>NZ_JADKPN010000002.1 GCF_015352455.1 Nocardioides islandensis
CACCCACCGCAGGTCGAGGAGGGCCGAAGGCCCGTCACGAGACCCCGCCACCCGACCGCACACCCCTCTCACCAGGTCTCGTGACGGGGGCCAGGGCGCCCTCCTCGACCAGCGGCGCGCGCCTGCGTCGCCGCCCAGCTCCGGGACGCCAGGCCACGCAGCAGTGACTCGTCGCCATCGATCAGGGCCTGGCGCTTCGCCCTCCCCCATTTCTGGAGGCGCTTCTCCATCTCATAGGCCTCGTCCATCCGGTCGTACTGCACAGACCATCGCAGGACGACAGGTCTGCGCCTCCTCGTGTACGCCGCACCGAGGCCCTCGTTGTGCTCACTGACACGGCGTTCGAGGTCGTAGGTGCTGCCGACGTAGAACGAGCCGTCCCGGCACTCGACGATGTAGACCCAGGGCATGGCAACACGGTGACTCAGCCGGGCGTCGCCCGCTGCCTCCACGTCCGACCCTGTGGACGCGAGCGCGGAACAGGCGCTGCCATCGGTTGCGGGGTCTCGTGACGCGACTTCGTCGCTCCTCGACCAGCGGAGCTCACCGGGTCTCGTGACGCGACGTCGTCGCTCCTCGACCAGCGGTCAGGAGCAGGACTCCAGCGTCGCGTCGTCCCTCGCGCGGTCGCCGAGGCGGCGGGCCTGGTCGGTGTAGGGCAGCACCACGCTGGCGCCGCCGATGCTGCCGATGCCGCCTTGGACGACGCAGGTGGTGATCTTCGACGGGTCGACCTGGGCGACCGCCTGGGCGAGCTTGAAGAGCTCGGCGGGCGAGAGGTCGGTGTGCAGGTACTGCATCACGTTGAGCACGCCCTGCTCGAGGAACCCGGCCTCGTGGGCGCGCGCCCGTACCTTGGCCTGGATGCCGCGGATGACGCGCTGCTGGTTGGCCGAGCGGTCGAAGTCGCCGCGGATCAGGTTGTGGCGGATCCGCGAGAACACCATGGCGTCGTACGGGCCGAGGTGGATGCGTCCCTTCCTGAACCCCTCGGGCTTCAGCGCGCTGTCGCTGAACGCGACCGGGTTCTTGACGTCGACGCCGCCGATCGAGCCGATCAGCGCCTGGAAGTACTTGAACCGGGTCACGAACACGTAGTCGGGCTGGATCCCGACCAGGTTGCCGACCGTCTGGCCGAGCAGCTGGGGACCGCCGAAGTACAGCGAGGCGTTGATCTTGTTCGAGCCGTACCCCGGGATCGGCACCCACGAGTCACGGGGTACGCCGATCGCGGACGCCGCGCCCGTCTTCAGGTTCATGCCGATCAGCTGGAGGGCGTCACCGCGGGTGTGGGTCATGTCCTCGCCGGGCCGGGCGTCGGAGCCGACGGCCAGGATCCACACGATGTCCTTGTTGTCGGCGTCCACGCCGCTGGCCCGCTGGAGCTTGACCAGCTCCATCTCGGTCGGCTTCACCGCCGAGTCGGGGATGACGAGCGCCGCGATGCCGAGCACGACGGCGAGGGTCACGATGCGCTTGAAGAGCCTCATGCGAACCGCCCCTTGGTCACGTCGTACCCGAAGATCCGCCAGCCCTCCGCCGAGGGCGTCAGGAAGAGCCGCCCGCTCACCTCCACCTTGCGCTGGACGTCGCCGTCGGTCTTGAACTTGAGCACGAACCGCGCCGTCGCACCCTCGGCCTTGCCGCGCACGGCCAGCACGTCGACGTACACCCGACGCGCCGTCGCCTTCACCGACGAGACCTCGGCGCCGATGTCCTGGTTGCTCATGAGCTCCTTGTCGTCGGAGGCGTCGGCCTTCGCTCCGGTCGTGAAGCCGGGCCACGAGGTCGAGAAGTCGTTGCGGGGGTAGTCGCCACCGACGTACGCCGCGTCGAACCACTCGTCGACCGCGTGCGCGACCTGCTGGCGGACCTTGCTGCGCTTGCCCTTCGGCAGCTGGCCCCGGACCTTGCCCAAGGACGAGTGGGTCTCGATGGGGGCCGGTGCGTCGGTGCCGCCGTCGGCCGGTTGGCCGGCGCCGTCGGCCGACGGACTGCTCGACGAGTCGTCGCCGCCGCTGCAGGCGGCGAGCACGACAGCCAGCACCAGGAGCAGCACGACGCCCAGCTCGGCGGCGACGTGGGTACGGGGGTGTTTCACGTCAGGGAGCTCCTTAGATCAAGGTCACAGCCAACCGTGCCGGACGAGAGGGGCGTGGGTCGGCATTTGCTCGTGTCGGGGACTAACCTTCGTCGAGGAACTTTCCTTTCATTCGCACGCATTCTGAGGAAGAGGCGAACCCAGCCGTGCCGCAGCCTTCCGGCAGCCCGTCCGACCACTCATCCGTCCGGCCCTCGACCGATCTCGGGGCCAACGAGTGGCTCGTCGAGGAGATGTACGACCAGTACCAACGCGACCCTCAGAGCGTGGACCCGATCTGGGTGGAGTACTTCAAGACGTCGCCTCCTGGTGGTTCGCAAAACGGCAACGGTACGTCGTCCGCGCCGGCGGCGGCACCGGCCCCCGCCCCGGCCCCCGCCCCGGCACCGGCGGCGGCACCGGCGGCGGCCCCCGCCCCCACGGCGCCTCCGGCCCCGAAGCCCGAGGTCAAGCAGGCGCCGAGGCCGCAGGCGAAGGAGGAGCCGAAGCCGCCGACACCGGCGCCGGTCGCCACGCCGCGTCCGGAGACCAAGGCCGCCGAGCCGGCCAAGGGCACGAGCAACCCGATGCCCAAGGAGTCCAAGCCGGTGGAGAAGGCCCAGGCCAGCGACCAGGCGACGTACACGATCCTGCGCGGCGCCCCGGCCCGCACCGTGCAGAACATGGACGCCTCGCTGAGCGTGCCGACCGCCACGAGCGTCCGCTCGGTCCCGGTCAAGCTCCTCTGGGACAACCGCACCGTCATCAACAACCACCTGGCCCGGGCGCGCGGCGGCAAGGTGTCGTTCACGCACCTGATCGGCTACGCCCTCGTCAAGGCGCTGCGCACGATGCCGGAGATGAACGTCGGCTTCGACGAGATCGACGGCAAGCCGAACCTCATCACCCCGGCGCACATCAACCTCGGCCTGGCCATCGACGTGCAGAAGGCCGACGGCACCCGCCAGCTGCTGGTGCCGTCGATCAAGGCCGCCGAGAGCATGGACTTCGCGGCGTTCTGGACGGCCTACGAGGACGTCGTACGCCGCACCCGTGACGGCAAGCTGACCGTCGAGGACTTCCAGGGCACCACGATCTCGCTGACCAACCCCGGCACCATCGGCACCAACCACTCGGTGCCGCGCCTGATGAAGGGCCAGGGCGCGATCATCGGCGTGGGCGCGATGGAGTACCCGCCGGAGTACCAGGGCGCCTCCGAGGAGACGATCGCGCGCAACGCGATCTCCAAGGTGATGACGCTGACGTCGACCTACGACCACCGCGTCATCCAGGGCGCGCAGTCGGGCGACTTCCTGCGCCGCATCCACGGGCTGCTGCTCGGCGAGCAGGACTTCTACGACGAGATCTTCGCGGCGCTGCGGATCCCCTACGAGCCGATCCGCTGGGCCGTGGACTTCGCGTTCTCCCACGACGACGAGATCGGCAAGCAGGCACGCACCCTCGAGCTGATCCACGCCTACCGCGTGCGCGGCCACCTGATGGCCGACACCGACCCGCTGGAGTACCGCCAGCGCAGCCACCCCGACCTCGAGGTGACCTCGCACGGCCTGACCCTGTGGGACCTCGACCGCGAGTTCCCGACCGGCTCCTTCGGCGGCGAGGGCCGGCGGTTCATGAAGCTGCGCACGATCCTCGGCATCCTGCGCGACTCGTACTGCCGCACGACCGGCATCGAGTACATGCACATCATGGATCCCGAGCAGCGCCGCTGGATCCAGGAGCGGGTCGAGCAGCCGCACAGCAAGCCGCCCCGCGAGGAGCAGCTGCGGATCCTGCTCAAGCTCAACCAGGCCGAAGCGTTCGAGACGTTCCTGCAGACCAAGTTCGTCGGGCAGAAGCGGTTCAGCCTCGAGGGCGGCGAGACCACGATCCCGGTCGTCGACGAGATCTGTGAGGCGGCCGCGGAGGCCGACCTCGACGAGGTCTGCATCGGCATGGCCCACCGCGGTCGCCTCAACATGTTGGCCAACATCGTCGGCAAGAAGTACAGCCAGATCTTCCGCGAGTTCGAGGGCAACATCGACCCACGGACCGTCCAGGGCTCCGGCGACGTGAAGTACCACCTGGGCGCCGAGGGCGAGTTCATCGCCGGTAGCGGTGACCGGATCAAGGTCTCCATCGCGGCGAACCCCTCCCACCTCGAGGCGGTCGACCCGGTGCTCGAGGGCATCGCGCGGGCCAAGCAGGACGTGCTCGACCGCGGCGCGGAGTACCCCGTCCTCCCGCTGCTCGTCCACGGCGATGCAGCGTTCGCGGGCCAGGGCGTGGTCGCGGAGACACTGAACCTGTCCCAGCTCCGTGGCTACCGCACCGGCGGCACCATCCACGTCGTCGTCAACAACCAGGTCGGGTTCACGACGTCGCCGGGCTCGTCGCGCTCGTCGCTCTACTGCACCGACGTCGCGCGCATGGTCCAGGCGCCGATCTTCCACGTGAACGGCGACGACCCCGAGGCCTGCATCCGCGTGGCCAGGCTGGCGTTCGAGTACCGCCAGGCGTTCAACAAGGACGTCGTCATCGACCTGGTCTGCTACCGCCGCCGCGGTCACAACGAGGGCGACGACCCGTCGTACACCCAGCCCCTCATGTACGACCTCATCGAGCAGAAGCGCTCGGTCCGCAAGCTCTACACCGAGTCCCTCATCGGCCGTGGCGACATCACGATCGAGGAGGCCGAGCAGGTGCTGGCCGACTACCAGCAGCAGCTCGAGCGGGTGTTCACCGAGGTGCGCGAGGCCGACTCGCAGCCGGCGGAATGGACGACGGTTCCGGACTACCCCGACAAGCCCACCGGCGAGGCCACCACGGCCGTCACGGTCGAGACCATGAAGCGGATCGCCGACGCCTACGTCACCCCGCCCGACGGCTTCACCGTCCACCCGAAGGTGATGCCCCAGCTCCAGCGCCGCTCACAGGCGATCACCGAGGGCCCCATCGACTGGGGCACCGGCGAGATCCTGGCCTTCGGCTCGCTGCTGATGGAGGGCCGACCGGTCCGGATGGCCGGCCAGGACTCGCGGCGCGGCACGTTCGTCTCGCGCTTCGCCACGATCATCGACCGGCACAACGCCGACGAGTGGACGCCGCTGTCCTCGCTGACCGAGGACCAGGCGAAGTTCCACGTCTACGACTCGCTGCTCAGCGAGTACGCCGCGCTGGGCTTCGAGTACGGCTACTCCGTGGCCCGGCCCGAGGCGCTGGTGCTGTGGGAGGCGCAGTTCGGCGACTTCGTCAACGGCGCGCAGACGATCATCGACGAGTTCATCTCCTCCGGCGAGACCAAGTGGCGCCAGCAGTCGGGCGTCGTCCTGCTGCTCCCCCACGGCTACGAAGGGCAGGGCCCGGACCACTCGTCGGCCCGCATCGAGCGGTTCATGCAGCTGTGCGCGGACGAGGCGATCACCGTCGCCCAGCCGTCGACGCCGGCGTCGTACTTCCACCTGCTGCGCCGCCACTCCCTCGGCGAGGAGCACCGCCCGCTGATCGTCTTCACGCCGAAGTCGATGCTCAAGCGCAAGGAGGCGGCCTCGCAGCCCGAGGACTTCACGACCGGCCAGTTCCAGCCGTTCGTCGGCGACGCGAAGGCCGACCCGTCCGGCGTCGAGACGCTGCTCCTGTGCTCGGGGCGGATCACGTGGGACCTGATGGTCGAGCGGGCCAAGCGCGAGGACGCCGGGCAGTTCGCGATCGCCCGGATCGAGGAGCTCTACCCCGAGCCCCTCGACGCGATCCGCGCCGAGATCGGGCGCTACCCGAACCTCAAGGCCGTGCGCTGGGTGCAGGACGAACCGAAGAACATGGGCCCGTGGCCGCACTACCAGCTCAACGTGTGGCCGGAGGTGGCCACTCCGAGCGGCCGCGTCGAGCCGATCACCCGGCCCGCCCTGTCCTCGCCGTCGGTGGGCACGGCCAAGCGTCACGCGGAGGAGCTCAAGGCTCTCATCGCCGCGGCGTTCGACGCACCGCGCGAGCCCACGGGTGTCGACGAGCGCCACGGCTACTGACCGCCATGTACTTCACCGACCGCGGCCTCGAGGAGCTCGAGAAACGCCGGGGTGACGAGGAGGTCACCCTGGCGTGGGTCGCCGAGCGTCTGCAGGAGTTCGTCGACACGTTCCCCGAGTTCGAGATCCCGATGGAGCGCTTCGCGACGTGGCTGGCGCGCCTCGACGACCCGGACGACGACTGAGCGCGAAGGGTGGTCGCGAGGGACGAGCGAACGCCCGTCTCGCGCCAGGTCGAGCAAGCCCGCGGCTGAGGAACGAAGCCGCGACGGTCGCGTCGAGACCGACCGCTCCCTCAGTGCGGGCCGGGCCGCACCGTCACGTCCGTGATGGTGACGTCGCGGGGCAGGTCGAGCACGTGCAGGATCGTCGCGGCCACGGCCTCGGGCGTGGCCCAGTCCCCCGCGTCGTACGCCTTGCCCTCCTGCTCGTGCACCTTCTGCTGCATCGGGGTGGCGATCCGGCCGAGGTACACGCTGGTCACCCGGACGCCCGCCCCGGCGCCGGTCTCCTCGCCGCGCAGCGAGTCGGCGATGGCGCGCAGGCCGAACTTCGAAGCGGCGTACGCCGACCACTCGGGGTGGGCGGTCAGCCCGGCGCCGGAGTTGAGGAAGACGACCGTGCCGCCGGCCGCCCGGACCGCGGGCAGCGTGGCGCGGGTGAGCTCGGCCGGCGCGACCAGGTTGACGGTGAGCTGGTCGGTGACGTGGGCGAGCGGCTGGTCGGCCAGCGGGCCGAGCTCGATGACGCCGGCCGCGTGGACCACTGCGTCCAGGCTGTCCAGGCCCGCGACGGCGTTCGCGAGGTCCTGGGGTGCGGCCAGGTCGGCGACGCGGACGTCCGCGCCGGCGTACCGCTCCCCGAGGTCGGCGGCGCGCTCCTCGCTACGGGCGAGCAGCACGAGGGCGTCGCCGCGGGCGTGCAGCGCGTCGGCGACCGCCTGGCCGATCCCGGACCCGGCGCCGGTGAGGAGGACCTTCACCGCGTGAAGACGATCTTGCCGAAGATGTCGCCCTGAGCCATCGCCTCCAGGCCCTGACGGGCGTCCTCCATCGGGAGGACGCGGTCGATCACCGGGCGGACGCCGGTCGCGTCCATCATCGTGACCAGCGAGGCCAGCTCGCCGCGGGTGCCCATCGTCGAGCCGATGACCCGCAGCTGGAGGAAGAAGATCCGCGTCAGCCCCATGTCGGGAGGCATGTTGCCGGACGTCGCGCCGGTGGTGACCAGCGTGCCGCCGACGCGCAGCGAGCGGATCGAGTGCAGCCAGGTGGCCTGGCCGACCGTCTCCATCACCGCGTCCACGGTGACGGGCAGCCGCTCGCCGGTCTCGAACACCGCGTGCGCGCCGAGGTCGAGCGCGCGCTGCCGCTTGGTCTCGTCGCGGCTGGTGGCGAACACCTTCAGGCCACCGGCGCGGGCCAGGGCGATGAGCGCCGTCGACACACCACCGCCGGCCCCCTGCACCAGCACCGTGTCGCCCGGTCGGCAGCCGCCCTGGACGAAGAGCATCCGGTACGCCGTCAGCCAGGCCGTCGGCAGGCAGGCGGCCTCCTCGAAGCTCAGGCTCTCCGGCTTCGGCACCACGTTCTTGCGGGGCACCGTGACCTTGTCGGCGAACGTCCCCTGGTACCTCTCGCTCAGCAGCGACCGCTTCGGGTCCATGGTCTCGTCGGCGCCGCTGAACGACGGGTCGCTGATCACCGAGTGCACGACGACCTCGTGGCCGTCCTCGTCGATCCCGGCCGCGTCGCAGCCGATGATCATCGGCAGCTGCTCCTGCTTGATCCCCACGCCGCGCAGCGTCCACAGGTCGTGGTGGTTGAGGCTGGCTGCCTTGACGGTGACGGTCGTCCACCCGTCAGGTACGTCGGGCTCGGGCCGCTCCCCGATCGTCAGCCCGCTCAGCGGGTCCTCGGGCGAGAACGACTCGGCGTACACCGCAAACATGCGCTCGAGGCTAGCGAGGCTTCTCGCTGGTCGAGCCGCGAGGCCGGCCACAGCCGAGCGAGTCGGGACCCGGTGAGAGGTCAGCGGACCGGTTGCGGGGTCTCGCCCAGGGGCTCGCCCAGGGGCTCGCCCGGCTCGACCAGCGATATCAGCGGGTGGCCACCCCATCGGCCCGGGCCGCCTCGGAGACCGCGGAGGACACCGCCGGCCCGACCCGCGGGTCGAACGGTGAGGGCACGATGAGGTCCTCGGCGAGGTCGTCGCCGACCAGACCGGCCAGGGCCGAAGCGGCCGCGAGCTTCATGCCCTCGGTGATCGCGGTGGCGCCGACGTCGAACGCACCGCGGAAGATGCCGGGGAAGGCCAGCACGTTGTTGATCTGGTTCGGGAAGTCCGAACGCCCCGTGGCCACGACCCGTGCGTGCCGGTGCGCGACGTCCGGGTGCACCTCGGGGTTCGGGTTGGCCAGGCCGAAGATGATCGCCTCGTCGGCCATCGAGGCCACGATCTCCTCGGGCACCGTGCCGCCGGACACGCCGATGTAGACGTCGGCACCGGCCATCGCGTCGGCCAGCGTCCCGGACCGGTCGAAGACGTCGGCCGTCCGCTCCGCGAGAGCCCGCTTGACCGGGGTCAGGTCGTGGCGCGAGGAGTGCAGGACGCCCTGGCGGTCGAGCACGGCGAGGTCGCGGACGCCGGCCTCGAGCAGGATCTTGGCCACCGCGACGCCCGCGGCCCCGGCGCCCTGGATGACGACACGGGTCGAGCCGGCCGAGCGCCCGGTCAGGACCAGCGCGTTCTGGAGCGCGGCGAGCGCGACGACGGCGGTGCCGTGCTGGTCGTCGTGGAAGACCGGGATGTCGAGCAGCTCCTTGAGCCGGGCCTCGATCTCGAAGCAGCGCGGCGCGGAGATGTCCTCGAGGTTGATGCCGCCGAAGCTCGGCGCCAGCCGGACGACGGTCTCGATGATCTCCTCGACGTCGGTGGTGGCCAGGCAGATCGGTACGGCGTCCACGCCGCCGAACGCCTTGAACAGCACCGCCTTGCCCTCCATCACCGGCATCGCGGCGGCCGGACCGATGTCGCCGAGCCCGAGGACGGCGGTGCCGTCGGTGACGACGGCGACGGTGTTCGGGACCCACGTGTAGTACCGGGTCATGCTCGGGTCGGTGGCGATCGCCTCGCAGACCCGCGCGACTCCGGGCGTGTACGCGAGTGACAGGTCGTCGCGGGTGCCGAGGCCCACCGTCGAGCGGATGTCCATCTTCCCGCCGACGTGCAGGTCGAAGACGGGGTCGCCCTCGAACGGGTGGCTCATGGGGTCAGGTTCTCAGGTCCGGTGCTCGTTGTGGGACCCGCCCGCCCGCAGTGGACGTGGCCGAGGCCACACCCGCCCCAGCACGACGCCCACCACGTCGGCCTCCGGCACCGGGCCGCGGTGCCGGGAGTCCACGCCGACGGCCGGGTCGTCGCTCGTCAGCCACCACCCAGGACGTCCGGACGCCGTCGTACGCCGCTCGCCCACGCGCTTCACCGCGAGCGTGCCGTCGGCGAACCTGGCCAGCACCAGACCGCCGGTCCTGACGCGTCCGCCGTACCTCACCAGCAGCCGGTCGCCGGGCTCCAGGGTGGGCCGCATCGAGTCGCCCCGGACCCGAGCCAGCCCCATCCGGGGCCCCACCCTCCTGGGCGTATTGCCGTCCGACACGCCGAGTAGTGTCGCAAGCGCACCATCAACGACTTCGAGAGGACTGTGCATGTTCGCGCGACTGTTCGCCCCCACCGTCGAGGTGTCCGCCCACTGCGACCTCCCCTGTGGCGTCTACGACCCCGCCCAGGCCCGCATCGAGGCCGAGTCGATCAAGGCCATCATCGGCAAGCTCGCCGACAACGACGACCCCGACTTCCGCACCCGCGCGGTGATCATCAAGGAGCAGCGCTCCGAGCTCGTCAAGCACCACCTCTGGGTGCTGTGGACCGACTACTTCAAGCCCCCGCACTTCGAGAAGTACCCCCAGCTGCACACCCTGGTGAACGAGGCCACCAAGCTCGCCGGCGCCACCGGCACCAAGGGCTCCATGGACGCCGACGTCGCCGACCAGCTGCTGGCCAAGATCGACGAGATCGCCGAGATCTTCTGGGCGACGAAGAAGGCGTAGCCCGCTGGTCGAGGAGGGCCGAAGGCCCGTCACGAGACCAAGGTCGCTGGGTCTCGTGACAGGCGCTGGCGCGCCTTCCTCGACCTGCGGAATCATCGATACCATCGATGGGTGCTGGACGTCGTTCGTCTCCGGGTCCTCGAGGCCGTCGCGCGCACCGGGTCGGTGACGAAGGCGGCCGAGGAGCTGCACTACGCCCAGCCGACCGTCAGCCACCACCTCGCCCGGCTCGAGGCCGAGACCGGCGCCCAGCTGCTCCAGCGCGTCGGCCGCGGCGTCCGGCTCACCGAGGCCGGCCGCAAGCTGGCCGACCGGGCGGCCGAGATCGTGGGCCGGATCGACGCGGCGGATGCCGAGCTGGCCGGGTACGTCGGGCTCACGGCCGGACGGGTACGCCTGGCCGGCTTCTCCTCGGCCATCGGCTCGCTCGTCCCCCAGGCGCTCGCACGACTGGGCGAGAGGCACCCGGACCTCGACGTCTCCCTGCTCGACACGCACCCGCCCGAGGCGCTGGACCTGCTGCGGGCCGGGCGGATCGACGTCGCCGTGGTGTTCCGCTACGACGAGACCGAGCCCGAGCCACCCGGCGTCCGCCTGCACCACCTGCTCGACGACGCGGTGTACGTGCTGGCCCGCCGCCGCGTCCGCAAGCTGGCCACGCTGCGCGACGAGACCTGGATCGCCGGCTGCGAGCGGTGCCGGAGCCACCTGCTCACCTTGTGCGAGGCCGAGGGGTTCGAGCCCCGGATCCGGTACACCTCCGACGACATGGTCGTGATGCAGGCGCTCGTCGCGGCCGGCCAGGGCGTGACCACGATCCCCGGGCTGGCCCTGCGCGCCCACCGGGCCGAGGGCGTCACCGCCAGCGAGATCGGCGGTTCGGTGCGCCACGTGTACGCCGCGACGTACGGTGAGCCGCCGGACCCGCCCGCGACGGCGGCCCTGCTCCGCGCGCTGACCGAGGCGGGTGCCGAGGTCAGTGGGTCGCGGTCGCCAGCCGCAGCGCGAAGGTGACGAGCACGATTCCGGTCACCCGCTCGATCCGGGCCCGCACCGACGGCCGGCGCAGCCACCGGCCGAAGCGGTCCACCAGGAGCGCGTAGCACCCGAACCACGCGACGTACAAGCTCGCGAACACCGCCGACAGCAGGAGCGCCTGGCCCCGCGGTGACGTGGTGTCGGCCGGCAGGAACTGCGGCAGGAAGGTGACGAAGAACAGCGCCACTTTCGGGTTGAGGGCGTTGGAGAGGAAGCCCTGCCGCAGGTACGCCGTCCAGGTGACGGCGTGGATCGGCTCGGCGTCCTCCTCGGTCGCGCTCCCGGTGTGCCGGGCGGCGCGCATCGTCTGGACGCCGAGCCACACCAGGTAGGCGACGCCGACGATCTTCAGCGCGGTGAAGGCCGTCGCCGAGGCCAGCAGCAGCGCCGACAGCCCGACCGCCGCCGTGCCGGCGTGCACCGTCAGCCCCAGCGCTCCGCCGACCATGGTCAGCAGACCGCCGCGGCGGCCGCCGGCCAGCGCGTTGCGGGTGACCAGCACCTGGTCGGGGCCGGGCATCATGATCAGCAGGAGCGCCGCGATCGCGAAGGTCGTCATGCGACCAGCGTCGGGGACAGCCAGTCATCAGTCCAATGCCAATCTTCGCAGTGTTCCATCGATGCGATTGATGTGTTGGTCCTTCCGGCGCTCGGGGCGCCCACGCGTTAGCGTGGGGCCATGCCAGACCCGCAGGCGCACCCACGCGCCGACGTCGAGCTGCGCCTGCCTGCCGACGGTGTGTACGTCTCCGTCGTGCGCACCACCACCGCGGGCCTCGCCGCTCGCCTCGACTTCCTCATCGACGACATCGAGGACCTCCGCATTGCGGTGGGCGAGGCGTGCGCGATGGTGCTGCCCGAGGCCGACGCCGACTCCGACCTGGTGTGCAGCTACTACCTCTCCCCCGGCACCCTCACGGTCCGGGTGGCCGTGACGGCGGGCAACCCGTCGGGGCCCGAGTACGACAGCTTCGCCTGGCAGGTGCTCAGCACCATGGCGACCCGCGCCGAGGCAGACGCCTCGGGTGGCCAGTTCTCCGTCTCGTTGACGATGGAGTCGGGAGTACCCGGGGCCGGCAGCTGATCGATGCCTGACGCAGACCCCGTCACCCCCTCGGACTCGGCGGCCGAGGCGCTCCCGGTACCCGTGCGGGCGTTCGAGGCGACCAAGATCCGCAGTGCCGAGCTGTTCGCCGAGATGAACGGCGACGGAACCACGCCGGCGGTGCGCACCCACGCCCGCGACGAGCTCGTCCACCTGCACCTGCCGCTGGTGGAGCACTGCGCCCGGCGCTTCCGCAACCGCGGCGAGCCGTTCGAGGACCTGGTGCAGGTCGGCACCATCGGGCTGCTCAAGTCGATCGACCGCTTCGACTCCGACCGCGGCGTGGAGTTCTCGACGTACGCCACCCCGACCATCATCGGCGAGATCAAGCGGTACTTCCGGGACAAGGGCTGGGCCATCCGCGTGCCCCGCCGGCTCCAGGAGCTGCGCATGCAGATCGGGGCCGCGACCGCGGAGCTGACGCAGAGCCTGGGCCGCTCCCCCACGCCGCGCGAGCTGGCCGAGACGATCGGCTGCTCGGTCGAGGAGATCATCGAGGGCATCGAGTCCAGCAACGCCTACTCCACGCTCTCGCTGGACGCCAGCGACGACAGCGAGGAGGGCGGCAACACGATGCTCGACGCGATCGGCATCGAGGACGAGAACCTCGAGCACGTCGAGATCCGCGAGTCCCTGAAACCGCTGCTTGACGCGCTGGAGCCCCGGGAGAAGAAGATCCTGCTGCTGCGCTTCTTCAAGAACCGGACGCAGACCCAGATCGCCGAGGAGATCGGAGTCTCCCAGATGCACGTCTCCCGCCTGCTGACCCGGACGCTCGGCCAGCTGCGTGACTCGCTGGAGCAGTCGTCGTGACCGGTACGCCGGCCGGCCGGCTCCAGGAGAAGGTCGCCGTCGTCACCGGCGCGGCCCGCGGCATCGGCCGCGCCACCGTCGAGGTGTTCCTCGGCGAAGGCGCCCTGGTCGTGGCCACCGACATCGACGAGGCCGCACTCGGCGACCTCGGCGAGCGCGTGGTGGCCGTCGGCGGGGACGTGTCCCTCGAGGACGACGCCCGCGCCATGATCCAGGCCGCCGTCGACTCCTTCGGCCGCATCGACGTGCTGGTGGCCAACGCCGGCGTGATCCCGCTGAGCACGATCGACCAGACGTCGGTCGCCGACTGGGACCACGTGATGGCGGTCGACGGGCGCGGGATGTTCCTGACCTGCAAGTTCGCCATCGAGCACATGGCCGCGCAGGGGTCCGGCTCGATCGTGCTGCTGTCGTCGATCTCCGGCCAGCGCGGCCAGGTCGGGCAGGCGGCGTACGGCCCGGCCAAGTACGTCGCCACCGGCCTCACCCACCACCTGGCCATCGAGTGGGCGTCGAAGGGCATCCGCGTCAACGCCGTGGCGCCGGGCACGATCCGCACCGACGCCGTCGTGGCCCTCCTGGAGACCGACCAGGGCAAGGCGTACGTGGAGGAGATCCAGGCCCGGCACCCCGTCGGGCGCCTCGGTGAGCCGCGGGAGGTCGCCGAGGCGATCGCGTTCCTGGCCAGCGACGCCGCCTCGTTCGTCACCGGCGCGGTGCTGCCGGTCGACGGGGGCTATCTGGCGCAGTAGGGCCCACCGGGTCTCGTGACGGTCGCTGCGCGACCTCCTCGACCAGCGGCGAGGTCACTCGTGGTCGAGCGCCTTCATGCTCGCCGGGTGGAACAGACCGCCCAGCACGACGACCGCAACCACGGCCAGCGCGATGGCGACCGCCGGCAGGTCCCGGAAGTTCCAGGCGATGCCGAGCTGGATGAGCTGGCTGAGCACGAGCGGGCTCCGGGCCCAGGGGGTGCAGCGGTTGACCTGCCAGGCGCAGAAGACCAGGCCGGCGGCGTACGCCGCGAAGAACACCGCCGTGGTGACACCCATCGTCAGCCGTCCCGAGCTCAGGTGGACCAGCTCGGCGATGCCCAGGATCCCGATGACCAGCCCCTCCACGGCGGCCAGCGAGGCCGCCACGACCAGGGGCGGCGGGGCCTCGGCTCGGGTCACCCGGCCAGCCTAGGGACTGCGCATCCGGTCGCCGGGTACCCCTCCTGTGACGCAACCTACGGGACAGGGGGTTGTTTCACGTTCCAATAGTTGCCACGCTGGGGGTGGCGCTCGTGAATGCGTTCACTCAGGCCTGCCCACAAGGCTGCCGCTCAAGCGCCCACCCACATCATGCTCTACCCACGTGTTGGGCACCCCTGGCACGACGTCGAAGGAAAGAGGACCCCTCAGCCATGGATTGGCGCGACCGTTCCGCGTGTCTGGACGAAGACCCGGAGCTGTTCTTCCCGATCGGCAACACCGGTCCGGCCATCCTCCAGATCGAGGAGGCCAAGCAGGTGTGCCGACGGTGCGAGGTGCGCGAGCAGTGTCTCGCGTGGGCGCTGGAGGCTGGTCAGGACCACGGAGTCTGGGGCGGCCTCAGCGAGGACGAGCGCCGCGCTCTGAAGCGCCGCAACGCCCGCGCCCGCGTGCGCACCGCCTGACGCCACCGGGCTAGTCCTGGGGCAGGTCCACCGACACCCGCGCACCGGTCTGTCCGTGCGCCGGGCCGATCTCCAGCACCCCGCCGAGCTCGGACTCCACGAGCGTGCGCACGATCGACAGCCCCAGGCTGCTGCTCTTGTCGGCGTCGAAGTCGTCGGGCAGCCCCCGGCCGTCGTCCTCGATGGTCACGTGCAGGCGCCCGACGATCCGGCGGGCGCTGACCACGATCGTCCCGCCGACGCTGGAGTCGGGCTCGTAGCCGTGCTCGACGGCGTTCTGGAGCACCTCGGTCAGCACCATCGCCAGTGCGGTGGCGGCCTCCGAGGACAGCACGCCGAAGGATCCGGTACGCCGCACCCGGACTCGCTCTCCCAGCGCGCTCACCTCGGTGACCATCCGGCCCAGGCGGTCGGCGATCTCGTCGAAGGCCACGTGCTCCTCGGGCGACTGGCTCAGCGTCTCGTGCACGATGGCGATCGAGCCGACGCGGCGTACCGCCTCCTCCAGCGCCGCCTTGGCGTCGGGGGTGTCCATCCGGCGCGCCTGGAGCCGGAGCAGGGCCGCGACCGTCTGGAGGTTGTTCTTCACCCGGTGGTGGATCTCCCGGATGGTGGCCTCCTTGGTGATCAGCTCGCGGTCCCGGCGGCGCAGGTCGGTGACGTCGCGCAGGAGGACCAGGGCACCGATCCGCTCCTCGGCGGTGCGCAGCGGGATGGCTCGCACGATCAGCACGACGTCGTCGGTCCCGACCTCGGTGTCGCGGGGTGCGCGGCCGAGGAGCACCGTGCTCAGCGTCTCCTCGTCGGTCCGGTGCATCGGCGGCACCAGGCTGCGGGTCACCCCCGCGAGCTCGAGGCCGGTCAGGTCGCCGGAGTGGCCGAGCTTGCGGTACACCGAGAGGGCGTTGGGGCTGGCGTAGGTGACCCGGCCCTCCGCGTCGATCCGGAGGAACCCGTCGCCCACCCGCGGGGAGTCGGCGTGGTCGCTGCGCTGGCCGGGGTTCGGGAAGTAGCCGGCCGCGATCATCTGGGTCAGGTCCGCGGCGGTCTGGAGGTACGACAGCTCCAGCCGGCTCGGGGTGCGCACGCCCAGCAGGTTGGTGTTCCGGCCGACCAGGGCGATGACCCGGCCCTCGCGGCGGACCGGGATCGTCTCGACCCGCACCGGCACGTCGTCGCGCCACTCGGGGTCGCCCTCGCGGACCAGCCGGCCCTGCTCGTACGCCGCGTCCAGCAGGGGGCGTCTCCCGGCGGGGACGAAGGTGCCCAGGACGTCGTCGACCAGGGCCGTCGGGCCGGTCGTGGGCCGCATCTGCCCGCCCGCCCAGAACCCCTTGCCCTCGCGGTCGGGCAGCCACAGGACCAGGTCGGCGAAGGAGAGGTCGGCGATGATCTGCCAGTCCGCCATCAGCAGCTGCAGCCACTTCACGTCCTCCTCGCCGAGGTCGGTGTGGCTGCGCACCAGGTCGGTCAGGGACGGCACCCGCACAGGCTAGGCCGTGACGCCTACCCATCTAGACGCCCTCAGTACACCCTCACTCCCGCATGGCAAGATGCGCCCCATGACTCGGGCCTACTGGAGCCAGGTGAAGGCTTCCGGGCTGGCCGTCCCCGGGGACCGGCCGCTGGCCGACCTCACCACCGAGCTGACCACCATGCTCGGCTCCCCGGACCCCCAGATGCGCGACGGGCTGGCGTACCCGACGCTGGCCACCTGGGTGGACCGGGGCGTGTACGACGAGCTGCTGGTCGGCCTGGGTGACGGGATGGCCGCGGGCCTGACCGTCGGGCTCGGTGAGCGGGGCACCGACAGCGTGTTCCGGCGTACGTTCTCGGTGCTGGTCCTGGCCGAGTGCATCGACCGGACCAACCAGGAGGACCTGGTCCCCAGCGCCAAGCTGATGGAGTGGGGCGACCGGGTCGCGACCTGGTACCTGCGCGAGAAGGACGTCCGCGGCTTCGTCCCCGACAAGGGCTGGGCGCACGCCATCGCCCACGGCGCGGACGCGATCGGCGTGCTGGCCCGCTCCCCGCACCTGGGCCGCAACGAGCTGACCGTGCTCCTGGACGTGATCGCGGACCGGGTGCTGGCCGAGGTGGACGAGCCGTTCGTGCACGGCGAGCCGGACCGGATGGTGCTGGCGACGATGACCGTGCTGCGCCGCAACGTCGTGCCGTTCTCCGTCGTCGAGCCCTGGGTCGCCCGGATTGCCGGCGGCGCCCACCGGGCCGGGCGCGACGGCAACCCGTACCCCTCGACGTTCAACGCCGAGGCGTTCCTGCGCTCGTTCTACCTCCAGCTCGCGCTCGCCCCGGGCGCGCCCGACATGCGCTCGGACCTGCTGCTGGAGGTCGTCGCCGCCCTGAAGGCGACGAATCCCACATACCTGACCTGACCTACTCCTCGGTAACGTGCCAGCCATGGCCCCCGAAGAACTGCCCGTAGATCTGCCCGAAGAGAAGTCCGGGCATGCCGGCGAGCTCGCCGTCGCGGTCGCGCGGGCGCACGGCGTGGAGACGATGTTCACCCTCTCGGGGGCGCACGTGTTCCCGATGTACGACGGCGCGGTCAAGGCCGAGCCCCCGATGCGGCTGCTGGACGTCCGGCACGAGCAGACGGCGGCGTTCGCGGCCGAGGCGACCGGCAAGCTGACCCGGCGACCCGGCCTCGCCGTGCTGACCGCCGGCCCGGGCGTGACGAACGGGATCAGCGCCATCGCGCAGGCGCAGTTCGCCGGGTCGCCGATGGTCGTCGTGGGTGGCCGCGCGCCGCAGAACCGCTGGGGCAGCGGCTCGCTCCAGGAGCTGGACCAGCCGCCGATCATCGCCCCGATCTCCAAGCTGGCGCGCACCATCCCGACCGCGGCGGAGATCGTCCCCGGGTTCCACGAGGCCTTCACCGTGGCCGGGTCCTCGCACCGCGGGCCGGTGTTCGTCGACGTGCCGATGGACGAGTTCTTCAACCAGACGTCCGGCGTGGTTCCGGACGGGTCCCCGGTCCGGGGCGCCGAGCCGGACGCCGACGCCATCGCTGCGGTCGCCGGCCTGCTGGCCGCCGCACAGCGACCGGTCCTCATCCTGGGCACCGACGTCTGGGCCGACGGCGCCGAGGGCGCCGCGCTCGACCTGGTCGAGGCGGCCGGGCTGCCCGCGATCACCAACGGCATGGGCCGTGGGGTCATCCCCGGCGGGCACCCGCTGCTGGTCACCAAGGCCCGCGGCCAGGCGCTCACCGGCGCCGACCTGGTGGTCGTGGCGGGGACGCCGCTGGACTTCCGGCTCGGGTACGGCGTCTTCGGTGGCGGCGGCAAGGACGACGCTGGAAAAGGGGGGCCCGCCCGGGTCGTGCACCTGGCCGACTCCGCTGGGCAGGTGGCCCAGCACGCGGAGCTCGCGGGGTCGGCCTACGGCGACCTCTCGTCCGTCCTGACGGGGATCCGCGACGCGCTGGAGAAGGGCGACCGGCGTCCGGACTGGTCCTCGTGGGTGAGCGACCTCCAGGGCGGCGTGGCCGCTGCGGTCCAGCGCGACGCCGAGCTGCTCGGCGCGGAGGCCGACCCGATCCACCCGGCGCGCATCTACGGTGAGCTGGTGCCGCGGCTGGCCGACGACGCGGTCGTGATCGGCGACGGCGGCGACTTCGTGTCGTTCGCGGGCAAGTACGTCGAGCCGAAGCGGCCGGGCGGCTGGCTGGACCCGGGGCCGTACGGCTGCCTCGGTGCCGGCCTCGGCGCGTCCATCGCCGCGCGTCTGGCCCGGCCCTCCGCCCAGGTGGTGCTGCTCCTGGGTGACGGCGCCGCCGGCTTCTCGCTGATGGACGTCGACACGCTCGTGCGCCACGACCTGCCCGTCGTGATGGTGATGGGCAACAACTCCGCCTGGGGCCTCGAGAAGGGTCCGATGCAGATGATCTACGGCTACGACGTGGTGGCCGACCTGCAGCAGCAGACGCGCTACGACGAGGTCGTGAAGGCGCTGGGCGGGGCCGGCGAGACCGTGACCGACCCTCGCCACATCGGCCCGGCCCTCGACCGGGCCTTCGCCTCCGACGCGCCGTACCTGGTCAACGTGATCACCGACGTCTCGGCGGCGTACCCGCGCAACACCTTCGGGATCTGACCGGTGCTGGTCCGGCGGGCCGAGCCCGGCGAGTACGAGCAGATCGGCGCGGTGACCGTGGCGGCGTACGAGCCTTTCCTGAACGACGTCGAGAGCGACTACCGCCAGCACCTCGCGGGCGCGGCACGCCGCGACGCCGAGGCCGAGCTGTGGGTGGCCGAGCTGGACGGGCGCATCGTGGGGACGGTGACGTACTGCCAGGTCGGCTCGGTGTGGCACGAGCTGGCGCGTGAGGGCGAGGGCGAGTTCCGGATGCTCGCCGTGCATCCCGACGCGCAGGGCCGCGGCGTCGGCAGTGCGCTCGTGGAGCTGTGCGAGGAGCGGGCGCGCGCGGAGGGGATGACCGCGATGGTGCTGTGCTCGCAGGCGGGCATGTCCGCCGCGCACCGGGTGTACGTGCGACACGGCTACGAGCGGGCACCTGAGCGGGACTGGGCGCCGGTCCCCGGCGTCGACCTCGTGGCCTTCGCCAAGGAGCTGTGACCGTGGAGGCCACGCTGACGTTCGAGGTCGGTCCCGAGGACACCGCCCAGGCGGTGGGGTCGGGATCGCTCCCGGTGCTCGGTACGCCGCGGCTGCTGGCCTGGTGCGAGGCGGCGACCTGCGCCGCCATCGACCCGACCCTCCCCGAGGGCTCGACCAGCGTCGGTACGCGCGTCGAGCTCGAGCACCGCGCCGCCTCCCCCGTCGGCGCGTCGGTGTCGGTGACCGCCACCGCGTCGTACGCCGACGGCCGCCTCCACCGCTTCTCCGTCCTCGCCCGCCACCTCGACGGCAAGGTCGTCGCCACCGCCGAGATCACCCGCGTCGTCGTCGACTCCGAGCGGTTCATGCAGCGCCTCTGACGCGCGTATGTCGGGATAGTCCGGTGTGAATGGGCTCGTCGAGCACCGGTTTCGCGACCCATTCACACCGGACTATCCCGATTTCACGCCGAGACCCCTCCCCTGGGAGGATGGGCGGTCGAGGCAGACTTCCAGGAGGTCATCATGGGCAAGACGGGCAACAAGCGTCGGGCGCGCAAGAAGAAGAAGGCCAACCACGGCAAGCGCCCCAACAGCTGAGCTGACCAGGCAACCGAGCCCCCGTACCGCGCGACGCGGACGGGGGCTCGACGCTTGAACGGAGCCGGTGGCTCAGCTGTCGCTGATCTGCACCGAGATCTGGCGGAGCTGGACGATCACCCGCTGGCGCAGGTCGTCCGGGGCGGCCTCGTGGCAGGACCGCGCCACGATGGTCTTGATGGTGCGCTGGACGTCGTAGCGCTCGAGGCAGGGCGCGCACTCGTCGAGGTGCAGCTTGACCTCGCGGATCTCGCCGGCGTCGAGCTCGTTGTCGAGCAGATAGACGATCCGGTCGAGGAAGTCGGCGCAGGACTCGTCGTTCATGAGTCGCTCCCCTTCCCGACCCTCAAGAGGTCGTTGGCCCGCACGTAGTCCGAGAGCATCTCGCGAAGCTGCCGACGGCCGCGGTGGAGCCGAGACATCACGGTGCCGATCGGCGTCTCCATGATGTCCGCGATCTCCTTGTAGGCAAAGCCCTCCACGTCCGCCAGGTACACCGCGAGGCGGAACTCCTCGGGCAGGCGCTGCAGGGCGTCCTTCACCTGCGAGTCGGGCAGGTGCTCGAGCGCCTCCATCTCCGCGGAGCGCAGGCCGGTCGACGAGTGCGACTCGGCCCGGGCGAGCTGCCAGTCCTCGACGTCCTCGGACATCGACTGCTGGGGCTGGCGCTGCTTCTTGCGGTAGGTGTTGATGAAGGTGTTGGTGAGGATCCGGTAGAGCCAGGCCTTCAGGTTGGTGCCCGGCTTGAACTGGTGGAACGAGCCGTAGGCCTTGGCGAACGTCTCCTGGACGAGGTCCTCGGCGTCGGCGGGGTTGCGGGTCATCCGCATGGCCGCCGAGTAGAGCTGGTCGAGGTACGGCAGCGCGTCCCGCTCGAAGCGGGCGGTGCGGTCGGCCTCGGACTCGGTGTCGAGGTCGACGACCTCGGGGGTCTCTTCGGATACGTCGGTCATTGCCTCCCAATCTACTGGGGAGGTGGGACGTTCGAGCACGGCGAGCACGTGGGGTGGAACACGCCGGTCCGGTCAGGGATTCCCGATGACCTCGCGCACCAGCCACTCCAGCGCGGACTCCACGACGATCGCCATCGCGTCCTCCTCGCTCACCCCGCTCCGCTTGGGGGTGGCGAACCCGTGGTCCGCGGACGGTACGACGGCCAGGTCGACGCCGCTGGGGAACTCCTCGGGCCGCCCGAAGGTGTCGTTCTCGCCCTGCACCACCAGCGTGGGCACGCCCGAGCCGAGCAGCTCGTCGACCCGCGACTTCTCGGGCCGGCCGGGCGGGTGCAGCGGGAACGACAGGGCCAGGCACCCCGCGGCGCCGAGCGCCTTCGCCGTACGCGCGGCCGACCGGGCCCCGGCCGACCGGCCACCGACCACGAGCGGCGTGCGCACGCGCAGCGTCCGGGCCGCGGCGGTGAAGCCGGCATCCAGCGTCGGAGGTGGGCTGGCGACCTTGCCGCCGGCCACCCGCCAGGGCTGCTCGAACAGCAGCACGCTCACCCCCTGGCGCGGCAGGGCGGCCGCGAGCGCCTCGAGGTCGCGGGAGTCGATGCCCTTCCCGGCCCCGTGGCTGAGCAGCAGAGTGGCCACCGGCTTGCGGGCCCGGTAGGTGACCAGGCGGCCCTCGCCGTGGGGCGTGGCGATCCGCTGCTCTGCCGCGGTCACTGGTCCGCCAGCTCGGGGACGTCCTCGAGAGGCAGGGGCTCCATCAGCTCGGGGCCGTTGTTGCGGACGTTGCTGACGGCCTTGGAGACGGGGTACGCCTCGAGCATCCCCGGCACGGCCGGCACGAGCAGCGCCAGGAGGTCGTCCTTCTCCTTCTTGGTCGGGTCGAGCCACGCCGACCAGCGGTCCTTCTCGACCATCAGCGGCATCCGGTCGTGGATGTGGCCCACGTCGTCCTCGGCGTCGGTGGTGATCACCGTGCAGGTCCAGCGGAAGCGGTCGGGGTCGTCCTCGGCCTTCTCCGGGTCGCGCCAGATCTCGTAGAGCCCGGCCATCGCGAGCACACCGTGGTCCTTGGGCCGGATGAAGAACGGCTGCTTGAGCGGCTTGCCGGACTTGCCGAGCTGGGACGTCGGGTACCACTCGTAGTAGCCGTCCGCCGGCAGCAGGCAGCGCCGCGACGAGAACGCCCGCCGGAACGCCGGCTTCTCGGCCACCGTCTCCATCCGGGCGTTGATCATCCGGCTGCCGATCTTGGGGTCCTTCGCCCACGACGGGATCAGGCCCCACGTGAACGCCCGCAATTGTCGTTGTGCCGGCGCACCAGCCTCCCGGTCACCACTGGCCTCCTTCGAAGGCGGGCGCTCGACGACGGCGTACACCTCCTTGGTGGGCGCCACGTTGTAGTCGGCGCGCAGGGGCTCGGGCACCCGGTTGTCGACGACCTCGAACTCCTCGATGAGGTCCTCCGGCCTGCGGCTGGAGGCGTATCGACCGCACATGCTCGTGAGCGTAGCGAGCACCGCGGACCACCCCGGAGGGCGACGACCGGCGTACGACGGGTGGTGTAGGAAGGAAGGTATGACGCTCGTCCGGCTCGCCGCCCGCCCCCTGCTCGCCTCGATGTTCGTGGTCGGCGGCCTCGACTCGCTGCGCACCGCACCCGCCAAGGCCGGTGCCGCCGAGCCCGTGACCGAGCGGCTCGTACCACTGCTCCAGAAGGTCGTGCCGCAGCTCCCCGACGACCCGACCACGCTGGTCCGCCTCAACGGAGCCGCTCAGGTCGTCGCCGGTCTGGCGCTCGCCATCGGGAGGATGCCGCGCATCTCCAGCGCCGTGCTGGCCGCCACGCTCATCCCCACGACGGCCGCCGGCCACCGTTTCTGGGAGGAGAAGGACCCGGGGAAGAAGAAGGCGCAGCGCGTCCAGTTCTTCAAGAACGCCTCGATGATGGGTGGCCTGATGCTGGCCGCGGTCGACACCGAGGGGAAGCCGGGCGTGGCCTGGCGGGCCCGCCGCGCCGCGGCCGACGTACGTCGCGAGGCCCGCGTGCTGGCCAAGGACGCCCGCCACCAGGCGAAGCTCGCGCGCGCTCAGCTGACCTGACGTCCGCTTGCTTGAACGGTCAGTCAAACTCGTGGGAGCATGCCCCATGAGCGACGACGCGACCAGGTCCCCGTTCCACGACATCGCCGCCTC
The DNA here is from genome assembly GCF_015352455.1 of Nocardioides islandensis. Taxonomy (GTDB): domain Bacteria; phylum Actinomycetota; class Actinomycetes; order Propionibacteriales; family Nocardioidaceae; genus Nocardioides; species Nocardioides islandensis. The sequence continues at coordinate 23,160 of NZ_JADKPN010000002.1, forward strand.
CCAGGGCGGCTCGCACGCCGAGGACGGCGGGTGGATGTGGCTGGAGGGCTTCGGGGACCTCGCCCACGAGTACGCCGCGATCCGCGACGACGTGGCGGTCTGGGACGTCTCCCCGCTCAACAAGTGGGAGTTCCGGGGACCGGACGCGATCAGAGCCGTCCAACGGGCGTTCAGCAACGACGCGCTCGGCCTCGCGGTCGGGCAGGCGAGGTACGGCGCGCTCCTGGACGCCGACGGGCTGGTGGTGGACGACGCGACGGTGTTCAACAGCGGGACGCCGGACCACTGCTGGGTGATGACCAACGGCAGCGACCACGAGGAGTTCTTCGCGGAGCTGGTCGCCGGCCTCGACGCGGGGTTCGAGTGGGTCACGCCGTCCATGCCGCACCTCGGCGTCATCGGCCCACGGTCGCGGGAGGTCGTCCAGAAGCTCACCGACGAGGACCTCGGGTCGCTGAGGTACTTCTGGTTCGTGCCGCACCCGGTGTCAGTCGGCGGCGTGCAGGTGCACCTCTCGCGCACCGGGTACGGCGGTGAGCTCGGTTACGAGCTGTTCCTGGTCGACCCCGCCGACGCCGAGACCCTGTGGAACGCCGTGGTCGGCGCCGGGGCGGTACCCATCGGCACCGACGCCATCGAGGTCGCCCGCATCGAGGCCGGGCTGATCATCTACGGCTACGACTACGAGCCGCACGAGCGCACGCCCTACGACCTGAACCTCGACAAGCTGGTGCACTTGGACCGGGGCCTCGGCTTCGCCGGCGAGGACGCCCTTCGGGCTGTGGCCGCCGATCCTCCGCACCGCTTCGTGACGCTGCGCCTGGAGTCCGACGAGCTCCCCGAGTACGGCGCCGTGGTCACCCAGGACGGCCAGGAAGTCGGCGTCCTCACCAGCCCGACCGACAGCCCGAGGTTCGGGAAGATCGGCCTCGCCGTGGTCGACAGCGCGCAGGCGAGCGTCGGCACCACGCTGGGCGTGGAGGTCGGCGACGAGGTCGTCCCCGCGACGGTGGACGTGCTGCCGGTCTACGACACCGACAAGAAACGCCCGCGCGCCTAGGCAACTAGGCTGCGCCGGGTGGTGAGGTACGCGGACCCGTGGCCGGCGCCGCGCGCCCGCGGCCCGGTGGAGGCGACGGTCTCGCTGCCCGGCAGCAAGTCGCTCACCAACCGCGCTCTCGTCCTGGCGGCGCTGGCCGACGGACCGTCGGTCGTACGCCGCGCCCTCAGGTCGCGGGACACCTCGCTGATGGCGACGGCCCTGACCGCCCTCGGCGCGCACGTCGACGACAGCGGCGACGACTGGCCGGTGACGCCCGGAGCGTTCGACCGCGACGCCACGGTCGACTGCGGGTTGGCCGGGACGGTCCTCCGCTTCGTGCCTCCGGTCGCCTCGCTGTCCACGGGGTCGGTGGCGTTCGACGGCGACCCGCACATGCGCAACCGGCCCGTCGGCGAGGTGCTGAGCGCCCTGCGCGGGCTGGGCGTCACCATCGACGACGAGGGCCGCGGCGCGCTGCCGTTCACGGTCCGCGGGTCGGGCGCCGTACCGGGCGGCCAGGTGGTGATCGACGCCTCGGCGTCGTCGCAGTTCGTGTCGGCGCTGCTGCTGGCGGGCGCCCGCTACGACAAGGGCGTCGACGTGCTGCACGACGGCAAGCCGGTCCCCTCGACGCCGCACATCGAGATGACGGTCGCGATGCTCCGCCGGCACGGCGTCGAGGTCGACGACGGCGAGCCGAACCGCTGGCAGGTGGCGCCCGGGGTCGTGCGGGCCCTGGACACCGCAATCGAGCCGGACCTCTCCAACGCGGCACCGTTCCTGGCGCTGGCGGCGGTCACCGGCGGGTCGGTGACCGTCCGCGACTGGCCGGAGTCCACCACCCAGCCCGGCGACGAGCTCCGCGAGCTACTCGCCCGCATGGGCTGCGCGGTCGAGCGGACGGCCGACGGGCTGCGGGTCGGCGGCCCGGACCGGCTCCAGGGCATCGACGCCGACCTCCACGACGTCGGCGAGCTCACCCCGGTCGTCGCCGCGCTCTGCGCTCTCGCGGAGTCCCCGTCGGTGCTGCGCGGCATCGCGCACATCCGGGGCCACGAGACCGACCGGCTGGCCGCTCTCGCCCGCGAGCTGGGCGGCCTGGGCGCGGACGTGGCGGAGACCGAGGACGGGCTCGCGTTCCGGCCGGCGTCGCTGCACGGGGGGCTGTTCCACACCTACGCCGACCACCGGATGGCGCACGCCGGCGTCGTCGTCGGCGCGGCGGTCGACGACGTGCTGGTCGAGGACGTCGCGACCACGAGCAAGACCTACCCCGGTTTCCCCGACGCGTGGAGCGCGCTCTTGTGACCCCCGGGCAGCGCCGCTACGGGGAAGAGGACCAGGAGCACTACGAGCGCCCCAGGCGGCGTACCCGTCCGCGGACGAAGGACCGCCCGACGTACGACGACGCCCACGAGGGGCTGGTGCTCACCGTGGACCGGGGTCGCTACGGCGTGGTCGTCGACGACCGGGCGGTCACCGCGATGAAGGCGCGGCCGCTGGGCCGCAAGGGCGTCGTGGTCGGCGACCGGGTCCGCGTCGTCGGCGACGTCACCGGCGAGGAGGGGTCACTCGCCCGGATCGTCGAGGTGGACGAGCGGTCGACCACGCTGCGCCGCAGCGCGGACGACGACGACGCCGTGGAGCGGGTCATCGTCGCGAACGCCGACCAGCTCGTCATCGTCAGCGCGCTGGCCGACCCCGAGCCCCGCACCGGGCTGATCGACCGCGCGCTCGTGGCGGCGTACGACGCCGGCATGAAGCCCCTGCTGTGCCTCACCAAGTCCGACCTGGCCGACCCCGAGACCCTGCTGGTCACCTACCGCCCGCTGGGGGTGCCGTGGGTGGTGACCCGCAAGGGCGGTGACATCGGCGAGCTGCGAGAGCGGCTCCGGGAGCGGACCAGCGTGCTCATCGGCCACAGCGGCGTCGGGAAGTCCACGCTCGTCAACGCCCTGGTGCCCGACGCTGACCGGGCGATCGGGCACGTCAACGCCGTCACCGGACGGGGCCGGCACACCTCGACGTCGGCCATCATGCTGCCGCTGCCCGGTGAGGACACGGTCGAGGGCTGGATCATCGACACCCCGGGCATCCGCTCCTTCGGGCTCGCGCACGTGCAGCCCCAGCACCTCATCGAGGCGTTCCCGGACCTCGACGAGATGACCGAGGACTGCCCGCGCGGCTGCACGCACGGCGAGGACGAGCCGGAGTGCGGGCTGGACGAGGCGGTCGAGCGCGGCCATGCCGATCCGCTGCGCGTCGAGTCGTTCCGCCGGCTGCTCGCGGCGCGGTCGGTGTCGCTCTACTGATTCGGCTCGCTCCGCTCGCATGTCCGGCGCGCTGGTCGCCCCGACAATTGGGTCGCTGCCCGGTGGTCCGGTGTGGCACGGTGACCCGCAACGACGACCGCGGTGACCGCAGAGAGGAGGCCTGAGATGGGGAGCACGCGTGCCCACCTGTCCCAGCTCTCCCAGGCGGTTACGTGTCCTCTCCTCACCCTCGGCTGAACCTCGGCATCGTCGCGCACGTCGACGCCGGCAAGACCACGCTGACCGAGCGGCTCCTCTACGAGACCGGAGTCAGCACCCACCTCGGCCGCGTCGACCACGGTGACACCGTCACCGACGCCGACGACATCGAGCGCCGGCGCGGCATCACCATCCGTTCCGCGGTGGTGTCGTTCACGGTCGGCGACCTCAAGGTCAACCTCATCGACACCCCCGGCCACGCCGACTTCGTGGCCGAGGTGGAGCGCGCGCTCGCGGTGCTCGACGGCGCGGTCCTCGTCGTCTCCACGGTCGAGGGCATCCAGGCCCAGACGCGCGCACTGATCCGGACCATGGAACGGCTCGGCATCCCGTTCCTGGTGTTCGCGAACAAGATCGACCGGGTCGGCGCGAGCGGCTCGCTCGACGAGATCCGCGAAGCGCTGGCCGGCGACGCGATCGCCCTCAACCAGCCGGTCGGGCTGGGCTCGCGGTCGGCCACGGTCCGGCCCCGTCGCGGGCCGGACTTCGCCGACGAGCTCGCGGACCGGCTGTCGCTCGTCGACGAGTCCGTGCTGGCGGCGTACGTCGACGGCTCACCGCCCGCTCCCGCCGACCTGCTGGCGTCGCTGGTCCGGGCCACCGCGACCGGCCGCGTGCACCCGGTCGTCTTCGGGGCGGCGCTGACGGGAGTCGGGGTCTGCGACGTGCTGGAGGCCATCGCGACGTACCTCCCACCCGCCGGTGGGTCGCCCACCGACGCGCTGCACGCCAACGTGTTCAAGATCGAGCGCGATGCCGCCGGGCACCCGCTGGCCTACGTGCGGATGCGCGGCGGCACGCTCACGTCGCGCGACGACGTGGTGCGTCACCACCGCGACGGCACCGGCCAGGTCACGGCCGTGCCCGGGCGGGCGAAGCGCGTGACGACGTACCTCGCCGGCTCGACCACCAGCGACCGTCCCGCCGTCGCCGGGGACATCGCGTGCGTGACCGGCCTCCCCGACGCCGAGATCGGCGACCAGCTGGGCCGGTGGGACCCGGCGTACGGACTGCGCCTGTTCCCGCCGCCCGGCCTCGAGTCCGTCGTCGTCGCGCGGGACCCGGCCGACCGGGCGCGGCTCTACGACGCGGTGCGGCTGCTGAGCGCTCAAGACCCGCTGATCGACGCCCGTCTCGACGGGCCGATGGAGGGGGTGGGGCAGGAGCTGACGGTCAGCCTGTACGGCGAGGTGCAGCGCGAGGTGCTGGTGGCGCGGCTGGCCGAGGAGTTCGGTATCGACGCCGAGGTGTCCGCGAGCCGGGTGGTGCACGTCGAGCGGGTCGCCGGGGTCGGCGAGTGGGCAGTGCGGGTGCGCACCGGCAACGCCAGCGTCGCCTACCGCGTCGAGCCCGGCCCGGTCGGCTCCGGCGGGAGGTACGTGATGGGGACCGAGCGCGGGTACCTGCTGCCGGCGCACCACCGCGCCATCGAGGAGACCGTGCCGCGCGTCATGGCCCGCGGCCTGCTCGGCTGGCGGGTCGTGGACTGGCTGGTCACGCTCACCGACGCGCGGTTCAGCGCGCCGACGCCACCGGCGGGGTACTACCGCGACCTCACCGAGCGCGCGCTGCGGCGGGCGCTGCGCGAGGCAGGGACGCGCGAGTGCGAGCCGGTCAGCGCGTTCGAGGTCGAGGTGCCGGAGGAGTCGTTCACGGCGGTGCTGCACGTGCTGACCGCGGCCGGCGCGACCCCCGGCCTGCCGACGTTCGCGGGCGGGCGCTGCACGGTCTCCGGCACGATCCCCACCCGGTCGGTGCACGGCGTCGAGCACGGGCTGCCCGAGCTGACGGGTGGGCGCGGGTTCCTGGTGACCGAGCCGGCGGGGTACTGCCCGGTGTCCTAGCTCCAGACCGCCCGGGCACCGGCGTCGCCGGTGAGCACGGTCCAGACGAGGGTGAGGAGGGCGAGCACCACGACCAGCCCGCTGAGCACGTTCTTGCGGGTGCCGTCGCGGTCGTGGAGGTACGTCGCGGCCACGGTGACGATCCCGAACCCGGTGACGATCCAGCGCAGCGTCCGGGCGTACGACTGGTGCTTGTGGATCCGGTCGAGCAGCTCACCGGAGAAGTTCGCGAACTTGGGGTCGGAGAAGAAGTTGTTGCCGGTGAGGTACGCCGCCCAGATGGCTCCGAAGGCGATCACGGCCAGCACCAGGGTCGGCCAGCGCAGCAGGTCGCGGTACTTCGGGAGGAAGACGTAGGCGAGCGCCGCTCCGGCTCCCAGCGGCGCGAAGACGACGGCCGCGTGCACCACGAGCGGGTGCAGCGGCAGCCCGGTGACCTTCCAGGTCATGGACGTGAGCAGGGGAACAGCCGCGAAGACGGTCACACCTCAGGGTACGGAGGTCCCGGGTCTTCGGTTCGGCGGCGAATAGGGTGGGTTGCATGCCGATCTCCGGCCCGTCGTCGGGTGTCATTGACTTCACCGACGACCTGCGCCTCGCGCACGTGCTCGCCGACGACGCCGACTCGATCACCGTGAACCGCTTCAAGGCCCTCGACCTGCACGTCATGAGCAAGCCGGACCTCACGCCCGTGACCGATGCGGACCAGGCGGTCGAGGAGGCCATCCGGCGTACCCTCTCCCGCGTCCGCTCGCGCGACGCCGTCCTCGGCGAGGAGCAGGGATCGAGCGGCCACAGCCAGCGGCAGTGGGTGATCGACCCGATCGACGGCACCAAGAACTTCGTGCGCGGCGTGCCCGTCTGGGCGACGCTCATCTCGCTGGTCGTCGACGGCGAGGTGGTGCTCGGCGTGGTCTCCGCGCCCGCGCTCCAGCGGCGGTGGTGGGCGTCGTCCGGCGCCGGCGCGTGGACCGGCCGCTCGCTGCTGAAGGCGACCAGGTGCACCGTGTCCGACGTACGCCGCCTCGAGGACGCGTCCTTGTCGTACTCCTCCCTCCACGGCTGGGAGGAGCGCGAGCGGCTCCAGGACTTCCTGTCGCTGATGCGCCGGTGCTGGCGCACGCGGGCCTACAGCGACTTCTGGTCCTACATGCTGCTGGCCGAGGGCGCCGTCGACATCGCCGCGGAGCCGGAGCTCCAGCTCTACGACATGGCCGCCCTCGACGTGATCGTCCGGGAGGCCGGCGGCCGCTTCTCGTCCCTGGACGGCACCGACGGCCCGCACGGCGGGAACGCGCTGGCCACCAACGGCCACCTCCACGAGGCCGTGCTCGCCTTCCTCGGCTCCCTCCCCGACGACCACGACGACCCCGAGTTCCCGCCCCTCGGCCCGGGCTCGGTCAGCGACCTCCGGTCGCGACGCCCGCCCGACTGAGACTCTCTCCTCGGCAGGGTTCGTGCTGGGCATGGCGGCCGGTAATGGCGCGATCGCGGCCGAATTGCAGGTTCCCGCCACCGAAATCTGCAGTTCCGCCGCGATCGCGCCATTCTCGGCACCCACGACCAGCCCTGTGGGCGCACCCTCGACCGCGACACGTGGCGGCGCTACCGTGGTGTGGACCAACCCGCCCCAGAGAAGCACGCGCGAGGAGGTCCCCCGGACATGCGCATCAGCGACGTCATCGGCACCAAGGCGAGCAAGGACGTCATCACCATCGCGCCGGACGCCACCGTTCGAGAGCTGATCCGGTTGCTGGCCGAGCACAACGTCGGCGCGCTGATCGTCAGCGGCGACGGGTCGGCCGTGGACGGGATCGTCAGCGAGCGTGACGTCGTACGCCGGCTGCTGGACTCCGACGACATCCTCGACGGCCAGGTGGCGGCGATCATGACGGCCGAGGTGGCCACGGCCGCTCCGGACACCAGCCTCGACGACATGCGGCTGCTGATGACCGAGCGCCGGATCCGGCACGTGCCCGTGGTCTCGGAGGAGAGGCTGGTCGGCATCATCAGCATCGGTGACGTGGTGAAGGCGGCCATGGACCAGCTCCAGTTCGAGCGCGACCAGCTCGACTCGTACGTCCACGGAGCCTGATCTGGCCCCTCCCCTCTGCTTCGGGGCGCGTCCGCGCGGCTGAGGCATCGCACCATCCAGGTCGTGCGGGCGCTGGGCGCCGGTCCACGCCCTGGTAGACAAGGGCGCATGGAGAAGCCTGAGATCGAGTTCCCCGGGCCGGAGGCGCCCAGCGACCTGGTGGTCACCGAGATCACCGAGGGTGACGGCGCCGAGGCGACGTCCGGGTCGACGGTGTCGGTGCACTACGTCGGCGTCGCGCACTCGACCGGCGAGGAGTTCGACGCGTCGTACAACCGTGGCGCCCCGCTCGAGTTCCGGCTCGGCATCGGCCAGGTCATCCAGGGCTGGGACCAGGGCGTCGCGGGCATGAAGGTGGGCGGCCGGCGGCAGCTGGTGATCCCGCCGCACCTCGGGTACGGCGACCGCGGCGCGGGCGGCGTCATCCAGCCGGGCGAGACGCTGATCTTCGTGGTCGACCTCCTGGATGTGCGCTGACCTGCTCCCTTTTGGGACACTGGGCTCATGACCGAGAGCCCGCTGACGACCGACGTCAGGATCAGCGACGAGTCCATCAAGCTCGGGCAGTTCCTCAAGCTGGCCGACCTGGTCGACTCCGGCAGCGAGGCCAAGCCCCTGCTCGCCGGTGGCATGGTGCGCGTCAACGACGTCGTCGAGACGCGCCGCGGCCGTCAGCTGGTGCCGGGTGACGTCGTCGCCATCGCGGCCAGGTCCGTCCGGGTCGTGAGCTAGAGCACCAGCGACGCGGCGTGGATGACCACGCCGACCAGGCCGCCCACGATCGTGCCGTTGATCCGGATGAACTGCAGGTCCCGGCCGACGTGCAGCTCGATGCGGCGCGCGGCCTCCTTGCCGTCCCACCGCTCGATGGTGCTGGTGATCACCGCGGTGATCTCCGCTCCGTAGCGCTCGACCGCGAACACCGCGGCGTCCGCCGCCACCAGGTCCAGCCGCTTGCGCAGGTTCTCGTCGGCGACCAGGCGCGAGCCGAACGCCGAGAGCTCGGCCAGCACCCGCTGGCGTACGGCGCCCTCGGGGTCGGCCAGCGAGGTCTGCAGCGACCGGCGCAGGGCATTCCAGAGGTCGACGCTCGAGCTGAGGACCTGCGGGTGGTCGAGGAGCCGCTCCTTGAGGTGCTCGGTGCGCGCCTGGGTGTCGGGGTCGTGCAGCAGGTCGTGGGCGAGCTGGCGCAGCATCGAGTCCAACGCCCGCCGCGCGTGGTGGTGGGGGTCGTGGCGGATGTCCAGCAACCACTCCACGATCTCCCGGTAGAGCCGGCGGCTGACCGCGCTGTTGAGCCGGTCCGGCGCCCACCACGGCGCCCGCTCCTCCAGGACCTCGGCGAACTGCTCGGGGTTCTCGACCAGCCACTGGGCGATCTCGTCGACGGCCAGGTCGACCAGCCCGTGGTGCAGGTCGTCGCGGACGACCTCGTCCAGCAGCCCGCCCAGCAGCGGCGAGATCGGCTCCTCGCGGAACCGCGGCACCAGGGCGTCCTGCACGAAGCCGCGCACGTGCTCGTCGGTCACCTTCCCCAGCGCGATCGAGGCGAGCTCGGCCGCCTCGTCGGCGACCCGCCGGGCGTTCGCGGGGTTCGACAGCCATGACCCGACCCGCGCCGAGATCGTCGCCGCAGCGACCCGGTCGCGGATGATCCCCTCCTGGAGGAAGTTCTCCCCGACGAACTCCTCCAGCCCGCGGCCCAGCTCGTCCTTGCGCTTGGGGATCAGCGCGGTGTGCGGCACGGGGATGCCCAGCGGGTGCTTGAACAGGGCCGTCACGGCGAACCAGTCCGCGATCGCGCCGACCATGGACGCCTCGGCGCCGGCGTTCACGAACCCGAGGAAGCCGCCCTGACCGCGCGTGGCGACGTACACGACCGCCGCGAACACCAGCAGGCTCACCGCGATCGTCCGCATCCGGCGCAGGCCGCGGCGTCGCGCCTCGTCGGCAGCGGGGTCCGGCGTGATCATCGAGATCACGCCCCTGGCTGCCTGCCGGTCCTGGGTCACCCTTCGATCATGACGTACGGAAGAATCCCGCCCATGTCACGCACCGTGATCACGTTCGGGACGTTCGACGTCTTCCACGTCGGCCACCTGCGCGTGATCGAGCGGGCCGCCGCCCTCGGCGACCGTCTCGTCGTCGGTGTCTCGGCCGACGCCCTCAACCTGGCCAAGAAGGGCCGCGAGCCGGTGTTCAGCCAGGGTGAGCGGCTGGCCATCGTGGCGGCGCTCAAGCCGGTGGACGAGGTGTTCGTCGAGGAGAGCCTGGAGCTCAAGCGGCACTACATCGAGCAGTACGCCGCGGACGTGCTCGTCATGGGCGACGACTGGAAGGGCCGCTTCGACGAGTTCGAGGACGTCTGCGAGGTCGTGTACCTGCCCCGCACCCCCGCCATCTCGACCACGGCCCTCATCGAGAAGATCTCCGCCGCGGAGTGACGCAGGTCTAGCACAGGCGTGAGCGCCCGGTCGGTCGCGAGGGCGGCGCCGTCTAAGGTGGGCGCGGTACGCCCCCACCCTCGAGGAGATCCCCCCACATGCGCCGCACGACCGCCAGCCTGCTGGCCCTCGGACTGTCGCTGGCCCTGGCGCTGACCGTGGCGCCGGCGACCGTGTCCACCGCGACGGGCGCCCAGGCGCAGTCCTCCTCGGCGGCCCAGCCGGGGCGCACCACCGACCGCGAGCGGGCGACCCGCGCCCTGGAGCGCGCGAAGGATCTCTTCTCGGCGAAGGCCTCCTCGAGCGGCGACGGGAGCGGTGGCGGCCGGGCCCGCAAGCAGGACGCCACGCTCGTCATGCGCGACCTCTTCGAGAGCCGCGGTGCCCTCTCGCCCTCCCAGCGCACGATCGCGAACCACATCCTGGCCCGCCCGACCGACGGCGCCAGCGACCCGTACGGCGACGGCTACCGGGTCCCGTCGAAGAAGAAGTGCGCCGGCAACTTCTGCATCCACTGGGTGACGAGCACCGACGACGCCCCGCCCAGCCGGGCCTGGGTCACCAGGATGCTGAAGCTGATGAACCACGTCTGGAAGAAGGAGGTCAACAAGCTCGGCTACCGCCGCCCGGTCTCCGACGGCGGCCGTGGAGGCAACGACAAGTTCGACGTGTACCTCGCCCAGATCGCCGATCGTGGCCTCTACGGGTACTGCGCTCCCGAGCGCCGCAAGCCCGGCTTCGAGTGGCTGGCGTCCGGCTTCTGCGTGCTCGACAACGACTACGTCGGCTTCCCGCGCTCGCCGATCCAGAGCGCCGAGGTGACAGCCGCGCACGAGTTCTTCCACGCCATCCAGTTCGGGTACGACTTCGGCGAGGACCCCTGGTTGCTCGAGGCCACCGCGACGTGGATGGAGGAGCGGGTCTTCGACGGCATCAACGACAACCGGCAGTTCCTCCCCTCGAGCCAGGTGGCCGTGCCGGAGAAGCCGCTGGACTTCTTCAACTCCTTCCTCGGCGGCGGCGAGCAGTACGGCAACTGGGTGTTCTTCGAGTTCCTCAGCAAGAAGTTCGGGACCAACGTCGTCCAGCAGATCTGGAACAAGGCAGCCGCCTTTCCGGGCGCTCCCGACATGTACTCCACCCGGGCGATCGCCGCGACGCTGAAGTCCCACAAGGGGTTCAAGCGCGTCTACAGCGAGTTCGCGTCCGCGAACACCCTGCCGGCCAAGTTCTACGCCGAGGGCAAGAGCTGGGCGATCCCGGCCCCGTGGGCCGCCCACCCCATCACCCTGACCCGCGCCCAGCGGCGCACCGGCACGTTGGCGACCTCCTTGCTGCACATGACGTCCTGGAGCTACCAGGTGAAGTCGTCCACCTCGCTGCGCAACAAGAAGTGGCACCTGAAGGTGAAGATCGACGGACCGAGCGCGTTCCGCTCGCCGGCGGCCTTCGTCTTGGTGCAGAAGCGCCACGGCTTCGAGAAGCGCTACGTCCACCTCAACGGCAAGGGCAACGGCCAGGTGATCGTCCCCTTCAGCCGCAAGAAGGTGAAGGCGGTCTACGTGACGCTCGTGAACGCCTCGACCCGCTTCAAGTGCAACCGCAAGCCACCGTCGAACTTCTCCTGCAACGGCCAGCCGATCGACGACGGGCGGAACTTCGTGGGCAAGAAGTACAAGTTCTCCGCCAACGTCATCAAGCGGGGCTGAGACGGCCCGCGACCTCCGGCCGTTCGGCGTCGCGGCGGCGACCGCCGTCGCGTCCGTCGGGCTGCTGTGGGTCGCGATCGCCCAGGGCTGGCTGGGGCCCGACGTCGGTCGCGGGTCGGGGTTCTGCGAGCGCCCGCACGACGTCGGCCTCCTCATCCAGCCGGCCAACAGCCTGTCGAACGCCGGGTTCGTGGTCGCCGGGCTGCTCGTCGGCTGGTACGCCGGCCGCCGCGAGCGCCTGGGTGACGTGCTCCCCCGGCTGCGCGGGCTGCCCACGGCGTACGCCGTCGTGACCGTGCTGCTCGGCCCCGCCAGCGCTGCCATGCACGCGACCCAGTCGGCGCTCGGCGGGCGCCTGGACCTGCTGAGCATGTACCTGATCGCGTCCTTCGCCGCGGCGTACGCGTCGATGCGGCTGGTCCGCCAGGGGTCGACGTTCTTCTTCCAGGTGTTCCTGCTGCTGGTCGCGTTCTGCGAGCTCGTCGGCACGCTGGACTTCTCCGTGCCCGTCGTCCACGACAGCGGGAACCTGGTGTTCGGGGTCCTGCTGGTCACCGCGATCGCCATCGAGGTCGTGCTGTGGCGCCGCGCCGGCAGGCGCGGGGACGGGACCCGGACGGAGCTGCGCTGGGGTGGCGGCGCGGCGGGCGCGATGACCGTGGCGTTCGTGATCTGGAACCTCGCGCAGGGACCGTGGTGCGACCCGACGTCCTGGCTCCAGGGACACGGCGCCTGGCACCTGCTGGACGCGGTGGCGGCGTACCTGCTGTTCCGGCTGTATGCCAGCGAGCGCGCGATTCACTGACAGGTCCTGTCAGGTTTGCCGGTCAGGCTGGTGCGATGACGCACGCGCACGACTTCGACTTCTGGCTCGGCGAGTGGGACGTCTTCGGCCCGAAAGGCCGGCAGGTCGGGACGAGCTCGATCACCAGCATGTTCGCCGGTCAGTCCGGAGGGATGCTGCACGAGCACTGGCACGGGGCCGGCGGGGTCGAGGGGCGCAGCATCAACGGGTACGACGAGGAGCGCGGCTGCTGGCACCAGACGTGGATGGACGGCACGGGTGGCGTGCTCCTCCTCGACGGAGGACTCCGCGACGGGGCCATGGTGCTCGAGGCGCCCGGCCAGCGGATCACGTGGACGCAGCTGGACGACGACCCGGACGGCGCCGAGGTCCGGCAGGTCTGGGAGTCGTCCGAGGACGGCGGAGCCACGTGGACGGTGGCGTTCGACGGGCGATACAGGCGGCGGTAGACCTCGACAACCCCGACCAGGCGCGAGCACTGTGACGCCATGACGAGCTCAGTGCTGCCGGAGGGCGCCGACGACGTCGGCCGGAGCGAGGGGACCACGCAACGCGAGGGCTACACCAAGTCCGGCAAGCTCAAGGCCACGGTGTACGACGCGGAGATGGAGCGGCTCCAGGAGCAGCTCGTCCTGCTGCAGTACTGGATCCAGTCCCAGGGCCTCAAGGTGCTGGTGATCTTCGAGGGCCGTGGCTCCGCCGGCAAGGGCGGGGTGATCAAGCGGATCACCGAGCGCACGTCGCCGCGCACGGTCCGGGTGGTGGCGCTGCCGAAGCCGACCGAGCGGCAGAAGACCCAGTGGTACTTCCAGCGGTACGTCGAGCACCTCCCGGCCGCCGGCGAGATGGTGCTGTTCGACCGGTCCTGGTACAACCGCTCGAACGTCGAGTGGGTGATGGACTACTGCACCCAGGAGGAGTACCAGGAGTTCCTGCGCTCCTGTCCCGAGTTCGAGCGGATGCTGGTGCGGTCGGGCATCCAGGTCATCAAGTACTGGTTCTCGGTCAGCTTCGAGGAGCAGCGCAAGCGCTTCGAGGCCCGCAACGCCGAGCCCCTCAAGCGCTGGAAGCTCAGCGACATGGACCTCGCCGAGCACGAGCTGTACGTGAAGTACTCGATGGCGAAGGACGCCACCTTCACCTACACCGACATCAAGCAGGCGCCCTGGTACGTCGTCCCGTCCGACGACAAGAGGGCCGCCCGGCTCAACTGCATCAACCACCTCCTCAGCCAGTTCGAGTACGTCGACGTCGCGCCGGACGTGGTGGAGCTCCCGGTCATGAAGGAGCTGCCGTACGTGCGTCCGCCGATGCACGAGCAGACCTTCGTGCCTCAGCTGTTCTGAGCGCGACCGTTGGTCGAGAAGGGACGAAGTCCCGTCACGAGACCCGGTGACAAGACCGCGGACCTCTCGCCGGGTCTCGTGACGGTTGCTAGCGCAACCTCCTCGACCAACGGGGACCGTAGGGTCGGGAGATGACGACCCGCTGGCTGTTCGGGGACCAGCTCGGCCCGCACTTCAGCGACGACCACGACGGTCGGTTCCTGCTCGTCGAGTCGCGGCGGGTGTTCGCGCGGCGGCGGTTCCACCGGGCCAAGGCGCACCTGGTGCTGTCGGCGATGAGGCACCGGGCGGCCGAGCTCGGCCACCGGGTCTCGTACCGGCGGACGGCGACGTACGCCGAGGCGGTGCAGGCCGAGCGCCCCGTGGGTTTCCAGGTGGTCCAGCCGACGTCGTACGCGGCCGTCGACCTGGTGACCCGCCTCGGCGAGGAGTACGACGTCGAGCGGCTGCCGGCGCGCGGGTTCGTCACCTCGCGGGCGGAGTTCGCCACCTGGGCAGAGCGGCGAGGTGGCAAGCGGCTGCTGATGGAGGACTTCTACCGGGACGCCCGGCGGCGTACGGGTGTGCTCATGGAAGGAGTCGAGCCGGTCGGCGGGCGGTGGAACTTCGACGCCGACAACCGCGAGCCGCCGCCGAAGGGCGCATCGACCCTGGGAGTGCCTGAGCCGCCGTGGCCGGTCGAGGACGAGATCGACGCCGAGGTGCGAGCGGACCTGGATCGGTGGGAGGCCGATGGCGACGTGTCGTTCGTCGGGCGGGACGGGCCGCGCCTTTTCGCCGCGACGCGGGCGGAGGCGCTCGCGGTGCTGGATCACTTCGTCGAGCACCGGCTGCCGGACTTCGGCGCGCACGAGGACGCGATCCTCGAGGGCGACCCGTGGATGGCGCACTCGCTGATCTCCGCGCCGATGAACCTCGGGCTGCTCGACCCGGTCGAGGTCGTGGCGCGCGCGGAGGCGGCGTACGCCTCGGGCTCCGCTCCCCTGGCGAGCGTCGAGGGGTTCGTGCGGCAGGTGATGGGCTGGCGGGACTACATCTGGCACCTGTACTGGCACCTCGGCCCGGAGTACCGGCGGCGCAACGCCCTGACCGCGCGCCGGAAGGTGCCCGACTGGTTCGACTCGCTCGACGGTACGGCGACGCGGGCTCGCTGCCTCTCGCACACGCTCGACGCCGTCGCCGAGCGCGGCTGGGTGCACCACATCCCGCGGCTGATGGTGCTCGGGTCCTACGCGCTGCAACGCGGCTGGGCGCCGGAGCAGGTGACGGACTGGTTCCACCGGTCGTTCGTGGACGGGTACGACTGGGTGATGGTGCCCAATGTCGTCGGGATGTCGCAGCACGCCGACGGCGGGCTGCTGGCGACCAAGCCCTACACGTCCGGCGGCGCGTACATCGCGAAGATGAGCGACCACTGCGGCTCGTGCGAGCTCGATCCGAGGAAGCGGGTCGGCGAGGACGCCTGCCCGTTCACGGCGGGGTACTGGTGGTTCCTCGACCGCCACCGCGAGCGGTTCGCCGGCAACCACCGGATGGCCCGGGCGGTGCGCGGCCTCGACCGGCTCGGCGACCTCGACGCGCTGGTCGCGCAGGAGGACGCCCGCGGGTCGTCGGCGCCGTAGGACCACTCGAACGGCTTCGACCCGATCTCGGAGGTCATCGGCGTCGGGCTCCAGGTCGCGGCCCTCGGCGGCTGCGTACTGTCGGACGGGTGACCGGGCGGTGGCTGTGGGGAGCACTGCTCCTCGCGCTCGCCGGATGCGGAGGCGACTCGACCTCCAGCCCGGCCGACGCGGACGCACCGGCGACGATCACCGTCGCCAGCACGGCGTTCGGCGAGGGCGAGGCGATCCCGCAGCGGTACACCTGCGACGGGGACGAGGTCTCGCCGCCTCTGGCGTGGTCCGGCGTCCCGGACGGCGCCGCGGCGCTCGCGCTGGTGGTGGACGACCCGGACGCACCGTCGGGCACGTTCACGCACTGGGTGGTGCTGGACATCCCGGTCGGTACGACGTCCTCGGACGAGGGTGGCGTGCCGGCGGGTGGTGTGCAGACGACGTCGTCGGCCGGCGACGCGGTGTACGCGGGGCCCTGCCCGCCGGGCGGGACCCACCACTACCGGTTCACCGTCGTCGCGCTCGACGCCGAGACCGGCCTGGGCGACGGCGCCTCGCTCGACGACGCCCTCGAGGCGGTCGACGAGCACGCCGTCGCGCGCGGCACGCTGACCGGGACGTACACGCGCGGATGACGAGTATTCAACCGATTGGTTGACTACTGCGGGACGATCGCCTAGCGTGCCGCCCATGACGATCCCCGCCGACCCACCCGCCCGGCACCGCGCCATCGCCGGCGACTTCGCCGCCCGGACCGAGCGGGTGACGGACTGGGACGCCCCGTCCCCCGTGGCCGACTGGCGGACCCGCGACGTCGTGCGGCACCTGGTCGACTGGTTCCCGTCGTTCCTCGAGCACGGCACGGGGATCAAGCTGCCCGACGTACCCTCCCCCGACGACGACCCGGTCGGCGCCTGGCGCGAGCACGCCGCGAACGTCCAGGCACTGCTGGACGACCCGGCCAGTGCCGACCGGGTCCTCTCGAACCAGCACACCGGCGACGTGCCGCTGCCCGAGGCGATCGACCGGTTCTACACCTCCGACGTCTTCATGCACACCTGGGACCTGGCCCGCGGAGCCGGCCTCGACGACCGGCTCGACCCGGACGAGTGCGCCGGCATGCTCGCCGGCATGGAGCCGCTGGCGGACCTGCTGGCGGGCTCCGGGCAGTACGGGCCGCGCGTCCCCGTCGCCGACGACGCGGACGCGCAGACCCGCCTGCTCGGGCTGATCGGCCGCGACCCGAGCTGGAGCTCCTAGGCCGCGACCGGCACCGGCTCCACCGGCACGCCCTCCGGGGCGTGCGTGCCCCGCCCCGGCAGCGCGACCGCGCCGACGAGGGCGCCGGCCAGGCAGAGCAGCCCGACGACCAGGCTCGAGGTGTGCAGCCCGGACATGAACGCGTCCTGGAGCGCGCGGGCCAGCTCGGGCTGGCCGGCCGAGATGGCGGTGGCCGCACCGACCGAGTCCTTCGCCCGCTCGAGCACGTCGGCGGGCACGGCGCCCCAGGCGCCATCGGCGAGGTTCGCGGCGTACACGCTCGAGAACACCGACCCGACCACCGCGACGCCGAGCGTGCCGCCCAGCTCACGGGTGGCGTCGTTGACCGCGGAGCCGACGCCCGCGCGCGCCGGCGGCAGCACCAGCAGGATCGACTCGGTGGCCGGCGTGGAGATGAAGCCCATCCCCAGACCCATCAGCACCATCTGGGGCACGATGACGGCCGGGTACGACGCATCGACGCTCACCGTCGAGATCCAGACGAACGACGCCCCGAACAGCAGCAGTCCCGAGGTCACCACGACCTTGGTTCCGATCCGCGGCGCGAGCAGCGCGCCGACCACGGATGCGGCGGCGATGGACAGCGCGACGGGGAGGATCCGCGCGCCGGTCGACAGGGCGCCGTACCCGCGCACGAACTGGAAGTACTGCGTGATCAGGAAGATGAACCCGAACAGCGCGAAGAAGGTGACCGTGACCGCGCCGCTGGCCGCGCTGAAGCGACGGTCGCGGAACAGGCTGAGGTCGAGCATGGGGTGCTCGGCGCGGCGCTCGACCGCGATGAACACGAGGAGGACCAGGGCGCTGACCGCGAAGCCGCCGAGGGTACGGGCCGACGCCCACCCGTGCTCCGGCGCCTCGATGATCGTGAACACCAGCGCGCTCAGCATGGCCACGGACAGGCCGAGGCCCGGCAGGTCGAGCCGCGGCACGGCGGGGTCCCGGGACTCGGGCACGAGGACGTACGCCGCCGCGGCGGTCAGCACGGCGAGCGGGACGAGTGCCCAGAAGACGCTCCCCCACACGAAGTGCTCCAGCAGCACGCCGCCGGTGACGGGGCCGGCCGCGACGCCGATGCCGACCACGGCGCCCCAGATGCCGAGGGCCGCGGCGCGCTCGCGGCGGTCACGGAAGGTGTTGCTGATGATCGACAGCGTGGTCGGGAAGATGACCGCGGCCGACATGCCCATTGCCACGCGGGCCGCGATCAGCGCACCGGCGGAGTCGACGACCGCGCCGACCGCGCTGGCGGCCGCGAACGCGAGCAGACCGAGGATGAGCGCCGGGCGCCGGCCGTACCGGTCGGAGAGGCTGCCCGCCGCGAGCACGAGGGCGGCGAACGCGAGGTTGTAGCCGTCGACGATCCACTGCAGGGACCGGGTGCCGGCGTCGAGGTCGGTGGAGATGCTCGGCAGCGCGACGTTGACGATCGTGGTGTCGAGGTTGATGGCGAGCACGGCCGCGCAGACCGTGAGCAGGATCGGGAGCTTGGAGCGCATGTGGACAGTGTCCACATGAATGTAACCACTGTCAACATGTTACGATAGGATGGCTGCGTGCCCCCGAGCTCGAAGCCGTACCACCACGGCAACCTGCGCGCCGCCCTCGTCGAGGCCGGCGCCGAGCTCGCGCGGTCCAGCGGCCCGGACGGCGTGGTGCTGCGCGAGGTGGCCCGGCGCACGGGCGTGTCGCACAACGCGGCGTACCGCCACTTCGCCGACCGCGACGAGCTGCTGTCCGAGATCGCCACCGTCGCCGCCGACCAGCTCGAGCAGGCGATGCAGCGGCGTCTCGACGAGGTCACCGAGTCCGACCCCGCACGGCGGGCGCGGGCCCGCCTGCGGGCGACCGGCCGGGCGTACGTCGAGTTCGCGCTGGCCGAGCCGGGGCTGTTCACGGTGGCGTTCTGCCCGACGGACGTCGAGGCCGCCGGACCGGACGAGGCGGCGCCGTACGTGCTGCTGGGTCAGGTGCTCGACGAGCTCGTCTCGGCCGGCGCGCTGTCCCCCGAGGGCCGGATGGGCGCCGACGTGGTGTGCTGGTCGGCCGTCCACGGCCTCTCGGTGCTGCTGCTCGACGGCCCGCTGCGCGGCCTGACCGCCGAGGAGCGCGGCGGCGTGGTCGAGAAGCTGCTCGCGACCATCGAGCGAGGACTCACCGGGGCAGTCGGCTGATGATGCCCGTCGGGTCGTCGGTCTCGATCAGCAGCTCGTCGTACTTCTCGCCGCGCAGGCTCACGTAGACCGCCGGCCTGTTGCGTCGCAGGGCCACCAGCTGCCGGTGTCCCCGACCCACCCAGGTACCGAGGAGCCAGACGCCCGGCAGCCCCAGGCCGACCCGCAGCCCGCGGAGGTCGTCGCGCCAGCGGCCGACGAGGCGCGCGCCGGTGACCGACGAGAGCGGGAACTCCTGGTCGCGCACCAGTCCGAGCAGCTTCTCCTTGCGCGGGAAGGTGACCCGGAGTGTGTCCCTGTCGACGGCGATGGTGGCCATGGGCTCATTCTTGCGCGCGGAGGACGCGGGCGACCTCGGTCACGAGCGCGGGACGCGGCTCCGCACGGCGAGGTCGCCTGCCGTAGGGTCGCATGCGTGCCGAGGTTTGCCGCAGTGTCCCGCCATCACGTCACCAGTGCGCTGGCCGAGCAGGACGGCACCGGCCCTCGCGAGGACTTCGTCCTGATGCACGGAGGCCAGGCGTACGGCGCCGAGGCCGTCCTCAGCGCGGCCCACCACAAGGCGACCGGGACGCCGGTCCCGGACCACGACTGGACGGCGAAGGACCAGGCGGCGCGGATCCTGCGCGAGCTCGGCTTCCGCGTCCTGGCCGGCGACGACCCCGACGCCGTCGTCCCGGTGAGCGGCTCGTGGCGCGAGACGAGCGACGTCGGCGCCGACGCGACGCGCGAGGAGTGGACCGCCGCCGCGCGCGAGACGCTGCTCGAGGCCGCCCGGAGGTACCGCGCCACGGTGACGCCGAAGGTGCTGGCCATCGAGGTCCAGCGCCGCAGCGGCATCCGGACCAAGCAGCAGATGCACTACTGGCTCGGCGAGGTCCTCGGCCGGGTCGCACTGGAGTCCGCCGCCCGCGACGAGCCGCTGCTCGTCTCGCTGGTCGTGGACGAGGCTGGCCGGGTCGGCGATGGGTACGCCGTGGCGGTGCTGGCGGCGTACGGCGACCGCCCCGAGAACCCCAACGCCCATGCGGCGCGCGAGCAGCTGGAGTGCTACCGGTTCTTCGATGCGGCGGGCCTGCCGGCGGACGGCGGCTCGGTCGCGCCGCCGAAGGTGGTCGCGGCGGCGCCCAAGACGCGGCGTACCGCCGCGCCGAAGGCCCCGGCCGTCAAGCGCCCGACCAAGCCCGCCGACATCCCGCTGGAGATCTGCCCGACCTGCTTCATGGCACTCCCGCGCTCGGGTGTCTGCGATAATTGCGCCTGAGCTCGACATGGTGGTCGAGCCCGCGAGCGCCAGCGAGCGGTGTCGAGACCCCGTGAGCTGACCACGAACCTGTCACCGGGGTCTCGTGACGGGACTTCGTCCCTCCTCGACCAGCGGTAGCCGGGGTCTCGTGACGGGACTTCGTCCCTCCTCGACCAGCGGTAGCCGGGGTCTCGTGACGGGACTTCGTCCCTCCTCGACCAGCGGTAGCCCGGGTCCCGCGGCGGGACTTCGTCCCGGCTCGACCACCTAGTGCTGCCGTCGGGCCTTCAGCGCGTCGACCAGCAGCGCGACGAGGGCCTCGACCTGGACGTCGACCGAGGAGGCCTCGATGTCCAGCCCGTCGAGGGCACGGGCGGCCAGGCCGGCCTTGCTGTCGATCAGCTCGGCGACCTTGGTGTCGATCGTCTGCGCGGCGATGATCCGCCAGGCGGTGACCGGCTCGTCCTGGCCGATGCGGTGGACGCGGTCGATCGCCTGGGTCTGCTCGGCGTCGGTCCACGAGAGCTCGGCCAGCACGAGGTTCGAGGCGACCTGGAGGTTGATGCCCACGCCGGCCGCGGTCAGCGAGCACACGATCACGGCGACGTCGGGGTCCTCGATGAAGTCCTTGATGTTCCGCTCGCGGGCGGTGCGGGTCTGGTCGCCACGGATCGTGGAGTACCTGAGCCCGCGCCGCTCGAACGTGCCCTGCGCCGCGTCCATCACGTCGATGTGCTTGGCGAAGAAGACGACCTTGCCGACGTTGCGCGCGAGCTGCGCGGCGTAGTCGGCCGCCAGCCCGGCCTTGGCCTGGCCGATGCGGCGCATCATGCCGAAGACGTTCTCGCCGGTGGACTCCTCGTCGGAGTCCTCGCGCTCCCACGTCGCGACGCGGCGCACGAGCTCCAGGTCGATGCCGTCCTCGTCGAGCGTGGCTTCCGTACGACGGGTGGCCAGCGCCGACTCGTACCTCGCGACCAGACGTCGGGCGAGCTCCGCCTCGGCCTCGCGGATGGAGCGGCCCAGGTCGTCGTCGAGCTCGACCGGGATGTCGGCGATCCGGCGCGCCGGGATGTCCTTGGCCACGTCGACCTTGCGGCGCCGGACGATGCCCTGGTCGACCACGCACTTGCGGGCGGCCGGGTAGAAGCCCGGGTCGGCCGGGGTCAGGCCGGTCGCCTCGAGGGCGTCCATCAGGGTGCCGAGCGGCTTCTTGTCGTCGACCCAGCCGAGGTACTCCCAGATGGCCTGGAAGTCCTCGATGTCGTTGATCAGCGGCGTGCCGGTGAGCGCGAAGAGGAGCGGCCGACCCGTGCGGGCGCGGATGCGGTCGGCGACGGTGAGGACGTTCTGCGAGCGCTGGGACGTCTTGTTCTTGATGAAGTGCGCCTCGTCGACGACCATCGCGCGGAACCCGAAGTCGCCGAGCCAGCCCACGTGCCGGTCGAGCACCTCGTAGTTGACCACGATGATGTCGGCGAAGCCGTTGATGTCGTGGCCGTCGCCGTGGATGACCGTGGCGGTGCGGTGCGGCACCCAGATGCCGGCCTCGCGGGCCCAGTTCATCTTCACGACGTTCGGGACGACCGCCAGCAGCGGGAACGCGTCGGCGGCCTCGGCCCCGAGCAGCGCCTGCGCGGTCTTGCCCAGGCCCGGCTCGTCGGCGAGCAGGAAGGTGCGGTGTCCGTCGGCCGCGGCCGCGACCACCTCGGCCTGGTGCTTCATCAGCTGGAGCGCGCCGGGGAGCATCACCTCGCGCGCCTCGGGGAGCGGCATCGAGGTGGCGGCGCCGTTGCCGACCTCCTCGAACGACCGGAACAGCGGCCCGAGCAGCTCCCACCCGGCCAGTCGCCGGGCCTGGCCGCGGCCCTGCGAGACGGCGGTGAAGTCGGGTGCCAGGAACGGGTTGGACAGCTGGCGGGAGAGGACGGACTGGGGGACGACGCGGCGCTCGACCACCAGCGGGAACCCGTCGTCCTCCTCGGGCTCCTCCTCCTCGACCTCGAGGCCGGCGCGCTCGAGCATCGCCCGGCGCATCTCGGAGGCCTGGTCGGAGACCTTGGCGGTGTCGGACAGGAGGGTGAACAAGGACGGCTCGCGGGCCGCGGTCTGGGCGAGGATCGTGGCGATGCCGTCGAGCCGCTTGAGCTCGCCGTCGCGCTTGGCCTCGGTCAACGTGGTGTCCGTCCGGACCCGGGCGCGTTCCTCGCGCGCCAGCAGGGCCACGGCCTGGAACCGGGAGCGCACCGAAGTCGCCTGACCCCGCTCGACGGCGGACTCGATCTCGCGCACGGCACGCGCCAGGATCGGGATCAGCCCCTCGTTGTCGAGGGGTCGGGTGCGCTGCCGACCGTTGGTACGGCGCTGGCCGGACCGCTGGGTCTGGCGCTGGCGACTCCGAGCCAAGAGAGCTCCTCCTCGGGGGTCCGGCGGTGTGCCGGACGTGGTTCCGCCACAGGCTCGTCCGGTCCGGGAGGTCGGACCGCCGGTGGAGCCTGCTGGCTCCGGGAGACGACCTCCGGGACGAGAGACGGTCTTGGTCAGGGGCACGTTCAGGGCCGTGTCGCCTGACGAGGACCGCGGGCACGGTCCGGACCTGTGCACTGCCAGCATAGCCAACGGCCGGGCGTGTGTCCTAGACGGGGGAAACCTCGTGGGATGGTCCGGACCGGCGCTCCAGGTGGCGTACCGACGGGAAGAGCAGCGACAGCAGCGCCGAGCCGCCCATCACGGCGCCGACGACCACCAGCCAGCGGTCGAAGCCGACGGCGTCCGCCACCGGCCCGGTGAAGGCCAGGCCGAGCGGCCGGGCGACGAACGAGCCGACCAGGTCGAAGGAGTAGACGCGGGCCAGCTTCTCCTCGGCGACGTTCTGCTGGATCGACAGGTCCCAGTTGACGCTGAAGATCTCCAGCCCGAACCCGTGCACGAACGCACCCAGGAGCAGCAGGCCGAGGTGCCCGCCCCCGGTCCCGCCGAGCGCCATCGCGAACGGGAAGGCCGCCGTCAGCGACAGCATCGCGGTGCCGACGAACAGCCCGTGACGGGGTCGCCAGCGCAGCGACACCAGCCCGCCCGCGATGAAGCCGGCCATCAGCGCCGCCAGCGCCCACCCCCACGCGGCCCGGCCGAGGTCGTCGCCGACCACGATCGGGCCGAGGACGGACTGGGCACCGCCGAAGAACAGGTGGTACAGCAGCGCCTGCCCGATCAGCAGCCACAGCCACGTGTGCCGGAACACCTCGGCCGCGCCGGCGCGGAGGTCGCCGACCAGGCTCGGCCGGGACTCGGCGGCACGGGAAGTCGCGACCACCCGGATGAGGCCGAAGCAGACGGCGGCCACGGCGTACGTCGCCGCATCGACCGCGATGGCCCAGCCGGACCCGAACGAGGCCACCAGCAGACCCGCGACCGAGAAGCCGATGACACTCGCGGCGTTCTGGCACAGGCGCCGGCCGGCGACGGCCGCGGGCAGGTCGCCCTCGGGGACCGTCTGGCGGGTCATCGCCGAGGACGACGGGCCGGCCAGCGCGCCGAGGCTGCCGTTGACGATGCCGACGACCATCAGCAGCGAGATCGAGCCCCAGCCGGCGATCAGGGCCACGGCCACGACGCCCTGGGTGAGGAACGCGGCGGCCGACGAGCCCTGCATCATCACCTGGCGCGGCAGCCGGTCGCCGAGCACGCCGCCGAAGAGCACGGTGACGACCTCGGCCAGGGCGTACGCCGCCACCACCAGACCGAGGTCGGAGGCCGACCCGCCGAGGTCGAGCACCGCGAAGGCCAGCGCCACCGGCGCGATCGACCCACCGAGCGAGCTGACGGTCACCCCGGTCACGAGCAGGCGGTAGTCACGATGGCGGAGCAGCCCGAGGAACCCGTTCACGACACCCAGATTACTTCGCTAGCGAATTATTCGTCAACGAACTAGAAGCCGGCGAAGTACCATCGGGGCCGTGGCGGAGACCGACTGGACCGACCGACATGTCGCGCGCTGGCGGTCGCACTGGGTGGACATCCACTTCGACGACGAGGTCGAAGCCCTGGTGACGCGCATCGGACGCCTGCAGCGGTTCCTCAAGAGCACGGTCCAGACCGCGGTGGCCGAGGTCGGCATCCAGGACTTCGAGTACGAGACGCTGCACTCGCTGATGATCAGGGACACGCCCGGCACCGCGTCCCCGACCGACCTCGCCGAGGACCTCGGCGTCTCCGGGGCGGGGATGACCGGTCGGCTGGACGGCTTGGAGAAGGCTGGTTGGGTACAACGGACTCACTCGCCCGACGACCGTCGCCGCGTGGTCGTCGAGATCACGCGGGAGGGCGCCGACATCTGGAGGAGAGCGATGGCCCTGCGCGGCGCCCAGGAGGAGGAGCTGGCTTCCGTGCTCAACGACCGCGAGCGCGTGCAGCTGAACCGGCTCCTCAAGAAGCTGACCCTCTGGACGGAGACCCGGTGACGCACTTCTCCGTGTCGACGACGTCCAGCGCCACCGTCGAGGCCGACCGCACGCGCGTCTGGGCGGCGCTCACCGACCCCGACCTGCTGCCGCGCCTCACGCCGTACCTGCGGCGCATCGACGCCGATACCGACGGCGATGTCGTGCGCTGGACCTGGCACCTGGTCCGCATCCCCGTGCTCGGCTCGATGGTGTCGCCGTCCTTCACCGAGGTGATGACCTACGACGAACCGAGCCGGATCGACTTCGAGCACGACCCGCGGCGGACCGACGAGAAGGCCGGGGTGGAAGGCCGCTACGACCTGTCCGAGGTCTCCGGGGGCACCTACCTGGAGATCGCCTTGGGGATCCGGGTCGAGCTGCCGTTCCCGAAGATCGCCAAGCCCGCGGTGCACACCGCGATGCGTGCGGTCGTGGCCACCATGGGCGCGCGCTTCTCGCGCAACCTGGTGCGCCACCTCAAGGCGGGCTGATGCGGATCCTGGTGCTCGGCGCCACGGGTTACGTCGGTTCGCGGCTCGTCCCCGCGTTGCTCGGCGCCGGCCACGAGGTCGTCGCCGCGTCCTCCTCCCCCGCCGACCCGACGCGCTTCTCCTGGGGCCGGGGCGTGACCTGGCGGCAGTGCGACGTCTCCGACGAGCGCGCCGTCGGCCGGGCCGTGCGGGACGCGGAGGGTGTCTGCTACCTCGTGCACGCCCTGCGTCGGCGCGGCTTCTCCGAGCTCGACCGCGTCGGCGCGACGCACGTGCGCGACGCCGCGTCCGCGGCCGGCGTCCGCCGGCTGGTCTACCTCTCCGGCCTGGTGCCGAGGCTCGAGCGCGGGCAGGCACTCTCGGAGCACCTCGCGTCGCGGCTGGAGGTCGAGCAGATCCTCGACGGGACCGACTGCCCGGTCCTCACGCTCCGCGCCGGCGTGGTCATCGGCGCCGGCTCCACGTCGTACGAGGTCGTCCGCCAGCTCGCCTCGTTGCTGCTGGTGCAGCCCGTCCCGGCGTGGATGCGCACCCGCGTGCAGCCGGTCGCCGTGAGCGACGTGGTGAGGGCGCTGGTCGACGCCTACGAGGACGCTGCCCCGACCGGCGCGGTCGACCTGGTCGGGCCGGACGTGCTGTCGTACCCCGAGCTGCTCGCGGCGTACGCCCGCGTCGCCGGTCTCCCCCGCCTCCGTCTGCCCGCGCCGGTCGCACCCGTGACGCTGGTCGGGCTGGTCACCGCTGCCCTCGTCGGGGCGCCCTTCTGGACCGTGACCGCGCTGGTCGAGAGCCTGCGCCACGACATGGTCGGCCGCCCGGGTCACCTCTGGGTGCCCGACAGCGGGTCGATGCTCGGCGTGGAGGAGGCGCTCGCCCGGTCTCTCGGGCAGCGCGGTCCCGACGTGCCCGAGGCGCCGCTCGCCGGTGACCCCGCCTGGACGCGGATGCGGGCGCCGGTGCTCGACGAGCTGGGGGCGCCGGCGTTCGTGCGGGCCGGGACCAGCCTGGCGCTCAGGAGGCTGGCCGACGTCCGCGGCGTGTTCCGCAACGGTGTCGGCTCCTGACCGTACGGTGACCTGGTGAGCACGGTTGCCCAGTCCCTCGCGCAAGCAGTCGACCCGGCCTGCTCGGTGCCGCCGAAGGACGGCCTGCCGCCGTGCGACAACTGCGGGGCCGGCATGCGGTGGGAGACCTCGCACCAGCGATGTGACCGCTGCGGCCACATCGTGCCGTGCTGCGAGGGCGCCCCCCTGGGCTGAGCGTGACCGAGCCCGTCACCGTCGTCGCACTGCACGTCGCACCCGGGGCGCGACTGCCGGTGAAGTCTGTCGACCGGGTGACGGTGGAGGCCGGCAAGGGCATCGTCGGCGACCGGTACCACGGCACGAAGCACCGGCACGTCAGCGTGCAGTCGGCGACGGCCCTGGCCGAGGCGGCCGAACTGTTCGGCTCGCCCATCGACGCGGCCGGCACGCGGCGCAACGTGACGGTCTCGCACGGCGACGTCCCTCGTCAGCCGGGCGATCGGATCCGCGTCGGCGACGTGCTCCTCGAGGTGGTGCGGGTCGCGGCCCCCTGCAAGCTCCTCGACGACACGCTCGGCCGCGGGGCGCTGGAGGCGCTGCGGCGCCGCGCCGGGTCGATCTTCCGCGTCCTGGAGGGCGGCACCATCGCGGTCGGCGACCCCGTGGCTGACGAGGAGACGTAACCGGCCTCGTTACCGTGGCAGGTGATGCACCCCGTCCGCCGGACCGTCGTGACGGCGGTCCTGGCTGTCCTCAGCGCGACCGCACCGTTCGCGGGCGCGCTCGTCGCGGTCGCCTACGCACCCCCCGCGCACGTCGAGATCGCGGGCCAGGACGTGTCGGTGAAGCCGGTGCTCGGCCAGGACACCAGCCGGCTGCTCGACGGTGCCCTGGTGCGGTCGGAGCACGCGCACGTCGGGTTCCTCGGCAAGGACATCGGCGTCGACGTGGACGCCGACTGGAACCGGCTGATCCCGAGCGACAAGCAGACGCGCGCGTACCTGACCGCCCTCTGGGACGACCCCACCCCGCAGATCGGCCGGCTGCAGGACGCGGCGCGGCGCCACCTGCTCCTCTGGGGCGCGGTCGGGTTCGGCACCGGGCTGGTCGCGGTCTCAGGCGTCTGGGCCGGACTGTGGTACCGCCGCCGCCGGCTGTCCCGCTTGGAGCCGGAGCAGGCCGACGTCGTACGCCGGCACAACCGGCGGCTGCGCTGGTCAACGGCCGTCGTGGGCACCGCCGCGCTGGTGGCGGTGGACGTCGTGGCCGTCGACGTGTGGCGGCACGACGACCACCACGTCGTGGTCAGCAGCCCGGTGTTCGCCGGGACGACCCTCGAGGGCACCGAGGTCAACGGGCTGGCCTCGGAGGTGCTGCCGTTCCTGTCGATCCTGCGGCCGAGATCCACGTTCTACGACACCGCGGCGGCCAACCTCGAAGCGGCGCTGGCAGAGCGACCGAGCCTGCAACGCACGGGCGACGAGGTGGTGTTCGTGCTCGCCGAGGACTTCGAGGACGTCAACGGGATGGCCCGCCAGGTCGGCCTGGCCGCGGACGAGGTGGACGCGAGCTTCCTGGCGATCACCGGGGACCTCACGTTCGCCGGGCTCGCGGTCGAGACCTACATCGTGGACACCGTCGACTACTACTCGCAGAACCGGCCGGTGTACTTCACCCCCGGCCTGCACGACACCTCCGTCGTCATCGCGGCGGCCCGCGCCCGCGGCTGGCACGTCGCCGAGGGCAGGACCGTCGAGGCCGACGGGCTGCACCTCCTCCTGGCCCCCGACCCACGGCTGTCGACGGTCGGGGCGTTCGGGTCGGGCAACGTGCTGCGCGACCCCGAGGTCGACACCGACCGGCTGGTCAGCGACACCATCGACAAGGCGTGCAAGGAGGAGCCCGACTTCGTGCTGCTGCACGACCACCTGCTCGGCCGGCGGATCGCCGAGGCGGGGTGCCAGGGCGTCGCCGTGCTGGACGGCCGGTCGTTCCAGTTCGTGGGACCGCAGGAGGTGCCGACGACGTCCGGCCCGCCGGCGATCGAGTTCACAGGAGGCAGCACCGGCGGGCACGTCGATACCCGGCCCGACCCGGGCACCATCACGCACCCCGCCCGGTTCGCGATCCTGACGGTGCAGCCCGACACCGGTGAGACGTCGTACGCCGTCGTGACGGTCAACCCCGACGCGTCGGTGACGGTGACGCCGGAGATCAGCCTCGAGATGGCCTACGAACGGTTCGTGTCCACCGGCGACACCGGCCTGCCACTGGCACCGCCGGGCGCGCAGCCGGGGCGGCCCTAGAGCCTTCGGGCTGCTACTGGGACTGCCGCTCGTCCTCGGACTCGACCTCCACCGGGACCGCGCGACGCACCTTGACCAGGCTGGCCACCGCCGTGAGGGCGAGCACGGCGACGATGAACTCCAGCGACGCCGAGATGCCGATGAGCGGCACGTGCAGGTGGCCGACGTGGTCGACGCCGGATCCGTGCAGCGCCTCCAGCACCAGCTTGATGCCGATGAAGCCCAGGATCGCCGAGAGACCGATGTTCAGGAAGACGACCCGGTCCAGCAGGCTGCCGATCAGGAAGTACAGCTGGCGCAGGCCCATCAGGGCGAAGGCGTTGGCGGTGAAGACGATGTAGGCGTCGGTGGTGAGCCCGAAGATCGCCGGGATCGAGTCCAGCGCGAACACGACGTTGGCGATGGCGATCGCGGCGACGACCACCACGAGCGGGGTCAGCATCCGCCGTCCCTCGACCCGCAGGACCAGGGCGTTGCCGTGGTAGTCCCGGGTCAGCGGCAGCATCCGGCGCAGCGCCCGCAGCGCGGCACCCTCCTGGAAGTCATCCGCGTCGTTCTCACCCTCCAGGGCCAGCCGGACGGCGGAGTACACGAGGAACACGCCGAACACGTAGAACACCCACGAGGCCGCGTTCACCGCCGCGGCGCCCGCCACGATGAACACGGTGCGCATCGCCATCGAGAGCACGATCCCGATGTAGAGCACCTTGTCCTGGGCCAGCTGCGGCACCGCGAACCGGGCGATGATGATGAGGAAGACGAAGAGGTTGTCGACGCTGAGGCTGTACTCCATGACGTACCCGGCCACGAACTCGTTGCCGGAGGTCGTCGATCGGAAGGCGTACAGCAGGCCCGCGAACACGGCCGCCAGCCCGATGTAGAAGAGCACCCATCGCGTCGCGTCCGCGCTCGTGACGGCGCGCTGCCGACGGCCGATCACGACCAGGTCCAGGGTCACGATCGCCGCGAAGGCCAGCAGGGTCACCAGCCAGACCCACGGCGGCACGGACGTCACGCGCCCAAGCCTCCCAGCCACTGGGTCAGCGCCACCGCCAGGGGCGCCGGCTGGTCGAGGTGGACGAGATGACCGGCGCCGGGAAGCAGGCGCAGCGTCGCGCCGGGGATCACGTCGGCCAGCCGGTGCGCGCGGTCGACCGGGATCCAGGTGTCGTCCTCGCCCCAGACGACCAGCACGGGGAGGTCCAGGTCGGGCAGCAGCGGCTCGACCTCGTCGGTGTACCTCTCGTCCGCCTGCGCGATCTGCCGGTAGAACGCCGCCTGCCCGACGTCACCCAGCCACGGCGCGACCAGGGCGTCCAGCGCGGCCGGCGCGAGGCCGGCGTGGCTGGCACCGGCGACGTACGCGCGGACCGCCCCCTCGTGGATCCGGGCCGGCAGTGCCGCGAACACGTCCGCGTGGTCGTGGACCAGCCGGAAGAACGGCGAGCCCCAGGGCGCCAGGGCGACGACGTCGACGAGCGCGAGGGCGGCGTACGGCGCGTGGTGCAGCAGGTGCGCCCGCAGCGCGACCGCTCCCCCGATGTCGTGCGCGACCACCACGGGCGACTCGACGTCCCAGTGCGCGAGCAGGTCCGCGAACAGCTCGCCCTGGAGGTCGAGCGAGACGTCGTGGGCCGCGTCCTTCGAGGACGCGCCGTACCCGGGCATGTCCCAGAGGTACGTCGTGTGCGTCGCCGCGAGCGACTCGGCGAACGGCCGCCAGAGGGCGGACGACCACGGGGTGCCGTGGCAGAACACCAGGTCGGGTCCGGCGCCGAGCCGCTGCCAGCGGACCTCGCGCCCGCGCCACGCGAAGGTCTCGGGGAGGGCGCTCATGACCGCCACGCTTGCATATTGCGTTCACCTGCTGGGTCCCGCACAGCACAATGGAGCGGGACCGGTCAGCCAGACCGGTGAGGAGGTGAGCGCGATGACCGCGGTGTCGCTGCTCAACGCCTCGTACGAGCCGATGGGGACGGTCACGTTCCAGCACGCCGTGCGCATGCTCTTCCGCCAGGTCGCCACCGTCGAGGAGGCGCACGAGGACCGGATGATCGGTCCGCACCCGTGGCCGCGGGTGATCCGGCTGGTCCGGTACGTCGCGGCGACGTGGATGTACCGCCCCGCGGCGTACTCCCGTGCCGGCGTCCTCAAGCGCGACCGCCACCGCTGCGCCTACTGCGGCAGCCACGCGACCACCATCGACCACCTCGTCCCGCGCAGCCGGGGAGGTACGTGGAGCTGGCTGAACACCGTCGCGGCCTGCTCGCGCTGCAACCACCGCAAGGGCAACCGCACGCCCCGGGAGGCGGGCATGCGGCTGACGCTGGAGCCGACGGTGCCGACGCGCGCCCAGCTGGCCGCGGCCTGGCTGACCGAGACCCGCTGAGCCCGTCGTGGACGACCCGCGCGCACGCATCGACGCGGTCGCGGCCGAGACCGGCTTCTCCGGCGTCGTCCGGCTCGAGCGCCACGGGGTCGTGGAGGTGGACGCGGCGTACGGCTTCGCCGACCGCGCCCATGCGATCCCGATGACCACCGCCACCCGCCTCGGCATCGCCAGCGGGTCGAAGACGATGACCGCGCTGGCGGTGCTGCGGCTGGTCGAGGACGGAGCCCTCGGGCTCGGGACGACGGCGCGCAGCCTGCTGGGCGACGACCTCCCGCTGGTCGCGGACGACGTGACCGTCGAGCACCTGCTGACCCACCGGTCCGGCATCGGGGACTACCTCGACGAGGACGAGCTGGACTCCGACGACTACCCGATGCCGGTGTCGGTGCACCGTCTCGCGAGCACCGAGGACTTCCTGCCGATCCTCGACGGCTACCCCACGAAGTTCCCGGCGGGCGAGCGGTTCTCCTACTGCAACGGCGGGTACGTCGTACTGGCGCTGATCGCGGAACGCGCCTCGGGCCGGACGTACCACGACCTCGTCCGCGACCTGGTGCTCGGGCCGGCCGGCATGACGTCCAGCGACTTCCTGCGGTCCGACGACCTCCCGGGCGACGCCGCGCTGGGGTACGTCGAGGTCGGCGGTCACGTCCGCACCAACGTCTTCCACCTGCCGGTGGTCGCGACCGGAGACGGCGGCCTCTACACCACCGTCGACGACGTCCACCGCTTCTGGCCGGCCCTGATGGGCGGCGTGGTCGTCGGCGCTGACCTGCTGGCCGCCATGGTGCGTCCCCACAGCCCGCCCGAGGACGGCGGGACCCGGACCTACGCATTCGGGTGCTGGCTGCGGACGGACTCGCCGGAGGTGGCCATGATCGGCGCGGACGCCGGGGTCAGCTTCGCCTCGCAGCACGACCCCGAGCGCGGGTACACCCACACCGTGATCGCCAACACCAGCGACGGCGCGTGGCCGGTCTCGGAGGAGCTGGACCGGATCATCGGGATCGCCGAGGGCTGAGCCCGTGCACCCCCGCGGGTGTTTCAGGCACCCGTCCGGCCTTCCTAGGTTGGATGGGCGAGGGTGATCGACTTTCACTCCTCCGCGCCCGGGCATCGTCCACGGGCCACCGTGGGCGATGCCTGCTCCCCGCGGAGCCCCGGGGACACGCCCTAGGGGCGCCGTTCGAAATGGTCCGGACGAACGCGGGCATCGTGTTTTACCCTGGGGGCAGAGCCGACTGGCTGGACACCTGACGGGTGACCTGTTGGTGCTCAGCATCGCTCGTGGGGTGCGTTTCGGACCGCCCGTGCCGGCAACGGCAGGGCGGTCCCGTCTATTTCGGGTCCTCCCGGGACGCGGCCCTCAGTCCTCGGAGTCCACGAGGAGGGACGGGTCGGCCGGGATGTCCTCCCTGTGCGCGTTGATGAGGACGAGCGTGGCGACCAGGGCAGCAGCGAACAGGAACGCCCCCCACAGGAACGCGACGTGGTAGCCGTGGATGAAGGCCAGCGGCAGGAGCTGCTGGCCCTCGTCGGGGCTGCTCGGCGGGTGGTCGGTGAAGTACGCCGTGACGGCGCCCGCGAACACGGTGTTCAAGAGAGCGGTGCCCAGGGAGCCGCCGATCTGCTGGGAGGTGTTGAGCGTCGCGGAGGCGACGCCGGCGTCGTGGCTCTCCACCCCGATGAGGGACGTGCTCGCCGCCGGGATGAACACGCCCGCCAGGCCGACGGACATGATCACCATCGAGGGGAACACCAGCAGCCAGTAGTTGGAGTCCTGGTCGATCTGGGTCAGCAGCAGCATGCCCACGATCGCCATCAGGAGACCGGGGATCATCAGCGCCCGGGGCCCGAGGCGCGGCAGCAGGTTGGACACGAAGCCCGCCGCGACGATGATGCCGAGGCTGAACGGCAGGAAGGCGAAGCCGGCCTTCAGCGGCGTGTAGCCGAGGTTCACCTGGAAGTAGTAGGTCAGGAACAGGAACATGGCGTAGAGCGCGGCGCCCACGAACAAGAACGTCAGGAACGACCCGCCGCGGTTGCGGTCGGACACCACGCGCAGCGGGAGCATCGGGTTGCGCGCCCGTCCCTCCCAGACCACGAACGCGGCGAGCAGCACCACCGCGACGACCAGGAACGTGACGGTGCTGGGTGCGCCCCACCCCTGGACGGCGGTGGAGGTCGGGTCGTCGGGGTGCTTCGCACGCGCGGCCTCGGTGAAGCCGTAGACCAGCGAGAAGAGTCCGACGGTGGCCAGCAGGACGCCCGGGACGTCGTACCGGGTGTCGCCGTGCGCCTTGCTCTCCTTGACCAGCGGAACCGCAGCAGCCGCCACGATCACGGCGAAGGGCACGTTGACGCCCAGGCACCAGCGCCAGGAGGCGTACTCGGTCAGGATGCCGCCGACGATCAGGCCGATCGCGGCGCCGCCGCCGGACAGGGCGCCGAAGACGCCGAAGGCCTTCGCGCGCTCCTTGGGCTCGGTGAACGTGACCGTCACGATGGAGAGCGACGCCGGCGCCATCAGGGCGGCGAAGGCCCCCTGGAGCGCGCGCGCCCCGAACAGCATCTCCTGGTTGGGCGCGAGGCCACCGATCGCCGAGGCAGCCGCGAAGCCGATCAGGCCGATGATGAACGTGCGCTTGCGCCCGGTGTAGTCGGCGATCCGCCCGCCGAGGAGCAGCAGCGCCCCGAAGGCCAGCGTGTAGGCCGTGATCATCCACTGGCGGTCGGCGTTGCTGATGTCGAGGTCCGCCTGCGCGGACGGCAGCGCGATGTTCACGATCGACGCGTCGAGGATGATCATCAGCTGCGCAGCCGCCAGGACGACCAGCGCCCACCAGCGGCCCGGGTCCGGCTCGGCCGCCTGGGACGACGCCTGGGGGGTGGTGCTGTCGGGTTCACTCATGAGGACTCCTCGAGTCGCGGTTCGACCTCCCGAGAACGCTCGGATCAGCAAACCACTTCGCGCCGACAGGGTCTGCCCCTCAGCGCCCTCGTCTAACGCTGGTCCTCACGCTGGTCCTCACGCTGGTCCTCACGCCGCTGGGCGAGCTGGCGGACCTGCCCCTCGTGCACGCCGGCCACCCACTCCCAGCCGGGCCGGGCCGCGGGGCCGACCCGCGGGTCGTCCGAGGCTCGCCCGTCACGGAGGGCGCCCAGGTACGCGCGGTCCTGGTCGACCCGCGTGCGCAGCTGGTCGGCGCCACCGACGGACCCGTGGCCGGGGACGACGACGTCGACGTCGCCGGCCACGCCGTCGAACAGCGTCAGCGCGTCCAGGTAGTCCTCGACCGGGTCCGCAGCACCCATGTCGAGCATCGGCACGAGGACGTCGGAGAGCATGTCGCCGGCGACGAGGACCCCCGGCCCGACGACGAGCAACGCCGCATGGCCGGCGGCGTGCGCGTCGTGCTCGATGATCCGGACCTCGGGACCGCCCCACGGGACCCGCGTCGCCCCTGGTGGGAGCCCGGTGACGGTGCCGATCAGGTCCAGCGGCACGTCGTCGGGGACGCCGACGGCCTTCGCCCGCTCGGGATCCAAGCCGCCGGCGAGCTTCGCCCTGGCGGTCTCCGCGCCTCGCGCGGTGGCGTGGCGGCGAGCGTCCCCCAGCCCGGTCGTCCACAGCAGGTGGTCCCAGTGCGGGTGGGTCGAGAAGCCCGCCACCACCACCCGGCCCGCATCGGCCAGGTCCTTCTCGAGGCAGGCCAGCTCCTCGGCGTGGATCCCGGGGTCGACGAGGAGGACGCCGTCATCGCCCTGGACGACGACGGTGTTGGTCTGCACGAACTCGCTCACGTGGACGAAGACCCCGTCGGCGACCCGGCTCAGCATGCGCTCACTCCTGGGTGCCCTGGACGGCGTACCGGTGCAGCGTGACGCCCGAGGAGAACGTGCGGTGCTCCAGCAGCTCGAGGTCGATGGGCAGGTCGTGGTCGTCGAACAGCGGCCTGCCGAAGCCGAGGTACGACGGGTGCGTGCACAGCATCAGCTCGTCGAGGAGCCCCGCGCGCAGCAGCTGCGTCGCGAGCGTGGCACCACCCACCGCGATGCTGCCCTCGGTGGCCGCCCGCAGGTCGGCGAGCCGCTCGATGGCGTCGTCCCCGCCGATGATCCGGGTGTTGTGGTCGGCACCGGTCCGGGTCCGGGAGACGAGCACCTTGGGCTTGGCGACCCAGATCTCGGCGTACTCACGCATGTACGCCGGCAGCGACGTGTCGCCCACCGCCCGCGGCCAGTACTCCTCCATCACCTCGTGCATCACCCGCCCGTGCACGATCAGCGCCGCGTCCCGCGTGCGGTCGTTGAGGTCCTGGTGCAGCTCCTCGTCGATGCGCAGCCACTCACCGGCCCCGTTGTCCCCGGGCACCTGCTCGATCCGCAGGTCGAGGGACACGTGCATGGCGTAGACGAAGCGGCCCATCGACATCTCCTCCGTAGTGGTTGCAATTCGCAATCACTATCGGGAAGGATGAGAGGGCTGTCAAGGAGGAGTCGTGGAACCACGGTCCGGGGACCCGGTCACCGCCGCCGTCGAGACGCTCGGCGACCGCTGGTCGCTGCTCGTGCTGCGCGACGTCGTCTTCGAGGACCGCCGCTACTTCAGGGCGCTGCTCACCGGGTCGACCGAGGGCATCGCGTCCAACATCCTCGCCGACCGCCTCGTGCGGCTCGTCGACGCCGGCATCCTCACCCGCGGGACGGCTGCTCGGGGGCAGCGTGCGCAGTACAGCCTCTCCGAGGCCGGCATCCGGACGCTGCCGATCATCTGCGCCCTCGGCGACTGGGGCCTCGACTGGCGTCCCGGCAGTGAGGAGCTCCGTGCCCGGTACCAGCGCATCCGCGACGGTGGTCCGGCGTACGTCGAGGAGCTGATGGCCGAGCTGCGCGTCCGGCACCTGGGCGCCGGTCCCGCACCGTGAGCCGTCAGAGCGCGGGGCCGTCCGCCCGGTGGCGGGGGACGTACTCGGTGAACGTGTAGACGCGGCGCATGCTGGACAGCCACGCCTCGATGTCCACGACCTGGCGGCTGCGGTTCGTCCGAGCGGCCGCGAGGCCGGGGTAGGCGATGGTGGCAACAGACATGGCGGGGGTCCCAACTGTGCGCCCGAGGGGGTCGACTGATTCCGACCACGAAGGTCCCACGAACCACGCTGAAACGCTCCGTTCTCGGCCGATCGGACCGGATTTCGTCGCGAACACCGAATTTGACAGCGGGCGGCTTGCCGGGATGTGACCAGCAGGTCTAGCCGTCGGACGCCCTCTGGGCCGGAGACGGTAGACATCCGCTGTGAGCACCGAACCGACCCTGCTCCTCGCGCTCGACCTCACCGGCACCTTCGCGTTCGCCCTCAACGGCGCGCTCACCGCCCTGCGACTCGCCCGCCTCGACGTGGTCGGCGTCCTCACCCTCGGCATCGTGACGGCCATGGGTGGCGGCATCCTCCGCGACCTGATGATCGGCGCCGTGCCGCCGGCGACGTTCGCCGACTGGCGGTTCCTCGCGGTCGCGGCGGCCGGAGCGACGATCGCGTTCCTCCTCGGCCACCGGCTGGACCCGCTCGCCCGGTCGATCACCGTGCTCGACGCCGCCGGGCTCAGCCTCTTCGCGGTCACCGGCGCCAGCAAGGCACTGCAGTACGGCCTGGGACCCGTCCAGGCGGTCATCCTCGGCGCGGTCACGGCCGTCGGGGGCGGCACCCTGCGCGACGTGATGATCCAGCGCATCCCCACGGTGATGCGGGCCGAGCTCTACGCCATCCCCGCACTGGCCGGGGCGGCCGTGACCGTGGTGGCCGTCGAGACCGACGTGTACGGGCTCGCCACCGCCGTCGTCGCGGCCGTCGCGTGCTTCGCCATCCGGATGACAGGAGTGCGCCTGGGCCTCGACGCCCCGCGGCCGAGGTGAGGCGCGCCCCGCGCGGACGGGTCGGGAGTCGGCCGACGGAACGAACGGACCTTCCGTACCGTCCGGGGCTGAGGTGCAAGGGTGGGCGACGTGAAGGCCGCCACGTTCGGTGCCCTGCCCGACGGCGGTCGCGTGGATCGTCTGGTGCTGGGTGAGGCTCCTGGACCCGTGGTGCACGTGCTGACGCTCGGCGCGACGATCCACCGGTTGGAGGTGACGGACGGCCACGGCCGGCGGCGCAACGTGGTGCTCGGTCACCCGGACGTGGCGACGTACCTCGACTCGCCGTACTACCTGGGCGCCGTCGTCGGACGCTACGCCAACCGCATCGCCGGCGGTCGCTTCGACCTGGACGGCCGCACGGTCCGCGTGCCGGCCAACGACCGGGGCCACGCGCTCCACGGCGGCCCCGACGGCTTCGACCGGCGGCTGTGGGACGTGCTCGAGCTGGGGTCCCACCGCGCGGTGCTCCGGCTCGTCAGTCCGGACGGGGACATGGGTTTCCCCGGCACGGTCGAGGCGACCGCGACCTACGAGGTGACGGGCAACGCGGTCCGGCTCGTCCTGGAGGCGGTGACCGACCAGACCACGGTCGTGAACCTGACCAGCCACGTCTACTTCGACCTCGACGGCGCCGGGACGATCGAGGGCCACCGCCTGTGGGTGCCGGCGGACCGGTGGACGCCGGTCGACGAGACCGGGATCCCCCGAGGCACCCATGAACCCGTCGACGGGACGCCGTTCGACCTGAGGCAGCCTGCGTCGCTGGCGGCGAGGCTCGCCGTGCTGCCGGGAGGCTACGACCACAACTTCGTGGTCGGTGGCTCGGGACCGCGGCCGGTGGCGGCGCTGGAGTCCCCGGCGTCCCGGTTGCGCGTCGAGGTGGGCGCGGACCAGCCCGGGCTCCAGGTCTTCACCGGCGGTACCTTCGACGGCACCCGCCCGGACGTCGACGGCCGATCGCTGCCGCGCTACGCCGGAGTGGCGCTGGAGCCGCAGCTCTTCCCCGACTCGCCACACCACCCGAGCTGGCCGTCGCCGGTGCTGGTGCCCGGCGACACCTACCGGTCCGGCATCGAGTGGTCGTTCTCGACGTAGCGTGCGGCGACCGCCTCGGCCGCGGCGGCGTACCGCTCCATCACCTCGGGCGTCGCCTCGGCGGACATCCGTGCGGTGGCGGGCCGCTCCCAGACCGGCGGCGCGGAGGCACCCGTCAGCACCCAGGCTGCCTGGCGGGCCGCACCGTCGGCGACGTACTGAGCAGGGGCAGGGAGGTCAACCGGCAGGCCCCACACGGCCGGGGCCAGACGGCGGACGGCCTCGGACCGCGCCCCGCCGCCGAGCAACGTCACCGCCTCGACGGCGACGCCGTGCTCCCGCATCCCGGTGATCGCGCTGCCGAGGAGACACAGCAGCCCCTCCACCGCCGCCCTGGCCAGGTTCGCCCGGGTGAGGTTGTCGAGGGTCATGCCGTGCAGCTCGCCGGTGGCGCCGGGGAGGTCGGGGGTGCGTTCGCCGACGAGGTACGGCACCTGGACGAGTCCGCCGGCGCCCGGCGCGGCGGCGAGCGCCAGGCGGGAGAGCTCCTCGTGGTCCACGTCGAGGAGTGCCCCGGCGGCGTCGAGCACGCGCGACCCGTTGAGCGTGCAGGCCAGCGGGAGGTACCGCCCCGTCGCATCGGCGAACCCCGCGACCACGCCGGACCGGTCGTGCGTCGGGGAGTCGGACACGCACGCCACGACGCCGGACGTGCCGACCGAGACGCTCACCTCACCGGCACGCAGCCCGAGGCCGAGCGCGGCACCCGCGTTGTCGCCGCAGCCGGCGCCGAGCGTGACACCGTCGGGTCCCTCGCCGGCGCTCTCGGCCGGCGCCAGCACGCGCGGGAGGCGGACGTCGTCCCGGCCCAGCGCCAGGGCAAGGAGGTCGCGGCGGTACTCGCCCGCGACCGGGTCGAAGTACCCCGTGCCACTGGCGTCGGACCGGTCGGTCACCAAGGTGTCGAGCCCACGGGCGCCGGACAGACGCCAGGTGAGCCAGTCGTGCGGCAGCGCCACCGCGGCGACCCGCGCGGCGTTCTCGGGTTCGTGCTCGGCCAGCCAGCGCAGCTTCGTGACCGTGAACGACGCGACCGGCACCGATCCGGTGGCGCTGGCCCACGCCCCGGGCCCGAGCTCGGTGACGAGGTCGCGAGCCGCGTCGGCGGACCGCACGTCGTTCCAGAGCAGGGCCGGCCGGACCACGTCGCCGCGCTCGTCGAGGGCGACCAGTCCGTGCTGCTGGCCGGCGATCGAGAGGGCCGTCACGTCCGCGAGGCCGCCGGCGCGGTCCAGCGCCTCCTGGAGCGCGAGCCACCACGCCTGCGGGTCGACCTCGGTGCCGTCGGGGTGCGTGGCCGAGCCCTCCCGGACGAGCGCGCCGGAGTCCGCGTCCCGGATGACGACCTTGCACGACTGCGTCGAGGAGTCGACCCCGGCGACGAGGGTCATCCGATCAGGTGCTCGAGAGCCAGCTGCTGCAGCCGCACGAACCCGAAGTCGCGCTCGGCGGCGACATCCGGGTCGAACCCGTCGTCCCCGGCCAGCAGGTCGGACACCGACTCCCCCGGAGCCATCGTCGGCTCGGCGAGCTCCGGCAGCCCGGCGTACGCCATCGCCTCGGTGACCCGGCTGTCGGCCCGGAAGGCGCGGGCCTTCTCGGCGAGCATCAGGTATGTCGCCATGTTGGCCTTGGCCGACTCCCAGACACCGGCCATGTGCTCGGTGCGCGAGGGCTTGTAGTCGAAGTGGCGCGGCCCGTCGTACCTCGGGCCGTCCGGTCGGCTCGGGAAGCCGTTCTCCAGCAGGTCGACGGTGAAGAACGCCGACATGAGGTCGCCGTGACCGAACACCAGGTCCTGGTCGAACTTGATGCCCCGCTGTCCGTTGAGGTCGATGTGGAAGAGCTTGCCGCTCCACAGCGCCTGCCCGAGGGCGTGCGTGTAGTTGAGCCCGGCCATCTGCTCGTGACCCGTCTCGGGGTTGAGGCCGACGATGTCGCCGTGCTCGAGCTCGGCGATGAGCGCCAGGGCGTGGCCGACCGTGGGCAGGAAGATGTCGCCACGTGGCTCGTTGGGCTTCGGCTCCAGCCCGATGCGCAGGCCGTACCCCTGGGACTTGATGTAGCCGGCGACGGTGTCGAGGCCCTCCCGGTAGCGGTCGAAGGCGGCGTGCAGGTCCTTCGACCCGTCGTACTCGCTGCCCTCGCGACCTCCCCACATCACGAACGTCGATGCGCCCATCTCCGCCGCGAGGTCGACGGCCCGCAGCACCTTGCGCAGCCCGAACCGACGCACGGACCGGTCGTTGCTGGTGAGCCCGCCGTCCTTGAAGACCGGGTGGGTGAAGGTGTTCGTGGTGACCATCTCGATCACCAGGCCGGCCGTGTCACAGGCCTGCTTGAAGGACTGGGCCGCCTTCGCGCGCGCGCTCTCGTCGGCGCCGAAGTCGAACACGTCGTTGTCGTGGAAGGTCACGCCCCATGCGCCCAGCTCGGCGAGGCGTCCGGCGTACTCCTCGGGGGCGAGAGCGGGCCGGCTGGCGGTCCCGAACGGGTCGACGCCGAGCCACCCCACCGTCCACAGGCCGAAGGAGAACCGGTCATCCGGCTGAGGTGCACGAACCATGAGCTGCTCCTGTGGTATTTGTTGTATGGCTAAACATAATGGGTTCGACGGGTAGGGGCAAGGGTGACCGGATCACGAGAAGGACCGTCGCGACAGGCGTCGTTGCGGGACAGCAACCTGCGCCTGGTGCTCGCGACGGTGCTGGCGGCCGAGGAGCCACCGTCCCGCGCCGCGGTGGCGGCGACGACCGGGTTGACCCGCTCCACCGTGTCGCGCCTGGCGGACGAGCTGGTCACCGGCGGTCTGCTCGACGAGCTCGACCGGTCGCCGGCCCCGGGGCGCGGCCGCCCGGGCACGCCCCTCGTGGCGGGGTCGGGCGTGGCCGCCCTGGGGATGCAGGTGAACCCGGGCTTCCTGGCCGCCAGGGTCGTCGACCTCCGGGGTCGGGTCCTCTCCGAGGACCTCGTCCCCGGTGACCTCTCCGGGAGCGATCCTGTCGAGGTGCTGCGCCGGCTGGGCCTCATGGCGCGCACGGTCGAGCGCGCCGCTCCTGCCTCGACGCGGCTGGTCGGACGGGGGCTGGCCGTGCCCGGCCTGGTCGCGGCCCGGCACGGCCGGTTGCTCAGCGCGCCCAACCTGGGGTGGGCCGACGTGCCCATCAGGCGCCTGTTGCCGCGCGGCCTCGGGGGATCCGCCCTCACGGTGGCCAACGAGGCCGAGCTGGCGGCGCGGACCGTGGCGGCAGCCGCGCCGGGACGACCGGGTCCGTACACCGACTTCTTCTACGTCTCCGGCGAGGTCGGCGTCGGCGGGGCCATCGTGCTGGACGGACGCGTGTTCGGCGGCCGCTACGGCTGGGCCGGCGAGGTCGGGCACATCACCGTGGACACCGACGGCCCGCCCTGCTCGTGCGGCTCGCGGGGCTGCCTCGAGCAGTACGCCGGCCTGCGCGCGCTGCGCCAGGACGTCGAGCGGGCCGGATGGGCCCTCGGCGTCGCGCTGGCCGCCGTGGTCAACCTGCTCGACATCCCGACGATCGTGCTCGGAGGCCATCTCGCCCACGCGGCCGACGCGCTGCGACCGGGAGTGCTGCGCGAGATGGAGCAACGAGTGCTCTCGTCGCCCTGGCGACCGCCGGACGTCCGGGTGGCCGACGAGGACCCCGCGGCCGGTGCGACCGGCGCGGCGTACCAGGTCTTCGACCAGGTCCTCGACGCTCCGGCGTCGCTCGTGCCCCAGCGCTGAGCGCCGTCGGGGTCGGTGTCGCGGGCCCCTACCGGGCCGGGCCCAGGTCCGGCCTGATGCGCAGGTGCGTCACACCGCCGTCGACCTCGAGCGCTGTCCCGGTCGTGGAGCCCGAGCGCGGGCTGGCCAGATAGGCTACCGCCCCGGCCACCTCGTCCGGGGTGACCATGCGCCCGGTCGCCTGTCGTGCATCGAGGGCCCGTCGCTCGGCGGCAGGATCGTCGAACTGCTGCAGCATCCGGTCGACGAACGCCGTGTGCACCGTGCCGGGACTCACCGCGTTGACCCGGATCCCCTCCCGGACGTGGTCGGTCGCCATGGCGTAGGTCAGCGCGAGCACGGCTCCCTTGGACGCACTGTAGAGAGCCCGGTGGGGCAGGCCGTTGAGTGCGGCGATCGAGCAGACGTTGACGACGGCCGCGGCGGGCGAGCGCCGTAATGCCGGGAGTGCGGCAGCCGAGACGCGGGCCATGCCGACCACGTTGACGTCGAGCACGCGGTGCCACTCCGCGTCGTCGTTGTCCTCCACGGTCCCCACCGCGGACATGCCGTCGTTGTTGACCACGACATCCAGGCGTCCGTGCCGGTCCAGCACTGCGCGGACCGCATCGTCGACCTGGGCGCGATCGGTGACGTCGCACCGGAGCTGGTCGGTCCCGCCGGAGGGATGCACGTCGAGCACGGCGACGACCGCGCCCCGGGCGCGCAGCTCGCCGACGATCGCGGCACCGATGCCGGCGGCGCCGCCCGTGACCAGCCCGACCAGGCCGGCGAAGTCACTCGCCACGGTCACGGAGCGGCCTCGAACCGTTGGCGCGCGCGACCCAGCCCGTCGATCCAGAGCTCGACCTCGTCACCGGGCCGCAGGTACGGCTCGCCAGGCGTCCCCAGCCCGACGCCCGCCGGCGTACCCGTGTTGATGAGGTCGCCGGGGTTCAGCACCATGAACTGGCTGAGGTACCACACGAGGTGGTGGACCCCGAAGAGCATCTCCGCCGTGCTGCTCTTCTGGCGTACGACGCCATTGACGGCGAGCCCGACCTCCAGGGCCTG
This sequence comes from Nocardioides islandensis, assembly GCF_015352455.1. Lineage (GTDB taxonomy): Bacteria > Actinomycetota > Actinomycetes > Propionibacteriales > Nocardioidaceae > Nocardioides > Nocardioides islandensis. Next base: position 65,765 of record NZ_JADKPN010000002.1, read on the forward strand.
GACGTCCGGGACCTCCTCCGGCGTGACCAGCTCCGGACCCAGCGGGTTGAACGTCTCGCAGCTCTTCCCCTTGTCCCACTGACCACCCCGTTCGAGCTGGAAGGCCCGCTCGGACACGTCGTGCGAGATCACGTAGCCACCGACGCACGAGGCGGCGTGGTCGGGGTCGTCGAGGTACCGAGCCTGGGCCCCGATGACGACGCCCAGCTCGACCTCCCAGTCGGTCTTCGTCGATCCCCGGGGGATCAGCACGGTGTCGTAGGGGCCCACCACGGTCGTCGGATCCTTCATGAAGACCACCGGTTCCGCGGGCGGTTGCGTCCCTGTCTCACGCGCGTGGTCGCGGTAGTTCAGGCCGATGCACACCACCTTCCCGGGCCGCGCGACGGGCGCTCCCACCCGCAGCCGCTCGGCGCCGGAAAGGACGGGGAGCCCCCCTCTTCCGATCTCGTGGTGCACGAGCGCGGGCTCCGTGCGTGTGAGGAAGGCGCCGTCGAGGTCCTCGGTGAGCGGGCGCAGGTCGAACGTGCCGTCGTCCGTGCACGCGACCGGGATCTCGCGGCCACGCTCACCGAGCCTGCGGTAGCGCATGCGGGACTCCTTCGGTGATCGCGGACGGCGTCTGCGGCGTCCTCATCGCTGGACGCGCGCCCCTGCGCCGCGCACGAGGGCCTCGACCTCGGCCAGGGTCGCCATCGAGGTGTCGCCGGGGGTCGTCATGGCCAGCGCCCCGTGAGCGGCGCCGTACTCGACCGCGGTCGCGAGGTCCCGCCCCGTCAGGAGCGCATAGACCAGCCCGGAGGCGAAGCTGTCGCCACCGCCGACCCGGTCGAGGATCTCCAGGCCGTTGCGCTGGGTGGCTCGGACCAGGCCGTCCTCGGCCGACCAGGCGAGCGCGCCCCAGTCGTTGCGGTTCGCGCTGTGCACGCTCCGGAGCGTCACGGCGGCGACCTGGAGCTGCGGCAGGTCCCGGGCCACGGTGCCGAGCATCGCGGCGTAGTCCTCGGGTCGCAGCTCGGTGAGGTCGGGCGAGGCGCCCTCCACGGCGTACCCGAGAGCGGCGGTGAAGTCCTCCTCGTTGCCGATGAGCACGTCCACCAGCCCGGCGATGCGGGCGTTGACCTCGCGGGCCCGGGCCGGGCCCCCGACCGAGCTCCACAGACTCGGCCGGTAGTTGAGGTCGTAGGAGACCACGGTCCCGTGCCGGCGTGCCGACTCCATCGCCGCGACGACGACGTCGGTGGTTCCGGCCGACAGCCCGGCGAAGATGCCACCGGTGTGGAACCAGCGCACTCCCAGCCGGCCGAACAGCTCTTCCCAGTCCGTGTCACCCGGCTCGAGCTGGCTCGCAGCGCTGTGGCCCCGGTCGGAGACGCCCTTGGCGCCGCGCACTCCGAAGCCGCGTTCGGTGAAGTTGAGCCCGTTGCGCACGGTGCTTCCGATCCCGTCGTCCGCGGCCCACGTGATCCAGCTCGTGTCCACGCCTCCCGCGAGCACGAGACCCTCGACCAGGCGGCCCACCTCGTTGTCGACCAGCGCGGTGACGACCGCCGTCCGGAGGCCGAAGCTGCGACTCAGGCCCCGCGCGACGTTGTACTCGCCGCCGCCCTCCCACACCCGGAACTCCCGTGCCGTGCGGATCCGGCCCTCGCCGGGGTCCAGCCGCAGCATCACCTCGCCGAGGGAGACCGCGTCGTACGCACACTCCTCGCGCAGGCGGGTGTGGAAGGTCATCGCAGGTGCTCCACCAGCGTGGTCGCCTCGCGGACGTCACGGGCGATCCGCTCGAAGTCACCCGAGTCGACCGCGTCGCGCGGCGCCAGCCACGTCCCGCCGACGGCAAGGACGGACGTGAGGCGCAGGTAGTCGCCGAGCTCGGCGGCGCCGATGCCGCCCGTGGGCACGAACCGCGCGGACGGGAACGGTGCCGAGAGGGCGGCCACCATCGCGGCGCCCCCGGCGGCGGCGGCGGGGAAGAACTTGACCACGTCACGGCCCGCTTCCAGCGCCGCCTGGAGCTCGGTGGCGGTCGCGACCCCCGGCACGAGGAGGACACCGAGCTGCCGGCACTCGCGGTCGACCGCTGCGCTGAAGCCGGGCGACACGACGTATCGAGCACCGGCGGCGACGGCCTGCTCCACCTGTGCGGGGCGTACGACGGTCCCGGCGCCGACCACGAAGCCGGGACAGGCGGTCATGGCCGAGATGACCGACAGGGCCGCCGGGGTTCGCAGGGTGACCTCCGCCGACGGGAGGCCGGCGTCACTCAAGGTCTCGGCCAACGGCCATGCGCGGTCCGCGCGGTCGACCACGACGACCGGAACCAGTCGGTGCCGGCCGTGGAACTCGAGGACGTCGTTCACCGGCCCAGCCACCCGCCGTCGACGGGCAGGACCGTGCCGTGCACGTAGTCGGACGCGCGGCTGGACAGGAACACGGCGGCGCCGCCGAGATCCTCCGGTGATCCCCAGCGGCCGGCCGGGATCCGTTCGAGGATCGCCCGGTGGCGCTGCGGGTCCCGGCGCAGGGCGTCGGTGTTGTCGGTGGCGAAGTAGCCGGGAGCGATCGCGTTCACGTTGACCCCGTGGGGGGCCCACTCGTTCGCGAGTGCCCGCGTCAGTCCGGCGATCCCACTCTTGGCTGCCGCGTAGCTCACCACGTTGACGCCGCCCTGGTAGCTGAGCATCGAAGCGGTGAAGATGACCTTCCCGGCGCCGCGGGCGACCATCCCACGCCCGACCTCCCGCGTCAGCACGAACTGGCTCGAGAGGTCCACCTCGAGGACGCGGTCCCAGGACGCGTCGGTGTGGTCGACGGCGGGCGCCCGCTCGATGGTTCCCGCGTTGTTGACGAGGATGTCGACCGGTCGCCCGTCGTTCAGCTGGTGGGCGAAAGCGGTGACCGCGGCCCGGTCCGCGAAGTCGACGCGGTGGCCCTCGAAGCTCCGGCCCAGAGCCTCGACGTCGGCCTGGACCTCGCTGCCGGAGGGCTCGAGGGAGGCACTGACGCCGACGATGTCGGCGCCGGCAGCCGCGAGCGCCCGCGCGATGGCCAGTCCCAGACCACGGCGGGCGCCCGTGACCACCGCGAGGCGACCGCGCAGGTCGAAGCACGACGGGCCGGCGCGCAAGCCTGCGGTGCTCATGCCGACCCTCCCGCCGCCCCACAGTCCACGAGGACCTTCATCACCCGACCGCCCCGGGCGAGGCTGTCGAACGCCGCGGGTGCCTGCGCCAGGACGTCGACCCTCGAGACGATCGCGTCCACCGGGACGGACCCGCGCTCGAGGAGCTCGACCGCCGCGGTGAAGTCGGCCCGCTCGTAGACGCGAGCGCCAAGGAGCTGGAGCTCCTTCCAGAAGACCCGCCTCATGTCCACGCGTCGGGGCTCCGCGTGGATGCCGACCGCCACCAGCCGGCCCCGGGCGCCCAAGGCGGCCACCGCCAGGTCGAGGCCCGCCTGGGTGCCGGACACCTCGAACGTCACGGCCGCGCCGGCGCCGCCGGACCAGGCGTCGAGCGCACCGGTCAGGTCCTCCGAGCCGGAGTCGAGGACGTCGATCCCCAGACCACTCGCGACCGAGCGACGGTACGGGTCCGGCTCGACCAGCAGCACCTCCGCGGCGCGCGTGCGAGCGACGACGGCGATGAGGACGCCGATGGGGCCGCCGCCGATGACCAAGGCGGACTCCCCCGGCGAGAGCGAAGCGCGGACGACGTCGTGATGGGCCACGGCCACGGGCTCGACGAGTGCGGCTGCCCGCAACGACAGGGCGCCGGGCAGGGGTACCAGCAGCTCCTGCGGCACGGTCCAGCGCTGCTGCATGGCCCCGGGTGAGTCGATCCCCACGAAGTCCAGGTGATCGCAGATGTGTTCGTTCCCGGCGCGGCACGTGGGGCACTGCCCACACCAGCGCAGCGGCATGACCGTGACCGGGTCGCCGGGCGACCACCCGGTGACGCCCTCCCCCGTCGCGGCCACCCGGCCGGACATCTCGTGCCCGATCACGCCGTGGTCGGCGATCCGCTCGTCCATGTGCCCGGCCAGGATGTGCAGGTCGGTCCCGCAGATCCCGACGTACGCCACCTCGACCTGCACCTCGCCGGGTCCGGGAGGGCGGGGCGCGACCTCCGCGACCTCGATGCCGTAGCCGGCGACGTACTGGGCGGCCAGCATCACCGGTCCCTCCAGACCGGGCCGTCCGGGAAGCGGTGGTCGAGGACGGACTGTCGGCGCATCTCCGCGCTGGTGCCCGGCGCCGTCGGGGCGAGGTAGCGACCGCCGACGACCACCGCCGGGTCGACGAAGTGCTCGTGGAGGTGGTCGACGTACTCGACGAACCGGTCGTCCATGGTCCCGCTCACCGCGACGAAGTCGAACATCGCCAGGTGGCGCACCACCTCGCACAACCCGACGCCTCCCGCGTGCGGGCACACGGGAATGCCGAACTTGGCAGCGAGCAGGAGGATCGCGACGTTCTCGTTGACCCCCGCCACCCGGCTGGCGTCGATCTGGATGACATCGACCGCGCCGGCCTGCAGGAACTGCTTGACCATGACGCGGCTGTGGGCGTGCTCGCCCGTCGCCACCCGCACCGGCGCGATCTTCGCCCGGATGACGGCATGGCCGAGGATGTCGTCGGGACTCGTCGGCTCCTCGATCCAGTAGGGATCGAACTCGCTCAGACGCGCCATCCAGGCCGTGGCCTCGTCGACGTCCCAGCGTTGGTTGGCGTCGATGGCGATCCCGACGCTTGGACCCACCGCGTCGCGAGCGACCGCCAGCCGTCGCAGGTCGTCGTCGAGGGAGGCTCCGACCTTGAGCTTGATCAGCGGGAACCCGTCCGCCACGGCCTCGCGGGCGAGGCGGGCCAGCTTGGCGTCGTCGTAGCCCAGCCAGCCCGGCGTCGTCGTGTACGCCGGGTAGCCACGCTCCAGCAGCACCCGCTGGCGCTCGGCCCGGTCCGGCGCGGCCCCCCGCAGGAGGGCGAGCGCGTCGGCGGGCGTGAGCGCGTCGGTCAGGTACCTGAAGTCGACCAGGTCGACGATCTCCTCCGGCTCGAGCCCGGAGAGCAGCTGCCACAGGGGCAGGCCGGCGCGCTTGGCGCGCAGGTCCCAGAGCGCGTTGATCAGCGCGCCGCACGCCATGTGGACGACACCCTTCTCGGGGCCCAGCCACCGCAGCTGGGGGTCGTGGGTCAGCTCGCGGCCGAACGGACCCAGGTGGGACAGCACGTCATCGACGTCGCGACCGACCAGCCAGGGCGCCAACGCGGCCGAGGCCACCGTCTGCACGTCGTTGCCGCGCCCGGTGGTGAACGTGAACCCATGTCCCTCGAGCCCGTCGTCGGCGTCGGTGCGGACCACGACGTACGCCGCCGAGTAGTCGGGCTCCGGATTCATGGCGTCGGACCCGTCCAGGTGCTGGGAGGTCGGGAACCGGACGTCGATCGACTCCAGCGACACGAATCGCGCCATCTCCACCTCCTCCGGTCTTGCGGAGGCTAGGCCCAGGATTCATCCGATGTCAATGGGGCTATTCGGCGGCTTTAGGTGCCTCGAACGCATCGTCGGCCCGTATTGATGGGATGTTTGGCGGAGGTCACCGCACGAGCCGCAGCCAGGCCTCGACGCCGGCGACGTGCGAGACCATCGCGGCATGGGCCAGGTCCGGCTCGCCGGCCGCCAGCGCATCGAGGATGGCCTGGTGCTCGCGAACGGTGCGTTCCTGGGCACCGGCCTGGGTGCGACCGCGCCAGACGCGCGCCCGGTTGGTCGGGCCGGAGAGGCCCTCGATCAGCGACGCGAGCACCGAGTTGCCCGAGGCGCTGCTGACCAGGCGGTGGAACTCGATGTCGGAGGTCAGCAGGTCCTCCGGTGTCGCGTCCAGCCGGGAGGCGTCGACCACCTCCTGCATCTGCCGAACCTGCTCGGGCGTGACCAGCTGCGCGGCCATCGCGGCGGCTGCCGGCTCCAGGATCCTGCGTACCCGGAGGAAGTCGAGCACGCTGTCGTCGCGGTGGAAGTCGACCACGAACGTCAGCGTGTCCAGGAGGAGGTGGGGGTCCAGGCTCGTCACGTAGGTCCCGTCGCCCTGGCGCACGTCGAGGATGTTGATCAGGGCCAGGGCGCGCACCGCCTCGCGCAGCGAGTTGCGCGAGAGCCCCAACGTCTCGGCCAGGTCCGCTTCACGGGGCAGGCGGTCCCCGGGCTTGAGCTGGCCGCCGAGGATCATCTCCTTGATCCGGAGGATTGCCTCATCCGTCAGGGCCATGGCACGGATCCTTCGCTCGAGCGGCGCGGTTGACCGGATCATAGGTGGCCGTCGCCGTCCCGCTGAGCACGGACGTGCGGTGCTCCTCGGGCAGGTCGGCGACCACGTCCAGGACGGTCTCGCACCACTGGTGGTAGCCGGCCACGCTGGTCAGCACCGGCCAGTCACTGCCGAACATGCAGCGACTCGGTCCGAACGCCGTCAGAGCGTGCTCGAGCCACGGGCGCAGGGCACTCGTCGTACGTCGTCCGGCGGGAGCTTCCGACAGGAGCCCCGACAGCTTGCACCGCACGTGGGGACGGGCCGCCAGCCTGGTCAGCTCGGACGCCCACGGGGCGAAGTCCTCGGCCGTGACGCTGGGCTTGCCGAGGTGGTCGAGGACGAACAGCACGTCCGGACAGCGGTCGACCAGGTCCACCACCTCGCCGAGCTGGTGCTGCCGCACGCACAGGTCCATCGTCAGGCCATGTGCGGCGAGGAGCCGGACACCCGCGACCAGGGACGGATCGGTGACGAACCCGGGCGGCTCGTCCTGCAGGAGTCGTCGGACGCCCGACACGAGAGGTGCGGTGCGCACCAGGTGCTCCAGGTCCGGCGCACAGTCCGCTCCCTTGTCCAGGGGTACGTGCGCCACGACGGCGAGCACGTCGGCGCCGTCGTCGGCCAGCTGGTGGATCCACTGCACCTCGCCCTCGCTCTGCTCCGCGCGGCAGTCGGCCTGGACGAAGACGGAGCCCGCCGGGGTGACACGGGTCAGCGATGCCAGCTCCGAGTTCAGGTCCTGCGGGAGGAAGTCGCGCCGCAGCGCGGAGTCGGCACTCGCGAGCCACGCGTAGTAGAAGCGCCGGCGGTCCCAGAAGTGCACGTGGCTGTCCACCAGGGCAGGCGTCGTGCCGGTCGCCCGCTGGCGACCGGCGCGACGGTCATGCTGTCTCGTCAACAGATCACTGGAACTGGTCCACGTTGTCCGAGGTCACCATCTCCGTGCCCGTGTCGATCGTCGGCGGCACGTCCTTGCCGTTGATCGCGTCGAACGCGGCCTGGACACCCATGCTGCCCATCTTGTCGGGGAACTGGGCCACCGAGCCGGACTCGGTGCCGTCACCGATCGCGGCCAGCTCGTCGGGAGACGCGTCGAACCCCACGGTGACCAGCTTGCCGCTCTTGCCGATGGCGTCGATGGCTTCGAGCGCCCCGAGCAGGGGCGGTCCGCAGGCCGCATAGATGCCGTCGATGTCCGGGTGCGCGGTGAGGATGTCCTGCGCGGCGTCGAGCCCCTTGGTCTGGTCGCAGTCGGTCGGCGTCTCGGCGACGACTTCCGCGGCGTCCCCCAGAGCGTCCTTCATGCCGGTGACGCGGTCCTCGAGCGACGGGTTGCCGAGCACGCCTTGCAGGACGGCGATCTGGGCTCCGTCAGGCAGGTTCTCCGCGAGCCACTGTCCCGCGAGCTCGCCGCCTGCCTTGTTGTCGGTGGCCACGACCGAGGTCTTGGCGTCCCAGTCCGGGATGTCGTTGTCGACCAGGATCACCACGATCCCGGCGTCGACGGCCTTCTGGAGGTCGTCCTGCACGTTCGGGCTGGTGGGTGTGATGACGATGGCGTCGACCTGCTGGGTGACGAAGGACTGGATGGCCGCGATCTCACCCTCGTCGTCGGTGCCGCTCTTGCCCTGCGCGAACAGGACCTCGGCTCCGGCCTCGTCGGCGTCCCACGCCTTCGCCGCGTCGACCATGGTGTCGTAGAAGTCGACGGGGAACTTGGTGATGAACCCGATCGTGACGGCGTCCCCGCCTCCGTCACCGGAGCCGTCGTCGGCGGCCTTGGAGTCGTCGTTCGAGCATCCAGCAGCCAGCAGTGCCGTGGCCGCCACGGCGGCCAGCAGGTGAGTCCTTCTCTTCATGCTTGTGGTGGTCCTTCCGAAGACAGGCGTGTCTCGCCAAGCCGTCCCGCAGCGCGGTTCGGCGAGGTGGAGCGGGTCGAGTCGTGTGCGGTCAGCTCTCACCCCCCACGATCAGCGAGACCAACCGCGACCTGTTCTCAGGGCGTGGCACCTCTTCACCCACGACACGACCTCGTCGCATGACCACGGCCCGGTCCGCGATCTCCATGACGTGGTCCATGGCGTGGGAGATGACGATCACGGCGCAACCCTCGGAGCGCAGCCGCAGGATGAGGTCGAGCACCTGGCGCGACTCCCGCAGCCCCAGAGCGGCGGTCGGCTCGTCGAGGATCACGATGCGGGAGGCGAACGCGGCCGAGCGCGCGACCGCCACCGCCTGGCGCTGGCCGCCGGACATCATGCCGACGCTGGACGCGCGGTCCGGCAGCGAGATCTGCAGCCGGCGCAGGCGCTCGGCGGAGGCCCGGTTCATCTCGCTACGACGCATCCAGCGCATACCACGAGGCAGCCACGCCGGAACGGCCTGTTCGCGGCCCGCGAAGAGGTTCGCGGTGGCGTCGAGGTTGTCGAAGAGCGCGAGGTCTTGGTAGACGGTCTCGATACCGGCGGCCCGTGCCACCGCCGGGCTGGACATGGACACCTCCTCGCCCTCCACCTCGATGAGGCCGGCGTCGAGTCGGTGGACGCCGCTGATGCAGTTGATCAGCGTCGACTTGCCCGCACCGTTGTCCCCGAGCACGGCCAGCACCTCACCGTGCTGGGCCACGACGTCCACCTCGTCCAGGGCCAGGACCGCCCCGAAGCGCTTCGTCGCGCCGCGGACCGCGAGCGCCGGGGCGTCGCTCATGACGCAGCCGCCTGCAGCACCCGGAACCTGCTCTCCAGACGACCGCGCAGCACGTCGCTCTCGACCGCGATGACGATGACGACGCCGATGACGATGAGCTGCAGGTAGGCCTCGATGTTGAGGAGGTTCATGCCGTTGCGGATCACGCCGATCATGAACGCGCCGACCAGCGCATGCCCGACGTGTCCGCGGCCACCGAGGAAGCTGGCGCCGCCGATCACGACCGCGGCGATCGCGTCGAGCTCAGCGAGGTCGCCGAAGGTGGGCGACCCGGCGTTGAGCCGGCCCGACGTCACGATGGCCGCGACTCCCGCCAGCAGACCGCTGCACACGTAGACCGAGATGAGCACCGCGGAGCGCGGGATGCCGAGGCGTCGCGCGCCGTCGGGGTTGCCACCCACGGCGTAGATCCAGCGACCCCAGACGATCCGCGTGAGGAAGACCGTGGTCACGACGGCCACGCCGGCGACCAGGAACGTCGAGTTCGGCAGCCACGCGGCCAGCCACGTCGCGCTGTCGCCGCCGATGGTGCTCACCACGTCCGGCATCCCGCGGATGGGCTGGCCACCCGAGATGCCCAGGGCGAGGCCGCGGGCGATGCTCAGCGTCGCCAGCGTGATGATGAAGGGATGCGGCAACCGGCCGTAGACGAGCACCAGCCCGTTGACGGCCCCGACAGCCGCGCCCGTGCCGAGCATCGCCAGCACCGTGAGCGCGCCACCGTCCGAGGAACCGAAGACGGTGGCCCCCACCACCGCCGACAGGGCGAGGCTCGACCCGACCGAGAGGTCGATGCCCCTGGTCAGGATCACCAGGAGCTGACCGATCGCGAGGATCGCGATGACCGCGGTCTGGGCGAGGACGTTCCCGAGGTTCTGGGTGGTGGCGAAGACCGGCGACAGGTTCGCCATGATCACCACCAGCACCCCGAGGATCAGCACCGGCCCGAGCCGGAGCAGCACCAGCAGGGCGCCAAGGGCCTTCAGCCTGAGCAGGCCCTCGTCCGCGCGGTCAGGGTCCTGGATCCGCATGGCCTCGACTTCCTGGGCGAGGTCCGACCCGTGCCCGGACGGCGACTGCGTCTCTTCGACGGCTCCGCGGTGGCGGTGGTGGTGCATCGCCTCGATGTCAGGCACAGGGGGTCCCTCCTCTCGTGGCCGCGACTCTAAACGCCGAGACATCGGATGTCTAGCCTTGATTTCGATGATCCGTGCCCATAAATGCGCGAGTTGAGGCAAATAGATCGGATCAAGATGCCTGACAGCCGGCTCAACCGCTCCACCCAGGTGGCCGACCTGGGTGGTGGTCTGGGCGGCCCCGGCAGGATGGGACCATGTCCGACCCGCAGCCGAGCGCCACCGGTGTCACCGCCGGCAACCTGCGTACCCTGCGCGGCTGGAACCTCGCCCTCGCGCTGCTCCATCTCGGGCAGGCGGCGGCGATCCTCGCCCTGGCAACGGACTTCGCCGTCACGGTGACCCGGTCGCTGCCACTCGGCCCTCCGGGCACGCCTCCGGGGATGCCCGAGGAGCTGTTCGACCTCTCGGTCGGTCCCGCGGTCGCGGTGTTCCTCGCGCTCGCGGCCCTCGACCACCTGGCCACCGCGACGGTCTTCCGACGTGCCTACGACGACGACCTGCGCGCCGGCATCAACCGGTTCCGTTGGGTCGAGTACTCCTTCAGCGCGACGCTGATGGTGGTGCTCATCGCGCTGTACACGGGGATCGACGGGGTCTCTGCATTGATCGGGATCGCCGGCGCCAACGTCGCCATGATCCTGTTCGGCTGGTTGCAGGAGGCCGCCAACCCTCCGGGTCGTCGTACCGTGACGATGAGACCGTTCTGGTTCGGGTGCATCGCAGGGGCGGCGCCCTGGCTGTCGATCGGCTACAACCTGGTGGCTGCCGAGGAGGTCCCGGGTTTCGTGGTCGGCATCTTCGTGTCGCTGTTCGTGTTCTTCAACAGCTTCGCCGTCAACCAGTGGCTGCAGTACCGGCAGGTCGGCCCGTGGCGCAGCTACGCCTTCGGCGAGAAGGTCTACCTCGTGCTCAGCCTCGTGGCGAAGTCCGCTCTCGCGTGGCAGATCTTCGCCGGCTCCCTGGCGTCGTAGCGAGCACTCACCGTCCCGCACAGGACCGGAGCACTCATCACACGGACCACGTCGCGGCCTGGTCGTTCCGCGGCGCCCTCACCTGCCCGTACGACGGCCCTGGTCCAGGGACTCCCACTGCCTGGCGTACCAGCGGTGGAACTTGCGGGGGTTGCGGCCCTCGAGCTCGTCCAGCACCGCAGCCCGCACCCGGACGTAACCCACCAGGTGCCTAAGGTTGGCCGGCATGAAGAGCAGGCGCCCGGTCTCGTCCCAGACATCCACGAGCTCCTCCCAGCCGAGCTCGTGAACGACGCGCGCAGCGACGGCTGAGGTGAACGACGGGTGCCGGGCCAGGGCCAGGACGCGGTCGCGCGACGTCACCTCACCTCCACGCTGCTGAGGTTGGCCGGACGTCTCGCCGTGGGTCTGCCACCAGACTCCGGATCCGGTGGACGCCGCCAGACCGGGCCAGAATGCCGACCACGTCACCGACCAGCGAGGCGTCATGGTGATCATCCCCTTCGACACGCCTTCGGTTACGGCCAGCATCTCGGGACGTCGCACTCCTCCCCAGGGGACTCGGTCCCTCCCCGGCGGGACCTTGGGCACGGGCGGCTGCGCCGCTGACAGCCGGCGTCGGTTCTACCAGCGCGAGCTGCGCCCTAAGTGGCTGCGCGAAGGTGCGTGAGGACGGCGAGCACTCGGCGGTTGGCCGTGGTGTCCTGGGGGAGGTTCAGCTTGGTGAGCAGCTGCGCGACATGTACCTCGACCGTGCGCTCGCTGAGGACCAGTCGCTGGGCGATGCCGGCATTGCTCAGCCCCTCGGCAACCAGGCCGAGCACCTCCCGCTCGCGCGCCGTCAGGCGGGCAAGCGGCTCACTGCGACGTTTGCGGTCCAGCACTGCGGCCACCACGGCCGGGTCCACGACGAGCTCGCCGCCGACCACGCGGCGCACGCCGTCCACCAGGGTCGACTCGTCGAGGACGCGGTCCTTCAGCAGGTAGCCGATGTGCGAGTGCTGCTCCAACAGACCCATCACCAGCTCGGGATCGACCACGTGCGAGAGCACGAGGACGGCGGTGCCCGGATGGTGCAGGCGGATCAGCGCGGCGCCTTCGAGGCCCTCCGTGGTGTGAGTGGGTGGCATTCGGACGTCGACGACGGCGGCGTCCGGGGCGAGCTGTTCGACGGCGGCGAGGAGCCCGGCGAGGTCCTGGGTCTCGGCCACGACGTCGAGTCCACCGGCGCGCAGGATGTGCACGATGCCGGAGCGGGTGACCAGCTCGTCCTCGGCGACGACGACCGTGGTCATCGCGCCTCCTCCCGGGGCAGCCGCCCTTCGTGCCGCCACCCGGCCCCGACGCGCTGCGACACCAGCGAACCACCCAGGGCACGGAAGCGGTCCGATCCGCTCGGCGGTGTCGACCCGCCCTCCTCCGTGGTGACCGCGAGCCGCCAGCACCCCGGTCCCTCGGTCAGACGCACCGTGACCGGTGCGGTGGCAGAGCGCAGGGTCTCCTCGACGAGGCGGTACGCCGCGTGGGCGGACGCCGTGTCCAGGGCGGCGGGAACCACCCCGGCGTCCAGCGGCACCGGGCTGCGGTCGGCCAGGCCGGCGAAGGCGTGCGCCAGGCCCCCGGTCTCGAGCTCGGGGGGGCTGATGCCGTGGGCGAGGTCGCGCAGCTGGTCGAGCACCGCCTTGATGACACCGGCCGCACGTGCGCGAACGTCGTCCCCCAGGCCTTGTTCGGCACGGACGGCGAGACCGAGGTTCAGCACGTGGCGCTGGGCGCCGTCGTGCAGGTCCTGCTCGAGCCGGCGCCGGCCTTCCTCGGCCAGGGAGACCAGGCGCGCCGCCGAGGCCCGCAGCTGGTCCGCGCGCAGGGTGGCCTCGGCGGCGAGCCGGTTGTTCTCCAGGGCCAGACGGGCTGGTCCGCGAAGCGCGCGCGCCACGGCCACCGGCCCAACGCCGGACAGCTGTCCGCGCAGCTCGGCCACGACTCCCGTCGGCCCACTCACCTCGATGACGGTCTCGTCCGGCGCGCTCGCTGGCAGCCGGCGACCCGATCGGTCGATCACCAGGCCTTCGCCCACCGGGTAGCCGAGGACGACCGGCCTGCCGCCGAAGGCCCGGGCCAGCAGGTCTTCCGGGTCCTCCGCCGTCGCCAGGGCTGCCACCGCGTCGGTCAGGCGGGCCGCGGCCGACTCGGCACGGGCGAGCTCGGCGGCGAGCAGGACCACGGCCACGCTCCCGGCCAGCACGCCACCGGCGAGGGTCCCGGTCACCAGCGACCAGCTCGCGAACCCGGCCGTCGCGAGACCGCCGAGGGTCCGCGGCCACGGGCCACGGGAGGCGAGCACCAGGCCACCGACGAGCGCGACGCCCCCGACGAGCGTGACCGCGTCGGCCAGGCCGGGGTGCGGGGAGACGACCAGCGGGTTCGGGTCGCACAGCCGCAGGCAGCCGGGGTCGTGGAAGGGGTCGTCCAGCGCCTGTCGCACCGGGCCGGCCAGGACGGCTCCGGCGGCAGCAGCCAGAACCCCCGGCCTGCGGCCATGGACCACCAGGCCGACGAGCACCAGGACCAGCGGGAGGCCGGCCGTGGCCACCGAGCGCGCGGTCGGGCCGGCGGCCAAGGTGCGGCCGTCGACGACGACGACCAGGACCGCCCCGGCCGCCACCGCCGCGCCGGAGCGCATCCGTGAGACCGCGGTGCCCGCCGCCGCCACCGCACCCGTGACCGTGAGTGCGGTGGCGACCAGCAGGGCCAGGGTGATCACGGGTCTAGGGGCTCGCGATCAGCTCGAGGGGGTGGGCGAGGAAGCCGGTGGTGGGCGGGTACGTCGCGAGCCACTCCGGCGTCGGTGTCCACGTCATCTGGTCGCCCTCGCGGTGGAAGACGACCTCCCAGTGCCCGTCGCAGTCACCGACGCTGGTGTCCTCGAACAGCGACATGCGGTCACCGGCCACGGCGAACGTGCCGCCGCAGGACCGGCCGCGCGGTTCGACGTACGAGTAGCTGCCGTCCCCGGCGAACGTGAACGTCCACACGCCCTGGTTGTTGGCGACGTCCTGCGGAGAGGCTCCGGCGGCGGCGAAGTCCTCCGGCGAGACCAGCAGCCGCCACTGGCCGGCCACCACGGACTGGTCTCCCTCCGGCCGGACGGAGGGCAGGTCGTCCGCCGGCAGCATGGAGCAGGGGGACGGCACGTCTGTCGACGGTTCTGCGCGCACGATCTCCTCGATGCGGTCCAGGGCCGCGGCCGTGACCGGGTCCCCTGCCGCGAGGTCCCTCACCACCGGCTCGACGGCGCGTCGCCACGCGGCCAGCTCAGCGGCATCGGCCACCGCGACGTCCCCGAAGTGCTGCTCGCAGAAGTCGCGCGCCGCGCCCGCCAGCGCCACCGTCTGGGTCGTCGACCAGTCGCGGGTCGCCGTGGCGGCCTCGCGCACGGCGTCCTGCTGGCCGGCGGTGAGCCCATGCCACCAGTCGGGGTTCACGATGACGACGTTGGCCTTCGCGGAGAGCTGCACGTTGGCGGTGATGGTCGAGACATGGGCGTGAGACTCTCCCTGGGGGCCCGACGGCCGGTCGACCGAGGTCTCGGCGCCGGCGACGTCCCCCCGGCTGATGGCGTTCGCGGCGTCGTCGCCGTTGCGGGGATCAGCGATGGCGCCCAGCACCGCGAACGCCATCGCGGAGGCCTTGCTGGGCCGGACCAGCACGCGCTTCCCGTCGAGGTTCGTCGGCGTCAGGGGCCCACGGAAGCCCAGCGGCTGACGCATCTGGTCGTAGGCCAGGGCCAGGCCCACGACTCCGGCCCGCTCCAGCCCGCCGAGCATGCGGTCGGTGACCGGGTCGGCCAGGAAGGTCGCGACCTGACCGGGGGACTCGAAGACGAGGGGGGCGTTGAGGGCCTGGAGACTGGTGGCACCCTCGAGGTCGAAGGTGCGGGACGCGACGATCCCCAGGTCGGCGTCGCCGTCTCGGACCATCCCGATGACGTCGGAGGAGCCGTCCTGGGCGCCGGCATCGACGGGTGGTCCCTCCTCGATGCTGATCGCGCCACCGGAGGCCTCGGCCAGGTCCGTGCCGAGCTGCGCCAGGGTCTCCCCGGTGAGGCTGTTGGTCGTGTAGGCGACCGCGACCACGTCGAGCGGACGTGCCGATCCCCCGTCCTTGGCAGGTGGAGGTGGGGCCGTTCCGCAGGCGGTCAGCGCCAGCAGGGAGACGGCACCGAGAGCCGCGGACAAGGGTGGGTGGACCTTCATGGTGACGCCTCCTCGGTCGGTGACGTCGACGCTAGGGACGGGGCGCGGTGGGCCGCATCGGCGCCAGCACCCGCTTCGTCTAGGTGGTGACGCGTGCCCGGGACGCGCACCTCGACGCGGGTCCCTGGGCGCAGGTCCGCCACGTCCACGGACCCTCCGACGGCGGCGATGCGGTCGCGCACCCCCACCAGGCCCCGGGCGGTGGCGCGTCCCGGCCCCGGGCCGTCGTCGGCCACGACCAGGACGACCCAGGGGTCGTCCGACGCGAGCGTGACCTGCCGCCGGGCCGAGGGTGCGTGCTTGACCGTGTTGGCCAAGGCCTCCGAGCAGGCGAACCACAGCGCCCTCCCACCTGTCGGACCCGGCCGGCAGCCCGCGTCGACCCGGACCTCGGCGCCCTCCTGCTGCGCCAGGACGCGCAGCGCCTCGGCGACCGACGCGTACCCGTCCAACGGGTCCAGCCCGGACGCCACCCGCGTGAGGTCGTCCTCCGTCTCCCGAACCCGACGCAGGAGGGCGTCCGGCGCTCGTCCGCCGGCCAGGTCGGCGCGCAGCCGCACGAGGGCTGCGAGGGGCCCTTGGCGCAGCCGGGTCACCAGCTCCGTTCGCTCGTCGTCCTCGACCCGCACCAGGCGAGTGCGCAGCAGCTCAAGCTCGGTCACCCGCTCGTGGACCACCCGCCGCGTGACCAGGTTCTGCGCGGCGAGCCTGAGGCCCTCGTCGACGGTCGCGCGCAGCGCCGGCGGCACGGGTCGACGGGCGACCACGACGGCGAGGTCGTCGAGCTCGGCCGGTGCTGCCGGTCGGCCGTCGAGCCGCACCCAGGCGTCCGGCGCCACCCGCACCACCGCGTGGGCTGCGGGATCGCCGGTCACCTCGGCCAGGAGGTCGTCGAGCGACATGAGCGCGTCAGGTCCCACGTCGAGCGCGGTCGCCCGCCGCAGCCACGGCCCCACTCGCACCAGCGCCACCGAGGCGGTCGCGAGGAGCCCGCCGTACGCCGCGAACAGCCACGCCTCCGAGCTCGTGCCCACCAGCGCACGAACGGTGGGCACTCCGGCCAGTGCCATGGCCGTGGCCACGACAGCCACGAGGTACGTGCGGCCGGGGCGGGTGGCCCACCATCGACGAACATCGGGAACGACGACCGCGAGCACGAGAACCACGCCGGCGGCCGGGACAGCGAGCTCGTACCCGCCCGTGAACGCCGACAGGGATGCCGCGGCCGAGACCGCCAGGGCCACCCTGTGCACACGGCGCACGACACGCCCCTCCGGTGCGACCAGGACCGCCGCCACGACGGCCGTCACGTGGACCAGGGACCCGTAGGCGAGCACCCTTCCCAGCGCGTCGACGTCGGGGGCCAGGTCCGGCAGGAACCACGCGACCGCGGCCAGGACGAGCAGCGTGCCGGTGGGCCGCGTCTGCCGGAGGGCCGAGAGCTGGGAGCCCGACACGAGCAGCACGAGCCCGGTAGCCAGGTTGACGACATCAGGCTCGCGCTGGTGCAGGAGCGCAGGTACCCCCGTCGCCACCACCGCCACGAGCGCGCCCGCAGCCGGGACGGCTGCGGGCGGCACGGGCATGAGCGGATTGTGGACCCGCGCGGGTCGGCCAGTCACTCGAGCGGAGCGGTGCCCCAGTCCACCTGGTGCTCTTCGAGCCGGACGTCGGACACCCACTCTTGCCCACTCCCGTCGGGGTGGATCACCTGCAGGCCCGTGGCTCCGCCCGTGGAGTCGTAGGAACCGTGGGAGAACAAGATCGTCGTCCCGTCCGGGGACCACACGGGGTCGTAGCTGGAGCTGATGAACAGAGGCTGCTGCTTGCCGTTCCCGTTGAAGTACCCGATGCCCGTGAAGAGGTCGGTGGTCAAGGCGTGCGACCCGCTGCCGTCGGCACCGATCACCATCACACTGGCGAAGTTGCCCAGGTGGGTCCCGTTGGTCTCGAAGGTCAGCTGCGTCCCGTCCGGGGACCAGTCGGCGTCTCCGGTGGTCGTGCCCCACGGCGTGAGCCGGCGGGGGTGGCCGCCGTCGATGTCGGCGACGTACAGGGCCGAGACCTCGCCGGCGTACTTGTGCGGGGTGTCCTTGCCGCCGCGGTAGTAGGTGTAGGCCACGTGCCTGCCGTCCGGCGAGATCCGCGGGGCCTCCAACCAGCGGGCCCGAGGATCGTCGGTCGGGAGAGCGAGGATCCGCCGCATCCCGGTGCCGTCGGGACGGACGAGGTAGATGCCGGCGCTGTGCGGGTAGTCGGCCCCGTCGGAGGCGAAGGCCAGCAGCGAGGCGTCGGGGGCCCAGCTCGGCTCGTCTGAGTACCCGCCGATGTGGGTGACCTGGGTGATCTGCGTGCCGTCGGGCCGCATCACGTAGATCTCCTTCAGGTCGCCGTTCGCCTCGGGCGCGATGCGGGTGCTCTCGAAGGCGAGGCGCGTCCCGTCCGGTGACCAGGTCGCCCAGCCGTTGTCGAAGCCGCCGCTCGTCACTTGGTGCTGGTGGGTCAGATCGGGGTTCGCCGTCCAGACCTGCCAGTGGAAGTTGTCGTCCGGCCGCATGAAGCTGATCCGGCCGTTGCTGCCGGGCGGCGTCGCGAGAGCCGGGGCGACCATCGGGGTGCTCAACGTGGCGGCGGCCACGAGACCGACGATGGCGAGGCGACGGGTCGTACGTCGGGTGCTGGTCATGACGACCAGGCTGATCGCTGACGCTCTCCTCCACATCGGTGTCAACGCGTATCCGTCCCTCGGCGGCACCGGCGACGTGGTGCTCGACCTGCGCCGTCCTCCACGGGAAGGCACTCGTCCACGTGGCGTCGCCCTGGACATCGCGAGGTGAGCCGGCGACCAGCGAGCCTGTCACCAGGCGAGGGTTGTCCCGTCGCGGAAGAAGCCTCCAGTGGTTCGTCGGCCAGCGTGCCCTGCCTGCCTGACTTTCCCCACCCTGTCCCGGTGGGTCGGGTCAACAGATGAGGACGCCTCCTGGTGATCCTGAACGCCGAGACGGGCGACTGCGCTCGCCTGCTTGCCGTTGGATCGCATGGTGCGCGCAATGACCAGGACCATTGGGACGATCCCCTTCGTGCGCTTCGCCCGGACCACTGGCGACGACGAGGAGACCGCCTTCCAGAAGCCGGCCTTGAGTCACAGCCCTTGGGCTAAGCCCTCCACACCCGAGATTCGCAGCCCCATCCCCGGTTCTCGGACACCGGCACGGCCGAGTGGTGGGGAAACGCAGTTGCGCCGGGCGCCGATCGCCGAGGGCGGCGGCTTCGCCTGGTTCGCCAACCGCGGCATCGGCCGCCCGGTCGCCGAGTCCCTCGCCGAGACCATGGCCTGGTTCCGCACCTGGCTCGACGGCGTCGCACCCACCGGGCGCGCCGTGATGCTCGTCGGGTTCAGCGGAGGGGCCGCCTTCGCCGGCGGCCTCGTCCTCGACGACCCCGGCCGGTACGCCGGCGCCGCCATCCTCTACGGCACCCTGCCGTTCGATGCCGGCGTACCGGTCGAGGCCGGACGTCTCGCCCGCCTGCCCGTCTTCGTCGCTCAGGGCGACGCCGACCAGGTCATTCCCGCCGAGCTGCTTGCCCGGACGTGGGACTACCTGCTCGGCGAATCCGCCGCTCCCGCCACCGCCCATCGCGACGCCGGCGGACACCGGCTCACTCCGGCCGCAGCGAGCGGGCTGCACGACTGGCTCGCCAACCGCTGCACTTCCTGAGCCAGCGCAACGCCCCGCCGCCGGCCTACGCACCGACATCG
The DNA here is from genome assembly GCF_015352455.1 of Nocardioides islandensis. Classification (GTDB taxonomy): domain Bacteria; phylum Actinomycetota; class Actinomycetes; order Propionibacteriales; family Nocardioidaceae; genus Nocardioides; species Nocardioides islandensis. The sequence continues at coordinate 84,912 of NZ_JADKPN010000002.1, forward strand.
CGTGGCGCACCGTGGCCGCGGGACGGTTGCCGGACCGCATCGCCCCGCACCACACTCTCTCTTGGGACATTCCGCGACAGCAGCTCAGCGACACTGCATCCGCGAGCCTGCAGCAGCGGCAGCTGCTCGCCCTTGCCCGACAACAGCTGCCGGGAGTCAGCGTGGCCGAGTCACGCATCGCAGTGACCGGTACGCAGGCGTTCACCCTTGACGACGAGCCCGGCGAAGGCGACGACGCCTTCCTCGTGCCGTCGGTCGGGGAGTTCGCGCGCCTGCACTCGTGGGCCGGCACCCGCCTCTCTCCCGGCTTCGTGATGGTGTGCGGACCCCGCGACGACGCCGAGCCAATACCTGCGCAACAAGGCGCTGTCCTCGATGCGCTCGGCGATGCTGGCCTTCGACGGTCTCGATGACGACGGGCGGGTCACCCGTCTGCTGCTGAACCTGCAGCACGCTTTCGAGATGCTGCTGAAGATCGCCCTGGTGCAGGACCGGCAGGCGGTGTTCGACAAGAAGAGCGGCAAGTCCATCGGCTTCGACACGTGCGTCAACCTCGCTCAGCCCAAAGCGATCTCGCTCTCGCCATGGGAACGAGGCACCCTGCGCACGATCGACGCGATGCGCGACGAGGAGCAGCACTGGTAGACGGTGGTCGACGAAGGGCTCCTCTTCCTGTACACACGCGCCGCAGTCACGCCGTTGGACGACCTGGTGCATCGAGTGTTCCGCGAGAGACTGGGGGGACCCCAGGCCGTTGCGCGTCCTGCCGATCGGAACCGAGCCGCCCCAGGACTTCCAGACCTTCGTCGACCGCGAGTACTCCAACATCGCGGAACTGCTCAAGCCGGGTCGCCGCGCCCGGGCTGAGGCCGACGCGCGCGTTCGGGCACTCTCTCTGAGGTGACTGGGAAATGATCTCTCGTCGCTGGTCATCAGCCCTCCTATCGTCTCCACCAGGGTCGCGCTGAAGGCGTCCGGCGATAGCCGTCGAGCCGAGCGCAGGCAATTGCGTGGGTCGGCTTCGCCGTCTGGACATCATGAAGATGTGTCCCTCTGCTGGGGGACGGCGGCCTCGGCACCCCTGCGTTTGGCCGGGCTATCGGGGCTGTCGCGCTTGCGCACTGGGTCGTGGAGCGACGTCGAGCGGTCGTACAGCGGTTCTGTGCGCGCACCTATGTCGGCGCGCCGAATCAGGCTCGAATCGAGGTCGTGTGCATCCGCGATGGTCCTTTCGAGGATCCGTGTGCCGGTATCTATCTGGCCGGCTTCGAAGGACCATTTGGCTGCCGCCATGCCTTGTACCAGTGAGTCGTTGATTTCTATCGCCTCGCGGTGGAGTAGTGCGGCGGCTTCAAGTCGCCGATGCTCCTCGTGTGCCCGGCGTTCCCTGTCTGTCGCGTGCCCGAGGAGCACGCCCAACAGCAGGAGCGGCAGCACCCGGGACGCCCATCCGGTCGTGGTGAGGTGAACGCTCTGGGTCATCGCCCACAGCACGGTGAGGCCGACGGCGAGCAGCCCCGCGACCGTGCCGGCCCTCAGGCCAAATGTGGTGGCGACCAGGGCGATCGGCAAGGCGTAGAGCATCGAGTACGCGTCGACTGGCGAGCCCAAGAACATGCGCAGACCGAGCACTCCAGCGAACAAGATCCCTGCGACGGCCAGCGCAAGGGGTGGGTGTCGTCGGAACCAGGGGTCCCGCGGCGCGACCGCTGCCGCTGGCATCAATGGGGCACTCATAGCCCACAGGGTGCGTGATCTGGAGGCTCTCGTCTCGGGCCAAAGGTCCTCACTCGAACTGCCGGACGGCACCGGACCTTTCACGCAGCTAGCGCAGCTTCTGGGCGGCACGAGGACTCGTGCCAGAATTCTCAGGCTCGAGGCGCTGCCGACACTTGCCTGGGTGTCCCGCGCTGTCAGCGAAGAACGATCGGGACGCGCGCCCAACCGCCCACCGGCGGTGTCTCCCGGATCGCCGGGCGGTCTGGGGCGGGGTCGATCCAGTTGGTTCTGCCCATGAGCTCTTCGAGCATCACGCGGAGTTCCATGAGCGTCAGCGCCCGGCCGGGACAGACGTGGGGTCCGATGCCGAAGACCAGGTTCGCGTCGGCATTACTGTCGGGGTCGTAACGGTCGGGGTCGCCGAAGACGAGCGGGTCCCGGTTGGCTGCGGTCCAGTTCAGTAGCAACCCTTCGCCCTTCGCTATCTGTTCGCCGCCCAGGTTGACGACTCGGGTGGCGACCCGGCGGTTGGACACGAAGGGGTCGTCGATGCGCAGGATCTCCTCTGTGGCTGCTGCGAGGGCCGTGCGATCACCTGTCTCGACGAGCGCCCGCACCTCTCGCTGGATGTCCGGTTTGGTCGCAAGGAAGTGGACGATGACGCCGACCGAGGTGGCCAGTGATCCGAGGTCGCCAGCGGTCCAGTTCCGCAGGATGGAGACGATCTCCTCGGTGGTCAGTGGTCGACCTTCCACGGTGTCGTTGAGCAGTTCGTTGGTGACGTCGGTGGTCGGTGTGTTGCGCCTGGTCTCGAGCAGTGCGCGGATCATCTGGTCGAACCGTTCGGCGACCTCGGCCGTCCTCTGGCGGTCTCCGGACCTCGTGGCGGCGTGGTTGTCGCGGATCCACGCGACCAGTTCTTCCTCGAGGTCAGCGGGCCATCCGAGCCAGGTGGATTGCGAGCGCACCGCGTACGGCGTCCCGATGTGGGCGATGGTCTTCACGGTCACCCCGCGCGGAAGGGCGTCGACGATGGCGGCTGCGTGCGCGCGACATCGCGGCTCTTCCCGCGCCACTCGCTCGTCGGTGAGGTACCGGTCGACCACGGCGCGGTAGGTGGCGTGCTGGGTGCCATCGAGGCTGTTGGGGATGGCTCTACGGGCACTGACGTTGCTGGAGAACGCCGCTGCGTCTGTCGCGGCTGCGACCACCTCGGCGTGTCTGAGCGCCACCCATCTGTCGTCCTCGCGGGCTACGGCACATCGGGCGCGCAGGGCGTCGTAGGTCGATCTCTGGTCCTTCCAGTTGTGGTCACTGTCGATCTCGGCGGGGTCTCCCATGCTCGTCCGTCTCAGTCCGCGGGGCGCCGTGACCAGGCGCGTGATGCGACGTCCTCGTCTGAGCAGAACCCCGTCCGGCTGCGCTTGAGGCACATCAGCCCGAGCAGAGCGCCGTCATGGTCGACCACGGCCAGGCGCCGCAGGCCACGTGCGATGAGGAGTTCTTGCACGGCGTCGGCAGACGTGGACGGCGGCACGGTTCGGTTCCGGAGTGTCGACCACGGCAGTGCGGGGTCACTCCCCTGGTCACTCCCGTGACCACTCCCCTGAATCGGGTGCGGCAGGTCGGTGCGCACCAGGGTGCCAACCAGCGTGCTGCCCTCGGTCAGCAGGACCATGTGGATGTGGTCGTTGGTGAGGGCGGCGCGTGCCTCCTCGAGGGTGGTCCGGGCATCGAGGACCTTCGGATGGCGGAGCATGACGTCGCCTGCACGGGTGTCCGGACCGGCGGGTGCCTGCTGGTCGATGACGTGTTCGGCCGGGGAGGCTGATGCCGCGCCGTTCATTGGGAGATGCGGTCCCAGCCGCGTCGGGGCCGGTGGCTACCGAGCTGGTCGTCCCGGCTGCGGTAGACGATGTAGGGCCGCGTGAGGTATCCCAGTGGTGCGCTGAAGACGTGCACGAGGCGAGTGAACGGCCACAGCGCGAAGAGCCCGAACGCCACCAGTGCGTGCAGTTGGAAGCCCCACGGCGCGTTGGCCATCAGGGAGGCATCGGGGTTGAAGGCGAGGAACGACCGGTACCAGACCGAGACGCCCTCGCGGTAGTTGTACTCCCCGCCGATGGTCATGATCGAGCCGGCGATGGTGTTCCACATCCCTAGCAGGATCACCACGGCCAGGAAGGCGTACATGACCTTGTCCATCACAGTGGTTGCGGAGAAGACCGGGCCGACGGTGCGGCGCCGGTAGATCAGGATGACCATGCCGACCACGGCCATGATGCCGGCCAGCAGGCCGCCCGTGACGGCCACCACGTGGTAGGCCTCGTGGCTGATGCCCATCGTGTCGGTCCATGATTGTGGGACCAGCAGACCCACGATGTGGCCGCCGACGACGCCGAGCATGCCGAAGTGGAACAGGGGGCTGCCGATCCGTAGGAGCCGATTCTCGTAGAGCTGGGAGGAGCGGGTGGTCCAGCCGAACTTGTCATAGCGGTAGCGCCAGAAATGGCCGACGACAAAGGTGGCGAGGCAGAGGTAGGGGACGATCACCCACAAGAAGGTGTCCACGGTCAACGGGCTCCCATCGAGTGGGAAGGGAACGACGGCATCGGAAGCGGGATCGGGGAGTCGGGGGCGGCCGGGCCGGGGTCGAAGCCGGGGGTGGCGTACGGCGTGAGGCCGACCTCCTCCTCCGGGGGACCCTCGGCGGCAAGCCGGCGGACCGCCTCGACCTCGTCGCCGCGCAGTGGTGGCAGCGTCGCGGTCACGGTTTCGACAACGCCGGCCCATGGTGAGCCGAGGTCGCGCAGCGACATTCGCAGCAGCTCCAGCCCGGCTCGGTGGTCGAGCATCAGCTGCCGCCCGGTGGTCTGGTCGCCGGTAGCGGCGAACTCCAGCACCACGCACAGGTGGTCGGGCAGCTCCTCGTCGATCACCTCGAAGCCGGCGGCGAGGTAGGCCTGCTTGAACCGGAGCAGCGCCATCCCGCGCTTGCGGGTGTCGCCGTGGGCGAAGTAGGTGAGGAACAGGTTCGAGCGCCGCCGGGTGTCGAAGGTCTCGACGTACTCTGCCTGCAGCTCGGCCAAGGGCGTGCGCTCCAGGTGGTCGGCGAACCCGCGGAGCGGGTCACCGAGCCGGTCGGGCAGCGCCCGGGAGGCCGAGCGGACCAGCTCCACGTGGTCGAGCAGGTCCTCGGAGGGGTAGTCGAGGAGCAGGGAGGCGGCCTGCCAGACGATCGTGAGCTGCTCGGCGTCGAGGCCCGCCCGCCGGCGGGACCTCATTGTCGCGCCCCTCACTGCTCGTCACCTCGGCCGTGGTGCTGGTCGGCGTCCTTGGGGGGGAACATCCCGGGGGGAGCGCCCTTGCCGTCCCAGTTGAGCAGGTTCACCCGTGCCGCCTTGTCGTTGGGCGAGGCGATGGTGTCGGAGGTCTGCCGGTCCTGGAGCATCCGGAAGTTCTCGACCGCGAGCGGGGTCTGGCTGCCGGAGCCTTCGCCGAAGATCTCGGGGTTGCCGCCGCCGTACTCCGAGACGGAGCACTCTGTGGCGATCTCCTCGAGCGAGTGCGCCTGCTCGGCGTGGGCGGGCGGGATGACGTAGCGCTCGTCGTACTTGGCGATCGCGAGCAGGCGGTACATGTCGTACATCTCCTCTTCGCTCATGCCGACCGCGGCGGGGATGGAGGCGTCCGGGTCGCGGCCCAAGTTGATGTCGCGCATGTAGGAGCGCATCGCGGCGAGCTTCTTGAGCACCCCGTCGACCGGGACCGTGTCACCCGCGGTGAACAGCTCCGCGAGGTACTCGACCGGGATTCGCAGCGCGTCGATCGCCGCGAACAGGTTGCCGGTGTCCTCGGCGTCCTCACCGGTCTCGCGCACCACGTCGATGACCGGTGACAGCGGCGGGATGTACCAGACCATCGGCATCGTGCGGTACTCCGGGTGCAGTGGCAGCGCGACCTTGAAGACGTTGATCAGCGCGTGGATCGGCGAGCGCTGCGCGGCGTCGATCCAGTCCCGGGGGATGCCGTCGCGCTCGGCGGCGCGGACGACCTCGGGGTCGTGAGGGTCCATCAAGACCGAGCGCTGGGCCTCGTAGAGGTCGTGCTCGTCGGGCACGGACGCTGCTTCCAGCACCCGGTCGGCGTCGTAGAGCACCAGGCCGATGTAGCGCAGCCGACCGACGCAGGTCTCCGCGCAGACGGTCGGCAGCCCGACCTCGATCCGCGGGAAGCAGAAAGTGCACTTCTCGGCCTTGCCGGTCTTGTGGTTGAAGTAGACCTTCTTGTACGGACAGCCGGACACGCACATCCGCCAGCCTCGGCAGCGGTCCTGGTCGACGAGCACGATGCCGTCCTCGGCGCGCTTGTAGATCGCCCCGGACGGGCACGACGCGGCGCAGGACGGGTTCAGGCAGTGCTCGCAGATCCGCGGCAGGTAGAACATGAAGGTCTGCTCGAACTCGAACTTCACCTTGTCAGCGATCTTCGCCAGCATCGGGTCGTGCTTCTCGGTCGCTGCCGACCCGCCGAGGTTGTCATCCCAGTTCGAGGACCAGGAGATCTTCATGTCCTTGCCGGAGATCAGCGACTTGGGCCGCGCGACCGGCGTGTGCTCCTGCGCCGGAGCGTCGGTGAGCGTGGCGTAGTCGTAGGTCCAGGGCTCGTAGTAGTCCTTGATCGAGGGAAGCTTGGGATTGGAGAAGATCGTCGCGAGCTTGCGCCACCGGCCGCCCGCCTTGAGGGAGAGTCGACCGCGCTTGTTGAGCGTCCAGCCGCCCTTCCACTCCTCCTGGTCCTCGTAGCGCCGCGGGTAGCCCTGGCCGGGCCGGGTCTCCACGTTGTTGAACCAGACGTACTCCGTGCCGGTGCGGTTGGTCCACGCCTGCTTGCAGGTCACCGAGCAGGTGTGGCAGCCGATGCATTTGTCGAGGTTCATCACCATCGCCATCTGGGCCATGACCTTCATCAGTAGGTCACCTCCTGCGAACGCTTGCGGATGACGGTGACCTCGTCGCGCTGGTTGCCGGTGGGGCCGAGGTAGTTGAACGCGAAGGACAGCTGGGCGTAGCCGCCGATCAGGTGGCTGGGCTTGACCAGGATCCGGGTCAGCGAGTTGTGGATGCCGCCGCGTTTGCCCGAGGTCTCGGCGATGGGGACGTCGATCAGCCGGTCCTGGGCGTGGTGCATGTAGACCGTGCCCTCGGGCATCCGGTGCGACACGATCGCGCGCGCCACCACGACGCCGTTGCGGTTGACCGCCTCGATCCAGTCGTTGTCCTCGACGCCGACCTTGGCGGCGTCCTTGTCGCTCATCCAGATCGTCTGCCCGCCCCGCGAGAGCGACAGCATGAAGAGGTTGTCCTGGTACTCCGAGTGGATCGACCACTTGTTGTGCGGCGTCAGGTAGCGCACGGTCACCCCCAGCTCCCCCACGTCGCCGACATCCGGCTCGCTAAAGAGCGCGCCCATGTTGAGCGGCGGCCGGTAGACCGGCAGCCCCTCCCCAAGCTCGGTCATCCAGTCGTGGTCGAGGTAGAAGTGCTGCCGCCCGGTCAGCGTGTGCCACGGCTTGAGCCGCTCCACGTTGATGGTGAACGGTGAGTAGCGCCGGCCGCCGGTCTCGGACCCCGACCACTCCGGGGAGGTGATCACCGGCACCGGCGCAGCCTGGGTGTCGGCGAAGGTGATCTGCTTGCCCTCGTGCTCGGCGGCCAGGTCGTGCAGCAGCCGACCGGTGCGCTTCTCGAGCGTCTTGAAGCCCTGGGTCGCAAGGTGGCCGTTGGTGGTGCCGGACAGGGCCAGGATCGCCTCGCAGGCATGCACGTCGCGCTTCAGCGACGGGCGGCCGTCGGCCGGGCCGCCGCGCACGGCCCCGTTCTTGGCGCGCAGGTAGTCGATGGACGCGGTGACGTCGTACGTCACCCCCTTGGTGGTGGTGCCGAGAGTGTCGAGCAGCGGCCCGAGCGCCTGCATCTGCGCGCCGACGGCGGCGTAGTCGCGCTCGACCTCGACGATCTTGGGCATGGTCACCCCGGGAACCGGTTCGCACTCGCCGTGCTTCCAGTCCCGGACCACGCCGTGCGGGTTGGCCATCGCGTCGGGAGTGTCGTGCAGCAGCGGCACCGCCACGACGTCGTGGCGGGTGCCGAGGTGGGTCGTGGCGAGCTCGCTGAACTTCGCCGCGATCGTCTGGAAGGCGTCCCAGTCGGTGCGGGTCTGCCACGGCGGCGCGATCGCGGGGTTGAACGAATGCACGAACGGGTGCATGTCGGTGGTGTTGAGGTCGTGCTTCTCGTACCAGGTGGCGGCAGGCAGCACGACGTCAGAGAAGATCGTGGTGCTGGTCTGGCGGAAGTCGAGGGTGAGCAGCAGGTCGAGCTTCCCCTCGGGCGCCTCCTCGTGCCAGTCGACCTCCTGGGGCCGCTGGCTCTCGGACGCCTCCGTCGCGCGCAGCGAGCTGTCCGTGCCGAGCAGGTGCTTGAGGAAGTACTCGTTGCCCTTGCCGGAGGAGCCGAGCAGGTTGGCCCGCCAGATCGCGAGCACCCGCGGGAAGTTCTCCGGCGCGTCGGGATCCTCGGCGGCGAACCGCAGGTCGCCGGACTTAAGCTGGTCGACGACGTGCTCGGCGACCGAACGACCGGCGGCCCGGGCCTCGTCGGCGAGGTCCAGCGGGTTCCGGTTGAAGGTCGGGTACGACGGCATCCAGCCCATCCGTGCGCTCTTCGCGATCACGTCGGCGGTGCTCATCCCGGCCAGCTTGCCGGTGCCGGTCGCCGCCGAGACCGTGTCCGCGCCGAATGTGTCGTAGCGGAACTGGTTGGTGTGGAGGTACCAGTACGCCGTGTGGATCATCTGCCGCGGCGGCCGCTTCCAGTCGAGGCCGAAGGCGAGCTGCGCCCACCCGGTGACCGGTCGGCACTTCTCCTGGCCGACGTAGTGAGCCCAGCCGCCCCCGTTGACGCCCTGGCAGCCGGTCATCGTGGTCAGCCCGAGGAAGCCGCGATAGATCGTGTCGGAGTGGAACCAGTGGTTGGTGCCGGCGCCCATCAGGATCATCGAGCGACCCTTGGACTCCTCGGCGTTGGCCGCGAACTCGCGGGCGATCCGGGCCGCAGCCGAGGCGGGGACGCTGGTGATCGTCTCCTGCCAGGCGGGAGTATACGGCGCGGTGGCGTCGTCGTACGACGTGGCGTAGCTGCCGCCGAGGCCGTCGCGCGCGACACCGTACTGCGCCAGCATCAGGTCGAAGACGGTGGTGACGAGGGTCTCCCCCACCCGGCGCACCGGCACCCCTCGGGTCAGGGAGCCCGGGGCGCCGTCGACGTTGTCGAAGCGGGGCAGCTCGACGAGCATCGTCTCGGCGCCGGGCCCGAGCAGGGTCAGCCGCGGGTCGATGTCGCCGAGGTCGAGGTTCCAGCGGCCTGTGCCGGCCTCGCCGAAGCGGTCGCCCAGGGACCCGTTCGGCACGACCAGGTCGTCGGTGCGGGCATCGACCAGGACCGTCTTGAAGTGGGCGTTCTCCTCACCCGCGTGGTCGGGCAGGTCCGCGGCCGTGAGGAACTTCCCGGGCCGGTGGGCGCCGCCGGCCACGGCCTCGAGGGCTACCAGGTAGGGCAGGTCGGTGTACTTCTTGGTGTAGTCGGCGAAGTAGGGGGTCTGCTTGTCGACGAAGAACTCCTTGAGCACGACGTGGCCCATGGCCATCGCCAGCGCCCCGTCGGTGCCGGGCTTGATCGCCAGCCACTCATCGGCGAACTTCACGTTGTCGGCGTAGTCGGGCGAGACCACGACCACCTTCTGGCCGCGGTAGCGCGCCTCGGTCATCCAGTGCGCATCGGGCGTGCGGGTGACCGGCACGTTCGAGCCCCACATGACCAGGTAGCCGGCATCCCACCAGTCGCCGGACTCCGGTACGTCGGTCTGGTCGCCGAACACCTGCGGTGACGCGACCGGCAGGTCGGCGTACCAGTCGTAGAAGCTCAGCATCGAGCCGCCGATCAGCGAGGTGAAGCGCGCACCGGAGGCGTGCGAGACCATCGACATCGCGGGGATCGGCGAGAACCCGGCGACGCGGTCCGGGCCCCACTTCCTGATCGTGTGCACGTAGGCCGCGGCGACCATCTCGGTTGCCTCCTCCCACGTCGCTCGGACCAGCCCCCCCTTGCCCCGCGCGGACTTGTAGGCGCGCGCCCGCAGCGGGTTGTCCACGATGTGCGCCCACGCGGCGACCGGGTCACCGTGCTGGGACTTGGCCTCGCGGTACATCTGCAGCAGCACGCCGCGCACGTAGGGATAACGGATCCGCGTGGGCGAGTAGGTGTACCAGGAGAACGCCGCCCCGCGGGGACAGCCGCGTGGCTCGTACTCCGGCTTGTCCGGACCCACCGAGGGGTAGTCGGTCTGCTGGGTCTCCCAGGTGATGATCCCGTCCTTGACGTAGACCTTCCACGAGCAGGAGCCTGTGCAATTGACTCCGTGCGTGGAGCGCACCACCTTGTCGTGGCTCCACCGATCCCGGTAGAAGTCGTCGGCCTGCCGACCACCCTTCATGCTCAGCGTCCGCAGGTCGTCGGAGACCGTGCCCTTGGTGAAGAAGCGTCTGGTGCGCACCAGTGCGTCGCTGAGCCCTCCGTCCAGCCCGACCTCGCGCTGCGTGTCCTGCTGACCTTCGGGCTGGACCTCTGTGCTCACGGGCTCATCCTGACGTCGGGGATGGAGGGTCTTTGGTGGACGTTACCGAGAGGCTCAGGCTGGGCTCGGGTGGGATGCGGCTGTGTCGTGTGAGCGTTCGGTTCGTCGGACCACGGTCAGGGTCAGGATCAGAGTGAGCCCGGCGGTCACCGACAGGAGCCAGAGGCCGATCGCGTAGGAGTCGGTGCGACCGTAGACGTAGCCCATGATCAGCGGCGGCACGAACCCGCCGAGCCCGCCGGCAGCGCCCACCAGACCGGTCACCCCACCCACCCGGGAGGGGTCCGTGACCTTGGCGATCAGCGCGAAGGTGGCGCCACTGCCGGACCCGAGGGCGGCGGCCATGGCCAGGAACGCGGCCGTACCCACGTGCTCGAGGAGGGGATGCGTCGCGGCGACCCCCGCCCCCACCGCTACCACGGCGAACCCGCTGGCGAGGACCGGGATCGGGCCGATCCGGTCGGAAAGCCAGCCCCCGACCGGGCGCATGACGACGGCGACCAGGACGAAGCCCGCCATCCGATTGGCGGCGTCCGCTGGGGTCAGCGCGTAGTCGGTCTTGAGATAGGCGGGCAGGTACACCGAGAACGCGACGTATCCGCCGAAGGCGACCGCGTAGAGCGCGCAGGCCTGCCAGGTGATCGGCAGCCGGGCGTTGGCTGAGAGTCGGGTCAACAGTGGCGTGGTCGGGATCGTGCGTCCCGGCGCATCGCGCAGGATGAGCCATGCGGCGATCGCGTAGACCGTGAGGACACCTGCGGTGATCAGGAACGGCGCCTTGGATCCCACGTTGGTGAAGAGCTTCACGGTGGTCAGGGCGCTGATCGCGGTCCCGCCCATGCCTGCGCCAAAGATGCCGATCGCGAGGCCTCGGCGCGCCGGGGGGAACCACGCGTTCACGAACGGCACCCCGACCGCGAAGGCGGTGCCGGCGATGCCGAGGAAGAACCCACCCACCAGCAGCAGCGCGTAGGAGGAAAGGGCGAAGAAGGCGATGAACAGGATCGGCACGATGGTGACACCCGAGATGATGGGGAACATCACCCGGCCGCCGAACCTGTCGGTCAGGGCGCCGACCACGATCCGGCCCACCGAACCGACAATGACCGGCACCGCAACCAGCAGTGCCACGTCGGATTCGCTGAGTGTCCCGAGGGTGCCCTTGTCGCGGAACAGCGGGCCAAGCGGACTGATCAGGGCCCAGGCCCAGAAGTTCACGGCGAACCCGAGGGTCGCCATGGCCAGCATCAGCCACGGCGAGCCGGCCGTCTGGCGGGTACGACGTTCAGCCGGCGTCGATTCCTCAGTCGGTGCGGTCATGGTCGTCGTCCCCCTGGGCTCGTCGTGGTTTCCACTCTTGCTGACGGCGCCCGTGTTGCCAATGATCTCAGTCTCGTGCATCCGTGCGCTCCAGGGTGAGTCGCCAAACCTCGGGGCCGCGCTCGGTGTAGGCCACCGCGAAGGCTCCTGGCCAGCGCTGGTTGACTTGGCCGAGAAGCGGCAGCGGGTCGTGGGGTGCGACCAGCTCCAGGCCAGCGCCCGGCTGGACGGACTCCAACGCTCCGAAGATCGTCGCGTGCCGGATCACGTGTGGGATCGGGCGCACGTCCAGCTCGGGATACCCAGGGCTGTCGACCTCACCGCACGAGCAGCTGTGGCCCCCGCAGCCTTCATCTCCATGGTCCGGGGCGTTCGTATCGTCCGTATCGCCGAGGAGCTCGTGCATGCCACCGAGCAGGTCATGCAGCGAGACGCCGGGGGTGGCGGCAAGCAGCGGCACCACGAGGTCGTTCTCCTTGGTCAGGTGGGAGTCGAAGACCGCACGCAGTGCCACGGCCGACCCGGCAGCACGCAGCAGGTCCGCGGAGTCCGCCACCTCGCGCAGCAGCCCGGTGATGACGCCGTGCTCGCCGAGCATCGCTTCGACGAGCAGCCTGCCCTCGATGGTTGCCTGCGCGGCCGGGTACAGCGCCTGCTCCTCGGCCAGGGCGTGCGGTACCAGTTCGCGCTCGCACCAGTCCACCAGGTCACGACGGGCCCGCTCGGCTGCGGCGAGGTCGCGTCCGGAGGCGGCCGCGAACAGGGCCTCGGTGCGCAGTGTCAGGGCACCGGCCAGCCCGGCGTGGTGCTGCCTGACAGCCTCGGCGGCGTGGGCCTCGGCCTCGTTCGAGGCAATGACGAGCTCGGACATCTTGCGGTCTCCTTGAGTGGCAGGTTTGGTGAGTCGAGATTGATTTTATTACACTATGCTCCGTGGAAAATAATCGGCCCTCGACGCCCTCACCAATGACGACGGGCTACGGTCCCCGTCCGGGCACTGGCCGCGTTCGCGCGCCGCTGTCCAGGTCGCGGGCGGCGCTGCTGGAGACACTCCGGGCGCAGAGCGAGCCGACGACCCTCGCCGCGCTCGTGGCTGTCGCTGGCCTGCATGCCAACACGGTGCGCGAACACCTCGACGCGTTGGTGCGCCAGGGGCTCGCGCAACGTCACCCCGCGGCGCCGGCCGGCCGCGGGCGGCCCGCCTGGCTGTACGAGGCCGCCGGCAGCGACGCGGTCGCTGCACCTGAGTACGCCGGGCTCGCCGCGGCACTGGCCGCGGCGATCCACCGGACCAGCGCATCACCGAGGACGGACGCGGTCGCCGCAGGACGGGACTGGGGGCACGAGCTCGCACGCGAGCGCGGCGCCCGGCCGGCACCGAGCGCGGTCGCAGCCAGGCGGGAAGTGGTCTCCCTGCTCGACGAAGTGGGTTTCGCGCCCCAGGCCGACGCGCGCAGCTCCGTCGTTCGGCTGACCCGCTGCCCGTTGCTGGAGGCGGCCCACCGGTATCCGGAGGTCGTCTGCGGCGTGCACCTCGGCCTCACCCAAGGCGCACTCGAGGAGTTCGGTGCGGACCCCGTAGGCACCGAGCTCCTGCCGTTCGCGGAGCCAGGCGCCTGCCGCCTGCACCTGATGCGGCGGCCCCGATGAGCACCACCACCCGCCACCACAGCCCTCGTAGCGAGCTCGGCGCCCGCCACGCTCCCGGCGTGAGGGCTTCGCTGGTCCCCCGGGTCGCGTTGCTGGCTCCCGCCGGGATCGCCCTGCTGGCCGGCCTGGACGCCGCCCTGATGCTCCTCGACCTGCCTGCCCCGGTGCGCGTCGATCGGTTGCCCGAGGTGCACGGCATGCTCATGGTCCTCGGCTTCGTGGGCACCCTGATCGCGCTCGAACGAGCTGTCGCCTTGCGCCGCACCCTCGGCTTCGTCGCACCGGCGCTGCTCGGCCTCGGTGCCCTGGTGCTGCTCTCGCCGACGCCGCTCGTGGTCGGCCGAGGTCTGTTCACGGCCGGCGCCGCTGCGCTGGTCGGCCTGTACCTGCCGCTGTGGTGTCGACAGCGCGACGACGCGGTACTGGTCCAGGCCCTCGGAGCGGTGCTCGTCCTCGGCGCTGCCGTGCTGTGGCTGGGCGGGGCCGACGTGCCGGTCCTGGCGCCGTGGCTGGTCGGGTTCGTCGTGCTGACCATCGCCGGCGAGCGGCTCGAGCTCGCCCGAGTCGCGATGGGTCCCTCGGCTGGCAGCGCGCTGGTGCTCCTCGCGTGCGGGCTGTTGGCCGGGATCGTCGCCGCGTTGCTGTGGCCGCGACCGGGCACGGTCCTGCTCGGGGCGGCACTTCTCGTCCTGACCGGATGGCTCGCCGCCCATGACGTCGCCCGACGCACCATCCACGCCTCGAGCGGCCACTCGGGCCACCACCCGGGCCACAAGGCGGGCCACAAGGCGGGCCACAAGGCGGGCCTGGCTCGCTATGTGGCCAGCTGCATGCTGGCCGGCTACTGCTGGCTCGGCGTCGCCGGTGGCATCTGGATGCTCGGCGGTCCGGCGACCGAGGGCGTACGCTACGACGCGGTGCTGCACGCGGTGTTTCTCGGGTTCACGCTGTCGATGGTCATGGCCCACGCCCCGCTGATCCTGCCGGCGGTACTACGCCGACCTCTGCCGTACCACCCGGCCCTCATCGCCCCGGCCGTGCTGCTGCACGGCTCTCTGGCGCTGCGGCTCTGGGTGGGCGACGCTCTCGGCAGTCACAGCGCCTGGGTGATCGGAGGCGTCCTCAACATCGCGGCCGTGCTGTCGTTCCTTGCCGTCGCTGTGGGATGCGCGGTCCGCGGCACCCGGAGCCCGGCGTGAGCAGCCACAGCGAGCAGGCCGGTCTCGAGCAGGCGGTCGTCAGGAGGCAGGGCAGTCGTGGTTTCTGGCCGCTGCGCGACCTGCCGGTGCTGGTCTGGTTGGCGGCCACGGTCGTGGTCGCACTCGTGCACCCGTTCGTACCGGCGCCACGCTGGCTGATGATCCATCTGCTCATGCTGGGGGCGGTCAGCCACGCCATCGTGGTCTGGAGCCGGTACTTCACCGACGCGCTGTTGCATTCGGCCGAGGATGACCGTCGCAGCCAGAACCGGCGGCTGCTGCTGCTCAACGGCGGCGTCATCCTCGTGGTGGTAGGCGTCCCCTCCCATGTGTGGCCCCTGACCCTGCTCGGCGCGACTGCGGTCGGCTCCGCGGTCCTGTGGCACGGCTGGACGATCCTGCGCCAGCTGCATGCGGCGCTGCCGGCCCGGTTCGGATCCTCTGTGCGCTACTACGTGGCGGCCGCCTGCTTCTTGCCCGTCGGCGCGGGACTGGGCACGGCGCTCGCGCGCGATCTCGCCGATCCCTGGCACACCCGGCTGGTCGTCGCGCACGCTGCGGTGAACCTGCTCGGTTGGGTCGGTCTCACCGTTGTCGGCACGCTGGTCACCTTGTGGCCGACGATGCTGCGCACGAGGATCGCCTCGGGCGCTGAGCGAGCCACGACCCGGGCGCTCCCGGTGCTGGTCTGCTCGGTGCTGGTGACCGCGGGCGGCGCGTCCGCAGGCGTGCGCCCACTCGCCGCCGTGGGGATCGCCGGATATGTGACCGGGCTGTTGCTCACCGCCCCGGCGTTCGTCGACGCGCTGCGCCGCAAACCGCCGACCGCGTTCCCGGCCTGGTCGGTCCTGTCGGGGCTGACGTGGCTGGTCGGCACCCTGGTCGCCCTCGGCGCGGGTATCGGCGCCGCGTCCTCCTGGCCTCAGGTCCATGAGGTGTTCGGCTGGCTGACGCCGTTCCTGGTCGCGGGCTTCGGTGCCCAGGTGCTCCTCGGTGCCCTGTCCTACCTGGTCCCGGTCGCCCTCGGTGGCGGGCCGACGCCGGTCCGGGCAGCGAACCTCGTCCTGGATCGAGGTGCCCCGCTGCGGCTGGTGGTGACCAACACCGGCCTGCTTCTCTGCGCGCTGCCGGTGCCCAGCACGGTCCGGGTGCTCGCCTCGGTCCTCGTCCTGGTCGCGCTGGCCGCCACGCTGCCGTTGCTGATCCTCGCGGTGCGTGCCTCGCGCTCCGCGACGGCGCACCCGACGAGTGCCCCAGGGGGCGCGCGAGTTCCGCACGGCCGGCCGGCGGGCCAGATGTCCGGCCTCGCCGCGACCGGACTCGCCGTCGTGGTGATGGCAGTGGCTGCCGGCGTCGCGGTCGACCCGGCCGTCCTCGGTGCCGGGACCACCGTGTCGGCGGCGGCCGGGGTCGCCGCGACCGGCGAGACCACGACCGTCGAGGTCGAGGCGCGCGACATGAGGTTCACCCCGGCCACCATCTCGGTGCCGGCCGGCAACCGACTGGTGATCGTGCTGACCAACACCGACGACGAGGACGTGCACGACCTGGTGCTCGAGACCGGAACCGACAGCGGCCGCCTCTCCCCCGGCGAGACCGTACGCGTCGAGGTCGGAGTGGTCGGCCGCGACCTCGACGGCTGGTGCTCGGTCATCGGCCACAAGCAGATGGGCATGGTCCTCACCGTCCACGTCACCGGGACTGGCACCGGGACTGGCACCGGCGCTGCACCTACCACGGCGGCTGCGTCGTCCGAGGGGCACGCCAGCCACCTGCACGGGCCAGGCGTGAATGACGGCGACCCGTCCCCCGCCGAGACCGACGAGACCCGCGAGGTCGAGCCCACCCCGGCTACGGACCATCTGGACCTGATGGCCGAACCCTCGCCGGGATGGGCGGCGCGCGACGCTGCCTTGCCGCCGTTGCCGGCGTTGCCGAGAAGCCGGGTGCACCGGCGTACGTTCGTTGTCCGAGACGTCGAGCGCGAGGTCGCCCCGGGGGTCACCCAGCGACTGTGGACCTATGGCGGCACCGCCCCCGGGCCGGTGCTGCACGGTCGGGTCGGGGACCGGTTCGAGATCACCCTGATCAACAGTGGGTCGATCGGTCACTCGATCGACTTCCACGCCGGAGCACTCGCCCCGCAGCGTCCGATGCGCACCCTCGCACCGGGGCAGTCACTGACCTACCGCTTCCGCGCCACCCGCGCGGGGGTGTGGCTGTACCACTGCTCCACCATGCCGATGTCGGCCCACATCGCCAACGGCCTCTTCGGCGCTGTCGTCATCGAGCCTCGCCACCTGCCGTCCGTCGACCGCAGCTACCTGCTGGTGCAGTCCGAGCTCTACCTCGGCGAGCAGGGCGGGGAGGTCGATGTCACCAAGCTGGCCGACGAGAACCCCGACCTGGCCGTGTTCAACGGCTTCGCCAACCAGTACGACCACGCCCCCCTGACCGCACGGGTCGGAGAAAGGGTCCGGGTGTGGGTCCTCGACGCCGGCCCCAACCGGCCGACCTCGTTCCACGTGGTCGGCGCCCAGTTCGACACCACCTACGCCGAGGGCGCCTACCTGCTGCGACGCGGGGAAAGCGGTGCGCAGAGCCTCGGGCTGCAGGCCGCCCAGGGTGGGTTCGTCGAGCTCACCTTCCCCGAACCCGGCGACTACCCGTTCGTCTCACACGTGATGATCGACGCGGAACGCGGAGCGCACGGGAACTTCCGTGTCAGCCCCTGACCACGGGCTTCGTAGTGCTCGACTCCAGGCAGCCCGGCGCGACCACTGTCCGGAACAGGTGCACGACCATGGCTACGAAGACCAGCACACACGCGGCGAAAGCCACCCACAGCCCAGCACTGCCCACGGTCTCCACCACCGGCAGGTGGTCGGCCCGGCCCAGGTAGATCCCGGCCACCGCGTACATGCCCAGCGGAAAGATGATGCTCCACAGCGTCGCCTCGTACCGCAACGGCACCCGCCGGCGGACGTGACGCCACCAGCCCGCCGCGACCAGAACCGGGATCAGCCACGTCGCGAAGGCCCAGAACACCACCGCCAAGCCCGCGATCAGGTCACGAGTCGCCGCGACCATCGGCGCGTCCGCCATCTCCACGATCCGGGCGCCAGCGAGCACGGTGATGGCCAGGGCGCCCATCGAGACCCAGTACGGCGGGGTCAGATCCTCGGGGCCGAACTCGTAGAGCATCAGCCGCAGCGAGACCAGTATCCCGGCCGCGCCGTACAGGAACACTCCGACCGACCACGACATGATCGCCAGCACCGCGAGCTCACGCCGTACAGGGTCGAAGACCGGTTCGATGGTTGCTGCCGCCACCGCGACGGACTGGCTGGCCACCACCCAGATGAACCAGGTGCCGTTGGCGGTAGCCAGCACAGGGCGTTCCTGACGACCCAGCACTGCGGTCCACGGCACCACGTAGCCGAGAGCCAGCCAGGCGACACCCGCGAGGACGAGCAACACCGCGGTAGCCTCGTGCAAGCCAGCAAGGCCGAGGCGGACACCGAGCACATTGGTGCCGGCAACGAACGTGAAGAACCCGAACCCCCGGCGCGGATCGGTGAAGTCCTCGATCACCGCACTCCGGTAGGCGACCAGCCGCCAGCCGGTCAGCGCCACCAGCACAACGAACCCGGAGCAGCACACGCCTACCAGCCCCGCGGACAGGATGTCGAAGCGCTCAAGGTGCATCCCGACGGACAGGATCCCCGTGGCCATCACCAGCGCGAAGTAGCCAGGCGTCAGCCCCTCGACAGCCCGGACGACGCGATCACCGAGTCCTTCAGCCACGCTCGGAGTTTCGCACGCAGGGGTGCTCGCGGATTGGGATGCCGTTCGCACTGACCTCGATCTGCGAGACGAACGACCCCGGGACGTGCGTGCATCGCAGTCACATGGCGTCCTCGGAGATCACCGAGGAGCGAACCAGGTCGGCGAGACTGACGACGTTTCCTGCTCGACCCCGGCGGTCGGCACGGAAGGCGCCACGTGTGTGAAGTCATCGGATTCGCACGGCTACGGTCAGCAGAAACAACGGAGTCTTCGACCGCTTCGAGTCCGTGTCGGGAGTCGGGGATGACGATCAGACCACCGGGTGATCCGTTCCATCGACTCTCCCCGTCCACCAGGGTGACGCGCGGCCTTGCGGAACCTGAAGGGTTCCTTCGCCAGGGCTTTCGTGCTCGTCGAGGTCGCTCCCCGATCGGAGGGCGACGAGCGTTTGGCGCAATACACGTTCGTAGCCCCCATAGATCGTGTGAGCGCTGCGACCGCGGGACGAAGTCAAGGTCCGTGAATGAGGCGATCCGACTATCCCGCGCGTCCGATGGTGAACGCTGTCAGGAATCCCAGGGTGGCGATGAGGCCGGCGTAGAGATGGGTGCGCTCGAACGCTTCGGGGATCATCGTGTCGGCGACCATGGTCAGGATCGCTCCGGCGGCTAGGGCGGTGATGGCCGCGACCAGTCCGTTCGGGGCTCCCTGGAGCAGGAGGCAGCCGAGCAGGCCGGCCGCGCCACTGGCGACGGCGACGCCGACCCAGACTCCGAACACGTACCGGGCCGAGCGTCCGTTGTGCTTCATGCCCGCTGCGCTGGACAGCCCCTCCGGCAGGTTAGAGATGAAGATCGCGGCGAGCACCGGGATCCCGATGCCGTTTCCGCCGAGGAGCGAGAGGCCGAGGACGACGGACTCCGGGATGCCGTCGAGGAGGGCGCCGATCGCGATCGCGGATCCGCTTCCGCTCTGCTCCTGCTCGCTGGGCTGCTGTTCACCTGAACGCTTGCGGTGTCGCGCTCCTCGCTTGGCCAGCACGAGGTTGGCCAGCAGGTAGGCGACTGCGCCGACGAGGAAACCGAGCACGGTGGCGGTGAGGCCGCCCTTGGTCTCGGCCTCGTCGACGAGGTCGAACGCGAGCGCGGAGATGAGCACCCCCGCCCCGAAGGCCATCACCGAGGCAACGATCCGTTGGGGGACTTCGACCATCCAGGCGACCAGTGCTCCCACGACGAGGGCACCGCCAGCGGCCAGGCCCCACAGGCCGGCTTGCAGCCAGATCGGCATCTCAACCAGCTTTCTCGGGCGCGATGATCGGTCTCACAGGATGTGCGCCGTCCACTGCGCCTCGCCGACTTCGTTCGCGGCTTCGCCGAAGGCGGTGAGTGCGGTGATGGCCGCCTCGACGTTGTCGGGCGACATGTGGCTGAGGATGCGTCGGACCTCGTGTCGTCGGTGATCTCGGACCGTCTCCAGGAGCTCGCGCCCGGACGCCGTCAAGGACACCTCGACGGCCCGCCCGTCGGTGGTCGACCGGTCGCGGGAGACCAGCCCCAGCTTCTGGAGCCGGTCGCACAGCCGGCTGGCGTTGGACGCGTTCACCTCCAGCTGTCCGGCCAGGGTCCCCACGGTCTGATCTCCCCCCGTCGCCAGCAGCACCAGCAGGCGGTGCTGGACCAGCGTCACCTCGACCGGCGCGGCGTTGACGGAGCGAACGGCGGTCCCCACGAGTGCTCGACTGACGGTGATGAACGCGTCGGCCAGCGCGTCATCCACCGCCGAGGACGCCCGCGCACGCTTCGTCATTGGTCCCTTTCGAGTCATGTGCTTTCCTTGCTGTCAAGCATACATGCGCAAGCGCATGTTCATTGGAGGCTGGGGGTACTGGGACCGCATGAGCACGAACAGCACGACCTCGGACAGGGTGGCGAAGGTCTTCGGCGAGGAGACCCCGCACCCGCGCGGAACCGTATGGCCGGCCAGGGTCGACCAGTACCTCGACGAAGGCCTCGATGAGCAGGACGTCGACCGGTGGGTCCAGTCCGCGTGCCTGCTGTGCAGCAACGGGTGCGGCGCAGACATCGCGGTCAAGGACGGTCGCATGGTCGGCATCCGTGGACGAGCGGGCGACACCGTGAGCCACGGACGCCTAGGCCCGAAGGGCCTGTACGGCAGTACCCCATGGGCAGCGTCCCCCGACCGTCTCACCCGTCCCCTGATCCGGGAGGACGGCCGGCTGGTCGAGACCGACTGGGACACCGCGATGGGCCGCATCGTGGAGGTGAGCAAGAGGCTCCTCGCCGAGAAGGGCCCGTTGAGTCACGGTTTCTACACCTCGGGCCAGCTGTTCCTGGAGGAGTACTACACCCTCGCCGTGATCGGCAAGGCCGGGCTCGGAACCCCGCACATGGACGGCAACACCCGCCTGTGCACCGCGACCAGCGCGGCGGCGTTCAAGGAGTCGTTCGGTGCTGACGGCCAGCCCGGGTCCTACACCGACATCGAGCACTGCGACGCGATCTTCCTCTACGGCCACAACATGCCGGAGACCCAGACCGTGCTCTGGACCCGGATCCTGGACCGCACGCGCGGGGAGGATCCGCCTCGGATCGTCTGCGTGGACCCCCGACGCACCGCCGTCGCCGAGGAAGCGACGCGCACCGGGGGCGTCCACCTCGCGCCGCGTGTCGGCACCAACCTGGCGTTGATGAACGGCCTGGTGCGCGAGCTGTTCATCCACGGCTGGATCGCCAACGACTGGGTCGCCGAGCACACCGTCGGCATCGAGGGCCTGCGCGACATCGTCGACCCGTACACCCCCGAGCACGTCGCCGATATCTGCGGGATCGACGCCGACGACCTGCGCTCCGCCGCCCGCATCTTCGGAGAGAGCGACAACGTGCTCTCCACGGTCCTCCAGGGCTTCTACCAGTCCCACCAGGCCACCGCATCCTCGGTGGCCGTGCACAACCTCCACCTGCTGCGCGGGATGATCGGGCGTCCCGGCGCCGGGGTGCTACAGATGAACGGGCAGCCCACCGCCCAGAACAACCGGGAGTGCGGCGCCGACGGGGACCTGCCGGGCTTCCGCAACTGGGACAACCTCGACCACGTCCGGCAGCTGGCCGACGCGTGGAACGTGGACGTGATGACGATCCCGCACTGGGCGCCTCCCACCCACGCCATGCAGATCATGTCCTACGCCGAGACGGGGTCGATCGGGTTCTTGTGGATCTCGGCGACCAACCCGGCCGTGTCGATGCCGGAGTCCGCGCGGATCCGCAAGATCCTCGCCGGCGACCAGTGCTTCACCGTGGTCCAAGACCTGTTCCTCACCGAGACCGCAGAGCTGGCCGACGTCGTCCTGCCGGCAGCCGGGTGGGGTGAGAAGACGGGTTGCTTCACCAACGTCAACCGCGTCGTGCATCTCTCCGAGCAGGCGGTCGAGCCACCGGGTGAGGCGCGCAGCGACCTCGACATCTTCCTGATGTACGCCGACGCCATGGGCTTCACCGACCGCGACGGTGCCCCCGTCGTCCCGTGGCGCACCCCAGAAGAGGCGTTCGACGCGTGGGCCGCGGTCACCGCCGGCCGCCCCGTCGACTACACCGGACTGTCCTACGCCAAGCTGCGCGGCCCCTCCGGGATCCCCTGGCCGGTCAACGCCGAGCACCCCGACGGGACCGACCGGCTGTACACCGACGGTGTCTTCCCCACCGGCACCGACTACTGCGAGACCTACGGCCACGACCTCATCACCGGCGGCACGGTCAGCGAACAGGAACACCGCGCCATGGCCTCGGCCGGACGCGCATTCCTCAAGGGTGCGCCGTACACCCCCGCGCACGAGACACCCAGCGACGAGTACCCCCTGTTGTTCACCACCGGCCGGACCGTCTACCAGTTCCACACCCGCACCAAGACCGGCCGCGCACGCTCCCTCGACCAGGCGGCACCCGATGCCTGGGTCGAGCTCTCGCCCGCCGACGCCGGTCCGCTCGGCATCGACGAGGGCGACTGGGTGCGGGTCGAGTCGCCACGGGGGGCGATTCAGGTACGGGCTCGCATCGGGCGCGTCATGCAGGGTGCGGTTTTCGCGCCGTTCCACTACGGACACTGGGACCCCGACGACCTCGCCGACGCCGACCACCGCACCGCGAACGAGCTCACCATGACCGTCTGGGACCCGGTGTCCAAGCAACCGACGTTCAAGACCGCCGCCTGCCGCGTCACGCGCCTGCGAGCCGGGGACGGCCCGGCGCCGGCCCCCACCAACACGGCGTCGGCTCCCGCCTCCGGCGCGAACGACGCCGCGGCCGCGGTGCCGGTGACCGGCGGTGGGTCTGCGACCTCGAGCCGGGTGCTCACCGAGACGCCGCGCTACGCGCTCGACCCCAGCCAGGTCGGGTCCAGCCACGTCGAGTCCAGCAGGGAGGACCACTGATGCCCCACCTCTCCACCTACGTCGCCCTGGCCGACCACAGCGAGCAGACCCTGGCGGAGTCCCTGAGGGCGGTGGCCGAGGGTCACGCCCGTCAGGCCGACGTGTTCCACACCTGCCACACCCTGGCCGGGTGGAGCGACCAGCATCGCCAGGACCTGGCACCCGTGGTCGAGCGGTACGGCGAGCAGGAGGACGTCGACGAGCCCGAGCGCCTGCGCGCGGACGCACTGACCAACACCCGCGAGGGCGAGATCGGGCTGCTGCGTGACCTTCAGGACCTGCACCTGCTGGCCACCTTGGTGCACAGCACCTGGACCGTGATCGCCCAGGGCGCCCAGGGCCTTCGTGATCACCAGCTGCTCGACGTGGCCACCTCCAGCAGGCAGGAGACCACTCGGCAGCTGACCTGGCTGACGACCCGGATGAAGCAGGCTGCTCCGCAAGCATTGATCGTCGCCTCATGACCCGACGCTCCACCGGCGACTTGTTGCGACCCGCCCCGCACGTGCTGCGTCAGTACGCGCTGATCGCCGACGGCGAGCGCGGTGCCTTGGTCGGGCCCCGCGGAGACATCGCGTTCCTGTGCGCGCCGAGCTGGCACGACGACGCGGTGTTCTCCAGCCTGCTCGGCGGCCAGGGCGGGTACGGCATCAGCCCGGCGGACGACCGCTTCGTGTGGGGCGGCTACTACGAGCCGAGCAGCCTGGTCTGGCGCAGCCGCTGGGTTTCGCACCACGCGGTCACCGAGTGCCGCGAGGCCCTGGCGTTTCCCGGCGACCCCGAGCGGGTCGTCTTGCTGCGACGCATCGACGCCACGCGTGGCGTGGCACACGTGCAGGTCGGTCTCGATGTCCGCGCCGAGTTCGGCGCCCGGACGATGACCGTCGCCCGCAGCGAGGACGGTCACTGGCACGGTCACTCCGGCGACCTGGCCTACCGCTGGACCGGAGCCACCCGCCATGCGCAGCTGCACGACGGCCGGCTCGTGCTCGATCTCGTCGTCCCCGCTGGGGAGTCGCGTGACCTCGTCCTGGAGATCTCCCGGACCGCCCTCCCCCGGGAGCCGCCTGAGCCGGGTCGGTTGTGGGACCGCACGGAGCGAGCATGGCGGCACGGCGTCCCCGAGATGAGCACCTCGGTGACCCCCGGGGAGTCGCAACACTCGTACGCCGTCCTCCGCGGACTCACCACCAGCGGGGGCGCCATGGTCGCCGCGGCCACCACCTCGCTGCCCGAGCGCGCCGACCAGGGACGCAACTACGACTACCGCTACGCCTGGATCCGCGACCAGTGCTATGCCGGACAGGCCGCAGCCGCCATCGGGGAACACACCTTGCTCGACGGGGCCGTCCGGTTCGTGTCCGAACGGGTCCTGGCCGACGGGCCGGACCTGCGACCGGCGTACACCATCTCCGGCGGCCGGGTGCCGGACCAGCACGACGTCACGCTGCCGGGTTACCCCGGCGCGGCCGTGCGGACCGGCAACTGGGTCAACAACCAGTTCCAGCTCGACGCCCTGGGCGAGGCCCTCCTGCTCCTGGCGGCTGCCGACGACCTCGGACGACTCGACGACGATGGTCGCCGAGCGGTCGCGACCCTGGTCGACGCGATCGCCAAGCGTCACGACGAACCTGACGCCGGCATCTGGGAGATCGACAACCGCCGCTGGGCACACTCCCGCCTCATGTGTGCCGCCGGTCTGCGCGCCGCCGCCGCAGCTCCCTCCGGCCGATCGGAGAATGCGGAGCAGTGGCGCCGGCAGGCCGACGAGCTGGTCGCGTCGGTGGACCGCGACTGCCTCCACCCCACCGGTCGATGGCAGCGGTCCCCCGACGACTCCGCGGTCGACGCTGCCCTGCTCCTGCCCGGGATCCGTGGCGCGGTCGTTGCCGAGGACCCGCGCAACCGCGCCAGCGTCTCCGCGGTCCTGGAGGAGCTGACCGACGACGGGTACGTCTACCGGTTCCGCCACGATCCCGAACGGCCCCTCCACGAGAGCGAAGGAGCGTTCGTCCTCTGTGGGTTCCTGATGTCGATGGCGCAGCTGAACCTCGGCAGGCGGGAGGAGGCCGTGCGCTGGTTCGAACGCAACCGCGCCGCCATGGGACCACCCGGACTCTTCGCAGAGGAGTACGACGTCGTGCAACGCCAGCTGCGCGGCAACCTCCCCCAGGCCTTCGTCCACGCGTTGCTCCTCGAGAGCGCCCACCGACTCGGGCGAGCAGGCGTCGGTTCGACGGGATTCCAGGCCCGTGCCAGGTGACCGGTCGTGAGCGACCGCCACACACCAGATCGCAGCAGAGAAAGGACACCTGATGAGCGTCAAGAAGAGTCCCCGCGTCGTCGTCATCACCGGAGCGTCCGGTGGCATCGGACGGGCCAGCGCCCGGCTGTTCGCCCAGCAGGGTGACCACGTCGCGCTCCTCGCCCGAGGCAGCGCCGGCTTGGAGGCGGCCGCCCGGGAGCTCCGCGACCTCGGCGGGGACGCCCTGGCGATCAGCGTCGACACTGCCGACCATGAGGCGCTCGACCGCGCTGCCGACCAGGTCGAGGCCGAGCTCGGCCCCATCGACGTGTGGGTCAACGACGCCTTCACCTCGGTGTTCGCCCGCTTCGTCGACATCGAACCCGAGGAGTTCCGCCGCGTCACCGAGGTGACCTACCTCGGATTCGTCAACGGCACCCGCAGCGCCCTGCGGCACATGCTGCCTCGCGACAGCGGCGTGATCGTGCAGGTCGGCTCTGCCCTCGCCCACCGCGGGATCCCGCTCCAGTCGGCCTACTGCGGTGCCAAGCACGCCATGTGGGGATTTCACGAGTCCCTGTTGACCGAGCTGCGCCACGACCACAGCAACGTGCAGCTCACGTCCGTGGCGATGCCGGCCGTCAACACCCCGCAGTTCAGCTGGGTGCTCTCCAAGCTTCCCCACCAGGCGCAACCCGTTCCACCGATCTACCAGCCCGAGGTCGCCGCTCGCAGCGTCCTGTACGCCGCCGCTCACCCCGAACGACGGGCCTACTGGGTCGGCGCGGCCACCGTCGGCACGATCATCGGCAACCGGCTGGCCGGCGGTCTCCTGGACCGGTACCTGGGTCGGACCGGGTTCGCCTCCCAGCAGACCGACGACCCGAAGCCGCCCGACCAGCCCTCGAACCTCTTCGAACCAGCCGACGACGACCACGACTTCGGCGCCCACGGCCTCTTCGACACCCGGGCCTCTCGACACTCCCCCCAGGCCTGGGCCTCGCGGCACCGCCGCGTGCTGGCCAGCGCGGCCGCAACCGCTGCCGTCGCGGGTGGCCTCCGAGCAGTCAGGCAGCGCTGATGCGCACGGTCGACGCGGCCCGTCTGGGCCTGGGTCTGGCCCTGCTGGTCCGGCCAGACCTACCTCAGGATGCCCTCGCGACGCGCACGTTGGGACAAGGGAGCGGACCGATCACCGACTCCGTGGCGCGTCGGGTCATCCAGGCCCTCGGCGCACGGTACGTCGTGCAGGGTCTCGCCGGTGCCGTCCTGCGGTCGCGCTGGGTGCCCGCCGCCGACGCGACCGTCGACCTGGTCCATGCGGCCTCCATGCTCGCCGTCGCCCACCTCGTCCCGGAGCACAGGCGCCTGGCGACCACCAGCGCCGCCGCAGCACTCCTGTTCGTCGTCGCCGACCTGCGGGCAACCACTCACGTCATGCCCAGGGTCCACGTCGTGGGAACGCCTCCGCGTCCGCGGGACCTGGCCCGATGGGCGGCCGCGACGAACCGCCAGCAACCGACCTGAGGAGAGATCGTGACAGACAACGTGACCCGTCGACACCGAAGCCACCTGGTGCGGCCCCGCTGGGTCTGGGGCGGTCTCGTCATCGCCCTCCTCGGCGTCTGCCTGCTCGGATGGGGCATCGCCATCTTGTCGGGGGCGCAGTCCATTGCCGGCGCTGTGCTGCTGCTGGTGGGCGCGGCCGCCAGCGTCGGCGGCGGCATCAGGTTCGACGGCCGCACCCACCTCGCCGTCGGAGAGGAGATGCGCGAGGTTCGCGAGGGCGACGTCCACGAGGGCATCGGGCCCGGCGACACGTTGAGCTGAGCCGGCTGTCTCAGCCCACGCGGTAGGCGGCCACGTCACTGCTACGCAGGGTCAGCCCGTTCCCCGGGGCGTCGGGGTCCGGTCGGATCGAGCCGCCAGTGGGGTCGAGGGTGCCGTCGAAGAACATCGACTCGATGCGGACGTGGTCGTGGAACCATTCCAGGTGCCGCAGGTTGGGAACGGCTGCGGCGGCGTGGACGTGAAGGTGCGGCGCGCAGTGGCCGGAGACCTCCAGCCCGAACGACGCCGCGACCGCGGCGACCCGGAGCCACTCGCTGACGCCGCCGCAGCGGGACGCGTCGGCCTGGAGGCAGTCCACCGCACCAGATGCGCACATGCGACGGAAGTAGTACAGGTCCTGTCCGTACTCACCTGCGGTGACGTCGGGTGAGACGGCGTCGCGGATCTCCCGGAGCCCGGCCAGGTCGTCGGAGGAGACCGGTTCCTCGAACCACGCGACTCCGTGTTCGGCGGCGGCTGCCATCACGCGGATCGCCTGTTTGCGGCCGTAGCCGCCGTTGGCGTCGACGAACAACTCGGCCGTCTCGCCGATGACTCCGCGGGCTTGACCGATCCTGTCGAGGTCCCGGGCGGTGTCGGCCCCCCACGACTCGCCGATCTTGATCTTGACCCGCGGAATCTGCTGCTCCACCGCCCAGTGGGTCAACTGGTCTCTCAGCTGTGCCTCGTCGTAGCTGGTGAAGCCACCACTGCCGTAGACGGGGACCTGGTCGCGCACGGCTCCCAGGAGCCGGTGCAGGGGCTGTTCGAGCAGGCGGGCCTTGAGGTCCCACAGCGCCACGTCGACCGCGGAGATGGCATAGCCGACCACACCGACGCGACCGGCGTTGCGCACGGCCTTCACCATGGCGTCGAGGCAGCCGCCGACGTCCATGGCCTCGCGACCGACCACGAGGGGTGCCAGCTGGTCGCTCACCACGGTCGCACAGGCCCGGGGGCCGTAGGTCCAGCCGATGCCGGTCGTCTCTCCGGACCTCACGGTCACCAGAACCATCGTGGTGGCATCCCAGCCGAGGGTCCCGTCGGCCTCTGGTGCGTCGGTGGGCACCTCGTAGGCCGAGACGTCGAGCGAGGTGATCGGTGCGTCGGTCACGGTCAGTCGCTCGAGTGCGGGAGGAACTCTTGGGCCTTGGTCTTCAGGCCCTCCTTGATGATCCCCCAGCGGTTCTCGTCGCCCTTGAGCATGGCCTCGGCGGCATCCTTCATCTGCTCGAAGGTGGCGTGGGGTGGGATCGGGGGCACGTCGGGGTCGGTGTGGAAGTCGATGACCGTCGGCCGGTCGGCGGCCAGGGCCCGCTCCCACGCCGGCGCGACGTCGTCGGGGCTGGTGACCGTGATCGCCTGGAGGCCCAGGCTGGAAGCGAAAGCCGCGAAGTCGACGTCCGGCAGGATCTGGGACTCGGCGAACTTCGGGGAGCCCTCCATCGCCCGCATCTCCCAGGTGACCTGGTTGAGGTCGTTGTTGTGCAGGACCGCGATCACCAGTCGTGGGTCCTCCCATTGATGCCAGTAGTGCTTGACCGTGATCAGCTCGGCCATGCCGTTCATCTGCATCGCGCCGTCCCCTGCGAACACGATCACCGGCCGCTCGGGGCAGCCGAACTTGGCCCCGATGCCGTAGGGGACGCCCGGGCCCATGGTGGCGAGGTTTCCCGACAGCGATCCGCGCATGTCGCCGCGGAACTTCAGCTGTCGGGCGTACCAGTTGGCCGACGACCCGGAGTCCGCGGTGACGATGGCATTGTCGGGCAGCCGCGAGGAGAGCTCGTAGAACAACCGCATGGGGTTGACCGGATCGGCCGTGACCATGGCCTCGGCATCCATCACCTCCCACCAGCGCCTCACCTTGGACTCGATGACCTCGCGCCAGGATCGGTCGTCCTTGCGGGTCAGGTGCGGGATCAGGGCGCGGAGCGTCGCTGCGGCGTCGCCGACGAGGTTGATCTCGTAGGGGTACCGCATCCCGATGTACTTGGCATCGACGTCGATCTGGACCGCCCGCGCCTGGTCGAGCTCCGGCATGAACTGGGTATAGGGGAAGCTGGAACCGACGGTGAGCAGGGTGTCGCAGCCCATCATCATCTCGTAGCTCGGCCGGGTCCCCAGCAGGCCGATCGAGCCGGTCACGTAGGGGAGATCGTCGGCGAGCACGTCCTTGCCGAGCAGGGCCTTCGCGACGCCGGCGCCGAGGAGCTCGGCGACCTCGGCGAGCTCCGCCCGGGCGCCTCGGGCTCCGGAACCGGCGAGGATGGCGACCTTGCTGCCGGCGTTGAGCAGGTCCGCGGCCCGGACGATGGCGGCGTCGTCCGGAAGCGGGGTGGGCCATTCGACACCCATGCTGGAGGGCACCATCTTGAACGCGTGGCCGGGGGCTGAGTACTCCAGCTCCTGCACGTCGGAAGGGATGATGATGGCGGTGGGGGCCCGCTCGGCCACCGCGATCCGGATGGCGCGGTCCAGCACGTTGGGCAGCTGTTCGGGCACGGTGACCATCTGCACGTACTCACTGGCCACGTCCTTGAACAGCGAGAGCAGGTCGACCTCCTGCTGGTAGGACCCGCCCATCGCCGACCGGCTGGTCTGCCCGACGATCGCGACGACCGGGACGTGGTCCAGCTTGGCGTCGTAGAGGCCGTTGAGCAGGTGGATGGCTCCGGGACCGGAGGTGGCCATGCACACGCCGACGCGGCCGGTGAACTTCGCGTACCCGACCGCCTCGAACGCGCTCATCTCCTCGTGGCGGGACTGGACGAACATCGGGTCGTCGCCGGCGCGGGCCCACGCGGCCAGGATGCCGTTGATGCCGTCGCCGGGGAAGGCGAACACCTTGTCCACGCCCCAGTCGCGCAGACGCTCGAGCAGGTAGTCCGCCACGTTCTTCGAGGACATGGGTCTTCTCCTTGGGGTTGTCCGAGCACCGGTCGGGTGGCCGCTGCGGGTCTGTTGGGAGCGCTGAGGCGGCTAGTCCGGATGGGAACGGCGCGAGGCGAGTCGTTCGGCGGCACGCGCCGCGACGGCCATGATCGTGAGGGCGGGGTTGGCGCTGCCCTGGGTGGGCAGGACGCTGCCGTCGGTGATGAGCAGGTTGGGGACCGCGAAGGTCCGGCAGTCGGAGTCGACCACACCGTGCTGCTCGTCGGCGGCCATCCGGGCGCCGCCGACGAGGTGGGCGAACCGGTCGATGGTGATGACCTCGTCGGCCCCGGCCGCGTGCAGGAGGTCCTCCATCGCCGCCTGGGCGGCCCGCATCAGGGCGGCGTCGTTGTCGCACTGGGTGTAGGAGAACCGCGCCACCGGGAGGCCGTGCCGGTCCTTCTCCTCGGCCAGGGTCACCCGGTTGTCCGGCTGGGGAAGGAACTCGCACAGCGCTCCCAGGCAGGACCAGTGCACGTAGTCGCTCATGTACTCACGCAGCGACCGGCCCCAGTGGCCCTGGGCGGCGACGTGCTCGGCCCAGGTGTTCGGGAGCGGTGAGACGGTCTGGATCGAGAAGCCGCGCTGGTAGGGCTTGCTCGGGTCCGTCTCGTAGAACTCCTCGCTGCTGACCTCGGGCGGAGGGGACTTGTACATGCGCACCTCGGCGTCGAACCGGCCCGCGGTCTGGGGGGCGCCCTGGACCATCAGGTAGCGCCCGACCTGGTCGAAGTCGTTGCACAGCCCGTCCGGGAACCGGGCCGAGGCGGAGTTCAGCAGCAGCCGTGGTGTCTCGATGGAGTAGCCGGCGATGGCCACCATCGCGGCCCTCTGGAAGTGGGCGACCCCGCCGCGGACGTAGTGCACCCCGGTGGCGCGGCCGGTCCGTTGGTCGACCTCGACACGCGTCACCATCGCGTCGGCACGGACCTCGGCACCGTGGGCGAGCGCGTCGGGGATGTGGGTGATCAGGGGTGAGGCCTTGGCGTTGACCTTGCAGCCCTGCAGGCAGAAGCCGCGGTAGATGCAGTGCGGCCGGTTGCCGAAGCGACCATTGGTGATGGCCACGGGCCCCACCTTGGCCGTGATCCCCATCGCGAGAGCGCCGCGCAGGAAGATCTCGCCGTTGCCGCCGACCGGGTGCGGCCGGTGCGGGTAGGAATGGGGGTCGCCCCAGGGCCACTTCTCCCCGGCGACGGGGAGCTCCTCCTCGATCGCCCGGTAGTAGCCCTTCAGGTCGGTGTAGTCCAGGGGCCAGTCGGCGCCGACGCCGTCACGGGTGAACGTCTCGAAGTCACTGGGGTGGAAGCGTGGGGTGTACCCGGCGTAGTGGACCATCGACCCGCCGACCCCGCGTCCGGAGTTGTTCGACCCGAGCGGGACGGGGTTCGCCCCGGCAATCACCCGCGGCTCGGTCCAGTACAGGTGATGAGAGCCTGCCTCGTCGCTGACCCAGTCGCTGTCCGGGTCCCAGAACGGCCCGGCGTCGAGGACGACGACCCGCCATCCGGAACGGGCCAACCGTTGGGTCATGACCGAGCCACCGGCGCCGCAACCGACCACCACGAGGTCGACCTCCTCGGTGTCGGCGAACCGCCGCATGTCCTCGCGGAGCCGGTGGTTGGTCCGCGTGCCGTCGGTGGGAAGCAACCAGGCCGACTCGTTGCGAGCCCTGACGTTGGTCATCGGCTGCTCCGGACCGGGTCGTCGTCGGGGAACGCGTCGGGGACCTCGAACGGCTCGCGCGAGTCGACGCCGGGGTTCTTGTAGCCGCGAGGGTAGGCCGGCCCCGGGAAGCCGATCTCGTTCCAGGCCGAGGGGTGGGAGTAGAACGCGGTGCAGGCGTAGCGGCTCCACAGGCTCCACACGTGCTGGGCCACGAGCCCGTGCCAGTCCGCGGAGCCGAGATCCTGGACGGCCTGGATCACCATCGCCTGCTGGGCACGGGACCCAGCCGCGAATCCGACGCCGAAACGATTGGTGGCTTCGCGGTCGAGTGCCGCCAGCGTGTCTCGCCAGGCCTGGGCATCCTCGGGCATGTCCTGGTAGCGCCAGCCGTCGGTCTGCTGCTCGGCCAGCCTGGAGTCGATGAGGTTCACCACGGGAACTCGCGTCGGGTCCTCGGGGTCCCCGTGCTGATCGAGCAGCTGGTCGCACAATGCCGCGGCGACAGCCTGCTCGTCGGGGGTGAAGAACCGGATGTCGGGGGGCATCTCGATCCGGGAGAGCACCACCCCGGTCGTGACCGAGTCCCAGTGCCGGGACTGGTCGAGGACGTCGAACCCGGGGAACCGGTCCGGTCGCGGGCCGGGCGCGGTGTCGCTCACTTCTCGCGCCGCAGCACCGCAGCGAGCAGGCCCATCCCGCCGACCAGAGTGACCAGCAACGGCGCGAGCAGCGGCGGTCCCATCTCCATGTTGTAACGGGCGTTGCGCCAACCGCCCGGCTTCTGTGCGATCCCCCGCGCGTGCAGGTAGGTCCCCTGGAACCCGTTGGCGACGATGGCAGCCGAGGCCACCGGCAGCGCTGTCTTGGCCATCCGTTGGCTGAAGAAGCCCGCCACTCCTGCGGCGGCGCCGACCGGGCCCAGCACGACCGGCAGCCACATCAGCTTGTTGCCGAAGCTGGCCGAGTCGTGCTCGAAGTAGATCTCGACCGCAGTCACCAGGGCACCAGCTGCGGTCAACGCGGACAGGCTGCGCTCGAATCGTCCGGTCTCGACGTTGCGGACCATCCGGTCGATGCCGTGCCTGGCGGGCTCGACGAGCGAGGGGGCTTGAGCGAGAGCTGCCATTGCTCGGGTCCTTTCCGTTCCTGCTCACTGACGAGCAGGAAATGATCCGGGATTTTCATTGCGTATGCGCAACTATAAACGCAATGATTGCGGCCTGGCAACTATCCGGTCACACTTCGGCCATGACGCCGAGAGATCAAAAGGGTGGGCGCGTGACGGACAACGAGGAGGAGATCGACGCGATCATGCTCGCGGTCCAGGCACTGGTGGGGGTGGCGGCCCAGTCGGTCACGGAGGTCGAGGACCGGGTGACCGTGCCGCAGCTTCGAGCGCTCGTGCTGATAGCGAGCCGCGGCCCCATGAACCTCAGCGCGTTAGCAGAGACGATGAGCGTCCACCCCTCCAACGCCAGCCGGGCCTGTGACCGGTTGGTGGCGGGGGGTCTGTTGCGCCGCAGGGAGTCGTCTTTGGACCGGCGCAACCTCGTGCTGGACCTGACAGACGACGGACGACAGCTGATCGAGGTCCTCGTCGAGCATCGTCGTGCGGCCATTGCGCAGGTGCTCGAACGGGTGCCTGCGGGTCGCCGGCGCGCGGTGGCCCGTGCGCTGGGCACCTTCGGGTCGGCGGCCGGGGAAGAATCCGCCAGCCAGGCATGGAAACTCGGCTGGCACAGCTGAGCCGAGCGAGACGCGGACCCGACCCTTGCCGTGCGGTGTGCTCGGGTGGGCCCCAGACGGGGTGAGGTGGGCTAGATCCCCGCCGCCCTGGCGTAGTACTGCTGGTCCTCGCGCCAGCCGCCCATTCCCATCCCGATGTCCTCCACCCCGGCGACGAACTCGATCGCGGCGATCCACTTCACCATCTTGAAGCCGAGCTGGGTCTCGACCCGCAGTCGGACAGGGGCGCCGTGCTCGATCGGCAAGGGTGCTCCGTTCATGTCCAGGGCCAAGATGGTCTGCGGGGCGGTTGCCAGGTGGATCGGGATGGTCTCGTAGAAGAAGCCGTAGCGTCCCTCGCCCTCGGTCAGACCCTTGTCGTCCAGGGCGTAGAACACGAGATACCGCGCCGCCTCCTGCGGGCCGGCCTCCGCGACCAGCCGCGCCAGCGGGACTCCTGCCCACTCGGCGACCGCCGTCCATCCCTGGATGCAGTTGTGCTTGGTGACCTGGTGCTGGTCGCCGAGGGCCCGTAGGTCCTGCAGCGACAGGCTCAGCGGGCGACCCACCAAGCCGCCCACCATGAGCCGGTAGTCACGGAAGTCGTCGACGGCCATGGCCGCGTACTCCTGGCCGGGCGGCGGGTATCCGTTGACACGGTGGTACGGCGAGATGTCCTGCTGGCGGTAGGCCTGGTGCGAGGAGGCAGTGCGCGAGAGGACCTTCTCCATGGGATCGACCATCCGGCCCAGCAGCCGTTGGGTACGTCGTCGGTAGCGCAACGAGAACCAGGTGATTACCACGTGGAAGACCACGATGGCCAGCAACCCCGACAGACCGACGCCGAGCGCCAGGCGACGGTCGGCGCCCGCGTCGCCCAGCACGATCGCGGCCAGCTCCTCGGGGAGCCCGTGCACCACCACCAGGAACACGTGCACCACGATGAACGAGGCGAACGCGCACATGCCCAGGAAGTGCAGGCTGCGCGCCCCCTGCTTGCCGCCGAAGAGCGTTCCGTACCAGGGGAGTCGCGCCAGCAGCGACGGGGACATCGCGGCTCCGGTCGCGATCTGGAACGGGGCGAGCAGGAAGATCACGACGAAGTACGCCAGCTTCTGGGCCGGCTCGAACGGCTGCCCGGGAATCTTGGGTGGGATCTCGAACCGCAGGTAGGTGCCGATGGAGTTGATCGAGTCCGGAACCAGCCCCCATCGGGTCGGGACCAGGTAGTGCCAGTAGCCGGTCGCGACGACGAGCCCGACGTACACGGCCCCGGTGAGGATCCAGAACTGGACGGTCATGAAGTGCCAGTGCCGCCCCAGACCGAGGTTCTTCCTGCCCGGCAGAGCCACGACCGGCGACCATGACTCCTCCTCGTCCAGGGAGGTCCATGGCCGGCGCGAGTCGGCGCCGTACATCTTCTTCGAGAGCCGGAGCCACTCCCGGCCCGGCGGGCAGTCGTCGTGCCAGTACAGCTTCGGGAATGCCGACAACACCTCCAGGCCGGACCGGAACAGCAAGAACATCAAGAAGATGTTGAGGAAGTGGAGGACGACCACCCAGTACGGGAAGAACGCAGGCACGGACCCGACTCCTCTGGATGTGGGCGCCGCCACAACGGCTGCGCGGCGGCACGACGTGACAACGCCGCTCATGGGAGCGTAATCGCAATGATTGCGCATGCGCAATCAGATGTGCCACGCTTGCGTTTCCTCCCCGGCAGGAACGGAGAACGATGACCCTCGGACCCCAGGCTCGGATCGCCGAGCTGCGCGAGCGCTTGCTGGCGGGGCGGGGCCCGGGGGCGTCCGAGAAGGAGATCGCCGACAACACGCGCAACCGGCCGCTGCTCACCGCGCGGCCGGCCTCGCCCGAGGAGGCCCGGAGGCGTGCTGCGGGCGGGCACGGCTGGGCCAGCGCGCTCTTCGGTGCAGCCGTCGCGCTGCTCACCCACGCGGTGGTGGGGCGAGCCCTCGGCAGCCGGAACCCCGTCCGGGACCCGTCCGCCGGCCGACGCCACCCATGACCACCCAGAACCACCCAGAACCGACCAGAGAGGCCGAGCAGTGTTCGCACCATCGGGACGTCAGTTCCAGATCACCCGCGGTGACCAGCGCGCGACGATCGTCGAGGTC
Organism: Nocardioides islandensis; assembly: GCF_015352455.1. Classification (GTDB taxonomy): domain Bacteria; phylum Actinomycetota; class Actinomycetes; order Propionibacteriales; family Nocardioidaceae; genus Nocardioides; species Nocardioides islandensis. The sequence continues at coordinate 120,267 of NZ_JADKPN010000002.1, forward strand.
GGCGGTGGTGTTCGCGAGTACCGCGTCGGCGAGCGTGACGTCCTCCAGCCGTACGGCCTGGACCGGATGCGCGACGGCGCTCACGGTGCGCCCCTGATTCCCTGGCCGAACCGCCTCGCCGACGGGCGCTACTCCTTCGACGGGACCGAGCACCAGGTCGCGCTCACCGAGCCTGACAAGCACAACGCCATCCACGGGTTCCTGCTGTGGCGCCAGTGGGAGCCCACGGACGAGCACGTGGACGGCATCACGATGAAGGCCACCTTGCTCCCCCTCCAGGGGTTCCCGTTCGCCCTCCAGGTCGAGGTCGCCTACCAGCTCGGCAGCGACGGTCTCAGCGTCACCACGACGGCAACCAACATCGGCGACGTCCCCGCCCCCTTCGGCAGCGGACACCATCCCTACCTCTCCCCCGGTGCCGGGCTGATCGACGACTGTGAGCTCCACCTCGAAGCGGAGACGCGCATCGTGACCGACTCGAAGCGCCAGCTGCCCGTGGGGCGCGAACCCGTCACGGGCACGGACTACGACTTCCGCAAGGGCAAGGCCGTGGGGGACCTCCTCATCGACTACCCCTTCACCGACCTGCACCGCGATGCCGAGGACCGAGCACGGGTGCGTCTGACCGGCACCGACGGTCGCACCGTCCACCTCTGGGTCGACACCTCGTACCCGATCGTCGAGGTCTACACCGGAGACACATTGTCCCCTGGGCGGCGACGCCGAGGGCTCGGGACCGAACCCATGACCTGCCCCCCGAACGCGTTCCACACAGGTGAGGACCTCATCCGACTCGACCCGGGAGCCGTGACGAGCTCTCGCTGGGGAGTTTCGCTGGCACCGTGAATCCCGGCGTCCACGGCTGGTTCCTCGCGTGCTCGAGACCCTGCTCCCCCCGGCGAGCCCGCGTCGCCGGCGTCAGCAAACTTCGCCGTCGTCTACCTCAAACGACCCGCTTGGAGAAGGCGGAGGGTCCCCACACCAATGCTCGTGCCCACCGAGGGGGAGGTGGACACCGCCCCAAGTGCGCACCTCTTGGCGGTATCGGGCCCGGGCATGCCGCTGAGCCCCTGCACGCGAAGGCCTCTAAGGCAGCGAACGAGGTCACGGCGCCGGTGAGTCGACCACAGCGCTCCGCCAGTGCTGGCCCATGCGCCTGGGTGCTTCAGGCTGGCTGTCCACAAACGCCAGCATGTAGCCATATAGGCAGGGTTCCACGTTGGATGCGACGCGGCCCATGGATCCCAGCAGGCCGGCGTCGCGGAGTCGGTGTCCGAAGACCCAGCTGGTGTACTGCGATCCGCGGTCCGCGTGCACGACCGTGCCGACTGGCCGCCGGCGCCAGGTAGCCATCTGTAGGGCGTCGATGCCGAGGTCTGAGCGCCTGTGGTCGGCGATCGACCAGCCCACCACGCGTCGGCTGAAGACGTCCTCGACGGCGCAGCGCCTTCCCGGCTGGCTGGTTTGGTGTGCCCGCTGATGCAGTAGGGACACTGCGTGACGTGGGCAACCGCAACGGCGATGAGCTGCTTGGTCTTGCGATCGAGCGCGCGTCTGCGAATACCGCGCGACCAAACTCCTCAAACGCCCTCTGTGTCGCCGGCGCGAGTTCCCTGCGGCGCGCCGCCAGGGCGGGTGTGTTTCGTGATGCACGGTCTCAGTCATTGAGGCCCTCCGGCGGGCACGCGCCGCGTGGCCGCTGGGGTCGAGTCCACGGTCGTGGTGGATGAAAGGGCCACCGCGTGATCCGGTGGTTGCACTCTAGGCAGTGAGTGCGGCCGGTGTCAGGTCCTCCTTCTCGTCGGTGTCCCGGTCGGTGTTGATCAGGGCCATGCGGGAACGGGCTAGGACGTCGAGTCCGAGGTATCGGCGGCCTTCGGCCCAGTCGTCGTGTTGCTCGGCCAGGACGGCGCCGATGAGTCGAATCGCTGAGTTTCGGTCGGGGAAGATCCCGACCACGTCGGTGCGGCGACGGATCTCGCGGTTGAGGCGTTCGTTGGGGTTGTTGGACCAGATCTGTCGCCAGATCTCCTTGGGGAACGCGGTGAAGGCGAGGATGTCGGGGCGGGCTTCCTCAAGGTGCTCGGCCACCGCGGGCAGCTTCTCGGCCAAGGTGTCGATAACACGGTCGAACTGGGCGTGCACCGACTTGGCGTCGGGCTGGTCATAGATCGAGTGCAGCATCGCCTTGACCCACCCCCACGACGACTTCGGCGTCGCCGACATCAGGTTCGCCGCGTAGTGAGTCCTGCATCGTTGCCAGCTGGCGCCGTCCAGGGTTGCCGCCACGGCCGCGACCAGGCCACTGTGCGCATCGGCGGTGACCAGCTTGACCCCGGACAGGCCGCGAGCGTTCAGGCCGCGGAACAGGGTCAACCAGCCGGCCTCGGACTCGGCCGAGCAGATATCGATGCCGAGGATCTCGCGGTGTCCATCGGCGTTGACGCCGGTGGCGACCAGGACGTGGGTGTTGACCACACGGCCGCCCTCGCGGACCTTCATCGTCAGGGCGTCCGCGGCCAGGAACGTGTACGGGCCGGCGTCCAGGGGCCGGGTACGGAAGTCCTCGACGTGGGCGTCGAGCTCTTTGGCCATCACCGAGACCTGCGACTTGGACAGCCGGGTGATCCCGAGGGTGTCGACGAGCTTCTCCATCCGCCGGGTCGAGACCCCCAGCAGGTAGCAGGTCGCCACCACCGTGGTCAGCGCCCGCTCGGCCCGCCGACGCCGCTCCAACAGCCAGTCGGGAAAGTAGGAACCCTCGCGCAGCTTGGGAATCGCGACCTGCATCGTCCCGGTCCGGGTGTCGAAGTCCCGGGCCCGGTACCCGTTGCAAGAGTTGACCCGCTCCGCCGAGCGCTCCCCGTAGCCGGCGCCACAGATCGCGTCGGCCTCCGCCGACATCAACGCCTGCACGAACGTGGACAACATGCTCCGCAGCAGGTCGGGCTCGGCACGCTCCAAGTGCTCGGCCATGAAGGCAGGCAGGTCAATAGAGTTGGGGTCGACGGTCATCGTGGTGATCTCCTTCAGTCGTGCTTTCGCAGGTCTTCTGAAGGATCACGCGGTGGCCGTCGCTATCTCAGGACGCCACGCTCACGTCGGGCCCGCCGTACACCACGCCCGTGGACTCAACTGCCGCTGGTTCGAAAGCGGATTACGCATATCCGAACCTGCTCTTGACCGACGAAGGTGGCCCATTGGCGCTATTCGCGCTGTGGGCGGTGTTGGCCCCGGGCCGCCCCACCCCCCTGCGACCGCTGGAGGCTGCCAAAGCGACGCCCAGGTCTGGGTCCTTCACGGACGCTTTACGCTCGTGGCGGGCGAGAACTGACGCGCGGTCGCTGCGCTGCCTCCTTGTCACGCCGGTGCCGCGGGCGTGACCCAACGAGGGACTCATGCCTGCACCTGTTCGTCACGAAGGGATTCCGAAGTCACGGCTGTAGTGCCTCGCAATTGCCCGAGCCATCACCGGGTCGATGAGCCGTTGGCGCGCGAGGCGCTCGACTGCTCGCAGCGCGATGGACGGTGCGTCGACGCCGAAGTGGCGGCGGAGCGCGGCTCGCGTGTCGGAGAGGCCGAACCCATCGGTGCCCAATGAGGACCAGTCCCCCGGGACGAACGGCGCGATCTGGTCGGGGACCGCCCGCATCCAGTCCGAGACAGCGACCACCGGCCCGCGCTGTCCCAGGAGTCGGGCGGTGACGTAGGGGGTTCGTTGCGGTTCATCGGGATGCTGGTGGTTCCACTCGTCGGTGGCGAGAGCCTCGCGACGCAGCCGCGTCCAGGACGTGACCGACCAGACGTCGACGTTCACTCCCCAGTAGCGCAGCATCTCTTGTGCCTCGAGCGCCCAGGGCACAGCGATCCCAGAGGCGAGGATCTGCGCCCCAGGGTCCCGGTCGGTTGCCGCCGGGGAGTACAAGTGCATGCCGGCGAGGATCCCTTCGACATCAACGTCATCGGGCTGGGCGGGCTGGACGATAGGCTCGTTGTAGAGGGTGAGGTAGTAGAAGACGTTGGGGTCCTCCCCCTCTGCCGGTTGCCCGTACATCGTGCGTAGTGCGTCGCGGACGATGTGGCCGAGCTCGAAGCCGAACGCCGGGTCGTAGGCGATGCAGGCGGGGTTGGTCGAGGCCAGGAGCAGTGAATGGCCATCCTGGTGCTGCAGCCCCTCGCCGTTGAGCGTGGTGCGGCCTGCGGTGGCGCCGAGCAGAAATCCTCGGGTCAGCTGATCCGCGGCGGCCCACAGCTGGTCACCGGTGCGTTGGAACCCGAACATGGAGTAGAAGATGTAGATCGGGATCATCGGCTCGCCGTGGGTGGCGTATGAGGTACCGGCGGCGGTCCAGGACGCGGCGCAGCCGGCTTCGGTGATCCCTTCGTGCAGCAGCACTCCACGGATGTCTTCCTGGTAGCTGAGCATCAGGTCTCGGTCCACCGAGAGGTACTGCTGCCCGCGTGGTGAGTAGATCTTCTTGCTTGGGAAGAAGGCATCCAAACCGAACGTGCGTGCCTCGTCGGGGATGATGGGGACGAACCTGTGCCCGATCTCGGGGTCCTTCATCAGGCTCTTGAGCAGGCGGACGAAGGCCATGGTGGTGGCCACGGGTTGACGCCCGGTCCCGCGTGCAGTGACCTCGTACGAGGCTTCGCCGGGTAGTTTTGCCATCGTGCGCGCGGGCTGAACGGTCCTGCGGGGCAGGTAGCCGCCGAGGCGCCGGCGGCGCTCGTGCAGGTACTCCAGCTCGCGGGAGCCCGAGGGCAGCGGGAGGTAAGGGGGGAGGTCCGCGTCGAGGAACCTGTCGTCGAGTGGCAGCTCCAGACGGTCGCGGAAGGCCCGTAGGTCCTCCAGGGTGAGCTTCTTCATCTGGTGGGTGGAGTTGCGACTCTCGAAGTGGGAGCCGAGCGTCCACCCCTTGATGGTCTGGGCTAACACGACGGTCGGCTGGCCACGATGCCGAACGGCCGCGTCGTAGGCGGCGTACACCTTCCGACTGTCGTGGCCGCCGCGTTTGAGGCCCCAGATCTCCGCGTCGGTCATGGTCGCGACCATGGCCGCGGTGCGACGGTCCCGGGCGAAGAAGTGTTCGCGGACGAAGCCGCCGGACTCGGACTTGTAGGTCTGGAAGTCACCGTCGGGAGACGAGTTGAGCAGATCGACCAGGGCCCCGTCATGGTCGGCGGCCAGGAGAGGATCCCATTCACGTCCCCACACGACCTTGATGACGTTCCAGCCTGCACCGCGGAAGTAGGCTTCCAGCTCCTGGATGATCTTCCCGTTGCCACGGACCGGTCCGTCGAGCCGCTGCAGGTTGCAGTTGATGACGAAGGTCAGGTTGTCCAGCCCTTCGCGGGCGGCGACCCCGAGCGCTCCGAGTGCTTCGGGCTCGTCCATCTCGCCGTCGCCGACGAAGGCCCAGACGTGTTGGCGGCTGGTGTCCTTGATGCCGCGGTTGTGGAGGTATCGGTTGAACCGGGCCTGGTAGATGGCGCTGATCGGGCCGAGCCCCATCGAGACGGTGGTGAACTCCCAGAAGTCGGGCATCAGCCGGGGGTGGGGGTAGGACGGGAGTCCCCCGCCCCTGCCGGCGTGCGAGATCTCCTGACGGAAGCCGTCCAGGTGTCGTGCGGTCAGGCGTCCCTCGAGGAAGGCGCGGGAGTAGACGCCCGGTGATGCGTGACCCTGGAAGTAGACCTGGTCCGCTCCGCCGTCGGCGTCGTGGCCACGGAAGAAGTGGTTGAACCCGACCTCGTACAACGTGGCAGTGGAGGCGTAGGTCGAGATGTGTCCGCCGACCCCCAGGCCCGGCCGTTGTGCACGGTGCACCATCATGGCTGCGTTCCAGCGAACGTAGGAACGGATTCGGCGCTCGATCTCCTCATCGCCGGGGAACTCCGGCTCGACAGTGGTGGGGATGGTGTTCACGTAGTCGGTCACACCATGGCCGGCGGGGATCACGTGCCGTTGCTGAGCCCGCCGCAGGACGTTCAGCATCAGTTCACGGGCGCGGAGGCGGCCGGCGTGGTCGATGACCGCGTCCACCGAGTCCAGCCATTCCTGGGTCTCAGACGGATCCGGATCTCCCGAGATGGTGACAGGATCCGTGCTGTCGAAGAGGTCACGCTCCAGTTCAGTCGTCATGAGAGGCGCCCTCTTCTCGAGGATGTCGCGATGGGGTGTCCGCCGCAGTTCGGCGCTTCGGCGCGGCGGCCGCTGCGTTGGCCGCTGCACGCTGGCACCGTTCACAGTGGGATGTCATCGGCACCGCACGCAGCCGCTCCACGGACAACGCGTCGCCGCACGTGGGGCAGCGTCCGTAGTTGCCGCGCCGGATCCTCCGCAGCGCCGCGTCGATGTCGCGGAGAGCCGAGCGGGCGGCTGCTTGCAACGCCATGTGGATCTCGCTCCGTGCGGCGTCGGGCTCGGCTTCCGGGGGATCCTCGCCTAGTTGCTGCAGCTGTTGCGCCCGGAAGCTTCGCTGGGCCAACAGGGCCGCGGTCGCGGTAGCGAGGAGCTCCGCATTCGCGCTCTCCGGGCGCCGGCCTACTGCCCGCGGGTTCCTCCGACCCGGGTAGTCGGAGGAACCCGCGCCGGACCCTCCGCGACTGCGTAAGCGCGGAAGGGGCTCGGGGGGCCACATAGTGGCGGTCGGTGAGGCTGTCATGAGATCACTTCATCCGGTGGAAGAGGCTGCGGCGTCGGCGCTTCGTTCTCCACCCTGTCGCGGGCAATGAGCACGATCCAGGCGTGGGCTCGGTCAGGACCCGGATCCGCGGTTGCCGACGATCGGCAAACTGTCGTCCCAGTGCGACGGCTCTCTGCGGGGCCACGCGTCAGGTGTAGAGCCGAGCGGCGATAACGGCGCGCGGAAACGTTTCCGGACTGGGGTGGGCCACGACGATCCGGATGCCATCGGGGTCATGGGCGGTCAGGAAGGAAACTCCGCCACTCGTGGAGACATCAGGGTGTCCGCCACGATCGGTGAGGACTGCCGCCAGGTCTCGCAGCTCGGAGTCGCTGCCGACGGCCCAGATGAGGAACTGGTGTCCGATCCCGCCCGAGGGATGCTCAGCCCTCGTCCCCCGATCTACCAGGTACAGCTGGAAACCGTCCGTGGCAAGCAGCAGAACGGCCCCCGGCTCCCGAACGCTCACGGTGCAGGAGAAGACGTCCCGGTAGAACTCGATAGAACGGTCCAGACGCGATACCGACAGGACCGCCGAGGTCACTCCCGGCCCAACACGTCGTCCTATCTCATCTGTCATCGTCGGTCTTGCTTTCCTGGTTGAGGTCGGGGCCGTGACCTCGAAACAGGTCCTCGCGAATCTCCGAGTTGGATGCCTCGACGACCCGTCCCTTGCGGGTGGCCTGGTTGTGGGCCAGCTCGTTCGCGGCGACCTGCGGATGGTGAAGGTCGAACGCCGGGGACTCCGACCGAACCCGTGGAATGAAGACGAAGTTGTGCCGCGGCGGTGGGCTGCTGGTGGCCCACTCCAAGGACCGACCCCAGCCCCACGGGTCATCACGCTCGACCAGGGGGGCACGACGGCTGACCCAGACGTTGTAGAGGAACGGCAGAGTGGAGGCCGCAAGAACGAACGCCCCGATGGTGGACACCTGGTTCAGAAGGGTGAAGCCGTCGTCCGGCAAATAGTCCGCCACGCGACGCGGCATGCCCTCCACGCCCAGCCAGTGCTGGACGAGGAAGGTGGTGTGAAAGCCGACGAACAACAACCAGAAGTGCAGCTTGCCCAGCCGCTCGTCGAGCATCCGGCCGGTCATCTTGGGCCACCAGAAGTAGAAGCCGGCGAACATCGCGAACACCACGGTGCCGAACACGACGTAGTGGAAGTGCGCGACCACGAAGTAGGAGTCGGTGACATGGAAGTCCAGCGGGGGTGAGGCAAGGATCACCCCGGTGAGACCGCCGAAGAGGAACGTGGTCAAGAAGCCCATGGACCACAACATGGGGGTATCGAAGGTGATCGACCCGCCCCACATCGTGCCGGTCCAGTTGAAGAACTTGATCCCGGTGGGCACCGCGATCAGGAAGCTCATGCCGGAGAAGAACGCCAGGTCGACCGCGCCGGTGACGAACATGTGGTGAGCCCACACCGACACTGACAGGACCGCGATCGCGATCGTGGCTCCGACCAGCCCGACGTAGCCGAAGACCGGCTTGCGACTGAAAACGGGCAGGACCTCCGAGATGATCCCGAAGAAGGGCAATGCGATGATGTAGACCTCAGGGTGTCCGAAGAACCAGAACAGGTGTTGCCACAAGATCGCCCCGCCGTGCGCGGCGTCGAACACCTGCGCGCCGAGTTGGCGGTCGGCCTCCAACATGAGCAGTGCACCGCCAAGCACCGGGAACGCGATCAGCACCAGCAGTGAGGTGACGAAGGTGTTCCACACGAAGATCGGCATCCGGAACATGGTCATCCCCGGTGCGCGCATGCAGATGATCGTCGTGATGAAGTTGACCGCGGCCAGGATGGTGCCCAGCCCAGCCATCCACAGCCCCATGATCCACAGGTCCCCACCGACGCCCGGGCTTCGCACGGCATCATTCAACGGCGCGTAGGCGAACCAGCCGAAGTCGGCCGCACCTTGGGGGGTCAGGAACCCCGATGCGGCGATCAGGCCACCGAAAAGGAACAGCCAGTAGGACAGCATGTTCAGGCGAGGGAACGCCACGTCCGGTGCGCCGATCTGCAGCGGCATGATCATGTTGCCGAACCCGAAGAACAGCGGCGTCGCGAACAGCAGCAACATGATGGTGCCGTGCATCGTGAACAACTGGTTGTACAACTCGTCGTTGACGACCTGTTGGCCGGGATAGGCCAGCTCGGAGCGCATGACCATCGCCATCACGCCGCCGATCAGGAACCAGCCGAACGACGTGACCAGGTAGAGCTTGCCGATCACCTTGTGGTCGGTCGTCGTCATGACGCGAACAATGGAACGACCCAATGAGGAGGCTGGCGGCGCGGCGGCGGCCCGGCCGCGTGAGATAGCAGTCGTCACGCCACGCCCCCGGTTCCGGCGCGTGTTCGTGGTTCGCAGCGGTCCGCGAGAGTGGCAGCCATCACGGGGTCACCAGTTCGAGGGAGGATCGCTGGCCGGGAACGACTGCAGACCCCATTCGTCGACCATGTCCCAGGCCTCTCCCACAGCGGGGTCCGTCTCCGTCGACAACAACGTGCTTATGGGTAACGAGCTGATCGGCGACCAGTATGGTGAAGGCGCAACAAGTACTTCCGGGAAGCTGGGAATGTCCGAATCCGCGCCGGGGTCTGGGAGGTCAGCAGCCTCCGGAGACGCCGGTTCGGGGCGGTGCCGTGCGCGCGTGAGCGTCATTGAGGGGTCCTTCGTGTGGGGGCAGTCGCTCACGACGTCGACGAGGTCGCGGGACGGGTTCACTCCCACTGTGGGTGGACCGTCCTGAGCTGGGCTTCCATGCTGCCGTGAGACGCCGTGGCCCCGTGATGGCTGCGCCCGGCGAAGTCCGGTTACCGGCCGTTGCCCACGATCGGCAACATGAGCGGCCGGCGACTCGCTGCCGTACCGCGTCTGGCAACGCCATCCCGCACACGCCGGCAGGGTTGCGTGCTTGCCACCGTCACGAACTGGCCGCCGAGTCGGGGATACGTCGCTCTGGCCAGTCAAGCAGCTTCGCGCCGAGGACGGCGGTTTGCAGGGTGTAGCGATGCGCGGGGTCCAGCGGGTCGAAGCCGGTGAGCGACCTGACCCGGTCGAGCCGGTAGGTCACGGCCCGCACCGAGAGATGAAGCCGGGCCGCGGCTGCCGTCGCCACGCAACCACAGTCGAAGTAGGCAGCCAGGGTCTCCACCAGTGGACCCGCGCCGCCGCGCGCCTGGCGGAGAGGGTGAAGCACGGAGTAGACCAGGTCGTTCAGCGCGGGTTGGTCCCGGGCGAGCACCCGGTAGGTCAGCAGGTCCCGTGTCTCGACGATCGGGCTGTCCAGGTGCATCCGGGCCGCCATGGTCAGTCCTTCGCGGGCCTCCTCGTAGGACCGGGCGATCCCGTAGGCACCCGGGTGCGCACGACCGATCGCAACCCGCCAGGGGGACCCACGCCGCAGGCGGCTGAGCTCGCTGTGCACGGTCTTGCCGAGGCTGCCGGTCGTCGCCAGACCCATCGACGTGTCTGGCGCTCCGGTCGCCTCTGCGAGGGCAATCACCACGACCAACCCATCCTTGGTGGCCACCAGCACGTCCCGGTCGCCGAAGCGATCCAGGACGACTCGTTCGAGGGCGCTGGTGGCGGCCGCGATCGAGGGGAGTCGCTGCCCCGGTTGGGCGAGGGCGACCTGATGGGCACGGGTCAGGTCGAGGCCGAATGGCTCCGCTCGCTCCACCAGCTCGCTCAGGTGGGCGTCGCCGCGCAGCAGGTCGTCGACGAGATCTCGTCGAACAGACTCTTCCTTGCGGATGAGCTCGCGGCCCGCCTCGGCATGGCCGTCAGCGAAGGCCGCCACCGCCTCGTCCAAGACTTGCAGCACCGCCTCAGCAGCTGCCCGTACGGCGTTCCGGTCGCGCTGGCGGACGATCGCCGGAAGCTCAGCCCAGACGCGGCGCGCCGCCGAGAGGTAGAGGTCGACGCCCCGCCCCACGGGCACACCTGATTCCGCGGCCCTACGGCCTTGCAGTCGGACCGCGTCGATCTCTGCTCGCTTCGGAGCCCGGCCGATCGTTGCGGCGTCGACCAGCATCGGCAAGTAACCGGCGAGGAACTCGGGCGACACCCCACCGGAGTCCTTGCTGGCGCCTTCGGGGACCCCGGCCAGCCAGGCCTCGTCGATGGCCGAGGAGTCAGTGACTGAGGACTGACTCGTCGCAGCGGCGCGGTTCCTGCTGGATCCACCTGGGCTCACGTGCTCGTCCGTTCATCGACGCTGTTCCCCCATTAGACACCGAGGGCTCGCAGCAGAGCTCGAGGGGCACCGAAGCGCAGACGGCTCAGCCGCACTGCCCCGGCATGAAACCGCGCGAAGCTCGCGCTGGCCGCGGCAGAGCCTCCTCGGGCACACGCACCGCGTCCGCCACCGGAGGCGGCACCGCGGCGGGGCCACCCACGGGAGCGGTCGGTGGGTCGATGCTCAGTGACGGGAGGCTCTGTGTCGGCTGGGAGGTAGTGACTCTCTCCAGGAAGCGAAGCAGCTCGACCGGGAAGGGGAGAACGAGCGTGGAGTTCCTCTCGGCGGCAACCTCGACGACCGTCTGCAGCAGCCGCAGCTGCAGCGCCGCCGGATGCTCGGCCATCACCTCGGCGGCCTGAGCCAACTTCTGGGAGGCCTGCAACTCACCGTCGGCGGTGATGATGCGAGCGCGTCGCTCACGTTCGGCCTCGGCTTGGCGCGACATCGACCGCTTCATGGTCTCGGGGAGGGAGACGTCCTTGATCTCTACCCGGTCGATGTGGATGCCCCAGCCGGCGGCTGGGCTGTCGATCATCAGCTCCATGCCTTGGTTCAGCTTCTCGCGGTCACCTAGGAGGTCGTCGAGGTCGCTCTTGCCGATGATGGACCGCAGCGATGTCTGCGCGACCTGCCCAATGGCCGCGAAGTAGTCCTGCACGTCAACGGCCGCTCTGAGCGGGTCCATCACCTGGAAGTAGACGACCGCGTCGACCCGCACCGTGATGTTGTCATGGGTGATTCCGTCCTGGGCCGGGACCGGCAGGGTGATGATTTGCATGTTGACCTTCTGGAGCCGGTCCACGACCGGGATCAGCAGGGTCAGGCCGGCACGCAAGGGTTTCGGACGCACCCGACCGAATCGGTAGACGACCCCACGCTCATACTCCTTGACCACGCGGAAGCTCCCGGCTGCGATGGCGATCGCCAGTGCTCCGAGGAGTGCCAGAAGCCCAAGCAGGAAGGTCATGACTCTCTCCGTTCATTGACCGCTGATGTCGTGCGACCGCTGGAACCCCAGAAGAAGCACCTATCGCCTCGGACGAGGCTCGACGTCGCCGCGCGGGTCTGGTCGGCACGTTTCCGCGTGACGAGCGTCGGCGGATTGCTCGCGACCGGATCGGTTGCTCCCCTGCGCCTGCCGATCTCCGGCAAGCGACGACTCAGCGAGAGACGGCGCGCAGCAAGTCGGCAAGTACCGCTGCCTGGCTCAGTTCGAGGTGTTTCGTGGCGGTGAGCAGGGTCACCCGATCGTGGGAAGCCATCAGCCGAAGATGTCGCAGCGCGGAGGCCCGCTCGGGCTCGCGGAGCTCCGTGCGGTAACGAGAGCCGAACTCCTCGAACTTCTCGGGGTCGTGGCCGTACCACTTCCGCAGCGCGTCCGACGGGGCAACCTGGGTGCACCATTCGTCGAGCTCGGCACGCACCTTGCTCACTCCCCTTGGCCATCGTCTATCAACGAGGACGCGGATGCCGTCGTCATCGGCGGGGTCGTCGTAGACCCTTCGCAAGCGCACATCTGGCTTCTTTGTCACCGCTGACCTCCTTGACCGCCTTCTGATGTCTGTGCAGGGCACGCCAAGAGCGCCGTCGCTGCAGCAGCATGTCGCGCTATCGTCCGCGATTCACCAGTCGCCGCTGGACGACAACTGGTCTTCCCGCTGCCGAGCGCCAGCAACCCGCATCATGCCGCTCCAACCTGACGTGCATCCCGAGCCCGCGAGGCTGGACGTCAGGCCCGGTGCTTGATCGGAGTCGCGCCGCTCTGCTCTTGGCCCGCGATTGCCGATTACCGGCAAGTCACGCAGCGCGTTGTCGGCCGATGTCCGGCGGTGACGAGGCGTTGTCGCCGCGTCATGGTGGAACGACTCATCTCGATCGCTCTCACCCCGACACGTGGGAGGCGCCGCTCGGGTGATCGTGGGTATGTCGTCACTGAAGGAGGCGGATGCGATGGGGACCTATCGGATCCTGTGGCTGAGCATCTGCGTACCCCTGGGCGTGATCGGCACCCTGGTGGCTCTCGCGGACTCACCGGGTGCCGTGCTGCTCGTGTTCGTTGCCTTCGGAGCCGTGGGCAGCCTGCTGTCGATGTTGCTTGTGGGCGTGTTCTGGGAGCGCGGCACGGGGGGTCGAGCGCGGCTCATGGCCGGCGGGGCACTGTTGGCCGGGACCGGCATCAGTGCGCTCATCGGGTACGCGTCCCTCCTGGGCGGCGGCGTTCTCCTGCTCGCAGCCGTGGTCCTGGCCTCATCCCCGCACGCGGTGAGATTCTCCGCGCGCTGGCTCCGATCGGCCCGCACGCCGTCGACGGCCCAGCTGGACGCCGTGGCGCGTGCCTTTGCCTACGCCAGCCCCGAGTTCGCGCAATTCCGGGCGCCGGAGCTGCGCGACCTCACCGATGAGCAGCTCTGCAAACGGTGGCGGATCAGCTACCGGGCCGCCCAGCGACAGCAGTCGTTAGCGGTGAAGCTGATCGCGGCCGTCGCGGAGCGGCAGATGTACCTCGACGAGCTCGAACGCCGCAACAGCAGTGGGTTCGCCACCTGGCTCGCCGCAGGCCCCGAGGCCGCGGAGGACCCCCTGACGTACCTCAACGGGCACGCGGTCGAGGCCCCTGCCCTCGACTGGGACGAGCTGACTCGCGGACAGGGGTAGGCCGTGATCGACCGCCCGATCTCTAACGGACACATCCATTGACGAAGAGGCGCATCCGGTCTAACGTTCACAGTATCCTCTTTTAGAAAGGTCGAGATCCATGACCGTCACCCGCTACTTCTCGGCACCTGCCGCCCACGGCGAGGCAAGCCCGACCGGCGCCCGACAGGCGTACCTAATGCTGCGTACCGTCTTCACGATTGCGCCCATCGCGTTCGGGCTGGACAAGTTCTTCGACATCCTCACCAACTGGGAGAAGTACCTGGCTCCCTGGATCAACGACATCGTCCCCGGATCGGCGCACCAGGCCATGCTGGCCGTGGGCGTGGTCGAGATCCTGGCGGGCGTCCTGGTGGCGGTACGCCCCGCCATCGGTGCCTACGTCGTCGCGGCGTGGCTGCTCGGCATCATCGTCAACCTGGTGAGCATCGGGGACTACTACGACGTCGCGCTGCGCGACTTCGGCCTCCTGGTCGGCGCCCTCGCCCTGGCGCGTCTGGCCGCCCCTGGTCCCTCCACAGCCGGCCGTCCCGCGCCGGTCACCGACGGCGGCCAGCACATGGACGACCGGTGACCGAGCAGCGCACGCTGGACGCACCGGCACCGAGCGTCACGGCCACCGTGCTCCCGTGGCGCTCGCCGGTGACGCCGGCGGCCGCCCCCATCGACCTGGTCGCCGCCGAGAAGGCGGCCGCCGATCTGCTCCGGGCTCTCGGTCAGCCCATCGGGTCCGACGGCATGGCCGAGACGCCGCGCCGGATGGCCCACGCGTATGCCGAGATGCTGACGTCGGACAGCTTCGACTTCACCACCTTCCCGAACGCCGAGCGGTACGACGAGCTGGTCGTGGTGGAGGACATCCCGGTCCGATCGGTCTGCGAGCACCACATGCTGCCCTTCACGGGCGTGGCCCACCTGGGGTACCTGCCCGCGGACCGAATCCTCGGTCTGTCGAAGCTCGCCCGACTCGTCGAGCTCTACGCGCATCGCGCCCAGACCCAGGAACGGCTGACCCAGCAGATCGCCGAGCACCTGGACCGCCACCTCACTCCCCGTGGAGTCGGCGTGGTGATCGAGGCCGAGCACACCTGCATGAGCCTGCGGGGGGTCCGCGCAGCAGGTACGCGCACGGTCACCTCCGCCCTGCTCGGCACGCTGCGCACCGACCCGTCCTCCCGAGCAGAGTTCCTATCCCTGACCCGCGGGTCCGGCCGGGGGGGCCGACGATGACCGCCACGCAGGCCTTCGTCATCGTCGGCGCGGGGCTGGCTGCCGGCAAGGCCGTGCAGGAGCTGCGGGAGAGCGGCTTCGACGGGCACCTGGTGCTCTACGGCGCCGAATCCCATCTGCCCTACGAGCGGCCGCCGCTGTCCAAGGGGTACCTGACGGGCGACGACAGCTTCGAGTCCGCCCTCGTCCAGCCGCCCGACTGGTACGACGGGCACGACGTCGACCTGCGGCTGGGCACCCGGGTCACCGCCGTCGACCCCGTCGCCCGCACGGTGACCGCCGCCGGCGCCACCCAGCGCTACGACAAGCTGCTGCTCGCCCCCGGTGCCCGACCGCGCCACCTGGCGATGGCCGACGACAGCGGCGCACCCGTCGCCTACCTGCGCACCGTCGAGGACTCCGACCTGATCCGATCGCGGCTGCATGTCGGTCGGCGACTCGTGATCGTCGGGGGCGGATGGATCGGCCTGGAGGTAGCCGCTGCCGCCCGCCGCGCCGGCGCCCACGTCACCATCCTGGAGGCCCTGGACCTGCCCCTGGTCCGCGTCCTGGGACCGGAGGTGGCCCGCTTCTTCGCCGCCCTCCACCAGGCACACGGCGTCGACGTACGCGTGAACACCGAGGTCTCAGACATTGCTGCCAACGCCGGAGTCGCGAGCGTGACACTGACAGACGGTTCGTCGGTCGAAGCCGACCTGCTCGTCGTCGGGATCGGCGTGTCACCCGACACCACCCTCGCCGAGGCCGCCGGCCTACGCACCGAGAACGGCGTCCTCGTCGACGACCAGCTGCGCAGCTCCGAGCCCGACATCTACGCGGCCGGCGACATCGCTAACGCCTACCACCCGCTGCTCGGTCGCCACGTGCGGGTCGAGCACTGGGACAACGCCATCGGTCAGGGCGTCGTCGCCGCGCAGAACATGTTGGGCAAGGAGGTCTCCTACGACCGGCTGCCCTACTTCTTCTCCGACCAGTACGACCTCGGCATGGAGTACCTGGGCAACGTCGGACCGGACGGCTACGACCAGGTCGTCCTGCGCGGGACGCCCGACGAGGGCACGTTCACGGCGTTCTGGCTGCGCCAGGGACGGGTCCTGGCCGGCATGCACGCGAACGACTGGGACGCCATGGACTCCATCCGGCACATCGTCCGGGGACAACGGATGGTTCCGGACCTGGACGACGAGTCCGTGTCCCTGACACAGATCGCAGAAGGCCTCGACTGAGGCCAGCGGAGTCCGCTGGGCTGCGCCCGGCACCACGAGCACGTGAAGGAACAGGAGCACACACCCATGCCGCGTCTGGTCAGACTCTACGAGGAACAAGGTCAGAGCCCCTGGCTGGACAACCTCACCCGGTCCTCCCTGTGGGACGGCACGATGGCGGACCTTATCGCCCGCGGTGTGCGGGGGGTGACCGCCAACCCGACGATCGTCGCCAAGGCGATCGAGTCCTCGGACGCCTACGATCCGCAGTTCCACGCGCTCCTCGGCGCCGGACACAGCCTGGAGGACGCCTACTGGCACCTCGTCGTCGCCGACGTCTGCGACGCGCTGGGGATGCTGCGGCCGACCCACGACGCGGCCGAGGGCGCCGACGGGTTCGTCTCGATCGAGGTCGCACCCGGGTTGGCGCACGACACACGGGCGACGATGAAGGCCGCTCGCGAGCTGCACCAACGCATCGGGGAGCCCAACCTGCTGGTCAAGATCCCCGCCACGTCCGCGGGCGTTCCCGCCATCGAGGCCATGGTCGCCGAGGGCCGCAGCATCAACGTGACCCTGATCTTCTCCCTGCCCCGCTACCGCCAGGTCCTGGAGGCCTACCTGTCCGGCCTGGAGGCCCTGGCCGGTCACAGCTCCGACCTGTCCACGGTCCACGGCGTCGCCTCGTTCTTCGTCAGCCGGGTGGACACCGAGGTCGACCGCCGTCTGGAGGCGATCGGCACGGACGAGGCCCTCGGCCTGCGTGGCCGGGCCGCCGTCGCCCAGGCCAAGCTCGCCTACCGGCTCTTCCGCGAGATCCACACCGGAGCTCGGTGGGAACGGCTGGCCGACCGCGGCGCACGGGTGCAGCGTCCCCTCTGGGCATCCACGTCGACCAAGAACCCCCGCTACCCCGACACCTTGTACGTCGACAGCCTGATCGGGCCCGACACCGTCAACACCCTGCCGGAGAGCACCATGGCGGCGTTCGAGGACCACGGCACCCTGGCCCGCACGATCGACGTCGACCTCGCTGCGTCCGAGCACCACATGGGCGCGCTGGCAACCGCCGGGGTCGACATGGACGACGTCGGCCGCACCCTGGAGCGCGAGGGCATCGCCGCGTTCCGGGCGTCGTTCGCCCACGTTCTCGGCACGCTGAGCGAGAAGGCGAAGGCCGCGCCCCGGGCTCCCGTGCGCGCCTCCTCGCCCGGCTGAGGTGACGCCCCGGTGGACTGGGCGGGCTGGGCACTGTTCGGGCTGCTGGCCACTGCGGTGCTCACCGGGCTGATGATCGCCGCCCAGCTGGGCGGGCTGAGCCGGCTCGACCTGCCCCTCATCCTCGGCACCGTCGTCACCCCGGACCCCGACCGTGCGCGCGCGGCCGGCGGGGTCATGCACTTGGCCGTGGGCCAGGTCTTCGCTCTCGGCTACACCGCCGCCTTCGCGCTCCTGGGCCAGGCCACCTGGTGGCTCGGTGGGCTGCTGGGCCTCCTCCATGGCGCCGTCGCCCTGACGGTCCTGGTCCCCATGCTGGTGGGCGTCCATCCTCGGATGGCCTCGGAGCGTGCCGGCCCCGCATCGACCTCGGTGCTGGAACCTCCGGGCCTGCTCGCCCTCAACTACGGAACGCAGACACCCCTGGTGACCCTCGCCGCCCACCTGGCCTACGGCATGTCCCTGGGTCTCCTCCTCGGCGTGCGATGAGGCCGCCGCCACGATGAGACCCCCGATCGAGGACTACGGACTGCTCGGCGACACCCGCACCGCCGCGCTGGTCGACTCCGACGGCTCCGTCGACTGGCTGTGCATCCCACACTTCGACGGTCTGCCTGTCTTCGGCCGGCTGGTCGGCGGAGCGGCGGCCGGCAGCTTCAGACTTGGCCCACGACACCCCGCCGAGGTGGTGGCTCGCGGGTACCGCACCGACACCGCCACCCTCGAGACGACCTGGCGGACCGACACCGGCCGGTTGACCCTCACCGAGGGCATGGTGGCCGAGGTCGCCGGACAGCTGCTCCCAGCCACCATGCTGGTACGCCGGCTCACCGCCCCCGACGGCCCGGTCGAGGCCGTCATCGCCTTCGACCCCCGATTCGGAGAACGACGCCGAGCCCCGCGGACCGAGCACCGCAGCCAGCTCCTGGTCTGCGTCTGGGGGACCGTGGCCGTGGCACTGCGCACCACCCCCACCGCAGCCGTGCAGCCGGGACGACCCACGACGGTCACCGTCACCCCGGACCGGCCGTTCACCTGTGTGATGTCCGTGGCCCATCGCGAACCGCTGGTGTGCCTCGACACCGACACGGCGTGGGATGCCCTCCAGGGCGACGAGGCACGGTGGCAGGCCTGGTGTCGCGACATCGACGACGCGCTCCCCTACCGCCAGGCCGTCGTCCGCAGCCTGCTCACTCTCCGCTTGCTGACCTACTCGCCGTCCGGAGCACCGGTCGCCGCGCCGACGACCTCGCTGCCAGAGGTGCTCGGGGGCGTCCGCAACTGGGACTACCGCTTCGCCTGGCCCCGCGACGCGAGCATCGGCATCGACGCCTTCCTCGGCGCGGGGAAGCACGACGAGGCCCGCGCGTTCATGGCCTGGCTGGTCAGCGCCACCCGGCTCGACCGTCCCCGGATCCCCGTCCTGCTCACCTTGCACGGGAAGCACCCCCGACCCGAGCGTGAGCTCGCCGGGTGGCCCGGCTATGCCGACAGCACGCCGGTCCGGTCCGGCAACGCCGCGGCCGGCCAGCACCAGCTCGACGGCTACGGCTGGGTTCTCGACGCGGCCTGGCGGATGGGCGAAGCGGGCTACCCCCTGTACGCCGAGACGTGGCGCACCATGGCCGGCTTCGCCGACCGGGTGGCGGACCGGTGGCGCGAGCCCGATGCCGGCATCTGGGAGGTGCGCTCCGACACCGTGCACCACGTGCATTCCAAGCTGATGGCCTGGCTGGCCCTGGACCGCGCCCTGAGCATCGCCACCCACCACCGGACGTCCGCTCGGCGTACCAGCCGATGGCGCGCCGAACGGGCCGCGCTGCGCGAGGACATCGAGCGGCGCGGCTTCGACGAAGCGCGGGGCACCTACACGCGCAGCTACGGCTCGTCCGAGACCGACGCCGCCCTGTTGGTCCTGCCGCAGCTGGGGTTCCACCCGGCCGACTCCCCCCGCGTGCGCGGAACCATCGCGGCCGTCGTCAGCGAACTCGGGGCCGGATCCCCGTTGCTCTACCGCTATCCGTCGGGGCGCGACGGCCTTCCCGGTGTCGAGGGAGCCTTTCTCCCGTGCTCGTTCTGGCTCGTCCAGGCCCTGGCGCGCGGCGGACGCGCGGGCGAGGCGGACACGCTGTTCCGGGACCTCCTCGCGCTGGCCGGACCCCTCGGCCTGTACGCCGAGGAGATGGACCCGGCGACGCGGGAGTACCTGGGCAACTACCCCCAGGCTCTGACGCACGCCGCCCTCGTCCAGGCGGCCGTCGCCCTCCGTGCGGAGGGTGCCGGTCACGTCACCGACCCCCGTGGCGCGGTGCCCGTCGCGGAGGACGCACCGTGACCTCACCCTCGGGCGGGAGCCGTACCTCTCCGCGGTCGCCGGCCCTGGGCGCTCGAGGGCTCGTCCTGCATCCCCTCCGGGCGGTGGTGGTGGAGCGAGAGGAAGCGTTCCGGGGCGGGCAGGTCGATGTCGCCGGAGCTGATCCACTCGAGACTGGTCTGCCGAGCGCGAGCGATGAGTTCGGCGGCGTGCCGGAAGTCCGAGGCCGACACGGCCAGCGGACACAGCGGCGGCAGGACCTTGATCTCCGCAGCCCCTTGCAGGCCAGCGATCTCGTTGATCAGGCGTTGGGCGATCAGCAAGGTCAAGGAGTGCAGCGCCACACCCACGGCCGACTGCGGTGGCTCCGGCAGCGCGCAGGGCGCTCCCGTGGGCAGGACGTAGACGAGCGTCGCGCCCAGGTCGACCGCCTGGGAGACGCCCGCGTGGAGGGCCACCGACCCGTCGACGAGGTGACGTCCGGCGCTCGCGACCGGGGGCAGGATGCCCGGGATCGCCGCGCTGGCCAGGACGCCGTCGACCACGTCGCCGCTCGAGATCAGCACCTGCCGGCCGCTGAGCAGGTCGGCGGCCACCAGGTGGGTCGGCACTCGCGCCTGCGTCAGGTCGTCGATGGTGGCGTGCGCCCTGACGAGCCGTCGCAGTGCGGCATCCGAGGCCACGCCCGCGCTTCGGCCGACCAGCCCGCGCAGGACTTGGCGCGGATCGACCGGGAAGACGTCGCGACGACGCAGGCCGGTCCACACGTCGGCGAGCTCGGCCAGCGAGTCGGGGGACATGCCGTGCCCGGCGATCCATGCCACGTTCACGGCTCCGGCCGAGGTGCCGACCAACAGGTCGGGTCGGACATCGTGCGTGGCCAGTGCCTGGAGCATGCCCACCTGGACGGCCCCCAGGCTGCCCCCTCCGGACAAGACGAACGCCGTGGTCACCATGTCGTCTCCTCGATCACGCCGGTGCGCGGGGCAGGGTCTCCACGGGTGCTTGGGGACCCGGCCGACGCGCAGGGCATCCCCTCAGCGGGAGTGGAACCGCTGCGGGAAGGTGCGGATGATGCCGTCACTGAGGACGTCGGCCATCTCCAGGATGTGGTGGTGGATCTCGTCGTAGTCGGCGACGCTGGCGGCGTACTGGCCGTTCAGCTCGTGCGCGGCCTCGGCGAGCGTCTGGTCGAGATGTGCCGTCATGGCGGTCCGCATCACGTCCTGGGGCCAGTACTTCGGGTTGGCGGCGGCGAGGAAGTCGGCGATCTCGTCGGAGTTGGCGTACCACCTGACACGCGCCACCTCGAACGCCGCGCTGTCGCCGGCCTTGGCGGCCTGCAGCAGCTCGACGGCGATGCCGATGTGACCGTTCAGGAGGGTGGTGAGCTGATCGCCGGCGGCCTCGCCGTAGAACGGCTTGATCGCGTCACCGATGTCCACCTGGTTGGTCAGCAGGCGTGCGGCCGTCGCGTCGAACCCTCCGGACCCGTCGGCGAACGTGACGATCGCGAGCCGGGTCCAGGTGACGTGGTCCTCCCAGAGCTTGCGCATCTGGTCGTGGAACGCCGACCGGGCTGCGGTGCTAGCGGCCGTGGTCGACGTCGAGATTGCGTGGGCGCTCGTGTGGTGCCCGGTGGTCGCACCGTGGGTGTGGCCGGGCTCGGTCGCCGAAGCGTCGTGGTCGGGACCGACCGAGACGGTGGCCAGGGCGGCAGCCAGGGCAACCGTGCACAACAACGAGAGGAACCAGCCGCGCCGGGCGGCCAGGAGGTGGTGGGTCATGAACGACTCCGTCGGGTCGCGGGCCGCACCAGCGCCCAGGCGGCCATGAGCTCCACGCAGGAGACCACGGTGCCGAAAGCGTCGAGCGGCTCCGGATGAACAGTCAGACCGGGGATACCGGTGGTGCGCGAGAGCGCGTAGGCGACGGCGACCCCGACCAGGAGCAGGGCGATCATCGTCGTGACATTCGGGCCGGCGTCCAGCGCCAGCGCGACCGCGGACATCGCCATAGCGGCAGCCGAGGCTGCGAACGCGACAGCCAGGCCGACCGACTCGTGAGAGTGCGGCACCACGAGCACCGCGTGGACTCCGGCCGAGGCCGCGCAGACGGACGAGCCGACGACTGTGCCGGAGCCGGACCCGAGGGCGACAGTCTGGACCGGCGTTCCGGAGCTCGAGGGCGTGGAAAGGGTCACGGCGATGTTGGTGTCACGGTGCGACGCGTTCTTACCCAGTGCCCTCGAACCGGTAAGACCTCCTGCTCCGGTCGACACCAACAAGACGTGACTGTCCACCATCCCCCAGGGCTCGGGCGCCGCTGCGTCGATGACGGGCCGCCGCTCGACGTACAGACCTGGCGTCGGTGCCGTCTGCTCGAAGCCGGTTTCGCCGCTGAGACCGCGGCGAGACTGGCCGCGGATCGTCGGTACGACCTGCACGCCCTTCTCGAGCTCGTGGACCATGGCTGCCCACCGTCGCTCGCGGTCCGCATCGTCAGCCCTCTCGAGACAGACCCCGCCCCATGACCCTCGACACCCACGTGTTCGTTATTGCCACCCCGACCTACGAGAACGAGGAATGGGTGGCGGACCTTGCTGTCGAAGGACCGGCTCGGGAGGTGGCGCAGCGGCGACTCCACAGGCTCTTGGTGGGGGCGGCCCGCCGACAGGTCTGGCGACTGCGCGACCTCCTGCCCGGAGCCGGTCCCAGGGAGCTGGAGGACGTCGCCCAGCAGGCCGCGGACGAGGCCCTGGTCGCCGTGCTGCGCAAGCTGGGCGACTTCGAGGGACGCAGCCGCTTCACCACCTGGGCCTTCAAGTTCGGCGTCTACCAGGCCGGCGTCGAGGTCCGCCGCCAGGCGTGGCGCAGCCGCGAGGTCACGCTTCCCGATCACCTCGCCCCCCTCGCCCGAGGCCCTTCCCCGGCCGACGTGGCGGAGGCCTCCGACCTCGCCCGCGCGCTGGAAGACGCCATCGCCACCGCCCTCAGCCCGCACCAACGCAGGGTCGTGCTGGCACTACTGGTCGACGACGTGCCGATCGACGTGCTCGCCGAGAGGCTCGGCTCGACCCGCAACGCCCTGTACAAGACCCTGCACGACGCCCGCGCACGCTTGCGGCGGTCGTTGGTGACCCGGGGCTATCTCGACCCTCCCGACGAAGGGTTCACGTCGTCATGACCAGCAGCACGCGTCCGCTGACCGACGACGCGGTGGTCCGCCTCCTCCTCGACACCGACCCGTACCTGTCCTGCGACGACTGCTTCGCCCAGCTGGACCAGTACGTCGAACGACGGGTACGCGAGCCGGGGTACGACGAACCGCGGATGCGAACCCATCTCGAAGGATGCGGGGCCTGCGCCGAGGAAGCCGAGACCTTGCTCAGCCTGGTCCTCGAGCCACCGCGCTAGTCGGGCAGGTCGTCCTCACTGCCACTGCGCTCGTTCACGACCGCCAACAGCTGCTCGTCCGCCGAGGTGAAGCGGTCCATCTCCTCGCCCGCGTCACAGGTGAACAGCCCGATCGTCACCTGTTCCCCGTCACCGCCCAGCACTCGCCACACGCCTCCCTGCAGCTCCCACCGGAGCAGCATCGCGACCGACTCGGTGAGATGGGACGGGTCGGTCGTGCGTCGAGGCCTCACGTCTGCCATGAACACTGCTCCCTTCCCTCTAGCAGGGTACTCTGTCGACGTTAGAAAACACTGGGCAGCTGGGCGTCGAGCTCGAGGATGGAGCAGCGATGGAGGACCTGCAGGCACAGGTGGCCAGCATCGGCGCGCTCGCCGAGCCGAGTCGGCTGGCCCTCTATCGCTATGTCGCCGGCGCCGCCGAACCGGTGAGCCGCGAGCAGGCGGCGGCCGCGATGGACCTGCCGTTGCACTCGGTCAAGTTCCACCTGGACCGGCTCGTGGCGGAGGGCCTGCTCGAGGTCGAGTACCGCCGGCTCACCGGCCGCACCGGTCCAGGTGCGGGCCGCCCGTCGAAGCTCTACCGCCGCACGTCCCGCCACGTCTCGGTCTCGCTCCCCGATCGTCGCTACGACCTCGCGGGGGAGGTTCTCGCTGCAGCCGTCGAGCGCTCGACGCGCGAAGGGACACGGATCGACGAGGCTGTGCAGCAGGTGGCACACGCCACCGGTTCGCGACTCGGCAGCGAGCCTCCCGCTCCTCGCCGTCCACGCCGCGCAGAATCCACCGCCCGTCTCGTCGGAGTGCTCGGCAACCACGGTTACGAGCCCCGACTGGTCGACGACGACGTGTGCCTGACGAACTGTCCGTTCGACCGGCTGGCCGCCGAACACACCGACCTGGTCTGTGGCATGAACCTCGCCCTCGTGGGTGGTGTGATCGACGGTCTGAACATCGAAACGATGTCGGCGCGCCTCGAACCCCAACCCGGGTTCTGCTGCGTGAAGATCGCCACGAAGCCGGATCGGCTCGACCGACGCTGAAGCCGGCACCCGCTAGGCCCTGACGTCCTCAGGGGACCCCCGCTGAGCTTAGGTGCGCCAGGCACAGGTCGGGTTCGAAGAACGGCTCGAGGCGCTCGACCGCGACCGGGGGAGTGCCACGCCTCCATCGCGCCCTGCATCAGCCCTAGGTGGACCGGACAGATGATCTCGGACCGGGCTTCGGCGAGCACGAGGAACGGGCAGCGTCGCAGCGCGATCTGTCGCTGCCCCTCGTCCATCCGTGGTTCAGGGGCGAAGCCGATCTCGTCCAGCAGCTCCACCAGACGATCCACAGAGTCTCTCCGGTCATCGGCGTCACCCGCCTCGCCCGTGCGCGACGTGCCTTGCGCACGACCCCATGCCTGGCCGGCAGCGACCGCCTTGGCGCGCGAGTGTGTCCCGGTCGCCATGCTGCCCAGTTCGCCCTTGTTGTACTCGTTCCCGCGGCGAGCTGCCTGGCCGGAGCCGCGCTGCCCTGGCACGGTGCACACCCATGACGTGCAGACCACCCTGCACGCCCTGCTCGGACAGGCCGCCCGGTAGTGCGACGTGCGCCTGTCCAACCTCGAGGCCCGCAACGCGGCGCTGGAGTTGGTCTTCCTGGTCACCGCCTCGGGCGCCAACGATCTAGATCAATCCGCTGGCCCATGGAAAGGAGCAACCAGATGACGTTCGTCGACATCTCGCCGCAACGCATCGCAGGGCCTGGCCCGCGCCAACACCACCCTGTTGGCCCGTAAACGGCCGACGTTCATCTACGTCGTCGTCCTGCCCTTGATGCCACTCGGGCTCCTCCTGGCCGGCGACAAAGGACCATCGAGACCCAATGGGCCACCGACGAAGCCGCATTCGCCGCCCTCACTCCTCACGGCGAGGTTGTCGCCCGAGGCTCCGGGCACGAGGTCTACCTCGACGCTCAACCGGCGGCCGCGGCGGCCATCCTGCGAGTCACCACCGCCACAGCCGTTCGATAGCACCGGCGCCCCATGCAGCTGGCACAAGCCGTCCCGTCCGAGGACAACCCCCGGGCCGATCCCGTGTCACCGAATGTCCCCAAGTCTTCTGGGTCGATGACCCAGAGGTCAGGCCCAGGAGAGTGTCAACACGCGTCCAGAATCCGCCGTGGCAGTGCGGATTCATCCACAGCCGTCAACCCAGCTCGACGGGCCTCGCGGCGATTCGCGGTAACCAGCCGGTCACCGACGCAAAGAGGCGGCTCCCGGACTTGACCGGAAACCGCCTCTGACCTGCTGGAACTTTGTAGCGGGGGCAGGATTTGAACCTGCGACCTCTGGATGAGATCGGGTGCTACGGAACGGCTTGGAAAATCGCGGATCTCCTCGGGTTTACGCGGGAATACCTCGCGGTCAGGTTCGGAGTCTAACGGGCCATCACGGGATGGATGCCGACTGTAAGTGGCCAGTTTGTGGCTGCGGTTCGAAACCGCCAGCGCCGTGACTCCGCGTCCCACTGACCCGTCTCAACGTCGCCCGCCTACCAGTGCACTCTCATGAGCGAGTCGGCTTTCCTCTGCGATCGATAGTCTGCTGACCGTCGAGGGAAGACGGCGGTGAACGAGACGGCGGACATTCTGACTCTGGCGCGGCAGGCTCACAGAGCACACGACTGGACCACTGCCGCGGCGCACTTCGATGCCGTCGGGGCCGAGCGACTCACAGCCGAAGATCTTGCAGCCTACGCAGATGCCAAGTGGTGGCTCGGCCACGTCCTGGACAACCTGCGGCTCGAGGCCGCGGCATACGACGCCTTTCTGGCCGACTCCCAGCCGGCCGGGGCCGCGTGGGCGGCGATGCTGCTCGGGATCTTCCACCTGGGACGGGGCGATGTGCCGCAGGGGATGGGCTGGATCGGCCGCGCCGGTCGCCTGCTCGAGGGCACCCCGGAGTGCCCCGCGCACGGCCTGCTGATCCAGGTGACCGAAGTCGAGCCGAGTCTGCAGGCCGGAAAGCCGACGGCAGCGGTGGACGCCGCCCACAGGATCCGGGCCCTCGGCACACGGATCGACGAGCCCGGCGTGGTGCTCTTGGGCGTCAACTGCGAGGGGCGCGCACTGATCAGGGCCGGCCAGGTTGTCGACGGGCTGGCACTGCTCGACGAGGCGATGGTCGCTGCTCTGGACGGCCGTCTCGGACCGTTCATCTCGGGGAGCCTCTACTGCCACACCATCGCGTCCTGTCACGAGGTCGCCGACCTCCGCCGGATGACCCGCTGGACAGATCTCACCGAGGACTGGTTGTCCACCCTTTCCGGGGTCGGGGTGTTCGGCGGCCTGTGCGGAGTGCACCGGGCTCAGCTCCACGTCCTCCGTGGCGCATGGGAGGAGGCCGAGCGCTCGGCGCTGCAGGTGGTGACGGACCTCGACGCGATGCGCGTCGACTACGCGGCGGAGGCGTGGTACGTCGTCGGTGAGGCACGCCGGTTGCGCGGCGACCCGACCGCCGCTCAGGCCTACGACGAGGCGCGCGCCCGCGGACGCGACCCGCAGCCGGGACGAGCGCTGCTGCAGCTCCAAGGAGGCGACGCGGCCGGGGCCTCGACCTCGGTGCGCACCGCCGTCACGGCCGTGGGGGATGACCCCCTGCGGCGGGCGCCGGTGTGCGCTGCCGCGGTCGAGATCGCCGTCTCTGCGGGACGGCTGGAGGACGCGAGAGCCGCCGCGTCCGAACTCGCACAGACGGCGACGATGTATGCCACCTCGGGGCTGGAGGCGATGGCGGCCGCGGCACGTGGAGCGGTGCTGCTGGCCGAGGGCCGCGCCGAAGAGGCACTCCCGGTGCTCCGCGACGCCTGCCGACGCTGGCACGAGCTGGGCGCGGCGTACGACGCCGCCGGCACCGGCGCCCTCCTCGCCCAGGCCTACCGGACACTCGGCGACCAGGCCTCCGCGGCAGCGGAGGCAGCGCTAGCGGAGGCAACCTACGTCCGGCTGGGCGCACACCGGCCGGCCCGAGGCGATACGACACCGCCCGACGGACTGAGCCGGCGCGAGTGCGACGTGCTGGCCCTGGTGGCCGACGGCCGCTCCAACCGGGAGATCGGCGAGACGCTCTTCATCAGCGACCGCACGGTCGGCCGGCACCTGACGAACATCTTCCACAAGATCGGGGTGACCTCCCGGACCCAGGCCGCCCGCTACGCCATCGACCATGGGTTGAGCGTCACTCGGTGAGCCGACTGCGTAGAACCACGTAGCCGCCGCCGCAGGCTGGCCGATCACACCGATGCCAGCCACCCGCCGCGCGTCCGAGCATCCCCTGTAGATGCGTCGAGCACGGCGCCTCGATCAGGGAGCGATCACCATGAGTCACACGAGAATCCACCGAGCGGTATCCGCCGACGGCACCGAGATCGCCGGACGTGTCGTGGGAGACGGGCCAGCGCTGGTCCTGGTCCACGGCGGCATTGGTGACGGCGACACCGCCTGGGACGCCATGCTGCCCCACCTCACCGACCGGTTCACCTGCTATCTGCCAAGCACCCGCGGACGCGGACTGTCGGCGGATGACCCTGACCACTCGCCACCACGTCTGGAGGACGACGTGACGGCGTTTGTCGACAGCATCGGCGCGCCGGCCCAGGTTGTCGGCTGGTCGGGCAGTGGGGCGTGGGTCCTGGGTGCGGCCGCGCGAAGTGACGCTGTCGCTGCTGTGGCGGTGTACGAGCCGACGCTGATCCCGGTGATGGCAGAGGCCGACCTCGCCGAGACCCTGGGCACGATGCAGCGTGTCGGCGCGGCTGCCGCGGACGGTCGGCTCGTCGATGCGGTCCAAGTCTTCGCCTCGTGGATCTGCACCGAGGAGGAAACCGCCGCGCTGACGCGGACGAACTTCGACGACGTGTGGGCCGCGCGGGTGCCGGCAATGCTCCGGTTCGTGCAACAGGACGGGTCATACCAGGGGCCGCGGTCCACCGATCCCGAGGCCCTTGCTCGCATCACGGTGCCGGTGCTGGTTCTGATGGGCCAGCGGACCCGGCTGGGGTCGTTCTTCCGCGCCGCGGCGGAGTTCATCGCCCGGCACGTCGACGACTCCCAGGTCTGGGAGCTGCCAGGGGCCGGACACTTCGCGCCAGTGCTTGCCCCGGAGTCGGTCGCTGATGAGCTGATCACGTTCTTCGAGTCCGCCCGGCAACCGGCCTGACCTCGGCTGCGGCGCCGCCAGGCGCTGGCATAGTCAGCCGCGATCCGAGCGCAAGCCCGACTGGGAAAGATCTGCTCAGCGCTCGAGCATTGCCTTCAACCTGGCGAGGTCCTTGGTCATCGCGCGCCGTATCGCCCGTTCCATCAGCGGTGCCGTGAGCCGACCGAAGCCGCTCGGGTCGCCTCGGTTCCGCAGGCGCATCCGGGTGCCTCCCTCGACCGGTTCCCAGGTGTAAGTGGTTTCCATCGGAAAGGGCCCGTCGGCGGTACGCATCACGAGCCGCTCACCGGGCACCAGCTCGGCAACCTCGTAGGTATAGGCAATCCGGCGACCCACGAACCGAGCCACGAAGTCCATCCGCGAACCCACCGCGACAGGTGGCGCCGTCTCCCACCGCACCGACTTGATGTTCACGTACCACTCCGGTGCGTTCGTCGGATCACCGGCGTACGCCGCGACCTCCGCCGGCGGCCGCGCGATCGTCGTCTCGACCTGGACGTCGACCGTCACGAAGGGTCGACGCCTTCGCCTTCGCGCAACTCGATCCAGGACCGCACCAGCCCCTGCAGCGCAGGCGTCTTGGCCGTCAGGTCGTCGCTGTCCAAGATCTTCAGCGACCGCGACGTAGATCCCTGACCTTCGAGGATGCCGCTGGGATCGGGCAGCGCGGCACCAGTGTGGAACATCAGCGACACATGCTTCTTGGACCTAGGGAAGAACGACGCGATGTTGCCCTGGTAGGTGAAGGTCGGCGCTTGCCACTTGATGCACTCACCGACGCGCGGGTCAGCCTCGAGCACCACGTCGCGCACCGCCAGCACCAGGTCCTTCTGAGGGTTGTCGTAGCGGTCGAACCAGGCGTCGACCTCGGGGTCATGCCGCACCACCCAGCAATCGTCATGCGGGTCTGCGGTTCACACAAGCGCCCGCGCGCGGCGCCGTCAGCGCGTCAGGTCAGCCCATGATGTACCGCGAAAGCAGCGGCGGCCGTTCGGGAGCGGACGCCGAGCTTGGTCAGGATGTTGCTCACGTGCCGGTGGATGGTTCGCTCGCTCAGAGCGAGCAGCGCGGCGATCTCGGCGTTCGTGCTTCCTGTGACAATCAGCCGGAGCACCTCCATCTCCCGCGGGCTCAGCACGGCGAAGTGCGCGTTCTGATCTGACATCAGGCCGCGGGTCAGGGATGCATCCGGGCTTGCGCCGAGCCGCTCGAACGTCGCCAGCGCCGCCCGGAGCTCCATCCGCGCGCCTTCGTCGTCACCGAGTGCCCGGCACCCCATCGCGATGCGGACGCCGACCTGGGCGGTCTCGTACACGGCGCCGAGCTCCCGCCACCGATCCGAGGCGGCCCGCAGTCCTGCCAGTGCGGCGGCGGGCCGATCCTCACTCAGGGCAAGGGCCCCACGGGCGGCATCCAGGATGGCCCGCATAGCGGTTGTCGGATAGGTCCGGGCCGTCTTCGCCATCTCGATGATGACGTCGTTGGCCTCGTCGATACGACCAGAGGCGAGGCAGACCTCCATGACAGCCGGGAGCAGCAGGAGCCGTTCGTCCGCCTGCTGGCGCTCGGCCAGGACCCGGCGCAGACCCGCGTCCGCCGCCTGCGTGTTGCCTTGGCTGAGCCGGTAGAGGGCGAGTCCTGGTTGGGCGCTGTGCCCGAAGGCCGTCGCCCGCTCGAAGGCCTCCTCGACGCCTGGGCGTCCTTGCAGCCGCCGCAACTCGCCTAGTTCGTACCAGGCATGGCCGGCGACCAGTTGCCCGTCCACCGCGAGGTCACGGCAGGCCTGCTCGAGCTCCTCCTGTGCCCGAGACCAGTCCCCACGCAGGCGCATCAGGATCGCGCGATAGATCCGACAGTTCCCGAAGTAGGCGCCGCCCAGCTGCGGGAGCGTGCCGAGCCATTGGTCGAGTGCGACCGACCACTCCGCCGCACGCGCGATCTCCTGCACCTCGTAACACGATCCGATCGCGGCGCAGTACATGACGCTCGTCGTGCGCGGCGAGGTTGCCCGGGTCAGGATGCGGACCATCGCCGCATCGAGGAGCGCCAACCCGTCCTCCAGCGATCCGAGCTTGAGAGTGGCCCGGCCTCGCATCGTGGTGGCGACCGTGATCAGGTCGATGTCGCCGCGGCCGAGCCCCAGCTCGGTCGCCCGATGCAGCAAATCTTCGGCGGTCGCGAAGTCACCCTTCCCGATGTAGACGTAGGCCCGCGGGATCAACAGCCACCCGTATTCATCCGACCCCCTCTCAGCCGCCAACGTCTGGGCGCGGCCGACCCAGCCAGCCGCGATGGCGAACTCGCCCCGCGTGAAGACATGCGCGCTCCACAGCCAGTACGCCGTACGCGTCGCCTCGTGGACCTCGCCCGCTTCTGCCCACAGCTCGAAGGACCGGGTCAGTACGGCGATCGCCTCATCTATCCGCCCGATTACCTGGGCTGCCTCGGCCCAGCACTCCAAGTCCTCGACACTCAAGGGCGTCGTCTCCGAGTCACCGGCTGCGTACTCCTCGCAGGCTCGCGCCCACCGCGACGCGCCGTGGTGCTCGCGGGCGGTCTCGAGATGGCCGGGTTCGCTGCTCATCGCACTCCCTCGACACCGATCCTGCCAGCCGTGGGCGCTGGGTAGGAATGCCCACGACGCGCAGCCGAGGTCGGCCCGCAATGCCGAAGCGTCGCGACCGCGGCGGAGCGGATCGTGGGCATCGAGACCCCGGACTCGTAGGGGCACCGATCCAGGAGGACCCATGACCACTCCGTTCATCTTCATCGGCACACACAAGATCAAGCCCGGCAAGCGGGAGGAGTTCCAGAAGTACTTCGCGCAGTTCAGCGCCGACGTCGTCGAGCCGAAGGAGCCGCGACTGCACTCCTTCTACGGCTACGCGGCGCCGGACTCCGACTACGTCACCATCGTTCAGGTCCATCCCGACGCCGACTCCATGGCCACGCACATGCAGGTAGGGATGGACCACTTCGCCACCGCATACGTCGAGTACCTCGAACCGGAAAGCAGCCTGCAGATCTACGGCGACCTCACCGAGGACCTCATCCAGACGATCTCCGGCGCCGCACAGAGCGACGATGACGCCTCCAGCGTGACGATCCGAGAGCCATTCGCGGGATTCGACCGGCTGCCCACGTTGTGAGTCAACGCTGGTGGAGGGTCCGTGGGCTCCACGGCGCCTCTCGTCTCGAACGGTCTGCCCCCAGGGCGGTAACGGGTCGATACTGACGCCGTGGTGGTGCTCGATCCGAGTGGACTGGTCTCCCGGCTGCCGGTCGGGGTCGTCACGGTCGACACGGCCGGCAGGGTGACGTTCGCCAATCCTCGGTTGACCGAGCTGGTCGGCGTCGACTCGGCGGTCGGTTATCACCTAGACGTCCTGCTCGGGCTCCCCGGGGCGTTCGCGGCCATCGCGGAGAAGGCCGCCGAGGCGTCGACGACCCCGATCGAGCTGTCCTGCCGGCTGGCCTTCGGGCGTGAGGTCATGATGTCGGCCACCGGCCGGGTTCAGGACGACGGGTCGGTGCTGGCAGTCCTGGCCGATGACACCGCTCATCACTCGTCCCGTCGGTTGCACGACGAGCAGACCCAGGCACTTCGGCTGCTGGCGGAGTTCCCGGAGAAGAACCCGGGCCCGGTGGGACGCGTGAGCCGCGACGGCACCGTGGTGATGGCCAACGCAGCGGCGCGCACGTTCCTGGGCGAGCAGGAGATCCGCGGCCGGTCGTGGGTCGACCTCTGCCCGGGTATGACCTGGGACCTGTGGGAGCGCATCCTCGACAGTGGAGAGCGGATCACCCACGAGGCCGACCGGGGCGGCGTGTGCATCCTGTTCAGCCATGTCGTGGCCGACGCCGGTGACCTGGTCTTCGTGTACGGCGCCGACGTCACGGCTCGCCGTGAGGACGAGCGGCTGCTCGCCCAGCAGGCCGCCCAGCTCGCGGAGGTGGCCCGTTTCCCAGAGATGAACCCCGGACCTGTGCTGCGGATGGGACCGGATGCCCGGGTATTGATGGCCAACGCCGCGGCCCGCAGGGTCTTCGGCGAGCACCTGATCGGAAAGAGCTGGCTCGACCTGTGCCCGGGCGCGGATACGGCCCTGTGGCAGGAGGTGGAGGCGGCCGAGGACGTCCGGTTCCACGAGGCGCGCATCGGAGAGCGGTCGTTCGTGTTGGCCCACCGGTGGGACCCCCGCACTCAGCTGATGTTCGTGTTCGGCGCGGACGTGACGGCCCAGAAGGTGGCCGAGCGGGCCCTGCGCCAGAGCGAGCGCATGGCCACGCTCGGCACGCTCGCCGCCGGTATCGCCCACGAGCTCAACAACCCGGCCGCCGCCACCGGGCGAGCCGCCGATCAGCTCGCCACGGCGTTCGCCACGCTCGAGGAGGCCCACCTGCTCCTCGACCAGGCCGGTCTCTCCCCCGACGCCAGGGCCCTCCTGCACGACCTGCAACAGCGCGCCCAGGACCAGGCCGGTCGCCCGTCCGAGCTGTCCACCATGGAGAGGTCGGACCGAGAGGCGGACTTCGAGGACTGGCTCGATGACCACGACGTGGCGGACGCCTGGTCGCTGGCCCCCGGACTGGTCGCCCAGGACCTGACCGTGGCGGACCTCGACACCTTGGAGAAGACGCTCGGACCGGGTCATCTCGCCGCGGCCCTGACCTGGTCGACGGCCGCGCACCGGGTGCACACCCTGGCGAACGAGATCGGCCAGGGATCGGGACGCATCTCCGAGATCGTCCAGGCGATGAAGAGCTACTCCTACCTCGGGCAGGCGCCCGTGCAGGCTGTCGACGTGCACGAAGCACTCGACAGCACCCTGGTCATCCTGCGCAACAAGCTCAAGACGGGGGTCGACGTCCGCCGGGAGTACGAGCCGAACCTGCCGGCCATCGCGGCGTACGGCTCGGAGCTCAACCAGGTCTGGACCAACCTGCTCGACAACGCGGCCGACGCGATGGGTGGCCACGGCACGATCGTCATCCGGACGCGCGGCGACGGCGACCACGTCGTCGTGGAGATCGAGGACGACGGCCCGGGCGTGCCCGAGGAGATCCAGCACCAGGTGTTCGACCCGTTCTTCACCACGAAGGAGCCCGGTAAGGGCACCGGCCTGGGGCTGTCGACGTCGTACTCGATCGTCACGGAGAAGCACCACGGTTCGATGACCCTGAACTCGCGGCCAGGGTTCACCACCTTCTCGGTCCGGCTCCCGATCGACGCACCAAGCCAGGAGGTGACAGACGCATGAAGAAGCCGGTGATCCTCAGCGTCGACGACGACCCCGAGGTGCTCGCCGCCGTGGAGCGCGACCTGCGCGACCACTTCCGCGGTGACTACCGCATCCTCACGGCGGCTTCGGGCGCGCAGGGACTCGAGGCCGCGCGCGAGCTCAAGCAACGCGGCACCGCGGTAGCGCTGTTCCTCGTCGACGAGCGGATGCCTCAGATGAGTGGGACCGAGCTGCTCGCCGAGGTCGGCCCACTGCACCCCGACGCCCGCAAGGTTCTGCTCACGGCGTACGCCGACACAGAAGCCGCGATCCGCGGTATCAACGACGTCGGCCTGGACCACTACTTGATGAAACCGTGGGACCCGCCCGAGGTGCGGCTGTGGCCGGTGCTCGATGACCTGCTGTCCGACTGGACCGCGACCGTGCGGCTGCCCTACGACGGGATCCGCGTCGCGGGCGCGACATGGTCGCCGCAGAGCTTTGCCACCAAGCAGTGGCTGGCCCGCAACGGCGTGCCCTACCAGTGGGTGGACATCGACTCCGACAGCTCCATGCGCGAACTGGTCGGTGACGACCCCGCACTGCCCGTCGTGCTGCTCCCGGACGGCACGTCGCTGTCCGCGCCGACGACCGCCGAGCTGGCCGAGCGCATCGGCCTCAGCACCCGGGCCACCAGGCCCTTCTACGACGTGGTCATCATCGGCGGCGGGCCGGCCGGCCTGGCCGCAGCCGTGTACGGCGCCTCCGAGGGCCTGAGCACCCTCATCGTCGAGCAGGACGCCCCGGGAGGCCAGGCCGGCACCAGCTCACGGATCGAGAACTACCTCGGCTTTCCCGCGGGGGTCTCCGGCGGCGACCTGGCCCGCCGGGCGACCACTCAGGCGCGCCGCTTCGGTGCCGAGCTATTGACCGCGCAGACCGCCATCGGAATGCGCCGCGAGGATCCCTTCCGCGTGGTCTGCTTGTCCGACGGTTCCGAGGTATCGAGCCATGCGGTCGTCCTGGCTCAGGGTGTTGCGGTGCGCAGGCTCGAGGCGCCGGGCCTGGAGGAGCTGAGCGGCCGGGGCGTGTTCTACGGAGCGGCCATGACGGAGGCGGCGACCTACCGCGACCGATCGGTCGTGGTCGTCGGCGGTGCCAACTCCGCCGGGCAGGGGGCCCTATTCTTCTCCCGCTACGCCAGCTCCGTCACGATCTTGCTCAGGGCCGACTCCCTCGCCAAGGGGATGTCGCGCTACCTCGTGGACCGGATCGAGGCGGCTCCCAATATCGAGGTGGTCACCGGCGCTGAGATCGCGGCCGTGAGCGGGGAGACGCACCTTGAGGAGCTTCTCGTGCGAGACCTAGCCACCCAGGCGACCCGCCGGCTCGACACCTCAGCCGTCTTCATCTTCGTCGGCAGCGCGCCCCACACCGATGCCGTCTCCGACCTCGTCGAGCTCGACGAGGAGGGCTACATCCTCACCGGGGCGGACCTGCCGAGCGGCTCTCATGGGCGGCCCCGGTCCTGGCCACTGGACCGTGACCCGTTCCCGTTCGAGACAAATGTGCCGGGCATCTTCGCCGTCGGCGACGTCCGGGCAGGCTCGGGCAAACGTGTCGCGGCGGCCGTCGGCGAGGGCTCGGGCTGCGTCGGTGTGATCCACCGCTACCTCGCGACGGTCTGAGAGGCCCCTAGCAGGGCGGCCCTGCCGGAACATCGCCGGTGAGCTCGGCGCAACGGCGCTTGAGGAAGGAGATGTCAGTGTCGGTGCGTGCCAGAGCGGCTGCGCGGTGGTAGGCATCGGCTGCCTCGCGCGGCCGGCCAAGCCTTTCGAGGAGTGATCCACGCGCGGCATGGAGCAGGTGGAACCCGTCCAGCTCCTCGGCGACACCTTCGAGAAGCGCTAGGCCGGTCTCCGGCCCTTGGGTCTCGGCGACAGCGACTGCCCTGTTCAGCGCCACGACCGGTGTCGGCATGACTGCGATCAGCCGGTCGTAGAACCGAACGATCGCGGTCCAGTCCGTGTCCTCGTACCGGAGAGCGGCGCAGTGGAGCGCCTGGATCGCCGCCTGCAGCTGGAACGGCCCGAGCCGCTGTCGTCGCATGCAGGCGAGCACGAGCGCCTGTCCCTCGGAGATCAGGGCGGAATCCCAGAGCGACCGGTCCTGGTCTTTCAGAAGCACGACGTGGGCTCCGTCGCCGCGGGCCGGCATCCGTGCGTCGCTGAGGATGAAGAGGGCCAGGAGGCCCAACGATTCGGGCTCGTCGGGCATGAGCGACACGAGCACCCGGGTCAGCCTGACTGCCTCGGCTCTGAGGTGGCCGCGCCCGACGTCGTCGGCGCCGGCGTTGTAGATCAGGTACAGCACCGAGAGCACCGCACGGAGCCGATCCGGCAGCTCGGATTGGTCGGGCACTTGGTAGGGGATGTGGGCCGCCTTGATCTTGTACTTGGCGCGTACCAGGCGCTTGGCCATGGTGTCCTCGCTGACCAGGAACGCTGAGGCCACCTCGGCAGGGGTGAGTCCCCCGATCAGGCGCAACGTGAGCGCCACTTGGTGTTCGACGCGGATGGCGGGGTGGCAACAGGTGAAGATGAGTCGCAGCTGGTCGTCGTGCATGGGCTCTGGATCCTCCGGGCCGGCGCTGGTCTCGGCGCGTAGCCGATCGGCGGCGATCTGCTCGGTCAGCTCGCGTCCTCGCCGGCTGCGCCGGACGGCGTCGATTGCCCGGTTCCGTGCGGTGGTGACGATCCAGCCGACTGGGTTGTCCGGGACGCCGTCCTGGGGCCACCGATGTACGGCGGCAGTGAAGGCGTCCTGAACGGCGTCCTCGGCGAGCGTGATGTCACCGAACAGCCGGATCAGCGTCGCCACAGCGGGGCCGTGCGCCTCGCGGAACGCACGCTCGACGTCGTCCATCGACCACTGCCTCAGCGGCCGGGCGCATCCTGGAGGCGCCCGGTGGCGCGGAAGGGCCGCACCTCGATGTCGTGGTTGATCGCCTCGACGACCTTCCCCGCCCACGCCAGCGCCTCGTCGAGGTTGTCGGCGTTGATGATGTAGAAACCGCCGATGTGCTCCTTGGCCTCCACGAAGGGCCCGTCGGTGGTCACCTTGTCGAGGCCGGTTCCACCTCGGACCACGGTGGCCGCGTCCGGACCGTGCAGCGCGCCCCCGAACTCGAACGCCCCGGCGCGGTCCATCTCCTCCTCCAGGGCGATCACCCGGCCCATGAAGGCTTGCATCTCCTCGGGGGTGGCCGGCGCCCCGGCCCCGTCACCCTCGACGTCGTAGACCGACAGCAGGTACTGATTCATCCGGACTCCTCGTTTACGCGGGGCCATCCCGCTCCTTACCTATTGACGAACGCCACTGGCTGATCAGGACAGTCTGGGAAGGGGCCTCAGTATTGTCCCCGCCCGCGTCTACGCTCCGAGCATGAACCGCATCGACCGCCTCTACGCCCTGGTCGAGGAACTCCGGGCGGCAGGACCCAGGGGCCGGACGGCGCGCCAGCTGGCCGAGCACTTCGAGCTGAGCGTCAGGACCATCGAGCGCGACCTGAGCGCATTGGGGCAGGCCGGCGTACCCTTCGCGACGAAACAGGGGCGCACCGGGGGCTACACGCTCGACCGCTCGATGAGCCTGCCGCCGCTCAACTTCACGCCGCGCGAGGCGGCGGCCGTCGCCGTGGCGCTGAGCCGCAGCGAGCACGTGCTGTTCACGCGGGACGCCCGCAGCGCCCTGCAGAAGATCGTGGCCGCGATGCCCGAACGAGCGCTCGAGGAGGCGCGCGCGACGGCCGAGAAGGTCAGGCTTCTCGTCCAACCCACGCCCGACCCCGATGCCGAGATCGCCGAGACAATCTGGCGAGCCGTGCGCGACAACCAGGTGCTGCGGATCAGCTACATCGACGTCGGCGGCCTCGAGACCGAGCGCGAGGTCGAGCCGCAGCACGTCGTGGTCGGACCCAACGGCTCCTACCTCACCGCCTGGTGCCACCTAAGAGAAGACGACCGAGTGTTCCGCCTGGATCGCATCACCCGAGCCGAGCGGACGCCGTCGCTGCCGCGCCCCCATCGCGTCGCCCCGGAGCCGATCGTCGACGGCCACCAGACGAAGCTGCCGGAGTCGGCGCTGCGCGCCGAAAATCTCCCGACGAACTCCGACATAGGGCTGTCGCGAGACCCCGAGACGGTTGGTGCGTCCCGCCGCCCCGGCGGGTGATCGACCAGCAGAAAGGAGACACCGATGACCAACCCCGCTCCCGGCACCCTGGCCTGGTTCGAGGTCGCTACCAGCGATCCCGACGGTGCCGAGAAGTTCTACGGCAGCCTCTTCGACTGGACCTTCGACGCCGACGGCCCAGCCGCCTCCGGCGGCATGGACTACCGCAACATCAAGTCCTCCGGCGCCGACCAACCGATGGGCGGCATCTTCGGCACCGGCGGGCAGGTGCCCGACCACGCCGTGTTCTACATCCTCGTCGCCGACGTGGAGGCGACCTGCGCCGACGCCGAGCAGCTCGGCGGCTCGGTGGTCAGCAAGCACCTCGACCCCGGCCCGGGCGCCCCGACCTTCGCCTACCTGCGCGACCCGTCGGGCAACCAGTTCGGCGTCTTCACCCCGCCGGCCGCCTGATGGCGCCTGACGCGAAGGGCTCGTCCTCGTCGGAGCCGTCCGACGGGGACCGCTCCGACGGGGCCCGCGGCCTCTACGACGAGCTCACCGAGGACCTGCTCTACGACCCGGCCATCGGCCGGGCCACGATGATGGGCTACCCCTG
This sequence comes from Nocardioides islandensis, assembly GCF_015352455.1. Taxonomy (GTDB): domain Bacteria; phylum Actinomycetota; class Actinomycetes; order Propionibacteriales; family Nocardioidaceae; genus Nocardioides; species Nocardioides islandensis. The sequence goes on from NZ_JADKPN010000002.1 coordinate 158,467, forward strand.
CGTGCGGCTGGCCGGGAAATTCCTGGCCTCCTACGACGACAAGGTCGGCCGCCTGGTCGTGAAGTTGCCCCGCGAGCGGGTCACCGAGCTCATCGAGGACGGTCACGGCGACCCGTTCGCCCCCGCCGGCAGGACCTTCCGCGAGTGGGTGTCTATCCCCACCACCGACCGAGCTCTGTGGCAGACCCTGCTCGCCGAGGCCGTCGACTTCGCACGGCAGGCGCTGCCCAGGTAGCGCCGGGTCGCTTTCAGCCACCTCCCCCGACCCCCCGGGTCACTCTGGCGTCAGGCCTCGCTCACCTGCAGTGATCCACCGCGTCCCACGAAGGGGTGGTTACGCACGAGCTCGGCTGCGGCCCCGAGGTCGTCGGCCTGGAGGATCGAGTAGCCCCCGGCCGTGCCGGTCTCCGTCCCGTCCACGACACCGGCGACACGAGGGCGAACAGCCGCCGGCTGATGTCAGGTAGAGGGCTGATCCAGCTCGAGGATTGCCTTGAGGTTTGCCAGGTCCTTGCGGTTCGCACGCCGCATCGCCGCCGACATGATTGGCGCGGCAACAGTGGAGAACCCGGCGGGTTCGCCGGCGTTGCGCAGCGTCATCCGGGTCGCGGTCGGCGACTGGGCGGCCCAGGTGTACGTGGTCTCCATCGGGAAGGGCCCTTCCTGGGTGCGCATCACCAGCCGCTTGGCGGGATTGAACTCGACGATCTCGTAGGTATACGCGAGCCGCCTGCCGAGGAACTGGGCGACGAACGCGACCAGGCTCCCCTGCTGGACCGGCGGCGAGGTCTTCCACTCGACCGACTTGATGTTGGCGTACCACCTGGGCGCGTTGTCGGGGTCGGCCGCGTAGGCCGACACCTCGCTGACGGGCCGGTCGATGACGATCTCGGTGGTCACGTCGACCTTCACGATGCTGCTCCTTCCTCGGTGACCGTCAGCCGAGGGCCGGGCCCGGGGTTCCGCCCTCGGCGTGGGACTTGATGGTCTGCTGGATCAGCGCCCAGGTCTGGCTGGTGAAGGCCAGGTCGGTCTCGGGGTAGCCGTCCTCGAAGTCGCGGTGGCGGAAGAGCAGGTTGGTGCCGCTCTCGGCGCGGAGCGCGGGACCGAGCTCCCACTCGAAGACCGAGCCGTTCCAGAACGGGAAGCCGGACTCGACGGTGTAGCGGACGCTCTTGCCGTCGACGACCTCCACGGTGCAGTCCAGGTCAACCGGGGCCATGGCGAACCCGAACCGCGCCTTGCCGTCGGCGACGTCGCAGTTCGACGTCCAGACCGAGCGCATGCCCTCGGTCGTGCTCAGGATCTCGACGAGCTTGTCAGCCTCAGCGTCGATGTCCAGCGCCAGGATCGTGGTGTCCATGGGTGTCTCTTCTTTCTCTTATGCGACCCGCTGTCGCAGGTCGTTGTTTAAGTGGTGACTTAAATATAAACTGGGGGACGACGAAACCCACCGACAAGGCAGCAATGGACCCGCTCAAGGTGATCGCCGTGGAACGGCGCCGCCAGATCCTCGAACTGGTCTGGCGCGACGAGCTCTCCGCAGGTGACATCGCGGCCCGCTTCGAGGTGTCCTGGCCGGCGATCTCTCAGCACCTGGGTGTACTCAAGGCGGCCGGGTTCGTGACCGAACGCCGCGAGGGACGATCGCGTCTGTACCGTGCCAACCCCGAGGCGATGGGCCACCTGCGTGCCGTCATCGAAGCCACGTGGCAGAGCCGGCTCGACGACCTGAAAGCCGTCGTCGAGGCAGATCCGCGCAACCAGGAGGATCAGTGAACACAGCCCCGCTCGAGGTCACCACGCACATCGCCGCGCCACCAGAGAAGGTGTGGCCATACTTCACCGACCCGGCCCGGTACGCGCTGTGGATGGGCACCGAGGTCACCCTCTCCCCCGCTGCGGGCGGCGTCTACAGGGTGCACATGCGCGAGGGCATCGAGGCACACGGCGAGTTCGTCGAACTCGACCCGCCCCGGCGCCTGGTCTTCACCTGGGGATGGCAGGACCACCCGGTCGTCCCGCCGGGCTCGACCACCGTCGAGGTCACCCTCGAGGCCACCGAGGATGGCACCCTCGTGCGGCTCACCCACCGCGGGCTCCCCGACCCCGAGTTCGTGGCCCACCACCGCGAGGGCTGGGAGAGCTACCTTCATCGGCTCGCGATCGTCGCGACAGGAGGCGACCCCGGCCCCGACCCGAACGCCAACATGACTCTCTAGTCGCGATCGCGAGTGGCACCCAGGCGTCGGCGATGAAAGGGCCCGACGGTCCGCTTCCCCTTGCTCGACGGCGTCCGGGTCGCACGTGATGACCGTGAGGTCGACGTGAGGCGGAAAGCTCGTCGACGCGAGTAGCCGGCAGTTTGATGACGATTTGCACCCTCACGACCATCGCGATTGTCCTCGGCCGCACACCTGGTACCGGTCTGAGGCGACCATGCGGTCGGTTCACCGGACCCGCCTGTCGAGTGCCTGCACCGTGGTCGTCGGGCAGTTCGGCGGTCATCAGCCGGCCGTGGGGGCGAAGGGGTCGGGGCCCGGGTCGTCGCCTGCGGCAGCGAGCGCGAGGCGCGCCAGGAAGTGTTCCCACCCGGTGCCGTGCTGGTCGAGTTGGGTTGTCGGCAGCCCGGAGTGGACGACCTCGAGCAGGGTTCCACCGTCGTCGCTCTCACGCAGCCGGATCTCAACGGTGCTCGAGCCCGGGGGCAACTCGACGGAGTCGCGGTGCCCCCAGGCGATCACGAGCCGTTTGGGCGGACGGCACTCGATGATGTGGCCGCGCACGAGCACTCCGTTGATGTCGAGCTCGTAGGCGCCACCGTCGACGGCCTCCACCCGCCCCCGATCTCCCATCCATCTGACGAGCTGGGACGGCTCGACCAGATAGGGGAACACCGCGGCCGGCGGCGCCGGGATGCTGACCACGTGCCGGAGTTCAGTCGGCATCGGCCGATCCTTGCTCGTCCAGATCGGCGATCACGAGATCGCGGAGAGCCTCCAGGCGCGTCGGCCACAGGACCCGCAGGAAGTCCTCGACCGGCTGGAGGCCCTCGGTGCGCACGCTGTAAAGACGGCGGGTCCCAACGGGGCGGACGTCGACGAGGCCGGCCGCTCGCATCTGTGCGAGGTGTCTGGACACCACCGGCTGCGGCAGCCCGACGAGTTCGTGCAGGTCGGTTACCGACCGCTCCGTGGTGCTGACCGCTCGAAGGATCCGTCGCCTGACCGGTTGTGCCAGCACGTTGAAGACATCGTCGAGGCCATCGTCTGGTTCGTCGGCGATGCCTTGGGCTGCGCTCGTCATCGGTCGATCGTCCGCGCGAGATTCTCGAAGGCGGCACCGAATCCGTCGCGCAGCATCGGCACCATCATCGCGGCAGCCTGGTCGTCGACGAACTCGATCTCGGCCGACCAGCGCACCGTGCTGCCACCCTCAGGCCGCTCCGCCACCGTCATCGACCCGCCGTTGGTCGCCATCGGGCTCCCGGCCACATCGACCGAGTAGGCGAACTCGCGGGCGGTGTCGGCCGCGATCGAGAACTCCTCGCGCTGCACCCGGCCGCCGGCGAATCGGCAGATCCGAGTGAAGCCGTCGACATCGACGCCCTCGACTCCTGGCACCCAGCTCGCGATGCCGGCCGGGTCACCGACCACCGCCCAGGCCCGATCGGGTGAGGTCGGGGTGATCAGCGTGTAGTCGAACGTGGTGTGCATGGGAACTCCCGTTGGACAGTGGGGTGAATATGACTGTCCACGCAATATAGCGGAATTCGTCATATTATCAACACTTCCGCTCCGTTGCTCCGTGGGGGGTTTGCCGGATGTGGTGCATCTGAGTCAGCGGCAGGCTGCGGACGTTCCTTCACCGACGATCCACGAATGGAGACCCGAGATGAGCACCGAGACCAACAAGCAGATCGCCCGGTCCTTCCTGCAGAGTGTCGACGATCTCGACTTCGAGGCCTGGCGCGCGACCGCCGCGCCCGACCTCGTCGCGAGCGCGAACGGCGGAGAGGTCATGAACCGTGAGGAGTTCGAAGGCATGGTGCGGGGGATCACGGGCGCCTTCTCCAACGGCCGGCACATCATCGAGAGCCAGGTGGCCGAGGGCGATCGCGTCGCGACCCGCCTGACCTGGACCGCGCTGCACACCGGTGAGTTCAACGGCGTCCCTGCCAGCAACCGCCCGGTCCGGGTCTGCGGTGACTCGTTCGACCGGATCGAGAACGGCAAGGTCATGGAACACCACGCGCAGTTCGACGCCATGGGCATGATGGTGCAGATCGGTGCGGTCCCGGTACCCGGCTGACCGGGCCCTTGACGGCTGGTCAGCGGGGTGTGTGGACTGACCGTCCCGACCCGAACGGATGCGCGATGGACGCTTCGCCGGTGCGCCTGGCGCATGTGCTGGACTCGCTGGCCCTGGCCATCGAGCTCGGTCTGGGCGTGCCCGCCCAGACGGTCCAGAGAACGGCCGTGATCGCGGCGCGTCTCGCACGCGCGGCAGATCACGACGACGAGGACGTTGTCGCGGCCTACTACACCGCGATCTTGTGTTACGTGGGCTGCACCACGACCTCGCATGACGTCTCACAGGCGGTGGACGAGCTGGGGCTGGGGGACCTTCTGGTCGTCACCGACGATGAGTTCCTGCCCGAGATGGAGCGGATGCTTGCCGCGACCATGCCGCCAGCCGATGCTGGGGCTGCGGCTCGGACGATGGCCGCGTGGTTCTCCAGGCCAGAGATGGGACAGCACCACCGCAACCATTGCGAGGCGGCGGAGCTGATGGCCAAGCGTCTCGAGCTCGGGCCACGCGTCGTCGGCGGTCTGACCCATGCCTACGAGCGCTGGGACGGCATGAGCACCCAGCAGCTCGCGGCGGGCGAGGGGATCAGCCTGCCGATGCGGGTCGTGCACGTCGCTTGGCAGGTCGGTCAGGAGAGCATCACCCGCGGCCCGGCCGAGATCGCGCAACGACTCCGGCTCCGGGCGGGCAGGTCGCTCGACCCCACGCTGGCGAGACTCGTCGCCGACGACATCGGCCACTTCCTTGCGGGCCTGGACGAGGGGGATCTCGGTCAGCAGCTGCTGGATGCCGAGCCGGGCGATCCCATCCTGCTGTCCGGGGGCGAGGTCGACCGCGCGCTGACCTGTATCGCCGACTTCGGTGACCTCAAGTCCCCGCACATGATCGGCCACTCTCGTCGCGTTGCCGATGTGGCTCAGAGGGCGGCTCGAGCCGCGAGCATGTCGCCGGCCGACGTCGACCTCGTGTGCCGTGCTGCGCTGGTCCATGACGTCGGACGTGTGGGGGTGCAATCAAGCCTGCTCGCGAAGCCGGGCCCCCTGTCGCGGGCTGAGCACGAGCGGATCAGGTTGCACAGCTACTTCACTGAACGCATCTTCGCGGCGAGCCCCGTCCTAGCCCCGGTCGGTGCGCTCGGCGCCGCCCACCACGAGCGGCTCGACGGGTCGGGGTACCACCGCGGGCTCCAGTCGTCCGGCCTGTCGGCGGCCGCACGGCTCCTGGCGGCCGCGAACACGTGGTGCTCGCTGACCGAGACACGTCCCCACCGTCAGGCGATGACCGAGTCCGAAGCCTGCAACGCGCTCGGGGCGCAGGTACGGGAGGGGCTGCTGGACCGCAACGCCGCGGACGCGGTGACCACCTCCGTCGGGCAACGTGGGACATGGACGCGTCGCGCGGCCGCCATCACGTTGACCGAGCGCGAGATCGACGTGCTCCGCCTGGTGGCCCGCGAGCACACCAACCCCTCGATCGCTGAGGCGCTCGGGATCTCCCCCAAGACGGTCGAGCGACACGTCACGCACATCTACCAGAAGATCGGTGTCTCGTCCCGGGCCGGGGCGGCCATCCACGCGCTGGAAAGCGGCCTCATGTGATCGCGCGAAGCGTCCGGACGCGCCTCCGACGGGGACTAGAACGGCGCGTGAGCCGCCTTGTGGCGGCAGCTACGACGGGCGGCTGCAGCAACCGATCAGCGCCAGTGGAGTCGGCGGCGCTCAGACCTCGAGCAGGGCGACGTCGCAGATCGAGGCTCGCAGGGGCGAGCTGCCGCTGATCGGGTCGCTCGGTGTCTGGCTCAGCACAAGGTTGAGGTTGGCGCTTTTCGGTCCGTACGGCGGGTAGCCGGGCAGGCCGAGCTCGTCGCAGGCCTCCCACCAGCCGTGCTGGCCGAACACCACCCCTGGGTCGAGGCTGGCGTTGAACTTCGCCCGCGCCCGCACGTTGCCGTACGGGGTGATCAGCGAAACCCAGTCCCCCGCGGTGATCCCCCGGGACGCGGCCGTGGACGGGTGGATCTCGAGCTGCGGTTCAGGCGCGCTCTTGCGCAGGGCAGCGACCTGGCGGTGTTGGGTCTCGCAGAAGAACAGGGACTTCGCACAGCTGAGCACCAGCGGGTACCGGTCGGCGAGGTCCGGCCGGGAGCGAGGGCTCGTCAGTGGTTCCTCGAAGGTCGGGATCGGCGCGTAGCCATGGGCGGCCAGGGTGGCCGAGTACAGCTCCACCTTGCGCGACGGCGTGTTGAACCCGGTGTCGGCGTACTTGCGGTACCGCGTGGTCAACGGCACCCGGACCCCGGCCGGGTTGGCCCGCAGGTCTTCCAGGGTGATCCCGCTCGGCGCAAGCTGGTGGCGGAACGCCGCCTCGATGTCCCCGTCCCAGAAGTGCCCGCCCAGGCCCAGCCGCGTGGCGAGGTCGAACACGATCTGGAGGTCCGAGCGGGCCTCGCCGCGCGGCGGGACGAGCGGCTGTCGCAGCTGGACGAGCGACTGCGCCTCCTGGCTGTACTCGAAGCCGATCTTCAGAGCCTCCGACTCGAACGGTGTCGTCACGGGCAGCACGATGTCGGCGAGCTCGGCGGTCGGGGTCATGAACAGGTCGGCCTGAACGAAGAAGTCCAAGGTTTGAAGCGCAGCGCGGCCGCGCGCGCTGTCCCCGTGGGCCATCACCATGTTGCCGCCGAAGCTCACCAGCGCCTTGATCCGTCGGTCGAGGGCCGCGGTGTAGAAGTCTTCACCGGTGACGAACTCGAACCGGGCCGGCCCGAGCGGCCGCTCCTCAACCCCAACCGCGGGCGGGCGTGTGTCTGACAGGAACTCCGCCCCGTCGATCGGGTTCGATGGCACCTCCTCGAACAGCACGTTCCCGCCCGGGACGTCCAGGCTGCCCGTCAGGGCGTAGAGGACGTTGATCGCGCGCATGGTCTGGGTCGTGCCGCTGTGCTGCTCGAGCCCACTCCAGGTGTAGAACGCGACCGGCCGGGCCTCCCAGATCGTCCGCGCCGCGGCGACGATGTCTGCCGCCGGCACTCCGGTGATTCCCTGGGCCACGTCCGGTGGGAACTCGGCACAGCGCGACGCAAGCAGATCCCAGACGGTCCGGCCGCCGACCACATCAGCCGCGTTGGTCCAGTCACGGACGAAGTCGACGTCGTACCACCCGTTCTCGATCATCACGTGCGTGAGGGACAGAGCCAGTGCCGCGTCGGTACCTGGCCGGACCCGCAGCCAATGGTCGGCCTTGGCGGCAAGGCCGGCCTTGCGCGGGTCGACGACGATCAGCTTCGCGCCGCGCGCGACAGCGGCGACGGTGCTCGTCGCGTGCGCGAGGCGGGCGACCGACGGGTTGTACCCCCAGAACAGGATGCAGCCGGCGTTCTCCAGATCCGGCAGATACTCACCGGGCACGCAGGCGCCGAACGTGTAGAGCGGGGCGAGGTAGCGGCCCCACCCGCACAGCTCCATGTAGTTGCAGTAGTTCGGGCTGCCGAAGGCACGGATCAGCCGCTGCACCCAGTCGACGGCGTCACTGATCGCAGAGGTGGACGGCGAGCTCGAGCTGAAGCCGACCGACTCGGGCCCGTACGAGGCCGCGAGACTCATCAGCCGTTCGCCAACCGCGTCCAGCGCTTCGTCCCAGCTGATCTGCTCCCACCCCGGATCCGCGAAGTCCCTGGGGTGAGTGCGCCGCAGCGGGTGGCGGAGCCGCGAGGGGTGGTAGAGGATTTCCGGGGCAGCCTTACCCTTCACGCAGATAGCCTTGCCGGTCGGGTGCGACGGGTCTGGGTGCAGCGCCACGAACGTCCCGTCCTCGACCTCGGCGCGCGCCCCACAGCGCGACACGCAAAGTGGACAGAATGTCGGGACCGTGTCCCCGCCCATCACCCGATTGTCGCGCGCAGCCCACGTCCCGGCAACGACCTCGTCGCGGTGCTGTTCAAGTCAGCGGAAGCGGCTGAATAGAACAGCAGCCGACCGAGCAGAAGCCTGGTGGGGAGCGATGTCAGCTCTCGTCACCGACGAGCCGGCGTTCCACGACAGCACATCGGTCGACCTCGATACTCCTGAGGCGCTTGAGTTGTGCCCCCGGTCTTCGATCTCGAGACGAGCACGTGGCGACCGCCCGACGATCGGCCGCCAAGTCAGCCGCCCGAGAGGGGAATGAACGACCCCGGCTGTACCGGGCTGCCGCTGGTCACGCCTCAGGCATTCGCCTGCGGGCGAACCGGCGCAGGAGGTGGCCGTCGACGCTGTCGGCTGCAAGTAAGCCTCAGCCGGTGGCTTCCATGTTCTTCGTGACTACGGCGAGGGTCTGCTGCAGCTGCTCGGTCGGGCTGAACTCGACGACCTCGGTGCCGGCGTAGAGCGTCGGGGTGTGCCCTGGGGGGACGTAGTAGGCGTCGCCGGTCTCGAATGTCTCCTCACCGGAGGAGGTCTTGAAGGTCACCTTGCCGGCGAGAACGTAGCCCCAGTGGGGTGCCTGGCACTGGTCGTCCGGTAGGCCCTTGAAGAACTGGGAGAGGTCGGCGTCGGCGGTGTACTTCTCGAAGGCGACCGTGTAGCCCCCTTCGAAGTTCTCCAGGTGACCTTCATAGCCCTCTACCTCAACGGTTTCGGTAGCGCTTGTCTTCGATGCCTTGGGCATGGTTCCTCTTCCTTTCAGCGGGATATGAGATTGCACGTTCTCGGGACATTCACTTCCGACAGGTTGCCTCGCAACAGCACATGTGGTGCGAGGGCGCCCGCGTGGTGGGTGTCTAGAGTTCTGGCGGGCAGTTGTTGGGGTCCTGGATGGCGGCGTACGAGGCGAGCGCGCCGAATGACGAGAACCCGAACTGCAGGAGCACGTCTCGATGGCTGGCGAGGTAGCCGGGGAGCTCGTGGCCCCAGGCCGCCCCGTAGACCTGGTGCTCGGCGAGTGTCGACTGCGCGACGCAGCTACTCGTCGCGGCCGCGGGAGAGGCCCCGGAGAGCATGGTGACGACCAGGGCAGCGCTGGCAGCCAGGGTGAGGCGACGTGTGGAAAGGCTCATCACGCACCTGCCCGTCACGCGGGCGCTGCGGTGGGCAGCGCGCCGATCTGGGACATGATCGTGAAGAGGTCGCAGTACTGGGTGATCTCGACGATCTTGCCGTCACGGATCCGGAACAGGTCCCACTCGGCGAACTTCACGCGCCGGCCGCTGGCTGGGACACCTGCGAAGTCGGCTTCGTGGGTGGCCGTGAAGCTGACCCAGGAGCTGATCAGGTCGTCCTCCTGCACCAGGTATCGGACGTCGGCGGTCAGGTCGGGGAACGGCTCCAGGAAGCTGCCGATGGAGGCCTTGAGCTCGGCGAGGTTGGACCCGGCGCCGGCGTGGCCGACGAGCCCGGGTGAGCAGATCTCGTCGAGGTCCTCCGGGCGGCCGCTGCCGACGATGTCGTAGAAGCGTCGGACGACGGACTTCTCGGTGGTTTCCATGAGTTCCTCCTCGGGACTTCCGGTTGGTGAGTCGAGGGTGCCCTCCCGAGTGGTGGGTCAGCATGGGCCATGTTGCCTATTTGAGCTCCGGTCCCCGTGCGGCCCGCGCCCTCATTTGTGGGCCAGGGTCTGGGCGGTGGGTAGGTTGAGCAGCGCGTAGGCGGCTGCCTCGGTGCGGCTGCGTACGCAGAGCTTGGTCAGGATGTTGCTCACGTGGTGGCCCGCGGTCCGGGTGCTGATGAACAGCCGTTCGGCGATCTCGGTGTTGGAGAGGCCTTCGCACACCAGGCCGAGTACCTCCTGCTCGCGGCGGCTGAGCAGGCTGCCGTCACGTGGGCCGGTGCGGCCCTTAACGCCGAGTCCGCGCAGGAACGCGGCGGCTCGGTCGGCCTCGGCGGTGGCGCCCATCCGGTCGAGGGACTGGAGCGCACTGCGCGCCTCGGTGATGGCCAGGCCGCGGTCCTTTCCGACCAGCGACCGGGCGAGGTCCATCCGGGCCCGGCACGCCGCCAGGGGCGCACCGGACTGGGCGAAGCCCAGCGCCGCCGAGCGGAGCAGCCCGGCGGCCTCGCCGTCTGCTCGGGCGAGCGCGACCTTGCCGGCGGCGTGGTCGCGGTGCGCGCGGTGGAGCGGCGTGTCTGTCGCGGCGGCGAGGTCTGCGATGCGCTGTGCGGCGTCCTGTGCGAGCCCGGCGTCGCCGGCGGCCAGGGCAGCGTCGACTAGTTGCGACCGCGCCGGAAGTGTCAGTACCGGGGTTTCCGCCAGGGCGTCGAGCGCGGCCACGAGACGGTCCACGGCGCGGGCCGGTCGGCCGAGGGCCAGGTCGACGGCAGCGGCGGATGGCGCGCAGTCGGAGTCGCCCTCGAAGCCGGTGATCAGCGTCTCGGCCTCTTCCAGGCGGCCCTGGAGGACGCGCAGGGCAACCAGGTCGGCCACTGGGTGCAGGCAGCGCGGTCGCAGGCCCGTCTTGGACATCTGGGAGACCGCGCGAACGAGCTGCTCCTCGGCCGCGTCGAGCCTTCCCGTCACCAGATACACCCCTCCGCAGCATCCGGTGCAGAACGCGGAGATGAGATCGGTCGCCGACTGGGTCTCGAAGGGCAGCAGCGGCCCGAACGCGTACGACGACCGGAAGCTGACCAGGAACTTCGCCCAGGGCTCGACCATGCCCGGGTCACCGATGAGCCCGGCGACCTCCATCAGCGTGCATAGCGCCTCGCCGACGTACTGCACGTCATGGCCCTCGCCTGAGGTCGCGGCGGTCATCGCCTCGTGCAGGTCCGAAAGCCCCTCGGCAATGCCGCCAGCACTGACGGTGCAGGCGCCCCGACGGGTCAGCGCCACGATCTCCAGGTCCCGATCACCGTGCTCGCGCGCGATCCTCAGCGCCCGGTCGGCGGCGTTGGCGGCGCGTGGATGCGGGCGTCCCATCTCCGACTCCGCCAGGACCAGCCACCCCCGCAGGCTGCCATCCTCGGGCAGGGTCTCCAACAGCGACCGCGCCCGAGACAGCCACCCGTTGGCCATCTCCCCACGCCGATAAAGGCCCCAATATTGGCGTGCCAGCCAGATCGCGACAGCTGTCGCTTCGGTGTCGCGGCCGTCGTGACGCAGCCGCGCGAAGACGCGGGCCCGCAGCTCCAGAGCGGTACCCGGATCGTTGAGCCACCACACCGCCAGCGCCAGCCCGTCCAACGCGTCCGCCGACTCCTCGACCGACAAGGCCGACTCGAAGCAGTCGCGGGCCGCGCCCCACTCCCCCGCGGCCAAGGCGGACGAGCCGGCCACGAACTGCTCGTGGGCGTCCACGTCTTCGATGATCGCACCAATCTGCGTAACGCGGAGCCGCTGCTTCAAGGCCCCAGCCCCCGAGCCATCGCGACGACTGCGTTGTGCTCGTCGAGTCACGCAACCATCGACACCGCGGCGTCATGCGATTCGAACGCGCGGGACCGGCGACACACGCGTCATAGTCTGAGGCCGCGGCTGGTCGAAATCGCCAGCGCGTCGCACGGTGGCATGGCGGGCGGACATTTCTGTCGGATGGGTCGTGCCCATTGCTAACCAGCCGTCACCGGTGCTCGGCGAGGACGTACGCGTGAGGGTCACCCTCGGCGGTGTGACCGACGGTTGTCCGAGAACACGTGAGGGAATTTGAACCTGTGCCCACGCGTCTCAGTGAGACGGCGCCAAGAGTGCACCCGACACGGGATGTGACGGAGTACCACGGAGTCGCAGCGCGAGTTTGTGGCAGGTTTCTCGCCGGTGGGTTCAAATCCAAGCCGGCCCCCGACCGCGTTTTCGCAGGTCAGGGGCCGGATTTCGTAGCGGGGGCAGGATTTGAACCTGCGACCTCTGGATGAGATCGGCCGCTACGGAACAGCTCGGATGATCGCGGATCTCCTCGGGTTTACGCGGAGAGACCTCGCGGTCAGGTTCGGAGTCTAACGGGCCGTCACGGGATGGATGCCGACTGTAAGTGGCCAGTTTCTGGCTGCGGATCGAATCCCTCCGCGCCGTGACTCGTGCCGTCGCGTCCAACGGACTCGCCTTACCTTCGCGGCCGGCCAGCGCACTCTGATGTGGATGATCGTGCGCTGCTAGGCGGGCAGCCCGCCCGCGGTCGGGTCGCAGCATGCGGGGTCGGATGCCCCACGGGCACTGTGCGCGTCGACGTCGATGTCAGTGCTCATGGGGTGAACCGTCCGATCCAGCGCAGTACCGGGCCGATGACCGGGAGGCGTTGCCACCCGTGGTCGATCACCGCGCGGCGCGCCGCCCGCAGCACATCCCTGGCCCGGCCCGGCAGTGAAGGGCGCAACTGATCGCGTCGTTCGTTCGCTCGCAGCGCGAGGTAGTCCGCGCAGGACAGGCATACAGCGACCTTGGGATGCTTGTTCAGGTGTAACAGCCTCGACGGAGGGTTCGGGGTACCGCAGCACCAACAGTCGGTCTGCGGTTCGGCCTCGTCGACCTGGACGGGACTAGATGTCGCGGACATCGCGGCGTTCCCTTCCTCAGTTTCTACCGCCATCCTCCCCCAGAGCCCCAGGACGCAATCTGCCTGCAGGATCGTGCGCCTGCCCGATGGCACCGGAGGCCTAGCCTGGACGCGGGGTAGCGACCGTGGAGGCGACCATGGACACCGATCAGATCTGCGGAGAGCTGGATCGTGTTCGCAAGGACTACCGACATCTGCTCGACACCGCCACGGTTGCTGAGCTTCGCAGGCCAACCAAGGGCACGAAGTGGAACAACGAGCAGCTGCTCTTCCACATGCTCTTCGGGTATCTGCTGGTGCGGAACCTACGTCTGCTCGTCTGGGGGTTTTCGCGGCTTCCCGACGGCGCGTCGAAAGGGTTCGCCGCGCTTCTGAACGCTGGCACGCGCCCATTCCACGTCGTCAACTACCTGGGCTCCTTGTTCGGCGCGCGCACCTTGGGCCATCCGCGGATGCAGCGACTCATGGACCACGTGCTCAGTGGCCTTCAGGCGTCACTACGAGCACAGCCGGACTCGGCGCTCGACCGCGGTATGCATTTCCCGGTCGGTTGGGACCCCTACTTCAAGGACTACATGACCCTGCGGGACCTCTACCACTACCCCACCCAGCACTACGACCACCACCGTCAGCAGCTGACCCTTGCCGGGGTGCGGGACTAGTGGGGAGCGAAGAGCTCGGAAACGCGATCGCCGAGGCCTCAGGCTCGCGCCCTGGACTCGCGTGGCCCCGGCGGCGGTTCGCGGATGGGTCATCCGCCACGGCCGGCACAACGCCCCTCATATGTCGATGCTGCACGGGGTGGACGAAGGCTGCCGCAGCGCAGGCCCCAGAGCTCGCTGTCTGCGGTTGGCCGTCTGCGGGTCGTTTCGGTGCCCTCGGACCTTCCGGTTTATCTCCGCGCAGTGGTCAATACAGCATTGCCGTCGAATCGGAGCGCATCGCCATCGAGGTAGGTGTGCCAGGCGGTCGTGACGTCCCGCTCGAGTGCCGCACGCTCGTCGTCGCCGATCTCCCCGATCGGCCCGGCCAGCGGTGTGCTGTGCACGTACTGCCACAGGAACTCGCGCGGCGGCGGAAGCATGACGCGCAGCGGCTTGAACTCCACCGAGACCGATCGCAGATCAGCGCCCTCCGCCAGGTCACGCAGTTCCTGATGCTCGTGCAGCGAGAAGACGTGTCGCACGAATGCGGCCACCTCGGGCTTCACGTGACGGGCGAGGGCCTGAGCCAAGATCTCGAAGACAGGAGGGGTCGGACCGACAGTCGCGATCACGACACGTCCGCCGGGGGCGAGCACGCGGTGGATCTCGCGCATGGCCGCAGATCGGTCCGGCACGAACTGCAGGCCCAGCGAGCACGTCACGACATCGAACGAAGCGTCCTGGCACGGGATGGACTCCGCGCTGGACTCGTGCCACTCGATCGAGGTCGGGGACACGGATCGGGCGACCGCGAGCATGGCCGGGTTGACGTCCAACCCCGCCACGAGGCCTTCCGGGCCGACGAGCTCCGAGGCACGCCGCGTCACAATGCCCGTGCCGCACGCGACGTCCAGTACACGCTCACCGCTGCTCAGCCCAGCCACCTCGAGTAGGGCGGTAGCCCAGGCCGTGCCGATGGTGGGGACGAAGTACCGTTCGTAGTTCTCGGCAGGCTTGCCGCCGTAGTGGCTGAAGCTGACCTCTGGCGTCGAGTCGGTTTTCATCGTTCGCTCCTTCCGTGCGTTGCGAGATGGCGCCATTCTGGAAGCGCACGCACCCGGTCAGGAATGACCGCGAGACCCAGATGGATGACCGAAATGGCAGGGGGTCGACCCCGTGACCGAAGTCGCCGGGCCCCCGGAGGCGCTCGATCAGGCCCTTGAGCGGCTCCGGCTCGAAGGCGCCCTCTTCATGCGCTGCGAGTTCTCGGAGAGCTGGACCTTCGAGGGAGGGGGCGGGCCGGGCTTCGCCGCGATGATGCACCCGGGGGCGGAGCGTCTCGTACTGTTCCACGTCATCGCCTCGGGGCGGTGCTGGGTGGCGCTCCCGGGCGGCGAGCGCTACTGGGCGAGCGCCGGCGAGGTGATCGTCCTGCCGTACGGCGACGAGTTCACGATGGGCGGCGTCGAGGCGACGACACCGGTCCAGATCGCCAGCATCGTCCCACCGCCGCCGTGGACCGGAATGCCAGTGGTCCGCTATGGCGGTGGCGGGGATCGTACGGACGTCGTGTGTGGATGCCTCTATTCAGAGGACGCCCTGTTCGATCCGGGTCGGGCCGCTTTCCCCCCGGCGTTCGTGGTTCGGCCGGCGGACGGGCCCGCAAGGAGCTGGTTCGACGCGAGCATCGCCTACGCACTGGAAGAGTCGTCGGGCAAGGTGCCGGCTCGCACATCGACAAGGCTCCCCGAGCTACTCGTCACCGAGGCACTCCGGATGCATCTCGCGACGGCCCCCGCGGCGGAGCGCGGCTGGATCGTCGGGCTACGCGATCCCCTGCTGGGACCTGCGATGGCAGCGATCCACGCAGCTCCGGAACGAAGGTGGACAGTTGACGAGCTGGCTGTCCAGGCCGGGGTGTCACGCTCGCGCCTCGACGCTCGCTTCCGCGAGGTTCTCGGGCGTTCGCCGATCCGCTATCTCAACGAATGGCGCATGCACATGGCGCAGGACCTGCTAGCCACCACGGACATCACGGTCGCGGCGATCGCCCGCAGGGTGGGATACGACGCGGAAGAGGCGTTCAGTCGAGCGTTCAAACGCGCGCACGGGCGGTCCCCAGCCTTGTGGCGCACGGCCCGGGCGGGCAGGTCGGCAAGGTAGTGATGTGCCGGACCCTTCGTCTGCCGTGTACATGCTGACGAGCCGGTCGCTGGTGGGTGTGCCGTGAGGTCGACATCTTGTGGTGATCAGTCCAACCTCCGCGCTCGACATCAGTGAAATTGCTGAGGTGTCCCTGCGGGAAGATCGTCAATCCACCCGATGTGGCAGCTGGCTCCGGCTTCCTACCGTCGCTTCAAGAGCACAACCCAGCGATGGAGGACATCATGAGCACCCACCCGAATGTTGCGGTCATCGACCGGATGACCCAGGCGATCGTGGAGAACGACCGAGAGACGCTGAGCCGTATCTTCACCGACGACATGGTCTTTCACGGCCGTGGTCCGATTCCGTTCGCAGGCGACCACGATGGAGTCGACGGCTTGCTGGCGGCTCTTGGCACCGTCTTCGCTCTGACCGACGGGGATGTGAAGCTCGAGCAGCTGTCCTGCCTGGCTGACGACGAATGGGGGGCGGAGTGGGAGCACGCCGTCTTTGGCCGCAACGGGCGGACGTTGGAGATGAACGACTCCTTCGTCTACCGGTTCGACGACGGTCGAATCCGCGAGATGTGGTTCATCGCGGCCGGACCAGCCGAGGCTGCGTCGTTCTGGGCATAGACGTCGTACTCGCGCGAGACTGAAGCCGTGGGCGACGGAATCGGACGCGCACGCGACGCGTTCGACAAGCAGGCCTGGCGGCGGGCATACGACGAGTTGTCCGCGGCCGCGGTCGTCGAGCCGCTCGAGGTCGAGGATCTCGAGCGACTCGCGTCCGCGGCGTACCTCGCCGGACTCAGCGACGAGAGCCGGTCCGCGTGGATCAGCGCGCACGAGAAGTGTGCCCACGTCGGCGACGTTGCACGTGCGGTCCGGTGCGCCTTCTGGCTGGCTTTCGGGCTGTTGAACGCCGGCGACCTGGCGCGCGGCGGCGGTTGGGTCGACCGCGCCCAGCGGCTCCTGGACGACCGCAAGATCGACTCCGTCGAACGCGGTTACCTGCGCTACGCGGCCGCGCTGCGTGCGGCGTTCTCCGGCGACGTGAGAGCCGGGCACGAGGGGTTTCACGCGGCGGCGGAGATCGGCGTCCTCTTCCACGACCCCGAACTGGCTGCGCTGGCACGGATCGGCGAAGGCAGGTGCCTGATCTGGCTCGACCGAGTGGACGAGGGGGTCGCCCTGCTCGACGAGGGGATGGTCGCCATCGAGGCCAACGACGTCTCGGCGATCGCGATCGGCGATGCCTACTGCACCGCGATCGAGGGCTGCACCGAACTGTTCGATGTCCGCCGCGCCCACACGTGGACTGCCGCGCTGAGCCGCTGGGTCGACGGCCAGCCAGAGCTCATGCTGTACCGAGGTCAGTGCCTGATCCATCGCGCGGAGATGCTGCACCTTCGCGGCGACTGGGACGCCGCCGCCGACCAGATCGAGGAGGCTTACCGCCGCCTGGCCGACCCGGTGGGGCAACGGTCGCGGGGCGCCGCAGCCTACCTGAAGGGTGACCTGCACCGGCTCCGTGGCCAGGATCGCGCCGCGGAGGCCCAGTTCCAACTGGCCAGCGAGCTCGGCCGCGACCCGCAGCCGGGGCTGGCGCTGCTGCGCTTGGCCACGGGAAAGGTCGACGCGGCCGCCGCCTCCATCCGGAGGGCCTATCAGGAGGCTGGTGACCCCATGTCACGCGCGCGACTGGCTGCCGGCTACGTCGAGATCACCCTCGCCAGCGGTGATGTCGCCGCCGCGCGATCTGCCGCTGACGAGCTCGGCACGGTGGCCAGCATGCTCGGACGGCCTCTGCCGACCGTGCTGCACTTGCAGCTCCTGGGTGCCGTGCTGCTGGCGGAGGATCAGCCCGAACCCGCACTGTCCGCGCTACGGCGAGCGCTGGCCGGCTGGCGCGACCTGGACGCGGTCTACGAGGCGGCCCGCACGCGGATGCTGATCGCTGCCGCCTGCCGAGCGATGGGCGACGACGACAGTGCCGAGATGGAGCTCGCCGGTGCGATCCCGGTCTTTGATCGCCTCAACGCGGTCCGCGACGCAGCCGCTGCCCGGGCCGGGCTGCACCTCGCAGCCCCGCCGTCCAGCGGTCTGACCAGCCGCGAGGAAGAGGTCCTCGCCCAGATCGCCAAGGGGCTCACCAACCGTCAGATCGCCGAGCGTCTCGTCGTCAGCGAGAAGACCGTGGCCACCCACGTCGGCCACATCCTCACCAAGCTGGGACTGCCCAGCCGCGCCGCAGCCACCGCCTACGCGTACGAACACGATCTGCACTGAACCGGGTCCAGATCGTCGCCGGCTCAGCGGACTTTCGGCATCGTGGTCGCAGTGCGATGACATGTACGGCGCGCACACCGGTGGTCGGCCCGCCCGCGACCACCGGACCTGAGCCGGTCAGGCGAACGCCACCGTCTTCGCGCCGGCCACCACTTCCTCGACGACCTTGGCGGCCCCGACGATGGTGGAGCCCTTCACCAGTTGATCCTCGGCGATCCCGCGGGGCTTGGCGCAGGCGCCGCACAGCCAGACCTGACCGCCGTTGTCGATGAACTCGGCGTACAGGTCGGCCAGGGCGGGCAGACCGGGCTGGGCGATGCCGTCAGTCCCGCCGTGCGTCCCGAGCCACACCGCCTCGATGGTGCACAGCACGATCGCCTCTTGTCCCGCGGCTGCCGCGATGTTGGCGGCGACGAACGGGAGCGTGGCCCGCTCGGGGTGTTCCTTGCCGTAGGTGCAGTTGAAGATCAGCTTGTCGCTCATCTCAACGTCTCCTTTCCACACTCACCAGGAGGCGCCCGTCGGGGGTCGCCTCGATCGAACGAACGGCGTGACCCATCAGGCGAGCCAGGGAGGGTAGGTCCTCCTTCGCGGCCGGGTCACTGGTGCTCACCACGAGCACGTGGCCGACCGGGATGCTGCCGATGTTGTCGCGGAAGGCTCCCGCAAGTCCGTCGGCGCATCCGAGGTCACCTGCGTCGTACTCGTGCGCCTGCCCTGACTCCTCCGAGGCGATCCTCCGGAAGCCCGAGCAGAGCAGATCGATGGACGTGATCCGACCGTCATCAGCGAGGTCGAGCATCACGTGCTGTTCGATCAGATGCCCGCCACCAGGTCGGTGGACCCGGAGACGGTAGGTCACCGCGACCCGGCCGCCGACCTCGGCACTGGTCGAAGCCAGCACCTCGATCTCGTCGGCATCCGCGAACCAGCTGGTGATCCGGTCGACGGCGGCGCCGGCCCCAGAGTCGGCCGTCGGACCGCTCGGCAGCAGCATCCGGAACCGCAGCTCGTCGGCCAGCAGCGAACGCAGGGAGTCGATGTCCCTTGTGGTCACCGCTGTGACGAACGCGGCACCGACGTCGCGGGACGGCGTCGAGGACGCCGGAGCAGGGTCGGGGGCACGGAGCGTGAGCATGGCCGTCACCCCTGGACGACCGGATAGATCTCGTCGGCGACCAGCCCGTGCGCCTCACGGTGGACCGCATGCGCGGCATCCGCGGTCGGGGCCGAGACCAGGCAGAACACCTTTCCGGCGTCGGCGTCGACCCAGTAGTGCAGGTACTGCACGTCGTACCGCTGCTGGACCTCGAGGTCGGCTGCGTGTGCTCCCACCAGGTCCGCCGCGGTGGTGCCCTCGGGGAGAGTGTTGTGCACGTCCATGTACAGCGACATCCCTGACTCCCTTCGTCTCGAGCTCTTCTCCTGCGGGTCGAGCTCGTTGTTGCCCTCACGCTAGGAAGTGGGGCGTTCCGCAACCGTTCCGCGAAGCGGGCTGTTCTGAGTCACGGCAGGCCGTACGATTTCGAGCAATGAAGGTGGCCTCGGTTCAGCTCCTCGGCCGGTTCGCGGTCACCGTCGACGGTGCCTCGATCTCCGGCGACGCCTGGCGGAGCCGGCGGGCGGCCGACGTGGTGAAGCTGCTCGCGCTGACGCCGGACCACCGGATGCACCGCGGCCAGGTCATCGATGCGCTGTGGCCCGAGAGCGACTCCCAGGCCGGAGGTACCAACCTCCGCAAGGCGCTGCACTTCGCACGGCTCGCACTCGGCGACAACGACGCCATCGTCACCCAGGGGGAGGTGCTCGTCCTGGGGCCCGGCGCGACCGTGGACACCGACGTCGAGGGGTTTGAGTCTGCGGCACGAAGCGCTCTGGCAGCCCACGATGCCGCCGCCTGCCGCGCGGCATCGCACCTGTGGGTGGGCGAGCTCCTCCCTGACGACCGCTACGAGTCGTGGCTGGCCGAGCCACGGGCACGCCTGCATCGACGGTACGTCGACCTGCTTCAGGAAGGCGGACTGTGGGAGCAGCTGGCCGAGGAGGACCCCACCCACGAGCAGGCGGCTCGCGCGCTGATGCGTGCCCACCTCGATTCCGGGGAACGACGGGAGGCGATCCGCCGGTTCGAACGGCTCCGCGAGGCGCTCCACGAGCAGCTCGGCGTCGGCCCCGATCGATCCACGATCGCGCTCTACGAGGACGTGCTGGCCGCCGAGGGAGCCCCGAAGCCCTCCGAGGCCGAGCGGGCGCACGCCTTGCTCGCCTGGGCCTTGGTGCACATGAACCGCAACGAGATCGCCGAGGCCGAGCGGGCCGCTGAGGAGGCCCGCACGATCGCGCTCGACGGCGGCCTGGGTCGCGAGCTCGGAGAGGCAGCGGTCATCCTGGCCAAGGTCGCCATGGCCCAGGGTCGTTGGCGCGAGCGGTTCGCCGAAGAGCTCGTCGAGTCGATGCGGCTGCGCGCCAACATGGAACCGATCGTCTACGACGCACACTTGTGTCTCGCCGAGTACTACCTCGCCGGGCCCGAGGGCTACGACATCGCCGCGGACTTCGCGCGCCAGATGATGCAGATCGCCGACGAGGTCGGCTCGCCGACCGGTGCGGCGTTGGCCACCCTCATGCTGGGAGAGGCCGAGTTGCTCGCCGGCAACCTGCCCGAGGCCGAGGACCACCTCAAGGCGGCCGCGGAGGCCAACGACCTCCAGGGGTGCATCTCGGGCTCGGCGCTGGCCCGCCAAAGGCTCGCCGAAGCCGCGGTCATCCATGGCCGGAAGTTCGACGCCAACCGGCTCTTGGACAGGGCGCGGTCCCTCGCGCACCGTTCGGACCTGGCGCCTCATCTGCTGGTGCGCATCTTCGGCACGAAGATCCAGGCGGCCGACGCCCACACGACAATGACGGTCCTGAGGACGGCCGAGCAGGAACTGAGCCAGATGCGCTCCTGCGAGCCCTGCTCGATGGGCTACCTGACCAGTGCCGCCACCGCCAGCTCCCGGGCGGGCCAGCTGGTCCAGGCCCGGAGATTCCTCGCTGAGGCCGAACGTATCGCCGGGATGTGGCAAGGAGGACTGTGGACCGGTGCGGTCTGGGAAGCACGCGGCGCTCTCCGCCAAGCAGAGGGCGAGACCGAGCAAGCCCGGGCCATGTTCCGCGAAGCGGCTGCCGCATTCGCCCGCGCCGGCAACCAAGCCGACGCGGCCCGGTGCCAGGACGCCGCTGGCGCCCTCCTCGACGGGGGCCGGGGTTCCGAGGGGCGCGCGAGAGCGGCGCCGGAGGCGAGCGCCGACGGCGCGCCTCTGTCGGGGTGAGCCGTCGCCAAGCCCACCCCCAACCGCTCGAGCCACGAAGGGCGATTCACCCGTGGCCGCCGGGCCTCACGACTGGATCGAGCGCCAGGCCTGGAATCCCCCGACCAGGTCCGTGGCCGAACGCAGTCCGAGCTCTTGAAGGGTCGCGGCGGCAAGACTCGAGCTGTAGCCCTCGTTGCAGACGATGATGAACCGGGTGTTGGCATCGGTCGCGATGGGCAACCGGTGCGGGGAGGTCGGGTCCAGCCGCCATTCGAGGACGTTGCGGTCGACCACGATGGCGCCAGGCAACTCACCGTCGCGCCGCCGTTGCTCGATCGGGCGGGTGTCGATGAGGATCGCGCCGGCGGCCAGCTCCTCGGCGAGGCCTTCGGGCCGCACTCGGTCCAGCCCGCTGCGGGCCCTGGCCAGCAGCACGTCGATCGCCGGCAGATCTGACACGGAGCGTGCCTCCTCGTTTGGATCCTAGGAGGTTCGACCGTTGATGCGAATGTTGTTCGTTGTGGGTACGCGCCCCTAGCCGCGGGCGACCGGGAGACGGGCCGCGGCCCACTCGGGGAAGCCGTCCTCGAGCCGCGCCGCGGTCACGCCCTTCCGCTGGAGCATCCGGACGGCCTCGTCGGCGTAGACGCAGTACGGCCCGCGGCAGTACGCCACCACGTCGGCACCGTCGGGGATGTGGCCGAGCCGGGACTTCAGGTCGGCGATCGGGATGGACACCGCGCCGCGGATGTGGCCGGCGGCGTACTCGGCCTCGGGGCGGACGTCCAGCACGACCACGTCGCCGTCCCGCAGCCGCGCCCGGAGGTCGTCGCGGGTGATGGTGCGCAGCCTGCTGCGGTCTCCGAGGTAGTCGGCAGCCAGCTGTTCGAGACCCGAGACGTGCTCCTGTGCCGCTTGTCGCATGGTCCGCCACAGGTCACCAACGACGGGGCTGGAGAGCGAGTAGTAGATCCGGGTGCCCTCCCGACGCGCCTCGACCAGTCCGGAGCGCAGCAGGCGCTGTAGGTGCTGGGACGTGTTGGCGAAGCTCTGGTCGATCTCTTCCGCCAGCTCCTCCACCGAGCGCTCGCCCTGGGCGAGCACGTCGACCAGCTCTGCCCGGCGCCCGTTGGCCAGCGCCTTGGCCGACTCGGCCAGCGCGTCGTACAGCGCGGCCTTGGCTGCATGGTCCGACATCGCGTCACCTCCTCCCAACAGTATTCAAGATTTCTCTTGACAAAGCGAGTCTCTCAGGAGTCTTATTCAAGCGAACTATTGAATTTCATCCCGAGAGGTGCCCTGCCATGACGATCCTGGTGAACACCGAGGAGCTCGAGGCCAAGGTCAAGGACATGTACCGGCACGTGGCCCAGCAGCCACAGGACCGGTTCCACTTCGAGCTCGGCGCACCGGTCGCGCTCCGCGCCGGGTACGACGCCGACCGACTCGCCGACGTACCCGCCGGAGCGGTGGAGTCCTTCGCAGGGGTGGGCCACTTCTTCGACCTGGCCGACCTGCAGGCCGGCGAGACCGTGGTCGACCTCGGCAGCGGCTCCGGGATGGACGCCTTCTACGCGGCCGGCCTTGTCGGTCCCACCGGCCACGTGTACGGAGTCGACTTCACCCAGGAGCAGCTCGACAAGGCCCGTCGGCTCGCCACCGAGGCGGGTCTTGAACAAGTCGAGTTCCGCGAGGCCCGCATCGAGACGCTGCCACTGCCAGATGCAGTCGTCGACTGTGTGATCTCCAACGGCGTGATCAACCTGTGCCCGGACAAGAACGCGGTGTTCGCCGAAGCAGCACGCGTCCTCAAGCCCGGCGGACGCCTGGCGATCGCCGACATCATCAGCGAGCAGCCGCTCACGGACGCCATCGTCTGCAACGCCGACCTGTGGGCCTCCTGCATCGGCGGGGCCGCCCAGCAGGAGCTCTACCTCCAGGCCATCGAGTCCGCCGGCTTCACCATCGCCGCACACCGCCTCAACCCGTACGAGTTCATCTCCGACCAGGCGCGCAACGCCAGCGCGAAGTACGGCGTCAAGAGCATCTCCCTGCTGGCCATCAAGACCGAACGCTAGGAATCACTGGAGAAAGAGAGGGCAGCACCATGTCAGAGAAGCTGAACATCGAGACCCCGCACGAACGGCGGCCCTTCAAGGCCCACGGTCACATGGACGTGGTCACCCTCGGTGACTTCACCCTCGGCCGCGGCGTCTTCGAGCCAGGCTGGCGCTGGTCCAACGATGTCAAGCCGATCGCCGGCACCGACTCCTGCCAGACCCACCACACCGGGATCTGCACCTCCGGCCAGATGACGATCGCGTTCGAGGACGGCAACGAGATCACCGTCGGCCCCGGCGACGTCGTGGACCTGGAGCCCGGCCACGACGCCTGGACCGTCGGCGACGAACCCTGCGTCATCCTCGACACGGGCATCAAGGCCTACGCCAAACCCGCCTGACCGCGACGTCGTTCACCGTTCGAAGCCGACGACGCACCAGCCCAACCCGCGCCATCGATAGGCATCGCGCAGCCCAGATCCGACCGCGACGTTCAGCATCGCCGCCGGCGGATGTACGAAGGCCCGGAAGGTGTCGCCCTTGATCCTGCGGAGACTGTTGTCCACCCAGAACACCGCACGGGTGACGAGGTTGTCGGGTGGGTGGCTGAACACCAGCAGACGGCCCGTCTTGCTGGCCGCAGCGGTGAGCAGACGCTCATAGTCCGGGTAGCAGCAGACGACCCGGTGGAGCACGACCACGTCGGCGCGCTCGACCTCGGCGGGGTCCTGGGCGATGTCCAGGAACCGGCGCTCCACGCGCGCCGCCATACCGGTGCGTTCGAGCAGCTCCGCCGCCTCGGTCTCGTAGCTGTTGGAGATCTCCAGGTTGGTCGCCGTGGCTGCTCCCTGACGAAGCAGCTCGACGTGGAGCTCACCGACCCCTCCCCCGAT
The DNA here is from genome assembly GCF_015352455.1 of Nocardioides islandensis. Lineage (GTDB taxonomy): Bacteria > Actinomycetota > Actinomycetes > Propionibacteriales > Nocardioidaceae > Nocardioides > Nocardioides islandensis. Next base: position 182,568 of record NZ_JADKPN010000002.1, read on the forward strand.
CTCGAGGACACGCGCGCCCTCGAGACCGCGATCGGTGAGGAACGAGACGATGGCTTGGGCGGACCGGCTCAGCCCCCGGCGTCGATAACGACGCGCCATCCTGCGAGCGAAGTGCTTGCTGAACGTCTCGTCGTACCCGCCCGGTTCGCAGCAGTCGCCCACGCCCCGAGTATGCGACCTGGCGCCACGCATATTCAAGAGATTGCTTGACAAGCAATGCTGGAGGCGGACAGTATTCAAGGGTTCTCTTGAACTTAGCGGAGGTGGCCACGATGGCGACGTTGACCAGCGAACAGGTGCGAGGGCTGGATCCCTACGCATTCCTGGCAGTCCTGGGCAAGCGAGTCATCCATCCCGGAGGCCGGGCATCGACCGACCGATTGCTCGAGCTCGCCGCCGTAAGGCCGGGCGAGCGGGTGCTGGACATCGGCTGCGGGGTCGGCACCACGGCGATCCGGCTCGCGCGGGAGTACGGGGCGCAAGTGGTTGCTGCAGACATCGCGCCGCTGATGCGTGAGCGTGCGACCGCGAACGTCTCGGCCGCCGGGGCGGCGGATCGCGTGAGTGTCGAGGACGCCGACATCAGGTCGCTGCCCTATCCCGACGCCCACTTCGACGCGGTGATCGCCGAGGCGGTCACCATGTTCGTCGGCCGCCGCCGGGCGGCCGCCGAGCTCGCTCGGGTCACCCGCCCGGGAGGACGGGTGCTGGCCACTGAGTTCTGCTGGCGCGAACCACCCACGAAGGAGGCGAAGGAGGTCTTCCTGGGCCAGGTCTGCCCCGGGATGCGGTTCGACACCATCGAGGAGTGGACCGGGATCTACGGCGGAGCAGGACTGGTCGACATCGAGACCGAGTCCGGCCCGTTCGAGATGATGACCGCCCGCGGCTTCCTGGCCGACGAACGTGGTCACGCACCGGCGGTGATGGCCCGCGCGATCAGCCGGCCGGCGTACGTTCGCAAGATGGCCTGGCTGATGCCGCGGATGTCGCGGGCGATCCCCTTCCTCGGGTACGTGCTCGTCAGCGCCCGCAAGCCCGCCGCTGCGGGCGTGGAGGGCCCGTGAGCTTTCCCGAGCCCGTCACGCTCGTGGACAAGGGCCTGGGCAACACCTCCTATCTGGTCGACCTCGGCGACGGCCGCGCGCTGGCGGTGGACCCCTGCCGTGACCTGCGCGCGATGCGCGATGCGCTCTCAGCCCGCGGGCTGCGGGTGGCGTTCGGCGCCGACACGCATCTCCATGCCGACTTCCTCTCCGGAGCCCGCCAGCTCGCGTCGACGGACTCTGCGTCGGTGCTTGCTTCCGCCGCCGGGGACCGCAAGTTCGACCACACCGGACTGCGCGACGGTGACGAGATCGATCTCGGCGGACTGCGGCTGCGCGCCCTGGGCACGCCGGGGCACACCGACGAGCACCTGTCCTATCTCCTGCTCGACGGCGACCGGCCGGTCGGGGTCTTCACCGGAGGGTCCCTCTTGGTCGGCGCCGTCGCTCGCACCGACCTGGTCGACCCGGCCCGCACCGAGGAGCTGGCGCGCGCCCAGTACCGGTCGGTACGACGGCTGCTGGAGCTGCCCGACGAGGTCGCCGTCTGGCCGACGCACGGCGCGGGCTCGTTCTGCTCTGCCCCGGCCGGGGCTGAGCGGACCAGCACCATCGGCGCCGAGCGCGCGGGTAACCCCGTGATGCGGGCTCGCGACGAGGACGCCTTCGTCACCGAGCTGATCGACAGCCTGGGGACCTACCCCCCGTACTTCCACCGATTGGGCGAGGCCAACCGGCGCGGACCCGCCCTACTCCCCCGCAAGCTCCATATCCCGGCGATGACACCGCCCGCGGTCGCGGCCGTGCAGGCTGCCGGTGCGACCATCCTCGATGTCAGGCCCGTCCCCTCGTTCGCCGCCGCGCACCCCACCGGGGCGCTGTCGATTCCGCTGCGGCCGGCCTTCGTCAGCTGGCTGGGCTGGCTGGCCGCCCACGATCGCCCGATCGTCGTCGTGCGCGAACCGGACCAAGACCTCGACGAGGTGCTGTGGCAGGCCGCCAAGATCGGCTACGAGAACATCGTCGGAGAGCTCGCCGGCGGCATCGACGCCTGGACCGCGGCCTCGCTGCCCAGCATCTCTATGGCCCTGACCGAGGCCAGTCCCAATCCTGGGATCCGCGTGCTCGACATCAGGCAACGGGCCGAGTATCAGGCCGGGCATGTCCCAGGCGCGGTGCACATCGAGCTCGGCGACATCGCGGAGGCCGCCGACCGGCTCGCTGACGCGCCCACAGTGGTGATGTGCGGCCACGGGGAGCGCGCCATGGGCGCCGCAAGCATCCTCGCCGGACACGGGCTGACGCAGGTCAGCGTCCTGGACGGCGGCCCCGAAGAGTGGGCCGAGGCCAACGGCCAGCGGCTGGAATCCGGCCCGTGAAGCCGACCGAGAGAGTCACCGCCCCGGTCCTGGGGCTGCGCGCGAACGCCGCCCAGTTCACGCTCCTGGTCGCGGTCAACGCGTTGGTGGGCGGGATGCTCGGCCAGGAACGTACTGTCCTGCCGCTGCTGGCCACCGACGTGTTCGGCTTGGACTCCTACACCGCGGCGCTGACCTACATCCTCGCCTTCGGCCTGGCCAAGGCGTTCACCAACTACCTGGCCGGTACCTGGTCGGAGCGTTACGGCCGCAAGCCGGTCCTGGTCGCGGGCTGGTTGGTCGCGGTGCCCGTCCCGATGCTGCTCATCTGGGCACCCGACTGGTGGATCGTGGTTGGTGCCAACGTCCTGCTCGGGATCAGCCAGGGGCTGACCTGGTCCACCACGGTCATCATGAAGATCGACCTCGTCGGCCCCAGCCGCCGGGGCCTTGCCATGGGTCTCAACGAGTCCGCAGGCTATCTCGCCCTCGCTGTCACCGCATTGATCACCGGCGAGATCGCCGCCAACGCCGGCCTGCGCCCCGAACCCTTCCTGGTCGGGATCGCCTACGCCGCCCTCGGCCTGGGTCTCTCCACGCTCGCCGTCCGCGAGACGCGCGGACATGCCGACCACGAAGCCTCCACGCAGGCCCAAACGGGTGATCAGCCGAGTGACCTGACCGACCGGCAGGTGTTCACGCAGACCAGCTTTCGCGAGCCGGCACTCTCCTCAGCGAGCCAGGCCGGGCTGGTCAACAACCTCAACGACGGCCTGGCCTGGGGGCTCTTCCCTGTCCTGTTCATCTCCGCCGGCCTCAGCCTCGGCCCGACTGGCCTCCTCGTCGCGCTCTACCCCGCCGTCTGGGGTCTCGGGCAGCTCGCCAGCGGCGCCCTGTCCGACCGGTGGGGGCGCAAGCACCTGATCACTGCCGGGATGCTTGTCCAGGCCGCCGCGCTTGCCGCCATTGCCGCCACCGACACCCTCACCGCCTGGGCTCTCGCCTCGATCGCCCTCGGCGCAGGCACCGCCATGGTCTACCCCACCCTGCTCGCCTCCATCGGCGACGTCGCCCATCCCTCCTGGCGCGCAAGAGCCGTCGGCGTCTACCGACTCTGGCGTGACCTCGGGTTCGCCGTCGGCGCCCTCCTCACCGGAGTCCTCGCAGATGCCTTCGGGATTCGTGAAGCCATCTGGGCCATCGCTGGGCTCACCGCTGGCTCCGGGCTACTGGTCGCGGTGCGCATGTATGAAACCCACCCGCGCCAAGGCAGGCAGTAATACGAGCGATCAGGCAGCGACGGCGTCGACGTACCGCTGCAGGTAGAGGGGCCAGCCGCCCTGCTCAGCCACGCCTTCGCGAACGGACTCCCAGCCCTCGCCATGGCGTTCGAGGTGGCGGTGCTCCAGCTCGACGCGCGTGCGGTTCGGCCCCTCGGGGATGAAGGTGACCTCAACTTCGCTCGCCTGGGAGGGGTCGGTCTCGAGCTGCCAGGTCGGTGAGATGTCCCAGCTGATCACGAAGCGCCGCGGTGGATCGAAGGCCAGCACCCGCGCCCAGCGGCATATGGAGCCGTTCTCGCCGCGGTCGTAGACATGTCCGCCGACCTGCGTCTCGAACACGGTCTCCGCGATCGGTTCGGGAGCGAGCAGGTTGTGCTCGCGGGGCTTGATCTGGTCGAAGTGCTCCGTGAACACCCGGAAGGCGCGCTCGGCGGACACCTCGACGGTGACGTCGAATCGGACGGCTTCGCTCTGCGTCGTGCCTGTCATGGTCTCACTCCGTTTTCCTGTGGCTCGGCCTCGACGAGCCTCTTGAAGTTGATCAGCGCCGCGCTCCAGAACATCTCAAGCTCGGCGCGCATCGCACGCAGACCGTCGGGATCCACGGCATAGATGCGGCGAGTGCCCTCGGGCCGGACCCGCACCAGGTCGGCGTTCTTGAGCACCCGCAGGTGCTGCGAGACGGCCGGCCGACTGACTGGCAGCTCGCTGGCCAGGTCCGTGACCGAACGCGGTCGCACCGCCAGTCGGGCGAAGATCTCCCGCCTGGTCGGGTCAGCCAGCGCCGTCCAGGCGTCGACTGCGTAAGTGGTCACGCACGGTAAGCTACTGCTTACGGAAGCCGGAGTCAAGGCCTCGCGGCGAGCACTTCGCCATCACGAAGGAGACCTGGGGGGAAACGCCATCGGGGTGATGGCACCGAGCGTCGAAGCCGGCGCTGGCCAGCCACGCCATGCATTGGTCGGTGGTGACGTCCCGGTAGACGGCCGGGTCGAGCCGCTTGGGTAGCTGGTGTTCGCGACCACGGAACACCAGGAGGAGTCGGCCACCAGGTCGCAGGACTCGAGCGATCTCGGAGATGGTGGCCTCAGGCTTGCGCCAGAAGTAGAGGTTGTGGACCGAGAGCACGGCGTCCAGGGAGCTGTCATCGACGGGGAGCGTGATCCCGTTCCCTCGGTGAAGCGTCAGGGTCCCGGTCCGGACGAGTTCGGCGTTGCGGCGCCTGGCGAGGCGGACCATTTCCTCGGAGACGTCCACGCCCGAGACCCGGGCGCCGTGCTCGGCGAGGAGACCGAGCGTACGCCCGGGGCCGAAGCCGATCTCGAGGATGTCCTCGCCTGGGCCGGGCGCCAAGAGGTCGAGGGCCGCGTCGTTGGTCTTCGCAGTCTCCTTCACCCACAGCCGCCCGATCAGAGGACCGCCGAGTCCGTGCGGGTGGGCTGCCTGCTCAGAGAGGTACCGAGTCAGTCGTCGGGTAGCGAGGGAGAGTGCTCGTTGTGGCCAGGGTCTGCGGTCGAGTGAGCATTGGAGTGGGAGGACAGTCATCAGGCAACTCCATCTGGGTTCATCGAGCGGGTGATCATTGCGGCGAGGGTGGTTGCCACGGTTGCGTCGTCGTACGGCAACGGCGAGGCGGCTGGGTCGGGGTCGAAGCGGCAGTGCACGCCCCAGAGCACGCATAGTTCGACCGTGGTGCGCGCGACCAGGTCGACCGGGCCGGGCAGTGCGAGCAGGCCCGCCCGCTGGCGACTGTCGAGGTAGGCCTGAATGGCGGACATCTGGTCGCCGCGGCCGGTTTCGAACCAGACCTTGCCCAGTTCCGGCAACTCCGGGGCACAGCGGTCGACGAGCTTGATGGCCACGCGATTGCGGGATAGCCGCTCATAGAGGTCCACGACGATGCCGGAAAGCTCGGCAGCAGCCTCGCCAGGAGTGCTCGGCAGCCGATCACCCGCGAGCGCCTGGGTGAGAGCCAGGTCGGGGATCTCGGCCGCCAGCCGTCCCGCAACCAATTCGGCGAGCTCGCCGTCAGCGGGCGCGGGCATCGGCAGGGCGCTGTTGTCGGGCAGCGGCTCGAGTCTGTCGCCGTAGCGAACGGCGCCGGCGAACAGTGCTTCCTTGGTCGCGGCGTAACCGTAGAGGGTGCCCTTGGCCAGGCCGAGGACGTCGGCAATGTCCTGCACTTGGGTGCGCCGATAGCCGTGGGTCACGAAGACACCCACCGCGGCTTCGATGACGGCGGGGAGTCTGTCCGGAGGAATGAGACGTGCCACCCGCACACAATAACTGACCGACTCAGTCAGTCAAGGTCATGAAGCCTCCGACTTTGCTGAGAACGACTCAAACCTGAGGTTGCAGGTTTGCACCGCGACCCCGTGCGAGCGGCCCACTCAGGCAGGTGAATTGTGCTCGGCAACGTGACGTTCGCGCTGGGCGATTCGGTTCGGTCGGACGCAACGGCAATGTCGCACCGTCGTCTCCGCACGGTACGGGCGGGCGTTGGGCACGGGCCATCATGATCAATCGAGGACGTCGAGGCCCGTCCTCCTCGAGAGTCCCAGCCAGAGCGCGTTGGTCATCTTCGGGCGCGCGGTGGTCGCGCCCGAACTTGTCTCCAAGCTCAGCGACCCTCAACATTCGCCCGCGGGCGGCCACGCATAGGCCGGCTGCTAGTTTGCGTCCGTGACTGAAGGGACTGCTGAGGCGCAACCTGCACCTCCCGAGATTGGGAGTGTCCAAGACCTCCTCGTGTCCCTGCAAGCCATCACCGCCGACGGCCGCGAGTACTGGTATCGCGGCCACCGTGACAGCGGATGGTTGCTACAACCTTCTGTGTTTCGCACCCCGGGTCATCGCGATAGCGAGCAATCTATGCTTGATCGCTTTCGCCAAGAGGCAGCCACGGCCGGCCAGCCGTACTCGTTCGACAACTGGGGTTGGATCACGTTCGCGCAGCACCACCAGCTCCCCACTCGCCTACTCGATTGGTCCCAGAGCCCTCTAGTCGGGCTCTACTTCGCCTGCGAGCGCGGTCGGGAGGCCAAGCCCGACGAGGCAGAGGCGGAGGGTGAGCTGCTGATGATCGATCCCCGCGATCTCAATGAGGAAGCGGGAGACGCAGGCGGAGGACACCCCGTGCTGCTGAAGGACGGGCACTCGGCGCTCGACCACTACCGGCCAGGCCATGACGCCTCCCAGCGAATGAAGCCACGGGCAGTCATCGCTCCGATGTCCTTTGATCGAATCCGTTTTCAGACGGGCACCTTCACCGTGAGCCAACGGCCGGCAGATGGTGATGCAGTTCCCCAGCTGGCGAATGCGAGATCCCTTCGGCGCTTTCTGATCCCTTCGGGAAAGAAGCAAACCCTACGAGAGCAACTTGAAACCTTGGGTCTCACAGAGGTGACTATCTACCGTGACCTCGATCGAATCGCCGGACGAATCAAGGCGACACACAAGGGTTCGCTGTGAAGATCCGCACGGAGCCTCTGAGCGAGATTACGATCGCACGCTACGCCCACATGCGACTTGCCCTCGACTTTGAACCGGCCTACCAGCGGGAAGGCGGCGTGTGGAACCGCGAAACCCGGAGCCGGTTGATCGACTCGATCGTGAATGGGTTTGATGTCCCAAAACTATACTTTGAGCGCGCGACAAGTCGCCGGACCACCGAAGACGGACGCATAATCCAGTATGCGGTGCTGGATGGAAAGCAACGTCTCGAAGCTGTCGGAGAGTTTCTTGAGAATGAGTTGAGACTCCCGATCGACTTCGAGTACTTCGAGGACGAGAGCGTTTCGGCCGCCGGTTTCACTTTTGCGGAACTGCAGTCTGCCTACCCGAGGTTGGCGCAGCGGATCCTCGACTTCGAGCTGCCTATCGTCGGCGTCAGCTCGGACAGCATTGACCTAATCGAAGAACTGTTTCAGCGGCTTAACGCTGCCACCGCTCTGAATCACGCCGAACGACGCAACTCCGTGTCGGGCGCGACCCGGGATGCCGCCAACGCCCTGGCTGGGCACGCCTTGCTCTCTGCTCGGTCGCCGATCAAGGCCTCCCGATACAAGCACCGGGAACTGGCAGCGAAGTTCTTGGCAATCGAGCATCAGATCGATACCAGAAGCGGCCGTATCTCTGATACCAAGGCCGCCACGCTGATGGATTTGTTCCTCGCAAGCCGCGGGAACCCGCCACGGATTAGCGCAGTCGATATGGCCAGGTACCAAGCGGCCGCCACCGCCGTGCTGGATCGTATGGCCGGGCTCTTCGTAGATGACGACCCCCTTCTCCGCTCGGTCGGTACGCTCGTCGTCTATTACATCGTCTTCCGGGACCCGCAACTCATCGCGAGCGCTTCGAGGGAGCGGCTGCAACGCTTCGAAGAACTGCGTCGACTCGCCTCGCGGATGGACGAGGACGACCCTGCGTTCTCGCGGCCGGCAAACAACCGACTCCGCGAGTACAACATCTTCGTGCAGTCCTCAAACGACGGTGGCGCGCTTAGCCGCCGAGCAGAGATCCTGGAGGCTTACCTCAAGGGTTATCAGAATCCGGACGAGCTCGCTGCCCTAGATGCTGTTGGGGACAACGAGAGCCCAGGGCAAGATGATCTCGAAGACGAGAACTAATCCGTCACTGGGCCGACTGTCTGGTTCCGTGGTCGAGTCTGCGACCTTTCTGGAAGCGGTCGCCGAGCGTCCTTCTGCTGACGTCATCACGGAGCCGATGCCTGCCACCGGAGCGCCGATTGACCTCCTGATCAGCGTATTGGCAATCGTCCGGCGTCATGGGGCGAAGGCGAAGCCCGTCCCCGCAGACCTGTCGTAGAGGTTGCCTCGGGCTCCATCGCCAGCGCGCTAGGAGCCAGTTGAGGCCCACGCACGCCCGTTCTTCAGCCAAGTCAACCGGTTCCGTCGGACGCGGCAGTTAGGGTCGTACGGTCGCACCAAGACGGAGCCGACGAGGGGTCGAGGGAAGGATCAACTGTGGTCGACGAGGAGGTCTCCATCGGCGAGGAGAGCATCGATGTCACGCCGCATCCGCGGCTGTTGGCGGTGCTCGGCGACATCGAGTTCGCGCCGTGGCAGTGCCTAGCCGAGTTGATCGACAACGCCTTCGATGACTTCCTGTCGGATCCTCCGGAGGACGATGCGCCGACGGTCACCATCAGCCTGCCCAGCCGCACATCTGACCACCGGGACGCGCAGGTCTGGATCAGCGACAACGGCCGGGGTATGAGCCTCGAGCACCTCAACATGGCACTGTCCGCCGGATGGTCGAGCAACGCCCGCTACGGCAAGCTCGGACTGTTCGGCATGGGCTTCAACATCGCGACGGCTCGACTCGGCAACACAACCCAGGTCCGCACGACCCGTACTGGGGACTCCGAGTGGGTGAGTGTCACACTGGACCTCCGAAAGATGGCCAACCAGGACAACTTCGTCGTGCCGGTCATCCGCGAGCCTAAGGATGATCCGGCTGAGCACGGGACCCAGGTCATCGTCAGCGACCTGAAGCAGGAGCAGCACGACCTGCTGTCGCGTCAGCAGACCAAGATCCGGGACCTGCTCGGCGACGTGTACTCGTATCTCCTGCGCGACCGTGACTTCTCCCTCCGAGTGGACGGCAAGGCCGTGCAGCCGCTGCTGCCCTGCATCTGGAACAAGGACCGTTCAGTGGTGCAGCGGGGCGTCAAGTACCCGGCATACATCGAGATCGATAAGGAGTTGCCGTCGCTGAACGCCTGCCACGACTGTGGCCGTTGGCAGGATCTTACGGTCCGCGAGTGCGAGGAGTGCGGCAGCACCGAGCTGGAGGAGCGCGAGCGCCGGATCACGGGTTGGCTGGGCATCCAGCGCTACTCCCACAAGTCCGACTTCGGCGTCGATTTCCTCCGCAACGGTCGCAAGATTCTCGTTCGTGACGTGGGGATCTTCGCTTGGGAGGACCCGAATGAACTCGGTGCTCGCCCCGACAGCGAGTACCCGATTGAGGTGCCCAACGAGGGCCGGATCGTGGGCGAGATCCACATCGATCACGTACGGGTCAACTATCAGAAGAACGCATTTGAGTACAACACGATCGAGTGGAAGCAGGTTGTTCGCACGCTGCGCGGGGACGGTCCTCTCCGTCCGAATATCGCGCGCGACGCCGGTTACCCGCCCAACGAATCCCCGATCGGTCGTCTCTTCACCGGCTACCGACGAATGGATCCCGGCCTCAAGTATCTGGTCCCCGGCGATGGCGACCACGCGATCCACGAGAAGGCCCGTGAGTGGGCGAAGTTGTTCCGCAAAGGTGACCCTGAGTACCAGGACGACCACATCTGGTACGAGCAGGCGAAGCAGCACGACGAGCCGAAGGTCATCGTGCCTCCTGAGTCGACCGACCCGGGAGACGGCGGCGACGACGACGCTCGATCCCGGCTGGACATTCCAGAGCCCACTGACTCGCAGCCGCAGCCCGGGGATCCGACGCCGCCACGTGAGACCGAGGACCAGAAGCAGGAGCGGTACCGCCAGCACGGCGAGGTCCTCCACGACATCTCCGGTGAGTACGCGTTGCCTGGCTTCGGCAATGCCCTGAAGGTGACCGTCTACGGCCTGAACGGCACCGAGGTCGCGGACACGAACGGCCAGCGGGTTCCCGTCTTCGTTCAGCAGCAGCGCGGAACCGACGTTCACGTGTTCGTGGACTTCGGCCACAGTCTCTTCACTGACTTTGGCGCGGACCCGCGGGAGTACGCCGTCCTTGGGATCGCCGAGCACATCCGAGATCGTCGAGGCAGTAATCAGGCGCTCAGCTCGATCATCGCTGACCTGATGGATCGTTGCCTTCCCGACCAGAAGGTGACCCCGACGGCGCTCGGCGGGGCCGCGCACACTTTGCTTGACCGCGTCCGGCGCACGATGCGGCCGGTGATCTCGGGCAACTCGGAGGGTTTCTGGGGCTACGTGATGGAGCCTGAGCAGGCTGCCGCCGAGCAGCGGTTCGCTCAGGAGGGCATGGATGCCGATTGGCAGGAGGCTCGAGAGAGCGGCACCTGGATTCTGTACACGTCCTCTGCTGCCCTCTCCCGGCTCATCCAGCAGCGTCCTGGCGAGTTCCTCGATGGCCGAGTGTTCCGGGCGCCTTACCAGACATTCACGGACAGCCACGCCCGTGCGCTCACGGTCAACCGTCTGATCGGATACCTCAACGACGCCGGCCAATTGGCGGAGCACCAGACACGGCGGCGGCCCGATGAGCTCAACCGCGGTCGGCTGAGTTGCCGCCTCCTGGAAGCGGAGCTGGTCGACGCGCCCGAGGACTCGTCTTGAGCGACTCCTTCGTTGATCCCAGGCACCTCATCCTCGGAGGTGAGCGTCGGTTCACCACGCAGGTTGAGCGGCTCCTTGGCCTACTGCGGTATAGCGACATCTCGAACATCGACGGCTCCGGCGACGAAGGCGGCGATCTGCTCGGCACGATCGCCGGCCAGACTTGGGTGTTCCAGGCCAAGTGGCAGAAGCAGGGCAGCGTTCCAAAGAGTGCGGTCGATGAGGTCTCCAACGCAATGGACCACTACCGCGCGGACCGCGGCGTTGTCGTTACCAACGTTCGCCCCAGCCGTGACGCTGTGGCGCGCGCTCAAGTCCTGGCTCGCACCGGCCAGCGCATCGACTTCTGGACCGGCGCCGACCTGCTGCAGCTGTGGGAGCAAGCTGCGGACCAGCCGGTGCGCATCCGGCTGCGGGACTACCAGAGCGAAGCCGTTGCCTCGTTGATCGAGGACCTCGACACCGAGGGCCGTGCGCTCCTTGTGCTCGCCACCGGCCTGGGGAAGACCGTCGTCGGCGGAGAGGTGATCGCTCACCACCTCTCATTGGACCCGAAAGCCGACATCCTGGTGGCTGCTCACACCAAGGACCTCGTCGCGCAACTTGAGCGCGCTCTGTGGAGGCACCTGCCGAAGACGGTGAAGACCCAGGTGCTTACCGGCGACGAGAAGCCCAAGGACCTGCGCGGGGTCACCTTCGCGACCGTTGCGAGTGCCCTCAACGTGGCGCTCGCGGGTTACCGACCCTCCCTGGTCATGGTCGATGAGACCCACCATGTGGGAAAGGACGGTCAGTACGGACAACTGCTGGCCGAGTTGAGCGACTCCAGTCAGTTCGGGGTCACCGCGACTCCGTGGCGTGGTGACAAGTACGACATCGAGACCCATTTCGGGCCTGCCTCCTACAAGTTGGGCATCGGCGAGGGAATGCGCCTCGGCTACCTCGCCCAGGTCGACTATCGGCTGTTCCTTGACAACATCGACTGGGATGTCGTCAAGGACGTGTCACGGCGCTCCTATTCGATGAAGGAACTCAACTCCAAGTTGTTCCTGCCGCAGCGAGACGAGGCGATCCTTGACGAGCTGAGCGCAGCCTGGCGGTCGACGCTCGACCCGCGGGCCATCGTGTTCTGCCAGACGAAGGAGCACGCTGAACGCATGGCGGAGCTGATCCGCCGCACGCCAGAGTGGTCCAACACCCAGGCAATCCACGAGGGCTTGAAGGTTCGCGATCGACAGCTTCGCCTTCTGGACTTCCGATCCGGCCGGGTCCCGATCTTGACTGCCGTCGACATCCTGAACGAGGGCGTCGACGTGCCCGATGTGAACATCATCTGCTTCGTCCGCGTCACCCACAGTCGTCGGATCTTTGTCCAGCAGTTAGGGCGGGGACTGCGGCTACGCGAGGGCAAGCACAAGGTGATCGCGCTCGACTTCGTCAGTGACCTGCGTCGCGTCGCGGCCCTGCTCAACTTGCGCAGGCAGAACAATGCGGACGAGATCGAGGTCGTCCCCGACGTGCCTCAGCCCGAGATCAGCTTCAGCGACGCTCGGGCCGAGTCTCTCCTCGAACAGTGGATTCTTGACGCCGCTGACCTTGAGACGGCGAACGATGACGCACGTCTCCAGTTCCTCGACCCCGACCTCCCCGCATCATGAGTGCCGCAGAGTCCCGCCGCGTGCCGAAGGATCAGATCGACGGTGTGGTCAAGGCTCTATATGCCGCCGCGGATCGGCTCGACTGGGAGCACCTGCCGCCCAACAATCGGACCGCGCAGTACGACGATTGGGTGACCGATCCCGAGATCGGCGGCGTCCTCACCAAGTACATGAGCAGTGAGAACGCCCGCTCTTGGATCAAAGACGGCCCTATGAAGGAGTACGGACGGGCTCGCCTCGGAGCCGGGAGGTACGCGAGGTTCGGCACATCCATCGGGCCCACCGCTGAGCAACTCGTCCAGCACGCTCTCGGCTCGGAAGCCGCGGTGGTCGACAACAGCCAGGGGGTCAAACCCTTCCACTGTCTCGCCAAGGTGGATGGCTCGGCGACCTACGTGGTGTGGGACGCGGCGAAGAACTTCCGCCACTTGGTCTGGGCAACGATCAACTACCTCGCGAGCAACCCGAGCCATAAGGGCTGCATCGTGATCTTGGAGACGTTGGATCACCCAGTCACGCGTGGAGAGAGGGCGCACCACGGGCGGATCGCTGAGCGCTGTTCCATCGCCATCAAGTACTACCGCGTGGCGTCTCGCCAGTCGAAAGGCGGCGAGCAGGCGTGACACGCGATCCCCAAACGACCTCCCGAATCATGTCGGCGGTCAGGCATACCGGGACCCGACCAGAGATGGCCCTGCGCCGTGAGCTGCACAAGAGAGGACTCCGTTTCCGAGTGTCTACGAATCTCGTGGGCAAGCCCGACATCGTGTTCGGGCCGGCCCGGGTCGCTTGTTTTGTGGATGGCGACCGTTGGCACGGCAACGGATGGCGGACACGTGGCTACAAGTCCTTCAAGGACGAGTTCCGCCACGCGAACTCAGACTTTTGGATGAAGAAGATCAGCCGCAACATGCAACGAGACGCTCAGGTCACCGAGGCGCTGACCAACGACGGCTGGGAGGTGATACGCGTCTGGGCGTCCGACGTCGAGCGTGATGTCGTCCGGGTGGCGGATCGGGTCGAACTTGCCGTTCGCAGTCGGCGGGAGGGCACCGGCCGATGAGCAACTCGTTGACCTCGGTGGAGCTGTTCGCGGGCGGCGGCGGCATGGCCCTCGGGACTCGCAATGCCGAGTTCGAACACCTTGCGCTGGTCGAGTGGTACAAGCCCGCCGCGACGATCCTTCGATACAACGCGGAGCTTCACCCGAACCTGTGGAACAAGGACGATGTGCACGAGAAGGACGTCCGCATCTGGCTCAATCAGACCGACCTCAAGGAAGGGCAGGTCGACCTAGTAGCGGGCGGACCCCCGTGCCAGCCGTTCTCGCTCGCAGGTGTGCATGCTGGCGATGAGGACGATCGGAACATGTTTCCGGCGGCATTGGAAGTCGTGCGGAAGCTGCGTCCGAAGTTCGTGATCTTTGAGAACGTCCCGGGGCTCACGAGGCCGTCCTTCTCGCCATACTTCTCCTACATCCGGCATCAGCTCGAGAAGCCGACTGTGACCCCCAATGAGGATGAACTCTGGACAGAGCACGATGCTCGGATCAAGAAGGCTCAGCCACGTTCCTTGCGGTACCACGTCACCCAGCATCTGGTCGACGCCGCTGACTTCGGCCTCCCGCAGAACCGGCGCCGCGTCTTTCTGGTCGGGATCCGAACGGACCTTCCGAACGCCGATACCTGGCCAGACAAGATCGACGGCGAGTTCAGCCGCGACGCTCTGCTCTACGACCAGTGGGTCACGGGCGACTACTGGACCTCACATGGCATGGCGATGCCCGTACTTCCTGACGGCATGGAGGAGCGCAAGCGAGAGCTTAAGGAGCTAGGCCGTCCGGAGACGGAACGCTGGCAGACCATCCGCGACGCTGTCGTGGGGCTACCCGAGCCCGTTGATGGCGTCGATGCCGATGGCTTCATTAACCATCGAGGGATACCAGGTGCTCGTGCCTATCCCAAGCATTCGGGAAGCCCCTACGACTGGCCGGCCAAGACCATCAAGGCCGGAGTCCACGGAGTCAGTGGTGGCGAGGCGATGATTCGGTTCGATGACAACTCGCTGCGCTACTTGACCGTGCGCGAGTCGGCTCGCATCCAGGGGTTCCCCGATGACTACGAGTTTCCGGGTGCCCGTTCCCGCAGCATGGGGGCAATCGGAAACGCAGTCGCCGTGCCGATCGCGGAGTTGCTTGCGCGACGGCTCAGGAACCACATGGGGCTCTGAACGCCGCGCACACCGCTACCCTTCGGGACCCTCCACCCAAGTCCACCCGGTGAAGTCGTAGACGGCGCGTCCGTCAGGGAGCGTGTCCACCTTCGGGAACTCGTCCGCAGGATCGTCGTCGTCAGACCGGCTGCACACCAGGGTGTCCCCCACCTCGGTGGCCCAGCCCCAGATCCCGTTCGGATCATTGCGTCTCCACGCATCGAGGAAGTTGCCGAAGGCGTCTGCGGTGGCCAAGGGCCGGAGCCATCCATTCCAACGATCATCCAGGACCGAGACGACCCTCAACCCCAGCTCGGGGACGAGGTTCTCAGGGGCGCTGTCGAGGTAGACGATGGCCACCCGACGATTGTCGACTGCGTCAGGCACACGTGCCACCGTTCTGAGAAGGGCGCCTGCTTGACGCGGCGGCGACTGCGAGTTCTCGCGCGCAGCCGAAGGCCACTAGACACGATGCAAGCCCGAACTTGATCGCGTCCCACGCAAGGACCAGGACCACGAGATTCAGCCAGCTCGGCGCTCCAGCGGCGACCCACACATCGACGACTCGCATCGCGAGGAGAAGGATGATCGCGATGGCCCCGAGGAGCAGCACCAAGCGCCATCTCGGCGGTGCCAGCCGCGCTCGAGAGATCACCAGATTCGTGGGCGCGTACGCATGCAGCCAGCGGTGACCAGCCGCCACGAGGAGCAAAACGGGCAATGCGATCAAGAACAACATGGGCGGCCTCCCTTGGACTCGGACGGGACACCTTGGTCGTACGGCACAACGGAACATCCGCCACGACTGCGTCACCAACCTGTGGACGGCCACGACTTGTGACGTCTATGGAGTCGATACGGCACGAACTTGAGCGACCGGCGCACGCAGCACCGGCGCGCGGATGGACGAGACGCGCACCGCCTCGCGGGCGGCAGCGAGGGCGCGCAGGCGGTCGGCCCGTTGAGCGTCGCTAGTGGCCCCTCCGCCAGTCGGCAGATCAGACTCGATCTTGTAGCGATCACGGTACGCGGCGACTGTCGCTGCCGCGTGTAGCCAGGATTCGTTGGCCACCGGCTCGGTCGGCGCTGTCCCCAATCGGCCCACCCAAGGCGCACCGGCGTCGACAGCTGCGGCAGCCAGCGCATAGGCCCGTGTCTCGATGAGATCCGCGCGCTCGTCGATTGACCGCCGGTCCTCAGCGGACATCTCCCCCAATGGCTCCGGGATGAGACCGGCGATCAGGCGCGGACGCATTCGGCAGCCGCGAGGCGTGGACACCGCTGCCTGCTCGACCCGGTACTGAAGCACCGCTGCGATGTCTTCAGCGTCGTCGAGTTCGTGCTGCTTCACAATCCGAGGGGCGAGGCGATCGAGATCGTGGTGGTGGGCCTCCGCTCGGCGGAGGGACGCCGCGAGCGGTCCGAAGGCGCTCGACTGGACTACCGCTTCGTGCTGTTCAGGCGTGAGACCGGACCGTCGGAGGAGGTCCACGAACCGATCGCTTTGGGCGTCCGCCGCGATCGTCTCGAGTTCGGCGGCGAGGCGATCGATGCCGCCGTGGATGGCGTACTCGGCCTCCATCGTCTGGTGCGCGGACATGCTTGCTCCGCTGTGTTGAAGCACCCCGTAGAGCACAGTGCGAGCCGTGACGTCGTCTGGCTCGGGAGTCGAGTGGCTGTCGTCTGGCTTGTCGAGAGCTACATAGGCGATGTTCGACTCCCGGCCGCGGCTCATGGACACGTAGAGGTTCTCCCGGGTCGTCGTCGGTGTGACGACGACGTGGGAGGTGTCGACAGTGATGCCCTGAGCCCGATGGGCGGTGACGGCGTAGCCGAGGTCGACATACTCGCCGACATACTCCGGTGGCAGCACGGTCTTGCCTCGACGTCGTGGATCGAGCCGGTCGACCAGCATCGAGCCGTCGCGGCGGATGTCGACCACCCGCCAGCGGTCGCCGTTCTTGACCCAGCCGCCGCCGGAGGTGCGAACAGTGCGCTCGTTGCGCCGGGTGATGACCACATCCCCGACCGAGGCGCTGTTGCCGGCGGCCAGCGGGATCTCACGACCATCAACAGCGCCGTCGAGCAGCAGCCGTTCGGCGCGGGCCCGCTCGTTCAGATTCCGCACGGCGTGGGATGACTCGGTCACGAGGATGCTTGCCTTGCCGGCCCTGCAGTCCGCGCGCCACGCCTCGTAGGCCCGGTCGAGTATCTCGTCGGTCTGTCCTTCGCGGACTCGCTTCTGGCGGATGTACGTCGAGATGACCTCGACCTCACCTCGACGAAGTGCGAGGGAGGCGTGCCTCTCCCACTCGTTCACGAAGCGATGAATGTCGGTCAGTTCAGGGGAGTCGGTGCGGCGGTCGACGAGGAGCGCGAAGGCGCCCCCGGCTTCGACGGACTGAAGCTGATACGGGTCACCGACGAGCAGGACCTTGGCTCCCGCGGCCTCCGCGATGCCACTGATCCGGTCGAGGGTGGTCGTTCCCGCGAGCGTGGCCTCATCGATGATCACCAGTTGCCCTGCGCGCAGATCCGTGCGTCCCTGGTCGTACTCATGCAGCCACTTCGCCGTGTTGTCACAGGCGATCCCCAGGTCGTCGGCCAGCGCCTGGGCAGCTGTCGCCGATGGCGCCAGCCCAATGACACTCTTCTGTCCATGCTCGACCAACCACGCGGCGCGAAGCGCCCGCATGGTTGTCGTCTTGCCAGCACCCGCCGGTCCAACCAGCAGGTCCAAGTGCCGACCAGACGCGGTGATGCTCTCGAGGGCGGTCCGCTGCTGCGGGCTCAGTCCGGCCTTCGAGTGCGTCACCACCCGTGCCAGCGCGCTGGGACGCACGGTCGGTGCGGTAGTGCCTTCCGACCGGTTCAGGAGTCGTGCTTCTGCCTCGATGATCGCGGTCGATGAGTACTTGGCCGAGTGCCGCGGTCGGAAGAGGCTCGTGCCGTCTTCGCGTTGGAAGCGAACCGGACTGATCGCCAACTCCGGCGGAGTCAGCGACACCGAGTGACCCTGAGCTGCGTCGACCACCATGGACACCACCGCCTCGCGGTCCGAGGTGGTTGCGAACCGGAGGTCCATCGTCTGCTTCGACGCCTCGGCCATGAGGTTCCAGTGGGTCCACACTGATCTCTTCACCTCGACCGCGGCCACGACGTCAGTTCCGATGGCCTCGATCGCTATCAGGGGAACGTCATCGGCGGTGAGCGGAGCGCCAGCCGCGCCACAGAGCGAGGCGGCCCATGCTGTCGCGTCGGCCCCCAGTCGCTCGGATGCGCGGCGTCGCCACTCGGCGGTCAGGTCAGCGAGAGACCGCAGCTCCTTGGGTGGGCGGGTGGCCAAGGTCGCCTGGGCACGGAGCTCGACGATGACCTTGGGCGACGGCATCCGACCGTGCCTCGCGACGTACTCCCCGATGAGCTCGTCCTTCTTAAGCGCGATCTCGCGGGTGCGACTCGAGAACTCGGCTATGAGCTCATCGATGACGCCGACGACCTCCCACTGCGGGTTGCGGTCGGCGCCGCGTTCGCGACGTTCCCATTCGACGCCGATGCCCTGGCTGAGTCGGTCGGCCAGCAGCGCGTTGTAGTGCGCTGAAAGTCCTGTCACGGATGAGAACACCGGGCGGCCATCGAGGCTGCGCCACCGACCGTCCATCACAGTCAGAACCTTGTTGGACACCACCACGTGGGTGTGGAGCTGTGGATCACTGGCTCGGGAGTCGAAGTGGTCGTAGGCGACGGCGGCGACCCCGGCGACGCTGACCTGAGCCACGGCGCCGTCGCTGTCTGAGATGCCCGCCCGGGTCGCGGCCACCTCGCGCTCGAAGAAGTCCATGACGTCAGCGACTGCCGAATGATGCGCGTCCGCGATCCGCTCCTGGGTGGCCGCGTCGGCGACTGCCCACAACACCGACACGGACTTCGGGACGCTAAAGGTGAGATCGAAGCCAGCAACGGCGTGGCGCATGCCGGCGGCCGTTTCCTCGGTCTCGATCCTGCTCGTCTCGGCCGCGCAGTCATCCTGGGTCATCTCCGGATCGAGGGCCGCCACTCGCTCGTTGATGCGGTCCGCCAGGCGCTTGTACGTCGGATACGCACGTCCGAGCTGCTCCCCAGTGATCGGGTCTCGCCCCATGCCGATCAGCAGCGCGAGCTGCTCCTCGGTCACCTGCATTCGCGCGGCCAGCTGACCGCTCCCCAAGGCCCGGACTCCAGAGCCAAGCCAGCGGCCGGGCGGCGTACCGATCTCGGAGTAGTACCGGGTGAGTGGCGTCGACAGGGCTCTGCTGCCGTCGCCCGCGGCGACGCTGCGCAGCAGGTATTGGTAGCCGCTGCCCGCGGACATTCGCCGCAGCGAGACAGTCACCGCCTTTTCCGTTCCACAGCCCTCAGGTGCGCTTCTCCATCCACAGACCCCTCGATCTGCAATCCGTGTGAAGGCGAAGAGGGGCTGGGTGCACGAGAGGGGCGGACGGGGCGGAGTGCGGGACGAGCGAAGCGGCGAGAGGTGGAGGGCGTGGCAGGGAGGAGGTAGAGGAAGGACGTGGGGCGAGAAAAGGGGAGGAGGGTAGGCCCGGAGAGTTGGAAGTCAGAGAGCACCTGAGCAGCGGGCCCGGAAGGCATAGAAGAGCCGGGTGCGAAACCGACAAACGGCCTTTACGATGAGGCCCAGACGATGCCCGCACGCCACGCGGCTTCGTTTGCGCCTCACGCCGAACGGCGAGAGGAGCAGGACACACACCCATGAAGATTCGACTCGGGCTGATCTCCTGGGCGACCGGCGTAACCATGTTGGTCGCGGTCTCCGCATGTGGCGAGAGCGACACCGATCCCCCGGCGACCGCCGAGCCGTCGTCGACGTCGACGAGCTCACCGACGCCGAGCGCGTCGCCGAGCTCTCCGTCCGACGCAGCGAGCGCCGATGCCACCGAGTCGGTACGGAGTTACTTCACGGTGGTCGACCAGCTCCGTAGCGATCCTGCGGCCGACCTCAAGAAACTGAAGTCCGTCGCGACGAGCGCGCAGCTGAACGCCGTGGAGACCCTCATCGGCCGGCAGCGCGACGAGGGCCAGCGTCAGACCGGCACCACAATGATCAACGAACTGCAGGTGCAGTCGGTCAATCTCGACAACTCCGACCCGAAGGCTGGCAAGGTGCCGACGGTCGTCATCGACGTCTGCTGGGACGTGAGCAAGGTCGACGTGATCGACAAGAGCGGCAAGTCGATCGTCTCCCCCAACCGCCCGGACACCGGGTGGACCCGCTACTCCGTCGCGAACTACGACTACGCCGCCGATCCGAGCGGCGGCTGGCGCGTGGCGACGGGCCAGGACCTCAAGCAGACGCCATGCACGGCATCCTGACTCGCCTCCTCCTGACTGCGGTATTTGCCGCCGGCTTCTCCGTCCTCGTCCACGCCCCGTCATACGCGGACACCGTGTGCTCGCAGACCGACCCGGCGACGGGCGAGTGCCTCATCTGGATCGAGGTGCCGGGCACCCCCGGTACGCCAGGTGAGCCAGGCGACGACGGGCCCCAGGACACCGGAAGCGGAGCGGCCTGCTACTGGGATGGCACCAGCCAAGGCATCACGAAGCCTCCACCCGGGCCTGTGCCCTGCTCATCGCCCGCGGGCTACTGGTCGAACAGCTACAACTGCTACATCAGTCCGGTCGAGCCCCAGCCGCCAGCGGGCGACCCGAGCTGGCAGGGCCACGAGCCCGGCGACGGGGCGGTCTACAACTGCTACCAGCCGCAGACAGGTCTGCTCATCACCATCTGGTCGCAGGACCCGCCACCGAACTCCGGCACGGGACCAACACCGCGTGAAGTGGCACAGATCGCGATCGAGCAGATGCATCTATCTGCCATCAACATTGGCATCGCGCCCGAGCCGGGTCCGGACAGCATCGGCCTGGTCGGCATGCCGGTCTGGATGTGGGCCAAGGACCCGAACGCCCACACCGTCGGCCCCATTACTGAGAGCGCCTCTGCCGGCGGCATCACGATCACGGCCACCGCGAAGGTCCTCCACATCACCTGGGACATGGGCGACGGCACCGAAGTTGTCTGCGAAACGGCCGGCACGCCGTACAAGCCGTCGTACGGGCGGGAGGACTCACCCGACTGCGGCCACACCTACACGAAGTCGAGCGCGCACGAGACCGATGACGCGTACACCGTCACCGCCACGTCGAGCTGGGTCATCACCTGGTCGGGCGCCGGCCAGACGGGGACGATCCGGCTCGACGGCCTCAACCGCTCAACACAGATCCGGATCGGCGAGGCGCAGGTGCTCGTGAACTGACGAGCTGCGCGGGAGGTACGACGAAGTGTCCACAACTACCCGAGAGGACCGGAGGACCGGCCCGCGCCCCACCGCGCCGGACACCGCCACCAGCATCACTCCTCCGCCCAAGCTCCGGAGACGCCCCGCGCTCGTCGTCGCCGCGGTCATCGTGACTGCGCTCGGCTGCCTGCTCGGCGCGTGGGCCTGGAGCGCGACGACGAACACCCAGGAGGTGCTCGCGGCGCGAGACACGATCCACCGCGGCGAGGTGATCGAGGCCGAGGACATCCAGCGAATCCGGATCAGCGGCGACCCAGCGCTGTCGCCGCTGCCCGCGTCGGCGTACGAAGACATCATCGGTCAGCGGGCAGCACTCGACATCTCGGCTGGCGGCCTGCTCACGAACGAGTCGACGGCGGACGAGCCGCTACCTCCGCAAGGCCAGTCGATCGTCGGGATCTCTCTGACACCCGCGCAGGTCCCCGGAATGCCGCTGTACGGCGGCGACAAGGTCCGCATCATCGTCACGCCAGGCGACAACGGCGAGGCGCCGGCCAACGCCCCGCCCTTCACCGTCGCCGAGGTCGTCGGCACGTACGTGGACGAGACAACAGGCAACACGGTCGTCAACGTCCTGGTGCCTTATCCCGACGCGGGCGTCCTCGCCGCACGAGCCGCCACCGGGAACGTCGCGTTGGTGCTGGACTCGGGAGCCGAGTGATGGCTGTCATCTGCCTGACTTCCGCGTCCGGATCGCCCGGTGTGACGACGACGTCCGTGGGCCTCGCGTTCTGCTGGCCGCGCCCTGTGCTTCTCGTCGAGGCCGACCCGACCGGCGGCTCGGGGGTTCTCGCCGGATTCATGAAGGGCACGACGCCGTACGACGCCGGGCTGGTCGAGCTGGCGCTCTCGCCGCTTAGCACGGCGGATGCGCTACGGGACGTCGTCATGCCCCTGAGCCCGAACGTCTCCATCGTCGCGGGAACGCGGACGCACGCCCAGGCAGCTGCACTCCGCGACATGTGGGAACCCCTCGACGCGGCCTTGCGCGAACTGGAAGCGAGCGGGCAGGACGTCATCGTCGATGCGGGCAGGCTCGGACTGACGGGATCGCCGCAGCAACTCCTGGACTCGGCTGACGCAACCCTGCTGGTCACTCGCGCCGACCTGCCCTCGATCTCCGCCGCACGCTCGTGGGCCGAGACCGTTCGCCAGCCCGGGAGCGGATGGAGACACCCGGGCCTGCTCCTGATCGGCGAAGGTCAGCCATACCGCGACACCGAGGTCTCCAAAGTGCTCGGGATGCCCGTGGTCGCCGACCTCCCCGACGATCCGGCGGCCGGAGCTGTCTACCACCGCGGCGCTAACCCGCCCCGTCACTTCGAGACAGGTCCGTACGTCCGGGGTCTTCAGGCAGCAGCTCAGTCGGTCCAGGCGCATGTCTCGCGGGGTCGGTTCGCCCTCGTCGAGGAGGCCAGGCGATGACTGAGGCCTCCCGCTACCTGAGTGAGTACGGCGACCTCTCGCGCTTACCGCTGTTCAGCCAGCATACGAACGGCTCGACGCCTGCAGTGCCCAAGCTCGGCGCTCCCGTAACAGTTCCCCCTACAACCGGCCCTGACGTCGACTGGTCGATCGTCGCGGAGCTGCGCGCTCGGGCGTCCGAGCAATTGAGCCAAGCCGTCGCCTCAGACCGGAACCGACTCGACAAGGCAGCGCAGCAGGAGCTCGGCCGCTCGATCGTGCTGGACCTCATCGAGTCCGCGATGGCCGACGACGTTGACGCCGGCCGCGGGGCCTGGAGCCCGGGGCGCCAGCAAGCAACGGCGCAGGCTGTCTTCGACTCGCTCTTCCGCTTGGGTCGTCTGCAGCCGCTGGTCGACAACGACGACATCGAGAACATCGTCATCGTCGGCCACGACAATGTCCTTCTCGAACTGGTCGACGGCACCCTGATCGATGGCCCACCGGTCGCTGATTCCGACCCGGAACTCATCGACTTCCTGGTCTTCCTTGCTTCGCGCAGCGAGGTCAACGCTCGCTCCTTCTCCGAGGCCCAGCCGCGGCTCCACCTGCGTTTGGACGGCGGCTCCCGCCTGGCCGCCGCCGCATGGGTCACGCCCCGTCCTTCAGTAGTCATCCGACGACACCGACTGATGCAGGTCACCCTCGACGACCTCGTCGCTAGAGAGATGATGACGCCGACTGCGGCATCGTTCCTGCGCGCCGCAGTCCGGGCACGACGCTCGATCGTCGTCGCAGGCGCCCAGGGAGCGGGCAAGACAACCCTGGTCCGCGCGCTCTGTGCCGAGATCGACGCCATGGAGGCGATCGGCACTTTCGAGACCGAGTACGAGCTGCACCTCCACGAACTCGGCCGCCACAAGGTCGTCCACGCCTGGGAGGCACGCCCGGGATCCGGAGAGCGTGGGCCTGATGGTCGGCAGGCTGGCGAGTTCACTCTCGACGAGGCGCTCGTCGACTCCTTCCGGTTCAACCTCTCCCGCCAGATCGTCGGCGAGGTACGAGGCAAGGAAATCTGGGCAATGATCAAGGCGATGGAGTCCGGGACGGGCTCCATCTCGACGACCCACGCGGCTGACGCCGTGGCGGCCGTCCGCAAGCTCGTCACGTGCGCGATGGAGGCCGGTCCTCACGTCACCCAGGGGCTCGCGACAAGCAAGCTCGCGGCCACGGTGGACCTGATCGTCCAGCTGAGCATGGAGACCGGGGCGGTTCCCGGCGGCGCGCAGCGGACGAGAAGGGTCGCCGAGATCATCGCCCTCGCCCCTGGCGAGAGGGAGGTCGGATACGCGACCACGCACGTCTTCCGCGCCGATGCGTCAGGGGTCGCCGTACCGGACGTGCTTCCCGACGAGTATCGGGCGCTGGCCCACTACGGCTTCGACCTCGCGGCATACCTCTCGACCCAGGCGTACGGAGTGCAGCCGTGACTCCCTTGCTTCCCGCCCTCGCAGGCGGACTGATCGCCATCGGCATCCTCGGCATCGTCGTCGGCCTACGACCGACAGCCGTACCACCTCGCGAGGAGCGCACGTCCCGAGGCGGCCGCGTCACCCTGACCTCGCGCACCCGGATGCTGCTTCTGCTCGGCGTCGGCCTTGGCCTCCTCGGATGGGCGATCACCGGGTGGGTACTCGCGCTGGTCATCGCACCGGTCGCGGTCATCGGACTACCGGCTCTGCTGTCCGCTCCGCCGGCTGCCACTCAGATCAACCGGCTCGAAGCGATGGAGGAATGGACGCGCTCGCTCGCCGGCGTCCTGACCGTCGGGATCGGCCTCGAGCAGGCGCTCGTCGCGACGCTGCGCTCCACGCCCGCGTCGATCAACGCGGAGGTCAGTCGGCTGGTGGCTCGCCTTCGTGCCCGATGGGACACAGAGACGGCACTCAGAGTCTTCGCCGACGAACTCGACGACGCCACCGGCGACCTGATCGCCGCGAACCTCATCCTCGGAGCACGCCGCCGCGGCGCCGGGCTTGCGAGTGTTCTCGAAGGCCTCGCCGAGTCGGTCGCCGGCGACGTACGGGCCCGTCGGCAGGTCGAGGCGGATCGAGCCAAGCCGCGTGCGACCGCTCGATGGGTGACCCTCATCAGCGCCAGCGTCCTGGTTGTCCTCGCCTTGTCAGGCAAGTACGTCGAGCCGTACGCGACCGCTATCGGCCAGGTGATCCTCGTCCTGCTTCTGTCGGCGTACGTCGGGACCCTGATCTGGATGCGGCGCATGGCGACCGGCAAGCCGCTTCCGCGCTTCCTCGAAACCCGCCCCGACGCGGCGGCTACGCCATGATCACCGGTCTGCAGTTGGCAATCGTGTCCGGCGGTCTCGTCGGACTCGGCCTCACCCTGGTCGTCGCGCGACTGCTGCCCGCCGAGCCGGACCTGGCCGACGCCTTGGAGCGTGTCTCCTCCACGCGTAGCCGCACGACTGCCAATGCCGCTGCCGCACAGACGGGTAAGGAACGCCTGGGGCTTTGGGGAATGCGTGTGCTCCCACCCGGCGTCTGGATCCGGACGCCGACGCGCGAGCTCGCCCTGCTCCGGATCTCCGTCGCGCAGTTCTACGGCGAGAAGCTCACCTTCGCCGGACTCGGTCTCCTCATACCGCCCGGGCTCACCCTCTTGTTCAACTCCCTCGGCCTTGGCCTCCCTCTCCAGATCCCGGCCCTGGCCTCGATCGGGCTCGCGGCAGTCATGTTCTTCATCCCGAACTACAACGCGCTCGACGAAGCCAGGAAGGCCCGCGTCGAGTTCGCCCGGGCCCTCGGCGCATACATCGACCTGGTCGCCCTCGAACGCCACAACGGCATCGGCGTCCGACAGGCGATGGAAGCGGCGGCGGAGATCGGCGACTCCTGGGTCTTCACCCGGCTCTCGGAGGAGCTGACCCGATCACGCTGGTCCGGTCTGCCGCCTTGGGACGCGCTGCACACCTTGGCCGAGGAGCTCGGACTCCCCGAGCTCGACGACTTCGCCGACATCATGCGCCTTTCCGGCGAGGAGGGAGCAAGCGTGTACGCCACCCTGCGCGCCCGATCCGCCGCCATGCGCACGGCGATGCTCAACGACGAGATCGCCCAGGCGAACGCCGTCGGCGAACGAATGACGATCCCCGGCTCCCTGCTCGGCGTCATCTTCATGGCCCTGCTCGTGGCCCCCTCATTGCTTCGCATGTTCACGGCCTCGTGAATCGGAAGGAAACACCCAAGGAGGAACTCCCATGTTGAAAGTCCTGATCCTGCTTCAAGTGGCGGTGCTGACCACATACGACGGCCTGCGAACGGCCCGCCGAAGCGAGCGTGGCTCGGTGACCACGGAGCACGTGCTGTGGGCAGTTGCCGTCATCGCCATCGTCGGGATCGTGGTCGCGGCCGTGACGACCTATGTCAAAAGTCAGGCCGGCAACATCAAGTAGCCGCCGTCGGCGGCGCGACGACCGGGGCTCGGTATCGATCGAGCTCGTGATCCTCCTGCCCGCAATGTTCGCAGTCATGTTCCTGGGGATGCAGGCCGCGCTCTTCTATCACGCCCGAACGGTCGCGATCGCTGCCGCGCAGGAGGGGGCCCGAGCGGCCGGGGCCGAGCAGGGCCACGAGGCAGATGGCGTCGGTGCGGCCAACGACTTCCTCGCCGAAGCCGGGGGCGACGATGTACTCACCGGGACCTCGACGATCGCCAAACGCACGACGACGACGGCCACAGTGACGGTCACTGGCTTCAGCCTCAGCGTGATCCCCGGGTGGAAGGTGCGGATCTCGCAGAGTGCGACCGTCCCCATCGAGCGACTCACAGCTCCCAGCGCAGCGGGAACACCATGACGGGACGAGACGAATGTGGCTCGGCGGCGATCGAGGCGGCGATCGGCGTACCGGCTTTCGCGCTGTTCGTCGG
Source organism: Nocardioides islandensis (assembly GCF_015352455.1). Classification (GTDB taxonomy): domain Bacteria; phylum Actinomycetota; class Actinomycetes; order Propionibacteriales; family Nocardioidaceae; genus Nocardioides; species Nocardioides islandensis. Next base: position 209,151 of record NZ_JADKPN010000002.1, read on the forward strand.
CCTTATCATCTTCGGCGGGCGTACGGCGAGCACCCACGAGGCCCTCCAGTCCGCTGCCGCCGACGGCGCCCGGTCCGCCTCGATCGCGCGTGACGCGGAGACCGCACGTAACGACGCTCGCGAGGCCGCCGAAGCGAGCATCGCCAACCAGAAGATCGGCTGCTCGGACGTCGAGGTGACCGTCGACACCAATGACTTCAACAAGCAACCAGGCGTGCCCGGCACGGTCAACGTGACCGTCGCGTGCCGCCTGGACCTCTCCGACCTCGCAGTCCCTGGCGTCCCCGGCTCGCGCGTCATGCGCGCCACCATGTCCAGCCCGATCGACACCTGGCGGGAACAATGAGGCGCCAGGACGACGAGCGCGGCTCGATCACGGTCTGGCTGGCCCTGTCGAGCTTCGTGATGGTGTTCCTCGTCGGTCTGGCCGTAGACCTTGGCGGCCAGGTGCACGCTCACGAACGAGCGCACGACCTCGCTGCCCAAGCGGCTCGCGCCGGCGGCGAAGAGGTCGAGGGCGGTGCGGCCATCCAGGGACGCGAGCTGACCATCAGCCCCGCTGCGGCCATAGCCGCCGCTGAGCAATACCTCGACGCCGCCGGCGTCAGCGGGACGGTCGAGATCAGCAACGGCGACACCATCACGGTCACCGTCCACGACTCGTACGACCCACAGTTCCTGGGCTTGATCGGCATCCAACGTCTTGACGTGTCGGGCACCGCGACGGCTCGTCTGATCCGCACCCTCGGAGGTAGCGAGCGATGAGCACCCTCAACTCCCGACTGCGAGGCCTGGCGGCCACGCTCGCCCTGGTCGCCTTCGTGGTCGGCGTGCCAGCTGTCCTGCTCGCGATCGACGCGGTCCCGGATCTGACTGCGTTTTCGTGGTCGCAGCTCACTGCCCCGGACGACGGCACGCTCGTGGTCGAGGTCCTCGCTGCGGTCTGCTGGATCGCTTGGGCCGTGTTCACCTGCCAGCTCGTCGCATCGATCCTGTCGCGGGCCAGTGGCATCCGCACACCGCGACTGCCTGGCCTGTCCATGCCCCAGGTCGCGGCTGATCGCCTCATCGCCGCAGCTGCCCTGCTGTTCGTCGCGGTGCCGTCGGCGACTGCGTTCCTCCCCCAGCCGAAGGCCCAGGCCGCCTTGATGGCGACTCCCCTGCCCGCCGACCCTCGAGTCACCGTCGAACCCGCCGCTGCCCCCACTCCGGCGCCGACGGTCGCGCAGCAAAAGGAGCCGAAGGTTGAGCGCTACACCGTCAAGCGTGGCGACAGCCTCTGGAGAATCGCCGAGGACCGCCTCGGAGACGGGGCTCGGTACGTCGAACTCGTCGAGCTCAACAAGGCCGTCCTCGACGGTCGGCCCGACTTCCTCCTACCGGGCACTATCCTGAGAGTGCCCGTTGCGGAGACCGCACCGGCGGGGACTTACGTCGTTCAGCCCGGCGACACGCTGTCCGAGATCGCAGAGGACGAGCTCGGCGACGCGGAGGAGTATCCCTCGATCTTCGACGCATCTCGCGGCACCCTCCAAGCCGACGGCGCTCGCCTCACCGATCCCGCCCTGATCCTCCCCGGCTGGAAGCTGACCATCCCCGGGCAGGAGCCACCCGCGGAGGCACGGGGACCCAAGCACGAGAAGCCGCAGGAGGAGGTCCCCGACTCTACGTCGCCTCCGACGGAGACGGCTCCCTCCGAGCCCGCCAACGAGCCGAACGCGGAGACCGACGAGGCGGGTCGGAGTGCCGACGACCGCGTGATCCCGTCGTGGCTCGTCCCCGGCCTGGCCGGGGCGGGATCGATACTCGGTGGCGCGCTCTGGATCGCACTGCGCGCGCAGCGACGGACCCAACTGCGCCATCGACGTCCCGGCACGGTCATCCCTCCGCCGCCGGCCGAACTCATTTCCGCTGAGAAGACGGCCCGTGCCACGGCATCCGTGACGGCGCCCAGGATCGACGCCCTCGACGCCGCGCTGCGCGCGCTCCCGCCAGTGCTTCCACTCGCCAAGGTCGCGCTTGGGGAGGACGAGATCTTCCTGACCCTCCAGGAAGCCGCCGACCTGCCGGCGCCGTGGAGAGGATCCGATTCCGAATGGCGGATCGCTGTGGCCGACGTTCCCGATCGCCCGGAGGACTCGTTCCCGCCGTTCCCGCTTCTCGTGAGCGTCGGCCAGGCCGCCGACGGGTCGTTCCTGTTCCTCAACCTCGAAGAACTCCGCACCGTCACGGTCACGGGCAACGCTGACCGGAAGGCCGCCTTCGCACGCCACCTCGCCGCCGAGCTGGCCGTCAACCCGTGGTCGATCGTCGCGACGGTCGATCTCTTGGGCCTTGGCTCCGACCTGGCATCGTTCAACCTTGGCCGCGTCCGCACCCACCCCGCAGGGGACACAGACTTCATCGCAGAACTCGCGCGCAACCTGGCCTCCATCACCAAGCCGTCTGACCCCGACGACTTCCACGCCGTGATCATCGCGACCGCGAACCGTCCGACCGCCGACCTCGACCAACTCGCAGAGGTGATCGCAGGGATCCCCGGTCGTTCGTCGGCGGCGCTGGTCGACCTCGCGGGCGAGCCTCGATCCTCCAGCACCGACCTGCAGCTGACCACTGACGGTCGTCTCCAGGCACCAAGCCTCGGAGTCGACGTGGCGGCGGCAGGGCTGAGCGGCGAGGAGGCAAGGGCATGCGCGCTGCTTCTTGACCTCACACTCGACGAGACCGTCGTTCCCGTGCCGGAACAGGACCAGGGAACGGCGGTCTCTGACCTCGGCGGTGCGCTGGTTGAGCGGCTGACCCGACCACGTCCCGAGGGTCCAGCCGGAGCCGAGTCTCTGCTGCCACTAGATGCAGTGGTCTACACCGACGCTGCGGCGACGACCGTGGAGGACGTCGAGGTGCTAGCGCCTCGGGCTGCGCCGGAGGCCCGCGCAGCCGTCGAGGCCGTGGACCCGGGGTTGGACGAGGACCTCGCGCGCTGGGAGTCGCCGACCCTGTCGTCTGCCAAGGTGACCCTCCTCGGGCCAGTCAGCGCCCGGACCACCGGCGATACGAAGGCGACGGCACATCGGCGTCCGTTCTATGTCGAGCTGTTGGCTTACCTCGCGCTCCATCCCAACGGAGTTTCCGGAGCGGACGTTGCCGTTGCGTTCGCGATTCGTCCGGAGCGTGTCCGGGTCGACATGAGCCAACTGCGTCGGTGGCTCGGCACCGATCCCGGCACCGGTGAGCCCTACCTGCCCAAGGCGGAGCCTGGCCGCGACCCAGGCTCGCCCGCCCTCTACAAGCTCGAGCGCGTCCAGTGCGACGTGGACCTGTTCCGTCGTCTCCGGGCTCGAGGGCAGAGCCGCGGCGCCGACGGCATCGACGACCTGATCGCGGCACTGCGACTGGTCAGCGGTGAGCCGTTCTCCGACCTCCGCAAGGATCACTGGAACTGGCTCCTGGAGGGTGACCGCTGGGACCACATCATGACCAGCGCCGTCGTCGATGTCGGGCACATCGTCACGACCCACGCGCTCGCCACCGGCGACCGCGACCTCGCTCTCTGGGCAGCCCAGGTCGCCTACACCGCTTCGCCGTACGACGAGGTCGCCCAGCTCGACATGATCCAGGCGGAGAAGGCCACCGGTGACAGCGAGCAGGCTGACCAAGACCTCACCGACAGGGTCTTCAATCGGCGCGACGACGAACTGCCGCCGATCGATCTTCCCGATCGCACCGCTCAGGTCGCCCACGACAAGAACTGGGGAGGGCACGGGCCGCGCCCGCGACGGACTGGTTGAGCACGCGATCTGATCGTCTGCTCCGTACAGCCGTGAGTGGATCAGCAAGTCCACGGTTGTGTGTCGACCTCGTCGGTCGCTGCCGAACCCCAGCCGGCAGTGCCGCCAGCCCCGCTGTTGTGTCCAGGCGACTTTCTTAGGCGGGGTCGCGCACGATCCCATCTTGACCGAGGATAGAACATATGTTCGACTCGCCCAGTGGGGATTACGCAAGGGAGCAGCAGTACATGGCTGGCTACAACGCCGGACGGGCCGTCGCGCTACAGACCGGTTCCGCGGCGTCCGGCCGCCGCTGGCTCGCCGAGCACCGCGACGCTGACAGCGCCTTCACCGCCGGCTACGAGTGGGCACTCTGGGACTACGAGGACGCCAACGGGCTCGCGCATGAGTCACGTCCACGGCATGCCGCTGGCTGACAGACCAAGCGGTGTCGGCCGCCGCGCGCGCTGACCACCCGCCCAGGCACGAATCCCGGCGCCCCTAATGGACGCAGCCAACAATTGGCGTGACTTCTTAGGGAACGCCGCTGACCTGCGCAAACGCAACGTTCCCCTTTCCGCTCCCCCTGGTTGTTACCGGAAAGCGGTAACGCCGGCGGGCCAGTCTCGGGGGCATGTTCGACCCGTCAAACCCAATCCCCGACTGGACCGTCTCGACGATGCAACGTGTCGCCACCGAGCCCACCCTGGCCGACGCCGCGATTCGCTTCGCCAACCTCGGGATCCCTGTCTTCCCCTGCGTTCCCGGAGGCAAGCAGCCGCTCACGTCGAACGGCTTCCACGACGCGACATCGTCGGCTCGTACGGTCCATGCCTGGTGGCAGCGCACACCTGACGCGAACATCGGCCTGCCCACAGGCGCCAAAACCGGCATCCTCGTCGTCGACATCGACGTCCACCCTGGGGGCAGTGGATTCGCTGCCTTCGAGCATGCGCGCTCCGAGGGCCTCGCCGACAACTGGGCCTGGATGGTCCGCACGCCCTCGGGCGGGATCCACGCCTACTACCCCGCCGGGACTGACCGCGAGCAGCGCTCCTGGCAAGTGCCGTCCGCGCACATCGACTTCCGGGGCGACGGCGGCTACGTCATCGCCCCTCCGTCGCGCATCGAGGTCGGCGGCGTGCTCAAGACGTACGACGTCATCGCGGTCACGACCCTGCCGGCGAAGCCGCTCGACGCGATCCAACTGCGCCAGTTCCTCGAGCCGCCCCGGCCGCGACCGGTAGCTCCACCTCAGGGGCTTCCTCCGAAGGGATGCCGACCCGAGGCTCTGGCCAGAGTGGTCGCGCTGACTCCCGAAGGCGGTCGCAACCGAGCCCTCTTCTGGGCGTCGTGCCGCATGGCCGAGGACGGCCAGAGCCGTGCGAACGCAGTCACCTACCTGATGCCCGCCGCACAGTACGCCGGCCTCCCCGATCGGGAGATCGACTCGACCATCGACTCCGCCTTCCGGATCGCGTCCCGGCTGGGCCCCGTGAGCCGCCTGGGCCCTACCCAGAGGAGTGAGGCGATCCAGCTGTGAACAGCCACGCCGAGTACCGCCGACACATCTACCGGTCGACCGAGCCTTCGCTGCCCGTGCCGAGTCCCGACGCAGCGGTCAGCGAGCTCGCTCGCCATCGCGATCCGTCTCTATCCGCGGCGGGAGGGCAGGCGCCAGCGAAGGCAGCGAAGGGCATCGCATGGGTCCGGCCGACCGAGCTCGCGACGTACGTTGCGCCGATGGTTGGGCGCGGCGTCGACCTTCAGGCCGAACTGGTCCGGCGCGCCCGCCGTACTCCGGCCACGACGACGCGCGCCCTCCACCGAAGCATCCCCAACTCGCCGTCCCCGAGGTCGTCGGCGAACCGCACGGAGGGACTCTCGCTGTGAACACTTCATTCGAAACCGCCAACGGGCTGCGCCGACTCCTCGTGCGCCTCCGGGTGTCCGGACCGCACGCCTGGGAGCAGGATCCCGAGGCCCGCGAGCTGATGCTCTATGCCGCGCAGAAGTACGAGGCGCTGGCGGTCAAGCACCGCTGCGACCCGACCGCCGGAGCCGCGGCAGCCTTCGAGGCCATGCGGACCTACGCCGTACGCACGGCCGATGACCCGTGGGCCGTCGTCACCATCGCGGTCAAGGTCACGCTCATCGCCGAGGAGCGCGCCGACGGGCTCCTGTGCTCCGTCGACCAGGCCCGGCGCCCGGAGATCTCCCGACACCACGATGTACGGCGGTTCTGCGACACCGAGGCCGACCTGCCCAACTTCCTGCCCGGGCTCGCCGTCGAGCCATTCAATCCCGACGAGGCTCCGCCGACCGGCGCGTACGAAGCGGTCGACGCGACGATCGACCTCTTCACCGCGCTCGGGTGGCCACGGGACACGGCGACCTGCACGCTCGACTACATCTCGGCCCGACTCGTTGAGTCCGGATCTCGCCCGAAGGCTCACGCGGCTCTGCGGCGCGACCACACGGCGCGGGCTGTTCTCGACATCGACCAGGAAGCGTGGGCGACGGTGCTGCGCATCGTGCTGGGCAATCCGAACCCCGACGAGGCCTGTACGTCGGACGGGCACGGGGTGCTTCTGCGACTGCTCATCGGGCACCCGGTCGCCGAACTCCTTGACGACGACCTGCTGGTCTTCGAGATCAGCGAGACCGCTCCGCGACCAAAGGCTCGGATCCATGCCTGACGCGCGCGGCCACATCGAACTCGACCGAGCGCTCGACTCGATCAGTGTCGGAGTCCGTCACCGCAAGGACCCCGGCGACCTCGTACCACTCATGGAGTCGATCGAGCGGCTCGGCCTGCTCCAGCCGGTCACCATCACTCCTGAAGGCGTCCTGGTGTGCGGGTGGCGACGCCTGGAGGCTGTTCGCCGGCTCGGCTGGCGCACGATGAAGGTCTGGGTCCGCTCAGGCATCTCGGACAAGCTCGAGGCCTTGCTTGCCCAGCAGGACGAGAACCAGCTCCACAAGCCGCTGAACGAACTCGAGAAGGCGTCGCTCTACCGGGAGCTCAAAGCACTGCGTGCGGAGGAGGCTGAGTGCCGCATGCAGGCGACCCAGTTCGGGGCGTCCGCCGACACGGGAGACTCCGGCTGTGCGTCGGGCGCACAGCCGGGCGAGCCAGGACGAGCTCGTCGCCAGGCAGCGATGGCGATCACCGGCAAGGCGTCTTATAGCACCCACGAACGGGTCTGCGCGCTCATGGACTGGGCCTCCCGAAAGGCCACGCCTCCGGAGATCCGAGCCATGGCGAACGACGCTCTCCACAAGATCGAGCAGGGAGAGCCGGTGAAGCCGCTCTATCTCAAGGTCAAGGAAGCCTTCGACAAGTCGCAAGAGCCGCAGCCGGAGGAAGAGACGGATCTCGCTCGGCTGGCGCGTGAAGCGCGAGAGCGTGCCGAGCGCGAAGTGCGAGACAAGGGCCGCAAGAACCTCAAGCGCAACCACGGACCGAGCAGCCACTTCCGGAGCGTCCGCTCGTTCAACCTGACCTGGACAGAGCTGGACGGCTGGACCGAGCTGTACGACGTCGACGCCCTCGCCGCTCAGCTCAACCGCAGTGACTGGGAACGGTTCGACCGGGTGGTCACCGCTACGATCGCCTTCCGCGACCAGCTCGTAGCCGCCCGACGTCACGCAAAGACATCGGCGTAGGCATCGCACCTATCGGACGTCCCTGAACCCGTCGCTCGGAGTTCCGATGTCCAACCTGACCGGCCGCCAGATCATGCTTCTCCTCGGATGCGCGCTCGCCCTCATCACTGCCGCCGTCGGCATGTACGGCCTGGTGCGAGGACCGGGCGGTACGAACTCCGACTCAACCGCCACCAACCCCACGGAGGTCGCGGTCGTCGTCGATTCGGCAGACCCTGACGTCACCCTGCGGGACCGCTCCCTCCCGCACACGACCGATCCTGTTGCTTACGCACGCGCGGTCGCCGTCTCGCTGTTCGATTGGGACACGAGCGCCGGGTTCCTGCCCACTGACTACACAGCGGCCGTATTGGCCGACGCGGACCCGTCCGGTGAGGAGACACCCGGGCTGCTCGACGACGTCGCAACGTACCTGCCGACGGTCGAGCAGTGGCTCGACCTCGGGGTTATGGAGGTCGTGCAGACCATCGACATCGGCGACGCCTACGTGCCGGACTCGTGGGCGGCCGCGGTCGATCAGTCGCACGGGCATCTGCGGCCGGGAACCACGGCAGTGACGATCACAGGGACCCGCCAGCGCAGCGGAGTCTGGAACGGCGAGGTGGCCGAGTCGTCGTACCCGGTCTCCTTCACGGTCTTCGTCGCCTGCCAGCCCTCCTTCGAGCGCTGCCACGTCCTGCGCCTCTCTGAGGTCGACAACCCGCTGAGGTGAGCCGCCGATGGGCATGAAGGTTCTTGCCGCCGGCGCCGCGGCCGCAGTTCTGCTTGCGCCTGGAGCCGCGGTCCTCGGCGTGGCGACGCTCGTGAGCCCGGCAGCCGCAGGATCAGGCAGCTGTATGTGGGACGGCCAAGCGACCTCAAGCCTCGGCGTTGCTGGCCCCGTCCCTGAGGGGCTCTCCGCGACCAACACCCACGGCGAGACCGTCACGCTCAACAAGCAGCAGCTCACGAGGGCCGCGACCATCATCGCCGTCGGTAACGGCGAGGGGATCCCGGCGCGGGGCCAAATGATCGCGATCATGACCGCTCTGACGGAATCTTCCCTGCGAGTTCTGTCGAACACGAGCGCATACCCCCATTCCGCGGACATCCCCAACGACGGCGACGGCAGCGACCACGACTCCGTTGGCCTCTTCCAACAGCGACCCGCTGCAGGCTGGGGCACGGTCGAGAACCTGATGGACCCGGTCTGGTCGTCCCGGGCCTTCTACGGCGGTGCGAACGGACCGAACCACGGATCTCCCCGCGGGCTGCTGGACATCGACGGCTGGCAGACGATCGAGCCTGGCCCCGCCGCACAAGCTGTCCAGGTCTCCGCCTACCCCGACAGGTACGCCGTCAACCAGCCGGTCGCCGAGAAGGTTCTCAGCGCGGTTAGCGGCGTATCGCTAACCAGCGAACTGGAGTGCGCGCAACCCGCCGGCGACCTACCCGCCAACCTTCCGCCCGGCTTCCCCGGAGCTCTCATCACGGCGGCCGCTTCGCAACTCGGCAAGCCGTACGTCTGGGGCGGCGGTGACTTCAGCGGACCGACCGGAGGTGGATTCGACTGCTCCGGTCTTGTTCTCTACGCCGCGTACCAAGCCTCCGGGGGCCGGATCCGGCTCCCTCACTACTCGGGCGACCAGATCCACGCTGGCCAGGGCATCTCCTGGAATGACCAGCAACCTGGCGACCTGATCTTCTTCAGTTACCCCGGCGCCGGCGGACCGCACCACGTGGCAATCTACGTGGGCGGTAACCGGATCCTGCATGCACCTCGAACCGGCGATGTCGTCCGCTACGGGACCATCGACGAGTTCGCCGGCGAGATCATGACCGTCCGGCGGCTGGGCTGAAGCCGAAGGACAAAGATCCAAGTCCTTGAATCTTCGGCGCCGAGGTGGTGCAGCTGCGTCGCCAGGAACTGTCGGTCGTCACGCGTACCGTTTGAACATGGGCTACTGCCGGTGCTGTGGACTCGACAATGCGATCTTTTCGCCGCGCAAGGCGTTCAACGACCTGCCGCAGGCTGCCATCGTCTGTGACCTCTGTGCCCGCCATCAGGGATCGGATGCCCACGACCTGAGGAAGGCACTGACAATTCACAGGGACATGGCCGCCGAGCACGAGCGCGAGCGAGTCGAAGCGCTCGAGGACCGGCATGCCTCTTCCTTGGCCCAGAAGGACTCACTGCTGGCAGGGAAGGACGCGGAGATCGCGAGCCTTCGGGAAGAACTGGACCAGCGCCCCGTTCAGGTGGTGGAGAAGTGGGTGGATGGCGACGAACTGCGAGCCGCGCATGTGGGTGCCGCCGCGGCCTATCACTCCCGGGACCACGCCTTCCGCCAGATGTGCCTCATCCACATGAAGCACCACGAGGTGAGCGGCGAGCGTTGCAGCTGTGGGCGCTCCATCGCTGACTGCGATGTTGTGGCCATCCTCGAGGGTTACCGCGCCCTCATGCGCTGGGAACGCCGACAGGAGGAGCGTCGCGGCAAGGGCCTGTCGCACGAACTCCCGTGGGAGTACGTGCAGAACCTGGGTGGCCGTGAGCCGGGCGACGACCCCCACGAATTCGACCCCTATCCGTACGCCACCGGGTCCTAGCCACCACATCCCCGACAGGGTGGCCCGCCCGAGCTGCATCGTCGCGCTCGAGTCGAGAGTCATCCGCAGCACGTGCACCTTAGGACATGGGTGAACTTCGCCTGGTCGCGAATGAGGTTGGGCCGGACTTCGGAGCTGTCGGCGGCGCCGGCGATCTGCGTGCCATCGTCGGCGCTCTGCTGACGTACGGCCTGATCGTCGCCGTTCTCATGCTCGTAGTCTCGGCGGCCACCTGGGCGATCGCGTCGAACTCCGGCAGCTGGCACACCGCCCAGAAGGCGAAGCTCGGGTGCTTCGTCGCCATCGGCGGCGCCACGCTGACCGGTGCCGCGTTGGCTTGGGCGAACTGGCTGCTGGACATCGGCGCACACCTCTAAGACGTCCGCCCGTTCGAACGTCAGGAGTCCTCCGATGGACCTTCTTACAGCAGCTCTCCTGCTCCCTCTCGACATCGAGATCGATCCCAACTCCAACGGCCTACCTGGGATCGGCCAACTCAAGAAAATCGTTGGCGCCTCGATGACGGTCGGGCTGGTCCTCGCCGTGCTCGCGCTGATCATCTCGGCCATCGTGTGGGCGCTTGGAGCCAACTCCTCGAACCCGCACCTCGCGGGTCGCGGCAAACTCGGGGTCCTGGTTGCCGTCGGCGCAGCGATCGTCTGCGGCGCCTCAGTCACTCTGGTGAACTTTTTCTGGAACGTCGGCCAGCAGGTCTGAGAGACCGTCATGGGTGTCTGCGATGTGCCGGTGATTCACGAGGTCTGCAATGCCGCCGGAGACGCGGCGGGCGCGGTCGTGACGGCGCCATTCGACTGGCTCGCTCAGGGCATGGGCGGTGCGGCCGAGTGGATGTTCACGTCCGTCTGGAAGGTCATCGACACCACGACCTTCGTCGACGTGACCAGCGGTGAGTACACGAAGGTCTACAACATCATGTTCGGCATCGGCGTCTTCGTCATGCTCGGCTTCTTCTTGCTCCAGGTCATGGGCGGCATGATCCGCCGCGAGCCAGCCGCGCTTTCCAGAGCCGCGCTCGGGCTCGCGAAATCGATCCTCGGATCGTTTGTCGCCCTCGCACTCCTCGGCACCGCGCTCGAGATCACCGATCAGCTCTGCATCGGCATCGTCAACGCTGCTGGGACGAACATGAACGAGATGGGCGACAAGGTCGCCGTACTCGCCGCCGGCCTCGGTGCCATCAACCTCAGCGCTCCCGGCGCGGGTGCGATCCTGACGATCTTCCTCTCGAGCCTGGCCATCGTGGGTGCGATGGTGGTCTGGATCAGCCTCCTGATCCGCAAAGCACTGCTGCTCATCGCGATCGTGTTCGCGCCCATCGCGCTCGCCGGATCGAGTTGGGACCACACCCGGACGTGGCTGAGCCGCTGGGCGACGTTCGTGATCGCGATGATCCTGTCCAAAGTCGTCCTCGTCGTGATCTTTCTCCTCGCAACGGCTCAGGTGTCGGCACCGATCGACGCGGACCTTGAGTCCGTCAGCCAGCCGCTGGCCGGAGTCGTGCTGATGCTGATGGCCGGCTTCGCGCCGTACCTGACCTACAAGGCGATCGCCTTCATGGGCTTCGACCAGTACCACGCGATGTCCGCCGAACAGGAGGCCAAGTCGTCGCTCAACCGGCCGATGCCGATTCCCCTCTCGCGCCGCACCGGCAGTGAGCCCGTCAAGATCCTCGGAGACAGCGGCGGTGGTACGACGGCGGGTGGGTCGCCTGCGGTCACGCCCGCCGCGAGTGGTGGTGGCGGACCGGCCGGAACCGCTTCGGGCGGCGGGACCGCTGGTGGCGGTTTCGGAGGCGCGGCGGCCGCGGGCGGCTCGGGTGGCGCAGCCGCTGCAGGCGGGGCGGTCGCCGCGGGCGCGGTCGCGGGAAAGGAAGCTGCGGCGGCCGGGCCGCGCCTCGGAGGCTTTGTCGCCACCCAAGCGACCGGCCAAGCCGAGGCCCACGAGTCTGCGGCCCCATCCGCGGTCCCGCCGCCGGTCGCGGACTCGACACTTGTCGAGCCCGCAGGACGGAAGTGATCCGCGGTGAGTTCGTCAAGCAGCGCCGAACCGTCGCTCACACCGATCAAGTTCTCCCGCCTCACGAAGCGTGGCGTCCTCCTCGGACTGTCTGGCCCGCAGCTCGTGATGGCGAGCCTCGCCGCGGGCACCCTGATCCTCGGCCTCTACCTGGGCGCGGTGATCATGACGTTCCCGATCATCCTCGTCTTCGTGGTGCTCGGGTTCGTCGGCGCAGGCGGCCGGAAGATCGTTGAGTGGGGCCCCATCGGAGCTCGGTGGCTGTGGCGCTCCTCAGGGGGCCAACTCCTATACCGCCGCCGCGTCGTCAAGCCGCGCCCGGCGGGAACGCTAGCGCTCCCGGGCGACGCCGCACGGCTCAGGCAGTGGGTCGATCCGGAGACCGGGGCAGTCATGGTCCATGACCCCCACGCGGCGACCGTTACCGCAATCGTGGGTGTCTCCCACCCCGCCTTCGTGCTGCTCGACCCTGCTGAGCAGGAACGTCGGGTTGTCAGCTGGGGACGCGTGCTCGCGACCGCCTGCCGATCCGGACGCCTGGCCTCGGTCCAGGTCATGGAGCGCACGCTCCCCGACTCCGGCAAGGGACTGGCGGACTGGTGGGAGCAGCATGGAAACCGCGCCGAGACGTGGGCATCGACGACGTACGGCGAGCTCGTCGACCGCGCCGGCCCGGCCGGCGAGCGCCATGCCAGCACCATCTCGATGTCGCTCGACATCAAGACCGCTGGCCGCGCAATCCGGGCCGCAGGTGGCGGGAACCGCGGCGCTGCCGCCGTACTCCGCCAGGAAATGGCAACGATGCTCGCTGCCCTTCGGTCCGCTGACCTCTCTCCCTCGGACTGGCTCACCCCTGGCGACCTCGCCCTAATCCTTCGATCGGCCTACGACCCAGCTGTGGCGGGCGCCCTCGAGCGGCACGGGGCCGTCGGCCGCGACCTGGCAACCGCCGGCCCGGTCGCCGTCACCGAGTCCTGGGGCAGCCTCCGCAGCGACTCAGCGCACCACTGCGTCCTCTGGATCAGCGAATGGCCGCGCTCACTGGTCTTCCCCGGCTTCCTCGCACCAATCCTTCTCTCATCCGGGATCCGGCGGACGTGCTCCCTTCTCTATACGCCGATGCGCACCGACAGAGCGGCTCGGGACATCCGCAAGAAGAAGACGGAGTACATCTCCGACGCCGCCCAGCGGCAGAGGATCGGGCAGATCGAGGACGCGCAGCAGACGGCCGAGTACCAGGACGTCCTCCAGCAGGAGGCGGACCTCACCGCCGGTCACGGCGTGCTGCGGGCAACCGGCTTCGTCGCCGTGAGCGCGAGTGACCCCGCCGAACTCGAGCGCGCTGTCGCAGCGATTGAGCAGGCGGCAATCCAGGCGTCGTGCGAGACCCGTCGGCTCTGGGGACAGCAGGCTCAGGGCTTCGCCGTAGCCGCGCTGCCGCTCGCACGAGGCGTCTAAGGACGCCGGAACCACCTGGAAATCTCGATTCCAGGGACAACGGCCGACGGCATACTCCAGGATTCTGCCCAGACCCCGCAGGTGACCCGAGACGCCTGCGGGTCTTCCGTTCCCCGGAAGGTGTCGGACGTCCGGCGTAGCCTTCCTCCATGGCCGCGATCCCGCACCAACCCCGCCCTCCGTGGCGGGTGTTGTTCACGGATCGGAGTCGTCACCATGGCGCACTCGCCTCACCGGCAGCACAAGGGCTGCCAGCTCTGTAAGCCCCACAAGAACCGCCGCAACGGTCGTGCTGTGCGCGAGCCTTGGCCGGTGCTTCGCAAGACCGGCAAGCGCCGCCGTGTCCGCCGCCGGGATGTCGGCGATGCCGCGGACGAGTAGACCGGCTCAGCTACAGGGGGCGCCCTCACAGCACCGCCGGATGTACCCGCCGTCGTCGCAACGCTCGTGGGAGGTCTCCCAGCGCATCAGGGTGTAGCAGTTCGGGCAAGGATCCGTCAGATCGGCCACGGCCACGGCCACGGCCACGGCCACGGCCACGGCCACACGGTAGGTCGGCCAGCGACCGCCGCCATGGCGACAGGGCGGACCACCACGCGCACCTCATCGATGAAAACCCATCGACCGAGGAGCCCACAGATGCCTACCTTCAACGACCCTGTCGCCGACGCTGACGAACTGCGAGAAGCAGTCCGCGGCCTCGCCCACGCGACGCGCTCGATCGAGGATCCGACCTCGCTCTATGCCGTACTCGGGTCCATCAGCTCCGCGCTCGCGTCGCTGAGCCAGTCGCTGCACCAGCTCGGCCAGTTCCACGATGGGCCGACTCGCAAGCAGGCATGGATGAACGGCGATGCCAACGCCGGGCGCGCAGCGTCGTACAGCGAGTCCTGGGAGCTTCACCGCGCCGCCGAGATGATCCACCAGGTTGCCGAATGCGTGGACCGGGCGCACGAGGTCGAGGCGACGATCGCCTACAGCATCGACGATTACCCGTCGCTCGCACCGGTCCAGCGCTCAAAGGGTCAGCCCGGGTTGTCGCTGTGACTGGGTGGCAGGACGGGCGCATGCATTCAGCTGTCCTTGTCTCGCCGGGCCGGGAGCGGCGGCACGATCGGAAGCTGCGCAAGGCAGCCGCGCGAGGGCTCTTGTCCGCCGACCGGGAGGCCCGGCGTACAGAGGCGAAGCGCAAGGCCGAGCAGCTCTCCGCTGAGAAGCGGGCCGCCGTGACGCTCCCCCGCGCCGGCGAATCGGGTCCGGCCGCCCTCCGGACTCCCGGGCGATTCCGCATCCCGCGCCATCAGGACACCTCGGCGACCCTGGCGGGCGCGTACCCGTTCCTTGCCGAGGGCGGCCTGGGCAGTGAGGGCGTCTTCGTCGGCCAAGATCTGTACTCGGGCAGCTCATTCGTCTACGACCCCTGGATCCTCTACGCCCGCGGTCTCATCACGGCACCGAACCTCGTCCTCGCCGGCATCGTCGGCTCCGGAAAGTCCTGCCTCGCCAAGAGTCTCTACACCCGATCCATCCCGTTTGGTCGCCGGGTATACGTGCCCGGCGACCCCAAGGGCGAACACACCGCGGTCGCCGAGGCCGTGGGTGGCCGGGCGATCGCGCTCGGACACGGGATGTCCAACCGGCTCAACCCGCTCGACGAGGGCCACCGTCCATCGGGTCTCGACGACGTGCAATGGGCCAGCCAGATCGCCTCTCGCCGCCGCGACCTCGTCGGCGCACTGGCCGAGACCGTGCTCGACCGGCGCCTCAGCCCGCTGGAACACACTGCGGTCGACATCGCTATCGACCGCACGGTGGGGAGCGCCGACGTGCCGGTCCTCCCGATGGTCGTCGACAGGCTGCTCTCACCCGACCGCACCGATGATCAGGATGGACGACTCGCCGAGGACGGGCGACTCGTCGGGCACGCCCTCCGTCGGCTCGTCGCCGGCGACCTCGCGGGACTCTTCGACGGGCCGTCCACGGTCACCTTCGACCCGACGCTCCCGATGATCTCCCTCGACCTCTCCCGCGTCACCGAGAATGCGACCCTCGTCTCGGTCCTCATGACCTGCGCCTCGGCATGGATGGAATCAGCACTCCTCGACCCCGCCGGGGGCCAGCGCTGGGTCGTGTACGACGAGGCCTGGCGGCTCATGTCGCACCCCGCCCTGCTGCGACGAATGGACGCACACTGGCGACTCGCGCGCCACTACGGCATTGCCAACATACTGATCTTCCACAAGCTCACCGACCTCGACAACGTCGGCGACCAAGGCTCCGCGATGCGTGCGCTCGCCTCCTCCCTGCTGGCCAACGCCGAGACACGCATCGTTTACCGCCAGGAGTCCGACCAGCTCGGCGCCACCTCAGCCGCGCTCGGTCTCACCGGCACCGAACAGTCCCTCATCCCCACGCTCGGCACGGGCCAAGGCCTGTGGCGGATCAAGCACCGATCGTTCGTCGTACAGCACCAGATGCATCCCGCCGAGCTCGAGCTCTTCGACACGACCGGACGAATGACAGGAGGGCCGTCGTCGTGACCACGCAGGCCGGCGCCCGAGCAACCCGGGAGGCCAAGCTCGAGGCGCTCCAACAGCAGTTGTCGGAATCGGTTGCCGCATTGGTCACCGGCGAAGACTGGAAGCGAGCGCTCACCTTCGCCGCGCAGTTCCGGTCTCGCAGCTTCAACAACACCATGCTGATCTACGCCCAGCACTTCTCGGCTTTCAACGAGGGGCGCGTTCCGGAACCGACCCCGACGTACGTCGCCGGGTTCCACCAGTGGCTCTCCCTCGGGCGCCACGTCCTGAAGGGCCAGCAGGGGTACGGGATCCTCGCGCCCGTAACGACAAGGTTCGCCTCGACGAACCCAGCCGATGCCACTTCGTGGCGCCGGCTTGCCCGCGGCGAGAAGCCCGGACACGGCGAGATCGCGAAGTCGAAACTCGTCGGTCTGAAGCCCGCTCATGTCTGGGACGTGTCTCAAACCGCAGGAGACCCGGTGCCGGAACTCCCGCGCCCGGACCTGCTCCAGGGCGAGGCTCCAGCAGGTCTGTGGGACGGCCTCGCCGATCAGATCACCGCGCTTGGGTTCGAGCTTCGATTGGTCTCGTTTGCTGCGGTGATCGGCGGTGCGAACGGCGTGACCGACTTCCTCGCCCGCGAGGTCTCGGTGCGAATGGACATGGACGACGCCGCCCAGGTCAAAACCCTCGCCCACGAGCTCGGACACGTTCTTCTCCACACTCCGCGGGACAACGTGATCTCGACGGACCTGGCCGCCGACGCAACCTTGCACCGCGGCATCGCGGAGGTGGAAGCGGAGTCGATCGCCCTGATGGTTGGCGCGGCGCACGGGCTCGACACCTCCTCCTACACCGTTCCCTACGTCTCGACGTGGGCGGCGAGCGTCCCCGGCAAGACGCCGATCGAGGTCGTCCAGTCGACGGCCGAGCGGGTGAGGACCACTGCACTCGGGATCCTCGACAAGCTCGACACCCAGAAGGTCGGCGACGGCAACCCGTCCGGTCTCGATCGAGAGGCACTCAGCCACCGAGCTGGCGTGGCGCCTGTCATCACCGGCACGCGTCGCGACGGACCGGTCATCGGGCTATGAAGGTCCCAGTCTTCCTCACCACCGTCCGATTCGATGTCGGCACGGATGGCCGACTCAAGGTCAGCGTCGACGGGCAGCCCTTTGCCAGGGATCGGAACCTGTCTCGCGATGAGCTCCGCTCGGTCCTCAACGAGATAACTGCGAACCTCGGCACCGCCGTACG
The DNA here is from genome assembly GCF_015352455.1 of Nocardioides islandensis. Taxonomy (GTDB): domain Bacteria; phylum Actinomycetota; class Actinomycetes; order Propionibacteriales; family Nocardioidaceae; genus Nocardioides; species Nocardioides islandensis. The sequence goes on from NZ_JADKPN010000002.1 coordinate 226,450, forward strand.
TGTCGAAGTCCATGAGGCTGACGGCACGACGTACTCAGACATCGAGACTCCCACGGAGAACGCGGCTCCCGAAGCCGCGGTGCCCGAGCCGGAGACAGCAACACCGGCACTTGCCGGCGCCGGCTTCCGCCCAGGCGAACAGGTCGCTCTCGCCTACGTCGTGGCACGCCAGGAAGCCGATGGCAACGGGAATGCCGCGATCAACCTCCCACCGGCGCTGTTGACGGCAACACGCCACGGGCTGGTTCTCCTCGGTCTGACCTCGCTAACGGTCGCGCCAGTCGTGGCGCAGACATGAACCCGAGTCCTCGCAGCGCGAACGACGAGCTGGTCAACCTTGCTCTGATGGGCCTTATCGCGCTCTTCGGCTTCGGGCTTGCCCTCGGAGTCGCCGGAGAGATCGCCGCGTTCCTGGCCGGTGAGCCGGCCCCCCACGGAGGGATGGCCAGCGGGGTTCGAGTTCTCAGTGACCCGGGGCACCCCGGTACGGCGCTCGGCACGCCCGGCCTGTCGGCCTCGACATACTGGCTCGTCGTCGCAGCCATGCTCACGCTGGTCACGATCGCTGTTTGGATCGCATGGACCGTGGTTGCCCGACTGCGTCACCACAGCAAGCACGATCCCCACAAGATCGAGGGCATCGCCACCCGCCGCGACATCGACCTGGTGGCGTCGAAGGGGGCACTCGTCCGTAGAGGCGAGACCCTCCGCCCCTCGATCAGCCGCGCGCGGCCCGAGGATGTCGGCTACCTGCTCGGGCGCAGCTGCGGCCGGGAGATCTGGGCCTCGGTTGAGGACTCGATCCTGGTGATCGGACCGCCCCGGTCCGGCAAGGGCTTGCACCTCGTCATTAACGCGATCCTCGACGCGCCCGGTGCAGTGGTCACTACGTCTACCCGACCGGACAACATCGCCGCCACGATCCTCGCCCGGCAGGAACGCGGACCCGTAGCGGTGTTCGACCCGCAGCATCTGACGGCAGGACTCCCCACCATCGAGGGGAACGGGGTTCGTTGGTCCCCAATCCGAGGATGCGAACAACCGCTCACCGCGATGATCCGAGCAGCCGCCTTGGCATCGACGACCGGGCTCTCTTCCGGCGGGGTGGAGTCCGGTGGCTTCTGGGAGGGCAAAGCCCGGTCAGCACTCCAGTCGCTGCTCCACGCGGCCGCGATCGAACGGTTACCCACCCGCGTACTCTTCGAGTGGTCACTGTCGCCTTCGGCCGCGACCGATGCGGTCGGCATCCTTGCCAGTCGCCCACAAGCAGCCGCCGGCTGGGCCGACGCGCTCGACGGCATGATCAACTCCGATCCCAGGACGCGTGATTCCATCTGGATGGCGGTCAGCCAAGCCCTCGCGTCGCTCGCCGATCCAGCCGTTCTTGAAGCTGTGAGTCCGCAGGCAGGCGAGTCGTTCGACCCCGCCGCGTTTCTGTCGGAAAGCGGCACCCTCTACCTTCTCGCCACCGGCGCCGGAGCGGGCGCCTCCTGGCCCTTGGTCGCGGCCTTCCTTGAGGACCTGACCGAGGTCGCGCGCCATCAGGCGGCATCATCTATCGGTGCGCGCCTGGACCCGCCGATCCTCTTGGCACTCGACGAGATCGGGAACCTGGCACCCCTCCCCTCACTGCCAGTGCTTATGGCCGAGGGCGGCGGTACCGGGATCACCACGATGCCCGTCCTCCAGTCGCTCTCGCAGGCACGGAACAAGTGGGGAGACCACGCAGCCAGCACGATCTGGGACGCCTCGATTGTCAAGGTCATCCTCGGTGGAGCGTCGGCTTCCAAGGACCTCCAGGAACTCTCCGTACTCATCGGCGAGCGCGACGAGCGCTCCGACACTGTCACGATCAGCGACTACGGCGCACGCTCCCTCCAGCGGTCGGTCCGGCGCACGCGCGTGATGCCTCCAGAGCGAATCCGCACGCTGCCGTTCGGCACCGGTCTGGTCCTGTTGCGGAACGCACCGCCCATCGTGACCGAACTCCGCCGGTGGACGAGTCGGCATCGGGCCGCATGCCCCGCCCCGTTCCGTCCAGTACCACGCAGTTGTGGGGATCGCGAGATCGCGAGGCGACCGGGCGATCACATCAGTGGCACGCGTCCATGGAGGGGGTCTGCTGCAATTTCGGCGCCCGATGAGTGACGGCGTAGGCATCTTCGACATCTTCTGGCAAGATGATTCCGAAGTTACAGATGCGGGGGGCGGCCAGCGCCGTAGGAAGCCGAAGCCGCCCCCGCCCAGATCTCCCAGAAGGAGACCCGTCCCATGATGGCAGTCAGTCTGCGGCGCTCGATGCCCCGCTTACTCGACCAGGTGCGGCTCGGCATCCCCGACGACGTGTTGCTGGAGCAGATTCAGCGCGACACGGCGGGCGAGTGGAGCGGCATCAGCAGCGCGGCGTTCGAGAAGTTCGGCCAGTTCGTGGTCGGCGTCCACGGCGGCCGCATCGCCTCGATGTACGACATCACCGGCTACGGCCCCGGAGAGGAGGCCGGCCGGATCAGGTTCGACGTGACCCCCGCGTACGGCTTCGAGGACCTCATCGGCCAGCCCGTCCCCGGTGGCGCCTGGAAGCGCGGCGAGGCGCGGCCGGTCCGCTACGTCGACACGTCGGCGTTCCTTCAGCACTTCCACGAGCGCGGGCTGCTCGACGGCGGTGCCAGTCCCGAGGACGAGATCGAGCGCAAGATCGTCGAGTTCGTCCGTGCCGAGGCGGCCGTCGACGCCGGGATGCCCAGCGCGGCGGCGAGCGGCGCCGCCTTGCTGGCCGACGTCGAGGTCGCCCCCGACACGCGCGGCGGCATCCGGGTCACCGTCCCGATGGGCACCCGGGTGACGATCGTGCAGCGCACGAGCTGACCGGCCGCACGTCCGACGAGGGCCCGCACCGAAACGGTGCGGGCCCTGGTCGTTCCGGAACTGGCTTGACGACGGGGAGACGATTTGTGGGTGAGTTCAACCCCGGCACACGAGCCGCCGTTCGCCCTGGACGGCGCTGTCACCGACGCCAAGGTCATGGAGCTCATCGCCGTGCAGACCGAGCTCAAGTGGCTCGACTACAAGCGCGAGTGCAACCTCGGCGAGACCTACGAGCACGTCGAGTTCGCCAAAGACTCCGGAGCGATGGCCCTCGCCGGCGGCTACCGCCTGATCGGCGTCGACAACGACGGCACCGTCGTCGGCCTCGCTGCCAGCGCGGAGAAGCACTTCGACGAGGCGCAGCTCCGCGGCAAGCTCGACAAGTACCTGGGCCAGGGGTACGACGTCCGGTCCGCGGTGCACACCATCGACGTTGGCAACGGCCCGGTCAAGGTGGCGATCGTCTGGATCGCCCCGCACCCCGACGGCTTCAATGTGTTCCGCACCAGCGGCGACTACTCCGACGCCAACGGCAAGCAGAAGCAGGCCTTCCGCGCCGGCGACGTGTACGCCCGGCACGGCAGCAAGAGCGAGCCGTGGAACCAGGCCGACCTCGCCGAGGCCAACCGCAACCGCGACGCCCGGGCGCGCGAGCAGTGGCGCGCCGAGAACGCCGAGGAGTTCCGCAAGGCGCTCCACGCCGCGACAACCGCCAGCTCGGTCATCTCGGACCCAGCCGGCACGTACAACTGGCAGCTCGACGCTGCCGGCTTCGACGCCGCGACCGTCGAACTGATGCGGCGCAACGACGACATCCCCATTCGGACGATGCTGCGCTCCGCGCAGGCCGAGGTCCGGCGCCTGGTCAGCGACCCGCTCGGACGGGTTGGTGTCGTGGTCGCCGACCCGTCCTCGGCTGTCGCGGCGGCGGACGACGACCTGAAGGTCGTGCTGGACCGGCTCACCGCGGTCGCAGCGCTCGCCCTCGACCTCGAGCGGCCGCAGTACTTCACGATGACCTGCAAGGTGTTCGCCGAGCTATACGCCTGGACCGTTCAGGACTTGACCGTCCAGACATCAGACCACGGCCTCGTCCCGATCCTGTGGCTCCGGATCGCCGAGCGCCTCTACGCGCTCGGCGGGCTCGCCGTGCGGCTTCGGCGGTGGGACGTCGTACGCGAGCTCGCTCTCCTCGAGGTCCCGGGGCTCGACGAGCGCAGCCGGCGTACCTGGCACCGCGACGCTCTCACCCAGTCCAGCCGTGCTGGCCTGTTCAACCTCATCCGGCCCGACGGGACCAAGTACGAGGCGTCCTTGCCGATGCTTGCCCGCGGCATCACCGCAGCCCTGCCGGTGCTCCACCCGGACCTGCCGGACCCCGCCGACCAGGTGACCGAGCACGACCCGCTCCTGGTCAGCATCTGCTCTTTCGACCTCCTCATCGCCCTGGTCGCCGCGACGAATCTCAACGCGATCTCCGAGCGCGACGTGCTTGACGTCAGCTACCCGAACTTCTCGCGGTTCAGCGGTCGCAGCGACGTCGTCGTCACCCGCATGCTGGATGACCCCCAGATGCGCAAGACCCTGGTGAACGACGCCTCCAACGCCACGGTGGCTCGCGTCCTCAACCTGATCGACGGCATCGCCGCGAAGGAAGGCCAGCGCTTTTGGGGCTGGGAGGGTTTCCGCGACCAGGCGGTCAAGACCTTCATCTCCAACCATCAGCCCTGAGCCGGCCAGTCGGAGTTGAGCGAGCCTCCGAATCTGTATGGGCATACACACGATCGACTGACTGCATGCCGAGCCTGATCGCCGCGGAGAACTTCCGCCGACATGGCTGTCGGCCGGGTTCAAGACGGCCCTGGCCAAAGGAGGTCAAGCGGGTCGAGGGGGCTGGCTGACCCTACAGCCACCGCCGGAGTGGTCGGCGAACTGATTGACCCCCTGAACGATCAGGTGGACGCCGCTGCTTCGAGGGGGGCGATGACCGACCGGGCACGTGAAGCGCTCCCAGCCGCCATCACGGCGATGCGCAACCAGGGCATGTCCTACGCCGCGAACAGAGGCAACCGGTCTAAGCGAGCCAATCGTCGCCCAGTTGGCCAGGCTGGCCAACCGGGTCGCCGCCGGGCACGACGGCGAGCCCCTTCCTCCTGAGCCGGAAGAGGCTCGCCATCGGCTTCGCGCCCTCCGCTAGTCGGTTCAGGCGGTTGCGGGTACCAAGCCCCACTGCCGCGCGGACCTGCCGTCAACGAAGCGCCACTCTGCGCGGCACTTGTCGCAGTCGAGCCACACGTTGTGCTCTCGGAAGCCCGGGACGTTCTCGTGCTCCTCGATGATGGCGCCATCGCCACAGGGGCACCGGAACTCGTCCCGCTCGACCGTACCTGCGCCAGCGCCCCATCCGGCGACATCGTGCGAGTCGCTCCGGAGGCGGTCCGTCCGGATCGGGGCCGCCAGCGGCGACGTGCTCATCCAGTCAGCGATCGCTCTGACCGCGGCGTCGTAAGCCTCAGGCGAATGTGAGACGTCGTAGAGGATGGACAGCAGCTCGTCCGGGGTGCGGGCGGCGCGGTGGTCGCTGTCGTGTACGCCAGCCGTGTAGTCGACAGCGAAGTCACCAATGGGGTCGTTGCGCGAGGACTGCAGGACCAGCCAGTCGTGGAAGTGTGCAGCCTCCCGAACCGGGGTCCGTTGGACCCAGCGGCTGTCGATGAACTCGCCCGCCGCCGCGCAGTCGAGCGCCGAAGTGAGGTAGATGAACGCTTCGGGCCGGAAGTGGTGTGCTTGCGGCCTCCGGTGCCCGTCTCGGACCGTCCGGCTGACGTAGTCGTGCTCCCGCTCGGCGACGCCGATGAGCAGGTTCAGGCTGCCGCCGTCCGGCTCGACCATCGGGAGGTCCAGTGCGGCTGCTGCCCAGATCATGCGACCGTTGGACACGTAGGTGCAGTGCGGAGCGAGGAAGCTCTCCGCGGTGTGCTTCAGGGTGTAGCTGCTCACCTCCGGCTCCTCGCCGGGTGGTGTGGGTGTGAACATGCGCAGCATGTCGATGATCATGGCCAGCTCGATGTAATCGGTCTTGCCGTTGAAGACCCAAGGCTCGTCCGCGTAGAAGCCGTTATCGCTGAGAAGAGGCCCGTCATCGTCGGCCCCGACCAGCGGGTGGTCCTCGAGCACGGCAATCAGGTCCCGTGCGCCGACCCGGGCGCCGAGAAACCCCTGAGCGAGCGGGGAGGTCATCTGCCGCAGCGCGGCGGTGTAGTTGGTGTCGGTGAAGCGCGCCCAGGCGCGGGCATCTTGCTGGAGGTCGCGGCGGTACTCGTGGTTGTTGGTGGACATCTCATCTCTTGTTCCGGGCTTCGCAACCCACGCCTGCCAGCCCTGACTTGAGACGGGTCTCCTCCAGGTACTGCGCTACTGGATCGGCATCCGTTGTCCTCGGCGTCTTCGTCGCGTGGGGACTCAGACTTGGAGAGAGGCAGTCCAGCCCGCCTCGCGACAATGATAGCCGCGGTGACCCCGAGGTCCGGCGCGCCCGAACGACGGCCAGCTGGGCGAGGGGCGGACTCTGGCGTCGGCCGGAAAGCCCAATCTCACCGGAAGCACGCCAAAGTCCGTGGTGATTGCCTCTTATCCGAAGGACACAACGGCAGTCTGCTGTCGCGGCCAGCACACCTATCTCCTGAACGCGGCGCGATCGGCGCCGCCGGCATCAGGAGTCCCCATGTCCATCCCGACCCAGATGAGCCTGGTCGGCTTCATCGCCTCAGCACCCGAGCTGCACTTCACCAAGGCCGGCGCCGAGTGCTGCCGCATGCGCGTCGGCATCGAGCAGTGGCGCAAGGAGGTCGACGGCAGCTTCACGAAGCTCGACCCGACCTTCCACGACATGGTCGCCTTCGAGAGCACAGCCCGCGAGACCTACGCCCGCTTCCGCAAGGGCGACTCGTTCGTGGCCAGCGGCTACGTCCACGAGTACGAGGTGGACGGCCGCGAGGGCAGTGTCATCAAGGAAGAGTTCGTCGCACGCAAGATCGGCCACAACGTCAACAAGACCGACTACGTTGTCCAGCGCGGCCGGCACGCCGCGGAGCGGTCGCTGACCGCGGTCCCGCAGCCTCCCGCCGTCGGCCTCTGATGGCTTGCGGCGATGAGTCCGTATCCGGACCAGCCCGACGACCCTGACGGCTACCGCAGCGTGACTGAACTCCTGGAACGACCGCCAGTTCCGATCAACTGGAACCTTTTGGACGCGGAGCAGGCCGAGATCGAGTGGCACGACCTCGACTTGTGGGTCAAGTGGCTCAAGAACACGTTCGGGCTCCCGCCAAACATCGTGCCCCCGTACTGGCACCGCCACGACGAACTCGTCTGGGAACTCTCGGCGCTGCACTGCCACTGGCTCAGCTGCTACCACGAGTCCGCCTCTCCCTCTGCACCGATCAGCTGGACGCGGGAGTTCGCCGAAGCCCGAAGCCGGCTGCGGGACTGGGTCTCGATCTGCGGTACCCGGCTCGACCGCGACCGCCCAACCAGGCAGACCACCTGGCCCGGCGAACTCCCCGTTGACGCCGGCGGAGAGATCGAGATCCGAGACCGCAACAAGGACTTCGCCGACTTCGTCCGCGAAGACGTTATGCGCCGACGCCGGATCGAGGCAATCGCGAACCAGCAGCTCATTGGGTGAGCCGGATGCGGGCCATGGCCGAGTCGCACGAACTGTCGTCCACAGCATCCGCGACGCCACAGGCCGGACCGCAATCACCGGCGCACGGTCGATACCCGACCCCCGAAGGAGGGAACATGCTTCTCCCCCACGCACAGACGCTCGCGCAAGCCAGGTCGTACGTCGCCGCCCTCGCCGACCGCGCGCTGACCATCGATGCGTCGTCCGCGTACGAGCGGGTGCTGCTAGAACTCGACCGCGTACACGGCGACGATTGCCCGGCACTCGACACCGAGGACCTCACAGGCGACCGCGACATCCTGCTCGCAGCCGCGAGCAACGCCGTGGAGCAACTCGAGAACTACGAAGTCGACCCCCTGTCGGTCGAGCTCATCCTGGCGATGCTCGTCGACGCGCACGATCTGGACATCGGCTGATGTACGGCGAGAACGGTGCCCAGATGCGCACGGAGTTGGCTGCGCTCCTGCGCCAACACCGGGTGATGCACCGTCTCGCCGCAGACTCGTCACCCGAGCGGGCCAAGGTCGGGCAACAGATCCTTCGCTTCAGGCGCACGCTCGTCGTCTGGTGCGCGCAAGCCATTCGTGTGGCACAGCCGCTCACATTCCCGAACATCCCGCAGAAGCCGGCGGACCCCTTCCGCGCCACGAACGAGCATGGCGCAGCAGTGAGCGAGCTGGCCCGCGCCCTGGAACTCGCACGCGATCAGGCAACGACGCCGACCGCGTCCAGCAGGGAGATCGCGACGCCGAACTTGAACGACGTTGTCGAACACTGGCGCTTGGCGGCACGGGCTGCGGCACTGGCCGAGCACGACACCGCGCCCGACCTGGCCGTTCACCTCACGGCAGCCCAGGCCCGAACCATCGCAGGCGACGTCGCGGCGATCAGTCAAGCACTGGTCGTGCTCGATCGTCGCTACCGGAACACACCCGACTGGGAACCGCTCGCCGGCTGCGATCGACTCGGGTGGGCGGCACTCGCTACGGCGCTCGACGTCAGTCTCGGGCAGCCCGACTACAGCGTCGACCAAACCGGATGGCGCCCGCGCACCAAGCCCATCCGTGGCCCGGCCAAGCCTGGAGTCCTCGGAGTGCTCCAGGCCGAGCACAACCTCCTGGTCCGACTGAAGTCGATCCCGAACGCCATGAACCTGCGCCTTATCGTCGACTCTCAGCGCCTGCTCACCTCTCAACTCATTCCGTACGCAGAGCGGGTCGATCCCGAGCTGGCCGAGCAATGGCGAACCCGCACCGCGACGTACTCACGGATCCAGCGCGAGCTCCGCAACGTCGGGGGAAGACTCGGCAATGGCGCCGGCGCCACAGCAGAGGCCGCGAACGCGGTCAGCCGAATGAAGGTATTGCCGTCCGCGACCGTGATCGAGCCGCGGATGCTCGGCGGCTTCCAGACACTCTTCCGCCGCATCGACGAACGCATCAGCGATGTCCTCGAATCCGGTGTCGAGCGCCGGGCATTCGTCCAGCGCGTAAGGGTCCCCCGACCGGTGAGCGGCGAGGGACGGATGGTCCACCCGGTTCGCGAGCGCTTCGTGCCAGTCGCCCGCGCGGCCGACCTCGAGGTCATCAGGACCGCACGTGAGCATCTGCGGCCTCGGGCAGAGCCTGCCGCGGCGTCGCCGGGCGCGAGCCGGGTCGATCTTCATGCCGCCCTCATCCACCGTCCGCCCGAGAAGGGAGCACAGTTCGATGTCCCAGGTCTCTAGCGCGAAGGCGTCCGTTCCGCGGCCACGGCAGAACATCCTTCTCAGGTCGCCCATTCGGGGATCGGTCCGCGCGGTCCTTCGACGCACCGTCGACCAGCAGCTATTCGCGACTCCAAGCCACTTCGACGCGATCATGCCTCGCCCACCTGTCGTGGGGCCAGCGCCTCGAGGATCTCGGCGGTAACCGGATCCACCGTCTCGTCCGGCTCGATGTAGTGCTGCTTGGTGATCTTTGACGAGGTGTGGCCGAGCATCTCGGCAGCCAGGTCTGCTCCACCGGCCCGATCAAGAACGGTCGCGACCGTGCGGCGGAACGAGTGCGGGGTGACGCCTTCGATGCCCGCTTCGTGAAAGACCGCGCGTAGCCGTCGGCGGATGTTATTGGTCGTCAACGGGGTGCCGTTGCGAGTGAAGAAGATCAGATGGTCCGGCTCCTCGGACGCGATCATCACCAGCCGCGCCCGGAGCACCTCGGCCGTGAAAGACGGCACCGACACCGTCCTGGTCGACTTCATCGACTTGGGATGGGGCTGCCGATGTGTCGGCTTCCCGGCCGGCGACACGATCGTCCCGCAGAGCCGGGCCGTGGCCGGGGTCGTGGTGACGTCGACGTCGCACTTGCGGATCGCGAGCACCTCGCCGATCCGGGCCGACGTGCCGAGCATGACCTCGATGATCTGCTCGAGCTGCCCGTCCGGTGGCGGGCCCGGCACGCCGGGGCCGCGGCGCCAACCGCGGACCGCTCTACGGATCTGTTCGACCTGCTCGACGGTGAGCGACATCGCCTGCGCGGTCGGCTTGCGGAGACGAGCGGTGTCGCGGACGGGGTTCTCCCGGATCGCGTCGTAGCGGACGGCGAGCGCGAAGGCGAGGCTCAGGACGGTGCGGGCCTGCTTCGCCATGCTGTAGCTCTTGGTCTTGGCGAGCGTCTTGATGAATTGGTCGACCTTGCGGACGCTGATCTCGCGCAGTGCGTAGTGCTCGAAGGCGGGCACGACGAGCTGGCGCATGTTGCGCTCGTAGAGAGCTCGGGTGCTGGGCGCGAGTGCATCCTCGAGGTCGAGGTCGGCGAGCCACACGTCGACGAGATGTAGGAAGGAGCTGCCCGCGGTGAGCTCGCCATGTCCGACGTTCTGTTCGTTGCGCTCGGCGAGCATCTCCTTGAGCTTGCGCTCGGCGGCCTTCGGGGAGTCCGCTGTCGCCTGGACGCGGCGCAGTTGGCCGTCGAAGTCCCGGAATCGGGTCAGCGCGCGTGCTCGGCCGCCGTGGGTCTTCTCGAAGTAGATCTCGCCGAAGGTGCCGATCGGCGTGCGCGGCCTAGCCACGGTCGTTCACCCGCCGCTCGGCCCATGCCCCGGCTCGGTCTCCCGCTGGCGGAGCAGCCAGGCCATGACGTCGGAGGTGGCGAAGCGGACGCGACCGCCGACCTTGATCGCGCACGGCCCCTTGCCGTCGGTGCGCCAGTCGCGGATCGTCGTGACCGGCACGTCGAGGTACTCGGCGAGATCCTCGATGCTCAGCAGCGGCTCGAGGGCGCTCAGCGTGCTGTTGTTGGTCTCCATGACCGTGAGGTGAGCGTCGAGTCCCAGATGGTCCCGCGAGGCTCCATGACATCCCATGCCGATGCTGGCGGATGCGGCTCGGAGGGGTCTCGCGACAGGGTTTCTGGCTGGTTTCTGGCTGTCGGATCAAATCTCAAATGCTTTCAGGCTCGGAGATCGGCGATCTCCGAGCCTGAAACTCGTAGCGGGGGCAGGATTTGAACCTGCGACCTCTGGGTTATGAGCCCAGCGAGCTACCGAGCTGCTCCACCCCGCGTCGGTGAGCGCAACGTTACTCGCTGGGCCGTATCGACCCAAATCGAGGTCGGGCCGTCAGCCGATGGCCTTGACGACCTCGTAGAGGGTGGGCTCGCTCGGGAACTCGGCCCATCCCGGTGCGGTGACGACGCGGCGGAACTCGTCGGTGCTGTGCGCCCGGCGGTAGTCCTCCTCCCGCTCCCAGACGGCGACGTTGACGAAGCGGTACGGCGCGTCCTCGCTCACCGCGCGATGTAGGCGCAGGGAGACGAAGCCCGGCTGGGCGATGAAGTACCGGCTCGTCGTCTCCCACAGGGCGCGGAACTCATCGTCGCGGCCGGCGGGCACGGCGAACCGGTTGATGAGGGTCACTCCCCCTTCGACGAGGCCGACGGTGGCGGGTGCGGTGCGGTCCTCGGGCGTGATATCCGTGGTCATGGTTACCTCCTAAGTGCACAGGTGTGTAGTTACTACACACATGGTTACTCCGTCCAGCCGCCGTTGTCAAGGATCAGGCGAGAGCGGCCCGGACGAGGGTGCGCGCGGTGCGGATCGTGAGGTCGCGCGCGTCGGCCGGCGCGAGGCCGCGGACGTCGGCCAGCGCGATGAACGACTCCCAGCCGATGACCAGCGCCAGCGCCGACACCAGGTCGTCGAACGCCGCGGTCGACAGGGTCGCCTGGCAGGGCTGGACCGCCCACTCGATCCAGCGGATCCGGCGGTGACCACGTCGTGGCTCACCCGGCGCCGGCGGTTCCGCGTCGACGGTGAGCTTGATCAGCTTGCGTCCCAGGGGAAGTGACTGTTCGACCGTCCCGTAGAGCGCGTCGACCAGCGCCTCGATGCGCACCTCGGGGTCGGTCGAGGTGACCGCGTCCAACGCGGCGTCCACGTCGGCGTTCAGGGTGCCGAGGGTGGCGTCGAGGACCAGCTGGTCGAGGGTCGGGTAGTGCAGGTACACCGTGCGCCGCGACACCTCGGCCGCCGCCGCGATCTCGTTGATGGTCGGGTCGACGCCGCGCTGCAGCAGGTCCGCCGTCGCCTCGAGGATCGCCCGTCGGGTACGTCGTCGCTGGGCGCTCCGGGGTTGGGTCATGCCCCGAGGCTAGGGGAATCCGCGCCGCGTTGCACGGGTGTGCACCGAACGGCGTGCCGTCACCCGCTCGGGGTGATGGTGGGTTCGTCGGTGGGTGACTCGGTCGGCGAGGTGGTCGGCGAGTCCGTCGGGGTGTCCGTCGGGGTGTCCGTCGGGGTGTCGCTCGGCTGCCCGCCGCTGCCCTTCTCGTTGAGGATCGCGATGGCTTGGTCGACCTTCTTGCGGCCGGCCTCGATGAGCGTCGCCCACTTGCCGACCTCACCGGCCTTGAAGGCCTCGTCGGCGGCGTCGAAGTCCTGCTGGGCCTGGGCCAGCAGCGCGCGGACGCGGGCGGGGATCTTGCCGTTGTCGGTCGGCGGGTTGTCGGTGCCTCCGTCGCCGGGCTCGGTCGGGGTCGCGGTGCCGCCGAGGACGTCGATGATGGCGCTCTCGAGCGTGCTGCCGATGCCGACCTTGTCGCCGTAGGAGACCAGGACGTACCGCAGGATCGGGTAGCTGGCCGTCGAGTTGGTCCGCGTGGCGTAGACGGGCTGGACGTACATCAGGCCACCGGTGACCGGCAGGGTCAGCAGGTTGCCGTACCTGATCTGGGACGCGCCCTGGGTCAGCGAGAACAGGCGCGTAGTGACCTTGTCGTCGGACTGCATCTCGTTGGCGATGTTGCCGGGGCCGGGCGTGTTCTCGTTGGGCAGCTGGAGCACCTGGATCTGCCCGTAGGTCTTCGAGTTCGCGTCGGAGTCCACCGACACGAAGGCCGCCAGGTTGTTCTTCTTGTACGGCACGTACACCGACGTCAGGGAGAACTGGTCCTGGCCGCTGTCGGCGTCCTGGACGAACATCCGGTACGGCGGCTGCAGCTTGCCCCGCTGCTCGGGGTCCGGCGGGACCTCCCAGCGGGCGCTGTTGTTGTAGAACGCGCTGGCGTCGGTCACGTGGTACCGCGCGAACTGGTAGCGCTGCACCTTGAAGAGGTCCTCGGGGTACCTCACGTGGTCGAGCAGCTCCTGCGGCATCTCGGTCCTCGGCAGGACGGTGCCGGGGAACGCGCTGCTCCACGCCTTGAGCATCGGGTCGGTGTCGTCCCAGGCGTACAGCCTGACCGTGCCGTCGTAGGCGTCGACCGTGGCCTTGACCGCGTTGCGCATGTAGTTGATCTGGTCGGTCGGCACGATCGGCAGGTTGTTGGCCTGGGTGAGGGAGTCGTCGGTCATCGTCTGGATCGACTCCTTCTCCGCCAGCGGGTAGCGGTCGGTGGTCGTGTAGCCGTCGACGATCCAGAGGATGCGACCGTCCACCACGGCGGGGTACGGGTCGGAGTCGACGGTCAGCCAGGGCGCGACCTTCTGCACGCGCTGCCGCGGGTTGCGGATGTAGAGGACCTTGCTGTTCTCGTTCACCCGCTCCGACAGCAGGAAGTTCGGGTCACCGAACTTGATGGCGTACAGCAGCTTGCGGAACGTGCTGCCGACCTGGACGCCGCCCTTGCCGTCGTATGTCGTGGTGTCGCTGCTGTCGGTCTCCCCGCCGAGGTTGAGCTCGACGTCGGGCGCGCCCTGCAGCTTGCCGACGATCGAGTAGTCGGGGCTCTGCTCGCCGTAGTAGACGCGGCTCTCGTAGCCGCCGGTCGCCTCGGACAGGGCGTTCTGGTTGACCTGCTGGCCCTCGGCCCACTCGATCTCGGTGGCCTCCGTGGAGTCGTCGACCGGCCGCTGGTTGGCGAAGGCCGCGATGATCCCGTTGCCGTGGGTGTAGACGGTGTGGATGTTCGACCAGTTCTTGGCGTCGTCGGAGAGGCCGCTCTGGTCCAGCTCGCGCACGCCGAGCACGAGCGCCCGGTCGGTGCCGTCGATGTCGTAGCGGTCGACGTCGAGGACGTCGGCGACCGAGTAGTAGGACCGCACCTGCTGGATCTGCTCGAACGCCGAGTGCACCAGCTGCGGGTCGACCAGCGGCACCGAGGCGGTGTCGTCGAGCACGGCCTGCTCGTTCTCGGTGCCCGACAGGGACTGGTCGGTGAAGTCCTCCACCGCGACGTCCTGGATCTGGTAGGCCATCCGGGTCGCGGCGATGTTGGCCGAGATGTACGTCGCCTCCTTGTCCGGCTCCGTCGGCCGGACCTGGAAGGCCTGCACGATGCCGGGCCAGATCATCCCGAGCAGGATCGCCGACAGCACCAGCAGCGCGAGGCCGACCGACGGCAGCGTCCAGGTGCGGCGCCAGATGTTGAGGAAGAACAGCACCGCACAGATGACCGCGATGCCGAGCAGGATGTTCTTGGCCGGCAGCACGGCGTGGTCGTCGGTGTAGGTGATGCCGTCGATGAGCTTGCCGGACGCGCTGACCAGGTCGTAGCGGTCGAGCCAGTAGTCGGCGGCCTTCGCCAGCACGAACAGTCCGAGCAGCACGGAGAACTGCACCTGGGCGGCGCCGGTGAGCCGGTCGCCCGGCGTCTGCAGCCGGATGCCGCCGTACAGGTAGTGCACGGTGGCGGCGGCCAGCAGCGAGATCACCAGCGCGGCCATGGTGAAGTTCACGAGGTAGTGCAGCCACGGCAGCTCGAAGACGTACCAGCCGATGTCCTTACCGAAGAACGAGTCGGCCCGGCCGAACGACGTGCGGTTGGCCCACAGCAGGTAGGAGCGCCACTCCCCCGCGCCCGCGGTGCCGGCGAACAGGCCGATCACGACCGAGACGCCGGCGACCAGCCAGCCGCGCACGGGCAGCACGGCGTCGCGGTACCGCTCGAGGCCGGCCTGCTCCGGGGAGTCCGGCCGGAAGAAGGGGCGGAAGCGGTGCGCGAGGTACATGTTCGCGCCCACCGACGCCGCCATCAGCAGCCCGAACACCAGGAAGAGCCCGGTGCGCGTCCAGAACAGCTTGGAGAAGACCTCGCCGTAGCCCTCGGCGCTGTACCAGAGCCGGTCGGTGTAGATGGAGGCGAACGTCGTCAGGGCGAAGAACGCCAGCACCAGCACCAGGCCGGTGATCAGCAGGGCGCGCGAGCGGCTCGGCGGCCGCGCAGCGGGGGCCGCCTCCTCGGGCAGGTCGTCGTCGAACCGGTCGCTCACGGGAGGTCCTCTCCGGGGGCATGCTCGTCGTCCTCGAGAGTCTCGCGCAGCAGCGCGAGCAGGCCGGGCACCAGGTCGGCGCCGGTCAGCACGGACTGGTCGTCGTCGGCGCCCCGCAGCCGCAGGGCGCAGTACGTCGCGCCGGCGCGCGTCGCGCCGGCGACGATGCGCACGTCCTGCCGGTCCGGGTGCTGACGGGCGTACGCCGCGGCGCTGTCCGGGTCGTCGAGGACGGCCTGCTCCGCCTCGGGCGGCAGCACGAGCCGCTCCACCACCGCGGCGCAGCCGGCGACGCCGGGCGGCCAGGCGATGGTGGCGAGCTGGCGCTCGAGGTCGGCGTCGGCGATGGAGTCCTGCTCGACCGGGGTGAAGGAGCCCTCCTCGGCCGCCTCGTCGAGCCCCATGGCGTGGGCCAGCGCGGGCTCGCGCTCGACCAGCTCGGCGGTGGGCACCAGCGCGTAGAGACGCGCCGGCTGGTCCCAGCCGCCGGTGGCGATGTGGCTCTCGATCTCGAGCACGGCGGCGGCGAGCGCAGGGTCGACGCCGTCGAGGGACTCCTCCAGGTGTCCAGCGCTGCTCATCCCTCGGCCTTCCGGTCGGTGGTCGCACGGCACGTCGGCAGGTCGGCGTCCGGGTTCTTCACCCACGACTCGATCGCCTTGACCGCTGCATGCATGGTGACGGCCTTCACCAAACGCATGTCGCCGTTGCGGGCCTGGAGGGCCTCGTCGCAGTTGTCGGGAGGGACCAGGAACAGCTGCGCGCCGTCGTTCCGGGCCCCCACGATCTTCTGCATGATGCCGCCGATCGGGCCCACGGTGCCGCCCTCGTCCATCGTCCCCGTGCCGGCGATCGCGTGGTCGCCGGTCAGCGAGCCGGGCGTCAGGGTGTCGTAGATCCCCAGCGAGAACATCAGCCCCGCGCTCGGGCCGCCGATGTTCGGGTTGATCCGTACCTTGACGTCGAACGGGTGGTCGAAGTCCACGCCGATCTTGATGCCGACGACCTGGTTGCCGTCGAGGATGGTCGGGGTGATGGACGTCGTGACGTCCTGGCCGCCGCGCCGCACCACGAAGTCCAGCGGCTGGTCGGCCGGAGCGCCCGTGATCGCGTTCTGCACGTCGGCGCGGGAGTGGACCGGCTGCCCGCCGATGCTGACCAGCTCGTCACCCTTCTCCAGGTGCCCCTGCGCCGGCATCCCCCGTGTGACGCTGCGGACCATCACGTGCACGACGTCGTAGCCGAGCTCCTCCTCGGCCACGGCGGTGGCCGCCTGCTGGGAGTCGACCATCTCGGCCTGGCCCTGCTGGCGGTGCTCGTCGTCGGACTCGTTCGGCGCGTACACCGCGGCGTACGGGTAGAGGTCGTCCTCGGGGTCGAACCAGTCGTACATCAGCGTGAACAGGTCCAGCCGCGCGCCGGGCGTGGACACGAGCACCGTGGTCATCCGCAGCTGGCCGTCGTCGCGATAGCTCTTGTGCCCGGTGACCTGGATGATCTCCTTGCCGTCGGACTTCCCGAGCACGTCGATCGAGCCGCCCGGCTCGTAGGTGACGTACGGCATCGGGCGGAAGACCACGAAGGCCGCGAGCGCGCCCAGGAGCACCACGGCCACCAGGCCGGCCAGGGTGCGCTGCGTCATGCGGAGAAGCCTCTCACCCCCACGTCAGGAGGCGCGGCGGGTGGTGCTCCGCTCGGAGGACGGCTCCGAGGACGGGCGCGAGGACGGGCGTACGGCGATCCCGGTGCTGCGGTCGCGGACCATGACCGGTCGCGCGTACCTGGCCCCGGGATGGTCCTTGCCCAGGGCCGTGCCCATCCGGCGCACGGCCTCGTCGCGGTCGACCTCGCCGCGTCCCTCCCGGCCGAGCCACGAGACCCACGCCATCGCGAGCAGCGTCACGACCGCGGGCGGCACCAGCCAGAGGAGGATCTCCACCGCCTCAGGGTAGGGACGCTCCCCCGGTGGTCGAGGAAGGCGCGCTACGGCGAGCCGACCCACTCCTCGGTGCCGTCGGCGAAGGTCTGGTGCTTCCAGATCGGCACCTCGGCCTTCAGCGTGTCGATCAGCGCGCGGGTCGCGTCGAACGCCTCGCCGCGGTGCCCGGTCGCCGTCGCGCAGATGACGGCGATGTCGCCGATGGCCAGCGTGCCGGTGCGGTGCACGGCGGCGAGCGCGGTGACGTCGTACGCCGACGCGACCTGCGCGCAGACGTCGCGCAGCGTGTCGAGGGCGCTGGGGTGGGCGGAGTACTCGAGTCCGGTGACACCCTGACCGCCGTCGTGGTCACGCACGCGGCCGACGAACACGGTGACGCCGCCCGAGGAGTCGTCGTCGAGCGCCGCCATCACCTCGTCGACGTCGAGCGGGGTGTCCCGGATGTCGACCAGGCGCAGCACGTCCACGGGTCCACCCTAGGAGGTTCCGCTCTCGGCGAACGTTGGTCCCGACGCCGTACCGTTGGGGGCATGACGAACACCCCGGGTGACGACGGCTCTGGCGACGACCAGGGCCGCGACGAGAACCCGTTCAAGGGCACGCCCTTCGAGCAGTTCTTCCAGAACATGCAGGGCGGGTTCGGCGCGCTCTTCGGGCCCGGCGGACAGCTGGGCGGGGCCGGCGGCGGCATGCCCGACCTCAGCGCCCTGTTCGGCCAGATCCAGGCGATGATGCAGCCGTACGACGGCCCGCTGAACTGGGACGCCGCCACCGACATGGCGCGGCGTGCGGTCGCCGTCGGCAAGGACCCCTCCCCGAGCGACAAGCAGCAGTCGCAGGTCGCCGACGCCGTCCGGCTGGCCGACCTCTGGCTCGACGAGACCACCGAGTTCCCCTCGGGCGTGCACTCGACCGCGGCCTGGAGCCGCGCCGAGTGGATCGTCGGCACCCTCGAGCGCTGGAAGCGGCTCGTCGAGCCGATCGCCGAGTCCTCGGTGTCCTCGCTGGGCAGCGCGCTGCCGGCCGAGGCGCAGGCGATGACCGGCCCGATCGTCGGCATGCTCGGCAAGGCGGTCGGCGCGATGCTGGCCAGCCAGGTCGGCGAGGGACTCGGCGCGCTCGCGGGTGAGGTGCTCAGTGCCTCCGACGTCGGGCTGCCGCTGGGCGAGCCCGGGAAGGCCGCGCTGGTCGTCGAGAACGTCAAGGAGTTCGCCTCCGGACTCGACGTGAGCGAGGAGGACGTCGTCCTGTACCTCGCGCTCCGCGAGGCCGCGCACCAGCGCCTCTTCGCGCACGTGCCGTGGCTGCGAGAGCACCTGCTCGGCGCCGTCGCCGACTACGCGAAGGGCATCGAGGTCAACACCGCGAACCTCCAGAGCTCCATCGAGGAGAAGATGCGGGGCATCGACATGACGAACCCCGACTCCATGCGCGAGCTCATGGAGGGCGGCATGTTCGAGATGGAGAAGTCGCCGGGCCAGCAGGCCGCTCTCGAACGGCTCGAGGTCACCCTCGCCCTCGTCGAGGGGTGGGTGGACGAGGTCGTCGGCCAGGCCACCGCCGAGCGGATGCCCAACGCGACCAAGCTCCAGGAGGCCGTACGCCGCCGCCGCGCGGCCGGCGGTCCGGCCGAGGAGACCTTCGCCGCCCTCGTCGGTCTCGAGCTGCGGCCGCGCCGGCTGCGCGACGCCTCGACCCTGTGGGGCTCGCTGCGCACGCGCCAGGGCACCGAGGCCCGCGACGGCGTCTGGATGAGCCCGGCCCTGCTGCCGACCGCCGCCGACCTCGACGACCCGCTCGGCTTCCGCGAGGGCGCGTCCGCGCCCGGCGAGATGTCCGAGGAGGACTTCGACGCCGCGCTGCAGAAGATGCTCGACGGCGGGACCGACGAGGGCACCGGCGACGACGGGGACGGCGGGCACGTCGGCTCCGACGAGTGACGCTCCACGCCGACGCGCTGGCGACGCTGCGCGGCTGGAGCGCGCCGTCGGCCGACCAGGAGGCGTTGCGGGCCAGGTACGTCGCCCACCTCGAGGCCCACGACGACGGCGTGTGGCGCGACTGCTTCCCCGACCACCTGACCGCCGGGACGCTGGTGGTGTCCGCCGACGGCGACGCCGTCCTCCTGAACCTGCACAGGAAGGCGCGGCGCTGGTTCGCCTTCGGCGGTCACTGCGAGCCGGGCGACGCGACCCTGGCCGGCGCCGCGCTGCGCGAGGCGTCGGAGGAGTCGGGCCTGTCGGAGCTCGCGCTGCACCCCGAGCCCGTCCACCTCGACGAGCACGCGGTCGGGTTCTGCGACACCCGCGGGACGGTGCACCACCTCGACGTGCGGTACGCCGCCGTCGCACCGAGCGGCGCTCGGCACCAGGTCAGCGACGAGTCGCTCGACGTCCGCTGGTGGCCGGTCGACGCGCTGCCCGACGACCTCGAGGACGAGATGCGCGTGCTCGTCAGCCGCGCCCGGGCCCTGCTGCTCTGAGGGCTCCTCGTCAGTCGACGTCCCCGCCGGGCAGGTCCTCGACCCGCGCCGCAGCGGACCAGCCGAGCAGGTAGCCCTTGGCCTTCTCGGCGTGGGGGTACCGGTCGACCCAGGCCCAGAACGCCGCGTCGTGGCCGGGCGCCAGCAGGTGGGCGAGCTCGTGGACGAGCACGTAGTCGACGACCCACGACGGCATGCCCTGCAGCCGCGCGGACAGCCGAATGGTCTTGTCGCCGGGAGTGCACGAGCCCCACCGCGACCGCTGGTTGTCGACCCACCGGACGGACACCGGCTGGGCCAGGCCGCCGAGGTACTCGTCGCTGAGCGCCACCGCGCGTTCGTGGAGGTCGTCGTCGGTCGGTCGCTTGCGGCGCTCGGACTTCTCGATGCGCGCGACCATCGTCTCGACCCACTCCGCTTCCTGACGCCTCGTCAGCGATGCGGGGATCAGCACGATGATCCGGTCCCCTTCGCGGTACGCCGAGACGGTGCGGCGGCGGCGCTTGGAGCGGCGTACCTCCACCTCGGAGTCCGGGGGCATGGGGCTCACGTTATCCCCGTCGGCCCAACCTCGTCAGCGACCTGGGTTGGCCCATTCGAGGAGCTTCTCCTTGGGCCAGGTGTTGACGATCCGGGCGGGGTCGATGCCCGCGTCGTGGGCGCGCTCGGCGCCGTACTGCAGGAAGTCGAGCTGACCCGGCGCGTGCGCATCGCTGTCGATGGAGAAGAGGCACCCCATGTCGCGGGCGAGCTCGAGGAGCTTGGTCGGCGGATCGCGGCGCTCGGGGCGCGAGTTGATCTCGACGGCGACGTCGTGCGCGACGCAGGCCGCGAACACCGCCTTGGCGTCGAACTCCGACGGTGGCCGGGTGCCGCGGTTGCCCATCACCATCCGGCCGGTGCAGTGGCCGAGCACGTTCGTCCGCGGGTTCTCGATCGCGCCGATCATCCGCTTGGTCATCGGCGCCCTGTCCATGCGCAGCTTGCTGTGCACGCTGGCCACCCGGACGTCGAGCTGCGCCAGCAGCTCGTCGGTCTGGTCGAGCGAACCGTCGTCGAGGATGTCGACCTCGATGCCCTTGAGCAGCGTGAAGTCCCGGCCCGCGCCCGTGTCGTCGAGGTGCTCGTTGATCGCGTCGACGACGCCGAGCTGGCGACGCAGCCGTTCGACGCTCAGTCCGTTGGCGACGGTCAGCCGGGGCGAGTGGTCGGTGAGCACCTGGTACTCGTGGCCGAGCTCGATCGCGGTGAACGCCATCTCCTCGATCGGCGAGCCGCCGTCGGACCAGTCGGAGTGGGAGTGCAGGTCGCCGCGCAGGAGCGCACGGACCTCGTCGCCGCCCTTCACCAGCGGCCCGAACGCCGCTTCGAGCTTGACCAGCCGCTCGGGCATGACGCCCCGGACGGCGTCGGTGATGACGGCCGCGGTGCTGGGCCCGATGCCGGCGAGGTCGGTCAGGGTGCCGGCCTCGGCCCGGGCCGCCACCTCGTCGTGCGACAGCGGCAGGATGACCGCGGCGGCGTTGCGGAACGCCTGGATGCGCCGGGTCTCCTCACGGCCGCGCTCCATGAGGAAGGCGATGCGGCGCAGCGCGGTGACCGGGCTCCCGTCGTACGACCCGTCGTGCGTCTGGCCCATTCCCCTCGAACTTTCTTCTGTCCACACCCGGTGGACGAACGCCTCCGGCATCGCCGCTGGTCAGCGGGCCGTACGCCGCCCGGTCGCCACCCGCTGTCCACAAGCGAGGGCGTTCCGAGGCTACCTGTCCACCGCTCCTGCACCGCCGGGCCCGGTTGTCCCCAGGGTTGTCCACAGCCTGTCCACAGGGCGACACGCCCCCGCGTTGACCGTGTGCGGACCCCGCACCTAGCGTGGTCGGCAGATGGGGCTCCCGCTCCGAGAGACGACGTTCGCAAGGGGAAGGCAAGCGTCGTGGATCGTTCGGGGGCCCCTTCTTCGTGCCCGGCGGGCCACGCGGACGGTGGTCAGCGTCCCGTGAACTCGGGCGTGCGCCGTTCGCGGGCCGCGCGGATGCCCTCCTGGAGGTCGTCGGTCGCCAAGGTGAGCGGCTGGGCGAGCGCCTCCCACTGGAGGGCGGACTCGTACGACGCGTGGCCGCCGTCGGCCAGCGCCAGCTTGGTCAGCCGGCTGGCGATCGGCGCCGTGCCGGCGATCTGCGCGGCGGTGGCCAGCACCTCGTCGAGCAGCTCGGCGTCGGGGACGACCCGGGACACCAACCCCAGACGAAGGGCCTCGTCGGCGTCGACCGTGCGGCCGGTGAGCAGCAGGTCGCGGGCCGCGGCGGGGCCGACCACCTCGGGCAGCAGCCACGTGGCGGCCATCCCCGGGTGCATGCCCAGCCGGACGAACGGCGCAGCCAGGCGGGCCGACCCGGCGGCGTACCGGATGTCGCACGCGAGCGCCAGGCACAGCCCGGCGCCGATGGCCGGACCGTTGACGGCCGCGATCGTGGGCACCTCGAGGGACCGCAGCGAGAGCCAGGCGCGGTAGAACGGCAGCATCCGGCCGCGCAGCTCGTCGACCGTCGCGTCCGGCTCACCGGCGATCCACGAGGTGTTGCCGCCGGAGCAGAACGCCGCCCCCGCGCCGGTCACCACGACCGCACGGACCGTCGGGTCCGTGGCCACCGCCGCGACCGCTGCGGACCACTCGGTTGTCATGGTGTCCGACATCGCGTTGCGCTGGTCGGGGTTGTCGAGGGTGAGCAGCACGACCCCCTCGGAGGGGCGCTCGAACCGGAGATGCGTCATGGACGCAGGCTACTGAGCGTGAAATCCGGCCCGGACGACACCGATACGACACCGGACGACGCTCCGGTGCGCCTGTTTCACGCTCAGACGAGCGTGCCGTAGGGTCGAGAACGGCTTGGCGGCACCGACGCCGGGCACCGACGGGCTTCCCCCGAGAAACCCCGTCGCGACGACCGAGATACAGATAGGCAAGGAGGCCGTCATGGCGGAGACCTGGAGCGGCGAGTTCTACTGCGTGAAGTGCAAGGAGAAGCGAGAGGCCGAGGGCGAGGTCCACGTCAACGACAAGGGCACCCGCATGGCCAAGGCCAAGTGCCCCGTCTGCGGCATCAACCTCAACCGCATCCTCGGCAAGGCCTGATCAAGTCTTCCGAGCCCTCGATCGGCGAGCGTGCGAGCCGGTCGAGTGAGGCGAGGAGATTGAGGAGGCTCGCACAGGCCCGAAGCGACGCGAGGGACTGAGCCAGCCGTCTCGAAATCTAGGAGCGGCGCCTCCCGGCCACGGCCGGGCGGCGCCGCTGTCGTCTGTG
Organism: Nocardioides islandensis; assembly: GCF_015352455.1. Lineage (GTDB taxonomy): Bacteria > Actinomycetota > Actinomycetes > Propionibacteriales > Nocardioidaceae > Nocardioides > Nocardioides islandensis. The sequence continues at coordinate 249,414 of NZ_JADKPN010000002.1, forward strand.
GAGAGGCCGCCCCGGAGCCCGGCCGTCCGTGGCAACGTGCGGGCCGTGGCGTCACGGGTGCGGAGCCGACCGGTCCTCCGGCCCGGCCTGCGCGTCTACCGTCGTGACGACACCCACCTCCAGGTGGGCCTCGACGAGCCGCGCGTGGTGCTGCCCGACTCCCCCGGCGTCCGTCGCCTGCTCCGCGACCTCGAGGCCGCCGCCGGTCTGGACGCGCTGACACCGGACGCCGGGCTGGCCTACCAACGGCTCGTCGAGCGTGGGCTCGTGGTCGACCAGCGCGACCTCACGTCGCGCCGTGCCGGCGTCGTCCCCGTGTTCGCCAGCCACGGCCCGGAGGCACCCGCGCGCCTGGCGTCGCGGGCGTCCTGCACCGTGGACGTCCGGGCGCCCCAGCGCTGGCAGACCGTGATCGGCCAGTGGCTCTCCGAGGCAGGCGTGGCCGTCGCCGGTCCTGGGCGCCCGTCGGTGACGCTCCTCGTCACCGCCGGCGAGCCGCCACGCTCCCTGGTCGACGCGCTGGTGACCGACGACCGTCCGCACCTGCTGCTCGCGCTGCTGCCCGACCGCGCCCGGCTCGGACCCTTCGTGGCGCCCGGGACGACCGCCTGCCTGCGCTGCCTGGACGCCCACCTCGGCGAGGACGACCCGCGCCGGGCCCTCGTGCTCGAGCAGCTCGAGGACGTCGACCAGCCGCCCCCGCCGTACGACGCGGTGCTGGCGCACGCCGCGGCCGCGCTCGCGGTCCGCGACCTGACGACGTACGCCGAGGGCGACGCACCCGCGACCTGGTCGGCGACCCTGACCGTCGGCGCCGACCTGGCGTGCCCCTCGCGTTTCTGGCCCCGGCACCCGCACTGCGGCTGCTCGTGGGGCTGAGTGCCCGGCTACGCCTGGACCGGCACCTCGTAGATCTGGTCGGCGGGGTGCCCGGCCCGCTCGTGGATCCGCTGGACCGCCTCGGCGCTCGGCCCCTCCGACAGGCAGAAGACCATGCCCGACTCGGGGTCGGCCCACGCGTGCTTGAAGTTGACGCCTTCGTCGCCCTGGATCGCGAGGTCGGCGTTGTGCGCTTCGAGGAGCGCCTCGCTGGTCACGCCCTTCATCGAGGTGTGGACGTCCATGAACTCCGGCATGTTGCTCGCTGCCCCCTTCGCCGCAGGAACTTCCCGCTCATCGCAGCGTCCTCCCGCGCGAGGTCGACCACAAGAGGCAGCGGCCCGCTGTCACCACCACTCGGAGTCGAGCTTGGACTCCATGGCGCGGAGGTGCTCACGCGAGCAGGTGTCGCAGTACGTGCGCGGCCGCTTGTTCTCCACCGACGTGGTCCAGGTGAGGGTCTCCTCGTCGGGCGCCTGCTTGCCGCAGAAGTCGCAGGTCTTCACGTGTCGGAATGTACGCCGCCCCTCCTCGACCGGCGCGGACATGGCTGAGGCCGGGGACGACGGTTGTCGTCCCCGGCCTCGGTTGCACCGCGATCAGGTCAATCGGGGTGGTTCTTGCTCACAGCGCGCGAGCGAGCGCGAGTCGCGCCTGCTGGGCGGCCTGCTCGGCCTTGCGGCTCAAGCGACGGGCGAGGGCCATCTGGTGGCCACGCCGCAGCTGGTGCGCCTCTCCCAGGCGCGCGCGCATCTGTGCGCGAGCGAGATCTTCGTGCATGAGATTCATCTTCGTGCTCCGGTTCTGGTGGGTCGACATGGTGGTTGGTTGGTCCTTCGTGATGGTCAGATGACGCGAGCGAGGGCGAGGGTCGCCTGCTGCGATGCCTGCTCGGCCTTCTTGCCGAGTCGGCGGGCCATGGTCAGCTGGTGGCCACGGCGAAGCTGCTGCGCCTCTCCCAGGCGCGCGGTCATCTGTGCGCGCGCGAGGGCTTCGTGCATGGTGTGCATCTCGGTGCTCCGGTTCTGGTTGGTCCTCATGGTGGGTTTCTTCTTCAGATCCTTCGATCGTGGTGGTGGTCCGAGCTGCCTGACTTTCGAAGGCTCAGGCGGCGGGCCACGCCGGCTCGTTCTTCCGGGGACGGCCGCGCGGACGCTTCCGGGGGATCACCACTCCTTGCAGGAACAGCTCACCTCCCCAGACACCCCAGGGCTCACGGCGCTCCAGGGCTGAGTCCAGGCACAGCGCGCGGACCGGGCAGTCCCTGCACAGCGCCTTGGCGAACTCGACGTCCTGGGGCGACTCGGCGAACCACAGGTCCGAGTCGTTGACTCGGCAGGGCAGCAGCTCGTCGTCCACCTGGTCGGCCGCGTCGTGCAGCTGGCCCAACGAGATCCCTTGCGAGACCTCCTCGGCAGCTCCATCCCTGCGGTCGAGAACAGTGATGGTCATGTTTCTCACCTCCTTCGTGACCTGATCGCTGGTGGCTTTCGGTACGTGGGTCGTGCTCTCGGATGCATGTGTGGGCCTGAGAAACACGAAGGCCGCGGATCCCGGTTTTCGGGTTCCGCGGCCTGGAGGCTGCCGAGTGGTGATGAATCACCTGCTCGGTGGTCTCCAGGCAGAGGTCCCCGGGAAGTCGCCCTTGATCCGGCCCGTGGTGGCGCCGAGGACGACCGCGGTCGTCTGCACGCACACGTCAGCGCCGACAACAGCACCGAAGGCGCGGCCGTAGGCGGACATGCCGATACGCGACGGGATGAGCTCCATCGTCGCGGTGTGCATCGTGTTCATCTGGGCCACCTCCTTCGGGTCATCGGGCGCGGGCGTTGTCAGGGCCTGAGTGCGCGTGCTCTTGTGTCGGAGCAGCAAGGTACCCCGCCCCCGTAGGGGTGGGCAATTCTTTTTCCGGGTGTCTTGGAGATTTCTTGGAATCTCTAGCCCACCAAGGCCAGAACGGCGTCGCCGTACCTGTCCAGCTTGGCCCGACCGATGCCGTTGATGCGCAGCAGGGCCTCCTCGGAGCGGGGTTTGTGCTCGGCGATCAGCTGCAAAGTGGCGTCGGTGAACACGACGTAGGCCGGCACCGACTCCTCCGCCGCCTGCCCGCTGCGCCAGGTGCGCAGCTGCTCGAACAGCTCCTCGTCGTACGACGCGGGACAGTCGGCGCACCGGCCGCGCTTCTTCTCCGCCGCGGTGGCCAGCGGCTTGCCGCACTCGCGGCAGCTGACCACCTTGCGGCTGCGCGCCCCGCCCGGCTGGGCCCTGGCGGCGTCGGGCAGCAGGGCGTCGAGGAAGCGGGACGGCTTGCGGGTCGCGCGGCCGCCGGGGTTGCGCGCCCAGGCCCAGGAGACGGCCAGCGCCTTGCGGGCGCGGGTGACGCCGACGTACAGCAGACGGCGCTCCTCCTCCACCGCGGTCGGTGACTCGGCGTAGGTGATCGGCAGCGTGCCCTCGCACACGCCGACCACGAAGACGCAGTCCCACTCGAGGCCCTTGGCGGCGTGCAGGGTCGCCAGGGTGACGCCGCCGGCGACCGGGGCGTGCTGCTCGGACGCGCGGCGGTCCAGGTCGTCGACGAACACGCCGAGGTCGTCGACGCCGGTGGACGCGAGCTCGGCTGCCTGGTCGACCAGCGCCTGGAGCGACTCCCAGCGGTCGCGGGTCTGGCCGCGCGCGGCAGGGGCCTCGGGCGTCCAGCCCATCACGCTGAGCACGCCGCGAACGGCGTCGACGAGCCCGTCGCCCTCCTCGGTGCCGCTGCGAGCGGCTCCGCGCAGGCGGGTGACGGCCTCACGTACCTCGGCCCGGTCGAAGAAGCGGGCCGCGCCGCGCACGACGTAGGGGATGCCCCGGGCCGCCAGCGCCTCCTCGTAGGCCTCGGACTGGGCGTTGATCCGGAACAGCACCGCGACCTCGCCGGGCGGGGTGCCCTGCGCGACGGCCTGGGCGATGGTGGCGGCGACGGCCTCGGCCTCGGCGACCTCGTCGGCGTACGGGGTGTAGGTGACGGCACCGCCCGCGGTGCCCGAGGAAGGGACCTGCGCCTGGAGCCGCACGCCGGCGCTGGGCGTGCCGGCGAGCAGGTCGTTGGCGGCCGCGATGACCTCGGGCGTGGAGCGGTAGTTGCGCACCAGGTCGATGGACGTGGTGCCGTCGTGCTTGCGGGGGAAGTCGCGGAGGTACGACGCGTCGGCGCCGGCGAACGAGTAGATCGTCTGGGCCGGGTCGCCGACGACGCAGATCTCGTCGCGGCCGCCGAGCCACAGGTCGAGCAGCGCGGACTGGAGGGGCGAGACGTCCTGGTACTCGTCGACGACGAACCACTTGTACTGACGGCGAACCTGGGCCGCCACGCGCTCGTCGTCGGCGAGCATCCCGGCGGTGAGGAGCAGGACGTCCTCCATGTCCATCCGCGCCTGGGCGCGCTTGACGTCCTCGTAGGTGCCGAAGATGCGCGCGACCGTCTCGGGGTCGACGTTGTTGACCGAGCGCCCGGTGCGCAGCGCGAGACGGGCGTAGTCGTCGGGCCGGACGTTGCTGACCTTCGCCCACTCGACCTCGGAGGCCAGGTCGCGCAGCGTCGCCTGGTCGGCGCGGACGCGCTGGCGCGAGGCGGCCGTGGCCATCATCCCGAGCTTGGACTCGGTCAGCGTGGGCAGCTCGGTGCCGTGGACGTGCGGCCAGAAGTACCGCAGCTGACGCAGGGCGGCGGAGTGGAAGGTGCGTGCCTGGACGCCCTGGGTGCCCAGCATCCGCAGCCGCTGCCGCATCTCGCCGGCCGCGCGGGTCGTGAACGTGACCGCGAGCACCTCGGTCGGCTGGTAGACCCCCGTCGCGACGCCGTGCGCGATGCGGTGCGTGATGGCGCGGGTCTTGCCCGTGCCGGCGCCGGCGAGCACCCGCACCGGTCCGCGCAGCGCCTCGGCGACCCGGCGCTGCTCGGGGTCGAGGCCGTCCAAGACAGTGGCCGGGTCGAGCACGGAACAACTCCTGGGTGATGATGGTTGAGGTTTCTACGAGCCCGATCTCGGGCCATGATCCATCCGTTGGCTCAATCTAGACGCCGGAGGCGACACCCCTCGATGACCAGCACCGCGACTGGGACCACCACGACCGCAACCTTCACCATGTACAGCACCCCGTGGTGTGGTTACTGCCACCGGCTGAAGAGCCAGCTGGACCGCGAGGGCGTCGAGTACGACGTCGTCGACATCGAGCAGCACCCCGAGGCGGCTTCCCTGGTGGAGACGGTCAACCACGGCAACCAGACCGTGCCCACCCTCGTCTACTCCGACGGCACGGCGCAGACCAACCCCTCACTCAAGCAGGTCCAGGAGAAGCTGGCGTCGCTGGCGGGCTGATCGCCGGGTCGTGATACCCGCTCGAGCGGGTATCACGGACGTTCGGCGTCGTTGCAACGACGCCACACCGGCAGGAACGACGCCACAGGTGGGTCTCAGGACGACGTACGGCGGTCGTCCTCGGCCAGCAGCCCGGCCACCGCGGACTGGGTCCACTCGTCGGTCGGCCCGTGGCCGGTGACGATGTGCACGAACGCGTCGTGGCCGATGGCCACCAACGTGCTGCGCGACTGGGCGACGACAGTGGCGGTCCGGGCCACGGCGTGCAGCAGCGCCACCTCGCCGAAGGAGTCTCCCGGGCCGAGCCGGCGTACCTCACCGCCGTCGCGGCTCACGACCAGGTCGCCCTCGACCACGACGTAGAACTCCTCGCCGATGTCACCCTCGCGGACCACGGCCTCGCCGGCTTCGACCGACCGGGACTCCGCGATGACCGCGAGGCGCGCCAGGAAGAGGTCGGGCAGGGCCGCGAGCGCGTGCGTGCCGGCCAGCAGGGCCACGACGTCCGGCGGCGGCGTGATGCGGGTCTCGAGGGTGCCGAGCGCCCGGACGAAGAGCAGCGGCGCGGCAGCCGCGACTGCCCCGACGAGCACCAGCGCACCGCCGGGCCCCAGCCAGGCCGACAGGTGCGGCGCGACCAGGGAGCCGGCCGCCACGGCCAGGGCGCCGAGCCCGATGAGGATGCCCCACGCCCGGGCCGCCACGTGGTCGGGCAGCCAGCGGTTGAGGAACGCCGAGGCGAAGATGCCGAACAGCGCCGCGCCGCCACCGCTCACGGCCAGGCCCGCTGCGGCCACCCACGGCTCGTCGGTCAGCCCCACCACGACGAGCGGCAGGGCCGTCACGGCCGCCGCCACGGCGTACCACGTCCGGATCCGCCCGAACGTGACCAGCGCCGCGAAGGCGCCCACCAGCCCGCCGAGACCGATCGCCGCGAGCAGCGCGCCCGAGAGGGCGTCGCCGTTGCTCACCAGGTCCTGGGCGTCGATGACGACCAGCGCGGTCAGCAGCCCGCTCACCAGCTTCTGGACGAGGTAGAGCGACAGGAAGGACCGACCGCCGTGGACGCCGAACGGCGTGAGCCCGGCGGCCCAGTGCCGCCACGACGTCCAGACACCCGTGCCCGTGGGCGCTCGGGCCGGCTGGAACGGCGTCCGGATGCTGGCCACCACGAGGGCCGTCAGCACGTACCACGCGGCCAGCGCGCCGAACACCGTCCCGGCGTCGGCGACGACCAGCAGCAGTCCCACCGCGGCCGGGCCGATGAATGAACCGAGGCCGTTGAGGAAGCTCCACATCGTCGCCGACGGGAGCAGCCGGTCCGGCGACCGCACGAGCTGGGGCACCAGCGCCTGCAGGCTCGGCTTGGCCCAGCCCGTCGCCAGCGACCCGACGGCCTGCACCGCCACCAGCAGGGCGAGCCCGGCTCCGAGCTCGACCGCGACCGCCATCGCCACGCAGGCCGTCGCGGCGCCGAGGCTGACCGCGGCGACCAGGCGCGTGCGCGGCACGCGGTCCGCGACCAGCGTCGCCGCGCTCGAGGTGACGGCAGCCGGCAGCACCCGGACGGCCCCGACGAGTCCGACCGCCGTGGGTCCGCCGAGGCGGTACGCCGTGACGGTCGTCGCCAGCAGGAACCCCGCGTCCGCGGTGGCCCAGAGCCCGACCGTCACGTGCAGCCGGCCGAGGTCACGCTCGGCGAGCACCTCCCGAAGGGTCCGCCACCTGGTGGCGACGAGCGCGAGCCTGGACACCCCTCACCGGGCCCGGAGCTCGTCCTCGGCCAGCAGACCGGCGACCTGGCCGTCCGCCCAGTCCTCCGTGGGCGCGTGACCGGTCACGGTCGCCACGAAGGTCTCGTGGTCCAGCGACAGCAACGCGCTCGGCTCCATCGCGCTGACGGTGGCCGTCCTCGGGATCGCGTGCAGCAGCGCGACCTCGCCGAAGGAGTCACCCGGACCGAGGCGGCGTACGTCGAGCCCGTCCTGCGTCACCTGCAGCTCGCCGCGCTCGACCATGAAGAACTCGTCGCCGACGTCGCCCTGGGCGACCACCACCTCCCCGGTGCCCACCTCGCGCGGTTGCGCGGCGGCGGCGAGCCGCACCAGGCACACCTCGGGGAGGTTGGACAGGACCTCGGTCCGCGAGATGACGGCGAGCGCCTCCGGGCGCGGGGTCACGCTGGACTCCAGGAACCGCAGCCCGGGCGAGCAGAGGATCGGGACGAGGGCGGCGGCCAGGCCGAGCGGCACCATCGCCTCGTGGATGCCCAGCCAGTTCGCCAGTGCGGGAGCGGCCAGCGAGCCGAGCGCAGCCGTGGCCGCGCCGACGCCGAACAGGGCTCCCCACGCACGGCCGGCGACGTGGTCGGGCAGCCAGCGGTTGAGCAGGGTCGCCCCGTGCGTCCCGGCGAGCGCGGCGCCGGCGCCGCTGACCAGCAGCAGCGCGAACGCGACCGGGATCTGGTCGGTGAGACCCACGAGGGCCAGCGGCAGGCTGGTCAGCACCGACCCGGTGACGAACCAGAACCGGCCGTGCCCGTGCGTGACCATCGCCGCGGCCGAGCCCGCGAAGGCACCGACCCCCAGCGCCGCGAGGAGGGTGCCCGACGCGGAGTCGCCGTCGGTCGCGACGTCGTGGGCGTAGAGGATGACGAAGGCCGTGACCAGGCCGCTCAGCAGGCGCTGGGTGAGGAACACGGTGAAGTGGGCCCGGCCGCCACGGCGCATGAACAGCGCGACGCCGCCCACCGAGTCCTTCCAGAACGACTGGCGGTGATGGGGGTGCGTGGGCGGCTGGAACGGCGTCCGGATGCTCAGGGCGAGCGCCGCGGTCGCGGCGTACACGACGGCGAGGGCCACCAGCACACCCTCGGGTCCGACCGCGAAGAGCAGGCCGGTCGCCGCAGCCGGACCGGTCACGCCACCGATGGCGTCGACCAGTCCCCACGCGGAGTTGGCCGGGAGCAGCTTGCGCGGCTCGCCGACCAGCTGGGGCAGCAGCGCCTGCATGCTCGGCTTGATGAGGCCCGAGACGACCGACCCGACACCCTGCACGAGCACCAGGTAGACCAGGCCGAGGTCGAGCGCGACCCCGAGCGCGAGCGCCAGCGCCACCACGACGAAACAGGCGTTGACGCCGGCGATGACCAGCGGACGGCGCACCCGGTCGGCGACCAGCGCCGCCGAGCCGGCCGTCACCATCGACGGCAGCACGCGTACGGCGCCGACCACGCCCACCGCGGTCGCGCCGCCGAGGTCGAAGGCCACCACCGAGGTCGCGAGGAAGAGCGCCACGTCGGTCCCCGAGCGCGCTCCGACGATCAGCAGCAGCCGGCTGATGTCACGGTCGACCATGCACTCGAGCAGCGCCCGCCACCGGCCGGAGGACGTCTGGGTCACGCTCACCAGCTCCCGGGGAGCGGCCCGCCGAACCAGTGCTCGACCAGCGACCGGCTGATCGAGACGCCGCCCGGCAGCACCAGGTCGCCGGCCTCGGCTCCGGTGCGCATCTCGGCGCGGGTGAACCAGCGGGCGTCCTCGATCTCCTTGCCGTCGACGACGATCTCGCTGCTCTCGGCCCGGCCCACGAACCCCAGCATCAGCGAGGCCGGCAGCGGCCAGGGCTGGTTGCCGAAGTACGTGACCTCGCCGACCCGCACGCCGACCTCCTCCCAGACCTCCCGCCGCACGGCGTCCTCGAGGGTCTCGCCGGGTTCGAGGAACCCGGCCAGCGTCGAGTAGCGCCCTGCCGGCCACGACTCCTGGCGCCCCAGGAGCAGCTGCTCGTCATCGGCACCTGGGTCGCCGTACGTGATCGCCATGATGACTGCCGGATCGGTCCGAGGGAACTGCGCCTTGCCGCACTCCGTGCACACGAGCTCCGCGCCGGCGTACCTCGACTCCAGCGTCCCGCCGCAGCGCGGGCAGTGGCGGGTGGCGTAGTGCCACTCGGCCATCCCGATGGCGTGGAACACCAAGGGCGCGTCGACGGTGTCGCGGGCGAGGTACGGGAGGACCTCGCGGATCCCGACGTACTCGCCCCGCTCACCGGGGGCGTCCGCGGGGTCGACGAGCAGCGCGAACCAGGTCCGCCCGTCGCGCTCGCCCAGCAGGACCCGCGTCCCCGCGGGAGGTACGTCGGCGGATGCCGACCAGGGCACGGTGCCGTCGACCGGGCGGATCCGGGTCCCCGACACGACCAGCACACGGGTCTCCGGGTCGGCCCAGCGCTCGTCGAGCCACGCGTCGTCGACGCGTCGTTCCCCGGCTCGGTCGTGCGCGTTGGCCGCCAGGTCCAGGTGCGGGAAGCTCACGGAATGGCAGGCTAGCCATCGTGAGCACCCACATCGGCGCCCAGCCCGGCGAGATCGCCCCCGTCGTCCTGCTGCCCGGCGACCCGAAGCGAGCGCAGTGGATCGCCGAGGCGTTCCTCGAGGACGCCACGTGCTACTCGGAGGTCCGCGGCATGCTCGGCTTCACCGGCACCTGGCAGGGGCAGCGTGTCTCGGTGCAGGGGTCGGGGATGGGACAACCGTCGATGGCGATCTACGTCAACGAGCTGTTCGACGAGTACGACGTCCGCTCGATCGTGCGGGTCGGCTCGTGCGGCGCGCTCTCGGAGAAGGTGGCGGTGCGCGACGTGATCATCGCCTCCGGCGCGTGCACGGACTCGGCGATGAACCGGATCACCTTCGAGGGCCTGGACTACGCCCCGGTGGCCGACTTCGGCCTGCTGCGGGCGGCGGTCGACGCGGCCGAGGCCCGGGACGTCACCGCGCACGTCGGGCTCATCTTCTCCGCCGACTCCTCGTTCTACGCCAGCCGACCCGAGCTGATGACACGGATGGTGTCCTACGGCGTGCTCGGCGTGGAGATGGAGGCCAGCGCGCTCTACACGATCGCCGCGCACTGGGAGCGGAAGGCGCTGGCCGTGTGCACGGTCTCCGACCACGTCGTCACCGGCGAGGAGACGTCGGCCGAGGAACGCGAACGCACCTTCGCCGACATGGTCGAGATCGCGCTGACGGCCGCCTTTGATCTCGAGACGGGTCACGCAGCCCCTCGCGAGCTCGGGTCCACGTCGAGCCCTCCTCGACCTGGCGTCTGACCAGGACCTCGCAAGCTCGGTCCTGCGACGCTCACGGCATGAGCAGGCCCTCGAGCTCCTCGCGGCCCGGGAGCGACTCCGGCTCCACGACCCGGCCGCTGCGCACGAAGTAGAACGCCGCGCGCACCTGCTCGAGCGGCACGCCGGACAGCTCGGCCCAGGCCAGGCGGTACAGCGCGAGCTGGAGCTCGTCGGCCTCGTCCTTGCGCGAGGTCTTCCAGTCGACGACGAGGAACCCGTCGGACTGGGCGTACACCGCGTCGATCCGTCCGCGCACGACCTGGCCGTCGAGGACCAGCGCGAACGGCGCCTCGACAGCGTGCGGGGCCCAGTCGGCGAACGGCCCGCGCTCGAAGGTCTCGATCAGGTCGGCGAGGTCGTCGTCGGAGTCGATGCCGGCGTCGCCCTGGCCGGGGAGCTCGTCGGGGTCGAAGAGGTCCTGCTGGCCGAAGCGTGCCTCGACCCACGCGTGGAAGCGGGTGCCGAAGCGCGCGGCCGGGGACGGCTGGCGCGGCATCGGACGGGCCAGCTCGCGGGCGAACGCCTCGGGCTCGGTGCGCAGACGCGACAGCGCGGTCGCGGACAGCGAGGTCGGCAACGGCACGTCGACGACCCGGTCGCGGTCGGCGCGGGCCTCGGCGACCAGCCGGTCGAGCTCGACGTCCCAGTCGGCCACCTGCGCGGACTCGATCATGTCCAGCCCCTCGTCGGGAGCGCTCGCGTCGGCCTCGGCGACCACCCGAGCGGCCGCGATGCGCAGCGCCGCCTCGCGACCCGGACCCGGCTCGGGCCAGGGGCGCGAGGGGTCGACCGCGTCGTAGGGGTTGGGGTCGCCCTTCACCGGCTTGTCGAGCCAGGCGTCACCGACCGGCTCGCCCCACGCCTCGAGCTGGTCGCGGACCACGGCCTGGTAGGCCGACGGGCCGAAGGGCGTGGCGCGCGCGCTCCAGAGGTACGACGTGACGCTGAGGCGGTGCGCGGCACGGGTGAACGCGACGTAACCGAGCCGGAGCTCCTCCTCCTGGTCGTGGGCGCGGGTGTCGGCGCGGTAGGCGTCGAGCGCCGCCTTGTCGTGGCCGGCCAGCTGCGGCAGGTCGCGCGCATCCCCGCGCAGCGGTGCCGGCAGCACCGCCGGCGAGGAGGTCCACAGCGTCCGCGAGCGGTTGGACGGGAACCTGGTGTCGCAGACGCCGACCAGGAACACGTGGTCCCACTCGAGGCCCTTCGCGCGGTGGACGGTGAGCAGCTTGACAGAGTCGGCGGCGGTCGGGGTCGCCAGGTCGAGGCCGTTGCCCTGGTCGTCCTCGGCGGTGAGGTAGGCCAGCAGGGCGGACAGCGACACGTCGCCGTCGACGGCCTGGAACTCCGCGACCGCCTTCACGAAGAGGTCGAGGTTGTCGCGACGCGCGGCCGCGGCCGGCGACACCGCCGACGCGAGCTCGATGTCGACGCCCGAGGTGTCGATGATGCGCCGGACGATGTCGAGCAGCGGCTCGCCCACACCGGCGCGCAGCATGCGCAGCTCGGACGCGAGCAGGCGGAAGCGGTCAAGGGCCTCCGGAGAGTACGGCGCGTCGCCGGGGTCCTCGAGGGCGTCGCCGAGCGAGGCGATCTCGGCCGGGTCGATGCCGTCGGCGATCCCGATGAGCTGGTCGGCCAGCGTCGCGGCCGTCCGCGGGCCGTGGCCGGCGAGCACCCCGGCCCGCCGCGCGAGCAGGCTGAGGTCCCGGGGCCCGATCGCCCAGCGCGGCCCGGTGAGCAGCGTCAGCAGCGAGGCGTTCGCGGTGACGTCGTTGAGCAGGTGGAGGGTGGCCACCACCTCGGCCACCTCCGGGAGCCGGATCAGACCGGACAGGCCGACGATCTCGACCGGGACGTCGCGCGCGGTCAGCGCGTCGAAGACGTCGGCCGCGTGGGCGTTGTCGCGGGTGAGCACGCCGATGCCGGACCACGCGGTGCCCGCGTCGTGCGCGGCCGTCACCTCGTCGGCCAGCCACCCCAGCTCCTCGGCGTGCGTGGGCAGCACCCGCACGCCCACCACGCCCTCCCCCGCGTCGTCCTTGGGTGCCAGCCGGACGACCTGGCCGGCGTACTTGTCGTAGAGCGGCTGCGCGAGCCGGTTGGCCACCTCGAGGATGCGGCGGTCCGAGCGGCGGCTGACCGTGAGCGGGAAGACCTCCGACGCCCCGAAGGTGTCGGCGAAGTGCAGGATGTTGGACACCGACGCGCCGCGCCAGCCGTAGATCGCCTGGTTGGGGTCGCCCACGGCGGTGACGGCGTGCCCGCCGCCGAACAGCCGGGACAGCATGGTGGCCTGCGCGACCGACGTGTCCTGGTACTCGTCCAGGAGCACGATCCGGAACCGCGCGCGCTCCAGCGCGCCGACGTCCGGCTGCTCGACCGCCAGCCGGGCCGCGAGCTCGATCTGGTCGGAGAAGTCCATCAGGCCGAGGTCGCGCTTGAGGCGGCGGTAGCCGACGACGAGCTCCATCAGCTCGCGCCGCCGCTCGATCGCGTTGATGGCCGAGGCGGGCGGCTCGAGGTAGGTCTTGCGGCCCCTGCCCGCCTCCTCCTCGTCGAACGCCCGCTGGAACGCCGCCTCGGCCTCCCGGTCGAGGCCCAGCACGTCGTCCGGCGACACGAGGTGCTCGCTCATCGCACCATCGAGGGCGAGGAGGTTCTGGATCGCGGTCGGCGGGTGGTCGGTGAGGAACCGGACCTCGGCGGTGTGCCGCTCGACGACCCGCGCGCCGAGCTGGTACCTCGACGCGTCGCTGAGCACCCGGGTGTCCGGCTCGTGGCCGATGCGCAGGCCGTGGTCGGTGAGCAGGCTCGCGGCGTAGGCGTTGTAGGTCGCGACGGTCGGCTCGAGGGTGTCGTCGGTGTCGGTGGACGGCTCCGGCAGCAGGCCGGCCGCCAGCAGGGCCTCGCGGACCTTCGCGCGCAGCTGGCTGGCCGCCTTGGTGGTGAACGTCAGGCCGAGCACCTGGTCGGGCGTCACCTGGCCGGTCGCCACGAGGTAGACGACGCGGGCGGCCATCAACGTGGTCTTGCCGGACCCGGCGCCGGCGATGACGACGGCCGGTGCCAGCGGGGCGCGGATGGCGTCCCACTGCTCGGAGCTGGGCACGAAGTCCCAGCCCATCAAGGCGGCGAGCTCCTCAGGAGTCTTCATCGGGCGGTCACCGACCCGGCCCCCTGGATCGGGCAGACGGCCGTGAAGTCGCAGTCGCGACAGTGGGCGCCGGCCACCGCGGGGAAGGTCTCGGCCCGGACCAGGGCCGCGGCGCGCTCCACCTGCGACCGCAGGGTGGCGCGCTCGGGGCCGTCGTCGGCGTACAGCGGCTGCCGCTGGACGAGGGCGGAGTCGCTGTCGGGCAGGCCGAGCTGCACGAGCTCGGCGCCGCCCGACTCCGGGTGACCGTCGACGGCGCCGTGGTCGACGGCGTACTGGTAGAGGCCGAGCTGCACGTGCCGCAGCACCTCCGGTCCGGAGGGCTTGCCCTTGTTGGTCTTGAGGTCGACCACGACGACCCGGCCGTCGGCGTCCAGCTCGAGGCGGTCGGCGTAACCGTTGAGGCGGACCTGCTCGCCGCCGTCGAGCTCGACCACGGTCTCGAACTTCTCCTCGGTGCCGATCAGCTTGCGCGGGTTGTGCTCGTGCCACTCGAGGAACCGCGCCAGCGCGACCTCGATGCGGTCGTGCTCGCGTGCGGCCGACCAGGGAGTGCGGAAGTGCAGCCGGCCCCAGACCTCGTCGACGTGTCGCATGAGCAGGTCGAGGTCGGGCGCGACCTCGCCGGCGGCGACCCGCTGGGCGAGGGCGTGGACGAGCTGGCCGATGTTCGCGGACTGGTGGGCCGGCCCCGCTCCGCCGGCCTCGGCCATCAGGAACCACTGGGTCGGGCACGTCATGACGTGCTCGAGCATCGACGCCGAGACCGGCACCGGCTGGTCGGGGTCGCGGACCGGCCGTACCGACCGGGTGGCGGCGCGGGTGCCCCACCAGGCCGACGGGTCCGCCTGCGGGACCAGCGCCCGGTCGTTGATCGTCTCCCCCGCCAGTCGGGCGAGCCGTCGGGCGGCGGCGGACCGGAGGGCCGGGGTGGTGTCGGGGTCGGCGACGGTGCGCCGCAGCTCGCTCACCAGCCCGGCGAGCGACAGCGGCCGGGCCGGGCGCCCGTCGACCTTCTCGACCGTCACGCCGAGCTCGGCGAGGAACCGGGAGGGCTGCTCGCCGTCGTCCTCGGCGGACGCGACGGCGGTGACGACCAGCCGGGAGCGGGCGCGGGTGCAGGCGACGTAGAACAACCGGCGCTCCTCCTGGAGCAGCTCACGCGCGCTCAGCGCAGGCACCAGCTCGCCGCGCCCGATGCGGTCGGCCTGGAGCATCGTCGAGCGCCGGCGCAGGTCCGGCCAGCCGTCCTGCTGGACGTGCGCGACGACGACCAGGTCCCACTCCAGGCCCTTGGACCGGTGGGCGGTGAGCAGCCGGACGGCCGCGCCCCGGACCCCCTGCTCGGCGAGCGTGTCGGCGGGGATCTGCTGGGCGACCAGGCGCGAGAGGAAGTCACGGACGCCGGCGGGTCCGGTGACCGCGGCCGCGTCGCGCTTCTCGGCCTCGCGTGCGGCGACGTCGAACAGCGCCACGACCGAGTCGAGGTCGCGGTGGGCCCGCCGCGCCGTGCCGCCGCCGAGCTCGACCCCACGTCGGAGCCGGCCGGGCCAGTCGGTGCCGGACCAGAGCGCCCACAGGGCGTCCTCGGCGGTGCCGCCCTCGGCCAGCCCGTCGGAGGTACGGCGCAGCAGCGCGTGCAGCGCCCGGGCTGCGGCCGCCTCGGGGCCGGGGAGGTCGTCGAGGAAGCCGTCGCGCAGCACCGCGAGCCGCAGCAGCTCCTTGGACGTCGACGGGAGCCGGGACTCGGCGTGCGCGGCGTCCTTCTCACGCGTGCGCAGCAGCCGCGACAGGCGACGGGTGTCGCCCGCATCGAGACCGCCGAGCGGGCCCAGGAGCAGGGACTCGGCGCGCGAGTGGTCGACGTACTCGGCTGCCTCGTCGTCCTCGTTGTCGATGTTGACCGCGGCCCGCAGCGCCTCGAGGAGCGGCAGCACCGACGGGTCCTGCACGAGGGGCAGGTCGTCGCGCGCGACCTCGACCGGGACGCCGGCGGCGCCGAGCGCGCGGCGGAGAGGCGGGATGCTCGCGCGGCCCGAGCGCACGAGCACGGCCATCCGGTCCCACGGCACGCCGTCCTCGAGGTGCGCGCGGCGCAGCAGGTCGGCGAGGTGCTCGGCCTCGGCGCGCTCGGTGTCGAAGGTCAGCACGCGGGCCAGGCCCTCGTCGCCGGTCTCGGCGGCGACGGGGTGCAGGAACTCCTCGCGCGCTGCCGGGTCGATCGCCCCCGGCAGGCCGATCCGGCCGGCGACCCGCTGGGTGGCGACGAGCAGCCGCAGCCCGAACCGCCGGGTCGTGCGCAGCGGCGCCACCGGCGCGGGCGTGCCGTCGGCGCGCGGGAAGTCGGCCGGGAAGTCGAGGATGCCGCGCACCTCCGCGCCGCGGAAGCCGTAGATCGACTGGTGCGGGTCGCCGACGACCACCAGGTCGCCGCCGTCGCCCGCGATCGCGCGCAGAAGGGCGACCTGGCCGGGGTCGGTGTCCTGGTACTCGTCGACGAACACGTGCCGGAACTGCTGGCGCAGCTCGGGCCGATGGGCGTTGGCCTCGATCACCGCCCGCCGGATCAGGTCGGCGTAGTCGGTCGCGGACTGGTCGTCGAGGTTGTCGAGGTAGCTCCTGAGGAAGAGCCCCGCGGCGACGTACACCGGCATCTGCTCGCGCTCCCCCAGCGCGACCAGGTCATCGGCCTCCATCCCCTTCTCGCGTGCGCGGGACAGCACCATCTGCACCTCGCGCGCGAAGCCGCGGGTCTCCAGCGCGCGGTCGAGCTCCTCGGGCCAGGCCACGGACTCGGGCGTGCGGCGCAGCAGCTCGCGGACGACGACGTCCTGCTCGGGCGCCGACAGCAGCCGCAGCGGGGCGCGGTAGAGCTCGCGCGGCGCGTAGCGGCGGATCAGGCCGTAGGCGAAGGAGTGGATGGTCGAGCACATCGCCGACCCGGTCGTGCGGCCGAGCCGGGCGGTGACCCGGTCGCGCAGCTGCTCGGCGGCCTTGCGCGAGAACGTCAGCGCCAGCACCTGCGCGGGGTCCGCCCCGCGCCTCTCGACGCGGTCGACGATCGCCTCCACCAGCGTGGTGGTCTTGCCGGTGCCGGGCCCGGCCAGCACGAGGAGCGGCCCGCCCTCGTGGTCGACGACGCGCTGCTGGTCGTCGTCGAGCACGGGCGCCGCCGCCGGCGCCCCATGAGCACCGTCGCGCACCAGGCGGTATCTCGTCCCAGTCCCCGAGCTCATGCGGCACACCTTGCCATCGAGGGCCGACACCTGGGCCGCCGATGATGGCGTTTGGTCCCAAACGCCAACGAAACGGGGGCCAGGACTGGCGTTTGTGCCCAATGGCGGGCGAATCGGGGGCCACTAGGTTCGAGTCATGAGTGCGTACGACGCCCCGCTGGCCGACCTCGTGGTCCTCGACCTGACCCGCGCGCTGGCCGGGCCCCAGGCCGCGATGATGCTCGGCGACATGGGCGCCCGCGTCATCAAGGTGGAGTCCGCCGCCGGCGACGACACCCGCGCCTGGGGGCCGCCGTGGGCGGGCGACCCGGGCCCGGACGACCCGCACGACTCGACGTACTTCATGAGCGCCAACCGCAACAAGGAGTCGGTGGTGCTCGACCTCAAGGCACCCGACGACGTGCTGGTGCTCGAGAAGCTGGTCGCCAGGTCCGACGTGCTGCTGGAGAACTTCCGCACCGGCGTCCTCGACCGGCTCGGGTTCCCGGTCGAGCGGCTGCACGAGCTCAACCCGGGACTGGTGATCGGCTCGATCAGCGGGTTCGGGCACGACGGGCCGGAGGCTGGTCGGGCGGGCTACGACCAGATCGCGCAGGGCGAGGGCGGACTGATGAGCGTCACCGGCGTGTCCGAGCCGACCAAGGTGGGCGTGCCGATCGCGGACCTGCTGGCCGGGATGAACCTCGCGTACGGCGTGCTGGCCGCGCTCCACGAACGCATGCGCACCGGCCGCGGGCGCGTGGTCCGCACGTCGCTGCTGGCGGGCATCGTCGGGGTGCACGCGTTCCAGGGCACGCGCTGGACGATCGCCGGTGAGGTGCCGGGCCTGAGCGGGTCGCACCACCCGGCCATCGCGCCGTACGGCATCTTCGCGACCGGGACCTCTCCGGTGCAGGTGGCGGTGGGGTCGGAGAACCTCTGGCACAAGTTCGCGCCCGCCGTCGCGCTGGATCCGGCCGACCCGCGCTTCGCGACGAACCGCGACCGGGTCGCGCACCGCGACGACCTGGTCGCCGCCATCGAGGGGGTGTTCGCGGGGGAAGGTGCCGAGCACTGGCTGGACCTGCTGCTCGGCGCCGGCATCCCGGCCGGCAAGGTGCGCTCGCTCGACGACGTCTACTCCTGGGAGCAGACCCGGTCGCAGGGACTCGTGCTGGAGGTCGACCACCCGGCGTACGGCGCGCTGACGCTGCCCGGGTCACCGATCCGGTTCGAGGACAACCCGTTCTCCGGCGGGCGCGCCGAGCACCTCCCGCCACCGCTGCTCGACGAGCACGGCGCCGCGGTCCGGGAGTGGCTCGACTCCTGACCGGCACCCGCGGGGGCGCCACCTCAGCCCTTGGTCGCCCCGAGGGTGAGGCCGGAGACGAACTGCTTCTGCAGCACGAAGAACACGATGAGGACCGGCAGGGCCACCATCACCGAGCCGGCGGCCACGAGGTTGGTGTCGGTGAAGAACTGGCCCCGGAGGTTGTTCAGCGCGCTGGTGATCGGGAACTTGTCGCCGCGCGAGACCAGCACGGTGGCCCAGAAGAACTCGTTGTAGATCCAGGTCACCTCGAGGACCGCGAGCGCGGCGAGCGCGGGACGCACCAGCGGCAGCGTGAGCTGCCAGTACTGGCGCCACACGCCGGCGCCGTCGATCTCGGCCGACTCGTAGATCTCGCGGGGGATGGTCTTCATGTAGTTGCTCAGCACGAAGGCGCAGAAGCCCAGCTGGAAGGCGACGTTGACCAGGATGAGCGCCCAGAAGCTGTTCAGCAGGGTCCCGCTGTCGCTCATCCACAGCGGGAGGTGGACCTCGCGGAACATGCGGAACACGGGGATCAGCAGCGCCTGCGGCGGCAGCATGTTGGCGGCCAGGAAGAAGCCCAGCAGGGCGAGGTTGAACTTGAACGTGAACCTGGCCAGCACGAACGCCACCGTGGAGGCGAGGAACAGCGTGAGCAGCACCGCCGGGGCGGTGATGATCAGCGAGTTCTTGAAGTGCAGCCCGAACTGACCCTGCTCCCAGGCCTGCCGGTAGTTGTCGAAGGTCCAGCCGCCGAAGGAGAGGTAGCCGTGGGCCTGGGTGTAGGCGTACTCGCGGAACGAGTTGATCACCGCCCACAGCAGGGGAAAGAGCCAGATCACGGACAGCGTGAACATGATGACCATCGCCACGGTGCCGCGCGGCTTGCTCATCAGGCCGCCGCCACCCTTGGCCGGCGTCGTCGTGGCGGCCGGGGTTGGAACCGGGGCCGGGGCCGGAGACACCACGGTCACCGCTGCTCCTCCCGGAAGACGATGCGCAGGTAGATGGCGATGAACACCGAGGAGATGGCCATCATGATCACGGCCAGGGCGGAGCCGAAGCCGTAGCGGGTGGCCTCGCCGATGACGTTCTGGCTCACCAGCGCCGCGATGATCTCCAGCCCGTTGCGGCCCTTGTTGATCACCCACACGAGGTCGAAGGCCCGCAGCGACTCGATGACCACGATGACCAGCACGATCACGTTGATCGGGCGCATCACCGGGAACACGACCTTGAAGAAGGTCTGCCACTGGTTGGCGCCGTCGACCGCGGCCGCCTCGCGCAGCGAGGCGTCCACGCTCTTGAGGCCGGCGAGGTAGAGCAGCATGACGTAGCCGGTGTGTCGCCAGGCCGTGGCGACCAGGACCGCCCACAGGTTGATCTTGGGGTCGCCGTACCAGTCCACCTGGGTGTGGAAGACGTCGTTGATGAGGCCTTGGTCGCGGGAGTAGAAGAGCTGCCAGATGAAGCCGATCAGCGCCAGGGACAGCACGACCGGGAGGTAGAACGCCGTCTGGTAGAAGCGGCTGAACTTCATCTCGTGGTCGAGGATCACGGCCAGGAAGATCCCCAGCATCGTCGGGAAGACGAACAGGAAGACCAGCCAGACCAGGTTGTGCCGCATGGCGGGCCAGAACGGCGGGTAGATGGTGGCGATGTCGTGGTAGTTCTGGAACCCGACCCACTGGATGCGGTCCAGTCCGCCGATGCCGTTCCAGGTGCCGAACGACAGGGCCACCGACCCGAACGCCGGCAGCCACACCAGCAGGAGCACGAGGGCGGCCGGGACGACGACCATGAGCACCACCACGATGCGGTCGACGACTCCGAGGCGCCGTCGCACCCGCGTCGGGCCGGTCGAGGACGAGGCCCGGCTCGTGGTCGTGCTCGGTGTGGTCGTCGTCATCCGCGGCTCCCTCTCGTCTCTCCCCTCAGCTCCCGAAGATCGAGACCTTCTGCTCCTGGATGCTCTTGGTGAGCCCGTCGATGTCGTCGGGGTTCTTCAGGAAGTCCTGGATCGACGGGATCATCACGGTGGAGGCGAAGTCGGTGTCGGTGTCGCGGTCGAGGAACTGCGCGATGTGGCCGGCTGCGCCGACCACCTCGGCCGACTTGAGCTGGAGAGCGGAGTAGGAGTCCTGGCTGGCGTTCTCGTTGGCCGCGATCATCGGGGCGTCCGCAGCGGCGTTGGCGGCGTCCTGGGCCTCGGCCGTGCCGAGGAACTTGAGGAACTCCTTGCCGGCGTCCTGGTTCTGGCCGGCGGACGCGAGGGCGAAGCCGTCGATCGGGGCGTCCAGCGAGTCGGCCGGGATGCTCGGGTCGATCTGCGGGTAGATGAAGAAGTCGAGGTCGTCGATGGCGTCGGGGATGGCGTCGCCGATGAACGTGCCGAACATCATCATCCCGGCCTCGCCCTTGGCCAGCGAGGTCGCGGTCTCCTGCCACGTGCGGCCGAGCGGGTCCTCCTGGTGGTAGGGCAGCAGGTTGCGCCAGGTCTCGAAGACCTTCTTGACCTCGTTGCTGTCCCAGGCCTCGTCGCCGCCGAGCAGGCTCATGTGGAAGTCGAAGCCGTTGATCCGCATGTTGAGGATGTCGAAGGTGCCCATGGCGGGCCACCCGTCCTTGTCGCCGAAGGCGAACGGCGCGATGCCCTTGCCCTTCATCTCGTCGGCGAGGGAGACCATGTCGTCGTAGTTGGTCGGCGGCTGCCAGTTGTTCTTGTCGAACAGCGACTTGGTGTAGAAGACCGCCCACGGGTAGTAGTCGTAGGGGACGAGGTACTGCTTGCCGTCGGAGGAGGTCGAGGCCTCCTTGAACGCGTCACCCATGCCGTCGATCGGCCACAGGTCGCTGAGGTCGGTGAGCAGGCCGTCCTCGGCGAACTGCTGCATGCGGTAACCGGCGAACCAGGCGAACACGTCGTCGGGCGAGCCCTGGAGGTAGGTGTTGATGCTCTCCTGGAAGGTGTTGTGGTCGACGTAGTTGGCGCTGACCTTCACGCCGGACTTCTTGGTGTAGGCGTCGGCGAAGCCCTTCATGCGCTGGTAGGCCGGTCCGGAGTCCTTGGCCTCGTTGACGCCGAACTTCACCGTCTTGGTGCTCCCGCCGCCGCCTCCGCCGGAGTCGTCGCCCCCGCACGCGGCCAGCAGCGCCGGCGAGCCCAGGAGGGCACCGCCCAGCACGGCGGAGCGCAGGAAGCTGCGTCTCGACGCCGCGGCGGTCGCCAGCGCAGACGGGGGCACGAGCAGCGAGGGACGTTGCTGGCGGTTCATCACAAGACCTCCGTTAAGGCACAGAATCAAACAACTGTCCGCATCCTCGAACGTCGACTCCTCCCGTGTCAATGGACGAAAGTCCTCAACTATTCGGACTTAATTCAACAGGGCCTTCCGCGCGATCCTGACGGGATCTGTTGACTCCCTGTCGGAGGTTGGACACAGTTGGGGCATGCCCAGCGCGCTGCCCACCCTCGCCTTCGGCGGCGACTACAACCCCGAGCAGTGGCCGCGGTCGGTCTGGGAGGACGACGTCCGGCTGATGCGCGAGGCGGGCGTCAACCTGGTCACCGTGGGGGTCTTCTCATGGGCCCTGCTGGAGCGCAGCCCCGGCACGTTCACCTTCGACTGGCTCGACGACGTCGTCGACCTGCTGCACGCCCACGAGGTCAAGGTGGACCTCGCGACGGCGACGGCGTCGCCGCCGGCCTGGTTGGCCCGCGCCCACCCCGAGATGCTCCCCGTGCGTGCCGACGGGACGGTGCTGTGGCCCGGCGGACGGCAGGGCTTCTGCCCGAGCTCGCCGGTCTACCGCGAGCACGCGCTGCGGCTGTGCCGGGCGATGGCCGAGCGGTACGGCGACCACGACGCCCTCGCCCTGTGGCACGTCGGCAACGAGCTCGGCTGCCACAACGCCCTCTGCTACTGCGACGTCAGCGCCGAGGCGTTCCGCGGGTGGCTGGCGGCCCGCTACGGCGACGTCGACCGGCTCAACGACGCGTGGGGCACCGCGTTCTGGTCCCAGCACTACGAGTCCTTCGACCAGGTGCTCCCGCCGCGCGTCGCGCCCGCCTTCCCCAACCCCACCCAGCAGCTGGACTTCCGCCGCTTCTCCTCCGACCAGCTGCTGGCCAACTTCGTCGCCGAGCGCGACGTGCTCCGCGAGCTCTCCCCCGGCGTACCCGTCACCACCAACTTCATGGTGATGCCGACCGTGCGCGAGATGGACTACTTCTCCTGGGCCCCCGAGGTCGACCTGGTCTCCAACGACCACTACGTCACCGCGGCCGACCCCGAGGGCCACCGCGGGCTGGCGTTCAGCTCCGACCTGGTGCGGGGCGTGGCCGGCGGCCGGCCGTGGCTGCTGATGGAGCAGTCGGTGTCCGCGGTCAACTGGCAGCCGCGCAACGTCGCCAAGCGGCCCGGCGAGCTGCTGCGCAACTGCGTGCAGCACCTCGCCCACGGAGCCGACGGACTGCTCTTCTTCCAGTGGCGGGCCTCCCGCGCCGGGGCGGAGAAGTTCCACGCCGGGCTCGTCCCCCACGCCGGCACCGACAGCCGGGTCTGGCGCGAGGTGGTCGAGCTGGGGGCCACGCTCGGCCGGCTCGAGGAGATCGCGGGCAGCCGCGCCGACAACGACGTGGCCATCTTGTTCGACTGGCAGGCGTGGTGGGCCTGCGAGCTCGACTCGCACCCGAGCGAGGACGTGCACTACCTCGACATGGCGCACGCCCTGCACCGCGCGCTGCTCGACCACGGCGTCGGCGTCGACGTCGTGCACCCGGACAGCGACCTGGGCGGCTACCGCCTGGTCCTGGTGCCGACGCTCTACACCGTCACCGACGCCGCGGCCGCGCGCCTCGAGGCTGCCGTGGCCTCGGGGGCGACGGCCCTGGTGACCTACTTCAGCGGCATCGTCGACGAGGACGACCACATCCGGCTCGGCGGCTACCCCGGCGCCTTCCGCGAGCTGCTCGGCGTCCGCGTCCAGGAGTTCACCCCCCTGCGGGAGGGCGAGCGGGTGCACCTCGACGACGGCTCGGTCGGCGACGTGTGGTCCGAGGACCTGCGGCTGGCCGGCGCGGAAGCGGTGGCGAGCTACGTCGACGGGCCGGTGCCCGGCGTCCCGGCCCTCACCCGCCACGCCCACGGCCAGGGCACCGCGTGGTACCTCGCCACGAGGCTGGAGCAGCCCGCCCTCGACGCCCTCGTGGGACGGCTCCTGGCGGAGGCGGACGTCGTCCCCGTCGTCCCGCCGGCCCCGGGGCTGGAGGCCTCGCGCCGACGCGGCGACGACGGCTCGTGGGTCTTCCTGGTCAACCACGGCCGGGACCCGCTCGAGGTCCCGGTGGCCGGCGTCGACCTCGTGGCCGGTGGCCACACCGACGGCGTGCTGAGCCTGGGCCCGGGCGCCGTAGCGGTGGTGCGGGAGGACTGATGCTCGCCGCACAGCGCCGATCGCTCATCCTGACCGAGCTGGGTCGCGATGGCACCGTCCGCGTGTCCGACCTGGTCTCCCGCCTCGGGGTGTCCGACATGACCGTGCGGCGCGACCTCCAGACGCTGCACCGTCAGGGGCTGCTGGAGAAGGTGCACGGCGGCGCGATGGCGGTGGCGGAGCCCTCCACCTCCGAGCCCGGGTTCGAGGCGAACTCCGCCCGGCGCCAGCTGGAGAAGCAGGCGATCGGCGCGCAGGCCGCCTCGCTGGTGCGTCCCGGCTCGGCCATCGCGGTCTCGGCCGGGACCACCACCCACGCGTTCGCCCGCCACCTCGTGGACGTCCCGGACCTCACCGTGGTCACGAACTCGGTGTGGGTCGCGGACCTGCTCCACCGGTCGGGCGCCGAGTCGGTCTCCGTCCTGGTGACCGGCGGGCTGCGCACCCCCTCCGACGCGCTCGTCGGCCCGGTGGCCATCACCGCGCTCAGCTCGCTCCACGTGGACGCGGTCTTCCTGGGCGTGCACGGCATGGAGGAGCGCGCGGGCTTCAGCACGCCCAACCTCCTCGAGGCCGAGACCAACCGGGCGATGATCCGCAGCGGACGCCGTCTGGTCGTGCTGACCGACTCCTCCAAGTGGGGAGTGGTCGGGCTGAGCTCGATGGCGCACCTCTCCGACGCCGACGTGCTCATCAGCGACACCGGGCTGTCCGCGCAGGCCAGCGCCATCCTGGCCGAGCGGGTCGGGCAGCTCGTCCTCGTCGACCCCGCGTCCCCGACACCCTCGGGAGAGGCGTAGCGACAGGACGCGGACCGGACCGTCTCAGCCCAGGTCGACGATGGCCGCGACCGGACCGCCGCCATCGGGGCCCTGGTGGGCGGCCGACACCGAGACGAACACGGCCGGGTCGCCGGTGACGGCAGCGGTCACGCCGCCGACGCAGGACTTGATCTGGCGGTGCCAGTGGACGTCGGAGTCGTCGAGCATGGCGTTGCGGCGGCCACGTACCTGGCCGTCCGCGGAGGCCTCGCACTTGAGGAAGACGTTGACCAGCCTGCCCTCCAGGTCGGAGGTGCGCGGGCGCTCCGGGAGGTCGAGGCCGGCGGCGCGGATGGCCTCCCAGATGCCGTCCTGGTCGAGGGCGTCCTTCATCACCGAGTGGCCGATCCGGTACCGCCCTCCGACGCCCGTCGCGTTGCCGACCACGACCACCTGCGCCTGGTCGAGCTCGACGCCCGAGGAGCACGAGGCGACCGACGAGAACAGCGAGCGGTCGTGCATCACGTCCTCGTCGCGGGGCATCTCGATCTCGCCGAGCGCGACGGCGATCCCGAGCGCCGTACAACCGTTCGACAGGTCCATGGACTGGTGCGTCTCCTCGGTCCACACCGTCTTGCCGCGGGACTTGGCGTCGCGGATGGTGTGGATCGTCAGCAGCGGGGTCTTGGTCTGCACGTAGTGGACGTCCGCGGGGTCCTCGATGCCCGCACGGGACATGGCCACGCGGACCGCGTCGGCGACCTTCTCGATCATCGGCGTGCGGCCAATGTCCTCGGGGAGCAGCTGCTCGCTCATCGCGAAGCCGACGGTCAGCCGCGGCTCGTCGCTCGGCTCGGCGTCGGTCGTCGCGAAGATCGTGGCGTGCGGGCTGATCACGCCGTCGGTGCCGCCCGACCACACGATCGGGATCTCCTTGACCTGGTCGGCCGGCGCCCCGGCCGCGACCAGCGCCTCGCGGAACGCCCGGTCGGCGATGATCCGCGTGTAGTCGTTGACGCCGCCGTTGCCCTCGGTCTTGCCGATGATGGCGATGACGCGGCCGGCGTCCATCACGCCGGACTCGATGAGCTTGGTGAGCTCCGAGGCGTCGGCGACGGAGTGGATCGGTACCTTGCGGACCTCGATGGCGGCAGGCATGGGGGTTCCTTTCGGTCGAGACGTCAGTCGGGAAGGACGACGGTGCCGGTGCGGCCCTCGACCGCGCCGACGATGCTGTCCAGGTCGGTGATCACGGCGGGCTTGCCGGTGGTGCGGACGAACCGGCAGGCGGCCTCCACCTTCGGGCCCATCGAGCCGGAGGCGAAGTGCCCCTCGGCGGCGTACGCCTCCATCTGCGACACCTCGACCCGGCCGATCTCCTCGGCCTCCGGAGTGCCGTAGCGGAGCACGGCGTGCGGCACGTCGGTGGCGACGACGAGCACGTCGGCCGACAGCCGGTCCCCGAGCAGGGCCGCACCGAGGTCCTTGTCGATCACGGCCTCGATGCCGCGCAACCGGCCGTCGGCCTCGCGGACGACCGGGATGCCGCCGCCGCCGTTGGCGACGACCACGAACCCGGCGTCGACGAGCGCCTGCACCGCGGGAGCGTCGAGGATCTCCAGGGGCTCGGGCGAGGCGACCACGCGCCGCCAGCCCTTCTCGCCGCGGTCCTCCCAGGTCTCGCCGTGCTCGACGAGGAGGGCGGCCTCGTCGGCCGGCAGGTACCGGCCGATCGGCTTGGTCGGCTTGGTGAAGCCGGGGTCGTCCAGCGACACCAGCGCCCGGGTCACGAGCGCGGCGGTACGACGGTCGACGCCGCGCCGGGCCAGCTCGGCGTCGAGCGCGTCCATCAGGACGAACCCGAGCGTCGCCTGGGTCTGCGCCCCGCACCAGTCGAGCGGGACGGGCGGGACGACGGCGGCCGCCAGCTCGTTCTTGACGAGCAGGTTGCCGACCTGCGGGCCGTTGCCGTGGGTCACCACGACCTCGGCGCCGGTCTCGAGCAGCGACGCCACGGCCGCCATCGCGACCTCGGCGGCCGCGATCTGGTCCTCGGGGCGCGCACGCCCCTCGGCGTTGGTCATGGCGTTGCCGCCCAGCGCCAGGAGGACCCTCATGCGTCCGACGCTAGTAGTGCGCGGTGAGCGCCCCCACGGCACCTTCCGCCAACACCCGCGCGGGGCGCTGGCAACGGTTGCCCAACGTCACGGTTGCGCTCAGGGCGACCGGGACCGCGTCCACAGCACGCCCAGCAGGCCGATGCCCATTGGCACCAGCACCCGCCACCCCGTCACCGCGACCAGCCCCGCCGAGGCGAGGACCGACACCACCCCGGCCACCCGCCCCCAGCCCTCGAGCAGCCGCACCGCGGCCGCCGTGGCCGCGAGGTAGGTCAGCCCGAACGTCGCCGTCGCCACCAGCAGGGTCGCGTCGGTGTCGAGCCCGACGACGGCCATCACCGCGATGGTGACGAGTCCGAGGACGGGGACGACGGCCAGGGCCCGCCGGGGTACGCCGCCGGGGCCCGACCGCACGGCCAGCCACGCCGGCAGCGACCCGTCGCGCGCGAGCGACGCCCCCAGCTCGGCCGCGCCGGCGAAGTAGGTGTTGATGGTCGCCACCGTGAGCAGCACCGCGACCACCGACATCGCCGGCCGAGCCGACTCCCCCAACGCCACCACCAGGAGGTCCGAGAGAGGCGCCGGCCCGGGGTCGGGACCGAGCACGGCGACGGTGCAGAAGGCGATGCCGACGTACAGCACGGACACCACGACCAGCGCGGTCGCCGCCGCGCGGGCGATGTCGCGACCGGGCGAGTGGTACCTCCCGGACAGCGACGCCATGATCTCCCACCCCACGAACGCCCACAGCAGGATGCCGGCCGCCTCGGCCACGCCGCCGGTACCGTGCGGCGCGAACGGCGTCAGGTTTCCCGACCGGGCGTGTGGCAGCGCCAGCACGATCACCAGCACGAGCAGCGCCGCCAGCACCGCCGCGATCACCAGCTGGCTGCGGGCCGAGGCCTCGATGCCGAACCAGTTGACGGCCGCCACCAGGGCGATGATGAGCGCGGCGACGAGGAGGGCCGTGCCCCTGCCCCGGCCGAGCGCGTCCGACACGTAGTGGGCCGCGAACCCGGCCGCGGTCGGCGCCCCGAGCGGGATGGTCAGGTAGAACGCCCACCCGACCGCGGTCGAGGCGGAGTCGCCGAACGCGCGGCGGACGTACGTCGTCACGCCACCGCCGTCGGGGAACCTCGAGCCCAGCGCCGTGAAGGCCGCCGCGAACGCCACCGAGACGAGCAGCATCGCGCCCCACGCGACCAGGCTGGCCGGCCCCGCCGCCTCGGCCGCGAGCGCCGGCAGGGAGATGATCCCCGTGCCGATCAGGGCGCCCAGCGTCAGCGCCGCGCCCTGGAGCGCGCCGATCCCACCCTGCGTGGGAGCGACGACGCCAGGGTCCCGCCCGATGCTCACGGACGGGATCCTGGCGGTTGCCACCGACAGCCGGCCGCCCGAGGGCAGGTAACGCGGTCCCCGACCCTCAGGCCGCGTCGGCCAGCACGACCTCCTCGACGTCGTCCGGCTCGGGCACGGCGACCGGTCGCCGCCGCAGGGTCAGCACGGCGAGGGCGACCAGGGCGGCGATCGCGGAGAACACCGCCGAGGTGAGGAACGCCTCGTGCGCACCCGGGAGGAACTCGCCGGGCACCGCGTGCGCGGCGTACACCGACACGATCACGGCCACGCCGACGGCGCTGCCGAGCTGCTGCGTGGTCTGCAGCATCCCCGAGGCCGCGCCCGCGTGCTCCGGCTCGACGCCGGACAGCACCGTCGCGGTGATCGGCATGAAGCAGAGCGCACCGCCGAGGCCGCCGAGCAGCATCGGCACGAACACCGCGCCGAGGTACGTGCTGTCGGCTCCCGCGTTGCTCAGCATGATGTAGCCCGCCGTCAGCGCGGTGGCCCCCGTGACCACGAGCAGCAGCGGGCCGAAGCGGGCGATCAGCCGCGGTGTGAACCGCGACATCGTGAAGATGCCCAGGCTGAACGGCAGGAAGGCGAAGCCGGACGCCAGCGGCCCGAAGCCCAGGACGCGCTGGACGTACTGCACGACCAGGAAGAACATCGACAGCTGGGCGCCCACGACGAGGGCCATCATCGCCAGCGCGGCGACGCGGGTGCGGTTGCGCAGCAGGCTCGGCTGGATCATCGGGTGCGCCACGCGCCGCTCGGTGACCGTCAGCGCGACCAGGGCGAGCACGCCGACGACGAGGCCGCCGATCGTGCGCACGGAGGTCCAGCCGTGGTCGGGGGTGCCGATGAGCGCCCAGACGATCGAGACCGCGCCGACGGTGGCGCTGACCGCGCCGACCAGGTCGAAGCGCCCCGGACGACGAGCGGTCTCGGTCACGAACATCGGGGCCAGGACGAGCACCGCGATGCCGATCGGCACGTTGATGAAGAGCGTCCAGCGCCACGAGGCGACGTCGGTGAGCAAGCCGCCGAGCAGCAGCCCGATGGAGGCGCCGCCGGAGGACACCGCGCCGAACAGCGCCAGGGCGCGGTTGCGCTCCGCGTCGTCGCGGGCGCTCGTGGTCAGCAGCGCGAGCACGCTGGGCGCGGCGAGCGCGGCGCCGACGCCCTGGGCCGCACGGGCCACGACGAGGAGCTCCGGCGTCGGCGCGAGCCCGCCGAGGAGGGAGGCCAGGACGAAGAGGGCGAGGCCGGCCTCGAACGTGCGCAGGCGACCCCGGACGTCGCCGAGCCGGCCCCCGAGGAGCAGCAGCCCGCCGAAGGCGAGGGTGTAGGCGTTGAGGACCCAGCTCAGCGACGCCGGGCCGAAGCCCAGGTCGGCGTCGATGCGCGGGAGGGCGACGTTCACGACCGTCGCGTCGAGCACCAGCATGAGCTGGGCCATCAGCACGATCAGCACGCCGAGACGGGCGCGGTCAGTGGCCCGGTCGGCCGGCCGGAACCGGCGCGGGCGGGCGGACGTTGTGTCAGGTGATGGAGCGGGGAGAGTCACGAGAGTTCCGTTCTGGTCCGCGGCAGCGGGCCGTCGTACACTTAGTGGAGAATGACTCCGGTTACCGGGCAACCATACGGAGAGTGTCTCCGTTTAGCAAGGGAGCACGCGTGCGAGCCGATGCACAGCGCAACCGCGACCGCATCGTCGAGGTCGCCCGCGTGGTGTTCCGCGAGCGCGGGTACGACGCGTCGCTGGACGACATCGCCAAGAAGGCCGGCGTCGGACCGGGCACGCTGTACCGCCACTTCCCCACCCGCGACGCCCTGCTGGACGCCGTCATGCAGGCCTGGGTCGACGGTGTCACCGAGACCACGGACAAGGCCCTCACCTTCGAAGGCCCGGCCCGCGAGTTCCTGATCGGCTGGTTCGAGGCGTACGTCGCCCTCATCAGCATGCACAAGGGCGGCCCGGCCAAGCTCACCTCGGCGATGGGCGACGAGCAGTCCCCCATCTCCCACAAGACGCGGGTCCTGGTCGCGGCCACCCAGCGCGTGGTCGACCACCTCCAAGCCCGCGGCGCGCTGCGGGAGGACGTCGAGGCGCTCCAGATGTGCCGCATGGTCGGGGGCGTGGCCGTCATCGCCGACCAGAGCGACCTGTCGGCCGACGAGGTGCGGCCGATGCTTGCCGTGCTCGCCGACGGCATGCTCCGCCCGACCGGCGGCTGAGCGCTGCTTGTCCTAGTTGTCCTGGTGGGTCCGGAACACGATCGAGTCGACCACGGCCGACTGCTCGGCCAGGATCTCGGGCGGCACCTCACCGGTGGCGCCCTTCATCACGGTCAGCGGCACACCGTCCACGTCGACGACCCAGAGCTCGAGGTGCTCCTCGCCACCGATGTCACCGTTCGCCGACGTCAGGAACACGCCGGCCTCGTGCACGCAGGTGTCGACCACGTCCCTCGGCCGTAGGACCAGGTGGGTGGCGCGTCGCCCGAACGCCATCTCCTCACGAGGAGCCGCCACCATCCGGTAGCCGGGCAGATCGGAGAAGGCGGCCACGCTCTCGGCGTAGGTCTCCACGAAGCGGTAGTGGCCCGGCGTGGTGAGGCAGGCGTCCTCGCTGATGCCCAGCACCTTGACCACGAGCACGCCGACGTACCAGGTGAGGCTCGCCAGCGGCACGTCGTTGTACCTCCCGGCGGTGGGGTCGTCCGACTGGTGCCCGTCGAAGCGGTTGGGGCCCTCCCAGCTGTTCCAGCCCGTCGGCAGGGTGATGAGGGCGGTCGGGTCACCGCGGACCGACGACGGCGTGAGCTCGTAGGTGCCCGCCGCGAGGTCATGCATCTGGTTGCCGGGGTACGGCACGACCGGTCGCCCTGGGGTGTCCACCTTGTCCGGCTCGTCGGCGCGCTGGAAGCGCTCCTGGACGGCGACCGTGCCGCCGATGGCGACGAGCAGCGCGACCGCGGCGGTCGTCGTACGACGACGGGCGCGGACGTCGCTCCCGCGCCGCTCCAGCGCCTCGACGTCGGGGAGGTCGACCAGCAGCTCGGCCCGCTCGGCGAACGCGCGGAGCCTCGACTCGCTCATGACCGCTCCTCCTGGCCGAGCTCGGCTGCCAGGGCGTCCCGCCCGCGGGACAGCCGCGACTTCACGGTGCCCTCCGCGACCCCGAGCTCCTCGGCGATCTGGTGGACCTGGCGGTCGGCCAGGTAGTGCAGCACGAGCACGACGCGCAGGTTCTCGGGCAGCCGGCGCAGGGCGTCGACGACCTCCCAGTGCTCCTCGAGGCCGGGCAGGTCCGGCGGCCCGGTGATCCGGTCCTTGATGCGCGCGAAGTTCCGCATCTTGCGCCAGCGGGTGCGGTGCAGGTTGATGGCGGTGACCCTCAACCAGGCCTCGGGGTTGTCGACGCGGCGGAAGCGCGCGCCCGCGGCGTACGCCCGGACGAACGCCTCCTGCACGAGGTCCTCGGCCTCCCCGGCGTTGCCGGTGACGCCGTACAGCTGCACGACCAGCCGTCGGTACGACGCGGCGAACACGGCGGCCACGTCCACCCCGGTCGCGACCGGACCGCGGGCGAGGACCTCTCCCTCCGCCATGCCGGTCCCTCCTTCGCCGTTCCCTGTGGGGAGGACGACCCGCGAGGACACCCGAGGGTTCCATCGTGCCCCCGGAACTCTTCGGCCGGAACTTCTCGGCCGGAACTGCCGGGAGCTAGCCGACCGGGAGCTCGACCTCGAACGCCGCGCCACCCTCCGGCGCCCGGCCCAGCCGGATCGTGCCGCCGAGCCGGGTCACGACGCCGTGCGCGATGGCCAGCCCGAGGCCGTGCCCCCCGCCGGGCCCCCCGCGGTGCTCCCCGCCGGGCCCTGTCCCCGCGTACCGGTCGTGCAGCACCCCCGGCTCGAACGCGTCCGCCGCGTCCGCCTCCGCCAGCCCGGGGCCGGAGTCACGTACCTCAAGGCGTACGCCGCCGGGCCGGGCCGTCAGCGACCACACGACGCGCGACCCGGCCGGGCAGACGCGCACGGCGTTGTCGGTGAGCACGTCCAGCACCTGCCGCACCCGCCCCGCGTCGGTCCGCAGCCGGACCGGGTACGGCGGGGCCTCCACGTCGAGGGTCAGCCCGGCGCGTGCGACGCGGTCGGCCCACGCGGCCTGACCATCGGTCAGCAGCCGCACCAGGTCCACGTCGCCCACCGCGAGCGTGAAGTCGTCGGCCTCCAGCCGGGCCAGGGCGAGCAGGTCGGCGACGTACCTCTCCATCCGCTCCGACTCCCCGACCAGTGTCCGCGCGACGCCGGGCACCTCGTCGGGGGTGACGGCGCCGTCGAGCAGCGCCTCGGCGTACCCGCGGATCGAGGTCAGCGGCGTGCGCAGCTCGTGGGACACCGACATCAGGAACCGGCGCTGCCGCTCCTCGCTGGCGGCCAGGGCCAGGTCGAGCCGGCGCAGCGCCTCGGCGACCTCGGCGACCTCGCGTGGCCCACCCGGCGGTACCTCGGCGGTGACGCCGCGCTCGCCCGCGCTGAGCCGACGGGCGGTCGCCGCCAGCCCGGCCAGCGGGCGGCCGAGCCGGCGGGCCACCAGTGCGCCGGCCGCGAGCGCGACCAGGAGTCCCAGCCCGAGGGCGAGCAGCAACCGGCGCCGTTGCTGGTCGACCGTCGCGTCCACGTCGGCCCGGCGGCTGGCCAGCACCACGGCCGCCCCGTTGGGCAGGGGCCTCGCCTCCAGCAGCACCGGCTCACCGGAGAGCTCGCCCGACGTCGACACCACGCGCGCCAGAGCCTGCTGGCGTTCGGCCTCGCTCAGGGCCAACGCTGCCCCCCGGGCCTCCCCCGACGCGGCGACGATGCCGACCGCGATGCCCCGGCGGGTGACCACCGGCCGGGTGAGGACGGCGTCCGGGCGCTCGCTGAGCCGCTCCGCGAGCGGCAGCCGGGCGAGCAGGTCGGCGTCACGGGCCAGTGACTCCCGCGCCGAGCGCTCGGCCGACGACCGCACCAGCGGCGAGGTGAGCACGGCCGCGAACGCCAGCGCCAGCACGGCCACGCCCACGGTCGCCGCAGTGAGCAGACCGCGGATGCCCCAGCGGCTCATGACGGGACCCGGTAGCCGACGCCGCGCACGGTCTCGATCGGGCACGCGTCGCCGAGCTTCGCGCGCAGCTGCGCCACGTGCACGTCCACGGTGCGGCTCGCCCCGTAGTCGGCCTGGCCCCACGCCTGGGCGAGCAGCTCGGTGCGGCCCAGCACCCGGCCACGGGTCCGCATCAGGGCCGCCAGCAGGTTGAACTCCGTCAGCGTCAGCGCCACCGGGTCGCCGCCGACCGTCACCGACCGCGCCCGCGCATCCAGCCGGACGGACCCGCTCACCAGCACGTCGGAGCGGGCCGCGTCCTGCGCGCGGCGCAGCACCGCCTTGACGCGCGCCACCATCTCCCGCGGGGAGAACGGCTTGGTCAGGTAGTCGTCGCCGCCGATCTCCAGCCCGATGATCCGGTCCACCTCGTCGTCGCGGGCGGTCACGAAGAGCACCGGCGTCCAGTCCCCGGCCTCGCGCAGCCGGCGGCAGAGCTCGACGCCGTCGAGGTCCGGCAGCCCCACGTCCAGCACCACGAGGACGGGCCTGAGGCGGCGTACGGCGTCCAGCCCGGCCCGTCCGCGGTCCTCGACGTGCACGCCGTACCCGGCCTGCGCGAGGTAGCGGCGCTGCAGCTCGGCGATCGCCGGCTCGTCCTCCACGACGAGCACCAGCCCCTGGCTCACGAGGGAACGCTAGTGGCGACCCTCCCGTCCGGCGGGCCTGCCGCGCACGCCTTACCGGACCCGAACATGTGCCTGACCTGCCCGCCACCCCGCACCGGGAGCCTCGTCCTCATGACACCCCACCCCAAGAGAATGGCGTCGATCGCCCGGCTGCTCGCCGGTGCCCTGCTCACCGCCACCACCCTCGTCGGCACGTCCACCGGCTCCGCGCAGGCGGCTGACGACGAGCCCACGGCCTGCGAGCAGGTCTGGGACGCCCTCCCCGCCGCCATGAAGGACGACATCCGCGCCGCCCTCCCGCTCCCGCTCCGCCAGCGCCGCGCCGCCCTCCTCGAGGTCCGGCACCAGGCGATCACCGGCGGGTACGGCGAGCAGGTGCAGGAGTGGGCCGAGAAGGTCCGCGCCAAGCGCCTGGAGGTCTGGCAGACGTTGCCCGACGACCTGAAGGCCGACATCGTCGCCGCCCGCTCGCTCCCGCTGCGCGAGCAGCGCCGGGCGATGCTGGCGATCCGGTACGCCGCCCTCCACGGTCGGTACGGCGCGGACGTCCAGGCCCTCGCCGAGAAGCGCCGCGAGTTCCGCCAGGGCTGCCCCGGCGTGGCCTCGCGCACGTTCGTCGGCGGCGCGGACCAGGCCGTCGCCTAGTCGGGTGCGGGTCAGCGTCCGCCCGCGACCCGCAGGGTCGTGCCGGTCACGTACGACGCCTCGTCGCTCATCAGCCAGCCGATCGCGTCCGCCACCTCGGCCGGCCGGCCCGCGCGACCCAGGGGCACCAGCGGGCCGACCCGGTCGATGCGGCCGGGCTCGCCGGCGTCGGCGTGGATCGTCGTCTCGACGATGCCCGGCGCCACGCCGACCACGCGGATGCCCTCGCCGGCGACCTCACTCGCCAGGCCGGTCGTCAGCGCGTCGACGCCGGCCTTCGCGGCGGCGTACTGGACGTACTCGTTCGGCGCCCCGAGGGTCGCCGCACCCGACGAGACGTTCACGACCACGCCGCCCTGTCCACCACGGGACCGCGCCATGAGGCGGACCGCCGCACGTGCGCAGAGGATGGCGGCGGTGAGGTTCAGGTCGACGGTGCGGCGGACGACGTCGGCGGACGTCTCGGCGAGCGGCGCGATGTTCAGCGTCGCGCCCGCGTTGTTGACCAGCCCGGTCACGGTGCCGAGCTCGGCGGCTCGCGCGAACAGCAGCGCGACGCCGTCGTCGGTGGTGATGTCCGCGGCGACGACGTGCACCTGGTGGCCGTGCTCGCGGACGTCGCCGGCCGTGGCCTCGGCCGCCTCGCCGTCGGCCGCGTAGCCGAGCACGAGGTCGTGCCCGTCAGCGGCCAGGCGGTGCGCCGTCGCGGCCCCGATCCCCCGGGTGCCGCCGGTGATGACGGTGAGCATGCACCCAACCTATGACCGGCCTAGGGACGACCCAGGAGTGCGCGCAGCACGAGGGTGCCGGCCGGCAGCCCGTACGCGTCGTAGTACGCGAACATCGTGCGCAGACCCTCGGGGACGTCCGGGCCCACCTCGACCCGCTCGGCCGACGTGCCGGCCCCGGCGGCCAGGTCGGCGACGCTCCCGGTGCGGCTGGCCAGCTCGTACGTCGCACCCTCGTGCCGGTCCTCGGTCAGCACCGTGGCCGCCGCCTCGCCGAGGTCGGCGAGGTCGAGGAAGCCGAACGGCGCGTGGACGTCGTACGGGACGAGGAGCGGTCGCGTGAGGTCGAAGTTCTGCAGGTACACGGCCGGCTGGACGATCGTCCAGCCCAGCCCCGAGCGTCGCACCAGGTCCTCGGAGCGGGCCTTGCCCAGGTGGTGGGGCATCGCCGGGAGGTACGGGCTGGCGACCGAGTGGTAGACGACCCGGCCGACCCCGTGGCGCTCGCAGGCGGCCAGGGCGGACGCGACGTACGCCGGCTCGTCCGGGTGGAAGTTCGGCGCGACGAGGTACGCCGCGTCGCAGCCGGCCAGCGCGGCGAGGTCCGGCTGGTCGGACCGTCCGAGGGCCACGCTCTCGACGCCGCGAACGGCGAGAGCCGCGGCGACGGCCCGGCCGGTCTTGCCGTGCCCGCCGACGATCCCGACCCTCATGGGTCTTCAACCTAGGCCGTGCGAACGTCATGCTCGGCGCCATGAGGATCGAGAAGTCGGTGACGGCGGTGACGTGGATCCCCTCGGAGGCGATCGAGGGCATGCCCAAGCTGCCGTTCGAGCTCGGGGTCACCCACTACGACGCGCCGCCACCGGACCGGTTCGCGGACGGGGACCTCGAGGCGTGGCGCGAGGCCAACAGGTTCCGGGAGGCCAACCGGCTGCGCGCCTGGATCGAGGTGGACGGCGGGCGGATCGTCGCCACCGGCTACTCCGGAGGTGCGCTGATCGGCGCCACCCGCGTCACCATCGGCCCGAAGACGGTCGCCTTCCCCGGCGTGACGTACCCGTTGATCCAGCAGGAGCCCGAGATCGGGCCCGGATGGGTCAGGTTCGCGCAGACCGCCGGCGGCCGGATGGGCCTGCCGGCGCCCCGGCGGGTGCGAGGCAAACCGTTCTTCCAGGTGGCCTCGGCCTCGGCGTGGACGACGCTCCAGCTGACGATCTACTCGGACGGGCGTTCCGAGCACCGGCTCACCGGCGCCAGCCCCTTCCCCCGGCACTGGATCTACGACGACGACGGCGTGCTCGTGGAGAAGAGCGGGGCGATCGACTTCGAGCGCTGGTGGCGCGAGTCGCACGCGGCCAACAGCCCGTGGGGCGGCGAGGACTCGCCGGCGGTCATCGCCGCCGCGGAGTCGGAGCTCGAGCGCGAGCTGTCCGGGCTGCTCATCCACGGCTCCCAGGGCATCCGGCGCCGCGACCTGGCGGCGGGAGAGGCCCTCGTCCAGCAGCACGAGACGGGCGACGAGCTGTTCCTCGTGCTCGACGGAATGCTGGACGTCGAGGTGGACGGCGAGGTCGTCGCCGAGGTCGGGCCGGGAGCGGTCCTGGGCGTCCACGCGGCGCTCGAGGGCGGGCGCCGGACCGCGACGCTGCGGGCCGCGACCCGCTGCCGGGTGGTCGTGGTGGCGCAGCACGACCTGGACCCGGCGGCGCTGGCCGCCATCGCGTCCGGCCAGCGCCGAGAGGCGACCTCCTAGGGTCAGGCGGCCCCGGCGATCCGGGACAGCAGCACCTGGCGCGAGACCGTGCCGGTCTTGGCCAGCACCGCCTTCACGTGGTCGTGGACGGTGTGCTCGGAGACGAACAGCCGTCCGGCGATGGCGTGCGAGTCCGACCCGCGGGAGACCTCGGCCAGCACCTCGCGCTCGCGCGGCGTCAGCCCGTGCGCCAGCGCGAAGACCTCGCGCCGCTCGGCGGGCGTGCTCACCTCGATGGTCACCACCACGTCGCCTTCCTCGACGCCGGTCGGGGTCATGCGGTCGGCGCGCAGGGTGACCCATCGTCCCGAGCCGAGGTGCACCCGCGCCCGCGGCTCGCCGACCGGCGCGCCCGCCTCCTGCGCGACGAGGGCCGCCGCGACGTTGTACGCCGCCGCCGGCACCGTCGACACCGGGTCGTCGGGCGGGTTCAGCGCGAAGAGTGCCTCGGCCGCCCACGCCGTCTGGCTGCGCACGACCAGGGCAGGGCTCAGGACGACGACCGCCGGCCCACTGAGGTCGAGCGCCTCGGCGTCGTCCACGAACGTGCGCGCGACGGCCTCGCGCAGTCCCGTGGCCAGCACCGGCGCCAGCTCGGCGAGGAACGCCGCGTCCGCGGCGGCGTACGCCGCCCCGCCCGTGCGCCACAGGTCCAGCCAGGCCCAGCAGCCGAACCGGTCGGCGCACACGACCGTCGCCACGTCGCTGACGCCGAAGCCGCTGAGGCACTCGCGCCAGAGCAGCGAGGCGGACAGGTCGCCGCCGGTCGCGGCGAGCAGCGTCGCGGCCGCGCGGCCCTCGTCGAGCAGCCGGTCCCAGCGGTTGACGGTCGTGAGGTACCGCAGCCGGCCCAAGCGCGGCAGGTCCGGGAAGGCGAGGCCGGGGACGTCGGCGAGCGGTGAGGTGCCCACGCGGGTCGCCGGGTCGGTCAGCAGCCAGACGTGGCCGTCGTACGGGAGCACGGTCCGCACCTCGGCGAGCACCCGTTCGCGGTAGGCCTTCGCGGTCAGGCCCGCGGCGCCGATGCGCTCGACGCGGTCGAGCACGCTCGTCCGGGAGACCACGTCTCCGAGCGTAGGGCCGCGTCGCGGACGCGAGGATCCCCAGCACGGGGGATGTCCCGACCCTGCGCGGTGGGCGCACAGTCCTCGCCATGTACGCACTCCAGATCCAGAACACCGTCCGCGACTACGACAGCTGGAGGGCCGCCTTCGACAAGTTCGAGCGGTTCCGCGAGGAGCACGCCGTCCGGTCCTACCGCGTGCTGCGCAGCGCCGGCGACCCGCACGACGTCCAGGTGATCCTCGACTTCGACGACGAGACGGCGGCGACCGAGTTCCGGGGACGCCTCGAGCAGATCCTCCGGACGCCGCAGTCCCGGGAGCAGCTGAGCAGCCATCGTGGGCCCGACCTGCTCGAGGTCGTGGGCCGCCAGTCCTGGTGAGGCACTCGTCGGGCCAGGACTAAATGCGCGACAACGAGCGTCCGAGACGGCATCCTGATCGCGCACACGTCCGACCAAGGGGGTCTCATGATCAAGGCGTACCGGATTCTGGCCGTCATCATCGCGGCGGAGGTGGTCATCCAGGCGATGATGATCGTCTTCGCGGTGGCGGGCCTCGGGAAGTACATCGACGACGGCAACGTCGTCGACAAGGCCGCCATGGAGGACGAGGACCTCAGCTTCACCGGGGTCGTCGGCTTCATGGTCCACGGCATCAACGGGATGATGATCATCCCGCTGCTGGGCATCGCCCTCCTGGTCATCTCCTTCTTCGCGAAGTTCGACGGCGCGGTCAAGTGGGCAGGCATCGTGCTCGCCTCGATCGTGGTCCAGGTGTTCGCCGGGATCCTCGCCCACGACGCGCCGTACATCGGCCTGATCCACGGGCTCAACGCCTTCATCCTCGCCGGTTCCGCCGGGTTCGCCTCCCGGCAGGCCAAGGCCGCCGAGGTCGGCGCGCCGGCCACCACCGTGGCGGCGTGAGCCAGGAAGCACCGCAGCAGAACCCTCGGCCTCGGGTCGCGACGTACCTGCGCACCCACCTGCGCACGATCGTCGCGACCGCGGCCACGCTCGCCGTCCTCGTGCCGCTCGCGGTGATGTGGTGGGGCA
The DNA here is from genome assembly GCF_015352455.1 of Nocardioides islandensis. Lineage (GTDB taxonomy): Bacteria > Actinomycetota > Actinomycetes > Propionibacteriales > Nocardioidaceae > Nocardioides > Nocardioides islandensis. The sequence goes on from NZ_JADKPN010000002.1 coordinate 288,154, forward strand.
GCCGGATGCCGGGGTCCTACTCCGTCATGGACATGGGGTACGTCGACCTCGGCGGCGGGCCCGACACGATGGGGCTCGCCGATCGGTCCGGCCACGACATGTCCGGGATGCCGGGCATGGTCAGCGTCGCCGACCTCGTCGCCGACCCCGGCCGGCCCGCGGACGTCACCGTCGACCTCACCGCGTCGCAAGGCACCGTGACACTGGCGTCGGGGCGCACGGTCGAGGGGTACATGTTCAACGGCACCTCGCCCGGCCCCCTGATCGAGGCGACCGAGGGCGACCTGGTCGAGGTGCGGGTGCACAACGACGACGTCGAGGACGGCATCTCGGTCCACTGGCACGGCGTCGACGTCCCGAACGCCGAGGACGGCGTCGCCGGCGTCACCCAGGACGCGATCGGGGCGGGCGAGGACCACGTCTACCGCTTCGTCGTCGACGACCCGGGCACCTACTGGTACCACTCGCACCAGGTCTCGCACACCCAGGTGCTCCGCGGGTTGTACGGGCCGCTCGTGGTGCACCCCCGCGGGCGGCCGAGCGCGGTGGACGTGATGGCGGTGACGCACACGTACGCCGGGACGCGGACGCTCAACGGGGACGAGGGTGTCGTCACGTTCGGCGCCTCCCCCGGCGCGGTCGCCCGCGTGCGGGTCGTGAACACGGACAACGGCGCCGTGCAGGCCTGGTCGTCCGCGCCGTACCGCGTCCTGGCCGTCGACGGCCGCGAGGTGAACGAGCCGACGGCCGTGGAGGGCAAGCGCGTCTCCGTGCCGGCCGGTGGCCGCTACGACCTCGAGGTCACCGCGCCGGCCCGCATCCAGATCGGCTCGACGGCGCTCGTCGTCGGGGACGACGACCCCGGCCGGGCGCCGCAGCCGCGCGACGAGCTGGACATGCTGTCCTACGGCTCGCCGACCGCGCTCCCGTTCGACGCCTCGGCGCCCGACCGGACGTTCCGGTACTCCATCGGCCGCCGCCCCGGCTTCCTCGACGGCAAGCCCGGCTTCTGGTGGTCCATCAACGGGCACCTGTGGCCGGACATCCCGATGTACGTCGTCGACGAGGGCGACGTGGTCGTGTTCGAGATCGAGAACCACAGCGGCGAGGTGCACCCGATGCACCTCCACGGCCACCACGCGGTGGTGCTCTCCCGCGACGGCGAGGAGGCCACCGGGAGCCCGTGGTGGGTCGACTCCCTCGACGTCGACGACGGCGAGACGCTGCGGGTGGCGTTCGTCGCCGACAACCCGGGCATCTGGATGGACCACTGCCACAACCTCAAGCACGCGGCGCAGGGCTTGGTGGCGCACCTGATGTACAGCAACGTCACCGAGCCCTACCGCGCGGGCGACGACACCGGCAACACGCCGGAGTGAGCTATCGACTCCGCTCTGCTTGGGCCCGGTGCAGCTCGCGCAGCTCGTCCTCGAGCTCGGTGAAGGGCCCGCGCACCTCGATGCCGGGCGCGACCTCCTGGACGGGCAACGGCAGGACGGCCGAGGGCGGGAGGCCCCAGGCGGCCCGCCAGACGACCAGCTGCGCCGTCGACCCGGCGTACACGATCGGCCCCAGGCCGACCCACGCGTGCGCCGCCGAGCACATCGCGCAGTGCTCGCCCGAGGTGTAGACCGTCGACCCGGCACGCTCCTCGGGCGTCAGGTTGGTCGCGGCCCAGCGTGCGGCCTCCAGCTCCGGGTGACGGGTCTGGTCGCCGTCCTTCGTGCGGTTGCGGTCCTCGAAGCGGACCTCGCCGCTCGCGTCGACCAGCACCGAGCCGAAGGGCTCGTCGCCGTCGTCGTACGCCTCGCGAGCCAGGTCGACGGCCCGCCGCAGGTAGGTGAGATCGTCCTCGTGCTGGTCGTCGGGCCGGGTCATGCCAGCACGTCCACGGGTGCGTGGGCGGCCCCGTCGGCCAGCCGGGCGTACCCGGGGCCGCGGTCGAAGAAGGCGTCGCTCGCCGCCGGCCGGGCGGCCCTCGCGGCGGCCGTCGCGTCGGCGTCGTACCCGAGGTCGTCCGCCTCCACGGAGCCGGTGAGCACCACGCCGTACGACGCCAGCGCGGCGTCCGCGGACACCTTGCGCCAGACGACGTCGCGCACCACGAGCTCGGGGTCGCGCGCGAGCGGGTCGCCCCAGCCGCCACCACCCGTCGTGCGGATGCGGATCACCTCGCCGGCCTCGACCGGCTCGGCGTCGGCAAGTGCGTCGACCTCCCGCTCGCGCGGTCCGCCGGGGTCGATGGTGACCTGGAACGGCTGGCCGGCCAGTCCGCCCTTCACGCCCCAGCAGGCGAGGATCGACCGGTCCGCGATCGACATGAAGTGGGCGTCCTTGAGCATCCGGATGTGCTTCTCGTACCCCAGCCCGCCGCGGTACTCCCCCGCGCCGCCGGAGTCCATCGCGAGGCCGAGCGACTCCACGCGGAACGGGAAGCGGGCCTCGGTGAACTCGGTCGGCAGGTTCCGCGAGTCCGGCACGACGTGGATGGTGTCCTCCCCGTCGGCGTAGTAGCGGCCGCCGGAGCCGCCGCCGAGCACCTCGCGCATGAGGTACGAGCGGCCGTCGAGGTCCTCGCCGTACACGCCGGTGTAGCGGATCGTCTCCTGGTCCGCCGGCATCCGCCCGTCGACCGCCTTGGCCACCACACCCGCGAGGACGCCCAGCAGCCGCAGGATCACGAACGTGCGGGCGTTGGTCGGCGCCGGGAAGACCGGTGTCAGCAGCGTGCCGGGCTCGGGGAACCGCATCTCGATGAGCGGCACGATGCCCTCGTTGACGTCGAGCTCGGCCATCCGCTCGGGGGTGTCGGCGAGGTTGCGCAGGATCGGCGCCAGCCACTTCTTGAGGAACACGCCGTCGCTGTAGTCGCCGCAGTGGTTGATCGGTCCCTTCGCCTGCGCCGACGTGCCGTCGAAGTCGAGGATGATCCGCTCGCCATCGGGGTCGTCCGGGCCGGTGCGGGTGAGCGTGATGCGTTGGGTGTGCAGCATCGGCTCGTCGACGCCGTCGTGCTCGGCGTAGTCCTCCCACACCCACGACCCGACCGGGATCTTGCTCAGGATCTCGCGGCGGTACGTCGTGGTGGTGCGGTCGATGATCGCGTCGAAGCAGGACTCCACGACGTCCACGCCGTAGCGGTCGAAGAGCTCGCCCAGCCGGCGCGCACCCATCAGGCAGGCCGAGCACTCGGCGTCGAGGTCGGCGGCCAGGCTCTCGGGCATCCGGGAGTTGCGGGTCATGATCGACAGCGCCGCCTTGTTGGGCCTGCCTGCGTCCCACAGCCGGATCGGCGGGACCATCAGGCCCTCCTCGAAGACGCTGGTCGCGTGGCTCGGCATCGAGCCCGGGACCGCGCCGCCGATGTCGTCGTGGTGGCCGAAGGCCTGCACGAACGCGACCACCTTCCCGTGCGAGAAGACGGGGACGGTCACGCAGAGATCGGGCAGGTGGCCGATGCCGCCCTCGGAGCGGTAGACGTCGTTGTGGAAGAACACGTCGCCCTCGCGCATCTCCTCGATCGGGAAGTCGCGGGCGACGGGGTGGACGAGGGCGGAGTACGAGCGGCCGGTGAGCTTGCGCAGCAGCCGGTCGTGGATGCCCGCGCGGAAGTCGTGGGCGTCCCGGATCATCGGGCTGCGGGAGGTGCGCGCGATGGCGGTCTCGACCTCCATCTCCACGCTGGCCAGCGATCCCTGGACGATCTCGACCAGCACCGGGTCGGCGCTCGCGCCGGCGTCGTCGGTGAGGGAGCCGAACGGGAACTGGGTGGGGGCACGCCGGCTCACGAGTCACTCCTGGTCACGATGAGGTTGAGGTACTCGTCGACGCGGACGTCGAAGCCGGGATGGATCGGCACCGTCGACCCGAACTCCTCGACGATCACCGGCCCGGTCAGCGTCGAGCCCGGCGGCAGGTCGGACCGCGGCACGACCGGGGTCTCGACGTACCCGGTGTCGGCGTCGAAGCACACGGGCCGGGTGGTTTCGAGGCTCGTCGCTGACGCTCCTCGCACCTCAACCACCGAACGGATCTCCGGCCGCGTGATCGGCCCGATGCCCGACACCCGCAGGTTCACCCACTCGACGTGTTGCGAGGCGTCGCCGGAGAAGTCGTAGCCGTACAGCGCACGGTGCTCGGCGTGGAAGGCGTCCGCGACGGCGGCCAGCGACCGGGCGTCGAGCGCACCCTCCGGCACCGGCACCCGGACCTCGAACGCCTGCCCGAAGTACCGCAGGTCCGCGGTCCGCTGGAACACGTGCTGCTGGGGTGTGAAGCCCTCCTTGGACAGCGCCTCGGCCGCCTGCGCGGCGAGGGCGTCGTACGCCGCCGTCACGACGCCCGCGTCCAGCCGCTCGGCCAGCGAGACGTGCGTCTGCACGTAGTCGTTCTTCACGTCGACGGTGAGCAGGCCGAACGCCGAGACGTTGCCGGGGTTCGGCGGCACCAGCACCGTCGGGATGCCGAGGATGTCCATCAGCCGGCACAGCAGCAGCGAGCCGGAGCCGCCGAAGGTGGTGAGCGTGAAGTCACGGACGTCGAGGCCCCGCTTGACGGTGACCTGACGCAGGGCGTTGGCCTGGTTCCACGCCGAGATCTCCAGGATGCCGGTGGCGCAGGCCTCGGGCGTCAGGCCCAGCTTCGAGGCGAGCGCCTCGAGGCCGTCGCACGCCGCGACCACGTCGAGCGGGATCTCGCCGCCGAGCAGGTGCGGCGGGATCCGGCCCAGCACGACGTGGGCGTCGGTGATCGTGACCTCGGTGCCGCCCTTGGCGTAGCAGAGCGGGCCGGGGTCGGCGCCCGCCGACTGCGGGCCCACCTTGAGCGTGCCCTCGGGGGAGAGCCACGCGATCGAGCCGCCGCCCGCCCCGACGGTGACGACGTCGATCATCGGGATCTTGGACGGGTACGCGCCGACCGAGCCCTCGGTCGTCAGCGTCGGCTCGCCGTCGATCACGACACTCACGTCGGTCGACGTCCCTCCCCCGTCACTGGTGAGCACCCGGTCGAAGCCGGCCACCTGCGCGATGAGTGCGGCGCCGAGCGCGCCGGCGGCCGGCCCGCTGAGCACGGTGGTGATCGGCTGGTGCACGACCTCGTCGGCCGACAGCACGCCGCCGTTCGACTTCATCACGTAGAACGGGACGCGCCGCTCGCCGGCGTACTCGGCAAGGCGTCCCTTGATGTTGTTGACGTACGCCGACAGCCGGGGCTTCACGGCCGCGTCGACGAGGGTCGTCATGGCGCGTTCGTACTCGCGGTACTCGCGCAGCACCTCGCTGGACAGCGACACCACGGCGTCCGGGTGCTCCTCGGCGAGGACCGCCCGCATCCGCTCCTCGTGCTCCGGGTTCGCGTAGGCGTGCAGGAAGCAGACACCCAGCGTGGTGATCCCCTGCGCCTTGAACCACCGCGCCACCGATCGCGCGCCGTCCTCGTCGAACGGCCGCACCTCGGCGCCGGTGAAGTCGAGCCGGCCGCCGACACCCTTGACCAGGTGGCGCGGGACGATCCGGTCGGGCTTGACCCAGAAGTACGAGTTGCCGTAGCCGTCGGGCACCGACTGCCGGGCGATCTCGAGCATCGCCTCGTAGCCCTCGGTGGTGATGTAGCCGAGCCGGTCGACCTTGCCCTCGAGGAGCTGGTTGGTGGCGACCGTGGTCCCGTGGCTGACCGCGCTGATCGGGTCGCCGTCGCCCTGCGGGAGTCCCAGCAGGTCGAGCACCTTGTCGATGCCCGACATGAACCCGTCGGCCGGGTTGCTGGGCGTCGACGGCGTCTTGGTGGTGACCAGCTCGCCGGAGTCCTCGTCGAAGGCGACGACGTCGGTGAAGGTGCCGCCGGTGTCGATGCCGATGCGGATCCTGCGCGTCATGGCCACCAGTGTGCTGGGGCGTGCGCAGCACGAGCGACGGCAACCATTGCCGAGTCTTCCGGCCTCGGGTGGTGGACCGGGTCGGTCGCGGCGACCTAGACCTCGGGGGCGCGGTCGTTGTAGACGCCGGCCGGCTCCTGGCCGGAGAGCGCCTGGATGGCGGCCATGATCTCGTCGGTGACCTCGCGCCGCGCCCGGCCGAGCGGCACGCCATCGGCGCGACCGGTGAAGTCGAGCGGCCGGCCGAACTTCACCGTCACCTTGGCCAGCTTGGGGAACCTCGAACCGACCGGCTGGATCTTGTCGGTGCCCTGGAGCCCGACCGGTACGACGGGAACGCCGGCGGTCAGGGCGAGATGTGCGACGCCCGTGCGGCCGCGGTACAGGCGACCGTCGCGCGAGCGCGTCCCCTCGGGGTAGATGCCGAAAGCCTCGCCCTTGCCGAGCACCTCGAGCGCGGTGTCGAGACTGTCGATGGCCGCCTGGGTGTCGTCGCGGTCGACCGGCAGCATCCCGAGCGCCTCGAACCACGCCCGCTGCGCAGCCCCCTTGATGCCGGTGCCGTTGAAGTAGTCGGACTTGGCGAGGAACGCGACGGGCCGTGGCGCCACCGACGGGATCACGACGCTGTCGACGAAGCTCAGGTGGTTGCTGGCGAGCAGCACGCCGCCGTGCTTGGGCACGTTGCCCACCCCGAGCACCGTCGGTCGCCAGATCGCCTTGAGGAGCGGCGGGACCGCCGAGTGCACCACCTCGTAGAACACCCGGCCATTGTGTCGCGGCACTCGGCCGGGACATCACCCGGTCCGCAACAAGCCGCTCCGGGCCGCTCCGGGCCGCTCCAGGCCGCTCCAGGCCGCAACCACAGAATTCGTCCGGCGCGCGCCCCCGGTCTGCACGACGAGCGAAGCGAGCGCAGCGAGCGAGTCGAGGAGGAAGACCGGGGGTGACGAGCGCGCCGGACATGCCGAGCGAAGCGAGGCGAAGACGACAAAGGTGAAGGGCCCTCGCGAGTATGAGTCGCAAGGGCCCTTCAGGTGACCGGTACCGGTGACGCTTCCGATCGACCAGCCATCCGTCTCCAGTCCCAGCAGCTTCGTCACCCTGCTGCCGCCGCCGGTCTTGCGACCGCGGTGTGGACCTTCGCCTTCCGGCCGATCCCGCTCTCCCCGGAGGGATCGCGTAGGGAGAGTTCTATGGCCTCCGGGAACCCACGCGCAAGAGGAATCCCCAAGAAAAATGGGGGAATTCTCGGTTCCGGCCGGTCCTCCACAGCGAGCCCTCACTCGTCCACAGGTCCGCCGCCGTCCTCCACAGAGGCGGGGTCGGCGCTGTGGACGATCAGCTGACGGTGACCACGTCGCCGACCTCGAGGTGTCCGGGCGTCGCGACGTCGACGAGCATCGCCAGGCACACCTCGCGGGCCCGTCCGAGCGCCTTGAGCATCGGCGTCGTGGTGGCCACGCCGTCCTGGGCCAGGTCCACCATCCGACACCGCTCGAGACGGCGGTCGACCACGAGCTCGACGGACCCGACCAGGAGCTTCCGACCGGCCCAGCTCTCCTCCACGAACGGCTCCGTCGTCTCCAGCACCAGGTTCGTGCGGGTGCGTCGCGGGTCGGCGTCGACGCCGAGCTCGCGCCGGCACCACTCGAGGGAGGCGCTGCCGACCAGCGACACCGGCCCGTCGTCGAAGTACGGCGTCTCCGCCTCCGCCAGCACCCGCACGGGGTCGCCGAACGTGTGGCTCAGCTCGGCGTCGAGGGCGTCGTCGCCGACCAGCCAGGAGTGGTCGTCGCGGCGGACCTCGACCCTCCCGTCGGGCGTGGTGGCGGCGACGTACGAGAAGACCTGGTCGCGTCGCCGGAACCGCCGGCTGTCCTTGCCCGACGACAGCTTCCCGTCACCGTCCACGACGGCGTACCGCCGGTCCCCGACCAGCCCTCGCGCGTCCAGCTCGGCCCGCCGCAACGCCTCGCCGCCCATCGACTTCACGGGGTACCGGCGGATCGCGGCGACGGTGATGGGCACGTCGGCCAGCCTAGAGGCGCTCCACAGATCGCCGGCCGAGGCTGTGGACGAAGGTGGGCCACCTGTGGAGGAAGTGGGTGTGCTTGTGGACGACACGCCGAAGGTTGTGGACGGACAGGATTTCCCTGAAATAGTTGGGGATTCCCTCTTGCGCACCCCTCCTCGGACCGCATAGAACTCTCCTCACGAACTTCCTCCGGGAGGTTCGGGTCTCACAGAAGTGAGGACCTGTACGGCGGCTTCGGTCGTCGCGGACCGCGGGTGACGGCGGGACGGGGTCGGAGCGGACGTGGGGCGATCGCTGGGTCACCACGGCGGTCACCGAAGGGCCCTGGCACTCATACTGCCGGGGCCCTTCACCTATTTGAGGAGCGTCCGGCTGCGACCGGAGCGTCAGCGACGGGCGCCGCGGCGCGTCTCGAAATCCAGGCTCTCGTAGGCCGCGGCCACCTCGAGCAGCCTCCGGTCGGTGCCGTGCGCGGTGACCAGCTGCACCCCGATCGGCAGTCCGTCGCGCGTCGTGGCCCCCGGCATGGAGATGGCCGGGCACCCGGTGACCGTGATGAGGTAGGCCGACCGCATCCAGTCGAGGTACGTCGTCATCGGCCGGCCGTTGATGTCGGCGGGGTACTCCTGGTCGGCCGGGAACGGCGGCACCTGCGAGGTGGGCAGCAGCAGGACGTCGTACCGCTCGAAGAACAACCGGGCCGTCTCGCCGACGGCGGTGAGCTGCTCGTACGCGCGGGCGACGTCGGCGCCGGTCAGGCCCTCGCCGGCGCGGATGTTGTCGGCCAGCGAGGGCTTGAACTCGTCGGGGTGGTCGGCGAGCAGGTCCTTGAAGCCGGCCTGGAAGACCCAGGCGCGCAAGGTGCGGAAGGTGTCCTCGGCCAGCGTCAGGTCGGGCTGGTCGGCCTCGACGTGGGAACCGGCCGCGGCCATCGTCCGGCCGGCGGCCTCGACCGCGGCGGCCACCTCGGCGTCGACCTCGATCAAGCCACCGAGGTCCGGCGAGACCGCGACCCGGAGGCCCTTGAGGCTGCCCGCGATCGGCGGCGCGAAGGCCGACCCGGGGTCGCCGAGCGCCAGCGGCACGCGGGGGTCGGGCCCGGCGATCACCGAGAGCAGGAGGGCCAGGTCGCCGACGTTGCGGGCGAGCGGCCCGGAGATCCCCAGGGCCTCCCACTGGTTGGCGCTCGGCCAGGCGGGGACCCTCCCGCGGCTCGGCCTCAGCCCGACCACGCCGCAGAACGACGCCGGGTTGCGCAGCGAGCCACCCATGTCGGACCCGTCGGCCAGCGGCACCATGCCGGCCGCCAGCGCGCAGGCCGCTCCCCCGCTCGAGCCGCCCGCCGACCTCGTCGGGTCGACCGGGTTGAGGGTCGTCCCGAAGACGGTGTTGAACGTGTGGCTGCCCGCCGCGAACTCGGGGACGTTGGTCTTGCCGATCGGCACCGCCCCCGCCTTCCGGATCCGCTCGACGACCAGCTCGTCGCGGTCCGGGACGTTGTCGCGCAGCAGCGGCGAGCCGTACGTCGTCAGCCACCCGGCGACGTCGTGGGTGTCCTTGAACGCCCATGGCAGCCCGTGCAGCGGCCCGCGCTCGTCGTACGGCGTCCGGTCGGCCTCGCTGGCCCCGTCGCGCGCCCGCTCCTCGTCGAGGCTGACGATGGCGTTGAGCTGGGGGTTGCGCTCGGCGATCCGCTCGAGGTGCAGGTCCATCAGCTCCGAGCAGGTGATCTCCCGGCTCGCGATCGCCCTGACCATCTCGCGCGCTGTGGAGTGGACGCCGAGGTCGGTCATGCGGCCGTGCTTTGGCGTCGTTCCTGCCCCTTTGGCGTCGTTGCAACGACGCCAAACGTCCGGGATACCCGCTCGAGCGGGTATCCCGACCTCACGATCACCGCCGCCGCCCGAAGACCGACCCCACGACCACGCCGAGGACGACCAGGCCGGCGCCGACGGCGATGCCCTTGAGGAAGTCCGACTGCGAGCCGATGGCCGAGGTCGACGGCGGCGCGGTGAAGACCTGGCCGGCGACGGGAGCCCCGACGGGTGCCCCGGCAGCAGGAGCGGCGGCTGGAGCGGCAGCGGGCAGGCCGCCGGAGAGCGCCTTGTCGACGTTGCCGAAGAACTCCCCCGCCATCCGCTTGGAGACCGAGGTGAGCATCCGCTGGCCGACGCCGCCGATCATCCCGCCGACGACGGCGTCGGCGTCCCAGGTCACGGTGGTGGCGTCGTCACCGGCCGAGGCGAAGGAGACGTTCACGGTCGCCCCGATCGTCCCGGGCGCGCCGGCCCCGTCGAGCTTCATGACCAGGGAGCTCGGCTCGGACAGGTCGGAGAGCACGCAGGTGCCGGCGTAGGTCCCCTTGATCGCGGCAACGCCGGCAGTGACCGTCATGTCGTAGGTGTTCTCCCCCGTCGACACCAGCCGCTCGCAGCCGGGGATGGTCGCCACCAGCACGGCAGGGTCGAGCAGGGCGTCCCAGGCGCGGGCGACCGGGGCGTGCAGGGTGTTCTCTCCGGCGATCCTCATGACGTCTCCTTCGTGTCTCGAGATGCTCGCTGCGCTCGCTCGTCGACCACCGAGTTCTGAAGCCGCAGGGCGTACAGCTCCGACGGCGAGATCGGCATCGACGTGATCGGGAAGCCCTCGGCGTCCGAGATGGCGGACGCGAACACGGCGGCCGACGGGATCACCCCGGCCTCGCCGGCGCCCTTGATGCCCAGGGGGTTCAGCGGGGACGGGGTCTCCAAGTGGTCGATCTCGATCGAGGTCGGCACCTCGGTGACGTACGGCATCAGGAAGTCCATGAACGACGCGTTCAGCAGCTGGCCGGACTCGTCGTAGGCCATCCGCTCGTACAGCGCCCCGCCGACGCCCTGCGCGACCCCGCCGTGGATCTGGCCCTCCACGATCATCGGGTTGATCAGGTGCCCGCAGTCGTGCACGACGGCGTACTTCAGGATCCGGATCTCCGCCGTCAGCGGATCGGTCTCCACGATCACCGCGTGCATGCCGGACGCGAACGTCGACCGCTCGGGCGAGTAGAAGTCCTTGCCCTCCAGCCCCGGCTCGTCGTCCTCGGCGACCGGCGGCTTGCCCGGGTCGCCGACCGAGAACTGGGTGGCCAGCTTGGACTGCTCGTCGAAGGCGTACCGGAGCGGGTTCGACAGCACCGCCACCGTGCCGAGGGCGATGGACGACGAGGGCGCCCCGCGCACCGACACCACGCCGTCGACGATCTCCAGGTCGTCCTCGTTGGCCTCGAGCGCGTCGGCAGCGATGCGGAGCACCTTCTCCTTCGCCCGCGTTGCCGCCAGGTGGATCGCGGACCCGCTCATCACCGCCGCGCGAGAGGCGAACGTGCCCACGGCGTACGGCATCCGACGCGTGTCACCGGTGACCACCTCGACGTCCGAGAGGGGTACGCCGAGCACGTCCGCGACGATCTGCGCGAACACCGTCGCGTGGCCCTGCCCCTGCGTCGTCAGGCCGGTCGCGACCTTCACCTTGCCGGAGGTCTCGATGTGCACGTGGGCGCCTTCGTAGGGCCCGACGCCGGTGCCCTCGACGTAGCAGGCCAGCCCGATACCGACGTGGCGCCCCTGGGCCGCCATCTCCGCCTTGTAGGCCGGGAACTCGTCCCAGCCGACCAGCGCCTTGATCTTCTCCAGCGACGCCGGGTAGTCGCCGGAGTCGTACTCGAGCTCGCGGCCGTCCTGGAAGATCAGCCCGTGGTCGTAGGGGAACTCGTCGGGCTGGATGAAGTTCGTCGCCCGCACCTCGGCACGGTCCTTGCCCAGCGCCTCGGCGATCGCGTCCATCGTCCGCTCCATCACGAAGCAGCCCTGCGGCCGGCCCGCGCCCCGGTAGGGCGTGACCATCACGGTGTTCGTGTAGAGCGACTCGAACCGCACCCGGTAGGCGCCGGGCTTGTAGGGCCCCAGCAGCTGCGTCGAGGTGATGATCGGGACGATCAGGCCGTACGGCGTGTAGGCGCCGTGGTCGTGCCAGAACTGGACGTCGAGGCCCAGCACGCGACCGTCGTCGTCGTACCCGACCTCGACGTGGTGCACCTGGCCGCGCTCGTGGGCCGAGGAGATGAAGTGCTCGCGGCGGTCCTCGATGAACTTCACCGGCCGGCCCAGGGCCCTGGCGGCGAGCGGGACGAGCAGCTCCTCGGGCCAGGGGTGGTTGATCTTCACGCCGAACCCGCCGCCGACGTCGGGGGTCACCACGTCGACCTGGCCGAGGTCGAGGCCGAGCTTCACCGCGATCGCGGCCCGGACACCCGTGGAGGTCTGGGTCGAGGACCAGACCGTCATCCGGTTGATGTCGGGGTCCCAGCGCGCGACGGTGCCGCGGCCCTCCATCGGCTGGCAGGAGCTGCGCTCCACGAGCAGGTCGAGGCTCAGGGTGTGCGGGGCGGCCGCGATCGCGGCGGGCGCGTCGCCGTTGCTCTGCTCCATGCGCGCGCCGACGTTGCCGGGCACGTCCTCGTGCACGAGGTTCGTCGCGGCGCGTGCGGCCGCGATGCCGACCACCGGCGGCAGCACCTCGTAGTCGACGCGGATCCGGCCGACGGCGTCCTCCGCGACGTACCGGTCGTCGGCGACCACGAACGCGATCGCCTCGCCCACGTAGTTGACCTCGCCGTCGGCCAGCGCGTGCTGGGTGCGGCCGTGGGTCAGCGTCGGGTGCGGGATGAGGAGCGGCAACGGGTCGGCCATCGGTGCGGACAGCTCGGCGAGGTCCTCGTAGGTCCAGACCGCGTGCACGCCGTCGACGTCCAGCACGTCCTCGACGTGGACCTCGAGGACGCGAGCGTGCGCGTGCGGCGAGCGGAGCACCGCGGCGTGCAGCACCCGTTGGCCGGACAGCACGTCGTCGACGTACCTCCCCCGGCCGCGCAGGAACCGCTGGTCCTCGACCCGCTGGACGCGCGTCCCGAAGAGCTTGGTGGTCATGAGCGGAGCTCCGCCGCCCGGAGGACCGCCTTGACGATGTTCTGGTATCCGGTACAGCGGCACAGGTTGCCGGCGATCATGTCGCGCGCCTCGTCCTCGGTCGGCGACGGGTTCTCCTCGAGGCCGGCGGTGATCGTGGTCATGAAGCCCGGTGTGCAGAACCCGCACTGGAGGCCGTGGCACTCGAGGAACGCCTGCTGGACCGGGCCGAGCGAGTCGTCGGCGTTGGTCAGGCCCTCGACCGTCGTGATCTCGCAGTCCACCGCGGACACGGCGAACATCAGGCAGGACCGCATGGGCCGTCCGTCGACGAGGACCGTGCAGGCGCCGCAGACGCCGTGCTCGCAGCCGACGTGGGTGCCCGTGAGACCGATGTCGTGACGCAGCGCGTCGGAGAGGAGACGACGGGCGGGCACGTCGACGTCGTGCGCGACGCCGTTCACGTGCAGGCGAACGACGTGGAGCTCCTCGGTCATGCGGCCATCTTCCTCGCGGCACCCACGACCCGGGCCGTCAGCACCCGGACCAGCTGCGCGCGGTAGTCGGCCGAGGCGTGGATGTCGTCGCCCGGGTCGAGGTGCTCCAGCGCCGCGTCGCCGAGGTCGGCGTCGGCCACGCCGCTGAGGTCGACCACGGTCGGTACGTCGCACACCGACAGGTAGCCGGCCACCACGGTGTCACCGGTCACGACGGCGCCCACGCCGCACAGCGCGTAGTCGCCGTGACGGCGGGCGATCTCCTCGAACCCGACACCCGCGCCGGGGTTCAGCGCCGGGAAGTACGCCGACAGCGCGATCTCGTCGTGGTGCAGCGAGGACTCCAGGGGCCCGACGTACAGCTCGTCGGCCGGGATCGTGCGACGGCCCGCGGGCCCGGCCACGTCGACCGACCCGCCCAGCAGGCACAGCACCATCGGCATCTCCGCGGCTGCGTCGGCGTGCACGATCGAGCCCACCGTGGTGCCGCGGTTGCGGATCGTGGCGTGCGCGACGTTGGCCAGCGCGAGGGAGACCAGGGGCTGGACGCGGCGTACGTCCTCGGACGCCAGCACGTCCGCGTGCCGCGCGAGCGCGCCGACCCGCACGCCGTCGTCGTTCGCCTCGATGCCCGAGAGCTCGGGGAGCCCGTTGATGTCGACGAGCCGCGACGGTGCCGCCAGCCGCATCGACAGCAGCGGCACGAGGCTCTGCCCGCCGGCCAGGACCTTCGCGCCCGGGTCGCCCGCCAGCGCCGCGAGGGCGTCGTCGAGCGACCCGGGCCGGACGTAATCGAAGGGGGCCGGCTTCACCGGTCGATCATCTCAGCGGCTTGTCGTCCGTCTCTGGGTGGGACAGGTTGCGCGTCACTCCACCGGCGCCCGCACCCTCGCGGCCGTTGACCATGTGGAAGAAGACGATCACCAGGATCGTGCCGAGCGCGATGCCCGACAGGGAGAAGTCGTTGGTGATCTTCAGCGTGACGCCGCCGATGCCGGCGATGAGGCCGGCGGCGAGGCCGACCATGTTGACGGGGTTGCCGAAGTCGACCTGGTTCTCGACCCAGATCTTCGCGCCGACCAGGCCGATCATGCCGTAGAGCACGACCGTGATCCCGCCCAGCACGCCTCCCGGGGTCGCGTTGACGATGGCGCCGAACTTGGGGCACAGACCCAGCAGGATCGCGACGCCCGCGGCGACGTAGTAGGCCGCGGTCGAGTAGACCTTCGTGGCCCCCATGACGCCGATGTTCTCGGCGTAGGTCGTGGTCGGCGAGCCGCCGAACGCGCTCGCGAGAGCCGTCGCGACGCCGTCGGCCCCGATCGCTCGGCCCATGTAGGGGTCGAGGTCGGTCTTGGTCATCTCGGCGACGGCCTTGACGTGACCGGTGTTCTCGGCGATCAGCGCGATCACGCCGGGAAGCACCAGCAGGATGAAGGTCGTCGAGAAGCTCGGGCCGTGCACGACGCTGACGCCGTCGCCGAGCGTGCCGCTCGGGAAGCCGATCCAGTCGGCGGCCTTCACGCCCGCCCAGCTGATCCGGTCGTGCTCGACCGCGTCGGGCCCGGTCGGCAGCACCGAGTTGATCGAGCCGAACAGCGCGTCGGCGATCCAGGACAGCAGGTAGCCGAAGATCAGCGCGAGGAACACCGCGATGCGCGACCAGAAGCCGGGCAGCATCACGGCCGCGAACACCATGAACGCCGCTGTGATCAGCGCGATCCACTGGTCCTGCGGCCAGTAGATGCCGGCCACGACCGGGGCCAGGTTGAAGCCGATGAGCATGACGACCGCGCCGGTCACCGCGGGCGGCAGGATCCGGTGGATCCAGTGCGCGCCGGCGAAGTGCACGACCAGGCCGACGAGAGCCAGCACGATGCCGCCGACCATGATCGCGCCGGTGACGTCGGCGGAGTCGCCGCCCTGGGCCCGGATCGCCGCCACGCTGGCCACGAACGAGGCGCTGGTGCCCAGGTAGCTGGGCACCCGGTTGCTGCAGATCAGCAGGAAGATGACCGTGCAGATGCCGGAGAACATGATGGCGAGGTTGGGGTCCAGCCCCATCACCAGCGGGAACACGAACGTCGCGCCGAACATGGCGACGACGTGCTGCGCCCCGAGCCCGACGGTCTTGCCCCACGCGAGCCGCTGGTGCGGCGCGACCGGCTCACCCGGGGCCGGATCGACTACTTCCCACTTGAACATCGACGACATGGCCGACCCCTCTCTTGGGTCTCGATCCCTCCAGATCAGCCCCGAGATCCCACAACGTAGTGAGGGCCATCACACACCCTCGACGGCGGAAACTGCCGAAGGAACGCCGACGCCGTCGGCAGGACATGCGAGCGCGTCGAGTGGAGAGCGAAGGGATGGTCCCCGCGCCGAGCGTCAACCCGCGATGTCGAGGACCCGGAGGGCCACGGCGACGTCCAGGCGGAGGTGGGGGTCGGAGGAGAGCGGGCCGAGGAGGCGCTCGAGCTTGGAGACGCGGTACCTCATGGTGTTGTAGTGGAAGAACTGGAGGCGGGCGGCCTCGGCGACGTTGAAGTTGGTGTCGAGCAGCACCTGCAGCGTCTCGCGCAGGTTGGCGGCCTCCGTGGTGCCGTCGGCCAGCGGGCCGAGCACGTCGCGGGCGAAGGCGCGCAGCTCGCCGGTGTCGGGGATCAGCGCGATCAGGCGGTGCAGGCCGAGCTCGTCGAACGACGTCGTGGAGCCGGTGCCGTGCACCCGGCGGCCGATCTCGACGGCCCGCCGCGCCTGGGCGTAGGCCTCCGGCAGGTCGGCCAGGCTCGGCGCGACCCGGCTGACCCCGACCGTGAAGCTGCGCCGGCCACCGCCCTTGTCGCCGGCGACGCCGGTGACCACCCGGCGTACGACGTCATGTCCTGCCCAGGGCTCGCCCGGCCCGACCCCGGCGTCGACCGGCAGCAGGGTGACCACCTCGGAGCTGAAGTCGACGGTCGGGACACCCGGGTCGAGGCTGTTGGTGACCTGGCGCCAGGCGGAGGCGAAGCGTTCCTGCCACGCGCGCTTCTGCTCGCGGGTCGCCGGCTCCTCCTCGCGCGGCTGCGGGTCGATCTCGGCGACCACGACGACGGACGGCCGGTCCAGCGACCAGCCGAAGGCCTGCGCGTGCTCGGCGGCGTACGCCTCCTCGACCACACCCCGCACGAGCAGGTCGCGGAGGAAGTCGCCCTGGTACTTGTTCTCGACCGCGCCGATGGCGCTCTGCTGGGTGATCAGCAGCGCCGCGACGATGGCCACCCGCTCGAGAGCGTGCACGTCCTCCTCGTCGACCCGGCCCTCGAGACGCACGCACACCAGCCGCGCGAGGTCGGCGCCACCCGCGGCCACGCGCAGCGCGCGCACCTCCCCACCGTCGAGGGGCACCCCGGCCTCCCCGACGCGCTCCACGCGGATCCGTCCGGTCTCGTCGAGCAGGAGCGCGTGCTCGAGGGCCGACCGGGCCGCGGGGTCGAGCACCGAGGCCCGCTCGCGCCCGTCGGTCGAGGTGAACGCGACGCGGACATCGAGCACGTTGGCCGCCTCGGCGGCGATCCGCTCGAGGTCCCCGCCCTCCAGCACCAGGTGCGTCAGAGCGGTGTGCAGTGCGTCGACGCGGGCCAGGGAGTTGGCGAGCGCGTCCGCGGCGGCGTCGCCGGTTATCAACACTTGGGGCCCTTCGTCCGAGATCGTTGGCACAACCTCACAGCGGCCAAATGTAACGGTGGCCGATAGCGTCGGGAAGCGTGGCTCCCGTTCCGGCCAGCGCACCCGGCCGGGTCGCGCAGCTCCTGCGCGACGCGCCGGACGGGCCGGTGCGCGTCCTGCACCACGTGCCGACCGCCCTGTACCTCGACGTCGCCGGCCGCTGCGTGGGTGTCGTGGCCCCCGGGGCGGCACAGGTCCCCTGCGCGCTCCGGTTGTCGGGGCGCGTGTCGCAGCGTCCGGTGCTGGCAGAGCCCATCGCGAACCCCTACGTTGAGCGCGGAACCCTGTATCTGACCGACGACCCCCTCGTGGTCGGACGATTCGTGGATGTTCGCGTTCCCCGGATCGACCCCGACAGGGTTCTGCGTCGGGCGGCGAGCCCGGCAGCGGTACGAATGGTGCCCCCCCGGACGGCCGCGCACGGGCTCGCCGCCTACAACTCCCTCTCGCCCATGGTCGACGCGACCACGACCAGCACGCTCGTCGGCCACGGCGGCGGCCTCACGCCCCTCGGCGACGACGTCCTCTGCGGCTGGCTCGCCGTGCTGCACGCGACCGGCCGCCTGACCGACGACGTCGCCGACCGGGTCCGCGCGGCCGCACCCCGCACCACGCTGCTGTCGGCCACCCTGCTGGACTGTGCCCTGCACGGCGAGGTGCTGCCGGAGTTCGCGGCGTACGTCGCGGCGCTCGGCACCCCCGCGGAGCCGGCCGCCGCACGGACGCTGATGGCGATCGGCCACACCTCCGGCGCGGGACTGTGGTTCGGCGCCGAGCACGCCCTGACGACGATCGCCCTGGAGGCTGCGGCATGACCACCCACGTGGAGCTGAGGTCGGGTGCGTACGCCGACTCGGTCACCCTGCTCCAAGTCAGCCGTGACGTCGCCGCGACCGAGGGCGTCGAGGCCGCGCAGGTCGCGATGGCCACCGCCCTCAACGTCGAGGTCCTCGGCGGCATGGGCTTCGACGTACCCCCCGCCAGTCCGAACGACATGGTGGTCGCGATCCGCGCGGCCGACGACGACGCCGTGCGCCGCGGACTGACCGCCGTCGACCAGGCACTGGCCGGCGCAGTGCGCCGCCCTTCCGGCCCGGCCGAGCTGGCCGCCCACCGCACCACCGCGGCCGCCCTGCGCGACACCCCGGGCGCCCTGGTGCTCGTCTCCACCCCTGGCGCCAGCGCGGCGGTCGAGGCGATGGACGCGCTGGACGCCGGCTGCGACGTGATGCTCTTCAGCGACAACGTGCCGGTCGAGCAGGAGATCGCGATCAAGCGGGTCGCGCACGAGCGCGGGTTGCTCGTCATGGGCCCCGACTGCGGCACGGCCGTCGTCGGCGGCCTCGGCCTGGGCTTCGCGAACGTCGTGCGACCCGGGCCGGTCGGCATCGTCGCGGCGTCCGGCACCGGCTGCCAGCAGCTGCTCGCGCTCCTGGACCACGCGGGCGTCGGTGTCACGTCCGCACTCGGCGTCGGCGGCCGCGACCTGTCGGCCGAGGTCGGCGGGCTCGCCACCCGCGAGGCCCTCCGCCGCCTCGACGCCGACGAGTCGGTCGAGCTGGTGGTGGTGGTCTCGAAGCCCCCCGCACCCGAGGTCGCCGCCGAGATCGAGGCGTACGCCGCCTCGCTCGGCACCCCCGTCGAGCTGGCCCTGCTCGGGGCCGGGCTGCCGGACCTCACGGTCGCCGCGGAGTCCGTGCTGGCCCGGCTCGGCCACGAGGTGCCGACCTGGCCGGTCCGCGTGCCCGGCGCGGCGCACATGGGCGGGCGGGGCGACCTCCTGCACGGGCTCTTCGTGGGCGGCACCAACTGCTCGGAGGCCAGGTTCGTGGTCGAGTCCGCGCTCGCGATGGACGGCCGGTCCACGGACGGACACACGTTCACCGACTTCGGCGACGACGAGTACACCTCCGGCCGTGCCCACCCGATGATCGACCCCACGATCCGCCTCGAGCACCTGGAGCGGGTGGGCGCCGACGACCGCACCGGCGTCGTGCTGCTCGACGTCGTGCTCGGCCACGGCGCCGAGCCCGACCCGGCCACGGCCCTCGCCCCCGTCATCGCCCAGGTGCCGCAGCCGGTCGTGGTCACGCTGGTCGGCACCGACCACGACCCGCAGGACCGGCACCGCCAGTCCGAGGCGCTCGCCGAGGCCGGCGCCGAGGTGCACCTGTCGAACGCCGGCGCGGCACGACGAGCCGTGGAGTTGCTGACCGACAAGATGGGAGGCGGTTCCTGATGGACACCCCCACCACCGTCGTCAACGTCGGGACCGACCTGCTCGCCGCCGCCGTCGAGGCCCAGGCCGCTGCGGTGACCCGCGTCGACTGGCGACCGCCGATGCCCGGCACAGAGGACGACCTCGTCGCCGTCGCCACCGACCCGCTGCGTGCGGACGCCAACGTCCGTGCGCTCACCGCGATGCTCGAGGTCCAGGCCACCCTCGTCGACGTCGCACCGGCGTCGGAGGTGCTCGGCCTGGAGCGCGGCCAGTTCCTGCACGCGGGTCCGCCGATCGGCTGGGACCGCGCGGCCGGTCCGCTCCGCGGCGCGCTGATGGGCGGCGCCGCGCTCGAGGGTCTGGTCGACGACCCCGAGGACGCCGTGGCCCTGTTCGAGTCCGGCTCCTCGGTCTCCCTCGAGCCCTGCCACCACCGCGGCACCGTCGGCCCGATGGCCGGCGTCGTCACCCCGTCGATGTGGATGTGGGTGCTGGAGGACCAGCGCACCGGCCGGCGTACGTTCTGCTCCCTCAACGAGGGCCTGGGCAAGGTCCTCCGGTACGGCGCGTACTCGCCGGAGGTGCTGACCCGGCTCCGCTGGATGGGCGACGTGCTCGGTCCGCTGCTGCAGCGCGCCGTCCGGGCCACGACCGAGAGCCAGGGGCCGGTCGACGTCACCGGGATCCTCACCCAGATGCTGCAGATGGGCGACGAGGCCCACAACCGCAACCGCGCGGGTACGTTGATGCTGCTGCGCGACCTCTCCCCCGCCATGGTGGCCGCCGGCGATCCGGCCGACGTCGCCGAGGCGCTGCGCTTCGTGGGCGGCAACGACCACTTCTTCCTCAACCTCGCGATGCCGGCCTGCAAGCTGGCGCTGGACGCCGCGCGCGGCATCGAGGGCTCGACGATGGTCGTCGCGATGGCCCGCAACGGCACCGACTTCGGCATCCAGGTCGCGGGCACCGGCGAGGAGTGGTTCACCGGGCCGGCGCAGCTGGCCGACGGCCTGTACCTCGGCGACTTCGGCCCCGACGACGCCAACCCCGACATCGGCGACTCGGCGATCACCGAGACCGCGGGCATCGGCGGGTTCGCGATGGCGACCGCGCCCGCGATCGTCCGGTTCGTCGGCGGCTCCGTGCCCGACGCCCTGGCCACCACCCGCCGGATGCACGAGATCACCCTGGGCGAGAACCCTCGCTGGTCGGTGCCGGTGCTGGAGTTCCAGGGCACGCCGACCGGGATCGACGTGGCTCGGGTCTGCCGCACGGGGATCCTCCCGCAGATCAACACCGGCATGGCCGGCAAGGTCGCCGGCGTCGGCCAGGTCGGAGCCGGCCTGGTGACCCCGCCGGCCGAGATCTTCCCCGCGGCACTGGCCCGTCTCGCCGAGCTGGCCCGGGCGCGCGGCTGAGAGGTCCCCCTGCTAGACATGCGGCATGGCCACCACTCAGCTCGGTGAGAACACCGTCCACACCGTCGGCGAGCTGCCGGCACTCGGCACCAAGGCTCCTGACTTCACGCTGACCAACGGGGACTTCGCCGACGTGTCCAAGACCGCGGGCAAGCGCACGATCCTCGACATCTTCCCGACCATCGCGACCGGCGTGTGCCAGGCGGGCGTCAAGGCCTTCGCCGGGCTCGCCCCCGGCCTGGAGAACACCGAGATCATCGCGGTCTCCCAGGACCTCCCGCTCGCGGTCGCCAACTTCTGCGGCGCTGAGGGCATCGACGCTCTCGTCATCGGCTCGGCGTTCCGCTCCGGCTTCGGCACCGACTACGGCGTGACCATGGCCGACGGCAAGTGGCGTGGCCTGCTCGCCCGCGCCGTCGTGGTGCTCGACACCGACGGCACCGTCCTGCACACCCAGCTCACCCCTGCCATCGGCGTCGAGCCCGACTACGAGGCCGCGGTGGCCGTCCTCCAGTAGCCGTCACACCACGACCCCCTCGCAAGCTCGGGGCCTCGTCTCGCTCCTTCATCGCGGCCTTCGCAAGCTCAGTCCGCGCGGAGCTCGGGCCGGAAGAACGCCGCCTTGATGTCGACGTTCCCCGAGGCCCGGACCGGCGTGCCCTCCTCGAGGTAGCGCAGCCGCGCCTCGCCCTGGTGGCTGGACGGCAGCGAGCCGTCGGCCCGGACCACCCGCCACCAGGGCACCGGTCCGCCGTACGCCGCCATCACCGAGCCGACCAGCCGCGGGCCGCCCCCGCCCAGCCTCTCGCCGACGACCTCGGCGATCGCGCCGTACGTCGTCGCCCGGCCACGCGGCACCTGCTCCACGCACTGGAGCACGCGCTCGGCGTACTCGTCCCAGTCGATCCCGCTCCCGCTCACCGGTCCTCCTGGGGGGAGGCCACCTGGATCGCGCCGGCGGCCACCACCACGACCGACAGCGCGACCACCAGGCCGAGGATCCAGATGGTCGGTGAGTCCGGCAGGTCGGCCACGGCGCGGGCCACCAGCCAGACGGCCGCGGCAGTCCCGGACAGACCCGCTCCGCGCAGCGCCCAGAGGCGGGTGACACCGGGGTCGACCGGGAGGCGCGGAGGTCCGTACGACGCCACGAGGGCCGCCAGGTGTGCCGCGAGCAGTCCCGACGCCGCGACCAGCACCCAGACCGACACCTCGGTCGTGTCGCTCGAGGCCCACGAGAAGCCGACCGCGAGCAGCGCGACGGCGCCGACCACCGACTCCGGCAGCAGCGTCCAGCCGACGCCGAGCACGAGCACGATGAGCACGCCCCACGCCGGCGGGGCTCCCAGGGACGGGGTGCGGGCGAACAGGGCGACGAGGGGACCGGCCACCATCACCACCCGGAGCACCCACTGCCCCGCGGTCCAGCTCCGCCAGATCGAGATCATCGGACCCGTACCTGCGGCAGCTGGGCGCGCCGGGCCAGCCGGTGCAGCACGTCGTCCAGCGTGCCCGGGCCGCGCCACTGGACGACCGGACAGCCCTGCCGCGCCAGCGCGGTCAGCAGGTGCTCGCGCTCGGTGCGGCGCAGCCGCCAGGCCAGGTCGGCGACCTGTCCGTCCGTGTCTTCCGGCGCCAGCGCCGCGGCCTCGTCCGGGAGGGTGTCCACCGCGATGAGCGGCAGGCCGCGCCGGTGCAGCGAGGCGGCCGCCGTCACCACCGCGTCGGCCAGCAACGGCGACAGCACGATCACGACCGTGCCGGCGGTGGCGCCGAAGCGCAGCCGCTCGGTGGCGTCGTCGCGCAGCCGGGCGGGGCGTACGCCGGCCAGCCGGCCCAGGATCTGCCGCAGGTGGCGCTGACCCGCGCCGTAGCCGACCGTCTCCCACGCGCCGCCGATCACGCGCAGGGCGACCCGGTCGCCGTTGCGCGTGAAGTGCTCGGCGAGCGCACTGGCCGCCCGCATGGTGACGTCGAGGCTGCTGGCTCCAGCGCCGACGCCGCCCGAGCGGCCGAAGTCCGAGAGCGCGTCCACGACCAGCAGCACGCCGCTGTCCTCCTCGCCGCGCGAGGTGACGACGTGCAGGTCGCCGGTCCGCAGCGAGACCCGCCAGTTGATCCGGCGCAGCCGGTCACCGGACTGGAAGGGCCGGATGCCCGCGAACTCGGTGCCGTCGCCGACCCGCCGCGACCGGTTCGAGCCGACCAGCCCCAGGGGCTGCGGCGCCTCCGCGGCACTGTCGAACGGTGCGGACGCCGGCAGCACGGTCATCTCGATGCCGTGCTCGAGGACCGGCCCCCAGCGGTACCCCGCCCACGGGCTGGTCAGCGCCACCTTCTCCTCGCCCAGCGTGCGGCGGCCCCACCGGCGTGGGCTCACCTCCAGCGCGGGGACACCCGCGCTCAGCAGGCCACTGACCCGCCCGGAGGCCGGATGGAGGGCGATGTACGGCGCCTGGGCGCTGATCCGGGTCACGTGCTCGACCCCGTCGGCCTCGGTGACCTGGAGCCGCGAGCGAGTGCCCTGCCCCTCGTAGAGCGACACGTGGTCGAGCACGCCGCGCACGACGGGCGCGCTGGTCGGCCGCGAGATCAGCGCGAACGCCGCCAGCACCACGAACGGCGCGGCCAGCACCACCAGCGCAGGCTGCCCGAGCAGCACGGCGCCGCCGACGAGCAGCCCGCTCACCAGCAGGGCCCGGCTCAGCGCCGGCGTGATCTCCCAGCGGTTCATGAGCCGCCCGAGGCCCGCGAGAAGGACTCCAGCGTCCCGGGCGTGGGGACCGAGCCCAGCACCGCGTCGACGACGCGCCGGCCGCTGGCCTGGGTCATCCAGAGCTCGGGCTTGACCGTGATCCGGTGCGCCATCACGGAGCGGGCCACGGCCTTCACGTCCTCGGGGATGACGTAGTCGCGACCCCGGATCACCGCCCAGGCGCGGGCGGCGAGCACCAGGCCGAGCGAGCCGCGCGGCGAGGAACCGGTCAGCACGTCCGGGTGGTCGCGGGTCGCGATCGCCAGGTCCACGCAGTAGCGGCCGACGCTCTCGTCGACGTTCACCGTCTCGGTCGCGGCCTGCATCTCCAGCACGCCGGCCGCGTTGGTGACCTGCTCGAGGTCGACCTCCTCCTGACGCCGGTCCAGCCGCCGCACGAGGACGTCGTACTCCTCGTCACGCTTCGGGTACCCGAAGCTCACCCGCAGCAGGAACCGGTCGAGCTGCGCCTCCGGCAGCGGGTAGGTGCCTTCGTACTCGATCGGGTTCGCGGTGGCGAGCACGTGGAACGGCGCCTCGAGCGGGAAGGTCTCGCCCTCGACCGTCACCTGGCGCTCCTGCATCGCCTCCAGCAGCGCCGACTGCGTCTTCGGCGGCGTGCGGTTGATCTCGTCGGCCAGCAGCAGGCCGGTGAACAGCGGACCCCGGCGGAACTCGAACGTGCGCTCGCGCTGGTCGTAGAGGAAGGAGCCGGTGAGGTCCGCGGGCAGCAGGTCGGGGGTGAACTGCGCGCGGGCGAAGTCCAGGCCGAGCGCCGTCGCCATCGACCGCGCCGCGAGCGTCTTGCCCAGGCCCGGGAAGTCCTCCAGCAGGACGTGCCCCTTGGCGAGCACGGCAGCGAGCACCAGCGTCAGCGCGTCACGCTTGCCGACGACGGCCTTCTCGACCTCGTCGAGCACCTGGCCCGCCAGCCGCGACGCTTCGGACACACGGGGGTCAGTGGGCATCTACAGCTCCTCGATCGTGGTGACACATCGGTCGATCTCGGCCCGGGACAGTCGACGCGGCGGTCCCGTGAGGATCGCGGCCACCTCCTCGCCGAGCAGGTGGGTCGCACCCGGGTCGTGCAGCCCGATGCCGTGCCGCTGGTGCAGCAGCCGGTCGGCCAGGTCGGCGAACCGGTCGCGCAGCGCGGGGTCGAGCTGCCGGGCGTCCAGGTGGCCCGAGATGACGCGCGTGTACATGCCCAGCCGGGTGTCCTGGCCCGGCGGTGTCACCGACTGGATGGAGTCGACGCTCCAGTCCGGGCCGTCACCGATCACCGAGATGTTGGCCAGTGCGAGCACGGCCATCACCACCGCGATGAGCAGCAGCAGGCGGCCGGGCCGCACGCCCACGTCGAAGGCCGCCATCAGGACCCAGGTGCCGCCGAAGGCCAGGCCGGTCACCGTCAGCCAGCGCCACCAGTAGCCGCTGATGCTCCTCATGGGGCGCTCACCCGGCCCACGGACAGGTGGACGGCGTCCAGGGCCTCCACGGCACGCGCGCGGTTGTCCTCGGTGACGTCGTGGGCGGAGTACCGCGCGTCGCGGTAGAGCTCGGCCAGCACGGCCACCGCCGCGCTGTCGGCGCAGACCCGGTCGAGGAGGCGGAGCGTGAACTCCGAGGAGGTCTCCCAAGGGTGGCGGCGTACGCCGGCCCGCTCGGCCACCCGCTCGAAGCGGTGCCAGCACTCGACGATGGCGTTGCGGGGCTCACCTTCCTCCAGCGCGGCGCGCTGGGCGCGCGCCCCGGCTGCGAGTGCCTCGGCCAGCAGGGCGGGCGAGTCCAGCGGGTCGAACTCCACCTCGTCCGGCTCGGGCTCGCGGCGCCGTCGCCAGTCACGGGTGAGCAGCCACCGCACCACCGTCAGCAGCACCGCCAGCATGACGATGGTCGCGAGGAGGGTGGCGACGATCGTGACGACCGTGAACAGCACGTCGCGGTCACCCTTGCCCTCCGGGAGGGCCGTGCCGCCCTGGTCGGGCGTCGAGGTCGCGGTCGTGGGCGGGATCGAGACGTTGGTCGGCGGGTTGCCCGGGTCGGTGACGACCTCCTGGGGCCCGATCGACGCGGCCCAGGTGACGAGCAGCAGCAGCAGCGCCACGGCCCCGAGCACGCCGACGACCGCCGTCACCGACGCACGAGCGGCGCTCGTGCCGGTGCCGGGGATGTCGTCCGCGTCGGGCATGCGCCTGAACCTACCGAGCGCCGCCCCCGGCGTCGCCCGGAGAGCAAGATCACAAGTGCGTCACGATCGAGATTTCCCTTGTGGAGAAGGGCTTTCGAGGCAGGGGCATTGTCGGTGGTCGGTGCTTGGGTTGGTACATGAGCACAACGGTGGTGGAGTCGTTCGAGGTCGACGACCTCGGCGGTCTCGACGCCGCTGGTGTGCTCGACGCGCTCTCCGAGACCGAGCACCAGGAGCGTCGCGCGTCTGCACGGAAGCTGGCGCTGGCCTACCAGTGGGCCGTGCTGCACCCCGCGATCGACCGCTCGAACTTCCTGGAGTCCCCCGAGGTGCTGGGCGGGGACGGCACCCCGATGGTGGCGGCGTTCACCGCCGAACCCCTCGCCGTGCGGCTGCGGATCACCCCCGGCGCGGCCGCCGCCCTGATCGGCGACGCCCTCGACCTGGTCCACCGCCACCCGCGGCTGTGGGACAAGGTCCAGACCCTGCGGGTGCCGGCCTGGCAGGCCCGCCGCGTCGCCCAACAGACCCGCCGCCTCCCGCTGCCCAGCGCCCGCTGGGTCGACCAGCAGCTCGCCGCCCGGTCCGATGACGCCTGCGGGCCGGTGATCGTGGACCGGCTCGTCGCCCACATCACCGCGACCGCCGAACCCGAGACCCACCAGCAACGCGAACAGGCCGCCCAGGCGTCGTGGGACGTGACCCTCACCCACCCCGACCCCACCCTGTTCGCCGGCACCAGCCACCTCGACATCACCGGCGACACCCTGGTCCTGCACGAGCTGAGCGACCTGGTCGACCAGGTCGCCCACCAGCTCCTCCTCGACGGCGACCACAAGCTCCGCCAATGGGTCGGCCACCACCAGGTCACCTTCGTCCCCGTCCTCAACACCGCCCGCGGCGACGCCGTCGACGTCCACGACCCCCCACCGTGGATGCGGGAGCAGGTCATCCTCCGCGACCAGCACTGCGTCTTCCCCGGCTGCACCCGCGACGCCCGCACCTGCGACCTCGACCACACCACCCCCTACCAGCCCGACGACCCACCCCATTCATTGGCCGGCCAAACCCACCCCGACAACCTCGCCTGCCTGTGCAGGAGACACCACCGCGCCAAGACCCACGGACCCTGGCGCTACACCCGCACGCCCGACGGCAGGTACGTCTGGACCGGGCCCCAGGCGTTCTCGAAGTCGTAGTAGGCCTGCCGGTGCTCGCTGGCGTTCCAGTCACGCTGGGTGAACCACAGCGTCCAGTACACGAGGTCGAGGACGATCGCGACGACGCGCATGACCTCGATGGTGCGGCGCATGCCCGCAGTATCGCGGGACCGGAGCAGCCATGGCGCCCACTCACATCGGCTTGCGAGGCACCTTCAGGCGGTTGCTGACCAGGCCGGCGTAGCGACTGCCGCCGCCGGTCTCGAAGGCAGGTACTTTCACCCGCACCTTGCGGAACCGGTACGGCACGCGGAACCGCAGGACGACCGGCTTGCGGTACGTCGATCGGGCGATCGTCCGCCAGGAGCCGTCGGCCAGGCGGCCTTGGAGCTTGACCGGCCGCCGCGGGCTGGCGCACGACGAGCAGACGTAGTGGAGCACGAGCCTGGCCTCGAGTCGCGCCGCGCCGGATCCCCGGGTCCAGGTGGCGGACTTCAGCCTCGCGGAACCGTGGTAGGCGCCGGGCTGCGGTGTGGGGCCAGGTGTGATCGGTGTGTCGGCTCCGAGCACGAGGTACCAGTTCCCGTCGCCGTGGGAGTTCGGGCCCGGGGTCGAGTACGACACCCCCGACCCCGTCGCCGCAACGACGGCTCCGGAGTACGGGTCGACCCAGTTCGCCCGGAAGCCGGCTGCCAGCTTCGTGGTGTCCACGCTGATGGTGCGGGCGACCGGCGTGTACAGCACGGCGAGGGTGCCGTCCGGAGCCACCGCACCGGTGAGGTAGTCGTTCTGCGGGTCGGTGGCGTCGTACCCGCCACCATTGCCGCCCGAGGGGATCGCCGCGAGCTTGGTGCCTCGCGCTGAGGTGATGAACGACGAGCCGAAGTCGGGCACGAGCTTCCACCAGCCGTCGAGCGAGGTGAACCAACGGATCGTCGCCGGCCATGGACCATTCGGGAACGTGAGCTGGGACAGGGCGGCGTGCGCGCCCGACCCCCATTCCCAGGTGGCCTCGGAGCCGTAGTAGGAGCCCTGGGAGCCCGAGGTCAGGGCCCATCCGAGGTTGTCGGCCAGCACGTGCCAGTCGTAGTCGTCGTTCGTGGCCGACTGGTCGTAGTGCCCGTTCGCGAAGAGCGTCGGCCGCGTCGGGCCGCTCAACTGGTAGTCGCGCTGGGTCTCGAGGTACGACGCGTTGTAGGAGTAGACCTCGTCGTGGTCGACGTCCGCGTCGGCGCCGAACGTCCCGATGGGGCTCGAGGCGGAGTCGGTGCGGCTGTTGGACTCCGCCATGTGCTGCACCGTGATCAGGTGGGTGTCCCCGGTCGCGCGGATCGCGTCGGCGATGGCTTGGTAGCTGGCGTCGGCGTAGCCGAAGTCGTCCACCCCGAACTCGTAGACAATGTTGGGACGGCCCTGGTAGCGCGCGCCGATCGCGGTCCCGTAGGCCGCGCCGTTGGTCGGGTTCAGCCCGCTCAGCGCGCCACCGCTGGCCTCGGCGTACGACGACGCCAGGTTGAGGATCACGGTGATGCCCTGGGCCGCCATCGCGTCGATGAACTGGTCGACCCGCGTCCAGTAGGCGTTGTTGAGGTTGCCGATCGCGCCGGAGACGAACGGTGCGATGCCGTCCCAGGTGGTGCCGTTCTGGTGCGAGCCGGCGGCGCCGCTGACGGCCAGGGTCAGCACCCCGTTGAAGCCGTTCGCCGCCTGCTCGGCGGCGTACGACGCGAACACCGCCCGGGGAGTGGTGCCCGCCCCGAGCTCCTTCCACTCTCCGGCGTTGGCGATGAGGTTCCACTGGTGGTCCCAGAAGAGGGCGACCGGAGCGCCGTTCTGGTCCAGGAAGTAGCGGCCAGTGGCGCTCACGGCACGGATCCAGTGGGCCGTGGTGGCGCCGCCCGCAGCCCGGCTCGAGCCGGCCCCGGTCTCGACGACCGGCGCGGCGACGGCGGCCACCGCCACGGCCAGGGCGGCGACGGCCACCGAGATCGAGCGCTTCACACTCCCAGTGTCATCTCTCGCACCCGGCCGTTCAGCCCACCCCGGTCGTATACCCAAATGCCGCTACCCCGTCCGGGGGGTGTGGACGGGGCAGCGGAAGGGTGGTGGTCCGTGTTGCCTAGAGCACCGGGTCGAAGGGCTCCGTGCCGTTGACGAGCGTCAGGCCCGAGATACCGGAGTGTGCCTGGGCGAACGCCAGCTCCTTGGCGATGTCGCCGATGTTGTTCGACGCCGGCAGCGGGGCCAGGCCGAGGGTCGACAGCACGCCGATGGCCTTGCCGTCGGTGCTCAGGAACGCCGAGCCCGAGTCGCCCGGGATGCCCGGGGACACGGTGTACAGCGGGTGCGACCAGCCGCCGTCGGCGGCGTCGTCACCGAGGCTGATGCCCGTGTGCGGCGAGAGCTGGGAGATGCCGAAGCGCAGGCTGGAGTTGCCGTAGGTCCACACCCGGTCGCCGGCGGCCGTGCCGTCGGTGTCGATGCCGGTCGGGCCGCCCCAGAACGGGACGCTGGGGTTGACCTTCGAGACGTCGGCCGCGTCGACCTTGACCAGGGCCAGGTCGTTGTAGGCGCAGGTGTTCGCGTCGGTCGTGCCGAGCCGGTGCATGGTCACCCAGGAGCTGTAGACCAGCGTGCCGCTGCCGACCACGGTGCCCTCGTCGATGAGCGAGCCGCCCTCGTTGAACGTCACGCGGGTGCCGAGCGGCAGGGAGCCCGCCTGGCAGCCGTCGGTGTCCGTCGCGGTGCCCGTGCCCGCGCAGTGCGCGGCGTACCCGACGTAGGCGTTGCCCGAGCCGTCGGTGTAGACGAAGTTCGCGGTGCACTGGGCACCCTCGGTGTACATCATCGTGCCCGGGTGGATCTTGGCCGTGGCCGCCGGTGCCCAGGTGTTGGCGGCCGTGGCCTGCGGTGCGGCCAGGAACGCCGTCGCCAGCAGGGCCGCTCCGGCCAGAGCGGTCAGGAGTCGATTCGTGCGCATGAAGGGGTGCCTTCCGTCCAGCGCGGCCGACGGGGGTGCGGCCACGTCGTTACGGAAGGGCTCAACTACGACGTCGCGCTGAGGTTACGGACGGGTAACCGCCGCCCATGGTGGTCGAGCCGGGCGAGCCCCTGGGCGAGCCCGTGTCGAGACCGCATGCGTGGGTCTCGACACGCCTCGGCCGTGGCCGGCCTCACGGCTCGACTAGCATGGACGTCAGTAAGAAGGCTGCGACGGGTCGATCTGGTTGACCCAGGCGACGACCCCGCCGCCGACGTGGACGGCGTCGGAGTACCCCGCGCCCTTCACGACCGCGAGGGCCTCGGCGCTGCGGATGCCGGTCTTGCAGTAGATGACGAGCTGCTTGCCGGAGTCGACGCCGGGCAGCTCGCCGAGGGCGTGGCCGTTGAGGAACTCGCCCTTCGGGATCAGCACCGAGCCGGGGATCTTGTTGATCTCGTACTCGTTCGGCTCGCGCACGTCGACCAGCACCAGGTCGCGGCTGCCCTCGGCCTGCTCCTTGAGCATGTGCTCGAGCGTGGTGACCGAGATGGTCGAGCCCGAGGCGGCGTCCAGGGCCTCCTCGGAGACCGCGCCGCAGAAGTTGTCGTAGTCGATCAGCCCGGTGACCGTCGGGTTCTCCCCGCAGAGCGCGCAGTTGGGGTCCTTGCGCACCCGCAGCTTGCGCCACTCCAGCTCGAGGGCGTCGTAGATGACCAGCTTGCCGACGGCCGGGTCGCCGATGCCGGTGATCAGCTTGATCGCCTCGTTGACCTGGATCGAGCCGATGCTCGCGCAGAGCACGCCCAGCACGCCGCCCTCGGCGCAGCTCGGCACCATGCCCGGCGGGGGCGGCTCGGGGTAGAGGCAGCGGTAGCACGGCGCGTCCTCGGCGAGAGTCGGCGCGAACACCGAGGCCTGGCCGTCGAACCGGTAGATCGAGCCCCAGACGTAGGGGATCCCCAGGAAGTACGCCGCGTCGTTGACCATGTAGCGGGTCGCGAAGTTGTCGGTGCCGTCGACGATCAGGTCGTAGCCCTCGAACACCTGCATGACGTTGTCGTTGTCGAGGCGCTCCTCGTGGAGCACGACGTCCACGTAGGGGTTGGTCTCGAGGACCGACTCCTTGGCCGACTGGGCCTTCGACCTGCCAACGTCGGACTGACCGTGGATGATCTGGCGCTGCAGGTTGGACTCGTCGACCTCGTCGAACTCGGCGATGCCGAGCGTGCCGACGCCGGCCGCGGCCAGGTACAGCAGGGCCGGGCTGCCCAGGCCGCCGGCGCCGATGACGAGCACCTTGGCGTTCTTCAGCCGCTTCTGCCCGGTCATGCCGACGTCGGGGATGATCAGGTGCCGGCTGTAGCGGCGTACCTCGTCGATCGTCAGCTCGGGGGCGGGCTCCACCAGGGGTGGGAAGGACACGGTTGCTCCTGGACCTGAGAAATGGGATCTGTGGGGACGTCCCGGGGAGAACGCCTCGGCGGGTGTCCATGTTCCCCGGCCCCGTCGCGCCCACCGGACCGCGTCCCGTCATCCGGACCCGACGTACTCCCGAGTAGGGTCCCCCACGTGAACGACGTGGCCGGCTCGGGCGCGACCGCCCGCCCTCGCGGGGGCCGCCTGCCGCGCCAGGAACGACGGGCCCAGCTGCTGGACTCCGCGCTCGAGGTGTTCGTCGCCCAGGGCTACCACGCCGCCGCGATGGACGACATCGCCGAGCGGGCCGGGGTGTCCAAGCCGGTGCTGTACCAGCACTTCCCGGGCAAGCTCGAGCTGTACCTCGCCCTCCTCGACGCCTCCTGCGACGCCGTGGTCGACAACTGCCGGGTCGCGCTCGAGTCCACGCACGACAACAAGCAGCGCGTCGCGGCGACGATGGACGTGTTCTTCGAGTACGTCGCGGGCGACACCGGCGCGTTCCGGCTGGTGTTCGAGAGCGACCTGACCAACGAGCCGGCGGTCCGCGAGCGGGTGGACAAGGTGACCACCGACTGCGCCGAGATGATCGCGTCCGTCATCCACGAGGACACCGGGCTGCCGGACATCGAGGCCAAGCTGCTGGCCGTCTCGCTGGTGGGAATGGCCCAGGTCAGCGCGAGGTTCTGGCTGTCCGAGACGTCCGGGATCAAGCAGTCCGCCGCCGCGGCCCTGGTGGCCGGCCTGGCGTGGCGTGGGATCCGCGGCTACCCCCTGACCGATGACCCCGTCACCGGCCACCACTGAACGAGCCACGAGAAGGAGCAACACCCATGGAGGTCAAGATCGGCGTGCAGCACGCGCCGCGCGAGGTCGTGCTGGAGACGCACGAGACGCTGGACGACGTGCAGAAGCGCGTCACCGAAGCGGTGAAGAGCAACGGCACGTTGGCCATCGACGACGTCAAGGGCCGCCGGATCCTGGTGCCCGGCGACAAGATCGCGTACGTCGAGATCGGTGGCGGCGTGGCGGGGCAGGTCGGCTTCCGCTCCTGACCCGCGGCGGGCCGACCCTGAATCAACCCTGGTTCGGGGCTCCGGCCCGTGATTTCGGCGGTTCTGCCGGGCACGATCGAGAGAGCAACACCCCTCTCGCGAAAGGACTGAGGTCATGATCGACCTCCTGCTGATGATCATCGGCGGCGCCATCATCGGCTGGGTCGGCAAGAAGCTGGCCCGCGGCGACGTGCGCATCCCGACCTGGCTGACGGTCGCCTGCGGCATCGGCGGCGTGCTGATCGGCAACTTCCTCTACACGCTGTTCTTCAAGGACAACACGCCCGGCTTCGACTGGTGGCGGCACACCTGGCAGGTCGTGGTCGCCGCGGTGCTGGTGACCTTCGCCGCCGGCTACCGCACCAAGCCGCGCGTCCGGGTCTGACGCATTCGCTCAGGAGGCGAGGCCGAGCTCGGCCATCCGTTCCTCGTGGCGCTCGGTGATCCGGGTGAACATCCGCCCGATCGCCGCGAGGTCCAGGCCGGGCCGGTCGACGCCTCCGGCGAGCAGCGCCGACAGCGCGTCCCGCTCGGCCGCGACGCGTTGGGCCTGGGTCAGCGCCTCGCCCATCAGCCGGCGACCCCACAACGCGAGCCGGCCGCCGAGCGCGGGCTGCGCGGCGATGGCGTTCCGGATCCGCTCGACCACGAACTCCGACTGGCCCGAGTCGTCGAGCGACGCGATCACCAGGTCGCGAGTGGCCGCATCCAGGTACGCCGCGATCTCGCGGTAGAAGTCGGCGGCCATCCCGTCGCCGACGTAGGCCTTCACCAGCCCCTCGTACCAGTCCGACGGCGCGGTGTGACGGTGGAACTTCTCGATCGGCTCGATGAACCCGGCCATCGCCTCGAACGGGTCGGCCCCGAGCTCGGTGAGCCGGTCGTGCAGCCGGCCGACGTGCCCGAGCTCGGCGGCCGCCATGCTCGCCAGGGCGACCTTGTCGCGGATGGTCGGCGCCATCTTGGCGTCCTCCGCGAGCCGCTCGAAGGCGGAGATCTCGCCGTAGGAGATCGCGCCCAGCAGGTCGACGACGGCCTCGCGGTACGCCGGGTCCTGGAAGTCCGCCGGGTCACCCGACACGTGACCCGCCACGTCGTCGGACTCCTGAGATGCGGGCATGCTGCCAACCTACCGATAGGATGTGGGGGAACACCCCGCCTGACCTGCGCCCCGATCCGGGTGCGCGGACGTGTGACAGAGGCGGATGCATGTGCGCGGCAGACCGCGTGAGCTCTCTTCGGCTCGAATCCTGGTCCGCCGTACGGACCCCATCGAGGAAGAGAACTCCACATCGTGACCACGTTCCGTGAGCTCGGGGTCGACCCCGAGATCTGCGACGCGCTCGAGCGCGCCGGCATCACCACCCCGTTCGCCATCCAGGAGATGACCCTGTCGGTCGCCCTCATGGGCACCGACCTGATCGGCCAGGCCCGCACGGGCACCGGCAAGACGCTGGCCTTCGGCATCCCGGTGCTCCAGCGCAGCGTGTCCCCCAAGGACCCCGACTACGCCGAGATGCCCCAGGGCAAGCCGCAGGCGCTGATCGTCGCCCCGACCCGCGAGCTCGCGCTCCAGGTCTCCGGCGACCTCCACCTCGCCAGCAAGGACCGCGGCCTGCGGGTCCTGACCGTGTACGGCGGCGTCCCCTACGAGGGCCAGCTCGACGCGCTGACCGCCGGCGTGGACATCGTGGTCGGCACGCCCGGCCGGCTCATCGACCTGGCCAACCGGCGTGCCCTCGACCTCTCCCACGTGCACGCGCTCGTGCTCGACGAGGCCGACGAGATGCTCGACCTCGGCTTCCTGCCCGACGTCGAGCGCATCCTCAAGCTGACGCCCGAGACCCGGCAGACCATGCTCTTCTCGGCCACCATGCCGGCGGCCATCGTCTCCCTGGCGCGCACCCACATGCGGCACCCGATGAACATCCGCGCCGAGTCGTCCTACGACACCCAGCTGGTGCCGGCGACCGCCCAGTTCATCTTCCAGGCCCACGACCTCGACAAGCCGGAGATCATCGGCCGGATCCTGCAGGCCGAGGACTCCGACAAGATCATCGTCTTCACCCGCACCAAGCGGCAGTCCCAGCGCATCGCCGACGACCTGGCCGAGCGCGGGTTCAAGGCCTCGCCGCTGCACGGCGACATGGCCCAGGTCGCGCGCGAGAAGGCCCTGACCAAGTTCCGCGAGGACAAGATCCGCGTGCTGGTCGCGACCGACGTGGCTGCCCGCGGCATCGACGTGCAGGGCGTCTCCCACGTCATCAACTACACCTGCCCCGAGGACGAGAAGACCTACATCCACCGGATCGGGCGCACCGGCCGCGCCGGCGCCTCCGGCATCGCGGTGACCTTCGTCGACTGGGCGGACCTGCACCGCTGGAAGATGATCAACAAGGCCCTCGACCTGCCGTTCGACGAGCCGCAGGAGACCTACTCGACCTCCGAGCACCTCTACCACGACCTCGGCATCGCGCCGGGCACCAAGGGGCGCATCGTGGACCCGGCTCCCGTCGAGCGGACCGAGCGCCCTGGGCGCACGGAGCGTCCGGCCCGCGAGCGGTCCGAGCGGCCGGCTCGCGACCGCAACCGCCGGCGTACACGTGGCGGCCAGACCGACGCGACCGCGACCGCGACGGGGGGCGACGGTGCCCCGTCGACGCCCGCCGCCGACGGCGAGCGCCCCGCGGGCGGCCGCAACCGCCGACGTCGGCGTCGTCCCTCCGCGGGCGGCGCGAAGGCGGCGACCGAGTCCGCCTGAGGGCTTCTTGTCACCCGCGAGGCTGCGGGGTGCGTCAGTCTCTGCATGAGCCTGTCGAAGGTGGTCGCGGCGACCTTGCTGGTCGCCGCGCTCACCGCCTGTGAGGACGCTTCCCCGCTCGTGGAGCAGCCGGCCACCGTGCCGGTCGTGCTCGACTACAGCACGACCCCGTCCGACATCGGGGCGCTGCTGTACCTCGCCTCCGACCCCGGCGTGGACCTGCTCGCCGTCACGCTGCCGGGCACCGGCGAGGCGGACTGCGCCCCGGGCACCCGGAACACCCGCCAGCTGCTGGCCATCGCGGGCCGGCCCGACGTGCCCGTCGGCTGCGGGCGGGACCGGCCGCTGAGCGGTCACCGGGACTGGCCCGACGAGTGGCGGAGGGCGGCCAACGCGCTGCCGCGGATCCCCGTGCAGCGCCTCGGGCAGGGTCCGGTCGTCGACGCCGAGGCGATGCTCCCGGACGTGCTCGAGCGAGCCGGTCGCCCGGTGACCGTGGTGGCCGTCGGACCCCTGACGAACATCGCCGTGACCCTGGCGGCCCACCCCGAGCTGGCCTCGACGATCGAGCGCATCGTGGTCATGGGCGGCGCGGTCGACGTCGCGGGGAACGTGCCGGACGCCCCGAGCGCCGAGTGGAACCTGTACATCGACCCGGAGGCGGCCCGGATCGTCCTGGGATCCGGCGTGCCGGTCCTGCTCGTGCCCCTCGACGCCACCAACGACGTCCCGTTCGGTCGCACCGAGCTGCTGCGCCTCGGCCTGCTCGAGACGCCCGCCGGTGTGGCCGAGTACCAGCGGATGTCGGCGCAGACCTTCTTCGACGGGGCCTTCATGTGGGACGAGCTCGCCGCGGTCGCCACGATGAGACCGGAGACGGTCACGGTCGAGAGGCGGCGCCTCGTCGTCGACGCCGACGGCGCGACCCTGGCCCGCGACGACGGGTCGCCCGTCGACGTCGCGGTGGCCGCTGACCCGGCGGCGTTCGACCACGAGTTCCGCCGGGTGCTGAACGGCGGCAGCCTGCCGCCGATCCCACCGCTGACGTCGGAGGAGCTCGGCTACCTGACGGCGCTGTCCGCCGGCCTACGGCGTGCCGAGGCCCAGGCACAGGCGTCGTTCGAGGCGCTCGCCGACGCCGACGTGCACGCCCAGGCCGCGGCGTTCATCTCCGGCACCGTCGACGCCGTCGCCGGCCTGGAGGCCGACCTCCGCCACCGGGAGACGCCCCCGGGGCTCACCGACGCCATGACGCGGCTCTGGGCGACGACGGATGCGATCCGGGCCGCCGAGGGAGACCTGCTGGCGGCGGTACCAGGGGTCGACGGAGCCGACGTCTGGGCGGTGATCGAGACCGTCTTCGAGCAGGTGCGGCCCGACGCGACGATCGAGGACCTGTTCGCGGTCACCGAGGAGCTCGAGGACTACTCGTTGCTGCGGGGTGGTCCCGACCTCGGCCTCACGCAGTGACGACGACGGGCGTACCGAGCGGCGCGAAGTTCCACAACGCGATCGCGTCGGCCCGGCGCTGACGGATGCAGCCGTGGCTCATCGGCGTGCCCAGCTGGGCCTCGGTCTGGATGAGCCGACCGTCCTTGACCGGGATGTCGTGGAAGCCGATGGCGGCCCCGGAGTCGCCCTGGGTGAACCGCACGAAGTACTTCATGCTGCCCGAGTCGTCGACGCCCCAGGCGTCCTCGGACTTCGAGTACACGTTGAACGTGCCGGGGTGCAGGTTGTCGTAGGTGCTGCCCGAGACCTGGTAGGTGCGCACGACCGTGTCGTGGTCGGCGGACACCAGCCACACGCGCTGGCGGCTCTGGCTGAAGACGATGCGCTTGCCGGTGCCGGAGTCGGCCGGCAGCGCGGTCTCGAGCTTGGGGTCGATTCGGCTCTCGGAGGAGTCCGCCGACGCGCCGACGCCGGTGCCCTTGGTCTTCGGCGTCTGGCCCGGCGTGCCGCCCTGGGGCTGCTGTGCCGTGTCGGTCGTCCGGGCCTGTGCGGACAAGTCGTTCGAGGCCTGGGCAGGGGCCCCGCCGGAGCTGATGGGGAGCACACCGGTGCCACCGAGGAGCGCGATCGCGGTCACGGCCACCGACGCGCCCGCGCTGGCCAGCCGGCCGTACCGCGGCCGGACCGTGGTCTGCCGGTGCTTGCTCATCGCCGCTTGCCCGAGGCCCGCCGGCTCCGCTCCACCAGGTTGGCCGCGGCCTCCCGATAGGCGCGTGCGCCCTTGCTGGTGCGCGACGTCGCCAGGATGGACCGGCCCGCGGCCGGCGCCTCGGCGAACTTGATGGTCTTCGGGATCGGCGGCTCGATGACGTCGAGCTCGTAGGTGTCCGAGATGGTCTCCAGCACGGTGCGCGCGTGGTTGGTGCGGCCGTCGTACAGCGTCGGCAGCACGCCCCAGACCTCGAGGTCGCGGTTGGTGAAGCGGCGTACGTCGTGCACGGTGTCCAGCAGCTGCCCGACGCCACGGTGCGAGAGCGTCTCGCACTGCAGCGGGATCAGCACGCCGTCGGCCGCGGTGAGGGCGGCGACCGTGAGCACGCCGAGCGAGGGCGGGCAGTCCAGGAGCACCCAGTCGTACTCGACCTGCTCGGCGAGGTCGGCCAGCGCGGCCTTGAGGACGTGCTCGCGGCCGGTTCGGGTGAGCAGGTCGGCCTCGGCACGGGCCAGCTCGATGGTCGCCGGCAGCAGGTCCACGCCGTCGTCGGTCTCGATGATGACCTCGGAGGCGTGCGTGCCCTTGGTGAGGACGTGGTGGATCGAGATCTCGATGTCCTCGGGGTCGATGCCGAGCGAGAACGTGAGGCACGCCTGGGGGTCCAGGTCGACGAGGAGCACCGAGTGACCGAGCTCGGCGAGGGCCGCGCCGAGGGAGGCGACACTGGTCGTCTTGGCGACGCCACCCTTCTGGTTGGCGACGGCCAACGTGGTGGGCCTCGAAGCGGTCTGCGGGGTCGGGGAAGTCATCGCCGACCATCATGCCGGACCCGGGAGGCGAAACGCGGCAGCAACCTGCTTCGATCGATGCATGCCTACCGCTCTCGTGACCGGCGCCACGGCCGGCATCGGCCTGGAGTTCGCCCGCCAGCTCGCCGCCCGGGGCGACGACCTGGTGCTCGTCGCCCGCGACACCGAGCGCCTGGAGGCCCTCGCGGCCGACCTGCGCACCGTGCACGGGGTCGACGTGGAAGTGCTGTCGGCCGACCTCGTCGACCGCGCGCAGCTGGCGACGGTCGAGCAACGGCTCGCCTCCGCCGAGCGCCCGGTCGACCTGCTCGTCAACAACGCCGGCTTCGGCCTGAAGCGCCGCTTCGGCGACAACGACGTCGAAGAGGAGCAGGCGATGCTCGACGTGCTCGTCGTCGCGGTGATGCGCCTGTCGCACGCGGCCCTCCGCGCGATGTCGGCCCGCGGCCGCGGCGGCATCATCAACGTGTCGAGCGTGGCGGCGTTCCTCCCCCGAGGCTCCTACTCGGCCGCCAAGGCCTACGTGAACAGCTTCGGCGCCTGGGCCGCCAACGAGTACCGCTCGAAGGGCGTCACCGTCACCACCCTGTGCCCCGGGTTCACCAAGACCGAGTTCCACGAGCGGATGGACGTACGCCGCGGCTCCGGCTTCCTCTGGCTCGACGCCGACTTCCTCGTCTCCGAGGCCCTCAAGGACTTCGACAAGGGCAAGTCCCTGTCAGTCCCCGGCGCCCAGTACAAGGTCATCACCACCGCCACCCGGCTGGTACCGACCCGCATCAGCCAGCGGTTCCAGAGCCTGGGGAGGAAGTAGGTCTGGGGTCGCGGTAATCGCGCGATCGCAGCCGAACTGCAGACTTTGGCCACGAAAAGCTGTCATACGGCTGCGATCGCGCGGTTATCGGCACCCCAGACACCGCCGGACCAGCTCACCCCTTGCCGGCGATGAAGGCGCGCACGGCGTCGGCGACCAGCTGGACCGCGATGGCAGACAGCAGCAGGCCCGCGATGCGGGTGACGAGCAGGACGCCGGACTCGCGGATCAGCCGCAGGATGGGCAGGGAGTAGCGCATCGCCACCCAGATGCAGATGTGGACCAGCACCACGGCGAGCGCGACGGCCGTGAAGTCGGCGAAGTCGTGGACCCGGCGCGAGTAGAGCATCGTCGCGACGATCGCGCCGGGGCCGGCCAGCAGCGGCGTACCGAGCGGGACCATCGCGATGTTCGTGCCGACCTGGGCCGTGGGCTCCTTCTCGTTGCCGGTCAGCAGCTCGAGCGCGACCAGCAGGAGCAGCAGGCCGCCGGCGGCCTGGAGGGCGGGCAGGGAGATGTGGAGGTAGTCGAGGATCCGCTGCCCGAAGAACGCGAACGCCGAGATCACCACGAACGACACCGCCACGGCCTGCCACGCGGCCCGGCGGGCCGTCGCCTTGGACCGCCCGCTGGTCAGCGACAGGAAGATCGGCACCGTACCGACGGGGTCCATGATCACGAACAGCGTCACGAAGGCGCTCGTCAGCAGCGTGGTGTCCAGCAGGTCGCTCATCGACCGGCCCGTGCCTTCGCCGCCAGCTCGACGATCCGGCCGTACTCGGCCGGGTCGGTCGTGTTGCACCCCAGGTCGTGGTCGACCTTGCCCGTGCCGTGGTAGTCGCTGGACCCGGTGACGATGAGCCCCAGGTTGCCCGCGATCGCCCGCAGCCGGGCTCTCCGTGAGGCGTCGTGCCCCTGGTGGTCGACCTCGATCCCGGCCAGCCCCAGCTCCTGCAGCGAGGCGAACGCTCCTTCGGTCAGCACGGTCCCGGCCGTCCGCGCCCACGGGTGTGCGATGACGGGCACACCGCCCGCGGCGACGACCAGCGGGACCATGTCCTCGAGGTTCGCGGCGTACCGCGTCGCGTAGCCGGGCCGGCCCGGGCTCAGGTACCGCTCGAACGCCTCGGCCCGGTCGGCCACGACACCGGCGGCCACGAGTGCGTCGGCGACGTGCGGGCGGCCGGTCGCGGGCGTGCCCGCGGCCACCCGGCGTACGTCGTCCTCGCTCAGGTCGACGCCCACCTCACGCAGCTTGTCCAGGATGGCCGGCACCCGTGAGTTGCGGCCGTCGAGCACCCGGTCCAGCGCATGGAGCAGCGAGGGGTCCTCGCCGTCCGGCAGGTAGGCGAGCAGGTGCACACCTGCGTGCTGGAACCGCGTGCTGATCTCGATCCCGGTGACCAGCTCGATGCCGCACTCGGCGGCCGCGGCTGCGGCCTCGGACCAGCCCTGCGCGGTGTCGTGGTCGGTCAGCGCCACCACGTCCAGGCCCGCGTCGGCCGCCGCGCGCACCATCTCGGCCGGGCTCTGCGTGCCGTCGCTGGCGCGCGAGTGGGTGTGGAGGTCGATGCGCACCAGCCCACCCTCTCACCACGAAACCTCACCAGACCGGCCGCGGACCTCCGAACGCCATCTCCACCAGCGGCGGCCCGATGGCCGAGACGTCGCGCAGGATCCAGTCGTCGCGCAGCAAGAGCATCGCGGACGCCGGACGCAGCACGAGCCACAGCCAGCGCCCGTCGGCCTCGCCGGCGAACACCGAGCGGTCGAACCGCTCGTCGGCCGCCGACGTCGACACCGCCCACAGCGGCACGGCCTGGCTGCCGATCCGTACCCGGACCGCCGGCTGCCCGTCCCCGACCTCGCGTCCCGGGTCGCTGCGGTCGATCGCCGCACACCGCGAGCCCAGGCCCGTGCCCGGCTCCTCCGCCACCACGAACACGTCGACCGGGCCGTCCAGCTCGCTGGTGCCCGAGACGCAGGTGACCGTCGCCCACGCGCGGGCCGGGGAGTCGTCGGTCCCCGCTTCGCCGACGACGGCGAAGTCGGTCACCGACCAGCCCGGGGACATCGGCCACGGCAGGTACGTCGGGAAGTCGGCCGCCGCGCCGAGGTGCTCGGCGAACTGGGTGTAGGTGACGTCGTCGCCCGTTGCGGGCGTCCAGAGGGTGCGGACGTCCCCGTGCACGGGGCAGGAGGTGTGGCCGTCGTGGACGACCTCGGCACGGCAGCGGGGACACCCCGCAACCAGGGACATGGGTCCACCGTCGTGAGCCGGAGCGGGCCCGTCAAGGGACGGGTCAGGAGTTCCAGGCCAGGATCACGGCGTTCTCCCGCTCGTACCCCAGCTTGGAGAGCGTCGCCGTGTCCAGCCGGAACAGCCGCCCGTCGGTCACCGGCAGGTCCAGCCAGCGCGCGGTCAGTGCCCGCAGCGAGTGGCCGTGCCCGAACACGAGAACGCGGTCCCCTTCTCCTCGGCTCGCGTCGCGGAGCCGCTCGACGACCCGGTCCAGCCGCTCGCCGACCTGCTCCGGGGTCTCGCCACCCGGGACCGGGTCGGTCCAGATCGTCCAGCCCGGTACCTCCTCGCGGATCTCGGCGCTGGTGCGGCCCTCGTACGCGCCGTACGACCACTCCCCCAGGTCCGGGTCCACCTCGGCGTCACCGTGCCCGACCAGCGACGCGGTCTCCCGCGCGCGGCGCATCGGGCTGGTCAGCACCAGGCCGAAGGACACGCCGGCCAACCGGTCCCGCAGCGCCAGCGCCACCCGCTCGCCCTCGGCCGTCAGCGGCAGGTCGGTCGTCGAGGTGTGCCGGCCGTCCCGGCTCCACTCGGTCTCGCCGTGCCGGACCAGCCACACCTCGCCGTCGGGGTCGCTCATGACTCGGCGAGCACCACGACGCGGTCGCCGGGCTCGACGACCAGCGTCTCGGACTTGGGCGGGTTGACCCGCACCCCGAACGTCGCCGCCTCGTCGCCGGACTGGCTGGCCTTCCGGTAGCCGACCGCGGTCTCGCCGCGGCGGCCGGCCCCGGCGACCACGGTCGCGAAGCTGACCTCGCGGCCCGGCTGCACGTACCACTCCGCGGGCCGCAGGTAGATCTCCGCACCGGTCGCGGCCAACAGCTCGCCGAACACGGCCTCCAGCCGCTGGTCCTCCGACAGCTGCGTGACCAGCAGGCTCACGAACTCACCGCTGACCACCACGTCGTCCACGTGCGCGACCTCGGCCAGCACCCGGTTGCGGTCGTCGAGCATCTCCGAGACCACCGGCGTCGTCTCGTCGAGCTTGCCGAGGATGTCGCGCACGTGCAGGAGGGTGACCAGCGTCCGCGCGTCCGCGGCCTGGGTGTCCAGGTAGTCGGAGTAGCAGAGCACCAGCACCTGGTCGAGGCCCGGCACCACGTGCTCGTCGAGCACGGCGCGCTTGGTGGTCGAGGCCTGCACGACCGTGACGGCCAGGTTGGTCATGGTCGGGATCTCGGGAGCGCCGTACGCCGTCACGACGGTCAGCGTCGAGCCCGGCATCGCGTAGTGGTCGAGCTCGGCGACGATGATCGGGGCGCGTTCGTTCCAGCCCAGCAGCAGCGCCTGGGTCGGCCCCTCGTCGGTGGCCGTCTCCTCGCCGAGCAGCGAGGGGTCGGGCTCGACCAGAGGGGCGGTCTGGCCGGTCAGCACCGAGTCGTCCTCCGCGATCACGATGAGGGTCTGTCCGTCGATGGGCGTGCCGGGCGGCGGGTTGAGCTTGGATACGCCGCGGTCGATCACCCCGATGACCGTCGCGGCCTCGAAGGCGAGCTGCGCGGCGCCGTACGTCGACCCCTCGAGGCCGTGGTCCTCCAGGAAGTAGATCTCGTCGCCCTCGAAGTCGAAGAGCTCGGTGTAGACCGCGGCCGCCCCGGACTGGCGGGAGGTCTGCACGACCAGCTTGGCGACCGTCTCACGGATGTCGAGGAGCACGGTCCGCTCGGCGCCGACGAGCCGGGCGGCCTCGAGGTTGGAGGGGTTGCGGATCTCGGCGACGATGCGCGGACCGCTGCCGTCGGAGCTGCTGTGGGTCAGCGCCAGCAGCGTCTTGATGACCTCGCTGTCGGGGTCGTCGGAGTCGGGAGCCAGCAGGATCACCGAGCGTGCCGACTGGTGGCTGCTCAGCGCGAGGTCGTCGACGTCCATCGGCGAGCCGGACCGGCACACCACACGGGTGCCACGCATGTCGGGCACCTTGGCCCGGATCTCCTCCTCCATCTCGACCTTGTCCTTGTCCGCCAGGACGACGACCACGGGCCGGCGCCGGCTCTCGTTGGCCAGCGTCAGCTCGGAGATGATGGTGAAGATCGAGTCGGACCAGCCGAGGATCACGGTGTGCCCGTCCTCGAGGACGAGCGACCGGCCGCGCCGCAGGTCGGCGAGCTTGGTGTCGATGCCCGCCGCGATCACGCCGATCAGCGCGCTCACGATGAAGAGCCCGGCCAGCGTGAGCACCAGCATGGTGAGCAGGAACCGCCAGGTGCTGCCCACGTCGCCGCCGATCGTGCCGGGGTCGAGCGCGTGCAGCAGGTTGCCGAACAGCCGGTCCCAGAAGTCCTGCTCCTGCCCGGCCGGACCCAGCCCGAACACGGTCGCGAACAGTGCGAACACGAAGATCAGCACCAGCGTGGCCACCGTCAGCCAGCCGATGAGGGCGGGGGTGCCGCGCGACATCGAGTTGTCGAACCAGTACCTCAGCCGGTCCCCGAACCGGGGCTCGGTACGGGCCGGCTTGCCTGTCTTGCTGCTCAACGCTCCCTGGGCGACGGCGTTCGCCGTCCGCCGGCGCAGCTGTTGTCCTGTGCGTGCCACCGGGGCATGGTGACGCACCGCCGGGCGCGGCGCATCAGTTTCCCGGCCCCTTCTCGGCGGACGATCTGCCACGATGCGACCCGTGCCGCCCCAGGAAGCATTGGCCCGCAACCGCCTCGCCGTGGCCGGCGGGTTCGCCACCCAGGGCTTCGTCTTCATCAGCCTGACCACCCGGCTGCCCGAGTTCTCCGACAAGTGGGACCTCTCGGAGATCGAGCTGTCGCTGCTCCTGCTCGGGCTCGTGCTGCTCGCCGGGGTCGGCACCCTGGCCGCCGAGCGACTGGCCCCGCGCACCGGGTCGTCGGCACCACTGCGCTGGGCGTTCGCCGGCACCGCCGTCACGGTCACCGCCGCGACGCTCGCGCCGTCGGCGCCGGTGTTCTTCGTGTCCACCAGCCTGTACGGCGTGTTCCTCGGCGTCATCGACGCCTGCGTGAACATGCAGGCGGTGGCGCTCGAGCACCGGTACGGCCGGCCGATCCTGCCGTCGTTCCACGGCTCCTGGACCGTCGGCGGGCTGCTCGGCTCGGCACTGACCCTGGCCACCGCGGACGCCGACCTGCGGTGGATGGCGCTGCTGGCGATCGTCCCCGTCGCGGCCCTCGCCGCGCCGTACCTGCCCCACGAGCGGTCCGGTGTCCCGGACGCCGACGTGTCCGTGCCGTGGCGGCCGATCCTGCTGGTCGGGGCCGCCCTCGTCCTCTTCTACATGGTCGACACCGCGGCGTTCACGTGGGGACCGACGTTCCTGGACCGGGCGGTCGACGCGCCCTCGCGGTTGGTCGCGCTGGCCACCTTCCCGTACCTCCTGGCCAGCGGCGCGGTCCGGCTGGCGGGGGACGACCTGGTACGCCGCCACGGCGCGGTCCGCGTGCTGCGCGCCGGAACGCTGGTGGCGTCTCTCGGCCTGGCGATCGTGGTCTTCGCGCCGGCCTGGCCGGTCGCCGTGCTCGGCTTCCTGGTGATGGGCGCCGGGGTGGCGGTCGTCGCGCCACTCAGCTTCTCCGCGGCGGCGCGGCTGGCGGGCGGGGACACGTCCGACGACGGCGAACGGCGTGCCCGGGTCGACGCGGTCATCGCGCGGTTCAACCAGTTCAACTACGTGGGCGCGCTGCTC
Organism: Nocardioides islandensis; assembly: GCF_015352455.1. Classification (GTDB taxonomy): domain Bacteria; phylum Actinomycetota; class Actinomycetes; order Propionibacteriales; family Nocardioidaceae; genus Nocardioides; species Nocardioides islandensis. Next base: position 332,928 of record NZ_JADKPN010000002.1, read on the forward strand.
GGCGCGGTGATGACCGGTGTCGTCGGTGCCGGGTCGCTGCGCGTCGGCTTCGCGGTGCCGATGGTGCTCGTGCTGGGACTCCTCCCGCTGGCCACCGCGTTCGACCCCGCCCGCCGGTTGGCAGACTGACGCCATGCGTGCTGCCGTGCTGGGGACCGGGATCATGGGGGCCGCGATGGCCCGTTCGCTCGCCCGCGAAGGACACGACGTCGCGGTCTGGAACCGCACCCGGGCCCGGGCCGACGCCGTGGTGGCGGACCGGATAGTCGCGTACGACACCCCCGGGGAGGCCGTCGCGGACGCCGACGTGGTGGTCTCCGTGCTGTTCGACGAGGCCGCCGTGCTCGGCGTGGCCGAGGACATCGCCGGCGCGCTCGGCCCGGACGCGGTCTGGCTGCAGGCCGGCACCGTCGGGCCGGACGGGATGAGGCGCATCGCTGCAGCGGTCCCCGGCGTCGCGGACCGCCTCGTGGACGCTCCGGTGCTGGGCACGCGCAAGCCCGCCGAGGACGGACTGCTGGTCGTGCTGCTGGCCGGCCCCGAGGCCGCCCGGGAGCGGGCGAAGCCGGCCCTGGAGGCCATCGGGTCGCGGACCGTGGTGGTGGGCGACGAGGTCGGCCCGGCCAGCGCCCTCAAGCTCGTCTGCAACTCGTGGGTCGCCTCGATCTGCGCGGCCATCGGCCAGGCGAACGCCATGGCCGCGGCTCTCGGGCTCGACCCCGCGCTGTTCCTCGAGGCGATCGGCGGCGGCCCGGTCGACACGCCGTACGCCCACGTGAAGAGCGGCCTCATGGTGTCGGGTGCCTACGACCCGCCGGCGTTCTCGGTCGAGGGCGTGGTCAAGGACGTCGAGCTGATGGTCTCGGCGGTCGAGGGCACCGGGTTCCGCGACGACCTGCTGCGCGCGCTGCTGGGGCTGTACGAGGACGCCGAGCGCGGCGGGCACGGCGACCACGACATGGCCGCCGTGCGCACGGTCTTCTAGTCCTGCGGGCCCGGCCAGTTCTTGTCGGGCACCGGCGTCGGGCGGCCGGGCTGCTCGCCACCGCGCGCGTCGAGGTAGCTCTGCTTGGGCACCATCACCTTGCGCCGGAAGATGCAGACGACGGTGCCGTCCTGGTTGTAGCCGATGGTCTCGACGTGCACGACGCCGCGGTCGTCCTTGGAGGTCGACTCGCGCTTGTCGAGCACCCGCGACTCGGCGTAGATCGTGTCGCCGTGGAAGGTCGGCGCCACGTGCCGCAGCGACTCCACCTCGAGGTTGGCGATCGCCTTGCCCGAGATGTCGGGCACCGACATGCCGAGCACCAGCGAGTACACGTAGTTGCCGACCACGACGTTCTTGCCGAACTGCGTGGTCTCCCCGGCGTAGTGGCTGTCCAGGTGGAGCGGGTGGTGGTTCATGGTGATCAGGCAGAACAGGTGGTCGTCGTACTCGGTCACCGTCTTGCCCGGCCAGTGCTGGTAGGTCGCCCCGACCTCGAACTCCTCGTAGCTGCGTCCGAACTGCATGCCGCCATCGTGCCGGTGGGGGCGCGGCGTGGGAACGTGGGAAAACTCACCGCCGACCGCACCGCCGACCTCCGGAGGACCGATGACGACTCGCTGGAGCCTCACGTTCGACTGCCACGACGCCGAGGCGATGGCGCGCTTCTGGACCGTGGCGCTGGGCTACCAGGACTCCCCACCGCCCGAGGGCTGGGTCACCTGGGAGGCGTGGCTCGAGCACTTCGGCGTGCCCGAGGAGGAGTGGGGCGACGGCGCGTCCCTCCAGGACCCCCACGGCGTGCTGCCCAAGATCAGCTTCCTGAAGGTCCCTGAGCCGAAGACCGCCAAGAACCGCCTCCACATCGACCTCCAGGTCAGCGGCGGCCGGCACCTCGACGCCGACAAGCGCACCGAGCGCATCGAGGAGTTCGCCGCCCTCCTCGTCGAAGCCGGCGGTTCCGTCGCCTACCGCTCCATGCAGGACGACCACCTCGACCACATCACCATGGCCGACCCGGAAGGTAACGAGTTCTGCGTGGTGTGAGGCGGGGTGGGGTGGCGTTTGGTCCCAAACGCCAACGAACGGGCGCTTCAGGCTGGCGTTTCTGCCCAACGGCGGCTGGACGCGGGTGATTCAGGCGGCTGTCCACAGCCTCCGAAGTCACCGGATTGGGCGGCTCGGCATCGGGCAGGCATCGGGGATGCAGAACACGCTGGAGCCGCGACGCGGCCGCTACCGATCACCCTCCGACCGTCGGGTCAGCCACGGTCTGATGGTCCGCAAGATGGGCTTGGCAGCCAGGGAGGAGCGACTTCGAGACCTCGCGGCCTGGCTGCTGGTCCTCCCACCCGACGCCGTCTTCACCCACGTGACGGCGGCGTGGCTGTACGGCTGGTGGCTGCCCCAGCTGCCCGACGAGGTCCCGGTGTTCGCCGCCACGACCGCAGCCACCCGCCCGCGTCGAGCGGGGATGATCTGTTCGAGGCTCCGATCGGTGGCCGAAGGCCTCACCCTGAGCGGCCTGCCGGTGGATGCGCCTGGGGCGGTTCTCCTCCGGGCAGCACGCGACCTGGCCATCCTCGACCTCGTCCCCATGATCGACTCCGCGCTCCGGCTCGGCGACGTCGACATGGCCGAGCTCGCGGAGCTGGCTCACTCGGGCAAGGCCGGCTCGCGCCGGCTCCGCGAGGCCCTGGCACGGTGCGATCGCCGCTCGGAGTCGGCGTGGGAGACGATCCTGCGTGTCTTCCACGACGTGGCCGACGTAGCGGTGGAGCCTCAGGTGGTCATCCTCGACGACCAGGGCGCCTTCGTCGCGCGCGCCGACCTCGTGGTCCTCGCCACGGGCGACCTGCACGAGTACGACGGCGCGGTCCACAGTGAGTCCGGCCAACGCGCTCGAGACCTGCGTCGTTCCAGGCGACTGGCTGAGGTCGGCCGTGTGCGCCGAGGCTTCACTGCGTCGGATCTCGTCCGGCACCCTGCGGTCACCCTGCAGGAGCTCGACCGGATCCTTGGACGACCACACGATCCACAGCGGATCCAGGCGTGGACGACGTACTTGAACCAGTCCTGCCTCACCGCGGCCGGACGGATCCGCCTGCAGAACAGGTGGAACACATCACGCCATTGGTCACAAACGCCAGCCTGATCCCCCGTCCAGATGGCGTTTGGGACCAAACGCCAGGCCTCAGGACCCCCCGCCACCGGCCTTGCGACGGTGCATCTTGGGGGCGGCGCCGCCGGTGACCTCGGAGCCGTGGGCCTTCTCGCGCAGGGGGTTGTCGCCGCCCTTGCCCTTCGACCCGCCCTGCTTCTTGCGCTCGAGCGCCTCGCGCATCTTGGCCTTGATGTCCTCGTTGGCACCTGACTCGTCGCGGGACGCGGGCATCGTTCCTCCTCGAACGTGGCGGACTGTACGGCGCTTCCACCTTACGGGGCGGAACCGAGGGTGCGCCCCACGCGTCACACCGCCATGACCTCGCGCCGCGCCGTTCGGGCTCCCCTGGCCGTCATCGCCGCCCTCGCGGCGATCACCCTCTCGGCGTGCGGCGGTGACGCCGGCGACGTGGCCACCGACCCGGCGGCCGACGCACCGAGCACCAGGGCGACACCCTCGCCGTCCGGCCCGACCGAGGAGCCGAAGCCGGGGAGCCTGCCGGACTTCCCGTACACCGACTACTCCTACACGCTCCAGCAGCGCTGCTTCTGCGCCTTCGTCGACCAGAAGTACCAGGTCACCGTGGTCGGGGGCGAGGCCACCGAGGTCAGGTACGCGACGCCCGGCGAGGGCCACGAGGTCGGTGACGAGGTCCCGCAAGCCAGGTACCTGATGCTCTCGATCCAGGACATCATCGACCGCGGCAACGACAGCAAGGCTGCTCAGATCGAGGTCGACTGGCCCGCCGGCCAGCTGTACCCGACCAGCGTCTTCATCGACCAGGACAAGATGGTCGCCGACGAGGAGGTCACCTGGGTGATCTCCGACGTCCAGACGGCCTGACCGGTCCTCAGAGCTTGTAGTCCTCCAGCAGCCGGCGGCCGATGATCATCCGCTGGATGTCCGCCGTACCCTCCCCGATCAGGAGCATGGGCGCCTCGCGGTAGAGCCGCTCGATCTCGTACTCCTTGCTGAACCCGTACCCGCCGTGGATGCGGAAGGAGTCCTCGACGACCTGCGAGCAGTACTCGGACGCCAGGTACTTGGCCATCCCTGCCTCGAGGTCGTTGCGGGCGCCGGAGTCCTTCTTCCGCGCCGCGCGGACCATCATCTGGTGCGCGGCCTCGACCTTCGTGGCCATCTCGGCCAGCCGGAACAGCACCGCCTGGTGCTCGGCGATCTTCTTGCCGAAGGTCTCGCGCTGCTGGGCGTAGGCGACGCCGAGCTCGAAGGCCCGGTTGGCCACGCCGCACCCGCGGGCGGCGACGTTGACGCGGCCGACCTCGACGCCGTCCATCATCTGGTAGAAGCCCTGGCCGGGCTCGCCGCCGAGGACCTGCGACGCCGCGATCCGGTGGCCCTCGAACACCATCTCGGTGGTGTCGACGCCCTTGTAGCCCATCTTGTCGATCTTCCCGGGGATGGTGACGCCCTGGGCGGTCTCGCCGAACCCGGCCTCCTTCTCCACCAGGAAGGTCGTCATGTTCTTGTAGACCGAGTCCGCGCCTTCGTCCGTCTTCACGAGTACGGCGACCAGGTTGGCCGAGCCGCCGTTGGTCAGCCACATCTTCTGGCCGGTGATCTCGTAGGAACCGTCGTCACCGCGGACGGCCTTGGTCTTGATGGCCGCCACGTCGGAGCCGCACCCCGGCTCGGACATCGAGAACGCGCCACGCACCTCGCCGGTCGCCATCCGCGGCAGGTAGGACTGCTTCTGCTCCTCCGTGCCGTGCTGGAGCAGCATGTAGGCCACGATGAAGTGGGTGTTGATGATCCCGCTGACGCTCATCCAGCCGCGCGCGATCTCCTCGACGGCCAGCGCGTAGGTCAGCAGCGACTCGCCCAGCCCGCCGTACTCCTCGGGGATCATCAGCCCGAACAGTCCGAGCTCCTTGAGCCCCTCGACGATGTCGGTCGGGTACTCGTCCCGGTGCTCGAGCTCGGTCGCGACCGGCAGGATCTCCTTCTCGACGAACTGCCGGACCGCCTTGAGGATCTCGGTCTGGTCGTCGGTCAGTCCGTCGGTCTCACACAGGCGCGCCATGAGGCCGGACGCTATCCAGCAACGCCCGAGCGGGCTATGACCTAGATCTCCCGCCCGACCAGCAGGAAGAACCGGCGGAAGGCGCCGTCGTACGTCGCCTGGCTGGTCCACACCTTGGCGTTGGTCAGCGAGTGCGCCGTCGAGAACACGGCCGGCTGGTCGACGTCCATCCGGATGGCCGCGGTCACGCCGGACTGGCTCACCAGCAGCCGGGTCTGCGGGAGGTTGCCGCGCCGGTCGATCGCCTGGCACTCCTCGTCGCAGCCGACGGCCCAGTCCTTCTTCCAGACCTTGCTGCCGAGCACGTTCATCAGGTTGAGCTCCTGCTGCGTGGGGTTCGGGCGGCGGGTGAGGAACTGGACGTGCACCCCGCGGTCGATCGCCGCGCGCAGAGACCGGTACAGCGGCTTGTCGCCGAGCTTGGCCGTCGTCAGGTGGATCGAGGCGCCCTCGGCCGTGTTGTCGACGGCCTTCACCATCAGGTCGAGGACCGCGCGACGCGCGTCACGGGTGCCGCCGGGCTGGTTGGTGAAGTCGCCGGGCGTGAAGCTCACCGGCACCTCGATCGGCGCGTCGGTGAAGGCCAGGTCAGCGGTGACGGCGTCGTGGTCGGAGTACAGCTCCTGGTTGTACTGGCCCAGCACGCTGAACTGCGCGGCGGTCTTCAGGAAGATGTAGTCGATCGTGGCGCCGCGGTGGTCGCCGGTCGGGAAGTGCGTCCCGGTCACGTCATAGGTGGGGGTGAAGCCGTACGACGTCAGCAGCGTCCGCGGGTACTGCAGCGGGCCGTTGTAGTGGAAGTTCATGTCGCCCGCCATCAGCACCGGGCCGTACTGGGACAGCGTGTTGGCCAGCGCGCCCAGGTTGTTGATGCCGACCTCTTGCAGGCCGTGGGTGATCTCGCTGTCGGGGGCCAGGTGCGCGGAGATGATCGAGATGACGTGGCCGTCGATGCCCTGAAGGGTCACCCAGTTGGCGTAGCGGATGCCCCACTCGACCTTCTGGCCGGGGAGCTTGCCCTCCTTGTAGCTGACCGTGGTCGTCCCCTGGTTGATCGCCGTCCACTTGTCGGTGCGCCAGGCCACGGGGGTCTCGCCGGTGTACTGGCCGGGGGTCCGCCAGATCGCGTAGCCGGGGGGCGCCAGGAACACGTCGAAGCGGTAGGGCACCTCGTTGTAGGTGATGAAGTCGGGCTGGTTGCTGAGCACCGTGGCCGCGTCGGCCTGGAAGTTCAGCGCCGGCTGGCCGGAGAGCAGGTTGGCCTGGGTGATCCGGACGACGCCGGGCGCGGGGGGCGGGAGCGGCGCCGACATCGGCGCGACCGTGCGCGCCGCCGTGGCCTCCTTCGCCATCGACGGCGCGGCGACGCTGGTGCCGGCGAGTGCGGTCGCGAGGACGGCCACGCCGAGGGCGAGACGAGGGCTGCGGAAGTGGTCGAGCACGGGGAAGAACTTCCTGTCTGACAGGGGATTCTGCGGCCATTCGAGCTACTGGTGGGCTAATCCCACCAGTCACATCAGTCACACGCAATGCATTCCGGACAACTACAAACGTGTAATTCTCCTGGGGTTCCCACCCGCCGCCTGGGGTGGCGGTCAGGAGGTCAGACGCAGCTTGCGCGCGAGAGGTTCGGCCAGCTCCACGGCGTACTCCGGCGTCATGTGCTCGCTGTCGCGCATGGCGATGGTGCTCCCGATCACGGGCGGGCACATCAGCTCGAAGCAGAACCACGGCAGCGCGTTGACGAACTCGACGTCCTGCGAGGCCGCCGCCTGCTTGAAGTCCATCTGGATGGCGTGCGCGACCGGGCCGCGCCTGAACAGGCAGTCCTCGAGGGTGACGTCCCCGCCCTGCGACATGCAGACGCCGGGCTCGCGGGGCAGCTTGGGCGTGTTGCCCAGCACGACCAACCGGTCGGTGAACGGCTTCAGCTCGGCGAGCTCCTGGGCGAATCCGTCGGTCACCAACGAGCGGAACTCGTCGCGCTGGTCGAGGACGCCGACGGGGTCTCCGTCGGGTCCGACGATCGGCGACACGGCGCTGGTGGCCACCACGGTCAGGTCCGGGTGCAGCCGGCCGACGGTCTGGACGACCCAGTCCTTGAAGTCCTCGCAGTCCGACCAGGGCCGGAGGTTCTGCGGCTCCGCCTGGACGGCCCGGGTCGCCGAGCAGCCACTGAAGACCAGATAGTAGGTCGTGTAGCCCTGCTGCTGGCCGAGTGCCGTGAACGCCGGCGACCAGGCGCGGGCGTGCGAGTCGCCGACGAGCACGATCGTCTTGTCGGCATCGGTGTCGCCGTTCGCGCAGAGCCCCCGGGTGCCGGTGCGGTAGTCGCAGTCGCCCAGGGGCGCGGTGTCCTTGCGCAGCCCCAGCAGCGGCGGCGTGAGGTCGCTGGGGATCGGCGTGCCCGCCTCGGCGGCCTGCGCGGAGGCCTGCACGAGCGCGACGGCCGGGTCCTTGCTCAGGCGCTTCCCGTGGAAGTCGGCGGTCGTGATGGCCGGGTTGTCGCCGGAGACCCCCAGCTCGCGGTCGATCCACGCGCGGCCGGAGACGGCCATCACCAGCACCAGCGCGAGGCTGAGCGGGTACAGCGCGACACCGATCCGCGGTCGGGCCCAGAGCCGGCCGGTCCGGAACGGCGTCTCGACGTACCGGTAGGTGAGTGCGCTCAGCCCGACGATGAGCACCAGGCAGAGGAACAGGGTGTCCAGCGGGAGCCGGCGGTGGTGCAGGTGGTCCTCGGCGATCCGCAGGACCGGCCAGTGCCAGAGGTACAGCGAGTACGACCAGTCGCCGACCACCCGCGCCGGCGTGAGGGACATCAGCCGCGAGACGGCCCCCTGGTCGGTCGCTCCACCGGCGTACAGCAACGCGGCGGTGCCGAGCACCGGCAGCAGCGCCTGGTAGCCCGGGAAGCGGGTCTCCGGGGTGTACCAGAAGCAGGCGAGCAGGACGGCGCCGAGACCGACCAGGCCGAGGGCCTGGACCAGCCAGCGCGGCGCCCGTACCTGCCCGCGGGACATCAGCACCCCGAGGCCGGCGCCGACCCCGAGCTCCCAGGCCCGCGTCAGCGTCGAGAAGTACGCCGTGGTCGGGGACTGGTACGTCGCGTGCACCGACCATGCGAACGACAGCACGCTCAGCACGCCGATCATGAGCAGCGGCGTACGCCGTCCCCATCCATCGGCCAGGCGGCGTCCACGGGTGGCCGCCAGAGCGATCGCGCCGACCAGCAGCAGCGGCCAGACGAGGTAGAACTGCTCCTCCACCGACAGCGACCAGTAGTGCTGGAGCGGGGAGGCGGGCTCGCCCTTGGCGAAGTAGTCGGTGCCGACGACCGCGAACCGGATGTTGGCGCCGAAGGCGGCCGCCCAGATCGAGTCCTTGATGATCTCGACCGCCCGCACCAGGGGGAGGAAGAGGATCGAGGCGACCACGGTCGCCATCGCGACGAGGGCGGCGGCCGGCAGGATACGGCGCGCCCGGCGGGCGTAGAAGCCGAGCAGGGAGATGCGCCCGGTGCGGTCGGCCTCGCGCATCAGCAGCGAGGTGATCAGGAAGCCGGAGATCACGAAGAACACGTCGACGCCGACGAAACCGCCCGAGACGGTCCCGAAGCCGGCGTGCGCGAGGATCACTGTGCCGACCGCGAGGGCCCGCAGGCCCTGGATGTCGGGACGGAAGTGCCGTGCCGTCGACGAGCGGGTCTCGGAGGGCACGTCCCAGGGTAAAACGGCCCGGATCTCCCCGTTGAATCGTGGGGCTGGCGCGGCGCGGTTAGACTGCCGCGCATGCCCGGGCGGCACAGCGACCAAAGCCACCGCCGTGGGACCCCCGCAGTCAGGACCCTCCTCCCCCTGGTCACGGTCCTCCTCGTGTGCGTCACCACGGCTGTCGTGGTGACCGTCGGGATGCGCAACCAGTCGCAGGCGACCACCGACGCCACGCTGGACCTCGCCTCGCAGGTGCCACTCGCCCCGCCGACCAAGGACGTCAACCGCGGCGCCTCCGCGGCCCGCTCGTCCACGCTGATCTCCCGCGGCGCCGAGGCCGGCCGCGGGCGGGCCGGCAAGCAGCAGGCCGCCAGGCCGCAGCCCCAGAAGGTCGTGGGCGGCGGGCTGATCGTGCACAAGACCAAGGCCCAGATCAACGCGTCGCTACGCCGGGCTGCCGAGCGGGAGGCCGCACGGCAGACGATGACCTTCCAGATCGGGACGTTCAACGTGCTGGGGAGCCAGCACAGCACGCCGACCGGAGACCACCGCAAGTACCCGCCGGCGAGCGTCCGCTCGCCCCGCGCCGTGCAGCGGATCCGGTCCTTCGGCGTCGACATCCTCGGCACCCAGGAGCTCCAGCCCGACCAGCTCAACGCCATCCAGTCGATGACCGGGTACGCCGCCTACCCCGGATACGCCTTCGGCCCGCGTGAGACCGACAACACGATCTTCTACGACGACTCGCGGTTCGAGTTCGTGTCCGGCAGCTCCTTCACGATCCACTTCATGCACGCCGACCGGCCGCAGACCATCCTGCGGTTGCGCGACAAGCAGACCGGCCGCGAGTTCTACGTGCTGAACATGCACGCCTCCGCCGGCTTCGGCCCGTACGCCGTCACCCGGCGCGCGGGTCACTACATCGCGGCCAACACCGTCAACCGGCTGAAGGGCGAGGGCATCCCGATCTTCCTGACCGGCGACATGAACGACCGCGCCGAGTTCTTCTGCCGGGTCGCCCCGATGACCGGCATGGTGGCCGCGATCGGCGGCAGCATCTCCGGCGGCTGCCACCCGGCCGGTGCGCTCGCCGTCGACTGGGTGCTGGGCTGGGGCAACGTCAGCTTCAGCAACTACATCGAGGACCGCAGCACCATGCGGACGACGAGCGACCACTACTTCGTCTCGGCCACCGCCACCGTCGGCCCCATGAGCTGAGCAAGCCGGGCGTCAGTCACCCTGCTTGAGCTCGCGCACGTCCTCCAGCATCCGCGCGACCAGCCGCACGGCCACGTCGGCCACCTCCGCGTCTGTCACCGACGTCACCGAGCGTCGTTCCTCGAGCACGTCGGGCACCAGCAGGTCGGCCAGGTCGCCTCGAACGTCGAAGCCGTGCCGCTGCACGAACCGCACCGCCCGCCGCCCGCGCTCCCGGCACTCCTCGACCTGGTCGGGCTCCGGCCAGTACCGGTCGCCGCCGCGCGGGACCAGCCGCTCGTCGGCCAGGAAGGTGCGGATGTAGACGCCGCGGTCGAAGGCCCGCTCGAAGGACCCCAGGTGCTCGTTCACGCGCCGGAGCGTCTCGGCCTCGACGACGCCCATCGACTCGTTGGGGAACGACAGCGCCGTGTCGTACGCCGCGGGGTCGACGCCCAGCAGACCCGCGAAGGTCTCCCAGATCGCCTCGCGGCGCCCGCCCGTGTGCAGCGGCAGCACGTGCACCTGCTCGGGTGGCAGCGTCCGGGCCCAGCGCCGCAGCACCAGCCGCAGGTCGAGGGTGCGCCAGTTCCAGATGGCGCTCGGGCTCTTCGAGACCGTCCGGGCGTACTCCGGCAGCGGCACGGTGTTGCGGTTCTTCAGGCTCTCCTGCCAGCTGGCCGTGAACAGTCCCAGCGGCTCGCGGGCGGTGGCGACCAGGTGCACCTCGGCGGGTGCCAGGTCGGCGATCGTCCGGGCGGCCTGCTGCGCGGTCGCGGCGGCGAAGAACTCGTGGCTGACCAGCCCGTCCCCGTCCCAGTCCGCCAGCTCGCGGCGCAGCCGCGCCCAGGCCGTGCGGTGCCTCTCGGGGTGCTTGTCGAGGTTCGGGTCCTCCCGCACCACGCGCGACGCCCACAGGTGGTCGCGACGCTCCTCACCGGGCAGCAGCACCCCGTCGGCGCGCAGCCGGTCGCGGGAGGCCCAGAGGATCGTCTGGAGGTAGGTGGTCGCCGTCTTCGGCAGGCCGAGGTGGAGGAAGACGCGTCGCGCCACGGGCCGCGACCTAGAGGCTCTTCGAGAACTTCTCGATGGCCTCGTCGATGCGGGCCTGGTCGCGCGAGGCCAGCGGCACCAGCAGCTCCTGCACCACGTCGGCGACCTCGGCCAGCCGGACGTTGTGGCGCCGCAGCTCCAGCACGTCGGCCTCGAGGGCCTCGACCCGGCGGGCCAGCTCCTCGTCGCGGCCGAGCCGGCCCGTGAGTCGGCCCGCGACGTCCTTCAGTCCCATTGGGCCACCAATCGTCCTCGGCTGGAGCGACGCGACCCGGACGGCTGGCCGGCCTGCGAGCCGGCGCGTGCGGGGCGCTCCCTGGTCACCAGGATTCTGGCACCCTGCTCCTCCATCAAGCGAGCCACCTCCCCGACCGGCACCGGGTGCACCCGCTCGGGCGTGCGCCCGGGGGTCGACCACACGTCCAGGAAGAGCCGGCCGCCGCCGCGCAGGGCCATCGACGCGAAACGCGCGAGCGACTCCCGGCCGAACCGGTCGGTGGCGTCGGCGACGTGGCGGGCGATCATCACCTTCGGCCCGTCGACCCGCGCCATGCGGGCGCCCTCAGCCAGGACCGAGCGCCACTCGTCGAGGTTGAGCATCCGCACCTCGAGGTCCAGTCCCTCGGCGGCAGCGGCGTCCTGGACGGCGTGCGAGGCGGTGGGCACGTAGTCGTAGGCGTGCACGGTCAGGCCCTGACGAGCCAGCCAGAGGCTGTCGCCGCCGCGCCCGGCACCGACGTCGATGACGGTGCCTCCGCCCCGACCTGAGCCCTGGAGGCGTCGCTGGGCCTTCCGCGCCACCGGTGACGGCTTCTCGGACGGCAGGCGGCCGCGGTTGCCGCTGTAGGTGCGCTCCCAGGCCGCGCGGTTCGTGGCCGTGCCGCGGAACCACCCGTTCAGCTGGCGCACGGTGCGCGGGTCGGTCTCGAACTTGAAGGCCGGGTCGGGCACGGCCCACGTCGGGCCGTACGCCGCCTCGAGCCACGGCTCGGGGACGGCCGGGGACGGGAACGTCTGACCTTCCAGCGTGCAGGTCGTCAGCGGGTAGACCCACTCACGACGGAAGTCGGCCCCGATCTCGCCCATCTGGTAGAGCCGGCTGCCGGTGCCCGACGACGGGTCGGCGTCGTCGATGAAGCCCCCGAACACGTCGAGCCCACGCACCGCCCCGTCACCCTCCACGACGTCGACCCGGAAGGCCGCCCCGCTGTAGCGGTAGGTGCGGAAGCCGCGCTCGTGCACGGCGCGCTGGATCCGGAAGGACTCCCGCACCACGTCGACCGGCGTACCCGCCGCGCTGACGTAGGCGACGTCGGCATCCGAGTCGTGCCCCAGGAGCTTCTTCTCCCGCACGGCGCCGAGCAGGGTGCCGTACGCCAGGAACGGCTCGATGCCGGCCGACCGTACGGCGTCGAGCACCGTGTCGATGGCGCGCAGCAGCGGGAGGGTGTCCTCGGCGGTCCGGGTGTCGAACGTCGGGCTGATCCGGCCGGACTTGTCGAGGCTGATCGGCGCGCCCGACCGGCCGACGACCTGGATCCGGTCGGCGGACGTGCCGAACGACGTCTCGCGGTCGAACAGGACGCGGCCGCTGACGTGCTCGGTGATCCCCAGCCTCGTGTTCCCGTCGAGGAACTTGCGCAGGGCGCTCGGCCACTCGATGGACCGCAAGCCGCTCAGCCGTCCGGTGACCGACGCCCGCGTGTCACGCTCCAGCCAGAACGACCAGACCCTCCGTCCGTCGAACAGGACGTCGAGGGCCCTGTCGCCGAAGCCCCACAGCGCGATGCCGTCGGCATCGACGCGGCGTACCGAGACCGGAGTCGTGGGCAAGCCGTGACTCAGTCCATGTCGACGTGGGCGTACGGGTCGACCACGCCTCGCATCCGGCTCAGCATCGGCGGCTTGCTCTTCGGGAAGTTCTCGTACCAGTAGTCGATGAAGCGCTGGTACTTCATGGTGGTGGCGCGTCGCTTGATGATCCCGAAGTTCTCGTCGGAGACCGCGGCGAACCCGGACCAGTTGGACGACCCGTTCAGGGTCAGCCAGGCACCGGTGATCCCGCCCCAGACGCCGTTGATCGTCAGCGCCTTCAGGTGGAAGTAGTTGTCGAACTCGCCGTCACCGTCGAAGTCCTGCACGAGGTGCTTCTTCGGCACCACGCCACGGGCCGTCGGCTGGTTGAGGAACCGGAAGATGGCCACGCCCATGACGGTGTAGGCGATGCGCACGTCGCAGCCCTGCGCGTAGAGCTCCTTGAGCCGCGCGGCGATGGCCATGCCACGCTCGTTGCGCATCACGTCCGGAGCGGCGCGGATGACGGTGCGGCCGCCCTTGCCGGCGCCGTCGGTGGCGCCGAGGCACTGCACCTTGCTGAGCAGGTCCTGGACCGGGTCGCCGGTACGGCCGCCGGGGCCGACGAGGGGCGTGAACCCCCACAGGTCCTTGCCGGTGTCCTTCTCGACGAACTGCTGCGCGACCGGCTCGTCCTGCCACATCTCGTGGTAGGTGTGGACGCCGAACCGGTACAGCTGCTTGTTGTCGATCCAGGTGTAGAGGTCGTTCCACTGGTTCACCGCGCCCGCCACGGTGAGGTTCGCCGAGCCCTGCATGACGACGTTCTTGGCCTTGCCGGTCTTCGAGAAGAGATAGAACTTCGAGTGCGCGGCGCCCCCCTGCCCCCGGCACGAGTCGATGCAGGTCTTGGCGTAGCTGCGCCGCCGCTGCGGCAGCTTCTGGTTGTTGCGCTTGAGCGTCGCCTTCAGCCGCACGAAGCCGGGGTTGGGGATGTCCACCAGGTTCGTGTTGTCCATGAGAACGCGGACCTTCACGCCGCGGAGCTGGGCGCGGATCAGCGCGTCCACCGCCGTGCGGGACATGATGTTCCAGGACATGATCCGGATCCGCGACCTCGCAGGCGCGTGGTTGATCGCCGCGATGATCTTGCCGAAGACGCGGTTGCGGTCCTCGCGCCGGCCCAGTGCGGCGTTGAACACGACGCCCGGCGCGGGCGAGTAGCGCTTCGGCTTCTTGTCCGCGGCCAGGGCCCGTTCGTTGGTGACCAGGCTGTCGTCGAGGCTGCTCGTGGCCGGCCCGGTGAGCGAGGGCTCCTCGGCCGAGATGGTCGGCGTCCCCGACCTGGCGGGCGTGCCCGCGGGGTCGGCGTTGCTGGTGCCACCGAGAGCGAGCACACCGGCGACGAGCGCGAGCGCGATCAGGAACCGTGCAGGACGCACGAGCCACTCCTTCGAAGAAGATCGGTCGTTTCTTGGGGGCGGCGAGCCCCGTTCAACGGCGTGCCTCGATGCCTGGGAGGGCGGCTCAAGTGCCGAGTTGGCACTATAACTGGACAGCCGTCAAGCCCGACAAATCAGGCGACCGACCCCGTGGGCGGTGTCACGCCCGGCAGGAGCGCACCATCTTGAGGTAGCCCTTGTCCTTGTCCAGCGGGCCGCTGGCCTCGTAGATCTTCCCGCCGGCCACGCCGTAGAAGCGGTCCGCGTAGCGGACGATGTGCTGGCCCGAGGAGCAGGAGAGGTTGTCGGCCGCGACCTGGTCGCTGCCGTCGAGGCAGCCCTTGTAGCCGCCTGGGATCTTCTGGCCCGCGACCCAGACGCTGTCGCACGCGGGCCAGTCCGGCGCCTCGGACGTGGCCTCGGTGCTGGCCGGGGTGTCGCTCGGCGTGGCCGAGGAGCTGGTGGACGTGGTGTCGGCCGGGTCAGCGGCGGACGATCCGGAGTCGTCTCCGCAGGCGCTCACCAGCGCGAGTGGGACCACGAGCGCTGCCACGACTGTCGTCAGCATTCCCCGTGCCTTCATGGCTGGAGTCTACGTCGGCTTCGGCGACCCGGCGGAGGACGTCGTCGACGATCTGGTCCACCTCGGCGGGGTCCGGGACACCGGCGGGCACCTCGTCGGGCCGAGGGTCACCGGGTGCTCCGAGCACGGGCTCCAGGTCGGTCAGGTCGCCGTGCACGCGGTACCCCGCGGCCTCGACCTCGGCCCGCCAGGCCGCGGTCGCGGGGACGAACACGTCGGCCAGGTCGGCCGGCGTCCGGGCCGGCGTGCCCGGTCGTCCCGCGAGCCGGTCCTCGGCGAGGTCCCGCTTCACGTACCTCGCGTGCTGGCGCGGGGTCAGCCGCCCGGCGAGACCGCGGTTCACGGCCCGGAGCAGGGCGACCGACTCGACGGTCAGCGACGGGTTCGCCGGCGGGACGGCGCGCGGGTCGACCACGCCCGGCGGGATGCCGCAGGCGTCGGCGAACCGCTGCCACAGGACCTCAGGCGCGGCCCCGGGCGGCGGGGCCGGGACCAGGTGCACGCGCTCGGCGGGTACGGCCGTCGCCCAGCGACGCAGCGCCGCGGCGTGGTCCTGGGCGTGCCAGAAGTGCGGACGAACCGCTGGCGTCGAGCGGTCGTCGGCGCGGTACTGCTCGCGCTCGAAGTCCGCGAACGAGCCGACGTCGCCGAGCTTGACCTCCTCCTGCCAGTGCGCCGTCGCCTGCCGCCCGAGGTCGCGCGCGGTGACGACCACGTCGACGCGCATCCCCTCCAGCGGGGCGAGAGCCGCCGCGATCTCGTCCGGCTCCGCGCCGCCGAGGA
Organism: Nocardioides islandensis; assembly: GCF_015352455.1. Taxonomy (GTDB): domain Bacteria; phylum Actinomycetota; class Actinomycetes; order Propionibacteriales; family Nocardioidaceae; genus Nocardioides; species Nocardioides islandensis. The sequence continues at coordinate 348,686 of NZ_JADKPN010000002.1, forward strand.
TCTCGTGGCTGATCACCGACACGCCGTCGTAGGACCGCACCCGGTCGCACAGCGCCTGCCAGGTTCCGGCGACGTCCTCCTCGGCCAGCCCGAACTTCTCGCGGCTCCCCCGCACCTCGACGGCACCCAGAAACATCGCCTGCGGCCTCACGAACGGGTACAGCACCCCGGCCTCGCGCAGCGCGTCGCGATGGCCGGCCAGCAGGGCCTGGAGGTACGTCGTGCCGGTCTTGGGCAGCCCGACGTGCAGCACCACTCGTGCGGCGTCTCGGGGCGTCATGCGCCCATCGTGGCACCGCGCCCGAGTAGCGTTCGCACACGTGAGCACCAGCCCGTCCCGCGTGTACGCCGCGCGGCTCGTCGGACTGCCGATCTTCGACCCACAGGGCGACCAGGTCGGCAAGGTGCGCGACCTGGTGGTGGCCATCCGGTCCGAGGGCAGCCAGCCGCGGGTGCTCGGCCTGGTGGCGGAGGTGTTCGGACGGCGCCGCATCTTCGTGCCGATGACGCGGGTGACCAACATCGACAGCGGGCAGGTCTACACGACCGGGTTGCTGAACATGCGCCGCTTCGAGCAGCGGCCCACCGAGACTCTGGTGGTCGGGCAGCTCTTCGACCGCACGGTCACGGTCAAGACGACCGGCGTCACCGGCACGATCTACGACGTCGCGATGGAGCAGGCCCGCACCCGCGACTGGGTGCTCAGCCGGATCGCCGTCCAGGAGCCCGCCAAGGGCCTGCGTCGCCGCGGGCAGACCCACGTCGCCGAGTGGGCCGAGGTCGAGGGCCTGAGCCGGCGCGAGCCCACCCAGGCCGCCACGCAGCTGATCCACGCCCTCAACGAGCTCCGCCCGGCCGACGCGGCGAGCGTGATCCACGACCTGCCGCTCGAGCGCCGTACCGCTGTCGTCGCCGCCCTGACCGACGAGCGCCTCGCCGACGTCCTCGAGGAGCTGCCCGAGGAGGACCAGGTCGAGATCCTCGGCTACCTGGAGGGAGAGCGGGCCGCCGACGTGCTCGAGGAGATGGACCCCGACGACGCGGCCGACCTGATCGCCGAGCTGCCGCCGGAGCGGGCCGAGGCGCTGCTCCTGCTGATGGAGCCGGAGGAGGCCGAGGACGTCAAGCGGCTGATGTCGTACGTCGAGAACACCGCCGGCGCGATGATGACCTCCGAGCCGGTGATCCTCGGTCCGGACGCCACGATCGCCGACGCCCTGGCCCACGTGCGCAACCCCGACCTGACCCCGGCGCTGGCCGCGCTGGTGTACGTCTGCCGCCCGCCGCTGGAGACGCCGACCGGGCGCTTCCTCGGCGTGGCGCACATCCAGCGCCTGCTGCGCGAACCTCCCTCGACGCTGGTGGCCGGCGCGCTGGACGACTCGATGGAGAACCTCCGCGTCGAGGCCACCATCGACGAGGTGGCCGCCCACCTCGCGACCTACAACCTGGTCGCGGCGCCGGTCGTCGACGAGGACGGTCACCTGCTGGGCGCGGTGACGGTCGACGACCTGCTCGACCACATGCTCCCCGAGAACTGGCGGGACCGGGCGGTGCGGCATGGCTGACGTGTCCCGCGCCTCGCGCCGCGCCCGGCTCGACACCCCCCGGGAGGCCCGTCGCCAGCTGGTCCGGCGGCCGACGTACGACTCCGACAGGTTCGGCGTCTTCGCCGAGCAGTTCGCCCGGTTCATGGGCACCGCCCAGTTCCTCATCTACATGACGCTGTTCGTGGCGGCCTGGCTGCTGTGGAACGTCCTGATGCCCCGGCGTCTGGTGTTCGACGACCCGCCGTTCATCGCGCTGACCCTGATGCTCAGCCTCCAGGCGTCGTACGCCGCTCCGTTGATCCTGCTCGCGCAGAACCGGCAGGAGGCCCGCGACCGGGTGGTCGCCGAGCAGGACCGGCAGGCCGACGCGCGGGCGCACGCCGACATGGAGTTCCTGGCGCGCGAGGTGGCGTCGCTGCGGATGGCCGTCGGCGAGGTCGCGACCCGCGACTTCCTCCGCTCCGAGCTGCGCTCGCTGCTGTCCGAGCTCGAGGAGCGGACGGACGTCAGCCCAGAAGAACCAGGCCAGCCAGAGGCACCAGCCAGCTGACGAACGATCCGACGAGGAAGTACTCCGTCAGCCGGTGCACCTTGTCCTGCTCGGCCGGCGAGGACAGCTCCGGCCAGCGGAGCAGGCCCTTCGCGGCCACCACGATCGCGGCGGCGGTGAGGTTGCCGGCCAGGCCGAGGCCGAGGATGAACAATCGCTCCAGCGGCCCGAGCAGCCGCCCGCCCTTGAGCGTGCGCGCCGGCCCGGACAGCCCGCCGGCGGCGTCGGGCCGCATCGTGCCGGTCGCCGACAGCACGAGGCGGACCAGCACGTTGCCGGTCGACAGCTGGACGAGCAGCACGCCCGCGAGCAGCAGCGCCCGGTCGGGCTCGAGCCCGGCGAGCACCGGGGCGTCCGCCTGTGCCAGCCAGTCGGCGTAGGGCCCGGCCGCGTCCGCGGCCTGGCCCGACAGCAGCACCACGACGACCAGCCCGGCGGCGAGCATCGCCAGGGGCACGACCGCCCGGTGCGCGCGGAAGCCGAGGGCGACGACCCGCTCCCACGCACAGGCGTACGCCGCCAGGACCAGCACCGCGAGCAGGTCCGGCCAGCCGGTGAGTCCGGCAAGCAGACCCAGGCCCAGGGTGACCGCGGCGGCGATGCCTCCCGGCACGAAGCGGGTGGGCCGCACCGAGTGGACCAGGTCGGCGCACCCGATCCCGACCAGCAGCAGGGCCAACCAGCTCAGTGGATCTCTCCCATCAGTCGTTCGCTCGCGACGAGCGCCGCGAGGCCGTCGTGGCGGACCCGCTGCGACACCGCGGAGGGCGAGACGTCCTCCTTCTCCGCGATCTCACGCTGGGTCCTCCCGGACAGCAGACCACGCAGCACCCCCAGGGACCGGTCGGACAGGCCGCCGACCATCTCGTCGCGCAGCACGAGGGCGGCGTTCACGGCGGCCTGGTCCGGGCCGTCGCATCCCTCGGCCACGCGGTACGCCGTCCGCCGGCGCCGGTGCCCGGCTCGCGCGGCGTCCTGCTCGACCTCGACGACCGCCGCACGAGCGGCCCACCAGCCGGGCCCGTCCTGGATCCTCGGGTCCTCGTCGAGGACCTCGACCGGCCCCCAGCCGATGCCCTGACGGACGTCGACCTCGGGCAGCAGGGCCAGGCGCAGCCACCGGGTCGCCCGCAACGCGGCGCCCACGGTCGCGAAGACGCCCTGGTACTCGTCGCCCGCCGTGATCCACAGCGGCGCGACGAGCAGGGTCCGGCCGTCGCCGTCGGCTCGCCGCTCCTCGGCCCGCAGCAGGTCGTTGACCTCCTCCAGGCGGCCGGCGAGGCGGCCGTGCAGGTCCTGGCGGTCGGCGAAGCCGCGCGACCCGACCACGTCCCCGATGACCGTGGCCACGGCGACGGGTGAAGTCATCTCCTTCTTTGGCACCATGGTGAAGAGGATACCTTACTCTGAAGTAAGATGAAGCCCTGCGCTTCCGTTCGCACGAGGTCCGCCGCCGGCCACCGAAGCGGGGATCCCCGTGCGCACCGCCTAGACTCGCGGCACCATGAGCATCTCACCCGAGGCGGTCGACGCCGCGCTGGCCCGCGTGCACGACCCCGAGATCAAACGGCCGATCACCGAGCTCGGCATGGTCGACACCATCCACATCGACGGCGGCGTCGTACGACTCACCGTGCTGCTCACCGTCGCCGGGTGCCCCCTCAAGGACACCATCGACCGCGACGTCAACGCGGCCCTCCGCGCGGTGCCCGGCGTCACCGACGTCGACCTCACCCTCGGGGTGATGTCCGCCGAGCAGCGCGCGGGTCTCCAGCAGCAGCTCCGCGGCGGTCAGGCCCAGCGCGACATCCCCTTCGCCCAGCCGGGCTCGCTGACCCAGGTCTTCGCGGTGGCCAGCGGCAAGGGCGGCGTCGGCAAGTCCTCGCTCACCGTCAACCTCGCCCTCGCGATGGCCGCCGAGGGCCGCGCGGTCGGCATCGTCGACGCCGACATCTACGGCCACTCCGTGCCCGCGATGCTGGGGGTCGCCGACGCGCGGCCGACCCAGGTCGAGGACCTGATCATGCCGGTGCCCACCGCGTCCGGAGTCAGCGTCATCTCCATCGGCATGCTGAAGCCGCGGCGCGACCAGGTCGTGGCCTGGCGCGGCCCCATGCTCGACCGGGCCCTGGTGCAGATGCTGGCGGACGTCTACTGGGGCGACCTCGACGTGCTCCTGCTCGACCTGCCGCCGGGCACCGGCGACGTGGCGATCTCGCTGGGCCAGCACCTGCCCGGCGCCCAGGTGCTGGTGGTGACCACGCCACAGGAGGCCGCCGCGGAGGTGGCCGAGCGCGCCGGCACGATGGCCTCGATGATGCACCAGCGGGTGGTCGGCGTCGTGGAGAACATGAGCTACCTGACCTGCCCGCACTGCGGTCCGTCCCACCAGATCGAGATCTTCGGGGCCGGCGGTGGGGAGCGCGTCGCGAGCACCCTCGCGAGCCGGTTCGGCTACGACGTGCCGCTGCTGGCCCGCATCCCCTTCGAGCCGTCCCTGCGCGAGGGTGGCGACGCGGGCAAGCCGGTGGTCGAGGCGGACCCGACGAACCCCGCAGCCGTCGCGTTGCGAGAGGTCGCCACCCGTCTAGTGGGGCGGGGCCGAGGTTTGGCAGGACGCCAGCTGGGCCTGACTCCGACGGGTAAGTTCTAGGCGTGTTCGGCGTCGGCCTTCCGGAGATGATCACCATCGCGCTCGTCGCGGTGCTCGTCTTCGGACCCGACCGGCTGCCCGACCTGGCCCGCCAGGCCGGTCGGATGGCCCGTCAGCTCCGCACGTTCGCCCACGCGGCGCGCGACGAGCTGCGCACCGAGCTGGGGCCGGAGTACGCCGACCTGCAGCTGCGCGACCTCGATCCGCGCGTGATCGTGCGCAAGCACATCATGGAGGCGATGAACGAGGAGGACGACGTCGAGCAGAGCAAGCGGCGCCAGCGTCCCCTGCACGAGGGCGAGGCGCCGCCGTTCGACCTGGACGCGACCTGACGGACTCTTGGGGGACACGGAACATGGCAATCTCACGGTGGTGGCAGCTGTCGCTCGGCGTTTTCGTCGGCGCGTACTTCGTCCTGTTCCTACCCCGGCTCTCCTTCTTCGTGGCGATCATCATCGGCCTGGTGCTGGCGTGGGCGAGCCTGAAGAGCGACGGTGACGACGCGATGACCGCCGTGGGCGCCGGCTTCCTCACCGGCGTGCTGGGCGTCGGTCTGTTCCACGTGGCCTCGATCCTCTTCGGCTCACCCTTCTGATGGTTCGCGTCGCCCAGGGCGTCGGTGGCTTCGTCCTGGGCGCGCTGCTGATGATCCTCGTGCCGCCCATCGGCCTGGCGATCGCGCTCGTGCTGGGCGGCATCCTCGCCTGGGGGCGGCTGCGTCGTCACGACGTCACCGCGCTCACCCCCGCCGCGGCCGGGTACCTCGTCGCCGCAGCGGCGTACGTCGTGCTGGCCGTGCTCGCGGCGCTGTAGGTCCCGGGCTAGGTCCCGTCGCTCTGCACGGCGCCCACCGTGCCGAGCGGCAGCAGGACCGATCGGGGCTCGTCGCCCACGGTGCGTGCCTCGACGAAGTCCGAGCCCACGCGTACGAGCACCACGTCGTGCCGGGTGCCGGAACGGGTCACGACCATGCACGGGGCTCCCTCGTCGGCGAGCCGGCGCAGCACCGAGCCGAGGCCGAGCCGCGCGACCGGCGACCAGGCCACCTCCGGGATCGCACGGCCCGAGAGGCCGCGGACGGCCTCGACCGCGTCGGTCGGCACCAGCCACTGCCGGACGCCGCCGGCGACCAGGCACCAGCCCGGGCCGACGCGCTGGAGCTCGCCGGCGACCCGCCCGGCCCCGGCCACGTCCAGCGTCACCTCGTCGCCCACCGAGGCCATCAGCCGCGCCGCCAGGGTGACCGCGGCGTACTCCGCGCGGCTCCGGTCGGCCAGCTCGGCGTCGCGGTCGGCGGCGTACAGCGCCTCGGCCTGGCCCTCGAGGTCGTCGAGCAGGTCGAAGAGGCGTTCGTCCCAGGCCACGACGCCGAGCCTGCCACGTCCGGCGGGCTGTGGATGACCACTTGTCAACCGGGTCTGTCGAGCGTTGACTAAGGCAAACAGATGCAAACGAAAGGTTCGGCATGGATCTCGGGACGCCGCTCTCGCGCACCCGCTGCGCGCTGGTCTGGGTTCTCACGACGGCGTTCGCCGTCCTGCTGGGCGGGTGGCTGTGGCCGGTCGTCGCGGCACCGGGGGCGGCAGGCTTCGAGTCGGCGCTCGTGCGGGTCTGCGCGTGGGTGGCTACGGCGGTCACGGTCTGGCTCTGGGTGGGGGCGACGCTGGTGGCGACCGACGCGGCGCGCGGTCGGCCGGGTCCGCGGCGCGGGGTGCCCGAGGTGATCCGTCGCGGGGTCCTCGTGCTCTGCGGGGTCGCGGTCACCGCCGGGCTCGCCACCCCGGCGCTGGCTGCGGGTGGTTCGGCGCCCGAGCCCGGCGTGCTCTCCGGGCTCCGGCTCCCGGAGCGCATCGCGGTCAGCCGGGTGCCGGCCGCGGCCCGGCCCGCTCCCCCGCCGCCTGCCGACGACCACGTCGTGGTGCGGCCGGGCGACTCCTTCTGGTCGATCGCCGCGCGGCGACTCGGACCGGGAGCCACCGCGGACGAGACAGCCCGCGCCTGGCCCCTGCTGTACGCCGCCAACCGCGAGGTCGTGGGCGCCGACCCGGGGCTCCTCGAGCCCGGTCAGCGCCTGGTCGTCCCGCGCGAGGGGCTGACCCGATGACGATCACCCAGCTGCGGCCGGTCCGGGTGGCCAGCGTGCAAGGCGCCCTCGCTCTCGACCTCACCGCCCACCAGGACCCGCCCGACGCACCGGTGGCCCCGGTGGTGGACCTCGGCCGGGTCGCGCGCGGGGAGTTCGAGCGGTTCGCGGGGCGCATCATGCAGGCGGTGGTGGAGATCGTGGGCGGCGACCGGCCGGTCACCCAGCTGCTGCGCTGGACCTCGCCGGAGGTCTACCAGGACCTCGGGCGCCGAGCCCTGCTCGTCAGCCGGTCCGTCGGCCGCCGCCCCGGCCAGGGAGGCGTCCAGGGCACGCGGCCCCAGGTCATCGGCCTGCACACGTGCTTCGTGGCCGAGGGGGTCGCCGAGGTCAGCGCGCACGTCCGCTACGGCCGGCGCTCCCGCGCCGTCGCGGCGCGGTTCGAGCAGCGCCGCGACCGGTGGTTCTGCTCCGCGCTCGAGTTCGCCTGAGCGACCATGGGCGGGTGACGCAGACACACCACGGCGTGGACCGCGAGCAGCCCTGGCGCGACGACGAGGTCATGCGCGGGCGGGTCCTGGTCCTGACGGACAACCCCATCGCCCGGGCCATCGAGACCATCGCCACCGCCGTCGGCCACCAGGTGGTCGTGGTGCCCGAGGACGACGGCGGCCCGAGCCTGGCGTCGCTGTCGGTCCGTGCCGGCGATGCCGTCGTGCTCTGCGACCACGACGCCCCGGACGCGCCGGCCTGGCTGCGTGACGCGCTCGCCTCGGAGGCGTCCTACGTCGCGATGATGGCCAGCCGACGCCGGGCCGAGGGCCTGCTCGCCGACCTCGAGGCCGAGCACGTGCCCGGCCTGGCGAAGCTGCACGTCCCCGCCGGCCACGACCTCGGCGGCAAGGGTCCCGGCGAGATCGCCCTCTCCGTCGTGGCCGAGATCGTGGCCGAGGCCCATGGCCGGCCCGGCGGGCCGATGCGCGGTGCGCGGTGAGCCTGGAAGCGTTCGGCGTCAGCGGAGAGCCAGTCGGTGGGTTCTGGAAGCGCCTGTTCAGCTGACGCGCGCGGTGAGGCCCGTCGGGCCGCCCGGCGCGCCGTGGCAGCGCTTGTACTTCTTGCCGGAGCCGCACGGGCACAGCTGGTTGCGGCCGACGTCGGCGAACTCGTCGCCGGCGTTGGTGACCGTCGAACCCGCCACCTCCACCTCGCCCTGCTCGGACGGGGCCGAGTAGGAGAGGTTCTGCGGCTGCTTGGGCTTCTCGAGGCCCTTGGCGCGGATCTGCGGCGTCTCGCGGCCGACGTTCCCCGGCTTCTTGAGGTCGATGAGGCCGGGATCGGCCAGGTCACGGGACGCGGTCGGGAGCTCGGCGCGCATCGGCTCGAACGCCTCCTCCTCGGCGGGCTCCTCGTCGTCCTCGACCTGGACCTCCAGGTTGAACAGGAAGCCGACCGACTCCTCCTTGATGCCGTCCATGACGGCGGCGAACATGTCGAAGCCCTCGCGCTGGTACTCGACCAGCGGGTCGCGCTGGGAGTAGGCGCGCAGGTAGATGCCCTCGCGGAGGTAGTCCATCTCGTAGAGGTGCTCGCGCCACTTGCGGTCCAGCACCGAGAGCACGACGCGTCGCTCGAGCTCGCGCATGACCTCGGAGCCCACCTCCGCCTCGCGCCGGTCGTAGGCCTCGTGCGCGTCCTTGGTCAGCACCTCGATGAGGTGGTCGCGGTCGATGTTCGCGACATCGCCCGCCTCCTTCTCCAGCACCCTGAGGTCCACGCCGACCGGCCAGATCTGGCGCAGCTGGACCCACAGGTCGTCGAGCTGCCACTCCTCGGCGAAGCCCTCGGTGGCGCCTCGGACGAAGCCCTCCACGACGTCGTCGATGAACGAGCTGATCTGGTCCTCGAGGTCGGCGCCCTCGAGGACCTTGCGGCGCTCGCCGTAGATGACGTGCCGCTGGCGGTCCATCACGTCGTCGTACTTGAGGACGTTCTTGCGGGACTCGAAGTTCTGCGACTCGATCTGGCCCTGGGCGTTGGCGATCGCGCCGGTGACGCGCTTGTTCTCGATCGGCACGTCGTCGGGGATCTTGAGGACCTGGAGGACCCGGTCGACCCAGTCGGACTTGAACAGCCGCATCAGCTCGTCCTGGAGCGACAGGTAGAAGCGGGACTCGCCCGGGTCGCCCTGACGGCCGGAACGACCACGCAGCTGGTTGTCGATGCGCCGGGACTCGTGACGCTCGGTGCCGACGACGTACAGGCCGCCGAGCGCCTTGACCTCGTCGTGCTCGTTGGCGACCTGGGCCTTGATCTTCTCGACCATGTGCGGCCAGGCGGTCTCGTAGGCCTCGCCGTCCTCGAACGGGTCGAGTCCCTGCTTGCGGAGCTCGGCGTCGGCGAGGAAGTCGACCGAGCCGCCGAGCATGATGTCGGTACCGCGGCCGGCCATGTTGGTCGCGACCGTGACGGCGCCCTTGTGACCGGCCATCGCCACGACCTGCGCCTCGTCGGCGTGCATCTTGGCGTTGAGGACCGTGTGCGGGATGCCGCGCTTCTTCAGCTTCTCCGACAGGTGCTCGGACTTCTCGACCGAGACGGTGCCGACGAGGATGGGCTGACCCTTCTCGTGGCGCTCGGCGATGTCCTCGACGACCGCGTCGTACTTGGCCTCCTCGGTCCGGTAGACGAGGTCGGCCTGGTCCCTGCGGATCATCGGCAGGTTGGTCGGGATCGGGACGACGCCGAGCTTGTAGATCTTGTCGAACTCGGAGGCCTCGGTCATGGCCGTGCCGGTCATGCCCGAGAGCTTGTCGTAGAGGCGGAAGTAGTTCTGGAGGGTGACGGTCGCGAGCGTCTGGTACTCCTCGCGGACCTGCACGCCCTCCTTGGCCTCGATCGCCTGGTGCAGGCCGTCGTTGTAGCGGCGGCCGGCGAGCATGCGGCCGGTGTGCTCGTCGACGATGAGCACCTCGCCCTCCATGACGACGTACTCCTTGTCGTTGCGGAACAGCTCCTTGGCCTTGATGGAGTTGTTCAGGAACGAGATGAGCGGGGTGTTCGCCGACTCGTAGAGGTTCTCGATGCCGAGGTGGTCCTCGACCTTGTAGATGCCCGGCTCGAGGACGGAGATGGTGCGCTTCTTCTCGTCGACCTCGTAGTCGACGTCCCGGACGAGCGTGCGCGCGATCTTGGCGAACTCGGCGTACCAGCGCACCTCGTCCTGCGTGGGGCCGCTGATGATGAGCGGCGTGCGGGCCTCGTCGATGAGGATCGAGTCGACCTCGTCCACGATCGCGTAGGGGTGCCCGCGCTGCACGCACTCCTCGATCGAGGAGGCCATGTTGTCGCGCAGGTAGTCGAAGCCGAGCTCGTTGTTGGTGCCGTAGGTGATGTCGCAGGCGTAGGCCTCGCGGCGCTCGTCGGGCCGCATGTGCGGCAGGATCACGCCGGTCGTCAGGCCGAGGAAGTGGTGGATGCGACCCATCCACTCCGCGTGGTACTTGGCCAGGTAGTCGTTCACGGTGACGACGTGGACGCCGCGGCCGTTGAGGGCGTTGAGGTAGGCCGGCAGCGTGGCCACCAGGGTCTTGCCCTCACCGGTCTTCATCTCGGCGATGTTGCCGAGGTGCAGCGCCGCGCCGCCCATGACCTGCACGTCGTAGTGCCGCTGGCCGATGACCCGCTTGGCCGCCTCGCGGACCGTCGCGAAGGCCTCTGGCATCAGGTCGTCGAGCGTCTCGCCCTTCTCCAGGCGCAGCTTGTACTCCGCGGTCATGCCCTGCAGCTCGGCGTCGGACATCTTGACGAAGTCGTCCTCGATGGCGTTGACGGCCTTCGAGATCGACTCCAGCTGACGCAGGATCTTGCCTTCGCCGATGCGGAGCAGTCGGTCGAGAATCGCAGGCACGAGCGTGCACTCCTTGGGGCTGACGAACGTCTGGGAACGGCCCCGCCACTCTACCGAGCGGCTCCTGGCCATCCGTCATCGTCAACGGGCGCCCCCAGGCGGGAGTTCCACCTTTCGTGTGCATACCCATTGACACGAATCTCTCTTTGGTGTCAACTACCACTGACATGAAAACGACCCGCAAGTACACGATGGGCGCCCGCGCCGAGGCCGTCGAGGAGACCCGGCGGCGCATCATCGACGCCCTTGTCCACCTCGCCGAGACACGGCCGTTCGCGGACATCTCCCTCGACGACGTCGCCGGGGGCGCTCAGGTGAGCGTGCAGACCGTGCTGCGCCGCTTCGGCAGCCGCGACGCGCTGTTCGCCGAGGCCATGCGGACGGCCCAGTCGAACGTCCAGGCCGAGCGGCGTACGCCGCCGGGTGACGTCGAGGCGGCCGTGCGCACCGTGGTCGACCACTACGAGAAGCGGGGACGGGTGGCGCTGCTGATGCTGGCCCAGGAGGACCACGACCCCTTCGCCCGCAGGGTCACCGACTTCGGCAAGGCACTGCACCGCACGTGGGTGCGCGACGCCTTCGCCCCCCAGCTCGCCGAGCTGACCGACGACGAGACGACCCTCGACCTGCTCGTCGTGGCGACCGACGTCTACACCTGGAAGCTGCTGCGGGTCGACCGCGGCCTGTCCCGCGCCACCGCCGAGCGACGGATGCGCATCCTCGTCGACGCCGTCCTGGCGTCCGCCACCACCCCACGGAAGGACACCCTCTGATGGCCGACATCCTCGTCGTCACCTGGGACGGGGGCGGCAACGTCGCGCCCGCCCTCGGCATCGCCACCGAGCTGCAGGCCCGGGGCCACACCGTCCGGTTCGCCGGGCACGCCCGTCAGCACGAGTCGCTGACCCGCGCAGGCTTCGAGGTCGTGCCCGCCCGCCACGCTCGCCCGTTCTCCGCGCTCGACGCCAACTCGGTGCCCACGATGGTCAAGACGTTCGGCGACCGCGGGCTCGGTCGCGACGTGATGGGGGCGCTCGCCGAGCGGCCGGCCGACCTGGTCGTCGTGGACTGCCTGCTGTTCGGCGTGATGGAGGCGCTGCGCGAGTCGCGTACGCCGTACGTCGTCCTCGAGCACCTCTACGACGAGTACTTCCGCAAGGGCTGGATGCGTGGCCCGATGGGCATCGGCATGCGCGCGATGCGGCTGAAGCCGGACGCCTCGCTGACGGCGGCCAGGGCGACGTACGTCGCGAGCCTCCCCTCGCTGGACCCGGCGGGCGCCGTGGCCCGCACCGGGGTCGAGTACGTCGGACCGGTCGTGCCCTTCTCCCCGCACATCCCCGCGGACCCTGCGGTGCTCGTCAGCCTCAGTACCTTCCGCTTCCCCAAGATGCAGCAGTGCCTGCAGACCGTCCTGGACGCGACGGCCGGGCTCGACGCCCGCGTCGTCGTCACCACCGGGCCGGTGGTCGACCCCGCCTCGCTGCGGACCGCGCCCAACCACGAGGTGCACCGGTTCGTGCCGCACGCCGAGCTGATGCCGCGGATGTCGCTGGTCGTCGGGCACGGCGGTCACTCCACGACCATGCAGGCGCTGGCCCACGACCTTCCGCTGGTCGTGATGCCGATGCACCCGATGCTCGACCAGCCGATGGTCGGGAAGACCGTCGAGGCCGCCGGCGCCGGGCGCCTGGTGCCGAAGAAGATCGACGCGGCGGCGCTGCGGCCGGTCGTCGAGCAGCTGCTGGCCGACGGACCGCACCGGGCCGCGGCCGCCCGGCTGGGCGCCGAGATCCGCTCGATGCCCGGCGCGACGAACGTCGCGGACCGGATCGAGGCGCTGGTCAGGAACGGAGCAGCGGCGCCAGATCGCCACGGGGCTCGACCGTGAGGGAGTCCATCCCGAGCCACCCGGCGAGGCGGACGAGCTCGGCCGACAGCTCCTCGGCCGTCTCGAGGGGTGCGTGCGGCTCGGTGTAGGCCGCCTTGACGACCAGCCGCCCGGACTGCCGGTCGGCCTTGAGGTCGACCCGGCCGACGATCTCCTCGCCCAGCAGGAACGGCAGGACGTAGTAGCCGAACTGCCGCTTCGGCGCAGGCGTGTAGATCTCGATGCGGTAGTGGAAGTCGAAGAGCTTCTCGGTCCGCTCGCGCAGCCACACGACCGGGTCGAACGGGCTCAGCAGGCTGCGCGCCCCGACCTTGCGCGGCCGGCGGGCGTCGCGGTGGAGGTACGCCGGGCGGTTCCAGCCCTCGATGCGCACGGGCTCGAGCTCGCCCTCGTCGAGGAGGTCCTGGATGGCACCCTGCGTGGCACGGTTGCCGGCCCCGGGCTGGAGGCGCATCCGGTAGTAGTCGGACAGGCAGCGGGCCGTCGCCACCCCGTGGGACCGGGCCGCCCGCCTGACGAGCTCGCGGTTGGCCTCGTCGAGGGTCGGCGTCGGTGCGGCGAGGACCTCGGGCGGCAGCACCCGCTCGGGCAGGTCGTAGCTGATCTCGAACTGGCTGTTGCGCCCGGCGATCGCGACCTCCCCGACCATGTAGAGGTAGTCGAGCGCGCGGCGGGTCGCCGACCAGTTCCAGCCCCAGTTCTCCTTGCTGCGCGGCAGCCCGTCGTCGAGGTCGCGCGCGGTGGAGGCGCCGCGGTCCTTGATCTCGGCCATCAGGTTGGCGATGAGCGCCTCGCTGACCTCGCTCCCCCACCACTTGTGCTTCTGGGTGCGGTACGACGCCATCCGGTGCCGCATGACCGGCCACAGCTCGACCGGCATCAGGGCCTGGACGTGCGCCCAGTACTCCACGAGCCGCCGGGGCTTCCCCGCGCTGGCCCGGGCGAGCAGGTCGACGTCGTAGGCGCCCATCCGGGAGTACAGCGGCATGAAGTGCGCTCGCTGGAGCACGTTGACCGAGTCGACCTGGAGCACGCCGGTGCGCTCGACCGTGCGGTTGAGCGTGCGCATGGTCGGCGCCTCATGTGGCTTGTCCAGGAACCCCTGCGCCGCCAGCGCGATCCGCCGCGCCTGCGACTGGCTGAGCGTCGTCACCACCCGAGAGACACTAGTGAGCCGCACCGACATGACTCGTCGGTCGAGGCAGCTAGGGCAGGTCCAACAGCTTTTCTCGCACGGCGTACATCACGGCCTCCATGCGGGAGTGGAGCTGCAGCTTCTCCAGGAGGTTGCGGACGTGGTTCTTGACGGTGTTCTCGGAGATGAAGAGCTGCTTGGCGATCTCGCGGTTGTTGAGGCCCTTCGCGACCAGGCGCAGCACCTCGAGCTCGCGCTCGGTGAGGCGCAGGCCGGGAACGGCCGAGCGGTCGGGACGCGACATCTGCTTGAACTCGTCGATCAGCTTGACCGCCATCGACGGACTGATCAGCGACTGCCCGTCGGCCACCACGCGGACGGCCTGGGACACCTCGTCGATCGAGGAGTCCTTGAGGAGGTACCCCGAGGCGCCGCTCTTGACGGCCTCGTAGAGGTCGGCCTCCTCGTCGGACGAGGTCAGCATGATGATCTTGGCGGCCGGCACGGCCTCCTTGATCTCCTGGCAGGCCTCGATGCCGGAGCGCTTCGGCATCCGGATGTCCAGCAGCACGACGTCGGGCGCGGTGCTCGCCGCGAGGGCCACGCCCTCGACGCCGTCACCGGCCTCGCCGACCACCTCGATGCCGTCCTCGGCACGCAGCAGCATGGTCAGGCCGCGGCGGAACAGCTCTTGGTCGTCGACGACGAGGACCCGGGTGGGCTCGGGGGGAGAGGCCTCCTGGTTCACTGACACCACGGCATCATGACACGCCAGGGCCATCGCCGAGGCCGCTTCACCAACCTCGGGCACTAGGGGTCAATGGCCCGAACGGGCGGTGCGTCCCTAGTCAGGTCCCTCGTCACCCACGTCCAGCGAGATCACGCCGTAGTCGTAACCGCGGCGCCGGTACACCACGCACGGACGCTCGCTGTCCTTGTCGACGTACAGGTAGAAGTCGTGGCCGACGAGCTCCATCTCGTACAGCGCCTGCTCCAGGGTCATCGGCGTGGCGGCGTGGGTCTTCTCACGCACGACCAACGGCCCGTCGCCGGTCACCGTGATGGGGCCGACCTGGTGCTCGGAGACACCCGGCTCGGCCTCCTCGACCTCGGGGATCTCGAGCACGTCGGCGACGCGCTCGCGCCGCTCGCGGTGCACGCGCCGGCGGTCGGCCGCCTTGCGCATCTGCGAGGCCATCTTGTCCAGGGCCAGGTCGAGCGCGCCCATCTTGTCCTCGGCGGACGCCTCGGCGCGGATCACCGGGCCCTTGGAGAACGCCGTGAGCTCGAGGCGGACGGCCCGGTCGGACTGGCGCGGGTTGCGTTCCTGCTCCACCTCCACCTGGACGCGGATGATGCGATGGTCGTGCTTCTCGAGCCGTGAGAGCTTCTCGGTGACATGACTGCGGAATCGGTCAGAGAGCTCACAGTGCCGGCCGGTGACGACCACATCCATGCGTTGACCTCCAGTACCACTAGGGGATGGGGAGAGGGGAAACCAGGGATGGAGCCCGTCCGGCCGACCTGGTCTTCGACCCCACAACCGCCTGCTGAGGGGCTCGCAGCTCGTCTGCCACTACTGCCCTTCTCCCGACGTGCGCCATGTCTGATGACGCCGGCGAGGCAGGACTTACCTCTAAGCCGCACCGTGATCCCATCCGGCCCGTGAGGGACGGCTGGTTACGTGGACCGTTTCGCCTGCGACTGGCTTCGGCTAGCCACCCGGCTGGTACATCCACTGGCCGGGTGGTGCAACCACGGACCCGGACGGACTCCATGATGAGACGTTAGGCCATGACCCCTCACCACGAAAGCCCGGTGCCGCTCTGCGGGAGACGCCGGCGGGTGGCGGCGGCGGTGGCCACGGCGACGACGGTGGTCCCGACCTCGGCGAGGGCGCGCTGGGCCTCGCGCGCGGTGGCGCCGGTCGTCAGCACGTCGTCGCAGACGACCAGCACCGCCTCGGGCGAGCGGCGCACCAGGCGCCGCAGCGAGGAGGTCGGACAGCACATCGACCCGTCCAGGTTGGCCGCCCGCGCGACGGCGTCCAGCCCCGACTGGTCGGCCACGCGGGCGCGGAACCTCAGCAGGCGCAGGGCACGGACGTCGTACGCCGCGTGGCGCAGGAGGCCGGCCGCGCGGCGGGTGATCGTCCAGGTGGGGTCGTGCCCGCGCGCCCGGACGGTCGCCGGCCGGGAAGGTACGGGGACCAGCACCACCGGCCGACGGGCGAGGCCGGCGTCCTCCAGGGCCGCGGCCACGGACCGTGCCAGCAGCCGGGCGAGCGGGCCGCGCAGGGCGTGCATGGCTCGCTCCTTGTGACCGACGACGAGCGCGCGGGCCGTCCCGGCGTACTCCGCCGACGTCCACGGCACGACCAGCCCGGCCGGTACGGGAGTCGGCCAGGCGACCCGGGCGGGCTCGTCGACCGCGTCGGCACACGCCGGGCAGAGCAGCCGGCCGGGCCGGTCGCAGCCGACGCAGCGGGACCCGAGCAGCAGGTCCGCGGCCGCGTCGGCGAGCTGGTCGAGCACGTGTCCGATCGCAGCACCTCGCGGGCCGGTCGGCGAGGTCCGGCGGCCGGCCTGTGGAGGAGGTCAGCCGACGTACTGGATCGAGGTGAAGCCCAGCGGCAGCGTGATCGGACCGCCGTCGAGGTCCAGCAGCCCATCCGGGGTCCTGGTGTAGAGCGTCGAGCCGTCCGGCGCCGACACCAGCGCCGTCGCCTCCTGGGCCTGCGCCACCCGCTCCTGGGGGCCACCCGCGCCGTCGACGGAGATCGTGGAGACCTGCCAGACCTGCTGGGTCAGCCGGTGCAGCACCGCGACCTGGGTCGGCGAGCGCCAGCCGATGTCGAGGATCCGCTGGGTGTCGCCGCTGCTCCACGAGACGGCGCGCGAGGCGGCGACGCCGATCACCGCACCGGCCGAGCTGTGCCGGATCCGGGCGATGCGGAGCTCGTCGCGCTCCGCTCCCCGGACGACGGCGACCAGCCGGGTACCGTCGCGCGACACGAGGAAGCGCTTGACCTGGCGGCCCGTGATCCCCCGGACCTCCACCTGCGTCGGGACCGACCCACGGGTTGCGTCCAGGTAGCTGACCAGCGCACCGGAGGTGGTCCGGTCGACCAGCCACATCCGGTCACTGAAGTCCCACGCCGGCCGCAGCAGCTCCGTGGCGTCGCTGACGACCGGCACGACCGGGTGCTGGTCGTCGTTGACCGAGCCGCGCAGCACGGTGTGACGGTCATCGACGACCGCCGCGGCGTACGTCGCGGTCAGGCTGACCCCGACCGACTCGATGCCGCCCAGGGTGCCGAACGGCCCCTCGACCGGCTGGAGGTCGCCGGCGGTGTCCCCGGCCTCGAGCAGGCCGCTGCGCAAGCCGTACAGCTGCCCGCTCGCCTGCACCTCGCTCGGGTTGAACTCGGAGCCCAGGTCCACGCTGAAGGTGTTGCTGGAGCCGGTGAAGGAGACCGGGTTGCCGCCGATCGAGATCGTGAAGCCGGAGAGGCCCAGGTCCTGGTTCAGCGTCCAGGCGAACTGGTAGACCATCAGCTTCGCCTCTTCGGCGGTGAGGCTCTGGGTGCCGTCGAGGTCGATGGCCGCCACCTCGCGCGCGTCGACGGGCACCGAGAGGCCCAGGGTCAGCCCATCCGGCACGAACGAGCGGACCACGTCCTCCAGCCGTGGCCCGGGGCCGTCGAGCAGCGCCTGCACGAGGGCCGGGATGCGCTGGTCAGCGGGCACGAGGACCGGTTCGGCGACCAGGATGCTGGCGGTCGGGTCGAAGTAGTAGACCGACGAGGCGACGTAGTGGGCCTGGAACCAGTCGTCGGGCACGACGAACGAGTTCGGCGCCGAGGAGATGCGCCACTCGCTGTTCTCCTCGACCAGGGTGAAGTGCAGCTGAGGGCGGCCGTCCCCTCGTTGGCCGCGCCACGCGCCCCGTGAGTCGATCCAGCGGGCGCCCTTGAGCCGCACCGTGATCGTCCCGCCGTCGCCCTTCTGCGTGGAGGGGCCGTCGTAGGTGATCGTGCGCTTGGACGGGTCCCAGCTCTGCTGCTCCTCGGTGGTGAGGAACTCGCGCGCGACCTGGAGGCTGACGGGGTACGCCGTCATGGCCAGGAGGAAGCCGTTGACGATGTTCTGCGGGGAGTCACCCTCCTGCGGAGGTTGCGCGCGTCGCTCGACGCCCGCCTCGGGCAGGGCCGGCGCCTGCGGGTCCGCGGTCACGACGGGACCGGCGTCCGGCATGCCGACACAGGCCGTGGTGGTGGCGGCCAGCGCCAGCAGGGCCGCGACCAGGGCGAGGGGACGGCGTACGGCGGCGCGCATCAGCCCACCGCCTCCCGGGCGTCGACGGGCACCAGCGGCAGCGGGCTCTGCCGCAACGGCGCGCCCGCCCGGCGTGGAAGGGTCAGCCGGAACTGCGCTCCCTCGCCGATCCGCCCCCACGCCTGCAGCCACCCGCCGTGCAGGTGGGTGTCCTCGAGCGAGATCGACAGGCCCAGGCCGGTGCCGCCGCTCGTCCGGGCCCGCGCGGGGTCGGCCCGCCAGAACCGGTTGAACACCATCGCCGACTCCCCCGGCCGCAGCCCGACGCCGTAGTCGCGGACCGCGATCGCCGCCGAGTGCTCGTCGGCCGCCACGTGCACGACGACGTCGCGGCTCACGCCCGAGTCGCCCTGGGCGTGGTCGATGGCGTTGGTGACCAGGTTGCGCACGATCCGCTCCACCCGGCGTACGTCGGCCTCGGCCAGGCAGGGCTCGTCGGGAGCGTCGACCACCACGTGCGTGAACCGCTGCTGCGCCAGGACCTGGGTCTGGTCGACGACCCGGCGCGCGACGTCGGTGAGGTTGACCTCGTCGAGCTCGAGCACCGCCGCACCGGCGTCGAACCGGCTGATCTCGAGCAGGTCGACCAGCAGCGTCTCGAACCGGTCGAGCTCGGTCTGCAGCAGCTCGGCGGCGCGTGCGGTGACCGGGTCGAAGGACCGCCGGGCGTCGTGCAGGACGTCGCCGGCCATCCGCACCGTGGTCAGCGGCGTGCGCAGCTCGTGGGAGACGTCGGAGACGAACTGCTGCTGCACGCGGCTGAGCTCCTCGAGCTGGCGGATCTGCCGCTGGAGGTTGCTGGCCATCTGGTTGAAGGAGGTGGCCAGGCGCGCGAGGTCGTCCTCGCCGGAGACGCGAACTCGCTCCTGGAGCTGGCCGGCCGCCAGCCGTTCGGCCACGCGACGGGCCATCCGCACAGGGGTGACGACCTGGCGGGTGACCAGCCACGTGATGCCGGCGACCAGGGCGAGCAGCAGCAGCGCGGCGGTGACCAGCGCCCGGGTGACCAGGCCCAGCGTCTCCTGCTGCTCGGTGAGCGGGAACAGGAAGTAGAGGGTGTAGTAGTCGGCGTCGGCGGGCAGCTTGATCTGGGTGCCGACCACGATGCCCGGCACCGAGGCATGTCCCACCTGGCTGATGCGGGTGTAGGTCCACGCGGTGTCGGCCACCTCGCCGAAGTGCTGCCGCAGGGAGACCGGCACGCTCTTGTCGACCTCGAGGCCCTCGGTGTAGATCGCCCCCTGGTCGAACTCGGCCGTGGAACCCAGGGCCTGGGGTGAGACGACGGTGAATCCGCGGGAGGCTCCCCGGGCGATCAGCCCGTTCACCACCTGGGTGCGCTGGTCGTTGGCCGTCGTCGAGGCGCTGAGGGACCCCTCGAGCTGGCGGTTGGTGTCGGCGACGACCGTGTTCACCTCGGTCAGCACGTTGTCGACGCGGTGGTCGAGCAGGCCGCGCTGCGTCTGCTGGAGCAGCAGCCAGCCGACCCCGCACACGACGACGGCCGAGAGCACGACGGTGCTGACGACGACGCGTGCCTGGATGGACCGTCGCCAGAACGTCAGCGCGCGGTGCCAGGTGCGGGGTCTCGTGGAGGTGGCCATGGGCGGCCCTCGGGGCCTACGCGGTCCCGGCCTTGTAGCCGACGCCGCGGACGGTCACGACGATCTCGGGGCTCTCCGGGTCGTGCTCGACCTTCGAGCGCAGCCGCTGCACGTGCACGTTGACGAGCCGGGTGTCGGCGGCGTGGCGGTAGCCCCAGACCTGCTCGAGCAGCACCTCGCGGGTGAACACCTGCCACGGCTTGCGCGCGAGGCAGACCAGCAGGTCGAACTCGAGCGGCGTCAGGTTGATCTGCCGCCCCTCCCGGGTGACCGAGTGACCGGCCACGTCGATCGAGAGGTCGCCGATCGCGAGTGCCTCGTGGTCGGTGGTGTCGAAGCGGCGTACGCGCGCCCGGATCCGCGCCACCAGCTCCTTGGGCTTGAACGGCTTGACGACGTAGTCGTCGGCCCCGGTCTCGAGGCCGACGACCACGTCGACGGTGTCGCCCTTGGCCGTCAGCATCACGATCGGCACGCCCGACTCGGCGCGGATCTCCTTGCAGACGTCGATGCCGTCCTTGCCCGGGAGCATCACGTCGAGCAGCACCAGGTCCGGCCGGAAGTCGTGGAAGGCGTCCAGCGCCAGGTCTCCCCGCGGGCAGATCCTGCTCTCGAAGCCCTCCTGCCGCAGGACGATCATCAGCATCTCCGCAAGGGACGCGTCGTCGTCCACGACGAGGACCCGGCCCTTCGAGGCGAGGTCGGTGCCGTTGGTCATGCCGCCAATCTTGCCAGCGAAGGGTTCGGAATCCGGCCGTACGGCGACACGCAGCCGCTCGGGCCGCGTCAGCTCGGCGTACGTTCCCTGAACGCGGGCGAGATCAGTACCTGTACTCGTCGGACTTGTAGGGCCCCTCGACCGGGACGCCGAGGTACGACGCCTGGGTGTCGGTCAGCTCGGTGAGCTTCACGCCCAGGGAGTCGAGGTGCAGCCGCGCGACCTCCTCGTCGAGGTGCTTGGGGAGCACGTAGACGCCGACGGGGTACTCCTCGGGCTTGGTGAACAGCTCGATCTGGGCCAGCACCTGGTTGGTGAAGGAGTTCGACATCACGAAGCTCGGGTGACCGGTCGCGTTGCCGAGGTTCATCAGGCGACCCTCGGAGAGCACGATGATCGAGGTGCCCGGCTTGTCGTCGGTGCCGGGGAAGGTCCACACGTCGACCTGCGGCTTGACGTTCTTGCGCTCCGCGACGCCCGGGGCCTCGAGGCCGGCCATGTCGATCTCGTTGTCGAAGTGGCCGATGTTGCCCAGGATCGCCTGGTGCTTCATCCGCGACATCTGGTCGACGGTGACGACGTCCTTGTTGCCGGTCGCGGTGATCACGATGTCGGCGATGCCGAGGACGTTCTCCAGGGTGTCGACCTGGTAGCCGTCCATCGCGGCCTGCAGCGCGCAGATCGGGTCGATCTCGGTGACGATCACGCGGGCGCCCTGGCCGCGCAGCGACTCGGCGCAGCCCTTGCCCACGTCGCCGTAGCCGCAGACGACCGCGACCTTGCCGCCGATGAGGACGTCGGTGGCGCGGTTGATGCCGTCGATGAGCGAGTGGCGGCAGCCGTACTTGTTGTCGAACTTGGACTTGGTGACCGAGTCGTTGACGTTGATGGCCGGGAAGAGCAGCGAGCCTTCCTTCATCATGTCGTAGAGGCGGTGCACGCCCGTGGTGGTCTCCTCGGTGACGCCCTTGATCTCGGCGGAGATCTTGGTCCAGCGGTCGGTGCTCTCGCCGAGGCTGGCGTTGAGGACGGCGAAGATGACCTTCTGCTCGTGGCTGGTGGCCGTCGTCGGGTCCGGCGCGACGCCGGCCTTCTCGGCGTCGAGGCCGAGGTGGACCAGCAGGGTGGCGTCACCGCCGTCGTCGAGGATCATGTTGGCGAACTTGCCGTCCGGCCACATCAGGATCTGCTGGGTGCACCACCAGTACTCCTCGAGCGTCTCGCCCTTCCACGCGAACACCGGGACGCCCGCGGGGGCGTCGACCGTGCCGTTCGGGCCGACCGCGACGGCGGCGGCGGCGTGGTCCTGGGTGGAGAAGATGTTGCACGAGGCCCAGCGGACCTCGGCGCCGAGGGCGACCAGCGTCTCGATGAGGACGGCGGTCTGGATGGTCATGTGCAGCGAGCCCGCGACACGGGCGCCGGACAGCGGCTTGGAGTCCCCGTAACGCGCACGCATCGCCATCAGGCCGGGCATCTCGTGCTCGGCGAGCTGGATCTCGGTGCGACCGAAGTCGGCGAGGGACAGGTCGGCGACCTTGAAGTCCATCTGGTGTCTCCTTGTGAGGCGTGGAGTCAGGTCTGCGCCGCGCATCTGCGCGTTGTTGGGATCTCCCACGCGGACATCGGCAGCGTAGGCCCGCAGTCCGGCGAAGGTGGAATCCTCGAGCGCGTCCTCACGCCCCTCGCGTCAGTGCGCGGCGGCCTGCCTCCCGGGCAGCGGAAGCACGTGCACGACGGCCACGACGACGGCGCCCCAGACGGCCCCGATCGCCAGGGAGACGGCGGTGTTGACGCACCAGCCGAGGGCCGCGCCGACGCCCTCCACGGCGTGATGCACCTCCTCCTCCCAGTGGTGGACGCGGTCGTAGGGCCAGTGCCAGCCGAGGTCGTCGACACCGACCAGGAGGATGTGGCCGCCGACCCAGAGCATGGCGGCGGTGCCGACCACGGAGATCACCGCGAGCAGGCGCGGCATCGCCTTCACCAGGCCGCGGCCGATCCGCTGCGCGGTCGCCGAGGTCCGCTCGATGAGGTGCAGACCGACGTCGTCCATCTTCACGATGAGCGCCACCACGCCGTAGACGAGGATGGTGATCGCGACCGCGACCACGAGCAGGATGATCGCCCGCGAGACGAACGCCTCGTCCGCCACCTCGTTCAGCGCGATCACCATGATCTCGGCCGACAGGATGAAGTCGGTACGGATGGCCCCGGCCACCATCGGCCCCTCGTGCTCCGGCCCGAACTGCTGCTGCGGGGTCTCGTCGGCCTCCTGGTGGCCGCCCCGGCCATGGGTCAGGCGCTCCCAGACCTTCTCGGCCCCCTCGTAGCAGAGGTAGGTGCCGCCGAGCATCAGCAGCGGCGTCAGCGCCCACGGCAGGAACTCGCTGAGGAGCAACGCAGCGGGCAGGATGAAGAGGATCTTGTTGCGCAGCGAGCCCTTGGCGATCTTCTTGATGATCGGCAGCTCGCGCTGCGCGGCCACGCCGGCGACGTACTGCGGCGTCACGGCCGTGTCGTCGACCACGACGCCCGCGGCCTTGACGCTCGCGCGGCCCGCGGCCGCACCCACGTCGTCGGCGGACGCGGCGGCCAGGCGGGCCAGCGCCGCGACGTCGTCGAGCAGCGCGAAGAGACCACCGCTCATGGGCTGTCCAGGGAGGTCACGGTGTCAGCCTAATGAGCGCCGGCGAGGCGTCAGTCGCTGACCAGCCCGATGCTCAGGTACTCCGCCGCGTAGCGGCCGCTGAGCAGCAACGACGCGTAGCGGGCCACCTCCGACGTGGCGTCCGCCTCGACGACCTCCGTGCGGACGCCGTGCTCGTTGGCCGTCGCCATCAGCCGCCCACGCAGCTCCCGGACCACCGCGTCGTCGGCGCCGTCGTCGAGGACCACCAGCACCGGGCGCAGCTCGGCGGGCTCGTCGGTGAAGGGGTCGTCGAAGACGTCGCGGGGCTGCGTGGCCTCGATGACGGGCAGCAGGTGCTCGGCGTCACCGGCGATGGCGGTCCGGCCGCTGGCCCGGCGGATCGACTCCGCGACGCGGCGCGCGGCGCGGGCCGCCAGGACCGAGCCGCCCCAGACGACGGGGTTGGCATCGGCGAGGGCGATGGCCAGGATCTTCGCGGGGTTCACCGCGATGTCGCGGTGCGGGG
Source organism: Nocardioides islandensis (assembly GCF_015352455.1). Taxonomy (GTDB): domain Bacteria; phylum Actinomycetota; class Actinomycetes; order Propionibacteriales; family Nocardioidaceae; genus Nocardioides; species Nocardioides islandensis. The sequence continues at coordinate 372,272 of NZ_JADKPN010000002.1, forward strand.
AGCAGGAGAACGCGACCCGGTCGAGCGCGTCGGCGACCTCCTCGTGGTCGGCGGGCGGGCCGAGGTCGACGCGGTCGAGGTACTCGAGGACCACGACCGCGGTGGCGAGCTGGTCGCGCGAGGCCGACGGGAGGACCGTGCTCCAGCGGCCCGCCGCGTGGTCGGCGACCAACGAGCGTTCCGGCGCCGCGACGACGACCTGGCAGCCACGGCGTACGGCCTCGGCCACGGCGGACGCGGTGCCCACGTCGCCGCCGTCGGGCGCGAGGACGACTACCAGGTCCAGGCCGCCGGCCCAGCCGGGCAGGCCGGGGTTCGGCCAGGCCACGAACGGCACCGGGCACCACGGCTCGATGGCGGCGCGCAGCAGCCGGGAGTCCGGACCCGCCGCCACCACGGCCCGCGGCCGGTCCTGGTCCCGCGCGATGCCGACGGCCTGGGCCAGCGCCGCCTCGGCCTCGACGGCCTCACGCCGGACGCGGGCGCCGGACTCCGCGAGCGCCCGGAGGCGCAGGTCCGCCTGGGCCAGCGCCGTCTCGTCGTCCAGCCGCGACTCGTCGAACCAGGTGGCCATCAGGCCGGCTTACGAGCCTCGTCGACCAGCAGGACGGGGATGTCGTCGCGGACCGGGTAGATCAGTCCGCATCCTGTGCAGACCAGCTCCTCGGTGCCGTCCTCCAGCTGCGCGTGGCAGGCCGGGCAGACGATCAGCTCCCGCAGGGCGGGGTCGATGTTCATGCGCTCCTCCTGATCCGGGCCAGCACCTCGTCGCGCACCCGCTCCATCGTCTCGCGATCCTTGCCCTCGGCGTTGAGCCGCAGCAAGGGCTCGGTGTTGGAGGGGCGCACGTTGAACCACCAGTCGTCGGTGGTGACGGTCAGCCCGTCGAGGTGGTCGAGGGTGACGCCGTGGTCACCGGCGTACGCCGCCTCGATCTCGGCCGTCACCGCGGCGGCGTCCGCGACGGTCGAGTTGATCTCGCCGCTCAGGACGTACCGCTCGTACTCGGCCGCCAGCGCCGACATCGGGCGGTCGGTCTCCGCCAGTGCGGCCAGCGTGTGCAGCGCGGCCAGCATCCCGGAGTCGGCGCGCCAGAAGTCGCGGAAGTAGAAGTGGGCGCTGTGCTCGCCACCGAAGACCGCGTCGGTCTCGGCCATCGTCGCCTTGATGTAGGAGTGCCCCACCCGGGTGCGCACCGGCGTGCCGCCGAGCTCGGTGACGATCTCGGGCACCGACCGGCTGGTGATCAGGTTGTGGATCACGTTGGCGCCGGGGTGGCGGGCCAGCTCGCGGGTCGCGATCAACCCGGTCAGCGTCGAGGGCGAGACGGCCTCGCCCCGCTCGTCGACGACGAAGCAGCGGTCCGCGTCGCCGTCGAACGCCAGCCCGACGTCGGCTCGCTCCTCCACCACCCGGGCCTGCAGGTCGCGGAGGTTCTCCGGCTCCAGCGGGTTCGCCTCGTGGTTGGGGAAGGTGCCGTCGAGCTCGAAGTACAGCGGCACCAGGTCCGCCTGCTCCTCGCCGATCGCGTCGAAGACCGCCGGGGCGGTGAGGCCGGCCATCCCGTTGCCGGCGTCGACGACGACCTTGAGGCGTCGCCCGGTGACGGGCGCGAGCGACAGCAGGTGCGCGACGTACGCGTCGAGGAGGTCGACCTGCGTGATGGTGCCCGGCGCCGACGCGGTGGGGGTGTCCCCGGCGATCGCCCCGTCACGGATCTCGGCCAGCCCGGACTCCAGCCCGATCGGCTGCGCGCCGGCGCGGCACAGCTTGATGCCGTTGTACTGCGCGGGGTTGTGGCTGGCGGTGAACATCGCGCCCGGGACGTCGAGGTGGCCGGAGGCGAAGTACAGCCCGTCGGTCGAGCAGAGCCCGATCTGCACCACGTCGGCGCCGGCCGCGGCGGCTCCCTCGGCGAACGCCTGCGACAGTGCCGGCGACGACGGCCTCATGTCGTAGCCGACCACGACCTTGCCGGCGCCGGTCTCCGCGACGAACGCCGCGCCGGTACGCCGCGCGAGGTCCTCGTCGAGCTGGTCGGGCACCGTGCCCCGCACGTCGTACGCCTTGAAGATGGCGCGCGCGACGTCGGGGTCCACGGTCATGCTCGAACCCTAGCCAGCGTCAGTCGGTGGTGAGCATCCGCAGGTGACCCTTGCGAGCCACCTCGCGGCCGGTCTCGGCGGCCGGGCGGGTGACGGTCACCGGAGCGGGTCGCGCGGCCTCGCGCACCGCGTCGGCCAGGGCCAGCAGGTCGTCGGTGGTCGGGCCGGCGGCCGCGGGGTCGGCGGCCAGGCGCAGGACGTCCCAGCCGCGCGGGGCGCTCAGCCGCTCGGCGTGCAGGTCGCACAGGTCGTAGGCGTGCGGCTCCGCGTAGGTCGCCAGCGGGCCGAGCACGGCGGTCTGGTCGGCGTAGACGTAGGTGAGCGTGTGCACCGCCGGCCGGCCGCAGGCCGTGCGCGAGCAGCGGCGGGTGAGACTCACGTCGCCGACCGTACCCGGCGACGCCGACGTCGAGGATTAGGCTCGCGGCCATGGCACAAGCGGGTCGTCGGGCCGGCGTCCGGGACCGCCGCGGCCGCGGCATGCGCGGGCCGGCCATCCTGCCGGAACGGCCCGGCGAGCCGATGCTGCCGACCCCGCGCGAGCGGTTCGACGACCTGGTGCTCGACCTCGTCGGCGACCTCGAGAACCGATGGGCCGGCCGGCTCGGCCTGGTCGAGTACGCCGTGGAGGACGCGCCGCAGATCCCCGACGACTGGTCGTCGGGGACCGTGCCGCTCTCGTCGCTAGTGCGCGGCAGCGGTGGCCAGCCGACGCGGCTGGTCCTCTTCCGGCGCCCCATCGAGCACCGCAGCGAGACCCGCGCCGACCTCGAGGCCCTCGTGCTGACGGTCCTGGTCGAGCAGGTGGCCGAGCTGCTGGGCATCGAGCCGGGGGACGTCGACCCGAGGTACGACCCGGGCGACTGACCGCTCGCCCACGTTCAGGCCGAACAGATCGCGGCGGCCGCGGCGGCGTAGGCGAGCGCCTCGCCCTCGAGGTCGTCGAGGCCGACGCCGGCCGTCACCCGCTCGTGCGTGGTCCAGAGGCGGAACAGCATCGCGCGGGCCACCGCCGGGACCGGCACCCCCAGGTCGTCGAGCAGGCGCGCGTCGCCGCCGTACCAGCACAGCGCGTCGGCGACGAGCACGCCCTCGGCGTACGCCGGCGGCCGCCAGTACGGCGAGACGTCGATGACCGCAGGGTCGAGCTCCTCGGCCAGCAGCACGTTGCCGCCGAGGTCGGCGTGCACGACCTGGGACTCCCCCAGCGGCCGGCAGGTCCTCTCGAGCAGGGCCGCGGTGGCCGCGAGCGGGGCGACCGGCTCGGCCGCTCCGGCCGCGCCCCACGCCCGGCGGTCGGCCCGGGCCCACCAGCTGTCGCGGCGGTCGATGAAGGAGGGGCGGCGCAGACCGGCGACCGAGCGGTGGAAGGCTCGTCCACCCTCCAGGGCGAGCGCCCAGCGCTCGGGCGTCGGACCGGCCTCGGGGACCGAGGTCCCCTCGACCCACCGGCTGGCCGCCCACCCGTCGACCACCCACGAGCCGTCGACGGCGGCCAGCGCCTCGGCCATCCGGTAGCCCCGCCGCTCGACGCCCGCGACCTCCGTGCCGAGCCAGGCCTGCAGACCGTGGTCGGTCTCGGGCTTGAGCACGACGTCGTCCACGACCCAGGTGGGAGCGACCAGCGGTCGCGGCTGGTTCGCCAGCCCGAACGCCGCCAGCACCGTGGGGGTCGGGGGCGGTCCGGTCATGGCAGGGCGGGTCGTACGTCGGGCACCAGGCCCGTGCGCACCAGCTCGTGCAGCCCGGTCACCGAGGCACCGCCGTCCTCGACGACCAGCGCGCCACGGACGGTCGTGCCGGACGGCGCCACGTCCACGAGGACGGTCTTCGCCGGAAGCTTCACCCGGGCCGTGGTCCCCGGCTTGAGGTCGACGGCGATGACCTTCTCCCCACCGCCCTCGAGGTGCGCCGTCACCTGGGCCGAGCCGACGGAGTCGCCGCTGAGCGCGACCGTGCCCCGGCCCTTCGGGCCCAGCTCCGGCAGCAGCACCTGGGTCGGCTCGGTCACCGGCGGGAGCGGGACGGCGTGCGAGACGTCGCCGCCGACGAAGGAGCGCAACGTCGCGGTGACCGGGTGGGTGGCCTCGACCTGCACGCCGAGGGCGCCGTCGTCGACGGCCTTGCCGAGGATCGCGCTGAGCGGGACACGGACGACGGTGCCGGGCGGCACCCGTACCTCGTCCAGGCCGCGGGGCTCGAACGCGGAGTCCTGCGTCACGACCTTGATCGTCGCGCGCACCTCGTCGTCCCCGTCGTTGGCGACGACCAGGGCCCGGGTGCCCTGGCCGCGGGGCAGGCCGAGCATGGTCAGCTGCTGCGCCGGCAGCTGCGGGGCCAGCCAGTCGGTGCCCGCCTCGCCGCGGCCGAGCTCGTCGAAGGTGTCCACGGCATGGACGCCGAGCCGCCCCCGCGAGACCTCGACGTGCGCGGCCAGCTCACCGCGCAGCGGGATCTCCCGGGAGAGGTCCAGGCTCAGGCTGCGGCCGCCGGGCACGGTGATGCCGCGCAACGACGGCGCGTCGACCGGCCCGCGCGGGCCGATGACGGTGATGTCCGCGACCGCGGGACCGGGGTCGGGGTTGACCAGCTCGATGACCGAGGTGTGTCGCGCGGCCGCGCCGAGCCCGGTGAACCACTGGTCGGACTCCGGGACGCGGCAGGACACCGCCGCCGGACCGGCGTCGAAGCGCGCCGACACCAGCCCGGCTGCCATCTCGTCGACGGCCCGCACGACCAGGGGCCGCTTGCCCGCATCGACGGTGACGGGAGCGTCAGAGGGGACCTGGACCGGGGTGGGTACGTCGGAGCCCGCCTCGGTCACCTCGACCGGACCGGAGGCTCCCTCGGCGCTGGCGACGGCGACCTGCCCGGCCTTGCTGAGGCCGCCGGGGCAGGTCTGGATGGCCAGGTTGAGGTCGGTCTCCCGCGGCGGGTGCGTGGCGTCGTCGGGCTGCGGCTCCGACACCAGCGACAGCGCACCGACGGTGAGGGCGGGGAGCACCACGGCGAGGACGGCGGTCAGGTTGAGGCGCGCGCGCAACCCGCGCGCGACCCGCTCGGGTGGCGGCAGCGCCATCCGGCGACCCCGCGACTGCTGCCGGCTCACGAGTCCGCCTCCTGCCGCTTGATGCCGGTACTCGGCGCCGACAGCACCAGCACGACGACGATCGCGAGCCCCTGGACGGCGAGCAGGACGACCCGCACCCACGACGCGTCGCCGTCCAGCGCGTGCTCGTCGACGGGCCGGCTGACCTGCCAGGCCCGGGTCGACCGGTCCTCGGCGCTCGCCTGGTCGAGTCCGCCCGACGCGTCGAGGCCGGCGGCCACGACGCCGTCGGCGGGCGACGGCAGCACGATGTACTGGATGCCCTGCTCGGCGAGCCGGGCGACCACGGCGGCCCGCGGGCGGGACGTGAGCGCCTGGACGGTCGCGTCGAAGTCGGGGTCGGGCTTCGTGGCGGCGAGGATCTCGTCCTCGCCGATCGTCACGCCGTCGCCGCGACGCACGGCGTACGTCATCCCGTCCTCGACGCTGCCGCGGATGACGAGGATGCCGTGGGCGGCGCCGCGCTCGGCGTCCTGGACCATGTAGGTCGGGATGCCGGTGTCGCGGTCGTCGGTCAGCTCACCGGGTCCCTCGAGGACGAACCAGGCCAGGCCGAACACCGGCACCACGGCGGCCAGGGCCGTGAGTGTCACCGGGACGAGCTTGCGGATCGTCGTACCGGTGCGGCGCGCGCGGGTCGCCAGGCCGTGGATCGCGAGGAACGCCGCCACCACGAAGGCCCCGCGCAGGACCACGAGGAAGAAGCCGAGCCCCGGCCGGGCCTCACCGACCGGGAGGGTCAGGCTCACCGCGCCGAGGGCGGCCGAGGTGACCGCCGCGACGAGCGCGACGATCCACACGACCAGGACCGGGATGCGGGAGCGCGACGGGACGAGCGCCAGGACCGCCATGACTGCCAGCGCGACGCCGAGCCACCAGGGCGCCCCCAGGTCGCCCGGCAGCCGACCGCCGAGCAGGTCGCCGAAGTCGAGGGCCGGGTCGGGCAGCCGACCGGAGTCGAGCAGCAGGCTGCGGCCCGCGCCGTACCGGACCGCCGGCAGCCACCACGGCGCCAGCAGCACGGGCACCGACACGATCGCGGCCGAGGGCGGGCCCCACACCGAGCGGTCGCGCATCAGCGCCGGGGCGATCGTGAACCCGACGCCGATCATCGCCACGCCCAGGGCGGCCGCGAAGAACCAGGCGACGGGCGTGAACGCCGCGACCAGCGCGAGCAGCAACCCGGTACGCCAGGCCGCGCGCCACCGCCGGTCGCCCTCGGGGTCGGCGAAACCGAGGGCCGCGTGCCCCAGCCACGGCAGCACGGCCGTCACCACCACGATGCCGAGCCGTCCGTCACCCCAGGCTCCGCTCACGACGGGCACGAGGGCGTACGTCGTGGCGGCCACCGCGAGCAGCCACCGGGGTGCGCCCGCAGCGTCGCTGAGGTGGCCGACCACGCGCAGGAACCGCCAGGCGCCCCAGAGCGCGACCGGCACGGCGAACAGCAGGATCGAGGAGATGGCCGCGGTGACGCTGCCGCCGAGCACGGTGGACAGGATCGCGAGCGGGAGCACGTACGCCGGCGCCGGGATGGCCGTCCCCTGCCCGAGCGCGTGCCAGGACTCGGTCTGCAGCCGCCACAGGTCACGGGCCTGGTCGGGAGCGGCAGAGAGGCCGCCGCCACTGACCGGACCGATGGCCTCGCGGGCGCCGAACAGCACGAGCAGCACGAAGACCGCGACGCCGAGCGCGACCGGGTTGGTGAGGAAGCGGGCCACCACGCCGGTGTCGACCGCGGGAGCGTCCTCGTCCTCCACCGTCGTGCGTCGTCGTGGGGTGACGGGGTGGTCGGGCTCGGCCGCGGCGGCCGCCGCGCGACGGCGTTCGGCGACGTCCTGGGCCTGCAGGGTCAGCGCCGTGACCAGGTCGCTGACGGCGTCGAGACCGTGGCGGTAGGGCAGCCATCGCGGCGCGAGCAGGGGCCGGACGTCGTGGGCCTGCGCGGGTCGTCGTTGCCGTCGCTCGCGGCGGGCGGCCAGCACCTGGCGCGGCGAGCCGTACAGGGAGACCAGAGCGGCCAGCTCGTCGAGGGCCTGGCCGACGGCCCGGACCAGCAGGAAGCCGAGGACGCGCAGCAGGGTCCCGAACCCGAGCCGGACCACCTGCCAGGGCAGCGAGCGGGTCGAGGCGTTGGCGAGCAGCGTGTACAGGGCGGCCCGGCGCTCCTGGTAGTGCGTGTGCCGGCCGGTCAGCGGGGTACGGCGGACGCCGCGGTGCGCGGCCTCGACGTGGAAGACCACCGCCGAGGGCACCACGATCGTGCGGTGCCCGGCCGCAGCGGCCCGCCAGCCGAAGTCGATGTCGTTGCCGAACACGGCGAGCTGACGGTCCAGGCCGCCGAGCTCCTCCAGCACCGAGCGGCGCACGAGCATCCCGGCGGTGTTGACGGCCAGCACCGTGCGGATCTCGTCGTGCTGGCCCTGGTCGTACTCCGCCCGCTCGAGGCCGGTCTCGCGGCGTCCCGTGGCGGAGATGGTGACGCCGACCTCGAGCAGCCGGCGCAGCGAGGGCCACTCGCGGAGCTTGGGGCCCAGGACGTCGGCGTCGGGGTTCGCGTCGGCCGCGGCGAGCAGCTCGCCCAGCGCGTCGGGGGCGGGGTTCGCGTCGTCGTGGATCAGCCAGACCCAGTCCGCGTCCGCGATCTCGGCCAACCCGAGGTCGACGGCCTCGGGGAAGGTCGTGGAGGACGGGGCCCGGACGACGTGGCCGAACGCCTGCTCGAGCAGGTCGGCCGACGCGTCCTTGCTGCCGGTGTCGACGGCGTGCACCGCCGCGGGAGGCACCCGCTGGGCCTGGATGCCCCCGATCACCGACGGCAGCCACCGGGCGCCGTCATGACTGACGACGAGCGCGACGACGCGCTCTCCCGGGGCCGGATTCACGGGGGTTCACGCTAACGAGGGACTGATGACCCGACGAATCCGCGCAGGTGAGGCATGACTCTCACCCGCGCTCGCGACGGCGAGCGAAGCGAGCGGTGCTACACCGCTTTCTTCTTCAGCTTGCGACGCTCGCGCTCGGAGAGTCCGCCCCAGATGCCGAACCGCTCGTCGTTCATGAGGGCCGACTCGAGACACTCGTTGCGCACATCGCAGGTGAGGCAGACCTTCTTGGCCTCACGGGTGGAACCGCCTTTTTCGGGGAAGAACGCCTCCGGGTCCGTCTGGGCGCACAACGCGCGCTCCTGCCAGCCCCCGTCCTCGGCGTCCCCGTCGAGGAGAAACAGTTCTCTCACGGCACTCGCCCTTTCGACCCGGTTCTCCGGCCCCCGACTCTCTGCCGGTGGTGCCGGAACAACACTGTGGGAATTACATGCCTGTCGTACACCGGAAGTCAAGCCCGCGTCTGGTATATGCAGAAACCCGATCCACCGATCCTGGGGGTGGTCCAGACCGCCGGAAACCCCTGCGGCAGGCTGTGCGCCATGCCCAGTCCGGTGTCCAGTCCGGTGTCCGGTCCGGCCACTCGCATCACCGTCTTGTCCGGCGGTGTCGGTGGCGCCCGGTTCCTGCAAGGACTCTGGCACGGCATCGAGCAGAGGCTGGTTCCGGGGGTCTCGCCGGACGCCCGGGTGACCGTGGTCGCCAACACCGGCGACGACTGGTGGGTGCACGGGCTGAAGATCTGCCCCGACCTCGACACGGTCATGTACACCCTCGGCGGCGGCATCGACCACGAGCGCGGCTGGGGCCGGCGCGAGGAGACCTGGCACGCCAAGGAGGAGCTGGCGGGCTACGGCGTCGAGCCGACCTGGTTCGGCCTGGGCGACCGTGACCTCGCCACCCACCTGGTACGCACGCAGATGCTGGACGCCGGGTACCCGCTCTCCCAGGTCACCGACGCGCTCTGCCGACGCTGGCTCGAGCCGACGTACGGCGACCGCGTCCGGCTGCTCCCGATGACCGACGACCGGATGGAGACGCACGTCGCCATCGCGGACCCCGACTCTCCGAGTGGCCGCCGGGTCGTGCACTTCCAGGAGTACTGGGTGAAGCTGCGCGCGCAGGTCGCTGCCGAGGCCCTGGTGTTCGTCGGGCTCGAGGAGTCCTCGCCCGCGCCCGGCGTCATCGACGCCATCACGGACGCCGACCTGGTCGTCGTCCCGCCGAGCAACCCGGTCGTGTCCGTCGGCACCATCCTCGGGGTGCCGCGCGTGCGCGAGGCGCTGGTGGCGACGCGGGCCCGCGTCGTGGGCCTCTCCCCCATCGTCGGCGGGCACCACCTGCGCGGCATGGCCGAGCAGCTGCTCACCACGATCGGCGTGGAGGTGAGCGCGGCCGGTGTCGGCCTGCACTACGGCGCGCGCTCCGACGGTGGCGTGCTCGACGGCTGGCTGGTCGACGAGGGCGATGTCGCCGACGTCCGCCGGGTGACCGAGGCCGGCCTCGCCTGCCGGGCCGTCCCGCTGCTGATGACCGACCTCGACGCGACCGCCGCGATGGCCGCGGCGGCGGTCGACCTGGTGTCGTGACCCTGTCGGTGTGGGCGCCGGACGGCGCGCCCGGGGTAGGTGAGGGCGACGACCTGGCCGCCATGCTCGTCGGGCTGGTCGGCGCGGGCGGCCTCGAGGACGGCGACGTCGTCGTGGTGACCAGCAAGGTCGTCGCGAAGTCCGAGGGCCGCGTCCGGGCCGGCGACCGCGCCGAGGCGATCGCCGAGGAGACGGTGCGGGTGGTCGCCCGCCGCGGCGGCACCGCGATCGTGCGCACCCGCCAGGGCCTGACCATGGCGGCGGCAGGGGTGGACGCCTCCAACGTCGAGCCGGGCCAGGTCGTGCTGCTGCCCGTGGACCCGGACGCGTCGGCTCGCGGGATCCGCGCGCGGCTGCACCAGCTGACGGGTCGGGTCGTCGGCGTCGTCGTGACCGACACGGCCGGTCGCGCCTGGCGCGAGGGGCAGACCGACATCGCGGTCGGCGCCGCGGGGCTCCTCGTCACGCAGAGCTTCGCCGGGCAGGTCGACGGCTACGGCAACCCGCTCGCCGTGACGGCGCCCGCCGTGGCCGACGAGATCGCGGGCGCTGCCGAGCTCGTCCAGGGCAAGCTCGGCGGCCGGCCCTTCGCCGTGGTCCGCGGCCGTGCCGACCTGGTGCTGCCCGCCGGCGAGGAGGGTCCCGGGGCGGTCGCCCTCATCCGGCCGGACGGCACCGACATGTTCGGGTACGGCGCGCGGGAAGCGGTCATGCACGCCCTCGACCAGGACGGGGACCCCGGCGCCTTCGGAGCTCCGATGCCGGCGGCCGAGCTACGGGAGCTCCTGGACACCTGGATCCGGACCTGGGTCCAGGTCCAGGGTGACGAGATCCTCGTCGAGGACGTCGAGGGTCCCCGTCAGCTGGCGGTCGTCGTCGCGGCGTACGCCCACGGGTGGGAGGTCGCGTCCCGTAACGATTCGAGCGTCCGCCTCCGGCCGTCTGGTCCCTTTACGTAGACTCTCCCGACGTTCCCCCTGTCTGTAGCCCCCTCCTGAACCCGCGAGGACCCCGCACGTGGCGAAGCAAGCCAAGACCGACCGTCAGGCGGTCATCGAACAGATCCGCAGCCAGCAGAAGAGTGCTGAGAAGCGCCGCGGCCTGGCCATCGTCGGCGTCTGCGCGGTCGTCGCGCTGCTGATCGTGGCCCTCGCGGCGTACCGGCCGATCAAGAACTGGTGGGACCTGCGGCAGTTCCGAGACGTGGCGCTCGACAAGATCGGCGCCCCGGCGTCGGTGTGCGGCAAGGAGACGACCAAGAAGGCGACCGGCAACCAGCAGCACGTGCCGGACGGCCAGGCGATCTTCTACGACGACGCCCCGCCGGCCTTCGGCGAGCACTACGGCACGCCCGACCCGATGACCCGCAAGCTCTACACCGAGGGCGACCGGCCGCAGCTCGGCACGCTCGTGCACAACCTCGAGCACGGCTACACGATCCTCTGGTACGACCAGAGCGTCGCCGACGACAGCGACCAGATGAGCGAGCTGCGCGGCATCGCCGACAAGATGGCCGGCACCAGCAACTTCCGCTTCAAGTTCAAGGCCGTGCCGTGGCTCGAGTCCGACGGCAAGGCGTTCCCGAAGGACCAGCACATCGCCTTCACCCACTGGTCGATCGGCGGCGCGGACAAGGACCCGAGCGGCGACGGCCAGGTCGGCGTGTGGCAGTACTGCAGCTCGGTCTCCGGGGCGGCCCTCAGCGACTTCATGATCAAGTACCCCTACATGGACTCGCCCGAGCCCAACTCGATGTGATGTCCGCGCTCCCTCCCCTGCCGGCGTCGGTACGGCGGGTGGCCGTCGTCAGCGGGTACTTCAACCCGCTGCACATCGGGCACCTCGACATGATGGAGTCCGCCCGCGCGCTGGCCGACGCCCTCGTGGTGATCGTGAACAACGATGCCCAGCAGGTGATGAAGAAGGGCAAGGTCATCACCGACGAGACCGACCGGCTGCGCATCGTCAACGCCCTCCGCGTCGCGGACGCCGCGCTCGTCGCGGTCGACGAGGACGGCTCGGTCGCCGCGTCGCTGGAGGTCATCCACGCGGCGTACCCCGGTCTCGAGCTCACCTTCTGCAACGGCGGCGACCGCTCCCCCGGGGGCGACCCCGTGCCGACCGCCGAGTCCTCGGTCTGCGAGCGCCTCGGGATCACCATGGTCTGGGGCGTCGGCGGCGAGGCCAAGGCCGACTCCTCCACGCGGATCAACGAGGCGCTGGGCATCTGACCCTGCCTCGGGGCCAGGTCCAGGCGTACCGCACGACGAGGGCGAGGAGGATCAGCTCCAGCACGATGCCGAGGCCGTAGAAGTACAGGTAGTTGCCGCCCGCCGCGTTGAAGATCGTGACGGGGACGTAGACGGCGGCCACGGCGAGGTTCGTGGCCCGGCTCGCCCGGGCGGGCAGCGTCATCGACAGCACGATCATGGAGATCGGGATGGCCACGAGGCTCAGCGCCGCCGTCGAGAAGGTCTGGGAGAGGTCGAACTCGAAGACCCTGCCGTCGAGGATGTCTGCGACGGTGCCGGGTGTGTAGAAGTTGAGGATGTCCACGTAGGCGTACAGGAACATGAAGCTCGTCCACGTGGCGGCGAGCTTGGCTCTCACCGGGATCGGCTGCTCTTCGAGTGTGGTGCTGGGCTGGCCTGTGCTCATCGTGGCTCCTTGTGGTCGTGAGGATCGGTAGGTCCACGCTCGCTGGGCCCGGCAGCGTGAGCATCGGCCCTGAGGCCGGATTCGCCCGGCCGAAGGCACGACCTCCGTCTTGTACTTTCGGCGGACCTGCCGAGGCGCGCCGATCCCTAGGCTGGAGCCGTGGTCTCTGTCCGGCACTCCATCTGGCACGAGCCACGGCCTGCTGACGCCCCACCCATCGGTCGTCTCGACTGGCTGCTGGCCGGGGTGTTCGCGACCGCCGCCGTGGTCGAGGGCGTCGTGCGGCCGGGCCTGGTCTGGCGACCCCTGGTGACGGTGCTCGCCCTGGCCCTGGTGCCGGCGCTGCTCTGGCGGCGGGAGCGGCCCCTGGTGGCCGCCCTGGCCGGGTGGGGCGTCGCCGCGCTGCTCTCGGTCCTCCAGGCGACGGGGCACCGCGGGGACCTCGGCCTCTACTCCATGATGGCCGTCCTGATCCTGCTCTACTCCCTGGTGCGGTGGGGCTCGGGACGGGAGATGGTCGTGGGGACGGCGTTCGTGGCAGTCGTCGTCGCGCTGGGGATGTACGTCTCCTCCGCGGGCTGGGCCGACGCCTTCGGCGGGAGCTTCTTCGTGCTGTTGTTCGTCGCCCTCGCGGCGGTGTTCCGATACCGCGCGGACCTCTGGCACCGCCAGCAGCGCGAGATCCGCAACCAGGAGCGGGTGGCGCTGGCGCGCGAGCTGCACGACACCGTGGCCCACCACGTCTCGGCCATCGCGGTGCAGGCGCAGGCCGGTGGCGTGGTCGCCGGGGTCCAGCCCGAGAAGGCTGTCGAGGTCCTGGCCGCGATCGAGTCCGAGGCGTCGCGAACCCTTGCGGAGATGAGGTCCATGGTGCGGGTGCTGCGTGAGGAGGAAGCCGTCGCCTACTCACCGCAGCCGGGTGTCGCCCACCTGCCTGGTCTGGCGCGCGCCGACGCGACGCCGACCGTCGAGGTCCTGCTGGAGGGTTCGTTGTCCCGGTTGCCGCGATCCGTGGACGCCACGCTCTACCGGCTCGCGCAGGAGTCGCTGACCAACGCCGTACGGCACGCCCGGGGCGCGACCCGCGTCGGGATCGACGTACGCCGGGAGGGCGACGCCGTCACGCTGCGGGTCAGCGACGACGGACAGACCGAGCCGGGGCTGGCGCCGGAGCCTGGATTCGGCTTGCTGGGCATGGCCGAGCGCGCCCAGCTCCTCGGCGGGTCGCTCTCCGCGGGACCCGGGCCCGCGGGTGGCTGGGTGGTCGAGGCCGTGCTGCCGGTGGACGCGCCGGCATGAGCATCCGTGTGGTCGTGGCCGACGACCAGGACCTGGTCCGGGCCGGGCTGGTGATGATCCTCGGCGCGCAACCCGACCTCGAGGTCGTGGGGGAGGCAGCAGACGGGCTCGCAGCGCTCGACCTGGCGACCCGGCTGCGTCCCGATGTCCTCCTCGTCGACATCCGGATGCCCGGGCTCGACGGCGTCGAGGTGACGCGGCGTCTGGCCGGGCCGGACGTGCCGGACCCGATGGCGGTCGTCGTGATCACCACCTTCGACCTCGACGAGTACGTCCTCGGAGCCCTCCGCGCCGGCGCCCGCGGCTTCCTGCTCAAGGACGCCGGGCCGGAGCTCCTCGTCCAGGCCATCCACGCGGCCGCCGACGGGGACGCGCTGATCGCCCCCAACGTCACCCGCCGGCTGCTGGCGACCCTCGCCGAGACGGCGCCGGTCGTACCGGTCCAGCCCATCGATCCGCTCACCGAGCGCGAGGAGGAGGTGCTCGCGCTGGTGGCACGGGGCCGGACCAACGCCGAGATCGCCACCGAGCTCTTCGTCGGCCTGAGCACGGTCAAGACCCACGTCGCATCGTTGATGACCAAACTCGGCGCCCGCAACCGCGTCGAGATCGCCATGTGGGCCTACGACACCAGACGCGCGAGAGCCGACTAGGGCGCCGCGCAGTCAGTCCCGCTTCGACCGACGGGTCTGGAGATCGGCATGACGATGAGCGGGCGTTCAGCGTTGCGTCACGATGCGCCGGTCGGGGTCGATCCACAGGAGGAGCAAGAAGCTGGGAACGACCCAGAGACCGAACAGAGCGGTCCCCAAGAACCCGCCGAGAAGGATGGCCTCCCCCACCAGCGCATCCATCGCATACTCCAGCATGGCCATCGCAAGCACCGCGACTGCCCACGCCGCCAGAAGAACCGCCCCTGTGGGAAAGCGCGTGGATGCGATAGCGGGTGCAAAGGCCAAGACATAGGCGGCGCCCAGCACGAGGCCTTGGCCTCCCAGGAGGAAGAAGACGGCCAGGCCAAGAACCCAGAGGATCCCCACGACGCCGAAGGCGACGAGCACCAGCCGGTCAAAGATAGGTAGCTCCGGGTCCACAAGGACAGTATGTCCGCCCGTCCGCTCATGCCCGCTCATGCCCGCTCGGACCATCCGGACGTGCCGCACTGGGCTGCTAAGCGATGTGCTCCATCGCCACCCGCCACACGCCGTCTGGCTCCTTGCGCCACACGATCACCCCCCGCACATGTGTGGTCGTCGACTCGCTCCCCACCGGACCACTGACCCAAGACCCCTCGACCCAGACAGCCGCCAGGGCGCCATGTCCCTCGGTTCGAAGCGGCCGGATCGAAACCGACCTCAGCGGAGTCATGGAGCGGGCCATCGTCAGCAGCGAGTCCCGACCGGTGACCGCGTGCTCGCCACCTCCGTCGAAGACAGCATCCTCGGTGTACTCCAAGACCCAAGCCGTGGGGTCAACCGCCTCGAGCGCAGCCTCGAGGCGATGCTCTGCCGCGCGTAGCTCGGACTCGTCGAAGATCGCCTGCGGATCCATGGCCACCACCACCCGTCCAGGCCACAGCCCGCTCCATTGGTACGGCCCTCTGGCCGCTATCAGCATTGTGGAGTCCGAGCGAGGCGACAGACAGCCTCGGCGCGTCCGCTCGTGCCGCCGCACGCGCGCCTCAACGACCCGGACGCGCGTGGCTCAACCTCGACGCACCTCCAGACCGGCGCGGGCGAGGATGCCGGGCATCGCCTGGATGCGGGTGATGTTGTACTCGACCCACTCCGGCCTCAGCTCGGTGTAGGGGACGAGCTGCGGGGTGACCTTCTCGCGCGCATCGCGCACGGCGCTGTACCTCCAGCCGTCAAGGCCGCGGCGAGCACGCCAGCGGTCGTGGTCGCGCTCGGCCATCCGGTCGGTCTCCTCAGGGGTGAGCTCGACGGGGGCGGCTCCCCAGTGGCGCAGCGGCAAGAGCTCGAATCCGTTCTCGTGGAGCGCGTCGATGAGGCCGTCTGCCGCATCGCGGCCCGCTTCCCGCTCGTCGTCGCTCAGGTCTGCCCACGCCGGGTCCTCGACGCCGCGCGCTGCAGCCCGGGCCAGGTGATCGGCGTACAGCGCACGGGCGAGCTCCTCGCGCACACCGCCGTCGATGAGGGCCGGCGAGCATGCCCGGTCGAGCATCGGGAACAGGCGCAGGCCCGGGAAGCGGGAGTTGCCCTGATCGTCCTCGACCGCATCGCTGAGCCCTTCGTCGCCCCTGGTGCGCACGACGACGGGGACCGTCTCGTCGTCGATCGTGGCGTGCAGGTAGAGCCCTGTCGCGAGCGCTGTCGACTCGTCGTCGAGCATGATCGCCACCACCGTGGGCCTGATCTCCTCGAGGCGGTCGGTGAACTGCGACAGCCCGGCGCGGGTCGGAGCCTCCACGTCGAACGTGAGCAGTACGGCGTCAACGGCATCCACCAGACCGGGATGCTGCATCTCCATCGCCTGCCACCTCATCGGTGCCTCGCGGTCGACCAGGGTCGCGACCAGCGGTCCCTCCCCGACCTCCGACCACTGCTGTGCGGCGGAGAGAACGATCGCCCGTCCCAGTTGTCCGAGCCCGATCACCACCAGGTGTGGCTTGGTCCCTTTCTCGAGGACGACGTGCTCTGCGACGAGCGCACGCGCCGCGCGTTCGTGCATGTTGAAGAACTCGATGCGCACGACATCGTGGCCGCCGATGCCCGAGCCCCTCAGGAACTGGGTGAGCTCTGCGTCTTCCAGGTGCACCGAGCATCGCAAGTCGACGGCCCGCCTCGTGCGGGGGATCCCGCGCGCGGCTGCGGCGATGGCGACGTTCAGCGAGTCGCTCTTGCAGAGGGCGACCAGGCTCGAAGCCCGGTCGATGCGGACCGCCCGGAGCACTTCCGGGTCCTTGGGGTCCCCGACCAGTACCGGGACCTCGCGCGCACGGAGCGCTCCCAGCTCGACGCCGTTGGGGTCCGGATCGACGCCGACCACCTTGCGCCCGTCCGACTGCAGGGCCAGCGCGAGCCGGGCGCCAGAGATCCCGAGCCCACACACGACCGTGTGGCCGCGGAAGTGCCCGAGGCGGAACCGCTGGAAGTTCTCGCGGAACACCACCGACGCGGCCTGGACGAGCGTGCCGGTGGCCATGAGCGGGGCGGCGAAACGGGCGATCTCCAGCCTCCAGTTCAGGTCGCCGCCGCTGTCGCCGTACGAAAGCACAGCCAGCTGAAGCGTCAGGTAGAGGTTGTCCAGGAAGCCGCGGCCGAGATCGGCCGCGCGCGACTGCTCCACGAAACCGCCGTAGCCCAGGATGATCAGCACCACCCACGCGAACGCGAGGAGGTGCCAGCGTCGACGGGCGCTGAACAAGCCCACCAGCGAAGTATCGTTTCCGCGGGCCTGGTGTGACTACGGACGAGAACGTGGATTGCTCACTGCCCCTGGATCGGGCCCCCCGATGGGGCCACGAGGCCGAGTGCGGGCCTCCGTAGCGGCGCCCTTCTCCAGCGCGGCCACGTCCGGGCCGGTGTAGCGTCATGAGACAGGGTCGGTTCCGGAGACCACGAGGTTCGGACATGCAACTGGAACATCTCTGCGACGTCAGCTGGACCTACGACTTGCTCCACGAGGTCGAGCCTTCGCAAGGTGCCGACGGCCGTGTCTACGGTCAAGGCACGGCCACCTTTGATGGTCGGTTGTCGGGGTCGGCGCGGTGGTCGAACTTTCCACGGATCCGCAACCACGTCGCGCTTCCAGATGCTCGCGGAGTCATTCATGCAGGCGAGAGTGCCGTGCTGTTCGCCCTGACAGGGTTGTCGTCGCTCGACGACGGTCAAGGGGTCCATGTCATGACGTTCCAGACCGCTGCCCCGACCTACCTCTGGCTCAACGACGTCCTCGCCGTAGGCGAGGGAACGATTGACGTCGAGCACGCGCGTCTTGAGATGCGCTACTACGAGTGCCGGGTTGAACTTCCCCTGGCGCACTTCACGTCGTGATTGCTGTGGCTGCCGGGCGCCTGGCATAGCGACCGCGTGACCGCAGGGTGTGAGGGCCGGCTTGCCACGGGACGGTCGATGCGGTTCGTCCGAGCGAGAACCCTATGCCGGAGTCCCCTGCACCAGGTGGCGGACGAAGGATGGGGCAACGGCGAGGATCTCGAAACCCAACCGCTCGTTGATCGAGACCATCCACGAGTTGGTCTCGGCGTTCGACGTGTCGATGCGGCGGATGTCGGGCCGCTCGCGTTGCAGGGCGCGGAGGTTGGCGACCTTGACCGCCGCCCCCAGCCGGTGTCCTCGGTGTCCGCGGTGGACGTACGTGCCCCACTGCACCGCGGTGTCGCCCTCGGTCTGCAGGGCCAGATCGGAATGCGCCACCGCCTCGCCGTCACGGATCGCGAGCGAGCGGTAGACGCGTCGTCCGATCCTGCGCTGGACGGCCAGCTGCTCGCGCATGCTGTCTGGGGTCATGCTGTTGGCCTCGTAGTCGACGTCCCCGGTGGGCGCGTCCACGACCAACTGGTTGACCAGGGCGCAGTACGACGGCAGCAGATCGTCGGGGAGGTCATCGACGAACGTCGTGACGGTGTAGCCGCTCCGGTGCGGCTCGCCATCGGCGTCCACCTCGTCCAGGAGGGCGTCGTCCACCGGCAGCCGGAGTTGACGCTGGATCTCGGTGTTGGCGACCTGGAAGCCATGCGCCGCAGCGAAACGCATCGGGGGCGAGTGGTGGTCTTCGGGACCGGCGTAGGCCGCGCCGGAAGTGATCGTCCTGCGGCCAGCCGCGCGGCCGACCTCGATCATGGCCTCCAGGAGGGTCCCGCCGACACCGTTTCCCCGCGCCGGCGGGTCGACCATGGGAAAGACGAACATCTTGTCGAGATTGTCGGCCTCGGACCACATCGAGATGCCCGCGCCGATCAGCCGGTCCTGGTCGTACGCGGCGAGGCCGGCGGCCCGATGGTCCGGCGTGGTGTCGCGCAATTGCGAGGCGAGCTCGTCGTAGGTCCAGTGGCCGTTCCAGGGCCGGCCGTCGTCCATCTCGGCGCGCCAGGACACGTCGTAGAACCCACGCATCTGAGTGTCGTCGTGCGGGTCCAGCGGTCGCACCTCCACGTCCTGAAACCTAGGCGCCGGGACCGACATCGGCACCCGGTTTACCTTCTCCCCGCGACCCTTGCCCTCCGCGTTCGCCCGACCGCAACGCGTCAATCCATCGTGCCTAGCCCGTGGCGAGTTGACACACGTCACCACCGCGGGGCCTGGTGCGACAACCCCCCGGGAGCTGGAGATGTGTCCATCCGCCGCCTGCGGGACGCACTCTTATGCCGATGAGCGATCGAGTTAGTCCGCCACCACAACCACATCGAATGGACCGATCACTTCTTCGATAGCAGCCGAGGCTTGCTCGGGTAGCGCGTCCGTAGTGCCCCAGATCTGGACCACAACGAACGGTTCGCCGTCCGGGTAGGACACGTGCTCAACGCCAAGACGACTGACGAGGCGTCGCCCGAGCCTCACTGTCTCCGCGTCCGTGAGCGGCTTCTGCCGCCCTCGCGACACGACTCGCAGTCCTGAACTCGCCACGGCCCGGATCTTGGCACATCCAGCACGTCAATCGACCGCTCATGCCGCGATGCGCGCAGTCATGCCGATGAGCGGGCGGCCGCGGTCCTGCAGACCATGGCGAAGCAGGGCTAGGGCCGACACCTGACGCTGGCACCACTGGCCGCGCTGGAGGTCCTCCAGAGCGGCGTGGACGCCGATGCGGGCGAACGCCCCTCACCGGTTGCGGGGCGAATCCCATTCGGGACCTTGGGCCCAACCCGCCTGACCTTGGCCTGTGCCACTCCGCTCGCGGCCGAGGTGCAATGCAGGGGGAGGTGAAAGGCATGTTCTCGATCCGCAACATCGGCGGGGTCGCCCTCTTCCTGGCCGGCACTACTTGGTTGTGGCTGACGCCAGCCTTCGCAGCCAAGGAGGTCTCCACGTCCGGCCTTGCTTGGACGGTAACTCGCATTCTCTGCCTGCTGACCATGGCCAGCTTCGCCGTGGCCACCTGGGGCCTGTTCGCTCAACACAGCTGGTGGGAGCCGGTCGCCCTTGTCTCGTCCGCACTCGGGATCCTGGCATTGATTCCCTACTGGCTCGCCAATACCGGGGGAGGTGGCAGCACCGCCGCTACCGCCTACAACGCCTTCATCCACGTGCTCATGGCAGCGGGAGTCTTTGCTCTGCTCCTCATCCCGAGCTTGGAACGATGGGTGAACGGGAACGTCATGCGTTCCTGACGTTGCCGGCGTCAAGGCCGCCCGACCGAATCGGTTGGAACCACACCGCCTGAACTAGACAAGCCTGAACCACACCCGCCGCCCCCCATGAGCCACGACGGCGCACTCATCTGCCGCGGACGGTGCGCCCTGATGGACTGCGTCGCTCGCGTGGGTCGCCGGAGGCGTGGGTGGTCGGTCAGGCACGCGGGGTGCCCCCGAAGGTGACCAGGAACCTGGTGCCGTGAGGTCCGTGCCACTGGTAGGCGCCCTCGGGCGTGCGGGTGTAGCGCCAGAGGCCGAGGGTCTTGGCGCGGTGGTGTCGGCGGCACAGGGCCGCGAGGTTGCCGGGGTGGGTCTGGCCGGGTGGGCCGTCGGGGTCGTAGGGGACGATGTGGTCGAGGTCGCAGGAGCGGGCGTCGCGGGTGCAGCCGGGGAACACGCAGTGCTGGTCGCGGAGGGTGACCTGCTCCCGCATCCAGACCGGGGGGTCGTGGACGTCGACGGCGTCGCCGCGGGCCATGTTCAGGACCGGGACGAAGGTGACCTGGTGGTGGGCGACCCATTGGCGGAGCTTGGCCATGGTGGCCGCGCCGAGCTTCTCCACGCGAGCGACGGCGAACACTTCGTCGTCACAGGGGCGGGGTTCGAGGTCGTCGGCGTCGACGTGCACGTAGAGGCGGACCTTGTTCACGTGGTCGGTCCGCTCGAGCCCTACCTCACCCCGGGCGGCGCGGGCGGCTCGGGTGATCAGCCGCAGGGCCGTGATCTTGCGGACCCCGAGCGGGGAGTGGTCGCCGTCGACCCGGAGCTGGTGGGCGACCTGGTCGACGAGGTCGGTGAGCTCGTGCAGG
>NZ_JADKPN010000003.1 GCF_015352455.1 Nocardioides islandensis
TCGAGACCCGGTGGGCGTCACGGGGTCTCGACTCCGCTCGCTGGTGCTCGCGGGCTCGACCACCATGCTGTGGTCAGCCGCGGTGCTGGGCGAACCAGGGATACGTGGTGGTCGAGCCGCCGCGAGGGGCGAGCGGCGTGTCGAGACCCGGTGGGCGTCACGGGGTCTCGACTCCGCTCGCTGGCGCTCGCGGGCTCGGCCACCATGCTGTGGTCAGCCGCGGTGCTGGGCGAACCGGGGATACGTGGTGGTCGAGCTGCCGCGAGGGGCGAGCGGCGTGTCGAGACCCGGTGGGCGTCACGGGGTCTCGACTCCGCTCGCTGGTGCTCGCGGGCTCGACCACCATGCTGTGGTCAGCCGCGGTGCTGGGCGAACCAGGCCTCGACGTCGTCGGCGGTGCGGGGCAGGGAGTCGGAGAGGTTGCGGGTGCCGTCGGCGGTGACCAGGACGTCGTCCTCGATCCGGATGCCGATCCCGCGCAGCTCCTCGGGGACCAGCTCGTCGTCGGCCTGGAAGTACAGCCCCGGCTCGACGGTGAGGACCATGCCCTCGGCGTACGTGCCCTTGGCGTAGGCCTCGGGAGCCGCCTGGCCGCAGTCGTGGACGTCCATGCCGAGCATGTGGCTCACGCCGTGCAGCGTCCAGCGGGCGTAGACCTTGGACTCCGGGTCGAGCGCCTCCTCGGCGGACACCGGCAGCAGCTTCAGGTCCTCGAGCCCGTGGGCCAGCACGACCATGGCCGCCTTGTGCGAGGAGTCGAACGGCTCGCCGGGCTTGACGGCGGCGATGCCGGCCTCCTGGGCCTCGTAGACCAGCGTGTAGAGGTCGCGCTGGAGCGGGGTGAACGTGCCGTCGACCGGCAGGGTGCGGGTGACGTCGGCGGTGTAGAGGTTGTGGCCCTCGACGCCCATGTCGAGCAGGACGAGCTTGCCGGGGTCGATCGTGCCGGTGTTCTCGATCCAGTGCAGCGTCGTGGCGTGCGAGCCGCCGCCGACGATCGAGTCGTAGCCGATGTCGTTGCCCTCGGCGCGGGCGCGGCGGAAGAACGTGCCCTCGATCCAGCGCTCGCCGAACTCGAGCGCGCGGGACCACTCGGCCACGGCGTCCTCGAAGCCGCGGGCGGTGATGTCGCACGCGTGCTGGAGCTCGCCGACCTCCCACTCGTCCTTGATGAGGCGCATCTCGGAGATCACGCGGGCGAAGTCGGCGTCGAGGGTCTCGTCGCCGGCCACCAGCGTGTCGACGACCGAGGAGACGCCGCGGTGCACGCGGGTCTTGCCGGCGGCGCCGAGCGCGTCGCCGAGCCGGTCGAGGTGGCGCACCTCGATGCCGAGGGAGCTGGAGATCTCGCGCAGGGACGGGCGGCGGCCGACCCAGAGCTCGCCGTACTGGCGGTCGCGGAAGAACTCGTCGGTCTCCCGGGTCGCGCTCGGGCGCGCGTAGAGGACGGGCTCACCGTCCTCGATGACGAGCACCGCGTCGGAGGTCTGGTTGCCGGAGAAGTAGGTGTGCGCGGTGTCGGAGCGGAAGCGGTAGTCGGTGTCGTAGGACCTGACCTTCCAGGTGCCTGCGGGGAGCACGAGCCGCTCACCCGGGAACATCTCGGCCAGCCTGCGACGGCGCTCTGCGGCGTACGTCGTGATGGGGTGCGCGGGCAGGTCGACGTCGGCTCCGCCCCAGCCCTGGCGCATGAAGTTCGAGTAGGCCTCGGGCACCGCCGGGTCGTGCGATTCGGTCTTGATGTCCTTCTCGTCCGCCATGCCACTCAGCCTACGCCGTAGGCTTCCCGCCATGCCTGGCCTGCGGCAACGTCGCCGCGACACCCTCGCCTTCACGGTGGTGGTGTCGGTGCTCGTCGTGCTCGGCGGGGCCGGGATGCTTCTGGTGCTGGCCCTGTCGGGCGCCCCGCGGACCATGGTCACGGCCACCGTGCTGGCCACCGTCCCGGTGGTGCCCCTCGTGGGCTGCTACCTGTGGCTGGACCGCTACGAACCCGAACCCCGCCGCCTGCTGGCGGCGGGTCTGTTGTGGGGCGGTTTCGTGGCCACCGCCGTCGCGATCGTGCTCCAGGGCATCGGCGGGCTGTTCGTCGGCATCGACGACGACACCAGCCTGGCGCTCGTCGCGCCGCTGACCGAGGAGGCCACCAAGGGCGCCTTCCTGATCCTGCTGCTGTGGTGGCGCCGGGCCGAGCTGGACGGCGTGCTCGACGGCCTGGTGTACGCCGGCATGGTCGGCATCGGCTTCGCCTTCGTGGAGAACATCCTCTACCTGGCCGCGGCCTACAACGGCACCGACGGCAACGGGCCGGGAGGTACCTCGGCGCTCACCGCCACGTTCGTGGTGCGCTGCCTGTTCAGCCCGTTCGCGCACCCCTTCTTCACCAGCTTCACCGGCATCGGCGTCGGCATCGCGGTGGCCAGCCGCAGGCCGCTCGTCCGGTTCGTGGCGCCACTGCTCGGGTACCTCTGCGCGGCCACCGCGCACGGCATCTGGAACGGTTCGACCGTGTACGGCGGCGGCAACTTCGTCCTCGTCTACCTGGTGCTGATGGCGCCGGCGTTCCTCGGCGCGGTCGGCTTCGCGGTCTGGGCGCGGCGCTCGGAGCGCAAGATGCTGGCCGCCGCGCTCGGCGACGCCGCGCGACGCGGGCTGATCCCGGGCACCGACATCGGCTGGGTGGTCGACCTGGGCGCACGCCGCCAGAGCCGCTCGTTCGCCAAGCGCACCGGCGGCGACCAGGGCCTGCGGGCGATGCGCGACTACCAGCAGGCGGTCATCGAGCTCGGCTTCCTGCACAGCCGCTACCTGCGCGGCACGCCGCCGCCGGACTTCGCGGAGCGCGGCCAGGAGTACGTCGCGAGGATCGCCGAGGTACGTCCGAGCGTCTCCTTCCCCGGTCAGGTGGTGCCCGCTCGATGACCCACCTCCAGCACGTCGGGAGCGACAACCCGTACGACGCCCAGATGCTGACCGCCCTGGTGCGGCTGCGGGGCGCGCTCCAGCACGCCGTGCTGCCGCTCGAGCTTCCCGGCGTGGCTTCCCGGCGCAACGAGCAGCGCGAGATGGTCGACCAGCTCGAGGACTACGTCATCCCGCGCGTCATGACCCTCGACGCCCCGCTGCTCGCCGTCGTCGGTGGGTCGACCGGCGCCGGCAAGTCGACCCTGGTCAACTCGCTGGTCGGTGCCCGGGTCACCGAGCCGGGCGTCCTGCGCCCGACGACCCGCTCGCCGGTACTGGTGCACAACCCGGCCGACAGCGGCTGGTTCGGCCAGGACCGGCTGCTGCCGGACCTCGAGCGCGTGCACCGGGCCACCACCGACCCGAAGGCCCTGCAGCTCGTCGCCTCCGACGCCGTACCTCCCGGCCTCGCGATCCTCGACGCCCCCGACGTCGACTCGGTCGAGGAGAGCAACCGCACCCTGGCCGCCCAGCTGCTGGCCGCGGCCGACCTCTGGATCTTCGTGACCTCCGCGGCGCGGTACGCCGACCAGGTGCCGTGGGACTTCCTCCGCCAGGCCGCCGAGCGGTCCGCCGCCGTCGCGATCGTGCTCGACCGCACCCCGCCCGACGCCGTCGACACCGTCGCCGCGCACCTGGCCAGGATGCTCGCGTCGCGGGGGCTGAAGGACTCTCCTCTCTTCACCGTGCGGGAGGGACCGGTCAGCGCCGAGGGGCTGCTGCCCGCCGCGGCGGTGGCCGACATCAGCGGCTGGCTGCGCGACCTCGCCGCCGACTCGGGGGCCCGCGCCGCCGTGGTGAAGCAGACCCTGGACGGCGCGATCCGCACGCTCACCCGGCGTACGCACGACGTCGCCGACGGCGTCGCCGAGCAGGTCGCCGCGGAGAGACGGCTGCGCGAGGACGCCGAGCGCGCCTATGACCGGGCGATCCAGGACGTCGTCGACGCGACCGCCGACGGCACCCTGCTGCGTGGCGAGGTGCTGGCGCGTTGGCAGGAGTTCGTCGGCACCGGCGAGCTGCTGCGCGGCCTGGAGACCAAGGTCGGCTGGGTGCGCGACCGCCTGGTCAACGCGATCAAGGGGAAGCCGCAGCAGGCCGAGCGGGTGACCGTCGCCGTCGAGTCCGGCCTGGAGACGCTGATCCTCGAGCACGCCGAGGCGGCCGCCGAGCGCGCCGAGGCGTCGTGGCAGTCGCTGGCGCCGGGCCAGGCGCTGCTGGCCGACGCCGGCGAGGACCTCGGTCGCGCGTCGCGCGACCTGCGCCGCCAGGCCGAGCGGGCCGTGCGCGACTGGCAGCAGGACGTCCTGGAGATGGTGCGCACCGAGGGCGCCGAGAAGCGGAGCACGGCGAGGTTCCTGGCGTTCGGCGTGAACGGCCTGTCCGTGGCACTGATGGTCGTGGTGTTCTCGCACACCGCCGGGCTGACCGGCGCCGAGGCCGGCATCGCCGGCGGCTCGGCCGTGCTCGGGCAGAAGCTGCTGGAGGCCGTCTTCGGCGACCAGGCCGTGCGGTCGCTGGCCGACCGCGCCCGCCGGTCGCTCGCCGTACGGGTCCGCTCGTTGCTCGACGCCGAGCGCGCGAGGTACACCGACCTGCTGGACGCGCTCGCGCTCGAGGGGCAGAGCGCGGACGACCTGCGCAACGCGGCACGGCGGGTCGACGACCTGCGCTACCGGTCGGTGCGCGGCCCAGACCCCCTCTCCGACTAGGATTTCGCCCAGTAGACGCGCCGCAGACCGCCGCCGACCGTACGCAACGGGGAGACCATGACGTCCTTGCTGGAGGGGGCCAAGAGGCTCGTCTCCCGCGGCGCGGACACCTCCACCCGCATCGAGGGTCTGGACGCGGCGATCACCGCGTCGCGCGGCCACCTCCCCGACGAGCTGCTCGACCAGAGCCAGCAGGTGCTCGACCGGGTGTCGAGCCGGCTGTGGCTGTCGGCCGACCACACGGTGGTCGCGATCGCGGGAGCGACCGGCTCGGGCAAGTCGTCGACGTTCAACGCGCTGACCGGCCTGGAGCTGTCCGCGGTCGGCGTACGCCGTCCCACGACGTCCTGGGCCACCGCCTGCGTGTGGGGGGCCGAGGGCGCGGAGGACCTGCTCGACTGGCTGGGCATCCCGCCGCGGCACCGGGTCGTGCGCGACTCGATGCTCGACGCGACCCGCGAGGACGACCAGCTGCGCGGCGTGGTGCTGCTCGACCTGCCCGACCACGACTCGACCGAGGTGTCCCACCACCTGGAGGTGGACCGGCTGGTGCAGCTGGCCGACCTGATGATCTGGGTGCTGGACCCCCAGAAGTACGCCGACGCCGCGGTGCACGACCGGTACCTCGCGCCGCTGGCCACCCACCGCGACGTGATGCTGGTCGTGCTGAACCACGTCGACACCGTGCCGCCGGACCGGCTCGACTCGATGCTCGCCGACATCCACCGGCTGCTGGAGGCCGACGGTCTCGGCGGCGTACCGGTCATCGCCACCAGCGCCCGCACCGGCGAGGGCATCGACGCCCTCCGCGACGAGATCGCCTCCCGCGTCGCGGCCAAGAAGGTCGTGCGCGCGCGGCTGGAGGCCGACCTGCGCGCGGCCGCGCAGCGACTGGGCGAGGCGACGGGGTCGGCGCCCGCGCCCAAGCTGTCGAAGGAGCGGGTGGCCACGCTCGAGGACGCGCTCGCCGACTCCGCCGGCGTCCCGACGGTCGTGAAGGCCGTCGAGACCTCGACGCGCCTACGCGCCGGCCGGGCCACCGGCTGGCCGGTCGTGTCGTGGCTCTCCAAGCTGCGGCCGGACCCGTTGCGGCGGCTGCACCTCGACCTCGGGAAGTCGGGCAAGGAGCTGTCCGGCCAGCTGTCGGGACGCGCCCGGACCTCGGTCCCGGCGCCGACGCAGGTCCAGCGGGCCCGGGTCGACTCCGCGGTGCGCGGCGTGGCCGACGACGTGGCGAAGGACCTGTCGCGGCCGTGGGCGCAGGCCGTCCGCGAGGCGTCGCTGTCGCGGCGCGACGACCTCAACGACCGGCTCGACCGGGCGCTCGGCGACACCGACCTGGGGACGTCCCGGATCCCCGCGTGGGCGGGGTTCGTGCGGGTGCTCCAGTGGCTCTTCCTGCTCGCGGCGATCGGTGGGCTGCTCTGGCTCGGGGCGCTGTTCGCGGTGCGGTACCTCACCGTCGAGCTGCCGGAGACACCCGACGTCGCGGGGTACCCGCTGCCGCTCCTCCTGCTCGCGGGCGGCGTGGTGCTGGGCATCCTGTTCGCGATGTTCTGCCGGCTCCTCGTTGGCGGCACGGCGCGCCGGCGGGCGCGGGTGGCCGACAAGCGGCTGCGCGCCGGCATCGCCGAGGTGGCCGACGAGCTCGTCGTGAAGCCGGTCCAGCAGGTGCTGGCGGGGTACGACGAGGCTCGCCGGGGCATCGACCAGGCCCTGGACTGACCGTCCGGTAGCCCGCTCTCCGTCCACAGCCTCGGTTCCCGCACCCCTTCTGCACAGGGGTGACCCGCTCGGGCCGCTCGGCGTCGGTGCGGCCGCGTTCGCTCGTCGTACGGCCGCAGTCCGCGGCACGCACCGACAGAGAGCGAGACCGAGATGTACGAGACGACCGTGACCTTGCAGGGCTACGTCGGCACCGACCTGACCAGCCGGGTCGCCGGCGAGTCCGTGCTGGCCAGCTTCCGCGTGGCCTGCACGCCGCGCAGGTACCAGCGCAAGACCGAGTCCTGGGTCGACGGCCCCACCCAGTGGTACTCCGTGACCGCGTGGCGCGCCCTCGCCGACAACTGCCTCCGGTCATTGCACCGTGGCGATCCCGTGGTGGTGCACGGGCGGCTGACCGTCGGTTCCTACGTCAACCGCGACGGGATCGAGGTGAACACCCTCGACGTGGAGGCCACCCACGTCGGCCACGACCTGAGCCGTGGCACGTCGGTGTTCACCAAGACGCCGAAACCGGCGCTCGCGCCCGAGGCGGCGCGTGACGAGGTCGCCGCATGACGGCGCCTCCCGTCACGGGTGCGGCGCGAAGTCCGTGACGGCGTAGCCGATGCCGCAGTCCATGTAGCCGTCCGGGCCAGTCGAAGGAGTACGACGCGGGCTCCTTCGTCGCCCACCGCTCGAGCGCCCGGTCGCGGGCCGGCCGCGTTCCCCGGCGGGACCGGCCCGGTTACGTTCGGGTGGGCCTGTCGGATCCGCCCGGGTCCGTTCGTGGAGAGGGCGAGGGGTAGCCGTCCGGGCTGCCCGTGCACCAGAGGAGCGGGAGAATGCCGGAGTACATGATCGCCTTCAACGACGAGTGGACCCCCGACATGTCGGACGAGGTCCTGGGCGAGCGCGGCCGGCGCGGCCGGGCCGTCTGCGCCGAGATGGAGGAGGCGGGTGTCTTCATCTTCTCCCACGGCGGCCTGGACGCCTCGACCGCGATCTGCAGCGTCGTCCCGGAGGGCGAGGAGGCGGTCTTCACCGACGGGCCGTTCGTCGAGACCAAGGAGCACTTCGGCGGCCTGGCGATCATCGACGCCCCCACCGACGAGGACGCGCGCTACTGGGCGGGCCGGATCGCGGTCGCCGTCGGGTGGCCGCAGGAGGTGCACCGCTTCCCCGACCGCAACCGGCACCGCCGGGCCCCCGAGCAGCCGCAGTAGCCGCAGCCGCACGCGCGACCGTTCCAGCTGACGGCTCGGGTCACGGCCCCATGGGCGCCATCGACGGCATCTGGTGATCGGGAAGGGTGAGTCCGGGCACCGCGTCGGGAGCGACGAAGACGAGCACGCCCAAGGCGAGGAGGACGAGCGCCGTGCCGTACGTCGATGTCCGCCGCCATGGAAGGACCTTCTCGATGGCGATGAGGCCGGCGACCACGGCCATCCAGGTCACGCTCATCACCCCCAACGCGAAGAGCGATGCCATCAGTGCCCAGCAGCAGCCGACGCACCACGCACCGTTCTTCAGACCCATGCCGAGCGCTCCACGCCAGCCGTCGCGCCACGATCCGAGGAGGAACCCCAGAGGGCTGTGGCACTTGCCCAGGCATGCGTTCTTGAGCGGCGTCACCTCATAGACAGCCGCCACGACGAGGGTCGCCCCGGCGACGGTGCGCCCGGCGTCCTCCCACGCCAGCGCACCGCCGAGGACGTTGGTGGCGGCCACCCCGATGAGGAAGGCAACGATCCCGGCGCCCGTCCAGGTGATGAGGTAGCCGGCAGCGAACGCGAACGGCGCCAGCCGCGACGTCCCGCTCAGCTTCGCGTACAACGCGACCGTCGGGGCGACCGACGGAAACATCATCGCCGCCATCATCACGACCCAGACACCCAGGAACCAGCCGAACGTCCCGAGACCCGTCCACGGCCCTCGGTCCATGCCGCGCATCTCGCCGACGGTCCACCACCAGCCGAGCCCGGCCAGCGCGAACAGGACGGCCACCAGCCCCAGCTGGACGCGCACCGCTGCGAACGCCGGGCGAAGCCCCGTGCCGGCGGACGAACCCGCCGGCTGGACCGCGGTCATGTCCTCAGGCGGCCCACGAGAAGTCCGACGTCGACAGCCCGGTCTTCGCGTCGTACTCGATCCCGAACGCACTGATCCTGGATCGTTTCGCCTCGGCCATCGTCAAGTCCGAACCGACCGGGTGGAACATCCCGGCGAACCTCACCGGCTCACCGGTCTCGACTCCGAAGGGGACGATGTCGTGCACCTCGAAGTCGATCCCGTCGCCCACCCGCACGCTGTGGCGCACCCCGTCGTCCTCGACGACGATCGCCGCGCGCTCGACGCCCAGCATCTCGCCGATCAGCGGAGCCAGCCCGGCCATCGGGCCGCCCAGCTGCCCGCTGAAGACCTGGACGAGCTTCTCGAACTGGTCGTCGGAGGCTGCGTCGTCGACGAACACGCCGACGCGCCAGTTGCCCTCGGTCATCACCTTCGGCGTGTCGGCGATCAGAGCAACCTTGCAGCCGGCGATGTCCGTGCCGTCGACCGTCCCTTCACGGACGTTGAAGACCAGGGTGACGCGGCAGAAGTCGTAGGTGGCTCCATGGTCCAGCGACAGGTTGCACGGGCACATCAGCTCGCACGAGCAGGTCTCGACGTAGCTCCCCTTCAGGTTCCAGGACATCAGGCCCTCCCTTTCCTCAACCATTGAGTCTCTCGCCGTGCCGAACCAGCGTCAACGGGCGCCACCCCCACCTGAAGAGGCGTGCAGGAAGGCGCTGCGAAGATGGCCGGGTGCGCCGTGCCGTGGGTCCGCTGCTCGCGGTCACCGTGGCGCTCGTGCTGGCCGACTCGGCGGTCGTCACGCTCGCGCTGCCCGCCATCCTGCGGCACCTGGACACCACCGTCGGGCAGGTCGCGTGGGTGCTGATCGCCTTCAACCTGGTCCTCGGCCTCGCTGCGGTGCCGACGGCGATCGGGTTCGCCCGGGCGCAGCCGCGGGTCTTCGCCGCGGTGGGCATCGCGGTGTTCGCGGGCGCCTCCGCGTGGTGCGCGATGGCCGGGTCGATCGAGTCGCTGGTGATCGCCCGGTGCGTGCAGGCGCTCGGTGGCGCGCTGGCGCTGGTGGGCTGTCTCGAGCTGCTGGTGGCGGCGTACGGCGAGCGGCGCGGGGTCACTGCCTGGGTCACCGCAGGCGTGGTCGGGACGGCGACGGGGCCGGTGGCGGGCGGGCTGCTGACCGAGGCGTTCTCGTGGCAGGCGATCTTCGTGGTGCAGGTGCCGTTCGCCGTGCTCGCGGTGCCCGCGGCCCTGTCCATGTCGCACGCCGCCGTACCCGCGCCGGACCGGCATCGCCCCGCCATCCGCCCGAACCTCACCCTGGCATTGCTGTCGGCGGCCCTGACGGCGGCCTTGTTCCTGCTGGTGCTGCTCCTGGTGGAGGGGTGGCAGCGCAGCCCGTCGACGGCGGCGGTGACCGTGTCCGTGGTGCCACTGGCCGCCCTGCTCGCGCGGCCGCTGGCCCGGGTCCTCGGGCCGCCGCCCGAGGTCGAGGTGGCGGCCGGCTGCTTCCTGATCGCCGGAGGACTGGCCGGCCTCGGCCTGCTGCCCTCGGCCGACCTCGCCTGGACGATCGCGCCGCAGGCCCTCGTCGGGCTCGGGCTGGGGCTGACAGCGGACCGGCTGACCGCGCAGGCGATGGAGCTGCGGTTGCCGCGCGCCCACCACGCGGGGTGGACGATCGGCGCCCGCCACGTCGGCGTGGTCGTGGGGCTGGCCATCCTGACGCCGGTGTTCACCGCCGACCTCCAGGACGCCCAGGTGCCGGCGCAGGAGGCCATCACCGCTCTCGTGCTGGACGCTCCGCTTCTCCCCGACGACAAGGTCAAGGTGGCCGAGGCGCTCGGCCGTGAGCTGTCGGCCCAGCGGGGGAGGGTCCCGGACCTGCACCGCGCCTTCGCGTCGCTCGACCTCGCGCCCGGCGAGCGCCCGGCCGCCGCGCGGCTCGAGCGCGATCTCGACGAGCAGCTGGAGCGCGCGGCCACCCGGGCGTTCCGCGACTCCTTCGTCATCGGCGCGGGGCTCGCGCTCCTCGCCCTGCTCACGGTGGCGATCCCGCGCAGGCGGCCGGCCCGATGACGTCGTGGCTGCGGTGGACCGCCCTCCCCGTGCTCGCCGTGGCCCTGGTCGCCGGCGTGCTCGCGGTCCAGGTCGGCCACGGCGGCGGGTCGTTCGAGCCGCTCCACCCCGCCGACCCCTGCGTCGAGCGCGAGGTCACCTCACGGGCCGAGGGCATCGACGCCCTGACCGAGCGCCTCGTCCTGCTCGGCATCGACGGTGCCGCCTGCCGCCTGCACATCAACCGCGAGGCGCTCACCCTAGAGCTGGCGCAGTCCGACGACCCGACCGATGCGCAGGTCGACGCGCTGCGCGGGGGCCTGCACGACGCCGTGCACCGGATGAAGGCCGACGGCACCCTGCCGCCGATCTCGTCGTTCGTCGACGAGGCCCTCGACAACGCCGACCTCAACGGGTTCCTGAAGGCCGCCATCAGGGCCCTCCCGGACTCCGTCATCGACGCGGCGCTGAAGACCGACGACGTGCTGGACCGCACGATCGACGACCTCGACCTGCGCGAGCTGCTCGCGAACGTCGACGACCAGGACGACCTCAACCGGCAGGTCGAGGCCGCCGTCACCCAGGCGGTCAAGGACTCCCTGGTCGACCGGCTGCGCAACCTGCTCTGAGCGGGGCACTCCGCCCACCCCATCACTGGTCCAGACCGGCGTTGACGTTCGAGCCCTAATGATTAGAGTCCTAAGTATTAGAGGTTCAAGGACTCGGGCTTCATGAAGGAGTTCTGGATGACCACCACCGACACCATCGAGACCACGACGCACGCGGGCGGCGCGGACCCCGGGCACATCCTCCAGATCGGCATGGGTTTCTGGGCGTCGAAGACGCTGCTCTCCGCCGTCGAGATGGGCCTGTTCACCGAGCTCGGCGACGGCCGGCTGACGGGGCCGCAGATCGGGGACCGGCTCGGGCTGCACCAGAGGAGCGGCGCGGACTTCCTGGATGCGCTCGTCGCGCTCGGTCTGCTCGACCGCGAGGGCGACGGACCCGGCGCCCGATACGGCAACACGACCGACACGGCGCTCTTCCTCGACAAGCGGTCGCCTGCCTACCTCGGCGGCATCCTGGAGATGTCGTCCGCGAGGCTGTACGGCTTCTGGGGCTCGCTGACCGAAGCCCTGCGCACCGGCCTCCCGCAGAGCGAGGTCAAGACGGGCGCACCGAGCCTGTTCGAGGGCGTCTACGCCGATCCCGAGCACCTCGAGGCCTTCCTCGACGCCATGAGCGGCCTCCAGCTCGGCGCCTTCAACGCCCTCGCGCACACCCTCGATCTGCGGGGCCACGCGACGTTCTGTGATCTCGGTGGGGCCAACGGCGAGCTGGCCGCGACCATCGCGGCGGCCAACCCGCACCTCACCGGCACGGTGTTCGACCTGCCCCCGGTCGTCCCGATCGCGGACCTCCACCTCGCTGGCAAGGGGGTGGGCGATCGGGTCACCGCAGTCGCCGGCGACTTCTTCGTCGACGACCTCCCGGCGGCGGACGTCTACTTCCTGGGCAACGTCCTGCACGACTGGGACGAGCGGGGGAAGCAGGCGCTCATCGACAAGGCGTACGCCGCCCTGCCGTCCGGCGGCATCCTCGTCGCCATCGAGAACGTCATCGACGATGCCCGTCGCACCAACGCCTTCGGGCTCCTCATGTCGCTGAACATGCTCATCGAGCTGCCCGGCGGCTTCGACTACACCGGCGCGCAGTTCGACACCTGGGCCCGCCGTGCCGGGTTCGCTCGCACGGAGGTCCGCCACCTGGCCGGACCCACCAGTGCCGCCATCGCCTACAAGCAGTGACCTTCGGGGACCAGGAGGGATGTCATGACCAGCAACCTGTCCACGACGCACAGCCCGAGCCGGCGAGGCTTCCTGAGCCGGGCGGCGATGATGGCTGCCGCGCCCGCCGCGGCCGCGATCGTCGGCCCCGGGCTCGCCGCCGGGAGGGCTGAGGCTGCCGAGGGTGACCTGCCGTCGTACGCGCCCGTGCCCGCGGCGTCGTTCGGCCCCGCACTGAACGCCGACGGTTACTTCGTCGGGAGGATCCAGGACAACCTCTACTGGGTCACCGACGGCTTCTACCAGTCCATGTTCCTCGCGGGTGCCAGGGGCGTCGTCGTCGTGGACGCTCCGCCGACCATCGGGCACAACCTCGTGCGTGCCATCAACCAGGTGACGGCCGAGGCGGGCACGTCGTCCACGGTGACGCACCTCGTCTACTCGCACTCCCACGCCGACCACATCGGGGCGTCGTCGATCTTCGGTGACGACGTGGTCCGGGTCGGCCACGTGGAGACACGTCGGCTGCTGCGTGAGGCCGGCGACCCGAACCGCCCACCGCCGACGCTGACCTTCAGCGACCGTCGCGTGCTCGCGGTCGGCGCCGATCGGCTGGAGCTGGAGTACCACGGGCCGAACCACTCGCCGGACAACATCTTCATCTACGCACCCCGGCAGCGGACCCTGATGGTGGTCGACGTCGTCTTCCCCGGCTGGGTGCCGTTCAAGAACCTGGCGGTGTCCCAGGACATCCCTGGCTGGGTGCGCGCCCACGACGTCGCGCTGGACTACGGGTGGACGACCCTCGTGGGCGGGCACCTCGGCCGTCTGGGCGTCCGCGCCGACGTGGAGCTCCAGCGGCAGTACGTGCACGACCTCGACGACAGCGTGCGGCAGACCCTGGCGAGCCTGGACCCGACGCCGTTCTTCCAGCAGTACGGCCCTTCGGGCAATGCCTGGGCGATCTTCAAGGGCTACCTGGATGCGGCCGCCGTCCAGGCGGCTGCGCCCGTGGTCGACAAGTACCTCGGCCAGCTCGGCGGCGCCGATGTCTTCACCGTCGACAACGCGGCGGTGCTGTTCGAGTCGCTGAGGATCGACGCGGGTCGCCTCGGCCCGTTCGGCATCCGACCGTGAGGTGCGGTCGAACGATGTAGCCTCTGACCTTCAGCACTCTAACCAACGGACCTGAAGGAAGGCGCCCACACCATGGGAGAGCCACGCGACCCCGACGAGCATCCCGGCGGCCGCCCCGGCGAGGGCGCGGCCGCCGGAACGCCGCGTCGCGTCGACCGCGTCGCCTTCGGGCGCGAGTTCCCATCGGGGGAGGCCAGCGCCACCGAGTGTGCGCAGAACCTGGTGCGCACCGCAGAGCTCTTCCTCGACGCCGACATGCGCGCACTGCGCCACCACGGGCTCTCCGTCCCGGCCCGCATCCTGCTGGGCACCCTGGAGGGGGCCGGCGAGCCGCTCTCGCACTCGGCCATCGCCGAGCGGCTCTTCGTGACGGGAGCGAGTGTCACCTCGCTGGTGGACACCCTCGAGCGTCGCGGCCTGGTCCGGCGGATCCGCGACACCGACGACCGCCGGGTGGTGCTCGTCCAGCTCACCGATGCGGCGTACCCCGTCATCGACAGCTTCCTGGCCGAGGTGACCACGCTCCATGCCCACGTGTTCGCGGGCCTCGACGAGCAGGAGCGCGAGACGTTCGTCCGCCTGCTGGCCAAGGTCGCCGCCGCGCTCGAGTCCCTCGACGTGAAGGCCGCCGTCGCCGCCACTCGTCCTCGGAGGCGGTCGCGGGGGCGGGCAGCCGGTGCGCGTCGCGCGTCAGCCGGCTGACCCGGCCGGAGGCTCGTAGCCGATCCACGCGTCGTCCTCGGCGATCGCCTGGAGCTGGTCGAGCGTGAGCGGCGCGTCCGGTGCGGCGATCGGGGATCCCCAACCCCACTTGTCGCTGGTCGCGTTGGTCGCGGCGACGTACACGAGGCCGCCGTTCTCGCGGGCCTCCACCACTTCGTGCACGACCACGCCACCACTCGTCGTGACCGACCGGCGACCGATCGGCTGGCCGTCCTCACCGAGGATCTCGGTGCAGGAGTCGAAACGCGTCAGGTTGCCCGGGCAGGTGTACGTGGCGTCGGAGAACCCGGTCACGTAGAGGATCAGGTTCGCGCTGCCGGTGACGGTCCCGTCGGTGGTGACACGAGCCACCAGGTACCCCGGGCTCTTCGTCTCCGGCTCGTCGGGCGCGCGGTCCTCGTTGGTGAGCCGGACGTCGGTCAGCCCGATCCCGTCCGGCGCGAGCCGCTCGAAGTGGGCCGCCATCTCGGCCGCGGGCATCGAGGCCCACGCGTCGTTGTCCACCAGCTGCGGCACGGCCGCGGGCGTCGGCGTCACCGAGGGCGTCGGGTCGGTGGCCACGTCGGTGCCCGCGGTGGAGTCCGAGCCGACGGATGCCACGAGCGGTACGGCGACAAGCGCCGCCGCGCACAGGCCACCGGCCACCGTCCCGATCCGCCGCCGACGGCGCAGCCGTCGTCCGCGCACGGTCGCCGTCGCCGTCAGGCTGGGAACCGGTGCGGTCAGGTGGTCGGTGGCGCGGTGCAGCACCTCCCGCACCAGGGTCTCGTGGTGGGTGGTCATCGGTGGCTCCCTCGCGTGTCGTCGGGGACGGGCTCCAGGTGGTCGGCGAGTCGGCGCAGGGCCCTCAGGCTGCGGTTCTTCACCGCGGCCTCGCTGAGCCCCAGGGTCGTGGCGGTCTCGGCGACCGAGCGGTCGTCCCAGTACCGCAGCACCACGACCGCGCGGTCGGTCCGGCTCAGGCCGTCGAGCGCGCCGACCAGGGCCAGCCGCTCGACCTGGGCGTCGGCGGGGTCGGCGCCGCCGCCTCCGGTGTCGACGCGTGGCTCGGCGACCGGCAGCTCGGAGGTCCAGCGTCGCCGACGGTCGGAGAGGAACGACTTCATGAGCACGCCGTGCACGTAGGCCACCGGGTCGTCGGCGCGCCGGACCCGGGACCACGCGGCGTACGCCTTGGTCAGCGCGGTCTGCACCAGGTCCTCGGCCGAGGACCGGCTGCCGGTGAGCAGCCACGCCTGCCGGTAGAGGTGGTCGGCCCGCGCCGCCACGAAGGCCGAGAACTCCTCGTCGCCGTCCATCCGCGCTGCCCGTCTCCTCGCCGATCGGTGCCCGTCATGAGTATCGACGCGTTGCCGCGGTCGGAGGTCTCAGCCGGATTCCGGCATTTCTGGTCGCGACCCGTGCGCCCGTAGGGTTGCCGATCATGGCTGAGTACGTCTTCACGCTGCGCAACGTGCGCAAGGCCCACGGCGACAAGGTCGTCCTCGACAACGTCACCCTCTCGTTCCTGCACGGCGCCAAGATCGGCGTCGTCGGCCCGAACGGCACGGGCAAGTCGACCCTCCTCAAGATCATGGCCGGGCTCGAGCACGCCAACAACGGCGACGCGATCATCGACCCCGACGCCACCGTGGGCATGCTCCAGCAGGAGCCGCCGCTGAGCGAGGGCAAGACGGTCCTGGAGAACGTGGAGGAGGCCGTCCACGAGATCAAGGGCAAGATGAAGCGGCTCGAGGACGCCTACATGGAGATGGGCGACCCCGACGCCGACCAGGACGCGTTGATGAAGGAGACCGGCGATCTCCAGACCGAGCTCGACCACGCGAACGCCTGGGACATCGACAGCCGGCTCGACCAGGCGATGGACGCGCTGCGCTGCCCGGACCCCGACGTGCTGGTCGACAACCTCTCCGGTGGCGAGCGCCGCCGCGTCGCCCTCTGCAAGCTGCTCCTCCAGCAGCCCGACCTGCTGCTCCTCGACGAGCCCACCAACCACCTCGACGCCGAGTCGGTGCAGTGGCTCGAGGGCCACCTCGCGTCGTACCCCGGCTGCGTCCTGGCCGTGACCCACGACCGGTACTTCCTCGACAACGTCGCGCAGTGGATCCTCGAGCTCGACCGCGGCAAGACGCACCCCTACGAGGGCAACTACTCCACCTACCTGGAGACCAAGAAGGAGCGCCTCAAGATCGAGGGGCAGAAGGACGCCAAGCGCGCCAAGATGCTCGAGCGCGAGCTCGAGTGGGTGCGCTCGAACGCCAAGGCCCGCCAGACCAAGAGCCGCTCGCGTCTCGCGCGGTACGAGGAGATGGCGGCCGAGGCCGACCGCATGCGCAAGATCGACACCTCCGAGATCAACATCCCGGCCGGTCCGCGCCTGGGCGACGTCGTCCTCGAGGCGCACGACCTCAGCAAGGGCTTCGAGGGCCGGACCCTGATCCACGACCTGTCCTTCACGCTGCCGCGCGCCGGCATCGTCGGCGTCATCGGCCCGAACGGCGTCGGCAAGACCACGCTGTTCCGGATGATCATCGGCACCGAGCAGCCGGACGCCGGCGAGCTCAAGGTCGGCCAGACGGTGAAGATCTCCTACGTCGACCAGAGCCGCGGTGGCATCGACCCCAACAAGAACGTCTGGGAGGTCGTCTCCGACGGCCTGGACTTCATCAAGGTCGCCAACTTCGAGATGAACTCCCGCGCGTACGTCGCGTCGTTCGGGTTCAAGGGCCCCGACCAGCAGAAGAAGGCCGGCGTCCTGTCCGGCGGCGAGCGCAACCGCCTCAACCTCGCGCTCACCCTGAAGATGGGCGGCAACCTGCTGCTGCTCGACGAGCCGACCAACGACCTGGACGTCGAGACCCTCCAGTCCCTCGAGGACGCGCTCCTCGACTTCCCCGGCTGCGCCGTGGTCACCTCCCACGACCGGTGGTTCCTCGACCGCGTCGCCACCCACATCCTGGCCTGGGAGGGCGACGAGGACGACGAGGCCAAGTGGTTCTGGTTCGAGGGCAACTACGACGCCTACGAGGCCAACAAGATCGAGCGGCTGGGCATCGAGGCCGCGCGCCCGCACCGGGTGACCCACCGCCGGCTGACGCGTCCCTAAGTGTCCCGTCCGCGAAATCCGCAGGCTCACTCCGCGGCCCAGGCACGCACGTGGCGGCGTTGCCGTCGCTCGCTGGACGACCAAGTACGGCGTCGCTCCGGCGCCTTGCCATGCACGCACCTGGACCACGGATTGAGCACACGCATTCCGCGGACGGGACACTAGGCCCATGACGGGGCGGGGGCCGGTAGGACGCGTCGACGCCTACCAGCGACGCCACCGGTGGCTCGGGGTCCCGATCGCCACGATCTACAAGTACGGCGACGACCAGGGCACGTACCTGGCCGTGATCGTGACCTACTACGCGCTGTTCGCGGTGCTGCCGCTGCTCCTGCTGGCCACCTCCATCCTGGGCTTCGTGCTGCAGGGCAACCCGGACCTGCAGGCCAAGGTCCTCGACTCGGCGCTGAGCCAGTTCCCCGTCATCGGCGACCAGTTCCGCCGGCCGGAGGGCCTCACCGGGTCGAGGACCGGTGTGGTGGTCGGCTCGCTGGCCGCGCTGTACGGCGCGATCGGGCTCGGCTCGGCGGTGCAGAACGCCCTCAACGTGGCCTGGCAGGTACCCCGCAACAGCCGACCCAACCCGATCCTGCTCCGGGTGCGTGGCCTGCTCGTCGTCGCCTTCGGCGGCCTCGCCGTCCTCGCGTTCACCACCGCCTCGGTGCTGGTCAGCAACACCACGCTGATCACCTGGTTCGAGGGGTCGCCGCTGCAATGGCTCGCCCGCCTGGTCAGCGTGCTCGTGGTGGGCGGCGTGCTGTTCGTGATCATGCGGCTGGCCACGGTACGCAGCCAGCGACAACGGACCACGCTGCCGGGCGCGCTCGTCATCGCGGTGCTCTGGCACCTCGTGCAGCAGGTCGGCGCGCTGTACGTCACCCACATCCTCGCCGGCGCCCAGCCGGTGAACCAGACCTTCGGACTCGTCCTCGGCCTGATGGCCGCGATCTTCCTGCTCTCCGTCGCGGGCATGCTCGGCGTCGAGATCAACGTCGTCCTCGGAAGGCGGCTGTGGCCGCGCGCGCTGCTGACGCCGTTCACCGACGCCGTCGTGCTGACCGACGCCGACCGCCGCGCCTACCACGGCTACGCCGCGGCCCAGCGCCACAAGGGCTTCGAGACAGTCTCCGTGGAGTTCGACGAGGACGACGACACGGGCTGGTCGCCGTAGGTCCCCCGACTGTCGGGACGTTCGTCCCCCACACGGTGGTCGCACGACCCTGAATCGAGGTGCCCTTCTCTTCCTACCGTCGTCGATGAGGGG
Organism: Nocardioides islandensis; assembly: GCF_015352455.1. GTDB lineage: Bacteria > Actinomycetota > Actinomycetes > Propionibacteriales > Nocardioidaceae > Nocardioides > Nocardioides islandensis. The sequence continues at coordinate 18,529 of NZ_JADKPN010000003.1, forward strand.
CAGGCACCGGGTCTGCACCACAGACAGAGGAGACACGAACATCATGCGCTCGGCATTCGACAAGCTCATTTCCTGGACCGGGCTTCTGCTCGTCGCGGTCCTTCTCGTAGCGGGTGGTCTGCTGACGTGGGCCAACACCTTCGTGGGCAACCAGGTACACGACCAGCTCGTGATGCAGGACATCACGATGCCGTCCGGCGGAGCCCTCGAGGGCCTGCCCGCGGCTGACGCCAAGGTCATGAAGAAGTACGCCGGCAGCAAGCTCGACACCGGGCCCGAGGCCCAGGCGTACGCCGACCACTACATCCTCGTCCACATGAACGCCGCCAGCGGCGGACGGACCTACGAGGAGGTCAGCGGCGAGTTCATCTCGATGAGCGACGAGCAGAAGGCGTCCGAAGAGGGCCAGGCCCTGGCCGGTCTGCGCCAGACGCTCTTCATGGGCAACACGCTGCGCGGCCTGCTGCTCTACGCCTACGCGTTCGCCACGATCGGCACGATCGCCGGCATCGCCGCCATCGTCTCCTTCGCGGGAGCCACCATCCTGCTGGTGCTCGTCGCGCTCGGCCTCTGGCACGCTCGACGGGTCGAGCACACCGCCGAGCGGCTCGTCCCCGACCGGGCGGTCCAGCCTGCCTGACGCGCGACGCGGGAAGATCCCCGGGCCTCATGGCCCGGGGATCGACGCGTCCCGGCGGGTGGGCTAGCGCCGAGCGGCCCGCCACTCGTCGGCGAGCAGCCCATACGTGTACCCGTCGACCCAGCCGAGTTCGGCGTGCCAGGAGTCCTCGACGCCGTGCTGCTCCCGACGCATGCCGGCCTTCTCCAGGATCCGCACCGAGGCGAGGTTGTCGGCGAAGCAGCCGGCGGTGAGCCGGTGGATCCCCAGCTCCTCGAAGGCCACCGCCACCATGGCCAGCACCGCCTCGCTGGCGTAGCCATGGCCGCCGTACGCCGGGTCGAAGACGTAGCCGATCATCGCCTCGGTCCGCTCGGGCATGCCGGGCTGGCCCATCCCGTCCTCGACCTCCAGGGACACGGTCCCGATGACGGTCCCGTCGAGCTCCACGGCGACGCTGTGGTCGTCGGGATCCTGCGCCGCGCGCTCCATGGCGGCGCGGAACTCGTCCGGCTCGACCGTGGTGCGGATCAGCCAGCGGTTGACCTCGGGCAGGTTGCGGTACTCCAGGATGCGGTCGACGTCGGCGGGCGCCGCGGGGCGCAGCACGAGGCGATCGGTGCGCCGGGTGGTGGCGGTGTCGGGCATGGCCACGACGCTAGCCGCGGCGGTGGAACGTCAGCGACTCGAGGGGCAGGGCCGAGTCGTGAGGGCGCGTCAGCGGGCTGAACGTGAGGCGGTCACCGGCGATCTGCCACCGGTACGTCGCGAGGTCGGGCTCCTTCGTCACCGCGCCTGTCGGCCGGAGGTGCACGCGGTGGCCCTCGACGCGGATGTAGCGCAGCGACCGGTAGTGGGTGACGTCGGTCAGCGTCAGCCGCTCGTTCGCGACGACCAGCGTGAGCCGGCCGGAGTCGGCCGTCCACACGCCCTCGAGCGGGCTCGGGTACCTCACCCACGGCGGCGGCCCGATCACGGTCGGGCCCGGCGTCGCGTCCGCCGCCGCCGGTGGGGGAGCGGCCGCCGGGGCGGCGGGGTCGTCGCCCGTGAGGCGGCCGTACGCCGCCCAGGCGAGGAGAGCTCCCAGGACCACCGCGACGACGGCGCGCAGCACGGGGCGCCTCGGTGGAGCCGAGGAGTCGAGGACGTCCTCGGAGGTCAGCGGATCTCGCTCTCCGGGTGCGTCACCACGAGCTTGTCGGCCACCGCGTTCATCACCCGGCCGAGGGCCTCGAAGTCCTCACAGGTCGCGATGTCGACGAGGTAGTCGCGCACGCCGTTGACGTGGGTCGGCGCCATCTGCTCCAGGAGCTCGTACCCGTGGTCGGTCATCGCGCACACCACCCCGCGGCCGTCCTCGGCGGCCTCGGTCCGCTCGACGAGGCCGGCCGCCTCCATCCGCTTGACCGTGTGGGTGACCCGGCTGCGGCTGTGCGCCATCGCGTCGGCGAGCTGGGCCATCCGCAGCCGGCGGCCCGGCCGCTCGGAGAGGCGGACCAGGATCTCGTACTCGGCCAGCGAGACGTCGAACCCCCGCCTCAGGTCGGCGTCCAGGCGGTCCAGGAGCAGGGTCATCCCCATCACCAGCGCACGCCAGGACTGCTGCTGCGGCTGGTCGAGCCAGCGTGCGTCGGCGGTCTCGGGCACACCCAGAGCCTAGTCAGACGGTCCGGGTCGACGCCCTGGTCAGGAGACCCGCTCGAGGATCAACGCCATGCCCTGGCCACCGCCCACGCACATCGTCACCAGGCCGGTCGACTTGTCGTGCCAGTCCAGCGAGTTCAGCATCGTCGCCTGGAGTCGCGCGCCCGTCATGCCGAACGGGTGCCCGACCGCGATCGCGCCGCCGTTGACGTTGAGGCGGTCGAGGTCGATGCCGAGGTCCTGGTACGACGGCACGACCTGCGCCGCGAACGCCTCGTTGATCTCGACCAGGTCGATGTCGCCGATGGTCATGCCGGCGTGGGCGAGGGCGCGCTTGGTGGCCTCGACCGGGCCGAGGCCCATGATCTCCGGCGACAGCGCGCTGACCCCGGTCGCGACGATGCGCGCCAGCGGCGTCAGCCCGAGCTCGGCGGCCCTGGTGTCGGACATGACGACGACCGCGGCGGCGCCGTCGTTGAGCGGGCAGCAGTTGCCGGCCGTGACCAGCCCGTCCGGACGGAAGACCGGCTGGAGCTGGGCGGTCGCCTCGTAGGTCACGCCCGCGCGCGGCCCGTCGTCGGTCGACACGAGCCGGCCGTCGGGCGTCGTCACCGGCGTGATCTCGCGCTCCCAGAACCCGTCCGCGATGGCCTTCTCGGCGAGGTTCTGGCTGCGCACGCCGAACTCGTCGAGCTCCTGGCGGGAGATGCCGCGCGACTGGGCGAGGTTCTCCGCGGTCTGGCCCATGGCCATGTAGATGTCCGGGACCCGTCCGTCCTCGCGCGGGTCGTGCCAGTGCGCGCCGTTCACCGGGCCACCCTCCGCACCGGCCGCCGTACGCGCCTCCGCATCGGCGAAGACGGGGTTGTGGGTGTCGGGCCAGCTGTCCGAGCTGCCCTTGGCGAACCGCGAGACGGTCTCCACGCCGGCGGACACGAACACGTCGCCCTCGCCGGCCTTGATGGCGTGGAACGCCATCCGCGTGGTCTGCACCGAGGACGCGCAGTACCGGGTGATGGTCGCCGCCGGCACGTCGTCCATCTCGTTGAGGATGTTCACGACCCGGCCCATGTTGAAGCCGCTCTCGCCGCCCGGAAGACCGCACCCGAGGTACACGTCGTCGACGGTGTGCCGGTCCAGCGCCGGCACCTTGTCGAGGGCCGCGCGCACGATCGTCGCGGCGAGGTCGTCGGGACGAAGGTCGACCAGCGAGCCCTTGAAGGCCCGGCCGATGGGGGAGCGGGCGGTGGCGACGATGACGGCTTCCGGCATGCCGTCAGCCTAGGCCCGGGTCTGTCACCCGGGCTCGGCGAGCCCGCTCATCAGCCGCTCCAGGGAGCCGGTGACGAACGTACGTCGCGAGCGAGCGGGCCGCAGCAGGGCCGTGAGCAGCACCCCGTCGAGCGCGGCGACGAGCACCTCGGCGCGCCGGTCGGAGTCGGTCACCCCGCGGTCGGTCATGATCGCGCCGACGATCCCGACCAGCCGCTGCCGCCACTCGGTCAGCACCGCGGCGAGCCCGGGGTCGCGGGTGGCCGCGAGCTCGAGCTCCAGGCGCGCCAGCAGCACGTCGCGCTCGGTCAGCCAGCGCAGGAAGAGCCGGGTGGTCAGCTCGACCTTGCGGTCGTCGTCCGGCCCGCAGACGCGGAGGTCCTCGGTCAGTGCCGCCACGTCGCCGGCCGCCGTCGACGCGACGTACTCGGCCAGGCCCTGCTGGAGCGCCTGCCGGGTGCGGTAGTACGCCGAGCAGCTGCCCTCGCTCAACCCAGCCGCCCGATCCACCGCGCGGTGCGTCAGTCCGCGCAGCCCCTGCTCCGCCACGACCTCCGTGGCGGCCGCCATCAACCGGCGCCGGCGCGGCGAGAGGTCGGGCATGGTCGGACCGTACCGCTCCTTCGTTGCCCGGCCCGGACCTGCGGCGATACCTTGGCCGCCGCGCCCAGGTGCGGCGCCACGAGCGAGAGTGGGGATCGGCATGGCGGCAGACCCGGAGATCGTCCAGGCCCTCAGCAGCACCGACCTGTTCGCCGGCGTGGGCAAGAAGGCCCTCAACGCCATCGCCGCCCAGGCGCGGGTCGTCAACCACCCCGAGGGCAAGGACATCACCGAGGAGGGCGGCGGCGCGGCCGGTTTCCACCTGATCCGCTCGGGCGACGTCTCGGTGACGGTGCACGGCCAGCCCCGCAAGGACCTCGGCGCCGGTGACTACTTCGGCGAGATCTCGATGATCGACGGCAAGCCACGCTCCGCGACCGTCCGCGCCAAGACGCCGGTCACCACCATCGCGCTCGCCTCGTGGGCCTTCCACCCGATCCTGGACGACCACCCGGACGTCGCCAAGCAGCTGCTCAGGGTGATGTGCGAGCGGCTGCGGGCTGCCGAGGCGTGATCTGAGTCACCCTCCCCGGAGTTGGGAAGAATCTGGCTGCGGCGTACCTTCTACATCAGTAGAAACTACAGATGTAGAAAGTGAGGCCGTCATGGTCATCGTCAGCACCGCCTTCGTCGTCACCCTCCTCTCGCTCGTCGGCATCGCCGTCGTGGCCGGCGTCGGCATCCTCGGCGCCATCGCCGCCAACCGGCTCGCCTTCCACCACCGCGCCCGCGTCTCGCGCCGCGAGTCGATCCGCACGTACTACGGGCACCTCGCGCTCGGCCACTGAGCAGAGGTGGCACAGTCGGGCCATGCGCCATGTCTATGAGTGCCCCATGCGCTGGGCCGACATGGACCTGCAGGGACACGTCAACAACGTCGTGTACGTCGACTACCTGCAGGAGGCGCGCGTCGACATGCTCCGGGTGCACGCGCGCACGCACGACCAGGAGTCCGGCGGGCTCGCCGAGGCGCTGGTCGTGGTCCGGCACGAGGTGCACTACAAGGCGCCGCTGACCTACGACTTCCGGCCGGTGAGCATCGAGTGCTGGGTCACCGAGATCCGCGCCGCCTCGTTCACGATGGCCTACGAGGTCTTCCGCGAGGAGGCCGCCCACCAGTCGGGGCAGCCGGGTGGACGACGGGTCTACCTCCGGGCGACGACCGTCCTCACGCCGTTCGTCTTCGAGGCCGAGCGGCCCCGCCGGGTCAGCGACGGCGAGCGCGCCACCCTGGCGGCGTACCTGGAGGACGCGCCCGAGTGGGCCGACCCGCTCCGCCTGACCTGGGAGAGCCGCCGCGACCCGGTCGGCCACTACCCCCTTCACGTCAGGTTCTCCGACGTCGACGTCTACGGGCACGTCAACAACGTCACGTACTTCGAGTACTTCATGGAGGCGCGCATCCTCTTCACCGCCCGCCTCTGGAAGGGACTGGGCGAGGACGGCCCGCCGGTCCAGATGGTCACGGCGCGGGCCGACGTGGACTACAAGCTGCCGATCCTGTTCCGGGGCGAGCCGTACGACGCATGGTGCTGGCTGACCCACGTCGGCACGAGGTCGATGGTCATCGCGTCAGAGATCCTCGACGGCGATCGCCTGCTCGCCCGGGCCCGCGTCGTGATGGTGTTCGTCGACCCGGCCACGGGCAGGGCGGAGGCCCCGCCGGCCGAGGTCCGCGAGCGGCTGCTCGCCGCACCCGGGCTCTAGACGGGGTCGAGGGTGTTGACCATGAACTGCGCGGCGTGGGTGACGTAGTCCCAGAACTGCGCGTCCTGCTCGGGCGGCAGCGCGACCGCGTCGAGGCCCTCGCGGAAGTGCACCAGCCAGCGCTCGGCCGCCCGCGGCGTCACCGCGAACGGCGCGTGCCGCATCCGCAGCCGCGGGTGGCCCCGCGTGTCGGAGTACGTCGTCGGCCCGCCCCAGTACTGGCAGAGGAACAGCCGGAACCGCTCCTCGGCCGGGCCGAGGTCCTCCTCCGGGTACAGCGGCCGCAGCTCCGGGTCCTCGGCCACGCCGGCGTAGAAGGTGGCGACGATCTTCTCGATGGTCGGGTACCCGCCGATCTCGTCGTAGAACGTCACCGGACCATCCTCCCAAGCGACCGGTGACGCCGCGTCAGGCCCCCTCGGGGGCGTTCTGGTCGTTCTGGCTCTGGTTGACCACGACGGTGTGCGCGTACGGCGCGCTGATGCCCTCGGCGTCGAAGCGGGACTTGATCCGGGCGCGCATCTCCCGCGCGACCTTCCACTGCTCGAGCGGCGCGGTCTTGAGCGTGACGCGCATGGTGATCGCGTCGGCGGTCACCGCCTCGATGCCCCAGACCTCGGGCTGCTCGATGATCACGTGGTCGTACTCGTCGTCGTGCCACAGGTCGTCGGCCACCTCCTGGAGCACGCGGCGTACCCGCGCCACGTCCTCCCGGTAGGGGAAGGTCACGTCGAGGACCGTCCGCGCCCAGTTCTGGCTCTGGTTGCCGACGCGGAGGATCTCGCCGTTGCGGACGTACCAGACCGTGCCGTTCACGTCGCGCAGCCGCGTGACCCGCAGGCTGACCGCCTCGACGGTGCCGCTGGCCTCGCCGAGGTCGACCGAGTCGCCGACGCCGAGCTGGTCCTCGAAGATCATGAAGATGCCGGCCAGGAAGTCCTTGACCAGGTTCTGCGCGCCGAACCCGAGCGCGACGCCGAGGATGCCCGCGCTGGCCAGGATCGGGCCGATCTCGTAGTCGAGCTCCGCCAGCGCCATGGTGATGACCACGGCGACGATGACGCCGGTGATGATGCTCTTGAGCAGGTCGCCCATGGTGCGGGCGCGCTGGAGGCGGCGGCTGTGCGCGCTGTCGCTGGCCTCGGAACGACTGCGGCCGACCGACATCCGACTGATCCGGTCGGGCAGCACGCCGTCCTCGGCGCGGCGCACGAGGCGGTCGACGGCCCGGTGCAGCAGCCAGCGGGCCACCAGGCCCACGATGACGATGATCACGATCGCCAGCGGCTTGCCGATGATCAGGTCGGCGACCTCGGCCAGCTGGGAGTTGTGGGTCCAGTTGTAGATGCGTTCGCAGGTGTTCTCGTCGGGCAGGCACGGGTTGGACAGGACGGTGGTCAGGTCATAGGTCAGGGGGACCATGGGCGCCACCGTACCGAGGCCCGGATGCCGATAGTCTCGGCCCCGTGAAGGCACTGGTACGCATCCTGGCCGTCGTCACGGTCGCCCTCGCCCTGCCCCTCACGTACGCCGGGGCCGCGAGCGCCGACGTACCCGAGGGCTGGAGCAACCCGGACGACGTCTCGTTCCTGCACGCCCTTCTGGTGCTGGGCGGTATCCCGCTCCTCGTCATCGTCCTGCTGGCCCTGCTGGTGTACGTCCCGTCGATCGTGCGCGGAGAGTCCGTCGCGCCGGCGGGCGCCCGCTCCGACGACGAGTGGTTCGGCGGCCGCCGGGACGCCGACAAGGCGATCGAGGCCAAGAAGGCCGACACGACCGACGAAACGGGTGGTGCCAGTGGCAGCTGGTGACTTCTCCGCCGGCGAGCGCTTCGAGATCGACCGCGCCATCCGCGCGGCCGAGCAGACCAGCCGGTTCGAGTTCTCCGTCTTCGTCGGCCACGCCGAGGAGCCGCGTCGCGAGTACGCCGCCGGCCTCCACGCCGCCCTCGTCGCGCCCACGCACTCCGTGCTGATCATGGTCGACCCCGTCGCTCGCGCGATCGAGGTCGTCACCGGCTCGGTCGTCAAGCGCACCCTCACCGACCACGAGGTCCAGCTGGCCATCCTGGAGATGCAGTCGGCCTTCGCGGCCGGCGACTTCGTCGGCGGGCTCAAGCGCGGCATCACCATGCTCGCCGCGCACGCGCGACCTCCGCAGACCCTCCACGCCGCGGAGTAGTCCGCCTGCGGCCGCTGGAGGGGGACGAAGTCCCGTCCGCCTCCGCTGGTCGAGGAGGGACGAAGTCCCGTCACGAGACCCGGCACGACGTCCGCTGACCTCTCACCGGGTCTCGTGACAGGCGCTAGCGCGCCTTCCTCGACCAGCGATTACACGCGGTCGCGTTCCTGCGCGCGGAGCGCGCGGGCGGCGTCGTCGCGGCCCTCCCGCACGTACCGCTTGGCGGCGGGGTTCGCGGGGGAGGAGTCGAGCCAGGCGTCGACCTTCTCCAGGAGCTCGGGGCTGGCGAGCGGGTTGGGGAAGGCGTACTCGAGGGCGGTCGACGCCTTGTGGGTGCCGAGGCGCTCCCAGATGTCGTCGGCGGCCTCGAGGTACTTGTCGAGGTACGGCGCCAGCACGGCCTCCTGGCCGTAGCGCATGAACGTCGAGCAGATCGACCGGTGGGTCTCGTTCGGGACGTTCTCCTGGACGGTCGCCTGGTCCCACGCCTCGGCCTTGGCCTCGGCGGTGGGGCGGGAGGCGAGCGCCGCAGCGGCGTGCTCCTGGCCGGAGATGGTGTTGTCGCGCGTCAGCTCGGCGGCGATCTCGTCGGCGCCGATGCGGCCGTTCTTCGCCAGGCTGGTGACCAGCGCCCAGCGCAGGTCGGTGTCGACGGCCAGGCCCTCGATCGTCAGCGAGCCGCCCAGCAGCGCCTGCACGTCGTCCAGGGCGGCCGGGTTGTGTGCGGCGCCGGCGTAGGAGCGGGCGAAGGTCAGCTGGTGGTCGCTGCCCGGCTCGGCGGCCAGCAGCAGCTCCTTGAGGCCGGCCTCCCAGCGGTCGAGCAACGCGGCACGGTGCTCGGGGGCGGAGTAGGCGTGCGCAGCCAGCGCGGCGTACCCGGGGATCCGGGCCGAACCGAACGCGTCGGTCTCGGAGCCGATGTTGCGCAGCACCAGCTCGACGAAGTCGGTGGCGGCCATCTCGGCGTCCCGGGTCATGTCCCACGCCGCGCCCCAGCACAGGGCCCGCGCGAGGGAGTCGTCGAGCCGCCCGAGGCCGCCGACCAGGGTCGCCAGCGAGCGCTCGTCGAGGCGGATCTTGGCGTAGGTCAGGTCACCGTCGTTGAGGAGCAGCAGGTCGGGCTGGTCCAGGCCGATGAGCTCGTCGAGGACGGTCAGCTCGCCCTCGATGTCGACCTCGAGGTGGTGGCGGCGGACCAGGTGGCCCCCCTCCTCGTCGTACAGGCCGATGCCGATGCGGTGCCGGCGCAGCGTCGGGAACCCCGCCGCCGCGGTCTGGCGCACGCCGAACGACGTGTACGCGCCGTCGGCGTCCAGCTCGAACTCGGGCGCCAGCGTGTTCACGCCGGAGGTCTGCAGCCACTCCTTGGCCCAGGAGTCGAGCTCACGGCCGGACGACTTCTCCAGCGCGGTCAGCAGGTCGGTGAACTCGGAGTTGGCGTAGGCGTGGTCGTGGAAGTACTGCTTGAGCCCGGTCAGGAACGCATCAAGACCGACCCACGCGACCAGCTGCTTGAGCACCGAGGCGCCCTTGGCGTAGGTGATCCCGTCGAAGTTCACCTCGACGGCCTGGAGGTCGTGGTTGTCCGCGGCGATCGGGTGCGTCGAGGGCAGCTGGTCCTGGCGCAGCGCCCAGTTCTTGCGGGCGTTGGTGAAGCCGGTCCAGGACTCGGTGAACTCGGTGTTCTCGACCGCGGCGTGGTAGCAGGCCCACTCGGCGAACGACTCGTTCAGCCAGAGGTCGTCCCACCACTTCATGGTCACCAGGTCGCCGAACCACATGTGCGCCATCTCGTGCAGGATCACCGAGGCGCGGAACTCGTAGAAGGACCCGTCCTGGCGGCTGCGAGGGAGGTACTCGTCGCGGAGCGTGACCGCGCCGGCGTTCTCCATCGCGCCCATGTTGTATTCGGGGACGTACAGCTGGTCGTACTTCTCGAAGGGGTACGGGTAGCCGAAGGCCTCCTCGAAGAACTCGAAGCCCTGCTTGGTGATCTTCACGACCTCGTCGGTGTCGAGGTGGTCGACCAGGCTCTGCCGGCAGTAGTGGCCGAGCTCGATCGTGCCGTTCTTGCCCTCGTAGGCGTCGTGGACCGAGTGGTACTCGCCCGCGATCAGCGCGGTGATGTACGTCGAGATGGGCTTGGTGGCCGGGAACCGCCAGACGCTCTTCTCGTCGTCGAGCTCCTCGGGCGCCGGCGTCGGAGCGTTGGACACCACCACCCAGTGCGAGGGGGCGGTCACGTTGAAGGTGAAGCGCGCCTTGAGGTCAGGCTGCTCGAACGTCGTGTACATCCGCCGGGCGTCCGGCACCTCGAACTGGCTGTAGAGGTAGACCTTGCCGTCGGCCGGGTCCACGAAGCGGTGCAGGCCCTCGCCGGTGTGGCTGTAGGGCAGCTCGCAGTGGACGCGCAGCTCGTTCTCGGCCTGCAGGTCGTCGAGCCGGATGCGGCTGTCGCGGTAGACGTCGAACTCGTCGAGCCTCTTCCCGTTCAGGACGACCTCGTGGACGGTGGCCCCGACCAGGTCGGCGAACGTGCTGGCGCCGGGCTCGGAGCAGGTGAACCGGAGCACGGTGGTGCTCTCGAAGACCTTGTCGGACACGGTGAGGTCGAGGTCCACGGTGTAGGACTCGACCGCGAGAAGACCGGCGCGGGTCTGCGCCTCTTCCCGAGTGAGGTTGGTTCCGGGCATGACCGGCATCCTGCCATTCGGACAAAGACGGAACAGCATCGATGCGGTCCCTGTTACCGAGCCATGACCTCTTCCTCGGGCAACTCCCCTGTTGGTAACGATTCAGCATCGTCGGTCACGAATTCGGGGTCGGCGGACTTCTGGTTCGACCCGCGGTGCCCCTTCGCCTGGATCACGTCGCGCTGGATCCTCGAGGTCGAGCGGGTCCGCGACATCGACGTGAGCTGGCACGTGATGAGCCTGAGCTACCTCAACGAGAAGAAGGACGTCTCGGAGGACTACCGCCGCGGGCTCGCCGACGGGTGGGGACCCGTCCGCGTGCTGATGGCCGCGCAGGAGCACGTCGGCCAGCAGGCCCTGCTCCCGCTCTACACCGCGATGGGCGAGCACATCCACACGCAGGGCGAGGGCTCGAGCCGCGAGTCGGTCGCCGCGGCCCTGGCGGACGCCGGGCTGGCCGCCGAGCTCATCGAGGCCTGGGACGACGCGTCGTACGACGAGGCCATCAAGAAGTCCCACCACGCCGGCATGGACCAGGTCGGTGACGACGTCGGCACGCCCACGATCGCCTTCGACGGCGCCGCCTTCTTCGGCCCCGTGCTCTCCAGCATCCCCCGCGGTGAGGACGCCGGCCGGATCTGGGACGCGACCGTCACCCTCTCGTCGTACCCGACGTTCTTCGAGCTGAAGCGCACGCGGAACCGCACGCTCGACTTCAGCTGACACCCCGTCCCGCTGGTCGAGGAGGGACGAAGTCCCGTCACGAGACCCGGTGGCTCCTCCGAGGTCTCGACACGCTCGGCCGTGGCCGGCCTCGCGGCTCGACCACCATGGGCGCGGATAACCGCTCGCCCTACCTCAATAGGCTCTCCCCATGACGCATGTCCTGTCCGCCGTCGCCTGGCCGTACGCCAACGGCCCGCGCCACATCGGCCACGTGGCCGGGTTCGGCGTGCCCTCCGACGTCTTCAGCAGGTACATGCGGATGGCCGGGCACGAGGTGCTGATGGTCTCGGGGACCGACGAGCACGGCACGCCGATCCTGGTGGCCGCCGACAGCGAGGGCGTGACCGCGCGCGAGCTGGCCGACAAGAACAACTCGGTGATCGTGCACGACCTGGTCGACCTCGGCCTGTCCTACGACCTGTTCACGCGGACGACGACCGGCAACCACTACAAGGTCGTGCAGGAGCTCTTCCAGACGGTGCACCGCAACGGCTACATGGTCGAGCAGACGACCTTCGGCGCGATCAGCCCGTCGACGGGCCGCACCCTCCCGGACCGGTACATCGAGGGCACCTGCCCGATCTGCGGGTACCCCGACGCGCGCGGTGACCAGTGCGACAACTGCGGCAACCAGCTGGACCCCACGGACCTGATCAACCCGCGGTCCAAGATCAACGGCGAGACGCCGGAGTTCGTGGAGACCCAGCACTTCTTCCTCGACCTGCCCGCGCTGGCCGAGGCGCTGACGGCGTACCTGGAGGGCCGCGAGGCGTCCGGCACCTGGCGGCCCAACGTCATCAAGTTCTCGCTCAACCTCATCGAGGACCTCAAGCCGCGGGCCATGACGCGCGACATCGACTGGGGCATCCCCGTGCCCGTCGACGGCTGGCGGGAGAACCCGAGCAAGCGGCTGTACGTCTGGTTCGACGCGGTCATCGGGTACCTGTCGGCCTCCATCGAGTGGGCTCGCCGGCTCGGAGAGCCCGATCGTTGGCGCGAGTGGTGGAACGACCCGGAGGCGCTCTCCTACTACTTCATGGGCAAGGACAACATCGTCTTCCACGCCCAGATCTGGCCGGCCGAGCTGATCGCCTACAACGGCGAGGGCGACCGGGGCGGGGAGCCGGGGGAGTACGGCCGCCTGAACCTGCCCACTGAAGTCGTCTCCAGCGAGTTCATGACGATGGAGAGCCGGCAGTTCTCGACCAGCCGTGGGCACGTGATCCTGGTGGGCGACTTCCTGGCGAGGTACCAGCCCGACGCGCTGCGCTACTTCATCTGCGCGGCCGGACCGGAGACCTCCGACGCGGACTTCACGTGGACCGACTTCGTTCAGCGCACCAACTCCGAGCTGGTCGCCGGCTGGGGCAACCTGGTCAACCGCACCGCGACGATGGTCAGCAAGAGCTTCGGGGAGATCCCGGCCGCGGGTCCGCTGGACGCGGTCGACGAGGCCGTGCTGTCCGCCGTACGTTCCGGCTTCGACACCGTCGGCGACCTGATCGGCCGGCACCGGCAGCGCGCGGCCATCGCGGAGGCGATGCGGGTCGTGGGCGAGGTGAACAAGTACCTCACCGCCACCGAGCCCTACAAGATGAAGGACGAGAGCCAGCGCGAGCGGCTCGGGACGGTCCTGCACGTCGCCGCCCAGTGCGTGCTCGACTGCAACACCCTCCTGTCGCCGTTCCTGCCGCACACCTCGACCAAGGTCTGGCAGGCGCTCGGCGGCGAGGGCGAGTTCCAGCCGATGCCGCGGATCGAGTACGTCGACGAGCTGGACCCCGACGAGGGCGCCGGCCTGCTGACCTACCCGGTGATCACCGGCTCGTACTCCGAGACCCCGCGGTGGTCCTCGCGCCCGGTCACCGTCGGTGCGAAGGTCGAGAAGCCGACGCCGATCTTCACCAAGCTCGACCCGTCTGTCGTGGACGAGGAGCGGGCGAGGCTGGAGGCGTCGTGAGGGTGCTCGTCGTCGGCGCGTCGGGGCGGCTGGGCTCGGCCGTCGTCGCCGCTCTGGCCGGGCGGCACGAGGTCGTCGAGGCGTCCCGGTCCGGGGAGAACTTCGTCGACCTCACCAACCCCGCCTCGATCGCCGGGCTGTACACCGCGGTCGGCCGGGTAGACGCCGTCGCGTGCACGGCCGGCAAGACGCCGTACGGCGCGCTGACCGACCTCACCTCGGACCAGTGGCTGGCCGGGGTACGGGACAAGCTGCTCGGCCAGGTCGAGCTGGTCCGCCTCGGGATTGAGCACGTCACCGACGGCGGCTCCTTCACCCTCGTGTCCGGCATCCTCTCCGAGCAGCCGGTGCCGACCAGCCCCATCGCCTCGACGGTCGACGGCGGCGTCGACGCCTTCGTCCGCTCGGCCGCCATCGAGCTCCCGCGTGGCCAGCGGATCAACGCCGTCAGCGCCACGGTGTTCGCCGAGGCCTGGGACGCCTACGGGCCGATGTTCCCCGGCGCCACCCCCATCCCCGTCGCCGACGCCGCCGCGGCGTACGTCGCGTCCATCGAGGGCTCGGGTACCGGCCAGGTGCTCAAGGTCGGGTACTGAAGGTTTCCCCGGTCGACCGGGGAAACCTGCGGGCGCTCACCCCAGCGTGTCGAGCAGCGCCCAGGTCTCCCGTACCAGGTCGGCCTCGGTGAGCCCGAGCGTCTTCGGCAGCACACGAGCGGTGAGCTGGTCGGCGTCGCCGCCGTCGTACGCCTTCTCGTAGGCGCGCCCGAGCTGCAGCACCTTCGGCACGCCGTAGGTGTCGGCGAGGTACGTGACGGCCGCCCGGGCGATGAGGTAGTCGGCCTGCGGGTCCAGCCCCCACTTGGCCTTGGTGGGGAGGTCGCGGCGCAGGCCGTCGAGGTACGACGAGTCGACGCCCGCCGGGCCCTGGGCGAAGGACAACGGCTGCGTGGCGGTGTAGTCGGCCAGCCCCTCCGAGAGCCACGTGGGCCAGGCGCCGGCGTGCCGGGCCATCAGGAAGTGGCTGAGCTCGTGCTTGAGGACGAAGTCGTCGGCGGCGTACGCGTCGATCTGCTCGGGGTTGATCTTGATGCGCATGCCCCCGAACTCCGAGGCGCGCCCGTCCTCGTCGAGCGCGTACACCGGGAACGTGACGGCGGCGGCCTCGCTGTCGTCGAGGGTGTTCATCATCCGCACCGAGCCGGACGTGGTCGCGTCGACCAGCACGTCGGTGCGCGGCTCGACGCCCAGGACCTCCGCGTCGTCGTCGATGTCGCCGGCCACCGCCTGGGCCAGTTCCGGTGCCTGCTCGCGGTCCTCACGGTCGACGAGGACCAGGAGGTCGTCGACGCGGGCGCCGACGATCGGTACGCCGCCGCCCCAGGGCCACGACTGTGGCTCCTCACCCTCCGGGTAGTCGCCCGCGAGGGTCTCGGCGCCCAGCACCCACCCGTCCGCACGCTTGACGAAGGTGTCCTCGAGCGTGTTGCCGACCGGTGCCTCGTCGATGCCGTCGAGCTCCAGCCGCTCGATGACGAAGGGGCGGAACACGGGGTCGCCGCCGTCCACGTCGGCCGGCGGCAGGCCGGAGGCGTCCTCGACCAGGTAGTCCACCGACGCGACGGGCAGCTGGGTGATGTTGTGGAACAGGGTGCGCTGGGCGGCCACGAGGTCGCCGTTCCCGGGGTCGACGGTGGCCAGGAACGCCTGCTCGTCCTCGTCGTCGAGCGCCCGCGCACGGGTCTCCATCAGGTACCGGATGTCGGCCCGGTCGTCGTCGGTGGGCTGGTACGGGCCCTGGTCCGCACCGCCGCTCGACGACGACGGCGGGTCGTCCGGCGCCGCTCCCGAGGAGATGTCGGCCGAGCACGAGGACGTGGCGGCGGCGAGCGTGGCGAGCATCAGGAGTGCGGTCGCCCGCCGTGCCCGGATCACGCGAGGAGCGTAAGCCCTGGACGGGTCCGGCCCCGTCGGCGAGCATCCCTAGACTCCTGCGTCATGCGCGTGCACCTGGGCTGCGACCACGCCGGTCTCGACCTCAAGGCCCACCTCACGGCCTGGCTGACCGACCACGGCCACGAGCCGGTCGACCACGGCCCGTTCGTGTACGACGCGCTCGACGACTACCCCGTCTTCTGCCTGCGCGCGGCCGAGGGCGTGGCGGCGGACCCCGGCAGCCTGGGCGTCGTGATCGGCGGTTCCGGCAACGGCGAGCAGATGGCCGCCAACAAGGTGAAGGGCATCCGCAGCGCGCTGGTGTGGTCGGAGGAGACCGCGGCGCTCGCGCGGCAGCACAACGACGCGCAGGTGATCGCCGTGGGTGGACGGATGCACACGGTCGAGGAGATGACCCGCTTCGTCGAGGTCTTCCTCGAGACGCCGTTCAGCGAGGAGGAGCGGCACGCCCGCCGGATCGCGATGCTCACCGACTACGAGCGCACGGGCGAGCTCCCTCCGCTGCCGCCCTCGGCCAGCACTTCGCATGCCTGAGGGGCACACCCTCCACCGGCTGGCGCACGAGGTCGGGGCCGCCTTCGGCGGCCGCCGGGTGTCGGTGACCAGCCCGCAGGGAAGGTTCGCCGACTCGGCCGCGCTCCTCGACGGCTCCGTGGTCGTCGGGGCGGAGGCCGCCGGCAAGCACCTGTTCGTCGAGCTCAGCGGCGAGCGGGTGGTGCACATCCACCTCGGGCTGATCGGCCAGCTGGACGTGCACACCGGCGTCACGGAGGTCCCGCTGCCCGTAGGCCAGGTCCGGATGCGGCTGGCGACCTGGGACTCCGGCCCGGCTGCGTACGCCGACCTGCGCGGCGCCATCGTCTGCGACCTGGTGACCACGGCGCGCCGCGACGAGGTGGTCGCGCGTCTCGGTCCCGACCCGCTCCGCGACGACGCCGACCCCGCCCGCGCGTGGGCGCGGATCAGCCGCAGCCACCGGCCCATCGGCGACCTGCTGATGGACCAGGAGGTGATCGCCGGCGTCGGCAACGTCTACCGCGCCGAGGTGCTGTTCCGGCACCGCATGCACCCGCTGCGGCCGGGCCGCACCCTGCGCGTCGGCCAGTGGCGCGCGATCTGGGAGGACCTGGTCGCGCTCATGAACGAGGGCGTCAAGACCGGCACGATCGACACGGTCCGTCCCGAGCACACGCCCGAGGCGATGGGCCGGCCGGCCCGCGAGGACGACCACGGTGGTGAGGTGTACGTCTACCGTCGCGCCGGCCAGGCGTGCCTGGTCTGCGGGACCCGCGTGCGCACCGAGCAGCTGAACGGAAGGAACCTGTTCTGGTGTGCGCATTGTCAGCCGCGGTTCCGGTCCCGCGCCGTACAGTGAGCGCCAACGACCGGACGGGATCACGACCATGAGTGGAGCGCCGAAGTCGCGATCCGTCGTCCCCGCGCGCGTCCCACGCCGGTTCACGGCGGCCTGGAAGTCGCTCGACGACCCGGGTGCCCCGACCAGGGGTCCGCTCGTCGCGCTGGTGGCCTTCGCCATCCTGTGCGGCGTCGGCACCATCGGGTTCCCGCAGTACGTCCCGATCAACCTGCTGGTCGTGCCGCTGATCCTGGCCAGCCTCTTCCTGAGCCCGCGGTTCATGCTGCCGTTCATCTCGTTCCTCGCGGTTCTGGTGCTGGCCTCGTTGCCGAGGATCGTCAGCCCCACCCACCGCACCTGGGTCGCGGTCGTCGTCATCCTCGTGCTGTGCGTGATCGTGCTGGTCACCTCCCACCGCCGCTCGCGTCTCGGGGTCGCCGGGGCACAGGGGGAGTCGATGCTGATCGACCTTCGCGACCGGATCCAGCGCTACGGCCGGCTCCCCGACCTGCCCTCGCAGTGGGTCGCGGAGTCGGCGCTGCGCTCCGCCGGCGGCACGCTCTTCGCCGGCGACTTCATCGTGGCGTCGGCGTCGCGCGGCCGGCTCGACGTGGCCGTCGTCGACGTCTCCGGCAAGGGTGACGCGGCGGCCACCCGGGCGCTGCTGCTGTCGGGCGCCTTCGGTGGCCTGATCACCGCCATCCCTCCCGACGAGTTCCTGACCGCCGCCAACGCCTACCTGCTCGGTCACCGCTGGGACGAGGGGTTCGCCACCGCGGTCCAGCTCTCCCTCGACCTGCAGTCGGGGCACTTCGAGGTCTGGACGGCCGGCCACCCGCCGGCGGTCCACCTGGCCGCCGGCAGCGGACGCTGGTCCGCCCTCCAGTCCGACGGACCGGTCCTGGGGCTGATCGAGGGGGCGGAGTTCGAGAGCGTGCGCGGGGTGATGCGGCCGGGCGACGCCCTCGTGATGTACACCGACGGGCTGGTCGAGACCTCCAAGAGGGAGATCGAGCTGGGCATCGACCGGCTCATCGGCGAGGCGGAGAAGGTGCTGCACGGCGACGCCACCGCCGACCGCGTCGACCGGCTGGTGGAGAAGCTCGGGTCGAAGGACGACGACCGCGCGATGCTGCTCGTGCACCGCCGCTGACGCCGGCCGGGAGGCCTCGCCGGTTGGGGTGGGCACCCGCCGCTGTGGCACGATTCGGGCTTGCGCGGATGTAGCTCAATGGTAGAGCCCCAGTCTTCCAAACTGGCTACGCGGGTTCGATTCCCGTCATCCGCTCTCAGGCGCCTCTACCCGTGCGTTCAGCACCGCTGAGCGGTGGGCCGAGGCAGCCTGGCGGGGCGTAGCGTAGTGGCTAGCGCGCCTGCTTTGGGAGCAGGAGATCGCAGGTTCGAGTCCTGTCGCCCCGACCGACGAGAACGACCGATCCGACCGAGCCGCAACCCCCGAACGATCAAGGAGACACCCCTGTGAAGAGCGCCGTCGAGACCTTGAGCCCGACCCGGGCCAAGCTGACCGTCGAGGTGCCCTTCGAGGAGCTCAAGCCGAGCCTCGACAAGGCGTACAAGACCATCGCCCAGCAGATCAACGTCCCCGGCTTCCGCCGCGGCAAGGTGCCCCCGATGGTGATCGACCGCCAGGTCGGCCGCGGCGCCATCCTCGACCAGGCGATCAACGACGCCCTGCCGCAGCTGTACGTCCAGGCGCTCCAGGACAACGACCTCCAGCCGATGGCCCAGCCGGAGATCGAGGTCACCAAGCTCGAGGACAACGAGTCGCTGGAGTTCACCGCGGAGGTGGACGTCAAGCCGGAGATCACGCTGCCGGCGTACGACGACCTCACCGCGCAGGTCGAGGACGTCGCGGTCACCGACCAGGACGTCGAGGAGCAGGTGCAGGCGCTGCGCGAGCGGTTCGCCACCCTGGTCGACGTCGACCGCGCCGCCGAGGACGGCGACTTCGTGGTCATCGACCTGGTCGCCCAGCAGGACGGCCAGACCGTCGAGGGCGCCGAGCTGACCGGTATGTCCTACAAGGTCGGCCGCGGCGGCATGCTCGACGGCCTCGACGAGGCGCTCGCCGGGATGTCGGCCGGCGACGAGAGGACCTTCTCCTCCCAGCTCGTGGGCGGCGACCTGGTCGGCACCGACGTCGACGTGACGGTGAAGGTCGACAAGGTCCAGGAGCAGGAGCTCCCGGAGTTCGACGACGAGTTCGCCCAGCTGGCCTCGGAGTTCGACACCGCCGGCGAGCTGTCCGAGGACGTCCGCGAGCGGCTCGGCCGGGGCAAGCGCCTCGAGCAGGCCGCGGCCGCGCGTGACGCCGTCCTCGAGGCCCTGCTCGAGCGCGTCGACATCCCGCTCCCGGAGACCGTCGTCACCGACGAGCTGAACTCCCGGCGCCAGAACATCGAGCAGCAGCTGGCGTACGCCGGCCTGACGATGGACAAGTACCTCGAGGACGAGGGCCAGACCGCCGAGGAGTTCGAGGCCGACCTGGAGCGCCGCGTCCGCGACGCCGTCGTGGCGCAGCTGCTGCTCGACGAGGTCGCCACCAAGGAGGAGCTCGGCGTCGACCAGAACGAGCTCCAGCAGCACCTCTCCGTGCGGGCCCAGCAGTCCGGCCAGGACCCGCAGGACTTCGTCAACCACATGTTCGAGCACAACCACATCCCCGAGCTGGTCCAGGAGATCCGCCGGGGCAAGGCGCTCGCCCAGATCGTGGAGAACGCCACCGTCACCGACGCCTCCGGCAACGTCATCGACCTCAAGAACCTGCGCCCGGACGGCACCATCGGCGACCCGGCGGACGAGACCGACGAGGCGACGGACGAGAAGGGGGACGCGGAGCAGCCGGCTGCCGAGCCGGACGAGCCGACCACCGCGGCCGCGCGCCTGTGACCGAGGTCGTCGCTGCGCAAAATTAGTTCGTTCGAACCATCCCCGCGGCCTCTCAGGTTCCTCTAGGGTCCGGCCATGACCACTCGAATCTCGCGGGCGCGCGTCATCGCGCCTGCGGTCGCCGCGTCACTGGCCGCGGCCTCGCTGATCGCCTTGTCGGCGGTCCCCGCATCGGCGGCGACGTCCACCTTCACCCAGGACACCGACATCTCCATGGGTGGGGTCAGCTACGACGTGTCCAACACGGCGTCCATCAGCATCCCGGCGGTCGGGACTGCGGGCACGTACCCGTCGACCATCAACGTGACGTCCCCGACGCTCATCAAGGACGTCAACGTCCACCTGTTCAACATCAGCCACACGTTCCCCGACGACCTGGACATCCTGCTGGTGGGTCCGGGCGGGGAGCAGGTGATCTTGATGAGTGACGCCGGTGACGGCGCCGACGCGGGCGAGGACCTCGTCAACGCCAACCTGACGTTCGACAGCCAGGCAGGGTCGCTGCTGCCGGACTCGACCGCCATCGGCGCTTCGGGCGGCACCTTCCGTCCGACCAACTACGAGGGCGTGGACTCGTGGCAGGCCCCCGCACCGGTGGCCAACGGCAACACCTCCCTGTCGGTCTTCAACGACACCCTCGCGGCGGGGACCTGGAGCCTGTACATCCGGGACGACACCGTCGTGGACTCCGGCACGGTGGCCGGAGGTTGGGGCCTCAGCTTCGTCACCGAGACCGTGCCCCACCCCAGCACTGTCGCGGTGACCGGTCTTCCGCAGATCAGCGACGTCAACGTGCACCTGAACGGCATCACCGCCAATGAGCCCGACGACATCAACCTGCTGCTCGTGGGACCCGGTGGGCAGCAGTCCTACCTGTGGGGCGACAGCGGGGGATTCCTCCCGATCTCGAACTTCAACGTGACCTTCGACGACGAAGCGGCCGGCACGATGCCCGACGACGACCCCATCACCAACGGAGGGACCTACAAGCCCTTCCTCCAGGGGGACATCGAGGACTTCGGATCGCCGGCTCCGCCGGCCACAGGGGTCACGGTGCTGTCGGTCTTCGACGGCCAGAGCCCCAACGGCAACTGGGACCTGTACGCGTTCAACGACGCGATGGAGGAGCCGATCGTCATCAGCGGCTGGTCGCTGGAGTTCACCTGGGCCGACACCTTGAACCCGACGGGGACGGTCACGGTGAACGGCGGCGCGGCCACGACGAACACGACGGCGGTCACCTTGGGCGTGACGGCGAACGACCCGGCGCCGGCCAGCGGCGTGACCCAGATGCGGTTCAGCAACGACGGGGTCACCTTCTCGCCGTACCAGGCGTTCGCGCCGACGGCGGCGTGGACCCTGGCGGCCGGCGACGGCGTGAAGACCGTCTACGCGCAGTTCCGGGACGCTGACGGCAACCAGTCGGCGGTCGCGACCGACACCATCGCCCTGTCGACGGTCGTCCCTGACACGACGAGCCCGACGGTCGTCAAGACCACGCCCGCGAAGAACGCCAAGGGCGTCAAGGTGACGACGAAGGTCAAGCTCAAGGTGAGCGAGGCGCTCAACGCGAGCACCATCACCACCAAGACGGTCTACCTGAAGGCCAAGGGCAGCTCCAAGAAGGTCAAGGCCAAGCTGAAGTACAACGCAGCCGGCAAGACCATCGTGCTGACGCCCAAGAGCGCGCTCAAGCACAACAAGAAGTACACCTTCACGGCGACGCCCGGGGTCAAGGACGTGTCGGGCAACCCGCTCGACGGCGCCGCGGGCAAGCCGGGGGCCCAGAAGGTGACGTTCTCCTTCACGACCGGCTGACCCCAGCTGCACCACCGCTCGTGCCCCGGCGTCCTCCCTGGACGCCGGGGCACGGCCATGTCTGCGGCCGTATCGTCGCCCCATGAGCGACGGGGCGGCTCCGGAGGTCGCTGACCTGGGCAGGTACGGCCGACGGCTCGTGAGCCGGTTCGTCGAGAAGGCGCGGGAGGCGGACCGGCCGCGGTTCGCCACCATGCTCACCGACCATCTCGGCGTGTCCGCGGACGGCCTGCCGGTGGCCGAGCAGCAGTGGCCGTCGTACGAGCACGTCAACGTCCAGGCCGCCCTCGACGCCTGGCTCGGCGAGCCGGGTCGCACCCACCACGTGGTCGGCGTCGCCGGGCTGCGGCACCACGGCCCTGTGGGGATCGCGGACCTGCTGGGCATGACGCCGGAGGAGAGCAAGTACGGCGCCCGGCCGGGCAACGTGCTGCGCACCGCGCTGCCGACCGGTCCGGACGGCCAGACGCGCGAGTGCCTGCGGACGGCGATCGTGTTCGTGACCGAGGCGGACGGCAGCCGGGTCGCGATCCTGTTCCGCTGCCCGGACCCCGAGCAGGGCCGGGACTCCATGACGATCGAGGTGATCGCCTCCCGCGACGGCGCCGGAACGCAGATCGCGGCGCGGCTGCGCGACCTGGCCATCGAGCACAACGTCTACCGGGGGCAGGTGGTGTCGTTCGGGCGGACGATGTTCGGCTACCACCCGGGCACCGCCCTCACCTTCCACCACCGAGAGCCGCTGGACCCGGCCGAGCTGGTGCTGCCGGAGGAGACCTTCGCCGACGTACGCCGGCAGGTCGTCGGCGTCGCCCGGCACCGCGACGCGCTGCGCTCGGCCGGGCAGCACCTGAAGCGCGGGCTGCTGCTCTACGGCCCGCCCGGCGTCGGCAAGACGCACACCGTGAGGTACCTCGTGGGCGAGCTCACGGGCACCACCATCGTCCAGCTCAGCGGCGACGCGCTGTCGGCCATCCGGCAGGCGTGCTCGATCGCGCGCACCCTCCAGCCGGCGATGATCGTGGTCGAGGACGTGGACCTGATCGCGCAGCAGCGGGACGTGTACGACGGTGGCGCGCCGCTGCTGTTCATGCTGCTCAACGAGATGGACGGGCTCGAGGAGGACGCCGACGTGGTGTTCCTGCTGACCACCAACCGCGCCGACCTGCTCGAGGACGCGTTGGCGTCCCGGCCCGGCCGCGTCGACCAGGCCGTGCACATCGACCTGCCCGACCGGGAGGCCCGGCGGCGGCTGGTCGCGTTGTACCGCCGCGGCCTGGACCTGGACGAGTCCCGGGTCGAGGAGGTGCTGGACCGGACCGACGGGGTGACCGCCTCGTTCCTCAAGGAGCTGCTCCGACGGGCCGCAGTGGTGGCGGCCGAGCGGGAGGAGACCGCCGCGGGTGCCGTCGTACGCGTGACGGGGGAGGACCTCGTGGCAGCCCTGGACGACCTGCTCGACACGCGCAACCGGATGACCCGCCGTGCCCTGGGGCTCGATGTGTCTGCTCTCGGCGAACAGGTGCCCGTTCACCCGGGTTCGGGGGCTCCCGGCGGCTAGGGTCGCAGGCGTGACAGGCAATGAGACATACGATCGGCCGACCATGAACGGTGGCCCCGCGGGCTACGGGCTCGACGACCACATCTACCAGCGGCTGCTGAAGGAACGCATCGTCTTCCTCGGCTCGGAGGTGCGCGACTCGAACGCCAACGCGATCTGCGCCCAGCTGCTGCTGCTCTCAGCCGAGGACCCCGACGCCGACATCTTCCTGCACATCAACTCGCCCGGTGGCTCGGTCGACGCGGGCATGGCGATCTACGACACCATGAACTACATCCCGAACGACGTGGCGACGGTCGGCATGGGGCTGGCGGCCTCGATGGGCCAGTTCCTGCTCTGCGCCGGCGCGAAGGGCAAGCGCTACGCCTTGCCGCACGCGCGGATCATGATGCACCAGCCGTCGTCCGGCATGGGCGGCTCGGCCTCCGACATCAAGATCCAGGCCCAGCAGTCACTGCACATCAAGAAGATCCTGCTCGAGCTGATCTCCGAGCACACCGGGCAGCCGATCGACCAGGTCATCGCCGACGCCGACCGCGACCGCTGGTTCACCGCCGAGCAGGCGCGCGACTACGGCCTGGTCGACCAGGTCATCTCCAGCGCGCTGCAGGCCGCCGACGAGGGCCGCCCGGCCCGTACCAAGGACTGAGGACTTCGATGAACTACTACATCCCCCAGTGGGAGGAGCGGACGTCGTACGGCTTCCGCCGGATCGACCCCTACGCCAAGCTGTTCGAGGACCGCATCATCTTCCTCGGCACGCCGATCTCCGACGACGTCGCCAACGCGGTGATGGCCCAGCTGCTCTGCCTGGAGTCGATGAACCCCGACCAGGACGTGCAGATCTACATCAACTCGCCGGGCGGCTCGTTCACGGCGCTGACCGCGATCTACGACACGATGCGGTTCATCCAGCCCGACGTGCAGACGGTGTGCCTGGGCCAGGCGGCCTCGGCGGCGGCGATCCTGCTGGCGGCCGGCACGCCCGGCAAGCGCCTGGCGCTGCCCAACAGCCGCATCCTGATCCACCAGCCCTACACCGAGGGCACGTTCGGCCAGACCTCCGACATCGAGATCCAGGCCAACGAGATCCTGCGGATGCGTGAGCTGCTGGAGAAGATGATCAGCGACCACTCGGGCAAGTCGATCGAGGAGGTCAGCCGCGACATCGAGCGCGACAAGATCCTCACCGCGGAGGGTGCGGTCGAGTACGGTCTGGTCGACGCGGTCCTCGAGTCCCGCAAGAGGACCCCGGTCCTCGCCTAGACAGTTCCGTGTCCGTCCCCCCACCGGGGGGTGGCACGGGGTAACGTCGAATCGCTGACTTGTTCGTCGTGGCCTGCAGCACCCGTCGTACCTGCTGGACCCCCTGAACCCGGCCGAATCGGAGGATGACCGCCCGTGGCACGCATCGGTGACGGAGGCGACCTGCTCAAGTGCTCTTTCTGCGGGAAGAGCCAGAAGCAGGTCAAGAAGCTCATCGCCGGCCCCGGCGTCTACATCTGCGACGAGTGCATCGACCTGTGCAACGAGATCATCGAGGAGGAGCTCAGCGAGGGTGCTGAGGTCTCCCTCGACGAGCTGCCGAAGCCGCGGGAGATCTCGGAGTTCCTCGACTCCTACGTCATCGGCCAGGAGCAGGCGAAGAAGACGCTCGCCGTGGCGGTCTACAACCACTACAAGCGCGTGCAGGCCGGTCTCCAGCCGGTGACCGGCAAGCACTCCAAGGAAGAGGTCGTCGAGGTCGCCAAGAGCAACATCCTGCTCATCGGCCCGACCGGCTGCGGCAAGACCTACCTGGCCCAGACCCTCGCCCGGATGCTCAACGTGCCGTTCGCGATCGCGGACGCCACGGCGCTGACCGAGGCGGGTTACGTGGGTGAGGACGTCGAGAACATCCTCCTCAAGCTGATCCAGGCCGCTGACTACGACGTCAAGAAGGCCGAGACCGGGATCATCTACATCGACGAGATCGACAAGGTGGCCCGCAAGGCGGAGAACCCCTCGATCACACGCGACGTCTCCGGCGAGGGCGTCCAGCAGGCGCTGCTGAAGATCATCGAGGGCACGACGGCCTCGGTGCCGCCGCAGGGGGGCCGCAAGCACCCCCACCAGGAGTTCATCCAGATCGACACCACCAACATCCTGTTCATCGTGGGCGGTGCCTTCGCCGGCCTCGAGCAGATCATCGAGCAGCGGGTCGGCAAGAAGTCCCTGGGCTTCACCGCCGAGGTCCGGGGCCAGGCCGAGCGCGACGGCGAGGACCTGCTGTCCGAGGTGCGCCCCGAGGACCTCGCCAAGTTCGGGCTGATCCCCGAGTTCATCGGCCGGCTGCCGATGATCGCGACCGTCCGCAAGCTCGACGTGGACGCCCTGGTGCGCATCCTGACCGAGCCGCGCAACGCGTTCGTGAAGCAGTACCAGAAGCTCTTCGAGCTCGACAACGTCGAGCTGGAGTTCACCGAGGACGCGGTTGCCGCCGTGGCCGCGAAGGCCCTCGAGCGAGGTACGGGCGCCCGTGGCGCCCGCGCCATCCTCGAGGAGGTCCTCCTCCACGTGATGTACGACGTCCCCTCCCGCGGCGACATCGGCAAGGTCATCGTCACCCGCGAGACCGTCGACGACGAGGAGACCCCCGAGCTCGTCCTGCGCGAGTCCGAGGCGAAGAAGAAGAAGTCGGCCTAGGCGCAGCCGAGCGGGCTTTGCCCGATTCGTCTGCGGTGTCGCCTGGGGTGCGACGCTCAGGAGGCCTGGACGAATCGCCGGGCTCGCGGGACGCCGATCGCCTTGAGGTCGGCCAGGATCTGGGCGCGCTCGAGCCGCAGCTCGATCGAGGAGCACCGGAGGACGGTGTCGCCCGCGATGACGACGGCCCGTTCCCGACGCATGTCCTGCCACCACGCCACGACTTCGGCATGGAATGACCCGTCGATCTCGAGGACGACCGTCCGGCCGTCGGGAAGGACCCAGACGCAGTCGAGGTACCGGCGCATGCCGGCCTTGTCGAGACGCGCGACCTGACGAGCCGGCTCGATGAGTCCGGCGTCACGGCACATCCTGCCCACATCGAGCTCGGCGAACGACTGGGCGCCGCCGGCGATGTCATGCAGCACCAGGCGAAACGTCCTGCCGTGGCGGAGCTTGCGGATCTGCGGGATCGTTCGAGTCAGCCGGTCCGCCTTCGTCAGCCCCTGTTGCACCGACGAGGCCAGCAGCCCGATCGCGCGGCGTACGTCCTTGTCACGCTCCGCGGCCAGGAGCACGGCGTGCTCGAACGGCAGTCGTGGTGGTCCTGATCTGGGCCTGACCCAGAGGTGGTAGGGGCGGCGCGTCTGGTGGAAGAAGTAGCCGTCGAGCGGCTCGACGAGGTCGCCCTTCGGCGTCAGCACGTCGATGACGTGCCTCCCGATCCAGGTGAGCCCGTCCCGGCGCGCCGAGGACAGGTGCGACAGCACGGCGCCGCGACCGGCGTGAAGAACGCCGACCCAGAGGGGCTCGTCACCCAGCAAGGGTCCGGTGTGCGTCACGAGAATGCCGTCGGTGGGGCTCTGCCAGCGCTCGATGGTCAGCTCGTGGTCGATCTGCTTGTGCGTCCAGCCCGCCGCTCGCAGCTGTTGGCGGGTGACCACGCGGGACTGTTCGCGCAGCAGCGGACCCAGCCGCTCCACGCGATCCCGTCGATTCGTCTGCGGTCTCGCCTGGTGCCTGAGCGAGGTGGGCGCAGACGAATCGGTGGGGAGCTCGCGGGTCACCGCCCGATGATGCAGCCGTGACGCCGACCCCGACGGCCGCTCTCCACAGGTCCCGCGCCCCGCGCGATTCGTCTGCGTGGACGCACCGCGAACTCCAGGCGAGGCCGCAGACGAATCCCTTTACGGCACCTCGGCCAGCTCGGCGACCACCGAGATCTCGGTGGCGGAGTCGGACGGGGTGAAGACCAGGTCGCCCTGGATGGTGCCGGCGCGGCGGAGGTCGTCGGCGGCGAGGCGGGCGGCGTCCACCAGGGACGCGGGGCCGGTGACCTCGACGCGCGACAACGGGGCCCGCATGGAGACCTTGGCGGTCGACTTGGCGCCGCGGATACCGATCAGGGCGGCGGCGACGGCGTCGATCAGCTCCGGGTCGGCGTCGAGGGCGAGGCCGTCGTGGGGGGCGGGCCAGGGGGCGAGGTGGACCGAGCCCTCCTGCCACCAGGACCAGGCCTCCTCGGTGACGTACGGGAGGAACGGCGCGAGCAGGCGCAGCGAGGTGTGCAGGGCGCACGCCAGGGTCGCGCGGGCCGACGCGGACGCCGGGTCCGCCGTGTCGTACGCGCGCTCCTTCACCAGCTCCAGGTAGTCGTCGCAGAACTCCCAGAAGAACGTCTCCGACACCTCCAGCGCGCTGGTGTAGTCGTAGGCGTCGAACGCCTCCGTGGCGCGGGCACAGGTCGCGAGGAGCCGGGCCAGCAGGGCGCGGTCCACCGGAGCCGTCACGAGCTCGGGGTCGGGGTCCACGGCGCCCACGGACGACAGCACGAACTTCGAGGCGTTCAGCACCTTCATCGCCAGCCGGCGACCGACCTTCATCTGCGACTCGTCGAACGGCGAGTCCATGCCCGGACGCACCGTGGCGGCGCGCCAGCGGACGGCGTCCGACCCGTACTTGTCCAGGATCTCGGTCGGCACGACCACGTTGCCCTTGGACTTCGACATCTTCTTGCGGTCGGGGTCGAGGATCCAGCCGGACAGCATGGCGTGGGTCCACGGGGCGACGCCGTTCTCGAAGTGTGCGCGCACGACGCGGGAGAACAGCCAGGTCCGGATGATCTCGTGCGCCTGGGTGCACAGGTCCATCGGGAAGACCCGCGCGAAGAGGTCGTCGTCGGAGCCCCAGCCGCCCGCGATGTGCGGTGTGAGGGAGGACGTCGCCCAGGTGTCCATCACGTCGGGGTCGCCGACGAACCCGCCGGACTTCCCGCGCTGCGACTCCTCGTACCCTCCGGGGACGTCCGTCGAGGGGTCGACCGGCAGCTCGGCCTCGCGGGGGAGCAGCGGGTGGTCGTAGTCGGGCTCGCCCTCGTCGTCCAGCGGGTACCAGACGGGGAACGGCACCCCGAAGAAGCGCTGCCGCGAGATCAGCCAGTCGCCGTTCAGCCCGCCGACCCAGTTGTCGTAGCGATGCTTCATGTGCGCCGGCAGCCAGGTCAGCTCCGCACCGCGCTCGAGCAGCTCGGTGCGCAACCCCTCGTCGCGGCCGCCGTTCCTGATGTACCACTGCCGCGTCGCCACGATCTCCAGCGGCTTGTCGCCCCGCTCGTAGAAGTTGGCCATCCGCATCGTCTTCGTCGGCTCGCCGTCGAGGTCGCCGGACTCGCGCAGCAGCGCGACCATCGCCTCGCGCGAGGAGAAGATGGTCTTGCCCGCCAGCTGCTCGTACGCCGCGGCGCCGGCCTCCGACGTGATCCAGGGCGGGACCTCGCGCTGGAGCCGCCCGTCGCGCTGCACGACCGTGCGCACCGGCAGCTGCAGCTCGCGCCACCACTGCACGTCGGTCAGGTCGCCGAACGTGCAGCACATCGCGATGCCCGCGCCCTTGTCGGGCTCGGCCGCGTGGTGCGCGACCACGGGGACCTCGACGCCGAAGACCGGCGAGGTCACCGTCGTGCCGAACAGCCCCTGGTAGCGCTCGTCGTCGGGGTGCGCGATCAGCGCCACGACCGCCGGGATCAGCTCGGGCCGCGTGGTCTCGATGTACACCGGGGAGCCGTCAGGAGCGTGGAAGGCGACCCGATGGTAGTGACCCGGGTACTCCCGCGCCTCGATCTCGGCCTGCGCCACCGCCGTCTGGTCGGTCACGTCCCAGACCGTCGGCGCCTCCTGGAGGTAGGCCTCGCCGCGCGCGAAGTTGCGCAGGAACGCCCGCTGGCTGACCGTGCGCGCCTTGTCGCCGATCGTCGTGTAGGTCTGCGACCAGTCGCAGGACAGGCCGAGGGTCCGCCACACGGACTCGAAGACCCGCTCGTCCTCCACGGCCAGCGTCTCGCACAGGGCGATGAAGTTCGGCCGGCTGATCGGCACCTGGCGCTTGGGGTCGGGGTCGTCGGGCGGCGTGAAATCGGGGTCGTACGGGAGCGTCGGGTCGCAGCGGACGCCGTAGTAGAGCTGCACGCGGCGCTCGGTCGGCAGCCCGTTGTCGTCCCAGCCCATCGGGTAGAACACGGCCTTGCCGCGCATCCGCTGGTACCTCGCCAGCAGGTCGGTGTGCGTGTAGGAGAACACGTGCCCGACGTGCAGCGACCCGGACACCGTGGGCGGCGGGGTGTCGATCGAGTAGACGTTCTCGCGCACCTGGGTCCGGTCGAACGCGAACGTGTCGTCGGCCTTCCACCGCTCCGACCACTTGGCCTCGAGGCCCTCGAGCGCAGGCTTGTCCGGTACGACGACGGAACGCCGCTCGGCGCTCGTCGGGTCCGGGGCCTGGTGCTCGGTCGAGGTCATGCGCCTCAGAATATGGGGGTGAGCGGGCCCGAGTCGCATCGATACCGTCGGGCCGCATGACGTACGACGTCGCCTTCCTCACCGACCCCGCCGCGTTCCTCGAGATCGCCGGCGACCTGCTCGCCGCGGACCCGCTCGTCTCCACCGTCATGGCCTCCGTCACCAGCCGGATGGTCGGCGAGCCGCCACCGGAGGACCGCCCGCAGTGGTGGGCCGTCGTGCGCGACGAGCACCGCGCGATCGCCGGGCTCGCGATGCGCACGGCCCGTACGCCGCCGCACCCGATGTTCGTGCTGCCGATGGCCGCCGAAGCCGCGCTCGCGCTGGCCCGCGCGGTCCACGCACGCGGTGAGCGCGTCGGCGGCCTGAACGGCTCGCTGCCGGCGGCCGAGGTGATGGCCGGGGAGCTCGCCCGCCTCCAGGGCGACACCGTCGAGGTCGCCCAGCACACGCGGCTGTTCGAGCTGGGTGAGCTGGTCGAACCCGCCGCCGTGCCCGGCCGGCTCCGCGCAGCCACGCTCGATGACTTCGACCTGGCCAAGCACTGGGTCGACCGGTTCATGCACGACGCCGACGAGCAGGCCGGCCGCGACCCCAGCCCATCAGCCGGCGCGCACGGCCGAGAGGAGATCGAGCCGCAGGACCTGAGCAGGCGGATCGAGCGCGGCACGTACTGGTTCTGGCTCGACGAGGAGGGCGAGCGGGTCCACCTCACCGGCGCCAACCCGCCGTCGTACGGCGTCGCCCGGATCGGGCCGGTCTACACGCCGCCCGAGCAGCGGCGGAAGGGGTACGCCAGCGCCGCGGTCGCCGCCGTCTCGCGGATCTTCCTCGAGCAGGGTGCCCGTGTCTGCCTGTACACCGACCAGGCGAACCCGACGTCGAACGGCGTGTACGTCGCGCTCGGGTACCGCCCGGTCGTCGACCAGGTGAACCTCAGCATCGTCAGTGCCCACCCCTAGGCTGGCGTCGTGACCGACGCCCCCAGGCTCGCCGAGACCTTCGAGGAGGCCGAGGACGCCCTGCTCTCCCGCTGGCCGGAGACCCGGATGGAGCCCTCGCTCGACCGGATCCGTGCCTTCGTGGAGCTGCTCGGTGACCCCCAGCAGGGCTACCCGGTCGTGCACCTGACGGGCACCAACGGCAAGACCTCGACGTCGCGGATGATCGACACGCTGCTGCGCACCCTCGAGCTGCGCACCGGCCGGTTCACCAGCCCGCACGTCGAGCGGATGACCGAGCGGATCAGCCTGGACGGCGAGCAGCTGACCGACGAGCAGTTCGTGCGCGCCTTCAACGACGTGGCGCCGTACATCGACCTCGTCGACCGCGACCAGCCCTACCCGCTGTCGTTCTTCGAGACGGTCGTCGGCATGGCGTACGCCGCGTTCGCCGACGCCCCCGTCGACGTGGCCGTCGTGGAAGTCGGCCTCGGCGGCACGTGGGACGCCACCAACGTCGCCGACGCCGCGGTCGCGGTCGTGCTGCCGGTCGCGGTGGACCACGCGCACCTGCTCGGCGACGACCCCGTCACCATCGCGGGGGAGAAGGCCGGGATCATCAAGCCGGGCTCGATCGCCGTCTCGGCGCAGCAGCTGCCCGACGTGGAGGAGGTGCTGCGCAACCGGGTCCACGACGTCGGCGCGAGGCTGCTGCGCGAGAACGTCGACTTCGGGGTGGTCAACCGCACTCCGGCGGTCGGCGGCCAGCTGGTGTCCCTGCAGGGGCTCCGCGCGAGGTACGACGAGCTGTTCCTGCCCTTGTACGGCGCGCACCAGGCGCAGAACGCCGCCGTCGCCCTGGCGGCCGTCGAGGCGTTCCTCGGCACCGACCCGCTCGATGCGGAGGTGGTGGCCGCGGCGTTCGCGGAGACGACCTCGCCCGGCCGGCTCGAGGTGATCCGCCGGAGCCCCACGATCGTGCTCGACGCCGCCCACAACCCGCACGGCGCCGAGGCGACCGCGGCGGCGCTGGAGGACTCCTTCCAGCTGGACCCGCTCGTCGGTGTCATCGGCGTGATGGGCGACAAGGACGCCGAGGGCCTGCTGGCGGCGTACGAACGCGTGCTGAGCCACGTCGTCTGCACCCAGAACTCCACCCCGCGGGCGATGCCGGCGGCCGAGCTCGCGGTGGTCGCGCGGGAGGTGTTCGGCGAGGACCGGGTCAGCGTCGAGCCGTTCCTGCCTGACGCCATCGACCGGGCCGTGACGATCGCGGAGTCGGACACCTCCGGCTCGTCCGTCGGCTCGGGCGCCGTGCTCGTCACCGGCTCGGTCGTCACCGTGGGCGAGGCACGGCGGCTGCTCAAGGGCTCGCGATGACCCAGCCGACGGACCAGACCCCGACGTCCCAGGAGCGCTCCCCGCGGCGCGGGATGTGCGCGGCGATCCTCAGCCTCGAGGGCGTCGCCCTCGGCCTGACCACGCCGGTGATGATCTCGGTCGCCGGCGTCGACACGGCCAAGGCGCTCTGGGTCGGTCTCGGCCTGGCGGTGGCCAGCCTGCTGCTGGCCGGGATGCTGCGAGGCGAGTGGGCCTACGCCCTCGGCTGGGCGCTCCAGGGGTCGGCCATCGCGCTCGGCTTCGTGATCCCGCTGATGTTCGTGCTCGGCGCGGTCTTCGCGCTGCTGTGGGGGACGGCGTACTTCCTGGGCCGCAAGATCGAGCGCGAGCGCGCGGAGATGGCGGCGCACCGGTGACCGACGCAGAGGTGGCGCCGCTGTCCCCGACCGCGCGCACGACGCTCGGCCGGCTGGCCGAGAAGGGCCGCACCGACCGCGCCGAGCTGCACGCGCTCCTCGACACGGCTCTCGTGGCGCACGTCGGGCTGGACGCGGGCGGCTACCCCCTGGTGCTGCCCACCGCCTTCGCGGTCGACCTCGACGGTCCGGACCGTGACGGCACGCTCTACATCCACGGCTCGACGGCCGCCCGCTGGATCAACGCGGCCCGCGGCGCCAAGGTCTGCGTGACGGTCACCGAGGTGGACGGGCTGGTGGCCGCGCGGTCCGGGTTCGAGAGCTCGATGAACTACCGCACGGCCGTGGTCCTCGGTGAGGCCCGCGTCGTCGAGGACGCCGATGAGCGTCAGCACGCCCTCGACCTGATGGTCGACCACATGGTCCCCGGCCGGGCCGCCACGATCCGGCGCCCGACCCGCAAGGAGCTGGCCGCCACCCAGGTGCTCGCCGTCCCTCTCCACGAGGCCTCGCTCAAGGTCCGCCAGGGCGGCCCCGACGACGAGGACGACGACGTCGCCGACAACCCGTGGGGCGGCCACATCCCGCTGTACCGCATCGCCGGTGCC
The DNA here is from genome assembly GCF_015352455.1 of Nocardioides islandensis. Taxonomy (GTDB): domain Bacteria; phylum Actinomycetota; class Actinomycetes; order Propionibacteriales; family Nocardioidaceae; genus Nocardioides; species Nocardioides islandensis. The sequence continues at coordinate 51,320 of NZ_JADKPN010000003.1, forward strand.
CCCGTCGGCGACGAGGGTTCGCGTGGGCCGGTGCCGGACGACGTACGCCGTCGAGCCGAGCAGCTGGGTGCCTCGGTCGAGGCCGACTCCTAGGTCACCGGGTCTCGACCCGCCGGTCGGGCCCTCGCGAGCTCGGTCCCGCGGCTCGCTCGACCTGGCGACCACCTATCCGCGCGCTCCTGCATCGCGCACGGATAGGGTCGCACAATGGAACGTTCCCTGGTCCTGGTCAAGCCCGACGGCGTCCGCCGCGGTCTCACCGGCGAGGTCATCCGCCGGATCGAGGCCAAGGGCTACACGCTCGTGCGGCTCGAGCTGCGCGAGGCGACCCCGGAGCTGCTGGCCGAGCACTACGCCGAGCACCAGGGCAAGCCGTTCTACGAGCCGCTGGTCGAGTTCATGCTCTCCGGTCCGGTGGCCGCGATGGTCGTCGAGGGCGAGCGCTGCGTCGAGGGCTTCCGGTCGCTGGCCGGCGCGACCGACCCGACCAAGGCGGCCCCCGGCACCATCCGCGGCGACCTCGGCCGCGACTGGGGTCTCGCCGTCCAGCAGAACATCGTGCACGGCTCCGACTCGCCCGAGTCGGCCGAGCGCGAGATCGGGATCTGGTTCCCCGCCTGATCGCGGGGCCCGACCCCGGCGTGTTGCCCCTGATGCGCTGACCTGCGCACTTAGCCTCGAACCGGGTCGGCCGTCGTGTCGCCGTCTGTTCTGACCGGCCCACCTTCCCCGGTTCGACGACAGACGAGGCAGCACGCATGGCAGGCAGCTTGATCGGCCGTGACATGGCCGTGGATCTCGGCACGGCCAACACGCTGGTCTACGTGCGCGGCAAGGGCGTGCTCCTGGACGAGCCGAGCGTCGTGGCGCTCAACACGACGACCGACGAGATCCTCGCCGTCGGCCACGAGGCGAAGCGGATGATCGGCCGCACGCCCGACAACATCGAGGCCATCCGGCCGATGAAGGACGGCGTGATCGCCGACTTCGAGGCGACCGAGCAGATGCTCCGGTTCTTCATCCGCTCGGTGCACCGCCGCCGGTACTTCGCCAAGCCGCGGATGGTCATCTGCGTGCCCAGCGGCATCACCGCGGTCGAGCAGCGGGCGGTCAAGGAGGCCGGTTACCAGGCCGGCGCCCGTCAGGTCTACATCATCGAGGAGCCGATGGCGGCCGCGATCGGCGCCGGGCTCCCGATCCACCTGCCGACCGGCAACATGGTCGTCGACGTCGGCGGTGGCACCACCGAGGTCGCCGTGATCAGCCTCGGCGGCGTGGTCACCAGCCTGTCCGTCCGCACCGCGGGCGACGAGCTCGACGCCTCGATCGTGGCGTGGATGAAGAAGGAGCACGGGCTGATGCTCGGCGAGCGGACCGCCGAGGAGGTCAAGATGACCATGGGTTCGGCGTTCCCCCTGGCGGACGAGACCACCGCCGAGATCCGCGGCCGCGACCTGGTCTCCGGGCTGCCCCGCACGGTCGTCGTCTCCACCGCCGAGATCCGCCACGCGATGGAGGAGCCGCTGCACACGATCGTGGACGCGGTCCGCAGCACCCTCGACCAGACGCCGCCCGAGCTGGCCGGCGACATCATGGACCGCGGCATCGTGCTCACCGGGGGCGGTGCGCTGCTGCGCGGTCTCGACGAGAGGCTGCGTCACGAGACCGGCATGCCCGTCCACGTGGCCGACGACCCGCTGACCAGCGTGGCGATGGGCGCGGCCAGGTGCGTGGAGGAGTTCGAGGCGCTCCAGCAGGTCTTCGTCGACCAGCGCCGGAGGCGCTGATGGCGGTGTTCTCGACGGGGCCTCGCTCAGGAGAGCGCTACGGATCTCGGGGCCCCCGCCGTTCCGTCCTCGTCGCGCTCCTGCTCGCCTGCGCCACGCTCATCACCCTCGACTACCACGGGGGCACCGACTCGCCCGTCGAGCCGGCGCGCCGCGCCATGGGCGAGGTCTTCGGGCCGGTCGAGTCGGCCGCGGCGGCCGCCGTACGTCCGGTCACCGCGGTCCCCGACTGGTTCCGCAGCCGGTCGGACATGCGCCACGAGATCGCCACGCTCACCGCGGAGAACTCCGACCTCCGCCAGCAGGTCAACACCTCCGGGGTCGACCGCAACCGGCTCGCCGAGTACGACGACCTCACCAGCGCCGCGAAGACGCTCGGCCAGGCACTGGTCCCGGCCCGCGTCATCGGCATCGGAGCCTCCCAGACCTTCTCGCGCACGGTCACCATCGACGCCGGCTCGAAGGCCGGCATCGCGCCCGACCAGACGGTCGTGAACGCCGACGGGCTGGTGGGCCGCGTCCTGCGGGTGACCAGCACGACCGCCACCGTCCTGCTGGTCATCGACGCCGAGTCCGTGGTCGGTGGGCGGATCGGCGACAGCATGCAGCTCGGCTTCCTGCACGGGCGCGGCGACCTCGGCCGCAGCGGCCGCCTCGACCTCGAGCTGGTCGACGACTCGGTCGTGCCCAGCAAGGGCGAGGTCGTCGTCACGTGGGGGAGCCAGGGCGGCGCGCCGTACGTCACCGGCGTCCCCGTCGGACGGGTCACCCAGGTGTTCAGCAGTCTGCGGCAGACCTCGCAGCGCGCGGTGATCCAGCCCTTCGTGGACTTCGGAGCCCTGGACGTGGTCGGCGTCGTGGTCCCGTCGGGCACGAGGTCCGACCGGGCCGTGGTCGAGGCCGACGGGAGACTTCAGTGAGCTCCCTCAAGTGGGCCGTCACGGTCGCCCTCGTCTCCCTGGCCCTCGTGCTGCAGGTGTCGTTCTTCCCGCACCTGGCCGTGCACGGCGTCGTGCCCGATCTGTGCCTGCTCGTCGTGGTCGCCGCCGCTCTCGTGCGCGGACCGGAGCAGGCCGCCGTCCTCGGGTTCGTCGCCGGGGTCCTGCTCGACCTCGCCCCGCCGGCGGACCACGTCGCCGGCCGGTGGGCGCTCGCGCTCGTCGTCGTCGGGTACGTCGCCGGCCGGGTCCGCCCCGACGGCACCGACACCCGGCCGACCGCCACCGCGGTGATGACCACCGTCGCGGCCTCCTCGTTCGTGGGCACCTCGGTCTACGCCATCACCGGACTGCTGCTCCAGGACCCCGTGGTCTCGGTGGCCGACCTGTTGCCGGTGGTGCTGATCGCCGTGGTCTGGGACGTCCTGCTCACGCCGCTGCTGATGCCCGGGCTGATGCGGGTGCTCACGGCGCTCGAGCCGGGCCGGGCGTGACGGTGCGGCAGGAGCGAGGTCGCCTGCGGGTGCTGGTGATCCAGGCACTCGTGTTCTCGCTCTTCGCGACCCTGTTCGCGCGGCTCTACTACCTCCAGGTGGTCAGCGGCGACACGTACCACGCCCGTGCGGCCTCCCAGTCCCTGCGCGACATCGTCGAGCAGCCCGAGCGCGGCCTGATCGTCGACGACCAGGGCCGCCCGCTGGTGGCCAACCGGATGTCGTGGGTGGTCAGCGTCGACCGCAACGTCCTGTCGAAGCTGGGCGAGCACGGCTCCGAGGTCGTCGTGAAGCGGCTGGCATCCGTGCTGGACATGCGACCGGCCCGCATCCACGCGAAGCTCGTCTCCTGCGGCGACCGGGACAGCAAGGTCGGCGTCTGCTGGAACGGCTCGCCGTACCAACCCGTCCCCGTCGCCTCGGACGTCGGCAAGGCCGTCGCCCTGCGGATCCTCGAGCAGCCCGAGGACTACCCGGCCGTGCTGGCCGAGCAGCAGAGCGTGCGCAGCTACCCGTCGCCGTACGGCATCAACCTCGCGCACGTGCTCGGGTACCTCAGCCCGATCACCGCCGACGAGTACGAGCAGGCGCAGAAGAGCGACGACACCTCCGTGAACGGCGCGTCGGTCGTGGGGCGGGCCGGCGTCGAGCAGGAGTACGACAGGTGGCTGCGCGGCATGCCCGGCTACCGGACCGTGGCCGTCGACTCGATGGGCCGCGTGATCGGGGACGACAGCGAGGTCTCCGGCCAGCCGGGCGACACGCTCGTCACCTCGATCGACGCGAAGGTGCAGAGCGTCGTCGAGCGCCGGCTCCACGACACGATGATGCTGGCGCGGGCGACGCACGACCCCGTGACCGGCCGCAACTACGCCGCCGACTCCGGGGCGGTCGTGGTGCTCGAGGCGAAGACCGGTCGCGTGGTGGCGATGGCCAGCCAGCCGACGTACGACCCCTCGGTCTGGGTCGGCGGGATCACCAAGAAGCAGCTCAGCGCGCTGTACTCCACCCGGGCGGGCAACCCGCTCCTGGGCCGGGCGACGCAGGGCCAGTTCGCGCCCGGGTCGACGTGGAAGCCGATCATGGCGGTGAGCGCGCTGAACAACGGCTTCGGCCCGGACACCCGTCTGGACTGCTCGTCGGGCCTGCAGGTCGGCAACCGCTGGTTCAAGAACTACGAGTCGGTGGCCCGCGGCGACATCACGTTCGCCGAGGCCATGCAGTACTCCTGCGACACCTTCTTCTACCGCGTCGGCCTGAAGCTCTGGCAGGAGTACGGCACGGACCCGACCAACGTCGACGCGCGCGACCCCCTCGTCGAGGGGGCCAAGAAGTTCGGCTTCGGGCGCAGGACCGGCATCGACCTCCCGGGCGAGTCGAGCGGCCGGATCGCCGACCGGCACTGGAAGCTCGCGTACTGGAAGTCGATGAAGGGGTACTACTGCGCGATCGACCGCAGGAACACGTCAGGCAAGCGGGACTTCCTGCACGTCTTCGCCCACGAGTTCTGCCTGGAGGGCAGCTACTACCGGGCCGGCGACGCGGTGAACTTCTCGATCGGACAGGGCGACACCCTCGTCACGCCGCTGCAGCTCGCCCGCGCGTACGCCGCGCTGTCCAACGGCGGCACGCTCTACGAGCCGCGCGTCGGCAAGGCGATCGTCAGCCCGGACGGCAAGATCCTGAAGAGGATTGCGCCCAAGGTGCAAGCGCACGTCAAGGCCACCGCGGCGAGCATGAGGTACGTCGACCAGGCGCTGCTCGGCACCGCGAAGGTCGGCACGATGGCCTGGAAGATGATCGACTTCCCGCTCGACCAGGTGCACATCCGGTCCAAGACCGGCTCCGCGGAGGTGTACGGCAAGCAGTCGACCTCGTGGGTCGCGTCGTACGACGAGAACTACGTCGTCGTGATGATGGTGACCCAGGCCGGCACCGGCTCGGGGACCTCGGGCCCCGCGGTGCGGGCGATCTGGGAGTCGCTCTACGGCATCGACGGCATGGACGTGAACCCCTCGCGCTCGGCGATCCCGGGCACGACGCCGCCGAAGGGGCTGCCGACGTTCCACGGCGACGGCTCCATCCTGCCGCCGGCACGGAAGGAGCAGCAGTGACCACCTCACCCCTGGCCCGGCGCGCGCCGGGCATCGACTGGCTGCTGGTGCTGGCCGTCCTGGCGCTGGTCACCATCGGCTCGCTGCTGGTGTGGTCGGCCACCTCGCACCGCGAGGACCTCACGCACGGCGACCCCTCGGCGTACCTGAAGAAGCAGGTCGTCAACATCGCGATCGGGCTGGTGCTGCTGGCCGTCGTGACCGCCACCGACCACCGGTGGGTGCGGATCCTGGCGCCCGTGGTGTACGTCGCGTCGATCGCCGGGCTGGTGCTGGTGCTGACGCACGGCACCACGATCAACGGGTCGCGCTCGTGGATCGAGCTCGCCGGGATGTCGCTGCAGCCGTCGGAGTTCGCCAAGCTCGCGGTGGTCGTCGGGATGGCGCTGCTGGTCGCGGAGCGCACCGAGGGGCGGCGCCGCCCGCTCGGTCTCGGCGCGGTGGTGGGGATGCTGCTGATCGCCGGGCTGCCCGCCGCGCTGATCCTCCTGCAGCCCGACCTCGGCACGATGCTGGTGCTGTCGGCGACGATCTTCGGGGTGCTGGCCGTGGCGGGTACGCCGCGGCGCTGGCTGGCCATGCTGGTCGCGGGCGGCGTGACCGCCGCCGTCGCGATGGTGGCGCAGGGGTTCCTCAAGGCCTACCAGGTCGACCGCTTCCTGGCGTTCACCAACCCGGACCTCGACCCGCGCGGGGCCGGGTACAACACCGAGCAGGCCCGCATCGCGGTCGGCAACGGCGGCTTGTTCGGGCAGGGGCTGTTCCACGGTTCGCAGACGCAGTCCGGGTTCGTGCCCGAGCAGCACACCGACTTCGTGTTCACGGTCGCGGGCGAGGAGCTCGGCCTGGTGGGCGCGGGCATCGTCATCGCCCTGCTGGCCGTGGTCATCTGGCGCGCGCTGGCCATCGCCTCGACGACGCCCGACGTGTTCGGCCGGGTCTGCGCCGCGGGCATCGCCTGCTGGTTCGGCTTCCAGGCCTTCCAGAACATCGGCATGTGCCTGGGCATCATGCCCGTCACCGGCGTACCCCTCCCGTTCGTGTCCTACGGCGGCTCCTCCTTGTTCGCCGGCATGCTCGCCGTCGGCCTCCTCCAGAACATCGCCACCCGCTCCCACGTCCAGTCCCGCGGCTCCAAGGCGATCGCGGTGCGGATGGCGGGGGCTCGGGGCTGAACGGCGGGGAGGGATACCCGCTCGAGCGGGTATCCCGGACGTTCGGCGTCGTTGCAACGACGCCAAAGGGGCAGGAACGACGCCAGAGCTCGGCCGTCAGGGCGTGATGCTGAGGAACACGTACGCCGCCAGGATGGCCAGGTGCAGGCCGCCGTTGAGGGGCTTGGCGCGGCCGGGTACGACGGTGAGCACCCCGACGATGACCGAGACCAGCAGCAGCACGATCTGGGTCTCGCCGAGGCCGAGGGTGAGCGGGTCGTCGAGCCAGATGGTCGCGACCGCGATGGTCGGGATGGTCAGGCCGATGGAGGCCATCGCCGAGCCGTACGCGAGGTTCAGGCTGGTCTGTACCTTGCGGCGTGAGGCCGCCCGGACCGCCGAGATGGACTCGGGCAGCAGCACCAGCAGGGCGATCACCACGCCGACGAAGGCGTGGGGGAACCCGATGGCCTTCACGCCGTCCTCGATGAGCGGCGACTCCACCTTGGCCAGGCCGACCACGGAGACCAGCGCGACGACGAGGAGCCCGAGGCTCACCAGCGCGGTCCGGTTGTCCGGCGGGTCGGCGTGCCCGTCGTGGTCGTCGTCCGGCACCCCCTGGGCCTCGCCCTCGACGGGCAGGAAGAAGTCGCGGTGCTGGACCGTCTGGGTGAACACGAACATCAGGTACACCAGCAGCGAGGCGACCGCCGCGAACGCCAGCTGACCGGCGCTGAACTCCGGCCCTGGCTCGGTCGTGGTGAACCGCGGCAGCACCAGGGTCAGCGTGGCCAGGGTGATGACGGTGGCCAGCGAGGACCCGGTGCCCTCGGCGTTGAACACCGCGAGCTTGGTCCTCAGCGCGCCGACCACCAAGGAGAGCCCGACGATGCCGTTGACGCTGATCATCACGGCCGCGAACACCGTGTCCCGGGCCAGCTCGGAGGTGTCCTTCGACCCGCTGACCATCAACGTGACGATGAGCGCGACCTCGATGACCGTCACCGCCACCGCGAGCACCAGTGACCCGAACGGCTCGCCCACGCGGTGCGCCACCACCTCGGCGTGGTGCACGGCCGCCAGCACCGCCGCGGTCAGCACCACCGCGATCACGAACGCGATCACCGCGGCCGGCTCACGCCCCCAGGTCGCCGCCAGCACGACCAACGCGACGACGGGTGTCAGGGTCGTCCACTGCAGCCACCGGGCACGAACGTCTGTCCGGGCTGCCATGCGCGCAACCCTAGGGGGAATGGGGAAGGGGCTCGGCCCCGCGGACCAGCACCGCGACCGGCCGGGACAGCGAGGACGCGTCCGCACGAACGTCGCCGTCGACGACGAGCAGGTCGGCGTCGAGCCCGGCGTGGAGACGTCCGGTGACGGCGGCGACGCCGACCACCGAGGCGGCGTACGACGTGGCGCGCGCCAGCGCCTCCTCCAGCGGCACGGCGGCGGCCAGCTCCACCACGGCTCGCCAGGTGGTGTCGCCGTGGGTCTTGGGCGGGCTGATGCCGGCGTCGGTGCCCACGACGATCTCGACGCCGTGCTCACGGATGCGCCGTGCCTGGTCCGCGCGGGCGAGCACCATCGCGTCGGGCAGCAGCCCGAGCTTCTCGGTCAGCATGCGCAACGGGGCCGGCATCCGGTCGATGTCGATCAGGTCCCGGTTCCAGCCGGTGGTCTGGTCGACGACCACGCCTGTGGCAGCGAGGGCGTCCAGCAGCTCGGCCGAGGTGACCATCCCGTCGTCGGTGAGGCAGGTGAAGTGCTCCAGGCCGTCCACGCCGGCCTCCAGCGCGTGCCACGCGCCGCGCACCGAGTGCGTGTGCGCGACCACCGGCAGGCCGGCCTCGTGGCCGAGCAAGGTGATGAGCGCGATGTCGGGCGCCGAGAACTGGACGCCGAGCTGGTCCGACCCCGGCGTCAGCATCCCGCCGGACGCCATCACCTTGATGACGTCGACACCGCGCTCGACGCGCTCGGCGACGGCTGCGCGGATGGCGACCGGCCCCTCCGCCACGCCGCCGAGGTAGTGGCAGTGGCCGTTCTCCGTCGTGAACGGCGGGCCGGCCGCGACGACCCGGGGCACCCCGGGAGCGAGCGCGTCGCGGAAGCCCAGCGTCACGTACCTCGTGTCACCCAGGTCGCGGACGGTGGTCACGCCCGCCGCCGCGTGCTGCGCGAGGGTCCGCGACACCATCGCGGCGAGGTCGTGGTCGGACAGCGTCGGGGCGGCCTCGAGGCTGCCGGGCACGCCGTCGGCCACGAGGTGCACGTGCGCGTCGACCAGCCCGGGCAGCAGCGTGCCGTCGTACGTCGTGACCTCGACGCCGTCGGGGACCTGGAAGCCGTACCCCTCGACGCCGGCGATGCGGTCGCCCTCGACGAGGACCGTGGCGCCGCCCTCGAGGAAGCGCTCCCCGTCGAACGCCGTGGGGGCCCGGAGTGCCCGCATGGGGGGATTCTGCACCCTTCGGGCTCTCCGCGGCGGCGTCGAGAGCTCCCGCATCCTTCATGGCGCCCGGCTCCGGTGCTGGACTCGGTTGATGCAGTGCCCGAGCGGCCCTCCCGCCCGGATACCGTCTGGGCCATGTCCCCAGGAAGGTCCGTCGACAGCGTGGGGGTCGTCGGCGCCGGGATCGTCGGCCTCGCCGTCGCCCGTCGGATCGCACAGCAGCTCCCCGGCGTCCGGGTCACCGTCATGGACAAGGAGGCCCGCGTCGCCGTCCACCAGACCGGCCACAACAGCGGGGTCGTGCACGCAGGCCTCTACTACTCGCCAGGCTCCCTCAAGGCGATCCTCTGCCGCCGCGGGATCGCCATGCTCAAGGAGTACTGCACCGAGCGCGGGCTGCCCTACGAGGAGTGCGGGAAGCTCGTGGTGGCCGTGGACGCGAGCGAGCTACCGGCGCTCGAACGCATCGCGGAGAGGGCGACGGCCAACGGCGTCCCACACCTGCGGCGGCTCGGCCCCGAAGGGCTGCGCGAGCTAGAGCCACACGCCGTGGGCATCGCCGCGCTGCACTCACCGACGACCGCGATCACCGACTTCGTCAGCGTGGCGCGTGCGTACGCGGACGACGTGGTCGCCGCCGGCGGGCGCGTCGAGCTCTCGTTTCCAGTCGACGCCATCCGACAGCTCCCCGACCGGGTCGAGGTGCGCTCGGGCGAGCGATTGCTGACCTTCGACCGGCTCGTGGTGTGTGCCGGTCTCCAGTCCGACCGGGTGGCAGCGTTGGCGGGGGACTCCGCGGAGCCCGCGATCGTCCCGTTCCGCGGCGAGTACTACTCGCTGCGTCCCGGCCGGGAGTTCCTGGTGCGCGGGCTCATCTACCCCGTGCCGGACCCGGCGTACCCGTTCCTCGGCGTGCACTTCACCAAGCGGGTCGGCGGGTCGGTCGACGTCGGGCCCAATGCCGTGCTGGCGCTGGCCCGTGAGGGCTACACGCCGGGCACGATTCGAGTGCGCGACGTCCGCGACGCCCTGGCGTGGCCAGGCTTCCGTCGCCTGGCTCGCCGGCACTGGCGGATGGGTGCCCGGGAGGTGGCGGGCTCGCTGAGCACACGGCACTACCTGCGCTTCGCACGCAAGTACGTCCCCGAGCTGACGACCGACGACGTGGTGCGGGCCCCAGCCGGCGTGCGCGCCCAGGCGGTCGACCGCGACGGAAGCCTGGTGGACGACTTCCGCATCTCCCGTCTGGACAACGTCCTGGCGGTCAGGAACGCCCCGTCGCCAGCGGCCACCTCGTCGCTGGCGATCGCCGAGCACGTGGTGGACCGGCTGCGGGAGACCATGGCGGGCTGAGCCCGGCCTACACCCCGCGTGATTCTGCGCGACCGGGGACACCCACGTACGCTGGGGTGTTCGTCCATCACGTGAGGTCTTCCACCTTGTCCACGTCCTTGTCCAAGTCGTCCGAGAGCGTCTTCCCTCAGCTCGAAGCCCTTCTTCCGACCGTGCAGAAGCCGATCCAGTACGTCGGCGGCGAGCTCAACTCCACGGTCAAGGACTGGGCGTCGGCCGACGTGCGCTGGGCGCTGATGTACCCCGACGCCTACGAGGTCGGGCTGCCCAACCAGGGGGTGGCGATCCTCTACGAGGTGCTCAACGAGCGCGACTGGATCCTGGCCGAGCGCACGTACTCGGTGTGGCCGGACATGGAGCGCGTCATGCGCGACCGCGGCATCCCGCAGTTCACCGTCGACGGCCACCGGCCGGTCGGCGACTTCGACCTGTTCGGCGTGAGCTTCTCGACCGAGCTCGGCTACACCAACATGCTCAACGCGCTCGACCTCGCGGGTATCCCGCTGCACGCCGTCGACCGCACCGACGAGCACCCGGTCGTGATCGCGGGCGGCCACGCGGCGTTCAACCCGGAGCCGATCGCCGACTTCGTCGACGCCGCCGTCCTCGGCGACGGCGAGGAGATCGTGCTGGCGATCTCCGAGGTCACCCGCGAGTGGAAGGCCGAGGGCCGCCCGGGCGGCCGGGTCGAGCTGCTGCGCCGGCTGGCCGCGAGCGAGAACGTCTACGTCCCGCGCTTCTACGACGTCACGTACGCCGCGGACGGATCGATCGAGGCGGTCGTGCCCAACAAGCCGGGCATCCCGTTCCGCGTCCGCAAGCACACGCTGATGGACCTCGACCAGTGGCCGTACCCCGCCAAGCCGCTGGTGCCGCTGGCCGAGACCGTGCACGAGCGCTTCTCCGTCGAGATCTTCCGCGGCTGCACCCGCGGCTGCCGCTTCTGCCAGGCCGGCATGATCACCCGTCCGGTGCGCGAGCGCTCCATCGAGACGATCGGCGCCATGGTCGAGAACGGCATCCGCAAGTCCGGCTTCGAGGAGGTCGGCCTGCTGTCGCTCTCCAGCGCGGACCACAGCGAGATCGCCGAGGTCGCCAAGGACCTCGCCGACCGGTACGAGGGCCAGAACGTCTCGCTGTCGCTGCCGTCGACGCGGGTGGACGCCTTCAACATCACGCTGGCCAACGAGTTCTCCCGCAACGGCCGGCGTTCCGGACTCACCTTCGCCCCCGAGGGCGGCAGCGAGCGGATGCGGAAGGTCATCAACAAGGCGGTCTCGGAGGAGGACCTGATCCGCACCGTCGCCACGGCCTACGGCAACGGCTGGCGCCAGGTGAAGCTCTACTTCATGTGCGGCCTCCCGACCGAGACCGACGAGGACGTGCTGGAGATCGCCGACCTCGCGACCAAGGTGATCGCCAAGGGCCGCGAGGTGACCGGCCGCAACGACATCCGCTGCACGGTGTCGATCGGCGGGTTCGTGCCCAAGCCGCACACGCCGTTCCAGTGGGCCTCCCAGCTCGACCACGAGACCACCGACGAGCGGCTGCGCCTGCTGCGCGAGAAGGTGCGCGCCGACAAGAAGTACGGCCGGGCCATCGGCTTCCGCTACCACGACGGCAAGCCGGGCGTCATCGAGGGACTGCTGTCCCGCGGCGACCGCCGCGTCGGCCGCGTCATCGAGGAGGTGTGGCGCGACGGCGGCAGGTTCGACGGCTGGAGCGAGCACTTCTCCTACGACCGCTGGGTCGGGGCGTGCGAGAAGGGGCTGGCCGGCACCGGCGTCGACCTGGACTGGTACACGGTCCGCGAGCGCGACTACGACGAGGTCCTCCCGTGGGACCACCTCGACTCCGGTCTCGACAAGGACTGGCTCTGGGCCGACTGGGAGGACGCCCTCGACCCGTCCTCCGCGGAGGTCGAGGACTGCCGGTGGACGCCCTGCTACGACTGCGGCGTCTGCCCGGAGATGAACACCGACATCCAGATCGGCCCCACCGGCAAGCGCCTGCTGCCCCTCGCGGTCCTATGACCGAGTACCAGCCGCTCCACCTCGACTGGCCGGGCCTGGCGAACGCCCGCGACCTGGGTGGGCTGCCGGTCGAGGGCGGGACCGTCCGCGAGGGCGCCCTGATCCGGACCGAGTCGCTGACCCGGCTGGAGGACCCGGACGTGCTGCGGGAGGCGGGCGTCTCGCTGATCGTCGACCTGCGCCGGCCGGGGGAGTCCGTGGAGCCGCACCCGTTCGCCGACGAGGACCTCTACGTGAACCTCCCGGTCGAGGACCCCGCGGACGCGAAGGGGATCACCTCGACGATGGGTGCGCTGTACCTGGACATGCTCGACGCCCGGCCCGAGCTGTTCGCGCAGGCGCTGGGCTCGATGGCCGACGCCGAGCGCGGAGCCGTGCTCGTGCACTGTGCGGCCGGCAAGGACCGCACCGGGCTGGTGGTCGCGCTGGCGCTGAGCGTGGCGGGTGCCGAGCCCGACGTGGTGGCGGCCGACTACGCCGTCACCGGCGAGAGGCTGTCGCCGTACGTCGAGGGGTACCTCGCGACCATCGAGGACGAGAAGCAGCGTGAGTTCTGGCGCGGGCACCAGGCGACGCCGGTGGAGTTCATGCTCAGGGTGCTCGAGCACCTCGACGAGAAGTACGGCGGGGTCGAGGCCTACCTCCGCAGCGGCGGCATGACCGACGACCAGCTCAGCGCGCTGCGGGAGCGGCTGGTCGCCCGTCCCTCGGTCTGAGCTGGTCCTCGACGGCCGCCGGCCGGGCGACGTACGCCGCCAGGAACGGCAGCGGGACCACCGTGGCGAGGAGCAGCAGGAGCGGCCAGGTCCAGCCGTTGGTGGCGTCGTGGACGGCGCCGAAGGTGAACGGGCCGAGTGCGGCGATGAGGTACCCGACCGACTGCGACACGCTGGACAGCGCGGCGGTGCCCTGCGGTGTCCGCGCGCGCAGCCCGATGAGCGTGAGCACGAGCGGGAACGTCGTGGTGCCGGCACCGATCACGACGGCCCACACGACCGCCAGCGACCGCGGCGCGACCAGCATCCCGACGTACCCCACGAGGTAGCAGCCGAGGATCGCGAACAGCATCGGACGCGGGTCGGCCACGCGGACCAGCCGGGTGGGCGCCCACAGGGACAGCGGGATCGCGGTCGCCGCGACCAGCCCGACGAGCAGGCCGGCGTGGGTGGCGGAGATGCCCTCGTCGCGCCACAGCGTCGCGAACCAGCCGAAGATGACGTACGCCTGGATCGACTGGAACCCGAAGAACAGCGCCATCGCCAGTCCGAGTCGGGTGCGCAGCACGTCGGCGTACCCGACCGTGCGCTGCGGCCGCTCGAGGTGCCGGTCGCGGGAGACCAAGCCGAGCCAGGGGAAGGCCGCGACCAGGGCGAGCACCGCCCACGCGCCGAGGCCGTTGCGCCAGTCCCCGAACGCGTCCGAGATCGGCACCGTCAGCCACAGGGCGGCCGTCAGACCGATCGACAGGGCGGTGGTGTAGATCGCGGTCACCGCGCCCACACGGTCGGGGAAGTGCAGCTTGACCAGGCTCGGCAGCACGACGTTCGCCACCGCCATGCCGGCCAGGGCGAGCATCGAGAGGACCAGGAACGACGCCTGGTCGCTCACCAGCACGCGGGTGCCCAGACCGACCACCACGCAGCCGAGCGCGACGAGCGTGATCCGGTGCAGCCCGACCCGGCTCGCGAGGGCCGGCGCCAGGGCCCCGAAGAAGGCGAAGGCCAGCACCGGCAGCGATGTCAGCAGACCGGCGGTCGTGCCGCTCATCCCGAGGCCGTCGCGCACCTCGTCGAGCACCGGCCCGACGCTGACCGCCGCCGGCCGCAGGTTGACGGCCAGCACGACCAGCGCGACGAGCACCAGCACGGTACGGCGGGAGGGGCGGGCCACCCCTCATGCTCTCAGCCCCGGTCCCAGCGCCGGCCCCAGCCCGCCCCGGCCTCGCTCAACGGCAGACGCGGGGGGCCCGGAGCAGGAAGCGCCCCACCACGCCCCGGTGGTCGGAGACCGCGGACTCCCAGGTGGCCATCACCGTCGGGGTCCACTGGCTGGTGGCCAGCAGGTAGTCGATGCGCGAGCGCGGCGCGAGGTTCGGCACGGTGAGTCCGCTGCCCTCGCCGACCAGCGGCCACGGGTCGACCAGGTCGGTGTGCCCGGGGTCGAGCGCCAGCTGGAGCGTGGGGGAGCCGGGCGAGGCGTTGAAGTCTCCTCCGAAGATCGCCGGGAGCGCGTCGAGGCCGACGATGTCGCGGGCCAGCCGCATCTGCTCCTGCCGCAGCACGGGCGTGGTGTGGTCGAGGTGCGCGTTGTAGATGCTGACCTCCCGGCCGCCGAGCCGCAGCACCAGGTGCTGGAGGCCGCGCTGCTGACGGCCGGGCAGGTTCGGCAGCAGGGTGTGCGTCCAGTTGTCGACCTTGAGACGCGTGAGCACGGCGGTGCCGTACTCGCTCGTCGGGTCGCCGGTGCGCAGGCCGTCGCGCTCGACGTTCGTGGCGAACACCCGTCGCATCTGCAGCAGCTGGGCGAGGTACTCCGACTCGTCGGTGAAGTGGCTGCGCAGCCGGTTCTTGTCGACCTCCTGGAGCAGGACGACGTCGGGCTCGACGGCCGCGATCTCACCCGCGATCCGGTCCAGGTTGTACCCGGCGTGGCCGATCGCGCTGTGGATGTTGAAGGTGACGATCGTCATCGGCACGTCCCGACCGTGCCGCGGGCAGGGCGTCAGGGTCGTGCCCGGCTGGATCGTCTGGGTCGAGGTCGGCGACGGGCTGGGGGCGCGCGACGTCGGGGCGGGCGACGAGCTGGCCGAGGTGTCCGATGTGGCCGATGGCCGGGGCAGCAGCACCGGTGCGCGCTCGTCCCGGCCCGACACCCACCACGCGGCCAGGGCGATCAGCGCGGCGACCGCGAGCAGGGCGACCACAGCGTGCGTACGCCGGCTCATCTGCCCCCTCGTTCGCGGACGGGTCTGCTGGGGCCATTGTGCCTACCCTCGGGTCATGTCCCGGTACGGCGTGGCCCTCGCCGCCGGCGTCCTGGTCGTGAGCGGGTGCACGGAGACCGACAGCAAGCCGGCCGGTCCGCGCCCGACGGTGAGCTCGTCCGGTGCTCCCTCGTCGGCGCCCGCGACCCCGTCGCCGAGCCTGCACGGCGAGGAACGGGAGATCCCGCCGTTCGACGGCCGGCGCGCCATGGCCGACGTCCGCCACCTCGCCGGCGACATCGGGCCGCGGCTGGCCACCGGCCCGGCGTTCCGGGAGGCCGCCGGCTGGGTGAGCGACCGCTTCGCGCACCTCGGGTACGACGTCGCCCGCCAGACCTACCCCGTCCCGGCGGGCAACTCGTGGGGCGTCGACGTCGAGGCCGGCCGGTCCGCGAACGTCGTCGCCACGCCGCGAGGCTTCGACGCCGCGCGGCCGTACGTCGTCGTCGGCGCGCACCTCGACACGATCGCGGTCGCACCGGGAGCCGAGGACAACGCCTCGGGGATCGCCGTGCTCCTCGAGACGGCCCGTCGCGTCCGGGCCGACGGGATGACGCAGGTCGTCCTCGTCGCGTTCGGCGGGGAGGAGCCCCGCGGCGACGGTGACGACGACCACCACGTCGGCTCGCGGCACTACGTCGCGACGATGAGCCCGGTCGAGCGGCGACACCTGCGAGCCATGGTCTCCCTCGACCGCGTGGGCGTCGGCCCACCGCTGACCGTCGGGTGGGTCGAGGGCACCACGCCGCGGGTCCGCGACGCCCTGCTCCGGCTCGCCGGGCGTGCGGGCATCCGCACGGCGGTCGAGGAGAACACCGGGAGCGACCATGAGTCGTTCGCGGACGCCGGGCTGCCGGCCGCGAGACTCGGCGGCACCGGGTACGCCGCGTACCACTCCGCGCAGGACGTGCCGGCCGTCGTCGACCGCGCGCAGCTGCGCCGGGTCGGCGAGGTGCTGTGGGCCTGGCTCAGCGGCCGAGCCCGCTGAACCTCCAGAAGTTCGCGAACAGCCGGTCGGCCGCGGCGTACGGCACCACCCGCGGCGCGTGGTCCGGTCCGAGCCGGTACGGCACGAACGTCACGCCCTTCAGCTCCTCGCCCCAGTACGTCGCCTCGAGCGCCAGGCCCTCGTTCGTCTCCGGTGTCGTCATGTCGAAGGTGAAGTTGCCCAGCGAGTTGACCAGCAGGGCGCTCCGCCCCGAGCCGGCGACCATCGACGCCCCCTGCACCCAGTGCGGGTGGCCGCCGACCACGAGGTCCGCGCCCGCCCCGACCAGGGCGCGGGCGACCCGTGCCTGGACGGCCCACGGACGCTCGGTGTACTGCTCGCCCCAGTGCGGCATCACCACCACCACGTCGACGCGGTCGGCGAGAGCGCGCACGTCGTCGAGCATCCGTCCGAGCTCGGCGCGGTTCAGCGGCCCGGTCCGTGGCGGCATGCTCACCCGCGTCGCGCCCGGCTGACCGGGTCCGGCCGCGGGCGTCTCGCCGATGGCGTTGAAGCCGAGGAAGCCGAAGCGGACGCCGTGCCGCTCGACCACGGCCGCGCGCCGCGCCGCCGCCAGGTCGGGTCCTGCGCCGAACGATCGGAGCCCGGCCTCGCGGAGGAGGTCGACGGTCCGCACCAGCGCCCGGTCGCCGTAGTCACCGGCGTGGTTGTTGGCCAGGCTCAGCGCGTCGAACCCGGCGTCCCGCAAGCCCGACCGCACCCTCGGGTCGGCGTGGAACGAGTCCCCGCCCTGCAGCGGCGGGCCGTCGTCGGACAGCGTGCCCTCGAGGTTGCCGACCGTGATGTCGGCGGACCGCAGGCGGCGCTGCATCGGGCGTAGCGGGTACGACGGGTCGCCGCGGTCCGCCGCCACCTCGCCGACGCGGCGGCCGAGCATCACGTCGCCGACCACGGTCAGCGTGGTGACCCGTGCCGGCTCCGGTCCGACGACCCGCAGGACGTAGTCGTCCGGGTCACGCAGCGGGTCCACCCCGTCCACCGACAGCACGCGGACCTCGGGACCCACCGCCGAGGCGGGCACCACCGCGACGGTGTCGCGCTCCAGGCCCGCTGGCTCCGGTACCTGCCGGGTCACCGTGAGCCGGCCACCCGGCAGCCCGAGCTGGCTCCAGCGGGTGACGCCGCCGTCCAGGAGCAGCCCCGCCTGGCGCCGGGTCAGGTCCGCGGGCGGGCGGCGGACGTTGACCGCGATGACCAACGGCTCGGTCGTGCTGGGCGAGGGTGGGTCGCTCGCCTCGCTCGTCGGGGCCGAGGGCGGCGATGAGGGGGGCGACGAGCGAGTCGATGCCGGCTCGCCGTCCTCCTGCGTCGAGCACGCCGCGAGGAGGGCGACGCACAGGAGCAGGCCCGCCCTCATCCCGTCACGGTAACCGGCTGCCCGTGGAGGCTGTCCGTGGAGGCTGTCCGTGGAGGCTGTCTGTGGCGTCCGGCAGGATCGAACCATGGCACCAGTGCGCCACGTGACCGACGAGGAGCGGCGGGCCCGCATCGCGCGCCGGCACGGGATCGCGCCGGGGGAGAGATACGCGGACCCGGTCGCGGCCACCGAGGCGATGACGGTCCTCCATGCGACCGAGCCGGCGTCGGTGTACCTCTCGCTGCTCGCTCGCGTGGACGGCCTGACCGTCGAGGACGTCGACCGGGCGATGTACGACGACCGCACGCTGGTCAAGCAGCTCGCCATGCGGCGTACGGTCTTCGTCTTCCCGCGCGACCTGCTGCCCGCCGCCTGGGGCAGCGCCTCGGCACGGGTGGCCGCACAGCTGCGGCCGCGCCTGGCGAAGGAGGTCGAGCAGCACGGCATCGCCGACGACGGCGCCGCGTGGGTCGACCGGGCGTGCGCCGCGGTGCTCGCCCTGCTCGCCGACGGCAGCGAACGCGGGGCCAAGGAGATCCGCGAGGCCCTGCCCGAGCTCGACGGCCGGCTCCAGCTCGCGACCGGCAAGAAGTACGCCGCCAACGTCTCGGTCGCCCCGCGGATCCTGACCCAGCTCGGCGTCGAGGGGCTGATCGCCCGCGGCCGCAACGGTGGTCACTGGCGGATCTCCCGGCCGCAGTGGACGTCGATGCAGGCGTGGCTGGCGCCGGACGGGCAGGGCGTCGAGGAGCCCTGGAAGGCCGACGAGGGCTGGGCCGAGCTGGTCCGCCGGTGGCTCCGGACGTTCGGGCCGGGCACGGCCGCCGACATCCAGTGGTGGCTCGGGGGCACGGCCGGCATCGTCAAGCAGGCCCTCGCGACGCTCGGGGCGGAGCAGGTGTCGCTCGATGGCGGTGGCACGGGCTGGGTGCTGCCCGACGACCTCGACGAGGTGACCTACGAGGGGCCCTGGGCGGCACTCGTGCCGGTGCTGGACCCGACGGTGATGGGCTGGAAGGAGCGCGCCTTCTACCTCGGTCCGCACGCACCTCATCTCTTCGACAGCAACGGCAACGCCGGCACCACGGCCTGGTGGGCCGGCCGGATCGTGGGCTGCTGGGTGCAGGACGACGCCGGCGTGGTCGCGGTGAGGTACGTCGACCGCGTCCCGAAGGCGGCCGAGAAGGCCCTCCGCGTGGAGGCCGAGCGGCTCACCGCCTGGCTCGACGGCGTCCGGGTCTCGACCGTCTACCCCTCGGCGGCGATGAGGGCCTGACCCGGCGCGGGGTCCTCGCGCACGGCGACCCAGCAGAAGCCCGCCAACCCGACCGCGGCGAGCACCCCGGCGAGCACCGAGTAGGAGCTCCCGGGCGGGGGACTCAGCGCGGGGACGTAGAGCAGCAGCACGACCAGCGCGTTGACGGCCGTCAGCCCGATCGCGAAGCCTGGGGAGGCGGCGTACGCCCCGACGACGAGGGCGGCGATCGCGAGCAGCGGCAGGGCCAGGCTGCCCTGGTGGATGAGCGTGGCGGACTCCGGCGTCCCGAACATCAGCAGGGCCCAGACGGCGGCGATCGCCAGGCACAGGCCCAGCGAGACCGTGGCGAAGCGCCACTCGTGCTCGCCCACCTTCCGCCGGACGCGGCCGACCAGCATCGCCACGGCGCCGAGCAGCAGCAGACCCAGGTTCGGCAGCAGCCAGAAGAACCGCGGGAGCCGCAGGGTCCCGATCGCGTCGCGCCACTTCCCGTCGCCGACCAGGTCGACGGCGGTGCGGACCGCGGCGTCGGCCTCCCGCTCGTGCACCAGGCCGGTGAGGTTGCCCTTCTTGTAGGCGAGCGTCGCGTCCCAGCCCGCGGCCTGGTAGCTGTCGACGACCGTCTCCACCGCCCCGCGGTCGTCGATCGCCAGCGATCCGCCGATCTGCCACTTGATGAGCCGGTCGCCGGGCGGGTCGACCCACGTCTGGTACGCCGTCCAGGGGGCGAGGAGGGCGACCGCGGCCACGACCGCCGCCAGCAGCGGCCGCCACGCCGGCAGCCCGCGCACCGCGGCGAACACCACCAGCGGGACCAGCGCGAAGGCGCTCGCGCCGTGCGCGAGCATCGACAGGGCGCAGAGCGCGGCGAACAGCGCGAGGCCCGGGCTGCTGCGACGCCAGCGCGGCCAGTCCTCGGAGAGCACCATCGCCAGGGCCGCCAGCACGCAGGCGGCGGCGATCAGCTTGGGCCAGACGAAGAAGCCGTGCACGATCGCGATGTCGCTCACCATCAGCGCGACCATGGCCAGCCCCCGGCCGAGCGGGCGCACGCGGGCCGCGACGAGCACGGCCCACGTCGCGACGATCCACAGCTGCTGCACGACCACGCTCAGCACCTGGTAGTGCAGCCCCGTCAGGTCCCAGCCGAACGGTCGCTGTGCGAGGACATAGCCCATCTGCAGGGGCGGCCGGTCGCTGGAGAGCCAGTCGCCGTACGGCGGCGGGGGCATCGGGCGGTGGCCGTGGTCGTAGAACCAGGCGGCGAAGTACCCCGGGATCTCGTTGTCGCCCGGCAGCTGGTGCGAGAAGCGGAGGGACGCCGTCGCCAGCGGCAGGTCGGTGCCGCCGTGGAGGAAGCCCAGGAAGACGATGAACGTCGAGCCGAGGGCCCACAGCGCCAGCGGCACGGCGAGCCGGGCCAGCAGGGGTCGTTCGAGCCGGTGCGGACGGCAGACCGCGAGGGCCAGCAGCGACCCGAGCACCAGCGCCACGGCGGTGGCCTTGCCCAGACGCGGGTCCACCCAGAAGGCCCAGAACGCCAGCATCGCGGACGTCCCCGAGGCGGCGAGCCCCAGGGCCAGCAGCACGGGCACGTCGCGCACGCCGCGTCGTACGGCGACCACCATGGCCGCCGCGAGCGGCAGGCCGGTCAGGGCCACGTGGACGACCAGGCGCCAGAGCAGGTCGACGTCCGGCCCCAACGCTGCTCCACCTCCGCGGATTGCGGTCCGGCACGGTCTGTCCCCTGGTCGACGCGAATGTACACGCCGGGGTCGGTGAGGGGTGCTGCGATATGGTCCCGGGCGTGCCATCAGTGGAGCCGGCCGACGAGCGCGACGAGGCGATCTCCCGGCTCACCGAGGAGCTGACGCGCGTGCGTGCGGAGCTCGCCGCGGCCCGTCGCGAGGACGAGGGGGCCCAGGCCCGGCTGGCGAAGCTGAGGGCCCGGCGCAACCGCGCCGAGCGCACCGCCGAGGTGCTGTCCCAGGCACTGGCCGCCCGTCTGCGACTGGACATCGCGCGCAAGACCGCGGACCGGCGGTTGCTCAGCCGTCTCCAGCAGGACCTGCCCACGCCCGACGAGGCCGAGCAGCTGGAGCTGCTGCGGACCACGCCGCTGTTCGACGCCGCGTGGTACCTGCGGTCCTACCAGGACGTCGTCCGGTCCGGTGACGAGCCCGGACTGCACTTCCTGCGCAACGCCGTCTCGCCGTTCCGCAGCCCGAGTCCCGACTTCGACACCGCGCAGTACGTCGAGGACCACCCGGAGGTCCTCGACCTCGGCGTCAACCCGCTCGTGCACTTCCTGATGACCCCCGAGGGCCGCACCGCCGAGCGCTACCCGCCGGAGGGCTGAGCCGGTGGGCGACCCCGACGCCGTCACCGGCGACGTCACCGGCGACTTCCAGAGGCGCTGGCACGCCTTCGTGCGCCGCTGGCGTAGGGCCGAGCCCGACGAGCGGTCGGCGATGGTCGACGCCGCCCTGGCCGGCGGGCTCCCCCCGGCGAAGGGCCGGCCGCCCGTGCCGGAGCACGGCGTCGAGGTGCGGTGCGCCAAGGCGGTGATCCGGGCGAGCGGAGCCTTCGACGAGGAGGGGTACGCGCGCGCCCGCGCCAACCGTGTGGTGCTGCGCTCGGCCGACCCGCTCACCCAGTTCGTCACCAACGGGTGGCGCGAGCTGCGAGCGCCCAGCCTGGACTTCGACCTGTGGTGGTACTGGTCGGAGTACCTCGACCCGGCCCGCGAGGACGTCGACCCGCTGCTCCACTACCTGCTCGTCGGACGGCAGGCCGGCCACCTCCCCGTGCCGCCCCCGGCGCCGGAGCGCGAGCACCCGCGGCTGACCGGTGGGTCGGTCCGGCGGGTCTGCCTGTTCGCGGCCTACGACCGCGACGGTCTGGTCGACGAGTACGTCGTGGAGTACCTGCGCGAGCTCGCGCGGCACGCCGACGTCTACTACCTCGCGGACGGGGTGCTCGAGCCCGGCGAGCTCGACAAGCTGGACGGGGTCGTGGCGGGTGCGTGGAGCATCCCGCACGGCGCCTACGACTTCGGCTCGTACTCGATGCTGGCCCGCGACCTGGTCGGCTGGGACACGCTCACGACGTACGACGAGGTCGTCCTCGCCAACGACAGCTGCTTCCTGCTCCGGCCGCTGGACGACACCTTCGCCGAGATGGACACGCGCGCCTGCGACTGGTGGGGACTCCAGGCGACCTCCATGGAGTTCAACGAGGACGACCTGGACGACCCCGAGGCCCTGCTGTCCCTCGCCGAGGCCAAGGTCACGCTGGTGGGGCCGCGTCACTGGTCCGACGTGCTGTACCTCCACCTCAGCTCCTACTTCCTCGCTTTCCGGCGTCCGGTCATCGACGACCCGGGCTTCCGCCGGCGGCTGGACGCGGTGGTGCCGCAGGCCGAGAAGATGTCGGTCGTCCACAAGTACGAGGTGGGCATCAGCCGATACCTGATCGACTCGGGCTTCGAGTTCGACACGCTCGTGTCCGACCTCTACCCGTTCCACCCGCTGTACTCCCGGCGCTTCTTCGAGCTGGCCGCCCGCGGCTTCCCGCTCGTCAAGCGCAACTTCCTGGCCGAGAACCCGCGCCACGTCGCCGACTTCGCCCAGTGGGAGGACTGGCTGCGCGAGGCGGTGCCCGAGGCACCCATGGCGGCCATCCTGGCCAGCATCGACCGCGTCTCGCCGCACGACGTACGCGCGCGGTCCACCACCGTGCGCCGTGACCGGCTCGGCCGGCCGGTCGTGCCCAACCGCCCGCTGGCGGGGTACGGGTTCCGGTCGCGCAGCCGCGAGCTGCCCAAGCTCGACCACTGGTGGGCGTTCCCGGTGGACCGGCGCACCCACCAGCTGCCCTCGGGGTCCCGGGCGGTGTTGGAGGCCGTGCGCGACGACCCGTCCGTCCGCAAGGTGGTGCTGACCCGGTCCCGGCCGATCGAGCTGGCCGGGGAGAACCTGGTCGTCGAGTCCTTCGGCCACCTCGACGGGTCGGAGGCACTGGCGCGGTGCGGCTTCGTGCTGCTCGACGGCCACCCCGAGGACCAGTTCGAGATGCCCATGCCCGCGGCCTGGCACCGGTTCGTGCACGTGGGCGGCGGCCTCCCGATCGGCCCGCCGAGGCTCACCGGGGCCGAGCTGGAGGGAGAGGCGCAGCTGGCTGCGCGTGCAGTCGCCTCCCGTGCCGAAGCCCTCGCGCGTGCCGCAGCCGGTCCGGCGCCCGGCCTCACCGGCCTCTGGCTGACCGGGCTGCCGCGCCACGACCTCGTCGTGCGGGCGGACCTGCCCGAGGACCTCGCCCGCGAGGAGGCGGCGCTGCGCGAGCGGCTCGACGGTCGGCGACTGCTGGTCTTCTGGCCGCGGCCCGGAGGTGCGGCCCCGCACCTGGATCCCGCCCAGCTCGACCGGCTGGCCGACTGGGCACGCAGGCACGACGCGGTGGTCGGCGTCCGCGAGCCGGTCGTCGACCGCGCCGACGGCTGGACCTACGCGCTCCGGTCGGTCGTCGGCGTCGGGGTCGCGAACCGCACCGTGGCCAACGGGTCCACCGTGCTGCGCGTGGCCGACGCCGTCGTCACCGACGAGGCCGAGGAGGCCGTGGACTTCCTGCTCACCGGCCGCCGGCTGCTGCACTGGCTGCCCGACCCGCCCCAGACGGGCGACTCCCCGTTGGCCGCCTGCTACCCGCCCGACGAGTACCTCCCCGGCCCGGTGACCCGCTCCTTCGACGAGCTGCTCGCAGCCCTGGACTCGGCCTTCGACCCGCTCGGTACGTCGGAGCGGGACGCCTACGCGCGCGCCGTACGCCTGGCGTTCGCCCACACCGACGACCGCAACGCCTGGCGGCTGGCGTGGAGGATGCGGGGCTTCGCCTGAGGCCGTGGGTGCTGTTGGTGGTTCGCCTGCGGCGGGCTTGGGTTGCGGTTCCCACGCCCACGACCCGTGGGTGGTCTGCGCGCGAGGTCGGCTGACCTCACCCACCCCGGGCGGGTCACCGCAGCAGGGGTCCCGAAGCCCACCGCAGGCGTCAACCAAGCCCGCCGCAGGCGACCCCAGAACCGCAACCACAGACAACCCTGGGGAGGACCGCACGCCGCGACTACGTCGCGGCTTCCGCCAGCCACTCCTCGATCGGCAGGTACCTCTCCTGGACCAGGCGGACGACCCGGGCGGCGGAGCGGCCGTCGACGTACCGGTGGAGCTCGTCGCGCACGCGCGCGTGGCGAGCCCGCTGCTCGGCGGAGGGCTCGGCGAGCAGGCCGTCGAACGACGCCCGCAGCTCGTCCCAGGTGCGGAGCACCGGTCCGGGCACGACGTCGGCGAGGTCGTGGACCAGGCCCGGGAAGGCGGTGACCTCCTCGAGGTCGGGGGCGTACGCCGCCACGGGACGGTCCAGCACCAGGTAGTCGATCAGGTCGTCGGTGTAGTCGCCGACGAGGGCGTCGGCCGAGCGCAGGACCATCTCGGTGTCGGGCAGCACGCGGTGCGACAGGACGAGCAGGCCCGCCTCCCGTACCTCGGCAAGATCGAGCCCGAGCACCGGGTCGCTCGGCCGCTCACGGCGCGGGGGCCGGACGCCGACCACGGCGCCGTGCTCGGCGGCGCGGTCGCGCAGCCACCTGAGCTGCTCGGCGTCGAGCCGAGGGACCGGACTGGTGTCCCTGTCGGCCGGCGCCCAGACGACCAGACGGCGTCCCGCGCGGGCACGACGCAGGAGGTCGAGCTGGGCGCGCAGGTCGGGGGCGAGGGCCTCCTCGGGCCGGAGCAGGAGGTCCGCGCGCGGGGAGCCGGTGACCCGGCGCTTGGGTGAGTGCGGGGACAGCACCTGCGGCGCCAGGGCCATGGACTGCCGCTCCGAGGAGGCGCACACCAGGCGCGTGAGGTCCAGGTCGTGGAGCCGTTCGCGGAGGCGGAGCTGCGACACCTCGTCCGCCTCGCGGGGCAGCCCGTTGCCGAACGCAAGCAGGGCGGTCGTGTGCCCGACGTCCACGAACCGGTGCTTGCGCGGCTGGAGCGGGTGTGCGACGTCTGCGCGGGGTCCCTCGTTGACGAAGATCACGCCGGCCCGCAGCAGGTACCACTGGGCGCCCTGGCTCTCGGCGAGGACGGCGGCCACGTTGGCGCCACCGATGCCGGGGTTCTCGGTCGGCCCGATGATCACCTTCTTGATCGTCGGGTCGTGGCGGACCGCCTCGAACACGGCGCGCAGGTGCCCGCCGACCCGACCGGTGCGGGGGTCGACCGGGAAGACCCACCAGTGGTCGAAGCGGGGCACGAACCGCTCGAGGTCGTCGAAGTTGTCCGGACCGATGAGCTCCTCGCGGTGGAACCAGACGCCGGGCAGCCTCCGGAC
This sequence comes from Nocardioides islandensis, assembly GCF_015352455.1. GTDB lineage: Bacteria > Actinomycetota > Actinomycetes > Propionibacteriales > Nocardioidaceae > Nocardioides > Nocardioides islandensis. The sequence goes on from NZ_JADKPN010000003.1 coordinate 76,627, forward strand.
CGACAGGGCGCGGTTGAGGTTGAACGACGGCGAGACCCGCCACAGGTTGCGCTCCATCGCGTCCACGTCCGCGCCCGGGGTCAGGGCCAGCACGCGCTTCTTCCAGCGGTGGAGGTCGACGACGTGGAAGGGGTTCTCGTGGAGGAACTGCCGCTTGATGAACGGGAAGCCCTCCTCGATCAGCTCGAAGACCGACTCGCGGTAGATCGGGTGGAACGGCAGCACGCCGTCGATGAACGTCTCGACGTGGTACCCGGCCAGCGTCAGGTAGGAGGAGATGCCGATCTCGTACTTGCGGATGATCGAGTTCTTGTCCGACTGGCGCGCCACCGTCTCCAGCCGTCGACGCAGCTCGGGATCGGCCAGCACCTCCGAGCGCAGCACCATGAAGTAGGAGCCGACGTGGAACGAGTCGGACATGCGCCAGGGCCGGCGCTCGCGCGACTCGGTGACCAGGTCGGTCACCCGGAGTCGCCGCCCGAGCCGCTCCTGGTCGCCGGGCCGGAAGTGGTCGTCGGTGGCCTGGAGCCCCCACCAGTGCGCGGGGCGGGCGTCCATCGTCGCGAAGACCTCGTCGAGCGGACGCAGCAGGTAGCTGCTGTCGTTGGTCAGCAGCACCTCGTCGTACTCCGCGAGCGTGTCCCACCCGACCAGGTCGCGGGCCAGCATCGCGTAGGAGCCGAAGTCGTAGCGGCCGTGCCGGATCGCCCAGCGGCCCTTCGTGTACGGCGCCAGCTTGTCCAGCTCGCCCTCCTCGAGCGAGCAGTCGGCCAGGTAGAAGACGTCGGCGTGCCGGCTCAGCTCGGCGACGTACTCGACCACGTAGTCGTCGACCATGCCGTCGCCGTCGAAGCCCGCCAGCAGGCACGCGCGACGCGGTCGCTCGACGGCCGGCGGCACCTCGCGGACCGGCAGCACCGGCGGCAGGGGCTCGAGCCCCTGGAGCCGGCCCTCGGCGAGGTAGTGCACGAGCGGGTTGACGTCCTCGCCGGCCGGGTCGAGGTACGTCGTCCAGTACCACCAGACGTCGAAGTCGAGGGACGGGTTGCGCAGCTCCTTCCAGCCGAACCGGATGAAGTGGCGCAGCCCCTCGTGGTGGCCGCAGAACTGCCAGTGCAGCTCCCGGCTGTGCCACATGTAGCCGTAGTCGTTGAAGATGGCGCTGGCGGCGACCAGGTCGTGCTCGCACGCCATCCGGTCGGCGGGGTCCACCAAGGCGTCGGCGGCGTCGTCGCGCGGGTCGGCGCCGCTCTCGGAGATCCCCGCGTCGAGCCCTTCGGACAGCACCCGGTCGATGAGCGCCCGCCGGCGCTGCGGGTCGGGCTCCGCGGTCCAGCCCCGCACGAACGCCAGCCACCGCACCCGGAACGCGGCGGTCTCGAGGGCCGGGTCAGCCACGGGCGCCGGGGTCGTGGCCGAGGTGGTGCAGGAGGGCCGGAAGGTCGCTTCCGCGCGCCTCCGGGTGGTCCTCGAGATACGCCTGGGTGTCGAAGTCCGGCCCCGGATCGGCGCTGTTGTCGGTGATGCGGACGTAGTGGAGGGCGGGCGAGACGAGGTCGCGTACGGCGTCGGGCCGGTGCCGCAGGTACCAGCCGCCGTCGAACAGCCCGCTGGCCTCCACGGCGGCCACCCGGGCGCGCTCCGCCCCGGCCCCGTCGCCGCCAGGACGCAGCCGCGCGGCCAGTCCGCTCGGCTGCTCGGCCCAGTAGCGCTCCGACAGCAGCCGGGCCAGTGCGTCGGTGCTCGACCGGACCTGCCGGCGGAGGGCGGCACGCTGGCGACGTACCCGCTGGATCGCCTCCTCGGCGACCTCCTGGCGGCCACGGGCGAGCTTGAGCTCGCGACGCGCGAGCCGCAGCGCCTCGCGCAGCTCGGCCTCGTCCTCGGGTCCCATCGACGGCCCGCTCACGGCCGGTCGGCCAGCACGACCGTCTCGTTGTAGGTGAACGCCTTGCCGGCGAACCGCGGGAACGGGAAGGAGCGCACCGAGCGGGTGCGCAGCCCGACCTGCTCGAGCATGCCGGCGATGTCGCGGCCGTCGAGGAAGGTCACGTGGGTCGCGTCGGTGGTGTACCCGCGCTCCTGCGGGCAGATCACCGCGACGGTGCGCCGCACGAACGGGAGGTAGCGCTCGAGCAGCCCGATGCCCTCGTCGCGGGTCATGTGCTCCAGGACGTGGGACAGGAGGAGGCTGTCGTACTCCGGCTGGGCCGGCGGCTGGGGGTGGCGGGCGTCGAACTCGTCGGTGGTGACGGCGTCGAGCCCCCGGGACTGGGCGACCGCGATCGAGCTCGGGTTGTGGTCGACGCCGAGGCTGCCCGAGGGGAGGGTGGTGAGGTTGCGGCCGATGCCGCAGCCGACGTCGAGGGTGCGGCCCAGCCCGAGGCGGCGCAGGTTCCAGCGGTAGGGCCGCTGCACGTCGAGCAGCTGCTTCCAGCGCGCGCCCTCGCGCTGCTGGAGGCGCTGGGCGTAGGCCTCGGACGTGGTGTCGTCACTCATGACGTGGTGGTTCTCCCCGCAGATGTCTGGTCGGAGCCTGGAGGTGGCATGACCACCCTAAGCGGTGAGCAGGGACTGGACGACCATGGCGCTGGTCAGCGCCAGCACGCCCGCCGACAGCCAGCGCAGCCAGGGGTTGGTCGTGGTGGCGGTGCCCATGACGAGCAGGAGCGCGGCCGTGGCCATGTAGTAGCGCTGCTGGTACGGCACGGCCCGCGAGGATAGCCAGGTCAGGACGATGAGCGCCGCCGGCAGTATCCAGCTCAGCGCGATGGCCAGGACGGGGAAGGCGCCCTCGCCCGGGGTCTTCTCCACCACGACGCCGTCGCTGGGCACGGGGGCCGGCTCCTGGGCCGTGCGGACCAGGCGTCGCGGCAGCCGGATCTGCAGGGCCAGGCCCCAGGTGATCGCGGTCATCGCGGCGCTGACGGCGAAGAGGTACGGCCCGGCCAGCGGTCCCCAGACCAGCCCGGTGAACGGCGCCATGGACGCACCGAAGGCTCCGAGCGCTCCGTCGTCGATCACGTCCGCCGGGACCTTGCTCAGCTCCTCGAGGGTGTTCACACCGCCGACCCCACGGAGGTCGGGCTGGAGGATGCGGCTCAGCGCGGCCACCAGCACGACGACGGCGACGGTCCCGGCGATCGCGGCCCACCGGCGTACCTGGTCGGCTCGCGGCCGCCCGTGGCTGAGCAGGAAGGCCAGCATCAGCATCACCACGGAGAAGGAGACCAGCGTGGTCTCCTTGGCCGTCACCGTGAACACGCCGGCCAGACCCATGAGGAGCACCTGCTTCCAGTGCCCGATGCGCGACCGCGTGGCCATCCACACGGCCAGGACGGCGAGCCAGGCGGCGAACGCCTGCACCGCGGCGTCCGGGTTGACGGTGATGCCCTGGAGCAGGACGGCCGGCATCAGCGAGGTGCCGACCGACACCAGCAGCGCCGGCAGGACCGCGCAGCCGAGCAGCATCATCAGCAGGAAGAACCCGACGGACGCGGCGCCGAGCCACAGGGTGTTGGCCACCCGGCCGCACACCCGCGGGTGCAGCGACGTCGTCACGTCGCAGACGCGGTAGGGCACGGCGGTCAGCGCGTAGTAGGTGGGGGCGTAGTTGGTGGCGGTGCTCAGGCCGCCCCACGGCGCGAGTCCGGGCGTGTAGTGCTTCGAGCCGCACGGCTCCAGGCCGGCCCACGCCTCGCCCCGCGGGTTGTCGCACGCCAGCTCGCCGAGGACGTCCTGGCCGTACTGCTCGTAGACCTTCGGCATGTGCCCGTGGGACAGCTTGGCGACGTAGTCGAGGTGCGCCGCCTCGTCGAACGGGCTGCCCGGTGCCTTCGACACGCCGAGCAGGGCGACGGCCACGGTGACCGCGAAGGCGAGGATGGCCCACACGGCCGTCATCCGCGTCGATGGGCGGTGCGTGGTCATGGTCCTCCGAGTCCCCCGTGCGGCCCGCACCGGGGTGGTGAGGCGGCGAGAGCATAACGTGCGGGCCGGCTCGAGACGGATCCAGCGCAGCCTCGGGGAACCGGATCCGGGCCGGTCGACCGCCGGGTCCGGGGTGCGCGGGGCGGCTCGATCGCTGCGTTAGCCTGACCCGCGTTCACACCGCCTCGGGGACCCAGGAGCACCTCATCGACACCAACACGGCGCCGGCCCCGGACGACGAGGCGGTCCACGTCCCGGGTCGGGTCCAGGGCCGTCGGCGGTCGTGGCGGTGGCGCGGTTCGTGGGCCGACACCTTCGAGGTGGCCCTGCCGCTCCTGGGCTATGCCGTCGTCACCCTGACCGGCGCCACCACCTCGTCGCTGGGCCAGCTGCGGCAGGACCCCGCGACCCCTCTCGCCCACCAGTGGGGCACACCGCTGCCCATCCGGGAGGACGAGTGGCTCACCCAGACCCCCATCGCGCTGGAGACGCTGGTCCACGGCGCGGCGCAGGCGCCGTACCTCAGCCAGGCGCCCGACCTGGTCGACCAGATCTCCTCGGGCGGCGGGTTCAGCTCCGTGCTGTTCTTCGACGGCAACCTGCTGCGGCTGGGCGCGTGGCTGCCGGACGCGATGCTCTTCGCGGCGTACTCGGCGTTCCCGTGGCTGCTGCTGTTCCTCACCCTGCCGCGTCTGCTGCGTCGCCTGGGGGCGACGCGGCCGATGTCCTGGCTCGGCGTCGCACTCTGCTTCCTGGCGCCGGCCACCCTGTGGTGGTCCTTCACCCCGATCCGCATCCTGGGCTTCGCCGCCGCCGGCTGCTACCTGCTGTTCCTCGCCCGGGACCAGCTCGCGGCCCGTCGCCACCTCGTGGGCGTGCTGCTCGCGGGGATCGGGGGACTGTGCCTGGCGAGGCTGGCCAGCTTCTACGTCCCGTGGTCCCTGACCATCGGCGTCCCGCTGGTGCTCGCATCCGGCTGGTACCTGGTCCGCGAGCGGGCCGACCGGCGGGTCTCCCTGACGACGATCGGCGTCGGCGCGGTGATCGCGGTGGCCGTCTTCGCGGGGGTGCTCTGGGAGAACTGGGCGGCGTTGCACGCCGAGCTCACCACCGTCTACCCCGGCCTGCGCCGGGTGACCGGGCAGCCGCAGCCACCCTTCCTGCTCTTCGGGGCGCCCGGGCTCGGCGACCTCGAGGACGACCCCTTCCCGGTGCTGAACAACCAGAGCGAGATCTCCTCGGCCTTCCTGGTCTGCGGCGTGTGGGCTGCCGTCGTGTGGTCGGCGGCCCGCCGTGCGGCGACGCGTCCGCAGTGGGCGGCCGTCACGAGCCTGGCCGTCCTGACGGTGGTCATCACCTCGTGGGCGGCCGTGTCCTGGGGGGTCGTCGGCGAGCACGTGCCGCTCCTGAACGCCCTCCAGTCGATCCGGGCGGCCCAGACGGCCGGCTACCCCGCCGCGCTCATGCTCTGCCTCGTGCTGTCGCGCCTGGAGGCCGGCACCGCACGACAGGCCGGCTACGCCGCCGTGCTCTGCTTCGCCGTGACGGCGTACGGCGTCAGCGACCTCCAGCGCACCCTCCCGAGCTTGGGTCTCGTGCAGGTGTGGGTCAGCGTGGCCGCCGTGGCCGCCCTGGTCTGGTGCCTGACCCGCTGGCCGCGACGGGCCTGGCCGGTGGCCGCCACGACCGCCCTGCTGGTGGTGGCCGGTTACAACGCGAACCCCGTGGTGTTCGGGCTCGGCGACCTGCGCGGCTCGGAGGCAGCCCACAAGATGCACGCCTACGCCGTCGCGGCGGAAGCCGACGGGAGCCGCTGGGTCGCCGTCGTGCCGGAGGACACCGCGCTCCTCGCGGCGAACGGCGTCCCGACCGTCACCGGGTACCAACGGACGGGTCCGGTGGTGTCCCGCTGGGAGCAGCTCGACCCCGACCACACCTACGAGGAGGCGTGGAACCGTGGCGTCAGCTACGTGCTGATGGCGTTCACGCTGCCCGAGGGCTCGCCGGAGGACGCCCTGGCCGTCATCAGCGCGCCCGGTCCGGCCCTCATCTCGATCGCGATCCTGCCGTGCCGGCTGGCGGAGACCTCCCTCGGCGTCACCCACGTGCTGACGCCCTACGTCATGCACAGCAGGTGCGTCCGGGAGATCGACACGCTCACCTGGAACGGGCAGCCGCGGTACGTCTACGAGCTGGTCAGGGACGGGTGACGCTCACGCGCAGCACGCGGCGCGCGACGGCCCAGTAGCCCCGCGACGCGACGCGGAGCGGGGCCGGCGCGGCCAGTCCGGTCGACTCTCCCGGTGCGAAGTCGCCGGTGAGCAGCCGCAGCACCTCCCGGTCGGGCACGCGACGGGACTCCTGCACCAGCCGTCGCCGCCCGGCGACCTCACCACGATGCTGGAGCAGCCACCACCAGCCGCGCGCCTTCTCGCGGAACCACCCCTGCCGCAGTGCCACGAGGGCGACGGCGGCGTCCAGCGCGACCAGCACCGGGAGCAGCACGAGGAGGGTACGGCGCTCGTACAGCGTCGCGACCAGGAAGAGCCGGTTGCGCTCCAGCAGGTAGCTCTTGAGGGGGTTGCGGGAGAACTCGTAGCGGTGCAGCACCACGGCGTCGGGCACGTAACGCACCCGCCAGCCGTGCTGCCAGGTGCGCAGCGACAGCTCGGCGTCCTCGCAGTAGGCGAACATCGGCTCGCAGAAGCCACCGAGCTCGGCGAACCGGTCGGCGCGCACGGCGGTCGCGGCGCCGGTCGCGGACGCCACGTCCTGCGGCGTCGCGTGGTCGGCGGCCGGCTCGCCCAGCCCGCCGGCCCAGCTGAGCCCCGTGAAGTGGACCGGGTTGCCGGCGGAGTTCATCACGTCCGGCTCGTCGTAGAGGCGCAGCGAGCCGCTCGCCAGGCCGACCGTCTCGTCCTCGAGCGCGTCGGCCAGGGCGCGCAGGGCCCCGGGCCGGACGACGGCGTCGCCGTTCACGAACGCGAGCACGGGCGACTCGGCGTGGCGGGCGCCGAGGTTGCAGCCGCCGGCGAACCCGGTGTTGGTGCCCGGCGTGACCACGGTGACGCCGGTGACGTCGCGCAGCCGCTCGACCGCGTCGGTGGTGCAGCCGTTGTCGACGAGCACCACGTCGACGTCCGCACCGGCCGAGTCGAGGAGGGCGTGGACGCACTCGCCGAGGACCGGTTCGGCGCCGTAGGCGAGGACGACCGCCGTGACCCGCGGCCCCGTCATGGGGTGGGGCTCATCGTGCCTGCTGCACCTCGGTGTCGTCCTCGCCGGTGGCGCGCTGGATCTCCAGGCGCAGCAGGCCGACTTCTTCGGCCAGGGTCCGGGTGCGCTCCTCGAGACGGCCGAGCTCGTAGCTGTGCTGGAGCGTGAGCAGGAGCAGGACGACGGAGGCGACGAAGAAGAGGAGGTTCGAGGGGAGGCTCAGGCCGAGCAGGTCGGTGGCCCAGCCGAGCAGGCCCGGGAACACCGCGACCACGACGGCGGCCAGCGCGATCAGGAACCAGATGAGGGCGTACTTCTCGCGCAGCCGGTGCCGGCGCAGCATCTCGAAGAGCGTGACCAGGATGGCCACCGCCATGGCGAGGCCGAGAAGGTTGGCGCCCATCACGGCCTCCCGACCGATTGGCCCGCAGGCAGCGTCACCGTGGTGTCCACGGCCTGCCCGACCGGTTCGTTCGCAGCCACCTGCGTCGGCCAGCGGCGTACCAGGGCGAGGGTCAGCGCCACGACGGCGCGGAACAGGTAGATCGCGGCGCGGACGGGTGAGGCGCTGGCCGTGCCGGCGGTCCGCGGCCGCATCTGCACGGGCACCTGGCGGATGGTGCAGCCGGTGCGCAGCGCGATGACGAGGGACTCGACGGTGTCGCCGAGGTACTCCGCGGGGTAGTGCGCCGCGAAGACGCCGATGGCCCGCCGGTCGGCCGCCCGGAAGCCGGACGTGGCGTCGTTGACGGTCGTGTGCGCCAGGCGGCTGAGCACCCGGCCCAGCAGCACCATCGCCCAGCGGCGCGGGCCGCGCACGGTGTACGTCGCGTCCGGCCCGGCGAACCGGGAGCCGATCACGACGTCGGCGTCGTCCAGTGCGGCGACGAGTGTGGGCAGGTAGCTGGGGTCGTGCTGGCCGTCGGCGTCCACCTGCACGGCGACGTCGTAGTCGTGGCGCTGGGCGTAGCGGAAGCCGGCGCGCATCGCGCCACCGACACCGAGGTTGAAGGGCAGCCGGCAGACCAGGGCGCCCGCGGCGGCCGCGCGCTGCGCGGTGGCGTCGAGCGAGCCGTCGTCGATGACGAGCACGTCGATCGAGGGGTTGGTGGTCCGGATCTCGTTGATCGTGGCGACGACCGAGTCCTGCTCGTTCCACGCGGGGACGATGACCAGCACCCGCGCAGGCGGGGTCGGTGGCATGGGGCGCATGCTAACAACTGCGAGGCCTCCGCCCCGGCATCGTCGGGGTCGCCTGCGGCGGGCTTGGGACCATGGTCGCCGGCGGCTGCACGAGGAGATCCCGCCGCCTACCCACTCGTCGCTCGTCCCTCACGACGAGCCGCCAGACCCACCACGGCGGCGGGACCTCCTCGCTCCGCCGCTCGCGGTCCGGTCACGGGAGGGTGGTGGAAGAGCCACCACCCGCTGCGGTGACCCGCCCCGGTTGGTTGAACAACCGGGCTCACGTGAGGAGGTTGACGATCGACAGGGCGGCCAGGAGGAGGAGTGCGCGGCCGTGCGCGGGGGCCCGGAAGGCCCAGGCCGTCACGGCGGCGATCCCGGGCAGCAGGGCGTAGCCGTAGCGCGGAGACAGCTGGAAGTAGAGGTGGTTGGCGTAGAAGTTGAGCGCGACCAGCAGGAACGGGCTGACGAGCACCATGACCAGCAGGCCCAGGCCGAGGGCGCTCACGCGGGGGCGGTTGCGCAGGGCCAGTGCGGCCACCAGGACGCCGGCGGCGAAGACCCCGGACGTCACGGTCACCACGAACGAGTTGGTGCCGTCGGCCAGGAAGCCGGGCTGCCAGTTGCCCGTGCCGGGGCTGAAGAAGGTGTAGAGCATCTGCTCCCAGATGGCGCCCCAGTCGACCTTGTCCGCGTGCAGCAGGACGTTGATCGGGATGGTGTCGGGGTCGACCAGCCCCGACCTCTGGAAGCGCAGGCCCCAGACGAACGAGATCACGCCGAACACCGCCAGGCAGCCGGCCGCCGCGAGCAGGCCAGGCCGGAGCCGGCGCTGTTCGGGGTCGCGGGCGAGCAGCGGGCGCACGACCAGGTAGACGATCACCGCGCCCACGGCGGCGAACGCGGTGAACTTGGTGACCGCGGCGAGGGCCACGGCGCCGAGCAGGAGCAGCAGCCGCCGTCGCGACCCGTCGTACGTGAGGGCGGCGATCATGGCCAGCCCGCTGGTGACGGCGGTCGCGGTGTCTGGGCCCATGGTCCCGGCCGAGGCCACGACCGTCGGTGAGAGCCCCGTGAACACGGCCGCGGCCGCGGCCGTCGCGGTCGGGACGCCGAGCCGGCGGGCCAGCAGGTGGATCACCACCATCAGCGCGGTCAGCCACAGGGCTCCGATCGCGCGGGACACGTCCCACAGCGACCAGGGCGTCACCTTCACGACCGGTCGCGCGATCACGGCGGTGACGCCGTAGTAGAGCGGCGGCGTGCTGCCCGCGGTCGAGAAGCCGTCTCCGGGGAACTTCTTCGCGACGTAGGGGCCGCCGCAGTCGGGCACCCTCAGCGGGTACTCCGGCCCCATCGTGCGGCAGGCCCACTCGTCGAGCCCCTCGGGCGAGATCGTCTCGCCGTTGACCGGCACGTGCGGGAAGTCGTGGATGTAGTCGAAGTGGACGACCTCGTCGATGGGTGACGGGTACGGGTAGTGGTGCATCACCAGGCCGACCCCGACCGCCGAGCACGCCAGGTACAGGACGAGCAGGAGCACGGCGCCGCGACGTCGCACGAGCTGCTGCCGCAGCGGGTGCGTCGTCATCGACCGGTCAGAGCTTCCCGTCGGCCACGGCCTGCGTGACCCACGGGATGACCTCGTCGAGCATGTCGTCGAGGGTCGTGGTGCACTCGAAGCCGAGCACCTCGCGCGCCTTGGTGACGTCCGGCACGCGCTTCTGCACGTCGTACTCGTAGGCCGGGTCGCTGACGATCCGCAGCGGCACGTCCGGGCCCTTGATCTTGCGCCAGATCACCTCCGCGAGCTCGCGCACCGACGTCGACTCCGGGGTGGAGATGTTGAAGTCGTTGTTGAACGCGGCGTCCTGCTCCATGCACTCGACGATGCCGCGCGCGAGGTCGCCACCGTAGGTGTAGTGCCGGATCTGGTTGCCCTCGCCGAGGATGTGGAGCGGGTCCTGCCCCTTGACGATCTTCTGCACCAGGTCGGGCACCACGTGGCTCATGGCCAGCTTGACGTTGCCCGAGTCGATCTCGACGTCGCCGAGCGCGCGTCCCTCGCCGATGCCGACGCAGTTGAACGGGCGCACGATCGTGTACGGCAGCTCGTACTGTTCCCACGCGGCCTTGGCGAAGTACTCGACGGCCAGCTTCTGGAAGCCGTACGACGAGAGCGGCGGCGGGATCTTCCGCTCGTCGCCCTCCTTCGACGGCCAGTGCTCGGTGGACTCGAACACCATCGAGCTGGAGAGGTAGGTGACCTTCTTCAGCTTGCCGTGCTGGTGCGCCTCGATGGCGGCGTCGCACTGCGAGGCCATGATCCGCTCGTTGGTGGCCAGCAGGTCGTAGGCGTAGGCGTGGAAGTAGGAGATGCCGCCGATGAGTGCGGCGCCGGCGATCAGGTGGTCGCAGTCCGACAACAGCTTCTTCATCACGTCGACGTTGCGGACGTCGTCCTCGACGAAGTAGTAGTCCGGGTGGTTGTCGTAGGACTTCTCGACCGGCCCGTACTTCGAGTAGTTGTCGATGCCGACCACGGAGTAGCCACGGCCCAGCAGCTCCTCGACGACGTACCCGCCGATGAAGCCGGCGGAGCCGGAGACGAGGACCTTGCCCTTGCTCGCGGTCGTCCCGGTGCTTGTCCCTGGGGTTGTCTCAGTCATGTGATCTGCGTGTTCCGTTCGTCTACTTGGAGGTGGAGTTGCGTGCGGCGATCGCGGCGCTCTGGCGCTTCAGCTCCTCGACGGAGAGGCGCGGCCCGAACGCGAAGCGGTACCAGCGCAGGTACTTGGGGATCCACGCCTTCAGCTCGAAGTTGGAGTCCCCGTCCGTCCGGTCCAGCCAGATCGTGGAGATCTCGGCCACCGGCCGACGCAGCCGCCGCGCCTTGGCGGTGAGCTCGAGCCCGATCTCGAAGCCGGTCTGGCTGTCGATGCCGACCTCGCGGATGAAGTCGGTCGAGTACGCCTTGAAGCTGTTGGTGGCGTCGTGCGTCCCGACGCGTCCCAGCCGGCTCAGTGACAGTCCCGCGGTGCGCGACAGCATCCCCTTGACCATCGGTCCGCCGACCTGCTGGCCGCCGGGGGAGTAGCGGGACGCCGCGGCGACGACGACACCGCGGTCGATGAGCCGCGCGAGGTCGTCGATCTGGCGCGGGTCGTCGCTGCCGTCGGCCATCGTCACCACGACGGCCGAGTGACGGGCGTGGTCGATGCCGTAGCGGATGGCGTACGCCGGCCCGCGGCCGTAGGTGTTGACCAGGGTGGTGAGCCGCGGCTCCTTCTCGGCGTACGCCTGGAGCACCGGGACGGTGGAGTCCTCCTCGAAGTCGACGACGACGAGGACCTCGCACTCGAGCTCGACCGCGTCGAACATCCGGTCCAGCACCGGGATGATCGCGTCGCCCTCGTTGTACGCCGGGATGACGACGGAGACGGCGAGGGTCACAGCGTGCTGCCCCGTCCGAGGAAGTTCCACACGTCGGCGACCGGCTTGTCGGTCACCAGGTCGCGGTAGGCCCGGTGGGGCGCGGCCAGGATGAGGATGTCGCTCTGCTCCAGGACGGTCTCGAGGGGCTTCAGCGTCGGGTCCACCGTGACGTACGGGTCGGTGCACAGCACGTCGCCGGCCCGGAACTCCAGGATCCGCTTGAGCTTGTAGGACAGCGACGAGCGGATGTCGTCGCTCTCCCCCTTGAACGCCATGCCGAGGATGCCGACGGTCTTGGTGCTCAGGTCGTGGGTGCGCTCGAGCTGGGACACGATGTAGAGCGGGAGGCCCTCGTTGACCAGCATCGCGGCGTGGCCCAGCTGGAACGAGTTGTCGGTGAACGCGGCCAGCTGCATGGTGTCCTTGAAGAGGCACGGCCCCGCGGCGAGCCCTGCGCCGGGCATGTCCGCAGCGCGCGGGTAGTCGTAGGCCAGCGCCTTGCGGATCTTGTCGAAGTCCAGGCCGTGGTCGTTGGCCATGATGTAGAACTGGTTGGCCGCGGCGAACTTGATGTAGCGCCAGGTGTTCGTGAACAGCTTGGCGAGCTCGGCCTCCTCGGGCTCGAGCTCCACCGTCGAGTCGGTGAGGTTCTTGAACAGCGACGCCGCGCGGTCGCGGGCCCGGGTCGTGCGCCCGGACACGATCTGGGGAAGCGAGAAGAGCTCCTCCATGGCCTTGCCCTCGGCGATGCGCTCGGGGCAGAAGGCCACGTCGACGTTGACGCCGGACTCCTCGAACATGTGCTCCACGCCGCGGGTGACACCGGGGTACACGGTGCTGCGCAGCACGAGCAGCTGGCCGTCGCGGAAGTGCGACATGCTGCTGAGCAGCGCGCGCTTGACCGCGCGCGGGTCGGGGTTGAGGTGCTCGTCGACCGGCGTGCCGATGACGACGACCACGGCCTCGGCCTCGGAGAGGACGTTCGCGTCCGTGGTGACGTACAGCTTGTCGTCGGCGATCGCCTTGGCGAGCACCTCTTCGGCGCCGTCCTCGCGGAACGGCAGGCGGCCCGAGCTGACGAGCTCGACCGCGCGGGCGTCGATGTCGTGGATGGCGACCTTGAGCCCGCGGGAGGCGAAGGCGACGGCCAGCGGCAGGCCCACGTGGCCGCAGCCACCGACCACTACGACGTCGTAGGTGAAGTCGGGTGAAACAGGCACGCGTGGTCCTCTTCGCTCACATGTGCGCTCGTCCTGAGGCAGGTCGGCACGCTGGACAGATGCGCTGGGAGTCTAGGTCAGATCCGTCTCGTCGACCCCAATCGCCGACGTGCCACGACGCCCTCCCGCTCCCGCCGGAGGGCAGTGCGACGCCTCGCCGCTACGCGCGACGACCGGAGCACTCGGACGTGCGCAGGTAGAGCGTGACCGCCCGGCCGTCGAACGTCTGGGCCGCGGACGGCGTGTAGCAGGAGTCCAGCAGGGACGAGGCGCCCGGGACCACGTTGGCCAGGGTGTTGGCCGGATCGATCGCGGAGAAGAACGCCGGCCCCAGCGCCTCGACGATGCAGTCCGGCGGGTTCGCCTCCAGCTCGCGCACCAGGATCCTGCCGTACTCCGCCTGGTGCGCGGTGGGGTTGATCATCCAGGTCGAGTTCACGTAGCGGCTTGCCGGGACCCAGTCGTAGGAGAGGTAGAGCTCCGACGCCCAGCCCCAGGTGAGCACCCGGCTGCCGGCCGGGCAGTCCGTCGCGAGCGGCGTCGCGTCCAGGTCCACCTCGTTCGCGAAGGACAGTCCGCCCCCGGTCAGGGCGCGACGACCCTGTCCGGCCAGGTCGCTGATGTTGCCCGGGACGACGGCCACCATGAGCATCAGCACGATCGTGGACGCGACGGCGAAGTACGTGCCCTCGATCCACCGCGGGTGGGCCGGGGTCTGGCCGGGTGCGACCAGCCTCGCGGCCACGCAGCTGGCCAGGAGGCAGCCGGCGTACAAGAAGTTGGCGTAGTGCGGGAACAGCGGGTAGATCGGGAGCAGGCACGTGACCGCGGCAGCCAGGGGTAGCAGGAACGCCGCGAGTGCCAGGGCACGAAGCAGGCGCGACCGGACCTCGGACAGCCCCGACATGGCGAGCAGGCCCCCCAGCGTCCACGCCGCGGCGAAGGGGAACGCCGTCGCGAAGCCGGCGACACCCTGGAGCCGCTCCGGGAGCGCCGGAGCGACGATTCCCTCACGAGCCTCGCGGTGAGCGGTGTAGTCCCACATGTAGGTGAGTGGCTCGCGTGCGAAGTCGTCCAGGGTGCCGCCCAGCTGCATGAGGAGCAGGAAGACGATCGTGGGCGTGGCGAAGGCCGCGACGGCCAGCGCCGCCGACCGCACGACGGAACGGAGTACGGCGCCCGACGACGTGTCACTCGCCGCCTGCTGTCTCTCGACGCAGGCCACGAAGATGCACGCGCCCACGAGGGCCACGGCCACCGGCCCGCTCTGGGGCTTGCCCCACATGGCGAGCCCGGCTACGAGGCTGCCGGCGACCAGGCGCCACTGGCCGAGGGGTCGGCTCGGCCCGAGCATCACCAGGGCGGCGACGCAGAGGATCACGACCGGCAGCGACTCGCTCGTCATCGAGAGGTAGTCGCTCGTGCTGGGCTGGTAGCCGAGCAGCAGCACGGCAGTGGTCGGGAGCACGAGGAAGGCGGCGCGGAGACCGCCGATCCGGCGCATCATCAGGAACCACCCCGTCGCGCCGAGCATCACGTAGGAGATGCCTCCGATGACGTGCGCCGTGACGACGGTCAGCGGCACGCCGACCCGGTCGAGCACGCCGAGCGTGAAGGGCCAGAGGAAGAGGTGGGTGCTGCTCGTGTAGCCGCTGTACGGGAAGAGGTCCTGGGCAGCACCTCGTCCTTCCGCCATCAGCTCGGCCTCGTCGGGGTTGAACAGCTGGGTGGTCCACAGCTGGTTGCCGCGCACGACCACGAGCAGCAGTGACAGGAGTCCGAAGGCCACCACGAACTGGAGCCACGGGCGGGTCGGGAGGCCGATGCGTCGGCGCGATCCGGCGGGCGCACGGGACGGTTCGGCCTCGGTGTCCTCACTCTGTGCCTGCACGCGCCGAGATCTGGAGAGCGGGCTCATTCGGTGCATGATGCAGCATCACCGCGTGCGGACCGTCGCCGAGAGCGGTCCGTCTGCTCAGGTACCCTCGCCGCGTGTCGCACGCGTCGGAGGACCCACCCCCGGTGGCGACCCACACGGTCTCCGTCGTCATCCCGGTCTACCAGGGCGAGAAGACGCTCGAGGTCCTCGTCCAGGAGCTGCTGGCGTTGGGCCACGACGCCCGGACGCCGGGCGGCCATCGGTTCGAGGTCAGCGAGGTGCTCCTCGTCTTCGACCACGGGCCGGACGGCTCGGCCGAGGTGATCCGCCGGCTGGCCGAGGAGCAGTCCGTGGTGCGCCCGATCTGGCTGAGCCGCAACTTCGGCCAGCACGCGGCGACGCTGGCCGGCATGGCGTCCTCCGGTGGCGACTGGATCGTCACCATGGACGAGGACGGTCAGCACGACCCGGCCGACCTGCCGCGCATGCTCGACGTCGCCATGGCCGAGCACGCCCCCCTCGTGTACGCCGAGCCGACCAACCCGCCGCCGCACGGCCCGGTCCGCAACGCCGCCTCGAAGGCTGCCAAGTGGCTGTTCGTCCGGGTGCTGTCCAGTGGCCAGGTCCCGTCGTTCGAGAGCTATCGACTCGTCCTCGGCGAGCTCGGGCGCAGCGTCGCCGCCTACGCCGGCTCCGGTGTCTACCTGGACGTCGCGATCGGGTGGGTCGCCGACCGGTCGGCTCGGTGTCCGGTGCGGCTCCGCCAGGAAGGACGGGCCTCCGGGTACTCCTTCCGGCGTCTCCTGTCGCACTTCTGGCGGCTGGTCCTCTCGTCGGGCACCCGCACGCTCCGGCTGGTCAGCGTGACCGGCGTGGTCTTCGCCGTGCTCGGCTTCGTGCTGGCGGCGTACTACACGTTGACGCGGCTGACCACGGACCAGGTCGTCCAGGGGTGGACGTCCACGATGGTCGCCGTGCTCGTGGGCACCGGCATGGTGCTCTTCGCCCTCGGGGTGATCGCCGAGTACGTCGGCGTGGCCGTCAGCATGGCGATGGGCAAGCCGCCGTACCTGATCGCCACCGACCCGGAACGCGGGCCGCTCGGACGCAGACTGAACGACGCACCGCTCCGCGACAGCCGGCGATGATCTCCTGGGTGGTCGGGGCGGGCGGGCTGCTGGGCGGCTGCGTCGCCCGGGCGCTCGAGCGCGACTCCCCTCTGTGGGCGCCGGCCGCGCCGATCGCGTGGTCGGACCCCGGCCAGGCCGTGGACCAGCTCCGTGGCGGGGCGCAGGAGCTCCTCGCGGTCGCGGGCGACCGGCCCTGGCAGGTCGCCTGGTGTGCGGGGGCCGGGGTCACGGCCTCGGGTCGCGACCACCTTGATCGGGAGCTCCAGTACCTCGACGCCCTCCTGGACGGACTGCGGGGCCCGCGGCCGG
Source organism: Nocardioides islandensis (assembly GCF_015352455.1). Lineage (GTDB taxonomy): Bacteria > Actinomycetota > Actinomycetes > Propionibacteriales > Nocardioidaceae > Nocardioides > Nocardioides islandensis. Next base: position 92,931 of record NZ_JADKPN010000003.1, read on the forward strand.
GCACGTTCTTCCTCGCCTCCTCGGCCGGGGCGCTGTACGCCGGCGCCCAGGCGCCGCCCTTCGACGAGCACACGCCCGTCGCGCCGATCTCGGAGTACGGCTGGGTGAAGGTCGAGATGGAGTCGCGGACCCGCACCTGGGCGGCGGAGACCGGTGGCCGGGTCGTGGTCGGGCGGATCGCCAACCTCTACGGACCGGGCCAGGGGCTGGAGAAGCCGCAGGGCCTGATCTCGCAGATCATCCGGGCGCACCTGCTCCGCACGCCGATCTCGATCTACGTCCCCCTCGACACGATGCGCGACTACCTCTACGCACCGGACTGCGGCGAGCTGGTGCGCGACGTGCTGCGACGCCTGCACGAGGAAGACCTGCCCGCAGGGACGGTGGTGACCAAGATCCTGGCCTCGCACCAGCACCTGACGGTGGGCCGGATCCTGGCCGAGCTGCGCCGCATGTTCAAGCGCAGCCCGCAGGTCGTCCTGGGCTCGTCGCCGCAGGCCGCCCTCCAGGCGCGCGACCTGAGGCTGCGGTCGCGGGTGTGGCCCGAGCTGGACCGGCGCCAGCTCACGCCTCTGGGGGTCGGCGCCCTGGCCACCACCGCGCACCTGCGGGCCGTCCAGCGCGCCGGGCGCCTCTGACGAGGCTCGGACCCCGCGTCGGTAGCGTGGGGCGGTGCCCGACGCGCCCCCCCACCAGCAGGCTCCGCCCGTGCAGCGGCTGCGGATCCGCTACGCCAAGCGCGGCCGGCTGCGGTTCACCAGCCACCGCGACTTCAGCCGCGCCTTCGAGCGGGCGGTGTTCCGGGCCCGCATCCCGATGGCGTACTCCTCGGGCTTCAACCCCCACCCGCGCATCTCCTACGCCGGCGCCGCGCCGACCGGGGCGGCGAGCGAGGCCGAGTACTTGGAGATCGCGCTGGCCCAGGTCATCGACGCCGACGACGTACGCCGTGCCCTCGACGAGGCCCTCCCCGACGGGCTCGACGTGCTCGAGGTCGTCGAGGCGGCACCCGGGGCGCTCGCGGACCGGTTGGTCGCGAGCCGCTGGCTGCTCGTCGTCGACGCGCCTCCCGCCGACACGCAGGCGGCGGTGACCGACTTTCTCGCCGTCGACGCGGTCCCCGTGGAGCGGATGACGAAGAAGGGGATGCGCACCTTCGACTGTCGGGCCGCCGTCGTGGCGCTCACCGCGCGGGAACGGGAGCAGGGCGGCACCGAGCTGGACCTGACGCTGCGCCACACCGTCCCGGCCGTCCGTCCCGACGACGTGCTCACCGGTCTCGGCGAGGTCGCGGGCCTCCGGCCGGACACGCCGCCGCTGGTCACGCGGCTGCGCCAGGGACCCCTCGACGAGGCGACCGGCGAGGTCGGGGACCCGCTCGGATAGTCCATGAATGGCCGGAGGGTGGTCCGGCTGTGCGATACTGGCCGCGGCCGACCCGGGCTCCTGCAGCCGGATCGACCCGACGACGTTCTCGCCGGACCCGCCGCTGCTCGACGGGGTCGGCACACCGGGAACCGTTCGTCGCCAGACCGCGACGCGGCCGTGGGGAGCGGGTGACAGGCGCTCCTCGAGTGACGGCCCGGCGACCGCGGCAGGTGAACGGCCGGACTCCCGTGACGCACACCGCGGAGGGTGTCGCCGCCGTACCAGACTTTGCTCCGCCGCCCTGAGGATGCGGGTGGTGGGGCCATACACGACCCGGAGCGGTGCGCCGCACCGGGCGGAGGAGAGCACCACATGCTCGACAGCGACGACACCCCCACCGTCGACGAAGCCGCTCAGGCCGTCTCGTCGACCGACGAGCCCGCCGAGAAGCCGAAGAAGGCCGCCAAGAGGGCGCCGGCGAAGAAGGCCGCGGCCAAGAAGACCGCCGCCAAGAAGACCGCGGCGAAGAAGGCCACCGCCACGGCGACCGTGGAGCCCAGCGTGGAGCCCAGCGCCGAACCCAGCGCCGAGCCCGCCGCGGACGAGGCTCCGGCCAAGCCGAAGCGCACGCGCAAGAAGGCCGTCGCGACCCCGGTCGACGAGGCCCCCGCCGGGGACGCCCCGGCAGGCGAGGAGTCGGCGCCCGGCGCCGTCCCGCTCTTCCAGGTGCCCGAGGCCAAGCCCGCGCGCCGCAGCCGCAAGAAGGCCGCCGCCGCGCCGCCCGCCGACGAGGAGACCCCAGCCGAGGAGGCGCCCGCAGCCGAGCCCGGTGAGTCAGTCGAGTCAGCCGACGACGGTGGCGACGAGGGCACCGCGGGGCGCCGGCGTCGTCGCCGTGGCGGCCGCCGCCGCCGCAAGTCCACCGACTCCGCCGAGGGTGGCGACGACGAGCAGACCGACGGCGAGCCCGAGGCCGACCAATCCGACGAGAGCGCCGAGTCGGCGGGGGACAGCACCACCTCGCGTCGCCGTCGTCGCCGCCGCCGTGCCGGCGACGACTCGGGCGACGGCACCCCGGACGACCCGCAGAACACCGTCACCCGCGTACGCCGCGGCCGCAGCGCCGAGGACGAGATCACCGCGGTCTCCGGCTCCACCCGCCTGGAGGCCAAGAAGCAGCGGCGCCGTGAGGGCCGCGAGGCCGGCCGCCGCCGCGCGCCGATCGTCAGCGAGGCGGAGTTCCTCGCCCGCCGCGAGTCGGTCGAGCGGGTCATGGTGGTCCGCCAGCGCGAGGACCTCACCCAGATCGGCGTGCTCGAGGACAAGGTCCTCGTCGAGCACTACGTCGCCCGCGAGTCGCAGACCTCGCTGATCGGCAACGTGTACCTCGGCCGCGTGCAGAACGTCCTGCCCTCCATGGAGGCGGCGTTCGTCGACATCGGCAAGGGCCGCAACGCCGTGCTGTACGCCGGCGAGGTCAACTGGTCCGCGCTCGGGCACCCCGAGGGCCAGCCGCGCAAGATCGAGTCGGTGCTCAGCTCCGGTCAGCAGATCCTGGTGCAGGTCACCAAGGACCCGATCGGCCACAAGGGCGCCCGCCTCACCAGCCAGGTCAGCCTGGCGGGCCGCTTCCTGGTGTACGTGCCGGACGGCACCACCTCCGGCATCTCCCGCAAGCTGCCCGACACCGAGCGCAACCGCCTCAAGACACTGCTCAAGGAGATCGTCCCCGACACCGCGGGCGTCATCGTCCGCACCGCCGCCGAGGGCGCCAGCGAGGACGAGCTGACCCGTGACGTGGAGCGGCTCAAGGCCCGCTGGGAGGACATCGAGAAGAAGGCCAAGGGCAGTGCCCCACAGCTGCTGTACGGCGAGCCGGACCTGACCCTCAAGGTGGTCCGGGACCTGTTCACCGAGGACTTCACCAAGCTCGTCATCGAGGGCGACGACGCCTGGGAGACCGTGCAGGGCTACGTCCAGCACGTCGCCCCGGACCTCGAGGACCGGCTCGAGCGCTACCGCCCCGACGAGCACGACGGGCGCGACGTGTTCGCGGCGTACCGCCTCGACGAGCAGATCCACAAGGGCCTGGACCGCAAGGTGTGGCTGCCCTCCGGTGGCTCGCTGATCATCGACCGCACCGAGGCGATGACCGTCGTCGACGTGAACACCGGCAAGTTCACCGGCTCCGGGGGCAACCTCGAGGAGACCGTCACCAAGAACAACCTGGAGGCGGCCGAGGAGATCGTCCGCCAGCTCCGGCTGCGCGACATCGGCGGCATCATCGTCGTCGACTTCATCGACATGGTGCTGGAGTCCAACCGCGACCTGGTGCTGCGCCGGCTGGTGGAGTGCCTGGGTCGCGACCGCACGCGTCACCAGGTCGCCGAGGTGACCTCGCTCGGTCTGGTGCAGATGACCCGCAAGCGGATCGGCACCGGCCTGCTGGAGTCCTTCAGCCACGAGTGCGAGCACTGCCACGGACGCGGTCTCATCGTCGAGGACGCACCGGTCGAGCCGCGCCGCGTCGAGGACGACGGCGCCCGCCGCGGCCGTCGTGGCCGTGGTCGCGGTGGTGAGCAGCAGGGCAGCGGCAACGGGAACGGCCGCTCGTCGGCACCCTCGCCGAGGGACGTCGCCGCGATGGCCAAGCACCACGAGCACCCCGACGACTCCGGCGACGAGCACGACGAGCAGGACGACGAGCAGGGCGACCAGCCCTGGCCGTCCGACGTCGAGTCGGCCGAGGCCGAGGTGGAGGCCACCGAGGTGGAGGTCGTGGCCGCCGAGGCGCCCGACGTGGAGGTCCCCGAGGTCGAGGCCGAGGAGCCCGAGGACGAGCCGGACGACGAGCCGGAGGACGAGCAGCCGCCCGCGCCTCCCGTCGCCCCGGAGCCGCCCAAGGTCGTCACCCGGACCCGCCGCCGGGCCGCCAGCCGACCCGCCGGCCCGCCGGTCGTGACCGTGGCCGAGCCCGAGGACACCCCCGGCGCCGTCCTGGTCGCCGACGCTCCCACCGTCGACGACGCCGACGCCCGGGACCACGACGAGCACGCCGCCCCCCCGCTGCACGTCCCGATCAAGAAGCGGGGCTCGCGCAAGCGCTGACCTGCGGGGCTGACCTGGCGGTTGTCGTTTTGCACGGCGTCGGGCCGGTCCGTACGATGGACCCTCGGTGCGTTGACGCGTGCCCACGCCGCGTGCGCGCCGTTCGCGCTGGCTCGCGGCCCACCCCAGATCAGTTGTGACAGATCAGTAAGTGACGAAGGAGACCGCGGTGTACGCGATCGTGCGCGCAGGCGCCAAGCAGCAGAAGGTTGCCGTCGGCGACGTCATCGAGATCGACAAGGTCACGACCGCTGTCGGCGACACGCTGACCCTGCCCGTCGTGATGGTCGTGGACGGCGAGAAGGTCACCGCCACCGGCCTGGACAAGGCGGGCGTGACGGTCGAGGTCCTCGGCGCCACCAAGGGTCCCAAGATCATCATCCAGAAGTACAAGAACAAGACCGGCTACAAGAAGCGCCAGGGTCACCGCCAGAAGTACACCCAGGTCAAGGTCACCGACATCTCCGTCTGAGCCCCGTTCGTCCGTTCCGGGCTCCCAGCACATCAAGGACTGATCCTCATGGCACACAAGAAGGGTGCGGCCTCCACCAAGAACGGTCGCGACTCCAACAGCCAGCGCCTCGGCGTCAAGCGCTTCGGCGGCCAGGTCGTCAACGCCGGCGAGATCATCGTCCGCCAGCGGGGCACCCACTTCCACCCAGGCACCGGTGTGGGCCGTGGCGGTGACGACACCCTGTTCGCGCTGGTCGACGGTGCGGTCGAGTTCGGCACCCGCCGCGGTCGCCGGGTGATCAACATCGTCCCGGGTGAGTGACGACGCTCGTCACCTCCTGACTCTCGAAGGGCGTCCCGTTCCGGGGCGCCCTTCGTCTTTTCCCATCCTCGACAAGCCCGGCTCCACAAGCTCGATCGGCGGTACCTGACCATGGCAGTCCCCACCTTCGTCGACCGCGTGACGCTGCACGTCAGCGCCGGGCGCGGCGGCAACGGCGTGGCCTCGGTGCACCGCGAGAAGTTCAAGCCCCTGGGTGGCCCCGACGGCGGCAACGGCGGGCCCGGCGGCTCGGTCATCCTGCGCGTCGACCCGGACGTGACCACGCTCCTGGAGTACCACCACAGCCCGCGTCGCAAGGCCGACAACGGGGCCCAGGGTGCGGGCGGCCACCGCAACGGCGCCCACGGGGAGGACCTGGTGCTGCCGGTCCCGGACGGCACGGTCGTCCACGACGCTCGCACCGGTGAGGTGCTCGCCGACATGGTCGGGCCCGGCACCGAGCTCGTCGTCGCCCAGGGCGGTCGGGGCGGCCTCGGCAACGCGGCCCTCGCGAGCAGCAAGCGCAAGGCGCCCGGGTTCGCCCTCCTCGGCGAGCGGGGGACCGAGCTGCAGATCCGCCTCGAGCTCAAGGTGGTGGCCGACATCGGGCTGGTCGGGTTCCCGAGCGCCGGCAAGTCCAGCCTGATCGCCGCGATCTCCCGGGCCCGCCCCAAGATCGCCGACTACCCCTTCACCACGCTGGTGCCGAACCTCGGCGTGGTCACGGCCGGCGACACGACGTTCACCGTCGCCGACGTGCCCGGTCTCATCGAGGGCGCCAGCGAGGGTCGCGGCCTCGGCCACGACTTCCTGCGCCACGTCGAGCGCTGCGCGGCCATCGTGCACGTCATCGACACCGCCACCCTCGAGCCCGGCCGCAACCCGGTCGAGGACCTCGACGTCATCGAGAACGAGCTGTCCCGGTACGGCGGCCTCGACGACCGCCCCCGCCTGGTCGCGCTCAACAAGGTCGACGTCCCCGACGGGTCCGACATCGCCGACATGGTCGTCGACGACCTGCACGAGCGCGGCCTCCAGGTCTTCAAGGTGTCCGCCGCCAGCGGCGCCGGCCTGCGGGAGCTCACCTTCGCCATGGCCGAGATCGTGCGGGCGGCCCGGGCCGCGCGGCCGGTGGTCGAGGCCCAGCGGATCGTGATCCGGCCGGCGTCGGCCGACGGAGCGGACGACTTCTCGGTGACGGCCACCGACCAGGGCTGGCAGGTGCGCGGCGAGAAGCCCGAGCGCTGGGTGCGCCAGACCGACTTCGCCAACGACGAGGCCGTGGGCTTCCTCGCCGACCGCCTCAACCGGCTCGGGGTGGAGAAGCGGCTGGTCGAGTCGGGGGCCCAGGAGGGCGACACCGTCCTCATCGGCCACCCGGACGACGCCGTCGTCTTCGACTTCAAGCCCAGCATCGAGGCCGGCGCCGAGATCCTCGGCCGCCGCGGCGAGGACCAGCGCTTCGAGGAGAAGCGGCCGGCCGCGCGACGCCGCCGCGAGATCGACGAGGCGATGCCGGAGCGTGGCGAGGCCGAGGCCCGCGCCGACGTCGCGCGCCGGCTCGACGAGAAGCGCAAGACACACACCGGCCCGATGTCGTACGTGATCGGGTCGAAGGACGACCCCGACCGGGTGGACGAGGACGACTGATGAGGGCCGCGGTCCGCGACGCCCGTCGCGTCGTGGTGAAGGTCGGCTCCTCCTCCCTGACCAGCGCCGCCGGTGGCATCGACCCGGCGCGGCTGGCCGCCCTGGTGGACGTCCTCGCCGCTGCACGCCGCGCGGGCCGCGAGGTCGTGCTCGTCTCGTCCGGCGCCATCGCCGCGGGCCTGGCGCCGCTGGGGCTCAAGCGCCGGCCACGCGCCCTGCCCGCCCAGCAGGCTGCGGCATCCGTGGGCCAGGGGCTGCTCGTGCACCGCTACACCGAGGAGCTGGCGCGCCACGGCGTGGTCGCCGGCCAGGTGCTGCTGACCGTGGACGACGTCACGCGGCGCTCCCACTACCGCAACGCCCACCAGACCTTCGCCAAGCTGCTCGAGCTGGGCGTGCTGCCCATCGTCAACGAGAACGACACGGTCGCCACGACCGAGATCCGGTTCGGCGACAACGACCGGCTGGCCGCGCTGGTCGCCCACCTCGTGCACGCCGACCTGCTGGTGCTGCTCAGCGACGTGGACGGCCTGTACGACGGCAACCCGGCCACCGGCCCCGCCACCCTCCTGGGTGACGTGCGGTCGGCGGAGGACCTCGACACCGTTCGCGTCGGCTCCACCGGCTCGGCCGGTCTCGGTTCCGGTGGCATGGTGACCAAGGTCGAGTCGGCCCGCATCGCGACCGGCGCCGGCATCCCCGTGGTGCTGACCTCGGCGGGCAACGCCGCGGCTGCCCTCGCGGGTGAGCCGGTCGGCACGCTCTTCCACTCCACCGGCCGGCGCCGGCCCACCCGCCTGCTCTGGCTGGCGCACGCCACGGACCCGCGCGGGCGCCTGGTGCTCGACGCGGGCGCGGTCCGCGCGGTCGTGGAGCGGCGTGCCTCGCTGCTCGCCGCCGGCGTCACGGGTGTCGACGGCACCTTCGCGGCCGGCGACCCGGTCGACCTGGCCGGCCCGGACGGCGTCGCGGTGGCCCGCGGCCTGGTGAACTTCGACTCGGCCGAGCTGCCGGCGCTGCTCGGCCGCTCGTCGCACGAGCTCAAGCGCGAGCTCGGGGCGGCGTACGAACGCGAGGTCGTGCACCGCGACGACCTCGTGCTGCTCTGATTGAATCGCGGCATGGACCGCGAGCCTCTCTCCTTCACTCCCGAGGAGGAGGCCGAGGAGCGGGCGTTCATCCGCAAGTACGGCGACCTGGCGCCGTTCGACCCGTGGCAGGTCGCGGAGTTCATGGCCGGCTTCCCGCGTCCGTGGTGGATCGTCGGGGGCTGGTCGATCGAGGCCTTCACCTTCGACCGCGGCGCGGGCGCGCCACGGCAGCACGAGGACGTCGACCTCACCATCCTCGCGTGCGACGTGCCGGCCTTCCGGGCGCACGTGGACGAGGAGGAGTGGCACCTCTGGAGCAACTACAGCGGCCAGCTCCGGCCCCTGGACGACCACTACCCCGAGCCGCACACGCCCGACAGCCAGATCTGGGTGCGTCGCAGCGCCCACGACCCCTGGGTCATCGACCTGCCGATCACGCCGGACCGGGACGGCCTCTGGACGAACAAGCGGATCCCCGACCACGTGGCACCGCTCGACGACGTGACCTGGGTGGCCGCCGACGGCATCCGGTACGTGAACCCCGAGATTGCGCTGCTCTACAAGGCGGGCAACGGCCGGCGCAAGGACGACCGCGACCTCGCTCGCTGCCTGCCCTTGCTGGGGACGGACGCCCGTAGCTGGCTGCGCGACAGCGTCGCCCGCCTGTATCCCGAGCACGCCTGGCTCGCTCAGCTGTCCTGAGGAACCGTCCCTCGCCCGGTTCCGTCTCATCGGCAACCTGATTGTCGTCCCGGGAGGACCCCTGATGAACCGAGCCCTGGCCCCTGCCGTCGTGCCCGCCCTTCTCCTGGGCGCGCTCGCCACGCTTTCCGGCTGCGGCTCTGCCACGGGCTCGCGCGCCGCCGACGCCGGGGCCACTGACCCCAACGGAGCCCCGACGTCGGCGACCGCGTCCCCGACGGTCGCCGCGACCACCGCCGCCCCCGAGCCCACCTGGCCCGCGACCGGCTGCGAGTCGCACGTGATGTCCAGCATCGACTACGCCCGCGCCCCCAAGGGCTGGAAGACGCCCGAGGAGGCTGTCGCCCACGCCGCCGACAGCGGCATCCCGTCCGGCGCGGTCGTGGTCGCCCCCGCCGGTCCCGGTGACCCGATCACGGCATGGGTCGTCGACGACTCCGGTGCCACCATCCTGGCCACCGTGACCTTCGCCTCCAGCGGGTCGGGTCTGTACGTCGACTCGGTGGAGCGCTGCGCCTGAGCCGGGGATCGGCCCGCGGACCGCGGGTTCACCGCGGGCCGACGGCGCGCCGTACGCTTGCGAGTGCGATGAACGACGTGACGGGTGGTGAGCCGGGGACCGGGGGATCCGGGGAGCCGGTGTACCTCGACCACGCGGCGACCACTCCGATGCTGCCCGTGGCGATCGAGGCGATGACCCGTCACCTGGGCGAGACCGGGAACCCGAGCTCGCTGCACGCCAGCGGCCGACGGGCGCGGCGGGTCGTCGAGGAGGCGCGGGAGACGATCGCGCTGGCGCTCGACTGCCGGCCCGGCGACGTGGTGTTCACCTCCGGCGGCACCGAGGCGGACAACCTGGCGCTCAAGGGCACCTACTGGGCGCGGCGCGACACGGACCCGCGGCGCGTGCGGATCCTGTCGACCGCGGTGGAGCACCACGCCGTGCTGGACCCGTTGATGTGGCTGGCCGAGGAGGAGGGCGCCGAGGTCGAGCTGCTGCCGGTCGACGCCCAGGGCCGGCTGGTCGTCGAGGCGCTGCGCGAGAGCATCGAGCGCGACCCGGAGAGCGTCGCGCTGGTGTCGGTGATGTGGGCCAACAACGAGGTGGGCACGCTCCAGCCGATCGCCGACGTCGTCGCCCTGGCGACACCCCACGGCATCCCGGTGCACAGCGACGCGGTGCAGGCGCTCGGTTCGGTGCCGGTGGACTTCGCGGCCAGCGGCCTGGACCTGATGACGATCACCGGTCACAAGGTGGGCGGGCCGTACGGCGTGGGGGCGCTGGTCGTCCGCCGCGAGCTCGAGGTCACCGCGCTGCTGCACGGCGGCGGCCAGGAGCGCGACATCCGCAGCGGCACCCTCGACGCCCCGGCGGTCGCCGGGTTCGCCGCAGCGGTCGAGGCCGCGGTGAAGACGCAGGCCGAGCACGCCGAGCGGCTGGCCGTCCTGCGCGACAGGGTCGTGGCCGAGGTCCAGCGGGTGGTGCCGGACGCCATCGCCAACGGCCACCCCACCGACCGGCTGCCGGGCAACGCGCACCTGCGGTTCCCGGGCTGCGCCGGCGACTCGTTGCTGATGCTGCTGGACGCTCGCGACATCGAGTGCTCGACCGGGTCGGCCTGCTCGGCGGGCGTGGCCCAGCCCTCGCACGTGCTGATGGCGATGGGCATGGACGAGGAGGACGCGCTCAGCTCGCTGCGCTTCTCCCTCGGGCACACCAGCACCGACGCCGACGTCGATGCGCTCGCCGCGGCCATCGGCCCGTGCGTCGACCGGGCCCGGGCGTCGAGAAACCCCGTCGTCCGATGAGGGTCGTCGCCGCCATGTCCGGCGGCGTCGACTCCGCCGTCGCCGCCGCCCGCGCCCACGAGGCGGGGCACGACGTCACCGGCATCCACCTGGCCCTGTCGCGCAACCCCGCGTCGTACCGCTCCGGCGCCCGCGGCTGCTGCACCCTCGAGGACTCCCACGACGCGCGCCGCGCGGCCGACGTCATCGGGATCCCGTTCTACGTCTGGGACCTGAGCGAACGGTTCCACGCGGACGTGGTCGAGGACTTCATGGACGAGTACGCCGCCGGGCGGACCCCCAACCCGTGCCTGCGCTGCAACGAGAAGATCAAGTTCGCCGCGGTGCTGGACCGGGCGATCGGCCTCGGCTTCGACGCGGTGGCCACCGGACACTACGCCCGGCTGCAGGGCGGCGCGGACGGCACCGTCGAGCTGCACCGGGCCGAGGACGCGGGCAAGGACCAGTCCTACGTGCTCGGCGTGCTCACCCAGGACCAGCTCCGGCACTCGCTGTTCCCGCTGGGGGACACCCCGAAGCCGGAGGTACGCCGCGAGGCCGACCGCCGCGGGCTTCGCGTCGCCGACAAGCCGGACTCCCACGACATCTGCTTCGTCGCCGACGGCGACAACGCCGGCTGGCTGCGCGAGAAGCTCGGCGACAGGGCGCCCAACCACGGTGGCGAGATCGTCGACGATGCGACCGGCGAGGTGCTCGGCCACCACGGCGGCACCTACGGGTTCACGATCGGGCAGCGCAAGGGCCTGCGGATCGGACGGCCGGCACCCGACGGGAAGCCGCGTTTCGTGCTGGACATCGAGCCGGTCAGCGGCACGGTCCGCGTCGGACCTCGCGACGCGCTGACCGTGGACCACCTGGAGGCCGACCACGGGCGCTGGTGCGGCTCGGCGCCGGACCGCCTCGAGGGCACCGTCCAGCTGCGCGCCCACGGCGCCGAGCACCGGGCCGTCGTGACAACCAGCCACGGCGGCGACCGGGTGAGCGTCGACCTGCTCGAGCCCGCGCAGGGGATCGCCCCCGGCCAGGCGGCGGTCGTGTACGACGGCAGCCGCGTGGTCGGCTCGGCCACCATCACGGCGACCTCGCGCACGCGGGTCCCCGCGTGACCCTCGCGACCGGCGTCGGCTCCCTCCCCGGGACCGACATCGCCGAGGCGGTGCGTCTGGTGGTCGGCGAGCTGCCCGACCTCCCGCACCTGCCCGAGCTGCCCGAGCGCGGCGCGACCGCGACCATGACCGCGCGGGCGCTGGCCCTGGTCGACCTCCCCTCCGACCTCCAGCCGGCCGGCTGGCGGCTCACCGGCCCCGGGGGAGGCACCGGCGTCGACCAGCGCCGGGCCCGCAGCCTGCTCGCCCAGGACCTCGACCAGCTCGAGGAGCAGCTCGACGGCTACCAGGGCCACCTCAAGGTGCAGGTGGCCGGCCCCTGGACGCTGGCGGCCACGGTCGAGCGACCACGCGGCGACAAGGTGCTCGCCGACCACGGCGCCCGTCGCGACCTGGCGCAGGCGCTGGCCGAGGGCGTCCGTACCCACGTCGCGGACGTGCGCCGCCGGGTCACCGGCGCCGGTCCGGTCGTCCTCCAGGTCGACGAGCCCGCTCTGGCCGCGGTGATGAACGCCCAGGTGCCGACCGCGTCCGGCTTCGGCCGGCACCGGACGGTGCACCCGCCCGAGCTGTCCCAGCACCTGGAGTGGGTCTTCGAGGCGGCCGTCGAGTCGGGAGCGGAGCCCTGGGTGCACGCCTGCGCGCCCGGGACGCCGTGGGCCCTGCTCCGCGGTGCCGGTGCCCGGGGCCTGTCGGTCGACTTCTCCGTCCTCGCGGCCGAGGACCGCGACGTCCTCGGTGAGGCGCTCGAGGCCGGCGACGGCGTCGCGCTGGGCGTCGTACCCTCCCTCGGCCCGGCTCAGCCGCCCACGGACCGCGTGCTCACCGACCAGGTGCTCGCGTGGCTCGACATGCTCGGCCTGGACCCCGAGGTGGCGTCCCGGCGGCTGCTCGTGACGCCCGCCTGCGGGCTGGCCGGCGCCACCCCGGACTGGGCCCGCCGCGCTCTCGCGCTCTCTCGCGAGATCGCGCAGCACCTCTCCTGACCCCGCTGTCGAGGAGGTCTCGACGAGCTCGACCACCGATGTCACGAGACCGAGCGAGAGGTCGGCGGTCGCGTCACCGGGTCTCGTGACAGGCGCTGGCGCGCCTTCCTCGACCGGCGGGTGGCAGAGCGGGGAGCCAGGAGGGCCCGGTCACGTCCGTCGGCAGACACGTGGCCGGGCCCTCGAGCCCCACACGGGGTTGAACGAGACGGCTGCTAGGGCGTCACGCCCGGCGCCTGCCAGAAGCGGACCCAGTCCACCGACATGGCCTGCGGCAGGTTCTGCTCGCCCTTCAGCTTCTTCAGCTCGTAGTCGGAGCTCAGCAGGCTGAGGATCGGGTACTGCGCCACGCCGGAGATGCCGGTCGTGATGCGGTTGGTCTCGCGACCGTCGATACGGAAGACGTAGGCCGTCGGCGACCACTCCACGGAGAACACGTGGTAGCGCTTGGACCAGCCGTCCTTCTTCTCGGTCAGGAAGCGCTCGGGCTTCTTGATCCAACCGCCGATCTTCTGCGGCACGCCGGACGGCGTCGGGTTGTAGATGAAGCTGGTGAGGCCGCCGTTCTTCACGCCGTCGCCGAAGTACTCGATCACGTCGATCTCGGCGCCGCCGGTGAGGGCGTCGGGTGCGCCGTAGATCGGGTCCTCGGGCTGCATCCACAGCGAGGCGTGCTGGCCCTGGCGCGCCTGGAACTTGATGCGCGCCGCCACGACGCCGTACTTGAGGAACGCGTGCCCCTGCGTCGAGACGTGGCCGTTGAGGCGGTAGTCGAAGTTGCCGATGAAGGTCCCGTCGGCCTTGTACGCCGGGCAGGAGGCGGGCGGCAGCGCGGTGTCGCGGATGACCATCAGCTTGAGGGTGCCCTGCGACACGCGGGTCGCGGCGGGGGAGCCCTTCGAACAGTTGCGCATCGACTGCGGCTCGTACTCCTGCTTGCGGTGCACCCAGTTCGCGCTCAGCGTCGTGCCGGTGAACTGGTCGGTGAAGGTGGCCGGACCCCACGTGGAGGTGCCCACGGCGCGGCTGGTCACCGAGCCGAGGCCGTCGCCCTTCGGGGCGACGGCGCGGTAGGTGATCGGGGCGGTGGCGGTGCCGGCGGGTGCGGCGAACTCGACCTTGCCGCTGCGGTCCTGCACGCCGGTGGCGACCTTGACCCACTTGCTGCCGGACTGGCGCTGGAGCTCGACGGCGCGGCCGCGCTTCGCGGGGCTGAAGGTGGCGACGACCGCGGCCAGCGCCTTGTCGGCGTTCGCGGTCTTGGGGCCGGGCTGCACGATGCCGGGCAGGATGACGATGCTGGCCTGCTGGGCCTGGGCTGCCTGGGAGTTCTGGCTGAGGGTGGCCACGGCGGCGCTGGCGGTCAGCGCCACGAGAGCGGCGCTCAGGGGCCGCCGAAGCGTGGGTCGTACCGGCACGGGGGGTCCTCCAGGTCGTTGCGGGGGGTTGGGTCGACCGTCGGAGCAGAGCTCCTACCCAGATCGGGAGTGTGGCACGGCTCGAGCACGCTGGTGAGCGGATCCTGGCAACTGGGCGGTGGACCAGTCCACCCGTCCCCCAGGGCCACCTGGGGTACCCGTGGCCACCCTCTCGGACGCTCCGAGGCCCGGTCACCCACAGCGGGTGACCGGGCCTCGGCGGTGGTGCGTGGGACCGCCCCTGTCAGACGATCAGGGAACGGGCGTCGGCGTGACCGGCGTGGTGGGGATGTGCGCCGGGTCCTGCCAGGTGTGGATCCAGTCGACGCTCATCGTCTGGGGCAGGTTCTTCTCGTCGCCCAGCTTCTTCAGCTCGTAGTCGGAGCTGAGCAGGCTGAGGATCGGGTACTCCGCGACGGCGGAGACGCCCTTGTTGATGCGGCCGGTCTCCATGCCGTCGATGCGGAAGATGTAGCCCTGCGGGTTCCACTCGACCGAGAACACGTGGTAGCGCTTGTACCAGTCGTCCTTCTCGCTGGTGAGGTACTGCTCGGGGTTCTTGATGAACCCGCTGTTGCCGCCGAGGGCGAACTTGTCGCCCAGGTAGCTCGGCGCGTAGATGAAGCTGGTCAGGCCGCCACCGGGGGTGTCCTTGCCGAACCACTCGATGATGTCGATCTCGGTGCCCGCGGTGACCGGGTTGCGCGAGCCGTCGCCGGCCGCCGGCTGCATCCACAGCGAGGCGTGCTGGCCCTGGAGCGGCTGGAACTTGATGCGCGCGGCCGTCACGCCGTAGGTGATGGAGGTCTTGGCGCCGATATTGGCGTTCAGCCGCCACTTGAACTTGCCGAAGATCTTCTTCGGGTTGTTGGGCTTCGGCGGCTTGCACAGCGTCTTGCGGCTCTTGTCGACGATCACGCTCAGCTTGGCGATGCCGCCGCCGACCTTGACGGCCTTCGGGTCGCCCTTGGCGCACGTGCGCCGGGACTCCGGCTGGTACTCCGTGCCGCGCTGCTCCCAGTAGGCGCTGTTGAGGCGGCTGCCGGCGAAGTTGTCGACGAAGTCGAGCGGGGTGCCCCACGCGTCGGTGGTGACCGCGGTGCTCGCGGCGCCGGGGCCGTCGATCCGGTAGCTGACGCCCTTGGTGCCGGGGACGCCGAAGACGACCTCGCCGTTCTTGCCGATCTCGGTCTTGTCGACCGTCTTCCAGGTCGTGCCGGAGAGGCGCTGGAGGACGGCCTTCTTGCCGGCCTTCGCGGCGCCGTACTTGCCGACCACGGCCCACTTGGCGGCCGCGGCGTTCTGGGTCCCGCTGCCGGGGCCGATGGCGCCCGGGACGATCGAGATCGTCACGGCGGCCCGGCGCTGGAGCGCGGGGATGTCGGCCGCGGAGGAGGCTCCGGAGGTGGCGCCGAGGGCGGCGGCCAGACCGGCGGTCGCCACGGAGAGCGACGCCACCGCGGCGATCTTCTTGCGGTTGGACAGCATGTGGACTTCCTTCACTCGGGGTGTTGGACGTTCAGATGGACCTGTTGACGCGTGCGTCGGGACACTGGTCCCGAGGGCTCGGGCGGCCGAAAGCCACCCTGGAGCCATGTGCGGGCGACGCCCGGATGCGGCAGTCTCTCACACCGGTCACCGGGGTCCGGGATCCCGGTGACCGTTGAGTCAGGAGGCCTGCCAGAACCTCAGCCAGTCGACGCTCATCGTCTGCGGGAGGTTCTTCTCCCCGCCGAGGTGCTCGAGCTCGTAGTCGGAGCTGAGCAGGCTCAGGATCGGGAACTCCGGCTGGCGCGAGATGCCCTCGGAGGTGCGGAACGTCTCCTGCCCGTCGATGCGGAAGACGTACTCCGTCGGGGTCCACTCGACCGAGAACACGTGGTAGTCGTCGAACCAGCTGTCGTCCTTGCCGGCGAGGTACTGGTCGGGGTCGGGCAGCTGGCCGCCGACCTTCTCCGCCCCGTCCGTGGTCAGCTTGTAGATGAAGCTGGCCAGGCCGCCGTTCTTCACGCCGTCCCCGAAGTACTCGATGACGTCGATCTCGGAGCCGCCCTTGGCGGAGTCGGTGGTGCTCTCGGAGATGGCGGGCAGCATCCACAGCGAGCCGTGCTGTCCCTGCCTCTCCTGGAACTTGATGCGCGCCGCCAGCACGCCGTACTTGAAGAACTTGTTGTTGGTCATCAGCTGGGCGTTGAGGCGGTAGGAGAACTTCCCGTTCGGCTTCCCGCCGGTCTCGGCCGGGTTGCACACGTCGCCCTTGCGGTCGGGGTCGGCCAGCACGCTCAGGCCGAGGACGCCGTCGGAGACGTCGACCGCGTCGCTGGAGGGCATCGAGCAGGCGCGGCGGCCCTCGGGGTTGTACGCGCCCTCGCCGCGGGTCAGCCACTGGTCCGAGAGCTCGTCGCCGTCGAACTCGTCGACGAACGTGGGGGCTCCCCACTCGTCGCCGGCGACGGTCTCGCTGGTGGCGCCGCCGCCGGTGACCCGGTACGTCGTGCCGGCACCGGAGCCGGCCGGGAGGTCGAAGGCGACATGACCGGCCTCGTCCTGCTCGGCGGTCCCGACCTTCTTCCAGGACCCGCCCTCCTGCGACTCGAGGGTCGCCTCGGCGCCCTTGTCAGCGGGGTCGAACGTCGCCGCCACGACGCCGGACGCCTCCTCGGAGGACGCGGGGTCCGCACCCGGTTGGGCGATGCCCGGAAGCACCTTCACCTCGATGGTGGCGTCGCTGCCGCGGAAGAACTGGAGGTACGCGAACGCCCCGCCGGCGACGAACACCAGCACGAGGATCGGCACGAGGATCGGGATGGTCAGCTTGGCTGCTCGGGACAACAGTCAACTTCCCTCTCTGATGACCGCCGCCTCGGTCAGGGTCAGGACTTCATCGGGAGGGGCCGACGGCGAAGAAGCCTGTCCCGGGAAAGCCCAGCGAGTGTGGCACAGGGCCCCCGGGGCGGAACAAACCCACCCCGAGGGCCCTGCTGCTCACCGCTGGTCGAGGAGGGCGTCCTGGCGCCCGTCACGAGACCCGGTGACGGATCCGCCGGTCTCAGCCGACGTGCACACCCTCCGGGCCGTCGGTGGCCAGCTCCTCGTGCTTGACGTCGAGGAAGGCCCAGACGACCGCGGATCCCGCGAGCATCAGGAAGACCCCGACCAGGAAGGCCGCCGTGGCTCCCTCGGTGAAGGCGCCCAGGTACGAGACCCGGCCGACCAGCTCCTGCACCGACCCGACGCCGAAGCCGTCCATCAGCTGCTGGAGGACACCCGGGTCGGCGTTCTGGAGACCCTGGCCGATGGCCGGCGCGGTCTCCTCGATGCGCGCGGTCGTGTAGTGGCTGGCCACCGTGCTCAGGATCGCGAGCCCGAGGGCGCCGCCGACCTGCTGCATGGTGTTCAGCACACCGGAGCCGATGCCCGAGTCCTCCGACCGCACGTGGTGCACCGCGGTCAGCGTCAGCGGCACGAACACCGCGCCCATGCCGAGCGCCATCAGCACCACGAACGGGAAGACGTGCGTCCAGTAGCCCACGTCGGCACCGAGGTGCTGACCGCTCAGGACCGCCTGGAGGACGCTGCTCTCGCTGTCCGGGACGCTCAGCCGGGAGAACCCGAACAGCGCGATCGCGGCGACGAGCGTGCCGGTGCCGGCGATGTAGCGCGCGTCGATGCGGTTGACCAGGCTGGACACGATCGTCGCGCTGACGATGATGCCGACGCTGAACGGCAGGAACGCCACGCCGGTCTTCAGCGGGCTGTAGCCCATGACGTTCTGGATGAACAGGCTCAGGAAGAAGAACATCGAGAACATCGCGGCCGGCAGCAGGGCCATCGCCGCGAAGCTCGCGGCCCGCGTGCGGTTGGCGAAGATCCGGAACGGGAGCAGCGGGTGCTCCACCCGGGACTCGACGGCCACGAACAGGGCCAGCAGGACGGCGCCGGCCACCAGGCTGGTGATCGTCCAGGGGTCGCCCCAGCCGTACGACGGGTTGCCGGCGTGGGTGAGGCCGAAGACGATCGCGAGCAGGCCGCCGGTCCCGGTGATGGCACCGGGCACGTCCAGCTGACCCGGGTGGGTCTCGGACTCGGGCAGGAAGCGCGGGGCCAGGAGAGCGGTCACGATGCCGATGGGGACGTTGATCAGGAACGTCATCCGCCACCCGTGGACGTCGGCGCCGAAGATGCTGAAGTCCGAGCCGGTCAGCCAGCCACCGAGGATCAGGCCGACGGCCGCGCCGGCGCCCGACATGGCGGCGTACACGGCGAACGCGCGGTTGCGGGCCGGGCCGGCCGGGAACGTCGTGGTGATCAGCGCCAGCGCCGCCGGGGAGGCCAGCGCCGCGCCGAGGCCCTGGAGGCCACGGGCGCCGAGCAGCAGCGTCTCGTTCTGCGCCAGCCCACCGAGCATGGAGGCGACGGCGAACACGACCAGGCCGATCATGAAGATGCGGCGACGGCCGTACAGGTCGGCGAGCCGGCCGCCGAGCAGCAGCAGGCCACCGAAGACCAGCGTGTAGCCGGTGATGATCCACGTCAGGTTGATGCCGCTGATGTCGAGGTCCTTGCCGATGAACGGCAGGGCGATGTTGGCGATGGTGGCGTCGAGCACCACCATCAGCTGGGCCACGGTGATCAGGACCAGGGCGAGGCCCAGGTGCCGCGCGCGGCCGTTTTCTGGCGCGTCGACAGCGGCCTCGGAGAGGCCGTCGCCGACGACGGTGTCGTCGGACATGAAAGGTTTCCTCAGTTCTCTATCTGGTGTGGGTCCTTGAGAGCCGCGGGCAGGATGATCTGGTCGACCACGCGGCGGATGAGCTCCTGGTCGGGCGGGAGCCCCATCAGGAAGAGTCGGTGCAGGCAGATGCCCGCGAGCGCGGGCGCCAGCAGGTCGAGGTCGACGCCCTCCTTGAGCTCGCCACGGGCCTGGGCCCGCTCGAAGACCTCGCGGCCCCGCGCCGCCTTGGGGGCGATGACCTTCTCCCGGAAGGCGGCGGCGAACTCGGCGTCGCGGCTGATCGCGGTCAGCACGCTGGCGAACGTCGCCACGGCGCTGTGGTCGGTCAGGCCGCCGACGCCGCAGAACGTCGCCAGCAGGTCACCGCGCAGGGTGCCGGTGTCCGGCACCTCGTGCGGGCCCTTCTGTGACAGCAGGGCGTCGATGACGAGGGCGACCTTGCCGTTCCAGCGGCGGTACAGCGTGGCCTTGGACGCGCGGGCCGCGGTGGCGACGGCGTCCATGGTCAGCCGGTCGTAGCCCACCTCTTCGAGCACCTGGAGGGTGGCGTCGAAGATCTCCTGCTCGCGGTCGCCCTCGACCCGGGGGCGGCTGCCCTCGACGGTCAGGGCGGCGCCGGGGCCGGCGGGGTACGGATAGGGGAACACGGTGCTCCTGCTTCACGTCGATGAAACGAAACGGTTTCGTTTCGTCAGAACCGTACAACCACGACCCCCGATGGAACAATTCCGTTTCATCGACATCGGGTGAACCGGTCTGGACCACCTGGGTCCGACTGAACGCCGCAGCCTGGTCAGGCCTCGGGATGGGGGAGACCGTAGGAGCGGCACGAGGAGTCCGGATGCGCACCGACCGTGGTGAGTTCGAGGAGGTGTTCCGCTCGGCGTACCCGTCGGTGCTCCGGACGGCCTTCCTCGTGCTGCGCGACCGCGGCCGCGCGGAGGAGGTCACGCAAGACGGGTTCGTGCGGCTCTACGAGCGCTGGGCCGCCGCGATTCGCTACGACCACCCGGTCGCGTGGGTGCGCAAGGTGGTCGTGCGCGACGCGATCCGCCGTGCCGAGCGCGAGCGGCGCCAGCGACCCACCCTGGTGCTGGTCGACCAGGGCCTCGACGACCGCCTGCCCGACCTGGACCTGCTACGGGCCGTCGGCGACCTCCCACCGCGCCAACGCGCTGCCGTGGCGCTCTTCTACCTCGACGACCGCCCGGTGGACGAGGTCGCTGACCTGATGGCGATCTCCGAGGCGACCGTCCGGCAGCACCTGTTCATGGCCCGCTCGCGCCTCAGCGAGGTTCTCGGACCGGCCGACCGGGGGGTGAGCAGCGATGCTGGCTGACGACGAGCTGCGCGGGCTGCTGGTGTCCCGGCTCCCCGACCTCCGGCCCGAGGTCGAGACCGAGCTCGAGCGCGTCCTGTCCCGGGCCACGACGAGGGCACGGCGGCGGCGCGCGGCGTACATCGGGGGGCTCGCCGCCGCCGTGGTCGCGACCGTCCTCGTGCTCGGCCACGACTGGCGCCCCCGGGCGGACACGCCGGACCCCGTCGACCACGTCGACCAGGTGGAGGCGCGCGACCTGGTCAACCGAGGGATGTACGCCGCGCCGGCGGCGCTCAACGTGGGCCGTTACCGGGCGAGGATGCTGTCCGCGACGGGCGGCCTGCTCGACCTGCAGTTCGAGGTGGACGTGCCGTCCGGCTGGGGTCAGGACGACGTCTACGCCTTCGCCACCGGCCCGGCCGGCGAGGACGCCACCATGCGCCTGGACATGTTCGCCGACGTCCGGCAGGTGCGTCCCGATCCCTGCACCCAACGCCGGGTCCGGCCGGGCCCCACCACCCGGGATCTCGCCGTCGCGCTGGCGGGCCTGGCGAAGGTCACGCACACCGGCCCCGTGCCCGCGACCGTCGACGGGTACCCGGGCCACTTCGTCCGTCTCCATGGCCGCGGCGCTCCGGGCGTCTCTGCTCCGTGCACGGGCGGCACCGTGCCCGTGGCGGCGGAGGCCACGGGCGCGGTACAGGCCTGTGAGCTCCCGGGCTGGACCAGCCTGATCTGGGTGGTGGAGGTCGGCGGCCACCGGATCACCATCGCGGCCACCCATGGGCCGGGCGTCACGCCGGCCGAGGAGCAGGAGCTGGTGGGGATCGTCCAGTCCCTGACCTTCGTCCTGCCGTGACCTACCCGGCCAGCACCCGCAGCGAGGCCTGGAGCGCGACGTCGTTCCAGGCCCGGCGGCCGCGCAGGAGGTAGTGACCCAGCGGTCCCATGTCACGGAACTCGGCGTGCGCCGCCACCTCGGCAGCTCGCTGCACGTACGCCGCGGTCGCTCGTGCGGACGTGATGCGGTCGCGCCGGCCGTGCGCGGCGTACAGGCTCTTGCCGGCGAGCGCCGCGACGCTCTCGCCCGGAGGCAGCCACGGGGCGAGCGCGACCACGCCGCGGACGCTGGGGTCGTCGGCCACGTGCACAGCGGTGCGTCCGCCCATCGAGTGACCGAGCAGCACGACGGGGACGTCGCCGAGCTCGCGACGCACGTCGTCCAGGGCGCGGCGGGCGTCGGCGATGCGGTCGGTACCGCCGTTCCACCCGCGACGGTTGAAGCGCAGCAGCCAGGTGCTCGCCCCGGCCTCCTGGGCGCCGCGCGCGATCTCGCGCTGCATCGAGGCCGAACGGCGCCAGGACGCGCTGCGGCCGTCGACGACCTGCTGGCCGCGGTCCTTGCCCCCGTGCAGCATCAGGATGAGGGCCTCGGGCCGGATGGAGGCGTCGTACTTCGTCCAGTGCACGGTGCTCTCGGAGGTCACGGTCACGGAACCGTATTCGGTGCGGCGTCCTTCCCGGATGGGCTGTCCGTACCAGCGGGCAAGATGTCCCTGTGGCAGACGACTCGCCGACCGACCAGCAGGGGACCCCCGCCGAGGCACGCTCGCGCCACCAGGAGCTGAGCGAGCAGATCGAGGACGCCCGCTGGCGCTACTACGTGCTGGACGACCCCACGATCGACGACGCCGACTTCGACAAGCGACTGCGCGAGCTCGAGGCGCTCGAGGAGCAGCACCCGGAGCTGCGCACCCCCGACTCGCCGACGCAGAAGGTCGGCGGTGCGGTGTCCACCGACTTCACCGCGGTCGACCACATCCGCCCGATGGAGAGCCTCGACAACGCGTTCACCGACGAGGAGATGCAGTCCTGGTACTCCCGCATCGAGCGCGACGGCATCACCGACCCAGCGCTGCTCTGCGAGCTGAAGGTCGACGGCCTGGCGATCAACCTGCTCTACGAGGACGGCCGCCTCGTCCGGGCCCTGACGCGGGGTGACGGGCGGACGGGTGAGGACGTCACGCCGAACGTGAAGACGATCGAGTCGGTGCCGCACCGACTGAAGGGGACGAAGGAGCACCCCGTGCCCGCGCTGGTCGAGGTGCGCGGCGAGGTGTTCTTGCCCACGCAGGCGTTCGAGCGGCTCAACGAGTCGATGACCGACGCCGGCAAGCCGGTCTTCGCCAACCCGCGCAACGCGGCCGCAGGTTCGCTGCGCCAGAAGGACCCCCGGGTCACCGCCACCCGGGCCCTCGGGATGGTGTGCCACGGCATCGGCGCGCGCGAGGGGTTCGAGCCGACGGCCCAGTCCGCGGCGTACGACGCGCTGAAGGCCTGGGGCCTGCCCACCTCCGACCGGGTGCGGGTGCTGGGGTCGCTGAAGGAGGTGCGGGAGTTCATCGACTACTACGGCGAGCACCGCCACGACGTCGAGCACGAGATCGACGGGGTGGTCGTCAAGGTGGACGAGGTCTCGCTGCAGCGTCGGCTCGGGTCGACCTCGCGGGCGCCGCGGTGGGCGATCGCCTTCAAGTACCCGCCCGAGGAGGTCAACGCCAAGCTCCTCTCGATCGAGGTGAACACCGGGCGCACGGGTCGCGTCACGCCGTTCGGGGTGATGTCGCCGACCAAGGTGGCGGGGTCGACGGTCGAGCGGGCGACGCTGCACAACGCGCACGAGGTCAGGCGCAAGGACGTCCGCCCCGGCGACACCGTGGTGCTGCGCAAGGCCGGCGACGTGATCCCCGAGATCGTCGGGCCGGTGCTGGCGCTGCGGCCCGAGGGGCTGCCCGAGTGGGAGATGCCCACCCGCTGTCCCGCCTGCGACACCGAGCTGGTGCAGGAGAAGGAGGGCGACAAGGACCTCCGCTGCCCCAACCACGAGTTCTGCCGGTCGCAGGTGCTGGACCGGGTCTTCCACGTCGCGGGGCGAGGTTCGTTCGACATCGAGGGGCTGGGTTCGGAGGCGGCGTACGCCCTCTGGTCGGCGAAGGTGATCGCCAACGAGGGCGATGTCTTCGACCTCACCGAGGACAAGCTCAAGCAGGCCGAGCTGTTCACGCGGGCGCCGAAGAAGGGCGAGGACGGGCCGCAGCTGTCGGCCAACGGCCAGCGCCTCCTCGACAACCTCGACTCCGCGAAGGACCGTCCGCTGTGGCGGGTGCTCGTCGGCCTCTCGATCCGGCACGTGGGCCCGACGGCGGCGCGGGCGCTGGCGGCGGAGTTCGGGTCGATGTCGGCCATCGAGTCCGCGTCGCTGGAGGCCCTGGCTGCGGCCGAGGGGGTCGGGCCGACGATCGCGGAGTCGGTGCGGCAGTGGTTCGACGGGCCCGAGCGGGACTGGCACCGCGCCATCGTCGACAAGTGGCGCGCGGCCGGCGTCCGCATGGAGGACGAGCGGGACGAGTCGACGTCACGGACGCTGGAGGGCCTGACCGTGGTGGTCACCGGCTCGCTCGACGACTTCTCGCGCGACTCCGCCAAGGAGGCGATCCTGGCCCGCGGCGGCAAGGCGGCGGGCTCGGTCTCGAAGAACACCGACTACGTCGTCGTCGGCGAGAACGCCGGCTCGAAGGCCGACAAGGCCGAGCAGCTCGGCGTCCCCGTGCTCGACGAGGCCGGGTTCAAGGTGCTGCTGGAGGCGGGGCCGAGCGGGCTCTGAAGGGCGATTCGTCAGAGATCGCGGCGCTGCGCGCACCCGGAGGAGCGCTGACGAATCGAGGTCAGAGGGCCGTGAAGTCCTCGGGGAGGTCGCCACGGCCGGTGAGACCGCGGAGCAGGACCGCGTCCTCGCGGCCCTCGGCGGCGAGGGCCGCGGCGAAGGTGGTGGCGATGGTGCGGGCGGGTACCGAGCCCGGTGCCGAGGCACCGAGGGCGCGGGCGAGGTCGTCGGTGTGCACGACGAGCTCGAAGACCCGCGACGGCAGGTAGTCGGCCAGCCTCATCACGCCCGCCGGGGTGTCGACGGGCGCGTCGTCGGGGTGCGCCTCGACGGCGGCGACCGCGGCGTCGTACTGCGCCCGGAGCCCGGCGACCGGGTCGGGCCCGAGGTCGCGGCCGGCCTGGCGACCGCGCTCGGTGATCGCGTCGGGGTCGGCGTGCGCGAGCCGGAAGACCCTCGCGTAGTCCAGGGGGTGGTCGAGCTCGGGGGTCTTGCCACGCCCCGAGGTCAGGTACGTCGAGACGGTCACGAACGACCGGCCCGCGTGGCCGACCAGGTCGCGCACGGTCCACTCGCCCAGGCCGGGGGAGTCCCACCCCGATGCCGGCACCGACGCGGCCAGCGACACCAGGGCGGCCCCCGCCGCGGCGTACTCGTCGCGCAGCGACCTCGCGCCGAACGAGATCGGACGCCCGCCCCGGTCGCCGGCGAGGACCTGCTCGCGCAGGATGTCGCCGTGGCCGGCGTGCCGGGCCAGCTCCTCGACCAGGTGGACCAGCACCCAGCGCAGGGTGAGCGGGCCGCGGCGGTTGTGGAGGGCGAGGTCGTCGAGGGCGTACGACGCGGCGACGCGGCGGGACTCCTCGGCCGCGGCGCGGTACTGCGCCGACACCGACGCGATGGTGTCCTCGTCGGTGAGCTCGAACGACGCGTCCGGGTGGTCCGGGAGGCCCAGCTCGTCGCGGGTGCGTCCGTCGAGCGCGACCGGGAACCACACGCCCTCGACGAACGCCGCGTGCTTGACCAGCCCCAGCAGCGTGGTCCTCGACGGCACCAGCCGACGGCGCGCCTGCTCCTCGGTCAGCCCGTCGAGGAGCGCGAGGATCTCGGCGCGGTTGTCCTCGACGAACGCCTCGAGCTGCTCGCGCTCGGTACCGACCAGGGTCTGCTCTGCACGGCTCTCCACGCGGAGAGGATGGCAGCGGGGCTAGGAGCCGTCGGTCAGCGGGTGGCGGTGCAGGCGGGTGGCCAGCAGCCGGCGTTCGGCGTCGTTCCCGGTGAGCGCGAGGGCGCGGGTGTTCGCGGCCGCCGCCTCGTCGTCGCGGCCCAGCCGGGTGAGCAGCTGGGCGCGGGTGGCGTGGAACAGGTGGTACTCGTCCAGCCGTACGGCCAGCGCATCAACATCGTCGAGCGCCCGGGCGACGTGCTCGGGGCCGAGGTGGGACAGGGCGACCGCCCGGTTCAGCCGGACCACGGGGTTGGGGTCGTGGGCCGCCAGCACCTCGAACAGGGCGACGATCTGGAGCCAGTCGGTCTCCGCCCACGACGGGGCGGTGGCGTGGCAGGCGGCGATCGCGGCGCGCAGCTGCCAGGGACCGGAGGCGTGCAGCTCGGCGGCCCGCTCCAGCATCGCCTCGCCGGCGGCGATCGCCCGGTGGTCCCAGCGCGAGCGGTCCTGGTCGGGCAGCAGCACCAGCGCACCGTCCGCGGAGAAGCGTGCCGCGGCGCGCGCGTGCTGGAACGTCAGCAGTGCCGCGAGCCCCCAGGCCTCGGCCTCCCGCGGCAGGCTGGTCGCGACCACGCCCGCCAGCCAGACCGCGTCGCCGGCGAGGTCGCGGTCCTGCGTCGGGCCGTCGGAGGAGACGAAGCCCTCGTTGTACATCAGGGACACGACGGCCAGCACGTCCCCGAGCCGCTCGCTCAGCACGTCGTCCGCCGGCACGGTGAGCGCGATGCCGGCGGTCACGATCTTGCGCTTCGCGCGCACGATCCGCTGGGCCAGCGTGCGCTCGTTGACCAGGAACGCCCTCGCGATCTGCGGGGTCGTCATGCCGACCACGGCGCGCAGCGTCAGCGCCAGCCTCGCCTCGGGCGCGAGTGCGGGGTGGCAGCAGGCGAACAGGAGGGCGATGCGGTCGTCGGTGGCCGTCGTGCCGTCGTACGCCGCGGGCTCTGACACCACGCGCGTCGCCAGCGCGTCCTGGCGCGAGCGCCGGCGTACCAGGTCCAGTGCGTTGTGCCGGGCCGCGGTCTGGAGCCAGGCGGCCGGGTTGTCCGGAGCTCCCTGGCGGCGCCAGGTCTCCAGCGCCTCGGTGACCGCGGTCTGCACGGCCTCCTCGGCGAGGTCGAAGTCCCGGAACTGCCGGGCCAGCCGGGCGACCAGGACGCCGGACTCCTCGCGCAGGGTGTGCGCGAGGAGCCCGTCGGAGTGCCGGGCCGCCCGGTCGCTCACTCGTCGAACTGCGAGTAGTCCTCGACCATCGGCCGGATCTCGACGGCCACGCCGGGGAGCTCGAGCTGCGGCCAGGTCCTCACCAGCGCGATGGCGGCGTCCATGTCGGCCACGTCGATGACGCTGAAGCCGCCGACGACCTCCTTGGCCTCGTTGAACGGGCCGTCGACCACGACCGGGCCGTCCTCGCCGTGCTTGACCGTCGTCGCGGTCTCGATGCCGAGCAGCTCGGCGCCGGAGTCGGTGAACGTGTCGCCGTTCTCCTGGAACCACTCGTAGACCTTCTTGTAGACCGCCTGGCCGACCTCGGGGTCGACGGTGGCGTCGAGGTCGGGCCGCCTGGTGAACATCAAGACGTACTTCATGGGGATCCCTCTCGTCGGGCCCTTCCCGGGAACGGGTCGGGGACAGTGTTCACCACGTACGGCGCCGGTGCGGCCCGGAAATCGACAGCCTTCTCGAAGAACTTCTCAGCTCTCGTACATCAAGCCCATCACGCGCAGGTCGCCGTCCACCGAGACCCCCGCCGGGAGAGGCGATCCGCTGCACTCGCCGGTCGTCGGGGAGCACACGTCGACACCCTGACTGCTCACCGAGAAGAGCTCGCCGTCCGAGGTCCAGCCGAACTCCCAGGGTGCGCCGTGGATGGGGACGGACGCCCCCGTCTCGACGGTGTACAGCTCGAAGCCCTGCTCCTTCTCCTGGTCGACCACCTTGGCGAACCTGCCGTCCGGCGAGAGCGTGACGTACGGGTAGGCGCCGGCCCGGACGTCGAGGAGCGTCGCACCGGTCGTCGCGTCGACGACCGAGACGGGCTTGCTCTCACCGTGCTGGACGACCACGTGACCGCCGGAGACGATGGGGATGCCACCCCCGGGCACCACGTCGCTGGTCGACGACTCGCCGGTGCGCCAGTTCACCGTCACGGCCTTCTTGTCCATGCCGACGTAGACCACGTCGCCGGCGAGGCCGACCGGCGGCGCCTCCCAGCCGCCCCACGAGAACTCGTCCGGCACGTCGACCCGGGCGACCTCGTCGCCGCTCGTCACGTCGACGACGACGACCTGGCTGGAGTCTCCTCGCGCGGCTGCGTACGCGAGGTACGGCTCGTTCGGGTCGGTCGCCGGCACCACCTCACCGAGCGTGAGCCCGAGATCCTGCACGGTCCCGTCCGGGCGGACGAGCTCGAAGTGGAACGGCGCTCCTCCGTCCGACGAGCCGTCCTTGTTGGTGCGGAGCACGACACCCGCGGACGTCGGGTACATCGCCTGCACCACCTCGGGCAGGGTGGCCGACGTGGTGCCGCCGTGCAGGTACACGGTGTTGCCGACGGAGAACACGGCTCCCACGTCCGCGGTCCCGGTCGGTGCCGGGTCGGCGACCAGGGCGTCCGGCGAGTCCGATCCGCCCCCGACGAGCAAGGCCGTGCCGCCGGCCACGGCCAGGACCGCCACCACCGCGACACCCTGGGTGAGCCGACGGCGTCGGCGCACCCGCCGGCCGGCCGTCAGCACGTCGCCGACCAGCGGCGTGGGGACGTCGAGGCTGTCGGCCTCCTGGTGCAGCAGGGCGCTGAGTCGCTCAGTCATGGGTGGCTCCGGTGGTCAGGGGGACGACGGCCTCGCCGAGCAGGCGACGCAACGTGTCCAGGGCTTTGGAGGTCTGGCTCTTGACCGTGCCCGCGCTGCACCCGAGTGCGTGGGCGGTCTCGGCGACCGAGAGATCCTCGTAGAACCGCAGCACCACCACGGCCCGCTGACGCGGTGGCAGGTGGCCCAGGGCCTCGAGGAGGGCCGGGCGGTCGGACGGGTCGTGGTCCTGCGCGTCGTCGGGCAGCTCCCCGCTGGCCAGCTCATGGGGCAGCTCGTTGCGCCACGACTTGCGGCGGAACCACGAGGACGCCGTGTTGACCAGCGTGGTGCGGGCGTACCCCGGCGCGGCCTGGACGTCCCGCACCCCGGGCCACGCGGCGTACGTCTTGGCCAAGGCGGTCTGCACGAGGTCCTCGGCCAGTCCGCGGTCGCCGAGGAGGAGGTACGCCGTGCGGTACAGGCCGGGCCAGGCGGCCTGCACGAACTCGGTGAACTCCTGGTCCGACACCCGATGCGCCATGGGACCTCCCTTCACCTCGCAAGATGCCGTGACGGGCCGATCGGTTGCCCCACCTAGGATTCTCGGCATGCCCGAGACCCCTTCGATCAGCAGGGAGGAGCTCGCCCACCTGGCGACGCTCGCCCGGATCGACCTGTCCGACGCCGAGCTCGACCACCTCGCGCCGCAGCTGTCGGTGATCCTCGAGTCGGTCGCCTCCATCAGCGACGTGGCCGACGACGACATCCCGCCGACGTCCCACGCGCTGCCGCTGACCAACGTGTTCCGTGCGGACGTCGTGGTGCCCGGACTGACGGCCGAGGAGGCGCTGTCCGGCGCGCCCGAGCAGGAGGGGCAGCGCTTCAAGGTGCCGAGGATCCTGGGGGACGAGCAGTGAATGCCCCACAAGTCGTGAGCGACCTCATCAGGAGGACCGCCGCGGAGCTCGCCGACGCGCTGGCGGCGGGGGAGACGACCTCGGTCGAGGTCACCCAGGCACACCTGGACCGGATCGCGGCGGTGGACGGGGACGTGCACGCCTTCCTCGTCGTCGACGCCGAGGGTGCGCTGTCGCAGGCGGCCGCCGCCGACGCTCGCCGGGCGACCGGCCAGGCGCAGTCACCGCTGGACGGTGTGCCGATCGCGGTCAAGGACGTGATGGCCACCAAGGGGCTGCCCACGACGTGCGGCTCGCGGATCCTCGAGGGCTGGGTGCCGCCGTACGACGCCACCGTCGTCGCGCGGCTGCGGGCTGCCGGCCTGCCGATCCTCGGCAAGACCAACATGGACGAGTTCGCGATGGGCTCCTCGACCGAGCACTCGGCGTACGGCCCGACCCGCAACCCCTGGGACCTCTCGCGCATCCCCGGCGGCTCCGGCGGCGGTTCGGCGGCCGCGCTGGCGGCGTACGAGGCGCCGCTCGCGATCGGCACCGACACCGGCGGCTCGATCCGCCAGCCGGGTGCGGTGACGGGCACGGTCGGTGTGAAGCCGACGTACGGCGGGGTGTCGCGGTACGGCCTCGTCTCGCTGGCCAACTCCCTCGACCAGGCCGGCCCGGTGACCCGGACCGTGCTCGACGCCGCGCTGCTGCACACCGTGATCGGCGGGCACGACCCGAAGGACTCGACCTCCATCGACGCGCCGCTGCCCGACCTGGTCGGCGCGGCCCGCCGCGGCGCCGAGGGCGACCTCAGCGGCGTCCGGGTCGGCGTGGTCAAGGAGCTCGGCGGCGAGGGGTACCAGGACGGCGTGCTGACCCGGTTCCAGGAGTCGGTGGACCTGATGGTCGCCGCCGGCGCCGAGGTGGTCGAGGTCTCCTGCCCGAACTTCGTGCACGCGCTGGCGACGTACTACCTGATCCTCCCGGCCGAGGCGTCCAGCAACCTGGCCCGCTTCGACGCGATGAGGTACGGCCTGCGGGTTACCCCGGACGGCGACCCCAGCGCCGAGGACGTGATGCGCGCGACCCGCGAGGCGGGCTTCGGCGACGAGGTGAAGCGCCGCATCATCCTCGGCACCTACGCGCTGTCCAGCGGCTACTACGACGCCTACTACGGGCAGGCGCAGAAGGTGCGCACGCTGATCACGCGCGACTTCGAGCAGGCGTTCCAGCACGCCGACGTGCTGGTCTCGCCGACCGCGCCGACGACGGCGTTCAAGCTGGGGGAGAAGGTCGACGACCCGCTGGCGATGTACCTCAACGACCTGGCCACGATCCCGGCCAACCTCTCCGGCGTACCGGGCATCTCGGTGCCGAGCGGCCTGGCCGACGAGGACGGCCTGCCCGCCGGCGTGCAGATCCTGGCGCCGGCGACGGCCGACGACCGGGTGTACCGCGTGGGTGCGGCCCTGGAGGCCGCGCTGCTGCAGAAGTGGGGCGGGCCGCTGCTCGACCAGGCTCGGCCGCTGGTCGGGGAGGTTGCCCAGCGACCGTCACGAGACCAGGGGGCGTCGTCATGAGCGAGCTGCTGTCGTACGACGAGGCGCTGGAGCGCTTCGACCCCGCCCTCGGCCTCGAGGTCCACGTCGAGCTCAACACCGCCTCGAAGATGTTCTGCGGCTGCCCGACGGAGTTCGGCGCGGAGCCGAACACGCAGACGTGCCCCACCTGCCTGGGCCTGCCGGGCTCGATGCCGGTCGTCAACGAGATCGCGGTCGAGTCGGCGATCCGGATCGGGCTGGCGCTCAACTGCGAGATCGCGGAGTGGTGCCGGTTCGCGCGGAAGAACTACTTCTACCCGGACATGCCGAAGAACTTCCAGACCTCGCAGTACGACGAGCCGATCGCCTTCAACGGCTGGACCGACGTCGTGGTCGAGGGTCCGGAGGGCCCGCAGACGGTGCGCGTGGACATCGAGCGAGCGCACATGGAGGAGGACACCGGGAAGTCGCTGCACGTCGGCGGTGCGACCGGCCGCATCCACGGTGCCGACTACTCGCTGGTCGACTACAACCGCGCCGGCATCCCGCTCATCGAGATCGTCACCAGGCCGATCCTTGGCACGCGCGAGATCGTGCCGCTGGTGGCCAAGGCGTACGTCGCGCAGCTGCGGGACCTGCTGCTCGGCCTCGGTGTGAGCGACGTACGGATGGAGCAGGGCTCGCTGCGCTGCGACGTGAATTTGTCGCTGGCGCCGCGGGACGACGGTTCCGAGTCCGACAACACCGGCCGACACTCGCTGGGCACGCGGACGGAGACCAAGAACGTGAACTCGCTGCGCTCGGTGGAGCGCGCCGTGAGGTACGAGGTGCAGCGGCACGCCGCCGTGCTGACGTCCGGACGGCCGATCCTCCAGGAGACGCGGCACTGGCACGAGGACACCGGCATCACGACGTCCGGGCGTGAGAAGTCCGACGCCGAGGACTACCGGTACTTCCCCGAGCCCGACCTCGTCCCCGTCGCGCCGGACAAGGAGTGGGTGGAGCGGCTGCGGGCCTCGCTGCCCGAGCCGCCGCACGAGCGGCGCGCCCGGCTACAGGCGGAGTGGGGCTTCTCCGACCTCGACATGCGCGACACCGTCGGCGCCGGGGCCCTCGGACTGGTGGAGGCGACCATCGCCGCGGGCGCCACGCCCCAGGCCGCTCGCAAGTGGTGGCTCGGCGAGCTGGCGCGGCGGGCGAACGAGACCGAGACCGACATCTCCGCACTCGGCGTGACCCCTGCCCACGTGGCCCGCGTGCAGGCGCTGGTCGACGAGGGCGCGATCAACGACAAGCTCGCGCGCCAGGTCTTCGACGGGTTGGTCGCGGGGGAGGGTACGCCGGACGAGATCGTCGCCGCCCGCGGCCTGGCCATCGTCTCCGACGAGGGCGCCCTCTCGGCTGCCGTCGACAACGCCATCGCCGCCAACCCCGACGTCGCCGACAAGATCCGCGACGGCAAGGTCGCCGCCGCCGGTGCCCTCATCGGCGCGGTCATGAAGGAGATGAAGGGCCAGGCCGACGCCGCCCGCGTCCGCGAGCTGGTGCTGGAGAAGCTGACCTGAGCATCCGGTGGTTGAGGTGCGAGGAGCGCCAGCGACGAGCCTCGAAACCACCACAGCATCGACGGGGTGGTTTCGAGGCTCGGGCCTGGCGGCCCTCACACCTCAACCACCGAGTAGTCGCGGTAGGGTGAGCGCGCTCCCGACCGGGAGCGACAACAACACGCCCGCTGTCGGGGGAAGCCGGTCGAATTCCGGCGCTGACCCGCAACCGTAGGCCACCCAGCTCTCAGCAGGGTGGCGAGCCGGAGCACCCACAGCCGAGCGTCCTGAAACACACGCTGTCGAGGAACGCAGCGGGTGGCTCACCGGCAGCGTGCCGGCGTCCCTCCCGCTGCAGCAGCGGGAAGGAAAGCATGTCCGCCTCACGTCCCCTGGCCCGTACCTGGGCCACCCTCGCGGCCGGAGTCACCGCCGCGACCCTCGTGCTGTCGGGGCCCGCGGCCCAGGCCGCGACGATCGACCAGAAGCCCGTGTCCCAGGGCGCCTCCTGGCTGACCGGCCAGCTCACCAAGAACCTGGTGCACAACGAGCAGTACCAGTTCGACGACATCGGCCTCTCGATCGACGTGGCCCTCGGGCTGCACGCCGCCCACAAGAAGCCCGAGGTCAGTGCGGCCATCACCCGGGCCGTGGCGAGGAACGTCGCGTTCTACGTCGGCGACGGCGACCAGGGCATCTACGCCGGCGCCACCGCGAAGGCGGCCTGGCTCGCCCAGGTGCACGGGAAGGACCCGCGCGCGTTCGGCGGTCTCGACCTGGTCAGCCAGCTCGAGGGCAGGGTCGCGTCGGCGGCGCCGATCACCGGCCGCATCGAGGACGCCTACGACCCGACGAGCGCGTCCGGCGGGGACTACGCCAACGTCATCGGCCAGGCGTACGCCGCCGAGGTGCTCGCCCTGGCTGACAGCCCGAAGGCTGCCCCGGTGGCGTCGTTCCTGCTGGACCAGCAGTGCTCCGCCGGCTACTTCCGCCTGGGCTTCACCGCCGACAAGACCGCCAAGGACCAGACCTGCGACGGCGCGCCCAAGCGTCAGCGGGCCGCCGACACCGACGCGACGGCCATCGCCGTGCTCGCGCTGCGCAACGTCCCGGGAGCACCGGCCGAGCAGGCGACGAAGAAGGCCGTCGCGTGGCTGACCGGCGTGCAGGCGCCCAACGGGTCGTTCGGCGGCGGCACGTCGACGAAGGACGCCAACACCAACAGCACCGGTCTTGCGGGCTGGGCACTGACCAGCGCCGGCGCGTTGGGAGCGGCGACCAAGGCGGCCGTCTGGGTGCGCAACCTGCAGGTCGCGGTGAACCCGTGCGCCAAGAAGCTGGCCAAACAGGGCGGCGCGATCGCCTACGACCAGGACGCCTACGGCACCGCCCAGGGCTTCGGCATCAAGAAGAAGGACCAGGACCAGTGGCGGCGCGCCTCGGCGCAGGCGCTGCCGGTGCTCACGCTCGCGCCCGCGGCGACCGGCACCTTGACGGCACGGGCGCCGGGCAGCGTCGCGTCGGGTGCGAAGCTGCGGATCTCGCTCACCGGCGTGGCGCCGGGCCAGCGGGTGTGCGTGGTCGAGGGCGCGTCCTCGTACGAGTTCTTCTCGGGGCGGAAGGCGACCAGCCAGGTCACGTTCGTGGTGGCCTCCGACCCCGGCGCTCGCACCTTCCACGTCTGGGTCGGCAACCAGCGTCGCGACGTCACCGTCCGCGTCACCGGCTGAGCGTGCACCTCACGCGGCTCCGACGGGCCGCCGCGCCCCCCCTCTTGTGGGGCGCCGCGCCGCCCGTCGGACCGCTCTCGTCCGGCCCGGCGGCCGCCTCCGCCTGTCCGGGTACGTCGGGCGTCACCGTCGTCGTCGAGTTCAAGCAGCTCGGCCGCGGCAGCGCCCAGTCGTGTGTCGCCGACGGCGGCGGCCACACCGCCGACCGGCTGCTCCGTGACGCGGGGTACGCGCTCGACTTCGTGCAGCGGTTCCCGGGCTTCGTCTGCCGCATCGACGGACTGCCCGCCGACGACCCGTGCGTGAACACCCCACCCTCCGACGCGTACTGGGGCCTCTGGTGGTCCGACGGCACCACCGGGAAGTGGACCTACTCCTCGCTCGGCGCGGGGTCGCTCTCCGTGCCCGCGGGTGGGTACGTCGCGATGGTCTGGGACGGCTCGGCCGCCAGCGTCGCACCAGCGGCCAGCCCCACCGTGCACCCGACGCCCACCCCCACGCCGACTCCCACCAAGAAGCCGACGCCCACCCCGACGGCGAGCCCGACCTCCGCGTCGGTCACTCCCACCGGGACCGCGGCGCCGACCGGGACGCCGTCCACGAAGCCGACCAGGAAGCCGACGACGAAGCCGTCGGCCACGAGGACGTCGGAGCCGTCCGGGACGGCGACCCCGACACCGACCCCGACACCGAGCCCGTCGGCGACCCCGAGCGACCCGCCGGCCGCGGACGGCACTGGCGGCACCTCCGACGACGGGGGTGGGCTGCCCGGCTGGGTGCCACCCGTCCTCGTCGCCGTCATGCTCGCGGCCGCGGGCGCGGTGGCCGTCGTACGGCGGCGGTCGTGACGACCACCTGGCTGCCGCGCGACCTGCACCCGGTCGCCTGGTGGTGCTGGGCGATCGGCCTGGCCGTCGTCGCGTCGTTCACCACCAACCCCTGGGTGCTCCTGCTCGTCGTGGCGACCTGCGCGCTGGTCGTCGCGGCGCGGCGCGGGGACCAGCCCTGGGCGCGGTCGTTCCGGCTGTACGCCGTGCTGGCCGCGGTCATCGTCGTCGTCCGGGTGCTGTTCCGGGTCCTGTTCGGGGGCGGGGACTTCGGGACCGTCCTCGTCGACCTGCCCGAGGTACCGCTGCCGCACTGGGCGCTCGGCCTCCACCTGCTCGGACCGCTGACGCGCGAGTCGCTGCTGTTCGCTGTCTACGACGGGCTGCGGCTCGGCACCATCGTGCTCTGCGTCGGCGCGGCCAACAGCCTGGCCAACCCGAAGCGGCTGCTGCGGTCGATGCCGGCCGCGCTGTACGAGGTGGGCACCGCCCTCGTCGTGGCCGTCACCGTGCTGCCCCAGCTCGCCGACAGCCTGCGCCGGGTCCGGTCCGCCCAGCGGCTGCGAGGCGGCGACACCCGACGTGTCGCTCGGCTGCGCCGGCTGCTCGTCCCGGTCCTCGAGGACGCGCTCGAGCGCTCCCTGGCCCTCGCCGCGGGCATGGACACCCGCGGGTACGGTCGGACGGCCGGCCTGACCGCCGGACGTCGTCGCCTCACCGGCGCGCTGATGCTGGTCGGGCTCTGCGGCCTGTGCGTCGGCACGTACGCCGTGCTCGACCGCACCGCACCCCGCTTCCTCGCCCTGCCCATGGTCGGCGTCGGCGTGGTGGCCGCGTTCCTCGGCCTGGTCGGGGCCGGAGGTCGCGTGGGTCGCAGCCGCTACCGGCCCGACCCGTGGCTGCTGCCCGAGTGGCTGGTGCTCGGCAGCGGCGTCGCGGCCGCCACCCTCGCGGTGGTGGCGAGCCACGAGGAGGTGCTGGCGGCGTACCCGTCCCTCACGGCCTGGCCCGCCCTCTCGCTGACCCACCTGGTCGCCGTCGGCCTGGCGGTCGTGGGCGGGCTGGCGTCACCCGCCCCCGCCGAACCCGCGGTGGTGGCCGCATGATCGAGCTGCGCGACATCGGCATGGCCTACGGCGAGCGTCGTGTCCTCGACGGCGTCAACCTGGCCGTCGGCGAGGGCGAGCTGGTGCTGGTCACCGGCCGGACCGGTTCGGGCAAGTCCACGCTCCTGGGGGTGCTCACCGGCCTGGTGCCGCGGTTCTCCGGCGGCGTCCTCACCGGCGACGTGCTCCTGGACGGGTCCAGCATCGTGCGGACGCCGCCGCGGGAGCGGGCGCACCACATCGGGTACGTCGGCCAGGACCCGGCCGCCGGCTTCGTCACCGACACCGTCGAGGAGGAGCTGGCCTACGGGATGGAGCAGCTCGGCCTGCCGGCCGACACCATGCGCCGGCGCGTCGAGGAGACCCTCGACCTGCTGGGGATCGCCGACCTGCGCTCGCGCGACCTGCGCCGGCTGAGCGGGGGAGAGCAGCAGCGCGTCGCGCTCGGGTCGGTGCTGACCATGCACCCGCGGATCCTGGTCCTGGACGAGCCGACCTCGGCCCTCGACCCCACCGCCGCCGAGGACGTGCTGGCCACGCTGACCCGGCTGGTGCACGACCTCGGCGTGTCGGTGGTGCTGGCCGAGCACCGGCTGGAACGGGTCGTGCCGTTCGCGGACACGCTCGTCGTGATGTCCGGGGACGGCGCGCTGCGGACCGGGTCGCCCGCCGACCTGCTCGCCGACTCGCCCGTAGCCCCTCCGCTGGTCGAGCTCGGCCGCGCCGCCGGCTGGCAGCCGCTCCCGCTCACGGTCCGGGACGCGCGCCGCCTGGCCAACGGCCTGCGCGACCGGCTCGGCGTACCTCCCACCGACGCCGCCGAGCCGCCGGCCACCGGCGGCCTCGAGGCGCGGGCCGTCACCGTCACCCACGGCTCCAAGCTCGCCGTGCACGACGTCTCCCTGGCGCTGCGCCCGGGCACGGTCACCGCGCTGATGGGCCGCAACGGCTCGGGGAAGTCGACGCTGCTCTGGGCGCTGCAGGGGTCCGGCCGGCGCCGTGGCGGGACGGTGAGCGTCGACGGCCGCGACCCGGCGTCCCTCGACGACGAGGCGCGCCGTACGACGGTCGGCCTGGTTCCCCAGAACGCTGCCGACCTGCTGTACCTCGAGACCGTCGACCAGGAGCTCACCGCCAGCGGCGCGACGCCCGCCGACCTGGCCCGCCTCGTGCCGGGCATCGACGGCGACACCCACCCGCGCGACCTCTCCGAGGGCCAGCGCCTCGCGCTGGCGCTGACCGTCGTGCTCGCCGGCGCACCGCCGGTCCTCCTGCTCGACGAGCCGACCCGGGGCCTGGACTACGCCGCCAAGCACGCGCTCGCGGTGACGCTCCGCTCGATGGCCGCCGACGGGCGCGCCGTCCTCATCGCCACCCACGACGTCGAGTTCGTGGCCCAGGTCGCCGACCACGTCGTCGTGCTCGCCGAGGGCGAGGTCGTCTCGTCCGGTCCGGTACGCCGGGTCGTCGCCGAGTCGCCCGCCTTCGCGCCCCAGGTCACCAAGGTGCTCGGCGCCCCGTGGCTGCGCGTCGACGAGGTGGTCGCGCGCCTGTGAACACCGCCGTTGGGCAGAAACGCCACCACCCCAGCCGGAGATCCTGGCGTTTGGGACCAAACGCCAGCATCCCGCTGACCCGCCGGTCGGCCGCGGTCCTCGGCGTCGCGTCGGTCGCGGGGCTGGTGATGCTGTGCTGGCCGCTGCTGGTCCGGGTGCCCGAGGGGGAGCGGCTGAGCCCGCCGTTCCTGTTCCTGGCGCTGCTGCCGCTGGTGATCGCGGTGGTGCTGGCCGAGGTGTCCGAAGGCGGGCTGGACCCGCGCGTGCTGGCGATCCTCGGCGTGCTGAGCGCGTGCAACGCCGTGCTCCGCGGCCTGTCGGCGGGCACGGCCGGCGTGGAGCTGGTCTTCTTCCTGCTGATCCTCGGCGGGCGGGTGTTCGGGCCGGGGTTCGGGTTCGTGCTGGGCTGCACGTCGCTGTTCGCCTCGGCGCTGGTCACCGCCGGAGTCGGGCCGTGGCTGCCGTACCAGATGCTCGTCTCCGCCTGGGTCGGCATGGGCGCGGGGTTCCTGCCGCGGCGGGTCACCGGGCGGGCCGAGATCGTGATGCTGGCGGCGTACGGCGTGGTGGCGGCGTACCTCTTCGGCCTGCTGATGAACCTCTCCGGCTGGCCGTTCGTGCTCGGCATCGCCATCCCCGGCCACGAGGGCTCCCTGGACTTCGTGGCCGGCGCTCCGCTGGTCGAGAACCTCCACCGGTTCGCGGTCTACACGCTGCTCACCTCGACGGGCAGCTTCGACACCGGCCGGGCGATCACCACCGCCGTGGCCATCGCAGCGCTCGGCCCGGCGGTCCTCACCACGTTGCGTCGTGCGAGCCGCCGGGCCGTGGTGCTCGATGCTGGTCGAGCCGTGAGGCCGGCCACGGCCGAGCGTGTCGAGACCCGGTGAGCTTGCGGGGTCTCGACACGGGCCGCCCGGCTCGCCCGCCATGACCACCCTGACGACCGCTACAGGTGCCAGCTGATCCGGAAGCTGCCGACGGCGGTCTTCACGCCGGCGACCGCGATCCGGTACGTCTGGCCCTTCTGGACCGCGACGGTCACCCGGCTGCTCCTGCCCCTGCCGTGGTTGTCATCGGCGGTGACCAGGTGCAGCTTCTTCATCCGCGAGCCGGTGTAGACGCCGAGCAGGGTGTCGAACTTCGAGCCGGACAGGTCGACGGTCAGCCGGCCGGCCCGATGGGCGCGGTACTCGTACCAGACCGTCCGTCCGGACCGCTGGCCCGCGATCTTCCTGGGCTCCTTGCGCTCCTTGCTCGCGCCGACGGTGGAGCTGCCCTGCCTGCCGTGCTTGCCGGACAGGCTCGTCGCGCCTTTCAGGTCGTCGTTCGCCGGGGCGTAGGTGTAGCCCAGCGACACCGCGCCCTGGCTCGCGCCTGCACCTGCGTTGAGGCCGTCGACGGCGATCCGGTACGTCACCCCGCGCCTCACGGTCGCGACCAGCGCGCTGGTGGGGTCGGTGGGTGAGGCGTTGTCGTTGCCGGCGACCTCCGTCGCCGCCGCGACCGACGAGCCCCGGTAGACGCCGAGCAGCGTGTCGAACGTCGACCCGGACGTGGAGAGCCGCAGGGCGCCCGTGGCCGGGGCGGTGAACGACCACCACACCGAAGCGCCGCCGGCGTTGCCCGCGACGGCCGGCTCGCCGGTCTCCTTGGTCGCGCCGTTGTTGCCACCGGTCACCTGACCGCGCGGCGCCGCGAGGGGGGTCGCCGAGCCGAACGCGTCGTTGGCCAGCGGCACGAAGAAGTTGGCGCTCTGCGGGTCCGCGCAGCCGCCGTTGACGTGCATCCCGACGCCCGACGGCGCGCCCGAGTAGAGCACGGCGGACGGCGAGGTCCCGTCGTTGAAGTCGACGTGGCCACTCGAGCCGGGGAACACGTCACCGGGACCGCCGGGGTAGGGGTAGGTGTCCATGCTCGTGCTGCCGTCGGCCTCGACCACGTCGAGCAGCCGGTGCACGTCGTCGGCGTTGGCCTTGTTCGAGCGCCGCACGCTCTCGTCCACGTGGTAGACGATCACGCCGCACGCCGGCAGCCCCGCGTCGTACCCCACGAGCTGGCGGTTCTCGACCAGGTAGTACTCGCCGGTGCCCTTGTGGGACTCGAACTTCCAGTCCACGCCCTTCGGGTTGGCGAGGAGCCGGTACGCCGTGGGGCTGGTCGCCGACGCCGGCAAGGGGGCGTTGTCCACCTGGCCCTCGATCGGAACGGGCGTGATCCAGCCCTGGTAGGACTTGGAGAACGCGTCCAGGCCGGCCGGCGTCGTGCCGTGGGCGGCAGTGCCGACGTAGTTCCAGCTCCCGCCGGACATCAGGCTCCACCGCGAGATGCCCGCGCTGCTGTAGTCGATGTCGTAGAGGTCGGGGAAGCCGAGGTCGTGGCCCATCTCGTGGGCCATGATCCCCATCGTCGACATGTGGCCGGGGGAGTCGAAGCCGGCGCACATGTACTCGCCGAACATCGTGCCGCCGGCGCGGTTGACGACGGTCCCGTCGACGCGCGGGGCCGCGGCGTAGAGGCCTCCTTGGTGTCCCCACACGCTGTTGCCGCAGGTGTCGAGGTCGCCGCCGTACGACGTCTCGTACCCGGCCACGATGACCGTGACGTGCAGCTCGGAGGGGCTGAGCACGCCGTTGTGGTCGCCGTCGAAGGACCCGTAGTCGACGTAGGGGTTCGCGGCCTTGATGGCGTCGACGGCGAGCTTGACCTCAGCCGGGTTGCTGAAGTCGTCCTTGAAGTCCGGGTGGTCGTAGGGCAGCTGGAGCCAGCCGACCACGCCGTTGTTCGCGACGCCGCCGGACTCGGCGGCCGGCGTGAGCGCCAGCTTCCCGAAGCTGTTCTGGGTGTAGTAGCCGGACACGCCGGAGGGTCCGAAGAACGCCTGTGACCACTGGTCCTCGGTGGTGCCCAGGCTCGGCTGGTCGGCGAAGGACACCAGGATCACCAGGCCGGGCTGCGTGCCGGTGCCGGTGCCGGGCGACCGCTCGACGAGCGCCGGGGTCGCCGTGCGGGCGACGACCTGGCGGCGGACGCCGCGAGCGGCCGCAGGAGGCGACGCCTTGCCCACCTCGAGCGAGGAGGCCACGGCGCGGCCGGTGGGGCCGACCCGGACGACGTACCGCCAGACGCCGGCGGCGTCCTTGGTGACGGCGTACCCGCCCCTCGTCTGGTAGCCGCCGGTCTGCGAGTCGCCCCACGCGCGGACGGTGACGACGGTGCCGTCGGGCTGGGTGACCCGGTGCGGGAAGGGGTCGACCGGCACGCCCGGGTTGCGCGGCGCGGCCGTGCTCGGCAGCGCGCTCAGCGGCGTGTCCGTGGAGACCTGCACGACCGCGGGTGCCGAGGCGCTCGTGCCGCTCGCCGCCGGGAGGGCCGCGGTGCCGCCGGCGGTGACCCCGAGGGCCAGGCCCCCGGCCAGGGCGCCCCCGAGACCACGCAGGGTGCTGCGATGCATGTGTTCCCCCTCGAGAAGAGACAAGAGTGACCGGCCGCGACGGTGCGACGGCCGGACGTGCTGACGTCCTACCCCGCCGCGCCCGGACCTAACCCGCGAGCTCCTCCAGGAACCCGAGGAGCAGGCTGTGGACCTCGTCGGGCCGCTCCATCTGCACGAAGTGGCTGGCGCGCAGCTCGACGTACGTCGCGTCCTCGAGGCGGTCGGCGGCCGAGCGCATGTCGCGCGCCCCGGCCAGCACGTCGTACGTCGCCGCGACCAGCATCACGGGCACGGTGACGCGGCTGAGCGAGACGCGGGCGTGCTCGGAGGTGCGCAGGGCGAGGTGGAAGTACCACTCGACGGGGATCGACAGGAACTCGCGGACCGCGCGCGCCGTGAGGTCGTTGTCGGGCGTCGGCAGCATGAACCCCGAGTGGGTCAGCACCGCGATCGCGCGGCCGCCCACCGGGAGCCGGGTGGTGACGGGGCTGAGGACGCGGCCGGTGGCCCGGAGCACCCGCGAGAGGCCGACGGTGATGCCGCGCGCGAGGGCGTGGGGCAGGCGCAGCGGGCCGAGCATGGTCGCGAAGGTGTCACCCGGGACGCCGGCCACGCCGAAGATGCCGCTGACGCGCTCGGGGTGCCGCAGGGCCATCTCGAAGGCGGTGTTGACGCCCATCGACCAGCCCATCAGGACCGCCCGGTCGACGCCGAAGTGGTCCATCACCGACAGGGCGTCCTCGACGAACTCCTCGATGCCCACGCGTCCGGGGTCGCCGGGCCGGTCCGAGCCGCCGGTGCCGCGGTGGTTCCAGGAGACGACCCGGACGCCGCAGTCGGCGTGCAGCAGGGCGGGCCAGGTCCAGGGGCTGGTGCCGAGGCCGTTGCACAGCACGACCGTCGGGCCGTCGATCCGGCCCGTCGGGTCGTTGGTCCAGGCGCGCAGGCGGGTCCCGTCGTCGCTGAGGATGTGGTGGAACCCCACCACCGACTCCGCGGGCCTGGTGCTGGTTCCTCGCGCGGCCGAGTCCGGGGTGGGTGTGGTCATGCGGCCGATTGTCCGCGCCGCGGGGCTCAGTCCGGCGCGGGCTCGCCGAGCGTGTCGGTGCCTCGCGTGGCGCCGACACTGGCCACCATCACCGCGCCCACGGCGACCCACTGCACGGGCGTCAGGAACTCCTGGAGCACCACGATCCCGGCCAGCGCGGCGGCGGCCGGCTCCAGGCTCATCAGGATGCTGAAGACATCCGGCCTGATGGTGCGCAGTGCCATCAGCTCGGCGGAGTACGGGACGACCGAGCTGAGCAGCCCGACCGCGGCCCCGAGCAGCAGGATCTGCGGGTCGACCAGGTCGCTGCCGCCGGACGGGACCGCGGCGGGCGTCAGCATCACGGTGGCCACCACGCTGGCCATCGCCAGGCCGTCGAGCCCGGCCCAGCGGCGCCCGGTCTGGGCGCTGAGCAGGATGTACGCCGCCCAGGCGCCACCCGCGGCCAGCGCGAAGGCCACGCCCGCCAGGTCCAGCTCGGTCTTCTCGAGGCCCAAGAGGGCGACGCCGACGGCCGCCAGCCCGACCCACGCCAGGTCGCGGGCGCGTCGCGACATGACCACGGCGAGCACGAGCGGTCCGGCG
The DNA here is from genome assembly GCF_015352455.1 of Nocardioides islandensis. Taxonomy (GTDB): domain Bacteria; phylum Actinomycetota; class Actinomycetes; order Propionibacteriales; family Nocardioidaceae; genus Nocardioides; species Nocardioides islandensis. The sequence goes on from NZ_JADKPN010000003.1 coordinate 134,962, forward strand.
AACTCGAACGTCACCGCCAGCCCCAGCGGGATCCGTGCGAACGCCTGGTAGATCGACCAGTTCATCGCTCCCAGCGTCACGCCGAAGGCCACCACCGTCAGCCAGTCGGCGCGGCTGCGGCCGCGGAGTGCCGGTCGGGCCCACGCGAGCAACACCACCGAGCTGGTCGCCAGCCGCAGCCAGACCATCGCCGTCGGCTCGACCTGGCCGAACAGGTGCTTGGCGACGGCCGCGCCGAGCTGCACCGAGGCGATCCCCGCGAGCACCAGCCAGACCGGGGAGATCGGGCGGCGGGTCACGTCGGCGAGCCTAGGGAGTCGTCGGCGCGGGACGTGGCGAGGGCCGGTCCCGCGGTACGGGACCGGCCCTCAGGTCACGCGAGGGTCAGGCGCAGCCGAAGAAGACGGTCGAGCCGCTGCGCTTGCTGCCGCCGCTGACGGTCCAGACGGCGACGCCGTTGCAGGCTGCGAGGAGGCCGGAGTCCGGGACACCGTTGCCGGCGCCGGCCGGGTAGTCGCACTGCCAGTTGGCGTTCGGGTCGCCGGAGAAGGCGCCGGTGACCCGGGCGCACGCGGACTGCTGCGCGGTCGTGCTGCCCGCGGCGGCGACGTAGAACGTCGTGCTCGCCTGGGCGGAGCCGCCGTCCGACAGCTGGTACGTCGCGGAGAACGTGTAGCTGCCCGAGGCGAGACCGCTGACGGTGGCGCCGTACGTCGCGCCGCTGCGGGTCGAGGTCACCAGCGCGCAGCCGGCGTTGGCACCGCCGACGGTGCAGGTGACGCTCGTGACGTCGGAGGCCGTGCGGTTCACCTGGGTCTGCAGGTTCGCGGTGCTGCCGCTGACGGTCGCGCTGGCCGAGGCCGTCGCGGTCGTCGGGACCTTTCCGCCCCTCGCCGCGACGCTCGGTCCGGCGAGTGCCAGGACGACGAGGCCGATGACGGCGACTGGGACGGCAAGCAGCATCCCCCGGGAACGACGGTGGTCCATGGTGTGCCCTTTCTGATGACGACCCCGTGACGGTCCCCGTACACCGGCCCTACCCCGTGTTCGTGCGAGGTAAACCCGGGCGACGGCAGAAGCTGCCGTGGGACCGCCTCGTCGCGCTCAGGCTAGGGGCGCCGCCGCGGTCCCGCGGCGGAACGGCGTGCCCCTCCGGGATGGTCTGGTCGGGTTCTTTCCCCGGCAGCGGGCCGCCACCGATGGATCGGCGTCGGTGGCCGGGTCTACCCTCCGAGAACCGTCCGACGGGAGGAGATCCAGGTGGCCGGCAACGGTGGAGCGAGCAGCACGATCGTCATGGTGGGCACCCGCAAGGGGCTGTGGATCGGCAGGTCCGACGCGGCCCGCCAGGAGTGGGAGTTCGACGGCCCCCACTTCGACATGGAGGAGGTCTACTCCTGCCTGGTCGACAAGCGCGGGGAGCGACCGCGGCTGCTCACGGGGGCCAGCTCCAGCTGGCTGGGGCCGCAGGTGTGGCGTTCCGACGACCTCGGCGCGAGCTGGCAGGAGACGCCGAACGGCGCGATCCGCTTCCCCGAGGGCACGGAGGAGACGTTGGCCCGCGTCTGGCAGCTCACCCCGGGCGCAGAGGAGGGAGTCGTGTACGCCGGCACCGAGCCGGGCGCCGTCTGGCGCTCCACCGACCGCGGCGAGACGTTCACCCTCGAGCAGGCCCTGTGGGACCACCCCGAGCGGCCCGAGTGGGGCGCCGGGTTCGGGGGCCAGGCCTTCCACACGATCCTGCCGCACCCCACGGACCCGCGGTCGGTGACCGCGGCCATCTCGACCGGCGGGGTCTACCAGACCACGGACGGCGGTGCCTCGTGGCACGCCCGCAACCAGGGCATCCGGGCGGAGTTCCTGCCCGAGGGCCAGCAGTACCCCGACTTCGGCCAGTGCGTCCACAAGGTGACGCGGCACCCGGCGCGGCCCGAGCGGCTCTACCTCCAGAACCACGGCGGCGTCTACCGCTCCGACGACGAGGGTGGGATCTGGAAGTCCATCGCCGACGGCCTGCCCGCCGACTTCGGGTTCCCCATCGTCGTCCACCCGCACGAGCCCGACACGGTCTACGTCTTCCCGCTCGACGGCGGCGCCGGGCGCTATCCGCCCGGGGGCAAGGCCCGGGTGTGGCGCTCGCGCGACGCTGGGGAGACCTGGGAGGAGCTGAGCGCGGGGTTGCCGGAGGCGTTCTTCGTCGGGGTGATGCGCGACGCGATGACCGCCGACGACCACGAGAGCGCCGGCATCTACGTCGGCACCCGCAACGGCGCCGTCTGGGCCTCGGCCGACTCGGGTGAGACCTGGCGGCAGATCGTCGCCGACCTGCCCGACGTGATGGTGGTCCGCGCGGCTTCGCTGTAGACAGGCCCCCATGGGACGCCCGTTCACCATCACGCGCAGCACCAGCATCGCCGCCAACGCGGAGGTGATCCACGGCCTGGTCGACGACTTCCACCGGTGGTCCTCGTGGTCACCCTGGGAGGACCTCGACCCGGCCATGCAGCGCTCCTACTCCGGCCCCGAGCGGGGCGTCGGCGCGCGCTACGCCTGGAAGGGCAACCGCAAGGCCGGCGAGGGGAGCATGGAGATCACCGGCCTCGCTCCGGATGCGGTCGACATCGAGCTGCGCTTCCTCCGGCCCTGGAACGCCACCAACCAGGTGCGGCTCCAGCTGGCGCCCACGACGACCGGCACCGAGGTCTCCTGGACCATGCGCGGCGAGCACGTCGGCCTGATGGGGCTCCTCAGCCGGGTGATGCCCCTGGACAAGATGGTCGGCAAGGACTTCGAGAAGGGGCTGACCCGGCTCAAGGCCGTCGCCGAGCAGGCCCGCTGACCGATGGCCGTCGACCCCGTCGCGGCGTCCCTCGCGGCGGCCTCCGCGGCGCTGGGCCGTCCGGTCCACGACCTCGGTGGGCTCGGCGGCAGCGACCGGTCCAACGTGCACCGGGTCACCGACGGCGCGGACACCTACGTGGTGAAGGGCTACGGCGGGGGCAGCGTCGCCTCGTGGGCCCGGGAGTCCGTCGGCCTCGGCGTCGCGGGCGAGCTCGGCGTGGCGCCCCGGCTGCTGGCCACGGCGCCGGACCCGCCCCTGGTCGTGATGGAGGACCTCGGCTCCGCCCCCGACGTCGCCCAGCACCTGCTGGCCGACGACCCGCGTGCGGCCGACGACGCGCTCGTCGCGTGGGCGCGGACGCTCGGCCTCCTGCACGCGCGCACCCACGCCGACCGCGAGGCCACCCGGCGGGCCTTTTCCCGGGCCGAGGCCTCCGTCGCCGGCCGGGGTCCCACGGACCGGTTCACCCTCGGCGTCCAGGGCAGCCTCGACGACGCGAACCGCGGCTGGGCCACGAACGCCGAGGAGCTCGCCATCCCCGACCCGCCGGACGTGGGGGTGCTCGCCGAGTCGCTCGCCGACCCGGACCACCACGCGCTGAGCCCGTCGGACACCTGTCCGGACAACAACATGCTCCTCGCCGACGGCTGCCGGCTCATCGACTTCGAGTGGGCCGAGGTGCGGCACCCGGCGTGGGACGCGGCGTACCTCTCCGTCCCCTGGCCGACCTGCTGGTGCTCGTGGCGGATCCCCGACGACTCGGCCGACCGCGCGATGGACGCCTACCGCGAGGAGGCGGCGCGGGGCATCCCGTACGTCGGCGCCGACGCCTTCCTCGACGATGTGTTTGTCGACCCGCCCGGTTGAGGCCACGGCCGACTCGCGTCTCTGCTCGTCGATGGGTTTCGAGACGCGTCACACAGTCCCTCGCAAGCTCGGCCCTGCGTCGACGCTCCTCAACCTGCCCGCCTGATCCTGGTCCTCGCAAGCTCGGTCCAGGGGCGTTCAGATCTCGCGCTGCCGCTCGCCCCGGCGTACCGCTGACTCCCGCTACTAGGCTCGCGGCATGCCCGACAACTCATCTGGGATCGACATGAAGCCCCGCTCCCGCGACGTCACCGACGGTCTGGAGAAGACCGCGGCGCGCGGCATGTTGCGGGCGGTCGGGATGGGCGACGAGGACTTCGCCAAGCCGCAGATCGGGGTCGCGTCGTCGTGGAACGAGATCACGCCCTGCAACCTGTCGCTGGACCGGCTGGCCAAGGCCGTGAAGAACGGCGTGCACGCGGCCGGCGGGTACCCGCTGGAGTTCGGCACCATCTCGGTCTCCGACGGCATCGCCATGGGCCACGAGGGCATGCACTTCTCGCTGGTCTCCCGCGAGGTGATCGCCGACTCCGTCGAGACGGTGATGATGGCCGAGCGGCTCGACGGCTCCGTGCTGCTCGCCGGCTGCGACAAGTCCCTGCCCGGCATGCTCATGGCGGCCGCGCGGCTCGACCTCGCGAGTGTCTTCCTGTACGCCGGGTCGATCATGCCCGGCCAGGTCGACGGCCGCGACGTGACGATCATCGACGCCTTCGAGGCCGTGGGCGCCTGTCTCGCCGGCAAGATCACCCGCGAGGAGGTCGACCGCATCGAGCGGGCGATCTGCCCGGGCGAGGGTGCGTGCGGCGGCATGTACACGGCCAACACCATGGCCGCCGTCGGCGAGGCGCTCGGCATGTCGCTGCCGGGGTCGGCCGCGCCGCCGGCCGTCGACCGCCGCCGCGACGGGTTCGCCCACCGCTCGGGCCAGGCCGTCGTGGAGATGCTGCGCCAGGGGATCACCGCGCGGCAGGTGATGACGCGCGAGGCGTTCGAGAACGCCATCGCCGTCGTGATGGCCCTCGGCGGCTCGACGAACGCCGTCCTCCACCTGCTGGCGATCGCCCGCGAGGCCGACGTGGACCTCCAGCTCGACGACTTCAACCGGATCGGCGACAAGGTCCCGCACCTCGGTGACCTCAAGCCCTTCGGCCGCTACGTGATGAACGACGTCGACAAGGTCGGCGGCATCCCGGTCGTGATGCGGGCGCTGCTCGACGCCGGGCTCATGCACGGCGACGTGCTCACCGTGACCGGCAAGACGATGGCCGAGAACCTCGCCGACCTCACCCCGCCCGACCTGGACGACGACGTCATCCGGAGCCTGGACCGGCCGATCCACCGCACCGGCGGCATCACCATCCTCACCGGCTCGCTCGCGCCGGAGGGCGCGGTGGTGAAGAGCGCCGGCTTCGACGACGACGTGTTCCGCGGCACCGCGCGGGTCTTCGACCGCGAGCGGCAGGCGCTCGACGCGCTCGCCGCCGGCCAGATCCAGCACGGCGACGTGGTGGTGATCCGCTACGAGGGTCCGAAGGGTGGCCCGGGCATGCGCGAGATGCTGGCGATCACCGGCGCCATCAAGGGTGCGGGTCTCGGCAAGGACGTGCTGCTGGTGACCGACGGCCGGTTCTCCGGCGGTACGACGGGGCTCTGCGTCGGGCACATCGCGCCGGAGGCCGTGGACGGTGGACCCATCGCGTTCGTCCGCGACGGCGACGCGATCACGCTCGACGTGAAGAACCGGACCCTTGATGTTGCGACCCCCGACGGTGCTGATGACTGGGAGGACCGCCGCGTCGGATGGGCGCCGCTGCCGCCCGTCTACACCCGCGGCGTTCTTGGCAAGTACGTGCAGCTCGTGCAGTCCGCGGCGCACGGCGCGGTGTGCGGCTGACGCACGATCCAGGCGTGGGATGACGAGCGGAGGGACGCTGGTCTGGATAACCAGTCCACCTGGTCAATCCGAGTCAAATGTCCGGCGTTCAGCGGCCATCCACGCGTGCGGAGGCCTAGCGTCGCGCTAGCGGCCTTCGCCCCCCGAGGCCGCGACATCTCCCCCCGGAGCGCCCCCCATGACGATCGAAGCCGTACTTCCCCGTGCCACCTTCCGTCCGACCACCGTGGGTGACGCCGCGTCCCGGTACCGCGGCGCCGTCGACGAGGTCATCGACCTCGACGGCCTCTCCGTCGGCCACATCCTGGTAGCCCCGATCGCGGGCCTCCCCGGCGGCTGGACGGTCGTCGACCTGTTCGTGCGGCCGGCCCACCGTGGCCGCGGCGCCGGCACCGCCGCCCTGCTGCGCTGGGTCGGCATCGCCCACGAGCAGGGTGGCCCCCTGTCGATCACCCGTCCCGCGGACGACCCGCACCGCGACTACTTCCTGCGCCTCGGCTTCCGGATGATCCCGGCCATCGGCTCCCGCGAGGTGCGGTACGTGAACGACCAGGAACCCGCCTGGTGAGGACCTCCATCCCCGTCACCCACCCGCCGCGGGTCGACCGAGGCGTGGTCGCCACGCTCATCCGCCCGCAGGACCGGCTCGTCGTCGGCGTCCTCGCCGGGCCCGGCAGCCGCCTGGCCGATGGCGTCCGTGCCGGCCTCGCCGGCTCGCCGGACCTGTCCGCCGAGGTCCGGCCGCTGGTCCGCTCGGTCACCGTCGAGGCGCCGTACCGCGGCGCAGCGGTCGACGCCGCCCGGATGCTCGAGGACGGCGTCCGCGTCATCGTCGCCGACCTGCCGACACGGGTGCTGCGCCGCCTCGGTCCGCTGTGCCGCCAGTACGGCGCGGCGCTGGTCGCCGTGAGCACGGGCAGCCTCGAGGTCCCCGACCCGCTCGACGGCGTCGTGCACGTGTCCGAGCAGCGCTGGGACGCGGCCTTCGAGCTCGGCGACTGGTCGGCCCGGCACCTGGAGGCCAGGCTGTTCCAGGTCATCGCCGCACCCGAGGCCGAGTTCGACGTGGTCGACGCGCTCGCGCGGGGCCACCGCGGCGCCGGCGGCGAGGTGGCCGGCTCGGCCACCACCCACGACGGCGCGGCCGGTCCCGCCGGCGACACCGGCGCGGAGGCGGCCGCCCTGGCCGCCCTGGTGGCCGGTGCCGGCACCGTGGCGGTGCACGCGACGGACCGTGCCGGGGACGTCGTCCGCGCCGTGCGCCGTACCTGTGGGGACGTCGCCATCCTGCTCGTCGGTCCCGACGAGGACGCCGTGCGCGAGCTCAGCCGCCGGTTCGGCGCGGTCTACTCGGCGACCACCGCGTCCGCCGCCACCACGGCCACCGACGCCGGGCGCCTGGTCGCCCAGGCCGCCGCCCTCCTCGCCGAGCGGGGCGGGTCGTGGGCGGACCTGACCACGATGCTGGCCGGCGCGACCCTCGAGGGGCAGGCCGGACCGGTCGTCCTCGACCCGCTGACCCACTCCACGCGCGCCCTGGTCGTCGTCCGGCGGACCAGCACGGGTCGCCCGACCGTGGTCGCCCGGCGCGCCTCGATCTGACCCCCAGAGGGTCCGCCTAGCGTGACCGCGTGAGGTACGGGGCCACGGTCGGACTGGCGCTGCTGCTGGCCGCCGGTGCCGGCGCGCTGGCCACCGGACCAGCGGCCGCCCCGGCGCCCGCGACCGGGCGGGCGACGCTCGTCCGGGCCGACACGACGACCGTCGCCGCCCCGTTGCCGGCCGCCCTCGTCCTCGCGCCGGAGGTGCCGGAGCTGCCCGGCGGCGGCACGAAGGTGTTCGGGCACCGCCGGTTTCTCGTCGCCTACTACGGCACGGCGGGCACGGGCGCGCTCGGCGTGCTCGGCGAGACCGCTCCGGACGCGATGCAGCGCCGGCTGTGGCGCGCCGCCCAGCCGTTCAAGCTCCCGGGCGAGCGGGTGCAGCCGGTCTACGAGCTGATCGTCACCGTCGCCGACCCGATCCCCGGTCCGCACGGAGCGTTCAACCACGACATCGCGCGGGAGCGCGTGCAGGAGTACGTCGACGCCGCGCACCGCAACAAGGCCCTGCTGGTGCTCGACATCCAGCCCGGCCGCACGGACTTCCTGACGGTCGTGAAGCGGTGGCGCTGGGCGCTCGAGGACCCGTGGGTCGGCCTGGCCCTCGACCCGGAGTGGCGGATGGGGCCGCGCCAGGTGCCCGGGCGGGTCATCGGCAGCGTCACCGCGGCGGAGGTCAACCGGGTCTCGGACTGGCTGTCCGGGCTGGTCGAGCGCAGGCACCTGCCCGAGAAGCCCCTCCTGCTGCACCAGTTCCGCACCACGATGATCCGCGGGATCGAGCACGTCGCCGACCGGCCCGGGCTGGCCGAGGTGCAACACGCCGACGGGTTCGGCACCCAGGCGCAGAAGCTGGCGACGTACCACACCATCGCCCGTCCGGAGCAGTTCGCCATGGGCTTCAAGCTGTTCTACGACGAGGACGTGCACCGCTTCACGCCCGCCCAGGTGCGGCGGATCCGGCCCGCGGTGCGGTTCGTCAGCTACCAGTAGGTTTGCCGGTTGTGCGGTACCCCGCGTTCTGCGACCACCACGTGCACCTGGGGCTGATCGACGCCTCGGGCCTGGCCGCCTCCGGCGTCGGACGCGTCGTCGACCTCGGCTGGTCCGACGCCGTCCTCGCTCTCGTCGAGGCGGCACCGGTGCCGGCGGCGTACGCCGGCCGGTTCGTGTCGGCGCCCGGCGGCTACCCGTCGGCGAGCCGCTGGGCGCCGCCGCGGTGCACCAGCGAGGTGGCCGAGCCGCGCGACGCCGCCGACGCGGTCGCGCACCAGGTCGCCCTCGGCGCCGGCGTCGTGAAGGTCACGCTCAACCGCGACGCCGGCCCGGTGCCCGACGTACCGACCCTGCGGGCGGTGGTCGACGCCGCCACGGAGGCAGACCTCCCGGTCGTCGCGCACGTGGAGGGCCCGGGCATGGTCGAGCTCGCGCTGGCCGGCCACGTCGGTGCGCTCGCCCACACGCCCTGGACGCACCGGCTGGACGGCGAGGTCGTCGCCGAGGCCGTCGAGGCCGGGCAGGCCTGGGTGAGCACGCTCGACATCCACGGCTACGGCACGCCGAGCGCCGACCAGGACCGGGCCGTCGACAACCTGGCCCGGTTCCACGCGGCCGGTGGACGGGTGCTCTACGGCACCGACCTCGGCAACGGCCCGCTGCCCGAGGCGCTGAACCTGCGCGAGGTCGGGTTGCTGCTCGACGCCGGACTCGGCGACGACGCGGTGCTTCTCGCGCTGACCGACCCGTGGCCGTTCGTGACGGTGACCGCGGCCGTGTCCGCCGGGAGCACGGAGGTGCCGGACGCGCCGGGACCGCTGGTGGAGAGACTGGCCTCGGCACGCGTCGTACCCGAGCCCACGACCGGGGGAGAGTGATGGAGGACCCGCTCGAGGCCTACCGCGACCGCTTCGTCGGCGCGGACACCGACCTCGTCTACTTCGACGGCAACTCGCTCGGCCGGCCGCTGAAGGTGACGGCCGACCGGCTGCGCGACTTCGTGGTCGAGGAGTGGGGCGGCCGGCTGATCCGCGGCTGGGACGAGCGCTGGTTCGACCTCCCGCTGACCCTGGGCGACGAGATCGGCCGCGTCTGCCTGGGCGCGGGCCCGGGGCAGGTGGTGGTCGCGGACTCGACGACGGTGCTGCTCTACAAGCTGATGCGGGCGGCCGTCGCCGCCCGTCCCGGGCGCACCGAGATCGTGATCGACCGCGACAACTTCCCGACCGACCGGTACGTCGCGGACGGTGTGGCCCGCGAGTGCGGGCTGACCCTGCGGTGGGTCGAGGTCGACCGCTCCGCCGGCCTGACGGCCGAGCTGGTGGCCGACGCCGTGTCGGAGCGGACGGCGCTGGTGGTCGCCTCGCACGTCGCCTATCGCTCGGCCTGGCTGGCCGACATGCCGGCCATCACCCGGGTGGCGCACGACGCCGGCGCCCTCGTCCTGTGGGACGAGTGCCACTCCGCCGGCTCGGTGCCGGTGCGGCTGGACGAGGCCGGCGTCGACCTGGCGGTCGGCTGCACCTACAAGTACCTCAACGGCGGGCCGGGCTCGCCCGCCTGGGTGTACGTCGCGGAGCGGCACCTCGACTCGATGACCCAGCCGATCCAGGGCTGGATGGGCAACGTGGACCCGTTCCTGATGGGCCCGACGTACACGCCGACGGCCGGCATCCGCCGCTTCATCTCGGGCACGCCGGCGGTGGTCGGGATGCTGGCCGTCGCGGACATGGTCGCGCTGGTCGACGAGGTGGGCATCGACGCGGTGCGTGCGAAGTCCGTCGGGCTCACCGAGCACGCGATCGCGCTGGCCGACGAGCAGCTGGCCGAGCACGGCGTCACGGTGGCCTCGCCACGCTCGGCCGAGCAGCGCGGCGGGCACGTGACCCTGCACCACCCGGACATGGCGCGGGTCGTCGCCGCCCTCTGGGAGCGCGACGTGATCCCCGACTACCGCGACCCCGGCGGCCTGCGGGTCGGGCTGTCGCCGCTCTCCACGTCGTACGACGAGGTGGACCGCGGGATCGCCGCGGTGCGGGAGCTGCTCGCGTGAGCCCGGTGAACGAGCACGGCCAGCCGGTGGGGGAGCCGCTGGACTGGGAGGCGGCGCCGCGGCCGGTCCCGGTGGTGCTGACGGGTCGGTACGTGACGGTGTCCGGGCTGGAGCACGCCCACGGCGCCGACCTGTACGCCGCGATCTGCTCGGAGGCCGACGACGCCCTCTGGACCTACCGCCCCGCCGAGCGGCCGCAGACACCCGCGGCCATGGACGCGTTCGTCGAGGGCCAGCTGGCGCACCCGACCGACGTGACGTTCACGATCAGCCCGCGTGGCCGCGGCCCCGAGGGGATCGCCACGCTGATGCGCGTCGACGCCCCGAACGGCGTCGTCGAGGTCGGCGGCATCCTCCTCGCGCGGACGCTCCAGCGCACGCCTGCCTCGACCGAGGCGATGTACCTGCTCGCCCACCACGTCTTCGACGCCCTCGGCTACCGCAGGTACGAGTGGAAGTGCGACTCCCTCAACGAGCCGTCGCGGGTGGCCGCGGCGCGGCTCGGTTTCACCTACGAGGGCGGCTTCCGCAACGCCGTCGTCTACAAGGGCCGCAACCGCGACACCGACTGGTTCTCCATCACCGACGCGGAGTGGCCGCGAGTCAGGGGCGCGCACGAGCAGTGGCTGGACCCGGCCAACTTCGACGCCTCCGGCCGGCAGCTCACCTCCCTCTCCGACCTGACGCGCAACCCCGGGTAGCGGTGTGTGAGTGTCGGTTTCCGCGCGACGAAACCGACACCCACTCACCGCCGGTCGGGCTGTCGGCACCCCGTGGCAGGGTGGAGGGATGGCTCGCGACACCACGACCCTGACCCGCACGCAGGTCGCCGACGAGCGGCTGACCGACTGGGAGTGGATGGTCGGCGCGATCGAGGCGAGGTACGACACGGGCGGCTTCGCCGCCGGGCTCGAGCTCGTCAACCGGATCGGCGCGGCCGCCGAGGAGGCCGACCACCATCCCGACCTGACCCTCACCTGGCCGTACGTCCACGTCCGGCTCGTCAGCCACGACGCCGGCGGGGTGACCAGCCGGGACGTCGCCCTGGCGAGGCGGATCAGCGAGATCGCCGCCGGCGTCGGGGCCACGCCGACGCGCGAGAAGCTGACCCGGGTGGAGATCGGCCTCGACACGGCGGACACCCCGGCCGCCACGGAGTTCTGGTCGGCTGTCCTGGGGTACGACGTCGCGGGCCACGAGGCCGTGGTGGATCCCGACGGGCGCCAGGTCGAGCTGTGGTTCCAGGAGTCCGACGCCCGCGACGAGGGGCGCCAGCGCTTCCACGTCGACGTCACGGTCCCGCCGGACCAGGCCCAGGCTCGCATCGACGCGGCGCTCGCGGCCGGCGGCACGATCGTCAGCACCGACCGGGCACCGGCCTTCACGGTGCTCGCCGACCCCGAGGGCAACAAGGTCTGCGTCTGCACCTGGCAGGGGAGGGAGAGCAGCTGATGGACCCGCGGGTCAGCTTCATCTCCCTGGCGATCCCCGACCTCGAGGCCGCCCGGCGCTTCTACGTCGACGGCCTCGGCTGGGAGGCGGTGATGGACGTGCCCGACGACGTCGTGATGATCCAGGTCGGCGAGCACCTCGTCCTGTCGCTGTGGGCCCAGGCGGCGTTCGAGGCCGAGGTCGGCGAGATCCGCCGCGGGCCGGGCCTGGCCCCGATCACCCTGGCCCACAACCTGCCCGACCGCGGCCGGGTCGACGCCGTCCTGGAGGAGGCGCGCGCGGCCGGCGCGTCGTACGTCGAGACGCCGCAGGAGCGGGAGTGGGGTGGGTACACCGGGTACTTCGCCGACCCGGCGGGCTACCGCTGGGAGGTCGCCTGGAACCCCGGCGACATCGGCCGCCTCGTCCTGCCCGACCCGAAGGAGACCCGATGACCACGCTCAAGCCCGCCCAGTTCACCGAGGAGGGGCTCACCGACTGGGTGTGGCTGGTGCGCGGCATCGAGGCGAGGTACGAGACCGGAGGCTTCGCGACCGGCCTCGAGCTCGTCAACCGCATCGGCGCCGCCGCCGAGGAGGCCAACCACCACCCCGACCTCACCCTGACCTGGCCCACCGTGCACGTCAGCCTGTTCAGCCACGACGTCGGCGCCGTCACCGAGCGCGACGTGGGGCTGGCCCGCACCATCAGCGGCATCGCCCGGGACCTCGGCGTCACGCCCACACCCGAGAAGCTGACGAAGCTCGAGTGGGCCCTCGACACCGCCGACAAGCCGGCTGCGGTGAGGTTCTGGGCCGCGGTGCTCGGGTACGACGGGGAGTCGGACCCCAACGAGGTCGCCGACCCCGACGGGCGCGGTGTGACCCTGTGGTTCCAGGGCTCCGACGCCCAGGAGGCCGACCGCCAGCGCTTCCACGTCGACGTCCACGTCGCCCCCGACCAGGCGAAGGGTCGCATCGAGGCGGCGCTGGCCGCCGGTGGCACGCTCGTCAGCGACGCGCACGCACCGTCGTTCACCGTCGTCGCCGACCCCGAGGGCAACAAGGCCTGCGTCTGCACCTGGCAGCCGGCCGACAAGAAGTGACCCAACCGTGAGACGCGCGTCCCGCATCCTGGGACGCATGGAAGACTCGGCTGACGGACGCACGCGCCGACGGCTAGCGTGGTGGCATGCGCACTCTCGTACGCACCCGACGCGAGGACTGAACCCACCGGTCCCGACCTCGCGTCACCCCTCGTTGCCGAGACGGCCGAGGGGTTTTTTCATGTACTGAAACCGCACCACCAGACAGGAAGCCACGGACATGAGCGAGCAGGGGAGCCCAGTCAGCGGTACCGCCACCGGTGCCCGAGTGACCGGTGCACAGAGCTTGATCAAGTCGCTGGAGGCGGCCGGCACCACCGACATCTTCGGCATTCCCGGCGGCGCCATCCTCCCGGCGTACGACCCGCTGATGGACTCCACCATCCGCCACATCCTGGTCCGGCACGAGCAGGGCGCCGGGCACGCGGCGCAGGGCTTCGCCGCCGCCACCGGGCGCGTCGGCGTGTGCATGGCGACCTCGGGCCCGGGCGCGACCAACCTCGTCACGCCGCTCGCGGACGCCCACATGGACTCCGTCCCGATCGTCGCGGTCACCGGCCAGGTCGGCGCGGCCGCCATCGGCACCGACGCCTTCCAGGAGGCCGACATCCGCGGCATCACGATGCCGATCACCAAGCACAACTTCCTGGTCACCGATCCCGACGAGATCCCGCGCGTGGTCGCCGAGGCTTTCTACATCGCCTCCACCGGCCGGCCCGGCCCGGTGCTCGTCGATGTCGCGAAGTCCGCGCTCCAGGCGCAGACGACGTTCGCGTGGCCCGAGGAGCTCGCCCTCCCCGGCTACCGACCGGTGACCAAGCCGCACGCCAAGCAGATCCGCGAGGCCGCGCGGCTGATCCTCGAGGCCCGCCGTCCGGTCCTGTACGTCGGGGGCGGGGTCATCCGGGCCGGCGCCAGCCGCGAGCTGCGGGTGCTCGCCGAGCTGACCGGCATGCCGGTGCTGACCACGCTGATGGCGCGCGGGGCGTTCCCCGACAGCCACCCGCAGCACCTCGGCATGCCCGGCATGCACGGCACCGTCGCCGCGGTCGCCGGGCTCCAGCGCAGCGACCTGATCATCAGCCTGGGCGCCCGGTTCGACGACCGGGTGACCGGCAACCTCGACTCGTTCGCGCCGGGCGCCAAGGTTATCCACGCCGACATCGACCCGGCGGAGATCGGCAAGAACCGGCACGCCGACGTGCCGATCGTCGGCGACTGCCGCGAGGTGATCTCCGACCTGGTGGTCGCGCTGAAGGCGGCCGCCGACGCGGGCCACACCGGCGACTACGAGGCCTGGGTCGACTTCCTGGCCGACATCAAGAAGCGCTACCCGCTGGCCTACGACCAGCCCGACGACGGCACCCTGGCGCCGCAGTACGTCCTGGAGCGGCTCGGGCAGATCGTCGGTCCCGACGCGATCTACGTCGCCGGCGTCGGCCAGCACCAGATGTGGGCGGCGCACTTCGTGGGGTACGAGAAGCCGGGCACCTGGATCAACTCCGGCGGTCTCGGCACCATGGGGTTCTCGGTCCCGGCGGCGATGGGCGCCAAGGTCGGCCGGCCGGACGCGACGGTCTGGTCGATCGACGGCGACGGCTGCTTCCAGATGACCAACCAGGAGCTGGCCACCTGCGCGATCAACGACATCCCGATCAAGGTCGCGATCATCAACAACGAGTCGCTCGGCATGGTGCGGCAGTGGCAGACGCTGTTCTACAACGAGCGGTACTCCAACACCGACCTCCACTCCAAGCGGATCCCGGACTTCGTCAAGCTCGCGGACGCCTACGGCTGCGTCGGTCTCGCGTGCGAGTCGCCCGACCAGGTCGACGCGACCATCGAGAAGGCCATGGCCATCGACGACCAGCCGGTCGTGGTGGACTTCCGCGTGCACCGCGACGCGATGGTGTGGCCGATGGTCGCCGCCGGCACCAGCAACGACGACATCAAGTACGCCCGCGACCTCGCCCCCGAGTTCGACAAGGATGATCTCTAGGTCATGACGCACCACACCCTGTCCGTGCTCGTCGAGAACAAGCCCGGTGTGCTCGCGCGCATCGCCGGCCTGTTCGCGCGCCGCGGCTACAACATCGAGTCCCTCGCGGTCGGCCCGACCGAGCACGACGAGGTCTCCCGGATGACCATCGTGGTCAACGTGGACGAGTCGCCGCTGGAGCAGGTCACCAAGCAGCTCAACAAGCTGGTCGAGGTCATCAAGATCGTCGAGCTCGACGGCTCGGCCTCCGTCAACCGCGAGCTCCTGCTGCTCAAGGTGCGCGCCGACGCCGAGACCCGCGGCCAGATCCTCGACGTGGTCGAGCTGTTCCAGGCCAAGGTCGTCGACGTCTCGACCGACACCGTGGTGATCCAGTCGGTCGGGAACACCGACAAGCTGGCCGACCTGCGCCGGCTGCTCGAGCCCTTCGGCATCCGCGAGCTCGTGCAGTCGGGCATGGTCGCCATCGGCCGCGGCCCCCGCTCCATCTCCGAGCGCACCCTGCGTCCGGTCGCCGTACCGTTGCGCGCCGCGTCAGATTTCTCCGGTTGACCGGGGAGACCTGAACATGACGTACCTCCCTAGCCACGCCAAGTTCAGGTAACCCACGCCAAGTACCTCGCCCACCACCTCGAAGGAGCGCCCACCGTGGCCCAGATGTTCTACGACGACGACGCCGACCTGTCCCTGATCCAGGGCAAGAACGTGGCCGTGCTCGGCTACGGCAGCCAGGGTCACGCGCACTCGCTCTCCCTGCGCGACTCGGGCGTCGACGTCCGGATCGGCCTCCCCGAGGGCTCGAGGTCCCGCGCCAAGGCCGAGGCCGAGGGCCTGCGCGTACTCACCCCGGCCGAGGCGGTCGAGGAGGCCGACGTCATCGTGATCCTGGCGCCGGACCACAAGCAGCGCCAGCTGTACAAGGAGTCCGTCGAGCCCAACATCACGCCCGGCGACACCCTGGTCTTCGGCCACGGCTTCAACATCCGCTTCGGCTACATCACCCCGCCCGAGGGCGTGGACGTGTTCATGGTCGCGCCGAAGGGACCCGGCCACCTGGTCCGTCGTGAGTACGTCGACGGGCGTGGCGTCCCGGTCCTCGTCGCGGTCGAGAAGGACTACTCCGGCAAGGCCTGGGACCTCGCCCTCTCCTACGCCAAGGCGATCGGCGGCCTGCGCGCCGGCGGCATCAAGACCACGTTCACCGAGGAGACCGAGACCGACCTCTTCGGCGAGCAGGCGGTCCTCTGCGGCGGCGCGAGCCAGCTGGTGATGTACGGCTTCGAGGTGCTCACCGAGGCCGGCTACCAGCCCGAGGTCGCGTACTTCGAGTGCCTCCACGAGCTCAAGCTCATCGTCGACCTGATGTACGAGGGCGGCATCGCCAAGCAGCGCTGGTCGGTGTCCGACACGGCCGAGTACGGCGACTACGTGTCGGGTCCGCGGGTCGTCGACGAGCACGTCAAGGAGAACATGAAGCAGATCCTGGCCGAGATCAAGGACGGCTCGTTCGCGCAGCGGTTCATCGACGACCAGGACGCCGGCGGGCCGGAGTTCAAGGCGCTGCGCGCCAAGGGCGAGCAGCACCCGATCGAGCAGACCGGCCGCGAGCTGCGCAAGCTGATGGCGTGGGTGAAGTCGCACGATGACGACTACACGGAGGGCACCGCCACGCGATGATGCACCGGTGACCGGGACCGCGCGCCGCCGCGACCTGCGGGTCGACGCGGTGCGCGGCGTGGCGCTGGTCTCGATGTACCTCGCCCACTGCGCGCCCAGCGCGGGGCCGGGCAACGTCATCGAGCTGACCGAGTACGCGACGTACCCGCTCTTCGCGCTGCTCGTCGGCGTCGGGGCCCAGCTCGGCCTGCGCTCGAGGTCCTCGCCGTGGTGGGTCGGCCCGCTCGTGCGCGGAGCGGTCCTGCTGCTGGTGGCCCACCTGCTGAGCCAGCTGATCACCCAGGTCTACATCGTGCTGGCGTTCCTCGGCGTGCTGACCTTCCTGGCCGCCCCGCTCGCGCGGGCCGCCTCCTGGGTGGTCGCCGGCATCGGTGCCGCCGCGCTGCTGCTGGCGCCCTGGCTCAACGGGCTGGCGACCGAGTGGGCGCCGAACCAGCTCGGCGGCGTGCGCGCCTACAACCTGGTGACCTTCCTGGTCGTCGGCGGGCCGGACTTCAACGGGCCCTACCAGGTGGCGTCGATGGTGTTCTTCGCCGCGCTCGGGATCCTGGCGACCCGGCACCTGCTGGACGGGCCGGCGCTCGGAGTCGGCCTGGTGTGTGGGGCGCTGACGGCGTTCGGCGTCCTGCTCTACGAGACCGACACCTTGACGATGCTGCCGTACCACGTGACGTTCCAGGTGCTCACCTTCGACGGCGTGCTGATCCTCGCGATCTTCCTCGTCGGCGTCGACCTGGCCGGCCGGCTGCCGCAGGTGGTCGCGCCGCTCGCTGCCATCGGATCCATGTCGTTGTCGCTCTACAGCCTGCAGATCCTGTGGCTCTGGTACGACGTCACCGAGGTCCACCCCGGAGCCAGCGACGACTCGTGGCTCAACGTCCTGATCCTCGTGGGCGGGTCGATCGCCGTCGCGTACCTCTGGCGGGCCGTCGTCCGCCTCGAGCCCTGGCGCCGCGGTCCTCTCGAGGGCCCGGTGGCCGCCCTCGTCCGCCTCCTGACCCGGAAGCCGGTTCATGCCTGAGACCCGCTACACCCATGGCCACGCCGAGTCCGTCCTGCGGTCGCACCGCAACCGCACGGTGGCCAACTCGGCGGCCTACCTGCGCCCCTTCCTCGAGCCGGGCCAGCGTCTGCTCGACGTCGGCGCCGGTCCGGGCACCATCACCGCCGACCTGGCCACGATCGTCGGTGAGGTGGTGGCGACCGAGGTGTCGCAGGACGCCGCGACGATCACCCGGGCCGGCGCGCCCGGGATCGAGGTACGGGTCGCCGACGTGCACGCCCTGCCCTTCGGGGACGGCGAGTTCGACGTGGCGCACGCCCACCAGGTGCTCCAGCACGTGGCCGACCCGGTGCAGGCGCTGCGCGAGATGGCCCGGGTCGTCCGTCCCGGTGGCCTGGTCGCGGCCCGCGACTCCGACTACGCGACGTTCGCCTGGTGGCCCCGGCTCCCGGAGCTCGACCGCTGGCTCGAGCTGTACTCCGCTGCTGCCCGCGCCAACGGTGGCGAGCCCGACGCCGGCCGCCGGCTCCTCGCCTGGGCCCACGCCGCCGGCCTGGCCGAGGTGACCGCCTCGTCGTCGACCTGGTGCTACGCGACGCCCGAGACCTGCGCGTGGTGGGGCGGCATGTGGGCCGACCGCATCGTCGGCTCCGCCCTCGCCGACCAGCTGGTGGAGGAGGGCCGCGCCACCCGCTCCGAGCTCGACGACATCTCCGCCGCCTGGCGCACCTGGTCCGCCGATCCCGACGCCTGGTTCTCCGTCCACCACGGCGAGATCCTCGGCGTCGTCGACCATCCCGCCACCACCATCGGACCACGAGGGTAGGTTAGGCAAACCTAACTTGGTGGCGTAGGCTCGGATCGTGCTCGCGAACTACCTGATCGGACTGCGCGAAGGCCTCGAGGCGGCCCTGGTCGTCAGCATCCTCGTGGCGTACCTCGTGAAGACCGAGCGACGGGAGCTGCTGGGCCGCATCTGGCTCGGCGTCGGCATCGCCGTCGCGGTCAGCCTCGCGTTCGGCGCCCTGCTGACGTTCGGCCCGCGCGGGCTGACCTTCGACGTGCAGGAGCTGATCGGCGGGTCCCTGTCGATCGTCGCGGTCGGGTTCGTGACCTGGATGATCTTCTGGATGGCGCGCGCCGCGCGCGGCATCGCCGGCGAGCTCCGCGGCCGCATCGACGCCGCCGCCGAGGGGAGCGTCTGGTCGCTGGCGCTCGTCGCGATGCTGGCCGTCGGTCGCGAGGGCCTGGAGACGGCGCTGTTCCTGTGGGCCGCGACCGAGGCGGGCACGCGCGACGCCGACACCGCGACCTGGGAGCCGCTGCTCGGCGCCGGTCTCGGGCTGGGCACCGCCGTCGTCCTCGGGTACCTGCTCTACCGCGGCGCGATCCGCATCAACCTCACGAAGTTCTTCACCTGGACCGGGGCCTTCCTGATCGTGGTCGCGGCCGGCGTCCTGTCGTACGGCGTCCACGACCTGCAGGAGGCCGGGATCCTGCCCGGCCTCGGCTCGGTCGCCTTCGACGTCTCCGGCACGATCGACCCGACGTCCTGGTACGGCACCGTCCTCAAGGGCGTCTTCAACTTCTCGCCGGTGACCACGAGGCTCGAGGCCCTGGCGTGGGTCCTGTACGCCGTGCCGACGATGACCCTCTTCCTGCGCGCCGTCCGTCGCCGCTCGTCGACACCGGCGCCGCCGCGTGTCCCCACGACCGTCTGACCGACGCACCCGGCCGACCAGAAGGAACCCTCCATGCGACTGCCCCTGCTCGTCGCCGCCCTCGTGGCGGTGCCTGCTCTCGCGGCCTGCACCGAGAACGCCCCGTCGTCGGGGGGCGGAGCCGGCGAGTCCGACGCCGCCTCGGCCCGCACCGTGACCGTCCGCTCCACCGACGACGCCTGCGACCTGTCGGCCACCCAGGCGCCGGCCGGCACGCTGACCTTCGACGTCGCGAACGCCGGGACCCAGGTCACCGAGTTCTACCTGCTCGGCGAGGACGGGCTGCGGATCGTCGGGGAGGTCGAGAACATCGGCCCGGCGCTCGACCGCCAGCTCGTCGTGGACGCGCCAGCCGGCACGTACGTCACGGCCTGCAAACCCGGGATGAAGGGCGAGGGCATCCGCGCCGCCTTCACCGTCACCGACTCCACGGACGCGCAGCAGGCCAGTGCTGACGACCAGCAGCTCGTCGAGCAGGCGCAGGCCAACTACGACGCGTACGTGCAGGACCAGTCCGACCAGCTGCTGGTGAGGACCGAGCAGTTCGTGGCGGCGTACGAAGCCGGCGAGGACGACCGGGCCCGCGCGATCTACGCCGACGCCCGCACCCACTGGGAGCGCATCGAGACGGTCGCGGAGTCCTTCGGCGACCTCGACCCGAAGATGGACGCGCGCGAGGCGGACCTCGAGCCCGGCCAGAGGTGGACCGGTTGGCACCGCATCGAGAAGGACCTCTGGCCGGCGCGCGCCCGAGAAGATGGCCGGGCCTACACGCCCCTGACGGAGCAGCAGCGCACGACGTACGGCGACGACCTGCTCGCCAACACGCGGACGCTCGACCGGCGGATCCAGCAGCTCGACTTCACCGTCGACCAGATCGCCAACGGCTCCCGCGGCCTGCTCGAGGAGGTCGCAACCGGCAAGGTGACCGGCGAGGAGGAGTACTGGTCGCGCACCGACCTGTGGGACTTCCAGGCCAACGTCGACGGCGCGCGCGTCGGCTACGAAGGCGTGCGGCCGATCCTCGAGCAGAAGGACCCGGACCTCGCGAAGCGGCTCGACCAGCGGTTCACCGAGCTCCAGACGCTGCTCGACGCGCAGCGCGTCGGCGACGGTTTCACGCCGTACGACGACCTCGCGCCCGACGAGGTCAAGGCACTGTCCGACGCGGTCAACGCGCTGTCCGAGCCGCTGTCCGAGCTGACCGCGGCCGTCCTCGGGTAGTCGTGAAGGTCTCGCGTCGAGGGCTCCTCGGCGGCGGCGCGGCCGTCGCCGGGGTGGGTGGAGCGTTCGTCGCCGGGCGCACCTCATCCCCTGCAACCGCGGACGTGGCGAACGTCGGTGGCGGTCAACCCGCGTTCCCCTTCCGCGGGACCCACCAGGCCGGCGTCGTCACCCCGGCCCAGGAGCGCCTGCACTTCGCGGCCTTCGACCTGACGACCGACTCCCGCGACGACGTGGTCGCGCTGCTGCAGGCGTGGACCGACGCGGCGGAGCGGATGACGCAGGGGGAGGGTGCCGGGCCCGTCGGTCCCACCGAAGGCGCCGCGAACCTCCCGCCGGACGACACCGGCGAGGCGATCGGCCTGCCGCCGTCGGGGCTGACGATCACGTTCGGGTTCGGGCCGGGGTTCTTCGAGAGGCTCGGCCTCGACGACCGGAAGCCGGCGGCGCTGGCCGACCTTCCGCACTTTCCGGGCGACACGCTCGACCCGGCCCGCTCCGGTGGCGACCTCTGCGTGCAGGCCTGCGCGCAGGACCCGCAGGTCGCCGTGCACGCGGTCCGCAACCTCGCCCGCATCGGCTTCGGTGCCGTCGCGGTCCGCTGGTCGCAGCTCGGCTTCGGGCGTACCTCGTCCACGTCGACCACGCAGTCCACGCCGCGCAACCTGTTCGGCTTCAAGGACGGCACCGCCAACGTCAAGGCCGAGGAGGACGCCGCGCTCGAGGAGCACGTCTGGGTGCAGCCCGGCGACGACGGTGGGGACTGGCTGGCGGGCGGCTCGTACCTCGTCGCCCGTCGCATCAACATGACCATCGAGGTCTGGGACCGGCAGCCGCTGGAGGACCAGGAGGGCTTCGTCGGACGCACCAAGGCCGGCGGCGCCCCGCTCTCGGGCGGCCAGGAGTCCACCGAGCCGGACTTCACGATGCCCGGCTCGGACGGGCCGGTCATCCCGGAGGACGCGCACGTCCGCGTGGTGCACCCGAGCGAGAACGACGGCATCCGCATGCTGCGCCCCGGCTACAACTTCGTGGACGGCTCGAACGCCCTCGGCGGGCTGGACGCCGGGCTGTTCTTCATCGCGTTCGTGCGCGACCCGGGGAAGCAGTTCGTGCCGGTGATGAACCGGATGGCCACGACGGACGCGCTGGTCGAGTACCTGAGGTTCACGTCCTCGGCGCTCTTCGCCGTCCCGCCGGGAGCGGGACCGGGGGAGTACGTCGGCCAGGCGCTGCTGGCCTGATCGGAGCGACCCCGGCGCGGGCGGGATTACCACCCGCGCCGAGGTGGTTGAAACGTACATGATCATCGAGGTCTGGTCCGACGTGGTGTGCCCGTGGTGTGCGATCGGCCGTGTGAGGCTGGACACAGCGCTCGCCCAGCTGGCCGGCGCAGGTCACGACCTCGGCGAGGTCGAGGTCGTGCTCCGGTCGTTCGAGCTCGACCCGAACGCCCCCGTCGGGAGCAGCGAGCCGATGGTCGACGTGCTCGCCGGCAAGTACGGCGTGGCGCCCGGCGAGGCGGCCCGGATGATGGCGCGCACCGAGGACCTGGCGGCGGCCGAGGGCCTCGAGATGCACATGGGGACGACGCTGCACAGCAACACCGTCGACGCGCACCGGCTGCTGCACCTCGCCCTGGAGACCGGCGGGCCGGATCTCCAGCGCCGGCTGAACGCCGCCCTGGTCGACGCGCACTTCCGCGACGGTCTCGACGTCGGCGAGCACGCGGTGCTGCGCAAGGTCGCGATCGAGGTGGGCCTCGACGAGTCGGACGTGTCCGACGTGCTCGACGGCGGGCGGTACGCCGACGCGGTCGCCGCCGACGTACGCCAGGCGCGTGCCTACGGCGCGACCGGCGTCCCGTTCTTCGTGATCGACCAGAAGTACGGCGTCTCCGGCGCGCAGCCTGTCGAGGTGTTCACCCAGGTGCTGGAGCGCGCGATCACCTCGTGATCGTGCTGGCGATGCCGGCGATGAACATGTCGAGGCCGAAGCGGAACCGTTCCTCGCCGCCGCCCTCCATGAGCGCGGCGACGTTGCCGACGATGTACGGGAAGCGGTCGGCGGGCAGCGACGCGAAGTAGTCCTTGATCCCGCCGAAGAACGCCTCCGCCTCGACCGGGTCGTCGGTGCCGAACTGCTGGCCGAAGAGCCATCCCTCGTAGGCGTCCGCGCCGATGTAGAGGGACAGGATGTCCAGCGACCAGGCCGCGACCTGCGGCGGCACCCCGGCGCCGATCATCAGTCCCAACACCCGCTCGGTCGACTCGAGCATCGCCTCGCCGCTGGGGATGTGCGCGAAGGTGAGCTTGGCGATGTCGTTGTGCCGCTGGAGCATCTCGTGCACGCCGAGGCTCCAGCGCAGCATCACCGCCTGCCAGTCGTCGGCGGCGACCGGCACCGGCTCGAGCTCCTCCAGTGCCAGGTCGAAGGCCAGCCGGAGCAGGGCCTCCTTGTTCTTCACGTGGGCGTAGAGGCTGGCCGGCCCGGTGTCGAACGCCGCCGCCACCCGCCGCATGGAGACCGCGTCGATCCCTTCGGCGTCGATGATGCGCAGCGCCTCGCGCGCGATGGCCTCGCGGCCGAGCGAGCGGCGCGGCTTCTCGCCGGCGCGGTACGGGGGAGGAGGAAGGTCCCCGGCGGATGAACCAGTCATGGTGGGCCCGATCGTAGTTGACACGAACAGTGTTCGCGAGTTAGAACAGTGTTCGTCATTACGAACACTGTTCGATACGGAGCCATCATGACCGACCACCTCACGGGCACCGTTGCCGCGGCCGCCACCCGGGCGGCGTACGCCCTCCGCTGGCCCGCCCTCTTCGTCATCCTCGCGGCGGAGGTCATGGACCTCCTCGACGCGCTCATCACCTCCATCGCCGGCCCGACGATCGTCCGCGACCTCGGCGGGGGAGAGACCCTCATCCAGTGGCTGGCCGCCGGCTACACGATCGCGATGGCCAGCGGCCTGCTGATCGGCGGTCGGCTCGGCGACATCTACGGCCGGCGCCGGATGTTCCTGCTGGGCATGGCCGGCTTCACGCTGATGTCCCTGGCCTGCGCGCTGGCGCAGTCGCCGGAGATGCTGGTCGGCTTCCGGATCCTCCAGGGCCTGGTCGGCGCGGTGATGCTGCCGCAGGGCCTCGGCCTGATCAAGGAGATGTTCCCGCCGGAGGAGATCGCCGCGGCGTTCGGGGCCTTCGGCCCGATCATGGGCCTCTCGGCCGTCGGCGGCCCGATCCTCGCCGGGTTCCTGGTCGACGCCGACCTGTTCGGGTGGGCCTGGCGCACGATCTTCGCGATCAACATCCCGATCGGTCTGGCGGCCATCGCCGCCGGACTCAAGGTGCTGCCACCCTCACGCCAGGACCGGTCTCTCCACGTCGACCTGACCAGCGCGATGGTCGCGTCCGCCGCGATGGCGTTGCTGATCTACCCGCTGATCCAGGGCCGCGAGCTCGGCTGGCCGGCCTGGTGCTTCGTGATGGAGGCGGCCGGGCTGGCGATGTTCGGCCTCTTCGCCGTGATCGAGCGGCGGCGCGACCGCGCCGGGCTGCCGACGCTGGTGACCCCGACGCTGTTCGGCAAGCGCGCCTTCACCGGCGGGCTGCTCACCGGCATGGCGCTGTTCGGCTCGCTGATGGGCATGAGCATCGTGTTCACGCTGTTCGTGCAGTACGGCCTCGGGTACTCGCCCTTCAGGGCCGGCCTCGCCGGCATCGCGCAGGCGGTCGGCATGGTGATCGGCTTCGTCGCCGCCCAGCCGCTGAACCAGAAGCTGGGCCGCACCTTGATGCAGGGAGGGCTGGTGCTCACGCTGGCCGGGTACGCCGCGTTCGTGCTGACGCTCTCCCTGGCCGGCGACGGCGTGCGCATCTGGGCGATGTCACCGTCCCTGGTGGTGATGGGCCTCGGGCTGGGGCTGACGATGGCGCCGTTCTTCGACCTGGTGCTCGCCGGCGTCGACGACAAGGAGTCCGGCTCGGCCTCCGGCGCGCTGACCTCGGTGCAGCAGCTCGGCGGGGCGTTCGGGATCGCGGTGCTCGGCACGGTGTTCTTCCACGTGCTGGACGGGTCCTCGGCCGGCACACGCGTCGGCGCCTTCCGCGACGCGGCCTCGGTGTCGATGTGGGTCGGCGCCGGGCTGGTCGTCGTCGCCTTCGCGCTGACCTACCTGCTGCCGCTCAGGGCCCGCGAGGACGCCGCCCTCGGCCACTGAGGTCGCAGCCCGATTACGCGGGCGCCGGCCACTCGCCCTTCCGCACGACGTAGTGCGAGCTCGGGGCGTCGTCGTACCAGTCCTCGGTGACGCCGAGGTACGTCATGCCGAGCCGTTCGCAGACCCGCATCGACGGGTAGTTGTCGGTGTGGGTCAGCGCCCGGATCTCGGGGAGGCCGGCGCGGAGGCCGTACTCCAGGACCGCCCGCGCGGCCTCGGTGACGTAGCCGTGGCCCAGCGCGTCCGGGTGCGCGTACCAGCCGATCTGGACGAGCTTCGAGCCGTCCGGCTGCTCGGAGTGGGGGATGTCGACGAGCATCACCGAGCCGGCGGGGACGCCTGATGAGGCGACCTCGAACGCCCACTCGGACTTCGGCAGGTCGTCGGCCATCCCGGCGATCTTCTCCTCGGCCTCGGCAACGGTCTCCAGCGTCTTGGGATGGCCGAGCCACTTCACGATCTCGGGGCGGCGCAGGATGTCGAGCAGCCGGGGGGCCTCGTCCTCGCGCCAGGGACGGACGACGAGGCGCTCGGTGCGGATGGGCGTGAACACGCGCGGCAGCATGCCACCGGCGCGGCCGTCGGGTCGCGTGAGATTCGGCGGGGAGGCCTCCGGCCCTCGGGTACAGTCGGGCGGGCACAGCGTCGTGCGCCCACTCCGTCGTCGACATCGAGGACCGATCGCTGTGACCGTCCCCCAGACCGAAGGGGCAGCTCGCCCCGTCGTGCTCATCGCCGAGGAGCTCAGCCCGGCGACCGTCGAGGCCCTCGGCCCCGACTTCGAGATCCGGT
The DNA here is from genome assembly GCF_015352455.1 of Nocardioides islandensis. GTDB lineage: Bacteria > Actinomycetota > Actinomycetes > Propionibacteriales > Nocardioidaceae > Nocardioides > Nocardioides islandensis. Next base: position 160,389 of record NZ_JADKPN010000003.1, read on the forward strand.
ACGCCGACGGCTCCGACCGCTCCGAGCTGCTGGCCGCCATCTCGGACGCCGACGCGATCCTGGTCCGCTCGGCCACCAAGGTCGACGCCGAGGCGCTGGCCGTCGCCAAGAGCCTGAAGGTCGTTGCCCGCGCGGGCGTCGGCCTCGACAACGTCGACGTGAAGGCGGCCACCCAGGCCGGCGTCATGGTCGTGAACGCCCCGACCTCCAACATCGTCTCGGCCGCCGAGCTCGCCGTCGGGCTGATGCTGGCCGCCGCCCGGCACATCTCCCCGGCGCACGCCTCGCTGAAGAACGGCGAGTGGAAGCGGTCGAAGTTCACCGGCATCGAGCTGTACGAGAAGACCGTCGGCATCGTCGGCCTCGGCCGCATCGGCGTGCTGGTGGCCCAGCGGCTCTCGGCGTTCGGCATGACCGTGATCGCCTACGACCCGTACGTCCAGGCCGGTCGCGCGGCCCAGATGGGTGTGCGCCTCGTCGACCTCGAGACCCTCCTCGCCGAGTCCGACTTCATGTCGGTCCACCTGCCCAAGACCACCGAGACGGCGGGCCTGATCGGCGCCGACCAGCTGGCCAAGGCCAAGTCGTCGCTGGTCCTCGTGAACGCCGCGCGCGGCGGCATCGTCGACGAGGACGCGCTGTACGCCGCCCTCAAGGAGGGCCGCATCGCCGGGGCCGGCCTCGACGTGTTCGCCACCGAGCCGTGCACCGACAGCCCGCTCTTCGAGCTCGAGAACGTCGTCGCCACCCCGCACCTCGGCGCCTCGACCGACGAGGCCCAGGAGAAGGCCGGCATCGCGGTCGCGCGCTCCGTGCGCCTCGCGCTGTCGGGCGAGCTGGTCCCGGACGCCGTCAACGTGCAGGGCGGCGTGATCGCCGAGGACGTCCGCCCCGGCATCCCGCTCACCGAGAAGCTGGGCCGCATCTTCACCGGCCTGGCCGGCGAGGTGGCCCAGCAGATCGACGTCGAGGTCCGCGGCGAGATCACCGACTTCGACGTCAAGGTGCTCGAGCTGGCCGCCCTCAAGGGCGTCTTCTGCGACGTGGTCCCGGACCAGGTGTCGTACGTCAACGCACCGCTGCTGGCCGCCGAGCGCGGCACCGCCGTCCGGCTGATCACCGACGCCGACAGCCCGGACCACCGCAACCTGATCACGCTGCGCGGCACCCTGGCCGACGGGTCGCAGGTCTCGGTGAGCGGCACCCTGGTGGGCATCACCCAGAAGGAGCGGATCGTCGAGGTCAACGGCTTCGACGTCGACCTCGAGCCGACCGAACACCTGGCGTTCCTGACGTACGTCGACCGGCCGGGCATGGTCGGCACGGTCGGCCGCATCCTCGGCGACGCCAGCATCAACATCGCCGGCATGCAGGTCTCCCGCGACGAGAAGGGCGGCCAGGCGCTGGTCGCGCTCTCGGTCGACTCGGCCATCGGCGCCGAGGCGATGGCCGAGATCGAGACCGCGATCGAGGCCTCGTCCGTGCGCGGCATCGACCTCACGTGATCGCCGCCGTCCCCTTCTCGCCACGCTGACGACAGCCCACCCGGTCGGGTGTGGCGGAGGCGATCTCAGGGAGCGGTAACGTCGAAAGACGGGGCCAGCAACGGCCCTCACCTTCCCGGGAGGTCGCATGGCCACGTCTGTGCAGGAACGTCCGGCTCGACGGCGCAACACCGCGCTGAAGCGAGAGGTCGGCCTGATCGGGCTGATGTGGGCCTCGATGGGCTCGATCATCGGGTCCGGATGGCTCTTCGGCGCCCAGGAGGGCCTCATCGCCGCCGGCCCGGCCGCGATCTTCGCGTGGATCATCGGCGCGGTCTGCATGCTCGTCCTTGCGCTCATCCACGCCGAGCTCGGCGCCATGTTCCCCGTCTCCGGGGGCACGGCGCGGTTCCCGCACTACGCGTTCGGCGGCGCCGTCGGGGCGTCGTTCGGCTGGTTCTCCTGGCTCCAGGCCGCGACCGTGGCGCCCATCGAGGTGTCGGCCATGCTGACCTACGCCCAGGAGTGGGACTTCGCCCAGGGCTGGGTCAACGACAAGAACGGAGTCCTCACCGCCTCCGGCATCGTCGTCTCGGTGATCTTGATGGCGTTGTTCACGGCCATCAACTTCCTCGGCGTCCGGCACCTGGCGGCGGCCAACAGCGCGGCCACCTGGTGGAAGGTCGCGGTCCCGCTGCTGGTCATCATCGTGCTCTCGTTCGCGAACTTCGACACCGGCAACCTGCACGCAGCCGACGGCTTCGCCCCCGGTGGTCTGAAGGCCGTCCTCGAGGCGGTCTCGACCGGCGGCATCATCTTCAGCTACCTCGGGTTCGAGCAGGCCGACCAGCTGGCCGGCGAGGCCAGCAACCCCAAGCGCGACATCCCGCTGGCGATCATCGGCTCGATGATCATCGGGACGCTGATCTACATCGCGCTCCAGATCACCTTCCTGTTCGCCCTGCCGGACAGCGCCATCGGCAAGACCTGGGCCGACAACTCCAGCGACGCCTACTACACGGTCTTCACCGGTCCGTTCGCCCAGATCGCGACCCTGCTGAGCATCGGCTGGCTGGCGTTCATCATCAAGGCCGACGCGATCATCAGCCCCGGAGGCACCGGCCTGATCTACACGACCGGCTCCTCGCGGGTGGCCTACGGGCTGTCCCGCAACGGGTACGTCCCGTCCATCTTCGAGTGGACCAACGCCCGTGGCGTCCCGTGGGTCGGCCTGGTCGCCGCCTTCATCACCGGCTGCATCTGCTTCCTGCCGTTCCCGAGCTGGCAGTCGCTGGTGGGCCTGATCACGAGTGCGTCCGTGCTGATGTACGCCGGCGCCCCGCTGTCCCTGAGCGCGTTCCGCAAGCGGCTGCCCGACCAGGAGCGGCCGTTCCGCCTGCCGGCGGCCGAGATCCTGTCGCCCGTCGGCTTCGCGATCTCCGGCCTGATCATCCTGTGGACGACGTGGGACACCGACTGGAAGCTCGGCGTCGCCATCCTCATCGGCTACGTGATCCTCGTCGGCAACCGGGTGCTGCACCTCAACGAGCACAAGCCGATGCTCGACTGGCACGCGGCGGCCTGGCTGCCGGCGTACCTCGTCGGCATGGGCGTGATCGTCTACATCAGCTCCTTCGGCCCGATGGACGACCCGGTCCTGCCCTTCCTGTGGGACATGCTGGTGACCGTCGTGTTCAGCTTCGCGATCTTCTACTGGGCGATCAGCGTGTGCCTGAGCACCGAGAAGATCAACGAGATGATGGACGAGGTCGTGCTCCCCGAGGAGGAGGGCATGGAGCCCATCGGCCACTGATCGGGGACGCGCCAGCGGACCCGATCGATGGTGGTCGAGCAGCGCGCGGCTGAGATACGAAGGCGCGACCGCACGTGTCGAGACCCGGTGAGTGGACCGGACTCGCTGGTCAGCGACGCGTCGCGATGACGGCAGAGGCGTCGGGGGCGATCATCACCTCGACGGCGGCGAACCGCTCGTCGCTGAGCCACTCCTCCCGGAGCGTGTCGACGCGGCCGGCGTACGTCGGCGGCCAGTGCTCGCACGGCGTGAAGTCGTCGAGCACGACGATGCCGCCCTCCTCCACGAGGTCCCAGACCTGGTCGGGGCCGACCGCCGACGGCTTGCCGGAGTCCAGGAACAGCAGCGAGAACGGCCCCTTGTCGAACAGCGTCGCCCAGTCGGCGGCCACCACCTCGACCTGCGGGTCGTCGACGAAGATCTCCGCCGCGGCCTTGGCCAGCTTAGGGTCGAGCTCGGCGGTCACGATGCGCGCGTCCTCGCGCACCCCCGAGCGCAGCCAGGCGGTGCCGACGCCGCAGCCAGTGCCGAACTCCGCCAGCGTGCCCCCGCGCGTGGCCGCCAGCGCGGCCAGCAGCCGGCCGGTCTCGTTGCGGCAGAACGAGACGTAGCCGGCCTTCCGCGAGACCGCGAAGGCGCGGTTCACGACGTCCGGGAGCTCGGGGGGAGCCGACATGCGGGCAGTCTCTCATGATGGTCCCCGCGTCTCGCATCCTGAACGGCTTGGCGAAAAGGGCTGCGGGGCGTCCTTCACGCGGCGTACGGTGGCCGCATCATGCGGAGCGTGTTCGTACTCATCGAGCGCCGCGGCGAGGCCTGACGCAAGGCCACCTCGCCGCGGTGGTCGGCGTTGCGGGTCTTGCAGCAGTTTCTGGCAGCAGTCCCGTGGCGGGCTCCTCGAAGCCTCGCGATCCGTGACTCTCCTGGTCGATGTCCGACCGGCCCTCCCGTGACCCGGGGGACCGTTCCCATCTCCGCCCGGGCTCGCTGCTCTCCAGTCCATCCGATCCAGCGAGACCTGACATGAGAGAACCCGAGATGTACGACATGTACCCCGACTGGGGTCCGGCGGCCCACGAGCCCGAGAACCCGCGCAGCCGCGAGGCGGTCCAGGCCTCGCTCGACCTGCGGGACAACGGCGGCGAACGCCCCGACGACAACTAGCCTCTGGCCAGTGAATGGTGCAGAGACGTCCTTGAAGCTCGCGGTCATCGCCGGTGACGGCATCGGTCCCGAGGTCACCGACGAGGCCCTGAAGGTCCTCGAGGTGGCCGTCGACCGGCTGGGCCCGGACGGGGTGAAGGTCGAGCCGACGCGCTACGACCTGGGCGCCGAGCGGTACTTCGCGACCGGCGAGGTGCTCCCCGACTCCGTGCTCGCCGAGATCCGCGAGCACGACGCGATCCTCCTCGGCGCCGTCGGAGGGAAGCCGGGCGACCCCCGCCTCCCCGCCGGCATCCTCGAGCGCGGGCTGCTGCTGAAGCTGCGGTTCGAGCTCGACCACTACGTGAACCTGCGGCCGTCCCGGATCTTCCCGGGGGTCGTCTCACCGCTGCGCGACCCGGGCGAGGTCGACTTCGTGGTCGTCCGCGAGGGCACCGAAGGCCCCTACACGGGCAACGGCGGCTCCATCCGCGTCGGCACCCCGCACGAGGTGGCGACCGAGGTCTCGCTCAACACGGCGTACGGCGTCGAGCGGGTCGTCCGCGACGCGTTCGCCCGCGCCTCGCGCCGGCCCCGCAAGAAGCTCACGCTGGTCCACAAGACCAACGTGCTCGTGCACGCCGGCGCGGTGTGGTCGCGGCTGGTGGCCGAGGTCGCCCCGGAGTTCCCGGACGTGACGGTGGACTACCTCCACGTCGACGCGGCGACGATCTTCCTGACGACCGACCCGGCGCGGTTCGACGTCATCGTCACCGACAACCTCTTCGGCGACATCCTCACCGACCTCGCCGCCGCGATCACCGGCGGCATCGGGCTGGCGGCCTCGGGGAACATCAACCCCGACCGGACCGCCCCCTCCATGTTCGAGCCGGTCCACGGCTCGGCCCCCGACATCGCCGGTCAGGGCATCGCGGACCCGACCGCCGCGATCTTGTCGGTCTCGCTGCTGCTCGACCACCTCGGCCACGCCGAGGCGGCCTCCGCCGTGGAGGCAGCCGTGCTCGCCGACCGGGCCGACCTCGCCGCCTCGGGCGCCGGCGTACAGCGGTCAACCTCCGCCGTGGGCGACGCGATCGCGGCGCGGGTAGCCGGGTAGGGATACCCGCCCGAGCGGGTATCCCTGACGTTCGGCGTCGTTGCAACGACGCCAAAGGGGCAGGAACGCCCACACAGTTGGACGTCCTACTATCTTCTAGACGACTTGAGACAGGGTGACCTCATGGACATCAGCACCACGCGTACGTCGACCCCGACGACCGACGACCGGCTCGCCGAGATCCTCGCGAACCCCGGCTTTGGCACGTACTTCACCGACCACATGTTCACGGTCGAGTGGACGCCCTCGGAGGGGTGGCACGACGCGCGGGTGACGCCGTACGGCCCGTTGACCCTCGACCCTGCGACGGCGGTCCTGCACTACGCGCAGGAGATCTTCGAGGGGATGAAGGCCTACCGCCACGAGGACGGGTCGGTCTGGACCTTCCGCCCCGAGGCGAACGCCGAGCGCATGGTGCGCTCCAGCCACCGGCTCGCGCTGCCGGAGCTGCCGCCGGAGGACTTCGTGCGGGCCGTCGACGCGCTGGTCGAGGTCGACCAGCGCTGGGTGCCGGACGCGGCGGGGGAGAAGTCGCTGTACATCCGGCCGTTCATGATCGCGACCGAGAAGTTCCTCGGCGTCCGGCCGGCGCAGCACGTCACGTTCATGGTGATCGCCAGCCCCGCCGGCGCGTACTTCAGCAAGGGCGTCAAGCCGATCAGCCTGTGGCTGTCGACCGACTACACGCGCGCCGGCCGCGGCGGCATGGGTGCCGCCAAGACCGGCGGCAACTACGCCTCGTCGCTGATCGCGCAGCAGGAGGCCACCGCGCAGGGCTGCGACCAGGTCGTGTTCCTCGACGCCCAGGAGGGCAGGTACGTCGAGGAGCTGGGCGGCATGAACATGTACTTCGTCCACGCCGACGGCCACATCGTCACCCCCGAGACCGGCACGATCCTCGAGGGCATCACCCGGTCCAGCATCATCGACCTCGCGGGCAAGCTCGGCCACCAGGTCGAGGAGCGGAAGTTCTCGATCGACGAGTGGCGCGACGGGGTGACCAGCGGCGACATCGTCGAGGTCTTCGCGTGCGGCACGGCTGCCGTCGTCACGCCCGTGGGCCAGCTGCGCTGGGCCGGCGGCGAGGCCGGTGCGGCCGACGGCGAGGCCGGTTCGCTGACGATGCAGCTGCGCCAGGCGCTCGTCGACATCCAGTACGGCCGCGCGGACGACACGTTCGGGTGGATGCACCAGGTCTGCTGACCGGTCACGTCGCACACCCGGTGGTTGGCCGGGTTTCGGCGTCCGTCCGGTTACGCTCGTTCGCGTGACGAGCGTGCCGCGACCGCAGGCGCCGCCGGGCCTGACGGTCGGGGGTTACACCCTGCTGACGCGCCTCGGCGAGGGCGGCATGGGCGTGGTGCACCTGGCTCGCAAGCCGGGTGGCGAACGGGTGGCGCTCAAGGTGCTGCGGCCGCACATCGTCGGCGACGACGAGGCCCGTGCGCGGCTGGCCCGCGAGGTGAGCTCGCTGCGCCGGATCCGTAGCGAGTGGGTGGCCGAGATCGTGGACGCCGACCCCTGGGGGCCGGTGCCGTACGTCGCGACCCGCTACGTGCCGGGCTTCTCGCTGCACGACCAGGTCCAGGAGGACGGCCCGGTCACCGGCGCCGACCTCATCTGGCTCGCCCGGTCGCTGGCCGAGGGGGTCGCGAGCGTCCACGCGTGTGGCGTGCTGCACCGCGACGTGAAGCCCTCGAACGTGCTGATGGAGGGGCGCAAGCCGATCCTCATCGACTTCGGGCTCGCCCGCGTCGCCGACGACCCCAAGCTCACCCACACCGGCTGGCTGCTCGGCACGCCCGGGTACCTGCCGCCCGAGATCCTCCACGGCGACGACGCGACCACCGCCTCCGACGTGCACTCGTGGGCGGCCACCGTCGCGTACGCCGGCCTTGCCCGCTCGCCGTACGGCTCCGGACCGTCGATGGCGATCATGGACCGCGTCCGGCGCGGCGACCACGACCTCTCCGGCCTGCCCGACGCGCTCGCCCGGCTGCTGGCTGCCGCGCTCGACCCGGAGCCCTCGCGCCGACCGACGCTCGACCGGATCCGGCACGCGCTGGACCCCGACCAGGACCCGCGCACCCCGCTCCCGGGGTCGCCGCCGGACGAGACCGAGGACCTGTTCACCATGCCGCTGGCTATCGCCGCCCAGGCGGGGGTGCTGCCCCGGCTGATGAACGGGCCGGACGCCGTCACCGAGGTACGTCCGACCGAGGTCGAGCCGGCCCCGGGCGGTACGTGGGTGCAGCCGCGGGAGAGCCGTCCGACCCACTGGAACGACAGCCCGCACAACCCGCAGGACTTCTGGGACGAGGACTGGCACGACCACCGGTTGTCCCCGCAGGGCTGGGTCGGACCCCCGCCGCTCCCGCCCGCCCCGCGGATCGAGCGGGCCCGTCGGGCGCTGCTGCTGACCGGCGCGGCGACGACGGTCGGGGCCGCCGTGGCGGCGTACCCCTATCTCGCCACGGGCGTGGTCCTGCTGCTCACCTGGCTCCTGCGCAGCGGCTCGATGACCGCCAGCGCCACCGGCGACCGGCAGCGGATGCGCGGGGCCGTGCGGTGGTACGACGCCGTGGTCGCGCCGCTCTCGGCTCCCTGGCACCTGCTGCGGTCGATCCCGACCACGTTCCTGCTGCTGGTGTGGGCCGGCGGCTTCGCGATCGCGGCCGCCCTGCTGTGCTACGCGTTCTCGGTGACGCTGGCCCGCACGCTGTTCGTCAGCGGGGTCGCGCTCGCCATGGCGCTGTACCTCGGCCCCGGCGGATCCCGGGTGCGCAGGCCCCTGTCGCGGCTGGTGATCCCGCTCAGCCGCACGACCGGCACCTGGGGCCTGGCCCTCGCGGCGCTGCTGCTCGCCGCCGTCGTGCTCGGGCTGGTCTCGGAGGCGGGGATCCACTGGGTGCCCGCCACGGACCGACCCGGATCCTGAGACTTCTGCCCGCGGTTGGGCACCCCGTGTCACGATGAGGACGTGCAGCAGTACCGCATCATCATCACCTAGCGCGTCGGAGACCCCGACGCGCCGACCTCTCGTTCCCGAGAGGTTTTTTTGTTGTCACGACACGAGAGAACCGAGCCAATGGACCTGCAGGGCAGCTTCCACGTCTACGACACCACCCTGCGCGACGGCGCGCAGCAGGAGGGGCTGAACCTCTCCGTCGCCGACAAGCTGTCCATCGCGCGGCAGCTCGACGAGCTCGGGGTCGGCTACATCGAGGGTGGCTGGCCCGGTGCCAACCCGAAGGACACCGAGTTCTTCCGGCGGGCCCAGGACGAGCTCGACCTCAAGCACGCGCGACTCGCGGCGTTCGGGGCGACCCGAAGGGCCGGGGTACGCGCGGCCGACGATCCGCTGGTCGCCGCGCTCCGCGACAGCGGCGCGGGTGTGGTGACGCTCGTCGCCAAGTCCCACGAGCGCCACGTCGAGCTGGCCCTGCGCACCACCCTCGAGGAGAACCTCGCGATGGTCCGCGACACCGTCGAGCACCTGCGCGCCGAGGGCCAGCAGGTGTTCCTCGACGCCGAGCACTTCTTCGACGGGTACCGCCTCAACCGCGACTACGCGCTCGAGGTGCTCCGCACGGCGTACGACGCGGGCGCCTCGGTCGTCGCGCTCTGCGACACCAACGGTGGCATGCTCCCGACCTGGGTCGCCGACGTGGTGCATGACGTGGTCGAGACGACCGGCGTGCGCGTCGGCATCCACTGCCACAACGACACCGGCTGCGCGGTCGCCAACACCCTCGCGGCGGTGGCCGCCGGCGCCACGCACGTGCAGGGCACCGTCAACGGCTACGGCGAGCGCACCGGCAACGCCGACCTGCTCGCCGTCGTCGCCAATCTCGAGGTCAAGCTCGGACGCCAGGTGCTCCCCACCGGGCGCCTCGGCGACGCCACCCGGATCGCGCACGCCGTCGCCGAGGTCACCAACGTGCCGCCCGCCTCGCGGCAGCCGTACGTCGGCACCTCGGCGTTCGCCCACAAGGCCGGTCTGCACGCGAGCGCCATCAAGGTCGACCCGGACCTCTACCAGCACATGGACCCGGCCGACGTGGGCAACGACATGCGGCTGCTGGTCAGCGACATGGCCGGCCGCGCGTCGATCGAGCTCAAGGGCCGCGAGCTCGGCTACGACCTCTCCGGCGACCGGGACCTGGTCGCCCGCGTGACCGGACGGGTCAAGGAGATGGAGGCCCGGGGCTTCACCTTCGAGGCCGCCGACGCGTCGTTCGAGCTGCTCCTCGCCGAGGAGGTCGAGGGCGCCCGCCCGTCGTACTTCGACGTCGAGTCGTGGCGGGTCATCACCGAGACCCGTCCCGGTGACGAGGCGGTCTCGGAGGCGACGGTGAAGCTGCGCGCCGACGGCGTGAGGTATGTCGTCACCGGTGAGGGCAACGGCCCGGTCAACGCGCTGGACTTCGCGCTGCGCGAGGCGATCGGCCAGGCGTACCCCGAGGTCGCCAAGTTCGAGCTCATCGACTACAAGGTGCGCATCCTCGACCAGGGCCACGGCACCGACGCCATCACCCGGGTGCTCATCGAGACCACGGACGGGCAGTCGTCCTGGGTCACCGTCGGCGTGGGTCACAACGTGATCGAGGCGTCATGGGGCGCCTTGGTCGACGGGCTGACCTTCGGGCTGCGCAAGCACCACCGCGCGTAGGCGGCCGAGCGGGATCACCGATGCCTCGGGCTAGCGTGATCGCGTGACCGACCTGCACGACCTCACGGCGCTGGAGCAGGCCCAGGCCGTACGGCGCCGCGAGGTGTCGCCGCTCGAGCTGGTCGAGCACTACGCGGCCCGCGTGGACGACGTCGGCGCGTTCGTCACCCGGACGACCGACCAGGCCCGGGAGCGCGCCGCTGCACTGCCCGTCGGCGACGGCGCCCTCTGGGGTGTGCCGACCGCCATCAAGGACCTCAACCTCACGGCCGGCGTGCGCACGACCTTCGGGTCGCCGGTGTTCGCGGACTTCGTGCCCGACGTCTCCGACGGCGTCGCGCTCGCGATGGGGGCGGCCGGCCTGGTGAGCCTGGGCAAGACCTCGACACCGGAGTTCGGGTCGCCCTGCTACACCGAGCCCGAAGGGCTGCCGCCGGCGGTCACGCCGTGGGACCGGACCCGCATGGCCGGCGGCTCGTCCGGCGGGGCGGCGGCCGCGGTGGCTGCCGGACTGGTCCCCGTCGCCCAGGGATCGGACGGTGGTGGGTCCATCCGGATCCCGGCGTCGTGCTGCGGTCTGGTGGGGTTGAAGCCCTCACGCGGGCGGGTCAGTGGTCACCCGATGTACGGCGACCCGGTGGGTTTGGCGACGGCCGGGGCGATCTCCCGGACCGTGCGCGACGCGGCGGCGATGCTGGACGTGCTCGCCGGTCGTCGGGCGGGTGATCCGTCCTGGGCGCCACCCCCTTCCGAGACGTTCCTGGCGGCGTGCGAGCGGGAACCTGGCCCGCTCCGGATCGCGAGGTTCATCGAACCAGTCATCGCCGACACCGCCGTCGACCCGGAGTGCGTCCGGGCATGGGAGGACGCCTCGGCGCTGCTCGCGAGCCTGGGCCACGAGGTCGAGGACGTCCCCGTCCCGCTGCCGGACTCCGCCGTCCCCACCTTCGAGACGTGCTGGTCCGTGCTCACCGCGCTGTCCGTCGTACCTCCCGAGCAGGAGCACCTCCTCCGCCCGCTGACCCGGTGGCTGACCGACCGCGGCCGCGCGGTCTCCGGGCCGGAGTTCGGGCTGGCCATCGGCGAGCTGCGCCGCCTCGCGGCCGGAGCTCTCGAGGCGCTGGCGCCGTACGACGCGGTGCTCACCCCGACCCTGGCCGTCCCCCCGCTGCCCGTCGGCGCGATCAGGAACGACGACGACCCCGCGGCGGACTTCGAGGCCCAGAAGGCCTTCACCCCCTGGACCTCCGCGTGGAACGTCACCGGCATGCCGGCGATCTCGCTGCCGCTGTCCTGGACGCCGGCCGGCCTGCCGGTCGGCGTGATGCTGGCCGCCCGCCCCGCCGAGGAGGAGCGGCTCCTGTCGCTCTCGGCCCAAGTCGAGGCCGCCGCCCCCTGGTTCGACCGGCACCCGCCGGGCTGGTGACTATCCCGACGGCGGCTGGTTGACCTCGCGGCAGGCGATCCGCCGCACCAGGTCGTCCCAGCCGTGCTGGATGCGCTCGATGGGAACCTGCTCGTCGCGGGTCTGCTGCACGAGCACGACCATCTCCAAGGGGGCCAGCAGCGCGGTGGCCAGGAAGGCGATGTCGCCGCGCACGCCGAGCTGCGACAGCAGGTACCTCACGTGCATCGCGGCGAACGACATCGCGGCGTACGACCGCTCGCCGGCGCGGCCGGCGGCCCGGATCAGCTCGGCGTGCTGGAGGTTCACCTCCATCCGGCTGTGCCCGAACGCATGCAGCCGCTCGAGCGCCGGCGCGCCGGGCCCGAGCGGGGGAGGCCCCTCGATGACCAGCCGCTGGAACTCGGTCTCCGACCGGTTGAGCAACGCCGCCATCAGGCCCTCGCGGCTGTCGAAGCGCCGGAACACCGTGCCCTTGCCGACGCCCGCCTCGGCGGCCACGTTGTCCATCGTCACCGCGTCGACGCCGCAGTGCTCCACCAGCCGGGCCGCCGCCGCCAGCAGCGCCTCACGGTTGCGCGCCGCATCGGCGCGCTCCCGCGGCGGCTGGTCGAGGAGCGGGAGCGGGTCGAACACGCGCACAGACTAGTTGTGAGACGGTCCCGACTCGATGGGAATAGAACCGGACTACAGTCCGGTTCTAGCGGTGCCAACCTCACCCCACTCGAGGAGATGTACATGTCCGACACCCGCGTCCTCGTCCTGCTCGGCAGCCTGCGCGCCGACTCCCTCAACCGCCGCATCGCCGAGACGCTGCGCGACCAGGCTCCCGCCGGGACGGTCGTGGAGATCGCCGAGGGACTCGGCGACCTGCCGTTCTACAACGAGGAGATCGACCACGACGACGAGGTGCCCGCGGGCGCGCAGCGGCTGCGCGAGCAGGTCGCCGGCGCGGACCGGGTGCTGGCGGTGACGCCGGAGTACAACGGCACGATGCCCGCCGTCCTGAACAACGCGATCGACTGGCTGTCCCGCCCGTACGGCGCCAACGCGCTGCGCGGCAAGCCGTTCGCCGCCCTCGGCGCCACGCCCACCCGCTTCGGCGGCAAGTGGTCGCACGACGACGCGCGTCGCTCCGCCACGGTCGCCGGTGCGCAGGTCGTCGCCGACATCGTCATCTCCGAGTCGACCGTCGACCGCGGCGACATCCTCGAGGACGCCGAGTTCGTGGGACGGCTGTTGGGTGCCCTCGACGCCCTGGTCGAGCACAGCGGGGAGACCGCGAGCGCGGCGTGATCTGATGGGGAGCCATGAGCTCCCTCACGCCGTACATCTGTGTCGCCGACTCCCGGGAAGCGATCGAGTGGTACGCCGCCGCGCTCGGTGCCGAGGTCGTCGTGGACCCGATCGTGATGCCGGACGGCCACGTCGGGCACTGCGAGCTCGGGGTCGGCGACGCGCGCTGGATGATGTCCGACGAGTTCGAGTCGGCGGGCGTCGCGCCGCCGGCGCCCGACCGTGGCGCGGCGGTCACCCTGCACCTGCGAGTGCCGGACTGTGACGCCGCCGTGGCGAGGGTGAACGCGACCGGGGTGGAGATGACCCGAGGTCCGGAGGACAGCCCGCCGGCGGGCCGGGTCGCCGTCTTCACCGACCCGTTCGGCCACCGGTGGTTCCTCAACCAGGCTCTGTGACGAACCACTGGGCGGCCTGGGCCCGGAACGTCTCTCGATCCAGCGACCCGGCGCCGTCCGGGATGACGGCCAGGACGGGTACGCCGGTGTGGGCCGGCAGGTCCTCGAGGTTCAGGCGCTCGGCGAGCCCCGGCTCGGACGGCCAGGCGCCGACGACGAGGCCGGCGGGCTCCACCCCACGTGACCGCATGGCGGCCACCGTCAGCTCGGTGTGGTTGAGCGTGCCGAGCCCGGCGGCGACCACGACCACGACCTCGGCACCCAGCTCGACGGCGACGTCGAGCAGGGTGCCGCCCTCGGTGTCGAGCCGGACCAGCAGACCACCGGCCCCCTCGACCAGCACCGTGTCGTGGAACCCGGCCAGCACCCGTACCCGGTCGGCGTGCTCGGCCACCGGCGGGATGCGCACGCCCTTCAACCGAGCGGCCGTGTCCGGCGCCAGGGGGTCGTCGAGCGCGGTGAACTCCTGGACCGCGCACCCGGTCAGGGCATGCACGACCTCGGCGTCGCCCGGCTCGGTCGAGCCCGGGCCGACGCCGGTCTGCACCGGCTTGACGACGACGACCGACCCCTCCGTGGCCGCGCGCACCGCGAGGGCGGCCGTCGCGACGGTCTTGCCCACGCCGGTACCGGTCCCGGTCACCACGACGATCCGGCTCATGCGTCGCTCGCGGGCGCGCCGTACTCCTTGACCACACGCCCCACGGTGTCCGCGGCGCGCGCCCACTCGGCGTCGGGGATGCCGCCGCCGACGGTGATCCGCAGCCGCGAGACGCCGTCCGGCACCGACGGCGGCCGGAAGCACCCGACCAGCACGCCCTCGGCGCGGGCCGCGGCCTGGGCCTCGAGCGCGACGAGCGGCGAGGGCATCGGCACGGACAGGACGGCGCCGGCCACCGGTGGTACGTCGAGAGCCCCCGCGAGCGCCTGCATCCGCTCGCGCACCCGCGCCGGCAGGGACGGGTCGCCCCGGACCAGCTCGAGCGCGGCGCGAGCGGCGCCGGCAGCAGCCGGGGCGAGACCGGTGTCGAAGATGAACGGGCGTGCCGTGTTGACCAGGTGCTCGACCAGGTCGTGACCACCGAGGACCGCTCCGCCCTGGGCGCCGAGCGCCTTCGACAAGGTCGCGGTGACGAGGACGTCGGGACGTCCGGCCAGCCCCTGCGCGTGCACCAGCCCGCGGCCGTCCTGACCGGCGACCCCGAGTCCGTGGGCCTCGTCGACGAGCAGCATGGCGTCGTACGCCGTCACGAGGGCCGCGAGGTCGGCCAGCGGCGCCGCGTCGCCCAGCACCGAGTAGACCGACTCGACCACGACCAGCGCCCGGCGGTCACCGGCCGACGCGAGGGCGGACGAGGCGCCGGCGAGGTCGTTGTGCCGCACGATCACGACCTCGGCGCGGCTCAGCCGGACCGCGTCGACGAGGGAGGCGTGCACGTGCGCGTCGGAGACGACGAGGCAGTCGCGGTCGACCAGTGCGGTGACGGCGGCGAGGTTGGCGTGGTACCCGGTCGAGAGCGCCAGCGCGGCCGGCTGGCCCATGAAACCGGCCAGTCCGGCCTCGAGCTCGGCGTGCAGCTCCAGGGAGCCGGTGACCAGCCGCGACGCGCCGGCCCCGGCGCCCCACCGGCGGGCGGCGGCCTCGGCCGCGGCGACGACGGCCGGGTGCCGGGAGAGCCCGAGGTAGTCGTTGCCCGCCAGGTCCAGCAGGTCCTCGTCCGGTCGTCTCGGCCGGAGGGTCCGGCGCAGCCCGCCGGACTCCCTTACCGCCGCACGCTCGGCCAGCCAGGTGTGCCAGCGGCCGTTCATCCGACCACCGCCGCGGCCTCGACCGCCGCGCAGATCCGGGCGACGTCCTCGTCGGTGCTGATGTAGGGCGGCATCGTGTAGACGAGGTTGCGGAACGGCCGCAGCCACACGCCCGCGTCGAGCGCCGCCTCGGTCGCCTTGTCCACGTCGACCGGGTGCGCCAGCTCCACGACGCCGACGGCTCCGACGGTCCGGACGTCGGCCACGTGGGGGAGCGACCGGCACCCGTGGAGACCGCGCCGCAGACCATGTCCGATGTGTCCGACCTGGCCCTGCCACTCGCCGGTCGCCAGCAGGTCGAGGTTGGCCAGCGCGACCGCGGCGGCCAGCGGGTTCCCCATGTACGTCGGCCCGTGCATCAGGACGCCCGACTCCGAGGACGACAAGCCTCGCGCGACCTCGCCGGTGCAGAGGACGGCGGCCATGGTCAGGTACCCGCCCGTCAGCGCCTTCCCGACGCACATCACGTCGGGGACGACGCCGGCCGCCTCGGAGGCGAAGAGCGTGCCCGTGCGGCCGAAGCCGGTGGCGATCTCGTCGAGGACCAGCACGAGACCGTGCTCGTCGGCGACCGCGCGCATCACGCGCAGGCACGCCGCGTCGTACACGTGCATCCCGCCGGCGCCCTGGAGGACCGGTTCGACGACGATGCCGGCCAGCTCGTGGGCGTGCCGCTCGGCCAGCTCCCGGAAGCCCTCGGCCCAGGCCGCGACGTCACCCCCCGGGGCCGGAGGCCGGTCGGCGAACACCTGGGCGGGAAGGACGTCGGCGAACATCGAGTGCATCCCGCCCACCGGGTCGCACACGCTCATCGCCCCGAACGTGTCGCCGTGGTAGCCGCCACGCACCGTCAGCATCCGCGTGCGCTCGGGACGGCCGGCGCCGCGCTGGTGCTGGAGCACCATCTTGAGCGCCACCTCGACGCTCACCGAGCCGGAGTCCGCGAAGAACACGTGCTCGAGCCCGTCGGGCGTGATCTCCACCAGGCGCCGGGCCAGCTCGACAGCGGGCGCGTGGGTGAGGCCGCCGAACATCACGTGGGCGAACTCGTCGACCTGGGCGTGCACCGCGGCATCCAGGGCCGGGTGCCTGTACCCGTGGATGGCCGCCCACCACGACG
This sequence comes from Nocardioides islandensis, assembly GCF_015352455.1. Lineage (GTDB taxonomy): Bacteria > Actinomycetota > Actinomycetes > Propionibacteriales > Nocardioidaceae > Nocardioides > Nocardioides islandensis. The sequence goes on from NZ_JADKPN010000003.1 coordinate 176,646, forward strand.
ACATCCCGTCCACGACCTCACGGCCGTCGGCCAGCCGCAGCCGGACGCCCTCGGCCCCGGTCACGACCCGCGTCGGCACGGGGTCGGTCATCGAGGTGTAGGGGTGCCAGACGTGCTCGCGGTCGTACGCGAGCAGGTCGTCGACGGTGGGGAAGGTCATCGCGTCGGAGTCTACGGAGGCCCTCCGGAGTCGGATGCGGCCGCGTCCGGGACCCGACCGCGGCGTCGGAGGGACGGTGCCGACGGGCTATCTTGCTCGACGTGACGGACATCCTCGAGCGCGCCCGCAGCAAGGTTCTCGACCGCGGCGAGGGGCTGTCGTACGACGAGCTGGTCGAGGTCCTGCGGCTGCCGGACGACCGCGTGCAGGAGCTCCTCGACCTGGCCCACGAGGTCCGGATGACGCACTGCGGGCCCGACGTCGAGGTCGAGGGCATCATCAGCCTGAAGACCGGCGGCTGCCCCGAGGACTGCCACTTCTGCAGCCAGTCCGGCCAGTTCACCTCGCCCGTGCGGTCGGTGTGGCTGGACATCCCGCAGCTGGTCAAGGCCGCCGAGGAGACCGCGGCCACCGGCGCCAGCGAGTTCTGCATCGTGGCCGCCGTCCGCGGTCCCGACGAGCGGCTGATGACCCAGGTACGTGAGGGAGTCGCCGCGATCCAGGCGGCCGTCGACATCAACGTGGCCTGCTCGCTCGGCATGCTCACCCAGGAGCAGGTCGACGACCTCAAGGCGATGGGCGTCCACCGCTACAACCACAACCTCGAGGCCGCCCGCTCGTACTTCCCGTCCGTCGTGACCACCCACTCCTACGAGGAGCGCTGGGACACCTGCCTGATGGTCCGCGAGTCCGGCATGGAGCTCTGCTGCGGGGGCCTCGTCGGGATGGGCGAGACCCTCGAGCAGCGCGCCGAGCTGGCCGCCGAGCTGGCCGAGCTCGACCCCGACGAGGTGCCCCTGAACTTCCTCAACCCGCGGCCCGGCACGCCCTTCGGCGACCTGCCGATCATGGAGGCCGCCGACGCGCTGCGCACGGTGGCGGCCTTCCGGCTGGCGATGCCGCGCACGATCCTGCGGTACGCCGGCGGCCGCGAGCTCACCCTCGGCGACCTCGGCACCCGCGAGGGCCTGCTCGGCGGCGTGAACGCGATGATCGTCGGCAACTACCTGACGACGCTGGGCCGCGACCCCGAGCAGGACCTCGCTGTCCTCTCGGACCTGCGCATGCCGATCAAGGAACTGGCGAAGACCCTGTAGTGGCGCCGTACTGCGGCCGGTGCGGCCTGCCCCTCGACGAGGCGTCGCACGCCGACTGCGCCAGGTGGCTCGAGCTGGAGCCGCCGCGGTACTGCCCGTCGTGCCGGCGCCGGCTCAAGGTGCAGGTCACGCCGCGCGGCTGGTCGGCGACGTGCGTCGAGCACGGCACGCTGGGCTCACCGGGAGCGTCTCAGGGCTCGACGACCGCCCCGTAGACCTCGGCCAGGTGCACGGCGCCCGGCAGGTCGAGACGGGTCTCCTCCAGCCTCGCCTCGCGCAGGTCGACGCCGCCCAGGGAGGCGCCGCGCAGGTCGGCCCTCACGAGGACCGCCTCGCGGACCGCCGCCCCGTCGAGCCGCGCGTCGCGCAGCGCCGCGCCGGTGAGGTCGGCCATCGACAGGTCCGCGTCGCGCAGGTCCAGCCCGGACAGGTCGAGGCCGGCGAGGTTCGCGCCACGCAGCGTGACCGACCGCCACGAGCCGCCGGCCACCTTCAGCGGCCGCAGCACGCACTCGGAGAACACCGACCCGTCGAGCTTGCAGCCCTCGAGCGTGGCGTCGAAGAAGCTGCAGCGGCGGAAGTCGGCGGCGATGAAGGCGGTGCTGACGTGGGTCGAGGCGTTGAACCGGCAGTTGTGGAACGTGCAGCGGTCGAACACCACGCCTCGCGTCGTCGCCTCGGTCAGGTCGACGTCGCTGAACGTCGCCTCCGTGAAGACGCGGTCGACCAGCTCCTCGCCGTACCAGTCCTCTCCCGTGAACGAGTCAGACATCGAACGTGCCGCCGCTGCGCCAGTAGTGGTTGTCCGCGCGGTCCAGGAAGCCGTTCTCGACCAGGTAGCGGCGCAGGGCCGCGAAGTCGGGATGGAACTCGCCGAGGATCTCGTTGACCCGTGCCTCCGGGTAGCGCACGCCCGGCTCGAACGCCTGGGCCAGGAAGTCCAGCACCACCAAGAGCTTGCTGTGCTTGGAGGGGATCGTGTGCAGGCGGCCGTCGGCGTCCAGGAAGTTCGACAGCACCCGGTCCGTCATGCGTTCACCGTACGACGGCCGTCAGGTCGAGCAGCCCCCTCGGGTAGGTCGCGGTGTCCAGGCCGCCACCGGGCGCGCGCTTCTCGAAGTGCAGGTGGCACCCGTCCGGCGCGCCGTTGTCGGAGGCCAGCGCCACCAGCTGCCCCCGGCGTACCTCGTCGCCCGGTGCCACGAACCGCTTGCGGGTGTGGCCGATCACCAGGTCCCAGTTGTCGGTGTGCAGCAGCAGGGGAGTGGTGCCGTACGCCGGCCCCAGCGACCCCGGGTCCACGACGGTCGCCCGGCGAGCGGCGTACAGCCTGGTCCCGCAGGGCATCGCGACGTCGATGCCGTGGTGGAAGCCGTGCTCGTCGGCACAGCGCGGATCCGGTGCGTAGTACGGCGCCTCGGTGCAGCCGAAGGGGATCATGATCCGGTGCTGGCCGCCGAACCACGGCGAGGTGTACCAGGTCGTGTCGTCGGTGTAGAACACCCAGCGCGGGTCGGGCTTCGCGACCGCTGCGCCGCCCGGCAGCAGCAGTGCGAGCAGGGCCACGGCGGCGGCGAGTCTGCGCATCCGGCCACGCTAACCGGCGCCTCACCCGCGTTGGCGGACCCCCAGCCACGTCAGCACGGCGAGCACGCGACGGTGCTCCTCGCCGGTCTCGTGCAGCCCCAGCTTGGCCATGATGTTGGCGATGTGTGTCTCGACCGTCCGGTCGGTGAGCACCAGGCGCCGGGCGATCCCCACGTTGTTGCGGCCCTCGGCCATCAGGGCGAGCACCTCCCGCTCGCGCGGGGTGAGCTGGGTCAGGGGGTCGTCCTGCCGTCGCGGGCCGAGCAGCGTGGCGACCACCTCGGGGTCGAGCGCGGAGCCACCGGCCGCCACCCGGCGCAGTGCGTCCATGAAGTCGTCGACGTCGAAGACGCGGTCCTTCAGCAGATACCCGACCCGCCCGCCGGACACCAGCTCCACGGAGTGCCGCGTCTCGACGTGCTGGGACAGCAGCACGATCGCCAGCTCGGGCAGGCGCGCACGCAGGTCCTTGGCAGCGCGGGCACCGTCGTCGGTGCCGTCGGGTGGCATGCGCACGTCGATGATCGCCAGGTCCGGCCGCTCTCGCTCGACTGTCTCGACCAGCGTCGTGGCGTCCGCCGCCCGGCCGACGACCTCGTGGCCTGCGTCCTCGAGCAGCCGGGCGAGGCCCTCGCGGAAGAGTGCCGAGTCCTCGCCGATCACGATGCGCATGGCAGCGCGGCCTCTACCTCGGTGCCGTGCCCTTCGGGGCTGGCGACGTGCACCGAACCACCCAGTGCGGCCACCCGGTCGACGAGCCCGGACCTGAGGCCGAGCCGGGCACCGCCGCGTCCGTCGTCCCGCACCCGGATCAGCAGCTGCCCGTCCCGGCGGACGACGTGGAGCTCGATACGGGTGGCCTCGGCGTGCTTGACGGCGTTGGTGATCGCCTCGCTGGCGACGTAGTACGCCGTCGTCGCGACCGCGTCGGGCAGCGGGTCGCCGTCGACGTCCATCTCGACGGCGAGGGGCAGGCTGCGCACCAGGTTCGCCAGCGCCGCGGCCAGGCCGTCGTCCAGGCTGCTCGGGCGCAGGCCGTGCGCGATCTGGCGGAGCTCGGCGACCGCCGTACCGAGCTCCGCGACGCTCTCGTCCAGCAGGCCGTCGACGTCGACCGTGCCGTCGTCGAGGTGGCGCTGCGCGAGCCGCATCCGCATGCCCAACGAGACCAGGCGCTGTTGCGCGCCGTCGTGGAGGTCGCGCTCCATGCGCCGACGCTCCTCGTAGCCGATCTCGAGCAACCGCGCGCGGCTGGACCTCACCTCGCCGAGAGCGCGCGCGACCTCGGACCGCAGCCGCACCACCTCGACCAGCGTGCCGCAGCGGGTGCCGACCTCGCGCAGCAGCTCGGCCGAGGCGGGACCGCGATCGGGGACCAGCACGCCGGTGCGCGCCTCGTCGAGCAGCACGGGCACGCCGTCCTCCGGGACCGGGTCGCCGACGGCGTCGAGGTACGCCGAGGAGCCCGGCACCCGGTAACCCACCCGGAGCCCAGGGTCGCGCAGGACGGTGCGCAGGACGTCCTGCAGCTCCTCGGGCCGGCGCCGTCCGGAGCTGACCTGGCGGTGCAGGTCGTCGACGGCGGCGAGGGCCGCGCGCCGTAGCGGGTACGTGCGGGCGTCGACCTCACGACGTACGACGCGCAGTCCCGGCAGCAGCACGAGGGCGGCCGCGGCGGTGCCGACCGCGACACCCGCGTGGGAGTCGCCGCCGACGACGAGCCCGGCCACCGACGAGACGGCCGCGTAGACGGTGAGCAGCAGGGCGGTGACCAGGCCCCATGTGAGCGCGAGGGCGAGCGCCTTGTCCACGTCGTACAGGTCGTGACGCAGCACCGCGATCGCCACGACGACCGGCGTGCTCACCAGGGAGACGATGCCGACGGCCGCACTGACCCAGGCCGCCTCGCCCCACACCACGATCTCCAGCAGGCACAGCAGCGGGTACAGCGGGACGCCGATGCCGACGATCGCGAGCCACTTGATCTGCTGCCGCTGGAGCGCGTCCCCGTGGCGGTACCGCAGCACCATCGACACCGCGCACGCGACGAAGAGGCCGAGCATCGGGAAGAACAGGACCCCGACCACCTCGATCCACAGCGGGACCGGGCCGAACGGACGCTCGAGGTCTGCGAGCGGTGCCCGGAACGGCGTGTCCTCGAACGCGCCGTACGCCTGGTTGGCCGCGGTGCACACGACCAGAGCGGCAGGCACCCACCGCCAGCGGGGCGAGGGCAGCCGCCCGTCCGGGAAGTACAGGAGGAGCAAGCCGAAGGCGGCCAGCACCCACCACGCGTTCTCGGCCGTCACGGCGACCAGCCAGCCCCAGCGGCGCGGGTCGCCGTCGGCGGCCAGCCACTGCAGCCAGGTCTCCTTGGCGGCGACCTGCGCGACCGTCAGGGCGAGCAAGCCCAGGAGGAGTCCGACCTGCCTGCCTTCGGGCTTGCGGACCACCAGGACCGACAGGCCGGTGGCCGGCGCGGCCACGGCGAGGGCCATGGCGAGGGCGACCCACGACGCTCCGGCGGGCTCGGCGGCCGTGAAGGCGAGCGCCACGACCACGAGAAGGGCGACCAGCAGCGCGAGCGCGACATTGACGCGGCGGGCCGCTGGCATGGCAGCACTGTAGGGACGCCGGGCCGGCAGCGGCTCCGTGCAGGCACGGGGGCCAGGTCAGGCGCTCTCCACGATCCGCCGGACCGGCCGAGGTTCCTAGCGTCGCGGCATGACCATCATCAGCTCGCTCGCCACCACGCCCACGTCGTACGACCCCACCCGGACGCGCGTCCGCGTGGTGGCCGGCGCCCTCGTCGTCGCTGCGACGACCACCGCTGTCCTGCTGATCACCACGCCGTGGGGCGACCGGTACGACAGCAGCGCCGACGACGTCCTCAGCTACGACAAGCTGGCCGCGGTCCGCGACGGCGCGTGGGCGGGCATGCTCGCGGACGGCCTCGCCTTCGCGGTCGTCGGGATCACCCTCGGCATGATCACCTGCCACCTGGCCCCTGGTCGCGGGCGGGTTCCGGCCCTCCTCGGCGCCGTGCTCACCACGCTCGGTGGCATCTGCTTCGCCATGGGCGGCTTCGCGTTCGCGACGCTGACCTGGTTCGCGTCCGGCATCGCCGAGGACGACGGCCGCGCTCTGGTCGACTACGCGAACGACAACCCCCTTCACCTGCTGGGTGCCACCATGGCCGGCTTCCTGCTCTTCACGGTGGGCGGCCTGGTGCTCGCGAGCGCGCTGTATCGGGCCAGAGCGGTCCCTGCGGTCGGCATCTCGGCCTACGTGCTGCTCGTTCTCGCGCAGTTCACGCCGTTGTCCGGCCGGGCGATCGACTGCGTGCAGATCGCGATGATGGCGCTGTTCGTCGCGCTGGCCGTCTCGGTGCTCCGACGGACGGTGGCGTGATGCCCGCCGGTGCCTGGCTGGCCTACTACGTGCGGTCAGCCCACGACGCGAGCAAGACCTCGCACGCCTCGACCAGCCGCTCCCGAAGCGGGGCCGCGCGTTCTGCGAAGCCACGCTGGTACGCGGCGTACTCCCGCTTCCCGTCGGCCGTCTCGATCCTGATCGGCTCGAGACCGAGGCCGGAGAAGTCGTACGGCGAGGCGCGCATGTCGACCTCACGCACGTCCCACGCGAGCTCGAAGCAGTCCGCGACCAGGTCCGACCCGACGAGCGGCCACAGCCGGAACGCGTGCTTGTAGAGGTCCATCGTCGCGTGCAGGCAGCCCGGCTGCTCGTACGCCGCCCGGTCGTCGCGGCCGGGCGAGAGCGTGTTGAGCGGGCGCGCGGACTCGGTGAAGAACCGGAACGCGTCGAAGTGCGAGCAGGCGATCCGGTGCGACTCCACGACCTCGTCGGTGCCGGTGGCGCCGAGCCGGAGCGGGACGTCGTGGCGCGTCTCGTCCGCCCCGTGCACCATCGCCCACTCGTGCAGCCCGAAGCACCCGGTGTGCGCCGGCCGTCCGGCGGTCGCGACCAGCAAGGTACGGGTGCCGCGGACCAGGGGCCGCAGCCGCGCCAGCTGCTCGGCCGACCCCGACTCCGGCCACCCCGCCTCCCACGTCGTCAGCTTCGCGGGCGAGAAGGAGTAGTAGGTGAAGAGGAAGTCGTGCACCGGGTGCTTCACGCCGTCGCGGCGGCGGGTCAGGTGGGGCTCGACGTACGGCGCCAGGCGCTCGCGATGCGCGGCCGCACGATCCGCGGTCTCCACCTGCACCGCGCCAGGCTAGTTCAGGGCTAGCCCTGATGTGGCCTCCGCGGCGGCTCCCTAGCGTCGGCACCGGTCGGGCTCGCCGAGCCTGCAGGAGGAGGGCCTCATGCGCATCCGGATCCTTGTCGTCAGCACCGTCGTCGCCGCCCTGCTGACCCCGGTCGTCCCGGGACCGGCGTACGCGACGTACTCGGGAGACAACGGCCGCATCGCCTTCCGCCGGTTCTTCAACGCCGACAAGACCTGGGGCGCGATCTTCACGATCAACCTGGACGGCACCGACGAGCGGCAGGTCACCCACCCGCCGAAGGGCACCGTCGACCGCAACCCGGACATCTCGCCGGACGGCACCCGCATCCTCTTCCAGCGCGAGAACTTCGAGTGCCTGGACCTGTGCCCGACCCAACAGGTGTGGGTGGTCGACGCGGACGGGTCGAACGCACACCGGCTCGCGGCCGGACCGCAACCGGCCAGGTCGTGCGACGACGGCGGCTACTGCGACGCCTCACCCGCCTGGTCGCCGGACGGCAAGCGCATCGCGTTCAGCAGGGGGTCGGGTCCGGCGAACGAGGACTTCTTGCTCAAGCGGATGGGGATCTACGTGATGCGGGCCGACGGCACGCACGTGCGCCGGATCACCCAGAAGTCCCTGCCCGCGCAGGGTGAGGACCAGGAGCCGCAGTGGTCGCCGGACGGGACCCGGATCCTCTTCCAACGGTGGAACGTCCGCGACGCGCGGCCGAAGGGCAGCCTCGCGCTGTGGGTCGTCACGCTGGCCACCGGGCGGGAGCACCGCATCACGCCGTTCCGGCTGAGGGCGGGCGACACCCCGGACTGGTCGCCGGACGGGACCACCATCCTGTTCCACGACAACCTGGAGAAGGACACCCGCAGCGCGAACCTGTGGACCGTGCACCCGGACGGGACACACCTGCGCCAGCTGACCTTCCTCGACGACGACGGCGTGACCAACTACCTGGGGTCGTCGTTCTCGCCCGACGGCACGCGCATCGTCTTCGGACGCCGGCCCGCCACCGGTGGGAGGTCCCTGAACTCCGCCGACGTCTTCACCATGGCCCTGGACGGCACCGACGAGCAGCCGGTGACCCGGACCCGCGCGTACGACAGCTACCCCGACTGGGGACCGGCCCCCGCCGGCTGACCCGGTCCCGCTGATTCCGGGGGGCGCACGTCGCGTCGGTAGGGTCGGGACGTGCGTATCGCGAGGTTCACGACGGGCGACGACCCGCTGTACGGCGTGGTGACGGGCGACCTCGACGAGTACGGCCAGCCGTCCGAGGACAGCGTCGTGATCACCCTGGCGGGCGACCCGATGTACGCCGGGGTCAAGCCGCTCGAGGAGCAGCACCGGCTCGCCGACGTACGTCTCCTGGCGCCCGTGATCCCGCGCAGCAAGGTCGTCGCGATCGGCAAGAACTACGCCGCACATGCCGCCGAGATGGACAGCCAGGTGCCGGCCGAGCCGCTGATGTTCCTCAAGCCGAACACCAGCGTCATCGGCCCCGGTGACCCGATCTTCTACCCGTCCCAGTCGCAGCGCGTCGACTACGAGGGCGAGCTGGCCGTGGTGATCGGGCGCATCTGCCGCGACGTACCCGCCGAGCAGGCGACCGACGTGATCTTCGGCTACACGATCGCCAACGACGTGACCGCTCGCGACCTGCAGAAGTCCGACGGCCAGTGGTCGCGCGCGAAGGGCTTCGACTCCTTCTGCCCGCTCGGCCCGTGGATCGAGACCGACCTCGACCCGCACGACTTCGCCGAGGGCCGCAAGGTGCAGACGTACCTCAACGGCGACCTCAAGCAGGACGGGTCCACCCAGGACCTGATCTTCGACATCCCGACCCTCGTCGCCCACATCTCCGCGGCCATGACGCTGCTGCCGGGCGACGTGATCCTCACCGGCACCCCCGAGGGAGTCGGCCCCATGAACATCGACGACGAGGTCGAGGTCTCGATCGAGGGCCTCGGCACACTGACGAACAGGGTGACCTCCCGATGACCGACCCGACCGGCCGCGTCCGCGTCCGCTTCTGCCCGTCCCCGACCGGCAACCCGCACGTCGGCCTGGCCCGGACCGCGCTCTACAACTGGGTGTTCGCGCGCCACCACGGAGGCGACTTCGTGTTCCGCATCGAGGACACCGACGCCGCGCGCGACAGCGAGGAGTCCTACCAGCTGCTCCTCGACACCATGCGCTGGCTGGGCTTCGACTGGGACGAGGGCCCGGAGGTCGGCGGTCCCTACGCGCCGTACCGCCAGTCCGAGCGCTCCGAGATCTACCTCGACGTGCTGGGGCGGCTGCGCGAGACGTCGTACACCTACGACTGCTACTGCACCACCGACGAGGTCGACGCCCGCCGCAAGGCGTCGGGGTCCAAGCTGCAGGGGTACGACGGGTTCTGCCGCGAGCTGACCGACGAGCAGGTCGCGGCCTTCCGGGCCGAGGACCGGCAGCCGGTCGTGCGCTTCCGGATGCCCGACGGCGAGCTCACGTGGGACGACCTCGTGCGCGGCGACATCACCTTCCAGACCGAGCACGTCCCGGACTTCGCCGTCGCCCGCGCCAACGGCGCCCCGCTCTACACGCTGGTCAACCCGGTCGACGACGCGATGATGCGCATCACCCACGTCCTCCGCGGTGAGGACCTGCTGTCCTCCACCCCGCGACAGCTGGCGCTGTACGCCGCGCTGGAGGAGCTCGGCATCGCCAAGGCGACGCCACGGTTCGGGCACCTGCCCTACGTCATGGGCGAGGGCAACAAGAAGCTCTCCAAGCGGGACCCGCAGGGCAACCTGCTCAACTACCGCGAGGGCGGGTTCCTGCCCGAAGGCCTGCTCAACTACCTGGCCTTGCTGGGCTGGGCGATCTCCGGCGACCGCGACGTGTTCTCGATCGAGGAGATGGTCGCGGCCTTCGAGATCGGCGACGTGAACCCCAACCCCGCGCGCTTCGACATGAAAAAGGCCGAGGCGATCAACGCCGCGCAGATGCGGCTGCTGTCGGGCGAGGAGATCGGCCGCCGCTGCGTCCCGTACCTCGCCGCCGCGGGCCTCGTCGCCGACCCGCCGACCGCCGAGCAGCAGCAGGTGCTCGACGCCGCCATGCCGCTGGTCGCCGAGCGGATCAACAAGCTCACCGAGTCCGTGGACATGCTCGGGTTCCTGTTCGTCGACGAGAGCGCGTTCACGGTGACCGACGAGATCGACGAGACGGGACGCGGCGTCGTCAAGGCGGCGTACGACGCCCTCTCCGGGCTGTCCGAGTGGAGCACGGCGGCGATCGAGGAGGCTCTCCGCATCGCGCTCGTCGAGAAGCTCGAGCTCAAGCCGCGCAACGCGTTCGGACCCGTGCGCATCGCCGTGACGGGCCGCAAGGTCTCGCCGCCGCTGTTCGAGTCCCTCGAGCTCCTGGGCCGCGTGCGCAGCCTCGGTCGGCTGTCCGCCGCGCTGTCGTGAGCGTGGAGACCGGGGAGCGGCTCCCCGCCCTCCCGTACCACCTGGTCCTCACCGCAGGGAGGTCCGGCTGGTGGCGCTTCGCCCTCGGGCTGGCGGTGCTGCTCGGCGGGCTGCTGATCGTCGCGCCGGCCCTGCTGCTCCTGCCGTTCGCCCTCTACTACGTGGGCACCGGGGCCGACCTGCTCGACAGCATCACCGCGTTGGCGGACACCGCGGACCCGACGCCGGCAAGCCTGGCCTACCTCAACCTCACCCTGGCGGCCGCGATCCCGATCACCTGGTTCGTGGTCTACGTCATCCACGGCCTCAGGCCCGGGTGGCTGGCGTCGATCAAGCCACGGATCCGCTGGACGTACCTGGTCGCCTGCCTGGGCGTCTCCGTCGTCGCGCTGGTCGCCACGCTGCTGGTGTCTGCGGTGGTGCCGTCGCAGGGCGACGGCACGGAGCTGAGCGGGCAGCTCAACGACTTCACGTCGACCACGCGCGACTTCCTCATCGTCCTGGTGCTCCTCACGCCGCTCCAGGCGGCGGGGGAGGAGTACGCCTTCCGCGGCTACCTGATGCAGGCGTTCGGTGGACTCTTCCGCTCGCGGTGGGTGGCCGTCGTCGCCTCGGCGTTCCTCTTCGGCCTGGCGCACGGCATCGGCCAGAGCCCGCCGATCTTCTTCGACCGGTTCGCGTTCGGGGTGGTCGCGGGGGCCCTGGTCGTCCTCACCGGCGGCCTCGAGGCCGGCATCGCCATGCACGTGCTGAACAACTGGCTGGCCTTCGGCCTGGCCCTCGCGTACGGCGACATGGCCTCGACGCTGAACCCTTCGGGCGGCTCGTGGTGGAGCATCCCGGTGACGCTGACCCAGTCCCTGGTCTACCTCGGCCTGGCGCTCCTCGTGGCTCGCCGGATGGGCCTGACCGACCGCACGGACCCGGCCGTTTTGGCCGCCCTGCCCGGCCGCCGGTAAGGTTCTGCGCGGCCCGAGGCGCTGTCCTCAGAAGGCCCGAAACCCTTGGGGTATGGTGTAATTGGCAGCACGACTGATTCTGGTTCAGTTAGTCTAGGTTCGAGTCCTAGTACCCCAGCGAGATGTACCACCAAGCGCCGTTCCGACCTGATCGGGACGGCGATTTTGTTGCTCGTCAGCGCCGCGGCTAAGGTTTCTCCTCGTTGCTCTCGCGAGCACGCAGCTCCACCATCAGGCCCCCGTTGTGTAGCGGCCTAGCACGCCGCCCTCTCAAGGCGGTAGCGCCGGTTCGAATCCGGTCGGGGGTACCACGCGAAGTCGGGTCAACAGATCCGGGGCAGTTGTTCGCCCACCGGCAGGTCGACCACCCTCGAGGCGCCGAACGCCGTGGTGGTCGCCACCAGGCCAGGGTGGTCCTCGACGACCTCGCCGATCACACACGCGCCCAGGCCCGCGGGGTGCGCACGCATCGCCTCGAGCACCAGGTCGGCAGCCGAGCGGGGCACGAACGCCAGCAGCTTGCCCTCGTTGGCGACCTGCAGCGGATCGAGCCCGAGGAAGGCGCACGCGTTGGAGACCACCTCGGGGATCGGCAGCCGGCCCTCGTCGAGCCGGACGCCGACCTTGGACGCGCGGGCGATCTCGTTGAGCGACGTCGCGACGCCTCCCCGGGTGGGGTCACGAAGCACGTGGATGTCCCGGTGCGCTGCGAGCATCTCGGCCACCAGGCCGTTGAGCGGCTGGGTGTCGCTCTCGATGTCGGTGCCGAACTGCAACCCCTCGCGGACGCTCATGATGGCGACGCCGTGCACGCCGATGTCGCCGCTGACGATGACCACGTCACCCGGCTCGGCTCGGTCCGGCCGGACGTCCACGCCCTCCGGGACCACGCCGAGGCCGGCCGTGCTCACGTAGACACCGTCGCCGTGGCCCGACTCGACCACCTTGGTGTCGCCCGTGACGACGCGTACGCCGGCCTGCCGGGCGGCCTCCCCGAGCCGCTGCGCCACGGCACCGACCTGGGCGACGTCCGTGCCCTCTTCGAGGATGAAGGCCGCCGACAGGAAGATTGCCTGGGCGCCGCTCATCGCCAGGTCGTTGACCGTGCCGTTGACCGCCAGCTCGCCGATCGAGCCGCCAGGGAAGAACAGCGGCCGCACCACGAACGTGTCGGTGGAGAAGGCGATGCGACCCCCCAGCAGCTCCAGCACCGCCGAGTCCCCGAGCTGCCGGAGGGTGTCGTCCGCGAACGCCGGCAGGAACAGGTGGTCCACGAGCTCCGAGGACATCTGGCCGCCCCCGCCGTGGCCCATCACGATCGTCGGGCTGTTGCGCAACGGCAGCGGGCAGGTCCAGCCATCGAAGCGTGGCTGGCCGGTGAGCTCGAGGTCCTCAGCCAACCGGGGTCACCTCCCGTGGCCCTGTCCCGGGGAGGTGCATCCTCCGGTAGAGGTAGTACGCCGCGCAGGCACCCTCGCTGGAGACCATCGTGGCGCCGAGCGGGTTGCGTGGGGTGCACTCCTTGCCGAACGCCGCACACTCGTGCGGCTTGATCAGTCCCTGCAGCACCTCCCCGCTCCGGCAGAGAGCCGACTCCTTCGTCCGGATGTCCCCGACGGAGAAGCGGTGCTCGGCGTCGAACGCGCGGTAGCGCTCCGAGAGCCGCCAGCCGCTCTGCGGGATCATCCCGATCCCGCGCCAGGACCGGTCCACCACCTCGTAGACGTCCTCGAGCATCTTCTGGGCCACCGGGTTGCCCCCGGCCGCGACGGCTCGCGGGTAGGCGTTCTCGACCTCGTGCCGACCTTCCTCGAGCTGGTGCACCACCCGGCGGATGCCCTCGAGGATGTCGAGCGGCTCGAAGCCGGTGACCACGATCGGCACGGCGAAGCGCTCCGCGAGCGGTGGGTACTCGCCGAGGCCCATCACCGTGCACACGTGCCCGGCCGCCAGGAACGCCTGCACCCGGCACGCCGGCGACGTCATGATCGCCTCGATCGCCGGAGGCACGCGCACGTGGCTGACCAGCAGGCTGAAGTTCTCGACGCCGAGCTTCTCGGCCTGGTAGACCGTCATGGCGTTCGGCGGCGCCGTGGTCTCGAAGCCGATCCCGAAGAACACCACCTGCCTGTCCGGGTTGGCCCGTGCGAGCTCGAGGGCGTCGAGCGGGGAGTACACGACGCGGACGTCGCCCCCCGCGCTCTTGACCTGGAACAGGTCTCTCCCGCTGCCGGGCACTCGCAGCATGTCGCCGAAGGAGCAGAAGATCACCTCGGGTCGGGAGGCGATCTCCAGTGCCTTGTCGATGACGTCGAGGGGCGTGACGCAGACCGGGCAGCCGGGACCGTGGATCAGCTCGATGCCGTCGGGCAGCAGCTGGTCGAGCCCGTGGCGGATGATCGAGTGGGTCTGGCCGCCGCAGACCTCCATCATCGCCCAGGGGTGCTTGGCCGTGGCGTGGATGTCGTCGAGCAGGCGCTTGGCCAGCTCGGGGTCCCGGAACTCGTCGAGATACCTCACTGCTCCGCTCCTTCGTGGGTTGGTGCGTCGCCCCGACCGGGTTCGAGGTCGGGCCGAGGGAGGCCGGCCTGGTCGGCGGCCATGCCCCAGTGGTCGCCGAACTCGGCGTTCAGCTCACCGAGCTGACGGAAGAGCTCGAGGGTCTCCAGTGCCGACTCCTCGTCCAGGCGCTGCAGGGCGAAGCCGACGTGCACGATCGTGTACTCACCCACCTGCAGGTCGGGCACGTACTCGAGGCAGACCTCCTTGGTCACCCCGCCGAAGTCCACGCGCGCGAACCGGGTCCCATCGCGCTCCTCGATCTCCAGGACCTGTCCTGGCACGGCAAGGCACATCACGTCTCCTGTTCGAGGGGGGAGGGATGGTCACGAAGGCGGTGGGCCAGGACGGCGAGCTGGCCGAGGGCGATCCCGGCGTCACTGGCCGGGACCACGTGGTGGGTCAACACGTCGAAGCCGTCGGTCCCGAGCCTCGCCGAGCACTGCGCCGTGAGGTAGGCGTTGAGGAAGCAGCCGCCACTCAGCGTCACGGTGGCGATGCTCGTCTCCTCGCGCAGGCGACGCACCGTGGCGACGACGAGGTCGACGACCGCCTGCTGGAAGCGAGCGGCCACCATCCCCCGCTCGACTCCCGCGCCAACGTCGTCGACGACTGCCGCCACGACCGGCCCCGGATCGAGAGGGTCCCCCTCGGTCCCGAACCGGTAGCCGTCGACGGTGCCCCACGGCCTCGCCGCGGCCTCCAGCTCCATCGCCGCCTGGGCGTCGTACTCCGCCCGGTGGCAGATCCCGGTCAGCGACGCCACGGCGTCGTACAGCCGGCCCATGCTCGATGTCGGCACGCACCGCAGTCCGGTGGCGAGCTGCCGGTCGAGCAGCCCGAGCTCGGTCTCGTCACACGCCCGCACGCTGGGCACGGACGGGTCCCAGGGGACGCCGGCGCGCCGCAGGTGGGACAGCGCCATCCGGCACGGGTTGCGCACGCCGGCGTCGCCGCCGGGCAGGTCGACGTACGCGACGTGGGCGGCCCGCGCGAAGCCGCCGTAGTCGGCGATCAGGAACTCCCCGCCCCACGATGCTCCGTCGTCGCCGTAGCCGGTCCCGTCGAACGCGACGCCGATCACCCGCCGTCCGTCGGGCAGGCCGTGCTCGGCCATCGTCGAGGCGACGTGGGCATGGTGGTGCTGGACCTCGACCAGGTCGGACGCCGGGAAGTGGTCGAGAGCCCAGCGACGGGAGCGGTACGACGGGTGGCGGTCGGTCGCGACCATCCGCGGCGCGACTCCCGTCAGCATCGACAGGTGCTCGACGGCGACGCCGAAGGCGGACTGCGTGGCCAGGTCGTCCATGTCACCGATGTGGCCCGACATCCAGGCCAACCGGCCGTCCGCCAGGCAGAAGGCGTTCTTCACGTCGCCGCCGACGGCCAGCGCAGGTGGAGCCTCGAACGGCAGCGTGATGGGCAGCGGCGCCTGCCCGCGGGAGCGACGCACCGGTGCCTCGCTCTCGTCGAAGGCCCGGGTCACCGAGTCGTCGCACGGCACGTGGATGGGCCGGTCGTGGGTGAGCCACGCGTCGGCGAGCCCGCTCAGCCGCCGGCGCGCCTCGTCGTCGTCGGTGACGATCGGCTCGCCGGTGAGGTTGCCGCTGCTCATCACGAGAGCGGCCGGGCCCGGCTCGTCGCCGGGCAGGCCCAGCAACAGATGGTGCAACGGCGAGTAGGCAAGCATCACGCCGAGGTCGGCCTGGCCGGGTGCGACGGCTCCGAGCACCACACCGACAGATGCACCGGGCCGGGCCTTCGCCAGCACGACCGGCCGGGCCCGGCCGGTGAGCAGGGCCACCTCCACGGGCGTGGCCTCGACGAGGGTGAGGGCGTCGTCGATGGTCGGCACCATCACCGCGAACGGCTTGTCTCCGCGCTGCTTGCGCTTGCGCAGCATCGACACCGCCACGGGGTTGGTCGCGTCGCAGGCCACGTGGTACCCGCCGATGCCCTTGACCGCGACCACCGCACCGTCGAGCACCAGCGACCGTGCCTCGGCGAGCGCGGCCTCGCCGTACGACGTCTCCCGGCTCGGCGCCTCGAGCCGCAGTCGCGGACCGCACCCGGGGCAGCAGATCGTCTGGGCATGGAAACGCCGGTCGGCCGGGTCGGCGTACTCGGTCGCGCAGGCCTCGCACATCGGGAAGCCCGCCATCGTGGTCGCCGGCCGGTCGTACGGCAAGCCGGTGGTGATCGTGTATCGCGGCCCGCAGTTGGTGCAGGTGAGGAACGGATGTCGGTAACGGCGGTTGGCCGGGTCCCTGAGGTCGGCCAGGCAGTCGTCGCAGACGGTGACGTCCGGGGAGACGAACGTGCGGCCGGTCGTCGGCTCCGACGCCGCGATACAGAACTCCGTGCCACCGCGCGGCTCGACTTCCGCGACCTCGACCGCGCTGACGACCGCGAGAGGCGGGGCGTCGGTGGCGACCCGGCGTGCGAACTCCTCGACATCGGCCGAGTCGCCCTCGACCTCGGCAACCACGCCCCCGTCGGTGTTCCAGACCGCCCCGACGAGATGCAACGACCTGGCTAGCGCGTAGGCATGCGGTCGGAACCCGACGCCCTGCACCACGCCGCGCACGACGACGCGTCGGCGTACCGGATCAGGCGAGGACGTCTCGGCCGCCGGCATCGCATCGGGCGCGAAAGGTCGGAGTGGGATTCGGCCAATGTACGGCTCGCCGACTCCGCGGGCTACCGACCAGGTGGACTCGGGACCTTGGTCCTCAATTGTCCCGGTGATGGTCGGGCCTCTTCCCGGGACGTGCAGTAGGCCACAGACTCGAACCGTGGTCGCCAACCCAGTCGTCGATCCTGCTGCGGGTGTCGCCCCGGGCGACGACCGGACCGTGGACCTGACGGGGCTTCAGACCCTCATCGACGTGCTTGCGGGACGCGGCTACGCCGTGCTCGGGCCGGTGGTCAAGGACGGTTCGATCGACTACGGACCTGTCCGCAAGGTCTCCGACCTGCCGGTCGGCTGGGGCGACGAGCAGGCTCCTGGGTCCTACCGGCTGCGACGCCGCGACGACGACATGATCTTCGGCTACGCCAACGGTGCCCAGTCGGTGAAGCCGGTGTTCTTCCCTGCGAGCGAGGTGATCTGGCGCGGGCTTCGCGATGCCGAGGGGGCCGTGGTGCCCCGGCGTGAGCAGCACGACGAGGGCCCCTACGCCGTGGTCGGCGTCCGCTCGTGCGACCTGCACGCGCTCGGTATCCACGACACGGTGCTGCTGGGCCGGCGGTTCGCGGACGCGTCGTACGCCGTCCGGCGCGCCGACGCCTTCGTCGTGGCGGTGAGCTGCAGCGACCCGGCCGGGACGTGCTTCTGCGTCTCGATGGGCACCGGTCCGCGGCCGACCGCCGGACGCGGCGCACCCTTCGACCTGGCCATGACCGAGCTCCTCGACGCGACCGGCCACCGCTTCCTGCTGGAGGCCGCGTCCGAGCGTGGTGTCGAGGTGCTCCGCGAGGTGGGCGGCCGGATCGCCGACGAACGCGACCGGTCCGATGCGGCGTCGGTGACCGAGTCGGCCGTCGGGCGGATGGGACGCTGGCTCGACACGGAGGGACTCAAGGACCTGCTCTACGCCAGCGCCGACAGCCCGATGTGGGACGAGGTCGCCGACCGCTGCCTCTCGTGCCAGAACTGCACGATGGTGTGTCCTACCTGCTTCTGCACCGACGTCGAGGACGTCTCCGACCTCGCCGGCGACTCGATGCAGCGTGAGCGGGTCTGGGACTCCTGTTTCGACTCCCAGCACTCCTACCTCCACGGCGGCTCGGTCCGCCGGACCACGAAGGCGCGCTACCGGCAGTGGATGACGCACAAGCTCGGCTCCTGGATCGACCAGTTCGGTACCTCGGGGTGCGTCGGCTGCGGTCGCTGCATCGCATGGTGCCCTGCCGGCATCGACATCACCGAGCAGGCCGCGGTGCTGCGGGAGGAGTCCTGACCCATGCGGACCATCGCCGAGGACCTGCCCGGCCACCCGTTCTTCGCGGGCCTGGACTCCGACGCCCTGGCGCTGCTGGCGGGCTGCGCCGTCAACATGCACGCCCGGCCCGGGGAGTACCTCTTCCGCGAGGGCGAACCGGCCGACTCGTTCTTCGTCATCCGCGAGGGCAGGGTGGCGCTGGAGATGCGGCTGCCGACGGGTGCGGCCGTCCTCGACACGGCCGAGCAGGGCGAGGTGCTCGGCTGGTCCTGGCTCGTGCCGCCGTACCGCTGGACGTTCGACGGTCGCGCCGTCGATCACGTCCGTGCGGTGCGGTTCGACGGAGGCTGCCTCAGGGAGAAGTGCGCGGCCGACCCCGACCTCGGCTACGCGTTCCTTCAGCGGATCGTGCAGGTGATGTCGCAGCGTCTGCACTCCGCCCGGGTCCGGCTCCTCGACCTCTACGGCGCGTCGTGAACGCCGCGCTCGCGACCAGCTCGCAGCGTGTGGTCGTGGAGGACCCGATGGTGCCGCGGTCCTTCGTCGTGACGCGGACCCGTCAGGACACTCGCGACACCGCCACGCTCTGGCTGACGGCCATGGACGGGGCGCCGCTCGCGTTCGAGCCAGGGCAGTTCACGATGCTCCAGGCCTACGGGGTCGGCGAGGTGCCGGTGTCCATCAGTGGCGACCCGGCCGACGACGGCGTGCTCCAGCACACCATCCGCGACGTCGGCTCGGTCTCGCACGCGCTGGCCACCGCCGAGACCGGTGCCCGCCTGGGCGTGCGCGGTCCGTTCGGTGTCGGCTGGGACGTCGGGACCGCTCGCGGTCGTGACGTGGTGATCGTCGCCGGCGGCATCGGGCTGGCCCCGCTGCGGCCCGCGGTGCTCGAGATCTGTGCCAACCGGGCTGCCTACGGCGAGGTCACCCTGCTGTACGGCGCGCGCACGCCGGCCGAGCGGCTGTTCACCGACGAGCTACCACGCTGGGCGGCCGAGCACGGCGTCGCCGTACACGTCACCGTCGACCGAAGCGACGACTCGTGGCGAGGTCCGGTTGGGCTGGTGACCGGCCTGGTCGACCGGGTCGTCTTCCGCCCCGAGCTCGCCACGGTGCTCGTCTGCGGACCGGAAGTGATGATGCGGCACACGGCGGCGGCTTTCCTCGACCGCGGGGTCGCGCCGGCCGACGTCCGGGTGTCCATGGAGCGCAACATGAAGTGCGGGATCGGGCTGTGCGGCCACTGTCAGCTGCGCGAGCTGTTCATCTGTCAGGACGGCCCGGTCCTGGGCTACGGCCTGGTTGCCTCGCTCCTCACCCAGGCGGAGCTCTGAGATGGCCGCCGTGACCAAGAGTCGGCGTCCGACGCTCGCGGTGTGGAAGTTCGCCTCGTGCGACGGGTGCCAGCTCCAGCTGCTCAACTGCGAGGACGAGCTCATCCCCTTGTCCGGCGCGGTGGAGATCGCCTACTTCCCCGAGGCCACCCGCGCAGTCGTCGAGGGCCCGTACGACGTGTCGCTGGTCGAGGGCTCGATCACCACGCCCGAGGACCTCGAACGCATCCAGCAGGTCCGTGAGATGTCCGGTCGCCTGATCACCATCGGGGCCTGCGCCACTACTGGTGGCATCCAGGCGCTGCGCAACTTCGCCGACGTCGCGGAGTTCCGCTCGGTCGTCTACGCCCACCCCGAGTACGTCTCGACGCTCGAGCGGTCCACGGGCATCGCCGAGCACGTCCGCGTCGACTTCGAGCTGCGCGGCTGCCCCATCGACAAGAACCAGCTGCTGGAGGTGCTGGCCGCCGAGCTGCAGGGCCGCCGGCCACGGGTCGCGACCCACAGCGTGTGCGTCGAGTGCAAGGCCCGCGGCAACGTCTGCGTCACGATCGCCCACGGAACGCCCTGTCTCGGCCCCGTGACCCAGGCGGGTTGCGGTGCCCTGTGCCCCACGTTCGCCCGGGGTTGCTACGGATGCTTCGGGCCGCAGGACTCGCCCAACACGGCCTCGATGGCCCAGGTGCTGAGCCGGCACGGCATGGACGAGCCCCAGATCGTGCGTCTCTACCGCACCTTCCACGCCGCGGCCGAGGCCTTCCGCGAGGAGAGCGAGCGCCACGAGGCGCCGGCAGGAACCCCACGGAGGACGTCATGACCCACCGACTCACCGACGGAGGCCGGGTGCTGCGCGTCGGCAGCCTGGCGCGCGTCGAGGGCGAGGGTGCGATGCACATCTCCTACCGCGACGGTGAGGTCGAGGACGTCCAGCTGCGCATCTACGAGCCGCCGCGCTTCTACGAGGCCTTCCTGCGCGGTCGGTCCTACACCGAGCCTCCGGACATCACCGCCCGGATCTGCGGGATCTGCCCGGTCGCCTACCAGACCAGCGCCTGCTGGGCGGTGGAGCAGGCCTGTGGCGTCACCGTCTCGGACGAGGTTCGCGAGATGCGCCGGCTCCTCTACTGCGGCGAGTGGATCGAGAGCCACGCGCTGCACGTGTTCCTTCTGCACGCACCCGACTTCCTCGGCTACGACGGTGCGATCGAGATGGCGGCCGACCACCCGGACGTCGTGCAGCGCGGGCTGCGGCTGAAGAAGGCCGGCAACGAGCTGATGACGGTGGTCGGAGGCCGATCGGTGCACCCGGTCAACGTGCGGGTGGGCGGCTTCTACCGTTGGCCCGACGCGGCGCGGATGCGCGGCCTGCTGCCCGTGCTCGAAGGCGCCCTCGCGGACGCGGTGGCCACGGTGAGCCTGGTGGCCGGCTTCGACGTGCCCGACTTCGAGCAGCCATACGAGTACCTCTCCCTGCGAGCCGAGACCGGCTACCCCATCGAGGCCGGGACAGTCGTGACGTCGTTGGGCAACGACTTCGCGGTCGAGGAGTTCCCCGAACGCATCGTCGAGCACCATGTCGCGCACAGCAACGCCCTGCACGCCACGGTGAGCTGGGACGACGCGCCGTACGTCGTGGGTCCGCTGGCGCGCTACGCCTTGAACTCCGACCGGCTCTCGCCGACCGCGAAGGAGGCCGCGGCGGCCGCCGGACTCGGCGACGAGTGCCGCAACCCGTTCCGCTCCATCGTGGTCCGCGCCGTGGAGCTCGTCGAGGCGCTCTCGGAGTCCATCCGCATCATCGAGGGCTGGCGTGGTGATGCTCCGTCGTACGTCGAGGTGCCGCCGCGAGCCGGCGTCGGCTGCGGCGCCTCGGAGGCACCGCGGGGTGTGCTGTTCCATCGATACGCGCTCGATCGCTCCGGGCTGATCACCGACGCGAGGATCGTGCCGCCCACCTCGCAGAACCAGGCGGCCGTCGAAGCCGACCTCCGGACGATGGCGGCCGACTGGGCCGACCTGGACGACCACGCGCTGCAGCACGTGTGCGAGCAGGCGATCCGCAACTACGACCCGTGCATCTCGTGTGCCACCCACTTCCTCGACCTGACCGTGGACAGGGCGTGATCCTGCCTCTCGTCATCGGCCTGGGGCGCGTGGACCGGGGTGACGACGCCATCGGCCCCGAGGTGGCACGGACCGTGGCCGAACGCTGCGGACCGGAGGTCGAGGTGGTCGAGTCCGATCAGCCGGCCGACCTCATGCACCTCTGGGCGGGCCGGGCGCTCGTCGTGGTCGTCGACGCGGTGCGCTCCGGCGCTCCGCCGGGCACGATCCAGGTCCTCCACCTCGGCGCAGGCAAGGCCGGCCCGATGCAGGACGGCTGGCGCTCATCCGGCCAGGGCGGCACGCATGCCCTGGGCATCGACACCGTCGTCGGCCTGGCCGGCGTCATGGGCACCCTTCCGCCGAGTCTCGTGCTCGTCTGCGTCGAGGGCTCGACCTTCGTGCACGGGGCGGCGATGTCGAGCTCGGTCGCCGGAGCGGTGGAGGCGACGGTCGCCGAGATCATGGCGGTGCTCCCAGGAGGCGGTGCGTGAGTGTTGGTTCCGACGACGCGAACCCACACTCACGCACCGCCACCCACTCCAGGCGTGCACGTCCCGGGCGGCGGCGATCGCGCGCAGCAGGTCGTGGGCGGCGACGGCGACGGGGTTCTGCCCCCGTCGGGAGGCCAGCTCCACCAACGCCCAGAGGTCCGCGCGGCGGGCCAGGTCGAGGGCGTGGGGCTCGTCGTACGCCGCCACGACGGCCTCCACCCAGGCCGGCTGCCGCTCGAACCGGACCGCGTTGCCGGGGTCGGTCCAGGGACTGCCGGCGTGCGCGAACTCCCAGTCGAGGAGCGCGGCCACGCTGAGCGAGGACGGGTCGACGACGAGGTTCTTCGGGTTCAGGTCGCTGTGCACCAGGCTGAACCGCCCGACGGCCGCGAGCCGCGCCTCCGCCTCCTCGGCGAGCGCCCGCAGGCCGTCGACCTCCGACGCCGACCAGTGCGACCACCCGGCGGCATGGGACGAGACCCACTCGGGCAGCGTCCCGGTGAACGGTTCGACCGTCCGGTCCTCGTCCACGAACACGCCGGACGTCGGCAGCTCGACCGACGCCAGCAGCGCGCCGATCCGGCCGACGTCGGCGCCGAGCCGAGCCAGGTCGTCGTCGGACAGGGTCGGCACCAGCAGGTCGCCGCGGACGCCCGCGACGTACGCCGTGACCAGCCGCCCAGGGGCCACGTCCAGCACCTCGGGCACCGGCACGATCCGGGCCGCCCGGCGCAGGACGGCGGCGTCGACGACGGGCACGTGCCCCTCGTCGTACCGGCGCACCACCACCCGCCGGCCGTCGGATGCGGTGGCGAGGAACGTCTGCCCCGACCAGCCACCCTCGAGCGGGGTCAGCTCGCCGAGGTCCACCGGACGAACCTAGGGCACCCGCAGGGCCTCGATCGGGCTGACCCGGATGGCCCGGCGGGCAGGGGGCCTCGCCGAGGCGAGCACGAGGAGCACCCCGGCGACCGCGATCACGGCGAGGATGCCCCAGGGCAGCCCCCACACGAAGCCGTCCGTCTGCGAGCCGACCAGCGACTGCGCCCCGACCGAACCGAACACCAGACCGAGCGCCATCCCCAGGGCGACGGCGGTGCCCGAGAGCGCGGCTGCCTCGAGCGTGATCATCCGGCGGACCTGGTGCCGCGTCAGGCCGAGGGTCCGCAGCAGGCCGATCTCACGGCGGCGCTGGATGACGGTCAGCGACATCGTGCTCACGAACCCGACCGCGGAGATCACCGAGGAGATCACCACGATCGCCACCGTGATGGCGGTCGTCGTGGTGAGGACCTGGTGGGTCTGCACCTGCTGCTCCGGCGAGAGTCCCTCCCACGAGTCGACGGAGCGCTGCAGCGCGCGCAGCCCCGACGCGAAGGTCGTGACCAGGGTGACCCCGACGACCAGCCCCATCGTCGAGCGCGTCGTGCGGAGCGGGTCGAGCACCGCGTTGCGGCCGGCCACCCGGGCGACCGGACCGCCACCGAGCAGCCGTCCCGAGGCCCGGACCAGGCCCGGGATCACGAACCGTGCCCCGACCAGCAGCCCCGTGCCTGCCGTCACCGACCCGGCGAACGCGACGATGAGACCGGCCGCCGTGCTGCCCTCTCCCAGAGCCATCGCCAGCACGAGCAGCAGCGCGCCGCCTGCCAGGAGCAGGACCGCGACCACGACCCGCAGCACCGACATACGCCGGTGGAGCGGCACCGCGACCGCGGAGTCGGTCAGCGCCCCCGCCGGTGACGCCCGCAGGATGCGACGCGACCCCACCCATCCCGCCAGGGCGCACGCCGGCGCCATCGTGAGGACGGGCAGGACCAGGAGCGGGGTGACCACCGGGTACTCGACGTCGGGCATCGTGCCGCGCGACACCAGCAGGACCCGGAAGGCGTCGGCGACGACGGTGCCGAGGACGGTGCCGACCTGGGCGCCGGCGATGCCGGTCAGGGTGGTGCCCCGGATCACGGCCGTGCGGAGCGAGCGACCGCGAGCGCCCAGCAAGCGCAGGAGCGCGATCTGCGGCAGCCGGCCGGCGAGCACGGTGTCGACCGCGTTGACGATGACGATCGCCGCGACGTACACCGCGATGCCGATGAAGACCGTGGCGACCACCCCGAGCAGCGCGGCCATCGCGTCGCCGGGCTCGCGGGCGGTCGCCGACAGGATGACGGCGGTCATGATCAGGACCGCGGCGTACGCGCCGCACAACCCCGACACCAGGCCCACCGTCCCGAGCTCGCGAGGGGAGCCGAGCACCAGACCACGCGACGTCACGCCGCGACCTCGAAGGAGATGAGCAGGTCCGCGATCTGCTGGGGCGCCATCGGGCCGTGGTCGCCCACGATCCGGCCGTCGGCGATGACGAGGATGCGGTCGGCGTACGACGCGGCGACCGGGTCGTGGCTCACCATCGCGATCGTCTGGTGGTACTCCCGGGCAGCGGTCCGCAGCAGGCTGAGGACCTCGCGCGACGACCGGGTGTCCAGGTTGCCGGTCGGCTCGTCGGCCACCACGATCTGCGGGCGCGAGGCCAGTGCGCGGGCGATGGCAACGCGCTGCTGCTGCCCGCCGGACAGCTCGCCGGGCCGGTGCGTGGCCCGGTCGGCCAGGCCGAGGCTGTGCATCAGGGTGTCGACCCACGAGCGTTCGTCGCCCGAGAGCCGGCGGCCGGCGAGCTCGAACGGCAGCAGCACGTTCTCCTGCGCCGTCAGCGTCGGCACCAGGTTGAACGCCTGGAAGACGAAGCCGACGTGGGTACGTCGCAGCAGCGTGCGGGCGTCGTCGTCCAGGGCGTGGACCGGCTGGCCGGCGACCCACACCTCGCCCGAGGTCGGGTCGTCGAGCCCGGCGGCGAGGTTCATGAACGTGGACTTGCCGGAGCCCGAGGGCCCCATCACCGCGGTGAACTGTCCGGGCTCGATGTCGACGGTCACGGCGTCGAGCGCGCGGACCTGGCCGGCGCCCTCGCCGTAGGTCTTGGTCACGTCGCGGAAGGCGACGATGGGTGCTCCTGAGGTCATGCCTCGACGCTAGGAAGCGACCGGCCTCAGCACATCCGGCGCAGGTGGTCACCCGGCGTACATCTCGAGAGGTACGCCGTCAGACCAGCCCGTGCTCGTAGGCGTAGACGACGAGCTGGACCCGGTCGCGCAGGCCGAGCTTCGCCAGGATCCGGGAGACGTGGGTCTTCACGGTGCCCTCGGCCAGCACCTCGACCGCGGCGATCTCGGCGTTGGAGAGGCCCTGCGCGGCGCGCAGCAGGATCTCCCGCTCGCGCTCGGTGAGGGCGTCGTACTCCGGACCCGGCGTCTGGGTCGGCCGGGCCCGGAACCGCTCCCACAGGGCACGGGTGGCTCCGGCCGCCACCACCTGGTTGCCTGCGGCGACGGCGCGCACCGACGCCAGCAGGAACTCCGGCTCGGCGCCCTTCAGCACGAACCCGCTCGCCCCCGCCTCGATGGCCGACGCCGCCGCCTCGTCGTGGTCGAAGGTCGTGAGCACGAGGATCCTCGGAGCCTGCTCGCCGTACGCCGCCACGAGGTCGCGGGTCGCGGTCACCCCGTCGACGGTGCTCATCCGCACGTCCATCAGCACCACGTCCGGCCGGCACCGCTCGACCAGGCCGACGACGTCGGCACCGTCGCCGGCTTCGCCGACGACCTCGAGGTCGGGCTGCGAGCCGACGAGCATGGCGATGCCCGCCCGGAACAGCGTCTGGTCGTCGACCAGCGCGACGCGGATGGTCATCGCGTCCCCGCGGGTACGTGCGCCTCGACGACCCACTGGTCGCCCCGCCGCTCGGCGGTGAGGGTCCCGCCGACGACCGCGACCCGCTCGGCCATGCCGAGGAGCCCGTGGCCCTGGCCCTGCAGGTCTTCCGTGGCGACGGCGTTGGCGACCCGCAGCCGGTAGCCGTCGCGCCAGTCCTCCGCGACCTCGACCGGCCGCGTGAGGTCGCCGTGCTTGAGGGCGTTGGTCAGCGACTCCGTGAGCACGCGCCGGGCGGTCATCGCGAGGAGACCTTCCGCGACCGGGTCGCCGTGCCGTTCGACACGCAGGTCCATGCCGGACGCGTGCATCCGGGCCACCAGCGCGTCGGGCTTCTCGAAGGCGAGCTCGTCGGCGCCGCCTGGTTCGCGCAAGCGGGCCAGCAGGACCCGTACGTCGTCCATGGCCGAGCGCGCCGTGTCGCCGATCACCGCGAGCGCCTCCTGGGCCCGGCCGGGGTCGGTGCCCGCGACGTACCTCGCCCCGTCCGCCTGCGCGGCCACCACCGCCCACGAGTGGGCGACCAGGTCGTGCATGTCGGCCGCGATCCGCGCTCGCTCCTGCTCCTGCTCGTAGAGGTCACTCAGCCGGCGTCGCTCGACCGACTGGACCGTCGCGTCCGCCCGGGCCTGCACGGCCTGCCGGCGCTGCCACCGCAGGTACCCGACGGCCCACGACCCCAGCACCAGCACCGCCGTCGGCGCGGCCAGCGCGAGCGTGCTCGTGAGGTGTCCGTCGGTCGGCTGGTCCCCGCCGACCTGCGACCACGCCCACGTGCCCGCGACCATGACGGCGACGACGGCGCACACCAGGCCGAGCCGCCGCAGGCGGGGGTCGCGGTGCCCGCCCAGGGTCGCGAACAACGGCGCATACGCCAGGCAGGCGACGAAGGCGATGTGGCCGCTGACGAGCTGGGCGAGCGACGCGAGCACGGCGACCGCCACCATCACGAGTGGCGCCACGCGGCGTACGGCGAGCGCGACCCCCAGCAGCACGGCGGCAGGCCACGTCCAGGAGAGCAGCAGCAGCTGGACGAGCCCGACCACCACCGCGAACGCGGCACCCGCGGCGACGTCGGCGAGCACCGCCCGGCGGCCGGGCCCGTGCGCGTCACCCCACAGGTCGGCCACGACGGTCACGGGCCGAGTATGGCCGCCGGTCGGGCAAGGACAGCTCCACAGGGGTGCGCGGAGGATGTCCGGAAGCCGCCGATGGCGGTGTCCGTTTCCCGCCAGATAGTGTCGGTGACGGCAGGCAGGATGGAGCCATGACACCGACCAGGCTCGACCCCGAGGTCTGCTACCGCGCGGTGAGCTCCCGGGACCGGCGCTTCGACGGCATGTTCTACACCGCGGTGCGCACGACCGGCATCTACTGCCGTCCGTCGTGCCCGGCCCGCACGCCGGCGGCCCGCAACGTCGAGTTCCACCCGACGGCGGCGGCCGCCCAGGCCGCGGGCTTCCGGGCCTGCAAGCGGTGCCTGCCCGACGCGACGCCGGGCAGCCCCGAGTGGGACGTGGCGGCCGACGTCGCCGGCCGCGCGATGCGGCTGATCTCCGACGGTGTCGTGGACCGCGACGGCGTGGACGGCCTGGCCGCCCGCGTCGGCTACACGCCGCGACACCTCGGCCGGCTGCTCACCGCGGAGCTCGGCGCCGGGCCGCTGGCCCTGGCCCGTGCCCGCCGCGCGCAGACCGCGCGGGTGCTCATCGAGACCACCGACCTCCAGTTCGCCGAGATCGCGTTCGCGGCGGGGTTCGCGAGCATCCGCCAGTTCAACGAGACGATCCGCGAGGTCTACGCCTTGTCGCCCACCGAGCTGCGTGGCCGCCGAGGCGGCCTGCCGTCGACGGGGACCGTGTCGATGCGGCTGGCCGTCCGCACGCCGTACGCCGGTCGCGACCTCCTCGCCTTCCTCGCCCTGCGCGCGGTGCCGGGCGTCGAGACGGCCGGCGACGGGTGGTACGCCCGGACCCTCGGCCTGCCGCACGGCACGGGCACCGTCCGGCTCGAGATCGACGACCACGACCGGGCCGGCGAGACGGCGTTCGTCACGGCGACCTTCGCCCTCGACGACCTGCGCGACACGGCAGCGGGAGTGGAGCGCGTACGCCGCCTGCTCGACGCCGACTGCGACCCGGTCGCCGTCGACCAGGTGCTGGGCGCGGACCCGCTCCTCGCGCCGGTGGTCGCCGCCCGGCCCGGGCTGCGCGTGCCGGGTCACGTCGACGGCAACGAGATCGCCGTCCGTGCCGTGCTCGGCCAGCAGGTCACCGTCGGTGCCGCCCGCACCATCGCCGCGCGGCTGACGGCCGAGCTCGGCAAGCCGGTGGCGCGACCCGACGGCGGGCTGACGCACCTCTTCCCGGACGTGGCGACCCTCGCGTCGCTCGACCCCGAGGACCTGCCGATGCCGCGCTCGCGGGGCCGCGCGCTGGTCGCGCTCTGCCGGGCACTCGCCGAGGGCGACGTGGTCCTCGACCGCGGCGCCGGCCGCGACGAGACCCGGCAGGCCCTGCTGGCGATCCCGGGCATCGGCCCGTGGACGGCCGACTACATCGCGTTGCGGGCGCTGGGCGACCCCGACGTCTTCCTCCCCGCCGACATCGGCACCCGCGACGCGCTCGTGGCCCTCGGCCGCGACCCGTCGACCGCCGCCGGCCTCGCCGAGGCCTGGCGACCCTGGCGCTCCTACGCCCAGGTCCACCTGTGGCGAACCCTCAGCCCCAGCCTCACCACCAGCACCCAGGAGAAGTGACATGTACACCGTGATGGACAGCCCCGTCGGCGACCTCCGCATCGTCGAGCGCGACGGCGCGATCAGCGCGATCGAGTTCTCGCCGTTCCGCGACCACGACGGGCGACCGCGGGGGGCCCGCCAGGACGACCACCCGCTCCTGGTCGAAGCAGTGACCCAGCTGCGCGCGTACTTCGCCCGCGAGCTCAAGGAGTTCGACCTCCCGCTCGCCCCGGACGGCAGCGCGTTCCAGACGGCCGTCTGGGACCAGCTGCAGAAGATCGCCTACGGCGACACCGCGTCGTACGGCGAGATCGCCCACCGCCTCGGCCGCTCCAACGCCGCCTCCCGGGCCGTCGGTCTCGCCAACGGCTCGAACCCGATCCCGATCGTCATCCCGTGCCACCGGGTCATCGGCGCCAACGGCACGCTGACCGGGTACGCCGGCGGGCTCGAGCGCAAGCAGGCCTTGCTCGAGCTCGAGCAGGACGCGCTGTTTTGAGCCGGGCTGGGGGTGCCAGAAATCGCGCGATCGCGCGGAAACTGCAGGTTCTCCGCCGCGGAGTCTGCTGTAACCGCGCGATCGCGCGATTATCAGCACCCCAGGCGACCTACTCCGCCGCCGCCCGGCGCAGCGACTCCGACAGCCGCTCGGCGGCGGCCAGCACAGCAGGGGCGTGCATGCGGCCGGGCTGGCGGGAGAGGCGCTCGAGGGGGCCGCTCACCGACACCGCGGCGATCACCTTGCCGCCGGGGGACTTGATGGGGGCGGACACCGAGGCCACGCCCTGCTCGCGCTCGCCGACCGACTGCGCCCAGCCGCGCCGGCGGATGCCGGACAGGGCGGCTGCGGAGAAGGCGGCGTTCTGCAGGCCGCGGTGCATGCGCTCCGGGTCCTCCCACGCGAGCAGGATCTGCGCGGCCGAGCCGGCCCGCATGGTCAGCTGCGAGCCGACCGGGATCGTGTCCCGCAGGCCCGAGGGGCGCTCGGCAGCCGCCACGCAGACGCGGTAGTCGCCTTGGCGCCGCCACAGCTGCGCGGACTCGCCGGTGATGTCGCGCAGCCGCGCCAGCACCGGGCCGGCGGTGGCCAGGAGGCGGTCCTCGCCGGCGGCGGCGGACAGCTCGGACAGACGCGGTCCCAGCACGAACCGGCCCTGCATGTCGCGCGCCACCAACCGGTGGTGCTCGAGGGCCACGGCGAGCCGGTGCGCGGTGGGTCGGGCCAGGCCGGTGGCGGTCACCAGACCGGCCAGCGTGGCCGGGCCCGACTCCAGGGCCGTGAGCACCAGGGCGGCCTTGTCGAGAACGCCGACGCCGCTCGAGTTGTCCATATGGCAATACTGCCGTCTCAGATAATGGATTGGCAAGTCTAGGATGTGGACACACTGCGACGAGTCGCAAAGGAGCAACTCATGGGCAAGACCCTGGCCGAGAAGGTCTGGGACGAGCACGTCGTCCGCCGGGCCGACGGCGAGCCGGACCTCCTGTTCATCGACCTCCACCTCATCCACGAGGTGACGTCTCCGCAGGCCTTCGACGGCCTGCGTCTCGCCGGCCGGACCGTACGCCGCCCCGACCTCACGCTGGCGACCGAGGACCACAACGTCCCGACCCTGGACTGGGACAAGCCGATCGCCGACCCGGTCAGTCGTACCCAGGTGGAGACGCTGCGCCGCAACGCCGAGGAGTTCGGCATCCGGCTGCACTCACTCGGCGACCTCGACCAGGGCATCGTGCACATCATCGGCCCGCAGCTCGGCCTCACCCAGCCCGGCCTGACGATCGTGTGCGGCGACTCGCACACCAGCACCCACGGCGCGTTCGGCGCGCTCGCGTTCGGCATCGGCACCAGCGAGGTCGAGCACGTGCTCGCGACGCAGACGCTGCCGCAGGCGCGCCCGAAGACGATGGCCGTCAACGTCACCGGCGAGCTGTCCGAGGGCGTCACCGCCAAGGACCTGGTGCTCGCGCTCATCGCGCAGACCGGCACGGGCGGCGGCCAGGGGTACGTCGTGGAGTACCGCGGTCCCGCCATCGAGGCGCTCTCGATGGAGGCCCGGATGACGATCTGCAACATGAGCATCGAGTGGGGTGCGAAGGCGGGGCTGATCGCGCCCGACCAGACGACGTTCGACTACCTCGAGGGCCGCAAGGAAGCACCGAAGGGCGAGGACTGGGACGCCGCCGTCGCCTACTGGCGCACCCTCGTCACCGACGACGACGCCACCTTCGACCGGGAGATCGAGCTCGACGCGAGCGCGGTCACGCCGTTCGTCACCTGGGGCACCAACCCCGGCCAGGGCGTACCCCTGGCCGCGGCCGTGCCGTCGCCGCAGGACTTCGACGACGACACCGACCGCATCGCCGCGGAGAAGGCCCTGGAGTACATGGGGCTCCAGGCCGGCACGCCGATGCGCGACATCAAGGTGGACACGGTCTTCATCGGCTCGTGCACCAACGGTCGCATCGAGGACCTGCGCGCCGCCGCCGCGATCATGCAGGGCCGGCAGGTCGACGAGAACACCCGCCTGCTCGTCGTACCCGGCTCGGCACGGGTCCGCCTGCAGGCCGAGGACGAGGGTCTCGACGTGATCTTCAAGGAGGCCGGCGCCGAGTGGCGCGGTGCGGGGTGCTCGATGTGCCTGGGCATGAACCCCGACCAGCTCGCGCCGGGGGAGCGGAGCGCGTCCACCTCGAACCGCAACTTCGAAGGTCGTCAGGGCAAGGGCGGCCGCACACACCTCGTGTCGGTGCCCGTCGCAGCCGCCACCGCGATCCGCGGGACGCTCTCGTCGCCGGCGGACCTCGACACGGACGGGAAGGGCTGAGGTCATGGACAAGTTCTCGACCCACACCGGCATCGGCGTCCCGCTGCGTCGCAACAACGTCGACACCGACCAGATCATCCCGGCCGTCTACCTCAAGCGCGTCACGCGTGACGGCTTCGAGGACGGGCTGTTCGCGGCTTGGCGCAACGACCCGTCGTTCGTGCTCAACCGCAAGCCGTACGACGAGGGCTCGGTGCTCGTCGCCGGCCCGGACTTCGGCACCGGCTCGTCGCGCGAGCATGCCGTCTGGGCCTTGCAGAACTACGGGTTCCGCGTCGTGATCTCGCCGCGGTTCGGCGACATCTTCCGGGGCAACTCGGGCAAGGCCGGCCTGCTCGCGGCGCAGGTCGACGACAAGGTCGTCGGCCGGCTGTGGGACCTGCTCGAGTCGCAGCCGGGCACGACGATCACCGTCGACCTCGAGTCGAGGACGGTCCGCGCCGGCGAGGGCGAGGACGCGATCGAGGACTCCTTCGACATCGACGACTACACGCGCTGGCGGCTGCTCGAGGGCCTCGACGACATCGGCATCACGCTCTCCCACGAGGACGAGATCGCGGCGTACGAGTCGCGCCGTCCGGGCTTCAAACCCGCCACGTTGTAGGGCTTTCGGCCCTCTGGAGGCCGAAAACCCCTGTGTTGAGGGCCAAACGGGCATATTTCACCGCGAAACACCGGCGTGGCGATTGTCACCTGACCGTGGTTTACCTAGCGTGCGTTGGTGAAAGTCGAGCATCGGCTCGGCCCCATTGGTTCATTGGAAGGGAAGCTTGTGAACAAGTCACAGCTCATCGACGCGCTCGCCGCGCGTTACGAGGGGAACCGGAAGGCGGCGCAGCAGGCGCTGGAGTCCGTTCTCGACACCATCACGCGCGAGGTCGCCCGCGGCGAGAAGGTCGCCATCACCGGCTTCGGCTCGTTCGAGAAGCGCGTGCGTGAGGCCCGCTGGGTCCGCAACCCCCAGACCGGGGCCCGCATCAAGGCCAAGAAGACCGCGGTGCCGAAGTTCACCGCAGGTGCCGACCTGAAGAACGTCGTGTCGGGCGCCAAGAAGCTGCCGAAGATCGCGGCGACCAAGGTGGCCGCTGCGGCTCCGGCCAAGAAGACGGCGACCAAGGCGGCAGCGCCGGCCAAGAAGACGGCCACCAAGACCACGTCGAAGGCCACGTCGTCGGCGAAGAAGGCGGCGCCGGCGAAGAAGGTGGCTCCGGCCAAGAAGACCACGGCGAAGAAGGCGGCTCCGGCCAAGAAGACCGCGGCTAAGACCACGTCGGCGGCCAAGAAGACCACGGCTCCGGCCAAGAAGGCCGCCGCCAAGAAGGCTCCGGCCAAGAAGGCTCCGGCCAAGAAGGCGCCCGCGAAGAAGGCCGCCAAGAAGTCCTGACGCACCACCCTTCCTGAGGGCGGGCCGCCGAGAGGCGGTGCCGCCCTCAGGCTATTTCGGCCAGCACCTTCGCGGTGTGCCCGCCGACGCCGAGGGCG
Source organism: Nocardioides islandensis (assembly GCF_015352455.1). Lineage (GTDB taxonomy): Bacteria > Actinomycetota > Actinomycetes > Propionibacteriales > Nocardioidaceae > Nocardioides > Nocardioides islandensis. The sequence goes on from NZ_JADKPN010000003.1 coordinate 209,403, forward strand.
TACGCCGCCGCGAGGTCGTCGGCGTCGTCGACGTCGAGGCGCAGTGACTGCAGGTCACCCGCGACCGGCCACGCGCCACCGTCGGCGTGGTGCACCGCGGAGCTCGGCCCGAACCTGGGCGCGAACTCCTCGGGCGGTGCGGTGTAGAGCGTCGTGCCCTGGCCGGACGTGTCCGCGACGTACCTCGGCCGGCCGGGCTCCTGGGTCAGCGCGGCGTCGAGGTCCTCCGGGGTCAGGCACGGCAGGTCGGCACAGAGCGCGACCGGGACGAGGCCGGGCCAGCGGCGCTCGGCCTCCGCGGAGGCGAGCGCCAGGCTGGCGTTGAGGTCTCCGGACACCCCGTCCGGCATCGCCTCGCACCCCATCGCCGACAGGCTCCTCGCGAACGACGCGTCGTCGGTGACGGCGAGGATGCGGGCGACCGACGCGGCGGCCAGGCAGGCGGTGACGGTGTCCATCGCGAACGCCGCCGCGAGCACGTCGCGGGGCAGCTCGCCCAGACGCGTCTTGCCGCGTCCGGGCGGCTTCACCGGCAGCAGCACGACGTACGAGGGATTCATCGCGACGATCCTTCCAGGCAGCGCTTTCACGCCATCGGCTGGCCCGTCGCACCGAGTAGCCTTCGCGCGTGACCGTCCGCGACCTGCAGCAGCCCCGTGGCTGGGCGTACAACCTGGCCGTGCCCGTCGTGAAACCTGCCCTGCTGGCGACCACCAAGCGCACGTGGAAGGGCGGCGAGAACATCCCCGCGACCGGCGGTTGCATCGTGGTGTTCAACCACATCTCGCACCTGGACCCGCTGACGGCCGCGCACTTCCTCTACGACCACGGCCGGCTGCCGAGGTACCTCGCGAAGTCCGGGCTCTTCAAGAACAAGGCGCTCGGGAAGTTCCTGCGCGGCGCCGGCCAGATCCCCGTCGAACGGCTCAGCCGCAACGCCAAGGGCGCGTACGACGCCGCCGTCGCCGCGGTCCGTGCCGGCGAGTGCGTCGTGGTCTACCCCGAGGGCACGCTGACGCGCGACCCGGACCTCTGGCCGATGACCGGCAAGTCCGGCGCTGCGCGCATCGCTCTGGAGACCGGCTGCCCGGTGATCCCCGTCGGCCAGTGGGGTGCGCACGAGCTGCTGCCGCCGTACACCAAGACGCCGCACCCGTTCCCGCGCAAGCACATCCAGATGACAGCAGGTCCCCCGGTGCCGCTGGACGACCTCGTCGCCCTGCCGAGGACCCAGCAGGTGATCAACGCCGCGACCGACCGGATCATGGCCGCCGTCACCGAGCTCGTCGAGCAGATCCGCGGCGAGCAGGCGCCGGCCGTGCGGTTCGACCCGCGCAAGGCCGGCGTGAAGCTCACCGGCGACCCGCGCAAACAGGACAAGTCGTGAACCCCGACCACAAGGTGGCCGTCTTCGGGGCCGGATCGTGGGGCACGGCGTTCTCGATCGTGCTGGCCGATGCCGGCAACCAGGTCACGCTGTGGGCGCGGCGCGAGGAGGTCGCCAAGGCCATCAGCGAGACGCGCGAGAACCCCGACTACCTCCCCGGCATCCTGCTGCCCGAGCACGTCACGGCCACCCACGACCCCGAGCAGGCCGCGGCCGGCGCCGACATCGTCGTGCTCGCCGTACCGTCGCAGACCCTGCGCGCGAACCTCGAGGACTGGGCCTCGGTCCTGCCCGACCGTTCGGTGCTGGTGTCGCTGATGAAGGGCGTCGAGCTCGGCACCCTCCAGCGGATGAGCGAGGTGATCGCCGAGGTCACCGGCGCCGGTCCCGAGCGGATCGCGGTGATCAGCGGGCCCAACCTGTCCAAGGAGATCGCGCGCCGCGAGCCTGCTGCGTCGGTCGTGGCGTGCACCGAGGAGTCGGTCGCGCGGATGGTGCAGGACCGCGTGCACGGCTCGATGTTCCGGCCCTACACGTCGGTCGACGTGGTCGGCTGCGAGATCGGCGGCGCCTACAAGAACGTCGTCGGCATCGCCGTCGGGATGGCCGTCGGACTCGGGTTCGGCGACAACACCACCGCGTCCCTCATCACGCGCGGCCTGGCCGAGACCGCCCGCCTGGCCCGCGCCTTCGACGCGAACCCGATGACGCTGATGGGTCTGGCAGGACTGGGCGACCTGGTCGCCACCTGCTCCTCGCCGCTGTCGCGCAACCGCTCCTTCGGCGAGAAGCTCGGCAAGGGCATGACCGTCGAGGAGATCTACGCCTCGACCCGCCAGGTCGCCGAGGGCGCCAAGTCGTGCGCCTCCATCCACGCGCTGGCGCAGCGCGAGGGTGTCTACGTCCCGATCGCCGAGGCCATCGACGCCGTCGTCGCCGGCAGGATGACCGCCGCCGACACGATGGAGTCCTTCATCGCCCGGGACACCAAGGCCGAGACGGACTGACGTCCATGCTGGTCGAGCCGCCGTGAGGGACGAGCGGCGTGTCGAGACCGCTGCACCTGACTGGGTCTCGACACGCTCCGTTGCGCCTTCGCAAGCTCAGGCGCAGTCGCTGCTCGACCACCCATGACCTGGCCCAGGCATGGGAGCGCACCGTCGCAAGCTAGGTGCGCTCCAATGCCTGCTCCAGGTCGGCCCACAGGTCCTCGACGTCCTCGATGCCGACCGACATCCGCACCAGGCCCTCGGGGATCGTCGTGGCCTCGCCCTTCCACCGGCGGCGCCGCTCGAACGTCGACTCGACGCTGCCGAGGGACGTGGCGTGCACCCACAGCGACGTGGAGTGCGTGAGCACGTCGGCGGCCTCGGCGGTCGGCAGCACCACGGCGATGACGGCGCCGAAGCCGGGGTAGCGGACCTCGGCGAAGGCGCCGTGCTCGGACAGCCGACGGGCCAGCTCGGCGGCGTTCGCCTGCGAACGCTCGACCCGCAGGTGCAGGGTGCGCAGCCCGCGCAGGGCCAGCCACGACTCCAGCGTGCCGGGGATCGCGCCGACCAGGTCGCGGCGGCCCTTCAGCACGTCGTACAGCTGCTGGTCCTGCACCACCAGCGCGCCCATGACCACGTCGCTGTGGCCCGCGAGGAACTTGGTGACCGAGTGCAGGACGATGTCGGCGCCGAGCTCGAGCGGCTTCTGCATCAGCGGAGTGGCGAACGTGTTGTCGACGACGACCGACGCCCCGGCTTCGTGGCCGGCCTCGACGAGCCGCTGCACGTCGGCGACCTCCAGCGCCGGGTTCGTCGGCGACTCGATCCACAGCAGCGCCGCGTCGTCCAGCTCGGCGATCACGGCGTCGGTGTCGGCGATGTCCACCAGCACGGCCTTCAACCGACCCCGTGCCTCGAGCTCGCCGAGCTGGCCGATGCTGCCGAGGTACGCGTGCCGCGGCGCGACCACCACACCGTCCTGTCCGACGAGGTCGAGCACCGTCGACACGGCCGCGAGACCGGACGAGAACGCCAGCGCACGCCCGCCCTCGAGCGCGCCGAGCGCCTCCTCGAACGCCGACCAGGTCGGGTTCGCGTACCGCCCGTACTCGAGGGCGCCGCCCGCGACGTACGTCGACGCCATCTGGATCGGCGCGTTCAGCGGCTGGTCGGCCTCGTGCGGCGGCCGCCCCGCGTGCACGACGACCGTCGCGGGGGAGAGGGCTGGGGTGTCACCGGGCATGCGCCCAACGTAGGCCGCTAGGTTGGCTGGCGATGAGCCAGCCCAAGAAGCGCATCGCTGTCGTGTTTGGCGGTCGGTCCAGCGAGCACGCCATCTCCTGCGTCACCGCGGGCAGCGTGCTGCAGGCCATCGACCGCACCAAGTACGACGTCGTGCCGATCGGCATCGCCACCGACGGCCGCTGGGTGCTGGAGTCCGGTGACCCGGAGACCCTGCAGATCCTGGGTCCCGACAAGCTGCCCGAGGTCGACGGCGCGCGTGCCTCGGTGATGCTCGCCCGAGAGTCCGGCACCACGGACCTGGTCGTCCACGAGCCGTCACAGCCGCCGACGACGCTGGGCGAGGTGGACGTCGTCTTCCCCCTGCTGCACGGACCCTGGGGCGAGGACGGCACGATCCAGGGGATGCTCGAGATGGCCGGGGTGAGGTACGTCGGCGCCGGCGTGCTCGCCTCCGCGGTGAGCATGGACAAGGCGTACATGAAGGTCGTGCTCGCGGCTGCCGGGCTCCCGGTGATGACGTCGGTGACGGTGACCGCGCGGGAGTGGTACCGCGACCCCGACCGGGTCACCCACCGGGTCTCGGATCTGGGCTACCCGCTGTTCGTGAAGCCCGCCCGCGGCGGCTCGTCCATCGGCATCTCCAAGGTCCACCACGCCGGCGAGCTCGCCGACGCCATCGAGGAGGCGCACCGCCACGACCCCAAGGCGCTGGTCGAGGTGGCCGCCGAGGGTGCGCGTGAGATCGAGTGCGGCGTGCTCCAGGCCCTCGACGGGTCGCCCGAGACCAGCCTGCCGGCGGAGATCCGGATCACCGGCGACCACGAGTTCTACGATTTCGCGGCCAAGTACCTGCCCGAGGAGCACACCGAGCTCGACGTACCTGCCCACCTCGCCGACGACGTCGCCGCCGAGCTCCGCGACCTGGCGGCGCGGGCGTTCGAGGCCGTCGGCTGCGAGGGCCTGGCCCGCGTGGACTTCTTCGTGTTCCCCGGCGGGGGGATCGTCGTCAACGAGATCAACACGATGCCCGGGTTCACGCCGCTGTCGATGTTCCCGCGCATGTGGGCCGCCTCCGGCCTCGACTACCCGGCGCTCGTCGACCGGCTCATCGAGCTGGCGCTCCGGCGCGACACCGGTCTGCGCTGACGGTCGGGCCGAGCCCTACTTGCAGTCCTGGACCAGCTCCAGGTGGTCCTTGACCGGCTGTGCCAGGTCCGCGATCGCGGCGGCCGGCCCCGACGGCCGGTACTTCCCGGGCACCGTCACCGACACGATCGGCCGGTAGCCGACGGCCGTCAGCGTCGCGTCGGCCTCCTGGTCGTCGAACTGCTCGTCGGGCACGAACCACCCGACGCCGTTGGCGACCTCGCAGGAGGAGAACTGGTCGAAGCCGTCCGGTACGCCGACCCCGCACCGCACGATGATCGCCGGGTCGCCCCAGGCCCGGCCGAGGGCGGCCGCGGGGTTGACCTTGCGGCGGTCGTGACCGGCCAGCCTGTTGGGCAGGTCGTCGAGGAAGGTGTTGCACGTCTGCAGGTCCGCCGCCGACACCTCGGGGGAGTCGAGCGTGACCGGCTCGTCGGCGCAGCCGGCCAGGGGGGCGACCAGCAGCAGAGCGGCGAGCACGCCGACGCCCCGGGCCCTGGCGGGACCGGGGCGTCGTGCCGATCTCGGGGACGGCCTGGTCAGATGTGCACCACCGGGCAGGTGAGGGTGCGGGTGATGCCGTCGAGGTTCTGCACCTTCGAGACCACCAGCTTGCCGAGCTCGTCGACGTTGCGGGCCTCGGCGCGCACGATCACGTCGTACGGGCCGGTGACGTCCTCGGCGAGGGTCACGCCCTTCACCTGGGCGATGGCCCGGGCCACGTCGGCCGCCTTGCCCACGTCGGTCTGGATCAGGATGTAGGCCTGGACGACCATGTTGACTCCTCGTCTCCGGGGGACCGTGCGTTGGCAAACCTACAGGCGACCGCGACTGGTGAGATAGGCGCATGACGATCCCGGACGGACAGACGCTGGCCGATGTGGGGGAGTTCGCGCTGATCGCCGAGCTCGCCGGGCTGTTCCCGCAGGGCGAGCACGTGCTGGTGGGTCCCGGCGACGACGCCGCGGTCCTTCGCGTGCGCACGGGCCACGTCGTCGTCTCGACCGATCTGCTCGTCGAGGGCCGTCACTTCCGCCGCGACTGGGCGAGCGCCGAGGACGTCGGCCACCGTGCCGCCGCGCAGAACCTCTCCGACGTCAACGCGATGGGCGGCACCGCGCACTCGCTCACGATCGGGCTGGCGGCCCCGCCGGACCTGCCCGCGTCGTGGGCCGTCGACTTCGCGAAGGGCTTCGCGGCCGAGTGCGCGCTGGTCGGCGCGAGCGTCGTCGGCGGCGACCTCGCGCGGGCCTCCGAGATCGTCATCGCCGTGACCGTGATCGGCGCCTGCACGCAGGCTCCGGTGCTGCGCTCCGGCGCCCAGCCGGGCCAGGTGGTCGCGCTGCGCGGCCGCCAGGGGTGGGCCGCCGGCGGCCTCGCCGTGCTCGGCCGCGGCTTCCGGTCGCCGCGGGTGCTCGTGGAGGCCTACCGCCGGCCCGAGCCGCCGTACGACGCGGGGCCGGCCGCCGCGGCCGCCGGTGCGACCGCGATGATCGACGTCTCCGACGGCCTGGTCGCCGACGCCGGCCACGTCGCCCGGGACTCCGGCGTGGCCATCGACCTGCACCGCGACGCCTTCGACATCCCCGAGCCCCTGCAGGCCGTGGCCGCGGCCACCGGCAGCGACCCGATGGCCCTGGTGCTCGGTGGCGGCGAGGACCACCCGCTGCTCGCGGCCTTCGCCCCCGCAGCCGTGCCCGACGGCTGGACCGTCGTGGGCGACGTCCGCGAGGGTGAGGGCGTCACCGTGGACGGGGCGGAGTACGACGGGCCCACCGGGTGGGTTCATTTCTGAGCGCGCTCGGGCCGAGCCTGCGAATCCCGAGATGAAGCGTCTCGAGACCTGGTGAGCCGCATGTTCCCCGCAACCACGATTTCGGAAGCCTCTGCCGTCTCGGATAGTCTTTCCCGGTTGCCCCAAGCCGGGCGACCCCTCGTACATCAACTCCCAGGAGCAAGACCGTGGCCGCCGTCTGCGACATCTGCGCCAAGAAGCCGTCCTTCGGCAACAACCGCCCGTGGTCCAAGAAGGCCACCCGCCGGCGCTTCGACCCCAACATCCAGCGCGTCCGCGCGATGGTGAACGGCACCCCGAAGCGCCTCCACGTGTGCACCTCGTGCCTCAAGGCCGGCAAGGTCACCCGCTGACCTGCGGCTGAGCCACCAACCACCAGATCCACCGAGACCCCGGGACACCCCCGGGGTCTTGTCATGTCCGGCCATGTCGGCCGGGCCGGGCCTCTCCGACTAACGTTCCGCAGATGGAGGAGGTCCCCCGCGGCAGCGGCACGGTCGAGCTGGCGGTGGTGCTCCGCTTCGTCGACATCGCGGTGGACGCGCTCGCCGAGGCCCGCGAGGAGATCGACGCCCTCAACGTCTACCCCGTGCCGGACGGCGACACCGGCACGAACATGTACCTCACCGTCGTCGCGGCCCGCGACGCGCTCCGCGACGCCACGGACGCGACACCGGACCTGCTCAGCGGGCTCGCCGCCCTGCGCAAGGGCGCCCTCCTCGGTGCACGCGGCAACAGCGGCGTGATCCTCAGCCAGATGCTCGGTGCCCTGGCCACCACCATCGCCTCTGCGACCGGTGAGGAGCGCAACGCCAGCATCATGGCCCGCGCGCTGCGCGAGGCGACCGAGAGCGCGTACGCCGCCGTCGGCACCCCCGTCGAGGGCACCATCCTCACCGTCGTCCGCGCCGCGGCCGAGGCCGCAGAGGAGCGCGCGGGCCACGACGGCGCCCGCGCCCGCGACGTCTTCGCCTCTGCCGCGGCGGCCGCTCGCGAGGCGCTCGCCCGCACGCCGGACCAGCTGGCCGTGCTGCGCGCCGCGGGCGTGGTCGACGCGGGCGGCCGCGGGCTGAGCGTCATCCTGGACGCCGCCGAGACTGCGCTGACCGGCCGGCGGCCGGTCCCGGTCACCGCGCCGATCGGGTCGCACCGCATCCCGATCCCGGTGGAGCAGCAGGGGCACGCCCTGACGGCCGACGGGCCGGCGTACGAGGTCATGTACCTCCTCGACGCCGACGACCATCACGTCGGCGGCCTCAAGGCCAGGCTGGCCACGCTCGGTGACTCCCTGGTCGTCGTCGGCGGCGACGGCCTCTGGAACGTCCACGTGCACGTCGACGACGTGGGGGCCGCGGTCGAGGCCGGCATCGCGGCCGGCCGGCCGTACCGGATCCGGGTGACGCACTTCGCCGAGCAGGTGGCCGCGGCACAGGGACGGCGTAGGTCGTCCCGCGCGGGCCGCCAGGTCGTCGCCGTGGCCGCGGGGCCGGGGCTCGAGAAGCTCTTCGAGGAGGCCGGTGCGACCGTGGTGGTGGGCGGGCCGGGCAACCGTCCCTCGACCGGGATGATCCTCGACGCCATCCACGCCTCCGGAGCCCGGGAGGTCGTGGTGCTGCCGAACGACCCCGACTCCGTGCGGGCCGCGCAGGCGGCCGCGCGGCAGGCCGAGGACGACGAGGGCATCAGGGTCGCGGTGATCCCGACCGAGGCCCAGGTGCAGGGGCTGGCGGCGCTGGCCGTCCACGAGCCCGGGCGGCCCTTCGACCAGGACGTCCTGGAGATGACCGCCACCGCGCGGCACGCTCGGCACGGCGCGGTCACGATCGCGGCCAAGCAGGCGATGACGATGGCCGGACCGTGCGAACCGGGTGACGTGCTCGGCGTGGTGGCCGGCGACTTCGCCGTCGTCGGTCACGACCTCGACGCGGTCGCCACCGACGTGCTCGAGCGCCTGCTCGCCGGTGGCGGTGAGCTGGTGACGGTGGTGGCCGGCCACGGCGGGCACGACCTCGCGCGCCGTACCGCGACGGCCGTGGAGGAGCGCCACCCCCATGTCGACGTCATGGTGTACGACGGCGGTCAGGAGCGGTACCCGCTCCTGATGTCCGTCGAGTAGGAACCCGAGGAACCGGCCCGTGATCACCGTCGACTCGCCGCTGACCGTCGTGGTCGGCGACCAGGCCACCAAGCGCAAGCGGATGGCCGAGGGTCTCGGCCTGCACACGGTCGGCGACCTGCTGCGCCACTTCCCGCGGCGCTACGTCAAGGCCGGCGAGCTGACCCGCGTCGCGGACCTGCACGAGGGCGAGGTGCTCACGGTCGTCGGCGAGATCGCCCGGAGCGAGCTGAAGCAGTACCGCGACCGGCGTACCAACCGCATGGCGTTCCGCCTCGAGACCGTGCTGCAGACCGACGGCCCGCGGCTGCGGATGACGTTCTTCGCCAAGAGTGCCCACACCGCGCGCTGGCAGGAGGGCCGGCTCGCGGTCGGCCGCCGCGGAGTGTTCGTCGGCCAGGTGAGCAGCTTCCGTGGCGAGTGGCAGCTGACCAACCCGAAGATGATCCTCTTCGGCGTCTCCAACGCCGAGGAGGGCGAGGCCGACGTCGTCGACAGCTACGGCGACCTGTACCCCATCTACCCGCAGACCAAGGGCGTGGAGTCCTGGGACATCCAGCGTGCGGTGAGCTTCGCGCGGTCGGTGGTCGACGACGTACCCGACCTCATCCCCGAGTCCGTCATGGACGAGCACGACCTGGTCGACGCGCGCACGGCCCTCGACCTGGTGCACGCGCCGGACACCTTCGCCCAGGTGGAGGTGGCCCGGCGGCGCTACCGGTTCGAGGAGGCGCTGGTCACCCAGGTGGTGCTCGCACGCCGCCGGGCCTACCTGCATGCGCAGGGCGCCCAGGCCCGCACCGGCGGTGGCGGCCTGCTGGCGGCCTTCGACGCGCGGCTGCCCTTCGAGCTGACCGCGGGTCAGCGCGAGGTCGCCGAGGCGGTCGAGGCCGACCTGGCCCAGCCGCACCCGATGAACCGGCTGCTCCAGGGCGAGGTCGGCTCCGGCAAGACCGTCGTCGCCCTCAGGGCCATGCTGCGCGTGGTGGACTCCGGTGGGCAGGCCGCGTTGCTGGCGCCGACCGAGGTGCTCGCGCAGCAGCACTTCCGGTCGATCACGGCCATGCTCGGCGACCTGGCCGCCGGCGGCATGCTGGGCGGCGCCGCCGACGGCACCACCGTCGCCCTGCTCACCGGCTCGATGGGCAAGGCCGCGCGGGCGGAGGCGATGTCGCGGATGGCCAGCGGCGAGGCCGGCATCACCGTGGGCACCCACGCACTGCTCGAGGACAAGGTGATGTTCGCCGACCTCGGCCTGGTCGTCGTCGACGAGCAGCACCGGTTCGGCGTCGAGCAGCGCGCGGCACTGACCGACAAGGCGGGCTTCCCGCCCCACGTGCTGGTGATGACGGCGACGCCCATCCCGCGCACCGTTGCGATGACCGTGTTCGGCGACCTCGAGGTCTCGACCCTGACCGAGCTGCCCGCGGGCCGGGCGCCGATCCAGACCAACGTCGTGCCGCTCGCCGAGCAGCCCACCTGGATCGACCGGGTCTGGCAGCGGGTGCGCGAGGAGGTCGAGAAGGGGCACCAGGCGTACGTCGTGTGCCCGCGCATCACCGGCGACGAGCTCGAGGAGGGGGAGCGCGACGTCCTCGAGGTCGGCGAGGACGACGAGGTCCCCGTGCCGGCGCCGAAGCAGTCGCTGAGCGCCGTCACCGAGGTCGTCGAGCAGCTCGCCTCCGGCCCCCTGGCCGGGCTACGGGTCGAGATGCTGCACGGCAAGCTCCCGCCCGACGAGAAGGACCGCGTCATGCGGGCCTTCGCCGCCGGTGAGATCGACGTGCTCGTGTCGACCACCGTCATCGAGGTCGGCGTCGACGTCGCGAACGCGACGACGATGGTGCTGCTGGACGCCGACCGCTTCGGGATCTCGCAGCTGCACCAGATGCGCGGCCGGGTCGGCCGCGGCGGGCTGCCGGGGCTCTGCCTGCTGGTCAGCCACGCCGAGGCCGGCTCGCCGGCGCGCGAGCGGCTGGATGCCGTCGCGGCCACCACCGACGGGTTCGCGCTCAGCCGGCTCGACCTCGACCAGCGCCGCGAGGGGGACGTCCTCGGCAGCTCGCAGTCCGGCTTCCGGTCCAGCCTCACCATGCTGCGGGTGCTGCGCGACGAGGACACGATCGTGGCCGCCCGGCAGGCCGCGGTCGGGCTCCTGGAGCGCGACCCGGACCTCGGGAGCGCGCCCGCTCTCGCCGCCGCAGTGGCGGAGTTGGAGCAATCACGGCAGTCTGACTTCATGGAGAAGGCGTAGCGCCGTCCCCATGACCAGGATCATCGGGGGAATGGCCGGGGGGCGGCGTATCGACGCCCCCCGGGGCACGAGCACGCGGCCGAGCAGCGACCGGGTCCGCGAGGCGCTCTTCTCGGCGATCGAGTCCTGGTGCGGTTCGCTGCAGGGTCTGCGGTTCCTCGACCTGTACGCCGGCTCCGGCGCGGTCGGCCTCGAGGCGTGGTCGCGGGGCGCCGGCGTGGTCACCCTCGTCGAGCAGGACCGTCGCACGGCCGCGCTCATCACGACCAACGCCCGCGCGATCGGGTTCGCCAAGGCCCAGGTCGTCGTCGCCTCGGTGGCCGCGACGCTCCTGCGGCCGCCCTCGGCGCCGTACGACGTCGTCTTCCTCGACCCGCCGTACCCCACCCCGGCCGACGAGGTCGACGGCAACCTCGACCGCGTGGCCGCCGAGTGGGTCGTGCCGGGCGGCATGGTCGTCGTGGAGCGCTCCTCGCGGGGGCGCGGCCCGACGTGGCCGGAGGGTTTCGAGGACACGCGCGAGCGGAAGTACGGCGAGACGACGCTGCACTACGCCCACGCGGCCCGCCGCTGACGGCACGCCCGCCTGGTCTGGGAGGATCTGGCCGTGCCCCACCCACCGACCAGAGCCGTCTGCCCCGGGTCGTTCGACCCGGTCACCCTCGGTCACCTGGACGTCGTGCGCCGCGCGGCCGCGCTGTTCGACGAGGTCGTGGTCGCCGTCGGCGTGAACCCCTCCAAGAGCCGGCTGTTCTCCGCCGAGGAGCGGCTGTCCATGCTCGAGCGCGCGTGCGCCGGCATCGAGCGGGTCCGGGTGGCGTCGTTCACGGGGCTGCTGACGACCTTCTGCACCGAGAACGACGTGCACGCGATCGTCAAGGGACTGCGCGCCGGCACCGACTTCGACTACGAGCTGCCGATGGCGCACATGAACGCGACGCTGGCCCCGGGGGTCGAGACGGTCTACCTGCCGACCAGCGCGGGCTGGTCGTTCGTGAGCTCGAGCCTGGTCAAGGAGGTCGCCGGGTTCGGGGCTGACGTCACCAGGTTCGTGCCGGACTTCGTCGCCGAGGCCCTCAGGGCCCGGCTGACCAGCGGGGATGCGGCAACCGGAGACTGACTCCTCGTCGGCCAGGGATTTTGCCGGGGCTGGGGCTCGGCGGATACGCTGCAGCCTGATCTGCGTGCAACGGATGCCGGAAGTGAACCACCTGAACAAGTTGGACCCGAGAGCGCCGCTCGTGCTCGACACTCGCGAGCTCGGCCGCCGCCCGGGGTCCCAGCATCAGGTGTCACGGTCGGTCCCTGCGCCCGCGGATCTGGGCATCGAAGTCCTCCGTGTCCCGGAAGGTACGCCGGTCGAGCTCGACCTGCGGCTGGAAGCGGTCATGGAGGGGGTCTTGGTCACGGGCACGGCGCGAGCCGGGCTCGAGGGCGAGTGCGTGCGGTGCCTGGGGCCGATCACCGACGAGATCGAGGTCGACCTCCAGGAGCTGTACGTCTACGACGACCAGCAGCACGACCCCGATGAGGACGACGAGGTCAGCACGCTCCAGGACGACCTGCTCGACCTGGAGCCCCTGCTGCGGGACGCGGTGGTGCTCGCACTGCCGTTCCAGCCCTTGTGCGGCCCGGACTGTCCCGGACTGTGCCCCGAGTGCGGGGCGCGGCTCGCGGACGACCCGGACCACGCGCACGAGGAGCCGGTGGACCCGCGGTGGGCAGTGCTGAAGGAGATGTCCGAGCCCGGTGCCCAGATCCACCAAGACGACACCCGTCAGTAAGTCAGGAGAGAACAGTGGCAGTCCCGAAGCGGAAGATGTCGCGCAGCAACACGCGTCACCGTCGCTCGCAGTGGAAGGCCGTCGCGCCGACCCTGGTCACGTGCGCCAACCCGGCCTGCGGCGCCAAGCACCTGCCGCACCGTGCGTGCGGCACGTGCGGCCAGTACGGCGCCCGGTCCGATCGTCGTCAGGTCCTCTGACCCGGTCGTCGTCCTGACCAACTACGGCACGCTCCGCGAGGCACTCGGGGATCCGGTCCTGGAGCCCGAGCTCCTCGAGCGCGCCCTCACGCACCGCTCGTTCGCCTACGAGAACGGCGGGCTGCCCACCAACGAGCGGCTGGAGTTCCTCGGGGACTCGGTGCTCGGTGTGGTGGTGACCGAGACGCTGTACCGCATCCACCCGGACCTCTCCGAGGGCCGGCTGGCCAAGCTGCGCGCCGCCGTGGTCAACGCGCGCGCCCTGGCCGACGTGGGCCGCGACATCGGTCTCGGCCAGCACGTCAAGCTCGGCCGCGGCGAGGAGTCGACCGGCGGCCGCGCGAAGGCCTCGATCCTGTCCGACACCGTCGAGGCGGTGATCGGCGCGGTGCACCTCAGCGGCGGCTTCGACGCCTCCGCCCCGCTGGTGCACATGCTCTTCGACCCGCTGATCGAGGCCGCCTCCGCGATGGGGGCCGGCCTGGACTGGAAGACCTCCCTCCAGGAGCTGTCGGCCGAACGCGGGCTCGGTGTCCCGGAGTACGTCATCCAGGACGAGGGCCCCGACCACATGAAGACGTTCACCGCCCAGGTGCGAGTCGGCGAGGACCTCTACGGCAACGGCGTCGGCCGCTCCAAGAAGGAGGCCGAGCAGGCCGCCGCGGAGACGGCGTACGGCGAGCTCTCCCAGCTGTCCTCCGCGGCCTCCGCCGACGACTGAGCCGGAGCCCGCGTGCCCGAGCTCCCGGAGGTCGAGGTCGTCCGCCTCGGACTCGAGTCGCACGTCGTCGGCGCGGCGATCGAGTCCGTCGAGGTGCTGCACCCGCGTCCGGTTCGCCGCGACCACCGCGGGTCGACGGGGTTCGCGTCGGCGCTGACCGGCCGGCGGGTGGTGGCCGCCCGGCGGCGCGGCAAGTACTTCTGGCTCGCCCTCGACAACGGCGACGCGCTGCTCGGCCACCTCGGCATGAGCGGCCAGATGCTCGTCCAGCCGGTCGGCGCCCCGGACGACCGCCACCTGCGGGTGCGGTTCACGCTCGGCGGAGACGGGTTCGCCGGCCGCGAGCTGAGGTTCGCCGACCAGCGCATGTTCGGCGGGCTGCTGGTGTCGGAGGGCGGCGCCGAGCTGCCGACCGAGATCGCACACATCGCCCGCGACCCGCTGGACCCCGAGTTCGACGACGACGGGTTCGTGCGCCGGGTCCGCAGACGGCAGTCGGGCATCAAGCGTCAGCTGCTCGACCAGACCCTGGTGTCCGGTGTCGGCAACATCTACGCCGACGAGGCGCTGTGGCGGGCGCAGATCCACGGGGAGCGGCGCGGCGACCGGCTCAGCACCGCCCAGGTACGTGAGCTGCTCGGGCACGCGCGGACGGTGATGACCGCGGCCCTGGGCCAGGGCGGCACGTCGTTCGACGCGCTGTACGTCAACGTGAACGGCCAGTCCGGGTACTTCGACCGGTCGCTGCACGCGTACGGCCGCGAGGACGAGCCGTGCGACCGCTGTGGCACCCCGATGAGGCGGGTCGCGTTCATGAACCGCTCGTCGTACTTCTGCCCCGTCTGCCAGCCGGCGCCCCGACGCACGACCAGACACACGACCCGCCGCACCGGCCCCGTCAGACGGGTCCAATCGGGTGCCGCGCCGGATTGACCGGACGCGCCCGGAGTGTCACCCTTGAAGACGGCCCCTCATCGGGTCGTCACCCGTATTCCGGAAGGCTTCTACTACATGGCCAAGGCGCTGCTCGGCACCTTCCACAGCGACCAGCGGACCGCCGCGAACCTCTCGTCGGAGAACATGCGTCTCCGCATGCGCGTGCGTGACCTGGAAGAGCTCGTTGCCCGCCTGCAGGACGAGAACGACCACCTGGCGCAAGCCGCGGCGGCCGCTGCTCTTCTCGACCTCCAGAGCGAAGAGCTCAAGGAGATGCAGCCGGTCTGACCGGCGACCCATGAGGGCGGTCGAGCCGGCCGCCCTGATGTACGCGCGACCGTGAGATCCCTCGACGACACGATCGCCCCGCGGCGCCTCGGCACGTCCTTCCGCTGGCTGCTGGGAGCCACGTGGGTCAGCAACATCGGCGACGGCTTCGCCATCGCGGCCGGGCCGCTGCTGGTCGCCTCCCAGACCCACGACCCGTTGCTGGTGGCGCTGGCGGCGTTCGTGCAGTGGACGCCGCCGTTCCTCTTCGGCCTGTGGGCCGGCGTGCTGTCGGACCGGATGGACCGCAAGGTCCTGGTGATCACCGTCGACCTGATGCGGGCCGTGGTCGTCCTGGTGCTGGTGGGCACGATCGTCACCGACGCGGTGTCGATCCCGGTCGTGCTGGTCGCGCTGTTCCTGCTCGGGACCGCGGAGGTGTTCGTCGACAACACCGCGGCCACCCTGCTGCCGATGATCGTGCACCGCGACGACCTGGCCATCGCCAACGCCCGGGTGCAGGTCGGGTTCATCACGATCAACCAGCTCGTCGGGCCGCCCATCGGGGCGGCCCTCTTCGCGGCCGGGACGGCGTACCCGTTCATCGGCCAGGTGGCCGTCATCGTGCTGAGCGCGATGCTCACGTCGCGGATCGTCCTGCCGCCGCACGGCCGCACCGCGGACGAGAAGCGCCCCGTCCGGCACGACATCGTCGAGGGGGTGCGGTGGACCCTCCACCACGCCGCCGTACGCACGCTGGTGCTCACCATCTTCATCTTCAACATCACCTTCGGCGCCGCGTGGTCCGTCCTGGTGCTGTACGCCCTGCGCCGCCTCGGCCTCGGCGAGGTCGGCTTCGGGCTGCTGACCACCTGCGGGGCCGCCGGGGGGCTGGCCGGGACGCTGGCGTACGGCTGGATCACCCGCCACGTCACCCTGGGCAACCTCATGCGCATCGGGCTGGTCATCGAGACGCTGACGCACCTGGCGCTGGCGCTCACGACCGTCCCCTGGGTGGCGATGGCCATCTTCTTCGTGTTCGGCGCGCACGCGTTCGTGTGGGGCACGACCTCGATCACCGTCCGCCAGCGAGCGGTCCCGTCGCGCCTGCAGGGCCGGGTGGGCTCGGTGAACCTGATCGGCACGTACGGCGGCCTGGTGATCGGCTCCGGTGTGGGTGGCCTGGTCGCCCGTCAGTGGGGCGTGACGGGCCCGTTCTGGTTCGCCTTCGCCGGCTCCGCCCTCTTCGTCGTCCTCATCTGGGGCCAGCTACGTCACATCGCGCACACCGACGAGGCGCCCGTGGCGGGGTAGTCCGGTGTGTTTGGGTCGTCGCCTCCGGCGTTTCGCGACCCAAACACACCGGACTATCCCGGAACGACGCAGTCACAGCTCGACGCAGAACTCGTTGCCGCCGGGGTCGAGCATCACGGTGAGGGCGCTCTCGTCGGTGCCGTGGACGGCCTGGACGGTGGCGCCGAGGGACTCGAGGCGGGCGACCTCGTCGGGGACGGTGCCCGGGGCGCGGAGGTCGAGGTGGAGGCGGTTCTTGGCCGTCTTGGGCTCGGTGACGCGCTGGAACCACAGGTTCACGCCGCCCCAACCGGGCGCCTCGACGTACGCCTTGTCTGACGTGGAGTCCTCGTCGAGCTCGCCGCCCAGCGCCGCGGCCCAGAACGTGGCGACGGGCAGGGCGTCGTCGCAGTCGACGGTGATGCTCTTGATCCAGCTCGTGACAGCCATCCACCGACCGTACGGCGGGCAGGCCGACACACGCAGGCGGGTTTCGGGGCCAGGGGCCCCGGGCGATTAGGCTGGGCGGGCTGCTTCCCCGCGCACACCAGACCGACTTGCTCGGCCGACGCATGTCCGGACACACCGGCGTGAGGAGCTCCGTTGTACCTGAAGAGCCTGACCCTGAAGGGGTTCAAGTCCTTCGCGTCCTCGACCACGCTGCAGCTCGAGCCGGGCATCACCTGCATCGTCGGGCCGAACGGCTCCGGCAAGTCGAACGTCGTCGACGCCCTCGCCTGGGTGATGGGCGAGCAGGGCGCGAAGTCGCTGCGCGGCGGCAAGATGGAGGACGTCATCTTCGCCGGCACGTCCGGCCGCCCGCCGCTGGGCCGCGCCGAGGTGCTGCTGACGATCGACAACTCCGACGGGGCGCTCCCGATCGAGTACGCCGAGGTGACGATCAGCCGCACGATGTTCCGCTCGGGTGGCTCGGAGTACGCCATCAACGGCACCTCGTGCCGGCTGCTGGACGTGCAGGAGCTGCTGAGCGACTCCGGCATCGGCCGGGAGATGCACGTCATCGTCGGGCAGGGCCAGCTCGACACGATCCTGCACGCGACGCCCGAGGACCGCCGTGGGTTCATCGAGGAGGCGGCCGGCGTCCTCAAGCACCGCAAGCGCAAGGAGAAGGCGCTCCGCAAGCTGGACGCCACCGACGGCAACCTAACCCGCCTCAACGACCTGCTCACCGAGATCCGCCGCCAGCTCAAGCCGCTCGGCCGCCAGGCCGAGGTCGCCCGCCAGGCCGCGACGGTGCAGGCCGACGTGCGCGACGCGCGAGCGCGACTGATGGCCGACGACCTGGTCACCGCGCGGACGGCGCTCGAGCAGGAGATGGCCGACGAGACGATCCTGGTCGAGCGGCAGAAGGAGGTCGAGCGCCTCCTCGCCGAGTCGCGGGAGCGCGAGACCGCGCTGGAGACCTCGCTGCGCGAGGACCTGCCGGCGCTCTCCCGGGCGCAGGACACGTGGTTCTCGCTGTCCGGGCTGCGCGAGCGGCTGCGTGGCACCCAGTCGCTGGCCGCCGAGCGGCTGCGCAACGCCGCGTCCGCCGACACCGAGCCGGCCGAGTCCGGGCGCGACCCGGAGGCGCTCGAGGCCGAGGCCGCCCAGGTACGTCAGCAGGAGCAGGCCATCGCCGCCGAGGTGGAGACGCACCGCACGGCGCTCGAGGACTCGGTGACCGCGCGGCGTACCGCCGAGGAGGCCGCGACCGAGGAGGAGCGTCGCGTGGCGGGCCTGGTCCGCGCCGCGGCCGACCGCCGCGAGGGGCTGGCCCGCCTGCACGGCCAGGTCAACGCGCTGCGCACCCGTGCCGCGGCGGCCGACGACGAGATCGGACGGCTCCGCGACGCCCGCCAGGAGGCCGTGACCCGGGCCGACCGCGCCCAGCGCGACTTCACCGCGCTGGAGACCAAGGTCGCGGGTCTGGACGCCGGCGAGGAGGGCCTGGACGCCGAGCACGAGGCGGCGTCTGCGTTGTACGACGACATCAGCGCCCGGCTGGAGAAGGCCCGCGACGAGGTCCAGCTCGCCGACCGCGAGCGGTCCGCGCTGGCAGCCCGCCGGGAGGCCCTCGAGATGGGGCTCAACCGGCGCGACGGCGCGGGCGCGCTGCTCGCGGCGACCGAGCATGTCTCCGGGCTGATGGGCTCGGTGGCGGCGCTCCTGTCGGTGCGACCGGGCTACGAGACCGCGGTCGCCGCGGCCCTCGGCTCGGCTGCCGACGCGGTGGCGGTGACGGATCCCGACGCGGCGATCTCCGCGATCGGCCACCTCAAGACCCACGACCTGGGCCGCGCCGGGCTGGTGCTGGGGGGCTCGACCACCCCGGACGAGCAGTGGCCCGGCCTGCCCGGCCACGCGACGTACGCCCTCGACGCCGTCGAGTGCCCCGACGACCTGCGCGGCTCGCTGGTGCGGCTGCTGCACAAGGTCGCCGTGGTCGACGACCTGCCGACGGCCCGTGCTCTGGTCGCCGACCTTCCCGACGTCACGGCGGTGACGCGCGAGGGCGACGTGCTCGGCGCGTACGCCGCCGCGGGCGGTTCCTCGTCCCAGCCGAGCCTGCTCGAGATCCAGGCCGCCGTCGACGAGGCGTCGTCCCAGCTGGCCGAGGCGACCCGGGTCAGCGAGCGCCTCGGCTTCGACATCGCGCGGCTGGAGAGCGAGCGACTCGACGCCAAGCAGCGGGTCGACGTCGCGCTCGCGCGGCTGCACGAGTCCGACGCGACCCTGGCGGCGGTGGCCGAGCAGCTCGGCCAGCACGGCTCGCAGGCGCGGGGTGCGCGGGCCGAGGCCGAGCGGCTCGACGCGGCCATCGTCGGCGCGGAGACCGCACGCGACCAGGACCTGGCCGGGCTGGCCGACCTCGAGCAGCGGCTGACCGCCGCCGAGGCGGCGCCCGACGAGGAGCCGGACACCAGCGAGCGCGAGCGGCTGGCCGAGGCGGCCCGCGCCTCCCGTGCCAAGGAGATGGAGTCGCGGCTGGCTCTGCGCACCTCCGAGGAGCGGGCCCGCGCGCTGCAGGGGCGGGCCGACTCCCTGCTCTCCGCGGCCCGGGCCGAGCGCGACTCCCGCGCCCGCGCGGCGGAGCGTCGCGAGCGGCTGGTCCGCGAGGGCCGGGCCGCCGAGGCGGTCGGCACCGCGGTCGCTGTCGTCCTCGGCAAGCTGGAGGTCTCGGTGCACCGCGCCGCGGAGGAGCGGGCCGCGGTCGAGGCGGCGCGCCAGGAGCGCGAGCAGGAGCTGCTCTCGGTCCGGTCGACCCTCCGCACCCTGGCCGCCGAGCACGACGAGCTGGTGAGCTCGGTGCACCGCGACGAGATGGCGCGCACCCAGCAGAAGATGCGCATCGAGCAGCTGGCCGAGCGCGCGATCGAGGAGCTCGGGCTGGACCTCGAGGGTCTGGTCGGCGAGTACGGCCCGGAGAACCTCGTCCCGGCCACGACCCCGGACGAGGACGGGAGTTTCCCCGACCCGACGCCGTACGTCCGCGAGGAGCAGCAGAAGCGCCTCCGTACCGCCGAGCGGTCGCTGGCCATGCTGGGCCGGGTGAACCCGCTGGCGCTGGAGGAGTTCACCGCGATGGAGGAGCGGCACAAGTTCCTCACCGAGCAGCTCGAGGACCTCAAGAAGACCCGCAAGGACCTCCTCGACATCGTCCGCGAGGTCGACGCGCGGGTGGAACAGGTGTTCACCGAGGCGTACGCCGACGTGTCGGCGGCCTTCGACTCGACGTTCACGCGGCTGTTCCCCGGCGGTGAGGGTCGGCTGGTGCTCACCGACCCCGACGACATGCTCAACACCGGCATCGAGGTCGAGGCCCGGCCCGCCGGCAAGAAGGTCAAGCGGCTGTCGCTGCTCTCCGGTGGCGAGCGGTCGCTGGTCGCCGTGGCGTTCCTGGTCGCCCTGTTCAAGGCGCGGCCGTCACCGTTCTACATCCTCGACGAGGTCGAGGCCGCCCTCGACGACACCAACCTGGGCCGGCTGCTGGAGATCTACGAGGAGCTGCGCGAGAACTCCCAGCTCCTGGTCATCACCCACCAGAAGCGGACCATGGAGGTCGGCGACGCGCTGTACGGCGTCACCATGCGCGGCGACGGCGTCTCGGCCGTCATCTCCCAGCGGCTCCGCGAGGCCGAGGCGGGATGACGGGCCTGACTGTGCCAAGGTGGACGGCATGACCCAGATCGTCGTGGCCATGGTGGTGATCGTGCTGCTGGCCGGAGTGGTGGTCGTGTACGTCGCCTTCCCGCACCGCGGCGAGGACATCCCCGGTGCTCCCTGGCTGGGGCGGCTGATGCACAAGGGCGCGCAGTCGCTGCCCACCGTCGAGCCCGAGCCCGGCGACGTGGTGCCGCCCGACGACCCGGCCGACGAGGCCGCCGAGTCGCCGATCGCCACCAGCCCCGCGCAGCCGGGTGAGCCGGGCCTCGGGCCCCTGCCGGGCGAGCGCGGAGGGTCCCACCGCGCCTGAGGCGGTCCGCACCGCTGCTGGTTGGATGGTCGCCATGGGTGACTGGCTCTACCTGATCATCGGCATCGCCGTCGTGGCGATCGGCATCGTCGCCGGCCTGGTGACGAGCGGCCGTCGGCGCAGGCCCTCCGAGGTGCCCGCGCCCACGCGGCGTACGGACGTCATCGCTCCTCACGAGCAGCCCGCCGACGTCCCGGTCGCGGACGACCTGCTCGTCGAGGAACCGCCGGCCCCGACGGTCGAGAAGCCCGAGACGACGGCGTCCCGGTTGGTGCGGTTGCGTCAGCGGCTGGCCGGCGCGCAGGGCGGGTTCGGCCGCGGCCTGCTCAACCTGCTGTCCCGCGACCGGCTCGACGAGGACACGTGGGAGGCCATCGAGGACACCCTCCTGACCGCCGACGTCGGCGTGGCGCCCACCCAGGAGCTCGTCGAGGGCCTGCGCACCCGGTTGCGCGTCGACGGGTCCCAGGCCGGTGACGCGAAGACCGTGCTGCGCGAGGAGCTCGTGAAGCTGGTCGACCCGACCATGGACCGGCGGCTGCAGATCACCGGCGCCGACGGGCACCCGGGTGTCGTGCTGGTCGTCGGCGTGAACGGCACCGGCAAGACCACGACGGTCGGCAAGCTCGCGCGGATCCTGGTCGCCGAGGACAAGACGGTCGTGCTCGGGGCGGCCGACACGTTCCGGGCGGCCGCCGTCGACCAGCTGGCCACCTGGGGCGAGCGGGTCGGCGTCGAGGTGGTCCGCGGCGCCGAGGGCGGCGACCCCGCGAGCGTCGCGTTCGACGCGGTGAGGGAGGGCGCCGACCGTGGCGTCGACACCGTCATCGTGGACACCGCCGGGCGCCTCCAGAACAAGGCCGGCCTGATGGACGAGCTCGGCAAGGTCAAGCGCGTCATCGAGAAGGTCGCCCCGGTCACCGAGGTGCTTCTCGTGCTCGACGCCACCACGGGGCAGAACGGCATGAGCCAGGCCCGGGTCTTCGCGGAGGTCGTGGACGTCACCGGCATCGTCCTCACCAAGCTCGACGGCTCCGCCAAGGGCGGCATCGTGATCGCGGTCCAGCGCGAGCTCGGCGTCCCGGTCAAGCTCGTCGGTCTCGGCGAGGGTGCCGACGACCTGGCGCCGTTCGACCCGGGTGCGTTCGTGGACGCGCTGCTCGGCTGAAGCCATTGGTCACAAACGCCGTGTGAGAGCGCTCCCAAAGCGGCGTTTGGTCCCAAACGCCACTTACCGATCGATCGTCAGCGTCCCAACAGCCGGGCCGCGTCGTCGAGCAGCACCTCGGCGCGGTGGTCGAAGGAGTGCTCGCGCATCACGATCTCGGCGAGCTCTCGGCGTACCTCGTACGACGGGAACGCCGCGGCCGGGTCGGCGAGCAGCGGACCCATCTCCTGCTCGTCGTGGAAGGTGCGGACCACGTCGCCGAACACCTCGGCGAGCCCGTCGATCTCGTCGGTGACCAGCCGGGCGGCGCAGGCGGTCACGTCGAAGAGCCGGTTGGCGAGGAACCCGTCGCGGCGCATGTCGTCCCAGTGGTCGTTGAGGACCACGCCGGCCGAGGCGTAGAGCGCGCCGAGGTCCTCGTTGGCGACCACCTTGGAGGCGATCAGGTTGGGCGCAAGGAACCGCTCCCAGTCCGACCCGTGCACAACGACGTCCGCGCCGACGGCCAGCGCCGAACGCACCGACTTGCGGTAGACGTCGCGGGAGTTGCCGACGAACAGCACCGCAGGTCCGGTGTCCGGCGCGGCGCGTTCGGGGTTGAAGTTCCTCGGGTCGGTGCACTGGAGCAGCGGCACGACCGGTACCCCGGTGGCCGCGGTGGTCGCGGACGCCCAGGTCGAGCTCGCGGCGTACACCCGGTCGTACGACGCCAGCTCGGCCCCGTCGACGAGGTCGGGGTGGCTGATCACCCAGGCCAGGTTGACGCGGCCCGGACGCGGTACGACGCGGTCGAGCCCGCGCAGCACGAGCACGACGTCGTCGAGGTCGCGGGTGTCGCGGTGCCGCAGGTCGCGGGTGTCGATGGTGACCCGCTGGCCGAGCCGCTCCAGCGCCTCGGCCATCGAGCGGGCGAAGTGCATGTCGCCCCAGCGCTGGCCGCGACGACCGGACGGGGCCGCGATGTCCAGCGCCCACCGCAGCGCCGGCGGGCCCTCGGTGACGGTGGCCCGCAGCGGCCGCACGACCGTGCGCGGGGTCAGTGCCGGGAAGACCAGCGGGTCGACCTCGGTGCCGGGGACGGCCGTGCGGTCCTCCCAGCGGCGGCCGACCACCTCGAAGCCGGCCCGGCCCCACGCGTCCTCGGAGCCCGCGGGCGACGTCGCCCTGAGGGCTTGGAGGGCCAGCACGCCGTCGGCGGCGCTGTCGAGGCGTGGCAGCTGACCGGCCTTGAGCACCAGCGGGTTCTGGGTGACCACCACCGTGCAGCCCAGCCCCTGCTCGGCGGCACGCAGCCCCAGGTCGACCTCGGGCATCGCGTCGCCCGCGCGCACGTCGTACCCGCCCAGCCGGACGAGTGCCGACGCCCGGACCGCGATGACGGGGGAGAGCGGCGCCGGCACCACGGGGTACGTCAGGGCCTGCGCGTCCCGGACCGGGTGTCCGGCGAGGAACGGCTCGGGGTGCGGGCGCCCGCGGCCGAACACCGCACCCGCGCTGACGATCAGTCCCGGCCGGTCGACGACCAGCGGCTGGGCGATCGCCACCTCCTCGTCGACGAGGACGTGCGAGAGCGAGTGGAAGCCGTCGCGCGGCGGGTTGGCCGTGGTGCGCGCCAGCACGACGGTCTCGCCGGTCGTGGTCGCGATGCCGAGGTTCGCGGCGACGGCCGCTCCGA
Source organism: Nocardioides islandensis (assembly GCF_015352455.1). GTDB lineage: Bacteria > Actinomycetota > Actinomycetes > Propionibacteriales > Nocardioidaceae > Nocardioides > Nocardioides islandensis. The sequence goes on from NZ_JADKPN010000003.1 coordinate 232,859, forward strand.
TGCGGGCGAGCGGGGAGAGGAGGGTCGCGTTCCGGTACGTCGACAGCAGCATCGCCAGGGGCAGCTCGACGGCGCGGGGGAGCCGGGTCCCGACCACGACGAGCTCGATGTCCGCGGCCTCCCGGGCGCGGGCCATGGTGCGCGTCACCCAGCGCACCGTCCGGTCGAGGTCGGCGCCGGCGAGGAGCACGATGCTGGTGCGCCGCGCCTCCCGGGGCTGGTGCTGCGCGGTCTCCCAGTCGACGAGGTGCCGCTCGAGCACCTTCGCGCTCCAGCGGCCGTCGTCGGCGCGGGCATCCTCGTCGCGGTCGAGCAGCACGTGCGGGACCAGTCGCAGCGGCGCCTCCGCCGACAGCTTGAGCAGCAGGTCGAGCGACTCGGCGCCACCGAGCGACTCGTCGAACCCGCCGACCGATGCGACGAGGTCGCGCCGGGCGACCAGCGACGCCAGGTCGACGTGGTCGAGGGCGAGCAGGTGGTCGCGACCGCCCTCGACCGCGATGTACCACTCACCGTCGGCCGCCTTGACCCGCATGGCGGCGTGCGCGAGGCCGGCGCCGTCGGCCTCGAGGCTGCCGAGCATGACGCTCAGGAAGTGGGGGCTCCAGGTGTGTGCGGTGTCGGCGAACGCGACGTACCTCCCGCGCGCCTTGTCGAGCCCGGCGTTGCGGGCCCGGGCCAGGCTGCCTTCCTTGCCGCGCGGGACCGTGACGGTGACGACGCGCGGCTCGAACGCCGACACGCCCGTCAGCACGGCCGCGGTGTCGTCGGCCGACCCGTCGTCGACGATGACCAGCTCCCAGGCGCCGAACGTCTGCGCCTGCACGGCGTCGACGGCCTTCCGCAGCCGCGGGCCGTCGTCGCGGACGGCGAGCACGACGGTCACCAGCGGGTCGGTGCCGTCGACCCGCGGGAGCGGCGGCACCGGTCCGGGCTGCGGCCGGTGGCGGGTACGCCGCGACACCAGGCGCACGTCGGCGGTCTCGGCACGTTTCGCGGCGGCGTCCAGGGCGTCGGCACGCAGCCGGCCCCACGTCACGGCCGGGACACCCTCGGGCACCGGCACCTGCGTCGACTCGTCGGCGTGCCGGACCCACCACGCGAGCGGGCCGTAGGCGTCCTCGCCCGCCGCGCGGTGCTGGGCCACGATCCGGTCGACGTCGACGAGCGGGTGCGGTGAGGTGCGCAGGCCGGCGCGGCTGTCGCGGAGGTAGTCCAGGAGCGGGTCGCCGCCACGTTCGCTGCGCGCCTTCGACGCGGCGTACCAGGCCCCCTCGAACAACGGGTGCGGCGAGCAGTCGCCCGCCCCCTCGAGGTACCGGTCGGCGGCGTCCTCGTCGGAGGCGAAGACCACGCCGAGCTGGGCGCCCACCCAGTCGCGGTCGAGGAGGCCGGAGGCGAGCACGGTCGCCCGGGCGTTGCGGTCAGCGGCCACGGCGGTACTCCACCTGGCGGCGCAGCGGCATCAGGGTGGGCGGCGTCGGACGCAGCTTCTCGGTGGGCCGGGGCGGGTAGAAGACGGCGGTGTCGGCCATGAACTGGCGCACTCCCGCGAACGCCTCCGGCAGCTGTTGCTCGCAGTAGGTGAGCAGCTTGTCGGCGCCGAGGCCGTAGGGGTCGAAGCGGAGGGTGTCGAGCTTGACGTACGGCAGCCGCCCGCCGTCCAGCGCCCGGTCGGCCAGCGCCGCCGAGGGGTTCCACGGCTCGCGCGCCCACTCGCGGCGCTTCTCGACGCCCTCGCGGGTGCGTTCGGCGCCCAGCCGGTGCATCGCCCACCAGCGCACCCGTCGCCGGGCCAGCCGGCGGTCCGCATCGGTCTCCTGGAAGTAGGAGCCGGAGCGGAAGCCCGCGCAGTGCAGGCCGCCGCTCAGGCCGACCTCGTGCTGCATGATCACCTGCCGCCGCGTCGACAACGGGTCGAGCCCGGTCCAGAACCGGCGGAACGTCTCGGACCCGACCACCCAGGGGCGGAAGGCGACGAAGAAGCTCTGCACGTGAGGGGCGACCCGCTCGGTCCGGGTGAGGCCCCAGAAGTCCACGGCCTGGCCGGACATGGCGGCGAAGATCTCGTCGTACGGCTTCACCGGCACGTAGGTGTCGTTGCAGATGACGACCTCGTCGTACGCCGACAGGTCGCCGGCGCGGTGCAGCCCGACCTGGTAGCTGGTGAAGTCGTAGCCGTAGTTGGGCCGCTCGGTGAGCTCGGCGTGCCGGCGCAGCCAGGCGCGGGAGTCGTCGGTGAGATCGGCGGCGGAGACGACGAGCAACCGGTCGACGGCGGCGGCGACGGACTCGACCTGGCGGCGGACGTGGGGTCCGAGGCCACCTCGGTGGTCGTAGTGGGCCATCACGGCCAGTCGTCGCGTCATCGGTGGCTCACCGGGGTCAGGTTATCGAAACGGGGCGTCGGGACCGGGCCCTGACCCGTTCACACCGATGTAACACGGGAGCGGCACTTCTTTTCCTGACCGAAACCTGGCGCGGTGCACGTCGAAACCTCCCCTCGTGAGGCTTCTGGGCAACCGGGCGGTGCGTGCGCGACAAGGGGGTCGACGGCGCGACCGGCCCCGACAACCCGCTTTCCTGGAGGTTCCATTGGACGGCTACTACGCCTGGATGATCGTGGCGACAGCCCTCGTCCTGATGATGACCACTCCCGCGCTGGCTCTCTTCTACGGCGGGATGAGCCGCTCCAAGTCGGTGCTCAACATGATGATGATGTCGTACGTCGCGATGGGCGTCGTCGGCATCGTCTACGTGCTGTGGGGCTGGTCGATGTCGTTCGGCGGCGACGGCACGTTCTTCGCCAACCCGTTCACCCTGTTCGGTCTCAAGGACGTCGACTGGACCAGCTACATCGCGGTCTGCTTCCAGCTGACGTTCGCGGTCATCACCGCGGCGCTGATCAGCGGCGCCATCGCGGACCGCGTGAAGATGTCCGCCTGGGTCGTCTTCCTGCCGCTGTGGGTGACCCTCAGCTACTTCCCGATCGCCCACATGGTGTGGGGCGGCGGGTTCATCGCCGAGCACCTCGCCGCGCAGGACTACGCCGGCGGCACGGTGGTGCACATCAACGCCGGTGTGGCCGGCGGCGTGCTGGCGCTCATCATCGGCAAGCGGGTCGGCTGGCCCAAGGAGCAGATGAAGCCGCACAACCTGACGCTGACGATGATCGGCGCCGGACTGCTCTGGTTCGGCTGGTACGGCTTCAACGTCGGCTCGATCGTGTTCGCGGCCGGCGACGGTGGTGAGAAGGACACGGCCCAGTTCATGTCCGAGACCGGGGTCACGTTCCTCAACACGACCATCGCGACGATGGCCGCGATGCTCGCCTGGATGGCGATGGAGCGCGTGCTCCACGGCAAGGCGACCTCGCTGGGCGCGGCGTCCGGCATCGTGGCCGGCCTAGTGGCAATTACGCCGTCCTGCGGCGCGGTCGACACGGTCGGTGCGATCGTCATCGGTGCCGTCGCCGGCGCGCTGTGCGCCTGGGCGGTCGGCCTCAAGTTCCGGTTCGGCCTCGACGACTCGCTCGACGTGGTCGGCGTGCACCTGGTCGGCGGCCTGGTCGGCACGCTCCTCATCGGCCTGCTGTCCTCGTCCGCGGCTCCGGGTGGCGTGGACGGCCTGTTCTACGGCGGCGGGCTGCACTCGCTCGGCGTCCAGGCCGGCGCCGCCGGCATCGCGATCCTGTGGAGCGGTGTGTTCACCGCGATCATCGGCTTCGCGATCAAGTACACGATCGGGTGGCGCGTCGACGCCGAGGCCGAGGTCGAGGGCATCGACAGCGACCAGCACGGCGAGACCGCATACAACCTCCACGCCGGGCTCGGGGGCAGCCTCACCGGCTCCTCCTCGTCCGTCCTCAGCAAGAGCATCCAGACCGAAGGGGCCAACGCATGAAGCTCATCACCGCGGTGGTCAAACCGCACAAGTGGGACGACGTCCGGGAGGCGCTGGAGACCTTCGGCGTGACCGGCATGACCGTCAGCGAGGTCAGCGGCTACGGCCGGCAGAAGGGCCACACCGAGGTCTACCGCGGCGCCGAGTACGACATCGCGCTGGTGCCCAAGATCCGCATCGAGATCGTCGTCGACGACGGCGACGCGGACGACGTCCTGGGCATCATCGTCAAGACCGCGCAGACCGGCCGGATCGGCGACGGCAAGGTCTGGGTCAGCCCGGTCGAGACGGTGGTCCGGGTCCGCACCGGGGACCGCGACCAGGCAGCCCTGTAGTGGGCCGGTAGTTTCCAGCGGTGGCCGCTCGCGACCGCCAGGCCAGGACGGAGGCCGCCGACGCCCAGTGCGCGGCGGCCTTCGTCGCGGCCGGTCTCCCGGAGTCCGGCTGCGCGATGGTGGCGGTCGGCGGGTACGGACGGGCCGAGCTGGCGCCGTACTCCGATCTCGACGTCGCGTTGGTGGGGGACGACGGCGTCGACCTCGGTGACGGCGCCGAGCGGGTCTGGTACCCGCTGTGGGACTCCGGCAGCCGCCTCGACCACTCGGTGCGCACCGCCAGCGGCCTGATGGACATGGCCGACCAGGACCTGCGGGTCGCGCTCGGCCTGCTCGACCTCAGGCACGTCGCCGGCGACCCCGGGCTGACGCTGCGGCTGCGCACGCAGATCCTCACCAGGTGGCGGCGTACCGCCCGCGACCGGCTGCCCGAGCTGCGGCGGATGGTCGACGCCCGGCACGAGCTGATGGGCGAGCTGGCGCACGTCTCGGTGCCGGACATCAAGGAGGCCGAGGGCGGCCTGCGCGACGCGACCGTGCTCAAGGCGCTGGTCGCGACCTGGCTGGTCGACGTGCCGCACGTCGACCTGGAGCGCAGCAGGCTCGCGCTGCTGGACGCCCGCGACGTGCTGCACGAGGTGGCCGGCCGGCCTACCGACCGGGTCGGGCCGGACACGTGGACCGAGCTGGCCCCGGGGCTGGGGCTGGCCGACGCGGGGGAGGTGCAGCGGTACCTGCGCGAGCTCGGTCGGCGCATCGCCCACCTGACGCGCCTGACCTGGCGGCGTACCGATGCGGTCCTGGCCAGGCCCGTCTCCACGACCGGCCCGCGCCGGCCTGCCCTGGAGACGCTCGCTCCCGGTGTCGCCCTGTCGGCGGGGGAGGTGGTGCTCTCCGCCGACGCCGACCCGGCCCGCGACCCGCTGCTCCTGCTGCGCGCCGCGGCCCTGGCCGCCGAGCGCGACGTCGAGCTGTCACCGGCCACCGCGGCGCGGCTGGTACGTGAGGGCGCCGCCCTGCCGGACCCCTGGCCGGACGCCGCGCGGCAGCTGTTCGTGCGGCTGCTCGCGTCCGGGCGCGGGCTCCGCGCGGTGTGGGAGACGCTGGAGGAGACCGGGGCGCTCGAGGGCCTGCTGCCCGAGTGGGAGCGGATCCGGCTGCTGCCGCACGCGTCGGTGATCCACCGGTTCACCGTCGACCGGCACGTCGTCGAGACCTGCATCGAGGCGTCCGCGCTGATCCGGCTCGTGGCCCGGCCCGACGTGCTGATGGTCGCGGCGCTGCTGCACGACATCGGCAAGGGCGAGCTGACCGAGCACAGCGTCGCCGGGGAGCCGATCGCGCGGGCCGTCGCGCTGCGGATGGGCTTCGACGCGGCGGGGGTGTCACTGGTGGGGACGCTCGTACGCCGCCACCTGCTGCTCGCCGACGTCGCGACGACCCGCGACCCGGACGACCCGGCGACGGCGGCCCTCGTGGCGTCCCAGGTCGGCAGCTCGGAGGCGCTGTCGCTGCTGCGTGCCCTCTCGGAGGCCGACGCCCGCGCGACGGCACCCAAGGCGTGGTCGGCGTGGCGCGCAGGCCTGGTGGACGCGGTGACCCGCCGTGCGTCGTCGGTGCTGGGGGGTGCTGATGCGCCGTCCGACGTACCTCCCGTGGCTCCGGTCGCCACCGAGCTCGAGGTCCCGAAGGTGGTGCGGAAGGGTGGGTTCGGCATCGGCGTCGAGCCCGGCGACGACGGGGCCCGGGTGACCGTGATGGCCCCGGACCGGGTCGGGCTGCTGGCCGACGTGGCGGCGCTGTTCGCGATGCAGCGCGCCGCGGTACGCGCGGCGCGGGCCTGGAACCAGGGCGACGTGGGCGTCTCGGTCTGGGACGTCGCCGAGGAGCACCTCGACGCCGCGGTGCTGCGGCAGCGGTTCGACGCGATCGTCTCCGGCCGGGTCGACCCCGGCCCGCGGCTGCGGCGCGGGATCGGCGACGGGCTGGCCCCGACCGTCGTCGTACGGCCCGAGGCCTCCTCGCACGCCACCGTGATCGAGGTACGGGCCGCGGACCGGATCGGCGTGCTGTACGTCGTCTGCGCCGCCCTGGCCGCCGAGGACGTCTCGGTCCGCTCCGCCCACGTCGACACCCTCGGCCCCCAGGCCGTCGACGTCTTCTACGTCCAGGAGTCCGGCGCCGGCCCCCTCTCCGACCACCGCGCCTCCGACGCCGCCCACGCCGTCCGCGACGCCCTCACGTCCGCGGGGGCGGGCGGTGGGGCGGGGGTGCTGTAATCGCGCGATCGCGGCCGTACAGCAGATTTCCGGCCCCGAAACCTGCAATTCGGCCGCGATCGCGCCATTTCCGGCACCCTCAGCCCGACCGCGACCGCCTGATCCGTACCGCGCGGGGCGAGCCGTCGGGGCCGTTGACCAGGCGGACCGGGTCGTCCTCGTCGTCGGGGGTGGGGGCGACCGGGCCCTTGTGCTCCTCGGCCTTGAGGTCGCGTTGGGCCTTGGCCTGGGCGGGGTCGAAGACGTCGATGAAGTTGCCGAAGGCGTCCCCGATGCCGCCGAGACCGTCGCGGCCGCCCGGACGGTCGAGGGAGCGCTGGAAGCGGACGATGACGTACGCCGTCACCAGGACCATCGCCACCGCGATGCCGCACACCGTCAGCAGCTCCTGCACCGCCCCAGCGTGACCGCGGGAAGGCCGCTACTCAAGGGCCTATGACATAGCCTTGGGAGGCTGCTGCCCCACGCAACGACACCCTGCTACGAACCAGAGGACCATTCTTTGTTCGCCACGCTCTCCGACCGCCTCGCCGATGCCTTCAAGAACCTCCGCGGCAAGGGCCGGCTCTCCGAGGCCGACATCGACGCCACCGCGCGCGAGATCCGCATCGCGCTGCTCGAGGCCGACGTCGCGCTGCCGGTCGTCAAGGACTTCGTGGCCGCCGTCAAGGAGCGGGCGCGCGGCGAGGAGGTCAGCGGCGCGCTGAACCCCGCCCAGCAGATCGTCAAGATCGTCAACGAGGAGCTCGTCAACATCCTCGGCGGGGAGACCCGGCGGCTGCGGTACGCCAAGTCGGGCCCGACCGTCATCATGCTCGCCGGCCTCCAGGGCGCCGGCAAGACGACCCTGGCCGCCAAGCTGGCCCACTGGCTCAAGGAGCAGGGCAAGACGCCCATGCTCGTGGCCGCCGACCTCCAGCGCCCCAACGCCGTGACCCAGCTCCAGGTGAACGGCGAGCGCGCCGGCGTACCCGTCTTCGCCCCCCAGCCCGGCAACGGCGTCGGTGACCCGGTCGAGGTCGCCCGCCAGTCGATCGAGGAGGCCAAGCGCAAGCTCCACGACGTGGTCATCGTCGACACGGCCGGCCGGCTCGGCGTGGACGCCGAGATGATGGCCCGGGCCGCGTCCATCCGCGACGCGGTCCAGCCCGACGAGATCCTGTTCGTCGTCGACGCGATGATCGGCCAGGACGCCGTCACGACGGCCCAGGCGTTCCTGGACGGGGTCGGGTACGACGGCGTCGTGCTCACCAAGCTCGACGGCGACGCCCGAGGCGGTGCCGCGCTGTCGATCGCGTCGATCACCGGCAAGCCGGTCATGTTCGCCTCCGCCGGCGAGAAGGTCACCGACTTCGACGTCTTCCACCCCGACCGGATGGCCTCGCGCATCCTCGACATGGGCGACGTCATGACCCTGATCGAGCAGGCCGAGAAGGCGTTCGACCAGGAGCAGGCGCTCAAGGCCGCGCAGAAGCTCTCGGGCCAGGGTGGGGACTTCACCCTGGACGACTTCCTCGAGCAGATGCAGCAGGTCCGCAAGCTCGGCTCGATGCAGAAGATCATGGGGATGCTGCCCGGGATGGGCCAGTTCCGCGAGCAGCTCGAGAACTTCGACGAGCGCGAGATCGACCGCATCCAGGCGATCATCCGGTCGATGACGCCGGCCGAGCGCGACAACCCCAAGATGATCGACGGCTCGCGGCGGGCCCGCATCGCCAAGGGCTCCGGCCGCCAGGTCTCCGACGTCAACAACCTCGTCGACCGGTTCTTCGAGGCCCGCAAGATGATGATGTCGTTCGCCAAGGGCGGCGGGCTCCCGGGGATGCCGGGGATGCCCGGCATGGCCGCCGTGGGCGGCCGCAAGAACAAGGGCAAGGCCAAGCCGGCCAAGGGCCGTCGCGTCTCGGGCAACCCGGCCAAGGCGGCCGCCGAGGAGAAGGCCCGTCAGGAGAAGGCGGCATCGACAGGAAACGGCACCAACCCGTTCGGCAACCCAGGCGGGGAGGAGATCGACTACGAGAAGGCCGCTGCGGCCCTCGAGCTGCCGAAGGACTTCTCGAAGTACCTCAAGTGAGCAGCGTCCTCGTCATCGACTCGGCCAACGTCGTCGGCTCGCAGCCGGACGGTTGGTGGAAGGACCGCGGTGCGGCCACGCGCCGCCTCCACGAGCGCCTGATGGTCGCCGACCTGTCGCACGACGAGGTCGTGCTCGTGCTCGAGGGCGGGGCGCGTGGCGGCGTACGTCGCGGGCGCGACGCCCACGTGCGTGTCACCCACGCCTCGGGCCAGGGTGACGACGCGATCGTCACCGAGGTCACCATCCTCCGCAAGGCCGGCCACGACGTCACGGCCGTCACCGCCGACCGGATGCTGGAGGCGCGCCTGGAGGGTCTCGGCGCCCAGGTCGTCGGCCCCGCCTGGCTGCTCGAGCAGCTCACGCCCGCCTGACGCTCGAGCCGCTTGTAACGCGGTGTTAGACCGTCTTCCCACGCGTTAGAACACGTGGGAAGACGGTCTAACACCGCGTTACAAGCAGTGTCGGCGCCGCCCCCTAGCGTCCGGCGTCATGGAGACGGTGGAGTGGAAGGTCCGGGGGCGGTTCTCCCTGCGGGAGGCGATCGGGTTCGGCTTCGGGTACACCCAGGCGAGCGCCGGCGACGTGATGCGGCTGGCGTTCGTCCTCGACGGGTACGACGAGCACGCCGGCGTCGCCGTCACGCAGCCGGCCGCGGAGGTGCTGGAGATGACCGTCGCCGGCACCGACCGGGTCGACGCGGCGGCCGCCCAGGCGGCCCCGGATCCTGTCGGTCGACGTCGACGCGACGTCGTACGACGCGCTGGTGGACGGCGACCCCTTGCTGGCGACGGCTCAGGCGGCGCGGCCCGGGCTCCGGCCGGTGCTCTTCCAGTCGGCGTACGAGGCGCTGCTCTGGGCGGTGCTGTCGGCCCGCCGGCCCATGAAGCAGATGGCGGAGGTACGTGCCGAGCTGTCCCGCGCGCACGGTCGCGTCCTGACGGTGGCAGGGGAGGAGCTGCCGGCGGTGCCGACGCCCGCGCGGCTGCTCGAGGTCGACGCGTTCCCCGGGATCCCCGAGGTGAAGATCGAGCGGTCGCACGCGGTGGCCGAGCGGGCCGTCGCGGGGGAGCTGGACACCGCCACCCTGCGCGCCCGGGACGCGGCCGAGGTCGAGCGGGACCTGCAGGGGCTGCCGGGGATCGGGCCGTTCTACAGCCAGCTCGTGAGCGTGCGGGCGCTCGGTCAGACCGACGTCCTCCCGACCACCGAGCCGCGGGTGGTCGCCGAGACCGGCCGGCTGCTCGGCCGCCGGCTGGACGCCGCGGGCTTCGCCGAGGTCGCCGAGGCCTGGCGACCGTGGCGCACGTGGGCGTCGGTCGCGATCAGGGCGTCTAGCGCCCGATGAGCTGCCGGGCCCGCTCCTCCCGCTCCTGGCGGTGCAGGTCGCGGACGGCGTTGAAGGTCCAGACCTTGTTCAGCACGAACGACACCGGCGTGACCAGGGCGATCACGATCAGCTGCGCCCAGTAGAGGCGGGTGCGGAACCCGGACGAGTCGTCGAAGACCGACGTCGGCAGCGAGATCGGCGAGCCGGGGTGCATCAGCGCGGTCAGCACGACGAGGCCGACCGCCTGGCCCAGGGCGCCGACGACGAGGAAGGGCCAGTACTCCTTCCACCAGGCGGCGTGCCGCGAGGTCTGGAAGGCCCAGGTGCGGTTGAGCTGGAAGTTCCACAGGTTCGCCACGAGGAAGGCGAAGGTCGAGAACACGTGGTACCAGCGGATGTTGAACTCGCTGAACGGCAGCCCCACGATGGCCTGGTCGTGCGCCGGCCCGAGCTTGTTGGCCACGATCAGCGCGATCATGTTGACGACCACGCCGGAGATGCCGACGGCACCGAAGCGCGCGAGCAGGATGAGGTTGCGGCGGTGCCGCACCAGCACGCTCTCGCCCAGCCGGGTCATCAGGCTCACTCCACGAGGCTAGCCCGGCGTCCAGGGGCACCGAGGGGATACGTTCACATCCATGCCGACGAGCCAGCTCTTCCGCGGCCCGGTGCTCCCCGACGGCGAGGCCCGCGACCTGTACGTCGTCGACGGCCGGGTGACTCTCGAGCCTCAGGCCGGCGCGGAGACCGTGGCGGAGGGGTGGATCGTCCCGGGGCTGGTGGACGCCCACTGCCACATCGGCCTGGACGACCACGGCGCGATCCCCGACGACGAGGCCGAGGCGCAGGCGGTCCAGGACCGTGATGCCGGCGCGCTGCTCATCCGGGACGCCGGCTCGGCCGCCGACACCCGCTGGATCCACGACCGCGACGACCTGCCGCGGCTGATCCGGTGCGGCCGGCACATCGCCCGCACGAAGCGGTACATCCGCAACTACGCCGACGAGGTCGAGCCCGGCGAGCTGGCCGCCGCCGCGGCTCATGAGGCCCGGGCAGGCGACGGCTGGATCAAGCTGGTCGGGGACTGGATCTCCCGCGACGAGGGCGACCTCGCGCCGTCGTTCCCGGCCGACGCGTTCGCCGAGGCGATCGCCGCCGCGCACGCCGAGGGTGCCCGGGTGACGGCGCACTGCTTCGGCCACGACGTACTTCCGGGCCTGATCGACGCGGGCATCGACTGCATCGAGCACGGCACCGGCCTCGACGGGTCGCTCATCGACGCGATGGCCGCCCGCGGGACCGCCCTGGTGCCGACGGTGATGCAGCTGGACAAGTTCCCCGAGTACGCCGAGGCCGGCCAGGCCCGCTTCCCGGCGTACGCCGCCACCATCACCGACCTGCACGCCCGACGTCGCGCCACGATCATGGCGGCGTACGACGCGGGCATCCCGCTGTACGCCGGGTCCGACGGCGGCGGCGTCAGCCGCCACGGCAACCTCGCCGGCGAGGTGCTCGCGATGGCCGAGCTCGGCATGCCGCCGGAGTACGCCCTCGGTGCCGCCTCGTGGCGGGCCCGCGAGTGGCTGGGCTGGAACGCGACGCTCGACGAGGGGGCCCCGGCCGACCTCGTGGTGTACGACCGGGACCCCCGTGCGGACCTGACGGCCCTGCTCTCGCCGCGACGGGTGGTGCTGCGAGGCGCCGTCGTCGCCTGATCCCTCACTTGGGGCCGTAGGTGCAGGCGAGCGGCAGGTGCGCGCTCGTCTCCCCCCAGTTCGCGACGGCCTCCACGGAGAGGTGGCAGGGCAGCGCCGGGTGGTCCAGCGTCGTGTAGCCGTTGCCGCGCATCGTCGGGAACTGGTTCTGGGCCTCGGCTCCGCCGCCGGTCAGCACCAGCCCGGACAGGGCAGCCGCGGCGACGGTGGTGAGGACGGTGGTGCGGAGGTTGGTGCGGGTCTTGCTGGTCATCGGAGTGTCCCTTCGGTGGTGGTCGAACCCGGATGTCGGGCTCGTCACCGAGACTGCGCACCACCGGTATCGGAGCCCCGCCGAGGAGGTATCAGCCCGGTATCAGCGCCGTTGACCGGGTTTCGCCACCGGCTGACAATCACGAGGTGCGCCGCCTCCGCGTGCTCGGTCCGCTCGAGGTCGACGACAGCGGCAAGGCGCTCGGGCCCCGTGACCGGGTCGTCGTCTCGGCGCTCGCGCTGCGCCCGGGGGAGCGGGTGGACGCCGAGATCCTGGCCGAGGCGCTGTGGGGAGAGCAGCCGCCGCCCTCCTGGCCGAAGGTCGTCCAGGGGTGCGTGAGCCGGCTCCGGCAGGCGCTGGGCGTCGACGCCATCGAGACCGTGGCCGGCGGGTACCGGCTGGCGGCCGACCGGCTCGACCTGGACCGGCAGCAGTTCGAGGACCTGGTGACCCGTGCCGAGGAGCACCTGGCGCGCCGGTCGCCGGAGCGGGCGGTCCCACTGTTGCGGGAGGCGCTCGCCCTGTGGCGGGGCCCGGCGTTCGACAGTCTCGAGGAGTGGCTGCCGGGCCGCCTGGAGGCCGTGCGTCTCGGTCAGCTGCGGCTGTCGGCCGAGGAGGACCTGCTGCAGGCACGGCTGGACGCCGGCGACCACCTCGGCGTGGCCGCGGACGGGACCGTGCTGACCGGGCAGCAGCCGTTCCGCGAGCGGCGCTGGGCGCTGCTGGCCCTGGCGCAGTACCGCGGCGGACGTCAGGCCGACGCCCTGGCCTCGATCCGTGCCGCGCGTCGGGCGCTCGGTCAGGAGCTCGGCCTGGACCCCGGCTCCGAGCTGGTCACCCTCGAGTCGCGGATCCTGGCCCAGGACCCCAGCCTGGCCGCCGACCACGAGGTCCGCATCGCTGGGCAGGCCTGTCCGTGGAAGGGCCTCGAGCCCTACCTCGAGGGTGACGGCGACACCTTCTTCGGCCGCGACGCCGACGTCGTGGCGTGCCTGGCCCGGCTCGACGAGGCACCGATCCTCGTGGTCAGCGGCCCCTCCGGATCCGGCAAGTCCTCGCTGGTGCGCGCCGGGCTGGTGCCCCGGCTGCGCCGGGCGGGCAGGCCGGTGGCGGTCTTCACGCCGGGTCGGGACGGGGCCGCCGCGATGGCTGCGGCGCGGCAGCCGTGGCCGGGCCACCCGGTGCTCGTCGTCGACCAGCTCGAGGAGGCCTTCACGCTGGGTGACCCGCAGGAGGCGCTCGCCTGGCTGCGGCAGCTGTCCCGCTACGCGCGCGAGTCGGCTCCCGTCGTCGTCGCCGTGCGGGGCGACCACGTCGCCGCCCTCGCGGCCGAGCCCGAGCTCGCGCGGCTGGTTGAGCGTGGCCTGCACCTGGTCGCGCCGCTGGACGGTGCCGGCGTACGCGAGGTCGTCGAGGGTCCGGCCCGGTCGGCGGGCCTGCGGCTGGAGCCCGGCCTGGTGGACCTGCTCGTGCGCGACGCCGAGGGCCAGCCGGGTGCGCTGCCGCTGCTCTCGCACGCACTCGCCGAGACCTGGCGCCGTCGGGAGGACACGCTCCTGACCGTCGACGGCTACCGCGCGGCCGGCGGGATCCGGGACGCCGTCGCCGCCTCCGCCGAGCGTCTCTACGAGGGCGTCTCGCCCGAGGAGCAGGCCGACGTGCGCTGGCTGATGCTGCACCTGGTCTCCCTGTCGGAGACGGGCGAACCGTTCCGCACGCCGCTCGCCGCCGACGTCGCCACCGGTCTGGGCGACGCGCGCCGCCGGATGCTCGACCTCCTGGTCCGAGGGCGGCTGGTCACCTCGCACGCCCAGGGGTACGACCTCGCGCACGAGGCGCTGGTACGGGCGTGGCCGCGGCTGCGCTCCTGGCTCGACGAGGACCGAGCGGGACAGCAGATCCGACGCCACCTCGCGGTCGCCGCGGCGGGATGGGAGGCGCTCGACCGGTCCGAGTCCGAGCTCTACCGCGGCGCCCGGCTGACGGCCGCGCTCGACTGGCTCGAGCGCGGTCAGGAGCCCCTCGGGGACACCGAGCGGAGCTTCGTGGACGCCTCGCGGGCCGCCGCCGACGCGGACGTGCGCCGCCTGGCCCAGGAGGCCGGACGGCAGCGGGCCCAGAACCGCCGGCTCCGGGTCCTGGTCGCCGCCGCCCTCGCGCTGCTCGTCCTGGCCGGGGTCGCCTGGCAGGTCGCCGTGGACAGAGGTGGCGCCGCGGCCCGCGGCCGCGACGCCGCCACCGCCGCCGCCCGCACGGCCGAGCACGAGTCGATGGTGGCGCGCTCCGTGGCCTTGCGTGCCTCCGACCGACCGGTGGCGGGGCTGCTGGCCGTGCGGGCCTGGCAGGAGCAGCCCGACGTGCTGAGCGAGTCCGCGTTGCTGAGCAACCTGCCTTTCGGGTCAGGCTTTCTCGGCTACCGGGCGAACCCCTTCGGCGCCTTCATGGCCGCCGCCGAGGTGCCGGGGCAGGACCGGTTCCTGGTGGCCTCGGGCACCTCGGTCGGCCTGATGGACCCCGTCACCGGGCGAACGACGGGTCCCGTCCGCAGGTACCTCCCGGCCGTCGAGGTGCCGTCCGTGCTCCGCGTCAGCGCCGACGGCAGGCGCGCGGTCCAGCTGGTGACACCTTCGATCAGCACAGCCTGCCCGCCCAGCTGCCCGGTGATCGCTGTCTACGACCTCCAGCCGCTCCGCGCCCACCGGCGTGCGATCGAGACTGACTTCACGGCGAGCGACGTCGCCGTCAGCCCGGACGGGTCACTCGTCACGGCCGTGGGGGGCGAGGGCCGGTGGGACGTTCGCACCTGGGAGACCGCGTCCGGCCGGCTGGTGGCCCAGGACCGGATGGGCGTCACCGCAGTGGCGTACTCAGGCCCGGACCGGCTCCTCCTGGGCGCTCGGACCGGTCCCTTGCGCGAGGTGTCGGCACGCACGCTCGGTCTCCTACGGTTGCTGCCGGTGCCGGCGAGGACGGCCGACGTACGCATTCTCGTCGCCGGGCGGACCATCGCCGTGGCGGGCACGCGGGGACAGCTGGCCCTCGACCGGCTCTCAGGACGTCGGCTGTGGAGCACGGCGGGTCAGCCGGGCTCGCACGGGTGCGTCCTTCTGACCGTCGCGTTCCGGCCGGGACGGCTTTTCTGCACCACCGGCAGCCTGGTGGAGGAGCGCGACCCCAGGACGGGTCTGCTGGGACAGACGCTCGACTCACAGTTCGGGCCCTTGGGGGCCACGGCAGTGCACAGCGCCTCGGACGGCTCTCAGATACTCGTGGAGTTCCAACACATCGGGGCGTCGTACGCCCGGTGGAACCTCGACGGCCCCGGTCTCGGTGCCCGGCTGCTCGTGCCCGGCGCGGCCGCGGTCGGCGGCTACGACCCGACCGGCCGGTGGTGGCTGGCCCGGGCGGCAGACGGCTCCACCGCGATCCACGACGACCAGGGCCGACGCGTGCTCCGGCTACCCCCGGGGCGGGCCGGCTGGGTGTCGCCGGACACGGTGGCGGTGCTCGGCCGGAAGCCGGTCCTCGTGCAGATACCGAGTCGACGGGTGATGGGGATACCGGTCCCGGGTGCCTCCGCGGCGTACCCCGGGGGCGGCGAGGGGAGGTACGCGTGGGCAGTCAGCCGACGCGGCGACACGACCTTCGTCACCCGCTTCGAGATCGGCGCCGACGACGTGGCGGGTCCGGTCATCGAGCTGCCCGGCGTGGAGGACGCGCGCGTTGCCGCGGACGACCGGCGGGTGCTGGTGACCTACCACTCCCAGGGCCTCCAGGGGTTCCTGCGCGAGTGGGAGACCAGGGAGTTCGACGCGCTGAACGGCGCGGAGGTCTCCCGCGGACTCGAGCGGAACGCCAGCGTCCTGCTCACCTCCGACGGCAACGTCCTCTCCGGTGACGACGACGGGCGGATCGTGGTCGGGCCCGAGATCTTCACCGACGGCATCCTGCTCGCCCGGGCGAAGACAGCCGTGGTCGGAGTGCAGGTCAGCCGCGATCGGTCGCGGGTGCTGGCCACGTCCACCGACCAGGACCTCTACCTCGTCGACTGGTCCTCCCGGGCCCGCCTCGGAGATCCGATCCCCACGCAGCCCCCGGATGGGGTGCGGGGCGGTTGGTTACGCCCCGACGGCCGGGCCCTGCTCATCAACACCCCCGCGGGCGTCGTGCTCTGGGACGTGACTCCGGACGGCATGGTCGAGGCACTGTGCGCGCTGGCAGCGCGGAACCCCACCTACGAGGAGTGGAAGACGTTCTTCGGCGATGTGGAGGCGTACGACGAGCCGGTCTGTCCCGGCTACCCGACCGCCGCAGACCAGGTCGACCAGACGTCCTGACATGTCATCGACGGGTCTCGCGGTAGTGCCGCGCGCCGGTGACCGCCAGCACGCCCGCCCCGGCGAACCCGAACACGAACGGTGAGAAGACGGCCCCGAGGATCGAGCCGACGAAGCTCCAGGCGCCGAAGACGCGCGCGATGCGCAGCTCGCCCTCGGAGCCGTCGCACTCAACGACGACGTGCCCGTTGCCCGTGGGGAACTTCCCGACGCCGACCCACTCGTCGCCGTTCATGCTCACGCTCACGCTGACGTCGGTGTCGATCGGCAGCTCGGTGCCGCTGGTGTCGGTGGTCGAGCAGCCGCGGCTGTCACCGGGCCGGGCCCAGATCATCCGCTCCGTGCCCGGAGGCAGGTCGACCTGGCTGGATCCCGGCACCCGGATGTCGACGGAGTCGGAGAAGACCCGCAGACCCTGGGTCACCGCGACCCCGATGAACACGAGCATCAGCACGAAGCCGAGCACGATGAGCCCGGTCCCGAACAGGTACCAGGCCTTGCGAGGGATCCGGCGCGGCTTCTCCTCCGCGGACCTGGCCGGCTTCGGCGGCGCTGGTGGGTCGCCGTAGGGCCACCCGGGCGGTGGCTGGGCGTACGGCTGCCCGGGTGGCACCTCCGTGGGATCCATGCGACGAATCATGGACGACGCTGCCGTCAGTCAGTCCCGTCCGGGAGGCACGGGTGCACCACGCGCCTCAGGACACGTGCGTGCGACAGCGTGGCGTCGCGACGATCGGCCGTCAGCTCGAGCAGACGGTCGCTGCCACACCTCGCGGTCTCCGGGTCGAAGCCCTTCCGCACCAGTGCCAACGAGACCTCGGTGTGGAGCACGGCCAGGTCCATCGCCGCGTGCGAGCGATCAGCGCCGACCTCGGTCGCCCTCTTCGGTGCGCAGGACTCGAGCACGAGCTGCTGACCGCGCCTCTCGACGTGCGCCGACGCGCGAGGGCCGCGCTCGACCCAGAGCCGAAGGGTGGCACGCATCCGGGTGCGGTCCGCGGGGGTGTCCGCGGCGTAGCTGATGCGCGCGCAGTCCGTGCCGTCGCGCCGGAAGGCGACGTACGCGTCACCGCCCCAACCCCGGGCGGCGGCGAGGGCATCCTCGGGAGCCACCCGCGACGCCAGCAGAACGAGCCACGAGACGGCTCCGAACGTGCCCTCCTGGAAGCGTTCGTCCCCGGCCCGGACCAAGGGAGCTGCCACGGCGAGCGAGCCCTGGTGGTCCTGCACCAGGCTCCACGGATCGAGCAGGTGCTCCTGGGTGCTCGGCGGGGTGAGGAACATGTCGTCGATGCCACGTTCGCCGTGGGCGGCGCGCACGACGTCGACCAGGAGTGCGCCGAGCCTGTCGGGAGCCCCGACCAGCGTCCTGAGCGCGGAGGGTACCGCCGACGACCTGTCCGCCGGAGGCTGGAGACGCGCCGCGTCGGCCTCGAGCAGCTGCTGCGCGGCATCGTCGAGCGTCGCGCGCCACACCGCTTCCACGCGGTCGGCGTCCCCCTCGAGCAGCGCCCGGAAGGCCGACTGCTTGGCGGGGTCACCCTCGAGATCGGCGAGCCGGCTCGTGATGTCGACGTGCTGGTCCTGGAGGGCGTGGGTCAGCTCATGGACCAACGCCGCCTGCAGCGCGGGCGTGAGCTCGGTGCCCCGGAGTCCGACGCGTTGCGTGGACGGGGAGTAGTACCCGAGCGGCACCGGGGTCCCGCGGAGCCGTCCGGAGTCGTTCTCGAGATCGAGCACGCTGCCCACGACGCCGAGAGCGTGGAGCAGACGAGCCGTGTCCTCGATCGTGGCGTGGTCCTGACCGTCCAGGTCGAGATCGGCCGGCGCGGAGCTCGAGAGGAAACGCTCGGGTGGGAGGAAGTCGACGTACACCGGGTGGGCGAAGCGCAGTCCCCGCTCCTTCTCGACCAGCTCGACGAACGGAGCGACACGCTGGTCCCACTGATCGGGATGGTCGACCCCACGCGCGCGAGAACCGATCAGGAGGACCGTGGTGGAGCTCGCCAGGAGCACCCCGAGCGCGAGGACGACGATCGTCCACGGTCGCGCCGCTGCGCGAGCGCGGCATCGTGCCGCCAGGGAGGCGCGCCCGGACGCCATGCGGGTCAGCTCGACCAGCCAGGCATCAGGGGCCGACTCCGTACGGCTCTTCGTCACGTTCGGAGGGTAAAATCCGGACCGAGCGAGCGGAGGCAGAACGTCGCGGAACTGACCGATCGGACGAAGATTCCACCCGATGGGACCAGGACGCCCGTCCCTGTCCGCCGATTGAGCCGCGCGGACCGGCCTCTGGCAGAATGACGCGCTGAGTTCCGTGGCGGGCTGGACCCTCTCATCCGACCCGTGTACGGCGCCCCGAGGACTCTCACCCGGTTCCCCACCTGGCCGCGGAGTCCTCACCACCACCACTTTCGAGGAGACACCACAGACGTGGCCGTCAAGATCCGTTTGAAGCGCCTGGGCAAGATCCGGGTGCCGCAGTACCGCATCGTCGTCGTCGACTCCCGCAAGAAGCGCGACGGCAAGGTGATCGAGGAGATCGGCAAGTACCACCCCAAGGAGGACCCGTCGTACATCGACGTCGTCACCGACCGGGCGCAGTACTGGCTGGGCGTCGGCGCGCAGCCGAGCGAGGCCGTCGAGCAGATCCTCAAGATCACCGGTGACTGGCAGAAGTTCAAGGGCCTGCCGGGCACCGAGGGCACCCTGAAGGTCAAGGAGCCCAAGCGCGACAAGCTCGAGATCTTCAACGAGGCCCTCAAGGACGCCGCGAGCGAGCCCAAGGCCGGCGCGACCACCGCCCGCAAGAAGGCCGAGAAGAAGGCCGAGGAGGCGCCCGCCGCCGAGGAGACCCCGGCTGCCGAGGCTCCGGCTGCCGAGGCTCCCGCCGAGGAGGCCCCGGCTGCCGAGGCTCCGGCTGAGGAGGCCCCGGCTCCGGTGCCCGCCGAGGAGACCCCTGAGGGTGCCGCCGACGCCGCCGAGACCGCTGAGACCGCCGAGGCCGACGCCGAGGCCAAGTCCGGCGACGAGGCCTGAGCATGATGCTCGCCGAGGCACTGGAGCACCTGGTCCGCGGCGTCGTCGACAACCCCGACGACGTCACGGTCCGTGACAAGCAGCTGCGCCGGGGCTCGATCCTCGAGGTGCGCGTGCACCCCGACGACCTCGGCAAGGTGATCGGCCGCAACGGCCGCACGGCGACGGCGTTCCGCACCGTGATCGGGGCCCTCGCGGGCCGCGGCGGAGCGCGGATCGACTTCGTCGACGTCGACCGCGGTCGCTGACACCCTGATCGACCCGGACCGGGCGTCACCCCTCGATGGGGTGGCGCCGGTCGTCATTCCTAGACTCACCCGCGTGGCCCGTGATGATGACAGCGTCGAGGTCGTCGTCGGCCGGATCGGCAAGCCGCACGGGCTCCGGGGCGAGGTCACCGTCGAGGTGCGCACCGACGAGCCGGAGCGCCGCTTCGTCGCCGGGACCACCCTGGCGGCCGAGCCGCCCCGCGGCTCCGCCAGCGGCCTGACCAGCCTGGCGATCGACTCCCTGCGCTGGCACGGGACGACGCTGCTGGTGAAGTTCGCCGAGCTGCCCGACCGCACCGCCGCGGAGGGCGCCCGCGGCACGCTCCTGCTGGCCCACCTCGACGCATCGGAGTCGCCGGCGGACCCCGACGAGTTCTACGACCACCAGCTGGTCGGGCTGCGCGTGGAGGACCTCGACGGCGCCGTCATCGGCGAGGTGACCGGGCTCGTGCACGGCGCCCAGGACCTGCTCGAGGTCCGGGCCACCGACGGCCGCCCGACCCTGGTGCCTTTCGTGGCCGCGCTGGTCCCGGAGGTCGACGTCGCCGCCGGCCGGGTGGTGGTCGCCGACCGCCCCGGGCTGGTCGCCCCCTTCGCCGACGGGGACGCGTGAGACGTGCGGATCGACCTGTTCTCCATCTTCCCGGCGTACTTCGACGCCCTCGACCTCTCGCTGGCCGGCAAGGCGCGCGACTCGGGCCTGCTCGACGTACGCGTCCACGACCTGCGGGACTGGACGCGCGACCGGCACCGCACGGTCGACGACACGCCGTACGGCGGCGGCGCCGGGATGGTGATGAAGCCCGAGCCCTGGGGTGAGGCGCTGGACAGCGTCGACGTGGGCGCCGAGGGCGCGACCCTGCTGGTGCCGACGCCGGCGGGGGAGCGGTTCACGCAGGCGATGGCCCGGGAGCTGGCGGCCCGCTCGCACCTGGTGGTCGCGTGCGGGAGGTACGAGGGGATCGACCAGCGGGTGCCCGAGTACTACGCCGAGCACGTCGCCGGCCGGTTCGAGGTGCGCGAGGTCTCCGTGGGCGACTACGTGCTGAACGGTGGCGAGGTCGCCGCGCTGGCCATCTGCGAGGCGGTCGTCCGGCTGGTTCCCGGGTTCATGGGGAACGCCGGGTCGCTGGTCGAGGAGTCGCACGAGGACGGTCTGCTCGAGGCGCCGGTGTACACCAAGCCGGCATCCTGGCGCGGCCTGGACGTTCCTCCCGTGCTGCTCAGCGGTGACCACGGTGCGATCGCACGGTGGCGGCACGAGCAGTCCGTACGCCGCACCGCCACGCGGCGGCCCGACCTGCTGTCGCCGGCGGTGCTGACCGACGATGTGCTGCTGCACCGTGCCGAGCCCGCGGACGCGGGGGAGCTGTACACCCTGCAACGCGCGTGCTGGCTCCAGGAGATGGAGGCCAACCCGGGGGTGCGCATCCCGGCCCTCGAGGAGTCGCCGGACGACGTGCGCGGCTGGATGGCCCGGGACACGGTCCTGGTGGCCCGGTCGCACGGCCGTCTGGTCGGTGCCGTGCGTGGCGCGGCACGGGGCGGGGTGTGGCACGTCGGTCGGCTGATGGTCGCACCCGA
The DNA here is from genome assembly GCF_015352455.1 of Nocardioides islandensis. Taxonomy (GTDB): domain Bacteria; phylum Actinomycetota; class Actinomycetes; order Propionibacteriales; family Nocardioidaceae; genus Nocardioides; species Nocardioides islandensis. Next base: position 253,977 of record NZ_JADKPN010000003.1, read on the forward strand.
CCTCCAGGGCGGCGGGCTGGGCCGGGTGCTGCTCCGCGCGGTCGAGGAGGCGGCGCCGGCCGAGGTGACGTCGTACGCCCTGTTCACCGGTGCCGGGAGCACGCGCAACCAGCGGATGTACAAGAAGGCGGGGTACCGGCTCACCGGGACGCCGGAGCCGGGCGTGGTGTCGATGGTGAAGAAGCGCTAGGTCTCGCTCGGATTTCGGCCCCCGGATGACGTCTGGCAGACTTGCCCGTCGGCCCAGTCGGCCGAAGGGCGAACCGGACAGCAAAGCCGGGGAACCTGCGTCGGGCACCTGCCACAGGGGGCGCTGACGCCGCTGGCCACGATGACTGGACCGATCCCCAACTGCACATCCCCGCATCGATCCGCGGTTGACCTGTGGCACCCGTGAGGAGAGACATGAGCGTCAAGAACTTCTCTGCCGTCGCCGAGCTCGGCAATGCCAGCAAGCGCGACGACCTCCCCGCCTTCCGCGCCGGTGACACCGTCAAGGTGCACGTCAAGGTCGTCGAGGGCTCCCGCGCCCGTGTCCAGATCTTCCAGGGCGTGGTGATCCGGGTGCACGGCTCCGGTGTGGGCCGCACCTTCACCGTCCGCAAGGTCTCCTTCGGCGTCGGTGTCGAGCGCACGTTCCCGCTCCACTCGCCGATCTTCGAGAAGATCGAGGTCGTCACCCGTGGTGACGTCCGACGCGCCAAGCTCTACTACCTGCGCAACCTGCGCGGGAAGGCCGCGAAGATCAAGGAGCGGCGCGAGGCCTGAGGGCCGCGTCGCCCTCGGTACCCCCACCCGTTCCCCGCGGCCTGTCCGTGACGACCGAAGACGTCGGCCCGGGCACGGGCGGCTCCGTCCGGCTGGACGAGCCCGAGCGTCGTCGGCAGCTGCCGATGTGGCTCGAGAGCCTGCTGCTCCTGGTGCTGGCCCTCGGGCTGGCCGTCCTGATCAAGGCGCTGCTGGTCCAGGCGTTCTACATCCCGTCGGAGTCGATGGAGCCGGGTCTGGTGCGCAACGACCGGATCCTGGTGCAGAAGGTGTCGTACTGGTTCGGCGGCACCCCCCAGCGTGGCGACGTCGTGGTGTTCAAGGACCCCGGCGGCTGGCTGCCGGAGGAGGACCTGGTCGGCCCGGCCAACCCGGTCACCAAGCTGATGGCCAAGGTGGGGCTGTACCCGTCCGGCGGTCATCTGGTGAAACGGGTGATCGGCGTCGCCGGCGACACCATCCACTGCTGCGACGACCGGGGCCGCCTCGAGGTCAACGGCGTCGCGCTGGACGAGAAGACGTACGCCCGCAAGGGCGGCGCGGCCTGCTTCGGGCCGATGGTCCCCGGGTGCAGCTGGACGGCCGGCCCGGTGCCGGCGGGCACGATCTTCGTGATGGGCGACAACCGGAACGACTCCGCCGACTCGTCGTACCACTTGCGCAAGGCGAACGGCAGGACCAACGACGAGGCGTACGTCCCGGTCGACCTGGTCGTCGGCAAGGTGCTGGTGGTGCTCTGGCCCCATGACCACTTCCGCTGGCTGCACCGTCCCGACGACTTCGCCGGGGTCCCGGACCCCGTCCCCACGACGACGCGTCGCTGAGCCGGTTCTCGGGGTCAGTGGTTAGGCTCTCTCGGTGACCTCCGAGCGCTCCGACGCCTCCGTGCAGACCGAGCAGGAGTCACCGAAGAAGCACCTCCCGCTCTGGCAGGAGACCATCTTTCTCCTGGCTGTCGCGCTCGGTCTGGCCATCCTCATCAAGGCCCTGCTGGTCCAGGCGTTCTACATCCCGTCGGAGTCGATGGAGCCGGGTCTGGTGCGCAACGACCGGATCCTGGTGCAGAAGGTGTCGTACTGGTTCGGCGGCACCCCGCAGCGTGGCGACGTGGTGGTGTTCAAGGACCCGGGCGGCTGGCTCAGCGGCTCCGAGGCCGTCGGACCGCCGAACACGGTGACCAAGCTGATGGCCAAGATCGGGCTGTACCCCTCGGGCGGACACCTGGTGAAGCGCGTCATCGGCGTGTCCGGCGACGTGATCCACTGCTGCGACGACCGGGGTCGGCTCGAGGTCAACGGCGTCGCCTTGAACGAGAAGTCGTACGCCCGCGTGGACGGCGGCCAGGACTGCTACGGACCGATGAAGCCCTGCGAGACCGGCTGGACGGCCGGTCCGGTGCCGGCGGGGCACATCTTCGTGATGGGCGACAACCGCGCCCACTCCGCCGACTCCACGGTGCACATGTGCGACAAGACGGTGACCGACTGCGTGCCCGGGGCGGAGTTCGTGCCGGTCGACCTGGTGGTCGGCAAGGTGTTCGTGCTGCTCTGGCCGCGCTCCCACTTCCACTGGCTGCACCGGCCCTCGACCTTCGCGGACGTCCCCGACGCCGCCCCATGAGCGCCCATGAGTGACCTGCCCCGCGGCCTGACCGTGCGCAGCGACGCCGGCCTCTACGGCTACGAGCGCGCGCTGCGGCGTACCGGCATCGTGCACATCGCCGGCGCCGACGAGGCCGGCCGTGGCGCCTGCGCCGGCCCGCTGGTCGCCGGAGCCGCGATCCTGCGCGACTCGCAGGGCGGCCGGATCCCGGGCCTGGCCGACTCCAAGCTGCTGACCGAGAAGGCGCGCGAGCGCTGCTACGCCCAGATCCTCCGGCGGGCGCTGGCGTGGTCCGTCGTCGTCATCGACTCCGAGGAGTGCGACCGGCTCGGCATGCACGTGGCGAACGTCGAGGCGCTGCGCCGGGCCGTGGCGCTGCTCGACGTGCCGCCGGAGTACGTCCTGACCGACGGCTTCCCGGTCGACGGACTGGGCGTGCCGGGCCTTGCCGTGTGGAAGGGCGACCGGGTGGCGGCCTGCATCGCCGCCGGCTCGGTGCTGGCCAAGGTCACCCGTGACCGGATCATGTGCGAGATGCACGAGCAGTGGCCGGAGTACGACTTCCGCACCCACAAGGGGTACGTCACCGACGCGCACGCGGCCGCGCTCTCCGAGCACGGCCCCTCGCCGGTGCACCGCATGCGGTTCGTGAACGTCCGGCGCGCGGCCGGTCTGGAGCCGCCTCTGGAGGATCTTGTCGGAAGCACTAACGTCGGAGTGGACGCGCGACGAGGGGAGTCAGCATGAGCGCCGAGGATCTCGAGAAGTACGAGACCGAGATGGAGCTCACGCTCTACCGCGAGTACCGCGACGTCGTCGGCATCTTCAAGTACGTCGTGGAGACCGACCGCCGCTTCTACCTCTGCAACCAGGTCGACGTGAAGGCTCGGACCGAGTCCGGCGACGTCTTCTTCGAGGTCTCGATGAGCGACGCGTGGGTGTGGGACATGTACCGCCCCGCCAGGTTTGCCAAGAACGTCAAGGTGCTGACGTTCAAGGACGTGAACGTCGAGGAGCTCAGCCCGTCGGAGATCGACCCACCGAAGGGGTGACGACGGCTGTCGCGTGCACTTGTTGACGCGGGTTCGCATCCTTCTTCCGTCCGTCTAGACGTAGTCGCCCCAGGTTGGGCGAACTGACCGAAAGGCTGATGCCGGCTCCCTACGCTTCTCGTGCGCGACCCACCCCCCAGCGGTCGCGGCCTTTCCCCCGGAGGCCTCGTGAGCACGCCATCGACCCCGTCGCCGTCTCCGTCGCGACGACGGCGCACCGAACGCGGTGCGTCCGCCGTCGAGTTCGCGTTGGTCGCGCCGCTCCTGATCGTGCTTCTCTTCGGCACGATCTCGGCGGGGCTGACGTTCTCCGACCATGTGGCGACGACCAACGCCGCCCGTGAGGGCGCCAGGTACGGCGCGGCCGCCGACGGCGCCCTGGCCACGTGGGGCGCCTCGGTCCAGACCCGCGTGCAGCAGGTGTACTTCAACGCCGCCGGCACGAGCCCCACCGACAACCAGGTGTGCGCCAAGCTCGTCCAGGCCAACGGCACGGTGATCGCCTCCGACTCCGGGACCGCCTGCGGGACCCAGCCGGCTCTCCCGACCATGACCACCGGCAGCTGTGCCGTGGTGGTCTGGATGTCGAAGCCGGGGGTCATCCGTCTCGGGGTCTTCCCCGACCTCAACATGACCCTCCACGCCGACTCCGTGTCCTTCTACGGGCGCACCCTGGACACCCGATGCACCGCAAAGTGACGGTGCGGCAGCGTCCGGAGCGGCGTCGGGACGAGCGCGGCGCCGTGGCGATCATGATCGCTTTCACGCTCACGGCCATCTGCGTGGTCACGGCGATGGTCATGGACTTCGGCCTGGTGCGCCTGGACCGTCAGGTCGACCGTTCGGCCGCGGACTCCGCGACGCTGGCCGGGCTGCACGGACTCAACAAGGACGACGGCATCCCGCACTCGTACGTCGGTGTCTGTGCTGCCGTGCGCTACCTGAAGGCGAACGACCCGCGCTTCGTGGGCATCAACGAGGCCACCGGTTGGAAGGACGGGAACAACGCCGCGACAGGCAACGGGTGCTCGAGCACCGCCCTCACCCTGAAGTCGTGCAAGCCGGCCGACAAGTCGACGTGGGCCAAGTGGCACTGGGCCGGGTCGACCGGGGACCTCAGCATGGACGTGACGATCCAGAGCGGGTTCAGCTTCGCCACGGCTCCCGCACTCCCCGAGGACAGCCTCGCCGCGTCCTCCTCGGACACCACGGACACCACCAAGCGCTACTGCGACACGCTCGCCGTGACGATCGGGCAGAGCCGGAAGCCCGGGCTGGGCAGCCTCGCGACGTCGTCGCGCCTCAGCACGGTCGTGCGCAGCGTCGGTCGGGTCAAGACCGTGCCGGGCAGCAGTGCACCAGCCATGTTGCTGCTCAAGCGGACCGGCTGCCCCGCTCTCCGGACAGGCAACAGCGGAAGCGGGTCGGGCACCTTCATCCACGTCCTCGGCGCCATCACCTCCACCGGGCTGGCGCAAGCCGGAAGCATCCACGCCGACAGCGACGGCACCGGTTGCACCGGCGGCAGCAACAGCAACATCTTCATCGGCGCCCAGGACAGCGGCATCGTCGCCTACGCCGCGCCGCTGGTCAGCAACCCGACGGCGCCCGACCCGACCAAGCCCGGCCTGGTCACGTCGTACGCCGCGGCCACAGGGGCCAACCAGGGTGTCGTGCGCGACCAGCTCGACTACGTGTACGGCAGCACCGCCCTGACCTCGGGTGGCACCCGCAACGAGGTCAGCGCCCGTCCACTGATCACCCGCAAGCTCATCGACGACCGCTACTTCACCGGCGTCAAGGCAGCCATCACCGCGGCGGCACCGATCTTCTCGGCACCGGCAGCGCCGGCCGGCTTCAACAAGACGCTCAACAACTGCACTCCCACCGCAGCCCAGGTCGCGTCCATCACGTCCGCAGACACGCTCTACGTGAACTGCACCGCCAACAACGGGTTCCAGGCCTCCGGCATCACCATCAACGCCAACGCGGTGTACTTCAACGGCACGGTCAACCCCTCCGGGACGTTGAAGATGCCCAATGCGACGAAGGTGTACATCGGCAACCAGGGCAACAAGACGAACGCGCTGGCCATCGGCAACGGTGCGTCGTTCGAGATGAACAACTCCGCGGCCAACATGTCCGGGACCCTGTGCAGCACCGCGGTCAACGCGGGGCTCACCAAGGGCACCCTGTTCATCCGGACGGGCTCGATCGCGGAGTCGAACGGCGGCATGTTGCGTCTGTGCCGCACCACGGCGTTCATGCTGGGCGGTCAGAGCGACGGGTGTGTCCCCGCGACCTCCGGCAACGCTCCCACCACCACCCCGTGCGCCGGGACGCTCGGCACCGGCCAGTTCACCCAGACCGGCGGCGACATCGACTGGACGGCTCCGAACTCGCTCGACCAGACCCTCGACACCACGACGAACACATCGCTCCCCGCTGCCGTGACGGCATGGGCCGACCCGAACGGCCCGGAGGACCTGGCGCTCTGGAGCGAGAGCGCGACCAACACGAGCCAGACCTACAACATGAACGGAGGTGGCATCTTCAACGTGCGCGGCGTGTTCATGGTGCCGAACGCCGACCCCTTCAAGATCAGCGGTGGCGCCGGCATGAACCTCACCAACGCCCAGTACATCGTCACCAGCATCGAGCTCAACGGTGGCACCCAGATCACCATGAAGGTGGACCCCAACTCCGCCGTCACCCTCCCCGACCTCGACCTGGTCGGCCTGATCCGTTAGGAGCAGCGCGCTGAGCCTGCGTAGATCGGTCTAGACAGAGAGTCGTTTACTTTTCCCGAACCACGGGCGCCTACTGCACACTCGACCTAGCATTCGACCACCGCGTCCCTGTCCCCTGGGGCGCCACGGCCGTCGGGGCTCGGAGGAAACGTGGTAGCGCGACTCATCAGATCACGACGTCGGAACGAGCGTGCCGCCGTGGTGGTGGAGTTCGCCCTCGTCATGCCGATCTTCCTGATCCTGGTGTTCGGGGTGATCCAGTACGGCTTGTACTTCTTCGCCATGCAGTCCGGCGCCAACGCAGTCGGTGAGGTCGTGCGGCGGATGAGTGTCGGGGACTGCCAGGGCGCGGGCACAGCCCAGACCCTGGTCTACAAGCGCCTCGGCTCGGCGACGTCGGCCAAGACTGCCTCGGGAGTGACCGTGACGCAGTCCTACACGAAGGACGACGGCACGACGCCCGCTTCGTCGCCGGGTGAGATCGGCGGCACTGTGATGCTGACGGCGACCTTCCCGACCGTCAACCTGCACTTCCCCTTCATCCCCGTCCCGAACAGCGGCAACGTCACGCGCTCGGCGACGGCACGGATTGAAGACATCACAGCGATCACCGGAGGTTGCTCGTGAAGCGCGGACGCGACGAGGCCGGTGCCATCGCCGTCGTCACGGCGCTCATGGCGACCATGCTGCTGATCGTGTCGGCCCTGGCCGTGGACCTGGGCAACACCTACGCCCACAAGCGTGATCGCCAGAAGGACTCGGACCTGGCCACACTCGCGGGCGCCGGCGTCGCCGGCAAGAACCTTCCCGCCACCAGCGGGGGAGCGTGCGCCACGGCCGAGTACACCGGACCCAGGGCCAGCGCTGGGGACCAGGCCGTCAAGGACGTCGCGACGTACTTGACCAAGCAGCTGGGAACGAACATCACGGCGGCCCAGCTGACCGACTGCAAGGTGACGTCGAACGGCGAGGTCTTCTACGGGGTCCCCAAGAAGAACACCACGGGCTCGTGGTCGCTCACGGCGAACAAGAACCAGCTGTCTCTCGTCTCTCCTCCGGACCACGTCGACTTCGGTCTCGCCAACGTCTTCGGCTTCAGCGGCACCGACGTGAACGGCGTGTCGACCGTCGAGATCCGCTCGCCGAAGTTCTCGACCCTTCCCTTCTACGCCTTCGACGGCTGTGACTACGGGCCGCAGACCCTCCAGCAGCCGAACAACGGGCAGTCGGCCACCCTCATCAACCTGTACGCCGGCACCGAACCGTCCCCGGCCAACCAGAACAACGCCACGCTGACGTCGGTGACGCCGAACGCCTACCCCGCCGGCACCGCTACGGGCACGTTGCAGCCGATCGACATCGCCGGCACCAACTTCACGGGCGTGACCGACGTCGGCTTCTTCGAGTCCGGCAACGCGGTGCCCGGACCGGTCCCGGTCAGCGCCAACGCGACCAGCACGCCGTTCACGATCAACGCCGCCGGCACCCAGATCCACTTCAACGACCTCCCTGACGCGACCCGCGGCGTCACCGGTGTCCAGCAGTTCTGGTACATCCGCGTGAAGAAGAACAACCAGTGGTCGGCCGTGTACATCGGCAACGGCCCCAACCCGACCCTGAACGCGCCGAAGCTGACGATCGGCACGCCGCCGCTGCTGTGCGGGCAGGGTTCGTCGACGGGCAACTTCGGCACCCTGCTCCTCTCGCACGCGCCGTACAGCGGGTGGGACGACGTCGGTGCCGCCAACGTCGCCCTCGGACTCACCAACACGCTGGCGATCTATCCACCGGGCGGTCCGGCGGACGGCACCTGCTCATCCGCCCAGACGACGACGGTGCTCTGGCCGACGGACGGCACGAACTGTGTCGACACCGACACCGGCATGTCGGCGAAGGTCGCGACCGGTGGCTTCCTCGGCAAGGGATCGTCCGCGGTGGCGGGCAACCAGTACCTGTTGAAGCCGCGGAACTTGACCAAGTGCGCGAACGGATACACCGCCGAGGCGACGACGGTGCAGTACACCCAGACGATCAACAACGACGTGCTGACGTGCTTCTTCACCGACAACTCGACCCAGATCGCCGATGTCATCGACGAGAACTATCCGGGGCCGCCGCTCATCTCCGCGTCGATCTACGACTCGCCGCGGTTCGGTTACGTCCCCGTTCTCAAGATCCAGCCGGCGCCGGGCGGCAGCAACAAGTACCAGATCATCGACTTCCGACCCTGCTTCATCACCGACCAGCCACCGTCGGCCATCAAGGGAGACGGACCGCTCTACACGAGCGGGAACTCGATCAACGGCATCACCACGGACAACAACGGGGTGAAGTCGGTCCAGGTCATCTTCCTCGACGCGGACGCGCTGCCCAACCCGCCGGTCAAGAACGGAACCGTCAACTACACGGGTTCCGGCCAGAAGATCCCACTTCTCGTCAACTGAGTCGGCCGTTCGCGTCGGCGCCGAGCCTGACCGGATGACCTGACGGGAGTGACTCTCCCGGGGCCCACTTTCCGTCCGCACACGGTCTTCCCGCACCCCTTCTCCCCAGTCGTCGCGGCTCCGGCGCCTCGTCGTCGGTCCTCTCGCGCAGGCTGCGTCGAGAGGAGGACAGCCATGGACGACGGGACCGACCGGACCAAGCAGGGACTGGGCAGGTACGGCGAGACGCTCGCCGCGCGCGAGCTCACCGACGCGGGGATGGTGCTGCTCGAGCGCAACTGGCGCTCGTCGTCGGGCGAGATCGACCTGCTGCTGCGCGACGGCGACGTGCTGGTGGTGTGCGAGGTGAAGACGCGGACGACCGACGCCTGCGGGCTCCCGCACGAGGCCGTGGACGACGCGAAGGTCGCCCGCCTGCGCCGGGTGGCCGACGAGTGGCTGGGCGCCCACGTGGCCGCACCGCGGGAGGTACGGGTGGATCTCGTCGCCGTCATCCGGCCGCCCAAGGGGCCGTCCGTCGTCGAGCACGTGCGGGGGATCGGCTGATGCCGGTCGCGACGACGTACACCACCTGGCTCCAGGGCGTCACCGGCCACCTCATCGAGGTGCAGGCCGACGTCTCCAGCGGGGTCGTGGCGACCACCGTCGTGGGCCGCGCCGACGTGGCCATCAACGAGGCGCGCGAGCGCTGCCGGATGGCGATCATCAACAGCGGCCTCCAGTGGCCGGCCAGCAAGCGCATCACGATCCTGCTGTCACCGGCCGACCTGGCCAAGCGCGGCACCCACTTCGACCTGGCTATGGCCGTCGCCGTGCTCGCCGCCCAGGGCAAGGTCGTCGGCGACCTGAGCCGCGCGCTGTTCATCGGGGAGCTCACGCTCGCCGGTGGCCTGCGCTCGGTGCCCGGGGTGCTGCCGATGGTGCTGGCCGCCTCCCACCACGGCCTCACGCAGGTGTTCGTGCCCGAGCCCCAGGTGCGCGAGGCGTCCATGGTGCCGGGTGTGTCCGTCTACGGCCTGCGGTCGCTGGCCCAGGTGGTCGCCCTCATCAACGCCGAGGAGGTGCCCGAGGCGCCGCCCGTGGCGGGTCCGGCGACCGGGAGCCTGCTCGCCTGGCGCGGGGAGTCGCGCCTCGACGAGCTCGACCTCGCCGACGTCGACGGCATGGCCGACGCCAAGCTCGCGGTGGAGGTGGCCGCCGCGGGCGGCCACCACCTGATGCTGGTCGGGCCCAAGGGCGCCGGCAAGACGACCCTGGCCGAGAGGCTGCCCGGCGTGCTGCCCGACCTGACGGCGGAGGAGTCGCTGGAGCTGACGGCGATCCACTCGCTGGCGGGCGCCCTGGCTCCGGGCGACGACCTGATCGTGCGACCACCGTTCTTCGCCCCGCACCACGACGCGAGCCGGGTCGGCATCCTCGGCGGCGGCACCGGCCGGGTGCGTCCCGGAGACGTCAGCCGCGCCCACAACGGCGTGCTCTTCCTCGACGAGTTCCCGCTGTTCCACTCCGACGTGATCGAGGCGCTGCGCCAGCCGCTCGAGAGCGGCGAGGTGACGATCACCCGGGGCGAGGAGAGCGCGACGTTCCCCGCCCGCGGCCTGGTGGTGATGGCCTGCAACCCGTGCCCGTGCGGCAACTTCCACGCGCATGCCCGGCTCAACCGGTGCGACTGCCTCGAGTCGGCCCGCCGGTCCTACCGCCGCAAGATCACCGGGCCGATCACCGACCGCGTCGACATCACGAGATACGTCGAGCCCGTCTCTCCCGACGAGCGCAACGACCTGTTCGCGGTCCGCGAGTCCTCGGAGGTGGTCCGGGCCCGGGTCGCCGCCGCTCGCGAGCGGCAGGCGGTGCGCTACGCGGGCCGCAGCTGGCGACTCAACTCGCAGGCTCCTGGTCCCGTGCTCCAGCGCGAGTGGCCGCTGGCTCCCGAGCTCCAGCAACGGACCGACGAGGACGTCCGCAAGGGACGGCTGACGCGTCGCGGAGCCACTCGCGTGCACCGGCTCGCCTGGACGCTCGCCGACCTCGACGAGGTGTCCCAGCCCGGATTCACCCAGCTCGACTGCGCGCTCCGCCTGCGGTCGGGCGAGCCGCTGCTCGACGCCAGCCTGCGCCGGAGGGCCGGATGACCGCGTCCGAGGCCGATCGGCTGGCCCGCGTGGCGCTGGCGTCCCTCGGCGAGCCGGGTGACCCGCGGATGGCCTCACTGGTCGCCCAGCTCGGGGCCCCTGCCCTGCGTGACCACCTGCTCGAGGCGCCCGACCCCGACCGCCCGGCCGGTCTCGACGCGGCCGAGCAGCGGATGCGGCGGGATGTGGCCGTCCGCCTCGCGTCCGTCGACCCGGCGCGTGACCTGTCCCGTGCCGAGCGCCTGGGCATCCGCTTCGTGGTCCCGGGAGGCGACGAGTGGCCCTCGCGGCTGGACGACCTGATGGCGGCCGAGACGCTCCACGAGCGCGGCGGGCCACCCCTCGGACTATGGGTCAAGGGGCCGATCCGCCTCGACGAGCTCGAGCGGTCGGTGGCGTTCGTGGGCTCGAGGTCCGCCACGACCTACGGCACCTCGGTCGCGGCCGACCTCGCGGCCGGGGTCGCGCACGCCGGCTACGCCGTCGTCTCGGGCGCCGCCTTCGGCGTCGACCAGGCCGCGCACCGCGGTGCCCTGGCGGCGGGTGGCCGCACCGTCGCGGTGCTCGCCTGCGGGGTCGACAGGGCGTACCCGACCGCCCACAAGCCCCTGCTCGACCACCTCGGCCGGCACGGCGCCGTGGTGTCCGAGCTCGCGCCGGGCCGGTCGCCCACGCGCGTCCGGTTCCTCACCCGCAACCGGCTGATCGCCGCACTGACCCGGGGCACCGTCGTGGTCGAGGCGGCCGTGCGCAGCGGCGCGTTGAACTCCGCCGGCTGGGCCTCCCGGCTGCACCGCCCCCTGATGGGCGTGCCCGGGCCGGTGTCGGTGGCGCAGTCCGAGGGGGTGCACCACCTGGTCAGGACAGGCGCCGCGACGCTCGTCACGACCGCCGACGAGGTGCTGGAGATGGTCGGGGCCAGTGGGGAGCACCTGGTGACACGACCCCGTGGGGCGACCACCGACCGGGACCGGCTTCCCGAGCGTGTCCGCCAGGTGCTGGAGGCGGTCCCGCGGCGCCAGGCCGCCGGCGTCGAGTCCGTCGCCCGCACCGCCGGCATCCACCTGATCGACACGCAGGCGACACTCAGCCGTCTCGAGCGCCTGGGTTTCGTCGAACAGGTGGCCCACGGCTGGCGACTCAGGGCGACCAATGCGGGCGTTTCGCCTGCGCAGACAGCAGAAATTCCTACGATGGGACCATGACCTCATCGCTCTCCCCCCGAGCACGGTCTGAGTACGCAGCCACCGTGGTCACCCCTGCCTCCTTCGGGCGCCGTCATGGACGGATCTCGCGCGCCTTGGGCAACGTCCGCTCTGCCGTTACCCGGATCCGCCGAAGCCACTCCAGCGTCGGCACCCTTGCCGTGATCCGCCGCTCGAACGGCGCCTTCGTCGTCAACGTCGACGCCGGCACGCGCGAGCACGCCGACGACCTGCTCCACCTGGTCCGCGAGCAGCTGGCGACCATGACCGTCGCCCAGTTCGAGCGGGCGTGGGGCATCGACCGGCAGGTCGACCGGGTCATCCAGCGCCACCTCGACGGCGGCGGCGTGGAGCCCGTGGTTGCGCCGATCAGCGGCCGCCGCGCACTACCCTCGGCTGGGTGAGCCGGACTCGCTCCGAAGCCTCGGACGAGCACCTGTCCGAGCCCATGACCGCGGCACTTGCCGCGTTCGAACGACACCTCGCGGTCGAGCGCGACCTGAGCGCGCACACCGTCCGGGCGTACCTCGGCGACGTCAGCAGCCTCCTCGGCCACGCCGCGAGGCTCGGCCGTGACGACCCCGGGGACGTCGACCTGCGCACCCTGCGCAGCTGGCTGGCCAACCAGCAGGTGACCGGCCGATCGCGCACGACCCTGGCTCGCCGGGCCACCGCCGCGCGGGTCTTCACCGCGTGGCTGGCCCGCACCGGCCGGGCGTCCGCCGACCACGGCGCCAGCCTGGGATCGCCCAAGCAGCTGCGCACGCTGCCCCCCGTGCTGCGCGCCGACGAGGCCGACCAGCTGGTCCGCAACGCCGCCGACGCCGCCGACGACGGCAGCCCGCTCGGGCTGCGGGACGCCGCGATGCTCGAGCTGTTGTACGCCACCGGCATCCGTGTCGGCGAGCTGGTGGCCCTGGACCTCGACGACGTCGACCGCGAGCGCAACCTGGTGCGGGTCTTCGGCAAGGGCCGCAAGGAGCGCAGCGTCCCGTTCGGGCACCCGGCGGCGCGAGCGCTGGACCGCTGGGTGACGGAGGGTCGGGCCGCCCTCATGACCGACGGCGCCGGTGGCGCCCTCTTCCTCGGCGCCCGCGGTCGCCGGATCGACCAGCGGGCCGTGCGTACCCTCGTGCACCGGCGGATCGCGGAGGTGCCCGGTGCGCCGGACATCGGCCCGCACGGACTGCGGCACACAGCCGCCACCCACCTGCTCGAGGGTGGCGCCGACCTGCGGGCCGTGCAGGAGCTGCTCGGTCACGCCTCGCTGGCGACCACCCAGCTCTACACGCACGTCACGACGGACCGGCTCCGACGGGCCTACCAGCAGGCGCACCCCCGCGCCTAGGGAGGCGCCCGCGGCAGCCACCACACGCGCGAGAACCAGGTGGCCAGGAGCGTGGCGTACGCCGATGCGGCCGGGCGAGCGACGAAGGGCCTGGCGACCAGTGGCACCGGCTCGTCGCGCCACAGCGGCAGGAGCCGCACCGGGCCGGCCCCGACGAGCCGCAGCGGGTCGAGGTAGGTCTCGCCCTCCTTCCACCCCCAGTGCAGGCACGACCGCGGCAGGCAGTGGGAGCCGGCGGTCGCCAGCGAGCCGATCACCCCACCTTGCGCCACGGCGTCCCCGACGGCGACCGAGGCCGCAACGGGCTCGTAGGTCGTCCTCGTGGCGCCGTGGTCGACCACGACCACCCCGCGCCCGGCCAGGACCCCGGCGAACGTGATGGTCCCGGCGAGCGCTGCGTGCACCGGCTGGCCGGGCGAGCCCAGCAGGTCGACCCCGCGGTGACCCGAGCCCCAGACCACGTCGGGAGGGTCGAAGCCCCGGAGAACCTCCGGGTCGGGCTGCAGCGGCCAGACCCCGACCGGGTCGGTGCCGTCGGCTGCCGCGGGGGTCGTCGGCAGGCCCACGAGCGCCGCCACGAGGAGCGGTGCGAGCAGCGCCGCGGCGAGTCTGCGGGACCAGGTCATGCCTGCGAGGATCCGACGTACCTCGGACACCGAGGTGGTCGGGAACGGCGAGCGGTGGAGAAGGGGTGCGGGAACCCGGGCTGTGGACGGCAACCGGGCACCCCGGGCCGGGCTCGCTCGATTGGCCGGGTGTGCACCTGCGGCGTAGGCTGACCCCTGCGGCTCCTCCGGGAGCTGACTTCGCACGTCCGCAGACCACGACGGCGCTCTGACTTCTGGGGCACCGACCGCCCGTGGGCGAGCCTCCTCGGTCCTGGCCGGCAACGGTCGGGTCGGAGCTCGCGCAGGCGTCAGGGCGACCGGCACCCGCCGGCCGCGACAACTGAGAGACAACCGGAGAGCGTGCACCCGGCCCGTCCTGCCTCAAGGTCGGGCAGACGGGAACGCCCTCCACCTACAGGAGAAATCAGATGGCAGTCGTCACCATGCGCCAGCTCCTCGAGAGCGGCGTCCACTTCGGTCACCAGACCCGTCGCTGGAACCCGAAGATGAAGCGCTTCATCATGACCGAGCGCAACGGCATCTACATCATCGACCTGCAGCAGTCGCTGGCCTACATCGACCGCTCCTACGCCTTCATCAAGGAGACCGTCGCGCGCGGCGGCACGATCATGTTCGTGGGCACCAAGAAGCAGGCCCAGGAGGCGATCGCCGAGCAGGCGATGCGCGTCGGGATGCCCTACGTCAACCAGCGCTGGCTGGGCGGCATGCTCACCAACTTCCAGACCGTGCACCAGCGGATCAACCGCCTCAAGGAGCTCGACGAGATCGACTTCGACAACGTCGCCGGCTCGGGTCGCACGAAGAAGGAGCTCCTCCAGATGCGCCGCGAGCGCGACAAGCTCGACAAGTCGCTCGGTGGCATCCGTGAGATGACGCGTACGCCGGCCGCCGTCTGGATCGTCGACACCAACAAGGAGCACCTGGCCGTCGAGGAGGCGCGCAAGCTGCGCATCCCGATCGTCGGCATCCTCGACTCCAACTGCGACCCCGACGAGGTCGACTTCCCGATCCCGGGCAACGACGACGCCATCCGCGCGGTCGGCCTGCTGACCCGCGTGATCGCCGACGCCGTCGCCGAGGGCCTCATCGCCCGCTCGGGCGTGAAGACCGAGGGCGCCGAGGCCGGCGCCGAGGAGCCGCTGGCCGAGTGGGAGCGCGAGCTGCTGGGCGGCGACGCCGAGCAGGCCGCCGTGACCGCCACCGGGGGCGACGAGACCTCCGAGGCCCCGGCCGAGGAGTCCACCGGCGCCGCCGCCGAGGCGACCGAGGCCGTCGAGGCCGCGGCCGAGGCGACCGAGGAGCCCGCCGCCGAGGTCACCGAGGAGGCACCCGCCACCGAGGCGCCCGCCGACGAGGCCCCCGCCGCGGAGGAGCCGGCCGCCACGGAGGCGCCCGCCGACGAGGCCCCCGCCGCGGAGGAGCCGGCCGCCGACGAGGCGCCCGCCGACGAGGCCCCCGCCGCGGAGGAGCCGGCCGCCGACGAGGCGCCCGCCGACGAGCCCGCCGACGAGGCCAAGGCCTGACCCACCACCCACCGACTGCGAGAAAGGCCGGGGAACACATCCATGGCTAGCTTCACCGCCGCCGACGTCAAGCGGCTCCGCGAGTCCACCGGCGCCGGCATGATGGACTGCAAGAAGGCCCTCGAGGAGGCCGACGGCGACTTCGACGCCGCCGTCGACATCCTGCGCACCAGGGGCGCCGCCAAGGCCGCCAAGCGCGGCGCCGAGCGCGAGGCCTCCGCCGGCCTCGTCGCGCACGCCCCCGGCGTGCTGGTCGAGCTCAAGTGCGAGACCGACTTCGTCGCCAAGGGCGAGGACTTCGTCGCCGCCGCCCAGCGGATCGCCGACGCCGCCGCCGAGGCCGCCCCGGCCGACGTGGAGGCACTCAAGGCCCTCAGCCTCGGCGACCAGACCGTCGGCGAGCTCGTCGAGGGCCTGGCCATCTCCATCGGCGAGAAGATCGAGCTGGGCCAGTACGTCTACTTCGACGGTCCCGTCGTCGCCTACCTGCACAAGCGCGCGGCCGACCTGCCGCCCGCCATCGGGGTCCTCGTCGAGTACGCCGGCGACGCCGACGCGGCTCGCGACGCCGCCAAGCAGGTCGCGGCCATGCGCCCGCAGTACCTCACCCGCGACGAGGTCCCGGCCGACGTCGTGGCGAAGGAGCGGGAGATCGCCGAGGCGACCTCCCGCGAGGAGGGCAAGCCCGAGCAGGCGATCGCCAAGATCACCGAGGGCCGCCTCAACGGGTTCTTCAAGGACGTCGTCCTGCTGGAGCAGCCGTCGGTGACCGAGAACAAGAAGACCGTCAAGGCGGTGCTCGACGAGTCCGGCACGACCCTGACCCGGTTCGCGCGTTTCGAGGTCGGGGCTTAAGCGTTCGGGCCCGAGCAGGTAGGTTCCTGCCTGACATCAGAGGAGGCCGGTTGCGATGACTCAGCCACGAGCATCGCGACCGGCCCCTTTGCTATCTACCGGAAGGAACGCCTCCGCGTGACCCAGTACCAGCGCGTCCTGCTCAAGCTCTCGGGTGAGGAGTTCGGCGGCGGCAGGCTCGGGGTGGACCCCGACGTCGTCTCGCGGATTGCTCGGGAGATCGCCTCCGTCTCGGCGGCCGGCTTCCAGATCGCCGTCGTCATCGGCGGCGGCAACTTCTTCCGCGGCTCCGAGCTGCGCCAGCGCGGCATGGACGGCGTGCGCGCCGACTACATGGGCATGTTGGGCATCGTGATGAACTGCCTGGCGCTCCAGGAGTTTCTCGAGCAGCGCGGCGTCGTCACCCGCGTGCAGACCGCGATCACCATGGGCCAGATCGCCGAGCCCTACATCCCGCTGCGCGCGATCCGGCACCTGGAAAAGGGCCGCGTCGTGATCTTCGGCGCCGGCATGGGGCTGCCGTTCTTCACCACCGACACGGTCGCCGTCCAGCGGGCCCTGGAGACCCACTGCGACGCCGTGCTCTTCACCAAGAACGGCGTCGACGGCGTCTACTCCGCCGACCCGAAGAAGGACCCGACCGCCACCAAGTTCGAGACGCTCACCTACGACGAGGCGATCAGCCGCGACCTCCGGGTGGTCGACCAGACGGCATTCACGCTGGCGGCGGAGAACAAGCTGACCATGATCGTGATGGGCCTCGAGCCCGAGGGCAACATCCTCCGTGCCGCCCAGGGTGAGAAGATTGGCACGCTCGTGAGCGCCGGCTGAAGAACGCCTCGCGCACACGTTCCCCAAGACAACAAGGAGCTCCCGGTGATCAACGACATCCTCAACGAGGCCGACGGCAAGATGGACAAGTCGGTCGAGTCGACGCGCGAGGAGTTCGCCGCGATCCGCGCGGGCCGGGCCAACCCCAACATGTTCAGCAAGATCATGGTCGACTACTACGGCACGCCCACGCCGATCCAGCAGCTCGCCGGCTTCACCGCGCCCGAGGCGCGGATCATCCTGGTCGCGCCGTACGACATGGGCGCCATCGGCAACATCGAGCGGGCGATCCGCGACTCCGACCTCGGCGTGAACCCCGCGAACGACGGCAAGGTGCTGCGCTGCGTGTTCCCCGAGCTGACCGAGGAGCGCCGCAAGGAGTACATCAAGGTCGCTCGTACCAAGGCCGAGGACGGTCGCGTGGCCATCCGCAACCTGCGCCGGCACGCCAAGCAGAGCCTGGAGAAGCTGGAGAAGGACGGCGAGGTCGGCAAGGACGACGTCACCGGGGCCGAGAAGCGGCTCGACGGGATGACCAAGATCCACACCGACAAGATCGACGACCTGCTCAAGCACAAGGAAGCTGAGCTCCTCGAGGTCTGAGGCGACCACACCTCATGACGCGGATCCCATGACCGAGGCCGACATCCCGGCGCAGAAGGACCACGGCCGCGCCGGTCGCGACCTTCGGGCCGCCGTGGCGTCGGCCGTCGTGCTGCTCGCGGCGATCGCGCTGTCGCTGGCGTTCTGGAAGCCCGCGTTCATGCTGATCGTGGCCGCCGCCGTCGTGGTCGCGATCTGGGAGCTGCACCGGGGTCTGCAGGCCAAGCAGATCGACATCCCCGAGCAGCCCCTGATGCTCGGCGGCGTGGTGATGGTCGTCGTCGCCTACTTCTTCGGCGCGCCCGCGCTCGTCACCGCCACCGCGGTCACCGCGCTGGTGACGATGCTGTGGCTGCTGCGCCGCGGCGTACCGGGGTACGTCCAGAACGCCTCCGCGAGCGTCTTCGTGCTCGTCTACGTCCCGTTCCTCGGCTCCTTCGTGGCCCTGCTCCTGGCCGAGGGCGGCTCCTGGGACTTCGAGCGCTGGGACGACGGCGTCAAGGGCATCGTGGTGTTCATCCTGGTGACGATCGCCTCCGACATCGGCGGGTACATCGCGGGCGTCCTCTTCGGCCGCCACCCGATGGCCCCGGTCATCTCTCCCAAGAAGTCCTGGGAGGGGTTCGCCGGCTCGGCGGTCTTCTGCGTCGGTGTCGGGGTGGGCCTCGTCGTCTGGATGCTCGACGGCGACTGGTGGGTCGGCGTCGCGCTCGGTCTCATCACCGTCGTGATGGCCACCCTGGGCGACCTGTGCGAGTCCGTCATCAAGCGCGACCTCGGCATCAAGGACATGAGCCAGGTCGTCCCGGGCCACGGCGGCCTGATGGACCGCCTCGACTCGCTGCTCGCCACGATCGCGCCCATCTGGTTGCTGCTCCACTACGCCGTCTTCTGACGGATTTCTGGCACCCTGTCGGCGTGAGCAACCCGTACGGCGGCGGTCCTGACGAGCCGCGCCAGATCCGCGGCGGCCTCGTCGCTCTCGGCATCGTCCTCGGCCTGGTGGCCACCTTCGTCTGGCTGTCCATCGTCTTCGTGGTCGCCCTGAGCCAGGAGAACCAGTCCGGGCGTGTTCCGGACTGGCTGGTCTTCGTGCTCTTCGTGGTGCCGCTGCCGCTGGCGATCCTGCTGCTGGTGCTGCGGCGTACCCGTCAGGCCGCGGCCGGCTTCGTGATGGGCCTGGCGATCGGCACCCTGATCCTGGCGGGTCTCTGCAGCGGCATCGTCGCCCTGCCGGCTCTCGGAGCCTGATGTACCCCACCCTCGGCGACCTCCTGCACCATCCGTGGGGCGCCGACCTGCCCGTCGGCACCCACGGCTTCTTCGTGCTCGTCGGCGTGCTGGCCGCCGGACTGGTCTTCGTCCACGAAGCGCGCCGGAGGGGGCAGACCGACGAGCGGATCCTGTACGTCGTGATGGGCGCTCTCGTGGGCGGGGCGATCTTCATGCGGCTGGGCACCTGGCTCCAGCACGTCGACCTGCGGCAGAACGCGTCGTTCGCCGAGCAGTGGCTCTACGGCAACCGGTCCATCCTCGGCGGCCTGGTCGGTGCCTGGCTGGGCGTGCACGTCGCCAAGCGGGTCACGGGCTACCGCGCCCGGACCGGGGACCTCTTCGCACCGGCCGTCGCCCTCGGGATGGCGGTCGGCCGCATCGGCTGCCTGCTCACCGAGCAGCCGGGCACCCCGACCGGACACGGCTGGGGCATCACCCTCGACGCGGGCGCGGCCGCGCGGACCGGCTCGCCGGCCGGCGTCCCCCTGCACCCGTCGTTCGTCTACGAGATCGCCTTCCACCTGGCGGCGTTCGCGGTGATCTGGTGGTGGCTGCGGCACCGCAGCCTGCCGCCGGGGGAGTCGTTCGTCTGGTACGTCGCGGCGTACGCCGTCTTCCGCTTCCTCGTCGAGTTCGTGCGCGGCAACGACGTCGCCTGGGAGGGGCTCACCCGCCCGCAGCTGTTCCTGCTGGCCACCATCCCGCTCGTCCTCGCGCGCATCGCCTGGCAGGTGAAGCGGGGCGCCTATCGTGACGCCATGGTCCCGACCGGCCCGACCGCCGACGAGCTGGTCGCATGAGCGGGATGCCCCTGCGCGGCGACCGGATCCACCGCTACGTCAACGCGTTCTGCCCGGTCTGCCACGAGGAGCGCCCGGACCGCCCGCTGGAGGAGGTCCAGCGGCTCTCGGGCTGGCTGGTCGAGCGCGACGACCGGATCTGGCTCGAACGCGGCTGCGCGACGCACGGGCTGGTGCGCACGCTGTACGACGAGTCGCCGGAGATCCTGCGCTACCTCGAGCAGTGGACGGCGCCGACCAAGCGGCACGAGCCCGACGTCCGCGGCAACTTCAAGCCCGTGCCCGCGGCGTACGCCGACGGCCTGCCCGAGATGCAGACCCAGCACACCTGCATCCTGCTCGAGGACCTGCTCGACCACTGCAACCTCAAGTGCCCGACCTGCTTCGCCGAGTCCTCGCCCGCCCGGGCGTCGGTCGCGCCTCTCGAGGAGGTGCTGGCGTCGGTCGACACCCGCCTCTCCCGCGAGAACGCCCGCATCGACGTGCTGATGCTGTCCGGCGGGGAGCCGACCCTCTACCCGTACCTCGCCGAGCTGCTCGACGCCGTCGCCGAGCGGCCGATCGTGCGCGTGCTGGTGAACACCAACGGGCTGCGCATCGCCCAGGACGACGACCTGCTCGACCTCCTGACCCGGCACCGCGAGCGCGTCGAGGTGTACCTCCAGTACGACGGGGAGTCGGCCGGGGCCTCGGCGTACCACCGCGGCGCGGACATCCGCCGGTTCAAGGACCGCGCGATCGAGCGGCTGTCGGCCAGCGGCATCTTCACCACTCTCACCATGACCGCGGCCCTCGGCGTGAACGACGACGAGATCGGCCACGTGGTGAAGCGCGCGCTGACCACGCCGTACGTCGGCGGGGTGACCATCCAGCCGGTGTTCGGCAGCGGTCGGACCGGCGCCATCGACCCGCTGGACCGGCTCACCCACACCGGGGTGCTGGCGCGGCTGGAGCAGCAGACGTCCGGCCAGGTGACGTGGGAGGACCTCACCGCGCTGCCGTGCTCGCACCCGCACTGCTGCTCGGTCGGCTACCTGCTGCGCGACGACTCCGGCACCTGGCAGTCGCTGACCACGCTCATCGGCCACGACCGGCTCAAGCAGTGGCTGGACCTCGAGCCGGACCTGCTGGCCAACCGGATCGCCGACGACGTCATCCCGTCGGCGATGAAGGACGTCGTCAAGCAGTCCCTGCTCGACCTGCTGTCCGAGCAGTCGAGCCTCTCGCACCCGTCGATGGCGTCGATCTGGCGCGACATCTGCACCAGCTGCGACATCGGCATCGGCACCCTCACGGCGCTGGCGACCGGGTCGCTCCCCGGTCAGCGCAAGAAGCTGCGGGCGATGCTGGGGGAGCGGGTGCTGCGCGTGACGGTCAAGCCGTTCATGGACATGAACACGATGATCGAGGAGCGGCTCACCCAGTGCTGCGTGCACGTGGCGACCGTGAACGGCGAGACCGGCGACCACCAGTGCGCGCCGTTCTGCGCCGTCCAGGCCTGGCGTCCCCTGGGCGACAGCCGCATCTCGACGGCCACGGGACTCCCTCTCGTGGAGACCTCGGCATGAATACCCCACGGAACTGCGGGCTCCCCCCGCTTCGCTCCTCCCGCCCGCACTTCCGCGGGGACCCCAAGAGATGAGCGACCCCCGCCTGGTCGAGCCCGACCGCGGACCGGCCCCTGGGCAGCCAGGGCCGTACGACCCGCTCCGACTCTGCATCTTCGCCACCGTCGCCCTGCTCGGCTGGGTGCTCGGCCCGCTCGCGCTGACGTTCTTCGCCGTCCTCGGCGTCACGGGGTACCTGAAGGCGCGTCGCGCCGGTCTGCTGCGCTCGAAGTGCCTGCTCGGGGACACCCGCAACGTGCTGGCGTACCTCGGCCTGCTCGCGCTCCTGGGCCTCGCCGGCGTGGTGTGGGCGGTGACCAGCGGGAGCTACTGGTTCGCGTGGTGATGCCCACGCCGGGGGGTGAGGGCGTCTAGCCTGGAGGCAACCCCGCCCCCCGGGAGGACCCCATGACCCATGACCCAGCCACCCGACGAGCCACCCGACGACTCGACCGGCGAGCAGGCGGGCGGGCCGTGGCAGCCGCCGGGTCCCCCACCACCAGCACCGCCACCACCGCCGGCGTACCCGTCGTACCCGTCGTACCCACCGCCCTACGGTCAACCGGGACAGCCGGGACAGCCGCCCCCGCCGCCGAACCCGTACGGCGCGAGGCAGAGCTACCCGTACCAGCCCATCGACTCCGGCGGCATGTCCGCGACGGCCAAGATCGTGCTGGGCGCGGTGATGGGGCTGTTCGGCGGGTTCGTGCTGTGGTTCGTGGCCGCGATCTCCTTCGTAGGTGCGGGCGACGAGACGTCCTTCCTGCTCTTCGCCGCACTGGCGCCGATCGTCGTGCCGATGCCGTTGCTCATCTGGAGGACCACCCGCCCGTGGGCGGTCGGGCTGCTGATCGGCACGGCGATCTCCTCGATCGGCCTGTCCAGCCTGTGCTCGTCCATGCTCAGCGGCGTCTGACGAGAGGACCCGGACGATGAACGCCGGCCTGCAGGACCCGCCCGTGGAGGCCCAGGAGCGGCCGCCGGACTTCTGGCACCGCAGCCACCCGACGTTCACCGCGTTGGCCGGGTTCTTCTCCGGGCTGCTGTACGTCGTGCTGGTGCCGGCGGCCTTCGTCGGCCTGCTGCACCTGGTCGTCGACGACGACACGACCAACGACCTGTTCCCGTTGGTGCTGGTGTCGCTGGCCGTCCCCTTCGGGCTGGTCGCCTCCCACCGCACGCGTCGGTTCGGGGGCTACATGCTGGCCGGGATGGCGATCACCGCGGTCGTGGTGCTCGGCGTGGCCGGCCTGGTGATCTGGTTCATGGTGCAGCGCGACCAGTGACCGGGAGTGAGGGCCCGGCGGTTAGGGCAAGGGCTGCCCCAGCCGGGATACTCGGAGCGATGAACGACCGCCCCACCCTCCCCCTCGTGATGAGCGAGCCGCGCGGCCGCGCCAAGCCGCCGCGGCACCTCGCCGACCTCGACGAGGGTGGCCGCAGGGCGCTGCTGGAGGAGATGGGGCTGCCCGGCTTCCGCGCCAAGCAGCTCTCCACCCACTACTTCGCCCGGCTGGTCGACGACCCGTCCGAGATGACCGACCTGCCGGCCGGCCAGCGCGACGAGCTCGTGTCGGCACTCCTGCCGGACCTGATGACCCCGCTGCGGACGCTCGAGGCCGACCGCGGCACGACCCGCAAGACGTTGTGGAAGCTCTTCGACGGCGCCCTCGTCGAGTCGGTGCTGATGCGCTACCCCGACCGGGTCACCATCTGCGTCTCCAGCCAGGCGGGGTGCGGGATGGCCTGCCCGTTCTGCGCCACCGGCCAGGGCGGCCTCCAGCGCAACATGTCCACCGCCGAGATCGTCGAGCAGGTCGTGGCGGGCGCCCGTTCGCTGGCCCGCGACGAGGTGCCGGGCGGACCCGGCCGTGTCTCCAACGTGGTCTTCATGGGGATGGGGGAGCCGCTCGCCAACTACAAGGCCGTCATCGGCGCCGTACGCCGTCTGACCGACCCTTCTCCGGCCGGGCTCGGCATGTCCGCGCGCGGCGTCACGGTCTCCACCGTGGGGCTCGTGCCGCGGATCAACCAGCTCACCGACGAGGGCATCCCGGTCACGCTGGCGCTGAGCCTGCACGCGCCCGACGACGAGCTGCGCAACGAGCTGGTGCCGATCAACACCCGGTTCTCCGTCGCCGAGACCGTCGAGGCCGCGTGGAACTACGCGCGGGTGACCAAGCGCCGGGTGTCCATCGAGTACGCCATGATGCGCGGCATCAACGACCAGGGCTGGCGCGCCGACCTGTTGGCCGAGGTGCTGAACGGGTACGGCGACTGGGGATGGGTGCACGTCAACCTGATCCCGCTGAACCCGACGCCCGGCTCGAAGTGGACCGCGTCCGACCCGGCCGACGAGCGCGAGTTCGTCCGTCGCCTCGAGTCGCACGGCATCCCGACCACCGTCCGTGACACGCGCGGCCGCGAGATCGACGGCGCGTGCGGTCAGCTGGCGGCCACCGAGTCGTGACCGTCCCGGACGACGTGGTCGCAGCGGCCAGCAGGGCCTGGAACTGGGTGCCGCCCAACGCCACCAAGGTCGAGACCGACGAGTACCTCCTGCTCCGCATGCCCGAGTGGTTCGGCATCGGCCTGGAGCTGATGCGCCTCGACCCCGTACGGCCGGTCGACGTCGTGGTCGACGAGGTGCTCGGGCACGCCCGGGAGTTCGGGCTCCCGGAGGTCAACTGCTGGGTCAAGCTGCACAACGACCCGTCGCTGCACGACGTGTTCCAGCAGCGCGGCGGCGTGCTGGACGAGACGCTCGACGTCTTCGCCCTGGACCTGGCGCCGGGCGCGCCGGACCTCGGCGTACCGGGGTCCCTCGAGCTGCGGTGGGCCACCGACCTGGACACGATGCGCGACAACCTCCTGGTGGCCGCCGAGGTCTTCGGCGACTCGATGCCGCCCGAGGACGAGCTCCTCGCCGAGGTCGAGCGCGCGCAGCAGGACGCGGTCGCCGGCAGCGGGTCGGTCGTCGCCTACCTCGACGGCGTAGCCGTCGGCTGTGGCGGGCTGTCGCTCGTCGACGGAGTGGCCCGGCTGTGGGGTGGCGCGGTGCGTGAGGACGCCCGCAGCCGCGGCGCCTACCGCGCCGTGCTGGACGCCCGGCTGCGGCGCGGGCTGGAGCGCGGCGCCACCATGGCCCTGGTCAAGGGCCGGATCCAGACGTCCGGGCCGATCCTGCGTCGCGCCGGCTTCGAGGTCTACGGCCAGGAACGTTCGTACCTCGTGCCGCTCTGAGTCCTCACGGCCGCACCGTGATGCAGTCCTTCGTGAAGTAGGCGCCGTCGTCGCTGGACTTCCGGCCCCACGGCCCGACGTTCCCCAGCGTGTCGACGGCCCGGGCCCGCGCGCAGTAGCGGATCCCCGGCCGTCCCCTCAGGGTCAGGGTCCGGTCGATCTGGAGCGGTCCCTTGTGGGTACGACGGTCGAAGACGCCCCAGGGGCCCAGGTCGCCCGGCGGGCCGAAGCGCACCTGCACGGTCGAGATGCGGATCCCCGACGGGTCGTCGCTGTGGAAGCCCAGGCGCAACATCCTCGGGTGGTGCTTGGCGCGCCGGATCCCCCACCAGATCGTGTTCGGGCCCTCGTCGTCGATGAACGACGTGCGCAGCCGCTCGCCCTGCGGGACGGTGTCGACGTACCAGACCACCGGCAGGCTGCCGGCCCGGGACAGGCCGGCGTCCACCACGGTGTCCGTGCCGGACACCAGCACCGGGCTGCTCCACCGGTCGCCACGGCCCCTGGTCGTGACGACCGAGCTGCCCTGGCGCCACAGCACGAGGTCGTCGCTTCGCCGGGCTCCGACCGCGATCCCGGTGGCCGGACCGGTGCTCACCTGCTCCGCAGGGGCGAAGACTCCGTCCTGGTCAGCCCGCCACACCCTCACGCCGTGGTCGTCCGCGGTGGCCACGGCCAGACGGGTCGTGACCGCCCGGCCACGAGGCCGGGGCTCCGTGACGCGGTCGTGCACGGCGAAGGGCGCCGGCGCGGGACCGAGCACCGTGGGGGCGCCGAGCCCGGGCGCGAGGACGCGGCTCGTCAACGCCGGGACGCCGTCGGTCCCCACCTGGCGGTACAGCAGCTGGGTCTGCCCGGAGTACGCGAAGGCCGGGTCGGCACACCCCGGTCCGGCCGGGGTGACGGTGGACTCACAGAACGGTTGGTCGTCGGTCCAGGTGATGCCGTCGGTCATGGTGCCGGTGCGCAGTCGCAGGCTCTGGGACCCGCCCTGGGTCGTGCGGTAGGCGACCAGGAGCCGTGTGCCGACCCAGTACGCGCGCACCTGGTCGATCGAGGGCAGGGGGCCGAGGACCGCCTGCGGGGGACCGAAGGTGAACCGCTCGTTGATCGCGTCCACCGTCACCAGGACCAGGTAGGTGCGGAACTGTCCGTCAGGTTGCCGATAGGTCCACACGACGGCGGCGCGCGTCCCCTCACCTCCGTCGGCGACGGTCAGCTCGACGGGGTTGCCCATGAGCTCGGTGCCCGGCACCGGCGACGGCCCGAACAGCACGCCGAACGAGGTGCCGAGACCGCCGGACACGCCGATGCCGACGACCTGCAGCACGCCGCGGCCCACGTCGTACCAGCTCATCAACCCGGCGCCGGTGTCGAAGGCGCCGATCCGGGTGACTCCGGCGGACAGGTTCGTGACCGAGCCCGCGCTCAGCGGCGGGCCCTCCGCGAGGTGCACCGCGCTGGATCCGAGCCCCCGGGAGACCCAGACCGCTCGGTTCGCCGAGCCCGAGTCCGAGCTCGCGTAGCGGGCGAGCACCTGGGGGTTCTCGATGTCGACGCTGGTGTCGAGGGTGGTGGCGGCCGGCCACGGCTGCGCACGGTCGGCCGGGACCGGCGGCACGGCTCCAGCCGTCGTCATCGGGAGGAGGGGGCCTCCACCGAGGCACAGCAGCCCCAGCGCGGCGGTGGCGATGCGGCGCGGGGTCCTCATGCCGGGTGTGATGCCGACCGTCACCCGTTGGTTCGGGCGAAGAGGTCGGCCGCCTCGTCCACGTCCTCGACCAGGTGGACGTGGTCCTCCATCGGCCGGCCCCTCGCCAGCGCCTGCAACAGGGGCCAGGCGGGCAGGTCCTCGGTCCAGTACCGGCGGCCGACCAGCACCATCGGCGCGACCGAGGACTCGTCGGCGTAGTAGTTCTCGCAACCGTCCTGGAAGACCTCCTGGACCGTGCCGCCCACACCGGGCAGGAACACGATCCCGGCGTGGCAGACCTCGAGCAGGATCGCCTCGCGCTGGGCGTTCCGCACGTACTTGGCGATCGTCGTCGCCACCACGTTGGGCGGCTCGTGCCCGTAGAACCAGGTCGGGATGCCCAGGGAGTCGGCGCCGCCCGGGAACCGATCGGTGACCGCGAAGGCCTGACGGACCCATGCGTCCACCGACGGCCGGAACGACGGCACCTGGGCGAGCAGCTCGAGGGCGCCGTCGAGGGCATGGGGGTCACCGAGCGCCGAGAGGTACCCACCCAGGTTGGCCGCCTCCATCGCACCCGGCCCGCCGCCGGTGGCGACCACGTGCCGGGCACCGAGGCTCAGGCCGAGCCGGGCCGCGTCGTGGTAGCCGGCCGACCCGCGCTCGAGGGCGTGCCCGCCCATCACGCCGACCAGCCGCCGACCCGACACCCAGGCGGTCAACGCCTCGTCGATCGCGTGGTCGTGGAGTGCCTTCGCGAGCGAGGCGTCGCGACCGTGGTCGGTCTGGGACCAGGCGTACGTGCGGGCGTCGGTGCTGTCGGCGTACGTCGGCGTGTCGTAGAGGTCCCGTGGGCGGTAGAGGAGCGTCCGGTCCACCTCCAACGGCGTGCTCGGCAGGTCGGGCACGACGATCGCGCCGCGCTCCTCGGCCAGCTCGGCCTCGCCCGGCGCGAACCGGCAGCCGAGGAACAGCGCCCCGCCCAGCCGCACCTCCCGCAGCGCCGCGGAGCGCTCACTGAGGTCCACGGCACGCACCCGCCAGCCGCGCAGCGAGGTGGCGCCCGAAGCCAGCCGCCGGTCGAAGTCGGCCAGCGTGTCCACCTGGACGGCGCGGCCCCGGCTGCGTCTCACGTCCCGACCGTAGACCGGATCCACTCAGCCGATCACCCCAGCCGGCCCCTAGTCCGAACGGGTCATTTCCGACCCGTTCGGTCGATGCCGCCCGGGGGTGTTCCGCGTCATCCTGTTGACAGTTCGCCGGTCGACGCAGCGTCTCCCTTCGCTTCGTCCCCGGGTGTGGCACAAGCGCTCCGCCCCTCGTAGTCCGGGGTGAGTGGAACGGGGGTGCGCCGCACCCGGGCGGCGGACGGGATCCAGTCGATGGGCCGAGGGAACCTCGCCGGTCTGGCCGCCCACTCCGCGGTCAGAAGGCGTGCGCCATCAGCTCGCCGAACAGCTCCTGCTCGTCCACCTCCAGACCGCGGGCCTTGAACCACCCGCAGATGTTGGTGCAGTCGCGCAGCAGGAAGTCCATGCCGTTCGGGTTGCCGACCAGGTCGACGATCTGCGGCAGGTCGATGACGACGAGGCGGTCGCCGGCGGCGAGGATGTTGTACGCCGAGAGGTCGCCGTGCACGATCCCGTCCTGCACGAGCAGCGCCAGGAAGTCGCGGACCTGGTCGAAGTACGACGCGAGCAGGTCCCGCTCCGGACGCGTCTGAGCCAGACGGGGAGCCGTCTCGCCGTCGACGGTGATCCACTCCATCAGGATCTCGACCCCGTCGATCTGCACGGGGTACGGGACCGCGGCGCCCAGCGTGTAGAGCCGCTTGAGGGCGTCCCACTCGGCGATCGCCCACTCGCCGGCCGCGACGATGCGTCCCCAGGTGCTCTTGCGCTTGAGCGCCCGCTCGTCGCGGGACCGCTTGACGCTGCGCCCCTCGGCGTACGACGCGGCGCGGTGGAAGCTGCGGTGGTTGCTGTCGCGGTAGCGCTTGGCCGCCATCACGACCGCGCTGTCGGGATCGTGCGGATCGGCACGCTCGACGAGGAAGACGTCGGCCTCCTTGCCGGTCTTGAGGATCCCGAGCTCGGTGTCGATGGCGCCCCGCGACTCCACGACCCAGGACGGTCGTGGCTCGGGACCGCGCATCAGCGGCTCGACGTCGAACCACGTGGTCCAGCGCTGGCCGTCGCCGACGTCGTCGTAGCTGCGGAAGTCGAAGGTGAAGCCGGGGTCGATCCCCTCGAGGGAACCGGACTCGGGGCCTGATCGGTAGGCGTCAGGCTCCCAGTCGAACGGCCAGTCGGCCGGTAGGTCTCGGTGCGAAGTCATCGCTGAAGGTGCTCCAGTGGTGAGAAGAGGAAGGGCTTGTCGAGGACAGGCCAGGGACGGCGATCGACATGTCACGTCTCCTCTCGGGCTGGGACACCGGCGGGTCCGGCGAGCCGCAGCGAGTGTGACAGCCCCCGGGCCCGGGGACCAAGCGATTTAGCACTAGGGTCCAGCGGTGATCTCCACCAGCCGGCTCCTCGGCGCCGCCGTCGTCCTGGCCCTCGCGGCCGGGTCCGCCCCGGCCGGCGCCGTCGAGCCGCTGCGTGCGACCGCGGTGGCCGGCGCGGACGGCATCGGTGACCCGTACTTCCCGCTCGACGGCAACGGCGGGATCGACGTGCTGCGCTACCGCGTCCACGACCGGTACCGGTTCGGCGACCGGAAGCTCAGCGGCCACACGCGGGTCACCCTGCGCACCACCCAGGACCTGTCGAGCTTCGACCTGGACTTCCTGCTGCCGGTCAGCGACGTCCGCGTCGACGGGCGGCACGCGCTGTACGACCAGTCGGGGAACGCGCACGAGCTGGTCATCACGCCCCGGCACCCGCTCGCGGCGGGCAGCACGGTCCAGGTCGTGGTGCGGTACGCCGGCTTCCCGGAGCGCTACGGCTACCTCGGCGAGAGCAACTGGCTGGCCAGCGACTCCGAGGTCGTCGCGATGAACCAGCCGCACATGGCGCCGTGGTGGTTCCCCGCGAACGACCACCCGCAGGACAAGGCGCGCATGGACATCTCCGTCACCGTGCCGAACGGCAACCGGGTCATCGCCAACGGACGCCAGGTCTCGCGGCAGCAGCACCGCACCACCACGACGTACCGCTGGCTGGCCGACGAGCCGATGGTGCCGTACCTCGCGTTCTTCGCCGCGGGCGAGTACGCCGTCGCGCAGGGCCGGCACGACGGCCTGCCGTGGCTGGTGGCGGTGTCGAAGGACCTCCCGTCGGCGTCGCTGCGTGCGTCGATGCGGACGCTCAAGCACACGCCGGCGGTCGTCTCCTGGCTGGAGAGCCAGCTGGGGGAGTACCCGTTCAGCGTGACCGGCGGCCTGGTCACCAGCCTCGGGCCGGGCTTCGCGCTGGAGAACCAGACGCGGCCGACGTACCCCGAGGTCGGAACCGGTGCCGTGCCGTTGCTCGTCCACGAGCTCGCGCACCAGTGGTTCGGCGACTCGGTGGCGATACGCCAGTGGCGCGACATCTGGCTCAACGAGGGCTTCGCGTCCTTCATGGCGATCCGGTACGCCGAGACGCACGGCGGCCAGGACGCGCAGGCCTGGCTGCGGAGCTCGTGGGACGCCGCCGGCCCCGATGACTCCTTCTGGAAGCTGCACATCGGCGACCCCGGGCCGCAGCAGATCTTCGCGCCGGCGGTCTACGACCGGGGAGCGATGACGCTCCAGGCGCTGCGGCACCGCCTCGGCGACGACGCGTTCTGGCAGGTGCTGCGCACCTGGGCTGCCGAGCGACGCGGCGGCAGCGGCAGCACGGAGGACTTCGAGGCGCTGGCCGAGCGGGTCAGCGGCCAGGACCTGAGCGGGTTCTTCGACGCGTGGCTGTTCGAGCCGACGCGACCGGCGGGCACGCCGGAGAACGGCCTCGGCTGATCGGGACCACGGGTCACGCGTCGTCGGGCGTCGGCACCCAGCGGCCGGCCCAGCCGCGCCGCAGCACCTTCTCGAGCATCCGGGCGTTGAGCCACGCGGTCAGCGCCCAGACCGCCACCCACACCAGCGAGACCGGCCAGGAGACGGCGTCCGGCCCGTGGCCCACGGCGGCGCCCACCGCCAGCGCGGCGTAGAAGCCGACCCACAGCGCGACCGGGGTGAGCGGGAGCGTCAGCACGACGAGGACGAGGTACCAGGCGCGGCCGTCGGCGAGCGTGCTCACCAGCGCCAGCAGGGCGACCGTGGCGACGTAGGTCTGCCCGGCCGACGAGAGGCGGACGACCGGCAGCGTGCCGGAGAGTCCGTCGCGCCGCTCGTCCATGGGGACATGATGACGCACGGGGAGGACCGCGACACCGACGACGCCACAGGACGCCGACGTTGGGGACGGTCAGTCGTCGGCGTCGTCGATGGTGACGATCGCCGCGCGACGCGGCGGCAGCGCGTGGCGGACCGACGTCACGACCAGCCGCACCGTCTCCGGGCCCTCGACGAGGTCGTCGGGGAGCACCTCGACGCTGACCAGCTGGCTGGTCTCGCCCGGGGCGAACACCGCGATGGGGTGCAGCGGCACGAAGTCGGCCGTGGTGGCCGACCCCGGTCGCGTCGCGAGCTCGACCACGACCCGCCGGCCGCTCGGCGCGGACAGCCGGACGTAGGTGAAGCCCAGCTGGTTGGTGATCTCCGGCTCGGGGATGGTCGCTCCCTCGACGCGCACCCGCGGCGTCGGGTCCCGGTCGTCGATGGTCGCGGTCGCCCGGTCGGAGGTCAGCACGGCGTTCTCTGCGTCGCGCAGACGCACGACGAACGACTCGTCGGCCTCGTCGAGCCCGTCCGCGACCGTGTGGACGGGCACGGTCACACGGAGGAGTCCGGAAGGGATGGTCACCACCCCGTGGATGGGGCCGTAGTCCGAGCGACCACGCGCCTCGCGGCCGCGGGTGTCGAGCAGGACGCGGACGTCGCGGTTGGCCACCCGGTCGAGGGTGATGGCCACGCGCACGGAGTCGCCCTCGTCGACGCTCTCCTGCACGTGCAGGCCGACATGGGGCAGGGGCAGGAGCGCCGCCACGAGCAACGGCAGCATCAATGGCCGCCCAGGAGCGGGGCCATCGCCCGGGCGATGGCGCTCGGCCGGCCGGTGACGCCCTCCTCGGCGTCGGCCAGCCGCATCGCGCGCAGCCCGAGGTTGGCGCCGATCCAGCGCAGGGGCTCCGGCTCCCAGGCAGGGGAGCGGTGACCGACCCAGGGGAGCCGGGTGAGCTCGGTGTCCCGGCCGAGCACCAGGTCGCGCAGGGTGCGGCCGGCCAGGTTGGTGGTGCCGACCCCGTCGCCGACGTACCCGCCCGCCCATGCGACACCGCTCTCACGGTCCAGGCCGACGGACGCGCACCAGTCGCGCGGGACCCCGAGCGCGCCGCCCCAGGCGTGCGTGAAGCGGGCCGTCGTGAGCACCGGGAACAGGTCGACCAGCGTCGCGCGCAGCATCCCGAACACCCGCTCGTCGCGGTCGAACTCCGGCCGGATGCGGGACGCGAAGTGGTACGGCGCGCCGCGGCCGCCGAAGACCAGCCGGTCGTCGGCCGTGCGCTGGCCGTAGATGATCACGTGGCGGTGGTCGGAGAACGTCTCGCGCCGGCGCAGGCCGATCCGCTCCCACGTCTCCGCGGGCAGCGGCTCGGTGGCGATGATGAGGGAGTAGACGGGCGCCAGCCGGCGGCGCTCCCCGCGCAGGCTGCGCGTGTAGCCCTCGGTGGCCCGCACCACGACGCCGGCTCGCACGTCGCCGTACGGCGTCCGGGCCCGGCCGCGATCGATGCGGGTGACCGGCGTGCCCTCGTGGATCGTCACGCCCCGTCGCTCGACGGCCTCGGCCAGGCCGGAGACCAGCCGGCCGGGGTGGATCGCGGCGCACGCCGGGGTGTACGTCGCCCCGCGGACGCGGGTGGCGGCGAGCACCGACCGTGCCTCCTGCCCGTCGAGCAGCCGGACGTCGTCCTCGTCGAGCCCCCAGCGGCGGGCGTGCGCCACCTCCGCCTTCGCGCGGGTCAGCTGCGCCTTGGTACGGGCGAGGACGACGGTGCCGCCCTTGGCCCAGTGGGCGTCGATGCCCTCGGCGGCGGCGGCCCGGCCGACCTCGTCGACGGTGGCGGTCATCGCGCGGTGCAGGCCGATGGCGCCGGACCGGTCCAGCGACTCACCGAGCCCGGCGACCTTGTCGAGGGAGGCCGGGAAGAGCGCCGAGCACCAGCCGCCGTTGCGTCCCGACGCGCCGAACCCGGCCACCTCCGACTCGAGCACCACGATGCGCAGCGTGGGGTCGGCCTCGGCCAGGTAGTACGCGGTCCAAAGGCCGGTGAAGCCGGCGCCGACCACGGCCACGTCGGCGTCGCGGTTGCCGGGCAGGGGTGGGCGCGGCGCCCAGTCGGTGGGCGCGGACTCGTGCCACAGGGACAGAGAACGACGATCCCGAGACGCGGCCCCGTCCCACGGTCGGCTCAGCGCACGCCCCAGGAGTACGTCTGCTTCTGGAGCTTGAGGTACATGAAGGTCTCGGTGGTCTCCACGTTGGGGATGGTCCGGATCTTCCCCGAGAGCAGCTCGAGGAGGTGGTCGTCGCTCTCGCACACGACCTCGACGAGGATGTCGAAGGTGCCGGCGGTGATGACGACGTAGTCGACCTCCTCGAGCTCGCCGAGCGCCTCGGCCACGCTCTCGAGCTCGCCCTTGGCGCGGATGCCGACCATGGCCTGGCGCGCGAAGCCGAGCTGCATCGGGTCGGTCACCGCGACGACCTGCATCACACCGCTCTCGGTGAGCCGCTGGACCCGTTGCCGGACCGCCGCCTCGGAGAGGCCCACGACCTTGCCGATCGCGGCGTACGAGCGCCGGCCGTCCTGCTGGAGCTGTTCGATGATCGCCTTGGAGACGTCGTCGAGCGTCGTCTGGCTGCGACGGGGCCGGCTCACGGCTGACGTTCCTCGACGGGGTGCATGGGTGTCACCTTGCCAAACCAGCTGGAAGCGGTAAAGCAGCCACGCCCACGATCGAATCCGTTGTGATCGGCTCGACTCCATGCGGATCCGCTTGTTTGACCCGGGTCGGCGTGACACGATCCGGTTCGACGGCGGGGGCCGTGTCACTACACCGTGCGACAGCAAGAGGAGTTGGCATGACAAGGCGACGCATCCACCCGTACGGCGACACCGGCGCTGAGCGCCTGGCCGCACTCGGCCTGGGGACGCGCGGCATGAGCCGCCGCTCGCTGGTGAGAGGGGCGGGTCTCTCTGCCCTGGCCCTGTCCTCGACCGGTTGGCTCACGGCATGCGGCACCTCCGGGGCCAAGGTGGAAGCGGACAAGTGTGTGAGCGACGACCTCAGCGACAAGGAGAAGTCGCTGGTGTTCTCGAACTGGATCGGCTACCTCGACCCGATCAACCGGCCCAACACCTCGACCATGGAGAAGTTCGAGAAGGAGAGCGGGATCACGGTCGACTACAAGAACGGCGACGTCAACGACAACGAGACATTCTTCGCCAAGGTCTCGCCCCAGCTCCAGGACTGCAAGTCGTGCGGGCGCGACGTCTTCGTCGTGACCGACTGGATGGCCGCCAGGATGAAGGATCTGGGCTGGCTCCAGAAGCTCGACCACGCCAACATGCCCAACGTCGACGCCAACCTGATCCCCCTGGTCAAGTCGCCCGACTACGACCCCGAGCGCGACTACAGCGTCCCGTGGCAGGCCGGGATGACGGGCATCTGCTACAACTCCGAGCTCACCGACCCCGTGAGCACCTGGAAGGAGCTGCTGACCCGGCCCGACCTCAAGGGCAAGATCGAGCTCGGCACCGAGATGCGCGACACCATGGGTCTGACCATGCTGATGATGGGCATCGACCCGGCCACCTTCACCGACGCCGAGTTCGACTCCGCCATCGCGGAGGTCCAGAAGTACGTCGACAACGGCCAGGTGCGCCGTTTCGCCGGCAACGACTACATCGACGACATGAAGTCCGGCGACATCGTCGCCTGCCAGGCCTGGAGCGGCGACGTGATCAACCTGCTCGGCGGGGATCCCTACAAGTACGTCCAGCCCGAAGAGGGCTTCATGGTCTGGGTCGACAACATGGTCGTCCCCAACAAGGCGACCCACAAGACCAACGTCGAGACGATGATGAACTTCTACTACGACCCGGTCAACGCGGCGCAATTGGCGGCGTGGAACTACTATCTCTGCCCGGTCACCGGCGCCCAGGACGAGATCGCCCAGTTCGACAAGTCGGCCGTGAACAGCCCGTACATCTTCCTCGACGACGCCACCATGGCCAGCGGGCACCAGTTCAAGTCCTTGTCGTCGGAGGACGGCCAGACGCTCCAGCGCAAGTTCAACGAGGTGATGAGTGGCTGAGACCAGCGGAGACCTTCGTTTCGAGGGGATCACCAAGAAGTTCGGCGACTTCGTCGCCGTCGACGACCTCGACCTGACGGTCCCGCAGGGCTCCTTCTTCGCCCTTCTCGGGCCTTCGGGGTGCGGGAAGACCACCAGCCTGCGCATGGCCGCGGGGCTCGAGGAGCCTACGGCTGGCCGGGTGCTGATCGGGGAGACCGACATCACCGGGTTGCGGCCCTACAAGCGGCCGGTCAACACCGTCTTCCAGTCCTATGCGCTCTTCCCGCACCTGACGATCTTCGACAACGTGGCCTTCGGCCTCCGGCGACGCGGCGTGCAGGACTTCAAGAAGAAGACCCAGGACATGCTGGAGCTCGTCCAGCTCGACGGCTACGCCGCTCGCAAGCCGACACAGCTCTCCGGTGGCCAGCAGCAACGGGTGGCGCTCGCCCGCGCTCTCGTCAACGAGCCGGGTGTCCTCCTGCTCGACGAGCCCTTGGGTGCGCTGGACCTGAAGCTGCGACGCCAGATGCAGATCGAGCTCAAGCGCATCCAGACCGACGTCGGCATCACCTTCGTGCACGTCACCCACGACCAGGAGGAGGCCATGACGATGGCCGACACCATCGCGGTGATGAACCACGGCGTCATCGAGCAGATGGGCACGCCGGCCGAGCTCTACGAGAACCCCCGGACCACCTTCGTGGCCAACTTCCTGGGCCAGTCCAACCTCATCATGGCGACCGTGACGGGGCGCTCCGGCGACAGCCTGGTGGTCGACTGCGAGGGCCAGACGATCGAGGTCGAGGCGTCGCGCTCCCACGTGGAGAGCGGCCGTGCCTGGCTCGGCGTACGACCGGAGAAGCTGACCGCCGTGCCGACGGGGCGCGAGGATCACGCGGGTGCGAACGTGCTCACCGGAGGCAAGGTCAGCGACGTGAGCTTCGTCGGCGTCAGCACCCAGTACCTCGTGGCGATGCCGTGGGGGGAGGAGCTGATGGTCTTCCAGCAGAACACCGGCCAGCACACCCCCTTGGGCCACGGCGACACGGTCGACCTCGTGTGGTCACCCGGTCACGCCTTCCTGCTCGACGCGAAGCAGGACGCCCACGCCGGCATGATGACCCCCGAGGACGACGAGTGACCAGTACCGCCGGCGTACCTCCCGTCGCGCCGGAACCGGTCGTCGACGGCGAGACCAGCCGGCGCCGCGGCTGGGGGTGGCTGCTGCTCGTGCCGGGCATGCTGTGGCTGGCGGTCTTCTTCCTCTTCCCCACCGTGCAGCTGGTCTTCACCTCGCTCTACGACCCGAGCGGCTCCTACGAGACCGGTTACGCCATGACCTGGCACTTCGGCAACTACGCCGACGCGGTGCGGGACAACTTCACCCTGTTCGTGCGCTCCTTCATGTACGCCGGGATCGCCACCGTCATCTGTCTCTCGCTGGGCTACCCGTTGGCGTACGCCATCGCGTTCAAGGCGGGTCGCTGGAAGAACTTCATGCTGGTCCTGGTGATCGCCCCGTTCTTCACCAGCTTCCTGCTGCGGACGCTGTCGTGGCGGACGATCCTCTCCGACCAAGGACCGGTGACCAGCTTCCTGCAGACCATCGCCGTGCTGCCCGACGACGGCCGGTTGCTCGCGACGCCGGTCGCCGTGATCGCCGGTCTGGTCTACAACTTCATGCCGTTCATGACGCTGCCGTTGTACGCCTCGCTCGACAAGGTCGACTACCGCCTCATCGAGGCGGCCGGTGACCTCTACTCGAGCCCGCTGACCGGCTTCCGTCGTGTCACGTTCCCGCTGTCGCTCCCCGGCGTCGTGTCGGGGACGTTGCTCACCTTCATCCCCGCGTGCGGTGACTACATCAACGCCGAGCTGCTCGGCACGCCCAAGCAGTACATGGTCGGCAACCGCATCCAGGCGGCGTTCCTCACCGAGCACAACTATCCCTTGGCGGCGAGCCTGTCGATCATCTTGATGGCGGTGGTCGTGTTGATGGTCGTGTTCTACGTCCGCCGCGCCGGCACCGAGGAGCTGGTGTGATGGCGACGTCGACGGCCGAGCGGTCGACCGCAGGACCCGGCACGCGACCCCACGCTCGTCGGTCGGTCGGTCGCTGGTTCGCCAACCGGCTCGTGCTCTTCATCGGCATCCTGGTGCTCGTCTACACCTTCGTGCCGATCGGCTACATCATCGCCTTGTCGTTCAACCAGCCCACCGGACGGTCCGCGACCGCAGAGTTCGACGCCTTCACGTGGCACAACTGGGCGTCGATCTGCGAGCCCGACGGGTTGTGCGACTCGCTCAAGCTGAGCCTCGGCGTGAGCATCACGGCGACGATCCTGGCCACGTTGCTCGGGACGCTGATGGCCTTCGCGCTCGTCCGGCACTCGTTCCGGGGACGCGGTGCGTCCAACCTCGTCATCTTCCTGCCCATGGCCACTCCCGAGGTCGTCATGGGAGCCTCGCTGCTGGCGATGTTCGTGTCGCTCGGTTTCGACAGCATCCTCGGGTTCATCACCCTCGTCATCGCGCACACGCTGTTCTGCTTGTCGTTCGTCGTGGTGACGGTGAAGGCCAGGCTGACGGGCATGGACTCGCGCCTGGAGCAAGCCGCGATGGACCTGTACGCCAACGAGTGGCAGACGTTCCGTCTGGTGACTCTTCCGCTGGCGATGCCCGGGATCGTGGCCGCCGCCCTGCTGGCGTTCTCCCTGTCGTTCGACGACTTCATCGTCTCGAACTTCACCGCCGGACAGTCGGTGACGTTCCCGCTCTACATCTACGGCAGCAAGCTCAAGGACTTCCCGCCGCAGCTCTTCGCGGTCGGCACCATCATGTTCCTCGTGTCGTTCGTCTTTGTCATCGGGGGCGAGCTCTGGCGCATGCGACGTCGCGCCCGCGCCTGACGTCGTCCATCATGTGGAGCAGGACGAGACATGCGCAGTGAAGCCATGGAACAGCTCGACGTGCTGGTCGGTGAGTGGCGGACGACGCTGAGCAACGCCTGGTTCCTGGACCCTCCCGAGCAAGAGGTGCCCGGTGCGGCGACGGTCGAGTGGCTGGGCGACGTGTTCGTCGTCTTCCGCTGGACGATACAGGGCGACGTCGGCTCGGCCACGAGCGAGATGGTGATGGTGCTCGGCCGCAGCGACCCGCAGGACGCCTACACCGCTCTCTACAAGGACGAGCGCGGGGTCTGCCGGGTGTTCGCCATGACGTTCACCGACGGCCGGTGGACGCTCGTCCGTGAGGACGCCGACATGTTCCAGCGGTTCGTCGCGGACGTGGCACCGGACCGCGTCGCCGCACGCTGGGAGGCGTCCGACGACCGGGGCGCTACCTGGCGCAAGGACTTCGACCTGGTGTTCGACCGCGCCTAGCGCTCGTTGCCCGCGGTTCGTCTGTGTCTGCTGAGCGTGCCGTTCCAGGCGAAACCGCAGACGAATCGCGTGCGCCTCACCGACCGATTCGTCAGGGGATTGCGCGCTGCGAGTACCCGGAGGATCGCTGACGAATCGCGTGGGGCGGGCGTCAGAGCAGAGTGGCGGCCTTGTCGAGGACGACGCGGAGGATCTGCTCCATCTCGTCGAAGTGCGACTGGTCGCAGATCAGCGGGGGAGAGAGCTGGATGACGGGGTCGCCACGGTCGTCGGCGCGGCAGTAGAGACCGGCGTCGTAGAGGGCCTTCGACAGGAAGCCGCGGAGCAGGCGCTCGGACTCGTCGTCGTCGAAGGTCTCCCTGGTCTCCTTGTCCTTGACCAGCTCGATGCCGTAGAAGAACCCGTCGCCGCGGACGTCGCCGACGATCGGGAGGTCCTTGAGCTGTTCGAGCGTGGCGCGGAAGGCCGGCTCCTTCTCGCGGACGCCCTCGAGGATCTTCTCGTTCTCGAAGACGTCGAGGTTGGCCATCGCGACAGCGCAGGAGACCGGGTGGCCGCCGAACGTGTAGCCGTGCATGAACGACTCGGTGCCCGTGAGGAACGGCTCCATCAGGCGGTCGGAGGCGATCATCGCGCCGAGGGGGGCGTACCCGGAGGTGATGCCCTTGGCGCAGGTGATCATGTCGGGCTGGTAGCCGTAGCGCTCCGCGCCGAACATGTGGCCCAGCCGGCCGAAGGCGCAGATGACCTCGTCGGAGACCAGCAGCACGTCGTACTCGTCGCAGATCTCGCGGACCCGCTCGAAGTACCCGGGCGGGGGCGGGAAGCAGCCGCCGGAGTTCTGCACGGGCTCGAGGAAGACGGCGGCGACGGTGTCGGCGCCCTCGTTCTCGATCGCGACCGCGATCTCGTCGGCGGCCCAGCGGCCGAAGGCCTCCCAAAGACGTGCACTGTCGCCGGCGTTGTCAGGACCAGGCTGGAACCGCTCCGGGGCGCGGTAGAAGTTGGTGTTCGGGACCCTGAACGTCGAGGGCACCAGGGGCTCGAACTGCGCCTTCATCGTGGGCAGGCCGGTGATCGAGAGCGCGCCCTGCGGGGTGCCGTGGTAGGCGATGCGGCGACTGATCACCTTGTGCTTGGTCGGCTTGCCGGTGAGCTTGAAGTAGTTCTTCGCGAGCTTCCACGCGGTCTCGACGGCCTCGCCGCCGCCGCTGGTGAAGAAGACGCGGTTGAGGTCGCCCGGGGCGTAGCCCGCGACGCGCTCGGCCAGCTCCATCGCCTTCGGGTGCGCGTAGGACCACAGCGGCATGAACGCCAGCTGGGCGGCCTGCTTGGCGGCCGCCTCGGCGAGGTCGGTCCGGCCGTGGCCGAGCTGGTTCACGAACAGACCGGCCAGCCCGTCGAGGTAGCGCTTGCCCTTGGCGTCGTACAGATAGGGACCCTCACCGCGCACGATGACGGGCATCTCGCCCTGCTCGTAGACGGAGTGACGGGAGAAGTGCAGCCACAGGTGGTCGCGGCCGGCCTGCTGGAGGCGGGCGAACTCGTCGTCGGTGTAGGGAGCGGTCGGGTCGCTCGACATGGTTATCGGTGTCCTCGTGGGGCGCGAAAGTGAATGAGACCGGAGATGACCAGTCTCGCCATCATCTTGCCGTCCCGCAGCGAACTCCGGCAAGTGAATCCGTCGCATCTCGGGTGTTTCGCTGCGAAATCCGAAGAGTGCGTGCCGTACCCGTCGGCTGGTAGACACACCCCATGACCCGGTACGGCGCCCAGTTCGGACCCGACATCACCTTCCTCGGCGTCGACCCGGTGGACCTCGACGACGCGGCCGCGCTGGCCGAGGCGGACGTCGTGGTCGTCGGGGCGCCGTTCGACGGCGGCACCTCGCACCGGCCGGGCACCCGCTTCGGCCCGATGGCCATCCGCCAGACCGACTACCTGCCCCAGGACGGCTCGCGCCCGCACCTGGCGCTGCGCGTCGACTCGCTGCAGGACGTCCGGGTCGTCGACGCCGGCGACGTCGAGATGCCGCCCGGCGAGATCGAGCGGGCGCTCGGGGCGCTGGAGCAAGCCGTGTACGCCGTCGCGTCGGCCGGCGCCGTACCCCTGGTGCTCGGCGGCGACCACTCGATCGCGCTGCCGGACGCCACCGGTGTGGCCCGGCACCTCGGGTTCGGCAAGGTGTCGATGATCCACTTCGACGCCCACGCCGACACCGGGGACATCGAGTTCGGCTCGCTGTACGGCCACGGCCAGCCGATGCGCCGGCTCATCGAGTCCGGCGCCCTGCGCGGCGACCGGTTCCTCCAGATCGGGTTGCGCGGCTACTGGCCCGGCCCGGAGACGCTCGGCTGGATGGCGGAGCAGAACATGCGCTCCTACGAGATGACCGAGATCGGCAAGCGCGGCCTCGAGGCGTGTCTCGACGAGGCCTTCGAGATCGCGCTCGACGAGTGCGACGCGGTCTTCCTGTCGGTCGACATCGACGTCTGCGACCCGGGGCACGCGCCGGGCACCGGCACCCCGGAGCCGGGTGGGCTCACGTCGCGGCAGCTCCTGGACGCGGTACGCCGCATCTGCCGCGAGCTGCCGGTCGCCGGCATCGACGTGGTCGAGGTGTCGCCGCCGTACGACCACGCCGAGATCACGGCGTACCTCGCCAACCGCGTGTGCCTCGAGGCCCTCGCGGGCCTGGCCGTCCGCAAGCACGGCATCAGCCACGACCCCGCCGGCCCGCTCCTGGAAGGGCGCTGAGTGAGGACGACCGCGTTCGTCGACGGGTCAGTGTTCGACGGTCACCGGTACCTCGGACCGCGCACCCTCGTCGTCCGCGACGGCAGGGTCACCGCCGAGACCGACGTACCGCCGGGGGCCGATGTCGTCGCCATGGCCGGCGGGCTGGTGAGTCCCGGGTTCACCGACGCGCACTGCCACCCGATCCAGGGCGGGCTGGAGCGGCTGCGCTGCGACCTGTCCGAGGAGTCGACGCGCGAGGGGTACCTCGCCGCGGTCAAGGCGTACGCCGACGCGCACCCCGACCGGGAGTGGATCCTGGGCGGAGGCTGGGCGATGCCGGCGTTCCCGGGCGGCACGCCGACGGCCGCCGACCTCGACACGGTCGTGCCGGACCGGCCGGCGTTCCTGCCGAACCGCGACCACCACGGCGCGTGGGTCAACTCGCGCGCCCTCGCGCTGGCCGGGATCGACCAGAGGACCCCGGACCCGGCCGACGGTCGCATCGAGCGCGACGCCGACGGCAACCCCACGGGCACCCTGCACGAGGGCGCGATGGCGCTGGTGTCGCGACTCGCGCCCGGCATCAGCGCGGCCGAGTACTACGGCGGGCTCATCGAGGGGCAGCGGTACCTGCACTCGGTCGGTGTCACCGCCTGGCAGGACGCGATCGTGGGCTCGTACGCCGGGATGGACGACCCCGGCGCGACGTACCGCCGGGCGGCCGAGAGCGGCGACCTCCGGTCGCACGTCGTCGGCGCGCTCTGGTGGGAGCGCGACCGCGGTCTCGACCAGGTCGCGGACCTCGTGGCCCGCCGGGAGGCGCTCAGCGGCGGCCGCTTCCAGGGTTCGGCGATCAAGATCATGCAGGACGGTGTCGCCGAGAACTTCACGGCCGCGATGCTCACGCCGTACCTCGACGCCGAGGGCCGGGAGACCACCAACCGCGGCCACTCGTTCGTCGAGGCGGGGGCGCTCCGGGAGGTGGTCGCCGCGTTGGACGAGGCCGGCTTCCAGGTGCACGTGCACGCGATCGGCGACCGCGCGACGCGGGAGGCACTCGACGCCTTCGAACGGGCGCGCCGGGAGAACCGGCACCACATCGCGCACCTGCAGGTGATCCACCCCGACGACGTCCCCCGCTTCGCCGCGCTCGGCGTGGCGGCCAACGCGCAGGCCCTGTGGGCGTACGCCGACGAGCAGATGACCGAGCTGACGCTGCCGTTCCTGGGCCCGGAGCGGGGCACGTGGCAGTACCCCTTCGGTGACCTGCACCGCGCCGGTGCGCGTCTGGTGATGGGCAGCGACTGGCCGGTCAGCAGCCCCGACCCGCTGCAGGCGATGCACGTGGCGGTCAACCGCACGGACCCGGAGCGGAGCAACGGCGAGGAAGGCGAGCCGTTCCTGCCCGAGCAGGCGCTGGAGCTGGAGACAGCGTTCGCGGCGTACACCTCCGGCTCGGCCTGGATCAACCGGCGCGACGAGCTGGACGGCGCCGGCGCGCTGGCACCCGGCGCGGCCGCCGACCTCGTCGTGCTCGACCGCGACCCGTTCGCCGGCCCGCCCTCGGAGATCGGCCGCACGCGCGTCGTGTCGAGCTGGATCGACGGCGAGGCGGTCTACTCGCGGTGATCGCTGGTCGAGGAGGGACGAAGTCCCGTCACGAGACCTCGCCACCGGTACGCCGACCCGTCACCGGGTCTCGTGACGGGCGCTGGCGCGCCCTCCTCGACCAGCGGGTGGTGGTCAGCTGACGTCCTTCGGGTCGGGCAGCTCGTCCTGGGGGTGGTTCTTGAGGTACGGGCCGACCTTGTCGTCGAGGACGGCCTTCCAGAGGATCTTGGCGGCCTGGCTGTCGATGATGTTGGAGTCGCCGACGCCCGGGATCACCTGGTAGCGGAGCAACGGCAGCGTCATGAAGCGGACGTTCTTGCTGTTGATGCCGCGCAGGCTGAGGGCCAGGTTGCGCAGGTCCTTGGTCGACCAGTCGCTGTCGACCGCGAGGTGGCCGGTGATCGCGCCGAGGACGTTGTTGAGCTTGACGGGGTTGCCGATCGTGCCGTCCGACAGGGTCTTCTGGAGGACGGCGCGCAGGAAGTTCTGCTGGCGGTCGATCCGGTCGAAGTCCCCCTCGAGCAGACCGTGCCGCATCCGGACGTACTTGAGTGCGAGCTCGCCCTGGACGTGGTGCCAGCCCTCGGTCCACTCCTGGTCCTGGGCGCTGTCGAAGACCGTCTGGGGCACGTAGACGTCGACGCCGCCGATGGCCTCGGTGAGCTGGTTGAAGCCGGCGTAGTCGATCACGGCCATGTGGTCGATGTGCACACCGCTGAGGTTCTCGATGGTGCGCCACGTCCCGAACGGGCCGTACTCCGCGAACGCCGTGTTGATCTTGTTGCGCCCGTGCTCGTCGCCCTTCTCGTCGTAGATGGGGACGTAGGAGTCGCGCGGGACGGAGACGACGTACGCCGTCTTCCGGTTGGCCGGGATGTGGACGACCATCATCGTGTCGCTGCGGTAGGCGCCGGGGTCCCACGCGCCGTCCTCGAGCAGCTGGGCGACGGTCGGCTTCTTCACCAGCCGCTGGGGGTTGTCCGCGCCCATCAGCAGGATGTTGATCGACTTGTTCGCGGCCTTCGGCGGGCGGTTCTCGTCGCCGGTGATGACCGAGGAGTCGATGCGCGGGATCGCGTTGATCTTGCCGTTGAGGTTCAGGGCGTACCACGTCGTCAGGCCGATGATCACCAGCGCCAGCGCGGTCAGCCCGGCCGCCAGCCGCCGGTGGTGGCGGCGGAACTGCCACACCGCGAGCCCGATGAGGCCGAGGATCCCGATGAGCAGCATCCACACGGCCGCGTCGATGTGGCCGTGCAGGTTCAGCCAGCCGAGCAGCACGACGTACAGCACCGCCGCGAGCGTGACGGCCACCGGCTTGGCCCAGGGTCTGCTCCACAGCTCGCGCATCGGTCTCCTCGCGGCCCTTCTTCGGGATCCGCGGTCTCGACCGGCGTCGGTGTGCGGTTCTCGTGTCGTTTGGTGCGCCGGACGGAGGTTTCCGTCGCGAGGGTCCCTACAGAATCGAGGGACGCGTCGCTAGGCTCCCACCAAC
Organism: Nocardioides islandensis; assembly: GCF_015352455.1. Classification (GTDB taxonomy): domain Bacteria; phylum Actinomycetota; class Actinomycetes; order Propionibacteriales; family Nocardioidaceae; genus Nocardioides; species Nocardioides islandensis. The sequence continues at coordinate 297,958 of NZ_JADKPN010000003.1, forward strand.
ACGCGCTTCCTGAGGGGATACAGCATGGCTGACCAGGCTTTCAAGAACGTCGTCAACGGCAAGCTCGTCGACAGCGTGTCGGGCGAGCGGTACGACGTCATCGACCCGACCACCGGCGAGGTCTACGCGACCGCGCCGATGTCCGGCCCGGAGGACGTCGACCAGGCGTACGCCGCCGCGGCCGAGGCCTTCGAGGGCTGGGGCGACAGCACGCCCAAGGACCGGGCGGCCGCCTTGCTCAAGATCGCCGACGCGATCGAGGCCCGGGTCGAGGAGATCAACGCCGTCGAGTCCAAGGACACCGGCAAGCCGCTGGGCCTGACGATGTCGGAGGAGATGCCCTACGCCTCCGACCACTTCCGGTTCTTCGCGGGTGCGGCCCGCGTCCTCGAGGGTCGCTCGGCGGGGGAGTACATGGAGGACCACACGTCGTATGTGCGACGTGAGCCGATCGGTGTCATCGGCCAGGTGACGCCGTGGAACTACCCGCTGATGATGATGATCTGGAAGATCGCGCCGGCGCTGGCCGCGGGCAACACGATCGTCCTCAAGCCGTCCGACACCACTCCGGCCTCGTCGACGCTGCTGGCCGAGCTGGCGCAGGAGTTCCTGCCGCCGGGCGTGCTGAACGTCGTGTGCGGCGACCGCGACACCGGCCGCGCGCTCATCGAGCACAAGACGCCGCAGATGGTGGCCATCACCGGCTCGGTACGTGCGGGCATGGAGGTCGCCAAGTCGGCGTCCGCCGACCTCAAGCGCGTGCACCTCGAGCTCGGCGGCAAGGCGCCGGTCGTCATCTTCGACGACGCCGATGTCGAGGCGGCCGCCGAGGCGATCGCGGTCGCGGGGTACTTCAACGCCGGCCAGGACTGCACCGCCGCCACCCGCGTGCTGGCCGGCCCCGGCGTCCACGACGACTTCGTCGCGGCGCTGACCGAGCAGGCCAAGAACACCAAGACGGGCATGCCCGACGACGAGGACGTCCTCTACGGTCCGGTCAACAACTCCAACCAGCTCGCGCACGTGTCCGGCATGGTCGACCGGCTGCCGGACCACGCCACGCTCAACATCGGCGGTCACCAGCAGGGTGAGGCCGGCTACTTCTACGAGCCCACGGTGCTCTCGGGCCTCAAGCAGGACGACGAGCAGATCCAGACCGAGATCTTCGGCCCGGTCATCACCGTCCAGAAGTTCTCCGACGAGGCCGAGGCGCTCGCCTGGGCCAACGGTGTCCAGTACGGCCTCGCCTCCTCGGTGTGGACCAAGGACCACGGCCGCGCGATGCGGATGTCGAAGAAGCTCGACTTCGGGTGCGTCTGGGTGAACACCCACATCCCGTTCATCTCCGAGATGCCGCACGGCGGGTTCAAGCACTCCGGCTACGGCAAGGACCTCTCGGTCTACGGGTTCGAGGACTACACCCGCCTCAAGCACGTCATGCACTTCATCGGCGAGTAGCTCCCGCTCGGAGGTCTCGACCACCGATCCATTGCTGGTCGAGCCGGGGGAGCGCCAGCGAGCCCGTGTCGAGACCTCGTGAGAGGAAAGACCACCTGACATGAAGATCCTCCTCGTCGGCGCCGGCGGCGTCGGCGCCGCGTTCGCGTCCATCGCGGCCCGCCGCGACTTCTTCGAGCAGATCGTCATCGCCGACTACGACGCGTCGCGCGCCGAGAAGGCGGCGGCGCAGGACGAGCGGTACGTCGGGGCGCAGGTCGACGCGTCGTCCCAGGAGTCCGTGGCCGCGCTGGTCCGCGAGCACGGCATCACCCACGTGATGAACGCCGTCGACCCGGTCTTCAACATGTCGATCTTCAACGGGGCCTTCGAGGCCGGCGCGGACTACCTCGACATGGCGATGTCGCTGAGCAAGCCGCACCCCGAGGCGCCGTACGAGAAGACGGGCGTGAAGCTCGGCGACGAGCAGTTCGCGGTCGCGTCGGACTGGGAGTCCGCCGGGCGGCTCGCGCTCGTCGGGATCGGCGTGGAGCCGGGGCTCTCGGACGTGTTCGCGAGGTACGCCGCCGACCACCTGTTCTCCGAGATCGACGAGCTCGGCACCCGCGACGGCGCGAACCTCACGGTCACCGACGAGGCGGGCAACGAGATCTTCGCGCCGTCGTTCTCGATGTGGACCACGATCGAGGAGTGCCTGAACCCGCCGGTGATCTGGCAGGACGGCGAGTGGCACACGACCGCGCCGTTCTCCGAGCCGGAGGTCTTCGACTTCCCCGAGGGCATCGGGCCCGTCGAGTGCGTGAACGTCGAGCACGAAGAGGTGCTCCTCATGCCGCGCTGGGTCGACTGCAAGCGGGCGACGTTCAAGTACGGCCTCGGCGACGAGTTCATCAACATCCTCAAGGTGCTCAACACCCTCGGCCTCGACCGCACCGAGAAGGTGCGCGTCAAGGGCGTCGAGGTCTCGCCGCGTGACGTGGTCGCCGCCGTGCTGCCCGACCCGGCGACGGTCGGGCCGCGGATGAAGGGCAAGACCTGCGCCGGCTTGTGGGTCACCGGGACGGGCAAGGACGGCGAGCCGCGCTCGACGTACCTCTACCACGTCGTCGACAACGAGCAGACGATGGCGGAGTACGGCCACCAGTGCGTGGTCTGGCAGACGGCCATCAACCCGGTGGTGGCGCTGGAGCTGCTGTCGCGGGGTACGTGGTCAGGCGCGGGCGTGCTGGGCCCCGAGGCCTTCGACGCCGTACCGTTCCTCGACCTGCTGACCGAGTACGGCTCGCCCTGGGGGCAGAAGGAGCTGGACTGAACCGCTGGTCGAGGAGCGACGAAGACAGCGCCAGAGCGTCTTCCTCGACCAGCGTGAACCTCGTCAGGCGTCGAGCCGCTGGGCGAGCGCGACCACGATGCCCTCGGGGCCGCGGACGTACGCCATCCGCCAGACGCCCTGGTACTCGCCGATGCCGCCCACCAGCCCGTAGCCCTTCGCGGCGAGCTCGTCGACGAGCGCGGGCAGGTCGTCGACCTCGAACGCGACGTTGCGCAGGCCGACCTCGTTGGCCATCGCCGTCTGGTTGCCGGGCACGACGTCCGGGCGGATGAACGTGCAGAGCTCGAGGGTGGTGCCGCCGTCGGGGAGCCGGAGCATCGCGACGTCCGTGCGTGAGTCCGGGATGCCGCACACCGTGTCGAGGAACGGATCCTCGAGCTCCGTGCGGCCCTCGAGCTCGAGCCCGAGCCCGAGGAAGAACTCGATCGCGGCGTCGAGGTCGGCGACGGTGATGCCGACGTGGTCGAAGCGTCGTACGCGGTTCATGGTCTCCATACTCACCGGACGGAGCCGGCGCGCGATCCTCGACATCGGCGACGCGGCAGATTTCTCGGGCGTTCCTGATTGAACAGTCATTCAAAGAATGGCAGGCTGCCCCCATGTCGCTGGACTTCGCCGCCATCAACCCGTCGGCCGCCCGCGCCGCGTCCGAAGCGGCCACGGGGGACCTGCCGAGCAGGGCGCAGTACGTCGTCGTCGGCGGTGGCGTGATCGGCACGTCGATCGCCTACCACCTGGCGCTGCTGGGCGCGCAGGACGTCGTGCTCCTGGAGCGCAAGCAGCTGACGTCCGGGACGACGTGGCACGCGGCCGGCGAGATCGTCTCCGGCGGCACGACCGAGGACGCCCTGTGGATGGCGCGGTACTCCGCCGAGCTCTACGCCCGGCTGGAGGAGGAGACCGGCCTGTCGACGGGGTTCCGCCGGTGCGGGTACCTCCAGCTCGCCACCACGGCGCGGGCGGACGAGAGCCTGCGCCGCGAGACGGCGTACATGCGCTCGGTCGGGATGACCAAGGAGGTGCTCTCTCCGAAGGAGGTCGCCGACCTGGTGCCGCTCATGCGCACCGACGACATCGTGCGCGGGTTCTGGACGCCGGACGAGGGTCGCGCCAACCCGGTGGACGTGACCATGTCGCTGGCCAAGGGTGCGCGGCAGCGCGGCGCCCGGATCTTCGAGGAGACCGAGGTCACCGGGTTCACCATCGTGGACGGTCGCGTGACCGGCGTCCGTACGCCGCGAGGCGACGTCGAGTGCGAGAAGGTCGTGCTGGCCGCCGGTCTGTGGGGTCGCGAGCTGGCCGCCAAGGCCGGCGTGACGGTGCCGCTGCAGGCCGCCGAGCACTACTACCTCCTGACCGAGCCGATCGCGGGCGTGACGCCGGAGTCGGTGCCGGTGATCGAGGACGGCGAGGCCTACGGCTACTACCGCGAGGAGGGCGGCGGCCTGCTGGTCGGCATGTTCGAGCCGGTGGCCAAGGCGTGGGCGCTGGACGGGACACCGCGGGAGAGCGCGTTCGCGGTGCTGCCGCCCGACTGGGACCGGATGGCTCCGTTCCTCGAGGTCGCCATGAAGCGGTTCCCCGCGCTCGAGGACGTCGGCATCCGCACGCTGTTCTGCGGGCCGGAGAGCTTCACCGACGACCTGTCGCCGATGCTGGGGGAGTCGCCCGAGGTCGACGGCCTGTATCTCGCGTGCGGCCTCAACTCCGTCGGCATCCTGTCCGGCGGTGGGCTCGGCCACATGATGGCGCAGTGGCTGATCGAGGAGTACCCGCCTCTCGACCTGACCGGGGTCGGTGTCGACCGCGCGCACGAGTTCCAGGCCACCCGGCTGTTCCGCCAGGAGCGCACGGTGCAGCGGCTCGGGTTCCTGCTCAACGACCTCTCCTGGCCGAACGCCCAGAACGAGCACGCCCGCGACGTCCGCCGGTCGCCGTACCACCCCCAGCACGTCGCCGACGGTGCGCACTTCGTCGCCGCCAGCGGCTGGGAGTACCCCGACTACTTCGCCGGTCCGGGCGTCACCCCAACTGTCGAGTGGGGCTTCGAGCGCGGTGAGGCGTTCGAGCGGACGCGGGCCGAGCACCTCCAGGCCCGCGACAGCCTGGCGATGTTCGACCTCTCGCTGATGTCTCACCACCTCGTGCAAGGGCCGGCGGCCTCGGCGGTGCTCAACCGGGTGTGCGCCAACGACGTCGACACCGCCGTTGGTCGGGTCGTGTACACGCAGTGGCTCGACGACCGCGGCGGGATCATCGCCGACGTCACCGTCACGCGTCTCGCCGAGGACCAGTACATGGTGATCAGCGGCGACACCATCCACCGCCGCGTGCCCGCGTGGATCCGCCGGCAGACGCGCGACGGGGAGTTCCTCACCGTCACCGACGTCACCGGCGCCTACGCGCTGCTCTCGGTGCAGGGGCCGCGGTCGCGCGAGGTGCTGCAGTCGCTCAGCCCCGACGAATGGTCGGACTCGGCGTTCCCCTACCTGACCGGGCGGAAGGTGGAGCTCGGCTACACCCCGTTGTGGGCGCTGCGCGTGACGTACGTCGGCGAGCTGGGCTGGGACCTGCTCGTGCCGACCGAGTTCGGCGCCACGTTGTACGACCAGCTGCGCGCGGCCGCCGGGCCGACGTTCCTCCCCACGGGCGTCGGCGCGCTGGAGACGATGCGCCTGGAGAAGGCCTTCCGCGACATGGGCCACGACATCGACTCCACCGACACCCCGCTCGAAGCCGGGCTCGGCTTCGCCGTCGCGTGGGACAAGCCGGGAGGGTTCGTCGGCCGCGAGGCGCTGCTCAAGCAGAAGGAGTCGGGCCCCATGACCAAGCGGCTCGTCAACGTGCTGCTCACCTCGCCCGACCACGACCTGTACGGCGACGAGCCGATCTACTGGGACGGCCAGCCTGTCGGCGTGGTGCGCAGCGGCGGCTTCGGCCACTCGCTCGGCGCCGCCTGCGGCATCGCCGACGTGACACGCGACGAGGGCTTCGGCCCCGCCGACCTGGCGAGTGGGTCGTTCGAGATCGACGTGGCAGGGACCCGGGTGCCGACGCAGGTGTCGCTCAAGCCGTTCTTCGACCCGCAGCGTTCGCGGGTGCTGGCCTGAGGCGTCTGTTCGTCGCTTCCGCTGGTCGAGGAGGGACGGAGTCCAACGCTGGTCGAGGAGGGACGGAGTCCAACGCTGGTCGAGGAGGGACGGAGTCCCGTCACGAGACCCGGCGACTCCGGCTTCGGCCTGCGGCCGCGGATGGTTGCGGTTCGTGAAGAACGACAGGGGTGGCTGGTCGCCGTAGGTGGTGGCGGTGGCCAGCTGGAGGCCGTGGCCGCTGGCAGGTCCGTGGAGGGTCGACCGCTGTGGTCACCGCCCGAGACAACCTCCCGAAAATGGTTGGCCAGTATCTCGGAATCCCGTGTGGACAAGGGGTTCTGAGGCCCGACCACTGTCGGTGGTCGATGCTTGGATTGATCCATGTCCAGCCGGTCCGAGGCCCCGATCGCGGCGATCAACGCCGCCCTCGACGACCTCGCCGGCGTGGACCCGACCTACCTCACCACCAGTGAGAAGAAGACACTCCTGACCGACCTCTCCCGGGTCATCGCCCGAGCCGAAGCCGCCCGAGTCCGTGCCCTCGCGGCCGCGGAGGACATCGCGGTCGAGACCGGCGCCCGGTCCACCGCCCACTGGCTCGCGGCCGAGACCCGCGACGGGATCGGCCAGGTCCGGCTCCGCGAGAAGCTCGCCCACCACCCCGGCACCCGGATCGTCGACGCGATGAGTAATGGAGCAGTGCAGGTCGCGCAGGCCCGGGAGATC
>NZ_JADKPN010000004.1 GCF_015352455.1 Nocardioides islandensis
GTAAAAAACAAACATCAAACCCAAACCAAAAAGATCAGGGCATGACAAACTAATTCGTCGACTAAATGACACACTGTTGAGTTCTCAAAAATCAGACGCGCTCCAGTCGTGCCCTCTCGGGCCGTGCTGGGGGCAACCTGAGAAAACTTACCGGAGCGGCACCATCGGCGCAACTCGGTAGAGCTCCTCGTGTGTCGCGTTCCAGGGGGCCTTCTGGCCCGGCCCGGAGGCGACTCGGAGAAACCTACACACGCCCTCAGCGGCGTTCCAAATCGGGGTCATGGTGCGGGTGGGAGGCGCTTCGCGGGCCGGTACGACGACACCGTGGCAGCCCCCGACTCCCAGAACCGCCAGGGCCGGTCGGGGGCTCCGCGGAGACCCACGCGCGGGCCTGTGGAGACCGCGGTGACCTGCTCCCCGAGCTCCAGGGTGAGCGGGCCGGAGGTGAGGTCGGCGCCGTTCTCGGCCAGGCCGATGGCGAGCGCCTGGCACAGCCGCGCCGGGCCGCGGGCCAGGTCGCGGTCGGACCTGCTGGTGCGCCGCGATCGCGCGATCTCGGCGCCCCGGACGACCTCGCCGGCGCGGAGCAGGACGGCGCTGGGGGTGCCGGGCGGACCGCAGACGACGTTGCAGCAGTGGTGCATGCCGTAGGTGAAGTAGACGTAGAGGTGGCCGGGGTCGCCGAACATCGCGGCGTTGCGCGGCGTCCGGCCGCGGAAGGCGTGGGAGCCCGGGTCGTTGGGACCGTCGTAGGCCTCGACCTCGGTGAGGCGCACGGCGACGTCGCCGTGAGTCAGGACGGCCCCGAGGAGCCTCGGGGCGACCTCGAGGACCGGACCGGCGAGGACCTCGCGCAAGCTGCTCACGTCAAGCGGGCACGGTGTCCGGCGAGCCGGTCGGTCAGCTCCGCGAGCTGCTCGCGTACCCGGTCGGGTGCGGTCCCGCCCCGGCCGTTGCGCGAGGCGACCGAGCCCTCGACGGTGAGCACCGACCGCACGCCCGGCGTGAGCAGCGGCGAGATCGCGGCGTACTCGGCGTCGCTGAGGTCGGGCAGGTCGCAGTCGAGCTCCTCGCAGCGGCGTACGCAGGCACCGGCCAGCTCGTGGGCGATGCGGAACGGCACTCCCTCGCGGACCAGCCACTCGGCGACGTCGGTGGCCAGCGAGAAGCCCTGGGGGGCCAGCGCGGCGAGACGGGCCGTGTCGAAGGTCAGGGTCGCGACCAGGCCGGTCATCGCGGGCAGCAGCACCTCGAGGGTGTCGACGGAGTCGAAGACCGGCTCCTTGTCCTCCTGGAGGTCCCGGTTGTACGCGAGCGGGAGCGCCTTCAGGGTGGCGAGCAGGCCCGTGAGGTTGCCGATCAGCCGGCCTGCCTTGCCGCGGGCGAGCTCGGCGATGTCCGGGTTCTTCTTCTGCGGCATGATCGACGACCCGGTCGACCAGGAGTCGTGCAGCGTCACGAACCCGAACTCCTGCGTCGACCACAGCACCACCTCCTCGGCGATCCGCGACAGGTCGACGCCGATCTGCGCCGCGACGAAGGCCAGCTCGGCCACGAAGTCGCGGGATGCGGTGCCGTCGATCGAGTTGGGGGTCGAGTCGTCGAAGCCGAGCTCGCGGGCGACGGCGTGCGGGTCGAGGCCGAGGCTGGATCCGGCCAGGGCACCGGCGCCGTACGGCGAGTCGGCGGCCACGCGGCGGTCCCAGTCGCGCAACCGCTCGACGTCGCGCACCAGCGCCCACGCATGGGCGAGCAGGTGGTGGGACAGCAGCACGGGCTGCGCGTGCTGGAGATGGGTGCGGCCGGGCATCACGACGTCGAGGTGACCCCGCGCCTGGTCGGCGATCGCCGACACCAGCTCGAGCAGCAGCACGGCGACGGTGCGGGCGTGGTCGCGCAGGTACATCTTGAACAGTGTCGCGACCTGGTCGTTGCGCGAGCGGCCGGCCCGCAGCCGGCCGCCGATCTCCTCGCCGACCTCGAGGATGAGCAGGCGCTCGAGGGCGCCGTGCACGTCCTCGTCGGACGGGTCGGGGTGGAGCGCGCCTGCGGCGTACCGCTCCCCCAAGGCGTCGAGACCGGCGAGGAGCGCCGCGTGATCAGAGGAGGTCAGCAGGCCAGCCGAGAACAGCGCGTTGGCGTGGGCGCGGGAGCCGGCGAGGTCGTACGGCGTGAGCCGCCAGTCGAAGTGGGTCGACCGGGAGAGGGCCTCGAGCTCGGGCGACGGGCCGGAGGCGAACCGGCCGCCCCAGAGCGCGCCCTCGTTGGTGCCGCTCACCCCAGCACCGCCTCGACCGCGAGGGTCATCAGACCGGGCAGGTCCCGGGCGATGGCGCCACCGTCGGCCGCCAGGGCCTCGGGCGTCCACCAGCCTGCGGCCACCACGTTGCCGACCTCCTCGGGGACGAGGTGGTCGAAGGACACCTGGACGTCACGACCCATCGGCAGGGCGAACCAGGTGTTGTCGCTGACGTAGCTCACGCCGTCCCAGCTGAACGCGTTGGTGCTGCGGTGGAACGGCGGGGTCAGGGCCGCGGGGTCACCGACCAGGCCGGTCTCCTCGTACATCTCCCGGATCGCCGCCTGCTGGTGCGTCTCGCCGGGGTCGAGGGCGCCGCCGATCGTGCCCCAGCGCAGGACGCCGGGGTACGTCGGGTCCTGGTCCTGCAGGAGCAGTACCTCGCCCTCCGGGCAGACGGGCAGGACTCGCGCCGAGACGCGCGGGATCGGCTCCATCAGTCCGTGCCCACCTCCATGGCGGCATTGTCCAGCGCCTCGTCGTCGATGTCGTCGGCGAGGGTGGGGTTGGAGGTGATCCGGTCGTACCCACCAGCGGGCAGGGCGCCGAGCAGGATGCCGTGCTCGACCAGGACCTGGCCCTCGTCGAGGGGTTGGTCGGCGTACAGCTCGAGCTTGGCCCGCGAGTCGGCGATGTCGAGGTTGCGCATCGTCAGCTGCCCGATCCGGTCGGTGGGTCCGAACGCCGCGGTCTCGACACGCTCCATCGACAGCTTGTCGGGGTGGTAGGAGAAGTTCGGACCGTCGGTGCGCAGGATTGTGTAGTCCTCGCCGCGGCGCAGCCGCAGGGTGACCTCGCCGGTGACGAGCGAGCCGACCCACCGCTGCGTCGCCTCCCGGATCATCAGCGCCTGCGGGTCGAGCCAGCGGCCTTCGTACAGCAGCCGGCCGAGGCGACGACCCTGGTCGTGGTAGGACGCGAGCGTGTCCTCGTTGTGGATCGCGTTGAGCAGCCGCTCGTAGGCGATCCAGAGCAGCGCCATGCCCGGCGCCTCGTAGATGCCGCGCGACTTGGCCTCGATGATGCGGTTCTCGATCTGGTCGGACATGCCGAGGCCGTGGCGGCCGCCGACGGCGTTGGCCTCCAGGACCAGCGACACCGCGTCGTCGTACGTCGTGCCGTTGATCGCGATGGGCCGGCCCTTGTGGAACCGGACCGTGACGTCCTCGGCCTCGATGACCACGGACGGGTCCCAGTGCTTGACGCCCATGATCGGCTCCACCGACTCCAGCGACACGTCCAGGTGCTCGAGGGTCTTGGCCTCGTGGGTGGCGCCCCAGATGTTGGCGTCGGTGGAGTAGGCCTTCTCGGCGCTGTCGCGGTAGGGCAGGTCGTGCTCGGTCAGCCACTGGCTCATCTCGTGGCGGCCGCCGAGCTCGGTGACGAAGTCGGCGTCCAGCCACGGCTTGTAGATGCGCAGGTCCGGGTTGGCCAGCAGGCCGTAGCGGTAGAAGCGCTCGATGTCGTTGCCCTTGAACGTCGACCCGTCGCCCCAGATGTCCACGCCGTCCTCGTGCATGGCCCGGACGAGCATGGTGCCGGTCACGGCGCGGCCGAGCGGGGTGGTGTTGAAGTACGCGCGGCCCGCGCTGCGGACGTGGAACGCCCCGCACGCCAGGGCCGCGAGGCCTTCCTCGACCAGCGCGGAGCGGCAGTCGACGGCACGGGCGATCTCGGCGCCGTAGGCGATGGCGCGGTCGGGGACGGCGGCGATCTCGGGCTCGTCGTACTGGCCGAGGTCGGCGGTGTACGTGCACGGGACCGCGCCCTTGTCGCGCATCCAAGCGACGGCCACCGAGGTGTCCAGGCCGCCGGAGAACGCGATGCCGACGCGCTCGCCCTTGGGGAGGGTGGTCAGGACCTTGCTCATGTTGGGCTCATGTCTGGTGCTCCTCGGCGAGGGTCAGGAAGCGTCGGGCGACCGACTCCCCGCCCTTGGGGTCGCGGGTGATGACGAGGACGGTGTCGTCGCCGGCGATGGTGCCGAGCACGGAGTCGAGCTCGGCCTTGTCGACGGCGCTGGCGAAGAACTGGGCGGCGCCGGGGGGCGTCCGCAGCACGACCAGGTTGGCGCTGGCCTCGGCGCTGACCAGCAGCTCACCACAGAGGCGGGCCAGCCGGTGCGAGGCGGCGGCGGTCTCCCCCGGCGCCGCGGGTCGTCGGTCGCCGCCCTCGCCGGGGACGGCGTACACGAGGGCGCCGGTCGTGGAGCGGACGCGGACAGCGTCCAGCTCGACCAGGTCGCGGCTCAGCGTGCCCTGGGTGACGTGCACGCCGTTGGCGGCGAGCAGCTCGGCGAGCTCGGTCTGGGAGCGCACCTCGTGCGCGCCGACGAGGTCGACGATCTGCTGGTGCCGGGCGCTCTTGGTGGCCGGCCTGAGGGCGGCCTTGGTCATCCGCTCTGCTCCAGCAGCCAGGTGATGACGGCCTTCTGGGCGTGGCGGCGGTTCTCGGCCTCGTCCCAGATGACGCTCTGCGGACCGTCGAGGACGTCGGCGTCGATCTCCTTGCCGCGGTACGCCGGGAGGCAGTGCATCACGATCGCGTCCGGGTCGGCGTGCGCCATCAGCTCGGCGGTGACGGTGTAGTCGGCGAACTTCACCAGTCGCTCCTCGGCCTCGCTCTCCTTGCCCATCGAGACCCAGGTGTCGGTGACCACGACGTCGGCGCCCGCGACCGCCTTGACCGGGTCCTGCTCGAGCAGCGCGGAGCCGCCGGTGGTCCGGCCGATCGCGTTGGCGCGGTCGACCATCGACTGCTCGGGGTTCTGGCCCTCGGGCGCGCTGATGCGGACGTGCATGCCGGCGGTGGCCCCGGCCAGCAGCCAGGAGTTGCCCATGTTGCAGGCCCCGTCACCGACGAACGCCACGGTCAGCCCGGCCAGCGATCCCTTGCGCTCCTTGACGGTGAGCAGGTCGGCGAGCAGCTGGCAGGGGTGGTACTCGTCGGTGAGGGCGTTGACGACGGGCACGCCGGAGTACGCCGCCATCTCCTCGATGGCGTCCTGGCCGTAGGTGCGCCAGACGATGACGCTCGCCTGCCGGCCGAGCACGCGGGCGACGTCGGCGACCGACTCGCGCTTGCCGATGTCGGCCAGCGTGCCGTCGACGAGCATCGGGTGCCCGCCGAGCTCGGCGATGCCGGCTGCGAAGGAGGCCTGGGTCCGCAGGGTCGGCTTGTCGTAGATGGTCGCGACGGTGAGCGGTCCGGCGAGCGGCTTGGCGTCGTACGGCGCCCGCTTCAGGTCGGCGGCCAGGTCGAGCATCGCGGCCTGCTCGGCCGGGCTGAGGTCGTCGTCGGCGAGGAACGAGCGGGTCATCTGAGACCTCCGTAGGCGTCGTCGAGGATCGCTGGCCAGGCGGCCAGGAACGCGTCGACGTCATCGTGGCCGATGACCAGCGGCGGGGCGAGGCGGACGCGCTCGGGCGTCGGGTTGTTGAGGATGAAGCCGTGGGTCAGCGCGGCGGCGGCCACCTGGGCGGACACCGGCTCGGAGAGGTCGAGGCCGATGAACAGGCCGCGGCCACGTACCTCGGTGACCCGCGGGTCCTGCGCCAGCCCGTCGCGCAGCCGCTGCCCGACCTCGGTCGCGTGGTCGAGCAGGCCCTCCTTCTCGATGGTGTCGAGGACGGCGAGCGCGGCGGCGCAGGCGACCGGGTTGCCGCCGAACGTGGTGCCGTGGTTCCCGGGCTGGAGAAGGGTGGCCGCGTCGCCGAGCCCGATACAGGCGCCGATCGGGATGCCGCCGCCGAGACCCTTGGCGACCGTGACGACGTCCGGATCGGCCGACTCGCCCGCGAACCACCGGCCGGTACGGCCGATGCCGGTCTGGATCTCATCGAGCCACAGGAGCGCGCCGTTGTCGCGGGTGATCTCGCGCGCCGCCGCGAGGTAGCTGTCGGGCGGGACGACGACGCCGGCCTCGCCCTGGATCGGCTCCAGGACCACGGCGGCCGTCTGGTCGGTGACGGCGCGAGCGAGCGCGGCCTCGTCGCCGTACGGGACGAAGGTGACGTTGCCGGGCAGCGGCTCGAACGGCGTGCGGTAGGCCTCCTTGGCGGTCAGTGCCAGCGCGCCCATGGTGCGACCGTGGAAGGCGCCCTCTGCGGCGACCAGGTGCGTGCGGCCGGTGCGCCGGGTCAGCTTGAAGGCCGCCTCGTTGGCCTCCGTGCCGGAGTTCGTGAAGAACACGCGGCCGTCGGCCCCGACGAGGGACAGGAGCCGCTCGGCGAGCTCGACCTGCGGGGTGCTGGTGAAGAAGTTGGAGATGTGGCCCAGGGTGCCGAGCTGCTCGGTCACGGCGGCGACGAGCGCGGGATGGGCGTGGCCGAGGGCGTTCACGGCGATGCCGCCGAGCAGGTCGACGTACTCCTTGCCGTCGGCGTCCCAGACGTGCGCGCCCTCGCCCTTGACCAGCACCAGCTTGGGCGGGCCGAAGGTGTTCATCACCGAGGCGGCGTAGCGCTCTTGCCACTGCTGACTCATGAGCTCTTCGCCTTCCGGACCTTGGTGGCGACCCCGGGAAGGACCTGGGTGCCGACGCCCTCGTCGGTGAACAGCTCGAGCAGCACGGCATGGTCCTCGCGGCCGTCGACGACGGTTGCGCGGGGGACGCCGCCCTGGACGGCCTGCAGGCAGGCGGCCATCTTCGGGACCATCCCGCTGGCGAGAGTGGGCATCAGCTCGGCGAGCGCCTCGGGCGAGATCTCGCCGATGACGTCGTCGCTGTCGGGCCAGTCGCGGTAGAGCCCCTCGACGTCGGTGAGGACGAGGAGCTTCTCGGCGCCGAGAGCGATCGCCAGGGCGGCGGCAGCGGTGTCGGCGTTCACGTTGTGCACCGTGCCGTCGACGTCGGGCGCGACGCTCGAGATGACCGGGATGCGGCCGGCCTCGACGAGGTCCAGCACAGCCTCGGGGCGCACGCTGGCCACCTCGCCGACCAGGCCCAGGTCGACCTCCTCGCCGTCGACGACGGTGTTGGTGCGCTGGGCGGTGAAGAGACCGGCGTCCTCGCCCGAGAGCCCGACGGCGAGCGGGCCGTGCTCGTTGACCAGTCCGACGAGCTCGCGCTGCACCTGGCCGACGAGCACCATCCGGACGACGTCCATCGCCTCGGGCGTGGTGACGCGCAGGCCGCCCTTGAACTCCGACGCGATGCCGAGCTTGTCGAGCATGGCGGAGATCTGCGGGCCGCCGCCGTGGACCACGACCGGCTTGAACCCGGCGAACCTCAGGAACGCGACGTCCTCGGCGAACGCGCGCTTGAGGGTGTCGTCGGTCATCGCGTTGCCGCCGTACTTCACCACCACGATCTTCCCGTGGTAGCGCTTGAGCCACGGCAGCGCTGCCGCGAGCACGGCGGCCTTGGCGGGCTCGACGGCGGGCCGGACATCGGTGTCGGTCATGAGCTGTACGCGCTGTTCTCGTGGACGTAGGCGTGGGTCAGGTCGTTGGTCCAGATCGTCGCCCGGTGGTCCCCGGACTTGAGGTCGACGGTGACGGTGACCTCGCGACCGGTGAGGTCGACCTTGGCGGGGTCCTCGGCGGGAGTGGACTGGCGGCAGACCCAGACGCCGTTCATCGCGACGTCCAGGTCGGCGGGGTCGAACGCCGCCTTGGTGGTGCCGATCGAGGCGAGCACCCGGCCCCAGTTGGGGTCGTTGCCGAAGACCGCGGCCTTGAAGAGGTTGCTGCGCGCGATGCTGCGCCCGACCTCGGTGGCGTCGTCCTCGCTGGCCGCGCCCTGGACGGTGATCGCGATCTCGTGGTCGGCGCCCTCGGCGTCGGCGAGCAGCTGCATGGCCAGGTCGGTGCACGCGCGGGTGACGGCGTCGGTGAGGTCGGGCAGGGACGGGGTGATGCCGGAGGCGCCGCTGGCCAGCAGCGCCACGGTGTCGTTGGTCGACATGCAGCCGTCGGAGTCGAGCCGGTCGAAGGACACCCGGGTGGCGGCTCGCAGCGCGGCGTCCAGGTGGCTCGCGGACGCGACGGCGTCGGTCGTGAGGACGACGAGCATGGTCGCCAGCTGGGGCGCGAGCATGCCGGCGCCCTTGGCCATGCCGCCGACCGACCAGCCGGCGCCCTCGACCACGACCTGCTTGCTCACCGAGTCGGTCGTCATGATCGCGTGGGCCGCGTCGTCCCCGCCCTGCGGTGAGAGGGCGCCGTACGCCGCGTCCGTGCCGGCGAGCACCTTGTCGCGCGGGTTGGCCAGGCCGATCAGGCCGGTCGAGCAGACGACCACGTCGCCCGCCCCGGCGCCGAGGTGCTCGGCGACCCGCTCGGCCACCGCGTGGGTGGTCTGGAAGCCGTCGGGGCCGGTGTAGCAGTTGGCGCCGCCGGAGTTCAGGAACACCGCGCGCACGACCCCGTCCTTGACGACCTGCTCGCTCCAGAGCACCGGGTTGGCCTTGCAGCGGTTGGCCGTGAACACCGTCGCGGCGTCGTACCGCGGTCCCTGGTTCACGACGAGCGCGACGTCCTTGCCGCCGCTGGACTTGAGGCCGGCCTCGACGCCGGCGGCGGCGAAGCCCTGGGGATGGGTGACGCTCATGGCGCGAGTCCTACGGTGCTGAGGCCCGTGGTCTCGTCGAGACCGAGGGCGAGGTTCATGCACTGCACGGCGGCGCCGGCGGTGCCCTTGGTGAGGTTGTCGACGGCACCGACCGCGACCAGGCGCCCGGCCCGCTCGTCGACGGTGACCTGGAGGTGCACGGCGTTCGAGCCGAGCACGGCCTGGGTCTGGGGCCACTGGCCGGGCGGAAGCACGTTGACGAACGGCTCGTCGGCGTACGCCTTCACGTACGCCGCCCGGGCGTCGTCCGCCGTCACGCCGCTCTTGATGGGCGCCGAGCAGGTGGCCAGGATGCCGCGGGGCATCGGCACCAGGACGGGGGTGAAGCTGACCCTGGCGCCGAGGTTCTGCTCGATCTCGGGAGTGTGCCGGTGGACGCCGCCGACGCCGTACGCCGAGACGTTGCCCATCACCTCGGAGCCGAGGAGGTTGGCCTTGAGGGACTTGCCGGCGCCGCTGGTGCCCGAGGCCGCGACCACCACGACGTCGGGCTCGACGAGCTGGTCGTTGACGGCGGGGGCCAGGGCGAGGGTGGAGACGGTCGGGTAGCAGCCGGGTACGGCGATGCGCCGGGCGCCGCGGAGCGCGTCGCGGGCGCCGGGCAGCTCGGGCAGGCCGTAGGGCCAGGTGCCGGCGTGGTCGGAGCCGTAGAAGTCCCTCCAGGCGTCGGCGTCCTCCAGGCGGAAGTCCGCCCCGCAGTCGACGACCACCGTGTCCTCCCCCAGCGCCTCGGCGATCGCGGCAGAAGTACCGTGCGGCAGGGCGAGGAAGACGACGTCGTGGCCCTCGAGGACCTCCGGCGTCGTGGGCTCGAGGACCCGCTCGGCGAGCGGGACGAGGTGGGGCTGGAGCGACCCGAGGAGCTCGCCGGCGTTGCTGTTGGCGGTCAGCGCCCCGACCTCGACCGCGGGGTGGCCGAGCAGCAGGCGCAGCAGCTCGCCGCCGGCGTACCCACTGGCTCCGGCGACCGCGACTCGTACCTTCGACACCCGCATGACTATACATACCTCTGCATGTTCATGCACATCGGAATCCGCCCGTGACGATGTCGGCCGTCGGGTCTACCGTCGTTCCATGAGCCGGTTGAGCGCGTCCCAGTACCTGTCCGCCATCGAGTCCGAGTCGGCCCGCTTCCGGGAGGTGCTGGGAGGCGCAGAGCCCGCCGCCCCGGTTCCCAGCTGTCCCGCCTGGTCGGCGATCGACCTGCTCAACCACCTGGCGGAGACGCAGGCGCAGTGGGCCTGGGTCGTGACGAACCGCCCGAAGAACCCCGACGAGCGCCCGCAGCCGGACGCCTCCCCCACGACGTACGACGCCGCCCTCACCGCCTTCGACGAGGCCTCGGCCGGACTGGTCGCCGCGCTGCGCGACGCCGATCCTGCTGATCCGGCCTGGACCTGGTCGAAGGAACAGACGGTCGGCTTCATCCTGCGACGACAGGCGCACGAGGCCCTGATCCACCGCCTGGACGCGGAGCTCACCGCGGTCGGGCACATCTCCGACCTCGACGCGGCACTGGCGTCCGACGGTGTCGAGGAGGTGCTCGACGTGATGTTCGGCGGCTGCCCCGAGTGGGGCGAGTTCTCACCGCTGCCGCACTACATCCGCGTCGAGCTCACCGACACCGGCGAGAACGTCTGGGTGCAGCTCGGCCGGTTCAGCGGGACCGACCCGTCCGACGGCACCCACTACGACGAGGACGACATCCACGTGGTGGCCGACCCCGGCGTGGATGCCGACGCGGTCATCTCCTCCCCCGCCGCGGTGATGGACGCCCGCCTGTGGCGCCGCGGCGACGGCGACTCGATCCACCTGGCGGGTGACCTGGAGATCGTGGATCACTTCCGGAGGGTGATCCACCAGCCGATCAACTGAGCTCGCTCCGCTCGCTCGGTCCGCGCGCTATAACCCTTGGTCTTCCTCCTCGCTTCGCTCGCAGAGCTCGCTCCGCTCGTCGTGCAGACCAAGGGGCGCGCGCGGACAACCCTGTATCACCTCTGTACGGCGCCGCACCTCTCGGCGGCTGAGGCCACGGCGGCGTCGCGGAAGGCGCCGGCCTCGGACTCGGTGAGCGTGCGGTCGGGGGCGCGGAAGCGGAGGGCGAAGGCGAGGGACTTCTTGCCCTCGCCGACCTGGGGGCCGGTGTAGACGTCGAAGAGGCGGACCGACTCGAGGTACTCCCCCGCACCGGCGCGCAGGGCGGCCTCGACGTCGGCGGCCGTGACCGTGTCGTCGACGACCAGCGCGACGTCCTCCTTGGCGACCGGGAAGCTGGAGTACTCCGGGGCCTCGACCATCGACGAGGCGTGCTCGAGCAGCCGGCTCAGGTCGATCTCGGCGGCGGCGGTGCGGGCCGGGATGCCGTACGCCGCGCAGACGCGCGGGTGCAGCTCGCCGGCGTGCCCGAGGACGGCGTCGCCCACGGCGATCTCGGCGCAGCGGCCGGGGTGCCAGGGGGCGTGCGCGGTGGCGCGGACCGTGACCTCGACCCCGACGGACTCGGCGACGCGGCGCACCCCGTCGAGAGCGTCGGCCCAGGTGCCCGGTCGACCCGGGCCCCACCAGCCCGCACGCTCGCGCTCGCCGGAGACGGCCAGGCCCAGGTGCAGCGGCTGGCCCGGCAGGGCCTTGTCGAGCTCGTCGAGCTGGGCGTCGCTGGGCCGGTGGTCGACCCCGAAGATCGGGGCCGGACCGCTGGCCCTGGGCAGGGTCACCGTGGCGGTCTCGAACAGGGCCACGTCGAGCGCGCCGCGGCCGGCGTTGCGGGCCACGGTCTTCAGCAGCCCGGGGAGCAGCGTGGTGGTCATGGCCGGCTCCTCGGAGGAGAGCGGGTTGGCCAGCCGCAGCAGCGTGCGCCGCGGGTCGCTGGCGTCGAGCCCGAGGGCGTCCAGGTCGCGCGTCCCGATGAACGGGAAGCTGACCACCTCGACGTACCCCTCCCCGGCCAGCGTCCGGCCGACCCGGCGCCGCAGCCGCTGGGACCGGGTCAGGCCACGGCCGTGGGCGGCGGGCGGGAGGACGGAGGGCACGTCGGAGTACCCGACGATCCGCGCCACCTCCTCGACCAGGTCGAACGGGTCGGTCAGGTCGCCGCGCCACGGCGGCGGCGTCACCGTCAGCGTCGAACCGGACTCGACGACCGTGCAGCCGACCGCGCGCAGGTTGGCGACCGTCACCGACGCCGGGATGTCCATCCCCGACACCCGAGCCGGCAGGCCGGCGTCGACGGTGATCGACGCGATGGCCGGCGGGGCGCCCACGTAGGTCACGCCGTCGTCGACGATGCCGCCGCCGTACGTCGTCAGCAGCTCGGCGACGCGGTCCGCGGCGACGAGCGGGATGGTCGGGTCGGTGCCGCGCTCGAACCGCTTCGACGCCTCCGACGGCAGCTTGTGCCGGCGCTCGGTGCGGAAGATCGCGACCGGGTCCCAGTGGGCGGCCTCGATGAAGATGTTGGTGGTCGTGTCCGACAGCTCGGTCGTCTCGCCGCCCATCACGCCGGCCAGGCCGATCGGCCCGGAGTCGTCGGTGATGAGGAGGTCCTCCTCCGACAGCGTCCGGTCGGCGCCGTCGAGGGTCCGCAGCTTCTCGCCCGCGCGAGCGCGCCGGACGACGATCGGGCCGGCCAGCTTGTCGCGGTCGAAGCCGTGGATGGGCTGCCCGAGCTCGAGCATCACGTAGTTGGTGACGTCGACCGCCAGCGAGATGGGCCGCATGCCCGCCAGCTGGATCCGGCGCGCCATCCAGTCCGGCGTCGGCGCGGACGGGTCGAAGCCGGTCACCGAACGGCCCGTGAACACCGGGCAGCCGACCGGGTCCTCGACCACGACGTCGTACGCCGCCTGGTCGGAGGCCGGCACCGGCCGGTCGGCCGGGTCGTCGAAGTCGACCCCGTAGGCCAGGGCGGCCTCGCGCCCGACGCCGCGCAGGGAGAGGGCGTAGGCACGGTCCGGGTTGATCTCGAACTCGATGACCTCGTCGCGCAGGGGCAGGACGTCGAACACGTCGTCACCCGGTTCGCCGGCGTCGGCCGGGAGCACGATGATCCCGTCGTGGTCGTCGCCGAGGCCGAGCTCGCGGGCCGAGCAGATCATGCCGGCGGAGACGTGCCCGTAGGTCTTGCGGGCGGAGATCTCGAAGTCGCCGGGCAGGACGCCGCCCGGCAGGATCACCGGCACGAGGTCGCCCACCACGAAGTTGTGGGCGCCGCAGACGATGCCCTGCGGTTCACCGGTCCCGTTGGCGGACCCGACGTCCACCGAGCACCAGCGGATGGTCTTGCCGTTCTTCTGCGGCTCGTCCTCGAACGACAGCACGCGGCCGACGACGAGCGGACCGGTGACGTCGTGGCCGGGGCGCTCAATGGCCTCCTGCTTGAGGCCGAGGGCGGTCAGCCGGTCGGCGAGCTGCTCGGTGGTGACGTCCGCGGGCAGGGCCGGGACGACAGCACGGATCCAGGAAACAGCGGCACGCATCGCGGGCTCAGAGCTCCGTTCCGAAGGCCGAGGAGAACCGGACGTCGCCCTCGAACAGGTCGCGCAGGTCGCTGACGGCGTACCGCATCATCAGCGTGCGGTCGATGCCCATGCCGAACGCGAACCCGGTGTAGCGGTCGGTGTCCACGCCGCACGCCGTCAGCACGCGCGGGTTCACCACCCCGCAGCCGCCCCACTCGACCCAGCCCTCGCCGCGGCAGGTACGGCAGTCCTCGGAGTTCACGCCGCGGCAGATCCAGCAGATGAGGTCGACCTCGGCGCTGGGCTCGGTGAAGGGGAAGTACGACGGGCGGAACCGCGTCGTGATGCCGTCGCCGAACATCGCGGCGGCGAAGTGGTCCAGCGTGCCCTTGAGGTGGGCCATGGTGATGCCCTCGTCGACGACGAGGCCCTCGACCTGGTGGAACATCGGCGAGTGCGTGGCGTCGTACGGGTCGGTGCGGTAGACCCGGCCCGGGCAGACCACGTGGATCGGCGGCGTGCGGGTCAGCATGGTGCGCGCCTGCACAGGAGAGGTGTGGGTGCGCAGCACGACGTGGTTCTCGGCCGGCTCCGCCCAGATCGTGTCCTGCATGGTGCGCGCCGGGTGGTCCGGGCCGAGGTTGAGGGCGTCGAAGTTCAGCCACTCGGCCTCGACGACCGGGCCCTCCGCGACCTCCCAGCCGAGGGCGACGAAGACGTCGGCGATGTCCTCGGCCAGCGTGGTCAGCGGGTGTCGGGAGCCCGCGGGGCGGCGCGAGGTCGGCAGCGTGACGTCGACGGTCTCGTCGACGAGCATCCGCTCCTCGGCCTGCACCTCGAGCTCCGCCTGGCGGGCCGCGATGGCCTGCTGCACCGCGCCCCGCGCCTGTCCGACCCGCTGGCCGGCCTCCTTGCGGGCCTGCGGCGGCAGCGCGCCGATCTCACGGTTGGCCAGGGCCAGCGGCGAGCGGTCGCCGGCGTGGTCGAGGCGCACCTGCTTGAGCTCCGCGAGGTCGCCGGCGGCGGCGATGGCGGCAAAGGCCTGCTCGCGCATCTCCTCGACCTGGTCAGCGCGCAGCGGCGTGACCTCGACGGGGTCGTACGACGAGTTGGGGCCGGACATGCCCCGAAGTCTAGGAACGCGGCCTCACACGCGGCGAACCGGTTAGCCCCCGGCAAGACGATCCGCGAGATCGTCCTGCGCCCGGGAGCGACCGAGGTTCCACTCCAGCCAGTCGTCGTCGGCGGGCCGGCGGTCGCCCAGCGCCTCGGTCCGCAGGGGCTCCGGGAGGCTGAGCAGGGCCGGTACGGCGTCGTCGGAGAGCCCGGCGAGGTACGCGGTGTCGACCTTGCCGGTGTCGACGTACCGCTCGATGTTGTGCCGGGCGATCCACGCGTCGGGGTTGATCGCCGCGATGCCGAGCAGCCCGACCACGCCGGTGACGAACGCGAACCGCGGCACCCACGTGCCCCAGCGCACCAGGCCGGCCACGGCGACGGCGAGCACCACGAGCCCGAGCCAGCCCTCGAAGACGTCGACGACCAGGCGGGCCTGGGTGAAGCCGTAGGCCTGCTGGTAGAGGTGCATGCGGTGGAGTGCGGAGACCACGACGACCAGCGTGAGCGCGCACAGCAGCCCGAGCGAGAGCCGCATCGCCAGGACGTCGCGCGGGTCGGTGCCGACGCGGCGGGAGGCGGCCCAGACGACGAGCAGGGTGAGCAGCGTGGCGACGGTCAGCTGCCCGAAGCCCTGGTGCACGTACTCGGCGTACGTCAGCCCGGTGGTCCGCTGCACGTAGTCGTGGCCACCGAAGAGGACGGCCGCCTGCGCCGCCACGAACACCGCGACGACGGCGTCCACGACGAGGACCGGCACCAGCCACTCGAAACGGCGGGCGGCCGGGCGCGCGGTCCGGCCGGGGACCGCGGAGACGTCGGGCGGGTTGAGGGCGAGGTACGCCGCGCCGAGCGTGGCGCAGCCGACGAAGACCGCGACGAAGACCCGGAACACGAACGACTGGATCGTCAGGTCGGGCAGCACCGAGTCGGCCCACCCGGCGACCACGGCGTCCGCCGAGGCGAAGAGCACGCCGAACACCAGCAGTCCCAGCACGGACCACGCGACG
This sequence comes from Nocardioides islandensis, assembly GCF_015352455.1. Taxonomy (GTDB): domain Bacteria; phylum Actinomycetota; class Actinomycetes; order Propionibacteriales; family Nocardioidaceae; genus Nocardioides; species Nocardioides islandensis. The sequence goes on from NZ_JADKPN010000004.1 coordinate 15,457, forward strand.
GTCACGGCGATCCGCGGGGCCTTGCCGTCACCGACGATCCCGCGCACGCTGCGTCCGAGCCAGGGCAGCCCGCGGATCGCCGACAGCGGCCAGGCGATGCCGGCGACGACGTACTCGGGGATCCGGGTGCCGCGAGTGACCCCGATGATCATCGAGGCGACGCCGGCGAACACGCACAGGACGCCGATCCACGGCGCGTCGAGCAGCACGACGGGCAGGCAGCACAGCGCCCCGAGCACCATGCAGGTGACCGTGAAGGGATCGCGCCGGTGACGGGCGGCCCACCAGACCGAGGCGCCGGCCGCGGCGAGCACCAGGAACATCGCGAGGCCGGGGTCGCGGTACGGCAGCAGTACTCCCGCGAGCACGCCGACGCCGGCCGCGACGAGGACGACGTCGCGTCGGCCGCCGGGTACGTCGGGCCAGTGCCGGCCGAACAGCGGGTCGATCACCGGCGATGCGGCAGGCGGGACCGCCGTCGGGGTCGGAGCAGGCGCGGGCGCGGACATGGTGGCGGCCTCCGGGGTCGGGACGGCGACGGGAACGGGTACGGCGGCCGGGCGCGGCGGCGGGTCGAGCGGCAGGTCGGCACGCACCACCGCACCCGTGGTGCCGGCCGGCGGGTCGACGAAGCGGACCGTGCCGCCGTGCAGGCCGGCCACCCAGCGGGCGATGGCCAGGCCCAGGCCCGTGCCTCCCCCGCCCGCGGCCCCGGGGTCGGAGCCGAGCGTGCCGAACCGCTCGAACGCCCGCTCCCGGTCGGCCGGCGCGACGCCGGGCCCGGAGTCGGCGACCTCGAGGTCCCAGCGGTCGCCGGCGGGTGCCGCGGTCACCCGGACCGTGCCGCGCTCGGGGCTGTGCCGCACGGCGTTGTCGAGCAGGTTCGTGAGCAGCTGGCGCAACCGGGCCCGGTCCGCGCGGACGGTCAGCGCCGGGTCCGCGTCGACATGGAAGGACACGCCCCGGCCGGTGGGGACCAGGTCGGCGACCACCTCGTCGAGGAGCTCGCCGACGGAGAGCTCGGCCAGCCCGAGCGCCGTCACTCCCGCATCGACGCGCGAGAGGTCGAGCAGGTCGGTGACCAGAGCGGACAGCCGTCGGGCCTGGCCGACCGCAGCCTCGAGGTGGACCTCGTCGCTCGGCACCACGCCGTCGGCGAGGTTCTCCAGGACGGCGGTCAGGCCGGCGAGCGGCGTACGGAGCTCGTGGGACACGGTGGCGACCAGCTCGCGCTGCTCGCGGTCCACCGTGGCCAGCTCGGCCGACATCTGGTTGAACGCGCGGGCCAGCTCGCCCACCTCGTCGGACGAGTCGTCGGTGACCCGCGCCGAGTAGTCGCCCCGGGCCATCCGCCGCGCCGCGTCGGTCATCTCGCGCAGCGGGCTCGTCATGCCCACCGCGAGCAGCTGGGTGACCCCGAGCGCCAGGGCGACGGTCACGGGGAGGGCGAGCGCGAAGGGCACGTCGGCGCCGACCCCGAGCGCGCCGGTGACGGCCGCGACCAGGACGCTGACCACGACCAGCACGCCGAACTTGACCTTGATGGAGCCGACGGTCGCCAGCGGGGTGGTCACGGGTGGCTCACCTGCGCCTCCTCCAGCGCGTACCCGACCCCGTGCACGGTCCTGACCCGGTGCGCGCCGATCTTGGCGCGCAGCGCCTTGACGTGGCTGTCCACGGTGCGGGTGCCCGCGGCGTCCGGCCAGTCCCACACGTCCGCGAGCAGTCGCTCGCGCGGCAGCACCTCGCCGGGCACCTGGGCCAGCCGGACCAGCAGGTCGAACTCGGTCGGTGTCAGCCGGACCTCCTCCCCCGCGACCGCGACCCGCCTCGCCCCCGTGTCGACGAGCAGGTCGCCGACCTCGAGACGGGCCGCGGGGCGGGACGCCAGCTCGGCGGCCCGGTCCACGCGCCGCAGCAGCGCTCGTACCCGGGCGACCAGCTCACGCATCCGGAAGGGCTTGGTCAGGTAGTCGTCGGCGCCGACCGCCAGGCCGACCAGGATGTCGGCCTCGTCGTCGCGTGCGGTGAGCATCAGCACGGGCACGGGCACGGGCGCCGGCGACAGGTCAGGGGCCTGGATCCGCCGGCACACCTCGAGCCCGTCGAACCCGGGCAGCATCACGTCCAGCACCACGAGGTCGGGACGGACGGCGGCGTACGTCGTCACCGCGCCCGGCCCGTCGAAGGCCTGCTCGACGTCGAACCCCTCGGCCCGCAGCCGGTCGGCGACGGCGTCGTTGATGACGCGCTCGTCCTCGACGACCAGCACCTTCGGGCTCATGTCAGCAGGCTAGGAGTCCGGGCGTGCAGGACGTCGGTGCAACTCGTGAAGGCTTTGTGGAGGTTGAGGGCGCACCCGTCCACGCCGAACCGAGGAGCTTCGTCCGGCGCGCCCCTTGCGTCAGTACAGGTCGGGGGGCTCGCCCGGCCAGTCCATGACGATGCGGGCTCCGCCGGTGGGGGCGTCGAGGATCGCGACCTGGCCGCCGTGGGCACGGGCGATGCCGTTGACGAGGTACAGGCCGAGGCCGGTGCCGCCGCGGTTGCCGTGGCCGGTCCAGAACTTCGTGAACACCCGTCGCCGCATGTCGTGCGGGATGCCGTCGCCCTCGTCGTCGACGGTGAGGCGGACGCCCTCGGTGCCGGCACCGTCGCCCTCCCACGCCTCGGCACGGACGCGGACGACCCCGCCGCCGTGGCGGATGGCGTTCTCGACGACGTTGGTGACGACCATCGTGAACTTGTCGGGGTCGACGTACACCTCGGGCAGCCCCGGCTGAGCGTCCAGCTCGATCGCGTGCGGGGCGCCGGCCTGCACGCTGGTGATGATCCGGTCGAGCAGCACCTTCACGTCCTGGCCGCGGCGGGCGAGGCTGAGCCGGCCGGTGTCGAGGCGGGCGACGTCGAGGAGCTCGGTGATCAGCCGGCTGAGCCGGTCGGCGTCGGCGTGCACCGTCGTCAGCATCAGCAGCTTCTGCTCGTCGTTGAGCTTGCCCCAGCGGCTGAGCATGGCCTGCACGAAGCCCTTGACCCCGGTCAGCGGCGAGCGCAGCTCGTGGGCGACCGCGGCGACCAGGTCCGAGCGCTCGCGGTCGAGGCGGGCGCGGCCGCGGCCGGACCGGACGGTCAGGGCGACGCCGGTGGGCGGCCCGAGGGGTTCGTCGCGGAGGATCCGGGCCGTGACCAGGCACTCGGTGCCGTCGGGGAGCACCCACGACTGCTCCGGCACGCCGGTGCGGATGTGCGGCCCGTCGAACGGCCGGTTCACGCCGGTCCAGGTGCGCGCGTCGTTGCTCCTCAGCGAGAAGCTCTCGTCGAACGGCTTGCCGACGACCTCGTCCCGGTCGACGGCGAAGAGCTGCTCGGCGGCGTGGTTGACCAGCTCGACCGTGCCGTCACGGCCCACGATGACGACGCCGTCGGCGAGGGCGTCGACGGCATCCCCTGGCTCCCACGACACGACCGGCAGGCTACCGCCGTTGGGCCGACGCGGAGGCGTACAGGCACAAGGCCGCGGCGGTCGACAGGTTGAGCGACTCGGCGCGACCGTGGATCGGGATGCGCACGCGGTGGTCGGCCAGGGCCGCGACCTCGGCGGGCAGGCCCCACGCCTCGTTGCCGAAGAGCCAGGCCGTACGCCGCGCCAGCAGGTCGCCGACGTGGTCCAGGTCGACCTCTCCGGCGCCGTCGGCCGCCAGGACGGTCAGCCCGGCGGCCCGTGCCGCGGCGACCGCGGCGGGCACGTCGGGCTCGACCGCGAGAGGTACGTGGAAGAGGCTGCCGACGCTGGCTCGCACGGTCTTGGGGTTGTAGGCGTCGACGCTGGCGCCGGCCAGCACGACGGCGTCGGCGCCGGCCGCGTCGGCGGTGCGGATCACCGTGCCGGCGTTGCCCGGGTCGCGGACGTCGGCGCAGATCGCCACGAGAGATGGTCTCGTGACGGGTTCCCGTCGCTCCTCGAGGAACAGGGACGAGACCGGTACGTCGACGAAGCGGCAGACGGCGACGACGCCGGCCGGGGTCACGGAGTCGGAGAGCGACGCGAGCGCGCGGTCGTCGACGACGGCCCAGGCGGGCGCAGAGCCGGGCCACGCGGCGTACCGCTCGGTGGCCTCGACGGTGGCGAACACCTCGACCACGCAGCCCTCGACCTCGAGGGCGGCCTCGACGGCCTTGGGGCCGTCGGCAAGGAACAGCCGCCGCTCGGTTCGCACCGAGCGGCGGCTGAGCTTCCGTGCCTCCTTGACCCGGCTGTTGCCAGCGGTCAGGGGCGCAGAAGGGATGTTCAGGCGGAGACCTCGGCCTTGGGGGCGTTGACGTCCTCGGGCAGGGCGGCCTTGGCGGCCTCGACGAGGGCCACGAAGGCCGCGTTGTCGTGGACGGCCAGCTCGGCCAGGATCTTGCGGTCGACCTCGATGCCGGCGAGGTTCAGGCCCTGGATGAAGCGGTTGTACGTGATGCCGTTGGCGCGGGCCGCGGCGTTGATGCGCTGGATCCAGAGCTTGCGGAAGTCGCCCTTGCGCTGCTTGCGGTCACGGTAGCTGTAGACCAGCGAGTGGGTGACCTGCTCCTTGGCCTTGCGGTACAGGCGCGAGCGCTGGCCGCGGTAGCCGCTGGCGCGCTCGAGGGTGGTCCGGCGCTTCTTGTGGGCGTTCACTGCCCGCTTGACGCGTGCCATGGTGGTTCTCCTTGTGGTGCGGGTGTCAGGGGTTCAGGGCAGGAAGGTCAGCGACCGAGGAGCTTCTTGGCGGCCTTGACGTCGGCCGCGGCCACGTCGGTGTAGCCGCTCTTCTGGCGGTGCTTCTTCCGGCTGCCCGTGGTGGGCGCCGAGGCGAAGGCCGCACCGGACTTCCGGCCGACCTTGAGCCGGCGGAGCTTGCCGCTGCCGGTCACCTTGAACACCTTCTTGGCACCCGAGTGGGTCTTGTTCTTCGGCATGTGTCTCTCCTTGCTTCTGGCTGGCTCGTCGCGCACCGGTCAGCGGTGCTGGACGGTCACGTTCTCTTGGTCGGCCTCGGTGGCACTCGATCGAGTCGTGACTTCGTCACGCCTCGATCTCGGGATCCAAATTCTCGGAGCGACCGCGCTCCTTCTTCTGCGCCACGGCGTGCCCGGCGTTGTGAGCGGTCCGCTCGGAACGCTCCTCCTCCTCGGCGGCCTTGCGCTCGGCGATGCGGGTCTGCTTCTCCGCGGCCAGCTCGACCTTGGCCTCGGCCTTCTTCCGGTGCGGCCCGAGCACCATGATCATGTTGCGGCCGTCCTGCTTGGGGGCCGACTCCACGAAGCCCAGCTCCGTGACGTCCTCGGCCAGCCGCTGCAGCAGCCGGAAGCCCAGCTCGGGGCGGTGCTGCTCGCGTCCGCGGAACATGATGGTGATCTTGACCTTGTCGCCGGCCCTCAGGAACCGCACGACGTGACCCTTCTTGGTCTCGTAGTCGTGCGCGTCGATCTTGGGACGAAGCTTCATCTCCTTGATGATCACGTTCGTCTGGTTCCGGCGCGCCTCACGGGCCTTCTGGGCGTTCTCGTACTTGAACTTCCCGTAGTCCATGAGCTTGCAGACCGGCGGACGTGCCATCGGGGCGACCTCGACCAGGTCGAGGTCGGCCTCCTGGGCGAGCTTGAGGGCTTCGTTCGTGGGGACGATGCCGACGGTCTCGCCGTTGGGTCCGACGAGCCGGACCTCGGGAACCCGGATCCGGTCGTTGATGCGCAGCTCGGTGCTGATGTGTCCTCCTCGTTCGGTTGGCCGACCCAGGAGCCTCTCAGGAATGCCATCAAATGACAGAGAAGCCCCCGTGCGACGCACGGAGGCTCGTTGATCGCTCCGGGAAACAGCCCATCAGGGCACGCCTCCCGGCGCGGACCGTACCCGACGACCTGGTGGTGCCTCGGTCGGTGCGGGTGGGAGTGAGCCTCCACTTGTCGGATCCGGCGTCCCCACCCGAGGGCGGACACGACAGATCGGTCGCTGGCAAGAGTAACAAGGCTCAGGCGGGGCTGCCTATTCCTCAGGATCGTCACGCGCGGGGGCCACCCATGCCGAGCGGCCGCCCACGCGGGCGAGGGTCCAGCCCCGCGCAAGGCCGTCGAGGTCCTCGCCCTGCACCACGAACGACGCCGGGCCGGCCACGTCGACCACGATCGCCGCCGCGCCGTCCTGGAGGGCCGCCTGGGCCGCGGTCCGCGCCGTCACCGGCACCGGGCGGGCGTCGGGGTCCCAGGCCCGCAGGGTCGCGGTGCCGGAGAACGCCAGCAGTGCCATCCGCCCGTCGGCGCCCTGGAGCAGCACCGACGCCATGTCGCTCGTCTTCTCGCGGGTCAGCCCGTGCTCGTCGACCTCGGAATCGCCGAGCACCGCCACGACGGGCACCAGCAGCCGCGACCCGCGCAGCGCGGCCAGCGCCTCGACGTACCCGCCCGTCCCGGCGGCGTACGCCGTCAGCGCCGCCTCGAGGGCGGGCGCCGCCTCGCCGGAGTCACCGGCGAAGCCGGGGTCCGGGATGCGCCTGGTCTGGTCCACGTGCCCATCCAACCGTGCCGGCATGGTGGAGCATCGAATCGAGGTGCACGCACGACCAGGGGTGCCCCAGGGTTCCGCCCGATGAACGGGCGTTGCGCCGTGTGCCACGCTTGAGGCGTGGACGACGTCACCTGGGGCGCCCTCACGCTGACCCTCACCGTCATCGGTGGGTTCTACACGTGGTGGGCCTACCGCAACCGTGGCGCGACGCCGGCGATGCGCGGCCTCGCGCTGACCCTGCTGCCGGCCGCCGCGTGGCTGACCGGGACGCTGCGGATGTTCACCGAGATCGCGGACGCGGTCAGCAGCTGGGCCGTCCACCTGGCGTTCAGCCCGAAGGTGTGGCTCGGCGTGATCTTCGCCGGCCTGTCCGTCGCGCTCTTCCTGGTCTCCGGGTTCCTGCGCGACCGCGGCATCGGAGGCAGCGCCCGGCCCGCCACCCAGAAGGAGCCGAAGGCGTCGCGCAAGGCGCCCAAGGCGCCCAAGGCCCTGCCGAGGGCACAGCAGCAGGCCGGACCGCTGGGTGGGGACGACGGGCTGGACGACGAGATCGCCGCCATCCTCAAGCGGCGCGGCATCTCCTGAATACCCCACGACACCGCGCGGCGACCCGCTTCGCTCGTGTGAGGCACGCTGCCGCGGGGACCCCACGAACATGATCACCAACGCCGAGCGGGTCCTCGAGCTCGTCGACGACCGTCCGCCCACCCTGGGCCGGGGCCGCCTGGTCTGCATCGACGGGCCGGCCGGCTCCGGCAAGACCACGCTCGCCACCGAGGTCGCCGAGCTGACGGGTGCGCCCGTCGTGCACATGGACAACCTGTACGAGGGCTGGCACGGGCTGCCCACCATCGGCCGGCAGCTGGACCGGCTGCTGCGTCCGCTGTCGCGCAACCGGTCGGGCAGCTACCGCCGGTGGGACTGGTACGAGGGGAGGTGGGCCGAGCTGGTCGTCGTCCCTCCCGTCCCGCTGCTGGTGCTCGAGGGCGTCGGTGCGGGTTCGCGCACGCACGACGACCTGATCACCACGCTCGTGTGGGTCGAGGTACCCGAGGACCTGCGCCTCGAGCGCGGCCTGGCGCGGGACGGGGCCGAGCTGGACGAGTACTGGGAGCGGTGGGCCGTCGACGAGCAGCGGCACTTCGCCGAGGACGACACCCGGGGCCGGGCCGACCTGGTCCTCGACGGTCGACAGGGCTCCACCACCCGGCCTTGAGACCCTTGTGTAACGGTGTAATCATGTAATCATGCTTGCGAACGAGGACCTGGAGCGGGTCCGCGGCTGGTTCACCGGCCGCCTGCCCGAGGAGTGGAAGGTCGCGGCGCCGGACGTGACGGTGGACCGCGAGGAGATCACGGTGATCCTGACGATCGCCGACGTGGACGCGGCCGACGGTGCGTCCGAGGCCGAGACCGACGAGGCCCGCGTGGGCCGGGTGAGCGCGTTCCGCGAGGACACCCGCCGGCAGCGGATGGGGATCGCCGACGAGGCGCAGCACCGGTTCGAGCGCAAGGTGTCCTGGGGGGTCCGGCTCGCCGGCATCGAGGACCAGACGGCTCTGTTCACCCACGTCTCGGCGCCGGTGATGACGCGGCTGCGCCAGCCCCAGCGGCTGGTGCTCGACACCCTCGTCGACGCCGGCGTCGCGCGGTCGCGCGCCGACGCGCTCGCGTGGTGCGTCCGGCTGGTCGGCCAGCACGAGGACGACTGGCTCGCCGAGCTGCGGCAGGCGATGGAGTCGGTCGCCGACGTACGGGCGAAGGGACCTGCCGCCTGACGCTCGGTCTAGGGTGTCGGCCGTGGTGGCGCCGAGCGGGGACCAGTTCGAGATCAGCGGCGGCGGCTACCGCGCGGTGGTCACCGAGAGCGGTGCGGCGCTGCGCGTGCTGGAGCACGAGGGGCGGCCGGTCGTGGACGGGTTCGCCGAGGACGAGATGTCGCGCGGCGGGCGCGGTCAGCTGCTGATGCCCTGGCCGAACCGGATCCGCGACGGCCGCTACTCCTTCGACGGCCGGTCCCTGCAGCTGGGCCTCACCGAGGCCTCACGGGGCAACGCCTCGCACGGCCTGGCCCGCTGGGCGGCCTGGACGCTCGAGGAGCACTCCCCCGCCTCGGTGTCGCTGACCTACCGGCTGATGGCGCAGTCCGGGTATCCCTGGACCGTCGACCTGCACGTCCTCTACGACCTGTCCGCCGACGGCCTCACCGTGACCCAGACGGCGACGAACCTGTCCTCGTCCCCCGCGCCCTTCGCCAGCGGTGCCCACCCGTACCTCACCGTCGGCGGCGGTCCCGTCGACGGCTGGGAGCTGACGCTGCCGGCCTCGACGCGGCTGGTCGTCGACGAGCAGCTGATCCCGGTCGGCGAGGAGCGGGTCGACGGCACGGCGTACGACTTCCGCGTCACCCGGCCGCTGCGCGACACCGTCATCGACAGCGCGTTCGGCGACCTGGACCGCGACGAGAACGGCGTGGCCACGGTCGAGGTGCGCGCGCCGGAGACCGGCGATGCCGTCGCGCTCTGGGTGGACGACCGGCACCCCTGGCTGCAGGTCTACACCGCCGAGCAGGACTCCCCGCCGCGCCAGGCGCTGGCCGTCGAGCCGATGACGGCTCCGCCCAACGCGTTCGCCTCCGGACGGGACCTGGTCACCCTCGCCCCGGCGGGTACGGGCGACGACGAGTTCTCCGGTTCGTGGGGCATCCGGGTGCTCTGAGGTCCTGGCGTCGCGATAGTCCCTGACGTTCGGGCCCTTCGTGGTGCCTCGGAGGGGCCCGAACGTCAGGGACTATGCCGACGTCGCGGACTCGATCACGGCCCGCAGCTCGCGCAGCGCGGTCTGGGCGCGGGCGCCGTCGGAGCCCTGGATGCCCATCGCGGCGACCGTGCTGCCGTCGTCCAGGTCGAGGGTGACCCAGGGAGCGCCGGGCGGCAGGTACGCCTCGACGACCTGGGCGTAGGCCAGCTCGCGGCGCCGGTAGCCGTTCACGACCACCAGCCGGTCGGGCTCCGCGACCACGCGGGAGCGCGCCAGCGCGTAGCCGAGCGACAGTGCCAGCAGCCCGAGCAGCATCAGCGTCACGACTTGGAAGGGCGTGAACGCCGCGCGGGTCTCGGCGTCGAAGGACACCCACGCGAACCCGATGACGACGGCGAGCATCAGGCCGAGGCCCGAGGCGGCGATGCGCACGCCGAGCGGGCGCCACGTGTGCGGCAGCGACACGGGTCCCGATCCCTCAGAGCCGGCAGGCATGGATGTCGGTGAGCAGGATGCCGCGCGCGCCGATGTCGAACAGCTCGTCCATCAGCCGCTGGGCCCCGGCACGCGGCACCATCGCCCGCACGGCGACCCAGCCCTCCCGATGCAGGGGCGAGATGGTCGGGCCCTCGATGCCCGGCGTCAGGGCGACCGCCGCGTCGACGTTAGCCCGCTCGATGTCGTAGTCCATCATCACGTAGCTCCGCGCGACCAGGACGCCCTCGACGCGCCGCTTGAAGACCTCGAGCCCGCCGGGTACGTCGCCGCCGCGGGTGATGAGCACGGCCTCGGACTCCAGGATCGTCTCGCCGAAGACCTCGAGCCCGGCCTGCCGCAGCGTCGATCCGGTCTCGACGACGTCCGCGATCGCATCGGCCACACCGAGCCGCACGCTGGACTCCACGGCGCCGTCGAGGCGGACGACGGTGGCGTCGATGCCGCGCTCCTCGAGGAAGGCTCGAACCACGCCGACGTACGACGTGGCGATCCGCTGTCCGGCGAGCTGGTCGAGGTCGGTGAACTGCCCGATGGGTCCGGCGAACAGGAACCGGCTGCGTCCGAACCCGAGGCTGAGCACCTCCTCTGCCTTGGCGCCGGAGTCGAGCAGCAGGTCGCGGCCGGTGATGCCGACGTCGAGGGTGCCCTCCCCGACGTACAGGGCGATGTCGCGGGGGCGGAGGTAGTAGAACTCGACGCCGTTCTCGGCGTCGAGGAGGGTGAGCTCCTTGGCGTCGTGGCGCTGGCGGTACCCGGACTCGCGGAGGATGTCGGTCGCGGCCTGGGAGAGCGATCCCTTGTTGGGGACGGCGATCCGGAGGTTCATCGGAGCCCTTCTGAGGAGCACAGCCTAGAGGTGTGTGTAGACGTCGTCGGGGGTGATGCCGGCGGCCAGCATCAGGACCTGCGCGTGGTACAGGAGCTGGCTGATCTCCTCAGCCGTGCGCTCGGGTCCCTCGTGCTCGGCGGCCATCCAGGACTCGGCGGCCTCCTCGACCACCTTCTTGCCGATGGCATGGACGCCGGCGTCGAGCAGGTCGACGGTGCCCGACCCCGCCGGGCGCGTGCGGGCCTTCTCGGCCAGCTCGTCCCAGAGCGCGTCGAACGTCTTCACGATCGTCAAGGGTAGTCGTGGCGCTCACCGCGGGTGGTTTCGAGGCTCGGTCGTGGACGGCCGCACACCTCGACCAGCGACCATCAGTCGTCGTAGCCGCGGCGGATCTTCTTCAGGGCCATGGCGGTGACGAGGGCGGCGGCGGCGGCCTCGTAGCCCTTGTCCTCGCGGGAGGAGTCGAGCCCGGCGCGGTCGAGGGCCTGCTCCTCGGTGTCGCAGGTGAGCACGCCGAAGCCGACCGCGACCTGGTGGTCCAGGGCCACGCGGTTGAGGCCGTCGGTGGCGGCCGAGCAGACGTACTCGAAGTGCGGCGTGCCGCCCCGGATCACCACGCCCAGCGCGACCACGGCGTCGTACCCCTGGCGGGCCAGGGCGTCGGCGGCCACGGCGAGCTCGAAGGTACCGGGGACGCGGATCACCCGCGGCTCCTCCACGCGGTAGTCCTTGAGAGCCCGACGCGCGCCGTCGAGCAGCCCGTCCATGACCTCGACGTGCCAGCTCGCGGCCACGACCGCGACCCGGAGGTCGTGGCAGTCGATCGGGCGCTGCTCCGGGGCTCCGTGTCCGGCCACGTCAGTTCTCCTCGAGGTCGACGACCAGGTCGGGCAGCGTGTGCCCCATCCGGTCCCGCTTGGTCCGGAGGTAGGCGAGGTTGTGGTCGTTGGGCCGCGTGGTCAGCGGCACCTGCTCCTTGACCGGCACGCCGTACTCCTCCAGCGCCCTCGTCTTCTCCGGGTTGTTGGTCAGCAGCCGCACGCTCTCGACGTCGAGGTCGCGCAGGATCTGCGTGGCTGCACCGTAGTGCCGCGCGTCGGCGGGCAGCCCGAGGTCGAGGTTCGCGTCGACGGTGTCGCGGCCGGCGTCCTGCAGCGCGTACGCCTGCAGCTTGGCGACCAGGCCGATGCCGCGACCCTCGTGACCGCGGAGGTACACGACCACGCCGCGTCCCTCCTCGACGATCCGGGCCAGCGCCTCGTCGAGCTGCGGGCCGCAGTCGCAGCGCGCGCTGCCGAACACGTCGCCGGTCAGGCACTCCGAGTGCACGCGCGTCAGCACCGGCTCGCTGCCGGACAGGTCGCCGTAGGCCAGGGCGATGTGCTCGGTGCCGTCGAACCCGATGCGATAGCCGTACGCCGTGAAGTCGCCGTGGGCGGTCGGCAGCGACGTCACCGCCACCCGGTCGACGAGGACCTCGGTGCGCTGGCGGTACCGGACCAGGTCCTCGATCGAGATCATCGCCAGGCCGTGCTCGTCGGCGAACGCGCGCAGCTGCGGCGCGCGCTTCATGGTGCCGTCGTCGTTGACCACCTCGACGAGCACGCCGGCCGGCGTCAGGCCGGCCATCCGGGCGAGGTCGACGGCCGCCTCGGTGTGGCCGCGGCGCACGAGCACACCGCCCTCGCGGTAGCGCAGCGGGAAGACGTGGCCCGGCCGGGTGATCTCCCAGGGCTCGGTCGCCGAGTCGGCCAGGGCCCGCGCGGTGTGGGCGCGATCGGCGGCGGAGATGCCGGTGGTCACGCCGTCGCGGGCGTCGACGGAGATCGTGTACGCCGTCCGCATCTTGTCGCGGTTGTGCGGCGTCATCAGCGGGATCTCGAGCCGGTCGAGCATGAAGCCGGGCATCGGCACGCAGATCACGCCGCTGCTGTGCCGGATCGTGAAGGCCATCAGCTCCGGCGTCGCCTTCGAGGCGGCGAAGATGATGTCGCCCTCGTTCTCGCGGTCCTCGTCGTCGACCACGACGACAGCCTTGCCGTCGGCGATGTCGGCGAGGGCACGCTCGATGGAGTCCAGCCTGACTGACGACGCGCTCATGCGGGTGCTCCTGGCAGGTAGGGAGTGAGCAGCTTCTCGACGTGTCGTGCGATCACGTCGGTCTCGAGGTTGACCCGGTCACCCGGTGCGCGGGTGCCCAGCGTGGTGCGGGCGAGGGTCTCCGGGATGAGGCTCACGGTGAAGGAGTCCGGCCCGACGCCAACCACGGTGAGGGAGACGCCGTCGACGGTGATGGAGCCCTTCGGCACGACGTACCTGGCCAGCTCGGCGGGCAGGGAGACCTCGACGACGTCCCAGTGCTCGCTGGGGTCGCGGCGGACGACGACCCCGACGCCGTCCACGTGGCCCTGGACGATGTGGCCGCCGAGGCGCTGCTCGGGCGTCATCGCCCGCTCCAGGTTGACCCGGTCGCCGGGGGTCGCGCCCTTCAGCGAGGTCCTGTCGAGCGTCTCCTGCATGAGGTCTGCGGTCCAGGTGTCGCCCTCGATCGCGGCGACCGTGAGGCAGCAGCCGTTGACGGAGATCGAGTCGCCGAGGCGGGTGCCGTCCAGGGCGGTCGTCGCGCGGACGGTCAGGCGCAGGGCGTCGCCCTGGTCCTCGATCGCGGCGACGGTGCCGAGCTCCTCGACGATGCCGGTGAACATCAGGTGGTCTCCTTCGGCTCCAGGGTGATGCGCACGTTGGTGTCGTCGCCGGGCTCGTGCGGATCCAGCACGGTGACGTCGGTGACGGCCAGGTGGGCGGCGCCGGCGATGGTGCCGATGCCGAGGTCGCCGACGGCGTTGCGGCCGGCGCCGAGCAGCATGGGGGCCAGGTACGTGACGACCTCGTCGACCAGGCCGGCCTTCCAGAACGCCGCCGCGAGGGTCGGACCACCCTCGAGGAAGACGTGCTGGCGGTCGAGGGCGAAGAGCTCCTTGAGGGCGACCAGCGGGTCGCGCGTGCGCAGCCGGACGGTCTCGGCCGAGTCGTCGAAGACGCGCTTGGCGTCGGGCAGGTCGCGCAGGCCCATCACGGCACGCAGCGGCTGCGGGATGAGTGGCTGGTCGTCCGCACCGCGGACGGTCAGCAGCGGGTCGTCGACGTCGATGGTGTTGGTGCCGACCAGCATCGTGTCGCACAGCGCGCGCAGGCGGTGCGTGTCGAGCCGGGCCGCCCGGGAGGAGACCCAGCGGCTGGTGCCGTCGGCGGCCGCGCTGCGGCCGTCGAGGGTCGTGGCGAACTTCCAGGTCACGAACGGCCGGCCGTGGTCCATCGCGAAGGTCCACTCGCGGTTGACCGCACGCGCCTCGTCCTCGAGCAGCCCGCCCTCGACCTCGACGCCGGCGTCGCGCAGGGTGGCCGCTCCCCCGGCCGCGACGGGGTTGGGGTCGCGCTGGGCGTAGACCACGCGGCGTACGTCGGCCTCCACCAGCGCGCGCGAGCACGGACCGGTGCGCCCGGTGTGGTCGCAGGGCTCGAGGGTCACGACCGCGGTGGCGCCCCGCGCGGTGTCTCCGGCCTGGCGCAGGGCGTCGACCTCGGCGTGCGGCGAGCCGGCGCCGCGGTGCCAGCCCTCGGCGAGCGTGCGACCCCTGTCGTCGAGGAGCACGCAGCCGACGCGCGGGTTCGGGCCCGTGGGCACGCCGGGCGAGGCCGCGAGCGCGAGGGCGCGCCGCATGGCGGCGGTCTCGGCTGCCTGGTTCATCTCGCCTCCGGTCGGATCCGTCACGGACCCCGGGGCGTGCGGGCCGGTCGCTGGTCGCCGCGGGCGCGGCTCCGGCGTACCGGTCCCTCGTGCTTCTTCCCATCCGGACTTTGACCGTCGGTCCAGGAGTTCCACCTGGTCAACCGGTCACTGGCTGTGACCGGGTCGCGGACTTTCACCGCCGGCTCGGAATTTCACCGACCCCAGAGCACGTGAGCATGGACGCTCTTGCCCTTCCAGTGTGGCACAGCGGTCGAGGGTGGTTCACCGAGGCGTTCGCCACACGGGTTTCGGTTCTTTACTTTCGGGGTAGGGGCCGCGCATGTCCCTGAGCCCCGTGGTCAGCGCTGCCCTCGTCACGGGTCTCGTCGCCGGCCTGGGTCTCCCCGGTCCGGCCGAGGCGAAGGGCTCGCTGGAGTGCTACGCCGAGGTGCCGGGCGTGACGGCGCGGGGCGTGCCGACGACGTTCGTGTACGACGACGGGCGGGCCTCGTCCCAGACCCGCGGGCCCGACGACCTGGGGTACCAGCCACGCGACGTCGCCTACCCGCACGAGGTGGGCGAAGGGCGGGCGGCGCCCACCAGCAGCCACTGGTTCACGCTCTCCGGCGACCAGCTGCGCGAGGTCACCGAGGTGGACGAACGCGACGCGCACGGGGTGCTCGTCTCGGCGCGGTACGAGACGCGGGTCGTGCGACAGCACTGGGCCGGCGCTCGGCAGATCTCGATCGGGGCGGACCGCTCCTACCTGTACGTCCTGACCAACACCGACCAGCTGCTGCGCTACCGGCTCTCCGGCAGGGACGGCGACACCAGCGTCAAGCTGTCGGCCACGGTGGGCGTGGGGTTCGGGTCGATCGGCACGTTCGAGTACGCCCGCACCGCCACCACCGGCGGCACGCGCTCCGAGGTCTTCCTGGCGACCGACGCCGACAGCGGGGCGCTGCTCGAGTACGCCGTCCCGGTCGACGACCCCACGGCGTACACGCGCACCGAGCTCGCCGCCGAGGGCTGGCTCGGGATGCAGTCGGTCGGCCGCACCGCGTCGTGCCTGAACACCAGGTCGGGACGCTCGTACGACGGCATCGTGGCCGTCGACCACGACGGCGAGGTGGTCCTGTGGACCGACCGCGACGCCGCCGACGGCCTCGGGGACGACATTGTGCGCCGCGGGGTGCTCAAGGCGGCGTGGAAGCCGCTGTCCTACAGCGACTGAGCCGTCTCAGCCGCCGCGTCCGAAGCCTTCTCACGCAGCGCGGCGACCATCGCGTCCGGGTCGTCCGCGGAGAAGACGGCCGAGCCGGCCACGAACACGTCGGCACCCGCCTCGGCGCACCGCTCGACGGTCTCCAGTGAGATCCCGCCGTCGACCTGGAGCCAGGTCTCCAGGCCGTGCTTCTTCAGCAGCGAGCGGGCGGTGCGGATCTTGGGCAGGCACAGGTCCAGGAAGCTCTGCCCGCCGAACCCGGGCTCGACGGTCATGATCAGCACCATGTCCAGCTCGCCGAGCAGGTCCTCGTAGGGCTCGATCGGCGTCGCCGGCTTCAGCGCCATGCTCGCCCGCGCGCCCAGCGACCGGATCTCCCGAGCCAGCCGTACCGGTGCGGCCGCCGCCTCGACGTGGAACGTGACGCTGCCGGCCCCGGCCTCGACGTACGCCGCGGCGTGCCGGTCGGCCTCGGTGATCATCAGGTGCGCGTCGATCGGCAGGTCGGTGCTCCGGGCCAGCGCCTCGACCATCCCCGGCCCGAAGGTCAGGTTCGGCACGAAGTGGTTGTCCATCACGTCCACGTGCACCCAGTCGGCACTGGGGATCCTGCCGATCTCCGCCCCGAGGTCGGCGAAGTCGGCGCTGAGGATGCTCGGCGTGATCTGGATGCCCACGCGGTGATCTTCTCAGGAGGCGGCGGCTCTGGTGAGCACCGCCGGGGCCTTCACCGCTGAGTAACGCACCCACAACCCGACTACTGACCCCGTACATGTGGTCAGTAGTCAGCCTCTGGGTGCGCTACTCGCCAGGATCGGGCTCCTCGGGCGTCTCCTTGCCCTCCGCCTCGTCGCGGTCGGCCCACTCCAGCAGCGGGGCGATGTCCCAGGCGACGTCGTCGATCGACTCGTGCAGGTCGCCGAGCGCGGCGAAGCGCTCGGGGACGGTGAAGATCGTGAAGTCGTGGGGGTCGGCGTCGTCGACCTCGTCCCACCGGATCGGGGTGGAGACGCGGGCGTCGGGGAGGCCGCGGACGGAGTACGCCGCGGCGATGGTGTGGTCACGGGCGTTCTGGTTGTAGTCGACGAAGAGGTGGTGAGGGTCGCGGTCCTTGCGCCACCACTGGGTCGTGACGTCCTCGGGGGCACGCCGCTCGACCTCGCGCGCGAAGGCCAGGGCGGCGCGCCGGACGACCTTGTGGCCGTGGTCGGGCTTGATGCGCACGTAGACGTGCATGCCCTTGGAGCCGGTCGTCTTGGGGAACCCGACCACCCCGAGCTCGTCCAGGACCTCGTGGACGACGTGGGCCACGCGGCGTACCTGCGCGTAGTCCGACAGCGGCCCCGGGTCGAGGTCGATGCGCCACTCGTCGGGCTTCTCGGGGTCGTCGCGACGGCTGTTCCACGGGTGGAACTCGACCGTCGACATCTGCACCGCCCAGATCACCGAGGCCAGCTCGGTGACGCAGAGCTCGTCGGCGGTGCGGTTCCAGCGCGGGAAGTGCAGCCGGACCGTGTCCACCCACGGCGGCGCGCCGGCGGGCAGCCGCTTCTGGTGCACCTTCTCGCCGGAGAGGCCCGTGGGGAAGCGGTGCAGCATGCACGGCCGCTCGAACAGGGCGTTCACGATGCCCGGCCCGACGGCCAGGTAGTACTCGACCAGGTCGAGCTTCTTGGCGCCGCTCTCGGGGAAGTACACGCGGTCGGGGTTGGTGACCTTCACGACGCGGTCGTCGACCTCGATCTCGACGAACGGGCTGGCCACCGAACCAACGTAACGGGAGACACGCCTAACCTGCGCACGTGGACTTCGACCAGCCGCCCGTACGGCGGGTGGAGCTGTCCCCGGACGCCGAGCTGCCCGGGGGCGCTTGGCCGCTGACCATCCCCGCCGTCGCCCAGGTCGCGAAGGACGGCCTGGACCTGGCGAAGGGCGTGACGTTCCTGGTCGGGGAGAACGGCTCGGGCAAGTCCACGCTGGTCGAAGGCGTGGCCGCGGCGTACGGGCTGTCACCCGAAGGTGGATCCACACACTCCGAGCACTCGACCCGTCCGACCGAGTCACCGCTGGGGAGGTCGCTCCGGCTGGTCCGAGGCGTCGGGGCCTCGCGATGGGGCTTCTTCCTCCGCGCCGAGACGATGCACGGCTGGTACTCCTACATCGAGCAGCGCCCCAACCCCCGCAACCCGGACCCGCGCTTCCACGAGCTGAGCCACGGCGAGTCGTTCCTGGCCGTGCTGGAGACGAGGTTCGACGGCGGCGGCCTCTACTGCCTCGACGAGCCCGAGGCCGCGCTGTCGTTCTCCTCGACGCTCGCGCTCATCGCCGTGCTGCAACGGGTCGTCGGTGCCGGCGGTCAGGTGCTGTGCGCGACCCACTCCCCCGTCCTGGCCGCGCTGCCCGGCGCGCGCATCCTCGAGGTCGGAGACTGGGGACTGCGCGAGACCACGTGGGCGGACCTGGAGCTGGTCTGGCACTGGAAGCGGTTCCTCGACGCGCCCCAGGCGTACCTGCGGCACCTCGACGGTGACTGAGGCTTCTCATGCTGGTCGAGCCGGGCGAGCCCCTGGGCGAGCCCGTGTCGAGACCCTGGAACTCTCACGGGGTCTCGACGCGCTTGCTAGCGCCCGCTGGGCTCGACCCTGGTACGTGACGCGAACAACGACCGCTCCTTGGGCCAGTCTTCGAACTGTGCCGCCAGGTCGTCGACATCGGCCTCGACCAGGTCGGTGATCCTCACGCCGGCAGCCGACGAACCAGCGCGCCGAACATCGCATCGGTCTGGTGCCGGTGCGGCCACAGCTGGAACGTGCCCGGCAACGGTCCGGCGCAGTCCGGTACGCCGGGCAGCAGGGCCGCGGCGTCGCCGAGCTCGGCGTCGGTCCGGGACGCGAGCACGGAGGTGACGACCTCGGACGTCTCGGCCAGCACGGGTGAGCAGGTCGCGTACACGACCACTCCCCCGGGCCTCACCGAGTCGAGCGCCGACGACAGCAGCGCCCGTTGGAGCGGCACCAGGTCGTGCAGGTCGGCACGCTGACGGCGCCACCGCGCCTCCGGGCGGCGCCGCAGCGCGCCGAGGCCCGTGCACGGCGCGTCGACGAGCACCCGGTCGAACGAGGAGGGCTCCCAGGGCGGCGCGGTGCCGTCGGAGGTGACGATGCCGAGCACGCCCGGAGACCCCGCGAGGGCGCGGCGCACGAGCTCGGCGCGGTGGGGCTGGCGCTCGTTCGCGACCAGGCCCGCACCGCGGGAGCCCGCCAGGGCGGCGAGCAGGGCTGCCTTGCCGCCCGGGCCGGCGCAGAGGTCGAGCCACCGGGCGTCCGGCCCGTCGAGCGGTGCCGCGGCGAGCACGAGAGCCACGAGCTGCGACCCCTCGTCCTGCACGCCGGCCCGTCCGTCCCGCACCGCGGGCACGGCGCCCGGGTCGCCGGACTCGAGGTGCACGCCGTACGGCGACCACGCGGTCGGCTCCCCAGGCAGCTCGTCACGGGTGGACCGGCCGGGGCGCGCGACCAGCGTGACGCCCGGCGCCTCGTTGTCGGCAACGAGCAATGCCCCGATCTCGTCCTGCCGCGAGCCCAGTGCGCGCGACAGCTCCTCGACCACCCAGCGCGGGTGCGCATGGGCGACGGACAGGTGGCCGACCAGGTCGTCGCCCGCGTCGGGCGCCACCCGGTCGACCCACCCGTCGAGGTCGTGCTCGCAGACGCGTCGGAGCACGGCGTTCGCGAACCCCGCCGCTCCCGGCCCGACGTCGGAGCGGACCAGCGAGACCGTGGTGGAGATCGCCGCGTGGGACGGCACCCGCATGGCCAGCAGCTGGTGCGTCCCCAGCCGCAGCGCGTCCAGCACCCGGGCCTGGACCTTGGCGAGCGGGCGGTCGACGCAGTCGGCCAGCACCGCGTCGTACAGGCCCTGGCGACGTACCGTGCCGGAGGCCAGCTCGGTCGCGAACGCCGCGTCCCGGCCGGACAGGCCGTGCCGCTTGAGGGCGGCCGGCAGGGCGAGGTTCGTGTAGGCATCCGCGGAGCGGACGGCGCGCAGCACCTCCAGCGCCGCGGTACGGGCCGCGTCAGCCAAGGTGCTCCTTCACCAGCCGCGCCGGCGCCTTGGCGGCCCACGCGTCGGTGATGACCTCCTCGAGCTCCTGTCGCGTGATCTCGCCGAGCCGCGACTGCTGGACGAGCACCGCGCTGTAGCCGTTGAAGTGCGGGATCGTGAAGAACGGCGTGGACTCGTCCTCGACGAGGGCGTTCTTCTCGACCTCGGTGGGTGTGGTGATCACGATCAGGTCGTCGTACCGCTCCCCCGTCGCCGGGTCGACGGCGGTCGGGCCGGGCGCGCGGTACAGCAGGAAGCCCTTGCCCTTCGGCCCCCGCGGCACCTTCCACGTCGGCCGGTCGCCCCACGAGATCCCGAGCTCGGTGTCGGGGAGCGCGGCACAGATCTCGTCGACGTCCTCCGGGCGCGCCTTCCGGGAGCGGGGCATGTCCAGCAACCTAGACGAACCGCGCGCCGGGCTCGATGCGCAACCCGCGCGCCCAGTCGGCGGCCGGCATCTCCTTCTTGCCGAACGCCTTGACCAGCCCGAGCCTCATGGCGGCGCTGCCGGTGCCGACCGCCACGGCGTTCTTGCCGACGAGCAGCTCCCCCGGCGGCAGCGCTCCGTCCGCGGGACTGAGCGGGCCCAGCTTGACCCGCTCGCCGTCGTACGTCGTCCACGCGCCGGGCGCGGGGGTGCAGGCGCGGACCCGCCGGTCCACGCCCATCGCCGGCTCGGACCAGTCGACCCGCGCATCCTCGACCGTGATCTTGGGGGCGAACGTCACACCGTCGGTGCCCTGCTCACGCTCCTCCAGGGACCCGTCGGCGATGCCGTCCAGCGTGGCGACGAGCAGGCCCGCGCCGCCCTCGGCGAGCCGGGCGAGCAGGTCGCCCGCCGTGTCGCCGGGGCGGATCCGCTCGGTCATCAGGCCGTACGTCGGCCCGGCGTCGAGCTCCTTCACGAGCCGGAACGTCGTCGCGCCCGTCACCTCGTCGCCGGCCCAGATCGCGTGCTGCACGGGCGCCGCACCGCGCCAGGCGGGGAGGACCGAGAAGTGGAGGTTCACCCAGCCGTGCGGCGGGATGTCGAGGGCAGACTGCGGCAGCAGCGCGCCGTACGCCACGACGGCGCAGCAGTCCGGCTCGAGCGCCCGCAGCGCCGCATGGAACTCCGGGTCGCGCGGGTGCTCGGGCTTGAGGACCGGTACGCCGAGCGCCTCGGCGCGTGCCCCCACGGGCGACGCCGTCAGCTTCCTGCCGCGCCCGGCCGGTGCGTCCGGGCGGGTCACGACGCCGACCAGCTCGTGCGCCGAGTCGGCGACCGCCTCGAGTGCGGGCAGCGCCGGTTCCGGGGTACCGGCGAACACCACGCGCACGGTCAGAACCCCAGCCCGAACGTGTCGTGCGGCGAGACCTTCACGGCCGGCTTCTCCAGCCCGAACCACTCGGCCTCGCGGATGTACCGCATCGCCTCCTTGCGGCGCTCGGTGTCGAGCCGGTCCACGAACAGCACCCCGTCGAGGTGGTCGGTCTCGTGCTGGATCGCCCGGGCCAGCAGCTCGGAGCCCTCGATGGTCACCGGCTCGCCGTGCTGGTCGAACCCCTTCGCCACGACGCTCAACGCACGGCGGCAGTCGATCGACAGCCCGGGGATCGAGAGACAGCCCTCTGTGCCGTCCTGGATGTCCTCCGACAGCTCGAGGACGGGGTTCACCAGGTGGCCGACCTCGCCCTCGATGTTCCACGTGAACACCCGCAACCCGACCCCGATCTGCGGCGCGGCGAGCCCGGCCCCGGGCGCGCCGAGCATGGTGTCGGTGAGGTCCTCGACCAGCCGGCGCAGCTCCTTGTCGAAGTCCACGACCTCGTCGGCCCGCTGCCGCAGGACCGGGTCGCCGAACAGCCGGATGGGTTGGATCGCCACGCGGCGAGTCTAGGGAGGCGGCACCACCCGGCTGGCCGAGGGCTCGTGGTGCCAGGAATCGCGCGATCGCGCCGGAACTGCAGCTTCTGGCCGCGCGGATCTGCCATACGGCTGCGATCGCGCGATTTCCGGCACCCCGCGCCCGACCAGCCGGCGCTGACCTACAGCGACACGGGATCGACCTGGACTCGTACGGCGTCCAGCTTGCGGGCCGAGCGGACCCGCTGGAGCTGGCCCAGGGCCCGGGACAGCGCCAGCCCGTGGGCGCGAGGGACGCGGACCACGACCCGCTGCTCCCCGTCGCCGACCGGGACCGGGCCCAGCCGCTCCGCCGACGCGGGCGCGTCGAGGAGGGTCAGGGCGTCGTCCAGCGCTCCCGGCTCGCCGGTGATCGTGGCCAGTCGTGACGCGGGCGGGAGGTGGGCGGCGGCACGCTCGTCCGCCTCTCGCGCGGCGAAGCCGCCCGGGTCCCAGCGCACCAGCGCCTGGAGCCCGGCCAGGGCGGGGTCGCCGACGAGCACCGCCCGGCCGCCGGGGCGGACCAGGCCGATCGCGTTGGCCCAGCGGCGGACCGCCTCCTCCTCGGTGCGCAGGTCCGGACGGGCGAGCATCAGCCAGGCGTCGAGCAGCACGACCGCGGCGTACCCGCCCTCGGCCACCGGCTCCGCGCCCGGCGTGGCCACCACGATGGCCGGCTTCGGCCCCACGCGCGCCAGCACGGTCTGGCCTGACGAGGAGGTCCGCACCGTCGTCGCGGGGAACGTGCGGCCCAGCTCCTCCGACGTCCGGGCGTCGCCGATCACCGGCGCCCGCAGCCCGCGGTGGCCGCACACGGGACACGCCCACGCCGGGTGCGAGGTGCCGCACCAGGTGCACCGCGGCGGCGCGGTGGCCGCGGGGATGGCCAGCGGACCCTGGCAGACGCCGCACCGGGCGGCCGTCCGGCACCGCTCGCAGGCCAGCGCGGCGGCGTACCCGAGACGCGGCGTCTGCACCAGCACCGGCCCGGACCGCAGGCCCTCCTCGACGGCGTCGTGCGCGGCCTTCGGGAACCGGACACCGCGCGCGAACGGGTCGCGAGCGAGCTCGGCGTCGCTGGCCCCGGCCACCTGGACGGTGACCCGGTCCCGCAGCCGCTCGCGCGGGACCGACAGCTCGTGCGCCCAGCCGGTACGCAGCAGGTGGTCGGCCTCCACGGACCTCGCGAACCCGCCGACAAGGGCCGCCGCGCCCTCGTGCTCGGCGCGCAGGAGCAGCGTCTCGCGCGTGTGCGGGTACGGCGCCCGCAGCTCGGCGTGCAGGTCGTCCCCGTCGTCCCAGACCACGACCAGGCCCAGGTCGTGCACCGGCGCGAACGACGCCGCCCGGGTGCCCACCACGACCCGGCGGGAGCCGCGCGAGACGGCCAGGAACTCTCGGTATCGGCGTGCCGGCCCGGCGCCAGCGGTCAACGCGACGTGCTGTCCGGTCCCGAGGACGTCGGTGAGCGCGTCGTCGACCCGGGCGACGTCCTTGGCGTCGGGCACGCAGATGAGCACGCCGCGACCCGAGCCGGCGTACGTCGCCGCGGCGGCGTGGGCGAGCAGCCGCGGCCAGTCCTCGCCGGGCGGCGTCCCCCAGACGGCACGGGGTGCGTCCCCGAGGGCCAGCCGGCGCAGGAAGGCCTCACCCTGGGGGTGCTCGGCCCACGCGGCAGCGGCGGCCGGGGTGTCGTACGCCGGCGGCACCGCAGGCGCCGGTGGCGAGGCCTTCTCCGTGGCGGCGTGCCGCGGCGGGACGGCCAGCCGCAGCACGTCGCTGCGCGTGCCGGCGTACCGCTCGGCGACCTCGCCCACCAGGGCGGTGACGGCCGGGCTGAGGACGGGCTCGGGGCTGACGACCCGGCGCAGCGCCGCGAGCCGTCCGACGTGGTCGGTGGTGGCGGAGCGCTCCAGGACGTACCCGCCCACGTCCTGCCCCGCGAACCGCACCTTCACGCGGCACCCGGGCACCGCGTCGGCGGCCATCGCGGCCGGCACGAGGTAGTCGAACGTGCGGTCCAGGTGGGCCAGCGGCAGGTCGACCAGCACCCGCGCGACCGGGTCCACGGCCGCGGGCTCGGCCGCCGCCACCGTGGCCGCCCGGGTGCGCGCAGCCTTGGACCGCGACGTCTCCACGGCCTCCCGCAGGCCGGGGAGGGCCTCGGGCTGCTCGGTCACGGCCGCTGTTCTACCAGCCGCCGCCCCCGGCGATCAGCGTGGCTAGCGGTGGCGCACCGGCGACCGGTTGCCCAGGAGGCCCGGCCCGCCGGCGTACACCGCCCGGAACTTGCGGATCTTCGTCCCCGGCACCTTCGCGAGGTACTTGCCGCCCTTCCCGGTCTTGACGGTGGCCACCTTGACCCACTTCTTGCCCTGCTGCACGTATAGCTTCAGCGTCGCGCCGACCACGCCCGTCGCGCCCGCGAGGAGCTTGCCGTTGAGCTTGGTCTTCGAGCTCGCCTGGCGCACGACCAGCCGTGTCGACGTCCCGACGAGCTGCACCGTCACCGGCGTTCCCGGCTGACCGGCGGCCACGATGGGCACGACCGTGATCGGGTACGTCGTGCCCTGCTTCAGTCCCGTCAGGCTCACACTGCGCACGGATGCGGCCACGTTGGTGGTGATGCCGGTGGTGAAGACGCGGTACGCCGTCACCGCCGAGGCGCCCGTCGTCGGGGTCCCCCAGCTGACGACCGCCTTGCCCAGCCCGCCCCTGACGGCGACGTTCGCCGGCGCGGGCGTGCCCTGCCCCGGCGTCGGGGTGGGGGTGGGGGTCGGAGTCGGGGTCGGGGTGGGGGTCGGAGTCGGTGTGATGACCGCGCCGTCGCAGGTGTACACGACGACGTCGTCGACGAACCATCCCAGACCGCTGAAGCTGCTGTCGGTGCTCATCGTGAACCGGGGGGTGACCGACTGCCCTGCGAACGCACTCAGGTCGAGACGGCTGGCGAGGTACCCGCGGCTGTCGCCCCCGAAGCCGAGCTTGCCTGCCTTGGGGTTCCCGAAGCCGCCGGCGATCAGGTTCGTCGGGCCGTTCACCCACGACATCCCCGAGGTGTCCGCGCCGTTGACCTCCACGGTCCCGGCGTCGTAGAAGCCGGCGGCGTCGTAGTCGAGGACGCGCCACTGCTGGAAGTACAGGTACGACGGCTGGCCGGCAGGCAGCGCGATGGCGGCGCTGGCCACCAACGACGTGCTCCCTGCCGACGCCGACTCGTCGTTGGACCACGCGTCCGGACCGGAGTGAGCGACCTGCCCGACGCCCGGGGTGCCGTCGCGCCCCCACAGGGACCCGGCGGTGAACTTCGTTGTCGGCGTGCCGCTCTCGCCGTCCAGCAGGACCCGCAATGACCCGGCGGCACAGCTCAGGGTGGCGTCGGCGGGCTGCGGGTTGTTGGTGGGGGTGTTGCGGAGCTCGGTGGCGAGGGTCGCCTGGTGCACCGCGGCGCAGTTGTCGGGCGTCATCACGCCGGTGCCCTGGAGCGCGGCACAGGACTGGTCCAGGACAGCGGCCTCGTCGGCGTAGTCGCTGCCCGACGTGAGGGACTGGTCGACGAGGAGCCACAGCTTCGCCGACCGCGTCAGGGTCGGCTCCCCCGTGTCGATCCCGGTGATCGTCTGGCCGTTGAACGTGCCGCCCTGGGAGGCCAGGTAGAACGTGTGGTTGCCCACGCCCGAGTTGGTGTGCACGCCGTCGTTGTCGGGGTAGCAGGCGTTGCAGACCTCCTTGACGTACAGCGGGCTGGACATCTTGTCGGGATCGTTCTTGAGCGTCGGATCCTGCACGTTGCGCAGACCGGTGGGGAAGCCAGGGAGGTCCTCGCCGAGGGCCCAGGCGGTAGCCGGCACGTCTGAGCCGGTGACGTTCCGGTGGTCGATGATCTCGCCCATGATGTCCGACAGCGACTCGTTCATCGCCCCTGACTGGCCCCAGTAGACGAGGTTGGAGCTGCGCTCGGTGACGCCGTGGGTCATCTCGTGGCCCACCACGTCGTCGGCCACGGCGTAGCCCTGGCCGTAGTACATCTGGCTGCCGTTCCAGAAGGCGTTGGCGTACGGGCACGTGGACCCGCTGTAGCACCAGCGGACCGTCTGCGAGAGGGCCTTGGTGGTGCCGCCGTCGACCACGCGGCCGATGAGGTTGGTGAGGTCGATGTTGCCGAAGGCCTGGTAGTTGTCCCATACCACGCCGGCCAGGTCGAAGGCGGTGTTGGCCTCGGCCAGGGCGGCGTCGGGGCCGGCCTCTGTCCGGACCAGGTTCCCCGATGCGTTGACGCACGGCGCATTCGCGACGTTGGGGTTCTGGAGCGCACTGTTGTTGTCGCAGACGACCCTGTTCTTGGCTTCGCCGATGAGGTCGTTGTTCATCAGCACGAGGCCGGTCTGGTCGTCGATGAGCAGCAGGCGGCGCTCGTCCGCCGACCGCGTCACTTCGAAGCGCCAGGCAGTCCGGATCGGCAGGTCCGACGACGCGCCGATCAGCAACGGGTCGACGACCCATCGGCCGAGGCTGGTGACCGTGGCGTCGTCACCGTGGCCGGCGGCTCGCTGGAAGTACCCCTGGGCCGATCCGGCGGCGGTCGCCTCGGACACCAGGGCGGTGGGGACCTTCGTGAGGCCGGTGGTTTCCGCCAGGATGGAGTCGAGCTCGCGATCGGGCCGCAGGCTGACCACCAGCTCTCCGCCCAGGACGGGCAGGCCACCGACGCGCTGCTGGTAGCGGACGACGTTGCCCGTCACCGTGCGGCTCGCGCCCAGGTCGGTGATGGTCGTGCCGGACCGTTCGGTCCCGAACGCTGCGCCGTACCTGGCCAGGTGCGCCGCCGCCGCGGCGCGGACGCTCGTGCCAGCCGAGACGTCCGGATCGTCCAGCGACTCGCCCGCGGGCACGCCCAGGAAGCTGAAGCCACCTGCGCCGTCGGGTCGCAGCGTCAATGGTGCGGACGCGTCGTCAACCAGCCGGCTGGCGGCCGCCTCGGCCGCGGTGGGGGTCGCCGCGGCGGCGTTCGTCTGCACCGCCGCGTGCCCGAGCGCGAGCGTGGCGACCGCGACGAGCGCGACGCCGGACGTTCTGTGACCCATGCTGCTGTTCCCCGTTCCGACAGGCGTTCCTGTCGGAAGGCTAGGCGGGCCGCCGGGACGGCGTCCCGGCTTTGGGCCAGGCTCCGTGGTGGGCGTCAGACGCCGGCGGCGGCCTTCAGCGCGTCGGCACGGTCGGTGCGCTCCCAGGTGAACTCGGGCAGCTCGCGGCCGAAGTGGCCGTACGCCGCGGTCTTGGCGTAGATCGGGCGCAGCAGGTCGAGGTCCTGGATGATCGCGGCCGGGCGGAGGTCGAAGACCTGGAGGACGGCCTCCTGGATCTTCTCGTCCGGGATCACGCCGGTGCCGTAGGTCTCGATGAAGACGCCGACGGGCTGGGCCTTGCCGATGGCGTAGGCGACCTGCGCCTCGCAGCGGCGGGCCAGGCCGGCGGCCACGACGTTCTTGGCGACCCAGCGCATGGCGTACGCCGCGGAGCGGTCCACCTTGGACGGGTCCTTGCCCGAGAACGCGCCGCCGCCGTGGCGGGCCATGCCGCCGTAGGTGTCGACGATGATCTTGCGGCCGGTCAGGCCGGCGTCGCCCATCGGGCCGCCGACCACGAAGCGCCCGGTCGGGTTGACGAGCAGCCGGTACCCCTCGGAGGGGATGTCGAAGTCCGCCAGCACGTGGTCGATGACGTGCTTCTTCACGTCGCTCTCGAGGGTGTCGAGCTCGACCTCGTCGGAGTGCTGCGAGGACAGCACCACCGTGTCGACGCGCACGGGCCGGTTGTCGGCGTCGTACTCGATCGTGACCTGGGTCTTGCCGTCGGGCCGGAGGTAGTCCAGGGTGCCGTCCTTGCGGACCTCGGTCAGCCGCTCGGCCAGCCGCTGGGCGATCACGATCGGCAGCGGCATCAGCACGTCGGTGTCGTCGCAGGCGTAGCCGAACATCAGGCCCTGGTCGCCGGCACCCTGCTTGTCCATGGCGTCCACCGAGCCGGTGCGCGACTCGTGGCCACTGTCGACGCCCTGGGCGATGTCGCCCGACTGACCGCCGATGGCGACCATCACGCCGCAGGAGTGGCCGTCGAAGCCCTTGAGCGAGGAGTCGTAGCCGATCTCGATGATTCGCTTGCGCACGACGTTCTTGACGTCGACGTAGCCCGTCGTGGTGACCTCGCCGGCCACGACCACCAGGCCCGTGGTCAGGAGGGTCTCGACGGCGACACGGCTGTGCGGGTCCTGCTCGAGCATGGCGTCGAGGACCGAGTCGCTGATCTGGTCCGCGATCTTGTCGGGGTGACCCTCGGTCACCGACTCCGAGGTGAAAAGACGTCCGGGCACGGTGTGCTCACTCCTGTGGTGCTGCGGTTGGTCGGTCAGGACCCTAGCCGTGGTCGGGGCGGGTCACGGCATCCGGGCCAGCACCTGGTCCCAGATGGCATGGGCCAGGGCTCCCTTGGAGCCGAGGGGTACGTCGGTGACGGCGCCGTCGGCGCCCAGGATCACGGCCTGGTTGTCCGCAGCGCCGAAGACCGCTCCCCCGCTCACGTCGTTGACGACGATCAGGTCGCAGCCCTTGCGGGCCAGCTTGGCGCGGCCGAGCTCCAGCACGGTGCCGGTGGCGTCCCCCGTCTCGGCGGCGAAACCGACGATCACCTGCCCGCCGCGGGCCCGGTCGTGGGAGATCTCGGCGAGGATGTCGGGGTTCTGGGCCAGCTCGATGGCCGGCGCGCTGCCGTCGTCGGCCTTCTTGATCTTGGTGTCGCTGTGCGAGACGGGCCGGAAGTCGGCGGGCGCCGCGGCCATCACGACCGCATCGGCGCCGGCGGCGGCCGACACGACCGCGTCGCGCAGCTGGGCCGTCGTCTCGACGCGCAGCACCTTGACGCCCGCGGGGTCGGGCAGCGTCACGTTGGCGGCCACGAGCGTCACCTCGGCGCCCCGCGCTGCGGCGGCCCGCGCCAGCGCGTAGCCCTGGAGGCCCGAGGAGCGGTTGCCGAGGAAGCGGACCGGGTCGAGGTACTCGCGGGTGCCGCCCGCGCTGACGACCACCGACTTCCCGGACAGGTCGGGCGTGGCGACCCCGCGCGAGAGGACCTCGCGGCAGATCTCGAAGATCTCCTCCGGGTCGGGCAGCCGGCCCTTGCCGGAGTCGGCCCCGGTCAGCCGCCCCTCGGCGGGCTCGATGACCAGGGCGCCGCGCTCGCGGAGCGTGGCCACGTTGGCGGCGGTCGCGGCGTGCTCCCACATCTCGGTGTGCATCGCGGGGGCGAAGACGACCGGGCAGCGAGCGGTCAGCAGGGTGGTGGTGAGCAGGTCGTCGGCCAGCCCGTGGGCGGCCTTGGCGAGCAGGTCGGCGGTGGCCGGCGCGACCACGACCAGGTCCGCGCTCTGGCCGATGCGCACGTGCGGCACCTGGTGGACGTCGTGCCAGACCTCCGCGGAGACCGGCCTGCCGGACAGGGCCGCGAAGGTGTCGGCGCCCACGAACCGCAGGGCGGCGGCGGTCGGGACCACCGTCACATCGTGACCGGACTCGGTGAACCGGCGCAGCAGCTCGCAGGCCTTGTAGGCCGCGATGCCCCCCGACACCCCCAGGATGACGTGCGGCCGGGACCCCGGAGTCGGGGTCCCGGCCGTCAGGTCGGTGGTCATGCGACCGGCTCGTTCGCCGGTGCTACTCGCCGAAGTTGTCGTCGAGGGTGGCGGCCGCGCGGGCCTCCTCCTCGGCGGCGATCTCGGCGGGGTCGATGTCCTCGCACGTCAGCAGGTCCTCGTTGATCTCGCGGAGCGCGATCGACAGCGGCTTCTCCTGGACGTGGGTGTCGACCAGCGGGCCGACGTACTCCAGCAGGCCCTCGCCGAGCTGGGAGTAGTAGGCGTTGATCTGGCGGGCGCGCTTGGCGCTGTAGAGCACCAGCTTGTACTTGCTGTCGGTCTTGGTCAGCAGGTCGTCGATCGACGGGTTGGTGACACCCTCGGCGGCGATGTTGGGAGCAGACACGCGGAAGCCTCACAGGAGCTAGAAGAGGGTCGCGCGTTAGCGGTCCGCGACCTCAGAACAGATCAAGGCTACCAACTCCTCCGCAGCAGCGTGAACTTCGTGGTTGACGACCGTGGCGTCGAACTCCTCCTCGGCCGCCAGCTCGGCGTGTGCCGTCTGCAGCCGGCGCTCTCGCTCCTCCTCGGTCTCGGTGCCGCGGCCGACCAGCCGGCGGACCAGCTCCTCCCACGAGGGCGGGGCCAGGAACACGAAGAGAGCGTCCGGCATCGTGCGCCGTACCTGCCGTGCGCCCTGGAGGTCGATCTCCAGCAGCGCCGCCCGGCCCTCGGCCAGCGCCTGCTCGACCGGGCCGCGCGGGGTGCCGTACCGCGCCGCCTGGTGGACCACCGCCCACTCGAGGAGCTCGTCGTCGTCGACCATCCGGTCGAACTCCTCGTCGGAGACGAACCAGTAGTGCACCCCGTTGACC
The DNA here is from genome assembly GCF_015352455.1 of Nocardioides islandensis. Lineage (GTDB taxonomy): Bacteria > Actinomycetota > Actinomycetes > Propionibacteriales > Nocardioidaceae > Nocardioides > Nocardioides islandensis. The sequence continues at coordinate 45,516 of NZ_JADKPN010000004.1, forward strand.
TCGCCGGGTCGGGGAGCGCGGGTGGTCGCCGAGACGGAGATCCAGATCTCGGGGTGGTTGCGGCGCACGTCGGCCGCGACGGTCCCCTTGCCGACAGCGGTCGGTCCCGCGAGGACGGCGAGTCGGGAGCGGGTCACTCGGCCCCGTCAGTCGTCATGGCTCAGTCCTGGGCGAACTCGCGCTCGAGCGCGGCCACCTGGTTGACGCCCAGCCCGCGCACGCGGCGGCTCTCGGCGATGCCGAGGCGCTCCATCATCTGACGCGCCCGGACCTTGCCGAGGCCCGGCATGGACTGGAGCAGGTCGACGACCCGCATCTTGCCGATGACCTCGTTGCGCTGGCCCTCGTGGAGCACGTCGACGATGGAGGCACCGGAGTTCTTCAGCCGGTTCTTGACCTCCGCCCGCTCCCTCCGCGAGGCGGCCGCCTTGTCGAGCGCTGCCTGTCGCTGTTCGGGAGTCAGAGGAGGAAGGGCCACAGAACTTCCTTTTCAGGGAACCAGCTCGGCTGGGCGTGCGAACCGGGCCAATCTAGTCAGGTTGGCGACGGGTCAGCAATCCGGCCGAGCTGCCGGCCGGGGCCAACAACAGAGCGGGATCAGAGGCTGAGCGGCGTGTGGCACACGTCCTTGGCCTGCTGTTGGACGCTGTCGAACGCCTGGACCACCGACGGCGCGAGGAGCGCCGCGGCGGCGTCCTCGACGCGGGTGCGCTGGTCGTCGGTGAGGTCGTCGGGCAGCTGTTTGCCGTCGTACGTCGCCGGGTCGATGCCCGCGGCGTGCAGCGCGTCGTCGAGCTCCTGGAGCGGGTCGAGGAGCGCCTTCCAGTCGTCCTGGATGTCGTCGGGCGCGTCGGCGGAGAGGTCGCGGAAGATCGGCAGGGCCTGGAGCAGGGCGCCGGGGGTCGCTGACGCGGTGACGTCGGTCAGCTTGGCCTGGTTCGACTGCACCGCGTCGCAGTAGTCGTCGCCTCCCCCGCAGCCGGACAGCAGCGTGAGGGCCAGCGCGACCGCGGCCAGGGCGGCGGTGCATGTGGGTCGGTTTCTCCGGTCCGGCGGTGCGTGGGTGTCGCTTTCCAGGGCTGAGACCGACACTCACTCACCGCCCCTGGGCGAGAAGCGCACGCAGCTCGTCGTTCGTGCGCCGGGCCGCGTCGCGCATGGCGGACGCCGACGGGCCGGCGCGGAGGAGCTCGCGCGAGGAGCTGGGCAGGACGTTCGGGAGGGCGGCGCCGAAGATGCGCGGCAGGTCGGCCGTCGTACCTCCCTGGGCGCCGTACCCGGGCGCGAGGACCGGACCGTTGAACGCGAAGTCGTCCGAGCTCGAGCCGATCGTCGCGCCGACGACGGCGCCGAAGGAGCCGAGGGGTGCCGCACCGGCGTTGAGGTGGCGGAGGTGGTCGAGCATGGTCGCGGTGACCGTCCGGCCGTCGTCCCCGCGGGCGTCCTGGACCTCGGGGGCCTCCTTGTTGGAGGTACGGGCCAGCACGAACAGGCCGGCGTCGTGCTTGCGCGCGGCGTCGACGAAGGGCTCCAGGGAGCCGAAGCCCAGGTACGGGCTGACGGTGATCGCGTCGGCGGCGATCGGGCTGGCCGGGTCGAGGTACGCGTCGGCGTACGCCTCGCTCGTCGACCCGATGTCCCCGCGCTTCACGTCGAGCAGCACGAGGGCGCCGGCCTCACGGGCTGTCGCGATCACCTGCTCGAGCACCGCGACGCCCCGGCTGCCGAACCGCTCGTAGAACGCCGACTGCGGCTTGACCACCGCGCACTCGGCGGCCAGGGCCTCCGTGGCTCCGAGCGCGAAGGACTCCAGGCCCTCCACGCTGTCGGGCAGGCCCCACTCGTGCAGCAGCGCGGCGTGCGGGTCGATGCCGGAGCACAGCGGGCCGCGCTCGCTGACCGCGTGGTGCAGGCGGGATCCGAAGGTCATGCGGTCACTCCTGAGGGTGGGCGAGGGCGGAGGCGATGCGGCGCGGCCACCACGGCCCGCCGTACACGAAGCCGGTGTAGGCCTGGACGAGCGTGGCCCCGGCGTCGAGGCGCTCGCGCGCCTCCTCCGGGGCGGTGATGCCGCCGACCGAGACGAGCACCAGGTCGTGCCCCACGGCGTCGTGGAGGAGACGGAGCACCTCGCGCGACCGCGCGGCCACCGGGGACCCGGAGATACCGCCGGCGCCGGCCGCCTCGACGTCGGCGGCCGGTGTCCGCAGGCCCTCGCGCGAGACGGTCGTGTTCGTCGCGATGATGCCGTCCAGCCGCAGCTCCAGCGCTAGCCGGGCGACGGCGAGCACGTCGTCGTCGGCGAGGTCGGGGGCGATCTTGACGAGGAGAGGTACGTCGGCCACGCCTCGCACGCCCTCGAGGAGCGGCCCCAGCCTGTCGACCGCCTGCAGACTGCGCAGCCCCGGGGTGTTGGGCGAGCTGACGTTGACGACCAGGTAGTCGGCGTACGGGCTGAGCAGCCGCGCGGACTTCATGTAGTCGGCCAGGACCGCGGCCTCGTCGTCCTCGGGCACGACCTTGGTCTTGCCGATGTTCACGCCGAGCACGACGGGACTGTGTCGGTGCTTGGCCCGCTCCGCGAGCCGCGCGGCCACCGTCTCGGCCCCGTCGTTGTTGAATCCCATCCGGTTGACGATGGCCCGGTCGGCGGGCAGCCGGAACAGCCGCGGCCGGGGGTTGCCCGGCTGCGCCTCGCCCGTCACCGTGCCGACCTCGACGTGCCCGAACCCGAGGGCCGCGAGCGCGTCGACGCCGACGGCGTTCTTGTCGAACCCCGCCGCCAGGCCCAGCGCCGAGGGGAACGTCAGGCCGAGGGCGTTGACCGGCCGCGTCGAGGGGCCGGGGTAGAGGCGGGTGGCGAGGCGGGCCGAACGGATGCCCGCGAAGCCGAGATGGTGCGCGCGCTCGGCGTCGATGCGGGTGAGGAAATGGTCGAAGAGTGCCTGGTACGTGGTCATCGCTCCCGACCGCGGGCCCAGTCCTGCAGCGACCGCACCCCGATGTCGCCGCGGATGCGGGCCTCGATGCCCTGCACCGCCGCGCCCAGGCCCTGGACGGTGGTGATGCACGGGATGTCGGCGCCGACGGACGCCGTGCGGATCTCGTAGCCGTCGACGCGGACCGACCCGCCGGAGCCCGACGAGCCGTGCGGGGTGTTGATCACCAGGTCGATCTCGCCGTCGGTGATCATCTGGACGGTCGTCTTCTCGCCGTTGGGGCCGGGACCGTCGAAGTGCTTGCGCACCACGGTCGCCTGCACGCCGTTGCGGCGCAGCACCTCGGCGGTGCCCTGGGTGGCCAGGATCTCGAAGCCGAGGTCGGCCAGCACCTTCACCGGGAAGATCATCGACCGCTTGTCGCGGTTGGCCATCGACACGAAGACCCGGCCACTGGTCGGGAGCGAGCCGAACGCCGCGGTCTGGGCCTTGCTGAACGCCCGCCCGAAGTCGGCGTCCAGGCCCATCACCTCGCCGGTCGAGCGCATCTCGGGGCCGAGCACGGTGTCCACTCCTCTGCCGTCAGGGCGGCGGAACCTGTTGAACGGCATCACCGCCTCCTTGACCGCGATCGGGGCGTCGGCCGGCAACGTGCCGCCGTCTCCCTCGGCGGGGAGCATGCCTTCGTCGCGCAGCGCCTTGATCGAGTCGCCGAGCATGATCCGGGCCGCGGCCTTGGCCAACGGCGTCGCCGTCGCCTTGGACACGAACGGCACGGTGCGGCTCGCGCGCGGGTTGGCCTCGAGGACGTAGAGCACGTCCGCGCCGAGCGCGAACTGGATGTTGATGAGGCCGAGCACGCCGACGCCGCGGGCGATGGCCTCGGTGGCCTCGCGGATCCGCTCGATCTCGCGCGCACCCAGGGTGATCGGCGGCAGCGCGCACGCCGAGTCGCCGGAGTGGATGCCGGCCTCCTCGATGTGCTCCATCACCCCGCCGAGGAAGAGGTCCTGGCCGTCGAACAGCGCGTCCACGTCGATCTCGACCGCGTCGTCGATGAACCGGTCGACCAGCACCGGGTGCTCCGGACTGATCGCCGTGGCGCGGGCGATGTACCCCTCCAGCGCCTCGTCGTCGTACACGATCTCCATGCCCCGGCCACCGAGCACGTACGACGGGCGCACGAGCACCGGGTACCCGATCCCGGCCGCGATCGCCGCCGCCTCGTCGTACGACGACGCCATGCCGTGGGTGGGTGCGTTCAGGCCGGCCTCGGCGAGCACCCGGCCGAACGCGCCCCGCTCCTCGGCGAGGTGGATCGCCTCGGGCGGGGTGCCGACGATGGGCACGCCGGCGTCCGCCAGACCCTGGGCCAGCCCGAGCGGTGTCTGGCCGCCGAGCTGGCAGATCACGCCGGCGATCGGGCCGGCCTGCCGCTCGGCGTGCACGACCTCGAGCACGTCCTCGAGCGTGAGCGGCTCGAAGTACAGGCGGTCGGAGGTGTCGTAGTCGGTCGAGACGGTCTCGGGGTTGCAGTTGACCATCACGGTCTCGTAGCCGGCGCCCCCGTTGTCACTGTTGCCGAGCGCCAGTGACGCGTGCACGCACGAGTAGTCGAACTCGATGCCCTGGCCGATCCGGTTCGGGCCGCTGCCCAGGATGATGACGGCCGCCTTCTCGCGGGGCGCGACCTCGGTCTCCTCGTCGTAGGAGGAGTAGTGGTACGGCGTGGCCGCGGCGAACTCCGCCGCGCAGGTGTCGACCGTCTTGTAGACCGGCCGGATGCCCAGGGCGTGCCGGACGCCGCGGACGACGTCGGCGGTCATCCCGCGGATCTTGCCGATCTGGAGGTCGGAGAAGCCGTGCCGCTTGGCCAGCCGCAGCAGCTCGGGAGTGAGCTCGGGGGCGGCGGTGACCTCGGCCGCGACCTCGTTGATGAGCACCAGCTGGTCGACGAACCACGGGTCGATCGCGGTCGCGTCGAAGATCTCCTCGGCCGTCGCGCCGGCGCGGATGGCGTCCATGACGTCCTTGAGCCGGCCGTCGTGCGGGACCCGGGCGCGCGCCAGGATCTCGTCCTTGTCCAGCTCGACCCACTCCTGGTGCCAGTCGAAGACGGCGGACCCGGGACCGGATGACGGCGCCTCCAGGGACCGCAGCGCCTTCTGCAGGGCCTCGGTGAAGTTGCGGCCGATGGCCATCGCCTCGCCGACCGACTTCATGTGCGTGGTCAGCACCGGGTCGGCGGCCGGGAACTTCTCGAAGGCGAACCGCGGCACCTTGACCACGACGTAGTCCAGCGTGGGCTCGAAGGACGCCGGGGTGCTCTGCCCGTCTTCTCGGGTGGTGATGTCGTTGGGGATCTCGTCGAGCGTGTAGCCGATCGCCACCTTGGCCGCGATCTTGGCGATCGGGAAGCCGGTCGCCTTGGAGGCCAGCGCACTGGAGCGGGACACCCGCGGGTTCATCTCGATCACCACGACGCGGCCGTCGCGCGGGTTGACCGCGAACTGGATGTTGCAGCCGCCGGTGTCCACGCCGACCGCGCGGATGATGCCGATGGAGAGGTCGCGCAGGTGCTGGTACTCGCGGTCGGTCAGCGTCATCGCCGGCGCGACGGTGATCGAGTCGCCGGTGTGCACGCCCATCGGGTCGAGGTTCTCGATCGAGCAGACGATGACCACGTTGTCCTTGCGGTCCCGCATGACCTCGAGCTCGTACTCCTTCCAGCCGATGATCGACTCCTCCAGGAGCACCTCGGTGGTCGGGCTGGCGGCCAGGCCGGCACCGGCGATGCGGCGCAGTCCCTCCTCGTCGTACGCCATCCCCGACCCGACCCCGCCCATGGTGAAGCTGGGACGGACGACCATCGGGTAGCCGAGCTCACCGGCCGCGCCCAGGCAGTCCTCCAGCGTGTGGCAGATGACCGACTTCGCGACCTCGCCGCCCAGGCCCTCGACGATCTGCTTGAACTGCTGGCGGTTCTCGCCGCGGTCGATGGCCTCGATGGAGGCGCCGATCAGCTCGACGCCGTACTTCTCGAGGATCCCCCGCTCGGCCAGCGCCACCGCGCAGTTGAGCGCGGTCTGGCCGCCGAGGGTGGCCAGCAGCGCGTCGGGGCGCTCCTTGGCGATGACCTGCTCGACGAAGTCGGGGGTGATCGGCTCGACGTACGTCGCGTCCGCGAACTCCGGGTCGGTCATGATCGTGGCCGGGTTGGAGTTCACCAGGACCACCCGGATGCCCTCGGCGCGCAGCACGCGGCACGCCTGGGTGCCGGAGTAGTCGAACTCGCAGGCCTGGCCGATGACGATCGGGCCGGACCCGATGACCAGGACGCTCTGGATGTCGGTGCGCTTCGGCATCAGGCGTCCCCTCCGGTGGTCGAGGAAGGCGCGCCAGCGCCTGTCACGAGACCCGGTGAGGGGTCCGCCGGCGCCTCCGGAGATCTCGTGACGGGACTTCGTCCCTCCTCGATCAACGACACGAAGCGGTCGAAGAGGTACGCCGCGTCGTGCGGGCCGGCGGCGGCTTCCGGGTGGTACTGGACGGAGAACGCCTTCAGCGTTCCTGCGTCGTCCCGCAGCTCCAGGCCCTCGACCACGTCGTCGTTGAGGCAGACGTGGGAGACGGTGGCCACGCCGAAGGGCGTCGGCGTGCTGCCGTCCAGCGGGGCGTCGACCGCGAAGCCGTGGTTGTGCGCGGTGACCTCGACCTTGCCGGTGGTGCGGTCCATCACCGGCTGGTTGATGCCGCGGTGGCCGTAGGTCAGCTTGTAGGTGCCGAACCCGAGGGCGCGGCCGAAGAGCTGGTTGCCGAAGCAGATGCCGAAGTACGGGAGGCCGCGCTCGAGCGCCCCCTGGAGCACCTCGACCTGGCTGGTGGTCGCGGCCGGGTCGCCGGGGCCGTTGGAGAAGAACAGGCCGTCGGGCTGGGTGGCCAGCACGTCGTCCAGGGACGCGGTGGCGGGGAGCACGTGGGTCTCGATCCCCCGCTGGGCCATCATCCGCGGGGTGTTGGCCTTGATGCCGAGGTCGAGGGCTGCCACGGTGAACCGCTTCTCCCCCGCCGCCGGGACGACGTAGGCCTCGTTCGTGCTCACCTCGTCGGAGAGGTTCGCGCCGGACATCTGCGACGACTCCCGCACCCGCTGGAGCAGGGCGTCGGGAGACGTCTCGGTCGAGGAGATCCCGACGCGCATGGCGCCGCGGTCGCGCAGGTGACGGGTCAGGGCGCGGGTGTCGATGCCGCTGATGCCGACCACGCCCTGGTCGCGCAGCGCGTCGTCGAGGGACCGCTGGGAGCGCCACGAGGAGGGACGGCGGGCGGGGTCGCGGACGACGTACCCGGCGACCCAGATCCTCGAGGACTCCGGGTCCTCGTCGTTCATGCCGGTGTTGCCGACGTGCGGGGCGGTCATCACGACGACCTGGCGGTGGTACGAGGGGTCGGTGAGCGTCTCCTGGTAGCCGGACATGCCGGTGGAGAAGACCGCCTCGCCGAAGGTCTCTCCCGGGGCTCCGTAGGAGTCCCCGCGGAAGGTGCGGCCGTCCTCGAGGACGAGCAGCGCCGGGGTGTGGGCACGTGCAGGCGCAGGCATCGAGTGCCGGACCTCCTTCTCCGCCTCACGGGACGGATCGTTAAAGGATGTCGATCGGATCGGGCCCGACCCTACCAGCGCTGGTCTCGAGACAGCGCGCTCACACCACCAGGTTGAGCAGCAACACGCACACGAGACCGACGACCGAGATCGCCGTCTCCATCACCGACCACGACTTGATGGTCTGGCCGATCGTCAGGCCGAAGTACTCCTTGACCAGCCAGAACCCGGCGTCGTTCACGTGGCTGAAGAACAGCGAGCCGCAGCCGATCGCCAGCACGAGCAGGGACAGGTCGTTGGTGCCGAGGTCCGCCGCGATTCCGCTGACGATGCCGCCGGCGGTGATGGTCGCGACCGTGGCCGAGCCGGTCGCGAGCCGGACGCCGACCGCGACCAGCCAGCCCAGCACCAGGATCGACAGGCCCGAGCCCGCGGCCCAGTCACCGATCACGTTCGCCACGCCGGAGTCCACCAGCATCTGCTTGAAGCCGCCACCCGCGGCGACGATCAGCAGGATGCCCGCGATGGTCGGGAGCCCCGATCCGAGGGACTTCTCGACCTGCTCGCGGTTCATGCCCGTGCCGAAGCCCAGCGCGAACATCGCCACCAGCACCGCCGCGAGCAGCGCGACCGCCGGCGTGCCGATGAAGTCGAAGAACTTCTGGGCGCCGTTCTCCGGGTCGTCGACGACCAGCTCGACGATGGCGCGGATGAGCATCAGCACCACGGGCAGGGTGATGCTGACGATCGCCGCGGCGAAGCCCGGTCGCCGGGTGACGGGCTCGGTCTCCGTCGTACGGCGGTCCTCACGGTCCCCGCCGAGGTCCGGGTCGGCGCCCCCGGGCGCCGCCACGGCCGGCACCGGGACCCACTGCTCGACGAACCTGGCCAGCAGCGGGCCGCACACGACCAGCGTGGGCACGGCCACGATCAGGCCGAAGAGCAGGGTGCGGCCGAGGTCGGCGCCGACCGCGTCGATGGCCACCAGCGGGCCGGGGTGCGGCGGCACCAGGCCGTGCAGGATCGAGAGGCCGGCCAAGGCGGGGATCCCCACGCGCATGACCGGGATGTCGAGGCGTCGGGCCACCAGGAGGACGACGGGGACGAGCAGCACCACGCCGACCTCGAAGAACAGCGGCAGGCCGAGGATGGCCGCGATCAGCGCCATCGCCCACGGCAGGCCACGGGCGCCGACCTTGCCGATGATCGTGTTCACGATGGTGTCGCTGCCGCCGGAGTCGGCCAGCAGCTTGCCGACCATCGCGCCCAGGGCGATGAGGATGCCGACCGTGCCCATGGTGGTGCCGAACCCAGTGGTGAAGCTGGTGACGATGTCGAGCGGCGCGACGGCGGCGACGCCGCCCATCACGGCTGCGCCCAGCATCAGCGCGATGAACGGGTGCAGCTTCGCCAGCGTGATCAGCAGGACGACCGTCGCGATGCCGAGGATCGCGGCGATGACCAGCTGGGTGTTGCCCGCGTCGGTGAGCGGGGCGGCGAGAGCGATCACGGACGTTCTCCTTCGTCATCGGGGTCGGCTGGCACGTGCAGGTCCAGGGCCGCGAGGGCGCGCTCGATGACCTCGGCGGCGCTGCCCTCGATGGTCACCTCGACGCCGGGCTCGTCCGGGTCGAGCGGCTCGAGGGTGTCGTACTGGCTGTGCAGCAAGGAGGTCGGCATGTAGTGATCACGACGGTGGCTCATCCGGTCGGCGACCAGCGACTCCCCGCCGACCAAGTGGCAGAAGCGGACCTCGGGACGCCCGTCGCGGAGGAGGTCGCGGTAGGACCTCCGGAGGGCCGAGCACGTGACGACGGACGGCTGACCGGCCGCGACCTGCCCGGACATCCAGGCGCCGATGCTGCGCAGCCACGGCCACCGGTCCTCGTCGGTCAGCGGGTGGCCGGCCGCCATCTTGGCGACGTTGGCCTCGGAGTGGAAGGCGTCGCCCTCGGCGTACGTCCAGCCGAGCACCGTGGAGAGGCCCTTGGCGACGGTGCTCTTCCCGACGCCGCTGACGCCCATCACCACGACCTGCTGCGCCCCGAGTGGCTGCATGCTCGGACCCTACTCAGGACACCTCCTGACGGGACCACCCCGGAGGACTAGCGTCGGCTCGTGCCGCCCGACGACCACGTCCGCGCTCTGCGCGCAGCCCAGCGGATCGCCGAGGAGTTCCTCGCCGGGCTCGACGAGCGGCCGGTGTGGCCGCGAGCGACCTTCGACGAGATGCTGGCGGCCTTCGACGGCGCCCTGCCCGACGAGGGTGCCGACCCGGTCGCCGTCGTCGAGGAGCTCGCCGCGACCGCGGACGTGGGGCTGTCCGGGAACGTCGGGCCGCGGTTCTTCGGGTTCGTGATCGGCGGCGCCCTGCCGGCCGCCCGCGGCGCCGACCTGCTGACCGGAGTCTGGGACCAGAACGCCGGCATCAACTCCCTCACGCCCGCCGCGGCCGCGGTCGAGGTGGTCGCCGGGCGCTGGGCGGTCGACACCCTCGGTCTGCCGGCGGGGTCGACCGTCGGTTTCGTGACCGGCGGGATGATGGCGAACTACTCCTGCCTGTCCGCCGCCCGCCACTCCGTCCTGGCGCGGGCGGGCTGGGACGTCGCGGCGCGCGGGCTCTTCGAGGCACCGCGGGTACGGGTCGTGGTCGGGCGGTACCGCCACGACACCGTCGACCGCGCTGTCCGGTACCTCGGCCTCGGCCAGGACTCCGTGGTCGAGGTGGACACCGACGGCGAGGGACGGGTCTCGACACCGAGCCTCGAGGCCGCGCTGGCGGCCGGCGAGGGCCCGGCCATCGTGTGCCTGCAGGCCGGCGAGGTGCACACCGGCGCCTTCGACGACTTCGCCGCCGCGGTCCCGGTGGCCCGGAGGTACGACGCGTGGGTGCACGTCGACGGCGCCTTCGGGCTGTGGGCGGCTGCGTCCCCGTCGTACCGACACCTCACTCTCGGCTTGGACGCCGCCGACTCGTGGGCGACCGACGCGCACAAGACGCTGAACGTGCCCTACGACTCGGGGCTGGCGATCGTGCGCGACCCGACCGCGCTGGCGGCCGGGTTCGGCGTGGAGACCGACTACCTGATCGGCGCCGCCGGCGACCCGATGGAGCGGGTGCCGGAGTTCTCCCGGAGGGCCCGCGGCTTCGCGGTGTGGGCCGCGCTGCGCTCGCTCGGCCGCGACGGCGTGGCCGCGCTCGTCGACCGCCTCTGCGCCACCGCGGGGATGCTGGCCAAGGGCTTCGAGGAGATCGACGAGGTCGAGGTCGTCAACGACGTCGTCTTCACCCAGGTGATGTTCCGGCTCGCCACCGACGAGCGGACCTCGGAGGCGGGCCGCCGCCTGCTCGCGGACGGTACGTGCGTGGTCACCCCCGCCGTCTGGCACGGCCGCGCCGTCCAGCGCTGCGCGGTCTCCAACTGGTCCACCACCGAGGCCGACGTCGCCCGCACCGTGGACGCGGTACGCCGGGTGGTCGCCGGCCTCTGAGCTTGCTGGGGTCCGGAATATCGCGCGATCGCGCGGTTACTGCAGGATTCGCGAGCCGAGATCTGCAATTCCGGCGCGATCGCGCGATTACTGGCACCCACGGCCACACCTCCTAGCCGGCGGGCAGACCGACCAGGCGCGCACTCTCCTTGACCAGCATGGCGGCCAGCTCGTCGTCCTGGGCGAGGGCCGAGGGAGGACGCGCCGTGAACCGGTCGACGTACTCCCCCGTCATCCCCTCGACGTCCGGCGAGACGGCCAGGTGGGCCAGGGTGCGGCCGCCCTCGGCGGGCGAGAGCATCCGCAGCTTGGCCAGGGCGAGGACCGGTCGCGCGTACCACGGCGCACCGGACCAGATGTCGGTCGCGACGGCACCGGGGTGGACGGCGTTGACCGTGACGCCCGACGACGCCAGCTCGGCCGCCAGCGACCGGGCGTACAGCACGTTGGCCAGCTTGGAGCGGGCGTAGGCGTTCATGATCGAGTACCCGCCCCGCTCGAACCCGACGTCGGCGAGGTCGAGGGTGCCCCGGTAGTGACCGGCCGAGGAGGTGATCACCACCCGCGACGGCGCCGACGAGACCAGGCGACACTTGAGCAGCTCGGTCAGCAGGTACCCGCCGAGGTGGTTGACCTGGAACGTCGCCTCGATCCCATCCTCGGTCAATGTTCGGCGCGCGTGGACCGTGCCGGCGTTGTCGACCAGCACGTCGATCTGCTCGTACCTCTCCAGCAGGTCGCGGGCGAGCTCGCGCACCGACTCCAGCGACGCGAAGTCGGCGCGGTGCGCGTCCACGCGGGCGGCACCCGCGCGGCGTACGGCGTCCTCGGCGGCCTCCAGCCGTTCGGGGTTCCGGCCGACGAGCACCAGGTGGTGCCCGTCGGCCGCGAGCTGGAGCGACGCCTCCCGCCCGATCCCCGCGGTGGCGCCGGTGACGACGATCGTCCTCACCGTCGGCCCGCCGTCAGAAGGTGATGCCCCGGGCTGCGAACCGGGCCTTCACCGCGTCGGCGAAGGTCGGGCCGTCGAGCTCGACGGCCTTCAGGTACGTCGTCCTCGCGGCCGCCGAGAAGGTCGTGTCGGGCGCGTAGTCGTACTGCGAGGAGATCAGCGTGGTGTCCCACGCGCGCGTGGTCTTGCCGTGCGCGGCGTAGAACTCCCGGATCTCCCACAGGGCCTGGGCCCAGATCTGGCCGTCGGCGTGCACCTCGTTCTCGCGCTTGGCCACCGTCAGGTCGGTGTGGAAGCTGCGGATGCAGTGCGGGACCTCGTCGGTGTAGGACGTGGAGTCCCAGTCCATCGGGCACGACGGGTCGGCGGCCACCGGCCAGCCGAACTGGTCGGCGGCGTCCAGGCCCACGCTCACGGCGAGGTAGTCGCCGAACGCCTCGCCGATCGAGCCGGCGTCCAGGCCGGAGCCGAAGCCGGGCACCTGGGAGGCGTGCACGGCGTGGCCGTACTCGTGCACGATCACCTCGGCGTCCTCGCCGTCGTCGACACCGCCCTTGCCGATCCGGATCCGGTACGGCTTGTCGGTCTGGTAGCTGTTGTCGCCGCCGTACTGCCCCACCTTCACGTGGAAGGGCTGGTGCACGATGTCGTCGAAGCCGAGCGACTGGAGGTAGGTCTGCGCCCGGTCGACCCAGAAGTACGCCATCACCTGCTCGAACTGGTCCTGGTCGCGGGTGTAGAAGTACTCGCCCTTGTCGGAGTACGCCGGCCTGCCCGTCGCCGACTCGACGTAGGCCCACCTGCCACGGAGGTAGCCGGAGCCGTCGAGGTTGGCCAGCGGGACGGTCGCGTACGCCGACATCGGGACCGCCGACCTGGCGTCCTTGTCGTCGGCCAGGTCCTGGTCGTTGCTCGACTGGACGGGGTTGACCATGAACACCCAGGCCTTCGGCGTGGTGCTGCCGGTGGGCGGCTTGGCCGTGGAGGTGGGTGCCCAGACCAGGGAGGCGGCCAGCGTGCCGGCGGCGGTGGCCGCGGCGACGATGGCGAGCGAGGCACGAAGCGTGCTGCGGGTCGTCACAGGGTTCGTCACGGCCGTCAACCTAACCCGAGGTCCTCCGGAGGATCGAGGGCCGGTGCGCAATCTTTGCGTTGACAGGGGTCTAGAACCGGCGGCTCTTCCGCAGCCGCCACGGTCGGCCGTCGGGGTCCTGCACGACCCGCAGCGGCAGCCTGGCCCAGATCCGGGTCGGCCGTGCGAGGTCGGGGACGTCCAGCCGGCGCAGCTGCCCGGGCGGCCGCGGGCCGACGCGCCCGCCTGCGTGCCAGGTCTCGAGGGCGTCGGCACACGCGGCGTACGCCGTCACCATGTCGTGCGGGTCCAGGCAGTCGGCCACCACGTCGGCCAGGTCCTCGCCGGCCAGGACGCGGTCGAGCCGGCCGAGGTGCTCGGCGGCCAGCCGGAGGCGGAGCGCCTGCGCGTAGGGGCTCGTGGAGCCGTCGGCCCGGTCCACGATCGCCGCGGTCAGCTCGGAGTCGTGGGTCCACGATCGCCGGTTGAAGTTGTCCGACCCGGTCGTGCACCACACGTCGTCCATCACGCAGAGCTTGGCGTGCACGTAGATGGGCGTGCCGGCGTCGTTCTCCAGGCCGTACGCCGCCACCCGCCCCGGAGCCGCCTCCATCAGGTCGCGGATGGCGCGCTGCCGGCCGAGCAGCTGCGGGGTGCGTGACGAGCCCTCGAGGTCGGGGTACAGCGGCAGCACGCACACGATGTGGAGTCCCGGGTTCTCGACCAGGGAGTCCAGGAAGGTGGAGGCGATCTCGTTGCCCCAGAAGTACTGGTCCTCCACGTAGATCAGCCGGCGGCTGCGCTTGGCCGCCTTCGCGTAGCCCAGGGCGACGCTGCGCTCCCCTCCCGGCGCGAACGGGTAGTCGCGGGCCTGGCGGAGGTTCGGGTAGGTGCGCAGCAGCTGGACGACGTGCGTGCCGCCCTCCACCGGCGGGGGCGGCGGCTGCTGGTCCGGCAGCGGGTCCGGCGTGCGATCCAGGCGCCGGATCTTGTCCATCAGCCAGTAGTCGGGCCGGCGGCTCAGCGGCGCCGGGTCCTCCCACCGCTCGCGGAAGACCGTCTCGACCGCGTGCACGGCCGGACCGGTGATCGCGACCATCGCGTCGTGCCAGGGCGGGCGGTCGCCGTACTCCTGGCTCAGCGGCTGCGACTGCGGGTCGCCGAGATGACGGTGGTCGTCGCGGCGCGAGTGGGCGAGGTCGATGCCGCCGACGTACGCGATGTCGCGGCCGGGGTCGTCCCGGTGCCGGATGACCACGAACTTCTGGTGGTGCGAGCCGCCGTTGCGCACGCGCATGTCGAGGAGGGCTTCGGCGCCTCGCTGCTGGAGCTGCTCGCCGAGGGTGCGGTTCTCGCGGGCGAAGAAGCCGACCTTGTCCCAGTGCGAGCGCCAGATGAGACCGCGGACGTCGACGCCGCGCTCGTCGGCGCGGGCCAGGACCTCCACGACGGCACTGTCGGGGTCGTCGGCGACGAGGAGCTCGTCGGCGTCGCCCTGCCAGTCGGTGAAGAGGACCAGGTCGCCCGGCCGGGTCGCCTGGAGCCGCTCGTGCAGCTCGCGGAAGTACGTCGCGCCGTCGATCAGCGGCCGGGCGAGGTTGCCCTCCCACCAGGCGCCGAGGTCGTCGAGGCGGGTCGCGTCGTTGTCGCGCTCCTCGTGCGTCAGCAGCCAGTCGGTCACGTCCCCCACGTCTCCCGACGCTAGCCCTGTCCGCCGGAGAGCGCGTGCACGGACCCCTGCCAGCGCCGCCGGAGCCACCGGTCGTGGGAGGCGACGACGACCGCGCCCGGGCTGCGGCCCAGGGCCTCCTCGATCTCGCCGGCCAGCGCCGGGGACAGGTGGTTGGTCGGCTCGTCGAGCAGCATCAGGTCCGGCGCCTGCGCGACGGCGACCGCGAGCCCGAGCCGTCGGCGCTGCCCGACGGACAGCAGTCCCACCGCTCGGTGGTGGTCGCGCGGGTGCACCAGGCCGAGGTCGCGCAGCGCGGGCGCGTCGTCGAGGCCGGTGACCGCGTCGGCGTACACGTCGGCCACCTTCCGGGACGGGTCGGGGAAGACGACGTCCTGGGCGAGCTCGGCGACGCGCCCGCTGACCGACGCCTCGCCGGAGGCCGGCGACAGGCGGCCGGCCAGCACGGCGAGGAGCGTCGACTTGCCCGAGCCGTTCGGGCCGGTGACCAGGACGTGCTCGCCGGCCTCGACGTCGAGCCGGTCGAGGGCGAGGCGGCCGGGGACGACGAGGTCGCGGACCTGGACGACGCGGCCGTTGCGGCTCCCTTCCGCCAGCGCGGTGTCGAAGGTCAGCTGCCTGGGCGGCTTGCGGACCTGGTCGCGCTCGGCGGCATCGAGCCGGCGTGCCGCGTCCTTCTTGCGACGGGCGAGCGTGCTCTCGACCTTGGCGCCCTTGAACTTGTAGATGAACTTGTCGTTGTCCGTCGGACCGCGGTTGTGCGCGATGGCGCCGGTGCCGATCCTGGTCGCCGCGCGGAGGCGGTCGAGCTCGTCCTGCTGCTCGTCGTAGGTCTGCTCCCAGCGCCGCCGGGCGTCCTCCCGGGCCGCGACGTACTCCGTCCACCCGCCGCCGAACCGCCTCCCACCCAGTCCGTCGGTCCCGAACGCCGTCGGGTCCAGGTCGACCAGGTCGGTGCAGACGTCGTCGAGCAGCACCCGGTCGTGGCTGGCCAGCAGCACCACGCCGGGCAGGCCGAGCAGGAACGTCGTCAGCACCTCGATCGCGTCGTCGTCGAGATGGTTGGTCGGCTCGTCGAGCAGCAGGCAGGCGGGCCGCGTGGTCATCACCGTGGCCAGCGCCAGGCGCGTCCGTTGGCCGCCCGAGAGGGTGCCGATCCTCCTCGTCGGTTCGAGGGCGCCGAGGCCGAGCTCCTGGGCGGCCACCTCGGCCCACCGGTCCGCGTCCCAGGCGTCGTGGTCGACCGCGTGCTCCAGCGCCGCGGCGTACGCCGCCTGCGCGGCCTCGTCGTGGAGGTCGCCGGCGAGCTCCTCGACGCGGCGTACGGCGTCGCGCAGCGGCTTCAGGGTCGCCGCGAGCACCTCACCGATCGTGCGGTCGTCCTTGAACGGCGGCTCCTGGCCGAGCAGCACGAGGTCGGCCGGTGCCTCGACGGTGCCCGCGAGACGCGCGGTCGCCGGCAGCCGCCCCGCGACCGCGCGGAGGAGCGTCGACTTGCCGGCGCCGTTCTCGCCGACCAGACCGATGCGGCGGCCCGGTTGGGAGACGAGGTCGACCCCGTCGAGGACGGTGCGGTCACGGTAGGCGACGGTGAGGTCGGTGATCACGACCGGTTGCATGCGGGAGTCCTGACTCTGAGCAGAGGACTCGCCGGGCCCCCAGGAAAGGGTTCAGTCCGCGGACGCGAGTCGGGTCAGGCGTGGATCCACATGATGCGCACCAGCCTACTGCAACTTGCCGTCCAGCACCGTCGCCTTTCCGCGCAGGAACGTGGCCACGACCCGACCGGGCAGCTCGCGGCCGGCGTACGGCGTGTTGCGCGACAGCGAGGCCGTCTCGGAGCCGTCGACGACGCGGGTGGCCTTAGGGTCGTACAGCACGATGTTCGCCGGTGCACCGTCCTCGAGCGGGCGGCCGTGGTCGGCCAGCCGGCCGATCCGTGCGGGTGCGTAGGACATCCGCTCCGCGACGCCGGCCCAGTCGAGCAGGCCGGTGTCGACCATCGTCTGCTGGACGACCGAGAGCGCCGTCTCCAGGCCGAGCATGCCGAACGCGGCGGCCGCCCACTCGCAGTCCTTGTCCTCGTGCGGGTGTGGCGCATGGTCGGTCGCGACGATGTCGATCGTGCCGTCGGCCAGGCCGGCCCGCAGCGCCTCGACGTCCGAGGCCGAGCGCAGCGGCGGGTTGACCTTGTAGAGCGGGTCGTAGGTCGCCGCCAGCTCGTCGGTCAGCAGCAGGTGGTGCGGGGTGACCTCGGCGGTGACGTTCCAGCCCTTCTCCTTGGCCTGGCGGATCAGCTCGACCGACCCCGCCGTGGAGACGTGGCACACGTGCAGCCGGGAGCCGACGTGAGCGGCGAGCAGGCAGTCGCGGGCGATGATCGCCTCCTCCGCGACGGCCGGCCAGCCCGCCAGACCGAGGCGGCCGGACAGCTCGCCCTCGTTCATCTGGGCGCCCTCGGTGAGCCGCGGCTCCTGCGAGTGCTGGGCGATCACTCCGTCGAACGCCTTGACGTACTCCAGGGCCCGCCGCATCAGCAACGGGTCGCTGACGCAGTGGCCGTCGTCGGAGAACACCCGGACGCGAGCGGCCGAGTCGGCCATCGCGCCGAGCTCGGCGATCTTCTCGCCGGCCAGCCCCACCGTGACGGCGCCGATCGGGTACACGTCGCAGTAGCCCGCCTCGCGGCCCAGCCGCCAGACCTGCTCGACGACACCGGCGGTGTCGGCCACCGGCTCGGTGTTGGCCATGGCGTGCACCGCCGTGAAGCCCCCGATCGCGGCGGCCTGCGTGCCGGTCTCGACGGTCTCGGCGTCCTCGCGGCCCGGCTCGCGCAGGTGGGTGTGCAGGTCGACCAGGCCGGGCAGGGCGATGAGGCCCTCGGCCTCGATGACCTCCTCGACCCCCTCGGCCGGCCCGGAGGCGATCACGCCGTCCCGGATGACCAGGTCGGTCGGCGTACCGCCGAGGACCGAGACGCCCTTGATCAGGTGGGTGGTCACAGGTCGTCTCCCTCGGTGTGGGCGGGCTCGGAGCCGCCGAGCAGCAGGTACAGGACGGCCATCCGGACGGCGACGCCGTTGGTGACCTGCTCGACGATCACCGAGCGGTCGGAGTCGGCGACGTCGGCGGTGATCTCCATGCCGCGGACCATCGGGCCGGGGTGCATGACGATCGTGTGGTCCTGCAGCGTGGCCATCCGCCGGCCGTCGAGGCCGTAGCGGCGGGAGTACTCGCGGGCCGTGGGGAAGAACCCGCCGTTCATGCGCTCCCGCTGGACGCGCAGCATCATCACCGCGTCGGCCTTCGGGATGACCCCGTCGAGGTCGTAGGACGTCTCCACTCCCCAGGTGTCCACGCCGACCGGCAGCAGCGTCGGCGGCGCGACCAGGGTGACCTCGGCGCCGAGTGTGCGGAGCAGCAGCGCGTTGGAGCGGGCGACCCGTGAGTGCAGCACGTCGCCGACGATCGCGATGCGCTGGCCGTCCAGGGTGCCGCCGTTGCGCGGCCCGAGGTGGCGCCACATGGTGAAGGCGTCGAGCAGGGCCTGGGTCGGGTGCTCGTGGGTGCCGTCGCCGGCGTTCACCACCGAGGACCGCACCCAGCCGGAGTGCGCGAGTCGGTGCGGGGCGCCGCTGGCGCCGTGCCGGATCACGACCGCGTCCGCGCCCATCGCCTCCAGGGTGAGGGCGGTGTCCTTGAGCGACTCGCCCTTGGAGAGCGACGAGCCCTTGGCGGAGAAGTTGATGACGTCCGCGCTCAGTCGCTTCGCGGCGGCCTCGAAGGAGATGCGCGTGCGGGTGGAGTCCTCGAAGAAGAGGTTCACCACCGTGCGGCCGCGCAGGGCGGGCAGCTTCTTGATGGGCCGGTCGGCCAGCGAGCGCATCTCGTCGGCCGTGCTGAGGACGAGCTCGGCGTCCTCGCGGGTCAGGTCCGCCGCGCTGAGCAGGTGTCGCTTCATCGGGCGGCCTCCTTGCCGTGGGTGGGGGTGGTCTCCAGGATCTGGACGGCGTCCACGCCGTCGTGCGGCTCCAGGCTCACGCGCACCCGCTCGGCGAGCGAGGTCGGCAGGTTCTTGCCGACGAAGTCGGCGCGGATCGGCAGCTCACGGTGCCCCCGGTCGACGAGGACCGCGAGCTGGACGCCCTTGGGGCGGCCCACCTCGGTGATCGCGTCGAGGGCCGCGCGGATGGTGCGGCCGGAGTACAGGACGTCGTCGACGAGCACCACGACCTTGCCGTCGATGCCGCCCGGCGGGATCTCGGTGGGCATCAGGGTCCGGGCCGGCTTGAGCCGCAGGTCGTCGCGGTACATCGTCACGTCGAGCGACCCGACCGGCACCTGGACGCCCTCGACGGAGGCCATCCGCTCGGCGATCCGCTCGGCGAGCGGTACGCCGCGGCTCGGGATCCCGAGCAGCACGAGGTCGCTGGCCCCGCGGTTGCGCTCGAGGATCTCGTGGGAGATGCGGGTGAGGGCCCGGGTGATGTCACGGGCGTCGAGGACGGTTCTGGATCCGTCGTCCTCGTGGTCGTGCTGGGCTGCAGGTTGGGCGCACACAGGCCGCCTGACCTCCTTCTCCGCCTCACGGGACGGCTCGTTAAAGGATGTCGCCAGAACTACTTGGCGCGGTGACTCTAACAGCGGTCGCGAGGTACGGCGGGATCGGCACGTGGCGCGTCTTCCTAAGGTGGCCCCATGGCCAGGCCCCCGTTCCCCGACGACGTCCGTGAGCTGCTCAGCCGGCCGCTGCCCGCCGTGGTGGCGACGCTGCGTTCCGACGGGATGCCGGTGACGGTGGCCACCTGGTACCTGCTCGAGGACGACGGCCGGATCCTGGTCAACATGGACCACAGCCGGGTCCGGGTGAAGCACCTGCGCCGCGACCCGCGGATCGCGCTGACGGCGTTGGCCGACGACTGGTACACCCACGTCTCGGTCAACGGCACCGTCGACGGCGTCACCGAGGACGTCGGCCTGGTCGACATCGACCGGCTCTCGCAGCACTACCGCGGGCAGCCCTACCGCAACCGCACCTCGCGACGGTTCTCCGCGCGGATCGTCGTCGAGCAGTGGCAGGGCTGGGGAGCCACTCGCACCTGAGACCTCGTCGTGCTTGTCGGTGTCGGCGCCCGCCCGCACGATGAGCGGGTGCCCGCACCCACCCGCCGTACCGTCCTCGGCGCCGGCCTCGCCTCGGTCGCCGCCCTCGGGCTGACCGCCTGCGACGACGACACCTCCGCGACCCCGCAGTCGCAGGTCTCGAAGGCCTCGACCAGTCCCACCGGTGCCCCGGCGCCGAGCGACTGGGACCCCACCGACTGGGACGACGTCCGTGCCCAGTTCCCCCTCGACCCGAGCCTCGCCCAGTTCGCGGCGTTCGTGCTCTCGCCGCACACCCAGGAGCTGGACGCGGCCATCGCCGGCTACCGCGACGAGCTGGCGTTCGACACCGAGGGCGCGCTCTTCCAGGGGATCGACCGTGAGGACGCCGTCCGCGACGAGGCCGCCGGCTTCGCGGGTGGCGCGCCGGGCGAGTACGCCCTCACCGACTCGACGACGATGGGCATCGCCCACATGTACGGCGGCCTGTCCCTGTCCCCCGGCGACGAGGTGGTGTCCACGACCCACGACTTCTTCTCGACCGAGGACGCGCTCCGGCTGCTGGAGCTGCGCACGGGGGCCACGGTCAAGCGGGTCACGCTGTACGACGACCCGTGGAGGGCCTCGGTCGACGAGATGGTCGACCGGCTGATGAAGGGCGTGACCGCTCGTACCAAGGTCGTCGCGGTCACCTGGGTGCACTCCTCGACCGGGGTCCGGCTGCCGATCCGCGAGATCGCCGACGCCCTCGACGGCCGCGCGCTCCTGTGCGTCGACGGAGTGCACGGCTTCGCGGCGGTCGACGTCGACCTGCCGGACCTCGGCTGCGACCTCCTCGCGGCCGGCACCCACAAGTGGCTGTTCGGGCCACGTGGCACCGGCATCCTCTGGGCGAGGAGCTTCGGGCCGCTGACCGAGCTCATCCCGTCCTTCGACGGCTTCGAGGACGGCGCCCGGCTGACGCCCGGCGGCTACAAGGCCTTCGAGCACCGCTGGGCGATGGCCGACGCGTTCCGGATCCAGCGCCGGATCACCCGCAAGGCCGTCGTCGCGCGGACCGTCGCCCAGGCCACCCGGCTCAAGGAGGGCCTCCAGGAGGCCGACCGGATCACGGTCATCACCCCGCAGGACCCGGCCGTCTCGGCGGGCATCGTCTGCCTCGACGTGGAGGGGTTGATGCCGGCCAACGCCGTGCTCGAGCTGCGCGACCAGGGCATCGTGGCCAGCGCCACGCCGTACCGCACGTCGTACCTCCGCCTGGGTCCCTCGATCGCCACCACCCCCGAGCAGGTCGACGCGGCGATCGAGGCGGTGAGCGGGCTGGTTTGATCGGCACATGGCCACCGGGACCCAGCACAGCGCCGACGACCCGCGCAACGACGACATCCTGATCTGGGTCAACGGGGAGCTGAAGCCCCGCGCCCAGGCCGTGGTGTCCGTCTTCGACTCCGGCTTCGTGCTGGGCGACGGCGTGTGGGAGGGCATCAGGGTCGCGAACGGCCATCCGGCGTTCCTCGACCTCCACCTGGACCGGCTCTTCGAGGGCGCCAAGGCGCTGATGCTCGACGTCGGCATGAGCCGCGACGCGCTGACCGCGGCGATCTACGACACCATCCGCGGCAACGACATGACCGACGGCGTCCACCTCCGGCTGATGGTGACGCGCGGCGTGAAGTCGACGCCGTACCAGGACCCGCGCGCCACCGTCGGTCCGGCCACCGTGGTGATCATCGCCGAGCACAAGGAGGCGACCCCGGCGACGATCACCGACGGGATCACGCTGTTCACCACGCACGTGCGCCGCGCGACGCCGGACACCCTCGACCCCAAGCTCAACGCGCACTCCAAGCTCAACGACATCCAGGCGTGCATCCAGGCCTACACCGCCGGCGCCGACGAGGCGCTGATGCTCGACCCGCACGGGTTCGTGGCGACCTGCAACAGCACGCACTTCTTCTGCGTGGTCGAGCGCGACGGGGAGTCACAGGTCTGGACGAGCGACGGCCGGTTCTGCCTCGGCGGCATCACCCGCAGCAACGTGCTCCGCGTCTGCCGCGAGAACGGCATCACCGCGCGCGAGACGACGTTCAGCCTGACCGACGTGTACTCCGCCTCCGAGGCGTTCGTGACCGGCACCTTCGCCGGCGTGGTCCCGGTCCACACGATCGACGGCCGCACCATCGGCACCGGCAAGCGCGGCCCGGTCGTGGAGCGGCTGCAGGGCCTGTACGGCGAGCTGCTGCGCGCCGACGTGGCGGCGCGGGCATGACCGTCCGCGTGGGCATGTGGTCAGGGCCCCGCAACATCTCCACCGCGATGATGCGGGCCTGGGAGAACCGCCCGGACACCGTCGTGGTCGACGAGCCGTTCTACGCGGCGTACCTCGCCCGCACCACCGGCTCCCGGGGCGACCACCCCGGGCGTGAGGACGTGCTCGCCGCCCAGCCGACCGATCCCTCCGAGGTCGTGGCCGGGCTGGCCGCTCCCCTGCCGGACGGCATCGCGGTGCAGTACGTCAAGCACATGACCCACCACCTGCTCCCCGAGGACGACCTCTCGTGGGCGCGGCCCCTGCGCAACGTGCTGCTGATCCGCACGCCGGACGAGGTGGTCGCGTCGTACCTGCGGTCGCGTGAGGTCTGCGAGCCCGAGGACATCGGCATCCTGCAGCAGGGCCGGCTGCTGGACGAGCTCGGCCCATCAGGGGAGCTAGTGCCCGTCATCGACGCCGCTGACTTCCTGCGCGACCCGGAGTCGTACCTGAGATGGCTCTGCGACTGGCTCGGGATCGGGTTCACCGACCGGATGCTGGCGTGGCCTTCGGGGCCGCGCGACAGCGACGGGGTCTGGGCACCGCACTGGTACGACGCCGTGTGGGCGTCGACCGGCTTCGAGCCGTACCGACCCCGCGACGTCCACCTGGACGCGGCGGGCGAGGCGGTCGCGGCGGCCTGCCGCCCGGCGTACGAGCGGCTGCACGACGCACGACTAGTGCTGACGTAAACCCGTCGCGCGGTCCGGGGGATCAGGCGGGGCGCCGGTCAGGCGAACGGGTTGGGCGTAGCGCCCGGCAGCTGGGCCAGCAGCTCGCGGGCCTGGGCGGCGACCTTGTGCTCGACCAGCACTTCGTACTTGGTCGCGACGACCGACGTGACGGAGGAGAAGTCGCGCTGGCCGCGCGTCGCGGCGTACCCGACCAGTGCCCAGACCACGCCGAACAGGGCGCCGATGACCATCGTCGAGATGATCACGGCGAGCGCGCCCTGGTCGGTGAACAGCGCGAAGACCAGGCCGATGAACAGGCCGAGCCAGACGCCGGAGACCAGGCCGCCGAGGGCGACGCGGCCGGTCGTGAGCCGCCCGGTGATCCGCTCGACCCGCTTGAGGTCGGTCCCGACGATCATGCAGTTCTCGACCGGGAACTCCTTGTCGGAGAGGAAGTCGACGGCCTTCTGCGCGGACGCGTAGTCGTCGTACACGGCCAGCGACTGCGGGAACTCCAGGCGCAGCGGGTTGGCCGCGTTGCGGGGCAGGCCAGGCGTCATGCTCATGGCGCCAGTCTGCCAGCCGGGCCTTCGACCGGCCCCGGACGTCTGCGCTCAGAGCGCCGTCGCCATCCCCGCGCACGCGGTCAGCCAGGCCTGGCGGGTGCCCTTGGTGAGGTCGCGGTACGGCAGCACCGAGCCGGTCACCAGAGCCGGGTCGAACGGGACCCGGTAGACCCCACGGGTGCGCTGGCCGTAGACCTCGACCAGGTCGCGCACCAGCCCCTCGTCGACGCGGTCGGAGGGGTCGGAGAGCACCGCGACCGTCTTGTACTTGAGGTTCGGGTACCCCGCCTCGGCCAGCGCGTCGAGCATCCAGAGGCCGGAGTACCCGGTGTCCTCGCGCACCGTGCTCGTCACCACGAGCAGGTCGGCGGCCTCGGCAGCGGCCAGCCAGTTCTCGGCGCGCATGTTGTTGCCGGTGTCCACGAGCACGAGCCGGTAGAAGCGCTCGAGCAGCCGGTGCACGTCGGTGAAGTCCTGCGCGCGGATCGTGCCGGTGACGCCCGGCCGCTCGTCGGAGGCCAGCACGTCGAAGTGCGCGTCACCCTGGGAGCGGACGTACGACGCCAGGTCACCGATCCGCGCCTCGGCACCGGTGAACCGGGGCAGCTCGTCGAGCAGCTCGCGGGTCGTGTTGTCGTGGCCCCCACCCATCGACGGGCGCAGTGCGCGGATGCCGAGCGTGCCGCGCGTCTCGTTGTTGTCCCAGGCGACCACGCCGCCGCCGCGGACCGTGCCGAACGTGTACCCGGCAGCCAGGACACTGGTCGTCTTCGCGGCGCCGCCCTTGGGGTTGAGGAACGCGATCGTCCGCGGGCCACCGAACTCGCGCTGCACCGCGGCCCGCTCCTCCTCGTGCCGGCGCTCCGCGCGGGACGGCTGCGGCTGCACCAGCCCGCCGCTCCACCGGTTCATCGCACCGCGCCAGCCCCAGGCAGCGGGACGGCGCTCCACGGCGCCCTCGCGGCGGTGCAGGAACTCCCCCGCGCTGGCGCGCCGCGTCTCCGCGTGCCGTCGCGACGCCGGCTGCGGCTCCTCCTCCGGAGGAGCGGGCTGGGTGGGGATCGCGGTGAGTCGGGCATGGTCCGGGGCCATGTCAGGCTCCTTCCGAGTGGGGGGCTGCTCTCACAGTAAAGACCCTGCGTCACTTCGGCACCAGGGGTCTCACGCGGTTACAGGTCGAGCCCGTTGAGCGCGTGCTCCAGGGCGCGGTGGTACGTCGGGTACGCGAAGTGCATGGTGCGCAGCGTCGTCACGGGGATCTCGGCGTGCACCGCGGCCTCCAGCATCGACAGGATCTCGCCGCCGGACTCCCCCACCACGCAGCCTCCGACGAGCACGCCGCGCTTCTTGTCGGCGACCAGCTTGACCAACCCCGTCTCCTTGGCCAGCCACCCGCGCGCGCCCAGGTCACCCGTGGCGGTGGCCACGTCGACACCGGCGTCCCGCGCGGCCTTCTCGCTCTGTCCGACCGAGGCCACCTCGGGCGACGTGAACGTCACCCGTGGCACCGCCCGGTAGTCGGCCCACGGGCCGTCCTGCCCGAGGATGTCGCGGATCGCGACGGCGCCCTGGTACATCGAGACGTGCGTGAAGGCGCCCTTGCCGGTGATGTCGCCGACTGCCCAGAGCTTCTCGACGGTGGTTCCTGAGGAGTCGGGGGACGAGGCGCCTCGACGGACACGCATGCGCTCGTCGGTCTCCACGACCTTGAGGTCGTCGCCCAGCCCGACGGTGTCCAGGCCGATGAAGTCCAGGTTGGCCTTGCGGCCGGCCGCGACGAGGAGCTTGTCGGCGGTCACCTTCTCGTCCCCGAGGTCGAGGGTGAAGCCGTCGTCGCCGTACCCGACCGACCGCACCGTCGCGCCGGTGCGGACCTCGATCCCCTCGGCCTCGAACGCCTTCGTGAGGAGCTCGGACGCCTCCGGCTCCTCGATGGCGACCAGCCGGTCGGCCACCTCCACGACGGTCACCCGGACCCCGAAGCGCGCGAAGACCTGGGCGAACTCACACCCGATCGGCCCCCCGCCCAGCACCACGAGGGAGCCCGGCAGCTCGGTGACCGCGACGGCGTCGCGGTTCGTCCAGTACGGCGTGCCCTGGAGGCCGTCGATCGGCGGCGCCGCGGGCGCGGTGCCGGTGTTGAGGACGACGCCCGAGCGGGCGACGTACGTCGTCTCGCCGACGCGCACCCGACCGGGACCGTCCAGGACGCCGCGGCCGCGGTGGAACCGCCCGCCGTTGTCCTCGAGTCGCTTGACGGCGACGGCGTCGTCCCAGTCGTCGGTGGCCTCGTCGCGGATCCGCTGGGCCACCGGACCCCAGTCCGGCGTGACGGTCGCGGTGCCGCCGAACTCGGGCACGCGCCTGGCCGCCGCCACGGCGTGTGCGGCGGCGATCATCATCTTGGAGGGGACGCAGCCGTAGTACGGGCACTCGCCGCCGACGAGACGGTCCTCGATACCCACGACGTCCAGGCCGGCCCGGCCCAGCTTGATCGCGACGTGCTCGCCACCCGGCCCGAGGCCCAGGACGACGACGTCGCACTCGACCTCGGTCATGCGGCGAGGCTACTTGTCGCCCGACCCGTCACCGGCTACTTGTCGCTGGGTGAGAGGTGCCGGGCTCGCGCGAAGCAGAAGAGCCCGTAGCAGACGATCCCGGCCGCGATGACGACAAGCAGGACCTGCCCGAACGGGTAGGTCAGCACCTTGTGCAGGGCCTGGTCGAGGTTGCCCGACTTGTTGGCGTCGTGCGCGATGCCGCCGTAGGTGATCAAGCCACCCACGATCGCGATCGCGATGCCCTTCCCGACGTAGCCGACCTTGCCGAACAGGAGGTAGGCCCTGCCGGTCTGGCCCGACTTCCCCTCGGCGTCCAGGTGCTTCGCGTAGTCCTCGGTGAATCCCTTGCGCACGTGGTTGGCGCCGTAGACGATCACCGCGAGGCCGACCGCGGCCACGATCCACTGGCCGGCCGGCCACCCCATCACGGTCTGGGTCCACTTCGAACCGCCACCGGACTTGTTCTTGCCGATGACGACGCTCAGCGCGCTGATCCCGACGGCGGCGTAGATGATCGCCTTCATGACCGAGACGGCGCGGGCCTTCCAGCGGTCCGCGCCCTCGTCCTTGTCCTGGTGACCGACGGCGGCCTCGAGGCCGCGCCAGATGACCAGCAGGAACATACCGACCGCGATGGCCCAGACCAGGACCTCGCCGAACGGCTGCTGCGCCAGCTCCTGCATCGCGCCCTTGTTCGACGCCTTGCTCTGGCTCTCGCCGAACGCCAGCTGCAGGGCCAGCCAGCCGACCAGCAGGTGCACCACCCCATAGGCCACCAGCCCCGCGCGAATCGCCCAGTCGAGCCAGTCGCTCTGGTGGGCCTCCCTGCCCAGCGCCTCGGCCCGATCGGTCATGTCTCCCATCCCGCCAACCTAGCCGCGGGATCCGGTGGGCCGGTCCACCCTCAGGGAGGGTCAGACGGCGATCTCGTCCTTGCTCCGCAGCATCGCCCCGAGAACGCCGTTGACGAACCCCGGCGAGTCGTCGGTGGACAGGTCGCGGACCAGGGCGACGGCCTCGTCCACGGCCACGGCGCCCGGCACGTCCTCGGACCAGAGCAGCTCCCAGACGCCGATGCGCAGGACGTTGCGGTCGACGGCGGGCATCCGGTTGAGGGCCCACCCCTGGGAGTACTCCGTCAGCAGCTCGTCGATGCGGCGGCGGTGCTCGGCGACCCCGCGCACGAGCAGCGCGGCGTACGGGTTGCTCGGACCCTCGCCGGCCTCGATCGCGCGGTCGAGGTACCCGATGGTGTCCTCGCCGCGCATCTCCGCGGCGTACAGGATGTCCAGGGCCTTCTTGCGGGCCCGTGAGCGAGCTGGCACCTCAGCGGGTCATCAGCCGGTGACGCGGCCGAGGTAGGAGGAGTCGCGGGTGTCGACCTTGATCTTCTCGCCGGTGGTGATGAACAGCGGCACGTTGACGGTCGCACCGGTCTCGACGGTGGCCGGCTTGGTGCCGCCCGTCGACCGGTCGCCCTGCAGGCCCGGCTCGGTGTAGGTGACCTCGAGCTCGACCGAGGCCGGGAGCTCGATGTAGAGCACGCGGCCGTCGTTGGTGGCGACGATCGCCTCCTGGTTCTCGAGCATGAAGTTCGAGGCGTCGCCGACGATGTCCGGGGAGACCTCGAGCTGGTCGTAGGTGCCGGTGTCCATGAAGACGTACGACGTGCCGTCGTTGTAGAGGTACTGCATCGTCCGCTTGTCGACGTTCGCGACGTCGACCTTCACGTCGGCGTTGAAGGTCTTGTCGACGCTCTTGCCGGACTCGATGTTCTTGAGCTTGGTGCGGACGACGGCACCGCCCTTGCCGGGCTTGTGGTGCTGGAACCAGATGACCTGCCAGAGCTGGCCGTCGAGGTTGAGCACCATGCCGTTCTTGAGGTCGTTCGTCGTCGCCATGCGAAAAGATCTACCTTCGGAAGTCGTGAGGGTGAGCAGCAGCCGAGTTTAGTGCCGGGCCCGACGGGATCATGAATCCCGAGCCACCAGGAGCTTCTCGTCCGAGCGGAGCGAGCCACATCACAGAGACTGCAGCGCTTCCCGGTAACCCTCGACGCCCTTGCCGACCACCACGGCCTTGGCGTGGGGGGTGACCACGGAGGTGTGGCGGAACTCCTCCGGGCGTTGCTCGGGGTTGCTCAAGTGCACCTCGACCAGCGGGGCAGTGAGCTGGGCACAGGCGTCGAAGAGCGCGTAGGAGTAGTGGGTCCAGGCGCCGGCGTTCAGCACCACCGGCGTGTGCTCGTCGGCGGCCTCGTTGAGCCAGTCGAGCAGGTCGCCCTCGTGGTTGGTCTGCCGGACCTCCACGTCGTACCCGAGCTCGCGGCCCCAGTCGATGCAGAGCTCGACGAGCTCGTTGTACGACGTGTGGCCGTACACGCCCGGCTCCCGGCGGCCGAGCCGCCCGAGGTTGGGGCCGTTGAGCACGAGCACCTTCATCCGGCACCTCCCCCTGTCATCACGTCGTACGCCGCCCGCAGCATCTCCTCCGGAGGGTCGGCGAGCACGCGGGGCACGCCGATGCCTTCCAGCACGACGAACCTCAGGGTGCTGCCGCGGGCCTTCTTGTCGACGGCCATCGCGGCCCGCAGCTCCTCGTACGACGCGCCGTACCACCGCGTGGGCAGCCCCACCCGCTCGAACGCCGCCCGGTGCCGCTCGGCGGTGGCGTCGTCGAGGACCCCGGCCACCCGCGCGAGCTCGGCGACGAACACGCTGCCGATCGCCACGGCCTCGCCGTGTCGGACCTGGTAGTCGCTGGCCCGCTCGATCGCGTGCGCCATGGTGTGGCCGTAGTTGAGGACCTCACGGCGCCCCGACTCCTTGAGGTCGTCGACGACGACGTCGATCTTGACCTGGATGGCGCGCTCCACGAGCTCGCGCAGCACGTCGGAGTCGGGCGTGATCGTGTCAGGGTCGGTGCCCTCGACGAGGTCGAGGATGACGGGATCGGCGATGAAGCCGCACTTCACGACCTCGCCGAGGCCGGCGACCAGCTCGGCGCGGGGCAGCGAGTCGAGGAGCGCCACGTCGCAGAGCACGCCGGCGGGCTCGTGGAAGGCACCGACGAGGTTCTTGCCGGCGCCGGTGTCGATGCCGGTCTTGCCGCCGACGGCCGCGTCCACCATGGCCAGCAGGCTGGTGGGGACGTGCACGACCCGGACCCCCCGCAGCCAGGTCGCCGCCACGAACCCGCCCAGGTCGGTCGTCGCGCCGCCGCCCAGAGCGACGACGGCGTCGGAGCGGGTGAACCCGAGGCGGCCGAGCGCCTCCCAGCAGTCCGCCGCGACGGCCGCGGTCTTGGCGGCCTCGCCGTCGGGCACGGGCAGCAGGTGGACCTCGTAGGCGCTCATCGCGGTGCGGGCCAGGTGCGCCAGCTGGCCCAGGCCCACGGGGTGGACCAGGGCGACGCGCTGGGGGCCGTCCCCGAGCACGCCCGGGAGCCGGTCGAGCAGCTCGCGGCCGACGACGACGTCGTACGGCGACGCGCCGCCGACGTGGAGGACGGTCGGCTCCCGGGCGCTCATGCCGGCACCTTGCGGAGGATCTCCTCGGCGACCTGCTCGGGGGTGAGCCCGTCGGTGTCGACGGTCTCGGTGGCCACCGACTCGTACACGGGCGTGCGCTCGTCGAGCAGCGCCTTGATGCGGGCCCGGACGTTGCCGAGGAGCAGCGGGCGGGAGGTACCGAGGCCGACACGCTTGACCGCCTCGGACAGCCCGACCTTCAGGAACACCACGCGCTGACCCTCCAGGAGTCCGCGGGTCTGCTCGTCGAGGACCGCGCCGCCGCCGAGGGACAGCACGCCGTCGTGACCCGTGAGTGCCTGGGCGACCGCATCCTTCTCGAGCGTGCGGAAGGCGGCCTCACCGTCGTCGAGGAAGATCTCCGAGACCGTCTTGCCGGCCACGGCCTCGACATCGGTGTCGGTGTCGCGGGCCGACGTGCCCCAGGCCTCGGCGAGCAGGGCCCCCACGGTGGACTTGCCGGCGCCCATGGGGCCGACCAGGACGACCCTCGGGCTCACCTGAACCTCAGGGTGTCCAGGTAGCTCTCCGCGTTGCGCCGGGTCTCGGTCACCGAGTCGCCGCCGAACTTCTCCAGCACGGCGTCGGCCAGCACCAGCGCCACCATCGCCTCGGCGACGACGCCGGCCGCGGGGACGGCGCAGACGTCGGAGCGCTGGTGGTGGGCGACGGCCTCCTCGCCGGTGCTCACGTCGACGGTGCGCAGAGCGCGCGGGACGGTGGCGATCGGCTTCATGGCGGCGCGCACGCGGAGCACCTCGCCGGTGGTCATGCCGCCCTCGGTGCCACCGCTGCGACCCGACGTACGCCGGATGCCCTCGTCGGTGGGAACGATCTCGTCGTGGGCCTCGCTGCCGGGGGTGGCCGCCAGCGCGAAGCCGTCGCCGACCTCGACGCCCTTGATCGCCTGGATCCCCATCAGCGCCCCTGCAAGCCGCGCGTCGAGGCGACGGTCCCAGTGGACGTGCGAGCCGAGGCCCGGCGGCAGGCCGTGCACGACGACCTCGACGACGCCGCCGAGGGTGTCGCCGTCCTTGTGGGCCTCGTCGATGCGCTCGACCATCAGCTTGCTCGCGTCGGGGTCGAGGCAGCGGACCGGGTCGTCGTCGAGGTACCCGCCGTCGTCCGGCGTGGGGATCACCCCGGCGGGGGCAGGTACGCCGCCGAGCTCGACGACGTGGGAGACGAGCCGGGCGCCGACGGCCTGGTGGAGGAACGCGCCGGCCACGCGGCCGAGGGCGACGCGAGCCGCGGTCTCGCGGGCCGAGGCGCGCTCGAGGACCGGGCGAGCCTCCTCGAAGGCGTACTTCTGCATGCCGACGAGGTCGGCGTGGCCGGGGCGCGGCCGGGTGAGGGCGCCGTTGCGGGCGAGGGCGTCGAGCACGACGGGGTCGACGGGGTCGGCGGCCATCACCTGCTCCCACTTGGGCCACTCGGTGTTGGCGATCTCGATCGCGACCGGGCCCCCGATGGTCTCGCCGTGGCGGACGCCGCCGACGAAGCGGACCTCGTCCTGCTCGAACTTCATCCGCGCGCCGCGGCCGTGGCCCTGGCGGCGGCGGGCCAACGCGTCGCGGACGTCGTCGGTGGTGACGGAGACGTGCGCGGGCAGCCCCTCGAGGATCGCGACGAGGAGCGGGCCGTGGGACTCGCCCGCGGTGAGCCAGCGCAGCATGCCGTCAGTGTTTCACGGCTCAACCAGTGGTCAGGCCGCCGAGCCAGTCGCCGAACAACAGGCCGGCCAGGGCGCCGACCAGCATGAACGGGCCGAACGGTACGTGCTTGCGGTGCACGATCCTGGCCAGCGAGAGGAGCGCTCCGCCGACCCCGCCGAGCAGGAACCCGGCGTACACGCCCACGACGAGCTCCGCCGTGCCGACGTACCCCAGGGCGATGCCGAGGATGCCGGACAGCCGGACGTCGCCGTACCCGAGCCCGCGCGGGTAGACGTACCAGAGCACGAAGTACAGGAGGCCGGCTCCCGCCCAGCCGATGGCCGCGCGGACGAGGTCCTGCCAGTCCTGGGTGACCAGCGCGGCGACGACGACGAGCACGATCACGCCGGCGTACGTGCGGAGGATGAGCCACGTCGGCAGCAGCCGGGTGCGCCAGTCGATGACCGCGAGCGCGATGCTGACGGGTACGAGCGGCAGCCACACCAGCAGCGCGACGTCCCAGCCCAGCGCGAACCCGACCAGCCCGCCGATGACCAGGCTGGCCGCGATGCTTTTCCAGAGCAGCCCGGGCAGGTCGGCGATGGCGGCGTACAGCTCCTTCGGCGGCTCCTCCGCCTCGGTCTCCCCGCCCTCGAACCGCGGCGCGGCCCCCGCCTCCTCGGCCCCGGCGCCGTCCCCGGCGCCGTCCTCGGGGACCTCGGCCTCCGGCTCGGGCACCCGTTCGATGATGCGAGGGACGAGGACGCCGGCCGCCGCCGACACCAGCGCGCCGAAGGCCGCGGTGTCCACGTGCGCCGCCCACTCCACACCCACACCCGGACCCTACTGACCCCGTTGAGCTGCGCCCCCGAAACACGCGAGTTGCGCTCCGGGTACGGGCGAGTTGCGCCCCCGGTACAGGCGAGTTGCGCCCCCGGGACGGTCGAGTTGCGCCCTCGGCACGGTCGACGTGCGTTCCCGTACCCACTTTCCGCCCACAGTCGTCGAATCCGCCCGCTCCTCCACAGGTTCGCGGGAGGGCCGGTACGTCGGGACCTGGCTCGGGCAAGGAGCTCCACATGATCGTGGACTTCCCGAAAGAACCGTTCACCGTGGCCTCGGCGGCAACCTTGGGCATCACCAAGCGGCGCATCGGAGAGGGCGTACGTCGCGGCGAGCTGGCCAGGCTGTTCCGCCACGTCTATCTCCGCACCGACATCGAGGTGACGACCGAGATGCGCGTGTCGGCGGCCCTCCTCGTCATCAGCCCGCACGTGGTGGTCTGCGACCGGACGGCAGCGTGGATCTGGGGGGTCGACTGCTTCCGCCTCCGCGAGCTCGAGGTGCCAGCGGCGTTGGAGACCTACACACTGCGCGGACACCGCGCACCGGAGCGGCCTGAGATCCGAGGTGGTCAGCGGGACCTCGGTCCACAGGACTGGACGACGGTCGGTGGTCTTCGCGTCACGACACCGCTTCGGACAGCGCTCGACCTCGGCTGCTGCCTGCCCCGGCGAGATGCCCTCGCCGCCATGGACGCCCTCGCTCGCGCGTTCGGGTTCACCTCACGCGATCTCGTCCTGCAGCTGCGGCGGTACGCGCGCCGCCGCGGGGTCGTCCAGCTACGCGAGCTCGCGGCCCTGGTCGATCCGCGGGCCGAGTCCACCGGCGAGTCCTGGACACGCCTCGTCATGCACGACCACGGGCTACCGGCGCCGCAGGTCAACTGGTGGGTGCTCGTGGACGGCGTACCGACGTTCCGACTCGATCTCGCCTACCCACTCGCGAGGGTTGCTGTCGAGTACGACGGGGAGGAGTTCCACTCGAGCGATGAGGACAAGCACGCTGATGCCGAGCGACGGGACTGGCTGGAGTCGCACGGGTGGACCGTGATCGTCGTGGACAAGGGCTCCTTCACCGACGACGCCATCGGCGAGTGGATCCAGGAGGTTCGGGATGCGCTGAGCACGGCCCAGCAGCCGCCGCGACGCTGGTACGCGCGGGTCTGACGCGCAACTCGCCCGTACCGCAGGCGCAACTCACCCGTACCGCAGGCGCAACTCACCCGTACCGCAGGCGCAACTCACCCGTACCGCAGGCGCAACTCACCCGTACCGCAGGCGCAACTCGACCGGCTCAGGCCAGGGCGGCGCGCATGGGGGTGAGGACGTCGGCGGCGGGGGTGCCCGTGAAGAGCTCGAACTGGAGGGCGGCCTGGTGGACGAGGAGGTCGAGGCCGGTGACGAGCACCTGGTCGCCGGCGGACGCGGCGGCCAGCGGGGTGGGCCAGGGGTGGTAGGTGACCTCGAAGAGGACGGGTACGCCGGCGCAGCGGGACACCAGGGCGGGGGACTGGGCCGCGGCCGGGATGGTCGACACCAGTACCTCCCCCACGACGGTCCCGGACGACAGCGGGGCGACCGACACCGTGGGCCCGGCCGGGTGGGCGGCCAGCACGGAGACGGCCGTCGCGGACCGGGCCGCGTCGCGGACCAGCAGCGTGATCTCCCGGGCACCCAGGGACGCCAGCGCCAGCCCGGTCGAGACGGCCGTCGCTCCCCCGCCCAGGATCGTGGCCGAGGTGACCGGCCCCGCGTACCGCTCGCGCAGCGCCGCGGCCGCCCCGGGGACGTCGGTGTTCTCCGCCGACCACGCGCCCGAGGACGACCGGACGAGCGTGTTGGCCACGCCCGACGACGTCACGACCGGCGAGGCCGTGGACGCCAGGGCGGCTGCCTCGCGCTTGAGCGGCGCGGTCACCGACAGCCCGCGCCACTCCTCGTCCAGGGACGACACGAACGACGCCAGCGTCCCGGACGGGACCTGCACCGCGTCGTACGACCACGACAGCCCGGCAGCCGCGTACCCCGCGCGGTGCAGCACCGGCGACTGCGAGTGACCGATCGGGTCACCGACGACGGCGCACCTCATGAGGACCGCGTCAGCACCGGTCGGACTGCGTCTCGCAGTACTGCTCGTACTCGTTCTTGAACGTCAGGAACTCGTCGTAGCTGTCGGTGAACTTCGTCTCGCCGGTTGCCAGGTTCACCGTCACGTAGAAGAACCAGGGCCCTTCCTCGGGGTTCAGCGCGGCCCGGATGGCGTCGTCGCCCGGGGCCTCGATCGGCGTCGGCGGGAGCCCCTTGTGCGTGTAGAGGTTGTACGGCGAGTCCGCCACCGACTCCTTGTCGGCGTCGGTGATCACCGTCGAGCCGCTGCGTCCGAGCGCGTAGTTCACGCTGGCGTCGATCTGCAGGAAGCCGGCCGACGGGTTCGGGTCGATGTCCAGCCGGTTGTAGATGACCCGCGCGATCTTGCCGCGGTAGTCGCCGCGTCCCTCGGCCTCGATGAGGCTGGCGACCGTCATCACCTCGCCCGGCGTGTGGCCGAGCGCGGCAGCGCCCTCCTCGAGGCCCGCGTCGTCGGCGGCCTGCTGCCAGCGGGCGACCATCTTCTTCAGCATGTCGACCGGCTTGTCCTGGGGACCGAAGTCGTACGTCGAGGGGAACAGGTACCCCTCCGCGTTGCCGTTCGCGTAGTCGGGCAGCCCGAGCCTGGTCGGGTCGTCCAGCACCTTCTCGAAGGCCTTCGCCGGGTAGTCGGTCGAGGCGGCCAGCCGCTCGATGATCTGCTTGACCTGGAACCCCTCGGGGATGGTCACGGTGTTCTTGATGATGTTGGCCGGGTTGCTGAGGATGTCGAAGGCGTCGGACGCCTTCATCTCCTTCTTCAGCTGGTAGAAGCCGACCTGGATGTTGGTGCTGCTGCCGGCCGCCTCCATGAACGCGTCGACCGACTGCACGACGCCCTTGTCCTTGAGGTTGCGGCCGATCGCGCCGACCGTGTCGCCGGACTTCACCTCGAAGGTCACCTTGCCCTTGCCCGGTCCCGGGTAGTCGGGCGAGGTGGAGAACTGGTCGCGGATGAACTCCGCACCCTTGGTCAGGGCGACGTACGCGCCGCCGCCGATCAGCGCGAGCGCGACCAACGCCGCCAGGCAGCCGGGGATCGAGCGACCGCGCTTCTTGCGGCGGCCACCCTCCGGCGGGTACTCCTCGTCGTCCCCGATCTCGGACGCGTCGTCGTACGCGTCGTCGTACGCGTCGTCGGGGGGCTCGTCGAGGCCGTACCTCGGGTCGCGGTCACTCATCGGTCTCCTCACGGGCCCCGACGACGGGGGCTCTGACGACTTCTCCGGGGGGCGTCCCCGTGCTTCGTTCGGTGTCGAGCGCGTGTTGCAGGATCACCACCGCGGCGGCCATGTCGACCACCGCTCGGCGGGCCTGCCCCTTCACCCCCCGGTCGCGCAGCATAGCCTCCGCGGAAATCGTGGTCAGACGCTCGTCGACGAGCCGCACGGGGACCGGGGCGAGCACGCCGGCGAGCCGGTCGGCCCACGTGCGGGTCCTGACCGCGGCCGGGCCCTCCCCGCCCGACAGCGACCGCGGCAGCCCGACGACCACCTCGACCGCCTCCGCCTCGCGCGCCAGCCGGGCGATGCGACGCAGGTCTCCCTTGCCCCGCCGGACCGTCTCCAGCGGGGTGGCCAGGAAGCCGGTCGGGTCGCTACGGGCGACGCCGATCCGCGCGTCGCCGGGGTCGAGCCCGAGACGGACACCCCACCTCACGAGCAGTGCCTCACCAGCTGGCGCCGGCCTTCACCGCCACCTCGGACCGCACCAGCTCGAGCGCCTCGTCGACACGCGAGGCGTCCGCGCCGCCGCCCTGCGCGACGTCGTCCTTGCCGCCACCCCGGCCGCCGACGAGCGGGCCGACGGCGCCGACCAGGTCGTTCGCGCTCAGCCCGCGCGAGCGGGCCGCGTCGTTGACAGCCACCACCACGGCCACCTTGGTGTCCTCGCCCGAGCCGGTCACGCCGATGACGACCACGACACCCGGACGGTCGCCGGGCAGCCGGCCGCGCACGTCGAGCGCGAGCGTCCGCACGTCCCCGCCGGACGCGCCGTCGACCCGCTGCGCGACCACCTGGACGCCGTGCACGTCCTGGGCACCCGCCGCCAGCGCACCGGCCGCCGCCAGCACCTGGCCGACGCGGTGCTTCTCGATCTCCTTCTCCGCCGCGCGCAGCCGCTCGACGATGTCGTTGACCCGCTCGGGCAGCTCCTCCGGGCGCGCCTTGAGCGCCTCGGACAGCTGGGAGACCAGCACGTGCTCGCGCGCCAGGAACTGGTACGCGTCGGCGCCCACCAGCGCCTCCACGCGCCGCACACCGGAGCCGATCGACGACTCACCGAGCAGCTTGACCACGCCGAGCTGGCCCGAACGGCCCGCGTGCGTCCCGCCGCAGAGCTCGCGCGCCCAGTCCCCGACGGTGATGACGCGCACCTGGTCGCCGTACTTCTCGCCGAACAGCGCCATGGCGCCGGACTTCACGGCCTCCTCCTGGCTCATCAGCTCGGCGTGCACGCCGAGGTCCGCGAGCACCAGGTCGTTGACCCGCGCCTCCACGTCGGCCATCACCGACGCGGGCACCGCGCCCGTCGCGGAGAAGTCGAACCGGAACCGGCCGGGCGCGTTCTCCGAGCCCGCCTGGGTCGCGGTCTCCCCCAGCGCCTCGCGGAACGCCTTGTGCACCATGTGGGTCGCGGTGTGCGCGCGCGAGATCGACTTGCGGCGCTCGACGTCGACCTCGGAGTGCGCCTCCAGGCCCGGGGTCACCTCACCGCTGAGGATGCGCCCGCGGTGGACGACGAGTCCCGCGATCGGGGCCTGCACGTCGCGGACCTCGACCCGAGCGCCGTTCGAGAGCTCGATGACCCCCTGGTCCGCGAGCTGGCCGCCGCCCTCGGCGTAGAACGGCGTCCGGTCGAGCACCAGCTCGACGTCGTCGCCCTCGCGCACCTCCTCGACCACCTCGCCGCCCCAGAGGAGCCCGCGCACGGAGCCCTCCGAGACCACCTCGCGGTAGCCGGTGAACTCCACGGGCCGGCCGAGGTCGTCGGCCACCTTGCGGTACGCCGTCGTGTTGACGTGCGCGCCCTTCTTGCTGGCCGCGTCCGCCTTGGCCCGCTGCCGCTGCTGGTCCATCAGGTCGCGGAACCCGACCTGGTCGACCTCGAGCCCCTGCTCGGCCGCCATCTCCAGCGTCAGGTCGATCGGGAAGCCGTAGGTGTCGTGCAGCGCGAACGCCCGGTCGCCGCTGAGCACGTGACCGCCGGACTGCTTCACCTGCGTCGCCGCGAGGTCGAAGATCTGCGTCCCCGCCTTGAGCGTCTGGCGGAACGCCTCCTCCTCGGCGTACGCGACCTGGGAGATGCGGTCCCAGTCGCGGTGCAGCTCGGTGTAGGTCTCCCCCATCTTGTCGCGGCTGACGGGCAGCAGCTCGGGCAGGACGCGGTCCTCGGTGCCGAGCAGCCGCATCGACCGGACCGCACGACGCAGCAGCCGGCGCAGGACGTACCCGCGGCCCTCGTTGCCCGGCGTCACCCCGTCGGCGATCAGCATCAGCGTGCTGCGGACGTGGTCGGTGACGACCCGGAGCCGCACGTCGTCCTCGTGCGACTCGCCGTACCTCTTGCCGGTCAGCTCCTCGGCCTTCTCGATCACCGGGAAGAGCACGTCGATCTCGTAGTTGTTGTCGACTCCCTGGAGCAGGAACGACACCCGCTCCAGGCCCATCCCCGTGTCGATGTTCTTCTTCGGCAGCGAGCCGGCGATGTCGAAGTCCTCCTTGGACCGCACCGCGCTCAGCACGTCCTGCATGAAGACGAGGTTCCAGATCTCGAGGTACCGGTCCTCGCCCTTCGGCCCGAAGTCGAGGTCCGGACCGTACTCCGGGCCCCGGTCGTAGAGGATCTCCGAGCACGGGCCACCGGGCCCGGGCACGCCCATGGACCAGTAGTTCTCCTTCCGGCCGAGCCGGATGATCCGGTCGTCGGGGACGCCGGTGACCTTGTTCCAGAGGTACGCCGCCTCCGGGTCGTCCTCGTAGATGCTCGGGTAGATCCGGCTCTCCTCGAGCCCGAAGCCACCGTCCGCCTGGGACTTGGTGACCAGGTCCCACGCGAGCTCGATCGCGCCTTCCTTGAAGTAGTCGCCGAAGGAGAAGTTGCCGCACATCTCGAAGAAGGTGTTGTGGCGCGTGGTCTTGCCGACGTCCTCGATGTCGGGGGTGCGCACGCACTTCTGGATGCTCACGGCACGGTCGTACGGCGGGGTCTCCTGGCCGAGGAAGTACGGCTTGAACGGCACCATCCCCGCGGCCACGAACAGGAGCGTCGGGTCGTCGAGGATCAACGACGCCGACGGAACGGCGGCGTGCGCGGCCCGCTCGAAGTGAGCCACGAACCTCCGCCGAATCTCCGAGGTGTCCATCAGTCGGTGCCTTTCCCGTCGATGTTGCGGTCTCGCTGGTCCGCAGGCCCGGTCAGCTCGGGTAGTCCATGAGGCGTGAGGCCGAACCGCTCGCGCAACTCGGTTTCCTTGTCCGCCTGGGCCTGGGCGACGTCGTCGCGCAGCATCCGGGCGCCGAGGGTGACGGCCTCCCAGCGGTCGCGCAGCCCGTCGGCGGTGAATGCCTCCTTCAGCCGCCGGGCACGGGTCATCGCGTAGACACCCGCCCCGGCTCCGGCCACGAACCAGAGCCCGCGCCTCATGCCGCGCTCTCCTCCTGGCGCACGGAGCGCACGTCGGCGCGCCGGCGCGCTCGCCACTCGCGGATGGCCTCGCGCTCCTCGGCCTTGCGCTCCTTGCGGGCGCGCTTGACCTCGCGGCGCATCTCGAACCAGATCCGGTTGCGGTTGGCCGGCGACAGCCCGCGCCGCACGCCGTAGGCGAACGACGCCGCTTTCACCACGGTCTCGCGCAGCACGACGTCCGCGAACAGCTTGGTCTCCAGGGTCGGCGCCGCGTCGGGCTCGGGGTCGCCGAGCCGCGTGATCACGAACTCCTCGGCCGACGCCACGGGCACCGGCGCTGGAGGCTCGCTGGTCGAGGAAGGCGCGCTGGTGCCTGTCACGACTTGTCCTGAGGAGCCGAGGGACGAGGCGTCTCGAAGGGGACCACGTGCCTCGATCGCGTCCAGCCTGGCTGCCACCGTGCGCAGCGCCACGACCAGCGCCGCCACCGCACCGGCGAGCACCAGGCACACCAGGAGGAGGACGGCCGTGATCATGGTGACCGACCCTATCGCGGGCCCTCGCCGCGGATCATCCGCCTGATCCGGTCCCAGCGCTGCTTGACCGCGGCCTCGGCGCCGAGCTCGGTGGGCTGGTAGTACCGGGCGTCGAGGACGACGTCGGGGGCGTACTGCTGCTCGGCGACGCCGAACGGCTCGTCGTGGCTGTACTTGTACGGCGTCGGGGCACCCGAGTTGTGCCCGAGCTCCTTCGCGCCGGCGTAGTGACCGTCCCGGAGGTGCGGAGGGACGTTACCGATCTTGCCCGCCCGGACGTCGGCGCTCGCGGCGTCGATGGCCGTGATGACAGCGTTGGACTTGGGCGCGACGGCCAGGGCAATGGTCGCCTGGGCGAGGTTGAGCCGGGCCTCGGGCATCCCGATCAGCTGCACTGCCTGGGCGGCCGCCACGGCGGTCGTCAGCGCGGTCGGGTCGGCCAGGCCGATGTCCTCGCTGGCGAGGATCACCAGCCGCCTGGCGATGAACCGCGGGTCCTCGCCAGCCTCCATCATCCTGGCCAGGTAGTGCAGCGCCGCGTCGGCGTCGGACCCGCGCACGGACTTGATGAACGCCGAGATCACGTCGTAGTGCTGGTCGCCCTGCCGGTCGTACCTCACCGCGGCCCGGTCCACGGCCGTCTCGGCGGTCGCCAGGTCGATGGTGGCCAGCCCCTTGCTCTTGGCGGCGCCGGCCGACGACTCGAGGTAGGTGAGCGAGCGGCGTGCGTCGCCGCCGGCGAGCCGCACCAGGTGGTCCAGCGCGTCGTCGTCGATGCCGTAGCCGCCGGCCAGCCCACGCTCGTCGGCCAGTGCCTGGGTCAGCACCGCGCGCACGTCGTCGTCGGTCAGCGACTCCAGCCGCAGGAGCAGGCTGCGCGAGAGCAGCGGGGAGATGACGGAGAAGAAGGGGTTCTCGGTGGTGGCGGCGACCAGGGTCACCCAGCGGTTCTCCACGCCGGGGAGGAGCGCGTCCTGCTGGGCCTTGGAGAAGCGGTGCACCTCGTCGACGAACAGCACGGTCTCGCGGCTGCTGCGCACCAGCTCCGATCGGGCCGCGTCGATCGCGGCACGCACCTCTCGCACGCCGGCGGAGACGGCCGAGACCTCGACGAAGTGCCGGTCGGTCTGCTGGCTCAGGATCGAGGCGATCGTGGTCTTGCCGGTGCCCGGTGGACCCCACAGCAGCAGCGACATGGGCTGGTCGCCCTCGATCAGCTGCCGCAGCGGCGACCCCGCGGCGCGCAGCTGCTCCTGGCCGACCAGCTCGTCGAGGGTGCGCGGACGCATCCGGACCGCCAGCGGGGCGGACGCGTGCGTGTTGCCGGCCAGCGACCCGCCGCCACCAGCACGCGGCGCCGCGCCCAGCGCCGAGGCGTCGAACAGCTCGTCCACGTGCTCAGTCAACAGTGCTCAGTCAACAGTGCACGTCACCAGCACGCCCCGGACCCGGACGCGGGCGTCAGGCCTTCACGAACGACTTGGACTTCAGGTCGTACCACTCGTCGTCGTACCCCGGGTTGGTGCTGAGGGTGGTGGGTGTCGAGCCGGCGTCGTGGTTGCCCTGGTCGTCGACCCCGAGCAGGCCCGTGGTGACCGGCCGGGGTGGCGTCTGGTTGAGCTCGGAGGCGAAGTGGCAGGCGACCTTGTGCGACTTGCCGATCTGCAGCAGCGGCGGCTCCTGCTTGGCGCAGATGTCCTGGGCCAGCCAGCAGCGGGTGCGGAACCGGCAGCCACTCGGCGGGTTGATCGGCGACGGCACGTCACCCTCGAGGCGGATGCGCTCGCGGCGCCCGCCGATGGCCGCCTGCTTCACGTCCGGCGACGCGGACAGCAGTGCCTGGGTGTACGGGTGGTGGGCGTGGTCGTAGACCGACTCGCGGTCGCCGATCTCCACGATCTTGCCGAGGTACATGACCGCGATCTCCGGGCAGAAGTGCCGGACGACGGCGAGGTCGTGCGCGATGAACAGGAAGGCGATGTTGAACTCCTGCTGCACGTCGCGCAGGAGGTTCACCACCTGGGCCTGGATCGACACGTCGAGGGCGGAGACCGGCTCGTCGGCGACCAGCAGCTTCGGCTGCAGGGCGAGCGCCCGGGCGATGCCGATGCGCTGGCGCTGTCCGCCGGAGAACTCGTTGGGGTAGCGGTTGTAGTGCTCGGGGTTGAGACCGACCACCTCGAGCAGCTCGCGCACCCGGCCGAGGACCTGCTTGTCCGGCACCACGTTGTGGACGCGCAGCGGCGTGCCCACGATCGTGCCGACGGTGTGCCGGGGGTTCAGCGAGCTGTAGGGGTCCTGGAAGATCATCTGGACCTCCTTGCGCATCGGCGTCATCGCCTTGTGCGACAAGGTGGCCAGGTCCTTCCCCTGGAACATCATCGAGCCCGCCGTCGGGTCGTAGAGCCGTGTGATCAGCCGGCCGGTCGTCGACTTGCCGCAGCCGGACTCGCCGACCAGACCCAGGGCGCTGCCCTTGCGGACCTCGAAGGAGACCCCGTCGACCGCCTGCACGTGGCCGATGGTCCGCCGGACCAGGCCGGACGACTTCACCGGGAAGTACTTCTTCAGGTCGGTCACCGACAAGATCGCCTCGGCGTGGCGGTCGAACCGCGGCGGGGCGGCCGACTGGTGCTCGGCCGACTCGTACGACTCGGGCGCCTGACCTGCGGCGCTGGAGGCGGGGGCCACTTCGGACTCGGTCATGGAGGTTCTACCGCTCCTTCGGGAGAGCATCGTCAGAGGGAGAGTCTTCCACCAGCCCGGTCCCGACCTCTGCCGGGAACTCGTCCTTCACGGTCATCTCGACCAGGTCGGGCGCGATCTCGGGCAGGATCTCCTGCTCGTAGATCGCCGACGGGTCGGGG
This sequence comes from Nocardioides islandensis, assembly GCF_015352455.1. Classification (GTDB taxonomy): domain Bacteria; phylum Actinomycetota; class Actinomycetes; order Propionibacteriales; family Nocardioidaceae; genus Nocardioides; species Nocardioides islandensis. Next base: position 87,661 of record NZ_JADKPN010000004.1, read on the forward strand.
AGGTGACACCTCTTCAGGTGCTCATCACCGTGCTCCCCCCGAGTCAGCTCGGGCAACGTGGTCCGGCACAGGTCGCCGGGGACCTTGCCCGTGTGCGGGCACCGCGGGTGGAACGCGCAGCCGCTCGGCGGCCTCAGCAGGCTCGGCGGGTTGCCCTGGATCGGGATCAGCCGGGCGTCCGGGTCCGCGGTCACGTCCGGGACGCTGGCGAGCAGGCCCCAGGTGTAGGGCATCTCCGGGTGGACGAGGATCTCGCGCGTGCGGCCGTACTCGACCGCGCGGCCGCCGTACATCACCATCACGTCATCGGCCATCTCGGCGACGACGCCCAGGTCGTGGGTGATGATGATGATCGCGGAGTTGAAGTCCTTCTGGAGCTCCTGGAGCAGGTCCAGGATCTGCGCCTGCACCGTGACGTCCAGCGCCGTCGTCGGCTCGTCGGCGATCAGCAAGGACGGGTCGTTGACCAGCGCCATGGCGATCATCGCGCGCTGCCGCATGCCGCCGGAGAACTGGTGCGGGTAGTCGTCGACACGGGTGCGGGCCTGCGGGATGCCCACGCGGTCGAGCATCTCGATGGCCTTGGCGCGGGCCTTGGCCTTCGAGACGTCGTGGTGAGCGCGGTAGGCCTCGGAGATCTGCGCACCCACCTTGTAGAAGGGGTGCAGCGCGGTCAGCGGGTCCTGGAAGATCATCGCAACCTCGCGGCCGCGGATCCGGCGCATCCGGTCGTTCGAGAGGCCGAGCACCTCGGTGCCGCCCACCCGGATCGAGCCGGACATCTGCGTGCGCTTGGCGTCGTGCAGGCCCATCACGGCCAGGCTGGAGACGCTCTTGCCGGAGCCGGACTCGCCCACGATGCCGAGCGTGCTGCCCTGCTCGATGCTGTAGCTCAGGCCCGAGACCGCCTGGACGAGACCGTCGGCCGTAGGGAACCGGACGGTGAGGTCCTCCACGACCAGAAACGGTTCTCCGCTGTCGCCGGCCTGGCGACTCGTCGGCTCGGTGAGGTGACCGGCGCCCTGGTCGGAGGCCGGTCCGTTGGTCTGGGTCATGTCAGCCGCACCCTGGGGTCGATGACGCTGTAGAGGATGTCCACAACGATGTTCGCGAGGACGATCGCCGCGGCGCCCATCATCACGGTCGCCGAGATGATCGGCAAGTCGGTCCGGGTCACCGCGTCGAGGCCGGCCAGGCCCAGACCCTGGATGCCGAAGATCTTCTCGGTGAAGATCGTGCCGGCCAGCAGGTAGGCGAAGTCGAGGCCGAAGATGGTGACCACCGGGACGATCGCGGCTCGCAACGCGTGCCGCCGGACGATGATTCGTTCCGCCAGGCCCTTGGCCCGCGCCGTGCGCACGTAGTCCTCGTTGAGGGCGTCGACCATGGCGCCGCGGCTGAACCGGGCGTACTGGGTGGAGTAGGAGATGCCGATCATCACCCACGGCAGCAGCATGCCGCCGATGAACTTCATCGGCCCCTCGTCCAGCGGGTTGAAGTAGCCGGTCTGCGGGAAGATGGACAGGCTCTGGACCAGGTAGAGGTAGGCCAGCAGGGCGAGCAGGTAGTAGGGGATGGCGTTGATGAACAGGCTCGTGCTCACGATGGCCTTGTCGGCGGTGGTGCCACGTCTTCGCGCCGCGAAGATGCCGCTGAACAATCCGATCGTGAGGAAGCAGATCGCGCCGCCGATGGCGACGGAGAAGGTGGCCGGCACCCGTTTCCACAGGTAGTCGAAGACGTTCACGCGGTACTTGAACGAGACGCCCATGCAGGGCCAGTCGCAGTCGATGGAGATCCCACCGGACGCGATGTGCCGGCCGTGGACGTAGCCGCTCATGTACTCGGCGTACTGCTTCGGGGCGGGTTGGTCCAGGCCCAGGTTGTGGCGGAGGTTGTCGAGTCGCTGCGGGGTGCACCGCGACTCGGGGCAGTAGGCCAGTGCCGGGTCGTTCGGCCCGTAGAAGAAGATCGCAAAGACCACCATCGACACCGCGATGATGACCAGCAGACCTGCGATGAGTCGGCGAACGATGTATCCGAACATCTGGCGCTAGCTCCTGTCTGGTTCGGTCGGAGTTCCCATCGGGCGGGCCGTCCCGGACCGGGTGGCCACTCGAGGAGAGGCCGTCCGGGCCGACGTGGAAGTCGGCCCGGACGGCCCTGGTTCAGCTCGAGGTCATCTCGTCAGTCAATCACTGAGTGGTGTACATGATCGAGAAGGTCGGCATGCCACGAACGTTGTCGTTGTAGAAGCCGCCGATCTTGGACCCACGGATGATCGCGGTACCGGAGTAACCGGTGACCACGGCCGGGTAGTAGGTCTCCTCGATGAACTTGTCGAACTCGCCCCACGCAGCCGGGACCTGGTCGGAAGGCAGCGACAGGATCTCCTTCTGCTTGGCGTCCGCGTCCTTCTCGACGAACATGGCCGGGTTCGGCATGCCCTCGAGGTCGGCCAGAGCGCCGTCCCACTGGGCCGGGAACCACGAACCACCGGACGGCCAGTCCGAGCACCAGCCGCTGGAGCGGACGTTGATCGGGCTGTCGGGGTCGGTGCGCGCGTCGCGGATCTTGTCCGTGGTCGACGCGATCGGGGTCGCCTTGAAGCCGGCGGCCTCGAAGCCCTTCACGAGCTGGTCCTTCGCGGCCACCGACAGCGGGTCGTCGGTCGCGTAGAGGAACTTCAGCTCGTAACCCATGGCGTTGGCCTGCGTGAGCAGCTCCTTGGCCTTCTCCGGGTCGGTGTTCTGACCCTTGATGCCCAGCACGTCGTACTCGACACGACCAGCGGTGCCCGGAGGCAGGATGCTGGTACCGGGGACGCGGGTCAGACCCACGATCTCGCCACCGGCCTTCCAGACGTCGACGTACGGGTAGGCGTAACCAATCGCCTTGCGCACGTTGATGTCGGTGATCTTGCGCATGTCGAGGTACCACATGTACGTGCACGGCGAGGTGCCCGTCACGAGGCGCTCGGGACCGTCGGCCGAGATCTTCTTGTAGGTCGGCGGCGTGATGTTGTCGTAGGTGACCGTCGTCTGGGCGTCACCGGTGTCGCTGAGGATGGTGTTCTCGGTCTTCGCCGTGTCCTCACCGAAGTGGAACACCCACTTGTCGACGGCCTGGATGCGGCCCGGGTCCGTGTTGGGGTCCCAGTTGGGGTTCTTGACCAGGGTCAGCGAGGTGCCGGGCTTGTAGTCCTCGAACATGTACGGACCGGTCGCCAGCGGGTGGTTGCCGTACTCCTCCTTGGTGTCCTTCGCCTGCGGGATGCCGGTGAAGACGGGGAAGGAGGCGTAGTAGTCCATCTCGGGGAACGGCTGCGACATGTGGATGGTGATGCTGTTGCCGTCGACCGTCACACCCTTGTAGGGCGTCTTGTCCTTGAAGGGACCCTTGTACGTGTCGCCGTCCTGGAAGAACTGCAGCTGGTACGTCGGGCCGTCCGGGAGCTCCTCGATCGCGAACGAACGGGCGACCGCGTAGGCGACGTCCTCGGCCTTGACGTCGGTGCCGTCCTCGTACTTGAGGCCGTCACGCAGCGTGAAGGTCCACTCGGTGTTGTCCTCGTTGGGCGTGCCGAGGTCGGTCGCCATGTCGGGGATCAGCACCATGTCGTTGGTGTCGGGGTCGTAGACGTACTGCGTCAGCGCCCGGGTCACCAGGTTCATGATCTCGGTGGAGTCGGTGTAGTAGGCACGCGTGGGGTCGAGAGTCGCGGGGACGTTCACCGTGTCGACGGTGATGGTGCCACCCTCGGCTGCGTCGTCCGGCACGGCCATCGGCGCCTTTGCGTCCGGGTTCTTGCCCGCACCCGCACCGCCACCGGCCTCCTGGGTCGGCACAACGGTGTCGTTCCCGCCGCTGTCGTTGGAACCGCCGCACGCGGCAAGCGCGAGCAGGGATGCGGTCGCCAGAACGGCCACCGCGGATTTCTTGAGTCGCATCAGGGTGTTCCCCACCTTTCTAGGGCTGATCGATGATGCCTCTCGGTCGGTGTCAGTCTCACCGGCGAGTCTTGGGGTCGAAGGCGTCACGGATGGCGTCTCCGAGCAGGTTGAGCGCGACGACCAGCAAGAAGATGCCGACCACGGGCGCGTAGAGGTAGAGCGGGTAGGTGTCGAAGTACTCGACCGCCTTGTTGACCGTCTGGCCCCAGGACGGGACGCCGACGATGCCGATGCCGAGGTAGGAGAACCCTGCCTCGGCGGTCACGAAGAATGGCAGGCCGAGCGAGATCGAGACGATGATGGGAGCCATCATGTTCGGCAGCAGCTCCTTGAACAGGATCAGCCGCGTGGGCACGCCCATCACCCGTGCCGCCTGGACGAACTCGCGCTCACGCAGCGAGAGCACCTCGCCGCGGATGAGCCGCGCGAGCTGCATCCAGCCGAAGAAGATCAGCACGCTCGTCAGCGCGATCACCTGGGCGTACTTCAGCGTCGTGGGCTGGTCGGCGAAGCGCAGGGTGATGATCGGGGCCAGGGCCAGCGCGATCAGCAGCAGGGGCAGCGCGAGGAACGTGTCGATGATGAAGGAGATGACCCTGTCGAGCCAGCCGCGGCTGAAGCCGGCGACCAGGCCGATCGTGATCCCGATCAGGGTCGAGACGGCCGTGGAGACGGTCGCGATGCCGAGCGACGTCCGGGCTCCGTAGAGCCACTCGGCGAGGTTGTCGTCACCGGTGTTGGGGGCGAGGCCCAACGGCGCCTTCCACGTGAAGCCGTGGTCCGGCGGGCCGATCACCGGGAAGTTGAAGATGTCGGTGTCGGACGACGGGTCACCGGCCCGCACCTCGACACCGAAGAGCTTGGCGATCAGGGGGGCGAAGATCGCGATCAACACGAAGATCAGCACGATCGCGGAACACACCATCGCGATCTTGTCGGAACGGAGACGGGCCAGCGCGATCTGGAGTGGAGATCGGCCCGCGATCTCGGCTTCCTTCTCCTGGTCGGGAAGCTGGGTCACGTCGGGTGCGGCCATCTCCAACGGTGTCAGCGCCATGTCGCCCCTTTGCTGGTCGTCACTGCTTGCTGTCTTCAGCCCGGCGCGAACTCCCGTGTCACTCGATCGGCGTGGCCGGACAAGTGATGGGGGACACACACGTAGGCACCCGAAGCGCGACATTAGACGAACGGCACACGATGTTGAGCATCGGGGAGGTAACGGTTTGATACCAGCGCGTCGTGCGAGTGTCACACCGCAAGATTTCAACGAGCGCGCGCGACCGCCGGCTGTCAACCGAATTCCTCGTCGACAACCCTCCCACCTGCGGTTATCCGCGGTCTACGCCTCCGTCGCCGTCTCCTTCCCCGGTACGGCGTCCACGCCGGCCTCCTTGCGCTGCTCCGGCGTGATGGGGGCCGGGGCCGCGGTGAGCGGGTCGAAACCACCGCCGGACTTGGGGAAGGCGATCACGTCACGGATCGAGTCGGTGCGCGCGAGCAGGGCCACGATGCGGTCCCAGCCGAAGGCCAGACCACCGTGCGGCGGGGCGCCGTACTTGAACGCCTCGAGCAGGAACCCGAACTTCTCGGTCGCCTCGGCCTCGTCGAGGCCCATGATCGCGAAGACCCGCTTCTGGATGTCCTCGCGATGGATACGGATCGACCCGCCGCCGATCTCGTTGCCGTTGCAGACGATGTCGTAGGCCCACGCCAGCGCGTTGCCGGGGTCCTGGTCGAAGGTGTCGAGGTCCTGCGGGGAGGTGAACGCGTGGTGCACCGCGGTCCACGCGCCGCTGCCGACCGCGACGTCGCCGGCGGCGGTCGCCTCGTCGGCGGGCTCGAAGAGGGGCGCGTCGACGACCCACAGGAAGCTCCAGGCGTCCTCGTCGATCAGGCCGCCGCGACGGCCGATCTCCAGCCGGGCGGCGCCGAGCAGCGCGCGGCTGCTCTTGGTCGGGCCGGCCGCGAAGAACGCACAGTCCCCCGGCTCGGCCCCGATGTGCGCAGCCAGGCCGGCGCGCTCCTCCTCGGACAGGTTCTTGGCGACCGGCCCACCGAGCTCGCCGTCCTCCTGGAACAGCACGTAGGCGAGCCCCCGCGCGCCCCGCTGCTTGGCCCACTCCTGCCAGGCGTCCAGCTGCTTGCGCGGCTGGCTGGCGCCCCCGGGCATCACGACCGCGCCGACGTACGGCGCCTGGAAGACGCGGAACGGGGTGTCGGAGAAGTAGTCCGTGCAGTCGACCAGCTCCAGGCCCATCCGCAGGTCCGGCTTGTCGGAGCCGAAGCGGGCCATCGCCTCGGCGTACGTCATCCGCGGGAACGGCGTCTCGAGCCGCACGCCGATCAGCGACCAGAGCGCGACGAGCACCTCCTCGGAGACGGCGAGGACGTCGTCCTGGTCGACGAAGCTCATCTCGATGTCGAGCTGGGTGAACTCCGGCTGACGGTCGGCGCGGAAGTCCTCGTCGCGGTAGCAGCGGGCGATCTGGAAGTAGCGCTCCATGCCGGCGACCATCAGCAGCTGCTTGAACAGCTGCGGGCTCTGCGGCAGGGCGTACCAGCTGCCCGGCTGGAGCCGGGCCGGGACCAGGAAGTCGCGGGCCCCCTCGGGCGTGCTGCGGGTCAGCGTCGGCGTCTCGACCTCGACGAAGCCGTGGCCGTCGAGCACGTCACGCGCGGCCTTGTTGACCTTGCTGCGCAGGCGGAGCGCCTGGTTGGGGCCGGTACGGCGCAGGTCGAGGTAACGGTGCCGGAGCCGCGCCTCCTCGCCCACGTCCAGGTGCTCGTCGATCGGGAACGGCAGGGGCGCGGCCGCGCTGAGCACCTCGACGCGCTCGGCGATCACCTCGATCTCGCCGGACGGCAGGTTCGGGTTGGCGTTGCCCTCGGGACGGCGCTGGACCGCGCCGGTGACCGCGATGCAGTACTCGTTGCGCAGGCTGTGCGCGACCGCCTCGTCGCGGACCACGACCTGGGCCACGCCGCTGGCCTCGCGCAGGTCGAGGAAGGCGACACCACCGTGGTCGCGCCGGCGGGCGACCCAGCCGGCGAGGGTGACGGTCTGGCCGGCGTCGGCGGCGGTGAGCGTGCCGGCGTCGTGGGTGCGGATCACGAGATTGCTCCTAGCTGGATGACTGGGTGACGATCGTCTGCTGCAGGTCTTCGGCGGGTGGGGTCCACGCGTCCGGGTCGGCGTCGACCTGGTCACCGCTGCGGATGTCCTTGACCTGGTGGGTGCCGTCCTCCTGGGGGAACCACACGTACGGGATGCCGCGCCGCTCGGCGTACCGGATCTGCCTGCCGAACTTCTGCGGCGCGGCGGCCACCTCGGTGGCGATGCCGCGGCGGCGCAGCCGGTCGGCGAGGTCCTGGGCCGACGTCCGGGAGTCCTCGTCGGCCAGCGCGACGAGCACGGCGCTGGACACCGGGCGGCTGCCGCGCAGCACGCCGTCGGCGACCAGGGGGACGAGGGTGCGGGAGACGCCGAAGGAGACGCCGACGCCGGGGTACGTCGTGCGGCCGTCCGTGGCCAGCGCGTCGTAGCGGCCGCCGCCGCCGACGGACTTCAGCCGCTCGTAGCCCTCCATGAAGATCTCGACGACCGTGCCCGTGTAGTAGTCGAGCCCGCGGGCGATGCGCAGGTTCGCCTCGACGGTGACGTGGTCGTCGACGACGGCGGCGCAGCCCTCGACGACGGCGGCCAGCTCCGCCAGACCGGCGTCGAGCAGCTCGTCCTCGACGCCGAGGGCGCGCACGGACTCCACGAACGACGTGTCGGCCACCCGGATGGTCGCGAGGGCGAGGCAGCGCTCGGCCTGCTCGGGCGTCGCGCCGGCCGTGTCCACGAGCAGCTGGGCGACGGCGTCGGCCGGTTGCTTGTCGAGCTTGTCGATGGCGCGGATCGCGGCAGGTACGTCGGGGATGCCGAGCCCGCGGTAGAAGCCCTGGATCAGCTTGCGGTTGTTCACCTGGAACGACAGCCGCGGCAGCGGCAGCGAGCCGAGCGCCTCGACCATCACCCGGACGACCTCCACGTCGTGGTGGAACGGCAGCTCGTCCTTGCCGACGATGTCGATGTCCATCTGGGTGAACTGGCGGTAGCGGCCCTCCTGCGGCCGCTCGCCCCGCCACGCCGGCTGGACCTGGTACCGGCGGAACGGGAACTCCAGCCGGCCGGCGTGCTCCAGCACGTACCGGGCGAACGGCACCGTGAGGTCGAAGTGGAGGCCCAAGCCGGAGTCACCAGCTTGGTCGTCGGCGTGCAGCCGGCGCAGGACGTACAGCTCCTTGTCGATCTCGCCGCCCTTGGACAGCCGGTCGAGCGGCTCGACGGCGCGGGTCTCGATGTTGGTGAAGCCGTGCAGCTCGAAGGTGCGCGACAGCCGGGAGACGACCTCGCGCTCGACGGCCCGCTCGGCAGGCAGGAACTCGGGGTAGCCGCTCAGCGGCGTGGGCTTGCTCAACGCTTCACAGTCCTCGGGTGCTGGCTGATCCCCTGGGTCCCGCTGCTCGCTCGTCCTGGAGCTCGAGGAGGAACGGGTTGGTCGCGCGCTCGCGACCGATGGACGTCTGGTCGCCGTGGCCGGGCAGCACGACGATGTCGTCGGCCAGCGTGAGCACCTTGGTGCGCAGGCTGTGCAGCATCGTCGGGTGGTCGCCGCCCGGCAGGTCGGTGCGCCCGATCGAGCCCTGGAACAGCAGGTCCCCGGAGAACATGACCTGGGAGATCTCCTGCTGCTCGTACGGCGCCCGGAACGTCACCGACCCGCGCGTGTGGCCGGGCGTGTGGTCGACGGTGAACGTCAGCCCGGCCAGCTCCAGGTCCTGGCCGTCAGCCAGCTCCTCGACGCGGTCGGGCTCGGCGAAGGTGTAGTGGCCGCCCAGCAGCATCTGGGTGGTCTCCCGGCTCATGCCCGCCATCGGGTTGGCCAGCAGGTGCCGGTCGTCGGGGTGGATCCAGGCCGTGGCGTCGTACGTGCCGGCCACCGGCGCCACGCACCACATGTGGTCGACGTGGCCGTGCGTGACCAGGACGGCGACCGGCTTGAGGCCGTGCTCGCGGACCACGTCGGCGACGCCGGGGGCGGCGTCCTTGCCGGGGTCGATCACCACGCACTCGGTGCCCGGCCCGGTGGCCGCGACGTAGCAGTTGGTGCCCCACGGACCTGCGGGGAATCCGGCGATCAGCACCGTCGCAGACTAGCGAGAGCGGTGGCAGCGGCCCGCATCCCTACCTGGGGGCGGAAGCCGCGGGAGACGATTGACTAGCATGGTGCCTCCCGCGCGGGCGAGCCGGAGCCCGTGGGACCGAGACGTAGGGACTGCCGTGACGAGCGACCAGGCCGACCCGCAGGCCGACCAGCCGTCGGACCAGCCGTCAGACCGGCCGCCCGCGGAACCGACCGTCGAGCCCGTCGCCGAAGCGCCCGCCGAGGCTCCGGCCGAGGTACCCACCGACACCCCGGCCGAGGTACCCACCGAGACTCCGGCCGAGCCGTCGGGACACGTGTGGGGAGCCGAGTGGGGTCGCGTCGGCGAGGACGGCACGGTCTTCGTCCGCACCGCGGACGGCGAGCGTGCGGTCGGGCAGTACCCCGAGGGCTCGCCGGACGAGGCACTGAAGTTCTACACCGACCGGTTCGACGCCCTCTCCTTCGAGGTCGACCTGCTCGACCAGCGCATCAAGTCCGGCGTGATGTCGCCCGAGGAGGCTGCCGAGTCGGTGCGGACCGTGCGCGGCCAGGTGTCCGACGCCAACGCGGTCGGCGACCTGGGGTCCCTGCTCGCCCGGCTGGACTCCTTCGGCGAGCTCATCGGCCAGCAGCGCGAGGCACGCAAGGCCGAGCGGGCCCAGAAGCAGGCCGAGGCCAAGGTCGACAAGGAGCGCATCGTCGCCGAGGCCGAGAAGCTGGCCGCGGGCACCGACTGGCGCAACGGCGCCAACCGGCTGCGCGACCTGCTCGACCAGTGGAAGGCGCTCCCCCGCATCGACCGACCGTCCGACGATGCGCTGTGGCGGCGGTTCTCGACCGCACGGACGGCGTACACCAAGGCCCGCAAGTCGCACTTCGCCGAGCAGCACGAGAAGCGCGCCGGCGCCCAGGTCGTCAAGGAGCGGCTGGTCAAGGAGGCCGAGGCGCTCTTGGACTCGACCGAGTGGGGGCCGACGTCGGGTGAGTACCGCGAGCTGATGCGGCGCTGGAAGGCCGCCGGACCGGCTCCTCGCGACATCGACGACGAGCTCTGGAAGCGGTTCCGGGCCGCGCAGGACCACTTCTTCTCCTCGCGTGACGCCGCGAACGCCGCGCAGGACGCCGAGTTCGCCGCCAACGCCGAGGTGAAGGAAGGGCTCCTGGTCCAGGCCGAGGCGCTGGTGCCCGTCACCGACCTCGAGGCCGCGAAGAACGCGTTCCGCGACATCTCCGAGAAGTGGGATGCCGCCGGCAAGGTGCCGCGCGAGCGGATGCGCGACCTGGAGGGCCGGATCCGCAAGGTGGAGCAGGCCATCCGCTCGGTCGAGGACGAGCAGTGGCGGCGTACCGACCCCGAGAAGTCCGCGCGCGCCGACGACATGGTCTCCAAGCTCGAGGACGCGATCGCCAAGATCGAGGCCGACCTCGCCGCCGCCCAGTCCTCCGGCAACGAGAAGAAGGCGCAGGAGCTGGCCGAGAACCTCGAGTCCCGCCAGGCCTTCCTCGAGATGGCCAAGCGCGCCGCCTCCGACTACTCGGGCTGATCCGCCCGTTACGTCGGCAGCCAGTCCAGCAGCTGCTGGGCGACCTCGGCCTGGCGGAAGTAGGAGTTGTGGTCGACCGACGCGCTCGCCTCGAGCACCAACCGGTCGGCGATCGGGAAGCCGGCCGAGCCCTCGACGTCCCAGCAGCCGAGCGTCGGCACGACCAGGTCGTTGTCGGCCTTGTCGAAGACCAGGTCCGTCGCGCCGTCGCGCGCCACGCGGGCCAGCGGGGCTCCGCGCGGAGGCTCGTAGTCGGCGGCCACCGCGCGCAGCAGGGCGGCCGGTGCGGGACGGCCGTTGAGTCCGGCGAGGTACGGCTCCTCGGGGTTCATCGCCATCAGGCCGTCGAGGCCGCCCACGGCGCCGACCGCGACCTGCTTCACCACCGCGAGCAGCAGGCCGAGGGTGTCGGTGACCCCGTTGTCCGGCACGAACTGCGCGAGGTCGGTGATCCGGTCGAGCAGGTCGGAGAGGTGCTCGCGGTCGGCCAGGACCGTGCCGGCGTTCGGACAAGCCACCATCACCAGGCCCGGTACGGCGATGGCCGCGGCCGACGCGATCTCGCGGCCGACCAGGCCGCCCCGTGAGTGGGTGACCACGTCCACCTCGACGCTGACGCCGGCCGGCACGAGCGAGGCGAGCAGGTCGGCGTTCTCCTTCGGCGTGACCGAGACGGAGTGGTGCTCGAACGCGGCGACCCGGCCGTCGTACCGCTCGTGCAGCTCGGTCATCGTCGCCTGCGGGATCCCCCCGAAGCCGCCCTGCGGCGTGGAGAAGGTCCCGTGCACGAGCAGGAGGGCGCGGCCCTCGCCGAGCGTCGCCCAGTCGGCGTCGCCGAACGACGGCGCGTCGCCGCTGCGGTAGCCGTCGACGGTCATCCAGCGCACGCGGTTCCGCCGGTGCTGGTCCTCCCACTTGTGGGCGAAGTGGTCCCCCACCTTGCCGAGCACCGGGTCGACGAGCGGGAAGACCAGGACCTTCAGCACCTTCTTGCCGACGGCGCCGAGGATGCCGCGATGGGTGTCGCCCTCCTGCTCGTCGGGCGGGACGACGGCCCTGGGGACCCGGTACGTGCGCCGGTCGCCGCCCCGGTCCGGTTGTGCCTGCGGCGGCACGTCGACGGAGAAGTGCCACGACAAGGAGCCGTCCTCCGCGGCGTACAGCAGCACCTGCCCGTTGCCGTCGCCCGGAGCCGGCACGTTGACCTCGATGTCGTCGGCGCCGCCGCTGCCGCGGGTGCCGTCGGCCGGCGTGATCTCCTGGTGCTGGGAGATCACGACCGAGAGCTGCTCGTCGAGCCCGGCGTCCTGGAGCGCGACCAGGAAGTCCTCGGTCGTCTGCTCCTCGCCGCGCATCCCCGGTGACGTCGGGCGGTAGACCTCGACCTCCCCGGTCAGCCCGGGGGTACGGATCACGACGTCCTCGACGAAGACGTCCCCGTCGGGGCGCAGGGGTTCGGCCATGGGTTGCTCCTCAGGTTGTCGAGAGGTGCAGGCGCGGGTGCCCGAACACCTGGTAGGCGATGAGGGTGGCGTGCTGGTGGGGATCGTCGGCCCTGGCGGCGGCCTCGGTGTACGTCGCCCGGATGGCGCGCATCGCCTCGGCGGCCGGCACGGCGTCCGGGCCGAGGGTCGCGGCGTAGAAGTCCTTGGCGACCGCGGCCGCCACCTCGTCGCGGACGTTCCAGAGCGGGGCCACGACTCCCCCGGCGCCGATCCGCATCAGCGTCGAGGCGAACCCCGCGTAGTCGCCGAGCACCGACTCGTCGGACGCCACCTGGCAGGCGTTGAGGAACACGAACGGACCGTGCGCGAGGCTTCCGGCTTCGAGCATCGTCGGTGTCAGGAACTGCGCGGTGGCGCCACCCGCCGGGCTCTTCTTGAGCAGGACGATGCCCTCCTGGCCGCCCTGGTCGTCGAACTTGCCGTGCAGCGCGGCGTGCAGCACGTCGTACTCGGGCCGGCTGTTGAACAGGTCGATCACGGTCAGCAGCTCGGGCTGGACCGGTGTGGCCGGCGGGTCGAAGAGCTTTGCGACCTCGTCGGCCTCCTCGAGGGCACTGTCGAGCCTCTTCCAGCTCGGTACGCCGGTGTAGTCGGCGGTCAGGACGGCGGCCTGGCGGATCGCCACCGTGCTGCGCGGCCGCGGCCGCGGCTTGTGCTCGTCCAGGGGCCAGCGGGACACCGCCACGTGCGCGCCCATGAACGGCGAGGGGCCACCCCAGGTCGTCGCCAGCTTGGGGTCGAAGGTCGCCAGCTCCCAGGGCACGACGAGCTCCTCGGTGAGCAGCAGCACCGCCGGGGCCGTCGTGCGTCCGGCCTGCTCGGCGACGTGGCGGACCGCCTCCTGGATGGCGGTGGGAACGGCGCGGCCGATCTGCACGGCGCGTCCGGCGAGGCTGTAGTAGTCGTCGGCCGCCCCGCCGGAGAACTCGATGGTCCGCCGGATCATGGTGGCGAAGCCGGCCACGTCCGCGTCGAGGGTGCTGGCGCTGGGCAGGTCCGGCACCGGCACGGCCGGGTCCGCGGCGTACGCCGTCCAGACGAACGTCGTGGACCCGGCGTCGGAGCGGCAGACCGAGACGACCAGGTCCGGGGCGTCGCCACCCACCAGCGGGTCGAGGTCCAGCAGGTCGACGTCACGGCGGTCGGGGACGACGGCGTCGGCGACGCGGTCCGCGGTGTCCACCACGACGACGGTGCGCCAGGCGACGCCGACCACCTGGCCGTCGCGGTGGAGCTGGAGGCCCAGGCGTCGCTCGGGCGAGAGCTCCTCGCCGTAGCGGGCGGTGCAGGTGAAGGTCGTCGACGGGTACGGGTCGAGGTCGGTGACCGTGAGGTGGGCCCGGGGCGTGCCCGTCACCTCGAACGACGCGGGGTCGTAGAGGAGCACGACGTCGAGCTCGACGGTCTCGCCGGCGTCGAAGGCGAGCGGCGAGCTGGCGACGAGCTGGGCGTCGCGGCGCTGCTGGAGACCGAGGACGACCTGGAACGCCTGGTCGAGGACGACGACGTCAGGTCTCGGGGTGCCGGTCACCTCGAGCCGGGGGTAGGCCTTGCGGGACGTGCTCGCGTCCGGGCCCCGCACGGCGTCGGGCTCGGTGCCGTCGTCGGGTCCGGCGCCCCGGCCCTCGTCGGGCGGTTCGGCCATCGCCGTCTCGGGGTCGTGCCACCAGCGGTACGGCGGACCTGCGGCGAGCGACGTACGCACGGTGGCGACCTTGGCCATCAGGGCGTCGAGCTCCGGGTCGGGGTTCGCCTCGAGGTCGTCGAGGAGCGAGCGCATTCGCAGCCGCGAGGCGAGCGCGACGCCCTGGATCATCATGTCGTGGGCGTAGAGCTCCGGCGGCAGCGCGCGAGCCATCCGCAGCAGCGCCATCAACGGGTAGCGCTGGGGTGAGGTGGCCTCCACGACGTGCTCGAGCGCGACGGACTGCCCGGAGTCGGCCAGGTCCTGGGCCAAGGACCCGGCCTCGTCCGGGGAAAGAGCGGCCAGGTCGGCGGGGTCGACCATCGAGTCGTCCCCGTGCGCGCGCAGGTCGGCGGCCGCCGCCCTCGCCCGGTCGAGGTCGTCGTCGCTGAACGCCGGCGCCGTCTCGATGGCAGGCTCGACCGCCTCGATCGCTGCCCGTGTCGCCTCGTCCATCCCGGTCCCTCCGTCCGAGAGGAGCCGGCCCCGGGCCGGTGGATACCTGCGGCTCGCGTCGGTATCTGGGGGGCGGCTCGTCCCTCTAGTCTGATGTCCGCACCGGGAAAGTTGAATGGGCACGCGAAAGAGCCGCAGATGGCACCTCGGCGCTACCTGAACTTCGACCTTCTCCTGGAGCAAGAGGGAGAGGGTCAGTACCAGGCGCGCGTCACGGAGTCCCCGCTCGGTGAGACTCCCAGCGTCCGGTTCCGGCTGCCGTACGACGCCACCACCCTGGAGAACCTCCTCCTCAAGCTCGACCCGGGCCGGTCCGGCACGCGACGCGTGGGAGGTACGTCGCAGGCGCAGGCCGCGATGGACTTCGGCGGTCCGCTGTACCAGGCGATCTTCACCGGCGACCTGGCGCTCGCGTGGCAGCGCAGCCTGGACCGGGCGCGCAGCGAGGACGCCGGCGGGCTGCGGCTCCGGCTGCGGCTGAACGACGCGGCCGGGATCGCGGGGCTGCCGTGGGAGCTGCTGTACGACGCGAAGTCCAACAGCTTCCTGGCGCAGTCCGAGCGCACGCCGCTGGTCCGGTTCCTCGACGTGCCGGAGGTACCTCGGCCGATCGCGGTCGACGGCCCGCTGCGGGTGCTGGCCGTCATCTCCTCGCCGACCGACCTCGAGGAGCTCGACGTCGAGGCCGAGTGGCGGCGGATGACCGACGCGCTGAAGGCCAGGGTCGACGCGGGCCTCGTCGTGCTCGACCGGCTGCCCAGCGCCACGATCGGTGACCTCGGCCAGTGGCTGCGCCGGCACCAGACCCACGTCCTGCACTTCGTCGGGCACGGCGACTTCGACGAGCGGCTACGCGAGGGCGTCATCTACTTCCAGGACGAGCACGGCCGGTCCACGCCGGTGACCTCCTCGATCCTCGGCCCCTACGTGCGCGACCACGACCCGCTGCGGATGGTCGTCCTCAACGCCTGCCGCTCGGCCCGCGTCGACGGCACCGACCCGTTCGGCGGCATGGCGCAAGGTCTGGTGCAGCAGGACGCGACGGCCGTCGTGGCCATGCAGTTCCCGATCAGCGACCGCGCCGCCGTCCGGTTCACCGGCGAGTTCTACGGCGCCCTGGTCGACGGGCTGCCCGTCGACCAGGCGATCAGCAGCGCCCGCAAGGCGCTGCTGGCCGACTTCGGGGACGAGTGGGCCACGCCGGTGCTCTTCCTACGGTCACCCGACGGCAACATCTTCGAGAACGTCCACGCCGCCACGGTCGACGTACCCGCTCCTCCCCCGCCGACTCCGCCTCATCCTCCTTCCCCGTGGCTGTTGTGGGTGCGCAGGCACGTGCCGGTCGTGGCCGCCGCGGCCGTCGCCCTGGTGGCGCTGGTCGTGCTGGCGGTCGTGGTGCTGCCGGGCGGCGGCGACGGGGGCGAGGACGGCGGCCCACCCGTCACGGCGCTGAGCGGCGACCAGCTCCTGGTCGCGGCCGGCAACGACGAGGACGGCCTGCGCATCTTCGTCCTCGACGTGACCACGGGAGCCGAGGTCGCCGGGCCGCTGTCGACCGCGGCCGGCGCCAAGGAGTTCAACCCGGTCCTGAGCCCCGAGCGCACGTCGATGATCTACTCGCGGCAGGGGGCGGGCGGCAACCAGCTGCGGGCCGCGGCCGTCGACGGGACCGACGACCGGCCGCTGTTCGACCAGAGCTCGTTGCGACAGTGCAGCGAGAGCGCCGGGCGGCCGGCCTGGATCCCGACCAGCAACGACCTGCTGATGCGGTGCTTCGGCCGCGACAAGTTCATCCGCGTCGTCCGGGTCGACGTGCACGGGAAGTTCCTCGAGTCGTACGCCGAGATCGAGCCCGGCGACAAGACCCAGGACTTCGGCCACCCCACCGTCTCCCCCGACGGGACCACGGCCGTGCTGCCGATCGCGGGTACGTCGAAGTCGCGGGAGGGCCGGCTGTTCACCATCGACCTCGCCACGCACGAGCGGCGCCTGCTGCTCGCACCGTTCGCGCCGTACGTCGCGTTCGGCGACCCCGTCTACTCTCCCGACGGGACCATGCTCGTCTGGCGGGCGAGCACCGACCCGACCGGGGACCTCGGCTCGGAGATCCTCGCGGCGCCGTTCGTGGACGGCGCCCTGGCCGTCGACCAGCTCGTCCACGTCTCCGGCGACGTACCCGGCGACGACCTGGACCCGATGTTCTCCCCGTCGGGCACGCAGGTCGTCTACACCCACTCCCCCGTCGAGGACGCCGACACCGTCCGGGAGCTCTGGGTCGCCTCGATCCCCGACCCCACCGACCGCCACCAGGTCAGCGGTTCGGCCCACACCTTCTACTCCACGCCCGCCTGGTCCCGCCGCTGAGCGAGCGATCGTGGCGGCGGCGGGATAGTCCCTGGCGTTTGGGCCCCTCCAAGGCATCCCGAAGGGCCCAAACGTCGGGGACTACCCGGACAACAGGGACTTTCAGGTGCGCCAGAGACGGTCGGCTCGGCCGGTGCGGACGAGGTACTCGTCGACGGTCTCGGGCCTGGTCCGCCATGGTGGGGTGTCCAGGGTCCAGGCGCGCGACTCCGGCGGCAGGAACTTGGCTCGACCCCGGGCGTTGCGCATGCGCTGGACGGCCACGTACCGATTGGCGATGTCGCCGCCGACCAGCTCGAAGTACTCGAGACCGTGGTCTCGGAACCTCTCCTCCCGGTCGACGTCTTCCCGGTGCTGAGCGCCGCCCTTGTGGTCCTCGCCTTGGTACTCACCCACCAGCCCCGCGACCGGGTCGAACAGGTCGGGCACACCGATGAGCCGGCCGTCGAGGTCGTACACCTCGACGTTGCACAACGGCCGGCCGAAGCCGGCGTCCAAGGCCCAGATCATCACCATCCGGTGCTCCTGTGGCGATCGGCAGTCGTCGCGGGCAAGACCGACGGCCAGTCGTGCACGGGGTACTCCGGTCCAGGCCTTCCGCTGGGCAACGTACATCCTGAACAGCCGGACCGAGATCAGCAGCGCGGCCGCGGCCATGCTGATCGCCACCGCCGCCTCGCGAACGCTCCGGATACGCACGACCTCGTCGAAGAGAGCTCGCTGGACGGTCGTGACGCGCAGTCCGTCCACGACCTCCCACTCCGTCGGCGCCAGTTGCGCCTCGGTCTGGGTGAACCGCGGGTCCGGTCGGATGCCGTCATGCAGCACGAGCGGCACCGGCAGACGCTCGCCTTCGTAGCCGATCCCGTTGAAGTACGTCGCTCCTCGCCACCGCAGCGACGCCCACGCGGTGACTGCGCCGTACGTCGTGATGCGCGCACCCTGCTCGACGATCCGCTGCTCGACGACGTCACCATCCACGGAGGCCGGCACGTACAGGCCAGATCCCGTCTGTCTCCAGTGCGGTCCCCTCGCCTGCTTGCGGGTCGGTCCGTCGAATCCCGTCGTGTCCACACGGACGGGGACGACGAGGTCGCTCGGTCGCTGACACACGGGATCCCAGGGCATGCCGCATCGGTCCCCGTTCCCTCCTCATCGGGAACCACCACGTCACGAGTCCTGTGGACAGCGGCCCATGGACCTCCCCTGTGGACGAGGAGCGGGTCCCTGGAGTTGCGATAGTCCCTGACGTTTGGGCCCCTCCGAGGTGTGCCTGAGGGCCCAAACGTCGGGGACTATCCCGAAAACCGCCCTACTGCGTGACGCGGTAGGCGTCGAAGACGCCGGGGACGGAGCGGACGGAGCGGAGGACGCCGTCGAGGTGCTTGGCGTCGGCCATCTCGAAGGTGAAGCGGGACTTGGCGATCCGGTCGCGCGTGGTGGAGAGGTTCGCCGAGAGGATGTTCACGTGGGCGTCCGAGAGCGCCATGGTGATGTCGGACAGGAGGCGGTTGCGGTCGAGGGCCTCGACCTGGATGTTCACCAGGAAGGTGCTCTGCGCGGTCGGGGCCCACTCGACGTCGAGGAGCTTCTCGGGCTGGGACTTCAGCGACGCGGCGTTGGTGCAGTCCTGGCGGTGCACCGAGACTCCCCCGCCCTTGGTCACGAACCCGAGGATCGCGTCCGGCGGCACGGGCGTGCAGCACTTCGCGAGCTTCACCCACACGTCGGTCGCACCGCGCACGATCACGCCCGCGTCGCCGCCGGCCGAGACCTTCGAGCGGACCCGGCGACCGGTGATCTGGACGGCCTCGGACAGGTCCTCCTCGGCCCCGCCGGCACCGCCGTGCAGCTCGATGACCCGGCGTACGACGGCCTGGGCGCTGATGTTGTTCTCGCCGACCGCGGCGTACAGGGCCGACACGTCCGCGAGCTTGAAGTGCACCGCGGCCTGGGTGAGCGACTCGTGCGACAGCACGCGCTTGAGGGGCAGGCCCTCCTTGCGCATCAGCTTGGCGATCTGCTCCTTGCCGCGCTCGATCGCCTCCTCGCGGCGCTCCTTGGTGAACCACTGGCGGATCTTGGAGCGCGCCCGGGGCGACCGCACGAACCCGAGCCAGTCCTGCGAAGGACCGGCGTTCGGCGCCTTCGAGGTGAAGATCTCGACGACGTCGGAGTTCTCCAGGGTCGACTCCAGCGGCACCAGCCGGCCGTTCACCCGGGCGCCGATGGTGTGGTGGCCGACCTCGGTGTGCACGGCGTACGCGAAGTCGACCGGCGTCGCGCCGACGGGCAGCGGGATCACGTCGCCGCGCGGGGTGAAGACGTAGACCTCGGCGCGGTTGATCTCGAACCGCAGCGACTCGAGGAACTCGCCCGGGTCCTCGACCTCGGACTGCCAGTCGAGCAGCTGGCGCACCCACGACATGTCGTCCATGTCGCCGCGCTGGTCGGTGTCGAGGCCCTTGCTGCCGTCCTCCTTGTACTTCCAGTGCGCGGCCACGCCGTACTCCGCCCGGCGGTGCATCGCGTTGGTGCGGATCTGGATCTCGACCGGCTTGCCCTCCGGGCCGATGACCGTCGTGTGCAGCGACTGGTACATGTTGAACTTCGGCATCGCGACGTAGTCCTTGAACCGGCCGAGCACGGGGTTCCACCGCGAGTGCAGCACGCCGAGCACCGCGTAGCAGTCGCGGTCCTCCTCGACCAGCACCCGCAGCCCCACCAGGTCGTAGATGTCGGAGAACTCGCGGCCGCCCAGGATCATCTTCTGGTAGATCGAGTAGTAGTGCTTGGGCCGGCCGGTGACGGTCGCCTTCACCTTGGCGTCCTTGAGGTCCGCCTCGACCTGCCGGATCACCTCGGCCAGGAACTGGTCGCGCGACGGCGCGCGGTCGGCGACCATCCGCACGATCTCGTCGTAGACCTTGGGGTGCAGGGTCGCGAACGCGAGGTCCTCCAGCTCCCACTTGATCGTGTTCATGCCGAGCCGGTGCGCCAGCGGCGCGTAGATGTCCAGCGACTCGGTGGCCTGCCGCTCCTGGGTGCTCTGCTTGACGTACCGGACCGTCCGCATGTTGTGCAGCCGGTCGGCCAGCTTGATGACCAGCACCCGGATGTCGCGGGCCATCGCCACGATCATCTTGCGGATCGTCTCGGCCTGCGCGGCGTCGCCGTACTTGACCTTCTCGAGCTTCGTGACGCCGTCGACGAGCCGCGCCACCTCGTCGCCGAAGTCGGCACGCAGCTCGTCGAGGGTGTACGGCGTGTCCTCGACCGTGTCGTGCAGCAGCGCGGCGACGAGCGTCGGCTCGGTCATGCCGATGTCGGCCAGGATCGTGGTCACGGCCAGCGGGTGGGTGATGTAGGGGTCGCCGCTCTTGCGCATCTGCGTGCCGTGGTGCTTCTCGGCGGTGAGGTACGCCCGCTCGAGCAGCGCGAGGTCGGCCTTCGGGTGGTTGGCCCGGACCGTGCGGAACAGCGGCTCCAGCACCGGGTTGCCCGTCTGGCTCCGCGAGCCCATCCGGGCCAGCCGCGCGCGCATGCCGCGGGCAGGGGGAACCGCCTCGGGGGCACGTACGGCGGGGACCGCGGGCGACTGCTCGGCCATTTGGCCTCCAGTCTACGGGCGGGTCGGCGTGCGGGTCAGACGGTGAGCAGGCTCGTGAGCGGCAGGTCGCCGATGGTCTCGCGACCCGCGAGGAAGCTCAGCTCCATCAGCACCGACGCCGCGACGGCGACGGCGCCCGCCCGCTCGACCAGCCGCACGGTCGCGGCGACCGTGCCACCGGTCGCCAGCACGTCGTCGACGAGCAGGACGCGCGCGCCCGGGGCCAGGGCGTCCTCGTGCATCTCGAGGGTGGCCTGGCCGTACTCGAGGTCGTAGGACTCGGCGTACGCCGCCCGCGGCAGCTTGCCGGCCTTGCGCACCGGCACGAACCCCGCACCGAGCGCCAGCGCCACGGGCGCGGCGAGGATGAACCCGCGCGCCTCCATGCCCACCACCGCGTCCACCACCGTGGACCCGGACTCGTCGCGGCCGGCGGCCGCCAGCGCCTCGACGATCTCGCTGAGCGCCGCGTGGTCGGCGAGCACCGGCGTGATGTCCTTGAACACCACCCCGGGCTCGGGGAAGTCGGGGACGTCGACGACGAGTCGTTCGAGCGTCTCCCGGGCACCCACGGCGGTTACTTCTTGCCGCGCTTCGAGCGCGGCTGGCGCGTCGGCTGCGTCCGGCGCGAGGCCGGGCTCTCCTCCACCGGGCGCTGCGCCTGCGGTACGACGCGGCCGCGGCCGGTCGGGACCGGTCGCTGCGGTGTCGTGGTCGCGGTGACCTCGTGGCCGGCGTGCTCGTCCTCGTCGTCGAGGTCGTCGTCGGCGTCGCGCACCGGCATGTCCTCGGTGAACACCGGGACCGCGGCGTACCGGTCGGCCTCGTGACGGCGGCGGGTCGCCAGCCGCTTCTCCAGCGCCTTGTTGGCGGCCTCCTTCTCCTTCATGTGCGCCAGGAGGGGCGTGGCGATGAAGATCGAGGAGTAGGCACCGGCCGCCATGCCGACGAACAGCGCGAGGGCGAGGTCCTTCATCGAGCCGGAGCCGAGCTGGACCGCGCCGACGTACAGGATCGCGCCGACCGGGATGAGCGCCACGATCGAGGTGTTGATCGAGCGCACCAGGGTCTGGTTCACCGCGAGGTTCGCGGCCTCGCGGTAGGTGCGGTGGCTGGCGCGGAGGTTCTTGGTGTTCTCGCGCACCTTGTCGAACACGACCACGGTGTCGTAGAGCGAGAAGCCCAGGATCGTCAGCAGGCCGGTGACGGTCGCGGGCGAGACCTCGAAGCCGGACAGTGCGTAGACGCCGACGGTGATGATCATGTCGTGCGCCAGGGCCACGATCGCGGCGACCGACATCTTCCACTCGCGGAAGTAGGCCCAGATGAAGAGCACCACCAGGATCAGGAAGACGATGAGTCCGGTGAGCGACCGCTTGGCGACGTCCTTGCCCCAGCTCGCGCCGATCTGCTCCTGCTGCATCTGCGAGGGCTTGGCGTCGAGGGTCTGGAGGATCGCGTCGACGACCTTCTGGTTCTCCGCCGTCGACAGGCTCTTCGTCTGGATGATGACGCTGTTGGAGCCCGACGTGGTCACGACGGGCGCGGACGCACCGTCGACCCCGGTGCCGGCGACGGCCTGGCGCACGGCGTCCGCCTGGTCCTGGCCCACCGAGGAGCCCGCCAGCGTCACCTTGTACTGGGCGCCACCGACGAACTCGATGCCCATGTTGAGGCCCTTGAAGTACAGGCCGGCGACAGCGAGCAGGATGATGACGCCGGACGCGGCGTACCAGACGTAGCGACGGGCGACGAAGTCGACCGACTTCTTGCCCGTGTAGAGGTCGTTGCCGAGCCTCGAGAACTTGCCCATCAGGCCTTCCCTCCAGCCGTCACCGGGGCGATGTTGATGCGGTCCACACCGAGCGCCTCGGCGTCGAGACCGGAGAGCTTGTGGCCCCGGTTGAAGAACGGGTGCCGCGCGAGCCAGGACACCATCGGGTGGGTGAACCAGAAGAACACCACGAGGTCGATGACCGTCGAGATCCCGAGGGCGAAGGCGAACCCGCGCACCACGCCCGCGGCGAAGATGTAGAGCACGACGGCCGCCAGCAGGGAGACCGCGTCCGCCGCCAGACAGGTGTTCCGTGCGCGCTTCCAGCCCGCTTCCACGGCCACCCGCATGGACTTGCCGTCGCGCATCTCGTCACGGATGCGCTCGAAGTAGACGATGAACGAGTCGGCCGTGATGCCGATGGCGACGATGAGGCCGGCGATGCCGGGCAGGGTCAGGGTGAAGTTGGCCGCCTTGTCGAGCAGCAGCACGAGTGCGTAGGTGATCGACGCGGCGACCAGCAGTGACGCCAGGACCACGAGGCCGAGGCCGCGGTAGTAGAAGAGGCAGTAGATCATCACCGCGCCGAGGCCGATCGCCCCGCCGATCAGGCCCCACTTCAGCTGGTCGCCGGCCAGGGAGGGACCGATGGTCTCGACCGAGACGTCCTTGTCGAAGGCGATCGGCAACGAGCCGTAGCGCAGGCTCAGCGCGAGGCTCTGCGCGGACGCCTGGTTGAAGTTGCCGCTGATCTCGGCCTGGCCGTTGGTGATGATGCCGTTCATCGTCGGCGCCGACAGCACCTTGCCGTCGAGCACGATCGCGAACAGCTTCTGCGTGCCGTAGAGCGCCTGCGAGATCTTCGCGAACTCGTCGCTGCCGTGGCCGTTGAAGTCCAGGTTGACGACCCAGTTCAGCTGGTTCTGCGGGATCCCGGCCGACGCGTTGTCGAGGTCGGTGCCCTCGACCATCGAGACCGACAGCAGGAACTTCTGGCCCTGGTCGTCGCACGCCAGCAGCGGCAGCTTGGGGTTGTCGCCCTCGGTCGTCTTGCCCGTCTCGGGGTCGACGTTCTTGGAGATCGTGTTGGCGCCGTTGTCGCAGGAGAAGGCGTTGTACGCCGCCACTGACTTCGCGTCGGGGTTGTCCATCCACGTCAGCGGGTCGTTGATGTCGGGCGTGCCGCCCGCGCCGTCGGTCGCCCCGTCGGTCGGCGTGGCCGTGGCCCCGTCCGTCGGGGACGAGCTCGGGGAGGCGCCGTCGGTGGGTGACGCCGTGCCGGACGGGTCCGCGGACTTGGTCTTCTTGCCGTCGAGCAGGAACCCGGGCCGGTTGTTGCCGGTGCTGCCGCTCGCGCTGGAGGACGGCTTCGTCTTGGGCGTCTTGGTGGCCGACGGGCTGTCGCTCGGCAGCAGCACGCCGCCACCCGGCGAGACCGAGGGGGTCGGCTCGGCGGTCGAGCTGCCCGTCGGGCTGGCCGGCGCGGTCGGCGTCGCGGTGCCGACGCCGCTCTGGGCCACGACGCGGAACCGCAGCTGGGCCTGGCGCTCGACCGTCTCGACAAGGTCGCGCCGGCTCTTGCCGGGGATCTCCACCACGACGTACTGGTTGCCCTCGGTGGTGACCTCCGCCTCGGAGACACCCGAGCCGTTGACGCGCTGGTCGATGATGCCGGCGGCCTCCTTGAGGTTCTCCGACGTCACGCCGTCGCCGACGGCGGTCAGCCGGATGCGCGTGCCGCCCTCGAGGTCGAGGCCCAGGGCGGGCTTCCAGGAGCCGGCCAGGGCGACCAGGCCGTACATGACGAGGATCCCGAGGAAGAAGATCGCGAGGGTGCGCTGCGGACGCGCCGTGCGACGGGCCATCTCAGCGCTCCCCGGTCTGGTTGTCGGTCGGGTCGGTGCTCTCGGAGCCCACGGAGTCTGAACGCTCGGCCTCATCGGAAAGTTCGGCCTTGGTCACCACGGTGCCGACGGCGCCGCGGGCGACGGTCACGACCACACCCGGGGCGATCTCGACCTCGAACCTGTCGTCCACGACGGCCTGGACCGTGCCGAAGATCCCGGAGGTCAGCATCACCTCGTCACCGACCGCGATCGCCGACTGCATCCGCAGCGTCTCGCGCTGACGGCGCTGGGCCGGCCGGATCAGCAGCAACCAGAACAACAGGGCGATGCCCACGAGGGGCAGCAGGGAGGCAAGGCTCTCCACGACAAACAGACCTCTTCACAAGGGGTTCCTGGGGAACGCCAGCCACTCACCGGGGCCGACCGACTGTGAAGTGTAACCGTGCGTGCTGCAGGTCACGGCATCGCCATGACCCCGGCTCTCACTCCTCGAAAAGCGTCGGTTCTCCCGGTACGGCGGGGGGCACGGGCGGCGCCTCCAGACCCAGGTGCCGCCAGGCGGCGGGGGTGGCGACCCGGCCCCGCGGCGTGCGCGCGAGGAAGCCCATCCGCACCAGGAAGGGCTCGGCGACCTCCTCGACGGTCTCGCGCTCCTCCCCGACCGCCACGGCCAGGGTGGAGATGCCGACCGGTCCCCCGCCGAAGTGCCGGCACAGCACCTCGATGACCGCGCGGTCGAGGCTGTCGAGGCCGAGCTCGTCGACCTCGTAGAGCTCGAGCCCGCGTCGGGCGACCTCGCGGGTGAGCACCCCGTCGGCCTTGACCTGGGCGTAGTCGCGGACCCGCCGCAGAAGGCGGTTGGCGATGCGCGGCGTGCCCCGGGAGCGGGAGGCGATCTCGGAGCCCCCGTCGTCGGTCAGGTCGACGCCGAGGAGCCCGGCCGAGCGCCGGACGATGCGCTCGAGGTCGTCGGACTCGTAGAACTCCAGACGCGCGGTGAACCCGAACCGGTCGCGCAGCGGCCCCGGCAGCAGGCCGGCACGCGTCGTCGCGCCGACCAGCGTGAACGGCGGGATCTCGAGCGGGATGGCCGTGGCGCCGGGGCCCTTGCCGATGACGACGTCGACGCGGAAGTCCTCCATCGCCATGTAGAGCATCTCCTCGGCGGGCCGGGACATCCGGTGGATCTCGTCGACGAAGAGGACGTCCCCGTCGTTCATCCCCGACAGGATCGCGGCCAGGTCGCCGGCGTGGGTGATGGCCGGGCCGCTGGTCAGCCGCAGGGGCGCGGTCATCTCGTGGGCGATGATCATCGCCAGCGTGGTCTTGCCGAGGCCGGGAGGTCCGGAGAGGAGCACGTGGTCCGGCACGCGGCCCCGGTTGCGCGCGGCCTCGAGGACGAGCCCCAGCTGCTCGCGCACCCGCTTCTGGCCGACCACCTCGTCCAGCGTCTTCGGTCGCAGCGCCGCCTCGACCGCGCGCTCGTCGCCCTCGGCCTCGGCGGCCGTCAGCGAGCGGAGGTGCTCGGTCTCCTGTGCTTCGAGGTGGTCCACGGGCTCGCTCATCCGCCTAGGCCTTGCTCAGGGTGCGCAGGGCGGAGCGAAGCAGCAGCGCGATCTGCGGGTCGTCGCCGGCCTCGGGCGCGACCGCCTCGACGGCCGCGTCGGCGTCCTTGGCCGACCAGCCGAGGCCGACCAGGGCCTGGAGCACCTGGTCCTTCCAGGGCGCCGGGGCCGTCGGCGTACGGCCGTGGCGTGCGTGGCCGACCGGCGCGCCGAGCCGGTCCTTGAGCTCGAGGATGATCCGCTGCGCCCCCTTCTGGCCGATGCCGGGGACCCTCGTCAGGGTCTTGGTGTCGTCGGAGGCGACCGCGACCCGGAGCTCGTCGGGCTCCAGGCAGGCCAGGATCGACTGGGCCAGCTTGGGACCGACGCCGGACGCCGTCTGCACGAGCTCGAAGCAGGTCTTCTCGTCCTCGTCGAGGAACCCGAACAGCGTCAGGGAGTCCTCCCGGACGACCATGCTGGTCGGCAGGGTCGCGACGTGGCCGGTGCGCAGCGTGGCGAGCGTGCCCGGCGTGCACATCAGCTCGAGCCCGACTCCTCCGACCTCGAGGACGGCGCTGTTCAGGGTGACGGCGGCGACCTCGCCGCGGACGAACGCGATCAACGGGACCTCCCTCGGGCGGCGGCCAGGGCCGCGTCGATGCGGGCCTGGGCCCCGCCGCGCCAGATGTGGGTGATGGCCAGCGCCAGCGCGTCGGCGGCGTCGGCCGGCTTGGGGGCGGCGTCGAGCCGCAGGATGCGCGTCACCATCGCCCCGACCTGGGCCTTGTCGGCGCGGCCGCTGCCGGAGACCGCGGCCTTCACCTCGCTCGGGGTGTGCAGGGCGATGGGCAGCCCGCGCCGGGCCGCCGCGACGAGGGCGATGCCGCTGGCCTGGGCGGTGCCCATGATCGTGCTGGAGTCCGACCGTGCGAACACCCGCTCCACCGCCACCGCGTCGGGCCGGTGCTCGTCGAGCCAGGCGTCGATGCCCCTCTCGATCGTCACCAGCCGCTCGGCGATGGGCAGGTCGGCGCTGGTGCGGATCACGTTGACGTCGACCAGGGTCAGCGGGCGGCCGACGGACCCCTCGACCACGCCCATGCCGCAGCGGGTCAGCCCCGGGTCGATCCCCAGCACGCGCACGTCTGGCCGCCTTCCGTCCGAACAGGTGTTCGCACGTCACGCTATCCGCGACCACCCGCCGTACGGCGTGCGACACGCGGCGCCGCCGCGGCCGGCGGTCAGGCGTCCAGCTCGGCCATGACCTCGTCGGAGACGTCGAAGTTGGCGAAGACGTTCTGCACGTCGTCGGAGTCCTCGAGAGCCTCGATGAGGCGGAACAGCTTGGCGGCGTTGTCCTTGTCGAGCTGGACCTGCATGTCCGGCACGAACTCGGCCTCCGCGGAGTCGTAGTCGATCCCGGCGGCC
This sequence comes from Nocardioides islandensis, assembly GCF_015352455.1. Taxonomy (GTDB): domain Bacteria; phylum Actinomycetota; class Actinomycetes; order Propionibacteriales; family Nocardioidaceae; genus Nocardioides; species Nocardioides islandensis. The sequence continues at coordinate 114,565 of NZ_JADKPN010000004.1, forward strand.
TGGAGTGCCGTGCGTACGGCGACCAGGTCGGTGGCCTCGGAGACGACCTCGAAGCTCTCCCCCAGGTCGTTGACGTCCTCGGCGCCGGCGTCCAGCGCGGCCTCGAGCACGTCGTCCTCGGAGACCGTCTTACCCTCCTGCTGCTGCGGGACGATCACCACGCCCTTGCGGTTGAACAGGAACGAGACCGAGCCCGGGTCGGCCAGCGAGCCGCCGTTTCGCGTCATGGCGGTGCGGACCTCCATGGCGGCGCGGTTCTTGTTGTCGGTCAGGCACTCGATGAGCATCGCGACCCCGGCCGGCCCGTAGCCCTCGTACATGATCGTGGTGTAGTCGGCGCCGCCCGCCTCCGCACCGGAGCCGCGCTTGACCGCGCGGTCGATGTTGTCGTTGGGGACCGAGGACTTCTTGGCCTTCTGGATCGCGTCGTACAGCGTCGGGTTGCCGCCGGGGTCACCGCCGCCCATGCGGGCCGCGACCTCGATGTTCTTGATGAGCTTGGCGAACATCTTGCCGCGGCGGGCGTCGACGACGGCCTTCTTGTGCTTGGTGGTCGCCCATTTCGAGTGGCCGGACATGCGCTTTCAGTCCCTCTTCCCTACGGCTGTGCCAGTCGTTGGTTCACGAGGTCGACGAAGAGCCGGTGCACCCGGCCGTCGCCCCCGACCTCGGGGTGGAACGACGTCGCCATCAGTGGTCCCTGACGGACCGCCACGATCCTACCGGCGGCCCGACCGTGGGCCGGGTCCTCGCCCACCCGGGCGAGCACGTCGACGCCCTCACCGACGGACTCGACCCACGGCGCACGGATGAAGACGGCGTGCACGGGGTCCGTCAGCCCGGCGAAGTCCAGGGACGTCTCGAAGGAGTCGACCTGGCGCCCGAACGCGTTGCGCCGCACGGTGATGTCGAGACCGCCGAGGGTCTCCTGGTCGGCGGTGCCGTCCTCGATCCGGTCGGCCAGCAGGATCATCCCGGCGCAGGTGCCGAAGACGGGCAGGCCGTCGGCGATCCGGGCACGCAGCGGGTCGAGCAGGTCGAAGATGCGGAGCAGCTTGGCGATCGTGGTCGACTCCCCGCCCGGCACGACCATGCCGTCGACCGAGGCCAGCTCGGACTCGCGGCGTACGGCGAGTGGTCGCACGCCGAGGGACTCCAGCACGTGCAGGTGCTCGCGCACGTCGCCCTGCAGGGCGAGCACACCGATCGTCGGCGTGGCGGGAGCGGGCACGCGCGCAGGCTAGTGCCCCCTTCCGGTGCGCCCGAAACTGCCGCACCATGGGTCGATGCGGACCCTCGCCTCGGTCGTGGTCACCCTGCTCGTCAGCGTTCTCCTCCTCGGGTTCCTCGGTCCGGCCGCCTCCGGCGCGGCCCCGCCCACCGCCGGCCGGCAGGCGACCTGCCAGCGCACGCTCCCGTCGTACCCCGAGATCAAGCGCGGCACGACCAGCAGGGCCGTGCGCTCGTTGCAGTGCGTGCTCAACGACGCCGGGTTCGGGCCGGTGACCGTCGACGGGTTCTACGGGCCCGAGACGCAGGCGGCCGTGAAGGAGCTGACCGACGGGTTCGAGTGCTGCATCAAGAACCCGCTGCGGGTGCGCACCTGGTACTGGGTCATCCTCTTCACCGCCTCCCACAAGCTGGGCGGGCTGGAGCGCGGCGACAGCGGCATCCGGGTGAAGACGTTGCAGCGGGCGCTGCGCGCCGACGGCGAGACGCTCGCGGTCGACGGCGCCTTCGGCGGGCAGACCGAGCGGGCGCTGATGGCGTTCCAGGAGAACTGCCAGGAGAAGCAGACCGGCCGGGTCGACCAGCAGACGCTGTTCAACCTGTCGCAGGGCGGGTGCGGCGCGAGCTAGCTGCCCGTGCCCCAGCGGTACTCGACCTCGGGCCGCCCGCTGCCGCCGTACCGCGGGCGGCGCCCGACCGCCCCGGAGTCGGCGAGGTGCTCGAGGTACCGGCGGACCGTGACCCGCGACGCGCCGACGACCTCCGCGACCTCGCTCGCCGATCGCCCGTCGGGGGCGGCGGCCCGCACCGCGGCCGATACCGCCGCCAGCGTCTCGGGGCTCATCCCCTTGGGCAGCCCGGGGCCGCCGGCGGAGGCGCGCAGCGGGTCGAGCAGCCGGTCCACCTCGTCCTGGGCGAGGTCGGCGTTGGCCGCGGCCAGGCCGTCGTGGTACGCGGCGTACTGCTCGAGCTTGGCGCGGAAGGTGGCGAACGAGAACGGCTTGAGGAGGTACAGCACGACGCCCTGCGCGACCGCGTGCCGGACCACCTCGGCGTCGCGAGCGGACGTGACCGCGACGACGTCGACGAGCCGGCCCTGCGCACGCAGCCGCTGGACCAGTCCGAGCCCGTGGCCGTCCGGCAGGTGCATGTCGAGCAGCAGGAGGTCGACGCCGGGATCGGACTTCAGGAACCGCGCCGCCTCGCCGGCCGACCGGGCCACACCGGCGAGCTCGAAGCCGGGGACGCGGCCGACGTACGTCGCGTGCGCCTCGGCGGTCAGCTGCTCGTCCTCGACGACGAGGACCCGGACATTCATGCCGTGACTCGGCTCGGGTGCATCACCACGACGAACTCGGCGCCGCCCTGCGGCGAGCGGCCCACCCGTACCTCGCCCCCGTGCCGGCGCGCGACCTGCGCGACCAGGGCCAGGCCCACGCCGCGGCCCGCGGCCTTGGTCGACCAGCCGCGCTCGAGCACGCGGGCCGCCGCGTCGTCGTCGAGCCCAGGCCCGCTGTCGCGCACGGTCACCGTGAGGGTGTCCGCGTCGCCGGCGAGCTGTACGTCGACGCGCTTCCAGGAGGCGCCGGCCACCGCGTCGAGCGCGTTGTCGACCAGGTTGCCCAGGACGGTGACCAGGTCGCGGGCGGGTACGCCGCCACCCGAGGGCAGCTCGCCCGTCACCGTCAGGTCCACGCCCCGCTCCGCCGCCTCGGCGCTCTTGCCCAGCAGCAGGGCGGCGACCACCGGGTCGCCGACCGCGCCCACGACCTGGTCGGTGAGGCGCTGGGCGACCTCGAGCTCGGTGGTCGCGAACTCCACCGCGTCGTCGGGCCGGCCCATCTCGATGAGGGACACGACGGTGTGCAGCCGGTTGGCGGCCTCGTGCGTCTGCGAGCGCAGCGACTCGGTCAGCCCGCGGACGGCGTCGAGCTCGCCGGTCACCGACCGCAGCTCGGTGTGGTCGCGCAGCGTGACCACGGCGCCGACGTCCCGGCCGGCCCAGGCCGCCGGGGCCGACGAGACGAGCAGGATGCGGTCGCCCGCGACGTACAGGTCGTCGCTCTCGGGCGTCGTGCCCCTGGCGGCGGCGACCAGGCCCGGCGCGAGCCCGAGGTCGTCGAGGTGCCGGCCGACGACGTCCTCGGGGAGGTCGAGCAGGCGCCGCGCCTCGTCGTTGACGAGCTGCACGCGGCCGTCGGCGTCGACGAGGAGCAGGCCCTCGCGGACGGCGTGCAGGACCGCCGAGTAGTACTCGTACATCCGGGTGATCTCGCGCTCGCCCATCCCGTGGGTCTGCCGCTGGAGGCGCCGGCTGACCAGCCAGGCGCCGAGCAGGCCGGCGGCCAGCACCGCGAGCGCGACGAGCAGCACCTTGAGGACGTCGTCGCGCAGCTGCCGGTCGATGGACGCGACGGTGATGCCGACCGAGACGAGGGCGACGACGCGGTCGCCGTCGGCCGGGTCGCGGACGGGGACCACGGAGCGCATCGACGGCCCGAGGGAGCCGGTGTACTGCTGGGTGAAGATGCCACCCTGGGGCGCGTCGCCGAGGTCGCCGACGAACTTCTTGCCGATGAGGCTGGGCGTCGGGTGGCTGTAGCGCGTGCGGTCCAGGCCCATCACCACGACGAAGTCGACGTGGGCGTCGAGGCGGACGTCCTCGGCGTACGGCTGGATGACCGTCGACGGGTCGGGCCGGTCCAACGCGTCCACCACCGTCGGCGAGTCGGCGACGGCGAGAGCGACCGCAACGGCGCGATCGGTGGCGGCGTCGCGCGCGTCGCGGCGAGCGTCGAAGGCCGCCAGCGTGATCGAGACCAGGACGAGGACGAGGACGACGAGCGCCTGGAGCAGCAGGATCTGTCGCGCCACCGACAGCTCCCGGACCCACCGCGGCGCGCGCACGGGTACATCCTTCCCCGGCGAGTGAGCCAGGTCACGAACTCAACGACCAGAACGGTGACGGCGTTCACACGGGCCAGGAGGGTGTGCGTCATGAGCATCCCTGGAACGACGGTCCAGAACCGGACCCACTACCTCTACATCGCGGTCATCGTCGCGGTGCTGCTCGGCATCGGGGTCGGCCTCGTCGCGCCGGACCTCGCCGTCGAGCTCAAGCCGCTCGGCACGGGCTTCGTCGCGCTGATCAAGATGATGATCCAGCCCGTGATCTTCTGCACGATCGTGCTCGGCGTCGGCTCCGTGGCCAGCGCCGCCCGCGTCGGCAAGGTCGGCGGCCTGGCCCTCGGCTACTTCCTGACGATGTCGACGTTCGCGCTCGCCATCGGCCTGGTGGTCGGCAACCTGCTGCACCCCGGTGAGGGCCTGCGCATCGACGACACCGTGTCGGCGGCCGGCCAGGAGCAGGCGGCCGGCGGGCACGGCAGCACCGTCGACTTCCTGCTGGGGATCATCCCCACCTCTCTTCTCTCGGGACTGACGTCCGGTGAGGTGCTGCAGACCCTGCTGGTCGCGCTCCTCATCGGCTTCGCCCTGCAGCGGATGGGAGCTGCCGGCAAGCCCGTGCTGGGTGCCGTCCAGCAGATCCAGAAGCTCGTCTTCCGCGTCCTGGCGATGATCATGTGGGCCGCTCCGGTCGGTGCGTTCGGCGCCATCGCGGCGGTGGTCGGCGAGACCGGGGTGGACGCGCTGAAGAGCCTGGCGGTGCTGATGTTCGGGTTCTACGTGACGTGCTTCCTGTTCGTCTTCGTGGTGCTCGGCACGGTGCTGAAGGTGACGACGGGTGTGAACATCCTGTCGCTGTTCAAGTACCTCGCCCGCGAGTTCCTGCTCATCCTGTCCACGTCCTCCTCCGAGTCGGCGCTGCCCCGGCTGATCGCCAAGATGGAGCACGCCGGCGTGGACAAGCCGACCGTCGGGGTCGTCGTACCCACCGGGTACTCCTTCAACCTGGACGGCACCGCGATCTACCTGACCATGGCGTCGCTGTTCATCGCCGAGGCGATGGGCGACCCGCTGTCGATCGGCGAGCAGATCTCGCTGCTGGTGTTCATGATGATCGCGTCGAAGGGCGCGGCCGGCGTGACCGGTGCGGGCATGGCGACGCTGGCCGGTGGCCTGTCCTCGCACCGCCCGGAGCTGGTCGACGGCGTCGGCCTGATCGTCGGGATCGACCGGTTCATGTCCGAGGCGCGGGCGCTGACCAACTTCGCCGGCAACTCGGTCGCCACGGTGCTGATCGGCCACTGGACCGGCGGCCTCGACCGCGGCCAGCTCGACCGGGTGCTCGCCGGTGACGACCCGTTCGACGAGGCGACGATGGTCGACGACGAGCCCGCGCCCGCGTCGGTTGCCGGCTCCCCGCCCGAGCCCGCCCGGGAGCCCGCGACGGTCTGATTCCGGAGTGTGCGTGTCGCCGCCGTGGGGTCCCCCACGGCGGCGACACGCCGTTCGGGACCGTCCACGACCCCGAGGACCGCATGCCTTGACGGGCCATCCTGGCGCTGGGGGGGGTGACGTTTCACCCGTCCAGCGCAGGTTTCACCGGCCGGCCGGTGAAACCGACACAGCCAGCGACCGCTACCAGCCCCGCTCGGCCAACCGGTGCGGCTGGGGGATCTCGTCGACGTTGATGCCGACCATGGCCTCACCGAGGCCGCGGGAGACCTTGGCGACGACGTCGGGGTCGTCGTAGAAGGTGGTGGCCTTGACGATGGCGGACGCGCGCTCGGCGGGGTTGCCGGACTTGAAGATGCCGGAGCCGACGAACACACCCTCGGCACCGAGCTGCATCATCATCGCCGCGTCCGCGGGGGTGGCGATGCCGCCGGCGGTGAACAGGACGACGGGCAGCTTGCCCGCAGCGGCGACCTCGACGACAAGGTCGTACGGCGCCTGGAGCTCCTTGGCGGCGACGTACAGCTCGTCCTCGGAGAGCCCGTGGAGGCGGCGCAGCTCGGCGCGGATGGTGCGCATGTGGGTGACGGCGTTGGAGACGTCGCCCGTGCCCGCCTCGCCCTTGGAGCGGATCATCGCGGCGCCCTCGGTGATGCGGCGCAGGGCCTCGCCCAGGTTGGTCGCGCCGCAGACGAACGGCACGGTGAACTGCCACTTGTCGATGTGGTGCGCGTAGTCGGCCGGCGTCAGCACCTCGGACTCGTCGATGTAGTCGACGCCCAGCGACTGGAGCACCTGCGCCTCGGCGAAGTGGCCGATGCGGGCCTTCGCCATGACGGGGATGGACACCGCGGCGATGATCCCGTCGATCATGTCCGGGTCGCTCATGCGGGAGACGCCGCCCTGGGCCCGGATGTCGGCGGGCACCCGCTCGAGGGCCATCACGGCGACCGCGCCGGCGTCCTCGGCGATCTTCGCCTGCTCGGGCGTGACGACGTCCATGATCACGCCGCCCTTGAGCATCTCCGCCATGCCCCGCTTCACGCGGGTCGTACCAGTACCGGTCGACTCCTGAACCATGGCTCAAGCGTACGGCGCGAGAGGGGTCCGGCCCTACTCGGGGACGACGGGTGAGCGGTCCAGGGCGATCGCCTGGCGACGCACCTTCAGCACCCGGAACACCACGGTGTACGCACTCGCCGCGGCCAGCACCCACAACACGCCCTCGACCAGCCACGGGACGTCCAGCAGACCGGTGAACCCGATGCCCAGCAGGATCGCGACCAGCCGGTCCGACCGCTCCGCGATGCCACCCCGGGCGTCGAGCCCCAGCGACTCGGCCTTGGCGCGGGCGTACGACGTGAGGTTGCCGGTCACCAGGCAGAACAGGGCGAGGCAGAGGTACAGGTAGCTGTCGCCCTCGTCGCCGGCGAAGTAGAGGGCCAGCCCGCCGAAGATCGCCGCGTCGCCGACCCGGTCGAGGGTCGAGTCCCAGAACGACCCGAACACCGAGGAGCGCCCGGACTTGCGCGCCATCGCGCCGTCGACCAGGTCGGAGAACACGAACGCCGCGATGAAGACCGTGCCCCACAGCAGCTCGCCGCGCGGGTAGAACGCCAGCGCGCCGACCGAGACCCCGATGGTGCCCACCAGCGTGACCGTGTCCGGGCTGACCCCGAGCTTGAGCAGCAGGTTGACGACGGGTGCGAGCACGACGCCCTGCCAGAACGCCTTGAACCTCTCCAACATGAGGGGAGCAGGCTACCGGGCCGCCACCGCGCCGGACGCCACCCGGTCCAGCACGCCGGCGGGGTCGGCGAGCAGCGGGGCGAACACCAGCTCCGCGGCGCCGCGCCACGGCGAGTCCAGACCGAAGGCCGACGAGCGGATCAGTACGTCACGACGCGGCGTCATCAGCGTCCAGCGGTCGACGACGCTCTCGATGACCGCCTGCCGGGAGCGCCACAGCGCGGCCAGCGACCCGCCGAGGACGATGATCTCGGGGTCGAAGATGTTGATGACCGCCCGCAGCCCGACCCCGATCCACTCCGCCACCTGCTCGAGGGCCTCGGTGGCGCGCTGGTCTCCTGCGGCGGCGGCCGCGATCACCTCGGCCACGCCGTCGGGACCGCCCCCGGGCAGGCGGCCGGCCGCGACGAGGAGGTGGTTCTCCCCCGCCTTCGTCTCCCAGCAGCCGACGTTGCCGCACCGGCACGGCTCGGTCGCCGCGCCGTCGACGAGGAGGTGCCCGACCTCCCCGGCGTACCCGCGCGCACCCGACAGCGGCACCCCACCGACCAGGAAGCCGCCACCGATGCCCACGCTGCCGTTGAGGTAGGCGACGTCGGAGTACCCCACCGCGGCCCCGCGCAGGTGCTCGGCCAGCACGCCGAGGTCGGCGTCGTTGGCGGTGAACACCGGCCGGCCGAGGCGATGCGACAGCTTCTCGGTGAACGGCTGGTCGACCCAGCCGAGGTTGGGGGCGAAGCGCACCAGGCCGTCGGCCTCGCGCACCGCGCCCGGCACCGAGACCCCCACCCCGAGGCACCGCACGTCGGGGCGGGCGGCCAGCACCTCCTCGATCATCTGCGCGGCGGACTCGATGACGTGCTCGACGTCGTGCTCGCCCGGCGCGTGCGGTCGCTGCCGCTGGAGCAGCACCTCACCACCGAGCGCCACCAGGGCGGTGACGATGCGGTCGACGCCGATGTCCACGCCGACGACCGTGTTGTCCCGGCGGGCTTCCAGCACCAGCGAGGGCCGCCCGGAGCGCCGTACGGCGTCCGGGAGCCGCTCGCTGACCAGGCCGAGGTCCTCGAGCTCGGCGGCCAGGGCCCCGATGGTGCTGCGGTTCAGCCCGAGCTCGCGCGTCAGGGACGCCCGGCTGATGGCGCCGTGCAGGTGCACGCGCGTCAGCAGCGCGCTCAGGTTGTTGCGTCGCAGCTCCTCCTGACCGAGACCCGTCTTCGTGGGGGATGTCGGAGGGCTGCCCGGTCGTCGGGTCACCGGCGTTCAGGCCCTGCCCGACGCCGATGCTCGTCTCCGGCTGATGGCGTCGACGCTGGCTGCGACCAGGAGGACCAGGCCGGTGATCATGTAGACGTTGCCGGTCGACTGGCGCAGCAGGCCCATGCCGTTGGCGATGACCGTGATCACCACGCCGCCGATGACGGCATCGGACACACGGCCCTTGCCGCCGAACAGGCTGGTGCCGCCGATGACGGCAGCGCCCACGCCGAACAGCAGGAACGTGCCACCGCCCGTGCTGGTCGACACCGAGTTGTTGCGGCTGGCGATGAGCAGGCCCGCGAAGCCCGCCAGGGTGCCGGTCATCACGAAGCAGGTCAGCTTGACGCGCAGCACGTTGATGCCTGACCGGCGCGCGGCCTCGGCGTTGCCGGACCTCGTCGGGGAAGACGAGGTGGGCGACGCCGCGCCGGTCGACGGCGTGCTTCACCGCCAGCGCGGCCAGCTCGGCGGGGTCGCTGCCCGCCGTGACGGTCGCGTTCCAGACCGACACGTCGCGGAACACGGCCTGCAGGTCGACGTCCTGGAACGCCCCGCGGCCCAGCACGCTCGACGGGACCTGCCCGGAGAGCGCCAGCACCGGCGAGCCGTCCAGCTTGGCGTCGTACAGGCCGGTCAGCAGGTTCGTCGAGCCGGGTCCGGCGATCGCGAAGCAGGCCGCCGGGCGGCCGGTGAGCTTGCCGTAGGCGCTGGCGGCGAAGGACGCCGCGCCCTCGTGCCGGATCCCGACGTACCTCAGCTCGCCGCGCTCCTCGGCCCGGCGCATCGCGTCGGCGATGCCCAGGTTCGAGTGGCCGACCATGCCGAAGACGGTGTCCACCCCGTGCGCGACCAGGGTCTCGACGACCGCGTCGCCGACGGTGCGGCCGCGTCCGTGGTGGGCGGGCAGCGCGACGTACGCGCCGTCCTCGCGCTCCTCCGCGTCGTACGCCGTGACCGCGTCCGTGAAGCCCTCCGGCGGCTTGCCGGTGCCCGGGTCGTAGTCGTACCCGTGCCACGGGCAGCGCAGCCAGCCGTTCTCGATCGAGCCCTCACCGACCGGGCCCCCTTGGTGCGGGCAGCGGTTCTCCAGTGCCCCGAGCCGGCCGGCACAACGGGTGAGCGCGACGGCGCGGCCGTCGACGACGGTGCTGGTGACCCGGCCCTCGGCGGGTACGTCGTCGCCGTCGACCCGGTGCCACTGCGTCGTCACCGTCTCGTCATCCACGGCTGTTCCCTCTCCCTCGCGGTTGCCCGAGACTGCTCTTGCTCCGTGTCGCTGACAAGGCGCGGCGTTACGTCGTAAGGAGAAGGAAATGGGCGGCGACTCCACCCTCATCACCACCCGGCGCTCGCTGCACGCCGTCGGCGAGCTGGTGCTGGCCGGACCGCAGCACGCGCAGACCGGCGAGATCTCGCTCCGCGCGCTCCCGGGCGGGTTCGGCACGACGCACACGCCGGACCTGCGCGTCGACGGCACCGACGTGGTCGGCCCCGAGGCGACGGTCGGCATCACCGGCCTGACGCCGGCCGCGCTGGGCCGCGCGCTCGGGGTCGAGGCCCGCGGTCTCGCCGACCTCTACCCCGACGGGTCCGGTGTCGGCCTGGACGACGTGCTGGAAGTCGACCCCGACGCGGCGGCGGTCGTCGCGGCGGCGTTCGCGGACGGCGACGCCGCCCTGCGCGCGCTCGCCCCCGACCAGACGCCGATCCTCTGGCCTGAGCACTTCGACATCGGCATCAGCGTCGGCGAGGTCAACTACGGCGTCTCGGCCGGCGACACGTACCTCGCCGTCCCCTACGCCTACGTCGGCCCCTGGTCCCCGCCCGCCGAGGACGACTACTGGAACGCCCCCTTCGGCCGGGCCGTCCCGGTCTCCGACATCGACGACCTCGCGGCGTTCTTCGCCGAGGGCAGGGACCGGGCAGGCTGAGGGCTGTCAGACGTGCTCGGGCACGCGCAGGTGCGCGATGGCGAGCTCGAACGCGTTGACGTCGACGATTCGCAGTCCGATGTCCTCGGCACCGGTGTCCCGGAGCTCCCGGGCCGCCGCGGCCGAAGCCATGAGGGCGTCGTGGTCCGCGAACCGTGCCGTGCTGCAGGCCCGACCGCTCGCCCGGTCGATCATCATGCTGGCGCTGCAGAAGCCGTGCATGTCCTCCAGCGTCGTCAGGACCCTGGTCCGGTAGTAGTCCAGCAGCGGGTCCATCTTGTCCGGCGTCATCTCGAGCCAGGTGGCCCGGCACCACGACCCCTCGTGGGCGTCGTGCTCGCGGTGCATCACCGCGATCTCCCACATGTCGACCACCGGTGTGCCGCCCATGATCTCCGCCGCCTTGGCGCGAGCGGACGAGACGTTGGCCGCGGATGCCACCATCGCGTCGTACGACGACCACGACGTGGTGGCGATCGACCGGCCATCCGCACGGTCCACCATCATCGACAGCCCGACACACCCGGGCATCTGCACGAGCATCGGCATGACCTCGTCACGTACGTAGGCGATCCCTGCCTCGATGGCGCCCGAGTCGCCGTTGATCGTCGTGGAGCGTGCGTGCATGTGCTCCTCCCATCGACAGGGCGGCACCCCAGCGGCACCGCCGCTCCTCGGCACTCTCCTCCGGCTGCGCACGGGGGACAAGGCATCGGGGCTTGCAGACCGATTCTTCTGCGGTCTCGTCTGTCTTCTTCCGCTCAGCGACGCAGGCGAATCGCCGCGAGGGCCCTCGCCACCGATTCGTCAGCGATCCTCCGGGCACCCGCAGCGCACACAGTGCTGACGAATCGCCCCCCGGGGCCCTCGCCACCCATTCGTCAGCGATCCTCCGGGCACCCGCAGCGCACACAGTGCTGACGAATCGCCCCCCGGGGCCCTCGCCACCCATTCGTCAGCGATCCTCCGGGGACCCGCAGCGCGCGGAGGGCTGACGAATCGCGGTCAGCGCGCCGAGCCGTCGTGGGCAGCCGCCAGGTCCCGGATGTCGCGGTGCAGCGCGACCGCGTTGACGACCAGCGAGAACACCAGCAGCGCCCAGGCCCACCCGTCGTACCCCGCGACGAACAGCCCGGAGACCGCCGAGCCGATGACCAGCACCTTCGCGGCGGGACGGACGACCGGCCCACCGAAGCGGGCCTTGGGCGAGGCGAACAGGAACCACACGAGCACGCCGGCCAGCGCCGCGACGACGGCCAGCCACCAGGCACCGGCCCAGGCCCCCCAGACGGCGAGCGCGGCCATCACGAGCAGCTCGTCGAGGAACACCAGCGCGAGCACGGACCAGCCCAGGGCCGGGGGAATCCTCACGCGTGGAGCCTAGGCGTAGGTTGGGCCCACGGAGCCACTCAGGCAACCGACTCGAGGGAGCCGCGATGAGCGACAAGTCGCCACGCCAGGGCATGTCCAAGAAGTCCGGGAAGTCCATCAAGGAGAAGCGCGCCGAGAAGCGCGACAAGTCCCACGTCGAGACGCTCTCGGAGAAGATCCACGACAAGAAGAAGTAGCAGCACCGTCGGACCCCGTCCCTAGGCTCGCTCGCATGAGCCCGACCGGCGCGAGCGTGACCCTGCGGCCCGGCACTCCCGACGACGCCGCGACCGTCGCGGACATCTGGCACGAGGGCTGGCACTCCGCCCATCCCGGGCACGTGCCCGACGGACTGACCGCGCGCCGGACGCTGGCCGCGTTCCACGACCGCGCCCCGCACCGCGTCGCCGACACGACGGTGGCCGAGATCGACGGTGAGGTGGTCGGGTTCGTCATGGTGGTCGCCGACGAGGTGGAGCAGGTGTACGTCGGCAGCGCCGCGCGCGGGTCCGGCGTGGCCGCGTTGCTGCTGGACGAGGCCGAGGCCCAGGTGGCGGCCGGCGGCCACGACGTCGCCTGGCTGGCGGTCGCATCGGGCAACGCCCGGGCGCGCGCGTTCTACGAGAAGCGCGGCTGGACCGACGCGGGGTACCTCCCCTACGAGGTCGAGGCGCTGGGCGAGCGGTTCGTCTCGCCCTGCCAGCGCTACGAGAAGGCCGTGCGCTAGGGGGCCCAGCCCTCGGCCAGCAGCGACCGTGTCTCCTGGAGCAGCTGCGGCAGGGTCTTGGTCCGGCCGATCACCGGCATGAAGTTGGCGTCGCCGACCCACCGCGGCACCACGTGCTGGTGCAGGTGCGCGCGGATCCCGGCGCCGCCGGCCGTCCCCTGGTTGATGCCGATGTTGAAGCCTTCCGCGTGCGAGACCGCACGTACCGTGCGCATCGCGGCCCGCGTCAGCGCCGCGATCTCGGCCGACTCCTCGTCGGTGACCTCGGTGTAGTCGGCGACGTGGCGGTACGGGCAGACCATCAGGTGCCCGGCGGCGTACGGGTAGAGGTTCAGCAGCACGTACGCCGTCTCACCGCGCCGCACGACCAGTCCGGACTCGTCGTCCAGCGACGGGATCCGGCAGAACGGGCACTCCTTCTCCGAGGCGTCGGCCGGCTTGTTCTCGCCGCGGATGTAGGCCATCCGGTACGGCGTCCAGAGCCGCTCGAGGCCGTCCGGCTCGCCGATCCCGTCCTGGTGCGCGGCATGGTGGTCGGTCACCGGGCCCCTCCCACGTGGTCGAGCAGCCGGCGCCAGGCATCCAGCCGGGCGCCCTGGTTGCCGGCCCGGCTGCCGCCGTTGCGCAGCGCCTGGTCGGAGATGATCGGGAAGCCGGGCGGGGTGGTGCAGAAGTGGCCGGCGTCCGGGTACGCCACGTGCACGACCCGGTCCCCCGCCCCCTCGCGCTCGGCGCGGGCCTCGGCGATCCGGCTCAGGCGCGCGCTGGGCCACATGGCGTCGTCCTCGGCGCTGAGCAGCAGCACCGGCCCGGTCGCCCGCTCCAGGGGGATCTCCGCCGCCGCGACCATCGAGGCGTCGTCGAGGCAGGCGCCCGGGTCGTCCTCGTCCTCGGCCATCTGGGCGACCGGCTCCCCGTCGTACCGCCACGCCGTCTCGAGCACGTCCGTACCCTCCCCAAAGGCGCCCCACGCCACCCCGCTGCCCACGAGCGAGGCCACCGGCCCGAGCTTGTCCGGCATCAGCGCAGCCGCCAGCAGCGCGAGCTCGCTCCCCCGCGAGGCACCGACAACGCACGGAGGCACGTCGTCGATGCCGTCCTGCGCGCGTAGCCAGTCCGCGGCCCGCCCGACCGTCTCGACGTCGACGTCGCGGAGCACGTCCAGGGTGCCGGGGAAGCCCCAGTACGCCAGCGACAGTGCGGCGACGCCGTGGCCGGCGAGCAGCGCGCCCGTCGCGGGCAGCCCCGGACCGGGGACCGACCCGCCGAGCAGGATCACGCCGCGGCTGGCACGGGGGGGCAGGAACAGCCGGCCGACCACGCCCGGCTCGCTGACCTGGTGCTCCCCCACGCCGTCGCCGAGCACCGGGCGGGCGTACGACGTCTGCACGACCGCGTCCTCACAGGTGGCGCGCAGCACGACCCGCATCGGGTGCAGCAGCGACCAGTCGTACGGCGCGTCCAGGGTCACGCTCCAGAACAGGCCGAACGGGTCGGTGCCGCTGTAGGTGCCGCCCGAGCTGGCGTCGGCGGCCGTGTCGACCTCGCCGTCCCGGTCCGCGACGTACGTTCCCGTGCAGCTCCACGACCGGCCGCAGAGGTCCAGCGTCGCCTCGATCGTCACGTCCGCACCGGGAGGTGCGCCGGTCAGCAGCACCCCGTCGGGGCTGTCGACCAGCGCGCCCGCCCGGCCGGGACGCAGCTGCACCTGGATCAGACCTGTTCGCGCGAGGCGACGGCGGCGGCCACGCGCTCGATGGCCTCCGCGACCGGTACGCCGTTGTCCTGGTGCCCGTCGCGGTAGCGGAACGACACCGCACCGGCCTCGATGTCCTGGTCGCCGGCGATCACCATGAACGGCACCTTCTGGAGCTGCGCGTTGCGGATCTTCTTCTGCATCCGGTCATCGGAGTCGTCGACCTCGACCCGCAGTCCCCGCGCACGCATCTGCTTCGCCACGTCGGCCAGGTAGTCGTTGTGCCGCTCGGCGATCGGGATGCCCTGCACCTGCACCGGCGAGAGCCAGGGCGGGAACGCGCCGGCGTAGTGCTCGACGAGCACGCCGATGAACCGCTCGATCGACCCGAACTTCGCGGAGTGGATCATCACCGGCTGCTGGCGGGTGCCGTCGGCGGCCTGGTACTCCAGCCCGAACCCGGCCGGCTGGCCGAAGTCGTACTGCACCGTCGACATCTGCCAGGTGCGGCCGATCGCGTCGCGGGCCTGCACCGAGATCTTCGGGCCGTAGAACGCCGCGCCACCGGGGTCGGGCACCATCTCGAGACCCGACTCGTCGGCCACCTTCTGCAGGATCGCGGTGGCGACCTCCCAGTCCTCGTCGGAGCCCTGGAACTTGTCCTTGTTCTTGTCGTCGCGGGTCGACAGCTCGAGGTAGAAGTCGTCGAGCCCGAAGTCGCGGAACAGCCCGAGGCAGAAGTTCAGCAGGTGCTTGACCTCGTCGGGTGCCTGCTCCTGGGTGACGTAGGAGTGCGAGTCGTCCTGGGTCATCCCGCGCACGCGGGTCAGGCCGTGCACGACGCCGGACTTCTCCAGCCGGTAGACGCCGCCGAACTCGAACAGCCGCAGCGGCAGCTCGCGGTAGGACCGGCCGCGCGACTGGTAGATCAGGTTGTGCATCGGGCAGCTCATCGCCTTGAGCCGGTACTTCGCGTTCTCGAACTCCATGGCGGGGTACATGGTCTCCGCGTAGTACGGCAGGTGCCCGGAGGTGTGGAACAGCCCCTCCTTGGAGATGTGCGGGGTGCCGACGTACTCGAACCCCTCCTCGATGTGCCGCTGGCGGACGTAGTCCTCCATGACCCGCTTGATCACCCCGCCCTTGGGGTGGAAGACCGCGAGGCCGGACCCGAGCTCGTCGGGGAAGGAGTACAGGTCGAGGTCACGCCCGAGCTTGCGGTGGTCGCGCTTCTCGGCCTCCTCGATGCGGTGCAGGTGGTCGGCCAGCGCCTCCTTGGACTCCCAGGCGGTGCCGTAGATGCGCTGGAGCTGCTTGTTCTTCTCGTTGCCGCGCCAGTACGCCGCGGCGCTGCGCATCAGCTTGAACGCTGGGATCCGCTTGGTGGTCGGCAGGTGCGGGCCGCGGCAGAGGTCGGACCAGGCCACCTCGCCGTCGCGACGGATGTTGTCGTAGATCGTCAGCTCGCCGGCGCCCACCTCGGCGGACGCGCCTTCGGCCGCGTCCTCGGCCTTGCCGGCACCCTTCAGCCCGATCAGCTCGACCTTGTAGGGCTCGTCCTTGAGCTCGACCAGCGCGTCGTGGTCGGAGACCACCCGCCGGGAGAACCGCTGGCCCTCCTTGATGATCTTGCGCATCCGGGTCTCGATCTTCTCGAGGTCCTCCGGCCTGAACGGCACCTCGACGTCGAAGTCGTAGTAGAAGCCGTTCTCGATCGGCGGGCCGATCCCGAGCCGGGCGTCGGGCCAGATGTCCTGCACGGCCTGGGCCATCACGTGCGCGGTGGAGTGCCGCAGGATGTCGTGGCCGTCCTTGCTGTCGATCGCGACGGCCTCGACCTCGTCGCCGTCCTCCAGTTCGTAGGCGAGGTCCTTCAGCTGGCCGCCGACCCGGGCCGCGATGACGTCCGGCTCCTCGGCGTACAGCTCCCAGGCCTTCGTGCCCGTCGTGACCGCCTTCTCCTCGCGCGCACCGGCGGTGACGAGGGCGATCTTGATGTCGGACACGGGCCTGCTCCTCTCGGGTCGTTCCGCTGGTCGAGGAGGGACGAAGTCCCGTCACGAGACCCCAGCGGACAGGCTGTCGATGCTAGCGAGCACTTCGGCGTTCCTGCGCGGCGGTTTCGCCTCAGCACCTATCCTTCCTGCTACGGATGCAGGCCGGACGAGGGGGCTCGATGGCACGCGAGAAGCGTGGATCCGGGGGTCGGCGCCGCCGATGGCCCTGGGTGCTGCTCGCCCTCGGCGTGCTCGCGGTCGTCCTGGTCGGTCTGGCCCTGCTGGCCCGCCCGATGATGGACGTCAAGCCGCAGGCCGACGCCGCGCGTGACGAGCTGGGCATGGCCCAGGACGCCATCAAGGCCGACGACATCGACGCGGCCCGCGCCCACGTGGCCGCGGCTCGTGTGCACGTCGACGACGCCTCCTCGCGGGTGAACGGCTTCGGCGGTGACGTGTGGCGGTGGGTGCCGGTGGCCGGTGGCGCGGTCAACGACGCCCGTCACCTGGTCGGCGCCCTCGACCAGGCGACGTCCGTGGCCGAGATCGGCACCGAGGTCTACCCGAAGGTCATGCAGAGCGACAGCCTCGTCCTCAACTCCACCGTCGACCTGGCCCAGGTCGAGGACATCCTCACCTCGCTCAACCAGGCCGGCCTGCACCTGCGCGCGGCCGCCGACGACCTCGCCGCGGTCAAGGGCAACACCCCGATCGTCGGCCAGCAGGTGCGCGACGCCCGCGACGAGGCGATGGCCAAGATCGAGCCGCTCCGGACGACGTACGACGAGGCCGAGCCCGTCCTCGACGCGCTCCCCGACGTGCTGGGCGCCGACGGCGACCGGCACTACATCGTGGCGATCATGAACCCCGCGGAGCTGCGGTACTCCGGCGGCGCCACCCTCACGCTGGTGCCGCTGACCCTGGCGGACGGCAAGGTCGAGTTCGGCGACACGGTCACCAACGAGGACGTGGTCGCCGACACCGACGGCAAGATCAAGTGGCCGAAGGTGAAGGGCAACCCGTTCCACACGCCCGGCAAGACGCGGCTGATGAACGCGACGTTCTCGCCGAACTGGTCGCAGTCCGGCGAGGAGCTGCTCCGGGCCTGGCAGGTCCGGTTCGGCCAGAAGTTCGACGGCGTGATCACCGTCGACCTCCAGGCCCTGGCCCGGCTGATGAACCTCACCGGCCCGGTCGAGGCCGAGGGCGTCGGCCAGCTCGACTCCGGCAACCTCGTCAAGGTGCTCGCCGGCAGCTACGACTACTACGACACCGAAGAGGAGCGGAAGGCCATCAACGCCGCGGTCGTGCCGGCGTTCCGCGAGAAGCTCTTCGAGGGCGGTCACTTCGCCGACAAGTTCGAGACCCTCGCGAACGCCGCCAAGGGCCGGCACTTCGCGCTGTACTTCCGTGACCCGCGGCTCCAGGACGCCTTCGAGAAGCGCGGCCTCGCGGGCGACCTCAGCGGGACCGACCACGACTACCTGGGCGTGTTCACCCAGAACATCAACTCCAGCAAGGCCGACTACTGGCAGGCCCGCCGGGTCGAGTCCGACGTCAAGCTCGCGGCGGACGGCAGCGCGCAGGTGCACCTGACCGTGACCATCGACAACAACTCGCCGGTGTTCACGCCGCCGTGGACCGACAACCAGCCCGAGGACCCGGCCAAGGACCCGCACTGGGGCTACTACACCCGCTGGGCCGGCAACGCCGTCGCGGTCTTCCTGCCGAAGGGCGCCACGGTCGAGGGCCAGCCCACGATGCGCGGGATCCCTTTCCGGCCCATCATCCGCTCCGTGATGGACCGCCCGTACTTCTACCGCAAGGTCACCCTCGAGCCGAACAGCAAGGCGGTCCTCGACGTCACCTACACGGTGCCGCACGCGGCCACGGTCGACGGCGACGCGATGACGTACCGGCTCGACCTCGACCCGCAGTCGATGGTCGGTCCCGAGGCGGTCGAGGTCACCCTGCACCTGCCCGAGGGCTACGGCCTCAGCAGCCCGCCGCTCGGCTGGAAGATCGCCGACGGTCGCACCCTGTCCTACGACACCGCCGGGATGGACGACTCCCCGCGGTGGTCGATCGCGATGACCAAGCTCTGACGCTCCTCAGGCCTGGTCGAGGGTCCCGGCCGGGAGCCACTCCTCGACCAGGATCCAGCCACCGACGCCGGCCGGGTCGGGGACGGGGTGCACGACGCGGCCCTGCCAGCCCGACGCCGTACGCCGCCACTCCAGCAGCAGCGCCGGCAGCCGGCCGTGCTGGTCGCGGACCCAGCAGTGCCTGAGCCTGTCGGGTCCGCGGCCGGGCTCGGGCGACGGTGCCGCCGAGGCTGGGGCGGGAGCCGGGTCGGGAGCCGGTGACGCGGCGGCGGCCTTGGTCGCGGCGATGCGCTCGGCCATGGTGCCGTAGGGGTGTCCCCCGCGCTTGTTCATGCCTCCGGCCACGGCTCCAGTGTGGCACGAGATCGAACAGGTGTTCGAGCGAACCGGTGTCAGCGGTAGTTGACGCGGGCGTGGTCGTCGACCGCGGAGCGGGACCGCGGAGCCCCTGCCAGCGCGGTCAGGAACGTCGTGCGGTCGACCGTCAGCAGCGTGAGCGGGGTGTCGGCCGTGACCGTCGCCGTGCGGTGCCGGTCGGCGTGCAGCAGCGCCAGCTCGCCGAACCAGTCCCCCGCGCCGAGCCGACGGATGGTGTCCGAGCCGTGCGCGACCACCGCCTCGCCCGACTCGATGACGTAGAAGAGGTCGCCGACCTCGCCCTCGCGCACGACGGCGACGCCCGGCTCGTGCCACTCCCGGCCGGAGAACAGCGCGAGCCGCTCCACGACGCGGGGCGCCAGCGGCGCGAAGACCGAGACCTCCTGGAGCAGGGCCAGCCGGTCGGCCGGGACCACCGTGGACGCGTCGAGCCGTCCCAGTGTCCACCAGGCGAGTCCGGCCACGACGGGCAGGAACAAGCCGGTGACCACGAACGCCAGGGCGGGCCCGAGCCCCGTGACCAGGGCAGGCGCCATCACCGCCCCGAGCGCGAGGCCCGCCATGGAGGTCGCCTCGTTGAGACCGAACATCGCCGTCAGCAGCCGGTCGGGCAGCAGCCGCTGCACGAACGTGCGCACCGTGACGTCGAAGAAGACCTTGCCGGCTCCTCCCAGCGCGATCAGCGCGAACGCGGGCAGGACGGAGGTCGACAGCCCGGCGAGGGCGATCGGCACGCCGGCGACGACGGCGGCCGCGACCAGCACCGGCGCCAGGCGCCGTGACCCGATGAGCACGACGGTGAACGCCGCTCCGACGACGCCACCCAGACCCGCCGCGGAGTTGAGGACACCGGGCCCGGCCGACGACGTCTCGAGGATGTCCAGCGCGAGCACCACGATGAGGATGTCGAGCGTCCCGATCAGGACGTACTCGGCGGCCACCATCCCGCTCAGCAGCCGCGCGGCCGGGTCCCGCAGCACGGACCGGGACACCGACGGGCCGGTGTCCGACCCGTCGTCGAAGGTGTGCGGCACGCCCGGACCCAGCCCCAGCGTGCACAGCACGCCGAGGGTGGAGGCGGCGCCCATCGCGACGAGCACGCCACCCGGGTGCCACCACGCCGTGAGGATGCCGCTGACCAGCGGCCCGAGGAAGATCGCGGCCGCCTCCATCGAGCCCGAGCCGGCGTTCCCCGCGGTGAGCTCCGCGGCGGTGTCGGAGATCTCCGGGAGGAGGGCGTGGTGGACCGGCCGGGTGAACGTCATGGTCACGGCCGAGCACGCAGCCACCACGCAGGCCACCACGAACGGCACCTCGAGCAGCACGGCCACGCCGACGACCGCCATGGACACCGCCTGCGCGGCGTACCCCAGACGCAGCGCCCGCGGTCCCCGCATCCGGCCGAGCCAGGCGGCCGCGGGCGAGGCCAGCACCGCCGACGGCACGAGCTGGGCGACCGCGATCGCGCTGGCCCCGCGGACCCCCTCCGCGTCGTACGCCCACACGAGCAGGGCGATCCAGCTCGCCCACTCGTTGAGGTTGAAGAGGAAGTACGCCGCGAGGGCGCCGCGCATCCGGCGGTTGCCCCAGCACCGCCGCAGAGCCTCGCCCCGTCCCCCCATCGCCTTCCCTCCCCCGTTGATCGTGCTGCCTCGGTCGCGGGAGCACAATCGGGCATTTGCCCGGGGTCGGGACGGGACTGACTGGCTGTTCAGTACGCTCCGCGCGTGCCGCAGCGTGTCCTCGTCGTGGACCACGCCGTCCCGACGCCCGACCGCGACAGCGGCTCGGCGAGCACGTTCTCGACGCTCCAGATCCTGAGGAGCGCCGGCTTCGAGGTGACCTTCGCGGCGGCGGGAGCAGACCCCGACGAGCCGTATGCGCGCGCCGTCGCCGCGCTCGGTGTGTCGGTACCGCGGGTCGCCGACGCGGAGGCCCTGGTGGAGGTCGTGTCGGCGCTGGCGCCGGTGCACGACGTCGCACTGCTCTACCGCGCGCCGACCGCGACCCGCGTGCTGGAGCCGATCCGGGCGACCGCACCCGCGCTCCCCGTGGTCTTCCTGCCGGTGGACCTCCACCACCTCCGGATGGAGCGCGACGCGGCCGTCGGCGGGTTCGACAACCCGGACGTCGGACGGATGCGGGACATGGAGCTCGGCCTGATCAACGGTGCCGACGCCACCATCGTGGTCAGCACCGCCGAGCGCGACCTGCTGCGCACCTCGACGCCCGGGGCCACGGTCCACGCGGTCCCGCTGATGCGCGAGGCACCCGTGCTCGCGTCCGCCCAGCGCGCCCTGTTTCGGCGACGTCGCGTGCTCCACCGTCTCGGGCCGGTCGGCCGCTGGGCGAACTCGCGGTCGGCCGAGCTGCGGCGCCGGCGCGACCTGGTGTTCCTGGGCGGGTTCGCGCACACCCCCAACGCCGACGGCGTGCACTGGTTCGTCGACGAGGTGCTCGGCCTGGTCCGATCGGCGGGTGTGACCAACCGGTTCGTGGTCGCCGGCCACGGCATCCCGCCGTCCGTGGCGGCGCTGGCGCGCGAGGACGTCGCGGTGGTCGGGTACGTGCCGGACCTCGCCGACCTCTTCGCCACCGCCCGCATGAGCCTCGTCCCGCTGCGCATCGGCGCCGGCTTCAAGGGCAAGATCGTGACCGCGATGAGCTACGGCGTGCCCACGGTGACCACGTCGATCGGCGCCGAGGGCGGCGGCCTGGTGGAGGGGCGCGACCTGCTGGTCGGCGACTCACCCGAGGAGCTCGCCGCGCAGGTCGTCCGGCTCAGCCGCGACGACGACCTCTGGCAGGCGATGGCGGAGGCGTCGTACGACGCGTTCGTGAACGGGTTCTCGCACGAGGCGGCGGGGCCGGGGCTGGTGGCCATCGTGCGGGATCTGGCGAGGAATTCTCGCTCATGAGGTGGGCGATACTGGGTTCGAACCAGTGACCTCTTCGGTGCAAACGGCAGAGCCGCGCTACCACTGCGCCAATCTCGAGGTGGGCGATACTGGGTTCGAACCAGTGACCTCTTCGGTGTGAACGAAGCGCGCTACCACTGCGCCAATCGCCCTTCGGGTCCCTTGCGGGACGAGGCGAAACCTTAGCGCACGGATCCGGCCGATCCGGCATCGAGGTCGGCTACCGCCACGGCGTCAGCCGTGCCAGCGCAGCACCAGCTTCCCGGCGTCCGAGACGCCCGCGACGGCGATCCGGTACGTCGTGCCGCGCACCACCTTGAACGACACCAGGCTGCGCCTGCCCTCCGCGCTGTCGTCGTCCGCGGCCACCCGGTGCAGGTGGGACACCGTCGAGCCGGTGTAGACGGCCAGCAAGGTGTCGAAGTTCGATCCCGACAGGTCGACGACGAGACGGCCGCTGGCCGGGGCCTTGTACGAGTACCAGACGGAGTGGTCGGCCGGCTGGCCGGCGACCTTGGTCGGTTCCTTGCGCTCGAGGGTGGCTCCTTCGGTGGAGCCCAGCACCCGACCTGGGCTGCCCGTCAGGCGGACCGCGTCGCGCAGGTCGTCGTTGCCCGGTGTGAACGCGTAGGTGAGCAGTGAGAGGCCTTGCGCCACTGCGCCGGTGGCCGACGAGCCGTCCACGGCGACGCGGTAGGTCCTGCCACGCTCGACACGCGCGGTGAGGGCACTCCAGGTGGCCGCACCGCGGTTGTCGTTGTCCGCCACCTTCTTCAACGACGAGACGGACGTGCCGCTGTAGACGCCCAACACGGTGTCGAACCTCGACCCCTGCGTGGAGAGCGCCAGGTCGCCGTCCGCCGGTGCCGTGAACCGGTACCAGATGGACGCGCCACCGGGGTCTCCGGCGACCGCCGGCTCCCCCGCTTGCTTCGTGGCCCCGCTGGTCCCGCCCTGCAGGCTGCCCTCTGCTCCGCCCATGAGGGACGCCGCACTGAACGCGTCGTTCGGGATGGGCGCGGCGAAGTCGGCGGCCATGCTGGCCGGTGCGCACCCGCCCGACACGTGCATCGACACCCGGGTCGCCGCGCCGGAGTACAGCCGTGCGGCCGGCGAGGTGGTGTCGGTGAAGTCGACGTGCCCGCTCGAGCCGGGGAACACGTCCGCGGCCGAGCCGTTGTAGGAGTCGGAGTCGAGCGGCGTCGTACCGATTGCCTCGACGATGTCCACCAGCCGGTGCCGGTCGCGATCGCCGGCCACCGAGCCGAAGGGCGTGACGGACTCGTCGACGTGGTAGACGAGGACCCCGCAGGCGGGCAGGCCGACGTCCCAGCTGAGCTGCTGGCGGTTCTCGACGAGGAAGTACTCCCCCTTGCCGCGTTGCTCGTCGCGCACCCAGTCCACGCCTCCGGGGTTCTCCAGGAGCCGGTACGCCGTGGGGCTCGTCTCCGCGGGCGGCAGCGGCCCACCGGGCAGCCCGCCGAACACACCGGTCGGGGTGACCCAGCCTTGGAGCGACTTGGAGAAGGCGTCGAGCATCGCGGGTGCGGTGCCCGACGGGGTTCCGGGGAGCCTGTTCCAGGCCCCTTCCGCCATCAGGCTCCAGGTGCCGAGCCCGGACGAGGAGCCGTCCCTGTCGAAGAGCGCGGGCAGGCCGATGTCGAAGCCCATCAGGGCCGCCGAGAGACCGATCGTCGACATGTGTCCCGGGTTGTCGGAGGTCCGGCACATCCACTCCCCGATCATGGTGCCCGCGTCCCTGTCGAACTGCATGCCGTCGACCTTGGGTCCCCCGTCCAGCAGCGCGCCCTGGTGGGCC
The DNA here is from genome assembly GCF_015352455.1 of Nocardioides islandensis. Taxonomy (GTDB): domain Bacteria; phylum Actinomycetota; class Actinomycetes; order Propionibacteriales; family Nocardioidaceae; genus Nocardioides; species Nocardioides islandensis. The sequence continues at coordinate 138,105 of NZ_JADKPN010000004.1, forward strand.
CAGACGCTGGGCCCGCAGACGTCGCCCGCACCGCCGTACGACGTCTCGTACCCCGCCGCCACGATGGCGATGCGCAGCTCGGCCGGCGCGATGCGGCCGTCCTTGTCCTTGTCGAAGGCCTGGTAGTCGACGTAGCGGTCGGCGCCCCTCAACGCGTCCTTGGTGAGCTTGGCCCGCCGGCTGTCGAAGTCGCCCGCGAAGTTCGGGTGGGGGTAGGGCATCTTCAGCCAGCCGACGACACCGTCGTCGCGGCTGCCGCTCGTCTCCCGCGCCGGGACGAGCTGGAGGATGTTGAAGCTGTTGTCGCGGTAGTAGGCCGCGAGGCTCCCGCGCGAGCCGAAGTACTGGGCGGCCCAGGCCGCCTCGGAGCTCCCCACCGGCGCCCGGTCGGAGAACGACACCAGGATGACCAGCAGCGGCTGCCTCCCCTGGCCGCTCCCCGGGACTCCGTCGGCGTCGAGATGGCTGGCAGCGGGGCGGTCGGAGGCGCCGGTCCCGGCGGCGTACCGCCAGGTTCCCGAGGCATCCTTCGCGACCGCGTGGCCGTCGAGCGTGCGGAAGCCGTGGTTCCTCGCGTCGCCCCAGGCGACCACGGTCAGGTGGCTTCCGTCAGGCTGCTGGACCCTGTAGGGCCCTGGGTTCACCGGCATGCTCTGCCCGCGCGCCCCGGAGACGGGCTCGCTCGACCGCGGCGCCTGGCCCTGGCCCTGGCTCCGGCTGGCCTCCGCCACCCCCGGCGTCGGCGTCATCGCCGCCACCAGGCCCAGCGACGCGGTGGCCGCGAGCAGGACCACCCGTCCGAGCCTGCGGTGCTTGCTGCTCCTCGTCCAGGCGTCGCGTGCGGGCATGGTGCCTCCTCAACGATGGGTCGATCCCCCGAGAGTGCGGCATGCGGGCGTCCCGCTCCATGGGTTAAGAGACCCGGAAGTGCCGGGAAGTTCACGCCCTCCCCAGGACGTGGGCTCAGGCGCCCAGCAGCTCGGGCTCGCGCCGCCGCCAGGTCGCCAAGGCATCCGCCGTCACCGGACCGGGCGCGGGCAGCTCGCGGTCGTCCCACCGCGCTACGGCCTGCACGTCGCGGGTCGTGGACGCCAGGAACACCTCGCTTGCCTCGTCGACGACCTCGATCGGCTCGTCCACCTCGCGCCCGCCGACCCACTCGAGGATCAGCGCGCGGGTGACGCCGGCGAGGCAGCCACTGGCCAGCGTCGGCGTGCGCAGCTCGCCGTCGACGACGTAGAAGACGTTGCTGCCCGTGCCCTCGCACAGGTGGCCCGCAAGGTTCGCGAACACCGCCTCCCCGGCCCCGCGCCGCTTGGCCTCGGCCAGGGCGACCACGTTCTCGGCGTACGACGTCGTCTTCAGGCCCGCGAGAGCACCCCGCTCGTTACGTGGCCACGGCACCGTCGCGACGCTCGCGGTCGGCGGCCAGGCCGTCATCGGCGCCGCGGCGACGATCAGCGTCGGCGGGGCATCCCCCCGCCCGGACCCCATCGGCGCCGGCCCGCCGGTGTACGTGATGCGCAGCCTTCCCAACGCCAGCCCACCGTCGGCCAGCACCGCCTTGATGCCCTCGCGCACCGTCGCGTCGTCCACCTCCGGGAGCCCCAGCCCACGTGCGGACCGCTGCAGCCGCTCGAGGTGCCGGGTCAGCGCGAACGGCTGGTCGTCGACGATCTTGACCGCCTCGAACACCCCGTCCCCGACCGTCAGACCGTGGTCGCTGACGGTGATCGCCGCGCTCTCCGGGTCGTCGAGGAGGCCACCGTTCACCCACACCCGCATGCCCCCGACCCTAGGGCGCACGACCCCGCGCCACGCCCGCCGGACCTGAAATTGGAGGAGGTTGGGTGTTTGGGTATGGTTCTCTTCGTTCTGCCGGGCAACCGGTCAGACAAGCGGACGTAGCTCAGTTGGTAGAGCGCAACCTTGCCAAGGTTGAGGTCGCGAGTTCGAGCCTCGTCGTCCGCTCGGGAGTTGCCGGCCACGTGTGGGCCTCCACGGTGGGTTGGCCGAGAGGCGAGGCAACGGACTGCAAATCCGTGTACACGGGTTCAAATCCCGTACCCACCTCGAACAACTCAAAGATGCACCCAGCACCACCCACGGGCGATTGGCGCAGCGGTAGCGCGCTTCCTTGACACGGAAGAGGTCACTGGTTCAAACCCAGTATCGCCCACCATATAACCGCAGGTCAGAGGCCCTTTCGAGGGCCTCTTTCCAATTCGGGGAACAATCGGGGAACAAGCGCTTCTGACCAGGTCTGTCCGCTCCCCCGGGGTGGTTGAGGTGCGAGCGAAGCGAGCCTCGAAACCACTCATCCCGCCCGCCGCCAGCCGCCGACGGGCCGTGCGTCGGTGAACCTGTCTATCGAGTCGACCTTGATCCGCAGCGTCTTGCGCCCGAGCCGCACCGCCTCGAGGTGCCCGTCGGCGATGTAGCGACGGACGGTCTTCGTCGAGACGGCGAGGATCTCGGCGGCGTCGGTCAGCGACACGACCTTGCGAGTGATGGTGGCAGCCATGGGAACTCCTGGGGTCGGTGGCGGCCCGTCTGGCCGCCGTCGTTCCCCAAGGCCGACGCGCGGCAGCGAGTGGCCATCAGCGTGTGCAACATGACCACTTGTGTCGGTGGCAACGGCCATCCTGCAGGGCTGCCCAGAGATCCAGGGCAGCGGGAGGTGGCCAATGCCGCCGTCTGAACGCCGTGCGCTCACTAGAGTTGCGCCAGTGATCACGGGTGAGCTGAAGAGCAAGATCGACCGCGTCTGGGACGCCTTCTGGTCCGGTGGCATCAGCAACCCGCTGGAAGTCATCGAACAGATCACCTACCTACTGTTCATCCGACGTCTTGACGACATTCAGACCCTGGCGGAGAAGAAGGCGCGCGTCACCAGGACCGAGGTCGACAACCCGGTCTTCCTGCCGGGCCATGCGCACCTGCGGTGGGGCCAGTTCAAGAACGCCTCCCCCGAGCTGATGCACAAGACCATCGCCGATGAGGTGTTCCCGTTCCTGCGCAGCTTGGGCGACGGCACCACCTACAGCGAGCACATGAAGGACGCCCGCTTCACCATCCCGACCCCGGCGCTGCTGTCCAAGGTCGTTGACATGCTCGACGACATCCCGATGGCGGACCGTGACACTAACGGCGACCTGTACGAGTACCTGCTCTCCAAGATCGCCTCCGCCGGCGTCAACGGCCAGTTCCGCACCCCTCGGCACATCATCAAACTCATGGTCGAGATGGCCGCTCCTGAGCCGTCGGACGAGATCTGCGACCCGGCCTGCGGCACGGCCGGGTTCCTGGTCGCCGCGAGTGAGTACGTGCGCGACACCCATGCCGAGGCCCTCCTCGACTCAACGCAGCGCATGCACTTCCACGCCTCGATGTTCCACGGCTACGACTTCGACTCCACCATGCTGCGCATCGGCAGCATGAACATGCTGCTGCACGGCATCGAGTCCCCCGACATCCGCTACCGAGACTCTCTCTCCGAGGGAGCAGCCGGAGATGCAGACAAGTACACGCTGATCCTGGCCAATCCGCCGTTCGCGGGCTCACTCGACTACGAGTCTGCGGCCAAGGACCTACAGCGCGTGGTCAAGACGAAGAAGACCGAGTTGCTCTTCGCCGCGCTGTTCCTCAAGCTGCTCAAGCCTGGCGGGCGGGCTGCGGTCATCGTCCCGGACGGCGTGCTGTTCGGCTCTTCGAAGGCGCACAAGGACCTGCGGCGCATCCTGGTCGAGGACCAGAAGCTCGACGCGGTCGTGAAGCTGCCCCCCGGTGTCTTCCGTCCATACGCTGGTGTCTCGACGGCGATCCTGTTCTTCACCAAGACCAACTCGGGCGGCACCGAAGACGTCTGGTTCTACGACGTCCGCGCCGACGGCTTTTCTCTCGACGACAAGCGCAACCCCGTCGAAGCCAACGACCTGCCCGACGTGCTCGCCCGCTGGCAGAACCGCGCGACCGAGAAGGATCGTGCCCGGACCGACTGTTCCTTCCTCATTCCCAAGGCGGACATCGTCGCCCAGGGCTACGACCTCTCGATCAACCGGTACAAGGAGATCGTCCACGACGAGGTCGAGCACCGCGCTCCGCTGGAGATCATCGCCGACATCGAGACTCTGGAAGACGAGATCGCCAAAGGGCTCGCCGAGCTGAAGGCGATGCTCTCGTGACCACGCTCGGCGACGTCTGCACCGTTCGGTCATCGCTTGTTGATCCAACTCGTCCGGAGTTCGCCCGCCTGCCTCATATCGCGCCCGACTCCATCGAGAAGGGCTCCGGACGTCTACGTGACTATCGGACGGCTGGCGAGGACGGCGTAACCAGCGGCAAGTACCGATTCGAGGCAGGCGACGTCTTGTACTCGAAGATTCGTCCCAACCTGAACAAGGTAGCCCTCGTCGACCTCGCGGGGGTTTGTAGTGCTGACATGTACGCGCTCGATGTCGACCGCAACCTCGCCATTCCCGAGTACGTCGCGTACGTACTCCGCAGCCAGGACTTCCTCGACTACGCGACGTCTTTGTCGAACCGCGCAAATATTCCGAAGCTCAACCGCGAGCAACTCCTCCGATTCGACCTACATCTGCCCCCCGTCCCCGAGCAGCGCCGCATCGCCGCGATCCTCGACCACGCCGACGCGCTCCGCGCCAAGCGCCGCCAGATCCTCACCCACGTCGACGCGTTGACGCAGTCGATCTTCAACGAGATGTTCGTGACTGAGATCTGGAGCTCAACACTCGGTGAGATCGCGAACGTTCAGATCGGCCCTTTCGGCTCGCTGCTGCATAAGGAGGACTACGTCTCCGGTGGCGTGCCCGTCATCAACCCGATGCACATCCGGGACGGACAGCTGCAACCAGACGGCGAGTTTTCTGTGACTGACACCAAGGCCGCTTCACTCTCGCTCTACCGGCTTCACGAAGGGGACGTTGTTCTCGGGCGACGAGGTGAGATGGGTCGCGCCGGCGTCGCCGGACCCGGGCACGATGGCATGCTCTGCGGAACCGGCTCCTTGATTCTTCGGCCCCGCGCCGTGGATAGCCGCTTCCTTCACTCGGTCGTCACATCTCCTCGGATGAAGTCGCATTTGGAGCGGAGCGCCCTCGGTGCCACGCTCCCGAATCTGAACGCCACCATCGTGAAGACGTCCCCGGCGCCTAGGGCATCCGACCGGGCCCAGGCAGAGTTCGCCGAAGCTTTGGGGGCAGTGGATGAGTCTCTCAACGCTGTGCGGCGAGCCGCGACCAAAGACGACGAGCTCTTCGCCTCTCTCGAAGCCCGCGCGTTTCGAGGGGAGCTGTGACTGATGCCCGTTGAGATGAGGATGTGGCGCATCGACGGCGACGAGCCGAAACCGCTGGCGACATCTGTGCTCCCTGCAGAGAAGGACCTGCACGAGTTCCTCAAGCGTGATCCTTCGCTTCTCGGAGATCGCCTGCTCGTCATCGGCAGCGAGGTGATCACGCCGTACGGGCCGCGTCTCGACCTGCTGGCAATTGACGTCGACGGCAATCTTCACCTGCTGGAGCTCAAGCGCGACAAGACCCCACGCGAGGTCGTCGCCCAGGTGCTCGACTACGGCTCGTGGGCGTCCACCCTGTCGCGCGACGACATCATCGACATCGCCACCAAGCACCTTGACCAGCCGTTCGAGGCGGCGTTTGAAGACGTATTCGGCAGTGCACCACCCGACGAGCTCAATGGCGAGCTGAGCTTGACCATCGTGGCGGCCGAGCTCGACGCCAGCTCGGAACGGATCGTCAACTACCTGCGCGAGTTCGGCGTCCCGGTCAACGCCGTCTTCTTCGCGTATCTGGAGGACGACAACCGGCGCTATCTCGCAAGGTCGTGGCTGGCCGCGTCCGACGAGGAGACGGCGGCCGCTCCGAAGGGCAGCAAGAAGAGCAAGCGGGCGCCGTGGAACCAGATCGACTGGTACGTGTCGTACGGCGGAGGTCGCAACTGGGCCGACGCCCGGCGATTCAACTTCATCGCCGCCGGTGGTGGCCGGTTCTACAGCCAGACGATGCGTTCGCTGCCCGAGGGCGCACGCGTCTGGGTCAACCTCCCAGGGACCGGCTACGTCGCGGTCGGCAGGACGCTGTCGGCCGCCAGCAGGTGGATAGACGCGCGGGTCAAGGTCGGTGGCGCCTGGGTACAGCTGGCCGAGCAGGATCTGGAGTCCCAGCCGCATGCACGCTTCGACCACCCCGACGACGAGCAGGCGGAGTGGGTTGTCCCCGTGGAGTGGCTCGACGCCCGGCCTGAGAGCGACGCCTACTGGGAGAAGGGCATGTTCGCCAGCCAGCACAGCGCGTGCAAACTCAGGCAGGAGTTCACTCTCGAGCGCCTTGCTACCCACTTCGATATCGACAGCGACGGCGAGTGAACTATCGCCATGGGCAACTTCGACTTCGTCCGCCAAACGCTGCCGTCGCTGCATGACGACTGCGCCCGGGCTGAGTCGTACCTGTCGTCGGACCCGCGTTCGGCGTGCTTCTACAGCCGGCGCGTCGTCGAGGAGCTGGTCGGCTACCTCTACGAAGTCCTGTCGCTGCCGATCCCCTACCGCGACGACCTGGCCGCCAAGATCAACGACGCAGCGTTCAAGGCGAAGGTGCCGCAAGGCATCGCCCAGAAGTTGACGGCGATCCGGCGCATCGCCAACACAGCAGTGCATGAGAACCGGAAGATCCGCCCGGATGTCTCGCTGGCCGTGCTGCGCGAGCTGTTCAACGTCGTGGTGTGGACCTCGTATCACCACTCGCCGCAACCAGGCGTGGTGCCGCTGAAGGCGCAGTTCGACCCGGCGGTCGCCGCCAAGGCTGCCCCGCTGTCTCGCGAGGAGTTTGCCCGCCTCGCTACGAAGTTCAAGGAGCGGGACGAGGCGTACGCTCGCGAGCTTGCCGAGAAGGACGAACGCCTCGCGGCACACGAGGCCGAGATCGCCGACCTGAAGCGGCAAATCGCGGCCGCCCAGGCCGCAGCCGCTCCTGACACCCGGGACTACGACGAGGCGGCTGCACGCGACCTGTTCATCGATGTCCTGCTGCACGAGGCCGGCTGGGAGCTGGCCGAGGCGCGCGACCGCGAGTATGAGGTCACGGGCATGCCCAACGCCGAGGGCACGGGCTTCGTCGACTACGTGCTGTGGGGTGCCGACGGCCTGCCGCTGGCGGTGGTGGAGGCCAAGCGCACGTCGAAGTCCCCCGAGGTCGGCCAGCAACAGGCCAAGCTGTACGCCGACTGCCTAGAGGCCCAGTTCGGGCGCCGACCCGTGATCTTCTACACCAACGGCTACGAGCACCGGATCTGGGACGACGCCGGCGGCTACCCGCCACGGGAGACCCAAGGCTTCTACACCCGCGACGAGCTCGAGCTGCTCATCCAGCGCAGGCAGACCAAGCTGCCGCTCACCGCGGCGCAGGTGAACACCGACATCGCCGGCCGGCCCTACCAGGTGCGCGCAATCAAGGCTGTGGGAGATGCTCTTGACCGCAAGCAGCGTGAAGCGCTGCTGGTCATGGCCACCGGGTCGGGCAAGACTCGCACCACCATCGCACTGGTCGACCTGCTCCAGAAGGCGAACTGGGTCAAGCGGGTGCTGTTCCTCGCCGACCGCACGGCCTTGGTGCGCCAGGCGGCGAACGCATTCAAGGAGCACCTGCCCGGCTCGACGACCGTGAACCTCGTGACCGAGAAGGCCGTCGAGGGCCGCGTCTACGTCTCGACGTACCCGACGATGATGAACCTCATCAACGAGGTCGACGGCGGCCTCCGTCGGTTCGGGCCGGGCCACTTCGACCTCATCGTCATCGACGAGGCCCACCGCTCCGTCTATGCCAGGTACGGCGCGATCTTCGACTACTTCGACGCGATGCTCGTCGGTCTGACGGCGACGCCGAAGGACGAGGTCGACCACAACACCTATCGACTGTTCCATCTCGAAGACGGCGTACCCACCGACAACTACTCCCTCGACGAGGCCGTCGAGTCCGGCTACCTCGTGCCACCGAAGGGCATCAGCGTCGGCACCCAGTTCCTGCGTTCGGGCATCAAGTACGACGACCTCACCGAGGAAGAGCAGGACCAGTGGGACGCCCTCGACTGGGGCGAGGACGGTCCGCCCGAGGAGGTCGATGCCGAAGACCTCAACCGGTTCCTCTTCAACGAGGACACCGTCGACAAGGTCCTCGAAACCCTAATGATCCAGGGATACAAGGTGGCCGGCGCCGACCGACTGGGCAAGACGATCGTCTTCGCCAAGAGCCAGAAGCACGCCGAGTTCATCGAGAAGCGCTTCAATCTCGCCTATCCCGAGCTTGCCGGCCACTTCGCCCGCGTGATCACCCATGGCACCCCGTACGCGCAGTCACTGATCGACGACTTCTCGATCAAGGACAAGGCGCCGCACATCGCGATCAGCGTCGACATGCTCGACACCGGCATCGACGTCCCCGAAGTCGTCAATCTCGTCTTCTTCAAGATGGTCCGCTCGAAGTCGAAGTTCTGGCAGATGATCGGACGTGGCACACGCCTGTGCCCAGATCTGTTCGGCCCGGACGAGGACAAGGAGGATTTCCTCGTCTTCGACTTCTGCGGCAACCTCGAGTACTTCAGCCAGGATCTCCCGGGCTCGCAGGGCGAGATCCAGAAGTCGCTGTCTCAGCGTCTCTTCGAAGCGCGCCTCGGTTTGGTGATCGGGCTGGGTGACACCGAGCCGGACCTGCGGACCTCGACCGCGTCGACGTTGCACGAGGTCGTCGCGGGGATGAACCTTGACAACTTCGTGGTCCGCCCGCACCGCAAGGCAGTCGAGAAGTACGCCGACACCGGCGCCTGGAGGTCGATCGAGGCGGAGGACACCGAGGCACTGCTCGCGCTTGCCGGACTCCCGTCGTCGGTTCATGACGACGATGAGGACGCCAAGCGCTTCGACCTGCTCATACTGCGCCGCCAGCTCGCTCAACTCGACGGCGACGCGGTTCTGGCCGAACGACTGCGCGAGACGGTGCAGCGCATCGCGTCCGCGCTGCTAGGCAAGACAACCATCCCGAGCGTCGCCGAGCGGGCGGTGCTGCTGGAGTCGGTCGCCGGCGATGAATGGTGGATCGACGTCACCCTGCCCATGCTCGAGGAGGCGCGCCGCAAGCTGCGCACCCTGGTCCGCTTCATCGAGAAGACGTCGCGCAACCCCGTCTACACCGACTTTGAGGACATCCTCGGCGAGGGCATCGAAGTCGTCCTACCCAGAGTCACGCCCGGCACGAACTTCGAGCGCTTTCGCGCCAAGGCAGAGGCCTACCTGCGCGAGCACCTCGACAACCTCGCCCTCCAGCGCCTCCGTCGCAACAAGCAGCTGACCGGAGAGGATCTCACGGAGTTGGAGCAGATGCTCGTCGCCTCGGGGGGCCACCACGTCGACATCGAATGGGCCACCGAGCAGGGCGGCGGCCTCGGCATCTTCGTCCGCAGCCTCGTCGGCCTCGATCGGTCCGCGGCCATCGAGGCATTCGAGAACTACCTCGACAACACCAAGTTCTCCGCCGACCAGGTCCGATTCGTGAACCTCATCATCGACGAGCTCACCAAGAACGGAGTCATGGAGCCGGCCCGTCTCTTCGAGTCCCCCTACACGGACCACGCCCCCACCGGCCCCGACTACTTCTTCCCCGATGCTGACGTCGAGCTCATCGTCGACACGCTCGAGCACATCAAGCAGACCGCCGTGCCCGAGGTTGTGGCGTGACGCCGCGCCCTGGCGGTGCCCATGTCCGCTTGAGAGAGATTCGCGCCCACGAGGGGAGTCAGGCTCGGGCATGGGAGGAGCTTTCTTACCAACTTCGTCCGCCCGTGCGAGATGGTCACCTCGAGACTCGAAAGACCCGTGCTCCGGACGCGGGAGTCGAGTGGTACGAGCTCTACTCGGACGGGCACCAAGAGGGATTCCAGGCGAAATTCCATGCCAGCCTCGCCGACGCACTCGGTGGCATGCGTGAGTCTGTCGAGGCCGTCTGTGCGAAGCGTCCGAGCCTGACGAAGTTGACCTTCGTGGTGCCGTACGACTTTACGGACTCGGGGGCAGGGACCACCAAGGCAGATCAAGACCGTTGGGACGAGGCCGTCGCCCGGTGGCGCTCCGATTTCCCAGCCGCGAGCGGAATCGAGTTCGCCACCCTTCGCGCCGGAGACATCACAGCAGAGCTGACTCGGAAAGAGCATGCTGGACGTCGCGAGTATTGGTTCGGCGGACTCGAGATCACGGACGAGTGGTTGAAGGACAGGTTCGCCGAGTCGGTCCGAGTGGCAGGTGAGCGCTACACCCCTCAGGCCGACTCCCCGTCGTCCATCAACGGCATCATCGATGCGTCGGTGATCGGCCCATCGTTCGTCGCCACTGCCCGTACTCTCGCCAAAAGCGCGATCGGCGCAGCCATGCATGACATCGGAATGTGGGGCGCCAGCACGGGCGCAGCAGTACCGTTGATCACAGAGCTCGACGACGCCTGCGCACATACCTTCGGCACTGGCGATAGCGAAGGGGACGTCTTGCCACCCCTCGTACCTGATCTCGGGAAGATCGCAGGGCTCACGAGCAGGCTGGTCGATCTTGCGTACGTCGAGTGGGAGAAATTGTCGACCTATGACCGGCGAAACCTGGATTCAGCCATTTCCGCTCTGCAGGCCCTACAGTACTTGGCCACCGGCAGCGCCGCCAAGGCCCTCACCAATCGCGGATTCGCTCTGATCGGCCCGGCGGGCCAAGGCAAGACCCACGCGTTGATGCGTGCTGTCGACGACTGTCTCACTCGCGGTGTTCCAGCCCTCGCCATCCTGGGCCAGCGGCTGAGCGATAAGAACTGGTGGCCGGCAACGGCGGAAACACTCGACGGAATGGCTGTCGCCAGCGACGATTTCCTGCAGGCGCTCGACTCCTTGGCGGAGGCGCGACACTGTCGTGCTCTCGTAGTGATCGACGCGATCAACGAATCTCAGTCACCCAGGCGATGGCGAGACGAACTGCCGGCTATGCTCGCGCAGTTCCAGAAGTACCCCCACGTCGCGCTCGTCGTGTCCTACAGGACCGACTACCGCGATGTAGTCGGAGCACCGGCCTCGCTAATCGAGATTCGGCATCCAGGACTCGCAGGTCGTGAAGCGGAGGCACTGGCGGCGTACTGCAACCTGTTCGACATTCCCATTCCGTCCAAGGGCCTCTTCGAACCAGCCTTGAGCAGTCCGCTCTTTCTCCGCATGTATTGCGAAGTGATGGCAGCAGACCCCCTCGAGGGGGCTGACGCTCCCTCACGATCCAGCCTATTCGGGCGTTACTCGAAGGTGATTGGACGAAAGGCGGCTAACAGGCTCAACCTCGCCCCGACAAGCCCGATCATCTCAGACGCCATGACGCATGTTGCCGACCGCATCCTCGACAACGGTGGGCGACCTGTCCCCCGCGAGCTGATCGAGCAGGAGGTGGATGCCTACCTTCCCAGCCGGACGTGGCCAGACACACTCTTCCAACAGTTGGCGAGCGAAGGCCTCATCGAACTCCGTCCTACCTACAACGGGACTGAGGCCGTCGCCTTTCCGTTCCAGGCGTACTCCGAACACCTCCTCGCCGACCGACTCCTGGCGACGGTCGAGTCAGAGTCTCGTGCCTGGGCCCGCCGTCTCATCCCACTCCCGCGGGAGGTGAAGAGAAGGCGGTTGCTTGCGAAGAAGGTCGCGGGCGCACCGTGGTCCTGGCGGTCGTTGGCTGTAGTACTTCCGGAAAGGGAGGGCGTCGAGCTCATCGACCTCCTGCCCGACATGCCCGACGACTTCCGACTGCAGGAGGCGATGCACGAGAGTCTGACGGACCGTGCTGCCTCCGCCTTCGGGGACCGCGCGCTGGAGCTCCTTAGCCAGACCATCGCATTAGGTCCCGAGGACGATGCGCGTGGAGTCGAAGCCGTTCTCGCCTTGGCAGCGCGTGAGGGGCACCCAGGAAACGCAGACTGGCTACACGCACAACTCGTCGGGCGCTGCATGCCAGATCGAGACGCAACCTGGTCGATCACGACCTTCCAAGTCGATGAGTACTCCGACGCATATCGGCGGCTGACCAAATGGGCGGAGCGCCTCTCGAACTCAGTTGGCGACGAAGAGGTGCGGCTCGCATCGATCCTTCTGATGTGGCTGTTCACATCCCCAAACAGGTTCCTCCGAGACGGTGCGTCGAAAACGTTGGTCAAACTTCTGTCATCGCATCTAGCTGTGACGCCTTCACTGGTGCGGGCCGCGAGGGAGACCGATGATCCGTACGTCCAGGAGCGCGTGCTGACGTGCTGCTACGGAGCAGTTCTCGTAGGCGGCGACGAAGACCTCGACGGTGTTCGCGTCCTATTTGAAGAGTTGTCTGACTGGAACGTGTCTGGCCTCCCGATCGACGTCATCGCGCGGGACTCTGTCCGAGGCATCGCCGCATGGTGTGCCGACCGCTCACTCCTCGCGGAGGCAGGCTTGCCCAACTTCTCACCCCCTTACGGCGCTGAACCACCCAACGAGCCACCGACTCGAGGCGAGCTTGAAGCAGCCCATGGTCCGATCAAGGATGCCGATGGCAACTTCACCGCCTGGCGCGCGTCGTCGATCCTCCACTCGTGCCTGGACTGGTACGGCGACTTCAACAAGTACGTCGTGAAGAGCGACGTGGAGTTCTTCAGTTGGCATCCGCTATCTGGTCCGGCTCCAACTCAGAAGAACCACAAGAATCCGCTAGATGAGGTGGACGTCAACTGGGCGGGGCGGTGGATCGCAAACCGCGCCATCTCGCTTGGCTGGACCACAGAGCGCTTCGAGTCGTTCGAACAGAATCACAACCTCAGGCGCGGACGAGAGGCACACAAGGCCGAGCGGTTCGGCAAGAAGTACCAGTGGATTGCGCATCGAGAACTGCTGGCGCGCCTCGCCGACAACTTCCACCCGTCCTTTGAGACATGGAGTACCAAGCAGAACGCATACGAAGGGCCGTGGGTCTGGTACGGACGTGACTTCGACCCGACCCTCCCGCCGAGCACTGTCATTGGTGAGTCCCAAGTCTGCTGCGTAGCCCGAGACGCAGCCGCCGAGTGGGCGACGCTCGACTCCCCCGCGATGGATGTCACCGCCACTCCAGACGAGTGGGTTGCGAAGACCGACGACCTCCCAACCGCCTCGTCGATGTTCTCGTGCTCCGATCTAGATGGCCGCAAGTGGATCGCGATCCAGCGCTACTCGACCTGGGATCGGGACAACGCACAGCGCACAGGGATGTCTAAACGGGAACGTGACGTCTTCTTCCTGCAGTTCTCGTGGCTCGTGCCACGGGGCCAGGGAGCCCAGCTGTATGAGTTCATCGAACGCGAGGGCCTATCCGGCCGGGGAATGCCAGAAACGAGGCGTATGCGGCACCAGTACCTCGGTGAGACAGCGGCTGCGCCGATTGTGTCGACCAGCGAAGTCGAAGTGGACGACTACGACATCCCGATCAAGTTGCGCGATCTCGGGCTCCAGCCCATACCCGCGGTAGAGCAGTACCTCTGGGAAGGCAGCACCCTGGACTGTTCGATTGACGAATCCGTCGACTTCTACGCGCCCACACCCGAACTCCTTGGCGCGGCCCGATGGGTAGGCCATCAGGCAGCGTGGTCCGTGGACGGGCGAGTCGTGGCCCGAGCGATTGAGTTCCCAGAGGGCGAGAACGCACAAGATGTGCTCCTGGTCGACGCCGAATGGCTCGCCGGCAGGCTTCAAGACCTGGAGGCCGACATGGTGATCGGCACGCTCAGTGAACGCCACGCTCTACCGATGGATGACGACGACTTCCGCCGAATGGCCTTCTCAGACGTCTGCTACGTAGCGCTCGTAACGTCGGACACGGTCAGTCGAGCGGCTGGACCCCTGCTCAAGGTCAGACGCCAGGTCGACGAAGACCCGGATGTTGCCGCGGACGAGGATGGGATAGGCGCAGATGAACCCTTTGACCCAAGCTCGATCTAGCGCCCCGCTGCAGTCTCCGCCTCTGCTCCCCGCTCCGCCGCCCTGATTTCCCATCTCACGGTTCGCGCTCCCCGTCCTCCCATGGCCATCTCCCCGCACTTCCCGACCACTCACTCCCCGACCACACACCTCTTTCATTGGCCCGCCCGCCCTGGCCACTCGCGGCAGGCCCGTGGCCCTGCGGCATGTGATGACGCTGCATAAGCTGTCGGCCGGGTCGGGCTACGAGTACCTCACTGACCAGGTCGCTGCGCTCGACTCGACGGAGAAGGGCGCCACTCCCCTGGCCGACTACTACGCCGCGAAGGGCGAGGCGCCCGGTCGCTGGGTCGGCTCGGGGCTCGCCGGGATCGACGGACTCGAGACCGGGGACGTAGTCACCGCCGAGCAGATGAAGCACCTCTTCGGCACCGGGTCGCATCCTCTGACAGGTGAGCCGCTCGGGTCGGAATACAAGGTCTACGGGACCGAGGGCGTCGACGGGTTCAACGCCGAGGTGCAGCGGCGGGTTTCGACAAGCTCAACCTCCGCGGCGGGTCGTCCGCCCGACGACCTCGTCGCGAGGATCAAGTCGGAGGTCGCACGCGAGTGGTTCGTCCGGGAGCACGACCGCGAGCCGGCCTCGGAGCGCGAGCTGTCGGCTGCGCTGGCGCGCTACTCCCGGCCACGGCAGACCGCGGTCGCCGGGTACGACCTGACGTTCAGCCCGGTGAAGTCGGTCTCGACGCTCTGGGCCGTTGCCCCACCCGAGGTCGCCAAGTTGATCGGACAGGCTCACGACGCTGCGGTCGCCGACGCGATCGCCTACCTCGAGCGCGAGGTGATCTTCACCCGCGAGGGTGCGAACGGTGCTCGGCAGGTCGAGACCCGCGGGCTGATCGCGACCGCGTTCACCCATCGTGACTCCCGGGCCGGCGACCCGGATATGCACACCCACGTCGCGGTTGCGAACAAGGTGCAGACCCGCGAGGGCAAGTGGCTCTCGATCTACGGACGGGTGCTGCACCAGCACGTCGTGGCCGCCTCGGAGACCTTCAACACCGCGCTGGAGCACCACCTGCACGCGCTGCTCGGCATCCGCTTCGAGGCTCGTCCGGCCCTGCCGGGCGGCAAGCGGCCGGTGCGCGAGATCGTCGGGGTCGACCCGAGCCTCTGTCGGCTCTGGTCGACACGTCGAGCCGATATCGCCAAGCGGCAGCGAGAGCTGGCACGCGACTTCACCCGCGCTCAGGGGCGGCCACCGACGCCGGTCGAGGCCGTGGCGCTGGCCCAGCAGGCGAACCTGGAGACTCGCCAGGCCAAGCACGAGCCGCGCTCGGAGGCCGAGCAGCGCGACGCGTGGCTGCGGCAGGCCACGGACCTCCTCGGCTCGGCGCGGCTCGGCGCGATGATCCGCGCCGCGCTGCACCCGAGCGCCCCCGAGCCGCAGCAGGTGTCGGCGGACTGGGTGAGCGCGACAGCGCGGCGCGTACTGAGCGAGCTCGAGTCGCATCTGGCGACCTGGCAGTCCTGGCACGTGTACGCCGAGGCGCAGCGCCAGGTGCGGGACGTCGCCGTGCCTCCGGACCGGGTCAGCGAAGTCGTGCAGTGGGTCGTCGACGCCGCCGAGCAGCTCTTCATCAACCTGACCCCCGGCCGCGACCCGATCACCGAGCCCGACGCGCTGCGGCGCTCGGACGGCACCAGCGTCTACCGCCATACCGGCCGCGACCACTTCACCAGCGCCTGCGTCCTCGAGGCCGAGGAGCGTCTGCTCGCCGCGGCCGGGATGAACGGTGCGTTCTCGTTCGATCCCGAGGAGGTCGAGATCACCATCCGTGCCGCCGCGGTCGAGGGCGACCGACTCAACCGCGGTCAGCGCGACCTGGTGCTGGCGATGGCCAGCAGCGACAGCCGGGTCCGGCTCGCGCTCGCGCCCGCCGGGTCGGGCAAGACCACCGCGATGAAGGTGCTCGCGCAGGTGTGGACCGACCGCGGGTACGACGTGATCGGGCTCACCCCCTCGGCCGCCGCGGCCGCCGTGCTCACCGACGCCGCCGAGATCTCCAGCGAGACCCTGGCCAAGCTCGACCACCAGATCACCACCGACCGGTTCGAGGGCTGGGCCGCCGGCATCGGCCCACAGACCCTGATGGTCATCGACGAGGCCGGGATGGCCGACACCCTCACCCTCGACCGGGTCGTCGGCTTCTGCCTGGCCCGCGGCGCCACCGTCCGGCTCATCGGCGACGACCAGCAGCTCGCCGCGATCGGCGCCGGCGGCGTACTCCGCGACATCGCCCACCGGCACGGCGCCGACCGGCTCGACGAGGTCGTCCGGTTCGCCGACCCCGCCGAAGCAGCCGCATCCCTCGACCTGCGCGAGGGCGATCCCGCCGCGCTCGGGTACTACCTCGACCATGACCGCGTCCACGTCGGCGACACCGAAACCTGCGTCGAGACCGTCTTCGACTCCTGGACCCGCGAGACCGGCGGCGGTCGCGACTGCCTCATGCTCGCCCCCACCCGCGAGCTCGTAGCCGAGCTCAACGCCCGCGCCCGCGCCGTACGCCTCAAAGGGACGAAGCCACGCACCGAGGTGCCGCTGCGCGACGGCAACCAGGCGTCGGTCGGCGACACGATCATCACCCGCCACAACGACCGCCGCCTCGGCGTCAGCGGCACCGACTGGGTCAAGAACGGCGACCGCTGGACCGTCACCGGCGTCCACGCCGGTGCTCTGACGGTGCGGCACACCGGCTCCGGGCTGGCCACGACGCTGCCCGCGGAGTACGTCGCCGCGCACGTCGACCTCGGCTACGCCAGCACCGTGCACACTGCCCAGGGCCTCACCGCGGACGCGATGCACGGCATCGTCACCGGCGAGGAGTCCCGGCAGCTGCTCTACACGATGCTCACCCGCGGCCGCAGCGAGAAACACGCCCACGTCGTGCTCGCCGCTCCCACCGACCCGCACCAGCTCGCCCTGCCCGGCCTCGGCGACCAGCTCACTGCCACCGAGATGCTCGAAGGCATCCTCGCCCGCGATGGCGCCGCCGTCTCCGCCACCACCAGGGCCGCCTCGGCCGCACGTGTGGAGGCACAGCTGCACGAGGCGGTCGTCCGGTACGCCGACGCGGTCGCCCTTGGCGCCCGGCGCGTGCTCGGCTCGGGCGGGGAGGAGGAGCTGGACGCCGCCGGCGTCGGCCCACTCCCCTGGCTCCCCGGCATCCCTTCAGGCGTAGCCGCTCACTCGACGTGGGGTCCGTGCCTTGAGGCTCGGGCCCAGCGGGTCCGGACCCTGGCCGACCGTGTCCGCTCGCAGCCGCGGGACACCCTGCCGGCGTGGGCCGAGCGGTACGCCGACGTCCTTGACGGTGCGCTCTACGGCGAGGTCGCTCTGTGGCGGGCAGCTCAGGGCGTCCCGGACGACGACCGCCGACTCGCCGGCCCGCCACCCGACGACGATGCCGCCGCGGCGTACCACCGCAAGCTCACCACCCGGATCAACCAGCGCTACACCGACATTGTCCGCGACTGGGAGTCGAAGATCGTCGAGCGTGTTGGCCGCAGCGACGACCAGACCCTGCAGTTGGCGCGCGAGCTCGACCGGCTGCAGCGGACCGGGCACGACGCCGAACGGCTGCTTGCCCGCGCGGCGTCCCGCAAGCCGCTGCCCGACGACCATCCGACCGCCGCGCTGGCGTATCGGATCCGCACCCAACTCAAGCCGAGGCGCGCAGCACCAGCGGAACCCCATCCGTCCCGACCGGCTCCCAGCGAGGGCCCTGGCCTCGGCTTGTGAGGAACTCGTCGTAGACCCGCTCGGTCTCGAGCAGGTCCCTCTCGGTGGGCAGCCGGTGCGGGTGGTCGGCGCGCCATTGCTTGAGCCGGGCGTCGTCCTGCCAGCAGTCGACGTACGCCGCGAGCTCGTCGACCGCGCTGCCGAGCCACCGCCGCAGCGTACGCGCGGCCTCCGGACGCCGTCGGGCGATCTGGTCGACCAGCGCCGGCGAGGTGAGTCCGCACCGCCCACGGCGCATCGGCGCGTCCGCGGCGTGGGCGGCCACCGCCAGCTCGTGCAGGAGCCAGACGTCGATGCCCCCGACGGCGTTGTCGCGCAGTGCGGCGTCGAGCACCTCGACCAGCTCGTCGTACGGATCGACGCGCTCGGACTCTCCCTGCACCGCCTGTTCCTCGAACCGGTCCAGCAGGACCGCCTGGCTCCACGCCCGATCGCGCTGCCGCCCGTGGCTGCCGACACCCAGCTCGGCGAGCACGGCGCGTCGGGTGCTGTTGAGGACCGCCTTCGCCAGCCCGTACGGCGAGTGCAGGTGGCTCCGGGAGACCTCGATCCAGAGCTGGCCGGCGACCAGCCCGTCGATGTCCGCGGTCAGGTCGCGCAACCCGTCGGCCAGGTTGACTGCGCCGGGCAAGAGCAGCCAGACCAGCGCAGCCCGCGCCGCGTCCTCGGTCTGCGCGATCTCGGCCAGGCGACCGAAGACACGGCCCTTCGCCTCACGCTCGGCGCACCAGGTCCAGGCCCGGAGGTCGGTCAGGTCGTCGACGACCGCGAGGTCGGGGTTCTCGGCACACCACCGGAGCCACCCGGCCCGTGCCTCGGTCATCAGTGCGGATTCGGGGTCGTCGAATCCGAAGTAGTCAGCCACACTCATCTCGCACTCCTTCAGGTCAGTGGGTGCCTTTGGAGGACAGGTGTGCAGGCCATCGTCCCGCTATGGGCGCGTCAGATCTTTTTGGATATGTTCTAGTGGTGGACCGACGCTCGCTGCTCGAGGTCGCCCGCGTCGCGCGCGGGCTGACTCAGGAAACCGTCGCCCGCCGGTCTGGCACGTCCCAGCCCACGCTGTCGGCGTACGAGCGGGGCACAAAGTCCCCGACGCTCGCCGTGGCCGAGCGCATCCTCCACTCGCTCGGCTTCGACCTCGGCCTCCAGCCACGGGTGACTTTCCGCGAGGTCCACGGCGAACGCGGTGGGACTTACCTCGTGCCCGACCAGCTCTGGCGCGTCGACCCACCGGCCTGCTTCGCCCCGATCGACGTCCGCGACGCCGGCCGAAGCCTCCGAACGTCCGACCTGCTGAACCGCGACGGCCGCATCGATGCCTACGCGTGGCTCGTCACCCACGGCGACGAAGAGCAGTTGTTCAACCATCTCGACGGCGCTCTCCTGGTCGACGCCTGGCCCGACCTCGCTCCGCGCCTACCGTCGGCAATCCGCAGCGAGTGGCAGCCACTTGTGCGCGACGCAGCCATGGGCTGGTTGGCCGGTGAACGCTCCAAATGGCAGGACGAGCACAGGAAGCCGATCAGCCGGCGCGCCCGAGAACGTGCCATCCGCCGGCTCGCCAGCCGCGGGCTCACTGCGGACGAGATCCGACGCACACTCCGTGGCTGAGGACTGGGCGCCCTCCTGCCACTCGACGCGCCGAGTGAACCACCGGGGCTGTCGATGTCACGGCGGACAATGACTGCAAGTGACAGCACACCCCGAAAGTTCTTCGAGAAAAGTTGGGGGGTGGTCGCGGCAGGTGCACTTATGAGGGAACAACCATCGACGGAGTCGCTGGTCGTCCCCGAGGAAAGAGACGGTTATGGCCCCGCAGCCGGAGAGCGAGCCGGAACAGTCCGGCGCCTCTGGCGCGCGCATACAACCTGAGTCATCGGTCCCGGAGGCATGGCTCGTCGAAGCCGGACAGGCCGACCTCGCCGACTCGGTCGACCGCATGGCCGGCGACGTCGACCTGAACATGGACCTCGCGCTCGAGGGATACCAGGGCCCGCTGTGGGACCACTTCTCGAACGAGCTCGCGAAGTACGGCTACGCCGTGATCGCCAGCTGGATCGGCCGGAGGATGATCTTCGAGCGCTGCAAGAGCAGGGGCTTCGGCGGGCTGCCTGCCATGGACCGCCCCTTCACGGACGACGAGAACGCCGAGCTGACGAACGAGACGGTGGCGAAGGCGCTGGCCCACTTCCGCACTGACGTCTTGATGAAGCGCAAATGGGACCACCGCCGTGGCGCAACCCTCCGCACGTACTTCATCGGCCAGTGCCTGATCCGGTTCCCGAACGTCTACCGCCGCTGGTTGGCAGGAGAGAACCGAAATCGGTACCTGGTCACGGACGACGACGGGCTGATCGACTCGATCGGACGTTCCTCGAAGAGTCCTGAATCGCAGGTGGTCGCCGGCGTCACGGCGGCTGATGCCATGTCCACCGTGAAGAATCCCAGAGTCCGGAAGCTCATGCACCTGAGGGCTGCTGACTGGACGCACGCGGAGATCGCAGACTTCCTCGGGATCACCGAGAAGGCCGTGGAACGCATGCTCGCGAACGAGCGGGGCCGACTGAAGAAGAGGGGTATCGCGTGACCAGTAGAGAGATCAGAGCGAAGGTGAACAACAGTTCACTCGGAACGAAGTCGGCAAGGGCGGCTCGACGCTCCGTGCCGAACGAGACGTCGCGGAGGATCGTCGCGCGTGCGGAGGGACAGTGGAAGAGCAAGGGCTCGGCGGCAAGAAAGTCTGGGGGGTAATCGAAGACCCGGGACTTATACACAGACAGCAGTCAGGTCGAACAGAGGAGCTGACTGTGGGGCCCACAGAAGTGCGGCTCCTCAACCAGCAGAAGCCAGTCGAAGAGCCGTCACGGGTAGCAACGGGAAGACTACTCGACAAAGCTTCTGTGCGAGGGACTTGGAGGTCCCAACATGGCCAAGGGCCACGCGCGCAGCGCAATCACGGGGCGCTACATCTCGAGGGCGGCTGCCGCCCGTCACCCCCGCACCTCCGTCGTCGAGTCCGGCGGCAACAAGGGGGCGGGCAAGGCGTACCGGTCGGCGATCAGCGGCCGGTACGTGACCAAGGGAACGGCTCAGCGGAGCCCGAACACCACCGTCACCGAGAACGGGTAACCGACGGGCAAGGCTGCGGGCGTCGACTCCACGGCGCCCGCAGCCTTGTCACGATTCAAGGCCATTGGGTCCAAGGATGTGTCGGAGCCATGCGGTGACGTTTGCGTGAAGGAGGTGATCGAGCTGTACGACATCGGTGAGAAGCCCGGCATCGGCCGCTATTGCTGCACGAACTGCGGCTGGTCCGTCAACCTTGACGACGCCAGCGACCGCCTGCCCCCGTGCGGGAGCTGCGGCAAGGGCCAGGACACGACCTACAACCGCTGCTGACCGAGTGCCAAGGCCGGTCCCGTCTGCACCAGACGGTGGGCGGGACCGGCCGTACTCGCACGCAGTCCAGGCAGTCAGCGCGTTCGGATAGTCCGCACGAGCGCCTGCATCGCCGCGACCGCCTGCTGGCCCAACTTAATGGGGTTGTCCGTCTTGCTGGGCGCAGAGGAGGTCTCTTTGAGGACGTGATCTGGGTGGAGAAGGAAGGGCTCTGAGTATTTCGACCCGTCTGGCCCTTCGTAGGACAGTGTCACAGTTATCGGCTCCAGAGAGTCCTGACCGCTACGGATCACATTGCTAGTCGTCCATCCCGGCCCCCAAACCGGGACAGGCACAGCGAACCGCTGATAGAGCCACTTCTTCATGTCGCTGTCGGCGAGCGCGGCGACTTCGTCAGCGGGCGGTGCCGGCGGATCGAAGTCGACACGGACGTCGGTTGCGGTCGAAGCTCCGAAGTTCTTCACCACAAGCAAGATGGTGCCGGGGGATAACAGCTCCCGTTCGAGGTAGGCCACCAGCACCGGGCGGGTGCGCGAACGGCTGTCCTCCCTGGTGGCCACGAGGGTGCGCTTCGCGTAGATCGCCGTCACGACGATTGCGACAGCCATCGCTGCCGTGAACAGCGCCGTAATCGCGGCTGCGATCGCCCCGATCGCGATCCAGTCTGTATCGGTCACGTCGCAAGGGTAGGTCGCGGCGCCGAGAGCGAGCTCAGGCTCCGGACTGTCGCACGGCACGGGCAGTATGGACACGTGAACAACACCAAGGGCCAGTTCAAGGTCTTCGTGAGCTATTCGTACGCCGACGCCGATGCGATCCGGGTCCGCGATTGGCTACGCAACACCTTCGACGTCTCGTCAGCCGAATCGGCTACCGGGGCCACCACACGCCACGACGCCCTCCTCCGGGCGATCAGTGCGGCAGACGTGGCCGTGATTCTCATGCCAGCACCAGAGGATCCTGCCAGCCGCAATGTTCTTGTTGAGGCGGGCGCGGCTATCGGAGCAGGACTGCCAACCATGGTTGTCGGCGAGGATTCCTCGATCCCCGCAGACTTGGCCGACGTCACGTTCACGAGTTGGGACACTCCCGAACGACTGATTGAGAAGGTGCAGCGCCTTGCGGCTCGTCCTCTGGCCCCCAGCGAGCAGACATACCCCTTAGCGAGCTCCTCGAAGATTCCGACTTCGACAGTTCAGACTGCGCGGCAGCAGTTGAGCCATGCTGGATTGCAGGGAGCAGACGCCATCCGCGTGTTCGACGACCTCTTCAAGGCTGCTGGTGCGACGACGCGCGTGAGCACTACGTCGTCCGATGTCACTGTGCCGGACCTCGCCATCTGGCACGACGAGCTGACTGCCACCTTGGGCACACCTTTGCCCGTAGAGATCTTGGCTCGAGGCGGCTCCTGGCCCGCAGTCCGGCCACGGCTCGAACGGACATTAGCGGCAAGCGGCGGTCGTACCCTCCTCGCAATCAGCCTCGGTGATGTGCGGGACGGCCCACGTCTGTGGAGCGACAGTCGCCATCGCATCTTGTTCGTGTCCGCCGCAGATCTCCTCGAAGCCCTCATGGAGGTGGCGCTACCCGCCGCATTGGCGATGCTCGTTGAAAGGGCGACGGCGTGACATCGCCTCCGGACCCTCTGCCCCTGCCTCACGGAGGTGGCACCACGTGGGAGGCCACCCTCGACCTTGGGAAGCTCGCGAACTACGTCGAATCGTGCAAGGAAACGGGGCTCTCGACGACCGAGCAAGGCATGCGCCTGCAGAGGCTGGCTACATGGCTCTTGGCTCACATCCCCGGCTTCGTTGTGCAGTCCAGCAACGACTGGAGCGCCTCGGGATCTCAGGAGATCGACCTGATCATCTGGAACGAACAGGTTCCGGGAGGCTTTCCTTCCTTCGGCGACACGGTCTTCGTCGAGTGCAAGAACACGGTCGACCCCGTTACTGCTCGCGATGTCGCGTGGTTCGACTGGAAGATGCGGCTGGCGAACGCGTCACACGGGATTCTCGTCACCAGATCCGGCATCACTGGTGACCCTCAGAGCAGGACTGCGGCAAACGACATTGTCTCGTTGGCCAATTCCGAGGGCCGGCGGATCATGGTGATCGAGCTGTCGCAGATCGAGGCCCTCACCAGCAGTGCTGAGGTTCGCCAGCTCCTAGTCGAGGCCGTGATGAGAACTGTGACGCGGTCCTAGCTGCCGACGGCCGTCTGCCGCCTCGGCCCACCCGGTTCGAACGTAGTCTGGAAGCAGGGGAAGGCGACCCTCGCAGAACGGGTTCTTCGCCAGACGCGTAACATATATGCTACGCTCTCGGCGAGGAGTTGAAGCTGATGACGAAGCAGACTGCGTTCTGGGACGACCTGGCCCGTGACCTCGAGGATCCCGAGTTCCTCCGCGAGTACGTCGTCGAATCCATGCGCATCGCCACGATCGACCAGGTCGTGAACGCCATCGACGACGCCCGCGAGGCTGCGGGACTCTCGAAGGCCGAGCTGGCTCGGGCGATCCAGAAGGAGCCGGCCACGATCCGGCGCCTTCTATCGTCCGACAACTCCAACCCGACACTCGGCACCTTGGCGGAGGTCGCAGCAGCCCTCGGCCTGCGGATCACCGTCGAACCGATCCCGAAGGCGGAGCGTGGGCAGATCACTCAGCCCCTGCTTGAGGGCCGCGCAGCAGATCCGAAGAAGCTCGCCCGGCATCTCGACAAGTTGCGAACCTCCAAGGCGAAGGTTCCGGCCTGACGTCAGGTCAGTGAACGTGGGTTTCGACCTCGGTACTCGTCACCCAGCCGACGGACCGCGGCATAGTCCGCCTCCGACAGAGTCGTCCTGAATGGCTTGTCCCGGCCATCGATCACAACCAGCAGTGGCTTATCGACGCCCTCCGCCTCGTAGTCGAGCAGGCAGAACAGCCTGTAGTGGTGGCGACCAGGCCCGTCGACCCGAAGCTCGAACCACCCTGTCATGTCGCCCTTCATCGCTTCCCAATACCCGCCACCAGCGAAGCGCTTCGGAGGCGCGGACGCCACAGCGACCAGCGCCGCCCGCATCGTGGCCCGCACTTTGGCCGGGTAGGAGTTGAGAGCCCTGCGTCCAGGCTCCGTTTCGGCGGCGTCGTCGGAGGAGTGTCGCTTGAAGAACATCACCTCGTGCGGATCGTCGGGCGAAGGACCAGTGCGCACAGCAGGAGGTTTCGTCTGCGGCTTCTTGAGCTTCCTGCGATCGCGTGGGTCCGGGCTCATTTGTTCGCCATCCTGTCTGGAGCCTCCGTCAGCAACGCGGAGAGCCGCCGGGCGATCTCGGCGTCCCGGTCCGCCGCCGCGTGCTGGTAGCGCATGGCCGCTCCCGGCGTGGAGTGCCCGAGCCGACCCATCAGCTCGGCGAGCGTTGCCCCGGTCTGGGCGGCCAGGACCGCCCCGGTGTGGCGGAGGTCGTGCCAGCGGAGGTCCTCGCGGCCGGCGGCCTTTCGGGCCGGATCGTAGACCTTGTACAGCGTCGAGGGCGCCAGGTGTAGGTTCTCGTCCGCGGACGCCGGGAAAAGCAGCGCGTCCCTGCGGGGTGCGGTGAACTTCTTCAGGTGGTCTTTGACCAACGGCACCAGGTGCGGCGGGATTGCCACGTCACGGCTACCCGCGTCGCTCTTCGGCGGCCCGACGATGAACCTGCCCTCGACGCGCACCACTCCCCTGCGGATCTTCACCCGGTTGGTCCGCAGGTCGATGTCACCACGGCGCAGCTCCGCCAGCTCGCCGAAGCGCATCGCGCACCAAGCCGCGAGCAGAGCCATCAGCTTGTAACGATCCGGCAGCGCCTCGACGATGACCCGTAGCTCGTCCAGACTCGCCGGCTGCACGTGGTGGGCGCGCTTCGTGCTGCCGG
The DNA here is from genome assembly GCF_015352455.1 of Nocardioides islandensis. Lineage (GTDB taxonomy): Bacteria > Actinomycetota > Actinomycetes > Propionibacteriales > Nocardioidaceae > Nocardioides > Nocardioides islandensis. The sequence continues at coordinate 163,222 of NZ_JADKPN010000004.1, forward strand.
CGCCGCGGATGTGCGCCGGGTTGTAGGGGATCCACGGGTGCGGCCGCTCTGAGGCCGCGCTGGTAAAGATGGTGCGCAGCAGGCTGTAGGACTGGGCTCGGATGGTCTCGCGGCCAGGTGCCAAGCCGTCGTACCAGGCGTTGACCGCTTCGCTCGAGATCCGGTCGATGGGTTCGTCGCCGAAGGTCGGCAGGATGAACTTGTCGAGGAGCATGCGGTACTGCCGGCGAGTCGTGGGTCGCAGCTCGCGGCCCTTGGTCTTGCGCGTTTCGATCCACACGGCGGCGTAGGCACGGAACGTCGGTACGTCACGCTTCCGGGCACCCCGCGCCGCGACCTCAGGTGCCCAGACCTCCATCTGGATCTCGGCCCGTCGGGCAGACAACCAGGCAACCGCATCGTCCTTCGCGTCGAAGGTCACCGGGGCTCGATACAGGCGCCCGTCCGGACCTGTGTACGCCGCACGGTAGCGGCCGTTGTCACGTCGCTCGATGCGCCCGAAACTCCGTCGGGTACGCGCCTTCGCCCGAGACATCTAATGCACTCCCAGTGTCGCCTTTCGGGGGAACAAGAGGGGGATCTCGGGGAATATAGACGTCCAAACGCGACCCCGTCTGACCACGTATGTCAGACCCCAGAAACCGCCTCTGACCTGCGAGTTTACGACAGATCAGGCGTCAGGAGCGAGAGCCGCGAAGACCCGTCTCTCAACAATTCAAACCCAGTATCCGTCTCCGCATCCAACTCAGGGCCGGTCACGAGACGAGCACCTAGGAGGCGGCCGACACGTAGTAGCGGTACTCGACGCTGAAGGTCGCCACGTCGAAGGAGTTCGGGGGCTTGGTGCCGAAGGTCCAGTGGATCGGCGCCTCGCCAACGGGAAGGTAGGGGTAGTCCACCAAGTCGACGTGGAACCAGGGGCTGCTCGCGGTCGAGTCGCCCCGCATGAGCACACCGCTCAGCGCCCCGACGTCCGAGGCTCCCGGAACGGTCGGACCACCGACGGCGGTGATCCGGTAGGTGTCCACCGGCGCGGCCGTGAACGGCAGATCCATCAGGAAGTAGCCGGACGTGCCCCAGGTGGACTCGTTCGGACGGAAGCTCAGCCCACCGGGATAGCGGTCGCTGGCCACCGGTGAGGCGAAGTTGTAGCAGTCGTTGCAGCCGAGGTCGAACCAGGGGTAGAACCTGCCAGCGGTCGCTGCGGGGACGGTGTTGGTCCACACCTGCTCGACGAGCTGGGCGTGGGAGACGGTGATGCGCTGCGAGAGGCGCAGCAGATTTCCGGCCTGGTCGATGGTGCGAAGCCTGGCCCGGTAGGTGCCCTCGGCGAGGGCGGTGCCGTCGGTACGGCGAGCATCCCAGGTGAAGGTCGGCGTCGCGGAGTCCTTAACGACCTCGTCCCGGACCACCTTGTCGCGGTGGTTGAGGATCCGTAGCTCCGTCCGGGGCTGGAAGTCCTCGCCGACCCACACGACGTACGGGCTCCAGCCCTCGGCGACGTAGACCAGCTGGATCTGGTCGTCGACGATCTGGGCGCGTGGGTAGACCGTGGGTCGCGAGGTCACCAGCCTCCCCTGGGCCACGGTGTCGGCCACGGCCCGCGTCTTGAGGGTCTGGGTGACGGCTCCCCTCCGCGCCCTGATCCAGATGTCGTAGGAGCCGTCGGCCACGACCGTGCCGTCGTCGCTGCGTCCGTCCCAGGTCCAGTGGTGGCGCCCTGAGTCCAGGCGATGCAGCGACTGGGCGTGCAGGACCGTTCCACCGCTCGCGCGCACTCCGGCGGTCACGCGGGCCCCGTGAGCCAGGTCGAAGACGAAGCGGACGGTGTCGCGGCGTCCGTCGCCGTTGGGAGAGAAGAGGTTGTAGGCGTGGACCCACTCGATGAGGTCGCGGTGCCCGGCCGCTGACGCACCGAGCGCGGGGACCAGGAGCCCGGTGACGAGGAGGAGGGCCACGGTGACCGTTCGGCCACGTGCGCGAGGAAAGTGGCCTCGAGGACGCGACCTCTCCATCCGTGGCCTCCCGTCCGTCCTGACGTCACTTCCACATCATCAGTACGGCGGGTTGCGGCACCAGGGCCGGATGTCACCGGCCAGGGGGTAGATGGTCGAGGTTGCCGGCACGGGTACGGGGTCTCGACACGGCTCGCTGGCGCTCGCCGGCTCGACCAGCATGCACGGCTCGCCGGCTCGCCCAGCATGCACTCCGTGTGGGCCGTCCGGGCGGCTCGACCAACGTCCACGGGAGGAGAGATCTGGTGATCAACTACCGAGATTCTGCGCCACCGGCACTGGCGGGTCGCGGGGCGCTGGACCTACGCTCCCGTCAGCCCCGGCGAGGGCCTCGCGTCCCCCACGCGACCTGCCTTCTGCCGTGTTTCCCTGGGCGTGAGCAGTCCCCGCGACGTTCGCCACCCCCAGAGGCTTCGCGGGGACTGCTCCTGACCTGGTAGACATGCCGCCGGGGGGCGCTTCTGCGCCAGGCGTTTCCGTCCGGGGGGATCGGGACGCCCGGTGTCCTGACCGTCGCAAGACGCGTCGGGACACCGCCTCGGGAGCTCTCAGGTCACGACCGCAGCGCCGCCAGCACGGCGAGCACCCGACGGTTGCTGTCTGGAGACGCCTCGAGGCCGAGCTTGCGGAAGATCGAGGCGCAGGTCGCCTCGACGGTGCGCTCGCTCAGGCCCAGGAACTCGGCGACGCCGTGGTTGGAGCGTCCCTCGGCGATGAGGCCGAGGGTCTCGATCTCACGGGCGGTCAGGAGGGCCAGCAGGTCGCCGGAGCGGCGGCGTTGCATGAGCGAGGCGACGATGGAGGGGTCGAGGACGCACTCGTCCTCGGTGACCCGGCGCAGGGCGTCGACGAGGACGGCGATGTCCGAGACGCGCTCCTTCAGCAGGTACCCCAGCCCGGCGGGCTGGTCGGCGAACAGCCGCTGGGCGTAGCGGGTGTCGAGGTGCTGGCTGAGCAGCACGACGGCCGTACCCGGCCACTCGTCGCGGATGCGCCGTGCGGCGACAAGCCCCTCGTCGGTCTGGGTCGGGGGCATCCGGATGTCGACCACGGCGACGTCGGGGTGCTCGAGGGCGACGAGCCTCATCAGCTCGGCCGCGTCGCCGGCCTCGCCGACGACCTCCACACCGGCGCCGGCCAGGAGCCGGGCGAGGCCGGAGCGGATGAGCATCATGTCGTCGGCGATCACGACGCGCACGGCAGGCTCCCCTCGATCCGTCCGTCCAGGACGGTCAGCGTCCCACCGAGGGCGCCGAACCTGTCGTGCACGTCGCCGAGGTCGGCGCGCGGGCAGCCGACGAGCGACACGTCGATGGTGCTCCCCCGGCTCACGACCGACACCTCGACCGATGCGTCGGCCACCCCAGAAGCGACGCGGGAGACCAGCGCGTAGATCGCGCGACCCTGCTCGGGCGGGACCGGGCCGTCGATCCGGAGGTGCAGCCGGAGGTCGGCGTCGGAGGTCGCTGCGAGCTCGCCGAGCGCGACGGCCAGGCCCTCCTCCTCGAGGACCGGAGGGAAGGTGCCGTGGCTGAAGGACCTGAGGTCGGCCAGCACCTCCCGGATCTGCCCCTCGACGCCGTCCAGGCCCCTGCCCGAGAGCTGCATGAGCACCCCGACCAGCCGCTGCTGCGTGCCGTCGTGGAGGTCTCGTTCGATCCGGCGGCGCTCGGCGTCCGCGGCGGCCACCACACGGCGCTGGCTCGCCCGTACCTCGACCACGCGGGCTCGCGACTCGGCGGCGAGCCGCGCGTTGCGCAGGGCCAGCTGCTGCCCGGCGCTGAGGAGGGACACGTCCACCTTCTCGCCCAGCTCGAGCAGGCCGTCCGGGTCCTCGGACAGGTCGTCGGCCAGCCGCCGTACCGCCGAGCGCCGGCGCGCCGACCGTGCCCAGCCCACGAGAGCGGGCAGCGCGACCAGACCGGGGACGGGTACGGCGAGCAGCTGGAGGTCGGCGGACACCTCGGCGTCGCCGACGCTGCGCCAGCGCACGACCGCGAGTGCTGCCAGGACGACCGCGCCCGCGGCCGGGCCCAGGTAGCGCGTCCCGCGGGACACAGCACGGGCCGCGACAAGGAGGGCCGCGGCGGTCAGGGCCACAGCCATGAGAAGGCCGAGGCGGCTCGTCGTCATGGTCACCGCCGCCGGGACCTGCAGGCACACGCGGGCGCAGCCGACGTCGCGGAACGGGTCGTAGGCCAGGGCGTGCAGCACGGCAGCAGCCGCAGCGAGGGCCGCCCCGACCCGCGACCGGGTCATCAGGGCGAACCCGGCCACAGCCAGCGGCCCGAGGGCGAGCGACCACGCCCGCCACCGAGGGTCCAGATCCGACGACCCGGCCCACAGCGGCAGGAGCCCATCGCAAGCGGCGACGGTCAGCCCCACCGCAGCCCGGGAGTCGTCGGCCCAGGCCAGGATGCCGAGCGGCGCCAGAGCGGCCACGCCGAAGATGGCGACCAGGACCACGAGGGGCAGCCGGCCGTCGGAGAGCGACGTGATCGCCCGGTTCGCGTCGTCCACCGCCGGCCTCCACGTGGCGACCAGCGCGCCACCGGACAGCAGCGCTCCCCCGGCGGCGACGAGCACACGTGGGTGTGGCACGTGCTCAGTGTCGTGCAGGACGTCGTGCGGACGTTGCCGTGTTTTCCGCAGATCTGGCCCGAGGTACCCCGGTCATCGCGCCCGCGAGCGCTCCTAGCGTCGCGAGCATGAACCGCAGGACCACCATCGCCACCGTCAGTCTCGTCCTCTCCGCTCCCCTCCTGGCGGGTTGCTCGGACTCCGGCACCAGCGACGCGACCCAGTCGCCGCAGCCGACGAGCTCCTCCCCGACCAGCGAGGAACCCGACCCTGCTGCCGGCCGCCTCCCCGACGTACCTCTGCCGGTCGCCGCAGGAGCGAAGGTCGACGGACTCGTCGAGGTCGACGGGCACCGGCTCGCGGTGCACTGCGCCGGGTCGGGCCGTCCCACCGTGGTGATCCTGCACGGGTGGATCGACCAGCCCGGTCAGACGTCCTTCGACTACTACGGCGGGCTGACGGCCGACCTCGAGGGAGACTTCCGGACCTGCAGCTACGACCGCGCCAACGTCGGTGACAGCGAGTCGGTGCCCGGGACCCAGACGCCCGAGATGGTCGTCGGCGACCTCGACGGGCTCATGGAGGCGCTCGGCGACCCGGGCCCCTACGTGCTGGTCGGTCAGTCCGCGGGGGGCATGGTCGCCTCGGCGTACGCCGTCGCCCACCCGGACAAGGTGGCCGGCATCGTGATGGTCGACGCGTCCTTCGACGAGGAGGTCACCATCGAGGACGTCGGCCTGGTGCCGGACGGCACCGGTCCCTGCGACCCGGGCAACCGCCGGATCGACGGGCACGAGTCGCTGCAGAAGATCGACAACTGTGCGATCTACAAGTGGGCATACCGCAGGCGGGACCAGCGACCCGAGGTCCCGCTGGTGTACCTCGCGTCCAAGCGGGAGCCCTGGAGCAGCTACACCGACATGGGTCCGGCGTACGCGAAGGCGATCGTCCCGCTGCAGAAGGCGTACGCCTCCGGCTGGCACCCCGGACGCTTCGTGTGGGTCGACGCCGGGCACGACATCCACGCCGAGAAGCCCGCTGTCGTGGGGGATGCTGTGCGGTGGGTGGTGAAGGAGGGCGGCAGGTGAGCAGGGCGGCCGGCACCGTCGCCGCGCTGGCGGCGCTGGTGCTGCTGGCCGCCTGCGCACCGGGAGGCACGGACAAGTCGGGCTCCGTCGAGCTCCGGCTGCACTTCGCGACCGTCGACGGCCGGGTGAACAGCAGCGGCTACGACCCGGGGCCCGAGGTCTTCATCCGCTCCCTAAGGGAGCTGTCCGGCAACCGCATCCAGGTCGACGTCGCGACGGAGTACGGCGGCGGGCGGGCGACCGGCGAGTCCGACCTCGTGCAGGCGGTCGCGGACGGCGAGGTGGACGGGGGCTGGCCGTCGAGCAGGGCGTTCGCCGCGGCGGGGATCCCGGGACTGGCCGCGCTCGAGGCGCCCCTGACGGTCACCAGCCGCGCCGCCCAGACCGACCTGGTCACCGGAGATGCGGCCCGCCTCGTGGCAGCGGCGGTGGACGACCACGGGATCAGGGACCTGGGGCTCCTGGTCGGTCTGCCGCGCCGGCCGTTCGGGGTCGGCGTGTTTCCCCTCTCGGCCCGCGACTGGAAGGGGCTGCGCTTCCGGTCGTTCAACTCGCCCGTCCAGACAGCGGCGCTGCGCGCGCTGGGCGCGACACCCGTGCAGGCCGGCGCCGACTGGCTGGCGCTGGCTCGCGACGGGGAGCTCGACGGGGTCGAGATGGACGTGGCGCAGTACTTCGAGAACGGCTTCGGGCAGCAGGCGGGCAAGGTCGTGTCCAACGTCGTGCTGTGGCCGAAGATGCCGGTGCTCGTCCTCAACCAGGCCGTGTGGGACGGCCTGACCGACCAGCAGCGCGACTGGGTCCAGGAGTCCGCGGACCGCGCGGTCCGGGTGTCCGTCGACACCGAGTACCCCGAGGACGAGATCGCCGCCCAGCTGTGTGCGCGAGGCGCGAGGTTCCGCCCGGCCGACCCGGGCCAGATCCTGGCTATGCGCGATGCGGTGCAGCCGGTGGTCGACGCACTGGCGGCGGATCCCGAGGAGGCGCCCGTGCTCCGGGAGGTCCAGGCCGTTGCGCAGGTGCACGCCGACGACGTCATCACCGTCGAGGACTCCTGCAGGACGGAGGCCACCCTCCCCCAGCCGTCCGACGTGCCGACGACCCTCGCTCCGATCCCGGACGGCACCTACCGCAAGCAGATCACCGAGGCGGAGGTGGCCAAGGCAGGCCTGGGCAACAACGACGGGACGTCCGGCACCTGGACCTTGGAGGTGAGGCATGGCCACTGGTACGTGAGCTGCCGGCCGCTGCAGGCGCCCGGGCTGGACTGCGGTCACAGCGTGAGCGACGACGTCCTCGCCGCCGGCTCGTTCTACGGGGACGACCGACAGGTCTGGATGGTCGAGCAGCCGACCCTCCTCGCGGATGCCACGGGGTGCCGGATGCCTCCAGCCGACGCCGAGGGCTACTGCCACCCGCCGAGCCCGCCGGCGCAGCTCGCCTGGGAGCTGGACGGCAGGGACCTGGTGTTCAGCGGCCTGAGCGGGTCCCTCGGCTTCGAGACGATTCTCAAGCCGTACGTGCGGATCGACTAGGCACGCTCGCGACGAGCACCGTGCCGGTCGGGGTGCCCGCGCCCATCGACAGGCTCCCGCCGACGGTCGCCAGCCGGTCCGCCAGGTTCTGCAGTCCGGACCCGCGCGGATCGGCTCCCCCGATGCCGTCGTCCGTGACGGTCAGCACGAGAGGGTCCCCCGCTCGCAGCCTGACGACGACCCGGTCCGCACCGGCATGCTTCGCGACGTTCGCCAGCGCCTCCGAGCAGGCGTAGAAGAGCGCGGTCTCGGCGGCCGTGCTGCCGCGCGCGTCCGGGTCCGCCTGCAGGTCGACGGGCACGGGATGGCGCGAGCACAGCGACGCCAGGGCCGGGCCGATGCCCCCGTTGCCCAGACCCGCCGGCGCCAGACCGGCGACGATGCGCTCGATGTCGGTGACCGCGGCCGCCAGCTCACGTGCCACGTCGGGCAGGTCGGACACAGTGGCCTGGCAGTGCCGCAGGGTCGCGAGCCGGCCCTGGAGGTGAAGACCCGCTCGTGAGCGCTCGGCGTCGGCCGCGACCAGGAGCCTGGAGCGCGCCGCCTGCAGCTCCCGGAGCTGGAGAGCGGTGTCGGCGAGCGCCCGCTCGTGGGCGACCGTCAGCGAGACCGCCCGGTCGACGGCCGCCGACGTCTGGGCGTCGGCCGGGTCGAGCCCGTCCACGACCACGTGGTCCTCGACACGAGTGAGGCGTACGGCGCGCAGCCCCGCGGTCCGCCGCAGTGCCGACTCCAGGCCGACGAGGCCACCCGGACCGTCGGCCAGGACCCGGTCCGCCAGCGAGGCCCTGCGCCGTACGTCCCACCGCATCCCGAAGGGCAGGCCCACCGCGACGACCAGCAGGACGAGCTCGTAGCCCGTCAGCGCTCCCGCGGGGTCGTAGGAAGCCGGCCAGGACTGCGACCAGGCGAAGCTCCCCGCCAACCACGTGCCGAGGAGCACCGCCGACAGCCGCACGAACCTGACGCCACGGCCGGCGAACGCCGCCACCGCGAGGAAGCCCACCGCCGCGCCGGCCTGGCCGAGCAGTCCGGTCGCCATCGCCCCACCGACGACGAGGAGCGCCAGGTGAGTCCGGCTGCGCGGCCGCCCGGTCGGATACAGGGCCAGCGCTCCCACGAGCACTCCCTGGTGCAGGAGGCGTAGCGGCTCGAGGTCACCCAGCCACCACGCGACTCCCACCGCTGCCCACCAGCAACGAAGGGCCGCCGGCGTACGTGTGGTGGCCGCCGCCACAGCGACGAAGCCCACCCCGACCATGACGTCCAGGAGCTCCACGGCGGCCTCCTTCGTCAACGACGAAGCCAGTGTGCCGCCGGACGACCGGTCAGGCCCAGAACTCCGTCACGGCGGGCGGGTCGCCGATGAACTGGTCGACCGAGCGCACCAGGCCGTCCTCGAGCTGGAAGTACAGGATCTGGGTGTCGTCGAAGGTGCGGCCGTCGGGGCGGGTGCCGGAGACGCGGGTCAGCACCGCGACGTGGCCGGCGCCGTCCGGCAGGTAGCGCTCGGCCACGGCACGCAGAGTGCCGCCCGTGAGCTCGAACGAGGCGCCCAGGAACCCGGTGATCTCGTCGATGCCGTGCTTGGTGCCGCCGAGGCGGTCGGGGTTGCGGTGGTTCCAGGTGGCGTCGGGGTGGAAGCCGGCGGCGAAGGCGGCGATGTCGCCGGCGGCGACGGCGTCGTACCCGGCCTTGACGGCCTGGACGTCGGCCTGGGCGGTGGTGTCGGTGAGAGTGTTCATGGACCCGACGCTAGGAGCGGCGGGAGCACGGCGGCATCGACTGTTCGATGGATATCCCCGATGTCACCGAGGTGCGGCGGCGAGCCCGTGCCGCATGGCGAACATCGCCAGGCCGGCGCGGGTCGAGACCTCGCACTTCTCGTAGATGTGGACGGTGTGGGTGTGCACGGTCGAGGGTGAGATGAACAGCCGCTCCGCGATCTGCTTCTTGGTCAGGCCGGAGGCGAGCAGGCGGAGGACCTCCAGCTCGCGGTCGGTGAGGTCGACGGGAAGACGGGGGAACGACGGGCGCGGAGCCTCGGCGGCGTCGAGCACGGCACGTACGGCGTCACGGTCGAGCGGCATCGCCGAGATGATCCGGGCCGCGTCGGCCTGGGCGTGAGCCGGACGGTGCGGTCGGTGCTCGCCCAGGGTCTGCCAGACGTCGGCGGCCGCAAGCAGCCGCGAGGGCGCGTCGAGGTCGAGGGCGCGGACCCCCATCGGGTAGCCCGAGCCGTCCAGCCGCTCGTGGTGCCTGCTCACGATCGCCGAGAGCGGCTCCAGGACGGGTGAGCGAGCGAGAATCCGTCCGGAGTGCAACGGATGCAGACGGACCAGGTCCCGCTCCTCGTGGCGCAGCGGACCGGGACGTTCCCAGACGCCGGTCGGGACGGCGACCCGGCCGAGGTCGTGGAGGAGACCGGCCCGGTACATGGTGGCGGGGTCGACTCCCTCGAACGACCCGGCGGCCGCCCGTGCCAGTCGTGCCACTCCTCGTGCGTGGCCCTGGAAGAAGGGCGCCTTGAGGTCGGCCGCGTCGCCGAAGCCCGCCAGGACGTCGTCGAGGTGGCCGTCGTCGCGGAACTGGCGACCGGTGCCCGGCTCGGCGGCGACCACCGCGGACCACAGGTCCTCGGGATCGGAGAGCGCGAGCAGCTCGCCCGGCGCAGCCAGGCAGGCGCCGGTGATCGCGGGGTCCAGGGCGCGACCCGACCAGCGGGTGAGGGTGTCCACAGCCAGGTCGAAGCCACCCACGGCCTCGAACATCACCGCCGCGTAGCCGACCGCGGCGAAGCGGGCGGGCGCCGGGAGGTCCTCGCCGGCGCGTCCCTGGGGTGCGCCCTTCCCGTCGTACCGCTCGAACGCGCAGAGCACGGACGTGGTCACCGCCGGCGGCAGGCCGAGCACGGTCGTCAGCGACGCACCCACCTCGCAGTCGGCCCGCGCGGCGTCGGCCACCAGGCCGGGCACCATCGGGACCCGCGCCAGCACCCGCAGTCGTTCGACACCGCTCCCGAGGCCGGCCAGGAACCGCAGCGCCTCAGCGGGCCGAGCGGTGTCGGTCAGGTCGCCGCGCGCCCGGACCGCGACGTCGTCGCCCCCGAAGTGCGCGGCCGCCTCGTGCGACGTCGCCGCGCAACCGGCGAACCGCAGCAAGGTGGTGTAGTAGACCTCCGCCTGGGCCGACGCGGACTCCCCGGCCCGCCGCGAGAGCTCGGTCGCCACGAGGCAGGCCCGCATCGCTTCGCCGGGTGGGTGGCCGCGCACCAGGTCGCTGGTCACCGACAGGGCGGCGACCACGCCTGCGACACCGGCCGGTCTCGGCATGTTGCCTCAGAACTTGGGGAGGTAGTCCTTGACGTTGACCGGCAACTCGTCGGTGTCCCACGGGAGCAGGATGCGGTCGGGGTGGTCGTGGTCGTAGGGCTCGGTGGGGAAGTTGATGACCTGCGCGTCCTGGTCGCCGAGGTTGACGATCATGTGCCAGACGCCGACGGGGATGACGACCTGGCGGTCGCCCTCGGGCGAGAGCATGACCCGCTGGGTGAGGCCCCGCGTCGGAGACCCGGCGCGGTCGTCGTGGAGGAGCAGCATGAGGTCGCCGCTGGTGAGGCAGTAGCGGTCGGTCTTGACCTCGTGGCGGGCCCAGCCCTTGAGCTGGCGCGGGCGGACGGAGGTCTGGTAGCACCACACGACGGGCGTGCTCCAGAGCGCCGGGTCGCCGTTGAAGACCTCGAAGAGGGTGCCGCGGTGGTCGTGGTGGTGGACCGGGCGGTGGACGACGACGCCGTCGATCGTGCGCAGGCGCGACTCCCCCGTGGGCTTGACGGTGGGCACGTCCTGGAAGCCGAGGCCGCCGTCCTGGGCCGGGGCGTCCTGTAGGTCGGTCACCGCGCGATCATCGCAAACGCCGCAGCCGGCGCATCAGCCTGGCCGCGAACGACGGGGCGGGGTGCGCCTCACCGAGCTCCCGCTCGAGATGGGCGATCGTCCGCTGGAGGTGGTTGCGCAGCTCGACGAGCCCGGCGAACGTCGATGCCTGGCTGCGGGCGAAGGGCACGAGCATCGCGGAGGCCTCGCGGCCGGCGAGTCCCTCGATCAGGCCGATCTCCTCGGTGCGCCACTCGGCGCACGGATGGTCCACGACACCGGACGTACGACCGACGAGCGCGGTGACCGCGCCGGCCCAGCGCTCGTCGAACCAGCCGTCGCGCCACTCGTCGAGGAAGACGCGGAAGGGGTTGGGCGCGGACCGGGCCCCGGCGTGCCGGACCCGGGCGGACGGCACCAGCGCGACGTCGTACCCGTGGCAGCGCACGTGCGTCGAGTAGTCCTTGTCGACGTGGTTGAGCGGCCAGAGCCGCGGGTCCGGTCCGCCGACCTCGTCGAAGACCTGGGTGCGGGTCAGGCAGCCCGCGCTCGTCACCCAGTCGAGGACCGTGACCTCGGTCGGGGTGTGGGTGTCGGTCGAGTCGGTGTCGTTCCAGCGCTCGACCCGGTCCGGCGGCTCCGCCCGGCCGCCACTGTGCAGCACGACCGCTCCCCCGTCGTCGACACGCAGCGCGCCGAAGACGCCGACCGACGGAAGGGCGTCCGCCGCGTCGACCAGCGCGTCGAGCCAGCCGGGCTCGGGCAGCATGTCGTCCTGCACCCACGCGAACAGCTCGCCGTCCGAGAGCGCGCGGAGCAGGTGCAGCCCGCCGCTCCAGCCCACGTTGGCGTGCGGGCGCTCCACGCGGACGCCGTCGGGGAGCTCGACGCGCAGCGGCGCATCACGGATCGAGGCGCGGTTCACCAGGCAGCTGACCACGAAGTCGTGCCGCGACTCGTGCGCGACGAGAGCCCCCAGGCTGGACGCCAGCCGCGGCGGGTCGCCCAGCGCCACCACGCCGAGGTGGACCCGTACCTGGCGGTCGAAGGGCACGAACACGCGCCGAACGTATCCGGCACGCGGGTCAGCGGGTGACGGTCCCCGTGTACGTCTCGCGGGCGAGGGCGTCGTCGGACGCGTCGTACGTCGTCTCGAACTCGCCGCTGCCGTCCAGCCCCTCGTAGGCGCCGGTGCCGCTGGCGATCGTCCACGTGCCCGTCTGTTTCAAGCCGCTTGCCTGCCCCGGCGTGAAGCCGACCTTCACCGTGCCGTCCGGGCAGGTGATCGTCCGCGCCAGCAGGCCGAGCGGCTCCACCTCGGGATCGAGGTTCGCGTGCGAGTCCTTGATGGCTCCCCCGACGCAGAACGGCGAGTCCCCCAGGGTCGACCCCTCGAGGACCTCGCCGGTGGCGACCACCTCCGCGCCCGCCGTCGGGGCGACGGTCAGCTTCGTCCTGATGACGACCGCCTCAGGGCTGTGCGCGGACGTCGAGGGCCGGTCCGCGTCCGACGCGCCCTCGTCGGCACCGGAGCAGGCCGCGGCCAGCAGGCCCACCAGGACGACGGCCGCGGCTCCGCGCATGGACACTCCTCGAGCAACGCCCGAGCAGGCTCACCAGTCTGGTACGCGAGGGTGGCCGGGGGCAACGCGTCACCTAGTCTCGCCAGGATGAAGATCCTGATCATCGGCGGCACCCGGTTCGTCGGCCACGCGATGGCCGAGGCGGCGCTCGCGGCCGGCCACGACGTGACCCTGCTCCACCGCCACGCCACGGACGAGCTGCCCGACGCGACCCACCTGCTCGCCGACCGCGACGGGGACCTCGCCCTCCTCACGGACGGGCGGTGGGACGCGACGATCGACGTCTGCGCGTACCTGCCCGGGCAGGTCACCCATCTCGCCGACGCCCTCGGTGACCGGGGCGGCCACCACGTCTTCGTCTCGACGGTCTCGGTGTACGCCGAGACGCCCGCGCCCGGAGCCGACGAGGACGCCGAGCTGCTTCCTGAGCCCGACCCGGACACCGCCGAGGTGACCGGCGAGACCTACGGCCCGCTCAAGGTCGCCTGCGAGCGGGTCGCGCGCGAGCGGTGGGGCGACAGGCTGACGATCATCCGGCCGACGTACGTCGTGGGGCCGCGCGACCTGACCGCCCGCTACCCGTGGTGGGTGCTGCGGGCGGCTCGGGGCGGACGGATGATCCTGCCCGGGCCTGTCGAGGCGCCGATGCAGTGCGTGGACGCCCGCGACATGGGCGCCTGGACGATCCGTCTGGTCGAGGCCGGCACCAGCGGCGTCTTCACGGCGGCCCGGCCGGCCACCACGTTCGGCCAGTTCCTGGCCGACACCGTCGCGACGGTCGGCGAGCCCGTCGAGCTGGCACCCGTCGACGGCGGCTACCTCGTCGAGCAGGGCGTCGACGGCGCCCAGCTGCCGCTCTGGTCCGAGGGCACGCCCGAGAATGTGCTGGCGATGAGCACGGCGCGAGCCGAGGCCGCGGGGCTGACGCACCGGCCCTTCGACGAGGTCGTCCGGGACACGCTGGCGTGGGCGCAGGCGAACCCCGGCCGCGCCGCGCGTCCCGGGGTGGGGATCACCGACGAGCGCGAGCGGGAGCTGCTCGACGGGGCCGGGTGAGCCGTCAGGACGAGCCGGCGTACAGCCACGCCGGGCGCGGCTGGTAGAGCCGCTCGAGGGGCCGGTCGAGGACGTCGACGTCGGCGTCGACGCGGCGGCGGTACCACGTGCGGCGCGGCCCGCGGGTCGAGGCCTGGTAGGCGACGACCGAGCCGGCGGCGACGGCGGCGGTGAGGACGATGGGTGCCGCGATGACGGCTCCGATGCTGAGGACGGCCGTGGAGGCCGCGCCCACGCCGACGGCCGTCGTGGGCTTGCCGAGCTTGGCCAGCAGGCGACCGAGGACCGCTCCGTCGACACGCTCGTCCGGTGTGGCGGCGGACAGGCCGATCGGGTCCTCGGAGAGGAGCTGGGCGATGTCGTCGTCGAGGTCGCCGGGGCGGAGGTCGACCTCCTCGACGTACGCCGCCAGCGCACCGCGCTTCGCGCTCTCGTCGCGCGCGCCGAGGGCCCACTTGCTGAACCCGTCGGGGTCCTGCTCGTAGCCCCACACCGCGCTGTAGATGTCGCGCAGCTGGCGGACCGTGAAGTAGCGGGGCAGGAAGCCCAGCGCGCAGTTGCGCTCCTCGAGCTGCTGGCGCCAGTAGTCGACGACCCCGGCGGCGTGGTCGAGGTCGGAGATCATGTCGCGGCCGAGGTGCTGGGCGTCGGACGCCCCCGCCCGCGGGCTGAGGAGCTCGTGCCACGCCTCGGCGTCCAGGAGCCCCTCGGTCAGGGCCGACGGCAGCTGCAACGTGTAGAGCAGTGTCACGCCCTCACCCGCGTCGGTGTTGTCCTGGAACGCCACGGGTCGTGGGCGCGAACCCAGGCGCTCCGCGAGCCGGGCGAACGAGTCCCCCATCGTCGCGACCAGGTCACGAGCCGTCTGCTCGGGGCTGGTCCTGGCCGTGGCGGTCAGCCACCTGCCGTCGTCGGGGGCGTAGCCCACCAGCACCGGGAGGCCGTCGGCGTTCTGCTCCCGCACGGCCACCGGCACGAGGACCACGCGCAGGGGAACCACTCGCCGCACTCTAGCTGGACTAGCCCAGATCCGGGCCCGAATGCCCGTATCGGCCAACTTTCGCGATCTTTCTTCCCGCAGTCCGCCAGAGGGCGTTCAATAGTCGCCAGCACCACATATTCGAATCGGACTTCGGGGGGAAGCATGAGCAAGGCCCAACGTCGAGGGGCACAGCGCCGAGGCACCTGCCAGGCCACCGGGAAGCGTCGCTTCCGCGACCACCGGGAGGCGACCGCGATCCTGCACCGTGTGCGGAACGTACGCCGCCGGGCGAAGGTGGAGGGCCTCGACAGCCGGCGCCACGAGGAGCGCTGCTACGAGTGCGAGTCCTGCCACGGCTGGCACCTGACGAGCTGGGAGCAGCCCGACAGGCGGCGCGCCCCCCGGCGCCGGCTGGACCCCGAGGTGTTCGAGCTGTTCGTGCTGCGGGGGCTCGCGGCCGGCTGGGTGCCTGCCTGAGGGGTGGTTTCGAGGCTCGGCCGTGAACGGCCTCGCACCTCAACCACCGAAGAGGCCGTGAACGGCCTCGCACCTCAACCACCGAAGAGGCCGTGAACGGCCTCGCACCTCAACCACCGAAGAGGCCGTGAACGGCCTCGCACCTCGACCACCGATGTACTTCGTGGCGCGCTGCGTGCTCCTCCACAGCAGGGGCTGTTCCTCAGACGGAAGGCGGTGCGCCGATGATCCGCGTCGAGCGTGGCCAGGTGCCGGAGTTCGTGCACGAGCCGGGGTTCCTCGAAGCACGGGCGAGGTACGAGGAGTTCCGGTCGGGGGGTGGGTCGCGGACCTCGCAGACCTACCTCGACTTCCAGACCGCGCTGGGTGAGTACCAGCGCACCGTCAGCGACTACGTGCACCAGCTCTTCCACGGCAAGTGCGCCTACACCGAGGTCGTCGTCGCGCCCCAGCTGCACCTGCACCGCCCGGACGCCGACGCGTACGACGACCGCTTGCCGACCGCGCCGAACCACTACTGGTGGACGGCGCTCTGGTACCGCAACTGGTACAACGCCGCGGGCGAGATCGTCTCGCTCAAGCGCACCATCTTCCCCGTCATCGGCGAGCGGGCGCCCGAGCCGAAGCCCGAGCAGATCACCGGCGACGACGGGCCGGGCCGGTTCCTGGACCGGGGCCTGCTGCTCGACCCGTGCGAGGACCACCCGCAGCTGCACCTGCTCTTCCAGGTCGACGGCCAGGTGGTGCCCTGGGCGGAGCAGTCGGCCCCGTGGCTCGACGCCGACAACGCGAAGCGGGGACCGGAGACGATCCGGCTGCTGGACCTGAACAACCGCGCCCTGGTCGAGTCACGGCGCGCTGCCGCGGTCACCCTGCTCAACTTCACCGACCCGGACGCCGAGGTGCTCGGTCCGCTCCTCGACCCGGCGCTGCCGCACCTGGGTGCGAGCCGGCAGATCTCGGCCGCCCGCCTGCTCGACCACGCCGGCGACGCGATGACCGACGCGATGCGGCTGGTGGCCCCGGAGCTGGTGCCCTACATCCTGGCGAGCCCCGGCCGGTTCGGCGACGCGTTCGTGACCGACGTACGTGCCGCCCTCGCGCCCGACAGCCCGGGCCTGGCCGAGCTGCTGGCGACGCCCGCCTCCGAGCTCCGCGGCGCCGAGCCGGAGTCGCTGCCGTCGGGACCACCGCCCGAGGAGCCTGCGCCGACCGGACGGGTCATCCCGCGCACGGCCGCGATCACCCGGGTCGTCATCCGGAACTTCCAGGCGATCGACAGCTACCAGCTCGACGTACCGACCGGGGTCGAGACCGTGACCACCCTCGACCCGGTGCTCGCGGTCTCGAAGACTGCTCCGCCGCCGACCAACCCGGCGGTCGGCTCGTCGAGCCGCCCGTGGCGGGTGTTCCTCGGCGAGAACGGCTCGGGCAAGAGCTCGGCTCTCCGGGCGGTCGCGCTGGCCGTCGCCGGTGACGAGGTCGACGCGCTGGTGGAGCTGTGCGGTCTCGAATGGCGCGACCTCCTCCGCCGCGGCACGACCGACGGCAGCATCCGGCTGGAGCTCACCGGCGGGGACGCGATCGAGCTCGCCTTCACCGCGGACGGCCCGACCGCGGAGTCGCAGGCGAACCTCCCGCACGTCGACCAGTTCGTGCGCGGCTTCGGGGCGACGCGGCTCACCACCGACCCGGCGTCGGGTCCGGCCGACAACGTGCGGCTGGGCAACCTCTTCGACCCCCTCCAGCCCGTCGTCGACGCGCAGCAGTGGCTGGTGGCGCTGGAGAAGCGCGAGGACAAGGGCGACTTCAACGTCGCGGCGCTGACCATCGCCAAGCTGCTCGGGCGTGAGGAGCAGGTCGCGGAGACCGGCGATGCCGCCGCCGCCAAGCTCATCACCCGCGAGGGCGAGGAGATCTGGGTCGGCGGCGAGCCGCTGCGCACCCTCAGCGACGGCTACCGGGCGATCATCTCCCTCGCCTGCGACCTGATGGCCGGCGCCGGCAGCGGACTGTCCGACATGCGCAACGCCACCGGCATCGTGCTGATCGACGAGCTCGGCTGCTACCTGCACCCCCGGTGGAAGATGCAGATCACGCGCACGCTGCGCAAGGAGTTCCCCTCGATGCAGTTCTTCGTGACCACCCACGAGCCGCTGTGCCTGCGCGGCCTGGTCGAGCGCGAGGTCGTCCGGGTGACCCGCTCGAGCGAGGAGCTCGGCGAGGAGTGGCACGCGGTCTTCGAGACGATCGAGGAGTCGCCCAGCAAGTACCGCGTCGACCGGCTGCTGACCTCGGAGTTCTTCGGGCTCGACACCACGATCGACCCCGACGTCGAGCAGGAGTTCCAGCAGTACTACGCGCTCGTGCGCCGCACCGACCTCTCCGGCGACGAGGACCTGCTGCGCCGCCAGCTCCGCGCCCGGCTCTCCCAGCACGGCATCCTCGGCTACACGGCGCGCGACCAGCTCGTGTACGACGCCATCGACGCCTTCCTGGCCACCAGCTCGACCCTCGAGCCCGAGGCCCGCAGGCGCGAACGGCGTACGACGCTCGACAACGTCGCCGACATCTGGCGCGGCGTCGCGGCCAAGCGGGCGGCGGTGGACCGGCCGTGATCCGCGCCGACCGCAGCGCCGTCGTCACCCCGGAGTCGCTCACGCGCGAGGCCAAGACCGGCGAGAACAAGGGGAAGACCGAGGAGCAGGTGATCATCGAGAAGTACGCCGCGTACCTCCTCGACAACACCCCGGACAAGAAGTTCGTCTTCGACTTCAAGGCCTACAAGGCCGACGACGTGAAGCTGGCGCTCGCGCAGCTGTTCCGCGGCAAGTGCGCGTACTGCGAGTCGCGGTACGCCGGCACGCAGCCGATGGACGTCGAGCACTTCCGCCCCAAGGGCGGCGTCGAGGAGATCGGCCCGGACGGCAAGGCCCACCTGGCGGAGGGCTACCCGTGGCTCGCGGCGCACTGGACGAACCTGCTGCCGTCCTGCATCGACTGCAACCGCCCGCGCATCCAGCACGACGCCCTGACGGGGGTGGACGAGAAGCTCGGCAAGGCCAACCAGTTCCCGGTGACCGGGCCGCGGATGGTGCCGCCCACCCCCGGCAGCCCGACGCTCCCGGCCGAGGACGCCGCGCTGATCATCGACCCGACCGTCGACGACCCACCGTCCCACCTGGACTTCCGCGACGACGGCATCGTCACGTCGACCACGGACAAGGGGCGGCAGTCCATCCGCGTCTACGCGCTCAACCGCGCCGAGCTCGTCTTCGAGCGGCTCGGCCTGTCCCGGCTGATCGAGCAGCGGCTGACGATCATCGAGGCGCTGGCCGGCATCGTGGCGGGTCCCGGCATCAGCGACGCCGTGCGGCTGGACCTCCAGGACCTCGTGTCGCACGAGATCGACGCGCTCATGGAGCTCGCCGAACCCGGCCGGCCGTTCTCGGCGATGGCCCGTCAGCTCATCGACGAGAACTCGCCCCTCCAGCTGGCGCCGACGCCGGCGCTGCCCGCTCCCGTCGCCGCGATGCTGCAGCGGTTCGCCGACGCCGACCCGGGCACCCACCACGCCACGCTCGCGACGCGGTTGGCCGCCCTGGGCTTCGTGCCGAACCTGCCGCCGGTCTCGCCGTTCGTGCGCTGGACGGTCACCGGCCCGGTGCGCACGGCCTCGCTCTTCCAGGAGAAGCTGGGGCTGGTGTCCGACCGCGTCGGGCAGCTCGCCTTCGCGAGTGGCCTCCCTGGCGCCGACATCCGCGTCAACGACCCGCCCAAGGTCCGCTACACCTATCAGCAGGCCCAGCTCGACGCCGTGCTCGACGCGGCGACCCGGTTCCGGGCCTGGGCCGACGGCACCGCATGAAGGGGAGCCCGAGATGACCGAGACAGCCGAGCAGGAACGAGCCCGGGCCCAGCGCGAGATCGACGCGCTCAGCAAGGCGGCGTACGTCGTGCCCGCGGCGGGCAGCGACGACTTCCGCGCCCCCGGCGAGTGCGACGTGATCATGAAGGGCGGCATCACCTCCGGCGTCGTCTACCCGCTGACCATCTGCAAGCTCGCGACGACGTTCCGGCTGCGCAGCATCGGCGGTACGTCGGCCGGCGCGATCGCCGCCGTCATGGCGGCCGCCGCGGAGTACCGCCGGCAGCACGACACCGCCGCCCCCGCCGCCGGCTACCAGGCGCTGGCCACCCTGCCGCTGGACGTCTCGAAGCGGCTCGGCTCGCTGTTCCAGGCGCCGGCCGGGACCCGCCGGATCTTCGACGTGCTGCTGGCCGCCATGGGCGGTGGGGTCTGGGCCGGCATCCGGCAGGTGGTGGTCAGCAAGCTCGCGTGGTTCCTCGGGGGGCTGGCCCTCGTGCTGGTCGTGACCCTGCCCGGACTGCTCGTCGCGGGCGCGGACGGCCGGCGCCTCGTCCTCGGGCTGGTCCTGCCCATCGTGTTGGGCCTGGCGGTCGGCGTGCTGTTCGCCGTGGTCGGCTTCGTGCTCAGCGCCCTCAAGGTGCTCCCCCGCCACGACTTCGGGCTGACCGACGGCGCCACGCACTCCGGCGACCCGCAGCAGCCGGCTCTCACCCCCTGGCTGGCCGACCAGATCGACCGGGTCGCGGGGATCGGCACGGGGTGCCTCACGCTCGGCGACCTCTGGGGCGCGACGGCGCTCGACGCGTGGCGGCAGTCCCTCCAGGACGGCGACGCCAGCGCCCCGCCGATCGGTGAGGTCAAGCGGCAGCGCGACATCGACCTGGAGACGATGACCACGAACCTGACGCTGCGCCGGCCCTTCCGGCTGCCCTTCCGCCAGCAGGTCTTCCTGTTCGACGAGGACGAGATGCTCGGGCTCTTCCCCGAGCGTGTCGTGGCGACGATGACGCGCGGCTTCCCGCTGTCGCCACAGCTCAACCCCACCACGGGCAAGCCGCTGCACTACTTCCCCGGACCCGGCGCGAGCGACGACGGCGAGAAGCGGCCCGGGCCCGAGGCTCTGCCGCTCGTGGTGATGGCGCGGATGAGCCTGAGCTTCCCGGGGCTGATCGCCGCGGTGCCCCTGTACGCCGTCGACCACAACAACGACGGGAAGGTGGTCCGCCACCTCTTCTCGGACGGCGGCATCAGCAGCAACTTCCCCATGCACTTCTTCGACTCGCTGCTGCCCCGCCGGCCCACCTTCGGCGTCAACCTCGCCTCGCCGCACCCGGCCCACCCGGACCAGATGACGTGGATCCCGAGGGCGGCGCGCGGCGGCGTCACCACGCGCGCCCTGCCGTTCACCACCGTCCCGGGCTTCGTGCAGGCACTGCGGGACGCGGTCCAGAACTGGTCGGACAACACCCAGATCAGCCTGCGCGGGTACGCCGAGCGCGTGGTCGAGATCCGGCTGCGGCCCGGCGAGGGCGGCCTGAACCTCCAGATGCCGGAGGCTGTGATCATGGCGCTGGTCGCGCGCGGCGCCGAGGCCGGCGACCAGCTCCTCGGCTTCGAGTGGGACGCCCACCGGGTGATCCGCTACCGCACCGCGATGATCCGGCTCAGCGAGTCGCTGGAGGGCCTCGACGCCGCGTGGACCGAGCTCGACTACGAGCACCTCGTCGAGGAGTACCCGACCAGCCAGGCGGCCGGCTCGTCGTACCTGGACTCGAAGGCGTGGCGCAGACGCGACCTCGCCGCCACCGCGCAGCTGCTCTCGACCGTCAAGGACTGGCGCGACGACGACTGGCCGGCGCTCCGGGAGGACCGGCCGGCACCGGCGCCCGTGATCCGGATGGCGCCCGAATAGCAACCGTCCGCACCGAACCAACGGCGCCGCCCCGGCATCTACCCGGTTACCCGGTACCGAGGAGCACGCATGTCGAAGCACGTCGTCCGCACCACTCTCGCCGCCCTGGCGCGGCCTGCTGGGCGTGCTGGGCCCGGTGGCACCGGCGTCGGCCGCGACCGCCACGTTGCTCTACTCGTGCAGCGGACCCGGCTTCGGCGTCGGCGCGTACGACTTCACCGCCGTCGTCGACTCGGACGTGCCGGCGGCCGTGCCGTACGGCCCCGACCGCGCGACCGGCTGGACCGTGCACCTGGTGGCCCCGGACTCGTTCCGGCAGTGGGCGGTGGACCAGGGGTTCACCACGCTGGCCGCCGGCGCGCGGCTGGCTCCGTCCGTCGACAACGTGCCGATCACTGACACGGCGTACGCCTCGGCGGCGGTGACGTCGGTGCCGACCACGTCGGGATCCTGGGACTGGGGAACCGCCTCGACCGGGGTGTTCACGACCAAGCTGCCGGCCTCGGCCGTCGGCCACCACGTCCTGACCACCACCGTCGAGGTGACGGTCGCGTTCCAGAAGAACGGCGTGAACGCGTGGGCGACGTCGGCCACCTGCACGCTCGACGCGTCGGTGCCGCCCGCGGACGCCGTCGTCGACCAGTACGACGTGGTCGCGGCCACGACCACCACGGGGCTGACCCTCAAGGGCGACGTCGCGACCGCGACCGTGACCTCGAACGGCGCGCCGCCGTCCGGCACGGTGACCTTCTCGGTGAGCAGCACGACCGTGACCATGAACCTGGTGTCCGGCAGGGCGTCGGCCACCCTGCCCGTCCTGCCGCCGGGCGGGTACCAGGTCAGTGCCCAGTTCGTGCCGACCCAGCCGACGCAGGAGACGGGCTCGACCGGCTACGCGACGTACCTGGCCCCGAGGATCGCGACCTCGACGGCGGCGGCCGCGAGGTACCGGCCGGCGCGCGACCTGGTGAAGGCCAGGGCCGTGGTGAGCACCGAGGGGTTCGACGTGGCGGGCCGGGTGACGTTCGTCCTCAAGCACAACGGCGTGACGCTGCACAACGTCACGGTGGACCTGAACAGCGTGCACGTGGCGAAGAAGACGTTCCGCCACATCACCGCTCCTGGCAGGTACGTCGTGATCGCCCGGTACGTCAGCAACGAGACCTACCGACCCTCCTCGGACCGCACGACGTTCCGGGTGCGCCGCTGACGACCGCTCAGGACGAGGCCGGGACCGGGTAGATCTCCAGGCCCTTCGCGCCGTACCCGAGCCCGCTCGGCCGGTTGTCGGCCCACAGCCCGTGCATCTCGATGCGGCGGGGGCTGTCGAAACGGGTGGGCGACGGGCTGGCGTCGTCGAAGACGAGCATCACCGCGTCGCACAGGTCCTCGCCGGGCGGCTGACCGGCCGGGAGGTCGTGGCAGTTGTACCAGAGCCGCATGATCCACTGCGGCTGCGGGAAGGCCTTCTCGGGGAGCAGCACGACGTCGAGGTCGACCCGACCGCCCGGTGGCTCCAGGAGCGACCGCACCAGCGCGTCGGCCTCGGGACTCCCCTGGGCGACGAGCGTCTGACCGGGCCGGGTGGTGACGCCGGCCGTCGCACTGGCCGAGGGACTGGCCGAGGGACTGGCCGAGGGACTGCTCGTGGTCGATGACGAGACGGTCGTCGACGGCTCGGTCAGTGTCCCGGACGGACCCGTGGGGAGGGACGTCGACGACGACGGTGCGCGCGAGTCGTCGGAGCTGACGAGCTTGGCGACGCCGTACACGCCGCCGATCGTGGTGGCGACCGCCGTCACCGTCCCGGCGAGTCCGACGACGACCCGCTGGGGCCCGGTGTCCTGGTCGCCGAACCGGGCCCAGAAGCTGCGCCTCGAGGGAGGCTGCTCGTCGGACACACAGGCAGTATCGGGCCAGACGTCTCGGACCGACCAGGGAACGCCGTCAGGTCTTCGCGACCGGTGTCATCCGCCATTCGTAGGTCGCCTTGACGGTGTCGGAGTCGTGCGGCTCGCAGGTGCCGAAGAACTCGTAGGTCGTCCGCGTCACGGAGGTGCCCACGAGCCGCGAGGCCGAGCCCACGAACGGGTTGTAGTGGTAGTGCCAGGTGATCCGGGCCGCCGACTGCTCGATCGGCTGGACCACCCCGGTGTCGGTGTCGACGCAGGCTTCCTTCTTGTTCCGGTAGACCGCGTCCTCCCGGGCGACCACCAAACGCTGCCCGTCCCAGGTGAAGGAGAACTCCTTGCCGCTGGAGCTGCTCACCGTGCCGCTGCACTGCGTGTCCGAGCAGGCCGCGGCTGGGAACGTCCACATGATGGGGTCCTCCCGCTGCTTCAGCGGCTTCGTCTGCCCTCCGCGGGTGGTCAACGTGCGCCCGACGACGACCACCTTCCACACGCCCGTCGGCGCCGACTCCGTCAGCACGTCGGCCGGCGTCGGACTCCTCGGCGACGACGAGGGCGTCGGCTCGACGTCGACCAGGGCGGCGCGGTCGGTCGGCTTGTCGCCGCCCCGCATCAGCAGGAAGGCGATCAGCGCGAGGACCACCAGCGCCACGCCCGCGCCGGCCAGCACACGGGGTCGCAGGGAGCGGCCCGGCAGCCGTGACGCCTCGTCGGAGCGCCCCTTCGCGTCGTCGGCGTGCGCGACGTGACGCGCGCCGGCAAGCACCACGCGGGAGGACCCGCGGGTCTCCTCCCAGGCCACGACGTCAGCCCGACGTCGACGGTCCGGCGGAATCCTCCGAGCCGTCCCCGCGCCGGCGCTGCCACTCGTCGGTGGCCGCGGTGATGCCCGCGTCGGCGCCCTTGTCGAGCACCTTGTCCTTGATGGTGTCCGCCGCCTCCTCGAAGACGGCCGTGACCTGCGTGCCCGCCCCCGCGACCACAGCACCCGAGCCGGCGGCGACCAGCTCGGTGGACGAGATGTTGCCCTTTTCCCCCATGGTGTCTCTCCCCCCAGAGAGTCGAACGTGGGCAACAATGTCCTCACCCTGGTGGAGCCTGTCCACCCCAGGGGGTACATAGGCATACCTGGGGTTGCGGAGGCGGGCATGACACGAGGTCGTCCCCTGCGGGTCGGGGTCGAGCACGAGCTGCGCATGTGGGCAGGGCCCGTCCAGCTGGACTTCCGACAGGTGCTCCCGGAGATCGCGGGTCATCTGCGCTCGCTCGATCCGGGCGACCCCCGCGCGCGTCGGCTCCCCTCGGGCGTCGTCCTGACCGCCGACGGCCGCGAGGCCGAGCTGGCCACTCCCCCGGTCGCGTGGGACGCCGCCGCTCCCCAGCTCCTCGACGAGCTGCTCGCCGCCGAGCGCAGCGAGCTGGCCGGGCGCGTCGGCGAGGCGGCCGGTGCCGACCGCCTCACCGGCTTCTCGACCCACGTCAACCTCAGCGTCCCCGACGACCGCGTGGTCGACGTCGGCCGGCGGTTCGCGCGGTACGGCGGCCTGGCCACGGCCCTGGTCGCCGAGCCGGCGTCGGGCTCCGGCCTGCTCGTCCGGCCCCGCCGTGGACGACTCGAGATCGGTGGCGAGTACGCCGAGGGTGAGCACCTCGTGGCCCTCGTGACGTTCGTCGGTGCCGTCGTCGCCGCCCTCCTCGCCGACGCCCGTCCGCCCGACGTGCCGGAACCCGTCACGGCTCCGGCCCGGGAGAAGTTCGGCTGGTACCTGCCCGCGGAGGGCCCGTACGCCGACCTGCTCACCAGCCCCGTCCCGGACCGGGACCTCCTGGCGGCCGCCTGGGAGTGGGCCCGCCCCTGGTGCCTGCTCCACGGCCTCGACCCGACGCCGATCGACCGCCTCGTCACCGGGGCGCCGTTGAGGTTCCAGGACCGTGGGCCGGCCGACGTCTGCACGACACGGCCGCACCGCGACGCACCCACGCTCGACCTGCCCGACACCGGTCCCCGACGACGACCGGGCGGGGTCGAGGCGGAGACGGTCTGGCTGACCTGGGCGCACGCCGTCTGGGAGCTCAGCGACGGCGACCGCCGCGTGTACGCCGTCCTGCCCCGCGACGAGGAGGGCGACTTCCTGGCCCGGCTGGACGACGGTGCCTACGACGACGTCGTCCGCCGCGAGCTCGCTCGCCGCCTCGGTCGGAAGCGGCTGGTCGTCCACGCGGACATCGGCCGCCGCACCTGGTGGCACGAGGTCCGGCCGGGTGCGCTCGTCCCGGCGGAGAGGCGAACGGACGGCGCCGTGCCGAGGGTCTCCCGCCGGCGAGCGGCGCGACAGCACCGCTCCTCCCGGACGACCCCGTGACGTACCCGATTGTGGGCTTGTGCCGGTGGCGGTCCGGGCCGCAGGGTGAGGGCACGTCACTGCAGGTGGGGGGTCTCTGGTGACACGTGTGGCCGCTTGGGCAGCCCTGGTCGTGTTGGGCGTCGCCCCTGTCCTCGTGGCGCCGCCCTCGCCGGCGGAGGTCACGACGCAGGTGGGAGCCCACGGCAGGCCCGTTCCGTCCACCGCCCCGTCGTCGCCACCGGCCTCCAGGCCGGACGACGCCGTGCCGCCCTTGTCCTACCCAGGGCTCCCGCCGGTCTCGGCGCGGGTCAGCGCCGTGCCGGGCCGGGTGCGCATCCTGGTGATGCGCGTCTTCTGGTCCCCGTCGCCGCCGAAGTTCCCCGACACCGGGCAGATGAAGGGTCTGATGAAGGACACCGCCGCCTGGTTCGCCCGTACCTCGCGCGGTCGGCAGCACGTCAGCAGCAAGGTCACGCCGTGGCTCCGGGTGGGCGGCGGCATGGTCAACTGCGGCGACCTGTACGGGTCGGTCCGCCGTGCGGTCGGCGCCGCGCGAGCCCATGGTGCGGCGACCGGGGGCTTCAACCGGTACATGCTCGTGATGCCGCAGTGCGGCACCAACTCCCAGGGCGAGAAGCCCGGGCGGGTGACGTGGATCCGCGAGAAGTTCCCCCACCTCGACGTGCTCACCCACGAGCTGGGCCACAACCTCGGGCTCGACCACGCCAACTCCCTCATCTGCACCGCCGACAAGCGCAGGATCACGCAGGGCGGCCGCTGCTCGGGCCAGGAGTACGGCGACGTGTGGGACTCCATGGGCATCAGCACCCGCCCGTACTCCGTGGGTGTGCTGAAGCGCTTGGGCTGGGCGGGCCGCACCGCCACGGCCACTGGTTCGGGAACCTGGACGCTGCGCGACGCGGAGGACTCCGGGAAGGGTCTGCAGGGACTGCGGGTGAAGGTCTCCGGCAAGGCGTCGTACTGGCTCGAGCTGCACACCACGGGCGTGGCGATGGCCAAGGAGCCCGGCAGCTTCGCCGTGTCCGGCACGCCGGGCCTGCAGATCCGCCTCGACACCGGCAAGAAGTCGCTGCAGCTGCTCGACGCCGCCCCGGGCAACCCCGACGCCACCCTGTTCTACCCCGATCCCGACCTCGTCAACGCCACGCTGCCGGTCGGGAGCAGCTTCACGACACCGCAGGACGTCCGGATCACGTTGGTGGCCCAGGACGCGGCGACGGCTCGGGTGCAGGTGTCCTTCGGGAAGCGCGCGGGCGCCCCGGACGCACCGACCCTCGTCTCGGCTGTCGCCACCGGGGGCCCCTACGGGCGGGAGTCCCGCCTCGTCATCCAGCCGGGCGGCAGTGACAACGGGCAGGTGGTGCTCGGGTACGTCGCCACGCGGTACCCGGGCGGGGAGAGCACCTTCGTGGCCGATCCCGGCGGCCACCACACCACCCTCACCGTCGACTACGACGGCAAGCCCCCGCAGAAGTGGTCGGTCCGGGCCGTGAACCAGGTGGGATCGTCGCCGGAGTCGCCACAGCTGCAGGAGCACGTGCCGGCACCCGTGGTCACCATCCTGGCGCCGACACCGGGTGCCTCGGTCCCGGGTCCCAACATTCACGTGGTGGTGGACGTGCAGCCGGACGCTCTCAGCCAGAGCCCGATCAGCTCGGTGACGGTGTGCCTCGAGGACCAGACGTGCGCATACGACAGCCAGGCCCCGTGGAGCGTCGACCTGGAGGCCACGGCGGGCCCGCACGTCGTGTCCGCCACCGCCTCGGACGCCAGCGGCGCGGACGGCGTCGCCAGCACCCCCGTCACCGTGGTGCCGGCTCCTCCGACGGTGACGATCACGTCACCCGCGAACGGCAGCACCGTGCCGGCGGGTGTCCCCTTCGCCGTCACGGTCACGGCGACTCCCAACGCGGCCACCGACCGGCCCGTCGAGATGGTCGAGCTCACCATCCGCGACGCGAGCACGGGTGACCCGGTCGACTACGCCGACGACTCCGTCGCTCCCTACTCCGCGACGTTCACCCTCGACCTCGCCGGCACGTACTGGATCGAGGCCACCGCGTGGGACCAGTGGTACCAGTCCGCACCCGCCGCCGTGACGGTCACGGTCGAGTAGTGACTGCGGGTCGCGTCAGCGCCTGACCCGTACCTTCGCCAGCGCCCGGGCCTTGTCGTGGACGGCGTCGCCCTGGTACCTCGCCTTGACCCACACACGACGAGGAGGCAGCGGCGACCCGGCGCCGAACGTCGCCGTGCCCCGGCCGTCGTGCAGCCGCACCACCGCACGGCGTCCGGCGACCTTCACCACGACCTTGCCGGTCGGCGTCGGTCGCACGCCGGGCGGTGAGGACACGAGGACGTCGACGCGCAGCCGGCGGTCGGACGACCTCGCGGTGACGGAGACGTGCGCCGGACCCGTCGTCCGGCCGGATGACCAACGCCGGCGGGTGGCGGGCTTGAGGCCGCGCTTGCGGGCGGTGATGCGCACGGACAGCCGGGTGCCCACGTCGGCCGGGCGCACGTCGTACGACGGCCCCGACGCGCGCGGGATGGGCCTGCCGTCGCGCAGCCAGACGTAGGTGAGCGCGGCGTCGGACGGCGCGTACTCCCCCGGGTCGACGCGCAGCGTGCTGCCCAACCTGGGCGTGCCCTGCAGCGTCGGCGGCGTGAGGACGTGGATGCGCGAGTAGTAGCGAACCAGCGCCGCGGTCTTCTGCCGGATCTCGGGGAGGTGGTGGTAGAGGTGCCGGCCGGGGCAGGCGGTGTCGTTGGTGTCGCGGTGCCCGTCGATCGTGGGCAGCACGACCTGTCGTCCCCAGCGGAACTTGTCGCTGCCGCGCGACCAGACACGGGTCTCCGCGAGCGGGTCGCGGTGGTAGGTGCGCAGCTTCCAGGCGGCCACGGCCGCGACCGCCTGGAGCACGGCCTCCGACGGGCGCGCGGTCTCGAAGTTGCCGATCACCGCGATGCCCGTCGACGTGTTGTTGAAGCCCAGCGTGTGCGCGCCGCGGACGGCGCGAGCGGCGCCGCCGGCGCGGCCGGTCCAGATCCGCCCGAAGCGGTCGACCAGGAAGTTGTAGCCGATGTCGGACCAGCCGAGGTGATGGGTGTGGTACCGGTACATGCCCCGGATCAGCGCGGGCACGTCGTGACGCGAGTACCCGTTGCTGCTGGCCGTGTGGTGCACGTGGACCTGCTGGATGGTCCGGTTGTACGCCGGCCGGCCGCTGCGCCAGGCGCGGTTGGCGCCCCAGTGGCGTCGGCCGCGCATGTGCGGCCGCGGCACGAACCCGGCGCGGACCCCGCGCGCCATGATCTCCTCGTCGAGGAGCGTGTCCTCGTCGCCGGGCTGGGCGTACGGGTGGAGCAGCACGAGGGTCAGGCCGCGCGGTACGGGTCCACCGACCCGGACCTGCACGCCGTCGGCCGGGCCGACCCACGAGAGGTCGGTGCCCGAGCGCGTGGCCACCTCGTCGGAGGCCGGGTCGGGGCCGTCGGCCAGTGGCGGCACCGGACGCCAGTCGTCCCAGGCGCCGTCGGTCCGGGTGCGCACCTCGAGGGGCGGCGCCGCGGCCCCGCGGTCCCAGGTCAGCGCGAGCATGGAGTAGGGCGTCGACGTCATGCCGACGGTCTCGAACGAGCCGTCCCTGGTGCTGCGGGCCAGCGTGGTGAGCGGGACCTCGAGCTCGCCGATCCCGTCGGCCTGCTCCCCCGCCAGGGCGAGCCCGCCCTCGCCCGACCAGCCGGACCGGCCCGGGGTCGGCGGGGCGGTGAACACGCGCGCGGCCACGCCGACCGCACCCACGGCGGCCGCCCCGCCCAGGGCAGCCTTCAGCACCGGTCGGCGGCGCGCCGCTGGCTGGTCCACCGATCATTCATCGCACACCCGCGCCCCCAGGTACGGGAGGACACCCCGCGACCGCTGGTCGAGGAAGGACGAAGTCCTGTCACGAGACCCCCCCGCCGACCGCTGGTCGACGAAGGACGAAGTCCTGTCACGAGACCCCCCGCCGACCGCTGGTCGAGGAAGGACGAAGTCCTGTCACGAGACCCCCCGCCGACCGCTGGTCGAGGAAGGACGAAGTCCTGTCACGAGACCCCGCACGGTCCAGCGGTCTCGTGACAGGCGCCAGCGCGCCTTCCTCGACCAGCGACACGGGACAACCCCGCCGGGCGCTGGTCGAGGAAGGACGAAGTCCTGTCACGAGACCCCGCACGGTCCAGCGGTCTCGTGACAGGCGCCAGCGCCGGGCGCTGGTCGAGGAAGGACGAAGTCCTGTCACGAGACCCCCGCACGGTCCAGTGGTCTCGTGACAGGCGCCAGCGCGCCTTCCTCGACCAGCGACACGGGAGAACACCCCGTGTCCCCTCGGTGGTTGAGGTGCGAGGAGCCCCCGCGACGAGCGTGGCCGGCCTCACACCTCAATCACCGAGCGGGGTCAGCCGACCGGCGCCTTCCAGATGCCGCGACCGAACGTGCCGTCGTAGAGCCAGGTCCCTCCGGAGCCGCCGAAGACGACGAGGTCCGAGGAGATCGTGGTGGGCAGCGTGGTGCCCATCCGCTCCCAGTGACCCGTCGCCGAGCCTGCCGGGTGGACGAACACGCCGAGGTCGGTGGCGAGGTACAGCGAGCCGGTCGGCCCGATGGCCAGGTCGCTGGCCGGGACGTCCGGCAGCGAGTCCGCCGCGGCCGCCGCGCCGGAGACGTCGGTGAACGTCATGCCGCCGTCGGTGGACTTGTACACGTGACCGAACCCGGCCCCGAAGCCCTCGATGTAGCGAGCGCTGAACCCGTTGTACGTCACGTACACCGTCCGGCCGGAGGTGTCGGCCGGGTCGATGGTGACCGCGGAGATGTAGCGCTGCGGCATCCGTGCCGTCGTGCCGTCGCTCTTGGTGTAGGTCATCGGGAGCTGGTGCCAGGTCCCGCCCTCGTTGGTCGCGACGCCGCTGTTGTAGGTCGTCGAGGAGCACGACCCGCACCACGCGGCGTACTCGACGTGGACCGGCTTGCCGGCCACGTCGTGGGTCTGGCTCGCCACCGCGGTCGCACTGGCCGCCGGGTTGGTGCCGACCGTCAGGTCGAACGCCTTCATCCAGCCGTTGTCCGCGGTCGTGCTGGCCCAGGTCTTGGTGTTCTCCCAGACGTAGGCGCCGGCGGCGACCCAGAACTTGTCGCGGTACGCCGCGGTGTCGTCGGCCGCGAACGGTGCGATGAACTGCGGGTTCGGGTCCGCCGGGGCGATCTGCTGGATGGTCGGTGCATCCGGCTGGCCCTTGCCGCAGTTGGTCGTCAGCTGCAGCGTGAGCCCGACGTACTCGCCGACTGCGCGGCAGCCGTTGGCCGGGTCGACCAGCATCATGCCGCCGTCGCCGCCCATCGGGCTGACCTGCTCGCCGTTGTCGGCCGGCCGGAGGAGCGAGACGCCGTTGTCCTGCATGCCGCCCCACGCGGCGACCCCGCCGCCGTCGGAGGCGCCGAGCGCGCCGACGCCGATCCCGTAGTACTGGAGGGCGCGGAGCTCACCGGACTTGCTGAGGCTGGTCCACGACTGCTGCGTGCCGTCGACCTTGCGGCTGTAGAGGCCGCCGTCGTTGCCGGCGTACACCCGGTCGTTGCCGAACGCGATGCTGTGCTGGTCGGAGTGCAGCACGTTGCCGTCGCAGGTGCCCGAGGGCTGGCAGGCGAAGCCGAAGTCCCAGTAGCGGCCGGCGGTCTTCCAGGTCGTGCCGGCGTTGCGGGTCTCGAAGACCTCCTCCAGGCCGACGTACACGTGGTCGCGGTCGGCCGGGTCCACCCCGACGAACCGGTTGTACCAGGCCTGCACGCCCACCGGGTACGAGTGGTCGCCCGGCGTCTTCAGCGCGGAGCCGGAGTTCCCCAGCTTGCTGGCGTCGGCGATCTGGCTCCACGGGCCGTCGGGGTTGCCGGTGGGCGACTCGTAGACACCGGCCAGCGAGCTGGTCTTGGTGTCGAACCCGACGGTGGACTCCATGACGACGTAGAGCCGCTTGCCGTCGGCGGAGTAGGCCATGTCGGAGGGGCCGACCTCCTTGGGGTTGATGGCGCCCTTGAGCTTGGCCAGCCGCCAGGTGCTTCCGTGGTCGCTCGACACGTAGAAGCCGTTGTAGGGCTGCGGGGACCGGTAGGCCAGGTTGGCGACCAGCAGGCCGGTGCGCGGCTGGACGACGATGTCGTCGGCGATGTTCTGCGTCACCGAGGTCTGCGGCTGGACGGGCGCGAGCACGCGCTGCCAGGCCACGGCGTCGTCTGCGAGCGGGCGGCGGTACACACCGCGCGACGTGGCGGCGTACGCGAACGTGTCGTCGAAGGCGAGCTTGCCGATCCAGTGGGACTCGAGCTCCGTGCCGCCGACGCGGTCGCCCGCGGTGAACACCGAGGTGGTCTTCCACGGGTCGTCCAGCCGGTAGACACCGCTGCCGAGCTCGTTGCCGTAGTTGGGCTCGCCGGTGCCGTACCAGAGGCTGCCGTCCGGAGCGACCCGCAGGTCGCCGGTGGCCAGGTTGAGGATCTGGTCCGAGATCGGGGTCCAGGTCGCGCCGTTGTCGAGCGAGCGGAACACGCCGCCCTGCGCGCCGGCGGCGTACACCGGCTGGAAGTCCAGCCCGTGCGTCGACGGGTCGACGGCCAGCCCGACGATGCGGCCGGTGACGTAGCCCGCGCCGCCGCCGCTGTTGGAGGCGACCGGGTCGCGGTACGCCGGGGCGTCGGAGTTGTAGGGCTTGCTGGTGACCTCCTGCCAGGCACCGGCGGCCTGCGGCATGCCGGCCAGGTGCGCGTAGGCGTCGGTGTAGGCGCCCGGGTCCTTGAGCAGGCCCAGCCCGCGGGCGTCTCGGAACAGCGAGATCGCGGTGTGCATGGCCACCGACTCCTCGCCGGCCTCGCCCGCGGCGTTGTGGCGCTCGTGCTCGCGCTCCTCGGCGGACTCGCCCGCCTCGCCCTCCTCGGCTTCCGCCTCGTCCCCGGAGTCGGCGTCGGCCTCGTCGGCCTCTGCGCCGGACTCGGTGCCCGCACTCGCGGAGCGAGGCGGCGGACCGTCGGCGCGGTTCCCGACGACGTACCCGCCGATCAGGACCAGCGCCAGGACGACGAGCCCGGCGAGCAGCGAGAGGTGACGACGACGAACCATGAGCGACCCCCACCCAGGTCT
Source organism: Nocardioides islandensis (assembly GCF_015352455.1). Lineage (GTDB taxonomy): Bacteria > Actinomycetota > Actinomycetes > Propionibacteriales > Nocardioidaceae > Nocardioides > Nocardioides islandensis. The sequence continues at coordinate 195,644 of NZ_JADKPN010000004.1, forward strand.
ACGACGGCATCCGAGCGATGCCGTGCCACCCGGCAACGTATGTCGGCCCACCCGTTATCGTCAACGAGTGGATTAGTCGTCCCCGGACTTCCCCTCCAGCGGAGCGCCGCCGAAGCCGATCTCGTTGCCGTCGGGGTCGTGGAACGTCGCCTTGCGCACGCCGTTGTCGTAGGTCTCGACGGTGGTCGGCTCGATCCCGCGCTCCTGCACCGCGGCCAGCCAGCCCTCGTAGTCCTCGAGGAACACGGTGACGATGCCGTGGCCGGCGGCCTCGGGGCGCTCCAGCACCACGAGGTAGCGGTGCTCGGCCAGCTCCCACACCGACTCCGTCGCGTGCGCCTCGAAGCTCGCCGGCCTCCCGAGGAACCGCTCGTACCAGGCCATCCCGGCGGCGTACTCGGTCACGGCCAGCTCCGCGAAGAGGTCGATCTCGCTCATCGCGCCATCATCCCCGGCGACATCCCCGCCGACATCTCCGCCGGTATCCGCCCGTGCGCTCGCAGGCACCCAGGCAAGCCGCGGACAGCGGGCCCCGGAGAAGGGCGCCGCTCCCGCGAGCACCCGAGAGGCCGGGTTCCCCCGTCCCAGGGTGTGTCACCCAACCCGGCCGATGCCGACGGTACGCCGATCGGGCGCCTCCGACCCGGTGGACCAGACCACCCGTGGCCGGTGCCGCCCACTGGTCAGCCGGGCCCGGTCGGTCATCCCGAGTAGGGCACCTCGGTGCGCCACTCGGCCTCGTCCTGGTGGGCGGCGTCCCAGAGGGCGTCGGCGACCCGGTCGGGGGTGAACGGACCCTCCTTGCCGAGGGTGCCGCGCACCGTGACCGAGGCGGCCCGGATGCCGTCGGGCTCGAGGGTGGCGTCGATGCTGTGCACCAGGTTGCGGAGTCCGGCCTTCTGCACGCCGAGGGAGGCGGCCTCGTTCCACGGCTCGTCCGCGGCCATGCTGCCGGTGGCGGTGACCCGGCCACCGGCGGACATGTACGGCCGCACCGCCTGCAGGGCGGTGAGCAGCGCCGCGACGCCGAGTCCGACGTCCTGGAGGAGCTCGGCCGAGGTCAGCGTCAGCGGGTGCTTCTGCCGGAAAGCGCTGGGGTTGAAGTGCAGCACGTCGACCCGGCCGAAGCGCTCGGCCAGCCCGCCGATCGCCTCGGTGGCGGCGTCGGCGTCGGTGATGTCCGCGACGACGTGGTGGGCGGTCGCCCCGAGGTCCTCGAGCTCGCCGGCGAGGGTGGTGAGCACGGTCTCGTCGACGCCGACCAGCCCCGTGTCGTACCCCTCACGCGCGTAGCGACGGGCGAGCGAGCCGCTCACCCCGGGGCCGGCGGCGACGACGATGACGACGGGACGGCTCATTGCTCCTCCTCGTACGGCGACCCCCGGAACCGGCGGTAGCTGTAGACGATCGTGGCCAGCGCGAACAGTCCGGACAGCACCAGCGTGATGCCCGGCGCCCACCCGCCGTACAGCCAGTAGTCGTCGTCGACCGGCCACCACGACGGGGCGTCCGGCTGGGCGAGCCAGAGGACGCCGAAGCCGACGATGACCAGGCCGCCGATGGTGGCCAGCACGATCCGCGGCCAGGTCTGGACGGCGTCGGACGCGCCCTCGAGGGCCTTCTGCTTGACCGGCTCGACACGGCGCTCGGCCCATTCGTACTGCTGGGACAGGATCACCAGCCCGGCGAAGATGCCCAGCAGCCCGGGCCCGGGGAGCACGAGGGCGGCGATGCCGGCGACCACGAGCGTCCAGCCCACGACCTCGAGGAGGACGCGCTTGCCGTGCTTGGCCACGGTGGCCCTGCGGGTCGTCGTACGGCCCTGCGGCACGGGTTCTCCTTCGTCGGGCCGGATCACTGAGGGGTCGATCGTTCGGGTGCGGTCGAGAATAGAGGGTGCAGGATGACGGGGTGGCCGACCTGCTCCCCCGCGACTGGTCGGCACCACCGGCCGATGTGCTGCTGACCGACGGCTCGATCGCCGTGGTGCGGTCGCTCGAGGCGACGGACCGGGACGCGGTGCTGGCGCTGCACGAGAACGTCTCCGACGACACCCTGCGGCTGCGGTTCTTCACGACCAGCCGGGAGGCCGGACGGCGGTACGTCGACCACCTCTTCGACGAGGCCAACGAGCAGAGTGCGGCGCTCGTGGCCGTGGTCCGGGGCCGGGTCGCCGGGCTGGCCACGGCCGAGGTGCTGGGGCCGGACCGCGCCGAGGTGGCGTTCCTGGTGTCGGACGACGCGAGCGGCCGCGGGCTCGGCAGCCTGCTGCTGGAGCACCTCGCCGCCCTGGGCCGGGCGCACGGGGTGAACCGCTTCGACGCCGACGTGCTGGGCGAGAACCACGGGATGCTGCGGGTGTTCCGGGGGGCCGGCTTCGCGATCTCCCGGCGCACCGAGGCCGGCGAGGTGACCGTCGAGCTGCGCACCGACGTGTCTGCCGCCGCCCTCGACGCCGCCGACCGCCGCGAGTGGCGGGCCGAGGCCCGGTCGCTGCGCCCGCTGCTGGCGCCCGAGGGCGTCGCGGTGGTCGGGGTACGGCGGACCGAGAGCGGCGTCGGACGCGCGGTGCTCGACGCCATCAGGTCGGGCGGGTACGCCGGGCGGCTGAGCGTCGTGCACCCGTCGGCCTCGTCGGTGGCCGGTGTGCCGGCGTACTCCTCGCTGGCCTCGGTGCCCGGACCGGTCGACCTGGTCGTGGTGGTCGTGCCGGCGGACCAGGTGTCGTCGGTGATGACGGACGTGTGCGCGGTGGGCGCGGGCGCGGCGATCATCGTGTCGGCGGGGTTCGCCGGCGCCGGGGAGCCGGTCGGCCGCGGGCTGCTCGAGCTCGCACGAGCGCACAGCGTGCGGGTCGTCGGGCCGGACTCGCAGGGCGTGCTGAGCCGGCACGCCGCGTTCAACGCGTCGTTCGCGCGTGAGCTGCCGCCGGTGGGCGGGCTGGCGGTGGCCGCCCAGTCGGGCGGCGTGGGGTTCACGGTGCTCGACCTGGCGAGGGCGCAGGGCGTCGGCGTGCACTCGTTCGTCTCGCTGGGCGCCAAGCTCGACGTGTCGAGCAACGACCTGCTGGCCGCGTGGGGCGACGACGAGCGGGTGACGGTGGCCGCGCTGTACCTCGAGTCGTTCGGCAACGCCCTCAAGTTCGCGCGGACCGCGCGACGGTTCGCCTCGCGCAAGCCGCTGCTGGCGGTCGCCGGGGGCTCCGCCGCCACCGAGGGGGTCACCGCGCTGTTCGCCCAGGCGGGAGTCATCCCGTGCCGCGGCGCCGCCGACATCGCCGAGGCGGCGGCGGTGCTGACGCAGCAGCCGCTGCCGTCCGGCTTCCGGGTCGGTGTCGTCACGAACGCCGGCGGCATGGGCCTGCTGACCGCCGGGATGGCGTCGGGTGAGGGGCTCTCGGTCCCGGCCCTGTCGCCGTCGCTGGTGTCTGCCCTGTCGTCCGCGGTGCCGGTCGTGAGCGCCGCGAACCCGGTCGACCTGGGAGCCGACGTGAGTCCCGCGTCGCTGTCGTCGGCCCTCGGCCTGCTGCTGGCCTCGTCCGAGGTGGACGCCGCGGTCGTGACGCTCGTCCCGACGGTGCTGGCCGACCCTGTCGAGCTGCGGGCTGCGGTCGCCTCCGCCGCTCTCGAGGCCGGCAAGCCGGTGGTCGTGGTGGCCTCCGACGTACGTCCCGACGAGTCGCTGCCCGGCCTCACGGCGTACCGGACGCCCCTCGTCGCGGTGGTCGCGCTCGCCCGGGCGATGCGGTACGCCGCGTGGCGACGGGTGTCGGCCGACGAGGCGCCGCCGGTCGACGCGGCTCGTGCCGCCGCGGCTCGGTCCTTCGCGTCGCAGCGGCTCGCCGGCCGGGGCGGCGAGCCGGAGTGGCTGCCGGACTCGGCCGCGGCATCGTTGTTGGCGGGGTACGGCGTGGAGCCGGTCGGCTCCTCGGCGCTGGGTCCCGGGTCCGCCGCGTCGGCGGCCTCGTCGCTCGGGTGGCCGGTCGTGGTGAAGGTCGCCGACCCCGCGGTCCGGCACCGGACCGACCGGGGGCTGGTACGGGTCGGGCTGACGACCCCGGACGCGGTCGCCGACGCGGTGACCGCGTTCGCGGCCGAGCTCGGGGTGCCCGCCGCCTCCCTGGAGGTGCGCGTGCAGCCCGTCGTCGCCGGCGTCGAGCTCGCCGTCGGGATGGTGCGCGACGAGACCTACGGCCCCCTCGTCCGGGTGGCCGCCGGCGGCGTGGCCACCGACCTGCTGCACGACGAGGTCCACCTGCTGGCCCCGGTCTCCCCCGCCGACGCCGGCCGGGCCCTGCGCGGGCTGCGTACCTGGCCGCTGCTCGACGGCGTGCGCGGTCTCGCGCGCGTGGACGTCGACGCTCTGGAGGCGCGGGTGGTGTCCGTCGGGCAGCTCGCGGTCGACGTCCCCGAGGTCGCCGTCGTCGACCTCAACCCCGTCCTCGCCTCCCCCGACGGCGTCCACTGCGTCGACGTGAAGGTGCGCCTCGAGCCGGCCGGGTACGTGGACGTGGGGTTCCCGCGGCGGCTGCGGCCCTCCGCTGGTTGAGGAGGGACGAAGTCCCGTCACGAAACCCGGTGAGACGACCGCAGACCGCTTACGGGGTCTCGTGACGGGCCTGACGGCCCTCCTCGACCAACGACAGCGCCTGTCGGGCGATCTCGTACTCCTCGTCGGTCGGGACGACGAGGACGGCGACGTCGGCGGAGTCCGGGGAGATGAAGGTGGGGCCGTCGACGGGGCCGGCGTTGCGGTCGGGGTCCACCGAGATGCCCAGCCGCGAGAGGCCGGACAGGGACGCGGCGCGGACCTCGGGGCTGTGCTCACCGACACCGGCGGTGAAGACGACGGCGTCGACGGTGCCGAGGACGGCGTAGTAGGCGCCGACGTACTTGCGGATCCGGTAGGAGTAGACGTCGAACGCCAGGGCGGCGCCGGCGTCACCGGCGGCGCGCAGGCGCATCACCTCGCGGAAGTCGTTGTCGCCCGCCAGCCCCTTGAGCCCCGAGGAGCGGTTGAGCGCGGTGTCGATGTCGTCGAGCGACCAGCCCAGCGACCGGTGCAGGTGGGCGTGCAGCGCCGGGTCGACGTCGCCGGAGCGGGTGCCCATGACCAGGCCCTCGAGCGGGGTCATCCCCATCGAGGTGTCCACCGAACGACCCCCACGCACCGCCGTCGCGGAGGCGCCGTTGCCGAGGTGCAGCACGATGACGTCGACCTCCTCCGGCGCACGGCCGAGGGCGGCGGCGGCCGACCGCGCGACGTACGCGTTCGAGGTCCCGTGGAACCCGTACCTCCGGATCGCGTGCTCGTCACGCCAGGCGAGCGGTACGGCGTACGTGTAGGCGGCCGGCGGCATCGTGTGGTGGTACGCCGTGTCGAAGACGGCCACCTGCGGCAGGTCGGGGAACAGCTTCCGCGCGACCGCGATGCCCTCGAGGTTGGCCGGGTTGTGCAGCGGCGCCAGGGGCACCAGCGCCTCCACCGCGCCGATCACGTCGTCGTCGACCAGCGCCGGCGCGGAGAACCGCTCGCCCCCGTGCACCACCCGGTGCCCGACCGCCACCACGCCGGCCGAGTCCAGTGACGGCCCGTACGCCGCGAACGCGTCGAGCGCCGCCCGCAAGGCGGAGTCGTGGTCGGGGAACGCCCGCTCCTCGACGTGCTCCTGGCCGTCGACCTCGTGCGAGAGACGTCCGCTCGACTCCCCGATCCGCTCGACCGACCCCGACGCCGGTGAGTCGCCGGACGCACCGTCGACCAGGCTGTACTTCAGCGACGAGGAACCGGTGTTCACCACCAGGACGAACGAGCTCACCGCGCCCGGCCGACTGTCTGGCTGACTGACTGGCCGACTGACTGGCCGACTGACTGGGCCTGGATCGCCGTGATCGCGATCGTGTTCACGATGTCGCGCACGAGGGCGCCGCGGGACAGGTCGTTCACCGGCTTGTTGAGGCCTTGCAGGATCGGCCCGACGGCCAGCGCGCCGGCCGACCGCTGCACCGCCTTGTAGGTGTTGTTGCCCGTGTTGAGGTCCGGGAACACGAACACCGTCGCCCTCCCGGCCACCTGAGAGCCGGGCAGCTTGGTCCGCGCGACGGCGGCGTCGATCGCCGCGTCGTACTGGATCGGCCCCTCCACCAGCAGCGACGGTGCGCGCTCGCGCACCATGGCGGTCGCCTCGATCACCTTGTCCACGTCGGAGCCGGCGCCGGAGGCCCCGGTCGAGTACGACAGCATCGCCACCCGCGGCTCCACCCCGAAGGCCGCCGCGGTGCGCGCCGAGGCCAGGGCGATGTCGGCCAGCTGGGCCGCCGTCGGGTCGGGGTTGACCGCGCAGTCGCCGTACACCAGCACCTGGTCGCGCAGGCACATGAAGAACACCGACGACACCACCGACACGTCCGGCGCCGTCCGCACCACCTCGAGCGCCGGCCGGATCGTGTGCGCGGTCGTGTGCGCGGCCCCCGACACCATGCCGTCGGCCAGCCCGAGCTCGACCATCATCGTGCCGAAGTACGACACGTCGATCACGATGTCGCGCGCCCGCTCGAGGTCGATGCCCTTGTGCTTGCGGCGCTCGTGGTACGCCGCGGCGAACCGTCCTCGCAGCTCCGGGTCCTTCGGGCTGACGACGGTGGCCCCCGAGATGTCCACGCCCAGCAGGCTCGCGCGGCGCTGCACGTCGGCCGCCTCGCCCAGGATCGTCAGGTCGGCGATCCGGCGGCGCAGCACGATGTCCGCGGCCCGGAGGACCCGGTCCTCGTCACCCTCGGGCAGCACGATGTGCCGGCGGTCGGCGACGGCCATGTCGATGAGCTGGTGCTCGAACATCAGCGGCGTCACCGCCGTCGTGCGCGCCAGCTCCAGCCGGTCGAGCAGCACATCTCCGTCCACCCGCTCGTCGAAGATCCGCAGTGCGGTCGCCACCTTGCGCGGCGAGTGCTTCTGCAGCCGCCCGCGCACCGACGTCAGCGCCCGCGCCGCCTCACTGGTGTCCATCGACGTGGCGACGATCGGCATCGTCGCGCCGAGGCCGTCGATCAACGTGCTCACCTGGGCCGGCAGCTCGAACCCGCCGTTCAGCACGATGCCGGCCATCTGCGGGAAGTTCGCCGACACCTGCGCGGTCAGCACGCCGAGCACCACCTCGGGCCGGTCCCCCGGCGTCACCACCACCGCGCCGTCGAAGAGCCGGTCCAGCACGTGCGGGAGCGTCATCGCCGCGACCACCACGCCCGTCGTCTCCTGGGAGAGCAGTGACTCCTCGCCGCTGACCAGGTGGCCGTGGCACGCGCGCATCAGGTCGGTGACCGACGGCGCGCTGAGCAGCGGCTCCTCGGGGATCGCGAAGGCCGGTACGGCGAGGCCCTCGAGCGCCTTCACCACATCGTCCAGCTGGTTCTCGTCGGCCCGGTTGGCCACCACCGCGAAGAGCGTCCCGTGGTGCGCGCGTAGCTCGCTCACGGCCAGGTCGGCGGCGGTGTGCACCTCGTCGGGCGTGCGCTCGTGGGCGTTGAGCACCAGCAGCACCGGGCTGCCGAGGTTGGCCGCGATCCTGGCGTTGAAGGAGAACTCCGTCGGCGCACCCACGTCGGTGTAGTCGCTGCCGACGACGACCACGGCGTCGGCCTTCTCGGCGACCTGGTGGAACCGGTCCACGATCCGGTCCAGCGCGCCCTCGGGGTCGCGGTGCAGGTCGGCGTACGTCACGCCGGCGCACTCGTCGTACGACAGCTGCACGGCGTCGTGCGAGACGAGCAGGTCGAGCACGTAGTCGGTCGCCGCGTCCCCCCGCACGACCGGCCGGAAGACGGCGACGCGCTCCACGCGCCGCGACAGCTGCTCCAGCACGCCGAGCGCGACCGTGGACTTGCCCGTGTAGCCCTCGACCGAGGCGACGTACACGCTCGTGGCCATGAGCCGACACTAACCACCCTTACGAGTGGTGTCCGGTGCGCGTCCGCCACCTAGCGTCGAGGACATGACGGACCTCAGCGGGAAGAAGATCGCGTTCGCCGTGGCGAGCGAGGGCATCGAGCAGATCGAGCTGACCTCTCCCTGGGAGGCGGTGGAGCAGGCCGGCGGGCAGCCCGTGCTGGTCTCCGTGGAGAGCGGGAAGGTCCAGGCGTTCAACCACCTGGACAAGGGCGACACCTTCCCGGTGGACGTGACGTTCGAGGACGCGGACGTGTCGGAGTACGACGGGCTCGTCCTGCCCGGTGGCGTGGCGAACCCCGACAGCCTGCGGATGGACGCGGACGCCGTGGCGTTCGTGAAGGGCTTCTTCGACGCCGGCAAGCCGGTGGCGGCGATCTGCCACGCGCCCTGGTCGCTGGTCGAGGCCGACGTCGTGCGCGGTCGCACGCTCACCTCGTGGCCCAGCCTGCAGACCGACCTGCGCAACGCCGGTGCTGAATGGAAGGACGACGAGGTCGTCGTCGACGGCAACCTGGTCACCAGCCGCAAGCCCGACGACCTGCCCGCCTTCAACGAGGCGGCCCTGACCGCCTTCGCCCGCTGACCGTCTCATCCCGGGAGGTCCGCACCGTCGGGGTCGAGGAGGAGTTCCTCCTGCTCGACCCGTCCAGCGGCCGGGTGGTCAACCGGGCCGACGCGGTGGTGAGCGAGAGCACCGACGGCGACGACACCGTCGACCGAGAGCTGCTGCGCCACCAGGTCGAGACCCGCACCGAGCCGGCCACCGACCTGGGCGACGTACGTGCCCAGCTGGTCGCGGCACGGCGCCGGGTCGGCGAAGCAGCCCGTGATGCCGGCACCGCCGCCGTGGCGACCGGCACCGCGCCCTTCGGTGCCGGGGAGGTCCAGGTCTCGCCGAAGGACCGGTACCGCGCGATGGTCGACGAGTTCGGCGAGATCAGCCGCGAGGCGGGTACCTGCGGCATGCACGTCCACGTGGGCATCGGGTCGCGCGAGGAGGGCGTGGGCATCGTCGACCGGCTGCGGCCCTGGTTGCCGCTGGTGCTGGCGCTGAGCGCGAACTCGCCGTACGCCGAGGGGCGCGACACCGGGTACGCCTCCTGGCGGTCCCAGATCTGGAGCCGCTGGCCCACGGCCGGCGCGACCGAGCTGTTCGGTGACCCCGCGACGTACGACGCCCTGGTCGACGGGCTGATCGCCGCCGGCGCGGCCAGCGGCCCCGGCATGATCTACTTCGAGGCCCGCCTGGCCGCGGACCACCCGACCGTCGAGATCCAGGTCGCCGACGTGTGCACCGACGTGGACGACGCGCTGGTCGTCGCGGCGGCCGTCCGCGCGATCGCGACCACCGCCGCGGCCGAGTGGGAGGCCGGCACCGACCCCGGTGCCTGGCGCAGCGAGCTGCTCCGCGCTGCCGCCTGGCGGGCCGGGCGGTACGGCCTCGCCGGCACCCTCGTGCACCCGGTCGAACGCGGCCTGGCTCCCGTGCGAGACGTCCTCACGTCCTTCGTCGAGCGGATGCGCCCGGCCTTCGAGGCGGCGGGCGACCTCGACCTCGTGACCCGCGGCTTCGACCGCCTGCTCGGGGCGACCGGCGCAGCCCGTCAGCGGGCCGCCTTCGAGCGTGGTGGCAGCATCGAGGACGTCGCGGCCGACCTGGTCGCGCGCACCGAGGCCACCTGGGAGGACGCGTGACCGATCTCGTGGGACGCATGCGTGGCTTCTTCTTCCTGAGCCACCACCCCTGGGTCGGCGTTGTCGTGCTGGTCGTCCTGGTCGCGCTGGTGCTGTGGGTCAACCAGCGCAACCAGCGCTGAGCAGCTCAGGTCCCTCGGCAGGCGCGCTCGGCCTTCGCGTCGAGCCGGTGGTACTCCACCTCGTCGGCGACCGTGTCCTCGCGCTCGGGCACGGCGTTGGCGGCCGCCCGCAGCTGGTCACACCGGCGCTGCTCGGGTGTCGGCCCGTCGTCGTACGCCGAACGGGCGATCGCCAGCACGACCAGCACGGCGAGGGCGGCGACGGCCACCAGGAGCGTGCGCACGTCAGTCGGGCGACGGCAGCGTGAACTCGAACACCGCGCCCCGGCCCTCGTTGTCGCGGGCCGTGATGGCCCCACCGTGCCGCTCCACGATCCGGCGGCAGATGGCCAGACCGAGCCCACGGCCGTCGTAGGTCGGGTGGACCCGCGCGTGCGGCTCGAAGACCGCCACGTGGCTGCCCGTGGGGAGTCCCACGCCCTCGTCGGCGACCGTGATCGCGACCGTCCCGGAGTCGGTACGTCGGCCGCTCACCTGCACGCTCGGCTCGCCGTCCGCCGGCACGAACTTGACCGCGTTGCCGATGAGGTTCTCCAGCACCTGCCGCACCAGCGCGGGGTCGGCGAGGACCTCGGGGATCGGCCCGACCCGGACGTGACCGTTGGCGCCGCGGTCGTGGGCGACCTCGGTCGCCAGCGCCGTCACGTCGACGCGGCGCAGCTGGAGGGCGGAGTCGTGGGTGGCCCGGTCCAGCAGGTCGTCGATGAGGTGCTTCATCCGGCGGGTGCCGGCGCCGACCCGGTCGATGTAGCGGCGCAGCAGGTCGCGGTCCAGGTCGCCGTTGGCGAGCTCGCCGAGCTCGGCGGCCATCATCTCGGTCCAGTTCTCCACGCCGGCCAGGGGGTTGCGCAGGTCGTGGGCGACCACCGCGGCGAACGCCGACAGGTCCACCCGCCGCGCGTGCTCGACCGTCGCGTCGCGGAAGATCAGCAGGGCCCGGGCCCGTCCGGTCACCGAGTCCCGCGGCAGCGGCGCGGCCGAGATGGCCAGGATCCGGGCGGCGCCGGCGGGGCCCGGCACCTCCAGCTCGCGGTCGCGCACGGTCTCGCCCGCGAACGCGAGGGCGAGCGGGTCCTGGTCGCCCGGCAACGCGGCGAGCAGGCCGCGGAGGTCACCGGCCAGGCCGCCGACCTTCGTCGCGGCGGGGTTGCGCAGCAGCCACCGGCCGGCGTCGTCGACGACGGCCAGACCCTCGGCCATCGAGTTCACGACGGCGTGCAGCAGCTGTGCCTGGTAGGTCATCTCGTCGGAGGTCTGCTGCAGCTCCCGGTTGAGCACCGTGCGCTCGTCCAGCCCCGTCGACAGCGCCAGCCCCATGGAGGCGGTCACCACGACGAACAGCTGCGCGAGCAGGACGTCGACCATCGGGTCGTCACTGGCGAACGGGCCGAGGCCCTCGAGAGTGGCCCAGACGGCGAGGTACCCGAGCACGAGCATGTGCAGGGCGTTCATCAGCGTGCCGAACCGCACCCCGCACCAGACCAGCACCCCGAGCACCAGGAAGAGCAGCGCATGGGCGCCGGCGAGGAACACCACCGCGTAGACGGCCACGCTGGTGAGGCACGCCGCGAGGAACTCCGGCAGGCTGCCCTCCCACAGCCGCGGCCGGTCGCCGGGCTGGGCCAGGTGCTGGAACAACAACAGACCCGCGGTGGTGACCAGCAGGACCCCGCACAGGTTGCGGGCGGCGTACAGGAGCACGTCGGTCGGGGTGTCCGGGTCGCCCAGCAGGGACCACACCACCAGCACGATCGACGCGCTGGCGGCGACGCCGGCGACGACGCAGGCGAAGTACGTCGCCAGCAGCCGCGGCGAGTCGATCGCCCGGTGGCCGCCACACCCCCAGAGCTCGGGGGCGAAGCGACGCAGCAGGACCACGACCACGACCGTCTGCAGCGTGTGGACGGTGGCCAGGGTGACCGCGATCTCGGTCGAGATCGAGGTCGCCAGCGCGAACGCGAGCATGCTGCCGAACATCACGGCGGTGTCCACGCTGATCACCGCCGCCCGGCGCACGAGCAGCCACAGCACCGTGACGCCCGCCGACGGCCAGACCGCGGCGAACTCGGTGCCCGGGATGACGGTGGTGCGGGCCGCGAGCCCGAGGATGCTGGCCACCAGCAGGAACGCCAGCATGACCGGCCACCCCGGCCGGCCACGGACCCCGAGGGACCCGGCGAGCGGCCGAGTGACCGACGTCAGCACCACGGTCTAAGTCTCCTCGTTGGCCAGCGCCTCGTCGTGCGTTCCGGGACGGGGCGCCCACGGCAGCTCCTTGGCCGGGCGCACGACGATCAGCCGGTCGCCGCGGGCGAGCTGGGTGACCACGGGGTCGAAGTAGCGGTAGACCTTCTCGTCGCGGACGACGGCGATCACCTGGTCCGGCAGCGACTGCGGCGGCTTGCCCACCTCGGGCACGAGCAGGTCGCGCTCGGCGACCTCCAGGCCCTCGCCGTACGTCAGGAGGTCCTCCATGACCGAGCCGAGCGTGGGCGACAGCGACGACAGGCCGAGCAGGCGCCCGACGGCGTCGGAGGAGGTGATGACCGAGTCGGCGCCCGACTGCTTCATGAGTGGGACGTTCTCCTGCTCGCGGACCGCGCTGACGATCCAGGCGTCCGGGTTCAGCTGCCGGACGGTGAGGGTCGCGAGCACGTTGGAGTCGTCGCGGTCGGTGGTGATGATGACGTGGCTGGCGGTCGAGATGCCGGCGCGCTGCAGCACCTCGCGGCGGGTGGCGTCGCCGGTCACGACGGCCAGGCCGTCGGCGTGCGCGTCGGCGAGGGCCGTCGCGCCCTTGTCGACGACGACGATGCCCTCGCGGTCCTGGCCGTTGTTGACCAGGGTCTCGACGGCGCTGCGGCCCTTCGTGCCGTAGCCGACGATGACGACGTGCTCTCCCATGTTCTTCCTCCAGCGCGAGACGCGGAACATCTCGCGGCCTTGGGACGCGAGCACCTCCAGGGTGGTGCCGATCAGCAGGACCAGGAACGCGATACGGGCCGGCGTGATGAGGAAGGCGTTGACCAGTCTGGCCTTCTCGGTCACGGGCGCGATGTCGCCGTAGCCGGTCGTGCTCAGCGTCACGGTCGTGTAGTAGATCGAGTCGATGAAGTTGACGCCGTAGCCGGGCGGGTCGTTGCCGTCCCGGTACCCGTGGCGGTCGACGTACACCAGCAGCACGGTCCCGACGAGGATCGCCATCGCGGCCAGCACCCGGCGGCCCAGCTCCCACCAAGGTGAGCGGACCCGGTCCGGAAGGGCGATCCTGGTGCCACCTACGTGGCGGTCGACCAGGATGCGCGCCGGCTCATTCGGGTCGTCGGGCACGCCCCGAATCTAGTCCCTCGTCCCCGTCCGGATCGGCCGACTCGTCGGAGGCGCCCACCGACTCCTCGCCGCTGTCCCACGACATCCGGTGCCGCAGCCGCTGCACCATCTCGAGGCGGGCGCGCGTGGTCGCGTTCTGCGGGAAGACCGAGTCGAACGACGCGTTCACCGCGGCACCGATGAGCACGGCGATGGCGACCAGGTACAGCCAGAGCAGCACCGCGATGGGCGCTGCCAGCGGTCCGTAGATCGACCGCGAGTCGGCGGCGGTGAGGGTGAGGAACTCGCGCAGCAGGTAGGACCCGAGGATCCAGCAGGCCAGGGAGAACGTCGCGCCCGGCAGGTTGAACGTCCAGTTGGTCCGGACCGGCACGGAGACGTGGTACAGCGTGGCCAGGAAGCAGATGCTCAGCACCAGGATCGCCGGCCAGTAGAACGACATCAGGAAGTCCAGCTGGTCGGGCAGCCAGTCGCGCACCAGCGACGGGCCGGCGACGATCAGCGGGATCGAGACGATGCCGGTGAGCATCGCCAGCAGGTAGAGGCCGAAGGACAGCGCCCGGGTCTTGATGATCCCCCGGTGCCCGCCCAGCCCGTGCATGATCGTGATGGTGTCGACGAAGACGTGCAGCGCGCGCGAGCCCGACCACAGGGCGAGCACGAAGCCGACCGAGATCACGTCGAACCGGCCGCCGCCCAGCACGTCGTTGATGGTCGGGGAGATGATCCGGTCGACGGCACGCTCGGTGAGGGCCCGCGAGGCCAGGTCCAGCACCGCGCGGCGTACGTCGTCGATCTGGGCCGCCGTGAACTGGTCGGAGACGTAGCCGATCGACCCGGCCATGGCGAAGACCAGCGGGGGCACCGAGAGGATCGCGAAGAAGGCCGCCTCGGCGGCCAGCCCGGTGACGCGGTGCCGCATGCACGAGCCGACGGTGGCGACCACGATCCGCCACGCCTTGGCACCGGCCCGCCGCCACCACGGCTGCTCCGCCGCGGCCTCCCGGCGCGCGGCCGCCCCGCCGGTGGCGCCACCGGTGGCGCGATCGGGGGCGGCGTCCATGCGCACACCGTAACGACCACAACGCCCTCTACCGTTGACCTCATGGCCCTCGCGAACCAGCCGCCGCCCCTCGTCGGCCACGACGTGGTGGGCTCGGACTCCGCGCTGGTGGAGGCGGTCACCCGGCACGCGTCGGCCGATGTCGCCGAGGAGCTCTCCGCACTGGGCCGGGAGGCGGGGTCGGCCGAGGCCCGCGAGCACGGGATGCTCGCGAACGTCCACGAGCCCGAGCTGACGACGTACGACCGCTACGGCAACCGGATCGACGAGGTCGTCTTCCACCCGTCCTGGCACTGGCTGATGACGCGCGCGGTCGGTCACGGGCTGCAGGCGGCGCCGTGGGAGTCGGACTCGGCCCACGCCCACGTGCGCCGGGCCGCGGGCTTCTTCGCCTGGTCCCAGACCGAGCCGGGCCACGGCTGCCCGATCTCGATGACGTACGCCGCGGTGCCGGCGCTCCGCGCCGACGACGCGATCGCCAAGGAGTGGACCCCCGCGCTGGCCGCCACGACCTACGACCCGGGCATCCGTCCGGTCGCCGAGAAGGCCGGCGCCCTGGCCGGCATGGGGATGACCGAGAAGCAGGGCGGCTCGGACGTGCGCGCCAACATCACCGAGGCCCGGCCGACCGGGGTCGACGGCGAGTACACGCTGCACGGCCACAAGTGGTTCACGTCGGCGCCGATGAACGACGTGTTCCTCGTGCTGGCGCAGGCACCCGAAGGGCTGTCGTGCTTCGTGGTGCCCCGCGCCCTCCCGGACGGCACTCGCAACCGGCTCGACGTGGTGCGGCTCAAGGACAAGCTGGGCAACCGCTCGAACGCCTCCTCGGAGATCGAGCTGTCCGGGACGCTCGCGCGTCGGCTCGGCGACGAGGGCCGCGGTGTCCGCACGATCATCGAGATGGTCGCCGCGACCCGGCTCGACTGCGTGCTCGGCTCGGCCTCGCTGATGCGCCACGCCCTGGCCGAGGCGTCCTGGCACGTGGCGCACCGGTCCGCGTTCGGCTCGCTGCTCGCCGACAAACCCCTGATGCAGAACGTCGTCGCCGACCTGGCGGTCGAGTCCGAGGCGGCCACCGCGCTGGCGATCCGGCTGGCCGCAGCCGTGGATGCCATCGACGACCCGCACGAGGCCGCCCTCCGCCGGATCGCGCTGCCGCTGGCGAAGTTCTGGGTGTGCAAGCGCACCCCCGGGTTCGTGGCCGAGGCGCTGGAGTGCCTGGGCGGCAACGGGTACGTCGAGGACTCCGGCCTGCCGCTGCTCTACCGCGAGGCGCCGCTCAACTCGGTGTGGGAGGGCTCGGGCAACGTCAACGCGCTCGACGTCCTGCGCGCCCTGGCCCGCGAGCCCGAGGTGCTGGCCGCCTGGATCACCGAGGTCGGGCACGCCCGCGGCGCGGACGCGCGGCTCGACCGGGCCGTCGACGACACGCTGGCACTGCTCGGTGAGTCGGGGGCCCTCGAGGCCGGGGCGCGCCGGCTGGCCGGCCGGATGGCGATGTGCCTCCAGGGCTCGCTGCTCGTGCGCTTCGCCCCACCCGAGGTCGCCGACGCCTTCTGCGACTCGCGGCTCGGCTCGTCCTACGACGGCACGTACGGCGCGCTCTCGACGCCGGTCGCCGACCTGAGGACCATCGTGGCGAGGACGACGCCCGTCGTCTGACGGAGGTGTCAGATGAGCGACCCGGCCGTGGTGCCGCCCGCCGTACGTGCCCAGCTGCTCGGACTCGAGCACAGCAGCCTGCTGTCCACGCGAGCCATGACGTGGAGCGAGGTGATGAGCCGGATCACCGCCCAGCTCACGTTCACCTCGGCCGTGCTCGTCGTGCTCGCCCTCGACGTGCGGAACGGCGACCCCGCCGGGTCCTTCCGTCCGCTGGCGCTGGGCCTGGGCTTCGCCCTGCTCCTGACCGGCACCCTCACCACGCTGCGGGTGCACTACGCGTCGCTCGAGGACGCCCAGCTGATGCGCGGGATGAACCGGCTGCGGGCGGGGTACGTCGCGCTCGACCCCGGCCTCGAGCCCTACCTGACCACCGGGTTCACCGACGACGCCGACGGCGTGGTCCGCACCTACGGCCTCGGCTACTCGCGCACCGCGGCCCAGCAGGTCATGGCCAGCGCGATCTTCTTCTCCAGCGTCGTCAACGCGCTCGTCGCCGGCGGCTGGGTCGGGATCCTCGCCGCTCCGGCCGGGCGCACGGTGGCGGTCGTCGTCGGTGTGGTGGCGGGGCTCGGCTACCTGGCCGCGTTCATGTACGCCGTGGCGCGGTTGTTCGCCCAGGCGGAGCGGATGCCGGAGCTGGTCCACTTCCCGACCTCCCAGCCAGCTCCGCCATCACCTTCTTGAACGTCGCGAAGCGGCGCTCCCCCACCTCCGCGCTGAAGCGGTCCTCGATGCGGCCCAGGGCGCCGTACACGCCGTTCATGAAGCGGTCGCCCTCCTCGGTGCGGAAGACCAGGCGGACCCGTCCGTCGTCGGGGTGCGGCCCCGTGCGCAGGTGACCGGTGTCCACCAGCTGGGTGACGAACTGGCCGCAGCCCTGCTTGGACATGCCGGCCAGGTGGGCGAGCTCGGTGACGTTGATGCCCTCGGGAGGTACCCCGGCCATCACGCGGACGTGCGACATGCGGAGGTCCTCCAGGGTGCCGTCGTCCAGCTCGGCGCGGAGGCGTCCGAACAGGCCGGCCATCAGCTCCGGCAGCACATCTCGCGGCGAGGTCATAAACCCACTTTACTAACTTTCGCGCCGTAGGCTCCATCGGTGGCCGCTGCGATCCTCACCGTCAACGTCGGCTCGTCCGAGCCCAACGGGGCCAAGCAGGTCGGCGCGACAGGGATCCACAAGCGGCCGGTCGACTCCGCCGAGCTCCGCGCGCCGGGCCCGAAGCGGGGTGGTCAGGGCAGCGGCGTGGTCGGCGACTTCATCGCCGACCGCCGTTCCCACGGTGGTGACCGCCAGGCGGTCTACGCCTTCGCCCGCGAGGAGCTCGACTACTGGGAGACGCGGCTGGACGTCGTGCTCGCCAACGGCTCGATCGGCGAGAACCTCACCACGGCCGGGATCGACGTGGACGCCGCACTCATCGGCGACCGGTGGCGCATCGGCGGCGACGTCGAGGTGGAGGTGACCGGTCCGCGCATCCCGTGCGCGACGTTCGCCGCTCGGATGGGCGTGCGCGGGTGGGTACGCACGTTCAGCGAGCACGGTCGCAGCGGCGCCTACCTCGCGGTGATCACGCCCGGGACGGTGCGGCCGGGCGATCCGATCGAGGTGGTGCACCGTGCCGAGCACGACGTGGACGTGCCGACGACCTTCCGTGCCTACCTGGGTGACCTCGACGCGGCCGAGCAGGTGCTCGCTGCCGACTGCTGGCCCGAGCACGAGAACGAGCACCTGCGAGACATGCTCGCCCGTCGGCGGTCTTGACGAAACCCGTCAAGTCGCTTTACCTTCTCCCGAAGTAGTAAATCAACTTTCCCAATCGGAGCTCCGCCATGCACGACCGCTCGCTCCTCGGCCCCGCCGACGTCGACGACGCCACGTTCTCCGTCCTGGTGGCGGACCTGCTCGGGATGCCGGCCGCCGACGTCGAGGTGCTCGACTCCGCCGTGACGGAGTTCCCCTACGACCTGCCGGCGATCACGACCGGCGGACGGTACGTCGTCCGGGGCACCGCCCGCGTCTCGGGTGAGCGGGCGCCGTACGCGATGTTCGTCAAGGTCGTGCAGTCCTGGTCGCGGTCCCCGTTCTTCGAGCTCGTCCCGGAGGAGATGCGCGAGATGGCCGAGGCCTCGGTGCCGTGGCGGACCGAGGCGCTCGCCTACCGCTCCGACCTCGCCACCCGGCTGCCCGACGGGCTGGCCATGCCGCGCGCCCTCGGCGTCTTCGACCTCGACGAGAAGTCCGCGTCCATCTGGCTGGAGGCGCTCGACGTCGTCGACTGCGCGTGGGACGACGCGCGCTACGGCCGGGCGGCGTACCTCCTCGGCCGGTTGGCCGCCTCCCGCCGGGTCGCTCCCCTGGCCACGCTCGGCGAGCAGGCGTTCACCATGCGCGACTACGCGTTCGGGCGGCTGGAGAACCAGGTGCTGCCGATGCTGCGCGACGACGGGATCTGGCGGCACCCGCTGGTCGCGGCGACCTTCGGGGAGGAGCTGCGTGACCGGTTGCGCTCCGCCGCCGACCAGGTGCCGGCGTACGTCGAGGAGCTGATGGCCCTCCCCCACACCTCCGGCCACGGCGACGCGTGCCCGAACAACCTGCTCGCGGTGCGGGGCACGGACGGCTTCACCCTGATCGACTACGGCTTCTGGAACCCGATGCCCGTCGGCTCCGACCTCGGCCAGCTGCTCGTCGGCGACGTCCAGATCGGCAAGCGGCCGGCCGACGACCTCGCCGAGCGCGACGACGCGCACCTGGCCGAGTACGTGCGGGGCCTGCGCGACGAGGGCTGCGACCTCCCCGAGCCCGTCGTCCGCCGCTCCCACGCCCTGCACCTGCTGCTGATGAGCGGCCTGTCGGCCGTCGGGTACGACGGTCTCCAGGGTCCACCCACCCCCGACCTCGAGCGGGCCATGACCGACCGCGCCGCCATCACCCGCTTCTGCCTGGACCGCGTCGGTTGAGTTGCGCCTCCGGTACCGCCGAGTTGCGCCTCCGGCTCCGGCGCGTCGTACCTGACGCGCAACTCATCCGTACCGGAGGCGCAAGTCGCACGTACCGGGGGCGCAAGTCGCACGTACCGGGGGCGAAACTCAACCCGTCAGGTGAGCTCGAGGCCCGGGTACAGCGGGTGGGCGTCGAGCATCTCGGCGGACTGGGCGTGGATGCGGTCGGCGACCCCGTCGCCGAGGACGTACGTCGCCTTGGAGGGCTTGCCGTCCTTCGTCGTGCCGGGCTGGGTGTTGGACAGCACGTCGACCATCAGCTCGGCCACCTTGTCGAACTCGTCGTGGCCGAAGCCGCGGGTGGTCAGCGCGGGGGTGCCGATGCGGATGCCGGAGGTGTACCAGGCGCCGTTCGGGTCCTGAGGGACCGAGTTGCGGTTGGTCACCACCCCGGCGTCGAGCAGCGCGGACTCGGCCTGGCGGCCGGTGAGGCCGAACGTCGAGACGTCGACGAGGACGATGTGGTTGTCCGTACCTCCCGTGACGAGCTTCGCGCCTCGCGACAGGAAGCCCTCAGCCAGGGACTGGGCGTTGTCGGCGATGCGCTGGGCGTACGCGCGGAACTCCGGCTGCCGCGCCTCGGCGAGCGCGACCGCCTTCGCGGCCATCATGTGGCTGAGCGGACCGCCGAGGACCATCGGGCAGCCGCGGTCCACGGACGGCGCGAACTCCTCCTGCGCCAGCACCAGACCGCCGCGCGGGCCGCGCAGCGACTTGTGGGTCGTCGTGGTCGTCACGTGGGCGTGCGGCACCGGGTCCTCGTCGCCGGTGAACACCTTGCCGGCCACCAGTCCGGCGAAGTGCGCCATGTCGACCATCAGCGTCGCGCCGACCTCGTCGGCGATCTCGCGCATCTTGGCGAAGTTCACGCGGCGTGGGTACGCCGAGTAGCCGGCCACGATGATCAGCGGCTTGAACTCCTGGGCCTTGGCCCGCACGGCGTCGTAGTCGAGCAGCTGGGTCTCGGGGTTCGTGCCGTACTGCTGCTGGTGGAACATCTTGCCGCTGATGTTCGGCCGGAAGCCGTGCGTGAGGTGGCCGCCGGAGTCGAGGGACATGCCGAGCAGGCGCTGGTTGCCGAGCTTGCCGCGCAGCTCCTCCCAGTCGGCGTCGGAGAGCTCGTTGACGTTCTTCGCGCCGTACTTCTCCAGCTCGGGCGACTCGACGCGGTGCGCGAGGATCGACCAGAAGGCGACGAGGTTCGCGTCGATGCCGGAGTGCGGCTGGGCATAGGCGTACGGCGCCCCGAACAGCTCCCGGGCGTGCTCGGCGGCGACCGACTCGACGGTGTCGACGTTCTGGCAGCCGGCGTAGAAGCGGTGGCCGATCGTGCCCTCGGCGTACTTGTCGCTGAACCAGGTGCCCATGGTCAGCAGCACCGCCGGCGAGGCGTAGTTCTCGCTGGCGATGAGCTTCAGCGAGGAGCGCTGGTCGGCGAGCTCCTTGCGCGTGGCGTCGGCGATGCGCGGCTCGACCGAGCCGATCACCTCGAGGATGGAGTCGTAGGCGCTGGACACGGTCTTGGCGAGTGCACCGGAGGAAAGCCCGGCAGGAAGCTCAGTCACGGGCACAGACTAGGGATCGGCTCGGCGCCCCGAGAAGAGGTGCCCACAGGTGAGGCCCGGAGAACGCGCCTCTCCGGCGCCCAGCAGCCGTCTCGAATAATGGATGGTCGTCTCAGCACATGGGATTCCGGTTTGTGGGATGGGAGTCCAGTCCCTGAGACTCATTGACATGACGCCCGTACTGACCCCGACGTACCTCGTGGCTCGCCGCCACGTGGACCTCGGTCGTACGCGCAGCGCCATGTGTTGGCATCGCTGAATTCGCCGCCCCCAGCCCCTCCGCGCTCAACGATGCGCGCGGCCATCAGCGAACAAGGACTCAGCTCCCGTGCCTGACTTGCGTTTCCAGTCCCAGCCACCTCGGCACACCGAGGTCCCGCGCCCCAAGCGCGCGGAGGGCCAGTGGTCGCTCGGCTACACCGAGCCGCTGAACAAGAACGAGCAGTCCAAGAAGGACGACGACCCGCTCAACGTCCGCGCCCGGATCCTGCACATCTACTCCAAGCGCGGCTTCGACTCCATCGACCCCGCCGACCTGCGCGGCCGGTTCCGCTGGATGGGGCTCTACACCCAGCGCAAGCCGGGCATCGACGGCGGCAAGACCGCGGTGCTCGAGGAGGAGGAGCTGGACGCCCGCTACTTCATGATGCGGGTCCGCTCGGACGGCCGGCTGCTCTCCTCGCAGACCGTGCGGGCGCTCGGCACCATCGGCGTCGACTTCGCGCGCGACACCGCCGACGTCACCGACCGGGAGAACATCCAGTACCACTGGATCCGCATCGAGGACGTCCCGGAGATCTGGAAGCGGCTCGACGACGCCGGCCTGAGCAGCCTGGAGGCCTGCGGCGACTCGCCCCGGCCCTTCCTCGGCTCCCCCGTCGCCGGCGTGGCCGCGGACGAGATCATCGACGGCACCTGGGCGCTGGAGGAGATCTACCGCCGGTACATCGGCGACCCGCGCTTCTCGAACCTGCCGCGCAAGTTCAAGACCGCGCTCACCGGGCACCCCAGTCACGACGTCTCCCCTGAGACCAACGACGTGTCGTTCGTCGGCACGGTCCACCCGGAGCACGGCGCGGGGTTCGACCTCTGGGTCGGCGGCGGCCTGTCGACCAACCCGATGCTGGCGCAGAAGGCCGGTGTCTGGATCCCGCTGGAGCAGGTGCCGGACGTCTGGGAGGCGGTGGCGTCGACCTTCCGCGACTACGGCTACCGGCGGCTGCGCTCCCGCGCCCGGCTGAAGTTCCTGGTGGCCGACTGGGGCATCGAGAAGTTCGTCGAGGTGGTCGAGAACGAGTACCTCGGGCAGCGCCTCGAGCGCACCCCGTCCCCCGCTTCGCCGACCGGGCACCGCGACCACATCGGCGTGCACGAGCAGAAGGACGGCGCCCTGTACGTCGGCATCGCCCCGACCGTCGGCCGCGTCTCCGGCACGCTGCTGGTCCAGCTGGCCGACCTGATGGACGCCTACGCCGTCCGCGGCGCGCGCCTGACGCCGTACCAGAAGATCGTGCTGATCGGCGTGCAGCCGGAGGCCCTCGAGCCACTGCTCGACGACCTCGACCGGATCGGCCTCTCGGCGCGCCCGTCCCAGTGGCGGCGCAACACGATGGCCTGCACCGGCATCGAGTTCTGCAAGCTGGCCATCGTCGACACCAAGAACCGCGCCCGCGACCTGGTCGCCGAGCTGGAGCGTCGCTTCCCCGACCTCGACACCGCCATCAGCGTGAACGTCAACGGCTGCCCCAACGCCTGCGCCCGCACGCAGGTCGCCGACATCGGGCTCAAGGGCCAGCTCGTGCTGGACGACGACGGCAACCAGGTCGAGGGCTTCCAGGTCCACCTCGGTGGCGCGACCGGCCTCGGCGCCAACTTCGGCCGCAAGCTCCGCGCGCACAAGGTGACCAGCGCGGAGCTGGACGACTACGTGACCGCCGTCGTGACGGCGTACCTCGCGCAGCGCACCGACGGCGAGAGCTTCGCCGACTGGGTGGTGCGGGCCGACGAGGCCGCACTACGTGGCGAGGCCCTCCGGGCAGGGGTCTCCGCATGACCGAACCCTTCGAGACGCCTCGTTCCTCGGCTCCTCAGGGACCACGCGCGGTTCCGTTCCACTGCCCCTACTGCGGCGAGGAGAACCTCTTCCCGCGTCCCGACGACGTGGGCGGCGGCTGGGAGTGCCGCGCGTGCCTGCGCGCCTTCGCCGTCACCTTCCTCGGGCAGGTACGCCGGCCGGAGACCGCGTCATGACCGCCGCGACCACCATCCGCGCCCGGGAGAACCGCGGCTCGCACACCGAGGGCCGCAGCCCCGAGGAGCTGCGCGAGCTCGTGTCGCACGTGGGCGCCGAGCTGGAGCTCGCGCCGGCCGAGCACATCATCGAGTGGGCCGTGGCGACGTTCGGCGACCGCTTCTGCGTGACCTCGTCCATGGGGGACGCCGTGCTGGCGCACCTCGCCTCGAAGGTCGCACCCGGCGTTGACGTGGTCTTCCTCGACACCGGCTACCACTTCGTGGAGACCATCGGCACCCGCGACGCCGTCCAGGCGACCATGCCGGTCAACCTGCTCACCATCACGCCCGTGCAGTCCGTCGCCGAGCAGGACGCGGAGTACGGCAAGGACCTGTGGCAGCGCGACCCGGACCTGTGCTGCGCGCTGCGCAAGGTGCAGCCGCTCCAGAGTGCGCTGGCCGAGTACGACGCGTGGGCCACCGGCCTGCGCCGGGCCGAGACCCACAACCGGATCATCGCGCCGGTCGTCGGCTGGGACGCCAAGAAGGGCAAGGTCAAGGTGTCCCCGCTGGCCCGCTGGAGCGACGAGGACGTCGAGCGGTACATCGCCGAGAACCACGTCCTGGTGAACCCGCTCGTGTACGACGGCTACCCCTCCATCGGCTGCGCGCCGTGCACCCGCCGGGTCAACCCCGGCGAGGACCCGCGCAGCGGTCGCTGGGCAGGTACGAACAAGACCGAGTGCGGGATCCATCGATGACCGCCCTCCCCACGAACCCATCCCCTGGTCCCGCCACCGGCGTCGGGGCCCGTCCCGGAAACACCCTGATGAAGCCCGAGAAGAAGAATGAGAGGAGGGCGCGCTGATGGCCGCTCCCGCTCTGGTCGCCCTGGCCCACGGCAGCCGCGACCCCCGTTCCGCCGCCACCATCAACGCGCTGGTCCAGGAGGTCCGCGCGATGCGCCCCGACCTCAAGGTCGAGCGCGCCTTCCTGGACCTGTCCAAGCCGTCGCTGGACACCACGATCGACCGGCTCGCGCGCAAGCACGACGAGATCGTCGTCGTCCCGCTGCTGCTGACGGACGCCTACCACGCCAAGGTCGACGTGCCGTCCGCCGTCGCCGCGGCGTCCGCCGCGCACCCCGAGGTGCAGATCCGCGCCACGCCGATCCTCGGCCTGGAGCCCCGGTTCCTCGAGGTCCTCGACCTGCGGATGCGCGAGGCCCTCAGGGCCGCTCGCGCCCGCGAGCTCGACGCCCTCGTGCTGGCCGCCGCCGGTTCCTCGGACCCGCTGGCCAACCAGTCGGTGGCCCGGCTCGCCCGGCTCTGGGGCACGCACCACAAGCTGCCCGTGACCGCGGCGTTCGCCTCGTCCTCTCCCCCGGCCACCGGTGAGGCCGTACGCGCCTTCCGCAAGGAGGGCCGCCGCCACATCGCCGTCGCCTCGCTGTTCCTCGCCCCCGGCTTCCTGCCGGACCGGGCCGCGGAGCTGGCGCTGGAGGCCGGCGCCGTCGCCGTCGCCGACCCCCTGGGTGCCCACCCGGAGCTGGCCCGGACGATCCTGGCCCGGTACGCCGTCGGTGCGGTGGAGCTGGTCCCCGTCTGACCTCACGAGGTCTCGTGACGGGCCTTGACGGCCCTCCTCGACCAGCGGACTACGGTCAGGCCGTGGACCTGGACCTGGAGACAGCGACCGTCGCGGCGGTGAGCGCGGCGATGGTGTCGGGCGGTACGACGAGCGTCGAGCTGGTCGGCGCGTACCTGGAGCGGATCAACCGCTTGGACCCGCTGGTGAACGCCATCCGCTGCCTGGCGCCGGACGCCGAGGAGCGGGCGGCGGCGCTGGACGCCGAACGTGCGGCCGGACAGGTGCGCGGACCGCTGCACGGCGTGCCCGTCCTGGTGAAGGACAACATCGACGTCGCCGGCCTGCCCACGACGGCCGGGGCGCTGGCGCTCGAGCACTCGGTGCCGGACCGCGACGCTGACCTCGTCACCCGGCTCCGGGACGCCGGCGCGGTGGTGATCGGCAAGACGAACCTCACCGAGATGGCCAACTGCATGGCCCAGGACATGCCGAGCGGGTACTCCTCGCTGGGCGGGCAGGTGCTCAACCCGTACGACGTACGCTTCGACCCGAGCGGCTCGAGCTCCGGCTCGGGGGCGGCGGCCGCGCTGGGACTGGCGACCGTCACGGTCGGCACCGAGACCGACGGGTCGATCCTGTCCCCCGCGGCGAACCAGAGCCTGGTCGGCGTGAAGCCGACCCTCGGGCTGGTGCCCGGCGGCGGCGTGCTGCCGATCGCGTCCAGCCAGGACTGCGCCGGGCCGATGTGCCGCACGGTGGCCGACGCGGCGGCGCTGCTCGGCGTGCTCGCCGCCGAGACGTACGGCGAGGGCTCCGGCCCCGGCACGCTGCGCGGTGCGCGGCTGGCCGTGCCGCCGGTCCCCGACGAGGTACCCGGCCCCGAGGCCGAGCTGTTCCAGGCGGCGCTGGAGGTGCTGAAGGAGCGCGGCGCCGTGCTGGTCGACGTGCCGGCGATCCCGGAGAGCGACGAGTTCCCGGTGCTGCTGCACGAGTTCGCCCGGGACCTGGACGCCTACCTCGCCCGGTTGCCCGAGGGCGCGCCGATCCGCAGCATGGAGCAGCTGGTCGCCTGGAACGCCGCACATGCCGACGAGGCGCTGAAGTTCGGCCAGGTGCACCTGGAGACCGCCGCGGCCGTCGACCACGAGGCCGAGGGGGCGGCGTACGAGCTGAAGAGGGCTCGCGACCTGGCACTGGCCGGCGAGCACGGCATCGACGCGACGCTGGCGATGGCCGACGCAGCGGCGATCGTGTTCCCGGGGCCCTACGGCTGCGGGTACGCCGCGCGGGCGGGGTACCCGAGCCTGGTCGTGCCCGCGGGGTACCGCGCCGACAACCGGCGGCCGGCCGGACTCGGGCTGGTGGGTCCGTCGCGCAGCGAGGGCGTGCTGCTGGTGCTGGCCGCGGCGTACGAGGAGGCCGCGAACGTCCGCAGGGCCCCGTCGGTCGTCAACCCGAGCTTGTTCCGAGGCGTTCGAGGATCTGCGGCCACTGGGTGAGCAGGGTCGCCAGGTGCGTGGTGCCCGGCGCCCGCTCGACCGTGGCCTGCGGGATGCGCTCGGCCCACCACGACGACGCCGCGACGGCGCGGTCGTCCAGCTCGCCGACCCAGATCGACGTCGGGGCGCGCACGTCGGAGGGGTCGAAGTCCCACTCGCGGAAGAGGAGCGCGGCGTCGCGGAGGTACCCGTCTGGCTTGCTCAGCGCGTCCCAGGCGGCGTCGGCCACCAGCCCGGTGCCGAGCCGACCCAGCAGGTCGGCGTCGGCCTCGGGCAGCTCGGCCAGGAACCGCGCCGCTAGCGCCTCGTCGTCCTCGTCGTCGGGGTCGACCTTCGCCCGCCACTCCATGAACCCCGGCCGCAGCCGCTCCATCGCCTCCTCCACGGTGCCCTCGGCCTCGGTCACCTGCATGTCGGGCGCCGAGACGAGGGCCAGGGCCGTGGTGCGCTCGGGGTACGTCGCGGCGAACGCGGCGGCGTACGTCGCCCCCACCGACATCCCGATGACCGCTGCCTGCCCGACGCCCCAGATGTCCATCAGCTCGGCGGCGTCCCGCGCCACCGAGGTGTGCGTGGTGGCGGTCGGTGTCGACGAGCCGTAGCCCGGCCGGTTGAACGACAGCAGCCGGACGCCGGCCTCGCGGGCGGCCTGGTCGCCGGTCATCGCGATCCGGCGGGTGTCGGGCGTGCCGTGGAAGACCAGCACGATGGGGCCGGGGGTCGCCGTGGACCAGTAGCGCAGGGCGCGTCCGTCGCCGAGGAAGACCTTCACCCGACCAGCCTCTCCAGCAGGTGCTCGAGCTGGCGCGCGGGATCCTCGGTGACGCCGCCGTGCACCGGTCCGGGCTGCACGACCGTGCTGCGCGGCGCCTTCAGGAACCCGAACCTCGTGCCGATCGGCTGCTTGGCCGCCTCTCCCCCGCGCTCGTCGCCGGCGCAGACCCCGTCGACGAACGCCAGCGCGTCGCACACCTGGTCCACGTCGATGCGCGGGTCGAGCGCCGTGACCCGCTCGCGGTCGACGTTCCAGGCCGCCTGGAGGAAGTCGGTCGCCTGGCAGTAGAGCACCACGCCGACGTTGAGGAACTCCTCCCGGTCGACGCGGGGCATGCAGCGCAGGACGACGTACTGGTAGGGGTGCTCCGCGCTCATGAGGCGCGCTCCAGCGGCAACCACTGGCGGGTGCCGAGTCGGGCGGTGAGGAACTCGACGTACGCCGCCCGCAGCGCGTCCGGCGAGTCCGCGCCGGGCACCGGTTCCAGCCAGGTGTCGGGCACGTCGGCCAGCACCTCGGCGAAGACCTCACGAGCGAGCACGTCCGCGGCCTCGGCGTCGACGGCGGCCAGTCCGCCCACGCGCGAGCCGAACACGTGGTGGGCCATGTCCCACGGCTGGGCGGCGAACCGATCGGGTGCGGTGACGCCGGCGCCCCACGCGTGGTGGAAGTACAGCGCCGCGCCGTGGTCGATCACCCACAGGTCGCCGTGCCAGCGCAGCAGGTTGGGGTTGCGCCACGTGCGGTCGACGTTGGCGGTGAACGCGTCGAGCCAGAGCACCTTGGCGCCGACCGAGTCGTCGGCACCACCTCGTTCGGCATCGACCTCGCCGTCGAACCCGAACGCCCCCGGCAGGAAGTCCACGCCGAGGTTCGGGCCCGGGCTGGCGTTGAGCAGGTCCTGAACCTCCTCGTCCGCCTCGTACCTGGCCAGCGCAGGGTCGACGTCCAGCACGACGAGCCGCGGGGTCGACAGGCCGAGCCTGGTCGCCAGCCCGCTGACGATCACCTCGGCGACCAGCACCCGCGCGCCCTGGCCGGCGCCACGGAACTTGCAGACGTAGGTGCCCAGGTCGTCGGCCTCGACGATCCCGGGCAGGCTGCCGCCCTCGCGCAGCGGCGTCACGTACCTGGTGACGCGGACGTTCTCCAGACCGTTCACCGACGTCAAGAGATCGGCGCCTCGTCCGTCAGCCGCTTCTTCTCGGCCTCCACGTCGAAGTCCGCCGTCGGCCACTGCGGGTCCAGCCGGCGCAGCGTCTCCAGCAGCAGGCTGCCGATGGCCAGGTTGCGGTACCACTTCTTGTCCGCCGGGATCACGTGCCAGGGGGCGTGCTCGGTGTTGTTGCGCTCGAGCGCGATCTCGTACGCCGCGCGGTACTGCCCCCAGCGCTCCCGTTCGTCGACGTCGCCGGGGTTGTACTTCCAGTGCTTGGTCGGGTCGGCGAGCCGGTCCAGCAGCCGGGCCTTCTGCTCGTCCGGCGAGATGTGCAGCATGCACTTGACGAGGGTCACCCCGCTGTCGACCAGCTCCTGCTCGAAGTCGTTGATCGCGGCGTACCGCCGCTCGATCTCGTCGTGCGGCGCCAGCTCGCGCACCCGGACGATGAGCACGTCCTCGTAGTGCGAGCGGTCGAAGACGCCGAGCATCCCCGGCCCCGGCACCCCCTTGCGGATCCGCCACAGGAAGTCATGGGCGAGCTCTTCCTTGGTCGGCGCCTTGAACGACGTGATCTTCACGCCCTGCGGGTCGACCAGGCCGACGGTGTGCTTGAGCGTGCCGCCCTTGCCCGAGGTGTCCATGCCCTGGAGGACGAGGAGCACCGACCGCTGGCCGTCGTCCTTGCCGGCGAACAGTCGCTGCTGGAGGTCGAACAGCTCCTCGCCGATCGCCCACAGGTCAGCCTTGCCGGACTTCTTGTCCCCGTCGTACCCCGGCGCCGCGTTCGTCTCGATCGCGGTCAGGTCGACCGGGCCGGGCTTCAGACGGAGCAGGTCGGTGAAGGGCTGGGACGTCCCCTGGGCGCTCGACATGCGCCCATCATGTCCGAGATCGCCCGCGTCACTGCGCGGTGGCTGCCCCGATCGTGCGCAGGAGCGGGGGGAGACCGAGGAGCGCGGCCAGCATGACCGCCACCAGGCACGCCCACCCGATCACCATGAGGCGGTCGTGGCGCAGCCAGTGCAGGACACGCGTGTGGATCGGCGGCAACGGGCCCGGCATCCACGAACCGACCTCGTCGGTCCGGTGCTGGGCGAAGTCTTCGGTGTACGGCAACGTCACGGGGGGCCCTCCTGGGCTCTGTCGTTGGGGGGTTTCGACGGAGCGCCGAGGCTCTGGCATGCCGAGCCTCGCTGGAAGGACTGTACGTCAACTCGTTGTCATTGCATTCACTTTCGGTAACAAAGATCTACGCGCGAGTAACAACCGAGCCCTCGTGAGTCCAGGGAGCCCTCACGGGTCGAGCACGTAGACGAGCTCCTCGATGCCGTCGTCAGGAGCGGGCGCCGTCGCCTCCTCCGCGCGATCGCGCCGGAACCCGCACTTCTCCAGGACCCGGATCGAGCCCACGTTGTGCCTGACGACATGGGCATACAGCGGGCGGACCGACACCTCGCCCATGAGCAGGGTGAGGGCCTGCGTCGCGACGCCACGGCCCCACCACTCGCGTCCGACCCAGTAGCCGAGGTGCTGTTGACCATCCGCGGGCCAGCTGCCGATGTAGCCGGCCACCCTGCCGTCCGCGACGATCGTGCGCGTCACGTTGGCGCGGTCGGCACGGACCTTCGCCCAGTGCGCCGCGAACTGCTCCCTGCCTCGAGCCGGGAACGCCGCCATCTCGACCGCCTGGGGATCCGCCTGGTGGCCGAAGAACACGTCGACATCCGCGTCCTCGACCCTCCTGAGACGCACCTCGGGTCTCACCACGTCGGCTCGGTCATGATCAGGCACTCCTCGCACCGGCCAGGCGCTATTCGTGCGGGTCCGCGTCGTCCGGTGCGCCCAGCTCGTCGCGGACGACGGCGAACACCAGGCCGGCGGGATAGCCCTTGCGGGCAAGCATCCCGGCCAGGCGGCGGGTCGCCGTCGCGTGGTCGAGGCGGCGCATCGAGGGCAGCTTCTTGCGGACCAGCGCGCGGGCCGCGGCCTCCTCGACGCCGGGCTCCAGCTCGTCGAGCGCCTCGCGGGTCACCTCGGGGTCGACGCCCTTGCGACGCAGCTCGTCGGCCAGCGCGCGCTTGGCCAGGCCCTTGCCGGCCTGCCGGGACTCCACCCACTGCCGGGCGAACGCCGTGTCGTTGATGAGGCCCACGTCGGTGAACCGGTCGAGCAGCCGGGTCGCGATGTCGTCGGGGACGTTGCGCGAGCGCAGCTTGTCGGCCAGCTCGTGGCGCGAGCGGGCGCGGCCGGTCAGCTGGTCGAGCAGGATCGTGCGGGCGACCGACTCCGGGTCGGCCTCGGGTCCCAGGTCGCGGTCCGCGCCCGGGCGGGAGGAGACATCGGGGACCGGATCCCCCCGGACCGGTCCCCGATCTCCCCCATGGTGAGGCTCGGGACGCCCCTCGTCACCGAGCCACGCCGAGACGCCGGCCTCGACATCTCCTCGCCAGTCAGTCATCGCTCGTCACCTCACCGGGTCTCGACACCGCTCGCTGGCGCTCGCGGGCTCGACCACCCCTAGGTGGTCGAGCCGCCGCGAGGAACGAGCGGCGAGTCGAGACCTAGAAGTCCTCGACCCCGATCGGCTCGGCCGGGACCTCGACGTCCACCTGGGGGCCGACGCCGAGCTTCTCGAGGATCTTCTTCTCGATCTCGTTGGCCAGGTCCGGGTTGTCGCGCAGGAACGTGCGGGCGTTCTCCTTGCCCTGGCCGAGCTGGTCGCCGTCGTAGGTGAACCAGGCGCCGGCCTTGCGGATGATGCCGGCCTCGACGCCCACGTCGATGAGCCCACCCTCGCGGCTGATGCCCTTGCCGTACATGATGTCGAACTCGGCCTGCTTGAACGGCGGGGCCACCTTGTTCTTGACGACCTTGACGCGGGTGCGGTTGCCGACCGGCTCGGTGCCGTCCTTGAGGGTCTCGATGCGGCGCACGTCGAGGCGGACCGAGGCATAGAACTTCAGCGCCCGACCACCGGTCGTGGTCTCGGGCGAGCCGAACATCACGCCGATCTTCTCGCGCAGCTGGTTGATGAAGATCGCGGTCGTGCCGGCGTTGTTGAGCGCGCCGGTCATCTTCCGCAGCGCCTGCGACATCAGGCGGGCCTGGAGGCCGACGTGGCTGTCGCCCATCTCACCCTCGATCTCGGCGCGCGGCACCAGCGCGGCCACCGAGTCGATGACGATCAGGTCGAGCGCACCGGAGCGGCACAGCATGTCGGCGATCTCGAGCGCCTGCTCGCCGGAGTCGGGCTGGGAGACCAGCAGGGCGTCGGTGTCGACGCCGAGCGCCTTGGCGTAGTCGGGGTCGAGGGCGTGCTCGGCGTCGATGAACGCCACGATGCCGCCGGCCCGCTGGGCGTTGGCCACCGCGTGCAGGGCGACCGTCGTCTTGCCGGAGGACTCCGGGCCGTAGATCTCCACGACACGGCCGCGCGGCAGGCCGCCGAGACCGAGTGCGATGTCGAGGGCGATCGACCCGGTCGGGATGATCTCCAGCGGCGCGCGGGTGTCGTCGCCCAGCCGCATGACCGAGCCCTTGCCGAACTGCTTCTCGATGTTGGCGAGCGCGGCGTCGAGGGCCTTCTCGCGGTCTCCACCAGCCATGTGGTCCGTCCTCCGTCTGGATGTCGTTGTTAGATGGCGGGAACGCTAGACACAACCGCCGACAGTCCGCTCGGCCGAGCGTCGACCCTGTGGATCACCGCCTGTCCGACCCTGCGCACCCGAACCTATCGAACAGATATTCGAGCGCGCGAACGACACGCCGGGCTGCCAAGGTGGCCGCATGCCGACCATCGGGGACCTCACGATCCGTCCCGTCGACCCCTGGGACGAGCACGAGATGGACGTGCTCCAGGACCTGTACGTCGAGGCGCAGCGCGCCGAGGTGCCCGACAGCCGCGTCTACTCCCGCGCCGACAGCGTCGCCCTCCTCCGCCGCACCGGTGGGCCCACGTCCTACCACGCCTTCGCGGCCCTGGCAGGAGACACCATGGTCGGGCAGGTGTGGACGGTGGCCGGCACGACCGACAACGTCCACCGGGGTCGCCTGTGGGCGTGGGTGCCGCCGCGCCACGGCCGTCGTGGCGTCGGGACGGCCCTGGTCCGCCACGGCGAGCAGCACCTGATCGACCTCGGCCGGCGTACCGCCCTGACCCAGACCTGGATCGGCGCCGACGGGGTCAGCGGATACCGCCCGTTCGCCGAACGGCTCGGCTACTCCCTCGCCCAGACCCACGTCGAGCGCCGCCAGCAGCTGCCGATGGACGAGGCGAGGCTGGCCCGCCTCGAGGCCGAGGCGACGGCCCACACCGCTGCGTACACCTTCCACGTCGTCGTCGGCCCGATCCCCGCCGAGCTCGCGCCCGGCTACCTCGGCGTCTACAACCTCCTCGACATCGAGTCGCCCGGTGGCGACGTGGAGCACGAGGAGGGCCGGTGGACCGCGGCCGAGCTCGCCGACCAGGACGAGGAGCTGAGCGAGCAGGGCCGCACCCGTGTCACCGTCCTCGCCTCTGACGCGACCGGGGTGGTCGTCGCCTACTCCTGCGCCGTCACCGGCCCGGCCGACCTCGACGACCCCGTCGTAGACCAGCGCGGGACCCTCGTGCTCCGCGAGCACCGGGGCCACCGGCTGGGCCTGGCGGTCAAGTGCCGGCTCACCAGGGCACTGCAGGAGCGCTTCCCGGACCGGACGTACGTCCGCACCACGAACGCCGAGACCAACGCCCCGATGGTGGCGATCAACGAGGCGATGGGCTTCGAGGTCCACTCGGTGGAGGGCGAGTTCCAGCACCGGCTGGGCTGAGGTCCGTACGGCGCGCCGCGACGTACGCCGCCACGCCGACGGCCGCCGGGAGCAGGCAGGTCAGCAGCGCGAGCACGGGGTAGCCCCACCAGGCCACGACCAGGCCGGACGCTCCCCCGGCCCCCGCCGCGGTCAGGTTCATCACCAGGTCGGTCAGGCCCTGGACGTCGGTGCGGCTCTCCAGCGGCGCGTGGTCGGTGACCATGGTCGAGCCGGCGACCGTCGCGCAGGACCAGCCGAGGCCGAGCAGGAACAGGCCGCCGAACACCTGCCACGACGTACCTTCCGGCGACGACGCACACAGCGTCAGCGCGGCCAGCAGCAACGTCGCGCCGAGCATCGCCACCGGCGGGCGGCCGAGGCGGTCGGCCAGGATCCCGACCAGCGGCGAGAACGCGAACATGCCCAGCACGTGCACGCTGATCACCACGCCGATGATCCGCAGCTCGGCACCGCCGTGCTCCATGTGCAGCGGCGTCATCACCATCACGCCGATCATCGCGGCGTGCGCACCGGCCAGCACCACGACCGACGCCAGCAGCACCGGGCGCCGGCGCACGACGGCGAACGCGGTGCCCCAGGACGTATGCGCGACGACGGGTACGTCGGCGGCCCGGCGGGCCGTCAGCAGCGGGTCGGGCCGCAGGAACACCCCGACCACGAGCGCCGCCGCGAGCATCCCGACCGTGCCGACGGCGAACGGGCCGGTCAGCTCGGGCAGGCCGAGGGTGTCGGCGACCCAGCCCGCGGCACCCGTGAGGTTCGGCCCGGCCACCGCGCCGATCGTGGTCGCCCAGACCACCGTGGAGAGCGCTCGGGCGCGTCCGGCCTCGGGCGCGAGGTCGGTGGCGGCGTACCGCGACCCGCTGTTCGCCGCCGTGGTGGCGCCGAGCAGCACGGCGCCCACCAGCAGCAGGGTCATCGAGCCGACCACGCCCGCCAGCACCGCGAGCGCGGCGCCGCCGGCTCCGAGGAGGTACCCGGTCACCAGGCCGACCCGCCGCCCGCGGCGGGACATCAGCCGCGCCAGCAGGAACGACGTCACGGCCGCGCCGAGGACCTGGAACGTCTGGGCCAGTCCGGACTCGGCCTCGGAGCCGGAGATGTCGCGCGCCAGCAGCGACGCGGTCGCGATGCCGATGGTGATGCCGATCGCCCCCACCGCCTGGCTGGCGACGAGGGTGCGCACCGTGTGCCGCTGGACCGCCTCGAGATCGGTGAGCTCGACCGTCACCGGTCGACCGGCGGCAGCTCGAGGACCCGCCACACCACGGCCCACACCGACTTCGGGGTGTCGCCGGCGTCCAGGGCCTCCTGCGGCGTGCGTCCGCCGAGCTCGCCGAGGACGGTGTGGGAGGCCCAGTGCCGGGCGTACGCGGCCCCCAGCGCGGACTCCATCCGGGACCAGAACTCGGTGTGGCGCATCGGTCAGGCCCGTCCCGTCACCGTCGGGTCGCGAACACCGCGAGCCACTCCTCGCTGGGGCGTCCGACGGGCTCGCTCATGCCGTGCTGCACCTCGTCGACCTCCCACCCGGCGGCGGCGAGGTGCTCGCGCAGCGGCTCCTCGCGCCAGAACGTGAAGAACCGCGGTGCGCCGACGTTGCCGTGCACGGACCACCGCGCACCGTCGCCGCCCTTGAGCGTCAGGTGCAGCGCGCCCCCGGGCCGGGTCACGTCCGCGAGCCGCCCGAGGACGGCGGGGAGCGCGTCGCGGCGGACATGCAGCAGCGACGCGTTCGCCCACACCCCGTCGTACGGCGCCCCACCGCGCAGCGGGTCGGTCAGGTCGTCGGTGAGCGGGTCGACGAGGTCGGCCAGGAAGCCGCCGGCGTGCAACCGGTCGACGAAGCCCTGGCTGACGTCGGTACGCCGCACGCTCAGCCCGATCCGCTCCATCTCCTGCGCGTCGCGGCCGGGGCCGGTGCCGATCTCCAGCACCCGCGCCTCGGTGCCGACCATGTTCACGAACCGGATGAGGTTGCTGTGCACCTCGTCGGGCATGACAGCCGTGCCCGCGGCGTACTCCTCGGAGTGCTGGTCGTAGGCCGCGATCGTGACGCGGTCGGCGAGGTAGGCGACGTCGTGCAGGTGGTGCTCGATGTCGTGGAGGTGGTAGCGGCCGAGCGAGGCGATGTTGAAGACGCTGCCGTCGCTGCGGACGCCCTTGCGGCCCCAGTCGTCGTCGGGGACGGAGGCGTACACGTCGCCGACGGCGTACGCCGCGGCGACCAGCGTCGGTCCGATGATCGCCGGCACCTGCTGGTCGTAGCGTCCGGCGACCGCCGCGGAGTCCTGGTCCCAGTTGGGGAAGTGCGGCTCGTGCTCGGTCATCATCGCGATCAGGCGCTCGTGGAAGACCTGGTGCACGTCGTGCACGTGGGCGGCGTACTCCAGCGGCGACCACACGTCCGGCTGGGGGCGCTCGGCCACCTCGGGGACGCCCATCAGGCCCAGCCACACGACGGCGTTCGCGCGGATCAGGTGCGGCAGGTCGGCCACGGAGACCGTCGAGGCGTCGTACCCGCACTCCTCGCACGGGCGGTCGAGGACCCAGGTCCAGTCCTTGGTGTCCGGCGGCACCGGTGCCGGTCCGGACACCGGGCCAGACATCGGGGGGGTCATGGGCGTGATCATGTCAGGCGGATGCCTCGCTTGTCGGGAGTGGGCAGAGTGGGGCCATGGAGATCCGAGCCGCCACCGAGGAGGACCTCGCCGAGGTCTCGGCGATCTACGACCACCACGCCCGCACGTCGGTGTCCACCTTCGACGACGAGTCCCCCGGCCCCGAGCGCTGGGCGTGGAAGGTCTCCCCGTCCGCTCGCCCGGGGGAGCACCTGCTCGTGGTGGTCGCCGAGGACGGCGACGTGCGGGGGTACGCCGAGTCGTCGGTGTTCCGCAACCGGCCGGCGTACGACCGGACCCGCGAGGTCTCGGTGTACCTCGGCCTCGACGCGCGCCAGCAGGGCTTCGGCCGCAAGCTGTACGACGAGCTGCTGGGGCTGCTGCGCACCGACGGCATGCACGTGGCCGTCGCGGTCATCGCGCTGCCCAACCCGGCCAGCGAGGCGCTGCACAAGGCGTGCGGGTTCGCGCCGGTCGGGGTGCTGGAGCAGGTCGGGTACAAGTTCGGCGCCTGGGTGGACACCGCCTGGTGGCAGCTGCGCCTGGACGATGAGGATCCCGCCTCGTGATGATCCGGCCCGCGGAGCTGCGGGCGATCCGGGAGGGCACGATCGACCTCGCGTTCCGGCGCTGGGACCGGCCGCGGGTGGTCGTCGGCACGAAGATGCGGACGATGGTCGGGATCGTCGAGGTGACCTCGGTGTCCGAGGTGGACGTGGACACTCTCACCGAGGAGGACGCCCGCCGAGCGGGCTCGGCGTCGCTGGCCGCGCTGGTCGACGCGCTGGCCTTCAAGGCGGACAAGCCGGCCTGGCGGGTCGGCGTCCGCTACGGCGGGGCGGACCCGCGAGCGGCACTGCGGGACGCGGTGCCGACGCGCGAGGAGGTCGCCACGATCGTGGCCCGGCTCGAGCGACTCGACCGTGCCTCGTCGTACGGCGCCTGGACCCGCGAGACCCTCGACCTCGTCGACCGCTTCCCCGAGCGCCGGGCCCCGGACCTGGCCGCACAGGTGGGCCGGGAGACGGCCGCGTTCAAGACCGACGTGCGCAAGCTCAAGGAGCTGGGCCTGACCGAGTCGCTGGCGATCGGCTACCGCCTGTCGCCCCGCGGCGAGGCCGTCGTCGACAAGCTCCGCGGGCGCAAGCGGAAGCGGCCGCCGCGGCCCGTCGGGACGGACCTTCCGCGGGCCATCGGCGCCCCTGCCACCCGCGCCCTGCGCGCCGCCGGCCTGACGTCGCTGGAGTCCCTCGGCGCCGTCACCGAGGCCGAGCTGCTGGCCATGCACGGCGTCGGCCCGATCGCCCTCGCGCGGCTGCGCGAGGCGCTGGACGACGCCGGGCTGGGGTACCGCGCGGAGTGATGCCCCAGACGCGCGAGTTGCGCCCCCGGCACCTGCGAGTTGCGCCCCCGGCACCTCCGAGTTGCGCCCCCGGCACCTGCGATTTGCGCCCCCGGCACCTGCGAGTTGCGCCCCCGGCACCTGCGAGTTGCGCCCCCGGCACCTGCGAGTTGCGCCCCCGGCACCCGCGAGTTGCGCCCCCGGCACCTGCGACCGCACCCGAGGCGCAACTCGACCGTCCCCGAGGCGCAACTCGACCGCGCCCGAGGCGCAACTCAGCCGTCCGCGAGCCGACAGGAGGGGCCGATAACGCGTTGGGTTTGTCGGTGCCATCGGCAAGGATCGCGACGTGACCGACGTGACGCCCGTTGTCCTGCCCGCCGCCGCCGACTTCGCCGACTGGCTCGACCAGCGCTGCGAGACCGGTCTGCGGGCCGCCCGCGCCGCCGTCGACCGGCTCAAGGGCGGCGAGGCGACCTCG
The DNA here is from genome assembly GCF_015352455.1 of Nocardioides islandensis. Lineage (GTDB taxonomy): Bacteria > Actinomycetota > Actinomycetes > Propionibacteriales > Nocardioidaceae > Nocardioides > Nocardioides islandensis. Next base: position 232,551 of record NZ_JADKPN010000004.1, read on the forward strand.
GCCATCGAGGCCCTGCGCATCTGGGACGAGGGCCAGACCGGCATGTCCAACGCGATCGCCTGCGGGTCGGTGTTCAGCGAGGTGCACCCCGACGAGGCGGTCCGCGCCCGGGGCGACGCCGCGGTGCAGGAGGTGCACAAGCTCGACACCGAGCTGCAGCTGGACCGTGAGCTGTACGACGTCTTCGCCGCGCTGGACGCCTCGACGCTCGACCAGTCCGCGGCCCGCCTGCTCGAGAAGACGCTGCGCGACTTCCGCCGTTCCGGCGTCGACCGCGACGACGCGACGCGGGCGCGCATCAAGGAGATCAACGAGCAGCTGACCACCGTCGGGCTCCAGTTCCGGCAGAACCTCCGCGACGACAAACGGTCCTTCAGGATCTCCCCCGACCGGCTCACGGGCATGCCGCAGGACTGGCTGGACTCCCACGAGGTCGACGACGACGGCCTGGTCACGCTCACCAGCGAGTACCCCGACGCGATCCCGGTCCGCACGTTCTGCACCGACCGCGAGGTGCGCGCCCAGATGGTCGAGGCCTTCCTCAACATCGGCTGGCCGAGCAACGACGCCCTGCTCAAGGAGATGTTCGAGCTGCGCGAGGAGCTCGCCAAGCTGGTCGGCTACGACACTTGGGCCGACTACGACGCCGACGTGAAGATGATCGGCAAGGGCCCGGCGATCCCGGAGTTCATCGACCGCATCGCCGAGGTGGCGCAGTCGTCCGGCGAGCGCGACCGCGCCGTGCTCCTCGCCCGGCTCCGCCAGGACCACCCCGGCGAGGACTCCATCGGCGGGGTCGACTACCCGTTCTACGAGGAGCTGGTCCGCAAGGAGCAGTACGACGTGGACGCCCAGGTCGTCCGCACCTACTTCGACTTCCAGGCGGTCCGCGCCGGGCTGCTCGACGTGACGGGCCGGCTCTTCGACCTGTCGTACGCACCGGTCACCGATGTCGAGCTCTGGCACCCGGACGTGACGGCGTACGACGTCGAGCTCGCGGGCGAGACGCTGGGGCGGATCTTCCTCGACCTCCACCCGCGCGAGAACAAGTACAACCACGCCGCGCAGTTCACGCTCACCGACGGCATCGCCGGGCGACAGCTGCCCGAGGGCATCCTGGTGTGCAACTTCCCCAAGGGGCTGATGGAGCACGACGACGTGGTGACGCTGTTCCACGAGTTCGGTCACCTGGTGCACCACATCCTGGCCGGGCGGGTGGACTGGTCGCGGTTCTCCGGCGTGGCCACCGAGTGGGACTTCGTCGAGGCGCCGAGCCAGCTGCTCGAGGAGTGGGCCTGGGACGCCGGCGTGCTCCAGACCTTCGCGCGCAACGCCGAGGGCGAGCCGATCCCGGCCGACCTGGTCGCCGCGATGAAGCGCGCCGACGACTTCGGCAAGGGCTACCACGCCCGCACGCAGATGTTCTACGCCGCGATGTCGTACTGGTTCCACACCGACCGCCCGTCCGACCTGACGGCCGCGACGATCTCGCTGCAGGACAAGTACTCGATGTTCTCCTACGTCCCGGGCACCCACATGTCCGCCGGGTTCGGGCACCTCGAGGGGTACTCCTCCGGCTACTACACCTACATGTGGTCGCTGGTCATCGCCAAGGACCTCTTCAGCGCCTTCGACCCCGAGGACCTCTTCGCCCCCGAGGTCGCCCACCGCTACCGGGACCTGGTCCTCGCCCCGGGAGGCACCAGGGACGCCGCCGACCTCGTCGAGGACTTCCTCGGCCGCCCCTACACCTTCGACGCGTACGCCGCCTGGCTCGCGCGCTGACGCCGTGCCCGGCCCGCGCCGAGAGCCCCTGTCGGTGGCGTTTGTCAGGATGAAGGGGTGCACGAGGCCCTGACCCGCTTCAGCGAACCCACCCGGGAGTGGTTCGCGGCTGCGTTCGCGGAGCCGACGACGGCCCAGCAGGGGGCGTGGGAGGCGATCGGGGCCGGGCGGCACGCGCTGGTGGTGGCCCCGACGGGGTCGGGCAAGACGCTGGCGGCGTTCCTGTGGTCCATCGACCGGCTGCTGACCGCCGAGGTGCCGGACAGGGCCCAGCGCTGCCGGGTGCTGTACATCTCCCCGCTCAAGGCCCTCGGCGTCGACGTCGAGCGCAACCTGCGGGCGCCGCTGGCGGGGATCCGGCACGCCGCCGACCGGCTGGGCCTGGAGCAGAAGCTGCCCGACCTCAGCGTCGGCGTCCGGTCGGGCGACACCACGGCCCAGGAACGACGCGCGCTCACCAGCAGGCCCCCGGACATCCTCATCACGACCCCCGAGTCGCTCTTCCTGATGCTCACCTCCCAGGCGAGGGAGTCCTTGAGAGGCGTGGAGACGGTGATCCTCGACGAGGTGCACGCCGTCGCCGGCACCAAGCGCGGCGCCCACCTGGCCGTCAGCCTCGAGCGCCTCGACGCGCTCCTCGACAAGCCCGCCCAGCGCGTCGGCCTCTCGGCGACGGTCCGGCCGCTCGACGAGGTGGCCCGGTTCCTGGGCGGCCACGCGCCGGTCGACATCGTCGCTCCACCGGCCGAGAAGCGCTGGGACCTCAAGGTCGTCGTCCCCGTCGAGGACATGACGGCGCCCGACGGCGACCAGGTCGACAGCGACGCGGACGCCGACGACGGCCGTTCGGGGTCGATCTGGCCGCACGTCGAGGAGCACGTGGTCGACCTGGTCGAGCAGCACCGCTCGACGATCGTCTTCGCGAACTCCAGGCGGCTGGCCGAGCGCCTCACCGCGCGGCTCAACGAGATCGCCACCACGAGAGCAGGCGGGCAGCTGCCCGACGCGGGAGGCAAGCCACCGGCCCAGGTCATGGCCCAGTCCGGGGCGTCCGCGGGCGCCGAGGTGGTCATCGCGAAAGCGCACCACGGCTCGGTCTCCAAGGAGCAGCGGGCCATCATCGAGGACGACCTCAAGCGCGGCCGCCTCCCCTGCGTCGTCGCCACGTCCAGCCTCGAGCTCGGCATCGACATGGGCGCCGTCGACCTGGTCGTCCAGATCGAGTCGCCGCCCAGCGTGGCCAGCGCGCTGCAGCGTGTGGGTCGCGCCGGCCACCAGGTCGGGGAGGTGTCGCGCGGCGTGCTGTTCCCCAAGCACCGCGGCGACCTCGCCCAGACCGCCGTCGCCGTCGAGCGGATGCGCACCGGCGCCATCGAGTCGCTGCGCGTCCCGGCCAACCCCCTCGACGTGCTGGCCCAGCAGGTCGTCGCGGCGACCGCCCTCGACGCCTGGTCCGTCGACGACCTCTACGACCTCGCGCGCCGCTCCGCGCCGTTCGTGAACCTCCCCCGCAGCGCCTTCGAGGCCACCCTCGACCTGCTCAGCGGCCGCTACCCCTCCAACGAGTTCGCCGAGCTGCGCCCGCGTGTCGTCTGGGACCGCGTCGGCGGCACGATCACCGGCCGCCCCGGCGCCCAGCGCCTGGCGGTGACCAGCGGCGGCACCATCCCGGACCGGGGCCTGTTCGGCGTGTTCCTCGTCGGCGAGGGCGCCGGCCGCCGCGTCGGCGAGCTGGACGAGGAGATGGTCTACGAGTCCCGCGTCGGCGACGTCTTCGCCCTCGGCGCCACCAGCTGGCGCATCGAGGACATCACCCACGACCGCGTCCTGGTCACGCCCGCGCCCGGCATCCCGGGCCGGCTGCCCTTCTGGAAGGGCGACACCCTGGGCCGTCCCGCCGAGCTGGGCGAGGCCATCGGCGGGTTCACCCGTGAGCTCGCAGCGCTGCCCTCGAAGCAGGCCAACGCTCGCGCGGCCGAGGCCGGTCTCGACGCGTACGCCGCGGACAACCTCGTCAGCTACGTCCACGAGCAGGTCGAGGCCACCCGGGTCCTGCCCAGCGACCGCACCCTCCTGGTCGAGCGGTTCCGCGACGAGCTCGGCGACTGGCGGCTGGTCCTGCACTCCCCCTACGGCGTCCCGGTCCACGCCCCGTGGGCGCTGGCCATCAACGCCCGCCTGCGTGAGAGGTACGGCGTCGACGGCCAGGCGATGGCCTCCGACGACGGCATCGTGATCCGCATCCCCGACACCGACGTCGAGCCACCCAGCGGCGACCTGGTCGTCTTCGAGCCCGACGAGATCGAGGACCTGGTGACCGGCGAGGTCGGCGGCTCCGCGCTGTTCGCGGCCCGCTTCCGCGAGTGCGCCGCCCGCGCGCTGCTGCTCCCCCGGCGCGACCCCGGCCGCCGCTCACCGCTGTGGCAGCAGCGCCAGCGCGCCGCGCAGCTGCTCGAGGTCGCCGCCAAGTACCCGTCGTTCCCCATCGTCCTCGAGGCCGTCCGCGAGTGCCTCCAGGACGTCTACGACCTCCCGGCCCTGGTCACGCTGATGAAGCGCCTGGACCGCCGCGAGGTCAGCGTCAGCGACATCGAGACGACCACGCCGTCCCCCTACGCGCGCACGCTGCTGTTCGGGTACGTCGCGCAGTTCGTCTACGAGGGCGACTCACCGATCGCCGAGCGCCGCGCCGCCGCGCTGAGCCTCGACCAGGGGCTGCTGGCCGAGCTGCTGGGCAGGGCCGAGCTGCGCGAGCTCCTCGACCCCGAGGTGCTCGAGGAGGTCGAGGCCGAGCTCCAGCGGCTCACCGACGACCGCAAGGCGCGGGACGTGGAGGGCGTCGCCGACCTGTTGCGGCTGCTCGGCCCGCTGACCGCCGACGAGGTCGCCGCCCGGACCGTGCCCGGCACCGACGTCACGGACTGCCTGACCCGCCTGACCGACTCGCGTCGCGCGGCCGTGGTCCGGATGGCCGGCGACGAGCGGTGGGCCGCGATCGAGGACGTCGGCCGCCTGCGCGACGCCCTCGGCGTGCCGGTGCCCCCGGGCGTCCCCGACGTCTTCACCGAGTCCGTCGACGACCCGCTCGGCGACCTGGTCGCGCGCTACGCCCGCACCCACGGCCCGTTCACCGTCGACCAGCTGGCCACGGCGCTGGGTCTGGGTGCCGCGGTCGTCCGGCACACCCTCCAGCGACTCGGGGGCCAGGGTCGGGTGCTCGACGGCGAGTTCCGGCCGGCCGGCACCGAGACCGAGTGGTGCGACGCCGAGGTGCTGCGCCGGCTGCGCCGCCGCTCGCTGGCCCGCCTGCGCCAGGAGGTCGAGCCCGTCGAACCGCAGGCGCTCGCGCGGTACCTCCCCGCCTGGCAGTCCGTGGCCGACGGCACCCCGGGCGGCCGACGGGGCCTGCGTGGCGTCGACGGGGTGCTCACCGCGATCGACCAGCTGGCGGGCGCACCGGTGCCGGCCTCCGCGCTCGAGCAGCTGGTGCTCGCGGCCCGGGTGCGCGACTACGAGCCGGCGTACCTCGACGAGCTGACTGCGGCCGGTGAGGTCATCTGGGCCGGCCAGGGCGACCTGCCCGGCAACGACGGCTGGGTCGCGCTGCACCTCGCCGACCAGGCCCCGCTTACCCTGCCGCCGCCGACCCCGTTCGAGCACTCCGAGTTGCACCAGGCGGTCCTCGACGCCCTGGCGCCCGGCGGCGCCTGGTTCTTCCGCCAGCTCAGCGACCAGGTGGGCGCCTCCGACGACCGGGCCCTGGCCGCCGTGCTGTGGGACCTGGTGTGGGCGGGGCGGGTCAGCAACGACACCCTCACACCCCTGCGCGTGCTGATCCGCGGGGGCAGGACGGCCCACCGCACCCGCCAGGCGCCCGCGCGCACCCGCACGACCGTCTCCGGACGGCCGCGGATGCCGAGCCGTGGCGGTCCGCCCGAGACCGCCGGCCGCTGGGCGGTCCTGCCGGCCCTCGACGACGACCCGACCCGCCGCGCGCACGCCGTGGCCGAGCGCCTCCTCGACCGGCACGGTGTGGTGACCCGCGGCGCGGTGATGAGCGAGCGCGTGCCGGGCGGGTTCGCGTCGGTCTACAAGGTCCTGTCCGCCTTCGAGGAGACCGGCCGCTGCCGCCGGGGCTACTTCGTCGCCTCGCTCGGCGCCGCCCAGTTCGGCACCTCCGGGGCCGTCGACCGGCTGCGCACCTTCGCGGAGGTGCCGGACGACGCCAAGCCGGTCGCCGTCGCGCTCGCGGCCACCGACCCCGCCAACCCCTACGGCGCCGCGCTCCCCTGGCCCGACCGGCCCGAGAAGGCCGAGGGCGAGGGCGTCGGCCACCGTCCCGGACGCAAGGCCGGCGCCATCGTGGTCCTCGTCGACGGGGCCCTGACCCTGTACGTCGAGCGCGGCGGCAAGACCCTCCTGACCTGGCCCGAGGACCCCGAGCTGCTCGAGCCCGCCGCGCACGCCCTGGCCGACGCCGCGCGGCGCGGGGCCCTGGGCCGGATGACGGTCGAGCGCGCGGACGGCGAGCAGGTGCTCGGGACCGGGCTGACGCCGCTGCGGCTGGCCCTGACCGCCGCCGGGTTCGTGTCCACCCCGCGCGGGCTGCGGCTGCGCGGCTGAGGCATGCCCGAGGGGGACGCGGTCTGGCGGACCGCCCGCAAGCTGCACCAGGCCCTCTCCGGCCAGGAGCTGGTGCGCACCGACTTCCGGGTGCCGGCGATCGCGACCACGGACCTCGCCGGCGGCACGGTCACCGAGACGGTCTCCCGCGGCAAGCACCTCCTCACCCGGATCGACCACCAGCCGACCGACCAGCGCTGGACCCTGCACACGCACCTGAAGATGGAAGGCTCCTGGCGCGTCTACGACCGGGGCCAGCGCTGGAACAAGGCGGGCCACCTCGCGCGCGTCGTCCTCGACGTACCCACCCGCACCGCCGTCGGCTTCCAGCTCGGCGTCGTCGAGCTGGTGCTGCGCGAGCACGAGGACCGCATCGTCGGCCACCTCGGTCCGGACCTGCTCGGTCCCGACTGGGACGACGAGGAGGCGGCGCGCCGGCTCACCGCGGACCCGGATCGTCCGCTCGGCGAGGCTCTGCTCGACCAGCGCAACCTGGCCGGCATCGGCACGATCTACCGCAGCGAGCTGTGCTTCCTCACCGGCTACGACCCGCGCTCACCGGTCGGCGTGGTGACCGACCCGCTGCGGATGGTCCGCCTCGCGCACTCGTTGCTCGTGCAGAACCGCAACCTCCCCCAGATCGCGACCACCGGCGACAAGCGCCGCGGGCGCAGCCTGTGGGTCTACGGCAAGCCGGGCGAGCGCTGCCTGCGCTGCGGCACGCCCATCGCGTACGCCGAGCTCGGCGAGCCCGGCCGGGCGCGGGCGGCGTACTGGTGCCCGTCCTGCCAGCCTGCACGCTCGTGATCGCCGGGTCAGGCGGCGGAGCCGACGACCTCGCCGCGGCCGGCGACGCGGGCCCGGACGGCTTCGAGGGTGGTCAGCTGCGCGGCGGCCTCTTCGAGGGCGACGGCGTCGGAGACCTCACGGAGGACGTCCGAGAGCGGGACGTCGAGGGCGTCGCACAAGGAGTAGAGCAGCTCGCTGGACGCTTCCTTCTGGCCGCGCTCGATCTCGGAGATGTAGCCCAGGCTCACGCGGGCCTCGGCGGAGACCTCACGGAGGGTCAGGCCGCGCTGGGTCCGCTTGTCGCGGAGCACGTCACCGAGCAGACGCCGGAACAGCACCATCGCCCTCACCCTTTCCCATGGACAGGTCCTCTGCACACGTTCCTGTGCAGTACCTGCCCAACGCTACCCGAGGCCTGGTTCTTCCCTCCGGAGGTTCCCCCGAACGGTCCCCAGCAGCGCGTCGAGCGCCTCCCGGCAGGTGCGCTCCTGGATCGCGGCACGGTCGCCGACCAGCTCCAGGGCCAGGGCACTCTCTCCGTCCGGCCCTGCCACGCCGACGTACACCGTGCCCACGGGCTTCCCCTCCTGCTCGTCGGGCCCGGCGACGCCGGTGGTGGAGAGCCCGTACGTCGCCCCCGTGAGGCCGCGCACGCCGCGTGCCATCGCGCCGGCGCACTCGGGCGAGACCACGCCGTACCTCTCGACGAGGTCCTCCGGCACGTCCAGCAGGGCCACCTTGAGGGCCGTCGCGTAGCTGACCACGCCGCCGACGTACACCGCCGACGCCCCGGGTACCTCGGTCACCAGCGCGGCCAGCCGGCCCCCTGTCAGCGACTCGGCGGTCGCCAGAGTCGCCTCCCGCTCGCGCAGCGCGTCCACCAGGGCCGAGGCGGCGGGACGACCCCCTCGATCGGGTGATCTGTTGCCCAACCTCACGCGGCTACTGTTCCAGTCATGGCCCTGCCGATCGAGGACTACGCCCTCATCGGCGACCGGCACACGGCGGCCCTGGTCGGCAAGAACGGCTCGATCGACTGGCTCTGCCTGCCCCGGTTCGACTCCCCCGCGTGCTTCGCCGGCCTGCTCGGCGACGACTCGCACGGCCACTGGCAGCTCGAGCCGACGATCGCCTACGACGTGACGCGGCGCTACGTCGACGACTCGGCCGCCCTCGAGACGACGTTCACCACCGAGGACGGCGAGGTCACCCTGCTCGACGTGATGCCGACCGGCGACCACCGCGCCGACGTCGTGCGCGTGCTGACCGGCGTCCGGGGCACGGTACGGATGCGACACGAGTGGGTGGTGCGGATGGACTACGGCGCGATCCGCCCGTGGGTCCGCCGTCGCGACATCCGTGGCGAGGAGGTCATCACCGCCGTCGCCGGGCCGGACAAGCTCGTGCTCCGGGCCCCCCGGCTCCCGGTGGCACACGACGGCACGCACCGCGACGAGTTCCCGGTCGACGCCGGCGACGAGCTGACGTTCTCGATGACCTGGATCCCGTCGTACGAACGCACCCCGCCCAGCGCCGACCCGCCGATCGCCCAGACGATCGCCGACGAGTCGGAGTGGGCGGCCCGGTGCCACCACGACGTGCCGCACGCCGACGTCGTACGCCGGTCGCTGGTCACCCTCCGGCTGATGACCCACGAGCAGACCGGCGGCATCGTCGCCGCGCCGACCACCTCGCTGCCCGAGGACTTCGGCGGCGAGCGGAACTGGGACTACCGCTACTGCTGGCTGCGCGACGCGGCGCTGACCATCGAGTCCCTCATCGACGCGGGCTACACCGACGAGGCGAGGTTCTGGCGGCACTGGCTGCTGCGCGCGGTCGCCGGCGACCCGGGCGACCTCCAGATCATGTACGCCGTCGACGGTGCCCGCCACCTGCCCGAGCACACCCTCGGTCATCTGCCGGGGTACGCCGGCTCGGTCCCGGTGCGCGTCGGCAACGCCGCCGTGGAGCAGCGTCAGACCGACGTGATGGGCGAGGTGATGATCGCTCTCTCCGCCGCGCGCAGCGCCGGGCTCGAGGACGACGACGACGCCTGGAACATGCAGCGCAGCCTGGTCAACGGCCTCTGCGAGACCTGGCGGGAGCCCGACCACGGCCTCTGGGAGATCCGCGGCCCCGCACGACACTTCACCCACTCCCGCGCGATGGTCTGGGCGGCGTTCGACCGCGCCGTGCGCGCTGTCGAGGACGAGGGCCTCAACGGACCCGTCGAGCGCTGGCGCGAGTGTCGCGACGAGGTGTGCGAGGCGATCATGACCGACGGGTACGACGCCGAGCGCAACACCTTCACCCAGCACGACGAGACCACCGAGGTCGATGCCTCGCTGCTGGTGCTGCCGCTGATCGGCTTCGTCAAGGGCGACGACCCGAAGATGCTGGGCACCATCGAGGCCGTCGAGAAGGACCTGCTCCGCGACGGCCTGCTGATGCGCTACCGCACCGAGACCGACATCGACGGCCTCCCCGGCGACGAGCACCCGTTCCTCGCCTGCTCCTTCTGGCTCGTCTCCGCCTACGCCGCCGCCGGCCGTCTCGACGATGCCAGCGCCCTGTTCGACCGGCTGGTCGGCCTGGTCAACGACGTCGGCCTGCTCTCGGAGGAGTACGACCCGGCCAACCACCGCATGGTCGGCAACTTCCCCCAGGCGTTCAGCCACCTGACGCTCGTGCAGGCGGCGTTCCGGCTCCGCCAGTCCACCAGCACGGTGCGCTGACCTTCTCGCGCGACACGGAGGAGGGGCCCGCGCCCCCCGCGCAGACCCCTCCTGACCGTGGTGTCACCCAGAGCTCAGCCGCGAACCACCCACAGGTTGATGAACTTGTAGGCGCGCTTGAACTCCTTGCCGCCGAGGTACTTGACCTTCAGCCGCTGCTTGCCGGTCTTGTTGAACTTCGGCAGCTTGATGGTGACCTTGCCGTCGACCAGCTTGCCCTTGTACTGCCTGCCGCCGATCTTGACCGCGGCCCAGCCCTTCGGGTCCATGCCGGGGACCTTGACCTCGATGCTCACCGAGGTACGGGTCTTGCCCGCGATGGCCCGCTGGGGCGACTTGCTGGTCGCCAGCCGGGGCTTGGCCTTGATCTGGTGGTTGAAGGTGCCGTGGAAGATCCCGACCATCGTGTCCGAGGGCTCGGCGACGACCGACAGCTGCGAGAAGCGGATCCGCGGCGTCCGGAAGTTGAACTTCGCCAGGCCGTTGGCCACCGGGAACTCACCCAGCTTCACCTGGATCGGCTTGCCCTTGACCAGGGTGGTGGCGTAGAGGCCGGCCTCGGTGTTCTGCGGGCTCCCCTGCGAGGTGAGGTCGAGACCGTTGACCCGGAAGGTGTACTTCTTGCCGGGCTTCACCGAGGTCTTCATGTTCTGCGCCTGCACCTGCTGCCGGGCGAAGTCGGGCGCGATGGGGCCCGCCTTCTGGAGGTAGCCGATCCACAGGTCGCGGTCGACCAGGCCGGTGTCCTTGGACGTGCCGTCCTTGAACGCCGTGAAGTTGTCGCCACCGGTGCCGAGGAAGCTGAAGGTGCTGACCGTGTAGATCTTCTTCAGGTCCAGCGGCAGGCCGTTGACGAGCACCGAGGTGATCCGGCTGCCGTAGGGCTTGGTGGCGTCCTGGGTGACGCGGACGTTGTCGGACAGGCCGAGCGCCAGGAACGCGCGGGCGGCGCCAGCCGGCTGCCACTGCTGCTCGAGGACCGTCTTGAGCTGCTTCCCGGTGAGCTGCACGAGCCAGATGTTGTTGACGAACGGCAGCACGCCGTTGGCCTCGGCGTAGGTGACGACGCCGTCGGTGTTGGCCGGGTTCGAGGCCGGGTCGCCCTTGAAGTAGAGCTCGTCGCGCAGGCCGCCCGGGTTCACGATGCCGATGTCGGCCTTGCCCTGGTCGGCGGGGATCCCGTCGCGCAGGGCGTTGGCGACCAGGTCGCCGAGCGTGGACTCCTGCTCACGCACGTCGCGCTCGCCACCGGCGTACCTGCCGCCGGTGTAGGCACCGAACCGGAACGCGGTGGTGATGTCCGCGGTGATCCGGCCGACCGGCTGGTTGCCCACCGTCTTGGCCGCCGCCAGGGCGGCGTCCACGGTGTTCTTGACCTTCTGGAGGTCGGCACCGTACGTCGGGTTGGCGACGAGGTCGGCGTCGCTGGTCGTCACGCGAGCGGTGTTGCTCGCCGCGTTGGCGGTCACCTTGCCGGTGCCGGTGTTGTAGTCGAGGAGCACCTGGCCGACGTTCTCGCCGTACGAGCCGGTCTGCACCATCGGTCGCGTCGGCTGGTCGCCGCCGGTGACGGGCTGGCTGTACACGTACTTCTGGTGGGTGTGCCCGTTGAAGACCGCGTCGATGTGCGGGTCGAGGTTGGCCATCGCCGCGAACTCGCCGCCGGCCGCGAACGCGTCGACGTAGCTCGAGGTCACGTTGGAGCCGGCGTGGAACGTCGCCACCAGCACGTCCGCCTCGTCGTTGCCGGTGTTGCCGTCGCTGAGCTGGGCGGCCACCCGGTTCACCGCCGCGACCGCGGGGCCGAAGTCCAGCGTGCTGATGCCGCCGGGACTGACCAGGCTCGCGGTCTCCTGGGTGACCGCACCGATCACGCCGACCTTGACCGCGTCGCCGTCGGCGTCGGTCAGGTTGTAGATCTTGTACTCGGGCAGCGCCGGGGTCTGGGTGCCCTTCTGGTAGACGTTCGCGCCGAGGTAGTCCCACTTCGCGTTGGTCTTGTTGTTGATGACGCGGTCCCGCAGGTCGGCCCAGCCCTTGTCGAACTCGTGGTTGCCGACGGCCGAGGCGTCCAGCCCGACCTCGTTCATCACGTCGATCGTGGGCTGGTCACCGGCGCTCGCGGACGCGAAGAGCGAGGCACCGATCAGGTCGCCGGCGCCCACCACGAGCGACGCGCCGGGCGAGGTGCCGGACGTGTCGTACTCGAGCTTCTTGACGGTGCCGGCCCACTTCACGGTGTTGGCGTCGATGCGCCCGTGGAAGTCGTTGATGCCGACGAGGTTGATCTTGATCTGGCCGTCTGCGGCCTGGGCGGGCGCCACGGTGCCGGCCACGATGGCGAGAGATCCCGCCAGCAGGCTCACCGAGGCCCCGAACGCCAGCCGCGCATTCATGCGGTGTCGCACAGGTTCTGCCTTCCGGTCGTGGTTGATCCGTGAGAGCACGTACGTCGGCGGCGGCGTGCGAGCACGCGCGAGACCACCCCGTACACCCGCTCCGACGGCCACCGGGCCCGAGAAGTTCGCGACGCGGACCAGAAAAGCAAAGAAGTCCGGCCCGCCCCACGAGTGGGACGGGCCGGACCGGTTGTTGCTTGGTGCTGCGGTGCTACTTGACGAAGTCGACCTTCTGGCGGTCGGCCACCTTGTTGAGCAGGCTGCTACCGAGGTACCTGGCCTTCAGGGTGTAGGTGCCCGCCGTCGAGACCTTCGGCAGCGTGAACGTGGCCTTGCCCTTGACGAGCTTGACCGTGATCTCCTTGCCGGTCCCCTTGATGGTCAGCTTCACCTTGCCGGTGACCGGGACGCCGTTGGCCGCGGTCACCCGCACCACGACCTTGTCGCCGCCGGCCTTGGACACCTCGTCGGCGACCTTCAGCTTCACCGTCGGCGTCGCCTTGCGCACCTTGAACGTGACGGTGCTCTGCGACGGGGCGAACTCGTTCGTCCCGAGGTACTTCACCGTCAGCGTGTGCGTCCCCGGCAGCATCGACTTCGCCGCGAGGGTCAGGCTGCCCACACCCGCCGAGATGGTGGCGGTGCCGATCTTGGCGCCGGACTCGTCGAACACGTCCGCCGAGCCGTTGGCGTCGGAGCGGCTCACCGCGATGGTGAGCAGGCCGGCCTCGCCGTACGGGAAGGCCTTCACCGCACCGGCCACCGTGGTCGGTGCCGGCGTCGGCGCGGGCGGGGGCGGCGGAGGCGGCGTGGTGCCACCACTCACCGTGACCGGGACGATGGCGCTGGTCCCGGAAGCTCCCTCCACCACCAGCTGCGTGGCACCGGGGGCCGTGCCGGCCGGGATGACCACGTCGACCGACGCGGTGCCCACCTCGTCGTTGCTGCTGGCGTTGCCCGGCGGGCTCAGCACGGTCGCGACCGGGAAGGTCCCGAGGGTCGTGCCACCCAGCTTGACCGACACCTGCGTGTCACGAACGGCGTTGTTCTCCGTCATGACCAGCGAGGTCAGGTCGAACGTGACGTGGTCACCCACGGCGTACGACGCCGGTGCGGCACCCGGGAACTTCACCCCGACCGCCTGCTGTGCATAGCTGATCGGCAGCGGCGGGTCACCCGCGCCGGGGTTGGCGAACTCGGCCATGTAGTCGACCATCGCCTGCAGGTCCACCTTTCCGGTGTCCCGCTTCTGCGTGCCCTGGGCGAAGGTGAGGAAGTTGTCCCCGCCCGACGCCAGGAACGAGTTCGCCGTCACCGAGTACGACGTCCCGGACTGGATCGGTGTCCCGTTGAGCCACATCCCGGTGATGCGTGAACCTGCCGGCTTCGACGGGTCGTAGGTGTAGGTGAAGCCCTTCGACGCACCGAGACGCAGGAAGGGTCGCGACGCGCCCGCGGGCTGCCACTGCTCCTCCAGGACCGACTTGATCTGCGCCCCGGTGAGCTTCATGTTCACCAGCGTGTTGGCGAACGGTTGGACGTCCGCCGCCTGCTTGAAGGTGAGCGTGCGCGGGAAGGCGCCGGTGCCGGTCCCGAGCATGTCCTGACGCAGACCGCCGGGGTTCATGAAGGCGATCTGGGCCGAACCCGACTCGGGGTTCTCGGTCGCCCACCGCTGCACCTCGGCGACGAGGTTGCCCAGCGTGGACTCGCCACCCCGGTTCTCGCTGCCGTCGATGAAGCGGGCACGCCCGAACGGACCGCCGATCTGGCCCAGGGGCACCGCGCCCAGGACGCTCGCGTTCGCCACTGCGGCGTCCACGATCGTCTGGGTCGGGGCGTCGACCGGGTAGTTGAAGGGACCGCCGTTGGCGACCTTCAGCCGGAGGACGTTCTGGCGCTTCGAGATGACCTCGCCGGTGCCCGGGTTGACGTCGAACACGATCTGGTTGAGGGCCGCGCCGTACTGGCCGGCGGAGACCACCGGACGCTTGGTGACCTTGCGTCCCTCGTCGACCCAGTCCTGCACCGTGAAGTCGCAGTTGTACTCCAGGTGCGTGTGACCGGACACGATCGCGTCGACGTTCTCGTCGATGCCGTTGATGATGCTGCCGAAGTCCGAGCTCGGGTCGTCGTCCATCGTGGCGCAGTCGGTGCCACCGGCACCCTCGTGCACCAGCATGATGACGATGTCGGCGTTCTCGACGTCCTTCAGCTCGTCGGCCTGGGTGTTCACCGCCGTGACGATGTCGGTGACATCGATGTCGGCGATGCCGGCCGGCGACACGAGCTCCGGCAGGTGCTCGGTGACCGCACCCACGAAGCCGACCTTCACGCCGTTCATGGTCTTGGTCCACGTCGGGGCGATCTCGTCGACGGGGTCGTTGGTGCCCTTCTTCACCAGGTTGGCGGCGAGGTACTCCCAGTTGGCGCCACCCTTCGGGTTGGTGGTCGCGTCGTAGGGAGCCATGACGCGGTTCACCAGGTCGTCGTAGCCCTGGTCGAACTCGTGGTTGCCCACCGAGGAGACCTCGAGGCCGGCCGAGTTCAGCGCGTCGATCGTCGGCTTGTCCTTGTCGATGAACGACTCGAACGTGGACGCGCCGATCAGGTCACCCGCCGCCGCGAACACGGTGTTCGGGTTGTCCGCCCGGAGCTGCTTGACCGCGCCGGCCATCACCGCCGCGCCGGCCGAGGCCGAGGCAGGATCGTTGGCGATGCGACCGTGGAAGTCGTTCGTGCCCAGGATCTGGATCTCGATGCCGTTGTTCGGCTTGTTGATCCCGACGATCTCCGGGTTGTGGTCGGAGGAGGCGTAGATCGTGTTGCGGTTGAACAGCTGCGTCACGTTGTAGTTGAAGCGGCTGTACTGGTTGAACACGAACTCGCTGGCGTTGATGTCGACCACGTCGGCGCCGGTGACGTCGGCGTACGCCGCGTCGTTGGCGAAGATGTGGTCGAGGGAGCCCGACAGGCCGGAGAAGCTGTACGACTCGTCGCCGCCGGGGCCCTCCTCGACCGCGTGGTAGTCGTCGGAGTTGCCGGCGACGTTGTCCGCACCCTGCTCGATCTCCTGGACCGGGTCCTCCTCGCTGTAGGCGTTGAAGTCGCCCACGAGGAACATCCGAGCGATGCCGCGGTCGGTCTTGAACTGCGTCGCGAAGTCGAGCAGCCCGTTGGCCTGCTTGACCCGGTCGGCGTTCGCGTTGCCCTGACCGTCGGGGTCGGGCGTGCCCGAGCCCTTGGACTTGAAGTGGTTGACGATCACGCCGAAGGCGTTGGCGTCACCGGTGCCGCGGACCTTGAACGCCTGGGCCAGCGGCTCACGGGCGTTGTTGAAGTCGGCGTTGCCGACCAGCACCTTGGAGGCACCGACAGGGATGACCTTGGCCGGGTTGTAGATGAAGCCCGTGCGGATCACGTCCTGCTCCGCCAGCGGCGGGAGGTCGGCGGCAGCCGGCGAGGGCACGTAGGCCCAGCGGGTGCTGCCCGCGTCGGTGTTGAGCGCGGCCACCAGCTTGCTGATGGCGTCGTCGCGGCTCCGGCCGAACTGGACGGAGTTCTCCAGCTCCTCCAGCGAGACCACGTCGGCGTTGAGCGCGTTGATCGACTTCACGATCTTGCTGCGCTGGCGGCGCAGGTTCGTGTCGTCCCAGGCACCGCGCGGGCCGTTGGGCGTGCAGGAGTTCACCGCGATCGGGTTGTCGTCGCGGTCCAGGAACGCCGAGCAGGCGTTGGTGGCAGGGTTCAGCGCGACGTACTCCGCGGCCGAGACCGGGAAGAAGTTCAGCACGTTGAACGTCGCCAGCTTGATGTCGCCGCCCACGGCGGCCGCACCGGTCGGACGGGTGTTCGTGAAGTCCACGCCCGCGCTCGAGCCGTCGTCGGTGACCTGCTGCAGCGGGATCAGCCGGCGGGTGCCGAAGCTGTCGCTGTAGATCATCGGGTCGTTGAACGCGACCGACGAGCCCACCCGGATCGGGTTGGTCGGGGTGTAGTACGGGAACGGCACGTCGTCCTGGCCGGTGCCCGCGGTGTTCCAGAAGGTGATGCTCGAGGCGTCGTCGAGGACCAGCTGGTGGGCCTTGTTGTACGCCGTGCGCGTGTCCACGGCCGCGTGGTCCTGCGCGTCGATCTCCTCGGTCGGCGCGACCAGCGGGTCGGTCGAGTTGGCCGCGAGGCCGACCTCGCCGAACATGCTGCTCGACGACGAGGTGCCCCACGCGTCGCCACCGAAGGCCGACCCGTCGAAGGCGTCGGTCACGGTGAAGTCGCCCGAGGCGTCCCAGAGCTCGCCCTCGTGGGCCTCCTGCGCGGCGGCCAGAGCGGCGCCGGTGAGGCAGGTGTTGCCCGGGAGCGCGCAGTCGGTGCCGGGCAGCGCGCCGGTGTGCGGGTCGATCGGGGTGGCCGCGCCACCGTCGGCCAGCGAGCCGCCGGCCGTGTTGATGTCGATCTCGGTGAGGCCGTTGAACTCCTTGACCAGGCCGACCACGTTGGCCGTGTTGCCCACGGCCGGGATCTGGCCGAGCTTGGAGGAGCCGACGTAGACGAAGATCGCGTCCGAGGCGTCGGGCGTCGGGTCGGAGGCGCCACCGGACCCGGCGGTCTGCATGTAGAAGCCGTCGAAGCCACCCGTGGTGTAGCGCGAGGTCACCACGCCGGTGGTGGTCGCGAGGAAGCCGTTCTTGGTGGCGTTGACCCCGTTGCCCTGGATCTCCGCGATGGAGCCGGTGAACGGCGTCGGGTTGACCTGGTTGACGGCGTCGGGCGTCAGGTTGCCCTGCGGCGTGAAGTCCGCGAGGTTCGAGTCGGTGTCCGCGCTCGCCGCGTTGCGGCCCAGGCTGGTCGTCACGTTGTAGCCGGTGCCGGCCGCAGTGGTCTCGGGCGCGTTGCTCGTGCCGTAGCCCAGCTTGTCCACGATGTTCGTCGGGCTCGACGGGTCGACCGGGGTCGTCACCGAGGCGAGCGTGATCGTGCCGCCGGCGGAGCCGCTGGCGTTGAAGCCGGTGGCCGTCTGGTCGCCGCCCGGGACCGCCACGCCGTTGGCGCCGTTGCTGCCGCCGACGAGGGTCCAGTAGCCGTGCGAGGCGATGGAGCCCGTCAGGGGCACCACGGTGGTCGAGTTCCCGGTGCTGCCCGCGGCGCGGTACTGCAGCGAGTAGGTCGACAGGCTGATGGCGCTGCCGGTCGGGTTGTACAGCTCGACGTACCGGTTGGTGTAGGTGGCGCCGGCCGAGCCGCCGTTGAGGTAGGCCTCGTTGATGACGAGCCCGGTGCCTCCGGGGTTCGCCAGTGCGGGTGGGGTGAGAACCGTGAGACCGGCCGCCACCACCGCAGCGCTCGCCAGGACGGCAAGGCGCTTGGGGGATGTGGACATGCGTTTCCTAACGCTCGAGAACAGGTCGTGACACCGCGGGGAAGAAGGCGCACCTCACCCGTTGGACGGATGTGGGCGCCGTCACCCTAACCCGGGGGCGGGGGGACCTCACCCGGCCAAGAAGTGACGAATCAGCGAACAGGCGATTGGCGGATGTTGCCGCGCTGGTGCCAGACGTCGCGGAAGAACTCGTAACCGGACCAGAGAGTCATCGCGACGGCGCCCGCCAGCAGCAGCTGGGCGGCGTAGAAGAGCAGCGTGCCGACCGTCTCGGAGGGCTCGCCGGTGACCTGCCGCAGCGGCAGGCAGAGAGTCGCGAGGGCGGTGGCCTGGAGGGCGGTCTTGATCTTGCCGGACTGCGCGGCGGCGACGACGACCTGCTTGAGGATGGACAGGCGCAGCAGCGTGACGCTCCACTCGCGCAGCAGCACGACGATGGTCACCCACCACCAGATGTCGCCGACGATCGAGAGCCCGATGAAGGCCATCCCGGTCAGTGCCTTGTCGGCGATGGGGTCGGCGATCTTGCCGAAGTTGGTCACCAGGTTGCGGGCGCGGGCGATGTCGCCGTCGATCTTGTCGGTGATCGCCGCGCCGACGAACAGCACGAACGACGCGATCCGCCACCCGACCGAGTCGCCGCCGTCGTGGAGGAGGGCGTAGGCGAAGAACGGCACCATCACGATGCGCAGCCCGGTGAGGACGTTGGGCAGGTTCCAGTTGCTCGCCTCGGTCATCGCGCCACCAGGTCGACGCCCTCGCTGCTCACCACGACCGCGGTGACCAGCTGCCCGACGGTGACGTCGGAAGCGTCGACGAGGCTCGTCGTACCGTCGACCTCCGGGCCCTGGTGCGCGGCCCGGCCGACGACCTCGTCGCCGACCGACTCCACCAGGACCTCGACGACCTCGCCGATGCGCTCCTCGGCGCGCTGGGCGGTGAGCTCCTCGACGAGGGCCGTGACGTGCGCGACGCGCGCGAGGACCTCGTCCTCGTCGAGCTTGTCGGTGAAGCCGGCGGCCTCGGTGCCGTCCTCGTCGGAGTAGCCGAAGACACCGGTGACGTCCATGCGGGCCTGTTGCAGGAAGTCGGTGAGGACCTCCAGGTCGGCCTCGGTCTCTCCCGGGAAGCCGACGATCACGTTGGAGCGGACGCCGGCGTGCGGCGCCTTCGCGCGGACCGTGTCGAGCAGGGCGAGGAAGGACTCGGCGTCGCCGAAGCGGCGCATCCGGCGCAGGACCGGTCCGGAGGCGTGCTGGAAGGAGAGGTCGAAGTACGGCGCGACGCCGTCGGTCTGGGCGATCGCCTCGACCAGGCCGGGGCGGGTCTCGGCGGGCTGGAGGTAGGAGACGCGGACGCGGTCGACCCCGTCGATCCCGGCCAGCTCGGGCAGGAGGGTCTCGAGGAGGCGGAGGTCGCCGAGGTCCTTGCCGTAGGACGTGGAGTTCTCGCTGACGAGGAAGAGCTCACGCGCTCCCTGGCCGGCCAGCCAACGGGCCTCGTCGAGCACCTCGGTCGGGCGGCGGCTGACGAACGAGCCGCGGAAGCTGGGGATGGCGCAGAACGAGCAGCGCCGGTCGCAGCCGCTGGCCAGCTTGAGGCTCGCGGTCGGACCCTTGTCGAGCCTCATCCTCAGGGAAGCCGGCGCGTGCCCGGGGATGCTCCGCTTCGTGTCCTGGCGCTGCGCGGGTGAGATCGCCAGCAGCGTGCGCCGGTCGCGCGGTACGTGGGTCTCGTGCCGCTCGCCCTGGATGATGCCGCTGAGCTTCGCCGCGATGTCCGGGTAGTCGTCGAACCCCAGCACCGCGTCGGCCTCCGGCAGGCTGGCCGCCAGGTCCGCGCCGTACCGCTCCGCCAGGCACCCGACGGCCACGACGTGCTGGGTCCTGCCGGTGCCCTTGAGGTCCGCCGCCTGGAGCAGCGTGTCGACGCTGTCCTTCTTGGCCTGCTCGACGAACCCGCAGGTGTTGACCACGACGGTGTCGGCCTCGGCCGGGTCGTCGACGAGCGTGAAACCGCCGGCCGCCAGGCGGCCCGCCAGCTCCTCGGAGTCCACCTCGTTGCGCGCGCAGCCGAGGGTCACGAGCGCGACGGACTGGCGGGTGGCAGGCATAGGGCTTCGAGTATGACGGGTGGGTCAGCTCGCGCAGGAATCACCGGTCGGCCGGGTATTCCGTCGTCGAGTGACCTGAAAGCCATCGGAATCAGCGTCGCCAGGGTGCGAGAGGGGTCAGTCGACCTCGCGTGGCGGTAGCGGCGACCGACCACAGCTGGGGCAGAGCGCCGGAGCGTCTCCGGGCCGCTGCCATCCGGTCGAGCACCAGGGGTACGTCGTCGATGTCCCGGCCCTCGACGGTGAAGGGCTCCAAACCGACCCGACGGAACCTGTCCTCGCGACCGACGTCGCGCCTGCTCCGCTCGGCTCCGCGGTGGTCGGCTCCGTTGTACTCGCCGAGCACGCCGAAGCGCCAGTCCATCAGGTCCGGGTGCCCGATCAGGCGGTCGCCACCGTCCAGCACGGCTGGGTTGCAGAGTGGGCGATCCCATCCAGCATCGAGGACCCAGATCAGCCGCAGGCGTGTCTCCATCGGCGACCAGGAGTCGTCCACGGCGAGCCCGAGCGCGTCGAGCACGAGCGCACGGTCTCTCGCTCCTCGACGGGTGTCTGCGTGAGCCCGCATCTCGTGGATCGTGAGCAGCTTCGCAGCGGCGGCCATGTCGGCGGCGACGACGGCTTCGCGAAGCTCACCGGTACGCCGCATCTCGTCGAACAGCGCCGGCGCCGGCCGCAGTACACGGACGCCACACACGACGACGACGTCTGCCTCCTCGAACGCCGACCGCGTCACTGCGATCCGGCCGTCCGACCGTAGGCGATCGCCGTTCGCAGCCACCTGCACGCGCAACGGCGTACGTCCGTCACGATCCCATCCGTCGAAGTAGCCGCCACCCCACAGCCGCAGGGCGGCCCACCCGGTGATCGCGCCGGCCCGGAGCCGGTGGCCCTGCTCGATGATGCGCTGTTCAACCGTGGCGAGCCTGCTCGCAGGGGCGTAGAGCCCCGAGGACGTACGCTCCCAGTCCCTGCCCTGCGTCTGGCCACGGGTCGGTCCCGTCACTCCATGCGGATCGATGCGCACCGGCGCGATGAGCCCCGTCGGACGCGGCGCGCGGACTCCCCATCTGCTCTCCCCCATGACCCTGATGCTCCCCGGGACAGTCAGACCTGAACCCGTGCCCGCGCATCTGTGGAGAACGACGAGTGACCTCGATCTCAGGCGAATCCGGGTCGAGGAGCTGCTGCTCGGGTCACTCGCGGCAGCGATCCCCGGTCGACCGGGGATCGCTGCCGTCGAATGACCCAAATCGCACGAACCGACAGCGGCCTCAGCGCACGACGAACGTGCCCGAACCCGGGGAGCCGGAGGTGCCGAGGGGGCCGCGGTCCTCGCCCTTGACCGAGACCGTGACCGAGCCGTCGCTGGCCTGGACGCGGACCGGCGGGGAGACCGAGAGGGTCTTCGAGGCGCCGAAGGCGACGTCGCCGCTGAAGACCACGGAGCCCCCGCCGTCGCGGACGATCACCCGGGCACCGGCGCCCGGAGCGGAGATCACCACGGGGACGGCGGGCGCCAGGGCGGCACCGCCGTGGTTGGGGCCGCCGGAGCCGTTGAGGACCGGGTCGTCGCGCAGGTCGACCGGTCCGTCCATCACCAGGCGGGCGATCGACCAGGCCAGCACGAGGGCCATCACGGCGGCGACGAGCACCGACCAGTTCGGCCCGCCCCGGGTGGCCTTGATGCCGCCGCTGTGGGCCAGCTCGGCCTCGAAGACGCGGCGCGGGTTGACCGGCGCGTCGGCGTACCTCTCGTCGTACGACGCCAGCAACGGCGCCGCGTCCACGCCGAGGACCCGGGCGAGGGTGCGGATGTGGCCGCGGGCGTAGAAGTCGCCGCCGCACGGCACGAAGTCGTCGGCCTCGACGGACTCGATGACGTGCGGGCGGATCCGCGTGCGCTCGGCGAGCTGGTCGACCGTGAGGCCGAGACGCGTACGGGCGGCGGCGAACTCCGGTCCGATCACCGGGTCGTCCGCGGGCTCGATGGCGAAGTCCTCGATGACGACCGTCTCGAGCGCCTCGCCCGGCACGGCGATGGGGCGGACGTCCTCGTGGACCGACCAGTCGTCGACATCCGGGCGGCGCAGCTCGAACGCCTCGGGCAGACCCGCGGCGGAGGAGGACGTCGACGCGAGGTCCGCCTTCAGGGCGTTGGCGCCTTGGACGAGCTCGCGGGTGACCTCCGTACGCCGCCCGGTCACCAGCGACCGCAGCGGCGACGGGGTGGCACTCGCGACGACGACGGGTTCGGGGTGCAGGACCTCCTCGGAGGCCGGCTCGTCGACGGGCCGGTTGCGCAGCCGGGCGGCCACCAGCGAGATGCCGTGGGCCAGGGTCGGCCGCGGGTCGGGGAGGTGGTGCTCGACCTCCTCGACAGGACCGCCGTCCCCCACCTCCGTCTCGTCGTCGGCCAGTGACCTCAGGGAGCCGAGCAGGTC
The DNA here is from genome assembly GCF_015352455.1 of Nocardioides islandensis. GTDB lineage: Bacteria > Actinomycetota > Actinomycetes > Propionibacteriales > Nocardioidaceae > Nocardioides > Nocardioides islandensis. Next base: position 254,816 of record NZ_JADKPN010000004.1, read on the forward strand.
GGTCGTCCCCGTGACGCGGGTGGACAGCGACAGCGGGACGCCGAGCGTCGGTCGGTCGGCGTTGCGCGGCGTGGCGACCAGTCGGCCGTCGCGCAGCCCGTGGCTCGCCACGACGTCGACCCGGCGCAGCGATCCCCACGTGAGCCCCGCCCACGTGCGGCCGGTGCGCAGCCGGAGCCCCTGCTCGTCGGCGACCAGCAGCGGCGTGCGCGCGTCGACGAGCACCCCGAGGTACGCCAGCGCCACCAGGCCGAACAGCGAGAACACCGCCCACGCCAGCCCGGAGCCGGAGTCCAGGGCACGTGTCAGGTACAGCGCCGCGACGCCTGCCGCGAGCACGCCGATGAGCGCGGCCAGCCCGGCCCGCCGGCGTACCTCGACCACGACGGGCTCGGGATCGGGCTCCGCGAGCGGACGCGGCAGCGGACCGAAGTCGGTCGGCACGTCGAACTCGACGATCTCGTCGTCACAGAAGTCGGTCACATCTCCCCCTGAAGTGTCGCGATCACACCGTCGATCTCGTCGGGCTTCACCAGCACGTCGCGCGCCTTGGAGCCCTCGCTCGGCCCGACCACTCCCCTGCTCTCGAGGATGTCCATCAGCCGGCCGGCCTTGGCGAACCCGACGCGCAGCTTGCGCTGGAGCATCGAGGTCGACCCGAACTGTGTGGACACGACGAGCTCCACGGCCTGGATCACCAGGTCCATGTCGTCGCCGATGTCGTCGTCGAGCTCCCGCTTGGACGCCGCCGGCGCGGTGACGTCGTCGCGGTAGGTCGGCCCGAGCTGCTGCTTGCAGTGCTTGACGACCTGGTGCACCTCGGCCTCGGTGACCCAGGAGCCCTGCACACGCACGGCCTTCGAGGCACCCATCGGGAGGAACAGCCCGTCACCCTGGCCGACCAGCTTCTCCGCACCGGGCTGGTCGAGGATGACGCGGCTGTCGGCCAGCGACGACGTCGCGAACGCCAGCCGCGACGGCACGTTGGCCTTGATCAGGCCGGTGACCACGTCGACCGAGGGTCGCTGGGTCGCCAGCACCAGGTGGATGCCCGCGGCCCGCGCGAGCTGGGTGATCCGGACGATAGCGTCCTCGACGTCGCGCGGCGCCACCATCATCAGGTCCGCGAGCTCGTCGACGATGACCACGAGATACGGGTACGGCGTGACCTCGCGCTCGCTGCCGGGCGGCACCGTCACCTTGCCCGCGCGCACCGCCTTGTTGAAGTCGTCGACGTGGCGGAAGCCGAAGTTCGCCAGGTCGTCGTACCTCATGTCCATCTCGCGCACGACCCACGCCAGCGCCTCGGCGGCCTTCTTGGGGTTGGTGATGATCGGCGTGATCAGGTGCGGCACGCCCTCGTAGGCGTTCAGCTCGACCCGCTTGGGGTCGACCATGATCATCCGTACCTCGTCCGGCGTGGACCGCATCAGCAGCGACGTGATCATCGAGTTGATGAAGCTGGACTTGCCGGAGCCGGTCGCGCCGGCGACCAGCAGGTGGGGCATCTTCGCCAGGTTGGCGACCACGAACCCGCCCTCGACGTCCTTGCCGAGACCGACCACCAGCGGGTGGTGGTCGGAGCGTGCGGTGCCGGAACGGAGCACGTCGCCGAGCGACACGATCTCCTTGTCCACGTTGGGGATCTCGATGCCGATCGCGGACTTGCCCGGGATCGGCGACAGGATGCGCACGTCCGCCGAGGCGACGGCGTAGGCGATGTTCTTCGACAGCGCGGTGACCTTCTCGACCTTGACGGCCGGGCCGACCTCCACTTCATATCGGGTCACCGTCGGCCCGCGGGTGTAGCCCGTGACCTGGGCGTCGATGCCGAACTCCTCCATCACCTGGGTGAGCCGCTCGACCACCTCGTCACTGGCCTTGGAGCGCGCCTTGTGCGGGGAGCCCGCGCGCAGCACGTCGTTCGCCGGCAGCGAGTAGGCGATGTCGCCGGACAGCGCGAGCTGCTCGACGCGCTGCGGGAGAGGCGTGTGGGGCGGGGGTTCGAGTCCCCCGTCGGACTCGTCGACCGCGGCGACCTCGGCCGTCACGTCGGCGTCGACGTCCTTCTTGCGGCCGCGCCGTCGCATCTCACGGTCCTCCAGGACCGGCGAGTCGTACGCCGGGTCGCCCATCTCCGGGTCGATGCCTGTGTCGCTCATCGATCCGACGCGAGAGCGGCGCGAGCCGCGCACCCGGATCGGCTGGGTGGGCTCGCCCTCGTCGAGCGCGTCCTCACCCTCGGGCCGCGAGCGGCCGAGCAGCCGGTCGCGCAGCGCGCCGAGCCGCGACGGCACCTGGTAGACGGGCGTCGCGGTGATGACCAGCACCCCGAACAGGCAGAGCAGCGTGAGCAGCGGGACGACGACGTACGCCGTCCGCAGCAGGTCCAGCAGCAGCGACGCGACGACGTACCCGACCGCGCCGCCGGCCTGCTGGAGGTCGGAGGAGTCGCCCAGCTCCGGTTGCGGGTTGCCGTTGGCGATCTGGACGATCCCGAGCACGCCGAACGCGAGGGCCGCCCAGCCGACGACCTGGCGACCGGCCGGGCCGTTGCGCTCGGGGTCGCGCATGTTGCGCCACCCGATGAGCACGAGCACCAGGGGGACGAGCCAGCCGACCTTGCCGACCGAGCCGGCCACCACGGTCCGGGTGGACTCCATGACGGCGCCGGGCAGCTGCCACCAGACGGCGGCCGCGGCGACGACGGCCAGCCCGATGACGAAGAGGCCCACGCCGTCGCGGCGCTGCTCGGGGTCGAGGTCGCGGGCGCTGCGGCCGATCGAGCGGGCCAGCGCGCCGATGGCGTGGGCGATGCCCAGCCACACGGCGGCCACGCCCCGGCCGAGAGCGGCGAACGCGCGGAAGACCGGACCCGGCCCGCTGCGGACGGCGCGCGGGGCTGCGCGCCGCGTCCGGGTGGGCGCGCGCTTGCTCGAGGACCGCCGCTTGCGGCCGGTGCTCGTACTCCGTGTCCGGGTGCCCGAGCCGCCACTGGCCGACCGTCCCTTGCTGCTGGACCGGCCGGACGTGGACGTGCTCCTGCTCCGCGAACCCGGCGGGGAAGACGTACGGGTCGCCATGACACCAAACGTATGCCACCGTCACTCCTGTCCCACGGACCACACACCCGTGTCGGCCGGTGGACCAGCCCGCCGACCCGTTTCGTCGAACGAGTCGGCGCGGGGTGCTGGACCACACCCCCGTGTCCTCCTAAGGTTCGCCCGGGGACCCGCCGCTCGGGCGCGCCCCGTCGACACCCATCACCTCGAGGGGAAGCACCACGTGAAATCACTCAGGTACGTCGTCAGCCTCGCCTTCGTGGGCGCAGCGCTGACGATCGTTCCGGCGGTCGTGCAGCAGTCGGCCGCCCAGAACGCACCCGCGGCGAAGGAGCCCACGCTCCTCTCGCGCATCAAGGAAGGAGCGCGCGGCTCGATCAAGGTCAGCACCGCACGCGCCACCGGGCAGGCCTCGTCGATCCGGGCGGGCCGCAACGGCGACCTCTTCCCTGCCAGCCACGCGAAGCCGGCCGCCAAGGCCGACGCGTTCCTGCGGCAGTACTCCCGCGCCTTCGGCGCCCCGCGCGCCCAGCTGGTCCGCGACCGCGTCGCCACGGACAAGCTCGGCTACACCACCGTCACCTACGTCCAGCGCTACCACGGCGTCCCGGTCTTCGGGTCCATGCTGCGGGTGCACCTCGACCGGCACCGCAACCTCACGTCGGTCAACGGCGTGCTCGCCCCGGTCAAGGGTCTCTCGCTGGGCCGCGACACCAGCCGCAAGGAGGCTGCCGCCCGCGCCGTCGCGCTCGTGCGCGCCCAGCCGCCGGGCGTCGACGGCCGCCACCTGTCGACCCAGGGCATCAAGGCGGTGAGCACCAAGCTGGTGGTCTACCGCCACGGCCTGGTCCAGGGCATCGACAAGGGCCGCACCGAGCTGGCCTACCAGGTGACGGTGAGCAACAACCGCAACGTCCGCGACGTCGTCTTCGTGACCGCGAACGCCGGCAAGGTGATCAACCGCTACTCCCTCATCGACGACGCGCTGTTCCGCGTTCTCTACGAGGCCAGCCTCAAGCCGAACGGCACCATCCAGTTCAAGAAGGTGTGGCAGGAGGGTCAGCCCCAGAACAAGCTGAACACCGACCAGAAGAACATGGAGGACTCGACCCAGGAGGCCTACTGGTTCTTCCACAACGCGTTCAACCGCGACTCCTACGACGACGCGGGCCACCAGATGGTGACGGTCAACAACGACCCGCGCATCGACTGCCCGAACGCCAACTGGAACGGCTCGACCACCAACTACTGCGACGGCGTCTCCTCCGACGACGTGGTCGCGCACGAGTGGGGCCACGCCTACACCGAGTTCACCGACGGCCTGCTCTACCAGTGGCAGCCCGGCGCGATGAACGAGGCGTACTCCGACATCTGGGGCGAGACCATCGACCTCATCAACGGCCGTCAGGACGAGGGCGAGGGCGACATCGACGCCGCGCGTCCCGTGGGACAGTGCTCCACCCACTCCTCCGCGCTGCCGCTCCTGACGATCAACGCCCCGGCGGCAATCGCCAAGGACTGCCTCACCGGCGGCGCGTCGTTCGGCGCCCCGCTGACGCCCACGGGCATCACCGGTGACGTGGCCCTGGCCGTCGACACCATCGAGCCGGTGACCCCGGACAACCCGGCGCCCGGCACGACGACCGACGGCTGCTCGCCCTACACGAACGCCGCCGACGTGGTCGGCAAGATCGTCATGGTCGACCGCGGCTACTGCTCGTTCCAGTCCAAGGCCGACGTCGCCACGGCGGCCGGCGCGATCGCGCTGATCATCGGCAACCGCGACCCGGCACCCATCGGCATGTCCGGTGACGGCAACACCGCGATCGTGTCGACCGTCAGCATCGGTCTCACCGACCGGGAGGCGATCCGCTCGGCCATCAACGGCGGCGACACCGTCAACGTGACGATCAAGGACGCCGGCGGCACCCGGTTCGACTCCTACCGCTGGCTCATCGGCGAGAAGTCCGACGGGTTCGGCGGCGCCATCCGCGACATGTGGGCGCCCACCTGCTACGGCGACCCGGGCAAGGTGTCCGACGCGGAGTACAAGTGCTCCGAGGACGACAACGGCGGCGTGCACGGCAACTCCGGCGTGGTCAACCACAGCTACGCGCTGCTGGTCGACGGTGGCACCTACAACAACGTCGCCGTCACCGGCATCGGGCTCGACAAGGCCGCCAACATCTACTACCGGGCGCAGACCGAGTACCTCACGCCCGTGAGTGGGTTCCCGGAGCTGGCTGACGCTCTCGAGGACTCGTGCGACGACCTGGTCGGCCAGCCGATCAACCAGCTGAGCACGGCCGCGGACGACACGCAGACGGCCACCGACCTCATCACGTCGGCGGACTGCGCCCAGGTCACCAACACCGTGGCTGCGGTCGAGCTCCGTGCGGACCCGACCGGTCAGTGCGGCTTCGGCCCGCTGCTCCAGCCCGGCGACCCCGCCACCACGTGCGGGGCCGGCACCAACCTCACGACCGTCTTCTCGGAGGACTTCGAGGACGGCCTGGCCGGCTGGGACGCGAGCAGCACCGGCAACAGCCTTCCGTGGCAGTCCGTCGACGCGCCTGCCGGACACGGCGGCAAGGTGGCCAAGGGTCCCGACCCGGACGTCCACTGCGCCACCCAGGACCCGACCGGTGCGGACTTCCTGGCGAGCGGGGACATCGTGATCCCGGCCGACGGGGTGGCGCCGAAGCTGTCGTTCGACCAGTACATCGCCACCGAGGCGGGCTTCGACGGCGGCAACGTGCAGCTACGCGTCAACGGGTCGGCCTACACGCCCATCCCCGCGGCGGCGTACACGTTCAACGCGCCGACGAACCTGACCACCCTCGCGGCGGGCAACGCCAACCCGCTCGCGGGCCAGCCCGGCTTCAGCGGGTCGGACAACGGTTCGGTGTTCGGCACGTGGGGCACCTCGCAGGTCGACCTGGCCGCGGCGGGCGTGGCTCCGGGTGACACCATCCGGATCCGCATCGCCAACGGGCGCGACTCCTGCACGGGCAACGACGGCTGGTACGTCGACGACATCGCTGTCGTCGTCTGCACTCCGGTGGGTGGCCCGACCGGCACCCCGACCGGCACCCCCACGGTGACGCCCACGGTGGCGCCCCCGCCCGCGCCTACCACCACGCCGACGACCACGCCGCCGGTGAAGGCGGTGACCGTCACCAAGGTCAAGAAGCCCAAGAACGCACCGACGTTCAAGCAGGACTTCAAGATCAAGGTCACGGTGACCGCGGCCGGCACCACCCCGAAGGGCCGCGTCGTGCTGCTCTACAAGGGCGTGAAGATCGGCAAGGGCAAGCTGGTCAAGGGGAAGGTGACGATCACGGTCACCAAGAACCTCAAGGTCGGCAAGCAGAAGCTGGTGGCGAAGTACAAGGGATCGCCCACCACGCTGAAGAGCAAGAAGCGCTTCACCATCACGATCGTCGCCTGACGACCTGACCATCGAGGCCCCGCCGGATCCGTCCGGCGGGGCCTCGTTGCATGTCCGGACCCGGGGCCGACGTGGACCTCGCGGGCACCGCCGCCTAGGGTGACCCACCTCACCACTGATCCATCTCGGGAGGAAATGTGAGACCTATCAGGCTTGTCCTCAGCCTGGCGCTCGCGGGAGCGGCCCTCTCGGCCGTCCCGGCGCTCCAGAGCACGGCGGTCGGCCAACCGGCCGCCGCCTCGTCACCGGACACCACCATCGGCCGGATGAAGGCGGAGGCCGACGGGGCCGTCCGGCTCACCCGCCAGCGCGCCACCGGCGCCGTCGGCATGGTGCGCACCTCGGGCGACCTGATGCCCGACCGCACCGCCGACTCGAGGGCGTCCGCCGGCCGCAAGGCGGCGACGTACGTCCGCACGTACGCCGCGGCGTTCGGCGCCGCCGCCGACCAGCTGCGCCGCTCCGGCGTCAAGTCCGACCGCTACGGCTGGACCGTGTCGTTCACCCAGCACTACCGGGGCGTCCCCGTCTTCGGCGCCCGGCTGATGGCGAACCTCGACCGCGACGGCCGGCTGACGTCGGTCAACGGCTTCGTCGCACCGAACCTCCGGCTCGGCACGACCCCGGCGATCGGCAAGCAGGTGGCCGCCGGCCACGCCGTGGCGCTGGTCCGCCAGCAGCCGCCGACGTCCGACACCGGCAAGGCCGGCAGTGTGAAGGGCCTGCAGGCCGCCCACACCCGGCTCGTCGTCTACCGCATGGGCGCGGTCAAGGGCGAGGCCGGCCGTGCGGTGCTCACCTACATGGTCGAGGTCACCAACCGCGCCAACGTGCGCGACATGGTGTTCGTCGACGCCCGGACCGGCAAGCCGGTCAACCGCTACTCGATGGCCGCCGACGCCCTCGAGCGGCACCTCATCGAGGCCAACGGCAGCCGCGACCCCTCGACGTTCCACGAGGTCTGGAAGGAGGGTGACCCGTTCCCGGGCACCCTCAACGCCGACCAGCAGCGCGAGGTCACCGGCACCGGCATGGCCTACTGGTTCTTCAAGGACACCTTCGGCCGTGACTCGTACGACGGCCTCGGCCACTCGATGACCACGGTCAACAACGACGGCCGGATCAACTGCCCCAACGCCAACTGGAACGGCGTCACGACCAACTACTGCAACGGCGTCACGTCCGACGACGTGGTCGCCCACGAGTGGGGCCACGCCTACACCGAGTACACGTCCGGGCTGATCTACCAGTGGCAGCCGGGAGCGCTCAACGAGTCCTACTCCGACGTGTGGGGCGAGACCGTCGACCTGGCCAACGGCCAGCAGGACGAGGGCGAGGGCGACCTGACCGCCAAGCGCGCCGACAACGCGTGCTCGACGCACAGCCCCGCGCTGCCCGTCGTGGTCATCAACTCGCCCGCGTCCGCCGCGAAGGTCTGCCAGGCCGGAGCCGCGGCGTTCGGACCGCAGGTCGACGCCACCGGCGTCACCGGCGACATCGTCCAGGCGCTGGATGCCGCCGACGCCACGGGCCCGAGCACCACCGACGCCTGCACGGTGATCACCAACCCCGCCACCGTCGCGGGCAAGGTCGCGCTCGTCGACCGCGGGTCGTGCGGCTTCGCGATCAAGGTCAAGAACGCCCAGAACGCCGGCGCCATCGGCGTCGTCGTCGGCAACAACGTCGACGTGGTGGCCGGCATGGCCGGTGCCGACCCGACGATCACCATCCCGGCGGTGCTCATCCGGCTGTCCGACCGCAACCGCATCGTCACCGCGCTCGGCACCGGACCGGTCAACGTGACGCTGAAGGACAACGGCGGCACCCGCACGGACTCCTACCGCTGGCTGGTGGCCGAGAAGTCCACCGCGTTCGGCGGGGCGATCCGCGACATGTGGCAGCCCACCTGCCTCGGCGACCCGGGCAAGGTGTCGGACGCGGAGTACTTCTGCGACACCTCCGACGCCGGCGGCGTGCACTCCAACAGCGGGGTGCCCAACCATGCCTACGCCCTGCTCGTCGACGGCGGCAGCTACAACGGCGTCAACGTCACCGGCCTCGGCCTCGACAAGGCGGCCAACCTGTGGTTCTACAACCAGACCCACTACCTGACGCCGACCTCGGGCTTCCCGGAGTTCGCCGACGGACTGGTCGCCTCGTGCAGCGCGCTCGTGGACCAGCCGATCAACGAGGTCCAGGTCGCGGAGAACGGCACGCCCCAGCCGGCGACGCCGATCGCCGCGGGTGACTGCCAGCAGGTGGCCAACGTCATCGCCGCCACCGAGCTGCGCCGCGAGCCGACGCAGTGCAACTTCCAGCCGCTCTTCAGGCAGGACACTCCGGGCACCTGCGGCGCGGGCACGAAGCGCAACGTCGTGTGGAGCGACGGCTTCGGGTCGGGCCTGGGCCAGTGGACGGCGGGCCAGGAGATCAAGTTCCCCGGTGGCATCGGCTTCCCGTGGAGGACGACCACCGACGCTCCCGACCACCAGGGTGCCGTGGCCTACGGCCAGGCGACCGACGACGGCGTGTGCAGCAACGGCGCCGGCGACGCGTCCAGCCGGGACTGGATCACCAGCCCGTCGATCCTGATCCCGGGGGCACCCCAGAAGTCGCCGCGGCTGACGTTCGACCACACGATCGCCAGCGAGTTCAACGTCGACGGCGGCAACGTGAGCATCTCCGTCAACGGCGGGGCTTTCACGCTGGTCCCGACGGCGGCCTACGCCTTCAACGGGCCGAACTCGACGCTGCTCACGGCGGCGGCGGGCAACACCAACCCGAAGGCCGGCCAGCGCGCCTGGACCGGCACCGACGGCGGCAAGGTCACCACCAAGTGGGGCCAGACGATCGTCGACCTGTCGGCGGCGGGCGTGGCTCCGGGCGACACCATCCAGGTGCGCTTCGACATGGGTCGCGACGGCTGTGGCGGTCTGTTCGGGTGGTACGTCGACAACGTCGTCGTCTCCACCTGCAAGCCGCACCAGGCAGGCGCTGCTCGCGAGGAGTCCTCCTCGCGCGAGGGCTGACCTGGTCTCGTGACGGGCGCTGGCGCGCCTTGCTCGACCAGCAGGCACGAGGGCCCCACCGGAACCTTCCGGTGGGGCCCTCGTTCTCTGACAGGATGAAGACCTGCCCGGAAGGAGTGCTGGTGAGCCCAGTGGGTGTGCCCGGTGAGGCATCGGTCCCGGTGATCGCCGTCGCGGTCGACGCCGCGTCGGTGGAGCGGCCCGTCATCGAGGCGTGGGCCCGCGAGCACGACCCCGAGGTCTCGGAGGTGCTCGACGCGGTCAACGGCACCGGCGCCGGTCTGGGTGCGGCCCTGGCGGCGTACGACGAGGCGCTGGTCGTGCCGGTGCGCGTGGCCTGGCTGCCCACCGTCGAGCGGCGACCCGGCATGTCACGGCTCTCCGAGCTCGCGCTGCTGGCCACGCCCAAGCGGCCGGCCACCTGGCTCTCCCGCCGGCTGGCAGCCCTCTCCCCCGGCCGTCGGCGGGTCATCGACGGCGAGCCCGCCCTTCTGTCCGAGCTGCGCAAGCGCTTCACCGATACCTCCGGTGACGCGACGGACCCCGAGTCGTTCGGCGCGTTCGTCCGGCGGTCGGCCGTGGTCACCCTCGAGCGCGAGGAGCGTGCGGAGATCGGCAACCGCTACAAGGTGCCGCACGCCGTCAGCGAGGAGATCCTGGCCCGCAAGGAGTTCCGCGACGAGATCGCCGGCGTCGCCGCGGAGATGGGCCTCACCGCGGCCGAGGGTCTGGAGAAGGCCGAGGAGTGCCTCGACGAGCTGGTCGCGGTGCAGAGCCGCGCGGCGGTCGACATGTTCTACGCGATGATGGAGCCGCTGCACTCCTCGACCTGGCACGTGCTGGCCGACGAGTCGGGGCTGGCCCGGCTGCGGGAGCTCAACAAGCGCTACGCGCTGGTGTTCCTTCCCGCGCACCGGTCGTACGTCGACACGCTCGTGCTCGGCGACGTGCTGGCCCGCAACGACTTCCCGCGCAACCACGTGATGGGCGGGGCGAACCTCCGGATCTGGCCGATCAGCGACCTGGCTCGGCGCGCCGGCATCGTCTTCATCCGGCGCAGCTTCGGCGACGACGAGATCTACAAGTCCGTGGTGCAGGAGTACTTCGCGTTCCTGCTGTCCAAGCGCTTCAACCTGGAGTGGTACTTCGAGGGCGGCCGCTCGCGCACCGGCAAGATCCGCACGCCGAGGTACGGACTGCTCCGGTACGTCGCCCAGGCGGTGCAGAGCGGGCGCGTCGAGGACGTCTACCTGGTGCCCACGTCGATCACCTACGACCGCCTGTTCGAGGTCTCGAAGATGGCCGCCGAGCAGGCCGGCGCCAAGAAGCAGGCCGAGGGCCTGAAGTGGCTGGCCGAGTACGCCCGCTCGCAGCGGCGCACCCACGGCGGGTCGGCCCACGTCCGCTTCGGCGAGCCCATCGCGATGCGCTCGTGGCTGCCCGGGGCCGGCGCGTCGGACGACGACAACCGGGCCGCGCTGCACAAGATCGCCTTCGAGGTCGCGGTCGGCATCAACCGGACCTCGCCGCTGACCGCCAACGGCCTGCTCGCCCTGACCCTCCTCGGCGTCCGCGACCAGTCGCTCACGCTCACCCAGATCCAGCAGATCCTGCGGCCGGTGCTCGCCTACATCGAGGCCCGCGCGCTCCCGTCGACGGGGCTCGAGCTGCTGTCCGACGCCGACGGCCTGAGCAGCGTGCTCTCGGACCTGGTGCGGGCGAAGGTCGTCACGGTCTTCGACAAGGGCGAGGAGCCGATCTACGCGATCGAGCGCGGCCAGCACCTGGTCGCCGCCTTCTACCGCAACAACGCCATCCACTGGTTCGTGAACCGGGCGATCCTGGAGCTGTCCCTGCTCTGGACCTCCCAACGGCTGGCGCAGCAGGACTCGAAGAACCCCGAGCTGACCGGCTGGACCGAGGCGAAGCGGATCCGGGACCTGCTCAAGTTCGAGTTCTTCTTCCCCGACCGGGACACGTTCGAGCGGGAGCTGCGCGAGGAGCTCGCGCTGCTCGCCCCCGGGGCCACCGACCCGCTGGAGGCGCTGCGCGGCTCGGGTGTGCTGATGGCGCACCGCGTGCTGCGGTCGTTCCTGGACGCCCAGCTCGTGGTCGCGGACCGGCTGGCGCACCTCGACCCCTCGGCCCCGGTGGACAAGACGGCCCTGCTCGACGACTGCGACCGGGTGGGTCAGCAGATGCTCCTGCAACGTCGGCTGCACTCCCCCGAGTCGGTGTCGCGGGAGCTGTTCGCCTCAGCCCTGGACCTCAAGGACAACTTCGGCCTGCTCGCCCCGCGTGACACCGAGACGCCCGCGGACCTCGAGCGCCGGCGTACCCATCATCTGGAGTTCGTCACCAGCCTGATCGAGCGGGCCCAGGTGATCGAGTCCCTCGACGCGGCCAACCGAGCGGAGGTCACCGGTGTTGTTGTCTGAGCGTCTCGAGCAGGTGTACGCCGGCCCGCAGGGGCCGGACGTGGCGGCGTTCTTCGACTTCGACGGCACGCTGATCCACGGGTTCTCGGCCGTCGACTTCTACCTCGACCGCATCCGCAGCGGGAAGGTCGGCCCGCTGGAGGCGATCCGCACCACGGTGATGGCCGTGCGCGGCGTGGAGACCGAGGAGGACTTCGAGAAGCTGGTCGCCATCGGCCTCAGCGGGCTCGACGGGCACCACATGGACGACGTGTCGGCGGTCGGCGAGCGGGTGTTCGCCAAGAAGCTCGCGGCCCGCGTCTACCCCGAGGCCTGGCAGCTGGTGCAGGCCCACCACCGGATGGGGCACACCGTCGTGCTGGCCTCGTCGGCGACCCGCTTCCAGCTCGAGGCCGCCGCGCGGACCCTGGGCATCGACCACGTGCTGAGCACCGCCCTGGAGGCCGGCGAGGACGGCGTCCTGACCGGCCGCGCCGACGGGCCGACGCTGTGGCGCGCCGGCAAGGCTCGCGCGGTGCGCGACTTCGCCGAGCTGCATGGGGTGGACCTCGCCGCGTCGTACGCCTACTCCAACGGCAACGAGGACATCGACTTCCTCAGCCAGGTGGGCTTCCCGGCCGCGACGACCCCGGAGGACCGGTTGCGCGAGCACGCGACCTCGGAGGGCTGGCCGGTGCTGGACTTCCGCTCGCGCGGGCTGCCCAGCGTGGCGACCATCGCCCGGTCGGCCGCGGCGATGGGCGGGATCCTGACCGGCATCGGCACCGGCGCGGCGTTCGGGCTGCTGAACGGCAGCCGGCGCACGGCCATCTCCTCCATCATGGCGCTGTCCTCGGAGTACTCCCTGGCCCTCGCCGGCGTGAAGGTCGACATCGTCGGCGAGCAGCACGTGTGGGAGCAGCGGCCCGCGGTGTTCGTGTTCAACCACCAGAGCCAGCTCGACGTGTTCGTGATCTGCTACCTGCTGCGCCGCGACTTCACCGGCGTGGCCAAGCAGGAGCTGACCAAGGACCCGATCTTCGGTCCGGTGTTCAGGTTCGCGGGCGTCGCCTTCGTCGACCGCCAGGGCGGCCGCAACCCGCGCGACGCGCTCGCCCCGGCCGTGGCCAAGCTGCGCGACGGCATCTCGGTCGTCATCGCTCCGGAGGGCACCCGCTCCTTGACGCCCACGCTCGGCACGTTCAAGACCGGCGCGTTCCACCTGGCGCGCGAGGCCGGCGTCCCCGTCGTGCCCGTGGTGATCCGCAACGCCGGCGAGCTGATGTGGCGCGACGCGCTGACCGTGAAGCCTGGCACCGTCCAGGTGGCCGTGCTCCCGCCGATCGACGTCTCCGCGTGGCCGGCCGACCAGATCCGCAACAAGACCCGCGAGGTCCAGGCGCTGTTCGAGGACACCCTCGCCCACTGGCCCGGCGAGCCCCGTCCCGCTCCCAAGGAGCCCGCGCCGCCGAAGCAGACACCCGCCCGGAAGGCCCCTGCCAAGAAGGCCCCTGCCAAGAAGGCCCCTGCCAAGAAGACGGCTGCCAAGAAGACGGCTGCCAAGAAGACCGCGAGCAAGAAGACCGCGAGCAAGAAGTCGGCCTCGACCCGCCGCCGTACGGCCGAGTGACCCGTACGACACCCGAAAAGCCATCTCGAGCCTGCGTTGCGGGTCACTCGTGGTCGGAACACCCGGCTGACCGGGTACTCCGCCCACGAGTGACGCGAATGGCAGGTGTCAGGCGCGGCCGCTGAACCAGGGGTCGCGCAGGTCGAGGTAGGTGATCTCGCTCATGTCGCCCATGACCTTCTGGAACTCCTCACCCACGTCGGCGGGCATCTCCTGCTTCTCGCCCTCGCGGGCGGCGGCCTCGGAGGTGAAGTAGATGGTCTGGGTGAAGTCGCCGTCGTCGGCGACGGCGGTGGTGCCGCCGATGATCTCGGGCCGCATCTCCTTGAGGCCGTCCATCGGCTGGTTGCTGAACGCCCGGAAGCCGTCGGCGTCCGAGACCTTGCCGCGCATCACCTGGACGAAGCCGGCGTCGTCGGAGCCGCCACCCAGCCACGTGATCGCGTCGTCGTAGTCGCGGAAGCCGACCTCGCCGTCGTAGCAGCCTTCGGTCTCGCGCCACCACGCGTCCTGCTCAGGACGGGCCGAGTTCCGGTCCGCCGCGTCGCGGGACTCGAAGCGCACCACGGCGACCGCCGTACCGTCGTCGGTCACTCCGCCGGTCGAGCCGAGCCACCCGTCGGCGCCGGGTCCGATCTCCTGCTCCCACAGGTCCAGCTGCTTCTTGAGCCGGTCGGCATCGGAGCACCGTCCCTGGATGACCTGGATGAACATCGCTGCCTCCTCTTCCCCCGAAAGGTCTGCCCGAGAGGCCGCTTCGCCGTGAAGTGGTCGAGGTACGACGCTACGCCCGGTCCGCGGTTCCGGACAGGTGGCAGAGGTGACGCTGGCCTTACGCCTCGATGACGACCGGGATGATCATCGGGCGGCGGCGGTGCTCCCGGTTGACCCAGCGGCCCACGACGCGGCGGATGACCTGTTGGAGCTGGTAGGCGTCGTTGTTGCCCTCTGCCCCGGCCCGGTCGAGCGCGTCGATGATCGGCTGCTTGATCTCGTCGAACGTCGAGATGTCCTCGGCGAACCCGCGGGCGTGGATCTCCGGCCCACCGGACACCTTCCCGCTGACCGAGTCCACGACCACGATCACCGAGATGAATCCCTCGGACGCCAGGATCCGGCGGTCCTTCATCGAGGACTCGCTGACGTCGCCGATCGAGGAGCCGTCCACGAAGACGTAGCCGCAGTCGACCTTGCCCGCGATCGAGACCTGCCCGTCGACCAGGTCGACGACCACGCCGTCCTCGGCGATCACGACGTTCTCGGCGGGGACGCCGGTACGCCGGGCGAGCGCGGCGTTCGCCTGCATGTGCCGGATCTCCCCGTGCACGGGCATCACGTTGCGCGGCTTGACGATGTTGTAGGCGTAGAGCAGCTCGCCGGCGCTGGCGTGGCCGGACACGTGGACGAGCGCGTTGCCCTTGTGCACCACGGTCGCGCCCCACCGGGCCAGGCCGTTGATGACGCGGTAGACGGCGTTCTCGTTGCCCGGGATCAGGCTGCTGGCCAGGATGACGGTGTCGCCCTCCTCGATGTGCACGAGGTGGTGGTTGCGCTGGGCGATCCGGCTCAGCGCCGAGAGCGGCTCCCCCTGGCTGCCCGTCGAGATCAGCACCTGCCGCTCCGGGGGGAGCTCCGCGAGGTCCTTGACGTCGACCAGCACGTCCGCCGGCACGTGCAGGTAGCCCAGGTCGCGGGCGATCGCCATGTTGCGGACCATCGAGCGGCCGACGTACGCCGCCTTGCGGTCGTGCGCCACGGCGGCGTCGAGGATCTGCTGGACGCGGTGCACGTGGCTGGCGAAGCAGGCCACGATGATCCGCTGCTGGCTGGTGTGGAAGACCCGGTCGAGCACCGGCCCGATGTCCTGCTCGGGCGTGGTGAAGCCGGGCACCTCAGCGTTCGTCGAGTCGGTCAGGAACAGGTCGACGCCCTCCTCACCGAGCCGGGCGAACGCCCGCAGGTCGGTGATCCGGCCGTCCAGCGGCAGCTGGTCCATCTTGAAGTCGCCGGTGTGCAGGACCATGCCCGCCGGCGTGCGGATGGCGACGGCGAGCGCGTCGGGGATGGAGTGGTTGACCGCCACGAACTCCAGGTCGAACGGGCCCAGCGCGAGCCGGTCGCCCTCCTTGACCACGTGGTGCACCGTCTCCTTGAGGCGGTGCTCGCGGAGCTTGGAGTCGAGGAGCGCCAGCGTCAGCTCGGACCCCACGAGCGGGATGTCCTCACGCTCGCGGAGGAGGTACGGCGTGGCGCCGATGTGGTCCTCGTGACCGTGGGTCAGGACCAGGGCCTCGACGGCGTCGAGCCGGTCCCGGATGGCCTCGAAGTCGGGGAGGATCAGGTCGACGCCGGGGTGGTGGTCCTCGGGGAACAGGACGCCGCAGTCGACGACCAGCAGCCGGCCGTCGTACTCGAAGACCGTCATGTTGCGGCCGACCTCGCCGAGGCCGCCCAGCGGGGTGATCCGCAGCCCACGGTCAGCCAGGGGTGCCGGCGCCGAGAGCTCGGGGTGGGGATGACTCAAGAGATTCCTTAGGTGATGAGTCCGGAGGCGACCAGACCCTCGCGGAGGGCGGCCACCTCCTCGTCGGTGAGCGGCACGAGAGGGCCGCGGACGTTGCGGTTGTCGAGCACGCCGAGCAGCTGCAGGGCCGCCTTGGCGGTGGTGGCGCCGTAGTTGGGCACGCCCATGACGGCGTCGGTCGCGGGCAGCAGCGTGGTGTAGGTCGCCAGCGCGGCGTGGTGGTCGCCGGCGAGGAAGTCGCGGATCATGCCGGCGATCTGGTCGCCGGCGGCGTGGCCGACCACCGACACGACGCCTTGGGCGCCGTGGGCCAGCCACCCGAGGGTGGAGACGTCGTCGCCGGAGTACAGGTCGTAGCCCATCTGCATGATCTTCACACCCCGGGCGTAGTCGCCGACCGCGTCCTTGACCGCGACGACGGTGTCCCACTCCTTGGCGGCGGCGTAGGTCTCCAGCGCGATCTGCGTGCCGGTGCGTCCGGGCACGTCGTACAGCATCACCGGCACGCCGGTGCTCTCCACGACGGTGCGGAAGTGGTGGAGGACGCCGGCCTGGCCGGGCTTGTTGTAGTACGGCGTGACCAGGAGCAGCGCGTCGGCGCCCAGCTTCTCGGCCTGGCGGGCCAGCTCGACGGAGTGGGCGGTCGCGTTGGTGCCGACGCCCGCGACGACCACGGCCCGGTCGCCGACCGCGTCCTTGACCGCGCGCAGGATGTCGCCGTCCTCGGCGACCGTGGTCGTGGGGCTCTCCCCCGTCGTGCCGCTGACCACGACGCCGTCGTGGCCGTGGTCGACGAGGTGGGCCGCGATGCGGGCGGTGCCGTCGAGGTCGACCGAGCCGTCGTCGTGGAAGGCGGTCGCCATCGCGGTCAGCATCCGCCCGAGGCGGGGACCGGATGCCGGGGACGTCATGGCCCCCAGGCTATCGGGTGCTCATCTCTGGGTGGTTGAGGTGTGAGGAGCGCCAGCGACGAGCCTCGACACCACCATCCGTCGAGCAGGAGGTGGTTTCGAGGCTCGGCCGTGAACGGCCTCACACCTCAACCACCGAAAGAGGGGTTCAGAGGTGGGGCATCACCTCGGTGGCCACCAGCCGCAGGTGGTCCAGGTCCTGGAGGTCGAGGGTCTGGAGGTACAGGCGGGTCTGGCCGGACTCGACGTACCGGCCGACCTTGTCGACCACCTCGCTCACGGTCCCGCCGAGCTGCTCGCGGCGCAGGGTGTCGGGGTCGTGCCCGATGTTCGCGGCCCGACGCCGGAACTCCGCCTCGTCCGCCCCCACGCACAGCACCAGGGCGCTGGAGGTGGTCATCGTCGCCGGGTCGCGGCCGGCCTCCTCGCACGCCCGGAGCACGCGGGCGAGGATCGGGAGCCCGTCCTCGAAGGCCTCGAACGACACGTTGTACTCGTCGGCGTACCGGGCCGCGAGCGCCGCCGACCGCTTCTTGCCGGCGCCGCCCATGATCACCGGTGGCTTGGCCTGGTGCGGTTTCGGCAGACCGGGCGAGTCGACGACCGAGTGCCGCTTGCCCTCGTAGGTGAACCCGGCCCCGGACACATGATCGGTCGCCCACAGCCCGGTGATGATCGCGAGCTGGTCCTCGAGCATGTCGAAGCGCTCCGAGGGCCCGGGGAAGTCGAACCCGTACGCCGCGTGCTCGCGGCCGAACCAGCCCGCACCGATGCCGAGCTCGACGCGGCCGCCGCTCATCTGGTCGACCTGCGCCACCTGGATCGCCAGCAGCCCGGGCGATCGGAACGTGACGCTGGTGACCAGGGTGCCCAGCCGGATCCGGCTGGTCTCGCGGGCGATCGCGCCGAGCGTCACCCACGAGTCGGTCGGGCCGGGCAACCCGTCGGTGCCCATGGCAAGGAAGTGGTCGGAGCGGAAGAACGCCCCGAAGCCCAGCTCCTCGGCCGTCTGCGCCACGCGCAGGAGGTCGTCGTACGACGCCCCCTGCTGCGGCTCGGTGAACACCCTCAGCTCCATGCCGGCCATGCGACTCAGCCTGTCAGGGTCTTGGTGAAGAACACCCGGTGGTACGGGCCGATCTGCTCGCGGTGGGTCTCGACGTACCCGTGCCGCGGGTAGTACGCGAGGTTCTCGGTCATCACGACGTTGGTGTAGAGCCGCACATCGGGCAGGCCCATCGCCCGGGCCTGCTCGTCTGCGACGCCGAGCAGCCGGGTGCCGATCCCGGTGCCGTGGTGCTCGGGCGCGACGCCGACGATGTCGAGCAGCAGGTGGTCGTCGTGCGGCTCGAGCACGAGCAGGCCGACCACCTCGCCGCCGTCCTCGGCCACCCAGGTGTGGCCCAGCGCGACCTTCTCGGCGTAGTCGACGTGCATCGGCCAGGGCTCGATGGTGCCGAGGCGGCCGATGTACGGCGAGAACGCCGCGTGCGCCACCGCCGTCAGCCCGTCGACGTCCTCCGGACGGGCGGGCCTGACCACGGTCATGTCAGCTGATGATGCCGTGCCGGAAGCCGAGGCTTTCAGGGGACCCGCGGTTACGGTGCTGGCGTGCTGGTGCAGCTGTCGGGAGTGCCCGGGTCCGGGAAGTCCACGCTGGCGCGAGGACTGGCGGCCGGCCACGGCCTGGTCGTGCTGGACACCGACGTGGTCAAGAGCGCCCTCCTGGAGCGCGACCTGTCCGTCGCGGACGCCGGCCCGGCGGCGTACGGCGTGGTGCTGGCGCTCGCGGCCGACCTGCTGGCCCAGGGGCACGGCGTCGTCGTCGACTCGCCGTGCCGGTACCCGGCCCTGCTCGCGGCCGGTCAGCAGGTCGCCGAGGAGGCCGGGGTCGGGTACCGGTTCGTCGAGCTGTGGGCCGACGACCCGGCGACCCTGCTCCCCCGCCTCGACGGCCGACGCCCGCGCCCGTCGCAGGTGGCGTCGAGCACCGACGCCGCACCGGGCACCGCGTGGGAGCACGGCACCGCGGTCGCCACGCTTCGTGCCTGGCAGGACGAGCTGGTCAGGCCGGAGGCGGGGTACGTGCGGCTGGACGCTGCGTTGCCTCCTGACGAGCTGCTGCGTGCAGCGTCGAACCACCTGGCGTCGGGGCGAGCGCCGGGCTCAGCACGCGCACGTGACTAGCCTCGACGTCATGTGGGCGCGGAGCATGTCGAGGCTGCGCGACCCCGTGTTCTGGAACGACGTCGTGCAGCTGGCCAAGACCGTGCTGGCGGCCGTCGTCGCGTGGGTCGTCGCGGCCGACGTGCTGGACCTCTCCCAGCCCTTCCTCGCACCCTGGGCCGCCCTCCTCGTCGTCCACGCGACCGTGTACCGGACGTTCTCCCGGGGTGTGCAGCAGGTCGCGGCGGCCGTCGTCGCCGTCGTCCTCGCCTCGGCGATCGGCCACGTGCTCGGGCCGACCACGTGGGCGGTCGCGACCCTCATGGTGGCGTGCCTGGTGATCGGCAGCGTGCGGTGGTTCGGCGGCGACATCACCATCGTCGCCACGACGGGGCTGGTCGTCCTCACCACCGGGTTCGGCAACGACGCGGTCCTGCTGACCCGGCTCGTCGACACGGGTATCGGGGTAGGCATCGGGCTGCTGGTCAACGTGCTGGTGTGGCCGCCGCTGAGGTCGCGCACGACCATCGCGGCGATGGACCGCCTCGACGACGGCATCGGCGAGCTGCTGCTCGACATGGCAGGCACCCTCCGCGAGGGAACGGCCACCACCGAGACCGTCACGGAGTGGATCGACCACACCCGCGACCTCGACGAGGCGATCGACCACACCTGGTCCCTGGTGCGCCAGGCACAGGAGAGCTCGCGCATGAACCCGCGGCGGCGGGCGCGCGACGTACGCGATCCTCAGGGATGGCAGGACCTGCTGCGGCGGATGGAGCAGGCGGTGGCCGAGGTACGCAGCCTGGCCAGGACCTGGGGCGCCGAGCTCGACCGCGGCGAGGTGCCGGACGCCGACTTCCTCGAGCAGTGGAGCTCCCTGCTCGGTGACGCCGGCCGCGCGACGTGCGAGGCCGACCCCGAGGCTCTGCACGCCGTACGCCGCCGGCTCGACGCGCTCGTCGACAGCCTGGGCTCGCGGGCGCAGCTGTCGCCACGGTGGCCGGTGCACGGGGCCCTGATCGTCAACCTGCGCAACATCCTCGACGCCATGGACGAGGTGGCCGCGGCCAACCCGATGCGTCAGCCGCCGGTCCCGCTGAGCCTGCGCCGAGGCGCTCGCGCCCGGGTGGCACGATCACGTCCATGACCACCATCACCCTGTCCGACGGCCGCGGGCTCGACATCGACGACGCGGGCGGGGACGGGACACCGCTGGTCTTCCACCACGGCACCCCCGGCTCGGTGACCCCCCTGCCGCAGATCGCCGAGGCGGCCGAACGGCACGGGCTGCGGATGATCACGTACTCGCGCGCGGGGTACGGCTCGTCGACGCGGCACGCCGGCCGGTCGGTCGCCGACGTGGTGGCCGACATCGACCAGGTCCTCGACCACCTCGGAGTCGAGCGGTGCGTCACCGGCGGGTGGTCGGGCGGCGGCCCGCACGCCCTGGCCATGGCGGCGCTGCGGCCCGAGCGCACGGCCGGCTGCCTGGTGATCGCCGGTGTCGCGCCGTACCGCGCGGACGGACTGGACTTCATGGCCGGGATGGGCGAGCAGAACGTTGCGGAGTTCAGCGCCGCTCTCGAGGGCGAGACGGCCCTGCGTGCCAACCTCGATGGGCAGCGGCCCGGCCTCCTGGAGGCCGACGGTCCCGGGATCATCGAGTCCCTCTCCACGTTGCTGCCCGAGGTCGACCGCGCGCTCCTCACCGACGACTTCGGGGAGGCCCTGGCCACCAACATGCACGAGGGACTGCGCACCGGTGTCGACGGCTGGCTGGACGACGACCTCGCGTTCATGCGCCCCTGGGGCTTCGGGCTCGGGTCGATCAGCGTGCCGACGTCGGTGTGGCAGGGCAGCGAGGACCTCATGGTCCCGTTCGCCCACGGCGTCTGGCTGGCCGACCACGTCGCCGGCGCGACGCCCCACCTGCTGGAGGGCGAAGGTCACCTGTCGGTGGGCGTGGGTGCCCTGGACGAGATGTTCACCGACCTGGCCGCCACCTGGTGAGTCACGGCCGGGTGGCGGACGCCCGCTCCCACCAGACCCACTCCAGACCGGGACCGGGCTCACGACGTACCTCGACCCACTCGGACCTGTCCCACGAGGGGTAGAACGTGTCGCCCTCGGGCGAGAGGTGCACCTCGGTGAGCACCTGGGCGTCGGCGACCGGCAGCGCCGCGGCGTACACCGCCGCTCCCCCGGCCACCATCACCTCGCCGGGCAGGCCGGCGGCGAGGGCGAGCGCCTCGTCCAGCGATGCGGCGACGAGCACGTCGGGGGCCGACCACACCGGGTCGCGGGTGAGCACGATCGTGGTGCGGCCGGGGAGGGCGCGCCCGATCGAGTCGTAGGTCGCGCGGCCCATCACCAGGGTGTGGCCGAGCGTCACCCGCTTGAAGTGGGCGAAGTCCTCCGGGATCCGCCACGGGATGCCGCCGGAGGCCCCGATGACCCCGTTGTCCGCGACTGCGGCGACGAGGGTGATGCGGTCAGACGGCAATGGGGGCCTTGATCCCGGGGTGCGGGTCGTAGCCCTCGACCGCGATGTGCTCGAGGTCGAAGCCGTCCAGCTCGGTGACCGACGGGTCGAGCACCAGCCTCGGCAGCGCGCGGGGCGAGCGGGTCAGCTGGAGCCGAGCCTGCTCCAGGTGGTTCACGTAGAGGTGTGCGTCGCCGAGGGTGTGCACGAAATCGCCGACCCGGAGCCCGGTGACCTGGGCGACCATGTGGGTGAGCAGGGCGTACGACGCGATGTTGAACGGCACGCCGAGGAACACGTCGGCGGACCGCTGGTAGAGCTGGCACGAGAGCGCACCGTCGGCGACGTAGAACTGGAACATCGTGTGGCACGGAGCGAGGGCCATCTGGGGGATGTCGGCGACGTTCCAGGCCGAGACGATGTGCCGCCGGCTGTCGGGGTTCTCGCGGATCTGCTGCACCACCTCGGCGATCTGGTCGACGTGCCGGCCGTCGGGCGTCGGCCACGAGCGCCACTGGTAGCCGTAGACCGGGCCGAGGTCGCCGTCGCTGTCGGCCCACTCGTCCCAGATCGTCACACCGCGGTCCTGGAGCCACTTCACGTTGGTGTCGCCGCGCAGGAACCAGAGCAGCTCGGCGAACACCGACCGCGTGTGGATCTTCTTGGTCGTCACCAGCGGGAAGCCCTCGGTCAGGTCGAACCGCATCTGGTGCCCGAACACCGACAGCGTGCCGGTGCCGGTGCGGTCGCTCTTCGCCGCGCCCTCGTCGAGGATCCGCTGGAGGAGGTCGAGGTAGGCCCGCATGGCGCCAAACTACTCGCCGAGACCGACGGTCCCGGTGATGGAAGTCCGCGCGTCCCCGCCGACCCAGACGGTGTCGCCCCAGCTCTCGGGACGGCGGTCGATGTACACCCGGCCACGCCGGCCCAGGACGGTGCCCTGGGAGGCGACGTACGACGCCGGCAACCGGTCCCCGGCCAGCCACTGCGCCACGCCCGCGTTCAGGCTGCCCGTGACCGGGTCCTCGCTGATGCCGTAGCCCGGGCAGAACGCGCGGATCTCCACGGCGCACTCGCTGCCCTCGGGGTAGGACCCGACGACGCCGATGTCCATGCCCATCGCCGCCGACCAGTCGGGCTCGATGGCCAGCACCTCGTCCGCGGAGTCCAGGAGCACCCCGACCCAGCCGGGCCCGTTGTCGATCCACTCCAGGTCGCGGACCTGCGACGGGTCGATCCGCAGCGCCCGGACGATCCGCTCCCGGTCCTCCTCCGACACCGCGCCCGAGCGGATGAACGGTGGCCCGGCGAAGGCCAGCCTCTCCCCGGACCGCAGCTCCACGAGCCCGGCCCCGCACTCCTGTACCAGGCGGCCCTCGGTCCGCGGCGTGCCTCCCGCCTCCAGCCACGCGTGGGCCGACCCGATCGTGGGGTGCCCGGCGAAGGGCAGCTCGGCGCTCGGTGTGAAGATCCGCAACCGGTAGTCCGCGTCATCGGTCGTCGGACTCAGGAGGAACGTCGTCTCCGACAGGTTCGTCCAGTTCGCGAACCGGGCCATGTCCTCCTCGGAGAGCCCGTCGGCGTCGTGCACCACGGCGACCGGGTTGCCCCGGAACGGCTCGGCGGAGAAGACGTCGACCTGGCGGAAGCTGCGCATGGGGCATTCAACCGCTCGCCGGCCAGATCGTCGCCGTCAGGTCGACGGCACCAGGCCCGGCTCGCCGCCCGCCAGCACGGGCACGCCGTGGAGGTCGAGCCGCGGTGTGCACGGCTCCGAGTCGACGGCGAACGAGTTCACGTATCCCCGGGCCACCAGGCAGTCGATGAGGGTGTAGGACCCGACCCGCGACACCGACCACACGACCCGGCCCTCCGAGGTGAACGCGGCCGCCATGGGCGTCCAGTCGTCGGGGAACCAGGTCCCCATCGCCTCACCCGTGGCCGCGTCGTACGCCGCGGGGCCGCCCGGTCTCCCGACGGTGACGACGAAGCGACCGTCCGGCGAGAGCTGGCCCGAGGTGCCGGGCACCACGACCTCGGCGCGGTCCACCGGGTGCACGACCGTGAGGGAGAGCCCGCGCTCTGGCCAGAGCTGCACTTCGGCCGCTACGTCCACCAGCGGACCGAGGGCCCCGCTCACGGGCGGCGACACCGTGGAGACCACGAGCTCGTCACTCCCCACGGTCAGCGACTGGTCGATGAAGTCGTCCCGGAAGTAGAGGCGGTCCCGGTCCCAGCCGACCAGCACGGTGTCGCGGACCGTCGGCAGCGTGCCCACGACCCGGCTGCCGGCGGCCGACCACACGACCAGGTCGCCCTGGTCGGGCTCCAGCCAGGCGACCAGACCCGCGCGCTGCGAGGAGACCAGTGACGTCCCCACGTCCATGGTGCCCAGCACCTGACGGGAGCCGTCCTCCCCGACCGCGACCACCTGCCCGTCGCCGTCCCCGTACACGACCAGGTCACCGGACTCCACCAGATGACGGACCCCGGAGACTCGGACCGTCCCCGTGTCCAGGTGCAGGGTGCCGCCGAGCCACCACGCGACGCCCACGGGGTTGTCCGCCGGCGTCACGGGGAGCGGGTCCAGCGTGGGCTCGGGAGCTGGCCGGACGAGAAGGGTGACGCCGGCTGCCACCAGGACCACCGCGGCCCCGATCGCACCGGACGCCAGCCACCGACGGCGGCGGCTCGCGCGGAACCGTGCCTCGATGCCCGCCAGGTCGGGCGGCGACACGCCGATGGCGGCGGCCGCCTCGGGGCACGCGAGGCCCAGCGACCCCAGGTCCAGGGTGTGCGCGGCGTCCTGGACGCGGTACCGGACGGCGGCCGGCGTCGCGCCGAGCACGGCCGCGACCTCCGCCAGGTCGAGGCCCAGGAGGTGGTGGAGGACGACCGCCAGCCGTGTGGTCTCGTCGAGCCCGGCCAGCCCGTCGCCCAGCCGCACCAGCAGCGCCATCCGTTGCTCGAGCTCGGAGGTCAGCAGCAGCGGGGTCGGCACCATCATCGGCTGGGGAGCGGGCTTGGCTCCGGCCCTCGCCCACCGGTCCACCACCACCTGCGCCAGCTCGACACCCAGGTCGCCGTCGCGCTGCAGCGAGCCCCAGCGGGGCAGCACCTCGGCGAACACCTCGCGGGTGAGCGACTCGGCGACCGCCACGGGCACGCCGAGCAGCACGTACGCCCGCGCGACCAGCGGCCACCGAGCGAGGACGTACGCCGTGAAGTCCCGGTCCCTGGTCACGTGTCGGCTCCCGTCAGGACCCGTCCGGGACGAGCCCCGGCCGCACGTCGGCGAGCACCGGCACCCCGCTGACGTCGAGCGGGCGGTCGCAGCGCTGCGCGTCCGGGTCGAACGCGGTCACCAGACGCTCCTCGACCTGGCAGTCGACCAGCCCGTAGGACCCGTTGTGCTCGTCGGCCACCCACACCACGCGGTCGTCGCGCGTGAACGCGGCAGCGACGGGTCCCCACGTGGGGTCGAACCAGGAGGGGTACCGCTGGCCGTTGCGCGCGTCGTAGGCCGACGGCACCCCGCTTCCGTCGAGCGTCAGCACGTAGTTGCCGTCCGGCGACAAGGCGCCGGTGAGCCCCGAGACCGGCGGCGAGACGCTGAAGAACGGCTGCGTGGTGGAGAGCACGCCGTCCTGGCGTCGGAGCTCGGCCCCGGACGCGACGTCGACCAGCTGCGAGGTCGGGAGGTTGTCCGGCGGGTCGACGGTCGTCACCTCGGAGCCGCTCAGGTTGATGAAGTCCACCGAGTGGTCCCGACCCTCCTGGTGGAAGTAGAGCCGGTCCCGGTCCCACCCGATCAGCCGGGAGTCGGTCGCGCGGGGCCGGGCCAGGACGACGTCCTGAGCCACCGCCGACCAGACGACGAGGTCTCCGCTCCCGGGCTCGAGCCACGCCACCCGACCCGCGGACCCCTGCGCCACGAGAGCGGTCGCGGTGTCCAGGCTCCCGATGCGCTCGCGCCTGCCGTCGTCGGTGAGCCAGACGACGTTCCCGTCGGAGTCTGCGTACGCGATCCCGAACCCGGCGTCGGCGATCTGCACGACGTCGGGCACCGGGGCGGTGCCGTGGGCGAGGTGCAACGTCCCGTCCAGCCACCACACGGCGCCGACCGGGTTCTCGACCTCGGTGACGTCCAGCGGGTCCAGCGCCCGCACGCGCGGCGGGTCGGGACGCGTGATGACGAACGCCGCGCCGACGACGAGCACCAGGGCGGCCGCGGCGCCGGCCGACACCAGCCAGCGGCGCCGACGGGTGGCGGCCGCCGTCGCGACGACGCGGTCGACGGGAGGCGGAGGTACGTCGATGGCACCGGCGGCCGCGTGACAGGCGGGGTCCAGCGGCACCAGGTCCAGGGCGAGGGCGGCCGCGGACAGCCGGCGGCCGACCTCCGCGGGCGGCTCGCCGAGGACGTCACCGACCTGCTCCACCTCGAGCTCGCCCAGGTGCCGGAGCACGACCGTCAGCCGCGTCGTCTCGTCGACACCGGCCAGACCGACGGCGAGCCGGTCGAGCATCGCGAGCTGCTCCTCGAGCTCGCGGGTCAGCACCCGGCCGGCGGCGACCGGCGTCCGCTCGCGCTCCGCGGGCTCGGACGCCGCGCCGCGCTGCCGGGCCCAGGCGTCCAGCACGACGCGGCCCAGCTCGACGTCCACGTCGCCCTCGCGCCGCATCCGGGCCCAGTCCGGCAGCAGACGGGCGAACGTCTCCACCGCGAGCTCGTCGGCGCGTTCCGGCGGCACCCCGAGCACGACCAGCACCCGCACGGCAGGCGCCCAGCGCGCGACGACGTACGCCGTGAAGTCGGGGTCGGCGCGCACCCCACCATCCTGCCGCGTGCTCCCAGGGATCGGGTCCTAGCCGGTGGTGTCCCTCGCGATGACCGGGGTTCCCTCGGCGTGCAGGTCCTCGGGCGTCGAGCAGTCCATCGGGGCCCCCGGCGACCCGCACACGACCAGGAACGCGCGTCCGTCGTCGCGCTCGGTCAGCCACGCGACCCGGTCGTCGTCGACGAACGTGGCGTCGAGGAGGCGCCAGCCGCCGGGGTACCAGGTGTCGAGGCGCTCGCCGGAGTGCGCGTCGTACAGCTGCGGCTCACCGCCGACCGGCCGGGCCAGGACCCGTCGACCGTCCGGCGAGAGCGCGCCGTCGACGAAGCCCGGGAAGTACGTCATCCGGCCGGTACGGGTGTGCACCACCCGCATCGTCCAGCCGACCTGCTCCAGTCGGCTGCCCACCACGGTGTCCACCAACGACGTCCACTCGTCGCCGTCGGCCTTCGGCGCACCGTCGCCCGTCTGGCGCGGGTCACCACCGCGCGGGTTCCACACCCAGTCCGTGGTGCCGATGCGGAAGGTCAGCCAGCCGCCGTCGAAGCCGGTCGGCTCGGTGCGCAGCCCCGAGACCACGACGCCGGCGACCTGGCGCTCCGCCGTCAGGTCCCAGACGACCAGCCGCTGCACCGCCGGCCGGCTCGCGTCCACCCACGCCACCAGGCCGACCGGGGAGGACACCAGCGACGAGCCCGACGTCGGGCGGCCGAGAAGGGTGCGGTGCCCGTCGGGGTACGCCGCGACCAGCCGGCCCTGGCCGTCCAGGTACGCCGCCGCTCCACCTGCCGCCACCAGACGGCGCACGTCGCCGACCTCCAGCGCGACGTCGGCGAGGTGCAGGGTGCCGTCGGCCCACCACACGACGCCTGTGTCGTTGGGCACGGCCGCCACGGCCACCCTGCCGAGCGAGTGGTCGGGCTTCCGGGGCGGCGGCTGAGCGGAGCCGGCGACCAGCGTGGCCACCACGAGGGCGATGGAGGCGGCCCCCGTCT
Source organism: Nocardioides islandensis (assembly GCF_015352455.1). GTDB lineage: Bacteria > Actinomycetota > Actinomycetes > Propionibacteriales > Nocardioidaceae > Nocardioides > Nocardioides islandensis. The sequence goes on from NZ_JADKPN010000004.1 coordinate 282,327, forward strand.
GCGCACCGGCGATGCGCCACTGCCGCCGCCGGCGTCGTGCCAGGACGGCGCGGACCCGGTCGTAGGAGAACGGCGCCGGGGGCGGGACCGACTCGTCGTCGAGCAGCGCGGCGATCTCACCCGGTGCGAACAGGGCCTCGTCCACGTCCCCCCAGTGCACGAGCTCGTCCCAGTCGCCGCGCAGGTCGGCGAACGCCTCCGTTGCCGCGGACTGGGCGCGGGGCAGGGGCAGCCCGCGCACGACGAGGCAGCGGACCAGCGTCGGGCCGCGGGCCTCGACGTACGCCGCGTAGTCCTGCTCGCGCGACGATCGCTGGGGCACACCCCCAGTGTGCGCCCCTTCGGGGTCAGCCGGCGGAGAGCGACATCGGCCCGTAGACCGCTCGGTCCCCCTCGAAGAGCGTCACGCCGGCGACGCCCTCCTCGGCGAGCTCGGCCCACGTCTCGCCCACCCACGACTCGGCGTCGGCCTGGGACACGAACCGCTGGCCGGCGTACTCCTCGGTGACCTCCACCTCGGCCCCGCCGTCGTCCTCGAGGCGCCACCACCACGGCCGCTCCGCCGCGGACGGCGGTCGGAACGTGGGCGGCTGCTCGGGGAGGTTCACGACTCACGCACCGAGGGGTCGACGAACGGGACCTTGGCCGAGCGGAACAGCTCGCGGCGGCCGCGGACGTCCACCGTCAGCTCGGCCTCCGGGTTCACGAACGACGGCAGCAGGGCCATCCCGATCCCTTGACGCAACGTCGGGCTGAACGTGCCGGAGGTGATGGAGCCCAGGGGTACGTCGGGGGCCAGGAAGACCAGCATGCCCGGACGCGGGATGCCGCGGCCCGCGGCGACCAGGCCGCGCAGCAACCGCGTCGGACCCGCTTCCTTCTCGGCGAGCAGGGCCTCGCGTCCCCAGAAGCGGTCCTTCTTCCAGCCGACCGCCCAGCCGAGGCGCGCCTGGTTGGGCGTGACCTCGATGGTGATGTCCTGGCCGTGCAGCGGGTAGCCCATCTCGGTGCGCAGGGTGTCCCGGGCGCCGAGGCCGCACGGCAGCATGCCGTGCTCCTGGCCGGCCGCCAGCAGCGCGTCCCAGAGCTCGCCGGCGACCTCGTTGCGGGCGATCAGCTCGTAGCCGCGCTCGCCGGTGTAGCCGGTGCGGCACACGACCACGCCGCTGCCGCCGAAGTCGGCCTCGACGAACGACATGTACGCGTGGCCGGCCGGCAGGCCGACGGCGGTGAGGACCTCGTCCGACTTCGTGCCCTGCACCGCCAGCACGGCGTACTCCGTGTGGTGGTCGACGACCTCCACGCCCGCGGGCGCGGCTTCGGCCAGGCGGCGGACCACCTCGGCGGTGTTCGCGGCGTTCGGCACCAGCAGGACGTGCTCGTCGTCGTGGAAGTAGGCGATCAGGTCGTCGACGATGCCGCCGGTCGCGTCGTCGCAGCACAGCGTGTACTGCGCCTGGCCGGGCGCGATCTTGCCCAGGTCGTTGCTCAGCGTGGCGTTGACGTGTGCCGCCGCGCCGGCGCCGGTGACCATCGCCTTGCCGAGGTGGCTGACGTCGAAGATGCCGACGGCCTCCCGGACGGCGGTGTGCTCCTTCACCACGCCGGAGGGGTACTCCAGCGGCATGCTCCAGCCGCCGAACTCGGCGAACTTCGCGCCCAGCGCGACGTGCCGGTCGTGCAGCGGTGACGGCAACAGGTCGGCCATGTGAGCGACCCTAGTCGGGCACGACGAAGGAGTGCACGACGTGGGTCGCCAGGTCGAGCAAGCGGGCGACCGAGCGTGCGAGGTCGCCACCGCGCGTCGAGACCCGCGAACCCTACCCAGACCGGGACGAGCGGCAGGACGGGCGCGCGTGGCTAGAGTGCGCGGGTGACGACGTACCACCTGCGCAGCGCCAGCCCGGCGAAGACCCGCTCCGACGTGGTCGTCGTGGGTGCCGAGCAGTCCGGCAAGGACGTGCGGCTGGCCGCCGGCGCGGAGGACGTCACCGAGGCGTACGGCCGCAAGCTGCGTCCGCTGCTCTCGACGCTCGGGTTCGGCGGCAAGCCCGGCGAGGTGGTGAAGCTGCCCACGAACGGCGTGATCTCCTCGCCGCTGCTGGTGATCGTCGGCCTCGGCGAGGACCCGGGGCACGTCGCGCTGCGACGCGCCGCCGGCGTCGCGTCCCGGTCGATCAGCAACGCGTCGTCGGTCGCGCTGGCGCTGCCGGCGGACACGCCCGAGCGGGTGCGCGCGGTCGCGGAGGGCTTCGACCTCGGCGCGTACACGTTCACGGCGTACAAGCACAACGGAGCGAAGGGCTCCAAGGACAAGGGCGCCAACACGGTGGCCCTGCTGTCCCCGATCGCCCGGCAGCAGGCCGCCGTCACGGCGATGGACGAGGCGCTGCTGGTCGCCGAGGCCGTCCGCGACGCGCGGGACTGGGTGAACGTGCCCGCCGCCGACCTCCGCCCGCCGGAGTTCGCCGACGCCGTCACGGCGGCCGGCAAGAAGCTCGGCCGCGGCGTGAAGGTGCAGGTGAAGGTCTTCGACGAGAAGTCGCTGGCCGAGCTGGGCTGTGGCGGCATCCTCGGCGTCGGCCGCGGGTCGTCGGCGCCGCCGCGGATGGTCGAGCTGACCTACGAGCCCGCCGACGCGGTCGCGCACCTCGCCCTCGTGGGCAAGGGCATCACCTACGACTCCGGCGGTCTGTCCATCAAGCCCGCCTCCGGCATGACGACGATGAAGTGCGACATGGCGGGTGCGGCGGCGGTGGTGCAGGCGACGTTCGCGATCGCCAAGCTCGGCCTGCCCATCAAGGTGTCCGCGTTCGCGCCGATGGCCGAGAACATGGTCTCCGGCAGCGCGATGCGCCCGGGCGACGTGATCACCCAGTACGGCGGCACGACCATCGAGGTGATGAACACCGACGCCGAGGGCCGGCTGATCCTCGCCGACGCGATCGTCCGCGCCACCGAGAGCAAGCCGGACGTGATCATCGACGTCGCCACGCTGACCGGCCACATGGTCATCGCCCTGGGCGACCGGGTCGCGGGTGTGCTCGGCTCCGACGAGGTCGTCGGCGCGGTGCTCGCCGCCGGCGACTCCGCCGGCGAGGGGCTGTGGCCCATGCCGATCCCCGACGCGATCGTCGACCGGGTCAAGTCCAGCAAGATCGCCGACCTGCTCCAGCACGACGGCATCCGCTGGGGCGGCGGCCTGTTCGCCGCGGCTTACCTGCGCGAGTTCACCGCCGGCCTCCCCTGGGCCCACCTCGACATCGCCGGTACGGCGTTCAACACCGGCGGCCCCTACGGCCACGTCACCTCCGGCGGTACGGGCTTCGCCGTCGCGACTCTGGTCGACTACGCGAGGTCGCTCGTCGACGCCTGAGCCATGGTTTCCGCCGCTGGCGGGGTTGTCTGGGTTGTTGTTCTTGGTTCGCCTGCGGCGGGCTTCGGGACCGTGGTCGCCGGCGGCTGCACGAGAAGATCCCGCCGCCTACCCACTCGTCGCTCGTCCCTCACGACGAGCCGCCAG
>NZ_JADKPN010000005.1 GCF_015352455.1 Nocardioides islandensis
CCTGCACGAGCTCACCGACCTCGTCGACCAGGTCGCCCACCAGCTCCGGGTCGACGGCGACCACTCCCCGCTCGGGGTCCGCAAGATCACGGCCCTGCGCCTGATCACCCGCGCCGCCCGCACCGCCCGGGGTGAGGTAGGGCTCGAGCGGACCGACCACGTGAACAAGGTCCGCCTCTACGCCCACGTGTCCGCCGACGACCTCGAACCCCTCCCACCCCTCCCGGCCGGTGAGGACCCCTACGCCGTCGCTCGCGTGGAGAAGCTCGGTGCGGCCTCCATGGCCAAGCTCCGCCAATGGGTCGCCCACCACCAGGTCACCTTCGTCCCGGTCCTGAACATGGCCCGCGGCGACGCCGTCGACGTCCACGACCCGCCGGTCTGGATGCGGGAGCAGGTCACCCTCCGCGACCAGCACTGCGTGTTCCCCGGCTGCACCCGCGACGCCCGCTCCTGCGACCTCGACCACATCGTCCCCTACCAGCCCGACGGCCCACCCGGCCAAACCCACCCCGACAACCTCGCCGCCCTGTGCCGCCGACACCACCGCGCCAAGACCCTCGGACTCTGGCGCTACACCCGCACGCCCGACGGCGCCTACCAGTGGCACGGACCTTGGGGCAGCGCGTGACCGTGGGGCAACCGAGCCTGTTCCTGATGGTGGGGCTTCCCGCCACGGGGAAGACGACGGCTGCCCGACGCCTCGAGGTCGAGCACCACGCCCTCCGTCTCACGAAGGACGAGTGGATGAAGGCCCTGTACGGACAGCTGAACCCACCGTTCGCCTCCGACGTGATCGAAGGACGACTCGTCGAGATCGGACTGCGGGCGCTGGAGCTGGGCACCAACGTGGTGATCGACTTCGGTCTCTGGGGCCGTGATGAGCGCTCCGCTCTGCGGCAGGCGGCCGCCGACCGCGGAGCGGCGGTGACGATGTACTTCTTCGAGGCCACCGCGGGCGAGCAGCGGAGGCGACTCGACCGCCGACTGGCCGACGAGCCGCACGCCACCTGGCCCATGTCCGACGAGGAGCTCAGTGCCTGGGCCGACACCATCCAGTTCCCCACACCCCAGGAGCTCGACGGCAGCGAGCCGATCGACGAACCGCCCGCCGGGTTCGCCTCCTGGGACGAGTGGCGCGCGCACCGCTGGCCACGATCGATCGGCTGACGACGGTCACAGTCCACCCACAGCGTGACGGGAGGGCGAGGACAGACGGGCCCTCGACGGTGAGGTCATGACTTCGTCCCTCATCGATCGTCCCCGGCAGACCGCGGAGCTGCCGGGGAACCAGCCGGCGAGCGCTGCCCGATCGCGGTTCCCGGTGCCGCTCGATCGGGCAGCGCTCGCTGTCCTCCTCGTCGGCACGGCCTGCCTGTACCTCTGGGGCCTCGGCGGGTCCGGCTGGGCCAACTCCTTCTACTCGGCCGCGGCGCAGGCCGGCTCGGAGTCGTGGAAGGCGCTGTTCTTCGGCGCCTCCGACGCCGCCGGCTCGATCACCGTCGACAAGACGCCGCTCGCACTGTGGCCGATGGCCCTGTCGGTGAAGGTGTTCGGGCTGTCGAGCTGGAGCATCCTCGTGCCGCAGGCGCTGGAGGGTGTGGCGGCCGTGTGGCTGCTGCACGCCACGGTCCGCCGTACGACGGGCAGCGCGGCCGCCGGTCTGCTGGCGGGCGCCGTCCTGGCGCTCACACCCGTGGCGGTGCTGATGTTCCGCTTCAACAACCCGGACGCGCTGCTCGTGCTGCTGCTGATCGGGTCGGCGTACGCCACCCTGCGGGCGACCGAAGGAAAGCACGCGGTGCGCTGGATCGCGCTGGGCGGGGCGCTGGTGGGTCTGGCGTTCCTGGCCAAGATGCTGCAGGCGTTCCTCGTCCTCCCCGCGCTCGCCCTCACCTACTTGCTCTTCGCCGCGTCCGTCCCGCTGGCCAAGCGGATCCTGCACCTGCTGGTCGCGTTCGGGGCGATGGTGCTGGCCGGCGGCTGGTGGGTGGCCATCGTGTCGCTCTGGCCGGCGAGCGACCGCCCGTACATCGGCGGGTCGCAGGACAACTCGATCCTGGAGCTGACGCTCGGCTACAACGGCTTCGGCCGGCTCACCGGCGACGAGACGGGCTCGGTCGGCGGGGGCGGCGGCCAATCACCCACCTGGGGCACGACCGGTCTGCTGCGGATGTTCAACAGCGAGATCGGCAGCCAGGTCGCCTGGCTGGTCCCGGCCGCGCTGATCCTCGGCGGCGGAGCACTCGGCCTCCTCCTGGCGCGGTCCCGCCGCGACCGCTCGGCCCTGGCCGGACTCACCCTCTGGCTCGGCTGGGGCGTGGTCACCGGTCTGACCTTCAGCCTGATGGCCGGCATCTTCCACCCGTACTACACGGTGGCCCTCGCCCCTGCCATCGCCGCGTGCGTCGCCATCGGCGCGCACGTGCTGTGGAGGCACCGCGAGAGCTACGTCGCCACCGGGCTGATGGCCGCCGCCACCGCGTTCACCGCGACCTGGACCTTCTCGCTGCTCGGGCGGACCGACTGGCAGCCGTGGCTCCGGTACGTCGTGCTGGTCGTCGGGCTGGCCGCCGCGGTCGCGATGTTCGGCGTCCGGCACGTGCCGCGCAAACTCGGCCTGGCCGTCGCCGTCGCCGCGCTGATCGCGGGACTGGCCGGCCCCACGGCGTACTCCCTGGCGACGGCCGCCACCCCGCACTCCGGCTCGATCCCGAGCGCCGGGCCGGCCTCGGCGGGGTCGTTCGGCGGGTTCGGCGGTCGCACCATGGGCACGCCGCCGCAAGGCGCTCCGACCAACCGGACGGGCGGCGCCACCCCGGGTGGGCTGCTCGACGGCAGCACCTCGAGCGCCACGCTCAACGCGTTGCTGACCGAGGACGCGTCGTCCTACACCTGGGTCGCTGCGGCGGTCGGCTCGAACTCCGCGGCCGGGTACCAGCTGGCCACCGAGGAGCCGGTGATGGCGATCGGCGGGTTCAACGGCAGCGACCCGAGCCCGACGCTGGAGCAGTTCCAGCAGTACGTCGCGGACGGCGAGATCCACTACTTCATCGCCTCCGGGGGCGGCTTCGGCGGCGGTCCCGGTGCAGGTGGCACGGGTTCGTCCGAGATCGCCACCTGGGTCGAGCAGAGCTTCACCGCGCAGTCGGTCGACGGGGTCACCGTCTACGACCTGAGCGAGGGTGCGTCGTGAGTGCGCTGGAGGTGGTCGAGGCGGCGCCGGTGCTCGAGGTCGTCATCCCCGTCCACGACGAGGAGGTCGCGCTGCCGACGGCGGTGGCCGCCGTGACGGCGTACCTGGACACGCTCCCCTGGACCTGGCGCATCACCATCGCCGACAACGCCTCGACGGACGGCACCCCGCTGGTCGCCCGGCGGCTGGCGCACGAGGACGGGCGCGTGCGGGTGCTCAGGCTGGAGGAGAAGGGCCGCGGCCGCGCGCTCAAGCGGGTGTGGGAGTCCAGCGACGCGGACGTGCTGCTGTACATGGACGTCGACCTCTCCACCGACCTCAACGCCCTCATGCCGCTCGTCGCCCCGATCGTGAGCGGTCACTCCGACCTGGCGATCGGCACCCGGCTCTCGCGCGGGTCGCGGGTCGTGCGCGGGCCCCGGCGGGAGCTGATCTCCCGCACCTACAACACGATCCTGCGCTCGACCCTCGGCGCTAGGTTCAGCGACGCGCAGTGCGGCTTCAAGGCGATCGACCGCGAGGTCGCACGGGTGCTGCTGCCGATGGTCGAGGACGACACCTGGTTCTTCGACACCGAGCTGCTGGTGCTCGCCGAGCGGAGCGGCCTGCGCATCCACGAGGTGCCCGTCGACTGGGTCGACGACCCGGACTCGCGCGTCGACGTCGTCCGGACCGCCCTCGACGACCTGCGTGGCATCCGCCGCCTGGGCTGGGGCCTGCTCACCGGTCGCGTGCCCGTTGACCGGGTGCGCGAGCAGCTGCGACCGATGGAGGTACGCCGCGACGCCGGTCGCCTGGGGCTCCTGGCACCTCACGCTGGCTCGAGGTCGGGGTGCTCACGGCCGCCAACCTGTTCGTGACGGTGATGCGGTTCGTGGCGATGCGGGTGTGGATCTTCTCGAGGCCTCGGAGCCGCTCGGTACCGTCTCCCGTGTGACGCTCCCCCAGCACGTCGAGCACCTGGTCGTCGGTGCCGGGTTCGCGGGGCTCGCGCTGGCGATCGGGCTCCAGGACGACGGCGAGGAGTTCCTCGTCATCGAGAAGGACGCGTCGCTGGGCGGTACCTGGTGGGCCAACACCTACCCCGGCGCGACCTGTGACATCCCGAGCCACCTCTACAGCTACTCGTGGGCGCCCAACCCCGACTGGTCGCACGCCTACTCGCCGCAGCCGGAGATCCTGGCGTACCTCGAGAAGGTCGCCGCCGAGGCGGGCGTGCTCGACCGGTTCCACTTCGGCGTCGAGCTGCTGGGCGCGGACTGGGACGACGACGCGCTGCTGTGGCGGATCCGTACGTCGGCCGGCTCGCTGACGAGCACGACCCTGGTGAACGCCACCGGGGGACTGTCGGCGCCGAAGCTGCCCGACATCGAGGGCATCGAGACGTTCGGCGGGCACCTGTTCCACACCGCCCAGTGGGACCACGACGTCGACCTGGCCGGCCGGCGGGTCGCGATCATCGGCACCGGCGCCTCGGCCATCCAGGTGATCCCGGCGATCCAGCCGGAGGTCGGTCACCTCGACGTGTACCAGCGCTCGGCGCCGTGGGTGATCCCGCGCGGCCAGCACTCTTTCAGCGAGGAGCAGCGGCGGCGCTGGCGCCGGTTCCCGTTCCTCCTGCGCGCGGTCCGGGCCAAGATCTACTGGTCGCACGAGGCTCTGGTCCCCGGCATCACCCGCTGGCAGCGACTCAACTTCCCCGTCGAGCTCCAGGGCCGCCAGAACCTCGCCAAGGGGGTCGAGGACCCGGTGCTCCGCAAGAAGCTGACGCCCACGTTCGGCGTCTTCTGCAAGCGGATCCTCATCTCCAACGAGTATTACCCGGCGATGTCGGCGCCGAACGTCGACGTGGTCACGGACCCGATCGCGCGCGTCACGCCGACCGGCGTCGTCACGGCTGACGGTGTCGAGCGCCCGGTCGACGTGCTCGTCGTGGCGACCGGCTTCCACGCGACCGACCCGCCGTTCGCCCGGTTGGTGCGCGGCCGGGACGGACGGTCGCTCGCCGAGACGTGGGCGTCGTCCGGCATGGCGATGTACAAGGGCACCGCCGTCGCCGGCTTCCCCAACCTCTTCACGGTCATCGGCGCCAACACGGGCCAGGGGCACACGTCGGTGATCGTCTACATCGAGGCGCTGACCGACTACGTGCGTGGCGCGGTGCGAGCGCTGCGCCGCGGGAGGTACGGCGCGCTCGAGCCGCGTGCCGACGCCCAGGCCCGCTGGAACGCCGCCATCCAGCGCAAGATGCGCCGTACGGTCTGGGTCCGCGGCGGCTGCACCTCCTGGTACCTCGACGCCCACGGCCGCAACCCCGTCTCCTGGCCCGGCGGCACCCAGGCGTTCAAGCGGGCGGTCAAGGAGTTCGACGTGGACGCGTACGACGTGCGGGCGCGCCCAGAGATCGGTACAGCGTGAGGTCGTTCGACGGGCGCGTGGTCGCCATCACCGGTGCGGGGTCGGGCATCGGCCGCGCGCTGGCGGTCTCGCTGGCGGGTCGTGGCGCGCTGCTGGCGCTGTCGGACGTCTCGGCCGACGGGCTGGCCGGGACGGTCGACCTGGTCAAGGCCGCCGGCGCTCGGGAGGTACGCAGCGACATCGTCGACGTCGCGTCGGCCCAGGCTCTGACGCAGTGGGCCGCCGACGTCGTGGGCCAGTTCGGTCGCGTCAACGTGCTCGTCAACAACGCCGGGGTCTCGCTCACCGGGGACGTCGTCGACCTCGACCCCGCCGACATGCAGTGGGTCGTCGACATCAACTTCTGGGGCGTGGTGCGCGGCACGCACGCGTTCCTGCCGCACCTCATCGCCTCCGGCGACGGGCACGTCGTCACGATGTCGTCGCTGTTCGGGCTGGTGTCCGTCCCCGGCCAGTCGATGTACAACGCCACGAAGTACGCCGTGCGCGGCTTCTCCGAGGCGCTGCGCGAGGAGATGCTGGTCGCCGGCCATCCGGTCGGCGTCACGGTCGTCCACCCCGGCGGCGTGCGGACCGCCATCGTGCGCGCCGGACGGTCGTCGGCCGGTGAGGACCACGCGGCCACGGCTCGCCTCTTCGACGAGCGCCTGGCCCGGATGTCGCCCGAGCGCGCGGCCGAGATCATCCTGCGCGGGGTGCTGCGCGGGAAGCCGCGCGTGCTGGTCGGGATCGACGCCCACCTGCTGCACCAGCTCGCCCGGGTGGTGGGGGCGCGCTACCAGGACGTCGTCGCCCGGCGCGCCCAGCGGATGCGCCCGTGACGCTTCGTCTCGGGGACACGGTCCGGGTCCGGATGCGCAAGTGGGCCGACCTCCCGCACTGGGAGTTCGACGCGGTCTACCTCGGCGACGACGACCACGGGACCTGGCTGGGCTTCCCGCGCGGGACCCACATGGTTCGACCCGGGGCCGAGTACGTGTCACCGACCGACCAGCTCGGCCTCGTCCCGCCCGTGTCCGCCCCGGACGCCGAGCGCGGCTGGCTGGTGACGTTCCACGGTCACGGTGGGCTCCTGTCCGTGTACGTCGACGTGGTCGCACCGCCCACCTGGTCCGGGCCGGCGGTGACGGCGATCGACCTCGACCTCGACGTGGTCCGCGAGCTCGACGGCCGGGTCTGGGTCGACGACGAGGACGAGTTCGCGCTCCACCAGGTCGAGCTGGACTACCCGGCCGAGGTCATCGCGGCCGCCCGCGCCTCCTGCGACCGCCTGGTGGCGCTCATCGGCGCCGGCCACCCGCCGTACGACGACGCCACGAAGCTCCCCTGGTTCGAGCTGCTCGCCCGCTGGTCGAGGAAGGCGCGCTAGCGCCTGTCACGAGACCCCCGCACAGGTCCGCGGTCCCGTCACCGGGTCTCGTGACGGGCCTGACGGCCCTCCTCGACCAGCGGTGATCAGTACCCGCCCTCCGGCGGCACCATCTCGTACCTCACCCCCAGCAGGCGGACGGGCTTGTCCGGCTCGACCTTCTCCAGCAGCGCGACGGCCACCTCGCCCAGCACGGCCGGGTCGTTGGACGGCGACGGGAGCTTGCGAGAGCGGGTGAGGGTGAAGAAGTTGCGGTAGCGGATCTTCAGGTGCACCCGCATCGCCGGCCGGCCCTCGGCGTCGATGTCCTCCACGACGCGCGCGGCGAGCGTGCGCACCGCATCGGGCACCTCCGACCACTGGAGGTCCCGCTGGTAGGTCTCCTCGCGCCCGTGCGCCCGCGCCACCCAGGGCGTCGCGTCGACGGGCGAGGAGTCAACCCCGCGACCCATCCGGTGGAACCACGGCCCCATCGTCGGCCCGAACTCCCCCACCAGCAGCTGGACGTCCGACGTCGCCAGCTGCGTCACCGTCTCGATCCCCAGCGACGACAACCGTGCGGCGATCTTCGACCCGATCCCCCACAACGCCCTCGTCGGGCGGTCGCCCATCTCGTCGTACCAGGTCTCGTCGGTGATCGCGTAGGTCCCCTGCGGCTTGCCGAAGTCGGTGGCGATCTTGGCCTGGAGCTTGTTGTTGCCGATGCCCACCGAGCAGTGCAGCCGCGTCGCGTCGAGCACCGCCGCCCGCACCCGCGCCGCCATCTCCCGCGGGTCGCCGAGGTCCCCGTGCCCATCGCCCGCACCCAGGAACGCCTCGTCCCAGCCGAGGACCTCGAGCACGACGGGGGCGCCGCCCCACTCCAGCGCACGGATCGCGGCCATCACGCGAGCCGAGGCCTCGAGGTAGTGCGGCGCGTCGACGGGCAGGAAGACCGCGTCGGGACACTTCTTGTACGCCGTCCGCAGCGGCATGCCCGAACGGATGCCGAACGCCCGCGCCTCGTAGGACGCCGTCGAGACCACCGCGCGCTCGTTGACGATCCCGCGCCCGCCGACGACCACCGGCTTCCCGGCGAGCTCGGGCCTGCGCAGGATCTCCACCGCCGCCAGGAACATGTCGAGGTCCACATGGAGGACCCAGCGCTGGCCGACGGCCGTCACGTGATCCGCTCCGGAGGAGGCGGCAGCGCGTCGGTCGCCTCCAGCTCGTCCAGACCCGTCAGCAGCAGCAGGTCGGCGACCACCGAACGGATCTGCGCGAGCAGGACGTCGGTGTTGAGGTCGTCGGTGCGCTCGACCTGCGCGGTGCCGAGCCCGACGGCCAGCAGCACCGGCCGCGCCTCGGTGGCCATCCGGTCGGCGTCGAGCTCGTCGGCGACCCGTTCGGCCGCGTCGGCGAGCTCACGGCACAGGACGGCGTACGACGCGGGCACCGGACGGTGGCGGTACGCCGTGACCGCCGTGCGGCGCACGAGCACCCGCGTGCTGCGCAGCGCGCGGTCGATCGGGTCGACCAGCTCGACCATGCGCCGGAGGTTCCCCTTGTGGCGCACGCGGAACGGCGACGACGCGACCACCGCCAGCCCCTCGTCGGCCGCCGCACGCAGCTCGCTGATCAGGTGGTCGGTCGAGCGGGCGTCCGCGAGCAGGTCGAGGGCCGGGTCGACCTCGCCGTCGACCATCACGTCGCCGGCGGCGCGGAGGAGCGCGGCCACCTTGCGCACGACACGAGCGGCCTGCTCACGCGGGCGTCTCAGCGGCGCGGCCGGGACGACTGTGGCCGCCACGAGGGCGACGCCGCCGCCGATGACCGCGTCCGTCCAGCGCGTCAGGGCCGCCCCCGGGTCCGGGACCAGCGACGACACCACGATCGACTGCACCGCAGCCTGCATCATGAACGTCTGCCCGCCGTCCAGCAGCACGGCCGTCGACATCGCGAGGGCGACGATGATCGTGAGCTGCCACCAGCCGGAGCCGATACCCGCGACGATCAGGTCGGCGAGGAACACCCCGACGGCGACGCCGACCGTCACCTCCGCGACGCGGCGCAGGCGCTGGCCGTACGACGTGCTGAGGCTCACCACGGCCGCCACGGGCGCGAAGAACGGCGTCGCGTGGCCGACCAGGTCGTGGGCGACGAACCACGCGACCCCCGCCGCGACCGCGCACTGCCCGACCTGCCAGCTCTTCGAGCGCCACCGCTCGGCCCGGGCTCCGAGGGAGGTCTGCCCGCGGCTCCAGAGCCGGTCGAGCACGTGCGCCTCCATGCTCCCGATCGTGCCAGAGCCCACCGGCAGCGGCCTTCCTTGTGGACCCCGGCAAGACCGGCGAGGATCGCCGGGTGGCGACCCCTCTCGACCCGACCGCTCTCGGCTTCCTGATGGCCGAGAACCGCCGCATGCCGATGCACGTCGGGGGGCTCCAGCTGTACAAGAAGCCGGAGGGGGCGGGGCGCAACTACGTGCGCGACCTGTTCGAGGAGGCCCGCGACGCCACGGACATCGCGCCCTTGTTCCTCAAGCACCCGTACCGCTCGGTGAAGACGGCGGGACAGTGGGTGTGGGTCGAGGACGACCAGTTCGACATCGAGCACCACGTCCGCCACAGCGCGCTGCCCAAGCCGGGCCGGGTCCGCGAGCTGTTCGAGCTCGTCTCACGCCTGCACAGCACCCGCCTGGCCACCGAGCGCCCGCTGTGGGAGTGGCACCTGATCGAGGGGCTGCGCGACGGCCGGGTCGCGATGTACACCAAGCTGCACCACTCGCTGGTCGACGGCATCTCCGCCATGCGACTCCTGCAGAGCATCCTGTCGAGCGACCCCGACGACCGGGGCATGCCGGCGCCGTGGGCCAACCGGCCGCGCAGCACCCGGGTCGGCAAGGCCCAGGAGGCCGCCGAGCACCCGTCCTCGGGGGAGACGATGAGCGCGCTGCGGACCGCGCTGGGCATCAGCGCCGACGCCGCCGGCATCCCCAAGGCCCTGGTCAAGACGCTCAACCGGAGCCTGCGCAACGAGACCTCGACGCTGGCCCTCTACGCGCCGCGGACGATCCTGAACACCGAGATCACCGCCTCCCGCCGGTTCGCGGCCCAGGACTGGCCCCTCGAGCGCATCCGGGCGATCGGCAAGGCCACCGGGACGACGATGAACGACGTGGTGCTGGCCATGTGCTCCGGCGCCATGCGCACCTACCTGGCCGAGCTCGACGCGCTGCCCGACACCAGCCTGATCGCGATGGTGCCCGTCGGCCTGCACGCCAAGTCACGGAACACCTCGTCGGGCGGCAACGCCGTCGGCTCGATCATGGTCAAGCTGGGCACCGACCTCGACGACCCGCTGGACCGGCTCCTCCTCATCCACACCTCGATGCTCGACGGCAAGCACGCCCTTTCGACGATGACGCCCCTGCAGATCCAGGCGATGAGTGCCGTGGGACAGGTGCCTGCGATCCTGCCCACGCTGCTCGGCCTGACCAACCTCACCAAGCCGGCGTACAACCTGGTGATCTCCAACGTCCCCGGGCCGCGCACGACGCAGTACTTCAACGGTGCCGAGCTGCTCGGCACCTACCCGCTCTCGGTGCCGATCGACGGCAACGCCCTGAACATCACCTGCAACTCCTACGCCGACCAGATGGCGTTCGGGCTCACCGGCTGCCGGCGCACGGTGCCGCACCTCCAGCGGATCCTGACCTACCTGGACGACGAGATCACCGCGCTGGAGAAGGTGGCGGGCGTCGCCTGATCGCCCTCGACGGCTACCCCAGGGGGACCTGGGGTACCCCTGGTCACCCGTGACCTTCCCTCCTTACGGTCGTTGGGCTCGCGGGGGAACCGATCTGCCGACCCGAGGGAGCTCGAATGTTCGTACGCCGTGTTGCGCGCTCGAGGAGCGCCCGGCTGCTCACGGCCGCCGCGTTGACCGCTGTCCTGGTCACCGGTGGCGTCGCCATCACCGAGGCGTCCACTCCGACCGAGGGAACCGTCTCCTCGACGGCCACCTCGACGTCGTGGACGGGGGGCCCGTTCCTGGTGCCGAACGTGACCGCGCAGGCCACCGGCCTGCCCGACTGCACCGCGCCCCAGTCCTGCGACGACTTCACGCTGCACGTCTCGACCCCGGCGGGGTACGGCGACACCCACCAGCTGCGCATCCAGGTCGGCTGGCCCAACACCGCCGCCGACTTCGACGTCTACCTGCTCGACACCGCGGGCAACGAGGTCGCCTCCGCCGCGTCCAGCTCCGACCCCGAGGTCGTGCTCACCGCGCCGACCAGCGGCACCTACACCGTGCGCGTCGTGCCGTTCGCGCCGGTCGGCCAGTCGTACTCCGCCACCGCCTCGCTGGTGACCAAGCCGGCCGCCCCGCCGCCGGGCACCGAGCCGCGGCCGGGCTTCGCGACGTACACCGCCCCCTCGTCGTTCACCGACGCCAACAACGCGGGTGAGCCGTCGATCGGCACGAACTTCGGCAGCCACGCGACGCTGTACCAGGCGTACCTCTCGACCTACAAGGTCACCTTCGACGACTCGGTCACGCCGGCCAGGGCGACCTGGTCCGACGTCTCGGCCAAGGCGGCCAACGGCTGTCTCGTCGGGAGCACCCGTTCGCTCGACCCGATCCTGTTCACCGACCACCAGACCGGCCGCACGTTCGAGTCGCAGCTCTCGGGCGTCAACTCGCTCACGTGCTACACCGACGACGACGGCGCGACCTGGCACCCCAGCACCGGCGGCGGCATCCCCAGCGGCGTCGACCACCAGACGATCGGCGGTGGCAGCTACGCGTCGTCGGGCATCGGCCCGCTGCCGGGCTCGACCTACCCGCACGCCGTCTACTACTGCAGCCAGGACATCGCGACGGCCTTCTGCGCCGCCTCGCACGACGGTGGCACGACCTTCGGCAACGGCGTGCCGACCTACAGCCTGCTCGACTGCGGCGGCCTGCACGGGCACGTGAAGGTCGCTCCTGACGGCACGGCGTACCTGCCGAACAAGGGCTGCGGCGAGAACGCCGCCGTGGTCACCTCGACCGACAACGGCGGCAGCTGGACGGTCCACAAGATCCCCGGCAGCTCGGCCAGCGACGCCGACCCGTCCGTCGGCGTCGGCGCCAACGGCACGGTGTACGTCGGGTACGTCGGCGCGGACGGCCGGCCCGGCGTGGCGGTGAGCCGCGACAAGGGCGCGACGTGGACCGACAACCAGGTGCTGGGCTCGGAGTTCGGCATCCAGAACGCCGTGTTCCCGGCCGCGGTCGCGGGTGACGACGACCGCGCCGCGGTCGCCTTCATCGGCACGCCGACCGGCGGCAACTACCAGGACACCGCGAACTTCAAGGGCGAGTGGCACCTGTACGTCTCGACGACCTACGACGGTGGCCACACCTGGCAGACCAGCGACGCCACGCCGAACGACCCGGTCCAGCGCGGCTCGATCTGCACCGGCGGCACCACGTGCGGCAACGACCGCAACCTGCTGGACTTCATCGACGCCACGATCGACGACCACGGGCGCGTGGAGGTCGGCTTCGCCGACGGCTGCATCGGCGCCTGCGTGACCGACCCGACGCACACCAGTGGTGCCGGCCCCGCCGACGCCCAGGCGGCGTACGCGACGATCGCCCGCCAGAGCACCGGACGCACGATGTTCTCGGCGTTCGACCCGCAGCCGAACCTGACCCTGACCTCGGCCACGGTCACCAAGGCCAAGGCCCAGCTGTCCGACAAGATCGTGGTCACCAACACCGGCGGCGCGTCGGTCGCGGGGTTCCAGGTCCAGGTGACCGACAACGGCAAGCAGGTCGCCCTGCTCTCCGCCGGTCCGCTGGCGAAGGGCGCGTCGGTCACGCTGACCGCGACCTGGAAGCCGACCAGCGGGTCGCACACGGTGGTCACCACGGTCGACCCGACGAACGCGGTGGCGGAGTCGGACGAGACCGACAACAAGCGGTCCACGGTGGTCAAGTGAGGCCGGTCAGATGAGGGTGGCCATCTCGGTCGCGGCGCTGCTCGTGGCCGCGACGCTGACGGGCTGCGGCGGGAGCGACTCCTCCACGGCGGGCGACCCCGACGAGGAGGAGTTCTCCGCGGCCGCGGACCGGTCGACCTGCCTGGCCGACGCGTCGCCGGTCGACTCGCTGCCCGACGGCTACCCGGCCGACTTCCCGATGCCACCGCAGACCATCGTGTACGGCGCGGAGGACCGCGGCGAGGAGGGCGTGGTCGTCACGGGCGTCACCGACCTGCCGTTCACGGACGTGCTGGACGCCCTCAACGGTCCGGCCCAGGACGCCGGCTTCACGGTGACGAGCGGCGAGACCGAGGAGCACGACGCCGAGGCCAACTGGTCCGGCAACGGCTACCGTGGCCGCTGGGCGATCCGCGAGTCGGCGACCTGCCCGGGTGAGACCGTCGTCCAGGTGCTCGCGGCCGCGGAGTGACCGCTACCGGTACTGCGTGTTGATCAGCACGTCGAAGGCGCGGTCCGGCAGCAGCCGGCGGGCGAGCACCAGCGAGCCCGCTCCCTTGCCGACCGGGTAGCGGGTGGCCGGCCGGCGCGTCGTCGCGGCCTTGACGATCTTCTTGGCCACGACGTCGGGCGTCGTGCCGGCCCAGCCGGTGTCGCCGCGCTCCATGGTGGCGTGCACGCGCACCGAGCGCTCCTCGTAGGCACCGCCCTTGCTCTGCTCGAGCAGGCCGTCGCGGGCGATGGTGTTCCACTCGGTGATGATCGGACCGGGTTCGACGATCACCACGTCGATCCCGAACGGCGCGAGCTCCAGGCGCAGGCTGTCGCTCAGCCCCTCCACCGCGAACTTGGTCGCGTGGTACCAGGCGCCCAGCGGCTCGTAGAACTTCCCGCCGATCGAGGAGATGTTGATGATCCGGCCGGACTTCTGCTCGCGCATGTGCGGGACGACGAGCTGCACCAACCTGGCCAGCCCGAACACGTTGACCTCGAACTGCCGGCGCGCCTCGTCGATCGGCACGTCCTCGACCGCGCCGTACGACCCGTAGCCGGCGTTGTTGACCAGCACGTCGATGCGTCCCTGCTCGGCGATGACCCGATCGACTCCGGCGACCATCGACGCGTCGTCGGTGACGTCCATCGCGAACGTGGTCACGCCCTTCTCGGCCAGCGCCGCCATCCGGTCGACCCGGCGGGCCACGGCGTACGTCGCGAAGCCGGCCTCCTGCAGCATCCGGGCCGTCTCCTCGCCGATCCCGCTCGACGCGCCGGTCACCAGCGCAACCTTGCTCATGTCCCATCCTCCGGTGGTTGAGGTGCGAAGGCTGTCGAGGCATGCGCCTCGAAACCACCCCCGACGGTGTCAGAGACGGCCCGGAGCCGCGCTCGGGTGATGTCGGCGACCGTGGCGTACCCGGCCAGGTCGGCGTTCGACCCGGGACGCACGGGTTCGGCGGAGTTCACGCTGATGCAGCGCCGCGTCCCGCCGTCCGCCACGTTCTGCAACGCCACGGCATGGCCGGTCGTGCCGCTGCCGGCGAAGAAGTCCATCACCACCGCGTCGGCGGGCATCGTCTGGAGGATCCGGCGCACCAGGCCGGTCGGCTTCGGTGACTCGAAGACGTGCCCCAGGATCGCCTTGAGCTCGGCGACCGCGGTGTCGGTCGACCCGATCTCCTCGGCCAGCCAGATCGTCCGCAGCTTCTTGCGGCGGTCCTCGTGGAGCCAGTCCTTCTGGAACACGTCGACGCGCTCGCCGCGCCGGCCCCTGATGACCCGGCACACCAGGTCGTCGTGCCGCTGCTCGATGAGCGGCGCCGACCAGCGCCACACCGCCGGCCGGCCGTCGCCGAAGACCGGCTCGATCTCCACCGCGCCCGCGAACGGCGCCGCGCTCACCCGCCCGCTGACGGGGTCGCCGTACACCGGGAAGTGCAGCGTCCGGGCCGTCACCGGGTTGAACTTCTTGTTCGTGTTGCGCAGCGGCAGGTGCCGGTACCTCCGCCCGTCCGGCGCCTCGAGCGGGAAGTCCGCCGGGTCGACGGTCTCCGGGGTGCTCGCGTCCAGCACGCAGCGGCGTACGTCGCGGGCGTACGCCAGCAGGTACTCGTGCGACGTCGCGAAGCCCTTGCCCAGCTGGCGTCCCTTGGCGTTGAGGTTCACCACGACCTGCGCGAGGAACTGCGCCGGCCCGAACACCTCGTCCATCAGCAGCCGCAGCCGCGCCTGCTCGTTGTCGTCGATGCTGACGAAGACGGCGCCGGTCTCGGCGAGCACCTCACGCGCGGCCTCCAGGCGTGGCCGCATCATCGCCACCCAGTCGGCGCCGTTCACGGCCGAGTAGTCGTCGCGGTATGCGAAGGAGTGACCGCCGGTGTTGTACGGCGGGTCGAGGTACATCAGGTCGACCCGCTCGCGGCCCGCCATGGAACGCAGGACGTCGAGGTTGTCCCCCTCGACGAAGGTGTTCCAGACGCCCACAACGCGAGCGTAGGGCTCGCGGGCCGCCTACCCTGGACCCGGCGGAGGGAGAGTCTCGTGGACCCGGATGACACGGCGCACGACGGTGGGCGGTTCGTGCCGCCGGTCGAGCCCTTTCCCGCCGCGCGGCTGAACGTGCCGGACCCCCTCCGCGTCCCGCGGTCGACGACCACCCAGGCCTGGATCGGCGTCGCGTGGGTGCTCGGCGTCCTCGTCCTGCTCCCCGTGCTCGCGTACGTCGTCTACCTCGTCTTCTTGTTCCTGGCCCGCGAACACGCGTGACGCGGGTCACGTCCCGTGACCTGAGCCGCAGCGTGGCGTTGGAGAGGTGTGAGCCGAAGCCGACTGCTGACCTCGACCATCGCCGCAGCCCTCACGGCCTCGGCCGCCGTGCTCATCACTGGGCTGACCGCGACCGCCACCACTCCGGCGGTCGCCGCAGCTGCGCCCAAGGTGATCAACGGCTGCCTCAGCAGCGTCCCGGACCCGGGCAGCACCGACCCGGTGCAGATCTGCTACTCGCTGTTCCGGCCGGCGTACGCGACCCGCAGTCACCCCGTGCCGGTGATCATGCACAGCCACGGCTGGGGCGGCTCGCGCACGACTGACCCGGCGTCGTTCCGGCGGTGGCTCGACGGCGGGTACGCCGTGCTGTCCTTCGACCAGCGCGGGTTCGGCGAGAGCGGTGGCACGGCCCAGGTCGAGAACCCGGACGTCGAGGGGCACGACGTGCGCGCGCTCGTCGATCTGCTCGCCCACAAGCGCTGGATCCAGCAGGACGGTCCCGGCGACCCGCGCCTCGGCGCGATCGGCGGCAGCTACGGCGGCGGTTACCAGTTCCTCGGCGCCTTCGAGGAGCTGCGCGCCACCGGCCGGCCGGTCTTCGACGCGCTCGCCCCCGAGATCACCTGGAACGACCTCAACACCAGCCTGGCGCCGCAGGGGGTGGTGCGCACCGAGTGGGCGCTCGCCCTCAGCGCCGCCGCGCTGCCGACCCAGGCGTTGTCGCCGGCCGTCTACCAGGCCCTGGTGCAGGGCGCGGCCACCGGCTTCTGGCCCGACGGCTCGCTGCCGGTGCCGGGCACTCCGAACATGGAGCAGTTCTTCGAGAAGAACGGTCCGCGCTGGCAGGTGTCCCAGGGTCGCAAGCTCGACATCCCCGTGCTGTTCGGCCAGGGCACGACGGACACGCTGTTCAACCTCCAGCAGGGACTCGACAACTGGCGCACGGCCATCACCCGCCACGCCCGCCGGCACAGCATCTTCGTGGCCTACAACGGCGGCCACACGCTCCCGGCCGTCTACCCGCGCGGCGTGGACGTCGCCTCCGACCCCTGCAGCAAGAAGCTGGCCGGTGGCGACTTCTCGACGCTCGCGAAGCGCTTCATGGACGAGCAGCTGCGCGGCAAGGACACCGGCCTCACCGGCTACCGCAAGCTGCACCTGGCGACCCCGGCGTCGACGTGCACCACGGTCGGGCGCGTCACCGCGAGCACGACGTACGACGTCGGCACGGTCGCCACGACCGAGACGGGTGGCGCCGCCATCGCGTACCCCGTCGCGAAGGGCCCGATCCGGGTCGCCGGGTCCGCGTACCTCACCGGCAACCTCACCGCGCTCGGCGTCAACAACCGCGCGTTCTACGGCCTGGCGGTCGGCACCACTCCACTCGACGCGACGCTGGTCCAGAACAACGTCATGCCGCTCAACGTGCTGGCCCCGGTCAACGGTGCCCCGCGCCGCATCGAGCTCCCGGCCGTCGCGGTCGACGTGCCCGCCGGCCAGACGTTGTACGTCGTCGCCTCGCCCGTGAGCGAGACGTTCATCGGCATGGGCAGCCGGACCCCGGGAGCGGTCGTGCTCCAGGACACCGTCGCGCACCTGCACGTCGTGCCCTGACCTATCGGTGGTCGAGGTGCGAGGAGCTCCGGCGACGAGCCTCGAGACCCCCTGACTAGGACCGCCTGGCTAGCCTGCCCGGCATGCGCGCCGCCGGACCGGTCCTCGCCGCCCTGACGGCGCTCGCCCTCGCCGTCCCGACGGCCCCGTCGACGGCCGGCGCCGACCCCGGCACGACGACACCCGACAAGCGCCCGCACCAGCGTGGGCCGCAGACCTCCGACCGCGTGCCCGGCACCATCGCGCCGTACGTCCCCCGCGCCCTGCGGACCGACCCGGTCATCAGCAACGAGGTCACCTGGCAGGTGGTGCCGGGCGTGACGTACCGCCAGTGGGACCAGCTCGACGCGCGCGGCCCCATCCGCGCGTACCTGCTGACCATCGACCCGGGCACGCCCGGCCTGACCACCGACTACGCCTCCAGCAAGCGCGTCAGCACCACCGAGACCGTGCGCGACATGATCGCCCGCGACCGTGCGATCGCGGGGATCAACGGCGACTTCTACGACATCGGCGACACCGGGGCGGCACTCGGGCTCGGTGTCGACCTCCAGCGCGGGTTGGTGCACGGCCGCAAGTTCGGCTGGAACCGCGCGTTCTACCTGAGGAAGGGCGTGCCGGAGATCGGCACCCTGGCCGTGAGGGCCAAGCTCGTCCAGGAGCCCTGGATGAGGATCAAGCACCTCAACTCGCCGACCGTCTTCGACGGCGAGATCGGCGCCTACGACTACCGGTGGGGCCCGACCGCCGGCTACCGGGTCGTCGACGGCCAGCACGAGGACGTCCGCGAGGTCGTGATCCGCAAGAACGTCGTGGTCTCGAACGAGCGCACGTTGAGCGCGGGCGAGAAGATCCGCGGCACCGTCCTCGTCGGCCGCGGCGCCGGCGCGCACGCGCTCGGCGTGCTGAAGCCGGGCGACCGCGCCCGCATCACCTGGCAGGTCCGGCACCGCCCCGACGTCGCCATCAGCGGCAACAAGGTGCTCCTACTGCGCGGCGTGCGCCGCGTGGTCGACGACCGCGAGCTGCACCCGCGCACCGCGATCGGCATCGACCACGAGAGCGGACGCGTGCTCATGCTCGTCGTGGACGGGCGGCAGAGCTTCAGCCGCGGCTACACGATGGTCGAGCTGGCCAACCTCATGCAGTCGCTCGGCGCGGACGACGCGCTCAACCTCGACGGCGGCGGCTCGTCGACCCTGCTCAGCTACGGGCCCGACGGCGTCGTCGGCGTACGCAACTCACCCTCCGACGGCTTCGAGCGCCGCGTCGCCAACGGCCTGGAGATCACCTACCGACCGTAGGTCCGGCTCAGGCCGGCACCGCGACCAGGGCGACGGTGGTCACCGCCGCGAAGCACTCCTTCAGCGGGCTCGCCACCGGATCCGGCTGCACCACCCAGCCGTCGGGACTCTGGGTCACGGTGACGCCGGGAGGTACGTCGCAGCCGATGGAGACCACCGCACCCATCAGCGTGAAGCCCTCCGGGATCGTCGCGGACGCGACGGCCCTGGCGATCTTGTTCTCCATGTTCGGCCGGTTGAACTGGGCCGCGAACTCGTGACGCGCGCCTTCGTCGGCCAGCGGGACGGCGTTCAGGTCGACCCGGCCGCCGGCCGCCGTCTGGGACAGGATCGCGACGGTCTGGGCCTCGACGCCGCTGCTGGGGTCAACGGTCGGGGGCGAGGTCGAAGCCGAGTCGGTCGGCGTGCCGGTCGAGGGGGCAGGATCGCTGGCCGTGTCCGAGGCCGCGTCGCCGCACCCCGCCAGCACCAGGGCAACGAGGAGAACCGGTCCGAGAAGTCGCTTCATGGCAGTACGACGGGCCACCCACGGGCGGCGTTCCGTCAGAGTGTCACCTTCTGTCCCTTGCCGACGACGGTCAGCCCGTCCTCGACCATGAAGCCGCGAGCGAGGTCGGCCTCCTGGTCGAGCCCGATGCGGGCTCCTGCGGGGATCTCCACGGACTTGTCGATGATCGCGTTGCGCACGACGGCACCGGAGCCGACGTGCACGTCGTGCATGACCACCGAGTCCGACACGATCGCGCCGTTGTCGACGCGCACGGCCGGCGACAGCACCGAGCGGTTGACCGTACCTCCCGTGATGACGACCCCGGGTGAGAGCAGCGACTCGTCGGTGCGCGACGGCTGGCCGTCGGCGCCCTGCCCCACCTTCACCGGCGGCTGCGGGCCGTACGAGGTGTAGATCGGCCAGTCGAAGTTGTAGAGGTTGAACACCGGCAGCGGCGAGACGACGTCCATGTGGGCGGCGTAGTACGAGGCCATGGTGCCGACGTCTCGCCAGTACCCGCGGTCCCGGTCGGTCGAGCCCGGCACCAGGTTGTCCTTGAAGTCGTAGACGCCTGCCGCCCCGCGGCGTACGAACGCGGGCACGATGTCGCCGCCCATGTCGTGCTTCGAGCCGTGCATCGTCGCGTCGAGCGTCACCGCCTCCACCAGCGCGTCGGCGTCGAAGACGTAGTTGCCCATGGACGCGAGGACCTCGTGGGGGCTGTCCGGAAGCCCGACCGGGTCCTTCGGCTTCTCGAGGAACTCGCGGATGGAGTTGGTGTCGTTGGGCTGCACGTCGATGACGCCGAACTGGTCGGCCAGCGAGATCGGCTGCCGGATGGCCGCGACGGTGCACGACGCGCCGGAGTCGACGTGCTGGTCGACCATCTGCGAGAAGTCCATGCGGTAGACGTGGTCGGCGCCGACGACCACCACGATGTCCGGCTTCTCGTCGTTCATCAGGTTCAGCGACTGGAAGATCGCGTCGGCGCTGCCGAGGTACCAGTGCTTGCCCACGCGCTGCTGCGCCGGCACCGGCGTGACGTAGTTGCCCAGCATCGTCGACATCCGCCAGGTCTGGGTCACGTGACGGTCGAGGCTGTGCGACTTGTACTGCGTCAGCACCACGATCTTCAGGTACCCGGAGTTCACGACGTTCGACAACGCGAAGTCGATCAGGCGGTAGATCCCCGCGAACGGCACGGCCGGCTTGGCTCGGTCGGCCGTCAGCGGCATCAGCCGCTTCCCCTCCCCACCGGCGAGCACGATGGCGAGCACGTTCCTTCTCTGTCCGGCGGCCATGCTCGCCAACGTAGCCGGTGCCCGTGCCCCGCCGGGAGGGGTAGTTTCAGCAGGGTGCGCGTCGACGTGGTCAGCAAGGAGTACCCGCCCGAGGTCTACGGGGGTGCCGGAGTCCACGTCGCGGAGCTCGTGAGGGCGCTCCGACAGATCGACGGGCTCGAGACGCGGGTGCACGCTTTCGGCAAGCCGCGCGACGAGGCCGGCACCACGGCGTACGCCGATCTCGACGAGCTCGCGACCGCGAACGGCGCGATCAAGACGATGGGCGTCGACCTGGCGATCGTCCCGGGCTGCGAGGGTGCCGACCTCGTGCACTCCCACACCTGGTACGCCAACTTCGCCGGTCACGTCTCCTCCCTGCTGTACGGCGTGCCGCACGTGATCACGGCCCACTCGCTGGAGCCGCTGCGCCCGTGGAAGGCCGAGCAGCTCGGCGGCGGGTACGCCGTCTCGTCCTGGGTCGAGAAGACGTCCTACCTCGCCGCGGCGCGGGTCATCGCCGTGTCGGCGGCGATGCGCGACGACGTGCTGGCGTCGTACCCCGACATCGACCCCGACCGCGTGAAGGTCGTGCACAACGGCATCGACACCGACGACTGGGCCCGCGTGGACGCGCCCGACCGCGTGCGTGAGCTCGGCGTCGACCCCGACCGCCCGTCGGTGATCTTCGTCGGCCGGATCACCCGCCAGAAGGGGTTGCCGCTGTTCCTGCGCGCCGCTGCCCAGCTGCCACCGGACGTCCAGCTGGTGCTCTGTGCCGGCGCTCCCGACACCCCCGAGATCGAGGCCGAGGTGCTGGGCCTGGTCGAGGAGCTGCAGCAGACCCGCAGCGGCGTGGTGTGGATCCGCGAGATGCTCCCGCGCCCCGACGTGGTCGCGCTGCTGTCGGCCGCGACGGTGTTCGCGTGCCCGTCGATCTACGAGCCGCTCGGCATCGTCAACCTCGAGGCGATGGCGTGCGAGACGGCCGTCGTCGCGACCGCGACCGGCGGCATCCCGGAGGTCGTCGTCGACGGCACCACCGGACGCCTCGTCCCGATCGACCAGGCCACCGACGGCACGGGCACCCCGCTCGACCCCGAGAAGTACGTCGCCGACTTCGCCGCTGCCCTCAACGAGGTGGTCGGCGACCCGGACCGCGCGCGGGAGATGGGCAGGGCGGGCCGGCAGCGCGCGATCGACGCGTTCAGCTGGGGCGCGATCGCCGAGCAGACGCTGGCGATCTACCGCGACGCCACGGCTCGCTAGCCGCCGTCGGCCTGGGTCGAGATGACCTTCCCGTTGACGTCGCCGAGGAGGTACCCGCTGTCGCCGGCGTCGTTGGTGACGTACACCGCGACCTGCGGGTCGTTGTCGATGATGTTGCGGTCGTAGATCACGTACGTCGTGGTCGGATCGGTGACGCCGAGCGTGGTGCGGGCGGTGTCGACCAGCGACATCACCTTGCCCGGGCGGAGGTCGGCGAGGTCGACCGGTCCGGTGTCCTGGCTCCCGTCCATCGGGTCTCCGAGCTGCTCGAACGCGCCGTTGAGGTAGTTCCAGATGGCCACGTTGCCGTCGCCCGCCGGCACCCAGGACACGACGTACCCGTCGTAGAAGACCGACCGCACGACCTGGCTGTCGTCGAAGCTGTCCTCGAACGTCGTGACGTAGTCGCGGATGCCCTCGCGGGTCAGCTCGAACGCCGGACCGACCGGGATCGGGTCGGTCGTCGTCGTCGGGTCCTCGGAGCTGCCCACGCGGGTGCTGAAGAGGGCGACCCCGGCGATCACCGGGCCGATGAAGAAGAGCAGGGCGACCCCGAGACAGCCGAACGCCACCTTGCGGCCGGTCTTGCCCGAGGTGGTCAGCGTCCGGGTCTTCGTGCTCGTCGTGCTCGTGGTGTGTGGTGGTCCGTAGAGGTCGGACGGCACGGGAGCCGTGGGTCGTGGCGTGCCCGTCGCGTAGGGGTCGGCCGCCGGTGCCGAAGGGGGCGGGACGATGGCGGTCGCGGGTGGCGGCGCGGGTGTCGCGGCGATGTCGCGGACCAGCAGGTCGAGCTCGCCGACCGTCGAGGCCGAGCGCACGCGCTCGAGGCGCAGGTCCCGGTCCTGCTGGCTGATCTGGTGGTTGCGCAGCGCCGCGTCGATCACGTAGATCGCGCGGTCCCGGTCGCGGTCCTTCACCCGCGCCTGGGGGTCACCGTCGAACACCGCATCTGGCACGGGCTCAGGCTAGTGGTCCGGAACGTTCCCGCCCCGTACTTCGTGGGCCTAGCCGGCGACCGGCGAGAGCGACCCCAGCCGGATGGTGGCGGGGTAGGCGATCGCGGTCGCGTCCGGGTCCCCGATGACGGCGACGCGGGTGTGGCTGCGGACCCAGTGGCGGTAGCCCAGCGCGGACAGGGAGAGGTAGCCGAAGCCGCGCTCGCGCAGCGCCCGCTCGAGCAGCAGGCTGGCGCCGTCGGCGATCAGCAGGCCGTGCACCTCGGCGTTGTTGAGCCGCGGGCCGAGCTCCGCGCGCAGCCAGTCGACGTGCCCCGCGAGCTCGTCGTGGGCGTTGTGGCCGACGGCGGTCGCTTTGTACGAGACGACCAGCCAGTCGCCGCGCTTGACGACGTCGCCGTCGTCGGTGATGCGCGCGACCAGGTCGGGACGGCGGCCGTCCTCGAAGCTGTGCGCGCGGCCGTCGAGCCGGTCGGTGTCCAGGTCGGCGAGCCGGGCCGGGTACCCGAACCGGCCGAGCAGGTCGAACCGGTCCAGCAGCCAGCCGCGGAACGCCTCGCGGCTGCCGGTGGGCAGCACCTCGAAGTCGCGGCCCGAGCCCTCGGCGTACGTGCCGAGCCAGGTGTCGAGGAGCTGGAGGTACTTCTCGGCGTCCTCGTCGGAGACCGAGAGACGGTCCAGGACCTTGGCGAGCAGCCCGAACCGGCCGACGACCGGGTAGGCCTCGAGGACGTCGACGGGCAGCCGGAGGATGCCGGCGAGCTCCTGCGGGGAGACGTCCAGGCTCTCCGGGAGGACCCAGCGCGGGTCCTCCAGGCGCATGAACATACGGTCCAGGACCGGGCAGCCGAAGCGGCCGATGATCAGCGGCGGCGCGATGACCGAGACGTCGTCGGTGACCATCTCCTCGACGATCTCGTGCACGGCCTCCACGAACGCGGTGGCCTCGTGGACCGCCACCCCTGACGTCCGCACGAGATGATTGATGACCTGCGACGACTCCATCGTGTGCCCTCCCCTTGGCCCCAGACGACGTGCCATCGAGTCTAGGAGCGGGCCTGGGGTCGGGATAGCGCCGCGGCAAGAGGTCCAGACCGACTTTGGGTTAAATCTCGGGCGTTCCCGCGTCGCGGCCGGGCGAGGGGTGTTATGCCGTCGCCCCCACATCGGCCCGAACCGGACGGCGGTCCGCTTCTGGGGCGTCTCGGATAGGTTCGCCCCCGTGGACTACGGCCATGACCTGGAGTTCGGCGTCTTCCTGTCCCCGGACGCGCTGGCCGCGGCCCGGACGCTCGAGCTGGCGCAGCTGGCCGACGTGCTCGCGTACGACCTGGTCACCGTGCAGGACCACCCGTACCAGGCCAGGCACCTGGACGCCTGGACCCTCCTGTCGGCGATCGCCGCGCGCACGTCGGCGGTGCGGGTGGCCCTCAACGTCGCCAACCTCCCGCTGCGCCCGCCGGCCGTGCTGGCCCAGTCCGTCGCCTCGCTCGACGTCCTCAGCGACGGTCGCGCCGAGCTCGGCCTCGGGGCCGGGGCGTTCTGGGACGCCATCGTCGCCGTCGGCGGACCCCGCCGGTCGCCCCGCGAGGCCGTCGACGCCCTCGAGGAGGCGATCGCGGTCATCCGCGCCGTGTGGGCGGCCGGCGGCGGGCGTGCTGCCGACGTCGACGGCACCTACTACTCCATCAAGGGCATGCACGCCGGTCCGGCGCCGGTGCACGACGTGCAGATCTGGCTCGGCGCGCTGAAGCCGCGGATGCTGCGGCTGACCGGCCGGCTCGCGGACGGCTGGCTCCCCAGCCTCGGGTACGTCACGCCCGACGCCCTGCCCCGCATGAACGCCGCCATCGACGAGGCCGCCGTGGCGGCCGGCCGCGCGCCCCAGGCCGTCCGGCGGATGCTCAACATCTTCGGCGGCCACGAGTACCTCCGCGGCACGCCCGCCGTGATGGCCGAGCGCCTCGCCTCCCTGACGCTCGAGCACGGCACCAGCACCTTCATCCTCGGCTCCGACGACCCGGACGAGCTGCGCCGCTTCGCGACCGAGGTCGCTCCCGCCGTCCGCGACCTCGTCGCCGCGGGACGCTCCGGACACACCATGGTGGTCGGGCCGGGCGAGCGTCAGCGAGCCCGTGTCGAGACCCCGGCGCCGCACGACCCCGACCTCCCCACCCCCACGCCGGACGACGGGACCCGCCTGTCCGCCGCACTCCCCTGGGACGAGTCGGCCCGCCCGAGCGCGCCCGCGAGCGAGGCGCCGTACCTCCAACCCACCATCCCCCAGCACCTCGTCGACATCCACGACCACCTGCGCGCCGAGCTGGAGCAGGTGCGCGACATCGTCGACCAGGTACGCCGCGGGCAGATGGGTGTCGGCGCCGCCCGGTCGGTCATCAACACCATGACGATGCGGCAGAACAACTGGACGCTCGGGGCGTACTGCGAGTCCTACTGCCGCATCGTCACCGGCCACCACACGCTCGAGGACCACTCGGTGTTCACGCACCTGCGGCGCAGCGAACCCGACCTCGGCGCGGTCCTGGACCGGCTCTCCGAGGAGCACGTCGTCATCCACGACGTCCTGGAGCAGGTCGACGACGCCCTCGTGGGCCTCGTCGGCGCCCCGTCGTACGGCGCCGACGCGACCGCCGCCCTCGACGAGCTGCAGCGCGCCCTGGACCTGCTGACCGACACGCTCCTGTCCCACCTGGCCTACGAGGAGCGCGAGCTGATCGCGCCCCTCGCGCGTCACGGGTTCAGCTGACCTTGCACCCATGCCTGGTAGGCCTCGACCGTCGTCGGCAGCGTGGCGAAGATCCGATCGGGCGAGATGTGTCGCAGGAACGGCGTCGTCGCGAGGTCCTCACGCAGCTCCTGCTTCATCCGGGAGAGCCCGACGCTGATGCCGCGGCGTTCGAGCTCGGCCCTCAGCTGTTCCAGCGCGTCGGCCGCCGTGATGTCGACCTCGGAGACGGCCTCGGCGTTGAGCACGAACCAGCGCACCGGCGTCTCCGCCTCGTCGACGGACCTGAGCGCACGCAGCCGGAAGTCCTCGGCGTTGGCGAAGAAGAGCGGCGAGTCGTAGCGGTAGATCATCAGGCCGGGGACGACGGTGGCCGACGGGTAGTCGTCCACGTCGTGCATGCCGGCCATCCCGGGCACGATGCCCAGGACAGCATCGTGCGGTCGGGCGACCCGGCGCAGCAGGTCGAGGACCGAGAGCGCGATGGCCGCCACGATGCCGAGGAGCACGTCGAGCGCCAGCACGGAGACGGTCGTGGCGAGCGCGAGGACCAGCTCGCTGAGGCGGAACCGGCCGAACCGGACGAGCTCGCGGACGTCGACGAGCCGGGTGGCGGCGTACACGACGACCGCCGCGAGTCCCGCGACCGGGAACGCCGCCAGCACCGGACGCAGGACCAGGATGGCGAGGATCGTGCACAGCACGGTGACGGCGCCCCCCAGCTGGGTGCGTTGACCGACGGCGTCGCCGATCGCCGTGCGGCTGCCGCTGCTGCTGACCGGGAGTCCGCCGACCAGGCCGGCGCCGAGGTTGGCGCCGCCCAGGGCGAAGAGCTCGCGCTGGGCGTCGACCGTCTCGCCATGACGCGAGGCGAACGCCCGGCCGGTGAGGATGTTGTCGGTGTAGGCGACGAACGCGATGCCGACCGCCGGGCCGATGAGCGCGGTCAGGTCCTGGGACGCGACGTCCGGGAGGCCGGGTACGGCGAGACCGCCCGGGATCTCGCCGACGGTCGCGATGCCGTGGTCCTTCAGGCCGAGCAGCCACACCGCCGCCGTCGCGCCGAGCATGCCGATCAGGGCCGTCGGTGCTCGCGGGAAGAAGTGCGCGATCGTGAGCAGGGCGGCGAGCGTGACCAGGCCGAGGGTCGCGGTCGGCGCGTGCATCCGGTCGAGGTGGGAGAACACCTGGCGCACCTCGTCGACGAACGACGAGGCGTCCTCCTCGATGCCGAGCAGCTTGCCCAGCTGCGAGGCGGCCATCGTGAAGGCGATGCCGGCCAGGTACCCGACCAGCACCGGCCGCGACAGCAGGTCGGCCAGCGCGCCGAGCCGGAGCGCCCAGCCCGCGAGGCAGCAGGCCCCGACCATCAGCGCCAGGGCGGCCGCCAGCGGTACCCGGCTGTCGCCCACGGCCACCAGCGGGCCCAGCGCGGTCGCGGTCATCAGCGCCGTCGTCGACTCCGGGCCCACGCTGAGCTGACGCGACGAGCCGATCACGACGTACACGGTCAGCCCGCCGACCACCGCCCAGAGCGCGGCTTCGGACGGGACGCCGGCGACCTCGGCGTATGCCATCACCTGCGGGATGAGGTACGCCGTCACCGTCACGCCGGCGAGCAGGTCGCCGCGCAGCCAGGTGCGGTCGTACGCGCGCACCCACTCCGGTGGACTTGGCAGTGGCACCGCCCTCATGGCCGTGAGGGTAGGGCGTTGACCGCCCTCCGCGTCGGAGCCCACCATCACGCCATGGCCGGGGCGAGGGCAGTCGTGGGTGTGCTGGCCTGCGTGCTGGTGGCGGGCTGCTCCGGTTCCGAGTCGTCGACGCCGGCGCCGCAGCCGACACCGTTGACGCCACCCGCCTCGGTCGACCAGTCGGCTTGGCTGACGGCCCAGGTCGAGGTCGCGCAGCCGGACGGGCTCGCGGCGTTCGGGGACTCGGTGTACGTCAAGACCGACACGGGGACGGTCGTCCGGGTCGACGCGGCGGATGCGACAGTGGTCGGCAGCGCGACGATCGACACCTACAACGACGCCGGTCATTACTGCACCGGCATCGGTACGGACGGCACCAGCCTGTGGGCCTGCTCGGCCGGTCGCGACGGGACCGACGTGGTGCGGCTCGACCCGGACACGCTCGAGGTCCTGGACCGGGTCAGGATCGACAAGGTCTTCGACCAGCTGACCCTGCCGGTGGTGGACGGCCGCGTGTGGGTGTTGTCGGGCACGGGCGACCATCTGACCTATCTGGACACCGACACCCGGAGGAGGCGCACCTGGCCTCTGGACCAGCGCTGCTTCCAGCTGGCGGCGACGGCCGGTCGCGTGTACGCGACCTGCCTGCTGGCCGACCTGGTGCTGGCGCTGGACGCCACGACCGGCGAGGTCGTCGCGCGGGCCGACGTGCCACATCCGACCAACATCAGTGCGATCGGCGACCAGGTCTGGGTCAGCACCGGCACGGGCCTGCACCAGTTCTCAGCCGACCTCGAACCGTTGGCGACGTACGAGGACCTGGTGGCCGGCGCGGAAGGTGACGTCGTCGCCACGACCGACGCCGTGTGGGTCCGTCAGGCGGCCGGATTCCTGTTCCGTCTCGACCTGGCCACCGGCGCGACGACGCAGTACGTCGCCGACCCGGTGCCCAGCGGCGGCAGCGTGCTCGTCACCGACGACGCGGTGTGGACCTCGGCGTTCAACGACGATGTCGTGTACCGCCTCGACCCCGGCCTAGCCTGACCTCGTGGAGACCCGGCGCACCATTTGGAGGCGCGACCGGCTCTTCGTCCAGGCGGTCATCACCGACGACGGGGACCTGGTCTTCGAGGGGCAGGACCTCAACGGCTGGCTGGGGTACGCCGAGTACGAGTACTGGGTGACTGCCCCCGCCGCCCTGGTGCCGCGAGTCGTGTCGGCCTTGGGCGGATCTCCAGGCGACGACGTCCTCGACCTGCTCGCCGTCCACGCCGAGGAGATCGTGCACCGCGGTGAGTCGACCTGGCTGCGGTCCCTCGGCATCGAGCCCGGCATCTCCACGCACAGCACGGACTAACGTCGCCCCGTGGGTCTCATCTGGACGGGCTTCCTCGAGCCGTCGCTGCTCAAGCCCGCCGTCGTGGAGCGCGGGACCCGGCTGGCCGATGCCGCGAAAGCGGGCCGCTGGGACGAGGTGATGGCCGTGCTCGGGGAGCCGCTGGTCTCCCCGGTCCAGTGGCGGTTCGGCGGCGACTCGTGGTTCACGCCGCTGCACCAGGCGGCCTGGCACGGCGCACCTCTCCCGGTGGCATCGTCGCTCGTCGAGCGGGGAGCGCTGCGGTCGTTACGTGCTCACGACGGGCGGACGCCGTACGACGTCGCCGCCGATCGCGGCCACGACCACCTGCTCGCCGCCCTGTCACCGCCGCCCTCGCCCTTGGCACCGGAACGGATCGCGGCGCTGGATGCCGGGTTGGCCTCGGTCATCGACGGCCGGCTGAGGTTGCCGGGCGGGATCGCGGACTCGTACGGGAAGCCGCTGCGCGAGTGCCTGCGGTACCCGCCGGTCGAGGTGCTCCACGAGGCTCCGGGGGAAGGGATGTGGTTCCCGGTGCCGGAGATGTACGGAGGGTTCTCGGTGCGGCTGATGCGCGGGTACCTGTACGTCGAGTCCTGGATCCGCATCGTCGGCGGCTCCGGCCAGGCACACGTGATCACCCACGAGGGCGCGGTGCTCGTCGAGGAAGGGTTCGTCTAGCCCCGGTGCGTCTCGTCAGGGTCCGTCGCGTCGGCGAGCAACCGGCGCTGGTCCTCGAGCGAGTCCACGAACACCCGCAGGTGCCGCGTGACGGCGTACGGGACGTTCTGCCGCATCAGCATCATCGTCACCTGGCTGGGCAGCCAGGCCTCGCGCTCGAGCATCTCGCGTTCGTGCTCGCTGACGACCGTGAGCCACACCACGGGACGGCCGTCCACGTCAGGGAGCCAGTGGCACGCGCACACCCCCCACGACCCCGTCGACGCGACGATCGTCGGCAGCGCGATATCGACCTTGCGGGCGTCGGCCGGGTCGATCACTCTTCAAGTGAACACGGTCTGTGAGCAGGGCATGGGGGAGGAACGATGGCAGAGGGTGGCGGAGGTTCGTGGCGCGACGTGATCGGCGCGGCCAAGCAGCGGGCCAAGGACCTGACCGGTGACGAACGCACCCAGCAGGCGATCGCCAAGGCAACCGCCGGCGCGCAGGTGGCGACGCACCACTTGGACCAGACGCGCCGCAAGGTCACCCAGGAGGAGTCCTGGGCCGAGGTGACGACGGCCATCGAGGAGCTCGTGCAGGTGACGCTCGCACAGCAGCAGCTCATCGAGGGCCTGGTCGTGCGCGTCGATGCGCTCGAGGCCGGCCGGTCCGATGGATAGCTGGGTGCGCCCCACGGCTCTGACCGAGCTGGCCGGCCGGCTCGGCACCGACGCGTCGCTGGCGTGGTCCGATCTCGTCGCCCGCGCCACCGCCGCCGACACCCTGGCCCTCGTGCACGAAGAGGTCGCCGAGGTCGCCGAGGACATCTTCGGCCTATGGGACCGGCTGAGCGCCGAAGCCCAGCACGGTGCCGAGGCGGCCGTCGGGGTCGCCGCCGACCTGGTCGCCCACTTCGAGCACCTCACCGACGAGCAGCTCCAAGGCCTCACCGACACCATCCAGGACACCGCCGACGAGCTCCACGCCGAGGCCCTGGCGGAAGCCGGTGAGCCCGAGTCACCCGAGTCACCCGAGGACGAAGCCGGCAACAGCCTCGAGCGCCAGCTCGTCCTCGACGCCACCACCCACATCCAGGGCGTCGCCCGCTCCGGCCTCGCCGGCCTCGCCTCCGGCGTCGGCATCGACCCGCTCGGCGTCACCCAGCAGGCCCGTTCCATCGCCGGCTCGCTTGTCCCCGTCCCCGGCCTCAACCAGATGGTCCCCGAGATGGCCGTCGTCTCCCTCGCCGCCTCCGCCGGCATGCGCATCCGCAACGGCGAGTCCGTCGCCGACGTCAAGCAGTGGCTGGTCGACGAGCTTTCCACCATCGGCGTCGCCAACGCCGCATCGGTCGCCGTCCAGCTGCTGAGCGGCATGGTCTTCCTCCGCCCCCTCGCCGTCCTCGGCGCCAAGTGGGGCCGGGCGCGGGCTGAGACGTCCGCTCAG
Source organism: Nocardioides islandensis (assembly GCF_015352455.1). GTDB lineage: Bacteria > Actinomycetota > Actinomycetes > Propionibacteriales > Nocardioidaceae > Nocardioides > Nocardioides islandensis. The sequence continues at coordinate 30,541 of NZ_JADKPN010000005.1, forward strand.
GCGACGGTCGCCATCCGTTCGGCTCGCGAGAAGCTCGCCGTCTTGATCCCCGATGGACCCAGCACCTCACGGGGCCAGTCCACTCAACAGTCGGAGAATGCTCATGAATTGATGTGAGGCCGTGGCAAGCTGACGCCCTCATGAGGGGGTCGTATGGAGATCGGGCTCTACGAAAGCGTCGTCACGACCGAGTTGCAGCGACGGCTCGAAGCAGCTATCGGTTTCGACGTCGACACCGCAGGAGTCGACCCTGCCGATCAGGTGCACGTTCTCGCGCGACACATCGGCGCCGCCATTAGCCGCAGACTTTCCGGCGAGCGGGACCCGGTGCGGCGGCTTGCCGTCGCCAATGACCTAATCGCCGCGATTGAGGCGACCGAGCCCACTGTGCTCGAACCCCTCCGCGAGTTACGTGGTATTCATCCTCCCGTAGGTCCGGGACAGCTCGCGCGGTATGCCCAGCGACCGAAGACGCCGTTGAACGACGCGGCGCTGCTCACCAATGCTCCGGATGAACCATCGCTGGCGGCCGAACTTCGTGCCGAGATCGAGTCCGCCGACAAGGTGGACCTGCTTTGCGCCTTCGTGATGTGGCGAGGCTTGCGTCTGCTGGAGTCACCGCTGAGGCGAGCCCGCGATGCCGGGGTTCCATTGCGCGTGATCACCACGACCTACATCGGCGGCACCGAGAGAGAAGCTCTTGATCGTTTGGTGAAGGACTTCGGGGCCGAGATCCGCATTCAATACGACGCGGCCCGCACCCGATTGCACGCCAAGGCGTGGCTGTTCCGTCGTCACACCGGGTTCGACACGGCGTACGTCGGCTCGTCAAACCTGTCGACCAGTGCGCTCCTGGAGGGCGTCGAATGGAACGTTCGCTTGTCGCAGCAGGCGACCGGCGCCTTGCTCCACAAGTTCGAGGCAACCTTCGACTCCTATTGGAACGCCGCGGAGTTTGAGCCGTATGACCCGGACCGCGATCGCGACCGCCTGGACGACGCGTTGGCCGCGGCACGAGGTCATCGGTCCGGTGACCGAGTCACGCTGTCGATATCTGGGATCGAGGTCCGGCCGTTTCCCTACCAGCAGGAGATGTTGGACGCCATCGACGTGGAGCGACGCGTCCATGATCGGCACCGCAATCTCGTCGTGGCGGCGACGGGCACGGGCAAGACGGTGATCGCCGCCCTTGACTACCGACGTCTGTGCGACGGAAGCCACCGACCGCGTCTCCTCTTCGTCGCTCATCGACGCGAGATTCTGGAGCAGTCGCTGCGCACCTACCGCGAAGTCCTCGGCGACGGCTCCTTCGGCGAGCTCTACGTCGCGGGCGCCCGCCCGGAACGGTGGGAGCACGTCTTCGCGAGCGTGCAGTCATTGACCTCTTACGGCGTGTCCACCATCCCCGAGGATGCATTCGACATCGTCGTCATCGACGAGTTTCACCACGCGGAGGCCCGCACCTACCGCCGGATACTTGACCACCTGCAGCCGCGCGAGCTCCTAGGCCTCACGGCTACTCCCGAACGCGCGGACGGTGTCGACGTGCGGTCCTTCTTCGACGGGCGCACTGCGGCGGAACTTCGACTCTGGGACGCCTTGGGTGCTGACCTCTTGTGCCCGTTTCACTATTTCGTTGCCGCCGATCAAACGGACCTGCGAAGTCTGACCTGGTCTAAAGGTGGCTATGACGAGACCGAGCTGGACAACCTGTTTACCGGCAACGACGCACGTGCGCGCATCGTCCTGCAACAACTGCGTGACAAGGTGTCCAGCATCGGTGCCATGCGCGCTCTTGGCTTCTGCGTCAGCGTCGCGCATGCCGAGTACATGGCCCGGGTCTTCAACGAAGCCGGCGTACCTGCCCTCGCCGTGAGCGGCACCACGGCACGCGCCGAACGCGACCAAGCGCTGAAGAATCTCCGCTCGCGGGCGGTCAACATCCTGTTCGCGGCCGACCTCTTCAATGAAGGTCTCGACATCCCCGAGACCGACACCATCTTGCTTTTGCGTCCCACGGAGAGCGCCACCATCTTCCTGCAGCAGCTGGGTCGGGGACTGCGTCGCACCCGCGACAAGGCAGTGCTGACCGTGCTCGACTTCGTGGGCTATCACCGCAAGGAGTTTCGTTTCGACCTCAAGCTGCGAGCCCTCACCGGGGATTCTCGTGCCGGCATCGAGCGACAGGTCAAGGAAGGCTTTCCGTTCCTCCCCTCGGGCTGCTCGATCGAGATGGATCGTCAAGCCCAAGCCCTGGTCCTGGACAACATTCGGTCCCAGATCGCCAACCGTTGGCAACAGATCGTGGCCGAGCTTCGCCGGTACGACGAAGCCGAACTCGCCCAGTTCCTGGAGGACTCGGGAATCGAGTTGAGCGACATCCTCAGGCGAGGGAGTCACTCGTGGACTCGGCTGCGGAGAGACGCGGGATTGCCCACCGAGCCCGGATCCGACTTGGAGTCAGCGCTCCTCAAGCGAGTGCGCGCGTTCGCGCACGTCGACGACCGCGATCGAGCTCAGGCCTACGCCCGGCTGCTCGACGAGGACGCACCGGCCTACGACGAGCTCTCGGACACCGAACAACGTCTTGCCCGGATGCTGTTCAACTCGTTGTGGTCTGACGGTGGGGGCTTCAGCAGCGTGACGGAGGGCTTCGCCGCGTTGCAGCGGGAGGCGGCCACGCGGCGCGAGATCGCCGCGGTCGTCGACCTGTCGTTCGAGGCGGCGCGACACGTCACGATCGACCTGACGGGAACGCTCCGCCATCTTCCTCTCAAGGTGCATGCGCGCTACCAGCGAGAGGAGATCTTGGGTGCACTCAACTTCCCTAGGAACCCGAACAGCTTCCGGGAGGGTGTGTGGTACTCCGAGGAGCACAACGTTGATGCCTTCTTTGTCACCCTGAAGAAGTCCGAGTCGGACTACTCACCGACCACCATGTACCGCGACTATCCGGTCTCGCCCACGATGTTCCATTGGGAATCGCAGTCCACCACGTCGGTCGCCTCCAAGACCGGCCAGCGCTACCTCAGCGGCTCAAGCAGCGTGTTGATCTTCGCGCGCCACGAGCAGAAGGACGAGTTCGGCACTTCGCCGTACCTCTTTCTCGGCCCAGCCCACTATGTGGAGCACACCGGGGACCGGCCCATCGCGATCACTTGGCGCCTGGACCACGCGCTTCCGACGGACTTCTTCGCCGTGGCGAGTGCCGTCGCTCAGTAGCGGCGCTGTCGGCCATGGACTCGTGTGCCTCAGGGCGCGCTATGGCGCGGTCTCAGGCACACGACCTTCACTAGCGCCGCCCGCCGACTCAGGATCGGTGGCGGCGAGAGTGCACATGCGCGAAGGCTGAGCGTCATTGGATGACGCCCAGCCTTCGCATGCTGTTCAAATCAGCTGCAGCCGGACGTACTTCCGCAACCCTCGCAGACGTAGCAGCTGCCGGCGGGGCGCATCTTGGTGCCGCAGGTCATGCAGAGCGGGGAGTCGACGGCGGTGCCGGTGATCTTCTCCAGGAGCTCAGCGGAGGTGTGGGCCTCCTTCTCCGCCTTGGCCTCGACGGGGGCCTCGACCGGCTGCTCGGTGGGGAGGTCCTCGACGATGGTCGCCTCGACGGGTGCGTCGGCGATGACCTCGGACGCGGAGCCGACGGCGGGCAGCTCGTAGGAGCCGGTCTCGAGGTACCGCTGGCGCTCGTCGGCGGAGTAGATGCCGAGCATGGAGCGGTCCTCGAAGGACAGGTAGTCGAGCGCGAGACGCCGGAAGATGTAGTCCATGATCGACTTCGACATCCGGACGTCGGGGTCGTCGGTGAGGCCGGCGGGCTCGAAGGCCAGGTTGGTGAACTTCGAGACGTAGGTCTCCAGCGGGACGCCGTACTGGAGGCCGATCGACACGGCGATCGAGAACGCGTCCATCACGCCGGCCAGGGTGGAGCCCTGCTTGCCGAGCTTGAGGAAGACCTCGCCGAGCTCGCCGTCGTCGTGGGCGCCCGAGGTCATGTACCCCTCCGCGCCGCCGACCGTGAAGGACGTGGTGCGGGAGGTGCGGGACTTGGGGAGGCGCTTGCGGAACGGCTTGTGGACGACCACTTCCTTGACGGCCGGCGTCGCGACGACCTCGGCGGTCGCCTTCTCCGGGTTGTCGGAGGACTTGCCGTCGGAGAGCGGCTGGCCGACCTTGCAGTTGTCGCGGTAGACCGCGGTCGCCTTGAGGCCGAGCTTCCAGGACTGGAGGTAGATGTCCTCGATCTCCTCGACCGTGGCGCTCTCGGGGAGGTTGACGGTCTTGGAGATGGCGCCGGACAGGAACGGCTGGGTGGCCGCCATCATCCGGACGTGGCCCATCGGCTTGAGCGAACGGGTGCCCATCGCGGTGTCGAACACCTCGTAGTGCTCCAGCTTGAGACCGGGGGCGTCGACCACGTGGCCGTGCTCGGCGATGTAGGCGACGATCGCCTCGACCTGCTCCTCGGCGTACCCCATCTTGACCAGCGCCCGCGGGATCGTCTGGTTGACGATCTGCATCGAGCCACCGCCGACGAGCTTCTTGAACTTCACCAGCGAGAAGTCGGGCTCGATGCCGGTGGTGTCGCAGTCCATCATGAAGCCGATGGTCCCGGTGGGCGCGAGCACCGAGGCCTGCGCGTTGCGGAACCCGTTGGCCTCGCCGAGCTTCTGGACGTCGGCCCACGCGGCCGTGGCCAGCTTGTGCACCTGCGCGTCGGCGATGGCCAGCGTGCGGACCGCGTCGTTGGCGGCCTGGTGCTTGCGCATCACGCGCTTGTGGGCGTCGGCGTTGCGGGCGTACCCGGCGTACGGGCCGACGACGGCCGCGAGCTCGGCCGAGCGGCGGTAGGAGACACCGGTCATCAGCGAGGTGATGGTCGCGGCCATCGCGCGACCGCCGTCGGAGTCGTAGCCGAGACCCATCGCCATCAGGAGCGCGCCGAGGTTGGCGTAGCCGATGCCGAGCTGGCGGTAGTCACGGGTGGTGACGCCGATCGCCTCGGTCGGGAAGTCGGCGAAGCAGATGGAGATGTCCATCGCGGTGATGATCACCTCGACGGCCTTCGCGAACAGCTCGCCGTCGAACGTGCCGTCGTCCTTGAGGAACTTCAGGAGGTTCAGCGAGGCGAGGTTGCACGAGGAGTTGTCGAGCGACATGTACTCCGAGCACGGGTTCGACGCCGTGATCCGCCCGGTCTCGGGGTTGGTGTGCCAGTCGTTGATCGTGTCGTCGTACTGCAGGCCCGGGTCGGCGCACTCCCACGCCGCCTGGCTGATCTTGCGGAACAGCTCACGGGCGTCGACGGTCTCGATCACCTCGTGGGTCTTGCGCGAGCGCAGCCCGAACTCGGTGCCCTCCTCGACCGCGCGCATGAACTCGTCGGTGACCCGGACCGAGTTGTTGGCGTTCTGGTACTGCACCGACGTAATGTCGTGGCCGCCGAGGTCCATGTCGAAGCCGGCGTCGCGCAGCGCGCGGATCTTGTCCTCCTCGCGCGCCTTCGTCATCACGAACTCCTCGATGTCGGGGTGGTCGACGTCGAGCACGACCATCTTCGCCGCGCGGCGGGTGGCACCGCCGGACTTGATGGTGCCCGCGGACGCGTCGGCGCCGCGCATGAAGGAGACCGGGCCGGAGGCCGTGCCGCCGGAGGAGAGCAGCTCCTTGGAGGAGCGGATGCGGGAGAGGTTCAGGCCGGCACCGGAGCCGCCCTTGAAGATGAAGCCCTCCTCCTTGTACCAGTTGAGGATCGAGTCCATCGAGTCGTCGACCGAGAGGATGAAGCAGGCCGAGACCTGCTGCGGCGACGGGGTGCCGACGTTGAACCAGACGGGTGAGTTGAAGGAGAAGTACTGGTTGACCAGCAGCCAGGTCAGCTCGTGCTCGAAGACCTCGGCGTCGGCCGGGGAGGAGAAGTAGCCGAAGTCCAGGCCCGCCTTGACGTACGTCGAGACCACCCGGTCGATGAGCTGCTTGAGGCTCCACTCCCGGACGTCGGTGCCCACGGCGCCGCGGAAGTACTTGGTGGTGACGATGGTCGAGGCGTTCACCGACCAAGTGGACGGGAACTCCACGCCGCGCTGCTCGAAGACGGTCTCGCCGGTCTTCCAGTTGGTCTGCACCACGTCGCGGCGCTCCCACGTGAGCTCGTCGTACGGGTGCACCCCCTCGGTGCTGAAGACGCGCGCGATCGAAAGACCGGCCGTCTTGCTGCCGGTCTTCGGGTTCACCGTCTCGGTCATGGACTCTCCTCCGTGGATCCCTCGTGGGTCGGGCACTTGCTGGGTGGTGCTGTGACGGCTCCTGCTCATCGGTTGAGCGCCGTCGGGGTGGTGCGCCCGGGCCGGACTGCTTCCCCACAATCCAGCCCGGGCGGTCTGAGGTCAGCCCGTCGGGACGGGCTGAGGGGTCTCGACACGGGCTCGCTGGCGCTCGCCCGGCTCGACCACCGAGAGGCGCTCGGCACGCAAAAGGGCGATCTCGTCCTCGAAGTCGTCGGCGGACTCGAAGGCCCGGTAGACCGAGGCGAACCGCAGGTAGGCGACCTCGTCGAGCTCGCGCAGCGGGCCGAGGATGGCCATCCCGACCTCGTGGGCCGGGATCTCGGCCAGGCCCTCGAGCCGCAGCGTGTCCTCGACCGCTTGGCCGAGGCAGGCGAGCTGGTCCTCGGAGACCGGCCGGCCCTTGCAGGCCTTCCGGACGCCGGCGATCGCCTTCTCACGGGTGAAAGGCTCCGTCGCACCGGAGCGCTTGAGCACGGTCAGCTGCATCTGCTCCACGGTCGTGAACCGCTTCTGGCATGCGGAGCAGGAACGCCGGCGGCGGATCGAGGAGCCGTCCTCGGCCACGCGGGAGTCGATGACGCGGGTGTCGGTGTCCCGGCAGTACGGACAGTGCATCGAAGCCCCCTTTCGCGTGTGTCCGGGCGCGTCGAAGCGACCGGGGCTAGCCTGTGGATAACGCCCTCGGAACGGTGAGTAATCCGCCTGTGGATGTGAGTTCGCAGGTCCCCGCCTGGGGATAGCCTGTGGAGGAACTACAGCCGTGTAACTCACTATATGTTGGGGTCCCGGTCATGACAAGACCCCAGATAGTCGGGTTCTCCGCGGCGGCGCATCACCGCAGGTCAGGCGCTGGTCCAGACCGTTCGGCACCGGCGTGTCGCGCTTCACACCATGGGAGAGAATGAGGCGATGGAGTCGTCGGGCCATCAATCGGGAAAGCACGCCGGCAAGCGCCGGGCCGAGCCCCCGCCGCGAACCTCCACACCCGCCCCGGACCGGCCGACCGGCCGATCCCGTACCTCCCTGCTGTTGCACGCCCTCGGGGTCACCATCTGCGTGGTGGCCTGGGGCTACCTCGTGTACGCCGCCATCGACTTCGGGGCGTCCGCCCGGGGCGGCGACAGCCAGGCCTGGCTGTTCCTGGGCCTGGCCTCCCTCGGCGCCGTGGCCTGCCTGTTCATCGGCCTGATGCTCATCGCCCGGCTGCTCAGGATGCTCGGGATGACCAAGGCGTCCGAGGAGGCGCCGCCGCCGCCGCGGCCGATCGGCGGCAAGCGAGCCGCGCGATGAGTCCCCGCGAACAGCCGAACCCGGCCGGCTACTCCGGCACGCCGCTCCCCCAGAAGCTCGGCATCAAGCCCGCCCACGTGCTCTTCCTCGACGGCCAGCCCGCCGACGTCGAGCTCGGCGACCTGCCGGCCGGCACCGTCGTCCGCCGCCTCCCCCAGCAGGCGGACGTCACCATCACCTGGCACCTGTCGGCGGCCAGCCTCGAGAAGCGGCTGCCCGTGCTGTTCGAGCGCACCTCCACCGCCGGCATGGTCTGGGTGTGCTGGCCCAAGAAGGCCAGCAAGGTCCCGAGCGACCTCGACGACAACGTGGTGCGCCGGATCGGCCTCGATGCCGGCTTCGTGGACGTCAAGGTCGCCGCGATCGACGCCACCTGGTCCGGGCAGAAGTTCGTCAGGCGGCTGCGGGACCGCTGAACGCCGCGAAGGGCGGGACCTCGTGGTCCCGCCCCTCGTCTTCCCCGGCCCGCCAGCCGGGGTCGAGTCGGCTGACGAAGTCTGTGTGCCTGCTGCATGGGGGCGGGACCATCCCGCTCTCCCTCTCCCATGTCTTCCCCGGCCCGCCAGCCGGGGTCGAGTCGGCTGACGAAGTCTGTGTGGTGGCTACTGCGTGGGGATCTTGATCCGCTGACCGGCGAGGACCATGCCGGTGTCGAGGGCGTTCATCCGCTCGATGCGCCGGACCATCGCCCGGACGTCGTCGCTTCCGGTGGCCGAGGCCGCGTCGGCGGCGATGTCCCAGAGGGTCTCGCCCGAGCCGACCATCACGATGCGCGTGGGCTCCGGGGTGCCGGGGTGCTCGGTGGCCACCGAACCCGCGCCCAGCACGACGCCGACCACCAGCGCGACCACGAGGCCGAGCAGCAGCACCACGGCGCGGCCGCGGCGGGTGAGCCGGACGGCCGACGGACGGACCGCCGGGCGCCGCACGGCGACGCGCGGCATGACCGGACGCGGAGCGAGGCGGACCTCGTGGATCGTCATGGTGCTCATCGGGACCTCCTGGGGAAGGACCGGCCACCCTGGCCGGCTGTCGGTTCCTGTGTCGATCGAGACTCTGACAGCGACCACCGACAGTGCTCCTCGGCAACCGCTCGATCAGACGTTCGATCGAACATGTGATCGAGAGTAGAGCACCTGTTCGAACGATGGCAAGCCCGAATCGCACAGTTGTTCGACCGTGTCGACCAGCTGGACGACGCACACGACGTGGCTCCGCCGTCAGATCACGACCGGCACGTGCCGGTTGCCGTCGTTGTGGCGCTGGAGGTACGTCGCCAGGGAGCGGCCGCTCAGGGCAGGGAGGGGACGGGCGAAGTCCCACGAGGCGGAGACGCGACAAATGTGGTCGACGTCGTGCTCGGCGGAGGCGGGCGACGCCGCGGAGACGATGGCGAGGGCGGCAGCGAAGGCGGCCGCGGCCGCAGTGCGTGAGGCGGAGGTGGCGAGGCTCATGGCGAGCTCCTGTCGTGCGGTGGAGGTCGGTGACCTCCGGGTTCGTCCGTTGTGCACGCCACCGGTCACCGATCGCCCCTCGCCCGGTAACTCCCGGGTAACCGCCCCCTTGACCGCCGCCGGGGTCGGGTGGACCTTCGGCTCATGCGGATCGGGGTGCTGGGCCCCCTCCAGGTCGACGACACCGCTGCCCGGCTCGGGCAGCGTGACCGGATCGTGCTCGCCGCTCTCGCCATGCGCGCGGGCACCACGGTCTCCCCCGAGGAGCTGGGCGACGCCGTCTGGGGCGAGCGGGTGCCGCCCACGTGGGCCAAGGCCCTGCAGGGGTGCGTCAGCAGGCTGCGGCGCCTGCTGGGCCACGAGGTCATCCAGACCCTCCCCCACGGCTACCGCCTCGAGCTCGGGGGCCGCGACGTCGACGCCCAGGAGTTCGAGCAGCTGGTGCGGCGTTCGGGCGAGCTGCTGGCCCTCGGCGAGCCGGACCGCGCGGCCTACACCGCGGGACAGGCGCTGCGGCTCTGGCGGGGCCGCCCGCTGGCCGAGCTCGAGGACTGGGGTCCGGCGGCACAGGAGGCCGGTCGCCTGACCGAGCTGCGCCTGGGCGCGGAGGAGGTCGCCGTCGAGGCGGCGCTGCAGGCCGGGCGACATCGGGACGTGCTGGCCCAGGCGCGAGCCATGGTGGACGCGGCTCCCCTGCGGGAGCGCCGGTGGATGCTGCTCGCGCTGGCGCAGTACCGCAGCGGTCGCCAGGCGGAGGCGTTGGCGACGCTGGGCCGGCTCAAGCGCGTGCTGGCCGCCGACCTCGGCCTCGATCCCTCGCCGGAGGTGAGCGACCTGGAGGCGGCGATCCTGCGCCAGGAACCGTCGCTGGCCGTCGACGCGGCCCTCGGCACGACGTCGCAGGAGTGCCCGTACGTCGGCCTGCAGCCCTACGGCGAGGCCGACGCGGAGGTGTTCTTCGGCCGCGAGCGCGAGGTCGCCCGCAGCTTGGGCCGCCTCGGGTCCCAGGGCGTGCTGGCCGTGATCGGACCCTCCGGTTCCGGCAAGTCCTCGCTGGTCCGGGCCGGTGTCGTCGCCGCCCTCCGCCGGCAGGGCCGTGACGTCCAGGTCGTGGTCCCCGGTCGTCGGCCGATGGACGCGCTGGCCGGCGTGCTCCTGGCCGTCGGGCGTCCCGTGCTCGTGGTCGACCAGGCCGAGGACCTGTTCACGGTGTGCGACCACCCCGAGCAACGCCAACGGTTCATCGCCGAGGTCACGGAGTACGCCGAGCACGCAGCCGTCGTGATCGTGCTCCGCGCCGACCGGACCGGCGAGCTCTCGGAACACCCCGACCTCGCGAGGATGGTCGAGCGGGGGCTCTTCCTGCTCGGCCCGATGACCGAGGAAGCCCTGCGCGCCGCCATCGAGAGCCCCGCTCGCCAGGCCGGCCTCCTCGTCGAGCCCGGCCTCGTCGACCTGCTGGTGCGCGAGGTCGAGGGCGAGCCGGGTGCCCTCCCGCTGCTCAGCCACACCCTGCGCGAGACGTGGCTACGACGCGAGGGCCGCACGCTCACCGTGGCCGGGTACCAGGCCTCCGGCGGCGTCCGCGGGGCGGTGGCGCAGTCGGCCGAGGAGCTGTGGCACCGGGTGCCGCCCGGAGACCAGCCGCGCGTCAAGGACCTGATGCTCCGGCTCGTCGCGGCCGGACCGGTGGGTGAGCCCGTCCGCACCCGGATGCCCCGCAGGTCCGTGGCCGCCGACCCGACGCTGGTGCGCGTCGTGGACGAGCTCGTCGCCGCCCGCCTGCTCACCAGCGACGACACCTCCGTCGAGATCGCCCACGAGTCGCTGGCCCGGGCCTGGCCCCGGCTGCGTGGCTGGCTGGACGACGACGTCGAGGGCCGACGTACGCTGCACCACCTGGCCGCCGCCGCCGAGGCCTGGGACGAGCTCGGCCGGCCCGACAGCGAGCTCTACCGCGGCGTCCGGCTCGCCCAGGCGGAGCAGTGGCGGGTCACGAGCAGACCCGAGCTGACCACGGTCGAGCGGGACTTCCTCGGCGCCGGTCTGGCCGCCGAGCGGGCCACGTCCGCAGCGGCAGCCCAGCGGGCCAGGCAGCAGACACGCATGATCCGGCGGCTGCGGGCCGCCCTCGCTGTCGCGACCGTGCTGCTCCTGGTCGCGCTCGGCGCGAGCTCGGTGGCGCAACGACAGGCGACCCGGGCCGACCGGTCGGCCGACGCCGCCACTGCGTCGGAGATCAAGGCCACGGCCCGCGGCGTGGCCGCCGCCGCGCTCACGGACGGCAACGTGAGCCGGTCGGTGCTGCTCGCGCTCGCCGCCGTCGGTCTCGACGACTCGCCCGCCACGCGCAGCGACCTCTACGCGTCGCTGGGCCGCACCCCGGGTCTGGTGGCGACCACCCAACCCGTCGACGGCGACCTGATGCGCGCCCTCGCCAGTCCGGCCGGCGACGTGGTCGCGGGCTACAGCATGACGAACGTGGTCACGACCTACGACGCGCGCGACGGGCACGTCCTGGCCACCTACGACACGGACGGCGACTCGCCCGCGAACGTCCAGCACTGGTTCATGACCCCGATGGCGTTCAGCCCCGACGGCGCGACGCTGGCCGTGGGTTCGGGCGCCTACGTCCGCGGCTCCCTTCGCCTGCTTGATCCTCGGACCCTGGCGCCGTCGGACGTCCAGCTCGGGCACCAGACCGGCGCCGCGGCCAAGATCGTCGCCATCGCGTACTCGGCGAGCGGGCGCTACCTCGCCGTGTCGTCGGAGTACAGCGGGGGCACGCCGAGGCCGGGCTACCACGGCACCGACGACTCCACGTCGGCGGACGCGCGGGTCTGGGACCTCGCGCACCCCGCCCGCAAGCCGGTCGTGATCGCCCTCGACGGGCTGTGGGACGACATCGCCCTCAGTCCCGACGGCCGGACGGTCTACGCGAGCAGTCCGCTCACGGCGTACGCCGTCGCCAGCGGTGAGCGCCTCTGGCGCCGCGACGACCTGGTCAGCTTCCACGGCCTCGGCGTGACGCCCGACGGTCGGACCCTCGGCTTCGACGCGACCGTCAACGGCGGGCACAAGGCCCCGATCGGCGGGTACCTCGTGGACGCCGCGACCGGACGCACCCTCCTCACCCTGCGCAAGCGGTTCGTCCAGTTCTCCGACGACGGCCGGCGACTGCTGGCGACAAGGATGCCGGACGTCTTCCTCGTCGACGTGCCCTCGGGCGTCGTGGTCCGGCGGGCGACCACGGGCGACCTGACCGACGTCGCGCTCGGCGCGGACGGTGCCAGCCTGCTGCTAGCCGACGGTCCGGTGATCAGGACCTGGGACCTCACCGGCAGACACACCCTCGTCGAGCGGGAGCGGCAGGCTCCTGCGAGCTCCGGCGCGGAGGTGCGGTTCAGCCCCGACGGCCGGTACGTCGCGCTCGACGCCCAGTACTCCTCCCTGCAGCTCTTCGACCGCAGGACCGGGGTCGCGTCGGACGGCACGACGTTGACCTTCGGTGCGGGCGACGACTTCCGGAACGGCCAGTGGAGCGCCGACGGCGGCCGCTACTACTACGCCGGCGCCGACGACGTCGTCCGCGCGCTGGACCCGACGGGTCGCGTGATCGCCACGTGGGCGCCCCCGGAGCCGGGCCTCTCCGGGTCCGCGTTGTCGGCCGACGGCTCGACGCTGGCGGTCACGTTCGGAGACGACCGCCTCGTCGTGCTGGACCCGGTCACCCTGCGACCTCGCGGTGACCAGCTCACGCTCGCGCAGCGGTCCTGCTGCCTGACGATGTCACCGGACGGGAAGCAGGCGTTCGTCCTGACCCGGACGAACGACCTACGCCCGGGAGAGAACAACACCCGCACCGGGTGGGCGTTCGTCGACCTCGGTCGGGGCACCACCATCCGCACGGGCGGAGCCGGCGCACCGGTCACGCTCGCCTCGTGGTCCCCCGACGGCAGCAGGATCGCCATCGCGGGAGGTAGGTGGGTGCAGGTCCTCGACGCCACGACCGGGCGGCCGGTGGGGCCGGCTCGCACGGAGCACGACGACCTCGTCGCTGCCCTGTCCTGGTCCCCGGACGGGCACACGTTGCTGAGCGGTGCGTACGACTCCGCTGTGGTGTTCTGGAGCGGCCGGGACGGACATCTGCTCGCGCGGGTGAAGGTCTCCACCACCGGCGGCGCGATGTACCCGGCGTACCTGTCCGACGGCACGCTCCTGATCGGATCGGAGTTCGGGCAGATCTACCGCTTCGACCCGTCGCTGGCCCGCGCGGAGCAGCTGGCGTGCCACATCGCCGGCCGCGACCTCACCCGGGACGAGTGGCAGGAGGCGTTCGGCGCCATCCCGCAGCGGGCCGTCTGCCCGTCGTGACCGACACGCCGTTCGAACAAATGTTTGAACGAGAGCCGCTGGCGGCACTACCGTGACCGCCATGGCCACCGACTCGTCCCGCTCCGGCTCGCAGCCCGGCAAGGTCCGTGAGCTCCCCGACGGACCGCCGGACGCGACCGGCCTGACGCCGCGTCAGCAGAAGGTGCTGGCGCACATCAAGGAGGCCATCGAGAAGCGCGGCTACCCGCCGAGCATGCGGGAGATCGGCGAGGCGGTCGGGCTGACCAGCTCCTCCAGCGTCGCGCACCAGCTGCGGGTCCTCGAGGAGAAGGGCTTCCTCAAGCGCGACCCCAACCGTCCGCGCGCCCTCGAGGTGTTCCTGCCCGAGGTGATGGCGGCGCGGCGCTCGATCGGGGCGGCCGACGAGACCCAGTACGACGAGACCGACATCGGCGACACGGTGACCCCCGCGACCTACGTCCCGGTGCTCGGCCGGATCGCCGCCGGCGGGCCGATCCTGGCCGAGGAGCGCATCGAGGACGTCTTCCCGCTGCCCAAGCAGCTGGTCGGCGAGGGCACCCTCTTCATGCTCGAGGTGGCCGGCGACTCGATGGTCGAGGCCGCCATCTGCGACGGCGACTACGTCGTGATCCGCCAGGAGCAGACCGCCGAGAACGGCGACATCGTGGCCGCGCTCATCGACGGCGAGGCCACGGTCAAGACCTTCCAGCGCAAGAACGGCCAGGTCTGGCTGCTCCCCCACAACCCGGCGTACGACCCCATCGACGGCACTCACGCCAGCATCCTGGGCATCGTCACCGCCGTGCTGCGCAAGGTCTAGCGAACGACCTCGAAGTCGGTCTCCGCGTCGTCGCCTCCACTGTCGTAGAGCAGGTCACGTCCGGATCCGCCGTCGAGCACGTCGTCGCCCTCGCTGCCGCTGACCTTGTCGTCTCCCCCGCGTGCGCGGACGACGACCGCGTCACGGCGCAGGTCCCCTCCGTAGAAGATCTCGTCGGCGGCCGTGCCCAGCACGGTCCAGCGCCCGTCGGGGATGCGCAGCCGCTCCAGGCCTGCGAGCACGGCCGTGTGCGTCGTACCGCGACTGGTCATCGTCAGCTCTCCCGACCCCAGCGCGATGCGTCCCGCGACGTCGAGGAGCCGCCGTCCGCCGGCCGCCACGGCCCAGGCGTAGGCCAGGTCCACACCCGGACCGCCGTCCACGCGGCTGCCGTCGGTGAACTCCAGCAGGGTCTCCACGTAGTCCTCGCCCGACCCGGCCAGCAGGTCGGCGCGCCCGGAGCCGTGGACGAGGTTGTCGTCACCGCTGCCGCCACGACCGAGGTCGGCTCCGTTGCCCAGGTAGATGCCGTCGCCGCCCGGCCCGCCGTAGACCCGGTCGTCGTACGGCGTCTCGTCCGGCGTCGAGAGGTCGCTCGGGTCGGCCTGGAGGTAGTCGCGGCCCCGGCCCCCACGCAGCACGTCGTCGCCCGCACCTCCGTAGAGGTCGTCGGCGAAGTCCCCGCTGACGAGCACGTCGTCGTACGCCGACCCCTCGAGGTCCACGCTCCCCTCGAGGACGAGCGTGTCGTCGCCGCCGCCACCGGTGGCCGTCCCCGCCGTCAGGTCCACTCGAACGCCGGCGGGCGCGTGGGCGTAGGAGACGGTGTCGGGGAGGAAGCCGCCGTCGGCGTCGGTCACGTCGTCGTACCCGGGGTCGAGCACGTCGTCGCCGGGACCGCCGACGAGGGTGTCGCCGACGTTGTCCGGCGGGTTGTCGGGGTACGGCTGCTGGAGCCCGTTGAGTCCGCCGTCGAGCCGGTCGTCGCCCGGCCCACCGACGAGGTGGTCCGTACCGGGGCCACCGCACACCACGTCGTTCCCTCCGAGCCCACGGACCCGGTCGTCACCCCGTCCGGCCGCGATCACGTCGTCCCCGGCCGTGCCGACGAGGGTGTCGGCGCCGCTCGTCCCCGCGATGGTCACGACCAGTCCCCGGCATGTCGGTGGCACCTGTGAGGATTCGGCAAAGGTCGGATCGAAGGGTTGCGGAACAACCAGGAGGATCGCCAGCGTTGCGGTCATGAGGGGCGTGGAGGGCATGTGGTTCCCCTTGCCCGATGAGTCTCGTGCCGAAACGAGGTCCACCGGGTATCCCACGGCCACGCCAGGTCTCCTCAGGGCTGGACCCTCAGGGAGGGGCCAGGGAAACAACTGATGTGCAGAAGTTGGATGAACGGGGCAGGCTCATAGCCATGGGGAGCAGGGGTAGCAAGGTCCAGGAGGTAGCCGCGCCAGCGGCCACCCGGGGCTGGCGCGCGGCCCTG
The DNA here is from genome assembly GCF_015352455.1 of Nocardioides islandensis. Lineage (GTDB taxonomy): Bacteria > Actinomycetota > Actinomycetes > Propionibacteriales > Nocardioidaceae > Nocardioides > Nocardioides islandensis. The sequence continues at coordinate 46,240 of NZ_JADKPN010000005.1, forward strand.
GTCGAGATGGTCCTGATCCTCAGCCTGTACGTCGTCTACAGCGGCTCTCGGATGTTCGCCAGCGACGCGCTCCGGCCGGCACAGAAGCGCGCGGCCGAGCTCCTCGACATCGAGAGCACCCTCCACCTGTCGTGGGAGGGCGCGATCAACCAGCTCTTCACCGTGTCCCGCGGGCTGAGCCTGTTCGGGTCGTTCTGGTACGCCACCGCCCACTACCTCGTCACCGCGATCGTCCTGCTGTGGCTCTACCGCCGCGGCCCGGCCATCTACGGTCCCGCCCGCCTGGCGCTGGTGATCAGCACGATCATCGCCCTGGTCGCCTACCTCCTGCTGCCGACCGCGCCGCCGCGGCTGTTCGGCGGGTACGCCGACGTGCTGGCCCTCACCTCGGGCGACGGCTGGTGGGGCGGTGACGCCTCGGCGCCCAAGGGCCTCGGCGGGCTGACCAACCAGCTGGCCGCGTTCCCGTCCCTGCACGCCGGGTGGGCGCTCTGGGTGGCGCTGGTGCTCCAGCGGCACGCGCCGGACAACCGCAAGGGCCGCTGGATGCGCCTGGGCGGCTGGGCGCACGCGTTCATCACCGGGCTCGTCGTCATCGGCACCGGCAACCACTGGGTCGCCGACGTGCTGATCGGCTGGCTGGTCATCTGGGCCGGCTTCAAGATCACCTCATCCGACCGCTCCCGCCAGTCGCTTCAGCGCCTGGCGCACCACGTCGGGATCGGTCGTCGTCCACATCGGCGGCAGGCTGGCCTTGAGGAAGCCGCCGTACCTCGCGGTGACGAGCCGTGGGTCGAGGACGGCGACCACGCCACGGTCGGACGTCGTCCGGACCAGCCGACCGGCCCCCTGCGCGAGTAGCAGCGCGGCATGGGTGGCGGCCACCTGCATGAAGCCGTTGCCACCCGCCTGGTCGGCCGCCCGCTGGCGCGCCGACATCAGCGGGTCGTCGGGCCGCGGGAACGGGATGCGGTCGATGAGCACGAGCTGGCAGGTCTCCCCCGGCACGTCCAGCCCCTGCCAGAGGCTGAGCGTGCCGAACAGGCAGGTGTGCGGGTCCTCGACGAACTGACGCGCGAGCTCGGGCAGCTGGGCGTCGCCCTGGGCCAGCGTCGTCAGGTGCGGCAGGCGGGTGCGCACCTCCTCCGCGGCGGTCTCGGCGGCCCGGCGTGAGCTGAACAGCCCCAGCGTGCGGCCCTGGGCCGCGTCGACCAGCTCGACGATCTCGTCCAGCTGGGCCTTGCCGAGCCCGTCGCGACCGGGCGTGGGCAGGTGGCGGGCGACGTAGAGGATCGCCTGGCGGCCGTAGTCGAACGGCGACCCGACGTCGAGCCCGCGCCACGGCAGCGCGTCCGGCGGGTGCTCGGGACTCACCTCGCCCTCCTCGACGACCCGCTCGGCCGGCTTGAGGCCGATGGAGACGGCCATCGAGGAGAAGTCGCCGCCCAGCATCAGGGTCGCGGAGGTGAACACCGCCGTCTTCTCCGACAGCAGCTTGTCGCGCATCTGGCTCCACACCTGCAGCGGCGCCACGCACAGCCGGGGCGGGATGCGGTCGCCGCCCTCGCTGAGCCACAGCACGTCGGCGTCGGAGTCGGCCGCCATCCGCTCGGCGGTCACGAACACCTCCTGCACCATGCCACGCGCCTGCGTGCGGCCGGCGTCGACCTCGCCGTCCGAGGGGCCCTCCTGCTCGCGGGGGTACGCCGAGAGGACGGCCCGCGCCGCGTCGCGCACCAGCACGAGGGCGTCCTTCACCTGCTCGGGGATCTCGTCGAACCGGCCCGGGCTCGACTCGTCCATCGCCAGCTGCAGCGCGTCGCCCGCGTCGGCCAGGTCGTCGGCCGCGGTCGACTCGCCGACGTGGCGCCGCGACCGCCGGGACGCCCGCTCGACGTCGGAGACCGCCAGCTCGTCGGTGGCCGCCTGGGTGACCCGGGCGACCAGCTCGTGCGCCTCGTCGACGACCACGGCGTCGTAGTCGGGGATCATCGGCACGCCCTCGACCGCGTCGATCGCCAGCAGCGAGTGGTTGGTGACGATCAGGTGGGAGCGGTGCGCCAGCTCGCGCGCGGTCTCCACGAAGCACTCCTGCCCGAACGGGCAGCGGGCCGCGCCCAGGCACTCCCGGTGGTTGACCGAGACCTGCCGCCACTCGCGGTCGGTGTGCCGGGGCGCGTGGTCGCGCTCGCCCGAGCCCCCGGTCTCGGCCTCCTGCTCGGCCCAGGCCCGCAGGTCGAGGACCTTCTTGGCCATCGAGCCCTTCGGCACCTCGACCAGGGCGCCCTGGTCGTCGGGCACGCCCTCGCGGATGCGGTGCAGGCAGACGTAGTTCGAGCGGCCCTTGAGGACGGCGTACGAGGTGTCGACCTCGTCCTTGTGGGCGCCGGCGCCGATCGCCTCGACCAGCCGGGGGATGTCGCGCTCGACGAGCTGGTGCTGGAGCGCGAGGGTCGCCGTCGCGACGACCACGCGGCGGCCGTGGAGCAGGGCGGGGACGAGGTACCCCAGGGACTTGCCGGTGCCGGTGCCGGCCTGGACGAGCAGGTGCTGCCCGGACTCGAACGCCTCGGTGACCGCCTCGGCCATCGCCACCTGGCCCGGCCGCTCCTCGCCGCCGAGGGCCTCGACGGCCGTGGCCAGCACCTCACGAACCACTGGCCTCACCGTGGAGGCGGGGACGTGGTCGGGCACCGCGCCACCCTACGTCCGAGGACGGACAGCCGTCGGGCCGACTGCACAGGCGCCCCGACACGACCGATCCGTGACGAGAACGTGCTTGTAGCAACGGATTCCGACGCCCTAGGTTCCCGGCATGACCGCTGCCGTCCGGTTGACATCCGTCACCAAGCGGTTCGGCGCGGTCACGGCCGTGGACGACCTCGACCTCGAGATCCGCGACGGGGAGTTCTTCTCGATGCTCGGCCCGTCCGGATCGGGCAAGACGACGGTCCTGCGGATGATCGCCGGCTTCGAGGCGCCGACCTCGGGCACGGTCTACCTCGACGGCAAGGACGTCACCACCCAGGCGCCGTTCGCGCGCAACGTGAACACCGTCTTCCAGGACTACGCGCTCTTCCCGCACCTCGACGTGCTCGGCAACGTGGAGTACGGCCTGGCCGTCAAGAAGGTGCCGCGCAAGGAGCGCCGCGAACGCGCCGAGGCGGCGCTGGTGAGCGTCCAGCTCGGCGGGTACGGCGCCCGCAAGCCCGGTCAGCTGTCCGGCGGGCAGCGGCAGCGCGTCGCGCTGGCCCGGGCGCTGGTGAACCGTCCCAAGGTGCTGCTCCTCGACGAGCCGCTGGGCGCGCTGGACCTCAAGCTGCGGCGCGAGATGCAGATCGAGCTCAAGGACCTCCAGCGGGAGGTGGGCATCACGTTCGTGTTCGTGACCCACGACCAGGAGGAGGCGCTCACGATGAGCGACCGCATTGCGGTCTTCAACAACGGGCGCGTCGAGCAGGTCGCGGCACCGGCGGAGCTCTACGAGTCGCCGGCCTCGTCGTTCGTGGCCGGGTTCGTCGGGACGTCGAACCTGCTGACCGGCGACGCCGCCCGGTCCGTCGTGGGCCGGGACGGGATGTTCTCCATCCGCCCGGAGAAGATCCACATCGGCAGCGACGGCCGCGTGCGTGGCACGGTCGAGGCCGTCGTGTACCTCGGCTCGGTCAACCACTACGTCGTCGCCCTCGACGGCGGCGGCACCCTCACGGTGCTCCGGCAGAACCTGCACGGGGCCTCGGACCAGGCCATCGACCAGGGCGACCAGGTGTCGCTCACCTGGGAGGACGAGCACCTCATCGACCTCACACCGACTGCTAAGCGCACCACCGGCTCGGGATCCCACCAGGAGGAAACATGAGAAGGAAGCGCACCCTTGCCGGAACCGCCGCGCTGGGTCTGGCCCTGGCCCTCGGCCTGGCTGCCTGCGGCAGCGACGGCGGCAGCGACGCCAGCGGGTCGGCGGGTGAGGAACAGGGCGGGTTCACCCCGCCCGACATCCCGATGAAGGAGTCGCTCGGCGACATGGAGGGCGAGGTGAACATCCTCGCGTGGCCCTACTACGCCGAGGACGGCACCGCCGATCCCGCGGCCGACTGGGTCACCGACTACGAGAAGGACACCGGCTGCCAGGCCAACGTCAAGTACTTCAAGACCTCCGACGAGGCGGTCAGCCTGATGAAGAGCGGCGACTGGGACGTCGTCTCGGCCTCGGGGGACGCGACGTTGCGACTCATCGCCTCGGGCGACGTCGCGCCGGTCAACACCGACCTGGTGCCGAACTACGCCGACGTGCAGCCCTTCCTCAAGGACCGCCTCTGGAACTCCGTGGACGGCCAGATGTACGGCATCCCGCACGGATGGGGCGCCAACCTGCTGATGTGGCGCACCGACAAGGTGGACCCGGCGCCGACGAGCTGGGCCTCGGTGTTCGAGCCCGACTCGCCGTACGCCGGCAAGATCACGGCCTACGACTCGCCGATCTACATCGCCGATGCTGCGCTCTACCTGATGAACACCCAGCCGGACCTCGGCATCAAGAACCCCTACGCGCTCGACGCGGACCAGCTCGCCAAGGCGGTCGAGGTGCTGAAGACGCAGAAGGCCGAGGTCGGGGAGTACTGGTCGGACTACCTCGCCCACATCCAGTCGTTCACCAACGGCGACTCCGTCATCGGGACGACCTGGCAGTCCAACGCCAACGCCCTGACGGCCGCCGACGTGCCGGTCGAGGCGATCCTGCCCGACGAGGGCTCGACGGGCTGGATCGACACGTGGATGGTGGCGGCCGACTCGCCGCACTCGAACTGCGCCTACGCCTGGCTCGACCACATCGTCAGCCCGAAGACGCAGGCGGCGCTGACCGAGTACTACGGGGAGGCTCCCGCCAACGCCAAGGCGTGCGGCTTCACCTCGGACAAGAGCTTCTGCGACACCTACCACGCCGCCGACGCCGCGTACGTCGAGAAGATCTGGTACTGGACCACGCCGATCTCCGACTGCCTCGACGGACGCACCGACGTCCAGTGCACCGACTACGGCGACTGGACCCAGGCCTGGACCGAGGTGAAGGGCTGAGCACCACCTCCACCCGTGAGCCCGGGGTGCTGCACCGGCACCCCGGGCTCCGCCTGAGCCTGCTCCTCATCCCGCCGATGGCCTGGCTCGGGGTCGCCTACCTGGCCGCGCTCGCGGCCATGTTCGTGACCTCGCTGTGGGGACAGAACGACTTCACCGGAGAGATCGAGCGCGTCTGGACGCTCGACAACTTCCGGGACCTGGTCAGCATCGACGTCTACAAGACGATCACCCTCCGCACGGTCGGCATCGCCGTGCTGGTGACGCTGGTGGACGCGGCGGTGGCCTTCCCGATCGCGCTCTACATGGCCAAGGTCGCCTCACCCGCGGTGCAGCGCGCCCTCGTCATCGCGGTCCTGATGCCGCTGTGGGCGTCGTACCTGGTCAAGACCTACGCCTGGCGCGGACTGCTCGCCTCCAACGGGCTGATCGCGTGGATCGCGCAGCCCTTCGGCCTGGACACCCCCGGCTACGGTCTCGCGGCCACCATCATCACGCTGTCGTACCTCTGGCTCCCCTACATGATCCTGCCCGTGTACGCCGGCCTGGAACGGCTCCCGAACTCCCTCCTCGAGGCGTCGGCGGACCTCGGCGCGACCGGCGTACGCACGCTGCGGACCGTCGTGCTGCCGATGGTCTTCCCGGCCTTCGTGGCCGGCTCGATCTTCACGTTCTCGCTCACCTTGGGCGACTTCATCGCGGTGAAGCTGGTCGGAGGGACCAACCAGATGCTCGGCAACGTGGTCTACGACAACGTCGGCGCCGCCAACAACCTGCCCTTCGCCGCCGCGGTGGCGACCATCCCGGTCGTCCTGGTGCTCGTCTACCTCAGCGCGGTCCGCCGCACGGGAGCCCTGGAGAGCCTGTGACCCTGTCCCGCGGCCTGCGCCTGACGCTGTTGACCTGCACGATCCTCGCGCTCGTCGTGATCTACCTGCCGCTGGGCATCGTCGTGCTCAACTCGTTCAACACCAGCGGCTCGTTCGCGTGGCCGCCGACCGGCCTGACCCTCGACTGGTGGGACCGCGCGTTCAGCTCGCCCGGCGCCCGCGACGCACTCTGGGTCAGCCTGCGCGTCGCCACCCTGGCCACGGTCATCTCGCTGGTGCTCGGCACCATGGCCGCGCTGGCGCTGCAGCGGTTCCGGTTCTTCGGCCGCAACTTCGTGTCCCTCCTGGTGATCCTACCGATCGCCCTTCCCGGCATCGTCACGGGCATCGCGTTCCAGAACGCCTTCAAGACGCTGCTGGGCATCGACCTCGGCTTCCTCACGCTGGTCGTCGCCCACGCCACCTTCTGCATCGTCACGGTCTTCAACAACGTCCAGGCACGGCTGCGCCGACTGGGCAGCAACCTCGAGGAGGCGTCGATGGACCTCGGCGCCGGCACCTTCACGACCTTCCGGCGGATCACGTTCCCGATGCTGCGCTCCGCGCTCCTCGCCGGCGGGCTGCTGTCGTTCGCGCTGTCGTTCGACGAGATCATCGTGACCACGTTCACCGCCGGGCCGCGAGAAGAGACGCTGCCGCTGTGGATCCTGAACAACATGTTCCGGGCCCAGCAGGCGCCCGTCGTCAACGTCGTGGCCGCGGCCCTCATCGTGGCCTCGATCGTCCCCATCTGGATCGCGCAGAGGCTGGCGGGCACGGACGAGAGCGTCGCCGCAGCCCGCTGACCCGGAGGGCCGCACCTGTCCGTTGGTACAACTGCGCACCCGACCCTGCCGGCCCTACCGTCGTGGTGTCAGTCCCCCCACCACCTCTTGGAGCGATCCATGACCTTCCTGACCACCTCGCGCCGTCTCTCCGCCGTGATCGCCACGCTGGCCGCCGGCGGCGTGCTCTCGCTCGCCGGCCCGGCCGACGCCTCGTCCGGCGACGCCGACCACGACGGGATGCCCAACCGCTGGGAGCTGCGCCACAGCCTGAACCCGCACAAGGCCAACGCCCGCGGCGACGCCGACCACGACGGCCTGCGCAACCTCGGTGAGTTCAAGCACGGCACCGACCCGCAGGAGACCGACTCCGACGACGACGGCCTCGACGACGAGGACGAGGTCGACGACTGCACCACGACCACCGACCCCACCGACGACGACACCGACGGTGACGGCGTCGAGGACGGCGACGAGGACACCGACGACGACGGTGTCGACAACGCCGACGACGGCGACGACCAGGGCGAGGACTGCGACGACCAGGGCGGCGACGACGACCGCGTGCTGGTCACCTACGTGCTGCGCTGAGCGACATGTAACGCGGTGTTAGACCGTCTTCCCACGCGTTCTCACGCGTGGGAAGTCCCCCTAACACCGCGTTACAAGCGCGCGGCGTCCGCGAGGAGCGCCAGGATCCGGTCGGTGAGGCCGAACGTGATGTCGCCGTGGCCGGACCCGGGGAGCGCGTCGAACGACGCGTTCGGCAGGAGGGCGGCGAGACGCTCGCCGTTCTCCAGCGGCACCATCCGGTCGGCGTCGCCGTAGAACAGGTCGACGGGCGTGGTGATCGTGGCCACGTCGATGTCCCAGGGGCCGGACCAGGCGACGTTGTCGCGGGCGAAGCCGTCGTACGGCTCCAGCGCGCGGCGAAGGTCCGCGAAGAAGACGGCCGCCTCGGCCGGTCGGGTCTCGAAGTAGCGCTCGTTGGGAGGTACGTCGGCGGCCATCGCCTCGCGGAAGGCGTCGGGGTCGAGGGGCAGCAGGTGCTCGGCGAACTCACGTACCTCGGCGGTGACCACCTCGAGGTCCTGCGGGTCGCCGTCGCGCGGGCCGGGTCCCGCGGCGACCACCACGCGCGTCACGCGGTCGGGTGCTGCTTCCGCCGTCGCCAGGGCGTACGGGCCGCCGCCGGACGAGCCGTAGGTCCCGAACGTCGACCAGCCCAGCTCGTCGGCGAGCTCGACGACCTGGTGGCCCACGCTCGCCAGGCTCGGCGGCGTGAGCGTCGACGCGCCGTACCCCGGCCGGCTCACGGCGACGAGGCGCACGCCGTGCCGGCGAGCGGCCTCGTCCAGCAGGGCACCGCAGCCGGCGGTGCTGGGCGATCCCGGCTGGTAGACGACCGGGACACCGTCGGGATCGCCGACGTCGAGGTACTCCAGCGTCAGCCCGCTCGCCAGGCGAGCCTCCGTGTACACGCCCCGAGCGTAGGGCTACTTCGGCAGCACCACGCCGGCCGAGCCGCCACCACGCCTCGTGGGCTCCGCGATGACGGTGAACAGCCCGTCCGGACCCAGCTCGATCGCGGTCGCGGCGCCGATCTCGGCGGCCGTCGTACCCGGCGCGCCTGCGGCCGTGAAGCTGTGGCCGTACGGCGTCAGCAGCCCGCCGTACGCGTCGATGAACGACTGCTCGGCGGTCACCGAGGCGGTGTTGCGCTGCGAGGCCCGCGGGGCGGCGACGGCCTGCTCGATGGTCATCCCGCGGTCGATGCGGTTGAACAGCGTCTGCAGGACCGTGGTGATGATCGTCGAGCCGCCCGGAGAGCCGAGGGCCAGCCAGGGATCGCCGTCCTTCAGCACGATCGTCGGCGAGATCGAGGAACGCGGGCGCTTGCCGGCCTGGATCCGGTTGGGGTCGGTCGGCGAGTAGACCGCGGAGAAGTCCGTCAGCTCGTTGTTCAGGATGAACCCGCGGCCGGGCACGACCATGCCGGAGCCGCCGGTCTGCTCGATCGTCAGCGTGTACTCGACGACGTTGCCCCACCGGTCGGCCGTGGTGAGGTTGGTGGTGTTGATGTTCTCGGTGTCGGGGGCGTCGCGCCGGGATGTCGACGCCGGGGTGGCGCAGCTCCCGTCGTACGACGCGGGGTTGCCCGCCGCGACCGGCTTCTTCAGCGCGGTGGTCTCGCTGATCTGGCAGGCCCGCTCGGCGGCGAAGGTGTCGTCGAGGAGCGAGGTCAACGGGACCTTCACGTACCTCGGGTCGCCGACGTAAGCGCCCCGGTCGGCGAACGCGAGCGCCGACGCCTCGAGGTAGTGGTGCAGAGCGGCAGCCGGGGTCATCGACGCCAGGTCGTAGCGCTCCATGATGTTCAGTGCCTCGCCGACGGTCGAACCGCCGCTGGAGGACGGTGCCATGCCGTACACGTCGTACCCGCGGTAGCCGACCTTGGTGGGCTGGCGGTTCCTGGTGCGGTACGCCGCGAGGTCCGAGACCTTCATCGAGCCGGGAGGTACGGGCAGCGTGGTCGTCGAGGTCTTCGGAGGGTGCTGGACCGTGCGCGCGATGTTGGCCGCTAGCTTGCCACCGTAGAACGCCCGCATGCCCTTGTCGGACAGCAGCCGGTAGGTGTCGGCGAGGTCGGGGTTCTTCAGCACCGAGCCGACCGCCGGCGGCGCCCCGCCCGGCAGGTAGATCTCGCTGGTCGAGGGGAACGCCGAGAAGCGCGCGGCGTTCTCGCTGGTCTGGAGGTTGAAGGTGCGGTCGACGACGAAGCCCCGGTCGGCCAGCTTGATCGCGGGCTTCAGCACCTCGGCGAGCGGCCAGGTGCCCCAGCGCGTCAGCGCCTTGTCCCACGTCGCGGGCGTCCCGGGCACGCCGACGGAGACGCCGCTGGTGACCAGCTCGGGCGTGAAGTTGTAGGGCTTCCCGGTCGACGGGTCGATGAAGGCGTCCGGCTTCATGCCCGCCGGCGCGGTCTCGCGGCCGTCGAGCGTCTGCACCTTGCCCTTCTTCGCGTTGTAGAACACGAAGTACCCGCCGCCGCCGATGCCCGAGCTGTACGGCTCGGTGACACCCAGCACGGCCGCCGTCGCGATCGCCGCGTCCACCGCGTTGCCGCCCATCCGCAGCACCCGCAGGCCGGCCCGCGTCGCGGCCGGGTCGACGGACGTGACGCCGCCGCCGTACCCGATGGCGGTCGCGGTGCGTCCGGTCGTCGCCGCTGCGGGTGACGGCGACGGCGGCGCGGAGTCGGCTCCGCTGGCGGGCACCAGCAGGGCCGGGGTCGCGACCAGGGCCGCGACGGCGAGCGGGGCGATCAGGCGTGCACGCATCAGGGTCCTCCCGAGAAGAGACGATGCCTCCACCCAACCCCGGATCCCCGGGGGTGTCGACCACCCCCGCGGGCGGTCCTACACGGGGTACGCCGCCAGCTCGCCCGCCAGCGCCTCGGTGGCGCGACCGCGGACGACCGTGCCGTCGCCGGTGTGCTCGAGGGTGTCGATCTCGCCCTCGCGGTGCAGCCGGTCGAGCAGGTCGCCCCGGGCGTACGGCACGAGCGCGGCGATCTCGACGCCCAGCTTCGGCAGCTCGCCCTCGACGACCTTGAGCGCGTCCTCGATGCCCTCGCCGGTCTTGGCGGACACGACCACCGAGTGCGGCTCGCGCTGGCGCAGCCGGGCGATCACCATCGGGTCGGCCACGTCGGCCTTGTTGATGACGATGATCTCCGGCACCGTGTCCGCCCCGATCTCCGCGAGCACCTCGCGGACCGCGGCGATCTGGCCCTCGGGATCGGGGTGCGAGCCGTCGACGACGTGCAGGATGAGGTCGGAGTCGGCGACCTCCTCCAGCGTCGAGCGGAACGCCTCGACCAGCTGGTGGGGAAGGTGGCGGACGAAACCGACCGTGTCGCTCATGGTGTACACGCGACCGTCCGCGGTCGCCGTACGGCGGGTGGTCGGGTCGAGCGTCGCGAACAGCGAGTCCTCGACCAGCACCCCCGCACCGGTGAGCCGGTTGAGCAGCGAGGACTTGCCGGCGTTGGTGTAGCCGGCGATCGCGACCGACGGGATCTCGTGGCGCTTGCGCTCCTGGCGCTTGGTGTCGCGCGTGCCCTTCATGTGGGCGAGCTCGCGACGCAGCTTGGCGACCTTGGTGTTGATGCGGCGCCGGTCGGTCTCGATCTTGGTCTCACCGGGGCCGCGACCGCCGATGCCGCCGCCGGCCGCGCCGACGCGACCGCCGGCCTGGCGGGAGAGGTTGCCACCCCAGCCGCGCAGGCGCTGCTTCATGTAGTTGAGCTGGGCGAGCTCGACCTGCGCCTGGCCCTCCCGGGACTTCGCGTGCTGGGCGAAGATGTCGAGGATCAGCGCGGTCCGGTCGACGACCTTGACCTTGAGGCGGTCCTCGAGGTTCCTCAGCTGGCTGGGCTTGAGCTCGCCGTCGCAGATGACGGTGTCGCAGCCGGAGGCCTGCACCATCTCCTTGAGGCCGTCGACCTTGCCGCGGCCGATGTACGTCGCGGGGTCGGGCTTGTTACGTCGCTGGTAGATCGCCTCCAGCACCTCCGAGCCCGCGGTCTCGGCCAGCAGGGCCAGCTCGGCCATGGAGTTCTCGGCGTCCTCGATGGAGCCGTCGGTCCAGACGCCGACGAGCACGACGCGCTCGAGGCGCAGCTGCCGGTACTCGACCTCGCTGATGTCCTCGAGCTCGGTGGACAGTCCGGCCACCCGGCGCAGGGCGTGGCGTTCGGCCAGGTCCTGCATGCCGACGGTGAGCTCCTCGGCCTCCTCGGGGTCAGGCTCGTCCGCGTACCCGGACTGCCAGTCCTCGGGGTTGCCGCCCTCGGTCTCGTCGTCCAGGTCCCAGCCGGCGGTCTCGTCCAGCTCGGCCTCGAGGGAGAAGTCTTCGTCGTGTGCGTTCGTCATACCGTCCACCAGGGTAGGCGGGCGGGCCTGACCGGGGCGAACCATTAGCGCTGGCAGGATCACGGCGTGACCCTGCTCCTCCTGGTCGTGGCCCATCCTGACGACGAGACCTTCGGCTGCGGATCGCTGCTCATGCACGCGGCGGAACGCGGCGCGCGGACGGTGGTGCTCTGCGCGACCCGCGGCGAGGCCGGCGAGGTGACCGACCCGGACCTGGTCCCGACCGGCGGGCTCGGCGAGCTGCGAGAAGGGGAGCTGCGCGCGGCGGCGGCCTACCTCGGTGTCGCCGACGTCGAGCTGCTGGACCTCGTCGACTCGGGCATGGACGGCGACGCCGCCCCCGAGACCCTGTGCGGAGCGCCGCTCGAGGTCGTCGTCGCGGCGGTGCGGAGGGCCGTCGACCGGCACCGGCCCGATGTGGTCGTCACCCTGGACGGCGGCGACGGTCACCGCGACCACGTGCGCATCCGGGAGGCGGTCGAGGAGGCGCTGGCCGGCAGCGCGACGCCGCTGTACGTCGAGGGGCTGCCGCGCTCGCTCATGCACGCGTGGGTGCAGCACCACGCCGGAGGCGACTACGCGGCGTACACCGAGCTCCCCGACATCGGCACGCCCGACGAGCAGTTCACGACGGTGGTGGAGACCGGCCACCTGCTCGAGCGTCGCGACGCCGCGATCGCGCTCCACGCCTCGCAGAAGTCGCCGTTCGACGGGCTGCCGGACGACCTCCACCGCGCGTTCCTCACCCGCGAGCACCTCATCCGGTTGAACCCGCCGTGGGCGGGAGGCCCGCTCGAGACGGAGCTGTCGGGGCTCAGCGGACCCTGACGCCGAACAGGTCCAGCTGCGGCGGACCGGCCGTGTCCTCCGGGTCCTGGTCGGAGATGGGATGGTGCTCCGATCCGAGAGTCGGGTCCCTGAGAGTGCGCCCTAGCGCACCCTGAACCGCACGACCCGTCAAGACCCTCTGAGAGAGTGCTCCCGTGTCTCCCGCAGAACTGCCTGACCGCGCCCGCGTCGTCGTCATCGGAGGGGGCGTCATCGGCGCCTCGATCGCCTACCACCTCGGCCACCTGGGGTGGGGCGACGACGTCGTGCTGCTGGAGCGGGACCGGCTGACCAGCGGCACCACGTGGCATGCCGCGGGGCTGATGACCTGCTTCGGGTCGTTCTCGGAGACCAGCACGGGCATCCGGCTGTACTCGCGCGAGCTCTACGAGAACCTCGAGCGGGAGACCGGGCAGGCGACCGGGTTCAAGCCGGTCGGACTCATCGAGGCCGCGGCCGACACGGACCGGCTCGAGGAGTACCGGAGAGTCGCGGCGTTCCAGCGGCACCTCGGGCTGGAGGTCGAGGAGATCTCGCCGGCGGAGATCGGCAAGCTGTTCCCCTGGGCGAAGACCGACGACCTGGTGGCCGGCTTCCACGTACCCGGCGACGGCCGGGTCAACCCCGTCGACCTGACCACCGCGCTGGCCAAGGGCGCGCGGATGAAGGGCGTCCGCGTGTACGAGGGCGTGGCGGTCGACGACGTCGCCACCGAGCAGCGCGGGCAGCTCGACTCGGTCACCGGGGTACGGGTCGGGGACGGGGTCATCGAGTGCGAGTACGTCGTCAACGCCACCGGCATGTGGGCGCGCGAGCTGGCGCTCAAGTCCGGGCTGAACGTGCCCAACACCGCGGCCGAGCACTACTACCTGATCACCGACACCATCGACGGGCTCGGGCCTGACACCCCTGTCTTCGAGGACCCCGCGGCGCACGGCTACTACCGCGAGGAGGGCGGCGGCATGATGGTCGGCCTCTTCGAGCCGAAGGCCGCCGCGTGGCACCCCGAGGGCGTGCCGGCCGGGTCGTCGTTCACGAAGATCCAGCCGGACTGGGACCGAATGGGGCCGTTCCTCGAGACCGCGATGGCGCGCGTGCCGGTGACGCTCGAGGCCGGCGTACGGACGTTCTTCTGCGGCCCCGAGTCGTTCACGCCGGACCTCTCGCCGATCGTCGGCGAGGCGCCGGGCACCCGCGGGTACTTCGTCGCCGCCGGCATGAACTCCGTCGGCGTCCTCTCCGCCGGCGGCCTCGGCCGCGTCGTCGCGCAGTGGATCGTCGACGGCAGGCCGGACGTCGACGTGACCGGCTTCGACGTCGACCGCTTCCGCGCGTACCAGGCCGAGGAGACGTACCGCGCCACGCGCACCACCGAGATCCTCGGCACCGTGTACGCCGCGCACACGCCCGGCAAGCAGCTGTACTCCGCCCGCGGCGCCAAGCTCTCCCCGGTGCACGACCGGCTGGTCGCGAACGGCGGCTACCTCCGCGAGGTCTCCGGCTGGGAGGGCGCGGACTGGTTCGCCGGACCGGGACAGACGCCGCAGGCGACACCCACCTGGGGCCACGCCGACTGGTGGTCGCGCTGGGAGGCCGAGCACCGGGTGGTCCGCGAGGACGTCGGCCTGATGGACATGTCGTTCATGTCGAAGTTCCGCGTGACCGGCCCGGGCGCCGGCCGCCTGCTCGACCACGTCTCGGCGGGGGCGGTCGACGGCGAGCCCGAGCGGATCACCTACACCCAGTGGCTGGACGACGACGGCCGGCTCCAGGCCGACCTCACCGTCACCAAGCTCGCCGACGACGACTTCTGGGTCGTCGCGTCCGACACCGCCCACGGCCACGTGCTCGCCTGGTTGGCCAGGTACATCGGCGACGCCGACGCGACCGTCGAGGACTGCACGGAGGTCTGGGCGCAGCTCAACGTCCAGGGCCCGCGGTCGCGTGACGTCCTGACCACGCTCACCGACGCCGACCTCGGCAACGACGCCTTCCCGTTCCGCACGGCGCGCTTCGTCGAGCTCGCAGGAGTGCGCGTGCTGCTCGTCCGCATCACCTACGTCGGGGAGCTGGGCTACGAGCTGTACCTCCCCGCCGACGGCGCCCTCACCGTCTACGACGCGGTCATCGGCGCCGGTGCGCAGCCCGTCGGCCTCAAGACGCTCGCCAGCTGCCGGATGGAGAAGGGCTACCGCGACTTCGGCCACGACATCGACAACACCGACCACGTCATCGAGGCGGGGCTCGGCTTCGCGGTCGACCTCGACAAGCCCGACTTCGTCGGCAAGGACGCGGTCGCCGCCTTCAAGGCACAGGGCGTCCCGCGCCGGCGACTCGTCCAGGTCCGGCTCACCGACCCCGAGCCCGTCCTGCACCACGCCGAGCTGGTGCTCCGCGACGGCGAGGTGGCCGGCTACGTGCGCGCGGCGTCGTACGGCTGGACCCTCGGCGGCGCCGTCGGCCTCGCCATGCTCGACGCCGGCGACCAGCCGCTGACCGCCGACTGGCTGAAGGCCGGCACCTGGACCGTCGACGTCGCTGGCACGGCGTACGACGCCGTGGTCTCGCTGCGGCCGATGTACGACGCGACCAACGAGCGCATCAAGGCCTGACGCCGCACGCAGGTCGAGGAGGGACGAAGTCCCGTCACGAGACCCGGCGAGCGGTCAGGGGTCGTGTCACGGGGTCTCGTGACAGGCGCTAGCGCGCCTTCCTCGACCAGCGGTGACCTACTTCGGAGGCATCCGGATGCCGCCGTCGACGCGGATCGTCTCGCCGTTCATGTAGGTGTTGGTCAGGCAGGCGAGCACCATGCCCGCCAGCTCGTCCGGAGTGCCCAGGCGCTTGGGGAACAGCACCGACTGGCCGAGCTGCTCCTTGAAGGCCTCCGGCTCCGGCGCGAAGTCGTAGATCGGGGTGTCCACGAGGCCGGGCGCCACGGTGTTGAGGCGGATCGCCGAGGCCGCGAGGTCGCGGGCCACCGGCAGCGTGAGGCCGACGAGGCCGCCCTTGGACGCGGCGTACGCCGCCTGGCCGATCTGCCCGTCGAACGCCGCCACCGACGACACGTTCACGATCGCGCCGCGCTCGCCCGAGGTGTCGGGCTCGTTGCGGCTCATCGCGGTGGCCGCGATCCGCACGGTGTCGAACGTGCCGACCAGGTTGATCGCGATGACCTTCTTGAAGACGTCGAGGTCGTGCGCCGACTCGTAGGTCCCGTCGCGGCCGACCGTGCGCTGCGCCGAGCCGATGCCGGCCGAGCAGACCAGCGCGCGCAACGGGCCCATCTCGAGCGCCTGGTCGACCGCGGTCACGATCTGGTCGGTCCGCGTCACGTCGACCGGGACGAACATCCCGCCGATCTCGCCGGCGAGCGCCTCGCCCTTCTCGGCGTTCAGGTCGGCGATGACGACGCGCGCACCCTGGGCGGCCAGTGCTCGGGCGCACGCGGCGCCGATGCCGGACGCGCCGCCGGTGACGAGTGCTGAGGCTCCCTCGAAGTCCATGGTGGCGAGCCTATGGTCTCGACACGCTCGGCCGTGGACGGCCTCCCGGCTCGACCACCCTGACTCAGAGGGAGGTCGTCCCCCGGGCCACGAAGACGGCAGGCCCGGTCAGGTACACGTGACCCTCGGGGCTCCACGTGACCGCCAGCATCCCGCCGGGGACGTCGACGCGGTACATCGCCTGCTCGCCGGTGACCGTCGGGTCCGCGCCGTCGGCCACCGCGGTCGCGACCATGACGGCGCCCGCGCCGGTGCCGCACGAGCGGGTCTCCCCCGAGCCGCGCTCGTGCACGCGCATGCCGACGTGCACGTCGCCGCGACGCACCACCAGCTCGACGTTGACGCCGTCCGGGTACGTCGCGGGGTCGTGCTCCGGAGCCCGCGTGAGGTCGAGGCCGGCCAGGGTCGACTCGTCGTCGACGAACGCGACCGCGTGCGGGTTGCCCATGTCGACGTGAAGGGCGGGCCAGCTGCGGTCGCCGACGCCCACCTTGGTCTCGCCGAGCACCGTGGCCGTGCCCAGGTCGACCGTGACGTTCTCCCCGTCGACGTCGAGCATCTTCATCCCGTCGCGGGTCCCGACCAGGAACGGCGTGGCCGGCTCGACCAACCCCTCGTCGACGAGGTACCGGGCGAACAGCCGGATCCCGTTGCCACACATCTCCGCGACCGACCCGTCGGCGTTGCGGTAGTCCATGAACCAGTGGTCGTCCTCGCGGACGACGCGCAGGACACCGTCGCCGCCGATCCCGGCCCGCCGGTCGCATAGCGCCCGCACCCGCCCGGCCATCTGCTCCGGGCTCAGCCCGCCGTGGACGGTCCCGTCATGGTCCGGCAGCAGCACGAAGTCGTTCTCCGTGCCGTGGCCCTTGAGGAACGGGTAGCTACCCACCCAGGAATGGTCCCACGGCGGCCAGCGCCTGCTCGACACGTCCCGGGTCGTCGTACCGCACCCACACCACCCGCGGGTCCTTGCGGAACCACGAGTCCTGCCGGCGCGCGAACCTGCGCGTCGCGACGACCGTCCGCTCGCGCGCCTCGTCGAGGCTCAGCTCACCGTCCAGGTACGCCGTCACCTCGCGGTACCCGATCGCCGTCGAGGCCGTGCGGCCCTCGCGCAGCCCCCGGTCCAGCAAGTCGGCGACCTCGTCGACGAACCCCCCCTCGAACATCGCCGCCACCCGCCGCTCGATGCGCTCGTGCAGGGTCGGCCGGTCGATGTCGACGCCGACCTGCACGGTCGCTGGGTCGGCGTACTCCAGCGTCGGCAGCGTCGCGGAGAAGGGCCGGCCGGTCAGCTCGACGACCTCGAGCGCGCGCACGACGCGGCGGCCGTTGTCGGGGCGGATGTTCCCGGCCGCCACCGGGTCCCGTTCGGCCAGTCGCTGGTGCAGGGCCTCCGCGCCGACGGCGGCGAGCTCGCCCTCGAGCCGGCGTCGCACCTCCTCGTCGGTCCCCGGGAACTCGAACCGGTCCAGGACCGCCCGCACGTACAGCGCCGACCCGCCCACGAGCACCGGCACCCGACCGCGCCCTCGCAGCTCCGCGACGGCGGCACGCGCCCAGCCCTGGAACTCGGCGACGGTCAGCGGCTCGACCACGTCGAGCACGTCCAGGAGGTGGTGCTCGATCCCGCGCCGCTCGGCGACCGGCTGCTTCGCCGTGCCGATGTCCATGCCGCGATACACCGCCATCGCGTCGGTGTTCACGATCTCGCCGCCGAGCCTCTCGGCCAGGTCCAGCGCCAGCTCGCTCTTGCCCGACGCGGTCGCGCCGACGACGGCGACGATCGGCGGGACGGAGGGAGCGAGCGGCACACCGACAGTCTCCCAAGCATCACCCGTGAGGGCGGTTGAAGTCTGCCCCGGACACCGGTTTGGTGGAGGTGGAGGGAGTTGATCCATCACATGACCACCACACCCGACCCGAACGAGCCGCTGCCGCCCGGCGATCCGATCCCGGACCCGGACCCGGGCAGTGAGCCGGCCGCACCGCCGGACCCGGAGATCGTGCCGAGCGGGGACCCGGTCCCGGGAGGCCCGGAGATCGACCCGTTGCCGGACACGCAACCGAACCCCCAGCCGGAGGTGCGCCCGTGATGGCCGTCGGACCGATGCCCACACCGCAGAAGGAAGAGCCGGAGAAGTTCCCGGGCGGCGCGGACGCGCTGGAGGACCAGTCGCGCTACGGCGAGATCCCGGACGCGCCGCTGGGCGTGGACCTCCCACCCGACCTGCGCCCGGACGCGGTCGAGCTCCCCGAGGAGATCACCGAGCCGGACGACAAGACCCAGGAACCCTCGGAGGACGACGAGTCCGACGAGCCCGAGACGCCCGTCTGAGCGACGCCCGAGGCCGGCGGGCGGCGGGACTACGCTGACGGCGGCGCGGCCACCGGGGCCGCAGGAGCAGGAGGTCTCGGCATGGGATTCCTCGACGACGCGATGGACAAGGCCAAGGGCCTCATCGACGAGCACGACGAGAAGGTCGACGACGCCATCGAGAAGGCGGGCGACCTGGTCGACGACAAGACCGGCGACAAGTACACCGGCCAGATCGACAAGGGGCAGGACTTCCTCCAGGAGAAGACCGGCGAGGGCGACACCAACCGGTGACGCATTCCCCCACGCGAGCGGGCACCCTCGACCGGTTCGTCGTGGTGCCCGCTTCGTACGTGTTCTTCCTCCGGCCGGTCGACGGTGACGACCACGTGCTCCTCCAGCTGCGTCAGAACACCGGCTTCATGGACGACCACTGGGCCGCGGCGGCAGCCGGGCACGTCGAGAAGGGCGAGACGGCGTACGACGCGGCGCGGCGCGAGGCCGTCGAGGAGGTCGGGGTCGGCGACCTCGAGCTCGAGTTCGTCACCGCGATGCAGCGCACCCAGGGCGGCGAGCCGATCGACGAGCGCATCGACTTCTTCTTCACCTGCCGGACGTGGTCCGGCGAACCGCGGATCATGGAACCGCGCAAGGCCGCCGCGCTCGAGTGGTTCCCGCTCAGCGGCCTGCCCGACCCGGTCGTCCCACACGAGCTCAAGGTGCTGCGCGGACTGCGCGACGGGATCGCGAGCTACTCGTCGTTCGGGTTCGCGACCGACGTCTCCTGAGGGATCCGCGCGTCCCTGAACGGCGTCAGCGCCAGGCCCGCGGCGACGAGCAGGAAGCCGGCCGCGGCGACGTACAGCACCGGGCGCAGCCCGACGGAGTCCGCGAGCAGACCGCCCAGCGGTGCGCCGACGACCACCATGGCCCGGTTGATCGAGCGCATGGTGGTGTTCATCCGGCCCTGGAGCTCGTCGGGCGTCACGCTCTGGCGGTAGCCCATCGTGTTGGCGTTCTCCGCACCCATCGACACCCCGAGGAGCAGCTGGCCGGCCCCGAAGACGGCCCAGGTCAGCACGCTGTCGCCCGGGCTGCTGGCCACCAGCGCCCAGGCGACCGCGTTGCCCACGATGCAGGCGATGCTGACGCGGCCGGCGCCGAACGCGTTGCCCAGGCGTTCGGCGTAGGACGACCCGACGACCGCCCCGACGCCGGCGAGCGCGAGCAGCAGCCCGAACCCCAGCGCGCCGAGGTCGAGCTGCCGGAGCGCGAAGACCGGGAGCGCCGCACCGGCCATCGCGTTGAAGAGGAACCAGATGTGCGTGCCGATCGCGAACGGCGTGAGCGTGCGGTGGCGGTACACCCACCGCAGCCCTTCGCGGAGCTCCGTCGGCACCTGGCGCATCGACCTCAGGTCGACCGACCGGCTCGGGGGCTCGGCCACCCGGGTCCGCGCGACCAGGAGGGCCGAGGCCAGGAAGCTCGCGGCGTCGACCAGCACCGCCCAGGGCGCGCTGAGCAGGGCGACCAGGCCACCGGCCAGCGCCGGCCCGGACGTCTGCGCGACGGCGTCGCTCTGGTCGAGCCGCGCGTTGGCGCGCGTCAGGAGAGGGCGGGGCACGAGCCGGGGGACGAAGGACTGCGACGCGGAGTCGTTGAGCAGCGAGAGCGTCCCGAAGGCGACCATGAACACGACCAGCAGGGCGAGCGTCAGCTGGTCGGCCATCGCCAGGAGCGGGATCGCGACGAGCAGCAGTCCGCGCCCGAGGTCCGTGGCCACCAGGATCGGACGACGGCGCACCCGGTCCACCAGCACGCCGACGACCAGGCCGAGGACGAGGTACGGCAGGAAGCGGGCGGCGTTCACCAGGCCGACGCCGGCGGCGCTCTCGTGGAGGGTGACGACGACGAGGACCTGGATGGCCAGGGTGGTGACGTAGGAGCCGAAGCCCGAGACCGTCTCCGCGGTCCAGAACAGCCGGAAGTCGCGCTGCTCCCCGAGACTCATCCGCTCAGGCCGGGGCGCCCACGGCCGGCATGCCCAGGCCGACGACAGGCGCGCTCGGCGCCGCTGTACGCGCTTCCCAGGCGTCGCCGGAGCGGGTACGGCGGACGGCCAGCACGCCGCCGTCCGCGACCAGGTGGTGCGGGGCCGCGCGGGTGATCTCGACGGTGACCATGTCGCCGGGCCTGATCTCGACACGCCGCTCGTCCCTCGCGGCGGCTCGATCACCAAACGGCGTGGGGTCGAAGTGGACGAGGCGGTTGTCGGGCCCGCGGCCGGAGAGGCGGTGCGTCGCGGCGTCCTTGCGGCCCTCGCCCTCGGCGACCATCAGCTCGACGGTGGTGCCGACGAGCGACTTGTTCTCCTCCCAGGCGATGTCGTTGACCAGCTCGACCAGCCGCTCGTAGCGGTCCTGCACGACGTCGGCCGGGACCTGGTCGGGGAGCGTCGCGGCCGGCGTACCGGGCCGGATGGAGTACTGGAACGTGAACGCCCCGGAGAACCGGGCCGCGGCCACGACCTGCAGCGTCTGCACGAAGTCCTCCTCGGTCTCGCCGGGGAAGCCCACGATGATGTCAGTGGTGATCGCCGCGTCCGGGATCGCGGCGCGGACGCGGTCGATGATGCCGAGGTACTTCTCGCGGCGGTAGGACCGGCGCATCGCCTTGAGCACGCGGTCGGAGCCCGACTGGAGCGGCATGTGCAGCTGCGGCATGACGTTCGGGGTCTCGGCCATCGCGACGATGACGTCGTCGGTGAACTCCGCGGGGTGAGGCGAGGTGAACCGCACCCGTTCCAGGCCCTCGACCTCGCCACAGGCTCGCAGCAGCTTCGAGAACGCCTGGCGGTCGCCGAACTCCACGCCGTACGCGTTGACGTTCTGCCCGAGCAGGGTGACCTCGCTGACGCCCTCGGCGACCAGCGCGCGCACCTCGGCGAGGACGTCGCCGGGCCGCCGGTCCTTCTCCTTGCCGCGCAGCGCCGGGACGATGCAGAACGTGCAGGTGTTGTTGCAGCCGACGGAGACCGAGACCCAGGCGGCGTACGCCGACTCGCGCCGTGTCGGCAGCGTGGACGGGAAGACCTCGAGGGACTCGAGGATCTCGACCTGCGCCTCGTCGTTGACCCGCGCGCGCTCGAGCAGGGCCGGCAGCGAGCCGATGTTGTGGGTGCCGAACACGACGTCGACCCACGGCGCCTTGCGGGTGATCTCGCCGCGGTCCTTCTGCGCGAGGCAGCCGCCGACCGCGATCTGCATCCCCGGCGTCCTCGCCTTCACCGGCGCCAGGTGCCCGAGGTTGCCGTAGAGCTTGTTGTCGGCGTTCTCCCGCACGGCGCAGGTGTTGAACACGACGACGTCGGCCTGGGCGTTCGCGGGAGCCGCGACGTACCCCGCCTCCTCCAGCAGACCGGTCAGCCGCTCGGAGTCGTGGACGTTCATCTGGCACCCGAAGGTGCGGACCTCGTACGTGCGCGCCATAGCGCGATCAGGGTACGGCGACCACGACCGTGCCGCCGATTCCGGCCCCGGTCCGATCAGCCTGTGCTCAGCCCTGGGCTTCGACCTTCTGGCGTACCTCGTCCATGTCGAGGTCGCGGACGGCGGTGATGAGCTGGTCGAGCACCGGGGCCGGGAGGGCGCCGGGCTGCCGGAAGACCATGATCCCGTCGCGGAAGGCCATCAACGTCGGGATGGACGAGATCTGGAGGGCGCCGGAGAGGTCACGCTCGTCCTCGGTGTTGATGCTGCCGAACGTGATGTCCGGGTTGGCCTCACTGGCTGCCTCGTAGACCGGTGCGAAGTTGCGGCACGGGCCGCACCACGACGCCCAGAAGTCGAGCAGCACGATGCCGTCCTGCTCGATGGTGGTGGCGAAGTTGTCGGCACCGACGGTCACGGTGGTCATGGGTGGAGTTCCTCCTGCTGGTGGTCGTGCACCCGGTGCAACGAACCAGTGGCCCGAATCCTTCCCGGCACGTTACCGCCGGCCGGCCGTCTTCTCGGTGACCCAGAGCCGGATCTCGCCCTCGACGACCACGGTCCCGTCCCGGTCCTCGCCACGCACCCGCACGGGTACGTCGGGGTCGTCGCCGGTCCACTGCGCCCGGTCGGTCTCGGCGATGCAGGTGATGTCGCCGCTCGCCTTGGCGGTGTACGCGACCTCCATCCCCTTCGGGATCCACCGCTTCGTGGCCGGGATGCTCGCCTCCGCCAGCGCCCCCATCGCGGCCTCCAGCCCGTTGCACAGTGCGATCGCGTGCACGGTGCCGAGGTGGTTGTGCACGCGCCGCCGGTCCCGGACCACCAGCTCCGCATGGTCCGGCTCGATGACGGTGAACCGGGGCCGGATGCTCGCGAAGTACGGCGCCCGGAACGCGAACGCCCGCGAGAACAGCCGGTCCCCCAGCGGCAAGCGGCTCGCGGTCCTCCAGAGGGACAGGACGCCGCTCACTGGTGGTCGAGCCGGGCGAGCGCCGGCGAGCACGTGTCGAGACCCGGTGACGGGACCGCGGTCTCGACACGCTCGGTCCTTCGAGACGCCTCGTCCCTCGGCTCCTCAGGAACCACCGCGGCCGGCCTCACGGCTCGACCACCTTGTGGAGGTGCTTGACCAGGAAGGCGATGGCGTCGGGGTAGGCGTCGAGGCGGTTGGCCCGCTTGGCGAGGCCGTGGCCTTCGTCGTGGTAGACGCGCAGCTCGCAGTCGACCCCCTTGGCATCGAGGGCGGCCTTGATCTGCTCGGCCTCCGAGAGCGGGACGCGCGGGTCGTTGGCGCCGTGGATCACGAACAGCGGGGCGACCATGTCGTCGAGGTAGGTGATCGGGGAGGCCTTGACCAGGAAGTCGTGGTGGCGGTCGAGGAAGCCGTACTCGCGCTCGCGGTAGGCCCGGCGGTAGCCCGAGGTGTTCTCGAGGAACGTCACCAGCGACGAGATGCCGACGATGTCCACGCCGGCGGCCCAGCGCTGCGGCTGCATGGCGACGCCGGCGAGCACCATGTACCCGCCGTACGAACCGCCCCACAGCGACGACCGCGCGGGGTCGAGGCCGAGCGTGGGCAGCCAGTCGTGGATCGCCCCGAGGTCGGCGACGGAGTCGAGGCGCAGCTCGAGGTCGTCGAGGGAGACCCAGCGCTTCCCGTACCCCGCCGACCCGCGCACGTTGGGGACCAGCACGTCGAAGCCGGTCAGGGCCAGCGCCTGCATCACCGGCGAGAAGATCCGCGCCGCCTCGGCCTCCGGACCACCGTGCAGGTGGACCACGGACGCGCCCGCGACCGACGAGCCGGCGGCCCCGGGGTACCGGAAGCACGGCACCTGCTCGCCGTCGGCCGTCGGCACCCGGTGCACCGTCGGCGTGACCAGCCGGTCGCGCAGGTCGTCGGGCAGCACGGCCCGGCCGTCGACGAGGTGGGTGACCGCGCCGGTGCGTGCGTCGACGCTGAGGATGGAGCCGGGGTCGGTCGGCGTCATCGCCGTGAGCACGAACCGCGACCCGTCCGGTGCCCAGCGGATGGAGACCGGTACGACGGGTGGCAGGTCGACGTCGACGCGGTGCGCGCCGTCGGACTCGTGCACCGCGAAGGTGTCCAGGCCGTCGACGTGGTGGCACACGACCATCGACGTACCGTCCCGGGACAGCTTGACGTCGAGGTCGTGGTCGTCGGCCTCGACCAGGATCCGGAAGGTGCCGTCGAGCGCCAGGTGGTGCACGGCCCGGAAGTCACGCTCGTGGTCGGACGCGACGACGAGACCCGCATCGCCGAGCGCCCAGCCGGACACGGAGTGCTGGGCGTGCTCCTCGGGGTCGGTCAGCGCGCCGGACCCCAGCGGCCCGGCCAGCGAGACGACGGTCCCGTGGGGTTGCAGCGAGAGCGCCGTGACGGCGACCGACGACTCGTCGTGGGAGACCGAGGTCAGCGCGACGTACCCGCCGTCGTCGAACAGGACGGTCTCGTCGCCGGAGTCGAGGTCGCGGACGACGATGTCCATGTCGACCTCGTTGCGCCGGTTGGTCGAGTAGATCAGCGAGGTCTTGGTGACGTCGTGCAGCACGTTCATGTGGTCGGCGTCGCTGACGACCGGTGTCAGGTCGTCGAGCCCGGCGGGCGCGTCGCGCCGCGCGGACAGGTCGAGCAGGGAGATCTGCCACTTCTCGTCGCCGCCCGTGTCGTGCTCGACCAGCACCTGGCGGCGACCCGGCACGTACCTCCCCTGGCAGCGGGAGGGCAGGTTGGTCAGCGCGGTGGTCGAGCCGTCCGGCGCGATCTCCACCAGCTGGAGGCTCCCGAGGTCGTCGTGGGCGGCCAGCACCCGCCCGTCCTCGTCCATGTCCAGCGCCACCCAGGTCCGGATGTCGAGCAGGGCCCGGACGGTGTCGCGAAAGGTCCCGAGGTTCTCTGCAGCGGCCACGCGGCGACGCTAGCACCGGCGGCCGATGGCAGAATCGATGCAATGTGCAGTCCCGTGCGGTGCCGTACCTGCGGCAAGATCACCTGGTCCGGCTGTGGTGACCACGTCGACGAGGTGCGCGCCATGGTGCCCGCCGAGCTCTGGTGCGAGGGGCACGACGAGGACGTCCAGGCCGACCGCCTCTTCGTCTAGCGGGCCTGCAGGACCTCGACCCGGTTGCCGTGCGGGTCGGCGGCGTGGAAGCGCAGGTAGCCCTCGAACGTCTCCCGCTCGCGCTCGTCGACCTCGAAGCCGGCGGACCTGAGCCGGTACGCCGCCGCGCCGACGTCGTGGACCAGGAAGGCCGGGTGCGCCTTGCGCGCCGGCACGAACGGGTCCTCCACGCCGACGTGGAGCTCGGCGGCCACCGCGCCGTGGTCGTCGTACGAGCGGAACCACACGCCGCCCCGGCCGCGCAGGGCCTCCGGTTTCTCGACCTCGGTCAGGCCGAGCCCGTCGCCGTAGAACCGGCGCACGACGTCCTCACCACCGGCCGGGCACGCGACCTGCACGTGGTGGAGCGCGATCATGCGAGGCCATCCGATCCCACGTGGGCCACGACGAAGATGCGGCGGAACGGCAGCACCACGCCGCCCGGACGCTCGGGGTAGGCCGCCCGCAGGCGCCGCTTGAGCTCCGCCTCGAACCGCGGCCGCAGGTCGTCCGGCAGCGCCTGCAGCGTGGGCCGCGCGCCGGTGCCGGAGACCCACGTGAACACCGGGTCCTCGCCGTGCAGGACGTGCAGGTACGTCGTCTCCCAGGCGTCCACCTCGCAGCCGAGCCCCTGCAGCGCCTGCAGGTAGACCGCCGGGTCGTGCGAGGCCGGCACCTGCGGGGCGTGCTCCGCCAGAGCCGCGGCGTACGGCGCCTCCGCGGCCAGGTCGGTCCGGATCGTGTGGCTCGGCTCCCCGAAGTTGCCCGGCACCTGGAAGGCCAGCCACCCGCCCGGCCGCACCCTGCCCAGCAGTGCCGGCAGCAGGTCGAGGTGGTCCGGCACCCACTGGAGCGTCGCGTTGGAGACGAGCACGTCGACGCGCTCGCCGCCGGCGTGCGCCCAGTCGCGCAGGTCGGCGACCCGGAACTCGACCGCCGGCGTGGTCTCCTGCGCCTGGGCGACCATCTCCGCGCTGGAGTCCAGGCCGACCACACCGGCGCCCGGCCAGCGCTCGACCAGCAGCGCGGTCAGGTTCCCCGGCCCGCAGCCGAGGTCCACCACGGTCGCCGGCTCCTGGGCACCCACGCGGGAGAGCAGCTCCACGAACGGCCGGCCGCGCTCGTCGGCGTACGTCAGGTAGCGGTCGGGGTCCCAGGAGTGCATGTCCCCAGCGTGCAAGCAAACTCTCTTGATGTCAAGATTCTTGACGGACGGCTACACTGTGGACCATGCGCGACGACGTCGACGACCTCACCGACGCGTGGGCGCGCGAGCGGCCGGACCTCGACCTCGCCCCCGTCGCGGTCTTCAGCCGCATCACCCGGCTGGCCCGGCACCTCGACCAGGCACGCCGCGACGCCTTCGCGGCGCACCGGATCGAGCTGTGGGAGTTCGACGTGCTGGCGGCGCTGCGACGCGCCGGGGAGCCGTACCAGCTCTCCCCCGGGCGGCTGCTGCGGGAGACGCTGGTGACCAGCGGCACCATGACCAACCGGGTCGACCGGCTGGCCGCGCGCGGGCTCGTGGAGCGCTATCCCGACCCCGACGACCGGCGCGGCGTGATCGTGCGGCTCACGCCCGAGGGCAAGGCCACCGTCGACGGCGCGTTCGGCGCGCTGGTGGACGCCGAGCGCGCGCTGCTCGACGATCTCCCTGAGCGGGACCGCGCCAGGCTCGCGACGCTGCTGCGCACCCTGCTCACGCCGTTCGCCCGACCGATCGACCAGACCGTCGACCAGCCCACCGACCAGCAGATCGACCGGCCGGGATAGCCATGGGCGACCAGCACTACCTGATCCGCGGGGGGCTCGAGGGCCGCGAGCGGCTCCGGGTGCTGGGCCGGGTGATGCGGCCGACGACGCTGCCACTGCTGGAGCGCGCCGGCGTGACGGCGGGGATGCGCTGCCTCGACGTGGGGTGCGGCGGAGGCGACGTGACGTTCGACCTCGCGTCGCTCGTCGGCATCACCGGCTCGGTCGTCGGTGTCGACCTCGACCCCACGAAGGTCGAGCTCGCGCGCGGCGACGCGCACCAGGCCGAGATCTCCAACGTCGAGTTCCGGGTGGCCGACCTGGCCGACGGCCTCGGGGAGGCGGAGTACGACGTGGTGTACGCCCGCTTCGTCCTCACCCACCTCCCGGACCCGGCCGCCGGCGTCGCCACGATGGTCGCCGCGCTCAAGCCGGGTGGGCGGCTGGTCGTCGAGGACATCGACTACCGCGGGTCGTTCGCCCATCCCGACTCGGCCGCGACGGACGCCCACCACGACATCTACGTGCGCAGCGCGCAGGCCACAGGGGGCGACCCGTACATCGGTGCCGCCCTACCCCTGCTGCTCCTCGACGCGGGCCTGCACCGCGTCCAGCCGACGATCGTGCAGCCGGCCGGGCTCGAGGGTGAGGCCAAGCTGATGCCCGCGCTGACCCTGGAGAACATCAAGGCGACCGCCGTCCGCCACGGGATCGCCGAGGCCGACGAGATCGACCGCGTGGTCGACGAGCTGTACGCGCTGGCGCGCGACCCGCGCACGTACCTGGCGATCCCGCGCGTGGTGCAGGTCTGGGGCGAGAGGCCCTGACGGGTCACTCCAGCAGCTCGGCGGCCTCCAGCCACTCCGACTCGACCGCGTCACGCTGGGCCGACACCTCGTCCAGCTCGGCGGCGAGCACCGCGAGCCGCTCGTAGTCCTGGCCGGCCTCGAGGATCGCGGCGTTCAGGGTCGCCTCCTGCTCCGCCAGCCGCTCGAGCTGCTTGTCCAGGCGGGCCATCGTCTTGCGGGCCGCCCGCTCCTCGGCCGAGCCCGGTCGCGCCTTGGCGACGGCCGGCGCCGGCTCCGAGGACACCGTGGGCAGAGGTACGGCGGCCAGGGCCGCCGCGCGGCGGCGCAGGTACTCGTCCACGCCGCCGGGCAGCATCGACACCTGCCCGTCCCCGAGCAGCGCCCAGACGGAGTCGGTGACGCGCTCGAGGAAGTACCGGTCGTGGGAGACCACCACGAGGGTGCCGGGCCAGCCGTCGAGGAAGTCCTCCAGCACGTTGAGCGTCTCGATGTCGAGGTCGTTGGTGGGCTCGTCGAGCAGCAGCACGTTGGGCTCGGTCATCAGCAGCCGCAGCAGCTGGAACCGCCGTCGCTCCCCGCCGGACAGGTCGCCGATCCGCGTGGTGAGCCGGTCACCGGTGAACCCGAAGCGCTCCAGCAGCGACGTCGCGGTCACCTCCCCGTCCACCGTCCTGGTGACGCGGCGTACGTCCTCCAGCGTCGGCAGCACGCGGCCCTCCGGGTCCAGGTCGTCGAGCGCCTGCGTGAGGTGCTGGAGGGACACCGTACGGCCGGTGCGCAGGCGGCCCGCAGAGGGTGCGATCGAGCCGTCCAGCAGACCGAGGACGGACGTCTTGCCCGCGCCGTTGACGCCGACGATGCCGACGCGGTCGCCAGGGCCGAGCCGCCACGTGGCGTGGTGGAGCAACGTCCGCTCGCCGCGGACCAGGTCGACGTCCTCGAGGTCGAGCACGTCCTTGCCGAGGCGTTGCGCGGCGAACCGCTGCAGCTCGAACCGGTCCCGCGGCGGAGGCAGGTCCTCGATGAGGAGGTTGGCGGCGTCGATGCGGAACTTCGGCTTCGAGGTGCGCGCCGGCGGCCCGCGACGTAGCCAGGCCAGCTCCTTGCGCACCAGGTTCTGCCGGCGCTCCTCGCTGGCGGCGGCCTGTCGCTGGCGCTCGGCCTTGGCGAGCACGTACGCCGCGTAGCCGCCCTCGTAGGCGTCCACCTGGCCGTCGTGCACCTCCCACGTGAACTGGCAGACGGCATCGAGGAACCAGCGGTCGTGGGTCACCACGACGAGCGCGGAGGAGCGCCCCGCCAGGTGCCGGGCCAGCCAGTCGACCGCCTCGACGTCGAGGTGGTTGGTCGGCTCGTCGAGGACCACGAGGTCGTGCTCGCCGAGCAGCAGGGCGGCCAGCGAGCAGCGGCGCCGCTCGCCGCCGGACAGCCCGTACACCGCTCGGTCCAGGGTGATGCCCGTCAGCAGCTCCTCGACGATCTCGCGGGTGCGCGGGTCGCCGGCCCACTCGTGGTCGGCGCGGCCGCCGAGCACCGCCTCCCGGACGGAGTGGCTGTCGACGAGGGCGTCGTGCTGGTGCAGGAACCCGATCTCCAGGCCGCGTGCGTGCGAGACCCGCCCCGAGTCGGGAGGTACCTGGCCGGCCATCACCTCGAGCAGCGTGGTCTTCCCGTCGCCGTTGCGGCCGACCACACCGATGCGCTCGCCCTCGCCGACGCCGAGGGACACGTCGTCGAGCAGCGGGCGGACGCCGTACGCCTTCGAGACCCGTTCCAGGTTGAGGAGGTTGGCCATCAGAGCCCCGGCCTCACAGGACGTGCGCGCCCGACACCGGCCCGTTGGCGACGAGCACGACGGGCAGGTCGTCGTCCTGCAGCCCGTCGGCGAGAGCCCGGGCGTGGTCGCCGTTCTCGCAGAGGAAGACCACCGTGGGGCCCGAGCCGCTGACCATGCCGCGTAGCGCGCCGTCGGCCTCGCCGCGCGCGATCAGGTCGCCGAGCTCGGGCCGGAGGTCGAGAGCGGGCGCCTCGAGGTCGTTGTGCAGCGCGGCGGCCAGCCGGTCCGGGACCCGCGAGGAGAGCGCGGAGAGGACCGCGTGCGAGCTCGCCGGGGACTCGGGGGCGTCGGGGAACATCTCGTCGAAGCGGCGGTACACCGAGGGCGTCGACAGCCCTTCGGGCGAGGGCACCACGACCCACCACCACGTGTGGCCGTCGGGGAGCGCCTGCAGCAGCTCGCCCCGGCCGGTGCCGTGGGCGGTCCCGCCGAGGAGCGAGAACGGCACGTCGCTCCCGAGCCGTCCCCCGAGGTCCAGGAGCACCTCGTCGCTGGTGTCGAGGTCCCAGAGCCGGTCCAGCGCGACCAGCGTCGCCGCCGCGTCCGCGGAACCGCCGGCCATCCCGCCCGCGACCGGGATGCGCTTCTCCACGAGCAGGTCGGCCGGCGGCAGCTCGGTGCCCTCGGCAGCGGTGGCGGCCAGCAGCCGGGCCGCGTGGCTGACGATGTTGTCGGCGTGGTCGGGGAGGACGCCGAGCGGGAGGTACGACGCGGTCTCGACCGTGACGCTGCCGTCGCCGTCGCTGGCCCGGACGTCGTCGTACAACCCGACCGCCTGGAACACCGTGTCGAGTGGGTGGAAGCCGTCGCTGGTCGGGCGCCCCACACCGAGGTGGAGGTTGATCTTCGCGGGCGCACGAACGGTGACCGAGCGCTGCTCCTCGGGCTGGATGGACAAGGTCATGCCCGACCACCGGCCAGGGCCTCCGCGATGCGGACGAAGTCGCCGACGGCCAGGGACTCGCCACGGGCCAGCGGCTCGATGCCGGCGGTGCGCAGCGCCGCTTCCGCCGCCTCGGTGGACCCGGCGAGCCCGCGCAGCGCGCCCCGTAGTCCCTTGCGACGTTGGGCGAACGCCGCGTCGACGACCGCGAACACCTGCTGGCGGGAGACGTCCGTGGCCGGCGGGTCGCGCCGCTCCCAGGCGACCAGGCCCGAGTCGACGTTGGGTTCGGGCCAGAACACGTGGCGGCCCACCGCACCCGCGCGGCGTACCTGTGCGAACCAGGCTGCCTTCACCGACGGCACCCCGTAGACCTTGGAACCGGGCGCTGCGGCCAGCCGGTCGGCCACCTCGGCCTGCACCATCACCAGGCCCTTCTCGAGCGAGGGGAGCAGGGTCAGGAGGTGGAGGAGGACGGGGACCGAGACGTTGTACGGGAGGTTCGCGACCAGCGCCGTGGGCGGCGGACCGGGCAGCTCGGTGATGCGCAGGGCGTCGGCGGGTACGACGGTGAGACGGTCGGCGGCCTCGGGTGCGTAGTGCTCGACCGTCTCGGGGAGCCGCGCCGCCAGCCGGTCGTCGACCTCCACCGCGACGACGCGCGCGCCGGCCTCGAGGAGCGCGAGCGTCAACGAGCCGAGACCAGGACCCACCTCGACCACGACGTCGTCGGGCCCGACGCCGGACTCGCGGACGATGCGGCGCACGGTGTTGGCGTCGATGACGAAGTTCTGCCCGCGCTGCTTGCTCGGCCGCAGGTCGAGCTCGGCCGCCAGCAGACGAACCTCCGCCGGCCCGAGGAGTCTCGGACCGGCGGCGGGCATGGTGGTCAATCTAGCGACGCACTCATCGGGGCAGTCCGAGAGAGGCTGCGCACGCCGGCCAGGCGCCGTACCCGCCCGATGCGTCGCGGACCTTGGTGGCGATGGCGATCTGCGTCTCGCGGCTGGCGTTGCTCGGCAGGCCGGAGCCGCCGTACGCCTGCCACGTGCCGAGCGAGAACTGCAGGCCGCCGTAGTAGCCGTTGCCGGTGTTGGTGGCCCAGTTGCCGCCGGACTCGCACTGCGCGAGGCGGTCCCACACGGTGCTGCCGCCGGCGAAGTTGGTGGTCACGACCGGGCGGGTGCCGACCCGCACGATCTCGGCGACGGGCTGGTCGAGCACGTGCTGGCGCAGCACCGTGCGCACCACGAGGTGGCCGTTGCGGAAGGTGAGGCGGTACGTCACGTCGCGCACGCCGTCCTGGCCGGCGCGGAGCACCGTGCTGGTGCCCTCGTCCATCGAGTCGTCCTCGTGCTCGATCGTGCGGTGCTGCATCGCCTCGCGCTTGATGTGCTTGGTGACCGTGCGGATGCGGGTGACCACGACCGTGTCGCCCCGGCGCAGGACGCTGTCGAGGCCGGGCTTCACGCGGTCGTCGGCGTCGACCTTCACGTCGAGCTGCTCGAGCAGGTGCCGGACGTCGAGCGCCGCCACCGTCTGCTTCTCGGGCTTGCCTCCACCGATCTTGACGGTGATCCGCTTCGGCGTGGCGACCGCGACCTCCAGTCCGCCGCGGGTGATCTGCGCGCCGCGGCTGACCGACATCGCGGCGCCCTCGTAGGCCCGGCCGATCTGCTCCAGGGCGCTGCCGACGTCGGTCGCGGTGACCCAGAAGGTCTGCCCGTCCCCGTCGACGGTGAGCTCGAGCGGGCGGCCGAACCGCACGCTGATCCTGGTGCCGTCGGTGATCGGCTCGTCGAGCTGGGGCGCCACGCGGTCGTGCGCGCCGACCTCGACGCCCTGGGCGTCCAGGACGTCGCCCACCGTGCCGCCGAAGGCGGTCACGTCCTGGGACTGGCCGTCGAGGGACAGGGTCACGGACTTGGTCATCGCGGCGTACGCGACGGTCGTCCCGGCCACGGCCACGAGGACCACGGCGACGAGGACGGCCATCAGGCCACGCCTGCGACTGAGCTTGTCGAGCTTGAGTAGCAAAACTCTCCGAACGTCGATCTTCCCGGATCGTGTGTGCTGCTCTCCCCCGATCGATCCGGCCAACAGTCACGAGACGATAACGAGACCCCCGTTTGTCGACAAATCCTGTCGACTCAGCGGGGCCTCACGCGGGGCTCACCAGGCGCCGCCGAAGGCGGCCTCCGTGGCGCGGTTCACATGCTCGCACAGGGTTTCCAGGTCGTCCCCACGCACCTCGGCCATCGCGCGCATCGTGTGCGGGACCAGGTACGACGCGTTCGGCCGGCCGCGGTACGGGACCGGGGTGAGGTACGGGGCGTCGGTCTCCACGAGCAGGCGGTCGGGAGGGACGACGAGCAGCGCGTCGCGCAGCGGCTGGGCGTTCTTGAACGTCACGGTGCCGGCGAACGAGAGGTACGCGCCGCGGTCGAGGCACTTCTTCGCGAACTCCACGTCGCCGGAGAAGCAGTGCATCACCCACCGGGCGGGCGCGCCCTCCCCGTCGACCACGTCGAGGACCTGGTCGCCGCTGACCCGGTCGTGGATGACCAGCGTCTTGTCGAGCCGCTTGGCGATGTCGATGTGCCGCCGGAACGACTCCACCTGCACCGGCATGCCCTCGGGGCCGGTCCGGTAGTCGTCCAGCCCCGTCTCCCCCACGGCGCGCACCTTGTCGTGGGCCCGGGCGAGCCGCTCGATCTCCTCGAGAGCCGCGTCGAGCTCGCCCCGGGCAGCCAGCCGGGGCGCCTCGTTGGGGTGGATGGCGACCCCGGCCACCAGCGCGTCGTACTTCTGGGAGGCCTCGACTGCCCACCGCGCCCCCGGCAGGTCGCACCCGATCTGCACGATCCGAGGTACGCCGACCCGCGCGGCCTTGTCGATGGCCTCCTCGGTGGCCAGCCACTGGTCGTCCTCGGGGCCGTCCGCGATGTCCAGGTGGCAGTGGTTGTCGACGACCGGTCCCGGCAGCGGTTCGGGCAGCGGCGGCCGCTCCCGGTCCCGCCTCCCGCCGTCCTCGTTCGTCGCCGAGCGGCTCCTCGTGGGCTCCTGCACGCCGCTCACGCTATCCACAGCCCCGCCGGGATAGTCCGGTGCGTTTGGGTCGCTGGAAGCGCTTCCGCGCTGCACAACCGCACCGGACTATCCCGGCGGCAGGGGTTTGTGCACCGCGTCGTAGACCTCGCGCTTGGGTACCGCGGCGGACCGGGCGACCTCGGAGATGGCCTGCTTGCGGGGGGTGCCCGAGGTCTCGAGGGCGGCGACGGCGGAGCGCCAGGCGTCGGGGTCGGCCGGGAGGGCGGCCGCCGGTGGGGCGCCGGCAACGACGATCGTCACCTCGCCGCGGACGCCGTCGGCGGCCCAGGCGACGAGGTCGGCGAGCGGGCCGCGGCGTACCTCCTCGTGGGTCTTGGTGAGCTCGCGGCAGACGGCCGCTGCCCGGTCCTCCCCGAACGCCTCCCGCATCGCCGTCAGGGCGGCCTCGGTGCGGTGCGGGGCCTCGAAGAACACCATCGTCCGCGGCTCGGTGGCCAGGTCCGCCAGCCGGCGGGACCGCTCGCCGCCCTTGCGCGGCAGGAACCCCTCGAAGCAGAACCGGTCGACCGGGAGCCCCGACACGGCGAGGGCGGTGAGGACCGCGGACGGGCCGGGTACGGCGGCCACGTCCACGCCGGCGTCCAGAGCGGCCACCACCAGCCGGTACCCCGGGTCGGACACGCTCGGCATCCCGGCGTCGGTCACCAGCAGCACGCGCTCGCCGGCCAGCATCGCCTCGACGAGGGACGGCGTACGCGCGGACTCGTTGCCCTCGAAGTACGACACCACGCGACCCCCGACCGTCACCCCCAAGTCGCGGGCCAGCCGGGCCAGCCGGCGGGTGTCCTCGGCGGCGACCACGTCGGCCGTGGCGAGCTCCTGGGCGAGCCGTGGCGACGCGTCGTCGGCGCGTCCGATCGGAGTCGCGGCAAGCACCAGCACGTCTCGTAGTCTTGCCGACCGTGACGACCGCCGCACCGGAGAGGGCCGGCCTCTCGCGGACCGCCGACGACCGTCCGGTTCCGCCGGCGACGGAGCGGTCGCGCAACCGGCTGCGCGTCGAGGACCCGTTCGTCGGCTGGGTCGGCGCCCTCAGCGTCACCGTCCTGGCGCTGTTCCTGCGGCTCTGGAAGCTCGGGACGCCCCACGAGTTCCTCTTCGACGAGACGTACTACGCCAAGGACGCCTGGTCGATGCTCCACTTCGGCTACGCGCGCGACTACCTCGACGGCGACAAGGTCAACTCCGCGATCCTCGCCGGGGACACCACCGACCAGTGGAAGTCCACCGCATCCATGTCGGTGCACCCCGAGGTCGGCAAGTGGCTGATCGCCGCCGGCGAGAAGGCCTTCGGGATGGACCCGTTCGGCTGGCGAATCGCCGCCGCGATCATCGGCTCGCTGATGATCCTGGTGATGTGCCGGCTGGTACGACGCATGACCGGCTCGACCCTCCTCGGCCTGGTGGCCGGCCTGCTGCTGTCGTTCGACGGGATGCAGCTCGTGCTGTCGCGGATCGCGCTGCTCGACATCTTCGTGGCGTTCTTCCTGCTGCTGGCGGTGCACTGCCACGTCGCCGACCGCGACTGGTACCGCTCGCGCCTCGCCCGCCTCACCGCCTCCTCAGGGGGCCAGGTGGCCGCCGGCACGGGGCCGGTGCGCGCCCTGGCGTTCCGGCCGTGGCTGGTCGCCGCAGGGGTCAGCTGGGGACTCGCCTGCGGCAGCAAGTGGGAGGCGGTCTACCCGATGGCGGCCTTCGGGCTGCTCACGTTCGCGTGGAGCGCCGGAGCACGCCGCGCGTACGGCGTCCGGGCCGCTCTGGCGCGCTCGGTGCTCGCCGACGGCGTGCCGGCCTTCCTGAGCGTCGTCGGCGTCGCCGTGGTCGTGTACACGGCCACCTGGACGGGCTGGCTGGTCCACGCCGAGAAGTACGAGCACGACCTGTCCTCCACGCAGTACACCAAGTACTCCGGGCACGGGCACTGCGACGGCACCAGCTACATCAGCGACGACCCCGACACCGATGCCCGGTGGCCCACGGCCACCGAGCCGGACGCCTCCGGGCTGGGCGAGGTCGTCCAGTCACTGCGGTCGCTCTGGTACTACCACCAGGACGTCTACACGTTCCACACGCACTTCCTGAACTGCTCCACGCACATCTACGCCTCCCAGCCGTCCGGCTGGTTGATCCTGAACCGCCCCGTCGGCGTGGACGCGGACACCAAGATCCAGCCCGGCACCCAGGGCTGCGACGCCCCGAGCGGGAGCGACTGCCTGCGGGTGATCACGCTGCTCGGTACGCCCGCCCTCTGGTGGGGCGGCTGCCTGGCCGTGCTGGCCGCGGCGGTGCTCTGGATCGGCGCCCGCGACTGGAGGTACGGCGTCGCCGTCGTCGGCACCCTGTCCACCTGGCTGCCCTGGCTGCAGTACGCCGACCGGCCGATCTTCATCTTCTACGCGATCATCACCATCCCGTTCATGGTCATCGCGATCGCCCTGCTGATGGGGCGGCTGCTCGGCGCGTCGGCGGCGCCCAGCCCACGGCGTACAGCGGGGGTCATCGTCTCCGGCGCGTTCTTCATGCTCGTGCTGCTGAACTTCGCGTGGTTCTGGCCGATCTACACCGACCAGCTGCTGACCCACAAGGAATGGCTCGACCGGATCTGGTTCTCACGCTGGATCTGACGCAACGGGCGGGCGGAAACCACCCGCTGCGACCAGTCCGTCTAGTCCTTTCGAGCCAGACGATTTCACCCGATCCGACCACCGCATTCGTCAGTGAGCCTCCGAACGGTCACGCAGAATGGTCCCCATCCCCCCTTCAAGCGCCCCTGTCACCCCCCTGTCAGAACCCGCGGCGTGCCCGGCTGAAACGGTGCCGCGGCCTGCCCGTGGTCTGGACCAGCCCACGATCTGAGCGGTCACATCACGAGTTGTCGCGTTTTCGACCGGAATTGACACGTGTCGGTCACACTGGCGCACATGGATGCGCGACAGGCGGACCTGCTTCGCAAGATCGACCCGGCCGAGCTGGGTCAACGGCTGCGCGCCGCGCGCGTGGCCAAGGGCATGACCCAGACCGATCTCGCCGGCGCCGACGTGTCGGTGGGTTACGTCTCCAGGATCGAGGCCGGCCAGCGCAGGCCGAACCTCCAGGTCCTCACCGACCTCTGCTTCCGCCTCGGGACCCCCGTCGAGCAGCTGCTCATGGGCGTGGCCCCGCAGGAGCTGGAGCAGATCAACCTGAACCTCGACTTCGCCGAGCTCTCGCTCGAGTCCGGCGAGCCGCAGGCCGCCGAGCTGCAGGCCCGCGACGCGCGCGAGGCCGCTGAAGCCGCCGCTCTCAAGGAGCACACCTACCGGGCTCGTTTCCTCGTCGCCCGCGCCCTCGAGGCGCAGGGCCTGATCGACGACGCAGTGATCGAGCTGGAAGCCCTGCTGACCCCGCGGGTCGGCAACGTGCTCCAGATCAAGGTCGGCCTGGCCCTGGTCCGCTGCTACCGGACGTCCGGCGACTTCTCGAAGTCCATCGAGGTCGGCGAGATGCTGCTCGAGCACCTGGCCGAGACCCCGCTCGACAGCACCGACGAGGCCGTCCAGCTGGCCGTCAGCATGTCTCTTGCCTACTACTTCCGTGGCGACGTGGCCCAGGCGGTGCGCGTCTGCCGCAAGGCGATGGCCAAGGCGGAGAAGCTCGACTCCCCTGTGGCTCGGGCCTCGGCCTACTGGAACGCCAGCATCTTCGAGGCCGGCCGCGGCTCGGTCCGCGACGCGGTGCCGCTGGCCCAGCGCGCGCTCGCGCTCTTCGCCGAGGGGCAGGACGCTCGCAACCTCGCCGTCCTGCGCACCAACCTCGGCACCCTGCAGCTGCAGCTGGACCCGCCGCAGGTCGACGAGGCGAAGCTCAACCTGGTGCAGGCCCTGGAAGAGATGCGCAACAACAGCGCCAACCCGGTCGACATCGGGCGCAACGAGCTGGCTCAGGCTCGGGCCCACTACCTGAGCGGCGAGTTCGACCTCGCCGAGATGATGACGGTTCGGGTCCTGGAGAGTGTGCTGACACTTTCGCCGCTCACCGCAGCCGATGCGAAGTCACTGGAGGGTCAGGTCCATGCCGCGCGCGGCGATGTTGCCCAGGCGGCAACGGCCTACCGCGAGGCCGTGCTCATCCTGACGGGAGTCGGGTCGGATCGTTCAGCGGCCGAGATGTGGTTCGAGCTCGCCGGTCTGTTGGAGGACGTGGACGAGTTCGACGCGGCGCGCGACGCTTATCGAAGCGCGGCAGCATCGTCGGGCATCCAAGCGAGGCCGCGGGTCAAGTCCGCGAACAAGCTGGGTATCGAGCTGCGCTGAGTTAGCAGCAGCCGCTTGCGTCGCGCTTGACCATGTGGACACCACCGGCGTCCGGCGAGGCCGCGACGGCGGTTGCGCCCAGGCTGGCGACGAGTGCCGCGGCGACTGCCGCGACGGCGAGCTTGCTCCGACGAGCCATGATCTGTCTCCCTCTCACAGGTCGACCGGCTGACTAGTCCGGTCGGGGACCATGGTGGACCCCCTTCAAGGTAAAAGTCGATCTTGACTTTTGACGGTCGTCCAGCATGCGCATCCCCAGGTACCCTTGGTCGAGACGTTTCCGCAGGTCAGAGGCCATTTCCAACTGTGCTAGACCACCCTCGGAAAGGGTCTCCGAAATCCCCGTTTCGGCCCCCGGGATGTGCCTCCGCTGTAAAGTTGAGTCAACATCGGGGGGCAAACAAGAACCCCGCCCCCCGGTCGAAGTGAACAAATCTCGCGGGCGTCAAACCCCCCCGGCAACCGTGAGATTCTGCACTGGCAATCCCCCCAACCAGTGCTAGCGACCCCCTGTGGCCCCCCGCAGGGGGTCCTTCACATTTCGGGGTCCCGCGAGCTGCCGGCCGCCGGCGAGCGACTGGAGCGATCTTCTAGAGTGTCACTCTAGAGAGTGACTCCAGTACGCTCGACGCGTGAGCAGAGACCAGCAGAAGCAGGCCAACAGGCGCGCGATGACCGACGCCGCGACGCGGTTGTTCACGACCGAGGGGTACGCCGGCACCACCATCGAGGCGGTCGCAGCGGCTTCCGGCATGTCCGTGCAGGGGGTGTACTTCGCCTACCAGAACAAGGCGAACCTGCTCCAGGCGGCCGTCGAGGCCGGCACTCCTGAACGCCGGGCGCACAACGCGGTGACCGACCCCGACGAGCTCCTGCTCCGGCTGGCCGAGGATGCCACTGCGGAGCTGGACGCCACGGGCGCCCTGGCGCTCGCGATCGGCTCGGCGCCGCCCTCCGACACAGCGGCCGTCGCGGTCCATGCACGCCTGGAGGCCGACAGGTCCCGACGGGCCGGTGCGCTCGTGCAGCAGCTGCGGGCGCTGCGACCGCTCGCGCCCGGCGTCACCGCCAGGCGGGTGACAGACGTGGTGTTCGCGCTGCTCAGCCCACAGCTGCACGCCGTGCTGGTGCGCGACCGCGGGTGGGCGTCGCGGCGGTACGCCGCGTGGGCCGCCGACGCCGTTCGCCGAGCACTCTGGGGCTGACTCGGTCCACGAGCGCCTTGGCGACGACCCCGGCCAGGAGTGCGGCGAGGACCGCGGCGTACGGGTGGCCGGCGTCCTCGAGCTCGGGGTACACCTGCCACTGGGTGAGGTAGATCCACAACGACGCCGCGGCGACGGTCTGCACGACGGCGGCCACCCAGCGCGGCAGCGGCACTGCCCGGTCGACGAGCAGGAGCAGGATCCCGGCCATCACGATCCGCTCGCGACGCGGGTCGTCGAAGAAGCCGACCGTCGCCACGACGGTGACCGCCGCGACGACCAGTCGCTGGGCGTGGGTGCGAGCGGCCGCGGCGGCCCAGCCCAGGGCGACGCACCACAGCACGACGACGGTCGTGTAGCGCTCGACCGGCCCGGCCTCGACGCCGACCAGCACGTACCTGGCGAGCAGACAGGCGCCGAGGACCAGCAGGGGTGCGCCGAACGGGTGCGCCCGCTGCCAGCGGTCGAGCCACGGCACGGCGAGCACGAGGGCGATGAACACGTAGGCCCAGACCAGCGCCTCGAGGAACCAGAACTGCCAGTCGTCGGTCCAGTGGCCGGCGCCGGTCACGTTGTTGAGCAGGAGCGCGGTCTGCCAGCGGTAGGTGCCGGAGACCAGCGCCACGGCACCGATCCACAGCGCCGCCGGCACGGCCACCGTCGCCGCGGTGCGCGCGATCGCGCGCGCCCGCTCCGCGCGGCCCGGCATGTCGAGCTGGAACCGCGCGAGGTTGTACCCCGCGACGGCCAGCAGCACGTGCGCCCCGCCCTGGAGCTGGGCGATGTCGGCGTGGCTGACCAGGACCAGGCTCACGGCCACCGCGCGCAGGACCGCGGACAGGTCGACCGGCAGCGTGTACCGCGGGGCACGACGCCGGGACCGGGCCAACGAGTCGGGGTCGAGGCGTTGCCACCCGGGCGGCAGCGTGCCGAGCATCCGGCCGAGGCGCGTGGTGGCCTCGACGTAGGACAGCGAGTCGCCGCCGAGGTCCACGAAGCTGTCCCGGACGGTTGCGTCGGGGCGGCCGAGGAGCACGGCGTACAGGTCGCGGATCCCGGTGGCCGTCGCCCCGGCCGACTCCGTGGCTGCCGTGCCGTCCGCTGTGAGCCGGTCCGCGTGGCGGGTCAGAGCGGCGTGGTCCGGCTTGCCCGCCGCCGTCCGCGGCATCGCGTCCAGGCGCACGGCGCGCACCGCCGACGCGGGCAGGCCGGTCAGCCCGAGAACGGCGAGCCGGGTGCGCTCGACAGCACGGGGTCGGTCGGTGAACACCCAGAGGTGCTCGTCGCGCACCACCACGTGCGCCGCTCGACCCTCGCTCGCGAGCACGGACTCGATGCGGTCGAGGTCCAGCCGCAGGCCGAACAGCTTCGCGTGCCGGCCGAGGCGACCGACGATCTCCCACAGCCCGTCGTCGGCCTGCCGCGCCAGGTCACCGGTGCGCAGCTCGGTCAGCTCGGCGCCGCGAGCGAGGTCGGCCGGCTCCACGGCGTACCCCATCATCACGTTCGGGCCCTCGTAGACCAGCTCGCCGAGGTGCACCGGCTGACCGTCGACGCCGGCCAGCCGGAAGCTGCCGCCCGGGATCGGGATGCCGACCGCCTCGGGCCGTGGCTCGGCCAGGTCAGGGGGCAGGTACGCCATCCGGGCGGTGGCCTCGGTCTGGCCGTACATCACGACGAGGTCCCAGCCGCGCTCGCGGCCGAGGGCGGCGTACTCGCGCACCCGTTCCGGGGCCATCCGGCCGCCCGCCTGCGTGACGTACCTGAGGTGGGGCAGGTCTCTGTCACGGAAGCCGGAGGCCTCCAGCAGGTCAAAGGTGTACGGCACGCCGGCGAGGCTGCTGGCCCGGGTCTCGGCGGCCAGCGTCCAGAAGCACTCGTCGGCGACCGAGAGGTCGGTGAGCACGACCGCGGCGCCACCCACCAGGTGGCTGTTCAGCACCGACAGGCCGTAGCAGTAGTGCAGCGGGAGCGAGGTGATGGCGCGGTCGGTGTCGCGGATCGAGAGGTACGACGCGATGCTGCGGGCGTTCGCGAGCACGCTGGCCAGCGACAGCCGCACCAGCTTGGGCGACCCCGTCGAGCCGGAGGTGCTGAGCAGCAGCGCGAGGTCGGGGTGCAGGTCGTGGGCGGTGCCCGGCCGCTGCTCGCGCAGCACCCCGTCGCCGGTCTGCACGACGTCCGGCCGGTAGTGCGCGACGAGATCGGCGTGCCGCTCGACGTCGCCCGGCGCGGCGAGCAGCACGGGATGGCAACCGGCCAGCGCCGCCAGGTAGGTGACCACGCTGTCGACGTCGTTGCCGGCCTCGAGGAGCACCAGTCGGCGGGTCGGGCCGAGGGTCGCGCGGCGGGCCTCGACACGGCCGGCCAGCTCGGCGTACGTCACCGACCCCGTCGTGGTGAGCAGTGCCGGGGCGTCCTCGCGACCGCCGAGGAGCGGGAGGGCGACGGTCGGCTGGGTGGTCATCGCCCGTCCCCCTGGGGGAAGGCGAGGACGGCCCCCGAGACGCGCAGGCAGACCGTGGAGCCGGGGTCGGGGACGCCGCCGGCCGGCACGCGCGCGATCACGACGGCGTCGCTGCCCTCGATGCGAGCCCGGACGGTGGCGTCGTGGCCGAAGTACGACACGTCGAGCACCTCCGCACGTACCCCGCCGGACGGCGCCACGGTGACCTGCTCGGGCCGGATCGCCAGCAGCACGGGACCGTCGTGCGGGTCGAGGAGGGGTACGTCGCCCAGGTCGCTGCTGGCCTGCTGACCTGCGGCGGAGCCCGCGAGGAGGGTCGCGTGGCCGACGAACCCGGCGACGTCCGGAGAGGCCGGTCTCAGGTAGATGTCGGCCGGCGAGGACACCTGGAGGAACCGGCCGCGCGACATGACGGCCACCTGGTCCGCCAGCGACAGCGCCTCGCCCTGGTCGTGGGTGACGAGCAGGGCCGTCGCCCCGCTGGCGCGCAGTGCGCGGGCGACGGCGCGGCCGGTGTCCTCGCGCAGCCCGGCGTCGAGGGAGGAGAACGGCTCGTCGAGGAGGACCAGGGTCGGCGCCGGGGCTAGGGCCCGGGCCAGCGCGACACGCTGCTGCTGGCCGCCCGACAGCTCGTGCGGGTAGCGGTGCGCGACCACGGCGGGCAGCTCCACCAGGTCGAGCATCTCGGTGACCCGGGCGCCGCGCCGCTCGGCCCGTGGGAGCCCGAAGCCGATGTTCGCGGAGACGTCGAGGTGCGGGAACAACGCACCCTCCTGCGGCACGTACCCCACCTTCCGGGCCCGGGCAGGCACCGAGCGGCAGGCCCCCGCCACGACCCGGCCGCCGATCGCGATCGTGCCGCCGTCGGGGTCGAGGAAGCCCGCGACCAGCCGCAGCAGGGTCGTCTTGCCGCACCCCGACGGCCCGAGCACGGCGGTGATCCCGTCGGTGACGGTCAGGTCCAGCCCGTCGAGCACCCGTGTCTGGCCGAAGGACTTCGCCAGCCCCTCCACGCGCAGTCCGGTCACGTGACCGCTCCCAGGGGGCGGACAGGGGCCCGCAGTCCGTCCCGGTTGGCCGCCCGCGAGAGCAGCCAGGTGGCCGGCACCGAGAGCAGGATCAGGAGGACGGCGTACGGCGCGGCGGCGCCGTACTGGACGGAGTACGCCTGCTGCCAGAACCGGGTGGCCAGGGTGTTGGTGCCGATCGGCGAGAGCAGCAGCGTGGCGGTGAGCTCGGTGCTGACCGCCAGCGACACCAGGGCCAGCGAGGCACCCAGCCCCGGCAGGATCAGGGGGAGGGTCACCCGGCGTGCGGCCTCGACGTCGGTGCAGCCCAGGGACCGGGCCACGTCGTCGAGCACGGGCGGCGCGAGCTCGAGGGTGCCACGCACGCTGACGACGGCGCGGGGCAGGAACAAGATGCTGTAGCCCAGCACCAGCAGGGGAATCGTCTGGTAGAGCGCCGGGACGGAGCGGATCGACACCGTGACGAGGGCGAGGGCGACGACGATGCCGGGCAGCGCGTTGGCGGGGTACACGCTGCGCTCGATCGCGGTGGCCAGGACGCCGCGGTGGCGGACCGCCAGCCAGGCGACCGGCAGCGCGGCGACGGTGGCGACCAGCCCGCCGGCGACCGCCAGACCGAGGGTCGTGAACGTCGCCGACGTCAGCTCGCCGACCGGGAACGCCGTCGACGTACCCCGGACCAGCCATCGCGCCAGGCTCGCGAGGGGGACGCCCAGGGAGAGGACCGCGAGCCCGGTCAGGCCGAGGACGACGGGCGCCGCGGAGGAGCCGAGCCTGGTGCGGGTGGCCAGCCGGTTGACCCCGGACCCCACACGGGACCGGCGCCGCTGCCCGCGCGCGAGGAGCTCGAGCGCCAGCAGCAGCAGGCAGAACGCGACCAGCACCAGCGCGAGCAACGTGGCCGCCGGGCCGTTGAAGCTGGTGCGGTACTGGTCGAGGATCCCCGTCGTCAGGGTCGGGTAGTTGAGGATCTGCAGCGCGCCGTACTCGCCGAGCAGGTGCAGCCCGACCAGCAGCGCGCCGCCCAGGACCGCGGGGCTGATCGCCGGCAGCACGACGCGCAGGAACGTGGCGACCGACCGGTGGCCGAGCGACGCGGCGACGTCCTCGAGCCCGGAGTCCAGGCGCCGCAGGGCGGCGACCGTGGGCAGGTACACCAGCGGGTAGTAGGACAGGCTGACCACGAGGACCGCTCCCCAGAAGGACCGGACGCCGTGCGTCGTGGACACCCAGCCCCAGCCGTTCACGAACGCCGGTACGGCGAGCGGCGCGGCGAGCAGGCCGTGCCAGAGGTGCCGCCCCGGCAGGTTCGTGCGGACGACGAGCCACGCGCAGGCCACCCCCAGCACCACGCTGAGCGTCACGCCGCCGAGCAGCAGGCGGGTGGTGTTCCAGAGCAGCCGGCCGACGCGTGGGCGGACCAGGAAGTCCATCGCCTCGCCGGGCCCGAGCTGGGCGGACGAGACGACGACGTACCCCAGGGGCAGCAGGCACGTCGCCGCGACCAGCACCCCCAGCAGGGCGAGGACCGCGCCCGGACCAGGAGCCCCGGCGCGGGTGGGAGCCGTCAGAGGAACCCCGCTTCCGTCATCAGGTCGACGACCTGCTGCCCGTCGAGGTCGCTGATGCCGACGGTGGGCGGCTGGAGCTCCGAGAGCGGCCTCACCGGCGGGTCGAGGCCGACCGCGGGGTTGAGCGGGTACTCCAGCGCGTAGCTGTCCGCGAGGTCCTGCTGGCCCTCGGTGCTGGTCAGGAACTCCACGAACTTCTGGGCGTCGGCCGCGTGGTCGCTGGACTTCAGGACGCCCGCCCCGGAGATCGACAGGAAGGCTCCGGGATCCTGGTCGCCGAAGAAGTAGAGCTCGGTGTTGTCGCTGTTCTCGCCGGACTCGGCCTGGTCGCGGTACCAGTAGTAGTGGTACTCGATGCCGATCGGCACCTCGCCGGCATTGACCGACTCCAGCACGACGTTGTTGCCGTCGTAGACCGTGCCGTTGGCCTTGAGACCGGCCAGCCACTGGCGCGTGGCGTCCTCGCCCTCGAGGTCGAGCACCGCCGCGACGATGGCCTGGAAGTCGGCACCGGTCGGGGAGAACGCGATCTTGCCGGCCCACGCCGGGTCGGCGAGGTCCATGATCGAGTCCGGCAGCTCGTCCTCGGAGATCAGGCTCGGGTTGTAGACGAGCACCGTGGAGCGTGCGACGAAGCCGGTCCACAGGCCGCTCTCCGGGCGGTACTGCGCGGGGATCGGGTCGGTGGCGGCGGCGTCGAGCGGCGCGAACAGGCCGGCCCGCTCCACGGCCGACATGGCCGGAGAGTTCTCGGTGAGGAACACGTCGGCCGGGGAGGCGTCGCC
Source organism: Nocardioides islandensis (assembly GCF_015352455.1). Lineage (GTDB taxonomy): Bacteria > Actinomycetota > Actinomycetes > Propionibacteriales > Nocardioidaceae > Nocardioides > Nocardioides islandensis. Next base: position 90,914 of record NZ_JADKPN010000005.1, read on the forward strand.
CTCCTGGACCAGCTGGGCGGACAGCTCGGCGTCGTCGCCGTTGCGCAGCTCGACCTCGATCCCGGTCTTGTCGGTGAACGCCGGCGCGATCTCCTCCAGCAGCTGCTCGTGCTGGGCGTTGTAGACGACGATCGACGGTCCGTCGTCACTGCTGCAGCCCGTCGCCGCCAGCGCGGTGACGAGGGTGAGCGCGAGGAGGACGGGAGCAGGCTTCACGACGACCTCTCGAAGGAGTTAGGGCAGCCTAACCATACTCACGCCGCTCCTGGTGGAGGAAGCCGACCCAGCGCGACCTCCCCGACCAGCGCTCGCGCTACTTCACCTCGAGCTGGACGATCGTCTGCTCGAGGCTGTGGGACTCCACGTCGACCACCCCGGGCTGGGTGATCGGGTCGAGCGTCAGGGTCGTGGACCCCTCGTCGTACTCGAGCTCCTGCTCGGGGTTGCTGTGCACGTGGATCTCGCCCGGGGCGTCGGCGGTGACGTCGAGCTCGATCGGCTGGCCGACCGCGACGTCGACACGCTCACCGTTGGGCGTGACGGTGTCGCCGTCGAAGGTGATGGTGATCGTCTTGGTCTCGGTCGCGCCACCGCCGGGCGACGAGGAGCCGTCGTCCCCGCAGGCGGTCAATGACAGCGCCAGCAGGGCGGTCGCGACCGCGGCCGCGGCCGTGCGGCGCATCGGCATGCGCGTGATGTGGGGCAGGGGCATGGGCACTCCTTGGCTCGGGGCGGGAGTCTCTCACGCGGCCCCTGACGCCATGGCGCGATCGAGCGTCGCCGACTGTTCACCCGTTCGTCGTCCCACGTGCCGCGGCCGGGTCGATTCCGCTCCCTAGCGTCGTGGCCACGTCCGCACCCCGCGGAGACCTTCGAAAGGGATCGTCGATGTCTGCCAAGTCCACACCTCGCTTCGCCGCCGGCGCCGTGGCGTCCGCTCTCGCACTCAGCGTCGGCGGCGCCGCGATGGCCGCTCCCGGCGGCTCCTCCGGGCCGTCCAGCAGTGACACGCCGTACCTCGTCCGCCACGTCCCGGGCGTCACCCTCACCAGCATCCTCACCGCGGGTGACACCGTCGGCGGCTACACGATGGCCGGCACCCCCGACGGCCTGGGCGCCTACGACAACGGTGACGGCACCTTCACCGTGCTGATGAACCACGAGTTCGGTGCCGCCACGAGCGTGGCGCGCAGCCACGGCAACACGTCGGGATCGTTCGTCTCCCGGTGGGTGATCGACAAGGACACGCTGGAGGTGATCTCCGGTCGCGACCAGATCACCAACCTGGTCAACGTGACGGGGCCGAAGAACCTCGATCGTCTGTGCTCGGCCGACCTGCCGGCCCTGACGGCCTTCTACAACCCGGAGACGGGCCTGGGCTACGACGGTCGGATCTTCATGGACGGCGAGGAGAGCGCGCCCAACGGACGCGCGTTCGCCCACGTCGTCGACAGCGGCACCAGCTACGAGCTGACCGCGCTGGGGAAGGCCGGCTGGGAGAACGTGGTCGCCAACCCGGCCACCGGCGACGCCACGACAGTGATCGGCCAGAGCGACGGCGGCACGCAGAACGTCTACGTGTACTCGGGCACCAAGAAGGCGACCGGCTCCCCGATCGAGCGGGCCGGTCTGACCGGCGGGACCCGCAAGAGCATCGCGGTCACCGGCTTCCCCACGGAGAGCGGCGCGACGGCCTTCCCCAGCACCCCGCAGCCGTTCACCCTGTCGGACACCGGCACGGCGTTCGACCGTCCCGAGGACGGCGCCTGGGATCCCAGCAACCCGAACGACTACTACTTCGTGACGACGGCCGGCATGACGAAGCACAGCCGTCTGTGGCGGCTCAGCTTCGTCGACGCCGCCCACCCGGAGCTCGGCGGCACGATCACCAAGGTCCTCGAAGGCCCGGCCGACGACACCCCGGCCTCCGTCGGGCCCAAGATGATGGACAACCTGACCATCAACGGTCGCGGACAGGTCCTCATCCAGGAGGACCCGGGTGGCAACGCCTACCTCGCCGGCATCTACCAGTACGACACCACGACGGGCGCCATGCGACGGATCGCCGACCACGACCCGCAGCGCTTCACTCCGGGCGGGAGCTCGTTCACCACCATCGACGAGGAGTCCTCGGGCATCATCTGGGCCCCGTTCCTCGGCGCCGGCAAGTACCTGCTCGACGACCAGAACCACACCGCGGTCGCCGACCCGGCTCAGGTCGAGAAGGGCCAGCTCCTGGTCATGAACGTCCCGCCGGGCCAGCCCGTGAGGTGATCCGCCGCTGAACGCGGACCGGGGTCACGGGCACCATGCCGGCGGCCCCGGTTCGTCGTTCAGGCGTCCTGCTCGGGCGCCTCGTCCTTGGCGTTGACCTCCTGCTTGAAGATGCGCAGCGCCCGACCGCTGCCGCGGGCCAGCTCCGGCAGCTTCTTGGCCCCGAAGAGCAGCACGAGGACCACCAGCAGGAGGATCAGCTCGGGAGCACCCACGTCCACGCTGCCAGGCTACGGACCCCGGCGCCGTACGGAAGGGCCTTCAGCAACTTCTCAACTACGGCCGCCCGCGACGTACGCGTGCCACCTTGCCGCGACGTCGTCCTCAGGAGACGCAGGGCCCCTGGCCCAGGCGCCGCAGGCCCTCGAGGTCGCCGGCGCCGAACTCGGTCTGCCCGACGTTGTCCTCGTACATCAGCTCGTGCGGCGAGTCGACGTGCCCCAGACCCATCACGTGCCCGAACTCGTGCAGGAGCACCGCGACCTCCTCGGCGTGGTCGCCGCGCTGCTGCAGCTGGGCGTAGTAGTCGCGGGACAGCGCGATCGTGCCGGCCACCCGGCGCTGCGTCCCGTTGACGCTGGTCACCACGGGGCTGCCGCCGAGGCCCGCCGTGTCCTCGGTCATCGCCGCGATCGCGTTGCCGTCCTGCCACGACACGCTGACCGGGTCCGTGTAGGTGACCGGCGCGGCCTCGAAGTTCCAGTTCGGGGCGTGCCCGCCGTACGACCCGACCACGACGATGTCGAGCCCGGTCGCGGCCTTGACCTTCGCGACCGCCTCGCGGACCAGCTGCTCGGCGTTGCTCGGTCCGCCGGCGGGGTACACCGCGACCTGGATCAGGCTGCACGAGCTGTACGTCACGGGTTGGCCGTCGACGGCCTGGAGGAACTCGTACGTCGGCGGGTAGTCCTTGCCGCCGACCAGCCCGAACCGGGGTACCAGGATGACGACCAGGATCGCGGCGGTGAGGACGAGCGGCCACTTCTCCCAGCGCACACCCCGCTTGTCCTCACCGGGGTCCTGACCGGATCGCACCGTCGCCGCGATCTGCTCCGGCGCCAGGTCGAGCCCGCGCAGGATGCGCTGGTACTCCGCCTCGCTGATGCCGAGCTCCTCAGCAGTGGGGAGCGGCCGCTCGTCGTCGTCCATGGCCGGACGAGAGTACGTCGCCGAACGACCGAACTCACCGACTTTCCGGGCGAACGGTGCGGTCAGCCTGCGCCCCGACGTCGACCCGACGAGCCGCGAGCCAGGAATCCCTGCTGGACCTAGAGTGTCGGGAAGCAGGCCGATCTCGGCGCGAGCCCGGTGTGGACGTTGTGAGGCACATGTGACCAGCGCACGACGAGTGGGTCCGCGGTTGGCGTCACTCGTGCGCAGAAGGCTCCGCCGCGCGCGGGCTGCCCGCGCATCGGGGCCGGCCAGTGCGAGGCGCGTGACTCGTCGCCTCTTCGACGTCACGACGCAGCGACCCCTGCGCGTCGCGGTCGTGAGCGGGCCCGAGGGTGCCAGTGGCGTCGCCCTGCGCAACGCCCTCACCGCACGCGGCGCGGACGTTGTCGTGGTCACTGAAGACGTGCACGTCCAGCTGGCCGCAGCCGGCCCCTTCTCCGTCGTGGTCGACCTGCGTGGCGGACCATGCGGGCTCGCCCGGGTGCGCGAGGTGTTCTACCACGTGCAACGAGGGGGCTGCTTTCTCACCCAGGACGGCCAGGACGGGCTGGAACAGATGCTGGCCAAGCTTCGTTCGGGCCGGCCTCGGCTGGCCGCCGAGACCAGTGCGACGTATCTGGCGCACGGGTGGCTCTGGCTGGTGTCGCGGGCAGAAGGGGCGCTGGCCAAGCTCGATGAGGTGGAGTCGGCGCGGTACATCGAGCTGCGCGGGAGCGCCACGGCACGAGTGGTGGAGCGCCGTCCGGGCCTGCGTTTCGAGTCGCGGTGCGAACTGAGCCAGAACACCTCGGCGTTGCGCATCCCGTACGAGCCGGCCTTCGAGGTTCCTGAGCTGCACCTGCGCGAGCTCGAGGGAGCCGTGTGCGCGCCCGGTCAGGTGGTCGCGCACGACAGCGTCCTCATGCCCGACACCTACCGCCACCACCTCGAGCGGCCGCTCCACAACCACTGCACGGACGAGCTGGCACCGTTGTTCGCCCGGATCAGCGACCGACCCGCTGAGGAACCACCGCTGCGACGAGCTACGTTCTTCCACCTGGACAGCGAGTGGCGCGGCCTGTTCGGCCACGCGATGACCGAGCAGATGTCACGACTGTGGGCACTGGCCGCGGCACGCCGGATCGCTCCCGACGTCAAGGTGCTGGTGGGCGTCACGACCCACAGGATCCAGCCGTGGGAGCTGGAGCTCTGGCAGGCAGCCGGCATCCGCCCCGAGCAGCTGGCCGTCATCCGGCGGCCGGTCCGCGTGCAACGATTGCTGACGGCGACGCCGATGTTCAGCATGCCGGCGTATGTCCACCCCGAGATCGCAGAGGTCTGGCGGCGCGTCGGAGACGAGCTGGTCACCCGCGCGCCCGAGCGCGAGTACCCACGCAGGGTCTTCATGACCCGGTCCAAGGAACGGCGCAACTGCCGCAACCGTCACGATGTCGAGAGGCTCGCCGAGGAGTTCGGATTCACGGTGCTGCGGCCCGAGACCATGAGCCTGCCAGAACAAGCGCGCACGTTTCGGGAGGCCGACGTGATAGCCGGGTTCTCCGGGGCCGGGATGTTCGGCGCTCTCTTCGCCACCGAGCCGAAGCGGATGATCACCGTGACGTCGCGTCGTTACGGCCCCACCAACGAGTACATGATCGCCTCCGTGATGGGGCACCGGCTCGACCAGCTCTTCTGCCGGCGCGCTGGCCGGGGGTTCGTCTCACCGTTCTACTTCGACACCGACGGCGATGAGGGCGACTATCTGCGCGACCTCTTCGCCGGCTTGTAGCCGACGTGAGGGCAGGAGTCCATCGGAGACTCGGGCCCTCGCCCCTGCCCGGGATATCAGTCCTCGTGGTGAAGCACTAGGTTCGTCTGGTGGGACCCGACGTCACGACCAGGCCCGCTTCGACCTGCCGTCGAAAGGGGTGACGCGGCGTGCGAAAACACACTCTCCTCCGCCGTCTGCACCGGACGCTGCAGCCGCGCACCTACTTCGAGATCGGCGTGCGCAGGGGGGAGAGTCTGTCCATGTCTCGGGTCCCCAGTGTGGGCGTCGACCCCTTCTTCGAGGTCAGCCACGAGCTGATGTGCGACGTCCACCTGGTCAGGACGTCGAGCGACGAGTTCTTCGCTCGGCGCCATCCATTCGCGCATCTTCCGGGCCAGATGGTGGATCTCGCTTTCATCGATGGGATGCATCTGGCCGAGTTCGCGTTGCGCGACTTCATCAACACGGAGCGTCACTGCCATCCTGCGACCGTGGTGGTGATCGACGACGTACTGCCACGGTCGGCCGACGAAGCAAGCCGTGGCCGTATCGGCACCGCCGCCTCGGGGGGCGCATGGGCGGGCGACGTCTACAAGATCATCGACGTGCTGCGCAGGCACCGGCCCGACCTCATCGTGCTCGAGGTCGACACGGCGCCAACCGGCAGCCTGGTCGTCTTGATGGCTGACCGCGAAGACCGCAGGCTGGCGACCGCGTACGACGAGGTCGTCGCCGACCTCGTCTCACCCGATCCGCAGGGCGTGCCCCCCTGGGTCCTGGCCCGCACTCGCGCGATCTCTCCGGAAGCCCTGCTGGACAGCCCGCTGCTCGCGGCTGTTCGCAAGGCGCGCCACCGCGACCCCGCCAGGGCGAGGAGCGAACTGCGAGCTGCCTGGGAGCGATCCGATCTCGGAGCTAAGGACCTGACCCCATGACCGACCCAGGCGAGCCGCTGGCGGTCGACCACTTGAGCTGGGCGCGCCGAGAGCAGGGAAGGATCAGTGTCAGCCTCGTCGTGACCGGCGTTCCGGATGGGCCTGGGCCCACGGAGATGGAGCTCAGCGACGGGAACGGCAACAGCCTGGTCGCGCCGGCTGAGGTGACCCCGTACGGCCAGTCCGTCGCCATCAGGTTCGACATACGGCGGGAGTCGTTGGGCGACTCCGCGTGGCAGGTGTCGCTTCGCACCTCCGTCGGGACGTCGATCCCTGTCTCCGCCAGGCTGCTCGCCGCGCCACACCTCCCCGTCGCGTTGCTCCCGGGCCCGGCTCCTGTCACCAGGCTCCGTGCCCCGGCTCCCCGTCGGCGCCACTCGAGCGCGCACGCGCTGGCGCGTCGCGTGGTCCGACGACTCCCCGCCCCGGCCAGGTCCGCAATGCGCGCTGCCCGCGACCGGAGCAGCCGCGCCGGGCGGCGGTCCTGACGCCTCCGTCGACGACCGGGGTGACGGGTCCGCCAGCGGGGACATCGCTGGCGTAGGCGCGCGTTATAGTGCCGTTTCGCCACGGCGCCGGGCGCTTCCAGCGGGGCACCATTCGCTGTGGCTTGCCCGGATCGGGATCCTTGATGACCGAGTCTCAAAGGAGTGGCAGGTGCGGCTTGCACCATGGGTGGCCCCGCTCGTCCTCGTAGCCGTGACCCTTGCCGTCGACGTGAGCGCCTCCGCCGACGACACCCTCGTCTCCCAGGCCCATCGCCCCGGCGTGTCGGCGCGTGAGGCCTCCGTGTCAGCTCCTGCCGCCGCGAAGATCAGCGCCGTTCCCGGGCCCCGGCAGAAGGCCGCTCCCAAGACCCGCCGGTACGCGCCACGCCCAGGCGTGGTCTTCAACACGGCCCTTGGCGCACCAGACCGCCGCAACGCGGTCTACGGCAAGATCATCGCGGCCATCAGCCACGCCCCGGCCAGGTCGCGGATCCGGATCATGTCCTGGAACATCGTGTCGCGGGTCGCCGTCGACGCCTTGCTGGACGCCCAGAGGCGTGGCGTGAAGGTCCGCGTGCTGATGGCGAACACCAACCTGGTCGACGTGCCCAACCCGGGGTTCAAGCGTCTCAGGGCCGGACTCAAGCGCGGCAACCAGACTGTCCCCTCCAGCCGGCGCAGCTACGCCAAGACGTGCATCCTGTCCTGCCGGGGACGGAGGGGGTCGGCCCACACGAAGGTCTTCTTGTTCTCCAAGACCGGCAAGGCCCACGACGTCGTCATGTCGGGCTCGGCCAACCTCACCGTGGCCGGAGTCATCAACCAGTGGAACGACATGTACACCTGGGTCGGCAACCGCGCGCTGTACGACTTCGCGGTAGGGGTCTACCGGGAGATGTGGCAGGACCAGCCGGTCGAGGAGCAGTTCGTCCACCGCAGCTCCGGCAAGGACCTCCTCGGCTTCTTCCCGATGTTCGGTCCAGACGGAGTCGGCCCAGACCCCGTCCGGGACCTGCTGGACAAGGTCGCCTGCCACGGCGCCACGAACACCCCCCACGGTCGGACGATCATCCGGGCCGCTCCCGACGTCCTGCGGGAGGAGCGTGGGATGGAGATCGCGTCCCAGTTGAAGAAGCTGTGGGCGGAAGGCTGCGACGTCCGCATCGCCTACACCGTCATGGGCGTCAACGTCTTCCGGTTCCTCAACCGCCCCACCGTCCGCGGGGTCGTGCCCAAGAAGCACCTCGTCCAGGACTTCGACGGCGACGGGGAGTTCGACAACTACTTCCACCTCAAGGCCCTGACCATCAACGGCAGGTGGAACGGCGACCGTACGGCCTACGTCACCCTCAACGGATCTGCCAACTGGACGAGTTCGGCCATGTACTCGGACGAGAACTACGCGATCCTGAAGCGACGCGCGCCCACCCTGAAGTACCAGCGGTTCATCGACCACTGGTACGAGAACTTCCCCCGGAGCGCCCGGATGGACAGGCGCACCGCCCGCGCCGTGGCCCGTGGGCGGATCGACCCCTACGACCACGTCGACATGGACTGACGAGGCGGCGGACTGACGCTGGTCACTTGCCTACCGGCCACGAAGTCCCTCGCAGGACGGTCCAAGGACCCTGCACCGGCGTGGCGGTCGAGGGTCATCCTTGAAGTGAGCGACCACGGATCGCGAGAGTCGGCTCGTTCACGTTGACACGGTGATCCGAGTGGGGACCGCACCCAACCGCGAGCCGCCTCCATGGAGGTGACATCGATGGCGATGACGACCAGACCAGGGAACCAGCGGACAGACACTCGGTCGCTGCTGGGCTTCCGCCGGCAGCCCGGCAGGTTGGCGCTGTTCGTCTTCCGGCTGCCCCTGCCCCTCTATCGCGTGGGACTGGGGTGGCTGTTCCTGGGCCGCACCTTTCTCGTGCTCACCCACGTCGGACGCACGACCGGGCAGCCACACGCGACGGCCGCGATGGTGCTGGCCGAGAACAAGGCCACCGGCGAGGCCGTGATCTGCTCCGTCTGGGGAGCCCGCGCGGACTGGATCCGCAACCTCCGGGCCGGCCCGGCGCTCCGCGTGCAGATCGGGCGGGAGTCGTTCGTACCGCAGCATCGGTTCCTCAGCGACGAGGAGGCCTTCGCCGTGGGGGTCGAGTTCCGCCGCCGTCACCCGTGGCGCGTGCGCCTGATCCAGCGCGTGCTGGGAGTCGACCTGCACTCGGACGCCGCGATGCGCGACTACTTCAGCACCCGGCCGTTCGTCGGGCTGCGGCCGGTGGAACCCCTCGGAAGCACTCAGGAGAGGAGATGAACGCGTGATGATCACCTCGCACGCTGGACACCCTGTGGTGAGTCGTCCTGACCCGCCCGCACACCCGGAGTTGAGCCCACGCTCCCAAGCCACGGCTGGACCGCTGATCTGGCTGGCCAGCGGAGCCGCGCTGTTCTTCGTGGTGCCCTTCGTCGGGGCCGACGTGCTCGGGCTCCAGCCCGACCTGTACTACCTGGTCTACTTCACCGTCGCGCTGGCGTGGTTCGGCGCGTTCCTGGCCTCCTATGGGACCCAGCTACGCGACCTGTGGCCGTTGAACCTGGCGTGGAGCCTGGTCGTCGGCGCGGTCGCCGGTGTCGGTGTGGCCGCCGTCGTGTTCGGTTCCGACGCCACCGGCCACCCCGAGGGGTGGCGGTGGTGGTTCGAGATCGGCTGGCGTGGCCTGGTCTACGGCAGCGTCGACGCGTTGATCCTGTTCGTCTTCCCCGCCGCCGTCGCGTACCTGCTGATGCACGGCGACCGTGCCGGAGCACGTCGCAAGGTCGGGTACGCCGGACTGGTCCTGGCCCTGTCGCTGCTGATGTCGGCCAGCTACCACCTGGGCTACCCCGAGTACCGCGACGCCGACATGCGCTCGCCGCTGGTCGGCACCGTGATGGCCGACTCCGCCGCGGTGCTCACCGGTAACCCGGTCGGTGCCTTCATCACCCATGGCACCGCACACGTCTCGGCCGCGGTGCATCAGAGTGAAGGCGGCCCCACCAAGATGCTGCCACCCCAAGAGACGGCCGACTACGCCAGCCACGGCAACAGCGACCTGGCCGCCGGCCTCGCCGGGGTGTGGGTCCTCCTCGCAGCCGGCGCCGTCACCGCCCTGGTCCGGCGCCAGCGCGCCACCAACGCTTGAGGGAAGGGAGGTGAACTCCATGAGCACCGCGAACATCACTCTGCACGACTACGAGACAGCCGAACGGGCGATGGCGCACGAGAACGCGACCACGGGCGTGGTCGTCCACGGCATCGTCACCCTGCTGGTCGCCGCCGGGCTGATCATCATCAACATCACCCTGGCGCCCGAGTTCCCATGGTCCGCGTTCGCTGTCGGCGGCATGCTGATCGGCCTGCTCGCCCACTGGTGGTTCGGCTACGTCAAGCTCGACGACCAGCTCACCAGGCAGCAGGAGAAGACGGAGGCGCGCGCCGCCCAGATGAGGCGGTAGCCGGCCCGGGGGTCCATCACGTCCCTCGCGGATGGGCAACCGTCGAGAGCTTCCGCTGCTCTCCTCGCGGCTACTCGAGCTCGGGCACTCCCGTCCGACGGAGCAGTTCGGCCACTGCGTCCATCGACTCCTGCGTGCTGTCGTCCACCGGTTGGTCGAAGTCCGGCCCGTTCAGAACCGGGCGGACGTCGACGCAGACCACGTGGTGCGCTTCTGCGTTGTCGCAGAGCGCCACGGTCAGCGCCTGGAAGTACGCCGCGAACCCGCGCCGAGTCGCGGCACTGGCCGTGGGGTCGTTGAAGGCGTTGGCAGCGTTCACCAGACGGATCGCGGTCGGCAGTCCGGCCCGCAGAGCTTCGATCTCGTCGAGGATCGCGTCGAACTCGCGCATCCACGTGCGGGCCAGAGGTACGACGCAGCCGGCGTCATCCTTGCCACCGCAGGTGCCGTCCATGATCTGCTCGAAGATCTCACCGCCATCGTTCGGTCCCGTCGCGATCACGATGATGTCGCCGGTCGCGACCTCTGCGCGGAACGACTCCGCCGTCCGGAGCGCGTGGAGCAGTCCCGCGCTGCCGCCGCCCCCCGGAGCGTCGAACGAGGGTTGCGCCTGCCCCGCGAGGTCGACGAGCGTGACCGGCTCGCCGAGCGACTCCTGGAGCATCTCGGCATGCAGCTGCGGGAACGTACGACACCCGTTGCAGTGCGCGCCCTCCGGCCACGAATCGCCGAGTGACACATAGACACGACTCTCGGCTGCGGGTGACGAGACTGACGTCGCTGCGCTGGACCCGGTCGGCGTCTTGGGTTCGGCCGTACCACCATCCGCTCCGCAGCCAGTCGCCCCGAGCGCGATCAGCAGCACCACCGCCGGCACCGTCTGCTTCACGACGCCGCCCCGTGGCAACGATGAATGGTCATGAACGGCCCCGAAGCGGTCTCGACGGCCCTGGCCGCCGTCATCCACGCTCCCCTGCGCGAGGAGTGATGACTGCGACCATCTCGCCGGAGACGAACACGGTTCCGCCGGGTACGTCGAAGCTGCTCACGTAGTCACACCGGACCGCTCCGGCCGTGCCCAGCGCCCCCGGGCCCTTGCTGTCCCCGGGCACCACGTCGACCTCCACGCTCCCGTCCGCACCGACGAAGGTGAACGTGATCTCCCCGAAGTGGACCGGCGTCAGCACGGCCGTGCTGTCCAGGTCGTGCGCGGGCGAGTACAGCCCGTGGCCGGCCGCAGCGGTACGGAAGACCGCGCCTGCGTCACACGTGATGGTCTGAGCCGACGACTGCGGGGAGCCTGCCGGATCGGCGACAGCAGCAGGCGCCACGGCCACCGCCAGCGTCAGGACGGCTGCGACCGCGCTCAGAGACCCCACCGGACGCGGCCTCATCGGACGGCCCAGTCGGTGCCGCGGGGCCGGAAGGGCATCGCCGCGATGCGGGTCTTGTGGGAGCCGTCCGGGTGCATCTTCATCATCACGTAGCGCTCGGACTCGAGGTTCTCGATCCGGTACACGATCCACTCGCCGTTCGGGGAGTAGCTGCCGGCGAACGCACCCCAGCGTCCTCCTCGGAAGTGGGTGAGGAATCTCAGGTGGGTGCCGTCCGCGCGGATCGTGGCGATGTTGGGCGATCGGTGGTGGGGGTAGTCGGCCGCGGTGGTGATGACGATGTGAGCTCCGTCGGGTGCCCAGTCGTGCTTGACGGCGACCTCTCGTCCGTAGTCGACGAGCTTCCTCAGGTTGGTGCCGTCGATGTCGACAGCGAACAGCGCCTGGAGCTTGCCGTCGACGAGGTGCCGGACGAAGGTGACGGTGCTGCCGTCAGGCGACACGTTGGGGTCGGAGTCGCCCTCGTCCTGGAACGGATTCGTGGTCAGCCGCTGCGGCTGGGTGCCGTCGAGGTCCATCACGAAGATGCCGTTGCGCCCGTCGCAGTCGCCGCACTCGAACACCAGGCGCGTGCCGTCCGCGGTGAAGGCCGGCTGCGCCTGGTAGCCCGGCAGGTCGAGCACGTGCAGCCCGCCGCCGTCGGCCCTCATGACGGCGATGTCGGCGGTCTCGTCGTGGTCGAGCTGGAATGCGATCCGGGCGCCGTTGGGCGACCAGTCCGGGGATGTTGCCTCCCCAGCCTCGTCGGTGAGCTGGGTGAAGCCTCGGCCGCGCGCGTCGATCACGAAGATCTCTGACCCCTGTCCCAGGTCGCCCGCGAACACGAGCATCCCGTTGTGCCCAGCGTTCGTGCGCGCCGCCGAGGTCGCCGGTACGGGCACCAGGGCGGCCGGCGCCGCGGCGATGAGTGAGGCCAGCAAGAGCAGGACGAACCTGGTGCGGGCTCTGGTCTGGATGCCATCGGCGAGTGACGCCATGGGAAGCCTCCGTCGGTCGGGTCGGTCGGCGCCGGACCCGAGTTCGACAGGGTGGGCGTCGCAAGGTAGCGACACGCCTTTCCTGAACAGCGCACGGTTTTCCTAACATTGTTAGGCTCTGCCTGGTGGGCATGTCAAGAGCTACCGGCGAAAACACAGGTGGAGGCCCTGTGCCATCCGAGTGGGAGGAGCCAGCGCCGCGGGACCGCCGCTCCATCCGGCACCAGTCGACCAAGCGCGAGATCGTCGAGTCTGCGTGGCAGCTGTCCGACGAGCGCGGGGTGACCGGATGGGGCCTGCGGGACGTAGCCGGCAGGGTGGGGATGCGGGCGCCGTCGTTGTACGTCTACTTCGAGAGCAAGAGCGCCTTGTACGACGCGATGTTTGCCGACGGCTGCCGCGCCATGCTCGACCGGATCGAGGCGACGGAGGTCGACCCCGACCCGGTCACGATGCTGCACCGCGCGGCTCGCGTCTTCTTCGACTTCGCCGTCGAGCAGCCGGCGAGATACGCCCTCCTCTACCTCAGACCCGTCCCCGGCTTCGAGCCATCGCCCGAGTCCTACCGGCTGGCGGTCGCTGCGCTGCAGGCTCTCGTCGATGTCCTGGCGTCGGCTGGTGTTCGCGATGCGAGCGACATCGATCTGTTCACGGCGCTGATGACCGGGCTCGCCTCCCAACAGGTCAGCAACGATCCGCAGGGCCGGCGTTGGTCGCAGCTGGTCGACAGGTCGGTGGACATGTTCCTGAGCGCGACCTTGGATGATTCCCGGGTACCGGGGGCCAGTGCGAGACCCCGACGCAAGACGAATCCGGCAGGCTGACCCCGTGCCCGTGACGTACACCCGATGGATGGACGCTGCCGAGGAGGAGTACCGGCGCCTCGATCGTCTGCTGGCGACGTTCGGTCCCGAGGACTGGTCACGTCCCACGGACTGCGCCCCATGGGACGTCTGGGCCGTCGTGGCCCATCTGGTCGGCGCTGCCGAGGCGACCGGCGGGACCCGTGAGCGTGTGCACCAGCTCGTGGCCGGACTTCGCCGTCGACGACGAGGTGAGCTGCTCATCGATGCGATGAACGCGATCCAGGTGGCCGAGCGCCACCACCGCACGCCGCTCCAGCTCCGCGCCGACCTGCAGCGGTCCGCCCGACTGTCGATCCAGGCACGACGCCGCATCCCGACGCCGGTTCGCAGACTGCGGCTGCCCCTGGGACAGCCACTTGGTGCCTGTTCCCTCGAACGACTGCTGGGGACCATCTACACCCGCGACGCGTGGATGCACCGCATCGACCTCGCGCGCGCGACTGGGCGACAGCTCGAGCTCAGCCCGCCACACGACGGCCTGATCGTCGCCCACGCCGTCGAGGAATGGGCCGACCTGCACGGCCAGCCGTTCCACCTGGACCTGACCGGCCCGGCAGGAGGCTCGTGGGCGCGTGGCGTCGCCCCCGAGTCGGCCACGTGGAGCATGGACGCGGTTGAGTTCTGCCGGATTCTTTCCGGTCGCGGTCGTGCGAGCGGGCTCCTCGCACGACCAGTGGTCTTCTGACACACATGTCGGGTAAGTGGAGCTGAGGGGATTCGAACCCCTGACCTTCTCATTGCGAACGAGACGCGCTACCAACTGCGCCACAGCCCCAAGCGAAGCGAAACGTTAGCATCGGGCCGTCGGCCCGGCCGAATCAGCCGGCCCTGTCAGGACCCGACGGCGCGACCGTCCTGCGCGGAGCGGTCGTCCTGCGAGGAGCGCTCGGCCCGGTCCGCCTCCTCGGCGTCGCGCGCGAGGCGGCTGTCGGCCTCGGTGCGGCCCGACGTCCACACGCCGGTGCTGTCGAGGTCGATGGTGCGGACGGCCCGGCGGGCGGCGGGGGCCTTGTCGACGTACGTCGGAAGGGTGACCGGCACCGGGTCCCAGAGGGCGGGGTCGGCGGAGACGGCGGCGAAGGAGTCGGTGTCGGCCAGGTCGAGGGGTACGGCGGGGCGCTCGGCGGTCTCGTCGACCATCTCCTCGACGGCCTCGACCACCTGCTCGACCAGCGACGGCATGGAGCTCCGCTCGCGGCGGACCATCACCCGGCAGGCGACCAGCCACAGCACGAGGAGGGCGGCCGGGGCGGCGGACCAGTACCAGGAGATGACGTGAGCCGTCGCGAGCGCGACCACGGCGAGGTTGGCCAGCAGCAGCGTCAGCAGCACGCGGCGACGCCGGCGCGCGGCGCGGTTGGCCACGGCGCGGCGGGCACGCAGCACCTCGGGGGTGACGACGGCGGGCGATCCCTGGACGGCGACCTCGACCTGGGCCGCCGGCTTGCCGGGCGTCACCACCAGGCGCGCGTTGCGGCGGTCGACGGGCTCGCGGCGGGCGAGCACGCGCATGGTGCTGGAGAACTTGTCGACCGACCGGCTGCGGACGCTGTCCTCGTGGTGCTTGAGCGCCTTGGGGATCAGGTAGGCGGCCCAGGCCACCGCCAGGGCGACGAAGATCAGTCCGCTCAGGTCCACGGGGTCGAGCCTAGGTTTGCCAGCGCATGCTGGGACGGATGTCAAGAGGTGTGTCGCCAGCGAACTCGTGTGACTAGTGGGATTCCTTGAGCCGATCGACCATCCGGCCGGACACCTCCTCGACCGTCACTGCGTACAACCGGTGGTCGCGCCAGGCGTCGTCGATGTGCAGGAACCGCGGCGCATACCCGTACTCGGCCATCCCGAGCTTCTCGACGACCCGCAAGGAGTTCGTGTTCTCCGGCCGGATGGCGATCTCGATGCGGTGCAGCCGGGCGGTCGTGAAGCAGTGGTCGATGACCATCGCGACGGCCAGCGGCATCACGCCGCGGCCGGCGTAGGCACGGTCCAGCCAGTAGCCGACCGAGGCGAACTGCGCCGACCCGCGCACGATGTTGTTCACGGTGACCTGCCCGGCGAACCGACCGTCCACGTCGATGGCGAACGGCATGCACATCCCGCTGCGGGCCAGCCGGTCGAGCCGGCGCACGAGCTGCCGGAAGCTGCTCGGCCGCTCGGCACCGCCGGGCGGCACCGTGGCGTCCCAGGGCCGCAGCCAGTCGGCGTTCGAGCGGCGGGCCGCCTTCCACGCCTGGGCGTCCGCGCGGCTCAGCGGCCGGACGGTGACGCTTCCCTGGTGCAGGGTGGCCGGCCACCCCGGCGGGAACGGGCTAATGGTCGCTCCCGACGATCTGCTCGACGGCGTGCTCGAGGATCGGTGCCAGCACCTCGAGACCGTCCTTCACGCCACCTCGTGACCCGGGCAGGTTGACCACCAGGCAGTGCCCGATCACGCCGGCGGTCCCGCGCGACAGCGCGGCGGCCGGGATGCCCTTGGCGGCACCGTAGGCGCGGATCGCCTCGCCGATGCCGGGCACCTCGAAGTCCAGCAGCTTGCGGGTCTCCTCCGGTGTGCGGTCGGTCGGCGTCAGCCCCGTACCTCCCGTGGTCAGGACCACGCGAGCGCCGTCGGCCGCGGCGGCCGCGATGGCCTCGCCGACCGGAGGCCCGTCCGGTACGACGACCGGGTCGCCGACCGCGAAGTCCAGCGACCGCAGGAACTCCACGAGGATCGGGCCCGTCGCGTCCTCGTACACCCCGGCGGCCGCGCGGTTGGACGCGACGACCACCGCGGCGGGTACGTGCGTGACCTCGTCGTTCACGAGCGGATCATCCCGCGGATCAACTCCGGGTCCAGTCGCCGGACTTGCCCCCGGTCTTGGTCTCCACCCGTACGTCGGTGATCACCGCGCCCTTGTCGACCGCCTTGACCATGTCGATCACGGTCAGGGCGGCCACCGACACGGCGGTCAGCGCCTCCATCTCCACGCCGGTCCGGTCGGTCGTCGAGACGCGCGCGACGATCTCGACGGCGTCGTCGGCCACCGTCAGGTCGACGGTCACCGACGAGAGCGCGAGGGGGTGGCACAGCGGGATCAGCGACGGGGTCTGCTTGGCGCCCATGATCCCGGCCAGCCGCGCGACGGCGAGGGTGTCGCCCTTCGGCACACCCGCGCCGCGGAGCAGGTCCACGACGACGGGCGAGACGAGCACGCGACCTGACGCGGAAGCCGTACGCGCCGTCACGTCCTTGCCGGACACGTCGACCATCCGCGCAGCCCCCGACTCGTCGACGTGCGTGAGGCGATCGGGGGCGTCCATCAGAACTCCTGCTCCAGCGGGACGACGGTCACGGTCTCGCCGGCGGCCACCGAGGTGGTCTCGCTGGGCACGACGATCAGGGCGTTCGCCTGGGCCAGGTCGCCGACCAGGTGCGATCCCGGCCCGCCGACCGGCGACACCATCGGTCTCGCCTGTCGTTCGGTGGGGCCGTCGGAGAGCTCGCCGCGCAGGTACTGCGCCCGGCCGGGCGGGGAGGACACGGCGTGGGTCAGCGTCGCCGCGACGGTGGGACGGGTGTACGGCAGCCGGCCCATCATCCGGCGCAACGCCGGCAGCACGAACATCTCGAAGGAGATGAACGACGACACGGGGTTGCCCGGCAGGGTGAAGATCGGGGTCGCGTCCTCGCCCACCACACCGAAACCCTGGGGCTTGCCCGGCTGCATGGCAACCCCGCCGAACCACACGGTGCCCAACGGCGAGAGGGCCTCCTTGACCACGTCGAAGTCGCCCATCGACACGCCACCGCTGGTGATCACCGCGTCGGCGCGCACGAGCTGGTCGTTGAGGGCGTCGAGGAACAGCTTCGGCTCGTCGGGCACGATCCCGACGCGGTACGCGATCGCACCGGCGCGACGCACGGCGGCCGCCAGCATGTAGGAGTTGCCGTCGTAGACCGAGTCGTGGCCGCGCGGCGACCCCGGGTCGCGCAGCTCCGAGCCCGTCGAGAGGATCACCACGCGCGGCCGCGGCCGCACCACCACGGTGGCCAGCCCGACGCTCGCGAGCAGGCCGAGCTGCCGCGGGCCGAGGACGGTCCCGTCCTCGATCAGCAGGTCGCCCTCGGTGACGTCCTCGCCGGCGGACCGCACGTGCTGGCCCTCCTCCGGCGCCCGCGCGATGACCACCTGCGCGACGCCGCGGTCGGTCCACTCGTACGGCACCACCGCGTCCGCACCCGCGGGCACCGGCGCGCCGGTCATGATCTTCACCGCCGTGCCCGGCGACATCGCCAGGATCCGGGCCTGACCGGCGCCGATCTCCCCCACCACGGGCAGGTGGACCGGGTGCTCGTCGGTCGCGGACGCGACGTCGTCGAAGCAGACGGCGTAGCCGTCCATCGCCGAGTTGTCGAAGCTCGGCAGCGCGATCGGGGAGTACACGTCGGCCGCCGCCACCAGCCCGAGGGCGTCGAGCAGCGGCTGCTCGTACGGCGGCAGCGGACGCAGGCTGTCGAGGATCTCTGTCTGGTGCTCGGTGACGCTGCGCAACGTCTGGAGCGGATCACCCATCGAGCACCGTGTCGGCCGGGATCCGCTGGGCGGCGTTGCTCTCGAGCTCGACGTCGCCGACGACCTGGACCCCTCGCCCGAACGTGAAGTCGCCGTCGACCTTCAGCGAGCTGGCCTTGCGCAGCGAGGGCGCACCCTCCGGGAAGCGCTGGTCGAAGTCGCCGACGAGCTTGTAGAACTCCGGGTCCAGCTCGACGAACGGCACGTCGGCCGCCTGGTCGAGACCGAAGTCCTGGCCGAGGTCGTAGACGTCCGAGCGCAGCACCAGCAGGTCGTTGGTCGTCTTCACCGGGATGAACCGGTCGCGGCCGACCTCGATGGTCTGCGCGTCCTCGAACACCTCGATCGCCGCCCCGATCGCGGTCTCGATCTGGATCACCTCGGGCGTCCTCGGGTCGGCGGGGTCGAGGTGCTTGACGTTGCGGATCAGCGGGAGGCCGAGGATGCCGCCGCGACGGTCGAGCTCACGGCGCATCGCGACCAGGTCGAACCACACGTTGTTGGTCGAGGAGAACCGGTGCCGGTCCAGGTCGGCGAGCGCTGCCTGGTCCTCCTTGAGGGTCTGCGCGGTCTCGCGCAGCACGATGTGGCCGTCGCTCTTGCGGCGCGCGAAGTGCCCGCCCTTGCGGTCCGACGGCGTGCGCTGCACGGCCTCGATCGCGAACGGGATGCCCCTGCCGGCGAACCAGCCGGCGATGCGTGGGGAGGGCACGGCGCCCAGGTTGTCGGAGTTGGACACGAACACCCGCTCGTACCCCTGCTCGATCAACCGCTCCAGCAGACCCGTGCCCCGGAGCGCGGTGTAGAGGTCGCCGTGGCCGGGAGGGCACCACTCGAGGTCGGGCTTCTTCGGGTACGCCGCGGGGCTGAGGTCCTTCTTGAGGAGCTTCGGCTCCTTGTTCTGCCAGAACTCCAGGGGCAGCCCCTCGACCGGCAGGCCGCCGTACCTGGCCAGCGCGGCCATCGTGTCGGCCGACGTGCGGAAGCTGTTCATGAAGATCAGCGGCAGCGGCGCGTCGTACTCCTGGCGCAGGTGCAGGACCTGCCGCGCGATGACGTCGAGGAAGGACAGGCCGCGGCGCACGCACAGCAGGGACTTGGCGCGGTCCATGCCCATCGAGGTGCCCAGACCGCCGTTGAGCTTGATGACGGCAGTGGTGCGGATCGCCTCGGCGGCGGCGTCGTCGTCGACCTCGACGTCGGCCAGCGACTCCATGTCCAGGGGCTCGATCGACGACTCGGGGATCATGCCCGTCTCGCCGTGCTCCAGGAGGCGGTAGTAGTGGGCGAAGGTGTCGACCGCCACCTCGTCCACGCCGGCGTCGAGCATCTTCTGCCGCGCCTGGTGCAAACCTGGACTACCCATGCTTCGATCGTAGGCTTGCGGGGTGGTCGAGCGGCAATCCCCCTCCCAGCCTCCTCGTCCGCCCTCGGCGAACGCCGCGAAGCTCGCCCTGCGCGACCAGCTGATGACGACCCGCCACCGCCGCGGCCTGCTCGAGGTGGGCGAGGCCGGACGGGCGATCGCCGAGCACGTGCTGGCGGCTCCGGAGGTACGTCGCGCGGCCACCCTCTCGGCGTACGTCTCGGTCGGCACCGAGCCCGGCACCAGCCTGCTGCTCGACGGGCTCGTGGGCCTGGGCAAGCGGGTCGTGCTCCCCGTCGTGCTGCCGGACCTCGACCTGGACTGGGCGGTGTACCAGGGACCCACCTCCCTCATGCCCGCACGGATGGGCCTGCTGGAGCCGGCCGGCCCGCGCCTGGGCGTCGACTCGATCGGCACGGCCGACGTGCTGCTCATCCCCGGCCTGGCCGTCTCCCCGACCGGCGACCGGATGGGCCGCGGCGGCGGCTGCTACGACCGCGCCCTGGCCCGCGTCCCGGTGGGTACGCCGGTGTGGGTGCTGGTGTACGACGACGAGCTGGGCCGCGAGGTACCCGTCGAGCCCCACGACCGCCGGGTCACCGGCGCCGTGACGCCGAGCGGCATCCACCGTCTCGGTGGTTGATCACGGCATGAGGGTCAGCGTGTGCTCGCCGGCTTCCTCGACGGCGTCGCGGGAGAACAACCACGGCAGCGTCCTGCCCTCGGCCCAGAGGTCGGTCTGGTCGGTGTAGTGCGCGTTGAACGGGTGGCCCGAGACGCCGGTGAGGTTCACCCAGCGGGAGTCGTCGAAGTCGGCCAGTGACACGACCATCCGCATCGACGGACCGAAGTCGACCGAGTACGGGTCGGTGGCGTCCCACCCGCTCGCGTTGACCGAGGCCGCGCTGCCGCCGACCTCCCAGCCGCCGCGGTTGACCAGCCACTCGACCGGGCCGATGCCCGACTCCCCCAGGGTCTGGTTGCGCAGGTCGAGGTGGTGCAGGTGGCCCCACTCCCAGCCCTCGACCGAGACGGCGTCCAGCCTGGTCACCTCGTCGCGCGCCTCGACCATCGCCTCGCGCAGGATGTCGTCGCGGTGCTCGACCACGTCGGGGGTGTCCGCGTCGTCCCACCAGGTGGAGTCGGGCTGCTCGAGCAGGTTCCCGACCACCTGGGTCCACCGGTCGCCGCCGAAGGGCCAGGCGTCCTCGGGCAGGTCGTCGCGGAAGGTCATCTCGAGGATGTTGCGCCAGACCACGTTGAAGTACTCCGCGGCCGCGCTGTCGGCATCCTGGTCGAAGTCCCAGTGGCGCAGCAGCCGCTGGCCGGCCGAGGCGTACCCGCGCGGCAGGTCGACCGCCAGCAACCGGGGCACCAGGTCCGGCGCCAGCGGGCTCCGGGTGTCCAGCTGCAGCGCCGCCATGTCGTCGACCGACAGCCGGCCCTGCTGCTCGATCAGGTCCCGGATCCGCTCCGACCGGTAGCCGCGGTCCCAGTCGGAGGTGAGGAAGTACGGGTAGTCCGGCCCGACGACGGCCTGGTTCGCCGTGACGATGAAGCCCTCGTCGGGGTCCAGCACGTTGGGCAGCCCGTCGAACGGGACGTAGTCGCCGGTCCAGTCGTTCTCGCTGAGCCAGCCGGCCTGCGGCACGAGGCCGTCGTTGCCGGACTTGCGGATCGGGACCAGGCCGGGCGCCTGGTAGCCGATGTGGCCCTCGCGGTCGGCGTAGACGAGGTTCTGCGCCGGTACGGCGAACGACGAGGCCGCCTCGCGGAAGCTCGCCCAGTCGTGAGCGGTGTCGATCTCCAGGATCGCGTCGGCGGTGGTGGTCGGGGTCAGCGCCGTCCAGGCCAGGGACAGCGCGCTCGTCGTGCCGGGCTGCGCGCCGCGGCCGGTGCCCGAGGGATCGGGCGGGCCGTCCTCGGCCAGGTCGGCGTAGAGGTCCACGAGGTCGCTGACGATCGGCCCGTGCTTGGTCGCCCGGACGGTGATCGTGACGTCGTCCCCGCCCAGCACCTTGATCGTCTCCTGGCGGGTGGTGAGCGGCCGTAGCCGGCCGTCCTGCTCCCACTGGTCGTCGGTGACCCGCTCGACGTACAGGTCGGTGACGTCCGGCCCCAGGTTCGTGAACCCCCACGCGACGTCCGCGTTGTGGCCGATGATCACGCCCGGCACCCCGGAGAACGTGAACCCGGCGACGTCCAGCGGGCAGTCGTCGCCGACGGTCGTGCAGTGCAGGCCCATCTGCACCCAGATGCCGGGGATGCCGACGCCGAGGTGCGGGTCGTTGGCCAGCAGGGGCTCGCCGGTCGTCGAGTGGGCACCGTCGACGACCCAGCTGTTGCTGCCGATCCCGTCGCCGCGGCCGACCATCTCGGGCAGGTCGTCCAGGAGTCGGTGCAGCCGCACGAGCTGGTCGCGCTGTCCGGCCGTGTACGCCGGCCGCTCCGGGGTCCTCGTACCTCCGGTGGTCGCGTCCTGCTCGAACACCCCGTCCACCACCGCGCCCTGCCGGACGATCGGCTGGTGGGCCCGGTAGTCGTACGCCGGGAACAGCTCGGCCACCTGGTCGGCGGTGTGGTCCTCTCCGTCCAGTGCCCGCTCGATCTCCTCGTCGACGTTGCCCTTGAGGTCCCACGCCATCGCCTTGAGCCAGGCCAGCGAGTCGACGGGCGTCCAGGGCTCGGGCCGGTAGTCGAGACCGCCGAGGCCGAGGACGGTGTACTCGACGGCCATCTCCGAGGGGCTGTGGGTCTCGAGGTAGGCGTTCACGCCCGCGGCGTACGCCTCGAGCGCCGCGCGCGTCTCCGGCTTGAGCAGGGGCAGCTCCTGCTCGGCCACCCGCCGCCAGTCCAAGGTACGGATGAACTCGTCGGTCTCCAGGCTGTCGGAGCCGAACAGCTCCGAGAGCCGGCCGGCCGTGATGTGCCGGCGCACGTCCATCTCGTAGAAGCGCTCCTGCGCGTGCACGTAGCCCTGCGCGGCCATCAGGTCGGCCATCGAGTCGCCGTACAGCTGCGGGATGCCGTGGTCGTCGCGCACCACCTCGACCGCGGCGCCGAGACCCGGCACCTCGATCGTGCCGTCGACCTGCGGGAACGGCCGGCGCACCAGCACCACCCCCGCGACCAGGACGGCCACCAGGACGAGGACGAGCGTGAGCGCGACGTACGTCGCCCACCGACCCGCCCCCGGCCAACCCCGGAACCGCTGCCACCAGGTGCGCGAGGGGAATTCGGGGTCGCTCATGGTGGTTCTCAGTGTGCCGTACCATTGGCAGTCGCCAGCGGCGAGTGCCAGCCACATGTGTGAGGGGAACCGTGCCGACCTACCAGTACGCCTGCACCGAGTGCGGGCACGCCTTCGAGCAGTTCCAGAGCTTCTCCGACGACGCACTGACCGAGTGCCCGGAGTGCAGCGGCCGCCTGCGCAAGCTCTTCAACGCGGTGGGCGTGGTCTTCAAGGGCTCCGGCTTCTACCGCAACGACAGCCGCGATGCCTCCACGTCCGCGAGCGCCTCCACCTCGGACACGAAGAGCGACACCAAGACGGAGACCAAGGTCGGGTCGAAGTCCGAGACCAAGACCGAGACCACGACGTCCTCGAGCGACACCAAGGCCGCCGCCCCCGCCTGAGTCACCGGTCGGGCGCCCTTGTGGAGAGCCGCCCGCACGCTCCCCGCTCCGGGCCTACCGTCCTCGGATGGCCGTGCGTGAGCAGCTCCGCCGTCGGTGGCGAGCCGTACGCCGAGCGCTGCTGTCGCGACGCCGCCCGCTCGCCGCGCTCCTCGCCGCCGCCGCCGTGGTCGCGGCGCTGCACCAGGTGCGGCCGCCCGCTCCGGAGGTCCAGCTGGTCCTGACCGCGGCCCGCGACCTGCCGGGCGGCACGACGCTGACGGCCCGCGACCTGCGCCGCGTCGAGTTCGCCTCCGGCACGGCACCCGCGGGTCTGGCCACGCACCCGCTGGGCCGCACGCTGGCGGCGCCGGTGCGCGAGGGCGAGCCGCTGACCGACGTCCGGCTGGTCGGACCACCCCTCGCCGCGACGTACCCCGGCGACGTCACGATGCCCGTCCGGCTGCCCGACGCCGGCACGGCGGGGCTGCTGCGGGTGGGCGACACGATCGACCTCGTCGCGGCCGACCCCCAGGGCGGCCGCGCCACGTTCGTCGCCACCGGCGCGCGGGTGGTCGCCCTGCCGGAGACCGACGACCAGGACGCGGCCGGCGCCCTGCCCGGTCGGCTCGTGGTGGTCGCCGTACCCCAGGGCGTGACCGAGTCCCTGGCCCAGGCCGCGGTGACGGGGTTCCTGACCTTCACCTTTTCCGGCTAGCGTCCCCGTCATGACCGGGTTCAAGAACTTCATCCTGCGAGGCAATCTCATCGAGCTGGCCACAGCGTTCATCATGGCAGCGGCCTTCGCCGCTGTGGTGACCAAGTTCGTCGAGTGGTTGACGGGCCTGATGCCCGACAGCGCGTCGAGCTACTTCAGCACGGAGGCGCAGAGCTTCGGCGCCTTCTTGAACGCTGTCGTCGCGTTCCTCCTCATCGCGGCCGTGGTCTACTACCTGATCGTCTTGCCCTACACCAAGGCCAAGGAGCGCTTCTTCCCCGCCGAGGACAAGGGGACCCCGGCGGACGTCGCCCTCCTGGAGGAGATCCGCGACCTGCTGGCCGCGCAGAACAACCGGTCGGTCTGACCGACTACCGCTCCCCGTGGTGCGGAGGCACCTGGTCGCGGTACCAGGAGTCGCGGGCGGACTCGTCCGCGGCGTCTGACTGCTGCTCGCGCTCGTCGGAGGTGGTGTCGGGAAGCACGTCGCCGAACACCTCGGCCAGCCGGCGCTTGCGCTCGACCTCGTCCCGCGGGGTCTTCTCGCCCGGGGTCTCGCTCATGCACAGAGGCCGTTCTCGCGGGCCTGCTCGGCGGCCTCCGCCGAGGACTGCGTGCTCGGCGAGGTGGTGGGCTCCGACGTCGTCGGTGAGCTCGGGGTCCCGGACGGGGTGCCGGACGGCGTACCGGACGGCGAGCCAGTCGGCGAGCCGGTCGGGGAGCCCGTCGGCGAGGCCGTGGGCGAGCCGGGCAGGTGCTCGGCGGTGATGGCGTCGTTGAGGAACTTGGGCGCCAGCGGCTTGTCGTTGATGATCGCCTGCCAGACCTGCTTGGCCTCGGGCAGCCAGCGGATCCGGTTCGGGTCGTCGGGGGCGTACTGCCAGGGCACGGTGATGAACTGGATGTTGTCGAGGCCGATGCCCTGGAACTCCACGCCGAGCTTGGCGATCTT
Source organism: Nocardioides islandensis (assembly GCF_015352455.1). GTDB lineage: Bacteria > Actinomycetota > Actinomycetes > Propionibacteriales > Nocardioidaceae > Nocardioides > Nocardioides islandensis. The sequence continues at coordinate 115,470 of NZ_JADKPN010000005.1, forward strand.
CACCAGGCTGCCCAGGCCCGGGTCGAGCTGCAGGGACTTGGTGGAGGCGTCGAGGAACTTGAGCAGCCGGTCGGGCCTGGCCAGCGTGTTGGCGCTGAGCACCTGGTGGGCCATCGCGGCGATGAAGGCCTGCTGGCGCTTCATCCGGCCGATGTCGGAGCCGTTGCCGAGCACGTAGCGCTCGCGCACGTAGTTGAGGGCCTGGTAGCCGACCAGCTTGCGGGTGCCGGCCGGGATGTTGATCCCGTGCGCGGCGTCCTGGATGCCGGGCTCGGGGATGCAGACCTGGACGCCACCGATGGCGTCGACCATGCCGCGGAACCCGGCGAAGTCGACCACGATGAAGTGGTCCACCCGGATGCCGGTGAGCTTCTCGACCTGGTGGACCGTGCAGGCCGGGCCGCCGACGGAGAACGCCTCGTTCCACATCACGTCGGTGCCGCCCGGGATGGGGTTGAGGTCGTCGTCGAGGCACTCGGGCCGGTTGACCAGCGAGTCGCGCGGGATGCTGATGCCGTAGGCGCGCCTCCGGTCCGCCGAGAGGTGCAGCAGGATCGTGGTGTCGGACCGCTTGCCGCCGCCGGTCAGGTTGTCGATGTTGTTGCCCGGCGCGTCGCGGTCGTCGGAGCCCATCACCAGGATGTTGAGCGGCTCCTTCGGACCCTCGACCTGCTTCTTCTCCGGTCGGTCGACGATCTGCTTCTCGACGTCGATGACGTCGAGGTTGCCGTTGTAGTGGCGGTACAGGTACAGCGTCGACAGTCCCGTCACCAGGCCCAGCACCACGGCGGTGACCAGCAGCACGCGGCCCACGGTGTGGCGCTTCTTGACCTTCCCCCGCCGCTTCGGCTTGGCGCCGTTCTCCTCCGGCGGTGCCGGCTTCGCGCTGTGCCGGCCGCGAGGAGCGGGGTCGCCGGATGCCGCGCTGGCGCCGCGAGGGGCGTCGTCGTCGGGCAAGTCTCGACCTCGGGATCAGGGGAAGAAGCAGGCGTCGTGCGCACGACGCGCCCCCTATGGTCCCTCCCTGTCATCGATCGGCCAAACGCGCGCGGCGCCGGACGGCCAGGGCGACCTCGGCGACCGCGACCACGACCAGCACCACCAGGACGGCCACGACCGACCGGGCGGCTCCCCGCGCCGGTGGTTCGGAACCGGGGCCGCGAACCTGTCAAGATCGGAGCACGCCCCAGTAGCTCAGTGGATAGAGCAGCCGCCTCCTAAGCGAAAGGTCGCCAGTTCGACTCTGGCCTGGGGCACCCCTGAGATGTCACCGACGTCGCCGGTCATGGCTTGTCGGTGCGGCGGGTGCACCTGAGGATGAGCGCTGTGGCCCGCTCGACCGAATCGTTCCAGGTGCTGGGCCCGGTGGGGGTATCCAGGTCCGGACAGCCGGTGGAGCTCGGCGGGCGACGACAACGTTGCCTGCTGTCACTGCTGCTCGTCGAGCCGGGGCGGACGGTCTCGAGCGACCGGCTGATCGACGAGCTCTGGCACGGCGAGGCTCCGTCCGGGGCTGAGGGCACGCTCCGCGTGTACGTCTCCCGCCTCCGCTCGACGCTCGGGGACTCATCCCTCCTGGCCAGGCCCCCCGGGTACGCGCTCGACATCGAGCCCGAGCAGGTCGATGCGTGGCGGTTCGAGCGGCTGTACGCCGAAGGGCGCGACGCCCTGGCGCGGGGTGCTGCCGGGATGGCGGCCGATCGCCTGACGGCGGCACTGGCGTTGTGGCGCGGCCCGGCCTTCGCGGACGTTCGCGACGGTGGCGTTCTCGCACGGGAGGCCGGTCGGCTGGACGAGCTGAGGATCGCGGCGCTGGAGGAGCGGATCGATGCGGACCTGCTGCTCGGCCGTCACTCCGCAGTGGTCCCGGAGCTGGAGCGCCTCGTCGCCGAGGAGCCGCTGCGCGAGCGCCTGTGGCGTCAGCTCGTGTCCGCACTGCACCACTCCCAGCGCCAGGCAGACGCCCTCGCGGCGTACCAACGCGCCCGCGCGGTCCTGGCCGAGGGCCTGGGCCTCGATCCGAGCGAGGAGCTGCAAGCCCTCGAGCGGGCCGTCCTGCGCCACGATCTCGCCCCCGTCTCGCCGCCGGTGCAGCGCCACAGCCTCCCGGCACCCATGACCAGCCTGCTCGGCCGCGATCGTGAGCTCACCGACCTCGCCGAGCTCCTGAGGAGCCATCGTCTGGTCACGCTGAGCGGGATCGGCGGCGCCGGCAAGACACGACTCGCCCTCGAGGTGGGGATCCGCCAGGCAGGGTCCTGGACCGGTGGCGTGTGGTTCGTCGACCTGACGGCGAGCGACGGTGCGGCGTCCACGGGGAACGCCGTCTGCCAGGCGTTGGGCGTCCGCGAACGACCGGACGTCTCGGCGGTGGACACCCTGGTCGAGCACTGTCGCGACGCGGAGCTGCTGATCATCCTGGACAACTGCGAGCACGTCGTGACGGCCAGCGCGGAGCTCGTGCACGCCGTGCTCCGCTCGTCTCCCTTCGTGCAGGTGCTGGCCACGAGTCGGGTACCTCTCGGCGTACCGGGCGAGATCGACTACGCCGTCGAGCCACTCCCCACGCCGGCCGACGATCTCCCGGGTGACCAGGTGACGGAGTTCGCCTCGGTGCGCATCTTCCTCGAGCGAGGGCGAGCGGTACGACGCGATGTCGCGCCGACGGCGACGCACATGAGGATCGTCGCCAGGATCTGCCGCGAGCTCGACGGGCTGCCGCTCGCGATCGAGCTGGCCGCCGCGAGGTCGAAGTCGCTGTCGGTCGACGACATCGCCGACCGACTCGACGACCGCTTCCGCTTGCTGCGCTCGCGGCACCAGTCGGCCTCGCCTCGCCATCAGACGCTCCGGGCCACCTTCGACTGGAGCTACGAGCTGCTCGAGGAGGAGGAGCGTGAGCTGCTGGCCGGCCTCTCGGTCTTCGCCGGAGGATTCACCCTCGACGCGGTGGCCGCGGTCTGCCTGCCGGACGATCTCGCGCGAGCCGACGAGCTGGTCAGCCGGCTCGTCGACTCCTCGCTCGTCGTCGTCGTGGCGGCGTCGGGTCGCGCGCGCTACGGGCTGCTCCAGACGGTTCGTGAGTACGCAGCGGAACGTCTCGCCACCTCTGGCCGTGCCGACCTGGTGCGGCGGTCCCACGCCGAGTACTTCCTCGAGGTCGCCGAGCACGCACGCACGGAGGGCCGGGAGGGCAAGGCGGAGGCACTCGACCTGCTGGACGCGGAACGCGAGAACCTGCACTCCGCGATGCGCTGGACGCTGGCGGGCGGCTCCTACCTCGCCGTGCCCCTGGCCGCCCGCCTGTGGCGCTACTGGCTCGTCCGGGGCCAGCGGCGTCAGGGACTCGAGTGGCTCGAGCAGGCGCTGGGCCTTCCCGCGGCGGCCCCAGGACCACCGCGCTCCATGGCGCTCGCCGGGGCCGCGCTGTTTGCGCGGCTGCTCGGCGACTTCACCCGAGCCGAGTCGTTCGCGGTCGAGGGAGTCGCGCTCGGACGCGCGGTGGGGCCACCTCGCGCGCTCACCGTCTCGCTGAACGTCCTGACGACGCTCTCGGCGCGAGCCGGCGACTTCGACGGCGCCACCGGCTACTGCGACGAGTCGATGGGCGTCGCGCGCTCCGCGGGTGACGTCCGGCTGGAAGCGGTGGCGCTGTTCATCCTCACCGAGGGCCTGCTCCACGGCGGGCGGTACGCCGAGGTTCGCGAGGTCGGCAGCCGAGCGCTCGAGCTGGCTCGGACCGCAGGAGACCCGGAGGTGATCGCCATCGTGCTGGCGCGACTCGGCATCGCGGCCGCTCTCGAGCACCGGCTGGAGGAGGCGGCCGAGCACCTCACCGAAGCACTCGGCCACGCCCGCACCCTCGGCTTCCCCGAGACTGCGGGCTGGTGCTGCGAAGGTCTCGCTCTCGTGGCGGCCGCGCGCGACGACAGCGTGCGTGCTGCGCGGCTCCTCGGGGCGGGCGAGTCGTTACGCCGTGAAGGAGGCAGCACGATCCAGCCCGCCGAGGCGGCCGTACGAGAGGCGACCATGACGGCGCTTCGCCGGGTGTTGCCCGCGGAGCGGTTGCAGGTCGCCCTCGAGGCAGGCAGCGGCCTCGCACTGGACGAAGCCGCTGCCGAGGCGGTGGCCACCGCCACCCGGGTCCTGTAACGGAACTGAAACGCCTGTGTCGGAACCTCCTCCCGACGGGTCGGGCCGCAGGGGCTCGTCTCCACGTCGACCAGGAGGCACGAAGATGATGACAAGCCTGAGGCACCGGTTCGCGATCACGGTTCTCGTCGTACTGGCGGGCTTCCTGGGTTCGCAGGCGGGAGCCACGTCGGCCTCGGCCAACGGCGCCCCCCACGCGGAAGCGCCACGCTCGCTGCCGTTCCGGGGCACGCTCGAAGGTGTGCACATCAGTCGGGTCCCGGTTGCTCCACCTGTCGTGTTCGACCGTTTCGAGGCCGACGGACAGGCGACGCTCCTCGGACAGTTCACCTCGGTCATCGAGGCCACCGTCGACTTCGGGTCCCGCCCCGTGACGGGAGTCGGCACCTACACGTTCATCGCGGCGAACGGCGACCGCCTCGTGGCCACCCACACCGGGTCCTCGTCGCTCGTCCAGCCCGGGACCGTCCTCATCACCGAAGTCGCCGTCATCGACCCGCAACGTTCGACGGGGCGGTTCGCCGGCGCTCGAGGCACGTTCACCGTCAAGCGACTGGCCGACGCAGCCACCGGCGTCGGCGGCCGCACGTCGGGCGAGTTCGAGGGAACGGTCTCCCTCGCGACGGGCGCCTGAGGTCTCGCCCCGCTCTCGGCTCGCCAGGATCCCGGGCCCCGCCCGGTCCACCCGGTGAGGTGGTTCGAGACCAGGGATCCTGCGCGAGGGTGGACGGCGATGGACCCGACGCCCGAGCCTCCTGAGTCGCCCGAGTCGCCTGAGTCACCCGAGACCCACCGCGTCATCGGCGATCGCTACGCCCTGGTCCGCCAGATCGGTCAGGGCGGGATGGGTGCGGTCTGGCTGGCACGGGATCAGGTACTCGGGCGCGAGGTGGCCCTCAAGCGCATCGGGCACTTCCCGGGCGGCGACACCCCGGGCCTGGTGCGCGCCCAGCGCGAGGCCAACCTGGCGGCGCGGCTCAACCATCCGCACGTGGTCGCGGTCTTCGACTTCGTCAGCGAGGGCGAGGAGCAATGGCTGGTCATGGAGCACGTGGTCGGCGCGGACCTCGCGTCGCTCGTCGCCGACGACGGTGGGCTGCGGCCCGAGGAGGCCGCCCGCCTGCTCGCCCAGGTGACCGAGGCGCTGGCAGCCGCGCACGAGGCCGGCATCGTGCACCGCGACGTGAAGCCGTCGAACATCCTGGTCACGGCCGACGGCACCGCCAAGCTCACCGACTTCGGCATCGCCCGGGCTCGCGACTCGACCATCACGGCGTCGGGGATGGTCGCCGGCTCCCCCGCCTACCTGGCACCCGAGGTGGCTGCCGGCCGCCCGGCCACCGAAGCGAGCGACGTCTGGTCCCTCGGCGCCACGCTGTACCAGGCGCTCTCCGGACGCCAGCCCTACGAGTCGGACAACGTGATGTCGGCGATGTACCGGATCGTGCACGAGGACCCGCCACGCCTGCCCGGATCTGGCTGGCCCGCCGACCTGCTCGAGCACACCATGGCCACCGACCCGTCGGACCGGTGGCCGATGAGCCGGGTGCACTCGTACCTCGCCGACGGCCCGCCGGCGGCACCGCCCACCTCCCGTGAGGCACCTCCGGCGGCCGCGACGACCACGCTCCTGGAGCCGGTGCCTCCGGTGGCTCCCGAGCCGGTACGTCGGGGGCGGCTGCTCCCGGTGCTGCTCGCCGTCGGGGCCGTGCTCGTGGCCGCGGTCCTCGTCTGGTCGCTGCTGCGCCCCGACCCGGCGCCGAACGCCGGCGACGACACCGCCTCCGACGAGCCGACGTCCCAGCGGTCCCCGTCGTCCTCCGCCAGCCGGACCCCGAGCCCGTCGTCCACCGCCCCGCCGTCGTCCAGCGCACCGGCGACGTCCAGTGCCTCCACGACGGCGACACCCCCGGCGCCGGGCAACCCGGCCGGCGCCATGCGGCGATTCGTGCAGAGGTACATCGCGACGGCCCTCGCCGACCCTGCCGACGCCTGGACGCAGCTGAGCCCCCGCTTCCAGCAGGACTGCTGCGACGGCGACGAAGGCAGCTACGCGGGGTACTGGGACACCATCGAGGACGCCACGCTGAGCGACGTCGTCGCCGACCCACGGGCCATGACGGTCGCCTACACCATCACGTGGGACCCCGTGGACCGCTCGCCCGAGGACGAGGACGTCACCCTGGTCCTGGTCCGCGACGGGGAGGGCTACCTCATCGACGAGGAGCGCTGACCGTCGTGAACGTCAGCCCGCCCGCCCGCACGCGGCGCGTCAGGTTCGCGCCCATCGCCTGAGCCGTCGTCACCTGGCCGGCGACGTCGGGGTTGTCGGTGTCGAACGCCAGCGACAGGGCCGACTCGGCCAGCATCATCGCGGTCTCGCTGTACCCGGGGTCGCCGCCGGACACGCGGGTGTGGACGCGTTCGCCGCCACCCTCGCCGACGAAGTCGACGGAGAACCAGGACTTCTCGCGTCGGGCCTCGTCGGGGCCGTCGCCGGCGGGGTACCGCTTCATCAGGAAGTCGCGGGCCGGCTTCAGCTGCGAGGCCATCCCGAGGCCGGCGACGACGGCCGCGCCGCCGACGGCGTACGGGAGCGTCTTCATGCCGGCGTAGTGGGAGTAGCGGAACTCCGGGCCGTACTCCGCGAGGGCCGCGCCGCTGCGCGCGACGATGGCCGGGTCGATGGTCGGCAGCGGGAGCAGCCAGTACCCGAGCACCGGGTCCTTCCCGGGTCTGCCCGCGATCGCCCGCGAGGACCGGTCCGCCGGACGCTTCTCCAGCCGGCGTCGGGCCGCCGCGGCGGCCCGGATCTGTCGCACCCGGGACATGCCGGTCAGCGCGGTCTCGAACGTTCCTCCCGACGGCAGGCCCCCCGCCCGTACGACGCCACGGACGGTGATCGGGACGTCTCGGGGCAGCTGCTCGACGGTGTACAGAGCGCCGAGGTCGTGCGGGATCGAGTCGAACCCGCAGCAGTGCACGAGCCGCGCGCCGGTGGACACGGCGGTGGCGTGGTGCGCGACGTACACCCGGTCGACGAACTCCCCCTCGCCGGTGATGTCGCAGTAGTCGGTGCCCGCGTCGGCGCAGGCGCCGGCGAGCGCCTCGCCGCGGTCGACGTACGGCCCGACCGTGGTGACCACGACCTTGGTACGCCGCGCCAGGTCGGCCAGCGACGCCGGGTCGCCCGAGTCCGCGACGACGAGCTCCAGGTCGGGCAGGCCCAGCCGGTCGCGCTCCCTCTCGAGCTTGTCGATGCTGCGGCCCGCGAGGCCCCACCGCAGGCCCTGGGGCCTGTGCTCGGCGAGGTAGTCGGCGGTGAGCGCGCCGGTGAACCCCGTCGCACCGAAGAGAACCAGGTCCAGGTCACGGGCGTTCGAACGGGCGTCGGGCATGCCTCATCGTGGCAGCCCCGCCGTGGCCCGGGAACCGCGGCGTCCGCGGCCGCGTCGGAGATCACATGCACGTCGTCCCGCGTACCGCCCTCACCGTCGCCGCCGTCGGCGCGGCGTTCGTCGTGGGCAGCGCGACGGGATCCGGCTCCCCCGAGCGGGTCGGCGGCGGCACTCCGTTGCGGCTGGTGAACGCCGACCTGCGGCCCGCGGAGTCGTGCGACGCGCTGCTGCGCTGGTACGTCGACCACGGCGTCGACCGCGTCACCCCGTGGGGCTGGGACATCACCCGCATCTACACGCTCGAGGACTCGGCGGCGGCACCCGGCGACGCGAGGACGCTCACCGCACCGGCTGCTGCGCCGGTCCCCTCGGCCGCGAACGCGAGCGGCACCGGGACCAACGTCCAGGAGACCGGTGTCGACGAGCCGGACATCGTCAAGACCGACGGCCGCCGGCTGGTGCGCATCGGACCGGGCGGTGACCTCGTGGTGTACGACGTGGCCGGCAGCGAGCCCGTGCTCCTCGGGTCGCTGTCGTTGCCGGGCTTCGACTACCCCGAGCTGCTCCTCGCCGGGGACCGGGTCGTGGTGGTCGGCCACGCGAGCGGCATCGCGCAGGACCGCATCGGCCAGGGCACACGTGTCGAGGTCGTCGACATCACCGACCCGTCGGTGCCGTCGGTCGTGCGCACGTCGACCTACGACTCGGCGTACGTCACCGCCCGCCAGCACGGCGACGTCGTGCGCCTGGTGATCTCGGTCGCCCTGCCGCAGCTGGACTTCGTGGAGCCGGGCATGCTGCCCAGTGGAAGGGCCAGCGAGGAGGCGGCTCTGCGCCGCAACCAGGACGTCGTCCGGGCGAGCACGATCGACGACTGGCTGCCGCACGTGACCACCGAGGACGCCGACGGCGTGGTCACGACCTCGCGGGCCGCCGACTGCGGCGACGTCTCCATCCCGTCGCACGACGCGGGTCTCGGCACGGTCGCCGTCGTCGGGTTCGACGTGGCGTCGCCGCAGGACACGGACGTGACCGCGGTGACCACGCCCAGCGAGACCGTCTACATGTCGCTCGACCACCTGTACCTGGCCAGCTCGGCGTACCGCCTCGGCTGGCAGGCCTGCTGCTGGGACGTCCCCCGGCTCCCGACTCCGTCGTCCCCGGATGGATCCGCCGGGGACGACGGCACCACCTATCTCTACGACTTCGACCTCGACGGCACCGCGACGACGTACGCCGCCTCGGGCTCCGTCGCCGGCACGATCGCGGACCGCTGGTCGATGGACGAGAGCGGCGGCGTGCTGCGGATCGCCGTCGGGCCGACGACCAGGGCCGACCTGGGCAACGCGGTCGTCACCCTGTCGCGGTCGGGCAGCGACCTGGTCGAGCGCGGGCGCGTCGACGGGCTCGGCGTCGGCGAGCAGGTCAAGGCGATGCGGTGGTTCGACGGGCTGGCCGTGATGGTCACCTTCCGGCAGACCGACCCGTTCTACGCGATCGACCTGACCGACCCGGCCGCGCCGCGGCTGCTCGGCGTGCTGAAGATCCCGGGGTACTCCTCCTACCTGCACCCCCTCGGCGACCACCGGATGATCGGCATCGGGTCGGCCGCCGACCAGGAGACCGGCATCGTCTCCGGCGCGAAGGCGTCGCTGTTCGACGTGCACGACGTCACGGCGCCGCGCGAGCTCGACACCGTCGACTACGGCCCGGGCACCATGGCGCAGGCCGAGTACGACCCGCGCCAGTTCACCTGGCTGCCGGACTCCCGGACGGCACTGACCGTCGTCGCGTCGGGGTACGACGGCACGGCGTACGTCTCGGTCCTGCACGTCGACGACTCGACGATGAGCACGACGAACGTGCCGCTGCCGTACCGCGACGACATCTCCCGCGTCCGGCTCGTGCCGCTGCCCGACGGCCGGGTCCTGCTGAGCACCGCGAGCAGCGTGTCGAGCTTCGCGCTCTGACCGCGGCGAGGGGCGCCGTACTCTCGGGGACATGTGCCGCAACATCCGACCGCTGAACAACTTCGAGCCGCCGGCGACCAAGGACGAGGTCTACGCCGCGTCCCTGCAGTTCGTCCGCAAGGTCAGCGGCACGACGAAGCCGTCGCAGGTCAACGAGGAGGCGTTCAACCACGCGGTGCACGAGATCGCGCACATCACCCGGCACCTGCTCGAGGACTGGGTGACGACCGCGCCGCCGAAGAACCGCGAGGTCGAGGCCGAGAAGGCGCGGGCTCGCGCCCGGCTGAGGTACGGCACGTGACGCTCATCTCGACCCGCTCGTCGTACGACGCGGCGCTGGCGCTCCTGCGCGACCGGCCACTCGTGGTGCTGACCGGCGCCGGGCTCTCGACCGACTCGGGCATCCCCGACTACCGCGGGCCGGGCGCACCGGCGCGGATGCCGATGACGTACCAGGAGTTCGTGTCCGGACCGGCCGCCCAGCAGCGGTACTGGGGCCGCTCGCACCTCGGCTGGTCCCGGATGCGAGGTGCCGAGCCGAACGCCGGGCACGTCGCGCTCGCGGCCCTAGACCCGGAGCTGCTGATCACCCAGAACGTCGACGGCCTGCACGAGCGCGCCGGCTCGCGGCGCATGGTCGCCCTGCACGGCCGGATCGCGGACGTGGTCTGCCTGTCGTGCCGGTCGGTCACCTCCCGGGCGTCGCTCCAGGCGCAGATGGCTTCCCTGAACCCCTCGTGGATCGCCACCCACTCCGGTGCGACTGCCCGGCCGGACGGCGACGTCGAGCTCGAGGACACCGCGGGGTTCGTGGTGCCGGCGTGCTCGTGCGGCGGCCCGCTCAAGCCGGACGTGGTGTTCTTCGGTGAGAACGTCCCCAAGGCCCGGGTGTCGCGCTGCTACGAGGCCGTGGACGCCCTCGAGTCGTCGGGCGGAGCACTGCTCTGCGTCGGCACGTCGCTGACGGTGATGAGCGGCTTCCGGTTCGTGCGCCGCGCGGCCAAGGCCGGCACCCCGGTCGTCATCGTCAACCGGGGCGGTACCCGCGGCGACGAGCTGGCGACGTACAAGGTCGAGGCGGGCTGCACGGAGTTCCTGACGGAGCTCGCCGGCTGACGCCCGCTGGTCGAGGAAGGCGCGCCAGCGCCTGTCACGAGACCCGTTGACGGGGTTCGCGGTCATCTCGCCGGGTCTCGTGACGGGACTTCGTCCCTCCTCGACCGGCGGTTGGCTACTGCTTCCCCACGAAGATGTGCGCGGCGGCTTCCAGGTCGATCTCGGCGGTCTCGCCGCCGGAGCCGACGAGGACGCCGAGGTCGGTGGCGGTGACGCCGACGACCTTGTCGGGAAGCGCGCCGATGCGGCGGAGGGTCGACATCAGGAGCTCGTCCTTCTGGAGCTCCTCGGAGATGCGGCGGACGCGCACCGAGGCCGGGTCGGACTCGGTGCCGGTCACGTCGGCGAGCGACACCATGCCGTCCATGAACTCCAGCGTCTCGCCGGCCTCACCGAGCTCGTCGAGGCCGGGGATGGGGTTGCCGTACGGCGACTCGGTGGGGTGGCCCAGCAGGTCGACCAGCCGGCGCTCGACGGTCTCGGACATCACGTGCTCCCAGCGGCAGGCCTCGGCGTGGACCAGCTCCCAGTCCAGCCCGATCACGTCGGTGAGCAGGCGCTCGGCGAGCCGGTGCTTGCGCATCACGCGGGTGGCCAGGCGCATGCCCTCCTCGGTCAGCTCGAGGTGGCGGTCGCCCTCGACGGTGACCAGGCCGTCCCGCTCCATCCGGGCGACGGTCTGCGACACGGTCGGCCCGCTCTGGTGCAGCCGCTCGGCGATGCGGGCACGCAGCGGGACGATGTCCTCCTCGACCAGCTCGTAGATGGTCCGGAGGTACATCTCCGTGGTGTCGATCAGGTCGCTCACCGGCTCATTCTGACGCATGGGGGAAGGCCCTGGCAGAGTGGAGAGATGCCCGCAGTCATGTGGTTCCGGCGCGACCTGCGCCTCTCGGACAACCCGGCACTGCTCGAGGCGGCGGCCCGCGACGGCGAGGTGCTCCCGCTGTTCGTCGTGGACCCCGCCCTCTGGGGGCCCAGCGGTCCGTCCCGCCGGCACTACCTCGGCGAGTCGCTGAAGGACCTCGACCGACGCATCGGCCTGGTCGTCCGCACCGGCGACCCGGTCACCGAGGTCGTCCGCGCGGCCCGCGAGGCCGGCGCCGACCAGGTGCACGTCGCCGCCGACTACGGCCCCTACGGCAGTGCCCGCGACGAGAAGGTCGACGCGGCGCTGGCCGACCACGACATCGAGCTGGTCCGCACGGGATCGCCGTACGCCGTGGCGCCGGGCCGGGTGACCAAGGGCGACGGCACGCCGTACCAGGTGTACACACCCTTCTTCCGCGCCTGGCAGGAGCACGGCTGGCGCGACCCGGCCGGCGACCTCGGCGAGGTGGGCTGGCTGACCGCCGACTCCGACGGCGTACCGGCCGAGGACCTGCCCGACGGCCTCGACCTGCCCGACGCCGGCGAGGAGGCGGCGCAGCGGCGCTGGCGGGACTACCGGCGCGACAAGCTCGAGGCCTACGACCGCGAGCGCGACCGGCCCGACCTCGACGCCACCTCGCACATGTCGGTGCACCTCAAGTGGGGCGAGATCCACCCGCGCACGCTGCTCAAGGACCTCGAGGGCATGCGCGGGAAGGGCGCCCAGACCTACCGGCAGGAGCTGGCCTGGCGCGAGTTCTACGCCGACGTCCTGTTCCACCGGCCCGACTCGGCGCGGGACTACCTCAAGCCCGAGTTCGCCCGGATGGACTACGACGTGCCCGGCGACCAGCTCGCCGCCTGGCGCGAGGGCCGCACCGGATTCCCCATCGTCGACGCCGGGATGCGCCAGCTCCGCGCGACCGGCTGGATGCACAACCGGGTCCGGATGATCGTCGCCAGCTTCCTGGTCAAGGACCTGCACGTCGAGTGGCAGCACGGCGCGCGGCACTTCCTGCACTGGCTGGTCGACGGCGACCTCGCCTCCAACCAGCACGGCTGGCAGTGGACGGCCGGCTGCGGCACCGACGCCGCGCCGTACTTCCGCGTCTTCAACCCGGTCACCCAGGGCAAGAAGTTCGACCCCGACGGCGCGTACATCCGCCGCTGGGTCCCCGAGCTGCGCGACGCCGCCGACCCGCACGAGCCGGTCGACCCGATCGTCGACCACGCGGAGGAGCGGGTCGAGGCGCTGGCCAGGTACGAGAGGATCCGAAGATGATTACCCCAGCGAATCGCTCGCTCCCCCCGCTTCGCTCCTCCCGCTCACGATTCCCCGGGGACCCCAACAGATGACCGACCTGCTCGTCCCCGCCCGGTTCTGCGGACCCCCGTCGTCCGGCAACGGCGGCTGGACGTCCGGCGCGATGGCCGAGCTCGTCCACGAGCACCCGCACGACCACGGCCAGCCGTGGCCGCCCATCAGGGTGACCCTGCGCCGGCCGCCGCCGCTGGACCGGGAGGTACCGGCCACCGAGACCGACGGAGTCACCACCGCGGCCGACGACGAGGGCCCGGTGGCCGACGCCCGCCGGTCCGAGACGCCGCTGACCGAGGTGGAGGCGGTCGACGCGGCGACGGCCCGAGCGGCCGAGGCGTCGTACGCCGGCTGGCACTCCCACCCCTTCCCGACCTGCTTCACCTGCGGTCCCGACCGCGCCGAGGGTGACGGGCTGCGGATCTTCCCCGGCCCGGTCGACGACCTCGACGGCACGACCCGTGTGGCCGCGGTCTGGACGCCGCACGCGAGCACCGCCGAGGACTGGCACACCTACGAGGACGAGCAGCGCCGTGCCTCGATCCCCTGCACCTGGGCGGCGCTCGACTGCCCCGGCGGCTGGTCGGGCGACCTCGCGGCGTACCCCTCGGTCCTGGGCCGGATGACGGCGCGCATCGACGCCCTTCCCGTCGTCGGCGAGGAGCACGTGGTCGTCGGCCACTTCCGCGGCCGCGAGGGCCGCAAGTCGTTCACCGCCTCGACGCTGTACGACGTCGACGGCCGCGTCGTCGCCACCGCCGAGCACGTCTGGGTCCAGGTCGACCCGACCGAGTTCCGGTAGCCGGTTCGCCGGCTTGGCTCCTCAGACGAGTCGCGCCCTAGGATGACGCCCGTGGCTTTGAACGATCCAATCGACGTGCCCTGGTGGCGGGACGCCGTCGTCTACCAGGTCTACGTCCGCTCCTTCGCCGACGCGAACGGCGACGGCATGGGCGACCTGAAGGGCATCACGAAGCGCCTCCCGTACCTCGCCGACCTCGGCGTGGACGCGCTCTGGATCACGCCGTTCTACCCGAGCCCGCAGCACGACGCCGGGTACGACGTCAGCGACTACGTCGACGTCGACCCGCGCTTCGGCGACCTCGCGGACGCCGACGCGCTCCTGCGCAAGGCGCACGCGCTCGGCCTCAAGGTGATCGTCGACCTCGTGCCCAACCACACCTCCGACGAGCACGAGTGGTTCCAGAAGGCGCTGGCCTCGGAGCCCGGCAGCCCGGAGCGCGAGCGGTACCTCTTCCGCACGGGCAAGGGCCGCGGCGGCCAGCAGCCCCCGAACAACTGGGGCTCCGTGTTCGGCGGCATCGCCTGGGAGCGGATCGAGGACGGCCCCGCCGGATCGACCCAGTGGTACCTCCACCTCTTCGACAAGACCCAGCCCGACCTGAACTGGCGCAACCCCGAGGTGCGGCAGATGTTCGTCGACGTGCTCCGCTTCTGGCTGGACCGCGGCGTGGACGGCTTCCGGGTCGACGTGGCCCACGGGCTGTTCAAGCACGAGTCGCTGCGCGACGAGAAGTCCGACCACCCCAGCTCGCGGCACGTCGAGTCGCTGCTGGAGACCGACACCAAGGACGAGCCGATGTGGGACCAGCCCGAGGTGCACGACGTGTACCGCGACTGGCACCAGGTCCTGGCCGAGTACGACGGCGACCGGATGGCCGTCGCCGAGGCGTGGACCCAGACGCCCGAGCGCACCGCGGCGTACGTCCGTCCCGACGAGCTCCAGCAGGCCTTCAACTTCGCCTGGCTGCTGGCCACGTGGGACGCCGCGGACATGGCCGACTGCATCCGCCGTACCTTCGCCACCCTCGACCCGGTCGGCGCGAACCCCACGTGGGTGCTCTCGAACCACGACGTGGTGCGGCACGCGACCCGCTACGGCGGCGGCCGGGTCGGCGTGGCGCGCGCCCGTGCCGCCACGCTGGCGATGCTCGCGCTGCCCGGGTCGTCGTACCTCTACCAGGGCGAGGAGCTCGGCCTGGAGAGCGTCGACGTCCCCGAGGAGCTGCGACAGGACCCCGCGTGGTTCCGCACCGGCGAGTTCTGGCGCGACCACTGCCGCGTGCCGATGCCGTGGAGCGGCACCCGGGCGCCGTTCGGGTTCGGCGGCCGCACCCAGCCGTGGCTCCCGATGCCCGCCGGGTGGAAGGACCTCACTGTCGAGGCCCAGACCGGCAAGCGCGGGTCGACGCTGGAGCTCTACCGCAAGGCGCTCAAGGTGCGCCGTACCTTCGCCGCCACCGCCCCGCGCGACGTCGAGATCCTCGACCGCGCCAAGACGGTGCTCGCGTTCGAGCGCGGGCCGATCACGGTGGTGCTCAACGCCGGCAAGCGCCCGGTCTCGCTGCCCCGGGGCAAGGTCCTGCTCAACAGCGGCCGGCTGGTCGACGGCAAGCTGCCGCCGGACACCGCCGTCTGGATCCGCTGACCGTCAGCTCGAGCGGGTGAGCTCGCGCGCCGGCAGGTCGGCGGCGTCAAGGGCCCGGTTGTAGCGACCGAGGGCGGCGACGAACCCGGCCAGGTCACGCTCGGACCAGTCGCCCAGCCGCTCGTCGAGCCACTCCCGGCGTTGCCCCGCCACCTCGGCCAGCCGCTCCCGGCCCTCCTCGCTGACCGAGACGAGCATCGCGCGCCCGTCCTCGGGATCGCTCACCCGCGCCAGCAGGCCGAGGTCGGTGAGGTGGGTGACCTGGCGGCTGATCGCGCCCTTGTCGATCGTGAACTGCTCGGCGATCTCGGAGGCGCGCAGCGGACCGCGCTCGGCCACGAAGGCGAGCATGAGGTACGACGCCGGGGCCAGGTCGGGGTGCACGGCTCGCGCCCGGTCGGCGATGACGCGGCGGATGCGCCGGACCATCACGGCGACCTCGTGCTCGAGGTCGCCGAGGATCTCTGCCCGCTGGCGGGTCATCGCGAGGGCACCTGCTCGGGGCCGACCTGGGTGGTGGACCCGGGCTTGATTTCGAGACGGCTCGCGCCCGGTCGCTCCGCGCCCGAACGCCGAGCCTCCTCAATCTCCTCGCTATCCTCCGCCGGGCTCGCAAGCTCGCCCACCGGAGCGCTCGGAATTTCGTCGGCGCGCTGGATGGTCGTGCGCAGCGGAACCTCGCGGATGAACAGCACGCACACGAACGCTGCCACAGCGAACGGCACCGCGACCATGAAGATGTGGCCGGTCGCCTCACCGAATGCCGCCTCGACGGCCGCGCGCAGCGGCGCCGGCAGGGTGTCGAGGTCGGGGATCGAGTGGCTCTGGTGTCCGCCGCCGAGGGACGTCGCCACCTGGTGGCTGAGCACCGCGCCGAGGGCCGAGACGCCGATCGAGCCACCCATGCTGCGGAAGAACGCCACCACGGAGCTCGCGACGCCCATGTCGGACTGGGCGGTGTTGTTCTGGACCGCGAGGACGAGGTTCTGCATGGTCGCGCCCAGGCCGATGCCGAGGATCGCCATGTAGACGCCGATGTGCCACAGCGAGGTGGTGCCGTCCATGGTGGCCAGCAGCGAGAGGCCGACGATCACGGTCACCATGCCGCCGACCAGGAACCGCTTCCAGGTGCCGGTGCGGCTGATGATCCGGCCGGTGAGCATGCTCGAGAGGGCCAGGCCGAGGACCATGTTCATCGACATCAGGCCGGCCTGGGTCGGGCTCATGCCGCGCGAGAGCTGGAAGTACTGGCTGAGGTAGACCGTCGACCCGAACATCGCCACGCCGATGAGGATCGAGGCCGCGGTCGACAGAGTGGTGGTGCGGTCCTGGAAGAGGCGCAGCGGGATCACCGGCTCGACGGCCACGCGCGCCTCGACGTAGATCGCGAAGGCCAGCACGAGCAGGCCGCCGACCACGAGCGCGATGCTGGTGGCGGACATCCAGGCGAAGCTGTTGCCGGCCAGGGAGACCCACACGAGGAGCACGCTCACGCCGCCGACGATGAGGGTCGCGCCGAGGTAGTCGATGTGCACCTCGCGGCGTACGACGGGCAGGTGCAGCGTCTTCTGCAGCACCGCGAACGCGGCCGCGGCCACCGGGAGGCCGACGAAGAAGCACCAGCGCCAGCCGAGTCCCGGGGTGTCGACGATGAGGCCGCCGATGAGCGGGCCGGAGACGGTGGCCAGGGCGAACGTGGCGCCGATGTAGCCGGAGTAGCGCCCGCGCTCGCGCGGCGTCACCATGCTCGCGATGACGACCTGGACCAGCGCCGTCAGGCCGCCGACGCCGAGGCCCTGGAAGGCTCGCGCGCCGATCAGCACGCCCATGGACGGCGCGAAGCCGGCCACGACCGAGCCGACCGAGAAGATCACCAGCGCCACCTGGACCAGCAGCTTCTTGCTGAAGAGGTCCGCGAGCTTGCCCCAGATCGGCGTGCTCGCCGTCATGGTCAGCAGCGTCGCGACGACCACCCAGGTGTAGCCGGTCTGGCTGCCGTGGAGGTCGCTGACGATCGCCGGCAGCGCGTTCGACACCACGGTGCTGGAGAGCATCGCGACGAACATCGCCAGGAGGAGGCCGGTCAGGGCCTCGAGCACCTCGCGGTGCGTCATCTTCCCGGCGGTCTCCGCGGAGCTGAGGGGGGTGGTCGTGGCTGACA
Source organism: Nocardioides islandensis (assembly GCF_015352455.1). Taxonomy (GTDB): domain Bacteria; phylum Actinomycetota; class Actinomycetes; order Propionibacteriales; family Nocardioidaceae; genus Nocardioides; species Nocardioides islandensis. The sequence continues at coordinate 132,904 of NZ_JADKPN010000005.1, forward strand.
AGACAGACATCTCGATTCGTGGTCGGCGTACTGGTTGACGATATCAACAGTTGCCGATCACAACTAATCGGTCCTGGGATCCATTCCCGCTCCGCCTCCACACGCAGACGACCCGCAGGTGTGGAGCTCGTTACCGAGCGCCCCTCCAACCGGACGTGGGTTGGATCACCTGCGGGTCGGGTGTCTGCGTTGGGATTGCCAGCAGCACTTCGGTGAGCACGAAGCTGGCCGGTTGCTGCTAGACCGCAGCCACCTCACGCGTCCTGAAAGTATTCAACTTCGGACCACCTCCTTTCCCGTGTACGACGACGGTATCGGGCCGGACAAGGAGGGCTCAACCTCTTTCCCGGCGCGTCCCGTCAGCCGACCGCTTCCGGGACGGCGGCGCTGAACTGCGCCTGGTACAGCCGGGCGTACGCGCCGCCGGACGCCAGCAGGGAGTCGTGCGTCCCCTGCTCGACGATCGAGCCGTCCTCCATCACCAGGATGAGGTCGGCGTCCCGGATGGTGCTGAGCCGGTGCGCGATGACGAACGACGTCCGGTCGCTGCGCAGCGCGGCCATCGCCTGCTGGAGCAGCAGCTCGGTGCGGGTGTCGACCGACGAGGTGGCCTCGTCGAGGATCAGCAGGTCGGGGTCGGACAGGAACGCGCGGGCGATCGTGACCAGCTGGCGCTCGCCGGCGGACAGGTTGGACCCCTCCTCGTCGACGTGGGTGTCGTAGCCGTCGGGCAGCGAGTGCACGAAGCGGTCCACGAACGTCGCGCGCGCGGCCTCGAGGATCTGCTGGTCGGTGGCCCCCGGGTTGCCGTAGGCGATGTTGTCGCGGATGCTCCCCTCGAACAGCCAGGTGTCCTGGAGCACCATGCCGATCTCACCGCGCAGCTCGCCCCGTGGCACCGATGCGATGTCCACGCCGTCGAGGGTGATCCGTCCGGACGACACCTCGTAGAACCGCATGACGAGGTTGACCAGCGTGGTCTTGCCGGCGCCGGTCGGTCCGACGATGGCGACGGTCTGACCGGGGGCCGCGACCAGCGACAGGTCCTCGATGAGCGGCTTGTCGGGGTCGTAGGAGAACGACACGTGCTCGAAGCGGACCTCGCCGTGCCGAGCGGCCTCGGGCACGAGGGCGCCGCGCTCCTCGGGCGACTGCTCGTCGGCGTCCAGGAGCTCGAAGACGCGCTCGGCCGAGGCCACGCCGGACTGCAGCAGGTTGGCCATCGACGCGACCTGGGTCAGCGGCTGGGTGAACTGGCGGGAGTACTGGATGAACGCCTGGATGTCGCCCAGCGAGATGGACCCGTTGGCGACCTTGAGTCCACCGAGGACCGCGATGACGACGTAGTTGAGGTTCCCGATGAACATCATCGTCGGCATGATCAGGCCGCTGACGAACTGCGCGCCGAACGACGCGTCGTACAGCTTGTCGTTCTCCTCGGCGAAGGTGCGCTCGACCTCCTCCTGCCGGCCGAACACCTTGACCAGGGCGTGGCCGGAGAAGGTCTCCTCGATGTGGGCGTTGAGCTTGCCGGTGCGACGCCACTGGTCGATGAACATGCCCTGGCTGCGCTTCATCACCGCGCCGGTCACGACCATCGTGATCGGCACCGTGACGAGGGCGACCAGCGCCAGCTCCCAGGAGATCGAGAACATCATCACCACGACGAAGACGACCGTGAGCAGCGAGGTGAAGAGCTGGCTCATCGTCTGCTGCAGCGACTGGCTGATGTTGTCGATGTCGTTGGTGACGCGGCTGAGGAGCTCGCCGCGCGGCTGCTTGTCGAAGTAGCTGAGCGGCAGGGAGTTGACCTTGTCCTCGACGTCCGAGCGCATCCGGCGGACGGTGCCCTGCACGACGTCGTTGAGGAGGTACCCCTGGAGCCACGCGAGCAGCGACCCGGCGACGTACACCGCGAGCACCAGCATCAGCACGTGCCCGACGGCGGTGAAGTCCACTCCCTGGCCGGGCACCAGGTCCTTCATGTTCTGGATCAGGTCGGCCTGGCGCACGTCGCCCCGCTCGCGCAGCGCCTCGGCCGCCTGCTCCCTCGTGACTCCCTCGGGGATCTTGCGGCCGAGGATGCCGGCGAAGATCAGGTCGGTGGCCCGGCCCAGGATGCGCGGGCCGATCGACATCAGCGCGACGCTCAGCACCGCGAGGGCGATCACCGCCGACGCCTTGGTCTTCTCCGGCGCCATCCGGCGGACCAGCCGCTTGGCCGACGGCCCGAACGTGCTCGCCTTCTGGCCGACCATGCCGCCGCCCATCGGGCCGCGGCCGGGGCCCGGCCCCTGGGTGATCCGCTCGGTCTCCTTGAGCGTGCCGCTCTTCTGCTCGCTCATGCGGCCGCCTCTTCCGCGCTCAGCTGGGACGCGACGATCTCCCGGTAGGTCTCGCAGGTCTCGAGCAGCTCGCCGTGGGTGCCGCGGCCGACGACCAGACCGTCCTCCAGCACCAGGATCTGGTCGGCGTCACGGATCGTGGAGACGCGCTGGGCGACGATCAGCACCGTCGCGTCCCGGGTCACCGGCCTCAGCGCGGCACGCAGCCGCGCGTCGGTGGCCAGGTCGAGTGCCGAGAACGAGTCGTCGAACAGGTAGATCTCGGGTCGCTTGACGACCGCCCTCGCGATGGCGAGCCGCTGCCGCTGCCCGCCGCTGACGTTCGTGCCGCCCTGGGCGATCGGCGCGTCGAGGCCCTCGGGCATCTCGCGCACGAAGTCGGCTGCCTGCGCGATCTCCAGGGCGTCCCACAGCTCGTCCTCGGTCGCGTCGGGCTTGCCGTGCAGCAGGTTGGACCGGACGGTGCCGGAGAAGAGGTACGCCCGCTGGGGCACCAGCCCGATGACGGACCACAGCCGGTCGGGTTCGAGGCGGCGTACGTCGACGCCGTCGACGCGCAGCTCGCCGCCGGTGACGTCGAAGAGGCGGGGCACCAGGTTCACCAGCGTGCTCTTACCCGCGCCCGTCGAGCCGATGACGGCCACCGTCTGCCCGGGCTCGGCCCGGAACGACAGGTCGCGCAGCACCGGTGCGTCCGCGCCGGGGTAGGTGAGCTCGACGTGATCGAGCTCGAGCAGGCCGCGGTACGGGAGGTCCGTGACGGGCTCCGTCGCCCGGGCGACCGAGGTCTCGGTGTCGAGCACCTCCATGACCCGGTCCGCGCACACCGCCGAGCGCGGCAGCATCATCATCATGAAGGTGCCCATCATCACCGACATGACGATCTGCATGAGGTAGGCGAGGTACGCCGTGAGGGCGCCGACCTCCATCTGGCCGGAGTCGACGCGGTGGCCGCCGAACCACAGCACCGCGACCGAGGCGATGTTCGCGACGAGCATGACCGTCGGGAACATGGCGGCCAGGTAGCGGCCGGCCCGGGTGGCCACGTCGGTCAGCTCGCCGTTGGCGGTCGCGAACCGCTCGGTCTCGCGCTCCTCGCGCACGAAGGCGCGGACGACGCGGACGCCGGAGATCTGCTCGCGGAGCAGCCGGTTGACCTCGTCGATGCGGGTCTGCATCAACCGGAAGCTCGGGACCATCCGGGTGATGATCAGGGCCATGGCGGCCGCCAGCACCGGCACGGTCACGACGATCAGCCAGGACAGGCCGAAGTCGACGTGCATCGCCATCACGATGCCGCCGACCATCATGATCGGCGCCATCACCATCAGCGTGCAGGACATCAGCACGAGCATCTGCACCTGTTGCACGTCGTTGGTCTCACGCGTGATCAGGCTGGGTGCGCCGAAGTCCTGCACCTCGCGCTGGGAGAACGACCCCACGCGGTGGAAGATCGCCGACCGCACGTCGCGCCCGAAGCCCATCGCCGTCTTCGCACCGAACCAGACGGCTCCGACCGAGCAGATGATCTGGACGAACGCGACGCCGAGCATCAGCGCCCCGGTGTGGACGATGTAGCCGGTGTCGCCGGTGATGACGCCCTTGTCGATGATGTCGGCGTTCAGCTTGGGCAGGTACAGCGCACCGAGCGTGCCGATGAACTGCAGCACCACGACGACGGCCAGCGGCCGCTTGTAGGGCGCCAGGTAGGTACGGGCGAGTCGGATCAACATGGTCACTTCTCCCGAGCGGTGCGACGGCTGGGACGGCCGGGGGCGCGGATGCCGTCGAGGACGAGGTCGGCGATCTCGTCAGGGGTGAGCGCCGGCGCCATGCCCCACTCGGGACGGGCGGCGCCGAAGGTCAGGGCGCGGAGTGCGAGGGCGGCCGTGGCGGGGTCGACGGCGAGCTGGTCGGCGTACGGCTCGAAGAGGCCGGTGAGCCGGTCGTGCAGGTCACGCTGGGCCTTGAGCATGAACTCCGGGGGTCCGTGCGGGATCTGCTTCTTCTTCTCGGCGGAGGCGTCGTGGTACATCGCGGCGAGGTACGGGCGGACGGCGCCCATCACCGACATGGTCAGCCGCATCCGCTCCAGGATCCGGCCGGCCGCGACCACGATGCTCATCCGGAGGTCGGTGATCCCGGCCAGCGCCTCGTCGAAGGCCTCCTGGCCCCCGGCGGGGTTGATCGCCTCCTCGGCCGCGGCGAACAGCAGGCTCGCCTTGTCGGGGAAGACCCGGAAGATCGTGCCCTCGGCGATGCCCGCCGCCTGGGCGATCTCCTTGGTCGTGACGTCGCCGCCCTTCTCGACCAGCAGCGGGATCAGCGCGTCGAGGATCGCGGTACGCCGGTCCTCCGCGGCGAGCGGGGCAGCACGGGGTGGCATGCCCTCGACAGTAACTGAGTGAGCACTCACTCACAACTGACATTCGTCACGTCGCCGGGATAGTCCCTGACGTTTGGGCCCTTCCGAAGCACGGTACGGGGCCCAAACGTCAGGGACTATCCCCTCAGACGTCGCGACGAGAGGAGACGCCGAGCTTGCCGAGGATGCTCGCGACGTGGTGCTCGACGGTACGGCGGGAGAGGACGAGTCGCTCGGCCATCTCGGCGTCGGACAGCCCCTCGCGGAGGAGGTCCAGCACCTCGGCCTCGCGGCGGGTCAGGCCGTCGGGGTGGGCACGGGTGTCGGCGCGGCGGCTGCGCGGGGGCGTCCAGCCCCGGGCGCGCGACAGGGCACGCGCACGGGCCGCGGCGGCATCCGCGCCGAGCTCGTCGAAGGCCAGCGCCGCGTCGGCGAGGCCGTCCCTCGTACCTCCCCGGGCCAGGGCCAGCGCCCGGGCGAACGGGCTGCCCAGCTCCTCCCACTCCCGGGCGGCGGTCGCCCAGTCGCCGGCGACCTCGGCCAGGTACGGCGTGCCGTCGAGGTCGGCCTCGGCCGCCAGGTCGGCGGGCACCCAGGTGGTGACCTCTCCATGGGTCCACGGGTTGCTGTCGGGACGGACGAGCTCCCAGGCCTCGACAGCAAGAGCCGTCGCCTCGTCCTCGGCGCCGCGGATCCACGCCAGCTCACAGGCCGCGGAGTACGCGACCGACACCCGCTGTGCCTCGCGCGTCCCCATCGCCAGCTCCATGGCCTCGCGCAGTGGTCGCTCGGCATCCCCGCGGCCGGACCAGCCCCGGGCCCGCGCCACGACCGTGAGCACCCCGATCCGGCTGACCGCGAAGCCGCGCAGGTTGCCGATCACCCGCTCGGCCTCCGCCACCGCCTCGTCGAGCTTTCCCTGCTCCAGGAGGTTCCGGCTGCGCCAGCTGCGCATGTAGAAGTCCCAGGCGTCCAGGTCGCGTTCGAGGCAGTACTCCAAGCCCTGCTTGAGGTACTCCTCCGCCTGGGCGTGCCGGTGCTGGCGCACCGTCGAGGAGACGAGGTTGGTGAAGGCGCGCGCGGCGTGCTCGTGGAAGTCGCCGGCGATGCTGCGATCCAGGCTCTCGTTCAGCAGCCGCAGGCCGAGCTCGGTGTGACCCGCCTCGTTCTCGGCCGTGCCGAGGTTGTTGAGCGCGTGCACGCGGACGTCCTCGACGTCGCGCCCGGGTGGCAGCGCGTCCAGCACCGCCAGCGCCCGGCCGGCCCACTCGCGCGTGCCCTCCAGGTCACCGGCGAGCATGCACAGCTGACCGCGGTTGCTCAGCGCCATCGCCTCGGCCCACGTACCTCGGCCGCCCAGCGTCTCGGTCGCGGCCGCGCCGTACCTCTCGGCGTCGTCGTTGAACCCGGCGAACCAGCTGAGCCGCGACAGCCAACGCTGGCTGTCCCCGACCGCGTCCACGTCCCCGAGCTCCCGCCAGATCTCCAGCGACTCCCGGCGGGCCGCGAGCGCGTCGTCGATGTGACTGGTGACGTACAGCTCGTAGGCCAGCAGCGCCAGCAGCGCGGCCCGCTCGGCCGGCGTCGCGTCCGGGGAGTGCCGCAGCACCCGCTCGTACTGCTGGACCGCCTCCTTGTGCGCGCCCAGCGCCGCGGCCCGCTCCCCCGCCACCCGGGCGTGCCGGGCGGCCACCTCGCCGCGCCCGCCGGCCTCGGCCTGGTGAGCCATCCGCGCCGGGTCCGCGCCCGGCGTGGCCTCCAGCGCCTCGAGGATCCGGCGGTGGAGGCCGAGGGCCCGCAGCCGCGGCACCTCGTCGACGACCGCGAGCCGCGCGAGCTCGTGGCGGAACATCAGCGTGTCCCCTTGGAGCTGGAGCACGCCCGCGCCCAGTGCCTCGTCGAGCGCCGCCTCGCAGCCGGGAGCCACGGCCGTGACCAGCGCCAGCTCGGCGCGCGGCCCACCCAGCGCGACGACGTCGAGGCTCTCGCGCGCCGCGTCCGACAGCCGCGCGGTGCGGGAGAGCACGGCGTCGTGCACGGTCCGCGGGACGGCGTCGCCGCCCGCGGCCAGCACCTCGGTGACGTAGAACGGGTTGCCGCCCGTCTGGCGGTACAGCTCCTCGGCGTCGACCGTGCCGTCGGGCGCGGCCTCGACCAGGCGCCGTACGGCGTCCAGGGTCAGCGGTCCGAGGTCGATCCGGCGGATGCCGGGCGAGCTGGCCAGGTCACCGAGCAGCACGCGCAGCGGGTGCTGGCCGGTCACCTCCTCCGACCGGTAGGTGACCAGCACGAGCGCGCGCAGCCGGTGCACCCGACGGGCCAGGTGCCGGATGAGGTCGAGCGTCGCGCCGTCGGCCCAGTGCGCGTCCTCGACCACCAGCAGGAACGGGCGGACGGGATCGCGCAGGGCCTCGGACAGCCGGGTGAACACGTCGTGCCGATCGACGTCCTGGGCCGCGTCCTGGGGCCACACGTCGGCCGGGAGGTCGGGCAGCATCTCGCGCAGGGGCCCGAGCGGTGCGGGCGTCGCCGAGCCGTCGCAGGCGCCCTGCGCGACGTCGACGGCGCGGTCGGCGGAGGCGACCACGGCGTCCACGAACGTCGTCTTGCCCACGCCCGCCTCGCCGGCCACGAACACCAGCCGGCCGTCCCCCCGGGTCGCGTCGGCCAGGTAGTCGGCCGCCGCCTGCAGCGCAGGCCCCCGTTCCAGCAGCGCCATGGCGCGAAGTTAGCGGAAAGTCAGGGGGCCAGGCGCTCGATGCGCCACCCGTCGGGCTCGGCCCGGCGATAGACGAGCCGGTCGTGCATCCGGCCCGGCCGGCCCTGCCAGAACTCCACGGCCTCCGGGCGCACGCGGTAACCACCCCACTCCCCCGGCACCGGAACCTCGTCCGGGTACGTCCGCTCCGCCTCGTCGTACGCCGCCTCGAGCTCCGCCCGCGACGCCACCACCCGCGACTGGTGGGAGGCGTGCGCGCCGAGCCGGGAGCCGCGCGGACGCGTCGAGAAGTACGCCGCCACGTCGGCCTCGGGCAGCACGCTCGCGGTCCCCTCGACCCGGACCTGCCGCTCCAACGGGTGCCACGGGAAGAGCAGGGCGCAGCGCGGTTCGGTCGCGAGCTCGACGCCCTTGCGCGAGGCCTGGTTGGTGAAGAACACGAAGCCCTCGTCGGAGAAGCCCTTCAGCAGCACCATCCGGCTCGAGGGCCGGCCATCGGCGGAGACCGTCGAGACGACCATCGCGTTCGGCTCGTACAACCCGGCCGCCTGGACGTCGGCGAACCAGCCGGCGAACATCGTCATCGGGTCGGCCGCGAGGTCGGACTCGTCCAGGCCGCGGTCGGAATACTCGCGGCGCAGGTCCGCGACGTCGTCGCTCACGCTGGCCACGCTAGTGGCCGTCCGTCGGTCGAGGTCAGGCCAGCGAGTCCTGGTACTGCAGCTCGCGCGCCATCACGCGGTACCCGAGCCGCTCGTTGACCCCGACCATGTGGTCGTTGGACTCGGCGTTGAAGGTGTCGAGGTACTCCAGCCGCGGCTCCTCCTCGGCCATCCAGCGCATCATGTCCGACTTCAGCAGCAGGCCGAGCCGGTGGCCGCGGTGCGCTCGGACGACCGACGTGTCGAGCTGGTGCCCGTGCGTCGAGGTCTCCCCGTCGACCGACACCGAGGTGACGCCGCCGAACTCGTCGGCGCCGCGCACCCGGGCGAGGACCCGGTAGAGGCGGTGGCCGCCCGCCTCCTGGGCGTCCTCGAACTCGCGCGTGCGCTCGGGCGAGAACACCTCGTCCTCGTACTCCAGCGCATCGCGCGGGGCGTCGTTGATCGCGGCGACCGCCGCGAGGAACGGCGTCATCAGCTCGTCGGGCATCCGACCGGCGACCCGGACCAGCTCGTACGCGGCGGCGTGCGGCAGCGCCTCGGCGTACAGGGCGTCGGCCAGCCCGGGCTCGAGCTCGTGAAGGTGCTGGCGCCGGCACACGGCCACGGACTTGGTCTCCGAGCCGCGCGCGGCCGCGAAGCCACTGGTCTGCTCCCCGTCCCACCCGAACCAGCCCACCTTGCTCCGCCCCAGGTCCCGGAGGAGGTCGTACGCCTGGTCCATGGCGGCACTGCCGATGCCGCGGCGGCGGTGGTCCGGGTGGACGGCGAGCTCGATCCAGGAGAGGTCGAGGTTGTCGCGCATCGGCAGGTGCACGGCGAGCCTGCCCACTGCCTCACCACCGGACTCCACGAGGAAGTACCGGCCGGGCTCCCCGTCGAAGCCGTGCCGCATCTCCATGGTCTGCCGGAAGACCGTCAGCTGCGGCCACCACGGCCCGTCGGCGAGGCGCGCGGCGTCGTCGACGGCGACGTACGCCGCCACCGACGGTTCGTCGTCGGCGGTGATCTCGCGCAGCTGGGTGTCCACGAGCCACCAGCCTGGCGACCGGGTCCCTCTGCCGCACCCCGTTTTCCTGGGTAGAGAATGCGGCCATGCCGGATACCGACGCCACCGTCCACCACGGCCTCGAGGGCGTCGTGGCCTTCGAGACCGAGATCGCCGAGCCCGACAAGGAGGGATCGGCGCTGCGCTACCGCGGCGTGGACATCGAGGAGCTGGTCGGCCGGGTGCCGTTCGAGAAGGTGTGGGGCCTGCTGATCGACGGCTCCTACGAGCCCGGCCTGCCGCCCGCCGAGCCCTACAACATCCCGATCCACACCGGCGACATCCGCGCGGACGTGCAGGCCGCCGTGGCCATGCTCGCGCCGATGCTCGGCATGAGGCAGACCTACGACATCTCCGACGAGCAGGCCCGCCTCGACCTGTCGAGGGTCGCGGTGATGGTGCTCTCGTACGCCGCCCAGGCCGCCCGGGGGCTCGGCCTGCCGATCGTCTCCCAGCGGGAGGTCGACCAGGGACACACGCTCGCCGAGCGGTTCCTGATCCGCTGGAAGGGCGAGCCGGACCCCAAGCACGTCAAGGCGATCGACGCCTACTGGAGCTCCGCGGCCGAGCACGGCATGAACGCCTCGACGTTCACCGCACGGGTCATCACCTCCACCGGCGCCGACGTCGCCGCGGCGTTCTCCGGGGCCATCGGCGCGATGAGCGGACCGCTGCACGGTGGGGCCCCGTCGCGCGTGCTCGGCATGATCGAGGAGGTGGAGCGGCGCGGCGGCGACGCCACGTCGTACGTCAAGGAGCTGCTCGACAAGGGCGAGCGGCTGATGGGGTTCGGCCACCGCGTCTACCGCGCCGAGGACCCCCGAGCCCGGGTCCTGCGCCGCACGGCCCGCGAGCTCGGTGCGCCGAGGTACGAGATCGCCGAGGCGCTGGAGCAGGCCGCGCTGGCCGAGCTGCGCGAGCGACGGCCGGACCGGGTGCTCGAGACCAACGTCGAGTTCTGGGCCGCCATCGTGCTCGACTTCGCCGAGGTACCCGCGAACATGTTCACGTCGATGTTCACGTGCGCCCGCACCGGCGGCTGGTCGGCGCACATCCTCGAGCAGAAGCGCACCGGCCGGCTGATCCGGCCCTCGGCGGTGTACGTCGGCCCGTCGTCGCGGCCGGCCGACTCGGTCGCCGGCTGGAGCCCGGCCTGGGCCGCTTCCTGAGCCGGACCGACCGGGACGGGTCAGCTCCCGCGTGCGACCAGCCCGTGCTCGAGGGCGTACAGGCTGGCGCCGATCCGGTTGTTCACGGCGATCTTGGTGTAGATCCGCTCGACGTGGTTGCGGACGGTCTTCTCCGACAGCGTGAGCCGCTCGGCGATCGCCCGGTTCGAGTCGCCCCGGGCCACGTGGACCAGGATCTCGGCCTCGCGGGGCGTCAGCCCGTCGGTGCGGGCCGCCTTGAGGGGTCGGTGACCGGCCACCTCGAGCACGGCGGCGACCGACGCGGCGTCGAGCCGACCGGAGGTGGCGCGCTCGCGCAGCCGCGCGGCAGCCTCCTCGGCGCCGTACGCCGCTCGGTACGGTCGCGGCTCGAGCGCCGACTCGTAGGCGACGGCGGCGGCCAGGACGCGGTCGGCGAGGGGCAGCGCGGCGGCGGGGAGACCCTTGGGGTACCCCGACCCGTTCGGCTGCTCGTGGTGGTTGGCGACCAGCCTGGCGACGTCGGCGAGGCCGGCCACCCGCTCGATGATCCGCCCGCTGAGGTACGGGTGCAGGCGGACGCGCTCCCACTGCTCGGCGCCGAGCGGACCGACCTGCTCCCAGATCCGGCTCGAGATGCCGATGCGCCCGATGTCGTGGACGTGTCCCGCGCGCCGGACGGCATCGACCTCGTCGAGACCCAGGGCCGCGGCCGCGCGGGCGGCGAGATCGGCGACGGCCCGGGAGTGCCCGAGCGTGAAGGGGCACTTCAGGTCGGCGAAGTCGCCCATGGCCACGAGCACCCGGTCGAGATCGGGCTCGCTCAACGGCTGGTGGTGGTCGGGCGCGGCCTCGACCACGGCGCGCCAGTAGTCGCCACCCGCGGGCGGCTCGAGGACACCCTCGGGGTCCGCCAGGAAGGCGGCCGCCACGGCCGGGTCGAACTGCCCGCCGCTTCGTGAGCGCACCAGGTGCTCCGCGCCGCCCGGGCCGTAGGTGCGGTCGTGCACCTCGACGAGGTCGGCCAGCTGCGCGACTCGCATCTCGACGGGGATGGCATCGCCCGCGATCCCGGCGGGTCCGCCCTGGCCGTCGTACCGCTCGAACGTGGCGCGCAGCGCGGTCTGCACCTCCGCCGGCAGTCCCATCTCCCCGGCCAGCAGGGATGCCGACGCACAGTGGGAGTGGACGAGGTCGCCCAGGTGCTTCTTCGGGTTGCCCATCAGCTGGGCGATGACCCTCAGGCGCTGCGGCAGCGGCGAGCCGTGCGCGACGTTGCCCATGAGGAACCGCATGTAGGGCACGCCGTTCCAGTCGACGAGGTACGCCGCCTGCTTGACGGCGATGTCGTCACCGAACCAGCGCACGTACTCGTGCGACTCGGCGTGACAGCCGATCCACATCACCAGCGTCGTGTAGAAGGCGGTGTCGCGCTGCTGGGGGCTGAGCCCGAGCCGGTCGGCCAGTCGCGTCGCGATGACCGACGACCGGAGGACGTGCTCGGCGGGCTGACCCAGGCCGAGGTCGATGGCGATCGACAGAGCGGCCAGGAGCTCGGTACGGCGCGTTCCGGACGCCCCGGCTGACATGGACCCATCCTCACGGTCCCGCACGGACACAGGAAGCCCGACTCACACGGTCCGGGTGAGGAGCTCCCTGTTGTGCGCGGCCGCCGAGACGTGGCGCTCGGGGTCGAAGTTCTCGAAGTGCCCGAACCCGCACATGAAGATCCCCCTCTGCGGCAGCCAGAAGCCGCCGAGACGGGTCTGCCGGGGCAGGGGCTTCGGCGCCCCCGCGTCCCGGTCCAGGATGGTCGCCCGGCTCTCCACGACCTTCCAGATCTCGACGGGAGCCGCCGTGAAGCGTTGCCGGTTCGGCATCACTCCCGAGAGCCGTACCTTGCCCACGCCGAGCGCCGGTCCGGCCATCCGCCCCATCCACGCCAGGACGGCACGGTTGACCCACATCCCGTGCGGCATCAGCCGTCCCGCGGCGCTCATCGCCCGCGTCAGCGGGGTCGTCGTGAGGGCGACCGTCCACTCGAGGATGCCGGGGACCGAGACACGCAAGGTCCAGTCGTCGAGCCACTCCACGTCGATCGGGGTGCGCACGGACGGATGGGCGCAGGCCGCGCCGATGTACCGCTCGCAGCTGAGCTCCGGCGCTGTCGTCGTGTAGACGACCCACTCCTCGTCGGGGTTGCGGTGCCACACCGCGGTGTACGGGTCACCGAAGCTCGGGGTCATGCAGCGCAACGAGAAGTAGTCGCCCGACTCGAACGCCAGCCCCATCACGCCGCTGCCGGCGATGCGTTCGTCGGCGCCGGGAGGCAGCACCGACGCACCCTGTGCCGCCACACGGGGCGACCGCCTGTTCTCGTGGACGTCCATGACCTGCGGCATCGCGGCCTCCTCGGCTCGACGGATCGGATCGATGCCTCGACCATGGCCCCGTACGGCGGGACAGCGCATGAGGCATCTGCCTCAACCCGCCGGACTGCTCGCCGGCCCGCGACGCCAAGATGGCCCCGTGACCACGACGACGATCCGGGCGGCCCTGCTCACCGAGGTCGGCGCCGACCTCGTCGTGGACGAGGTCCAGCTCGACCCGCCGCGCGCGGGCGAGGTGGCCGTGGACGTGCACCACTGCGGGGTGTGCCACTCCGACGTGCACTACCTCGACGGCTCCCTGCGCACCGGGCTTCCGGTCGTGCTCGGTCACGAGGCCGCCGGAGTGGTGGCCGAGGTCGGGGCGGGTGTCACGGACCTGGCACCCGGCGACCCCGTGGTGCTGACGATGGCGCCCTCGTGCGGCCGGTGCTACTGGTGCGTGCGCGGCCAGCGCACGCTGTGCCAGACGTACTCGGGCCTCGTCGGCGGCGCGTACCCGGACGGATCGACCCGCCTGTCCTGGCGCGGGCAGCCGGTACGCCGCGGGCTGGTGCTGGCGGCGTTCTCCGAGCGCACCGTGGTGCCCGCCGCAGCGGCGGTCCGGATCCCCGCCGACGTACCGACCCACCTCGCCGCCGTCGTCGGCTGCGCCGTGCAGACCGGCATCGGCGCCGTGCTCAACACCGCCGCGGTGCCCGTCGGCGCCTCGGTCGTGGTCAGCGGGCTCGGCGCCGTCGGGCTGTCGATCGTCCAGGGCGCCCGCATCGCCGGGGCGACCACGATCCTCGGCGTCGACCCCAGCACCGAGCGCCGCGAGCAGGCCACCCGCTTCGGCGCCACGCACGTCCTCGACCCGGCCGAGCACAAGGTCGAGGAGGCCGCGCGCGACCTGACCGAGGGCCGGGGCGCCGACTACACCTTCGACGCGGTCGGCCGCGGCGACGTGGTCGGGACCCTTCTCAAGGCGACCCGCAACGGCGGCACGACCGTGATGGTCGGCATCCCCTCGACCGAGGACGCGGTGTCCCTCCGTGCCCTCCCCCACGCCTTCTACGAGAAGAAGCTGATCGGCTGCTACCTCGGCTCGGCCGACCCGCACCGCGACTTCCCGCGGATCCTCGACCTGTGGCGACACGGCCGGCTCGACCTGGAGGCGATGGTGACCTCCCGCCGTCCGCTGGACGAGGTCAACGAGGCCGTCGGCGACCTCCGTGCGGCCACCGGCGTGCGCACGGTGCTCGACGTGCGCGGGTAGCACGACTAGACCTCCGTAACGGGTGAGTTACCGGGTCGTTGACGAGATGTTCTGTTTTGTTGACGGCCTCGGGAGGGAACCCCCCATGAAATCTGACAAGGCATCAGTCCGGAGATCAGCCGGCCGGCTCGTGGCTCTGCTCACGACCACGGCCATCGCCACGGCACTGGCGGCGGTGTCGGGAGCACCCGCCGCCCAGGCAGCCGGTCGTCCGACCGACTTCGCGTTCACGTCCTTCGCCTACGGCACCAAGGTCAAGGCGGCCTCCGGAGAGCTCCGGTCCGGCCGCACCGCACCGAGCTGGATCGGGTGCACGCGCCAGGCCGGCCGCACCAAGACCAACCAGGTGCTCGCGGTCGACGCGCCCAACAACAACCCGCTCATCAGGCTCGGGGCGATCACCAGCGCCAGCCACACCTTCAAGCACAAGAAGCAGGGCATCGCCGCCGGCACCGAGAGCACCTCGACCGTGGCCAACGTCGTCCTCGGCCTGCAGGACTCGCAGGTCCCGACGCCGAGCCTGACCATCACCGGCCTCACGACGACCGCCCGCGCATGGGCGACCACCGACGGCCAGCTGCACGCCGCCACCGACTCGGGCGTGCTCGACATCAACCTGGTGGTCCCGCCGACCGGTACGCCGCTCGACGAGCCGCTCCAGCAGCTGCTGGACCTGGTCAACGGACAGGTCGCGCCGACCCTGGACCAGGTGGTCGACCTGCTCCAGCAGAACAGCGGCGCGATCGAGATCCCCGGCCTCGGCCGGCTCGAGCTCGGCGCCTCGCGCACCGGCGTCGGCGCCCGGCAGGCGGTCGCGATGGCGCTGTCGCTGCGCGTGACGCTCTACGGACAGGACCAGACGCCGGGCACCGCCGACGACTCCTCGCTGAAGATCGGCCGCAGCTACGCGCGGATCCTCGCCGACATGCCGTACGCCGTGATGGGCGGCAGCGGCTGGGCCGCGGACGCCGACCTGGTCGGCGGCACCGCGCACATCGGCGACATCGTGCCCAAGCAGCTGCCCTGCCAGGGCACCGGTGGCCAGGTGAAGAGCAAGGCACTCGCGGCCGTGGACATCCCGGGCGTGCAGCTCGGCGCCCTGCAGGGCCGCGCCTTCGGCGACGTCAACCAGCTCGGCGAGGTCACCGCGTGGACCGAGGGCTCCGTGGCTCACGTCGCGCTCGGCTCCGGCGACACGGCGCTGACCATCGACGGGATCGTGGGACGGGTCAACCTGGCCACCAACCGGCACGGCGGGCTGGTCAAGCGCGACACCGAGGGCACGATCCCGGGCATGCTGACCTTCCAGGGCCAGTCCTACACGCTGCCGCTCGGGTCGGCGCCGGAGCTGCCTCCGGAGCTGGGCGCGCTGATCAGCATCCAGACCGGGATCACCGACCAGTCCGACGCCCGCGGCCTCAAGGTCACGGCCCTGCGGATCACGCTCCTGAGCGGGACCGCCGCCGGCACCGTCATCAACCTGGGCAACGCCAAGGCCAGCGTCAGGGAGAGCTGATCCGCGCGATCCGCTTCGCGTAGCAGCGGTTGCTCGGTGACCACCGGTAGTGACCGAAGCTCTCGATGCGTGCGTAGCCCGAGCTCTCGTAGAGCGCCATGGCCTCGGGCTGCGCCGTGCCCGTCTCGAGGACCATCGCCTCCGACCCCACATCGGCGGCGGTGTCCTCGAGACGGGCGAGCATGCGCCGGGCCAGGCCCGTTCCCCGGGCCTGCGGCGTCACGTACATCCGCTTGATCTCGGCCGTGCGCCGGGTGCCGAACACCTCCACGTCGTCGCGACGCCTCCAGGCGCCGGTCGCGACCGGGACCCCGTCGCGGTAGGCGACCAGGAACAGGCCGTCCGGCGGCTCGAACGCCTGCGGGTCGATGGGGGTGTTGTCGCGGCCGCCGTACCGCACGACGTACTCCGCCTGGACCTCCTCCACGAGCCGCTGCGCGTCCGGGTGCATGAACGGGACGCTGAGGATCACGTCACTGTCCATCGACGTCCTTCGCACGGGATTCGGGTCTTGGCGGCTGACACACTAGGGCCCGTGACGCTCACGATCCCCGCCGACCTCAAGCCCGCCGACGGACGGTTCGGCGCCGGCCCCTCCAAGATCCAGACCGGGCACCTCGACGCCCTCGCGGCCACCGGTTCGTCGCTGATGGGCACGTCCCACCGCCAGGCGCCGGTGCGCCAGGTGGTCGGCCGGGTGCGCGACGGGCTGGCCGCCCTGTTCTCGATGCCGGCCGACTACGAGGTCGTGCTCGGCAACGGTGGGGCGACGGCGTTCTGGGACGTCGCGACGTTCGGGCTGATCCGCGAGAAGAGCCAGCACCTGTCGTTCGGCGAGTTCTCCTCGAAGTTCGCCAAGGCGGCCACCGACGCGCCGTGGCTGTCGGACCCGTCGGTGATCAAGGCCGACCCGGGCTCGCGCCCCGTCGCCGTCGCCGAGGACGGCATCGACGTCTACGCATGGGCGCACAACGAGACGTCGACCGCGGTGATGGCGCCGGTCGAGCGCCCGGAGGGTACGACGGCCGAGCAGGCCCTGGTGCTCATCGACGCCACCTCCGGCGCGGGCGGCCTGCCCGTCGACCTCAACGAGTCCGACGTCTACTACTTCGCACCGCAGAAGTGCTTCGCCTCCGACGGCGGCCTCTGGGTCGCGATCATGTCGCCGGCGGCCATCGAGCGGGTCGGGCAGGTCAAGCAGTCGGGCCGGCACATCCCGGCGTTCTTCGACCTCGACATCGCGATCACCCAGTCGCGGCTCAACCAGACCTACAACACCCCCTCGGTCGCGACGCTGTTCCTGATGGCCGAGCAGCTCGACTGGATGAACGGCGAGGGCGGCCTGGCCGGCATGGTCGAGCGCACCACGGCGTCCTCCGACGCCCTGTACGGCTGGGCGGAGAAGACGGAGTACACCACTCCCTACGTCCCCGAGCCGTCGCACCGCTCACTGGTGATCGGCACCATCGACTTCGACGACTCGATCGTCGCCGACGACGTCGCCGCCACCCTCCGCGCCAACGGCATCGTGGACACCGAGCCCTACCGCAAGCTCGGCCGCAACCAGCTGCGCATCGCGATGTACCCCGCCATCGACCCCTCCGACGTCGAGGCCCTGACCGCCTGCATCGACTGGATCGTCGACCACTCGTAGTGGTGGTCGAGCCGGGCGAGCCTCCTGGGCGAGCCCGTGTCGAGACCGCGGGACGCTCACGGCGTCTCGACGCGCTCGGCCGTGGCCGGCCTCACGGCTCGACCAGCGTGGGCTAGGGCTGCTTCTTCACCAGGTGCAGCAACCGGTCGTTGGTGTCGGGGTCGGTGGTGATCATCGCGTACCGCCGCGCGCCATCCTGCCCGTGCAGCACGAACACGAACCGCTTGGCGGTCCGGTCCTCGAGCTCCCACCAGCCGGCGTCGGCGATGAACTTGGTGTCGTCGGTGTACGTCGCGTGGTCGAGCTCGTGGTCGCCGACCTGCACCGCGAGACGGTCGCTGCGGGAGTCGGTCGGCAGGCCGCGGGGCACCGCCCACGACTTGAGGACGCCGTCCTCCTCGAGCCGCAGGTCGAAGTGCGGCGCCGGCTTGCGGTGGTCGTGGAGCACGAACACCGGCCGGACGGATGATCGGCGGTCAGCCATCCAGGGCGGCCTTGATCGCGTCGTACGTCGCGGCGTCGAACGCGACCAGCCGCGCCTCCTCGACGTGGGTGTCGGTCCCGCGCAGCGTGTCCACCGCGGCGGCGATCGCGTCGTCCTTGGGCCAACCGTAGATGCCGGCCGAGACCAGCGGGAAGGCGACGCCCCGCGCGCCGAGCTCGTCGGCGACCGCGAGTGCGCGCGAGTAGCAGGAGGTGAGCAGCGACCGGTCCCGCTGCCCCGCGTTGTAGTTGGGGCCGACCACGTGGATGACCCACTCGGCCGGCATGTTCCCGGCCGTCGTCCAGCCGGCGTCGCCGGTGGCCAGCCCGTGGGGGAAGCGGCGTACGCAGTCCTCGAGCACGGCCGGACCGCCGGCGCGGTGGATCGCGCCGTCGACCCCACCGCCGCCACGCATCCGGCTGTTGGCCGCGTTGACGACCGCGTCCACGTCCTGGGTGGTGATGTCGCCCCGGACCACCGTCACGTCCATCGAGATCACTCCTTGAGCAGTCGCAGCACGGCCCGCTCCAAGGATGCCTGGCGCGCGTCGGCTGTCTTGTAGCGGCGCTTCACCGCCGCCTCGATCGTCCTCCCCTCCTCGAAGGCGTCGACCACGCGGGGATCGACGTACGACGAGCGGGCGAGCGCCGGGGTGTTCCCGAGGAACTCGGCGACCTCCTTCATGGCCGCCACCTCCGCCTTCTTGCGCGCCGTCTTGGTCGCGGGTGCACCGGCCGACGCCAGCGCGGCCGCCGCGATGACCGTCGCGTGCCAGGTGCGGAAGTCCTTGGCCGTGGCCTCCATGCCGGTGGTCCGTCCGACGTACTGGTTGACCATGTCGGAGTCCACCGGCCGCCACCGCCGCCCGTCCTTCCAGGCCAGCAGGCGGGCCTCGCCGCCCCGCCGCCGGCGCATCACCTCGAGGGCCTCGACCGCGCCCACGTCGTCGATCTCGATCCGGT
This sequence comes from Nocardioides islandensis, assembly GCF_015352455.1. Lineage (GTDB taxonomy): Bacteria > Actinomycetota > Actinomycetes > Propionibacteriales > Nocardioidaceae > Nocardioides > Nocardioides islandensis. The sequence goes on from NZ_JADKPN010000005.1 coordinate 151,452, forward strand.
GCTCGATCCCGGACTTGCCCACGAAGTCGAAGACCATCGTCCTGCCCTCGCGCCGCACGTGCCTGCGCTCGAGGGTGGTCAGGCCGAAGCTGTTGTTCTCCTCGGCGTACACGTCGTTGCCGATGCGGAAGTACCCGAGGTCGAGCAGGCGTACGGCGACCGCGCACGCGCGCTCCTGGGACATGCCCTCGGCGCCCAGGTCGACCAGCACCTGCTCGCGCGCCTTCGACAGCGCCTTGCCGAACGTCAGCATCTTCTGGAACTTCTCACCGTCGCGGCGGGTGCGCCAGTCGGGGTGGTAGAGGTACTGACGGCGGCCGGCGTCGTCCGTACCGACCGCCTGCAGGTGGCCGTTCGGCCACGGGCAGACCCAGACGTCCTGCCACGCCGGCGGGATCACCAGGTCCTTGACCCGCTGGGCGTCCTCGGCCGGCAGCCGCTTCCCGGACTCGTCGAGGTAGACGAAGCCCTTGCCTGCGCGGCGTCGGGTCCAGCCGCGCTGGTCGGGGCTGCTGCGGCGGAGGCGGACCATGGCGTCACCCTAGGGAACCGCGGGGGTGCTGCTCTTCGCCCCGGAGGGGGAGTCAGCGTGGCCGCATCGCGCGCACGAGCACCAGCACGATGCCGAGCCCGAGGACGCCGCCGAGGACCCAGCCCCAGGCGGAACGCTCACCGGGCGTCTCCTCGGGGAGCTCCTTGCCGACCCGGTTGCCGGGCGCGGGAGTCGGGCTGGTCGTCGAGGAGGGTGTCGCCGTCGGGGTCGGCGGCGGTGCCATCGCCCGCCGTACCTGGGCCGGCAGCGAGATGCGCAGGACCGGGGAGCGCAGCCCCTCCGACGACGCGTAGATCGTGCCGTCGTCGGCCACCGCGATGCCCTCGCCCTGCTCCTGGTGCGGCAGCCCGAAAGTCCCGACCTCCACGAGGTCGGGCCAGGTGTAGACCGCGGCCTCGGTGTAGTTGCGCACGATCACGTGCCGGCCGTCGGGGAAGAACGCCGCGTCGGTGGCGATGGCCAGCACCGAGCCGACTTCCTTCAGCCGGTTCGCGTGGTCCGGCGACAGCCGCCTCGGAGCGGCGTACACCGTGCCGCCGAAGACGCCCTTGCTGACGACGTACAACCGGCCGGTCGCCGGGTCGGCCAGCAGCGACTCGGCGTCGCGGGCGCCCTCGGGATAGACGAGCTCGTACGTCGGACCGGGTGGCCGGCCGCCGACGACGTCGACCTCCGTCACCGACACCGCCTCGCGCCTGGCCGTGTTGTCGCCGATGTCACCGACCCAGACCAGGCCGTCGCCGGCCGGCGCCAGGGCCTCGACGTCGGTGGGGTCGTCGGACCACTGGGTGACCTTGGTGGTCTCGCCGGTGCTCGGGTCCACGGTGAACACCCGGCCGGTGTCGCCCGAGTCGTTGGTCGTGACGAGGTTGCCGTCGACGACGGCCAGCGCGCTGGACTCGATGATGTCGGGGTCCTGGAAGCGGCTCACCTCGTCGCCCCCGAGCAGCGCCCCGGGCAGGACGGCAGCGACCACGAAGGGCACCGCGGTCAGGCCGAGGAGGTACCGCTCACGCATCGGCGTGCAGCAGCTCGGCCAGCTTCGGGCGGATCGCCCAGGTCTCGACCAGCTCGTCGTACTCCTTGCGCACGCCGCCGCCGGTCACCGGCCCGCCGGTCCGGGTTGCGCGCAGCAGGGTGTTGCGCGGGGTGTGCTTGCTCTCGACGAACTGCATCACGTCGACGCGGTACCCCTGCATCCGCAGCAGGCTCGCGCGCACCGCGTCGGTCAGGGTGTCGGCGAACCGCTCGCGCAGGATGCCGTGGCGGGTGAGCATGGCGTACGGCGCGGGCGACGGGTTCTTGCGCAGCTGGGCGGCGATGTCGTGGTGGCAGCAGGGCGCGGCGAGCACGAGCGGCGCGCCCCACTCGATGGCGCGGGCCAGCGCGTCGTCGGTCGCGGTGTCGCAGGCGTGGAGGGCCAGCACGACGTCCGGAGCCGGATCGAGCGTGACGTCCGCGATCCCGCTCACCACGAACTCGGCGTCCATCCCGAGCCCCGTCGCGAGCGCGGTGTTGCGGTCCGTCGACTGCTGCTTCACGTCGACGCCGATGACGGTGACGGGCAGGTCGCGCACGTGGGTGAGGTACCGCTGGGCCGCGAACGTGAGGTACCCGTTGCCGCAGCCGAGGTCGGCCATCCGCAGCGGCTCGTCCGCCGTCGGCCGGCGCAGGTGGCCCTTCTCGACGGCGTCGGAGATGGAGGCGTCGAGGATGCGCAGGAACTCCTCGACCTGGCGGTACTTCGCCTGCCGGCTGGGCTTCATCCGGCCCTCGTGGTCGGAGAGACCGAGCGCGACGAACACCGGGTCGTCCTCGGGCAGCAGCCTCCCCTTGTCCCGGTCGTGGTCCCGCCCGGCCTCGACCTCGGCCTCGCGGTCCGCGGTGTGCAACAGCGCGTCGCCCTTCTTGGTGACCCGCACCTGGTGCGACTGGGTGACGGTGTCGACGTGCCAGTTGCCGAACGGCTCGTCGAGGAGGGCGTCCACGGCGTCACGGGCGTCGTCGCCGGGATCGTGGTTGGAGGTGTGCGCCTGCCGGTCGTCGTACGCCGTGACCTGCAGCCGGCGGCCGGCCTTCAGGTCGACGTACCGGAGCTCCACCCGGCGCCAGCGTGGCGGCTCGGTCCCTCTCCTGCGGCCGGAGGCGACAGCGCGGACCAACGCGTCCGGGTCGAGGATCTGCTGGCGCAGCTGGGTGAGCACGCGGAGCAGGGGCTGGGCAGGCATCAGGGGTTCACTTCGAGAGAGCGGCGATCACGACGATCAGGAGCAGCGCCGCGAGCGCGACCGGGATGACCAGTCGGCGGTGGCGCGGGTTCACCGCATGAGCCTAGTCGGCGGCGTTCAAGGCCTCGTGGACGACGTCGAGGACGTGGTGGGAGCCGTCGGTCAGCTCGGCGACGGGCACCCAGGCAACGGTGTCGGTCGTGCCGTCGACCTCGACCACGCGCGGTACGGCGTCGTCCGGCACCGTGGCGGCGAAGACCAGGGCGACGGCATGGAAGTCCTCGTACCGGCCCGAGGGTGCCGTCCCGCTGAAGTGCTCGTCGTGCACGAGCAGCAGCTCGCCGACGTCCGGGGTGACACCGCACTCCTCCTCGACCTCACGGACCAGCGCCGCGGCCGGCGCCTCGCCGTGGTCGAGTCCGCCGCCGGGCAGGCTCCAGGAACCGGTGTGGAAGCCCTTCTCGGAGAAGCGCACCAGGAGGACGGCGTCCCACTTGCGGATCAGGGCGTAGGCGCCCACCCGCTGCATCCGGAACGGCGACCAGTCCTCCAGCGCCTGGGTGACCATCGGCACCGTCGGCACGGTGCCGTCGAGCACGTCGGAGAGGAGGTGCCAGGCGGCCTCCGACGTCGAGCCGTCGACCTCGAGCACGCGGGGAGCCGGGGCGTCCGGCGGCACCCACGCGTCGTACACGATCCGCAGCGCGTGGTAGTCCGAACGTCCCCCGTCACGCTTCGCGTGCGGCATGTGGGCGGAGTACACGCGGGCCTGCTCCCCGACGAAGGCGTCGAGCCCCGTCTCCTCCTTGATCTCGCGCACGACGGCGTCGCGCGGGTCCTCGCCGTGGTCGAGGCCGCCGCCCGGCAGCGTCCAGAGCTCGTCGCGCGAGATGCGGTCAGCCAGCCGGGACAGCAGGATCCGTTCGTCGCGGACGATGACGGCGTACGCCGCCACGCGCTGTCGCCGGGGCAGAGGCATGCACCCGATTATGGTTCTCGCGATGTCCTCGTCCGTGAACCCAGCCGTGAGCCCTGCCGTGGCTCCTGCGCCCAAGACGCGCGACCCGTGGCTGGACAACGCCAAGATGGTGCTGGTCACGATCGTGGTGGTCGGCCACCTGATGGTGCTCGTGCCCGACGGTGGCGAGAAGAACCGCGCCTACGACTTCATCTACTACTTCCACATCCCGGCGTTCGTGCTGGTGACGGGCTACCTCTCCCGGACGTTCCGGTACAGCCGCCGGCACCTCCTCGCGCTGGTCACCACGCTGGTGGTGCCGTACATCGTCATCGGCTGGCTGATGATCCACTGGCGCGTCCTGCTGGACGAGGCTCCGCCCGGGCTCGAGTGGTTCCAGAACCCGCGCTGGCCGATGTGGTACCTCGCGGCGGTCGTGATGTGGCGGCTCGTGACGCCGATCTTCCGGTGGCACCCCCTGATGGTCGTGGTGGCGATCGCGATCTCTCTCCTGGGCGGCCTCACCAACCAGGAGCTGTTCGACATCAACCGGGCGATGGGCTTCCTCCCGTTCTTCGTGATCGGCCTGCACCTCCAGCCGTCGCACCTGGCCCTGCTGCGACGTCCCCGTGCGTGGGTCGTCGGAGTCGTCGGGGTGCTGTTCGTCTGGTGGATCGCCGACCACACCGACGACTTCTGGAGCACGCAGTTCCTGTACTTCCGTGCGCCGTACGCCGAGCTCGGCGCCTCCGACGGCGAGGGCATGTGGATCCGCGCCCGGCTCATCGTCGTTGCGCTCGTGGGCTCCTTCGCTGTTCTCGCCCTGGTCCCGCGCCGGCGTTCGTTCCTGACCCGGATGGGCGCCTGGAGCCTGGTCGTCTACCTCTGCCACGGCTTCGTCGTCCGGTACCTCGAGTACCGCGGCTACGAGGACTGGATGCCCGGCTCCACCTGGTGGTCGGTCCTCCTCACCGTCGCCGTCGGCATCGCCCTCGCGCTGCTGATCGCCGCCGAACCCGTCGCCCGCGTCCTCAACGTCGTTGTCGACCCGATCAGCTCGATCGCCGCGCTCCGCACCGCCCTCGCTGGTCGAGGACGGAAGGAGTCGGGCCACGAGACCCGGTAACCCCCGCTGGACGAGGAGGGACGCAGTCCCACGCTGGTCGAGGAGGGACGAAGTCCCGTCACGAGACGTCGGCTCACGCTCCGCGTGCGTTGCGGTGGTGACGAACGAACAGGGGTGGCCGGTCGCCGTAGGTGGTGGCGGTGGCCAGGTGAAGGCCGTGCCCGCTGGCAGGTCCGTGGGTGGTCGACCGCTGTGGTCACCGCCCGAGACAACCTCCCGAAAGTCGTTGGCCAGTATCCCGGAATCCCTTGTGGACAAAGGCTTTCCGGGCCGTTGGAGTGTCGGTGGTCGATGCTTGGATGGATCCATGTCCAGCCGGTCCGAGACCCCGATCGCGGCGATCAACGCCGCCCTCGACGACCTCGCCGGCGTGGACCCGACCTACCAGACCGTGGCCGAGCGGAAAGCACGGCTGACAGCGATCTCGCAGGTGATCGCCAAGGCCGAGGCCGACCGCCTCCGGGTCCTGGCCGTCTCCGACGACATCGCCATCGAGACCGGCGCCCGGTCCACCGCCCACTGGCTCGCCGCCGAGACCCGCGACGGGATCGGGCAGGTCCGGGTCCGGGAGAAGATCGCCCGCATCGGTGGCGAGGCGATCACGGCCGCGATGAGCAGCAGCGGCATGAACGTCGCGCAGGCCCGGGAGATCGTCGACGCCCTGGAGCGACTCCCCAAGAACCTGGACCCCGAGCTCCGCGACAAGGGCGAGGCCTACCTGATCGGAGAGGCCGCCCACTTCGGACCACCCGAGCTGCGACGGCTCGGGGCCAGGCTGCTGGAGGTCATCGCCCCCGAGGACGCCGACGAAGCGGAGTACCAGCGACTCCTCGCCGAGGACCGGAGGGCCCGGGCCGTCACCCGGCTCACCTTCCGCGACCGTGGCGACGGTTCGGGAGACCTCCACGCCCGGATGCCCATGCCTGTGCTGAACCGGCTACGTACCTACCTGGAGTCCTACACCGCACCACGACGCGGACCCCTCGGCGGCGCGCTCGGGGACGAGGTCGACCAGCTGCCCGCACCCCGACGTCGTGGGGAGGCGTTCTGCGCCCTCCTGGAGAACCTCCCCACCAACGCCCTGCCCAAGCACGGCGGGACCGCCACCACCGTCATGGTGATGATCGACCTCGAGACCCTCCGGTCCGGCACCGGGACCGCGGAGACCTCCACCGGGGACCGGCTCACCGCCGAACAGACCCGCCGGCTGGCCTGCCAGGCCGGCATCATCCCCGTCGTCCTCGGCGGCAAGGGAGAGATCCTCGACCTCGGCCGCAGCAAACGCCTCTTCACCGGCCCCCAACGCAAGGCCATGGCCCTCCGCGACCGCCAATGCACCGCCGACGGCTGCACCATCCCCGCCGCCTGGTGCGAAGCCCACCACCACCAGCAGCCCTGGTCCCGCGGTGGCAAGACGAACCTCGCCGACGGCAAGCTCCTCTGCCCCTTCCACCACCACCGCGCCCACGACCCCGCCTGGGCCACCCACCACCACCCCAACGGATCCACCACCTTCCACCGCCGGACGTGAGCCACGCGTCAGCGCGTGGTCGAAACCTCCTCGAACGACCGCGCCGAGCGCCACGCGCTCGACGCAGGGACCACCCGTGAGTGGTACGGGTTCACACCGGCACATGTGAGACGTCGGTCGCCCCGAGGTATCACCCGTCCGTGAGCCCACCTCCTCGGCAGCAGTCGCGTGGCACCAGGCCACGCCACCCAACCCGAAGGAACAGCCATGCGTGAGATCGCACGTAGCGCGCTGCGCGAAGAGGTCGTCTCGGCCCTCATCGACAGCGGCGCCATCAACCTCGAGAAGGCGGGCACGGTGTTCAGCAAGTTCGCCGAGTCCGCCCTGCGCACCAACGAGGAGCTGACCATCTCGGTCGGTCCCTGGAACTACCTGGCCTGCGGCTGGCCCGGCCCCGAGATCCGCGGCATCGAGCTCGGCCTGCGCGAGGGCTGATCCCACGGTGCCGCACCGGATCCCCCTTCCTCCCACCGGCGACGAGCTCCGCGCCGTCGTCACCTCGAGCCTCGCGCTCACCGCGGAGGCCGTCGGCAGCCTCGACGCGTACCCCGGCCTCCTCGACCCCGAGAAGCTCGTCGGCGAAGCCCTGCTCCTGCTCCGGGCGACGCGCACCGAGGCGGACACCTCCGAGTGGCAGACCCTGTACGACGCCACCGCACCCCGCGCGCGTGCGGCCGACCTCGCCCCCCGTATCTGCCGCGACCCCGGTCGCGCACTCGAGCTCGCCTTCACGCACGTCCAGCTCTCCGACCTCGGGGACCGCGACCCCGCGGTCGACGTCCTGCTCGACCTCGCCCTCGCCGAGGAGGCGACCGGCCCAGCGCCGTACGTCGTCCCCGAGCTCCAGCGGCAGTGGCTCCGCGACGTCCGGCGCGAGCAGCCCGACGAGACGGCCTGGCGCAGGCTGCTGCGCGGGTCGAGCCTCGCCCGCCCGATCGACCTGCTGCGGTGCAGCACCCAGGACGTGTACGACCTGACCCATGCCGTCATGCACGGCACCGACCTGGGGCTGTGGCCGCTCACCTCGCCACGCGACCCGGTCGAGCTGGCCGAGGACCTGGACGCCCTGCTCGGCATCGCCCTGGACGCCGAGAACCTCGACCTCACCACCGAGCTGCTCTGGGCGTGGCCGATGCTCCGGCTCCCGTGGACGGCCGCCGCCGGCGTCGCCCTGGACACCGTCATCGAGAGGCACGCGCGCCTCGGGTACCTCCCCGGACCGGGCCTCGACCCCACCGGCGGACCCGACCGGACCCAGGTCCTCGGTACCTCGTACCACGCCACCCTCGTCCTCGGGATCCTCGCCGCGGCCCTCCTCCGCGCCGGTGAGCTCCCGACCGCGGACGACGGCGGCCTCGACGCCACGCACCTCGCCGTCGCGCTGCGCCGGGCCAGCGACGACGCCGACATCGCGGAGGTACATCGCCTGCTCGGGCAGGCCGTGGAGTCGGGCCTGACCCAGGGACGGGCCGTGGTGCAGGCGACCGCCCTGCTGCGCCGGGTCACCGCGCTGGTCCTCCAGGACGCCTCGGCCGAGCGGCGTACGATCTCGGCATGCACCGGCTGACGCACGCGCTCGCGCTGTCGTGCGCCGGTGCCCTCGGCCTGGTGCTGCCGACCCTGCTCGTCGGCGCCGATGCGCCGGCCACGCTGGTGGTCGCGACACTGGCCGCCGCCGTCGCCGCCATGGTCTGCGTCGCCGGACGCCTCGTCCTGGCTCCTGCGTGGGCCACCGTGCACGTCGAGGACCGCACGCACGCACCCCGGCGTGGTCCGGGACGGGTCACCGACCCGACGCACCACCCGATCCGCCGGCGCGCTCCCGGACAGGCCTGACCGCTCGCCCCTGCGCGAGCGCCTCAGCCCATCCCCGTCCGAACCCCAGGAGCTCTCGCATGTCCGTTCTCGACCCGTTGTCGCACGCCCTCGCCGCCCTCGTCGCCTCCTTCCACTCCACCCTGACCGCCCTCGGCGCCGACCCCGCCACGGGCCTCACCTGGACGCTGTCCGTCGTCGCCGTCGTCATGACCGTCCGCCTCGCCCTCCTCCCGCTGGTGGTCCACGGGGTCCGGTCCGCCCACGCCGCAGCGCGCGCCCGACCGCAGCTGGCCGACCTGTCCCACCGCTACCGCAACCGCGCCGACCTGGAGAGCATCCGTCGGCTGCGGGAGGAGCGCCGCGCCATCGCCGCCGAGCACGGACAGTCCCGCCTCGGCTGCCTGCCGATGCTCCTCCAGGTGCCCGTCTGGATCGCCCTCTACCACCTGCTCAGCCAGGTGGCCGCCGGCACGTCGGTCGGCGCGATGACCCCGGCGCTGGTCGCGTCCCTGGGTGCGGCGACCTTCCTCGGAGTTCCGCTCGCCGACCGCGGCTACGTCGGCCTCGGCCCGGCCCACCTCGCCGTGACGGCGGGCCTCGCCCTGCTCGCGGCCGGCCTCGCCTTCGTGACCCAGCGGTACGTCGTGGCGCCCAACACGGTGACCGACGGGCTGCCGCAAGCGGTGGCCACCGCCCAGCACCTGGTGCCGCTGGCCTCGGCCGTCTCGCTGCTCGTGGCCGGCAGCGTCGTACCGCTGGCCCTGCTCGTCTACTGGGCGTGCAGCGGAGCCTGGACCCTCGCGCAGTCGGCCGTCATCACCCGATGGTTCCCGACGCCCGGGACGCCGGCGGCCGCACGCGCCGCGCTCAGGGCCGGGTGAGCGCCTCGACCGGCGCCACCGGCACGACGCCGTCCGCCGTGGCGGCGAGGTCCTCGTCGAGGGTGACCGCCTCGGAGCGGATCGCCGCGGGAGCCACGATGGCGTACCGCGTCACGAGCCGGCCTCGCGCGCAGCCGCCTCCACGCGCGCGTGGTAGGCCGCCCAGTCGTAGCCGTCGAGGATGTTGGGGTCTCCCGGACGGCGGCCGACGGCGGAGTCGATCAGCTCCCGCACGATGTCCATCTGCCCCGCGTGGCGGGCCGTCTCGTCGACCATGTGCACCGCGACCTGTCCGAGGGTGACCTCCGGCTCCCGCCACCACTGCACGGTCCCCACGGCGTCGATGTCCCGCGCCGCGAACGTCTCCTGCGCGTGCGACCACGAGTCCCGGTAGAGGCCGATGACCCACTCGCTCGCCTGGTCCGCCTTCACCCACAGGTCGTCCTGCGGGTCGGCGTTCTCGTCGGAGTACCAGGTCATCTCGTCCGTGCGCGGGAAGGGCCGTCCGAACGTGGCGCCGAAGTAGCCCGCCTGCACGCTCGCCAGGTGCTTGACCACCCCGAGCAGGTTCGTGGCCGTCGGCGTCATCGGCCGGCGCAGGTCGTACTCGGACAGTCCGTCGAGCTTGTGGAGCACCGAGGCGTTCAGGAGTCCGAGGCGCTCGACGAGGTGGGCCTTCAGGTCGTTCGAGGTCATGGCGCCACCCTAGGTGGCCCCCACGACGGCGGCACCGCCGAGCGCGGCACGCTGTCCAGGGCCAGCGCCTCGGCCCGGTCCGGGGCGTGCCCGCCGAGGTGCGCGGGGTACCAGGGGGCGTGCTCCCCCGGTGCCGGCACGTGGTCCGGCAGCCGTTGCAGACCCTCCAGGAGGTCGGTCATGGCGTGCCCGAGCCGGACCGTGGCCCCGGTCAGGTCCTCGCCCGGGGCGACGGACAGCGGCGCTCCGAACGTCACGTCCACCCGCCGGTGCCGGCGCAGGCTCGTCCGCGAGTGCTTGGTCCCGTCCGGCCGCGGCCGCGTCACGGACGCGATCCGTTGCGTGCCCCACAGCGCCATCGGCACCAGCGGAGCACCGGTCTCGCGCGCCAGCGCAGCAGGTCCGCGCATCAGCGAGCGCACGGCGTACGCGTGCGAGATGCCGGCCTCCGGGAAGATCCCCACCGCCTCGCCCTCTCGCAGCAGACGCCGCGCGGTCAGGTACGCCGCCGCGGGAGCCTCCCGGTCGACCGGCACGTGTCGCATCCCGACCATCGCCCGCCGTGCCGGCGAGTCCCACACGTCGTGGCGGGTCAGGAACCGCACCCAGCGGTCCCGCTCGTGCGCGGCCAGCCCGATCCAGAGGAAGTCCGGGTACGACACGTGCGTGGACGCCAGCACCACCGGCCCCGTTCGAGGCACGTTGTCCAGGCCGGAGTAGTGCAGGCGTACGTCGAGCAGCCGGACCGCCAGCCGGGTGGCGACGCCCGTCGCCCGGTACCAGCCCTCCATGACCCGTGGTTCGGAGCAGCTCAGGCGAACGGCGGGCGCGCGTCGCGGGCGATCGACCGACGGCCCGCCCAGCGCCAGACCCGGGCGGCACGGTCGCGGTCCTCCTCGGTGACCAGGTTGCCCATCCAGCGCAGGGCCAGCGTCATCAGCCAGTCCGACCGCATCCCGGCCGGGCCGAGCGTCGGCAGCAGCCGCGGGATCGTCACCAGCCCGGCGAGGCGGCGCGCGATGGAGAACGCCTCGCCGTAGTGCTCGCGCAGCAGCGCCGGCCACACCGCCGACAGGTCACGGTGCGTCGCCATCGTCTCCACGACGAGCCGTCCGGTCTCCAGGCCGTAGTCGATGCCCTCGCCGTTGAGCGGGTTCACGCACGCGGCCGCGTCGCCGATCAGTGCCCAGTTCGCGCCTGCGACGCCCGACACCGCGCCCCCCATGGGCAGCAGTGCCGACGTCGGCATCCGCAGCTCCTGGCCCAGCCCGAAGTCCGCGCGCCGCTGCTCGGCGTAGAACGCCATCAGCGGCTTGATCGCCACGTCCGCGGGTCGCTTGGCGGTGGCCAGCGTGCCGACGCCGACGTTCACCTCGCCGTTGCCGAGCGGGAAGATCCAGCCGTACCCCGACAGCACCGCGCCCTGCTCGTCGCGCAGCTCCAGGTGCGAGCTGATCCACGGGTCGTCGGACATCGAGGAGTCGGCGTACGAGCGGCCCGCGACGCCGTAGACCGTCTCCCGGTGCCACTCCCGGCCCAGCAGCTTGCCGAGCGGCGAGCGCACGCCGTCCGCCACGACCAGCCGGTCGCAGGCGACCTCGAACCGCTCGCCCTGCCGCGACCTGTCGCGCGACCCGCGGGCGAACTCGACCGCGGCCACCCGCGACCCGTCCATGCGTACGCCGACCGCTCGCGCGCCATCCACCGCCTCGGCGCCCGCCTTGATCGCGGTCGTGCGCAGGTGGTCGTCCAGCTCGGTACGGGTAACGGCCGAGCCCCAGTCGGGCAGGGCGCCACCCGGCCAAGGCAACAGCAGGGTCTGTCCGAAGCCGTGGGCCCGCAGGCCCTGGTTGACCGTGTGCGCGCGCAGCCAGTCCTCGAGACCCAGCTTCTGCAGCTCGGCCACCGCCCGCGGGGTGAGCCCGTCGCCGCAGGTCTTGTCGCGCGGGAACACCGCCGCGTCGGCCAGCAGCACGTCGTGGCCGGCCTGGGCGGCCCACGCCGCGGCCGCCGACCCGGCGGGGCCGGCGCCGACGACCAGCACGTCGGTGCGCAACGGGGACGAGGTCACCCGCCCAGTGTCTCAGCGCCGGTAGGGGCGATGCGAAATGAGGTGCACCTTCACGTTGGCGCAGCCGGTGGTCGGGTGCGGGATGTACTGCGAGGCGGTCTCGTCGGGGATGTACACCCGGAAGCCGTCGACGTGACGCGGCCGGCACCTGGCCTTGGGGTACGGCGCGAACGACGTCTCGACGACGCGGCTGTGCACCCGCTCACCGGGCTGGAGGACGTACAGGCGCACCGTGCCCGCCTCCCGGTCCGCGGCCGCCCCGACCTGGGTGCCGTCCCCGCCGCCGACGTACGACAGGCCGCCGTACCCGCCTGTCACGCAGGTGCGGTCGCCGGTGTTGGTCAGCACGATCCGCCCGTAGACGTGGCTCATGGCGGCGTCGCCGCCGCGGTAGGACGCCGTCAGGTCGGCGTTCGTGCACTCCGGGATCGACGCCCCGGAGGCGGGAATCGGCATCCCGAGTGCGCCGATGACGAGGCTCGCCGAGATCGCGGCGAGGGTACGGGTCTTCACGTCACTGGGACGCGAAGTCCCCGCCGTTGGTTGTCGGCGCCGGTCGTTCAGACCCGGATGGCAGCCGGGATGCCGTCGGAGAAGACCTCGGGCGGATCCGGGAGCGACACGGCCTCCCCGACGGCCACCCGCCGGGCGGACCACGCGACGACACAGGCGTCGAGCAGGTCGTCGACGGCGTACCCCGGACCGCGGACGACGGCCGGCAGCGACATCCCGGTCGACTCCAGCGCCGAGACCCGGGCCGCCCGTCCCGCGGCGGTCTTCTTCGACGCGACGACGCACGACGGGTCGATCGCGGCGAAGGACACCTCCGGGTGGACCTCGGCCACCGTCACGCCGGGCACCGACCTCACCCAGGCGTCCACCTCCAGGATCTTGCGGGTCAGCCCGAACCCCTGGTGGCTCAGCCCGCGCCCGCACGCCTGCTTGTTGAGCGCGTTCGCCTCCGCCCACGTCGGCGCTTCGCAGGCCACGCGCATCGGAGTCGGGAACACCGAGGACTTGCGCCCCGGCCGCAGCCGCCGGCGCGCCAGCGCCTCCGCGGCTCGCTGGTCGCCCGAGTCCGGCAGCCCCATCGGCATGTCGATGCCGACCACCACGCACCCCTCGACCCGTGCCACGACCTCGGCGATCGTCGTCGCGACCACCACGGACACGGCGTCGTCGACCAGCCACGCGCCGATCCAGCCACCCGGGCAGCCGTCGACCCCCAGGACGCGAACCGTGCTGGTCGAGCCGGTCTCCATGGTGGCCGACCCGGCGTTCATGGTGGTCGAGCCGGCGTTCATGGTGGTCGAGCCGGCGTTCATGGTGGTCGAGCCGGCCGAGCCGCTGGGCGAGGCCGTGTCGAGACCCGGTGAGGGCAAAGGCTGCTTCATCGCTCACCGGGTCTCGAGACGCGTCGCGCCCCCCGAGCAAGCTCGGGGGGCGCCGACGCTCCTCGACCTAGTCACCTTTCCTCTGCCTCACAGGCTCGGCAGAGGGGTGCCTAATTCTGGAACGGACCGAAGTCGAAATCGTCCAGGGCCACGGGCTGGCTGGCGTTGCCGAACTCGTAGTCGTAGGAGTCGTAGCCGGTGACGGAGTACGCCGCGGCGCGGGCCTCCTCGGTGGGCTCCACCCGGATGTTCCGGTACCGCTCCAGGCCGGTGCCGGCCGGGATCAGCTTGCCGATGATGACGTTCTCCTTCAGGCCGCGCAGGCTGTCGGAGCGGGCGTGGATGGCCGCGTCGGTGAGCACCCGGGTCGTCTCCTGGAAGGAGGCGGCCGAGAGCCACGACTCGGTGGCCAGCGACGCCTTGGTGATGCCCATCAGCACCGGGCGACCGGAGGCGGGCTTGCCGCCCTCGGACACCACACGTCGGTTCTCCTTCTCGAAGATGACGCGGTCGATGAGCTCGGACGGCAGCATGTTGGTGTCGCCGGACTCGATGACCGTGATCCGGCGCAGCATCTGCCGCACGATGATCTCGATGTGCTTGTCGTGGATCGACACACCCTGGCTGCGGTAGACCTGCTGGACCTCCTGCACCAGGTGCTCCTGGGCGGTCCGCACGCCGAGGATGCGCAGCACGTCGTGCGGGTCCTCGGTGCCGACGATCAGCTTCTGGCCGACCTCGACGTGGTCACCGTCGTTCACCAGCAGGCGCGACCGCTTCGACACGGGGTACTCCTGCACGTCCGACCCGTCGTCGGGCGTGAGCAGCACCTTGCGCGTCTTGTCGGTCTCCTCGATCTCGATCCGGCCCGCGGCCTCGGAGATCGGCGCACGGCCCTTGGGCATCCGCGCCTCGAAGATCTCCTGAACACGCGGCAGACCCTGCGTGATGTCCTCGGCCGAGGCCACACCACCGGTGTGGAACGTCCGCATCGTCAGCTGGGTGCCGGGCTCACCGATCGACTGCGCCGCGATGATGCCGACGGCCTCGCCGATGTCGACGAGCTTGCCCGTCGCCAGCGAGCGGCCGTAGCACTTCGCGCACGTGCCGGTCTTGGCGTCGCACGACAGGACCGAGCGCACCTTGACGATCTCGACGCCGGCCGCGACCAGCTCGCCGATCTTCACGTCACCCAGGTCGTCGCCCGCCGCGACCAGCACCTCGCCCGTGTCCGGGTGGGTGATGTCGATCGCCGCCGTGCGGGCGTACGCCGCGGTCTCGGCGTTCTCGTCCTTGCGGACGACACCGTCCTCACCGCGTGCGCCGATCCGCTTGTCCAGGCCACGCTCGGTGCCGCAGTCGTCCTCACGGATGATGACGTCCTGCGACACGTCGACCAGACGACGCGTGAGGTACCCCGAGTCGGCGGTCCGCAGCGCGGTGTCGGCGAGACCCTTGCGGGCGCCGTGCGTGGAGATGAAGTACTCCAGCACGGACAGACCCTCGCGGAAGTTCGCCTTGATCGGCCGCGGGATGATGTCGCCCTTCGGGTTGGCCACCAGACCACGCATGGCCGCCACCTGGCGGATCTGCATCATGTTTCCGGAGGCACCCGAGCTCACCATCATGAAGATCGGGTTGGTCTTGTCGAAGTTGGACTCCATCTCGGCGGCGACCTTGTTGGAGGCCTCCGTCCAGATCTCGATGAGGTCCTGGCGACGCTCGTCGTCGGTGACCAGACCACGCTCGTACTGGGTCTGGACCTTGGCGGCCCGGTCCTCGTAGGCCGAGAGGATCTCGCCCTTCTTGTCCGGCGTGGTCACGTCGTCGATCGACACCGTGACACCCGAGCGGGTCGCCCAGTGGAAGCCGGCGTCCTTCAGGGCGTCCAGCGACGCGGCGACCTCGACCTTCGTGTAGCGCTCGGCCAGGTCGTTGACGATCGTGCCGAGGGCCTTCTTGCCCACCTCGTAGTTCACGAAGGGGTAGTCGGCGGGCAGCGTGTCGTTGAACAGGGCGCGGCCCAAGGTGGTCTCGAGGGTCAGCGACTGACCCTCCTCCCACTCCTCGAGCCCGAGCTCCAGCGGCGGCACGATGTCGACGAAGCGGATCTTCACCTTGCTCTGCAGGGTGATCTCACCGTGGTCGAACGCCATGATCGCCTCGGCCGGCGACGCGAACGCCCGGCCCTCGCCGACCTCGCCCTCGCGGTCCGTGGTCAGCCAGAACAGGCCGATGATCATGTCCTGCGAGGGCATGGTCACCGGTCGGCCGTCCGACGGCTTGAGGATGTTGTTCGTCGACAGCATCAGGATCCGCGCCTCGGCCTGGGCCTCGGCGGACAGCGGCAGGTGCACCGCCATCTGGTCGCCGTCGAAGTCGGCGTTGAACGCGCCGCAGACGAGCGGGTGGATCTGGATGGCCTTGCCCTCGATCAGCTGCGGCTCGAAGGCCTGGATGCCGAGGCGGTGCAGGGTGGGCGCACGGTTCAGGAGCACCGGGTGCTCCATGATGACCTCTTCGAGGACGTCCCACACCATGGCGTACCGGCTGGTGCCCGACGTCGCGCGCTCCACCATCCGCTTGGCGGACTTGATGTTCTGCGCGTGTGACAGGTCGACCAGGCGCTTCATCACGAACGGCTTGAACAGCTCCAGCGCCATCATCTTCGGCAGACCGCACTGGTGCAGCTTCAGCTGCGGGCCCGACACGATGACCGAGCGGCCGGAGTAGTCGACGCGCTTGCCGAGGAGGTTCTGGCGGAACCGGCCCTGCTTGCCCTTGAGCATGTCGGACAGCGACTTCAGCGGCCGGTTGCCCGGACCGGTGACGGGACGACCGCGACGGCCGTTGTCGAACAGCGAGTCGACGGCCTCCTGGAGCATCCGCTTCTCGTTGTTGACGATGATCTCGGGCGCGCCGAGGTCGAGCAGCCGCTTGAGGCGGTTGTTGCGGTTGATGACGCGGCGGTACAGGTCGTTCAGGTCGGAGGTCGCGAAGCGGCCACCGTCGAGCTGCACCATCGGGCGCAGGTCCGGCGGGATGACCGGGACGGCGTCCAGGACCATGCCCAGCGGGCTGTTGTTGGTCTTGCGGAACGCGTCGACCACCTTGAGCCGCTTGAGGGCGCGGACCTTGCGCTGGCCCTTGCCGGTGGCGATGGTCTCGCGCAGGTTGTCGACCTCGGCCTCGATGTCGAACGTCTCGAGGCGCTTCTGGATCGCCGTGGCGCCCATGTGGCCCTCGAAGTACTTGCCGAACCAGTTCTTCATCTCGCGGTAGAGCATCTCGTCGCCCATGAGGTCCTGGACCTTGAGCGCCTTGAACGTGCTCCAGACCTCCTCGAGCCGGTCCAGCTCGCGCTGGGCCCGGTCACGGGTCTGCTTCATCTCCCGCTCGGCGCCGTCCTTGACCTTGCGGCGCTGGTCGGCCTTGGCACCCTCGGCCTCGAGAGCCGCGAGGTCCTCCTCGAGCTTCTTGGCACGCTCGTCGACCTGGCTGTCGCGGCGCTTCTCCAGGCGCTCGCGCTCCAGGCCCACCTTGTTCTCGAGCGAGGACAGGTCGCGGTGGCGGGCGTCCTCGTCGACGGCGGTGATCATGTACGCCGCGAAGTAGATGACCTTCTCCAGGTCCTTCGGCGCCAGGTCGAGCAGGTAGCCCAGCCGCGACGGCACGCCCTTGAAGTACCAGATGTGGGTCACCGGGGCGGCGAGCTCGATGTGGCCCATCCGCTCGCGGCGGACCTTGCTGCGGGTCACCTCGACACCGCAGCGCTCGCAGATGATGCCCTTGAAGCGCACGCGCTTGTACTTGCCGCAGTAGCACTCCCAGTCCCGGGTGGGACCGAAGATCTTCTCGCAGAAGAGGCCGTCACGCTCGGGCTTGAGCGTGCGGTAGTTGATGGTCTCCGGCTTCTTGACCTCGCCGTGGCTCCACTGACGGATGTCGTCAGCGGTCGCCAGGCCGATCTGAAGCTGGTCGAAGAAGTTCACGTCGAGCACGATGGCTGCTTGTCCTTCGTTAGTTCTGGATGGTGAGGCTGTGGACTGGTGAGGGTGGTTCCGAGGCTCGGGCCTGGCGGCCCCCACACCTCGACCACCGATCGGTGGTCGAGGCGTGAGGAGCGCTAGCGACGAGCCTCGAAACCACGCATCATCAGACTTCTTCGACGCTGCTGGGCTCGCGACGGGAGAGGTCGATGCCGAGCTCCTCGGCCGCCCGGAAGACGTCTTCCTCGGCGTCCTTCATCTCGATCGGGGTGCCGTCCTGCGACAGCACCTCGACGTTGAGGCAGAGCGACTGCATCTCCTTGACGAGCACCTTGAACGACTCCGGGATGCCGGAGTCGGGGATGTTCTCGCCCTTGACGATCGCCTCGTACACCTTCACGCGGCCCGGCACGTCGTCGGACTTGATCGTCAGCAGCTCCTGGAGGGCGTAGGCGGCGCCGTACGCCTCCATCGCCCAGACCTCCATCTCGCCGAACCGCTGGCCGCCGAACTGGGCCTTACCGCCCAGGGGCTGCTGCGTGATCATCGAGTAGGGGCCGGTGCTGCGTGCGTGGATCTTGTCGTCGACGAGGTGGTGCAGCTTGAGGATGTACATGTAGCCGACCGACACCGGGTCCGGGAACGGCTCGCCGGAGCGGCCGTCGAACAGGTTGGCCTTGCCCGTCTGGTCGATCAGGCGTACGCCGTCACGGGTCGGCAGGGTGGCGCCGAGCAGCCCGGTGATCTCGTCCTCCTTGGCACCGTCGAACACCGGCGTCGCCACCTTGGTGTTCGGGGCGGCCTTGTCGGCGTGGATCTTGATCAGGCTGTCCTTCCACGCCGCCGACTTCTTGTCGGCGTGGAGGTCCAGGTCCCAGCCCTGCTTGGCCAGCCAGCCGAGGTGCAGCTCGAGGATCTGACCGATGTTCATGCGGCGCGGCACACCCAGCGGGTTGAGCACCACGTCGACCGGCGTGCCGTCCTCCATGAACGGCATGTCCTCGATCGGCAGGATCTTCGCGATGACGCCCTTGTTGCCGTGACGGCCGGCGAGCTTGTCACCCACGGAGATCTTGCGCTTCTGCGCGACGTACACGCGGACCAGCTGGTTGACACCCGGGGGCAGCTCGTCGCCGTCCTCGCGGTCGAACACGCGGACCCCGATGACCGTGCCGGACTCACCGTGCGGCACCTTCATCGAGGTGTCGCGCACCTCGCGCGCCTTCTCACCGAAGATCGCGCGGAGCAGCCGCTCCTCCGGGGTCAGCTCGGTCTCGCCCTTGGGCGTGACCTTGCCGACCAGGATGTCGCCGGTGTTGACCTCGGCGCCGATGCGGATGATGCCCCGCTCGTCGAGGTCGGCCAGCATCTCCTCGGAGACGTTCGGGATGTCCCGGGTGATCTCCTCCGGACCCAGCTTGGTGTCGCGGGCGTCGACCTCGTGCTCCTCGATGTGGATCGAGGTGAGGATGTCCTCCTGCACCAGGCGCTGGCTGAGGATGATCGCGTCCTCGTAGTTGTGGCCCTGCCACGGCATGAACGCCACCAGGAGGTTCGTGCCCAGCGCCATCTCGGCGTTGTCGGTGCACGGACCGTCGGCGATCGGCGTGCCGACCTCCAGCCGGTCGCCCTCGGTCACCAGCGGGCGCTGGTTGATGCAGGTGCCCTGGTTGGAGCGGCGGAACTTGGCCAGCCGGTAGGTCTGGTAGGTGCCGTCGTCGTTCATCGTCTCGATGAAGTCGGCCGACACCTCCTTGACCACGCCGGCCTTCTCGGCCACGACCACGTCGCCGGCGTCGACCGCGGCGCGGTACTCGATGCCGGTGCCCACCAGCGGCGAGTCGCTCCGGATGAGCGGCACGGCCTGGCGCTGCATGTTCGCGCCCATGAGGGCGCGGTTGGCGTCGTCGTGCTCGAGGAACGGGATCAGGGCCGTCGCGACCGACACCATCTGGCGCGGGGAGACGTCCATGTAGTCCACGTCCTCGGCCGGGACCTCGGACACGTCGCCGTCACGCTGGCGGACGAGCACCCGCTCCTCGGTGAAGCGGTTCTTGTCGTCGAGCGGCGCGTTGGCCTGGGCGATGACGTACTTGCCCTCGTCGTCGGCGGTCAGGTAGTCGACCTGCTCCGAGACCTTGCCCTTGACCACCTTGCGGTAGGGCGTCTCGACGAAGCCGAACGGGTTGATCCGGCCGTACGACGCCAGCGAGCCGATCAGGCCGATGTTGGGACCCTCAGGGGTCTCGATCGGGCACATGCGGCCGTAGTGGCTGTGGTGGACGTCGCGGACCTCCATGCCCGCACGGTCGCGGGACAGACCGCCGGGACCCAGCGCCGACAGGCGACGCTTGTGGGTGAGACCGGAGATGGGGTTGGTCTGGTCCATGAACTGCGACAGCTGGCTGGTGCCGAAGAACTCCTTCAGCGCCGCCACCACGGGACGGATGTTGATCAGGGACTGCGGCGTGATCGCCTCGACGTCCTGGGTCGTCATCCGCTCGCGGACCACGCGCTCCATGCGGGCCAGGCCGGTGCGGAGCTGGTTCTGGATCAGCTCGCCGACCGTGCGCATGCGGCGGTTGCCGAAGTGGTCGATGTCGTCGGCCTGGACCTCGATGGTCTTGCCCTCGGGGTCCTTCATCTCCGCACCGGAGGCGTCGGCCAGCACCGTGTCGCCGTTGTGCAGGCGCACGATGTAGCGGATCGCGGCCACGATGTCGTCGATGGTCAGCGTCTGCTGGTCGAAGGCCTCGTGGGTGCCGAGCTTCTTGTTGATCTTGTAGCGGCCGACCTTGGCCAGGTCGTAGCGCTTGGGGTTGAAGTAGTAGTTGTTCAGCAGCGTCTGCGCGGCCTCCTCCGTCGGGGGCTCGCCCGGACGGAGCTTGCGGTAGATGTCGAGCAGGGCGTCGCGCTGGGCCTCGGTGTGGTCCTTCTCGAGGGTCAGCATCATCGACTCGTACTGGCCGAACTCCTCGCGGATCTGCTCGTTGGTCCAGCCGAGGGCCTTGAGCAGCACGGTGACGTTCTGCTTGCGCTTGCGGTCGAGGCGGACGCCGACCATGTCGCGCTTGTCGATCTCGAACTCCAGCCAGGCACCGCGGCTCGGGATGACCTTCGCGGTGTAGATGTCCTTGTCGGACGTCTTGTCGGCGGTGCGCTCGAAGTAGACACCCGGCGAGCGGACCAGCTGGGAGACGACGACACGCTCGGTGCCGTTGATGATGAACGTGCCCTTGGGCGTCATGAGCGGGAAGTCGCCCATGAAGACCGTCTGGCCCTTGATCTCACCGGTCTCGTTGTTGGTGAACTCGGCGGAGACGTAGAGCGGGGCGGAGTAGGTGAAGTCCTTCTCCTTGCACTCGTCGACGGTGTACTTGGGGTCGTAGAAGACCGGGTCCTCGAACGAGAGAGACATGGTCTCGGAGAAGTCCTCGATCGGGGAGATCTCCTCGAAGATCTCCTGGAGCCCCGACTTCTCGGAGACGTCCTCGCCGGCGTCGCGACGGCGCGCGACCTCGGCGGTCCAGGCCTCGTTGCCGACCAGCCAGTCGAAGCTGTCGGTCTGGAGAGAGAGGAGCTGGGGGAGCTCGAGAGGCTCGGAGATCTTTGCGAACGAGATGCGGCGTGAGTTTTCAGCAGAGCTGCGCGCGGCCAACAGGTGTCCTTCGACGTGTCCTGGGGTGAATGGCGCCTCCCACCACACCATCGGCCACCGGGCAGGCGGATGGGCATCTGAGGGCAGACGCGAGGGGCCACGATAGCCGATACATGCGCGCACCACAAGTGGGCAGACAAGCCGTGCGCATGTCGCTGCCGACGATGATGACCCGAAGGGCACCCCAGGTCAAGCACATCCGCGAAACCTGGGGAAGCGGGTCGGACAGCTCAGGACGGGCTGGGGGCCGTGCCGTCGCGCTCGTGGGCGGCGTCCGGACCGCCGCCGTCACCCTCGGCGGGCTCGCGCTCCTTACGGCGCAGCAGCAGCGAGGCGGCCGCCAGCACGCCGATCGTGGCGGTGAGGACGCCGATCAGCCAGAGGGTGTCCTCGATGTGATCGGTGCCCACGTAGTCGGGGGCCTTGACCGAGAGGACCACGATCTCCTTGATGGAGGCGATGATCCCGACCACCAAGAACGGCTCGGCCACCAGCTCGCGCTCGGCGAGCGTCGTCCGCACGGCGTACAGCAGCTCCACGACGATGAAGACGAGCAGGAGCAGGTCCAGGACCTCCGCGGCCACCGACACGGTTCCGTCGTCGCTGAGGGCGCCGAACTTCCACACCGTCGCGCCCAGGACGACCGCGGCCACGACCAGCAGCACGACGGCCACCGCCAGGTAGACGACGTTCTCGGCCTTCTCGATGATCTCCTCGGCCCACTCACGCATGGCCGTCATCCTGGCCTGGCCCGGACTCCGGTGGCTACGCCCGCACAGGGGTGCCGACGGCGTGCTTGACGGACAAACCTCTGTCGCTGGACGGGCGAAGTTCCGGCCATCCAGCGCAGGTTTCACCGGCCGGCCGGTGAAACCAGCAGGTCAGCCCGCGGCCGGGGACGTCACGAGGTTGTCGACCAGCCAGGAGTCGCCGACCTTCTGCATGGTCACGGTGACCTGGTCCTTGTAGACGACGGGGTTCTTGACCTGCTTGTTGGTCGTCGGGCGGTTCACGAAGAGCAGCACCGAGACCCGGTCGTCGCCGGAGCGGACGACGGCGGACGCGACCACCTGCGCGGTGACGACCGTGCCGGTGCGGCCGGCGTTCTCCTCCAGGACGGTGAAGAGCTTGTCGTACTCCTTGCGGTAGTCCGCGGTCAGGTACGCATCGGCGGCCTGCTGCGAACCGGCCATGTCCGTCGCGTCGTAGGACAGCACCGGCACGATGGCCCGCTCGGCCGCGGCCTGGGCCTGGCGCGTCGCGTCGGCGACGGTCGCCTCCGACGTGCCACCCGCGTAGATCGCGGCGCACGCCCCCACCACGAGCGCCGCGACGACGGCGACAGCCACCAGGAGCCACCCGGCGGGCACCCAGCCCGTACGGCGCGTGGTGGCGGCCGGCGTGGACGCCGGGGTCTCCTCGTCCGTTTCGGCGTCGGCGTCGGCATCGGTCTCGGGCTCGGCGACCGCCAGCTCGGCGTCGTAGGCCCGGCGGGCCTTCCGGTCGAGCAGCACCTCGGCCGCCTGGTTGAGCACCCGGAAGCGGCGGTCGGAGGGGTCGAGGTCGGCGATGGCAGACTTCCAGGCGGTCCGGATCTCGGCCTCGGAGGCCTCGGGAGCGACGTCGAGGACGTCGTACCAGCTCGGGGTGGTCACCGTGGTGCTCACTGGCCATCACCCCCCGTCACGGGCGAGAAGTCGTCGACGAGCCACTTCCCCTTGACCTTCACGAGGTCGACCTCGATGCGGAACGGCGAGGGGTCGCGCTGGCCGGCCTTCGGGTAGCTGTCGGTGAAGGACCCGGCGACCAGCGCGGTGGCCGAGTCCTCGTCGATGGTGGAGACGCCGGTGGCGAAGACCTGCGCCTGGCGCGAGATCTTGGCCTGCGCGACCAGCTGCTCGGCGGTGGCCGCCTCCTTCTCGAACGACACGGCGAACTTCGGGGTGATGACCTCCTCGACCCGCTGGCGGTACTCCGGCATGCCGCCCTTCTCGTCCAGGAGGTCCGGCCCGTAGGTGCCCATCCGCAGCATGAACTGCTCGGTCTGGGCCATCACGGCCTCACGCTCGCGCTGGACGTCGCCCTGGCCTCCGCCCACGGCACCGACCCCGCGACCGGCGACGAGCCAGGCCAGCGCGACTGCGCCGACGACGACGATGGCCACGAGCGCGGCGAAGAGGCCACGGCGGAACCGCGGCGACTGGACGGGTGCGTCCGTCGTGCGCTCTCGCTCCCTCAGCAGGACTGTCATGGGGTCTCCCTCTCCCAAACAATCAGTTCGTCTTCAGTTGCTCTGCAGCAGCGGCTGCAGGAACAGCCACTTCCACGAATCCCCTCCCAGGGTTCGAGGGGCCAACGAGCCAGGCGAGGAAAGGTCACGCGGCACGCGGTCGCCCCAGCGCAGGTGGCCGGTGGAGGGGTCGTACGACGCGACCACTGGTGCGCGATAGGCGGCTGGTGCGCGTGGGGCGTTCTGGGCGCCGCGGGGGTTCGACTTGGAGGGCGGCTCGGCACAGTGGGCGTTGGTGTTCATCGGCCGGTTGGAGCCGTCCTGCGGCGGCCGCCGGTCCGTCGACTCGTAGCCGGCGTGGCACACCTCCGGGTTGGAGGTCAGGATCATGCCGAAGTGGGCGTCGTACAGCCCGGTGCCCGGGGACCGCGAGACCACGGTGAAGCCGCCTTCGACGATGTAGGGGTAGAGCACCAGGATCTGCTCGACCCCGTCGAGGTGCTGGACCACGACCTCGCCGGTCGTGACCAGCTCGTTGACCAGCTCGGCCAGGTCGACCTTGTTCTCGTCCAGGAAGCTCTTCAGCTCGTTCGCCGTGGCGGACCCGTTGTCGATGACGGCCCGCAGGTCCTTGTCGGAGCCGGCCAGCGAGCCGGTGAACAGCTTCAGCTTCCGGGCGAAGGTGCGGATCGCGCCGGCCGAGGCGACCTGGCCCTTGAGGACGGTGTTGCCGTCCTTGATGAGGGCGGTGGTGGTGTCGAAGTTGGCGTTGGCGGCGTCGATGAACGACGTGCCGCTGTCGATGATCCGCTGGAGGTCCTCGCCGGTGCCGCCGAACGCCGCGCCGAGCTCGCCGACCGTCGTGCGCAGGGCGTCCTGGTCGACCGACTCGACGGTCGTCGAGATGTCGCCGAGCAGCTTCTGGGTCGGGATCGGGGTCCGGGTGTCGTCCTGGGCGATCTCGGAGCGGTCGCGCAGGAAGGGCTTGCCGTCGGCCTGCGGCTGGAGCTCGACGTACTGCTCCCCCACCGCCGACCGGTTGCCCACCACGGCGAGGGTGTCGGCCGGGATGTCGTCGAACTTGTTGTCGATGTCGAGGTACACGTCGACGCCGGCGTCGGTGAGCTTCAGCTTCTCGACCTGGCCGACGCGCACGCCGCGGTAGCTGACCTCGCCGCCGGCGAAGATGCCGCCGGAGTCGGCGAAGTGGGCGACGACCGTGTACGACGTGTCCATCACCAGGCGGTCCAGCCGGGCGTACCGGGCGCCGACGAAGCTGACGCCCACCAGCGTGATGAGCAGGAACACGACCAGCTGGATCCGGGTGCGCTGGGTGATCATCGCGGCATCACCATCCCCGGCACGAGCAGGTTCACCAGGTCGGGGTCGTAGAGGTCCATCAGCTGCTTCATCGTCGGCCCGTGCTCGCCGTAGTCGAGCCTCAGCTCTCCACCCGGCGCGGCCCTGGGCAGGGCGGGCAGCGTCACCGAGGGCAGCGACGTGAGGATCGAGGTCAGCTCGGTCGCGGGGATCGACGGCGTGTCCTGGGTCGGGAGGCCCGGGATCAGGGCGAGCTGCTTGCAGACGGCCTTGTCCTGGTTCTCCTGCTTGGCGCACTCCTCGCGCAGCTTGAGCAGCTTCTCGGGGATGAGCAGCACCTTCTGGCACTCGGGGCTCGCGAGGTTGCCACTGGCGAGGCAGGCGGCGACGTCGCCGAGGATGACGGTCGGGTCGAGGATCGTCGGCAGCGTCGTCGGCAGGTTGGTCGGCAGCGTCGGCAGGCCGGTCGGCAGCCCGGTCGGCAGGGTGACCCCGGTGTCCACGTCGATGTCGAGCTGGATCGAGAGGTTCGTGTAGTCGCCCATGTGCAGGTTGCGCGCGACCTGCGGGTCGCGGCCGACCACCTCGTCGACGAACGGGTAGGTGAGGAAGACGTTGAAGGCGTTGACGAAGTCGTCGCCGGACGCCGCGATCTGGCCGAGCACCGGCGTCAGCTGCTGGAGCGAGTCGATGGTGGCGTCCTTGGAGGCCCGCACGACCCGGACGCCGACGTCACTGAGGTCGGCGAGCGCGTGCAGCATCTTGACCAGGTCCTTGCGCTGCTTGTCGATCGACGTCAGGGCGGACGGCAGCTCCTCGAGCGTGGCGTCGATGGTGTCGCGCTGCTTGTTGATGGCCACCGACAGGTCGTTGAGCTTGTCGATCGCGTTGACGATGTCGGCCTTGTGGTCGTCGAGCTGGGTCATCAGGGTGCGGATCTGGTCCAGCGCCGACTGGGCGGTGCCCTCGCGCCCCTCGAGCGCGAGGTTGAGCTCCCGGGCGATGGTGCGCAGCTGCGCGACCCCGCCGCCGTTCAGCAGCAGGCTCAGCGCGCCGAGGACCTCCTCGACCTCGGGGTTGCGGCCGCTGCGCTCCAGCGGGATCACGTCGCCGTTCTGCAGCGGGTTCGCGCTGGCGCCGGACTCGGGCGGGGCCAGGGACACGAACTTCTCGCCGAGCAGGCTGGTCTGGCGGATGGTGGCGACCGCGTTGTCGGGCAGCTGCACGTCCCGGCGCAGCTGCACGGTCACGTCCGCGGTCGAGCCGTCGAGACTGACGTCGGTCACCTTGCCGACGCTCACGTCGTCCACCTTGACCGTCGACTGCGGCACCAGGTCGAGCACGTCGCGGAACATGATGTGCACGGTGAGCGGGTGGTCGCCCACGTCCGTGCCGCCGGGCAGCGGCAGCTTGTAGATGTCGATGCCGCAGCCGGTGAGGGTCAGCGACCCCAGCAGGGCCAGCACGAGCAGCCTGAGGCGGGTCACTTGTCCACCTCCACGAGTCCACCGAGGGAGGGGTCGAACTCCTCGGGCGCCCGGACGCCGCCACTCAGCGCCCCGGCCCGGGGTGCGGCCGGCAGCTTGCCGAGCACGTCCGTGATCGTGTCGCACACGTCGCCCGACGTGTCGGCCTGGCCGACGATGCCGCACAGGAACGCGGCCGGGTCGCTGGTGATCTGGTCGCCGAGCATCTGGAGGTTCGCCCGGGTGTCGAGGGTGCCGGACTGCGGGTTGTAGGTCAGCGCGAGGTTGTTCAGGGCCACCGGACCGGCCGTCAGGATCTCGGCGAGGGCGTCGCGCTGCTTGACCAGCACCTTGGCCACGCGGTTGATCCCCTTGATGTTGCTGCCGAGCAGCTCCTTGTTCTCGGCCACGAACCCGGACACTTCCTTCATGGCCACGGCCAGGTGGCGCAGCGAGGCCGACAGCTCGTCACGCTCGCCCGCGAGCATCGTGGACACCGAGGCCAGGGACCGGTTGAACTTGCGGACGGTCGAGTCGTTGGCCGCGAGGGTGTGGATGAAGCCCTCGAGCGCCTTGGCCGACCCGAACAGCTCCTCCTTGTTGTCGTCCAGGGTGCCGGTCAGCTTGCTGAAGTCCTGGATGGTCTGGTGGAACTTCGCGCCCTGGCCGCCGAAGTTCGCGGCGGTCGTCTCGAGCAGGTCGGTGAGCGCGCCCTTCGCGTTGGCGCCGTTCGGACCCAGCGCCACCGTCAGGTCGTCGAGGCTCTGGTAGATCTGGTCGAGCTCCAGCGGTACCGCGGTCTGGTCGGCGTCCAGCGTGGCGCCGTCCTTCATCACCTCGCCGCCGGTGTACACCGGCGTCAGCTGGACGAAGCGGTCGCCGACGATCGACGGCGACACGATGACCGCCGCGGCGTCCGCGGGGACCTTGACCTTCGCGTCGTACGACATGGTCACCACGACGTCGGTGCCCGACGGGGTCACGGTGTCGACGTGCCCGACCGGCACGCCGAGCACGCGCACGTCGCTGCCCTCGTAGATCGAGACGGTGCGGGGGAAGTGCGCGGTCAGCGTCTTGGTCTGCTCCCCGCCGATGAACGTGAACGCCGCGACCACCAGGAACGCGACCACCACGAGGGGGATGACGATCTTCTTCACCAGGTCCATCGCGATCACCCGACCTGCGGGACGGGAGGCATGTTCTGGATGTAGGTGTCGAACCACGGCCCGTTGCCGAGCGTGTTCGCGAAGACGCGGTAGAAGGGCGCCATCAGCCGGAGGCTGTTGTCGATGTTGTCCTCGTTCTTGTTCAGGACGTCCACCACCGACTGGAGGTGCGACAGCGCGGGC
Source organism: Nocardioides islandensis (assembly GCF_015352455.1). Taxonomy (GTDB): domain Bacteria; phylum Actinomycetota; class Actinomycetes; order Propionibacteriales; family Nocardioidaceae; genus Nocardioides; species Nocardioides islandensis. The sequence continues at coordinate 178,720 of NZ_JADKPN010000005.1, forward strand.
TGGAGGTCCGCGCGGCTCTGCCGGACCAGCGCGGTGAGCTCGGTGGAGAGGGTCGTGGTGGAGACCAGCAGCCGGTGCACCGAGTCGCGGCGCTTCACCAGCGCGCGGAACAGCACGTCGGAGTCGCGCATCAGCCCGACGATGTCCTGGTCGCGGGCGTCGAGGACCTCCGAGACGTTCTGGAGGTTGCCCAGCAGCGTGTTGATCTGGTCGTTCTTGGCCGCGATGTTGGTCGAGAGCCGCGAGACGCCGTCGAGTGCGGAGCGGAACTCCTCGGGGGTGTTGCGGGTCAGGTCGGCCAGCGTCGTCAGCGACTGCGCCAGCTGGTCGGTGTCGATCCGGTCGGAGGTCTCGGCGAGGCCGGAGAAGGCCTTCACGACGTCGTACGGCGAGCTGGTGCGGCTCACGGGGATCTCCGACCCCGCCGACAGCTGGCCCGATCCTGCGGGCTCGAGCGCCAGGAACATCGCGCCGAGCAGGGTCTTGACCTTGATGTCGGCCCGCGTGTCCTTGCCGAAGTCGGCCGGGTCCTCGATGCGGAAGGTCACCTTCACGTGGTCGCCGTCGAGCTCGACCTTCTCCACCTTGCCGACGCGCACGCCGGCGATGCGGACCTCGTCGTTGGCCTTCAGCCCGCCGGCCTCCTTGAAGGCGGCGTAGTAGACGTCGCCGCCGCCGATGATCGGCAGGTTCTGCGCGTTGAACGCCGCGAGGATCAGCGCCGCGACGACGGCGAGGCTGATCGCCCCGACCACGACGGGGTTCCTCTCCCTGAACGGTTTGCTCATCTGTCCATCACCCCAGAGCACACCTGTCGGAGCCGGTGTTGTACTGCACCGGGACGGTGACGCCCGCGACCTTGACGTTGCCCTGGAACTGGCAGAGGTAGAAGTTGAACCACGAGCCGTAGATCGCGGTCCGGCCCACCTTCTCCAGCTTGATGGGCAGCACCTGGAGCGCGCGGTCGAGCTCGGCCTTGTTGCGGTCGATGTTCTCGGCCACGGCGCGCAGGTTCTTGATGTCCTCCACGAACGGCTTGCGGATGCCCTGCACCAGCCCGGCGGTCTCGACCGAGAGGTTGGAGATCTGGTCCAGAGAGCCGAGGATGGCCTGGCGGTCGTCCTTGAGGCCACCGACGAACGTGCGGAACGTGGTGATGAGGCGGTTCAGCTGGTCGTCGCGGCTGCCGATGTGGGCCAGCACCTCGTTGAGGTTGTCGACGAGCTGGCTGATGACCTGGTCGCGGTCGGCCAGCGTCGAGGTCACCGAGGCGGTGTGCGCGAGCAGCCCCTCGAGCGTGCCGCCCTCGCCCTGGAACACCTGCACGATCTCGTAGGACAGCCTGTTGATGTCGCTGGGCGACAGGGCCTCGAAGAGCGGCTTGAAGCCGTTGAACAGCACGGTCAGGTCGAGGGCCGGCGAGGTCTGGCTGACCGGGATCGTGGCCCCCTCCTTCAGCCGGTCGCTGTCGCCGATGCCGTTGCTCAGCGAGATGTACCGCTGCCCGACCAGGTTGCGGTAGCGGATGTCCGCCCGGGTGGCGCGCGACAGAGTCGTCGACTCCTGCACGGTGAACGTCACCAGTGCGCGGGTGCGGTCGACGATCTGGATGTCCTTGACCGTCCCGACCTTCACGCCGGCGATGCGGATGTCGTCGCCCTTGGTCACGCCGGTCGCGTCGGTGAACTCCGCCTTGTACTCGCGGCTGGTGCCGAAGTCGAGGTTGCCGATCGTGATGGCCAGCAGGCCCGTGGCCAGTGTGGTGATCACGATGAAGATCACCAGCTTGACCAGGTCGACGGTCGTCTTCTTGTCCAGGGCCTTCACCGCAGCGTCACCTCCGCCCCGCGCGCCATCGGGCCCAGGAGCAGCGGGCCGAGGTCGGGGACGTCGTCGGCGGTGAGGCCGAGGCCGGGCCCGAGGAGGGACTTGAGGACGGCCGTCTCGTCGGCGGTGCCGGCGTACTGGCCCATCTGCTGGCCCATCTGCTGGCCGAACCCGGGTGCGACGCGGTCGGTGCCCTTGCCGGTCGGCGTGTTCACGCCGTCGACGAAGTCGGGCTGGTGGCGGAGCGGGTTGGACTGGGACCACGGCGGCGTCGGCAGGTGCAGGCACGACGGGCCGCGCTTGTCGCCGAGGACGGGGACGTCGGCCGCGGTGTAGCCGCGCGGCTGGTTCGGCAGGGTCTCCAGGACGATGTGCAGGGTGAAGCCGCGGAAGGCTTCCGCCTGGAGCTTGCCGGCGTTCACGATGCCGCCGGTCAGGCAGGGGTACTCCGGGGCGTACTTCGCCAGCACCCGCAGCTGGGCCGCGCCGAGCTGGCCGAGGCGGATCAGGTTGTCGCCGTTCTCGTCGAGGAAGACGCGGGCGTCGTCGGAGAACGTCGCGAGGTCGTCGAAGAAGGCGTTCAGCTTCTCCTCGCGGCCCTCGAGCGTGGTCGTGGTCGTGATGGTGTTGCGCAGGATGTGCGCGATCTGCGGCATCACCTGGGCGTAGGTCGTGGACACCTTGGCGGTCAGCCGGAGGTCGTCGACGATCGCCGGGATCTGCGGGTTGAGCCGCTTGAGGTAGGAGTCGACGGTCTCGAGGTTCTTGCCGATCAGCTCGCCGCGACCCTCGAGTGCGGTGGCGATGGCGTTGAGGGTCTGGTTGATCTCGGCCGGCTGCACCGCGCGCAGCAGCGGGTACAGGTCGTTGAGGACCTTCTCGACCTCGATGGCGACCTCGGTGCGTCCGATGGTCGCGCCGGCCTCGATGTGTTCGGGCGAGGGATCCGCGGGCACCTCGAGCGAGACGTACTTCTCGCCGAACAGCGTCTTCGGCACGATCGAGCCCGTCACGTTGGCCGGGATCGTCCTCACCTGGTCCGGGTAGAGGCCGAGCGTGACCTCCGCGCCATCGGCATCGGTGTCGAACCCGAGGACCTCGCCGACGATGACGCCGCGGATCTTCACGTCCGCGCGCTCGGGGAGCTGGAGGCCGAGGGCCGAGGTCTGGAGGGTCACCTTGTCGTAGGAGACGAACTTCTTGCTGAAGACGCCGTACGTCAGCCACACCCCGGCGAGGAGCAGGCATAGGAAGACGATCCCGAGGACCTTGTGGTTGATCCGCATGACTAGCCGGCCAGCCTCACCGTCGTGGTGGTGCCCCAGATGGCCATGGACAGGAACAGGTCCAGCACGTTGATCGCGACGATGCTGGTGCGCACCGCGCGGCCGACCGCGACGCCGACGCCGGCGGGGCCGCCGGAGGCGTTGTAACCGTGGTAGCAGTGGATCAGGATCACCGTGACCGCGAAGACCAGCACCTTGCCGAAGGACCAGAGCACGTCACCCGGCGGCAGGAACTGGTTGAAGTAGTGGTCGAAGGTGCCCTCGCTCTGCCCGAAGAACTTGGTGACCGTCAGCCGCGTCGCGTAGTACGACGACAGCAACCCCACGACGTACAGCGGGATGATCGCGATGAGCCCGCCGATGATGCGGGTGGTGACCAGGAACGGCAGCGACGGGATCGCCATCACCTCGAGCGCGTCGACCTCCTCGGAGATCCGCATCGCGCCGAGCTGCGCGGTGAAGCCGCAGCCGACGGTCGCGGCCAGGGCGATGCCCGCGACGAGCGGGGCGATCTCGCGGGTGTTGAAGTACGCCGAGACGAACCCGGAGAACGCCGACGTGCCCAGCTGGTTGAGCGCGGCGTACCCCTGGAGCCCGACCTCGGTGCCGGTGAAGAAGCACATGGCGGTGATGACGCCGACCGTGCCGCCGATGACGGCGAGCGACCCGGACCCGAGGGTCACCTCGGCCAGGATCCGCAGGATCTCCTTCTTGTAGCGGGAGACCGTGCGCGGTGTCCACGCGATCGCCTTCAGGTAGAAGGCGAGCTGGCCGCCGAGGTCGTCGAGCGACCTCGCGGGCGTCTGGTAGAGGGACTTGAAGCCGGCCATCGTGGTCAACCCGTCTTCGGCGGGACGAGCTGGAAGTAGATCGCGCTCATCACGAAGTTGATGACGAACAGGAGCATGAAGCTGACGACCACCGACTCGTTGACCGCGTCGCCGACGCCCTTCGGGCCGCCGTTGGCGTTCATGCCCTTGTACGACGCGACGATGGCGGCCACCATCCCGAACACCAGGGCCTTGGCCATGCCCTGCCAGAGGTCCGGCAGCTGGGCGAGCGCGGTGAAGCTCGCCAGGTAGGCCCCTGGCGTGCCGTCCTGGAGCACCACGTTGAAGACGTAGCCGCCGGAGACACCCACGACGCTGACCAGGCCGTTGAGGAAGACCGCGACCAGCATGCAGGCCAGGACGCGGGGTACGACGAGGCGCTGGATCGGGTCGATGCCCAGCACCATCATCGCGTCGAGCTCCTCGCGGATCTTGCGCGCACCGAGGTCGGCGGCGATGGCCGAGCCGCCGGCGCCGGCGATGAGCAGCGAGGTGGCGATCGGGCCGGCCTCGCGGACCACGGCGAGGACGGACGCGGAGCCGACGAACGACTGGGCGCCGAACTGCTTGATCAGGCCGCCCACCTGCAGCGCGATCACGGCGCCGAACGGGATGGCGACCAGCGCGGTCGGGATGATCGTCACCGACGCGATGAACCAGGCCTGCTGGAGGAACTCGCGGGTCTGGAACGGGCGGCGGAACAGCCCGCGCGCGACGTCGAGGCCGAAAGCGAAGAGCTTGCCGGCGGTGCCGACGGGCGCGAGGACACGAGATGCCGTGGTCGAGGACATGACGTCACGCCCCCGTCGTCATGGTCATGTTCGGCTCGAACGAGCCGGGCGGGGGCGTGACGCCGTTCTCCCGGCACCACTCGCCCGGCGGGCGCTGGCTGCGGCGCGGGATGCCGTTGGACGGCTCCTGCTGGAGGGGGATCGGCGGCAGGGGCGGGAGCTCCTGGTCCTTCTCAGCCGCCAGCTCGTCGGCATCCTTCTCCTCCGACATCCCGATCGGCCCGACGCGCTGGGCGTTCAGGAACTGACGGACGACGGGCTCCTCGGAGCTGAGCAGCATCTCCCGCGGGCCGAACATGGCCAGGTGCCGGTGGTACAGCAGGCCGATGTTGTCCGGGACCGTGCGGGCCGTGTTGATGTCGTGGGTGACGATGAGGAACGTCGCGTCGATCTGCGCGTTCAGGTCGACGATCAGCTGGTTGAGGAACGCCGTGCGGACGGGGTCGAGGCCGGAGTCCGGCTCGTCGAAGAGGACGATCTCGGGGTCCAGCACCAGGGCCCGGGCCAGACCGGCGCGCTTGCGCATGCCGCCGGAGATCTCGCCGGGGAGCTTGGTCTCGGCCCCGATGAGACCGACCAGGTCCATCTTCTCCATGACGACGTCGCGGATCTCGGACTCGGACTTCTTGGTGTGCTCGCGCAGCGGGAACGCGACGTTGTCGTAGAGGTTCATCGAGCCGAACATCGCGCCGTCCTGGAACAGCACGCCGAACAGCTTGCGGATCTCGTAGAGCTCGCGCTCGGAGCAGCTGGCGATGTCGGTGCCCTCGATGACCACCGAGCCCCGGTCGGGCTTGAGCAGCCCGATGAGGGTCTTCAGCAGCACCGACTTGCCGGTGCCGGACGGGCCGAGCATCACGCAGATCTCGCCCGCGGGGACGGTCAGCGTCACGTCGCCCCAGATGAGCTGCTTGCCGAAGGACTTCGTGAGTCCGTCGATCTTGATCTCGACACCCATCGGGGTCGCGCCTCCCTTCGCTTCGACCGTGCCCTGTCGAGGAAGGAGTGCCTCCCGTTCACCGCTTCCAGGAGGCACAACGGGCGGGCGGCGTGGAGGTTACGGAGTGGTGGCCCCTGATGTGACGGACGCCACGAACGCCCGGATCAAGGGGTGCAGGGGCTCACCCCTGGAGGCGCCGACGTGCGGCTGGAACAGGCTGGCCACGTAGAACGGGTGGTCAGGGACCTCCAGCACCTCGGCTCCGGCGTCGGGCGCAGTGGCGCCGACGACGACGCCAGCCGCCTCGAGGTCCCGCACGACGGCGGCGGTCGGGGCGTAGGAGCAGTAGTGGGTGCCCACGAACGGCCCGTCCACCCAGCCCGCGAAACGGGTGCCCGGGACCGGCGTGACCAGGCGCTGCTCGCCCTGGAGCGAGCACGCCAGCGGAGCGACCACGTTGTCGTCCTCGACCCCGTCGGTCTCGGCGTGGGTGGCGCGGCGACCCAGGACGGTACGGGCGAGCTCGAGGACGGCGTACTGCAGTCCGCCGCAGGTGCCCAGGAACGGCGTGCCGCCCTCCCGGACGCGGGTCAGCGCGGCCAGGACGACCGCGTCGTCGGCGTACGGCGACCCGGGCACGAGCCAGACCCCGTCGTACGTCGTGACGTCCTCGCCGCCGTCGGTGGCGACCCAGCGCGCCTCGACGCCGAGCTCCTCGGCCAGCCGCGGGACGACGGCGTCCAGCTCCCGGTGGCTGGGATGGTCGCTGTGGTCACCCAGCAACGCGATGGTCACGCCCGGGATCCTCCCACCGCTGGTCGAACGCAACAGGCGGGCACCCGGTCGGGTGCCCGCCTGTCGACGGTGTCGCTCTAGGAGCGAGGGGTCACTTGAGGGTGACGGTGGCGCCGGCGCCCTCGAGGGCCTCCTTGGCCTTCTCCGCTGCGTCCTTCGCCACGCCCTCGAGGACGGGCTTCGGAGCGGCCTCGACCAGGTCCTTGGCCTCCTTCAGGCCGAGGGAGGTCAGGGCGCGCACCTCCTTGATGACGTTGATCTTCTTGTCGCCCGCGGCCTCGAGGACCACGTCGAACGAGTCCTGCTCGGCGGCCTCCTCGCCCACGTTGCCGGGACCACCGGCAGCAGGGGCGGCGGCGGCGACGGCGACCGGGGCGGCCGCGGTCACGCCGAAGGTGTCCTCGAACTGCTTCACGAACTCGCTGAGCTCGATGAGCGTCATCTCCTTGAACGCGTCGAGGAGCTCGTCGGTGCTGAGCTTCGCCATGGTGGCGTTTCCTTCCAATCGGTGGCCCGGCCGTGGTGCGCGGCCGGTCCGGGGTTTGTGTGGGTGGTGTGGTGACCGGAGCCGTCAGGCCTCGGTCGGCTGGTCCTCGGACTCGGTCGTCTCCTCGGCGGCGGCCGCCGAGTCGTCAGCGGCCTCCTCCTCGGAACCGACGTGAGCGTCCTCGGCAGCTGCGGGGGCCTCCTCGGCCTCCTCAGCGGCCGCAGCCAGGTCCTGCCCAGACTCAGCCCGCTTGGCCTCGAGCGCGCCGACAAGACGAGCGGCCTGGGCGATGGGAGCGTTGAGCAGGTAGACGGCCTGGCTGAGCGACGCGAGCATCGCGCCGGCCAGCTTGCCCAGGAGCACCTCGCGCGACTCGAGGTCGGCCAGCTGGGCGACCTCCTTCGCGTCGAGAGCCTTGCCGTCGAGGACGCCACCCTTGATCACGAGGGTGGGGTGCGCCTTGGCGAAGTCACGCAGACCCTTGGCCGCCTCGACCACGTCGCCGTTGATGAAGGCGATCGCGGTCGGGCCGGTGAGCAGGTCGTCGAAGCCGTCGATGCCCGCCTCGGTGGCGGCCAGCTTGGCCAGCGTGTTCTTGACCACGGCGTAGTCGGCGTTCCCACGCAGTGAACGACGCAGCTCCTGGAGCTGCTTCACGGTGAGACCGCGGTACTCGGTGAGGACGGCGCCCGAAGCCTCGTTGAACGACTCAACGATCTCCGCGACAGCCGCAGCCTTCTCAGCCCGCGCCATGGATCTCCTTCCGGATGGGGAGACCGCTGCAGGTGGTGTTCCGGGCCCGACAACGACGAACGCCCCGAGCGCAGGCTCAGGGCGTCAAGATGACCGGCGGACCGGACACTCATGCTCTGTCACCTGCGCGGGCCGCCCACTGCTGCGGGACCTTCGGACGAGCCGTCAGAACGATCCTGAACAGCCTGCCGACCAGCGGTCTCTGGTTTCAGCGGCCCACAGTACGGGCCGACGCACGGCGCGGACAAATCGTGACGGTCGGGCCGTCAACGTCCTCCGAACGGATGATCCGCACGCTCCGACCGGACTAGTCAGATTTTACCGAACGGTCACGCCTGCGCCTGCGATCTGTTGCAATGGGACCGTGGACCCGAAACTGCATTCTCTTGCCACGATCTTGGATCGTGCTGATGCTCGGTTGAGGTCCCCGGACTCCTCGGTGCGGCTCTGGCCGACGGGGTTCCCACTCATCGACGACGTCCTTGGGGGTGGCCTTCGGGCCGGGGCGCTCAACCTGCTTGCCGGACCTCAGGGTCAGGGCAAGACGACCATGGCCCTGCAGATGGCGCGCAACTCCGTGGCGTCCGGCAGGGCCGCCGTCTTCTTCTCGTTCGAGCTCGACGCCGAAGGGCTCCTGCAGCGCCTGATCGCGATGGAGTCCGGCCTCATCGGCGGCATCCACGCACCGGGCCTGACCCAGGTGCGGTCGGCGTTCGAAGGCAACGACGGCAAGCTGGGGGGCTTGCCCGAACGACTGTCCGGCACCGCCGGCATCGAGGCGATCATGCGGATCCAGGGGTACGCCGACCGGCTGGTCGTGCACCGCTCCACCACGACCGCGACCGACATCCCGACGATGTCCGAGTGCATCAAGGAGGTCATCGGGGAGACCGGTCAGCCGCCGCTGATCATCGTCGACTACCTCCAGAAGGTGAAGTTCGACGACGCGAGGCTCTCCGACGAGGAGAGCATCACCAAGATCACCGAGCAGCTGAAGGACCTCGCGATCGACTTCGAGGCCCCCGTGATGGCCGTCGCCGCCGCCGACAAGCAGGGCCTCGAGCCCGGCCAGCGGATGCGTGCCCGTCACCTGCGCGGCGGCACCGCGCTGGCTTACGAGCCCGACGTCGTGCTGATCATGAACACCAAGTCCGACGTGGTGGCCCGCAACCACCTGCTCTTCGACGTCAACGGCCTGGACAAGTACCGCGAGTGGACCGTCATCACCGTGGAGAAGAACCGCCAGGGTCACGACGCGGTCGAGCTGGAGTTCCGCAAGCGGTTCCACCAGGGCCGGTTCGAGACCGAAGGCAAGATCGTGGCCGAGCAGCTGGTCGAGGAGCGCTTGTTCGCCGACAAGTGACGGCGCGACGACCGCCCTACCACCGACATGACGCCCCGCCCGGACAATCGGGCGGGGCGTCCGGTGTGTCTAGCCGGGTCGTGGTCCGTTCGGGCCATGCCAATGCTCCTTTCGGGCCAGATCCCGGCGTTCTGCCCGAGCGGATAGTTGAGGTTCGCTGGAATTGGACACATGGACCAGAAGCTCACCTCGCTCACCGCTGTGGTCGAGCGCTCCGACGCGCGCCTGCGCTCGCCGGAGGCGGAGGTGCAGATCTGGCCGACCGGTTTCCCCATCCTCGACGAGAGCATCGGCGGCGGCATGCGCGCCGGCGCCCTGAACGTGCTCGCCGGCCCCCAGGGCCAGGGCAAGTCGACGATGGCGCTCCAGATGTGCCGCAACGCCGCCGCGGCGGGCTGCTCGGCGGTGATGTTCTCCTTCGAGCTCGAGGCGGAGGTGCTGCTCCAGCGCCTGATCTCGCTCGAGGCCGGTCTGATGTTCGGCACCAGCGCCCCGCCGATCTCCCAGATCCGCGAGGCCTTCGACGGCAAGGGTGGCGTCGGCGGCCTGCCGGAGCGGCTCCTCGAGACCGCCGGGTCGATGGGTCTCGACGCCCTGATGTCGATCGGCAAGTACTCCGACCGGCTGGTCATCCACCGGTCGACCTCGGCGCACACCGACATGGCCGCGATCAACGAGAACGCCAAGGAGGTGTACGCCGACACCGGCCAGCCGCCGTTGATCGTCGTCGACTACCTCCAGAAGGTGAAGCCGTTCGACCGCACCATGTCCGAGGAGCAGCAGATCACCCTGATCACCCAGCAGCTCAAGGACCTGGCCATCGACTTCGCCAGCCCGGTCCTCGCGCTGTCGTCGGCCGACCGCGACGGGCTCAACCCCGGCCAGCGGATGCGCGCCCGGCACCTCAAGGGCTCGACCGCACTGGCCTACGAGCCCGACATCGTGATGATCATGAACACCAAGGCCGACATCGTGAACCGCGACGCCCTCGTCTACGACATCAACGGCCTCGAGCGGATGCGCGAGTGGACGGTCGTCACCCTGGAGAAGAACCGGCAGGGCGCCACCGGGCTCGACATCGAGTTCCGCAAGAAGTTCATGCAGGGCCGCTTCGACATCGACGGCTCGATCGTCTCCGAGCGCCTCGTCGAGGAGCGCCTCGACAACTAGGCGTGCCTCTCAGGGCTCGCGGCGGGCGACCAGGATGGTGAGGTCGTCGTAGACCTCAGCCTCCCCACGGAACGACCGCACGTCGTCGAGCACGGCCGCGAGGACCTCCTCCGGCTCCACCCCATGCAGCCCGGCGACCAGGGCCAGCAGCCGCGCCTCGCCGTAGAACGTGCCGCCCTCGTCCCGGGTGTCGGTGATGCCGTCGGTGTAGAGCACGACGGTCTCACCCGGCGCGACCTGGCAGTCCGTGAGGTCGTACGTCGCGCCGGCGAAGGCGCCCAGGATCGGGCCACCGGCCCGGATCTGCTCGACCCGTCCGCCGGGGCCGAGCAGCAGGGGCGGTTCGTGTCCCGCGCTCGCGAGCCGCAGTGCGCCGCTCCCGGCGTCCACCTCGGCCAGGGCCGCGGTCACGAACAGCGAGCTGCGCCGTTCGAGGGTGAGGATCCGGTTCACCCTCGACAGCGCGTCGGCCGGGTCGTCGGCGTTGTCGGCGGCGGCGTGGAGCAGGGCCTTGGTGTCGGCCATCAGCAGCGCGGCGGGGACGCCCTTGCCTGTCACGTCGGCGATCAGGAGGGCCACGTCCGCACCCGACCCGCGGACCCGGAACACGTCGTACAGGTCTCCACCGACCTCCCGGGCGGGCTCGTAGTCGGCCGCGAACCGCCACCCTGCGACGTCCGGGAAGCGGCGCGGCAGTAGCGAGCGCTGGATGTCCCGGCCGATGGCCAGCTCCTGGGCCGCCCTGACCCGCGACGCGTGCGCCCGGGCGCCGCGGATGGTCATCTCCAGCGAGGCGCGGACCAGCTCGGCCAGCTCGCCGGGGACGGCCGCGTCGTAGTGGACGTGGCCCACCGTGCGCTCGTCCAGCCGCAGTGGCAGCGACCGGCCGTCCGGTCCCGGGCTGTCCTCCAGGGCGATCGCCGCACCACCGGCCAGCGCCGAGGCGGCTGCCAGCAGGACCTCGAGCCCGGGGTCGTCGGCGAGCGACGCGAGCTCGGACACCGCGCTATCCGCCGAGGGCGGCGGCGCGGTCGGGGAAGACCGGCATGATCCGGCTCATGCCCGTGCGCTCCAGCACGACGTCGATGGCCTCGCTCGGCGCCACCAGCCGCAGCTGGTCGTGAGGGCCGCCGGCCTCGGCGTCGGCCTGGGCGGCGTGCAGTGCCTCCCAGCCGGCGTCCGGGTCGTGGGGCGCCTGGCCGCGGTAGACCAGCGCCAGCGAGTGCAGCGCCACGATGCCCGAGCTCGACATGTACTCGAGGTCGCTCATGTCCAGGACCAGCGTGCGCACGCCCTCGGCGTACAGCTGCTCACCGGTCGTCATCAGGTCCCGGTAGTTGGAGGCGTCCAGCTCGCCGTCCAGCCCGAGGACGGCGACGGAGTCGGAGATCCGGTCGATCGACGTGAACACTTACGCTCCTCCAGTCAGCGCCGGTCGGCGCATGGTCACCTCGTTGCCGACACCAGGCGTCGCCCCGGTCGGAGCCCTGCGCTCGAAGCTCGAGCTCAGGTCCCTGATCAGGGCGATGCCCATCCCGCCGAACGGGCGCCGCTCCAGGGGAGCATCCCGGTCGAAGGACGGAGCGGTCGCCGGGTCGTACGCCGAAGCCTCGTCGCGCACCACGACGACGATGTCGTCGCCGTCGCGGCGGGCCGTGACGGACACGGGGCCCGGCGTCTCGCCGTACCCGTGCACGACCACGTTGGTCACCCACTCGTCGACGCACTGGACGAGCGCCGAGACGGTGCGCTTGTCGGCTCCCAGCCCGCCGACGGCGGACCTGACGAAAGCGCGCACCTCGGCCAGGACGCCGAGGCTCGCGGTCACCCCGAGGGACTCCCCCACGCGGGCCTCCGCCGTGCTCACGCGCCGAAGGTACCAGCCGTCGGGCCGCCGATCAGGCGGGAGCGACCTCGTCCTCACCCGTCACGTTGCGGGTGCGGTTGGGGTCGACCTGGATGCCGGGGCCCATCGTCGTGGAGACCGTGACCTTCTTGATGTAGCGGCCCTTGGAGCTGGCCGGCTTGAGCCGCAGCACCTCCTCGAGGGCGGCGGCGTAGTTCTCGGCCAGCTGGACCTCGGAGAAGGACGCCTTGCCGATGATGAAGTGCAGGTTGGCGTGCCGGTCGACGCGGAACTCGATCTTGCCGCCCTTGATGTCCGAGACGGCCTTGGCGACGTCGGGGGTCACCGTGCCGGTCTTCGGGTTCGGCATCAGGCCACGGGGGCCGAGCACGCGGCCGAGGCGGCCGACCTTGCCCATCATGTCGGGGGTCGCGACCACGGCGTCGAAGTCGAGCCAGCCACCGCTGACCTTGTCGATCAGCTCGTCGCCACCGACCACGTCGGCGCCGGCCTCGCGGGCGGCATCGGCCTTGTCGGCGTTGGCGAAGACGAGCACGCGGGCGGTCTTGCCGGTGCCGTGGGGCAGGTTGACGGTGCCGCGGACCATCTGGTCGGCCTTGCGGGGGTCGACCCCGAGCCGCATCACGACGTCGACGGTCTCGTCGAACTTCTTCTTGCTGGCGCCCTTGGCGATCTTGATCGCGGCGAGCGGGGCGTAGACCTCGGCCTTGTCAAAGGTCTCGGAGGCTGCCCGGTAGGTCTTGCTGCGCTGCATGGCTGGTCTCTTTTCGGTGTGTGTCCAGGTGTGGTCAGTCGGGCCAGCGCGGCCCTGCCACGGGGAGGAGGTGTCGACGTACGACGGTCAGTCGGTGGTGACGCCCATGGAGCGGGCGGTGCCCTCGACGATCTTCATCGCGGCGTCGATGTCGTTGGCGTTCAGGTCCGGCAGCTTGGTCGTGGCGATCTCGCGCACCTGGTCCTTGGTCAGCTTGCCGACCTTCTCCTTGTGCGGGACGCCCGAGCCCTTCTGCAGGCCGGCGGCCTTCTTGATCAGCTCGGCGGCCGGCGGGGTCTTCGTGATGAAGGTGAACGACCGGTCCTCGTAGATGGTGATCTCGACGGGGATCACGTTGCCGCGCATGGACTCGGTCTGGGCGTTGTAGGCCTTGCAGAAGTCCATGATGTTCACGCCGTGCGGGCCGAGCGCGGTGCCGACGGGCGGGGCCGGGGTCGCGGCGCCGGCCTGGAGCTGCACCTTGACGAGTGCGGCGATCTTCTTCTTGGGAGGCATCTCTCCAACTTTCTTCTCGTGGTCATGACGAGGACTCCCTGTCCTCTGCCACTGGTGGTGCGGTCGCCCTCAGGCAACCGCGTCATTCTGCCTTGCTTCTCGTACGGCGACCAATTCCGGTTGCTTGCTCGGTCACCGGGTCTCGACCCGCGGTTCCGGCCTCGCAAGCTCGGCCGGACGCTCGCTCGACCTGCCTCGGTTCTGACGGTCTCGCCCGCGCGCTCGCAAGCTCGCTGCGCGCGGCGAGTCCCGTCAGACTCGTTGGATCTGGGAGAAGCTGAGCTCGACCGGCGTCTCGCGGCCGAAGATCTCGACCAGCGCCTTGACCCGCTGGGCCTCGGCGTTGATCTCGGTGATCGTGGCGTGCAGCGTGGCGAAGGGGCCGTCGACGACCATCACCGAGTCCGAGACGTCGAAGTCGGCGACCTCGACGGGCTTCTTGGTCGCCACGCCTCCGGCCGGGGCGGTGCCCGCGGCCGCAGCGGCGGCCTCGGCGGCGGCGACCACGGTCGGGGCCAGCATGTTCTCGACCTCGGCCATGCTCAGCGGCACCGGCTGGTGGCTGTGGCCGACGAAGCCGGTGACCGAGGGCGTGTGGCGGACGGCAGCCCACGACTCGTCGGTGAGGTCCATGCGGACCAGGACGTACCCGGGCAGGACGGTCCGCTTGACCATCTTGCGCTGGCCGTTCTTGATCTCCGCGACCTCCTCGGTCGGCACCACGATCTCGTGGATGTAGTCCTCCATGTGGAGGGAGGAGATGCGGTTCTCGAGGTTCGCGCGGACGCGGTTCTCCATACCGGAGTAGGTGTGCACGACGAACCAGTCGCCGGGCTTGGCGTACAGCTCGTTGCGGAAGGCCTCCAGCGGGTCCTGGTCCGCGGCGGCCTCGTCCGCGTCCTCGTCCGCGTCCTCGGTCAGGTCCTCGTCGGCTTCGTCGTCGGCGGCCACCTCGGCCTCGACGTCGTCGGCGGCGTCGTCCTCGGCAGCCTCCGGGGCCTCGACCTCGTCGGCCGGTGCCTCGTCGGCCGACTCGCCCTGGGACTCGTCCTCGAGGCCGGCGTCGGCGTCCTCCTGGACCAGCGCCTCGGCCGGCTCGGCGGACTCCTCGGCGATGACGTCCTCGGCGACCTCGTCGCCCAGTGGCAGCTCGTCGGCGGCCTCGGCGGTGGGCACATCGGTCACGTCGGGCGTCGCGGTCTCCTCGGGAGTCTCGGCGACGGCGGCCTCGGTGACCTCGTCGGCCTGGTCGGCGGCGTCGGCCGTCGGGACCTCGAGCTCCTCGGACTGGTACTGCTCGGACACGTGCTGCTCCATCACTGGTGGCGGGTGGTTCGGGGAGGGTGGCTCGGTGGCTCGACGGGCGGGACTGCTGCGCTGACCACGGGGCTGACTACTGGGTCGAGCCGCCGGAGAACACCCAGAAGACGAGCTTGCCGAAGCCCAGGTCGAGCAGCGAGACGATGCCGATCATGAACAGCACGAAGACCATCACGACCAGGAAGTAGGTGACCAGCTGCTCCTGCGTCGGCCAGACGACCTTGCGGAGCTCGGCGACGACCTGACGGTAGAACGTGGCCGGGCCGGTGCGCTTCTCGGCGTCATGGCCACGCTCGCGGCGTACGGCCTTGCTGTCCGACACTGCCTTTCCACCTTCCGATCGACGTTTCGCAGGGCACGAGGGACTTGAACCCCCAACCTTCGGTTTTGGAGACCGATGCTCTGCCAGTTGAGCTAGTG
Organism: Nocardioides islandensis; assembly: GCF_015352455.1. Classification (GTDB taxonomy): domain Bacteria; phylum Actinomycetota; class Actinomycetes; order Propionibacteriales; family Nocardioidaceae; genus Nocardioides; species Nocardioides islandensis. The sequence goes on from NZ_JADKPN010000005.1 coordinate 193,839, forward strand.
CCCTCCGGTGAGGCTCCGATGGGCAGGCGAGAGCCTGTGGGAGACCACCAAGGTGCCACTCTACGTGGAACGCAGAAGACCCGTCCAAATGACCAGTCCGAACAGGCCCGGACGACGCAGTCCTACGATGGCGACATGCCTCCAGGGACCTCACCTCGTGACCGTCGTGTCTCCCAGCGCATCGGTGCCATCGCCGAGTCCGCGACGCTCAAGGTGGACGCCAAGGCCAAGGCGCTGAAGGCCGAGGGACGCCCGGTGATCGGCTTCGGCGCCGGGGAGCCGGACTTCCCCACGCCGGCCTACATCGTGGAAGCCGCCGTCGAGGCCTGCCGCGACCCAGGGGCCCACCGCTACACCCCGGCCGGCGGCCTTCCCGAGCTGAGGAAGGCCATCGCGGACAAGACGTTGCGCGACTCCGGCCTCCAGGTCGAGCCGAGCCAGGTGCTGGTCACCAACGGCGGCAAGCAGGCGATCTACGAAGCCTTCGCCGCGATGATCGACCCGGGCGACGAGGTCATCGTCCCGGCGCCGTACTGGACGACGTACCCGGAGGCGATCCAGCTGGCCGGCGGCGTGCCGGTGGCGGTGTTCGCCGACGAGACGCAGGGCTACAAGGTCACCGTCGAGCAGCTCGAGGGCGCGCGCACCGAGCGCACCAAGGTCCTGCTGTTCGTCTCGCCGTCGAACCCGACCGGCGCGGTGTACACCGCCGACGAGATCCGCGCGATCGGCCGCTGGGTCGAGGACAACGACCTGTGGGCGCTGACCGACGAGATCTACGAGCACCTCGTGTACGACGGCGTCGAGACCGGTTCGCTGCCCGTGCTGTGCCCCTACCTCCAGGACAACTGCGTGGTCGTCAACGGCGTGGCGAAGACCTACGCGATGACCGGCTGGCGCGTCGGCTGGATGATCGGCCCGAAGGACCTCGTCGCCGCCTCCGCCAACCTGCAGTCGCACGCGACGTCCAACGTCGCCAACGTGTCCCAGCGCGCCGCACTGGCCGCGGTGACCGGCGACCTCACCGCCGTCGAGGCGATGAAGACGGCCTTCGACCGGCGCCGCAGGACGATCGTGTCGATGCTCAACGAGATCGAGGGCGTGCTCTGCCCGATGCCCGAGGGGGCGTTCTACGCGTACCCGTCGGTCAAGGGGCTGCTCGGCAAGGAGTACGACGGCCGCACCATCGACACCTCGGCCGAGCTGGCCGAGTACATCCTCGACACCGCCGAGGTGGCCGTCGTGCCGGGCGAGGCGTTCGGCTCGCCCGGGTACCTCCGTCTCTCCTACGCGCTCGGCGACGACGACCTGGTCGAGGGGATCACGCGGCTGCAGAAGCTCTTCAGTTGATGGAGCTCAGCGCTTGAGGGATCTCTCCCAGCTCCCGAAGGCGCACCTCCACCTGCACTTCACGGGGTCGATGCGGCACGGGACCCTTGTGGAGCTCGCGCTCCGCGACGGCATCGTGCTCCCCGACGCCCTGGTCGAGGACTGGCCGCCGCAGCTGAGCGCCGCCGACGAGAAGGGCTGGTTCCGGTTCCAGCGCCTCTATGACGTCGCCCGGTCCGTCCTGCGCACCGAGGACGACGTACGCCGCCTGGTCCTGGAGGCCGCGGAGGACGACGTCCGCGACGGCGGGCGGTGGCTGGAGATCCAGGTGGACCCGTCCGGGTACGCCGCCAGGTTCGGCGGCATCACGGCCTTCACCGACCTGGTGCTCGACTGCGTCCGGGACGCCTCCGAGCGCACCGGGCTCGGGATCGCGGTGATCGTCGCGGCCAACCGCACCCGGCACCCGATGGACGCCCGTACCCTGGCGCGGCTGGCGGCGCAGTACGCCGGTCGCGGGGTGGTGGGCTTCGGCCTGTCGAACGACGAGCGGCGGGGCACCACGGCGGAGTTCGCGCCGGCGTTCCGGATCGCCGAGCGGGCCGGTCTGGCGCTGATGCCGCACGGCGGCGAGCTGGTCGGACCCGAGTCGGTGCGCACCTGCCTGGACGCCCTGCACGCGGACCGCCTCGGGCACGGGATCCGTTCGGTCGAGGACCCCGCACTCCTGGAGCGGATCGTCGAGCAGGGCGTGGCGCTCGAGGTGTGCCCGGTGTCCAACGTCGGGCTGGGCGTGTACTCCGACCTCACCTCGGTGCCGCTCCCGCAGCTCCTCGAGGCCGGCGCCACCGTGGCCCTGGGCGCCGACGACCCGCTGCTGTTCGGCTCCCGCCTCGCGGGGCAGTACGCGACGATGCGCGCCGCCCACGACCTCACCGACGAGCAGCTGGCGGAGCTGGCCCGGATGTCCGTGCGCGCGTCCCGTGCGCCGACCGACGTGGTCGCCGGGCTGCTCGCGGACGTCGACGCCTGGCTGACCGGCCCGAGCGGGTAGTTTTCGGCCGATCCGCGGACCCACGGCGATCCGGATGGCACCGTGGACGCCATGAGAGCTCGGGCGGTGGTCGCGGCTGCGCTGCTGCTCGCCCTCACCGGGTGCGGCGGACAGCCCGAGCGCCAGGTCGACGTGCTCGTGCCGCCGGTGCCGGCGAGCACGACGGTGGCCGAGCCGACGGCGACCTCGAGCCCCAACGTCACGGTCCTCCAACCGCTGCGGACGACCCCGGCGCCGGGAGCCGAGTGGCTGCACTGGCGCCCGACGTACCAGGCCGTCCGCCGCGCGACCGGCCAGGAGCTCGCGCTGCTCGGCAACCGGGTGACCGCCCGCAACGCCTCGGAGTGGACGGCGACGGACTCCCTGCGCGGCGTCGAGGTCGCGTTCACGCCGACACACGTGCGTGTGCGGGTGCCGCAAGCGGCGCTGTACTTCCGGCTGCGGCCCGGCGGACCGCGCCACCTGTACGTCGCGTGCACGGAGCGCACGTGCGTCGAGAGCGGACGCGACGCCGTGGCGTGGGGTCCGGAGAGCACCAACGCGTACCTGGAGCGGATGGCCGGGTATGTCCGCGACCTGGTCGCCGAGCAGACGCGTCCCGGCGTCTTCCGGTCCCAGGGCCCCGCCTGGCTGGCCACCGTCCGGTCACCGGACGGACCGCTCAGCTGCGTCGTCCTCGCCGACGAGCGGCTCCCGGTCAGCCGCCTCCAGGGGCGACCGGTCGGGACCGCCGGCGTGCGCACGCGGTGCGTCGACACCCACGGCCTCGTCGTCCCGCTCGACCTCGGCCTGCCGCCGGGCGGCTGGTCCGTGGTCGACGGGGTCTCCGGCCCTGTGCGGGTGCCGAAGCGCGACGTCAGCGTGTACTAGCGCGCGACGTACTCGGCGAGGTGCTTGCCGGTGAGCGTCTTCCTCGCCTTCACCAGCTCGGCAGGGGTGCCCTCGAAGACGACCGTGCCGCCGTCGTGGCCGGCGCCGGGACCCAGGTCGATGATCCAGTCGGCGTGCGCCATCACGGCCTGGTGGTGCTCGATGACGATCACCGACTTGCCGCCCTCGACCAGCCGGTCCAGGAGGCCGAGCAGCTGCTCGACGTCGGCGAGGTGCAGGCCCGTGGTCGGCTCGTCGAGCACGTAGACGTCGCCCTTCTCCGCCATCTGGGTGGCCAGCTTCAGCCGCTGGCGCTCGCCTCCGGACAGGGTCGTCAGCGGCTGGCCGAGGGTGAGGTAGCCGAGGCCGACGTCGGCGAGCCGCTCCAGGATCTTGTGCGCCGCCGGGGTGGCGGCGTCCCCGTCGGCGAAGAACCCGACCGCCTCCTCGACCGGCATCGACAGCACCTCGCTGATGTTCTTGCCGCCGAAGGTGTACTCCAGCACCGCGGCCTGGAAGCGCCGGCCCTCGCACTCCTCGCAGGTCGTCTCGACGGTCGCCATCACGCCGAGCTCGGTGTAGATCACGCCCGCGCCGTTGCAGGTCGAGCAGGCACCCTCGGAGTTCGAGCTGAACAGCGCCGGCTTGACGCCGTTGGCCTTGGCGAAGGCCTTGCGGATCGGCTCGAGGAGGCCGGAGTACGTCGCGGGGTTGCTGCGGCGCGAGCCGCGGATGGCGCCCTGGTCGATGACGACCACACCGTCGCGCTTGGCGATCGAGCCGTGGATGAGCGAGCTCTTGCCCGAGCCGGCCACCCCGGTGACCACGCACAGCATGCCGAGGGGGACGTCGACGTCGACGTCCTTCAGGTTGTGGGTGGACGCGCCGCGCACCTCCAGGGCGCCCGAGGGCTCGCGGACCACTTCCTTCAGCGAGGCCCGGTCGTCGAGGTGCCGACCTGTGATGGTGTCGCTCTTCCGCAGACCCGCGACCGTGCCCTCGAAGACCACCTGGCCACCCGCCGTACCGGCCTTCGGACCCAGGTCCACGACGTGGTCGGCGATCGCGATGGTCTCCGGCTTGTGCTCGACGACCAGGACGGTGTTGCCCTTGTCGCGCAGCTGGAGGAGCAGCTGGTTCATCCTTTGGATGTCGTGCGGGTGCAGGCCGATGGTGGGCTCGTCGAACACGTAGGTCACGTCGGTCAGCGAGGACCCGAGGTGGCGGATCATCTTGGTGCGCTGGGCCTCGCCGCCGGACAGGGTGCCGGCGGGCCGGTCGAGGGAGAGGTACCCGAGACCGATCTCGGCGAACGAGCCGAGCAGCTCGCGCAGGCCCTTGAGCAGCGGGGCGACCGACGGCTCGTCGAGGTCGCGCACCCACTCGGCCAGGTCGCTGATCTGCATCGCGCAGAGGTCCGCGATGGACTTGCCGTTGATCTTCGACGACCGGGCCTCGGGACTCAGCCGGGTGCCGTCGCACTCCGGGCAGGTCTGGAACGTGATGACCCGGTCGACGAACGCGCGGATGTGCGGCTGCATCGCCTCGACGTCCTTGGACAGCATCGACTTCTGGATCTTCGGGATGACGCCCTCGTAGGTGAGGTTGATGCCCTCGACCTTGATCTTGGTCGGCTCCTTGTAGAGGAGGTCCTCGCGCTCCTTCTTCGTGAACGTGCCCAGCTTCTTGTCCATGTCGAAGCCGAAGCCGGCGAAGATCCTGCCGTACCAGCCCTCCATCGAGTAGCCGGGCACCTTCAGCGCACCCTCGGCGAGCGACTTGTCCTCGTCGTACAGCTCGGTGAGGTCGAAGTCGGAGACCGACCCCATGCCCTCGCAGCGGGCGCACATGCCACCGAGGTAGACGACCTCGCGCACGACGTTCTTCTCGACGCGGCCGCCGGCCTTCTCGGTGCTCAACACGCCGCTGGCCTTGCGGGTGGGCACGTTGAAGGAGAACGCCGTGGGAGGACCGACGTGCGGCTGCCCGAGGCGGCTGTAGAGGATCCGCAGCATCGCGTTCGCGTCCGTCGCGGTGCCGACCGTCGAGCGCGGGTTGGCGCCCATCCGCTCCTGGTCGACGATGATCGCGGTCGTCAGGCCCTCGAGCAGGTCGACCTCGGGGCGGGCCAGCGTGGGCATGAATCCCTGCACGAAGGCGGAGTACGTCTCGTTGATCATCCGCTGGGACTCGGCGGCGATGGTGCCGAAGACCAGCGAGCTCTTGCCCGAGCCGGAGATGCCGGTGAACGCGGTCAGCCGGCGCTTCGGCAGCTCGACGCTCACGTCCTTGAGGTTGTTCTCGCGGGCACCCTGCACCCGGATCAGGTCGTGGCTGTCGGCGACGTGGCTCATCGGGGTCTCTCCAGGGGTCGGTCGGGGTTCCGGCACACGGGTCTGACGAAGGACAGGCCCGTATTGTGACCGGCCCCGCCAACCCCTCAACCCCTCGACCTCGTGCGCATCCGACACGGGTCGTGCGCGAAGTGTCGCTAGAGCTCGCAGCCGATCAGCACGGGCTCGTTGACGAGGGTGACGCCGAACTTCTCGCGTACGCCGTCGCGGACCTCGCGCGCCAGGTCCAGGAGGTCGTGGGTGGTGGCGGTGCCGCGGTTGGTCAGGGCGAGGGTGTGCTTGGTGGAGAGGCTCACGCGGTCGTTCCCGTGACCCTTGGCGAAGCCGGCGTGCTCGATGAGCCAGGCGGCGCTCGTCTTCACCCGGCCGTCCGGCTGGGGCCAGGCGGGAGCGCCGTCCGGGACCGCGTCGGCGGGCAGCACGAGGTTGGTGAAGAAGGAGCCCGCGCTCCAGGTGTCGTGGTCCGTCGGGTCGAGGACCATGCCCTTGCGCGTGCGCAGGGCCAGCACCGCCTCGCGCACCGACGTGATGAGGGCGCGCTCGCCGACCTCGAGGTTGAGGGTGCGCGCGAGCTCGGCGTACTCGATCGGCGGGCCGTAGGTGCCGAGCCTGAGCTGGAAGGTGACGTCGAGGACGACGTGGCGGCCGGGGTCCTGCTTGAACCGGCTGGTGCGGTAGCCGAACCCGCAGTCCGCGGCGGCGAAGGTACGCACGCCCCGCAGCTTGCGGTCCCAGACCCGGACGCTGGCGATGGTCTGCGAGACCTCCTGCCCGTAGGCGCCGACGTTCTGGATCGGGGTGGCGCCGACGTACCCGGGGATGCCGGCCAGGGCCTCGATGCCCGCCCAGCGCTTCTCGGTGGCCAGCGCGACGAACGCGTCCCAGGGCTCGCCGGCCGCGACCTTGACCGTGGCGCCGGAGCACGAGGCGTCGACGTCGTCGCCGATGTCGCTGTCGATGCCGCGGGTGGCGACCTCGACGACCGTGCCGGGGAACCCGTCGTCGGCGACGACGAGGTTGCTGCCGCCCCCGAGGACGAGGACTTCCTCTCCCTGCTGGTCGGCCTCACTGACGGCCTCGATCAGCGCGGCCTCGGTCTCGGCACGGACCCATGTCGCTGCGGGTCCGCCGAGGCGGAGCGTGGTGTGGTCGGCGAGGAGCTCAGGCACGGACGACGGCCTTGGAGACGCCGAGCACCTTCTGCCCGTCGCAGGTGACCTCGAGGGCGATGGTGGCCAGGCCGTCCTCGACGCTCTTGACGGTGCCGGCGACCTGCACCTCGACGCCCTCGTCGTCGTCGGGGACGACGACGGGGTTGGTGAACTTGCAGCCGAGCTCGACGACCTCGGCTCCGTCCGTCCATTCGCCCACCGCGCGGGCGGCCAGGGCCATGGTGAACATCCCGTGGGCGATCACGCCGGGCAGGCCGACGGCCGTGGCGACGCGGTCGGACCAGTGGATGGGGTTGAAGTCGCCGCTCGCGCCGGCGTAGCGGACCAGGTCGGCGCGGCGTACGGCGTAGGTCTTCGTCTCGAGCACGTCCCCGGGAGTCACGCGTCACCCCGGTGGACGAGGGTGGCCGTCGTGGTGCAGACGAGGTCGCCGCCCGCGTCACGGATCTCGCTGCGCGTGCCGATGATGTCGTTGCCGCCGATCTGTCTCAGGGTCGCGACCTTCAGCGTGGCCGTCAGCTCGTCGCCGACGACGATCGGGCGCTCGTAGGCGAACCGCTGCTCGCCGTGCACGATCCGGTGCAGCTCGACCCCGACGTCGGCGAGGAACGCGTTCATCGCCTCGAACGCCATCACGATCGGGAACGTCGGCGGGACGGGGTCCTCGCGGCTCCCTGTCGCACTCGCCAGCTCGCGGACCTTCTCGGCCGAGACCCGGTACGGCTGCGTCGGCGGGAACTCCCGGCCGACGAGGGACTGGTCGACGGGCATGTTCCTCACCCTAGTGGCCGCCCCTCTCGCGATTCGTCAGAGATCGCCCCGGTGCGGGCACCCGGAAGACCGCTGACGAATCGCGGGAGGCGGGACAGCAAACGACCCGCCCGGAGGACCGGGCGGGTCGTCGTGCAGCAGAAGAGGGGTCAGCGGGTCTCGCGGTGCGCGGTGTGCTTGCGGCAGCGCGGGCAGAACTTGTTCAGCTCCATGCGGTCTGGGTCGTTGCGCCGGTTCTTCTTGGTGATGTAGTTGCGCTCCTTGCACTCGGTGCAGGCGAGCGTGATCTTGGGGCGAACGTCGCTGGTCTTGCTGGCCACGGGGAATCCTTCGGTCGATGATGCGTGTCGCAGTGGTGCAGTAGCGGGGGCGGGATTCGAACCCGCGACACCACGATTATGAGCCGTGTGCTCTAACCACCTGAGCTACCCCGCCGGGATCGAGAGCCCCTTTACGGAATCGAACCGTAGACCTTCTCCTTACCATGGAGACGCTCTGCCGACTGAGCTAAAGGGGCAACGACCGTTGAGAATACACAGGCGGTCCGGAGACCACGAAATCGTCTGAACCACGCTGGACCAGCGGGTATTCCGCGGTCGATCCGGCCCTGGATCAGGCGTTCGCGCAGCCCCGTCGGTGGCAGCCCACGAGGTGGTCGTCGACGATGCCGATGGCCTCCATCAGGGCGTACATCGTGGTCGGTCCGACGAACACGAACCCCTTCTTCTTCAGGGCCTTCGACAGCGCCACGGACTCGGCCGAGGTGGCCACCATGTCCTCGGTCGTGACCGGCGCCGGGCCCACCTCCGGGCGGAAGCCCTCGATGAACGCCGCCAGCCCGCCCTCCTCACGCAGCGCCACCGTCGCGGCGGCGTTGGTGATGGCCGCGTCGACCTTGAGCCGGTTGCGGACGATGCCGGCGTCGGCCATCAGGCGGGCCCGGTCGGCGTCGTCGTACGCCGCCACGACGTCCGCGTCGAAGCCGGCGAAGGCGGCCCGGAAGGCCGGCCGCTTGTTGAGGATGGTCAACCAGGACAGCCCGGACTGGAACGCCTCCAGGGTCAGTCGTTCGAGGTGGGCCGCCTCGCCGTGGACGGGCATCCCCCACTCGGCGTCGTGGTAGGCCAGGTGAACGGGGTGGCTCGCCCCCCAGGGGCAGCGAGCCAGGCCGTCGTCACCGACGATGGGTCCGGGCACGGGGCGATCCTGGCACCACCCACCGACAGGGCGAGTTGCGCCTCCGACACCGTCGAGTTGCGCGTCCGACACCGTCGAGTTGCGCCACTGGCACGAGAAGCGAGCGTGCTCAGGGCGCAACTCGGCTGTCCCGGGGGCGCAACTCGACCGTTCCGGGGACGCAACTCGGCGGATGAGTCAGCCGCGGGGCTTGAGCCGCGCGGTCGGCAGCACCGGGGCCGGGATCGGAGGCAGGTGGTCGCCCACCACGATGCCGAAGCGCCCGTCGGCGACGTCCTGGCTGTCGCCGACGACCTCGCCGTCGCGGGTGATCTGGGCCTGCCACTCCTCTCGGTACCGCGCGATCTCGTCGTGGTCGCGGCCGACGAAGTTCCACCACATCACGATCTGCTCGCCGAACGGCGGGCCGCCGAGCAGGACGACACGGCTGGCCTCGAGGGCCTCGATCCGCAGGTCGGGCGAGCCCGGCTCCACGTACCCCATCTCGGACGGCTTCACCGGCTGGCCGGCGACGACGACCGAGCCGGTGTCGACGAGGACGCCGTGCTCGTACGTCGCGTCGACGGCGAGCTCGAGCACCGCCCCGGGGTCGAGGACGATCTCGGCGCCGAGCAGCGGGGTGGCCGTCTCGACGGGCGAGGTGTGGCCGAGCAGGGACCCGAGGAAGACGTGGGCCGACCAACCCGGCCCGGTGAGGGGCGGCGGCGCGTAGTGGTCGAACCGGGCCGGACGGTCGCGGGCACCGTCGGGCAGGGCGACCCACAGCTGGACGCCGTGCAGCACCTCGGTGCCAGGAGTCGAGACCTCGGAGTGGCTGACGCCGTGGCCGCCGGTCATCAGGTTGAGCTCGCCGGGCCGGACCATCGCGTGGTTGCCGGCCGAGTCGCGGTGCTCGACCTCACCGGCGAACAGCCAGCTCACCGTCTGCAGCCCGGTGTGCGGGTGCGGCGGCACCACCATGCCGCCGGTCTCGGCGACGGGGTCGGGACCGTAGTGGTCGGCGAAGCACCACGCGCCGACGAGGGAACGCTCGCGCTGCGGGAGGGTACGGCGGACGCGCATCGCGCGCAGCCCACCGAGAGGTACGTCGCGCGGCGTCAGCACCTGCACGGAGCTCATGAGTTCTTCCCCGCGTCGTGTGCCGCGTCGTACCGCTCCTGCGCCTCGCGGACGTCCGGGACGTGGTCCTCGGCCCAGGCCTTGAGGAGCTTGATCGGGTCCTGCAGCGAGTGGCCGAGGTCGGTGAGCTCGTAGTCGACGCGCACGGGCACCGACGCGGTGACCGTGCGGCTGACCAGGCCGTCGCGCTCGAGCGTGCGCAGGGTCTGGGTGAGCATCTTCTGGCTCACGCCGGCCAGCCGGCGCGACAGCTCGGAGAAGCGCCTCGGGCCGTCGGACAGCGACGCCATCACGAGGGTGACCCACTTGTCGGAGATCCGCTCGAGCACGACCCGGCTCGGGCAGTCCGCCAGGAACGCGTCGAACTCGTGCTTGGCCTGCTCGCGCTGCTGCGCCGCGGTCATCGTCGGCATGTGCTTACCTCCGGGTGCCTGCCCCACTTCTGGGTGCCTACTTCCGAAAAGAGAGTAACCGACGCATCGTGGAGTGACAACGACATCCACACCAGAGGAGAACACGATGCGATCCATCCAGTCCGTCCCCGGCCACGACGAGCCCCAGGTCGTCGAGCGCGACCGTCCTGTTCCCGGCCCCGGCCAGGTCCTCGTCGAGACCGTGGCCGCAGCGGTCAACCCTGTCGACGCGTTCGTGGCGTCGTCCCTCGGCACCGACCTCGTGGCCGGTGGCCGCCAGGTGGGCCTCGGCTGGGACGTCTCCGGCCGGGTCGCCGAGGTCGGCCCGGACGTCACGGCGTACGCCGTCGGCGACCCCGTCGCCGGCCTCGACGACGACATGGTCGGCGCCGACCGCGCGCTGGCCGAGTACGTGCTGCTGGACGCCGAGGCCGTGGCCGTCGTGCCCGAGGGCCTCGACCTGGTCGAGGCGGCGTCCATCCCGCTGAACTCGGTCACCGCTCACCAGGCGCTCGCGCTGCTCGGCGAGCCGGACGGTCGGAGCCTGCTGGTGACCGGTGCGGGCGGGGCGGTCGGCGGGTACGCCGTCGCGCTCGCGCGGGCCGCGGGCTGGGACGTCACCGGTCTCGGACGGCCCGGCGACGAGGAGTTCGTGCGGTCGACCGGCGCCGGCTTCACCGCCCACGTCGAGCCCGCGTCGTACGACGCCGTGCTCGACGGTGCGGTGCTCCAGGCCGGCGCGCTGGCCTACGTGAAGGACGGCGGCACGTTCGTCGGCGTCCAGCCGAGCCAGCCGGTGCCCACGGAGCGCGGCATCACCGTCACCGCGGTCCAGGTGAGGCGTGACGGCGCCCTGCTCGCCGACCTGCTGCGGCGATCGGCCGACGGCGAGCTCGCCGTGCGGGTCGCCGGCACGGCGCCGCTGCACGAGGCGGCCACCGTGTTCGCCAAGGTCGGCGGTGGTGGCCAGCGCGGCCGCTGGCTGCTGGTGCCCTAGCCAGCCGCTGGTCCGGTCAGGAGTTGGAGTAGACCGCGGACCCGCCGTCGCCGGACTCGTCGTCGATGTCCGAGCGGTCGGGTCCGCGGCCGGCCCAGGTCCAGGCGTACGCCGGGTCCTCCGACGCCAGCCCGGCCTCGCCGAGGTCGAGGGGCAGGAACGTGTCGATCATGACCGCGAGCTCCTCGAACGCCTCGGCGCCGAGCGACGCCTCGATCGCGCTCGGCTGAGGGCCGTGGGCGTGGCCGCCGGGGTGCAGGGAGATCGAGCCGATGTTGATGCCCGAGCCCTTGCGCGCCTCGTAGTCGCCGCCGACGTAGAACATGACCTCGTCGGAGTCGACGTTCGAGTGGTAGTAGGGCACGGGGATCGCCAGCGGGTGGTAGTCGACCTTGCGCGGCACAAAGTTGCAGACCACGAAGTTGTGGCCCTCGAACACCTGGTGCACCGGCGGCGGCTGGTGCACCTTGCCGGTGATCGGCATGTAGTCCTCGACGTTGAACGTGTGGGGGTAGAGGCAGCCGTCCCAGCCGACCACGTCGAACGGGTGCGTCGCGTAGGTGAGCCGGCTGCCGCCGACCCCGCCGGGCAGGTTGGACACGCGGTGCTTGACCAGCACCTCGACGTCGGTGCCCTCGACCAGGTGCGGCTCGGTGGGGCCGTGCAGGTCGCGCTCGCAGTACGGCGCGTGCTCGAGCAGCTGGCCGTACCGGGACAGGTACCGCTTCGGCGGGGCGATGTGCGAGTTGGCCTCGATGGCGTACAGCCGGCTCGGCTCGGCGGGCACCCACCGGTGGTCGGTCGCCCGCGGGACCAGCACGTAGTCGCCGGTGCGGTACGGCAGCACGCCGAAGACCGTCTCGACGGTGCCGGAGCCCTCCTGGACGTACACGCACTCGTCGCCGATCGCGTTGCGGTAGATCGGGGAGGCGTCGGTGCCGGTCACCACGTAGCTGATACGCACGTCGTTGTTGCCCAGCACCAGTCGGCGGCCCTCGACCGGGCAGGCGCCTTCGCCCTCACCCAGAGCAGGGAACAGCCCGTGCAGCTTGAGGTGCCGTGGCTTGAGCGGGTGGTTCGGCGTCCGGCCCTGGTCGGGCAGCTGCCACGGGACGCTGTCGACGATCGCGGACGGTACGCCGCGGTGGTAGAGCAGCGAGGAGTCCGAGCTGAACCCCTCCTCCCCCATCAGCTCCTCGCGGTAGAGGAAGCCCGTCTCGTCGCGGTGCTGGGTGTGCCGCTTGGGGGGTACGGAGCCGACGGCCCGGTAGTACGCCATGTCGGCACCTTAGTGAGGGGCCGTGTCCATCGCGTACCTCAGCCACACGCTGCCGCTGGACGTCGGGGCCGCCTCGAGCAGGGTCATCACGACCCGGTCCGGCACCTCGTCGAAGAGCCGCGGGCCGGCCGGGTCGATGACGCGACCGACGCTCAGGCACAGCTCGTCGACGAGACCCGCGGCGAGCAGGGCCTTCGCCAGGGTGATGCTCGCGTGCACGCAGACGTCGCCGTCGGTGGCTGCCTTGACGTCGCGCACGATGTCGGCCAACGGACCCGAGACGGCCTCGGCGTTCGGCCAGTCACCGGTCAGCGGGCTCGAGGTGACGACGTACTTCTTGACGTTGTTGATGAAGCCGGCGAACTCGTCGGAGGAGGTCGGCCAGAACCGCGACCACTGGTCGTACGTCGTCCGGCCGAGGAGGACGGCGGCCGTGCGGGCGAGCAGCGCCTCCTCGTGGCGGGCGATGTCCTCGTCGACGATGGGTGGACCGACGTACTCCGGCGTCTCGGGGAAGTAGCGGTGCGGGTCCTCGGTGGCGCCGTCGAGCGAGACGAGGGTGTACAGGACGAGCTTGCCCATGCGGGCCTCCGGTTCTTCGGTCACGACTGGTCGACGTTCAGACGGGCCGACCTTCGACAACTCATCGGTGACGGCTTAATGGATCGCGGTCCGTCGGTGGCCGCTCCTACCCTGGCAGGGCGATGCGCGACTTCCCTCCGGTGATCACCACCTTCTACGCGCGCAGCGGGGACGGGCCGACGACGGGGCCCCTTGCTGCGCCGGACACGCGCACCCCGTTCCGGTTCCTGCTGTGGACGCTGCGGCTCCAGTGGCCGGTGATCCTGACGACGACCTTCCTCGGGATGTTCTGGCAGCTGCCGCCGATGGCGGGGCCGTGGATCTTCGGCCGGGCGGTCGACGAGGGCATCGTCCCCGGTGACGTGAGCAAGACGCTCCAGTGGGGCGCCGTGCTGCTGGCCGTGACGATGGTCGGCGCCCTGTTCGGCATCCTCATGCACACGTTCATCGTGCGCACCTGGCTGATCGCCCTCTACGGCACCATCAAGATGGTCACCCGCAAGGCCGCGCAGATGGGTCACGTGCTGCCGCGGCGCACCCCCACCGGCGAGGTGCTCAGCGTGGCGGGCAGCGACTCCGACGAGTTCGGTGCGCTGACCGAGATCCTGGCCCGCACGTGGACCCAGCTGGTGGCCTACCTCGTGGTGGCGTTCATCGTGCTCAGCACGTCCCTCGAGCTCGGCGTGCTGCTGCTGGTGGCCGCGCCGGTGCTGGTGGGCGCGGCGTACCCGCTCCTCAAGCCGTTGCACCGCCGCCAGGAGATCGAGCGCAGCCGCAACTCCGACCTGACCTCGCTGGCCACCGACATCGTGGCCGGGCTGCGGATCCTGCGGGGGATCGGCGGCGAGCGGACGTTCGGCAGCAACTACGCCGCGCAGTCGCAGCTCGCCCGCCAGGCCGGCCAGTCGGCCGGCATCTGGCAGGCCGCGATCGAGGCGGTCGGCGTGCTGTTCTCCGGCGTGTTCGTGGTGCTGCTGGTGTGGCTCGGCACCCGCCAGGTGATCAGCGGCGACCTGACGATCGGCCAGCTGATCAGCTTCCTCGGCTACGCGCTGTTCATGATCTACCCGATCCAGACGTTCTTCGAGTTCGCCCAGAAGCTCACCCGGGCGTCGGTGTCGGCCCGCAAGGCGATCGCGATCTTCGAGCAGCGGCCGCCGTGGCAGGACCCGGCCCAGCCCGTCGGGCTGCCCGTGCACGGCGACCTCGCGGACGAGCAGACCGGGTTCGTGGCGCACGAGGGCCAGCTCACGATCGTGGTCAGCGCCGTGCCCGAGGACACGTCGGCCCTGGCCGACCGCCTGGGCCGCTACCTGTCGCCGGACACCGAGCCGGTCAGCCAGGACATCGGCGAGGGCCTGAAGGGGCGCGCCGCGAGACGGGCCCGCGAGCAACGGGCCATCGACCGCGCGCGGCTGGCCGAGCTCGACGAGGAGCGCGCCCGCGCTGCCTGGGGCGTGACCCTCGGCGGCGTGGACCTGGCCGCGGCCCGGTTGGCCGACGTACGCCGCCGCATCCTGGTCAGCGACGCCACCAGCCAGCTGTTCGCCGGCACGCTCCAGGACGCCGTCGACCCGCACGCGCGGCTCACCCGCGAGGAGGCCGAGGAGGCCCTGCGGGTGGCCAACGCCGAGGACGTGTACGACGCGCTGCCGGGCGGCTGGCAGGGCCGGATCGACGAGCGAGGCCGCGGGCTGTCCGGCGGGCAGCGGCAGCGGGTCGTGCTGGCCCGGGCGCTGGCGCAGGACGCCGACGTCCTCGTGCTGGTCGAGCCGACGTCCGCGGTGGACGCGCACACCGAGGCGCGCATCGCGGAGCGGGTGGCCGACGTCCGGCGCGGCCGCACCACCGTGGTGACCACCGTGTCGCCGCTGTGGCTGCACCACGCCGACCGGGTGGTGCTCGTGCAGGACAACCGGGCCATCGCCGAGGGCACGCACGAGGACCTGCTGCTCGACAGCCCCGACTACCGCCGCGTGGTGACCCGCGCGATGGACGCGAACGCCGAGACGAGGGAGGAGGTGGACGACCGTGGTTGATCTGCTGGCGACCTCACCGGACACCTGGCGTGACCGCGCCACCGAGCCCCCGGCGGTGCCGCACGAGCTCGAGCCTCCCCGAGAGGGTTCGTTCACCGACCGCGTCACCGCGCTGCGGCGGCGGCACTCCCTGCGCGAGCGCCGCGCGCTGGAGAACTACGCCCAGTCCCGCAAGCCCGAGCGCGGCTGGCCGGTGGCCGACAACCAGGCCGTGCTGCACTTCCTGCGCGCGCTGCTACGCGACCGCAAGCGCACCTTCGTGCTGCTGGTGGTGCTCAACGGCATGGCCGCAGCGACCGGACTCGTCGTACCCCGCCTCCTCGGCGCGCTGATCAACCGCACCGTCGCCGGCGACGCGGCGTCCTCGCTCAACGCCCTCGCGGTGCTCGTGGTCGTGGTGGTCGTCGCCCAGGCGGGCTTCACCTTCCTGGCCCAGCGCACCTCGACGGTGTTCGGGCAGGACCTGCTCTCCTCCGCGCGCGAGTACATCGTGCGCACGATCCTCCAGCTGCCGCTCGGACGCGTGGAGAGCGCGAGCAGCGGCGACCTGGTCACCCGCGTGACCCGCGACGTGGGCACGATGAGCCGGTCGGTGCAGTACGGCGTGCCGATGTCGATCATCTCCGGCCTCACCGTCGTGCTCTCGATCATCGCGATGCTGCTGAACTCCCTGGTGCTGGCGGTGCCGTCGCTGATGGTGATCGCGCTCGCCTACCCGCAGGTACGCCGCTACCTGCGCAAGGCGCCCAAGGGCTACATCAACGAGGGTGCGACGTACTCCCGCATCAACTCCACCCTCACCGAGACCGTCGAGGGCGCCCGCACCGTCGAGGCGCTCGGGCTCGCCGACCGCCGCGTGGGTGCCGGAGACGACGACATCGCGGTCTCCGCCCAGGCCGAGCGCTACACCATGACGCTGCGCAACCTGCTGTTCGCGGTCATCGACGTGGCGTTCAACCTGCCGCGGGTCGTGACCCTGCTGGTCGGTGCCTGGGGCTACCACGAGGGCTGGGTCTCGCTCGGCCAGATCACCGCGGCGGTGCTGTACGTCGAGGCACTGAGCGGCCCGCTGGACCGGCTGGTCGGCGAGGTCGACCGGCTCCAGGTCGGCGCCGCCTCGACGAGCCGCCTGCTGGGCATCGCCCAGGTGCCGCCGGACCGCACGCCCGGCACCCAGCTGCCCGACGGCCCCGACCTGGTCGGCAGCGACCTGCGGTTCGCCTACCGCGAGGGCCACGACGTGCTGCACGGCGTCGACCTGACCCTCGACACCGGCGAGCGGTTGGCCATCGTCGGGCCGTCCGGCTCCGGCAAGTCGACCCTGGGCCGGCTGCTGTCCGGCATCAACGGGCCGCGCACCGGCTCGGTCACGATCGGCGACGTCGAGCTGGTCGAGCTGCCGCTGGAGACGCTGCGCACCGAGGTCGCGCTGGTCACCCAGGAGCACCACGTCTTCAAGGGATCGGTGCGCGACAACATCATCCTGGCGCGCGAGGACTCCTCGGACGAGGCGGTCTGGGACGCCCTGCGCGCGGTCGGGTCGGACGACTGGGTCGAGCGGTTCCCGGCCGGGCTGGACACCCAGATCGGCTCGGGCAACACCCAGCTGACCCCGGCCCAGGCGCAGCAGATCGCGCTGGCGCGGCTGATCATCGCCGACCCGCACACCCTCGTGCTCGACGAGGCGACCTCGCTGATCGACCCGCGCACGGCACGCACCCTCGAGGGTTCGATGAACGCCCTCCTCGAGGGCCGCACCGTCGTCGCGATCGCCCACCGCCTGCACACCGCCCACGACGCCGACCGGATCGCGGTCGTCATCGACGGGCGGATCGTGGAGCTCGGCTCGCACCACGAGCTGGTCGCGCAAGGCGGCGAGTACGCCGCGCTGTGGAGGGCCTGGACGTCGTAGGGCGCCGCTGAGGCTCACTAGGGTGAGGGGATGCTGCCGGAACCCTTCCGAGGCCTGGTCGACGACGCCGCGGTGTTCCCACCCGGCGACGCACCGCTGCCCGAGGCGTTGGCGGCGTACGTCGGCCGTCAGGACGCCTGGTACGCCGACCTCGTCGGGTCGTTCGTCGTCACCGACGTGGCCCTGCCGTCGGTGACCGAGCGCGTCCCGGTGTCGGTCGTGGTGACCGGCGGCGCGGGCGCGATCGCCGGTGCGCTGAAGCTGGCCGCCAGGCACGACCTGCCCGTCGCGGGTCTGGAGATCGCGCTGCGCGACCCCGACGACCTGGCCGGCAACGCCCGGCGCGTCACCGCGGCCGTGGACGCCGCGCGCGGCGAGGGCGTGCTCGGGGAGGAGACGCCGGTGTACGTCGAGCTGCCGCAGTCGGAGCCGACGGCGTCCTGGCTCGCGGCGGCCGACGTGGTGGCCGAGGGCGAGCACCGCCTGAAGCTCCGGACCGGCGGGCTGGAGGCGGAGAAGTTCCCGACCCCGGAGACACTGGCCGGCTGGATCGACGCCGCGCTGGACCGCGAGACGCCGTTCAAGTGCACGGCCGGGCTGCACCACGCGATCGCCCACCGGGACCACGAGACGGGCTTCCCGCACCACGGGTTCCTCAACGTCCTGCTGGCGACACGGCAGGCGTTCGACGGCGCGACCACGAGCGAGGTCGCGACGCTGCTGGCCGACCACTACCCCAACGACCTGGTCGCTCTCGCCCGCACCTCGGACCTGGCCGGCGCCCGGCGGTGGTTCGTCTCGTTCGGGTCGTGCAGCGTCCAGGAGCCGCTCGACGACCTGGTCGGTCTGGGCTTGGTCGACCCGGGACATGGGGAGGAGCAGGCATGAGCAGCTGGGTCGAGGGCGCCGCGGGGTCGGCGTACGACGCCGACAACCTGCCGTACGGCGTGTTCGTGCGGGAGGGCGAGGAGCCACGGGTGGGCGTCCGCATCGGCGACTTCGTGCTCGACCTCGCGCCGATCGCGGCGGCGGAGATGCTCGACGTGCACGCTGTCTTCGGGGAGCCGACGCTCAACGAGTTCCTCGCGCAGGGCCGGCCGGTCTGGGACTCGGTCCGCACGTGGCTGGTGGGCCTGGTCAGCGACGAGACCGAGCGGGACCTGGTCGAGCCCAACCTCGTGCCACTCGACGAGGTGGAGCTGCGGATGCCGTTCGCGGTCGGCGACTACGTCGACTTCTACGCCTCGCTCGACCACGCCTCGAACGTCGGCCGGATCTTCCGCCCGGACGCCGAGCCCCTGCTGCCGAACTGGCGGCACCTGCCCGTCGGGTACCACGGCCGCGGCGGCACGGTCGTGCCCTCCGGGACGCCGGTGGTCCGACCCTCCGGACAGCGGAAGGGCGACGACGGGCCCGAGTTCGGGCCGAGCACGCGCCTCGACATCGAGGCCGAGCTGGGCTTCGTGGTCGGGACCGGCACGACGCTGGGCGACTCGGTCACCGCGGACGCGTTCGCCGACCACGTCTTCGGTGTCGTCGGCCTCAACGACTGGTCGGCGCGCGACATCCAGGCCTGGGAGTACGTCCCGCTCGGCCCGTTCCTCGGCAAGTCCTTCGCCACGACGGTCTCGGCGTGGGTCACGCCGCTGGCGGCGTTCCACCACGCGTGGGTCGACCTGCCCGGTCAGGAGCCGGAGCCCCTGCCGTACCTCGCCCCCGGCGACACCAGCGGCCTGGACATCGACGTGGAGGTCGTCCTCAACGGCGAGGTCGTCAGCCGCCCGCCGTACTCGGCCATGTACTGGTCGCCGGCCCAGATGCTGGCTCACCTCACCGTCAACGGCGCGAGCATCCGGCCGGGCGACCTGTTCGCCTCGGGCACCATCAGCGGGCCGGCTCCCGAGCAGCGGGGGTCGTTCCTGGAGCTCAGCTGGGGAGGTACGGAGCCGTTCGGCGACGGCCGCACGTTCCTCGAGGACGGCGACGAGGTCGTGCTCAGGTACACCGCTCCGGGCACCGGCGGCGGGCGCATCGCGCTCGGCGAGGTGAGAGGACGGATCGAGCCCGCGCGCTGATCACCGCTGGTCGAGGAAGGCGCGCTGGCGCCTGATGACGAGGTCTCGCGACGGGACTACGTCCCTCCTCGACCAGCGGTGACGGCGCAGAGCCGGGCGGCCCGCTCGCTGGTGAAGACGTCGTCCAGCAGGATGGGGCGGCCGTCGGGGCCGCTGAGGGGGACGCGCCAGTTGGGGTACTCGTCGATGGTGCCGGGTTGGTTCTGGGCGCGGCGGTCGCCGACGGCGTCGGTGAGGGCCAGACAGCGCAGGCGGGACGGCGTTCGGGTGAGGTAGGCGTGCAGCGCCTCGACGATGCCCTGCACCTGGGCGCCGTCGTCGCTGAGCAGGCCGACGCGGCGCAGCTCGCCCAACCAGGCCTCGCGCTCGAGGGAGTCGACGGCCAGCTCCTCCTCGACCGGGCGGGTGAGCAGGCCGAGGGAGTCGCGGAGGTGCACGTGGTCGCCCGCGAGGTACCCAGCCGTCGGCGGCAGGTCGTGGGTGGTCACCGAGGCCAGGCACCACTCGCGCCAGCGCTCGGCGGGAAGGGGACCGCCGCCATGGTCGTGGTCCATCTCGAACCACAGGATCGAGGTGCCGAGGATGCCGCGGTCCGCGAGGTAGCTGCGGACCCACGGCTCCACGGTCCCCAGGTCCTCGCCGACGACCACGGCGTCCGCGCGGTGCGCCTCGAGCGCGAGGATGCCGATCATCGCCTCGTGGTCGTAGCGCACGTAGGTGCCCGCCGTCGGGCCCGCGCCCTTCGGGATCCACCAGAGGCGGAACAGCCCGATGACGTGGTCGACGCGCAGGCCGCCGGCGTTGCGCAGCGCGGCGGCGACCATCCGGCGGAACGGGTCGTACGCCGCCTCCGCCAGCCGGTCCGGCCGCCACGGCGGCTGGTTCCAGTCCTGGCCCTGTTGGTTGTAGGGGTCGGGCGGGGCGCCGACGGTGACGCCCGCGGCGTACGTCTCCTGGAGCGACCACGCGTCCGCGCCGCTCCCGTGCACGCCGACGGCGAGGTCGGTCATGATGCCGAGGCCCATGCCGGCGCGACGCAGGCCGAGCTGGGTGCCGGCCAGCTGCTCGTCGAGCACCCACTGGAGCCAGCGGTGGAAGTCGACCGCCTCGGCGTGCTCGGCTCGGAAGGCCCGGACGGCCGGCAGGTCGGGGTGCTTGAGCTCCGTCGGCCAGCCGAGGGAGTCCGATCCGTGCACCTCGGCGATCGCGGCCCAGGTGGCGTAGTCCTCGAGACCGCGTCCCTCGCGCCGGCAGTAGCCGTCGAAGGCCCACTGTCGCCCGGGCGTGCGCGGGGCGGCGTACACCCGGCGCAGCGCTTCGCGCTTGGCCGTCCAGGCGGTGTCGCGGTCGATCCGCTCGCCGACGGGGTCGCCGGCCTTCTCCTGGAACGCCCGGAGGGCCGCGCGGTCGCTGGGACCCAGGGCCGCGTGCTCGGGGATGAGCTCGGGCCGCAGGTACAGCGGGTTGACGAAGCGACGCGAGGTCGGGAGGTACGGCGAGGGCTCCATCGGCGCCGTCGGCTCCGCGGCGTGCAGCGGGTTGACCAGCACGTAGTCGGCGCCGTGCGCGACAGCGGCCCAGCTCCCGAGGTCGGCCAGGTCGGCCAGGTCGCCGGTGCCCCACGAGCCGGGCGAGCGGACGCTGTAGAGCTGGGTGGCCAGTCCCCACCGCGGCTGGTCGCCGAGCCGCGCCGGCGTACCGACCCAGTGCGGGGTGACGACCAGGCTCATCCGCGCGAGCCGGTCACCGCCCTGCGCAGTGGTCCGCGCATGCACCCAGTGGTAGCCGAGCGGCAGGTCGCCGGGCAACTGGAACGTCGCCTCCCCGACCTGCTCGTGAGCGACGGTGCGCGGGGGGTTCCAGTTCTCGCGCTGCTCGACGCCGCCACGGTGCTCGCCGGTCTCCAGCTCGATCCACAGGTCGACGGGCGAGCCCTCGGGCACGTGCACGTCGAACGTCGGCTGCCAGCCCTGCCGGGTGACCAGGACCGGCGGCAGCATCCGTGCCCAGGCCGCGTCCTGCTGGGTCGCGGCGGCCTGCCGGGCGCTCCCCTCGGTGGCGGCGTCGACGTCGAGCGCCGCCAGGACGGCCACCATGGTGGCCGTCTCGACGACCACGTGCCGGCCCTGCCAGTCCCAGTAGTCGGTGGCCACGCCGTACGCCGCCGCGAGGTCGCGCACGAGCTGCTCGTGCGCCTCCTGCTGGTCGGCGTTCGGCATGGTCGCCAGGTTAGACGCCTTCGCGCTCCCCGATGCCCGGGTGCACGAAGGTCTCGCCGCGCCGGAGCTGCTCGATCGCGCCGGGGTGCACGCGGGCCAGGTGGTCGAGCGCCTTGCGGCGGTAGCGGACGACCTGGAAGGCGCCGATGCCCCAGAACAGGTACTGCACGCACATGGCCACGCGGAAGTCGCCGAGGTCGTACGCCGTCCCACCGGCCGGCTCGCGCAGGTCGAGCACCAGGCCGACCAGCCCCATGGTCAGCAGCGAGGCGGAGAAGCCGCCGATGTTGACCAATCCGTTGGCGCGCCCGCTGACCTCGACCGGGGTGAAGCTCCGCGCGAGGTCGAAGCCAACCATCGACGCGGGGCCGCCCGACGCCATCGCGAACACGAGCAGCACGAGGAGCCACATCGGAGCGGGCGTGTCCCTCACCAGCACCACTCCCCACAACAGGGCCATGGTCGCCACCACGCACAGCACGATCACCGAGCGGTAGAAGGGGAGACGGGTGACCAGCCAGCCCAGCACGAGGCCGCTGACCACCACCCAGCCGGTCATCGCCATCAGCAGGGTGGACGCCTGTCCGGTGGAGAGCCCCTCGCCTCGCACGAGGAAGGGGAACCCCCACAGCAGGGAGAAGACCGTCACCGAGAACTGCGACACGAAGTGCGACCACAGCCCGAGACGGGTGCCCGGGTTGCCCCACACGGCGCGCAGCGACCGGGCCAGCGCGACGAGCTTGATCCGGACGACGCCGTCGGAGACGTACGGCGAGTCCTTCAGGACCAGCACCACCACGACCATCAGCACCACGCCGATCGAGGAAGCCGCGGCGAAGGCCGGCGTCCAGCCCCAGGCGTGGAGGGCGTACGACAGCGGGCCGGCCGCGGCGATCGCGCCCAGCTGGCCCACCTGGCCGGTGAGCTGGGTGACCACCGGCGCCTGTCGCACCAGGAACCAGGCCGTCACCAGGCGGAGCACGGAGGTGAAGATCATCGCGTCGCCCGCGCCGATGACGGCGCGCGCGAGCAGCGCCGCGGGGAACGACTCCACGAACGCGAAGGCCAGCTGGCCGACGGTCATCAGCGCCAGGCCGGTGACGATCAGCCGGCGCGACCCGAAGCGGTCCAGCGCGACCCCGACGGGTACCTGCATGCCGGCGTACACGAGCAGCTGGAGCACCGTGAACGCCGCCAGCTCGGTCGCCGAGATCCCGAACCGGTCCGCGGCCAGCAGCCCCGCGACCCCCAGCGAGCTGCGGTGGAAGACCGCGAGCACGTAGACCGACAGCGCGACCGCCCAGACGGCCCACGCCCGGCGGCGCCCGATGTTGTGCACCTGCCGGGGACTCACGCCGTCATCGTCCCGCACCCGCCCGCCGGTCGAGGAGGGCGCCCTGGCGCCCGTCACGAGACCTGGTGAGGGGTCCTCGGTCTCGTGACGGGACGTCGTCCCTCCTCGACCAGCGGAGGACTCGGGTCCTTCCTCGACCACCACGAGGGGTGTCTACGCTTCCTCCCGTGCAGCCCCTCGGCCAGTACCCACACCCCAGCCACACGATCGCGCACATCAGCGACACCCACCTGCTCGCGGGCGGGAAGCTGCAGTACGGCGTGGTCGACACCGTCCAGCACCTGCAGATGGCGCTCGACCGGTTGAGGCGGATCGACCCGGTCCCGCAGGCGATCGTGCTGACCGGCGACCTCGCCGACCGCGGCGAGCCCGAGGCCTACGCCCAGCTCCGGTCGATGATCGAACCGGCCGCGGCGGCGATGGGCGCGCAGGTCGTCTGGTGCATGGGCAACCACGACGACCGGACGGCGTACGCCCGGTCGCTGTTCGGCGCCGACCCGACCGCCGACGTGATGGACCGCGTGTACGAGGTGGACGGGCTGCGCATCGTCGCGCTCGACACCTCGGTGCCGAACTACCACCACGGCGAGATCACCGACGAGCAGCACGACTGGCTGGCCTCGGTCCTGGCCGAGCCCGCACCGCTCGGCACGATCCTGGCGATGCACCACCCGCCGATCGCGATCCCGATGCTCCCGGCCGCGGCGATCATCGAGCTCGACGGGCAGGACCGGCTGGCGACAGCGCTGGCCGGCACCGACGTGCGGATGATCCTGGGCGGGCACTTCCACTACTCGTCGTACGGCACCTTCGCCGGCATCCCGGTCTCGGTCGCCTCGGCGACCTGCTACATCAGCGACATCGCGCCGGACCAGCGCTTCATCTCCGCCGTCGACACCGACCAGTCGGTCAACGTGCTGCACGTGTACGACGACACGATCGTCACCTCCGTCGTCCCGACCCACGACTCGGCCGAGATCAGCGGGTTCGGGTCCGACGTGGTGCCCATCGTCGAGGCGATGTCGTTCGAGGAGCGCCGGGAGACGTTCTCGCGCAAGGACTCCGAGTTCAACCGCGGCCAGGAGGACCCGCTCGTCGGCGCTTGAGCCCTAGCCCGAGGTGTGGCGCAAGATCAGCTCGGTGGCCCGTCCCCGCAGTGCGGCCGGCGGGCGTTCGTGGCCCATGCCCACCATCGGCTCCAGCCTGGCGTCGGGGATCTCGCGGGCCAGCGCCTCTCCGTGCGGGAACGGGAACATCGGGTCGTCGGTCCCGTGCAGGACCAACGCGGGCGCGCCGATGTCGGCCATCGCGAACTCGGAGGGGCCGCCGTCGAGCAGCCAGTGGTTGGTGTTCGCGGCCTGGAGGTCGGTCGTCCGGTCCAGGACCACCTCGAGCATCCGCCGCGTCGCGTCCTCGTCGAAGCCCAGGGAGCCGGCGTAGGGCCGGTACGCCTCGACCAGGTAGGTCATCACGGCATCGCGGTCGCCCCAGTCCGGCTCCGGGTCGGGGTCCTCGAACGTGCGCGCGATCCGAGGCTCGGGACCCGGCAGCGCTGACCGGTCGGCCCGCGCGCCGGCAGGGCTCGTCGCGATCAGCGTCACGCTGGCGACTCGTCCGGGGTGACGGGCCGCCAGCTCCTGCGAGATGCCGCCGCCCATCGAGAGCCCCACCAGGTGGGCCTGCGGCACGCCCAGTGCGTCGAGGATCCTCAGGGGGTCGCCCGCGAGGTCCTGCGTCGTGTACGTCGGCCGACCAGGCGGACTCGCGGTCGACCGACCGGTGTCGCGGTGGTCGTACCGCACCACCCGGCGACCGCCCGCGGCGAGCTCCTCGCACCACGACGTGTCCCACCCGTCCATCGACTCGCACGCGCCCGAGATCAGCAACAGGGTGGTCGCCGCCTCGTCGCCGAAGCTCTCCACGCACAGCGTGACGTCGCCCAGGTCCACGAGCTGCTCAGCCATGACCGGTCCGACCCGCGCTCGGCGGCGAACTCATCGGGTGTGGCCGGCCTGGTCGCGCAGCGCCGTCGTGACGGCCTCGACCGCCGGCGTGCGAGAGGTACGGGTGAGCAGGTAGACCGTGCGACCGATCGTGCCCTCGGCAGCGTCGCGCACGACCACGCCCGGGGCGTCGTACCCGAGGACCAGGTCCGGCAGCAGCGCACAGGCACCGGTCGTGCGCACCAGCTCGAGCAGGATCAGGAAGTCGTCGGAGGCGTAGCGGAGGTCCGGTTCGAAGCCGCCGAGCTGCCGGCAGGTACGGATCTGCATCTCCCGGTGGCCGGTGCCCGGCTGGCACGCGGCCCACGGCTGCTCGGCGAGGGCCGCGAGCGGCACCTTGCGGCGGCGGGCGAGCGGGTGGTCCTCGGGCATCACGATGCGCACGCGCTCGCGCACGAGGTCGGTGCGAGCCAGGTCGCGGTGGACGGGCCGCGGCTGGTCGTCGTACTCGTCCCCCACGACGACGTCGAGGTGCTGGAGCCGCAGGCCGGGCACACCCTGCTCGACCTCGAGCTCGCTCGCCTCGACTCGGACCTGGGGGTGGCTGTCGGCGAGGGCACGGACCGCGGGAGCGACGATGCGCAGGAACGCCGACTGGAACGACGAGACGCGGACCGTGCCGGCGACCCGTCCGGCCGCGACCTGGGCCACCTCGGCCTCGGCCGCCTCGGCGCCGTCGAGCAGCGTCCGTGCGTGCCCCGCCAGGACCCGGCCGGCGTCGGTGAGCTGGACGTTGCGGCCGACGCGCCGCAGCAGGCCGGCTCCGGCCTCGCGCTCGAGGACCTGGAGCTGCTGCGAGACGGCGCTGGTGGTGTACCCGAGCGCCTGCGCCACCGCGCTGACCGTGCCGCGCGCCTCGAGCTCGCGCAGCAGGCGGAGGCGGTGGAGGTCCAGCACCGTTTCAGCATACCTTCACGGTTCTGTGCAGTTTCTCGCGATGGACCTTCACGGTATGGTTCGGTCAGGCTGGTCTCGTGGGCGCCGTCCTCTGCTTGCTGTCCGCCGTCGGCTTCGGGCTGATGGCGGTGTTCGGCAAGCTCGCGTACGACGAGGGCGTCGGCCTGGGCGACCTGCTGCTGGTGCGGTTCGGGCTGGCGGCGCTGGTGATGCTGGCGATCGTGCGCCGGCGCGGCGGTCTCGGCGGGCTTCCGCGTCGGACGGCGGCCGCCGCGTTCCTGATGGGCGCGGTCGGGTACGCCGCCCAGTCCGCGGCGTACTTCGCCGCGCTCGACCGCATCGACGCCTCCCTGCTCACGCTGCTGCTGTACGTCTATCCCGTGCTGGTCATGGTCGGCGCGGTGCTGCTGCGCCGGGAGCACTGGTCGGCCCGCCGCGCCTCGGCCCTGTGCCTCGCGCTGTTCGGCATCCTGCTGGTGCTCAGCGCCGCGGCCGGCCACCGCTTCGACTGGCTCGGCGTGACCCTCGGCCTGACCGCGGGCGTCGTCTACACGGTCTACATCCTGGTCGGCGACCGCGTCGTCGCCGGCGTGCCGCCGGTCCCGCTCACGACCCTGGTCTGCTGCGGTGCGTTCACGACGTACTTGGTCGCCTCGCTCGTGCGCGGCGGCCCGTCGCTCGACTTCGGCGCCGTCGCCTGGGGCTGGCTGGTCGCCGTCGCGCTGGTCAGCACGGTCGCCTCGATCCTGCTGTTCTTCGCGGGCCTCGCGCGCGTCGGCCCGTCGGTCGCCTCGATCCTGTCCGTGCTCGAACCGGTCGTCACCGTCGCCTCGGCGGCGGCGGTGTTCGGGGAGTCGCTGTCGCAGACCCAGCTGCTCGGCGGCGCGCTCGTGCTCGCGGCTGTGCTCGTGGTCCTGTGGCCCCGGCGGGAGTCGGGGCGGAGGATGGTCGTCGCGGTCCCGGGCTCTTGTGCCGGCATGCCCGCGACCCCAGACTGAGGTTCTCTCGCGTCGAGAAGGGGCCTCGATGGACACCATGACCCAGCCGCAACTCGTCTTCGAGCCACCAGGCCCCGGTCCGTGGGACCTCGACCCGGTGCACTTCCCGCGGCCCGTCACGGCGTACTGGGCCGAGATGCACCCGGAGCCGTTCAGCCTCGGCTACGGCGACATGATGACGTTCTACGGTGCCCCCTTCCAGACCAGGGTGACCGCCTACGTCAGCGGGTTCTGCTACGGGCAGATGCGTCCGGTCCCGCCGGAGTCCTTCCCCGACCGCGTGGCGCGCGCCGGCGAGGTGTTCGACCGCAAGCTGTGGCGCGAGCAGGCCGCCGAGTGGCACGACGTGCGCAAGCCGGCGTCCGTCCTCGCCCACCACGAGATCCAGGACATCGACCCGGACGGGTTGAGCGACGAGGAGCTCGTGGACTACCTGCGCCGGTGCCGCGCCCACCACGCCGCGATGATCCGGCAGCACATGGCGTTCACCGGCACCGCGGTCATCCCGCCGAGCGACTTCCTCGTCCACGCCGCACAGTGGACCGGGCTGCCGACGGTGAAGCTGCTGGGCCTGATGCGGGGCGCCTCCCTCATCTCCGGCGGCGGGTCGCCGCAGCACGCCGCGCTGGTCGCGGCGTACCGTGCCGACCCGGCCGCGCGCGAGGCCCTCGACGCCGACGAGGAGCCCGGAGCCCTGCTCGAGCGGCTGCGCCGGGAACCCACCGAGACGGGCCGGGCGCTGGACGCCTACCTCGACTTCGCCGGCTTCCGGCTGCTCGACGGGTTCGACATCTCCAACCACTACGCGCTCGAGATGCCCGACGTCCTCCTGCGCGCCATCCGCTCCGCCATCGACGAGGCGGGGGCCGTCTCGGACGTCGAGGCGGAGATCGCCGACGTCCGCAGCCACGTCCCCGAGGAGCACCGCGAGGAGTACGACGAGCTGCTCGCCGATGCTCGCGTCGGCTACAGCGTCCGCGACGAGCGCGGCGTCTACTCCGACATCTGGGCGTCCGGCCTGATGCGTCGCGCGGCGCTCGCCGCGGGCCGTCGGCTCGCGGCGAGCGGCCGCCTCCACGATCCCGAGCACATCGTCTTCGCGGACATCGACGAGATGTGCGCGCTGGTCCAGGGGGCGGCGTCGCCGACCGCCGACGAGCTGGCCACGCGGTACGCCTTCCACAAGGCGCACACCGCGAAGGAGGCGCCGACCCACATCGGCGACGACCCGCCGCCGATGCCGGACGCCTCGGCGCTCCCGCCGCCGATGGCGCGGCTGATGGCGGCGTTGGGGACCGCCATGGGCGAGATGTTCGGGGTCTCCGAGGTCGCTCACGACGAGACGGTGATCCGCGGCCTCGGCGCCAGCTCCGGTTCGCGCGAGGGGACCGTGCGCCGCGTCGCGGGTCCCAGCGACTTCGACCGCATCCAGCAGGGCGACGTGCTGCTCACGGAGGCGACCACCGAGGCCTTCAACATCCTGCTGCCGCTGCTCAGCGCGATCATCACCGACAGCGGCGGGGCCTTGTCGCACGCGGCGATCGTCTCGCGCGAGTACGGCATCCCCGGCGTCGTGGGCACGCGGGACGCCACCGCGCGGATCGAGGACGGCGCCCGGGTGCGCGTGGACGGCGACGAGGGCACGGTGACGGTCCTCGCGTGAGCGGCATCGTGCCGCTGGTCGAGGCGGACACCGAGGAGCTGTACGGCGCGAAGGCCGTGGGCCTGGGAGACGCCCTGCGCGCCGGGCTCCCGGTCCCGCCGGGTGTGGCCCTCCCGGGGCCCTTGGTCGACTCGATCGCGTCCGGCGAGCCCGCGAGCACGACCGCCCTGCTCGAGGCCGTCCGCGATCTGCCGGCACCTCTCGCCGTACGGTCGTCCGCCGTCGGCGAGGACAGCGCCGGGGCCAGCTTCGCGGGCCAGCACATCACCGTCCTGAACGTGCCGTCGGCCGCCGACGTCGAGGGCGCGGTCCGGGAGGTGTGGTGGTCGGCGAACTCCGACTCGGCCATCACCTACCGCAAGCGGCTGGGCGTGTTCGCGAGGCCGAGCGTCGGGGTGGTGGTGCAGTCGCTGCTCCAGCCCGACTCCGCCGGGGTGATGTTCACGCGCAACCCGATCACCGGCGCGGACGAGCGCATGATCGAGGCGAGCTGGGGCCTAGGCGAGGCGGTCGTCTCCGGCCGGGTCATCCCCGACTCCTTCCGGGTGGACCGCAGCGGCGAGGTGCTCGCGGCCCGTGCCGGACTCAAGAGCTTCGCCATCCGCTCCTCACCGGACGGCGGCACCGTGGACGAGGACGTCGCACCCGAGCTGGTGGAGTCGCTGTGCCTCAGCGACGTCCAGCTGCGGGCCCTGTCCGACCTGGCCGCCGACTGCGAGCGGGTCTACGGCCCGGAGCGCGACATCGAGTGGGCGTTCGCGGGCGGACAGCTCTACCTCCTGCAATGCCGCGCACTCACGACATCGGCGGGCGCGGCGGCGCCCGCGTCCTTCAAGCCGCCCGGGGAGCTGGTCGAGTCCCTGGAGCGTGTGCCGCTGCTGTCCGGTCTCGCCGAGGCGGACCGCGACGCCGTGGCCCGGCTCTTCACCCAGCGCACGTTCGCACCCGGTGAGACGGTGACCAAGGAGGGTGCCGACGCGGCGGCGTTCTACCTGATCGAGTCGGGCACCGCGA
This sequence comes from Nocardioides islandensis, assembly GCF_015352455.1. Taxonomy (GTDB): domain Bacteria; phylum Actinomycetota; class Actinomycetes; order Propionibacteriales; family Nocardioidaceae; genus Nocardioides; species Nocardioides islandensis. The sequence goes on from NZ_JADKPN010000005.1 coordinate 223,150, forward strand.
CGGTGACCGTGGGTGGCGCCTTCCGGCGCACGCTCGGGGCCGGAGATCACTTCGGCGAGATCGCCCTCATCGACGGGCGCGCCCGGACCGCAACCGTCACCGCCGACGATGAGCTCGTCTGCCAGGGCATCACGCTCTGGGACTTCCAGCCGCTCGTGCAGCGCAGCCCGACCATGGCCTGGACGCTGCTGCAGACCCTGGCCGGCATGCTGAGACAGGCCGGCGAGACGCACACTCCGCCCGAGGGCACGACCTAGACGGCCACCGGCGGGCGCGGCGGTGCTGCGCCGGCGAGCGGCTGGGACCTGGACCGGGTCCGGTGACCGGCGTAGCGTCGACGACCAGGTGCTCATGGTCGGCGGGGGAGGCTCTCATGGGACTGCTGATGGGGCTGTTCTCTCTCGGGGTCGTCGCGGCGTCGCTGACTCCCGCTGCTCCACCCGCCGGCGTCGCGGACCCCGTCGCGCGAGACGCCGTCACGTCCTGGAGCTACGAGGACGCCACGTACGACGGCCGGCGCATCGTGGACGTGACCGGCACCCAGCTCGACACAATGGTCGACGGCCGTTACCGCGTACGCGTGTTCGGCCGTGACTTCGTCAAGAACCAGACGGACATCGTGAGGATCTACCTGGACACCGACGGTGACCGTTGGCCCGAGTTCAAGCTCAGCTGGTACCTGGGCAAGAACCCGGCGCGGCCCGTGCAGAAGATGTCTCTGTACTCCGTCAGGTTCTTCGAGTGGGGACGCAAGACCAAGATCAGCTGCCCCCGGATGGAGCATCGGGTCGACTACGCCGCGGACGTGGTCGCCGTCCTGTTCTCACGAGCCTGCCTGGGAGACGTGACGCACCTCAGGTGGGCGGGCTTCGTTGCCTCGATCTACCACTACGACGCGGAGACCAACCGCTTCTCGAGCCACCAGGACCAGTTCCCGGCGTTCCGGCGCTTCCCGCGCGACATCGTCGTCGAGCCGAGGAGAGAACCGCTCGCCCCACTCGCGGAGTGACGCGTCCGCGGTGGGCCGAGCGTCAGACCACCTCGCCCGGAGCGGCCTTGCGGATGACGAGCCGGGTCCACGAGCCGACGTAGATGCGGTCGTCGGCGCCGACCTCGTGCTTCACGCCGACGTCGATGGGCTTCTTGGGCAGCGGGTCCACGGCGCCGGCGACGAAGGTGCCGTTGGAGGAGCCGAGGTCCTCCACCCACCAGCGGGTGCCGTCGGTGGTCAGCTGGGCGTGCCGGCGGCTGACGCCGTTGTCGGCGCCGCAGTCGACGTCAGGGTGGATGTCGCGGGACTTGGACTCGCGCCCGATGAGCAACGAGGTGTTGCGCAGGGGCACGACGGTCGGCGGTCCGGCCGAGGGCAGCGGGTCGGGGCTGGACTGCTCGGCGTACCACTGCGGGTCGATCCAGAGCTCCGCCACCCAGGTGTCGTCGAGCGGCGGGGAGACGTTCCCCGGAGCCGCGTCCGGGGTGGAGGCATGCTCGCCCTTGCGCGGCATGGTCCCGGTGGTGAAGTCGTAGCCGCAGGCCTCGCAGAACAGGGCGTCGGCGGCGTTCGCGGTGCCGCAGTTCGGGCACTCCTGACCTGACGGCGCTGACGGGGTCGAATCCGAGGCAGGCGCAGCGGCGTCCGGATCGAGCACCGGTACGGCGACCGTGTCGCCGGGCGAGCCGGCCGCGGCCCCGCCGGTCGGCATGGCTGCGCCGCAGACGTCGCAGTAGTCGGTCGCCTGGCTGTCGTGGCCGTTCGGGCACTTCACTGCTTGCGCACCCGGGTCGTCTTGGTGGAAGCGGTGTCGAGGGCCATCTCGTCGGCCTTCTCCACCGTCTTCTTCAACCGCACGGTGCCGGCGTCCTCGTCCTCGACGTCGACGACCTTGCGCAGCTTGGAGGTGGCCTCCTCGTTGCCGGTCTCCTTCGCGAGCTGGACGGCGCGGCCGAGCTTGGTGGTGGCGAGCTCCTCGTTGCCGGCGGCCTTGGCGGCCAGGCCCTCCTGGATCGCCTGCGCCAGCTCGGTCTGCCCGGTGTAGTGCGCGACCTGCGGGTCGATCCGCGTGGTCTGCTCGGAGTCGTCGGACCACTTGGCCTTCACCAGGCCCTGGGTCTTCACCTCGTCGCCGATGGCGAGCTGCACGCGGGCGGCGAGCTGCTCCTGCCCGACGGCCTTCGCGGCGAGGCGGACTGCGACGTGGTAGTCGCGCGACTCGTCCGACCAGGCGCCGGTCGGGTAGTCGCCGGTGAGGTCGTTGACGACCGTGCGCCGGTTGGTGAGGTCCTCCACGGTCGGCGAGACCTGCCGCACGAAGAGGATCTGGGCCCCTTGGGGCGTCCAGACGCGCAGGTTCGCGCTGGCCACGCCGCGCGACATCGACTGGCGCATCATCGCCTCGAACTCGGCGGCCATCTGCTCGGGCGACGGGATGATGTCGACGGTGCCGAGCAGGGCCTGGGCGATGCGGCGGATCTCCTCGACCTTCCAGTCGACACCGACGCCGCGGCAGTCGCACTGGTAGAAGCCGGTGGCGCGGGCGATGGCTTCGTCCAGCACGGGACCGGGCTCGTTGTTCTCGCCGTCGGTGAGCAGGATCGCGTGCCGCTGCACGACCTCGGGCACGGAGGTGAACAGCACGCCGGCCATGTCCAGCCACGTCGAGATCTCCGTACCTCCCCCGGACCGGAGCCGGGAGATCGCCTCGGCCGCCTCCCGCCGCGTGCCGTCGTCCATCGGCACCATGGCCGGGCCGGACTGCACGAGCGGGTAGGCCAGGAAGGCCGCGCCGTTGCCGGAGATCACGGCGAAGTACGTGCCGTCCACGATCTCGGCCAGCGCGGCCTGGGCGGCCTCCTTGGCCGCGGCCATCGCGGACTGACCCATCGAGCCGGACGTGTCGATGATGATGATCTCGCCCGCGGCGCCGGAGCCGGTCTGACCGGCGGTGCCGGCGCCCGAGCAGTCGATGGTCACGATCGCGTGCACGTCGGTCCCGCCGTCGGGCAGGAACTCGTTCTGGTACACGGTCGCGGTGAAGTCAGCCATCGGTCTCCCCTGTGGTCGGAGCAGCATTCTTACCTACGTCGGTCGCCCCGTTGGTCGAGGAAGGCGCGCTAGCGCCTGTCACGAGACCCTCGACGGGCTGAGCCGCGCCGCCGACGCGCGCGAGGGTCGCGGTGATGTTGTCCTGCCCGCCGGCCGCGTTGGCGAACGCGACGAGATGCGTCGCGATGGCGTGCGGGTCGGTCGAACCGGCGGCGGCGATCTGGGCAGCGAGGGCGGCCGGCTCCGAGGCGTAGTTCCACAGGCCGTCGGAGCAGGCGAGCAGCCAGCCCGGCCCGGTCACGTCGACCTTGCCGACGCGCGGGGTGATGTCGGGGCTGTCGCGGCCGAGCCACTTGGTGATCGAGTGCGCCTGCTTGGAGGCCTCGGCCTCGGCCCGCGGCGTACCCCCGGCGATCAGCACCTGAGCCATCGAGTCGTCGATCGTGAGCATCCGGCCGTTGCCGGCGTCCGGCAGCAGGTACACGCGAGAGTCACCGATCCCGGCGTAGTGGACGACGGACCCGTCGGCGATGGCCGCGACGAACGTGCACGACGGCGGGTTGCGCACGTCGTCGGGGGCGGTGTCGAGCACGGCCTGGTTGGCGGCGGCTGCGGCGTCGGTGAACAGCTTGCCCACCGCGGCGGCAACGCTCTCCGGGACGCCGAGGCCCTTCGGCAGCGGCGGCCGGAGCACCTCGAGGGCGGCCTTGGCCGCGGCCAGCGAGGCGATGTCGGAGTCGTCGGAGTTGGACACGCCGTCACAGACCACCAGCACCGCGCGCTCGCCGTCGGCCAGCAGCGCCATGGCGTCCTCGTTGCGGGCGTGCCGGATCCCGCGGTCGCAGACACCGGCGACCCAGTCCGCGGGCTTCTCCTCGAAGTGGTCGCGCGGGCTCGGGGCCTTGGTGCCGCACTGGGTGCAGTACCCGTCCTCGCCGACCACGCCACCGCACTCCAGGCACGGCGCACGCTCGGCCGGCGCCGTCTCCGCCGTGCGTCCGCCGGGTCCCACGGTCACCGCGCTGATCGGGCTGACGTCGTCGAGCGGGTTCTTCTCCGTGTCCAACGCCGCCGGCACGGCAGCGGCGGCCGGGTCGCCCACCGGCTGGCCGCAGGCTTCGCAGAACGCGTCGCCGGGGTCGAGCAGGGCTCCGCAGTGCGGGCACTTCTGGGTGGGGGGAGGTGTCGCCGGGGCCTCGGTCACGTGAGCGTCCAGTTCCGCACGGCGTTGGCGCGCCCGACCATGAGCACCTGCGTGTCGCGGTCCTGGGCCTCGCGCGCCAGCACCCGATAGCTGGCCTCCAACCCGTTCCGCAACGAGGGCTCCTTGGCCTCGTAGCTGCCGATCCGCACGGTTCCCGGTCCTTTCCTGGTGACCACTTCCAGCGCCTTCCCGAGGATCTTGGTGGTGAGCTTCGCTCGCTGGTACGGCTCAAGACTCGCACCCTCGACGCTGCTCATCGCGGCGCTCAGCCGCATCAGGTCGTCGCCGGCCCCGCGCAGCAGCACCTCCGCGCGCAGCTCGCGCGACTCGCCGTACCCGCGGCTGGTCGGCGGCACCAGGTCCAGCGCTTGCACGGCTCCGTCGGTGTCACCCGTGGCCGCGCGGATCCGGGCCACTCCGAACGCCGACGGGGCGACGTACGCCGCGTCGGTCTCGGCACAGGTCGTGTAGAAGCCCTCGGCGACCTCGCGACGGCCGCCGTTCTCGCACGCGAGGGCCAGCGCCAGCTTGGGCGCGAGCTCGCCCGGCACCTGGTGGTAGACGGCGTTGAACGACGACGCGGCATCGTCCCACTTCTCCTGCTGGAGGGCGGCCAGCCCGGACACCCACAGCGCGCGCCACTCCCACGGGTCGGCCTGCAGCAGCAGCCCGGACTCGCGCACCGCGAGGTCCGGCTTCTCGGCCTCCAGCGCGGCGCGGGCCCGCCACAGCCGCACCTCCGCGCTCTCCTCCGGCACCTTCTCGAGCTGCTCGAGCCGGCGGCTCGCGGTCGCCGGCGCGAGGGCGGACAGGAAGGCGTACTGGCTGTCGGAGGTGTCCGCGCGCAGGGCGGGCAGCTGGGACCAGTCGAGCCGGACCGTCGTGACCGCCGGGGTCTCGAACAGCTGCGAGGCCGCCGACGTGAGCGCCGTACCTGCCCGCTTCTCCGCGACCACCTCGCGCAGCACGCCGAGCATCTGCACGCGCAGCTCGTCGGCGGACTGGAACCGGTCCGCCGGGTCGGTGGCACAGCACTTGGAGACCAGGGCGTAGAGCGAGTCGTGCTCCTGGAAGAGCGGCGTCGACTCCGGGTCGGGGAGCGAGGAGAGGTACGTCGACTGGTAGCCCTTGAACTCCATGCAGAGCACCACCAGGGTGCGGCCGATCGTGTAGATGTCCGACGCGACGCTCGGCCCGGCGGTCGCCACCTCGGGCGCCTGGTAGCCGACCGTGCCGTAGATCGCCGAGTCCTGGTCGTCGACGTGCCGGACGCCGCCGAGGTCGATCAACTTCAACGCGTCGCCGACCTGGATCAGGTTGTCGGGCTTGAAGTCGCAGTAGATGAGGCCGAGGTCGTGGAGGTACTGGAACGCCGGGAGGATCTCGAGGATGAAGGCCAGCGCCTGGTCGACCGGCAGCGGGTCGTACGTGCCGCCGTTCGCCCGCATCCGCTCCTTGAGCAGCTGCTTGAGCGACGTGCCGCCGACGTACTCCATGACGATGTAGCCGGCGTTGTCGTGGGTGACGAAGTTGTAGATCTCGACGATCAGCGGGTGCTCGACCTGCGCGAGGAACCGCTGCTCGGCGATGGCCGCGGCGAGCGCGTCGGCGTCGCCGGAGTTGAGCAGGCCCTTGAGCACCACCCAGCGGTCGGAGACGTTCTTGTCGCGGGCGAGGTAGATCCAGCCGAGGCCGCCGTGGGCCAGGCAGCCCGCCACTTCGTACTGCCCGGCGACCAGGTCGCCCGCCTTGAGCTTCGGGGTGAACGAGAACGCCTGGCCGCAGGACGGGCAGAACCCCTCGCTCCGTCCGGGACGACCGTCCTTGCTGCGCCCGACCGGGCCGCCGCACTTGGCGCAGGTGCGCTTGTCCTCCGCGACCTCCGGGTTCTTCATGATGACCTTGGAGGCGTCCACGAGCGGGACCGGCGGGATCGTGGTCAGGCCGGCGCCGAGGCGAGCGGAGCGCAACCGCTGGGACCCGGTCCGGATGCGATGCGTGGCACCCGAGCCGGCGGCCCGCTGGGACCCGATCGCCGCCGACTCCAGCCGGAACGACCCGGTCTGCGAGCCGGCTCCCTCGCTCACCGGGGTCTCCACGACGGGGGCTGCGCCGGCGGGAGTGCCGCAGACGTCGCAGTACCCGTCGACGATCGTCCCCGTGCAGCCCGGCTGCCGGCACTTCGATCCGTCGTTGGTCGAGGAAGGCGCGCTAGCGCCTGTCACGAGGCCCGGTGACGCGGAGGAGACGGCCGTCCCGTCGGCGGGCGCCATGCCGCAGACGTCGCAGTACCCGTCGACGATGGTCCCGGTGCACCCGGGTTGCTGGCACTTCACCGTCTGGCCTCCTTGGGAATACGGGTGGTCGCATAGGTCAGCCAGGCGTCGTAGGCGTCGACGAGCGCCTGGGCCACGCCCACCGGGCAGGGCTGTCGGGTGAGCACCTCGCGGGCACTCGCCTCGGCAGCGGCGAGGTCGCGGTCGCTCGCGAGCCCCTGCGCGGAGGCCTTGAGCGTCAGCGCGTCGAGGCGGTTCGTGAGGTCGTCGTGGGCGGCGAGGGCCGCGGCGTACGACGCGTGGGCGAGGTTCATCGCGTCGGCGACGCGGCCGAGGCGGGAGCGGTACGCCGCCAGCTCCGACGGCGAGTCCGGCACCGGGCCGAGGGCGTCGACGTCCGGGACGGCGTACTTGGGGGCCGGGTCGACCGCCTCGACGCAGCGCGCCGCGAGCTGGTGGAGCGCGGCCTCGCGAGCGATCAGGTCGTCGCGCAGCTCGGCGGCAGCGGCGGCGCGGTCGCGGGTGTCACGGCGCTCGGCGCCGCCGACGATCAGGTCCCGCTCGAACTTGGCCGCGTCGATCTCCAGCGGCCCGAGCAGCCCACCGACGTCACCGCCGCGCTGGACGCGCTCGGTCACGTCCTTGATCCGGGCGGCCAGCTCGTCCCAGGTGTGCTGGGCCGCCGGGCGGCTGGTGTCCGGCTCCAGCGCGACCTGGTCGCGGAGCCGCTCGAGCGCGGCGCGCAGGTCGCGCACGCGGGCGGCGTTCTCGTCGGCGGCCGGGTCGAGGGAAAGCCGCTGGCGCAGCTGCCCGGCCAGGGCGTCGGACAGCCGGCAGGCCTCGGGCAGCGAGACGGCCAGCGCTCCGGCTGTAGCGGCGCCCGAGCCGCCCGCCTTGGCCAGCGCGGCCGGGTCGAGCGTCGCGTCCAGGCGTCCCCAGATCAGCGTGGCCAGCCGCTCGCGGTCCGCCTGAAGCACGCGGCCGCCGTCCCAGACCGCGAGCAGCAGCTGCTGCCGGTCCGAGACGGCCTTCCAGAGCGCCATCGAGAGCGTCATGTCGCTGGACAGCTCGTCCTTGCGCGGGCTGGCCAGCGCGGCCGCGTCCAGCTCGTCGAGCTCGTCCTTGCGGGACCTCACCCACGCGTCGAGCTCGCCCAGGTACGTCTGCATGGGCATCACCTCGACGGCCTCACCCAGCTTCCCCGGCGCCACCGGCGCGTGGACCGGACTCACGGGTGCCTGCCTTCGCGGGCCGAGTTGCGCCCCCGACACGCGCGAGTTGCGCCTCCGACACAGGCGAGTTGCGCCTCCGGCACGTGCGAGTTGCGCCTGCGGCACGTACGAGGAGTGCGGGAGGCGCAACTCGACGGTCCCGGGAGCGCAACTCGACCTTCACGGAGGCGCAACTCGGCGGTCACGGAGGCGCAACTCGGCCGTCCCGGAGGCGCAACTCGGCGGCGGAGGGGGGTCACGGGGTGCGTCCGTACTGGGGCTGCGGCTGGCCGGCGGACTTGCCGAGGGTGGGCTGGAGCCAGTGGGCGTACGACGCGTCCCAGGCGCCGTCGGAGCGCATCCCTTCGAGGACGCCGTTCACGAACCGCACCATGTCGACGTCGTCCGGCGGGATGCCGATGCCGTAGGGCTCCTGGGTGAACGGGTCCTCGTCCAGCACGACGGCGTACGGGTCCTGCGACGCCAGGCCGGCGAGCACGGTGTCGTCGCCGGTGATCGCGTCGACCTGGCCCTCCTGGAGCAGCACCAGGCAGCCGGTGTGGTTGTCGGAGCCGACCGGGATCGCGTCGGGGGCGAGGCGGATGAGGTTGTCCATGCTGGACGTACCGAGCGGGGCGCAGACCTTGTGGCCGGCCAGGCTGCTGAGCCCGGTGATGTCGGAGCCCTTGCGCACCAGGATCTTCTGGCCGGACTCGTAGTACTCGGCGGAGAACGCGATCTGCTTCCACCGGTCGCAGGTGATCGACATGTTGCGGGCGACGATGTCGACCTCGTGGTTCTGCAGCACCGGGATGCGGTCCGCGGCGGTGATGACGCGCAGCTGGTACTTCGTCTCGTCGCCGAAGATCGCCTTCGCGATCTGCCGCACGATGTCGATGTCGAAGCCCTCGATCTGGCCGCTCACCGGGTTGCGCGCACCCAGCAGGTAGGTGTCCGCGGAGACGCCGGCGATCAGCCGGCCGCGCTGGCGGATGGTGGCCATCGTCGAGCCGCCAGGGATGGCCAGCGGGTCGGCCGTCGGCGCGTAGGACTGGAGCTTGTTCGTGCAGTCCTGCGCCGCGGGCGCCGCTCCCCCGGTGATCTCCGGGGCCGCGGGCGGGGCGGGTACGGGGGTGTCCTCGACCCCGCAGGCCGACAGCCCGACGACGAGGAGGAGTACGGCGAGGCGCGACCTCCTGTTCATGCGTACTCCTTCAGACGCTGGTTGACGCCCACCGCGGCGAACGCCGCCCCGGCCAATCCGGCGAGCACGGCCAGCACGGCCAGCACCAGCAGCACCGAGTTGCCGTTGGAGAGCGTGTCGGTGGTGATCGTGCCGGACTGGCTCACGGAGTCCTGCAGCCGGGCGTCGAAGTCGGCGAACGACTCCGAGGGGGACCCGGGGTCCGCACTCGTCGCCAGCGCGACCGCCTGGTCCCACTGCCCACCGGCGTCGAGGTCGACGATCTGCTGGTGCTGGGACTCGTAGGTCTGCCACGACCCCGCCAGCCCGGACAGGCCGGGCTCGAGCAGCGCGTTGTCGACGACGGCGGCCGCCGCTGTCCACGCGTCCTCGAACGCCTGTCCGGAGCCGCGCGCGATCAGCCGCAGGCTCTCGTTGGCCTTGGCGTCGTTGGCGGCCGTGCGCGCCGTCGCCCCGTCCACGACCGACTCGAACGAGCCGTTGCTGAGCTCGTCGTTCTGCTGCTGCTGACCGTTGGTCACGAACGTCGCGACCAGCCCGACCGCGGCGAGGGCCGCCACGGCGAGCACCAGCCCGGTGTTGAACCGTCGCCGGAAGTGCCGGGAGATCCAGCGGTTGACCAGGAACAGCACCAGCACCGCCAGGGCCGCGGGCAGGAAGACGTAGACCGGGTTGTGGGCGCCCATCGCGTCCCGCGCGCGGGCTGAGTTGGCGAGCACGAGCTGGTCGACGATCGGCAGCGCGGTCGACCGCAGCTCGGCGCTGGCCTTGCGCAGATAGGCCCCGCCGACCGGCAGCCCCTGCCGGTTGTTGGCCCGCGCCAGCTCCATGTCACCGGCGTAGTCGAGCACCGCGCTGCTCAGCGCGTTCAGCGCGGCCTGATCCGCCGGCTGGGCCTTGGCCGCGTCGGTGATCGAGCGGACGGTGCTGTCGATGGCGTCGTCGTACGCCGCCCGCTGCTCGGCCGGCTCGAGGCCACCGATCAGGAACGCGTTCGTGGCCAGCGCGTCCGCCCGCAGCAGGCTCGTCTTGATGCCCTGCACGCGGATCAGCTGCTGGGTGTCGGCGGCCGCGGTGCGGTTGGCGTTCCACGACAGCATCAGCTGGAGCGCGGTGAGGGCGCCGAACACCAGGCACACCACGACGGCCACCATGCGCAGCCGGTTGAGGGTGACCGGGATGGCCTTGGCCTGACGGCGCGCGGCGTCGTCCTCGCGGCCCGAGCCGAGGGTGCTGCCGCGCCCCTGCGGGACCGGTCCGGTCGCGGGCGTCGGGGCGGGCGTGCCGACCACGGCCTGCTGCTGGCCCTTCTGCTGGCCCTTCTGCTGGCCCTTCTGTTGGGGAGCCGGCGCCCCCTGGGCGGCCTGGGTCATGAGGTGGCCTCCTCGGCGGGCGGGTCGGCGGGCGGGTCGGCGGGCGGGTCGGCGGGCGGGTCGGCGGGCGGGTCGGCGGGCGGGGGCGGCACCGGCGTGTCCGGGTCGATCACGAGCGGCCCGTCGGCCGGCCCGTTGACGACCTCCTCGACCGAGTCGTCGACGGCGGTGTAGACGAGGTCCTCGGGCTCCAGCGTGCGCAGCTGCTCGACCGTCGGCTGCTCGACGTCTCGCAGCCGCCACGCGTGCTGGCCCACCGCGGCCTCGAGCACGTTGCGGGCGTACCTCCCGTTGCCGAACGTCGGCCCGCGACGGATGCCGTGCAGCATCTCCCGGAACCGCTTCTCGACCTCGTCGGTCACGTCGTAGTCGGCCGCGGTCGCGAGCACCCTGAAGATGCCGACCAGCTCGTCGTCGGTGTAGTCGGCGAACTCGATCGTGGTGCGGAACCGGCTGGCCAGTCCGGGGTTCTGCGCGATGAAGAAGGCCATCGGGGCGGGGTACCCGGCCACGATCACCACCAGGTCGTCGCGACGGTCCTCCATCTCCTTCACGAGGGTGTCGACGGCCTCTGTGCCGTACTGGTCGCCGGCGAGGCTGTAGGCCTCGTCGATGAACAGCACGCCGCCGACGGCCGACTTCACGACGTCGGCCGTCTTCATCGCCGTCTGGCCGAGGTACCCCGCCACCAGCTCGGAGCGGTCCACCTCGACCAGCTGCCCCTTGGTGAGCAGTCCGAGCGCCCGGTAGATCCCGGCCACCAGCCGAGCGACGGTGGTCTTGCCGGTGCCCGGGTTGCCGACGAACACCAGGTGCCGGGTGAGCGTGGGTACCTTCAGCCCGGCCGCCACGCGCTTGGCCTCGATCTTGAGCACCGCGACCTGGCGGTGGATCTCACCCTTGACCGCCTCCAGGCCGACCAGCTCGTCGAGCTCGGCCAGCAGCTCCTCGAGGGTCTTCGGCGGCGGTTCGGGCAGCTTCGGATCGGTGGGCTTCTCGGCCTCCGCTGGTGGCGCCGGAGTGGTGGGAGCCGTCGGGTCGGTCGGCGGGGCCGCCTCGGTGGGCTGGTCGGACCGGTCGGTGACTGCTGTCGTGCCGTCCTGCGTCAGGCCTCCGGACAGTCCACCCGTCATCCGGGTCAGCGCATCGCGGACGGCGTTGAGCTGGGCGGTGACCGCCTTGCCGGACTCGGTGGCGATCCGCAGCATCTCCTCCTCGGTCAGCCGCTTCCCGGGTTCGCTGAGCATGGGCGTCAGCGGGTTCCCACCGGGCCGCGACGACGGCGTGGGCGACGGACGTACGGCGGCCAGCTGGGCCGCCGCGGCGGTCGAGGCGTTGCCGACGACCTGAGGTGTCGGCGTACCGAGGGTGGCCGCGGCCGTGCAGACCTCGCTCAGTGCGGTGGCGTAGGCCAGGGCCTCGGGGCTGCGGGCGAGGGCCAGGGCGGTGAGCGAGGGCGTCGGGCCCGAGCGGAACCGGCGGCCGCGGGAGGCCGCGTCGAAGAACTCCTCGACGCTGCGGTCACCGCCGGTCTGCGCCGACCAGTCCTCCCATGCGCCGGTCGCGGGCTCGGCGACGGTCGCGGCGATCGCCTCGCCCTCGGCCCGGGCCACGTCGGGGTCGACGCCGGCGGCCGCGGCGGCCTCGCCCAGGTCCGCCAGCGCCGTCGCCAGCGAGGAGTTCTCAGCCATCGGTCACTTTCTAGAGGTCCAGGGACGAGCGGGGTGGCGGAGCCGGCTCCGTGGGGACGTCCGGTGACGCGTGCCCGAACTTCTCCTGGAGGAAACGCCCGTGGGCGATCAGGGCCTGGGCGTCCGCGCGGTTGGCGGCGTCGAGCATCTTGCCCATGGTCGAGGCGAGCAGCTCGAGCTGGTCGATGAGCACCATCAGCGCGGTCTTGCCGCCGTCGATGGGCCGGCTGTTGGCCCAGTCGCGGGGCAGGCGGAGGTACCCGCCGACGGCTTCGGGGAGGTAGTCGGTCGCGGTCGCCACCACGGCGTACGCGTCGGCGCTCCCCCACCCGAGCTGCGACAGCTTCGGCAGCGTCTCGCGGATGGTCCGGTCGACGCGGACGACGCGGGACCGCACGACGGCGGGCGCCGTTCCGTCGGCCAGCATCGCCTCGACCCGGGCCAGCGAGGCGAGGATGTCGGCCTCGGTGGGCGCGGCGGGCACGCTCGCAGGCTCGGGCGCCTTCTTGCGCGACCGACCCGTGAGCCAGGCCCAGAACCCCACGAAGCCCTACTGCCCCAGGTTGTCGAGGTCGAGCTGCCCGCTGGCCTGGCGCTGGTCCTGCTGCCGCACGCGGGCGACGTACTCCTTGGACTTCTCGACCTCGTTCTCGAGCACGCCGATCGTGGTGGCCATGGTGTCCAGCGCCTTGACCTTGAACTCGTCGATGGAGTCCATGGTCGCGTAGATGTTGGCGAACGCCGCCTGGAGCTGTTCGACGCCGATCGAGGAGGACGCCGCCTGCTCCTGGATCTGCGCGGAGTTGTCCTTGAGCATCTCCGAGGTGCGCTCGATCATCCCGGACGTCGTCGTGTTCAGCGCCGCGATCTGGTCGAGCACGAGCTTCTGGTTGCCCAGCGCCTGCGCCACGATCACGGCCGTGCGCAGCGCCGAGATGGTCGTCGTGGAGGCACGGTCGACGCCCTTGATGAGCTCGATGTTGTTCTTGATGATGATGTCGATCGCCAGGTAGCTCTGGATCGAGACCGCCAGCTGGGTCAGCAGGTCCTGGTGCTTCTGGCGGACGTAGAAGAGGACGTCCTGGTTGAGGGCCTTGGCCGTGTCGGGGTCGCCGACCTGCAGCTCGGCGATCCGGGCCGAGAGCCGGGAGTCGAGCCGCTCGGCGATGTAGATGTACTGGTTGAGCCGGCCCATCGCCGCCCAGAGGTTCGTCTTCTCCATGGTGAGCGCGACGTTGTCGCGCTGGAGCTCGTCCTGGCCGCTGCGCAGGCTGTGCAGGATGCCGTTGAGCTGCGACTGCGCGGACTGGTACCGGCGGAAGTAGTCGACGACCTTGTCGCCGAACGGGATGATCCCGAGGATCTTGCGGCTGCCGGTGAGCTGGCTGGGGTCGAGGTCCTCGACGGTACGGCGCAGCTCCAGGAGCGTCTTGCCCACCTCGGAGCCCTCGGCCAGGCCGCCCTTCTTCAGGGCCTGGACCGGCCGCTCGAGCAGCCGGTTGGAGGTCTCGGCGGCCTTGCGGATGTCGGCGTCGCCCATGGTGCGGACGTTGTCGGCCTGGGCGGAGAACTCCGGGCTCGCCGGCTGCGCGGCCGACAGCGCGGTCATGTAGTCGTCGACCTTCTGGTCCAGCGCCGGGATGGCCTCCTCCGGCACCGCCGGCGCCATCTTCGGGGCCTGGGTCTCCTGGACCTGGGCGGGTGCCTCGGGTGCGACCAGCGTGAGGGCCTGGTCCGGCGGCTCCAGCGGCTGCACCGCGGCAGCGGTGGCAGGGGTCGGTTCGGTCGTCATGCGAGTCCTCCGTGTGCGTCCCCCGCCGGCTGGCCGGGTCCTCGCGATGATCCTAGGGTGCGCTCCCACCCGTACGGGTGGGTTGGAACGGGCTCCGTTGTACCTTCCTTGACGCCGCGCCACTAAACCGGTTTAGTAAAAACCGTGTCGACTCGGAGACCCACCATCGCGGACGTGGCCCGCGCGGCCGGAGTCTCCCGGGGAGCGGTCTCCTTCGCCCTGAACGACCGCCCTGGCGTCGCCGATGCGACCCGCGACCGCATCCGGGCCGTGGCCGCCGAGCTCGGGTTCACGCCGAGCCACCGCGCGCGGGCTCTCTCCTCCTCGCGGGCACTGGCGGTGGGCCTGGTGATCGCCCGGCAGCCCGAGACGCTCAGCGCCGACCCCTTCTTCCCCGCCTTCATCGCCGGCATCGAGAAGACCCTCGCCGCGCGAGGTCAGGCCCTGCTGTTGCAGGTCGTCCCCGACCAGGAGACGGAACGTCGCAGCTACGAGAACCTGGCCGCCAGCAGCCGGGTCGACGGCGTCTTCCTCACCGACCTGCGGGTCGACGACCCCCGGCCGGACCTGCTGGAGTCGCTCGGCCTCCCGACCGTGGTGATCGCCCCGGCGCCGATCGGGTGCCGCTGGCCCGTGGTCGCCGTCGACGACCGTCCGGGCATCTCGGCCGCCGTCGAGCACCTCGTGTCCCTGGGACACGAGCGGATCGCGCACGTCGCCGGGCCGCAGGAGTTCGTCCACTCGCGCTCCCGGCAGGAGGCCTGGGCCGACGCCCTGCGCGTCGCCGGGCTCGAGGAGTCGCCGTACGTCTGGTCCGACTTCTCGCCCTCCGGAGGCGCCCGCGCCACCGAGGAGCTGCTCGACCTGCCCGAACCGCCGACCGCGATCGTGTTCGCCAACGACCTGATGGCCATCGCCGGCACCGCCGCGGCCCAGGCGCGCGGTCTGCACGTCCCCGACGACCTCTCGGTCACCGGGTTCGACGACACCGCGATCTCCGGCTACCTGCGACCGCCCCTGACGACGGTCCGCACCGACGCCGTCGCCTGGGGCAGCGCCGCTGCCGACTGCCTCCTGTCCCTGGTCAACGGCGACACGTGTCCCGATGTCCTCCTCCCACCACCCGACCTCGTCCTGCGCAGCTCCACCGCACCACCCCGCCCCACCACAGAAACGGATCACGCATGAACATGAAGAAGACGACGACCCTCGGACTCGGCCTGGCGCTCGCGTTGAGCACGGCGGCATGCGGCGGTGGGAACGGAGGCGACGGCGGATCGGAGGCGACCAGCGCCACCGGTCCGATCAAGATCTGGCTCTCGAACAACCCCGAGGAGCTCGCCTGGGGCAACAAGATGGTCGAGGCCTGGAACAAGGCGAACCCGGACCAGAAGGTGACCGCCCAGGAGATCCCCGCCGGCAAGTCGTCGGAGGAGGTCATCGGCGCGGCGATCACCGCCGGCAACGCACCCTGCCTGGTGTTCAACACCGCTCCGGCGGCCGTGCCGCAGTTCGAGAAGCAGGGCGGTCTCGTCCCGCTCGACTCGTTCGCCGACGGCAAGGAGTACATCGAGAGCCGGACCGGCGACGCGGCCACGCAGTACCAGTCGCCCGACGGGAAGTACTACCAGCTCCCGTGGAAGGCCAACCCGGTGATGATCTTCTACAACAAGGACCTGTTGAAGAAGGCCGGCGTCGACCCGGAGAACCCGCCGCTGTCGACCTATGACGAGTTCCTCGACACCAGCGACAAGATCGTGTCCAGCGGTGCCGCGCAGGCCGCGATCTGGCCGGCCCCCAGCTCGGAGTTCTACCAGTCCTGGTTCGACTTCTACCCCCTGTACGCCGCCGAGACGGGCGGCACGCAGCTCGTCGAGGACGACAAGGCCACGTTCAACTCGACCGAGGGCAAGGCCGTCGCGGACTTCTGGGCCACGATGTACGAGAAGGGCTACGCGCAGAAGGAGGCCTACAAGGCCGACTCGTTCGCCGACGGCAAGGCCGCCATGGCGATCGTCGGCCCCTGGGCCATCGCGGTCTACGGCGACAGCGTGAACTGGGGCGTCGCCCCGGTCCCGACCTCCACCGGCATCGCCCCCGAGGACACCTACACCTTCTCCGACGCCAAGAACGTCGCGATGTACTCCGCGTGCAAGGCCCAGGGCACCGCGTGGGAGGTCCTCAAGTTCGCCACCAGCGAGGAGCAGGACGGCGCGCTGCTGGAGGAGACCGGCCAGATGCCGATGCGCGAGGACGTCGCGTCGGCGTACCCCGACTACTTCAAGGCCAACCCCGAGTACCAGACCTTCGCCGACCAGGCGGCCCGGACGGTCGAGGTGCCCAACGTGACCAACAGCATCGAGATCTGGCAGGACTTCCGCGACGACTACTCGAAGGCGGTCATCTTCGGGGAGACCGACGTCGACAGTGCCCTCGCCGACGCCGCCGACAAGGTCGACGGCCTGGCCGGCCAGTGACGTGAGCACCACCACCGCACCACGTCCCGCGCCTTCCTCGGGGAAGGCGCCGGAGGCCCGCAGCGGGGTGCTGACGACCGTGCTCGGTCGTCAGCCCCTGGGGCTGGCGTTCGCCGCGCCGTACGCCGTGTTCCTGGTCCTGATCTTCGCCTACCCGGTGGGGCTCGCCGTCTGGATCAGCTTCCACGACTACTTCTTCACCGCCCCCGGTGTCGCGGTCGACCGCCCGTTCGTCGGGCTCGACAACTACACCGCGGTGCTCGGCGACCCGGAGGTGCACAAGGCCTTCCTGAACGTCGCGGTGTTCCTCGTGATCAACGTCCCCCTGACGGTGGTCCTGTCGCTGGTGCTGGCCACGGCTCTCAACGGGGCGGTCCGGGGACGCATCTTCTTCCGCGTCTGCTACTTCGTGCCCTACATCTCGGCGAGCGTCGCGGTGGTCGCGGTGTGGCTGTTCCTCTTCAGCAACGGCGGCTTCGTCAACCAGCTGCTCGGCCCGCTCGCACCGGACCCGTCGTGGCTGATCAACAAGGGCCTGGCCATGCCGCTGATCGCCCTCTTCGTCACGTGGAAGCAGCTGGGCTTCTTCATCCTGCTGTACCTCGCCGCCCTGCAGAACGTCGGCAAGGAGCTCTACGAGTCGGCGGCGATGGACGGGGCGGGCAAGCTCGGGTCGTTCATGAACATCACCGTCCCGGGCGTCCGCCCCGCGACGACCCTCGTGGTGATCCTGTCGATCATCACCGGGGCCAACCTGTTCACCGAGCCGTACCTGCTCACCAACGGCGGCGGGCCCAACGGCGCGTCGGCGTCGCCGGTGCTGCTGATGTACCAGCGCGGCATCGAGCAGGGGAACCCGGACACCGCCGCCGCGATCGGCGTGCTGCTGATGATCGCGTTCCTGATCATCGCCTTCGTCAACAAGCGCTTCCTGGAGAGGGACTGAGATGGCACAGGTCACCGCGGACGAACGGTCCGTGCTGGAGGAGCCGGCTCCGCCCGCGACCGCGCCGCCCCAGAAGGTCTCGGGCCGTAGCTGGCCGCGTACCGTCCTGCTCGCGATCGGCGCCCTGCTCTTCCTGTTCCCCTTCTACTACATGCTGATGGCGTCGCTGCAGCTCAAGCCCGACACGTCGGTGCGCGGCGCATTCCCGACCAGCGGATTCACGCTCGACAACTACCGCTCCATCAACGGCCGCGTGAACCTCGTGCAGTCGCTGGTCAACTCCGGCATCTTCACCGGCGCGGTGATCCTGTGCACGGTCGTGCTCGGACTGCTCGCCGGCTACGCGCTGGCGCGGCTGCACTTCCGCGGCCGCGGAACGCTGTTCGCGGCCATGCTCCTGGTGCAGGTGATCCCGTTCCAGCTGCTGATGATCCCGCTGTACGTGATGATCGTGCGCAGCTACGGCCTGGCCGACTCCTACCTCGGCATGATCGCGCCGTTCGCCATCAACGCGACCGCCGTCTTCATCTTCCGGCAGTTCTTCATGCAGCTGCCCGACGACCTCTTCTCCGCGGCCCGCATCGACGGCGCCGGCGAGCTGCGCATCCTGTGGTCCATCGCGCTGCCGCTCGTCCGTCCGGCGGTGCTGACCGCGGTGCTGCTCACGTTCATCGGCCCGTGGAACGAGTTCCTCTGGCCCTTCCTCATCACCAAGGACGCCGACCTGCAACCGCTCGCCGTGTCCCTCGCCAACTACATCAGCAGCGTCGCCGGACGGGCGGCCAACCCGTACGGCGCGATCCTCGCCGGCGCGTGCGTCCTGGCGGCTCCTGCGGTGGCGCTCTTCGTCGTCTTCCAGAAGCACTTCACCGCCTCCGACATCGGCTCGGGCGTGAAGGGATGACGGCTGCCGGCAGCCCATCGGAGATCCCCTACTCGATGACCCGGCTCGGCGTGGTCATGACGCCCGAGCCGGGCAACGCCCACGAGGCGATGGGGGTGCTCAACCCGGCCAGCGGCCGCACGCCCGACGGCCGGCTGCACCTGCTCCCCCGCCTGGTCGAGGACGGCAACGTCTCGCGCGTCGGGCTGGCCGAGGTCGAGCTGCGCGACGGCGTCCCCGTCGGGGTGCGCCGCCGCGGTGAGGTCCTGGCGCCCGACGAGGGCTGGGAGCGCGGCGCCAACAACGCCGGCGTCGAGGACCCGCGCGTCACCTGGGTCCCCAGCCTCGACCGGCACGTGATGACGTACGTCGCGTTCGGTCCCCTCGGCCCGCGGCTGGCCCTGGCCGTCTCCGAGGACCTCGAGCACTGGCAGCGCCTGGGTCCCGTGCAGTTCGCCTACCAGCCCGGGCTGGACACGGACCTCTGCATGTTCCCCAACAAGGACGCGGTGTTCTTCCCCGAGCCGGTCCCCGACCCCGCCGGCCGGCCGTCGTACGCGATGCTCCACCGGCCCATGTGGGACCTCGGCTGGTTCCGCGAGGGCGAGACCGTGCACCTCCCCGCCGGTGTCACCGACCCGCGGCCCGGCATCTGGATCTCCTACGTCCCGGCCGAGCTCGCCGAGGCCGACATCCGGGCGCTGGCGCGTCCGCAGGACCACCGCTGCGTCGCCTTGTCGGCGTACCCCTACGAGGAGCTCAAGATCGGCGCCGGCCCGCCGCCGGTGCGCGTCGACGAGGGCTGGCTGATCATCCACCACGGCGTGACCGGCGAGCAGCCCGAGGGCTTCGACCCGACGACCCAGAAGGTCGAGTACGCCGCGGGCGCGATGATCCTCGACGCCGACGACCCGTCCCGCGTGCTGGCGCGGACCAGTGAGCCGATCCTCCGGCCGGAGACCGACGACGAGCGCGACGGCACGGTGCCCAACGTCGTGTTCCCCACCGCGATCGAGGAGATCGACGGGATCCGCTACGTGTTCTACGGCATGGCCGACGCGAAGATCGGGGTCGCTCGGCTCGACCGGACGTCCTGATGACGCCCTGGGGCCTCGGCGTCATCGGCGCGGGCAGGTTCGCGACGTTCCTGGTCGAGGCGGTGGCTGACCTGCCGGACGTCCGCGTGGTCGCGGTGGCCGACGCCGACCCCTCGCGGGCTGCTGCCCTCGCGGCCGACCTCGGGGTCCGCGCCGTGGACCACTGGGAGGACCTGCTCACGGACGACGAGGTCGCGTGCGTCGCGATCATGACGCCTCCGTCCACCCACGCGACCATCGCCCGCCGCGCTCTCGCGGCCGGGCGGCACGTGTGGTGCGAGAAGCCCCTCGCCACAGACGCGGTGGCGGCCGCCGAGGTCCGCGCCGCCGCCGACCGCTCCGGACGCGTGCTTGTGGTCGACCACGTGCTGCGCTACAACCCGCTGCTGCGGGCGCTGGGCAGGATGAGCGGCACGCTGCTGGGGCCGCTCCAGCGGTTCGCCTTCGAGAACGACGCGAGCGACGAGGACCTCGGCCCCGACCACTGGTTCTGGCAGGAGGACACGAGCGGCGGGATCCTGGTCGAGCACGGCGTGCACTTCTTCGACGCGGCCCACCTGATGTCCGGCACGCTCCCCGAGGCCGTCCAGGCGATGACGGCCGCGCGTGCGGACGGCACCGTCGACACGGTCAGCGCCACGACCCGGCACCCCGGCGGACTGCTGGCCGGCTTCACCCACGGGTTCTCGCACGCTCACCGGTGCGAGCGCCAGGTCATGCGGCTCGACCACGGCACGATCGAGGTGCGCGTCGACGGCTGGATCCCGGTGCACGCCGTCCTCGACGGCTGGACCGACGACGCCGGGGCGGAGGTGGTCGACGGACTCCCGGAGCGGGTCGGTGAGCTCTTCGCCGTCCAGGGGTACCGGCCGGGTCCCGACGCGGGTGTCTGGGTCGAGGTACGTCGTCATGCCGGCTCGCCGACGGCCAGGGCCAGGGGCCGCACCCACGTCGTGCCCCACCACGTCCACGCCGAGCTGACCTTGGGCGGGCCCGCGGCCAAGCAGCGCGTCTACGCCGAGAGCGTCCGCGCCGCCGTCGCCGACCTGGTCAGCTGCGTCGCGTCGGGAGGGGAACCACTCTCGGGTGCACGCGAGGGCTGGGCCGCCGTCGTCGTCGCCGACGCCGCCCGTCGGGCGGCGGCCGACGGCAGGACCGTCGACCTCGACCCGTGGCCGTCGACCACCGACGAGCTGGTGAGGACGTCATGACCGACCTGCCCGGACCCGTGCCCTGCGTGCGTGTCGACAAGCCCTGGGGGCACGAGGAGATCTTCGCCCACGTCGAGGGCTCCTACGTCGGCAAGACCCTCCACGTGACCGGCGGCGAGTCCTTGTCGCTGCAGTGGCACCACGAGAAGGACGAGACCATCGCGGTCCTGTCCGGCGAGGTGGAGATCGACCTCGGCGACAGTGAGCAGACGCTCCGCGCCGTGGTGCTCGGGCCGGGCGACGCCGTGCACGTCCCGCCCCGCCTCCTCCACCGCGTCCGCGCCATCACCGACGCCGTCCTGGTCGAGGCGTCCACCGCCGGCCCCGGATGGCAGGAGGACGTCGTCCGCCTCGAGGACCGCTACGGCCGCACCGGCACCCACACGCCCTGAACCACCACACGTCTCGGAGGATCCACATGAACGTCCGCCGCACCCTCGCCGTCCTGGCCGGCCTCGCCGTCGCCCTCGTCGGGGTACCGACCGGGCAGACCGGTCCCGCCGTCGCCGCCGACACCTCGCCGGTGCTGACGAACCTCGACCACCTCGACTGGTTGGGCGACACCGTGGCCCCACCGACGCAGCTGGACCACACGACGTACGCCCTCGCCGAGGACCCCGAGGTCGGCGTGCTGTGGACCTACGCCGAGCCGCGCAACGGGGTGCTGACCCGCGTGGGCGGCGGCGCCTACGACCCCGACACCGACACCTACGGCCAGGGCGCCTTCAACGCCGACGACGTGGCCCGCGCCGCGGTCGTGTACCTGCGTCACTGGGAGCAGACCGGGTCGGACACCAGCCGTGACCGGGCCTACCAGCTGCTGCGGGGCCTCACCTACCTCCAGACCTCGAGCGGGCCGGACGCCGGCAACGTGGTGCTCTGGATGCAGCCGGACGGCACGCTCAACCCCAGCGCCGAGCCCGTCGAGCTGCCGGACCCGTCCGACAGCGACGCGTCGTCGTACTGGGTGGCCCGCACGCTGTGGGCGCTCGGTGAGGGGTACGCCGCGTTCAGCGGCTCCGGCAACGACGACGACGCCGCCTTCGCCGACTTCCTGGAGCAGCGGCTCCAGCTCTCCGTGGCCGCCGTGCACCAGGACGTGCTCGACACCTACGGCGTGCTGGGCACGGTCGACGGCCGGCCCACCCCGACCTGGCTCATCGCCGACGGCGCCGACGCCAGCTCCGAGGCCGTGCTCGGCCTCGCGGCGTACGTCGAGGCGGGTGGCAGCGACGCAGCGGCCCGCACCGCGTTGCAGCAGCTCGCCGACGGCATCGCGATGCTCTCCGAGGGCGACGCCCGCACCTGGCCGTTCGGCGCGGTGTACCCGTGGGCCCTCTCCCGCTCGCTGTGGCACGCCTGGGGCTCGCAGATGCCCGCCGCCCTCTCCCGCGCCTCGCAGGCGCTGGGCACGTCGACGTACCTCGCCCCGGCCCTGAGGGACTCGGCCGTGTTCACGCCCTGGATGCTCACCTCCGGCGGCCCGGACAACGGCCGGCTGCCCACGCGACTCGACCAGTCGCAGATCGCGTACGGCGCCGACGCTCGCGTCCAGTCACTCCTGGCCACGGCCGACGCGACCGGGAAGACCGGCCTGCTGCGGCTGGCGGGGATGCAGGCCGCGTGGTTCTTCGGCGCCAACGCGGCCGGCGTGCCGGCGTACGACCCGACCACCGGTCGGACCATTGACGGGATCTCCGGCGACGGCGTGGTCAACCACAACTCGGGTGCCGAGTCCACCATCCACGGGCTGCTCACGATGCTCGCGCTGGACGCCCGTCCCGACGTGGCGCTGGCCGCCCAGCAGGCCACCATCACCCAGCGGGTCGGGACGACCACGCTGCAGGCGGAGGACGCCACCACGACCGGTGACGCCGAGGTGGTCACCCTCGCCGACCGCTGGACCGGCGAGTCGCTCTTCGGCGGGACGGGTTACCTCGCCCTCGGCGACGGCGCCACGGCCTCACTTCCGGCGCCCCGCGCGGCGGACGACCGCCTGGTCATCCCGGTGGTCGACCTCCAGCCGGACAGCACTGCGGTCACGACCTGGTCCACGAAGAACACCGAGCTCGGTCGCGTGCGGTCCGGCGACATCGGTCTCCCGGGCATGTCCCCTGCCTTCGGCGCGCTGCTTCCGGTGACGCTGCCGCGCACCATGCCCGGCACGCCGACGACGCTCCGGGTGACGACGACCGCGTCGGGCGACGACGCGGCGCGGCTGGACGCCGTCATGCTCGAGCCCCTCGTCTCCCGTCTGGTGCTCGCCGGGGACGGTCACGCGACCGCGCTGCTCCGCAGCGCGGCCACGTCCGTCATGCACCCCGTCGTCCGAGTGCCGGGCCACGGGCGCGCCGTGGTCGAGGTCTACGACGGCTCGGCGCGGTTGCTGAGCCGTTCCACGAGCACGGCGAGTGCCGTGCGCGTCACCCTCGTCCCGGGCGGCTTCACCATCGTCACGCGCTGAGGCAGTAGGCCTCGTCGAGCAGGCGCATGAAGACGCGTCCGACCGCCGGGGACAACGACTGCGGGTCCTCGTTGAGGAGCAGCACGGTCTGGCGACCGCCGCTGGGCGAGGAGTAGACGTAGGTGACGTACCCGGGGAAGTTGCCGCCGTGACCCCACGCCGGCCCGCACGAGGTGGTGAACCGCTCGAGACCGAGCCCGTACGCCGTGCCGGGACCCTCCTCGGCCGACGCGTCGACCGTCGTCCGCATCGCCCGCATCAGCCCGCGAGGCAGGAGCCGGCCGGACAGCAGGTGACGGTAGAAGCGCGCGACGTCCGGCGCGGTCGACACGGCCGCGCCGGAGGCCCACGGGTACGGGTAGAGCGGCGTGATGTCGGTCGGTGCCTCACCGGCTTCGAAGGTGAAGTAGCCGTGTGCCGCGGGAGCGGGCAGCGTCCTGGACGACGTGAAGGTGGTCGCCCGCAGCCCGGCCTCCGCGAAGACGCGGTGGCGCAGCACGTCGCCGAGGCGGTGCCCCGTCACGGCCTCGACGAGCAGGCCCGCCAGCAGGTAGTTCGTGTTCGAGTAGTGGAAGGCGGTCCCGGGCCTCGAGACCGGTGCGTGAGCCAGGGAGATCCGCACGAGGCTGCGAGGGGACCACACGTGCGCCAGGTCGCCCTTGAAGTAAGGGGCCAGCACGCGGGGGTCGTCGTTGAACTCGAACATCCCGCTGGTGTGGTCGAGCAGCTGGCGGACGGTGATGCGGGGCCTGCTCGCGAGGAGCTCGGGCAGGTACGTGCTGGCCGGGGCGTCGAGCCGGACGCGGTGCTGGGCCACGAGCTGCAGCACGGCCGTCGACACGTAGGTCTTGGTGAGACTGCCGATCCGGTAGCGGTCCAGCGGACCCAAGGCCCGCGCAGCGGCGATGTCGGCGACACCGCTCTGCAGCGCCGTGACGCGGCCGTGGTCGTAGGTGTAGAGCAGGGCGCCGGGAGCACCGTCCTCGACCATCTGGTCGAGAGCGTCCTGCAGGTCGGGTGCCGCGGTCCGTGGAGCGGCCGTCGTTCCCTGGGCGGAGGTGGCGGCCACGGGCCCGGCGCCGAGCGCGAGTCCCGCCGTCACGGCGAGGACGAGGGCTGGCACGGCGGTGCGCAACGAGTTCATGGGAGAGCCTTTCGTGGGTCCGACCGGCCGCGGTGGCCGTGACCCCACCGTCGCGGGTCGGCGCCACCCGGGGATCTGGCTCAGGTCTCGGCCTCGGGCGTCCGCCTCCCTCCCCAGACAGAGGCCGCACGCCACCGGCCGGCGCGCTCACACCCGCCACCGCGAGAACCGGCGCTCGAGGCCGACCAGCCCGTAGTTGACGGCCAGCCCGAGCGCGGAGGTGGTGAGGATCGCGGCGTACATCTGCGGGATCAGGAAGTTGAACTGGGTGTAGTTGATCAGGAAGCCCAGCCCCGCGGTCGCGCCGATCAGCTCGGCCGCGATGAGCACCAGGATCGCCGCGGCGCCCGAGATCCGGATGCCGGTGAAGATCGTCGGAACCGCGGCGGGGAACACCACCTTGCGGAACGTCGTCACCGGCGAGAGCCCGAGCACCCTCGCCGACCGCAGCAGCTGCGGGTCCACCGTCGCGACGCCCGTGATCGTGCTGAGCAGGATCGGGAAGAAGCAGGCGTAGGTGACGATCGCGATCTTGCTCGTCTCCCCGATCCCGAGGATCAGCGTGAACGCCGGCAGCAGTGCCAGCGCGGCGGTGTTGCGGAACACCTCGAGCGGCGGGGTGAGGATCTCGCGCGCAGGTCGGTACCAGGCGATGGCGGCGCCCAGCGGGATGGCCAGGCTGACCGCGATCCCGAAGCCGGCCGCCGAGCGCACCAGGCTGGCCTGCAGGTGCCGCCACAGCTCGCCGTCGCGGGCCATCTCCCACCAGGCCTGGAGCACGACGTGCAGCGGGGGCAGGAAGTACGGGTCGACGACGCCCAGCCGTGGGAAGAGCTCCCACACCAGGGCCAGCACCGCGACACCGACCAGGCCGCGGCCCAGCCGGCCGAACCCCGTGAGGTACGACGAGACGTGCTTGGCGCCCTGGGCCGCCTCCTGGCGGGGGTTGGGTCGGGCCTCGGTGCGCTCGTCGATCAGGTTAGGCAACCGAAGCCACCTCCCTGGTCTGGCCCACGCGGCCGGCGTGCCCGGTCTGGCTGTGCCGGTCGCGGAGCAGGCTCCAGACCTGGTGGCGGTAGGCCGCGAACGCCTGGCCGGCACGGATGTCCTCCTCGCCGGCGGCCGAGCGGTCGAGCCGGATGTCGATCACCTTGCGGATCGCACCCGGGCGGCTGCTCATCACCGCCACCCGCTGGCCGAGGAAGACCGCCTCCTCGATGTCGTGGGTGATGAAGATGATCGTGGTGCCGGTGCGCTTCCAGATGCCGACGAGCTCCTCTTGGAGCCGCTCACGGGTCTGGGCGTCGAGAGCGCCGAAGGGTTCGTCCATCAGGAGCACGCCCGGTTCGTAGGACAACGACCGCGCGATCGCGATGCGCTACTTCATCCCGCCCGAGAGCTCGTGCGGGTAGCGATGGGCGAACTCCGTCAGCCCGACCAGCTCCAGGTAGCGGTCGGCCCGCTCCACGCGCGCGGCCTTGGTCCGCACGCCGGCCGCCTCGAGCGCGAGCTCGATGTTCTGGCGGGCCGTGCGCCACGGCAGCAGGGTGTACTGCTGGAAGACCACACCCCGGTCGAGACCCGGTCCGGTGACCTCCTGGCCGTCGACCACGACCGTCCCCGATGTCGGCGTCGTCAGCCCGCTTACGAGGTCGAGGATGGTCGACTTGCCGCAGCCCGAGGGCCCGACCAGGGTGAGGAACTCACCGGCCCGCACGGTCAGGTCGACGCCCTGCAGGGCGACGAAGTCCCGCTTGCGCCTGTCGTCGTCGCCGCGGACCGAGAAGACCTGGCCCACGCCTCTCAGCTCGATCTGTGCACTCATGGGATCAGCCCTTCGCGAGGTCGTTGTAGTCGTTGGTGTAGACGTCCGACGGCGAGATCTCGTCGGGGTCGACGTCGCCGCGGCTGCCCAGCCAGTCGAGCCAGATGGAGATGTCCTGGTCGCTGATGGCCGCGGTGTCCGGAGTCGCCACGCCGGTGGTGCCGCCCCAGTTCTGCTCCACGGCGGCGACGTAGTCGTCGTACCCGTGGTCGGTGAGCCACTTCGTGTAGACCTTCAGCACCTCGTCGCGGCTGTGGCTCTCGATGTACTTCACCGCCTTGGCCACGCCCGTCACGAGCGTGTGCGAGGTCTCGGGGTTCGCCTTCAGGAACTTCGTCTGCATCACGAAGCCGCCGCCGCTGTAGTCACCCACGACGTCGGTGTCCTTCACCAGGACCTGGAGCTTCACGCCCGTGGACTCGGCCGCCTTGATGGACCCGGACTGGATGGATGCGGCGTCCACCTGGTGCTCCTGCAGCGCCTGGATCATGTTCAGCGGCGGCAGCGGGACGAGCGTGACCTGCTTGATCTCGTCGGGCGTGAGGCCCTCCTGCTCGAGCCAGGTGTCCAGGACCGCCTCGGCGTTGGCGCCCAGCGTGTTGACCGCGATCTTCTTGCCGATCAGGTCGCGGGCGTCGGCGATGGGCGAGCCCTCCAGGGTCACGATGGAGGAGCTGATCTTGTCGTTGGAGCCGTACGTCGAGACGACGGCCTCGACGGGGACGCCGGTGGCGACGACCTGGGCGACGGCGCCGAAGAAGCAGGAGGCGCTGATGTCGATCTGGTTGCTGGCGAGTGCCTGGACGCTCTGCGGCCCGCCGGTCACGTCGCCGACCTTCTCCAGGGTCAGGCCGTCGAGGTAGTCCAGGGCGTCGGCGAGCTGGAGCACGTCCACGGTGCCGACCGAGGACTGGTAGCGGATGGTGGTCGTGGTGCCGCCACGGGCGCTGCCGCCGCAGGCGGACAGGCTCGTCACCGTGAGGAGGGCAGCGAGGACTGCCAGGAGGGCGCGCTTCATCGATGGCCTTTCGGGGGACGGGATCAGGGTCAGGTGACGGTCACGTGCCGACGGCGAGCGCGGGCTCGTCGGCGTACTGGCTGTCGGGCCGCGGCAGGCCGTAGTGCTCGCGCAGCGTGGTGCCGGCGTACTCGGTGCGGAACAGGCCGCGGTCCTGGAGGATCGGCACGACCTGGCCGGTGAAGGCGTCCAGCAGCTGCGGGTAGAGCGGCGGCATCACGTTGAAGCCGTCCGCGGCGCCACCCTCGAACCACTCCTGGATCGTGTCCGCGACCTGGACCGGCGTGCCGGCCACGACGTTGTGGCCGCGCCCGCCGGCGAGACGGTGCAGCAGCTCGCGCAGCGTCGGCCGGTCCCGCTCGACGATGTTGGCGACGACCTGCCGGCGGCTGCGGTTGTTGTCGAGGACGTTGCCCGCACCGCCGAAGACCTCGACCGGCACCCGCTCGTCGAGCTCGAGGTGGCGCAGGGACGTGCCGGCCATCTTCTCCAGCTGGGTCAGGCCGTACGCCGGCACGGTGAGGCGGTTGAAGTACTGCGAGAGCTCCTCGGCCTCGGCCGTCGTGTCGGCGATGAACGGGCTGATGCCCGGCCGCACCTTCACGTGGTCGGGGTTGCGGCCGAGCGCGCGGGCCTTGCTCTTGATGTCGTCGTAGAACGCGCGGGCGTCCTCGATCGTCTGGTGCGCGGTGAAGATCGCCTCGGCGTTGCGGGCCGCGAACGCCCGGCCCTCGTTGGACGACCCGGCCTGCACGTAGACCGGCCGACCCTGCGGCGTACGAGGCGCGCTGAAAGGACCGCGCACCTTGAGGTAGGGACCGACGTGGTCGATCGCGTGCACCTTGCTGGTGTCGACGTAGTCGCCGGACTCGCGGTCCACGACCAGCGCGTCGTCCTCCCAGCTGTCCCAGAGCTTGGTGACCACGTCGATGAAGTCCTGGGCGCGCGCGTACCGCTCCTCGTGGCTCGGCACGCCGTCCAGGCCGAAGTTGTACGCCGCGTCCTCGCTGAAGGTGGTCACGATGTTCCAGCCGGCCCGCCCACCGGAGATGCGGTCGAGGCTGGCGAACAGCCGGGCCAGGTTGAACGGCTCGTAGAAGGTGGTGGAGGCCGTGGAGATCAGGCCGATGCGCTCGGTCACCGTGGCCAGGGCGGTCAGCAGGGTGATCGGCTCGAAGTTGTTGCTGGGGCGGTGACCGGTCCCCCACCAGGCCGGGCCGTCGGCGAGGAAGACGGCGTCGAGCTTGGCGGCCTCCACCTTGCGGGCGATGTCCTGGAACCAGGCGATGTCACCGATCCGCTCCGCACCGCTCTCCGGATGGCGCCAGGACGCCTCGTGGTGACCGGTGTCGTGCAGGAAGGCGTTGAGGCTGAGCTGGCGCTCGTCGGGCTGGTGGCTCATCGGTGTCCCTCTCTCGGTGCGGTGTCGGAGTGGCAATCTGATCTTTTTTGAGTAAGTTACTAGAGTTTAAACACAAAGCCGGTGCCGGATGCAAACAGGCACGCCCGCAGAGACGACCGGAGGCCCCTCATGACCGATCACCCCCGCACCGCCGTGGTGGTGGGAAACCCCAAGCCCGACAGCCGCACGCTCGCCGCCGCCACCACCCTCGCCGCCGCCCTCGCCGGGCGGGAGCCGGACCTGGTCGTCGACCTCGCGCTCGTCGCGCCCCGGCTGCTGGATTGGTCGGACCCAGAGGTGTCCCGACTGGTCGCCGAGGTCGGCGCCGCGGACCTCGTCGTGGTCGCGTCGCCCACCTACAAGGGCGCCTACACCGGGCTGCTCAAGCTCTTCCTCGACCGGTTCGCGGGAGGTACGGGACTCAGGGGGGTCGCGGTGCCGCTGATGCTGGGCGCGGGGCCGAGGCACGCGCTGGCGCCGGAGCTGACGCTGCGGCCCCTGCTCACCGAGCTCGGCGGGACCGTTCCCGGCCGCGCGCTCTACCTGCTGGACACGGCGTACGACGACCCGGCGGCGTACCAGCCCTGGCTCGACGCCACGCGTCCCACCGTCGAGCGCCTGCTCGCGGCCCGGGTGGCCGCGTGAGCACCGCGTCCGAGCGCCCGACGTCCCTGCGCACCAACCAGGACCTCGACCCACGTCGGCTGCGCGACGCCTTCGGCGTCTTCCCCAGTGGCGTGGTCGCGGTCGCGGCCGAGGTCGACGGGGCGATCACCGGCCTGGCCGCCAGCTCCTTCACCTCGGTCAGCCTGGACCCACCGTTGGTCTCGTTCTCGATCGCGACGACCTCCAAGACCTGGCCGGACCTGCGCCGCGCGCCGCACCTCGGCATCACCGTCCTCGCCGAGCACCACGGCGACGTCTGCCGCCAGCTGGCCGGGCCGGTCACCGAGCGGTTCGCCGACGTGGCGGTGCACGTCAGCGACGACGGCGCCGTCACCCTCGACGAGGGCCTCGCCCGCTTCGACTGCACGATCCACCGCGAGGTCGAGGCCGGTGACCACCTGGTGATCCTGCTGCGGCTGCACGCCGTCGAGCACTCCGTCGGCCAGCCCCTCGTCTTCCACCGCAGCGCCTTCGGCCGCCTCGCCGTCTAGGCCGAGCACAGACGCAGCGCGGCCCGGACCAGGAGGTCCGGGCCGCGACGCGTGGCAGGTGAAGGATTCGAACCTTCGAAGCTTTCGCGACGGATTTACAGTCCGCTCCCATTGGCCGCTCGGGCAACCTGCCGTTGCTGGGGTCCGCGTTTGGCGGTCGGTCAGCAGGTCGGAACAATAGCAAGGCGGCACCGCCGTGCCGAAACCGCCAAGACCCCTCCCGGAAGGACACCGATGGCCGACTCGTCGTTCGACATCGTGAGCAAGATCGACCGCCAGGAGGTCGACAACGCGCTCGGGCAGGCCGCCCGGGAGATCGCGACCCGCTTCGACTTCAAGGGCACCGGCGCGAAGATCGAGTGGCAGGGCGAGCACGCCATCGAGATCACCGCGTCCGCCGACGACCGGGCCAACGCGGTGCTCGACGTCTTCAAGGACAAGCTGATCAAGCGCCAGCAGAGCCTGAAGATCCTGGACGCCTCCGAGCCCCGCCAGTCGGGCCGGGAGAGCAAGATCGGGATCGCCCTGAAGGAGGGCATCAGCTCGGAGAACGCCAAGAAGATCACCAAGCTGATCCGCGACGAGGGCCCCAAGGGCGTCAAGGCGCAGATCCAGGGCGACGAGCTCCGCGTCTCCAGCAAGAAGCGCGACGACCTCCAGGCCGTGCAGGCGCTGGTGAAGGCGCAGGACTACGACTTCGCGGTGCAGTTCACCAACTACCGCTGAGTGGCTCGCGCCAGGCCTGGCGCATGGGTGAGGAAATGGGTTCGGCCCCAGACGCGGTGAGAGGTGCGCGTCCGGGGCCGAAGCGTCTTCCATTGTGCCTCGCGCACCTGAGGGAGTCCCAGGACTACCCCAGGTCGCCGAGGTGGTGCAGCCAGGTTCGGCAGGCTCTGTTCAGCCGGCCTTCTCGACCATCCGCGGGATGGAGCCCGGCGTGGGCGTGACCCAGACCGTGGTGCCCTCCCCGAGACCGAGCGCGTTGGCGTGCGACTTGGTGAGCTCGACGGTGACGTCCTCGCCGCCGTCGGTCAGGAC
Organism: Nocardioides islandensis; assembly: GCF_015352455.1. GTDB lineage: Bacteria > Actinomycetota > Actinomycetes > Propionibacteriales > Nocardioidaceae > Nocardioides > Nocardioides islandensis. Next base: position 253,606 of record NZ_JADKPN010000005.1, read on the forward strand.
GTTCACCCGTACCTGGAACCCGACGCGCAGCACGCGGCTGATCGTGCCCTGCGCGGCGCCGGCCAGGATCGGGGTGGTCGAGATGTCCACGTCGTGCGGGCGCACCTTCTGTCCGTTGACCGTGGTCACCTCGCCCAGGAAGCCCATCACGAAGTCGTTGGCCGGGTGGTCGTAGAGGTCGTCGGGCGAGCCGATCTGCTCCACGCGCCCCTCGTTGATCACCACGATCTCGTCGGAGACCTCGAGGGCCTCCTCCTGGTCGTGGGTCACGAACACCGTGGTGACGTGCACCTCGTCGTGCAGCCGCCGCAGCCACTCGCGCAGCTCCCTGCGGACCTTGGCGTCGAGCGCGCCGAACGGCTCGTCGAGCAGCAGCACCTTCGGCTCGACCGCGAGCGCGCGGGCGAGCGCCATGCGCTGCCGTTGGCCGCCCGAAAGCTGCGAAGGCAGCCGGTGGGCGAACTGCTGCAGGTGCACCAGTCGCAGAAGCTCGTCGACACGGTGCTCGATCTCGTCCTTCGGGCGCTTGCGGATCTCCAGGCCGAAGGCGACGTTCTTGGCCACCGTCATGTGCTTGAACACCGCGTAGTGCTGGAACACGAAGCCCACGTTGCGCTTGCGCGCGGGCAGGTTCGTGGCCTCGGTGCCCTCGATGTCGATGGTGCCCTCGTCGGCGGTGTCGAGCCCCGCGATGATCCGGAGCAGGGTGGACTTGCCGCCACCCGACGGACCGAGCAGGGCCGTCAGCTGCCCGGTGGGCAGGGAGACGGTCACGTCCTCCAGTGCGACGAAGTCACCGAACCGTTTGGTGACGTTGCGGACCTCGATGCTCACGTGAGCGACCTCATTTCTTGGGCTCCTTGGGACGCAGCAGGGCCACGACGATGAGGCACAGCACCGCCGCGAAGGCGAGCATGAACGACACCGAGTACGCGGTCTCCTGCTGGAAGTTCTGGTACTTCTGTTGGACGAGCATGGGCGCGGTCGTGCTCTCGCCACCCACGTTGCCGGCGACCACCTTGACGGCGCCGAACTCACCCAGGGAACGGGCGAGGCACAGCACCACGCCGTAGACGACCGCCCACTTGATGCCGGGCACGGTGATCCGCCAGAAGGTCTGCCACGCGTTGGCGCCGAGACTGCGAGCGGCCTGCTCCTGGTCGTCGCCCATGTCCTCCAGGACGGGCACCACCTCGCGGATGACCAGGGGCAGCGCGACGAACGCCGTCGCCATGATGATGCCGGGCTTGGCGAAGACCACCTGGAGCCCTTGGCCCTCCAGCCACGGGCCGAACCAGCCGTACCGGCCGCTGTAGACCAGCACCAGGGCCAGGCCCACGACCACCGGCGAGACCGACAGAGGCACGTCGATGAGCGCGTTGAGCACGCGCTTGCCGGGGAAGTCGAAGCGCACGAGCAGCAACGCCATGCCGACGCCGAACACCAGGTTGATCAGCACCGCGGCGACGGCCACCTGTCCCGACAACGTCAGTGCGTGGACGACGTCCGGGTCGTCCAGCGCACCCTGGATGCCGTCGAAGCCGTTGGCGAACGTGTTCTTGGCGACCAGCGACGTCGGCCAGACCACCAGGAAGAACAGGTAGGCGACCACGAGCAGGCGCAGGCCCCACGTGACGGCCGGGTGGCCCTCCCGCGGGGGACGGGGCGTCGCCCGGGGGTGCGGGTCGCGCGGACGGGTCTCTTCGAGGACTGCGCTAGCCACGTCGCGCCACCCTTCTCTGGATCACGTCCAGCGTGACGATCGCCAGGAGGGCGACCACGAGCAGGATCGTCGCCACCGCAGCGGCCGAGGCGGTGTCGCCGCCCTCGAGGTAGGTCAGCATGCGCACCGAGGTCACCTCCGTGCGGTACGGCAGGTTGCCGCTCAGCAGCACCAGCGAGCCGTACTCGCTGATGCCACGCGCGAACGACAGCGCCGCACCGGCGAAGATCGCCGGCGCCAGCGTGGGCAGGATGATCCGGCGGAAGGTCGTGAAGCGGCTGGCGCCGAGGGAGGCCGCGGCCTCCTCGACGTCCCGTTCCATCTCCTCCAGCACCGGTTGCACCGTGCGCACGATGAAGGGCAGCGTCACGAACGCGATCGCGAGGAACACCGCGAGCCGGGTGTTGGCGGCGTGGACGCCGATGGGGCTGGTCGGGCCGTAGAGCGCGAGCAGCACCAGGCCGGCCACGATCGTGGGCAGCGCGAACGGGATGTCGATGACGAGGTCGAGGATCGCCTTCCCGGGGAACCGGTCACGGACCAGCACCCAGGCGATGATCGTGCCCATCACCATGTTGAGAGCGGTGACGCCGACCGACGTGAGGACGGTCAGGCGCAGAGCGGCAAAGGTCTGCCGGTTGGTCACGGCGTCCGCGAAGGTGCCCCAGCCACCCTCGGCCGACTTCACGACCACGGCCGCGAGCGGGATCAGCACGAGCAGGCTGAACCACAGCATCGCGACGCCCAGACCGAGGCTCGAGCCACCGGTCAGGGAACGGGCGGACTGACGCGACCGGGCCGGCCGACGGTTGCGCGTCGGCCGGCCCCCCGCTGCCACTCCTACGACAGGAGCAGGAGCACTCATGGCCTACTCGCCCGCCTCCGCCTGGATCTTGGTGATGATGCCGTCGTTCTCGTCGAAGTACTTCGTGTTGGCGTCGGCCCAGCCGTTGAAGTCGTCGTCGATGGTCAGCAGCGTCGCCGGCTCCGGGAACGGGTTGGTCGGGTCGTTGGCACCGTCCACGTCCAGGTCGCCCACGTCCATGAGCGGCCGGTAGCCGGTGGCGGCGTACAGCTTCTGACCCTCCTCGGACTTCTGGAAGTCCATGAAGTCCTGGGCCTTGGCCGAGGCGCCGTCGACGATGGCGCACGGGTTCTGGATCAGCAGGGTGCTGTCCGGGACGATGTAGTCGAAGTCCGTGCCGCTCTGCTTGGCGAGGATGGCCTCGTTCTCGTAGGAGAGCAGGACGTCGCCGGTGCCGCTGGTGAAGGCGGTGGTCGCGTCACGGCCGGAGTCCGGCAGCGCGGCCACGTTGGCGAAGAACTTCTGGAGGTACGCCTGGGCGTCCTCCTCGGAGCCGCCCTCGCCGAGGACGGAGCCGTACGCCGCGAGCAGGTTCCACTTCGCGGAGCCGGAGGACGCGGGGTTCGGGGTGACGATGCCGATGCCCGGCTTGATCAGGTCGTCCCACGTCTTGATGTTCTTGGGGTTGCCGGTGCGGACGACCATGACCACGACGGACTGGGTGCAGATGCCCTTGGTGTCGTTGTCCTTCCAGTCGTCGGCCACCAGGCCCTCGTCGACGAGCTTCTGCACGTCGGGCTCGAGGGAGAGGTGGACCTCGTCGGCGTCCTGGCCAGCGATGACCGCACGGGCCTGGTCGCCGGAGGCGCCGTACGACTCCTTGAACTCGATGCCCTTGCCGGCGTCGGTGTCCTGGAACGCCGAGATCACGCCGGCGTTGGCCTGCTCCAGCACGGAGTAGCCCACGATGTTCAGGGTGTTGGCGTCGTCGCTGCCTCCGGTGCCGGAGTCGTCGCCTCCGCAGGCGGCGAGAGCGAGGGTGCCGGCCAGTGCGCCCGCGAGCAGCACGGCCGTGAAGTTCTTGCGCATGTGATGTCGTCCCTTTCGAAAGCACCTCGGGAGTGCCTCTCAACGATCTAACTCGCGCAGACTACTAGAGATAAGTATGAAACCCGGTATTGGCGACATGCCTGAGACGCGCTCCTGCGACATGTCCTGCGTCACACTCCCGCGGTGCGGGACGAAGGAGTCGTTCTGACCTGCGCGGACTATCCTCGGAGGTCGGTGTCCAGCGCCCGACCGGCGCTCGAGAACAGCCCAGCAGCCCGCCGTGACACCACCCTGAGCCAGGCGGACACGAGGAAGTGCACACACAGGTGACGACCAAGCAGGTCAAGCAGCTCGACCGCGTCATCATCCGCTTCGCCGGCGACTCCGGTGACGGCATGCAGCTGACCGGGGACCGGTTCACCCAGGAGTCCGCGGCCTACGGCAACGACCTGTCGACGCTGCCGAACTTCCCCGCCGAGATCCGGGCGCCGCAGGGCACGCTCCCGGGAGTGTCGTCGTTCCAGGTCCACTTCGCCGACCACGACATCCTCACGCCCGGTGACGCCCCCGACGTGCTGGTCGCGATGAACCCCGCCGCCCTGCGCGCGAACCTCGGCGACCTCCCGGCCGGCGCGACGATCATCGTCGACACCCACGACTTCTCCGCGCGCAACCTCACCAAGGCCGGCTACACGACCAGCCCGCTGGAGGACGAGTCGCTGGCGGCGTACGCCGTGCACCCGCTCGACCTGACCGGCATGACGGTCGAGGCGGTCAAGGAGTTCGGCCTGTCCCGCAAGGACGCCGCCCGGGCGAAGAACATGTTCGCCCTCGGGCTGCTGTCCTGGATGTACGGCCGGCCGACCGAGTCGACGATCGCGTTCCTGGAGCGTCGGTTCGCGAAGGTCGAGGACATCCGCGACGCCAACATCACGGCGTACAAGGCCGGCTGGAACTTCGGCGAGACGACCGAGGCGTTCGTCGTGAGGTACGAGATCAAGCCCGCCCCGATGGCGCCCGGCACGTACCGGAACATCACCGGCAACCTGGCGCTGGCGTACGGCCTGATCGCGTCCGCGGTGCGCTCGGGGCTGCCGTTGTTCCTGGGGTCCTACCCGATCACGCCGGCCTCCGACATCCTCCACGAGCTCAGCAAGCACAAGGCGTTCGGCGTCACGACGTTCCAGGCCGAGGACGAGATCGCCGGCATCGGAGCGGCGCTCGGAGCGGCGTTCTCCGGTGGCCTCGGCGTGACGACGACGTCCGGCCCGGGCATCGCGCTGAAGTCGGAGACCATCGGCCTGGCCGTGATGACCGAGCTGCCGCTGATCGTCATCGACGTCCAGCGCGGCGGCCCGTCGACCGGCCTGCCCACCAAGACCGAGCAGGCCGACCTGCTGCAGGCGATGTTCGGGCGCAACGGCGAGTCACCCGTCCCGATCGTCGCGCCGCAGTCCCCGGGCGACTGCTTCGACGCCGCCCTCGAGGCGGCGCGCATCGCCGTCACCTACCGCACCCCGGTGATGCTGCTCTCCGACGGGATGCTGGCCAACGGCTCCGAGCCGTGGCGGATCCCCGAGCTGGACGAGCTGCCGGAGATCGATCCGGAGTTCGCCACGCCGGGTGAGGGCGAGTTCATGCCGTACGAGCGCGAGGCCGCCACTCTTGCCCGCCCGTGGGCGATCCCGGGGACCGCCGGGCTCGAGCACCGCATCGGCGGGCTCGAGAAGGCCGACGGCAACGGCAACATCTCCTACGACCCGGCCAACCACGACTTCATGGTCCGCACCCGGCAGGCCAAGGTGGACCGGATCGCGGAGTCGCTGCCGCCTCTGGAGGTCGACGACCCGAGTGCCAAGGATGGGCAGGGCGCCAAGGTGCTCGTGCTCGGGTGGGGCTCGACGTACGGCCCGATCGGCGCCGGCTGCCGCCGCGTCCGCAACGCCGGGTTCAACGTCGCGCAGGTGCACCTGCGGCACCTCAACCCGTTCCCGAAGGACCTCGGCGAGATCCTGAAGCGCTACGACAAGGTGCTCGTCCCCGAGATGAACCTGGGGCAGCTCGGCCTGCTCGTCCGGTCGAAGTACCTCGTCGACGCCGTCGGCTACCACCAGGTCAACGGCATGCCGCTGAAGGCCGCCGCCCTCGCCCACGCGATCGCCGACCTGGTCGCCGAGGCCGAGGGGATCGAAGTCCCGCTCGGCGTGTGGGGCGAGACCGTCGTGAAGGAGCACGTGCAGTGAGCACCATCGACGTCCCCACCCCCGGCATGCGGTCTGGCATCGAGCTGGTGCCGACCGCCGACGGTCCGCAGACCGCGAAGGAGTTCACGTCCGACCAGGAGGTGCGCTGGTGCCCGGGCTGCGGCGACTACGCCGTGCTCAAGGCCGTGCAGGGCTTCCTGCCCGATCTCGGCCTGCGCCGCGAGAACATCGTGTTCGTCTCCGGCATCGGCTGCTCGTCGCGGTTCCCCTACTACCTCGACACGTTCGGGATGCACTCGATCCACGGACGCGCGCCGGCGATCGCCACCGGCATCGCCACGACGCGCTCGGACCTCTCGGTGTGGGTCGTCACCGGTGACGGCGACGCGCTGTCGATCGGCGGCAACCACCTGATCCACGCGCTGCGCCGCAACATCAACATGACGATCCTGCTGTTCAACAACCGGATCTACGGCCTGACCAAGGGGCAGTACTCCCCGACCTCCGAGCCCGGGAAGGTCACCAAGTCCACGCCGATGGGCTCGCTGGACCACCCGTTCAACCCGGTGTCGCTGGCGCTCGGCGCCGAGGCGACGTTCGTGGCGCGCACCATCGACTCCGACCGCAAGCACCTCACCTCGGTGCTGTCCGCGGCGGCCGCACACCGGGGCACCTCCCTGGTCGAGATCTACCAGAACTGCCCGATCTTCAACGACGGCGCCTTCGACGCCATCAAGGACCGCGACCCCTCGGCCGCCTCGGTCATCCCGCTCGTCGACGGCGAGCCGATCCGGTTCGGTCCCCCGGACTCGTCTGGTGGGGCGTCGTACGGCCTGGTCCGTGACCGGGCCTCCGGCGGCGTCAAGGTCGCCGAGGTGGCCGAGGTCGGCGAGGACGCGGTCCTCGTGCACGACTCACGCGCGGCCGACCCGACGACGGCGTTCGCGATCTCGCGGCTGACCGACGCGGGGTACCTCCACCGCGCGCCCATCGGCATCTTCCGCCAGGTCGAGCGACCGACGTACGACGACCTGGCGCGCGAGCAGATCGGCACCGCGCGCGAGAAGGCCCCCGGTTCCACCGAGGACCGCCTCGCCGCCCTCATCGCGGGCGGCGACACCTGGACCGTCGTCTGAGTCCGGACATGACCGTGCCCCGAGGGCGTCCGTAGTCAGCGGACGCCCTCAGGGCGCTTTCCTCACCCGGCTACCTGGTGAAGCTCGAGGTGGCCGCCTGGCTCGAGGCGGACGTGCTCGGGTCCGTGGGACCGGGGGACAGGATGGCGATGGCCACCACGACGGCGATGCAGATGGCGAGCATGGCGACGACCACGGCCGTGGGGATCGGGGTCTGGTCGGCGGGATCGGCCTCACCCGACCCGGGCTGGAAGCCGTAGGGCGAGTACGGGCCGTGGAGCTGGTCCTGCATCAGGTGGCGGGTGACGAGGAAGTAGCCGTAGGTACGCATGGTCGTGGCTCTCGGGCGGTCAGGCGTGCGTGGCCGGGGTGCGCATCCACACCATCCACGGCGTGCAGCCGCTCCAGCGGGCGGTCGGGTAGCACACCGACGGCTTGGCCTGGTACGACGCGGACGCGGTCGCGGCCTGGGCCGGGGCGGTGGTGAGCAGCAGCCCGGCGACCATCGCGGCCAGCAGGACGGGGGCGATGACGACGGCGACCAGCCAGCGGTACGGGTGGCGGTCGGAGGTGGTCGGGGTGGTGGGGCGGACCGGCGCGGCGGAGGCGAAGGGCTCGTCGAGCAGGTGGCGGATGGCGATGGATCCGGGGTAGCCGTACATGGTGTCTCCTGGTGAGGTGAAGGGCTGTTCTGATGTCCCTGACACTTCGCCTAAGGGGTCACCTAGGACATCGGGTGAATTCCCGGACCTCGCCTAGGAGGGGTCGGCCACCGCTAGGTCCTTGAACACCGCCGCGGCCTCGGTGCGGTTCGTGACGCCGAGCTTGGCCAGCAGGTTGGTCACGTGCACGCTGACGGTCTTCTCGCTGATGAACAGTCGCTCGGCGATCGCCTTGTTGGTGGCTCCCGTGGCCAGTACGTCGAGCACCTCGCGCTCCCGCGACGTGAGGATGTCGAGCTTCGAAGGCCGGTCGTCGCCGGGTACCGGGATGCGGTGCCGCCGACCCAGCTTGACCGCCTCCTCGAGCACGCCGTTCATGCCCATCGCCTTCGCGTCCGCGACCACCTCGGGGAGGGAGGTACGGGCCTCGTCGCGCTCTCCTTCCGCGAGCAACGCTTGCACGAGCCGGAGCCGGAAAGGCAGGGCGAACCCCGCGCCCACCTGGACCGCGGCGTCGTACGCCGTGCGCCACAGGTCCGCGGTCGGCTCGCCGCGCAGATCGGCACGCAGCGCCGTGGCCGAGAGGACGCTCACGCCGTGCTCCCAGCCGACCATGCTGCCGCCCAGTCCGGCATCCGCGCGAGACAGCAGTCGATCCGCACGCGCGAGCAGCTCGGGGTCGGGTGGCCGACCGGCGGCGCGCGAGGCCTCGAGAGCGAGGTAGAGGACATGGGCAAGGACGCCGAGCACGATCGGGAAGTCGGACCTCTCGACCCAGGCCGAGTACTCGTCAGCCACCTCCAGCGCTTCGACGACCAACCCGTTGGCGAGCAGCACTCGGACGTGGAGCAGGACCTCCTCGGGGTTGGGGAACGCCGCGAACTGCCGGACCAGGATCATGCGACGCCGATCCGCCTCGAGCGCTGAGCGGACCTCCCCCTGGGCGATCATCAACCCCACATGCGCGCCGCCGCTGTCGATGTCATCCACCGGTCCCGTGGACCGCAGCGCGTCCATCACCCCGCGCGCCGCGTCCAGCCGCCCGAGGTTCACCAGACCGTTCACCACCCGGCAGGCCGCCTTGCGTCCCGAGCGCGGGTACCCCGCCGCGTTCGCCTCGCGCCAGAGCTCGTCAGCCAGCTCGACGCCGCGGTGTGTGTCGACCCCGCTCACGAGCTCGACCAGCCGTTCCACCTCGTGCTGGTACGCGCGGTGGAGCTCTCCCCCACGACGCGCGACGTCCGCGGCCGTGTGGAAGTGCCGCGCCGCCTCGTCCGGACGACCCCTCCCGAGACTGCACACCGCGCGCACCCACCAGCCGGTTGCCTCGACCGCCGGCAGCCCCAGGGACGCGCCGAGCTCGACCACCCGTGGCGCCAGCTCTTCGCCCTCGCTCAGCCGCTCCAGACGCATCATCAGCTCGGCCCGCACCGACATCGTGTCGGCCAGCTCCTCAGACAGCTCGTCGCCAAGCCCGGCGACCGCCCGGTCGAGGGCTTCCTCCTGCCCGACGTACCCCTCCGGCACGAAGTCGGTGTACACGTACATCGTGTAGACGCGGGCGACGGCACGCGGGTCGGCGGTCTCGGTGACTGCGTCGAGTGCCTGCGCGATGACTGCCCGGCCCCTGTCGAACTCCGCGCAGCGTCGATGCAGCAAGGCGAGCACGGCCAACAGCTCGGCCCGGACGGGCCTTCCGTCGTGGGGCACGCGGTCGTAGAGCTCGAGGGCCCGCTCGAGGTGGGCGATCCCCTCGGGAAGTCCCAGCTTGTGCGCGGCAAGCCCGGCTCGGACGGACGCCTGGTACGCCCGCGGGAGATCGTGGGCGGCGTGCCAGTGGAAGGCCGCCACGCCCAGGACGGCGAGGGAGGCGTCGGTACCCGCCGTTCTCTCCGCGGCCTCGGCCAGGAGTCGGTGGGCCTGAGCGCGCTCCCCAGGCATCAGGTCGCCGTAGACCGCTTCGCGCAGCAGACCGTGCCGGAAGTCCAGGTGACTGCCGACCTGTCGGACGACGTTGGTCGCCAACGCCTCCCGCAGGCTCGCGTCCACGGCAGCGGCGTCGAGCCCGGAGGCATCGGCGACGAGCTCCGGGTCGATGCGGCTGCCGTGGGCGGAGGCCAGTCGCAGCAGGCTCCGCGTGGTGTCGCCGAGCGCGTCCACGCGTGCCAGCAGCAGCGCGCCGAGCTGCTCGGGGAGACCGTCGGGCCCGGCGGCGAGCAGCTCCTCGGCGTACAACGGGTTCCCCTCGGAGCGCTCGACGACCTGACGCGAGACGCCCTCGTCGTCGAGCCCACGGGTGCGCACGATCTCCGAGATGCTCTCCTCGCCGAGGGCGGTGAGCCCGAGCCGCAGAGCACCAGACCCGCGTCCCAGCTCCGTCAGGGGTGCGAAGAAGGGGTGGTGCCGGTTGACCTCGTCGGCTCGGTACGTGAGGAGCAGGCACAGCCGACCGCGCGCGGTGCGGGCCACCGTCGTCGCCAGGTCGATCGTCGACCGATCTGCCCAGTGCAGGTCCTCCAGCACGAGGAGCACGGGACCCTGCGCGACCTGCTCGCCGACCACCACGCCCAGCTCGTCGACGCTTGCCTGGTCGCTCTCGCCCCGCAGGTACGGCGCCAGACGACGCGAGACGGGAGGAAGGTCCGCGTCCGCCTGGCCGGCCACCGCCTCACGCAGCGCCTCCCGGACGGGCCGCAGGGGCACGCCGTCGTCGATGTCGAGGCAGTGACCGACCAGGACCCTGAAGCCTCGAACCTGCGCCTCCTCTGCGATCGCCGTCGTGAGCGTGGTCTTGCCGATCCCCGCGTCCCCGCCGACCAGGAGCACCTGCGGCGAGCCGGAGGCGGCGGCCTCCAAGGCGGCCAACGCCTCGGCCAGCTCGCGGTCCCGCCCGAACATCTGGCTCACTCGACCACCGCCAGGTCCTTGGCGAGCGCGGCCGCCTCGGTGCGGTTGGTGACGCCG
>NZ_JADKPN010000006.1 GCF_015352455.1 Nocardioides islandensis
TGCTCGAACGCCGTACCCAGGTCGAGCCGGAGCCGTCCGAGGAGCTCACCCTGCCCCAGACCGAGCTGCTGGCGGCGGTCCGGCAGGCCCCGACCGACCATCACGAAGGCCCCCGCCCGTACCCGGGCGGGGGCCTTCGTGGTGAGCCTCAGTGACCCGGCTGCTCGTCGGTGTCGTCGTGCTGGCCGCCGGCACCGCCGGAGGTGGAGCCGGAGCCCGCGCCGGCCGTCTCGCCATGGGCGCCCCGGAGCGGGACGTCCTCGGCGGTGCGGAGGGCGTGGTCGTCGAACTCGTGGCCGGAGGCGGGGTGGTCGAGACCGGCCTGGAGGGCGTGCTCGTGCTCGGCGTGGTGCCGAGCCTCCTCGAGCTCGGCGCGGGTCGGCTTCTGCACGTTGTCGGCGTACATCAGCGCGGACAGCTTGCCCCGCACCTTGTCCAGGCGACCGCCACGGGCGGCGACGCCGTTCTCGTCGACGCCCGTCCCCGGGGTGAAGACCTCGTCACGACCGCGCGCGGTGAGGGTGTAGGCACGGCTCTCGCTGAGCGGGAGGTGCCGCTCGCTGTAGCCGCCGTCCGCGGAGCGCATGATGATGCCCGACTCGTAGCCGTGCAGCAGCATGTCGTTGTCGTGCCGCTGCAACGAGATGCACCAGCGCCGGGTGATCCAGAACGCGATCACCGGGCCGAGGAACACCATCAACCGCATGAAGTAGGTGATGTGGTTGATCGACAGGTGCAGCTTGATCGCGATGATGTCGTTGCCGCCGGCGGCCCAGAAGAGGCCGTACGCCGTCATCAGCGCCACCATCGTCGCCGTCCGGGTCGGCGCGTTGCGCGGCCGCTGGAGGATGTGGTGGTCGCGCTTGTCGCCGGTGATCCAGGACTCGATGAACGGCAGGAACAGCAGCAGGGTGAACATCACCATCGGCAGGACCTGGATCGGGAGCAGGACGTTCCACGACCAGGTCGTGCCCCAAATATGGGTCTCGATCCCGGGCATGATGCGCAGCGCCCCGTCGGGCCAGCCCATGTACCAGTCGGGCTGCGAGCCCGCCGTCACCTTCGATGGGTCGTAGGGGCCGAACTTCCACACCGGGTTGATCGACAACAACGCGCCCATCAGGGCGATCACGCCGAACACGACGAAGAAGAAGCCACCGGCCTTGGCGGCGTAGATCGGGAGCAGCGGGTACCCGACGACGTTCTGCTCGGTCCGGCCGGGGCCGGGCCACTGGGTGTGCTTGTGGTAGACGAGCAGCAGCATGTGGGCGCCGACCAGGGCCAGCAGGATGCCCGGGATCAGGAGCACGTGCACGGTGAAGAGCCGCGGGATGATCGCCTCGCCGGGGAACTCCCCGCCGAAGAGGAAGAACGACATGTAGGTGCCGACGACGGGCGTCGCCTTGATGAAGCCGTCCGCGGCCCGGATGCCGGTGCCGGAGAGCAGGTCGTCGGGCAGCGAGTAGCCGGTGAAGCCCTCGAGCGTGCCCAGGATCAGCAGCAGGCAGCCGATCACCCAGTTCAGCTCACGCGGCTTGCGGTGCGCGCCGGTGAAGAACACCCGCAGCAGGTGCACCATCATCGCGGCCACGAACAACATGGCCGCCCAGTGGTGCATCTGGCGCATCAGCAGGCCGCCGCGCACGTCGAAGGAGATGTTCAGCGTGGAGGCGTAGGCCTCCGACATCTGGATGCCGCGCAGCTGGTTGTAGGAGCCTTCGTAGGTCGTCTCGCCCATGCTCGGGGTGAACCAGAGCGTCAGGAACACGCCGGTCAGGAGCAGGACGATGAAGCTCCACAGGGCGATCTCGCCGAGCATGAAGGACCAGTGGTCCGGGAAGACCTTGCGGACCTGCTTCTTCATCGCCGTGGCCAGGCCGAGCCGGTCGTCGGCCCAGCCGGCGGCCGCTCCGACCGGGTTGGGCTTGGACGCCTTCGCCGGGGTGGTGGCGTTGGTGTCGGCGACCTTGCTGGTGTCGATGCTCATGATGTCTAACCACGCTCCCAGAAGCTGGGTCCGACGGGTTCGGTGAAGTCACTCTGCGCCACGAGGTACCCCTCGTCGTCCACCTCGATGGGCAGCTGGGGGAGGGGTCGCGCGGCCGGGCCGAAGATGACCTTGCCGTTGTCGGCCAGGTCGAACGTCGACTGGTGACAGGGGCAGAGCAGGTGGTGGGTGGTCCGCTCGTTCAGCGAGATCGGGCAGCCCACGTGGGTGCAGATCTTCGAGAAGGCGACGATGCCCTGGACCGACCAGTTCTCGCGGCCCTTCCACGGCGTGATGTCGTCGGGCTCCATGCGCAGCAGGATCACCGCGCCCTTGGACTTGGCGATCTGGAGCTCCACGCCCTCGAGCGGCTCACCGTCGGGGCCGCCGTTGGCCAGCGCCTCCGGCTCGCAGTTGACCAGGTCACCGATCTCGAGGTCGGAGACCTTGATCGGGGTGTAGACCACGTCGCGCACGACGCGCATCCCGGGCTTCCAGATGGTGTGGTAGAGCTTGTCGCCCGGCAGCGGGCCGAGGTCGCGCAGCATCAGGATCGGGGCCAGGCCGACCAGGCCGAGCGCGCCGAGCAGCGAGTTGCGCACCAGCGGGCGGCGGGCGATCCCCGAGTCGTCGATGCCCTGCATGACCATGCCGACGGTCTCGGTGCGGTCCTTCTCGCTGGAGGAGGCTGGGTGCCGCAGCTCGACGATCTCGTGGTCGGTCATCAGCTTGCGGGCCCAGTGGATCAGGCCGACGCCGATGCAGATGAACGCGATCGCGAGGGTGCCGCCGAGCATCACGTTGGACGCGCCGAAGCCGGCGATGGTGTCCCAGTTGTCGCCCACCTGGAAGACGAAGTAGGAGACGAAGAACCCCACCAGCGCGAGCGTCGCCACTCCGAACAGGGCGGCGACCTGGCGCTCGGCGCGCTTCTCGGCGCGGGTGTCGACGTCGGTGGGACGCCACTGGTGAGCGGGGAGACCCGGGTTCGGGATCGGCTCGTCCCCCTCAGGGACAGCCGGAAGGTGTTCCTGGGTGGTGCTCACGCTTCGACCTTACTCTTGCTCGACCGGGTGGTATGGGCGGCGATCCAGACGGCAAAGGCGACGCAGAGACCGATGCCGAAGAGCCATGCGAACAGGCCCTCGCTCACCGGACCCATGCCGCCGAGGCCGAACCCGCTGTAGCTGGGCTGGTCCTCCAGGGACTGCAGGTAGGCGATGACGTCGCGCTTCTCCTCCGGCGACAGGTTGCCGTTGGAGAAGGTGTCCATGGCCTGCGGGCCGGTCAGCATCGCCTCGTAGATGTACTTGGGGTCGACGCCGCGGATCTTGGGCGCGTAGCCGCCTCGCGGCATCGCCCCGCCGGAGCCCTCGAAGTTGTGGCACGCCGTGCAGTTGGTCAGGAAGATCTGGCCGCCGCGGACGATGGCCTCCTCGCGCTCCTGCTCGGAGAGGCCGGCGATCGAGTAGTCCGACTCGTCGGGGATCGCCGGGCCGACGCCGAGCGAGGCGACGTACGCCGCCAGCGCCTCGACCTCGTCGGGGGTGTACACGGGAGGCTTGCGCTGCGCCTGCGAGCCCGGCTGCGCCAGCGGCATGCGACCCGTGCCGACCTGGAAGTCGACGGCCGCGGCGCCCACGCCGATGAGGCTGGGGCCGAGGATCTTGCCGTCGCGGGAGCTGTTGATGCCCTCGCCGTTGAGGCCGTGGCAGGTCGAGCAGCCGACGATGAAGATGTCGCGGCCCTTGGCCACGAGCGCCTCGTCGGACTCGGCCTGGCCGGCCTGGGCGGGCGAGAAGGCGGCGTACAGGGAACCGGTCAGCAGCAGGCCGAACATCAGCACCGCGAGCCCGGCGATGGGGCGGCGGCGGTACCGCGACAGACGACCTGCGGATCGATTCAGAAGGCGCACGGTGAGGGTCCTCGGGTGGTGTCCAGGTGGGTGGTTCGTCACGCAGGCCTGAGCGGATTGCCTACTGGATGACGTAGATCGTGAAGAACAGTCCGATCCACACGACGTCGACGAAGTGCCAGTAGTACGACACGACGATCGCGCTGACGGCCTGCTCGTGGGTGAAGCGCTTGGCGATGTAGGTGCGCCCCAGCACGAACAGGAAGGCCACCAGCCCGCCGGTCACGTGCAGGCCGTGGAACCCGGTCGTGAGGTAGAACATCGAGCCGTACGCCGAGTCCTGGATGGTGGTGCCCTCCTGGACGAGCGAGACGTACTCGGTGGCCTGGCCCGCGATGAAGATCGAGCCCATGGCGTAGGTGAGGATGAACCACTCGCGCAGCCCCCACTTGCCGACGTCGAGCAGGCCGCCCCTGCGGTTGACCTGGCCGCGCTCGGCGGCGAACACGCCGAGCTGGCAGGTCAGCGACGACAGCACCAGGATCGTGGTGTTGACCGACGCGAACGGGACGTTGAGCTTCTCGGTGTTCAGCTGCCACAGCTCGGGGCTGACCGCGCGGATGGTGAAGTAGGACGCGAACAGCGCGGCGAAGAACATCAGCTCGCTGGACAGCCAGATGATGGTGCCGACGCTGACCATGCTCGGCCGGTCGTGATGTCCGTGCAGCCGCGAGGCCGGGATCGCTTGAGCTGTCGCCACCCGCTCATTATGTCGATAGGGCTGCCTGTGACCACCCCCGGGGGGCCGTGTCTCGGACGCCTATCCTCGGGATGTGCCGGTCGTCCCGCTCCACTCCTCCGACTACCTGCCGCGGTTCACCCTCGGCACGGTGTTCACGGGGTGGGAGCTGGCAGTCGTGCTCGCCCTGCTCACCCTCGCGGCGGCGGGCCTGTACGCCGCCGGCGTGAGCCGCCTGGCGAGCCGCGGCGACCACTGGCCGGTCGGCCGCACGGTCGCCTTCGCGGCCGGCATCCTGGTCTTCGTCCTGGCCACCCAGTCCGGGCTGGCGGCGTACGACACCACGCTGCTGAGCGTGCACATGGTCCAGCACATGATCCTGTCGATGGTGGTGCCGCTGCTGGTGGCGCTGTCGGCCCCGGTCACGCTGGCGCTGCGCACCCTCCCGCACCGGCCGCGGCGCTGGCTGCTGGCGGTGCTGCACTCGCGCGTGGCGAAGGTGCTGACGTTCCCGCCGCTGACGCTGCTCCTCTACGTCGTCTCGCCGTGGGCGCTGTACTTCTCCGGCTGGTACTCCGCCTCGCTGCAGTCGGCGTTCGTCCACGAGCTGATGCACGTGCACCTGGTCGTGGTCGGCTCGCTGTTCTTCTGGCCGATCGTGGGCGTCGACCCGGTGCCGGGCCGCGTGCAGTACCCGTTCCGGATGCTGCTCGTGCTCCTCACCCTCCCGTTCCACGCGTTCCTGGGCGTCACGATCATGAGCCAGACCGAGCTGCTGGGCGGTGACTGGTACCCGAACCTCCACCGCGGCGACCTCGGCTCCTGGCTGCCGAGCCCGGCGGACGACCAGCACCTCGCGGGCGGCATCTTGTGGAGCTCCGGCGACCTCATCGCGCTGATGGTCTTCGGGGTCCTGTTCGTCCAGTGGGTGCGCGCCTCGATGAAGGAGTCCGAGCGCGAGGACCGCCGGCTGGACCTCCTGGAGGCCAGGGCCGGACAACGGCGCGACGCTGGGTAGCATGCGCCCGTGATTACCCCATTCGAATGCTCGCTTCGCTCCGCTTCGAACAGGGACCCCAAAAGATGAGCGACAAGCCCCTGAAGGTGCTGGTCTACAGCGACGACGTCAACACCCGCCAGCAGGTCATCCTGGCCCTCGGCCGCCGGCCGCACCCCGACCTGCCGGAGCTGACGTACGTCGAGGTCGCGACCGAGCCGGTCGTGATCCAGCACATGGACGGCGGGGCCATCGACCTGGCCATCCTCGACGGCGAGGCCGTGCCGGCCGGTGGGATGGGCATCGCCAAGCAGCTCAAGGACGAGATCTACCAGTGCCCGCCCATCCTGGTGCTGACCGGCCGCCCGCAGGACGCGTGGCTGGCCACCTGGTCGCGCGCCGAGGCCGCGGTCCCGCACCCCATCGACCCGATCCGGCTCGCCGAGGCGGTCGTCGGGCTGCTCCGGCCACGGGTGGCCGGCGTACCGGCCGTCCCCACCGACTAGTCACGGGAAGGGGACCCCGATGACCACCTGGCCCGAGGTCCTCGCCGCCCTCGTCGCCCGGACCGACCTGTCCGGGGACCAGACGACCTGGGCGATGGGCGAGATCCTCGCCGGCCAGGCGACCGAGGCGCAGATCGCCGGCTTCGCCATCGGGCTCAAGGCCAAGGGCGAGACGGTCGAGGAGGTCACCGGCCTGGCCGACGCGATGTACGCCGCGCGGACGCCGATCGACGTACCCGGCCGTCTCCTCGATGTCGTCGGCACCGGGGGAGACCGGTCGATGAGCGTCAACATCTCCACGATGGCCGCGATCGTCGCCGCCGGCGCGGGCGCCAAGGTCGTCAAGCACGGCAACCGGTCCGCGTCCTCGCAGTCGGGCAGCGCGGACGTGCTCGAGGCCCTCGGCATCCGCCTCGACCTGTCGCCCGACCGCGTGGCCGCGGTGGCCGAGGAGGCGGGCATCACCTTCTGCTTCGCCGCGGCCTTCAACCCGGCGATGCGGCACACCGCGGCGCCCCGCCGCGAGCTGGGCGTCGGCACGACGTTCAACATCCTCGGCCCGCTCGGCAACCCGACGCGGCCGGCCGCGCAGGCGGTGGGGTGCGCCGACCCGCGGATGGCCCCGGTGATGGCCGGCGTGTTCGCCGCGCGCGGCGTGGACGCGTGGGTCTTCCGCGGCGACGACGGGCTCGACGAGCTCACCACGACGACCACGTCGTCGGTCTGGCAGGTGCACGACGGCGAGGTACGGACGGTCTCCGTGGATCCCGTCGCCCTCGGCCTGGCCGTCAGCGACCCCGACGCGCTGCGCGGTGGAGACGCGGCGCACAACGCCGACGTCGTACGCCGGCTGCTGGCGGGGGAGCAGGGCCCGGTCCGGGACGCCGTGCTGCTGAACGCCGGCGCGGCCCTCGCGGTGTACGACGACCCCGCCACGCCCGCCGAGGAGGCGATCGCCGCCGGGCTCTCGCGGGCCCGCGACGCCGTCGACTCGGGGGCCGCCGCGGCGACGCTCGAGCGCTGGGTCGCCGCCACCTCGGCCTGACCCACGGTCCTGCCCGCGGGCGGTGCGGGGCTGGGGGTGCCGGGCTGGGGGGTGCCGGTTTGGCTGCGGGTGCCGGTTTGGCTGCGATCGCGGCCGTTCTGCAGATCCGCGGCGCCGAAACCTGCCAAACGGCTGCGATCGCGCGATTTCTGGCACCCCGGCGAACCAGGGGCTTCCCATGCCCGGACGAGCGCGCTAACCTTGGACAAACATTGGACAACCCAAGGAGACAGCACATGAGGATCCGTTCCGTCGTCGCCTCCGCGACGGTTGGCGGCGTGCTGGCGGCCACCGCCGTGCTCGCCGCCTCGACGCCCGCCCAGGCCGCTCCCGCGCGGGGGCTGGGCACCACCAGCCTCGCGTCGGTGCTCGCCGCCGATGGCCAGAAGTTCGACAAGAAGGGTGGGGACTTCGACATCGTCGAGGCCGCGGCGTACGCCGTGCTGGCCGCGAAGCCGAACAGCCCGGTCGCCCTGCTCGCCGACGGCACGAAGCGCCTCACGGCGTTCGCCCCGACCGACCGTGCGTTCCGGCGGCTGGTCGCGGACCTGACGGGGACGTCGTACTCGTCGGAGTCCAAGGTGTTCGCCAAGGTGGCCTCACTGGGCATCGACACGGTCGAGACGGTGCTGCTCTACCACGTGGTCCCGGGCATGACGATCACGGCGGCCAAGGCGATCCAGGCCGACGGCGCCAAGCTGACGACGGCCGCCGGCGTGAAGCTCAAGGTGAAGGTCGTGCACGGCGTCGTGACGCTGGTGGACAAGGACCCCGACAACGCCAACGCGTCGGTGATCGTGGCCGACATCAACAAGGGCAACAAGCAGATCGCCCACGGCATCGACGTGGTGCTCCGCCCCGCGGACCTGTAGGACGGTCGCTCGCCCTCGAACTTCCCGGTGCCCGCCCTGGCTTGGTCCTCGCACCTGCGCCAAACTGGAGGTGGGCACCGGGAGCCGGGGGGAGCGTGCTTCTCCCGTGCTCAAATGCCTGCGGACCGCGTCGTCCCACCCCCGAACGGCGCGGTCCGGTTGCGCGTCGAAGGCTCAGCCGGGAGCGCTGTCGGGCCAGTCGTCGGGCGGCACCAGCAGGTCGACGAAGTCCCCGCGGTGCACCAGCCGCCAGTCGGCGATGTCCATCAGCTCGGCCTCGAGGTAGGAGCCCGGGGCGAGCAGGGCGTACTCCGCGCCGGTCTGCCTGACGTACCTCAGCCAGCCGGGCTGGGTGGCGTCCATGCGGAAGTTCCGCTCCAGCTCCTGGTCGGTGAAGATGTCGCCGTAGCCGTTGCTGACCAGGTCGAGGCCAGGGAAGCGCCACATCAGGTAGCCGCCCTTGGTCCAGTCGTTCAGCACGACCGTCCCGGCGGGCAGCGCGTCGAGCTCGGCGTACCAGTCGGCGTCCGGGGGCGGCTCGTCGGCGGTCTGCGGGACGACGAGGGCCAGCGTCACCAGGCTCAGGGCGGCACCGGCGAGCACGACGCCGACCTCGCGACGGCTCACCGCGACCCGTCGCCGGGCGAGCTCCTGGACGGCCTTGGCCGCGAAGGGGACCAGCATGACGGCCGCCACCATCACGGTGCGGGCGGTGTACAGCGCCCACCCGCCCGCGAGCAGCACCAGCAGCGCCTCGGTCCACGACGCCGGGGTGGTACGGCGCATCATCCGGAGCAGCAGCGCGCACGCCAGCACGAGGAAGGCGACGGCGTACGGCTTGGTGAAGTGCGCCGGCTGCCACTCGGAGAAGTAGGTGCCCCGCGAGTTGACGAGCAGGACGGCGGACCACAGCTTCGGGCCCACCGGCGTGAGCGCCGTCGCGGCCGCCGACAGCACGAGGACGAGCAGGTGCCGCAGCCAGATCCTCCGCGGTACGACGCGGTCGAGGGCGATGCCGACCAGCGCGACCGCGCCGATGACCAGCCCGATCGGCCACATGCCGTGGGCCGTCGCCCACACCCAGGTCAGCGGGACCAGCCACCAGCGGACCTTGCCGTCGTGCGAGGTGCGGAACCACGCCGCGGTGGTGAGCGCGACGAACACGTAGCTGACCACCTGGGGCCGCATGGACAGGCCGGGCGACGCGGCCAGCAGGGCGACGACCACCACCGCCACGGCGGGGATCGGGCCGGCGTACCTGCGCGCGACGAACCACAGGGTCACGGCCAGCAGGATGAAGAGCGAGCCGGCCAGCCAGGCCACGCCGGCCAGGCCGAACCAGTCCTCCATCTGCGCCATCACGACCTGGGGCAGCCATTGCGTCGGCACCCAGTCGTTGGTGCCGAAGGTCGTCACGCTGCCGGGGTGCTGGAGCGACCACCCGCCGTGCAGGAACTCCTCGCCGAACCTCAGGTGGAAGTAGGTGTCGTTGTTGGTGATGGTCTTGGCGGCCCGCTTCACGAGGAAGCCGAACGTGCCCAGGAGGACGATGTACGGCGCCACCGTCAGCAGCAGCGTGAACGGGCTGCGCTGCGGCGCGCCGGCCTCCGGGGCCCGTGGCGTGGCCGGGGCGTCGTCCGCGGAGGCAGGCAGGCTGTCGACGGTCATCGCGGTCACACCCCCAGCACGTACGACGCGCCCTCACGGCGGAAGCCGACGCGCTCGTAGTAGGGGTCGACCATGCTCGGGGAGGTGACGACGCGGCGGACGCCGAGGTCGTGCAGCAGCCCGCTGCGGCGCCAGACGAACTCGCCGGGGGAGAAGTCGCGGTACCGCCGCGTCACGTAGTCGAGCTCGACGTGCGCGGTGTCGCCGTCGGCCCGGATGATCACCACGCCCACCGTCTCGTCACCCTTCAGCACCAGGAACGGGTGCCGGTCGGCCCGCGGGACGCCGTCCCACGAGAAGTCGGGCTGGTGCCGAAGGACGTCGGACCTGTGCACGCCCAGGACGTGGGCGAGGTACACGTCGTCCGACGGCACACCGAGCACCTGGAACGCCGCGTCGTCGTGGCGCGAGCGCACCAGCCGGGAGATGAACCACACGTTGATCGCGCTGGTCGCCAGGTTCATGGCCACCATCGGCCAGACCCCGACCAGCGCGTTGAACGCCACCAGCATCAGCCCGGCGACCAGGTTCAGCACCCGGAACCGCAGCACCCGCGCCTGGAGCAGCGAGACGATCAGCAGCGCCGAGCCGGCCCATCCGAACAGGTCGAGCCAGTGGTCGGCGAGCCAGGTCACGGCGCGAGACTACTGCCGTGACCCGGCTCACCTGACCGCTCATCGACGTGTCAGGGGAGCGTGCCGGAACCCGGCAGCCGCCGGTGCTGGACCGCCGCCGCCGTGCGCTGGTTGCTCGTCGGGACCGTGACCCGCAGCTGCTGGGCGACCGAGTTGGCCGCCAGGTTGTTGCCGTGGACGTCGGTGATCTTGGCGGCGTTGAAGATGACGCGGTACTTGCCCGCGCCGAGGCGACCCTTCGGGTCGATCGAGGCGACCTTGCCCTTCTTCAGCGACTTCACCTTCGCGGCGACCTTGACGTACTTCGAGCCCTTCTGCTTCTGCAGCTTGATGTTCTTGCCGGAGATGCCGCGGACCTTCTCGCTGAAGGTCGCCTTGATCGTCGAGGTCGGCTTGAGGGTCGTCGGCGTGATCTTCTTGACCACCGGCGCGGTGGCGTCGACGTTGAACGACCGGATCGCACTCGTCGCCAGCGGCTGGCCGGCGCCGTCGTACGCCGTGACGCTCCAGGTGTACTTGCCGGACTTGAGCGCGCTCGGGGCGTTGGCCGTGGCGACGGTCGTCACCTTGGTCACGCTCGAGCCGTTGACGATGGTCAGCAGGTAGCTGGCCGCCCCCGGGACCTCGGTCCACTGGAACAGCGAGCTGGTCGCACCGACCCACGTGCTCGCCTTCGGCAGCAGGAGGCTCGGCGCCACGCCATTGGAGAAGAAGGTCTGCGTCTGCGACCACGGGCCGGTGTTGCCGGAGGAGTCCTGCTTGCGGACCCGCCAGACGTACGGCTGCGGCGACGCCGGGATCGGCGAGGACGGGGCGTACGCCGCGGTCTTGACCGTGGCGGTGAACACCCGGTTGGCCGCGCTGAACGTCAGGTCGTTGTTGCGGTAGACCTCGACCGTGTAGGTCGACGCGAACGCCTGGGCGGCCCAGCGGAACGGCGTCGTGCCCGGCACCGTGACACCACCCACGGGTGAGCTCGGGGCGACCGCCGGCGTGGACTTGGTGAAGGTTGCGACCTGCGACCAGGCCAGGCCGTTGTCCTCGTAGTCGAGAGCCTGCACCCGCCAGAAGTAGGTGCCGTCCGGGTACAGCTTGTCGTACGCCGTGACCGTCGCTTGGTCGACGACGCGGGTGTCGATGGGCGAGGCGAAGGACGGGTCGTTGTCCACCTGGAGGCGGTAGTTCTTGGCCGTCTGGTTGCCGAACTCGGTGTTCCACAGCGTGCCGGCGTTGGTGTCGGCGTAGTCCTGCCAGCTGAACGTGATGTCGCCCTGGCTCGGGTCGCTGGAGGTCAGGCCGGTGATGGCCGGGGACGCCTTGCGGAAGCCCCGGGTGTCAGACAGCGTGACGTGCGACTCCGGGTCGGGACCGCAGTTCGCGAGGGTGAGGCACGGCCGGACGTGCCAGTAGTACGCCGTGCCGGCTTGGCTGTCGGGCAGCGTCGCCTTGGAGTTGCCGAGGGCGAGCTGGAACACCGTGTTGGCCGTCGAGGGGATGCTCGGGATCTCGGTGGTGGTCATGTTCTCGTCCTGCGCGTAGTAGACGAGATAGAACGCGGCGCCCGGCACCGGGTCCCACGACAGGGTCGGCGTGCTCGGAACGTTGTCGCAGACATCGAACACGCTGGCCGGCGTGCAGCCACCCGCACCGGTCGCGGCCTGGCCGTCGAGCCCGATCTTCAGGCCGGTGACGAGGGCCTGGTTGTCCCAGGGGCCGGCCGCCGTCGCGGGCGACGTCTCGAACACCACCTGAGGGGTGGAGTACAGGCCAGGAAGACCGGTGGCGACCGGGTAGGGGCCGTCGATCGGGCGGACACGCCAGTAGACCTTCGTGCCGGCGCCCCACAAGCAGTCGGACCCGCGAGGGGTGTACGTCGTGGCGGCGGTCGCGCACGTCTTGGTCACTGCCGCACTCGGGGAGAAGTTGATGTCCTTGGACACCTGCAGCTCGTAGCTGGAGGCGTGCTGCACCGGAGTCCATTGGTAGTAGGGCTTGGGGCCCGTGGAACCGGGCGCACCCTCGGTGCCGAGCGGGAACACCGCCTGAGGGGTGTCGGGCCACTGCCGCTTGAATCCGAACAGCGACTCCGTCCACGGCGTCGGCTGGCCGGCCTGGTCGACCGCGCGGACGCGCCACCAGAACTGGTCGCTGTTCAGGGTCACCGGCGGGGAGTAGCGCGTGCTCCGGACGTTGGTGATCGAGTTGGCGATGTTGTTGAAGCTGGCGTCCAGGGCGATCTGCACGTCGTAGTACTGCGCGCCCGGGACGGGGGTCCAGTCGACGACGACGTCCTCGATCTGCTGGTTGACGTCGTTGGCCGGGTAGGTGATCTGCGGCTGGGCCAGCGGGTCGATGAAGAAGCTGGAGACGTTGGAGGCCAGGCTGACCAGCCCCGCGCCCTTGACCGCGGAGACCCGCCAGAACCAGTCACCGGTGGTCAGCGGGTCCGGGACGACGAGCGAGGTGGTCTTGGTGGTGTAGCTCTTGGCGCCGATGAAGTCGGCGTCGCCGTCCACCTCGACGGTGTAGGAGATCGCACCCTGGCTGCTGCTCCACTGGAGCAGCGGCGGGCTCTGCGGCTGCGCGAGGTGCTCGCCCTCCGCCGGCGCGATCGGGATCGGGGTGGTGACCGGGGCGATCTGGAAGGAGTCCTCGACCCAGTCCGACTGCGTGCTGCCGTTGAGCGACCGCACCCGCCAGAAGTTCTTGCCGGGCAGCAGGTTCTTGGTCGGGACGGCCTTGGTGTTGCTCGTCTTCAGGGCGAAGTCGGGGGAGGAGAAGCCGGCCGTGGAGTCGACCTGCACCTCGTAGCCGGTCGCCTTGGCGACCTTGCTCCACGAGAGGATCGCCGTGCTCGAGTTGGCGACGTTGCTGGTCAGGCCGCCGGGGCTGGCGAGCGCGGACGCGGGCGCGGTCGTGACGGCGAGGCCGCCGATGGTCAGGGCAGCGGCGGCGACGGTGGTCGCCAGGGCACGCACGGCGGAGCGGTGGACGGGCACGGAGGGTCCTCCCCGGGAAAGACGGTGTCCGCGCCAGTATCGGTAAAGAGATGGGGCGCCCGTGGTTCTTTACCGAAATTCAGGGGTGAATCTCTGGGTCCCCCCTCGGCTCAGTCCACGCCGAGGGCGAAGGCTGCCTCGAGGTCGTGGCGGGAGTAGGCGCGGAAGGCGATGTGCGTCTCGGTCGAGGTCACACCCGGCACCTTGTTGAGCTGGTCGGCGACCACGGTCGCCACGTCGTCGTGGTTGCGCACCCGGACCAGCACGATGAGGTCGATCTGGCCGGTCACCGAGTAGACCTCGGAGACGCCGTCGAGGGCCGCGATCTGCTCGGCGACCTCGGGGATCCGGGCGACGTCTGCCTTCACGAAGACGATGGCGGTGATCACGCGGTCACCCTACGACCTCGGCCCGCGGTCCGGCCGTGGCCCGGGACCGTCGGCGTACGGCGTGGGACCAGGCGCGGGATCGCGGCCAGGAGAGCCAGGTTGCCGGTGCCGACGACCGGGCTGGCGAGCAGCATCACGACCGGAAGCAGCCAGGCGCGGTCCGTGCGCGCGGCGTACACGAGGAGGACGGCCGCGACGGGCAGCCGGACCAGCAGCGGCGGCACGAAGGCCAGGCCCGGAGACGAGCCGCCGTTGTCGAGCAGGAACCGCACCCAGTCCTGCCATAGGCCGGGGGCCGAGATGACGGAGACGGCCAGCAGGAGGACGAACGTGACGACGAAACCACGCAGCAGCCGCCACTCGCCGCGCAGCACGAACCACACCGGCCCGACGCAGGGCAGCACCTTGGTGAAGGCGGCCGCGCACCACGGCGCTCCTCGGGTCGTGCCCAGCACCGCGGCCACGGCCAGCAGCCAGAAGACGTTGCCCGACGCGATCTCGAAGGCGCAGCACATCAGCCCGGCCACCGCGACGACGGCTGGGAGCGGTCGCAGCAGCCAGGCGACGCCGGCCAGGGCGGCGCCGATGAAGACAGCCGCGAAGGCCGGCCACGGCAGGAACGTGAGCGGCCAGACGACCTGGGCGAACAGCGGGCTGTAGTTGTAGGCGTCGAGGCTGCCGGGCGCGGCGTCGTACAGGCCGCCGTCCCACGCGACGTAGTAGGCGTGTGCGTCCCAGCCGAGGCCGAAGTTGCCGATCATCGCGCTGGTGCGGCCCACGACGACCAGGCCGGCCAGCAGGAGGAGGGCCGGCCCGACGACGCGCAGCAGCAGCGTGCGCACAGGGGAGCCGGCCATGGCTCGACGGTAGGGGAACGGGTCGCCGTGAAGGCGGAAAGCGCCGGATCAGCGTGCCGGCTGGTGCACCGGCGAGATCGACCGCCGGTCGGCGAAGGGGACCAGGGTGAGCCGGCTCTGGTTGACCGCGTCGTGCAGGGCCAGGTGGCGGGTCGCGCCGGCCACCGGGCAGGTCCACTCGCCGTCCACGTCGACCAGGCGCACGCCGGGCGACTCCAGCCAGCGCAGGATCCGCTCGGTCTCCTCGGCGGTGGCCGAGGGGACCGGGCCCGGGGCGGGGCTCACCGTCTCGGCACTGAGGCGCAGGTCGGCGACGTACTGCTGGGCGTCGGTGCCGGGCGGGATCACGCCGGCCGCGGCCAGCCGCCCGTGCCGGACGATGTGGACGAACCAGCGCCCGTCGTCCTCGCGACGCGCGGCGACCAGCTCCGGGAGCCGGGTCAGGGCGGTGAGCCGCTGCGTGCGCGCGGCGGCCCGCACGAACGCCGCCAGCCGGTCGCGGTGCACGCCGGCCTCCTCGAACCGCTCGGTGGTCGCCAGCGCGCTCATCCGCTCGTTGATCGCCTCGACCACCTCGTCGGGACGGCTGAGCAGGCTGTCGCGAAGCTGTCGGACGACCGCGGCGTACGTCGACGGGTCGACGCTGCCGTCGCACGGGGACAGGCAGCGCCCCATCTCCGCGAGCACGCACGGTGCCCGTGAGGACGTGCGCGGGCCCAGGCGGTCGCTGCACTGCCGCACCGGGAAGGTGTCGTGCAGCGCGGCCAGGCACTGCTCGGCGGTGCGCCGGGAGCGGAACGGGCCGAGGTAGTCGGCGCCGTCGTCGAGCACCTTCTTCACCAGCGACAGCCGCGGCCACGGCTCCCTGGTGAGCTTGATGAACTGCACCTTCTCGGGGAAGCGCGAGCGCCGGTTGTAGCGCGGCTTGTGCTCGGCGATCAGCCGCAGCTCGCGCACCTCGGCCTCCAGCGGCGTCGCGCACTCGATGCCGTGCACCTCGCTGGCCAGGCCGACCATCTCGCCCATCCGGCTACGGGTCTCCGACGAGGTGAAGTACGAACGGACCCGGGCGCGCAGGTCGCGCGACGTGCCGACGTACAGCACCCGCTTGCTCTCGTCACGGAAGAGGTAGACGCCGGGGGAGTGCGGCAGGTGCTCGGCGAGGTGGCGCTTGCGGCGCACCGCGGGGCTGACCCGCGAGGAGAAGGTCTGCAGCTCCTCGAGCGTGTGCACGCCGAGCCCGCCGAGCCGCTCCATGAGGCCGTGCAGCACGTCGACGGTCGCCCGGGCGTCGGCCAGGGCGCGGTGGTTGGGCGTCGTGGTGGAGCGGAAGACCCGGGCCAGCGACGACAGCTTGCAGTTGGGCGCGTCGTCGCGGGTGATCACCCGGCGCGCGAGCAGCGCGGTGTCGAGCACCTCGAACGCCGGCCACGGCCGGCCCTGGACCTCGGCGAAGTGGCGCAGGAAGCCGACGTCGAACGGCGCGTTGTGGGCCACCAGCACGGTGCCGGCCGCGAACTCCAGGAACGCCGGCAGCGCGGTCTCGATCGTCGGCGCGTCGGCCACCATCGAGTTGGTGATCCCGGTGAGCACGGCGATGAACGGCGGGATCGCGGTGTGCGGGTTGACCAGGGTCTGGAACTCGCCCAGCACCTCGCCGCCGCGGACCTTCACCGCTCCGATCTCGGTGATCATCGAGCCGCCCTCGGCCGACCCGCCGGTCGTCTCGAGGTCGACGACGCAGAAGGTCATCTCCCGCAGCGGCCGGCCGAGCTCGTCGAAAGTGCGTTGCGGCTCCCAGCGCTCGTGGGCACCGTGGGGCCGGAGCGAGGTGCGTACGCCGGCGAGGAGCCCCATGGCCGCGACGGTAGACGCGGTCGCCGACAATCCTGGGCAGGCCACGCGGCCTACCCTGGGTTGGGGACCCGATCGATTGTCAGGAGGAGCGATGGGCGCACCGGACCTGCCCGGCGCCGACGAGCGCTGGCGCTGCGGCGGCTGCGGCAACCTGACCCGCTTCGACGTGGCACGCAGCCGGCGGACCGTCGAGTTCTGGCACGTCGACCTCTCGGGCGCGGTGAGCGTCGAGGACACCGAGGTGCGCGAGGAGCGCGTCGAGTCGGTGACCTGCCGCTGGTGCGGCCGCGACGACGCCATCGAGACCGTGCCGCGCGCCGAGGCCGGCTGAGGACGGCCGTGGTCACCGAGCAGGTGCCTCCGGACGGGGGTGAGGACGTGGCGTCCACCCACCCCTCCGCGCTCCCCGAGCCGGTGCGCGCCCGCGTGCTCGCCCTGGCCGCGGAGGTGCTGCCCCAGGTGGCGGGCCTGCCGCCGGCGCTGCGCCGGGTGGCGGAGTTCGCGCCCGCGCGCCGGGCCCGCCTGGGTGGCAGCGCGATCACGGACGCGCTGGCGGACGACGACCTGCGCGAGCGGGTGGCGGTCCAGGTCGCGGCCCGCCCCGCGCGCGACGACGACGTCGAGGTGGCCGCGCGTGCGTGGCTCGCGCGCGACGAGGGCTGGGAGGGCCTGGTCGAGGGCGCCGGGCGGTCCGGGTCGGCGGGCGAGCGCGACCAGGCCGAGCTCGAGCGCCTGAGGTCCCGCGTGGCCGACGCCGAGCAGGCCGCCAAGGACGCCCGCAGCAAGGCGCGCAGCCAGGTCGAGGGCTTCAAGACCGACAACGCCACCTTGCGCCGCAAGCTCGGTGAGGCCCGGACGGCCGAGCGCCAGGCCCGCGAGACCGCCGAGGAGGCGCTCCGCCTGGCCGAGGAAGCCCGCGGCCGCGTGGCGAGCCTGGAGTCGGGCCAGGACAAGGAGGTACGCCGGCTCCGCGCGCGCGTCGAGCAGCTCGAGGCGGAGCTGGCGACGCTGCGGCAGGGCGAGCGGCGTACGGCCCGGGCCGACCGCGACGAGGCCACGGTCCGGGCCCGGCTCCTGCTGGACGCCGTGATCGACGCGGCCACCGGCCTGCGCCGCGAGCTGGCGCTGCCGGCCGTGCCCGGCGCGCCCGGGGACCGCGTGGAGGCCGAGCTCGGCGAGGTGGGTGGCGACGTCCGGACGCCCGGTTCGGCGGGGATCCTCGGGCCGGGCAACCCGGCGGTGCTCGAGCAGCTGCTGACCCTGCCGCGCTCCCGGTTGCTCGTCGACGGCTACAACGTGTCGAAGACCGCGTGGGAGCAGTCGTCGCTCGAGGCGCAGCGCCAGCGGCTGCTCGGAGCCCTGGCTCCGATGGTGGCCCGCACCGGGGCCGAGATCACCGTCGTCTTCGACGCCGCCAACCTGACCAACCGCCCGGTCGTCGCCGCGCCACGGGGTGTCAAGGTCGTCTTCAGCCCACCGGGCGTGATCGCCGACCACGTCATCCGCGACCTGGTCGCCGCGGAGCCGCCCGGCCGCACGGTCGTGGTGGTCTCCGACGACCAGGAGGTGGCGCGCGACGCGCGGGCGGGCGGCGCGCGGCCGGTGTCCGCGGCGGCGTTCCTGGAGCTACTCGCCCGCTGAGGCGGCGCCCGGCCACATCTCGTCGAGCGCGTAGCGCTGCCCGAACGAGAAGTCGTACTGCACCATCCGCAGGTCGCGCAGCACCTGCTGCTGCCGCTGGTCGAGGTCGGCGTACGGCACGACCGTGTCGCTGCGGGTGACGACGCCGTCCGGCCCGAGCGCCCCGAGCCGGATGCCCGCCTCGCGGAGCAGCTCGTAGTACGGCGGCAGCGGAGCCCCGATGCGCTCGAGGGCGAGGGGCAGGAAGGAGACCGGGTTGGTGACGGGCAGGGCCCTGTGGTCGGCACCCTCGCTGGACCAGACGAACATCGGGTTGGTGTGCATCGTCAGGTCCGAGTTCGCGTTCCGGGTCCTCGAGGAGAAGATGCCGGGGAAGTGGTCGCCGAAGAAGACCACGACCGTCGGCTCGCCGGTGGCCTTGATGCCGTCGAGCAACGCGGGCAGGTCCGCGTCGGTGTAGCTCAGGCCGCGCGCGAAGCCGCCGACGGCCGCCGCCTCGGAGCCCGAGGTGCCGGTGACCTCCACCGGGTCGTCGTACCACTGGGTCGGCACGTGGTTCTGCATGGTCACGACGTGCGCGAAGAGGGGCTTGTCGGACGCGCGGATCTGGTGGAGGACCTCGTCGTACGTCGACTTGTCGGAGATGAACGGGCTGTGCTCGACGTGGGCGTCCTCGTGCATCGTCGTGTCGTGGACGAAGTCGTCGAAGCCGAAGTTCTCGTAGACGTTCTCGCGGTTGTAGAGCATGGTCGAGTACGCGTGGATCGCGACCGCGCGGTAGCCCTGGTCCTTGAACCAGCCGACCGCCGACGGGTAGTCGGGGTGGCCCGGCACGATCTGCTGGTAGGGGATGGAGAGGCGCGGGTCGAACAGCGCCTCGGCCTGGCCGGTGAGGGCCTGGAACTCCATCGTCGACGTGCCGTTGCCGTAGCCGATGGCCAGCGACTCCCCGCCCCACTGCTCTTTCGCGACCGCGCGGGTGTGGGGGATCGGGTCCTCGCCGAGCTCCAGGCCGGCGAGCTTGGTCGGGTCGGAGAACGACTCGCTGAGCACGAGCACGACGTTGTAGCCGGCCAGTGCGGTCGTGGCGTGCTGGTTCTGCTGGGCCGCGCGCTCGGTGTAGCGGTCGGCGATCTCCTTCATCGCCGCCGCGTCGTAGCCGGCGGGCGGCTCCACCTCGGCGGGGAGGTTGTAGAGGAACCCGCCGACGAGGCCGTTCTGCTGGTAGTTCTGGACCTGGTCCCAGCCGGCCCACGTCACGCCGGCGGCGTCGTAGAGCTTGCTCCAGAGGTTGCCCGGCCGGTTGAAGGTCGTGGTGTGGACGAGCGCCAGCCCGCAGACCAGCACGAGGACGGCCCGCAGGACGAGCCAGGCGCGCCGGCGCGGGTGCTCGCGGGTCACCGGCTGGAAGCGCCGGCCGGCCAGCCGGCCCAGGACGTGCACGAGGGCCGTGACGGCGACGACGACCACGGCGCCGACGGCGATCCAGCGCCAGCCGACCATCTCCTCGAGGAACCCCGGGTGCTCGAGGAAGGTCAGGTCGCTCGGGACCACGGGCCCCTCGAGGATCGACATCCGCTTCCAGTTGGCCGCGCCGATCACCAGGCACAGCGGGGCCAGGACGGTGAGCGCCCGCCGGATCCGGCCGGTGAGCCCGATCAGCAGGAGCACGACACACCACACGACCAGCAGGCTGACCAGGGCGCCGCGCCCGGGCTGCCAGATCGGCTCCGCCCGCAGCGAGATGTCCAGGACCGCGTCGCACGCCAGGGCGGCCCACACGCTGTACAGCGCCCCGAGCACCAGCGGCATCGAGCGGCGCGTCGACGCCGCGTCGGGCGGTACGTCGGGGGGTACGTCGGGGGGTACGTCGGGCGTGGTCCCCGACTGTCCGTCGGTCGCCGGAGCGACCACGGCTCCGTCGACGACGACCTGCGGGTGCACAGCCCGAGGATAAGGACGCGGGCGGGCCTGCGACCGGCGTTCGGAGGAAGTCGTCCGGGGCTCCTCCACGCTCGGGGGACCCCTGTCGGTGGTCGGTGACAGAGTCACGGACATGACGACGAGGATCGACTGCGACACCTGCGTGGTGCGGGGGCTGGCGTGTGGCGACTGCGTGGTGACGGTCCTGCTCGGGCCACCCCCCGAGCTCACCTTCGACGACGACGCGTGCCGCGCGCTGGACGTGCTGGCCGCGGGCGGTCTGGTGCCGCCCCTCCGGCTGGTGCAGGCCGTGGTGCCTCCCGAGATCGAGTCGGCATGAGCGTCCTGAGCCATGGGACGGATGGGCCGCATGTGACGGTGGGGACCGGTGCGGCCTCACGACACGAGTGTTTCGCCGACGCATCGCGGACACCCCGGTTGAAGTTTGGACGGTCGGCGAGAGCCGCACTAGTGTGTGGCGCTCAGGTGCTCGTGGAAGTGGACCACCAGGGTCCGCGCGGGCGCCGCGCTGAGTCCGGGCCCCCCGCAGGGGGGCCGGGAGCCGGGGAACCAACCCACCTGGGGTGAATCCCCTCCGAGAGTGACGGTTTCGGGGCCGTGACGGAAGAGGGGTAGGGCCTGTCGTGCCCGAATCCGTCAGCTCACCCGGTAGGCGTACGACAACAAGGGAGACCGCCCGCTCGTGCTGAACGGTCGGAGGCGCACGTCCGCCGCCATTTCTGGGGTTCTGCTCGCTGTGGTGATCGGCTCGGTGCCGTCGTCCCCGGCCCACGCCGAGCCGACGATCGACGAGGTCCAGCACCGCGTCGACCGGCTCTACCACGAGGCCGAACAGGCCTCCGAGCGCTACAACCAGGCCAAGGTCGAGCTCGAGGAGCTGCGCAAGGACCTCGACGCCCTCGAGGCCGACCAGAACCGTCAGGACGGTCGGCTGGCCACGGTCCGTGAGCAGGTCCAGGACTCCATCATCAGCCAGTACGAAGGCACCAGCATCTCCGCCGTCGGCCAGGCCGTGGTCTCCGACGACCCGAGTGCGTTCCTTTCCCAGCTGACCACCATGTCGGCGTACAACGACATCCAGACCCAGCTCCTGGCCGACTACTCCACCGAGCTGAAGGCCCTCGACATCCGCAAGTCCGCCACCGACGACCGACGCGCGCAGATCTCCGCGATCGAGCAGCAGCTGGCCGACGAGAAGGCGACCATCGACGACAAGCTCGCCGAGGCCAAGGACCAGCTGTCCACGCTGAAGGACCAGGAGCGCGAGGAGCTCCTCGCCTCCCGTGGCGGCACCGTGCGGCTGCCGACCGACGTGCCCGTGTCGGGTCGTGCCGCGGCCGCCGTCCAGTACGCCCTGGCCCAGGTCGGCGACGCCTACGTCTACGGCGCCGCCGGACCGAGCGCCTTCGACTGCTCGGGCCTGACCATGATGGCGTGGGCGCAGGCCGGGGTCGGCCTGCCGCACTCCTCGAGCGCCCAGTTCGGCTCGGGTGCGCACGTGTCGTCCAGCGACCTGCAGCCCGGTGACCTCGTCTTCTACTACAGCCCGATCAGCCACGTCGCCATCTACATCGGCAACGGCCTGATCGTGCACGCGGCCAACCCGGGCGCGGGCGTCCTCGTGGCCGGCGTCTTCTCGATGCCGTACGCCGGCGCGGTCCGTCCTGGCTGATCCGTCACCGCAGGCCGGTCGCCCACGTCGATGGGTGGCCGGCCTCGCGCTGGCGGCCGCGCTCGTCGGCGTCGGAGCCTGGGCGCTGCTGCATGACTCCTCTTACGTCGCGCTGCCTCCGGGCCCGTCCGCGCCGCAGGCCGAGCCGGCCGCCGCGGCCGTCGCCCTCCAGGACCTCGGCCGGGCGCTCACCGAGGGGGATGCCGACGCGGCCGCCGCGCTGGCGCCCCCGGGCGACTCCGACGCGGAGGACCTCCTCGCGGCCGTGGCCGGGAACGCCGAGGCCCTCGGCATCCAGCCGCGGCTCAGGTACGTCGACGAGACCGGCGGCGTGGGGGCCGACGGCCGCTGGTCGGCCGCCGTCGACCTGACGTGGCGCTACGCCGACGACTCGGGCACCGAGCCGGCGCGCGCCGAGGTGACGGTCGACTTCGCACCGGTGGACAGCGGGGGAGTGGCGGTCGCCGGGTTCGGCGGCGCCGACACCGGCCGTCTGCCGGTCTGGCTCTCCGGGCCGGTCGTGGTGCGCGAGGGTCCCGGCGTCCTGGTGGTGGCGGCCGGCGACGGCACGACCGTGCGCGCCGAGGCACTGCGCTACCTGCGGCTCTCGGAGACCGCGGTACGGGTCGTCCGGCGCGTGCTGCCCGGGTGGCACGCGCGGCTGGTGGTCGAGGTGCCGTCCTCGGAGGCCGGGGTCGACCGCGCCATCGACGCGGAGCCGGGCCATTCCGCCGCGATCGCCGCCGTCACGGCACCCGTCGACGGGTCGACGACCGGCGACTCCCCGGTGCACGTCTTCGTCAACCCCGAGGTCTTCGACATGCTGCGCCCGACCGGCGCCCAGGTCGTGCTCAGCCACGAGGCGGCGCACGTGGCCACCGACGCGGCCCGCAGCACGGTGCCGCCCTGGCTGCTCGAGGGGTTCGCCGACTACGTCGCGCTGCGCGACGTCGACCTCCCGGTCACCACCAGCGCGGCCCAGATCATCCGTCAGGTCCGCCGCGACGGCGTGCCCGACGCCCTGCCCGGGGCCGCGGAGTTCGACACGGCCACGACACATCTGGGGGCGACGTACGAGAGTGCCTGGCTGGCCTGCGTGCTCCTCGCGGAGCGGGGCGGCGAGCGTGGGCTCGTGGGTCTGTACGACGACGTCGACGCCGGCCGGCCACTCGGGGCCACCCTGCAGCGACGCTTCGGGCTGAGCGAGACGGCGCTGACACGGCTCTGGCAGCGCCGGCTGGCGGACCTGGCCGGGTCGGGCCGGGTACCAGCCCGCTGACAGACTGGGTCGGGTGGTGACCGCTCACGAACGACGGGTGGCCGCCGTCGTCACCGCTGTCGGGGCGCTCGCCTTCGTCGTCCTCGCGGCCGCGCTCGTCCCCTGGCACCCCGTGCCGGGAGGCGGTCCCACCACGCTGCCCGCGGCGGACACGATCCTGACGCCGGCCCAGCTGGCCCGCGCCCACGACTACTCGGCACCCGCA
Organism: Nocardioides islandensis; assembly: GCF_015352455.1. GTDB lineage: Bacteria > Actinomycetota > Actinomycetes > Propionibacteriales > Nocardioidaceae > Nocardioides > Nocardioides islandensis. Next base: position 23,148 of record NZ_JADKPN010000006.1, read on the forward strand.
CGCATCCTGGGGTACGTCTCGCTGGTGGTCTCCCTCGCCGTGACGTGCTGGCTGGGCTTCACGCGGGCGGGTCTGCGACTGGTCGGCCGGCTGCCCGGCTGGTGGTGGGTCAAGGTGGTGCTCGGCGTCGCCGCGTTCAACCTGGTCGGCCGGTTGGTGACGCTGCCGTTCGCCTGGGTCGGCTACCGCCGGCGGGTGGAGTACGGGCTGTCCACACAGGCCTGGCCGGACTGGCTGCGGGACGTGGCCGTGTCGTGGGTGGTCAACGTCGTCGGCACCGGTCTGGTGCTGCTGGTCGTCGTCGGCACGGCGCGCCGGTGGCGGACGTGGTGGCCGGCCGTCGCCGGAGGGATCGCCGCCGTGCTGGTCATGCTCGGGTCGTTCGTCTACCCGGTGGTCGTCGAGCCCTTGTTCAACCACTTCACGCCGCTGGCCGACGGGTCCCTGCGCTCCGGGGTGCTGCGGCTGGCCGACGAGGAGGGAGTGCACGTCGACGACGTGCTGGAGGCGGACGCCTCGCGGCGGACCACGACGCTCAACGCCTACGTCTCCGGCTTCGGCGGGACGCGCCGGGTCGTGCTCTACGACAACCTGGTCAACGACGTGCCGGAGGACCAGGTCCTGTCGGTCGTCGCCCACGAGCTCGGCCACGCCCGCCACGACGACGTGCTGACGGGCTCTCTGCTGGGAGCCGCGGGGGCGGTGTTCGGCCTCGGCCTGCTCGGCCTGGTGCTGGCCGGGCGCCGCGAGGAGCCCGGCGCACAGCGCGGCCGGGAGACGCCCGGAAATGCACGAAGGGCCTGGGACCCGGCGGTGGTGCCGAGGGTCCTGGCCCTGGTGGCGGTGGCGGGACTGCTGGCCAGTCCCGTGCAGAACGGCATCAGCCGGCGGATCGAGACCCGGGCCGACGTCGACGCCCTGCTGGCGACACGCGACCCGGACGCGTTCGTCGCGGTGCAGCGTCAGCTGGCGCTGCGGTCCTTGTCGGACCTGGCGACGCCGGCGTGGTCGCAGTTCTGGTTCGGCAGCCACCCGACGACGCGTGAGAGGATCGCGGTCGCCGGGTGGCTGTCGGACCAGCGGGCCGGCCGCTGAGAAAGCGTTACATGCAGTTCGAGGGAATCGCGCTCTGCATGATCGAGTCGCACGTGTCGTCGAACAGAGCGTTGACCCCGCTGCCGAAGAGGAACACGATCGCCACGATGAGAGCGGCGATGCCGGCGATGAGCAGGCCGTACTCCACGGCCGAGGCGCCGCGCTCGTCCCGCTCTGGGGGGCAGGGAATGGTCATGATCGTCTCCTGATGAGGCCGTGGCCGCGAACCTGGTCGCCCAGGTTCGCGGCCACAGCGTGTGGTTCTAGGTGTTGCTTCGGGTCAGCAGGTGGCCGTGGAGCTCTGGGTCACCGAGTCACAGGTGTCCTGGAAGATCTGGTTCAGGGCGCCACCGAAGACGAACACGATCAGGACGATGAGGGCGGCGATGCCGGCGATCAGCAGGCCGTACTCAACGGCAGACGCGCCGCGCTCGTCCATCTTGGCGAGGCGGGCGTTCAGCACGATGCGGAGGTAGTCCAGCATTTCTGTTCTCCTATGAGGAAGGGGATTTGAGTCGAGAAGGCCGGAGGCCTCCGGACAAAAGTTTCCCCGACTCGTGCGCCCCCCGAATCGGGTGAACGTTCCTTGTCGAGTAGTCCTTTCGGACTATGGTTCCCTGGCCTGGCGGCGGCTCGCAGGAGAATCACGAAATTGGCCTCTGACCTGCGGTGATACCTCAATCCAGGGGCTCTCGGACAGAGGCGTCGACGGGGCCCTTCCTGGGGACCTGAGGACGGGATCCGGTCAGTCGCTCAGGTCCCGGCTCGGCAGGCTCGACAGCAGGCCGATCCGCATCGCCGTCACCAGTGCTTGCGCCCGGTTGTTGGCGCCCAGCTTCTGGTAGATCCGGGCGATGTGGGACTTCGCCGTCGACTCGCTCAGGTAGAGCTTCTGCGCGATCCCGCCGGCGCCCAGGCCGTCGGCCAGCAGCACCAGCACCTGGTGCTCGCGGTCGGAGAGCCGGGTGGACTCCGCCGACGCGCGTCGCATCATCGCGCCGACCAGCCCGGCGCACAGGAACGACCGCGGGGAGACCACGGCGTGGCGGGCGGCCTTGACCACCTCGGCGCTGGGGGCGTCCTTGCCGACGAACGCCGAGGCGCCGGCCTCCATGGACGCGAAGATCTGCTCGTCGCCGGAGTGCATGGTGACCACGACCAGACCCGCCTGCTGGTTCTCCTTGCGGATCGCACGGATGATGTCCAGCCCCGTGCCGTCGGGGAGCTGGAGGTCGGTGACGACCACCTGCGGTCGCTGCTCGGCGTACGACTTGAGGGCGGAGCCCACGGTGTCCGCCTCCCCGACGACCTGCATGCCGGGCTCGCGCGAGAACGCGCCGACCAGACCCTGGCGGATCAGCTCGTGGTCGTCGACGACGAGGACGCGGACGTCGTCCTCGGGAGAAGCTGCGGTCATGGTCTCCAGCCTGGCTGTGGGAGTCGGGTCACCGTTGCAGGACACGCCCCGACCCGGACGGGTTCTGCCGGGGGGCCTGGTTGGCGGCGTTGTGTCGGCCTTGGCGCTCGGTACGTGGCCCGCCGACCGTGACGGACACGACCGTGCCCCGCGGCTCTCGGGCGTCGACGGAGAGGTCCCCCTCGATGAGGCGGGCGCGCTCGGCCATGATCTCCAGGCCGTGGGAGTCCTCCCGCCGGCCGCGGACGCCGTGCCCGTCGTCGGACACCACGATCTCGGCGCGCGGCGGCGCCACGGTGCACTGCACCTCGATGACCGAGGGCTCGGCGTGCCGGACGGCGTTGTTCATCGCCTCCTGGGCGATGCGCATCAGCTCAGCCTCCACCTCGGGGCGCAGCCGCTGGGTCGACTCGTCCAGGGTGACCTGGATCGGGACGCCCGAGGTGCTGCTGAGATGACGGGCCAGCGAGCCGATCGCCTGGCCGAGGGACTCGTTCTCGCCGACGCTGGTGCGAAGCGTGCGCACCGACTGGCGTACCTCGCCGACCACGCTGCTGAGGCGCTCGCGGAGCACCTGGAGGCGCAGCGCCTGCTCGGGTGAGGTCGCCTCGGCCATCATGTCGTCGACGAGGTAGCCGAGGGACGCCATCTCCTGGGCGACGCCGTCGTGCATCTCGCGGGCGAGCCGTCGGCGCTCCTCGGCCGTGGCCGCGTCGCGGAACGCCGCGAACAGCAGGGCGGTGTCGAGGTGGACCACCTCGGGCTCCAGGCGCTCGGCCAGCTCGCCGAGCGTGCGCGACAGGCCGAGCGCCACCGGGTCGAGGCCGGGGGAGAGGAAGCCGGAGACGACGGCGACGGTGCCGGCGCCGCTGCTCAGCGGCAGCGCGAAGGCGGACTCGTCGATCAGCAGGACGCCCTGGTGGAAGGCACGGGCGGCCATGTCCTCGGCGGCCGCCTGCTGCTCGGCGGACCCACCGTGGTCGTTGATGATCGGGGTGAGCTGCTCGAACCGCGGCACGTGCACCACGAGTCCGCGGACCGGGAGCTCGTCGTGCACGGCGTTGGCGATGCCCGCCGAGATCGTCACGGGCTCGAGGCCGCGGCTCAGCCCGTCGGACAGCCCGATCAGCTCGCGAATCAGCGCCTGGGCGTCGCGGTAGGAGTCCAACGGGTCGATCGGCTCGCGGTACGTCGCGTGGATGAAGCCGCCGATCAGGCCGAGGCCGGCGCTGAAGATCACCCACGTGAGCGTCGTGCGACTGGCCTCGGCGCTCATCGTCCCGTAGGAGACCATCGAGACCAGGCTGAGGGCGAGCAGCTCGCAGGCCAGCGACACCACGGCGCCGCGCGTGCCGCGGCGCAGCCCCGCGGTGAACGGCGGGAACGTCAGTGCCGCGAGCACCTGGAGGGTGTCCGGCACGGCCAGTGCGCAGGCCACGCCGACCAGCGCCGCCTCGATCGGGATCGCCACCAGGCGGGGGATGGGCATCCGCTCGGCCGCGGTGGCGGCCAGCCACACGCAGCCGATGCTGACCATGGTCAGGGCGGCGGCGCTGTCCTTGGCGAGCACGCTCGCCGTGATGAGAGCGATCAGCGCGAACAGCCGGGTGGTGGCAGCCAGGAAGGCGTACTGCCTCGTGCTGCGCCCGTTCATGTGGGCCCCGTCATGTGTGATCGCTCGGTCGGCTCTACTTGCCGGAGAAGCTGTCGATCATGTGGATGGCCGCCGGGCCCATGACCGCGACGAAGAGGCAGGGGAGGATGCAGAAGATCAGCGGGATGGTCATCTTGACCGGCACCTGCTGCGCCTTCTCCTCGGCCCGCTGACGCCTCTTGACCCGCATCTCCGAGGACTGCACGCGCAGCACGTTGGCGATCGGGATGCCGAAGGCGTCGGCCTGCACCATGGAGCTCACGAACGACCGCAGCTCGACGACGCTGGTGCGCTCGGCCAGAGCGCGGAGCGCCTCGGACCGCGACGAGCCGATCTGCATCTCCCGCAGCACGCGGGAGAACTCGTCGGCCAACGGACCCTGGGTGTTGTGGGCGACCTGCTGGAGGGCGGCGTCGAAACCGAGGCCCGACTCGACCGAGATGGTGAGCAGGTCGATCGCGTCGGGCAGCTCGCGCTGCAGGCGGCTCGCCCGGTCGTAGCCCTTCTGGTACAGGTACATCGCCGGGGCGAAGAAGCCGGCCAGTGCCACGCCCGCAATCACGACGATCTTGGTCGTCGGCGAGTCGAAGACCAACGAGAAGATCACGCCGCCCAGGAAGCCGCCGATCGCCCCGAGCACCTTGCCGCTCAGCACCCGCTCCACGGTCCAGCCGGGGGGGTTGCCCGCGAGGTCCAGCTTGCGTCGGATGCGGTCCGCGCTGTCGGCGCCGGACAGGCGTCGGCCGAGGCCGACGAACCTGTTCTGCAGCGGCGCGAGGACGCGCTCGCCGAAGGGCTTCTCCAGCTCGCGGGTCAGCTCCTTGGGTGCCGTCGTCATCGCCTCGATCAGCTCGAGGGAGCGGGCGACACCCGTGGCGGTGGTGGTGCCGCGCAGGGCGGAGGCCACCAGGCCCAGGGACACGAAGACGAGCAGTGCGCCCATGACGAAGAGCATCGTCATGTCAGACCTCCACCTTGATGATCCGGCTCATCCAGAATGCGCCCACCGAGAGGATGACCGCTGCGCCGCCGAGCATCAACAGTCCCAGCGGCCGGGTGAACATGACGTTCACGTAGTCACCCTTGGTCAGCATCAGGTAGACCAGGAAGCCGGGCGGCAGGCCGCCGAGCACGTAGGCCGACAGCTTGCCCTCGGCGGCCAGGGCGGCCACCTGACGACGCATGTACTCGCGCTCGCGGATCGTGCCCGCGACCGTGTCCAGCAGCTCGGCCAGGTTGCCACCGACGCGACGCTGGATGTTGATCGCCATCACGACCCACTCGAAGTCCTTGCTCTGGAACCGCTCGGCCACGCCCTGGAGAGCGACCTCCAGGCCCACGCCCAGCCGCGTCTCCACGAGCACCCGGCGGAACTCCGAGGCGATCGGCTCCACGCCCTCGTTGACGATGGTGTCGACCGACTGGGCCAGCGACAGACCCGCGGAGAGCGAGCCGGACATCAGCTGCAACGTGTCGGGCAGGTGCGAGGCGAACGCCTTGAACCGGCGGCGCCGGCGGAAGCCGAGGTAGAACCAGGGGCCGATGGCACCGAACGCGAGGAAGAGCAGGCCGATGCCGAGGCTGCCGCCGCCGATGAGGGTGCCGAGGAATCCGGCCGCCAGCATGATGCCGGTGTGCACCAGCAGCCACTCGGACGCGTTGAGCTGGCTGCCGGCGCTCTCGAGCCGCGCGGCGATGCGCATCTCGAGGCCCTTGTTGCGCCTGAGGACGTTCGCGGCCGCCGACTTCGCGGTGGCGAGCTGGTCATCGGGTCGAGCCGAGACCAGGCCGGGGTTCACGCCCTGCGTGTAGCGGCTGACCCGCTCCTCGGCGGTCATCTCGCGCTCGTAGGGGATGGCCATGGTGAGGACGCCGAGCAGCCCGAGCCCGAGCGCGCCGAGGCCGGCGTACAACGCCCAGCCCGGCATGTCGGTGATGGCCCAGGCAGACAGGTGGGCGGTCACGTGGGTGGTGAGCTGCAGGGTCATCGAGCGCCCCGCGAGAAGATCAGCGGGTCGACGGTGACGTTGGAGTGCGTCATCTTCTCCAGGAACTTCGGCCGCAGACCGGTCGGGATCAGGCCACCGAGGGCACGGCCCTGGTGGTCGAAGCCGGCGGAGTGGTCGTAGACGAAGATGTCCTGGAGGGTGATCACGTCGCCCTCCATCGACTCCACCTCGGTCACGTGGGTGACCCGGCGCGAGCCGTCCTTGAAGCGGGTCTGGTGGACGATCAGGTCCACCGCGGAGGCGACCTGCTCACGGATGGCGCGGACCGGGAGGTCCATGCCGGCCATCAGCACCATCGTCTCCATGCGGGCGAGCGTGTCGCGCGGGCCGTTGGAGTGGAGGGTACAGATCGAGCCGTCGTGACCGGTGTTCATGGCCTGGAGCATGTCGAGCGCGGAGGCGTCGCGGACCTCACCGACGATGATGCGGTCGGGGCGCATACGCAAGGAGTTCTTCACCAGGTCGCGGATGGTGACCGCGCCCTTGCCCTCGATGTTGTTCGGGCGGGACTCCAGGCGCACCACGTGGTCCTGCTTCAGCTGGAGCTCGGCGGCGTCCTCGATGGTGACGATCCGCTCGTCGCCGGGGATGAACGACGACAGCACGTTGAGGGTGGTCGTCTTGCCGGCGCCGGTGCTCCCGGACACGATGATGTTGAGACGTCCCCGGACGCACGCGTCGAGGAAGTCGGCGGTCTTGTCCGAGATCGACCCGAAGTCGATCAGGTTGTGCACCGTCAGCGGGTCGGTGGCGAACTTGCGGATCGTCAGGCAGGACCCGTCGATCGCCAGCGGCGGGATGACCGCGTTGACACGGCTGCCGTCAGGGAGGCGGGCGTCCACCATCGGGCTGGACTCGTCGACGCGGCGGCCGATGCGGGACACGATCTTGTCGATGGTGCGGCGCAGGTGGGCCTCGTCGGCGAACTGCGCCTTCACCGGCGTCAGCCGGCCGTCCTTCTCCAGGTAGATCGAGTCGTGGCCGTTGACCATGACCTCGGTGACGTCCGAGTCGCGCAGGAAGGGCTCGATCGGGCCGTAGCCGAGGATGTCGTCGCTGATCTCCTGGGTGATCCGCTGCCGGTCGGCGTTGCTGATCGGGCGCTCCTGGCGCGACAGCACGTCGCTGAGCACCTGGCGGACCCGGCTCTCCAGGTCGGCCTGGTCGACGTCGGCGGCGTACAGGTGCGGGCCGAGCTGCTTGACCAGCTCGGTGTGCACGTGGCCCTTGAGCTCCTCGATCCGCTCGGTCTCGGCGCCGGCCCCGCGGCGGCGCGAGGTCGGCTCGGCGGGCTTCTGGGCGGCACGGCGACGGGCGTCGGCCTCGGCGGCCGTCGACGTGTACTCCTTCGCGGCGCCGGGGGCAGGACCGGCCGACTGGGCACCGCCCGCCGCACCGCCCGGTGCGGCGCCCGGTGCGCCGCCAGGAGCGGGGCCGGGGTCGGTGGCCGTCGAGCCGTTGCTGGCCGCGGGACCCGGCGCGCCGTTCTCGGCGGCGGGTTCGGCGGCGGGATCGGCCGTCGGGGTGGTCGCCTGGCTCGCCTCCGCCTGACGGCGGGCGGCGGCAAGGCGTTCGGCAAGGCTGCTCATGGCCTACCTCCTGATCCTGAAGATGCGGGACCGGCGCTCGCCCTCTTCCTCCAGGTGCCGGCCGGGGCCGGACGCGGGGGAGAGGGGCTCACCGGTGAACATGGCGGCGAGGTTGCGGATGGCCGCGCTCGAGGGGTGGTTGGGGGACGAGGTGAGGATCGGGACGCCGGAGTTGGTGGACGCGGCGATGTCGATCGAGGTGGTGATCTGGGTGGAGATGTCCATGCCGAGGATGGACTCCACCTTCTGCGCGTCGATGCCGACGGCGTCGTCGGCCCGGTTGAGCAGGAGGTGCCGGTGCCCGCGCCCGATGTTGAGCATCTCGAGGGTGTCGAGGGCGACCTTGACGTTCTTGAGGGTCGGTACGTCGAGCGTCGCGATGATCACGCACTCGTCGGTGTCCTCCAGGACGGTCAGGGTCTGCTCGTCGAACGCCGGCGCGGAGTCGACCACGATGTAGTCGAACATCGTGCGCAGCGTCCGCAGGGTCTGGCTGATGAGAGCCGGGCTGATCCGGTCGCGGACGTCCGGGTGGCTCGGCGCCGGGAGCACCTTGAGGGAGTCCTGGTACCGGGCCAGCAGCGAGTCCAGGAGCGCGACGTCGACGTTGTCCTCGGAGCCCACGGCGTGCTCGATGGTGTGGGTCGGGAAGAGCTGGAGCGTGATCGCCACGTCCCCGAAGGCGAGGTCGAAGTCCACCAGGCACACCTGGCGGTTGCCCTTGTCGGTGAGCGCGAGCGCCAGGTTGACCGCGATGGTGGTCTTGCCGACGCCGCCCTTCGGCGAGAACACCGAGATCACGGTGCCGTGGTGCTCGGAGGCCGAAGGACCGCGCAGGGCCACCGAGAACTGGTGCGCCCGCGTCACGGCCCCGGCGATGCTGTCCAGGTCGTTGAGGGCGACCACCTCCCTCGCCCCGGCCTGCATGGCCCGGGCGAGGGTCTGGGTGTCGAAGCTCTCCCTGACCAGCACGACTCCGGTCATCGGCCTGCTGACCCGCAGGCCCTCGCAGACCGCGACCGCGTCGTCGAACCGGACGTTCGGGCCGAGAACCACGACGTACTCGTCGGTGTGCTGGGCCAACCAGGGCAGCAGTCTGTCGGTGGAGTCGACGGACTGGCACCCGGGAGGGAGCGCACCGAGGAGCCGGCGGACGCTACCGCCGTCGGGATCGACGATGACGGGCATGGACTACCTTCCGGAGTGGTGGAGAGGTCAGGGGAGCACGTCGGTGTTGGTGGTCTCTTGACCCTCGGCGACCGTGCTGTCCTTGGTCAGAAGGGCGAAGGTGACGTCCAGCGTCTTGGACGCGAGGATCACCTTCTGAGCCTGATCCTGGGTGAGGGCCAGCGTCAACAGGGTCCGCGGGAGCTGCTCGGTCTGCTGGGTGCCGTCCTCGGCGGTCGTCGTGGTGGTCACCGGGGTCGTGCTGCCGACGCCGAGCACGGTGACGCGGTCGAGGAGCAGCTTGGTCTTGGCGGCCACCGCGGCGGGCGCGTTCGGGTCGGCGCTCGTCTGGGCGGCGTTGGTGGACGTCACGAAGATCGCCACCTCCGAGCCCGGGTTGACGAAGCCGGCCACGCGGTCGGGGTCGGTGAGGTTGACCGAGATCGCCATCATCTTGGCCGGGATGCCGAGCGGCGAGGCCGCGTCGGCGGCGTTCGCGCCGAACTTGTCGGCGACGATCTGCTCGCCCGGGAGGATGTTCTGCAGCGCCACGGTGCCCTTGAGGGCGTCCGGGCTGGTCTGCACGTTGGCGAGCAGCTGGCTGCGAGCGACACCCTTGGGCACGATCTTGCCGGCGTCGAGTGCGGCCTGGTAGCTCTCACCGGACTCGATCGGCTGGGCGGCGGTGAGGACCGTGACGGCGTCCACGCTGTCTTGCGCGCGGGCATCCGCACTGCGGACGTAGAGGAAGACGAGGAGCGTGCCGAGAGCGGCGACGACTGCGGCGATGATCAGGAGGACCCTGCGGCGATCCATCGGCTGTGACCCTTTCGGTGGCCTGGCGGTCGACCCAGCACCCCCCAGCGCTGGAATGAGGCTTGCGAGTGGTTGAGCGAACGTCTGTGCTGTTGAGTGGGGATTAGGCGACCGTTCCGGCTCGCCGCTTGGAATCGTAAAGGCGCGCTTCGGGCCGGGAGGGCTTTTCGTAAAGAATGTGCGCGCGCGTCCGTCTGGCGGATCGACAGGCGAGACGGATGCTCAGCCGTAGAGGTCCGCGACGTCCTCGCGGTGCTCGCGCATGACCACGTCGCGCTTGAGCTTGAGGCTCGGCGTGAGCTGGCCGCCCTCCTCGGTCCACGCGACCGGCAGGACGGCGTACCTGCGGATCGACTCGGCCCGGGAGACGGCCTTGTTCGCGTCCTCCACGGCCTCGTCGAGCTCGGCCCGGAGGTCCGCGTCGTCGACCAGGTCGGCCACCTTGGTGGGCTTGTCATGCGCGGTCGCCCAGGCCGTCAGGGCCTCCTCGTCGAGGGTCACCAGCGCGGCGATGAAGGGCCGCCCGTCGCCCACGACCATGCACTGGTCGACGAGGGCGTGGGCGCGGAGCCGGTCCTCGAGCACGGCGGGCGCGACGTTCTTGCCGCCGGCCGTCACCAGGATCTCCTTCTTGCGCCCGGTGATCCGGACGAAGCCCTCGTCGTCGATCTCGCCGATGTCGCCGGTGTGGAACCAGCCGTCCCGCTCGAGCACCTCAGCCGTGGCGGGTTCGTCCTGCCAGTACCCCGCGAACACCTGGCCGCCCTGGAACAGCAGCTCGCCGTCGTCGGCGACCCGGACCGAGGTGCCGGGCAGCGGCCGGCCGACGGTGCCGACCTTGACCGCGCCGGGGGTGTTCGCGGTCAGGGCCGCCGTCGTCTCGGTCAGCCCGTACCCCTCGAGGACGGTCAGCCCGATGCCCCGGTAGAAGTGGCCGAGCCGCTCGCCGAGCGGCGCGCCACCGGAGACGGCGTACAGGCACCGCCCGCCCAGGGCGGTGCGCAGGCGCCCGTAGACGAGCCGGGAGAACGCCGCGTGCTGGGCACGCACGGCCGGCGACGCGTGGCCCCGGGGGGAGTCCAGCCCACGCGACCACGCGATGGCGACCTCCGCGGCGCGCTCGAAGATGCGGCCACGGCCGTCGGCGGTGGCCTGCTGGGCGGCGGTGTTGAAGACCTTCTCGAACACCCGCGGCACGGCCAGGACGAACGTCGGCCGGAACTGGCCGAGGTCGCGGACGAGGTTGCGGACGTCCGCGCTGTGGCCGAGCCGGACCCGGGCCTTGACCGCCCCGACCTCGATGATCCGGGCGAACACGTGCGCGAGGGGGAGGAAGAGCAGCGTCGCGGCGTCGTCGACGGCGAACAGCTCGTCGAGCTCGGGCACGGCCACGCCCAGCTCGGTCATGAAGTTGCCGTGGGTGAGCATGCAGCCCTTGGGGCTGCCGGTCGTGCCCGAGGTGTAGATGATCGTGGCGAGGTCGAGCGGCGTGGCCGTCGTACGGCGCGTCTCGAGGTCCGCGTCGGCGACGTCGGCGCCGAGGTTGGTCAGCACCGAGACCGCGTTGTCCTCGATCGACCAGACGTGCCGCAGCTCGTCCAGGTCCGAGCGCACCTCGGCGATCCTGGTCAGGTGGGACGGCCCCTCGACGACGGCGGCGCGGGCGCCGGAGTCGCGCAGGATGTGGCCGACCTGCTCGACCGACGAGGTCTCGTACACCGGCACCGACACCGCCCCGGCGAACCAGATCGCGTAGTCGACCAGCGTCCACTCGTACCTGGTCCGCGACATGAGGGCGACCCGGTCACCGGCCTCGACGCCCGAGGCCACCAGCCCCTTGGCGACCGCGCGAACCTCGGCCAGGAACTGGGCTGCGGTCACGTCCTCCCAGTTTTCCGACCCCGGTGACCGGCGGGTGAGGACCGCCGCGTCGGGAGCCTCCTCGGCGTTGCGCACGACGTCGTCGGTGAGGTTGCCCGTCGCGGGTAGCGCGACCGTCAGGGGAGTGGAGTACTCGCGCAAGCCGGCAACCTCCTGGGGACTTCGGGCTCGGGGGCTGATCCGCGGGCGAGGCTACCGCTCGGGAGCCCCCGTGCCATCGGCTAGCCTCCGGGCCATGGCCGAGCAGACCTCCTCGTCGATCGTCATCGACGCGACCCCGGCGGCCGTCATGGACGTGATCGCCGACTTCCCGGCGTACCCCGCCTGGGCCAAGGGGGTGAAGGTGGCGACCGTCCGTTCCGCGGGGACCGGTGGCCGCGCCGCCGAGGTGTTCTTCGCGCTGGACGTCGCCCCGATCAGGGACGAGTACACCCTCGCCTACATCTGGAACGGCGACCGCGACGTCTCCTGGACCCTGGCCGAGGGCAAGATGCTGCGGGCGCTGGACGGCTCCTACATCCTGGACGACCGCGGCGACGGCACCACCGAGGTGACCTACAGGCTCGCGCTGGACGTCTCGATCCCGCTGATCGGCATGATCAAGCGCAAGGGCGAGAAGATCCTGATCGACGCCGCGCTCAAGGGCCTCAAGCAGCGCGTCGAGTCGCTGGCCTGAGCCGGTGAGGGTCCTCCTCTTCACCGGCAAGGGCGGCGTCGGCAAGTCCACTCTGGCCGCCGGTACGGCGGCGCTCGCCGCCGCGGCCGGCGAGCGCACCCTGGTGCTCTCCACCGACGCCGCGCACTCGCTGGGCGACGCCTTCGGCATCACCGGTCCGCTCAGGGAGCCCACGGAGGTCGCCGAGCGCCTCTGGGTGCAGCAGGTCGACGCCCAGCTGCGGTTCGAGCAGTCGTGGGCAGCCATCCAGCGGTACCTGCTGTCCGTCCTCGACGCCACCGGAGTGGACCCGGTCGCCGCCGAGGAGCTGACCGTCGTGCCGGGCGCCGAGGAGGTGCTCGCGCTCCTCGAGCTGAGGCTGCACGCCGCGTCCGGTCGCTGGGACGTGGTCGTCGTCGACTGCGCGCCGACCGCCGAGACGCTGCGGCTGCTCGCGCTCCCGGAGGCGCTGGGCTGGTACATGCAGCGCGTCCTCCCCGTCGAGCGCCGGGTGGTCAAGGCGCTGCGCCCGGTGCTCACGCGGGCCGCCGGCGTGCCGATGCCCGGCGACTCGGTCTTCGACGCCGTCGAGCGGCTGCACGCCGAGCTCGCCGAGGTGCGCACCCTGCTCACCGGCCCGGGCTCGACGGTCCGGCTGGTGCTCACCCCCGAGGCCGTGGTGCTGGCCGAGGCGCGACGGTCCTACACGACGCTCTCCCTCTTCGGCTACAGGGTCGACGGCGTCGTCGCCAACCGGCTCTTCCCGGCCGGCGGCGCCGACGACTGGCGGGCCGGCTGGGTCGTGGCGCAGGACGAGGTGCTCGAGCAGGTCGCCGAGTCGTTCGCGGGATTGCCCGTGTGGCGGTCGGAGTACCGGCCCGCCGAGCCCGTCGGCGTACGCGCCCTGACGACGCTGGCCGAGGAGGCGTACGGCGGCGCCGACCCGCTCGCGGTGCCGGACGGCGACGGGCCGCTCCGGCTGACCCGCGACCCGCGCGGCGCGGTGCTCCACCTCGCGCTTCCCGGCGTCACGCGGGCCGAGGTCGATCTCGCCCGCCATGGCGACGATCTGGTCGTCACCGTCGGGTCGTATCGTCGTCTCCTCACGGTGCCCGCCGGCCTGGCGCGGCACCGGGTTGCCGGCGCTCGGGTGCAGGACGGCGAGCTGCAGGTGCGGTTCGTGGATGCCAGCGAAGGGACCAGCGAGGGAGTCGGAGGATGACCGAGACCCCCGACGAGCCCGGCAACGAGCCCGGTAGCCAGCCCGGTCACGAGCCGGTCGGCACGGTGGCCGAGGAGGCCGCCAAGCTGCTCGGCGCGATGGGCGACTGGGCCCGCGAGCACGGGACACCGGGCTGGGTCGACGGCCTGGGTGACGGTTGGGGTGTCCTGACCCACGACGTGAACGAGCACCTCGCGAACGGCGAGGACTGCCGCTACTGCCCGCTGTGCCGCGGCATCCAGGTCGTGCGGTCCGCCTCGCCCGAGGTGCGCGAGCACCTGGCCAGCGCGATCTCGTCGCTGGCGCAGGCCGCGACGACGTACCTCTCGAGCTCGCCGGCCGACGGGCGCGACCCCGGTGTGGAGCACATCGACGTGTCGGAGGACTGGCCGGAGGAGGACGCATGAGCCTCACCATCGGCGTCGACGTGGGCGGTACGAAGATCCTGGGCGGCGTCGTCGACGAGGACGGCAAGGTCCTCGAGGAGCTGCGGGTCGTCTCGCCGGCGACCGACGTGGCCGCGATCGAGGAGGCCATCACCCGCCTGGTGGTCGAGCTGTCGGGCCGGCACGCGGTGGAGGCCGTCGGCGTCGGGGCGGCCGGGTACATCGACAAGGGGCGCTCCGTGGTGATGTTCGCGCCGAACCTGGCATGGCGCGACCTGGACCTGCGCCGCGAGCTCGAGGAGCGGGTGCCGCTGCCGTTCGTGGTCGAGAACGACGCGAACGCCGCGGCGTGGGGCGAGTTCCGCTACGGCGCCGGCGAGGAGTTCGACGACCTGCTCCTCGTCACGGTCGGCACCGGCGTGGGCGGCGGCATCGTGCACGACGGCCGGCTGTTCCGGGGCGGATACGGGGTGGGCGGCGAGATCGGCCACATGCGCGTGGTGCCCGACGGGATCCTGTGCGGGTGTGGCAACCGGGGCTGCCTGGAGTCCTACGGAAGCGGGTCCGCCCTGGTCCGTGAGGCGCGCGCGGTCGCGACCACCGGCTCGCCGTTCGCGCGCACCCTCCTCGACCGGGCCGGCGGGGACCCTGCGGCGATCACCGGCCCGCTGGTGACCGAGTGCGCCGAGGCGGGCGACCCGTTCTGCGTCGAGCAGCTGGCGAACCTGGGCACCTGGCTGGGCGACGGCATCGCGTCGCTGGCCGCCGTGCTGGACCCCGCCGTGGTGGTGATCGGCGGCGGCGTCAGCGCGGCCGGCGACCTGCTGCTCGACCCGATCCGCGCGGCGTTCGCCCGCCAGCTCACCGGGCGCGGCCACCGTCCGCTGGCCGAGGTACGTCCGGCGGTGCTCGGCAACCGGGCCGGCCTGATCGGCGCGGCCGACCTGGCCAGGCACCGGTGACCCGGGCGTGATCGTCGGGGTCGACATCGGCGGCACCAAGGTGCTGGCCGGTGCCGTGACCGCCGACGGCGAGGTGCGGCGTACGGCGCTGCGCTTCACCCCGGGACGCCGCGTGCCCGCCCACCTCGTCGAGAACGCCCTGACCGAGGCGGTCATGGAGGCGGTGGGCGACGAGCCCCTGCAGGCCGTGGGCCTCGCGGCGGCCGGGTTCGTGGACGCCACCCGCACCCGGGTGCTCTTCGCGCCGCACCTCCCGTGGCACGGCGAGGACGTGGTCGCGGTGCTGTCGGAACGGTGGGGCGTGCCGGTGATCATGGACAACGACGCGAACTGCACGGCGCTGGCCGAGGCGGAGTACGGCGCCGGGCGCGGCTCGTCCTCGACCGTCCTGGTCACGCTGGGCACCGGCATCGGTGGCGCGCTGATGCTCGGGGACCAGCTCTGGCGCGGGGTCGGCGGGATGGCGGGGGAGTTCGGTCACCAGCAGGTCGTGCCCGGCGGACTGCCGTGCCAGTGCGGCCGGAGCGGGTGCTGGGAGCAGTACTGCAGCGGCAACGCCCTCGTCCGGCACGCCCGCGCCCGCCTGGGCGCGTCGCCGGTCCTCACCCGCATCACCGACGCAGACCCCCGCGCGCTGACCGGCGCGATGGTCACCGCCGCCGCGGCCGAGGGGGATGCGGTCGCGCTGGAGGCGTTCCGCTCGGTCGGCGACTGGCTCGGTGTCGGGCTCGCCAACCTGGTGGCCTCCCTCGACCCCGCCCTCCTCGTCGTCGGCGGAGGCGTCTCCGCCGCGGGCAACCTGCTCCTCGACCCCGCCCGCGCCGCGCTGGCTCGTTCGCTGGTCGGCGCCGCCGACCGCGTCATCCCGCCCCTGGTACCGGCGGCACTCGGTCCCCAAGCCGGCCTGGTGGGTGCCGCCTTGCTGGCACGTCAGATCGGTGGTTGAGGTGCGAGGCCGGTCACGGCCGAGCCTCGAAACCACCCCTCGTCGAGCAGTGGTTTCGAGGCTCGTCGCTGGCGCTCCTCGCACCTCAACCACCGAGTGGCCGACCGAGCCCTAGAGCACGGCTCCGTCGTCGTAGGGGTCTCGTGGGCCGCGGGGCATCTGGGCGACGAGGTAGCCGAAGCCGCCGAGGAAGCCGCCGACGAGCAGCCAGGCGACCATCGTCGGCAGGTGGAGCTGGAGGACGGTGGCGACCAGCAGGATGAGCGGCGAGACGAAGACGCCGGACCAGGCCAGCAGCCGGTCGAACGGCAGGCGCGGGAGCGGCGGCGGGGGCGGCGGCACGAACCGCTCCTCGAGCCACGGGTCGTCCGTGGCGAGCTCGGGGTGGTCGTCGGGCTGGTCGTCGGGCTGGGGCGCGGGCGGCGTGGGCTCGGGCTCGAGGAGCGGCCGGTCGCCGTAGTTGTCCACGATGTCGCGCCAGGCGGCGTCCTCGCCGTGGGTGTCCCTGGGCCCCGTCACGGAACTACCGTACGTCGGCGGTGACCCTCGCGACGAAGGCCGCCGACTCCTCGAAGATCAGCGGTGCGTCGTTGTCCAGGGTGGCCACGTGGAAGCTGTTCTCGAGCAGTCGCTCGGTCACGTCCCGGCTGGACACCTCGCGGGTGATGATCGGCACCGAGGAGGAGTCGACGACGTGGTCGTCGACGGACCGGAAGACCAGCAGCGGCTGGGTGATCCGGGGCAGATCGGCGATCAGCGGCTTCCACTGCTGGACGAACGAGTGGAGCGCCTTGAGCGGGGTCTTGGGGTACGGGTACTCGTTGCCGCCCGGCTTCTTGATGTCGTTGCCGATCGCGGGGAAACCGCCCACGGCGTGCTTGAGCAGCGGCAGTGCCAGCAGGTCCTTGCGGCGGCTGGCGAGCGCCGGGTTCACGACGACGATGCCGGCGACCTGGTCGCCCCGGTCGGCCGCCAGCCGGAGCGCGATCGCGCCGCCCATGGACAGGCCGCCGACGACGACGGCGTCCACGTCGGCGCGCAGCCTGTCGAAGGTCGCGTTGATGACGCCGTACCAGTCCGCGAAGCTCGTCTTGTTGGCGTCCTCCCACGTGGTGCCGTGGCCCGGGAGCAGCGGCACCTCGACGGCGTACCCCTGGTCGGCGAGGTACCGGCCCCACGGGTTCATCGAGGTCGGGTTGCCGGTGAGGCCGTGACTCAGCAGCACGCCGATCCGGCGACCGCCGGTCAGCTCGGGCCGGGCCGGTGCGGAGAGCGTCTCGCGAGCGATCTCGGGGAGTGGGGTGGACGGCGCCATGGGCGGCATTGTGCACCAACGGGTCTAGGCTTCCTGGTGGTCGGCCGGCCGGGGGCTCACGGGAGGAGGCGGCGGTTGTTCTACTGGTTCCTGAAGTGGATCGCGCTCGGTCCCTTCCTGCGACTGATCTTCCGCCCCGTCGTCGAAGGCGCGGAGAACGTCCCGGACACCGGTCCCGCGATCCTCGCCAGCAACCACCTGTCGTACTCCGACTGGATGTTCATGCCGCTGACGCTGCCGCGGCGGGTCACCTTCGTGGCCAAGGCCGAGTACTTCACCTCGCCGGGCATCAAGGGCTGGTTCCAGAAGCTGTTCTTCTCCGGATCCGGCCAGGTGCCGATCGACCGGGCTTCCGGCTCGGCCGCCGAGGGCGCGCTGTCGTCGGCCCGCAAGATCCTGGAGGAGGGTGACCTCTTCGGCATCTACCCCGAGGGCACCCGCTCGCACGACGGCCGGCTCTACCGCGGCAAGACCGGCGTGGCCCGCCTCGCGCTGGAGACCCAGGTCCCCGTCATCCCGGTGGCCGTCGTCGGCACCGACGTGGTGGCGCCGCCCGGCAAGACCTTCGGCCGCCTCACCCGCCCGCTCGTGCGGTTCGGCAAGCCGCTCGACTTCAGCCGCTACGAGGGCATGGAGAACGACCGCTACATCCTGCGCTCGGTGACCGACGAGATCATGTACGAGATCATGCGGCTCTCCGGCCAGGAGTACGTCGACCAATACGCCTCGAAGGCCAAGGAGCTGGCCGCGAAGGCCAAGAAGGATGCGACCGAGCTGCCCGTCGCCGGGGCGGAGCAGAAGCCGCAGCAGAAGAAGGCGTCCTGAGAAGTCCCGCCGGGCTGCTCGCGACGTACGACGACCCGGCAGCGCGGGCGGTCCGGGGTCGCCTGCTGAAGGCCCTCGGCGTGCTGCGGGCCCTGTTGCTGGCCAACATGATCGGCCTCAACGTCTACCGGCGCGACGCCTTCGAGCACCCGACCGCGGCCGTGGTCGTGGTCGTGGTGCTGGTGGCCTGGACGGTGTTCGCGCTGTGGGCGTACGCCGAGCCGCGTCGACGTACGCCGCTCCTGCTCGTCGTGGACCTGGCCTTCGCGGTGGCGGGGCTGGTGGTCTCGCCGTGGCTCAAGGGCGCCGACTTCAACGCGACCGTCGGCGGCTTCTGGGTGATGGGCGCGATGCTGGTGTGGTCGATCCAGTGGCGGGTGGTCGGCGGCCTCGTCGCCGCCCTGGTGCTGGTCTGCGCCGACGTGGCCTCCCGCGACCACATCACCCAGAGCAACTACGGCAACCTGTTCCTGCTCATGATCGGCGGTCCGCTGGTCGGGTACGTCGCCGACTCGCTGCAGCGGTCGGGGATGGCCGTCGCGGCCGTCGAGCGCACGGCGGCCGCCCAGGCCGAGCGGGCCCGGCTGGCCCGTGCCGTGCACGACGGCGTCCTCCAGGTGCTCGCCCTCGTGCAGCGGCGGGGTGCCGAGCTGGGAGGTGAGGCGGCGGAGCTCGGCCGGCTCGCCGGCGAGCAGGAGACCCGGCTGCGTGGGCTGATCCGGGCGCAGGACTCGATGACGCCACCCCAGCTCGGCGACTCCGTCGACCTGGCGGTCGAGCTGGCGCGGTTCGAGGAGCACGGCAACGTGACGGTGTCGCTGCCCGGTGTCGCCGTACCGATGAAGGCCGACGTCGTGGACGAGGTGGTGGCCGCGGTGTCGGCGTGCATCTCCAACACCCTGGTGCACGTCGGCCGCAGCGCCAGGTCGTGGGTGCTGCTCGAGGCGTTCCCCGAGCGGGTCGTGGTCTCGGTGCGCGACGAGGGGCCCGGCATCCCCGCCGGCCGGCTCGACGCGGCGGCCGCCGACGGCCGCCTCGGCGTGACCGAGTCCATCCGAGGTCGCATCAAGGACCTCGGCGGTCACGCCGAGCTGACGACAGGCAGCTACGGTACGGAGTGGGAGCTGACGGTCCCGCGCGCCTGAACCGGCGTGGGCGTCGGCATCGGCGTGGAGCGGCGGGCCCACAGATGGCCCGCGAACACGCCGATCGCGGCGGCCAACGCCACCAGGGCGTAGCCGACGAGGCCGGCCTCGCTGATCACGTGGGCGAAGGCGTTGTCCGTCCAGGCGCGAGGCGCGGAGAGGTAGAAGCGCTCGACGACCGAGCCGGTCGCGATCGCGAAGAACTGGATGCCCAGCACCGGCCCGAGCACGCGGCGTTCCAGTGGTCGGGTCCGCGCCAGGGACAGGGCGACGGCCGGCGCCAGGCACGCGAGCATCTCCAGGCCGAGGCGGTAGCCGTAGAAGCCGGCCCCGCCCGTGAAGCCGTCCAGCACCCCCTGCATGACGGTGTACGCGAGGCCGCCCCACACGAGCGCCCGTGACCAGTCCGGCAGGTCGCGCCACGAGCGGACCACCGCAGGGGCGAGGACGACGAGCGCCGGCGTCCAGGCCAGCAGGCCCCGGTCCGGGGAGACCCAGAAGCCCAGCTGGTTGACGACGCTGAGCCCGTGCTCGAGGGCGTACCGCGAGAACTGCGAGGTCTGGTACGCCGCGGTCGGGCTCCAGGAGCCGTAGACCCAGGCGTTCCAGCCGCACATCGCCACGAGGGCCGCCACGGACGGCACTGCGAGGCGGGTGAGCACCCGGACGTCTCGGCGCCACAGCGCGACGAGCACGGCCACGACGACCACGATCAGCACCGCGTGCAGACGTCCCCACAGCACGACGCCTCCGAAGGCTCCGGCGAGCCACCACCGCTCCCTGCGCGCCGCCCACGCCAGGCCGAGGATCCCGAGCACGGTGAGCGTGTGCGGCCACATGCCGTTGGCCGCCACGCTCCAGACCGGCGTGCTGAAACCCAGCGCCAGGCTGGCGAACACCGCCGTCTGGCGGGCGAGGTCGCGGGCGAGCAGGAGGAAGAACAGCGTCAGCGCCAGGGCCGTGAGCGCGGCGGCGGTCAGGGCACCCGGCACGACGGTCATGGCGCCGGGGTGGAAGGCCCGGTACGCCGGCAGCGCGGCCGCGACGACCCCGGGCGAGCGGCCGACGACCTCGTGGCCGCTCGACGTCTCCCGGACGAACTGGTGGCGCAGCGGATAGCCGGCGTACAGGTCACCTGAGTCGATCCTGGGTGAGCCGGTGCGGGTGATCGTCCAGGCGGAGTAGTCGGCCGCCATCACGTCGACGCTCACCTTGGTGTGAGACGCGCTCAGGGCGAACGCGACGAACGCGCCGAGACCGACCAGGGCAGCGAGCAACGCCACGCGACCGCGTTGCCACTGCGTCATACCAGCCCCCCGGCACTGTCGTCCCCCAACGACGTCGCCATCATGCGAGGCGGGGAGGGGGTACGTCACCCCCTCCCCTGGGTGGATCAGACCACTGCGAGCCCTAGCCTCGGGTGGTGACCATCCACTCCTCGCACCCGTTCCGGGACCCCGAGGCCGACCCGGTACGCCGGCTGCGCGGTCGCCTGGGCGGGGCGGTCACCTTGTGGACCGCCGGGGAGGGCGAGGACGTCTTCGAGTGGGCGGGGCTGACCGTCACCTCGGTACTGGTCGCCAACGGCGAGCCGGCCCGGCTGCTGGCGCTGGTCGACCCGGACAGCGCGTTCGCCGACGTCCTGGAGGCGACCGGCCGGGCCGTGGTCGCCGTGCTCACGTGGGACGACCGCGACCTGGCCGACGCCTTCGCCGGGACGGCACCGGCGCCGGGTGGGCCCTTCCGGCAGGCCGAGTTCACGAGCAGCCCATGGGGGCCGCGGTTGACCCGGGTGGCCACGTGGGCCGGCGTACAGCTGGAGTCCGCCACGCCCGTCGGCTGGTCCTCGCTCGTCACGGCCGTGGTCGAGGAGGTCACCGTCGGGGAGGACGATCCGCTGATCCATCGGCGAGGGCGCTACCTCAGGCCGCTCGACGGCTCGCCCGACTAGGGTGCCCGCCATGACGGAGCCCACGGCCGAGCCGCGCACGCGGGTGATGGTCGTCGACGACCACCCGATGTGGCGCGACGCGGTCGAGCGCGACCTGGCGGCCGCGGGGTTCGAGGTCGTCGCGGTGGCCGCCGACGGGGACCAGGCGCTGGCGCGGTTCCCGGCGGCCCGCCCGCAGGTCGTGGTGCTCGACCTGCAGATCCCGGGGCCCAACGGCGTCGAGGTGACCTCGCGCGTCCTCGAGCAGGACCCGTCGGCGCGGGTGCTGATCCTGTCGGCGTCCGGCGAGCAGGACGACGTCCTCGAAGCCGTGAAGGCCGGGGCGACGGGGTACCTGATGAAGTCCGCGCACAGCGGCGAGCTGGTCGACGCGGTGCGGCGCGTGGCGGCCGGGGACACCGTGTTCACGCCCGGCCTCGCCGGCCTGGTGCTGGGGGAGTTCCGCCGCCTCTCGGAGCCGGCCACCCGCGACCCGATGGTGCCCGAGCTGACCGAGCGCGAGACCGAGATCCTCAAGATGGTGGCCAAGGGGATGTCGTACAAGGCCATCGCCGACCGGCTGGTGCTCTCGCACCGCACCGTCCAGAACCACGTGCAGAACACGCTGCGCAAGCTGCAGATGCACAACCGCGTCGAGCTCACGCGGTACGCCATCGAGCAGGGGCTCGACGATGACGACGAGTGAGCTGGTGGCGGCGTACCTCGCCTTCCTCGGGTACGACGAGCGGCCCGGCGTCTCCGTCGAGGAGCTCGGCGAGCTGCACCGCCGGCACCTCGCGGCGGTGCCCTACGAGAACCTCGAGATCCTGCTCGGCCGCCCACCTTCCGTGGACCCGCTGGACTCGCTGGCGCGGGTGAGCCAGGTCGGCCGGGCGGGGTACTGCTTCCACCAGAACGGCGCCCTCGAGACGGCCCTGGTCGAGCTCGGGTACGCCGTGACGCGCCGCGCCGGGCACGTGTACTCCGGCCCCGACGACCGGTGGAGCGGCGAGCTCAACCACCTCGTGCTCGTGGTGTCGGGGCTGCCGACGACGGACAACCCGACCGGGGAGTGGTGGCCGGACGTCGGGCTCGGCGACGCGATCGCGGAGCCGCTGCCGCTGGTCGCGGGCGAGTACGAGCAGGGCGGGTTCTCCTACGCGTTGACCGAGGTGCGCGAGGACGGCTGGTCGTTCGTCGCCGACGAGCACGGCTCGTTCGCCGGGGTCGAGACCTCACCCGGTCCGTCCGCCGTCGACGTGGAGCAGTGCCACGAGCGGCTGTCGACCCCGCCGGACGGCCGGTTCGCCCGCGTGCTGGTGGTCCAGCGACGACGGGCCTCCGAGATCGACGTCGTCCGCGGCTGCCTGGCCCACACGATCACGCCCGACGGCCAGTCGGAGACCGAGCTGACGACGTACGACGACTGGCGTTCGGCCGTCGCGGACGGTTGCGGCCTGTCGTTGACGGGGATCGCGGACGAGGAGCTGCGCGGGCTGTTCGACCGGCAGCTGACCGGCCATCGGGCGTTCATGGAGTCGCGGTCGTGAGCGACGACCTGCTGGACATCGCCGACGAGCTGTACGGGCTGCCGATGAACGACTTCACGCCCGCGCGCGACGCGAAGGCCAAGGAGCTCAAGGGCACCGAGCTGGCCGGGCCGGTGAAGGCGCTGAAGAAGCCGTCCCTGGCGGCCTGGGTCGTGAACATGCTGGTCCGCCACGAGACCGAGCAGGTCGACCAGGTGCTCGCCGTCGGCGCCGCCCTGCGCGACGCGGCGACCTCCCTGGACGGCAAGGAGATGCGCGAGCTGACCAAGCAGCGCCGTCAACTGACGAACGCCGTGACCGCGCGAGCCCGGGGCGTGGCCTCCTCGCTCGGCGTCAAGGTCACCCAGTCCGTCGCCGACCAGGTCGAGGACTCGCTGACCGCCGCGATGCTCGACCCCGACTGCGCCAAGGCCCTGCGCAGCGGCCTGCTCGTCGCCGCGATGGCCGCCACCGGCGTCGGCGAGTCGACGGCCGGCGCGGCGGTCGCGCTGCCGGCGGCGTTGGGGTTCTCGGCGACCTCGGCGCCGGCCGCGCCCTCGGGCCGACCCGATCTGAAGGTCGTCCCCGACCCCGATGCCGACGCCAAGAAGCTCGCCGCCGCCGAGGCCGCCCTCGAGGCCGCGTCCTCGGCCGAGGAGGCCGCGCGCGCGACGTACGACGAGGCCGACGGTGCCGTCACCGAGCTCGAGGCCCGCACCATGCAGCTCCAGGCCGAGATCGACGAGCTCAAGCGCCGGCTCGTCGAGCTCGAGGAGTCCGCCGAGGAGGTCGACGAGGAGCTCGACGAGGCCGAGGAGGCCCGTACCGAGGCCCGGACCGAGTTGCGGAAGGCCGAGCAGGCGCGCGAGCAAGCTGAGTCCGCGGTGGGGCGGTTGAGGAAGCAGTCGTAGCTCGGGCGGTCTCCGCGACCGGCGGTGCGTGAGGGTCGGTTTGTCCGGATCAGACCGGCACTGGCTCACCGCGGCTGCGCCGGACCGCCGGGCGCCGGTGAGCCAGGCACCGTTCGACCGGCGAGAAGGGTGTCAGGCTCACCGCCGCCAGGGCTCGCGCTGAGGGGCGGTGAGTGAGGGTCGGTTTGTCCGGGTCAGACCGGCACGGGCCCACCGCCCGGCCGCCTGCGCGCGAGGAGCGGCGCGTGAGTGTCGGTTGGCTCGGCCCGGGCCGGGGAGCTCCGTCAGACGGTCACCGGGGTCCTGGCCGGGGTGCGGACCACCGTCCCCCGCGAGAGCAAGGGCGCCTCGACGTACTTCCAGGACAGCGCCGCGATGCCGGCGCTGAGGAAGGACGCCAGCAGGAACCCGACCCGGTCGGGCATCCAGCCTTCCAGCACGACCATCAGCGGGAAGTGCCAGAGGTACATGGAGTAGGACCGGATGCCGCACCACCGCAGCCAGGCGGCGGACGTCCAGGCCGGCCACCGCGGCGACCAGCCGTAGAGGGCGAGCGCGCTGCCCAGGCACAGGGCCCACGCCTGCGTGAACGGCGAGCAGAGGGCCAGGGACACGTTGCCGGCGGCGAACGCCAGGAGCATGGCCACGAACGAGAGGGAGCCGACGAGCACGACGCCCCGTCGCGGTTGCCGCCAGGCGAGGAGGGCGAAGGGCCACAGCAGGTAGAACTGCTCCTCGACCCCGAGGGACCAGGTGTGCGTCCACGGCGACCAGGGCGCCCCGAAGTGCGCGACGGTGATGTCCCGCACGTACAGCACGGGTTCGAGGAGCTGCCACCACGTCGCCTGACCACGGACCAGGAACCACGGTGCCGTGACCGCGAGCATCATCGCGAGCGCCGGGAGGAGGCGACGGGCCCGGTTGCGGAAGAACGTCCCGAGCGGCTGCCCGGCCTGGAGGCGGCCCGTGATCAGGTAGCCGGACAGGATGAAGAAGAGGGTGACCCCGGAGGTGGAGATCCAGTCGGTCCACCGCGTGGCGATGAGGTGGCCGAGCATGACCAGCAGGATCGCGATGCCGCGTACGCCGTCCAGGGCAGGCACGCGACTCCCTCGAGACCCTCCGCGCATGCGGGGACGGTAGGGCTGGACGCCCCTGTCTGGGGTGCGAATCGCCAAGAACTGTCCGAACGAATGACGGCCTGGATAGACCGCCTCGTCCTCAGGCCCAGGACTTCGCCCGCTCGACCGCCTTGAGCCAGAGGGCGTGAGCGGCGTCGGCGGCGGTGCGGTCGGCGGCGGGGTCGAAGGACCGGTCGAGCTGCCAGGTCTCGCGGAGGTCGTCGGTGGAGTCCCAGACGCCGACGCCGAGGCCGGCGAGGAAGGCGGCGCCGAGGCCGGTCGTCTCCACGATGCGGGGACGCTGGACGACGCGACCGAGCTGATCGGCCTGGATCTGGCAGAGCAGGTCGTTGGCGGCCGCGCCGCCGTCGACACGCAGCGGAGTCGAGTCGGACGGCATGGTCTCCAGCACGTCGCGTACCTCGAAGGCGATGGCCTCGAGCGTGGCGCGGACGACGTGGGCGCGCGTCGTCCCGCGGGTGATGCCGAGGATCGTGCCGCGGGCGTGCGGGTCCCAGTGCGGGGCGCCGAGGCCGGTGAGGGCGGGCACGAACACCACGCCGTCGGAGTCGGGGACCGTCGCGGCGACCGCAGCGGTCTCGGCCGCGGAGCCGACGATCTGCAGGCCGTCGCGCAGCCACTGCACCGCGGCGCCGGTCACGAAGATCGCGCCCTCGAGCGCGTACGTCAGCTCGCCGGACGGCGACCGCCACGCGGCCGTCGACAGCAGTCCCGCGTCGGAGCGCTCCAGGGAGGTGCCGGTGTTGGTGAGGATGAAGGAGCCGGTGCCGTAGGTGCACTTGGCGTCGCCCGGGTCGAAGCAGGTCTGCCCGAACAGTGCCGACTGCTGGTCGCCGGCGATGCCCGCGATCGGCAGCGACAGGTCGCAGAACACCGACGGCTCGGTCGAGCCGACCTCGCCCCAGTTGGGCACCAGGTCGGGCAGGGCGTCGCGAGGTACGCCGAACAGGCCGCAGAGCTCGTCGGACCACGAACCCGCCGCCAGGTCGAACAGCAGGGTGCGCGAGGCGTTGGAGACGTCGGTGACGTGCCACGTACCTCGCGTCATGCGCGCGATCAGGTACGAGTCGACCGTCCCGACGGCGTACCGCCCCGACTCCACGAGTGCCCAGGTGTGCGGCTCGTTCTCCTTCAGCCACACGAGCTTCGTGCCGGAGAAGTACGGGTCGAGCCGCAGCCCGGTCAGCTCGGCGACCCGCGCCTCGTGGCCGTCGGCGCGCAGGCGGTCGCAGATGGCGGCGGTACGGCGGTCCTGCCAGACGATCGCGCGTCGCGGCGAGCCCAGCGTCTCCCGGTCCCAGAGCACCACGGTCTCGCGCTGGTTGGTGATGCCGACGCCGCGCAGCTGCGAGGCGTCGACGCGGCCGAGGACCGCCCGGACCGCCTCGAGCGTCGCCTGCCAGATCTCCTCCGGCGCGTGCTCGACCCAGCCCGCCTGGGGGAAGTGCTGCGCGAACTCCTGGTAGCCCTTGGCCACCACCGACCCCGCCTCGTCGACGACCAGTGCGGTGACGCCGGTCGTGCCGGCGTCGATGGCCAGGATGCTCATGAGGCCTCCGACGACCCGCTGTCACGCAGGATCTCGAGGATCCGCTCGTCCAGCCACTCACCGTCGGGGTCGGCGCGCATCTCGTAGTTCTCGGTGCCGACCCACGCGTTGAGGTCGGGGAAGCCGAGCGCCGTGACCTTCTCGTCGACCTCGCGCTTCTGCTCGTCGGTGAGCCAGACCTTCTCCTCCTCGGTCGAGGCGGTCAGGTACAGGTCGTTGAGGTCCAGCAGCCGCGCGAGCTCGGTGACCGGGTCGACGTGGTCGTCGACGCGGAGGTCGACGGCGATGTCGTCGCCGCCGCCGTACCCAGCTCCCTCGCGCACGACGAGCAGTGCGGCCGACTGCCGCCCGCGCTTGTCGCCTCCCGCGTCGTCGCCGGCGGTCAGCGCCGCCAGCAGCCGGCGGGCCAGGGGAGCGTCGTCGTCGCTGTTCTGCCAGGCCGCCTCCATGGCCTGCACGACCTCCTCGCCGGCCAGGATGTTGCCCTGGATGGCGTACCCGTCCCCGGTCACCGACCCGGCCCACTCCATGCACGCCGGCCCCGTGTGGCTGGCCGCTCCGCCGTCCACGTCGACCAGCCCGACCTGGCGCGCGTCGCGGCCCGGGTCCTCCTCCAGCAACCGCTGCAGGGCGACCGACGCGGTGGCCCCGTCGTCGAGGTGCGCGAGCGCCTGCCCCTTGTACGCGACGTTGGCGTCGGCCTGGGTCGCGATCGCGCCGACACCGGCCACGGCCGCGGGGACGGCCGACCCGACCGCCAGGAACTTGGAGGCCACGGCCACGCCCCACGACTCCCCGTCGGCGGAGCGGGCCACGATCGAGAACGTCATGGCGCGACCCTAGTGCGGCTCGCCCGGAACGGACTGCGCGGCCGCTCGCGGCGTCGTACCCTCCACAGGAGCGAGGGGGTCGTCATGCGTCGAGCGTGGGTTCTGGTGGCGTCCGCCGCCCTGGTCACGGGCGTCCTCGCCCCCGGTCCCGCCGCGCGGGCCGGTGGTGGCGGGGACGGAACGGCGGACAAGCACGTCGTCCGGACCTACGGCGGGAAGCCGGTGGCCGTCGGCAGCAACCAGGTGCTCTTCCTGCGCTTCCAGGGTCGCGAGGGGGACCGGGTGACCCTGGGTGGCGTGCACGTCGACCCGCTCATCAACTCACGTCAGCTGAAGCTCCTCGACGACCGGGAGACGCCGACGCGCGTCGCCATCGACCCCGCCGGCTTCCTGAGACTGCCGTCCTCGGGCTGGTTCACCCTCCGCTACGACGGGGGACCGGGGCAGTACCTGCTGGAGCTCCTCCAGGTGCAGACGCTCCGTCCCGGCCACTCCGCGGTCGTGCGCGACCGCCGCGGGTTCGTCCGCGCATTCCGGGTCCTCACCCCGCGCGACGAGTTCCTCGGGGTCACCGGTCCCGACCTGGCCGCCGTCGTGGCGAAGGGCAAGGGTGGCAGCGACCTCGGGCACAGCGTGGTCATGGGTGCGGGGTTCGGCGTCCTCGGGTGGCGTTGGGGAGGAGCACCCCTGGCGCAGAGCCTGGCCGCACGCAACGGGGTCGTCGTGTACGTCCGGCACGGCCAGTCGGGCCGGGTGGCGGTCCGGCGGGCCCGGCCCGCGTCGACGGCGGTCGACGCCCCTCCGGCGGGCACCACGCGCTTCGGGACGGTCTCGACCGTCTCCTTCCACGGCCGGGCCGGCCGGCTCGTTCGCATCCACGCACCTGGCGACCAGAGGGACCACCTCGCCTTTCCCGGTGCGGAGGACTCGTTCGGGCAGCGCTTCGTCCTGACCGGCCCCCGCAGCGGGTTCGTGGCGCCGGCGTTCACGGGCTGGGAGAACCGCGGCGTCCATCGCCTTCCGTACACCGGCCGGTACCGCGTCGTCTCGTTCCCGCGGACCCGCGCATTCCCTCCCCGGCAGGTCGAGGTCGACAGCCTCGTGGACGTGGGTGAGCTGCAGATCGACGGCCCACCGCTCCGGGTGGCCGCCCGGCCGGACGGCCGCTGGGCCGTCGCCTCGTTCGAGGGAGGGAACCTGGAGGGCTACCAGACCCTGACCGCGGAGAACGTCACGCTCTCCGACCCGTGGCTGGCCTACGCCGGACCGCTGACCTACCCGTGTGAGGGGGACACGTCGGAGGGGTGCACGATCCTCGCGACGTTCGGGGAGATCGGCACCATGCCGGACCTCAACGGCTGGTCGGACGCCTTCTGCTGCGGGGACACCGTGCTCGTGGCGCCCGGCACGGGCACCGGCACCATCGACCTCCGGCTGACCTCGGCGCCGACGCCACCGGCCTGACGAGGGCTGGGCGACCGGGTCCGGGTGCGGTGCGACGGGCAGGGTCACCGTCCGTGCCACCGGCACCGTGCCGTCGGCCCGCGGCAAAGCGGTTGCCCTCGACCGGACTCGAGGTTGCACGATGGCAGCGTGCTGAACAGGTTGGCGTCCGGGTTGGGGTTCCCGCAGGTGGGTCACCACCGCCGCTTCGTGACGGCGATCGGCATCGACGCGGTCGGGTCCGGGATCTGGATGCCGGTGTCGATGATCTTCTTCCTGGCGACCACGCACCTGTCGCTCGTCCAGGTCGGGCTCGCGCTCTCGCTGTCGTCGCTGCTCTCCCTTCCGGCCGCCGTGCTGGTGGGTCAGCAGGTCGACCGGTTCGGCTCCAAGACGGTGCTCCAGGCGGGCAACCTGCTGCAGGGCGCGAGCTTCGTCCTGTACCCGTTCGCCGACCACGTCTGGTCGGTCGCGCTCGTCGTCAGCGCGTCGGTGATCGGGCGGACGGCGTTCTGGGGCTCGTACTCGCCCATGGTCACGCTCATCTCGCCGCCGGGGGAGCGGGAGAAGTGGTTCGGCTTCCTCGGCGCGATGCGCAACGCCGGGTTCGCCGTGGGCGGCGTGGTGGCCGGCGCCGCTCTCACCGTCGACGCGCTGTGGCTCTACTACGCGGTCGCGCTGCTGAACGCCGCGTCGTACCTGCTCTCCTTCGTGCTCCTCGCCGGCGTCGCCGCACACGAGCCCGAGCGCGCGCCGCACGCGCACCCGTCCGAGGTCGTCGGCGGGTGGAGCACGGTCCTGCGCGACCGCGGGTACGCGTGGCTGGTCGGGACCAACTTCACCTACGCGATGGCGTCGGCCGCGCTCAACGTGGCGATCCCGGTGTACGTCGTGGAGATGCTCGGGCTGCCCGGGTGGGTGTCCGCGACCGTGTTCGTCATCAACACGCTCATGATCGGCGTCGGCCAGGGACTGGTCGTCGTGCGGATGACCGGCGCCCTCCGGTCGCGGATCGTGGCGCTCGGGCTGCTGTGCTCGGCCGCGTCGTTCGTGGTCCTGCTCGCCGCCGAACGCCTCGGCGTCGTGGCGGCCGTCGCCGTCGTGCTCGCGGGCGCCGTGGTCTACACGCTCGGCGAGCTGATCTCCGGACCGGTGCTCGCGACCCTGGCCGCGGAGTCACCGCCGGCCGCGCTGAGGGGCCGGTACCTCGCGACGTACCAGCTCTCCTGGAACGTCGCCACCGGCGTCGCCCCGCTGCTGTACGCCTGGCTGCTCGACCGCGGCACCGGGCCGGCGTGGCTGGGCATGGCCGCGATCGCGCTCGCCGGGGCCGCGGCGACGGTACCGATGCGACGGCGGCTGGACCACGCGGACCGCGTGGTCACCAACCGGGCCGAGGTCGCTACCTAGCGCCGACCAGGTCGAACTGGCCCTCGAACTGGTCGAGGTCGGCCTGGGCGTGCGCCTCGTACTGCGGGGTGCCGTCCTCGGACTCCATCCGGTTGAGCCGGAGACGGACGAGGTAGTCGCCCACCCGGCTCAGGTGCGTGCCGTTGCGCACGTCCGTGCCCTCCGCGCCGCTGAGCAGGGCGCGGAAGAAGACCTTGCCGCCGCGGCGGTCGGGCAGCACCTGGTCCAGGCGCAGCCGGGTGGCCGAGTGACCCGACCCGATGACGATGACGTCCTGGCCGGTGACGGCCGTGAGGTCGGTGAACGACGGTACGGCGCAGACGAGTGACATGATCCCCCCAGATCATCCCCAAGCGGATCCCCCCGGATCCACGCCGCAAGACTGCCAGATCGGTGGTGATCGCGGGGCATTTCGACGGGATCGGTCCAGACCGGCTCCGCCCCCCATGCCGCCGGCCGCGTCCCCGGTCCACCCGCCGGGACACCTGGCAGGGCACCGGTGACTGCTCTAGGCTCGACAGGCCCCTGGAACGATCCAATCAAGGAGAGATGGCCTCACATGAAGGTCGGAGTGCTCACCGGAGGCGGGGACTGTCCCGGCCTCAACGCCGTCATCCGCGCCGTGGTCCGCAAGGGCGTGACCGTGCACGGCTTCGACTTCGTCGGCTACCGCGACGGCTGGAAGGGCCCGCTCGAGGGCCTGACCATGAACCTCGGCATCAAGCAGTGCCGCGGGATCCTGCCGCGCGGCGGCACCATCCTGGGCTCCAGCCGCACCAACCCGTTCAAGATCGACGGCGGCGTGGAGCGCATCAAGGACAACCTGGCGGCCGAGGGCGTCGGCGCCCTGGTCGCGATCGGCGGCGAGGACACCCTGGGGGTGGCCACCCAGCTGGCCGACCTGGGCGTGAACGTCGTCGGGGTGCCCAAGACGATCGACAACGACCTGTCCGGCACCGACTTCACCTTCGGCTTCGACACCGCGGTCAACATCGCCACCGAGGCCATCGACCGGCTGCACACCACCGCCGAGTCGCACCACCGGGTGCTCGTGGTGGAGGTGATGGGCCGGCACGCCGGCTGGATCGCGCTGCACTCCGGCATCGCCGGCGGCGCCAGCACCGTGCTCATTCCCGAGCAGCCCTTCGACATCGACGCGGTCTGCGAGCACGTCAAGAGGCGCTTCGAGACGCAGTACGCCCCGATCATCGTGGTCGCCGAGGGTGCCGTCCCGGCCGAGGGCGGCGACATGACGTTGGTGTCCCAGGAGCTCGACTCATTCGGGCACGTCCGCCTCGGCGGCATCGGCGACCGGCTGGCCGCCGAGATCGAGCAGCGCACCGGCGCCGAGTCCCGCGCCGTGGTGCTGGGCCACATCCAGCGCGGCGGCACGCCGACGGCGTTCGACCGCTGGCTGGCCACCCGCTTCGGGCTGCACGCGATCGACGCGGTCGCCGACGGCGACTTCGGCGTGATGGTCGCGCTGCGCGGCAAGAATATCGAGCGGGTGAAGCTCATCGAGGGCACCGGCGAGCTCAAGCTGGTGAGCCCCGCCGAATATGCGGAGGCCGAGGTCTTCTTCGGCTAGACAGTCCCGCATGGCACCATTCGCGCGCGGCGTCTGGCTGGTCGCCGGCGTCGTCGCGGTGGTGCTCACCGCGTGCTCGCCGTTCTACGGCTGGGAGCGCGACGAGCTGTACTTCGCCATGCTCCCGCCCGCCTGGGGGTACGTCGACCAGCCGCCGCTCGTCCCGCTGGTCGCCCACGCGCTCGGCGCGAGCGTCGTGCTGCTGCGCGTCCCGGCGACGCTGTGCGCCGCCGCCTCCGTGGTCGTGCTCGGCCTGCTGGTCCGCGAGCTCGGCGGCGACCGGCGCGCGCAGGTGTTCGCCGCCGTCGCGTACGCCGGCACCGCGGCCTGCCTGAACTTCGGCCACGTGCTGCTGACCTCGACCCCGGAGCTGGTGACCTGGCCGCTGGTCTGCTGGCTGGTGGTGCGGGCCGAGCTGCGCGACCGGCCGCGGCTGTGGCTGGTCGCCGGGGTGGTGGCCGGCCTGGCGGCGTACGTGAAGCTGCTGGTCGCCGTGCTCCTGGTCGGCATCGTCGTGGGGCTGCTCGTCGCCGGTCCCCGCTCGCGGCTGCGGTCGCCGCACGTGCTCGGCGGTGGCCTCCTCGCGGTCCTGGTGACGCTGCCCAACCTCGTCTACCAGTCCACCCACGACCTCCCGCAGCTGCGGATGGGCGCCGCTCTGAGCGAGCACAACGCGGGCGAGGTGCGGTGGTTCATGTGGGTGTTCCTGCTGATCGTGCTCGGGCCGCCGCTCGTCTGGGTGTGGGTGCGCGGGATCGTGGAGCTGTGGCGGCGCCCGGAGTGGCGGCCGGTGCGGTTCCTGGTGCCGGCGTTCGCCGTCGTCGTGCTGTTCACGTTCGTGGGCGGGAGCCAGCCGCACTACCCGACGTTCCTGCTCGTGGTGCTGTTCGCGGCCGGCTGCGCCGCCGGGGTCCGGCTCGCCTGGCCCTGGCTGGCGCTCAACACGGCCGTCTCCGCGGTGATCTCGCTGCCGCTGCTCCCGCTGTCGGTCCTCGGCAGCACGCCCGTGCCGGGCATCAACCTGCTGGCGGCCGACTCCGTCGGCTGGCCCGAGTACGTCGACCAGGTCGAGGCGGCGTACGCCGCGCTGCCGGCGGACGAGCGCGCCGGGGCAGTGGTGCTGGCGAGCAACTACGGCGAGGCCGGCGCCCTCGTCCGGCTCGGTGAGGGGCTGCCCGCGGTGTACTCGGGTCACAACAGCCTGGCCGACCTCGGCCGGCCCCCGGACGGCACCGACGTCGTCGTCGTGGTCGGCGGGCAGGTGGCCCTGCTGCGGTCGTGGTTCACCTCCTGCGAGGTGGTCGACCGGCTCGACAACGGGCACGACGTCGACAACGAGGAGCAGGGCCAGCCGGTCGCCGTGTGTCGCGGTCCGCTGCGGTCGTGGTCGGCGATCTGGGCGGACGTGCGGCACCTCGACTGAGGGGCGCCTGGGGTGGTGGGTGGCACCCCACCCGGATCTGGGTCACGATGTGGCCACCTGTCACTCGGAACCAGGGAGCCGCGCATGAGCACGACGCAGACCGCCACACCCGAACGGGACGTCAACGGCCCGGAACCGGACCTCAAGCGGGTGATGGGGCCGAAGCTCCTGTTGCTCTTCGTGGTCGGGGACATCCTCGGAGCCGGCGTCTACGCCGTGACCGGCCAGCTGGTCGGCGTGGTCGGGGGCATCGCCTGGCTGCCGTTCCTGGTGGCCTTCGTGGTCGCCACGCTGACCGCCCTCTCGTACCTCGAGCTGGTCACGAAGTACCCCCAGGCCGCCGGCGCCGCGCTCTACACGCACAAGGCGTTCGGCATCCACTTCGTCACGTTCCTGGTGGCGTTCGCGGTGATCTGCTCGGGCATCGCCAGCGCGTCGACCTCCTCGAACGTGCTCGCCCAGAACTTCACCGGCGGCCTGCTCGTCAACGACTGGATCGGGTCGGAGGCCAGCACCGGCGTGAACACCGCCATCGCCCTGGCGTTCATGATCGTGCTCGCGCTGGTCAACCTGCGCGGCGTGGGCGAGTCGGTGAAGTTCAACGTCGTGCTCACCCTCGTCGAGATCACCGCGCTGGCGATCGTGATCGGCGTCGGCTTCTTCGCGATGGCCCAGGGCGACGCGGACTTCAGCCGCGTCACGACGTTCGAGGACTCCGGCGAGAAGGGCCTGTTCCTCGCCGTCACCGCGGCCACGTCCATCGCGTTCTTCGCGATGGTGGGCTTCGAGGACTCGGTGAACATGGTCGAGGAGACCCAGGAGCCCGAGCGGATCTTCCCCCGGACCATGCTCACCGGCCTGGGCATCGCGGTGATCATCTACATGCTCGTCGCCGTGTCCTGCGTGGCGATCCTGACCTCCGACCAGATGGGGGAGGCACCCGAGGGTGGCGTCCTCCTCGAGGTGGTCAAGGTCGGCGCCCCGGACATCCCGATCGACCGGATCTTCCCGTTCCTGGCGGTCTTCGCGGTCGCCAACACCGCGCTGATCAACATGCTGATGGCCAGCCGGCTGCTCTACGGCCTGGCCCACCAGGACGTCCTGCCGCGCAGCCTGGGCAAGGTCTCGCCCCACCGCCGCGCGCCGTACATGGGCATCATCTTCAGCACGGCCCTCGCGCTGTGCCTGATCGTGTACGTCGCCTCGCGGGCCGAGGACGAGATCGTGCTCAACCTCTCGAGCGTGACCTCGTTGCTGCTGCTCTGCGTGTTCACGGTCGTGAACATCGCCTGCCTGGTCCTGCGCCGCGACACCGAGCACCGGAGCCGGTTCCGCTCGCCCGGCATCACCCCCGCGATCGCCGCGGTCCTGTGCGCGTTCCTGGTCGGGCCTTGGGTCGACCGCCCGGTCCTCATCTACCAGATCGCGGGCGGGCTGATGCTGGTCGGCATCGTGCTGTGGGCGGTCACGTGGATGGTCAACCGCGGAGCCCGGGCGAAGAAGACGGGCTTCCGCGACATCGAGCACCTGGACGAGTAGCCCACCAGCGGGTGAGCCTCGGTACCACCACGGTTGCCGGGTGCCCCCGCAGGGCGGACGATCGTCGCCATGCGGACGCGGTGGGTGCTCGCGGGCACGACCGCGCTGCTGTACGTCGTGGGGTCGGTCGTCGACCTGCTGGTCGAGCGCGCCAGCGGCTGGTACGCCGGTGGGCTCCGCGAGCTGCTCACCTTCGCGCCGGTGGTGCTGGCGTCGTTCGCGGTCGGCTGGCTCCTCGTGCTCCGCCGGGCCGGCGGAGCGATCGGCTGGTTGCTGCTGGCCAACTGGCTGGTGCTGGTGAGCTTCGGGTTCGCCTCGACGTACGCCGGCTACTCGTACTCGCCGACCAGCCACGGCGACCTCCCCGGCGCGCGCCTCGCCGCGATCTGGGACACCCACGGCTGGCCGCTGCTGTTCGCGCCGTTCCTGCTGGTCCTGCTGCTGCTGCCGAACGGCACCCTCCTCTCGCGCCGGTGGCGTTGGGTCGTGGTGCTCGGAGTCCTCTCCTTCAGCGCGACCACGCTGAGCGGCGTGCTCGGTGGCGAGCGGCTGGACCGGCCCTTCGAGGACGTTCCCTCGTTCGACGTCCTCCCCGCACCGGTGCACGCGGTGCTGGGACTGGGCCTGCCGGGCATGACCATCACCGTGGTGCTGGCGGCGACCTCGCTGGTGCTGAGGTACCGCCGCTCCGATGCCGTCGTCCGGCGGCAGCTCAAGTGGATCGCGCTGGCCGGGTGCCTGCTCCCCGTGGCGATCCTCAGCTCCACGTTCCTCGACAAGACGCCCGACTCGTCCGGGCTGGCGACCTGGCTGCCGTTCGTGCTGCTGTTCATGGCACTGCCGGCGAGCATCGGCGTCGCCGTGCTGCGCTACCGCCTCTGGGACGTCGACCGCGTCGTCGCGGCGACCGTGGCGTACGCCGCGGTGACGGCCCTCCTCGCGGCGGCGTTCGTGGCGGTCATCCTGGTGGGCGGTGTCCTGCTGGGCGGTGGCAGCCCGATCACCACGGCCGCCGCGACACTGGCCGTCGCGCTGGCCTTCCGCCCCGTGCGCGCCACGGTGCAGGGCCGGGTGGAGCGCTCACTCAACCCGCGGCGGTGGTCCGGCGAACAGCTGGTCGACGCCTTCCTGGCCGACCTGCGCGCGGGGCGACGCGAGCCCGAGGAGGTCGCCGACACGCTCGCCCGGGCGGTCGGCGACGACGACCTGCGCGTCTACTACTGGCTGCCGGCACAGGACTCGCACGCCGACGCCGACGGGCACCTGGTGGCCGACCTGCCCGCCTCGCCGACCGCTCGCACGCCGGTACGCCGTGGCGAGCTGCACCTGGGAACGGTCGTGCACCGTCCGTCGGTCCGGCGCGACCTGGAGCACCTGCTGATGCGCGCCGGGCTCGCCGTGGAGATCGCCCGCCTGCGCGTGGAGGTGCGCCGCCAGCTGGCCGAGGTCGAGCGCTCGCGGGCCCGCATCGTCACCGCCGCCCTCGACGAGCGCCGCCGGCTCGAGCGCGACCTGCACGACGGCGCCCAGCAGCAGCTGGTCGCCATCGGGCTCGACCTGCGCCACCTCCAGGCCGGCCTGGAGGACGACTCGCCCGTGCGCCACCAGCTCGACGACTCCGTGCAGCGCCTCGGCAGTGCCATCCGCGAGCTGCGCGAGCTCGCCCGTGGCGTGCGCCCGGCCACCCTCGACGCCGGCCTCGGCCCGGCGCTGTCCGAGCTGGCCGGGCGCGCCCCGGTGCGGACGGTGCTGGACGTGACCGACGAGCGGTTCGCGAGGGACGTCGAGACCGCGGCGTACTTCGTCGTCAGCGAGGCGCTGGCCAACGCACTGAAGCACGCCCGGCCGGCGCTGATCGAGGTGCTGGCCGACCGGGTCGAGGGCCGGCTGGTCGTCGTCGTCACCGACGACGGGCCCGGGGGAGCGCTGGCCGCGCCCGGCAGCGGCCTGGCCGGCATGGGCGACCGCGTCGCCGCGCTCGGCGGCACGCTGACCGTCGACAGCCCGCCCGCAGGCGGCACGCGGGTCCGGGCGGAGCTGCCGTGCGCGTAGTCGTCGCCGAGGACCAGGTGCTGCTGCGTGACGGGCTCGCGCGGCTCTTCCGCGA
The DNA here is from genome assembly GCF_015352455.1 of Nocardioides islandensis. Taxonomy (GTDB): domain Bacteria; phylum Actinomycetota; class Actinomycetes; order Propionibacteriales; family Nocardioidaceae; genus Nocardioides; species Nocardioides islandensis. Next base: position 59,633 of record NZ_JADKPN010000006.1, read on the forward strand.
CGCCGGCCACGAGGTCGTCGGGCTGGCCGGCGATGCCGACGAGGCACGCAGCGCCGTCGCCGAGAGCGTCCCGGACCTGTTGGTGGCCGACATCCGGATGCCGCCGACGCACACCGAGGAGGGGCTCGAGGTGGCGCGCTGGGTGCGCGAGCAGCACCCGGGCGTGGGTGTGCTGATGCTGTCGCAGCACGTGTACGGCGGCGTGGTCGACCTGGTCTCCGGGCGCGGCTTCGGCTACCTGCTCAAGGACCGCGTGCTGGACGTCGCGGACTTCCTCGACGCCGCCCAGCGGGTGGCGGCCGGCGGCTCCGCGCTGGACCCGGACCTGGTCGCCACGCTCGTGCGCCGAGACGACGACGCCCTCGACCGGCTCAGCGCCCGGGAGCGCGAGGTGCTGGGGCTGATGGCCGAGGGGCTCACCAACGCAGGCATCGCCGCGCGGCTGGTGCTCACCGAGCGGACCGTGGAGAGCCATACACGCGCGGTGTTCATGAAGCTCGACCTGCACGGCGACGGCGACGGACACCGTCGCGTGCAGGCGGTGCTGTCCTACCTGCGCGCCCAGTAGGTGGCCGGGATCTCGACACGCCGCTCGTCCCTCGCGGCGGCTCGATCAGCACGGGCGGTCAGTAGCACCACGCACACGGAGTCCGGTGGTGACCGCGTTACGGCAGGGGCGCCGGCTCCCTAGCGTCGTCGTATGACCAACATCTCCTCCGGAGTGGACCTCGCCGGCCACCAGTCCGCCCGCCCGTCGTACGTCGCACTCGTCCTCGGGGCGCTCTCCGTGCCGGGGTCGATCCTGACCTGGGACTCCGGTCTGCCGGGGGAGGGCTGGGTCTGGGGCCTGCCCCTCGCCCTGGCCGCGGTCGTCGCCGGGATCGTCGCGCTGCGGGGGCTCGCGACGGCCCGGTGGGCGGCCGTGACCGGGCTGGTGCTCGGTGGCGCGATGGTGCTGATGATCGTGCTCTGGACGGCGTTCGGCTCCTGACCCTCGCCGCCCCGTACCCTGGAGCGGTGAACCCAGTAGTCGGTCGGGCGCCCGGCGAGCGCGTCGCCACCGAGGGCCTCGTCCCCTCCCTGGCCGACCTGCACGCCCGGGGCGCGTCCCAGCAGCCGACCTACGCCGACCCGGCCGCCGTGGACGCCGCCGTCGCCAAGCTGCGCACGATGCCGCCGCTGGTCTTCGCGGGCGAGTGCGACGACCTCAAGGACAAGCTCGCGGCGGTGTCGCGGGGCGAGGCGTTCCTGCTCCAGGGCGGCGACTGCGCCGAGACGTTCGCCGGCGTCACGGCCGACAACGTGCGCAACAAGCTCCGCGTGCTGCTCCAGATGGCGGTCGTGCTGACCTACGCCGCCTCCGTCCCGGTGGTCAAGGTCGGTCGGATCGCCGGGCAGTACGCCAAGCCGCGCTCCTCCGACCTGGAGACCCGCGACGGGGTCACCCTCCCGGCCTACCGGGGTGACGCGGTCAACGGCTACGAGTTCACCGCCGAGGAGCGCGCCCACGACCCGCACCGGCTGGTCGAGGTCTACCACTCGTCGGCGGCCACGCTGAACCTCGTGCGCGCCTTCGTGACCGGCGGCTACGCCGACCTGCGCCAGGTGCACACCTGGAACACCGACTTCGTCCGCGAGTCCTCGGTGGGCCAGCGCTACGAGCGGATGGCCAACGAGATCGAGCGGGCGCTCACCTTCATGCAGGCGATCGGGGCCGACCCCGACGAGTTCCACCGGGTCGACTTCCACAGCAGCCACGAGGCGCTGGTGCTCGAGTACGAGCACGCCATGACCCGCATCGACTCCCGCACGGACACGCCGTACGACGTCTCCGGCCACTTCGTCTGGATCGGCGAGCGCACCCGCCAGCTCGACGGCGCGCACGTCGAGCTGCTGCGCCACATCCGCAACCCCATCGGCGTGAAGCTCGGCCCCGGCACCACCCCCGACGACGCCCTGGCGCTCGCCGACCGCCTCAACCCCGAGAACGAGCCCGGTCGGCTGACGTTCGTCACGCGGTTCGGCGCGGGGCGGATCCGCGACGGTCTCCCCGAGGTCGTGGAGAAGGTCACCGCCGCCGGCGTGGACGTCGCCTGGGTGTGCGACCCCATGCACGGCAACACGTTCGAGGCCTCGTCTGGCTACAAGACGCGTCGCTTCGACGACGTGATCGCCGAGGTCCAGGGCTTCTTCGACGTGCACCGCTCCCTCGGCACCTGGCCCGGCGGCGTCCACGTCGAGCTCACCGGCGACGACGTCACCGAGTGCGTGGGCGGGGGCGAGGAGCTCGCCGAGATCGACCTGGCCCACCGCTACGAGTCGGTCTGCGACCCCCGCCTCAACCGGGTCCAGTCGCTGGAGCTGGCGTTCCTCGTCGCGGAGATGCTGCGCCAGGTCTGACCAGTCCAAGGCCTGTGGAGGGCGCGGTCCTGCCGCCCCGTGATGTGCTCGGCTGGGCGCATGCTCCGCCTCGACTCCCTGGCACGCCGCGACATCATCACCGACGTCGCAATGCCGATCATCGCCACACGCGGGGTTTCCGGAGTCACCTACGCCTCCCTGGCGGCTCGGATCGGGCACAGCCCTCAAGCCATCCACCAGTGGGTCGGCACCCGCGACCGGATGGTCGAGCTGATCGCCGCGACGTTCTACCAGCGATGGGTGCCGTGGACCACGTCCCGGTCCTACGACCACGCTGCGCTGGCCATGCTCCCCGGAGACGACGAGGAGGAGACCGGATGGTGTCGCGTCCTCCTCGCGCTACAGGAGGAGGCTCGTCGTCGACCATCCGTCGCGCCGCTCCTCGCGTCGCTCCGCCGGCACGAGCACGAGCTGCTCGCCGACATCCACCCCGAGCTGAAGTCCGATGACCACCGGCTCCAGGTGCTCCATGCCCTCGTGGCCGGACTACGCGAGACCGCATGCAGTGAGTCAGAGATCGGCCCCACGCGGGCTCGACACCTCCTGGCGCTCTACTGCGCCGAGCATGCCGGCCCACGGGCCGACTGGGTCTCCGGTGCCTGCGCGGATGAGGCTGTGGCCGGCTTGATTGACGTCAATCAAGCAGACGAGGTGCCGCCCTCGTCGTGAACCAGTCGTGCCCGACGACCGTACCGCCCATCATGAGAACCTCGCGCGTCGTCGGCGTCCTCGCTGCGCTCGCCCTCCCGTTGCTGCCCGTCGCCGCGACGGATGCTGCGACGGACAACGCGCACGCCGCCGGAGCGACCGTGACCGTGGTGAACATGGCCTTCACGCCTGCCGCGGTCCGGGTCGGGCTGGGGGAGTCGGTGACCTGGACGTTCCAGGACCCGATCTCGCACACCGTGACGTCCGACGACGGGTTCTTCGACACCGGTCCCACGTCCGGCGGCGCCAGCCGCACCGTGCGGTTCGCCTCGGCCGGGACGTACGCCTACCACTGCTCCATCCACTCGATGATGCACGGGAAGGTCGTCGTCCCGATGGCCGCCACCGGGACCGTGAAGGACGGGTGGAAGCTGCGCTGGCTGGCGGGCAAGAACCACAAGAACCGCTCGTACGACGTGCAGGTGCGCAAGGCGGGCACCACGACCTGGACGTCGTACAAGCAGGCGACCACGACCGGCTCCGGTCGCTTCGACCCGGGCAAGGGCACCTGGCAGGCCCGCGCGCGGACCCACAAGGGCTCGTCCACGTCCGGGTGGTCGCCCGCCCTCCGGCTGCCCTGATCCCCTCCCGCGGGTGTGGCCGGGCACGGGACCGGCGGACTAGCGTCCGACCGTCCCCGGCTCGGCGAGACCCGTCGAAGCCTCTCGGGGGGCATCGACAGGAGGAGTCACATGAAGGGACGCATGACTGTGGGGCTGGCCCTGGCGGCCGGCCTGACGCTGAGCTCGGCGATCGGCCTGGCCACCGCGGGCGTTGCGGGCGCCACCGGCACCGACCGTGCCAGGGCAGCATCGAGCGTCAGCCGCCACGACGCGGCGACGACCACGCGCGAGCAGAAGCGCATCGAGCAGTACTGGACCCCGGCGCGGATGAGGAGCGCGATCCCGGTCGGGACGAAGATCGACCCGGCGAAGGGCAAGCCCGGGGGAGGGACCAGCGGCGGCACGGCCGTGGCCGAGACCCCGGTGCCGCAGTTCGGCAAGGTCTTCTTCACCGAGGGCAATGCGAACTACGTCTGCTCCGGCACGGCGACGACCAGCGGGAACCATGACGTGGTCACGACGGCCGGCCACTGCGTGAACGAGGGTCCGGGCGCCTACGTCACGAACTTCGCGTTCGCGCCGGCGTACAGCAACGGCAGCGGGCCGTTCGGTACGTGGACCGCGAAGACCCTGTACACGACCAGCCAGTGGGCCACGACGGGTGACTACAACTACGACGTCGGCTTCGCGGTGATGAACGCCAACGGCTCCGGCCAGAGCCTCACCGACGTCACCGGCAGCTACGCCCCGGTCTTCAACGCGGCCAAGAACCAGACGATGAAGGCCTACGGGTACCCGGCCGCCCGGCCGTTCAACGGCCAGCAACTGTACTCCTGCACCGGCGTCGTCGTCCCGGACACCTACGGCGGCAGTACCGACCAGGGCCTGGCCTGCGACATGACCGGCGGCTCGTCCGGCGGTGGCTGGATCCAGAACGGCTCCCTCGCCTCGGTGACCAGCTTCGGCTACACCGGCGTGAAGAACATCCTGTGGGGCCCGTACTTCGGCTCGGTCATCCAGGCGACGTACAACGCCGCTCAGGCCGGCTAAGCGCACGCACCACCACATGAGGGCCGCCCCGGAGTCACTCCCGGGCGGCCCACTCGTCGGCCCACTCGTCGGCCAGCAGGGCGTAGGTGTACCCGTCGAGCCAGCCGCGCTCGCGGTGCAGCGCGTCGCGCACGGTGTGCGCCTCGCGCCGCATGCCCACCCGCTCCATCAGCCGCCAGGAACCGGTGTTGTCGGCGAAGGTGGTGGCGAACACCCGCCGCAGCCCCAGCTCGCCGAAGCACAGACCGATGAGCGCCCGCACGGCCTCGAGGGCCAGACCCCGGCCCTGGTACGCCGGGTCCAGCGCCCAGCCGATCTCGGCCTGCTGGGGAGCGTCCCCGGCCTCGGCCTGCGACCAGCTGTCCGAGACGTGCAGGTACAGGTCGCCCACGACGCGTCCGTCGACCTCGATGACGAAGGTACGGCGGCGGAACTCCTCGTCCTCGAAGCGTGCCGCGACGCCGGCCCCGTCGGGTGACGTCCGCGGCAGCCACTCCGAGACCTCGGGCAGCCGTCGGTAGGCGAAGAACGCCGCCGCGTCGGCGGCCGTCGACGGCCGGAACGAGAGCCGATCGGTGGTCACCGGCCAGGACACGTCCTCGGTGGAGGTCACGAGAAGACGCTAGACGGCGCATGGTCTGATGGGCCTCGTGCCCGACGTCATCGACCTGCGCAGCGACACCGTCACCCGCCCGACCGCGGAGATGCGGGCGGCCATGGCCGGGGCCGAGGTGGGCGACGACGTGTACGGCGAGGACCCGACGGTCAACGCCCTGCAGGAGCGGGTCGCGGCGATGTTCGGTCACGAGGCCGCGCTGTTCACCCCGACCGGCTCGCTGGCCAACCTGCTCGCGGTGCGGTCCGTGGTGGCGCCCGGCCAGGAGGTCCTCTGCGAGTCGTCGGCGCACGTCGCCCGCGCCGAGCTCGGCGCCCACGGCGCGGTCGCCGGCATCACCATGCGCACGTGGACCTCGCCGCGCGGGCAGGTCGACCTGGCCGCGATCTCCGGGCTGTTCGCACCGGACATGGGCCCGTTCTTCGTGCGCACGACCGCCGTGTCGGTCGAGAACACGCACAACTTCGCCGGCGGGGCCGTGCTGCCGCTGGCCGATCTCCAGGCGCTGCGCTCCTGGGCCGACGCCTCGGAGGTCGCGATCCACCTGGACGGCGCCCGGCTCTGGAACGCGCACGTCGCCACGGGCACGCCGCTGAGCGAGTACGGCGCGGTCGCGGACGTCCTGGGCGTCTGCTTCTCCAAGGGGCTCGGTGCCCCGGTCGGCTCGATGATGGTCGGCTCCGCGGCCGCGGTCACCGAGGCCCGGGTCTGGCGCAAGCGGCTCGGCGGTGGGATGCGGCAGGTCGGCGTGCTCGCCGCCGCGGCGGCGTACGCCCTCGACCACCACGTCGACCGGCTCGCGGACGACCACGACCACGCACGGCTGCTGGCCGACGCGTGCGGCGCCGACCCGGGCCTCGTCGACACCAACATCGTGGTGGTCGACCGCCCGGACGCGGCCCGGTACGTCGCGGCCGCCCGCGACGAGGGCGTGCTCATCTCCGCGGTCGGCCCGCGCGCGGTCCGGCTCGTCACCCACCTGGACGTCTCCGCCGGCGACGCCAAGCGCGCGGCCGAGGTGCTGGCCCGCCTGTGACGGTCAGCCCGCCGGCGTCCCCACGAGGCTGACCTCGCTGACCGCGGTGTAGTCGCGGGCCGAGCGACCCGTCCCGGGCGCGCTTACCGACACGAGCCGGAGCGTGACCGTCGAGGTGCTCACCGGAGTCTCGAGGTCGATGGTCTGCATCTGCTTGGTCGACTGCAGCTGCTGGTCGAGCGTGGTCCCGTCGTCGAAGACCCACTGCACCGCCAGGACGCGGCGGTTGCCGGCGTACCAGTTGAGCTTGCGGCCGCCGACCAGCGCGGTCTTGGCGTACCCGTTGACGAGCCCCACCTCGGTCAGCGTGGTCGGCGCGGCCAGCGCGAAGGTCAGCTCCGACCCGCTGGCGTCGCCGGCCATCCGCCAGCAGGTGCTGGGGCTGCCGTCGAGCATGTTGGCCGCGACGTACGTCGTGCGGTTGCCGAAGGCGTCGACGTTCGGCGGCGCGTTCCTCGGCGCCGTGGCGGTGGCCTGGCCGGCCACGTCGGTCGCGTCGCCCGCGGGGGCCGACTCGCTGGCCGACTGACTGGCCGGCGCGGAGTCCGACGTCTCCGGCGCGGTCGATCGCGGGGTCGGGCTCTGGTTGGCCTGGATCTTCTCGCTCACGGTCGATGCGGGGGCCGGGTCGCTGGCCGTGTCGTCGCCCCCGGACATCAGCAGCCAGACGCCGCCGACGGCCACCAGCACCATCACCAGCGACACGATCGCCCAGGGCAGCCAGGCCGGGGCTCCCGGGCCGTCGTCGGCGTCCTCGTCGGGCGGGCCGTAGGGGTCCGGTGGCGGCACGTACGGTGCCGGGTCGAGGGGGACCGGCTGGTGCGCGGCGGGGTCGGGCTCCACCTCGACGTGCGCGCTGACGCTCTCCTCGGCCTCGTCGGCGTACAGGGGGAAGCGCGGAGGCCCCGGCGTCGAGGCGGCCGGCTGGGGCTCCACGGGCGGCCGCACGGCCGGTCGTTCGGCGGTGTCGGTCCGCCAGTCCGGCGGCTCGGGCGTCCATCCCGAGGACGACTGGTCACTCGACTGGTCACTCGATTGGGGCGACAGCACCTTCTGCCCGCACTGCGGGCAGGCGGAGGCGTCGCCGACCTCGGCGCCGCACCGGGCACACGTGGTCATCGCTCCGCCTCCCTTCGGTGCTTGTCGCGTCACCAACGCGACAATGGAGGGGAGGATGACGCTGGGTCAACTCTCTAGACCGCCAGATGGGTGACCTCGCCCTCCACTTTCCGCCGCGGCGCGAGCTCGACCACGAGCATCGCGGCCAGCACCATGGCGCCGCCGAACAGCATCCGCACCGTCAGCGACTCGCCGCCCAGCAGCACCGCGAAGAACGCCGCGAACACCGGCTCCATGCTCATCACGATCGCGGTCCGGGTCGGCGCCAGGTGCGCCTGTGCCCAGGTCTGCCCGACGATGCCCAGCGCGCCGGGTACGACGGCCATGTACAGCACCGCCAGCCAGTCCGACGTCCGGTCCGGGAGGACGATCCCGTCCGGGGCGGTGGTCACCAGGCAGACGACGGTGATCACGATGAGCTGGACGATCGCCAGGCCCATCGCCTCGGACGGCTGCGACCAGGCGCCGAGGCCGACGATGTGCAGGGCGTAGAGCATCGCGGCCACGAAGGTCAGCGCCTCGCCGTACCCGACCGAGAACCCCTGCAGGGTGAGCACGCCGAGCCCCGCGAGCGCGAGCAGCACGGCGCCCCAGGTGAGCCAGGTGATCCGGGTGTGCAGCAGCACCGCGGCGAACAGCGGTGTCGCGACGACGTACAGGCCGGTGATGAACCCGGAGACGCTGGCCGGCGTGTGCGCCAGCCCGGCGGTCTGGAGGATCTGCCCGAACCCGTAGAGAAGCCCGAGGACGACCGCGTGCCGGCGTGACTCGCGGCTGAGCCGGGAGAGTGCGCGGGGAGCCATGAGCACGAGCGCCAGCGCGGCGATCGCGAACCGGACCGCGAGGAAGTCCAGCGTCGGCACCCGCTCGAGCAGGTCCTTGATGAGGAAGAACGTGCTGCCCCAGCCGGCCGTGATCGCGACGAGGGCGAGGGTCGCGAGCAGCGTCGTGCGTCGCGTCCCCTCCACGGGCGCTACTAGATCAGATCAACCAGAGGGTGACCGTGGAGCCCGTCGGGAGCATGGTGCCGGAGTCGGGGTCGACGCTGTAGACGAAGCCGAGACCCAGGTAGTTGTCGATGTGCTGCACGTCGACCTCGAAGCCGGCGGCCTCCAGCTGTTGCTGGGCGTACTCGACGCCGGACCCGCGCAGCCCGCTGGGGATCTCGACCAGCTGGGGACCCTTCGAGACCACGAAGCCGACCTCGTCGCCGCGGAAGAGCGTGCCGGTGTCGGGGGACTGCGAGATGACCATGCCCTGCTCGACGGTGTCGGAGTACTCCTCGGTGGACGTGACCTCGAGACCCTTGCGCTCCATGGCCGCCTCGGCCTCGACGAAGCTGTGGCCGGTCCAGTCCTGGACGGTCAGGGGCTTGCGGCCCTTGCTGACGTACAGGTCCACCACGGTGCCCGGTCGGAGCGTCTGGCCCGCGCCCGGGTCGCTGTGCAGGACCGTGCCCTCGGGCACCGTCTCCGACCACCGGCCGATGGACTTGCCGAACGACAGGTGCGTCGCGGCCAGCTGGTCCTGCGCCGCGTCCTCGGTGAGCCCCTTGAGGGCGGGTACGTCGTAGCGCTCCTTGCCCAGCGAGATCACCAGGGTGACCGTGCCGCCGTCGAGCACCCGGGCGCCGGCCTTCGGGTCCGCGGCCAGGACACGCCCGGCGGGCACCGTCTCGGAGTACGCCGGGTCGCCGAGCTGCACGTCCAGGCCGGCCGCGTCGAGCTTCTTCTCCGCCTGCTTCTCGACCATCCCGAGCACACCGGGCGCGGAGGTGTAGCGCTCCCAGCCGAACCACCAGGCGCCGACACCGGCACCCGCGACCAGCAGCAGCGCGAGCAGCAGGACGATCGGGCCGCGGCGCGGCCGGCGGGGGCGGCGTGCGGTGGTGATCCGGGCGACCTGGTTCGGCGGCGGGACCGGGCGGCGGTCGAGGGCCGTCGTGCGGTGCACGGCCTGCGGCGCCTCTGCCGGCTCCGTCACGTGCGGGGCGACCATCCGCGCGAACTCGTCGACGTCGAACGGGTCGGGCGCGGTGTCCTCCCGGATCGGTACGGGGGACCTGAGGGCGAGGTCGCCGGTGAGCTCCTCGTCCTCGCGGACGCCGTCGCGCAGCGCCTGGCCGACCCTGTGCACCTGGTGCAGCAGCACGCCGGCGTCGGCCGGGCGCTGGTCGAGGTCGCGGGCGGTGGCGCGGGCGACCAGCGCGTCGACGTACGCCGGGAGGCCGGGCACCAGCCGCGACGGCGGCGGGACGTCCTCGTGGACGTGCTTGTAGGCGACCGCGATCGGCGACTCGCCCTCGTGCGGCTTGGCGCCGGTGAGCAGCTCGTAGATCAGCACGCCGGCGGCGTACACGTCCGCCCGCGCGTCGGAGCGGCCGTCGACGACGAGCTCGGGGGCGAGGTAGGAGACGGTGCCGATGAGCACGCCGCCCGTGGCGGTGTGCTGGGTGTCGGCGGAGACGGCCTTGGCCAGGCCGAAGTCGGCGACCTTGACCCGGCCGTCGTCGGCGATGAGGACGTTCTCGGGCTTCACGTCGCGGTGGATCAGGCCGGCCCGGTGGGCGTGCGCCAGGGCGGAGAGGACCGGCTCGACGAGGGCCAGTGCCCGCGCCGGCGACATCGGGCTCTCCTTGCGGATCACGTCGCGCAGCGTGTGGCCGGCCACGTGCTCCATGACCAGGAAGACCGTGCCCTCGTCGTCGCCCTGGTCGTAGACCGCGACGACGTTGGGGTGGTCCAGGCGCGCGGCGGAACGGGCCTCGCGCACGAACCGGGCGGCGAACTCCTCGTCGTCGCCGAGGCCGGGGTGCATGACCTTGACCGCGCACGCGCGCTCGAGCCGGAGGTCGGTGGCCTCGTACACGCTGGCCATGCCGCCGCGGGCGATGCGCGGGCCGATGCGGTAGCGCCCGTCCACGACCCGCCCGACGAGGGCGTCGTTCAGGACGGCGTTGCCGCCGCGACTCTCTGTCGGGGCACGCCCATCTGGCTGCACTCGACCCTCCTGGTGCACCGGTCGGGGAAGTGTCCGGTCAGCCCATCGTACGGAGCCCGGGTCGTCGAGGCCCCATCACGACCGCCCGGCGTGGCGCGGGTCACCCGTGGAAGAGTGTTCCCATGGCCGATCAGCCCTCCACCCAGCCCTTGGCCACCCATGACCTCGCCGCGCTCGTCGACGAGTGGGTCGACTGGGCGGGAGCCGCCGAGCTCCTCGGCGTCGCGGTCTCCCGGGTCCGCACCATGATCCGCGACCACGAGCTGGCCGCGGCGGTCCCGTCGCCCGGTGCCGGCCAGCGGGTGCCGGCGGCGTTCATCCAGGACGGGCTGGTCGTGAAGGGACTCCCGGGCCTGCTGACCCTGATGCACGACAACGGGTACGACGACCGCGAGATCATCGCCTGGCTGTTCCTCGACGACGACCTGCCCGGCCGGCCGATCGACGCGCTGCGCGAGAACCGCGGTACCGAGGTCAAGCGCCGCGCCCAGGCCATGGCCTTCTAGGACGTCCCCGGTGCCCGCGACCACCCGGCGTACGGCGCTGGGCCTGGTGGTCGTCGTCGTGCTGGCGGCCCTGACCTGGTACCTCCAGGACGGGTCGGCGCCGTCGTCCTCCTCGGGCCACCGCGGCGGCACGATCGCGGTCGCCGACCTGCCTGCGGAGGCGCGCGACACCCTGGCGCTGATCGACGCGGGCGGGCCCTTCCCGTACCCGGACAACGACGGCATCGTGTTCCAGAACCGGGAGCGCCTCCTGCCGGACCAGCCGCGCGGTTACTACCACGAGTACACGGTGCCGACGCCCGGCTCCGACGACCGCGGCGCGCGTCGCATCATCACCGGCGGACCGGTGGGGGAGCCCGCCGTGTACTACTGGACCGACGACCACTACCGATCGTTCGAGAGGATCGACAGATGAGCGGACTGGCCGCCCTCCTGGCCCATCGCAAGGAGCCCGGGATCTACCTGTGGCACGGCCACTTCAGGGACGACGACGTGAGGCACACCGTCGAGCACGCGGGCTGGCACTACGCCCACGTCGACGGCTGGCACGGCGACTCGAAGGCCGACTTCCTGCGGGCGGTGGGGGAGGCGCTGCAGTTCCCGGGGCACTACGGCCAGAACTTCGACGCCCTCGCCGACTGCCTCGGCGACGTGGTCGCCGGCGACAGCGAGGGCTGGGTGCTGCTGTGGGACGGCTGGGGCCCGCTGGCCCGCACGGACGAGCGCGCCTTCTCCGTCGCCCTCTCGGTGCTCGGCGGCAGGGTCAACGCCGACCGCGGCGGCCCGTTCGTGGTCGTCCTCCGCGGCGACGGCCCCGACGTCCCGGGCGTCCCCTCCCTCGACTGAGCCACTCGTCCACATGGCGTTTGGGACCAAACGCGCGTTTGGGAGCGCTTCCACCTGGCGTTTCTGCCCAATGGCGACGTCTACGTGGCCCGGTCGGTGGCGGCGGCGGCCAGCTGGCGCAGTACCTGTTGGGCCATTTGGTGGAGCGAGGAGCGGTCGAGTCTGTCCAGTGCGAGGGTGACCAGGTCGTCGATGACCTGCTCCAGCTGGGCGTGGGCGCCGGAGGCGTCGATGATCGCCCGCAGATCCTGGACGTCGGCCTCGGTGAGCGGCGTACCGAGGGCGGCGTCCAGCCGGCGCGCGTCCTCGGCCGGGGCGCTGTCGAGGGCGAGGGCGACGAGCACTGTGCGCTTGCCCTCGACCAGGTCGTCGCCGGCCGGCTTGCCGGTCGCGGCCGGGTCGCCGTACACGCCCAGCAGGTCGTCGCGGAGCTGGAAGGCTTCGCCGAGCGGCAGGCCGTACGCCGACAGCTCGCCCAGCTGCTCCAGCGAGGCGCCCGCGAGGAGGCCGCCGATGTGGAGCGGGCGCTCGATGGAGTACTTGGCGGACTTGTAGCGCAGCACCGTCATCGCCGCGTCCACGTCGGCCCGGCCGCGCGCCTGGACCGAGACGTCGAGGAACTGGCCGGTGATGACTTCGCTGCGGGTGTGGTCGAAGGCCGTCAGCGCCGCCACGACGCGATCGGACGGGAGCCCGCAGCGGCGTAGCAGCTCGTCGGACCAGGTCAGCAGCAGGTCACCGAGCAGGATGGCCGCGGACGCGCCGTACTGCTCCGGGTCGCCGCGCCAGGACGCCTCGCGGTGCGCGGTCGCGAACGCGCGGTGCGTCGCCGGCCGGCCGCGGCGGGTGTCGGAGGCGTCCATGTAGTCGTCGTGCACCAGGGCGCTGGCGTGCAGCAGCTCGAGGGCCGCGCACGCGCGCAGCAGGGCGTCCTCGTCGGCGACCTCGGGCTCGACGGCGCGGTACCCCCACCAGCAGAACGCCGCCCGGAACCGCTTGCCGCCCGACACCGAGCGGCGGCCCTCCTCGAGGAGAAGGGCGGCGTCGGGGCCGAGCGGAGCGAGGCGCTCGGCCATCTCGTCGAGGAACTCGTCGAGGGTCTTCTGGAGCCGCTCCCGGAAAGAGCCCTCGTCCCACGACGTCATGCGTCGAGGCTAGTGGGCCCCTGCTTCCCTAGACTCCCCCCATGGTTCCGGGCCCCAGTGATCGACCGAGCGCTCCTCGCGCCAGCATCGGCGAGCTCGTCCGCAAAGGGCAGCGGTCCATCTCGTTCGAGTTCATGCCGCCCAAGGACGAAGCGGGGGTCGAGCAGCTCTGGTCCGCGATCCGCGACCTCGAGCCGTACCATCCGACATTCGTGTCCGTGACCTACGGCGCCGGCGGCACCACCCGGGACACGACCGTCCAGATCACCGGCCGGATCGCCCGCGAGACGTCGCTGCGGGCGATGGGGCACCTCACCTGCGTCGGCCACACCCGCGAGGAGCTCGTCGAGATCCTCGAGTCCTACCGGGCGGCCGGCGTCCGCGACGTCCTCGCCCTGCGCGGCGACCCCAAGGAGGGGCCGCGCGCCGAGTGGACGCCGACGCCGGGCGGGCTGACCTACGCCAGCGAGCTGGTCGCCCTGGCCCGTGAGCTCGGCGGGTTCAGCATCGGCGTGGCGGCGTTCCCGGAGGCCCACCCGTCCGCCGCGTCCAAGGACGCCGACGCCCGGGTGCTGGTGGCCAAGGCCGAGGCCGGCGCCGAGTTCGCGGTGACGCAGCTCTTCTTCCGCGCCTCCGACTACGCCGACCTCGTCGCGCGCGTGCGGGCGCTGGGCAGCGACCTCCCGATCCTGCCGGGGATCATGCCGATCACGAACCTCAGGCAGGTCGCCCGGATGGCGGAGCTGTCCGGCGCCGAGCTGCCCGACGAGGTGGCCGCCCGGTTCGACGGGCTCGACGACCCTGCCGACGTACGACGCGTGGGCGTCCAGGTCGCCACCGAGCTGTGCGAGCAGCTGCTCGCCCTCGGCGCCCCGGGTCTGCACTTCTTCACCCTCAACCGGTCGCGCGCGACGCTGGAGATCTTCGAGGCCCTGCGCATCACCGTGTGAGTGCTGGCTAGCCTCGCCCACATGCGCACCGTCACCGTCACCGGGCAGGGCACGGCCCGCGAGGTCCCCGACACCGTCGTCGTCCGCGTCGCGGCCAGCCACCGCGCCGCGGGGGTGGCCGAGGCGCTGGCGGGTGCCGGCTCCGCGGCCGACGAGATCGTCGCGGTCGCCCGGGAGCACACCGAGTCCCGCCGCATCCAGTCCACGACGCTGAACCTCTGGCCGGCCTACGACAACGAGGGCCAGCAGTCCGGCTTCGAGGCGCGCCACGGCCTGGCCGTCTCGTGCACCGACATGGAGAAGGCCGGCGCGATGATCGCCGCGCTCGCCGAGCGGGTCGGCGACCGCCTCCAGGTCGAGAGCGTCGGGCTGGAGATCGGCGACACGGCGCGGGCCGTGCAGCAGGCGAGGTCGGCCGCGTACTCCGACGCCGTCGCGCGCGCCAACCACCTGGCCGAGCTCGCCGGCGAGCGGGTCGACGCCGTACAGGCGATGGCGGAAGGCGGCGCCCCGGTCCCGTTCGCCGACCTGGCGATGTCGCGCGAGGCCAAGGGCGTCGCGATCCAGCCCGGTGAGACGAGCGTCTCGGCCAGCGTGACGGTGACGTTCTCCCTGGTCTGAGGTCAGGCCGGCCCGACGAGCTGGGCCACCAGGGCGGCGGACAGCCCCACGTAGGGCAGCCCCGCGCCCGGGGTCGCATGGGCCCCGGCGGCGTACACGCCCTCGACCGGCGTCGCCGGCCCGAGCCGCCGGAAGGTGGTCCGGCGGCCCTGCCACAGCACGCCGTACGGCGACCCGCCGTACGCCTCGACCAGGTCCCGCGGCGACCGATCGACACGGGTGACGACGTGCGGGCGGACATCGATGCCGCGGCGCACGAGTGCGGTCACCAGGTCCTCGTCGACCCGGCCGCGACCGAGGAGGGTCCAGGACGTGCCCGACCCGCGCAGCGTGATGGTCGGTTCCTTGGCCGACCCGTGCAGCACGGTCTCGTGGGCGAGCCCGGGCGGCTCCTGGGCGAGGCCGAGGTGCACGACGACCGGCGGCATGGCGGGCATGGTCCGCTCGACGTACCCCGCCAGCACCGGCAGCCGGCGCGGGTCGCAGGTCACCACGACCACGTCGGCGTCGACGTCGCCGGTCGACGTGGCGACGGCGGCGACCCGCCCGCCGCGCACGACCAGGTCGCGCACGTCGGTGTCGGTGTGCACCTCGACGCGGCGGGTGGCCAGCCGTGCCGTCAGGGCGTCGGCCAGCGCGCCCATCCCGCCCACGACGGTCCAGGCGCCGAAGCGCTGCTCGACGTACGCCGCCACGCCCGTCCACGCCGGCACGTCGCGCGGCTCGTGCCCCTCGGCCACGGCCGGGTACGTCGCCATCAGCCGCAGCCGCTCGTCCTTCAGGCCGCGGACCCGTCGCGCCAGCGTCTCGCGGCTGCCGAGCAGGTCTCTCAGCGCCGCGGGCAGGTGGTCGGGGGACCAGGGCCGCTCGAGGTACTCGCGGCGCAGCACCTCCCAGGCCTCGGCGTAGGCCTGCACGTGGTCGGCCCAGCGCCGCCCCAGGCCTGCGCCCAGCCCGTCGACCGCCGCCATCTGGGCGGCACGTGAGCCGAACGGCAGCCGGACCGAGCTCCCGTCGGCGAACCGGTGCTCGCGCAGCACGTCCAGCTCGACGAGGTCGAGCTCGCGGTCCAGGGGCCGGCCGCTCTTGCGGAACATGTCACGCACGACGGCGGGCAGCAGGGTCGACGTCGGCCCGCCGTCCCAGGTGAACCCCTCCTGCTCCACCGGGACGAGCGCGCCGCCGAGGCGGGGGCCGCGTTCGAGCAGGGTGACGCCGTGACCGAGCTTCGCCAGGCGGGCCGCGGCGGCCATCCCGCCGTACCCGCCGCCGACGACGACCACCCGTGCCATGTCGGCATTCTCCCGACCGCTGCTCGAGGAGGGCCGTCAGGCCCGTCCCAGACCCGGTGACCCGACCGCTACCGCAGGTCCGGGGCGATGGAGAGGTGGCCGGACTCCACGCCGTACTCGCGCTGGAGCAGCTCGTAGAGAGCGAGGTTGATCCGCGCGACGCGGACGCCGCGGTACAGCGCGGCGCACGGGTCCACCTTCGCGAACAGGCCGGACGGGGTGTCGGCCATCACCAGCACGTTCGAGGTCTCCACGCCGGGCTCGGCGATCTCGAAGCGGCGGCCGTCCCAGGTCAGCGCCTCGGTGATGTCGCCGACCTTCGCGGACTTGGAGAGCGCCACCGCCCGGCCGCTCGGGGCGGCCTCGACCAGCGGCAGCAGCGCCTCCACGTCGGCCACGCGGACACCCGGGTCCTCGCCGAGGACCAGCGCGTCCTGCAGGAGCGAGAACAGCTTGCGGTCGATGCCGGTCACCTGGGTCCAGCCGGCGGACCCGCGGCTGTTGAGCTCGGTCGGCCGGAACCCGTCGGCGGTCAGCACGCCGTCGATGCCGAACGCGCCGCGATAGCCGTACGCCGCGCGCAGGTGCTCGCCGACCCGCTTGGTCGCCGCACGCATCGCCTCGCGGTCCGCCGCCGGCGGCTGCCAGAACGTCGACAGGCCGCCGTAGGTGAACGTCCGCGCCGCCTCGTCGCGCAGGATCGAGATCTCCACCGGCACGAGCACGGCCGTGCCGTCGGGCAGCACGAGGCCGTGGATCGAGCACGGCACGCCGTCGAGGAACGGCATCACCCGCACCTGCTCGCAGCGCGGCAGGAAGAAGGCCAGCGCCCGGGCCTGGTCGGCCTCGTCGCGCACCCACCGCACGTAGTCGCCGCCGCCGTTGAACCCTTCCGCGGTGTCGCCGGACCACACGGCGCCGAGCGGGCCGGCGAGGTCGCGGGTCGCGGCGGCCAGCGCGTCGCGGTCGACCGGCACGACGGCGTACGGCGCCCGGTCGACGCCGGCGGCGTCCCACAGGTGGTCGGCCAGCAGCTTGTCCTCCAGGGCGACGAACGCCGCCGGTCTGCCGGAGACCACCGCGCGGCCGAGGATCGGCTCGTCGGCGGTGACGAACGGCCCGCCGACCCACACGGCGCGGCGGTCCGGGTCGAACGCCTCGACCGCGGCCACGGCGTGCTCGGGGAGGTGCCGGGCCAGATGGTCGAGGGCGCGCAGCTCCTCGGTGACGCTCGTCGTCGGCGGCGGCTCCACGTCGACCACCACGCAGTCACCATCCGCGGGCTTCGGGCCGGCGCCGTGCGAGGTCGCCAGCACCAGCGCGGTGCCGCCGACGGAGCGGATCCAGGAGACCATCTCGGTCCGCGCCGCCAGGATCCCGGGTCCGATGACGACCGGGCGGCCGGCGTACCGCTCCATCAGGCGGTCGCCGACCGCCGCCCGGGTCGCGGCGTCGGTCAGGTCCACGCGGTCACACTAGGTTGACGCCGTGCCCGACCCCACCCTCGGCCTCGTGCTGCTGCTCGGCGGGGCGGTGCTTGTGGGCGCGGTGGTGCAGGGGAGCGTCGGGTTCGGGATCGTGGTCGTCGCGGCGCCCTTCGTCATCTGGGCCGCGCCCGAGCTGATGCCGGGCTCGATGCTGATCTGCGGGTTCGTGATGCCGCTGCTGCACCTGGTGTCACGGTGGCGCGAGGTCGACGGGTCGAGCCTGCGTTCCGCGCTGGCCGGGCGGCTGCTGCTCACCCCGGTGGGCGTCTGGGTGGTCGCGGTGTCCAGCCCCCGGCTGATCGCCCTGCTGGTCGGCGTCCTGGTGCTGGTGGTGGCCCTCGTGTCGGCGTACGCGCCGGCGTTCGAGGCGCGGCCGCGCAACCTGTTCGTGGCCGGGATGCTGACCGGGGTGTCGGGTACGTCGGCGGCCGTGGGCGGTCCCTTCGTGGCGATGACGCTCCAGCACGAGGACCCGGCCACCATCCGCGCGACGCTCGCGGCGTTCTTCACGGTGGGGTCGATGGCGTCGTTGCTGGGGCTGGTCGTGGCGGGGGAGCTGACCGGGTCCCAGGTGCGGTGGGGTGCGATCCTCGTGCCGTTCCTGGTCGTGGGGTTCGTCCTGGCCGGCCCGGTCACCCGGCGGCTCGAGGGCAACCGGATGCGGGTCGCGATGCTGGTGTTCTGCCTGGTCTCCGGGGCCTCGATCATCCTGAGGGCTGCGCTGGGCTAGCTCACCGGGCCGGCTCCCGGTCCTTCCAGCGGCGCCAGCCACGGCGGACGAGCTTGGCCACGACGTACAGCATCAGCAGACCCAGGACGAGCAGGACGGCGGCGACCGCCGCCGCCGCGCGCGGGTGCTGGATGGCGAACCACACCAGCGCCAGCACGGTGATGTCCTCGGCGATGCTGGCTCCGATGTTGGTGACCGGCTCGGGCGAGGAGTTGATGGCCAGCCGGCCACCGGCCTTGACCAGGTGCGAGAGGAGGGCGGTCCCGCCGCCGACGGTGCCGAGGACCGCCTGCTGGAGGGTGTCGGCGTCGCCGGCCATCAGCACGCCGATCACGGCGCCCGCGGTGGGCCGGATGAACGTCGAGACCGCGTCCCACGTCGAGTCGATGTAGGGGATCTTGTCGGCGACGAACTCCATGGCGTACATGAACAGCGCCACGCCCAGCACGTCCCACCGGTGGAGGGCGTCGGGGATCTCGGCGGTCGGGCTCACGCGGTCGGCGAAGCCGAGGACCAGCACGACCAGGTACGCGTTGACGCCACTGGCCCAGCCGCTCGAGAAGACGAGGGGCAGCGAGTCCATGGGTGGACCCTAGGTGGTCTCGGCGTCGATGACCTTCGCCAGCGCGGCCTCGTCGCGGCCGACCACGGTGGTGCCGTCGGCGGCGGTGATGATCGGGCGCTGGATGATCCTCGGGTGCGCGGCCAGGGCGGCGTACCAGTCGTCGCGGTGCGCCTCGTCCTTCGGCACCTCGACGCCCTCCTCCTTGCTCTCCTTCGGGCGTGCGATGTCCCACGGCTCGAGCCCGAGACGGGCGACGACCTCCCGGAGGGTCGCCTCGTCGGGCGGGTCGTCGAGGTAGCGGCGGACGGTGTACGCGATGCCCGCGGCGTCCAGCTCCTCGACCGCGACGCGGCACTTCGAGCAGGCGGGGTTCAGCCAGAGCTCCATGACGGGCTCAGTCCACCTCGATCTCGGTCGCGTCGGTCATGGCGAGCAGCTCGTCGTACGTCGTGGAGTAGACGGCCGCCGGGTGGCCGGCGGCGGCCCAGACGATGTCGTACTCGCCCAGCTGGATGTCCAGGTACGTCGGGATCGGTGACGGGTGTCCGATGGGGGAGACCCCGCCGATCACCTGGCCGGTGTGCTCGCGGACGAACTCCGGGGTTCCTCGCTTGAGCCCGGCGACCCCGATCCGCGCGGAGGTCAGCTGGGTGTCGACGCGGTGCGAGCCCGAGGTCAGGATCAGGACCGGCGAGCCGCCCGCGTCGAAGAGGAGGCTGTTGGCGATCGCGCCGACCTCGCAGCCGAGGGCGGCCGCCGCGAGTGCCGCCGTGTGCACCGACTCTGGAAGAATGACGATCTCGCCCGCGCCTCCGCGGGCAGCGTGCTCGTCCCGGAACCGGGCGATCGCAGCGGGTTCGATCGACATGGCCGCACCCTAGTCAGGGGCGCGCGGACGACTGGAGGAGGGTGCATGGGTCGGCAGTGGCCGAGCTCGATGGTCAACGCCCAGCGGGCCCTCGGCGCGCTCGTGGCGTTGATGGCGCTCGGCACCGTGATGACCGTCCTGTTGGAGGACTCCCTCATCCGCGCCTGGGCCGAGCGGAGCCCCGCTGCCCGCGAGATCCTCGAGGAGGGCGGGATCGACGGGCTGCGTGCGAGCTCGATCTCGCTCCCGGCGTTCGTGCCCGTCGTGGTCGTCATGTTCGTCGTCCTGCTGTGCCTGCTCGGCGTGCTGCGGGTGTTCTTCCGCGAGGGCTACCAGTGGGCGCGGCTGGCGCTGGCCGGTGTCGCGGTGCTGATCGGCCTCGGTTCCGGTCTCATCGCCTTCCGCGAGGACCCGCCGGCGGTGTTCGTGGTGCTCTGCGTGCTCGCCCTGCTGGTCGACGTGGTCTTCCTGGTGCTGCTCTTCCACCGCGACACCAACGACTTCGTCCGGGGTGCCTGGCTGGTCCACCACGACGAGGCCGCGCCCTCGGACACCGCCGCCTGACCTCGCGCACCCGCTGGTCGAGGAGGGCCGGAGGCCCGTCACGAGACCTCTGTCCACCGGTGTGCTCTTCTCCTTGACGGGGTGTCGGCGTCGCGAGGTACTGTTCTCCTAGTCGAACACCTGTTCGATCCGATCCGGCGGGGGCGACCTCGACCCCGCTCCCCGCCGGGTCGGCCAGGGGTCGAGGAGCCGGCGAGAGGTGGGTACGTGATGCGGCGGTACGACGACCCCGTGGAGGTCCGCAAGGGCCCAGTGGGCAACGCAGTCGACGACGTGGAGGGAGCGCTTGAAGGACCGGCGCAGTTCCTGTGGCGGGGCAAGCTGTGGAAGGTCCGCGCGGTGCTCGCGCACTGGGTGGAGACCGGCGCCTGGTGGCAGTCCGCCGGGGCGCGGGCGGTGATCGGCACCGACGACTATTCGGTGGTCGAGCCGGGCGAGCCCCTGGGCGAGCCCGTGTCGAGACCCGGTGACCGAACAGGTGACCTGTTGGCCGAGCGCGAGCTCTGGCGGGTCGAGGCCGCGGCCGGGATGAGCCCCGACCCCGGCGTCTTCGACCTGTCCTTCGACTGGTCCGACGGCTCCTGGCAGCTCGTCGGCTGCGTGGACTGAGGGGTGATGACCACGATGAACCCCTACTCCCTGCCGGCGACCACCCACTCCTACCTCGCCCGCGCGGCCGAGTCGCTCAGCGAGGCGATGACGGCCACCGACGTGCCGACCCGCTACGCCTGCGCCCACGTGGCCGCGCTCCGGGCGGCCGCCGCGCTGCTGGCCGCGCGCGCCCATCCCGCGCCGACCCGCGGCCGCCGCCAGAAGAACGCCTGGGTGCTGCTCGCCGAGGTCGCCCCCGAGCTGGCCGAGTGGGCGACGTTCTTCGCCGCCGGTGCGGCCAAGCGGGCCGCGGCCGAGGCGGGCTCCACCCGCGCGGTCAGCGAGCGGGAGGCCGACGACCTGCTCCGCGACGCCGACCGGTTCCTCGGCGTGGTCGAGCAGTCCCTCGGGCTGGCGCCGCACGTGCCCCACCAGGCCCAGCTCATCGCCCGCGTCGGATAGGGCGGCCGTGGACCCCTTCGTCCACCTGCGCGTCGCGTCCGGCTACTCCCTCCAGCACGGTGCCTCCCACCCGCACGTGCTGGTGGAGCGGGCCGCCGAGCAGGAGATGGACATCCTGGCGCTGACCGACCGCAACGGCACCTACGGCGCGGTGAAGTTCGCGCAGGCCTGCCAGGCCTACGGCGTGCGGCCGGTCCTCGGGGTCGACCTCGCCTACCGGCCGGTGCTGACGGCAGCCCCGCGGTCGGCGTCACGCTCCCGCACACCCACCCGCGGCGGCGAGCTCCGCGACCCGGTCGGCGCCGGACTGCCGCGGGTCACCCTGCTCGCCTCCGCCGGTGGCCCCGGCGGCGGCCGGGTCGGCTGGGCGGCGGTGTGCCGGGCGGTCTCCGCGGTGCACCTCGCCGGCGAGCGCGGGCAGCCGGTCGCCACCCTCGACCTGCTGGCGCCCTGGCTGGCCGAGGGCAACCTCACCGTGCTGCTCGGTCCCGGCTCCGAGCTCGGCGTCGCCGTCGCCCGGCGCCGCGACGACCTGGCCGAGGCCGCGCTGGCCGCCTGGCGCGCGGTGGTGCCGCCCGGCCACCTCCAGGTCGAGCTGGTCTCGCACCGTCTCGGCCGGCCCGGGCCGGGAGCGACGGGGGAGTGGGGTCCCGGCTCGTCCGCGCACGCCGCCCGGATGGCCGGCCTGGCCCGGCGCGCCGGCGTCGGCACTGTGCTCACCAACGCGGTGAGGTACGCCGACCGCCGTGACGCCCCGACCATCGACGTCCTCGACGCCTCCCGTCGGCTGGTCGCCCTCGGCTCTGCCCAACTTCGCCACCTCGGCCCCTCCGATTTCAGGGCGAACGCCGAGGGGTTCCTCAAGTCCGGCAAGCAGATGCTCGAGATCGCCGAGGAGGTCGGCCGGCTCGGGGGAGAGGACCCCCACCGGCTCCTCGCCCGCACCCGCGCCGTCGCCGAGTCCTGCGCCCTCGACCCGCGCGCCGACCTCGGGCTGGGCGAGGTGCACTTCCCCGAGCTGGACGTGGCCGCGGAGCAGGCCGACGCGGTGCTGCGCGCGCGGTGCGAAGGGGCGGTCGGCGACCGCTACGGCTCCGCCCCGCGGCAGCGCATCTGGAAGCGGCTCGACGACGAGCTCGAGCTGATCCGCGGCCTCGGCTACGCGTCGTACTTCCTCACCGTCGCCGACGTCACCGACCTGATCCGCGAGCGCGGGGTGCGGTGCGCGGCGCGCGGGTCCGGCGCGGGCAGCCTGGTCAACTACCTGCTCGGCGTCTCCGGCATCGACCCGATCCGGCACCACCTGCTGATGGAGCGGTTCCTCTCGCCGCTGCGCGCCTCGCTGCCCGACATCGACGTCGACGTGGAGTCCGCGCGGCGCACCGAGATCTACGAGGCGATCCTCGACCGGTTCGGCGGCGAGCGGTGCGTCTGCGTCTCGATGATGGACACCTACCGCGTCCGGCACGCCGTCCGCGACGTCGGCGCCGCGCTCGGCATGCCGCCGCTGGAGATCGACACGATCGCCAAGGCGTTCCCGCACATCCGCGCCCGCGACGCCCGGGTCGCGCTGCGCGAGCTGCCCGAGCTGCGGGCCAGCGGC
The DNA here is from genome assembly GCF_015352455.1 of Nocardioides islandensis. Taxonomy (GTDB): domain Bacteria; phylum Actinomycetota; class Actinomycetes; order Propionibacteriales; family Nocardioidaceae; genus Nocardioides; species Nocardioides islandensis. The sequence goes on from NZ_JADKPN010000006.1 coordinate 82,376, forward strand.
ATCGACGCCGACCGGCTGGACCTGATGTTCGGGCTGGTCGAGCGGCTCGACGGGCTGCCCCGCCACATCGCGGTGCACCCGTGCGGGGTGCTGCTGTCCGACACCACGCTGCTCGACCGCACGCCGGTGGAGGCGAGCTTCGCGGGGTTCCCGATGAGCCAGTTCGACAAGGACGACGTCGAGGAGCTCGGGCTGCTCAAGCTCGACGTGCTCGGCATCCGCATGCAGTCCTCGATGGCCCACGCCGTCGAGCTGATCCGCGACACCACCGGCCACGACATCGACCTCGACGACCGGGCGCAGGTGCCGTTCGAGGACGACGACACCTTCCGGATGATCTCGGCGGCCAAGACCCTCGGGGTGTTCCAGATCGAGTCGCCGGGCCAGCGCGAGCTGGTCGGCAAGTCCGGCCTCGACAGCTTCGACGACATCATCGCCGACATCTCGCTGTTCCGGCCCGGCCCGGTGAAGAGCGACATGATCACGCCCTACCTCGAGTCCAAGCAGGGCTGGAAGGCCCCGACGTACCTCCACGACGACCTGCGCCCGATCCTCGAGGACACCCACGGCGTGGTGGTCTTCCACGAGCACGTCATCGAGATCATCGCGAGGTTCGCCGGGGTCGACTACGCCGAGGCCGACGAGCGCCGCCGTGCGCTCGGTGACGTCGAGGGGATGGCCGAGACCAAGGCGTGGTTCTACCCCGTGGCGCGCGCCCGGGGTTACGACGAGCGGGTCGTCGAGGGCATCTGGAAGATCCTCGAGGCGTTCGCGTCGTTCGGCTTCTGCAAGGCGCACGCCGCGGCGTTCGCGCTGCCGACCTACCAGTCCGCGTGGCTGAAGGCCCACTGGCCGGCGCACTTCCTGGCCGGGGTGCTCACCCACGACCCGGGCATGTACCCCAAGCGGCTGATCCTCGACGACGCCCGCCAGTGCGGGATCAGCGTGCTCGGCCTCGACGTCAACGCCTCGGAGAAGGAGTACGTCGTGGAGTGGCTCGACCCCGAGTCCTCCGTCGTCACCGTCCCGCCGCCGATCCCCACCTCCGGCGTCCCCGACGGCACCGCCTGGGGGATCCGGCTGGCGCTGGCCGAGGTGAAGGGCATCAACGAGGGCGAGGTCGACCGCATCGTGGCCGCCAGGAAGTTCGGCAGCCCGTACGACTCGCTCACCGACTTCTGGCACCGCGCCCAGGTGTCCCGCCCGATCGTGGAGCGGCTGGTGCTGGCGGGCGGGTTCGACGGGCTCTACGGCATCGGCGCCTCCACCGGGATGGTCGACGTCCGCCGGCGTGGCCGGATCACCCGCCGCGACCTGCTGCTCCAGGTCGCCCAGCTCGACCGCCACGCCCGGGCGCTGGACCGTGCCCAGGGACGCAGCCTGCGCGGCCGCGGGCTCGCCTCCGCCAACCAGCTCACGCCCGCGGCGCACCGCGCCGCGGCCGCCGCCCGCCGCAACAGCACCGACCCGCACGCCCGCGACCAGGAGGCCGGCGCACTGCCCGAGCGGCACCCGCTCGCCGAGCAGGGGGTCTGGGCGCGCGCGTCCGCCCAGGCGCAGGACACCCAGCCGCCCCGGCCGGTCGACTCCGTGCAGCTCGCCCTCTCCCTCGGCGACGAGCCGCAGGAGACCGTCACCGGCCTGCCCGAGATGACGCCGGAGGACCGGATGCGTGCCGAGCTGGAGATCCTCGGCCTCGACGTCAGCCGGCACGTCATGGACGCCTACGCCGACTTCCTCGACGCGCTCGGCACCACCCGCAGCAAGGACCTCCTGCACCGCCGCAGCAAGGCCGAGCTGCTGGTCGCCGGGGTCAAGGTCGCCACCCAGACCCCGCCGATCCGCTCCGGCCGCCGGGTCGTGTTCCTGACCCTCGACGACGGCACCGGCCCCGTGGACGCCACGTTCTTCGAGGACGCCCAGGGTCCATACGCCGCCACCGTGTTCGGCTCCTGGCTGCTGGTCGTCCGCGGTGAGCTCCGTCGTACCGGCCGCCGCGGCGTCTCCCTGCGCGCCACCGGCGCCTGGGAGCTGCCCGAGCTGCACGCCCTCTGGCGGGGCCGGGGGATGGACGCCGTGCACGAGCACCTCGCGCGCGTGCCCGAGGGCTACGCCGAGGTCGGCGTGCAGCAGGACGCGACCGGGGACGGCCCGAAGCCCGTGCGCAGCCGGGTGCTGGTGCACTCCAGCGGCTTCCAGATGTCCCCCTACGCCGACGTGAAGCCGGCCGGCGAGTCGGTCAAGGACGTCGCCCGCAAGCTGTGGCACACCAGCCCCGGAAGCCCGGGATGACGGCCCACCCGCGCCCCCTAGGCTGGGCGCCATGTCGACCAGCGAGCGGCCCAGCGTCCGGCGCAGCAGCGTCCGGACCGGCGTGGTCTGGGACGCCGTCACCGCACGCATCGAGCCCGGCGCCAGCGTGGTCGACATCGGCGGCGGCACCGGCGGGTTCGCGGTCCGGCTCGCCCAGCAGGGCCACCCGGTCACCGTCGTGGACCCGAGTCCGGACGCCCTCGCGGCGCTCGGCCGGCGCGCCGACGAGGCCGGCGTCGCCGACCTGGTCACCGGCGTCCAGGGCGACCTCACCGACCTCGGCGCCCACGTCGGCCCGGGTTCGGCCGACGTGGTGCTGTGCCACGGCGTGCTCGAGGTGGTGCCCGACCCCGGCGCCGCGCTCGGCACCATCGCCGGGGTGCTCCGCGAGGGCGGGCTGCTCAGCCTGCTCGTCGCCCAGCGGCACGCCGCCGTCGTCGCCCGCGCGATGGCCGGTCACTTCCAGCAGGCGCTGGCGCTCCTCGACGACCCGGACTACCGGGTCGGGGCCGGCGGTCGCGGCCGCCGCTACACCGCCGACGAGGTCATCGCGCTGCTCGCCGACGCCGGCTTCGCCGTCGAGGCGACCCAGGCCGTCCGGGTCTTCGCCGACCTGGTTCCCGGCTCCCTGCTCGACCTCGAGCCCGGCGCCACCGCCGCCCTGGTCGACCTCGAGCGCGCCGTGGCCGGCCGCTCGGAGTACCTCCCCCTCGCCACCCAGGTCCACCTGCTCGCCACCCGCTAGCCCCCGCCACGGGGACCGGCATGGGTGACCCGTCGCGGGCGTGCCCGATCCTGCACATCGACATGGACGCCTTCTACGCGTCCGTGGCGGTTCGCGAGAAGCCGGAGCTGTGGCACGTGCCCGTCATCGTCGGCGGTGGGGGACGGGGCGTGGTGCTGTCGGCCAACTACCTGGCGCGGGAGTACGGCGTCCGCTCCGGCATGCCCGGCACCCGCGCCCGCCGGCTGTGCCCGCAGGCGGTGGTGGTCTCGCCCGACTACGACGAGTTCGTCACGGTGTCCAAGGCGGTGATGGAGACCTTCCGGCGGGTCACCCCGCTGGTCGAGGCGGTCTCGCTCGACGAGGCCTTCCTCGACGTCCGCGGCTCGACCAAGCGGCTCGGCACCCCGCTGGAGATCGCCGAGCGGCTGCGGGCACTGATCTACGACGAGCAGGGCATCACCTGCTCGGTGGGAGTGGCCGCGACCGTCTCGGTGGCCAAGCTGGCCGGCAAGCGCGCCAAGCCCGACGGCGTGGTCGTCGTACCTCCCGAGGCCATCACCTCCTTCCTGCACCCGATGGAGGTCGGCGAGCTGTGGGGCGTGGGGGAGAAGACCCGCGACCTGCTCCAGCGCTTCGGGCTGCGCACCGTCGGCGACGTCGCGCACACCCCGCTCACCACCCTCCAACGCGCGGTCGGCGACGGGCTCGGCCGCCACCTCCACGAGCTCGCGTGGGGCACCGACCGTCGCGAGCTCACCCCGCGCAGCACCGTCGACGACCCCGAGAAGTCCATGGGCGCCAACGAGACCTTCGGCCGCGACACCGACGACCGCGACGTGATCACCCGCGAGCTGCTCAAGCTGACCGGCCGGGTCACCCGCCGGATGCGCACCGCCGGCGTGGCCGGGCGCACGGTGACGATCACGGTCCGGTTCGCCGACTTCACCACCATCACCCGCTCCCGGACGATCCCCGAGGCGACCGACGTCACCCACGAGGTGCACCGCACCGCCGTCCGCCTGTACGACGCCCTCGGCCTCCAGCGGGCCAGGATCCGGCTGGTGGGGGTTCGGGTGGAGGGGCTGGTGCCGCGCGACACCGTCCACCGGCAGCTGGTGCTCGGGGAGCGGGAGCACGGCTGGCGCGACGCCGACCGGGCGGTCGACCTGGCGAGGTTCCGGTTCGGGGACGACGTCGTCCGGCCCGCCAGCCTGCTCACCTGAGCCCCACCGGACCCGTGGCCCCCAGCCCTTTCCCCGCGCTCGTCCACCCCGAGGTGTGAGACGAGGACACAATTTCGTCAGCCCGCTACCGAACGCCCCGACCCCTGCCTAGACTGGCGGGAACAGGCCATGACCACCGGCGGACCACCGGCGCCACCAGGAGGCAACCGTGCCGCTCTCCGAGGAAGAGCTGCGACTGCTCGAGCAGATGGAGCGTGCCCTCGTCGAGGAGGACCCCAAGTTCGCCTCGACCCTGCGCGGCACCACCCTGCGGCAGTCCGCACGACGCAAGGCGATCCTCGCCGGCGTCGTCTTCGTCGGTGGCGTCGTCATGCTGATGACCGGCGCGATCGCCGAGGTCCCGGTCGTCGGCATCCTGGGCTTCGTGGTCATGCTCGTCTCAGCCACCATCGGACTCACCGTGTTGCGGGGCCAGCGCGGAGTGACAGGCGGCGAAGCCGCCCGCCCCACCGGCTCGACGAGCCGAGGCGGCTTCACCGTCATCGAGGGTGGCCGCACCGGCCGCACCCGCCGCCAGCGCGGCAGCTCCCAGAAGCACGGCTCCTTCATGGACCGCATGGAGGAGCGCTGGCGCCGCCGCCGCGAGGACAACGGCTTCTAGACCCCTACGCCTCACCTGAGCCCGGGACCACCACCCCGGGCTCTCGTCATGTCCGCCCCGAGTCGAGTTGCGCCTCCGATACGTCCGAGTTGCGCGTCCGGCACCTCGCCGCGTACCGGACGCGCAACTGACCTGTACCCGGGGCGCAACTCGCCGGTGCCGGGGGCGCAACTCGCCGGTGCCGGGGGCGCAACTCGCCGGTGCCGGGGGCGCTACTCGCCGGTGCCGGGGGCGCAACTCGCCGGTGCCGGGGGCGCAACTCGCCGGTCGAGTGGGTCAGCCGACGTGGTCGACGACGCCGCCGTACCGGGTCTCCTCGGTGGGGGTGGCGGCGGTCGTGGGGCGACGGCGGGAGGCGACGAGGGAGCGGGGCAGCCACTCGGCGCGGCGGCGGGCGCGGACCGGTACCCCGCCCACGAGCGCCTCGATGACCGTCTCGGCGTCGGCGCGCAGGATGGCGTCCTGGTCGCGGCCCGGAGGCGCGTACCGCTGGTGCTCGATCGTGGTGACGATGCGGGCCAGGGCGGTCTCGGCCTCGGGGGACACGTCCGCGCCATGCCGTGGCCGGGTGGCCGTGTCCTCGCTGGGTGGACGACCGAAGTAGTGGACGAGGTAGGAACCCGTCTCCCGCGGTGACCGGCCCACCGGCCAGGTGAGCCCGAGGTCGATGACGGTGTCGCGCAGCTCGATCCAGACCGGCTCGGGCCCCCCGGCCAAGCGGGCCTCGCGGCGGCGGCGACGTACCAGCCGGGGCAGGAGGGCGAGAGCGACCAGCAGCGCCAGCGCGGCCAGCCCCAGGAGCACGAAGCGCCAGGGGATGCCCAGGCCGACCGCGCCGCTGGAGCCCTGGTCCTGCGGGTTCTGCTCCTTGGCGTCGCTGGGAGCCGTCGGGCGGTCGACCTCGCGGCTCGTCGCCGCGGAGCTCGGCAGGTTGTCGGTCGGGCTGGGGAACTGGACGTCGGTGTAGCTCGGCGCCGTCGTGTCGCCGAACCGCGTCGCCGGGGTCGGCTCGAAGCGCACCCAGCCCGAGCCCGGGAAGAACAGCTCCGGCCACGCGTGCATGTCCCACGCGCTGTAGACCCACGTGTCCTTGTCGACCTGCTTCGGCCTGAGGAAGCCGACGGCCACGCGCGCCGGGATGTTGATCGTGCGTGCCATCACGGCCATCGCGGAGGCGAACTGCTCGCAGTACCCCACGCGCCCACCGGCGTCGAGGAACTCCGCCAGCGCATCGCTGCCGTTGCCCGACGGGCCGTTCGCGAGGGAGTAGGTGAAGTTGTCGCGGAACCAGTTCTGCAGCGCCACCGCCTTCTGGTACTTGGTCGGCAGGTCCGACGTCACCTGGAGGGTCAGCGAGGAGACGATGTCCGGCAGCCCGTCGGGCAGCTCGGTGAACTGCGTGCCGGCCAGCTGGGTCGACGTCAGCGAGTTGTTGAGCGACTGCGGGTCGAGCTGCGGCTGGACCGCCGTCATCGTGTAGTGCTCGCCCTGGGCGTTCGTGTTGTCGTCGAACGCCATGAAGTCCATGGTGCTGAGGTCGTAGCGCCAGTCGCCGGCCGCGTCGATCCTGGAGATCGGGAACTGCGTGGGCAGCCACGTCGAGTCGAAGTTCGGTTCGACGCGGACGTCGTAGTCGTAGGTCTTCCGCGGCACCTGCGAGGACAGGCCCTCGATGTCCGGCATGTCGCCGAACGCACGCTGGTCGGTGGGTGCCTTGCGGTCGCCCGAGGTCCACTCGTTGTCGGAGAACCGGTTGAGCACGGCGACCCGGAGGTACGACGGGTCGGGGTCGGTCGTCGTCACGGTGATCATGGGGACGTCCCGCCCGCGGTCGATGTCCCGCTTGAGGTCGGTCATCGGGTTCACGATCTTGATCTGGTCGCCGTCACCCTGGCCGAACCCGTTGCCGAACACGTGCAGCCCGAACGACGGCACGAACAGCGGGACGACGATGGCCAGCGCCGTCGCCACACCGCCGATGGCGCCGGCCGAGGACCGCAGCGCGCCGTTGCTCACACCGAACCCGCTCGGGTCGCTGTTCGCGTCGTGGCCGAGCGGCCGACCCCAGCGCGCGATCTGGCGGCTCTCCTGGAGGTAGAGCAGCAGCAGGAAGCCGATAGTCGTGATGGTGAAGACGATGAGCGAGACGCCGCCGCCCAGCAGGCTGACCGGCACGCTGTAGATCGTCAGCAACGGCAGGCCGGCCAGCGGCACCCGGCGCATCGTGCCCACGGCCAGGTCGACGAGCAGCAGGCAGGCCGCGCCACCGGAGATCAGCAGCGGGTCGATCGGAGGGACGCCGCGGGGCACCGGAGCCCGGTAGGACTGGGCTGACGCCGAGGCGTCGGCGAAGAGCTGGTGCAGCTGCGTCCAGTAGTCCCCGAGCGGCAGCGGCGCACCGACGAGCTGGAGCGAGAGCACCACGCCCACGACGACGACCTGGGCCAGCACGACGAGCGGGCCGGGCACGCGCAGCCAGCGCAGCAGCGCACCGCTGGTGGCGACCACGATCGCGACCAAGACGAGCGGTCCCATGAAGCCGCCCCAGTTGAGGGCGAAGCCCTTCCACGACAGCAGCGCGAACCACGTGGTCGCGGCGGCGACGCCGGACAGCACGAGTGCGTCGCGCAGCCCGCCGCGGACGCGACCCAACGGCCGGCGGTAGGAGTACGACGCGCTCATCGCGACACCACCTCTCCCCGCAGCTCGTCGCGCGGGATGGACCGGGCGGTGCGCCCGAGCTCCTGCCAGACCGTCTCCAGCCGGTCGCGCGGGCTGAGCCGCACGGCCCGCCAGCCCTGCTGGGCCAGCGTCGAGGTCGCCCCGCCGCTGGTGTGGCGCACGGTGCCCGTCCACGCGTCCACGTCGAGCGCCATCGCCAGGCTCGCGGCAGCGTGGTGGTGCATGCGGCGCAGCACGGGCAGGTCGTGGTCCTCGAGCCCGCCCACGACCGCCACGATCAGGCCGCCCTGCGAGGCCTCGGCCAGCCAGCCGGTGTCGATGCGCGGCTGCTGGATCGGTTGCACGACCGCCAGCGCCTCGAGCAACGGCGCCGTGTTGAGGTCGGCGTCGCGGTAGTGCCAGGCGTTGTTGGGGTCCTCGCCCGCGGCGGTCACGAACCGCACCATGAAGCCGCGCTGGCTCAGGTGCACCGCGATCGACGCGGCCGCCGAGACCGCGGCCTCGAGCGAGGAGGCGATGCCCTGGCCGCGGTGGGCCCGCAGCCGGTTGTCGAGGAAGAGCGTCGCGCGCGACTGCCAGGGCTGCTCCTCGCGGCGCACCATCAGCTCACCCATCTTGGCCGAGCTGCGCCAGTGCACCCGCCGCAGCTCGTCGCCGCGGCGGTACTCGCGCACGGTCACGTCCTCGGCGGAACCGGTGGCGAACGCCCGAGGCCGGTTGTCGCCGGAGCCGGTCCACGCGCCGCCGAGCGGGATCTGGGGGAGCGGCACGGTGCGCGGCGTCACGGTCAGCGACACCGTGGTGTGGAACGCGCGCCCGAGCTCGACCAGCCCGAACGGATCCGAGACCCGCACCGACATCGGGCCGATCTCGAACTTCCCGCGGACGTCGGAGCGCACCTGGTACGACGCGTGGCGGCGCCAGCCCTGGCCGATGCCGTCCAGCACGAACCGCGGCCGCGTGCCGAGCACGTAGGGGACCTGGTCCTCGAGCAGCAGCGCGCCGCTGGGGGTCTTGCCCTCGTTGGTCAGCGTGAGATTGAGCCTGGCCGGCTGGCCGGCGGCCACGATCTGCGGCGACAGCGTGCGCACCAGCGCGAGCCGGTAGCGGCTGCGGCCCAGGACGTACGCCGTCACCAGCGGCAGCGCGAGCACCAGCACGCCGACGCGCGTCAGGGCGTCCTGGCCGAGCAGCACCGCGCACACGATCGCCGTGATCCCCGCAGCGACGAACGCCCGTCCGCGGACGGTCAGGCCGGAGAGGGCCTCACGCACGGGTCCCCATTTATCTCGTCCCCTCCGGGACCGGCACCTGCGCGACGATGCCGTCGAGGATCGCGCCGGTGTTGCGGCCGCTCATCGACGACTCGACACTCGGGAGCAGCCGGTGAGCGAGCACCTGGCGGGCCAGCGTGCGCAGGTCGTCGGGCAGCACGTAGTCACGGCCGGTCATCGCGGCGCTGGCCTTGGCGGCGCGCACGAGGTGCAGGGTCGCGCGCGGGGAGGCGCCCAGGGTGAGCTCCTCGGAGCGCCGGGTCGCCGACGTGAGCGCGACGGCGTACCGGTGCACGGCGTCGGAGACGTAGATCTGGTTGACGATGCCGATCAGCTTGCGGATCTCGGCGGCGTCGGTGACCGGCTCGAGGTCGTCGAGCGGGTTGGTCTGGGTGTGGCTGTCGAGCATCGCGATCTCGGAGGCCTCGACCGGGTAGCCGATCGAGAGCCGCAGCATGAAGCGGTCCCGCTGCGCCTCGGGAAGGGCGTAGGTGCCCTCCATCTCGATGGGGTTCTGGGTCGCGATGACCATGAAGGGCGACTCCAGGTGGTACGTCGCGTTGTCGACGGTGACCTGGTGCTCCTCCATGCACTCCAGCAGCGCGGACTGGGTCTTGGGCGACGCGCGGTTGATCTCGTCGCCGATCACGATGTTGGCGAAGACGCCGCCGGGCCGGAACTCGAACTCGCGGGTGTTCTGGTTGAAGATCGAGACGCCCGTGACGTCCGACGGCAGCAGGTCGGGCGTGAACTGGATGCGGCGCACGGTGCACTCGATGCTCCGCGCCAGGGACTTGCTCAGCATCGTCTTGCCGACACCGGGCACGTCCTCCATGAGGATGTGGCCCTCGGCCAGCAGGCCGATGAGCACCGACGTGATGACGTCGGGCTTGCCTTCGATCACCTTCTTGATGTTGGAGCGCACCCGCTCCACGACCCGGGTCAGCGTCTCCAGGTCGGCGCCGGCGGACGAGGTGGCCGCGCGTCGTGTTCCGGCGGGTGCGTCGGTCTCCGAGGCTTCCACGTGCTGTCCCTTTCCCAGTCTTGCGTGAGGACACGTTCGCCCCACCGGTCCATCGGGTGGGGCGTTGGGGAGAAACCTACGCGCCGATCCCTCTGGTGCCTCTGACTCCCGGGATCACGGTTTGGTTGCGGATTCCGTTCGACCGCAGCCAGCGACCTGACGAGCCTAACCGACCTCACCTCGCTCCGGACCTGCCATCGGCCCTCCACGAAGGCCGTCGCGACGGCGCGCGGCCACGGCGTGGAAAGGGGAGCGGTGTGGGGTGAATGTGGTTGACGGTGGAGCAAAGTGGAGTACAGTGGCGCAAAGTGGAGGACGGCGGCGGGGAAGTGGAGGGTTCGGGATGTTCCTGGGCACCTACACCCCCAAGATCGACGAGAAGGGCCGGCTGTTCCTCCCGGCGAAGTTCAGGGAGGAACTGATGGCGGGGCTCGTGGTGACGACGGGGCAGGAGCGCTGCCTCACCGTCTACAAGCTCGCCGACTTCGCCGAGGTGGCCGCTCGGGTCCAGGCCGCCCCGGTGACCCACAAGGGAGCCCGCGACTACGGCCGGTTCCTCGGTGCCAACGCCAACCAGGACACCCCCGACAAGCAGGGCCGCATCACCATCACGCCGATGCAGCGCGAGTACGCCGCTCTCACCAAGGACGTCACCGTCATCGGGGTCATCAACCGGATCGAGATCTGGGACCCCGAACGGTGGGAGGCCTTCAACACCCAGAACCAGGAGACCTTCGCCGACATCAGCGAAGAGGTCTTCCCCGGTCTCTGAGCCGCACCACCTTCCCCGACATCTCAACAGCGATCGTCCGGCCAGGTCTCAGCCCGCTGGCCACCCTCTGGGACACCTTCCCCGGCCCCAGATGGTGACTTCCCCACAGCGCCCAGCGGGCGGGGGCCTGACCGGACGATCGGCACCACCCGTGCACCACTCCCCGCTCCACACCGCTCCACCAACACGAGGGTCGAGACTCGAATGAGCATCACGCCGGTCACCGAGGCGCACCCGCGGCCCATCCGGGTGCGGCAGCAGGCCCGTGAGGCCGCGGCGCTGATGGCCTTCTCGGCGGCCACGTCGGTGGCCATCGCCGGAGCCCTCGTCCTGCTGGCCCACTGGGGACGCTGAGCCGGCGAGATGAGCGACTTCTCCCACCTCCCGGTGCTCCTCGACCGGGTCGTGGCCCTCCTGGCCCCTGCCCTGGACCACGACGGTGCCGTCCTCGTCGACGCGACCCTCGGCCTCGGCGGCCACACCGAGGCGGTGCTCCAGCGCTGCGAGCTGGCCCGCGTGGTCGGCATCGACCGCGATCCCCAGGCGCTGGCCCTCGCAGGCGGGCGCCTCGCGTCGTACGGCGCGCGCTTCCAGGGCGTCCACGCCGTGTACGACGAGATCCCCGACGTCCTCGACGACCTCGGCCTGGACGCCGTCGACGCGGTCCTCTTCGACCTCGGCGTCTCCTCGCTCCAGCTCGACATGGTCGACCGCGGCTTCGCCTACCGCGAGGACGCGCCCCTGGACATGCGCATGGACGCGAGTGGGGGACCGACCGCCGCCGATGTGCTCAACACGTACTCGGCCCCGGACCTGGCCCGCATCCTCCGGGAGTACGGCGAGGAGCGGTTCGCCCGGCAGATCGCCAACGCCGTCGTGCGGGCCCGCGAGACGCAGCCCTTCACCACCAGTGCCCGGCTCGTCGAGCTGCTGTACGACGTGATCCCGGCGCCCGCACGCCGTACCGGCGGCCACCCGGCCAAGCGGACCTTCCAGGCCCTGCGCATGGAGGTCAACGAGGAGCTCGTCGTGCTGCGACGGGCACTGCCCGCGGCCATCGACGCCATCGCCGTCGGCGGCCGCGTCGTCGTGGAGTCCTACCACTCGCTGGAGGACCGGCTGGTGAAGCGGGCCTTCGCCGACGCGGTCCGCAGCGACGTGCCCGAGGACCTGCCGTTCGTCCCGGCCGGCCACGAGCCCGCCTTCCGGCTGGTCACCCGCGGCGCCGAGAAGGCCGATGCCGCCGAGGTCGACCACAACCCGCGTGCCGCCAGCGTCCGGCTGCGCGCCCTCGAACGACTCACCCCTTCCCCGAGCGCAGGAGTCGCATAGGAAATGAGCAGCCCCGCCTTCCAGATCAGGTCCGGACGTCTCCGCGCCACCGCCCCGGGGTCGATCCCCGGCCGCGTGACCGACGCCCTCCAGCGGGCCCGCCTGACCGTCGTGCCGCGCGCACGGACCAGGACCAGCCCGGTGCCGTTCGTGATGCTGGTGTCCTTCGTGCTGCTGGCCGGCGTGATCGGGCTGCTCATGTTCAACACCTCCATGCAGCAGGCGTCGTTCACCACGACCTCGATGGAGCGGCAGGCCTCCACGCTCGAGGCCCGCAAGCAGACCCTGCAGATGGAGCTCGACCAGCTGCGCGACCCGCAGCGCGTGGCCCGCGAGGCCCAGGGCATGGGCATGGTCATCCCGGCCACGCCGGCCTTCCTCCGCCTCTCCGACGGCAAGGTCCTCGGCACGCCCACCCCGGCCACCCGCGAGAACCCGCTCCGGCTGCTGCCGCAGGCCCCCAAGAAGCCCGCCGTCCTCGACCCGCCGCCGAACGTCGTCACCGTCGTCGGCCAGGCGATCGAGCCGCCGACCGGCGCGGGAGACGCGAGGCAGCAGCAGCAGCACGGTAAGAACGATCACCACGAGCGGCACACCCACGGCAACGACTGAGGAGAGCGTTACTGATGCCCACGTCGTTGTCGGGTCCGGCCTCCCGGCCCCAGACACGCAGGAGGGGCTCTCTCCGAGGGTCCCCGCAGCTGCGGCTCCGCTTCGGCTTCGTCGTCATCGCGATGGTGCTGTCGCTCTTCGGTGCCCGGCTGGTGCAGCTCCAGGGCGTCGACCCGGAGGCGTACGCCGCGATGGCGGCCGCCGAGGGGACGACCACCATCGACCTCCCGGCCGAGCGGGGCGACATCCTCGACCGCAACGGCCGGCCCATCGCCGACTCGGTGGACGGTGAGATGGTCGTGGCGAACCCGGAGATGACGCGCGCCCAGGCGCCGGAGCTCGCCAAGTTCCTCTCCTCGCGGCTCGACATCGACTACTTCACGACGCTCAAGGCGCTGCGCCAGAAGGACCGCCAGTTCGCCTACATCGCCCGCCGCGTGCCGGCCAGCAAGGCCGAGGACGTGGTGGCCGCCGCGAAGGCGGCCGGGTACGACGGCCTCGACACCCGCCACGACCCCGTGCGCGACTACCCGGCCGGGGACGTCGCGGCGAACCTCGTCGGCTTCCTGGGCATCGACGAGCCGCTGGCCGGGTTCGAGGCGACCTTCGACAAGCAGCTGGCCGGCAAGGACGGGCTGGAGCGGTACGCCGTCGGCAACGGCAACCGGATCCCGCTCGGTCGCGCCACCCTCGAGCCGGCCGTCAACGGCCAGGACCTGCACACCACCATCGACCTCGACCTCCAGTGGTACGTGCAGCGCGTGCTCCGCCAGACCCGCGAGGACGCCCGCGCCGACTCGGCGTTCGCCGTCGTCATGGACACCCGCACCGGCGAGGTGCTCGCCCTCGGCGACGACCCGACCTTCGACGCGCGCAACCCGCAGGCCGCGCCCAAGCGCGACCGCGTCTCCCGGGCGATGACCGACGTCTACGAGCCCGGCTCGGTCGAGAAGGTGCTCACCCTCAGCGCGCTGATCGACGCCGGCAAGGCGACGATGCGCACCCGCGTCACGGTGCCGCCCAGCCTGCCCAGCGGCGACCGCGTCATCCACGACTGGTTCGGCCACGGCACCCTGCACATGACGCTGGCCGGCGTCATCGCCCAGTCGTCCAACATCGGCACCGTGCTGGCCTCGCGCAACTTCGAGACCGGCCAGCTGCGCGAGTACCTCACCGAGTTCGGCCTCGGGCAGCGGACGAACGTCGGCGTCGCCGGCGAGACCCAGGGCATCCTGCCCGACCCGAGCATCTGGACGTCGATGACGCAGGACCGCATCGCCTTCGGCCAGTCGCTGTCGGTCAACGCGCTGCAGATGGCCGCGGCCGTCAACACCATCGCCAACGGCGGTGTCCGCGTCTCGCCCAGCCTCGTCCAGGGCTCGGCCACGACGAACGACGGCACCGTCGTCGGCACGGACACCACGACCGAGCAGCGGGTGGTCAGCAAGCGGGCGGCTCACCAGATGGCGCTGATGATGGAGCGCGTCGTCGACCCGGACGTGGGCGTCGCGCCTGCCGCGCAGATCCCGGGCTACCGCGTCGCCGGCAAGACCGGCACCGCCCAGCGCGTCGGCCCGAGGTGCGGGTGCTACAACGGCACGTTCACCGTCTCCTTCGCCGGCTTCGCGCCCGCCGACAAGCCGCGGTTCACCGTGTACGTCGTCGTGCAGAACCCCCGCAACGGCGGCGGTGGCGGCTCGGTCGGCGGGCCGGCGTTCGCCAAGATCATGAGCTACGCGCTGCGCAGGTACGGCGTCCCGCCCACGGGCACCGCCCCTTCGCACGTCCCGACGACGTGGAGGCCCGGGCAAGTAGCCTCCCCCAATGGGTGACCCGCTGACCGACGCACCCGTTGGCCGTCCCCTCCACCCACCGCGCCACCGCCTGGCCGAGCTCGGCGACTGGCTGGCCACGGTCGATCCCTCGATCCTCGTGCAGGGCGAGCTCGACGTGGTCGTCACGGGTCTGACGCTCTCGTCGCAGCGCGTCGTCGCCGGGGACGTGTACGCCGCCCTGCCGGGCAGCCGCGCCCACGGCATCGAGTACGCCGCGCAGGCGCAGGCGGCGGGTGCGGTCGCGGTGCTGACGGACGCTGCCGGCGTGCCGCACGCACCGCCGGGCATGCCGGTGCTGGGGGTCGCCGAGCCACGGGCCCTGCTCGGGCGCCTGGCGGCCTACGTGTACGACGAGCCCGCTCGTTCGCTGCGCATGCTGGGCGTGACCGGCACCCAGGGCAAGACGACCACCACGCGGCTGGCCGAGAGCGCACTGCAGCGCGCGGGCACGCGCTCGGCGGTGGTCGGCACCGTCGGCACCCGGATCGACGGCCGCGAGGTGAAGACCGCCCTGACGACGCCGGAGGCGCCCGACCTCCACGCGCTCTTCGCGGTGATGCGCGAGCAGTCGGTGGAGGCCTGCGCGATGGAGGTGTCCAGCCACGCCCTGGTGCAGGGCCGCGTCGACGGCGTGCTGTTCGACGTCGCGGTGTTCACCAACCTCGGCCGCGACCACCTCGACTTCCACGCCGACGAGGAGGACTACTTCCAGGCGAAGGCCTCCCTCTTCACCCCCGAGCGGTGCCGGCAGGGGCTGGTGAACGCCGACGACGCGCACGGGCGCCGGCTGCTGGCCGAGGACCGCGGCGTACCCCTCTCCTCCTTCTCCACCACCGGCGGCGACGCCGAGTGGCGCGCGGTCGACCTCGAGACCGCCCCGGACGGGTCCCGGTTCGTGGTCGAGGGTCCGGACGGGCTGCGGGTCGAGGCCGGCTGCCCGCTGCCGGGCGACTACAACGTCGCCAACGCCCTGGCCGCGCTGGCGGGCTGCGGCCTGCTCGGGTACGACGTGGCTCCCGTGGCGGCGGCGATGGCCGAAGGCGGCGGTGTACCCGGCCGCCTCGAGCTCGTCGACGCCGGCCAGGACTTCACGGTCGTCGTGGACTACGCGCACAAGCCCGACGCCGTGGCGGCCGCGATCGCGGCGCTGCGCCCGTTGACCGAGGGTCGCGTCATCGTGGTCCTCGGTGCCGGGGGTGAGCGCGACCCGGGCAAGCGCCCGCTGATGGGCGCGATCGCGGCCGGTGCCGCCGACGTCCTCGTGGTGACCGACGACAACCCGCGCGGCGAGGACCCGGCCACCATCCGCGCCGAGGTCCTGGCCGGGACCCGCGACGGCACGGCCGAGGTGCTCGAGGTCGGCGACCGTCGCGAGGCGATCCGCGAGGCGCTCGGCCGCGCACGTACCGGCGACGTCGTCCTCGTCGCGGGCAAGGGCCACGAGACCGGACAGGAGGTCGCCGGCGTCGTGCACCCCTTCGACGACCGCGACGTGGCCCGCATCATCCTCAGCGAGGAGCTCGGCCGGTGATCGAGATGACGCTCGGCGAGATCGCCGTGGTCGTCGGCGGTGAGGTGTCCGGCGACCCCGGGGTGACGGTGACCGGCCCGGCGTTCCGCGACGACCGCGATCCCCAGCAGGGCGGCCTCTTCGTGGCCATCACCGGCGAACGCGTCGACGGCCACGACTTCGCGGCGCGGGCCGTCGCGGGCGGCGCCGCCGCCGTGCTCGGCACCCGGGCGACCGGTGCCCCCACCGTGGTGGTCGCCGACGTCCAGGACGCACTGGCCCGGCTGGCGCGGCACGTCGTGGACGCCCTGCGACCGACCGTGCTCGCGCTGACCGGCTCGCAGGGGAAGACCGGCACCAAGGACTACCTCGGCCAGGTGCTGGCCGGCGCCGGGCCGACCGTGGCGACGGCCGGCAACCTCAACAACGAGCTGGGCGTCCCCCTGACCGTGCTGCGAGCCGCGCCCGACACCGACTTCCTCGTCGTGGAGATGGGCGCGCGGGGCATCGGCCACGTCGCCGAGCTGTGCCGGATCGCCCCGCCCGACGTGGCGGCGGTGCTCAACGTCGGCACCGCGCACCTCGGCGAGTTCGGGTCGCGCGAGGCCATCGCGCAGGCCAAGGGCGAGATCGTCGAGGCGCTCGGCCCGGAGGGTACGGCGGTGCTCAACGCCGACGACGACCTGGTGGCGGCGATGCGCCACCGCACCGCCGCCCGGGTGCTGACCTTCGGCGAGGCCGGCGAGGTCACCTGGCGCGGGCTCGTGCTCGACGA
The DNA here is from genome assembly GCF_015352455.1 of Nocardioides islandensis. Classification (GTDB taxonomy): domain Bacteria; phylum Actinomycetota; class Actinomycetes; order Propionibacteriales; family Nocardioidaceae; genus Nocardioides; species Nocardioides islandensis. The sequence goes on from NZ_JADKPN010000006.1 coordinate 99,077, forward strand.
CCTGGGCCGGCCGTCGTTCGAGCTGGGGCACGCGGGGGAGTGGCACCCCGTCTCGCTGCGCCAGCCGGGCGCGCACCAGGTCCCCAACGCGGTCGCGGCCGCCGCGATGGCGCTCGCGGTGGGACTGCGGCCCGCCGCCGTCGCGGCCGCGCTCACGACCGCCGTACCCACCTCACGCTGGCGGATGGAGCTGCACGAGCGCCCCGACGGGCTGGTCGTCGTCAACGACGCCTACAACGCCAACCCCGCGTCCGCGCGCGCCGCGCTCGACGCGCTGGTGAGCATCGGCGCGCGCCGGTCGGCGCGGACCGTCGCGGTGCTCGGCGTGATGCTCGAGCTCGGTGCGGCGCACGACGACGAGCACGCGGGAGTCGGCCGGTACGCCGCCGAGCGCGGCGTCGACGTGGTGGTCGCCGTCGGCCCGGACGCGGCGGGGATCGCGGCCGGCGCGGACGCCGTACCACAGTGGTCGGGAACCTCGGTCACCGCGGAGGGGCGTGACGAGGCGCTGGCCTGGGTGCGACAGAATGTCGCGGCTGGCGACGTCGTCCTCGTGAAGGCGTCGCGGGGGGCAGCGCTGGAGTCCGTCGCCGAAGGCCTGCTGGAAGGGGAGGAAGGGAGCCGATGAGGTCCGTCCTGTTCGCCGGTGGCCTGGCCCTGCTGATCTCGCTCCTCGGCACGCGGTTCGCGATCACGGCGTTCACCCGTATCGGGGCCGGTCAGCCGATCCGCGACGACGGCCCCACGAGCCACCACACCAAGCGCGGGACACCGACCATGGGCGGGCTGGTGATCATCTTCTCGACGGTCGTCGGGTACTTCGCCGCCAAGCTGATCACCCAGAGCGAGCCGTCGGCCTCGGCGATGCTGCTCCTCTTCCTCTTCGTGGGCCTGGGCCTGGTCGGCTTCATGGACGACTACCTCAAGGTCAGCCAGCAGAACAGCATCGGGCTGCGCGGCCGGGCCAAGGTGGTCGGCCAGACCGTCGTCTCCCTGGTGTTCGGCCTGCTGGCGCTGTGGCACGAGCTGGCGGACCAGCGCGGCAACACCCCGGCCTCCACGCACCTCTCGTTCCTGCGCGACATCCAGTGGCTGGCCCTGCCGACGGTGCTGGCCCTCGTGCTCTTCTGGGTGATCATCACCGGCACCAGCAACGCCGTGAACCTCGCCGACGGCCTCGACGGCCTGTCCTGCGGGGCGTCGGTGATGGTGTTCGGCGCCTACACCCTCGTCAACATCTGGCAGAACAACCAGAGCTGCGCGACCGCCGCGGGGGCGACCTGCTACGAGGTGCGCGACCCGCTCGACCTCGCGGTCGTGTCCGCCGCGATCATGGGGGCCTGCTTCGGCTTCCTGTGGTGGAACGCCTCGCCGGCCGCGATCATCATGGGCGACACCGGCTCGCTGGGGCTGGGCGGAGCGCTGGCCGGGCTGGCGATCCTCACCCGCACCGAGCTGCTGCTGCTGATCATCGGTGGCCTGTTCGTCGTGATCACCCTGTCGGTGATGATCCAGGTCAGCTTCTTCAAGGCGTCGCGCCGCTTCGCGCTGGTGCGCACCGTCTTCCGGGTCGGTCCGCAGCACCGGGTCTTCCGGATGACCCCGCTCCAGCACCACTTCGAGATGCTCGGCTGGGAGCAGGTCACCATCGTCATCCGGTTCTGGATCATCACCGGTCTGTGCGTCGCGGCGGGGCTCGGCGTCTTCTACGCCCAGTGGGTCGCCGGTGCGTGAAGTCACCCCACGAGGTCGCTCGCTCCCCCGCTTCGCTCCTCCGGCTCACGACTTCGCGGGGACCCCGACCTGCGGGGCTGGACAGGTATGAATCCTGAGTCCCTCGGGCAGCACGACGACTGGTCCGGCGTCCGGGCGGTCGTGGCCGGGTTCGGGGTCTCCGGGTTCGCCGCGGCGGACAACCTCATCCACGTGGGCGCCCAGGTGCACGCGCTGACCGACACCGCCAGCGCCGAGGAGCTGGAGAAGGCCGAGCTGCTCGAGGTGCTCGGCGGCCGCGTCGACATCCACGCCGGCGCCACCAGCACGCTGCCCGAGGACGTCGACCTCCTCGTCACGTCACCGGGCTTCAAGCCCGACGCACCGCTGCTCGCCCAGGCGCACCAGCGAGGGATCCCGGTCTGGGGCGAGGTCGAGCTGGCGTGGCGGCTGCGCGATCCCGCGACCGCGGCGCCCTGGCTGTGCGTGACCGGCACCAACGGCAAGACCACGACGGTCCAGATGCTGCACGCGATCCTCACCGCCGCCGGCCTGCGCAGCGCGGCGGTCGGGAACGTCGGCCGCCCGGTGACGGAGGCAGTCATGGACCCCACGCCGTACGACGTGCTGGCGGTCGAGCTGTCCAGCTTCCAGCTCCACTACACGCAGTCGGTCAGTGCCGAGGCGGCCGTCGTGCTGAACCTCGCCGAGGACCACCTCGACTGGTACACCGGCCCGACCGCGATGGCCGACTACGCCGCCGACAAGGGCCGCATCTACGAGCGGGTCCAGAAGGCCTGCGTCTACAACGTGGCGGACGCGGAGACCGAGCGGCTGGTGCGCGAGGCCGACGTCGTCGAGGGCGCGCGCGCCGTCGGGTTCACCCTCGGCACGCCGGCGGTCGGGATGGTCGGCGTGGTCGAGGACCTCCTGGTCGACCGGGCGTTCATCGCCGAGCGCCAGACCAGCGCCGCCGAGCTGTGCGCCGTCGCGGACCTGCCCTCGCCGGCACCGCACGTCGTGGCCAACGCGCTGGCCGCCGCCGCCCTCGCCCGCGCGCACGGCGTCACCCAGGCCGCCGTCCGCGACGGGCTGCGCGGCTTCACCATCGACGGTCACCGGATCCAGACGGTCGCGGTGTCCGGCGACGTGGCCTGGGTCGACGACTCGAAGGCCACCAACCCGCACGCCGCGCAGTCCTCGCTCCAGGCGTTCGAGCACGTCGTGTGGGTCGCGGGCGGGCTGGCCAAGGGTGCCCGGTTCGACGACCTGGTGGCCGGCGTGCGCGACCGGCTGCGCGGCGTCGTGCTGCTCGGCCGGGACCGAGCGGTCATCGCCGACGCACTTGCGCGACACGCTCCCGATGTGCCGGTCATCGACACGGGCGGCGGCGAGGATGAGCCACTAGACACACCAGGAAGCGGCCCGATGGAGCGGGTCGTGGAGGCAGCGGCCCGGCTCGCGCACCCCGGCGACACGGTCCTGCTGGCTCCCGGCTGCGCCTCCCAGGACCAGTTCCGCAACTACGGCGAGCGCGGCGACGCGTTCGCCGACGCCGTACGACGACACATCGGGACCTGACAGGAGGCGGGCGTGGCGCTCACCCATCCGAGCCGGCCCGCCCGAACCGTCGATCCCCCCGCCGAGAAGCCCGCGCGGGGTCTCTTCACCTGGACCCGCGCCCTGCGCCACGCGCTGGACCGGCCGCTCACGTCGTACTACCTGCTGCTCGGCGCCTCGGCCCTGCTGCTGACCATCGGCCTGATCATGGTGCTCAGCGCTTCGAGCGTGTACTCCTTCCGCATCTACGACGACTCCTACGCGATCGTTGAGAAGCAGCTGCTCTGGGTGGCCATCGGCGTCCCGTGCGCCTGGGTCGCCAGCCGGCTGCCGCTGCGCTGGATCCGCCGCCTCGCCTATCCCGGGTACGCCGTGTCGCTGACGCTGCTGCTGCTGACGGCGTTCCTCGGCGTGGAGCGCAACGGCAACACCAACTGGCTCGCGCTCGGCCCGATCGTCATCCAGCCCTCGGAGATCGCGAAGCTGGCGCTGATCCTGTGGGCCGCGCACGTGTACGCCAACAAGGACCGGCGGCTCTCCAGCACGCACCAGATCATGATCCCGGTGGTGCCGGGCCTGCTGATCGCCACCGGGCTCGTCGTCTTCGGCCGCGACCTCGGCACCGCGCTGGTGCTGTTCGCGATCCTGCTGGGGATGCTCTGGGTCGTCGGCGCGCCCGCGCGGTTCTTCCTGTTCAGCATCTCCGTGGTCAGCGTGCTCGCGCTCTACCTCGCGACGACCAACAAGGAGCGGATGGCGCGCATCACGACCTTCGTGGACCCGTTCTCCGACTACCACACGGCGGGCTGGCAACCGGCGCACGGCTTGTACGCGCTGTCCAGCGGCGGGCTGTTCGGCCAGGGCATCGGGGCCAGCCAGCAGAAGTGGGGCCAGCTGCCGGAGGCACACACCGACTTCATCTTCGCGGTGCTCGGGGAGGAGCTCGGACTGGTCGGCACGCTGCTGGTGATCGCGCTGTTCGTGACCATCGCGTACGCCGCGATCCGCGTCGCCACCCACACCGCCGACCCGTTCGTGCGCTACATGTCCTTCGGCATCGTGGTCTGGCTGCTCGGCCAGATGATGATCAACGTCGGCATGGTCCTGACCCTCCTGCCCGTCATCGGCATCCCGCTCCCGGTGGTCTCCTACGGCGGATCGGCCCTGGTGCCGTCACTCGTCGCCCTCGGCCTGCTGGTCGGGTTCGCGCGCCGCGAGCCGGAGGCCGCGGCGGCCCTGCGCCAACGCCGGCGGTCCCGGTCGGCGGGCCTCTCGGCGGGACGTGTGCCGGGCCGCGGGCTCTGAGGCCGCCGCCCTAGGCTCGACCCGATGCGCGTACTCCTGGCCGGCGGTGGCACCGCCGGGCACACCTCTCCCATGCTGGCGACCGCCGACGCCCTGCGCCGGCTGGACCCCGGCGTCGAGATCACCTGCCTCGGCACCGCGCGCGGCCTGGAGACCCGGGTCGTGCCTGAGGCGGGGTACCCGCTGGAGCTGATCCCCCCGGTGCCGATGCCGCGCCGCCCCAACGCCGACCTCGCCCGGCTGCCCGGGCGGCTGCGCGGGGCCGTGCGCGAGGCCGCGGCGGTGATCGACCGCACCGGCGCCGAGGTCGTGGTCGGGTACGGCGGGTACGTGTCGATGCCGGCGTACCTGGCCGCCCGGCGCCGCAAGGTACCGATCGTGCTGCACGAGCAGAACGCCAAGCCGGGCCTGGCGAACCGGGCCGGCGCGCGGCTGGCCCGCCGGGTCGCGGTCTCGTTCCCGGACACCCCGCTGCCGCGGGCCGAGTACGTCGGGCTGCCGCTGCGCGCGATGATCGCGCGGCTCAACCGCGCGGCCCTGCGCGACGAGGCCCGCCGGTTCTTCGACCTCGACCCGGACCGCCCGACCCTGCTGGTCACCGGCGGCTCGCAGGGCGCGCGCCGGCTCAACGAGGCGGTGTCCGGTGCCTCGGCCGCACTGGCCGGTGCCGGCGTGCAGGTGCTCCACGTCGTCGGCCCGAACGGCGCGGCGACCCCCGAGCCCAGCGCGGTGCCGTACGCCGTCGTGCCGTTCGTGGACCGGATGGACCTGGCGTACGCCGCCGCCGACCTCGTGCTGTCCCGCGCGGGCGCCAACAGCGTGATCGAGGCCGCCGCCGTCGGTCTCCCCGCGGTCTTCGTGCCGCTGCCGATCGGCAACGGCGAGCAGGACCTCAACGCCCGGCCGGTCGTCGACGCCGGGGGAGCGCTGCTCGTGCCGGACGCGGACCTCACGTCCACCTGGGTGACGGCGCACGTCGTGCCGCTGGCCACCGACGCCCCGCGCCTCGCCGCCATGGGCCGGGCCGCGTCGGGCCTGGTGCCGCGCGACGCCGACGAGAAGCTCGCCCGCATCGTCCTCGAGGTCGCGGGAGCCCGCGCGTGAAGATCCCCGTCCCGGACGTGCTGCTGCCCGCCGACGAGCTCGGGCGCGTGCACTTCGTCGGCATCGGCGGCGCCGCGCTGTCGGCGATCGCGCGGATCATGGCGGTGCGCGGGGTCCCGGTGACGGGCAGCGACGACAACGACACGCCGTTCCTGGCCGGCCTGCGCGAGCTCGGCGTCACCTGCCACCTGGAGTACGCCGCGGAGCACGTCGGCGACGCCGACACCCTGGTGGTCACGACCGCCGCCCGCGAGGACAACCCCGAGGTGCTCGAGGGACGGCGCCGCGGCCTGCGGATCCTGCCCCGGTCGGCCGGACTCTGGTCGGTGATGGCCGGGTGCCAGGTCGTCGCGGTCGCCGGCACGCACGGCAAGACCACGACCACCTCGCTGCTCATCTCGGCGCTGGTCGCGGCCGGCGGCGACCCGACGTACGCCGTCGGCGGGGTGCTCGCCTCCACCGGCCACAACGCCGAGGTCGGGCGCGGCGACCTGTTCGTCGCCGAGGCCGACGAGAGCGACGGGGCGTTCCTGGTCTACCAGCCGCACGCCGCGGTCGTGACCAACGTGGCGGCCGACCACCTCGACGTGTGGGGAACCGAGGCGGCGTACCAGCAGGCGTTCCGGGACTTCGCCGGCACGGTCGACCGCGACGGCTTCCTGGTCTGCTGCGTCGACGACGCCGGCGCGCGGTCGCTGGCCGAGCACGCTGCTGCCACCGGGCTGCGGGTGGTCACCGTCGGCGAGGCCGCCGACGCCGACCTCCGGGCCACCGACCTGGCGTTCGAGGGCAGCACGTCCACCTTCACGGTGGTGCGCGGCGAGGAGGCGCTCGGCGTGGTGCGGCTGCGGATCCCGGGGCGCCACTACGTCGTCGACGCCCTCGGTGCACTGGCGGCCGGGCTCGAGCTCGGGCACGGGTTCGACGGGCTGCGCGAGGGGCTGGAGGCGTTCGCGGGCTCGGGCCGCCGGATGGAGGCCAAGGGCGAGGCGGCCGGCGTCCGCGTGTACGACAGCTACGCCCACCACCCCGCCGAGATCGCGGCCGACCTCGACGCGGCGCGCTCGGTCGCGGGGGAGGGGCGCCTCGTCGTCGCCTTCCAGCCGCACCTGGTCTCGCGCACCCGGCTCTTCGGCGCCGCGATGGGCGAGGCGCTCGGCGCCGCCGACGAGGTGGTGGTGCTCGACGTGTACCTCGCCCGCGAGAACGCGGACCCCGACGTCACCGGACGCCTGGTGGCCGACGCCGTACCTCTTGGGTCGTCGTCGGTGGCGTTCGTGGACGGGCTGGACGAGGCGGCCGAGGAGCTGGTCGCGCGGGCCCGGCCCGGCGACCTGGTGCTCACCCTCGGGGCCGGCGACGTCACGTCGGTCGGCCCGCGGGTCCTGGCGCTGTTGGGCGCCCGATGAGAGGACTGCGGCGGCGGCCGCCGGTCGACCCGGTCGAGCGCAACGCCCTGCGCTCGCGGCGTCGCTTCGCGCGACGCCAGTGGCGGCGGCGCTGGCTGGCGTGGCGGTACCTCGTCGTCGGCGTCCTGCTGGTCGCGCTGGTCGGCGGGGGTGTGTGGCTCGTCTACTTCTCCAGCGTGCTGACCGTGAAGCGCGTCGAGGTCGGCGGCCAGCACCTGCTGTCGCGCCGACAGGTGCTGGCCACGGCGCGGGTGCCGGCCGGGGAGCAGCTGGCCACGCTGGACGTCGGCGCGATCGCCTCCCGGCTCCGCTCGCTCGCCGAGGTGCGGTCGGTCGACGTGTCGCGGAAGTGGCCGGACGCCGTGCAGATCGAGATCCAGGAACGCGTCGCGGTCGCCGTCATCGAGATCGGCGGCCGGCTGCGCGGGCTGGACGCCGACGGCGTGGTGTTCACCGAGTACGCCAAGGCGCCGCCCGGCCTCCCGCGCATCAGCTCGACCTCGGCCACCACCCCCGACGCGCTGCGCGAGGCCGCCACCGTCGTGTCCGCGCTGCCCAAGGAGCTGGCCGCGATGGTCGACCACGTCGAGGTGCAGACCGTCGACCAGATCACCCTGGTCCTCAAGGACCAGCGGATCGTGGTGTGGGGGAGCGCCGACGACTCCGCCCTCAAGGCCGAGGTGCTGCTCAAGCTGCTGCGCCAGCCGGGCAAGGTCTACGACGTCTCCGTCCCCGGCCAGCCCACCACCTGCACCCAGGACACCGTCGAGGCCTGCACCGCATCCTGAGACGTCGCCCGGTCGGTGTATCAGTGCCCGTGCCCACCGCTCTTGGAGGTCACTCACAGGGACGGCGGGCCGGGGGCACGGGGGGTGCTACCCGGCCCGGCGTTCGTCCGGGGGTGTTCGTGGCGGCGGCTGGGCTGTCCGGGGTGCCAGAAATCGCGCGATCGCGGCCGAACTGCAGATCCGCGGGCGCGAAACCTGCCATTTCCGCGCGATCGCGCGATTCTCGGCAACCCACGCCCCACCCGGCGTGTCTCCCGCACCGACGTGGCAGGGCTGCCTACTGTCGTGGGCACGACGAGGTTGACATAACTATAACCCTCAGCCTGAGGGTGACAGTTCTCGACTCGCCGGACCTCTTCCCCAGGCTCGACACTCCGACAGACCACTCAGCGAAGGGCGCATCCGCCGTGGCAGCAGCGCAGAACTACCTGGCCATCATCAAGGTCGTGGGCATCGGTGGCGGCGGTGTGAACGCCGTGAACCGGATGATCGAGGTCGGGTTGAAGGGCGTGGAGTTCATCGCCATCAACACCGACGCGCAGGCCCTCCTCATGAGCGACGCCGACGTCAAGCTCGACATCGGCCGCGAGCTCACCCGCGGTCTCGGCGCCGGCGCGAACCCCGACGTGGGCAAGCAGGCGGCCGACGACCACGCCGACGAGATCGAAGAGGTCATGAAGGGCGCGGACATGGTGTTCGTGACGGCCGGCGAGGGCGGCGGCACCGGCACCGGCGGCGCGCCCGTCGTGGCCCGCATTGCCCGCAGCCTCGGCGCGCTGACGATCGGGGTGGTCACCCGCCCGTTCGCCTTCGAGGGCCGGCGTCGCGCCAACTCCGCGGAGGAGGGCATCGCGCAGCTGCGCGAGGAGGTCGACACCCTCATCGTCATCCCGAACGACCGGTTGCTGTCGATCAGCGACCGCAGCGTCTCGGTGCTCGACGCCTTCAAGCAGGCCGACCAGGTGCTGCTGCAAGGTGTCTCCGGCATCACCGACCTGATCACCACGCCCGGCCTGATCAACCTGGACTTCGCCGACGTGAAGTCCGTGATGGCCAACGCCGGCTCGGCCCTGATGGGCATCGGCTCGGCACGCGGCGAGGACCGGTCGGTCGCGGCCGCCGAGATGGCGGTGTCGAGCCCTCTCCTCGAGGCGAGCATCGACGGCGCCCACGGCGTGCTGCTCTCGATCGCCGGCGGCTCGGACCTCGGCCTGTTCGAGATCAACGAGGCCGCGGCCCTGGTGTCGTCGGCCGCCCACCCCGAGGCCAACATCATCTTCGGCGCGACGATCGACGACGCCCTCGGCGACGAGGTGCGGGTCACCGTGATCGCGGCCGGCTTCGACGGCGGCCAGCCGAAGCACAAGAACCATGACGCCACGCTGCGCCGTCCGCAGGGCACGCCGAAGCAGACGCAGGAGGAGACGCGGCGGGCCGCCGAGGCGCTGGCCGCGCAGAAGGCGTCGGCCGAGAAGCCCGCTGCCCAGCCGGAGACCCCGCGGCCCCAGCCGGTGGGTGCCTCGGTCCGCCAGGAGGCCCAGCCGGCCAGGCCGGCGCCGCGCCCGATGCAGTTCGACGACGACGACCTCGACATCCCCGACTTCCTCAAGTAGGAGCCGCGCCTGTACTCCTCGCGACTGACGCACGGCCCCGTCGCGCTGGCCTTCACCGACCGGCACGGCGGGGTCAGTCGCGCGCCCTTCGACTCGCTCAACCTGGCCTGGGCCGGCGACGACCCCGAGGCGCTGGAGGAGAACCATCGCCTGCTCGCGGCGGACTTCGCCCCCGGTGACCCGGTGGCCGCGCTCAGCCAGGTGCACGGCAACGACGTCGCGTACGTCGGCCCGGACGGTCCGTCGACGACGCTGCACGGGCACCTGCACGCCCAGGCCGACGGCGTGGTCACCGACCAGCCCGCCGTCACCTTGATGGTCCGCGGTGCCGACTGCGCGATGGTGCTCTTCGCCGACGCCGAGGCGGGGGTGATCGGCGGCTGCCACTGCGGCCGTCCCGGCCTCGTGGTCGGCGTGGTGCCCGCGACCTTGAGGCGGATGCGCGAGCTGGGTGCTCGCGACATCACGGCCTGGCTCGGCCCGCACGTGTGCGGCGCCTGCTACGAAGTCCCGCAGGAGATGCAGGACGAGGTGGCCGCCGCCGTGCCGGAGAGCCGCGCCACCACCTCCTGGGGCACGCCGTCGGTCGACGTCGGCGCCGGCATCCGGGCCCAGCTGGCCGCCGAGGACGTCGCCTGCGTCGACCTGTCGGTGTGCACGCGCGAGTCACCCGACCTCTACTCCTACCGCCGCGACCGCCTCACCTCCGGCCGGCAGGCCGGGGTCATCCGGATGGCGGCGCCCCGGTGAGCGACCTGGCCCGCCGCGACGAGCTCGCCGCCAACCTCGACGCCGTACGCCGTCGCATCGAGGCCGCCGCGACGGCCGTGGGCCGCGACCCCGACGAGGTCACCCTGGTCGCCGTCACCAAGTTCTTCCCCGCCTCCGACGTCCGCCTGCTCGCCGAGCTGGGCGTGACCGACGTGGGGGAGAACCGTCACCAGGAGGCCCAGGACAAGGCCGCCGCGTGTGCGGACCTCGACCTGCGGTGGCACTTCATCGGCGGGCTGCAGAGCAACAAGGCGGCCGCCGTGGCGTCGTACGCCGACGTCGTGGAGTCCGTCGACCGGCGCAAGCTGGTGGCCCCGCTCAACCGCGGCGCGCACGAGCGTTCGCACGAGATCGAGGTGCTGCTCCAGGTCAGCCTCGACCCGCCCGGTCGTGAGGGTCGGGCAGGCGCCGACGCCGAGGACCTGGACGACCTGGCGAGGGCCGTCGAGGAAGCCGGGATGCTGCGGCTGCGCGGGCTGATGGCCGTCGCGCCGTTGGGAGAGGACCCGTCGGCGGCCTACGACCGCCTCTCCCGGATCCGGGCGGACTTCGTCGCCGCACGACCGTCGGCGGACCTGCTGTCGGCGGGGATGAGTGCCGACCTCGAGGCGGCCGTGAAGGCAGGCGCGACACACGTGCGCTTGGGCACGGCGGTCCTCGGTCCGAGGCCCCGCAACTAGTAACGTCACAAACACCACCAGGCAACCCGGAGGAAGCGACCATGAGCGGCGCGATGCGCAAGATCGGCGAGTACCTCGGCCTCCTCGAGGACACCGGCCGCTACGACGACGAGCTCGACGAGGAGTTCTACGAGCAGACCGCCGTCGGGCAGTCGGCCCCGGTCGTGCGGGAGAGCCGTCCGGCCGCGGTGGCTGACCTGGCCGAGCGCCGCCGGCCCACACCCGTCCCTGCCGGAGGTGCGATGGTGGCCGAGCTGTCCCGGATCACGACCCTGCACCCGCGCACCTACAACGAGGCGCGCACCGTGGGGGAGAACTTCCGCGAGGGCACGCCGGTGATCATGAACCTCTCCGAGATGGACGACTCCGACGCCAAGCGCCTCGTCGACTTCGCCGCTGGCCTCGTCTTTGCCACTCGTGGCACCATCGAGCGCGTCACCAACAAGGTGTTCCTGCTCTCGCCGCCCAATGTCTCGGTCGCCGCCGAGGACAAGCAGCGGATCGCCGAGAACGGATTCTTCAACCAGAGCTGACCCCGGGTACCTGCCCAGGTCGGCCCCGAGGCTGAAAGGCGCGCGTGACCGTCGTCGGGGTCGTCATCGAGTACGTCCTGTGGTTCTTCATCGCGTTCATGTGGGTCCGCTTCGTCACGGAGTGGGTCCAGGTGTTCGCACGCTCGTGGTCGCCGCGCGGCGCCCTGCTCGTCGCCCTCGAAGGCGTGTACTCCGTGACCGACCCGCCGATCAAGGCGCTGCGCCGGGTGATCCCGCCGCTGCGCATCGGCAACTTCGCCCTCGACCTCAGCATGCTGCTGGTGTTCGTGGGCGCCTACATCCTGCTGCGGCTCAACCGGGGCCTGCTGCTGTAGTGACGCATGAGCGCTACCGGGTCGTGGTGGCGCTATGGTTCACACCGACAGAAACTGCTCCTGACGATGAATTGGGTGAGGTCATGCCGCTGACGCCTGAGGACGTGAGCAACAAGCGCTTTACGCCCGTCCGCCTGCGCGAGGGCTACGACATGGGTGAGGTCGACCAGTTCCTCGACGAGGTCGAGGCCGAGCTCGCCCGGCTGACGAAGGAGAACGACGAGCTCCGCACCAAGCTGGCGACGGCGCAGCAGGGCGGGGGATACGCCCAGCCCGAGCCGGTCGGCGCCGAGCCGACGCCCGAGCCGTACGTCGCCCACGAGCCGGAGCCCGAGCCGGAGCCCGAGCCCGAGCCGGAGCCCGAGCCGGCCCCCGCGTTCGTCGCGCCGGTCGCGGAGAAGCCCCTCGAGACGATCCGCGTCGAGACGGTCCCCGAGGCCTCCAACGCCGCGGCCCGGCTCCTCGAGCTGGCCACCCGCAACGCCGACGAGCTCGTGGACGACGCGAAGAACCAGGCCGACAAGATCATCGGCGAGGCCCGCACCAAGGCCGAGCGCCTCGAGGCCGAGTCCAAGGCCAACGCCGACAGGCTCGAGGCCGACGCCCGCAGCCGCGCGCAGATGCTCGACTCCGAGACCGCCCAGAAGCGGCAGATCATGTTCGGCGACCTCGAGAAGGAGCAGGAGAAGCTCAACAGCGAGGTCGAGAACCTGCGCCAGTTCGAGCGCGAGTACCGCTCGCGCCTCAAGAGCTACTTCAGCCAGCAGCTGGAGCTGCTCAACAGTGGCGAGACCACGGCGCCGTCCGGCGACGAGCAGCCCCAGCCGAAGCGGCTGCGCTCGATCCTCGGCGAGGACGACGGCTGACCTGACGCCACCGAGCGTTCCTGTCGCATTCACCCGTTCGGGCTAGACGCCCGCTCACCCCCTGGGGTGGGCGGGCGTCCGGCTGTGGCGAGCCTGGTTGAGTCGCCCCTGTCAGGGCGTTACCCTCCGTGCCACCACTGTGGCCCGCCGGACTCCAACGGCAGCCACCACCAGGCCAGGAAGGCCGGTTCCCCGATGGCTCGCACCAGTACCCGGAAGACCACGGCCGCCACCGCGAAGAAGGCCGCGACCAAGAAGGCTGCGCCCGCCAAGAAGTCGGCGCCGGCGAAGAAGGCCGCCCCCGTGAAGAAGGCCACGGTGAAGAAGGCCGCGCCGGCCAAGAAGGCCACCGCCAAGAAGACTGCGCCGGCGAAGAAGGCCGCGCCGGCGAAGAAGGCCGCGCCGGCGAAGAAGGCCGCGCCGGCCAAGAAGGCTACCGCCAAGAAGACTGCGCCGGCGAAGAAGGCCGCCCCGGCGAAGAAGGCCACGGTGAAGAAGGCCGCGCCCGCCAAGAAGTCGGCCCCGGCGAAGAAGGCCACGGCGAAGAAGGCCGCCCCGGCGAAGAAGGCCACGGTGAAGAAGGCCGCGCCCGCCAAGAAGGCGCCGGCCAAGAAGACCGTGGCCGCGAAGAAGGCTGCGCCCGCGAAGAAGGCCACGGCCAAGAAGGCCGCCCCCGCGAAGAAGGCGACGGCGAAGAAGGCGCCCGCGAAGAAGGCGCCCGCGAAGAAGACGGCCGCGAAGAAGACGGCGCCGGCGAGGACGCCCGGCGCGACCGTCGCGACCCGTCCGACGGGGACGACGCCGCGCAAGGCCGCGCCGACGCGCGCCGCCCGGACGCTCGTGGTCAAGGAGGGCGAGGAGGCCTGGACCAAGGCGGAGATCAAGGAGGTCCTCTCCGAGCTCCACCAGGACCGCGACCGCGTCGTCCGCACGCTCGCCGGCCAGGAAGCCGAGCTCGACAGCCTGATGCGCGACGCCGGTGACGGCGCCGGCCACGACCAGGCCGACATGGGCGCGACGAGCTTCGAGCGCGACCAGGAGATCATCGTGGTGCAGAACGAGCGCGAGAAGCTGGCGCAGATCGACCGTGCGCTGGGCCGCATCGCGGACGGCACCTACGGCATCTGCGAGTCCTGCGGGAACCCCATCGGCAAGATGCGGGCCATGGCATTCCCGCGTGCCACACTGTGCATGACATGCAAGCAGCGCGAGGAGCGTCGCTGACCTCCAGCGACGCAGAGGGGTCCGGCACCCACACCCGAGACCGTCGCCGGGCCCGCACGATCTTCGGACTGGTGGCGCTGACGGCGTACGTCGTCGACATCTCGGCCAAGACCTGGGCCGTCCATCGGCTCTCACGCGGTGACATCGAGGTGCTCGGCGACTGGTTCGTGCTGCACCTCGTGCGCAACCCGGGAGCGGCGTTCAGCACCGGCACGGAGTTCACGATCGTGTTCAGCCTGGTCGCCATCGTCGCGGTGGGCGTGGTGCTGTGGTTCGCGCGGCGTGTGGGCACCACTGGGTGGGCCGTCGCGCTCGGCCTGCTGCTGGCGGGCATCGGCGGCAACCTGACCGACCGGGTCTTCCGCGATCCCGGGCCACTGCGCGGCCATGTCGTCGACCTCTTCATGGTGCCCCACTGGCCGGTGTTCAACGTGGCCGACGTGTGCATCGACGTCGCCGCCGGGTTGATCCTGCTGCAGGCCTTCCGCAACGTGCGGCTCGACGGCTCGCGCGTGTCCGACGAGCAGTCCCGGGAGGACGCGGCGTGACCGCGGTCGACCACCGGGTGCTCACGGTGCCCGACGGCCTCGCGGGCGAGCGCCTCGACGCGGGCATGGCGAGGCTGTTCGGGCTCTCGCGCACCCGTGCGGCCGACCTGATCTCCCACGGCCACGTCCAGGTCGACGGGTCCACCGCCGTCAAGAGCGACCGGCTGGTCGCCGGCACCCTGCTCGAGGTCGCGATCCCGTCACTGGCCGACCCGCTGGAGGTCGTCCCGGCGATCGTCGAGGGCATCAGGATCATCCACGACGACGACTCGATCGTGGTGATCGACAAGCCGGTCGGCGTCGCCGTCCACCCCTCGCCCGGCTGGCACGGTCCCACCGTCGTCGGGCACCTGGCCGCGGCGGGCTTCCGGATCGCGACGGGCGGGGCCTCCGAACGCCAGGGCATCGTGCAGCGGCTCGACGTCGGCACGTCCGGGGTGATGGTGATCTGCAAGGGCGAGCGCGCCTACTCCGTGCTCAAGAACGCCTTCCGCCACCGCAAGGTCGACAAGGTCTACCACGCGCTCGTCCAAGGTCATCCCGACCCGCTCGAGGGCACGGTCGACGCCCCCATCGGCCGGCACCCGAAGGCCGACTACAAGTACGCCGTGATGGCCGACGGCCGGCACAGCGTCACGCACTACTCGACGCTGGAGGCCCACCGGTTCGCCTCCTTGCTCGAGGTGCACCTGGAGACCGGGCGCACCCACCAGATCCGCGTGCACATGACGGCCCTCAAGCACCCCTGCGTCGGCGACCTCACCTACGGCGCGGACCCGACACTCGCCCAGCGGCTCGGGCTCGAACGGCAGTGGCTGCACGCGATGCGACTCGGCTTCGAGCACCCGGACTCCGGCGAGTACGTCGAGTACGAGTCGACGTACCCCGACGACCTCGCCCACGCCCTGGACGTGGTGCGCGGGCTGGACTGACCGTGTCCGACCTGCTCGTCCGTCCCGCCGCGCCGGAGGACTCCGACGCGATCGCCGCGCTGTACGGCCGGTCGCGGGCCGCGGCCTCGATGCCGCCGGCGCTGCACACGGCCGAGGAGGACCGCGGCTGGTTCGCCGCGCGACTGCGCGACGACGACCACGACGTCTGGGTGGCCCAGAGGGGGGACCAGCGGGACGGCTCCCTCCTGGGCTACGCCCTGGCCACCTCGACCTGGCTCGACCACCTGTTCGTGGACCCCGACGCCCAGGGCTCCGGGGTCGGCGGCGTCCTGCTCGACACCGTCAAGGCCGTGCGACCCGCGGGCTTCTGCCTCTGGGTGTTCGAGATGAACACGGCCGCCCGGTCCTTCTACGCCCGCCGCGGCCTGGTCGAGCTCGAGCGCACCGATGGTGCGGGCAACGAGGAGAAGGCCCCCGACGTCCGGATGGCCTGGCCCGGCCCGGACCCGATCGCCTTCTTCCGCGGCCTGATCGACGAGGTCGACGACTCCCTCGGAGAGCTGTTGGCCCGCCGCGTCGCCCTCACCCGCGCCGTCCAGGCCGTCAAGCAGTCCGACGCCCGCGACCCCGACCGCGAGCGGCAGATCGCCGAGCGCATCGCCCGCGTCGCGCCCGAGCTCGGCGCGGACCGCCTGGCCCGCATCGTGCACGCGATCATCACCGAGAGCCTGGACGCCGTTCGCCCGAGCCCGACCGAGGCGCCCGCGCCGGAGCGGTGACCGTGGCTCCGTCAGGGACGGGGAGACGGTGCCAGGCTCACCGCCGCCAGGGAGACGGCGAGCGCCCGAGGGTCAGAGGACGGTCGTCCCGTACATCTCCCCGAGCGGGTCGGCGAGCAGCTCGAGGCGGGCGCCGTCGGGGTCGCGGAAGTACAAGGAGGCGTCGCTCTCCTCGAGGTACTCGACCCCGGCGGCGTCGAGCTTGCCGCGCAGGTGCTCCCACTTGTCGCGCGTCACCGAGATGGCCAGGTGGTGCAGGCCGCCGAGGACCTCGGCGTACGGGCCGAGGTCGAGGCCGGGGAGGTCGAAGAACGCCAGCAGGTTGCCGTGGCCGATGTCGAAGAAGAAGTGGTTGGAGCCGGCGTAGTCGCGGTTCTCGAAGATCTCGGTGAGCGGGAACTCCAGGAGCCCCTGGTAGAAGTCGATCGTCGTGCGTACGTCGGAGCAGATCAGCGCGAAGTGGTGCAGGCCGCGCGCACTGCTCTCGGGACGGTCGGCGCCGCCGCGGAGGTACTCGGCGCGGATCCGCTCGCGGTCGGCGTTGATGGCGTCGAGATCGATGTCCCCAGGAGTCGTCACGGCCCCATCCTCCCCGATCGGGACTGTCGGCGCGTGGTGCCAGACTCGCCCCGGCGGTCGCGTAGGCTGGCGTCCTTCCCCAGAAGGTCGCCTCGCACTTCCTCCGAGGCCGCTGAGATCAGGCAGAACCATTGGCCCAGCCGACCCCTGTGTCGACAATTTTCTAGGGAGCTCCGAACCACCGATGACGACAGGTGCCCGCGACTCCTTCGTCCACCTGCACGTCCACACCGAGTACTCCATGCTCGACGGCGCCGCGCGCCTGGGCGCGCTGGCCGGACGGGTCGCCGAGCTCGGCATGCCGGCGGTCGCGATGACCGACCACGGCAACGTCTTCGGCGCCTACGAGTTCTACAAGCAGGCCAAGGCGGTGGGGGTCAAGCCGATCATCGGCATGGAGGCGTACGCCGCCCCCAACATCAGCCGCTTCGAGCGCAAGGGCGTCAACTTCTACGACGGCGGCTCCGACGACGTGTCCGCCCGGGGCGCCTACACCCACATGACCCTGCTCTCGGAGTCCACCGAGGGCATGCACAACCTCTTCCGGCTCAGCACGGGCGCCTGGCGCGACGGCTTCTTCAAGCAGCCCCGCCTCGACCGCGAGCTCCTCGCGCAGCACAGCAGGGGCATCATCGCGACGACCGGCTGCCCGTCCGGCGAGGTGCAGGTCCACCTCCGCTACGGCAACTACGACGCCGCGCGGCAGGCGGCCGCCGACCACCAGGACATCTTCGGTCGCGACAGCTACTTCCTGGAGCTGATGGACCACGACCTGCCGCTGGAGAAGCGGGTCCGTGACGGGCTGCTCAAGCTGGCCAAGGACCTCCGGATCCCGCTGCTCGCGACCAACGACTCCCACTACGTCGACCAGAAGGACGCTCCCTCCCAGGAGCACCTGCTCTGCATCAACTCCGGCTCGACCATGGACGTCCCGGCCGGTGACGGCCCGGGCCAGCGGTTCGCGTTCTCCGGCACCGACTACTACATCAAGTCGGCCGCGGAGATGCGGTCCCTGTGGGCCGACAAGCACGGCCTGCCCGAGGCCTGCGACAACACGCTGCTCATCGCCGAGCGGTGCGACGTCAGCTTCACCGAGGGCAACGGCACCTACATGCCGCGCTTCCCCTGCCCGCCGGGCGAGGACGAGACCTCCTGGCTGCTCAAGGAGGTCGAGGCGGGGCTGCGGTTCCGCTACCCCGGCGGCACGTCGGAGGAGATCCGCCAGCGGGCCGAGTTCGAGCTCGGCGTGATCACCCAGATGGGCTTCAGCGGCTACTTCCTCGTCGTCGCCGACTTCATCAACTGGGCCAAGGACAACGGCATCCGCGTCGGCCCGGGGCGTGGGTCGGGCGCGGGCTCGATCGTCGCCTACGCCCTGCGCATCACCGACCTCGACCCGCTCGTCCACGGCCTGCTGTTCGAACGTTTCCTCAACCCCGACCGCGTCTCCATGCCCGACTTCGACATCGACTTCGACGAGCGTCGTCGCGGTGAGGTGATCAAGTACGTCACCGACAAGTACGGCGAGGACCGCGTCTCGATGATCGTCACCTACGGGACGATCAAGTCCAAGCAGGCGATCAAGGACTCCTCGCGCATCCTGGGCTACCCGTTCGCCATGGGCGACCGCGTCACCAAGGCGATGCCGCCCGCCGTCATGGGCAAGGACGTCCCGCTCCAGGATCTCTTCAACCCCGAGCACAAGCGCTACTCCGAGGGCGGGGAGTTCCGCTCGCTGGTCGAGTCCGACCCCGACGTACGCCGCGTGGTCGACACCGCGATCGGCATCGAGGGCCTCAAGCGCCAGTGGGGCGTGCACGCCGCCGGCGTGATCATGTCCAGCGAGCCGCTGCTCGACATCATCCCGATGCTCAAGCGTCCCGCCGACGGCGCGATGATCACCCAGTTCGACTACCCGACCTGCGAGTCGCTGGGCCTGATCAAGATGGACTTCCTGGGCCTGCGCAACCTCACCGTCCTCGACGACTGCGTCAAGAACATCGAGGCCAACCGCGGCGAGACCGTGGTGCTCGAGACCCTCCCGCTCGACGACCCGGCGACCTACCAGCTGCTGCAGAAGGGCGACACGCTCGGGGTCTTCCAGCTCGACGGCGGCCCGATGCGCGCGCTGCTGCGCTCGATGCGGCCCGACGAGTTCAAGGACATCTCGGCCGTCGGCGCCCTCTACCGTCCCGGCCCGATGGGCATGGACTCCCACAACAAGTACGCCCGCCGCAAGACCGGGCGCGAGCCCGTCGTGGCCATCCACCCCGAGCTCGCCGAGCCGCTGGCGGAGATCCTCGACGAGACCTACGGCCTGCTGGTCTACCAGGAGCAGGTGATGGCCATCGTGCGGAAGGTCGCGGGCTACTCCCTCGGCCAGGCCGACCTGCTGCGCAAGGCGATGGGCAAGAAGAAGAAGGAGATCCTGGACGCCGAGTACGTCCCCTACGCCGAGGGGATGCGCGCCAACGGCTTCGGCGAGGGCGCGATCAAGGCACTGTGGGACGCCCTGCTGCCCTTCTCCGACTACGCCTTCAACAAGGCCCACTCCGCGGCCTACGGGCTGGTCTCCTACTGGACCGCCTACCTCAAGGCCAACTACCCGGCGGAGTACATGGCCGCGCTCCTCACGTCCGTCAAGGACGACAAGGACAAGATGGCCATCTACCTCAACGAGAGCCGCCGGATGAAGATCCAGGTGCTCCCGCCCGACGTCAACGAGTCGGCGACCAACTTCACGCCCGTCGGCCGCGACATCCGCTTCGGGCTCACCGCCGTGCGCAACGTCGGCCACAACGTCGTCACCGGGATCGTCGAGGCGCGGCAGGAGAAGGGGCGGTACGCCGACTTCAACGACTTCATGGACAAGGTGCCCGCCCTGGTCTGCAACAAGCGGGTCATCGAGTCGCTGGTCAAGGCCGGCGCGTTCGACGACATGAAGCACAAGCGCCGCGCGCTGGTGGCCATCCATGAGACGGCCGTCGACCAGTACGTCGACATCAAGCGCAACGAGGCGATCGGCCAGGACTCCCTCTTCGCCGGCCTCGACGGGCTCGAGGGTGGCGGCAGCAGCAGCTTCGGGATCTCGGTGACCGTGCCCGACCTCGAGGAGTGGGACAAGACCACGCTGCTGGGCCACGAGCGGGAGATGCTCGGGCTCTACGTCTCCGACCACCCGCTGCTCGGGCTCGAGCACGTCCTCTCGCAGGGCACGGACGCCACCATCGGTCAGCTGCTGCTCGACGAGGAGCGGCCCGACGGCAGCTACGTCACCATCAGCGGTCTGGTCACCTCCGTGCAGCGCAAGATCACCAAGAAGGGCGACTCCTGGGCGATCGTCCAGCTGGAGGACCTCGACGGCGGCATCGAGGTGCTGATGTTCCCGAGCACCTACCAGCTGGCCAGCACCTACCTCGTCGAGGACGCCATCATCACGGTGCGCGGCACGCTCTCGCGCGACAAGGACACCCCGGCGGTCCGGGCCCAGGAGGTCACCGTCCCCGACCTCTCCGACGGGCCGAGCGGCCCGGTGGTGATCAGGCTGCCCTCGACCCGGTGCACCCCGCCGGTCGTGGAGAAGCTCACCGAGGTGCTGCGCACCCACCCGGGCATGACCGAGGTACACCTCCAGCTGCTGGCCCGCGACTCCACCCAGGTCCTGCGGCTGCCCGCCCACCGGGTCACCGCGACCCCGGCGCTCTTCGCCGACCTCAAGCAGCTGCTGGGACCGGGATGTCTGACCCCGTAGACAGCCGCGCGACCGACCAGCTCGACGATCCCGACCACATCGAGCTGCCCCCGCCACGGCGGTCCTCGCGACTCGGGGACCTGCGTGGACCGGTGCTCCTCGTCGTCGGGGTGCTGGTCGCCTACGGCATCGTGGGGGTGGCCGCGGGCTGGCTGTGGCACGAGCTGTGGACGCCCGCCAACGGGGTGGTGGTCGGCCACCAGTGGTACGCCTCCGGCGACGCCCTCCGCGAAGACTTCTCGGGCACCGGCATCTACGTCGTGGTGGCCACCGTGGCCGGGCTCGTCCTGGGGCTGGTGAGCGCGGTGCTCGGCGGCCGGCGGCCCCTGGTGACCGTGGTCGCGGCCGTGGTCGGCTCGGCGCTGGCGGCGTACCTGATGACCACCGTGGGCCAGGGCCTGGGTCCGGAGGACCCGCACACCCTCGCCGCGAAGGCCGCGGACGGCAAGGAGCTGCCCAGCGCGCTGGCGGTGACCGGCTTCAGCCCGACCCTGGCGTTCACGTTCGGCACGCTCGTCGCGCTCGCGGTGGTGTACACGATGTTCCCCGGCAAGACGCGCGAAGCGCGCTTGGACGAGGAACCGCGCAGGTAGGCTTCGCGTCCGAAGAACGCATGCGGCGCCGCCCAGGGCGCCGCCCGAACATCACGGGGTCCCCACATGTCCGACACCTACCCTCCGGGCCCTGCCGGCCCGGTCGAGCCGGGTGCCCAGCCCCCGGTCCCGCCCGCCTACGCGCCGGCGTACGGCCAGCCGGCGTACCCCCAGCCCTCGACGGGTGCGCCGGAGTACCTCGAGGCCGGCGGCGGCTCGCCGCTGCCTCCGGACACCCCGGTCGCGGCGGCGGGTGGCGGTGGTCGTCGGCGCGGCCTGATGATCGGTGGCGGCGTCGCCGCCCTCGCGGTCGTCGGCGTGGGCGCGTGGGCGGCGGCGCAGTTCTTCGCGACCGGCGCGCAGCCGGCGGAGGCGCTGCCGGCGAGCACGATCGGCTACGCCAGCATCGACCTCGACCCGAGCGGCGGCCAGAAGATCGAGGCGCTGCGCACGCTCAACAAGTTCCCGGCGTTCAAGGACGAGATCGGCCTCGACGCCAACGACGACGTGCGCCAGAAGATCTTCGAGGAGCTCGACTTCCCGGAGGACTGCAAGATCTTCTACGCCGAGGACATCGAGCCCTGGCTCGGTGACCGCTTCGCGGTGGCGGCGGTCGACACCGGCCAGGACGCCCCCGAGATCGTGGGCGTGATCCAGGTCAAGGACGAGAAGGAGGCCGACGCCGGCCTCACCAAGCTGCGCGACTGCGGCAACGGCGGCACCAGCGAGTCGTCCGGCGGCTGGGTCATCAACGACGGGTGGGCCATCGTCGCGGAGGACCAGGAGGGCGCGCAGGCGGTGGCCGACGCGACCGCGAAGGGCACGCTGGCCGACGACGCGGACTTCAAGGACATCACCGCGCGGGCCGGCTCGGCGGGCATCGTCTCGATGTACGCCGCCCCGGCCGCGGGGCAGTACCTCGCCGACAGCATGGGCGGCGTCGGCGGTCTCGCCGGTGAGCTCGAGCAGGGCCTGACCGGCGGCGACATGCTCGGCGGCGGCGAGGAGCTCCAGCCGCAGGACGGCAGCAACCCGATGGCCGACGCGCTGAAGAACTTCAAGGGGATGGCCGTCTCGGTGCGCTTCTCCGACGGCGCGCTGGAGATCGAGTCCGCGGGCGACACCGGGCTGCTGCCCAAGTCGCTGTACGGCACGGACCGCGGCGCCGACGTCGTGGAGACGCTGCCGACGGCCACGGCCGCGGCGATCGGCGTCGGCTTCGAGCCCGGCTGGCTCACCGACGTCGTGGACCAGTTCTCCGCGTTCGGCGGCGGCATGACCACCGACGAGCTGTTCCAGGAGGCGTCCGACGCCACCGGCCTGGACGTGCCGGCGGACATCGAGACCCTGCTGGGCGAGTCCGCGGCGCTGTCGTTCGGCTCGGACTTCGACCCGGAGGCGTTCTTCAACTCCGGCGACGCCAGCGACCTCCCCATCACGTTGAAGGTGAAGGGCGACGAGGCGGCGGCCCGCAAGGTGCTCGACAAGATCCTGGCCCAGGACCCCGAGGCCGGGAAGTACTTCGCCCTCGACAGCGACGCCGGGTACTTCGCGATCGGGCCCGACGAGGACCACCGCACCGCCGTGCTCGGCCGCGGCGACCTCGGCAACAACGAGGTCTACCGGGACGTCATCCGCGAGTCCGACAAGGCCAGCGCCTTGCTGTACGTCAACTTCGACGTCGGCGACGACTGGCTGGTCCGGCTGGCCGGCGACGACCAGTCGGTGAAGGAGAACCTCCAGCCGCTGGCCGGGTTCGGCATCACCGCCTGGCAGGACGACGACTGGACCCACTCGGTCATGAGGCTCACGACCGACAAGTAGCCCGCCTCAGCGGCTGATGTCGGCCACGATCGCCCCGGTCACCTCCACGAGGTCGGCCGGGGCGATCCCCACGTCCAGGCCGCGACGTCCCGCGGACACGTACACCACGTCGTACAGCTCCGCGGTCTCGTCGACCACCGTGCGGTGCGTCTTGCGCTGGCCGACGGGGGAGATGCCGCCGGTGACGTAGCCGGTGGCCCGCTCGGCGGCCCTCGGGTCGGCCGTCGACGCCCTGCTGCCGCCGAGAGCACGCGCGAGCGCCTTGAGGTCGAGCTTGGTGGAGACCGGCACCACCGCGACGACCAGGGAGCCGTCGAGATCGGCGAGCAGCGTCTTGAAGACCTGGTCGGGATCGAGGCCGAGGGCGTCGGCGGCCTCCAGCCCGTACGAGGTCGCGCGCGGGTCGTGGTCGTACTCGTGCAGCGTGTGCGCGATCCCCGCCCGGGTCAGCGCGACGACGGCCGGGGTCAATTGGGGGACCAGCGGGTGCGCGCGACCTCGGTGGCCGGCAGCGACGGGATCACGTTCATGGCCCGCAGCTCGGCGCGCAGCAGGTCGGTGACCATCGCCAGCCGCACGCCGGCGTCCTCGGCCTCCAGCAGCGCCTGCCGCTCGTGCAGGGGGAGCGGGGCGACGGCGGCGAGGGTCCACGAGAGGTACGCCGGGTCCTGGGGCAGCGGGTGCGGGTACGGGTCGTCACGGAAGTCGGACAGCACGACGCGGTAGGCCGTGAAAGTCGCGACCGCGCGCTCCACCACCTCCGCGGGCACCTCGCTCGGCACCTCGGGACGGGGCTCGACCTGGCCGACCGGGTACGCGCCGGAGATGTCGAGGTGCTCCAGCGAGATGCGTTCCATGCCCACCGCGACCAGGCTGAACGTGCCGTCGGCGTGCGACTCGACGTCGGTCATCTTGACCCGGCACCCGATCCGGAACAGCGACTGCGCGCCGTGCTCGCCGACCTCGTAGCCCTCGCGGATGCCGACGCTGCCGAAGTACCGCTCCTCGGGGTCGGCCCGCAGCAGGTGGTGCACGAGCGCGCGGTAGCGGTCCTCGAAGACGGTGAGCGGCACGCTGACACCCGGGAACAGCACGGCGTTCAGCGGGAACATCGGCAGCGTGGTCGCCACGCTCCGAACCTACCCCGGTGGGCGTCCACGGCAGCGCACCGACGCCGGTTGGCATGGCTCGCGCTCCTAGACTCGGGTGCCATGATGCGGCGGATCGACCTGCGTGGCGGCACCACGCCGGATTCCGGCCCCGTCGACTACCGCGCGGCCGTCCCGCGCGCGGAGGTCGACGTGGAGGCCGCGCTGCATGCCGTCCGCCCCATCTGCGAGGCCGTCCGCACCCGCGGCGTCGAGGCCATCGCGGAGCTCAGCCAGCGCTTCGACGGCGTCGCTCCCGAGGACATCCGGGTGCCCGCGAGCGCGCTGGCCGATGCCTTGGAGACGCTCGACCCCGACGTCCGTGCCGGGCTGGAGGAGTCCATCCGCCGGCTGCGCACGTCCTGCGAGGCCGAGCGCGAGCGGGACACCGTCACGACGTACGGCCGTGCCGGTGGCGCCACCGTGACGCACCGGATGGTCCCCGTGGGCCGCGTCGGGCTGTACGTGCCCGGCGGCGTCGCCCCCCTCGTCTCCAGCGTCGTGATGAACGTCGTCCCGGCCCAGGTCGCCGGCGTCGGCTCGATCGCGCTGACCTCCTCGCCGCAGAAGGACCACGGCGGGCTGCCGCACCCGACGATCCTGGCGGCGTGCGCGCTGCTCGGGGTCGAGGAGGTGTACGCCGTCGGCGGCGCCCAGGCGATCGCCATGTTCGCCTACGGCGCCGGCCCCTGCGAGCGGGTCGACCTGGTCACCGGACCGGGCTCGATCCACACCGTCGCGGCCAAGCGGCTGCTCAAGGGCGTCATCGGCATCGACTCCGAGGCCGGGCCGACCGAGATCGCGGTGCTGGCCGACGACACCGCCGACGCGGCGTACGTCGCCGCCGACCTGATCAGCCAGGCCGAGCACGACGTGCTGGCCGCGAGCGTCCTGGTCACCCCGAGCGAGCGGCTGGCCGACGACGTCGAGGCCGAGCTGGAGAAGCAGGTCTTCGCGACGCGGCACAGCGACCGCATCCGGACGGCCCTGTCGGCCGTGCAGTCCGCGATCGTCCTGGTCGACGACCTCGAGCAGGGGCTCGCGGTGGTGGACGCGTACGCCGCGGAGCACCTGGAGATCCAGACCGAGGACGCCGCCGCGTGGGCCGCGCGGGTGCGCAACGCGGGTGCGGTCTTCGTGGGCTCCTTCGCGCCGGTGTCGCTGGGCGACTACTGCGCCGGCTCCAACCACGTGCTGCCCACGGGCGGCTGCGCCTGCCACTCCTCGGGGCTCTCGGTGCGCGCGTTCCTGAAGTCGGTGCACGTCGTCGAGTACGACCGCGACGCCCTCGGCGAGGTCGCCGACCACGTGGTCGCCCTGGCCGAGGCCGAGGACCTGCCCGCGCACGGCGCGGCGGTCCGCGTGCGGCTGGTCACCGAGCCGGGGTCATGAGGTTCCCGCCGCTGCGCGAGGAGCTCGTCGGCCTCGCGCCGTACGGCGCACCGCAGCTCGACGTGCCGGTGACGCTGAACGTCAACGAGAACCCGTACCCGCCCTCGGCCGCCGTCGTCGAGGACATCGCGGCGTCGGTCGCCGCGGCGGCGGCCGGCCTGAACCGGTACCCCGACCGCGAGTTCACCGAGCTCCGCGTCGCCCTGGCGGCGTACCTCTCCGCAGACAGCTCCCACGTCGTCACACCGGAGCAGGTCTGGGCGGCCAACGGCTCGAACGAGGTGATGCTGCACCTGCTCCAGGCCTTCGGCGGGCCGGGGAGGACCGCGCTGAGCTTCGCGCCGACGTACTCGATGTACCCGGAGTACGCCCGCGACACCGGCACGGCCTGGGTCGCCGGCCGGCGCGAGCAGGACTTCGCCCTCGACCCGGTGCACGCGCGCGACCTCGTGCTCGAGCACCGGCCGAGCGTCGTGCTGCTGCCGTCGCCGAACAACCCGACCGGGACGGCACTGCCCCTGGACGTCGTGGCGGCGCTCTGCGAGGCCGCCGCCGGCCCGGACATCGGCGGGCTGGTGGTCGTCGACGAGGCGTACGCCGAGTTCCGCCGCGCCGGCACGCCGAGCGCGCTGGAGCTGCTGCCGTCGCTGCGCAACCTGGTCGTCACCCGGACGATGAGCAAGGCGTTCGCGTTCGCCGGCGCGCGGCTGGGGTACTTCGCGGCCGCGCCCGAGATCGGCGACGCGGTCCGCGTCGTCCGCCTGCCGTACCACCTCAGCGCCGTCACCCAGGCGGCGGCGCTGGCCGCGCTGCGGCACGCCGACGAGCTGCTCGCGCGCGTCGCCGACCTGCGCGAGGAGCGCGACGCGCTCGCGGCGTGGCTGGCCGAGCAAGGGCTCGAGGTCGCGGCGAGCGACGCCAACTTCGTGTTGTTCGGGAGGTACGCCGACCGGCACGCCGTATGGCAGGGCCTGCTCGACCGCGGCGTGCTGATCCGGGAGACCGGACCGGACGGGTGGCTGCGCGTCTCGGTCGGCACGCCCGCGGAGATGGCAGCATTCAGGGACGCACTGACGGATGTCGGTGCGGCAGTGATGGAGGAGACGCGATGACACGCACCGCGGTGGTGGACCGGGAGACCAAGGAGTCCAAGGTCCACGTCGAGGTCGACCTCGACGGGTCGGGCCGGTCGGACGTGTCCACCGGCGTCGGGTTCTACGACCACATGATCACGGCGTTCGCCCGGCACGCGCTGGTGGACCTCGTCGTGCACACCAACGGCGACACCCACGTCGACGCGCACCACACCGTCGAGGACACCGCGATCGTGCTCGGCGACGCGCTGCGCGAGGCGCTGGGCGACAAGGCCGGCATCCGGCGCTTCGGCGACGCGACCGTGCCGCTGGACGAGGCGTTGGTGCAGGCGGTCGTGGACGTCTCGGGGCGCCCGTACTGCGTGCACACCGGCGAGCCGGACGCCCAGGCCTACGTCCTGATCGGTGACCAGTACCTCGGCTCGCTGACCCGCCACGTCTTCGAGACGCTCGCCTTCCACGCGCAGCTCGCGCTGCACGTGCGGGTGCTGTCCGGCCGCGACCCGCACCACCTGGTCGAGGCGCAGTTCAAGGCGTTCGCGCGTGCGTTCCGCGACGCCGTCGCGATCGACCCGCGCGAGCAGGGCGTGCCCTCGACCAAGGGCACTCTCTGATCGCATGAGGTCCGTGGTGGTGCTCGACTACGGGTCGGGCAACGTGCGCTCCGCCGTGCGCGCGCTCGAACGCGCCGGGGCCTCGGTGACGCTGACGGCCGACCGGCAGGCGGCGCAGGAGGCCGACGGCCTGGTGGTGCCCGGAGTCGGTGCGTTCGCCGCCTGCATGGCCGGGTTGCGCGCCGTACGCGGCCACGAGGTCATCGGACGGCGGCTGGCCGGTGGCCGCCCGGTGCTGGGCATCTGCGTGGGCATGCAGGTGCTGTTCGAGCGCGGCGTGGAGCACGGCGTCGAGACCGCCGGCTGCGACGAGTGGCCGGGCACGGTCGAGCGGCTGCAGGCGCCGGTGGTCCCGCACATGGGCTGGAACACCGTCGACGTGCCGGAGGGGTCCGTCCTCTTCGACGGCGTCGCGGGGGAGCGGTTCTACTTCGTGCACTCGTACGCCGCCCGGCGGTGGGAGCTGGTCACCAACGACCGCACCCGCGCGCCGCTGGTCACCTGGGCCGAGCACGGCGGGGACCGGTTCGTGGCGGCGGTCGAGAACGGTCCCTTGTCGGCGACGCAGTTCCACCCGGAGAAGTCCGGCGACGCCGGGGCGGCGCTGCTGAGCAACTGGGTGGGCACCCTGTGAGCCCCCGATGAGCAAGGAGCGGGCCCAACGGCGGGCCGAGCGTGAGCGCGAGGCGGCGGTGAAGGCCGCCGCCCGGGCTCGCGAGGCCGAGAGGCGAGCCCGCGCCGCCGCCCGCAAGCGGGCCGTCACGCGGTGGCTGCCCCGGGCCCGGTTGCTGCCCGGCGAGCTGGCCGCGCGTCGCCGTCGCGAGATGGCGGCCACGATCGCGCTCCTGCTCGCGCTCAACATCCTGGTCTGGATCGTCCGGCCGGACTGGGAGTCCCGCCTCGGGGCCGCGGTCGTCAGCGTGCTCGTGTTCCCCGTCCTCCTGCTCTTCGTCCGGAAGGGCTGAGCGGTCGAGTTGCGCCTCCGGTACCGCCGAATTGCGCCTCCGGTCGTACCGGAGGCGCAGCTGGACGGTGTCGGAGGCGCAGCTCGGCGTTGAAATAGGGTGAGGTCGTGTCGACGTACCTGGAGCTGCTCCCCGCGGTGGACATCGCCGGCGGGCAGGCCGTGCAGCTCGTCCAGGGGGTGGCCGGGTCGGAGAAGCGGTTCGGCGACCCCGTCGAGGCCGCCCTGCGCTGGCAGGAGGCGGGCGCGGAGTGGATCCACCTGGTCGACCTCGACGCGGCGTTTGGGCGCGGCCACAACCGCGAGCTCCAGGCCGAGATCGTCGGCCGGCTCGACATCCGGGTCGAGATGAGCGGCGGCATCCGCGACGACGCGTCGCTGGAGGCGGCGATGGCGACCGGTTGTCGGCGGGTGAACATCGGTACGGCGGCCCTCGAGACCCCGCAGTGGTGTGCGCAGGCGATAGCGACCTGGGGCGACCGGGTGGCCGTCGGGCTCGACGTACGCGGCCGGACCCTCGCCGCGCGCGGCTGGACCCGCGAGGGTGGCGACCTCTACGACGTGCTGGGTCGGCTGGACGACGAGGGCTGCGCGAGGTACGTCGTCACCGACGTCGCCAAGGACGGCATGCTGCAGGGTCCCAACCTCCAGCTGCTGAAGGACGTGTGCGCGGCCACCGACCGGCCCGTCGTGGCCAGCGGTGGCATCACCGAGCTGGCCGACCTCGAGGCGCTGATGGGCCTGGTGGGTGAGGGCGTCGAAGGGGCGATCATCGGGACCGCGCTCTACGAGGGGCGGTTCACGCTGACCGACGCGCTGGAGCTGACCCGACCGTGAGCCTCGCGATCCGGGTCATCCCGTGCCTCGACGTCGACAACGGCCGCGTCGTCAAGGGGGTCAACTTCGAGAACCTGCGCGACGCCGGGGACCCGGTCGAGCTGGCCGCGCTGTACGACCGCGAAGGCGCCGACGAGCTGACGTTCCTCGACATCTCGGCCTCCCACGAGGGCCGCGCGACCACGCTGGAGATGGTCAACCGGACCGCCGAGCAGGTGTTCATCCCGCTCACCGTCGGCGGCGGCATCTCCAGCACCGACGACGTCGACACCCTGCTCCGCGCGGGGGCCGACAAGATCGCGGTCAACACCGCCGCCATCCACCGCCCCGAGCTGGTCGCCGAGATCGCCGACCGCTTCGGCAACCAGGTGCTGGTCCTCTCTGTCGACGCCCGTCGCGTCGCGACGGGGACCGACTCCGGCTTCGAGGTGACCACCCACGGGGGCCGCAAGTCCGCCGGGCTGGATGCCGTCGCGTGGGCCCAGCAGGCCTGCGACCTGGGTGCCGGCGAGATCCTGCTCAACGCGATGGACGCCGACGGCACCCGCGAGGGCTTCGACCTCGAGCTGATCGCGGCCGTGCGCCGGGAGGTCACGGTGCCCGTGATCGCCTCAGGCGGGGCGGGAGCGGCCGAGCACTTCCCGCCCGCCGTCGACGCGGGCGCGGACGCCGTCCTGGCCGCCAGCGTGTTCCACTTCGGCACGCTGTCGATCGGCGAGGTGAAGCGGGCGCTCGAGGCCGCCGGCCACCCGGTGCGCTGACGCCGTACTTCGGCGTCGTTCCTGCCTGTTCGGCGTCGTTGCAACGACGCCGAACGTCCGGGACACCCGCTCGAGCGGGTGTCCCGACCTCGGGTGATCCTCAGAAGGTGCCCAGGTCCGCGCGACGTACCTTCGCCACGCGCTCCTCCGGACCGTCGAAGGCGATCTCGCGCACCTCGTCGCGCCCGTGCAGGAACATCACCAGCTCACCGACCGGACCACGTACCTCGACCGCGCCGCTGCCGGGCAGCAGCCGGGTCGTCTGGTCGGTGTCGGTGCGCCGGACCACGACGGGCACCCCGGTCGAGCGCACGAGCGCGGGACCCTGGGAGCGCAGCGCCTTCCAGAGCGTGTCGGCGGCGTCCTCGGACAGGGTCCGCCGCCGCCAGCCGGGCTGCGCCCGCCGGATGTCCTCGTGGTGCACGAAGAGCTCCAGCGTGTTGAACGCAGCGTCGGCGGGCGGCAGCGCGGAGAAGGAGAGGCGGTTGTTGCGGAAGCGCTCGACCAGGCGGTCGAACGGTTGTCGCTTCAGCCTCGCCATCTCCTTCTCCGTCAGTCCGGACAGCGGGGAGAGGGCGATCCCCAGCGCCCCCAGCACGCTGCTCTCTCGGACGAGCAGGTGGCACATCAGGTCCTTCACGTCCCACCCCACGCACAAGGTCCGGGCCTTCGGCCCGACGCTCTGTGCGGTGTCGCACAGAGCCTGCCGCTCCCTGCGCACGAAATCCGCGCGCAGCGGTGGCAACCCCGGCATGACCCAAGCCTAGGGACCCACCCTCGGCCGCGCAGCGACCACCCTCCCAGGACTGGACCGTTGCCGGCCCCGGCGGATCGACGCGTCAGGATTCCGGAGGTGTCTGCGTCAGGGAATAGCCTCGACGGGCCGGTCGGTTGGGGCTGGTGGCGACGACGGAGGCAGACGTGAGCGAGGGGGCGACGACCCGCGAGGGGTTCGGCGTTCTCTGGGTCGCCATCAAGCGCGAGCGCGGCATCTTCGCCCTGTCGACGTTGGGCAGCGTGCTGTTCGGCGCGCTGACCGTCGCGGACGCCTGGGTGCTGGGCTGGGCCACCGACCACGTCGTGCTGCCGGCGTTCCGCGACGGCGAGATCGGCAGTGGCCTGCTCGTCGCGGTCGTCGCGCTGTTCCTCGGGGTGGCGATCCTGCGGGCGGTCGGCATCGTCGCGCGCCGGCTCGGTGCCGGCATCATGCAGTACCGCATGCAGGCCCACTACCGCCGCGACGTGACCCGTCAGTACCTCCGCCTCCCCATGGAGTGGCACCAGCGCCACCCGACGGGCCAGCTCCTCTCCAACGCCAACTCCGACGTCGAGGCGGCATGGGGGCCGATCGCGCCCCTGCCGATGGCGGTCGGCACGGTCGCCATGATGGTGATCGCCGTCGCCCAGATGCTGCTGTCCGACCTGGTGCTCGCGCTCGTCGGCCTGCTCGTCTTCCCGGCCGTGGTGGCTGCGAACCTCTTCTACCAACGGCTCGCCTCGCCGCTGATGACGCGGGCCCAGCAGCTGCGTGCCGAGGTCAGTGAGATCGCGCACGAGTCCTTCGACGGCGCGATGGTCGTCAAGACCCTCGGCCGCGAGGCGGAGGAGACCCGGCGCTTCGCGGCCAAGGCCGAGGAGCTGCGCGACGTCAACATCCGCGCCGGCCGCATCCGGGCGGCGTTCGACCCCGCCCTCGCGGCCCTGCCGAACCTCGGCGTGCTGCTCGTCCTCGCCGTCGGCGTCGAGCGCGTGCTCAACGGCCAGTCGGTGGCCGGCGACGTCGTCACCGTCGCCTACCTGCTCACCATCGTCTCCTTCCCGATCCGCTCCATCGGCTGGCTGCTGGGCGAGTTCCCGCGCAGCGTCGTCGGGTTCCGTCGCGTCTCGGCGGTCCTCGAGGCCACCGGCGAGATGCCGTACGGCGCCCGCTCGCTGCCGCGGTCGGGCCACGGTGCGCTCCTCGAGCTGGAGCACGTCGGCTACGCCTACGACCCCGAGCAGCCGGTGCTCCAGGACGTCACCTTCGCGGTCGAGCCCGGGCGCACGGTCGCGGTCGTCGGCGCCACGGCCGCCGGCAAGAGCACGCTCACCACGCTGCTGACCCGGCTCGTCGACCCCGACCGGGGCGTCATCAGGGTCGACGGCGTGGACCTCCGCGACCTCGCGCAGGGCCGGCTGGCCGAGGTGGTCGCGGTCGTGCCGCAGACCGCGTTCCTCTTCGACGACACCGTCCGCGGCAACGTCACCCTCGGCGCCGACGTCAGCGACGCGGAGGTCTGGGAGGCGCTGCGGGTCGCGCAGGCGGACGGCTTCGTCGCCGCGCTGCCCGACAGCCTGGACACCCGCCTGGGGGAGCGAGGTACGTCGCTGTCGGGCGGGCAGCGCCAGCGCATCTCCCTGGCCCGCGCCCTGGTGCGTCACCCCCGGTTGCTCGTCCTCGACGACGCGACGTCGGCCGTCGACCCCGAGGTCGAGGCCAGGATCCTCGGCGCGCTGAGGGCCGGTGCCGCGGACTCCACCCTCGTCGTGGTGGCCTACCGCAAGGCGACCATCGGGCTGGCCGACGAGGTCGTGCACCTCGAGGACGGCCGGATCGTCGCGCGCGGCACCCACGAGGAGCTGCTCGCCACCCGCCCGTCGTACGCCCGGCTGGTCAACGCCTACGAGCAGCACGCCGCCGAGCAGCACGAGCCGGTCGAGGCGGGTGACGCCTCGTGAGCGCCACCCAGATGGACACCGGCGAGGACATCGGCGCCCTCGACACCATCCGCCGCGGCATGGCGTTCTCGCCCGAGCTGACCGAGGGCATCCGGTTCACGCTGTTCCTCGCCGTGCTGGCCTCGGTCGGCCAGGTCGTGGTGCCCGTCGCCGTGCAGCAGACCCTCGACCACGGGATCCACGGCAAGGGCGGCCCGAACGTCGGCTTCACCGTCGCGATGGGGCTGCTCGCCGCGCTGGCGATCGCGGTGACCAGCTTCGCGTCGTACCTGATGACCTCGCGCCTGTTCACCTCCTCCGAGCGGGGCCTGGCGACGCTGCGGATCAAGGCGTTCCGGCACGTCCACGACCTCCCGCTCCTGACGCAGAACACCGAGCGCCGTGGCGCCCTGGTCTCGCGGGTGACCAGCGACGTCGACCAGGTCAGCCAGTTCCTGGTGTTCGGCGGCCTGCTGTTCATCGTCAGCATCGGCCAGGTCCTCGTCGCGACCGTCGTGATGCTCATCTACTCCTGGCAGCTGGCGATCGTGGTGTGGGTGGCCTTCGCGCCGCTGTTCCTCTCGCTGCGGTACTTCCAGCGCAAGCTGTCCGCGGCCTACAGCACCGTCCGTCGCCAGGTCGGCGTGATGCTGTCGGCGATCTCCGAGCCGGTGGTCGGGGCGGCGGTCGTCCGCTCGTACGCCGTCGAGGAACGCACCCAGGACCGCATCGACGCCGCCATCGACGAGTACAAGGCCGCCAGCACGCGGGCGCAGGGCTTCACGGCGTTCTCGTTCTCCCTCGGCGGGGTCTCGGCCGGACTGGCCAACGCCGGCGTGATCGTGATCGGCGTGCTGCTCGGGTTCGCCGGCGACATCTCGTCCGGCGAGGTGCTGGCGTTCGCGTTCCTGGTGTCGCTGTTCGTCGGCCCGGTGCAGATGGGCACCCAGATCCTCACCGACGCCCAGAACGCCATCGCCGGCTGGCGACGGGTGATCGGCATCCTCGAGACGCCGGCCGACCTCGTCGACCCCGGGCCGGACGGGAAGGTGCTGCCCCGTGGGCCGGTCGACGTGCGCTTCGACCACGTCGACTTCGCCTACCCCGACGGGCCGCTGGTGCTCCGCGACGTCGACCTGGAGATCGCCGCCGGGACCCGCGTGGCCATCGTGGGTGAGACGGGGTCGGGCAAGTCGACCTTCGCCAAGCTGCTGACCCGGCTGATGGACCCGGGGTCCGGGGCGGTGCTGCTGGACGAAGTCGACCTGCGCGAGGTCTCCCAGCGGTCGCTGCGGCAGAGCGTCGTGCTGGTGCCGCAGGAGGGCTTCCTGTTCGACGACACCCTGGCCGAGAACCTCCGCTACGGCGAGCTCACGGCCACCGACGAGTACCTCCTGTTCGCCGTGGACGCCCTCGGCCTCGCCGACTGGCTGGCCGGCCTGCCGCGCGGCCTCCAGACCCGCGTCGGCCAGCGGGGCGAGTCGCTGTCCGCGGGGGAGCGGCAGCTCGTGGCGCTGGTCCGCGCCCAGCTCGCCGACCCCGACCTGCTCGTCCTCGACGAGGCCACGTCGGCCGTCGACCCGCAGCTCGAGATGCGCATCGGGCTCGCCCTGGAGCGGCTGATGCGTGGCCGCACCTCGGTCACCATCGCGCACCGCCTCTCGACCGCCGAGAAGGCCGACGAGGTCGTCGTCGTCGACCGCGGTCGCATCGTCCAGCGCGGCCCGCACGCCGAGCTCGTCCTCCAGGAGGGCAGCGTGTACGCCGGCCTGCACGCCTCCTGGGTCGCGCAGCAAGGCTCCTCCCCGGCCTGATACGGCCCCTTCGGGCTCACCATTGGGCACGAACGCCACCTGAGAGCGCTTCCACGTTGGCGTTTGGGACCAAACGCCACTGCCGACGGCCCCCCACACCCTCGGCATACTTCTCGACGTGACTGCCCTGGACCCCGCCATCGCCGACCGTCTCAAGCGGTCGGCCGACGGCCTGGTGCCGGCGGTCGTCCAGCAGCACGACACCGGCGAGGTGCTGATGCTCGGGTGGATGGACGACGAGGCGCTGGCCCGCACCCTGACGACCGGCCGCGCGACGTACTGGAGCCGCAGCCGCCAGGAGTACTGGGTCAAGGGCGAGACCTCGGGCCACCGGCAGTGGGTCAAGGAGGTCCGGCTCGACTGCGACGGCGACACGCTGCTGGTCAAGGTCGACCAGGAGGGCCCGGCCTGCCACACCGGCACCCGGACCTGCTTCGACGCCGACGTGCTCATGGCCGCCCATGGCTGATCGATCGACGGGGCCCCGCCGCACGTTCGCCCCCGTGGTGCTGCTGGGCCTGGCAGCCGGCGGCGCGGCTGCGCTCGCCGGCAGCCGCGCGTGGGCGACGTTCGACCAGCGACCGGACGGTTCGGCCGGGTCGGACGGGTACACCTCGTCGCTGGGCGTGAGCCTGTCGCGACTGCCCGAGGCGCCGCTCGTCACGGCGCTGGCCCTGGTCGCGCTGGCCTGCTGGGGCGTCCTGCTCGTGACGCGGCGCCGCTTCCGTCGCGCGGTCGCCGTCCTCGGCCTCGTCGCCTCCCTGGGGACGCTGGCCGCCGCCGTCGTGGCGTTCGCGACCGTGCCGGACGACCTCCGCGAGTCCTTCTCCGCCCTCGGTGCGTCCGTGGACGTCGGTCGCCCCGCGTGGCCGTACCTGGGGGTCGTCGCCGCGCTGGTCTCGGTCGGCGCGACGGCTGCGGCGGTCAGGCTCGTGCCGGGCTGGCCCGAGATGGGCAGCCGCTACGACGCCCCCGGTTCGGCGCCTCCGCCGCGCGACGAGACCAGCCTGGACCTGTGGCGCGCCATGGACGACGGGCGCGACCCCACCCTCCCGCCCGAGCGGCGTACCGACCCCTAGACTGTCGCCCGACCGACCACGCGCGACTCGATCAGGAGCCCCAGATGGCCCACCACGGCAACACGCCCGCAGCCTGGACCGCCGTGACGGTGGCAATGGTCGGGTTCGTCGTCGGCGGCATCGCCCTGATGCTCGACCCGGTGAGCATGCCCCTCTTCTGGATCGGCGTGGCGATCGGCATCGCCTCCCTCGTGGTCTTCGTGGTGATGGCCAAGATGGGGATGAACGACTAGCCATCTCGTCCGGGCGGACGCCGTCCGGGGCGCGTTGTCCCGGGATGAGAGGCTTGTCCGCATGTCCGTGCTCGACGAGATCATCGTCGGCGTCCGCGACGATCTCGCCCGCCGCCGGGCGGACGTCCCCGAGGCCGACCTGCGCTCCGCGCTCGCCGACGCGCCCGCGCCGCGCGACCCGATGCCCGGTTTCCGCGACCCGGACGTGAGCGTGATCGCCGAGGTCAAGCGGCGCAGCCCGAGCAAGGGCGACCTGGCCGACATCCCGGACCCGGCCGCGCTGGCCACGGCGTACGCCGCCGGCGGAGCGGCCGCGATCAGCGTGCTCACCGAGCAGCGCCGGTTCGGTGGCAGCCTGGACGACCTGCGGGCCGTCCGCGCGGCCGTGGACACCCCGCTGCTGCGCAAGGACTTCATCGTCGAGGAGTACCAGCTGCTCGAGGCGCGCGCGGCCGGCGCGGACCTCGCGCTCCTGATCGTGGCCGCGCTGGACGACGACGACCTGGGCCGCCTGCACGACCGGGCCCGCGAGCTCGGCCTCACGGTGCTGGTCGAGGTGCACGACGAGCCGGAGACCGAGCGCGCGCTGGACCTCGGCGCCGAGCTCATCGGCGTCAACGCCCGCAACCTGCGCACGCTCGACGTCGACGACGCGACGTTCGGCAAGCTCGCCCCGCTGGTCCCCGAGGACCGGGTGCTCGTCGCCGAGTCGGGCATCACCGGCCCGGCCGACGTCACGGCGTACGTCGCCCAGGGCGCCCGCGTCGTGCTCGTGGGCGAGGCCCTCGTGCGCGACGGCGACCCCGAGGCCGCGGTGCGAGCGATGAGGGAGGCCGGACGATGAGCGAGCTGGGGAGCACGTGGGACGCCGACGACCAGGGCTGGTTCGGCGACTTCGGCGGCCGGTTCATGCCCGAGGCGCTGGTGGCCGCGCTCGACGAGCTGACCGTCGCCTGGCAGGAGGCGATGGCGGACCCGGTGTTCGTGGCCGAGTTCGACACGATCCTGCGCGAGTACGCCGGGGTGCCGTCGCTGCTGTACGACGCCACCCGCCTCACCGAGCACGTCGGCGGCGCGCGGATCCTGCTCAAGCGCGAGGACCTCAACCACACCGGCGCCCACAAGATCCGCAACGTGCTCGGCCAGGCCCTGCTGACCAAGCGGATGGGCAAGACCCGCGTGATCGCCGAGACCGGCGCCGGCCAGCACGGCGTGGCGAGCGCGACCGCCGCGGCGTACTTCGGCCTCGACTGCACGGTGTACATGGGCTCGGTCGACACGAAGCGCCAGGCGCTGAACGTCGCCCGGATGGAGCTGCTCGGCGCGAAGGTGGTCCCGGTCGACTCCGGCAGCGCCACGCTGAAGGACGCCATCAACGAGGCGCTGCGCGACTGGGTCGCCAGCGTCGGCCACACGGCGTACCTCTTCGGCACGGCCGCCGGCCCGCACCCGTTCCCGAGCATGGTCCGCGACTTCACGCGCGGCATCGGCGACGAGGCGCGCGCGCAGTGCCTGGAGCTCACCGGCCGGCTGCCCGACGCGATCGCCGCGTGCGTGGGCGGCGGGTCCAACGCGATCGGCCTGTTCACGGCGTTCCTCGACGACGCGGACGTGCGGATCCTCGGCTACGAGGCCGGCGGCGACGGGGTCGAGACCGGGCGGCACGCGGCGACCATCGCCGGCGGCGACAGCGGCGTGCTGCACGGTGCGCGCACGTTCGTGCTCCAGGACGAGGACGGGCAGACCATCGAGTCGCACTCGATCTCGGCCGGCCTCGACTACCCGGGCGTGGGGCCGCAGCACGCGCACCTGGCGAAGTCCGGCCGCGCGGAGTACCTGCCGATCACCGACCGCCGGGCCATGGACGCGCTCGCGCTCCTCGCTCGCACCGAGGGCATCATCTGCGCCGTGGAGTCCGCGCACGCGCTGGCCGGCGCGGTCGACGTCGCCCGCGACCTCGGACCGTCCGGGCTGGTGCTGGTGAACCTCTCCGGCCGCGGCGACAAGGACATGGAGACCGCGATCGACTGGTTCGGCCTGGGAGGGGGTCGGTGAGCGGCACCGCCATGGCGTTCGAGAAGGCCAGGGCGGACGGTCGCGCCGCGCTCGTCGGGTACCTCCCCGCCGGCTTCCCCGACGTGGACGGCGGCATCGACGCCCTGAAGGTCCTCGTCGACTCCGGCTGCGACGTGATCGAGGTCGGACTGCCCTACAGCGACCCGGTCATGGACGGCCCGACGATCCAGGCGGCGGCCCAGCGCGCTCTCGAGGGCGGTGTGCGGATCCGCGACGTGTTCCGCACCGTGGAGGCCGTGGCCGCCACCGGTACGCCGACCGTCGTGATGACCTACTGGAACCCCGTCGAGCGGTACGGCGTGACCCGCTTCGCCACCGACCTCGCATCGGCCGGAGGCGCCGGGCTGATCACACCCGACATCACGCCCGACAGCCGCACCGAGTGGCCGGTCGTGGCCGACCAGCTCGACCTGGACAAGGTCTTCCTGGTCGCCCCGTCGTCCACCGACGCGCGGATCGCGATGACCACCGCCGCCTGCCGCGGCTTCGTCTACGCCACCGCCGTGATGGGCGTGACCGGCACGCGGGCCACGACCAGCGAGCTGGCCGCGCCGCTGGTGGAGCGCACCAAGGCGACCACCGACCTGCCGGTCGCGGTCGGGCTCGGCGTGAGCACCGGTGACCAGGCGGCCGAGGTGGCGTCGTACGCCGACGGGGTCATCGTGGGCAGCGCCTTCGTGCGGACGCTCCTGGACGCCCCGGGCGACCTCCACGCGCTGGCCGCGCTGACGGCGGACCTCGCCGACGGGGTCCGGCGTGGGCGGTAGCCGCCGGATGCTCCACCGTCCCCTGGCCGGTCTCCTGCTGCCGCTGGCACTGCTGCTGGGCGCCTGCGGGGGCAGCGGGGACGAGCAGCTGACCGGCGCGGTCCTCGACCAGCCGTACGCCGTGCCGGACACCGCGCTGACCGACACCGACGGCGCGGCGTACTCGCTCGCCGCCGACACGGACAAGCGCCTGACCCTGGTCTTCTTCGGCTACACGCACTGCCCCGACATCTGCCAGGTGGTGATGGCGACGCTGGCCAGCGCGGTGACGCGGCTCGACGACGCCGACCGCGACAACGTCGACGTCGTGTTCGTGACCACCGACCCGGAGCGGGACACCGCGACCGTGCTGCGCGGGTACCTCGACCACATCGACCCCGACTTCGTCGGGCTGACGGGGCCGCTGGCGGACGTCGTCAGTGTGGCGGACGGCCTGCACATCGGCGTCGAGCAGGGCGAGAAGCTGCCGAGCGGCGGGTACGACATCACCCACGGCACCTCGGTCCTCGGCATCGACGGCAAGGACCAGGTGCCTATCGTGTGGAGCCAGGAGACCTCCGCCACCCAGTACGCCGCCGACATCCACCAGCTGCTCTCGTAGGACGACTCGATGCTCTCGCTGCTGCCCCACCTCTCGGCCGACCTGGCTCTCCTCTCGATCCCGAGCCCGAGCGAGGGCGTGTGGCACCTGGGTCCGGTGCCGATCCGCGGCTACGCGCTGTCGATCATCGCGGGCATCATCGCCGCCATCTGGATCGGCGAGCGACGCTGGGTCGCGCGGGGCGGCCGGTCCGGCGAGGTCTCCGACGTCGCGGTCTGGGCGGTGCCGTTCGGCGTGGTCGGCGGCCGGATCTACCACGTGATCACCGACCACGACCTGTACTTCGGCGACGGCAAGCACCCCATCGAGGCGCTGTACGTCTGGCGCGGCGGCCTCGGCGTCTGGGGCGCGATCGCCCTCGGCGCGGTCGGCGTGATCATCGGCGCCAAGCTGCGCGGCATCAAGGTGCTGCCGATGGTGGACGCGCTGGCGCCCGGCGTCCTGGTCGCGCAGGCGCTCGGTCGGTGGGGCAACTGGTTCAACCAGGAGCTGTTCGGCAAGCCGACCGACCTGCCGTGGGGCCTGCAGATCGACCCGGAGTTCCGCCCGCCGGGGTACGAGGACTACGCGACCTTCCACCCGACCTTCCTCTACGAGTTCCTCTGGTGCCTGCTCGCCTTCGCGGTGATCCTCTGGCTCGACCGGCGTTACCAGCTCGGCCACGGCCGGGTGCTCGCCCTGTACGTCATGGGCTACACCCTCGGCCGCTTCTGGATCGAGCTGCTTCGCATCGACACCGTGGAGCTGAACAACGTCCTGGGCCTCCGGTTCAACGCCTGGACCTCGATCGTGCTGTTCCTCGGCGCCGCGGCGTACTTCGTGTACGCCGGCCGCAAGGGTTACACCCGCGAGACGTCGGTGTACGTCGAGGGGCGCGGCTCCGACGCCGGGACGCGCAGCGAGGGCTCGCAGGCCACCTCGGACCCCGATTCGTCTGCGGTCTGACCTGGTCTCCCCGGTGGCCGTCGACAGACGAATCGGGATCGTCAGTCGGCCCGGCCCTCCTCGACCGCTTCCTGGTATCGCCTCACCATCGTGACCCACACCGCGATGGCCCGGTCGTCGACGGCCTGCCGGCTGGTCCCGGGCCAGTCGGCGTACATGAGCGCGGCGTCGTCCGGGTGGTGCTGGGTGACCCATCCGGCGAGTGGCCGCCACATCCGGGCCGCGAAGCCGTCGGGTCCGCCGGTCACGGTCAGGGCTCCCTCGACGATCGCTCCGTCGTCGATCGTGAGCCTGAACGAGTCCGTGAAGGGTCCCCGCCCCAGTCGCCGGGAACCGAAGCCGTCGTAGTCGAAGGTGCAGACGACGGTGGTCGGTCCCTCGGCCGTGCAGGGCCCCGGGTCGTAGGTGAACCCGGTGGCCCGCAGCCAGCGCGCCTGTTCGTTCATCCAGGCCTCGTCGCGTTCGACACCCCAGATCTCGAGGTGTGCACCCGGGGCGAGGTACCCGTCGGCCGCGCCCACGTCGAACGACGTGAAAGCGTCGAGGAACCTCGTCGCCACGAGGGTGGGCGAGGGCTCCGGTTTCCCGGCGGGCGATGGGGTGTTCGACGGGCCGTCCCCCAGCGTGCCGGCCACCACCGCGGCCAGCGCCAAGGAGGCGGCCACCGCCAGGACACCAGCCATCCGGACGCGGCTGTGTCGCAGCTGCTCGTCGTCGAGAGCCTGGCGCAGGACGTCGAGCTGCTCGTGGGTGTCGGTGCGCTCCATGGTGTCCTCCGCGTGGTTCCGGAGAACTTCGCCGAGCCGAAGTTCCAGGTCGGTGCTCATGTCTCTGCTCATCGCTCCGGCTCCCAAGTCCTGGCCAGCGCGGCCAGACCGCGGCTGGCGTGCTTCTTCACCGAGCCGTGCGACACGTGGAGGGTCTCGGCGATCTCGGCCTCGCTCTGGTCGACGTAGTAGCGCAGGACGAGAACCTGCCGCTGCCGTGTCGGGAGGGCCCGGATCGCCTGCCACAGGCGGTCGGCCTCGTCGTGCGTGACGGCGTCCTGCTCGGCCGAGGCGCGGCCCTCGGCGACCGGCACCATCCTCGGCAGGACGACGGCGGCGCGGCGCTTGCGGCGCAGGCGGTCCCGCGCGCCGTTCACCACCGCCCTGTTGAGGTACCCGACGGCGGAGCCAGGGTCGCGCAGGTGCCGCCAGCGCCGGTGCAGGCCGACGAAGGCCTCTTGAACCACGTCCTCCGCGGTCGCGCGCTCGTCCACCAGCAGAACGGCCAGCCCGACCAGGCGACGGTGGTGGGCCAGGAACAGGTCCGAGACGGCTTCGGTCCGGCCGAACCTCTCATGTCTGTCCACGGTGCCCGCCTCGAGCTGCTCGCCGACGGCTTCCACGACGGATCAGACGTCCCAGCGTCTCGCAGGTTGACCCGCCGGGTGGAGAAATCTGGTCTGTCCGACTCGTGGGCGCATGACCCGCGGTGCCGTCCGTCAGTTGTTAGTGTGGCGCTCCCCGGGGCCAGTGTCGTCCCCGTCACCACGCGCGCCAGCACCTTGACCACCGCGGCAGACGACCACGACGGGAGCCCCCCGCCATGCGTGCACCGTTGGCACACCCCCAGCAGGGTCTCTACGACCCGCGCTTCGAGCACGACGCGTGCGGCGTCGCCTTCGTGGCGACGCTGACCGGCGTACCGAGCCGGGGCATCGTCGACCAGGCGCTCACCGCCCTGCGCAACCTCGACCACCGCGGCGCCGCCGGCGCCGAGGTCAACTCCGGCGACGGCGCGGGCATCCTGCTGCAGGTCCCGGACGCGTTCCTGCGCGAGGTCGTCGACTTCGAGCTGCCGCCGCACCACGCCTACGCCGTGGGCACGGGCTTCTTCGCCGGTGACGCCGACGACGTGGCCAAGTCGCGGCAGAAGGTCGAGGAGCTGGCGGTCGAGGAGGGCCTCCAGGTGCTCGGCTGGCGCGAGGTCCCGGTGCAGGACGACGTGCTGGGCGCGATGGCGCGGAGCGCGATGCCGGCGTTCGTGCAGGTGTTCGTGGCCGGCGCGGGTTCGCGCGTGGCCGGGATGGCCCTGGAGCGCCAGGCGTTCTGCCTGCGCAAGCGCGCGGAGAAGGAGGCGGACGTCTACTTCCCGTCGCTCTCCTCGCGCACCCTGGTCTACAAGGGCATGCTCACCACCGACCAGCTCGACCACTTCTTCCCCGACCTCACCGACGAGCGGCTCGCCAGCGCCCTGGCGGTCGTGCACTCGCGGTTCTCGACCAACACCTTCCCGAGCTGGCCGCTGGCGCACCCGTTCCGGTTCATCGCGCACAACGGCGAGATCAACACCGTGATGGGCAACCGCAACTGGATGCGGGCCCGCGAGGCGCTGCTGGCCTCCGACCTGATCCCGGGCGACCTCGAGCGCCTGTTCCCGATCTGCACGCCCGGCGCGTCCGACTCCGCGTCGTTCGACGAGGTGCTCGAGCTGCTGCACCTCGGCGGCCGGTCGCTGCCGCACGCGGTGCTGATGATGATCCCGGAGGCGTGGGAGAACCACGCCGAGATGGACGCCAAGCGCCGCGCCTTCTACGAGTTCCACTCCTCGCTGATGGAGCCGTGGGACGGGCCGGCGGCCGTGGTCTTCACCGACGGCTCGCAGATCGGCGCGGTCCTCGACCGCAACGGCCTGCGCCCCTCGCGCTACTGGGTGACCGACGACGGCCTGGTGGTGCTGGCCTCGGAGGTCGGCGTGCTCGACCTCGACCCGGCCACCATCGTGCGCAAGGGCAGGCTCCAGCCGGGCCGGATGTTCCTCGTCGACACCGACGAGAACCGCATCATCGAGGACGAGGAGATCAAGTCCGAGCTGGCGGCCGAGCACCCGTACGACGAGTGGCTGCACGCCGGGCTGATCCACCTCGGCGACGTGCCCGAGCGCGAGCACATCGTGCACACCCACGCGTCGGTGACGCGGCGCCAGCAGATCTTCGGGTACACCGAGGAGGAGCTGCGCATCCTGCTCACCCCGATGGCCAACACCGGCGCGGAGCCGATCGGCTCGATGGGCACCGACGCGCCGATCGCGGCACTGAGCGACAAGCCCCGGTTGCTGTTCGACTACTTCAGCC
Organism: Nocardioides islandensis; assembly: GCF_015352455.1. Lineage (GTDB taxonomy): Bacteria > Actinomycetota > Actinomycetes > Propionibacteriales > Nocardioidaceae > Nocardioides > Nocardioides islandensis. Next base: position 142,085 of record NZ_JADKPN010000006.1, read on the forward strand.
AGCTGTTCGCGCAGGTGACCAACCCGCCGCTCGACGCGATCCGCGAGGAGCTGGTCACCTCCCTGGCCGGCAGCATCGGCCCCGAGGCCAACCTCCTCGACCCGACCCCGGCCTCGTGCCGCCAGGTGCTGCTGCCGTTCCCCGTCTTCTCCAACGACGACCTGGCCAAGATCCGGCACATCAACCGCGACGGCGACATGCCCGGCTTCGCCACGCACGTCGCGCGCGGCCTGTACGACGTCGAGGGCGGCGGCGCCGCGATGGCGGCCCGCATCGACGAGATCTGCGCGGAGATCTCCGCGGCCATCGCCGAGGGCGCCCGCATCATCGTGCTCTCCGACCGGCACTCCACCGCGGAGCTGGCCCCGATCCCGTCGCTGCTGCTCACGGGCGCCGTGCACCACCACCTCGTCCGCGAGAAGACCCGCACCCAGGTCGGGCTGCTCGTCGAGACCGGAGACGTGCGCGAGGTGCACCACGTCGCGCTGCTCATCGGGTACGGCGCGGCGGCGGTCAACCCGTACCTCGCGATGGAGTCGGTCGAGGACCTCGCCCGCGACGGCTTCTACGTGAAGGTCGAGCCGGAGGTCGCGGTCAAGAACCTCATCAAGGCGCTCGGCAAGGGCGTGCTCAAGGTGATGTCGAAGATGGGCGTCAGCACCGTGGCGTCGTACACCGGTGCCCAGATCTTCGAGGCCGTCGGCATCTCCCAGGACGTCGTCGACCGCTACTTCACCGGCACCACCTCCAAGCTCGGCGGCATCGGGCTCGACGTGGTCGCCGAGGAGGTCGCACGGCGGCACGCTGTGGCCTACCCCCGCGGCGGCATCTCGGCCAGTCACTCCGCGGGTCACCGCGAGCTCGCGATCGGCGGGGAGTACCAGTGGCGGCGTGACGGCGAGCCGCACCTGTTCGACCCCGAGACGGTGTTCCGGCTGCAACACGCGACGCGGGCGGGGCGCTACGACATCTTCAAGCAGTACACCGCGCGCGTCGACGAGCAGTCGGAGCGGCTGATGACGCTGCGGGGGCTGTTCCGCTTCAAGGACCCCACAGAATCCGACAGGGAGCCGATCGACATCGACGAGGTCGAGCCGGTCGCGTCGATCGTCAAGCGCTTCTCGACCGGCGCGATGTCCTACGGCTCGATCAGCCAGGAGGCGCACGAGACGCTGGCGATCGCGATGAACAGCATCGGCGCCAAGTCCAACACCGGCGAGGGTGGCGAGGACGCCGACCGGCTGCACGACCCCGAGCGCCGCAGCGCGATCAAGCAGGTCGCGTCGGGCCGGTTCGGCGTGACGTCGGAGTACCTCACCAACGCCGACGACATCCAGATCAAGATGGCCCAGGGCGCCAAGCCCGGCGAGGGCGGCCAGCTGCCGGGCCACAAGGTCTACCCGTGGGTCGCGCGCACGCGGTACTCCACCCCGGGCGTCGGCCTGATCAGCCCGCCGCCACACCACGACATCTACTCGATCGAGGACCTCAAGCAGCTCATCCACGACCTCAAGAACGCCAACCCGCGAGCCCGGGTGCACGTGAAGCTGGTCGCCGAGGTCGGCGTGGGCACGGTCGCGGCCGGCGTCTCGAAGGCGCACGCCGACGTCGTGCTGATCTCCGGCCACGACGGCGGCACCGGCGCCTCGCCGCTGACGTCGCTCAAGCACGCCGGCGGCCCGTGGGAGCTCGGCCTCGCCGAGACCCAGCAGACGCTGCTGCTCAACGGCCTGCGCGACCGGATCGTGGTGCAGACCGACGGTCAGCTGAAGACCGGCCGCGACGTCGTCATCGCGGCGTTGCTGGGCGCCGAGGAGTACGGCTTCGCGACCGCTCCGCTGGTCGTCAGCGGCTGCATCATGATGCGCGTCTGCCACCTGGACACCTGCCCGGTCGGGGTCGCCACCCAGAACCCCGTCCTGCGCGAGCGGTTCAGCGGCAAGCCGGAGTTCGTGGTCACGTTCTTCGAGTACATCGCCCAGGAGGTCCGCGAGATCCTCGCCGAGCTGGGCTTCCGCACGCTCGAGGAGGCCATCGGCCGGGTCGACGCGCTCGACGTCGCCGACGCCGTCGACCACTGGAAGGCCAGCGGCCTTGACCTGACCCCGGTCCTGCACGTGCCGGCGTACCAGGACGTCTTCCCCGACCAGGACATGCGCTGCACCAAGAGCCAGGACCACGGTCTGGACAAGGCGCTCGACAACGAGCTGGTCGCGCTGGCCGAGGACGCGCTCGAGCGTGGCGAGCCGGTGCGGGCGACGCTGCCGGTGCGCAACGTCAACCGCACGGTCGGCACGATCCTCGGCCACGAGGTGACCAAGAGGTACGCCGGCGCCGGGCTCCCGGACGACACCATCGACCTGACGTTCACGGGGTCGGCCGGCCAGTCGTTCGGGGCGTTCGTGCCGCGTGGCATCACGCTGCGGCTCGAGGGCGACGCCAACGACTACCTCGGCAAGGGCCTCTCCGGCGGCCGGATCGTCGTCCGGCCGGACCGGGCCGCGACGTTCAGGGCCGAGGAGCAGATCATCGCCGGCAACGTGATCGGGTACGGCGCGACCGCCGGCGAGATCTTCATCCGCGGCGGCGTGGGCGAGCGGTTCTGCGTCCGCAACTCCGGTGTCACCGCCGTCGTCGAGGGCGTGGGCGACCACGCCTGCGAGTACATGACCGGCGGCCGCGCGGTCATCCTGGGACCGACCGGCCGCAACGTCGCGGCCGGCATGTCAGGCGGGTACGCCTTCGTGCTCGACCTCGACGAAGGCCGGGTCAACGGCGAGCTCGTCGAGCTCGGCGCCGTCTCCGGACAGGCTGCCGACGAGCTGCACGACCTGGTCCGCCGCCACCACGAGGAGACCGGGTCGGCGGTCGCGGAAGCGCTGCTGGCCGACTGGCCCGCGGCGGTGGCGCGGTTCACCGAGGTGATGCCCAGCGACTACAAGCGGGTGCTGGAGGCGAAGGCCGAGGCGATCGAGGACGGCCTCGACGACCACGAGGCCGAGGCACGCATCATGGAGGTCCTTCATGGCTGACCCCAAGGGTTTCCTGAACCACGGCCGCGAGGTCGCGGAGCGACGCCCGGTCGAGGAGCGGGTGCACGACTGGCACGAGGTCTACCCCGACGGCATCGGCCGTGCACTGCTGCCGATCATCACCACGCAGGCCGGCCGGTGCATGGACTGCGGCATCCCGTTCTGCCACCAGGGCTGCCCGCTGGGCAACATCATCCCCGAGTGGAACGACCTGGTCTGGCGCGGTGACTGGGACGGCGCGATGGACCGGCTGCACGCGACGAACAACTTCCCGGAGTTCACCGGGCGGCTGTGCCCGGCGCCGTGCGAGACGGCCTGCGTCCTCGGGATCAACCAGGACCCGGTCACGATCAAGAACGTCGAGGTCGCGATCATCGACAAGGCGTGGGGCTCGGGGTACGTGCGGCCCCAGCCCCCGGAGTGGCTCTCCGGTCGCACGGTGGCTGTCGTGGGCTCGGGTCCCGCCGGCCTGGCGGCGGCCCAGCAGCTCACCCGGGCCGGTCACACCGTGGCCGTCTACGAGCGCGCGGACAAGATCGGCGGCCTGCTGAGGTACGGCATCCCCGAGTTCAAGATGGAGAAGGCGCACCTCGACCGTCGGCTGGACCAGATGCGCCGCGAGGGCACGGTGTTCCGGGCGGGCGTGGACGTGGGGGAGGACCTCACCGCCGCGCAGCTCCAGGACCGGTACGACGCGATCGTGCTCGCCATGGGCGCCACCCTCCCGCGCGACCTGCCGGCCACCGGCCGCGAGCTCGGGGGGATCCTCCAGGCGATGGAGTTCCTGCCGCCGGCCAACCGGGTCGCGCTCGGCGAGACGGTCGAGGGCCAGGTGACCGCCGAGGGCAAGCACGTCGTGATCATCGGCGGCGGCGACACGGGCGCGGACTGCCTGGGCACGTCCACCCGCCAGGGCGCCGCCTCGATCACGCAGCTGGAGATCCTGCCGGAGCCTCCCAGCGAGCGACCTGCGGGCCAACCCTGGCCGACGTACCCGATGATCTTCCGCGTCTCCTCGGCCCACGAGGAGGCCGGGAGGAGGGTGTACGCCGTCTCCACGCAGGAGTTCCTCGGTGACGCGTCCGGCCACGTGCGGGCCCTGCGGCTCGTGGACGTGGTGTTCGAGGGCGGCCGCCCCGTGGAGGTGCCCGGCACGGAGCGGGAGATCCCGGCCGACCTGGTGCTGCTGGCGATGGGCTTCACCGGCCCGCAGACCGCCGGCCTGGTCGAGGACCTCGGGTGCGAGCTCGACGAGCGGGGCAACGTACGCCGCGACGCGTCGTACGCCTCCTCGGTCGACGGCGTCTTCGTGGCCGGCGACTGCGGTCGCGGCCAGTCGCTGATCGTCTGGGCGATCGCGGAGGGCCGGGCCGCGGCGGCCGCCGTGGACGTGTACCTCACGGGCTCGACCGCCCTGCCCTCCCCGATCCCGCCCACGGCTCGACCTCTGGCGGTCTAGGGCTCAGAGGGTCGCGGCGACGAGGGCGACCAGGGGCGGTGCGCTGGACGCGACCGTGCCGAGCACGCTGCCGCCGCGCGGACGCCAGTACCCCAGCGCATCGGCCACACCCATCGCCAGGCTGGCCAGGAGCATGTACGCCACGCACGTGATCACGACCGCCCGCCCGACGGTCGCGTCGCCCGAGTGGAGGATGACCAGTCCGGCGATCGTGCCGGCTCCGGCCAGCGCGTTGCGGGCGCCGATGCAGAAGGCCCACATCCGGACGTCTTCGACGTGGTCCGTCTCGACGTGCAGGAAGCGCATGGTCGCGGGCCGGCCGAAGAGGACCATCTCGAAGGGCGCGGCGCCGAGGTAGGCGAGGGCGCCGACGAGGGCGGCAAGCTGGGAGAGAGAACTCATGCTGGCAAATTAGTCCGAGTTTCGGACTTGTGCCAGAGTGAGAGTCATGAGCGACGGCCCTGGAGCGAACCTCGGCCTCCTGCTGTTCATCCCGTATCGCGCCATGGAGAGCGCCGTGCTCGAGGAGGTCCGGCGACAGGGGTTCGAGATGCCGATCAACCAGGCGAGGGTGTTCCAGCGGATCGGCCCCGCCGGGTCGCGGCTCGGCGAGCTCGCGGAGGCGTCGCAAGTCAGCAAGCAGACCATCGGCTCCATCGTCGACCAGCTCGAGAGTGCGGGGTACGTCGAGCGCGTGCCCGATCCTGACGACGCGCGTGCGCGCCTGGTCGTGGTGGCCGAGCGGGGGCGGCAGGCGATCGAGGCGGGGCTGCCCGTCCTTCACCAGGTGGAGGCGCGGTGGCGGGAGCACCTCGGGGTCGCGAAGTACGAGCAGCTCAGGCGCATCCTGGCGGACCTGGTCGAGATCACCGATCCGTTCGCGTGAGACCCGTGCGCCTTTGATCGATCCAAGCCTCGATAGTGTGGTGGCGTGCGTAGAGCCAAGATCGTCTGCACCCTGGGTCCCGCCGTCGCCGGAGCGGAGAAGATCCGCGAGCTCGTCGACGCCGGGATGGACGTCGCCCGGCTGAACATGAGCCACGGGTCGTACGCCGACCACGAGGCGAACTACCGGATGGTCCGGCGGATGTCCGACGAGAGCGGCCACGGGGTCGGCATCTTCGCCGACCTCCAGGGCCCCAAGATCCGGCTGGAGAAGTTCGCCGACGGGCCGGTGAAGCTGAAGAAGGGCAACCAGTTCACCATCACCACGCGCGACGTGGAGGGGACGGCCGAGATCTGCGGCACGACGTACAAGGGACTTCCCGGGGACGTCGGCGAGGGCGACCCGATCCTCATCGACGACGGCAAGGTGCGCCTGGTGGTCGACTCGGTGACCGCCGACGAGGTGCGCTGCACGGTCGTGGTGGGCGGCAAGGTCAGTGACCACAAGGGCATCAACCTGCCCGGGGTCGCGGTCTCGGTGCCCGCGCTGTCGGAGAAGGACGTCGAGGACCTGCGCTGGGCGCTGCGGATGGGCGTGGACTTCGTGGCCCTGAGCTTCGTGCGGTCGGCCAACGACGTCGACGACGTGCACAAGGTCATGGACGAGGAGAACCGCCGCCTGCCGGTCATCGCCAAGATCGAGAAGCCGCAGGCCCTGGAGGCCATCGACGGGATCGTCGAGGCGTTCGACGGGATCATGGTGGCGCGTGGCGACCTCGGCGTGGAGTGCCCGCTCGAGGACGTGCCCGTGCACCAGAAGCTGGTCATCGACAAGGCGCGCCGCCGCGCCAAACCGGTCATCGTGGCCACCCAGATGCTCGAGTCGATGATCGAGAACCCCGCGCCGACCCGCGCCGAGGCCTCCGACGTCGCGAACGCCGTCCTCGACGGCGCCGACGCGGTGATGCTGTCGGGGGAGACCAGCGTCGGGGCGTACCCCATCGTCGCCGTCGAGACGATGGCCCGGATCATCGAGTCCACCGAGGACCACGGCCTGGCGCACATGGCCCGCATCGACTGGAGCCCCGAGACGCGCGGAGGGATCATCGCCAAGGCCGCCGCGGACGTCGCCGACCAGAGCGGCGCGAGGTACATCGTGGCGTTCACCCAGTCCGGCGACTCCGCGCGTCGACTGGCCATGATCCGCACCCACACCCCGGTGCTCGCCTTCACCCCGCTCGACTCGACCCGTTCCCAGCTGGCGATGTCGTGGGGCGTGGAGACCTTCAAGACCGTCGACGTCGAGCACACCGACGAGATGGTCCGCCAGGTCGACGAACAGCTCCTCGACATCGGCCGCGTGGTCGAGGGCGACACCGTCGTCATCATCGCCGGCAGCCCTCCTGGCATCCCGGGCTCCACGAACGCCCTCCGCGTCCACCAGATGGGCGACGCCGTCAACGAGGTGGCCCCGGCGTACCACCGGTGACGTCCTGAGGTGCCCCGGGTGGGATTCGAACCCACACTGGACGGTGTTTGAGACCGCTTCCTCTGCCGGTTGGGATACCGGGGCAACGGCGGACAACGGTAGCGGAGACACGCTGCCGGACCGACCTTGCAAATGTCTATCGATTCGCTAGACTTTCACCCTGCGGAGGGAGGGACAACTCGATGTGGACACCGTGGACGGTCGTCGCCGGCACCGTGGCTGACTGGAGCCGGCGTACCCAGGAGGTCGCCGTGGAGAACGCCCGCGCGGCGGCCGTCGAGTGCAGCCGCGCGCTGGTCGAGCGGATCGAGGTCGAGCTGTACGTCGCCGAGCTCAACGAGCAGCGGGTCCAGCAGCGGGAGCGCCCGTCGGTCATCGCCTGAGGCCCCGATAGCCTGAGGCCGTGAGCCAGCAGCCGACTCGCGTGGTCATCGCCGAGGACGAGGCGCTGATCCGCATGGACCTGGCCGAGATGCTGGCCGACGAGGGGTACGAGGTCGTGGGCCAGGCCGCGGACGGCCAGCAGGCCGTCGAGCTGGCCGAGCGCGAGCGGCCCGACCTGGTGATCCTGGACGTGAAGATGCCCGTCCTCGACGGGATCGCGGCCGCCGAGCGGATCGCGGCCCAGCGCATCGCCCCGGTCGTCATGCTGACGGCGTTCTCGCAGCGCGACCTCGTCGAGCGGGCCCGGGACGCCGGCGCGATGGCGTACCTCGTCAAGCCGTTCTCGCAGTCCGACCTCGCCCCGGCGATCGAGATGGCGGTCAGCCGGTTCGCCGAGATCAAGGCCCTCGAGGCCGAGGTCACCGACCTGCAGGACCGGCTGGAGACCCGCAAGGCCGTCGAGCGGGCCAAGAACGTCCTGCAGCGCGACCTGGGCCTCACCGAGCCCGACGCCTTCCGCTGGATCCAGAAGACCGCGATGGACCTCCGGCTGACCATGCGGCAGGTCGCGGACGGCGTCATCACGCACGGGCCCGGGCTCGCCGGCGGCTGAGGCCGAGGGGCACGCCCGTCGTACGACGCCTCCCGCACCCGCACCGTCACCAGGCCGTATCCTGCTCCGGCCTGCCAGGTGGGTGTCCGTCACCCCGGCACGCCCATAGACTGCGCGAAACGCACCGGCCCCCCTGGCCGGCGCCCAATGAAGAAGATTGTGGGAGGCCCGCGTGAGCCCAGCTCGCACCGTCCACGACCGCGGGCGGCCCCGCCGGCTGACACGGTCGCTTCCACGGATCATCGGGTTGGTCCTCGCCGCACTCCTCGCGCCGCTGGCGGTGATCGCGTTCGCCTCGCCGGCCAGCGCCGAGACCTGCTTCGCCGGCACCGCGGACAAGGGCTGCATCAGCGGCACCATCCGCACCGAGAAGGACGTCGTCCCCGGCGTCGACGTGCACGTCACCGGGCCCAACGGGTTCGACGAGGTCGCCACCAGCGACGACGCGGGGAAGTGGAGCGTCACCGTCCTCGAGCCGGGCGACTACACCGCCGAGCTCGACCAGGAGACCCTCCCCAAGGGCACCGCCGTGACCGGCGACGAGGGCAAGGTGACGGTCACGATCGCCAGCCTGACGCAGGGCAAGGCGGTGACGTTCGGCGTCCGGACCGGTGACTACAGCGCCGCCGTCACCACCACGGACCGCGTCATCAAGAGCATCTTCAGCGGCCTCCGGCTCGGTCTGCTGCTGGCTCTGGCCTCGATCGGCCTGTCACTGATCTACGGCACCACCGGCCTGTCGAACTTCGCGCACGCCGAGCAGGTGACGATGGGCGGGATGCTCGGCTACATCGTGGTCAACAAGTGGGGCGTCAACGTCTGGCTGGGCTGCCTGCTGGTCGTGGCCTTCTGCGCGTTCACCGGCTACTTCCAGGACCGGGTCGTCTGGCAACCGCTCCGCCGGCGCGGATTGGGCCTGGCCCAGATGATGATCGTGACCATCGGTCTCTCGCTCGCGCTGCAGTACGTCTACCAGTACTTCGTGGGCGCGGCCACCGTGAAGATCGTGGTCTCGGACCCGACACCCCACAAGGTCGGGCCGATCGTCTACAACGCCCTGGACCTGATGGCGATGGTGATCTCGATCGTGATGATCGCCCTCGTCGGGTACGCCCTGCTGCGCACCCGCATCGGCCGCGCCACCCGCGCGGTGTCCGACAACCCGGCACTCGCGTCGGCCTCGGGCATCGACGTGGACCGCGTGATCCGCCTGGTGTGGACCGTGTCGGCCGCGCTGGCGGGGCTCTCCGGGATCTTGTACTCGCTGGTCATCCAGCACGGCATGAAGTGGGACTCGGGTCTCCAGATCCTGCTGCTGCTCTTCGCCGCGGTCACGCTCGGCGGTCTCGGCACGGCGTTCGGGGCCCTCGTCGGCGCCCTCGTCATCGGGTTGATCGTGGAGCTCGCGCCGGTGCTCGGAGCGCCGGGCGACCTGAAGTACGCGTCCGCGCTGCTGATCCTCATCCTGCTGCTCCTGGTGCGCCCGCAGGGCCTGCTGGGACGCGCCGAGCGGGTCGGCTGAGGCCGACAGACAAGGGAGAGCCACACATGTCCACCGTCTCCGAGTCCATCCCGACCCCGGACCAGGCGCAGGCCGGCGACACCGCGGCCGGCGTCTACGACCCCAACGACCCCCAGGGGCCCCCGCCGCAGCGCAGAGCCATGATCGCGGCGGCGATCTTCATCGGGTACTTCGTCGTGATCCTGCTGGTCGCCAAGTTCGCTCCCGGCACCGTGGGGGTCATCGCCCGCGGCATGCTCCGCGAGTCGCTGTCGGCGCAGACCGCCGCGGTGGCGATCGCGATCATCGGCCTGAACGTCCACTTCGGGTACACCGGCCTGCTGAACATGGGCCAGTCGGGCTTCATGCTGCTCGGCGCCTACGGCTTCTCGATCTCGATCTGGAAGGGCCTGCCGATGCCGGTGGGCATCCTGGTCGGCTTCCTGGCGGCGTTCGTGTTCGCCCTGATCCTCGGCGTACCGACCCTGAAGCTCCGAGGCGACTATCTCGCGATCGTGACCATCTCGGCGGCGGAGATCCTCAGGTACGTCGGCCGGCTGGCGAAGCTGGAGAACTTCACCGGGGCCGCGCAGGGCATCCCCGGCTCGCAGTACCGCGACCCGTTCGTCAACCTGTCCTTCTTCGGGGACGGCACCTTCGACGCGGGCGGCTGGCTGCCCAACCTGCAGTCCACCGGCGTCAACGGGTGGTGGGTCCGGTTCGTGGCCTGGCTGCTGGTGGCGCTGTGCTGCGTCATCGTCTTCCTTCTGGCCCGCAGCCCGTGGGGCCGGCTCCTGCGCGGCATCCGCGAGGACGAGGACGCCATCCGCAGCCTCGGCAAGAACGTCTTCGCCATCAAGATGCAGGCGCTGGTCATCGGCGGCCTGTTCGGTGCGCTGGGCGGGATGGTCTACATCCTGCCGTCGTCGATGCAACCGGACGCGATGGGAAGAAACCTGACGTTCTTCTGCTGGACGGCCCTTCTGCTCGGCGGCGCGGCCACCGTCTTCGGGCCGGTGATCGGGGCGATCCTCTTCTTCGCCCTGCGCGTCTTCATCCAGGGCACGGCCGGCGCGATCGTGCCCGACAGCATCATGAACCTCTCCCAGACGGCTCAGTTCGCCTGGATCTGCGTGGGCATCACGCTGATGCTGCTGGTGATCTTCCGACCACAAGGAATCCTCGGCGACAAGAGGGAGCTGCGGTTCAATGTCTGAAGCCACGATCGGTACGCCGAGCAAGCTGGCCGACCCCGAGGCCCGGCGCGCTCTCATGAGCGGCGTGTCACCCGAGGCCGGCTCCTCGAAGCCGGACCCGATCCTGGAGGTCGACCACATCATCCGCAACTTCGGCGGCATGACCGCGGTGCACGTGGACCACCTCGAGGTCCAGCGCGGCATCATCACCGCGCTGATCGGGCCGAACGGCGCGGGCAAGACGACGTTCTTCAACCTGATCACCGGCTTCGACCGGCCCAGCTCGGCCAAGACCGGCGCGCACTGGTCCTTCGAGGGCAAGAAGCTCGACAAGACGTCGGCGTCCTCGGTCGCGCTCGCCGGCATGGTCCGCACCTTCCAGCTGACCAAGTCCCTCAACCGGATGACGGTGATGGACAACATGATGCTCGGGGCGCGCGGCCAGCGCGGCGAGAACCTCCTGACGGCGATGTTCAAGGGCACCTGGGGCGCTCAGGAGAAGGAGGTCGAGAAGAAGGCCTACGAGCTGCTGGACCGGTTCAAGCTCTACGCCAAGAAGGACGACTACGCCGGCAGCCTCTCCGGCGGTCAGCGCAAGCTCCTGGAGATGGCGCGGGCCCTGATGAGCGACCCGACGATGATCATGCTCGACGAGCCGATGGCCGGGGTGAACCCCGCCCTCACGCAGTCGCTGCTGAGCCACATCCAGACGCTGCGGGACGAGGGGATGACCGTGCTCTTCGTGGAGCACGACATGCACGTCGTACGACACATCTCCGACTGGGTCGTGGTGATGGCCGAGGGCCGGATCGTGGCCGAGGGCCCGGCCGACACGGTGATGTCCAACCCGGCCGTGATCGACGCCTACCTCGGCGCCCACCATGACACCGACCTCGGTGACGACTCCCTGCTCTCCGACGAGGCCCTGGAAGAGATGGCCCAGGAGGTCGCGGCGGAAGAGGCCGAGCGCGAGGCTGAGGAGAAGAGCTGATGACCGAGACCCAGACCAGCACCACGACGACGGCACCGCGCGGCGACGCCGTCATCGAGGCCAAGGACCTCGTCGCCGGGTACCTCCCCGGCGTGAACATCCTCAACGGCTGCAGCCTGGTCGCCTACCCCGGCGAGATGATCGGCATCATCGGCCCCAACGGCGCCGGCAAGTCGACGCTGCTCAAGGCGATGTTCGGCCTGGTGCGCGTCCACTCCGGCCAGGTGACCCTGCACGGCAAGGACATCACCAACCTCAAGGCCAACCGGCTGGTGGAGACCGGGGTCGGGTTCGTCCCGCAGACCAACAACGTCTTCCCGACGCTGACCATCGAGGAGAACCTCCGGATGGGGCTGTTCCTGCGTCCGGCGAAGCTGGGCGACCGGCTGAAGGCGATGTGGGACCTGTTCCCCGTGCTCCACGACCGCCGCAACCAGCGAGCGGGCGCGCTCTCCGGCGGCGAGCGCCAGTCGCTGGCCATGGCCCGCGCCCTGATGATGGAGCCGTCGGTGCTGCTGCTCGACGAGCCGTCCGCCGGCCTGTCCCCGGTCCGCCAGGACGAGACCTTCCTGCGCACCCGTCACATCAACAAGACCGGCGTGTGCGTCGTCATGGTCGAGCAGAACGCCCGCCGCTGCCTGCAGATCTGCGACCGCGGGTACGTCCTCGACCAGGGTCGTGACGCCTACTCCGGCACCGGCCGCGAGCTGGCCAACGACCCCAAGGTCATCGAGCTGTACCTCGGCACCCTGGCGAAGGACGTCGACGAGAAGCGCGACGAGAAGCCCGCCGGCCACGAGCACGACCAGGCCTCCGGCCACGCCCACCCGCACCACGAGCACCGGGACGGCCAGCACGTCGAGGGCTCGGCCTGACGGTCCGTTCACGCGATTCGTCAGGGATCTTCCGGCGACGACCACCCGGAGGATCGCTGACGAATCGCGGGCCCGCGCGTGCGCCGAGTCGGACCCCGGACATGCACGAAGGCCCCGGGCTGACGCCCGGGGCCTTCGCTGAACAGATCAGAGGGTGACCGTCAGGTCACTCCACCGAACCCTCGACCGTGGTCGTGAAGATGTTCTTGTTGTTGGCGTCGAACTTGTAGATCCCGACGAAGGCAGACGACGGGTCGTTCTGCTTGTTGATCGGGCCGATGCCGGACGGGCCGGTGTAGTGCACCTCGTCGCCACCGGCGATGAGGTCAGCGCACTCCTTGAAGCTCGCGCACTCGGTGCCGCCGGTGGAGCCGGAGACCGCAGCCAGGTTCGCCTTGATCGTCGGGGCCGTGGTGTCGCCACCCTTGAGCGCGGCGAGCGCGGCCAGGATGGTGGCGTCGTACGACTCGGGACCGTAGGCGTAGTTGTCGAGAGCCGCGCCCTCTGCGGACTGGGCCCAGCCGTCGAGACGGCCCTTGAACTCGGCGGAGGCATCCGCACCGGGGATGGTGCCCTGGGCGCCCTCGAGCGTGCCCTTCGGGAAGTCCTTGCTGTAGTCCGCGGTGTTGCCGTCGGAGTAGTAGGTCTTCGACATGTCCCAGCCCTGCCCCTTGAGCTCGGGCACGATGGCCTTGGTCTCGTCGAAGGCGAGGATCACGATCGCGTCGGGGTTGGACGCGAGCGCCGCGCCGACCTCGGTCGAGAACGTGGTCTGGCCGGCGGGGAACTCGTTGCCGTCGCCCTTGCAGCCGTAGACGCACTGGCCGCCCTGGCTCTCCACGGTGTTCTGGACCGCGTCACGAAGGCCCGTGCCGTAGGTGTCGTTGAACACCAGGAACGCGATCTTCTGGTAGCCGTCGGAGGAGATCAGCTGGCCGAGCGCCGAACCCTGGATGGTGTCCGGGGGAGCGGTACGGAAGTACCACGGCGAGTAGCCGCTGAGGTCGATGGCGGTGTTGGCCGGCGAGATCTCGACGATCTTGCTGCTGGCGAACGTGTCGACGACGTTCAGTGACACCGACGAGGACGCCGCACCGATGACGACCGACGGCTTGCTCTGGATCAGCGTCTGCGCCGAGGACGACGAGATGGACATGTCGGTGGAGTCGCCGGAGTCCTGGATGTCGTGGCACGCGGTGAGGTCGGTTCCGGCGGCGTTGATCTCGGACACGGCCAGGCCGACCCCCGCGATCTCAGGGGGGCCGAGGAAGGCCAGGTTGCCGGTCAGCGGCAGGATGCCGCCGACGCGCAGCGTGTTGCTGCTGTCCTGGTTGCCCTTGCACTTGTCGTTGGTGAAGGTTTCGGCCGGGGCGCTCGACGCCGACTCCGAGGCGGAGGTGGACTCCGACGGGGTGTTGGTGTCGGTGGCCTCAGGAGTGCTGCTGTCGTCGGAACCACAGGCAGCCAGGGACAGGGCGAGCACCGCGGTGCCGGCCATGACCTTGGCCCAGGTCACGGGTTTGGTACGACTCACGGGGTGGGACCTTTCTTTTGGGTGCACGGTCACCGCTGCCACGACCCCCGGTCCGAGGAGTCAGGGTTGGGCAGCGAGGTCACCGTAAACCGGCAATGTTGCAGGACTGCACACCGAACCCTGTCGTTAGGAAACCGTTACGTCAATGACCGTCGCGGCGAGCCCAAAGGGCGGATAACCGCCCATTTACGGGGCCTCGGAGGCTCGCCGTACGACGGGGCGCGGCGACCTACCACCAGGACCGGGTTCCCCCGACCTGGGGACAAGGCCCGCCCGTGCCGCTAGGGTCGGCCGAGAGCGACGTCCGCGGGGGCAGGAGTGTCGCTCGCCCCGGGCCTGGAGGCGAAGTATGAGTCGGTCGCTGGTGTACCTCAGAGAAGCGGTTCCCACCGACGTCCCGCAGCTGACCGATCTCTGGATCGACGTGCTGCGCCGCGGTGACGTCTCCGACCGGCACGCCGACATGCTGCACGTGGTCGAGACCGCCCGGGAGGATCCGGACCAGAAGCTCGTGGTCGCCGAGTACGACGGCGTCCTGGCCGGTGCCGTCCACCTGCGGCTGACCACCATCACACCGCTCAACCTGGACCTGTCTGTGCAGGTCATGTCGCCGACGGTGTTCCCGGAGCACCGCCGTCACGGCGTCGGCCGGGCGCTGATGGATGCCGCCGTCACCTTCGCCGAGGAGACCGGAGCGAGCCACGTCGCCACCGCCGCGCCGTCGGGGCTGCGCGACGCCAACCGGTTCCTCGCACGCCTCGGCCTCGGCCCCTCGGCGACCCTGCGCATCGCGGCCACGCCAGTCGTCCGGGCCAAGCTGGCGGCCCAGCGGCCGCCGGTCGCCCGCCCGACCCGGCAGCTGACCCACGTGCTCGCCGTACGCCGCGCGGTACGGCGCCAGGCGACCGGCTCCTGACCGCTCGGCCGGTGACGGCCGCTCAGTCGTCGGCGAAGGCCGCGACGAACCTCGCGCAGCGCACCGGGTCCTCGGTCAGCCCCGCCTCGAGGCACCAGAGCCAGTAGGCGACCGTCCGCACGATCAGCCACGCCTCGGCGCGTGACCGGTCCAGACCGGTCGCGCCGACGAGCCGGTCGGTGAAGCCGAGGATCGCCCCGGCGTCCGGCAGCCGGTCGACGGTCGTCCACACCGCGCGAGCGAGGTCGTACGCCGGGTCGCCGCGCATCAGCACGGGGTCGACCACCCGCCAGGCACCGGCCGGGTCGCGGAGCACCTGGTCGGCGTGCAGGTCCCCGTTCGTGGCCAGCCCCTCGTCGTCGACGGCCAGGTCGCTCGCCAGCCCCACCGCGGCTCCGAGCACCTCGGCCGGCACCGCGCGGCCGGAAGCGTGCCAGCGCCGCCGGCCGTGCTCGGCCAGCTCGGCGGCGGCGCCGGCGGTGCTGGGCGCGTCCGCGGGCGGGTCGGTGACGGCCAGGGCGGTCACCAGCCTGCCGAGCACCTGCGCCACCTCGTCCGGTGGCCGCGTCGCCAGCGACCGGTCGGGGTCCAGCCGCTCGAGCAGGAGCCTCGAGCCGTCCTCGGACGCCCGCAGGACGCCGACCACCGGGCCGTCGGCCCAGAACCGCAGCGCTCGCAGGTCCTCGGCGGCCCGGGCGTCCGGGGGCGTCAGCCGGAGCACGGCCGGGCCGCCGTCCGACGCCACCGGGAGCACCAGCGCGTTGGAGCCGTGGCGCGGGGCCCCGTCCACCCGCAGACCCCACTCGGCGCACGTGGTCTCCACCAGCGCGGGCAGCCGGTCGAGCCAGGCCAACCCGGCCGGGTCGTGCCAGAAGCGGGGGGAGCCGAGCAGCCCCGGAGGTACCTCGATCAGCGGACCATCATCAGGTGACCCGGACCTCCAGCCACTCGGGGGCGCGGACGTCGCGGACCCGACCATCGTCGTCGACATCGATCTCGACGGCCTCGCCGCGCACCCGCAGCCCCCGCACCCGCAGGTCCCCGAACGGCACGGGCCGCATCGGGCTCACCGTCAGCCGGCCGGCCGGGACGTCCGCCTCGAGCCCGAGCGCGGCGGTGACCATGGCTCCGGCCGAGGCGGCCGACCAGGCCTGCGGCCGGCACGAGGCCGGGTACGGGACCGGCAGCCCGGACTCCGGGCTCCCGCCGAACAGCTCGGGGAAGCGGAACTCGAAGTGGGTCGCGGCGTCCACGAGGGCGCGCAGCACCGCGGCCGCCTCGGCGGCGTGGCCGTCGCGGGCCAGCCCCAGCGCCGAGATCGCGGTGTCGTGGGTCCAGACCGAGCCGGTGTGGTAGCCGATGGGGTTGTACGCCGGGTTCGCGCGGCCGAGCGTGCCCACGCCGAACGGACCGAGCAGGTCGGCGCCGGTCAGCCGCGCCGCGACCAGCGCGCTCTCCCCGGCCGTGAGCGTGCCCGTGCCGAGCACGTGCCCCATGTTGCTGCCGACCCCGTCGACGGGTGCGCCGTCCCGGTCCAGGGCCATCGCGAGGTAGGGGCCGCCGGCGTCCTCCACCCAGAACCGGTCCCGCACCCGCCCGACGAGGTCCTCGGCCCACGCGCGGAGCTCGGCCCCCTCCTCGTCGAACACCGCCTCCAGCAGGTGGGCCGCCCCGAACGCCGCGGAGACGGCGTACGCCTGGGTCTCCACCAGCGCGATCGGTGCCGTGGCGATCGTGCCGTCGCGGCGGCGCATCGCGTCGGCGGAGTCCTTCCACCCCTGGTTGGCGAGGCCGGTGCCGGTGGCGTCGACGTACCTGAGGAAGCCGTCGTGGCTGTCCGCGGCGGCGCGGCGCACCCAGCCCGTCGCGGCGTCGAGGGGTCCCCGGAGCTCGCGCACCACGTCGTCGGCGAGCCCCCAGCGCCACGCGTCGTGGAGCAGCCGCACCCAGAGAGGGGTCGCGTCGACCGTGCCGTAGTAGAGAGGTGGCAGGTGGCTCTCGAGCGCGTCCACGTTGGGCGCGCTGCGCACCTCGTGGAGGATCTTGCCCGGCTGCTCCTCCGTGGTGGGGTCGTCGACCCGTCCCTGCCGGCGCGCGAGCGTGCGCAGCGTGCCGGCCGCCAGGTCGGTCCCGAACGGCAGCGTCAGGGAGGCGGCCCAGAGGGAGTCACGGCCGAACAGCGTGAGGTACCACGGCGTCCCGGCCGCCGCGAACGGGTCGCCGGGCGAGTCGGGATCGGCGAGCACCAGCTCGGTCAGGTCGGCGAAGGAGCGGTCGACGACCAGGTCGAGGCGCCGGTCGGTGGCCGCGACGACGACGTCGCCCCAGTCGACCAGGTGGCCGCCGGGTTCGGGACCGAAGACCGTGGCGGAGGTACGACGGACCGCGACGTCCACGGTCCAGTCGCGGCGACCGCCGGCCGGCACGTCCGCCTCCCAGACCAGCGCTCCCACGCCGCCCTCGCCCACCTCCGCGCGGGCACCCGCCAGGCGGACCCGGGTCTCGTGGCGGTCGTCGCGCCACGCCAGGGCGTCGCCGTCCGCGGTCACGGCCAGCAGCTCGCGCGGCGCGCGGCCGGCCTTGAGGATGCCTAGCTCGGCGCCGTCCCCGGCTGCCTCCAGCCGAAGCCGGCACCGCAGGGGACGGTCCCAGCGTGAGACGACCGAGACCTCCTCGTGCAGGCCGCCGTCGACCAGCCGGCGCCGCCGGTGCACCTCGATCGTCGGGTCGGGACCCGCGCCACCCAGGTTGCGGGCCACCGACATCACGTGGGTGGTCGCGCCGGTGCTGTGGGCCGAGACCCGCACCGGCCGGTCACCGTCGACGGTGAGGGTCCAGCGGGTCAGGGCGCGGCGGTCGTCGACGAACAGGCCGGTGCCGGGGGAGTCCAGGTCACCGCTGCGGTCGCCCACACACGTCAGGTTCCCGTGCGCGGCGATCTCCAGGTCGTGCAGCCAGGGCTGCCGACCAGTGTCCTCAGGTCTGCTCGACACGAGGGGTCCCGAGAGGGTGGCCTGCGAGGGCGGAGGAGTGGCTCTTGACATCCGCTGTGACGGGGAGCACAGTCCACACCGTACTCATTTGAACCTTCAAACCGCCAGTGGGAAGGATTTGAAGGTTCAACACCAGCCTCGGGAGCGACGATGAGCGGGACCCACGAGCCGACCGGCCGGGTCAACGTCAACACCGTCGCCGAGGCTGCCCAGGTGTCGCGTCAGACCGTCACCAACGTGCTGCGCCACCCCGAGCGGGTCGCCCCGGAGACGCTCACCCGGGTGCAGGCGGAGATCGTGCGGCTGGGCTACCGGCCGTCGGCCGCCGCCCAGTCGCTGCAGGCGAGCCGGGCGGGGGCGATCGGCGTCGAGCTGAACGCGCTCGGCGCGGAGTACCACAACGCCGTGATGGCGCCGTTCGTCGCCGAGCTCACCCTCGCCGCGCCGGGCCACTCCTTCCACATGGTGACCTTCGGGTCGCCGACCCACACCCCGACCCTCGAGAGCTACCAGCAGCTCTGGCGGGGCCGGGTCGTCGATGCCTTCGTCCTCGCCGACACCCACGTCGGCGACCCGCGGCCCGCGTGGCTGCGCGACCAGGGCATCCCCTTCGCGTCCTTCGGCCGGGTCTGGGACTACCCGGCCTTCACCCGCTGGGTCGACGTGGACGGTCACCACGGCACGGGACTGGCCGTGGCGCACTGTGTCGACGCGGGCTACGCCACGATCGGGTACCTCGGCTCTCCGGACGGGGTCTCGGTCGTGGCGGACGCCCGGCGCAGCGGGTGGCAGGACGGGTGTCGCGCGACCGGTCGGGCTCCCGGGCCCGACCGGTCCGGCCCCGACGAGCTGGACGCCGTACGCCGCGTGGCCGACGAGCTCGTCGCCGCCGTCGGCCCCGGCGGGGCCGTCGTCTGCGTCACCGACCTGCACGCCGTGGCCGTCCTGCACGCCGTCTGGCGCGCGGGCCTGGAGCCCGGCAGGGACATCGGCATCGTCGGGTTCGACGACTCCGAGCTGGCCCGCATGCACGGACTCACCTCGGTCTCCCAGCCGCTGGCCGAGATCGCCCGCACCGCCCTGGAGCTGGTGCACGAAGCGCTCGGCGGGGATGCCACGCGCGCCGACGGGGTACTCCTGCGGCCCGGGCTCACCCCCCGCGGCTCCACCCGACGTACCGACACACCACCACTGGATGCGACCCGGCCCCTGACCGGGACCAAGGAAGAGGAGAAGACATGAGGACTCGGGCGACGAGGAAGAGCCTGCTGCTCGCGACGGCGTTGGCCGGCGGCCTGGCGCTGACGGCCTGCGGCGGCGGAGGGTTCGACAGCTCCGGCGGCAGTGGCGGCGGGGACGGCGAGGGCTCGTCGGCCGACGGGCCGGTGACGCTGAACATGCTGATCGCCTCCTCCGGCGACGCGGAGACCCAGGCGGTGCAGGACGCGGTCAAGAAGTGGGGTGACGAGTCCGGCAACACCGTGAAGGTGACGGTGGCCAGCGACATGAACCAGGAGCTCGCCCAGGGCTTCGCCGGCGGCAACCCGCCGGACGTCTTCTACCTCGACGCCTCGCAGTTCGCGAACTACGCCAGCAACGGCAGCCTCTACGCCTACGGCGACCAGGTGGACAACGTCGACGACTTCTACGAGTCCCTGCGCAGCACGTTCACCTTCGACGACCAGCTGCAGTGCGTGCCGAAGGACGTCTCCACGATCGCGCTCGAGATCAACACCGACTCCTGGAAGAAGGCCGGCCTCACCGACGCCGACATCCCCACCGACTGGGACAGCCTGGCGAGTGTGGCCGAGAAGCTGACCACCGGTGACCAGGTCGGCCTGGCGATCGGTCCCGGCATCGACCGCGCCGGTGCGTTCGTCGTGGAGAACGGCGGCTGGTGGCTCAACGAGGACAACACCGAGGGCGCCGCGGAGGACCCGTCGGTGCTCGACGCCCTGCAGTACGTCCAGGACAACCTCACGAAGGGGTCCTTCGCGATGTCCAGCGACCTCGACACCGGCTGGGGCGGCGAGGCGTTCGGCACGGGCAAGGCCGCGATGACGATCGAGGGAAACTGGATCAAGGGCGCGATGACCAGCGACTACCCGGACGTGAAGTACACCGTGGCGCCGATGCCCGAGGGCCCGGCGGGCAAGGGCACCCTGCTCTTCACCCAGTGCTGGGGCGTCGCCGCGCAGTCCAAGGCACAGTCGCAGGCCGTCGACCTGGTGAACTTCCTGACCACCGACGAGCAGCAGCTGGCCTTCTCCGACGCGTTCGGCGTGATGCCGAGCCGCCAGAGCGCCGCCGGCGACTACGAATCCAAGTACCCCGAGGACAAGGCGTTCATCGAGGGCGCCGACTACGGCCACGGCCCGATCACCGCCCCCGGCATGGACCAGGTCATCGCCGACCTCAACTCCAAGCTGGAGGACTTCAAGGGCGCCGACCTCGCGTCGGTCGTGAAGTCCTTCGACACCAACGCGGACGCCGCGCTGGGCCAGTGAAGCGCCCGTGACCACCACCCAGACCGGTGAGGAGGCTGCGGCCACGCAGCCTCCCCACCGGGACCGCGCCCCGCGGCGCACGGGCAACTCGCTCAACCGGCAGACACGCTCCGGCTGGCTGTTCGTGACGCCGATGCTGGTGCTGCTCGGGCTGTTCCTGGTGCTGCCGATCCTGATGGCGCTGTGGGTCTCGGTCAGCGACTGGAGCGGCCGGGGCAGCCCGTTCTCCGGCAACGTCGGCTTCGTCGGCCCGGACAACTACCAGCCGCTGCTGAGCGAGCCCGGCCTGAGCCGGCAGGACTTCATGCTGTCGCTGCGCAACACCTTCTACTACGTCGTGGGGGTGGTGCCGCTGCAGACGGTGCTGGCGCTGCTGCTCGCGGTGATCGTGAACCAGCGGTTCCTCAAGGGCCGGACCTTCTTCCGCACGGCGTTCTACTTCCCCTCCGTGGTGTCCTCGGTCGCCATCTCGCTGGTGTTCCTCTACCTCTTCACCGGCACCGGCGCGGTCAACCAGGCGCTGGACGCCGTCGGCATCAACGGGCCGACCTGGTTCGCCGACTCCCGCGGGCTGATCCACCTGCTCGGCAACAGCCTGGGCCTCTGGAACATCGACAGCCCGCCGTCCGCGCTGGCCGACCACCAGGTGCTCGGCCTGTCGTGGTGGGACTGGCTGGCCGGCCCCAGCGTCGCGCTGAGCGCGATCATGATGCAGGTCGTCTGGACGACGGCCGGCACCTTCATGCTGATGTTCCTGGCCGCGCTCCAGGACCTCCCGGCCGACGTCGAGGAGGCCGCCATGGTCGACGGCGCCACCAAGTCGAACGTCTTCCGCTACGTGACGGTCCCGCACCTGCGGCCGACCATCCTGCTGGTCGTCACGCTCGGCGTGATCGGGACCTGGCAGGTCTTCGACCAGATGTACGTCATGACCCAGGGCGGCCCGGCGAAGACGACGCTGACCCCGGCGTACCTGAGCTACCAGGCGGCCTTCAACCAGCAGCACTGGGGCCAGGGCGCGGCGATCGCGTTCCTGCTCTTCGCGCTGATCCTCGTCCTCACGAGTGCGCAGCGCTGGTTCCTCCGGGACAAGGACGAGTGGGCCCGCAAGCAGGCCCTGCGGCGGCAGCGCCGTCGTCAGCGTGAGGAGGCGGCGGCATGAGCATCGACAGCTCGACCGTGCAGACGGGGTACGAAGGCACGGCGATGACCAAGGTCGCGGGCTCGCCACCCAAGGGCAGCGGTCAGGCGTTGCACACGTCGAGCGGCGCCCGCAAGGTCGTCGTGTACGGGCTGCTCCTCTTCTTCGCCCTGCTCTACCTCTACCCGTTCGTGGTGCAGCTGGTCACGGCGTTCAAGACGAACCCGGACGCGGTGGCGCACCCGCTGACGCTCGTGCCCCGCCCCTTCACCGGCAAGGCGCTGGACACGCTCTTCGCCAACGACTTCGCGCTCTGGTTCACCAACTCGGTCGTGGTCGCGGTCTGCGTGACGGTGGGACGGGTCTTCTTCGACTCGCTGGCGGGGTACGCCCTGGCCCGCCTGCGGTTCCCCGGCCGGTCGGCGGTCTTCAACGCCGTGATCGCGGTGATGGCCGTGCCGGGCGTCGTGCTGCTGATCCCGAAGTTCCTGGTGCTCAACTACCTGAGCATGTACAACACCTACCCGGCGCTGATCGTCCCGCTCATCGCGGACGCCGCGGGGGTGTTCATCATGAAGCAGTTCTTCGAGAGCATCCCCGCGTCGGTGGAGGAGGCGGCCCGCATCGACGGGGCGAGCACGTTCCGGATCTTCTGGTCGGTCGTGCTCCCGATGTCCAAGCCGGCGTTGATCACCTTGACGATCCTGTCGTTCCAGGCGTCCTGGAACGAGCTGGGCCACATGATCATCGCCACCAACAACCCGGACCTCTACACGCTGACCCGCGGCGTCGCGGGCCTGACCTCCGGCAGCCTCGGCGCCGGCAACCAGTTCCCGATCAAGATGGCCGCCGCGCTGCTGATGACCATCCCGGTGGCGATGGTGTTCGTGGTGTTCCAGCGGTTCTTCACCCAGGGGGCCAACGCCGGGGCTGAAAAGGGCTAGAAGCCTTCGTTCGCTGGTCGAGGAAGGCGCGCTAGCGCCTGTCACGAGACCCGGCGAGGGGTCGGCGTACCTCCCACCGGGTCTCGTGACGGTTGCTAGCGCAACCTCCTCGACCAGCGATGGCGGTGTCGGTGGGCGTGACTAGGCTCGGGTGGTGCCCGCACCGACGAAGCGTCTGCTCCTGCTCGACGGCCACTCGCTGGCCTACCGTGCGTTCTTCGCCCTGCCGGTCGAGAACTTCTCCACGACTACCGGGCAGCACACCAACGCGGTCTTCGGGTTCACCTCGATGCTCATCAACGTGCTCCGCGACGAGCAGCCGACCCACATCGGCGTGGCCTTCGACAAGTCCCGGCAGACGTTCCGGCTCGAGCAGTACTCCGAGTACAAGGCGAAGCGCAACAAGACGCCCGACGAGTTCTCCAGCCAGCTCCCGCTGATCGACGAGGTGCTCGACGCGCTCAAGATCAAGCACCTGCGCAAGGAGGGCTACGAGGCCGACGACATCATCGCCACCCTCGTCACCCGGGCGCTGGCCGACGAGGACTTCGAGGTCCTGATCCTCTCCGGCGACCGCGACGCCTTCCAGCTCGTCACCGACCGCTCCACGGTGCTGTACCCCATGCGCGGGGTCTCCGAGCTCGCACGGATGACGCCCGCCGCGGTCGAGGCCCGCTACGGCGTCTCGCCCGCGCGCTACCCCGACCTCGCGGCGATCGTGGGGGAGACGTCCGACAACCTGCCGGGCGTGCCCGGCGTCGGGCCGGGGTTCGCGGCCCGCTGGCTCAAGGAGTACGACGGCCTCGACAACGTCATCACCCACGCCGACAAGATCACCGGCAAGAAGGGTGAGGCGCTGCGCGAGCACCTCAGCGACGTGATCCGCAACCGTCAGCTCAACGAGCTGGTCCGCGACCTCGACCTCGAGCTGGCGCCCGAGGACCTGCAGGCGGAGTCGTGGGACCGGCAGCTGGTGCACACGCTGTTCGACTCGCTGGAGTTCCGCGTCCTGCGCGAGCGGCTGCTGGAGTCGTGGGACGTGCAGCACGAGGAGATCGACGAGTCCGGGTTCGAGCTGGCCGGCGCGCGGCTGGGGCAGGACCAGGTCGCCGACTGGCTGGCCGATCACACGGCCGAGGGCCGCACGGGTGTGACGGTCCAGGGCCGCTGGGGATCGGGCACCGGCGAGGTGTGGTCGATCGCGTTCGCCGCGGCCGACGGCACCGGCGCGTTCGTCGACGCCGGCGAGGTCTCGCCCGAGGACGACGCCGCGCTGACGACGTGGTTCGACGACCCGGCCCGCGAGAAGGTCCTGCACGACGCGAAGGGTCCGATGCTCGCGCTGGCGGCCCGGGGCTGGCCGCTGCGCGGGCTGGTCAGCGACACCGCGCTGGCGGCGTACCTCGCCCGTCCCGACCAGCGCTCCTACGACCTGGCCGACCTCACGCTCCGCTACCTCAAGCGCGAGCTCAAGCAGGGCGCCACCGATGACGGGCAGCTGACGTTCGACGCGCTCGACGACTCGGCCTCCACCGACGCGGCCGACACCGCGATGCTGCACGCCCGAGCGGTGGTCGACCTGGCCGACGCGCTCGACAACGAGATCGAGGAGCGGGGCGGCAAGCAGCTGCTGGCCGACGTCGAGCTGCCGCTCATCGACCTGCTCGCGCTGCTCGAGCAGACCGGCATCGCCGTCGACATCGACCACCTCCAGTCGCTGGAGGCGCACTTCGCCGGCGAGGTGAAGCGCGCCGCCGAGGACGCGTTCTCGGTGATCGGCAAGGAGATCAACCTGGGCTCGCCCAAGCAGCTGCAGACCGTACTGTTCGACGAGCTCGGGATGCCGAAGACGAAGCGCACGAAGACGGGATACACCACCGACGCCGACGCGCTGCAGTCGCTCTACGAGAAGACCGAGCACCCGTTCCTGCTCGCGCTGCTGCGCCACCGCGACGTGTCCCGGCTGCGGCAGACGCTCGAGGGGCTGCTCAAGACGGTCGCGACCGATGGCCGCATCCACACGACGTTCAACCAGCTCATCGCGGCCACCGGCCGGCTCTCGTCGACCGAGCCGAACTTGCAGAACATCCCGATCCGCACCGAGGAGGGCCGGCGGATCCGCGAGGGGTTCGTGGTCGGCGACGGCTACGAGTGCCTGATGACCGCCGACTACAGCCAGATCGAGATGCGGATCATGGCCGACCTCTCCGAGGACGCCGGCCTGATCGAGGCGTTCAACTCCGGCCGCGACTTCCACTCGATCACGGCGTCACGGGTCTTCGACGTGCCGGCCGACGACGTCACGCCCGGCCAGCGGGCCAAGATCAAGGCGATGAACTACGGCCTCGCCTACGGCCTCTCGGCGTTCGGCCTCGGCGGTCAGCTGCGCATCGACCCGAGCGAGGCGCGGGTGCTGATGGACGAGTACTTCGAGACGTTCGGCGGCGTCCGCGACTACCTGGCCAGCGTCGTCGACGAGGCGCGGCGCACCGGCTACACCGAGACCATCCTCGGCCGCCGCCGGTACCTCCCCGACCTGACCTCCGACAACCGCCAGCGCCGCGAGATGGCCGAGCGGATGGCGCTGAACGCCCCCATCCAGGGCTCGGCCGCCGACGTCATCAAGGTCGCCATGCTGCGCGTCCACGACGCGACCGTCGCGGCCGGGCTGCGGTCGCGGATGCTGCTCCAGGTCCACGACGAGCTGGTCTTCGAGGTGTTCCCGGGCGAGCGCGAGGAGTTCGAGGCGCTCGTCCGCGCGCAGATGGGCGGCGCCGCGTCGCTCAAGGTCCCGCTCGACGTCTCCATCGGCACCGGCCGCAGCTGGCACGAAGCCGCCCACTGATGCCCGGGCGAGCGGAGCTCGCCTGTCCGAGCGCGCGTCGGCGCCCCGTCTTCCCTCCTCGCTCGCTCGCTGGCGCTCGCATGCGCTCGTCAGTCCAGACGGGGCGGCGCGCTCGGACCCGGCGGAGATGACGCGGCCCCGAGTCACGGTGCGTTGGTTCGTACGCCGCCCGCTGCAGGTACCCGGAGGAGCGCTGACGAATCGGCACCAGCGGCTGCGCCCGACGGGGGCTACATCACCGCTTCCGGCGGGAGCTCCTCGTCGGAGACGGGGGAGCGGAGCCGGTGCAGGCTGATGACCAGCAGGCCGAGGAAGAGCAGGCTGTCGATGGTGACCACGGTGAGGAGCAGGGTGCCGATGCTGTCGGCCTGGGAGCCGATGGCCAGCACCGCGGCGAGAGCGGCCCACACGAGGTACACCGACTTCGTACCCTGCCGGGCGAGCACCGCGTAGATCAGCAGCTGGAGCAGCGACAGGGCCGTCCCGAGCACGGCGAAGAGCCAGAGGCGGGAGTCGATCTCGGCGTACTCGTCCCCGCCGACGAAGATCAGCGCGAGCTGGGGGAGCACGGCGCTGGCCAGCACACCGGCGACGCCGAGGCCCAGCACCAGGGTGAGCCCCCGCATCAGTGCCCCCCGGCGCTCCTCGGCGGTCGACATCGCCGGGAACGCGACGACCACCACGAACTGCGGCAGGAACAGCATCGCCTTGGTGAGGATGAGGCCGCCGGCGTAGAGGCCCGCGTCGTGCTCGGGGAGGATGTTTCGGGCCACGATCACGTCGCAGTTCATCAGGCACATGAACGCCAGCAGGGTCTGGGAGTTGCCGAGGATCTCCCGGATCAGCGTGCGCCGGGAGTGGTGCTCGACGTGCTCGCGGGCCGGGCGCTTGATGCGCAGGGCGTACCACCCGAAGAGTGCCGGGACGATGGTGCCGATCAGCACGCCGAGCATGGCCATGAACTCGTCGGGGCGCCACAGGATCAGCGCGGTGCCGACGAGCAGGCGCGGTACGCCGCTGGCCAGGTAGACGACCGACACCGGCCACCACCGGCGCTCGCCCTGGAGGACGCCGAGCTGGCCGCCGACGATCGTCAGCGGGACGGCGGTCAGGCCGACCAGCGCGGCCGTGGCGACGCTGTCGAGCCGGAGCAGCCGGTCCAGGAGAGGCGCCAGCACCAGCAGCAGCACGCCGACGGCTCCCGCGCACCAGTACGTCAGCGAGAGGATCTCCCGCTCGATCTGGGCCACGTGCTCCGGCTCGGCGGAGATGCGCCTCGCCGCGGTGGCCTGGATGCCGAGCTGGATCATGGTGACGACCAGCAGCACGGCGAGCAGCGAGGCCATCGCGCCGTACGCCTGAGGACCGAGCAGCCGGGCCGCGAGGGCGGTGAAGAGGTACGTCGCGACGTTCATGCCCGCCATCGCGACGGCGACGCTCGCCCCGCGCTCGCGCAGGCGCGACGGGCCGCCGGAGTCGCGGTCGGTGGACGTCACAACCCGCCACCCTAATCGGGTCCGGCCCGTACGCCGCATCAGCCGGCGTCAGTACGGGTCGGCGGTGTCGCGGTGCCCCGCCAGGCGGGCCAGCGGCCGCAGGTGCAGCCGCAGCAGCACCTTGATCCCGACGTTCCGCGCGAACCACGGCAGCTGGGCCAGCAGAGCAGCCCTGTCGTGCAGGGTCGGCCGCGTCCGCTCGAACCGGGCCAGGCTGCCGACCCGGCCGGCGTACCGCAGCGACCGCGACGGCAGCACGAACAGCAGCAGCGCGAGCGTCACCCCGACCGACCCGAACGCGTCGTGCACGAGCAGCACGCGACCGGCCGGCAGCCGCTGCGCCCACAGCAGGTCGGTGCGCGTGCTCCACACGTCGTGCTTGCCGTCCACGAACACCAGGTCGACCGGCCGCCGCCAGCCGCGGCGTACGTCGCCGCTCGGCTCGCCGACGTGGTCGACCCGGTCCCGTACCTCGGCGCGCCGCAGGTTGGCCTCGAAGACGCCCCGGGTCTCGGGCCCGCCGAACTTCCCGCCCGCCCGGAAGGGGTCGACCGCGACGACCGTGACGTCCGGCCGGGCGAGCGAGAGCGCCAGCGTCGAGCGGCCCTGGTGCGACCCGATCTCGACCACGGTCGACCCCGGCGGCAGCGCGACCACGGCGTCGTGCAGCACGCGGGCCTGCTCACGGGTCAGCCACCCGCCCACCGGCTCGATGCGGGGCCAGACGTCGTCGAAGGTGTTCAATGGGGCCGCCTCATGATTTCGAGACGGCCAGGCCCTCCCGTCGCTGCGCTCCGGTTTGGCCTAGCCTCCTCAATCTCCTCGCTTTGCTCGGGCGGGCTCGCGAGCTCGCCCGACCAAGCGCTCGGACGGTCAGCATAGGGAGGTCGGGCTCGTGGGTCGTGCGTCCTCGCGGGTCCTCCCTGACGGCCTGGTCGTGCTGGCGACGGCGGTGCTGACGTGGCCGGTGTGGACCAGCAGCGGCTACGGCCTGGCCCGCGACATGGTGTTCACGCCGCGAGCCCCGTGGTCGATGGACGCCCTCGGCCTGGGCGGCTCGCCGCCGCGCGCCGTGCCGCTCGACCTCGTGCTCGCCGCCGCGACGTCGCTGGTCGACGGAGCCGTGGTCTTCCGCGTCGCCGTCGCGGGCGTGCTCCTGCTCGCCGGCTTCGGCGCGCACCGGCTGCTGGACGCGGCGCTCCCCGACGTACCTCCCGCGGCCCGGACGGCGGCGCGGTGCGTGGCCGCGGTCGCGGCCGTCTGGAACCCCTACGTCGTCGAGCGGCTCGCCCTCGGCCAGTGGGCGTTGCTGGCCGGGTACGCCGCTCTCTTCTGGGTGCTGCCCGCCGTCCGCCGGCGCGCGTGGCCGGCCGTGCTCGCCTGGACCTGGCTGGGCTCGCTGACCCCGACCGGGGGAGCCGCGCTGGTGCTGGTCGCCCTCGTCGCCGTCGTCGTGACCAAGGAGCGGGGGACCGCCGCGCGCTGGCTGCTCGTCTCGGTCCTGGGCCAGCTGCCGTGGCTGGTCGCCGCCCTCCTCGGCACCGCGCCGGCGACCAGCGACCCCGGCGGCGTGGCGGCGTTCGCCGCGCGGGCCGAGCGCGCCGGCGGGGTCTGGCCCACGCTGCTCGGCACCGGCGGGCTGTGGAGCCCGTTCGAGGTACCTCACTCGCTGACCGGCCTGCTCGGCCACGTGCTCACCGTCGGCGTGGTCCTGGCCCTGCTCGTGGGCGGCCGCACCATCGCCCGCCGCGAGCCCGCCCTGGCCGTCGCGGCCGCGCTCGGGCTGCTGCTCGCCGGTCTCGCGCACCTGCCCGGCGGCGAGAACGCCCTCGAGTGGGCCGTCCTCCACGTCCCGGGCGCCGGGCTCCTGCGCGACGGGCAGAAGTGGCTGCTCCCGTACGTCGTGCTGGTCGCCGCGAGCGCAGGCGCGGCCACCGCGGTGGTCGCCGAGCGGCTGCGCCGCCGGGACGCCGACCTGGCCCGCCTGCTGCCGGCCGCGCTGGCCGTCGTCCCCGTCCTGCTGCTGCCCGACGCCGCCGGCCGCACGTGGCAGGCCCTGGAGCCGGTGCACTACCCCGACGACCTGGCCGCCGCGGTCCGGACCCTGGACGCGGACGGGGGACCGGGCGACGTGGTGACGCTGCCGTTCACGTCGTACCGGAGGTACTCCTGGGGCAACGACCTCTCGGCCGCCGACCCGCTGCCGCGCTGGACGAGTCACCCCGTGGTGGTCTCCGACGTCCTCGCGGTGCCCGGGGGAGCGGTCGCCGGTGAGGACCCGAGAGCCCGGGCCGTCGGGGCGGTCATCGAGGCAGGAGGTCCGGTCGCCTCGGAGCTCGCCGGGCTGGACGTCGGCTGGCTGCTGCTGTACCTCGACCAGCCGGGCGCCTCCGGCGTCGACCTCACCGGGACCGATCCGGTGGTCGACGGCGACGACGTGGTGCTGTACCGCGTGCCGGGCGTCGACTCCGGCCCCGAGGGTCCCGCCGACGCCGCCGTGGTCGCCGCCGTGGCGGTCGACGCGCTCTGGGGACTGGCCTGGCTGGCGGGTCTGGGCATCACGCTGATGATGGCCACGAGACGCCGGCGCTCCTGCTAGTCTGCGCCGCATGCCGAACTTCGCCAGCTTCATCATCACGCCGATCATCGGCGCGATCCTGGCGTTCCTCGCGATGTTCGGGCTCGTGCAGTCGCAGACTGCCGGCCCCGACACGAACCCGTCGGAGCAGCCCGCGATCGTCTACGGCGAGTAGGCCGCGACCAGCGCCTTCTCGAAGGCGTCCACGGCTTCGTCCCAGCCGAACGTCGCCGCGCGCTCGCGCGCCGCGAGGCCGAGCCGCGTCCGCCGCTCCGGGTCCGACAACAGCTCGTCGACCGCGGCGACCAGTCCCGCCTCGTCGTGGACGAGCACGCCGGTGACCCCGTCGACCACCGACTCGCCCGTACCTCCCGCACTGGCGTAGGCGACCGTCGGCGTGCCCGCAGCCGCGGCCTCCATCACCGAGATGCCCCACCCCTCGCGCACCGACGGCAGCACCATCAGCCAGGCGCGGCCGAGCACGTCGGCCTTGGTCTGCTCGTCGACCCGGCCGTGCCGCACGACCGCGTCCCGCAGGCCCCGCCGCTCGACCTCGGCGTCCAGGTCGCCGGCCCACCAGCCGTCGCCGACCAGGTCGAGCACGAGGTCGGGGTACCGCTCACGCAGGGCGTCCACCACCCCGATCGCCTGCTCGATCCGCTTGTGCGGCACCAGCCGCGAGAGCACGCACAGCCGCGGTGTCGGCGACCGCGGCAGACGCGGGGCCGGCAACGGGGGTGTGCCGTTGCGGACCACGGTCGTGCGGGTCACGCCGAGCGACGCCAGGTCCCGGCGGCTCGCCTCCGACACGGTCACGAACGGCACCCGGCGGTACAGCCACGGCACCACCCGCGACTCCACGAACCACCCGACGCGGCCGCCCGTGCCGGGGTAGATGATCCGCCACTGCTCGCGGTGCAGGTGGTGCACCAGGGCGACCAGGCCGCGCCGGCGCACCAGCGGCGCCGCGAACGGCAGCCCGTTCACCACGTCGACGACCACGTCCGTACGCCGCCCGGCCCGGCCGAGCAGTGCGGCCAGTCCGTGCAGGTAGACCGTCAGCCGGCCCCCGCGCCGCTCGATCCGGAACCCGTCGCGGACGGTCACGTCGGCTGCGCCCTCGTGAGCCGCACACAGCACGGTCACGTCGTGCCCGCGCGCGGCGAGCCCGGCCGCGATCCGCTCGACGTACACCTCCGACCCACCCCCGTCGGGATGCGTGGTGTCCCGCCAGGAGAGGAACAGGACCCTCACGACAGGTCGATCCCGTTGTGGCTCGCCAGCTGCGCGCACAGCGGCGGCGTGAGCCCCGTCTCCGGGGCGACCCGCAGCCCCGACGGCAGCGTGGTGGGTGCGTCGTACAGCTCATCGACGCTGCCGATGCGCGAGACCCAGTCGCCGTACCACTCCTGGATCGGCACGTACCCGACGTACCCGCCGGGCGTCGACGTCAGCTCCATGTACCCGAGCGAGGAGTCCGTGCGCAGCCCGATGTGCAGCACCTCGCGCGGGTACGGCATGAACAGCGGCCCGTAGAACACCCCCGTCTCGTTGCGGATCCCCAGCTGCATCGACCCGTCGCGGAAGGTCTGCAGGAACACCGCACGGGTCGCCTTGCCGTGGGTGACGAACAGGTCGACCGAGGTCTTCGGCAGCTTCGCCGGGAAGGACACCGACACGACGCGGGCGCGCTCCTCGACGATGACCCAGGGCTCGTACTTGTCGCCGGTGTTGAGGTACAGCCCGTCGCAGTCGCCCCGGATGTGCAGGTCGTCGGCCGAGCCGCCGATCGGCAGCGCGTCGCTGTGGCTGATCAGCCGCGCGAACGCCGTGCCGGGCCCGCCGCTGAGCCGGTCCTGGAGGTCCAGGTACCGCTCGAGCGGCTCGCCGCGGTAGGTCGTCGCGGCCATCGCGAACCCGGTGCTCGCCTGGGCCGCGATGGAGAACAGCCCGCCCAGCGAGAGCACGACGCCGAGTCCCACGGCGAGCGCGCGCGAGGCCGCGGCCCAGCGGGCCACCAGCGCCCAGAGCGTGATCGTGGAGCCGAGGACGAGCGCGGGCACGAACTCGCTGGTGTAGCGGTGGGCGAGGTACCCGTAGGCCATCACGCCGCCGGTCATCAGGAACGTCGCGAGCGCGGCCGGACGCAGCGCCCGCACGCCGTGGCCGCCCTCACCGGCGGGGGTACGCCGCAGCAGCACCGGCAGCGACGCGACCGCCATCAGCAGCCACAACGGCATGAACGCGGTCACGCTGCCGGTCCGGTACGACTGGTCGATCACCGCCGTCCCGCTGCCGGTGGCGTTGCTGCCGGGGAGGGTCACCCAGGGGAAGTAGTCGACGAACCGGATGCCGCGCGGGTCGAAGTACGTCGTCAGCGAGGACGTGAAGAACTGCGGCCCGGTGATGGTGCCGCCGTTGCTCTCCAGCGCGTAGCGCCGGTGCTGGTTGGTCTCCGTCCACACCTGGTCCTGGAGAGGGAAGAGGTACGGGTGCCCGAACTTCCACATGTTGTAGGCGATGCCGACCGCGAGCGGCACCAGCCCGGCCGCCAGCACCCAGGGCGCGAGCCGGCGGCGGGCGGCGAACGACGTGCCCCGCCACATCCAGAGCCCGAGCGCCACCGCTCCCAGGCAGACGCCCCAGCCGCCGGTGGTCCGGGTGAGCACCGCGCACAGGATGACCAGCGCCAGCCAGGCCACGCCGCGGCCCGTCGGCTCGAGGGCCAGGCGGACCAGCCAGTACGCCGCGGCGACGACGAGCGCGGTCTGCCAGAGGTAGACCTCGTGGTAGACCCACGGCAGCGAGGCGTCGAAGGTCAGCGTGGTGCCACCGGTGATGCCGGCCAGGAACAGCCCGGCGAGCACCGCCTGCCGCCGGGTCACCTCGGCGTCGTCGCCGAGGACGGCGCGGCGCACCAGCCAGACCAGCCGGGTCGCGAACACCGCGAAGACCACCCAGGCCACCAGCATCGAGACCAGGGTCATCTTCCCGTCGAAGTCCTGGGTGACCAGCAGGACCGGGATGCGCAGGAGGGCCGGGAACGGGCCGAAGTACATATAGGTCTTGGTGCCCTCGGTGAAGCCCTCGATGCCCATGACGTACGCCGGCACGTCGAGGTGGCCGTCCAGGAAGGCGTTGCCCTGCGCCTCGAAGAACCCCCCGGCGTACCGCAGCGCGACCGCCGACCGGCCGACGTCGGTGCCGAAGTCCATCAGCACGAGGAGGTACGCGAGCCCGCCCACCAGTGTCCCGGCGAGGCTGGCGACGACGACGCGCCACTGGGAAGGGCGCATGGTCCGGCGTGCTCCTAGATGGCCTCGAGGCGGTAGAGGAACTGGTAGCCGAACATCGTAGGCCA
This sequence comes from Nocardioides islandensis, assembly GCF_015352455.1. GTDB lineage: Bacteria > Actinomycetota > Actinomycetes > Propionibacteriales > Nocardioidaceae > Nocardioides > Nocardioides islandensis. Next base: position 174,825 of record NZ_JADKPN010000006.1, read on the forward strand.
GACCGCCGTGGCGGCCCGGTCGGCCCGTGCGGCGCCCCGTGCGGCCCGCGAGACGAACGACTCGCCGCCGCGGTCGAGCACGTCGACGGGCGAGCCGACGACGTCGCGCTCGACGACGACCAGCCCGCACGTGTTGACCAAGCGCTCGAACGTGCGCCGGGTGAAGAACCGGACGTGGGTGTGGTCCAGCGGTCCGCGCTGGTCGTAGTCGAACCGGCCCAGCGCCACCTTGCCGCGGGGGTACCAGTGGCCGAAGTTCGGCACCGACACCAGGATCTCGCCGCCCGGGTTGAGGTGGTCGCGGATGTCCTTCAGGAGGGTCTCCGGGTCCACGACGTGCTCGAGGATGTCGCCGGCGATGATCACGTCGTACGACGGCGTGCTGGACGGCAGCCCCTGGCTGACGTCGGCTTCCACGAAGTCGTCGAGGCGCTCGCCGACCCCGTGGTGCTTGACCAGGTCCACGCCGTCGACCCGGTGGCCCTGCTGGCGGACCAGCGCACCGAACTGCCCGTCGGAGCAGCCGACGTCCAGGACCGACGTACCGGGCCGGTGCCGGGCGGTCCAGGCGAGCAGCCGGCCGTGCGAGGAGTGCGGGGACGGCTTGAGCTCGTAGACCTCGGTGTCGTGCGCGGTCATCGCGCCGAGGCCGGAGGGCCCGGTGCCGAAGCCCATCCGGCGGGCCTTGAACCGGATCACGTCCTTGGTCACGTCCTTGGCGTACTTGATGCCGTTGACGTGGCAGATCTCGTCACCGTAGTAGGTCGGGATCGGTACCTCGGCGATCTTCTTCCCGGCCGCGTGCAGGCCCAGGATGATCTCGGTGTCGAAGTCGAAGTCGTTGGTGTAGCTGTCGAGGTCGATGTCGGTGAGCGCGTCGACCCGGTAGGCCCGGTAGCCGCTGTGCCACTCGCTCAGCTCCAGGCCGGTCACCTTGTTCTGGAAGGTGGAGAGGATCCGGTTGCCGACGTACTTGTACATCGGCATGCCGCCGGCGCGGGCCTTGCCCTTCTCCATCATCCGCGAGCCGAAGACCGCGTCCGCCTCGCCGCGCACCAGCGGCTCGACGATCGACTCGATCACCTCGGGGGCGTACTGCCCGTCGCCGTGCAGCAGCACCACGACGTCCAGGCCGTGGTCGATGGCCCAGTGGTAGCCGGCCTTCTGGTTGCCGCCGTAGCCGAGGTTCTCGGGGTGCTTCACCACCGTCAGCGGCAGCTGGGTGCGCTCGAGGTAGCGCAGCGCCACGTCGTAGGTCTCGTCGGGGCTCGCGTCGTCGCAGACCAGCACGTGGTCGACGGACGCGGCGAACGACGGGGGCAGCCGGTCGAGCGTCTGCGCGAGCGTGGACGCGGCGTTGTAGGCGACGACCAGCACACCGACGCGCATGGGCGTCCGGTCGTCGGTCAGCAGGGGGACTGCTGGGGCCACGTCGTTCTCCTGGCGGTGCGTGATCTGTCCTCTGGCACGATAAGGCCCCACAGCAGCTCCCGGAGGCGTTTCCATGTCCTATGACTCGTCGGGCGACGACACCCTGCAGGCCACCACGGTCGACTACGGCCGGCTCGAGGCCGACCTGCCCACCCGCGCCGCGGCGTACGCCGCCGCCCAGCCGTTCCCGCACGTCGTGCTGGACGGGGTGCTCGTGCCCGAGGTGTTCGAGCGGGCCGCGGCGGAGTTCCCGGACCTGCGCGACGAGCGGTGGAACGGCTACCTGCACGTCAACGAGACGAAGTACTCCAACACCGAGCCGGACACCTGGGGACCGACGCTCAACGCCGTCGCGCGCGAGTTCTGCTCGCCGCGGTTCGTGCGGTACCTCGTCGAGCTGACCGGGATCGAGGGGCTGGTCCCCGACTGGAGCATGGACGGCGGGGGGCTGCACCAGACCCTGCGGGGCGGGCACCTCAACGTGCACGCCGACTTCTCCAGCCACCACACCCACGAGAACTGGGCACGGCGGGTGAACATCCTGCTGTACCTCAACCGCGAGTGGCGTGACGAGTGGGGCGGCGAGCTCGAGCTCTGGGACCGCGACATGACCGCCTGCCAGGACAAGGTCACCCCGGCCGGCAACCGGATGCTGGTGTTCTCCACCTCCGACGACTCCTTCCACGGACACCCGGACGGGCTGACCTGCCCCGAGGACGTCGCCCGGCGCTCCATGGCCCTCTACTACTTCACCGTCGAGGACCACGTCGTCCGCCGGTCCACCAACTACCGGGCCCGGCCGCAGGACGGCTGGCGCCGGTGGGCGATCGGGGCCGACCGGGTGGCCGTGGACCTCTACGACCGCGCGAAGCGGCGGTTCGGTGTCTCCGACGAGAAGGCGCAGGCCCTGCTCGCGAGGCTGCACCGCCGCCCCCGCTGGTCGAGGAGGTCGCGCTAGCGACCGTCACGAGACCGGTGGCTACACGCCGGTCAGCTCGTCGTCGCGCTCGGCGTGGTGCCGGGTGGCCCGGATGCGCTCGCGGGCCTCGTCCCGCCCGCGCCGGGCGGCCGCGACCAGCGCCGGCCCGATCCCGCGGTCGAGGGCGTGCCACCTCTCCGAGGCCAGCCACCGGCGCACGGGCCGCTCGATCAGCAGCTGGGTGGCGACTGCGATCAGCAGGGTGATGGCGTAGGCGAGGAGGGTACGGGTCTGCCAGCTCCACTCGGTCTCGTTCTTGGACAGGTACCAGAAGAGCGGGTAGTGCCAGACGTACAGCACCAGCGAGGTCCGGCCGGCGAGGGCCAGCGGTCCCCAGCCGACGGTCCGCGCGAGCAGCTTCGGCGGGCCGGCCATCGCCACGGCCAGGACGAAGACCACCACGTCGATGTTGAGCAGCCAGCCGCCGAGGCCGAAGTACCCGGACTCGTCCTCCACGGCACCGAGGAGCGGTATCAGCAGCACGGTCGAGGCGACCATCGCCGGCACGGCGTACCGGTGCAGCTTCTGGGCCCAGGGGAGCACCACGGCGCCGAGCGCACCCCACAAGAGGCCGTCGGCGCGCGTCTGGACGCGGATCAGCGCCGAGAAGACTCCCTCGGTCTCGTAGACGTGCTGGCGGTAGATCATCACCACCAGCAGGGTGGCGGCGAGGGTGAGAGCCAGGACGGGGCGCCAGCGACCGACGAGGAACACGATCAGGAGGATCAGGCCGATCACCCAGAGGTCGGTGCAGACGTACCAGAGGTGTCCGAGGTCGGGCCGGGCCGCGAACGCGTTCTCGCGGACGTAGCCGTTCCAGGTGTAGGTGACGATCCGGATCGCCGACTCCCGGGTGTCGGTGCCCTGGTAGGCGACCATCATGTTCCAGTTGGCCGCCGTGAGCGCCAGGACCAGGATCACCAGCGGGTAGACGTGGGCGGAGATGCGGATCCAGCGTCGCAGCCAGATCACGCCCGGCCGGATCGTCCCGGTGCGCTCCTGCTCGCGCAGCATCCCGCGGGTGGCCAGGAAGCCGCTGACCACGAAGAAGATGGTGACGGCGTAGTCCCCGCTGGAGAACAGCCAGGTCACGGCCGTCCAGTCGTTCGTCGGCGCCAGGATCCACGTGTGGGAGAGCAGGACGAGGACGATGGCGTAGCCCCGGATGCCGTCGAGCATCCGGTCGCGTGTCGTCGTCCCCACGCTCTGTCCCGTCTGGACCATGGGCCGAACTCTAGTTCCTGACCGGCCGTCGGGGACCTCGTGTCGAGGGAGGTCAGGCCGGCTCGCACGCTGCTACTGTTCGGGCGTCTCGCTGGCATTACTGGGAGGTAACGGTGCGCAAGCTGGGGATGGTGCTGGCCGGTCTCGGCGGCTTCCTCGTGATGCTCGCGATCCTGGCGAAGTTCTACGCTCCGGGTCAGCTGATGAAGACTCCCCTGGACGTGGACTCCACGACCAACGCGGCGGGGCAGGCGGCCGTGGGTGACGGGGCGACCGAGCCGGTCAAGGGCACCCAGCTGACCCGTGCCGACTCCGCCAAGTCCGATGGCGACGTGATCGTGTTCGTCAGCTCGTCGTGCCTGATCTTCGACCGCGACAACGCGCCCTCCTGCGTGAACGCCGACGACCCGGACCAGCGCTTGATCACCGCCGGTGTCGACAACTTCGCCACCGACCGGAAGACCGCGATGGCCGTCAACGACCCCAAGTACCTGCCGCCGGACGCCACCCCGCGCGACGGCCTGCAGAACAAGTGGCCCTTCGACGTGGAGAAGAAGACCTATCCCTACTGGGACGACAACGTGAACCAGGTCGTGGACGCCACCTACGAAGGCACCGAGGACGTCGACGGCATCGAGGCCTACAAGTTCCACGCAGTGGTCTCCGACGTCCCCTACGAGGTCACCGACGGCGTTAAGGGCACCTACAGCAAGGACTCGACGATCTGGATCGAGCCGGTCACCGGGTCGTTCGTCAAGCTGAGCTACCACATGGAGCAGACCACCAACACGGGCGACAACTTCATCACCCTCGACCTGGCCTACACCGAGGACGAGGTGGCCGACAGTGTGAAGGACGCCAAGTCCAGCCGCGACAAGCTCAACCTCGTGCGCAACACCGTGCCGCTGATCGGCTTCATCGTGGGCATCCCGTTGTTGGTCATCGGCCTGGTGCTGACCGGTCGAGGCGGCAAGAAGAAGCCCGCCACCGAGTCCGCTGCCTGACGCTGCCGGCCTCCTGACACCCTGTAGCAGGTGACCTCCCGGGACGTGCCGACGCGCGTGCGCTCGCACGGCTCCCGTCGGCGCCGTGCCGCGGTACGCCGGGTGCTGACGCGGCGGAACCTGCCGCTGGCCGTCGTGCTGCTCGCCGTGCTGGTGCAGGGCGTCCTGCTGGTGGTCTTCGCGTCGCGGCTGTACTTCTTCGGCGGCGACGACTGGGACTTCCTGCTCTTCCGCGGCACGATCCCCGGGGTCAACCGCGGGTGGTTCGTGCCGCACTACGACCACTGGTCGACCGCGGCGATCGCCATCTACCGCGTCCTGTTCCACTTCTTCGGGCTACGCCACTACCTGCCGTACGGCCTGGTCGTGATCGTCTTTCACCTCACGGCCTGCCTCCTGCTCTACGCGCTGTTGCGGCGCGCGGGCTCGGGAGCGTGGGCCGCTGCCGCGGCCACGGTCGTCGGCGTGTTCCTCGGCGCCGGTGCCCAGGCGATCCTCTGGGACGTCGAGCTGACCCTGCTGGGCTCGCTGGTGTGTGGTTTCGCGGCCCTGCTGGTGCTCCAGGGTGGCGCCGACGCGGGCCGGCTGCGGGTGGTGTGGGGCCTGCTCGTGCTGGCCCTCTCGTTCTCAGGGCTCGGCATCACCGTGATCGGGTGTGCGGCCCTCTTCGTCCTGCTGCGCAGCGGCTGGCGCGAGGCGCTGGCGGTCGCGTCGGTGCCGACGCTGGTGTTCGCGGTCTGGTTCGTGTGGATCGGGCACACCGGCGCCGATGCGGGTCAGTCGAGCGCGTGGGAGCTCACCCAGGTGCCGTCGCAGGTCTGGCTGGTCATCACCTCGGCCCTGGAGAGCACCAGCGCCATCCCGGGCACCGGCGGCGTGCTCCTCCTCGTGCTCGTCGCCGGCACGACGCTGTCCCACGAGACCCCGCGGCCGCTGCGGGACCTGGCGCTGGCCGGCATCGGGGCGTCGCTGTTCCAGACCTTCCTGACCGCGCTGGTGCGCCCCGGGATCGCCAGCACCGGGCGCTACACCTACCTCGTGGTGATCTTCCTGCTGCCCGCCGTGGCGGTCTGCCTGGCGGCGCTGGCCCGGCGTACTCCGGAGCCGCGCTGGCTGGTCGGGCTGCTCGGCGGCGTCCTCGTGCTCGGCGTCGCCGCCAACGGGGTGTACCTCGAGCACAAGTACTACAGCGCCACGCGCAGCTACACCGACGCCTGGCCGGGCACCATCCGGGGCATCGTCGCGGCCAGTGCCGATCGCCAGCGCGTGCTCACCGAGAACCCCGAGGAGTGGTTCAGCGAGGGCTTCAGCCCGTCGCTGGTGGCCAGCGAGGCGATCCGCGACAAGCTGCCGCCGGGGCACGCGACTGCGGCGGAGCGGCTCGAGGCCGAGCGGCAGTTCTACGTCGGCGTGTCCGACGAGCCGTTCTCGCTGATGAGCGGTGGGGAGGTGTCGCTGCTGTACTTCCTCGACCCGATCCAGGCTGGGGAGGGCTGCGGCACCTACCGCGCGGCCGCGGACGCCGGGGTCATCACCGTCGACATCGGCTCGGCCGGCAACGAGGTCGCGGTGCGCAGCGACAGCACGTCCGTACGCACCTACCTCGTCCGCGACGGCCGCGAGAGCGACGAGCGCACGTGGTCCATCGACCCCGACGACACGACGTACGTCGCGTCCACGGCCAAGGACGCCCAGCTGGTGATGGTCTTCAACCGCGGCGGCACCTACACCGTCTGCCGGGGTTAGGGACGTCGAGTTGCGCCTCCGGTACCGCTGAGTTGCGTGCCGGGGGCGCAACTCGGAGGTACCGGGGGCGCAACTCGCTTCAACGGGGGAGGAGGCGGGCGCCGAAGATCGCCGTCCCCGGCGTGAGGCGGCCGCGGACACCGGACCAGCCGCCCCACACGCGGTCGTGCCCCTCGGGCCACTCGGGCTCGAGGAGGGTGTCGAGGACGAACCCGTGGCCGGCGAGCACGGCGACCCAGTCGCCGAGGGTGCGGTGGTGCTCGACGTACGACACCTGGCCGGTCTCGTCGTCGATCTCGACGTACGGCCGCCGGTCCCAGTAGCTCTGGCTGGCGACCAGGCCGGCCTCGGTGGGGTCGTCGGGGAACATCCAGCGGGTCGGGTGGGTGATCGAGAACGCGAACCTGCCTCCGGGCCGCAGCACCCGCGCGGTCTCGGCGACGGCGTCGTCCAGGTCCGCGACGAACTGGAGGGCGCCGAAGGAGCAGAAGACGACGTCGAACGACGCGTCGGCGAACGGCAGCGCGGTGGCGGTGCCCAGCACCGAGGGCACGGTCACGCCGGTCGCGTCGTCGATGCGGCGGGAGTGCTGGAGCTGGCGGAACGAGAGGTCCAGACCGACCGGCCGGCCGCCCTGCGACCGTACCCAGCGCGAGCACTGCCCAGCGCCGGAGCCGACCTCGAGCACGTCCAGCCCGGACACGTCGCCCAGAGCGCCCAGATCGGCCTCGGTGTGTCCCTCCGGACCCCACACGAACCCGATGTCGCCGAGGAACTCGCCGTGCGTGGCCTGGTACTCGTCGGCGTACCGGTCCCAGTCCGGGCCGTTGGCCTGGCGGGACTCCGCTTCACCGACCGCGCGCCGCTCGACACGTACGCTGGGACTGCCAGGTGAGTTGACCGGGTACGACGTGCCCTCGAGGGGCGCATCCGCGGTCACCCCACCAGTATGACGGGCCTGCCTACGCCGGTTGGACCACCGGTCCGTCACGCGCGTAGACTCGCCGCTTGCGCCAGGCGTCTGCTGGGTTCCCGGACCGAGCGGACCCCAGCTCGCTACTGCGCACCGCTCCCTCCGAGTTCATCTTCTGGGGAGCACCCGTCGGTGGTGAAACAGATTCCTGCGCGTGCCCGCACGACATCTGTCCACCCAAGGGAATCCCTTTTATATGACGAGCAGCACCTACGCCTCCACGATCGCCGAGCACGACGCGCCCCAGGTGGCCGTCAACGACATCGGCTCGGAGGAAGACTTCCTCGCCGCCATCGACGAGACCATCAAGTACTTCAACGACGGTGACATCGTGGATGGCACCATCGTCAAGGTCGACCGGGACGAGGTCCTGCTCGACATCGGCTACAAGACCGAGGGCGTCATCCCCTCGCGCGAGCTCTCGATCAAGCACGACGTCGACCCCAACGAGGTCGTCGCCGTCGGCGACAAGGTCGAGGCCCTGGTCCTCCAGAAGGAGGACAAGGAAGGCCGTCTGATCCTGTCCAAGAAGCGCGCCCAGTACGAGCGCGCCTGGGGCACCATCGAGCAGGTCAAGGAGGAGGACGGCGTCGTCGAGGGCACCGTCATCGAGGTCGTCAAGGGCGGCCTGATCCTGGACATCGGCCTGCGCGGCTTCCTGCCGGCCTCCCTGGTGGAGATGCGCCGCGTGCGCGACCTCCAGCCCTACGTGGGCCAGACGCTCGAGGCGAAGATCATCGAGCTCGACAAGAACCGCAACAACGTGGTCCTGTCGCGTCGCGCCTGGCTGGAGCAGACCCAGTCCGAGGTGCGTCACGGGTTCCTCACCCAGCTCCAGAAGGGCCAGATCCGCAAGGGCGTCGTGTCCTCGATCGTCAACTTCGGTGCGTTCGTCGACCTCGGCGGCGTGGACGGCCTGGTGCACGTCTCCGAGCTGTCCTGGAAGCACATCGACCACCCCTCGGAGGTCGTGGCCGTCGGCGACGAGGTCACCGTCGAGGTGCTCGACGTCGACATGGACCGCGAGCGGGTCTCGCTGTCGCTCAAGGCGACGCAGGAGGACCCCTGGCAGCACTTCGCCCGCACCCACCAGATCGGCCAGATCGTGCCGGGCAAGGTCACCAAGCTGGTGCCCTTCGGCTCGTTCGTCCGCGTCGAGGAGGGCATCGAGGGCCTGGTGCACATCTCCGAGCTGGCCGAGCGCCACGTGGAGATCCCGGAGCAGGTCGTCCAGGTCGACGACGAGGTGATGGTCAAGATCATCGACATCGACCTCGAGCGTCGCCGCATCTCGCTGTCGCTCAAGCAGGCCAACGACACGGCCACCGCTTCCGACGTCGAGGAGTTCGACCCGACGCTCTACGGCATGGCGGCGACCTACGACGCCGAGGGCAACTACGTCTACCCCGACGGCTTCGACCCGGAGACGGGCGAGTGGCTCGAGGGCTACGACGAGCAGCGCGCGGCGTGGGAGGAGCAGTACGCCAAGGCGCACGAGCGCTGGGAGGCCCACGTCAAGCAGCAGGCCGAGGCCAAGCAGGCCGAGATCGCCGCGGCCGAGCCGACCACGTACTCCTCGGGCTCCGAGGAGGAGGCCGGCACGGAGGAGACCTCCGGCAGCCTGGCTTCCGACGAGGCGCTCCAGGCTCTGCGCGAGAAGCTCACCGGCGGTGGTTCCTGAGGAGCGCGCGCTAGCGCGCGTCTCGAAGGGCAACTGACGCCACCCGCTCAGCGAGCGAGCGACGGGCCGGTCACCTTCGGGTGGCCGGCCCGCTGCTATCTCGACTCGACGACGATGCCGACCTTGTCCCGGTGGTCGGGCGTGTGCTGCGAGCGGGTGGTCAGCACCAGCCGCCTCTTGTCGCCCGGTGCGGCGTGCCCCGTGCGGGTCACCATGACCACCAGCCGCGTCCACGCGCCCGGGGGCAGCGCCGGCGTGAGCCATCCGCGCAGCACCTTCCCGGTGATGTCCTTCGAGCCCTTGAGGTAGCGGACCCGGTACGACGCGTCGCCGGCCGGCCCGGTGACCTCGAAGCGGTCCGGGGCGGTGCCGTCGTTGTGCACCTCGACCACGACGGGCCAGGCCGCACCCGTTGCCGACGCCGCGACCTTCAGGCGGACCACCTGGCCGCCGGCGGGCCCGGTGCGGCCCTTGCCGGTCCAGGGGTCCCCGCTGCCGCGGAGCTTGATCCAGGCGTCCGGCTGGTAGGTGGCGGCCGGTGTCGGGGTCGGTGTGGCGGTCGGCGTCGGTGTGGCGGTGGGGCTCGGCGGCGTCGGCGGCGCGGACACGGTGTAGCCCAGCGTCGCCGTGCCGGTGTTGCCCGCCCGGTCCTTCGCGGTCACCGTGACCGCGTGAGCGCCGGGCGTCATCGGCACGGCACCGCCGTCCGGGACCGTGCCGGTGCAGGTGTCCAGGTTGCTCCCGCCGCGGTCGGTGCAGCCGTAGCTCACCGTGGGGGCGGGGTCGTCCGGGTCGAGCGTCGTGCCGTCGACGATGCCGGTGAGGGTGACCGCGGGAGGCACCTCGTCGGGCACCAGCGCCTGCGCGGCCCGGTAGCTGAACCAGCCAGGGGACGAGAGCGACCACACCTCCTGGCCCGCCGGGGTCACCTCGGAGGCCACGGGTTGCGGCGCACCCGTGCCGTCAGGGTCGGTGGAGGCCGACCAGCCGACGAGCGTGTCGCCGTTGTCCAGCCGCTGCTGGCTGCCGGCGAACGCGGCGTACAGGTGCTCGGGCGCGAACTGCCACACCAGGGTGGCGACCGGGTGCGCGGGGTCGGTGAGGTCCAGGGCGTACTCGGTCACGCGCGTGTGCGGCCGGGCGATGCGCGGGCCGGTGGGGTCGGCGGGGTCCGCGCACATGTCGGCGGTCTGGCCCCCCAGGGCGCTGCCCTGGTCCAGGGAGCCGTTGTCGAACAGCGTCAGGTGGCCGTTCGGGAGCAGCCGGGCCATGTGCTGCGCACACGGGCCGCCGTCCGGGTCGCCGTTCCCGTCGACGATCGAGAAGTCGTTCACCGCGCCGCCGAACGTCCAGATCGTGTCGCCGGGCAGGTAGCCGTCGTGCGCCTCGGTCGCGATCAGCCGTACCTGGGACAGGTTGCGGAACGACGCCAGCACGTCGTCGTGCGCGCCGACGAGCTGCAGCGAGTTGATGTGGGCGTAGTCGGCGTAGTCGCCGAAGATGACGCCGGGGGCGACGTACGCCTCGGCCGGGTCCACGTGGTCCTTGCTGTTCCACTGCCACGTCGCGCGGCCGTCGGCGTCCTGGAGCTGGATGACGGCGTCGAGGTAGTTCTTGGCGTCGGCGTGGGTGGAGAAGTCGTAGCCCATGAGGAGCGCGCGGCCGTCGGGCAGCAGCTCGGAGTCGTGGAAGTCCGTGCTGCCGGGGATGCCGTCGAGCTGCCGGGCGACGGTACGCCGCAGCTGGCCGTCGAGGGTGACGATCTCGTAGGCGCCGTCCTTCGGGCGCGCCACGGAGTACCCGCCCGGCGCGGCCTTGAAGTCGGTCCCGTTGACGGCCTTCACGTACAGCGGCACCCCGTGCCGGTCGACCGCCGCCTCGTAGCCCTGGCTCGAGAAGAAGCTGCCGAGGCCGAGCAGCACCGCGCCGTCGGCCAGACCGGTGCCGTTCGTGGTCGCGGTCAGGGTCGGGAAGCCCTCGGGCAGGTACACGAACGACTGGTTGCTGGTGCCGGCCGAGTCCTCGATCTGGACGTTCACCTCGTCGCCCGCAGCGAGGCCGGTGACGGTGACCGGACCGGTCGCGCGGCGACCGTCCACGCGGACGACACCACCGGCGTCGCTGGTCCCCGCCGTCACGGTCAGGCTGCCGCCGGTCGCGGCGGTGGTGCTCACGGCGTACCGGTCGACGGCCGGGTCGTACGCCGGCCACGTGGAGGACGGCGTGATCCCGGTGCCGGTGACCGACACGGTGTGCGTCGGCGGCGCCGCGGCGTCGGAGGTCGCGACAGCGAGAAGGCTGACGGCCAGGCACGCCGCGGTCCCGGATGCCAGCAGCCCGCGCACGGGGTCACTCTAGACAGCAGAAGGCCCGGTACCGCCGAAGCGGACCGGGCCTTCAGGGCTGGGTCGTGGGACCGGTGCTCACCGACCGGCGCCGGGAGCGGCGAACCGCGGGTCCTGGAAGTGCGAGCTGGGCGGGGCGGCCGGGCCGCGGCCGTCGTGGAGGAGCAGGTCGATCGTCCGGGCGGCCAACGCGACGGCGATCACGGTGAGGATCAGCAAGAAGGTCATGGCAGTAATCATCGCTCCGTCGAGATCGCGCCACGAGTGGCAGAAAAGTCATAGTACATTGATTTTCTGCCAACCTTGCGCGAGGATGGCTGCCATGCCCGACAACCCACCCGGGGACCGCCCCATGCAGACCGTCGCCGTGATCGTGCAGGACAACGCCGAGCCCTTCGGGCTGGGCGCCCTGGTCGAGGTCTGGGGCGAGCCGGAGCACCCGGAGGACCGCACCCCGGTCTTCGACTTCCGCGTGTGCACGCCGCGCCCGGGCCGCGTGAAGGGCCGCTCCGACTACGACATCTACGTCGAGCGCGGGCTCGAGGCCACCGAGGACGCCGACCTGGTCTGCCTGGCGCCGCACCACGACTTCCTCCACCACGACCCGGCCGTGATCGAGGCGATCCAGGCGGCCGACGCGCGCGGCGCGATGCTCTACGCCCACTGCTCGGGCACCTTCGAGCTGGGTGCCGCCGGCGTCCTGGACGGCCGTGAGTGCACGACGCACTGGCGCTACACCGGGGTCCTCGAGGAGATGTACCCCGAGGCCAAGGTCCGGCCCGACGTCCTCTACTGCCACGACGGCAACGTGCTCACCGGTGCCGGCTCGGCGGCCGGCATCGACGCGTCGCTGCACCTGATGCGCGACCTGTACGGCGCCCGCGTGGCCGCCACGGTCGCCCGCCGGATCGTGGTCCCGCCGCACCGCGACGGCGGCCAGGCGCAGTTCATCGAGCGCGCCGTGCCCGACTGCGACACCGAAACCTTCGGGCCGCTCCTGGAGTGGATCGTCCGCAACCTCGGCGACGACCTGGACGTCCCGACCCTGGCCCACAAGTCGCTGATGTCGCCGCGCACCTTCGCCCGGCGCTTCCGCGCCGAGACCGGCGCGACGCCGCACGCCTGGGTGACCCAGCAGCGGGTGATCCGCGCCGAGGAGCTGCTGGAGCTCACCGACCAGCCGGTCGAGTGGATCGCCGACGAGGTCGGGTTCGGCAACGCCGCGGCGCTGCGGCACCACTTCACCCGGTTCCGCGGCGTCTCGCCGCAGCAGTACCGCCGGTCGTTCTCCCGCACCGCCTGACCGGACGACGAAGACGGGCGTGTGCCAGGTGCGGTCGCCGGTGCGGCAGGATGCTCGTCCGTGAGGGTCGGCCTGACCGGGGGAGTGGCCTCCGGCAAGAGCACCGTGTCGGCGATCCTGGCCGAGCTCGGAGCGGTCGTCATCGACGCCGACCTGCTCGCCCGCGAGGTGGTCGCGCCGGGCACCGAGGGGCTGGCCGCGGTCGTCGAGGAGCTCGGCCCCGGCGTGCTGACCCCCGACGGCGCCCTGGACCGGCCGAAGGTGGGCGCCCTTGTCTTCGCCGACCCCGCGAAGCGGCGCGCCCTGGAGGCGGTCATCCACCCGCGGGTGCGGGCCCGGGCCGCGGAGCTGGAGGCGGCCGCACCTCCCGGTGCGGTGGTCGTGCACGACATCCCGCTGCTGGCCGAGACCGGCCAGGCGTCGGGCTTCGACGCGGTCGTGGTGGTCGACGTCCCCGACGACGTGCAGGTCGACCGGATGGTGCGCATCCGCGACATGTCCGAGGAGGACGCCCGCGCCCGCATCGCCGCCCAGGCGAGCCGGGAGGAGCGGCTGGCCATCGCGACGTACGTCGTCGACAACACCGGCTCGCTGGAGGACCTGCGCCGGCGCGTCGAGGAGGTCTACCGGACGATCGAGTCCTCGACGACCTGACGATGCCCGAGGAAGAAGATGCCGGGCGAGGTCTCGAAGCCGTCGCTCGGGTTGTCCTCGAGCCGTGAGGAGCGGACCACCAGGTCACCGGTGCGGTCGTTGCTGACGAAGAAGACCGCCCCGCCACCCTCGCGGGCGTGGTTCCCGGTCATCGTGGAGTCGGCGACCAGCACGGTGAAGTCGTTGCCGTCGGCGTAGATCGCCCCGCCCGAGCCGCCTCCGGGCGTGCCGGGCCGTTGCGGGTTCGCGCCTCGGCCGATCGCGCGGTTGTCGCTGAACGTCGAGTTGTAGACCGACCAGGAGACCCCGATGCTGCTCAGCGCCGAGCCGTTGCTGCACCGGCCGCCGCTGAAGGTGCTGCCGACGACGTACACGGGGAGACCGTGGTACTGCGACAGCGCGCGCACCGCGGCCCCACCGAGGTCGGGGCCGGTGCGGTCGCAGCGGTTGTCGCGGAACACCGTGTCCACGATCTTGAGCCGGCCGCCGCGCACGAAGACGGCGCCGCCGCCCCCGCCGTCGTACGTCTCGCCGGTGGAGTTCCCCTCGACGAGAGTGAGGTGCTGGACGACGAGCCGAGGTGTGGCCTGGTCGTCGCAGTGCGACGTGGTCCAGGTCTGCCGCTTGTCGCAGGTGTCCTGGTAGAGGATGCGCCGCTCGCCGCCGCCGCTGAGGGTGACGAGACCGCCGCCGTCGAGGACGACGCGGGTGCTGGTGTTCACGACCTTCGCCGTCCGCCGCATCACGATGGTGACCGGGTCGGGACCGCAGCGGAACCGGATGATCCCGCCCTTCGCGACGGCGCGCACCACGGCGCCCGAGGTGCAGCTGGCCGGCGTGCCGTCACCGACCCAGCGGTCGGGGTGCGAGGTGTCGACCGCCCGAGCCTCCCGGGGCACGGCGACCGGCCCCGGCGTGGGAGCCCCGTGGGCCGGAGCGGCGGGGAGGAGCAGCGCCGCGGTGACGACGAGGGCCCGGAAACGGAACATGGACCGACCTTACGGTCGGTCCACGTTCCGGAAGCCGGGAAATCCCCTCGAACCCGGCTTGGGTCTATGGTGCCTGACTTGTCTCAGGCGGCCAAGTCCGGATCGCCGAGACGGCGCAGTTTTTGCAGGGCCTCCCGCTCGAGCTGGCGGACGCGCTCGGCCGAGATGCCGTGCTTGGCGCCGATGTCGGCCAGCTTGTGCTGGCGGCCGTCGGTCAGCCCGTACCTCGAGCGGATGATGTCCGCGGCCCGCTCGTCGAGGGTGTCCACGAGGGCGTCGAGCCGCTCGCGGGCCTCCACGTCGAGGACCGTCAGGTCCGGGCCGGGAGCCGTCTCCTGCGCCATCAGGTCGCCGAGCGACGTGTCGCCGTCCTCGTCCACCGGGGTGTCCAGGCTGACGTGGTCGCGGCCCCAGGACATCAGGTCCAGCACGCGGTCGACGTCCATCCCCAGCTCGGCGGCGATCTCCTGCGGGTCGGGCTCGCGGCCCAGCTGGCGCTCGAGCGTGCGGCGGGCGCTGCCCACCTGGTTGAGCTCCTCGACCACGTGGACGGGGAGCCGCACGACGCGGGCCTGCTGCGCGATGCCGCGGGTGATGGCCTGGCGGACCCACCACGTGGCGTACGTGGAGAACTTGTAGCCCTTGGTGTAGTCGAACTTCTCGACGGCGCGGATCAGGCCGGTGTTGCCCTCCTGGATCAGGTCGAGCATCGGCATCTGGGCCCGGCCGTACTTGCGGGCGATCGACACGACGAGGCGCAGGTTGGCGGTGATGAACTGGTCGACGGCCTTGCGGCCCTCCTCGGCCAGCCACTCCAGCTCCTCCTGCGAGGCGTTGCCGGGGGCGCCGCCCTTCTTGCGGCCGACGCGGCCGGTGGCCAGCAGGTGCTCGGCCATCAGGCCGGCCTCGATGGTCTTGGAGAGCTCGACCTCGGTCTCGGCGTCCAGCAGGGGGTTGCGGGCGATCTCGTCGAGGTACAGGCCGACGCTGTCGCGACCCTCGATCTCGCGGGTCCCGGCGGTGGTGGTGCGGGTAGCCATGGGGAACCTCTTCCTGCTGTCCGTGCGACGCCGGTGGCGCCGCACATCGGGATCAACGTCTGACGGTGGTCGAAGATTCCCTCGGTATGTCACCGCTGTGGTCATTCGGAGCCGTCACCCGAACAGACGTGTGAGGGCCCCGCGGAGTTGCCGTCCCACCGAACTCTCAGGGACTTCTCAGGGGTACCCCCTGACGGGGGAGGCGATACGTTGCCGCGATGACGGCCCCCGCCGATCTGCCCGCCGATCTGTCCGCCGACGCGACCGTCGACCTCAACGCCGACCTCGGCGAGGAGGTCACCGACGACGCGGCCCTGCTCGCCGTGGTGACCAGCGCGAACGTCGCGTGCGGCTACCACGCGGGGTCCCGGGTCGTCATGCGTGCGGTGTGCGCGGAGGCGGCCCGTCTCGGCGTCGCGATCGGGGCCCAGGTGTCCTACGCCGACCGCGAGCACTTCGGCCGGGTCGCCCGCGACGTGGCCTTCGAGGTGCTCGCCCAGCAGGTGGCCGACCAGGTGGGCACCCTGACCGACATCGCGGTGTCGGAGGGCGCGGTCGTCGGCTACCTCAAGCCGCACGGTGCGCTCTACCACCGCGTCCGCGACGACGCCGAGCAGGCGGCGGCCGTCCTCGCCGGCGCGGGGCACCTCCCCGTGCTGGGCCAGCCCGGAGCGCTCCTGGACCGGGCCGCGGCGACCGGCCGGGCGACGTACCTCGAGGGCTTCGCCGACCGGGCCTATCGCGGTGACCGCCTGGTGCCACGCGACGAGCCCGGGGCGCTCGTCGAGGGCGAGGAGGCCATCGCCGCCCAGGCGGTGACCCTGGCAGTGCGCGTCGACTCCGTCTGCGTGCACGGCGACAGCCCGCGCGCCGTGGCGGCGGCACGGGCGGTACGCCGGGCGCTCGAGGAGGCGGGGTACGTGCTGGCCGCGCCCTGGTGACCTGCCTCCGGCAGAATCCCGCGCGTGACCCTTCTCGTCTCCACGCACGTCCGCGACGCGCTGCGTGACGGTGCCCCGGTGGTGGCCCTCGAGTCCACGATCTTCACCCACGGGCTGCCCCGCCCGCGCAACGTGGAGGTGGCCCTGGCGGCCGAGGACGCCCTGCGGGCGGCCGGCGTCGTGCCCGCCACGATCGGCGTCCTGGCCGGGGTGCCGACCGTCGGGCTCACCGCGGACCAGGTCCGCGAGCTCGGCGGCGACGACGACGGGGTCAAGGTCAGCCTGCGCGACCTGCCCGTGGTGGCCGCCCAGGGGCGTTCGGGAGGTACGACGGTGGCCGGCACCGCCTTCCTGGCGCACCGGGCGGGGATCGCGGTGTTCGCGACCGGCGGCCTCGGCGGCGTGCACCGGGGTGCGGCGGAGACCTTCGACGAGTCGGCCGACCTGCCGGTGCTCGCGCGGACGCCCATCACGATGGTGTCCGCCGGCGTGAAGTCCATCCTCGACGTCGGCGCCAGCCTCGAGCGCCTGGAGACGCTGTCGATCACGATCGTGGGGTACCGGACGACGCGCTTCCCCGGCTTCTACCTCGCCGACTCCGGGTTCGCCCTCGACTACGCCGTCGACAGCCCCGAGGAGGCCGCCGCGCTGACCCGCGCGCGTGACGCCCTCGGCGTGCCCGGCGCGGTGCTGGTCGCCAACCCCGTCCCCGCCGAGCACCAGCTGGACCCGGCCGAGCACGACCGCGTGCTCCGCGAGGCGCTGGCGAGCATGGACGCCGCGGGGATCGGCGGCCACGACGCCACGCCGTACCTCCTGGACCAGGTCCAGCGGGCCACCGGTGGCCGGAGCCTGGACGTGAACGTCGCGGTGTACGAGAACAACGTGGCCCTCGCGGGCGCCATCGCGACCGCGCTGGCGGGCGGGGACGGCTAGACCGCTTCTCCACAGCAGCGGCCCTCACCTGTGGAGCACCCGCCTCGGGCTGTGGACTCGGGCCGGGCGTCCTGTGGAGGGACCTGGGGACGGCGAGGTCCGCGGAAATTCCTGGCCGAGACCCCTTGTGCGGGGTGTCCCGGGCCCCGTAGAACTCTCCCTACCAACTCACCGCTTGCGGGGGGCTGGGGAACCGACAGGAGCAAGGATCCACACCGAGAGTCACCCTTCGGGGCGGCTCGCGGCGGCGGCCCGGTGACGGGGACGACGGGATCGGAGCAGAGAGTCGGGGAGACCGAGGCGTCACCTCACGAGGTCAAGCCGAGGGGCCCTACGATGCTCATACCATCGTCGGGCCCCTCACTCTTTCCCGGCCATCGTGACCATTTCTCCGCGCGGCCTGCAACTCGAGGACGGTGAATACTCACCGACATGCAGGTGCTGCCGGCGGGGCCGGGCGCCCTCCTGGCGGCGCTCGAGGACGCCGCCGACGTGCCCGTCCTGTACGCCGACCTGCGCCGGGACCTGCCCACGATCCAGGGCTGCCGCGACGTCGTCCCGGGCGCCCGTACCGTGCTGCTCGACGGGCTGGAGGACCTCGAGGCCGCCCGCACGTACCTCGCCGCCTGGACGCCGTCGGCCCGCTCCGCGGGGGGCGAGCCGCGCGTGGTCGAGCTGCCGACGACGTACGACGGGGAGGACCTCGACGACGTCGCCCGGCGCTGGGAGATGACCCGGGCGGAGGTGGTCGCCACGCACACCGGCACCGAGTTCACGGTGGCGTTCGTCGGGTTCTCACCGGGCTTCGCCTACTGCACCGGGCTGCCGGCCGAGCTCGCCGTACCCCGGCTGGACCGGCCGCGGCCGAGGGTGCCGGCGGGCTCGGTGGGGCTGGCGGGGGAGTACGCCGGGGTGTACCCGTCGGCGTCGCCCGGCGGGTGGCGGCTGCTCGGCCGCACGTCGGCGACGCTCTGGGACGCGTCCCGCGAGGAACCCGCCCTGCTGACGCCCGGGACCCGCGTGCGGTTCACGGAGTCCTGATGGCCCGCGCGCTCACCGTCGTCGACGCCGGCCCGCTGACGACCGTCCAGGACGCCGGCCGGCCGGGACTGGCGCACCTCGGCGTGCCGCGGTCGGGCTTCCTGGACGACCACGCCGCCCGGCTGGCGAACCGGCTGGTGGGCAACGAGCCGGGTGCCGCGCTCCTGGAGACGACGCTCGGTGGCGTCACCCTGCGCACCGGCGAGGCCGTGACGGTCGCGGTCACCGGAGCGGTCGCCGACGTGCTCGTCGACGGCCGGGGTGCGCCCTGGAGCGAGCCGCTCTCGGTGCCCGCCGGGGCGGTGCTGGCCGTCGGCCCGGCGCGGTCGGGCGTGCGCACCTACGTCGCGGTGGCCGGCGGCATCGAGGTGGACCCGGTGCTGGGCTCGCGGTCGACGGACACGCTCTCCGGGCTGGGTCCGCCGGTCGTCGCGGACGGCGACGTGCTGCCCGTCGGCGCGGGACGGCGGCCGCGACCGGCCGACGTACCCCGCCTCCCTGCCGTCGACGGGCCGCTGCGGGTCACGCCCGGACCGCGCGAGAGCTGGGTCGAGGGCGGGGTACGGCGCCTGGCCGAGGCCGGCTGGACGGTCGCGGCCGACTCCAACCGGGTGGCGCTGCGGCTGCACGGCGAGCCGCTGCAGCGGGCCGTCGAGGGCGAGCTGCCGAGCGAGGGACTGGTGCTGGGCGCGGTCCAGGTGCCGCCGGACGGGCAGCCGCTGGTGTTCCTGGCCGACCACCCGACGACCGGCGGGTACCCGGTCGTCGGGGTCCTCCACCCCGACGACCTGTGGCGCTGCGCTCAGCTGCGGCCCGGCGAACCGGTCTCCTTGCGCCAGGTGGCCGGGTAGGCGCGCGCCCCGACCAGGCCGAGCGCCACCACGACGAGGGCCAGCACCGTCACCAGCGCCGCCATCGACGCGACCCCCGAGCCCACCGCGACGAAGGCGTACAGCGCGATCGCGCCGACGTCGCTGAGCAGGCCGCTCACGGACGTCACCGTCGCCCGGGCCGCGCCGTGGATGCGGTGCTGGAGGTCGGTCTCCGCGACGACGATGGCGGCCTGGAGCGCGCCGTACCCGGCCGCGACCGCCACGAAGCCCGCCGGCCGCTGGACGGCGGCCCCCGCCGCCACCAGGAGGCCGGCGACGACGAGCACCGGACCGAGGCGGTGCATCGGCAGCCGGGGCGCGAGTGCCGCGCCGACCGCCTGCGCGGCCACGGTCAGGGCGACGAGCAGCGGCACGACGGTCAGCGGCACGTCGAGGTCGTGGGCGAGCAGGCCGAAGTACTCGTCGAAGGCCAGGAACGCCGGGACGCCCGCCGCCAGCAGCACGGCGCGGGCGACGCTCGGGTGCAGGGACTCGCGGAGCCCGGCCCGCAGCATGCCGGGGTACGAGAGGCCCGGGTCCTCGGGGTCGGCGTCGGGGTCGACGTGCGAGCGGGGTGCGTCCGGCGGCAACCACAGCGCCAGGACCGTCGCCGCGACGCAGACGGCCACGCTGGCCCAGCCCGCGCCGGTCAGCCCCCCGAGGGCGACGATCGGGGCGGCCGCCGCGGTCGCCACCAGGTTGAGCACCAGGGCACCGGTCTGCCCGGCGGCGATCACCCCGCGGTAGGAGTCCTGGCGCTGCCGGGCGTACAGGTGGTCGTAGACGTACGCCTCGTAGGTGCCCGACACCAGCGAGCTGCTCAGGCCCCAGAGCACGAAGCCGCCGGCGAACGCGAGGTACGTCGGCACGGCCGACCACAGCGCGAAGCAGCCGCCGTAGATCGCGGACGCCCCCACGAGCAGGCGGCGCCGCGACACGGTGTCCGCCCAGGCGCCGGACGGCACCTCCAGCACGACGTGCGTGGCCGACCAAATGACGAAGAGCGTCGAGACCTGGCCCGTCGACAGCCCCGCGTCGGTGAACAGCAGGGCGTAGACCGGGAACACCGGGATGAGCTCGCGCAGGGCGGCGTACGCCACCACCCTCGCAGTGAACCCATCCGGCCGACGGCGTTGTCAGCGATGTCGTTCGTGCATGTCCGGCACTGTAGACCCGTCCGGGGACTCCGGTCGCCAGGGTTGCAGCGCCGGATCGTCGGCCTTGAGGCTGCGCACCGGACCCGGTCCGGTCGCGGCGGTCTCGAACCGGACGGTGACCACCCCGCGTCCCGATCCCCACACCCACCCGCGCCCCATCTCGGCGTGCTCGACGTCCATCCCCGGCGCCCAGGTGTGGGTCGTGGCCTTCGCCCCGGCGGTGGACGGCGCCCCGGCGTCGAGGTCGGCGTCCAGGTCGCCCTCCGGCTCCACGTCGTCCTCGGTCGTGCCGAACAGGTCCTCCTGGATCCAGTCGGCCAGGCCGGAGACGCCCACGCCGAGCAGGCGCACGCCGCCCGTGGTGTCGAGGTCCTGGAGAAGCGCGACCGCGAGCCGCGAGATCGTGGAGGCCGCGTCGGTGGGCGAGCCGATCGTGGACGAGCGGCTGATGGTGGTGAAGTCGTGCAGCCGCACCTTGATCGTCACCGTGCGCCCGGCGAGCCCGCTGGCCCGCAGCCGCTCGGCGACGCGGCGCGCCTGCCGGGTCAGCAGAGCGGCCATCAGGCGGCGGTCGGTGAGGTCGGTGTCGTACGTGCCCTCGACGCTGACCGACTTGGTCTCCCGCTCAGGCACGACGGGCCGGTCGTCCTCGGCGTGCGCGAGCAGGTGCAGGCCGTGGCCGTGGGCGGCGCCGAGCATCCGGACCAGCTCGTCCTCGCTGATCACCTCGAGGTCGGCGACGGTGTGGATGCCGGCCCGCCGGAGCCGCTCGGTGGTCGCGGGGCCGACCCCGGGGATCACCGAGACGTGCATCGGGCGCAGCAGGTCCAGCTCGCCGCCGGGAGGCACGACGACCAGCCCGTCGGGCTTGTCGAGGTCGCTGGCCACCTTGGCGATGAACTTCGAGGAGCCGATCCCGACCGACGCGGTGAGCCCGCCCGTCACCTCGGCGACCTGCGCACGTAGGCGTTCGGCCACGTGGCGGACCGTGTCGACCTCCAGGTCGGGCAGCCCGGCCGCGGCCAGGTCCACGAACGCCTCGTCGAGGGACAGCGGCTCGACCAGCGGCGAGGTCGCGCGCAGCACCGCCATCACCTGCTCGCTGGCGGTGCGGTACGCGTGGAACCGCCCGCTCAGGAACGCCGCGTGCGGGCAGCGCGACCGCGCCTCGCGGGTCGACATGGCCGAGCGCACGCCGTACTTCCTGGCCTCGTACGACGCGGTGGACACCACACCGCGCCCGCCGACGCCGCCCACGACGACCGGCTTGCCGCGCAGCGACGGCTTGTCGCGCTGCTCGACCGCGGCGAAGAAGGCGTCGAGGTCGAGGTGCAGGACCGAGGCGACGTTCCTCAGCGGCCGGCCTCGCCGGTGACCGCGAGCCCGACTCCCAGGCCGATCATGGAGAGACCGCCGACCGTGCCCATCGCCTCGCCGCGCCTGGGCGACCGCATGAACCACGAGCGCAGCTGGCTGGCGATGATCGCCCACGTGCTGTCGGACACCATGCCGATCGCGAACGCCAGCAGGCCGAGCAGCAGCAGCTGGAGCTGCACGTGCCCCGCGCCGCGGTCGACGAACTGGGGGAGCACCGCGGCCAGGATCATGTACGCCTTGGGGTTGGACACGCCCACGACGTACCCCTGCCGGATCGCGCGGCGCCACGTCATCGGCCGCCCGGTGGTGGTGTCCGCGTCCGGCGCCAGGAACTCCTTGCGCCGGCGGACGGCCTCGATGCCGAGGTACACCAGGTACGCCGCGCCCGCGAGCTTGAGGACCTGGAAGACGAGGATCGACTCCTGGACGACCACCCCGAGGCCGAACGCCACGAGGACCACGATGGTCAGCAGGCCGAGGGAGTTGCCGGCGACGCTGGCCAGTGCGACGCCGCGGCCGTAGGCCAGGGCGCGGCCGACCACGAACACCACGCTCGGGCCGGGGATCGCGATGAGGATCAGCGCGGCGAGCCCGAAGGTGAGGACCTGGTCGAGGGTGAGCACGACGCCACGGTAGTGGTCCGGCCGCGGCTCCGGTGGCCCGTTCTGCGCCCACAGGCGGACCTCCGGACGGGCTTTCCACAGGCCTCCCCCGGCGTCGGCGTGACTGTCGGTGCCGCTGGGGAGCGTCCTGGCCATGACGACGACAGCGCTCCCGACCCTCACCGCCCGGACGCCGGAGGACGTGCTGGCCGCGGTGCCGCTCGTGCTCGGGTTCCTCCCTGTGGAGTCGGTGGTGATGCTGACGTTCGGCGCCACGCACACCTTCCACGCCCGGCTCGACCTCCCAATCACCGCCGAGGCACGCCGCGAGGCCGCCGAGTCCCTGCTCGGGCCGGCACACCGGCACCGGGTCAGGCGCGTGCTGTTCGTGATGTACGCCGCGGACTCCCGGGTCGCCCGGGCGTGCGGTCGGGTGCTGGTCCGGCGGTTCCGGCGCGGCGGCATCGACGTGGTCGACGTGCTGCGCAGCGACGGCGACCGGTGGTTCCCGGTGTCCCTCGACGGCTCGGAGGCCGACGGCCCCGGCACGCGCTATGACGTCACCGGCCACCTGTTCACCGCGCAGGCCGTGGCCGCCGGCCGGGTGACGCTGGGGTCGCGTGACGAGCTGGCCGCGACCGTCGCGCCCGACCCCGACCGCGTGGCGGCGGTCGCCGACGTGCTGGACACCCTGGGGCCGCCGGAGGACCCGGCGACCTGGCTGCCGGCCCTGGTCGAGACGCTCGTGGAGACCAGCGCCCTGCCGGATCCGCCCACGACGGCCCGGCTGCTGGTCGCGCTGGCCGAGCCCGCCGGGCGCGACGCGGCGATGCACGCGATGACCCGCGACGGGGCCGATCTGCGGCTGCCGCTCTTCTCGGCCCTCGTCCGGGCGGCGCCGCCGCCGCTGCTGGCGCCGGTCGCCTCGGTGCTGGGCTTCCTGGCCTGGCTGTCCGGCGACGGGGCGCTCGCCTGGCTGGCCCTCGACCGGGCCGCCGAGGGCGATCCGCCCTGCACGCTGGCCCAGGCCGTCGCCGAGGCGCTGGACCTCGCCCTGCCGCCGGACGTGTGGGAGGGGAGGTGATGTCGTCACCCGGGCGGGCACTGCCGCGGGCGGGTCATCCGCCCTAGGGTGCCGAGCATGGGCGAAGACGTCGAAGCACAGGAGTTCTCGCGCGCCGACCGCACCCGGTACCGCGAGAAGGTCCACCGCTGCCTCGACACCTTCGCCCGGATGCTGAGCGAGCACCACTTCGACACCGACGACCCGATGACGGGCCTCGAGGTGGAGCTCAACCTGGTCGACGAGCTGGGCGACCCGGCGCTGAAGAACGCCGAGGCGCTGGCCGCCATCGCCGACCCGGCGTTCCAGACCGAGCTGGGCCAGTTCAACATCGAGATCAACGTGCCGCCGACCAAGATCCGCGAGGGCGGCCTGGCCACCTCTGAGGCCAACCTCCGCCGCAGCCTCAACGACGCCGAGGCCAAGTCGGCCGACGTGGGCGCCCACCTGGTGATGATCGGCATCCTGCCGACGCTCGCCGAGGGCCACCTCAGCCCGAGCCACATGAGCGCCAACCCGCGGTACCGCCTGATCAGCGAGCAGATCCTGGCCGCCCGCGGCGAGGACATCCACATCGACATCACCGGTCCGGAGCGGCTGATCACCACCGCCGACTCGATCCTCCCCGAGGCCGCCTGCACCAGCACCCAGTTCCACGTGCAGACCTCGCCGGACCAGTTCGCGGCGTACTGGAACGCCTCGCAGGCGATCTCCTCGATCCTGCTCGCGGTCGGCGCCAACTCGCCGTACGCCCTGGGCAAGGAGCTGTGGCGGGAGACCCGCATCCCGCTGTTCGAGCAGGCGGCCGACACCCGCAGCGAGGAGCTGAAGGCGCAGGGCGTCCGGCCGCGGGTGTGGTTCGGCGAGCGGTGGATCACCTCGGTGTTCGACCTGTTCGAGGAGAACGTCCGGTACTTCCCCGCGCTGCTGCCGGTCATCGAGGAGGAGGACCCGGTCGCGGTGTTCGAGGACGGCGGCACGCCGCAGCTGTCCGAGCTGCGGCTGCACAACGGCACGATCTACCGCTGGAACCGGCCGGTGTACGACATCCAGGGCGGCCGCCCGCACCTGCGTGTCGAGAACCGCGTCCTGCCCGCCGGCCCGACGGTGGCCGACCTGATGGCCAACGCGGCGTTCTACTTCGGGCTGGTCCGTGCCCTGGCCGAGACCGACCGGCCGCTGTGGTCGCAGATGTCGTTCCGGGCCGCGGAGGAGAACTTCGAGGCGGCCGCCGAGCACGGCATCGACACCGAGATCTACTGGCCCGGCGTGGGGCAGGTGCGCGCGACCGAGCTGACCCTGCGACGCCTGCTGCCGCTGGCCAAGCAGGGCCTGGACGCCTGGGGCGCTCCCGCCGAGGAGAGCGACCGGCTGCTCGGCATCATCGAGCAGCGCTGCCTGACCGGGATGAACGGCGCCGAGTGGTTCGTGCGCCGGATGGCCGACCGGCAGGACGAGGAGCGGTTCGACGCGCTGCGGCACGTGCTGCTGGAGTACCGCGACCGGATGCACTCCAACGAGCCGGTGCACACCTGGGACTGAGCCGGCAGCTCATCGTTGGCCCTCATCGTTGGCCCTCATCGTTGGCGCAGCCGCCGCCACCGTCGTTCCACGCCGGACGCGGGGTCGCGCCAGCCGTCCCGCGTGACGACCAGGAACGGCAGCGCCCGGTCCGTCTCGGCGTTCACGCGGGTCACGGCTCGCAGCCACTCCAGGTCGAGGTCCTGGACCTCGAGCGTGCCGGGGCGGGTCAGCCAGGTCATCAGCGGCCGTCCGGGGTCCGTCCTGGTGGCCCGCTTGAGCAGCGCCTCGAGCACGTCGCAGCGCAGCGCGTGGTCCAGCCGCTCGGCATCGGGGCCCGCGTGGTCCTCGACGATGCGCCCGGCCTCGGGGCGGCCGGGGCCGCCGAGGTGCAGCACGGCGGGGAACCGGTGCCGCCGCTCGGCCGCCTTGTGCTCGAGCACCAGCCGGCGCAGCAGGACCAGGTCGGCCCGGGAGAGCGGCTCCTCGACGGGTGGCACCGGACCACGATGCCCGAGCCCGGAGCAGGCCTCGCCGACCCCTCCACAGGTGCCTGGTCGCCGGGCTTCACGCTACGGTGCCGGTCAGGACCTCCGGACGAGCAGCAGTGAGGGAGAGCAATGGGGACCATCGTCGTGGGCTACGTGCCCAAGCCCGAGGGTGACGCGGCGCTCGACCGGGCCATCGAGGAAGCCAAGCTGCGCGACGACAAGCTCGTCGTGGTCAACTCCCACCGCGGCGGCCGGGAGTACGACGGGGAGGACGTCATCCGCGACGACGAGGCGATGGCATCGGTGAGGGCCAAGCTCGAGGGATCCGGGGTCGAGTTCGACCTGCGCCAGCTGGTCCGCGGCTTCGAGCCCGCCGAGGACCTCATCAGCATCGCGGAGGCGAACGATGCCGAGCTGATCGTCATCGGCCTGCGTCGCCGCTCGCCGGTCGGCAAGCTGATCCTGGGCAGCAACGCCCAGCGCATCCTGCTCGACGCCCACTGTGCCGTGCTGGCCGTGAAGGCCGGCGACTAGCGCGACGTTCCGAGGCGTGGGGCACCATTGCCCCATGGCTCAGACCGCGCTGCACATCACCGGCGACGACCACGCCGACCAGGTCCTGACCGACGACCCGTTCGCGCTCCTCGTGGGGATGCTGCTGGACCAGCAGTACCCGATGGAGCACGCGTTCCGCGGGCCGGCCAAGATCCTGGACCGGTTCGAGACGCTCGACCCCGCGACCATCGCGGCGGCCGATCCCGAGGAGTTCGCGGCGATGGCGTCGACGCCGCCGGCGATCCACCGCTACGGGCGGTCCATGGCCGGGCGCGTGCAGGAGCTGGCCCGGATCGTGGTGGACACCTACGACGGGCGGGCCGAGCGGCTGTGGACCGAGGCGTCGTCGGGGTCGGACCTGGTGGCGCGCGTGATGGCGCTCCCCGGGTTCGGGAAGCAGAAGGCGCAGATCTTCACCGCGCTGCTGGCCAAGCAGCTCCACGTCCGGCCCGAGGGCTGGGAGAAGGCCGTGGGCGACTACGCCGAGGACGGCTACCGGTCGGTGGCCGACGTCGTCGACCCGGCCTCGCTGCAGAAGGTGCGCGACTACAAGAAGGCCAAGAAGGCAGCGGCGAAAGCCTCGGCGGGCTGACGCTCCCGCCACGGGGCCTCGGTTCGTTGGCTCACCAGCCCCATGGCAGAATGACCAGCGCGGCTCTTGACGACAGCGGGCCTTGCCGCGCCCCGAAGCCCTTTTGACGAGAGGTGTTCGTGTCCTCGAACGCGCGCAAGACTGTTCCCGCGGGCGTGCTCGCCCACCCCGCCATCACGGCCCTGGTCGCGCAGGCCGAGCAGTCGGCCCAACCGTCGGCACAGCCCTCCGGCACCGTCACCCCTGACGACGTACGCCGCGCCGCCGAGGAGTCCGGTGTCGAGCCGCGCCACCTCAAGGCGCTGATGACCCACCTGGCGGGCCTGGGCGTGACCGTCCTGCTGCCGGCGGACGCGCGCGTGGCCGCGGCGACGACGACCAAGAAGACGACCACGGCGAAGACCGCCGCGAAGGCGCCGGCGAAAGAGGCTGCCGCGGCCAAGGCTCCGGCCAAGAAGGCCGCCCCTGCCAAGACGGCGGCCGCGAAGACGGCCGAGAAGCCGGCCGCCAAGACCGCCGCGAAGAGCGCCGCGAAGGCGCCGGCCAAGAAGGCGGCTGCGGAGGAGCCCGCAGAGGAGGTCGTCGCGGTCGAGGCCGAGGGGGTCGTGATCGGTCCGGACGGCAAGAAGGTCCTGCCCGACCTCCCGGACGAGGAGTTCGAGAAGGCCGTCGCCACCGACCCGTCCATCGTCGAGGACGAGAAGGAGGCCTCGAGCGGCTTCGTCGTCTCCGAGGCCGACGACACCGACGAGCCCGAGCAGCAGGTCATGGTGGCCGGCGCGACGGCCGACCCGGTCAAGGACTACCTCAAGCAGATCGGCAAGGTGCCCCTCCTCAACGCCGAGATGGAGGTCGAGCTCGCCAAGCGGATCGAGGCCGGCCTGTTCTCGGAGGAGAAGCTCGGCAAGGGCGGCAAGATCTCCGAGAAGCTCGAGGAGGAGCTCGAGTGGATCGCCGAGGACGGCCGCCGCGCGAAGAACCACCTCCTCGAGGCCAACCTCCGACTCGTGGTGAGCCTGGCCAAGCGCTACACCGGTCGCGGCATGCTCTTCCTCGACCTCATCCAGGAGGGCAACCTCGGCCTGATCCGCGCGGTCGAGAAGTTCGACTACACCAAGGGCTACAAGTTCTCCACGTACGCCACGTGGTGGATCCGCCAGGCCATCACCCGCGCCATGGCCGACCAGGCCCGCACCATCCGCATCCCGGTGCACATGGTCGAGGTCATCAACAAGCTGGCCCGCGTGCAGCGCCAGATGCTCCAGGACCTGGGCCGCGAGCCCACGCCGGAGGAGCTCGCCAAGGAGCTCGACATGACCCCCGAGAAGGTCATCGAGGTCCAAAAGTACGGCCGCGAGCCCATCTCGCTGCACACCCCGCTCGGTGAGGACGGCGACTCCGAGTTCGGCGACCTGATCGAGGACTCCGAGGCGATCGTCCCGGCCGACGCGGTGTCGTTCACGCTCCTCCAGGAGCAGCTGCACGCCGTCCTCGACACGCTCTCCGAGCGGGAGGCCGGCGTGGTGTCGATGCGGTTCGGCCTCACCGACGGACAGCCGAAGACCCTCGACGAGATCGGGAAGGTCTACGGCGTGACCCGCGAGCGGATCCGCCAGATCGAGTCCAAGACGATGTCGAAGCTGCGGCACCCGAGCCGCTCCCAGGTGCTGCGCGACTACCTGGACTGAGCCCTGAGATCTGGGGGAGGCAGTCCGGCCTGATGACCGGACGGATTCGGCGGCGTGCATCGAGGGCCCGCTCGCGCATCTCGTGAGACCAGAAGTGTGGCGGACGCGCCTGGGCCCACGTGGATCGGGTCGTCGACAGGCCTCGCGTGGCGAGCGTAGTGTCCATGGACTCGGGGGCCAGGCGTGCTCCAGCGTGTCGGGATCAGCGTCCCGTGAGGCTGTGGCTTCCACGCGAAGGGCTGTTGCCGATGCGTATCACTCGGTGTCGTTCAACCCCTCGCAGGGGCTTGGTCGCTGCCGTTGAGGTCATGGCTGTGGTCACCGTCCTGCTCGCCGGTTGCGGTTCGCCGGGTCCGGCAGCGCCCGCACCTCCGACTGGTGCGGAGCTGGCGGCCGCGGTTGACAGGTTTGTGGACCAGAGCCTGTCCCCGGGCATCCGCAACCGAAGGGCGATCCTGGTCGCCGTCGACGGCAAGACCGTGGTCGAGCGCTACTACGACAGCAGTGCTGAGGAAAGCGCTCCGATTGCCTCGGTCACCAAGAGCGTCGTCGGCACGCTGGTCGGCATCGCCGTGTCCGAGGGCGACCTGACGCTCGACCAGACGATCAGTGAACTGCTGCCCTCCTATGCGGGCGTGATGACGCGCCAGGTTGGCGCGATCACCGTTCGCCAGCTGCTCACCATGACGGCAGGACTGCCCGCTGACGGCAAACCGGATCCGCGCCCCTCCGGCAGCGACTGGGTCGCCGACATATTGCGGCGCGGAACAGTCCAGCCTCCGGGCCGGGGCTTTGCCTACTCAAGCGTGAGTAGTCACCTGCTGGCCGCGATCCTCGTCGAAGCCACCGGCGAGCCGATGTTGACGTACGCGAGAGAGAGGCTGTTCGAACCGCTCGGAATCGACACGAGGCAGGCGTTCCAGCCGACCCTGGCGGCGGGCCGGCCTGACCCCGTCCGTGCCTACGACGACGCTGGCTTCGCCTGGCCGCGCGATCCGCAGGGAATCAACGTCGGCTACGGCTACATCAAGATGACCGCCGAGGACATGGTGAGACTCGGCAACCTGTACCTCGACAAGGGAGCATGGGAGGGCGAGCAACTGGTTCCCAGCGGCTGGGTCGAGGACGCGACCAGCCCTGTCGTGAGCACCGCCCACGGCTTCGGCGGAGCCGACTACGGCTACCAGTGGTGGGTCACCTCAGCCGGCGAGCACCCGGCGTTTGCGGCGATCGGGTACGGCGGACAGATCGTCGAGGTCGTCCCGGACCTGCGTCTGGTCGTGGTCGCCTCCACCTGGATCGACGACACCACCAGCTTCGACTCCCGCACCTGGCAGACCATGGTCTCCTTGGTCATCGTTCCCGCATTCGAGCTGAGCTCACACTGAGGCCGGTCCTGAGCCTGAACCGCACAGCGCTCAGGCGTTCGCCGTGCGCGACTGGCTCGACTGAGCGAGGGCGGCCTACGCCGCGGCGAGCAGCTCGGCGACCGAGTCGGTGATGCCGTCCGCGAGCACGTCGAGGTCGGTGACCCGGTGGTCCGCGGTGATGCCGAAGGTCAGCGCGTCCCGGTAGGAGTAGATCGCCACCCCCGTGCGGACCCGGTCGGCGATCGGGACGTACGGCAGGATCTCCAGCAGCTCGCGGCCGAGGGCGTACAACGGCTCCCGCGGCCCCGGCACGTTGGTGGTCACCGCGGTGATGTGGCGCTGCGGGATCCGCAGGCCGAGGTGGACCACCGAGGAGACGAAGGGGAACGGCTCGTACTCGGCCAGCGTGGTGATCGCCAGTCCCGCCTCGGGCTCGTGGGCCGTACGGAGGTCGCGGATGCGCTCGTGGACGGCCATCAGCCGCTCGACCGGGTCCGCCACGTCGACCGGGAGGTACGGGAGCATCAGGGACACCCGGTTGTCCGGGGTCGACTCCTCCCCGGGAGCGCGGGTCGAGACCGGCACGAGGGACCGGAGGATATGGGGGGCGGGGTCCTCGCCGCGGGCCACCAGCAGCCGGCGGAACCCGCCGCTAACCGCCGCGAGGGCCACGTCGTTCACGCTCACGCCGAAGGCGCGGCGGATGGCGGCGACGTCCGCCAGGCTCGTCGTCGTCCACGTGTAGCGCCGGCGGCCGTCCAGGTGACCGGTGAGCGACGAGGCCGGGACGGGACGCAGTGCGCCCGCGAGGCGGAGCGTGCCGAGGGCCGCGGCGGTGCCTAGCCCCACGACCCGGCGGGGAGCGCCGAACGCCCGCCGCGCGGCGTACGCCGGAGCGGCGACCAGGGAGGCGACGGCCGCGACGGCGTCCAGCGGCGTCGTGGCGGGCGGGCGCGGGGCCCAGGCGTCCTCGACCGCGCCCCCGGGTTCAGGTGTGGTGTCGAGGAACAGGCGGTAGAGGTCGGTGCCCGACACCCCGTCCACGACGCTGTGGTGCACTTTCGAGAGCAGCGCCCAGCGTCCGCCGGCCAGCCCGTCGACGTACCAGTAGTCCCACAGCGGCCGAGCGCGGTCCAGCCGTCGCGTCATGACCCGGCTCAGGAACCTGGAGACCTCGTCCGGTCCTCCGGGGGCGGGCAGGGACGCGTGGTGCAGGTGCCGGCGCAGGTCGAAGCCGGGATCATCGACCCAGGAGGGCGCCGCGAGGTCGAACGGCGCCCGTCGGACGCGCTGCCGGTACCGCGGCACCAGGGGCAGTCGGCCCGCGACTGCTCGCCGGAAGTCCGCGAACCCCGGCGCCGGCCCGGCGAAGACAGCCAGCGAGCCGATCGAGAGCGATGCGTCGGGGTCCACGTCCTCCGCGTGCAGGAAGGCCGCGGCGAGCGGGGTGAGTCGCTCCACGACGCCATCGTCGCGCTGGTCGTGCTGCCGGCGGGAGGGGCCGAGGTCCCGACGGCATCGGTCCAAGGGTGGCTCCCGCCGGGGACCTCTGCCTCTGCCGAGGAGCGACGGGATGGCGATCCTCGGCCCATGACGAGCCGTGCGATGGACGCGGAGCTGGCGCGGCCCTGCCGCGCGACCGCCCGCTCCGGGAGATGCACCTCGTCGATGGGCTGGACTCGGGAGCGGCGATCTACACCCGCCTGCAGCACGCCCTCGCCGACGGGGTCGAGCTCGCCAAGTGAGGCTGGGCCCCGGGGGGACTACCGGACGCGACGTGCCGGTAGTCCCTGCAGCGGCCCCACGCGGTCAGGGTGCCGGTGGGTTCTCCGGGTTGGTCCCGCCGGCACACGTCCCATGACCCGCGTCCCCAGGGCTGCCCTGGTTGTGCGGGGTCTGCACGATCTCGTGAATGGGCCCCTGGGTGGGGTCCATGTCGTTCAGACCGTTGTAGGAGCAGATCGAGTTCGAGTGCTCGGGTGCCCCCGTCCGAACTCCCGACCCCGAACCGGCGACGTCCGGTGTGCCCGGTCGGCCGGTCACCTCGCCGGCGAACGCGGCACCACTGGTGCCTGCGGCCAGCGCTACCGACATCAAGGTGGCTGCCAGCACTGACTTGGTATGCATCATGTTGTCCTTCCCCCACAGTTGTTCGAGCCCCCGTCTTCGCATCCTTGACCCACCTCCTTGATCATCACCATGACGAGAAGGGGTGGTTCCGCCGCTAGGGTGCAGCGGGCCACCCGAACGGCTCAGCAGCGCCACCTGGGGTCTCCCTAGACCAATGGGCTAGGGGTGGCTAGGGTCGAAGCGGCCCGCCGGACCGGCGGGTGTTGACACTCGTTCTCGGGAGGAAATGTGTCGCGATCCTCGCGCGCGCCCCACCAGGCCATCCGGTACCTCGGCGCGTCCACGGCGGTCGGGCTGGTGGCCGCGTCCCTCGCCGCACTGGCGAGCACCCCTGCCCAGGCCACCGACTGGTCGTCGTGCCTGGCCGGGTCGACCGACCGGCAGGCCGTCTTCGGCCGCGCGGCCGAGCGCAGCGGCGTACCCCGGTCGATCCTGCTCGGCGTCTCGTTCATGGAGTCCCGGTGGGACGACCATGCCGGCGCCCCCAGCACCTCGGCGGGCTACGGCCCGATGCACCTCACCTCGCCCGACGGCATCGAGCGCACGCCGGCCGAGCACGCGATGGGCAAGGGCGACGGCAGCCGGGCCGACCGGCAGAGCCGGGCGCGCGCGCAGGCCACGCGGGTGCGGATCGGCAAGGACGCGCTCAGCACCCTCGCGAAGGCCGCCGGGCTGACGGGCGTCAGCGCGGACCGCCTCAAGACCGACGCCGTCGCGAACATCTGTGGAGGCGCGGCCGTGCTGGCGCAGTACCAGCGCGAGGCCGGGGGAGCCCGCGACCTGGGCGACTGGTCCGCGGCCGTGGCCCGCTACAGCGGGGCCGACGACCAGGCCTCCGCGCTGCGGTTCGCCCAGCAGGTGTTCCGGGTCATCCGCACCGGCGAGGCCCGCACCACCAACGACGGCCAGCGGATGCTGCTGCGGCCGATCTCGTCGGCGCGCGTGGACCGGGCGGCGGTGGCGTCCCTCGGGCTCGCCGTCACCGGCACGCAGGCCGCCGACTGCCCGCCCAGCCTCGGCTGCGAGTGGTACCCGGCGCCGTACGAGAAGTACGGCCCCGACGCCGGCGACTACGGCAACCACGACCTGGCCGACCGGCCGCGCACCGGCCACATCCAGTACATCCTGCTGCACGACACCGAGGCGACGTACGACACGACGCTCCAGCTCGTGAGCGACCCGACGTACGTCTCGTGGCACTACACGATCCGGTCCGCCGACGGGCACATCGCCCAGCACGTCGCGAACCGCGAGGTCGCCTGGCACGCCGGCAACTGGTACGTGAACATGCACTCGATCGGCATCGAGCAGGAGGGCTTCGCGGCCGACGGCGCCGCCTGGTTCACCGAGGCGCTCTACCAGAACAGCGCGACGCTGGTGAAGCACCTGTCGGCCGAGTACGGCGTCCCGCTGGACCGCGCGCACGTCATCGGCCACGACCAGGTGCCGGGGATCCTGCCGGCCAACGTCGCGGGCATGCACTGGGACCCGGGCCCGTACTGGGACTGGCAGCACTACTTCGACCTGCTGGGCGCGCCGATCAAGGCCGACCGCCGCGGGGCCAGCGACGTCGTCACCGTGGCCCCGGGGTTCGCGGACAACGTCCAGCCGGTGACCGGCTGCACGGCGGGCCAGCCGTCCACGACGCCGTGCCCGCCGCAAGGGACGAACTTCGTCTACCTCTACACCGCGCCCGACGCGAGCAGCCCGCTCGTCCCCGACATCGGCCTGCACGCCGACGGCTCGCCGTCGACGACGTACGTCTCGGACATCGGCGCGCGAGCCGCGGCCGGCCAGAAGTTCCTGGTGTCCCAGACCCTGGGCGACTGGACCGCGGTCTGGTACCTCGGCCAGGAGGCGTGGATCTACAACCCCGTGGCCGACCCGGTGCTGCTGCCCTCGCGCGGCCAGGTCGTGTGGTCGGGCACCGGCGCCGCGGTGCCGGTCTACGGCCGGGCCTACCCGGAGAAGTCGGCGTACCCCGCCGGCATCCCGTACCAGACCGTCGCGCCGTTGCAGTACTCGATCCAGCCGGGCCAGGCCTACGTGCTGGCCGACAAGAAGATCCAGACCGACTACTACCGGGCGACCACGTTCAACTGCTCGGTGCAGCCGGACTGCATCCAGGTGAAGGGCACCGACCCCTACTACCAGATCTGGTTCGGTCACCGGATCGCCTACGTGCGGGCCGCCGACGTGGTCATCACCAACGGAGTGGCGACCGCCGCTCCGTGACCCAGGGTCAGCCCGCCGCGACGAGAGACACGGCCACCGCGCACAGCAGCAGACCCGCTGCCTGGGCGCGGTGGACGTGCTCGCGGAGCACGGACGCGGCCAGCACGACGGTGAACGCGGGGTAGAGCGAGGTGAGCACGGCGGCCACGCTCAGGTAGCCGTGGTGGGTCGCGGCCACGAAGAGCACGGCGGCGCACGTGCCCAGCGCCCCGGCGAGGATGCCGCCGAGGGCCGCCCGCTCGCGCGGCAGCCAGGGCTGCCGCAGGGTCAGGGCCACGAGCACGATCACGACCCCGGCGACGAGCTGGTTCACGGCGAGGGGGAGCATGCCGGCGTCGTCGGAGACCTGCCCCAGGGCGACGAAGAAGAGGCCGAAGCCGAGCCCGGCGAGCGAGCCGTCGGCGACGCCTCCGGGCGCGGCGGAGCTCAGGCCGGCCGGGTCCCGGGCCACCAGCCAGATGGCGGGCAGGGCGAGCACGATGCCGAGCCACACCAGCGCCGCGGGCCGCTCGCCCAGCGCCACACCCACGACGACGGGGATGACGGCGGCGCCCACGCCGGACACCGGGGCGACCACGCCCATCCGGCCCGAGGACAGTCCGCGGTACAGGAACGCCGTCCCGAAGCCGTTGCCGACGCCTGCGGCGGCGCCCCACCAGAGGTCGCTCGTCGTCGGCTCGCCCCCGGAGACGGCCGAGAGGGCGAGGACGAGCACGCCACCCGTGAGGCACGCGACCAGGGCGACCGACCACGCGCTGGCGCGCTTGCTCGCGAAGCCGCCGGAGAAGTCCGCGAGACCGTACGACGCCGCTGCGAGCAGGCTGAGCAGGATGGCCATCAGGTGACCACGACACCCACGACCCAGACCAGCGCGGCGAGGATGCCGGCCGCCAGCTCGATGAGGATGCTCACACCGACCGCGCGCAGTGCCTGCTGGGTGGACGGCCAGGCTGCGGCGGAGCCGACCCGGCGGTGCTCGGCGAGGTAGACGCCGAGCACGAAGCCGATGATGAGCCCGACGACCGGGATGACGAAGAACCCGACGACGCCCAGGGCGATCCCGAACCACGTCGTCGACGCGGGGATGCCGGAGCTCTTGAGCCGGCGTCCCGGGACGGCGTACTTGACCACCGTCCCGGCCACGAGGACGGCCGTGGCCAGCCCGAACACCGTCCAGGCGGTGCCGCCGCCGACGTCGACCGCCCAGACGAGGACGGCCACGAGCACCAGGACCAGGCCGGGCAGGACCGGGACGACCACGCCCACCAGCCCGACCAGGATCGCCAGGGCGACCACCACCTCGACCAGGCTCACCCGGTCACCCTAGGAGAGAGCCGTGCCCGGAGATGCCGACGGCCCCGGACACGGGGTCCGGGGCCGTCGTACGTCGGTGGTGGTGCGGTCCGCTCAGCGCTCCTCGTCGGAGGTGGAGGACCCGGTGTCCGCGAGGCGGTGGGACTCGTCGATCACGGTGGCAGCGACGGCCTTGAGGGCGTCGCCGTGCTCGCGGGCGTGGTGGGCGCAGAACAGCAGCTCACCCCCACTGAGGAGCTCGACCTTGAGGTAGGCCTGCGCCCCGCAGCGGTCACATCTGTCCGCCGCACTCAGTGCGGCAGAGCCAGTGGCAACGGCAGTGGTCACTTCGCCCTCATTTCTACTCATCGGTGTCTGGTCAACGTACCGACCGGGGCCAACATTCCCCCTCATCGGTGCCAGCCACCTCACCCCAACACGTGGATTGCGTCCGTCTGTTTCTCATTCGTCGGAACGCCCCTCCGTGGATGGGTGTTCCCCCTCGTGACGAGTCTGCCTGCCTCTCCGAGCTTCCGGGTCGGATTCCCACATCCTGTGCCCGGATCGTGCTCTCTTCGTGACTCTTGAACCGTAGACCCGCTGTGTTACAGGAGATGACAGGGGGCGATTCGCGTACACGGCGTGTCGCGAGCAGGTGCCACCGGTCTGGACAGGCGGGCAGCGGGTGCGGACGCGCGTGCCTCCGCAGCCCCGTCGGCGGGCGCGGGTAGGTTGGACACCCCAGGCAGAGCGCACGACCGCAGGAGCACGACGATCGCCGACAACACCTACAACGCCGCCCACCTCCTCGTCCTCGAGGGCCTCGAGGCGGTGCGCAAGCGGCCGGGCATGTACATCGGCTCCACCGACACCCGCGGCCTCATGCAGTGCCTCTGGGAGATCATCGACAACGGCGTGGACGAGGCGCTGGCCGGGGCCGCCCACACCGTCCAGGTGACGCTGCACCCCGACGGGTCGGCCGAGGTGCACGACGACGGCCGCGGCATCCCGACCGACAAGGAGCCCAAGACCGGGCTCCCCGGCGTCGAGGTGGTGGCGACCAAGCTGCACGCCGGCGGCAAGTTCGGCGGCGGCTCCTACGTGGCCACGGGCGGTCTGCACGGCGTGGGGCTGTCGGTCGTCAACGCGCTGTCCTCGCGGATGGACATCGACGTCGACCGGTCCCCGTCCCAGCAGGGCATCAGCTTCCGCCGCGGCGCCCCGGGCGTCTTCGACGCCGACGGTCCGGACGCCGGGTTCACCCCCAGGTCCGGCCTGTCCCGCAAGGGCGGCCGGGTGGCCAAGGCCAAGACGGGCACCCACATCCGCTTCTGGCCGGACCGGCAGATCTTCACCAAGGACGCCCACTTCGAGATCGAGGGGCTGCTCGGACGCGCCCGCCAGACGTCGTTCATCGTGCCCGGCCTCGAGCTGGTGATCCGCGACCTGCGCGGCGACACCCCCGTGGAGGAGAAGTTCCGCCACGACGGCGGCATCACCGAGTTCGTGGAGTTCCTCTCCCACGACGAGCCGGTCACCGAGGTGGTCCGCCTCCAGGGCAGCGACACCTTCACCGAGACCGTGCCGATGCTCGACGCGAAGGGGCACATGACGCCCCAGGAGGTCGAGCGCGAGCTCGGCATCGACATCGCGGTGCGCTGGGGCACCGGCTACGACACCGAGCTGCGATCGTTCGTCAACGTCATCGCCACCCCCAAGGGCGGCACCCACGTCAGCGGCTTCGAGCAGGCGATCACCAAGACGTTCAACGACGTGATGCGGTCGAGCAAGGCGCTCAAGGTGGGCGACGCCGACGTCATCAAGGACGACGTGCTGGAGGGCATGACCGCCGTGGTGACGGTGCGTCAGGCCGAGCCGCAGTTCGAGGGCCAGACCAAGGAGATCCTCGGCACGCCCCAGGTGCGCACGTCCGTGCGCAAGGTCGTCTCCGCCGAGCTCAAGCGGTTCCTCACCTCCACCAAGCGGGCCGAGAAGGCCCAGGCCAAGCTGGTGATGGAGAAGGTCGTGGCGGCCTCCAAGACCCGCATCGCGGCCCGCCAGCACAAGGAGACCCAGCGCCGCAAGAACGCCCTCGAGTCCTCCGCGCTGCCCTCCAAGCTCGCCGACTGCCGGGCCGCCGACAACGAGCGCACCGAGCTGTTCATCGTCGAGGGCGACTCGGCGCTCGGCACGGCCAAGCTCGCGCGCGACTCCGAGTTCCAGGCGCTGCTGCCGATCCGCGGCAAGATCCTGAACGTCCAGAAGGCCTCGGTCGGCGACATGCTGAAGAACACCGAGTGCGCCTCGATCATCCAGGTGGTCGGCGCGGGCTCCGGACGCACCTTCGACCTCGACGCCGCCAGGTACGGCCGGATCATCTTCATGGCCGACGCCGACTCCGACGGCGCCCACATCCGCTGCCTGCTGGCCACCTTGTTCTTCAAGTACATGCCCGACCTGATCAAGGAGGGCCGTGTCTTCACCGCCGTGCCGCCGTTGCACCGCATCGAGATCAGCAACCCCAAGAAGGGCATGGAGAAGTACGTCTACAGCTACTCCGACGACGAGCTCCAGCGCCGGCTGGCCGAGCTGACCAAGAAGGGCGTCCGCTGGAAGGACCCCGTCCAGCGCTACAAGGGCCTCGGTGAGATGGACGCCGACCAGTTGGCCGAGACCACCATGGACCCCCGCCACCGGACGTTGCGCAGGCTCACCATCGACGACGCCGACGAGGCGGTCGCGGTGTTCGAGCTGCTGATGGGCTCCGACGTGGCCCCGCGCAAGGAGTTCCTGGTGCAGGGCGCCTACGACGTCGACGTCGAGGCGCTCGACGCCTGAGCCCGAGAGCCGTGACCCCAGGGTGTCTGCCGCCCGTCCGGGCCAGAGACAGGTCGATGGCTGCAGGTCTAGGGTCGTGGGCGCCTCAGTTGCCACGGTGCACTCGAGGAGTGGGACGACGGGACGCATCACTTCGTGGAGCACGGCAAGGGAGGTACGACCTAGCCGACGCGAGTGAAGGGATCGAAGGATGGCGAAGAAAGTAGCTGCACCCCAGCCGGTGAAGCCCAAGGGCGACGAGCTCAGGCGACCGAAGTAGCCAGCTGACCACGGCCCCGCGCGTTCGACCGCGCGGGGCCTCTTTGTGTCCGGGTGCCGTGTGGTTGGCTTCGCCCATGTCGAGGCGCTCGAGGCCTGAGGGGGAGCTCGAGGGCGAGTACGACGAGCGGTTCGCCGCCGTCGCCCAGGCGCTGGCGGGCTACCTCGACGAGGGCGACACCGGGGGATCGGTCGCCGTGTACGTCGACGGCGAGCCGGTCGTGGACGTGTGGGGCGGGTACGCCGACCCAGCGCGGACCGTGCCCTGGTCGCGAGACACCGTCGCCTGCGTGTTCTCCGTCACCAAGACGATGACCGCCCTGACCGTCCTCCTGCTGGCCGACCGCGGTGAGCTCGACCTCGACGCGCCCGTGGCGGCGTACTGGCCGGAGTTCGCGGTCGCCGGCAAGGGCGGCGTGCTGGTGCGGCACGTGCTCGCGCACACCGCCGGCCTGCCGGACTGGGACGGTCCGGTCGCCGAGCTCGTCGACTGGGACGCCGCGACCAGGCGGCTGGCCGCTCTCACGCCGCAGTGGGAGCCGGGGACGGCGGCGGGCTACCACTCGCTGACGCAGGGGTACCTCCTCGGCGAGGTGGTGCGGCGCGTCACCGGGCGGAGCATCGGCGACGTGTTCGCGAGCGAGGTCGCCGGCCCCCTCGGCGCGGACTTCCGCTTCGGCCTGCCGGAAGGTGACGACCCGCGCCTCGCGCTCGCCGTCCCTCCGCCGGGCCGCGACGACGACTACGTCGCGGGCGCCGCCGCGGCCGACGCGCCGGCCACCGGCGGGACGCCGATCCGGGTGCGGGACGCCAACGGCGTGGCGTGGCGGCGGGCGCTCGTGCCGGCCGCGGGTGGCTACGGCAACGCGCGGTCGGTGGCGCTCGTCCAGTCGGTGCTGGCCGGCGGCGTACCCCTGATCTCGGAGGCGGCCGTGGCCCGCGCGTGGGAGGAGCAGTACGCCGGCGTCGACCGCGTGCTCGGCATGCCGGTGAGCTGGGGGCTCGGCTACGGGCGCTTCGGCGGCATGCGCGGCTGGGGCGGCTGGGGAGGGTCGCTGGTGATGATCGAGCCGGCTCAGCGGACGGTGGTGGCGTTCGTGACGAACCAGATGCGCGAGCCCGCGGAGGACACCCGTGGCCTGGAGGTCGTGATGAGCGCGTTGGCGCGGTGAGCGACCTCGTCACCGTCGCGTGGAGCATCCTGCGCCAGCCGAACGTGTGGGTGGCGTTCGCGCTGCTCTGCGTGGGCACCGTCAACCAGTTCTCGCGGTTCGCGAAGGCGCGCGGCTGGCCGCGCGACCGCGTCTACGCGGGGAGGGCGGCCGCCGCGGCGATGAGCATGGCGCTGTCGGTCACCCTGGCGCGGGTCACGCCGGGTCTGTCGGTCGACTGGCGCGGCTGCGGCGGTGGGACCGGTCTGCCCGTGGACGACGCCGAGGCGGTGCTCAACGTGGTGCTGCTGGTGCCCTGGGGCGTGGCCGCGGCCTACGCGCTGCGTCGCTTCTGGCCGGTGTTCCTCGCCGGCGTCGGCGCCTCGCTGCTGGTCGAGCTGGTCCAGGGCCTGCTGGGCAACGGCACCTGCCACAGCGACGACCTGGTGCGCAACTGCGTCGGCGCCGCGGTCGGGGCCGGCATCGGGCTGGTGCTCGCGCACGTCTACGGATCCGGGACCACTCCTGGGACGACGAAGGGCGGTGGGTGAGTGTTGGCTCTTGCAGAGGCAACCAACACTCACCCACCGCCGTACCCCCGTGCCGGCGCGTACCCCCCGGTGCGCCGGCCGTCTCCGGGCAGGGTCAGCAGGTGACCCGCGGGTTCCAGTCCTCGAACATCCCGGACGGGTTGTTCTTCCAGGCCCACAGGTGGAGCTCGTAGAAGGCCGGGAGCCCGTAGCGGTTGCCCGCCTTCACGAGCTCGAACGTCTGGCCGAACAGCTGCGGCCGGCCG
The DNA here is from genome assembly GCF_015352455.1 of Nocardioides islandensis. Taxonomy (GTDB): domain Bacteria; phylum Actinomycetota; class Actinomycetes; order Propionibacteriales; family Nocardioidaceae; genus Nocardioides; species Nocardioides islandensis. Next base: position 215,101 of record NZ_JADKPN010000006.1, read on the forward strand.
GTCGGGTGCTCGGCCCTCCAGGCCTTCTTGAACACGACGTACTCGAGCGCGACGAGCTTCATGCCGTCGGGCGTCGGGTCGTAGACGACGAGCTCGGGCGTGGTCGCGACCACCTCGGCGTCGCCGACCAGGTCGCCGTTGACGAAGTGCACGCCCATGCCACCCTCGCCGGGCATGTCGATGCAGGCGATGCCGTCGGCGTCCTTCAGCTTGCCGTAGCCGTCGGCCTTGGCGGCCTTCAGGCTGTGGTAGGCGCGGGTGGCGTCACGGACCTGGTCGAGCCAGGCTGGGGACGCCGTGGACGGGGCCGGCACACCGGCCGCCACGGCCGTGAGCACGGCGGCGCCGGCCAGCACGGCCGCGAGCTGGCGCCTCATCACGAGCCCTCACGGACCAGGTGGACCTCGTCGGCGACGAGGCCGTGGGCCTCCTTGTGGACCAGGTTCGCGGACTCCGGGTCCGGTGCCTCGACCAGGCAGAAGATCTCGCCGCGGGTCTCGTCGACCCAGTAGCGCAGGTACTTCACGTCGTACTTGTCCTGGTGCTGCAGGTCGGCGACGTGGGCCTTCGCCACGTCGTCGAGGCTGACGGGCTCACCGAGGTGGTGGACGTCCATGTAGAGCGGCATTGCGGTTCTCCCTTGGGTTCGATGTGTCCTCTCTGGACGACCACGAACCTAGGAAGAAGAGGGGTACGACGGATCGGTAGCGACTACCCATGCCGGGCGGGCGACTGCCTACTTTCCGGCATAGGTAGCCGCCGCCTCGCGCCGGTTGGCGACGCCCAGCTTGCCCAGCACGGAGCTCACGTGGTGGTGCACCGTGCGCGTCGACAGGACCAGCCGGTCCGCGATGTCCTGGTCGCTGAGCCCGATCGCGAGCAGCTCCAGCACCTCCTGCTCGCGCGCGGTGAGGCCCTGGGGATGCTGACGGGTGGCCGGGCGCGGACCGACCGGCACGTCCCGGGCACCGGCCTCCCGCAGCCGCCGGCGCGCCATCGCGGCGGACGGCACGGCGCCGAGCGCGTCGAGGCGCTCGAGCGCCTCGCGGAGGTCGTCCTCCTCGCACGAGCCGAGCAGCGCCATCGCCGCGTCGTACGGGCGGCTCGCCTCGTCCCACAGCTCGGCCGCCTTCCGCACGTCCCCGGCCAGCTCCGCGGCGTACGGCGCCGGCAGGTCCCCGGCCTCCGGCCCGAGCTCACCGGTGAGGCGCCACCGGACGAGGGCGACGTTCGGACGCTCCGAGGGGCAGTCGGCCGCGAAGCCCGCGGCCAGCTCGAGCTCCCTGACTGCCTCCTCGTGCTCGCCGGCCAGCCAGCGGGCCTCGGCGCGCGCCGCTCGGCAGACCGCGGCGTACGACGGCAGTCCGGACGCGTCGGTCGAGGCGGCCGCCTCGTCGAGCGGCCGCCACGCATCGGCGGCGCCGCGCCGGGCGCGCGAGAGCCCCAGCGGCACCAGGAACGTGACGCGGTTGATGGGGGAGCTGCGGTCGCCGCTGAGCGGTCCCTCGGAGATCTGCTCGACCTCGGCCCAGCGCCCCGAGACCGCGAGCAGGCCGGCCTGGCCGCCGGCCAGGCACAGGCCAGACGTCCTGTTGTCGTGCTCCTCGCAGTAGGCCATCCCGTCCCGGTAGACCTGCTCGGCCTCCGTGAGACGCATCGCGTCCAGGAACATGGCCTGGAGGTTGGCGTACGCGCGGCCCGCCTGCTCGTGCATGCCGTGCTCGAGGGCGACGGTCAGTGCCTCCTCCATCCACTCCAGCCAGCGGTCGCTCCGGTCGTACTCGACGCAGGCCAGGGTGTTGAGGGCGTCGCTGGCCACGTCGGGGAGGTGGAGGGCGGCGGCCATCTCGCGCGCTCGGGTGGCGAGGTCCAGGGCCCTCTCCGGATCGGAGTCCATGAACTCCGCGGCCAGTCGGGCCAACGCCCACCCCAGCTCGTGGGACGGTCCCAACGGTTCGAGGACGGCCAGCGCCTGGGCGGCGGCCTCGCGCTCCTCGGGTCCTCGGCAGAGGCGGTAGTAGGCCACCGACAGCCGGCGCAGGGCGTCGCCCTCGCGCAGCAGCACGCCGCCGGCGCGCCACAGAGCGACGGACTCCTCCATCACCACGGCCGCGGGGGCCCACTGGTCGAGGACGGCGAGCTGCCGGCCGAGCTGGTCGAGCAGGTCGGCCCGGACCAGGGGCTGGTCGGCGGGCACGGCGCGCAGCGCCCGCTCGTACTGCGACACCGCCTCGCGACGCGACGCCAGGCTCGCGGACCGGTCGCCCGCTCGCCGGGCGTGGAGCAGGGTGGCCTCGGCGTCGAGCGCACCCTCGGCGTGGTGGGCCAGGCGCGCGTCGTCGGTGACGCCCGCGCGCCGGAGCTCGGCCAGGACGCGGCGGTGCACCTCGGCGGCCCGGTGCGGGCCGACCTCCTGCTCGACGGCACGCCGGGCGATCTCGTGGCGGAACCGGATCTGCCCGTCCTCGGCGGTCAGGAGCCCGGCCGCGACCGGCTCGTCGAGGGCGTCGACGCCGGCACCGGTCACCGCCGCCAGCAGCGCGGGCTCGACGCGCTCGCCGACCAGTGCGGCGGCGTCCAGCACCGCTCGGCCCGCAGGGGTCAGCCGCGCGGCCCGGGCGAGGACCGCGTCGCGCGCCGACGCCGGCAGCGCCTCGCCGGGGCTGCAGAGGATCTCGCTGACGAAGAACGGGTTGCCGCCGGTGAGCGCGTGCACCTCCTCGGCCGGCAGCCCGCTGCCCTCGCTCATCGAGACCACGGCAGCGGAGGTGAGTGCGGGGAGCGCGATGCGGCGGGTCGACCGCTGGCTGGAGGCTTCCCCGAGCGTCTCGCGGAGGGAGCGGTTCTCGGCCAGGCCGTCGTCGCGGTACGTCGCCACCACCAGCGCGCCGACACCGCGCAGACGTCGGGCCAGGTGCCCCAGGAGGTCGAGCGTGGCCTCGTCGGCGAAGTGGAGGTCCTCCAGCACGAGCACCGACAGGCCGTCGTGGTCGCGCAGGTCGCACAGCAGGGCCGCGAAACGGGCGTCGCGGGGGACACCCTCCGAGCAGGCCACGCGCACCGCGCCGCCCCACTGCTCGGCGACGTCCTGCAGCGGGCCGAGGGCCGACGGCGTGAACGCACCGTCGCAGGCCGTCCAGGCGACCCGGACGTCGTGCGGCAGCGTCTCGACGAAGGCGTCGACCACGCTGGACTTCCCGATGCCGGCCTCGCCCGACACGAGCACCAGCCGTCCGTCGCCGCGACGGGCGTCATCGGCGTAGTCGTGCAGCGCGGTGAGCTGGTGCTCCCGCTCGAGGAGACGCATGGGACCAGTGTCGGCCCCCGTCCCGTCGCGGGGCTAGAGCATTCTCTCGAGGCGGCCGGTGTCGACGTCGTACAGGAAACCGCCGACCTTGACGCTGTGCGGGATGAGGGGGTGCGAGCGGATCTTGGCGACGTCCTCCTCGAGGGCGGCCATCTGGTCCTCGACGACGTCGAACTCCTGCCAGGCGGCGTCCTGCCCGGCCGAGCGGCCGACCCGCTCGCGCAGCTCCTCCTGCGTCGAGGCGGTCATCGCGCACCGGGTGTGCGGGATGACCAGGATCCGGTTGACGTTCAGCAGGTGCACGCCGAGGACCAGCGCCTCGACGGCCTGCGGAGTGACCCGACCGCCGGGGTTGCGGAAGATCTTGGCGTCGCCGTGGTGCAGCCCGAGCATCCGCAGCGGGTCGATCCGGGAGTCCATGCACGTGACGATGGCGACGCCCGCGTGGGCGATGCCGTCGAAGTCACCGCCCTTGAAGTCGGCGGCGTACGCCGCGTTGGCGGCGAGCAGGTCGTCGAACTCGTCTCCCACGGTCCCTCACCCTAGTGAGATCAGCCGCCGGACCGGAGCAGGGTCCGGGCGTCGAGCGCCCTCGTGGCCGCGGACCGGAACAGCACCAGGGCCAGGACCCCGGCGATGACCGCGCAGACGGCGGCGCCCAGGAAGACGGTGTGCTCCTGAGCGATGCCCGCCTCCTTGAGGAGCAGGGTGAACGCCTCGCAGCGGGACTTGCCGTCGCAGACCTCGCGGACTCCTGGCATGTCCTGCTGCTCGGTGTAGTAGCGGCGCAGCCCGATCGTGGTCAGCGCGGAGATGCCGACGAGCATGCCGACCATCCGGGACACGACGACCGTGGCGGTCGCCAGGCCGTGCACCTCGTGGTCGGTGGCGGCCAGCACCGCGGCGTTCACCGGAGCGAGGGCCAGGCCGAAGCCGAAGCCGCCGATGACGAGCGGAATCGTGGCGGACGCGTGCTCGAGCGTCTCGAGGTGCCAGGAGCTCATCGCGACGAAGCCGACGGCCGCGCACGCCATCCCGGCCGCGGTGACCACGCCGGCGGGCAGGCCTTGGGTGAGGTACCCGCCGACCACCGCGCCGACGGGCAGCGCGACCAGGAAGCGGACGAGCACGAGCGCGGCGAGCAGCTGGGAGTCGGGGTAGATCGTGGTGCGGGCGAAGATCGGGATGTCGATGAGCGCGGCGATCAGGGCGGCGCCGACGAAGAAGCTGACGGCCATCGAGCCCCAGGCCGGGGTGCGGCGCAGGGCGCCGGTCGGGATGATCGGGTTCGGCGCGCGGCGCAGGTGGAGGACGAAGACGACGGCGGCGACGACGCCGCCGGCGAGGTACCAGAGACCGCGGTCGGAGAAGACCTCCACACGGGGGTCGGCCGTGGCGAACGCCAGCACGACGCCGGCGAGCGCGGCGGCCAGGAGCAGCGCGCCGCGGAGGTCCGCCTCGCGGGCGATGCCCCGCCACGCCCGCACGTCGACCAGCGGCCGGCTCGCGGTGAGCGTGCGGATCACGAACAGCAGGCCGACGACGACGGTGACGGTGCCGATCGGCGTGGTCCACCGGCTCTCGCCGGTCCACGGCACGAAGAGCTCGCCCCACGTGACGTCGCGCAGCAGCGCAGGTGGTCGCAGGAAGACCAGGGCGGCGGATCCCAGCGTGACGAGGAGCAACAGGCTCCCGGGCCAGTCGAAGCGGCCGGTGCGCGCTCCGGACCGGTCGTCGGGGTGGCCGGCCAGGCGGCGTACGGCGGCGGCCAGCACCAGCCCGACGAGCAGGTTGACCACGAAGATGAACCGCCAGTCGGCCACCGAGAGGACGACCGCACCGAACAGGGGGCCGAGCACGCTGCCGATCTCCTGGACGGCGGAGACCACGCCGAGGGGGACGCCGCGGCGTTCGACGGGGTAGAGGTCGGCGACCAGGGCGAGGGTCGCCGGCACCAGCCCCCCGCCACCGACGCCCTGGAGGAAGCGCCCCAGCACCATCGTCGGCATGTCGTAGGCGAGCGCGGTCAGCAGGGAGCCCGTGGCGAACACGACGAGGGCGGCGACGAGCACCGGCACCCGTCCGCGGAGGTCGGCGATCCGGCCGATGAGCGGGAGCATCGCGACGTACCCGAGCAGGAACCCGGAGACGATCGGCGCGGCCTCCTGGAGCTGGTCGATGGGGACCCCGACGGCGGCCATCATCTCCGGCAGCGCGAGGACGACGACGTAGGTGTCGGCCGCGGCGAAGGCGACCGCGACGGCCGCCAGCGCCAGGAGGGTGCGCGGCCGGGCGGTCTTCACGGGCACATCATGGGCACGGGGCCTGGACGTCCTTCGTCGTGCCGTAGTCGTCGAAGCCGACCGTGTAGGTGTTGGCGGTGGCGTTCTTGTAGAAGACACCGGTCAGCGCCAGCTGGCGCAGCTCGTCGTCGTCGGTGATCTGGGCGCTCAGCTCGAAGTCGCCGGACGAGCCGGGGATCACCTTCGCGACGACGTCGCCGGCCACCGACCCGGAGTAGGACGTGAGGATCTCGTCGTTGTCGGCCCCGCCGCGGATGCTGTTGCCCTTCGTCAGCCCGGTGGCCGCGCCGAGGATGGCGCCGAAGCCGTCGTCGGGGGAGAGGAAGCCGGCGGGGTCGGGCGCGCCGTAGTCCACGGGGTCCACGTCCGACCAGCCCGGTGTCAGCGGGATCTGCGCGCAGACGACGTCGTCGACCGCGATGACGGGGACCTCGAACGCCTGGCCGCTGAGCAGGACCGTCAGCTTGCCGTCGAAGGCCGGGGCGTCGGTGGCGACGCCGACGGCCTTCTGGATCGCGTTGATGCCGTCGGGCAGGTCGTCGGTGGTCAGGCTGAGCTGCACGCCGGAGGCCTCGGTGAGCTTCTGCTGCGCGGTCGCCACGACCTGCGCGGGCGTCTGGTCGCCGGACGTCGACCCGCTGTCGTCGCTGCCGCCGCAGCCCGCCAGCGCCGGGGTCAGCGTGAGGACGAGGGCAGCGGCTCCGGCGGCGGCTCGGATCGACCCAGACGTCAGCACGGTCGTCACCCTGTCACACGACTGAGGACGGCCGCGGCCGAAGCGACGGGTCCGGCGACGGCCGCGATCGGCTGCGACCCGGGCGTTCCGGAGCCGTCGCGCCTGCCGGTGGCCTCGGGGAGGTCGACCGGTGCGCCGCTCGCCGCCGCCGCCCGGGCGGGACCGGTGCCGGCCCAGGCCACGACGAGGGTGTCCTCGCCCTTGAGGAACCGGTGGCAGCGGACTCCGCCGGTGGCGCGGCCCTTGCCGGGGTACTCCGAGAAGGGCGTCACCTTCAGCGCCCCCGGCTCGGTGCCGGGCAGCGCGGTGGAGGAGCCGGAGCCCGTGACGACGACGGCATCGGCGGGGTCGAGGGCGCCGAACCAGGCGACCCGCTCGCCGGCGGCGAGCCGCACGCCGGCCATGCCACCGCCCGCTCGGCCCTGCGGGCGCACCTGGTCGGCGCCGAAGTGCAGCAGCTGCGCGTCGCTGGTGATGAAGCAGAGCGTCTCGGTCCCGCTGACCAGGTCGGTCGCGCCGACGACCTCGTCGCCGTCCTTCAGGCCGATGACGTCCCACTCGTCGCGGTTGGTCAGCACCTCGGGGTTCACCCGCTTGACCACCCCCTGCCGGGTGCCGATCGCGAGTCCGGGGCCGTCGGTGCCCAGCGAGGTGAGGGCCAGAGCCTTCTCACCGGACTCCAGCGGCAGCACCTCGCTCAGCGGCAGGCCGCCCTGGAGGTTGGGGTCGTTGGCCGAGGCCGGGAGCGCGGGCAGGTCGAGGACGCCGAGCTTCAGCACCCGGCCGCGGCTGGTGAGCACGCCGATCTCGCCGCGCGCCGTCGTCCGCACCACGGAGACGACGACGTCGTGGTTGGCCCTGCCCGGGGAACCCGCGTCACCGGTGCCCGGCACCTCGTCGGAGGACGATCGGGCGAGCAGACCGGACGAGGAGAGGAACGCGAAGCAGGGGTCGTCGGCGACCTCGAGCGGCGCGGCCGTCGCGGTGACGGCGGTGCCGGCGGACTCGAGCAGGACGGTACGGCGCGGGGTGCCGTAGGTCTTGGCGACCTCGGCCAGCTCGTCGGAGACGACGTTCCAGCGCAGGCCCTCGTCGCTGATGATCGCGTCGAGCTGCTCGATGGTGCGCTCGAGCTCGGACTGCTCCTTCTCCAGCTCGATGCGGGAGAACTTGGTGAGCCGGCGCAACGGCATCTCCAGGATGTAGTCGGCCTGGATCTCGGTGAGGTCGAAGATCTCGATGAGGCGCTCCTTGGCCATCGCCGCGTTGTCGCTGCCGCGGATGACCTGGATGACCTCGTCGATGTCGAGGATCGCGATGAGGAGCCCGAGCACGAGGTGCAGGCGGTCGGCAGCCTTGCCGCGGCGGTAGACGGAGCGGCGGCGGACGACCTCGAACCGGTGGTCGAGGAACACCCGCAGCATCTCCTTGAGGCTGAGCGTGCGGGGCTGGCCGTCGACGAGCGCGACGGCGTTGATGCCGAAGGAGTCCTCCATCGGTGTCTGCCGGTAGAGCTGCTCGAGCAGTGCCTCGGGGTGGAAGCCGTTCTTCACCTCGATGACCAGCCGCAGGCCCTTGGCCCGGTCGGTGAGGTCCTTGATGTCGGAGATGCCCTGGAGCTTCTTGCCCTGGACCAGGGTCTTGATGCGCTCGACGACCTTCTCGGTGCCCACCCCGTAGGGCAGCTCGGTGACCACGATGCCCTTGCGCCGGCCGAGGGTCTCGACCCGGGCGGTGGCGCGCATCCGGAACGTGCCGCGGCCGGTCTGGTAGGCGTCCTTCACCCCGTCGAGCCCGACGATCTTGCCGCCGGTGGGCAGGTCTGGGCCGGGGACGAACCGCATCAGCGTGTCGAGCGAGGCGTCCGGGTGCTTGATGAGGTGCCGCAGCGCCTGCACGACCTCGACCAGGTTGTGCGGGGCGCAGTTGGTGGCCATGCCCACCGCGATGCCCGTCGTGCCGTTCACGACCAGGTGCGGGATGGCCGCCGGCAGCACGCTCGGCTCGGTCTCGCGCGAGTCGTAGTTGGGCCGGAAGTCGACGGTGTCCTCGCCGATCCCGTCGGTCATCGCCAGCGCGGGCGGCGCCATCCGGCACTCGGTGTAGCGCATGGCCGCGGGCGGGTCGTCGGGACTGCCGAAGTTGCCGTGGCCGTCGACCGTGGGCAGCCGCATCGACCACGGCTGCGCCATCCGCACCAGGGCGTCGTAGATCGCACCGTCGCCGTGGGGGTGCAGCCGGCCCATCACCTCGCCGACCACGCGGGCGCTCTTCACGTGCCCGCGGTCGGGCCGCAGCCCCATGTCGGCCATCGTGTAGAGGATCCGCCGCTGCACGGGCTTGAGCCCGTCGCGCGCGTCGGGGAGGGCGCGGGAGTAGATGACGGAGTAGGCGTACTCGAGGAACGACGACCTCATCTCCACGCCCACGTCGGTGTCGACGATGTGCTCGACGAAGTCGTCGGGGAGCGGGTCCTGCTTGGTGCTGCGCCGTGCCATGGGCGCATTCTCCCCGGCCGCGCCGACGGTTCGGCGACGGGCTCGCCGGTGTTCGTGCGGGGAGCGGTGCGCGAGTGCCGGTTTCTGCGGGTTGGCTCGGGCGCTAGCCGCCGCGCTTGGTGCCGAGCCCGGCTTCCCGGGCCATCACGATGGCCTGGGCACGATGTGCCACCTGGAGCTTGGAGAAGATGTTGCTGATGTGGTTGCGGACGGTCCGGCGTGACAGGACCAGCTCCGAGGCGATGGTGGAGTTGTCGTGGCCTGCGGCGATGAGCCCCAGGAGCTGGCGCTCGCGCTCGGTCAGCTGGGGGAAGGCCGCCGACGGGTCGGCCTCGTGCTGGGTGGGCTGGGACTGGAAGTAGCGCATCACCCGCTGGGCGATGCCTGGTCCGAAGATCATCTCGCCGGCGAACACCGCCTGGATCGCCCTGACGATCTCATCCTTGTCGGCCCCCTTGAGGAGGTACCCCGAGGCACCAGCGCGCATGGCGGCGAAGACCGAGTCGTCGTCCTCGAGCATCGTGAGCACGAGGATCGCGATGTTCGGGGACGTGGCCTTGATCTGGGCGGTGGCGTCGATGCCGTTCATGACGGGCATGTGCAGGTCCATCAGGATCACGTCGGGCTGCAGCTCGGCCGCCTGCTCGACCGCCTCGGCGCCGTTCTCGGCGACGGTCACCACCGCGATGCTCTCGGTGGTGCTGACGACGAACTGGAGTCCCTGCACGAACGTCGGGTGGTCGTCGACGATCATCACGCGGATGGTGTCCATGTCATGCCCTTCAGGAGAGGGTGAGCGGAAGGTGGATGGTGATCGTCGTCCCCCGTCGGGTGGAGACGAGGTCGAAGGTGCCGCCGAGCTCCTCGGCGCGCTCGCGCATCGAGCCGAGCCCCACGCCGGTGCGAACCTCGTGGGGGAGGCCTCGGCCGTTGTCGGCCACGGTGATGCGGAGGGTGCCGTCGACCCGTTGCAGGTCGACCTGGCAGTGCGAGGCCGCACTGTGCTTCGCGGCGTTGTTGACGCCCTCCAGCACGATCCGGTACGCCGCGACCTCGACCGCGGCAGGGAGAGGCTCGACGTCACCGGCGGACACCGACCACCTCATCAGACCGGCTCCGTCACCTTCGCCGGCCCGGCTGAACGAGGCGCCTGCGGCGTGCTGACGCAGTGCCGAGACCAGCCCGAGCTGGTCGAGGACCTTGGGCCGCAGGTCGTCCACCAGCCGCCGGATCTCGGCGATGGCGTCGCGCACCTCACCGTTCATCCGCTCGAGAACGGCGTCGACCTGCTCCGGGTCGGTCCTGAGCAGCTCGCGGGCGAACTGCAGCTGCATCGACTGGCCGGCCAGTGCGGGTCCGAGCCCGTCGTGGAGGTCGCGACGGATCCGTCGCCTCTCCTCCTCCCGCGCGGAGATGATCCGCTCTCGCGACCGGCGCAGGTCGCGGTTCATCACCAGGCTTGCCACGAGGGCACCCAGCTGCGAGGCGACGTCGTCGAGGAGCCGGCGGTCTCGCGGCCCGAAGGGTTCGCGGCCGCGGGAGACGCCCAGGGAAAGACGGCCCCAGGGCTGGCCGTGGTGCTCGAGCTCGACCATGGTCGCGGGTCGATCCGGCTCGCCCACGGAGACGGCGATGTCCTCGTTGCCGTCGCGGCCGTCGACCTCGATGGCGGCGTACACGAGCCGCAGGGTGCGCGTCAGCCTGGTCAGCGCATCCGTGAGAGCGTCCTCGATCGACACCGAGGAGCCGACGCCGCGCAGCTGGGAGACGACCTGGTAGCTGTCGTCCCGGGCGCCGAAGAACCAGCGGTTCAGTCGCTGCCGGACCCAGTGGCCCAGGGGGATGAGCGACACGGCGACCAACCCGCCGACCACGACCTGCGCGCGGTCGGTGGCGATCCCGAGGCGGTTGAGCAGCCAGGCCACCCCGAGGAACGCGACGCCGACGACGATGAGCGCCACCTCGAGCAGCAGCGATCGCCGGACGATGACGTCGAGCTCGTAGATCCGGTAGCGCAGCATGGCCGCGGCCACCCCGACCAGCGAGATGAACAACGCGATCGGTTGGAGCCAGAGCGCCACCTGCGGCAGACCGTCGACGAGCTGCGGTAGCTGGCCGAGGACGACGAACAGGAGCCCGGTCACCAGGACGCTGGTGAGCACCACGCGGATGGCGAGCTTGTTCTCCCGGGTCTGGTCGGGCTGGCGTGCGCGGACGAACAGCACCAGGGCGACGAGCGGGGTGACGACGACGGCGGAGGTAGCGGACGGGAGGATCTGCCCCTCGAGGCGCGTGAGCGGATCGTCCGAGCGCGACTCCAGGAGGCCGTACCGCGCGGCGTACAGGACGAACGGCACGACGAAGGGCAGCACGCGCAGCCAGCGGCGGCGGGCGAAGGCGGAGACCGGCTTGGGGAACTCCAGGGACAGCAGCAGCATCGTGGCCCAGGCGAAGCAGTTGGCGATGTCCCCGACGACGTAGGTCCACGGTCCGTCGTCGCTGGCGAAGTCGATCACCTGGAGCCCGGCCGGGTAGGCCGTCATCCCCACCGGCACGACCAGTCCCAGAGCGAGGAAGGCCCTGGCGGCGGTGTCTCGAGGCCGGCGCCAGTACACGAAGCAGCCGGCGACCACGAGTCCCAACCAGAAGGCGATGGCGCCCGGGTTCGTGGCCGCCAGCGACGCGAACGGGTAGCGCGCGAGAGTGACGTGCACCGGCTCGATCTCATGGCCGTCCACCGTGACCGAGTAGGTCAGGGAGTCACCGATCTCGCGGTGGGGGCCGTCGCCACCGCTCGACAGTGGCTCGCCGTCGACGGCGTACACGCGCACCTGACGGTCATGGCTCGTCGCCTCGTCGATGATCCGGGCCAACGGGGAGTCGCCGACGGCCCCGAAGACCACGACGCCCGCCTCCTGGCTCCAGCGGTCCCCGATGCCGGCGGAGGAGGACGCGTACACGACCGTGCCGTCCGAGGGCTGCCGGAGCACCGCGACGTATCCCCAGGCGAGCGGGATGACCAGCACCAGCGCCATCCAGGCGAGCCGGACGGCGCGCGGAGTCTCGCGGACCGGTGCCACCGGGGCGGTCGGAAGGCTCGCGAGCTGGCTCATGACGTACCGATCCTCCGCGCTCAGCCGGTCGGTGTCATGGGAGCAGAGTCCCATTCCGCGGGTATTGCTCTCGCTCCCGGCCACCTTGGTGATGCACCCTGGAGCGGTGGACCGGGGTGGCACCTGGATGCGCCGGCACCGCAGGCAGCTCGGTCTCGCCGGCGTCTGCGCGCTGGTGGCCGCTGTCGTGGTGTACGCCGTGCTGTCCAGCCCCGCCGGCGAGAAGGGCGCGGTCCTGGTCGCAATCCTCGCCGTCGCGGTGCCGGCTGCCACGTGGGCCGCCGACCGGCGATCGAAGCACGCCGCCGCGGCACAGGTGGCCCCGGTGCCGGCGACCGTCGCCACGGTGTCTTCCCTCGTGCCTCCAGCTTCGGATCAGCCCCGGCTGGTCGTGGACGAGGACGGTCGGATCGGCGGCGGTGACCGAGCCGCGGCGCTCGCGTACGTGCAGCAGCTCAAGCTCCGCCCAGCGGCGGACAGGCACGTGCGCACCGCGATGACGTCTGCGTCCGCTCAGGTCGTGGAGCACCCGGACCTGCAACGCGCCCGCGACGAGTTCGAGCGGACCGCGACCGAGTACGCGCGTGGACGCGTTGTCTACCCGTGGGGCCCACCGTCCAGCGAGGACTGGGTCATGGCGCTCGAGACGCTGTGGGCGATGGCCACCAGACGCACCGGGTCGGGATGCGTCCACTGGTACGCGTGGCCACCGGGCGGCGCGGCCGAGCCAGTGGTCTTCCCGGTGCCCCGGGACGACGACCTGGTCCGCCGGGTGTCCGACCGGTTCCGCGACCGACCGCTCCACGTCCAGAGCGTCGACCCCAGGATCGTGTGGCGCTGGCTGGCCCCGGCGGCGGTCCGGTCGGCGGACGGGAAGGCTCCGGGAAGCCCGCCCGTGGTGCTCGACGAGTGGCGGCTCTCACCGAGCGACCCGCGTGGCCTGGTCAGTGTGGAGCCCGAGGACGCGCGGCGGCGGCTCGGCTCGTCCACCGACCGCGTGTGGGGGTGGTGAGCCACCCTCCGCGTCGACGGGACCGGCGACCACGATGGGCGCATGCTCGCCTGCGCCGCCCCCCTCGTGCTCGACGGCGGACTCTCGACCGCCCTCGAGCAGCAGGGCGCCGACCTGACCGGCGCGCTGTGGACCGCGCGGCTGCTGGGGGAGGAGCCGGAGCGGATCGCGGCCGCGCACCGGTCGTTCTTCGAGGCCGGGGCGCAGGTGGCGACGACGGCCAGCTACCAGGCCAGCGTGCCGGGGCTGGTGGCGGCGGGGTACGACGCCGCCGAGGCGCGCCGGCTGGTCCAGCGGAGCGTGGTCATCGCCCGCGAGGTCGCTGCCGAGTTCGAGGGCGCGATGGTGGCGGCGTCCGTCGGCCCGTACGGCGCGTTCCTCGCCGACGGCTCGGAGTACGCCGGCCGGTACGGCGTGAACGCCTCCGTCCTGCGTGACTTCCACGGGCCGCGGCTGGAGCTGCTCGCGGCTGCCGGGCCGGACCTGCTCGCCGTGGAGACGATCCCGGACGCCGACGAGGCCGAGGTGCTGGTGACGCTGCTGGACGAGCTCGAGGTGGCGGCGTGGTTCTCGTACTCGGTGCGGGGCGGCACGACGGCCGCCGGGCAGCCCCTGGCCGCGGCGTACGCCGTCCTCGACGGCTGCCGCGCGCTGGTCGCGGCGGGCGTGAACTGCTCGGACCAGGCGGACGTGCTCGGGGCCGTGGAGGCCGCGGTGGCGGCGACCGGACTGCCGGCGGTCGCCTACCCCAACCGCGGCGGCAGCTGGGACCCGGTCGCGAAGGCCTGGGCGTACGGCGACCCGCTGGACCTCGGCCTGCTGCCGGGCTGGCTGGCGGCGGGGGTCAGGTACGTCGGTGGGTGCTGCGGGAACGGGCCCGCCGACATCGCCGCCCTCAGCCGGCGGCTGGCGTCAGCAGCGCCGTGACCTCGTGGTGCCTCACCAGGAACGCCCGCTCGTCCAGGCGCTTGCGCCGCAGCCAGCCGGTCACCTCGTCGTTGCACTTGCTGGCGTTGCACGACCCGCAGGCCGGCACCACGTTCGTCAGCGTGTAGCGGCCGCCGCGCGAGATCGGCAGCACGCAGTCCTTCTGCATCGGGCCGACCGCCGAGCCGCAGTAGGCGCACCCGCCCCACGCCTCGCGGAGTGCCGCCCACTGCTCCGCGGTCAGGTCGTGCTCGACGCGAGCCATCCTGGCCCGGCGCTTGCGGGTCGCCCGCGCGCGACGCGTCCGGCTGACCACCACGTCGGGAGGCTACGTCCGACAGGCCGCCCGCCCCGGGAGGCGCGACTACCGGAAGTGGACGGTGGCGAGCAGGGCCTCGAACGCCGCGAAGTCCTGGTCCCGGGTCGGCGACCCCGGCAGCTCGCGGGTCCAGGCGAGCACGGTGGTGCCGTCGTCGTCGATGACGGCGAGGCGGATGACGGCGTACGGCTGCAGGCCGTAGCACGCCTCGGGGGCCAGGCCGTCCTGCTGGCAGCCGAGGACGCCGGAGAGGCTCACGGTGGTCCCGGCGGTGAGCAGGGTGGCCGGGTGGCCGTCGACCTCGGTCGTGGCTCGCTCACCGATCTGCGCGCCGTGCCTGCGGAGCCCCACCAGGTGGTGGACGTAGTTGCGGGGGAGCGGACGCAGCCCGCCGACCTTCTTGTCCGGCGCCCCCGGAGGGTAGAGGCCGACCGGCGACATGAACCGGACGGCGCGGTCGACGTCCACCCCATCACCGGACCAGGTCAGGAAGTGCGGCTCGTCCTGGACCGGGTCCGAGGAGAACCAGGCGGGCGGGTCGACGGTGAGCGCCGGTGCGAAGGCCCTCGTGTCGTAGGGCTGCGCTGCCGTGCTCGCCGGCGTCGGTGCGTCGGAGCTCGAGGTGATGGTCGCCGGATCGGAGACCGGCGGCGCGGCCGAGTCGTTGCCGGACGCCGAGCACCCGGCGAGGATGCTCGCGGCCAGCGCCACCAGGACCGCACGGGGTGCGCGAGACCTTCCCATCGGTCAACCTCCTGTCCGACCCTGTCACTACCGACAGTGCCGAGAACAGCGAGAGGTTTATCGCGGCGGCGGTAAACATCGTCCGGCCGCTGTGCCTGTCTGTCGGTGGAGGCGACGTGGCACACCAGGATCGGCAGGCGGACGCTGGGTTCAGCGCGCTCTTCCGGGCCGAGTACGCGCGGACCACACGCACCGTCTTCCTGGTCCTCCACGACCGCGGGCACGCCGAGGAGATCGCCCAGGACGCGTTCATGCAGCTGCTCGACCGCTGGGACACGGTGGCGAAGTACGACCAGCCGGGTGCCTGGGTACGTCGGGTCGCGATCCGGATGGCGGTGCGCCACCTGCGTCGCGAGCGGATGCGCTCGCTGCTCGAACGCCGTACCCAGGTCGAGCCGGAGCCGTCCGAGGAGCTCACCCTGCCCCAGACCGAGCTGCTGGCGGCGGTCCGGCAGCTCCCGACCAACCAGCGGGTGGCGGTCGTCCTCCACTACTTCGAGGACCGGCCCATCGCCGAGATCGCCGACACGCTCGGCTGTGCCCCTGCGACGGCCCGCGTGCACCTCCACAAGGCCCGGCACCGCCTGGCCGACACGCTGCACGAGGAGGTCGGCGATGTCGTTGGATAGCCGTCTGCGCGAGGACATGCGCGCGATCGCCGACACCGTCGAGCCCGACGTCGAGACCGTGCTGGCGTCGCTGCTGGCCCGTCGCGACCGCGTCCGGCCGGGACGTGCCGTGCTGCCACGGGTGCTGGCGGCCGCCGCGTCCCTGGTCCTCGCGGCCGGGCTCGTCGTCTGGTGGCTCGGGCGGGCCCACGGCCACGAGAACGACTACGTCGACGACCCGGCTCCGCCGACCGGCACGTACGCCGCCCGGCTGACCGGCGACCTGGCAGGCGAGTGGCGACTCCGCTTCGCCGACGACCTCGTCTCCGTGGTGGCCCCCGACCGCAGCGCCCTCGGCCGGAGGTCCGACTTCGGGTCCTCCGTCGTGGGCGGCGACCGGCTGACGACGTCGCTGCTCGACGGTCCGTGCGCCGGCGAGGGCAGCTACCGGTGGTCGTGGGAGCAGGGGCAGCTGCGGTTGGAGGTGCTCGACGACACGTGCGACCTGCGGACCCGGATCCTGACCGGAGCAGACTGGCAGCCGGTGTCGGGGGAGCAGTTCACGCCGGGTACCTACCGGGCAGAGCTCACGATCGCGCAGATGCGGCGTACCGCGGTGGCGGAGGGGTATGCCCGCACCGACGTCGACGCCTACCTGGGCTCCGAGTTCCCCGGGGCGAGCGCGGTCACCTACACGGTGACGGCGAGAGAGGGGACCTGGCTGGTCCAGGAGTCGATCGACGGAGCGCCGAAGGACGTCGCGTGGCAGGGTCGCTTCACCGTGCTGGACAGGGGAACCGTGCAGGCGACGGCGACCGACATCTCGTGCGGCCCGATCGTGTACGACGTCCGCCCGAGCGCCGCGGCCGTGTCCTTCGTCGTGGTCACGGACGCGTGCCCGACCCCCTGGACCGCGCCGGTGGGTGAGCTGATCGCCCAGACGGCCCTCTACGAGTCGGCTCCCTTCAGGCGTCTGGGCGAGTAGCGGTAAACACCACCCGCGTCTCGGGTCTGTCATGCGGTGTTCGTCGACACCGAAGGAGAGACCGATGAGCACTCGCACCCTGCTGGCGGCACTGACCACCGCCACCTCGCTGGTCGCCCTCGCCGGCTGCACGGGCGAGCCGGTCGCGCAGGACTCGACAGCCGCCGGGGCGCCCGCCGACGGGACGGCGGGTGGGACGCCATCGGCCGAGCCCGTCGCCGACCCGCTCGCCGGCACGTACCAGACCTCGGCGATGTCGCTGCGGAAGATGGCCAGGACCGCCGAGGCGGCCGGCTTCGCGACCGCGGACGTCCGCGAGTACCTCGCGGGGAACTTCCCGGGCGCCCATGAGGTCGAGTACTCCCTGAAGCTCGCGGGCGGCTGGTGGATCGTCTTCAACGAGATCGACGGCGGCTCGGCCGAGGAGGCGTGGGCCGGGCCGTACCACGTGGTCGACGCCACGACGGTCGAGGCGGGCGTCCCGCCGTGCGGGCCGATCACCTACGGCTACCGGCTCGACGGTGACGTGCTCTCCCTGGACCTGCTGGAGGACGACTGTCCCGGACCGGACGGCCGGGTCCCGCTCGGAGAGCTGATCGCCCAGACGATCATCTCCGAGACCGACACCTACCAGCGGGTGGGCTGAGCGCCCCCGGCAACGCGGCCGTCACCGGGGCGTCACCGGCGCTCGGTAGATTGCCCCGGTGACGTCACCCCCCGCGCCCCAGCAGGTCGAGGAGCACACCGCCCCTCGGCACTGGGAGGCCGACGTCCTGCTCCGCGACGGGCACACCGCTCACATCCGGCCGATCCGGGCCGACGACGCGAAGCTGCTGGTGGAGTTCTACGGCCGGGTGTCGGACCAGTCGAAGTACTTCCGCTTCTTCACGGCCATGCCCAAGCTGTCCGACCGCGACGTGAAGCGGTTCGTGCAGGTCGACCACGTGCGCCGGGTGGCGTTCGTGGTCACCCTGCAGGACCGGATGATCGCGCTCGGCAGCTACGAGGGCGACGACTCGGGCAAGGCCGAGGTGGCCTTCCTCGTCGAGGACTCCCAGCAGGGCCGCGGGATCGGCCAGCTGCTGCTGGAGCACCTCGCCCAGGCCGGCCGCGAGCGCGGGATCGAGCGGTTCGTGGCCGAGGTCCTCCCGGACAACGAGCGGATGATCCAGACCTTCCGCGACGCCGGGTACCGGCTGGTCAGCGGGGTCGAGGACGGCGTGATGACGCTGGAGTTCCCGATCGCCACCACCGACACCGCCGCCGGCGTGATGGCGACGCGTGAGCACCGCGCCGAGTCGACCTCGATCGAGCGGTTCTTCAACCCGCGGTCGGTCGCGGTCATCGGCGCGAGCCGGCGCCAGGACACCATCGGCCAGGCGCTGGTCCGGCACCTCGTGCTCGGCGACTACACCGGCCGCGTGTACGTCGTGAACGACCGCGCGACGTCGGTCTCCGGCATGCCGTCGCACGCCACCGTCAGCGAGATCGCCGACGACGTGGACATCGCGATCGTCGCCGTGCCGGCCGAGTCGGTGCAGGACGTCGTGCTCGACTGTGCCAACAAGGGCGTGCACGGGCTGGTCGTGATCTCCTCGGGGTTCGCCGAGGTGGGCGAGGAGGGCCGCCAGCGGCAGCGCCGGCTGCTCGGTCTGTGCCGCAGCTACGGGCTGCGGCTGATCGGGCCCAACTGCCTCGGCATCATCAACACCGACCCGACGGTCCAGCTGAACGCGTCGCTGTCGAGCCACATCCCGGCCCGTGGTCGCGCCGGGTTCTTCTGCCAGTCCGGCGCCCTCGGTTCGGCCATCCTCGAGAAGGTCTCGAACCGCGGCCTCGGCCTATCGACGTTCGTGAGCGCCGGCAACCGCGCCGACGTGTCGGGCAACGACGTCCTCCAGTACTGGGAGGAGGACGATGCCACCGAGGTCGTGCTCCTCTACCTGGAGTCCATCGGCAACCCCCGCAAGTTCTCCCGCATCGCCCGCCGCGTCTCGCTGCGCAAGCCGATCATCGCCGTGCGGTCGGGCCGGACGACCCAGGGCGTGCCGATGGGCCAGATCGTCCGCCAGATCGCGGCGCCGGGTCGCGCGGTCGACGCGATGTTCCGGCAGGCCGGCGTGATCCAGGTCGACACGCTCGACGAGATGTTCGACGTCGCCCAGCTGCTGGCCCACCAGCCGCTGCCTCGCGGGCGCCGGGTCGCGATCGTCGGCAACAGCGACGCCATCGGGCTGCTGGCCGCCGACGCCGCCTCGGCGGTCGGCCTGGTCGTCAACCGCTCCGACGCCCTCGGGGCGGACGCGACGGCGGAGGACTTCGAGGACGCGCTCGACGCGGCCATCGACGACCCGGACGTCGACTCGGTCGTCGCGGTGTACGTCCCGCCCATCAACACCACCGGCGAGGACGTCGCCAACGTGCTCGCCGCCGTCGGCGAGCAGTCCGACAAGCCGCTGGTCTCCTCCTTCCTCGGCACCGAGGGTGTCCCCGAGCTGCTGCGCGTGCCCGACGTCGCGGGTGCGAGTGCCGGCCGCGGATCCGTGCCGTCGTACCCCGCCATCGAGTCCGCCGTCCGCGCGCTCGCGTCCGTGGTCGGGTACGCCGTGTGGCTGCGCACCCCGAACGGGCCGGCCGCCACGCTCGAGTCGGTCGACCCCGCGGCAGCCAAGGCCTTCGTGAACCGGCTGCTCATCGACCACCCCGACGGACGCGACCTCGAGCAGGAGGAGCTGCACGAGCTGTTGGCGCACTACGGGGTCGACCTGTGGTCGTCGGTGCCGGTGTCGAGCCTCAAGGAGGCGCAGCGGGCGGGCAAGGCGCTCGGCTGGGACGTCGTGCTCAAGGCGACCACCGACCGGCTGCGCGAGCGCCCCGACCTTGCGCACGTCTGGCGCAACATCGACAACCAGACCGAGATGCGCCAGGCCTGGCGGTCCCTGAACGAGATCATCACCGACCCCGAGACCGCCGGCTTCGTGGTGCAGCGCAACGCACCGCCCGGCATCCCGATCTCGGTGGCCAGCGTCGAGGACCCGCTCTTCGGGCCGGTCGTGTCCTTCGGCGTGTCCGGCCCGCTGACCGAGCTGCTCGAGGACCGGTCCTTCCGCATCCCGCCCCTGGGGGAGCGGGACGCCGCCGCGATGGTCCGCGAGATCAAGGCGGCTCCGCTGCTGTTCGGCTACCGCGGCAGCGAGGCCGTCGACATCGCCGCCGTCGAGCAGCTGGTGCAGCGGGTCGCCCAGCTCCAGCACGACATCCCGCAGGTGGCCTCGCTCGAGCTGTCGCTGGTGCTCGCGGGCGCCGAGGACCTCACGGTGCTCACCGCCACCGGCCGGGTCGAGCCGGTCTCCGACCCCCGCTCCGACTGGTTCGTCCGACGACTCCCCGACCTCGCCGACACGCTGCCCGGCTGACCAACCGCTGGTCGAGGAAGGCGCCCTGGCGCCTGTCACGAGACCCGGTGAGCACTGTCGTCGACCTCGCGCGGTCTCGTGACGGGACTTCGTCCCTCCTCGACCAGCGGGCGGGGAGCGTCGGCTAGCGTCGCGCCATGGCTTCCAGCTCGATCGAACGCCGCAAGCTCCGCAACGGGCTGCGCGTCGTCCTCGCTCCCGACCGGTCCGCCCCCGTCGTCGCCGTCGCGGTCTACTACGACGTCGGGATCCGGTCCGAGCCGCAGGACCGCACCGGGTTCGCGCACCTCTTCGAGCACCTGATGTTCCAGGGGTCGGCGTCGCTCGGGAAGATGGAGCTGGCCTCGCTGATCTCGGCGTCCGGCGGCGTCCTCAACGGGTCGACGCGCCTGGACTACACCAACTACTACGAGATGCTGCCGTCGAACGCCCTCGACCGCGCCCTCTTCCTCGAGGCCGACCGGATGGGCTGGCCGGCCGTGACGCAGGAGAACCTCGACAACCAGATCGCGGTCGTCAAGGAGGAGATCCGCGTCAACGTGATGAACGAGCCGTACGGCGGGTTCCCGTGGCTGACCCTCGCCCCGGTGCTCTACGAGTCGTGGGCCAACGCCCACGACGGCTACGGCTCGTTCGTCGACCTCGAGAGCGCGACGCTCGAGGACGCCCGCGACTTCTTCGACAAGTACTACGCCCCGGGCAACGCCGTCCTCGCGGTCAGCGGCGACTTCGAGGTCGACCACGCGCTCGAGCTCGTGCACCACCACTTCGACCCGGTCCCCAAGCGCGCCGTCCCTCCCCGTCCCGACTTCGACGAGCCCGCACCGACCTCCGAACGCCGCGGCGAGCAGCACGACGCCGACGCTCCGGCGCCCGCGGTCGCGCTGGGCTGGCGGGTGCCGGACCCGGGTGACCTGGCGGCCTACCTGCCGTACGTCGTGCTCGCCTCGAGCCTGGCGACCGGCGATGCTTCCCGGCTGCGACGGCGGCTGGTGCAGGACGACCGGCTGGCCACCGACATCGGCTGCCACCTCGGGCTGATGGAGGACGCCTTCGACGTGCGCAACCCGTGCCCGTTCGTGCTGGAGGCGCACCACCCCGGCGACGTGCCGACCGACAAGGTCGTCGCCGCCGTCGACGAGGAGCTCGACCGGCTGGCCACCGACGGGCTGGCGTCCGACGAGCTGACCCGCGTCACGGCGCGGCTGCGGTCCGGGATGCTGCAGGGGAGCGACAACCTGCTGCGTCGCACGCTGGCGATGGCGGCGTACGAGCAGCAGCGCGGCCGCGCCGAGCTGGTGCACGAGATGCCCGAGAGGCTCGCCGAGGTCACCGCCGAGCAGGTGGCCGCCGCCGCCGGGACGCTCAGACCGGACGTCCGCGCCCGCCTCGACCTGATCGCGGGTGCCGCATGAGTCCCGTCCAGCGATCGGGCAAGCGCCGCGAGCGCGCCGCCCAGCCCATCCCGCCGCTGACCAGGCCGCGCAAGCAGCGGCTGCCGTCGGTCGCCGAGCGGGTGCTGCCCAGCGGACTGCGGGTGGTGGCCGTACGCCGCGCGTCGGTGCCGCTGGTCCACGTGCGGCTGCGGATCCCCAACGCCGTCAAGCGGGGGACCGACCTCGCGAAGGTCTCGCTGCTCGGCCGCAGCATGATGCTCGGCGCCGGCGGTCGATCGCAGAACGAGCTCGCCGAGGCGCTGCAGACGATCGGCGGCGGGCTGCGCGTCGACGACGGCGCCGACGGTGTGGTGATCGGCGGCGAGGCGCTGGCCGCGAAGCTGCCGCAGCTGCTGGCGCTGCTGTCCGACGTGCTGACCGACCCGGCGTACCCGAAGGCCGCCGTCGAGCGCGAGGCCGGCCGCCTCGCCGACCACGTGCGGCGGGCGCTGTCCCAGCCAGGCGTCACCGCCGACGAGGCGTGGTTGCGCCGGAGGTACGCCGACCACGTCTACGGCAGCAACATCCCCTCGCCCGACGAGGTGGCCGCGGTGCCGGCCGGCTCGCTCAAGGCCGCGCACCGGCGACGGGTCCTGCCCGACGGCAGCCTCCTCGTGCTCGTCGGCGACGTGACGCCCGCGCGTGTCCTCGACCAGGTCGAGAAGGCGCTGTCCGGCTGGCGGGCCGACGGCCGCGGTGCCGCGGTCCCGAAGGTGCCCGCCCTGACCACCGGGCCACTGCTCCTGGTCGACCGTCCGGGCGCGGTGCAGTCGAACATCCGCATCGGCGGGACCGCCCCGCGGCGTACCGATCCGTCGTACGCCTCCGCGCAGATCGCGAACGGCATCTTCGGCGGCTACTTCTCCTCGCGGCTGACGATGAACATCCGCGAGGACAAGGGCTACACGTACAGCCCGCACAGCGCGATCCGCGTGCTGCGCGGCGACGTGCGGGTGTTCACCTCCGCCGACGTGGCGACCGAGGTGACGGCGCCGGCGCTGGTGGAGGTGCTCTACGAGCTGGGCAAGATCGCCACACTGCCGGCCAAGGAGGAGGAGCTGGACGCGACCGTGCAGTACCTCACCGGCACCCTCGCCCTCGGCACCGCCACCCAGTCGGGGCTGGCCGAGCTGCTCGCCGACATCCTCAGCGACGGCATGGGCGTGGACTGGCTCCAGGAGTACCCCGCCCGCCTCGCCGCCGCCACCCTCGACGACGTCCAGGAGGCGGCGGCCGCGATGCTCGCGCCCGAGAAGCTGGTCAAGGTCGTGGTCGGGGACGCCGACCGGGTCGAGGCCGGACTGGCGACGCTGACGGAGGTCACGCGGGGCTAGACGGTATGGCGTGACCCGGTCGCGCTGACGGGGTTGCGGGTCGGGGCCTCACTCACAAATGGTCGTGGGTTACCGAGTAGGGGCTGCCTGCTCGGCCTATCCAACAGTTGTGGGAGGCCCCGATG
>NZ_JADKPN010000007.1 GCF_015352455.1 Nocardioides islandensis
AGCTGGTCGTCGACCCACCGGGCGCTGGGCAACGGGAGGGTGCGGGTCTGCTGGGCGACCCGGCGGGCCTGCCAGGCCGGCACCCGCAGCGCCTGGACCCTCCGCCACAGCCGCGGGTGCCGGTGCACCAGGTCCAGGGCGTCGCCGATCAGCGCGGCGGCCGCCCCGGGGGTGATCCGCAGCCGCACCGCGAGTGGTTCGGCGGTGAACGCCGCCACCTCCGGTGTCCCGTCCCCACCCAGCGCCTCGGGGGACTCCAGGACGTTCGAGCGGTCGGTCGCGGGGTGCAGCACCGCCCACTGGTAGGCCAACGCCAGCTTCCGCGCCGTCGCCCGTCGCTCCTCGGCATCGCTGTCGGAGAGCGCATCGAGCACACCGCTGGGATCGAGGTCGACGACCTCGAACCGCTCCACCACCGCCGTGCTCATGTACCCACCCAAGCACCGACCACCGACAGTCCCCCTGCCTCAGAACCCCTTGTCCACAGTGAGAATCAGGCTGTTTGATCCGCGAGGATTGGGCCGTGTTTCCCGGCCGGTTGACCCGCTTGTCCACTGGCTTCGTGCCTTGCTCTTGATCCGTCACCGGCCGGGAAGTGGCGCGCACCGGCCGGACGGAGTGTGACCTGATAGGAGCTTGGCCGCGCCTCGTCACTGTGCTGTCCGCCCGACCGGCTGCTGTGCGCCGTCCCATCGATAGGCAGAGAAGGGCGGCAACACCCATGGTAGGAACCACTCGATCGCACCAAACGATCACCGGTGGCGTAGACACTCACGCCGATACCCATACCGCGGCGGCACTGGACCCGGTGGGTCGCCTGCTCGGTCACCACACCTTCCCCGCGAGCGTGACCGGATACCAGCGGTTGCTGGACTGGCTCGGCGGGTTCGGTGAGGTCGGCATCGGCGGTGTCGAGGGCACCGGCCCCTACGGCGCCGGCCTGGCCCGACACCTGACCGCCCAGGGGATCGAGATCGTCGAGGTCGACCGCCCCAACCGGCGAACCCGTCGTCGTGAGGGCAAGTCCGACCCGATCGACGCGATCGCCGCAGCGCGCGCGGTGCTGGCCGGAACCGCCACCGGAACCCCCAAGACCCGCACCGGTGTGGTGGAGGCGATCCGCGTACTCCGCGTACTCCGCGTGGCTAGAAGCGGCGCCATCAAGGCCCACACCGCCGCGATCAACGCGCTGCACCAGATGACCATCACCGCACCCGACCCGCTGCGCGACCAGCTGATCGGGCTCAGCTCGGTTCGCCTGGTCACCACCTGCAGCCGACTGCGACCCGGCGAGAACCTGGCCGACCCCGACCAGGCGGTCAAGCTCGCACTGCGGCGCCTGGCCCGGCGCTGTCAGCAACTCCACGACGAGATCCGGCAGGCCGACCACGACCTCCGGTCGTTGATCAGCACCACCGCACCCCAGCTCATCGCCCGAACCGGTGTCGGACCCGAAGTCGCCGGACCGGCATCGACTGAACAGAGGCGGCGACCGCGCCGCCAACAGCGCCCTTCACACCGTCGTCATCGTCCGAATGCGCTACCACCAGCCCACCCGCGACTACGTCGCTCGACGCCGCCAGCAAGGCCTCAGCAACCGCGAAATCAGTCGCTGCCTCAAACGCTACGTCGCCCGAGAACTCCTCCCCCTGATCCGAAAAGCCCTCACCAACTCCCCTTGACGATCTATAGGAGCCTCAAGGGATTCCCGGCACCGGTCTCGTGACGGGACTTCGTCCCTCCTCGACCAGCGGATGTTGCCGGGTCTCGTGACGGGACTTCGTCCCTCCTCGACCGGCGGGCGACCTGCCCGTTGTGTCAGCGAGCCGACAGACGCCGGGCGGCCGGAGGGCGCACAGTAGGGGCGCTTCTTGTGGGGAGGAGCAACGTCGAGCGGGTGTCGGTCCTCCGGGATCGACACCCGCTCCCGTACGTCGGGACCAGCGTCAGTTCTCGGCGGCGCGCTCGGCGCCACGGCGCCAGCGGATGCCCGCCTCGATGAAGGCGTCGATGTCGCCGTCGAAGACGGCCTGCGGGTTGCCGACCTCGTAGCCGGTGCGCAGGTCCTTGACCATCTGGTACGGGTTCAGCACGTAGTTGCGCATCTGGTCGCCCCAGGTCGCCTGCACGTCGCCCTTCAGGTCCTTGAGCTCGGCGGCCTCCTCGGCCTTTTTGATCGCCAGCAGCTTGGCCTTGAGGATCACCATCGCGGAGGCCTTGTTCTGAAGCTGCGACTTCTCGTTCTGGCAGGAGACGACCGTGCCGGTGGGGATGTGCGTGAGCCGGACCGCGGAGTCGGTGGTGTTGACCGACTGACCGCCCGGACCGGACGACCGGAACACGTCCACGCGGATGTCCTCGTCGGGGATGTCGATCTCGTCGGTCTGCTCCAGCACCGGCACGACCTCGACGGCGGCGAACGACGTCTGGCGGCGGCCCTGGTTGTCGAAGGGGCTGATCCGCACCAGGCGGTGCGTGCCCGCCTCGACCGACAAGGTCCCATAGGCGTACGGCGCGTGGATGGCGAAGGTGGCCGACTTCAGGCCGGCTTCCTCGGCGTAGGAGGTGTCGAAGACCTCGACGGGGTACCTGTGCTGCTCGGCCCACCGGACGTACATCCGCATCAGCATCTCGGCGAAGTCCGCGGCGTCCACGCCCCCGGCGCCGGAGCGCACGGTGATGAGGGCCTCGCGCATGTCGTACTCACCCGACAGCAGGGTGCGGACCTCGAGCGCCTCGACGGACTTCTTCACCTTGCCGAGCTCGACCTCGGCCTCGGCCAGGGACGCCGCGTCGTCGACCTCCTGGCCGAGCTCGACCAGCGCCTCGAGGTCCCCGATCCGGCTGTCCAGGTCCGAGAAGCGGTCCAGCTCGCCCTGGAGGGCCGAGAGCCGGCCGGTGACCCGGGTGGCGTTGGCCTGGTCGTCCCACAGGTCCGGCGCCGCGACCTGCTCACCGAGGTCGGCGATCTCGCGGCGCATGCCGTCGAGGTCGAGCACCTGACCGATCGTGCTCATCGTCGCCCGGAGCTGCTTGATCTGGGTGTCGTAATCGGGTCCTGCCACGAGGAGCAAGGCTACGGGGCGGGAGAAGACCCGGCGAATCACCCGCAACCGGCCGCCGCCGACACCTATCCTCGGCGCCATGACGGAGTACGGGGGTTACTCAGCCCCGCCAGTGCCACCTCCGCCTGGCGACGAGGATGAGAAGAAGTCCGACCAACCGGTCGAGATCCCGTTGTGGGCGATCGTCGCCGCCGGGGTGGTCGCCCTCGCCCTCGTGGTCGTCGCCGCTGTGATGGTCCTGCGTCCGCCCGGCCGGGACGAGGGTCCGGTCGGTCCGCTGCCGACCTCCAAGCCGTCGTACCCCGCGACGTGGAACCCCAAGATCAAGCCGATCGCCGACAAGGCGGCCGTCATGCGCAGCCTGGACTTCGACCACCCGGTGCCGGTGCGCTTCCTGACGTCGAAGAAGTTCGACAAGACGCTGACCGGCGAGGGTGAGGAGTTCACCCGGGAGGACCGTGCCCAGCTGGAGCACCAGACCGCCCTGCTCCGCGCGCTGGGCCTGGTCACCGGCGACCTGGACCTGGCGGAGGCGGCCTCGAGCGGGTCAAGCGGCGGCGTGCTCGCGTACTACGACTTCGAGGACGAGCGGATCACGGTCCGGGGGAAGAAGATCACGCCGGCCGTCCGGGTCACCCTGGTCCACGAGCTCACGCACGTGCTCGACGACCAGAACTTCCAGGTCGGCGACCGGCTCGACAAGCTCGAGAAGCAGGCGGAGAAGGGTCCCGACACCCCCGCCGCCGCCGTGCTCCGCGCGATGGTCGAGGGGGACGCCCGGCGGGTGGAGTCGGTCTACCGGGGCTCGTTGCGCGAGGCCGACCGCCGGGTGCTCGCCCGGTACGAGCACCGCCAGTTCGTCGAGGCCCAGGAGCGCGTCGGCGACGACGTACCTCCCCTCTTGGTCACGCAGGCCTCAGCGCCGTACGTGCTGGGTGAGGGACTGATGCAGACCCTGGCGACGAACGGCGGCAACGACTCCGTCGACCGGCTCTTCCGCAAGCCGCCCGTCCACGACTCCATCCTCCTCGACCCCTACCGCGTCATCAGGCGCGACACCGGGGCGACCAAGGTCGCGGTGCCGTCCCTGGCAGCGGGTGAGAAGGAGTTCGTGTCCGGCGAGCTCGGCGTCCTCTCCTGGTACTTCATGCTCGCCGAGCGGCTCCCGCTCGGGCAGGCCCTGACCGCCGCCGACGGATGGGGAGGAGACGCGTACGTCGCCTTCGACCGCGGGGACACCACCTGCGCGAAGCTGGCCTTCGCCGGCCGCACGAAGGAGGCCACCTCGCGGATGCGCTCCGCGCTGGACCAGTGGGCCGCGGCCGCGCCGGGGGAGCAGACCGTGACGTCCGCCGGGGGACTCGTGCGCGTCGCGTCCTGCGACCCCGGCACGGGCGTCTCCGATGCCGCCGACACCTCCCAGGCCGCGCTGGGGCTCCTGGCCACCCGCGCGGCAGCCCTCGTCGCCATCGCCAAGCAGGGGGCGACGCTCGAGGCGGCCTCGTGCGTGGTGTCCAAGCTGCTCGCGACCTTCTCGGTGGACCAGCTCAACGACCCGGAGTACGTGCAGCTGCCGTCCGTCCAGGCGCAGCTGTACCAGATCGGCGTCTCCTGCCGCTGAGGCGACGCCTCAGCGCCTGGCCGAACGCCGGAAGAACCCCTTCTGCGCGGCGTACAGCTTCGGCAGCTCCGCGGCCAGGGCGTCGTACGTCGCGCGGTTGCGCGGGTCGGGCCGGAACGGCTCGTCGGTGGGCACCGCGCCGCGGACCTCGTCGCGGGTGAGGGCGCCCAGCGCGAGGCCGGCGACGAGTGCGGAGCCGCGCAGCCCCGCCAGCCAGGGGTCGGTGACTCGGACGACGGTGCGGTCGGTCGCGTCGGCCAGCACCTGGCACCACAGGTCCGAGCGCGCTCCCCCGCCGACCAGGCGGAGGTCGTCGAGGCGGCCGCCGACGAACCGTTCGGCGGCGCCCAGCAGCCAGGTGGCGTTCAGCGCGACGCCCTCGATCACCGCCCGGGTCAGGTGACCACGTGTGCTGGTCTCCCCCACGCCGTGGAAGCCCGCCCGCGCGTCGCGGTCGTCGACCGGCGACCGCTCGCCGGTCAGCCACGGGGTGAAGACCACGCCCCCGGCGCCCGGCGGCGTCGAGCCGGCCTCGGCCAGCAGCTCCTCGTACCCCGTCGTGGGCGCGGTCGTGTCCCGCCACCACTGGAGGTTGCGGCCGGCCGAGTCCTGGTTGTTGGCCAGCAGGTACGACGCGTTGTCCAGGCCCGGCACGCTGGCCTGCTGGCGGAACACGTCGGTCTTCTTCCTGGCAATCGGAGCGCTGATCCACGCGGTCGTGCCGATCGATGCGTGCGGCTCGCCCAGCCCGATCGCGCCGGCCCCGACCGCCGCGGCGTGCAGGTCCGGCAGGCCGGTGACCGCCACCGCCGCGGGCGGGATGCCGAGGTCGGCGGCGACCTCGGGCAGCACCGGTCCGATGACGGAGCCGGTGGCCACGAGCGGCGGTAGCTGCGCCCCGTCCACGCCGGCGAGCCGGACCAGCACGTCGTCGTACGCGAGCCTGCCGAGGTCGCGGTTGTCGGTGAGCCACGCCGCGGTCATCGACGCCAGGGTGGCGGCCGGCACCCCGGTGAACCGCATGGTCAGGTAGTCGACCGGCTCGAGCACCCAGCGCGCGCGGGCGAGCACGTCGGGCTCCTCGTGCCGGAGGTACAGCAGGTGCCCGACGGGATCCGCGCCCGACGTCGTGGGGATGCCGCCGCTGCGGCGCAGCCAGGTGGCCAGTGGCTTGGGCGCGTACCCGGAGACCGGTCCGCCGACCAGCGCCTTCGAGTACGGCGCGCCGCGGGTGTCGCTCCAGAGCACGCACGGGCCGACCGGCCGACCCTGGTCGTCGACCGGGATCGTGCTGGCCCACTGGCCCGTGACGCTGACGGCGACCACTCGGTCGCGGCCGGGCGCGCGGCGTACGGACTCACCGATCACCCGCCACCAGAGCTCGGCGTCCTGGGTGTGAGCGCCACCGTCGCCCACGGTCGTCGGCACCGGCGTGTGCTCCCACCAGACGACCTCGCCGCGCACCGTGACGAGCCCGACCTTGGGACCGCCGGTCCCCAGGTCGATCGCGAGGACGAGCTCGACTGGATCACTCATGGGGCCGGAGGCAGGGCCTGCTGCTTGTCGAGCATGTCGTCCATGACCATCACGATGAAGTCGGAGGTGGCCTGGTCGAGGCCGCCGGCCACGCCGCCGTAGATGGCGCCGGAGAACGCCTCCTCGCCGGCCGCGTGCTTCTCGTGCGCGTAGGCGACGGCGTCGGCCAGGTCGGCGGCGAACGCGTCGACGACGCCGGCGCGGGTCTGTGGGCGGGTGACGGCCATGTGGATCGCGTTGGGGTACTGCTGGCCGTTGAACCGCCAGCCCTTCGGGCCGAGGAAGTCGACGAGGTGGTAGATCTCGAACTCGTCGCTGGTGAAGGAGAAGCAGAACGTCGGCGCGCCGGCCGTGCCGTCGCCCATGATCCGCAGCTCGGGGTGCGACCGGACGACGTCCATCATCGAGGCGGCGGTCTCGAAGATCTCGACCGCGTGCTCGCGGTAGCCCTCACGGCCCAGGGACACCATCGCGGCCCACGTGCTCGCGATCAGGCCGCCGGAGCGGGAGCCCTCCATGCCGGGCGACATGTACTTGCCGCCCGACCAGTCGAGCAGGTGGAAGTACTGCGCGTTGCGCAGCGCCTTGTCGCGGAACAGCAGCGTCGAGGAGCCCTTGAACGCGTAGCCGTACTTGTGGGTGTCCGCCGAGATCGTCGTGACGCCCGAGACCCGGAAGTCGAACTCCGGGATCTTCAGCCCGGCGTCCTCGGCGAACGGCAGGATGAAGCCACCAAGACAGGCGTCCACGTGCATGCCGACGCCCCGCTCCGCGGCCAGCGCCGCGAGCTCCGCGATCGGGTCGATGGTGCCGTAGGCGTAGTTCCCGGCCGAGCCCATGATCGCGATGGTGTTCTCGTCGATGAGCCCGGCCACGGCGTCCAGGTCCACGGCCGTGGTCCGGGGGTCGACCGGCGCCACCCGCATCTCGATGCCGAACAGGTGGCAGCCCTTGTCGAACGCCGCGTGCCCGGTCTCCGGCTTCACGAAGTTCGGCTGCGTGACGCCGCGGGTCTCGCGGGCGTGCTCGCGGTAGGCGACGAGCGCGTGCAGGATGCTCCCGGTGCCGCCGGTCGTGACCAGCCCGGCCGGCGCACCGTCCTCCACCGCGTCGGCGTGCAGCAGGTCGAGGGCCATCGCGATGACCTCGCCCTCGTACTTGGTCTGGCTGGGGCACATGTCCCGCTGCAGGGCGTTGACGTGGGCGTACATCCCGAACGCCTCGTTGAGGAACTCGTAGTGCTCGTGGTCGCCGCAGTACATCGTCCCGGAGATCTTCCCGGTCTCCCAGAACGCGTCCTCCTCGGTCGCCATCTCCCGCATCTCGGCGAGGACGTCGGTCCGCGGCCGGCCGTGCTCGGGGAGGGTGCGGTTCACGGCGTACCGATCGGCGTACGGGTAGTCGTTCACGAACCCGGATCCTACGGATGGGGCACACTCGCCCCCATGACCGAAGGCACAGCAGCCGACACCAGCTGGCTCGAGTCCATGCCCGAGGTCTACGACCGGTGCCTCGGGCTGGCCACGTTCGCGCCCTTCGCCGCGGACATCTCGCTCCGGGCGCTCGAGCTGCCGCACGCCCGCGTCCTCGAGCTGGCCGCGGGCACGGGCATCGTCACCGCCGGCCTCGTCGAGGCGCTGCCGGACGCCGAGATCGTGGCGACCGACCTGAACCAGGCGATGGTCACCTACGCCTCGTCGCGCACGCCGGGGCCGACCTGGGAGGTGGCCGACGCGCAGGAGCTGCGGTACGCCGACGGCTCCTTCGACCTGGTCGTCTGCCAGTTCGGGGTGATGTTCCTGCCCGACCGCGTCGGCGCGTACCGCGGCGTGCGCCGGGTGCTCGCGCCGGGCGGCTCCTTCCTCTTCAACGCCTGGGACACCCTCGAGACCCACGAGGTCGAGGCCGCCGTCATCGACGCCCTGGCCGAGCTGATCCCCGACGACCCGCCGGACTTCCTGCGCCGGGTGCCGCACGGGTACGCCGACCCGAACCGGATCCGCGCCGACGTCCAGGCCGCCGGCCTCCACGTCGCCGAGCTGGAGCGGGTCGAGCTGGTCGGGCGGGCCCCGTCGGCGAAGGTGCTGGCCGAGGGCTACTGCCTCGGCACCCCGCTGCGCTTCGAGATCCAGGAGCGGGCCGAGCTCGGCGACATCGTGCCGAAGCTGACCAAGGCCCTGGCCCGCCGCCTCGGCGACGGGCTCATCGAGGGGTCCATGGCGGCGTACGTCGTCCGCGCGACCAAGCCCGAGTAGGGCCCCGACGGGAGACGACCGGTGTTCCACCCCTGGGGTACCTCACACCTGGTCGTCCTGGGTGTGTTCGCCGTCGGCGTGGTGGTGCTGCTCGCGATCGGCCCGCTCGTGCGCGGCCGGCCCGTCGAGCGACCGCTCGCCGTCGCGCTCGCCGCCGGCAACATCGTGCTCGGCCTGATCGGGACCGTCACCGAGTTCGGCGACGGGTCGTTCAAGGGGAACCTCCCGCTCCAGCTGTGCGACTTCGCCTGGGTCCCCGTCGCGTGGGCGCTGCTCACCCGTCACCCGCTGGCCCTCGCGCTCGCCTACTACTGGGGGCTGACCCTCTCCCTCCAGGCGATGGCCCAGCCGACGCTCGACGAGGCCTTCCCCGACCCGAACTTCTTCGCCTTCTGGGGCAAGCACGTGCTGCTGGTCTGGGGCGCGGTCTACGCGACGCTGACGCTCCGCCAGGGACCCGACTGGCGCGGGTACCGGCGGGCCGTGGCCGCGACCGCCCTCTGGGTCGGCGTCGCGATGTCGGTCAACGGCCTGCTCGACACCAACTACGGCTACTTCAACGCCAAGCCGGAGGGCACCGTCCTCGACTACCTCGGCCCCTGGCCCTGGTACCTGCTCGCCGAGGTCGCCATCGTCGCCGGCGGCTGGGCGCTGATCACCATCCCCTGGATGCGGAACCGCAGACCGTCCGGGACCGATGTAACACCGGGGACCACTCGCGACAGGTAGGGGCATGAACAGGATCCCCCTGCGCCGTGCGATCGCGCTCGGCGCCACCCTGCCCATCCTCCTGGTCGGAGGCGCCTACGCCGCCAGCCAGGCCGGTCTCGACCACGCCGGTGACCATCCCTCAGACCACCGGGCGTCGCCCGCCGAGGAGGTGCGGCCGACCGGTGCGCCCACGAGCGAGGCCACCCCGAACGGCCCGGCCGCCCTACCCGACCAGGCCTCCGACCGTGCCAGCCAGGCCATCGCCGAACGAGGTCGTGACGCCCACGCCCAGGGCCCCAAGTCCGAGGAGACCACCGAGGCCGCCGACGAGCCGACCGAGGACACGACGGAGTCGGCGGGTCCCGGGTACGGGCCCGGCGTGCACGCGGGGCCGCACGGTGACTACGGCCCGGACAACCACCCGGACAGCACGAACCACCCGGGCGGTGACGACCACCCCGACGCCGACACCCACCCTGACACCACGAACCACCCCGGCAACGCGGAGTAACCCGACCCGGGTGCCGTTGCGGAGGGGTGAGAACCACCAAGACGGTCGTCGACCGGAGCGGTTGATCCGGCGCCGGCTGCCCGAGCATGCTGGGGCCGGACCGACCCGGTCCGAGGAAGGAGCACACGATGCCGCACCCAGGTCCCGACCTGGCCGTGGCCGTGCCCACGCTCGAACCGGACGACCTCCTGGTGGCGCGCCTGGCCGCCGCCGCGGGCCGATCGGCCCAGACGATCGCCGCCGGCTCCCCCGTGGCCGGCAGCACGGGCTGGAAGATCGCCGCGGCGGCGGCCAGTGTCGCCGTCGTCACCACCGGGGGCGCGTACGCCGCCGGCGTGATCGGCGACTCGGGTGAGCCCACGCCCACACCTGTCATCTCGCAGTCGCCGTCCGAGGACCACGCGCCCGATCCGGCCCCGGTGCTCGACGGGGTGGTCGCGCCCACCGACCCTGCGAGCCGACCGTCCGCACAGCCAGCGGGCCAACCCGCAGGCCAGCCGTCCGGCCCGCCCCCGAGCGCCGGACCGACGGCGGCACCGTCCGCGTCGCCTCCCGCGCCACCGTCCGGGGTGCCCACGGGACAGCCGTCCGGCCTGCCGACGGGTGGTCCCGGCAGCCACCCGACCGGCCGCCCGAGCTGGGCGGCCAGTCCGTCGCCGACCCATCGGCCGATCGACCCGGGCTCCGGCGGGCCCACGGATGCACCGACCCACACTCCACCGACCGACGCACCTCGTGGTCGATGACGACGACCTGATCCGCCGGGCCAAGGGCGGTGACGGGGACGCCTGGCGCGAGCTGTACCGAGCCCACGCGGGCCGGCTGGTCGTCTGGCTCCGGGCCGTGTCCGGCACCGACGCGGCGCTGGGGCCCGAGGACGTCGCGGCCGAGGCATGGCTGACCGCGGCCGCCAAGATCGCCGAGTTCCACGGGACCGCCCAGGAGTTCGGCGCCTGGCTGTTCGGGATCGCCCGCCGGGTGGCCGCCAACGCGCGCCGCCGCGCGGGGCGGCGGCGCACGTGGGGGGCCACGCCCGAGGACCTCGACGCGTTCGCCCCGCCGGTGCCTGCTCCCGACGACGTCGAGCGGACGGCTTGGATCAGGTCCGTGCTGGCCGACCTACCGCGACGCGAGCGCGAGGTGGTCGCGTGCCTGGAGGTGATCGGCCTGGACGTCGCCGCCACCGCCGAGGCCCTGGGCATGTCGGCGACCGCGGTGCGCGTCGCCCGTCACCGGGGCCTGCGGCGGCTACGGGCGCTGACCGCGCTGGTCGCTCACGGGATGGTGTAGGTCAGCTCCAGCTCGTCGGCCCACGAGGAGCACGCGCAGCCGTCCGGCGACGGCAGGTCGGCGAGCACGGTGGCCAGCAGGCCCTTGAGCCGCTCGATGTTGGCCGCGAACATCTCGAACACCTCGGCCTGGCCCACGCCCTCACCGCTCTCCACGCCGGCGTCCATGTCGGTGACCAGCGCGATCGCCGAGTAGCACATCCGCATCTCCCGGGCGAGGACGGCCTCGGGGTGGCCGGTCATGTTGACCAGGCTCCAGCCGGCGGCGGCGTAGGACTGCGACTCCGCTCGTGTCGAGAAGCGCGGCCCCTCGATGACCACCATCGCGCCGCCGCGCTTCACCCCCGGGTCGGCCGCGGCCAGGGCGGTGGCGAGGCGGTCGCAGTACGGGTCGGCGAAGGGCGCGTGCACCGCTCCGGTCTGGACGTAGGTCTGGATGCGGCCGCTGGTCCGGTCGACGAGCTGGTCCGGCACGACGACGTCGCCCGGCGCGACGCTGGGCAGCAGGCCGCCGACCGCGCACGGCGCCAGCACCTGGCGCACACCGAGGGAGCGGAGCGCCCACAGGTTGGCCCGGTAGTTGATCAGGTGCGGCGGGTACGCGTGGCCCTGGCCGTGGCGCGGCAGGAACGCGACCGACACCCCGCCGACCCGGCCGACGGCGATGTCGGCCGACGGGGCGCCGTACGGCGTCTCCACCGGCACCTGCGTCGCGTCGTCGAGGAACTCGTAGAAGCCGCTGCCGCCGATGACCGCGACCGACGCGGGTGGGGTGGACACCCCGCCACCCTAGAGTTCTGGTGTGTACGACGAGCAGTTCCTCGGGGCGCCCGTCGCCACGCCCGTCGTGACCGGTGACGCGGCGGCCGACGTCCTGGACGTCGACGGGACGACGCGGTGGGACTACACCCACTTCTCGCTGGTGATGAGCGCCTCGCGCCGGCTGGCCCGTTGGGTCGCCTGGAACATCGACGGGCTGGCGCTGTTCCCGTCCGACTCGATCCCGCGGTCCGACGACTTCCGGCTGGACCAGCGACTGCCGGCCGCGGCGCAGACCGGCGAGGAGGTCTACGCCGGCAACGACCTCGACCGCGGCCACCTGGCGCGCCGCTCGGACCTGCTGTGGGGCACGCTCGCGGAGGCGCAGGCGGCCAACCACGACTCGTTCTTCTTCACCAACATCACACCGCAGATGAACGACTTCAACCAGTCCGGGCTCGACGGGGTGTGGGGACTGCTGGAGAACGCCGTGCTCGAGCAGGCGGACCTCGAGCGCCGCCGGCTGACCCTCCTCGCGGGACCGGTGCTGGGCGGGGCCGACGTCGAGTACCGCGGGGTGCTCATCCCCGGCGCGTTCTGGAAGGTCGTGGTCTACGTGCTCGACGGCACCCTGCGCGCCCGCTGCTTCGTGCTGGCCCAGGAGGTCGACCCGATCCGGGCCGCGGGCACCCTCGACGACTTCGCGACGTACGAGGTGACGCTGGCCGACCTCGAGGCACTCGTGTCCCTGTCCTTCGAGTCGCTGCACGAGCCGTCGGTCGCCGTGCCGGCGGACGTGCCGCCGCGCCGGGTCACCGACGTCCGCGAGATCGACTGGTAACGGCGTTGGTCGCGGCGCTCCCCGGGCGATCTGGAGGTGACATGCTCGCCTCTGCCGAAGGAGCCTCCCCGTTGCCCGCCCAGACCGCCACCCTCTGGTCGACCGACCAGCGCGCCCGCCTGGTACGCCTCTGCGGAGCCGTCGTCGGCGACGCCGGCGCCGCCGAGGACCTCGCCCAGGAGACGCTGCTCACGGCCTGGCGCCTCCAGCACCGGCTGACCGAGACCGACCGTCCGGGCGGCGCGGAGGCCTGGCTGAACGCCATCGCCCGCAACGTCTGCCGGCGCTGGCTGCGGGCGCGCGGCCTCGCCCCTCTGCCCGTCGCCGAGCCCGACCCCGGCGAGGCGCACGACCTGGACTCGGTGCTCGAGCGCGAGGAGCTCGTCGAGCTGCTCGACCGGGCCCTCGGGCTGCTGCCGGCCGCGACGCGGGACGCGCTGGTCGGGCACTACGTGGAGGAGCTCAGCCACGCCGAGATCGCCACGCGGCTCGGTACGTCGGCCGACGCCGTGTCGATGCGCGTCAGCCGCGGCCGGTCTCGCCTGAGGTACCTGCTGGAGACCCGCTTCGCCGGCGACGCGCTGGCCGAGGGCTGGACCGGCCGGTACGGTGCCGGCTGGCGGGCGACGCGGCTGCGGTGCGTCGACTGCGGCCGCGCCGGCGTCGAGGTACGTCAGGACGACGCCGAGGTGGCGTTCCGCTGCCGGCTGTGCGACCCGGCCGGGCTGTCAGTGCACCTGCCGCTCGACGCACCGGTGTTCGGCGCCCTCGTGGGTGAGGTACGCCGGCCCAGCGCGATCCAGGCCCGCATCGCGGTGTGGACCCACACCTACTGGCGGTCCGCGGCTCCGGCGTGCGTGCGCTGCCACCGGCCGGTCACGCCGCGGCCCTACACGCGGCCCGAGCTCGGCCACTGGTCCTCGCGGCACGGGTGGGTGGCGACCTGCGACGGGTGCGGCGAGCAGGTGACCGGCTCGCTGACCGGGCTGGCCCTGGCACATCCCACGGTCCGGGAGGTGCGGCGGCGCGAGCCGCGGCTGCGGGCCCTGCCGGTCCGGGACGTCGTCCGCGACGGGTCGCCGGCCAAGGTCGTCGAGTTCGGCACCGACGACGGTCCGGCCGTGAGCGCGGTGTTCCTGCGCGAGTCGATGCGACTCGTGCACGTCGGCGTGACGTCGGGCTAGCCGTGCTCGCCGTCCTCCGGCGGCGCGACTTCTCCCTCCTCTGGCTGGCCGGCCTGGTGTCGGTGGCCGGCGACTGGGTGCTGATGACCGCGCTGCCGTTCTTCGTGTACGCCGAGACCGGCTCGACCCTGGCGACCGCCGGCATGACGGTGGCCGAGCTGGCACCGGCCATCGTGCTCACCTCGCCCGCCGGCGTCTTCGTCGACCGGTGGGACCGCAAGCGGGTGCTCGTGGTGACCAACCTGCTCCAGGCCGCGACGGTGGCCGCCCTGCTGCTGGTGGGCGAGGGCCAGTTGTGGGTCGTGTACGTCGTGGCGGCGGTCCAGTCCGCCGTCGCGGCGTTCGCCGGGCCGGCCGAGTCGGCCCTGCTGCCGACGCTGGTACCGCGCGACCTGCTGGTCGAGGCCAACGCGATGAACGCACTGAACAACCGGCTCGGCCGGCTCGCCGGCGTACCCCTCGGCGCCGCCCTCTTCTCGTGGTGGGGCCTGGAGGCGGTCGTCGTCGTCGATGCGCTGACGTTCGTCGCCGCGGCCCTGCTGGTCGTGCCGATCGTGGCGCCGCGCCCGCCGCGGGCCGCCGAAGAGGAGGTGCTGGGGTTCTGGCGGGAGTGGCTGGCCGGCGTGGACGTCGTCCGCACCGACCGGACGATCGCGGTGCTGTTCGTGGTGTTCGGTCTGATGACGTTCGGCGGCACGATGCTCGACCCGCTGCACGTGCCGTGGGTGCGCGACCTGCTCGGCGAGGGGGTCGGGGTCGTGGCGCTGCTGTCCATGGTGTCGTCCCTCTCCGGCATCGCCGGGTCGCTCGTGGTCGGCGCGCTGGGCCACCGGGCCTCGCCCCGGCACCTGATCGGCTGGGGCTCCGCGCTGGCCGGGGTGCTGTTGCTGGTGAAGTTCAACGTGCCGGTGCTGTGGCTGGCCGTCGCCTTGTCCGTGGTCGGCGGCGTGACCGCGGTCGCCTCGTCGGTCGGCGTCGAGACGCTGGCCCAGGAGCGCACGCCGGAGCACGTGCGGGGTCGGGTCTTCGGGTCGCTCCAGGCCTCGATCTGGCTGGCCAGCCTGCTCGGCGCGGCGGTCGGCGGCGTGCTCGGCGAGGTGGCCGGCCTGGTGCCCGCGCTCGACCTCGCGGCGGCGCTGGTCGGCCTCTCGGGTGCCGTCGTGCTGGCGATGATCCCCGGTCGGGTCTCGTCAGAGGCCGGCCAGCACGGCTAGCGCGTAGGCGCGCTCCGGCTCGACGTCGACGTGCCGGCTGCCGTCGGTCAGCACGACGGCGTACCCCTCGACCTCGCCGGGCACCCGCTCGAGGCCCGCGAACCGCTCCCCGAGCAGCTCGCGGAGCTGGTGCTCCCACGGCACCCACAGCACCTCGTCGGCTGCCACGCTGTCGAGCGCCCACTCGGTCGTGCCGTTGAACCGGATCAGCCGGCCGCTCGGCAGGT
Source organism: Nocardioides islandensis (assembly GCF_015352455.1). GTDB lineage: Bacteria > Actinomycetota > Actinomycetes > Propionibacteriales > Nocardioidaceae > Nocardioides > Nocardioides islandensis. Next base: position 15,214 of record NZ_JADKPN010000007.1, read on the forward strand.
CGCGCACCTCGATGACCATCTCGCTGACGATGAACGGCTCCTCGAAGCCGCGGTCCGGCACGAAGAACCGGTCCCCTGCGGAGGGCGTCCACGCGACGCCGGCGCGCTCCATCGCCGCGCGCAGCGCCCGGGCCGTCTGTTCGGTGATCACAGACCCATTGTCGGCCCATGGTCGCCTGCAGCCCCTACGCTGCACCGGTGGCGGTGCTCGTGCAGCTCGTGGTGAGCGCGCTGATCGCCGCGTTCGGCCTCGTCGCACCCGCCTCCGGGCCGGCCGGCCCGCCGAACCCGGACTACTGCGGCCTGCACTACGGGCAGGCGCTGGGCGAGGTCTTCACGTGGCAGGGCTTCACGTTCCAGAAGTACGTCGGAGACGCGGCCTGCGAGACCCACCGGCAGGGCACGTACTCCGCCGACGACGTCCGCGTCGACGACTCGGGCAACCTGGTGATCTCCGCCAGCCGCGACTGCGGCTGGCCGTCGCCGTGCGGCGCCCCGACGTACTCCATCGGGCGGGTCAAGCTCGTCGAGCCGCAGATGGGTGGCATCGACTTCGAGTGGGGCTTCGAGGCCAAGCTGCCCGAGGCCTCCGTCCCCGGCGCCCGGAGCGCGCTGTGGCTGGTGAACCTCGACCAGATCCACTGCGACCCGCTGTGGGGTGAGCTCGACGTCCTGGAGTGGTACTCCTTCCAGCCCGACAAGGTCCACTCCGCCACCCACGTCACCTGCACCGACGCGACGTACTCCAGCTGGCACCACAAGCCGGACACCGCGGCGTGGTCCGTCGGCGGCCCGACCGGCTTCCACCGGTACGTCGTGCGCAAGCAGGGTCTGACCGTCAGCTACCTCTTCGACGGCGAGGTCTACGCGACCGACACGTGCTCGGACGTGATCGCGGCCTCGACCTGCGCCGCCGTCCTCGACAAGCCGTGGACCGCCATCCTGCAGACCGCCGTCTTCGCCGACGACTCCGGACCCTTCACCCGCCCCGACCCCGACGCGGCGTTCCCCACCCAATCCCTCGTGGTCAGGGACATGTGGGTCAGGCCAGCACCGCGTGTCTAGATCGAGGGGTGTGGACCGTAACCCCCGAGGTGGTCCGCCGTTCACCTAGTAACAGCAGGACCGCGCGCGAGGACAATCCTGATGTCTGCCCCGTGTCCGGCCCCCCACGGAGATCCACACCAGGGCAGACGAATACGGGGAGATTGTCCATGCCTGCACGTCTTCTTCCGGCGGCTGTGCTGCGCCTCGCGACGGCGGTCGTCGTCGCGGTAGCACTCAGCGTCGGATTCGCGACCGCGGCCTTCGCGGTCACCAACGACTACCACCCGACCCAGGTGTCGAGGGACTTCTCGACGTCCGTCGGCGGGTGGACCGGGAGCAGCGAGACCGTCGGTCTCCTCTGCCTGCCGCCACTCACCTGTCCGACCGCCACCACCGCGTACGTCGCCAACGGCGGCACCGGCGGAGCCGGCGACGGCTTCCTCCGGTCCACCTTCTCCGGCGTGGCCGGCGTGGTCGGCACCAGCCGGACCGAGTGGACCAGCCCGACGTTCACCTACAACGGCGCCGGTGGCAGCACGCCGGACTCGGTGTTCTTCACCATGGACCGTCGCGTGGACGCGGCCGCGCTGCTGGCGCTGGTCAGCGGCGCCCGCTACCGCGTGTTCCTCGACGACCAGACGAGCCACACCACCCTGAAGGTGCTCGACCGGGCCGCGACCCAGCAGCCCACCTGGGCCTCGGTGACCGCCGCCACGGTCGTCCCGGGCGACCTGACCGTGGGGCACGACTACAAGCTCCGCATCCAGACCGACATCGACGCCCTCGTGGGCGTGCTGCCGGCCGGCACGTTCGACTACGACAACGTGCTGCTGCGGGCGAGCAAGGCCGACCCGTCACCGACCGACACCGACGGCGACGGCGTCCCCGACTCGAGCGACAACTGCCCGAGCGTCGCGAACCCCGGCCAGGCCGACACGGACGGCGACGGCATCGGTGACGCCTGCGACGCGGTGCCCGCCACCGACACCGACGGCGACGGCATCCCCGACTCGAGCGACAACTGCCCGACCGTCTCGAACCCCGGCCAGGCCGACACCGACGGCGACGGCATCGGCGACGCGTGCGAGAACCCGCCGACGGGGCCGGACACCGATGGTGACGGCGTGCTGGACTCCACGGACAACTGCGTGAACGTCCCGAACCCGAGCCAGACCGACACGGACGGCGACGGCATCGGCGACGCGTGCGACAGCACGCCGGGCGGTCCGGACACTGACGGCGACGGCGTGCCGAACGTGCCCGACAACTGCGACACCAACCCCAACCCGGGTCAGGCCGACAGTGACGGTGACGGCATCGGCGACGCGTGCGACAGCACGCCGTACGGTCCCGACACCGACGGCGACGGCACCCCGGACGGCAAGGACAACTGCAAGACGGCCGCCAACCCCGGCCAGGCCGACACCGACCACGACGGCATCGGTGACGCCTGCGACACCACGCCGTACGGCCCGGCCTCGTCGACCTGCCAGGGTGTCCCCGCGTTCGTCCAGGACGGCAGCGTCAAGGGCGACCGGCTGCGCGGCTCCGCCGCCGGCGACCGCATCCGCGGCGCCGAGGGCGACGACCGGGTCCTCGGTCGGGCCGGCAACGACTGCCTCAAGGGCGGTGCCGGCAAGGACACCATGCGCGGCCAGGCCGGCCGGGACGTCATCTCCGGCAACGCCGGCCGCGACATCCTCACCGGTGAGACCGAGGGCGACGTGATGCGCGGCCAGCGCGGCGACGACCTGCTGAAGGGTGGCCGCGGCAAGGACCGCCTGCTCGGCGGCGCCGGCAAGGACCGTCTGCTCGGCGGCTCCGAGGGCGACCTGCTGCTCGGTGCGTCCGACAACGACCGCATCGTCGGCGGTGGCGGCAAGGACGTCCTGAGCGGCGGCAAGGGGAACGACATGATCCTCGCCGCCGACGGCCACCGCGACATCGTCCGCTGTGGCGGCGGTCGCGACCGCGTGGTGGTCGACGCCAAGGACCAGGTGTCGGTGAGTTGCGAGGTCGTCGTCGTCCGGCGGCGCTGACGCAGGAGGCTGACCAAGGTTCGCCCCCGAGGGGGAGGACCCGTCGTCAGGCTCGCGCCCCCACGGGGCGCCAGCCGGGCGGCGGGTCCTCCCCCACTCGTCCGTCCACGGCCTCGCGCACCAGGTCCGCCTGCCCGGTGTGGCGGCCGTACTCCTCGACCATGTCGAACAGCACCCGGCGCAGGCTGACCGGCCGGCCCACCATCGCTGCCTGGGCGACCTGCTGGTCGAGCCCGGCGTGCTGGATCGCGTCGGCGAACCCCGCGCGGGCGCGCGCGACCGCGCCGTCGTACAACGCGTAGAGGTACGCCGGGTCGTCCTCGGCCGCGGAGGAGAACTCCCAGTCGTCGTCGCCGTCCCAGCCGTTGGCGGCCCACTCCCCCGGCATGGCCTCACCGGCGGTCTTCACGGAGTACGCGTAGTCCTCCTGCGCGGCCAGGTGCTTGAGCAGCCCGCCGAGCGTCAGCGTCGACGGCCCGAACCTGGCGGCCAGCCCGGCCGCGTCCAGGTCGTCCGCCTTGTACCGGAACGTCCAGCGCAGCCGGTCCAGGGCACCGAGCAGGTGCTCGGCCTCGGTGCCGTCGAAGGTGGGCTCCCACGGCCGGTCGTCGGACGTGCTCGTCGCGGGGATGTCGCTCATGGACCCGACGCTAGGCCCAGTTCCGGACGTCACGCGTCCGGAAGCGTGCCCACCGGCTCGTCCTCCTGACCCGGCGTCGGGTCGAGGAACACGTGCCGCACCTCGGGATAGGTCTCCCGGATCCGGTGCTCCACGTGGTCGGCGGCCTCCTCGAGCTCCTCGGGGCTGAAGTCGCTGGCCAGGTCGACCCGGGCCGCCACCAGGACCTGGTCCGGCGCCAGGCGCATCGTCAGCAGCTCGAGCACGCCGTCGACACCGTCGGTCCCGCGGATCAGCCGCACGATGCCCTCCTGCATCTCCTCCGACACGGCCTTGCCGATGAGGTGCTCGGCGTTCTGACGGCCCAGCCCGTAGGCGACCAGCACGAGCAGCACCGCGATCGCCAGGGAGGCGAGCGCGTCGAAGACGTGACTGCCGATGGCCTCGTCCAGCAGCAGCCCGGCCGCCGCCAGCAGCAGTCCGGCGAGGGCGACCCCGTCCTCCCAGACGACCGCGCGCAGCGCCGGCTCGGCCTCGGTCCGCAGGTGCGAGGCCGTCGAGCGGCCGGCCGCCGCAGCCTCGCCCCGCAGCTGCCACACCGCCCGCACGAACGACGCTCCCTCGAAGACGAACGCGACCGCGAGCACGACCAGCGACCAGAACGGCGAGCCGGTGTCGCTCGGGTGCAGCAGCGCCGCGACACCCTGGTACGCCGCGAAGCCGGCGCCCAGCACGAAGATCCCGACCGCGGCCAGCAGCGACCAGAAGTACCGCGCCATCCCGTGCCCGAACGGGTGCCGGGGGTCCGGTGGCCGCTGGCTGCGCCGCAGCGCGGTCAGCAGGAAGGCCTGGTTCATGGTGTCGCCCACCGAGTGCGCCGCCTCGGCGAGCATCGCCGAGGACCCCGACGCCAGACCGGCCACCAGCTTGGCCACCGCGATGAGCAGGTTCGCGGCGCCGGCCACGAGCACGGTCCGCGCGGACTCCTCCTCGGCCTCGCTCACCCGGACCATCTTGTCCCACTGGTCTAGTTCCCGTTCCCGCGGTGCCCGCTGCTGCCTACATTGAGGAGGCATCGGCGTCTCGGGCCTTTTGAAGGAGCACGTGATGGTGCCTCGCGCCCGCGCATCCCTGGTCCTGACCGCCGTCGCGTCCGTGGTGGTCGCCGGCACGCTCGCGGCTGCCCCGGCGCCCGCCGCACGTGCAGGCGCCCGCGGCGATGCCGCCGCGAAGGCCCGGCCCGCGGTCCCCGGGAAGGGTGACCGGGACCGCGACAAGATCGCCGACGACCTGGAGGCCGCACTGGCCGCGGCCCGTCCGGGCGAGCGGGTGCGGGTGATCGTCCAGGGCACGTCCCGCGCGACAGCGCGAGCAGCGGCACCGAGCTTGAAGGTGGGACGTACCTTCCGCACCATCCGCGGCTTCGTCGGCTCGGTGAGGCGCGGCCAGGTGACCGCCCTCGCCCACGCCCCCGGCGTCACCCGCGTCGAGCTCGACGGCCAGGCTCGCGCGCTCGACGAGTCCGGGAACTCCGACTACGGCGTCGACGCCGCCCGCGCCACGGGCGCCGCCACCGACGGCACCCTCGACGGCAGCGGGGTCGGCATCTGCATCATCGACACCGGCATCGACCCGAACCACGAGCAGCTCGCCGGCCGGGTCGTCGGCTGGAAGGACTTCGTCAACGACCGCGCCACGCCGTACGACGACCACGGCCACGGCACGCACGTCGCGGGCATCGCAGCCGGCCGTCCGACCGGCCCGGCGAACGCGGCGTACGGCGGTGTGGCGACCGGCGCCTCGCTCATCGCGGTGAAGGTGCTCGACAGCACCGGGGTCGGCGACGACGCCGACGTGGTCGCCGGCATCGAGTGGTGCGCGGCCCGTTCGGACGTCGACGTGATCTCCATGTCGCTGGGCAGTCCTCCCTCCGACGGCTCGGACGCCGGGAGCCAGGCGGCCAACGCCGCGGTGGCGGCCGGCAAGGTCGTGGTCGTCGCGGCCGGCAACAGCGGCGACGCCCCCGGCACCGTCAACTCGCCCGGCGTGGCCACCGACGTGGTCACCGTCGGCGCGGCCTCCGACCCGTCCGCCCTGGCCGGGTCGACGGACACCGACAACGGCCTGTACCTCGCGGGCTTCTCCAGCCGCGGCCCGACCACCAACCCGGCCGCGCCGACCAAGCCCGACGTGGTCGCGCCCGGCCTCAGCGTGGTGGCGGCGAAGGCCGGGACGACCTCGTCGTACTGGTCGCTCTCCGGCACCTCGATGGCGACGCCGTTCGTCGCGGGCGTGGTGGCGCTCGGCCTCGAGGCCGACCCGGCCGCCACCCCGGCCGAGGTCAAGCAGGCCCTCCACACCTCGGCCCAGGACGCCGGCAGCCCCGGCGCCGACAACGAGTGGGGCTGGGGCCTGGTCGACGCGCGGTCGTTCGTCGCCGCGCTGGGCGCGACGAGCGCCGGGACCGCCGCGTGGCCGGGGCACACCGTGCTCACCGGGTCGGTGGGTTCGGGCGCGTCGGTCGACTTCCCGTTCGACGTGAGCACCGCCGGCCAGCCGCTCGGCGTCACGCTGCGCACCACGAACGGCGCGGCGACCTGCGCGCTGCCGCTGGGAGGTACGTGCTGGTACGGCTACGAGTGGTCGCCCGACATCGACGCCTACCTCGTGAACCCCTCGGGCACCGTCGTGGCGATGAGCCGCTGCATGCTCGAGGCCAGCAACAACAACTGCGGTGCCCCCGGGCGCTTCGAGACGCTGGGGATCGCCAGCGCCGTCGCCGGCACGTGGAAGCTGCGCGTGGAGTCCTTCTCCGGTGCCGGGTCCTTCGCCGCCGACGTGTTCGGCGCGCTCGGCGCCCCGCCACCCCCGCCGACGCCACCCGCCGCGCCGACCCTGAGCGCCCAGGCGGTGTCCACGTCGCAGGTGGACCTGAGCTGGGCCGCCGTGCCCGGCGCCGACGGCTACACGCTCGACCGCTGCACGGGCACCGGCTGCACGACGTTCGCGACGATCGCGCCGTCGCTCACCCAGACCTCGTTCAGCAACACCGGGCTGGCCGCCTCCACGTCGTACTCCTACCGGCTGCGCGCCTACAACGCGGGCGGCCCGTCGGACTGGAGCACCGTGGCCACCGCCGTCACGCAGACGCCCGTCGTGCCGCCGCCGGCGACGCCGACGCTGAGCGCCCAGGCGGTGTCCTCGTCGCAGGTCGACCTGAGCTGGGCCGCCGTGCCCGGCGCCGACGGCTACACGCTCGACCGCTGTACGGGCACCGGCTGCACGACGTTCGCGACGATCGCGCCGTCGCTCACCCAGACCTCGTTCAGCAACACCGGGCTGGCCGCCTCCACGTCGTACTCCTACCGGCTGCGCGCCTACAACGCCGGCGGCCCGTCCGGCTGGAGCAACGTCGCCACTGCCGTCACCCAGGCCCCGCTCAAGATCCCGTCGACCCCAGTCGGGCTGACGGGCACCGCGACGCCCGGCGTGATCACCCTGACCTGGCAGGACTCGGACACCGAGACGGGCTACCGGGTGCTCCGGTGCGGCACGCCCTCGTGCACGCCGACGACCGTCATCGCGACGCTTCCAGCCGACACCATCTCCTGGCCGGACACGACCGTGGTGAAAGGCGTGGCGTACCGCTACATCGTCCAGGCCTACAACGCCGCGGGCAGCCGTCCGTCGCGGATGATCAGCGTCAAGGCGCGCTGACCGGTCAGGCGCGACGAGCCGTCAGCAGGAGGTACTCCCACTCGAGCACGAGGTACCCGCTCTCGCCGACGTCGAAGCGCTCGGCCAGGCCGTCCAGGGCCGCGTCGAGCTCGGCGGCCTTCTCGGCGTCGGGCTGCTGCTTGTACGCCGCGATCGTCGGGCCGTAGTTGGTCTTGAAGAACTCACGGAAGTCGGCCGGCTCGGCGAACAGCGTGACCTTGACCGTGCGCGTCTCGGTGCGCACGTCGGTGACCCGGTCGCCCAGCAACCCGCGGACGTGGTCCTCGTCGCCCCACAGCGGGGGCGGCTGCACGCCGGCCGGCGGCGGCGCCACGAACGGCTTCATGGTGGCGAACATCTGGCCGATGAAGCCGGCGGGCGTCCAGCTGACCAGGCCGATGCGGCCGCCCGGCGTCACCACGCGCAGCAGCTCGTCGGCGGCTGCCTGGTGGTGCGGGGCGAACATGATGCCGACAGCGGAGACGGCGACGTCGAACTGGCCGTCGTCGTACGGCAGCCGCTCGGCGTCCGCGACCTGCCATTCGAGGACCGCGCCGCGCTCCCGCGCGTGCGCCTCGCCCTGCTCGAGCAGCTCGGGCGTCAGGTCGCTGGCGATCACCCGGGCGCCGGCGAGCGCCGCGGGGATCGCGACGTTGCCGCTGCCCGCGCCGACGTCGAGCACCAGGTCACCCGTGCGGATGCCGATGGCCTCGACGAGCACGGGGCCGAGCTCCGCGATCAGCTGGGTGGCCACGGCGTCGTAGTGGCCGGAGGCCCACATCGCCGCGTGCTTGGCCTTCAGCTGGATGTCTTCGTCCTGATCGATGATGGTCATGGAGCAACGCTAGGAAGGGCGAGGGGCCGCGCGGATCCGCGCCGACGCGCAACATCGGCAGCAGTACGACGGGTGGCGACTACGCGTGCGTACGCACCGGCGCGCCGGCGTGCAGCCGCGCGACGGCGGCGGTCCGGGCGTTGCGGCCGGTCAGGTCGAGCTTGCCGTAGAGGTTCTGGAAGTGCCGCTCGACGGTGCGCACGCTGAGGGTCAGCGCCCCGGCGATCGCGTCGTTGTCCAGGCCGTCGGCCGCGAGCCGGAGCACCTCGAGCTCGCGCGGGGACAGCACCCGGTCGAGCGCCGCGGAGGCCGTGGGCGCCCCGTCGGCCGCCATGAACCCCTCGATCTCCTCCACGAACACCGGCCACGCCGGCTCGTCCTCGAGGACGATGTGGTTGCGGCTCTCGAGCGGCACCAGGCGCACGTCGGGCAACAGCGTCGCGAGCGTCCGAGCGTGCTCGAAGTCGTTCATCCGGTCCTCGACGGAGTGCACCACGAGGGCGGGCATCCTCAGCCGGCCCAGGTCGTCGGTGGCGTCGGCGAGCAGCCGCTGGGTGCGCGCGACGTACGCCGTCTCGCCGGTCACCGCCACCCGCTGCAGCTCGTCCAGCCAGGACATCTGCTCCTCGGTCGCCCCGGGGATCATCAACGTGGTGAACACCCGCCGGAACTCCGGCGTCGGCCGCTCCCAGCCGACCTTGATGATCTGGTTGATGGCGTCGCTCATCGCCAGGTCCTCGGGCGTGGGGTCGCGCATCGCGCACGCGTAGGAGCCGTAGAAGATCATCCGCGTCACCCGGTCCAGGTGCTCCGCGGCGTACCTGATCGCCACGGGTCCGCCCTGCGACATCGCCATCACCGCGAACCGGTCGAAGCCGGCGTGGTCGGCGACGGCCGCCATGTCCCCGATGCGGGCCTCGAGCGAGTGGTCGTCGACGTCGCGGTCGGAGAGACCGTGCCCGCGCTCGTCGTAGCGGACCACCGTCGCGAAGCGTCCGAGGTCGCGCAGGAAGTGCTGCCACACCGGGCTCTGCCAGTCGTGCTGGAGGTGGCTCAGCCAGCAGGTGGTGACCAGCAGGGGTGGCCCGTCGCCGTGCACGGCGTAGGCGATGCGGACGCCGTCGGGGGCGCGGCAGAACCGCACGTCCTGGTGTCCGATGCCGCGCACCCGATCAGGATAGGCCGGGCGTGATACGTGGTCTTCGACACACAATTGCGCTGGCCCGTATCACTACCGGTGTTGCATGCTCCTGGGGGGAGTGATGACGATGCGGGACACGGTCGACGGGGACCCGGCCTCGGTCTGGGACACCGCTGGTGCGTCCTTCGCACGCTGGCGTTCCGGCGACCCGTCGGCGCTCGACGAGCTGGTGCGGGTGATGAGCCCGATCCTCTGGCACGTCGTCCGGGCCACCGGCCTGGACAAGGAGCAGTCCGAGGACGTCGTGCAGACGGCCTGGCTCGCCCTGGTCCGCAGCGCCGAGACCGTGGGCGACCCGCAGGCGGTGGCGCGCTGGCTGTGCACCACGGCCCGGCGCGAGGCCTGGCGGGTCGGCAAGACCGCCGGCCGCTCGACCGCGGTCGAGGACGACGCCCTCGAGTGGCACCTGCCGTCGCAGCCCTCCCCCGAGTCCGACGTCGTGCTCAAGGACGAGCAGTCGCGGCTGTGGGAGTCGATGAAGGTGCTGCCCGAGCGGTGCCAGAAGCTGTTGCGCATCGTCGCGATGGAGCCGAGGCCCGACTACGCGAGGATCGCGGGCGAGCTCAAGATGCCCATCGGCAGCATCGGCCCGACCCGTGGCCGGTGTCTCGACAAGCTCCGCAACGAGCTCCAACGAACAGGTGCGGACCGATGACGACTCCCGACCTTCCCATCGACGGGCCCATCGACGGGCCCTTGGACGGGTCCAGCGACGACGCGCTGATGCTCGAGATCCGTCGCCTCTGGGAGACCCTCGACCCGCCGCCCGGCGACCTGGCCGACGGGGTGCTGGCCACCCTGGCCGCGATCGACCTGGAGTTCGAGTTCGAGCTGATGACGCTCGTCGACTCGCACGACGCCCTGGCCGGCGCCCGCTCGTCGGCGGCCCAGCTGGCCGAGGTCGGACAGTGGTCGCTGGAGTTCGCGGCACCCGACTTCCGGGTCCTGCTGCGGATCAGCACGTCCGGCAACCGTCGTCGCATCGACGGCTGGGTGCTGCCCCGCACGGGCATGCGCATCCAGGTCTCCGGCGCCTCGGCCGGGCACCCGGCCTACGACGGTGCCGAGGTGGACCAGCACGGCCGCTTCGAGATCACCAACGTCTCCCCCGGCCTGTCCCGGCTCTGGTTCCTGCCCGAGCCCGGCGACACCGACAGCTCCTCGCGTCTGCCGGTTGCCACCCCACCGTTCTGGATCTGAGGCATCCTTCTCGGGACCGTACCGATCGCGAGCAGACGAGGATCCCATGGCAGAGCCGAAGACGCCCAAGCCGCCCAAGCCGTCCAAGCCCCCGAAGCCGCTCGGTCCTCCGAGCCCGCGGCCGTACGAAGAGCCGCACTGACGCATCGACCCGCACCAGCCGTCCGGGAGGGACACGTGGAGCAGGAGAAGTCGAGGCCCGCGCGAGGACCGCGCCCGTCGTCACGGCGTGAGCCGCGGGTCCCGCCGCCGGGCTTCCTCGAGCGGGTGAACGGCCGGGTCCTCGACCCGAGCACCGCGCTGGCGGTCAAGGGTGTCGACCCACGCTCGACGGTGTACGTCGGCCCGCGCCTGCTGGTCTCCCGCGGACCGCGCGACGAGGCCACGATCCGCGCCCTCGAGCAGGTCGCCGAGCGCCTGGGCTGGTCGGTGACGGTCAGCCGGGCGACCGCCTCGGTGACCCGCGACGAGAAGGGGCGCGTGATGTTCGCGACCACCGTCTGGGAGCCGGTGGAGCGCCGCGACGACGGCAGGTACTTCGACGACGACGCCGAGACCGCCGCCGGCGAGGTCGTCCGGTTGGACCTCCAGGTCGCCGACAACCGCGCCACCCAGGCCCCCGACGGCTGGGTCCTGCTGCAGAACGCCCGGGCCGAGGCCAAGGAGCTCGCCGAGCTCCAGCAGGTCGGGCTCGACCACGTCGTGCTGATCCGCGGCATCGGTGCGAACCCGTACGAGGAGACCCACCCCTACGAGGAGACCCACCCGTACGAAGAGACTCATTCCACGCCGGTCGCCACGTACGGGACGCCCGGGAGCGGCGGACGCCAGCCGGTGATGTACGTGGGACCACCGCCCGTGCGCCACGCGACCGTGAAGGGCCGGCGTCCCGTGGTGGCGACGCTCGACACCGGTTGCGGCGTGCACCCCTGGCTGACCGGCGTGGTGCGCACCGACGTCACGCTGGGCACCGACCCGGTCGGGTACGTCGACCCGGCCACCGACCCGGAGCGCTGGCCCGACCAGGTCGGCGCACTCGACGGCGGCATCGACGCCCTCGCCGGGCACGGCACGTTCATCGCCGGGCTCGTCCACCAGGCGTGCCCGGACGCGGACATCGTCGCCTTCCGGATCGTCGGTTCCGAGGGTCCGATCGTGGAGAGCGACCTGGTGGAGGCACTCAAGGACGTCAAGGAGGTGGCGCGTCGCCACCGCGACGGTGAGAGCGGCGGTCACCCGATCGACGTGCTCAGCCTGTCACTCGGCTACTACCACGAGACACCGGAGGACGAGCAGTTCGACCCGACGATGGCCGGGATCCTCGCCGAGCTCGGCGCGTGCGGCGTGACGGTCGTCTGCTCGGCCGGCAACGACGCCACCGACCGCCCGTGCTTCCCGGCCGCCTGGTGCCCGTGGCCCGACCCGGCCCAGTCGATCGTGGCTCCCGACCCCGCGGTCGTTCCCGTCGTCGCCGTCGGGGCGCTCAACCCCAACGGCACCGATGCCCTGTTCAGCAACGTCGGGCCCTGGGTCCGCGCCTGGGCCTTCGGCGCCTCGGTGATGAGCACGCTGCCGCCGTTCCAGGGCGGGCTGCAACCCGTCGCGCGGACCGAGCTGGACGAGCGCGTCCGCGAGTCGATCGACCCCGACGACTACACGGGCCGGTTCGCCCTCTGGAGCGGGACCTCGTTCGCGGCACCACTGTTCGCCGGGCGTGTCGCGGCCCAGATGCTCGGGTCGATCGACCCCGCGCACGACACCCGGGCCGACGCCGTGGCCCGCGGATGGGATGCGGTGGCTGCCCTGACGGACCTCGCGCCATGATGGAGCGGTGCCCGACGCCCCCCAGCTGCACCAGCGCGCCGTCACGCTGATCAACGACGGGGACTTCGAGGGCTCGGCCGCACTCCTGGCCGAGGCGCGAGGGCTCACCGAGGACCCCGACCTGCTGGCCCGGATCGACCTGACTGCGGCGTACATCGCGTCCCAGCAGGGGGCGATGCGCGCCGGCATCGAGCGCTGCCATGCGCTGCTCGACCGACGTGGCCTGAGCGCGGAGACGCGCGGCCTGATCTGGTCGCAGCTCGGCCTGATGCACAAGCACGTCGGCGACACCGGCACCGCGCTCGCGGACTACACCACCGCCATCGGACTGCTCCAGGACAGTCCCGAGCTGAGCCGGAGCCTGCTCAACCGCGCCAGCCTGCACCTCCAGCGCGCGGACGCCGCCTCGGCCGTGTCCGACCTGACGCTGGCAGTCGACCTGCTGAGCGATGAGGACGCCCCCGAGCGCCGGGCCCGCGCCGAGCACAACCTCGGGTACGCGCGGCTGCTCACCGGCGACCTGGTCGGCGCACTCCAGGCGATGGACACCGCGCGCTCCGTGCTGGCACCGCTGTCCGCGGTCAGTCGCGCCGTCGGTGAGCAGGACCGGGCCGAGGTGCTCACCGCCGCCGGCCGGGCCAGCGAGGCGGTGATCGCGCTCGAGCGTGCCGCTGCGGCGTACGGCGACCACGGCCTGCGCGTCTACCAGGCCGAGTGCGAGCTGACCCTGTCGCGAACACTCCTGCGGGACGACACCGCCGAGGCGCGCAAGGTGGCCCAGCGGGCGGCCCGGCGTTTTCGTGCCGCCGGAAGCGAGGGACAGGCGCTGCGGTCGGACGCCGTGGTCACGCTCGCCGAGATCGCCGAAGGTCGCTCCTCGATCGCGGTCCTCCGGCGCGCCGACGAGCTCGCGGTGCTCCTCAAGCACCACGGCCACCGGCGGGACGCGGCCATCCTCCAGCTCCAGGCTGCCCGGGTGGCCATCCGTCGCGGCGAGCTCGCCGGAGCCAGGGAGCGGATCAACCGGGTGCACGTGACCGAGGACTCGCCGGTGGCCACCCGGCTGCTGTGGCGCGAGGTGCGCTCCGACCTGGCCCGTGCCCGCGGCGACCGGCGGCACGCGCGCGACCACGTCCGCGCGGGGCTGGCCGACCTGCACGCCTGGCAGTCGTCGTTCGGCAGCCTCGACCTCCAGAGCACACTCGTCGGCCACGGGAGGGCGCTGGCTCTGCAGGGCCTGCGGCTGGCTCTCGAGGAGGGTTCGCCCGAGCTGGCCTACGAGTGGAGCGAGCGGGCCCGCGCCCTGGTCAGCCGGGTGACGCCCGTCAGACCGCCCGCCGACGAGCGGCTGGCCGCGGAGCTGACCGAGCTGCGCGTGCTCCACGCCGCCGACCCCTCCCCGCACTCCCTCGACGGCCGCCGGCTCGACGACCTCCGCGACCGGATCCGCGAGAAGAGCTGGTACGGCGACGGCAGCGGCGAGGTGGGCGAGCCGGCCGCGATCGCGGAGGTCCAGGCGGAGCTGACCGCCACCGACGCGTGCCTGCTCGCCCACATCGTGGTCGACGACTGGGTGACCGCCGTCGTGGTGACCGGTCGCGGAGCCCACACGGTGCGGCTGTGCGAGGTCGGCCCGGTGAGCGGGGACCTGGACCGGATCTCGGCGGACCTCGACATGGCGGCCTCGCAGCTGGCGGGGCCGTTCGCGGCTGCCATCCGGGCCTCGCTGGACGAGCGGTTGATGGTGGTCTCCGAGCTGCTGGTCACCCCGCTGCTGTCGCTGGTCGGCGACCGGCGCGTCGTGCTGACCCCGTCGGCGCAGCTCGCGGGCACGCCGTGGACCCTCCTGCCCGGGCTGGCCGGCCGTCCCGTGACCGTCCCGCCGTCGGCCACCCGCTGGCTGGAGCTGCGACGTACCTCCCGGGCCGAGCGCCCCCGCGTCGGCCTGGTCGCCGGCCCCAACGTCGCCCGCGCCGAGGAGGAGGTCTCCCGCGCGGCGGCCGCCTGGCGGGGAGCCACAGTGCTGACCGGCGCGGGTGCCGCGGCCGACCGGGTGACGTCCCTGGCCACTCGCGTCGACGTGCTGCACCTGGCCGGGCACGGCCGGCATCCGGGCGACAACCCGCTCTTCTCCGCCATCGACCTGGCCGACGGCCCGTGGTTCGGCTACGACATCGACCAGCTGCCGCACACGCCTCACACGGTGGTGCTGTCGTCGTGCGAGCTCGGGCGAGCCTCGGTGCGCTCGGGCGACGAGGTCGTCGGGATGACCGCGGCCTGGCTGCACGCCGGCGCCGCGTGCGTCACGTCGTCACCGACCCTGGTGGCCGACGACGTGGCCTGCGAGGTGCTGGCGGGCTGGCACCGCCGGGTGGCCGGGGGCGCCGAGCCCGCCGACGCGCTGGCCGACGCGGCCGCGGCCCTGCCCGCGGACGCCGCGCCCTCGCCGTTCCTCAGCTTCGGCGCCGGTTGGTGACCCGCCGAAAAGTCCTCTGATCCCACGTATCAAGCCGGGAGGTACGCACTCCTGGGAGTGCAGGGGGGATCCGGTCTGGTGAGTCGGAATCGGGGGATTCGAACCACCTACCGTGACCGGGAGCGGGTCGGCAGCGCGAGCGCCGGCCCGCTCCGTCATGTCCGGGACCTCTCAGGCGACGTCGACGGCTCCGGACTCACCCTCCAGGGGTCGCCCGTTGAGCTTGGCCTTCACGAAGGACAGCACCGACGCGACACGGCCCCCCGGCGCCTTCCAGTACTCCGCCGACTCGGCGGCCACGCGCAGGAGCACCACGTCGGGGTCACCGGGACCGTCGGGGAACCACGCGTCGACGACCGGGTTCCACATCTCCTCGGCCAGGCGACGGTCGTCGACGATGGCGGCCTTGCCGGCCACCGACAGCCAGTCGCCGGAGCCCTGGAACGACAGGTTCACCCGCGGCCGCGCGACCAGGTCGGCCGCGTGCTCGCTGGAGCGCGAGATGAAGAACCACGCCTCCAGGTCGTCGGTCACCTGCTGCGGCGTCATCGGCCGCGCGTGCAGCGCACCGTCCGGGGCCGTGCTCGTCACCATGCAGAAGCGCGCGTCCTGTGCGATCTCCACGGCCCGTCGCCGCGCACGGTCGTCCGACGACTCCGGCTCCGGGCGTTCGGTGGGGTCGGGCGTCCAGTCGTCGTGCTGGCTGTCCTCCACGGGGCCTCCTCGAGTGACCGTCGGGTGCGGGTCCACGAGCGTCGCACGTGGCTCCGACGGGTTGCCACACCCCTAGGTGGATGCCGGACGTCGCTCGTGGTGGGCGCCTGGGTGGGGCGCTCCGTCACCGCACCATCGTGACCAGGTCGTGCGCGCCGTCCTCGCGGGCGGCCTCGACGAAGTAGCGCGTCCGGCCGTCCCCGAGCGGCACGGCGGCGGCGTACCGGAAGGCGCCGTCGGCGTACGGCGACCGGATCGGCGAGATCGTCGGGTCCGGCACCAGCCGGCCCTGCCCGTCACCGTCGTCCCAGACGGCCACGCCAGTGGTCTCGAACCAGTTGGACTCGGCGTCCGGACGGCCGTCGTAGAGGACCGTCAGCGGGTCGTGGCCGACGACCGTGGTCACGCGCGCCCCGCGCGCGTCCCACTCGCCCGGGCGACCGCGGAGCACCTCGCCGCGGTCGGTCCAGTCGAGGCCGTCGTCGCCGGTGAGGTAGCGCGTCGTCATCCGGTCCTCGTGACCGGCGTCGTCGAGCGGGTGGCAGCACAGCCACAGGTGCCAGCCGCCCCCCGATGACCGAGCGTCGCGGGTGATCACCGGGTCCTTGACCGCCGTGTGCGCGTCGCCGGGGAGCACGACCTGCTGGTGGCCGGCCGCGAGGCCCTCGACGGTGGGCGCGGTGAGGCTGTCGACCCACCAGTGCTTGGAGCCGGGCGTCGCGCACGACAGGTAGAGCCGCCACCCCAGACCGGGCACCGGCACGAGGACCGGGCGTTCGAAGGACTCGGCACCGAACGCGTCGCGCTCCACCTCGGCGACCTGCTCGAACGTCTCGCCGTCGCCGGAGCGGGCGACGACGACGGTGACCCCGCGGCCCTCGGTGAGCGGGCGGCGTACGCGCCAGGTCAGCCAGAACACGCCGTCCACGAGCACCGCGCTGGCCGCGCCGGACCAGTTGCCGGCGCCGATGCCGGGCGCGGGCGCGACCACGCGGAGGTCGTCGCCGTACGACGGCAGGTGGGTCACAAGTAGAGGCCGGTGTTCTCGGCGTCGCCGAGTCGCTCGGCGGCCACCGCGTGCACGTCACGCTCGCGCATCACGACGTACGTCTCGCCCTGCACCTCGACCTCGGCCTTGTCCTCGGGGTCGAACAGCACGCGGTCGCCGATCTCGACGGAGCGGGCGTGCGGGCCGCAGGCCACGACCCGAGACCAGACCAGGCGCCGCGCGCCGAGGGCCGCCGTGGCGGGGATGACGATGCCGCCCGAGGAGCGGCGCTCGCCGGCCTCGCGGTCGATCTCGACGAGCAGCCGGTCGTGCAGCATCTTGATCGGCGCCTTGTCGGACATGAGGCTCTGCTCGCTGATCAGCGCACGACGCGGCGGACGACCGCGAACACGGCGACGACCCCGACCACGCCGCCGGCGACCTTGAGGATGTTGTCGGTGCGTGGGTGACCGGTGGCCGGGTCGACGAAGAAGGCCTTGATGGAGCTGACCTCACGGCTGACGATCGTCTTCGGGTTGGCCCGGTAGACGAGCTGGTCGATCGTGTCGGCCAGCCGGTCGCGGGTCGCCTCGATCTCCCGCTCGAGCGAGGACATCTCGTTGGTCACTCCCGCAGGCTACCAACGAGGCCCCGCGCGTTAGCGTGGCGCTCGTGACCGAACGACTTGCGGTGGGCGACGTCGCCCCGGACTTCACGCTCACCTCCGACACCGGCGAGGAGGTCTCGCTGTCCGGCCTGCGTGGCCGCAAGGTGATCGTGTACTTCTACCCGGCCGCGATGACCCCCGGCTGCACCACTCAGGCCTGCGACTTCACCGACTCGCTCTCGTCGCTGAAGGCGGCGGGGTACGACGTGCTGGGGATCTCCAAGGATTCCCCCGCCAAGCTCGCCAAGTTCCGCGAGCGGGACGGCCTCACCATCACCCTGCTCTCCGACCCCGACCTGTCCGCGATGCAGGCGTACGGCGCGTACGGCGAGAAGAAGCTCTACGGCAAGCTCGTGGAGGGCGTCATCCGCTCCACGTTCGTCGTCGACGAGGACGGGAAGATCGCAGTGGCGCAGTACAACGTGAAGGCCACCGGCCACGTCGCCAAGCTACGCAGGGACCTCGGCCTCGCCGCCTAGGATCGGTCCGCACTCGCCGGAGTGGTGGAACTGGCAGACACGCAGGTCTTAGGTACCTGTGCCTTCGGGTGTGCGGGTTCGAGTCCCGCCTCCGGCACGCGGATCAGCCGCGCAGAGCCGCGCCGATCAGCGGGCCGATCTCGCGCAGCGCCTTGCCACGGTGGGAGATGGCGTCCTTGTCGCCGGGCGTCAGCTCGGCGGTGGTGACGCCGGGGGCTTCGTCGGCCTCGAACACCACGTCGTAGCCGAAGCCCCCGCTCCCGCGCGCTTCCCGCACGACGTGGCCGTGCATCTCCCCGCGCACGACGGCCTCGGTGCCGTCGGGGTGGCAGAACGCGACGACGCACACGAAGTGGGCCGTACGCCGCTGGGCCGGCACCTCGGAGAGCTGCGCGAGCAGCAGCTCGTTGTTGCGGGCATCCGACTTGGGCGGGCCGGACCAGCGGGCCGACAGCACGCCGGGCATGCCGTTGAGGGCGTCCACGCAGATGCCGCTGTCGTCGGCGACGCTCGGGAGGCCGGTCGCGGCCAGGCCCGCCCGGGCCTTGAGCAGGGCGTTGCCCTCGAACGTGGGGCGGTCCTCGACCGGCTCGTCGTACGCCGGCACGGCGTCCAGCCCGACGACGACGATGCCCGGGGCGTGCTCGGCCAGGATCCGCTGCATCTCCTCGAGCTTGCCGGCGTTGCGCGACGCGAGGAAGAGTCTCACCGGTCGGCGGTCTGGGCCAGCGCCTCCAACTGGAGACGGGTCAGGTCGGCGCAGCCCTGCTCGGCCAGGGCGAGCAGCGCATCCAGCTCGGCGCGGTCGAACGGCACGCCCTCGGCCGTGCCCTGCACCTCCACGAACCTGCCGTCGCCGGTCATCACGACGTTCATGTCGGTCTCGGCGCGGACGTCGTCGTCGTAGTGGAGGTCCAGTCGTGGCGCGCCGTCGACGATGCCGACGCTCACAGCGGCCACCGAGCCGGTGAGCGGCTCGCCGGCGAGCGCCCCCGTCGACCGGAGGTGGGACACGGCGTCCGCGAGCGCGACGTACGCGCCGGTGATGGCGGCGGTCCGCGTGCCGCCGTCGGCTTGGAGCACGTCGCAGTCGAGGACGATGGTGTTCTCGCCCAGAGCCTTGTAGTCGATGACCGCCCGCAGCGAGCGGCCGACCAGTCGGCTGATCTCGTGGGTGCGGCCACCGATGCGGCCCTTCACCGACTCGCGCTCCGAGCGGGTGTTGGTCGAGCCGGGGAGCATGGCGTACTCCGCCGTCACCCAGCCCAGCCCCGAGCCCTTGCGCCAGCGCGGCACGCCCTCGGAGGCCGAGGCGACGCACAGCACGCGCGTGCGACCGAACTCCACCAGCACCGAGCCCGCCGCGTGGTCGAGCCAGTGGCGGGTGATGGTCACAGGGCGGAGCTCGTCGTCGGCCCGCCCGTCGGATCGCTCGGTCATGTCTGGCGACCCTAACGGGCGGGTCCGACGACCCCCGTTGCTGGCCCTACTTCACCTCGGCCCGAAGGACCCTCCACACGCCGATGAGCAGCGGCAGCACCAGCCAGATCAACCCGGAGGTCAGCAGCTGGGCCCACTCCTTGCCGGTGACGTCGGCCTCGATGATCGGGTTCTGCGCGTTGTTGAAGTCGATCCAGGGCCGGATGTCCTTGAACCAGCCCATCAGCGCCGAGCCGAGCTCGAACAACCCGGGGAGCACGAACGAGTACACGAAGTACACGACGATCGCGGCCGCGGTGTTGAGCAGCAGCATGCCGAAGGCGAAGCCGGTGCTCATCGAGAAGACGTAGAGCAGGAAGAAGCAGAACAGCTGGAACGGGCCCAGGTTCCAGGTCACCTGGTTGTCGCTGAACGCCGCGTACAGGCCGTTGGCGCCGATGGTCAGCGCGAGGCCGAGGACGACCGCGATCAGCGCCATGATGAGCGTGCCGACGTACTTCGCGGCCAGGAACCGGCTGCGCGAGGGCTCCAGGGAGAACGTCACCATCGCCGTCCGCTGGCTCCACTCGCTGGTCACGGACATGACGCCGAGGACCGGCAGCAGGATGTTCATCGGGATGTTGGCGCCGGCCGCGAAGTCGTTGAAGCCCACCGTCTGGTCCTGGGCCAGCACGACCCAGAGCTGGATGACGAGCACGAGGGCGGTCAGCGCCGCGATCGAGATCAGCAGCCAGCGGCCGGCGCGGGTGTCGACCATCTTGCGCAGCTCGACGTGGACCAGCCGGCTGAAGGGCACCCGTTCGGTCTGGCTGATGTCGAGGGTCATGGCAGTGCTGCCAGGGACCGTGGTCACAGGCTGGCTCCTTCCGGGGCGGGCGCGGCGGAGACGTCGTCGCGCTGCGTGTCGGCGGTCAGCTCGAGGAAGAGGTCCTCGAGGCCGCCACTGGCCGTGCGCAGCTCGGTGAGCACGATCGAGCGCTCGGCCGCGAGCCGGCCGACGTCGACGGGCTGGGCATCGACCCGGATCCCGTCGGCGACCGGCACGAACGACAGGCCCCGGTCGGTGAGAGCACCGGTGAGCTGGTCGTGGTCGAGCGCGGTGACGAGGGTGCCCGCGCCGCCGGCGTTGGCGAGCAGCTCGGCCTTCGAGCCGCGAGCCACGATCTTGCCGCGGCCGATGAGCAGCATCTCGTCGGCGATCTGCTCGACCTCGTGGAGCAGGTGGCTGGAGAGGAGCACCGTGCCGCCGCGGTCGGCGTACCCCTTGAGCAGCCCGCGCATCCACCGGATGCCTGCGGGGTCCAGGCCGTTGGCCGGCTCGTCGAGGATCAGCACGGACGGGTCGCCGAGCAGCGCGTGCGCGATGCCGAGGCGCTGGCGCATGCCGAGCGAGTAGTTGCGGATCCGCCGGCGCGACTCGGTCTCGTCGAGGGAGACGAGCTCGAGCATCTCGTCGACCCGCGACATCGGCAGCCCCATCGTCTGCGCGCCCAGCGTCAGCACCTCGCGGCCGGTGCGACCGGCGTGCTGGGCCGAGGCGTCGAGCAGCACGCCGACGTGCCGGCCGGGGTTGGGGATGTCGTGGAAGTGGAGGCCGCCGATCGTCACGTCGCCTCGCGTCGCCGGGGTGAGCCCGACCATCACCCGCATGGTGGTGGTCTTGCCCGCGCCGTTCGGGCCCAGGAAGCCCGTCACCGTCCCCGGCCTGCACGTGAAGCTGATGTCGTCGACCGCCGTGAAGCTCCCGTAGACACGGGTGAGTCCTTCGACCTTGATCATGAGCCGATCCTTGCGGGCCCGGACCAGGCGGGCATCGGACCTCGGCATCGATCGCGGCGACGAAAGTAGGGGGTCGGCCGCATACCCGCGACCGCTGCTGCGCGACGTACGACGCCCCTAGCCTGGCCCCATGGAACGGCCCCCGCCCGAGCTCTACCAGCCACGGCTGACGTGGTGGAGCCACACGTGGCGGTACGCCGTGTGCCTGGTGCTCACCGTGATGGTCGCGTTCGAGCCGGTGCAGGACGAGTGGAAGGCCGACCGGGCCTACCTCTGGCTGGACCTGACGGTCGGCGCCGTGAGCTTCGTGCTCGTGTTCTGGCGGCGCCGCTTCCCGCTGGGCGTCGCGGTGGTGCTGACGGTGTTCGGCGCGTTCAGCACGACCGCCTCCGGGCCGGGCGTGCTCGCCGCCGTGTCGCTGGCGAGCCGGCGGGTGTGGTGGCAGATCGTGCTGGTCGGCGGCCTGAACCTGGTGGCCGGCCAGGTGTACCGCGTCCTCGTCCCGGGACAGTCGTCGACCGACTCCTGGTGGCTGGACCTGATCGTGATCACCGCCTTCACCGCGGGCGCGCTGGCCTGGGGCATGTACATCGGGTCGCGCCGCGAGCTGGTGTGGACCCTCAAGAACCGCGCCGAGCGCGCGGAGGCCGAGCAGGAGCTCCGGGTCGGCCAGGCGCGCGGCAACGAGCGGGCCCGGATCGCCCGCGAGATGCACGACGTGCTGGCGCACCGCATCTCGCAGATCTCCATGCACGCGGGCGCGCTCGGCTTTCGCAGCGACCTGGACGCCGACCAGCTGCGCGAGCACTCCAACGTGATCCGCGACCTCGCCAACGCCGCCCTCGACGACCTCCGCGGCGTCCTCGGCGTGCTCCGCGACCCGGAGACCGGCGCCCTGGCCTCGGCGCCGCAGCCGACCTGGGCGGACCTGCCCGCGCTGGTGGAGCAGGCCCGCGAGGCGGGGTTTCACGTCGAGTTCGTGGACCGGCTCGACGGCGACCAGGCACTTCCGGACGTGGTCGGGCGGACGCTGTACCGGATCGTCCAGGAGGGCATCACCAACGCCGCCAAGCACGCACCCGGCGCGGTGCTCCGCATCGAGGTGAGCGGCACGCCGCAGGACGGCGTCGACATCACGCTCAGCAACCCGATCGGCTGGGGTCCGACCGCGACGCCGGGCTCGGGGCTCGGGCTGATCGGGCTGACCGAGCGCGCCGAGCTCCGCGGCGGGCGCCTCGAGGGGCGGCGGGACGGCCAGCGGTTCGTCCTGCACGGCTGGATACCGTGGGCGGCCTGATGACGATCAGGCTCCTCATCGTCGACGACGACCCGCTGGTCCGCTCGGCGCTCACGTTCATGCTGGGCGGCCAGCCGGACCTCGAGGTGGTCGGCGAGGCGGGCGACGGCCAGGCCGGTCTCGACGCCGCCGCCGACCTGGGGCCGGACGTGGTGCTCATGGACATCCGGATGCCGCGGATGAGCGGCCTCGACGCGACGCGCAGGCTGCTGGCCGGGGACGACCCGCCGCGCGTCATCGTGCTGACGACGTTCGACGCCGACGAGTACGTCGCGGAGGCGCTCGCGGCCGGCGCGGACGGCTTCCTGCTCAAGGACACCGCGCCGCCCCAGGTCGTCGACGCGATCCGCAAGGTGGCCGACGGCGAGCCGATGCTCTCCCCCGCCGTGACGCGCTCGCTGATCCGCCAGGTCGCCGGCACCACGCGCAGCACCGCGGCGGTCGCCCGCCTGGCCGACCTGACCGAGCGCGAGCGCGACGTCGCGCTGGCCGTCGGCCGGGGTCTGAGCAACGCCCAGATCGCAGCCGAGCTCTATCTCTCGGTGCCCACGGTGAAGGCGCACGTCTCGCGGCTCTTCGACAAGCTGGGCGTCACCAACCGCGTGCAGATCGCGCTCTGCGTGCACGACGCCGGGCTGGCCTGAACGACCCTGCCGGGTCGCCTCACCGGGGCCGGACGGCCTCCGAGCGCGCCGACCGAGGTCCGTCGCCGATCGCGTTCGAGGCGGTCACCGCGAACACGTACCTCCCGTGCGTCAGCTGCAGGACCAGCGCCCGGTCGCCGGGTGCGGCGAGGTACGAGCCGGTGCGGCGCGTGCGGCCCGAGGCGTCCAGGCGCCAGATCGTCACGGTGTACGACGTCACCGGCGAGCCGCCGGTCGTGGCCGGCGGCAGCCAGCGCACCTTGACCGTCGTCGGGCCGCCCGCCTTTCCCGGCTTCACCTGCGTCAGCCACGGGGCCGACGGCACGGTCAGCAACGGCTGGGCCGTCGGCGTCACCGTCGGCGTCACCGTCGGAGTCGCCGTCGGGGTCACCGTCGCAGTCGCGGTGGCCGTGGCCGTCGCGGTGGCCGTCGCGGTCGCGGACGCCGTCGGGGACGAGGTCGGGGACGAGGTCGGAGCGGAGGTGGGTGCGCTGGTCGTCGGCGTCGCCGTGACCGGCCCGCCGGAGAAGGCGCCCGTCGTCGCGGCGCGGGTGGCGACCGTGCTGGAGCCGGCGACGTTCTGGGCCGCGACCCCGAGTGTGTAGGAGGTCTGCGGGTCCAGGTTCATCGCCGTGTAGGAGCGCGCCGAGGCGGGGAGCGTCACAGGGCCGGCGCCGTTCACCGTCACGACGTACCCGGTCACCGGAGTGCCACCGCTGACGGCGGGCGCGTCCCACGTGAGCCGCAACCCGTGGGCGGCCGAGTCACGGTCGGCGGCGACGACGACCGGGACGCTCGGCACGTTCGCGGGCGAGACGGCGTCACAGCCCGAGACCGCCAGCAGGTACCGGCCCACGCTCCCGTAGTCGCTGTACCCCAGCGTCGCGTCGTCCAGGCCGACGCCGTCGACCTCGAGGTAGTAGGTCCCCGGGTCCAGGCTGCGCGAGATCGAGGCGTCCAGGCCGGTGACGACCGGCGACCAGGTGCCCGCGCGCGCGGCCGGAGGTGCGGACGAGGCGAGCAGGCCGCCCGAGGCGTCGAGCAGCCGCAGCCGGGAGTCGAGGTCCGCGCCGAGCGCCGCGGGCGCGACCGACGCGGTCAGGGCGCCGCTGCACGAGCGGGTGATCCGGAAGGAGTCGACGTCCGCCCGTGAGCCGACCAGCCCGGAGACGTTCGCCGCGGTCGAGCCCAGCGAGTACGCCGTCACCGAGCCGTTGCCGAAGTCGTCGCCGACGAGCGCGATGCCGTGCGAGGCGACGACGGCGAAGTCGTCCTGGGTCTGGGTGGCGCCGGCGTAGTCGCCGATCGAGAACTGGGTCAGCGGCGTGTACCCCGCGCCCATGACCGGCGACCAGATCCGGGTGCCGGTGGTGTCCTGGTAGTACCCCGACAAGCCCTCGCCGTCGTGGCGCAGCCCAAGGGTGTGGCCGACCTCGTGGGCGGCGATCTCGGCGATGTTCGCCGCGGTGTAGCCGGGCGCCGCGAGCGCGAACGCCGGCTGGTAGTACTCCGGGTAGCCCGTCATCACCGCGTCGTACGTGGCCACGTAGGCGACCCCGGCGCACCCGCCACCGCAGCCGCTGACCGTCGCGCGCAGCGAGGTGTCGGCGGTGATCGCGACGCGGGCGCCGTACGCCGTGTCCTCGTCGGAGGTACGGGCGAGACCGGCCGTGCCGGGGTCCTGCGTCGTCACGTCGACGCCGAACGGCGCGTAGTCCTCCGCCACCCGGGCCCAGACCTCCTGCACGACGTCGAGCTCGGCGTTGGAGAACGCCGGGTCGCCGTCGACCGAGTACGCCGGCACGGTGAGCGCGGGCGTGCCGGAGGCGTTCCAGGCGGTGTCGTGCACCGCGTACCCGTCGAAGTCGAGGTAGATCACCCGCGTCGCCGTCGGCCGCGAGTGCAGCAGGAAGGTCTGGTCGTAGGGCTGCGCCGCGGCCTCGGTCGGGGCGGACGCGGTGGCCGCCGCCACCTCCGGCGCCTCGTCGGCGTAGAAGAGCCGTCCGGCGGTGTCCACCCACGCGGTTTCGTCGGCGTCCAGGGTCTCGGTCAGCGCGCGAGTGGTCAGGCCGCTGCGGTGCGCGGCCTCGCCGACGTCGGCGCCCAGGCGAGCCAGGGCACGGCTTCCGTGGGCGGGTGCGGCCATCAGCGGGGACGGGCCCTCCGGCCGCTGGTCGGGCGTGAGCGCGCCGGCAGCCGCCGGCACGCCGAGCAGCAGGCAGAGACCGGCGACGACAGAGGACGCCGATCGCACCGACCGAGGTTCGCGTCTGCCGCGGCGTGTCGTCCGTCGATCCCGGGGACAACGTGTTGACGACTAGACCAGGTACGTCGCCCCGGTCGTCGCCAGCGAGATCTCGCCGTCGTACTGCGACTTCGCCTCCGCCATCGCCAGATCCGGGTCGTGCCACGGCGGCACGTGCGTGAGCACCAGCCGGCCGACGCCGCCGGCCGCGGCCGCGCGGCCGCCGTCGGCGCCGGTCAGGTGCAGGTCCGGGGGGTTGCGGTCCTCGCTGCGGAACGACGCCTCGGCCAGCAGCAGGTCGGCGCGGTCGGCCAGCCGGTCGAGGCCCGCGCAGGGGCCGGTGTCACCGGAGTACGCGAGGGTGCGCCCGCCGGCCGTCACGCGGAACCCGAACGCCGGCACCGGGTGCACGACCGGCACCGCCTCGACGACGAACGGGCCGACCTCGACGCTCGGCCGGTGGTCGAGGAAGTCGAACTCCTCGGTCATGCCGGGGTCCGGGTCCAGGCCGTAGGCGACCGCCATCCGGCCCGCCGTGCCCTCCGGGCCGTGGACCGCCAGGCGCGGCTGGGCGCCGGACGGGTGGTAGCGGCGCAGGACGTGGTACCCGCAGAGGTCCATGCAGTGGTCGGGGTGCAGGTGGCTGAGGAACACCGCGTCGACGGCCAGCGGGTCGGCGTACCGGTGCAACGCCCCGAGCGCCCCGGACCCGAGGTCGAGCAGGATCCGCCACGTGCGACCGGCGCCGTCCTGCTCCTCGAGCAGGTAGCAGCTGGCGGGCGAGTCCGGCCCCGGGTAGGAGCCGGCGCAGCCGACGACGACCAGCCTCATGGCACCAACGTCCCCGTGAACTGGCGCGCGGCGGCGAGCTCGGGTCCGAGGAACCGGCGGCCGATCCGCTCGAACTCGTCGGGGGCGCCGGTGGTGAGGAAGCGGTACGCCGGCTCGCCGGACTGCCGCATCAGGTCGGTCGCGACGAGCATCTTGTAGACGTCCTTGGCGCACTCCTCCGCGCTGCTCACCAGGGTGACGTCGTCGCCCATGACGTAGGAGATGACGCCGGTCAGCAGCGGGTAGTGCGTGCAGCCGAGGATCAGCGTGTCGATGCCCGCGGCCACCAGCGGGTCCAGGTACTCGTGGGCCACGCCGATCAGCTCGTCGCCGCCGGTGACGCCGGCCTCGACGAAGTCGACGAAGCGCGGGCAGACCTGGGTGGTGAGGCTGACGTGCGGGGCCGCGGCGAAGGCGTCGTCGTAGGCCATCGACTCGGCCGTCGACCTGGTGCAGATGACGCCGATGCGGCCGCTGCGGCTGGCGGCGACCGCGCGGCGGGTGGCCGGGAAGATGACCTCGACGACCGGCACGTCGTAGCGCTCGCGGGCGTCGCGCAGCATCGCCGCACTGGCGGAGTTGCAGGCGATGACCAGCGCCTTGACGCCGAGCGCCACGAGGTGGTCGAGGCACTCGAGGGCGTACTCCCGGACCTCGCCGATCGGCTTGGGTCCGTAGGGCTGGCGCGCGG
Organism: Nocardioides islandensis; assembly: GCF_015352455.1. Lineage (GTDB taxonomy): Bacteria > Actinomycetota > Actinomycetes > Propionibacteriales > Nocardioidaceae > Nocardioides > Nocardioides islandensis. The sequence continues at coordinate 41,947 of NZ_JADKPN010000007.1, forward strand.
TGTCGCCGACGTACACCACCGACTCGTGCGGGAGCTGGTCGATGACCGACCGGGCGACCGTGAGGCCGCCGAACCCGGAGTCGAAGATGCCGATCGGCGCGTCGACGTGCTGCACGTGTCGAGGCTAGGGGCTCGGACCCGCCAAACCACGATGAACGCGACCGTGACAACGGGCACACGTAACCTGTCGGGATGCGCTCCCCCTCCCGTGCCACGTTCGCCGCGGCCGTCCTCGGGCTCGTCCTGGGCGCCGCTCCCGTCGCTGGTGCGTCGCCCGCGCCCGAGGCCTCGCGACAGGCCCCGGAGATCACCCGGGTCCTGGTCATCTCCGTCGACGGCCTGAACCCGGACGCGATCACCCAGCTCGGCGAAGCCGGCACCCCGATGTTCCACCTGATGATGCGCGAGGGCGCCTGGACGTTCAACGCTCGCACCGAGGTCGAGCAGACCGTCACCCTGCCCAACCACACGAGCATGTTGACCAGCCGCCGGGTCGACAAGGCGCTCGGCGGCCACGGCGTCACCTGGGACGACGACCGTCTGGTCCCCCGCACCGTCCAGGCCGCCGCCGGACACCCGGTCGCGTCGGTGTTCTCGCGGCTCGAGCACGCCGGGCTCAGCACCGCGATGTTCGCCACCAAGACGAAGTTCTCGCTGTACCCGCGGTCCTGGCCCGCCATCGACCGCTCGCTCATCCTGCTCGACCAACGAGAGCTGCGGCGCAAGGCCGGCGGCGACCTGTCCGACCGGACGCGGGCGTTCACGTTCGTGCACTTCTCGGCCCCGGACCTCGCTGGCCACGCGTCGGGCTGGATGTCGCCGGCCTACCTGACCGCCGTCAGGAAGACCGACCGGCAGATCGACAGGCTCTTCTCCGTCCTCTTCCGCGACCCGGCCCAGCGTGACCACACGCTGCTCATCGTCACCTCCGACCACGGCGGGCAGGGCACCAGCCACTCGACCGCGTCGGCCTACGCCGACTACCGGATCCCCTTCCTGGTCATGGGTGGCGGGGTCCCGGCCGGCGTCGACCTCTACAGCCTCAACCCGACGTACGCCGACCCCGGCACCGCCCGCCCCGGCTACGCCGCCCCTCGCCAGCCGATCCGGAACGGCGACGTCGGCAACCTGGTCCTCGACGTGCTGGGCTTCCCGGCGATCCCGGGCAGCGAGCTCGACGCCGCGCAGGACCTCGAGATCACCGCTCCCTAGCGGAACCAGAGCTCGCTCGGCAGCGGCCACGGGTTGTGGCGGCAGCCGTCGAGGCCCTTGGACTGCTGCATCATCACCGGCGCCAGCCGGCCCGGACCCGGGCAGCCGAGGTGGCCGTGGCCGAGCCAGTGCCCGGTCTCGTGGTTGACGACGAGGTTGCGGTAGTCGCGCAGCGTCTTGCCCGCGCCGTTCCAGGACGGTGAGGCGTACAGCCAGCGGGCCTGGTTGATCACGACGTAGCGACCGGCGCGACAGCTCCACTGCACGCTGCACGTCGAGGAGAAGCGCGGCAGCCAGCTCGCCTCCGCGAGCACCAGCGAGAAGTCCGAGGCGCCGCGGACCCGCTTGAAGACCACGCCCGCGTTCCGCCAGCCGCGCGGGTCGGCGTACGTCTGGGCGGCCAGGCGGGCGAACACCCTCATGCTCGCGGTGATCCGGCCCCGGGACTCGATGCGGTAGGTGACGGTACGGCGCGGCGGGATGCGGTAGCCCACGGTGCCGTCGCCGCGCGCCGTCGCCTGCGACCAGTCGTAGCCGCGCTTCTTGACGTACACGCGGGCCTTGATCCTCTGCCCGACGTCCGCGACACCGAGGCGGTAGGTCTGACCCGTGGCGCCGGCGATCTCGGTCGCGCCGCGGAACCACTGGAAGCGGTACCTGTCCGGCGTGCGGTTCCACGTGCCCCGGGTGACCTTGACCGTCCGCCCGTACCTCAGCACGCCCTCGACCTCCACGCCGCTGCGCAGCTGCAGACCACCGCGCTCGGCGACGACCGGCGCCATCGCCGCGCCCGACGGGAACGGCACGAGTAGCGCGGCCGCCAGCACTCCTGGGAGGAAGGCACGCATGGCGACACCCTAGGACGGAGACGTTTCATGCTGGTCGAGCCGTGAGGCCGGCCACGGCCGAACGCGTCGAGACCCCGTGAGCCTTCCGGGTCTCGACACGGGCTCGCTGGCGCTCGCCCGGCTCGACCACCATGAGAGGCCTCAGGCCCAGAGCTGGCCCTCGAGGGCGTCCTCGGCCTCGTCGATCGTGCCTTCGTACGCGCCGGTCGACAGGTACTTCCAGCCCCCGTCGCAGACGACGAAGGCGATGTCGGCGCGCTGGCCGGCCTTGACCGCCTTGGCCGCCTGGGCCAGCGCGGCGTGCAGGATCGCGCCGGTGGAGATGCCGGCGAAGATGCCCTCCTCGTCGAGGAGCTCGCGGACGCGGCGTACGGCGTCGCGCGGGCCGACCGAGAAGCGTGCGTCGATCAGCGTCTCGTCGTACAGCTCGGGGACGAAGCCCTCGTCCATGTTGCGCAGGCCGTAGACGAGCTCGCCGTACCGCGGCTCGGCGGCAACGATGCGCACCGTCGGCTTGTTCTCCCGGAAGAACCGCCCCACGCCCATCAGCGTCCCGGTCGTGCCGAGCCCAGCCACGAAGTGCGTGACCTCCGGCAGGTCGGCCAGGAGCTCTGGTCCGGTGCCCTCGTAGTGCGCGCGGGCGTTGGCCTCGTTGCCGTACTGGTAGAGCATCACCCAGTCCGGGTGCTCGGCCGCGACCAGCTTGGCCTGCCGCACCGCTTCGTTGGAGCCGCCGGCGGCGGGCGAGGAGATGATCTCGGCGCCCCACATGCGCAGCAGCTGGCGCCGCTCGTCCGAGGTGTTCTCGGGCATCACGCAGACCAGCCGGTACCCGCGCAGCTTGGCCGCCATCGCCAGCGAGATCCCGGTGTTGCCGGACGTCGGCTCCAAGATGGTGCAGCCCGGCCGCAGCAGCCCCTGCTTCTCGGCGTCCATCACCATCGCCAGCGCCGCGCGGTCCTTGATCGAGCCCGTGGGGCTGCGGTCCTCGAGCTTGGCCCAGAGGCGCACGTCGGGGCTCGGGGACAGCCGGGGCAGCCCGACGAGCGGGGTGCCGCCGACCGAGGAGAGCAGGTCGTCGTGGCGGCTCATCGGAGGAAGTACTCCGGGTCGAACGACGCCAGGGGGATCACCCGGACCCGTGGCAGCTGGACGTTGAACGCCCCGACGTCGCTCTCCAGGTCGAGGATCTCGACGCCGGCCGCGCTGAGCTGGCCGCTGGTGAACTCGGGGAACGCCATCACGCCCACCCGGCGCCCCGCCGCCTGGAGCTGGAGCAGGTGCGGGGCGAAGTCGCCGTCGTGGCTGACCAGCAGCACGTCGGCATCCTCGTGGCCGAGCAGCGCGTCCATCGTGCGCTGGATGCCGACGTCCACGACCTTCTGGTCGGAGGGACCGGAGAGCGGGATGACGCGGTAGCTCAGCGCGAGCAGCGCCTGCACGAACGGCACCGGCAGCTGGCCCTGCGAGGCGTTGATGAAGAACAGCCCGGTGGCCTCCTGGCCCCAGTGCTGGGTCGCGAACTCCGTCACCCGCTCCCAGCGGGGTCGCTCGTCGGGCTGCGGGCGTCGCTGGAGGATGGACGTCCCGATGGTCGCGTCGATGTTCTCGCCGTCGACGAGGACGAACGTCCGACGACCGGTCGGGGTCACGGTTCCGCCTATCCCTGGCCGCCGGCGACCGCGGGCAGCACCACGACCTGGTCGCCGTCGCTGATCTCGGCCTCGAGACCTCCGATGAAGCGGACGTCCTCGTCGTTGACGTACACGTTCACGAACCGGCGCAGTCCGCTCTGCTCGATGAGCCGTTCCTTGATGCCGGGGTGGTTGGCGTCCAGGTCGTCGATCACCGCCGCGAGCGTGGTGCCCTCGGCCGTGACGGCCTTCTGGTCGCTGGTGTAGCTGCGCAGGATGGTGGGGATGCGGACCTCGACGGCCATGGGTCACTCCTTGGTCAGGGGGAGAAGGTGGGGGACGACGGAGACCTCTTCCTCGGTCACCTCGCCGTCCACGATCCTGAAAGACCTGAACTCCACAGGGCCCTCGTTATTCCCGTGCTCGCGCGTGCCGACCAGCACGTAGTGGGCTGCGGGCTCGCTCGCGAGGCCGATGTCGGTGCGGCTCGGGTAGGCCTCTGTGGCCGTGTGGGAGTGGTAGACGACGACGGGTTCCTCGTCGCGCGACCACATGTCCTTGTACAGCGCGAGCAGCTCGGTGGAGTCGAACTCGTAGAACGTCGGGCTGCCCGCGGCGTTCACCATTTCGACCACGCGCTCGGCGCGGTCGCTGCCCTCGGGGCCGGCCACGATGCCGCACGCCTCGTCGGGGTGGTCGCGCTTGGCGTGCGCGACGATGCGGTCGTACGTCGCCTGGTCGATGGTCAGCATGGCCCTCAAAGCCTACGGGCGGACGTCACCGCACGAACCGCGCCGCCTGCTCACCGGACAGCGCGTCGGCGATCCGCTGCCTCATCGACCCCGTCATCTCCGGCATCGCGTGCACCGGGTACCAGCGCACGTCCTGCGACTCGTCGTCGGCCACGTGCGCGTCGCCCGAGACGTAGGTGCAGGCGAACGTGAGGTCGAGGTACGACGCGCGGTCGCCGTTGACGTGCACTACGCCGGGGTAGGCGCTCGTCGAGGCGAGCCGGTCGACCGAGACCACGACCCCGGTCTCCTCGAGTGCCTCGCGCGCCGCGGCGTGCGCCGGTTCCTCGCCGGGCTCCGGGATGCCCGTGATGGGTGTCCAGTGCCCGTTGTCGGCGCGCTGCACGAGCAGGATCTCCTGCGCATGGACCGGTCCGCGGGTCACCACCGCGGTGATCCCCGGCAGCCACATCTCCCGCTGCCCGATCAGCTTGCGGATCTCGACGACGAACTCAGGGATCGGCACCCGGTCACCCTACGGAGACGCGGCGGCCTCAGTGCGACAGGGCGTCGACCAGGGTCTCCTGCAGGTACCCCATCCAGAGGTAGATGTCGTGGGCCTGACCGCGCGGGTCGTCGTCGGGGAGCGTCTCCCAGTACTCCTCGTCGCCCTCCTCGACCTCCAGCCGGGTGGCCAGGGCCAGCCGGATGTCGGTGAACGAGCGCAGCCACGTCTCGGCGGTCGGCTCGTCGAGCTCGACGTCGAAGACCAGCCCCTCCTCGGTCAGCTCGGGCGGCAGCCCGGCGTCCTCGAGGACGTCGATGACGGTGATCGCCGCATCCGCCTTCCCGTCGCGCAGCGCGCTCTCGGTGAACCGCCGGAAGTCGCCGGCCGACTCGGGGTCGTCGGGGTACGCCGTGGGGAACAGCCGCGCGAGCACCGGGTCCTCCGGCTCCTCGGTCGGCCCGGAGAAGTCGAGCATCGCCTCCAGCGGGTCGGTCTCGGTCGCCGGGACGGCCCGCTCGTTGCGCAGCAGCTCGACCAGCTGGGAGGCCAGTGACCGCAGCAGGTCGGCCTCGAACCCGGAGAAGTTGGCGATGACGAGGCGGGACTTGCGGTGGCGGGCGAAACCGCTCATCACCGTCGGCTCACCACTCCCACGTCACTGCTTCTCCATCGTCGCCCAGAGGCCGTACTCGTGCATCGCCTGCACGTCGCGCTCCATCTCCTCGCGGCTCCCCGCGCTCACCACCGACTTGCCGTCGTGGTGCACCTCGAGCATCAGCTTCTCGGCCTTCTTCTTCTCGTAGCCGAAGTACTTGGTGAAGACGTAGGTGACGTACGACATCAGGTTCACCGGGTCGTTCCACACGATCGTCACCCAGGGCGTGGCGAGCAGAGTGATGTCGTCCTGCTCCGGGGTGGCGGTGGGATCGACCTCGACCGGACTGGCTGTCGACACGTGTCCCATCGTGACACACCGCTGGGGCCCCGCTGCGGCCCTACGCTGACCGCGTGACCTCGACGGCGCTGCTCACCGACCACTACGAGCTGACCATGGTCCAGGCGGCTCTCGGCAGCGGCACCGCGCACCGCCGGTCCGTCTTCGAGCTGTTCGCGCGACGACTGCCAGAAGGGCGCCGGTACGGCGTGGTGGCCGGTGTCGGACGGATGCTCGACGCCCTCGAGACCTTCCGGTTCGACCAGGAGGCGCTGGCCATGCTCGGGGGCGTCGTGAACGACGAGACGCTGGAGTGGCTGGCGGCGTACCGCTTCTCCGGCGACGTCTGGGGGTACGCCGAGGGCGACGCGTACTTCCCCCACTCGCCCCTGGTCATCGTCGAGGGCACCTTCGCCGAGGCGGTGGTCCTCGAGACGCTGCTCCTCTCGATCTACAACCACGACTCCGCCATCGCCTCCGCCGCCTCGCGGATGACCATGGCGGCCGGCGAGCGGCCGTGCATCGAGATGGGCTCGCGACGCACCCACGAGGAGGCGGCGGTGGCGAGCGCGCGGGCGGCGTACGTCGCCGGCTTCGCCAGCACCTCGAACCTGATGGCCCGGCGCAGGTACGGCGTGCCGACCGCCGGCACCAGCGCCCACAGCTTCACGCTCCTCCACGACGACGAGGCCGACGCGTTCCGCGCCCAGGTGTCCTCACTCGGGTCCGGCACCACGCTCCTGGTCGACACCTACGACGTGGAGGACGCCGTCCGGCTGGGCGTGGAGATCGCGGGCACCGGCCTGGGCGCCGTACGCCTCGACTCCGGCGACCTCGGCGTGCTCGCGATGCGCGTGCGCAAGGAGCTCGACGACCTCGGTGCCACGAAGACGCGGATCGTGGTGACCAGCGACCTCGACGAGTACGCCATCGCGGCGCTCGCCGCCGCGCCCGTGGACGGCTACGGCGTCGGCACGCAGCTGGTCACCGGCAGCGGCTCGCCGACGTGCGGCTTCGTCTACAAGCTCGTCGCGCGCGAGGACGAGGACGGCCGGATGATGGCGGTCGCCAAGAAGAGCGTGGACAAGATCTCCATCGGCGGCCGCAAGTACGCCCTGCGGCGGATGGACGAGCACGGGGTCGCCGAGATCGAGGAGATCGGCATCGGCACGCCGCCGGTCGACGACGGCAACGACCGCGAGCTGCTCGTGGAGCTGGTCCGCGACGGCGAGGTCGTGGGCCGCGAGCCGCTCGACGCCGCCCGGGCGCGGCACGTCGCGGCCCGCGCCGAGCTGCCGTGGTCGGTCCAGCAGATGTCGAAGGGAGAACCCGTCATCCCGACCACGTTCGTGGAATGAGGGGCCGACTGGTTGGCTGGGTCCCATGGCCCTGGTGACCTGCGACTTCTTCTCGGACTCCCTCGAGGTCGGCTGCTCGATGAACGTCGTGCTGCCGCAGCCGACCGAGGAGCAGATCGGCGTGGACGGCGACCCGGACAGCCGGCCCGTCCCCCGGACCGACTTCCCCGTCCTCTACCTGCTGCACGGCCTCTCCGACGACCACAGCGCGTGGCTGCGCTACACCTCCGTCGAGCGGTACGCCGCCGCGGCCGGGCTCGCGGTGGTGATGCCGGCGGTGAACCGCAGCTTCTACGCCAACGAGCGCACCGGCGGCCGCTACTGGGACTTCATCAGCGAGGAGCTGCCCACCATCGTCGGCAACTTCCTGCGCGTCTCGCAGGACCCCGCCCGGACGTACGTCGCCGGGCTGAGCATGGGCGGGTACGGCGCGATGAAGCTGGCGCTCTCCCACCCCGACCGGTTCGCCGCGGCGGCAACGCTGTCCGGGGCGCTGGACCTCGACGAGCTGTCCTCGCGGCCGGAGCGGGCCGAGCTCTTCGAGCGGATCTTCGGTGACTCGATCCCCGACGACGCCGACGTGTTCAAGCTGCTCGCCAAGGCGGACGCCGAGACGCTCCCCCGCATCCACGTCTCCACCGGCACCGAGGACGCGCCCGGCCTGGTGGACGGCAACCGCCGGTTCGTGGCCGCGCTCGAGGAGAAGGGCGCCGACGTGACCAGCGACTTCCGGCCCGGCGAGCACGTCTGGTCGCTGTGGGACGCGCTGCTGCCCGAGGTCATCGACTGGATGCTGGACCCTGCCCCGGACCCTGCCAGGGCGTGAGCCGCGGGTACCAGCCGGGCACGTGGCGGCGGTACTCGTCGTACGACTCCCCGTAGGTCGCCTGCAGCGTCGGCTGCTCGTAGCCCAGCACGAACGACACCACTGCGACCGCGAAGACCGCCAGCCACGCCACGACGGCGCCGCTGCCGAACGCCACGGCCTGGCCCAGGATGATCGCGCCGACGGCCAGGTACATGGGGTTGCGCACCCAGCGGTAGATCCCGCCGACGACCAGCTCCTGCGTCGGCGCCACCGGCGCGGGGGTCCCCCGGCCCTCGCGGACGAACTGCACGAAGCAGGCGACCAGCACGGTCACGCCGACGACCACCAGCACCAGGCCGAGCGTGACGGACACCGGCGCGGCCGGGTCGGAGTAGCCCGCAGTCAGCAGCCACGGCACCACGCCGCCCATCACGCCCGGCGCCACCAGGAAGAACAGCACGCTCCCCCATGCCGCGTGGCTCACGCGACGCACACTAGCCTCGTCGCATGGCCCGCGCCCTGATCGTCGTGGACGTGCAGAACGACTTCTGCGAGGGCGGGTCGCTGCCGGTGGCGGGTGGCGCGGAGGTCGCCTTCGACATCGGCGCGCTGCTGCACCGGTGGGTGCAGAAGGGCCCGGACGCGCCGGCGTACGACGTCGTCGTGGCCAGCAAGGACCACCACATCGACCCCGGCACGCACTGGGACCGCGAGCCCGACTTCCGCGAGTCGTGGCCCGTGCACTGCAAGGTCGGCACCGACGGGGAGGCCTTCCACCCGAACCTGGACCCGCAGCCCTTCGACGCGATCTTCCTCAAGGGCAACCACGAGGCGGCGTACTCCGCCTTCGAGGGCCGCAACCTCGACGGTGTGCGCCTCGCCGACTGGCTGCGCGAGCGCGCGGTCGAGGAGATCGACATCTGCGGGATCGCGACCGACTACTGCGTGCTCCAGACCGCCCTGGACGCGGTGAAGGAGGGTCTGTCGACCACCGTGCTGCTCGATCTCTGCGCCGGCGTGGCGCCGGAGACGTCGACGGCGGCGGTGGGGCAGATGCGGGACGCCGGGGTGGAGATCCTGCGCTAGTCGTGCTGGCCGGGGCCCGCGGCCTCGGCTTCGCGCTGGTCGGTCAGCACCCGCTCGATCGCCGGCACCATGGCCTTCATCAGCGCCTCGAGCGCGGAGTGCGGCCGCACCATCACCCGGAAGTCGGCCACCAGGCCGTGCGCGTCGAGGCGCAGCAGGTCGATCCCCTCGACGGTCTTCATGCCGACCTTGGCCTCGAAGACGGCGGCGAAGCCGCGGCCGTCCTCCTCGAGGAAGGTGCGTGTGTAGTGGAAGTCCTGGAGGGTCCGTGCGACGGCCTTGAGCAGCACGATCGTGGCCGCCTTGCCCTCGTAGGGCTCGAACACGGCGGGACTGCGGAACACCACCTTCTCGGCGAGCATGTCCGACGCCGTGTCGATGTCGCCGCGTTCCAGAGCGGCCAGGAAGACCTCAGGTTCCACGTGCACTCCCCTCGTACCCCGGCCGCCTACGCCGGTCGGCGCGCACAGTCTGCCTCCTCCGGGCGTCCCAGGCGGCCATTTCCCGGGCGCTCGGTCAGTCGCCCCACTTCTCCGCCAGGTGCTTGACCACCGTGAGGTTGCGGTTGGTGGCCACCCCGAGCAGCTTCTCGACCATCGCGTTGCTGAGCCGGCCGCGTGCCGACGGCGTGACGACGAGCAGGTGCGCACCGCGGCCCTTCACGACGGCCAGGTCCTCTCCGTGGTCGAGGTCCTCGAGCTTCTTGACGTCCGCGGCCGCGGGCTTCTCCTTGAGCAGCGACACGTAGTGCGCGCCGGTGTTCTGGTGCTTCTCGGCCACGGCCACCGCGTCGGTGGCGACCTGGCGCAGCTCCGCCGGTGTCATCACGATCGTCGGCACCTCGAAGCCGGCGTGCTTCCTGAACGCCTGCTCCAGCTCCTTCTCGACCTTGGCTCGCGAGCGCAGGCTCGAGGCGAACCGCACGTTGCCGGTGTTGATGTAGGTCTCCACGTCGGTGAAGCCGCAGTCCTCGACGGCCTCGACGATCTTCGCCTTCGGGAACTTGCGCGTCGGGCCGAGGTTGATCGCCCGCAGGAACGCGACGTACGTGGGCACGCTCACATCCTGCCGGAATCTGCGCGGGGACCGTCGGCCGTAACGGTGGAAGCTCAGAGGTTGCCGCGCTTCTCCTGCTCGCGCTCGATGGCCTCGAAGAGCGCCTTGAAGTTGCCCTTGCCGAAGCCGAGCGAGCCGTGCCGCTCGATCAGCTCGAAGAACACCGTGGGGCGGTCGCCGAGGGGCTTGGTGAAGATCTGGAGGAGGTACCCGTCCTCGTCGCGGTCGACGAGGATCCCACGGCGCTGGAGCTCCTCGATCGGCACCCGCACCTCGCCGATGCGGGCCCGCAGCTCGGGGTCCTCGTAGTAGGAGTCGGGGGTGGCGAGGAACTCCACGCCGTTGGCGCGCAGCGCGTCCACCGAGGCGATGATGTCGTTGGTCGCCACGGCGAGGTGCTGGGCGCCGGCGCCTCGGTAGAACTCGAGGTACTCGTCGATCTGCGACTTGCGCTTGCCGATGGCCGGCTCGTTGAGCGGGAACTTCACGCGGTGGTTGCCGTTGGCGACGACCTTCGACATCAGGGCGGAGTAGTCGGTGGCGATGTCGTCGCCGATGAACTCGGCCATGTTCACGAAGCCCATCACCCGGTTGTAGAAGCCGACCCACTCGTCCATGTGGCCGAGCTCGACGTTGCCGACGATGTGGTCGAGGGCCTGGAACAACCGCTTCGGCTGGCCGTCCCGCTTCTCCCAGGTGGACTCCGCTGCGACGTACCCGGGGAGGTACGGGCCGTCGTACCGGCTGCGGTCGACGAGGGAGTGGATGGTGTCGCCGTACGTCGCGATGGCAGCGATCCGCACGGTGCCGTGCTCGTCGCTCACGTCCTCCGGCTCGCGGACGACGCGGGCGCCGGCGCGACGCGCCTGCTCGACGCACTTGTCGACGTCGGGGACCTCGAGCGCGATGTCGGTGACGCCGTCGCCGTGCTTGCGGTGGTGCTCGACCAGCGGGCTGTCGGGGTCGACCGCGCCGTTGATGACGAAGCGGATCGAGCCGGAGCGCAGCACGAAGGACTTGTGGTCGCGGTTGCCGTGCTCGGGGCCGGAGTACGCCTCGAGCCGCATCCCCCACGCGGACTGGTAGTAGTGCGCGCTCTGCGTGGCGTTGCCGGAGATGAACACGATCGCGTCCCAGCCGGTGACCGGGAAGACGTCGCTGTCCTCGTCGTACTCGACGAGCCCGACGAGCTGCTTGAGCTGGTCGAGGCTGAGGTCGGCCTTGAGCTCGTCCTCGGTCAGGGCGCCACCGGTGGAGGGGGTGTCGAACGTCGTCATGCGGTCAGACTCCCCGAGCAGGGCAGAGTGTGCAACAGTACGGCGGAACACTGAGCAACTTGTCCACTCGCGGAGGCAGCCATGGACGTCCTGGACCGCAAGGTGATCGACCTGTTCGCGGCTGAGCCGCGCATCGGCGTCCTCGAGGCGTCCCGCCGGCTCGGCGTCGCCCGCGGCACCGTGCAGGCGCGGCTGGACAAGCTCGCCGACTCCGGCGTGATCACCGGCTGGGGCCCCGACCTGTCCACCGAGGCGCTGGGCTACCCGGTGACGGCCTTCCTGACCCTCGAGATCCGGCAGGGCGCCGGCCACGAGACGGTCGCGGCCCACCTGGCCCAGATCCCCGAGGTCCTCGAGGCCTTCACCATCACCGGCGCCGGGGACATGTGGGCGCGCGTCGTCGCCCGCTCCAACGCCGACCTCCAGCGCGTCATCGACCAGGTGCTCCGCCACGACGGCATCGACCGCTCGACCACCGTCATCGCCCTGGCCACCCAGATCCCGTTCCGCGTGCTGCCGCTGGTGACCTCGCTCGCCTGACAGCCGAGTTGCGCCCCCGGCACGGCCGAGTTGCGCCCCCGGCACGGCCGAGTTGCGCCTCCGGCACGGCCGACTCGTCCTCAAGGCGCAACTCGCATGTCCCGGAGACGCAACTCGCGCGTCCCGGAGGCGCAACTCGACTCAGGACGTCCGCCGGGCCGCCAGCTCCCGCAGGTGGTTGATCCGCGCCCGTAGTTGGTCGGCGGAGGCCACGGCCGCGGCGGGGCCGCCGCAGTGCTTGCGAAGGTCGGCGTGGGTGACGCCGTGGGGCTGACCGGTGCGGTGGTGCCAGGCCGCGACGAGGCCGTTGAGCTCGCGGCGCAGGACGGCGAGCTGCTCGTACCGGGTCAATTCGGTTCCTGAGGAGGCGAGGGACGAGCCGTCTCGAAGGGCGGCCACCTCGTCGGCCGGATCCGCCGTGGGCCGTCGCGAGGCCTGGCGCTGGTGCAGCAGCGCCCGTACCTGGTCGGGCTCGAGCAGCCCGGGGATGCCGAGGAAGTCCATCTCCTCCTCGGACCCGACGTGCACCTCCCCGGAGTGGCCGAACGTCGCGCCGTCGAAGAGCACCTGGTCGAACCGGGCCTGTGAGCCCAGCGCCTCGAACGACCCGAGGAGGTCGTCGGAAGCGCCTTCACCGGCCTCGGCCCGGGCGAGCAGGGCGGCCTCGGCGTCCATCAGGTCCGCGTCCGACGAGATCGGCCGCCCGAGCACGTGGTCGCGCTGGCGCTCCAGCTCCGCGGCGTACCCGAGCAGGTGCGGCACCGACGGCAGGAACACCGACGCGGTCTCGCCGCGGGCGCGCGCCCGCACGAACCGGCCCACGGCCTGCGCGAAGAACAGCGGCGTGGACGTCGTCGTCGCGTAGACGCCGACGGCGAGACGGGGTACGTCGACGCCCTCGGACACCATCCGCACCGCGACCATCCAGCGGGCGTCGGAGTCGGTGAACTTCGCGATCTTCGAGGACGCGAGCTTCTCGTCGGACAGCACGACCGTCGGCGCCTCCCCGGAGATGCGGCGCAGCAGCGTGGCGTAGGACCGCGCCGCGTCCTGGTCGGTCGCGATGACCAGCCCGCCGGCGTCGGGCACGTGGCGACGTACCTCGGTCAGCCGGGAGTCGGCCGCCCCCAGGACCGCCGGGATCCAGGAGCCGGCCGGGTCGAGGGCCGTCCGCAGCGCCTGGGCATGCAGGTCGGCCGTCAGCGGCTCCCCCAACCGCGCGGCGATCTCGTCGCCGGCACGGGTGCGCCACTGCATCTCGCCGGAGTACGCCATGAACAGCACCGGCCGGACCACGTGGTCGGCGAGCGCGTGCTCGTAGCCGTAGGTGAAGTCGGCGACCGACCGGGGTACGCCGTCGGCGCCGGGCGCGTAGGTGACGAACGGGATCGGGTTGATGTCGGAGCGGAACGGGGTGCCGGTCAGCGCCAGTCGCCGCGTCGCCGGCTGGAAGGCCTCGCGCACGCCCTCGCCCCACGACAGCGCGTCACCCGCGTGGTGCACCTCGTCGAGGATCACCAGCGTCTTGTAGTTGTCGGTGCGGATCCGCATGGCCAGCGGGTTGACCGCGACGCCGGCGTACGTCACCGCGATGCCGACGTAGTCCTTCGAGGTCCTGCCCCTGCCCGCGGCGTACGTCGGGTCGATGGGGATCCCCGCACGGCCGGCGGCCTCGGCCCACTGGCGCTTGAGGTGCTCGGTCGGGGCGACGACCGTGATGCGGTCGACGACGCGGCGGCCGAGCAGTTCGGCGGCCACGGTGAGCGCGAACGTCGTCTTGCCGGCGCCGGGCGTCGCGACGGCGAGGTAGTCCCGGGGCGAGCGGGCGACGTAGTCGTTCATGGCCGCCGTCTGCCACGCGCGCAGGGACGGCGCCGTCCCCCATGCCGCTCGCTCGGGCCACGCGGGTCCGAGAGAGGTCACGCTCCGCCTTCACCGCCCGGGTCGCCTGAATTCTCTGGGAGGGACTCCCAGATCTCCTTGCAGTCCGGGCACACCGGGAACTTCTCCGGCGCCCGGCTCGGCACCCAGACCTTGCCGCAGAGGGCCACGACCGGGGTCCCCATGACCATGGCCTCGGTGAGCTTGTCCTTCTCGACGAAGTGCGAGAACCGCTCGTGGTCACCCTCGTCCGTCGTGACGGTACGGCGGTCCTCCAGGGTCTTCGTCTCGGTCGAGAAGCCGATCTGGGTCACCCGTCGGAGTCTACGGCCCGGCCTGGACAGGTTTCGGATCGACGGGCCAGGGTGGGTGGATGCGCACCTTCCTCGGGGCGGCCGCGGCCGCCGTACTCACCTTGTCCACCGCGGCCACGATGCCCGCCGACGCCGGCACCCTCTCGGGTCACGCAGCGGGCCTGAGCTGGAAGCGCGTCGACCTGCCGCACTCCCACCAGAGTCTGCGCGGCCTCGACGCCGTCGACGCGAAGGTGGCCTGGGTCAGCGGCGACGACGGCGGCGTGTGGCGCACCGTCGACGGCGGCGCGACGTGGAAGGACGTCCGTCCCGACGCGGAGAAGGCGCTGGCCTTCCGCGACGTCGAGGCCGACAGCGCGCTGGACGCCCAGGTGCTGGCGATCGGCCCGCGCGGGCAGAGCCGGATCTACCAGACCGACGACGGTGGCAGGACGTGGGCGCTGCGGTTCAAGAACACCGAGGCCACGGCGTTCTACGACTGCCTGGCGATGTTCCCCGACGGCCTGCACGGGTTGGCGATGAGCGACCCGGTCGACGGCAAGTTCCGGGTCATCGCCACCCAGGACGGCGGGCACACCTGGAAGAAGGTCGACCCGTCCGGGATGCCGAAGGCCAAGGACGGCGAGTTCGGCTTCGCGGCCAGCGGCACCTGCCTGGTGACCGCGGGGGTCAAGGATGCCTGGATCGCGTCGGGCGGCACCGCGGCGCGGGTCTTCCACTCCACCGACTACGGCCAGACCTGGTCGGTGGCGAAGACGTCGATCCCACCGAACGCCGACGGCGGTGGCGTGTTCTCGCTGGCGTTCACGACCTCGAAGGTCGGCATCGCCGTGGGCGGCAACTTCCTCGAGGAGGACAACGGCCGCAAGATGACCGCGCGTACCGGTGACGGCGGCGCGACCTGGGTGCGCGGCGGCAACGTCGGCGGGTACCGCTCCGGCGTCGACTGGGTGCCCTTCTCGAGCACCGCGGTCGCGGTCGGCCCGAACGGGACGGACGTCACCACCGACGGCGGCAAGACGTGGACGGCCATCGGGAAGACCGGCTTCCACTCCGTCCAGTGCGTGGGCACGATCTCGACGACCTGCTGGGCCAGCGGCCCCGACGGCATGGTCGGCAGGCTGCGG
The DNA here is from genome assembly GCF_015352455.1 of Nocardioides islandensis. Classification (GTDB taxonomy): domain Bacteria; phylum Actinomycetota; class Actinomycetes; order Propionibacteriales; family Nocardioidaceae; genus Nocardioides; species Nocardioides islandensis. Next base: position 57,261 of record NZ_JADKPN010000007.1, read on the forward strand.
GGCCTGCCGAAGGGCTAGGCGGCCCCGGAGACCGGCCAGCAGACCTCGGTCGTGTGGGCGAGCAGGTCCGCCGGGTCGCCCGTCGGCGCGTACCTCTCGCGGATCGGCCCGTCGGAGGCGATGGCCCGGTCGAGCACGCGGCGGCCCAGGGCGCCGTACGCCCGGTCGAGGTCCATCGCCGGCCCGTCGAAGACGGTGACGGCCACCTGGGCGGCCGGGACGACGTACGGCGTCACGCCGGGCGGCAGCCGGTCCGGCACGGTCGCGACCGGCACGAAGGCGACCAGGTCACCGATGGTGTCGGTGAAGAAGTCCGTCGGGAACATCGTGCCGTCGAGGCCGGACCGGGTGGCACCGGAGGCGCGCAGCGCACGGTGGAGGGTGCGGAACGACTCCATCCACCAGGCCACCACGTCCGCGCCGGAGACCCGTGAGCGGATCGCGATGGTGGTCAGGTCCGGATCGGCGCGGTACTCGACGGGGAACTCCCCGTCCTCGGCGAGGAGCATCCGCTTGAGCGACTCGACGGTCGCCCGGGTCTCGGCGAGCTGGGCGCTCATCTTGTCCAGGTGGTCGACGATGACGCGGTTGCGTGCCGGCTCGTCCGGGGCGTCGAGGAACTCGCGCAGCCGCCCGATCGGCAGGTCGAGCTCGCGGAACCGGCGGATCAGCTGGGCGGTCGCGACCTGGCCGGCCTCGTAGAACCGGTAGCCCGACGAGGGGTCGATGCGGGCCGGGGCGAGCAGGCCCTCCTCGTGGTAGTGCCGCAGCGTCTTCACCGACAGGAAGGTCATCTTCGAGAACTCGCCGATGCTCACCAGCTGGTCGCTCATGGGCCCAGCCAACAGTCTCCCCCTGGGGGAGGGTCAATGCCGCCCGGGCCCTTGACCCTCCCCCTGCGGGAGACCGGAGCGTCCTCGACATGGACACGACACACGAATTGCGCAACGAACCGGGGTGGGGACCCCTGGCCGTGCTGATGGGCGGCATCTTCCTGGTGGTCCTCGACTTCTTCATCGTCAACGTCGCGCTGCCGTCGCTGCAGACCGACCTCCACGCCACCAGCAGCGGCCTCGAGTGGGTCGTCGCGGGCTACGGCCTGACCTTCGCGGCCCTCCTCATCGCCGCCGTCCGCCTCGGCGAGCGCTGGGGCCGGCGGCGCGTCTACGTGCTCGGCATCGGCGTCTTCGTGCTCGCCTCCGCGGCGTGCGGCGCCGCGCCCACCATCGAGACCCTGGTCGCGGCCCGGCTCGCCCAGGGCGTCGGCGGTGCCATGGTCAGCCCGCTGGTGCTGGCGCTGGTCCGCGACGTGTACGCCGGCGGCCGGCTGGCCAGGGCGATCGGCATCTACTCCGCCGTGATGGGCCTGGCCGCGGCCTCCGGGCAGCTGATCGGCGGGGCGCTCATCTCGGCCGACGTGGCCGGCCTCGGGTGGCGCGCGATCTTCTGGGTCAACGTGCCCGTCGGCCTGGCCGTGGTCGCCGGCGCGCCCCGTCTGCTCCCGAACCGCCGTGGCGCGGCCGCCCGCGTCGACGTCGCCGAGCTGCTGCTGGCGACGGTGACCCTGACCGCGCTGCTGCTCCCGCTCATGGAGGGCCGCCGGCTCGACTGGCCGGCCTGGACCTGGGCGAGCCTGGCGCTGGCCGGGGCGAGCGCCGTGGCGACGTACGCCCGCGGCCGCACCCTCGTGGCCCACGGACTGCGTCCGCTCGTCGACCCGGTGGCGTTCCGCTCGTCCACGGTCCGCGTCGCGGTGGCCTGCCAGGGCTTGCTGTTCGTCGGGATGGCGTCGTACTTCCTGGTGCTCGCGCTGTACCTGCAGCTCGGCCGCGGCCTCTCGGCCCTGGAGTCCGGGCTGGTCTTCACGCTGGTGGCCATCCCCTACATGGCCGGCACCGTCGCGGTTCCGCGCGTCGCCGCCCGGCTGGGCACCCGCACGGTGGCGAGCGGCGCGGCGGTCTTCGCCCTCGGCCACGTGGCCCTCTGGGTCGCGGTGCGCACCGACGCCTCCGTGGCCGACCTGGCTCCCGGCCTCGTCCTGGCCGGGCTCGGGATGGGCGTCGCCCTCACCTCGCTCATCGGCGCGGCGATGACCGGTGTCGAGCCGGCGACCGTCGGTGCGGTCTCGGGCGTGCTCTCCACCGTCCAGCAGGTCGGCAACACCCTCGGCGTCGCCGTCGTCGGCATGGTCTTCTTCGGCGGCGTGACGGCCGGGTACGACGTGGCGATGGCCCACAGCCTGCTCGTGCTCGCCGGCACCACCACCGCGGTCGCGCTGCTGGCGACCCGGCTGCGGCCGGCGGTCAGTTCAGGTCGGGGTCCAGAGGTCGCGTCGAGTGCCAGGCCAGCTCACCCGGTTGGCGGCGGAGCACGTCGCGCCACAGGCTGACGGTGTCGTCGCGGAAGCAGTCGGGAGGGAGGGAGGGCACGACGTACCAGCTGCCCTCCTCGATCTCGCCCTCGAGCTGACCGGCGCCCCACCCGGCGTACCCGGCGTAGATCCGCAAGCCGGACAGGCTGCCGTCGATGAGCTCGACGGGAGTGTCCAGGTCGATCACGCCGATCTCGTCGGTGACGACGCGGTAGCCGACCGGGGTGTCGTCGCTGGACCGCAGCCGGCCGACCGCCAGCGCGCCCTCTGTGGAGACCGGGCCGCCCTGGAACAGCACGTCCGGCTGGGCCACGACCGACGCCCAGGGCTCGAGCACGTCGGACACCGGCACGGTCGAGGGCCGGTTGAGCACGACGCCGAGCGCGCCGTTCTCGTCGGCGTCCAGCAGGAGCACGACCGTCTCCGCGAAGTTCGGGTCGACCAGCTGCGCGGTGGCCACCAGCAGCTGACCGGCGCGCAGGTCGGTCATGCGACCAGTGTGCCGTACCTCCCGAGCAGCGCCTGCTCCTTGGCGGCCGCGACGCGGGTGGCCCGCGCCATCGTCTCGTCGAGCGGGTGCTCGGTGTAGTGGTCGATGATCGCGCGGACGCCGGGCAGCTCGCCGGCGGTCTGGCGCCAGGCGTCCAGGGCCGCGGCCTCCTGCTCGTCGGGGTGCCGCATGATCTCGTGCTCGATCCGGCCGGCCAGGCGGGTGTGCCAGCGCAGCTGGAGCGCGCCGAGCAGCGTCAGCTCGTCGCCGAAGGTCTCGCGGGCGCCGGGGACGTCCATGGGCAGCAGGCCGTCGCGGCGGGCGTCGGCGGTGGTCAGCACGTCGCGGAGAACGGCACCGCGGTCGTGGAAGCTCTTCCAGGTCATGAACTCGCTCCTTGTCTCGTGGGGGTTCACATACCATCAGTACGTACTTACGGTATGTAATCGGACGGCGGTATGCAAACCTCTCCGCCCGTGACCTGGGTCATAGGGTGACGGCGTGAGGGTCAAGGGTCAGATCCGACGGGGTCGCCGGGCGGAGTACTCCGCCACCACCAAGCGGGCCCTGGTCGAGGTGGCCCGCGAGCTGTTCACCGAGCAGGGGTACGCCGGGACGTCGCTCGACGCGATCGTGGCCGGCGCCGACGTGACCAAGGGCGCGCTGTACCACCACTTCGCCGGCAAGCAGGCGCTGTTCGAGGCGGTCTTCGAGAAGGTCGAGCAGCACGCGTCCCGGGCGATCCACGACCGCATCAAGAACGAGAAGGACCCGTGGGAGAAGGCCCGGGCGGGGCTGCGCGCGTTCCTGGAGGTGGTCCGGGACCCGACGTACCGTCGCGTCGTCATCCAGGACGGGCCGGCGGTGCTGGGCTACGAGCGCTTCCGCGAGCAGGAGGAGCGGTCGACGTACGCCAACGTGCTGGTGATCGTGACCTCGGTGCTCAGCACGGGCGAGTGGGACCTCGAGCCCGCCATGCAGCGCACCTTCGCGACGATCTTCTTCGGCGCGATGTCCGCGGCCGGCGAGTCGGTGTCGCTCGCCGAGGACCCGGAGGCCGCCGGCGACCGCGTGGAGGCCGCCATCGGGATCATCCTGGACGGCCTCCAGGCGCTCACTTCTGCCAGGTGACGTTGCCCGGGCCCGCCGGGACCAGCTCCATCCACACGTGGCCGGCGGGGACGGTCAGCCGCTTGCCCTTGAACTCCAGCTCGAGGATCGAGCTCAGCGCGTCCTTGTGCCACGTCGCGCGGACGACGCGCCCGCCGTGGAACAGCCAGGCCTGGCCGTCGCCGACGAACTGGGTCTCGGGGACGTGGTTGCCGGCCGGGTCGAGGTACCCCGCGTCGCCGACCTTCACCTGGAGCGTGAGCACGGTGTCGGCCGGGAACTGGTCGTCGGCGCCGGCGTTGGAGTTCGTGTTCTTGTAACCGTCACCGTCGTAGGACCACTCCGTCGTGTGCCCGCCGGAGAACTGCACGGCGAACGACGAGGCCTTCTTGCCCTGCGGCAGGTCGCTCCCGTCGCCCCACGGCAGGTAGTCGGCCGGCCGGACCTCGGGCTGCTTGATGGACTTCGCCGTGGCGGTGAGGTGGGCGAAGAGGTTGTACGGCGCGGAGCGCGAGGTGTCGCGGTACGTGCCGGCGCCGCCCTCCTGGATGAACGGGATCTTGGCGCCCTGGATGCGGTTGATCGTCACGCGGGCCGCACCCGACGTGATCACGGTCGCGTCGTCGTGCGGCACGATCCCGATGTCGCTGGCGCGCATCGAGCGCACCGGGCCGGCGTTGTCGGGGACCTGGGAGTAGAAGAAGACCGCCAGACGGGTCAGCCCGCCCTCGACGAGCTCCTCGACGACGAGGTCGGCCTTGCTCAGGCCGACCTGCGGCGCGCTGGACGTCGTGTTGTCGATCTTGGTGACCAGGATCGGGTGCTTCTCCACCGAGCTGTCGCCGTCGGCGACGGGCAGACCGGTCAGCGGCCAGGTGTCCGGCTCGGCGACCTCCTCGTCACTCGCCGAGGGCGTGAACGGCGTCGACGGGTCGGCCTGCGGAGTGGCCGACTTCGAGTCGTCACCCCCGCCGCACGCGGCCAGGCTGGCGGCCGTCAGGGTGGCGGCGACGAGGACGGAGAGTGGGCGCAAGGAAGGGCGCACGTGGGTGACTCCGATCAGGGGCAGAACACGAATCTGCTCCATTGTGGTTGTCTTTCAGGGGCGATCCGCGCAGGAGCGGGGTGTCGGCGCGTCGGTCACGGACCACGGGCTCACGTTCAGACGAGCGTGGCGCCGCCGTCGACGTACAGCACCTGGCCGGTGACGTACGACGCCTCGTCGCTGCACAGGAACGCGGCCACCGCGGCGATGTCCTCCGGGAAGCCGACGCGCTTGACCGGGTTCCGATCGGCGGCGGCGGCGCGGAAGTCCTCGACGCTCATCCCGACCCGGGCGGCCGTGGCGTCGGTCATGTCGGTGGCGATGAAGCCGGGGGCGATGGCGTTGACGTTCACGCCGAACGGGCCCAACTCGATGGCGAGCGTCCGGGTGAAGCCCTGGATGCCCATCTTGGCGGCGGCGTAGTTGGCCTGGCCGCGGTTACCCAGCGCGCTGACGCTGGACAGGTTGACGATCTTGCCGAACTTCTGGCCGGTGAAGACCTTCTGCGCGGCCCGGGACATCAGGAACGCGCCCCGCAGGTGCACGTTCATCACGGTGTCCCAGTCGTCCTCGGACATCTTGAACAGCAGGTTGTCGCGGGTGACGCCGGCGTTGTTGACCAGGATGTGCAGCCCGCCCAGTTCCCCGACGACCCCGGTCACGGCGGTCTCGACCGAGGCCGAGTCGCCCACGTTGCAGGCGAGGCCGAGGTGACCCTCCCCCAGGCCGGCGGCGGCCTCCGTCGCCTGGCCCTCGTCGAGGTCCAGGACGGCGACCTTCGCGCCCTCCTCGGCGAACCGTCGCGCCGTGGCCAGCCCGATCCCGCGGGCGGCTCCGGTGACGACGGCGACCCGCCCGTCGAATCGGCCCATGTGACGTCCTCCTGTGTCGCAGCTCGGCCCCCGCCTCAGCCCGTCACTGTAGGACGGCCGGGATCGGGGTCGGCCACCGGTCCCGCGCCGGTGGGGTGCTTCTCCCGCGCCGTGCCGGCGATGGCCGCGACGACCAGCACGATCCCGAGCACGCCGAACGCCGCGAGCCGCTCGCCCAGGAAGGCGGCGGCGGCGACGGCCGCGGTCACCGGCTCGCACAGCGTGGCGACGACCGCCGCGCTGCTGGTGGTCGTGCGCAGGCCGGAGTAGAGGAGGGCGTAGGCCAGGGCGAACGTGAGCGCGCCGAGGTACAGGAGGGTCAGCAGTGCGACCGGGTCGGTGGTGCCGTACGGACCGCCGGCGACCAGCGCCACCGGCACCAGCCCGCAGGCGCCGACGACGGTGGCCGTCGTGGTCAGCACCAGTGGTGCCGTCGAGCGCGCGAGGGGCTCGCCGACGGCCGTGGCGACGGCGTACGCCGAGCCGGACGCGATCGCGGCCAGCACGCCGGGCACGGGGTGCGGCCCCGTCTCGCCGAGCCCGGCCGACCCGCTGACCAGCACCAGCCCGCCCAGGGCCGCGAGCACGGTGAGCACCTCGACCAGGTCGGGCCGCCGGTGGTGCCGGACCGCGTCGCGGATCGTGAGCGCCAGGGGCGCGACGCCGAGGCTGACGACGGTCGAGACGGTGACGCCGACCCAGACGACCGAGGCGAAGTAGAGGGCCTGGTACGACGCGGTGGCCAGCCCGACGAACACGGTCGGCCCGGGGCGTTCGCGCAGCAGCCGCAGCACGCCGCGGAGCTGGCTGCTCAGCACGCAGGCCGCGAGCAGGACCAGGGCGGCGATCGACGTGCGGTAGGCGCTGATCGTGGTCGCCGAGAGGTCCGCCCCACCCATCGAGGGGTCGCGGATCACCGTGACGGCCAGCCCCCCGGTGCCCCAGAGGACACCGGCGAGGCAGATCTGGAGGAGCCCGGCGCGCTTCCTCATGCGAGGGCCGCGCGCACGCGGTCGGCGTAGGACGTCATCTCCGCGTCGTCGGCGTACTTCGTGCGCGGCCAGAAGAACCCGCGCAGCCCGTCGCCCTTGGTACGCGGCACGACATGGAGGTGCAGGTGCGGCACGGACTGGCTGACCGTGTTGTTCGTCGCCACGAACGAGCCCTGCGCTCCGAGGCCCTCGACCATCGCCGTCGCCAGCCGCTGCGCCTGGGCGAGGAAGCCGTCGCGCAGCCCGGCGGGCAGGTCCGGCAGCGTGACGACGTGCTGGCGCGGCACGAGCAGGACGTGCCCCTTGAAGACCGGGCGGATGTCGAGGAAGCCGACGAAGTCGTCGTCCTCGAGCACCCGTGCCGCATCGGTCTCCCCCGCGACGATCGCGCAGAACAGGCACGCCATGGGCGTCACGCTAGCCAGCAGGCTCCGCCGCTCCGCGCAGCCGGGCTGCCTCGCGGACGAGGTGGTCGCGCTCGCGACGGTCGGTGGTGCGGTCGGCGGCGGCGCGCAGGTCGGCGTACGCCGCGTCGCGGTCGCCCGCGAGCTCGCGGAGGTGGCCACGGACGGCGTACAGGCGCGGGTGGCCGGCCAGCCGCGGCTCGACCTCCGCGACCAGCGCGAGGCCGGCCTCCGGGCCCTGCGCCATCGCGGTGGCGACCGCGCGGTTCAACGTGACGATGGGGTTGCCGGTGACCTGCTCGAGCAGGTGGTAGAGCGCCGTGATCTGGGGCCAGTCGGTCTCGTCGGCCGTGGCGGCCCGGTCGTGGACCGCCGCGATCGCGGCCTGGATCTGGAAGTCGCCGACCTCGCCGTGCCCGACCGTCCCGTCCAGGAGGTCGGTGCCCTCGCGCACCATCGCCCGGTCCCAGCGGGTGCGGTCGTGGTCGGCGAGCGACACGAACCGGCCGGCCGGGTCGAGGCGGGCCGGGCGGCGCGCCTCGATCAGCAGCATCAGGGCCAGCAGGCCGGCCGTCTCGGCGTCGGCCGGAGCCGCTGCGCGCACCATGCGGGCCAGCCGGATCGCCTCGCGCGAGAGCTCGCCGCGCTGGGCGTCGTCGCGCGCGGCGCCGGCGTACCCCTCGTTGAAGAGGAGGTACAGCACCCGCAGCACGCTCGGCAGCCGTTCGGCCACCTCGTCCGGCGAGGGGCTCTCGAAGCGCGCACCCGCCTTCTTGATGGTGGCCTTGGCGCGGGAGATGCGCTGGGCCATCGTCGGCTCGGGCACCAGGAACGCCGCGGCGATCTCCGCCGTGGTGAGGCCGCCGACCGCGCGCAGGGTGAGCGCGATCGCGCTGGCCGGGGTCAGCGACGGGTGGCAGGCGAGGAACAGCAGCGCCAGGCTGTCGTCGCGGCCGATGATTTCGGTGTCACCAGGCTCGTCGGGCTCCTGGTCGGCGACCTTCTCCTCGCGGGCGCGGCGGCTGGCCTCGCTGCGGTAGGCGTCGATCAGCCTGCGGGTCGCGGTCTGCAGCAACCAGGCTCGCGGGTTGCCGGGGAGCCCGTCCTCGGGCCAGTGCCGGTACGCCGCGATCAGCGCCTCCTGGACGGCGTCCTCGGCGCCGTCGAAGTCGGCGTACCTCCGGCCGAGCACGCCGAGGACCTGCGGCGCGAGCCCGCGCAGCAGGTCCTCCAGCCCGGGCTCGCCGCTCACGTGCCCCGGGCGGAGTCGAGGTAGTCGAGCATGTCCGCGACCCCCGACGGCCCGTCCTCCATCACCTGGCGGACGTGGGTCGGCTGGCCCGTGGGGACGCCGCCGCGGCCCGGTACGGCGGAGACCAGCGCCGCGATCTCGAGCGCGCGGGCCTCGTCGGGGACCTCGACGATCAGGTAGCCGGCGAGCCACTCCTTGAACTCCTGGAAGGGCCCGTCGGTCACCACCGGCTCGCCACCGGGGCCCGAGCGGACGATCTTGGCGCGGTCGGGCCCGGTGAGGATCGTGGAGTCGACCAGCTCGCCGCTCTCCCGCAGCTGCCGGCCGAGCACCTCGTAGTAGTTGAGGTGCGCGCTGACCTCGTCCTCGGTCCACTCCTCCATCGGCGTGGGGTCGGCGCCCGGCTCGAACGTCGTGCCCAGCAGGTACTTCGGCATCTGCGGCCTCCTGTCTCCGTCGGCGCCCGCGTGGCGCCGTACGTAGGAGGGACGGAGCCGCCGGCCGGTCCTCGACATCGTGCCCCAACGCGGAAGATCCCCGGCACCAGGTGCGGGGGATCTTCCGTGTCGATCGTCACGAGGTGATCGTCGGTGGAGCTGGCGGGAATCGAACCCGCGTCCTCGAGCGTCGAACCAGGTCTTCTCCGGGTGCAGTCGGTGAAGGCGTTTTCTCGGCCCCGGCGCTCGCACAGACACGTCGCCGACAGGCCCAGTCAGGAAAAAGTCCCGGTCACTCCTCCTGACAGGAAGTGACCAGCAAGTCCCCTAGATGAGGCCAGGGTCCGGGACGGAGACGGATGCCCGGTCTGACCCTTCGTTCACCGCTCAGGCGGCGAGAGCGAAGTGACTGCGCTTAGCGTTGGCAGTTGTTGTTTTCCAGCGATCGTTTACGAGATGACGCTGGCTCCTCGACCCGCTTCTCCTGGAACTAACGTCCCAAGTCGAAACCGATCAGCCCCTCTTGAGTTGTGAAGCCCCCAGTCTAGTCGGCGGTCGCCACGACCGCTGATTCGGGCGACGAACCGAAAAGACGGGCACCGTTGTCCCAACACACCGCTCGGAGCCACGATTCCCCGAGGTCGAGGGCCGCGAGCGACTCCAGCTGGTGGAGGTAGGGGTACGGGATCGTCGGGAAGTCGCTGCCCAGCAGCACCTTGTCCCGGAGGTCGCGCAGGCGGGGCAGGAGCGAGGGAGGGTACGGCGCCAGGTCCTCGAAGAAGGTCGTGAACGCCATCGTGGTGTCGAGGTGGACGCGCTCGTACCGCTCCGCGAGCGCCAGGAACTCCACGTACTCCGGCGCCCCCAGGTGCGCGACCACGAGGCACAGCCGCGGCCACCGCGCGAGGATCGCCGCCATCGGCCCTGGTCCCGTGTACGCGTTGGACACCGGTCCCGAGCCGGCGTGCAGCACGACCGGCGTACCGCTCGCCTCCAGGCGCGACCACACCCCGTCGAGCAGCGGGTCGTCGAGGTCGAAGGCGCCGACCTGCACGTGCACCTTGAACACCTCGATGCCCGCGTCCACCAGCGCGCCGACGTACGCCGCCGCCTCCGGCTCCGGGAAGAACGTCCCCGACCACAGCACCTCGGGCACTTCCTGGGCGAAGGTGCGGGCCCAGTCGTTGAGGTACGTCGCGACGCCGGGCTTGTGCGCGTACGGCAGCGCCGAGAAGCGGCGTACGCCCAGCTCCCGCAGCAGCGCCACCCGGTCCGGCACCGGGACGCGGTAGCGGATCGGCCAGGCGCGCCCGATCTTGGGGCCGGCGTGGTCGAAGTGGTCCCAGATCAGGCGCTGGAAGTCGGGCGGGTGGAAGTGCACGTGCACGTCGAACAGGCCGGGCAGCCCGAGGTCCCGCCAGAAGGCCCGGGTGGCGTCGACGGGCTCCTCGCGAGAGGTCAATCCATGCCCTTGAGCCGGCGACCCAGCGCCTGCTCCTTCTCGCGGTCGGCCTGGCGCGCGGCCAGCGACTGCCGCTTGTCCCAGGTCTTCTTGCCCTTGGCCAGGGCGATCTCGACCTTGGCCCGGCCGTCCTTGAAGTACAGCGCCGTCGGCACGATCGTGAAGCCCTTCTCGCTCACCTTGCGCTCGATCTTGTCGATCTCGACGCGGTTGAGCAGGAGCTTGCGCTTGCGGCGGGCGGAGTGGTTGGTCCAGGTGCCGTTGGTGTACTCCGGGATGTGCACGCCGTGGAGCCACGCCTCGTGCTCCTCGATGTCGACGAACCCGTCGACCAGGGACGCCCGACCTTCGCGCAGCGACTTCACCTCGGTGCCGACGAGCACCAGCCCGGCCTCGTAGGTGTCCTCGAGGTGGTAGTCGTGGCGGGCGCGCCGGTTCGACGCGACCAGTTTGCGCCCCTGCTCCTTCGGCATTGCGCCATCCTCTCAGGGGCGAAAACCGCTGGTCGAGGAGGTTGCGCTAGCAACCGTCACGAGACCCCGTGACGGGATCGCGGCCGTCTCGCCGGGTCTCGTGACAGGCGCTAGCGCGCCTTCCTCGACCAGCGGAGAGCGGCTCTCAAAAATACTTCATCGGGTCGACGGGGTGGCCGTTCTCCATGACGGTGAAGTGGAGGTGGCAGCCGGTGGACCAGCCGGTGGTGCCGACGTACCCGACCGTCTCGCCGCGGCGGACGACCTGGCCGCTGCCGACGGCGTACCGGGAGAGGTGGTTGTAGATGACGGTGATGAACTTGCCGTTCACCATGCCGAGGTTGATGTAGAGGCGGTTGCCCCAGACCGAGGAGTAGTACTCGGTGAGCACCTTGCCGTTGCGCACCGCCACCAGCGGTGCGCCGCAGGGGGCGCCGAAGTCGTCGCCGTCGTGCAGGCCCCAGTAGTGGTAGATGGGGTGGATGCGATAGCCGTACGGCGAGGTGATCGGCCCGCTGACCGGGTGCATGAGCAACCCGTTGGTGTCGACCGGTCCGCCTCCGTGGGCCGCCGCCTTGCGGGCCTCACGGGCGGCCTTGCGGCGGGCGCGCTCGCGGGCCTTGCGGATCGCCTCCTGGATCAGCCGCTGGATCTTGGCTTCCTGCCGCTTCAGCTTGGCCAGGGCCTTCTTGTCCTTCTGCTTGGCCTCGAAGGCCATCGCCTCGGCGTCCTTGCGGTCGCCGACCAGTCCCTTGACCTTGTCCTTGGCGTCCAGCGCCTCCTGGGTCAGCTGCTGCATCTCGACGAGGTGGTCGGCGGCCTCCTGCCGCTTCGCGGCGACGTCGGCGGTCGCCTCCTGCACCTCGTTCTCGTGCACCTTGAGCAGCACCTCGGCGGCCTGGAGGTCGTCGTAGGCGTTGGACTGCTTGTCCATGATCGAGCTGTTCGCCTCGTGCTGGCGGGTCAGGTCGGCCGGCGACTGGGCGTCCATCAGGCTGCCGATCGCCATCAGCCCGGGGTCGCCCTGCTCGTAGATCGAGGTGATCGCGTCGACGACCGCCTCGTGCTGGTCCTGGAGCGCGCTCTTCCCCTGGGCGACGTCGTCCTGGGCCTGCGCGAGGCGGGCCTCGGCCGCGGCCAGGGCCGCCTTCATCTCCTCGTCGCGCTGTCGCGCGACCTCCAGCCGCGCCCGTACGTCGCCCAGCTCGGCGCGCGCCTCGGTGAGCTGCTCGCGGGCGTGCGACAGGGCCTGCGTGGCCTGGCGCAGCCGGGCGCTCGACTCGTCGAGGTCGTGGTTGGCCCGCTCGACCTTGCGGTGCACCTTCTGCTGCTTGTCGCGCAGCTCACCGGCGTTCGCGGTCGGCACGGAGGGGAGGGTGAGGGCTCCGACCGCCAGGGCCAGGGCGACTGCAGCCGTGGCCGTGCGTCGGCAACCGATGCGGGGGAAGGAACGCACCTGTACGCCTTTGGGTGTTCGGGGAAGTGAACACCGTCGACGCTAAGGGACGCGCACGTGCCGATCGCGCCGACACGCGGAGCCGAGAGGCGGGTCAGGCAGGCGGGTCAGGCAGGCGGGTCAGACCTTCAGGTACTTGCCGGTCAGCACCACCGTCGGCACCAGCGTGAGCGCCGGACCGAGGACCGCGACCAGCAGCACCGCGACCTGCACCTGCGACCAGTCCACCCAGGGGATGAACACGAACTGCGACGCCAGCTGGCCCTGGACGACGTAGTTCTCGAACGCCACCAGCGCGCCGATCGCCAGCAGCACGCCGACCGCCGCAGTCACCAGCGCCTCCAGGAGGAAGGGCAGGGCGATGTACACCGTCGAGGCCCCGACCAGCCGCATGATCCCGATCTCACGCCGTCGCGCGAACGCCGTCAGCCGGATCGTGTTGGCGACGAGCAGGATCGCGGCGAACACCAGGAACAGCGACGTACCCAGGGATCCCCATTGCAGCCGGTTGATCGCGGAGTAGATGGGGCCGAGGGTGTCGCGCTCGTCGCGGATGTCGGAGACGCCGTCCAGCCCGCTCACGGCACTCTTGATGCCCTCGAACTTCTCGGGGTCCTTGAGCTCGATCCACACCGACTGCGGCATGTCGTCGGCGGTGATGATCGAGTTCGGCCCGTCGAACTTGCCGACGTAGGTCTCCTTGAGCTTCTCGAACGCCTCGTCCTTGGTCTCGAAGTGGTAGCCCGCGACCTCCGGGTTGTCCTCGATGACCTTGGAGATCGCGGCCTTCTGGGCCTCGGTGACCTCGCCGAGACAGGAGGCGTTCGCGTCGCGGTCCTTGCAGAGCCAGACGGTGATCTGGAGCTCGCTGCCCCAGTAGTCGGCCGCCTTGGTGGCCTGCATCTTGAGCAGGGCGCCGAGGCCGACGAGGGTCAGCGAGACGAAGAGCGTGAGCACGACCGCCAGGTGCATCGACAGGTTGCGACGCAGGCCTTGGCCGAGCTCGGTGAAGGTGTAACGCACAGGGGAGGTCTCTTTTCCGGGGTCCGGTGGTCGCGGCGGTGTCGGGTCAGTGGGAGAAGCCGTAGCCGCCCTGGGCCTGGTCACGGACGACCTGCCCGGCGCTCAGCTCCACGACCCGCTTGCGCATCTGGTCCACCACGCCGTGGTCGTGGGTCGCCATCACCACGGTGGTCCCCGTCCGGTTGATGCGGTCGAGCAGCTTCATGATGCCCACGGAGGTGGCCGGGTCCAGGTTGCCGGTGGGCTCGTCGGCGATGAGGATCATGGGCCGGTTCACGAACGCCCGGGCGATGGCGACGCGCTGCTGCTCGCCACCCGACAGCTCGTCGGGCATCCGGTCGCCCTTGCCCTCGAGGCCGACCAGCTCGAGCGTCTCGGGCACCACGCGGGTCACCTCGGAGCGCGACTTGCCGATCACCTGGAGGGCGAACGCGACGTTCTCGTTGACGGTCTTGTTGGGCAGCAGGCGGAAGTCCTGGAACACCGTGCCGATCTGCCGGCGCAGCCGCGGCACCTTCCAGCCCGCGAGCCGGTTGATCTCCTTGCCCGCCACGTAGACCCGCCCCGCGGTCGGCCGCGCCTCGCGCAGCACCAACCGGAGAGCCGTGGACTTGCCCGAGCCGGACGCGCCCACCAGGAACACGAACTCGCCCTTCTCGACGTCGATGCTGACGTTCTCGAGGGCGGCGTGTCCCTGTCCGGGATAGGTCTTGGAGACCTTTTCGAAGCGAATCACCGGATCGAGGTTAGACGAGGTGACCCAGCCATCCAGAAACGCGGGCGGAGTGTTGGGGCCCCCTAGGCTGACGGGCATGTCGCCGGTACGACGGCTCGCCGTCCCGGCGGCCCTCCTGACGCCGGCCCTGGGGCTGGTCCTGGTGCTCGTCCTGGTGCTGGCCGGCTGCTCGGGCGACGCGTCCTCCACCCCGGCCTCCGCACCGACCACCGTGGCGAGCGACGACGGCACGCCACTGGCGGACGTCGACACCAGCGCCCTGGTCGTGGGACGGGCGCCCTTCTGCGACCTGGTCGATCCCGCGACCATCACCTCGGCGCTCGGGTCCGAGCCGACCGAGGTGTCCGCGCGGCGCAGCGGCCAGCGGGCGCACGTCACCGACGACGTGACCGACGTCGTCCACGAGTTCGGCTGCACGTGGGCCGCGGGCGGCAGTCGCGCCGAGGCCTGGGTCTTCGTGCCACCCGTCACCCGGCCGCGCGCGACGGCCCTGGCCCGGCTCGCCCGGCAGAGGGCCGGGTGCACCGAGCTCGCCGACGCCCCGGCGTACGGCGACCCCTCGGTGGCCCTGTCCTGCCGCCTCGACAGTGACAACGGCACGGGCATCGCGGTCAGCTACCGCGGGCTGTTCGGCGACGCCTGGCTGGCGTGCTCGCTGACGACGCCCGGCGGTGAGCAGGAGGAGCTGACCGACCGCGCCGGACGCTGGTGTGCCGCCGTGGCGGAAGGCGCCGCCCAGCACTGAGGTCGCGCGGTCAGGCCGCGGGCGGGATCGTCACCTCGCGGATCAGGTCGGCCGCGGCCTCGATCCCGGCCGCGTCGTCCGCGGCGCCGTTGACGTTGACGGTGATGAGGACCCGCCCCTCGTACAGCTGGCCCTGCGGGCCCAGGGCCATCACGCACGCAAAGGCCTGGTCGCCGGCGTCCACGTCGGTGACGTCGCCCTTGCAGAGCGCGCGGGTCTGGATGGCGTAGTCGGTGGGGTCGATCTGCACGTCCACGCGGCTGAGCATCACGCTCGGGCCGCCGTTCGCGACCGGGTCGAAGAAGCAGGCGTGGACGGTGCCGGCCGTCTCGATCGTCTGCGCGCCGACGGCCTCGCTGACCTCGTCCTGGGTGAGGTACGGGCAGCCCTCGCGAGCCGCGGCGGGCGTCGACGAGGAGGCCGTGCTCGGGGAGCCGGTCGAGGGGGGATCGGTGGCCGTGCGGCTGCTCCCCTGGTCGCCGCACGCGGTGAGTCCGAGCAGCACGACGCAGATCGCCGCCACCCGCCCCGCCGAGGTCCGCATCCCCGCGTTCTCCCTTCCAGACCGACTGCCGATGCTAGCCGGGGAGTGTCCGTGTTCCGGAGGCCTCTACCCTGCGGCCGTGACCACCTTCGCGGACGTGCTGGCCCGGCGCATCGGGGACGACCCGGGCCGACCCCTGGTCACTTTCTACGACCTCACGTCCGGGGAGCGCGTCGAGCTCTCGGTGACGACGTACGCCAACTGGGTCGCCAAGGCGGCCTCGCTGCTCGCCGACGAGCACGAGCTCGAGCGCGGCCAGCGGATCCGGCTCGACCTGCCCACGCACTGGCTGGGTCCGGTGTTCCTCGGCGCGGCCTGGACCCTGGGCATGAGCATCGCGCTCGACGACGACCCGGGCCAGGGGCCCGACGCCGTGGTCACCGGACCGGCCGGGCTCGAGCGATGGGCGCCGTACGCCGACCGGATGCCGGTGCTCGCGTGTGCGCTGCTGCCCCTGGGCGTGCGCTTCGCCGACCCGCTGCCGGCGGGCGTGCACGACGTGGGCGTGGAGGTGTGGTCGCAGCCGGACGCGTTCGCGCCGTGGGACCCACCGACGGGAGTGGACGTCGCCACCGACGGGCTCAGCCAGGACGAGCTGTGGAGCCGGGCCGCCGTCGGACCCTCTCTCTCCGACGGCGGCCGGCTCCTCGCAGTGGCGAACCCGGCTTCCCCTTCCGGTCTCGCCTCCTTCGTCGAGCCGTTCGCGCGGAACGGCTCCGTCGTCCTCGTCTCGGCTCCCGACGGCCCGCTCGACGTGCACCGCCTCGAGGAGCTGGCGTCCGCCGAACGGTGCACGCACCGGTTCCTGGGCCTCGACGACTAGCCCGCCAGGTCGTACCCCTTGAACCCCTGCCCGAGGAACACTCGCTTGCCGAAGCCGGTCGTCGTGCCGGGCAGCAGCCAGAGGTTGCCGGTCTTCTTCTCCCGCACCACCACGCCGGGATGGCCGTTGACCCCCATGTCGCCGACGCCCACCATCCAGTCGTACTGCTTCACGTTGAGCCTCAGCGCGGTCGAGCCGACGAAGCCGCCGGGGCCGTTGCCCGGGTACAGCGCCAGCTTGGAGCCGGTGCGGAACAGGCTGTCGGGAGCGCCGTCGGTGTCCCAGCGGCCCACGGGCACCTGGACGCCGGCGCTGATGCCGCGGTACGCGGCGTACGCGGGCAGCAACCCGTTCACCCCTGCGCCGGGGTAGATCATCATCGCGCCGCGGTTCGGCTGCCCCATCAGGTCGGGCCAGCCGTCGCCGGTCATGTCGCCGACCGCGGCCAGCAGCTTCACGTCGCGGAACCCGACGGCGAGCCGGGTCGCCGCCGCGAAGTGGCCCTGGCCGTCGCCGCGGTAGAGCAGCAGCCGGTCGGAGCGCTTGTTGCGGACGATCATGTCGGCGGCGCCGTCGCGGTCCCAGTCGCCCGCGCTGAGGATGTCGCCCGCCCGCTTCAGGAACAGGCCGGAGGCGATCGGCGTCCCGGTCTCGTAGGTCCCCGCGTTGCGGAACAGCACCAGCGAGTCGCCGCTGCGCCCGATGATGTCGGGGGCGGTGCCGCCGTACGCCGAGGCTCCGGCGTTCAGCCCGGTCACGCCGCCGAACCCGGGCACCGGGCCGAGCGCGTGGCCGAACCGGCCGTTGCCGCGGTTCGGCTTCACGTAGACGTCGCTGGACCCGGCGTACCGCACCAGCAGGTCGACCATCCCGTCGCCGTTGAAGTCACCGTGGCCGGTGATGGTGTCGAAGCCCTTCCAGCTGCCCCGGATCCGGACCGGGTCGCTGAACCCGACGCCGGAGATGCCCGGCACCAGGTAGAACGCGCCTTCGGTGCCGCGAGCCACGATGTCCGGCCGACCGTCCCCGTTGACGTCGCCGGGGCCGTCGATCATGTCGTACTTGCCCCAGCTGTCGCCCAGCTCCTTGACCGAGAACCCCGCCTGGCCGTCGCCCAGGTAGGCGTCGAGCCGGCCAGTGGCGGGGTCACGGGCGACGAGGTCCGCGTGCTCGTCGCCGTTCAGGTCGCCGGCGACCGTGATGAGGTCGTGTCCGGCGAGGGTGGCGAAGGTGCTCACCGGCGCGCCGAAGCCGCCGTTGCCGTCGCCGGGCCGCACCTCGGTGACGCCGTCGGCGGCGGAGCGGGCCAGCAGGTCCGCCTTCCCGTCTCCGGTGACGTCGGGAACCAGGGCGGTGAGGTCGTACGGCGTCCAGCCGCCGCCCAGCGACACCGGCGCGCCGAAGCGCGTCATGCCGTTGGTGGGCAGGACGTACACCTGCTTGTCGGACTCCTTGCGGAGCAGCAGGTCGGGGTACGGCGAGCCCACGAGGCTGGACTCGAGCTCGCGCCCGGCCCAGCCCTGCTGCGCCGCGGCGGCGTACTGACGGATCAGCGGGATCTGGGCGTAGAGGTACTTGCCCGGGCAGGCCGTCGACGCGGCGTCACGGTGGCCGTTGATCGCCTCGAAGTAGCGGCTGCCGACCCACTGTTGCGGCGAAGCCGCGTCGACGCCGTGCAGGCTCAGCTTCCAGGCGAACAGCACGCCGTAGGCCTGGAGCAGCGCGGCACTCGGCTTGGCCGTCTCGTAGTTGCCGATCGCCGACATGGCGAAGGAGTTCTCGTTGTAGTTCAGCGTGTGCGCGCCGACGACGGGGCGGTCGACGCCGCCGTACCGGCCCTCCCAGATGCGGCCGAACTTGTCGACCAGGAAGTTGTAGCCGATGTCGGACCAGCCCCGGGACTGCGTGTGGTACGCGTAGATGCTGCGCAGGATCCCGGGCACCTCGTCGGGCGTGTAGTCGTTGGCGTTGACCGTGTGGTGCACGAAGCCGGCGTGCACCTCGCTGTAGTGCAGCGACGACTTCTCGCGGATGTTCTCGTTCGCGCCCCACTGCGCGCGCGAGTAGATGACCGGCTGCGGCGTGTACGTCGCGGCCGCGAGCCCGAGCCGGCCCTGGGAGGCCTCCCCCTCCGCGGCCTGCAGGGCGGCAGCGTCGTACGCCGAGTGGGAGCCGTCGTTGCCGTCCATCGTGCTGGTGTCGATGGCGGCCCGCTCCTCGGCGGTGTGCTTCGGCTTGCCGGGCGCGACCACCGACAGCTTCATGTCGGTCGGCAGCGCGCCCTTCGCGCTCGCCCGGACCTGGACGTCGTCGACCCGGCCGACGAGCAGCGGGTCGGTGCCCGGCCGCGCGTGCCGGGCCTCGGCGGTGCCCGGGTCGGGCCCGTGGTCGTCGTGGTAGGCGAGGTCCGTCCAGCCCGACCAGGCGCCGTTCGTCAGGGTGCGCACCTCGAACGACAGCGCGGTGTCGGGGATGTTCTCGCCGTGGGCCCAGGTGACGCCGACCGCGCCGTACCCCGTGACCTTCTGCGGCAGGCTGGTCAGGCGGGCACCGCCGCCCCGGGCCGCGGCGACACGGGCTTGCGGCGTGGTGAGGATGCGGCCGTGGGCCGGGCCGAGCCTGCCGTACGTCCCGGTCGTGGCCTGCGTCAGCGGCACCTCACGGAGCTTGGCGCTCACCGGGCCGGTCGGCACCTTGCTGGTCCTCAGCGCCTCCTCGCCGTACGCCGACATCAGGGCGCCCGCCTCGGGGCCCGACGGCTCGCTCACCACGTCCAGGCTCACCACGCTCACGGCCGGGGTGAGGGCCGCGCACACGACCGCGAGGGCCAGCAGCTGCTGGCACGCGGTCACGAATCGGGCGCGAAAGGGGGTGGGGCCGGAAGGCATGAGGGGCTGCTCCAAGTGCGAGGGGAAGAGTCACACGAGTAGCAACTTTCACACGGGTCACAGGAGTGCCGGAAGAGTTTCTGAGTAACTACAAACCTGTAATTTCCAGTCGACACGCCGGTCGACCTGCGATTTATCTCAGGAATGTGGCCGCGCGACCACGAGATCGCGGCCGATCTCGGCGGCGGACCGCACGCCGGCCAGCCGCAGCGCCAGCGAGCGGTGTCGAGACCCCGCAACCGATCCACGCTCGTTTCCACAGGCCTGGCCCACGGACCACCGCAGCGGGTCGGATCCGTCGACCCTGACCCCATGGCTTTCGTGTACATGCTCGAGTGCGCCGACGGCTCCTTCTACGTCGGGAGCACCGTCAAGTCCCTCGAGGCGCGGCTCTGGGAACACCAGCAGGGCCTCGGTGCGGCGTACACCGCTCGCCGGCTCCCGGTCCGGCTGGTGTGGCACGAGGAGCACGAGCACATCGCCCTGGCGTTCGGCCGCGAGAAGCAGATCCAGAACTGGGGCCGCCCCAAACGCATCGCCCTCATCGAGCAGCGGTACGACGACCTCCCCGGGCTCGCCCGGAGGCGAGGCAAGAAGCCGAGGCCCTAGAACCCTCACCGGGTCTCGACACGGGCTCGCCCAGGGGCTCGCCCGGCTCGACCACCATGCGGCGCCCATGCCGGTCGAGCCCGCGAGCGCCAGCGCCCATGCTGGTCGAGCCCGCGAGCGCCAGCGAGCGGTGTCGAGACCCGGTGACCCGAACGCGATGGTCTCGACACGGGCTCGCCCAGGGGCTCGCCCGGCTCGACCACCATGCGGCGCCCATGCCGGTCGAGCCCGCGAGCGCCAGCGCCCGTGGCGGTCGAGCCCGCGAGCGCCAGCGCCCATGGTGGTCGAGCCCGCGAGCGCCAGCGAGCGGTGTCGAGACCCCGGTGACCCGAACGCGATGGTCTCGACACGGGCTCGCCCAGGGGCTCGCCCGGCTCGACCACCATGCGGCGCCCATGGTGGTCGAGCCCGCGAGCGCCAGCGAGCGGTGTCGAGACCCGGTGACCCGAACCCGATGGTCTCGACACGGGCTCGCCCAGGGGCTCGCCCGGCTCGACCACCATGCGGCGCCATGGTGGTCAAGCCCGCGAGCAGGTCAGATCTCGGAGCCGAGCTCCTCGTCGGTGCCCTCGGACTCGTCGTCGTACTTGACGTACTTGATGCCGGCCTCGACCTCGCCGTCGAAGCCGAGGACGCCCTTCTCGAGGACCAGGACGCGGTCGCAGATCTTGCGGACCGAGCCGGCGGCGTGGCTGACGTAGAAGATCGTGACGCCGCTGTCCTTGATCTCCTGGAGCTTCTTCATGCACTTGACCTTGAAGGGCTTGTCGCCCACGGACAGAGCCTCGTCGGCCAGGAAGATGTCGGCGTCGACGTGGATGGCGATGGCGAAGCCGAGGCGGGCGTACATGCCCGAGGAGTAGTAGCCGACCGGGGAGTCGAGGAAGTCGTCGATGTCGGCGAAGGCGGTGATCGCGTCGAACTTGCGGTTGGTCTCCGCCTCGCTCATGCCGAGGATCGCGGCGTTGAGGTAGATGTTCTCGCGGCCGGTGAGCTGCGGGTGGAAGCCGGCGCCGGTCGCGATCAGGCCGGCGATGCGGCCTCGGGTCCTGACCGAGCCGGCGTCCGGGGCCATCACGCCCTGGACGACCTTCAGCAGGGTGCTCTTGCCCGAGCCGTTGAGGCCCATCAGGCCGATCGCCTCACCCTGCTGCACCCGGAACGAGACGTCGTCGAGCGCCAGGAAGGTGTTGGTCACCTGCTGGCGGCGCATCATCGCCACCGAGACCTGCTTGAGGGTGCGGTGGTACTGCTTGGTGAAACGCTTCGAGACGTTCTCGACGACGATCGAGTCGGTCATCACAGCCTCTCCGGCATCTTGTTCTCGAACCGGTTGAAGATCCGCTGCGCGATGACGAGCAGCACGAACGCCCCGGCCAGGGCGACGAACCCGCGCGTGAACAGGTGGTCGGGCATGCTCTCGGCGATCGTCGCCTTCTGGTCGCTGGTGGTCGGCACCCAGAAGCACCGCTGGACCAGGAGCACGGCGTCGGCGATCGGGTTGGCGAGGTAGAGGTCGGTGTGACCGCGGAACCGCTCGGCGACGATGGAGTAGGGGTACATCATCGGGACGCCGAAGCGGATGAAGTTGTTGACGACCGCCACGATGTTGCCGGTGTCACGGAGGAAGACCTGGCTGACGCTGAGCGCCACCGCGAGGGCGAGCGCGAAGACCATGATGATGCCGTAGCCGAGGACCCCCGCGACCAGCGCGGTGAGGTCGGGCGCCCACCCGGTGAAGAACAGCGCGATGCCGAGGATCACGAACTCCGGCCACAGGTGGTAGATCGACACCAGCAGCGACGCGAACGGGAACATCTCGCGCGGCATGGCGCTCTTCTGGAGCAGCGCCGAGTTGCGCACGATCGACCGGGTGCCGGCCGCGACCGTCTCGGTGAACAGCCCGACGACCATGATCGAGGCGAAGACGTGGATCGCGAAGTGCTCGATGTTGCCGCCGCGGCCCATCAGCAGCGTGAAGATGAAGATGTACATCAGGAACTGGGTCAGCGGCGTGATGTAGGACCACAGCATGCCCAGGAAGGACCCGGTGTAGCGCGCGGTGACCTCGCGCTTCACCAGCAGCTTCAGCAGGTAGCGGTGCTGGAGGATGCCGCGAATGCCGCCGGTGGGGGCGGGCGAGACGAGGGGTACGTCGGCCAGCGCGGCCGCGCGGCTGGCGGCGTCCCGCGGGCGCTGGGGTTCGAGCAGGTCAGTCACCGGTGCCCTCCATCCACGGGGCGAGTGTCTTCTCCCACGCCTCCGGCGAGGTGATGTCGCCGAGCGCGGCGCGGTACTCCTCGACCAGCCGCGGCCACTCGCGGCGCAGCTCGGAGTGGATGGCGAGCGTCTTCTTCAGCAGCTCGCGGTAGTGCTGCGGGTCCCGGCGGTAGAGCGCGGCCGACGTGCCGTCGTTCATGGAGACGATCGCCGAGTCGTACGTCGCCAGGCGGTACCACTTGGCGTCCATCGCGGTGAGCTCGGCCTCGGGGAACTCCTTCGAGAGCTCGCGCACGGGCCGCAGCTGACGGATGGGCGCCAGACCGGCCGTGACCAGCTGCGCGAGCCGGCCGGGGATCTCCGAGCCCGGACCCTTGCCCTTGCGCGGTGGCTTCGTGCGCCGGATCGGCGGGAACGCGTCGGGGTCGGCGTGCAGCTGGGCGTCGGTCCACTGCTTGCGGAACGCGTTGACCTCGGCCAGCGCCGTCGGCAGCGTCTCGTGCAGCTTGTAGGGCCCGGCCAGGACGTCCTGGATCGCGCGGTGGCGCAGCTCGACCGTGGAGTACTGCAACGAGACCAGGTGCTTGATCTGGTGGTTGAGGCTCTCGCGGACCAGCCGGCCACCGTGCGGGTACGGCGAGTGGAGCAGCGCCGAGATCAGCCGGTTGCGGTGGTGGAAGTAGGCCTGCCAGTCGACCGCGTCGTTCTTGTCGGTCCACGGCACGTGCCACACGGCCGCACCCGGGAAGGTCACGGTCGGGAAGCCCGCCTCCTTCGCGCGCAGGCCGAGCTCGAGGTCGTCCCACTTGATGAAGATGGGCAGGGACAGGCCGATCCGCTCGAGCACCACGCGCGGGATCAGGCACATGAACCAGCCGTTGAAGTCGACGTCGACGCGCTTGTGCAGCCACCGGGCGGACCGGATGTTGCGGGCGGCGAGGTCCCAGTCGGAGTACCCGTCGAGCGGCGTCTGCCACCAGAACCGCCACGGCTGCACGATCTCGCCGAAGCTGTGCAGGCGCGACCGCGAGAACAGGGAGAACATGTGGCCGCCGACGATGGTCGGGCGGCGGGTCAGGTCGCCGAAGGTGACCGCGCGGACGATGCCCTCGGGCTCGCAGACGACGTCGTCGTCCATCATCATCGCGTAGGTCGCGGTGCCCTTGCGCACGGACTCGAGCTGCCCGCGGGCGTAGCCGCCCGAGCCGCCGAGGTTGCCCTGCTCGTTGATGACCAGCAGGTCGCCGAGGGCCTTCTGCGCACCGGCGAACAGCTCGTGGTCGGCGACCTTCTGGGTGCCCTGCTCGGACACGAACACGGTGTCCAGGTAGGGCCGCAGCGTCTCGTCCTCGCCGATCTGGGTGAGCAGCTTGGCGCAGAAGTCCGGCTTGTTGACGGTCGTGATGACGATGTCGACGGTGCCGTGCTTGTCG
This sequence comes from Nocardioides islandensis, assembly GCF_015352455.1. Classification (GTDB taxonomy): domain Bacteria; phylum Actinomycetota; class Actinomycetes; order Propionibacteriales; family Nocardioidaceae; genus Nocardioides; species Nocardioides islandensis. The sequence goes on from NZ_JADKPN010000007.1 coordinate 80,646, forward strand.
GGAGCCCGGTCGGCGGGCACCTCGGCCGTCCACTCCGCCGACTCGACGAGGGCGTCCTCGTCGCCGGCCACGACGTCGTACCAGTACCAGCCGCCGTCGACGAACGGCGTCAGCGTGAGGTCGAACTCGAACACGCCGCGGTCACCGTCGACCGTGGCCGCGTCGACACGCTGCGAACGGCCGTTGGCCATCGACTTGTAGACCGTGACGCTGGCGCCCTTGCCGGCGACCGTGACGGTCAGCCGGACCTCGCTGACGACCGACCAGCGGCGCCAGTACGACGCCGGGAAGCCGTTGAAGTAGGTGCCGAACGAGATCTTGCTGCCCTGGCGCACCCGGAACGCGGTGCGCGACTCGATCTGGTCGGGGTGCACCGCGCGACCGGTCGAGGTCGACTGGCGGATGGCGGCGTTGTTGAGGTCCTTGGCCGCACGGTTGCCGCCGATGTCGTAGCGGTCCGCGTCGAGCTTGGGCTCCTCCGGGTCGACGTACAGCGCGAACACGTCGGTGTCGCGGTCGATCGGGAGGATCTGGCGCTGCAGCAGGCGACGTACCTTGGGCGTGTCCTGGTCCATGGTCTCCGCTGTTGTCGTACTCATTCGTCGACTCCTCCGGAGGTCAGCTCCGCGCCGGCCGCGAAGTGCGGCTTCAGCTTGTTCTCGTACATCGACAGCGCCGACCCGATGGCCATGTGCATGTCGAGGTACTTGTAGGTGCCGAGGCGCCCGCCGAACAGCACCATCGGCTCGCGCTTGGCCAGCTCGCGGTACTTGAGCAGCTTCTCGCGGTCCTCGGCGGTGTTGATCGGGTAGTACGGCTCGTCGCCCTCCTCGGCGAAGCGGCTGTACTCGTGCACGATCACGGTCTTGCCGGGCAGGTGGGTCTTCACCCGCTCGGGGTGGAAGTGCTTGAACTCGAGGATCCGGGTGTAGGGCACGTCCTCGTCGTTGGCGTTGACGACCGAGGTGCCCTGGAAGTCGTCGACGTCGACGACGCTCTCCTCGAGGTCGACGGTGCGCCACGAGAGGCGGCCCTCGCGATTGTCGAAGTACTCGTCGACCGGGCCGGTGTAGACGATCGGCACCTTGCCGACGTACTCCTCGCGCACGTCGAAGAAGTCGGTCTCCAGCCGCACCTCGATGTTGGGGTGGTCGGCCATCCGGGTCAGCCACGCGGTGTAGCCGTCGGTGGGCAGGCCCTCGTAGGTGTCGTTGAAGTAGCGGTTGTCGTAGGTGTAGCGGACCGGGAGCCGGGTGATGATGTCCGGGCTCAGCTCGGTCGGGTCGGTCTGCCACTGCTTGGCGGTGTAGCCCTTGATGAACGCCTCGTAGAGCGGCCGGCCGATCAGGCTGATCGCCTTCTCCTCGAGGTTCTCGGCCCCGTCGGTGTCGAACTCGCTCGCCTGCTCGGCGATGAGGTCGCGAGCCTCCTCCGGGGTGTGCGCCTTGCCGAAGAACTGGTTGATCAGGCCGAGGTTCATCGGCAGCGAGTAGATCTGCCCCTGGTACTTGCCGAAGACGCGGTGCTGGTACGACGTGAAGGTGGTGAACCGGGTGACGTAGTCCCAGACCTTCTGGTTGGACGTGTGGAACAGGTGCGCGCCGTACTTGTGCACCTCGATGCCGGTGGTGGGCTCCTTCTCGGAGTACGCGTTGCCGCCCAGGTGGTGGCGCCGGTCCAGCACGAGCACCTTCAGCCCCAGCTCGGAGGCGCAGCGCTCGGCGATCGTCAGTCCGAAGAAGCCACTGCCGACGACGAGCAGGTCCGGCAGGTTCGGGCCAGCCGATGGGTCGGACAAAGAATTCCCCTGACGATGAATAACGGCGAGATAACCCTGCCGAGTCTAGCGACGGGTGGGTACGCCACCCGATTCCGCGCGCATGCGGCGAGCGTCACGCACGGCCCGCATCACGTTGCCCGCCTCGGCCCGGCCGCCGCGCAAGGGGCTGAGAGCCACGACGGCCGCGCTGATCGCGTAGGGCTTGGCCCGCACCAGCGCGTTCTGCCCGTGCCGGAAGTGCACGACGAACAGGTTGCGGTACATGTAGTAGCCCTTCCAGCTCTCCAGGGCGAGCTCCTGGGAGAACGCGAGCTGGCGCACCAGGACGGCGTCGCGCACGGCCCAGATGCGGTACCCGGCCTTGCGGGCGCGCAGGGCGAAGTCCGCGTCGTCGTAGAAGATGAAGAACTCCGGGTCCGGGAGCCCCACGGCGGCGACGACCTCGTGACGGACCAGGAACCCCTCGAAGGCGACGACCTGGATCTCCACGAGGGGCGGCATCGCGTCGCGGGTGCCGTACGTCGTCTCGACGCTGGCCGTCTTGGGCTTGATCGCCAGCGGGTTGCGCAGGTCGAAGGTGGTCGCCGACTTCTCGACGAGCCTGCCGTCGAGGTCCTCGCGCACGCACATCAGGCACGGCTCGTCCACGGCCATCAGGGTCGCCAGGCAGTCCGGCGCAGGCACCACGTCGTCGTCCATCAGCCAGATGCGGTCCCAGCCCGCGACGTACGCCGTCTCCATGCCGATCCGGAACCCGCCCGCGCCGCCGACGTTCTCCTCGCTCCGGATCACCTGGAGGGGCAGGTCGTGCCGGTCGAGCACCTGCTGGGTGTGGTCGCCGCTGGCGTTGTCCACCACGATGACGGCGTCCGGCTGCCAGGTCTGCGCGACCAGCCCGTCGAGCATCCGTCCGAGCAGGTCGGCGCGGTTGTGGGTGACGACGACGACGGCGACGGACTCCCTCGCGGGCTCACCCACGGAGGTACCTCCGGTGGCCGGTGAAGTCTCCGCGCAGGCCGGCGTACATGGCCGTGGCGCTGATGACGAGGCGGGCCGGGCTCGGACGCGTGAACGTGTAGAACCACGCCGTCTTCGCCACGAACGCCAGCGCGGCCGGCCAGCCGCGGTAGTCACGGAGGTTGACCAGGTTGTTGCGGGCCATGCAGTAGTGCTTGAGGTCGCTGGGGCTGTGGTTGTACGTCGTGCGGCCGAACGCCATGGGCGTGCCGAGGTCGTCGGTGGCCGGGTGCAGGAAACGCGCGGCGACCACCGTGCCGGTGCGGGCGCCGGCCCTGCGGGCGCGCCAGAGGTACTCGACGTCGTCGCCCCAGATGAAGAACTCCTCACGCGGCGTGCCGATCCGCTCGACGAGCTCGCGGGTGACCAGCACGCCGTTGAAGGGGATCACCACGTCGGGGATCACGCCGTCGCGCGCGGCCGCCTCGACCTCGCTCATCCGGTGCACCACCGTCGCGCGACCGGGCAGCCGGATCGGGAAGCACAGCCGGGTCGGGTCCTGCTCGGCCAGCACGGCGGGCCCCCAGAAGTCGTAGCCCCCGTCGGTGTCCCAGTGGCTCAGCAGCACCTTGAGGCAGTCGGGCTCGGGCACGCCGTCGTCGTCCATCAGCCAGACGAGGTCGGCGCCCGCGTCGTAGGCCGCTCGGGTGCCGACGTGGAAGCCACCGGCGCCGCCGCGGTTCTCCGTCAGCCGCACCGCCGTGACCGGCTCGGGCTGGGCCGCCAGCCACTCCCCCGTCCCGTCCGTCGACGCGTTGTCGACGACCAGGATCTCGGCCAGGCTCTCGGTCTCCCGGAGCCGGGCGACCAGGCGCTGGAGCAGGGCCAGCCGGTTGAAGGTGACCACGACCGCGACGATGCGAGGTACGGGGCGATCGGTCACCGCTCCATCTTGTCAGCCGAGCCGGCCGCCGCCCCTTCGGCGGCGTCGCGGGCGAGCCCGTCAGGCCGCGGTCGAACGCCGCCGCTCTCGACGCCGCCGCCGAGGTGCCCACAGACCGTCACGCCGGCGAGAGCAGGCCGACGTGATCGTCGACCTCGTGCGGCGGACAGAACGATCAGTCGCTGCGGTAGGCACGCGTCGGCGTGACGACCTCGAACTGGGCCATCATCCCGTGGTCCTCGTGGTCCAACATGTGGCAATGCAGCATGAACACGCCGGGGTAGTCGGTGAACCGGGCGGCAACGTCGACGTACTCGCCAGGGTCGAGCCGCCAGGTGTCCTCGAGGCCGCGCTCCCATGGTGGGGGTCGCCTCCCGTCGCGGCTGACGGTCAGCCACTGCTCCTCGTGGAGATGGATGTAGTGCGTCACATCGCTGGCGTTGCGCAGCCGCCACCGCTCGATGGAGCCCAGGGTCACCCGGTGGTCCACCCGCTGCGGATCGAACTTCTTGCCGTTGATCGACCAGAACGAGCCGTGGTCGCCGTGGTCGGTCAGGTCGAATGTCCAGGTCATGGCGACCTTGCCCGGGACGGGGAGCCTGGGGGCGGGGCGCAGGCGGTCGGGCACGTGCGAACGCTGGTGCGCATGACCGCGGACCCGGAACTGCATGACTGCGGCCGACCGGGTGCCGGTGCCCGCCACTCCGTCGCTGCGCGGGACCGTGTCGAGGATGACGTTCTGGTCGCGCCGGCCCCGGAAGTCCACCACGACGTCGGCCCGCTGGGCAGGGCCGAGCAGGATGTCCTGGCGGACGACCGGGTGCGGCAGTAGCCCACTGCCGGTACCGACCTGGACGAACGGCCGACCATCTGAGAGCGCGAAGTCGTAGGCAGAGGACAGCGAGGCGTTCAGGATGCGTAGTCGGTACCGGCCCGGCTTCACCCGCAGGTACGGTGCGAACTGGCCATTCACCAGGATCTTCGTGCCGACGGTGGCGTCGTTCGGCGGCGCGTGAGGGCCGGTCATCCAGTCGCGCATGTCCGGGCCGGGGAACGGATCGGTGAGCTGGTTTCGGGTGGTGAGGCTCCGATCCGCGACCAGCAGGGGTACGTCGTAGGCGCCGTGCGGCAGGCGAAGTCGGTCCTCGCGCGGGTCGGTCACCAGGAACATCCCCTGGAGACCGCGCCAGTTGTTGCGCGCCGTCACGCCCATCCGGTGGTCGTGGTAGAAGCGGAAGCTCGCGCGCTCCGGCCGGCCGGCGTCGACGAGGGGATAGGTGTAGGTCCTGCGCGCGCCGGCGCGGATGAGATAGCGCGAGGGCTGGCCGTCGTCCGCCGAGGAGTGGTGGCCGCCGTGCTGGTGCACCGTCAGGCCCCCCGCGCTCGTGGGCAGGTCGTTGACGAACGTGACCCTGGTGGCAGCCCCCGTCGGCCGCTTGATCGTGGGACCGGGGTACGTGCCGCCGTACGTCCACATCCGGGTCCACGGGCCATGCGGCATGACCTTGACCGACGCCTTGCGAATGTCGATGGTGATATTGCTGCCGCTGAGGACAGGAGGGACGCGCAGCGCCTGCTCGAACCTCGGTGGCTTCGGGGCGGCACCAGGCTCCCCGGTCACCAGCAGGGTCCCGCGCATGCTGGGATGGAGGCTGCAGTAGAAGGAGTACTCCCCGGCGCCGAGGGTCGACGGCAGGGTGAGGGTCCGAGTCGTATGCGACGGGACGACGAGGTAGAAGAGTGGATCGCCCAGGGTCCCGACCGCCTCCGAGGTGACCGTGTGCGTCATCTCGTCGTTGTTGACGACGCTCAGCACGCCGCCCTGCTCGACCGACACCGACGAGGGGCTGTAGCCGGTCACCGCTCCCCCGGGCGGTATCACCACAGTTGCCGTGGCCCGCAGGGTCGGCGGCGGTGGTACTGCCGAGGCGCGGGAGGGATCGCCGCGGCCTGAGAGAGCGACCAAGGTGGCCAGCGCCACCGCCGAAACCACCCCGAACCTTCCGGTCCTCCGCCGTCCCACCGTCGAAGTGTGCGTCAGCGCGCCGGGCGCGCCACCGGACATCGGCAGTGGTCTAGCCCACTGTGTCGAGGTCGGGTTGCCGCTCCGATCCGCAGATGAGTTCACTCGGCCGCCAGCCCCAGCCTCATTCCGCGCGATCGGCCAGCCCAAGGGCATCCCGAGCTTCCTGGGAATGCCTGGCTCGATCATCCAACGAGCCATGGATGATTGCCTGGGGACGTGGTCGCTCAGCAGACTGACGAGTCTTAATGCAACCGCGAAGGAGTGAGCATGTCCCTGATCTCAGCTCGACTGAGGAGATTCTCGGTGATCCTCGCGTTTGTCGCCCTGATGCTTGCAGCACTTCCGGGCTTGCCGGCAAGCAGCGCCGACGGCGCCTCGAAGCTCAAGGCCAAGACCTGGACCGTCAAGGTCGGCGCGCAGTCGCGTTCTGGTGCCGTCCAGACGATGGCCTACGGCCCCAAGAAGGTCTCGATCAACGCCGGCGACACCGTGCACTGGGTCTCCAACGCGATGGAACCGCACACCGTGTCGTTCATCAACGCTGCGCACCCCGCCGTCCCGTTCGACTTCACGATCGCCTACATGACGGAGGCAACGCCCCAGGCAACGATCTCCAAGCCCGGCCAGTTCCGCAGTTCCGGCATCATCGCCCCGGAGCCGGACGCAGTCTTCCCGAACGCCGTCAAGACCTACGACCTAACGTTCCTCAAGCCCGGCAAGTACCACTATCTGTGCTACCTCCACGGCAAGGCCATGTCGGCTGTCGTCGTCGTCCGCAAGGCTGGCACGCCGTACCCGCACACCCAGGCCGAGTACAACGTCATGGCCAAGAGGGCCTCGAACTCCGACATCGAGCACGGGCTCAACCTGTGGGCCAACGCCCTGGGTGCTTCCGATTCGCACCACGTGTTCGTCGGCGCGTCGGACATGAGGGCGCTGGTCAACCGGTTCATCCCCGGCAGCGTCGTGGTGAAGGTCGGCGAGAGCGTGACGTTCGACTTGGGCGCGAACGGGTTCCCGGTCCCGCACACCATCACGTTCGGTCCGCCTCCGCAGAACCCGCTCGCGCCTGCCGGTGACCCGACGAACTATCAAGGCGGCACCCTGAGCTCAGGCGTGCTCGTGGCTGCGCCGTTCTCTCCGGGGCCACACACGTTCACGGTGACGTTCACCAAGGCCGGCACCTACCCGTACATCTGCCTCCTCCACGGAGGCATGGGCATGGTCGGCCAGGTGACGGTGCAATAGCCCCGCAACCTGCCTTGCTGACACCTCGGGGTCGAGCGGCGACGAACGCCGCTCGACCCTGAATGTCACTGCCACCCCACGTCGGCTGCCCGCAGATGCGTCAGAACACCGTCCAGTCGGAGTACGTCGTGAACGCGTCCAGCGCGGCCAGCCCGGCGGCCGAGCTGCCGGAGGGGCCGAGTGCCGGACTCCACACGCAGGCGACACCCCGGTCGGGGATGACGGCCAGGATGCCTCCGCCGACGCCGCTCTTGGACGGCAACCCCACCCGGTAGGCGAACTCGCCGGCCGAGTCATAGGTGCCGCAGGTCAGCATCACGGCGTTGATCCGCTTGGCCTGCCGCGCGCTGAGGAAGGGCGATCCATCGGACAGGACGCCGTCACGGGCGAGGAACAACGCGGCCAGCGCCAGCTCGCGGCACGTCATCGAGAGGGCGCACTGCGCGACGTACTCGTGGATCACCTGGTCGACGGGGCACTCGAGGTTCCCGTAGCTGGCGAGCAGGTGGGCGAGGGCCCAGGTGCGGTGGCCGGCTTCGAGCTCCGACCGAGCCACCACGGGATCGCTGCCCACGTCGGCCCGGCCACTCTCCCGGCGCATCAGGTCGCACAGGGCGTCACAGGCGCCGCCGGTCAGCGCGTGGAGCCGGTCGGTGACCACGAGCGCGCCGGCGTTGATGAACGGGTTGCGCGGTCGCCCGGCCTCCTGGTCGAGCTGGAGCAGGGAGTTGAACGGGTTGCCGGAGGGTTCGCGGGACACGCGGTCCCAGATGCCCTCTCCCTCGGTGGCGACCACCAGCGCCAGCGTGAAGACCTTGCTGATGCTCTGCACCGAGAAGCGGACGTCGGCGTCGCCGACGGCGTGCACCTGGCCGTCGCAGGACGCGACCACCATCCCGAACTGGTGCGGATCCACCGCGGCCAGGCTCGGGATGTACTCCGCCAGCCGGCCCTGACCCACCTCGGGAGCGGCGGCCTCCTGCGCGCGCAGGAGGGCATCCATGATCTGCACGTCACCATCCTCGCGCGTCAGGCCGCGGACGGATCCGGGGCCGGGCGGCGCGGATCGGTGGTCGACGACGTAGCGGCCGCGCGTGCGATAGTTCCCCGTGGTCAGATCGAGGAGGTCCTTGGCGGCCTCGGCCGCCCGGTGGTTCCTGGTGGCTTTCCTGGCCGCAGTGGTCGGAACCATCTTCGATGGCACGGACGCGGACTGGCTCTCGGAGCTGATGGTCTACCCGGCGGGCTTGGGCGTCGGCTGGGGGCTGGTCAACGTCGGCCGGGCGATGCTTCCGGACAGGTGGCGCCGAGCCAGGTCCCCGGAGGGATAGCCGGCATGGCCGACCTGGCTGCCTTCGCGGACGCGCTCGCCGGGCTGGAACGAGCGTTGGTGGACGCCGGCCTGTGGGAGGTCGACGAGCCGACAGCCGAGGCCATGGCCGACGCCGGCGCGTTCGGGATTGGCGCGATGACCTTCGGGCAGTGGCTGCGGTGGGTCCTCGTACCGCGAGCCCACCAGGCCTTGGACGCCGGCGTGCTGCCGGGGTCGAGCAACGTCGCGGCGTACGCCGTCCGCGAGCTCGACGGCACTCCCTCCGGCGACCGCCTGGTCGAGGCGCTGGCCGCGTTCGACGCCGCGGTGGAGAGCCGCTGAATGGCGCTGCGGGATACTCCCGCGCATGGAGGTGTCCATACGCCCTCTGACGGGGAGTGAGTGGCCGGCGGCGCGTGCTCTGCTCCATCGCGCCTTCGTCGACGAGCCCTTCACCGTGGAGATGTACGGTCCGGCGATCCTGGATCGGTGGGGTGGGTCCTGGAGCCTCTATGCCGGGCTACGGGGTGACGACCCGACGGTCGTCCTGGGCGCTCATGCGAGTGACGTGCTGGTCGGCGTCGTCATGGGAAGCCCGGCCGGGCGTTGCCGGCTGTGCCACGTGGCGGCGCGCGAGCCGCGGCCCGACGACCACCACCTCGCCATCGACTGGCAGTTCCACCAGAACGCCGCCCACGTCCATGCCCAGCTCGGGGAGCACGCCTGGGTCGACAAGGCTGCCGTCGAACCGGCCCTTCACGGCCTGGGCATCGGGCGCCGGCTGCTCGAGGCACTGGCCACCGCCCTCGAGAGCGAGGAGCCGACGGAGCTCGTCCTCGAGTGCGCCCCCGATCGGGTCGCCTTCTACGCCGGCCTGGGCTACGAGGTGCACAGCACCTTCACCGATCCTGCAGGCCCCGATGCGTACTCGATGCGACGCAGGATCGGCTGACACACCCCGGACCCTCGGTCAGCAGGCGGCTCCGAGGTCGTCGGCCTGGTTGGCGGCGTACCCGTTGCTGAGGTTCCCGACCGAGCCACCGGTGACGACCTGCGGGGGCGCAGGGGTCGGGTCCGGGGCGGGCGTGGGGTCGGTGGCCGGGGTGCCGGCGTCGGCGGGAGTGGACGCCGGCGCCTCGCTCGTGGCCGGCGGGGCGGCCTCCTGGGTCTGCGGCTCCGGGGTCTGGCCCTCGGCGCGGGCGATCGCGGTGGTCACCATGGTCCGGATCGTGGGGATGTCCGGATGCGCCGTGACCACCATCGGGGGGACCAGGGACACGGTGGAGACCTTCTGGCCGCGGGCCTTGAGGGCGAGGGAGATGAAGCGGTCGACCTCGCTGGGCGGGATGTTGGTGGAGATCATCGCCGAGGAGGCGTTGGCGATCGCCTCGAAGTTGGTGACGGCCGTCTGCGGGCTGATCTGCTTGAGCATCGCGCCCATCACGCACTTCTGGCGGGCCATCCGGGAGTAGTCGTCCGAGCCGTCGCGGGCGCGGGCGAACCAGAGCACGTCGTGGCCGTCGAGCTTGCGGAGGCCCGGCTGGATGTACCCGGTCACGTCGCTGCCGAGGCCGCCGACCGGGATCGGCTGGCGGACCCGGAGGGTGACGCCGCCGACGGCGTCGACGAGGTCGCGGAAGCCCTGGAGGTTCACCATCGCCCAGTAGTTGATCTTCAGGCCGGTGATGCCCTGGATGGCCATGATCGTGGCGTCCACGCCGGGGTGCTTCGACTTCCCGAAGAGGGCGGTGTGGTCCTCGGCCCAGGTGCTCACGCCGTTGAGGTAGCAGCCCTCGCAGGAGAAGCCCTTCGGGAACTGCTTGGCCATCACCGAGCCCTTGGCGAACGGGAAGTCGGCCATGTTGCGCGGGAGGCCCACCAGCACGGTGCGGCCGGTCTCCTCGTCGATGCTCGCGATCGTCATGGAGTCCGGGCGCAGGCCCCAGCGGCCGGCGCCCGAGTCGCCACCGAGTAGCAGCACGTTGAAGCGGCCGTGGTGCGCGGAGGTCACCTCGCTGCCGGAGAACATGGTGAGGATGAAGTCGCGCTGCACGCCCACGATGTGCGCGCCGAAGAGCAGGGTGCCGGCGACCGAGAAGCACAGGATCCCGTTGACGCCGACGACCGTACGGCGGTGGCTGAGGTTCAGTGACAGGGGTTGGCCGAGCCGCCACGCGTCCACCAGGAGAGCGGCCCAGCCGACGGCGAGCGCCATCAGCACGAACCGCAGCAGGTTGAGCAGCGCTGTGTCGGAGGCGGCCCAGAAGACGTACTCGTGCCACAGCAGCCCGGCGGGGATGCTCAGCACCAGCAGCGTGACGGCCACCATCCACGTACGCATCGCGAACCGCCCGACCTGCCGGTTGCCCGCGACCAGCTGGGCGGAGCCGGGCACGACCAGCGTCATCGTCATCAGCATCAACGCGCGCCGGTAGCGGATGTGGGCGGCCCGGTCGCGCACCGTGGTACGCGGGTGGGCCGGATCTGACCCGGGGGAAGATGCGGGCGGCATCGAGCGGTGCCTCTCGTGCTGGGGAAGGAGCGTGAGACGTGCCCAGTATCACCAGTCACACCCGTCCCACCGGGGTACGACGCGCCGACACGGTCCGGCAGGGGTCCAGGCGGTACCGTCACCGCCATGACGGCTACTCCCCCGGGCCACGGCCCGGGCGACGGCGCGCCCGAGGAGGGCACGCCGGAGTACGAGTGGCTCTACGGCGCGGGGGGCCAGAGCGCTGACCAGTCCGCAGACCCCGGTCGGCCGTCGTCGTCCGGCCGCCACCGGGCTGCGCCACCACCCCCGGACGACGCCACCCGGCCCGTCCCCCGCCAGGAGCGCGCCCAGCCGCCGCGCTCCGAGGAGCGCCCCGAGGAGACCCGGGTCATGGAGATCCATCCCCCCTCGCAGTCCCGGACCCCGATGAACCCGCGCGAGCGGCGTTCCCTGCTGCGCGCCGAGGCCGACGACACCCAGGCGCGCCGCTCGACACGGCCCACGCCGCCCCCCGTCGCGCCCCCACCGCCACCGAGCCGTTCCCGTGGCCGGTTCCGGCCGCGCTTCCGGTTCCGCTACATCTTCCTGCTCCTGCTGCTGTGGCTCGTGTTCCTCGTCGTGGTGCCGCTGATCGCCTGGAACAAGGTGACCAAGGTCGACGCGATGCCCTCCGGCGACCGGCCCGCCGACCAGCCGGGCACGACGTACCTGATCGTGGGCAGTGACTCCCGCGCCGACCTGACCGCGGCGCAGCGCAAGGAGCTGAACACCGGCGGCGACGTCGGCCAGCGCACCGACACGATCATGCTGCTGCACACCGGGTCCGGGCCGAACCTCCTGATGTCGATCCCGCGCGACTCGCTGGTCCCGATCCCGGGCCACGGCACCACCAAGATCAACGCGGCCTACGCGTACGGCGGGCGCAAGCTGCTGATCCGCACCGTCGAGGCCAACACGGGCATCCGCATCGACGACTACGTCGAGATCGGGTTCAGCGGTTTCGTGGGCCTGGTCGACGCGGTCGGCGGCATCGAGATCTGTCCCAAGGAGGACATGGTCGACGCGGACGCCAACCTGCGGATCAAGAAGGGCTGCCAGGACGTCGACGGCAAGGTCGCGCTGGCCTACGCGCGCTCGCGCCACGCGCAGCAGCTCGGCGACCTGGACCGCGCCGCCCACCAGCGCGAGGTCGTCGCGGCCGTGGGCAAGAAGGCGATCTCGCCCTTGTCGGTCGTGAACCCGTTCCGCTACTGGAACCTGAACATGGCCGGCGCGGACTTCGTCACCGTCGACAACGACATGAGCCCGCTGGCCGCCGCCCAGTTCGCGATGGCGATGACCAAGGTCAACGGCAGCGACGGCCTCACCTGCGGCGTGCCCATCACCGACCTCGCCGTCCACTGGGACCAGGCGCGGTCCAAGGACATGTTCCAGCGCATCATCGAGGACGACACCGGCGGCATCGGCAAGGACCTCTGCACGCCGTCGGGCCTCGTGCGCTAGGTGAACGAGCCGCCGATCTCGCGGCTGTGGCCGACGAACGTGGCCACGACGGTGTCGCCGCCCGGCCCGTGACTGGTGACCTCGACGTCGTACACGCCTGACCTGCCCTCCCGCGACCGCTCCGTCGCGGTCGCGGTGAGGACGTCGCCGAGGTGGGTCGGGGCGCGGAACCGTACCTCGGCCCCGGCGGCCACCGTCTGCCGGTCGTAGCTGTTGCAGGCGAAGGCGAACGCCGAGTCGGCCAGGGTGAAGGTCAGGCCGCCGTGTCCGATGTCGTGGCCGTTGACCATGTCCTCGCGGACCGTCATCCGCAGCACCGCGCGGCCGGGTCCGACCTCGACGATCTCCATGCCGAGCGACTGGCTCGCCCGGTCGCCGGCCCACATCGCGGCGGCCGACGCCTCCGCGACCTCCTGGGCCACGTCGTGGGGGACCGTCACCGGATCGTGCGGGCGAGCAGCTCCTCGAGCACGCGGTAGTGCCGCTCGGCGCCCTCCTCCTGGTAGGCCGGCGTGTCGTTCATCGTGTAGCCGTGCGGGGCGTTCGGGTAGACGTCGTTGATGAACACCCGGCCGGCCCCGGAGAGCGTCTCGCCCAGCGTGCGCACGGCCTCCGGAGGCATCCCACGGTCGTGGTCGGCGTGCCCGAACGCGAACTCCGCCCGGGCGTGCGCCAGCCCGCGGTGCGGGCTGAGCTCGTCGTCGGTGACCAGCCCACCCCCGTGCCAGCCGCCGACCGCGGCGATGTCGTCGGGATGAGCCGTGGCGGTGCGCACGGCGAGCCGGGCGCCCATGCAGTAGCCGGTGGTGCCGAACGGCCCGTCCGCGGCACGCTCGCGCAGGGCGGCGAGGTACGCCGGGGCGTCGGCGAGGAGCTGGTCCGGCGTCAGCCCCTTGACCCGGTCGAAGACGTGCTCACGTTCGTCGACGAGCTCGGCGACGGTGCCGTTCCGGTGGAACACGTTGGGGGCCAGCACCGTGTAGCCCCAGCCCGCGATCCGCTCCAGCATCATCTCGATCTGCGGCCGCAGCCCGTAGGCGTCCATGAAGAAGAGGACACCGGGCGCGCTGCGGTCGTCCGGTCCGGCGACGTAGGCCTCGGCCGTGCCATCCGGGACCGGGATCTCGATGGAGGTCGTCACCGTCGCAGGCTAACCCCGGTGGTCAGGGCAGCTCGGACTGGATCCCGGAGAGCAGCTGGCGGGCCATCACGATGCGCTGCACCTGGTTGGTGCCCTCGTAGATCTGGGTGATCTTGGCGTCGCGCATCATCCGCTCGACCGGGTAGTCGCGGGTGTAGCCGTAGCCGCCGAGCACCTGCACGGCGTTCGTGGTCACCTCCATGGCGACGTCCGAGGCGTAGCACTTCGCCGCCGCACCGAAGAACGTGAGGTCCTTGTCGCCGCGCTCGGACCGGCCGGCCGCGGCGTAGGTGAGCTGGCGGGCGGCCTCCACCTTCATGCCCATGTCGGCCAGCAGGAACTGAAGCCCCTGGAAGTCCGCGATCGGCTTGCCGAACTGCTGGCGCTCCTTCGCGTACGACAGCGCGTAGTCGACCGCGCCCTGCGCGACGCCGACGGCCTGGGCCGCGATGGTGACCCGGGTGTGGTCGAGGGTGCGCATCGCGGTCTCGAAGCCGGTGCCCTCCTCGCCGATGATCCGGTCGGCCGGGATGCGCACCTGGTCGAGGTACACCTCGCGCGTCGGGCTGCCCTTGATGCCCAGCTTCTTCTCCGGCGCCCCGAAGGAGACGCCCTCGTCGGACTTCTCGACCACGAAGGCCGAGATCCCCTTGGCCCGGGCACTGGACGGATGATCGGGGTCGGTCACGGCCATCACGGTGTAGTACTCCGAGACGCCGGCGTTGGTGATCCAGCGCTTGACGCCGTCGAGCACCCAGTCGTCCCCGTCGCGCACCGCGCGGGTCTTCATGGCGGCGGCGTCGGAGCCGGCGTCCGGCTCGGAGAGGCAGTAGGAGAAGCCGCCCTCACCCGAGGCGAGCTTGGTCAGGTACTTCTTGCGCAGCTCCTCCGAGCCCGAGAGCAGCACCGGCATCGAGCCGAGCTTGTTGACCGCCGGGATCAGCGAGGACGCCATGCAGACCCGGGCGATCTCCTCGATCACGATCACGGTGGCCAGCGCGTCGGCGCCCGCGCCGCCGTACTCCTCCGGCACGTGCGGGGCGTGGAAGTCGGCGGCCTGGAGCGCGTCCGCGGCCTCCTGCGGGTACCGGGCGTTCTCGTCCACGTCCGCGGCGTACGGCGCCACCTTGGCCTCGCACAGGTCCCGGACGGCCTCCCGGATCGCCTGGTGCTCCTCGGAGAGCGCGAAGAGGGGGTACTCACTCATGGGGCCAGCCTAGGCTCGGCGACGTGAGCGAGTGGCAGCGGCAGGAGTGGGTGGACCTGATGCTCGACGAGTGCGAGACGTGGGCCGTGATCGGGCTCCACGACCCGCGCCGCACGGCGTACTCGATCGCCGAGCTGCTCCAGCGGAAGGGGAAGCGCATCGTGCCCATCCACCCGCTCTGCGGCCCGGGGTGCGAGCCGGTGCTGGGCGAGCCCGGGTACGCCCGGCTGGCCGACGTCCCCTTTCCGGTCGACGTGGTCGACGTGTTCCGGCGGTCGTCGGCCGCCGGTGAGTTCGCCGACCAGGCGGTGCAGGTCGGCGCACGCGGGGTGTGGTTTCAGCTGGGCGTGATCGACGAGGACGCGTTCCGCCGCACGGTGGCCGCCGGGACGCCGATGGTGATGGACACCTGCCCGGCGATCGAGTACCGCCGCCGGTCCTGACGTACGAAACGTCCGTCTCGCGCCTCCTTGACCTGGGCCAAGTGTCATGACGAGGGCCCGAACCTCTGACAGGATGAACCGGTCATTTCTGTCTCGGGTCCGCAGGTGAACAGGGGGACGCATGCGCCTACGCGCCCGGGGCCTCGTGACCGCGCTCTTCGCGGCCCCGCTGCTGCGCAGGATCGGCTACCACGTCCAGGTGATGACCCGGAACGTCGACAAGACGTTCTTCGTCCGGCTGTTCGCCGGGCTGTTCTTCGTGGTGCTGGTCGCTGCTCTCGGCGTCAACGCCTTCGAAGGGGACCGCTCGAGCGTCGGCGGCTGGTTCGGCGACCTGGGCGAGAACTTCTACTGGGGCGTGACCACGGTGATGGGCGCCGGCGACTCCTCGCACGTGACGTCCGTCGTCGGCTTCGTGATCAGCTGGCTGCTGGTGCTGTTCGGCGTCGCGATCGTCGCGACGATCACCGGAGCCCTCGTCGGCTTCCTCATCGACTTCTTGCTGAAGGAGGGTCAAGGCATGGGTGCCTCTGGCTACCGCGACCACATCGTGGTGTGCGGCTGGAACTCCACCGCCCGGGAGCTCATCGCCGAGCTCGACGGCGACGACTACGACCGCAAGATCGTGCTCATCCACGAGGCGGACAAGAACCCCGGCGGACCGGGGGTGTACTTCGTCAACGGTGACGTGACGAGCGCCGACGACCTGCGCCGGGCCGGCATCGAGGAGGCGATGGCCGCGGTCGTCTGCCCCGCCGACGCCTCCAACGAGGCCGACATGCGCTCCATCCTCACCGTGATGGCGATCGAGTCGATCGCCCCGCAGGTGCGGACCGTCGTGGAGGTCAACAACCCGGCTCACGTCGAGCACTTCCGGCGTGCCAAGGCCGACGAGATCATGGTGACCTCGCGGATCGCCTCGCGGCTGCTGGCCCGCTCCTCGCTGTACCCCGGGCTGGCCGAGCTGGTCACCGACATCGTGTCCGGCGGCGAGGGCTCGGAGCTCTACCGCGTGAACCTCCCCGACGAGTACATCGGGCTGACCATCGACGAGCTCTCGTCCAAGCTCCGCTCCGAGCACAAGGCCACGCTGCTGGCCATCGGCCGCGGCGGGCGCGCGTTCGTCAACCCGCACCCCGAGTTCCGCCTCGAGATCGGCGACGACGCCCTGGTCGTGGCCGAGTCCCTCGGCACGCTCGAGCCGATGGACGCCGACTACACCGAGACCTCGCCCGCGACCTGACCGTCATGGTGGTCGAGCCGTGAGGCCGGCCACGGCCGAGCGCGTCGAGACCTCGCCTGGACGCTCACCGGGTCTCGACACCGCCTCGCCTAGCGGCTCGGCGGGCTCGACCAGCATGAAGCGTCAGAAGCCCAGCCTCTGCGGGCTGTTGGCCTGGCGGCGCACGACCGCGCCCTTCTCCTGGGCCTCGGTCCTCAGCCGGGCCTGGAAGTCCGACATCTGCTGGCGCAGGCCCTCGTCGGAGGCGGCCAGGATGCGGACGGCGAGCAGACCGGCGTTGCGGGCGCCGCCGACGGCGACGGTGGCGACCGGGACGCCGGCGGGCATCTGCACGATCGACAGCAGGGAGTCCAGCCCGTCGAGCTGCTTGAGGGGCACCGGGACGCCGATGACCGGCAGCGGCGTCACCGAGGCGAGCATGCCCGGCAGGTGGGCGGCTCCGCCGGCGCCGGCGATGATCACCCGCAGCCCGCGTCCGGCGGCCTCCGTGCCGTAGGCCAGCATCTCGGCGGGCATCCGGTGCGCGGAGACGACGTCGGCCTCGAACGGCACGCCGAACTCCTCCAGCGCCTTCGCGGCGGCCTCCATGACCGGCCAGTCCGAGTCCGAGCCCATCACGATCCCGACGAACGGCTCACTCACGGGACTCACTCACTCTCGTCTCCCAACTCGCCGGCGAACCACGCCGCCGCGTGCCGTGCCCGCTGCAGGCAGTCGGCCAGGTCCTCACCGTAGGCGTTCACGTGCCCGACCTTGCGGCCCGGGCGCAGGTCCTTGCCGTAGAGGTGCACGCGCAGCTGCGGGTCGCGGGCCATCGCGTGCCGGTACCCGTCGTACAACCGGCCCGTCTCGTGCTGGTCGACGGTGGGGCCGCCCAGGATGTTGACCATGACCGTCCACGTCGACCGGGGCGCCGGCGACCCGAGCGGGAGGTCGAGCACGGCGCGCAGGTGGTTCTCGAACTGCGAGGTCACCGCGCCGTCCTGGGTCCAGTGGCCGGTGTTGTGCGGCCGCATGGCCAGCTCGTTGACCAGGATCCGCCCGTCGGTGGTCTCGAAGAGCTCGACCGCGAGCACACCGGTGACGTCCAGCTCGCCGGCCACCCGGAGCGCCAGCCGCTGCGCCTGGCCCGCCAGCGCCGGGTCCAGGTCCGGTGCCGGGGCCACGACCTCCGTGCAGATGCCGTCGGTCTGGAGCGACTCCACGACCGCGTACGCCGCCGCCTGCCCGCTCGGCGACCGCACGACGAGCGCCGAGAGCTCGCGCCGGAAGTCGACGCGCTCCTCGGCGAGCAGCCGTACCCCGGCCGCGTCGGCCACGGCGAACGGCTCGATGCACTCCTCGGCCGAGGTCACGAACCAGACGCCCTTGCCGTCGTACCCGCCCCGGGTGGTCTTCAGGACGCACGGCAGCCCGAACGCCTCGACGTCGGCGACGGTCCTCACGACCGCGTTGCGCGGACACGGGACGCCGAGGTCCCGGAGGCGCTCGCGCATGACTGCCTTGTCCTGGGCGTGCACGAGGGCGGCGGGGCCGGGCCGGCAGGCGACGCCACCGGCGGTCAGCGTCTCGAGGTGCTGGGTCGGGACGTGCTCGTGGTCGAAGGTGACCACCTCGCAGTCGCGGGTGATCGCGGTGAGCGCGTCGAGGTCGCGGTAGTCGCCGACCTCGTGGTCGGGGATCACCTGCGCGGCGGACACGTCCGGTCCCTCGGCCAACAGCCGCAGCGGGATGCCGAGGGCAGCGGCCGGCTCGGCCATCATCCGCGCCAGCTGGCCCCCGCCGATGACGGCGACGCGCGGCGCGCGCGAGGACCCGTCCGTCGGAGGCACGGCGTCAGCGTAGTGACGCCCTCACACCTCGACCGGAGCGGCCACCTCGAACCGCAGGCCGCGGCCCCGGATGGTGCTGATCAGGCTCGGGCGACGGGAGTCGTCGCCGAGCTTGCGGCGTACCCAGCCCAGGTGCACGTCGATGGTCTTCGACGAGGTCCAGAAGTTGGCGCCCCACACGTCGCGCATCAGCTCGTCGCGGCTGACGATCTCGCCGGGCCGGGAGACCAGGGCGTGCAGCAGGTCGTACTCCTTGCGGGACAGCACGATCTCCCGTTCGGCGCGCCAGACTCGGCGTGCCGACGGGTCGACACGGACGTCCTGGACCTCGAGCACAGGGAAACGGTAGGAAAAACGCCGGTCCGGCGAGGCAAAACGGCGAAACTGGGTGCGGTCGGCTAGTGCCCGTGACGACTCAGTGGCGGCGTACGGCGACGGGTTCGAGCAGTCCGAACCCCCGGACCGGCCGCGCGGGCAGCCTCCGGGCCTCGAACTGGTCGGGCGGGAGCAGGTCGGCGGTGGCCTGGTCCACGATCACCCGGTTGCGCCGGGCGACGCCGGTGAGCCGCGAGGCGAGGTTGACCGGGGGGCCGAAGACGTCACCGAGCCGCATCACCACGGATCCGCTGGCCAGGCCGACGCGGACGTCCGGCATCCGCGAGTCGCGGCCGACCACGGTGATGATGCCCTCGGCCGTGTCGTAGGCGCGGATCGGGTCGTCGTTGACGAACAGCACCGCGTCGCCGAGCGTCTTGATGACCCGGCCGCGCTGGCCGGCGACCACGTCGGCGCAGCGCGACTCGAAGAGCTCGACCATGTCGCCGATCCGGCTCTGGGTGAGCTCGTTGGTCAGCTCGGTGAAGCCGACGATGTCGGCGAACCCGACCGTCATCGGCACCGAGCGCAGGTCCGCGTCGTTCGCGCCGAGCGCCTCGACCCGCGCGACGGCTGCCGCGAGGTGCCGGCGCCAGACGTAGACCAGCAGGCGCTCGAACGGCTCGTTCATGTGCTCGATCAGGTGCAGACCGGCCCGCGCGCGGCTGCCGGTGGCCTCGTCGCCGCCCTCGATCTCCTGCACGCGGTGCACGAGCGTGGCGACCTCCCAGTCCGCCAGCCTGGCCATCGTCTGGCCGACGGCGCGGGTCAGGGTGACGGCCATGTCGAAGTCGATCAGCCCGCCGTCGACCTGGCTCACCAGCGTGGAGACGGCCTCGGCATCCGATGCGGTGAACGCGACCTCCAGGCCGCGGTCGGGGAAGCCGAGCGCGCGCCACAGCCGGCTGGCCTGCTCGAGGGTGACGCCGGTCCGCTCGGCGACCTCGGACGCGCTGTAGACCGGGTCCTCGCCGAGGATGGCGAGCTCGAGGTCCTCGGCGGAGGGGCGGGCGTAGGGGCGGGCGTCCCGATCGTCTGCCGGCTCCTCAGATCCCTTCATTGCCGGGGATGCCGTCGTGCAGCTTGTGCAGCAGGTCGTTGAGGACGCGTTGCCGCTCCTCGACGCGCGGGATGTCGTGCAGCGGGACCTGGCCGTGCGTGCTGGCGTCGCTGATCACGAGCGTGCCGCAGCCGAGCAGCCGGTCGATGAGGTCCTTCTCGTACGCGACGTCGCTCACGCGCGTCAGCGGGATGTCGTGGCCACGACGGGTGATCACGCCGGAGCGGGTGATCAGGCGGCGGTTGGTGACGGCGTACCCCGCCACCAGCCAGTTGAGGAACGGCCACACCGACAGCCACAGGATCAGCGCCAGCGCGAGCAGCCAGATGATCAGGCTGACCGTGGAGTTGTCGATGGCCTTGTCGAGGAACACGGCCACCGCGAGCGCCACGACCAGCGCGAGGAAGGGCAGGATCAGCGCCTTCGGGTGCGTCCGGGTGTCGAAGACGATCTGCTCGCCCTCGTTCAGCAGGTTCTTCGAGATGGCCACGTCGTCATCGTGCCAGAGAGAGCCGCCATGCGGTCACGTGATCGTGGCGTGCACGACGTCCCCGGCCGAGACCGGGACGACGCCGTCGGGACCGGCCACGAGCAGGCGGCCGCCCTCGTCGATGCCGGTGGCCTCGCCGCTCAGCGTGGAGCCGGTGGGCAGCTCCACCCGTACCTCCCGCCCGACGGTGGCGCACGCCCCGGCGTACGCCGTGCGCAGCGCCCCGAGCTCGCCGCGCTCGAAGGCGTCGTACTCGGTGCGCAGCCTCTCGAGCAGCGCGGACAGCAGCTCGGTGCGGTCGACGTCGTACCCCTCGACCGCCAGCGACGTGGCCGTCTCCAGCGGCAGCTCGTCGGCGGTCATGCCGACGTTGATGCCGATGCCGACGACCACCGCCGGGCCGCCGGCCAGCTCGATGCGCTCGGTCAGGATCCCGGCCAGCTTGCGGTCCTCGAGCAGCACGTCGTTGGGCCACTTCAGCGCGGCGGGGGCACCGAGCCGGCGCAGCGCCAGCGCCGCGGCGTACCCGGTGAGCAGCGGCAGCCACGGCCAGTCGGACGCGGGCGCGCGCGGCGTGAGCAGCACCGACACGGTGAGGGCGGAGCGGGCCGGCGTCTCCCAGGTACGGTCCAGCCGGCCGCGCCCCGCGGTCTGGTGCTCGGCCACGACGACCAGCCCCTCGCCCGCTCCGGAGCGGGCGCGGTCGGCCACCACCGCGTTGGTCGACGGCGCCTCGTCCAGCACCTCCACCGACCAGTCGGTGGGTGTGACCAGGCGGTCGAGGTCCAGCGGAGGGCGATCCGTCACGGGCACTACATTGGCCCAGGTGAGCGCATCTGTGCATCCGGGCGAAGGGACAGACGTCCCGCAGGACATCGACATCCACACGACGGCCGGCAAGCTCGAGGACCTCGACCGGCGGCTCGACGAGGCGGTCCACGCGGGCTCGGCGAAGGCGATCGAGAAGCAGCACGCGAAGGGCCGCAAGACGGCCCGCGAGCGGATCGCGCTGCTGTTCGACGAGGGCTCGTTCGTGGAGCTCGACGAGCTGGCGAAGCACCGGTCGACGGCGTTCGGGCTGGAGAAGAAGCGGCCGTACGGCGACGGCGTGGTCACCGGCTACGGCACCGTCGACGGCCGCCAGGTCTGCGTGTTCTCGCAGGACTTCACGATCTTCGGCGGGTCGCTGGGCGAGGTCTACGGCGAGAAGATCACCAAGGTGATGGACCTCGCCATCAAGACCGGCTGCCCGATCGTCGGCATCAACGAGGGCGCCGGCGCGCGGATCCAGGAAGGCGTGGTCTCGCTCGGGCTGTACGGCGAGATCTTCCGCCGCAACGTGCACGCCTCCGGCGTCATCCCGCAGATCTCGATGATCATGGGCTCCTGCGCGGGTGGTCACGTCTACTCCCCCGCGGTCACCGACTTCACCGTGATGGTCGACGGCACCTCGAACATGTTCATCACCGGCCCGGACGTCATCAAGACGGTCACCGGCGAGGACGTCACGATGGAGGAGCTCGGCGGCGCACGCACCCACAACACCAAGTCCGGCAACGCGCACTACATGGGGTCCGACGAGGAGGACGCCATCGAGTACGTCAAGGCGCTGCTCTCCTACCTCCCGCCCAACAACCTCGACCCGGCGCCGTCGTACGACGAACCGGCCGACCTCGACTTCTCCGACCTCGACCGGTCGCTCGACACGCTGATCCCGGACTCGCCGAACCAGCCCTACGACATGCACGACGTGATCACCGCGACCGTCGACGACGAGGAGTTCCTCGAGGTGCAGGCGCTGTTCGCGCCGAACATCATCGTCGGCTTCGGCCGCGTCGAGGGGCACCCGGTCGGCGTGGTCGCCAACCAGCCCATGCAGTTCGCCGGCACCCTCGACATCGACGCCTCGGAGAAGGCCGCGCGGTTCGTGCGGTTCTGCGACGCCTTCAACATCCCGGTGCTCACGTTCGTCGACGTGCCCGGCTTCCTGCCCGGCACCGACCAGGAGTGGAACGGCATCATCCGCCGCGGCGCAAAGCTGATCTACGCCTACGCCGAGGCGACCGTCCCGCTGGTCACCATCATCACGCGGAAGGCCTACGGCGGTGCCTACGACGTGATGGGCTCCAAGCACCTCGGCGCCGACATCAACCTGGCCTGGCCGACCGCCCAGATCGCGGTGATGGGTGCGCAGGGCGCGGTGAACATCCTCTACCGCAACCAGCTCAAGGAGGCCGACGACCCCGAGGCGCGTCGCGCCGAGCTCGTGACCGAGTACGACGACACGCTGGCCAACCCGTACATCGCGGCCGAGCGGGGGTACGTCGACGCGGTCATCTCCCCCCACGAGACCCGCGTCGAGGTCGTCCGCGCGCTGCGGCTGCTGCGCACCAAGCGCGAGACGCTGCCGGCGAAGAAGCACGGGAACATCCCGCTGTGAGCGAGACCCAGCCCGTCCTGCGCATCGTCAAGGGCGACGCGACGCCCGAGGAGGTCGCCGCCCTGGTGGCGGTGATCGCGTCGATGGGCGGCGGCGAGCCGGCGACGCCGAAGCCGCGCAGCACCTGGTCCCACCCGGCCCGCGGCGTGCGGTCCGTGCACCGACACGGCCCCGGCGCCTGGCGGGCGTCCGGGCTGCCGCGCTGACGTGCGCACCGAACCGGACGCCGTACGCGTCCTCTGCTTCGGCGACTCCAACACCCACGGCACGCCCGCCGACGACCCGGAGTACGTGCGGCTCGACGCCGACGTCCGCTGGACCGGGCGGCTCCAGACGCTCCTCGGCGCCGGCTACGAGGTCGTCGAGGAGGGGTTGGCCGGGCGGACCACGGACATCGACTACGTGGACCGGCCGCACTGCAACGGCCGCACCGCCTTCCCGATGGCCCTGCTGTCGCACCACCCCTTGGACGTCGTGGTGGTGATGCTGGGCAGCAACGACTTCAAGACCTGCTTCGACGGGCGGTCCGCGGCCACCATCGCGGGGGCGCTGCACGGGTACGTCGACGACGTGGCCACCTACGTCACCGACCGACAGGGACGTACCCCGGCGCTGCTCCTGCTCAGCCCGATCCTGCTCGACGACAGCATCACGGCGTACGTCGACCCGACCGGCAACGGCTTCGACGACCGCAGCCTGGAGGCCTCCCGGGCGCTGGCCGGCGAGATCCGCACGGTCGCGCAGGAGCGCGGCGTGCTGTTCGCCGACGCGGCCTCGGTCGCCCACGCCGGCGGCGACGCCCTGCACCTCACCGCCGACTCGCACCAGCCCCTGGCCGAGCTGGTGGCAGAGATCGTTCAGGGCACCCGCACGCCGCCGACGGAGTAGTCCCTGCCGACGGGGCGAGCAGCCGACCGCCCCGTCTCGACATCGGCGTACCTCTCACACCTCCCGTCACACGCCGGGGCGGTGTCGTGGTGCCTCGAGCCCGGCGACCGTCGCCGGCACGAGCACGAAAGGCACACCGACATGACCCTCTTCATGGACGCCCACACCATCGAGGGCGGCGTCTCGATCACCGACGTCGCGGCCGCCCACGCAGCCGACCTGGCCACCCAGGACTCCCACGGCGTCAACTACGTCCGCTACTGGGTGGACGAGGCGGCCGGCAAGATCTTCTGCCTCGTCGAGGCGCCGGACGCCGACGCGGCAGCCGCCGTGCACCGCGAAGCCCACGGCCTCGTCGCCGACGAGATCTACACGGTCACCGAAGGCGTCTGACACCTCCACCGGGCAGCGGCGTGGCTCCGAGCCCGCCGCTGCCCCCGACCGCCGTACCGCACACCCACGCACCACACCACCAAGCAGGAGCTCGACACCCATGGACCCGATGACCACCTACCTCGCGCGCGCCGTCATCCAGGCGCGGCTGGACGCCGCCGAGGAGCAGCGCCCCGGACGGATGATCCTGGCCGCCCGACGAGACGCACGGCGCCGCAGACGACGATCGGCCGTCGCGGCGTGGTGGCACCACCCACCGTGGCGACGTGCTCGCGTCGAGCTCCCGGCCCTCGCGACCGCGGCGACACCGCCGCTGCTCCCGCCGTCCGTCGAGGCCGCACGACTGCTGGACGCGACCGCCCACCGGGTGGCCGAGGGCGGGACCGGGTGCGAGGCCGCCGTGCTCCGGGCCATGTCCGAGGTGGCGGCCGCCACGGCCCCCGGGGCCGCTGCGGCGCTCGTCGACGCGACAGGATCCGAGACATCCAGGCTCCGCGCGTTCGGCATCGTGCACGCCCACCTGGTCGACGTGCTGGGCCCGCCGGAGCACGCGCTCCTCCTCGACCTCGTGGAGGGCCGACGCGACGGGGCGGCGCCCGAGCGACAGGTGGCGTGATGCGATCTGTGCCACGCTGCGGCCCGTGAGCCCGACCGACGCGGACAGCGCCCGGTACCCGGCGTCGGGGCTCACGGTCCACCTGCTCGGGCGGCCCCGCATCGACGTGGACGGCGCACCGGGCTATCGCTACCGGAGCCGCAAGAGCTGGGCCTTGCTGGCCTTCCTGCTGCTCTCCGAGCGTGCGCCCACACGCAGCCGGCTGGCGTCCCTGCTCTTCGCGGAGGCCGACGACCCGCTGGGGGCGCTGCGGTGGTGCCTGGCCGAGATCCGCCGGGCCCTCGGGCCGGCTGCGGTCCTGGACGGCGATCCCGTCAGGATCTCCCTGCCTCACGGTGCCACCGTGGACGTCGACGTGCTCGTCCGCGGGCACTGGAGCGCCGCGATCCAGCTGCCGGGCCTCGGCAGCGACCTGCTCGACGGGATCGGCATCGCCCACGCAGAGGCCTTCGAGTCGTGGCTGCTCTCCGAGCGTCGGCGGGTGGCTGCCGCCTCGGAGTCGATCCTGCACGAAGCGGCCGTCGGGCTGCTCGCGCGCGGCGAGCTCGACCGGGCCCGGGAGCTGGCCGTGCGCGCCGCCGTGATGAGCCCGCTGGACGAGAACATCCAGGCGCTGCTCATCCGGCTCTACCGGTTGTCCGGGGACGACGACGCGGCCCGCCGCCAGTACGACGCCTGGTCAGCCGTCGCGGAGCGCGAGCTCGGCGCCCCGCCAGGAGCCCCGGTCCTGCTCGCGATGCGGGAGGGCCCCCGGGCCGCACGCGAGACACCGGCGGCCTCGCTCCACGCCGTGACCGAGGCGGGATCCGCGGCCGTCTCTGCGGGCGCGCTCGCGGCAGGGGTGGCGTCGTTCGAGAACGCCGTCGTGCTCGCCGACCGCAGTGGAGCCGACAGCGACCGCATCCAGGCCAGGTTGGTGCTGGCCGAAGCACTCATCCACACCCTCGGAGGGCTGGACGAGGCCGGCATCACCACCCTCAACGAGGCCGAGCGCATCGCCGTCGCCAGTGGCGATCGCGACGCGACGACGCGCGTCCAGGCGGAGGTCGGGTACGTCGACTTCCTGCGCGCCCGCTACGACCGCGCCGAGCGGTCCCTCGGCCAGGTCCTCGACGAGGAGACGGCCAGCGCGTCGGTGCGGGCCAAGGCGATGACCTACCTGGGCTCGGTGGCCAGCGACCGGGCCGACTACCCGAGGGCCGTCGACCTCCTGACCGACGCCGTCGAGCGATCGCACTCGGTCGGCGAGCCGCGCCGCGAGGCGTTCGGCCTCTCCATGCTGGGCCGCGTCAGCCTGTTGCGTGGCGACCTGGTCGAGGCCACCGAGACCCTGGAGCGGGCCATCGACCTCGGCGCGCGCGACCACTGGCTCTCCTTCCTGCCCTGGCCGCAGGCACTGCTGGGGCAGGCCTGGCTGGGCCTCGGCGACCTGGACGCGGCGCACCGGACCCTCGACCAGTCCTTCGCGCGCGCCTGCCAGATCGGTGACCCGTGCTGGGAGGGCATCTCGGCGCGAGGACTGGCTCTGCTGGCGGAGGCCCGGGACGACCCGGACCGTGCCCTTTCCCTGCTCCTCGACGCACGTACCCGCGCCAACCGGCTGGCCGACCCGTACGTCTGGCTGGACGTCTACATCCTCGACGCACTGTGCGAGATGGGCCGCCGCCACGCGCATCCTCAGACCGCCGCGTGGGCCGAGGCCATGCTCGACCGCGCCTCCCGGACCGGCATGCGCGAGCTGACCGTCCGCGCCCTGCTGCACCGGGCGGACTCGAGGGTGCCGGGGGACGCCGAAGCGGCGGTGCTCCTGGCCGCGGACATCGACAACCCCCGGCTGGTCCCGCTGGTGGCGGCGGTCGGCGAGACCTCACACCCCGGGTCACACGGTCGGGCGATGTCCTGAGGGCTCAGGCCCGGCGACCAGCGCCGGGCCGCGCACCGAAGGACGTCCCATGACCGTCTCCACGCAGTCCACGACCACGATCCCGACCCCAGGCTCACCCACCGGCCCCGGAAGCCGGGACGGCTCCCGGTGGGTCCGCGCCCGCCGGCTCGGCGGCTACGCCGCAGGGCTCCTGCTCGTCGCCGGCGCCGGCGCGCTCATCCTGAGCGGGCCGTCCGCCTACGAGGCGGACGACGGCGGCGGCTCGGCGTACACCCGCCCCACCCCGGCCCTCGGCGGCCAGACCCTCGCGGCGTACGTCGCGGACCACCAGGACGCCCGCCTGAGTCGGCAGGCGGGCTGAGCGGGACGGCGCACCGGGCTCAGGCCGGGTCCTGGATCAGCCCGATGCGGTTGCCCTCGGGGTCGGCGACGACGGCCACCAGCCGGCCGCCGCCGACGTCCTGCGGCTCCTTCACGCGCGACCCGCCCGCGTCGACGACGCCGGACATCGCGGCGTCGATGTCGGACGTGTGCCAGTAGGCGACCGACCCCTTGTCGGCCGGGTCCTGGACGGGCGTGAGGCCGACCTCGTGGTCGCCGTCGGTCCAGCCGACGTAGTACGGCGAGTCGGTGGACGGGTCGCCGAGGATGGCCGACCAGGCGGCCTTGGCCGCGGCCAGGTCCTCGACGACGGTCAGCACGGTCTTGAACATGACGGGGCTCTCCTTCGTTGTCACGAATCGGTTCGGTGGTTCGTCACAGGAGTGACGAGCCCGCCGAGGAGGATGTGACCGATGACCGACGAGATCCTGCTGGCCGAGCAGTTCGAGGCCGAGCGACCCCGGGTGCGCGGCCTGGCCGCCCGCATGCTGGGCAACGACGCGGCCGCCGACGATGCCGTCCAGGAGGCCTGGATCCGGCTGGTCCGGACCGACCAGCGAGGCGACGAGATCGACAACCTCCCGGGGTGGCTGACCACCGTCGTGTCGAGGATCTGCCTGGACGTCCTGCGCAGCCGTACGGCGCACCGGGAGGACGCCTTCGCCGACGACGCCGACGTGGTCGACACCGCCCCGACGCCCGAGGAGCAGGTCGAGCTGGTCGACGCGGTCGGCCAGGCCATGACCGTCGTGCTGGACACGCTCGCCCCCGCCGAGCGGCTGGCCTACGTGCTCAAGGACGTGTTCGCCGTGCCGTTCGACCAGATCGCGCCGATCATCGGCCGCTCCGAGGTGGCCACGCGCCAGCTGGCCAGCCGCGCCCGTCGGCGGCTCCAGGAGCCCGAGCCGCGCGAGGACCTGGCCGCCGCGGACGCGGCCGTCGTGGACGCGTTCATGGCGGCGTCCCGGGACAACGAGTTCGCCGCCCTCCTCGAGCTGCTCGACCCGGACGCCGAGGTGCTGACCGACCAGGCCGCCGCGGCGATGGGCTCGCAGGCGACCTACCTCACCGGCAGCAGGAACATCGCGGAGTTCTTCGCCGGGCGCGCCAAGGCCGCCCTGCCCGCCACCCTCGACGGCGGCGCGGCCTCCTGCTGGCAGCACCTCGGCGAGGTCAAGGTGGTCTTCGCCTTCACCGTGGTCGACGGCAAGGTACGCCAGATCGAGCTGCTGGCCGACCCGTCGGTGCTCACGCGTGTGGGCCGACGGTCACCTCGCCGATCGTGAGCGTCGCGTCGCCCTCGAGGACCTCGCCCAGCCGGGCGACCTGCTCCTCCAGGGCGGCGACCCGGGCCTTCAGAAGCCGCCGCAGCGGCTCGACCGTGACCGCGATCCGCCGGCCCGACCGCTTCTGGTGCCAGACGCCGGCCACCTCACCGTCGACGAGCAGCACCGGGTAGTTGCCCGCCTGGCCCGACGGCACCAGCGCCCGCTCGGCGGCCCGGCCGGGAAACAGCCGGTGCCGCGGACGGCTGCCGACGACGAACGCGTCGAAGTACGGCAGCAGCCGCACCCCGCCCGGCTGCTCCCCGTCGTACCTCGCACCCCTCAGGTCGTACGCCGGCTCGCCGTCGAGCTCGACCCGCTCCAGGTCCGCGTGGCCGGACATCCGCTCCGTCGCCCACGCCGGCGTGCAGCCGAACCACGGCGCGAAGCTCGCCGGCGTCGCCGGGCCGTAGCCCCGCAGGTACGAGGAGATCGCCCAGTCGACCGCCTGGTCGGCGTCCACCTGCTCGGTGTCCGGCGGCCTGGTGTAGGTGACCTTGCGGTCCCGGTCCGGCCCGTAGCAGAGCGCTCCGGCGTACGCCGCCCGGTCGGTCGCCTGGCGCCACCTCGGCCAGAGCGTCTGGAAGGCGGGCATCACGGGCTCGGCCGCCCACGCCCCCGCGAGGTCGCCGACCGCCTCGGTGAGCTCGTCGACGGTCAGTGCGGCGTCGGTGAGCGCCGTGCGGATCGCGTCGATGACCGTCGTCGTCTCCTCCGCCGACATCCGCACGCCGTCGGGGAACGGGCTCTGGTGCGGGACCGCTCCGAGCGCGGCCATCCACCGGCCGAGGTCGGCGGTCGGCAGCAGGTGCACCGTGCCGCGCGGGCCGAACGTCTTCACGAGCGACTGCTCCTCCCACAGCGCGCGGCGGACGTCGGCCCGCGTCGCCCCCTCGACCCGCACGGCCGCCGACACCTCGGCCGCGGACAGGATCTGCGCGTGCACGCCGCTCACCGCTGCGGCGACCTCGGCCACCGTGGTGTCCGACGCGAAGGGCGCCGCCAGGCCGTGGTGGGCGAGGCGCCGGGCGTTCGCCTGCTCCCAGGTGACCGTCCTCACCGGGACGCCCGCGCGTAGCGACCGGCCAGGCGTGCGACCGCCTCGGCCAGCTCGGGCGACTCGACGACCTCGAAGTCCGCGTCGAGCACGCCGATCCAGAACGCCAGGTCCGCGTGCGTGCGCGCGCCCATCGTCAGCAGGCACGCGGCGTCACCGCGCGGCTCCACGCCACCGCCCTCCAGCCACGGCCCCATCCGGGCGACGACGTCCTGCGCCGGCAGCCGCACCAGCACCTTGCCGTAGGCCTGCTGCTGCACGGCGCGGATCTTGGAGGCGACCCACTGCGCGACGTCCTCGGCCGGCAGGTCGCGCAGCCGGAACCGGTGACCGGTGGACCGGGTCTCCTTGAGCCGGTCCACGCGGAACGTGCGCCAGTCGTCGCGTTGTGGGTCGAAGGCGACGAGGTACCAGCGGCGTCCCCAGTTGACCAGCCGGTACGGCTCGACCTTCCGCTCCGAGCCGGCACCCGAACGGTCGCTGTAGTCGAACCGGATCAGCTCGCGGTCGCGGGCGGCGTTCGCGATGAGGGTCAGCAGGTCACCGTCGACGGCCGGGCCGCGGGAGTAGGGTGCCACTCGCGCCGTGTGCGACTGGAGCGCGTCGACGCGGTGGCCGAGCCGCTTCGGAAGCACCTGCTGGAGCTTGGTCAGCGCCCGCAGGGCGCTCTCCTCCATCCCGCTGACCGCGCCGCCGCTCGCCGTACGCAGGGAGACGGCCACGGCGACGGCCTCCTCGTCCTCCAGGAGGAGCGGCGGCATGGCCGTGCCGGCCACGAGTCGGTAGCCGCCGATCGGCCCGCGGGTGGCCTCGACGGGGTAGCCCAGGGCACGCAGCCGCTCCACATCGTTGCGGACGGTCCGCGTCGTCACGTGCAGCCGGGAGGCCAGCTCGGGACCCGGCCACTCGCGCGGCGTCTGCAGCAGGGAGAGGAGCGAGAAGAGCCGTCCCGACGTCGCGGTTGGTGTCTCTGACATGACTCGAAGATTACCTGCAATGAGGAACGAAACGTTCCTGATCGGTTCCTAGGTTGAGGCCATGACAACTCAGACCCTCGAACGGCCCACCGCGGTCGTCAGCGAGCAGCCGGAGAAGCACGAGACGAGCAAGTGGATCGGCTTCAGCGTGATCCTCAGCGCGATGATCCTGAACATCCTGGACTCGACGATCCTCAACGTCGCGGCCCCGTCGATCCAGCGTGACCTGACGCTGTCGGCGTCCGCGCTGGAGTGGATCGCCGCGGCGTACACGTTGGCGATCGCGGTCGGCCTGCTGGCCGGCGGTCGTCTCGGCGACGCGTTCGGCCGCAAGCGGATGCTGATGACCGGGCTCGTCGGGTTCGTCGCGTCGTCGGTGCTCTGCTCGGTGGCCTGGTCGGCGGACGTGCTGGTCGCGGGCCGGGTGGCCCAGGGGCTGGCGGCGGCGCTGATGATCCCGCAGACGTTCGGGCTGATCCGGGACGTGTTCGGTCCGGCCGAGATCGGCAAGGCGTTCGCGGCCTTCGGCCCGGCGATCGGGCTCTCGACGGTCCTCGGCCCGGTGGTCGCCGGCCTGCTCATCAAGCTGGACGCGTTCGGCACCGACTGGCGCTCGCTGTTCCTCATCAACGTCCCGGTCGGACTGTTCGCGATCGTCGTCGGCCGCAAGGTCCTGCCGGACTCCGAGCCCGCCCACCGCGGCGCCCGACTCGACTGGGTCGGCCTGGCCCTGACCGCGGCCGTGAGCTTCCTCGTGGTGTTCCCGCTGGTCGAGGGGCGGACCCTGGGCTGGCCGGTGTGGCTGGTCGCCGTGGCCGCCGCCGCGGTCCCGCTGCTGGTCGTGGTCGGCAAGCGTCAGCAGGGCCGCATCGCGCGGGGGGAGACGCCGCTCGTCGAGCTCAGCGTGCTGCGCAAGCGGTCGTACGTGTCGGGCGTCGTCTTCACGATGGTGTTCTTCGGCAGCATCGTCGGGTTCTCGCTGACGACCGGCCTGTTCCTCCAGATCGGGCTGGGCATGACCCCGATGAGGGCCGCGCTCTACCTCGCCGGCTTCGCCGTGGGCGCGTTCTTCGGCTCCGGTGTCGGCGCCTGGGCCACCACCGCGGTCGGCCGCCCGATCCTGCACGTCGGCCTGGCCATCATGGGCGTCGGGACGTTCGTCCTCTACGCCTCGGTCCGCGGCGCCGCCGACATCGGCTGGCTGCAGCTGGTGCCCGGCATGGTGGTCTACGGCCTCGGGATGGGCATGATCTTCGTCCCGCTGTTCAGCATCATCATGGGCGAGATCGAGGACCACGAGGTCGGCTCGGCCTCCGGGATGCTCGAGTCCTTCCAGCAGCTCGGCGCCTCGATCGGCGTGGCCGCCCTGGCGACGCTGTTCTTCGCCACCATCAAGCTGGAGGACGGCGGCCCGGTCGCCGCGGCCGTGGCCGGTCGGCACGTGCTCGCCGCCGAGCACACCCTGCTGGTCTCGCTGGTGCTGATCGCGGTGGCCTTCGCCATCGGGTTCCTGCTGCCGAAGAAGGCCCGCGCGATGGGTCACTGAGGCCACCCACCTCAGCGTTTCGTCTGCGGTCTCGCCTGGCCTGTCACGCCGGGCGGCCGCAGACGAATCGCTGCGTCGGGGTCGATCAGGGCTGGTTGTCCACGCTGCTGACGGAGATCGCGGTCAGCCGGCCCTGTGAGATACCGCCGCCTCCGAAGGTCTGGCACTGCCAGACGACCGTTCCGCCGACCGGGAAGGTGGCGACCAGGGAGTTGGTGATGATCTGGCTGGTGTGTGTCGAGACGCCCTGCACGAAGCTCTTGTCGGTGCCGGTGCCCGCCACCAGGTCGCACTCCACGATGTCGGAGTTGTTGGCGGTGTCGATCTGGGCCTTGGCGCTCAGCACGTAGCTGCCGGCGGGCAGGTTCAGGGTCTGCACCGGCGTCATCGTCGAGGGGACCGAGAACCCGGTCTCGAAGTGCCGCGAGTACGCCGGGCCGCCCTGGTTGAGGGTTGCCTTCGCCGCGGCAGACAGCTGGTCGAGCCCCACCTGTCCCGCGCCGAGGTCAGCACCGGCCACCGAGCCGTCCACGATCTTGGCCCCCGTGACCGAGCCGTCGGCGAGCTTCGACCCGGTGACAGCGTGGTCGGCCAGCGTCGTGGAGCGCACCGACAGGTACGCCAGGTCCTTGGTCTTGACCTCGTGGTTCTTGATCGACTTGGAGACGACCGAGTTCTTCGGCGCCAGGGTCGAGGCGGCGTACGCCCCGGTGCTCGTCGCGACGACCAGCGCGAGGACTGAGATGACCAGCGACGGCGAGATGCGTCGGCGGTTCGGGGACGTGTCGCGGGTGTTCGGCATGGAGGTGTCGCCTTTCCGAGGTGGGTGTTCGGCCTTCCTTGTATCACCCCGACGGCGCCCGGGGCGGCCGACTCTAGGGTGAGACGCATGACGAGCGAACGGGCCGTGGACGCCATCGCGGAGCGCTACGTCGAGGAGGCCGCCGCCCTCGACCCGATGATGGCGGCGTACGCCGGCATCGCCGGGCACGACGGGGAGCTGCCCGACCTCTCCCCCGGCGGCTACGAGGAGCGCGTCGAGCTGGACCGGCAGGCGCTGGCCGACGTCCGCGCGGCGACACCGGTCGACGAGCGCGAGCGGGTCGCGCAGGAGGCGTTCGTGGAGCGGCTCGGCCTCAAGGTCGAGCTGTACGACGCGGGGATCGTCACCAGCCAGGTCTCGGTCACCGCCGGGCCGATGCAGAACATGCGCGGGATCCTCGACCTGATGCCGACCGACGGCGAGGAGGCGCAGCGCAACATCAGCGAGCGGCTCGCGGCCGTGCCGCGGGCATTGGCGCAGTACCGGGAGACGCTGCTCGACGCCGCCGACCGCGGCCACGTCTCGGCCGGCCGACAGCTCGAGCAGGTCGACCAGCAGGTACGCCGCTGGACCGGCCAGGCGGGTGCCGGCGACCTGTTCCTCGACCTGGTCGGGTCACTGGACGCCGAGGGCGCCCTCGCCGACGACCTGGAGCGCCACGCCCGGGCCGCCAGCGCGGCGTTCGCCGAGTTCGGCCGGTTCCTCGGCGCCGAGCTCGCGCCGCGCGGGCGGGAGCGGGAGGCGGTCGGCCGCGACACGTACGCACTGTGCAACCGCTTCTTCCTGGGCGCGACCGTCGACCTCGACGAGACCTACGCGTGGGGCTGGGAAGAGCTCAAGCGGCTCGACGACGAGAAGCGGGAGACCGCCGACCGCATCAAGCCCGGCAGCACCGTGCGCGAGGCCGTCGAGGTGCTCGACACCGACCCGACGCGGCTGGTGCACGGCGGCGAGAGCTTCCGGCGGTGGATGCAGGAGCTCTCGGACCGCACCGTCGCGGAGATGGCCGACGTGCACTTCGACATCCCGGAGCCGGTCCGGCGCCTCGAGTGCCGCCTCGCACCGACCCACGACGGCGGCATCTACTACACCGGCCCGTCGGAGGACTTCAGCCGGCCGGGGAGGATGTGGTGGTCGGTGCCCGAGGGCATCGAGGACTTCGCCACCTGGCGCGAGACGACCACCGTCTTCCACGAGGGCGTGCCGGGCCACCACCTCCAGGGCGCGCAGACGATGTACCGCGCCGACATCCTCAACCGCTGGCAGCGCCAGTGCTGCTGGGTCAGTGGGCACGGCGAGGGCTGGGCGCTGTACGCCGAGCGGCTGATGGACGACCTCGGCTACCTGGCCGACCCCGGCGACTACATGGGCATGCTCGACGGCCAGTCGATGCGGGCCGCGCGGGTCGTCGTCGACATCGGCATGCACCTCGAGCTGGAGATCCCGAAGGACAACCCGTTCGGGTTCCACCCCGGCGAGACCTGGACGCCGGCCCTGGGGCTGGACTTCATGCGCGCCCACTGCCTGATGGAGGACGAGTACATCCAGTACGAAGTGCTCCGCTACCTCGGCTGGCCGGGCCAGGCGCCGTCGTACAAGGTGGGCGAGCGGATCTGGCTCGAGTGCCGCGAGGACGTACGGCGGGCCCAGGGCGACGCCTTCGACCTCAAGGCCTTCCACCGGGCGGCGCTGGACCTCGGCTCGCTCGGCCTCGACCCGTTCCGGGCGGCGATCAGCCGCATCCGCTGGTGACCACGCTCGTCCTGGCCTCACAGTCGCCCGCCCGGCTGGCCACCCTGAGATCGGCGGGGGTCGAGCCGGTGGTCATCGTGTCCGGGGTCGACGAGTCGCAGGTCACCGACGCACCCCCCGCCGAGCTGGCCCTGCAGCTGGCCGAGCTGAAGTGCGCAGCGGTGGCCGGCCGGCCGGAGGTGCCGCACGACGCGCTCGTGCTCGGGTGCGACTCGGTGCTGGAGCTGGACGGCCGGTCCCTCGGCAAGCCGGAGGACGCCGATGACGCACGGTCGCGCTGGCGTTCGATGCGAGGGCGCTCCGGCATCCTGCACACGGGTCACGCGCTGCGAGACGGCCACCGCGTCGCGGCGGCGACCGCGTCGACCGTCGTGCACTTCGCGGACCTCACCGACGAGGAGATCGACGCCTACGTCGCCACCGGAGAGCCCCTGAACGTCGCGGGCGCGTTCACCGTCGACGGCTTGGGCGGCGCCTTCGTCACCGGCATCGAGGGCGACCACCACAACGTGGTGGGGCTCAGCCTGCCGCTGCTCCGGGACCTCCTGGCTGAGCTCGGCCACCCGTGGACGTCCCTGTGGCGTCGCTAGCCGTCCCGTCTGCCGTCGCGTCGGTCTCGTTGCCGGCCCAGGGCCGGAACGGGTCGAGGTGCGCCGGCCGCGGGAACACGTAGGTGCGGAACAGGTAGAACCGCGCCACCTGACCGAGCAGCTGGCCGATCACGACGCCGGAGAGGTTGTCGGCGAGCGGGTCGTCCAGCCCGAGCACGTTGCGGCTGAACCACAGGCACGCCATCGGGATGATCATGGTCACGGTGTTGATGACGAAGTACGCCGTGCGGCCGCCGTCGGCGTGCTGCGGCGGACGGTGCTTGAAGGTCCACTGCCGGCTCAGCCGATAGCTGATCAGCATGCCCACGAAGTTCGCGATCACGAACGCCGTCACCGGGTGCCCCGGCAGCCACGGGTCGTTGGTGACGTAGAAGCCGTGGACGAGGAAGTTGAAGATCAAGAAGGCGACGAAGGTCGCGATGCCGCCGACGGCCGCGAAGCGGCCGATCTCGGTCAGCAGGCGGTGCCAGCCATCTCCCACGGTGCAGAGGCTATCCGTCGCCCAGCGCGACTTCCTGCTGGACCGTCTCCTGCCGTGTCGAGGGGCCGGGTCCGGACTTCTTCTCCAGCACGAGGTCGAGCGTGATGTCGAGGGTGTCGGCGCCGGTGCCGCCGTCGAAGACCCAGGTCCCCCGGACAGCGCTGGGCAGTGGCTCGCTGTCGCCCGAGCGCTCGTCGACCTCCACCGCGTCGGCGCCGTTCACGGTGATGCGGTGCCGCACGGACTGCACGTCGTACGAGGTCGCGCCCACCCGCACGCCGGAGATCGTGATGTCGATGCCGAGCAGCAGCCACGTGTCGCCGTCCGCCGCCCACCCGTGACCCGGTAGGTACGGCGTGCGCACCGGCGCGTCGACCACGCACGAGACGTCCGGGACGACGTCGCCGTGCGCGAAGCCTTCCTGCGTGCAGGGCGCCTCGACGCCCACCGTCCGGTCGGCGTACAGCGGCGCGGCGGCACCGGCAGCGCGGTCGCCGGTGGCCGGGTCGACGGTCTGGGTCAGCCCGTCATAGCTGACCTCGAACGTCGCGGACCTCCCGTCGCCGTCGACCGCGACGTACATCGTGCCGACGCCGGTGTCGGTCGTGCCCTGGTCGCCGGCGAGCCGGTACGGCGCGCCGAGGTCGGCCCGGGTGTCGCCGGACACGAGCACGACGTCGGCCTCCTGCGGGTCCGCGCCGATGACGCCGATCGGGACACCGCCCTCGCCGAACGGGTCGTGCGACCAGGTGACGGGGACGAACGCGCCACCGTCGGGAGCGGAGTGCTTCTTCCCGTCGCCCGCCTGGTCGGCGGTGACCTCGTCGACGGGCGCGCCGACGGTGAGGTCGATGCGACCGGTCGGGAGCAGGACGAACGCCGCGTCGCCCTGCACCTTGTCCGAGAGGTGCCCGACGACCACGTCGCCGCCGTCCGCGCTGCTGGCTTCGTCGCCGCACGCCGTGAGGCCGGCCCCCACGAGGAGGCCGGCCAGCACGGTGCTCGTCAGGCGGTTCATGCCCCGGCGTAGACCTCGCGCTTGAGCTCCTTGACCTCCGCGAACTGCTGCTCGACGAGCTGGGTGGCGGCGCTGGACACCGCGCCGCAGAACGCCTGCTCGTCCAGCTTCTTCTGCACGTCGCGGTCCAGGTCGACGGCCCAGGACTCCATGCCGACCGCGCTGATCCGCACGGCACCACCGGCCGCCTCGCCCTCGACCACCAGGCCGGAGCGCGCGCGGACGTACTGCTCGTCGCGGGGGCTCGTCGGCGGCGACTCCCTGGTGAACGTCTGCCCGAAGTCGCGGCTGCGGGCCACGTAGTAGGCCTTCATCCGGGCCACGAAGAGCAGCTTGGCCAGGCGCGTGAGCTGACGCTCGAGGTCGGCGACGGACGCCCACTCGTAGTAGCCGGCCGCCAACGAGAACCGCACGTGCGTGCGGCCCGAGATCGTCGCGAAGGCCTTCTCGTCGGGGGTCGCGGCGGACGCCTGCAGATCCGCGAGCGCTGTCGTCATGGTCGCTCCACCCTCTCAGTCGTTGTCCGGGCGGCCGACGTCCGGGTTGTGCGTGCCCTGGTCGGCGAGCGTGGGCCGCGGTGCCACGAAGTCCGTCGTGTACGACGACACGACACCACTGCTGTTGGACATCGCGTCGACGATCTTCTGCTCGGCCTTCTGGACGGCCTCCTTGAGGTCGTTGATGCCCTGCTTGGCCTTGTCGATGACGCCCTCGACGGACTCGGCGGAGTAGTCGTTCTTCGGCTCGTCCTCGATCTGGCCGGCGAAGGTGTTGGCCACGTCGATGCCGGAGGCGACCGCGCCCAGGGCGATCGCGGCGCTCGTGCCACCGGTCAGCGGGAGGGCCGCGATGGCCACCACCGCGCCGACCACCGAGAGGCCGATCTCCCAGTCGTTCTTGCCGCAGTCGTCGTAGTGGTCGAGCGCCGAGCTCACCTTGTGGGCGATGTCGTCGATGTTGAGGCGGGCCCGCTTCCAGAGCTCCTTCTCGGCGTTCAGCGCGTTCATCAGGATCGAGCCGACGATGAACTGGTTATGCGTCCGGTCCTTGAACGGGATGATGAAGTTGTCGTTGAACGCCTGGGCCGCCAGGCCGTCCCACTCGTCGATGGTGTTGCCGGCCACGGTCATGGCCGACAGCTCGGTGTTCACCGGGTGCGGGTCGCCCTGGATCGGGTCGGTGAACGCCTCGGTGCACAGGGCGTTCATGCACGTGGTGACCTGCCCCATCGGTCCGTCGAAGTCGCCGGGGTCCGGCAGCACGAGGAAGTCGTTGAACAGCGAGTGGATCTCGTTGAACTTCATCTCCGCGTCCCAGACGTGCTGCTTGAGCTGGTCCTCGGTCATGTACGACGAGGACTGGCCGCCGCCGTACGACGCGCCGCCGTACGGGTCGGGGGGCGGGTAGAACATCCCGTCCTGCTTGTAGATCTGGAACTCGTCGAAGAGGTACTTCTCGACGGCCTTGTCGTAGATCTCCTGCGCGTGGAACCCGAGTTCCTCGAAGCTCATTGCACGTGTCCGATCTCCCGCTTGCGGCGCTCGAACTCGGCCTGCGCCTCGGCGTCGGTCTGGGCGTAGTGGTTGGCCGCGTAGACCAGGGCCGCGCCGGTGTCCATCAGGTTGCCGGCCGTCGTCGAGAGGTGGCCGGACAGCACGTCGGCCAGCGACTCCCAGGCCGACGAGGCGCCGTACGAGCCGCCGGCGCCGACGGGACCGCTGCGGTACATGATCCCGGTGATGGAGGTGGGCAGGGCGTTGGCAGCCTTGGTGAACTCACCGGCCACCTTCGGCAGCTGGTTCTGCCCGGCGTCCCACAGCTCGGCAAGGTCGACGCCGAGATCGTGTCCTGTCGACATGGCTCTCCTCGAGATGGTTGCTCTTCGCGACAGTCGGGTTCCTCCCCGGGAGCGTCGCGCGCCAAACCTTCGTCGAAGACCCAGATCCCTTGTCTTCCAAGGATCTGAAGTGCCTACTCGACGGGTAGGCCCAGGCCACGGGCGATGAGCATCCGCTGCACCTCCGAGGTGCCCTCGCCGATCTCGAGCACCTTCGCGTCGCGGTAGAACCGGACGACGGGGTACTCCTCCATGAAGCCGTAGCCGCCGAAGACCTGCGTGGCGATGCGGGTGGCGGTCACCGCGGACTCCGTCGCGTGGAGCTTGGCGATCGAGGCGGCCTGCTTGAAGGCCTTCGCGTCCGCCCGACCGTTCGACATGGCGTCCTTCATGGCCGCGGCCTTGTAGGTCAGCAGCCGCGACGTCTCGGCCATCACCTGGAGGTCGGCGATCTGGAACGCCACCCCCTGCTTGCGGCCGATCGGGCCGCCCATGGTCTGCCGCTCGCCGGCGTACGCGAGCGAGAGGTCGAGGCAGGCCTGGATGCAGCCGACCGCGAGTGCCGCGATGGCGACGCGACCGTCGTCGAGCGTGGCCAGGAACTGGGCGTAGCCGCGGCCGCGGTCACCCAGCAGGTTGCCCTCCGGGACGCGGCAGTCGGTGAAGGACAGGCCGTGGGTGTCGGAGGCGTGCCAGCCGAGCTTGTCGTACGCCGGCTCGACGGTGAACCCGTCGGTCCCGGACGGGACGACGATCGCGGAGATCTCGGGGCGCCCGTCCTCGCGCTCGCCGGTGCGCGCGGTGACGGTGACCAGCGAGGTGATGTCGGAGCCGGAGTTGGTGATGAACGCCTTGGCGCCGTCGACGACCCACTCGCCGCCGTCGAGGACGGCCTTGGTCCGGGTGGCACCCGCGTCGGACCCGGCACCGGGCTCGGTGAGGCCGAAGCCGGCGAGCGTCCGGCCGCTGACGAGGTCGGGCAGCCACTGGTCCTTCTGCTCCTGGGAGCCGAAGGTGAGGATCGGGTTGATGCCGAGGCCGACCGCGGCCTCGAGGGTGATGCCCATCGACTGGTCGACGCGGCCGATCTCCTCGATCGCCACGCAGAGGCTGGTGAAGTCGCCGTCCTCGCCGGCCCCGCCGTACTCCTCCGGAGCGGTCAGGCCCATCAGCCCGAGCCCGCCCATCTTCTGGACGACATCGGCCGGGAAGTGGTGGTCCTTGTCCCACTTCGCCGCGTGCGGCGCGATCTCCGCCTCCGCGAACTCGCGGACGCTGCGGCGGAACTCCTCGTGCTCGCGGGACAGCTCGAACGTCATGTCTCGCATGCTAGTCGCTCAGGTTAATGATCGCTAACCAATGTCCACACCGCGAAGTCGTCGTCCGGACCGGGCGGCCGGAGGTCGAACGTCGCGAACCGCGACTCGACGACGAGCCCGGCGGCGACGGCGTCGCCGACGAACTCGTCCGCGGGGTAGACCCTCGACCGCGGCGGCGAGCCGACCAGCGAGAAGCCGACGAGCACCCGCCCGCCGGGCGCCAGCAGGTGGCGGAACGCGGCCAGCACGGTGCGCTCGGAGCCCTCGGCGAGCAGCACCATCACGTTGCCGACGCAGACGACGAGGTGGTAGGTCGCCGGCATGCCGTGCGCGCTCATGAACGCCCTGTCGAGCTGCTCGAGCCGGGCCTGGGTCACGGGGAGGTCGGGGTACGTCGCGCGCGACTGCTCGACCAGGCCGGCGTCCAGGTCCACGCCGTACGCGTCGTGCCCGCGCGCCCGGAGCGCCGCCCCGATCCGGCCCATGCCCGAGCCGGCGTCGAGGATCCGCGCGCCCCGCGGGGCGAGCGCGTCGGCCAGCCGGGCTTCGCCCTCGACGTCGGAACCCGAGGCGATCAGCTCGGCGAAGTGACGGCCGTAGCCGCGACCGACGTCGGTCGGGCCCTCCCACCGCGTGGGTGGGAGCCCCGACGATGAACCAGTCACCGGAACGCGCTCTCGCCGGTCAGGGCCTGACCGATGACGAGCTGGTGGACCTCGGACGTGCCCTCGTAGGTCAGCACGGACTCGAGGTTGTTGGCGTGCCGCAGCACCGGGTGCTCCAGCGTGATGCCCGCGGCACCCAGGATCGTCCGGCACTCCCGGGCGATCGCGATCGCCTCGCGCACGTTGTTGAGCTTGCCGATGCTGACCTGGGTCGACGTGATCCGGCCGGCGTCCTTGAGACGTCCGAGGTGCAGGGCGAGCAGCATCGCCTTGCCGAGCTCGACGGTCATGTCGGCGAGCTTGGCCTGGGTGAGCTGGAACGACGCGAGCTTGCGGCCGAAGAGGTCCCGCTCGCCGGCGTACCTGAGGGCGGTCTCGAGGCAGTCCCGGGCCGACCCCAGCGAGCCGAAGATGATCCCGAAGCGCGCCTCGGTCAGACAGGACAACGGGCCGCGCAGGCCGGTGACATCGGGCAGCACCGCGTCGGCGGGGAGGCGCACGTCGTCCAGGACGAGCTCGCTGGTGACGCTCGCACGCAGGGAGAGCTTGCGCTTGATCTCCGGCGCGGAGAACCCGTCGCTGTCGGTCGGGACCACGAAGCCGCGGATGCCTTCCTCGGTCTGCGCCCAGACAACCGCGACGTCCGCGATCGAGCCGTTGGTGATCCACATCTTCGAGCCGTTGAGGACCCAGTCCGTGCCGTCCTGCTTCGCACGGGTGCGCATGGACGCGGGGTCGGAGCCGGCGTCGGGCTCGGTGAGGCCGAAGCAGCCGATCGCCTCGCCGGCCGCCATCCTGGGCAGCCACTCCTGCTTCTGCTCCTCGGAGCCGTGCTTCCAGATCGCGAACATCGCCAGGGATCCCTGCACCGAGACCAGCGAGCGGATGCCGGCGTCGGCTGCCTCGAGCTCGAGGCAGGCCAGGCCGTACGCCGTCGCGCTGGTGCCCGCGCAGCCGTAGCCCTCGAGGTGCATGCCCAGCAGGCCGACCTTGCCCAGCTCGAGCGCGAGGTCGCGGGCGGGGAGCTTCGCCTCGTCGTACCACTGCGCGAGGTGCGGACGGACCTGCGCGTCCATCAGCTCGCGCACCGTGCGTTGGATGGCGTGCTCCTCCTCGCCGACCTGGTCGTCGAGGTCGAAGAGGTCCAGCGGGTTCGTGGTCGGGCTCATGCCTTGATCGCCTCCTCGAGCGCGGCCAGGACCAGGAGCGCGGCGTCGGGCCGGGCGTTGTGGCCCATCAGGCCGATGCGCCAGACCGTGGCGGCGTACTGGCCGACGCCGGCCCCGATCTCGATGCCGTGCCTCTCCAGCAGCCGGCCGCGGACGGCGGCGGAGTCCACGCCGTCGGGCACCTTGACCGTGGTCAGCTCGGGAAGCCGGCTGCCCTCCTGCGCGAAGAGCTCGAGGCCCATGCTCTGCAGGCCGTCCTGGAGCTGCTTGCCGACGGCCTCGTGGCGCGCCCAGACGTTCTCGAGACCCTCCTCGACGATGCGGGTCAGGCCGGCGTGCAGGCTGACGACCATCGCGACGGGGGCCGTGTGGTGGTAGGTCCGGCCGCCGCCCGTGGCGCCTCGACTGCTTGCCTCGCCGACGTACCCGCCGAGCAGGCCGAGGTCGAGGTACCAGCTGCGGGGCTTCTCGACGCGGCGCGCGAACGCGCGGTCGTTGATCGTGAACGGCGCCAGTCCGGGCGCGACGCCCAGGCACTTCTGGGTGCCGGCGTACCCGACGTCGATGCCCCAGTCGTCGGCGCGCAGCTCGATGCCGGCGAGGCTCGTGACGGCGTCGGTCACCAGCAGGGCGTCGCCCTTGGCGGCGCCGAGGGCGGCGATGTCGGAGCGGACACCGGTGGACGTCTCGGCGTGCACCGCGGCGTACATGGTCGGGTGCGGGTGCGCGTCGAGCATCCGCTGGACGTCGACCGGCGTGCCCCACTCGTGCTCGACGGCAACCACCTCGGCGCCGCAGCGCGCGGCGACGTCGCACATCCGCTGGCCGAACAGGCCGTTCACGCCGACCACCACCACGTCGCCCTCGTGGACGGTGTTCACGAACGCCGCCTCCATGCCGGCGCTGCCGGTCGCGCTGATCGGGAGGGTGCGCGCGTTGGTGGTGCCCCACGCCTGGCGGAGCAGCTCGCAGGTCTCGTCCATGATCCGGAGGAACTCGGGGTCGAGGTGCCCGAGCAGCGGGCGGCTGAGCGCGTCGGTCGCCTCGGGGTACGGATTGGACGGGCCGGGGCCGAAGAGGTGGCGCTCGAAGATCACGGGGCCGACGCTACTCAGAAGCCCGCTCCCGGGTTGAGGATGCCCTGGGGGTCGAGGGCGTCCTTGACGCGCCGCGTCAGCGCCATCACGTCGGGGCCGAGCTGGTCCGGGAGGGCGCCGCGCTTGGCGCGGCCGACGCCGTGCTCGCCGGTGATGGTGCCGCCGAGGGCGATCGCGGCCGCCATCACCTCGTCGAACGCCTGCCGCGCGCGCTTCTCCGAGTCGGGGTCGCCGGCGTCGTACACGATGTTCGGGTGGGTGTTGCCGTCGCCGGCGTGCGCGACGACGGGGATCTCGACGTCGTGCTTCGCGGCGATGGCGCCGATGGCGTCGAGGAGGTCGGGCAGCAGGGGCACGGGCGCGCCGACGTCCTCCAGCAGCAGGGAGCCGCGCCGTTCGAGGGCCGGGAACGACGCCCGCCGGGCCTGCACGAACATCTCTCCCTCGTCGGCGTCGTCGGTCACGAACACCTCGGCGCCCTGCGCCTCGCAGGCCGCCCGCATCGTCTCCATCTCGGCGGTGCGCGCCGCAGCGGGTGCGTCGGACTGCGCGATCAGGAGCGCGCCGGCCGCCCGGTCTAGGCCCATCGGCTGGTAGTCCTCGACGGCGTTGATGCTCGGGCGGTCCATCAGCTCGAGCATCGAGGGGCGCATGGTCGAGCGCATGGTGACGACGGCGTCGGCGGCGGCGCGGACCGTGGCGAAGGTGGCCACGAGCGTCGACCGCGCGCCCTGCTGGGGCACGAGCCTGAGGATGGCCCGCGTCACGATGCCGAGGGTGCCCTCGCTGCCGACGAAGAGCTTGAGCAGCGGCAGACCGGCGACGTCCTTGATCCGCTTGCCGCCGAGGGTGATGAGCGTGCCGTCCGCGAGGACCACGTCGAGG
The DNA here is from genome assembly GCF_015352455.1 of Nocardioides islandensis. Lineage (GTDB taxonomy): Bacteria > Actinomycetota > Actinomycetes > Propionibacteriales > Nocardioidaceae > Nocardioides > Nocardioides islandensis. Next base: position 123,865 of record NZ_JADKPN010000007.1, read on the forward strand.
CCGAGCACGTAGTCGGTGGTGACGCCGTACTTCACGCAGCACAGGCCCCCGGCGTTCGTGGCCACGTTGCCGCCGATCGAGCAGATCTGGAACGAGCTCGGGTCGGGCGGGTACCAGAGACCGTGCTCGGCCGCCGCCGCCTTCACCTCGGCGTTGAAGGCCCCGGGTTCGGCGATCGCCACCTGGCACGCCGTGTCGATCTCGACCGCGTTCATCCGCTCCAGGCTGAGCACGATGCCGCCGTCGACGGCCGTCGACCCGCCCGACAGCCCGCTCCCGGCACCCCTGGGCACGACCGGTACGTCGTGGGCTGCGGCCCACCTGATCGTGGTCTGCACCTGCCCGGCGTCCTCCGCCCGCACCACCGCGAGCGGCTTGCCGGCGGTCTGGTCACGCGACCAGTCGAAGCGGTACTTCTCCATCCCGTCCGGGTCGGTCAGGACGACGCCGTCCGGGAGGGCGGCCACCAGCTCGTCGACGGACGTCATGGGGCCATGGAACCACCCCACCTCCCTATGGCCAGGCGTGGCGCTCGAGCGTGATCGGGGACGACCTGGAGCTCGTGAGGTGACGGGACCGCGTCGTCACGTCCGCCGGTGGAAGGTGGTGCTGCCGTTGGGGTGGTGGTGGGTCTGCCAGGCGGGGTCGTGGGCGCGGTGGTGGTGGAAGGGGCAGAGGAGCTTGCCGTGGGCGAGGTTCGTCTTGCCGCCTTGGGACCAGGGCTGCTGGTGGTGGTGGGCTTCGCACCAGGCGGCGGGGATGGTGCAGCCCTCGGCGGTGCATCCTCGGTCGCGGAGCGCCATGGCCTTGCGTTGCGGGCCGGTGAAGAGGCGTTTGCTGCGGCCGAGGTCGAGGATCTCGCCCTTCCCGCCCAGAACGACGGGGATGATGCCGGCTTGGCAGGCCAGGCGTCGGGTCTGGTCGGCGGTGAGCCGGTCCCCGGTAGAGGTCCCGGCAATGCCGACTCCTTCTCGGAGCTGGTCGAGGGTGGTCATCACCGTCACGCTGGTGGCGGTCCCGCCGTGCTTGGGCAGGGCGTTGGCCGGGAGGTTCTCCAGCAGGGCGCAGAACGCCTCACCACGGCGCCGGGGTGCGGGGAGCTGCTCAACGTCATCCCCGAGGGGTCCGCGGCGGGGTGAGGTGTAGGACTCCAGGTAGGTCCGTAGCCGGTTCAGCACGGGCATCGGGATCCGGGCGTGGAGGTCTCCCGAACCGTCGCCACGGTCACGGAAGGTGAGCCGGGTGACGGCGCGGGCCCTCCGGTCCTCGGCCAGGAGTCGCTGGTACTCCGCTTCGTCGGCGTCCTCGGGGGCGATCACCTCCAGCAGCCTGGCCCCGAGACGTCGGAGCTCGGGTGGTCCGAAGTGGGCGGCCTCGCCGATCAGGTAGGCCTCGCCCTTCTCGCGGAGCTCGGGGTCCAGGTTCTTCGGGAGCCGTGCGAGGGCGTCGACGATCTCCCGCGCCTGGGCCACGTTGACCGCACCTTCACCCATCGCGGCCGTGATCGCCTCGCCACCGATGCGGGCGAGCTTGTCGCGGACCCGGATCTGTCCGATGCCGTCGTGGGTCTCGGCGGCGAGCCAGTGGGCGGTGGACCGGGCTCCGGTCTCGACCGCGATGTCCTCGGCGACGGCCAGGGCGCGGACTCGGGCGGCTTCGGCTCGGGCGATGACCCGGGAGAGGTCGGTCAGGAGATTCTTCTTCTCACCGGTGGTGAGGTAGGTCGGGTCCACGCCGGCGAGGTCGTCGAGGGCGGCGTTGATCGCCGCGATCGGGGTCTCGGACCGGCTGGACATGTGTCAATCCAAGCACCGACCACCGACACTGAAACGGCCAGAAAGCCCTTGTCCACAACGGATTCCGAGAATCTGGCCAACGATCTTCGGGAGGTTGTTTCGGGCGGCGACCACAGCGGTCGACCATCGGCGGGCCTGCCAGCGGGCACGGTCTTCAGCTGGCCACCGCCACCACCTACGGCGACCGGCCACCCTTGTTCGTTCTTCACCACCGCAACCCACACGGACCGTGAGCCGAGGTCTCGTGACGGGACTTCGTCCCTCCTCGACCAGCGGGGCCGCCGGGTCTCGTGACGGGACTTCGTCCCTCCTCGACCAGCGGGGCCGCGTGGTCTCGTGACGTCGTCCCTCCTCGACCAACGGAAGGCGACGGGCTACCGGAGCTCGACGCCGTACTCCTGGCGGACGACGGTGGCGATGGCGTCGTGGAGGTCGAAGCGACGTTCCTCGAGGAGGATGCGCTTCACGAAGGGGAAGCCGGCGGCGAGCATGGCGGCGTACCCCTCGAACGTGGGGTTGGCGGAGTGCACGAGGCTCAGGGACTCCTGGGTCCAGCCGACCTCGTGGGTGAGGCCCGCACTGCGCATCAGGGCGCTGAGGCCGAACTCGTAGGTCTGGATCACCGCGCGCTTGCTGTCCTGCGCACGTACCCCGGCGAAGAAGGCCGCGAGCGGATCACGCGCCAGTACGCCGTCGCGGAACGCGAGCAGGTAGCTCTGGAGGTGCTCCTGCGGGAAGTGGTTCGCCGTGGCCGCCCAGACGTCCGCCTCCGACGCCTCGATGCGGGCGAGCAGGTCGTCGAGTGGCCCGTAGGGTCCGGCGAGGGAGTCGTTGGTCAGGATCACCAGGCGCTTGGACGCGATCTGCGGGTACGCCGTGAGGGCGGCGCCCCAGGAACCGAAGTCGTAGCCGACGTTCGGCCGCCGCACGACCGCCACGCCGTCGGGGAGGTCCTCCAGCTCCCGGGGCATCCGCGACCACGCGTCGCGAGCGCACACCACGAGCGCCGGCACGCCCGCGGCCGCCCAGGCCGCGGCACCCGACAGCGCCTCGGGACGCGGATGACCGCTGCGTGAGTACTCCGCCAGCACCACCACCCGGTCACCGCCCAGCACCGCGTCGAGCGACCCCGCGACCAGCACCGGCTCCGGCGAGCTGGCCGTGTTGAAGCTGCGCTGCAGGCCCCAGTACCGCCGGACCGCGTCGCGCTTGGTGTCGCGGGCCCGGCGTCGCACGGCCGACTCCTGCCACCGCTGCCGCCAGCCCTGCTCGAGCGCCTGCACCTTGTCGGTCAGGGTCGCGCCGTCGTCCTGCGCCCGTTCGTGCGTCCCTCGCGACCGCCAGGCCCACGCCTCCGCGGCCTTCGTCAGCTCACCCGGGTGCGCGGCCCAGAGCCGGACCAGGCGTCCGACCTGCCGCGCCCGTGCGCGCACCAGCCCGGTGCCGCGGATGTCCGCGTCGTAGGTGAGGTCGACCCGGAACCGCTCGGCCACGACGCCGGGCGCGATGCGCGGTCCGTTGACGATGTTGGAGACGTTGAGGTCGTGCACGACCTGCATCCACATGACCGGCGCCCGTACCTCGCGGATGGGGCCCTTCGCCCGGGCGCGGGCGTGCTTGGCGACGTACACCGTGTCCGGCGGCCGTCCCGCCTCGCGCCGCTCGACCAGGCTGATGAACGGGTTGGACAGCTGGTCACTCAGGTACACCGCCCCGGACCGGTCCACCTGGATGCCGCGGGTGAGGTTGACGAACAACCGCTCCTGGTGCGCGAACTGCGCCTGCACCGTCTCCATGAAGTCCACGGCCATCGCGTCGTCGGAGTCGATGCGGGTGGTGATCAGGTACGGCGCGTGGGTCACGGCGGCCACGGGCTCGGCGAACGAGTCGCGGCGGAAGGTCTCGTGGGTCCAGACGGGGGTGAACACGTCCTCGGCCAGGTACTCGATGTCGGCCCGGAACTCGGCGCTGCAGCGGTCGTCGAACAGCACCAGCCACTGGAAGTCACGCGTGGTCTGGGAGACGACTGAGGCGTAGGTGACCTGGTCGAAGAACGCCAGCCGGTACCGCAGCCACTCCTCGCCCGCCGGCTCTGCCTCCGGCGCCATCACGGCGCTGAACCGCGTGAGGAGGACGTGGTCGAACGCGGGCTCCGGCACGTGCGCAGTCCAGCACATGCAGCAGCGCCCCGGGTACGACATCTGGCGACGTCGTACTCGGGGCCTGGCGTTGCTGTCCCCTCACGAGGTCCCCCCGAGCGAGAACCCATCCCCCGACGGTTCTCCCTCGCCTCGCATGTCCCCCGACACCGAGAAACCTAGGCGGGCGCGGCGCGGAGTTCTGTCAGCCGGCCGACACTTCGGCGACGTCCGGTCAGGCCCGGAACAGTGACGCGTGCGCGACCCTGGACCTTCGGGCATCATCGATCCATGACGGACGCCCGTCTCCTGCTCGGTTCGGCCCTCGCGGTCCCCGCGCTGTTCCTGTTGTTCGTGCTGTTGCCCGCCGGCGACCCGAACATCGGCCTGCCGATGAACCTGGACGCTCTCGTCGGACTGGGCGGCGTGCTCGTGCTGGTGCTCGGCCCGTTCGTCTGGGGAGTCACCGGCTGCGCGACCGTCGTCGCCCTGTGGACCCGTCGACCCATGCCGTACGCCGAGCGCCTCACGCACGTGGTCACCCTCGCCGTCCTGGCCGCGTTCCTCGTCGTCCTCATGTCGGAACGCACGGAGGCCGCGATCGCCTGGTGGCTGGACTGACGACCTCGAGACGGATCGTCGGGGTCACCGGCGCGCCCGGGGTCGGCAAGACGACCTATGCGCGCCGGCTGGTCGCGGAGAGCCCGGTGCCGGCGGCATACGTCCCGATGGACGGCTTCCACCTCGCCGACGTGACGCTGGCCGCGCTCGGCCGCCTCGACCGCAAGGGCGCCCCGGACACCTTCGACGCCTGGGGGTACGCCGCGCTGCTGCGCCGGCTGCGCACCGAGACCGACCACGCGGTCTACGCGCCGGGCTTCGAGCGCGACCTCGAGCAGCCGATCGCCGGCGCGGTCGAGGTGCCGCCGGAGGCCGAGCTCGTGGTCACCGAGGGCAACTACCTGCTGGTCGACGAGCCGCCCTGGCGGGCCGTCCGCGACGCCCTCGACGAGGTCGTCTTCCTGGTCGCCGACGACGGCGAACGCCGGCGGCGGCTGGTCGCGCGGCACGTCGAGTTCGGCAAGGCGCCCGACGAGGCCGAGGCGTGGGTGGCCCGCGTCGACGAGGCGAACGCCCGGCTCATCGCCGCCACCAGGGGCTTCGCGGACCGTGTGGTCACGCTCGGAAACCCTTGACGAGCGTCCAGAAAACCTCGACCGGACTAGTCCGGATACCGTTGAAAACGGTCGCCTCGAGGCCTGATATCGGCAATTCTCCTGCACACGGCCTATCGAACCGGTAGTTTTCTCTCATCGCCGAAGCGGGGCGAAACCAGGCGCTGGGGGGCTCCTGGAAGCCGCCTCTCGGTAACGGAACGGACCACCGCCCTGGGGGCAGCGCGGAGAGTCCTACGCCGGGGTGGGACCCATCGGGTCCCACCCCCGGCGGCTCCGAAGCGCTCGTCCCGGGCCGCTCAGCCCCTGACCAGGAACCCCAAGAGGTCCTGGCGGGTCAGCACGCCGACCGGCTTGCCGTCCTCCTGGACGAGCACCGCGTCGGCCGTCTCGAGCAGCTTGACCGCGTCCTTGGCCGGCTCGGTCGAGCCGATGGTCGGCAGCGGCGGCGACATGTGCTGCTCCACCGGGTCGGTGAGCAGGGCCTGGCCGGTGAACAGCTTGTCGAGCAGCACCCGGTCCGAGACCGACCCGGCGACCTCGGCGGCCACGATCGGCGGCTCGGCGCGGACGACGGGCATCTGCGAGACGTCGTACTCCTCGAGGATGTGCACCGCCTCGGCGATCGTCTCGCCGGGGTGGGTGTGCACGAGGTCGGGCAGCTGGCCGGACTTGCCGCGGAGGATCTCGCCCACCGTGCGCCCGTCGCGCGAGGTGCCCTCGACGGGGAAGCCGTACTGCGCCAGCCAGTCGTCGTTGAACACCTTGGTGAGGTAGCCGCGCCCGGAGTCGGGCAGCAGCACCACGATCACCGCGTCCTTGCCCTCGGGGGTGCCGGCGAGCTCGTGGGCCAGCACCTTGGCGGCCTGCGCCGCCATGCCGGACGAGCCGCCGACCAGCATGGCCTCGGTGCGCGCCAGCTTGCGCGTCATCGCGAAGGAGTCCGCGTCGGAGACCTCGATGACGCGGTCCGCGACACCGCGGTCATAGGTCTCCGGCCAGAAGTCCTCGCCGACGCCCTCGACGAGGTACGGGCGGCCGCTGCCGCCGGAGTACACCGAGCCGGACGGGTCCGCGCCGATGACCTGGACCGCGGGGTTCTGCTCCTTCAGGTACCGGCCGACGCCGCTGATGGTGCCGCCGGTGCCCATGCCGGTCACGAAGTGGGTGATGCGCCCCTCGGTCTGCGCCCAGATCTCCGGACCGGTGGTCTCGTAGTGGGATCGCGGGTTGTTGGGGTTGGAGTACTGGTCGGGCTTCCAGGCGCCCGGCTGCGACGCCAGCCGGTCGGAGACGTTGTAGTAGGAGTCCGGGTGCTCCGGGGGCACCGCGGTCGGGCAGACGACCACCTCGGCGCCGTACGCCTTGAGCACGTTGCGCTTGTCCTCGGACACCTTGTCGGGGCAGACGAAGATGCACTTGTAGCCCCTGCGCTGCGCGACCATCGCCAGCCCCACGCCGGTGTTGCCCGACGTCGGCTCGACGATCGTGCCGCCGGGCTGCAGCTCGCCCGAGGCCTCGGCGGCGTCGATCATCCGCTCGGCGATGCGGTCCTTCACCGATCCGCCGGGGTTGAGGTACTCGACCTTGGCGAGCACGAGGGGGCCGTCCTGAGGGAGGTCGCCCATGGACGTGGAGAGCCGGACCAGCGGGGTGTTGCCGATCAGCTCGAGGAGGGAGTTCACGTACTGCATGCCGGTAAGGCTAGATGTGTGGGTGACTTTGTAACCTGGCGGGCGTGGGGACAGCAGGGGCGGCGCGCAAGCTGGCAGCCGCGGCGGTGTACGGCGGCGGCGGGCTGTCCGTGCTCGGCGTCAGCCTCTACGGCCTGCTCCGCGCTGAGGCCAAGCTCGCCCGACGGGCGATCGGCGAGACGACGGGCGAGCCGCCGGACGCGACCGGCTGGTACGGCCGGGGCCGGCCCGGTCCCGCGATCAAGGTCGCGCTGCTCGGGGACTCCGCCGCGGCGGGGTACGGCGTGGACCGCGTGACGCAGACGACGGGCGCGCTGCTGGCCAGCGGCATCGCCGAGCGAGCCGACCGCCGGGTGCACCTGCGCAGCTACGCGTTCGTGGGGGCGCGGTCCTCCGACCTCGGCGGGCAGATCGACCGGGCGCTGCCGACCGAGCCCCACATCGCGGTCATCCTGATCGGCGCCAACGACGTCACGCACAGCGTGCTGCCCTCGCAGTCGGTGCGCTACCTGTCCGACGGCGTACGCCGGCTGCGCGACGCCGGCGTGGGGGTCGTGGTCGGCACCTGCCCGGACCTGGGGACGGTCAAGCCGATCGCCCCGCCACTGAAGCAGGTCGGCCGTGCCTGGTCGCACCGGTTGGCCGCGGCCCAGACGATCGCCGTGGTCGAGGCGGGCGGACGGACGGTCTCGCTGGCCGCGATCCTCGGCCCGGAGTTCGAGGCGGCCCAGGCGATCATGTTCGGGCCGGACCAGTTCCACCCGTCGGCCGAGGGGTACCGCCGGCTCGTCGACGTGCTGCTCCCCTCGACGCTGGCCGCGCTCGGCCTGGTGCCCGACGACGAGGCCGAGCCCGAGGCGTACCGCGGCGAGGGCGTCCTGCCGGTGACGGCGGCCGCGGTGGAGGCGGTCAAGACGGCCGGCACGGAGGTCGACGGCACCTCGGTGGGTGGTTCGCGCGGCGGCGTCCGGGGCCTGTGGGCCGAGCTGCGGCACCGGCGGCGGCAGCCGGCGGCGGCCACGGAAGGCCCGTCGCCGGAGGAGGACGACGGCACCGACGAGGTCTAGACGTCTGGCCCTCCAGACCACCTGTGTTGTCGGTTTCAGCGGCGGCAGCCGATTCCTTTACTTACCTTTCACTAGCCGCGACCTTGACTCGGGAAAGGCCGCCGGCACCCCCCTGACAACCAACGGCGAACCCCCCTCGCCCCTCCGGAAGGCATGTCCCCCCCATGTCGACCCAGTCCCTGCGTCAGCCTGCCCTCGTGACGGCCCTCGTGGCCGTCCTGCTCGCCCTGGTGACCTTCGTCGCCCTGCCCGCGTCGCCCCCGGCGAGCGCCGGCCAGGGCGCGCATGCCCGACCGCACCAGCGGATCACCGTGAGCGTCCTGCCCGGCATCCGCCAGAACGGCTCCCGGCCCGCGGCCAGCCGTTCGGCACGCGCGGTGGTCGCCGCCACGGTGCGGCCGCGCACGGAGGGCCGCCCGGTGCTCCTCCAGAAGTGGCGCGGCGGCCGTTGGCGCGGCGTGCAGCGCGGCCACACGTCCGGGCGCGGCAACGTCGTGTTCTGGGTGCCGGCCACGGCCGGGGGCCGTCCGGCGACCTACCGGGTCGTGGCCCTGCGCCGCCCCGGCCTGCCCAGCGTGGCCAGCCGGGCGGCCCGTGCGCACTGGGGAGCCCCCGACTTCGTCGACGAGTTCGGTGGCGACGCCCTCGGGCCGGCGTGGGAGCACCGCATCCAGTTCTACAACCCGTGGGGCGGACGCGCCTGCTCCAAGGGGGACCCGCGCGCGGTCTCGGTGGGCGGCGGGGTGTTGCAACTGAGCTCCGTGCCCGATCCCGACGTGACGACCCCGTGCACCGCGCGCGACGCTCGGGGCCGGATCCTCGGGGACTACCCGTACCGCCTCAACGGCCACGTCTCCACCCAGCACAGCGCGGACTTCCGCTACGGCATCGCCGCGGCTCGGATGCGGTTCCCGAAGAGCCTGGGCCAGCATGCGTCCTTCTGGCTGCAACCGCGGGGCCTGCGGCCCGAGGGCCCGACGCCGTGGGGCGCGGAGGTGGACGTGGTGGAGTGGTACGGCGCCCGCGGGAGCAAGGACGTCATGTCCAGCGCCGTGCACGCGCCGATGCCGGACGGCAGCAAGCGCCAGATCGGCGGGATGATCCCGCGGCCCAGCCGTTTCCTGGCGACGCGATCGGACTCGTGGTGGCACGACTTCCACGTGTTCTCGGTCCAGTGGACCCCACGGTCCTACATCTTCCGGATCGCCGGGCACGAGGTGTGGCGGACCAACCAGGGGGTCTCCCACGTGCCGGAGTTCCTGATCCTCAGCATGCTGTCCAGCGACTTCGAGCTGCCGGACGTCGGCCTGGATCCCGCACCTCGCACGGCGGAGGTGGACTGGGTGGCGTTTTGGCAGACGTGACCTTCCTGTTGACGTATCGTTGACAAGGTAAGTCAACACGCTCAGGGCACGACAACGTCATCCCGTCCACCGATCCGTGGACCTCCCCCCCACGACGGCTCCGGCCGTCACCCCGGAAGGCATTCCCCCCATGTCTTGCGTCTCTCGGGTCATCGGCGTGCGCGCACGCCGGGCCACGCTGCCCCCCGTCCTCTCATCCGTCCTGCTGGCGCTTCTCCTCGTGGCGCCGCAGACATCGGCCGCGCCACGGTCACCGGTGCCGACCCAGCGGGTCCGGATCGAGGTGCTCCCGCCGATCGCGCAGATGGGCGCGCTGCCCGCCGATCCGTCGCGGGCGGAGACCGTCGTGACCGCCGCGTTCCGACCGCACGTCCGGGGCCGGCCCGTCCTCCTCGAGCGGAAGCAGGACGGCGCCTGGGTCACCGCCCGCCGGTCGCGACAGGACGCCGGCGGCCGGGTCACGTTCACCGCGCCGCGGCTGGTCGGCGGCCGGGCCGTCGCCTACCGCGTCATCGCGGCGGCGTACGGGCGACTGCCCGAGAAGTCCAGCGCGCCGGTGCGCTCGACGGCGTGGGGTTCCCCGGCGTTCGTGGACACCTTCGACGGCGCCGCGCTGGGGTCGGCGTGGCAGCACCGGATCCAGTTCTACAACCCGTGGGGCGGCCGGGCCTGCTCCAAGGGCGACCCGTCCGCGGTGGTCGTCGCCGGCGGCACGCTGCGGCTCAGCGTGCTGGCAGACCCTGCCCGGACCAGCGAGACGTGCCTCCCGACCGACGCCGACGGCAACCCCACCTCCTCGGACAGCTACACCTGGAGGCTGAACGGGCACGTCTCCACCCAGCACAGCTTCGACTTCCAGTACGGCGTGGCGGCCGCGCGGATGCGCTTCCCGCAGGCGCAGGGGCAGCACGGGGCGTTCTGGCTCCAGCCCCGGGGGTTGCTCGACGACCGGCCGACGCCGTGGGGCGCGGAGATCGACGTGATCGAGTACTACGGCGCCCAGAACGGCGTCCGGACGCGCATGTCCAGCACGGTGCACCAGCACCCGGCGGCATCGCCCGCGTCGACGCAGACCGTGGGCGGGCCGCTCACCGACCCGGACCGGTACCTCGAGAGCCGGACCGACCGCTGGTGGCGCAACTTCCACGTCTTCTCCGTGGAGTGGACGCCGCGCGAGTACGTGTTCCGGATCGACGGCCAGGAGACCCTGCGCACGTCGCGTGGTGTCTCCCACCACCCGGAGTTCCTGATCCTCAGCCTGCTGTCGAGCGACTTCGAGCTCGGCCGCCTCGGGGGCGACGAACGCCTGCCGCAGCACGCCGACGTCGACTGGGTGGCCGCCTGGCCACTCCCCCGCTGACGGGGTCGAGTTGCGCCCCCGGTACGGGTGAGTTGCGTGGCAGGCGCGCAATTCACCCGTATCGGAGGCGCAACTCGACCTCTCGGTCAGTCCTGGTTGAAGAAGGCCAGGATGCGCAGCAGGTTGGTGTAGATCCAGACGAGGCTGACGGTCAGGCCGAACGCCGCCCGCCAGGACTCGCGCTCGTCGACGCCCGCGGCGATGCCCCGCTCGACCATGTCGAAGTCGAGGATCAGCATGAAGACACCGAGCAGCAGGCCCGCGAAGGCGGTCAGCATGCCGATGCCGGTGACGCCGAACAGTCCGGTGCCGTTGCCGAACGCGCTGAGCACGAGCTCGAGCACCGACAGGCCGACCATGCCGAAGACGGCCGCGATCACGAACGTGCGGAACTTCTGGCCGACCTGGATGTTGAAGAACTTGTACGCCGCCAGGGTGCCCGCGAACGCCGCGAAGGTGCCGAGGACCGCGTTGATCACGATGTGGTGGCCGTACTGCGCGTCGAACAGCTTGCTCAGCGCGCCCAGCGCCACGCCCTCGGCCGCGCAGAACGCGATCACCAGGCCCGGGCTGACGACCCGCTTGAAGGAGTTGACCATCGAGAGGCCGAAGGCCACGAGGCTGCCGACCGTCAGGGCGGCGAACAGCCCGGACAAGTCGGAGGCCGGCATGTTCGGGACGATCTCCGGGGTCAGGATCCAGGTGGCGAACGCGCCGACGAGGACGACGAGGAAGGAGATCGCGGTGCTCTGGACGACCGAGTCGATCGTCATCCGGCGGGCCGGCGCGGTGTGGGTCGGCGGCGTGCCGGGAGAGCCCGGCGTGCCGGTGCCCCACGTGGACGGGTCGCCGTAGCCGGCGTACGGGCTGCCGTTGCCGGCGTACGTCTGGTTCCCGTAGGCGTTGGCCTGCCCGTTGAACGTCTCCGAGCGACGGAACACGGGGTTGTTGCTCTGCATGGTCTCCTCCTTGGAGGCCGAGGTGGGGTCGAGGTGACGTCCACCAGTGCGGTCACCCTAGCGACCGCACATCTGGTCAACGAGCGGCGAAGAGGCGGTGTTCCCCGGCGGATGCGGCCGGGTCCGCGAGCCGGTCAGGTCGTGCGGGTGACCTTGGTGAGCCCGCCCGGGTGATCGACGTCGACACCGCGGGCCTCGGCCACGCGCTGTGCCAGCAGCTGGGCGGGGACGACGGAGGTCAGCGGCGTCAGCCAGGCGGCCGTGGCGGAGGCCGCGGGCAGCAGGACGCGCGTCCCGCGGACCCCGCCGACGACGTGCTCGGGGCCGACGACCAGCACCGGAGAGCCGCGGCGGTCGGCCTCCAAGGCGAGGTCGAGCACGCTTGCCGAGGCCGGTTCATCGGGAGCGAAGGTCAGCACGGGGACCTCCGGCCCCAGGGCGGCGACGGGTCCGTGCATGAGGTCCGCGGGCGAGTACGGCGCCATCAGCGACCCGGTCAGCTCGGTCAGCTTGAGCGCGGCCTCGTGGGCCGTGCCGAGGTTCAGGCCGCGACCCACCACGACGCCCCGCCGCGGACCGGTCAGCACCTCGGCCGCCTGGTCGACGCCGGTCGTGAGCTCGACCGCGGCGGCGACGGCGGCCGGTACGCCGCGCAGGTCGGCGACGTACCCGGGCTCCTCGGCCGGGTCGCCCAACGCCACCCCGAGCAGGGCGACGGCCAGCACGGAGGCCGTGTAGGTCTTGGTCGCCGCAACCGACCGCTCCTCCCCCACCGCGAGGTCCAGCACGTCGGTGGCCACCTCGGCCAGGGGCGAGCCGGGTGCGTTGGTGATCGCGAGTGCGGGGACACCCTGCTCGCGAGCGGCGGCCAGCACCGCGACCACGTCGGGCGAGGCGCCGGACTGGGACAGCGCGACGACGGCCTTGCCGCGCAGGTTGAGCTTGCCGCCGTACACGGTGTGCAGGCTGGGCGTCGCCAGCGCGACGGGTAGGCCGGTGCGCAGGGACCAGAGGTACTGCGCGTACCGGGCGGCGTTGTCCGAGCTGCCGCGGGCGACGAGCAGCAGGCCGTCGATCTCGCCGGCCCGGAGGGCCGTGCGCCACTCCGCGAGGCGCGGCAGCTGGGCGTCGAGCATCCGGGCGAGGACGTCCGGCTGCTCGGCGATCTCCGCGGTGAGCAGGCTGGTCACAGGACCGACCTCCCGCCCACGTACGTCTGCTCGAGCGCCAGGTCCTCGGTGAGCACCACGACGTCGGCGCGCGATCCCGGTCGCAGCACGCCGATGTCGTCGCGCCCGATCAGCGCCGCCGGTGCGCTCGTGACCGCACGCAGCGCCTCCACCCGGTCGATGCCCAGGTCGACCGCGTTCGCGATCGCCGCCGGGAGGGTCAGGGCGCTGCCGGCGAGGGTGCCGTCGTTGTTCCGCACTGCGCCGTCGGTGACGTCGAGGTCGACCCCGGCCAGCTCGTACCGGCCGTCGGGGCGCCCGGCGGCGGCCGTCGCGTCGGTCACCAGCACGACCCTTCCCCGGGCGGCGGCCCACACGACGCGCACCACCTCGGGCGCCAGGTGGTGCCCGTCGAGGACGAGCTGGACGACGATGTCCTCGCGCGACAGGGCGGCGCCCGGGAGGCCGGGCTCTCGGTGGTGCAGGGGGCTCATCGCGTTGAAGAGGTGGGTCACCGTGCGTGCGCCGGCGTCGAAGCCGAGCCCGGCCTCGTGCGCGGTCGCGTCGGAGTGGCCCAGCGAGACGAGGACGCCGTCGGCGGCCAGGCTCTTGACCAGGTCGAGGGCGCCCGGCAGCTCGGGCGCCAGCGTCACCGCGACCACGTCACCGCGCAGGCGCCAGGCGGCCAGCTCGGCCGGGTCGGGGTCGCGGCGGTGCTCCGGCGGGTGGGTACCGAGGCGCCGCGGCGAGAGGTACGGGCCCTCGAGGTGCACGCCCAGGCAGCGCGCCGAGCCGGGCTGGTCGGTGGCGAACGCCGCGCCGAGGCGGTCGAGCGCCCGGTCGGTGTCGGCCGCGGACGCGGTGATCAGCGTCGGCAGGAAGGCGGTCACGCCGTGGTGGGGCAGAGCGGCCGCGAGCGCGCGCATCTCGTCGACGTCGGCGGCCATCAGGTCGACGCCGGCGAAGCCGTTGACCTGGAGGTCGACCAGGCCGGGGACGGCGATCCGCCCGCCGTCCGCCGGCGGCAGCCCGACCTCGGCCACCCGGTCGCCGTCGAGGCGGACGTCGCCGGGCACCAGGTCCCCGTCGACGAGGGCGGCGGACACGCCGAGTGTGGTCATCACGTACCTCCTGCGGTGGTCAGCACCCGGAGGCGCCGGGGTCGCTTGTGGAAGGCGTTCGCCGGCGGCGGCAGCCGCAGCGGCTCCGCGCCGGGCGTGATCCGGCCCAGCACCCGCTGCTCCAGCGCGCCGGTGGCCGTGGTGGTGCCGGGCACGCCGTGCCAGGTGAGGAACCCGAGCAGCGCCCACGTCACCGCCTCCTTGCCGTCGGCCGGGATGCCGAGCTCGTCGCTCGTCGTGATCCGGACCGACCCGAGACGCCGCTGGAGCGCCGCCATGAGGGACGGGTTGTGCACGCCGCCGCCGGACACGACGACGTCCACGACGCCGTACGGCGCCAGGGCACGCGCCACCGTGTGCGCGGTCAGCTCGGTGAGGGTGGCCATCAGGTCCGGTCCGCTGACCTCGCCGACGCGGTTGAGGACGTCGTCGAGGTACCCGGCCGAGAACGCCTCGCGACCGGTCGAGATCGGCGGCAGCTGGAAGTAGTGCGGGTGCTCCAGCAGCACGTCGAGGAGGTCTCCGCGGACGGTGCCGGCCGCGGCGAGCAGCCCGTCGTCGTCGCGCATCTGTCGACCCCGTGTCACCCGCTCGGCAGCCACGTCGAGCAGGCAGGTGGCCGGTCCGGTGTCCCACGCGACGACCGGCTCGCCCTCGTCGCCGACGACCGTGACGCTGGCGATGCCGCCGAGGTCCACCGCCGCCCGCGGACCGCCCGGCGCCGACAGCCACAGGGCATCGAGCGTGCTGGCGAGCGGGGCGCCGTGACCGCCCGCGGCGACGTCGCGCGGACGGAGGTCGGAGACGACCGGCAGCCCGGTCCGCTCGGCGATCCAGGCCGGCTGGCCCAGCTGGAGGGACCCGAAGCACTTCCCGTCGCGGACGTCGTGGAACACCGTCTGGCCCGGTGAGACCACCAGGTGGGGCGGGCGGTCGAGCACGTCGACGGTCTGCAGGACCGCGTCGGCCACGGCCAGCCCGACGAGCTGGTCGAGCTGGCAGATGGCGCCGACCGTCGTCGACGCCGGCGGCAGCACCTGGAGCACCGCCTCGCGGAGACCGTCGGGCCAGGGCAGGGTGCCGGTCCGCAGGATCTCCATGGTGACGATCGCGCCGTCCAGGCCGAGATCCACGACCGCCACGTCGAGCCCGTGGGCCGACGCCCCCGACGACACCGCACACACCCTCATCGCACTTCCCCCGTCAGCAGGGCGACGGCGTCGCGGGCGCGACCGTCGCTCGTGGTGAGGGCATTCTCGGCGGACGCGGCGTCCACGCGGGCGAGAATGGCGACGAGAGCGGTCTTGGTCCGCCATCCGGCCGCCTCGAGCGCGGCCAGGGCCTCCTCGTCGCTCACGCCGGTGGCCTCGGTGAGGATGCGCTGGGCGCGCCGCCGGAGCTTGTCGTTGGCGGCGCGCAGGTCGACCATCCAGGCGCCGTAGCTCTTGCCGGTGCGCACCATCGCCCCGGTCGACAGCACGTTGAGCACGACCTTCTGCGCGGTCCCGGCCTTCATCCGCGTCGAGCCCGCGAGCACCTCCGGGCCGGTCAGCAGCTCGATCGCCACGTCGGCGACGCCGGCGATGGCCGTGCCCGGGTTGTTGACCACCGCGACCGTCGGCGCGCCCTGCTGCCGGGCGGTCTGCAGCGCGGCCAGGACGTACGGCGTCCGCCCCGACGCGGCGATGCCGACCACGAGGTCGTCGGGTCCCGGCGCCAGCGCCTCCAGGTCCGAGCGGCCGAGGTCCTCGCGGTCCTCCGCACCCTCGACCGCCTTCGCGCCGGCCGGACCGCCACCCGCCAGGACCGCCACCACACGCTCCGGGTCGGTGCCGTAGGTCGGGGGGATCTCGGCGGCCTCCTGCGCGGCCAGCCGGCCGGGGGTGCCGGCGCCGACGTACAGGATCCGGCCTCCGGCCAGGACCGCCTTCTCGGCCAGCGCGACGGCCGCGGCGATCTCGTCGCGGGCGGCGGCGACCGCGGCCGGCACCGTCGCCTCGGCGGCGAGCAGCACGTCGACCAGCTGCTCGGGCGAGCGCTGGTCGAGGTCGTCGAGGTCGCGTCGTACCTGCTCGGTGGCGAGGTCGTCGAGCGAGTCGGCCGACCTCGCGCCGCTGGTCGTGCGGCTGACGTGCGGCTCGTGGGGCAGGTCGGTGCGCTCGGCCAGCAGCACGGCGCCGTCGAGGGACGTGCCCGCGGGCTCGGTCCAGGTCAGGTCGTCGGGCAGGCGCCGGCGCAGCCGGTCGAGGATCAGCGGGACACCGGCCAGCCCGCCGACCGCGGTGACGCGGTCGGTGCCGCTCAGGGCGGCGGCCTGGCCCAACGTCCGGGCCAGGGCGGCGCCGGCGGCGTCGAGCACCTGGAGGGCGGTGCGGTCACCCGCCTCGGCCGCGGCCACGACGTCCCGGGCGAAGGCCGCCGTCGTGGTCGCCACCTGGTCGCCGGCCGTCAGGGTGCCGGGCAGCCGCGCCAGGTCGCCGTACCTCGCCTCGGCCGCGGCGACCAACGAGGTCGGGAACCCCTGCCCGGCGACGGAGTCCAGCACGTGCCGCAGGGCGAGGCGGCCGATCCAGGAGCCGCCGCCGTCGTCGCCGAGCCAGTAGCCGCGCCCGTCCACCTGGACCAGCCCCTCGCTGCCGACGCCCAGGCCGACCGCACCGGTGCCGATCGCCACCATGGCGCCGGCACCGCCCGAGAAGGCGCCGACGTGGGACGTGACCGAGTCGGAGGCGAGCACCAGCTCGTGAGCCAGCCCCGAGAGGCGCCGCTCGAGCCCGGCGCCCGCCGCCTCCCGCCCGGCCGCGCCGACGACGAGGACGTCGACGTCGCCGGGCGGGTCGAGCTCGGCCAGCCCGGCCGCGATCGCGGCCCGGGCCGCATCGGCACCGCCGGGGTCCGCCAGCCCCCGAGTGCCGGGGACGGCGACGGTGCCGATGGGATCGCCGTCGCGCACGAGACGCACGCGGCAGTTCGTCTTCCCGAGGTCGACGGCGGCGACCAGTCGTGAGGAAGGACTCATCGCCGCGCCCCCAGGATCAGGTCGGCGGCCGCCTCGGCGACGGCGCGCCCGCCTCCGTGGGTGAGCACGACGTTGTCGCCGGGCACGTCGACGTCGATGCCCGACCAGACGACGACGGTGTCGGGCCGCTCGGCGACGAGGCGGGACACCTGGGGCAGCTGGTTCGGGTACCGCGCCAGGACCACCGTCCGGCCTTCGCCCGCCCGCTGCTCCAGCAGGTCGCGGAGGTGGCGCTCGCGGTCGCCCGCGGCGATGTTGACGGCTCCGCCGAGGTCGAGGACGCGGGGCCGCTCGACCCGTACATCGCCCCGGGCCGTCACCGCGCGGGCGGCGACGTCGCCGATCCCGGTCGCCCGTCCGGTGGGCTCCTTCGCCAGCCAGGCCGTCAGGTCCGCCAGCCGGGCGGCGGCCTGCTCGAGGCGCTCGCCGGGGAGCCGGCCGTCCTCGACCGCCCTCACCAGCGCGTCGACCACGACGCCCAGCTGACGATCGGCGTCGTAGCTCTCCGGGAACCCGGGGTTGCCGATGCAGACCAGGTCGGCGCCGGCGGCCACCGACAAGACGGCGCCCTCGCCGTGCCCGACGGTGTCGGCGATCGCCTTCATGTCGAGGGCGTCGGTGATGACCACCCCGTCGAAGCCGAGCTCCTCCCGCAGCAGGCCGAGCAGCATCGGGCTCAGGGTCGCCGGCCGCTCGTCGTACGCCGGGAAGACGACGTGCGCGGTCATGATGCAGCGCACGCCCGCGCCCACGACCGCGGCGAACGGCGCGATGTCACGATCGCGCAGCACCTCGACCGGGTCCGCCACGGTCGGGAGAGCGAGGTGCGAGTCCGTGTGGGTCGAGCCGTGCCCGGGGAAGTGCTTGGCACAGGCGGCGACCCCGCTGCCCTGCAGGCCGCTCACGAACGCCGCGCCGTGGCGGGCGACCAGGTCGGGGGCGGCGCCGAAGGACCGGACCCCGATCACGGGGTTCTCGGGGTCGGCGTTGACGTCGACGACCGGGGCGAGGTCGACGTCGACGCCGACGGCCCGCATGCGGGCGCCCATCGCGGCGGCCACGGCGTACGTCGCGTCCACGTCGTCGAGGGCGCCGAGGGCGGCATGCCCGGGGTACGGCGAGCCGTGACGCACGTCGAGGCGGGTGACGTCGCCGCCCTCCTCGTCCGACATCACCAGCACCTGGCCCCGGGCGTGGAGGTCGGCCGCGAGCGCGGTCGCCTGGTCCTCGTCCTCCACGTTCTGCGCGAACCAGCAGACGCCGCCGAGACCGTCGTCGATCCGGCGCGCGAGCCAGTCGGGGACATGTGTGCCGGCGAAGCCGGTCACCACGGCCGCGTGCGCAAGGTTCCGGAGCTCGGTCATCCCGTCAGATAAGACCATAGGTCTAGTCCTGGGGGAAGATGTCGACCACGATCCGGTACCGGTCGCCGCGGTAGATCGACCGCACGAACTCGGCGATGCGTCCGTCCGAGGTCCGCGAGGTCCGCTCGAACAGGAACGCCGGGGCGCCGGCGTCCACCCCGAGCAGGTCCGCCTCCTCCGCGCTGGTCAGGCAGGGCTCGACGGTCTGGGTGCCGGACGTGATGGGCGTGCCGTACCGCGTGGCGAGGAGGTCGTAGAACGACGTGTCCTCGAGGTCCTGGCCCGTCAGACCGGGCACGACGTCGAGGGGGACGTGCAGGTCCTCCAGCGCCATCGGCTGCTCGTCGGCCATGCGCAGGCGCCGTACGTGCAGGACGTTCGCATGCGGGGGTACGCCGAGCAGGCCGGCGAGCATCACGCCGGCCGGCGAAGTGCGCGCGAAGACGGTGTGCCCGCCCGGGCGCAGACCGCGGGCCCGCATGTCCGCCGAGAAGGAGGTCGCCGTCAGCCGCTGGGTCACCTTCGGCGCCGCCACGAAGGTTCCCGACCCCTGGCGACGGATCAGCCGCTGTTCGGCCACCAGCTGGTCGACCACCCGCCGCAACGTCATCCGCGCGACGCCGAGGTCGCGGGCCAGGTCGCGCTCCACCGGCAGCGGCTCTCCCGGCGAGAGTCCCGCCATCAGCTCCTCGATGCCGGCGCGGAGCTGCCGCTGCTTGGCGGTCTCCCGCCCGGCGTCCACGGAGCTCATGGACCATTGGTACAGCAACGGTGCGCCCGGAGCCAGCGTGCGCCCACATCCCGAGGTGCCCCCGCTGGGGTTCGAACCCAGACTGGACCGCTTTTAAGGCGGCTTCCTCTACCGGTTGGGATACGGGGGCCGACTCATTCTCGCCGCACGGCCGAGCACGTCGTCGAGCATGGGCTCGGTGAGCCTGCCGGTGAAGGTGTTCTGCTGGCTGGGGTGGTAGCAGCCGAGCAACGTCACCGAGTGGCCGGAGTCCTGGGCGAGCTCGGCCGAGGCGCCGTGGCCGAACCTGGGGCGGGGGCGCGGCACGACGTACCCGGCCGCGGCGAGGGCGTCGAGGGCGCCGGTCCAGCCGAAGGAGCCGAGGGCGACGACGACGCACAGCGACGACGCGACGAGGGCGATCTCCTGGCGGATCCAGGGCCGGCAGGTGTCGCGCTCCACCACCGTCGGCTTGTTGAGAGGCGGGGCGCAGCGCACGGTCGCCACCATCCGGGCGCCGATGAGGCGCTGCCCGTCGCCCGCGTGCTCGGAGGAGGCCTGAGCCGCCAGGCCGACCCGGTGCAGCGACGCGAACAGCCAGTCCCCCGAGGAGTCGCCGGTGAACACCCGGCCGGTCCGGTTGCCGCCGTTGGCCGCCGGCGCCAGACCGACGATCAGCACCGTCGGCGCCGACGAGCCCCAGCCGGCGATCGGCCGGCCCCAGTAGGGCTGGTCGGCGAACGAGGCCCGCTTCTCGACCGCGACCTGCTCCCGCCACGCCACCAGCCGGGGGCAGGCCGAGCAGACCGAGACCCGGGCGTCGAGCTCGCCGAGGTCGTCCACCACCGCCAGGCGGCGCACGTCGTCGGCCGACGTGGCGACCGGCGTCGAGGGCGACGCGGGGTCGTCCGGCCAGCCCGTACCTGCCGGCACCGGCGAGTCGAAGAGGTCGCCGGTGAGCGGATGCCTCAGCGGACCATCGACCATGCGATCCCGTCCAGGATGTCGGCCTCGGAGGCGACCAGGGTGGCGGCCGAGCACCGCGCCAGCACCCGGCTGAGGATCAGCCCGCCCGCTCCAAGCACGTCGACGCGGCCGGGGTGCATCCACGGGAACGCCATCCGCTCCTCGATCGACATCCCCACCAGCCGGTCGACGAAGGCCAGCACGTCGGCAGCGAGTACCTCCGCCTGGTCGATGACGGACTTGTCGTACGTCGGCAGGTCCAGCACCCCCGCCGTGATCGACAGGACGGTGCCGGCGACGCCGACCACCGTCGCCGCCGAGGCGAGGTCGACCGGACAGTCGTCCAGGTGCGCGTCGATGGCGGCGACGCAGGCGGCGACCTCCGACGACGTCGGCGGGTCGGTCCGCAGGTACCTCTCGTGCATCCGCACCGAGCCCATGTCGATCGACTCCCCGGCCACGGGTCCGGTCGCGTCGCCCAGCACCAGCTCGGTCGAGCCCCCGCCGATGTCGACGACGAGGACCGGGTACGCCGGTGGCGTGCGCAGGTTCCGTACCGCGCCGTCGTACGCCAG
Organism: Nocardioides islandensis; assembly: GCF_015352455.1. Lineage (GTDB taxonomy): Bacteria > Actinomycetota > Actinomycetes > Propionibacteriales > Nocardioidaceae > Nocardioides > Nocardioides islandensis. The sequence continues at coordinate 144,362 of NZ_JADKPN010000007.1, forward strand.
CGCCGCCTCCTCCGACCCGGTCAGCACCTCCGGCCACACGCCCAGCCGCTCGTGCACTCCCGACGCGAAGACCGACGCGTTCGAGGAGTCCCGCGTCGCCGACGTCGCGCAGAACCGCATCCGCGACACGGGGTGCTGAGCGACCAGCGCGGCGTACTCGTCGATCGCCGCGAACGTCCGTTCGAGCGCCTCGTCGGCCAGCCGGCCGGTCGCGTCGACGCCCTGACCGAGCCGCACGATCCGCGACTCGCGCACGGCGACGTCCGGGAGCGCGCCGATCAGCAGCTTGATCGTGTTGGTGCCGCAGTCGAACGCCGCGACCACGTCAGACCCGGATCGATCAGACACAGGGACCGCTCTCCCACCACGGCTCCACCAGCGACAGCACCTCGTCGCCCAGCGGGTTCACGCCCGGCCCGGCCGCCAGCGCGTGGGCCGCCAGCACGTGCAGGCACTTCACGCGGTCCGGCATCCCGCCCGCCGAGATCCCCTCGATCTCCTGCACGGTTCCCAGGGCGGACCGGTCCGCCAGGTAGGCCTCGTGCGCCGCGCGATAGGAGGCCGCCAGCTCCTCGTCGGAGGACAGCCGCGCCTCCATCTCCTTCATCAGCCCCGACCCCTCGAGGGTGCCGATCAGCGAGGCGGCGCGCGGACAGGTCAGGTAGTACGTCGTCGGGAACGGCGTCCCGTCCGGCAGCCGGGGCTCGGTGGCGACCACGTCCGGGTTCCCGCAGGGGCACCGGTGACCGACCGCGTGGACGGCCCGCGGCTCGCGGCCGAGCTGGGCCGCGACGGCCGCCTCGTCGTCGGGCGAGATCACGGGTCGATCATGGCCCGATCTTCGTCAGCGGCTCCGGCTTGTCCTCCGGAGCGGGCGGGTCGCCGGCGAGCTTCACCGAGTCCCAGGCCGTCTCCCACCACGCCGTCGGCTCCTTGACGATCACCTCGCGCTTCGGCTGGAGCTCGGTCTGCGACTCCAGCGGCTTGCCGTCGGCGCCGAGGACGACGTACGACGTCTCGCCCGGCATCAGGTACCCGAACCGCGCCCGGGCCTGGCTCTGGACGTACGCCGGGTCGCGCCACCGGGCCTTCTCCCGCTCGAGCGCGTTGATGTCGGACTCGCTCTGCGCGATCTGCTCCTTCAGCGCCTGGATGTGGTCGCGCTGCTGGAGGTAGGCCTTGAGCGAGGAGGCGAAGCTGACCGTCAGCACCGCGACCACCAGCACCAGGACGGCCGCCCGTCCGGTCAGCCGGGGTCGCCAGCGCCGTCTCTCGCCGGTCGGGCCCGCGGGAACGCGCGGCGTCGAGCCGGTCGTCACCCACGGCGCCGAGCGGACCTCGGTCTCCGGCGCGTCGTCGGGTACCGGGACGCGGACGGCCCGCGCCGGGCGCGCGGACCCGCGCTGCCCGGGACGACGCGTCGTGCGCGCCGACCCACCGGGCGCGCGCGACGTACGTCGGTCGGGCTTCGGCACGTGGTCGAGTCTGCCGGACCCGACCCGCGAATCAGCCCTGGAAACGCGGGAAGGCGCCAGCCCCGGCGTACCGGGCGGCGTCGCCGAGCTCGCCCTCGATCCGCAGCAGCTGGTTGTACTTCGCGACGCGGTCCGACCGGGCCGGGGCGCCGGTCTTGATCTGGCCGCAGTTGGTGGCGACGGCCAGGTCGGCGATCGTGACGTCCTCGGTCTCGCCCGAGCGGTGGCTCATCATGCAGCGGTAGCCGTTGCGGTGGGCCAGGTCGACGGAGTCGAGGGTCTCGGTCAGCGACCCGATCTGGTTGACCTTCACCAGCAGCGCGTTGGCCTGGCCCCCGTCGATGCCTCGCTGGAGCCGCTCGACGTTGGTGACGAACAGGTCGTCGCCGACCAGCTGGATCCGGCCGCCGAGGGCATCGGTCATCGCCTTCCAGCCGTCCCAGTCCTCCTCGTCGAGGGGGTCCTCGATCGACACGATCGGGTACGCGTCGCACAGCCCGGTGTAGTAGGCGACCATCTCGTCGCTGGACGTGGAGGCGCCCTCGAAGGTGTAGGACCCCGCGTCGTGGAACTCGCTCGCCGCGACGTCCATGGCCAGCGCGATGTCGGTGCCCAGGGTCTGTCCGGAGGCGGCCACGGCCTCGCCGATCAGGTCGAGCGCGGCGCGGTTGGACTCGAGGTTCGGGGCGAAGCCGCCCTCGTCGCCGAGGCCGGTCGAGAGGCCCTTCTTCTTGAGCACGGACTTGAGCGCGTGGTAGACCTCCGCGCCGGAGCGCAGCGCCTCGGCGAACGTCGACGCACCGATCGGGGCGATCATGAACTCCTGGACGTCCACGTTGGAGTCGGCGTGCGCACCGCCGTTGAGGATGTTCATCATCGGCACCGGCAGCAGGTAGGCGTTCGGCCCGCCGACGTACCGGTAGAGCGGCAGCGCCGCCGACTCGGCCGCGGCCTTGGCGACCGCGAGCGAGGCGCCGAGAATCGCGTTGGCGCCGAGGTTGCCCTTGTTGGGCGTGCCGTCGAGCTGGTTCATCGTCTGGTCGACCAGGCGCTGGTCGTCGGCGTCGAGGCCCTCGATGGCGGGACCGATCTTCTGGATGACCGCGTCGACGGCCTTCTGCACGCCCTTGCCGAGGTACCGGTCGCCGCCGTCGCGCAGCTCGACGGCCTCGAACTGACCCGTGGACGCGCCGCTCGGGACGGCCGCCCGGCCGAACGAGCCGTCGTCGAGCAGGACCTCGACCTCGACGGTGGGGTTGCCGCGCGAGTCGAGGATCTCGCGGGCGCCGACAGCTTCGATGGATGCCACGTCTGTGCTCCCTGATGAAGGTAACTGGTGAAGGTGACTGGTGAAGGTGGATGAGTGATGTCTGGTCCCGTCACTCACCCTAGGGCTAGCGGCAGGATGGGGTCATGGCTGATCAGGTGGCGGAAGTGGCCGCGATGTTCGACCGGCTCGCCGGCACCTACGACCAGACGGGTGTGCCCTACTACGCCGTCATCGCGGGTGGCCTGGTCGACCGGCTGCGCGTGCAGCCCGGCGAGCGGGTGCTCGACATCGGGGCCGGCCGCGGGGCCGCGACGCTCCCGCTGGCCGAGGCGGTCGGCGACGGCGGACGGGTCGATGCGATCGACCTCGCGCCGGGGATGGTCGAGCACCTCGCCCGCGACACCGCGGACCTCCCGCAGGTGCACGTCGAGCTCGGCGACGCCACCGACCCCCACCCGCCCGGGGCGCCGTACGACGCCGTCTCCGCGTCGCTCGTCGTGTTCTTCCTGCCGGACCCGGTGGCGGCCCTGGCCCGCTGGCGGGCCCTGCTCCGCGACGGAGGCCGGCTCGGGCTGGCGACGTTCCAGCCGTGGTCGGGCGCGTGGCAGGAGCTCGACGCGCTGACCCAGGAGTTCACCGTGCAGCAGTCGACGATCGCGCGGCAGCCCGGCGCCTTCGACACGGACGCGGGCGTGGAGGGGTTGCTCACCGACGCGGGGTACGGCGAGGCGCGCACCGAGCTCGCGACGTACCGCGTCCCGTTCGCCGACGTCGAGGAGTGGGTGCGCTGGTCGCGGGCCGGCACGGTGATGGGCGGGATCTGGAACCGCACCGACCCGGCCGACCACCCGGAGATCCTGCGTCGCGCGACCGGGATCCTCGAGGGCACCCGCGACGCCGACGGCCGGCTCGGTCTCGAGGTCGGCGCCCGCTACACCTTCGGGGTCAGGTGAGGGTCGCGATCGCCCGGCGCGACCCGAAGAACAGGCACAGCAACGACATCGACAGCCCGAACGCCAGCGTCGCGGTGAGCACCGACGTGGCGCCGGCCAGCGCGCCGAGCACCGGCATCGACAAGGGCATCAGGGTCATGTCACCCAAGGACGTGACCGACGAGACGCGGCCGGTGTACGCCGGGTCGATGGCCTTGAGGAACGCGCTGGACAGCCACACGCTGGCCAGCCCCGCGGTCACGCCGACCGCGGCCATGCCGGCCAGCACGGCCGGGATGAACGGGATGCCGACCGCCGCCAGCCCGAGCCCCTGGACGACGAGCACCCGGAAGCCGCTGCGCGCGGCGTACTCGGGCTGCCACCGGATCGCGGCCAGGCTGCCGACGATCGCGCCGGCGGCCAGCGCGCCGTCCGCGACGCCCAGCCAGCCCGGCCCCCAGCCCGACCCGTTCACGCGCAGGGCGAGCCCGAGCGCGACGACCGGGCTGACGAACACGTTGAGCGCGGTCAGGCCGGTCACGAAGATGCGGGCGGTCGGGCTGCGACGCAGGTAGCCGAGGCCGTCGGTGAACGAGTCGCGCCAGCGCGCGTGCTCGGCGCGTGGGAGCGCGTACCTCGGGCGCACCACGGCCAGCAGGACCGCGGCGATCACCGCGAAGGTCGCGGCGTCCAGCACCATCGCCCAGACCGGCCCGCCCGCGGCGACCAGGATGCCGCCCGTCGGCGCGCCGAGCAGACGCATCACCCGGCCGAGCACCTGCTGCCAGCCCATGACGGTGCCGAAGTCGTCGGGGCCGACGATCTGGCGCATCAGCGACATCCCGGACGGCAGGGTCAGCCCGGCCGCCACCCCGAAGCTGAGGGCGATCGCGAAGAGCGTCGCCGCCCCGTCGTACCCGGCCCGCCAGGCCAGTGCGCCGAGCACCAGCACGGCCGCTCGTGCGACCTGGCCGAGCACCAGGACCACGCGCGGGTCGAGGCGGTCGGCGATCACGCCGCCGACCAGCACCAGCGCGGCCTGCGGGAACATCTCGATGCCGATGACCGCGCCGGCGAGCGCGGGCTGCAGGGTGTGCGCGGCCGTCCAGGCCAGCGCGACGACCCAGGCGGCGTCGCCGAAGGCCGACACCGCGACGCCGACCACCCAGGTGAGCACCATCGGGTCGCGACGCACGGGCGGGGGCGGCGCACCCAGCAGCCCTGCGGACGCGGTCGTCACGGCCGCACCGGCCCGCTCGGGAACAGCCGGACCAGCGTGCGCACGGGGCGCCGGTCGGCGTCCGGGTGGGTCTGCTCGTCGTCGCGCACCTCCGCGGTCCACGCGCTCAGCACCTCACCGAGCCGCCGGTGCAGGTCCGCGGTCTGCTCGGCGGTGGCCTTCACCATGCTGTCGGTGGAGCCGGCCGCACGCCGCCAGTACGCCGGGGCGTCGGCCATCTCCTTGAGCCACGCCTGCACGGCCCGCACCTCGTGCCGGAAGTTCTCCACCTCGGCCTGGTCGGCGATCCGGCGACCGATGCTGCCCTCCTCGAAGTCCTCGACGCTCCAGCTGACGGTGCGCGGCGTCACCTTCCACCAGCTCTCGCGGGTGTCGCGCGCGAGCTCGGGCGCCGGCGCGACGAACCCCTGCCGGTGCAGGGGCTTCACGTGGTAGCTGACGCTGCCCACCGCCAGCCCGGTCCGGGCGGCCAGGCGTCCCACGGTCGCCGGACCCTCGATCCAGAGCAGCTCGGCCAACCACCGGCGGGTCGGGTGGTGCAGGGCGATGAGCATGTCCATCAGCTCGGTGGAGGTGCCGTCGTCGACGACGTGGCGCTCCTCGGCGGTCTTGCGCGGCATGCCGCCAGCCTCCGCGACCCGGCCGACGTTCCACAAGAGTTCTTGTATAAGTCACGGCCGAAGCACGAGATGAACCCGACCGCCGTGCCGTGCGTGTCAGGGAGAGAGACCGAGGTGAGTGGCATGACGCACGGAGCATCGCTGGCACGGACCGTCGAGGCGACGCAGAGGTCCCTCGAGGAACGGCTCGGGGAGGCGCTGGTCCCCCACGAGGACCCACGGCGGCCGCGCGACCACTACGCGGCCACCGACGCCTTCCTCGCCGCGACCAGCCGGCACCTGGCGGCGGCCGAGGCCGTGCTCGTGCGGCCGGTCCGCGACGCGGTGCCTCAGGGCGAGGACCTGGGTCGGGAGTACCTGCATGCCGCGCGACACCGGCGCGCGCCACGGGGGTGAGTGCCGGCTCATGACTCCCGGCTGCGGCGGTCGGCGCGCCAGCCCTCGACGATGGCCTCCAGCTCCGCGTCGTTGATCCGCGTGATCGAGCGGCTGGGGAGCGGCTGCCCCGACGCCCGGCAGAGGGTCCGGACGTGGGCGTCGGCGTTCTCGATGTAGGGCCGGAGCCGGACGCGGTCGCGGAAGCCGAATCCCTTGATGGTCGTGCGGTACTCCCAGAGCCGGTCGACCTGCTCCTCGGTGACCTGGCGGAACGCCGCGAGGTGGCGCTCGCGCCGCTCGTCGTTGATGCGGCGCGAGGCGGTGGCGTGGCCGGACACGCGCGGGACCGGCTGCACGGTGACCAGCCACGGTCCGGCGTCGTGGGAGCCGACCAGCACGGGGACGACCAGCGCGAGCCCGTGCGCGTCGACGTGCCGGGCGACCGCCTGCCGGAAGCGCAGCGCCCGCCACCACTGGCCGAGGCGGGCGGCGGCCCCGCGCTCCTCGTCACGGAGCAGCTCGCCGTTGAGCCGGCGCAGGCCCCATTCCGGAGCAGGTCGGCGATCCCGGCGTCCATGTCACCGGAATGTAGAGGGATCAGGCCGGCAGCACGCGGCGAACGGCGTCACGCAGCGCGTGCTCGGGGTCGACACCCGCCGCCCGCGCCTCGGCGACGAGGGCGAGCAGCCGGTCGCCGAGGTCGTCGCCGGCCGGGATGGTCACCGGCGTCCCCGCCCGCTCGGCGCGGTCGAGCACCTTGTCGGCGAGCAGCAGCGCGGGCAGTCCGGGCGGGAGGCCGTCGAGCACGGAGTCGCGCGGCTTCTCCTGGGCCTTCACCGACTCCCACAGCTCGTTGACCGACGCGGCGTCGGTGACGCCGGCCAGCTCCCCGTCCGGCCCGAACACGTGCGGGTTGCGGCGGCGCAGCTTGTCGACGATGCCCTGGACGACGTCGTCGAAGGTGTACTCGCCCGCCTCCTCGGCGATGACGGCGTGGAAGCCGATCTGCAGCAGCAGGTCGCCGAGCTCCTCCCGCAGGTGGTCGGAGTCGCCGGAGTCGATGGCCTCCAGGGTCTCCCAGGACTCCTCGACGAGGTAGCGCCGCAGCGACTCGTGCGTCTGCTCCCGCTTCCACGCGCACTCGGCGCGCAGGCGACGCATGTCGTCGCGGAACTGCTCGAGCGGGCCGGGACCGGGCACTAGCCGCAGCGCTGGGACGCCGGCAGGGACGCGGAGTAGGCCTGGTCCGGGCCGCTGTCGGAGCTGAACTTGCCCGCGGCGACGGCGTTGGCGCTCAGGGCGTACGACGTGTCGTTCCTGATGTTCTTGACGTTGCCGTCGGTGATCTCGAAGGAGTACTTCGGGTTCACGTCGAGCGTGTGGTCACCGAACCAGACCGACAGCTCCTCGCGGCCACGCGCGACCTTCTGGTCGTCGGTCGCGCCCGGCTTGCCCTCGTTGAGCAGCAGCTCACCGCCGATCTGGCGTTCGACGGCGACGACGTAGTCCTGCGCCGACGCGACCTCGACGTACTCGGCGCGATGGGCCGCAGGGAGCTGCTCGGACTGCGACTCGTCGGTCTTGACCTCGTCGCGGTACCCGGCCGGCTCGGTGATGCCGTGCTGGGCGGCCAGCTGCTCGGCAGCCGCCCGCAGGGTCAGGCTGCCGGCGACGAAGGTGCGGACCAGGCGCAGCGGGACGACCTGGCCCTGGGACTTGATCTGCTCCTCCAGCGCCCGGCAGTACCCCTCGGTGAGCCGGTCGACGTCGGAGGTGGTGACCGTCCGGTCGCCGACCTTCGCGGCCACGCCCGGACCGGCCGCGCCGCAGCCGCTCAAGGTCAGGGCTGCGACCGCAGCGACGACACCAGCGACTACCTGCCTGGGCATGCTCATGACTCCTTGCCCGAATTGTTGGTCGGATCGATCACCGCGTCGATGACACCGCGGGCCCATTCAAGCAGGGCCAGCCCGGTGATCGGCTGCCCCCCGACCATCGCGGTCTGCGGCCGTGGGACGAGCACCGTCTCGACCGGCGGCTTGACGATGCTCCGGGGGTACATCCGCTGCAGCCTCACGGTCATCGAGTCCGGCAGGACGACCGGTGCGAACCGCACGTTGCGCCCCGCGATGGTGACCTCCTTGATGCCCGCGCGCCGGGCCCGGGCCCGGAACAGCGCCACGAACAGCAGGCTCACGACCTCCTCCGGCGGCTCGCCGTACCGGTCCACCATCTCCTCGCGGAGCAGGTCGACGTCCTCGTCCGCGCGTACCTCGGCGAGCCGCTTGTACATCTCCAGCCGCAGCCGCTCCGACGGGATGTACTCGTGCGGCAGGTGGGCGTTCACGGGCAGCTCGATGCGCACCTCGCCGAGCTCGGGCTCGCCGTCGCCCTTGAACTCGTGGACGGCCTCGCCGACCAGCCGGACGTACAGGTCGAACCCGACGTCGGCGATGTGACCGGACTGCTCGCCGCCGAGCAGGTTGCCGGCGCCGCGGATCTCGAGGTCCTTCATGGCGATGGCCATGCCGCCGCCGAGGTCGGAGTGCTGGGCCAGGGTGGCCAGCCGCTCGTGGGCGGTCTCGGTGAGCGGCTTCTCCTGCGGGTAGAGGAAGTAGGCGTACGCCCGCTCGCGGGACCGGCCCACGCGTCCCCGCAGCTGGTGCAGCTGCGAGAGCCCGAGGGTGTCGGCCCGCTCGATGATCATGGTGTTGGCGTTGGAGACGTCCAGGCCGGACTCGACGATGGTCGTGCAGACCAGCACGTCGAAGCGCTTCTCCCAGAAGTCCAGCATCACCTGCTCGAGCTGGTGCTCCCCCATCTGGCCGTGCGCGGTGGCGACCCGCGCCTCGGGCACCAGCTCGCGGATCTTGGCGGCCGCCTTCTCGATGCTCTGCACGCGGTTGTGGATGTAGAAGACCTGGCCCTCGCGCAGCAGCTCGCGACGTACGGCGGCCACGACGGTGCGGTCCTCGTAGCCGCCGACGTACGTCAGCACCGGGTGCCGCTCCTCGGGCGGTGTGGTGATCGTCGACATCTCGCGGATGCCGGTGACCGCCATCTCGAGCGTGCGCGGGATCGGCGTCGCGCTCATCGACAGCACGTCGACGCTCGTGCGCAACCGCTTCATCTGCTCCTTGTGCTCGACGCCGAAGCGCTGTTCCTCGTCGACGATGATCAGGCCGAGGTCCTTGAGCCGGATGTCGGGGTTCAGCAGCCGGTGGGTGCCGATGACGATGTCGACGCTGCCCTCGCGCAGGCCCTCGACGACCTCCCGGGCCTCCTTGTCGGTCTGGAAGCGGCTCAGCGCCTTCAGCGTCACGGGGAAGGCGCCCATCCGCTCCTCGAACGTCGACATGTGCTGCTGCACGAGCAGCGTGGTCGGCACGAGCACCGCGACCTGCTTGCCGTCCTGCACCGCCTTGAACGCCGCGCGCACCGCGATCTCCGTCTTGCCGTAGCCGACGTCGCCGCACACGAGCCGGTCCATCGGCACGACGCGGCGCATGTCGGCCTTGACCTCGTCGACCGTGCTCAGCTGGTCCGGGGTCTCGGTGAAGGGGAAGGCATCTTCGAGCTCGCGCTGCCACGGGGTGTCCGGCCCGAAGGCGAAGCCCTTGGTGGCCTGCCGGGCGGCGTACAGCTTGATCAGCTCCGCGGCGATCTCGCGGACCGCCTTGCGGGCGCGACCCTTGCGCTTGGCCCAGTCGGAGCCGCCGAGCCGGTCCAGGCTGGGCTGCTCGCCGCCGACGTACCGGGTGACCTGGTCGAGCGCGTCGGCCGGGACGTAGAGCCGGTCCGGCGGGCCGCCGCGCTTGGAGGCGCCGTACTCGAGGACGAGGTACTCCCTGGTCGCGCCGTGCACCTCGCGCTGCCGCATCTCCACGAACCGCCCGACGCCGTGCTGCTCGTGCACCACGTAGTCGCCGGTCGTGAGCTCGAGCGGGTCGATCTGGCGCTTGCGGCGTGCGGGCATCTTGCGCATGTCGCGCGTCGAGGCCTTCTGCCCGGTCAGGTCGTCGCTGGTGAGCAGGGCGAGCCGGTTGACCGGGTCGACGAAGCCGTGGGTCAGGCCCCCGCAGTCGACGGTGACGAGGTCGCGGGTCCAGGCCTGGTCGAGGCCGAGCCGGGCAGGCACGTCGTTCTCCCCGAGCAGCTCGACCATGCGCTGGGCCGGTCCGTGGCCGGGGTGCACGACGGCGACGCGGTAGCCCTCGCCGAGCCAGCCCTTCATGTCGGAGACGGCCCGCTGCATGTCGCCGCGGTAGGCCTCGGCGGGCCTGGCAGGCAGGCTCCTGCTCGGCACCGCCCCTGCCTCGACGTCGATGTCCACGCTGACGATCTCGCCGAGGTCGTCACGCAGCGGCTCGCCCGGCGAGATGCCCTCGTCGTCGATGCCGAACGGGCTGAGCGTCCACCACGGCAGGTCGCGCTCGAGGGAGTGGACGCGGACGTCGGAGAGGGAGCGGTACGACGCGGCACCGAGGTCGATCGGCGCTGCGCCGCCGCCGGCGGCCGCGGCCCAGCTGGCGCCGAGGAACTCGTCGCTGGTCGCGACCAGGTCGTGCGCGCGGGAGCGGGCCCGCTCGGGGTCGAGCACCAGGACGTGGGTGTCGGCCGGCATCAGGTCGACCAGCAGCTCCATCTCGTCGACCAGCGTGGGGGCCAGCGACTCCATGCCCTCGACCGCGATCCCCTGCGCGATCTTGTCCGTGAGCTCGACGAGCGCCGGGTGCGCCTCGCCGAGCTCCCAGGCCCGGCGGCGTACGTCGTCGGTGAGCAGCAGCTCGCGGCACGGAGGCGCCCAGAGCCGGTCGGCCTTCTCGAGCGTCCGCTGGTCGGCGACCGCGAAGGTACGGATCTCCTCGACCTCGTCGCCCCAGAACTCCACACGCAGCGGGTGCTCGTCCGTCGGCGGGAACACGTCGACGATGCCACCGCGCACCGCGAACTCACCGCGCTTCTCGACCAGGTCGACCCGGCTGTAGGCGGCGTCGACCAGACGTCGTACGACGTCGTCGATCTCCGCCTCCGCACCCACCGCGAGCTCCACCGGCTCGAGGTCGCCGAGACCCTTGACCTGCGGCTGGAGGACGGACCGGACGGGAGCGACGACGACCCGCAGCGGACCGGTCTCCGGGGTGTCGCCCGGGTGGCAGATGCGACGCAGCACGGCGAGGCGGCGGCCGACCGTGTCGCTGCGCGGGTTGAGCCGCTCGTGCGGCAGCGTCTCCCAGCTCGGGTAGTAGCCGACCGTCGCGGGGTCGACGAGGTCGGCCAGCTGGGCGACCAGGTCCTCGGCCTCACGGCCGGTCGGCGTGACCGCCAGGACCGTGCGCCCGGCGCGCACCAGCCCGGCGACCACGAACGGCCGCAGCGCCTCCGGCCCGGTCAGGTCGAGCGCGCGCACCAGCCCGCCCTCGGCGTCGGCCATCGCCTGGTGGAGCGTGGCGTCGGCCAGCACGGCATCGGCGAGGGGTTTCAGGCTCACGAAGACTCCAGGGTCGGGCAGCACGATCGCCCCCTGTCGGGCTCGACAGGGGGTGCGGTCACCACTCTAGGCGACCCCTCCGACAGCCCTCCGACGGATTCGTCAGCGATCCTGCGGGTCCTCGCAGCGTCACGCGCCCTGACGAATCGCGAGGACGTCAGCCGCGTGGGTCGGTCACGCGCCCGACGAACAGCGGGGTGCCGTGCTCGACGTCGTGGATGACGAACAGGAACGGTCGGTCCACGACCAGCGGCACGGTCTCGGGCATCGACGTGCCTCCGACGGCGACGGCCGTGGCCGCGGCCGCCTCGGTCCCGGCCTCGTCGACGGCGATCCATGCCTGGTGGGCGACGTCGGTGATGCACAGGCCGTCGGCGTCCTCGGTCATCCCGGAGAAGTCGGCGGCCGAGGGGTCGAACGCGGTCGGCATGCCGAGCGCACCGAGGACCTCCGCCAGGTCGGAGGCCGGCCGGAAGGTCCACTTCGGGAGGCTCAGGCTGACTGCCGTGGAGGACACGTTCGCGATGTACGTCGCCAGGTTGCCCGGCGCCACCTGCTGCTCCTCGAAGGAGGCCAGGTCTTCCGGCAGGAGGACGGTCATCGCCAGCGTGCCGCCGTAGTAGGGCAGCCGGACGACGCGGCACCCGTCGACCTCGGCGTACCCCGCCCCCATCAACGTTCCGCGCATCGTCGGCACGTCGACGGGGTCACCACCGTCGACGTGGAACGGCAGGTCCGCCGTCGCGTGCTCCTCGAACGTCGTCTGCCAAGGCGCCTTGAAGTACAGGGCGTTCACCAGCACCAGCTTCGTCAGCGCGTCGACCGACCCCGGAGGCAGGATCTCCGGGATCCGGTCGTGGGTCTGCTCCGCGGTCCAGGCGTTGACGGCCACGCGGCCCGCCTCCGTCGCGCCGGCCCAGTCGACGACCCGCATGCCGGCGCCGTACGACGCGGCGAGCGTGTCGAGGTACGCCGGCCGCCACGGCGTGGCCTTGTCCCCGAAGAGCGCGTTGGCGCTGTCGAGCTTGATCACGGCCGGTTCGTCGCCCGGGCGCTCCTCGGTGATCGCCAGGGCCTCGACGGCCTGGGTCAGCGCGCCGAGCCCGCCGTTGTACGCCGCCAGGTCCAGGTCAGCGATGTCCAGACCGAGCACGTGGGCCATCTCCCCGGCGGTGGCGCCGACCGCGCCGTTGGCGGTCATCGCGAGCGCGACCGCGACCGAGTACGGCGAGAGTGCGAGGTTGCCGGGCGTCCCCGCCAGGCCGCCGTACAGCCCGCCGCCGAGGCGGTGCATGACAGCGACGACCGGCGCGATGACGGCCGGGTCGCCCGGAGTGCGCTCGACGTCGGAGGAGACGAGGTCCACGTCCTCAGCATGGCTCGTGCGGTCGCCGCCGCAGGCGGCGAGGGAGGAGACGCTGGTCGCGAGGGCCGCGAGCCCGATCAGGCGGAGGACGTCGCGGCGCGTGGGCATGCGGCTAGCACGGATCCGGCGAGGCCGGGGTTCCGGCCCGCGCGGCGTCCTTCTCGGCCTGGCTGCGCAGCACGCAGAACTCGTTGCCCTCCGGGTCGAGGAGGACGGCCCAGCCGGTGCCCGGGCCCCACTGCCCACGGAGGTCGTTGAAGATCGTGGCGCCCGCGGCCAGCACGCGCTCGGTCTCCTCGTCGCGCGTGCCGGACCGTGGCACCAGGTCGAAGTGCAGGCGGTTCTTGCCGGGCTTCTCGTCCGGCACCTCGATGAACAGGATGTGGTGGCCCGTCGCCGGGTCGAGGATCATGCACTCCTCGTGGCCGGGCTCGTTCGGGTCGCCGTCGACCATCTCGTAGCCGAGCAGCGTGCGCCACCACTCCGAGAGCTCGTAGGCGTTGTGGCAGTCGACCGAGGTGTGCGAGACGAAGCAGGTCATGACCCCGACCCTGCCTCAGCAGAGCGCGCGGACGCGAGCAGATTTGCCGGCCGGCGAGGAGCGCTCAGTGCAGGACGAGGTCGACGGTGCGGCCGGAGGCCGAGCCGGGGACCGACGGCGGCACGCAGTCGCAGGTGTCCGAGCAGGGCAGGAAGGTGTGGGGCGCGTGGCCGCACGCGGTGCACGGCATCTCGTGCGACAGGTGAGCGGTGTGCCGCTCGGTGACGGTGTCCCACATGGCCCTTCTCCTTCCCTTTCTCGCGCGTTGGCGGTGACCTTGGTAAGGATGGTCGACGGTCGCAGGAGATACGTCCGTTTCGACGGGAACAGACCGAGAAGCTCATCGGCCTAGTCCGAACGGGCCACAAGGCCTGGGGCAACGGGGTCAGGAACTGGTCCGGACCGGTCTAGAACGCGGCACTCGCCCGCCAGCCGGTGGCTGACGGGCGAGTGCGTCCGCGTGGCTACTTCAGGGTGATGACGCGGTGCATGCCCATGAACACGTGCGGCATGCCGCCCATGCTGGCGTCCGGCCAGAAGCAGAGCATCACGTACTTGCCCTTGGGCAGGTTGTAGCGGAACTCCGCCGAGTAGCCGGGGCTGAGCACCCCGCTGTCGATGCCGATGTCGAAGTTGACCGGCGGTGGACCACCCGGTCCCGACTGGATGGACTTCACCCAGGTCTTGAAGTCCGCGTAGGTCATGCCCTTCTTGAGCTTGGCCATGATGATGAAGTGGTTGTTGGTCGCCGCGTTGGTGAACTGCATCAGGCCCTTGTGCGGGATCGACGCGGGCTTGCGCGCCCAGCTCGTGTCCAGCCGGGCCTTGATCCTCGCGTCGGCCTGCGGCATCACGTTGCCCGTGTCGACACCGTCCACCGTGAAGGCGAAGAACTTCGCCGCGTCGTTGGTGTTGGTGTCCACCGCCCAGTAGCTACCGAGGTCCAGGTCGACGACCAGGATGTCGGCGGTGTCGTCGGCCTGCATGCCGCCGAGCAGGGTGATGTTGGCCTCGAACCGCTTGAGCGCCTTGATGTTGTTGCCGTCCAGACCCTTCTCGATGTCGCGGGCGGCCTCGGCCGGCGTGTAGCCCGCGGCCGGGCGCACCAGCTGGAACGCCGAGCCCTTCTTGGCCGCGCTGGTGACCGAGAACGTGTTGACACCAGGCTGGATCACGGTCGGCATGGTGACGACACGCTTGGCGCTGATGGTCACCGCGACGGGAGGAGTAGCCGCGGCCGACTGCGCCGGCGCTGCCACACCGATCGCGGTGAGGCTGGCTGCGCCGACGAGCGCCAGGCTCACCGTCGCAGCGTGGATCTTCGGAACTTTCATGTGATGTCCCCCGGTTCCTGCACCAACCGCTCCCGGCCCTTCCGAGTGCCCGGTGCCCGGCCACTTTCTACCCGGAGGGGCCGTGTTGCCGCGACATATATGTGGGAGGAGATGCCGATACGCCCCCTGGGCTAGACCACTTCACCTCATCAGCGCCGAATGACGTTGGTGATCTCGGGTCGCGTCACGCACACTGCCGTCGTGGCGTCGAGGGGGGTCCGCCTGGTGGCCGGCCGGGTGGGCATGGTGGCACTGATCGCCCTGGCGGTGGGCTTCACGGCCGCCGATCCGCTGGGCGCCCGCACCCAGGCCGTCTCGGCGCGGCCCTCGGCCGCCCGGGACGCGGTGACGATCGTGATCGGCGTCGGCGGAGCGGTCCACGGCTACTCCCCTCGGTCGGTCTCCGTCGAGCGCGGCGGTCAGCTGGTCGTCCAGAACGACGACAACGTGACGCACACGGTCACCTCGGAGGCGGTCGGCACCCAGGGCGACCCGCTCTTCGACCAGCTCGTGCCCGCGCACTCGAGCCGCACCCTCGTGCTTCCCTCGACGCTGGGCGCCGGGGAGTACGCCTTCTACTGCAGCTTCCACCCCACCATGCACGGGACGCTGGTCGTGACCGGCGAGCCCGGCCAGGTGCCGGAGCCGCCGGACTTCGAGCAGGAGCTGCGGATCCCTGAGGTGCTGAACGGCAGCGACCTCACGATCCACGTGCGCCGGGCGCCGGTGCGCGTCATGCCTCACGGTCCCAGGACCCGCATGTGGACCTACGGCGGCACGTTCCCGGGGCCGACGATCAAGCGACCCACGGGCACGACGACCCGGGTCACGTTCGTCAACGACCTGCCTCGGCGAGCCGGGTCCCTGACCGTGCACCAGCACGGCGGGCACCAGACCTCGGCCGATGACGGCCAGCCGACACGTCAGCTGATCGTGCGGGGCGACAGCCGCACGTACACCTACCGCCTCGTCGAGGGCGGGAAGCCGATGCCCGCGAGCTTCCGCTTCTACCACGACCACCGGATGGGCCGGACCGCCCCCAACAACTGGCGCGGACTCCAGGGCATGTTCCTGGTGACCGACGAGCGGGAGGAGCGGCTCGGCCTCCCGAGTGGTCGCTTCGACGTCCCCTTGCACATCTCCGAGCGCAGCTTCACCCCGCACAACCAGCTGACCGATCCCTTCCCCGGCGCCCGCATGCACGAGTGGATGACCGGTCCGCAGGCACCCCCGAACGACGCCACCGTGGGCCGGCGGGTGCTGGTCAACGGTCAGTTCGCGCCGTACCTGAAGGTGCGGCCGGGCCGCTATCGCCTGCGCCTGCTGGACGCCTCCCTCTTCTCGGCGTACGACTTGGCGCTCTCCAGTGGGCGACCCTTCGTCCAGGTCGGCACGGGCAGCGGACTACTTCCTCACAAGGTCGTCCGCCAAGACATCCTGCTCGGGCCGGCGCAGCGCGCGGACGTCGTCGTCGACTTCACGGGGCAGGCGGGCGAGAACGTCCTGTTGTCCTCGATCCCCCGCAGCGACGCAACGGTGGGGACGGGCACGCGGTCGGCCGCGATCATGCAGTTCCGGGTACGTGGGCGGCCACCGACGCGCGATGCCCGAGTTCCCGATGCCCTCCGGCCCGTCCCCCACCTCGACGTGCCGAGCACCGTGTCCAAGACGTGGACCTTCGACCTGACCAAGTCAGGTCACGGCTCCTACTGGTCGATCAACGACAAGATGTTCGACCCGGGGCGAGTGGACCACCGCGTACGGCTCGGCTCGATCGAGCGGTGGCGGCTTCGCAACACCAGCGACGTGACCCACTACGTCCACCTCCACGAGGAGCAGTGGCGCACGATCAGCCGCGACGGCAGACCTCCGCCGCCGTGGGAGCGCGGCTTCGAGGACACCTGGCGCCTCGACCCGGGGGAGACCGTGGAGGTGGCCGCTCGCTTCACCGACTACCGCGGGGTGTTCATGGTGCACTGCCACATGCTCGACCACGAGGACCACGGGATGATGGCCCAGTTCGAGGTCTACTAGTCCGTGCCGTGCCGGCGCACGAACTCGATGATCGCCTCGGAGAGCTCCGGGCGGCACACGATGAGGTCGGGCAGGTAGACGTCGTCCTGGTTGTACTCGAGCTCGCTGCCGTCGATGCGCGAGCAGAAGAGTCCCGCCGAGCGGGCCACGGCCACCGGGGCGGCGTTGTCCCACTCGTACTGCCCGCCGGCGTGCACGTAGGCGTCGGTCACGTCCCGGACGACGGAGATCACCTTGGCCCCGGCCGAGCCCATCGGCACCAGCTCGGCGTCGATCTCGGCGGCGAGCGCCTCGACGAACGCCGGGGGGCGGGTGCGGGAGACCGCGATCCGCGGCCTGGCCGACGTGCGGTCGGGTACGACGGGTGGCGCGGCGGTGCTGAACGTCTCGCCGAGCGCGGGCTGGGCGACGGCGCCGGCGACGAGCTCGCCCTTGTGCCACAGGGCGACGTGCACCGCCCAGTCGTCGCGCGGGGGCTCGGAGAACTCCCGGGTGCCGTCGAGCGGGTCGACGATCCACACGCGTTCGGCGTGCAGGCGGGCCTTGTCGTCCTTGCCCTCCTCCGACAGCACGGCGTCGTCGGGGCGGTGGTTGGCGAGCAGCGTCATCAGCAGCTCGTGGGCCGCCCGGTCGCCGGCGTCCTTGAGCTCCTTGCCCTCGAGTCCCTCCGCGCGGACCTCGAGCAGTCGCTCCCCGGCGACCGTGGCCAGCCACTCGGAGAGGACGTGGTCGTCGGCACCGGGCGGCGGCGTGCGGCCAGCATGGTCCGCGTGGTTGTCGATCACGGTCGCCACCCTAGCCACGGGCCGTGGCCGGCCTATCGGTTGAACCGCTGCTGGGTCGTCTCCAGCCCGTCGGCGACCAGCGACTCGACCGCGTCGGCGGCCTCGACGACGTTCATGTCGAGCTCCTTGCGCTCGGTGGCACTGAAGTTCGACAGCAGGAAGTCGGCGGGGTCCTGGCGGCCGGGCGGTCGGCCCACGCCGACCCGGACCCGGTGGAACTCGCCACTGGACAGCGACCCGCGCATGGACCGCAGCCCGTTGTGCCCGTTGTCACCGCCGCCGAGCTTCACCCGCAGCGCACCGAACGGGATGTCGAGCTCGTCGTGCACCGCGACGATCCGCTCCGGGGGCACCTTGTAGAACTTCGCCAGCGTCGAGACCGGTCCGCCGATCTCGTTCATGTACGCCCGCGGCCGGGCCAGCACGACACGAGGCGTGTCCGGCCCGATCGGTCCGAGGCGGCCCTCGACCACGTCGGCACGACCGGACTTGTGGGCGCGCAGCGGCGAGCCCATCCGCTCGGCGAGCACCTCGACGACGAGGTACCCGACGTTGTGGCGGTGCCCGGCGTACGCCGGGCCGGGGTTGCCCAGCCCGACGACCAGCCAGACCGGCGCGGGATCGTCGCTCACGTCAGCCTTCCGACCGAACAGCCGGCCCAGGTCACGCCCGAGCCGGGCACGACCTGAGCGGGGGATCACTCCTCGTCGCCACCCTCGGCGGACTCGCCACCCTCGGCGGACTCGCCCTCCTCGCCCTCGGCGGCCTCGGCCTCCGCCGCGACCTCCTCGTCGCTGGGCTCGTGGACGATGCCGACCTCGGCCTCGGCCTCGGCGAGCTCGGCCTCGACCTCCTCGGCGGACTGCGCCTGCGTGATGTTGATGACCAGGGTCTCGGGGTCGACCACGAGCGTGGTGCCGTCGGGCAGCACGAGCTGCGCGGCGAGGATCTGGGTGCCCGCCTGCAGGCCCTGGATGTCGACCTCGATGTACTCGGGGATGTGGGTTGCCTCGGCCTCGACCTGGACCGTGGCGTTCTCGGTGACGACCAGCGTCTCGGGGGCGGCGTCGCCCACGGTGTGGATCGGCACGTCGACGGTGACCTTCTCGCCGCGGCGGACGGCCACGAAGTCGATGTGCTCGAGGACCCGGCGGATCGGGTCGACCTGGACCTGCTTGCTCAGGACGAGCTGCTCGGACCCGTCGATGTCCAGCTCCAGCAGGGCGTTCGCACCGCCGTGCTTGAGGGCCATCATCGTCTGGTGGCCCGGCAGGGTCAGGTGGATGGGGTCGTTGCCGTGGCCGTAGACGACCGCGGGGATCTTGTTGTCGCGGCGGATCCGACGGGCGGCACCCTTGCCGAACTCCGTGCGCTTCTCGGCGGTGATCTTCTCGGCAGCCATGCGTGTGGTCTCCTCGTGCTGATGTCGGTGAGCCCCAGCGGAGGACCAGTGAGGAGGGCCGCGCGCGACGGGCGGCCCATCGAACCCAGTGGCCGGCCCAGTCGATCACGGCGGACCCGCAGGGTGCGGGGCCTCCCTCGCCGAGGCAACCTGGCGAGTCTAGGAGACGCTCCCGCTCCCGCGCGAATCGCGCGTGGGCGAGGCGCACCGCGCCTCGGACGGTGGGTCAGCGCAGCATCTCGTCGACGGCCAGCCTGGCCGACGACGGACAGCCCTTCGTGAAGCCGTAGAAGGGTCCGAAGTCGCGCGTGCTGGCGAACCCGGTGACGAACAGGCCCCTCAACGAGGTCTCGAAGCCGGGGCTGAGGTCGGGGAAGCCGTCGGTGACCGAGACGCGGTCCAGGACACCGGCGAGGTACGGGACGGCAGCCAGGTCGGCCCGGTAGCCGGAGGCGAAGACGACGTGGTCGACGGTCAGCAGCTGCCCGTCGGACAGCGTCAGTGTCACGTCGTCATCACCGGACGCGACCGCGGTGACCTCGGTCAGCGGGTGACTGGTGACGACCCCGGGCTTCAGGCGCGGGGTCAGCCACCACTCGAGCGTGAGCCGGCCGACCTGCCAGAACTGGAGCGCGATGGCCTGCTGCTCGGTGGCCGGCAGGTCTCGCCACCAGCCGCGGACGGCCAGGGTCTGCTCGACGAGCGGGTCGACGAACTTCCAGCTGACCTTCTCGAACGCGGGTGTCTCGTGGCGGTGCACGACGTCGACCTTCGTCGCGCCGTGGTCGCAGAGCAGCGCGGCCCACTCGTAGGCGCTCTGCCGTCCGCCGATGACCGCCACCCGTCTCCCGGCCAGGTCGTCGAAGTCGACCAGCTCGCTGGTGTGGGCCCGGCGGTCGGCGGGCACGTCGTCGTACCAGGCCGGCAGCTGGGCGAAGTGCCGGATGCCGGGGCACGCCAGCACCTTGTCGGCGGTGATCGACGAGCCGTCCGCCATCGCGGCCGTGAAGACGCCGTCGGCGGTCAGCTCGGCCACCACCCGCCGGTCGGCCTCGATGCCCTTGCGCCGCGCGAACCAGTCGGTGTGGTCCAGGAACACCCGGATCGGGATCGGGTCCACGTCGGCCGGGTCGAGGCCGGCGTCCTCGAAGTACGCCTCGAACGAGTCGTGGCCGGCGGCGTCCAGCGACCAGTCCGGCCCGGAGCGGAGGTACATCTCCGCGGGCATCTGCTCGCGCCAGAACGCCATCGGCAGGCCGACCATGTGGGTGTCGATGCCCCGCTCACGGGCGTACGCCGCCGCCGAGTAGGCGTAGGGGCCCGCACCGATCACCAGCAGGTCGGCGCGGGTCACCCGCCGAGCATAGGAGGTCACATCGCCCGAGGGTTCGGGATCCCCGCGGGCGTTCGGACATATACCTGATCGCGGGGATGCGCAGGGATCCACCTCGCCTATCCTCCGTAACAAGGGGGATCGAGGCCTGGCTCGTTCGAGTGATGCTCGGGCCCGGTTGCGAGATGCGGGGGGCATTTCGATGAGGCGTGAAGTCGGCTGGTGCGTCAGACGCGCGCGCCCGATGCGCACCGCAGAGACCCCTCGATGTGAGCGATGACGATCCAGAGGATGACGGCTGGCCGGCCCGCCGAGACGACGGCACAGCCTTCCCGCGACTGGCGCTTGCAGGCCACCTGGGCGGCGCTGTTCCTGAACGTGCTCCCGTTCACCGGCGACCACCTGCTGCCGCTGCCGGCGATCGTGGGGCAGCTCATCGCCCAGGGCGCCCTCCCCGTGGCGCTGGTACTCGCGCTGTTGGCCAACCCACGGGGGCTGGTCCGGCCCAACGTCCACGTGGTGCTGTTCTCCCTGCTGTGCCTCCTGGCCGTCATGGTGAGCCTGCACAACCCCTTCCTGGTGTCCTCCACCTACCGAGCGCTCCGGTTCTCCGGCTACGTGCTGGTCCTCTGGCTGCTCTCCCCCTTCTGGGGACGACGGGACCTGGCCTTGCTGCGCTGCCACCGCGTCTGCCTGGTGGTCGTCCTGAGCTCGGTCGCGCTGGGTGCCGTGATCTCGCCGGGGAAGGCGTTCGCCTTCGACGGCCGGCTCGCGGGCATCATCTGGCCGGTCTTCCCCACCGCGGTGGCACACATGGCCGCGATCCTGGCCGGCACCTCCGCGCTGCTATGGATGTGCCGCGTCATCTCCGGCCGGAATGCTGTGGCGACCATCGTCCTCGCCGCCCCGGTGCTGGTGGCCACCCACACGCGCACCGCCCTCCTGGCCGGAGCCGTCGGGTTGGTGTGCGCATCTGCCAGCCTCTTGCTCGCGCGCTCCCGTGCGCGTCGTACGTGGATCTGGGGTGGCGTGCTGAGCACGGCGGTCTTCGTGGTCTTCGCCTCCGAGCTGATGTCGTGGCTGCTGCGTGGGCAGACCGCGAGCCAGGCGTCCGGGCTGACCGGCAGGACCACCGTGTGGTCCCAGGTCCTGGACCACCCGCGCTCGCTCGGGCAGCAGCTCTTCGGCTCGGGCATGTCGAACCTGTCCTTCAACGGGAGCGCGATCGACAGCAACTGGGTCGGCACCTACCTGGACCTGGGTCTGGTCGGGGCGGCCATCCAGATACTGCTGCTCGCGATCCTGCTCTTGACGGCGTTGACCCGGCCGTCGGGTCCTCGGCGGGCGGTCGCGATCTTCCTGATCGTCTACTGCATCTTCGCCTCGATCACCGAGACCGGCCTGAGCGGTCCGTCCGCCGTCGTCCTCGACCTCGCCGTTGCCTCCGCCCTGATCGCGCGGCCCTCCGAACGACCGACCGGATGAGCGATCTGGTGGAGCCCACCGAAACGACCGTCCCGGGGCGCTCGGGACTGGTCGGCCGGGTCAGCTGGGGCATCCTGGACCAGGCTGTGTCGAGCCTCGGCAACTTCGTCCTCAGCATCTGTGCGGCCCGCGGACTACCGGTGTCGGGGTTCGGCGCCTTCAGCCTGGCCTTCGTGTTCTTCATCTTCCTGGTCAACGCCTCGCGCGGCGTCGCCACCGATCCGCTGATGGTGCGCTTCAGCGGTCCGGAGACTCCGGAGTGGCGCCGCGCGGTGAGCGCGGCCAGCGGCGCGGCCCTCAACCTCGGACTGCTGGCGGCGCTGTGCTCGCTGGCCGCTGGGCTGGTGGCCGGCGGGCCGGTGGGGACGTCCTTCGCGGCGCTGGCGGTAGGACTTCCCGGCCTCCTCCTCCAGGACAGCTACCGCTGTGCCCTCTTCTCGCGAGGTCAGGGCAAGAGGGTCTTCCTCAACGACTTGCTGTGGTCGGTGCTGCAGGTGGCCGGGCTGGGCGTGCTGCTGTCGCTCGACAAGGTCTCCATCACCGCGCTCATGCTGGTCTTCGGTGGCACGGCCACGGTCGCCGCCGGGTTCGGCTGGTGGCAGACGGGGCTGGCGCCGAGGCCGACCTGGACCCGGTCCTGGTTCGCGACGCACCGCAGCCTGTCCGGTCGCTACCTGATCGAGAACATCGCCGTCGGCGGCGCCCGTCAGGTGCAGGTCTTCGCCCTCGGTGCGGTCGCGGGGCTGGCCGCTGTCGCGCAGCAACGGGCGGCCGAGATCCTGATGGGACCCTTCCTCATCCTGCTCGCCGGGGTCGGCCAGGTCTCGGTGCCCGAGGCCCGGACGGTGATCGGCCAGGACCCCGGTCGGCTACGCCGCTTCTGTCTGACCCTCGGCGGCATCCAGGCCGCCCTGGCGGCGGGCTGGGCGGTCGCCGCGATGATCGTGCTGCCGTGGGGTCCGGGAGAGCTGCTGCTCGGCGACCTGTGGCGTCCGGCGCAGCGCCTCCTCGTCCCGCTCACCCTGATCTACGTGCTCGGCTTCTTCCACGCCGCCCTGACCGCGGGGCTGCGGGCGCTGGGCGCGTCGCGACGCAGCCTGAAGGCGCAGCTGGTCACCTCGACCCTCTTTGCCTCCTTCGGCGTCGTCGGCGCCTACCTCGGGGCGGCCTGGGGCGCGTCCTGGGCCGTGGTGATCGGGCTGGTCATCGGGCTGGCGACCTGGTGGGTCCAGCTGGGCCACGGCGTACGCGACTACCAAGCGCAGGCCCGGGTCACGCCGGTCGACCGGGATCGGTCCGAGTCCACCACGGAGAGGAGCATCGATGTCACGTGACGGCATGCGGGTGGCGATCAACCTGCTGACCGACCACCCGGAGCACCCTTCGGGGGCCCACTGGGGCTGGACCCGCATGGTCCCCGAGATCGCCTCTCGTCTCGTCGACGGTGAGGAGCTCCACCTCGTGGTGAGCCCCAGGTCGAAGCCGCTGCACGAGTACCCGGGGTCGAACGTCCACTACCTCATGGCGCCCTGGTCCAACGAGCACCAGCGGCTGCGCACGCTGAGCGAGCAGCTCTACCTGCCGCCCCGGCTCCGGGCTGCGGGCATCGACGTGTTCAACACGCTGATCGCGCCCCTGGTCAGACCTGCGCCCGGCGTGGTGGCGCACTTCAAGACCTTCCAGGCCTTCAACGACCCGGGTTCGCTCTCGCCGGCGGTGCGTGCCTACCGCAGGATCGGCTACCCGCACACGGTCAAGATGGCCGACGCCATCGTCGTGAACTCCGAGGACCTGCGCGCCGAGGTACTGCGCTACCTCGACGTCGACCCGGGCAAGCTCCGCCTGGTCCCGGAGGCCGTCGACCACGACACCTTCCGGCCCGGTGACCCGGAGGAGGCGCGGGTGCGGGTGAAGGAGAGGGGAGTGACCCGCCCCTTCGTGCTCTTCGTCTCGTCGCTGTGGAGGTACAAGAACGCCCACGGACTGATGCGTGCCTTCGCCCAAGCCAGGTCATCGCTCGAGGGTTACCAGCTGGTGGTGGTCGGTCCCCTCCGTGAGGAGGAGTACGTCGGTGAGCTGCGCCGGCTCGCCGAGGAGCTCGGCATCGCCGACGACGTGGTCTGGGTCGGAGGCGTGCCGCTGGAGGAGACCGTCGACTTCTACCGTTGTGCCAAAGTGTTCGCCTACCCGTCGTTCAACGAGTCGTTCGGGCTGCCGATCCTCGAGGCGATGGCGTGCGGCTGCCCCGTGGTGACCTCCGACCGGACGGCCACGCAAGAGACGGCGGGCAGTGCCGCGATCCTGGTCGACCCGGACGACGTGGAGCAGATCGCGACGGCCCTGGTACGCGCGTGCGGCCCGGACCATGAGGCGCTGCGCGGCCGCGGCCTGGAGCGGGCCGCGCAGTTCACGTGGGCCGCGACCGCCGAGAAGACGCTCGCGGTCTATCGAGAGGTCCACCAGGCTCGTGTCCAGGCACGGTGACAGGCGCCCGACCGCCCGTCGACGGCCCCCCGTCGCCCTGACCATCTCGGCGATCGCAGGGACCCTCTACCTCCTGCTGACTGGTCTGGTCGCGGACCACATGGTGGATGCCCTCGACCAGACGGCCCGCCACCGGTCGCGACCGGGGAACGTATGGGGCCCGCTGCAGCTCCGGGCCGACCACATCGTGGAGGGGCTCAAGCCGGCCCACGTCGTACCCCTGTTGCTGGTGGTCGTCCTCGCGTGCGCCGTCGTCCAGCGGTCATGGCGGCCGGTCGTGGTCGGAGCGGTCTCGGTGCTGTCGACGGGCGCGCTCGTGGTGGCGACGAAGATCCTCGTCGCGCGTCCCGACCCGGGCGGCAACATCGCCACCATCGGCGGCGCCTATCCTTCTGGCCACACCGCGGTCCTGATGGCCGTCGCGGGCGCCGGTCTCCTGGCGATCATCTCGCGGCCCGCATGGTGGTCCTGGGTGTCCCCGGTCTTGGGCGACGCGATGATGGCCTTCTGCCTGGTCGTGCAGACCACGCACTGGCTCAGCGACGTCGTGGGGGGCATGCTGGCCGCCTTCACCGTGCTCGGGCTCAGCGCGTGGGTGAGCTCGCAGTGGGATGTCCGCCGGCTCGGGTGGCAGCGACGGCGCCAGTCGCCGAGCCGCCAGAACCCCGCAGCCTCGTCCGGGCGGCGCTGACCAGCCAGCCCGCGACCTCCGCCAAGCACACCCACCTTTCGCGGGTGGACAGCGGTGCGGCCAACACCGCGCGCACGAAGCCGGCGGCGTACTCGACGTACATGCGGGCCATCGGGTGAACCAGAGGGTTGCTTCGGCCGACCCCCATCTTGGTGGCCCTCGCGCGCCGGGAGCCGTGCGAGGCCTGGGCTTCGTGCTGGCGGTTGGAGAACAGCACTCGCGGGACCTGGACGAACGGTCCGGCCAGGGCCAGCTCCGCCACGAAGGTGCGGTCGGAGTTGTAGTAGTCCTGCTGCGGTCGGACGCTGCGGAGGACCTCGGTGCGCACGATGCCGTAGAAGTCGGTGCCGCCGGGCGAGACGCGCAGCACGCTGCGCAGCCGCGCGCGAGGCGAGGGGTTCGCGGTGTCCAGCGGGTAGGGGTCGGCGGAGATCACCTCACCCTGCCCGTCGATGGTGCGGTGCCAGCTGTGCGCCAGCACGGCCTCCGGGTGTGCCTCGAGCGCCTCGACGCAGGCCCGGAGCAGGTCCGGGTCGTAGCGGTCGTCGTGGGAGGCGAACTTGAAGTACGGCGCGCGGGCCAGCGCCACCACCGCCCTGTGGTTGCCCACGGCACCGAGGTTGCGGGCCTGGCGGACGTAGCGGATGCGGGGATCCCGGGCGGCGTACTCCTGGCAGATGGCGGCCGTGGCGTCGGTGGACGCGTTGTCGGAGATGATCAGCTCGAAGTCCGTGAGCGTCTGCGCGAGCAGGTCGTCCAAGGACTGCCGCAGGTAGCGCTCGGCGTTGTAGACGGGCAGCCCGATGCTGACCCGGGCTGCCGACGTCATGTCGCCCGCGCCTTCAGGTGCACCCACAGGTGCCATCCGAGGCGCCCCGCACCGGGCAGGCCGTGCACCGGCAGGGGTGGCGCGTGCATGTAGGTCTGGTGAGCACGCTCCACGACGAAGTCGGGGAAGTCGCGTTCCACGTCGCGGAGGTCGTAGACGCGGGCGAACGGGTTCAACGGCCCGTCGGTGCTGCGGTGCACGAAGTTGTCCAGGGCCAGGTAGTGCCCCAGCCCGGCCTCCTCGGCGTTGGCGAGGTGCCGTCCGAGCATGGTGTCCGGCGCGACCCGGCTGCGCACCGGGTAGGCGGCGAGCAGCGCGGCCCGGCGGACCAGGCGGATGCTCACCTGGTAGTTGAGGGACCGGCGCGCGTAGAGCATGACCACCAGACGGCCACCGGGCTTCAGCACGCGGTGGATCTCGGCCTGCGCCTGGCGGATGTCCGGCACGTGGTGCAGCACCCCGTGGGAGAAGACGATGTCGAAGCTGTCGTCGGGCCACGGTGTGGCGAGCACGCTGCCTTGCCGGAGGTCGTCGTACGCCAGGTCCCGCAGCGCCAGCCGGGTGCGCACCCGGGCGACGGACTCGGGGGTCAGGTCCAGGCCCGACCAGCGGGCACCCCGCTTGATGAGCTGCTCGGACTCGGCCCCCTGGCCCAGGCCGACCTCCAGCACCCGCTGCCCGCGCCAGTCGACCTCGTCGAGACACTCGAGGATGTGCCGCTCCTGGCGGTAGCGCCAGTGGTCGTAGCTGGCGAAGAACTTCTCGTAGTCGTCGTCGAAGCCCTCGTGCAACCCGCCGACGATGTCGTCCCCGCACGGATGGGTGTTCCAGAAGTCCTGCACGCGCGCTTCGTCCACGTGGCCCCCTCGGCTGCGGCCCGGCGAGCTCCCCCTGGCGCGCGCACGACCGCAGGTCATTCTAAGCCGGGAGCCACGGCGCGACCCAGTGGTCTGGTCCACGCAGTCGGGGCGCGACCGGCCTGCTGATCAGCTCCGCGTGCTGCCGGCGTCCTGGTGGTAGGGCGCGGACCGCCAGGTCGACCAGGACACCTGCGGCCCGAGCAACCGGATCATGAAGCGCCACGGTCCGTGGTAGGCGTTGGCGCGCCAGACGTTGTCCTGGGCGAGCGAGATGGCATCGGGCACGACGTACTTCAGGTACGGCGCCCACTCGGGCACCGTGCCGTAGGTGGACACCAGGCTCATGAAGCCGCACCCGTGCTCCACCGTGCACCCGGGGATCTTCGTGGGGTCGAACTCGAACGTGTTGCGCACGACGCGCAGGTGCTGGGTCTTCCACCGGCAGTCGTCGATGTAGGGCGCGGTGCCGATGAGGTCGGGGTCACCGCAGCGGGCCACGGTCGCCACCCCGGGGTTGACCAAGGTGCTGTAGTCCGCACTGACGTTGTAGGGCGACCCCGCGAAGCGGCCGGGGTGCTCCCAGGCCATGATCCCGGACCAGTTGTCCACGAACAGGTTCCCGGAGATCCGCAGGTGGCGTCCGTAGAGGCTGCCGGCGCGCTGGTCGCTGCCCGACTCGGAGATGTAGATCGCGGGCGTGCCGTCGAGCGACTCGAGGCCGATCTTCCAGCCGTTGCGGACGAAGGTGTTGCGGCGGATGAGCGCGTTGTAGCTGATCTCGTAGAACAGCCCGACGTCGTCGTTGTTGGCGATGTAGTTGCCCTCGAAGAGGAATCCCACGTTGTCGGTGTCGGCCCATAGGCCCGGGCCGTGGTTGTCGTGAACGTAGTTGTCGACCACGCGGGCGCCACGGGTGTCCCAGAACTTGCCGCCCCCGGCGCAGCCGCAGCCCGGCTGGAGGTTCTCCCAGTCGGCGGTGTTGTTGCCCACGATCTCGTTGCCGCGCAGCACGACGTCGTGCGCCGGCCCGTTGGACTCGTGGGCCGCGAAGCCGTACTCGCCGTTGTCGCGCAGGCAGTTCTTCACCACGCGGGAACCGTCGGCCAGGAAGACCCCGGCGCCGGCGTTCTGCTGGATCGTGCTGTGGTCGACGACCCAGTCGTTCCCCGACCCGCTGTTGACCACCGTCTCGCCCGGGTTGTCCTGCACGCTCTGCCCGAAGTTCTCGATCGTCAGGTGCGAGATCCGTACGTCGTGGGCGCTGCTGCTGAAGGCGTAGCGGTTGACCCGCCGTCCGTCGAGGACGGCGCCCGGCGCACCGATGTAGACGTTCCCGTTCTTGGGCTGGACCTGGTCGAAGGCGCCGCCCGGGATGATGTGCCGGCCGGGCTCGAGCCAGAACGTGGTGCCGGCCGGGGCCCGCGCTGTCAGCCGTTGGAGGCTCTGCGAGGTGCTCACCTTCCTGGCGCCAGCCGGCTTGGACGCCGGGCCGTCCAGCTGTGCCGTCCCGCAGACCGCGCGCGGAGCACCGGCCCCGGCGGACCGAGCCGAGACACCAGCCAGGGGGGCGGCGCGGTGCTGGGTGACCGGAGACGCGACCGCACTCGTCGACAGTGCCCCGAGCGACGGTGCGCCGGCGGCCAGGGCGGGCAGGACACCGAGGAGGCCCACGACCCCGGCCAGGAGCGAGATGGACAGCCGCCCGCGTCGCGGCCCCGTGTGGCGCTCGGTCATGCTGGTCACCTCGGTGCCTGGGAAGCGCGGTCCTCGCGACGCTAACACGCCGGCCGCTCCGAGTGGTCTGGACGTCTCGGGAGGAACCTGCCCGTGGGCCTACCTCGTCCGCGACCCGGGGCCGCACAATGATCCAAGGTCGTCCCGCCAGGGGGGAGGGGATGACCGAGGGGGGCTCATGGAGGTCGTGCTCGTGCGCGGCGGTCTCGGGATGCGGATGCGGTCCGACGCCCGCTTCCTGCCCCGACCGATGACACCCGTCGCCGTGCGGGCCGTGCCGTGGCACGACCTGCGGCGCGGCCCTTCGGCGTACGACCGACGGGTCCGCGTCATCGACCAGCTCTCGCCCGCGACGGTCCACTGACCCTCGCGCACCGATTGGAGACACCCGTGGAGACCAGCGAGCGCAGACACAAGACGATGAACGGCGTCGCCGTCGGCGACGTGGTCCAGGTACGCCCGCCGGAGGAGATCCTCTCGGGGCTCGACGACCGGGGCGAACGGGAGTCGATGCCGTTCATGCCCGAGATGCTGAAGTTCGCGGGGCGTCGGTTCGTTGTCGAGTCGATCTCGCACAAGACCTGCGACACGGTCAACTGGACGGGGATCCGCAAGGTCGAGAACACCGTGCACCTGTCCGGGGTGAGGTGCGACGGGTCCGCGCACGGTGGGTGCCAGGCGGGCTGCCTGATCTTCTGGAAGACCGACTGGCTGACCCGGGTGTCCGGCACCGGAGAGGTCGAGCCGGACTCCGTGGCGAACGCCGAGGTCGCGGCACCGGCCGAGGGGCCGGCGCCGACCGGGTGCACGGCCGAGCGGCTGCAGGAGGTCGCGCACGGGGCGTGCCGGGACGACGTGACGCCGTCCGACGGCCCGGTCTACTCCTGCCAGGCCACCGAGCTGCCGCGCTTCGTCGGCGCGGAGATCCCACGCTGGAACCTGCGTCAGTACGCCGACGACGTGCAGTACGGCAACGCGTCCTCGCGCAGCGTGCTGTGGGGCATCCTGGTCGGCTTGTTCAACCTCGGACAGACTGCCTCCAGCAAGCTCCTGCCCCGGTGGCTGCGGGTCAGGGCCGGGGTCAAGTACCCCTTCATCGTGCCCTCGGCCGAGCGGATGGCGGCGGCCAACCTCGGCCTGGAAGCCGGCGACTGGGTGCGGGTCAGGAGCGCCGAGGAGATCGGGAAGACGCTCGACAAGAACTACCGCAACCGCGGGCTGTACTTCGACCGCGAGATGCTCAAGTACTGCGGCCGGACCGTCCAAGTGCTGCGCAGGGTCGACCACATCATCGAGGAGCCGACCGGACTGATGATCACGATGAAGACCCCGTCGGTCATCCTGGCCGGGGGCATCTGTGCGGCCGACTACCACCGGAGCTGCCCGCGGGCGATCTACGCGTACTGGCGGGAGAGCTGGCTGGAACGCGTCCCCGCACCCGAGCCCGCCGACCGGGCGATCGAGCCGCAGGCTGCTCAGGGCTGAGTGATGCCACGACCCATCGGGGGTCCCCGCGATGGCGACGCGACCACCTCTGGGAGGGTATCCGGGTCGACGCGCTAGGCGTGACCGTCGAACATCGATGTGACCGAGCCGTCCTCGAAGACCTCCTTGATCGCCCGCGAGAGCAACGGGGCGATGGAGAGCACGGTCAGCTTGTCGAAGTGGTTCTCCGGCGGGATCGGGAGGGTGTTGGTGACCACGACCTCGGTCGCCGAGGAGTTCTTCAGCCGGTCGACCGCGGGCCCGGACATCAGGGCGTGGGTGGCGGCGATCACGACGCCCGCGGCGCCGTCGGCCATCAGGGCCTCGGCGGCCTGCACGATCGTGCCGCCGGTGTCGATCATGTCGTCGACCAGCACGCAGATGCGGTCGTCGACGCGGCCGACGACGCGGTTGGCGACGACCTCGTTGGGCCGGTCCTCGCGGCGGGTCTTGTGGATGAAGGCCAGCGGCGCGCCGCCGAGGCGGGCCGACCAGCGCTCCGCGACCTTGATGCGGCCGGCGTCGGGGGAGACGACGGCGAGCTGCTGGCCGGCGTACTTCTCCTTGACGTAGTCGGCCAGGATCGGCAGCGCCATCAGGTGGTCGACCGGTCCGTCGAAGAAGCCCTGGATCTGGTCGGCGTGGAGGTCGACGCAGATCAGCCGGTCGGCACCGGCGGTCTTGAAGAGGTCGGCCATCAGCCGCGCCGAGATGGGCTCGCGGCCGCGGTGCTTCTTGTCCTGGCGGGCGTAGCCGTAGAACGGCTGGACGACGGTGATGCGCTTGGCCGACGCGCGCTTGAGGGCGTCGACCATGATCAGGTGCTCCATGATCCACTCGTTGATCGGAGCCGTGTGGCTCTGGATCACGAAGGCGTCGCAGCCGCGGACCGACTCCTCGTAGCGGACGTAGATCTCGGAGTTCGCGAACTCGTACGCCGACGTCGGCACCAGGCGGGTGCCGAGCTGCTGGGCGACCTCCTCGGCGAGCTCGGGATGCGCTCGACCGCTGAAGACCATCAGGTTCTTCTTGGTGGTCTTCTTCAGTCCGCTCACGCGCATCTCTCCTGGATAGCCAGCCGGACGGGGAAGGTGGGACTAGTGTCCCCCACCCTGGTCGTCGGACGCACGCCCGGGTCCGCGGTGGGCCTCCTCGGCCGCCTCGGCCTGCGGCGTACCGGCCCGTTTGCTCGGCACCCAGCCCGGCAGGTTGCGCTGCGGACCGCCCGAGACGGCGAGCGCGCCGGGCGGGACGTTGCGCCGCACGACGGTGCCGCCACCGGTCGAGGAGCCGTCCCCGAGCTCGACGGGGGCCACGAAGGTGTTGTTGGAGCCGCCGCGGAACCAGCGACCGACCTTGGTCCGGTGCTTGGCGATGCCGTCGTAGTTGGCGAAGATCGTGCCCGCGCCGATGTTGGCCTGCTCGCCGATCTCGGCGTCGCCGACGTACGACAGGTGCGGGACCTTGGCGCCGTCACCGAGGTGGGCGTTCTTGGTCTCCACGAAGGTGCCGATCTTGCTGCGCGTGCCCAGGATCGTTCCCGGCCTCAGCCGCGCGTAGGGACCGACCTCGGCGCCGTCGCCGATGACGGAGAGCTCAGCGTGGGCCCGGACGACGCGGGCACCGGCGCCGACCTCGCAGTCCTTGAGCGTCGTGTCCGGACCGATGACGGCGTCCTCCGCGACCACCGTCGCGCCGAGCAGCTGGGTCCCCGGGAGGATGGTGACGTCCTCGGCCAGCTTCACGTCGGCGTCGATCCAGGTGGTCGCCGGGTCCATGACGGTCACCCCGTCGCGCATCCAGCGGGTGACGATCCGCCGGTTCAGCTCGCGGCCCATCTCGGCCAGCTGCACCCGGTCGTTGGCGCCCTCGGTCTGGGCGACGTCGTCGATCGGGAAGGCCCCGACGGTGAGCCCGTCCTCGCGGGCGATCCGCACGGTGTCGGTCAGGTAGTACTCGCCCTTGGCGTTGTCGTTGGTCAGCCGCGGCAGCGCGCCCACCAGGAACTCGGCGTCGAAGGCGAGGATCCCGGAGCTGATCTCAGCGATCTCGCGCTGCTGGGGCGTCGCGTCCTTCTCCTCGACGATCCCCTCGACGTCGCCCTCGTCGTTGCGCAGGATCCGCCCGTAGCCGAACGGGTCGGCCACGATGCCGCTGAGGATGCTGACCGCCTGCTCGGCGGCCCTGTGGTCGGCCACGAACTTGCGCAGGCTCTCTCCCTCGAGCAGCGGGGTGTCGCCGGTCGCCACGACCACGGTGCCCCGCGACGTACCGCTCGTCTCCATCGCCACCCGCACCGCGCCGCCGGTGCCGTCGAGCACCTCCTGCACCGCCAGCACGACGTCCGGCACCAGCTCGCGCACGTGCGTCGCCACCTGCTCGCGCTGGTGCCCGATGACCGCGACCACCCGATGTGGCTCGAGCGTGCGCACGGCCGCCAGCACGTGACCGATCATCGTGCGTCCCGCGATCGGGTGCAGGACCTTCACGGTCTTGCTCTTCATGCGGGTGCCGCCGCCGGCCGCCAGGACCACGACGGTCAGCTCGTGCTCGTTCATCGGGCGTTCGCTCATGCTCCCCGGGTAGGAGTCGAACCTACGTCGCTAGTCCTGATTCAAAGTCAGGCGGGCCCTGCCGGCAGACCAACCGGGGATTGCTTGCCTCGGCAGAATAGGCCCGCGCCGCCCCGAGCCCCGCCCCGCCCGCCTGGGAGGCGCCTTCCCCAGAGTTGAGTATTGGACGCGACGACCTCCGACCGCCTGCGCACGCCCAACAAGGCTGAGCCCGGCAGATCCGAGGCGGGTCCGCCGACTCTTGAGGGGGGGTGCCGGTGAAGGTCGCCGTCTTCGGGCTGGGCTACGTCGGCACCGTGACCGCCGCCGGGCTGGCGCACGCGGGGCACTCCGTCGTCGGCGTCGACGTCGACGCCGCGAAGGTCGCCGCCATCAACGTCGGCGAGAGCCCCGTGGTCGAACCCGGCATCGTCGAGCTCCTGGCCAGCGGTGCCCGCAACGGCAGCCTGCGCGCGACGACGTCGGTGGCCGAGGCCCTAGCGAACGCCGAGCTGTCGCTGATCTGCGTGGGGACGCCGTCGGGCATCCACGGCAGCACCGACCTCAGGTACGTCGAGCGCGTCGTCGCCGAGATCCGCGCGGCCATGGACGTGGTCGAGCCCCCGGCCGGAGGCTTCCACGCCGTCGTGGTGCGCAGCACCGTCCCGCCCGGCACGGTCGAGCGGCACGTGGCGCCGGTGTTCGCCGACCCGGTGCCCGGCTGGGAGGTCGGGACCGCGATGTGTCCGGAGTTCCTGCGCGAGGGCGTGGGGGTCGAGGACTTCTTCGGACCGCCGTTCGTCGTCGTCGGCACCGCCGACGACCGGGCCCGGGCCGTCATGGCGGAGCTGTTCGCCTTCCTGGGCCTGGAGGTGCGGCACGTCGCCGTCTCGACGGCCGAGTCGCTGAAGTACGCCTGCAACGCCTTCCACGCGACCAAGGTCTCGTTCGCGAACGAGCTCGCGAGGGTGCTTCACCCCTCCGGCGTGGACTCGCGCGAAGTGATGGAGATCTTCTGCGAGGACTTCAAGCTGAACCTCGGCCCGGCCTACCTGCGACCAGGTTTCGCCTACGGCGGCAGCTGCCTGCCCAAGGACCTCCGCTCGCTCCTGCACCTGGCGCGCGTGAACGGCGTCGACGCGCCCCTGCTGGCCGGGACCGCCGTGACCAACGAGATGGTCGTCCGTGACGTCGTCGAGCGCGTCATCGAGACGGGCAAGCGCCGGGTCGCCCTGCTCGGGCTCAGCTTCAAGGCCGACACCGACGACCTGCGGGAAAGCCCGAGCGTCGACCTCGCGGAGCGCCTGATCGGCAAGGGCTTCGACGTCCGCATCTACGACCCGATCATCAATCCGGACAAGCTGGTGGGCGCCAACCTGCGCGATGTCGAGGCGCGGTTCCACCTGAGCCCTCTGCTCGCCAGCACGGCCGAGGAAGCGCTCGAGGGGGCCGAGGTGGTGCTGGTCGCCTCGTCCGCGATCGTGGTCACCGAGGCGCTCCTGACTGCCTCCCCCGCACACCTCATCGACCTGTCCGGCCGGCTCGACGCCGAGATCGAGCGCCTGCCCGGATACAGCGGGGTCGGCTGGTGAGACAACGGCCCCGCGTCCTGATCATCGTCCAGAACCTGCCGGTGCCCTTCGACCGGCGGGTGTGGCTGGAGTGCCAGACCCTGCGTGACGCGGGGTACGACGTCACCGTGGTGTGCCCGCGCGGCAAGGACACCGGCGCCTACCAGGTCGTGGACGGGGTGACGATCCACGCCTACCGCCCGTACGCGCCGGGCGGGAGCGCCATGGGCTTCGTCATCGAGTACGCGTACTCGTTCCTGGCCACGGCGCGCCTGGCGCTGAAAGCCCGCCGGCATGGCCGCTTCGACGTGGTCCAGGCCTGCAACCCGCCGGACATCTTCTGGCCGCTGGCGATGTGGCTCCGGTCCCGGGACGGCTCCCGCTTCGTGTTCGACCACCACGACCTCTGCCCCGAGCTGTTCGAGTCGCGCTTCCCCGACGGTTCGCGGATGGCGCTGCGCGGGCTCAAGCTGTTGGAGCGTGCCACCTTCCGGACCGCCGACCGCGTCACCTCGACCAACGACTCCTACCGCGCCGTGGCGATGCGCCGCGGCGGCAAGGCGCCCGCGCACGTGACCGTCGTGCGGACCGGTCCGGACCCCGACGTCATGCGCCGGGGCGCCCCCGTGCCGTCAGAGCGCCGCGGACGCGCGCACCTCGCGGCCTACCTCGGCGTGATGGGACCGCAGGACGGCGTCGACGTGGTGCTCGCCGCCGCCGACCACATCGTGCACACGCTCGGGCGCACCGACATCGCCTTCACCCTGATGGGAGGCGGCGACTGTCACGACAAGCTCCTTGCAGAGCGCGACCGGCTGGGCCTCCAGGAGTACGTCGAGCTGCCCGGCCGCGTGCCGGACTCGTACGTCGTCGACGTGCTGTCCACCGCCGACGTCGGCCTGTGCCCCGACCCGCTCAACCCGCTCAACGACGTGTCGACGATGAACAAGACCATGGAGTACATGGCCTTCGGGCTTCCCGTGGTCGCCTTCGACCTCCACGAGACCCGGGTGTCGGCGGGAGACGCTGCCGTGTACGCCGAGCCGTCGTCCGGATCCCAAGGCTTCGCCGCGGCCCTCCTGGACCTGCTCGACCACCCCGACTCCCGAGCTGTGATGGGTCTGCTCGGACGCCAGCGCGTGGAGACCACGCTGGCCTGGCACCACCAGGCGCCGACGTACCTCGCCGTGTACGACGACCTCACCGGCCGGGTCCGTACGCCGGTACCCGTCGAGGCGGAGGTCGGCGAGCCCGTCCTGCACCTGGTCGACGGCGTGGTGACACGTCCGGCGGAACATGCGCCCGGACGGGTGGGGAAACACGTCGCGGGGCTCGCCCCGGAGAGGGCGGACGCGTCATGAAGGTGGTGCTCTTCTGCGGCGGCCTCGGGATGCGGATGCGGGCCGACAACCAGTCCCTGCCCAAGCCGATGATGCCGATCGGCAGCCGCCCGGTGCTCTGGCACATCATGCGGTACTTCGCGCACTTCGGTCACACCGAGTTCATCCTCTGCCTCGGCCACGGCGGGCCGGCGGTGAAGGACTACTTCCTGGACTACCGCGAGACGACGTCCAACGACTTCGTGCTGACCAAGGGAGGCCAGCACGTCGACATGCTGAGCACCGACATCAGCGACTGGACGATCACCTTCGTCGACACCGGCATGGACACCGCCATCGGCGAACGTCTACGCCGCATCCGGCCCTACCTCGAGGGCGACGAGTACTTCCTGGCCAACTACGGCGACGTGCTCACCGACGCGCCGATGAACGCCCTCATCGATGAGTTCGTGCGGACAGACGCGGTGGCCCAGTTCCTCGCGGTCAAGCCGCAGGACTCCTTCCACGTCGTCGAGACCGACGAGCAGGGCCGCGTGACCGGCCTGGTCCCCGCCGGCCACCTGCCGTTCCGCATCAACGGCGGCTACTTCGTGCTGCGCCAGGGGATCTTCGACTACCTCGACGAGGGCGACGACCTCGTCATGGACGGCTGCGTCAAGGCCGCCCGGGACGGCCGGACGCGCGCCGTGCCGTATGACGGGTTCTGGGCGCCGATGGACACGCTCAAGGAGCGGACCTACCTCGAGGACCTGTACCGCCGCGGCTGCAGCCCGTGGGCCCTCTGGCGCAACGAGAGCGGCGCCGGCCGGCACTCGGCCTGAGCACTTCCCCCCTGATCCCTTCCGCTGCTCCCTCTCCGGCCGGTCGGCGTCAGCGCGGGCGCGGGTCCTTCTCCAGGTCCGGCCGGCCACCGAAGCTCGCGTCGCGCACGTCGGCGCCGACGAGCATCACGAACTGGACGTCCAGCCCGGCCGTGCGCGCGGCCCTGGCCACGGTGTTCAGCAGCTCCGGCGTGGACCGACCCGCCTTGACGAGCACGACGCACCGCGAGGCCGTGGACCGCACGTGAGCCAGCCCCCGACCCACCTCGAAGGGCACGAGGACGAGCAGCACGTCGGTGACCGCGTCGGTGGTGGGGCCGGCGGTCACGCTCACCCCCGGTGTCGTGGTGCCCAGCTCGTGCGCGAGCCGTCCCGTCCCGGCGAGGTCGACGGCCAGCACGGACCCCGTCGAGCCCAGGCGACGGGCCAGCCCGGCCAGCACCATGGCCCCTTCTCGCTCGCAGTCGACGGTGACGAGCCCGAGCCGGCGCGGCACCTTCCCCCGTGTCGGCACCGCCGATTCCAGGCCGTCGACGAGCAGGTCGAGCGAGGACCCGGGCCGGGCACGCGCGCGGCGTCGGTGGGCCAGCCGGCCGGCACTGAACCGCACCGGCAGGCCCGTCGCCGTGGCGACGTCGACCCGGCTGCGCAACCGGACGGTCGTGATGGCGAACACGACGACCAGCGCGAGCCCCAGCCCGAGGCCGCCGACGAGCCCCGACGCCATGACGAGGACTGCGCGCCGCAGGGGCGACTGGGGCTCGAGGGCCGCCTGGTCGAGCACCCGGCTGGCCGCGACGACGGCGTTCGCCTCGAGCGTCTCGGTCTCGATGTCGTTCTGGAGCCGGGTGATCTCGCTGATCAGCTGCCCCTTCAGGCCGAGGACGTTGGCGGTCTCCTCCGCGCTGCCGCCCCGGGCGGTGATGGCGTCGTACTGCCGGGTGAGCGCGTCGACCTGGCTCTGCAGCGCGTCGACGCGGTCGCGCGACGCCTGCGTGACGTCGTCGGACTGCTGCGTGAGCTGCTCGCGCCGGTAGGCCAGGTAGGTCTCGGCGAGCAGGCGCGCCCGGCGTACGGCGTCGTCCTGGTCGGAGCCCTGGATGTCCACCTGCAGCACGCTGGGCGTCGCCGCCTGGGCCACGATGGTGTCCTGGAGGTCGTCGGGAGGCGTGTCCACGCCGAGCGCCTCGCCCAGCTGCAGGGCGACGGTGCGCGTCTTGAGCAGCCGGACGTCGGTGGCCATGGCCGACTCGGCGTCCGTCCCGGGATCGTGGGCCAGCAACAGGGTCACGGAACCGACGCTCTGGGGCGGGACCACCGCGAGCCACCCCCCGGCGAGGGCCGCACCCACCAGCGTGCTGCCCGCCCAGACGTACCACAGGCGACGGAGGGTGCCGCGGATGAACGCCAGGCTCACCGTCCCACCGGCGGGCGCGAGGTCGCTCTCCCGGACTCCGACGACGTCGTCCTCGACGCGCCACGCCGCGCTCACGACGCTCCCCCGGTCCACGACGACTCACGCAACGAGACCGGTCTCGGGCCGCCGGCCCGCGAGGGCAGCGGGTGCTGCTGCGAACGCTCGTGCGGCAGCAGCCTTCCCGCCGTCTTGTCGAAGGGGTCGGGATCGGCGACCAGCACCCCCGAGATGCGGAAGCCCGACTCGTAGGCGACGACGGCCGTCCGCGCCAGGTCCTCGGAGGAGGCGGAGCGGGCGGAGACGGCCATCACCACGGTGGCCGTCCGCTCCAGGCGAGGCATCCGGGGCGCCCGGCGGTCCAGCACCGCGACGATCACCGTCAGCTCGGCCGGGTGCTTGGTCCGTCGCCGGGACGCGACCCTGAGGTGCGGTCGGACCTGCTCCTCGCTGCCCGGGGTCGAGCAGGCCGCCCAGAGGGCGGCGGTCGAGTCACCCTGCTCGGGGACCAACCGCGTCGAGATCCCGATCGACGCGGCGTACGACGCGATCTGCGGCCCCACCGACAGGGCTCGCACGTCGTCCTGCAGGCTCACCACGCAGAGCAGGTGGCGTTCGGTCGACACCTCACGGTCGTTCTCGGACCGTCCCATGGCGAGGTTCTCCAGCCCGAGGCCGGCCAGCGCCAGCCGGACGTTCCACCCCTCGGCGACGCTCGGGTCGTAGCTGCCCAGCAGCGACCTCCACGCGGCCACGCTGCGGGGGACGTGGCTGCGCAGCGAGGCGATCACCTCACTCCCGACGGCGTCGGCGATCTCGTCCCGTGTTCCGAGCTTGGTGTCGCGGCGCGCCACGTTGACCATCACCACGACCGCGATCGTGGCGGCGAGCAGAGCCATCCCCAGGCCGGCAGCGATGTACCAGAGCAGCAGGTCCGGACGTTCCGCGAACGTCGCCTTCTCGATGATGCGCGCACCGGCCGCGCCGGTCGCCTTGCCCATCTTGGTCTCGAGCTCGTTGATCTGCAGGACGAGGTCGGTCTGCTGGGCGGTCAGCTGGGTCAGCGCGCTCGCGTCGCGACGTCCGATGGCCGACGAGGGGTTCTCGCCCGAGATGCGCTCCTGCGTCGCCACGATCTGGTCGTCGACGGCGTCCTGGGTGCGCTGGAGGGCGTCGCGGCGGTCCCGCAGGGCGGACAGCTCGGCCGCTGACAACGAGCTCGTCACCTCCGCCTGGTAGGCGACCTCGGACTCGGCCACCGCCTGTGCGAGTGCCACGGCCGCTGCACTCGACGTACCGCGGGCGCTGATGGAGACCACGTCGGGCGTCGGAGCGCTCACCCGGACCCGGCTGCGGATCTCGCTGCGCGACAGGGTGGGTGACACCGCCCTGGCCGCCGGACCCAGGACGGCGTCGCTCTCCGCGATGCTCACCTGCGTGCTCGCGTCCCAGGTGGCACGCTCACCGTTGGCCTGCACCGGACGGTCCGGGAGCAGGACCTTGCTGGTGCTCGTGTAGAGCGGCGGGTGCCACGTCACCAGGCCAAGGCCCAGCAGGAGCCCCAGGAGGGCGATGACCGCGAGCAGGCGCAGCCGGCGGCGTACCAGCGAGATCACCGACCGGACGTCGAGCAGCTCAGCCATCAACGCCTCCCGAGGACGTCGAAGTCCAGCGTCGTGACGAGCGGGTGGCCGGAGAGGGTGGCCACTCCACGCAGGGTCGTGGTCGGTTGCCGCACGCCGAAGCGCGGGGAGTACCACCCGAGGACCGGGTCGGTCTCCCCTCGATGGGTCGACCAACGCAGGGAGTCCGGCAGCGACAGCAGTGCGTGGCGGGACACGCCGTCCCGACCGGTCCAGGTGAGCTCGGCCCGCGCCCCGTCGAGCGCGACGGCCACGGCCGGGCCCAGGTGGAAGTGGAGCCGCACCTCGTGCCCGGTGCCCGTGCGGACCCGGTCCTCGATGACCAGCCGGTGCGCGAGCTTGTCCAGCCGCACCGCCCGCTCGTGGACCGGCGAGCCCTCGAGCCGCTCGTACCCCCGGTGCCGCGCCGTCCAGGTCGCGGTGTCGGCGTCGAGGCCCCCCTGGACCACGGGGTCGACGGGCACGGCCGTGCTCCACAGGAACGGGCCGCCCTCGCGGGCCTGCGACGTCCCGTCCAGCTCGAGGGTGTTGTGGGCCCGCGTGGACCGGAAGTAGCTCCGCCACTGCGGCTCACCGTGGTAGCAGTACGTGCCCGGGTCGACGAGGACCTCCACCCCGTCGTGCCGGACCTCGACGGAGAGGGCGTCGGCGTGCCCGTGCGCCGCAATGGACAGGAAACCGAGAGGTCCTCCGTCGCAACGGCACCAGATCTCACGTGCCTCGCCGACGTCTGTGGACAGGATCGTCATCCCGGCGCCGGCGAACGAGCGCGGCCTGGTGGGGGCGCGGTTCGCAACCGTTCGTGGTGCCCCGAGCAGGCCGCTGAGCGCGGCTGCCACGACGGTTGGCCTGTCCTGCGGCCACCACGGCCGGGACCCGACGACCGAGGCCCCCCAGCCGAGCAGCCCGGTCCACGGGGCCTCGTCTGGGTCGTCGACGACCAGTGCGCGACCTTCGTCCCCGTCCCCCTGGCGCGGTGGCCTCCCTGCCACGTCGAGCATCGCAGCCGCCGCGTCGAAGCCACCCGCCAGCCTGTCCCAGACCTCTGGTGGGAGATCGTCCCCCGTCGTGGCCGCCTCGACCGCCGCGACGGTGACCAGCTCGGTGACGAAGCGGTGGTAGTCGGTGGCCAGCTCGCGGTTCAGGCCGTCGGTCCAGGTGTTCTCCAGGAAGTGATGAGTGAGCCTGGCGGCGGCGTCATGGCGCCATCCGTCCGACTCGGCGTACCAGGGGAAGGCGCACGCCGCGACGACACGGCCGGCCTGCTCGGCGACCGCGTGGTTGTTGGCAGAGGAGCCGCGGCTGGGGAATCGGTCGAGGTACTGCTGGTGCCACCAGATCTGGCGGAGTGCGACGTCGTTGGTCTCGAACAGGTCGCCGACCTTGGGCCAGCCGTCGAGCAGCCGTCGCACCCAGGCCCAGGAGACCAAGCGGACGCCGAGCTCGATCCCGCTGGTCCAGTGGACACCGGTCAAGAACGGGTTCGCGTCCCACCAGGAGCGCAGCTGGTCGTCGACCACCTCGGCGTACCGCTCGTCGTCGGTCAGCCAGTACGCCGCAGCGAGCACCGTGAGGTGGTGGTGACGGGAGAGCTCCCACACGGCCTTGACGTTGCCGGTGACCGCCTCGTCCCGATGGTCGATGCCGAAGGCCAGGGCGTCGTCGGGAGCCCGTAGCCCGGTCACCGGGTCCAGGAACCAGTCCGGCGCCGCGATGTCGGATCGGGTGACACCGAGCACGCGCCAGTCACCCGCCAGCAACCGGTCCGCGGACGCGACGACCTCCAGGCAGACCTCCGCCGGGAGCCCCTCCCTGGTCCCGGCGGGCAGGGCGGCCGGCCCGGGACGGGTCGTCCGGAGACCCGGGACGGACCCGGGGTCGTCACCGGCGTGCACCTGACGGTCCGCCCACGCGTGTCGACGTGCGACGTCGAGTGCCCTGCCGGCCACCTCGCTGGCAGACATCCGCCGGAGTCGTCTGAGGTACCAGCCCAGTTCACGGCTCATCGCGAGACCGGCTCCTGCTCGCAGGCGCCGTGCCCGATCGCCAGGGTGGCGCGGGTCGTCGCGACGAGGGAGTCCAGGCTGATGGGCATCTCACGTCCCTGGGCCACGGCCTCCACGAACGCGGCGACCTGGCGACGCTGCCCCTTGTCGGCGCTCATCGCGCGCTTGGTGGTCACCCGACCCCGTCCCCAGACGGACAGCCTCCGGAAGTTGTCCAGGCGGGCGTTGGCGCCCGCTCCGGAGACGTCGAGGACCTCCTTGGGGAAGCGGGCGCTCCCGGTCGTGACGTAGGTGATCGAGCCCGTCGAGCCGTCCGGGTAGGCGAGCAGGGCACTGACATCCTCCCCGTGGACGGCGGCATGCAGGTCCACCGGGTCGGAGCCGACCAGTGCCGACACCGTGTCGATGAAGTGGCCGCCCTCGCCGACGAAGCGTGACCCCTCGGCGGAGTCCAGGTACCAGCTCGTGGCGTCCAACCGCCCCGCGTTGACCAGGTAGCGGACCGCCAGCGGCCCCCGCAGACGGCGGAGGTGCGCGGCCAGCTCGTCGACCATCGGCGCGAACCGGCGGTTGAACCCGACCAGCAGCCGGTCGTTGCCGGTGCGGACGACCGTGTCCAGGACCTGCTGCACCTGCGCCTCGTCGAGCGCCAGCGGCTTCTCCACGAACACGGCCTTGCCGGCCTCGAGCGCGCGGCACACCCAGTCGGCGTGCGAGCGGTGGCGGGTCACCACGAACACCGCGTGCACGGCCGGGTCGGAGAGGACGTCGTCGGCGTGCGTGCTCGCCCGCTGGAAGCCGAACTTGCGCTGGGCGTTGACCGCGGAGAGCGACCGGGTGGTGGCCACGGAGACGAGGTCGACGACGTCGTGCGCGGCCAGGTGGGGCAGCAACATGGACGTGGCGTAGCTGCCGGCCCCGATGAGACCGACGCCGACCTTCCCGCCGGTCCCGATCCGCGCACCCGCGGTGTAGGCCGCCCGCGGCACGCGGGACGTGCTGCCGGGCCGCGCTGCCTGCACCGCCGCCAGCTCGGAGCCGGGGTAGTGCAGGAGGTGCCCGATCCCCTCCAGCGTGCCCTCCCGCAGGCGGGCGTAGACGTCGGCGGCCTCGTCGATGGGGTGCACGCTGGAGACCAGGGTGGCCACGTCCAGCTGGCCACCCGCGACCAGGTCGAGGAACGACGAGAGGTTCCTGCGCTCGGTCCACCGGACGTAGCCGGCGGGGTAGTCGACGCCCTCCAGCTCGTAGCGGTCGTCGTAGCGCCCGGGTCCGTAGGACCGCGAGAAGCGGACGTCGAGCTCCTTCTCGTAGTAGGCGTTCCAGGGCAGGTCCAGGCGCGTCTTCCCGATGTCGACCACCCGGCCCCGGTCCCGGGCGAGCCGTGCTGCGACCTCGACCGGTTGGTTGGACGGGCCGCCGGCGGCCAGGAGGACGTGGTCGCAGCCGAGCCCCTCGCTGGCGTCAAGGGCGACGGTCTCCACCAGGGACACGCCTTCCGGCGTCGGGCTCGCGCAGGCAAGCGCCCCGGCCTTCTCGGCCAGGCGGCACCGCGCCTCCACGCCGTCGAGGCCGACGACCTTGACCCCGGCGGCGACCAGCAGCCGGACGACGAGCTGACCGACCAGACCGAGACCGATCACGCAGGCCACCTCGCCCAGCTGGGGCTCGGCGCGGCGCACGCCCTGCATGGCGATGGCGCCGACCGTCGCGAACGCGGCGTGCTCCGGGAGGACGCCGTCCGGAACCCGCGCGCACAGGTTCACCGGGACCCAGTTCAGCTCGGCGTGCAGGGCGAACTCGTTGCCGGCGGCGGCGACGACGTCCCCGACGGAGAGCTGGTCGACACCCTCGCCCACCTCGACCACGACGCCGCACAGGGAGTAGCCCAGCGGCGTGTAGCTGTCGAGCTTGCTCATCGCCTTCTGGTACGCCGCCAGGGGCCCCTGCTGGGCCACGGCGTCGAGCAGCTTCTTGACCTGGTCGGGCCGGGCGCGTGCCTTGCCGACCAGGGAGAGCCGGGCCTCGGAGACCTTCATCAGCTCGGTCCCCGTGGAGATCAGCGAGAACAGGCTGCGCACCAGCACGCCGCCCGGCCGGCACGCCGGCGCGGGCGCGTCGAGCACCACCAGCTCGCCCGACTTGTAGTTCTGCGCAACCTGCTTCATCGTCCCCCCGACACGTTCCGCTACGCCGTTCGCACGCCGGCCGCCCGGGCCTGCTCGTACCAGACCTCCAGGCTCAACAGCTGCCACACCTGCTTGGAGAAGTCCCGTCGCCCGGAGCGCTGGTCGGCGACCAGCCGCTCCAA
Organism: Nocardioides islandensis; assembly: GCF_015352455.1. GTDB lineage: Bacteria > Actinomycetota > Actinomycetes > Propionibacteriales > Nocardioidaceae > Nocardioides > Nocardioides islandensis. Next base: position 187,789 of record NZ_JADKPN010000007.1, read on the forward strand.
CGGCTGCCGTTGCAGGACACCGCTCGCGACCAGCTCCCCGCCGAGCAGCACGTCGTCGACGAGCCCGGACAGGTCGTTGTTGACCCAGGCCCGCAACGGGACGCCGAAGGACGCCTTGGGCCGGTCGATGATCTCGTCCGGCAGCCAGTGCCGCGCCACGTCGCGCAACGCCGCCTTCTGGGTGCGGCCCCGGATCCGGTCGTCCTCGGGCAGCGAGAACGCCGCCTCGAAGACCTGCGTGTCGACGAAGGGCACCCGGACCTCACACGACGCCGCCATGCTGGAGCGGTCGGTGTAGGCCAGGTTGAGACCGGGCAGGAACAGCCGGCTGTCTGCCAGGCACATCCGCGCCGTCGGGCCGTCCAGGTCGTTGTCGGTGTAGATCTCCCGATGACCCTCGACCAACCGGTCGACCTGCCGGCCATACGACGGGTCCAGCAGCCCGGCGAGCTCGTCCGGGGCGAACATCGTGTAGCTGCGACGGAAGGCCTCCTCCTCGCCGAGCTCGGCGAAGGACAGGAATCGCTGGGCCCACCGGACCGTGCGGAGTCCCCGGCGCCCCGCGACCACCGGCAGCCGGTTGACCACGCCCGCGACCCCGCGGCGCGCGGGCCGCGGGACCCGCTGGTACCGGAGGGCGAGCAGGCAGGCCAGGTGCTTGCGGTACCCGCCGAACAGCTCGTCGGCGCCCATCCCGGACAGCAGCACCTTCACTCCGGCGGCACGGGCGCTCTCGCACATGAGGAGGGTGTTGATCGCGGCCGGGTCGCCGATCGGCTCGTCGAGCACGTCGACCACGCGCGGCAGCATGTCGACCACGTCCGGCGCGATCTCGATCTCGTGCAGGCGGATCCCGAGGTGCTGGGCCATCACGCGCGCGTACCGGGCGTCGTCGGGCATGGCCTCCAGGCGCTGGTCCTCACCCCGGAAAGCGATCGAGTAGGCCTCGATGCCCGGGGTGTGACGGTGCGCGATCGCCGTGACGAGGCTGGAGTCGAGCCCCCCGCTGAGGAACGACGCCACCGGCACGTCCGACACGAGGTGCGCCTCGACGGACTCCTCGACGACCCGCCGGAGGTCGCGGGGCTCGCCGCGTGCCGCCCTCGCCGACACCTCGGCGGGGTCCCAGTAGGTGCCACTCTCGCTCGTGCCGTCGGGGCGGTAGACGGTCCACGTCCCGGCCGGGTGCTTGGACACGCCCCGGACGGCGCACACCTGCTCGGGCAGCCAGTAGTACAACGCGGAGGCGGCCAGGGCGAGCGGGTCGATCGACAGCTCGTGGCCGACCGCCGCCACGATCGCCTTCAGCTCGGAGGCGAACACGATCCCCGCACCTCTGCGCATCACGTACAGCGGCTTGATCCCGAGGGGGTCCCGGGCCAGGGCCAGCTCGTCGGTGGCGATGTCGTGGACCGCGAACGCGAACATCCCCCGGAACCGCTCGAGACACCCCGGCCCCCACGCGCGCCACGCCTCGAGGACGACCTCGGTGTCCGACGTCGTCACGAACCCGACCCCGGTCCGTTGGAGCTCAGCCCGCAGCTCGCGGTAGTTGTAGAGCTCGCCGTTGTAGGAGATCGTCAGGCCGTTCTTGGTGAACGGTCCGTCCGCGGCCGCCGACAGGTCGATGATCGAGAGCCTCAGGTGGCCGAGCACGACGCTCGCGCGGGGGTTGACGCTCTCCAGGACCGAGGACGCGTCGGGTCCCCGATGCGCGAGGCGCTCCACCATGACCGAGGTGATCAGCTTGCCCTCGGCCTGCTGGTACGTGCCAGCGATGCCACACACGTCGTCATGCCCCTCTCACGCGCGGCGCTACTGGTTCGCGGCCACGGCTCCGTGGAGGCCGGCCCCGTCGTGGGAACGACGCAGGTGCTCGTCCAGCAGCCCCTCGGACTGGAGGCGGTTGATCCGCTCCAGCCTCACGAAGGTGTGCTCGAACTCCTGGGCCGTGAGGCCGTGGCGGTGCATGTCACGCACGAGCTCGTCGACGCCGGCCGAGACGGTCCAGGCCGGTTGGAAGGCGGGGACCAGACTTTGGATCTTGCCGAAGTCGACCCGGTAGTTGCGGGTGTCCGGCGACGCGCCCTCGGCGAACGTGACGGGCGCGCCCGTACGTTCCGACACCAGCTCGGCGACGGTCCGGACCTGGACGACGTCCTCGTCGCGCCCGACGTTGAAGGCCTGGTCGTGCACGACATCACGGTCGGCCGACAGCACGGCCAGGAACGCGCGGGCGATGTCCTCGACGTGCACGAGCGGGCGCCAGGGCAGCCCGTCGCTCTGGAGCCGCACCTCGCCGCGCGTCAGGGCAAGGCCGGTCAGGTTGTTGACCACGATGTCCGCACGCAGTCGCGGGCTCGACCCGTACGCCGTGGCGTTGCGCAGGTAGGTCGGGCTGAAGTGGCTGTCGGCGAACGCGTGGATCCGCTGTTCGGCCATCGCCTTGCTCACGCCGTACGGCGTGACGGGGTGGAAGTCGCTCTTCTCGGTGACGGCATCGTCCCCGGCGTCGCCGTACAGGCTGCAGGATGAGGAGAACAGGTAGCGGGTCACGCCCGCGTCACGCGCCACCCGCGCCAGGTGGGCAGCACCGTGGTCGTTGACCGAGTAGGTCGCGTCCGGGTTGAGGTGCCCCACCGGGTCGTTGGAGATGGCGGCCAGGTTCACGACGGCGTCGAAACCCACCAGGTCCGCCGGTCGCTGGTCGCGGATGTCACCGGTGCGCGACACGTATCCCCGCGGCTGCGGGCCGAAGTCGCACCCGTCGTACCAGCCGGCGTCCAGGCCGACGACCTCGTGACCGGCCGCCATGAACAGCGGCACCAGAACCGCGCCGATGTAGCCGCGGTCACCGGCGACGAGAACACGCATCGACCGAACCTTCCTCTCGGGGGTACGGCGCCGCGCCCGTCTCGGAACGATCACCGGTCCGATCACACCGGACCGTCCCGGCGGCAGGCGGCGCGCGCGGTGCGGATACCTCAGATTGGGGAGGGTCATCAGGCGCCCGGCCCGACCCACGATCGCCGGCGTGTCCCTCATTCCGGGTACGTCGCGGGGCAAAGCGCCGGCAGTGGGACGAAGCGTCGCGACGATGCCGTCGTGAGCTCCCCGAAGTGCCGCCTGTGTGGCAGCGACCTGGCGCAGACGTTCGTCGATCTCGGGATGTCGCCTCCGTGCGAGAGCTACGTGGAGGCAGACGGACTGGACCGCGGCGAGACGTTCTACCCACTGCACGTGCGGGTCTGCTCGACCTGCCTGCTCGTCCAGCTGCCGGCGTACCTGGCGGGCGAGGACATCTTCAGCCACTACGCCTACTTCTCCTCCTACTCAGACTCCTGGGTGGCGCACGCGAAGCGCTACGTGCAGTCCGCGGTCGTTCGCCTCGGCCTCGACCAGAACTCCTTCGTGGTCGAGGTCGCCAGCAACGACGGGTACCTGCTGCAGCACGTCCGCAACCTCGGCATCCGTTGCCTCGGCATCGAGCCGGCCGCGAACATCGCGGAAGTGGCCCGCGCCTCCGGCATCGACACCGTGTCCGAGTTCCTGGGAGAGGCGACGGGGACCGCCGTCGCCGACAAGCACGGCCGGGCCGACCTGGTGGTCGCCAACAACGTCTTCGCGCACGTCCCCGACATCGTCGACTTCGCCCGGGGGCTGCGCGCCCTGCTGAAGGACGACGGCACACTGACCATCGAGATCCCGCACCTGCTGCGGCTGATCGAGGACCGGCTCTACGACACGATCTACCACGAGCACTACTCCTACCTCTCGCTGCACACGACCCAGCGGGTGCTGGCCGAGGCGGGGCTGTCGGTCGTCGACGTGGAGGAGCTTCCCACCCACGGCGGCTCGCTGCGGACCTGGTCGATGCCGGTCGGGCTCGACATCGAGCCCAGCGAGCGGGTCGCCAAGGTGCTCGAGGACGAACGCGCGGCCGGGCTGGACACCGTCGAGGGCCACTCCGGGTTCGCGGAGGTGGTGAGCGCTGCTCGCGACGACCTCGTCGAGTTCCTGATCTCGGCCCGCCGCGAGGGCCGGTCGGTCGTGGGGTACGGCGCCCCGGGGAAGGGGAACACTCTCCTCAATCACGCCGGGGTCCGCGAGGACCTGCTGGCCTACACGGTCGACCGGAGCACCTTCAAGCAGGGCATGTACCTGCCCGGCACGCACATCCCGATCCACGCACCGGAGAAGCTGGCCGAGACACGGCCCGACTACATCCTCGTCCTCCCTTGGAACCTGCGCGAGGAGATCTCCGCCCAGCTGGCCTACACGCGGGAGTGGGGCGCGAAGCTCGTGGTCCCACTTCCGAAGCTGGAGGTCTTCTGACGTACGGCGACCCTGGCTGACCGGCGGGGGGCTGGTCGGTCAGTGGTCGCCGTACACCACCCACGCGTCCGCCAGGGACGGCCAGGCGTCGCGCAGCTCGTCCAGCAGGTCCGGCAGCATCAGCAGGACCTGGGTCGGACGCGCGGCCAGCAAGTCCTCGGGCGAGGTGATCGTGATGGCCGTGCCAGGCATCCGCCGCCCCTGCTTGGCCGGAGCGGCGTCCGCGATGCCGGCGACGGCACCGGGCGGCAGGTCCGCCGCGGCCAGGACGGCGACCGCGCGGGACCCGGCGCCGTAGAGCCACGCCGCGCCGCCCTGGGCGTCCACCCATCGGCGCAGCCGACCCACGTCGCTGTCGACGGCGGCCGCCAGGCCGGAGATGGCGACGGGGTCCAGCACGCCCGCGACGAGCTCGGCACGCTGCAGCGCCTCGACCGCCGCGGTCTCGGCCTCCGGGCCCTCCCCCGTGCGGGAGGCGAGCAGCAGGACCGACCCGCCGTACAGCCCGTAGCTACGGGCCGCGAAGACGGACAGCCCCACGTCGGCCAGCAACCGCCGCGCGGCCGGGACGCTGTGGTAGGCGAAGTGGCCGTGGCGCAGCGCGTTCCACTCCAGGTTCCCCAGGGTGGCGGCGAGGCTGGGGAACTGCAGGACGAGGGTCCCGTCGTCGGTCAGGGCATCCGCGCGTTTCCGCAACGCGGCCGCCTGGTCCCGGTCGTGCATCAGCCCGTACACGTCGACCACCACAGGGGCGCTCGTCCCGGTCGCCGGACGGAAGCCGCGGGCGGTCAGCGCGTCGCTCCAGGAGCTGCCGTGCGGACTCGGGAACTCGACGTACTCGTCCGCGGTCAGCAGGCCGGCCCCGACGAGCTCGTCCACGGCGTCGCGAGCCTGCTGGACGGCGGCGCGCGGCTCGACTGCGCGTGGTTCATCGGGAACCGACGCGTCGGTCATCAGCTGCGCCAGGCCGCAATTCCCGCACCACCACATCGCCAACGGGTGGCGCGGGTCCGGCCCTGGGTCGGAGGCGAGCGGGAAGTGGTCGGCGGCCGGCTGCTCGCCGAGGTCGAGGACGACCTCGCCGTCCACGGAGCCGCACCCCCGGCAGCGGTGCGGCTCCTCAGCCGACATGCTCGGCCGTGAGGTCGAGCCAGCTGCCGGCGGCCTGGTCCCGCGGGCTGAGCACGTCCACCGGGAGTGGCCAGTCGATGGCCAGGTCCGGGTCGTCGTACCGCACCGAGACGTCCTCCGCGGGGTCGTGCGGCCGGTCGATCCGGTAGCAGATGTCGGCGACCTCGGTGAGGACCTGGAACCCGTGCAGGAAGCCCCGCGGCACGTGCAGCATGCACAGCTCGTCGTCGTCGAGCCGGAACGCCTGGTGCCGTCCGAACGTCGGTGATGCTGGGCGGGCGTCGACGACCACGTCGAGGATCGCGCCGCGGGCGCATCGGACCAGCTTGGCCTCGCCGGCCCCCCTGCGGCCGTGCAGGCCACGCAACGTCCCGCACGTCGATCGCGACTGGGAGTCCTGGACGTACGACGCCGGGTCGAGCCCGTGTGCCGTGGCCACCTCGGCGTCGAAGGTACGGCTGAAGAAGCCGCGCTCGTCGCGGTGGGGCACGGGCCGGAACACGAGCACGTCGCAGAGGTCGGTGGTCTCGACGCGCATGCGGCTCACACCTCCAGCAAGGCCTTGGCCACGTAGAAGGCCTCCGCGTAGGGCTGGCGGCACTCCATGCCGCGCAGCCGCATGAGCCCGAGGAACACCTCGTCGTCCCACCAGTCGTGGGTGCGCTGGCTGGGGAAGTGCCGGTCGAGCAGCGCCACCTTGCGCAGGGCGGTGTCACGGGTGAGCCCGACGTAGTGCGAGGGAGATCCCATGTCCCCGTCCCACTTCGGGATCTCGAAGTGCATCACCACCGCGTCCCGCCACACCGTCGTCACCATCTTTCCCACCGTGCGGTGGTCCTGGTGGGCGTCGTCGACGCGGTGGGTCAGCACCAGCCCCGGCCGGCAGTGCCGGGCGAGGTCCTCGAGGTACTCCTTGGCGGCCTCCCAGTGGCTGGGGAGCCGACCGTCCGGGAACTCCGCGAAGTGGGTCTTGACGCCCGGGACGAAGTCCTGGAGTGCGGCGGTCGACTCGCTGACCCGGTCCGGGGTCCCCGTGAGGACGGCCACCGTCAGTCGCAGGTCGAGCCGCTCCGCCAGCCGGAGCAGGGTCCCGCCGCAGCCGATCTCGACGTCGTCGGGATGGGCCCCGACGCAGAGCACGTCGAGGGGTCCCGCGGGAAGTCGCAAGGCGTCCATCACCCGAGATGCTCCCTGGCCGCGCTCTCCCGGTCGCGACCGGCGACCCCGACATACCTCAATTGGGGGACAGCTCTGCTCCCGCGCCGCGGGTGCCCGGGTACCCCGGGCAGGCCCCGAGCGCGAGCAGGTCGTCGAGCGCGGCCACGGCGCCGAGCTGGCTCTTCACCTCGAGCTTGCGCAGGACGCCCTTCACCTGGCTGCGGACGGTGACGGGGGAGATCCCCAGCAGCTGAGCGATCCGGCTGATGCCGTCCCCCGCGTGCAGCATGCTCAGCACCTCGTGCTCGCGCGGTGTCAGGGAGCCGACTCGGAGGCAGAGCTCCTCCTGCCGTGCGAGCAGCTGCGACCACGAGCCGATGAGGAGGGCTCGCCTGCCCGCGAACGGCCGCACCGTCCCCCGCGAGGCCGACGCCAGCGTCCGGCACACCGCTGCGAGGCGCACGCTGCTGGGGAGGACCACGCGAGCACCGGCGTCCAGCGCCGCCCCCCACATCGGTCCCTCGGACGCGCTGGTCACCACCACCCAGGCGAGCGGCTCATCGGCGATCAGCCGCCGGGTCGCGTGCAGGCTCGTCCAGCTGTCCAGACCGGTGATCAGGAGACCGACCAGACCGGAGGGTGATCCGGGGAGGTCCCCTCCGGCCCGGGGATCGGTGGGCCACCTCAACGTCGTGGCAGCCACGCCTCGCCCGGAGAGACCCGCGGCGACAGTCTCGGCGACCAGTGAGTGCTCCGCAGCAACGACGACGGCCGGTCGAACTGACAGCACTGACCCAGCCATCCGACCCCTGTCATGTCCCACGCACGCTGATGCGTCGGGCTGAATCCTGGCCGCTGGCGCCGGCACCAGCCCGGTTGGGCGGAGCGGGCCCCCACTATTGGGGACGCCCCTGGATCGGGCACTCCGTGCGCGGCGCGCCGCCGGCTCCCGTCATCAATATGCGGTAAAGGGTCCACCTGATGCGGTATGCGCCCCAGACACGCTAAATTCCACATTCGAAGACGAGTCGGTCCGGAGGATCGGGGCTGTCGAGGGCGGGGGTCCTTCGATCGCCTGTTGGGGTGGTTCGTCCTGGGGGGTACGACCAATGACACAGTTGCGTGCTTCGAGCGCGCCTACTCACGCGTGCGACACCGCACGCGCGGGTGCGTGCTCGGGCGCCCTGCCAGGGCGCGAGGCATGACCATGGCAGCGCACGACACACGCCCGCGGAGCGCTCGGGCTCAGCTGCGCATCCTGATCGTCGAGGACCACATGCTCTTCGCCGAGTCGCTGGAGCTCGTGCTGTCTGTCGAGGGATACGACGTGCGTCGTATCCCCGTCCCGGACCACCCCAACGCGCCGGGCACGATGCTGTCGTCGATCGTCCGGCTGCGCCCGAGGATCGTGCTCCTCGACCTGGACCTGGGCCGGTTCGGGGACGGAGTACGGCTCATCGCGCCGCTGGCCAAGGTCGGCGTCAACGTGGTGGTGGTGACCGCGTCCACCGACCGCGCCCGGTGGGGGGAGGCGGTCAGGAACGGGGCGCGAGCCGTGCTGTCCAAGGGACAACCGCTCAGCAGCATCCTGGCGACCGCCAGGAGAATCAACGAGGGCAAGCCGGTCATGACCTACGAGGAGCGGGAGGGCCTCCTGCGCGCCTGGCACCAGGGACGCTCGGAGCTGGCCGAGACGATGACCCGGCTCTCGTTGCTCACCGCCCGCGAGTCACAGGTCCTGGGTCGTCTCATGCGCGGCTGCACCGTCCACGACATCGCCGCGCACAGCGTGGTGTCCGAGGCGACGGTGCGGACCCAGGTGAAGTCGATCCTCGCCAAGCTCGAGGTGTCGTCCCAGCTGGCCGCCGTGGGGATGGCCCACCACGTCGGCTGGCAACCGCCGGCCGCCTGACCCGGTCGGGTGACCGGCCACGCGCAACCTCAGCAGTAATGAGGCGAGCGCAGCCCCCGCCAGGCGGTCGTCAGCTCGGCGCGCTCGTCGGAGGGGGTGCTGACGCGATTCTCGGCCACCGCCACGAGAACGTCGCCGATCTCCTCCAACCGGGTCTCCTCACCCAGGATGAGCTCGACCCCCGCCTCCAGCAGGGCTCCCCATGACGGGCCGCGTGGTGAGCCGGTCAGCACGACCCACGGCACGCCGATGCTCCCCACCACCGACGACGCCGTCTGGACCGTCGACCACTGGTCGAGGTCGCAGAGCAGGAGACCGACCCCGTGGTCCTGGATCCCGTGATCCGGCTCCGGCGACGTCTGCTGGTGCTTCGCCGGGTCAGCCGGCCACTCGACGACGGCCACGTCGTGTCCTCCGGCGGCCAGGGCAGCACGGACGGTGTCCGCGATCAGGGCGCGGTCGGACGCGATGAGCACACGCAGCCGCTCGGGCGTCGACGTCGCCATTGCTCTCACACCTTGCGTCGACCGAGAGGTCGCCGCCCCCACCGGCCTCCACTCAGCATCTCCCTCTTCGGGGGCATGGTACCGGGTGACCATGTCCGGGCGAAGGCAGGGCAGCGCTCCGAGGCCTCACCCGTGGGCCGGTCTAGGGCGGGGATTGACGTATTCCGGTGCGTTCCGCACGCTGTGGCTTCAGATCCAGTGGGGGGCCAAGGGATCACCAGGCCTGGGGGGGCCTTGCATGACTTCAGCACGGGTACCGGGCGACGCCTGGTCCTGGCGGCACACGAGCCTGATCGTGGCGGTCGTCCTGACGCCGGTGATCGGGATCGGGATGATCGCCGCCGACGGCGACCTGTTCGTGGCGACGGTGGACCTCGACGCGTTGATCGTGTCGCCGGCGGCGCTGCTGGCGGCGTTCGCCTGCTATGCGACGTGGTGGATCGACCGACGGCAGGGACTCGCGTGGGCGACGATCGGCTTGGCCGCGCTCGGCTTCCAGGAGCTGGTCCGTGGGGCGCTCCAGCGTGTCACGTCCGGGCCGGTCCCCAGCATCCACGTGTTGGCCGCTGACGTCTCCGCGGCCCTCGTGGTCGTGGTGGCCATCGCCCTGGGGCATCAGGTGGGGCGGACCCTGGATCCTGCTGCCGTCGGCTTCGGCGTCGGGGCCCTGGTCGCGGGGTGCCGACTGGCCTGGTTCGGAACCGACCCCGCCGTCGGCCTCCACGTGCAGCGCGGGCTGTCGAGCGCGGCGTACGTCGTGACGGTGGCGCTCGTCGCCGGCCTGCTCTGGTGGGGGGCCGGCCTCACGCCGCGGATCGGCTCGATCCCGCCCTGGGTCCGCCAGCGCACCGCCTTCGCGATCGCGGCGGTCGGCGTGGCGCACCTGGCGCTCTTCATGGGGGACGGCTCGCCGACGGCCCGGACGGTGGTGGTCCTCGGTGACGTCGTCGGCGCCGTCCTTCTCGTGACCACCTACCTCGCGCTGTTCATCCGTGTGGTGGGGACCGCACGACAGAGCTACAGCAACCTCGGGGACGAGCTGCTACGCGCTCGACGCGCCGATCGCAAGCACCGAGCCCGCATGCACGAGATCAACGCGACGATCGCCGGCATCACGTCGGCCAGCCGGCTCCTCCTCTCCACGCACGAGATCAGCGCGGAGCGGCGTACCACGCTCCAGGGGATGGTCACGTCCGAGCTGGCCCGTCTGGAGCGTCTGGTGGCTCCGCCGTCCGCGGACGCGACGAGCTCCCGTTCGACCGATCTGGACGCCACGATCGGCCCGCTGGTGGTCTCCCACCAGGCGCGCGGTCGACGCATCTCCTGGGCGCCGTCCGGGCACCGGGTGCTGGCGAACCGGGACGCGGTGGCCGAGGTGATCAACGTCCTGCTCGACAATGCGGCCACGCACGCACGCTCCGAGGCAGAGGTGCTCGTGACGCCGAAGGGGGGGTACGTCCAGGTCGTGGTCCACGACGACGGTCCTGGCGTCGACCGCTCACTGCTGGGCCGGGTGTTCGACTGGGGTGTCCGGGGCCCGCGGTCGACCGGTCAGGGCATCGGCCTGAACATCGCACGCGAGCTGGCTCGTCAGCAGGGCGGGTCGCTCGACCTGATCGACGACCGGTCGGGGGGTGCGACGTTCGTGCTGGACCTCCCCCGAGACCCCGGCGGTCCAGGAGGTACCGGATCCCAGGTGGAGGACACCCCTCTCACGGCATAGCCGCCGGCGCGCCGACTAGGGTCACCAGCGTGGACCTGCCCGTCATGCCCCCGGTGCAGCCGATGCTGGCGAAGTCGGTCACGGGCATCCCCGACCCGGCCAAGCACGGCGGGCTGAGCTTCGAGCCGAAGTGGGACGGGTTCCGCTGCATCGTGTTCCGCGACGGCGACGAGGTCGAGCTGGCCAGCCGCAACACCAAGCCGCTCACCCGCTACTTCCCCGAGGTCGTGGCGGCGATCAAGGAGCAGCTCCCCGAGCGCTGCGTCCTGGACGGCGAGGTGTTCGTCGCGCTCCGCAGTCCAGGAGGGGGCGACCGGCTGGAGTTCGAGAAGCTCCAGGAGCGCATCCACCCCGCGGCCTCGCGCGTGAAGCTGCTCTCGGAGGAGACGCCGGCGGGGTTCGTGGCGTTCGACCTGCTGGCCCTGGGCGACGAGTCGTACGTCGGCCGGCCGTTCGCCGAGCGCCGCGCCGCGCTCGAGCGGGCGCTGCGCGGCGTCGACGGACCCTGCTACCTGACCCGGACGACCGAGGACCCGGAGGTCGCCGAGCAGTGGTTCAGCCAGTTCGAGGGCGCCGGGCTCGACGGCGTGGTCGCCAAGCCCCTGGGGGCGAGGTACGAGCAGAACGCCCGGACCATGCTGAAGATCAAGCACGAGCGGACCGCGGACTGCGTCGTCGCGGGGTACCGCGAGCACAAGACCTCCACGCCGCAGCGGCCCCTGATCGGCAGCCTGCTGCTCGGGCTGTACACGGACGACGGGCTCCAGCACGTCGGCGTCAGCGCCAGCTTCACCGAGAAGCGGCGGGCCGAGCTGTTCGAGGAGCTGCAGCCCCTCGTCGTCCCGATCGAGGAGCACCCCTGGGGCCGCTGGGCGGAGTTCCTGACCGCGAACCCCGACCGCGTGCCGGGGACGCAGAGCCGGTGGAGCCAGGGCAAGGACCTCAGCTTCACGCCGCTGCGGCCCGAACGGGTCGTCGAGGTGGCCTACGACCACATGGAGGGCCGGAGGTTCCGGCACACTGCGCAGTTCCGCCGCTGGCGCACCGACCGCGACCCCGAGTCGTGCGGCTACGACCAGCTCGAGGAGGTCGTTTCCTACGATCTCGGCCGTATCCTTGGGATCTCGACAGGCTCGACCACCGATCAGGAGTTGTCATGAGCTCATACGACGTCGTGCTGCTGGTCGAGCAGGCGCTGACCTCCGAGGACGCGCGCCAGGTGCGCTCCCTGCACGAGGACCTCGACGACCCGGTGGTCTACCACGTGCTGTTCCCGGTCGAGGACGCCGCCGCCCGGATCGAGGCGTCGATGGGCACGCTCTCGGGCGGCGAGCTGATGGGCAACCCCACGCTCGGCATGCCGGAGGTCGACGTGGCCGCGGTCCGCAAGGACGCCGAGGAGCGCTCGCACGCCGACCTCACCGCGACCCTGGCCGCGCTGCGGGGCGCGGGCGCGACCGCCCACGGCAAGACGGTCGGCGACGACCCCATCCGGGCCCTGGCCGCCGAGGTCTCCGAGGTCGACGGCCGGGAGGCCATCATCCTGACCCGGCCGCACGTCGTGGCCGAGTTCTTCCACGTCGACTGGACCTCCCGCGCCCGCCGCAAGATCGGCGTGCCAGTGCTGCACCTGCTCGAGCACGAGAACTTCGACGAGCAGGCCGGCGGCGGCGAGGGCATCAGCGGCCTCTGACGTGAACCTGACCCGCACCTGACCAGGAGCTGACACTAACCTCGGCCCATGCGCGTCGCGGTCGCCGGTGGCGCGGGGGACCTGGGCTCGGCGGTCGTCCGCACGTTCGCCGCGCTCGGCGTGCCCACGACCGCCCTGGTGCACCCGCGCACCGACGCCTGGCGGCTGGACGGCGTCCCGGGCGCCGACGTCGCGCGCGTCGACCTGCTCGACACGTCCTCGGTCACCGCCGCGCTGGCTCCGTACGCCGACCTGCTGGTCGTCGACGCGGCGGGCCGGGCCGGTCATCCCGACACGACCGGAGGTCCGTCGCGGGTCGCGCTGTGGCGCGACACCGTGCTCACCACCGTCTCCCTGCTCGACGCCCTGGACCCCGACCGGGTCCGGGGCGTCGTGCACCTGGGCAGCTCGCTGGGCTACGCGCCCTCCGACCGGCCACTCGTCGAGACCGGGCCGTTCGCGCCGATCACTGCGCGGGGCGTCGCCAAGCGCGCCGCCGCAGCGGCGCTGTGGCACTGGGCCGGTGAGACGGCCGTGCCCTGCAGCGAGCTGATCGTCTTCCGTTCCTACGGACCGCACGAACCGCCCGGTCGGCTGGTCCCGACCCTGGTCGCGGCCGCGCGGTCCGGGGACGTCGTGCCGCTCGTCGACGCCGAGACCCGCCGCGACATGGTCTACGTCGACGACGTCGCCGAGGCGGTCGTGCGGGTCGCCGGGACCTCGGCGTACGGCCTCCCCATCAACGTGGGCAGCGGGGTCGCCTCGACCGTCCCCGAGATCGTCGCGGCCTTCGAGGCGGCCAGCGGCACCCGCCTGCGCACGGCGCCCGGCGCTCGCGCAGCCCGCCCGTACGACGTCCCGCAGTGGTCCGCGGACACGACCCGGTGCCGCCACCTGCTCGGCTGGGTCCCGTCGACCTCCCTCGCCGAGGGCATGGAGCGGGTCTGGGCGGCGGTCGCGTGACCACACATGCCGAGCGGCTCGCTCCCCTCGAGCAGCAGCACTTCTGGTTCGCCGGACGCGACCGGCTGGTGCGCAAGCTGCTCGACCACCACGCCGCGCCGGAGCCGGTGCTGGACCTGGGCTGCGGGACCGGCCGGTTCGCGACGTCGCTGGCCGCGGACGGACGCCGGGTGCTGGCGATCGACCGGGCGCCCGACGTGCTCCTCGCGCCCGCCGGCGCGACGGTCGTCGGCAGCGCCGAACGGGTGCCGCTGGCCGACGGCTCGGTCGGCACGGTGATGGTCCGCGACGTCATCGAGCACCTCGACGACGTGGCGGCCCTGGCCGAGTGCCACCGCGTGCTGCGCCCCGGCGGGCTGCTGCTGGTGCTGGTGCCTGCGTGGCCGTCGCTGTGGAGCGTGCGCGACGAGCGCGCGGGGCACCTGCGCCGCTACACCCGACGTACCCTGCGCCGGGTGGTCGAGGGGGCGGGGTTCGACGTGGTGACGCTGCGCGGGTACCAGCTCACGCTGCTGCCCGCCGTCGCGGCCGCCCGCTGGTACGCCGCCCGCCGGCCCACCCCCGACGCCGCGGCGTCGCTGCACCAGGAGGAGCACCCGCCCGGACCGCTCAACACCGTGCTCGGCTGGGTGAACCGGGTCGAGGCGAGCATGGTCACCTGGCCGGTCGCCGTCCCCCCGACGGGCACCTCGCTGGTGCTGGTGGGGAGGTGCGGATGAGCGTGCAGCCGATCCTGATGTCCAGCGACGTCGCCCTGCTCACGAGGCTGGCCGCCGCGTCCGAGGACGCCCAACCCGCCGCGGTCGCGGTCGACTGGGAGCGACCCGACGATCGGGGCGAGCGGGACCGCCGGCCGACCGCGGCCCAGCTCACCGCGCTGGCCGAGGTGCGCGAGGTGAGCCCCTGGCCGGTCGTGTGCCGGGTCAACCAGGTCGGTCCCGGCACCGAGGAGGAGGTCGAGCGGGCGGTCGACCTCGGCGCCGACGAGGTGCTGGTCCCGATGGTGCGCCGCGAGGCCGAGGTCGAGCGGGTGCTCCACGCGGTGCGGGACCGGGTCGGCGTCGGGATCATGGTCGAGACGCCCGAGGCCGCCGCGCGCGCCGCGTCCCTGGCGGACCTCGGGATCTGCCGGGCCTTCGTCGGTCTCCTCGACCTCGCGCTCGAGCGGGAGACGCCGTCGGTCTTCACCGCCCTCGCCGACGGGACGGTCGACCGGCTGGTCGCGGAGCTGGCCTCGACGGCGTACGGGTTCGGCGGGCTCACCGACCCGGCCCGCGGCTACCCGCTGCCCGCCCGGCTGCTGATGGGCGACATCGTCCGCAGCGGCTGCGCCTTCGCGATGATGCGCAACGCGTTCGTGGCCGACGCCGCGCTGAGCTCGCCCGAGTCCGTGCTGGCGGCCATCCACCGCGCGCTGGCGCGGCTCGCCGGTCGTCAGGCCGGCGAGGTGGACGCCGACCGGGAGGCGCTGCTCGCACGGATCGCGGAGATCGACGCCGGCCGGTTCGAGCCGCAGGTACGCCGATGAACCGGCCACCGCTCTCGATCGTGCTGCCGCTGCACCGCACCGCGGCCACGCTCGACGAGCTGCTGGGCCGGCTCGGGGCCGCGTGCCCGCCCGGGGCCGAGTACGTGCTGGTGGACGACCGCTGCCCCGACGGCAGCGGCGACGCCGTGCTCGCACGATGGGCCCACGTGCCCGGCCGGCTGGTCCGGCTCCGGGACAACGCCGGCCAGCACGCCGCCGTGCAGGCCGGGCTGCGGCACGCGCGCGGCGAGCGCGTCGTGGTGATGGACGCCGACCTCCAGGACGCCCCGGAGGACGTGCCCCGCCTGCTGGCCGCCCTGGACTCGGGCACTGCCGACGTGGTGTGCGCCGGCCGTCGAGGCCACTACGCCGACCCCGGCCAGGAGCGCACCGCCCGGCTCTACCGCCGCGTGGCGCGCCTGCTCTCCGGCGGCCGGATCCCGGTCGACGCCGGGATGTTCAGCGCCTGGCGCCGCGACGCCGCCGCACGGGTGGTGGCCCTGGACGACCACGCCGCGCCGCTCGTCCCCGCAGCCGCCCTCGCCCGCCTGCGCATCACGACCGTCCCGGTCGACCGGCACACGCGCCCGCGCGGCCGCTCCGCCACCGGGTCGCTGCGCCGGGTCCGGGTCGCCGTGCGGGGCCTGGTGACCCTGACCCCGCTGCACCCCGTGGTGCGTCGGCTGCAACCCGTACGCCGCCGTCCACCCACCGCCGAGGTCGTCGAGCTCGGTCTCGTCAGAAGTGAGGAACCGTGACCCACCAGCACCACAACGAGCAGCAGATCGCCTACTTCACCGGCCGCGACCTGCCCCGGATGGACCCGCGGCGCCGTGCGGACACGCCGTACACCCGGCGCCACCTGGACGCGGTGGTCGCCGCCGCCCGGCTCCAGCCCGGCGACCAGGTTGTCGACGTGGGCTGCGGCCCGGGCAAGTACACCGTCGGCCTCGCCGCCCGTGGCTTCGACACCACCGGGCTGGACCTCACGCCCGGTCTGGTCGAGCAGCTGCGCGAAGTCGCCCCGGAGGTGACCGCGGTCGAGGGCGACATGGTCCACCCGCCGGCCGAGCTGCACGGCAGGTTCGACGCCGTGACCGGGTTCTTCGTGCTGCACCACCTCGACGAGATCGAGGGCGCCTTCGCGGGCTCGCGCCGGCTGGCCAGGCCCGGAGGTCGCGTGGTGTTCATCGAGCCCAACGCGTACTTCCCGGGCTTCTACGTGCAGGTGACCCTCACACCCGGCATGAGCTGGAAGGGCGACAAGGGGATCGTGCACATGCGCGCCGGCAAGCTGCGGCGGGCCGCGACCGCGGCCGGGCTGACGGACGTCGAGGTGACGACGTTCGGGGCGTTCCCGCCCGCGCTGGCCAACAAGCGGTGGGGCCGCCGGCTGGAGTCCCGTCTGGAGTCCGTGCCCGGCTGGGACCGCGCCAAGGCGTTCGTCGTGGTCAGCGCCACGGCGTGACGCTCCCCCACCAGCCGGCGGTCCTCGCGGCGGCCGTCGCCGTGGTCGTGGCGGCGCTCGGCTGGTGGACGGTGCCCCGGCTGCCCACGAACCCCGACGAGTGCTGGCCGCTGGTCGTCGTCCGCCGGGTCCGGGCCGGCCGTCGCCTGTACCGCGGCGTGTTCTTCGGCGCCGGACCCTGGAGCGTGTGGGTCGACCGGCTGCTGGTGCGCTGGTGGGGCGAACGACTGCTCGTCATGCGCCGGGCCGTCGTCGTGCTCTCGGTCGCGGTCGCCGGCGCCGCGTGGGCGTGGACCGCGGCGCTCGGCGCCCCGCCGTACGCCGGCCTGACCGTCGCCGCGGGGGCCGTGCTGATGTCGACGGCCCTCTGGACGTCGGACAACCACTACGGGCTCTGGTCGCGCGTCGGGGTGCTGGTCGCCCTGGCCGCACCGCTGGGCATCGACACCCCCTGGATGGCGGCCGCGCTCGGCGGGACGGGACTCGCGCTCGCGCTGCTGAACAAGTACACCCTCGGCCTGGCCGCCGTGCCGGGCGTCCTCGCGGCCGGCGAGCTCTCGGCGGTCTGGGCCGTGGGGGTGGCCGCGGTCCTGGTCGTGGCCGGGTACGGCGTGGCCGCCCGCGGCGGCGTCGGCCCCTCGATCGTGCAGCGGCTGCTGCACAACAAGCGCACGTTCGTGGCGACGGGGGGCTCCGGTTTCGTGTCCGCCTGGCGGACGATGCTCCACCGACCGCCGGACCAGTCGCTGAAGGAGGTGCGGCTGACGTGGGGGGCCTACGCCCTCACCGTGCTCGCCGCCGGCCTCGTCGCCGCGGACCTGGTCGCGTCCGTGGTCGGCGACCGCGCCGTCTCCTGGCCGGTCCTCGGGCTGGTGGTCGTCGCCCTGGCCGCCCTCTGGCCACGGGCCGACGGCGTGCACGTGCGCTGCTCGCTGCCGCTGTGGACCGCCCCCGGACTGGTCGCCGCGGACCGGCTCGCCCCGTCACTGGCGGTCGCGTGGGCCGTCCTGCTGGGCCTGGCGGGCGGGGTCTCGGCGGTGGTCGCCGTCGTCGAGCGGCGAGGTACGAGGCTGCCGGACGCGACGGGGACGCCGTTCGCGGGCGTGAACCCGTGGCCGTGGGACCTCGCCGAGGTCCTCGGCGGTGGCGAGGAGCTCCGCGGCCTGACCCGGGGCACCGTCCTGCTGCTCCGGCCGGACGCGGCCGTCTGGTACCTGGCGACCGGCCTGCGCAACCCCACGCCGTACGACTACCCGCTCGCCTCGCCGTTCGGCCCGGACGGCCAGCAGGTGCTCGTGGAGAACCTGCGCAACGGGCGGGTCCGCTACTGCTGCTGGAAGCCCGCCGATGCCGGCGCGCTCACCCCGGTGGTGCTGGAGGAGTACGTCGCGAGCCTGCCCGTCCTGGCGACCACCCGCGCGGGAACCCTGGTCAGCGCTCGCTGATCGTCGCCGCGCCCTCGCTACGATCGCTGGGTGAAGCTCTCCCGGCGCCTCCAGTCCGTGGCGCGTGAGGCAGCCGATCAGGCCCGCGACCGGCTGGGCGACCGACTGGGCGACCGGCTGGGCCGTGCCGAAGGCCCGGCGGAGGCTCGGGTCGGGGGATCCGCTCCGGACGCCCCGGGCCGTCGCCCGCGCTCGGCGTTCGCCGGGGTGCTCGACGGGCGGCACCTCTGGCTGGCGGTCGACGCGACGCCCGGGACACTTGCGCTGCGTCCCGTCGGCACCGAGAAGGTCGTGCCGCTGACCAGCGACCTGGCCGAGGACGACCCGCGCTTCCGCTCGGTACGGGCGGACCTGCGCGGCGTGCCCGGCGGCCCCGGCCGCTTCGAGGTCGTCATCACCGCACCGGGCGGCAAGGTGCACCGGGTGTGGACGCCCCCGCTGCTGCGCGGCGAGCCCGTCCTCACCCCGGCCGTCGACGGCGTGCAGTGGCAGGTCGAGCGCGCCGAGGACGGGACGCTGCTGCTGGCCCGCGAGGACGCCCCCGCCGCGGCGTACCTGCTCTCGATCACCGCGGACGACGACGACGTGGTCACGATGCGGCTCGAGGGCGCGCCCGAGGGAGCCGAGCTCCGGATCGTGGACGACGAGAGTGGTGCCCTGCTGCTCACCCGACCGCTCACGCGCGAGGGCGACGTGGCCGTCGCGACCCTCGACCACCGCGACGTGCCCGAGCAGGTCGGGGTCACGGCCACCGTGCACGCCGGCGACCTACCCGTACGGCGCCGTCACAACGAGCTCGTCCGTCCCGACCACGCGGCGCAGCTCCCCCACGTGCAGAACGAGGACGGCGACGGACCCGTGTTCAGCCTGGTGTACCGCTGGCTGTCCGACGGCGTGCTGCGCGTCCGCCGTCCCGAGGGTGGCCCGGCGTGAAGATCACCTACCTCGTCTTCAACCTCGACGGCATGGGCGGCACCAGCCGCTCGGCGATCACCCAGGCCAACGCGCTGGCCGGCGACCACCGCGTCCGGCTGCTGTCGGTGACCCGAAGCGGTGAGCGGCCCCACTACGACATCGACGAGCGCGTGGACGTGCGGTACCTCGTCGACGTCCGCGAGGGACAGGACCCCGCGGCCATCGGCGTCGAGCTGCCGGCCGCGCAGGCCCGTGCGCTCCACGAGCGGGAGTCCCTGCTGGTCCCCGAGCGCTGGGACTGGCAGTTCACCGCCCTGTGCGACCTCGGCCTCGAGCACGCCCTGCCGCACCTGGACACCGACGTGCTGGTCACCGTCACCCCCGGGCTGCTGGCCGCGGCGGTGCAGCTGCTGCCGCCCGAGGTGGTCGTGGTGCACCAGGAGCACCGCTCCAGCTCCGACCGCAGCTCCGGTCTGGAGCCCCTGCTGTACTTCGCGCCGCGCGCCGATGTGGTGGCGGTGTTCACCCCGGCCATGGCCGACTGGGTGCGCGAGCAGCTCGGCGACGCCACGCCGGAGATCGCGATCGTGCCCAACCCGCTGCCACTGGGCTTCACGCCGCGCTCGCGCCTGGACTCCCCGCTCATCCTGACGGCGGGCCGGCTGGTGAACGAGAAGGGGTACTCCCGGCTCATCGACGCCTTCGCCCTGGTCGCCGACCAGCTGCCCGACTGGCGGCTGCGCATCCTCGGCCTCGGGCCCAAGCGCACCGAGCTGGTGCGTCAGATCCGCCGGCTCGGGCTCTACGACCGGGTCGAGCTGCCCGGCGCCGTGTCGGACATGCGCGGCGAGTGGGCGAAGGCGTCCATCTGCGCGCTCACGTCGCGGGCCGAGGCCTTCCCGCTGGTGGTGCAGGAAGCGATGGCGGCCGGCGTCCCGGTGGCGTCGTACGACTGCGCGTCCGGCCCGCGGGAGATCATCGAGCACGAGGTCAACGGCCTGCTGGTCTCGCCGGAGTCGATCGCGGGCATGGCGGCGGCCCTGCTCCGGCTGGCCGCTGACACCGACCTACGGCGCACCCTCGGCGAGGGCGCCTACCGGACGTCGCGCCAGTACGACGCCTACGCCATCGCCGAGCGCTGGGTGGGCGTCTTCAGCGCCGCCCGTGCGCGACGTACCGTCGCCGGCCGGCTGGCCCCGCGCGTCACCGCCCTGGCGTCGGCCAAGCCGGTCGCCACGTCCGCCGCGGCGGCCCGCGCGGCCGAGGGCGTCACGCCCGTCGAGGCGCGCGAGGCGACCCTGGCCTGGGCCGTGCGCTGCGCCGTCGCCGCCAGCCACGAGTGGCTGGTCATCCCCGCCCACGAGGCCGGCGCCCCGGTCGTCGTGCTGCCGATCGCCGACCGCGACGCCTTCCTGAAGTCGCTCGGCGACACCGGCGCCCCGGCGTACCTCTCCGTGCGCGACCCCGAGCAGCACGGCTGGCCGGAGCGCCGCGGCTCGGTGCACACCCTCGGCGACGAGCTGCGCCGCGGCATGACGCCGCGGCTGTTCCTCGAGCCGTGGCCGGTCGTCGACGGCACGTCGCAGCTGGTCGGGCAGGGCTGCTCGGTCGAGGTGCAGTTCTGGGAGCGGCACGTCGACGGCGGCCTGGTGTCACCCACGCGCAACCGCTACACCACCAAGATTCCGGCCGGCGCGTCGCTGGTGCCGGCGACCATCGAGGGCGTCGAGGTGCGCACCCTGCCGCTGATGGCCACCCCGACGGTCAACGAGTGCCGGTTCCCCGTCGACGTCGTCTACACCTGGGTCGACGGCAACGACCCCGAGTGGGACGCGGCCCGCGAGCAGCGGATCGCCGGCATCGAGGGCGGGGCGCAACAGACGGCGCAGACGCGCGAGGCGAGTGGCCGGGCGCGGTTCATCTCCCGCGACGAGCTGCGCTACTCCCTGCGGTCGGTGCATCTGTTCGCCCCGTGGGTGCGCAACATCTACGTCGTCACCAGCGGCCAGGTGCCGCCGTGGCTCGACCTCGACCATCCGGGCGTGCGGGTGGTGCGACACGACGAGATCCTGCCCGCCGACGCGCTGCCGACCTTCAACTCGCACGCGATCGAGACCTCGCTGCACCACATCCCGGGCCTGGCCGAGCACTGGCTGTACTTCAACGACGACTTCTTCCTCGGCCGCCCGCTGCGCCCGGAGGCGCTGTTCAGCCCGGCGGGGCTGACGTCGGTGTTCTTCGCCCCGTCCACCATCGGCCTCAGCGACCTGCCCGGCTCGCCCCCGTGGCTGAAGGCCGCGTGGAACAACCGCCGCATCCTCCAGGACACCTTCGGCGCGGGGACGACCAACGCGCTGGCCCACGCGCCGTACGCCGTCCGCACGTCCGTGCTGCGCGAGATCGAAGAGCGGTTCAAGGACGACGTCGAGCGGACCGCCCGGTCACCGTTCCGGTCCGACACCGACATCTCGATGCTGAGCTCGTTCGTCCAGCACTACGCGGTGCTCACCGGCACGGCCTACGTCGCCGAGGCCGACACCGAGTTCGTGAACATCGCCAACCCCGACCTGGACTGGCAGCTCTCGCTGCTCATGAAGCGCGAGCAGGACTTCTTCTGCCTCGGCGACCACCACGACCACGGGTTCCGGCTCGACCGGCTGGACGCGCTGCTCGCGGGGTTCCTGCAGGAGTACTTCCCCGTCGCCGCGCCGTGGGAGAAGGACGAGACCCGCTAGCCGCCGGTCTTCAGGCGCTCGATCTCCGCCTCGGCCTTGGCCAGCCGGGCCTTCAGCTTCCGGCGTACCTTGGCCACCTGCGCCGTGGTCTCGTCCAGGGCGATGGCGGCCGAGGACTCGTACAGCTCGCGGTACTCCCGCCGCAGGCCGTCGATCCGCTTCATCACCACGTCGTCGTCGGGCGTCTCCACCAGCCCGTTCATGGCGTCCCACGCGCGGTCGGCGAGGTCGACCAGCGTCGGGGACACCTCGAGCCCCTCCCAGTCGGGCTTGGACCGGTTGAGGCCGGCGTCGATGAAGTCGTCGACGGGGTGGTGGCCGCTCGTGTCGTTGTACCTGAGGCCGAGCTGGGCGCCGGCCCGCGCCATCGCGGCCCGCCAGTCGCCGATCAGGTCGTAGTACGGCACGAACGCCCGGGGGTTCCCCCGTGTCGCGCGCTCGGTCTCGAACGCCGCGTTGATCCACGCCGCGACGTTCGTCGTCTCGCGCTTCTGCCGGAACGACCGGTCCATGTCGGTGAGGTACGCCGTGTCACGCGACCGCACGACCTGCGCGGGGTGGCGCAGCATCGTCAGGCTGGTGAGCTGGGTGTCGAGCTGGGTGGAGACGCGCTGCCACAGGTCGTAGACCCAGTAGGCGCGGGTGTCCTTGAGCAGGATCTGCTTCTCCCCCGTGGCGAGCTGCTCGACCAGCCAGCTCTTGAGGCGCTGCTCGACCTCGGGCGTGACGGCCTTCTTCGCGATGCGGCCGGCGGTCGGACGGGAGTCGATCGTGCGGACCGGGATGGGGTTCAGCAGCCACTTGTGGAACTCCGCGACCCACAACGGCTCGTAGTACCCGCGCGGGTTCCGCTCGTCGGTCTCCACCTCCGGCTGGGGGATGTAGAGCCCGAGCCGTTTGAGCGTGCCCGCGACGCTGCTCGTGCCGCTGCGCCCCGAGCCCGTCACCACGACGAGCTTCACCTGATCCGTCACCAGGTCAGGATATTGGGGTGCAGGTGATGCCCACGCACTCGTACCGTCACCGTCATGGGAATCACGGAGTGACCGCAGCCAGGCCCCGTTCGGCGGCCTGACGACCGACGTACGTTCGCGCGCGGGGAGTAGCGCCCCCAACCGGTAGATCCGGCGTGCGCCGGTCAGGCGACCACTCCCGCCTCCGGAGCCATCCCATGCCCGCCCTCAACCCCGCCGCGCGCCTCTACTCCCAGGCCCGCCGCAACCTGCTTCCTCGTCACGAGAGCCTCGTCGCCGTCGCCGGCCGCTGGCAGCACGAGCACCTCGCCCGGCTCGGCGTCCGCCCCGAGGTGACGCTGCGCTGCGGCGCCGACCCGTACGTCGGGGCCCTCGACATCTCCGAGAAGACCCTCGCCCGCATCCACCCCGGCCTCTCGGCACCGGCCCTGCTGTCGGTCGTCCGGCTACCGCGCTGGACACCCGCCGACGTGTTCCGCCCGGAGGCCCGGCTGGTACTCGTGGCCGACGGGATCGAGTACGCCGGCAACCTCGGCACCCTCGTCCGCACGGCCGACGCCGCCGGTGCCGACGGTCTGGTCCTCACCAACGCCACCTGCCGGCTGACGCACCCGAAGGTGTTCGAGGCCAGCCGCGGCACGGTGCTCACGACGCCCGTGCTGACCTACGACACCGTGGCCGACGCCCGTCGGGACCTCAGCGGCGCCGGCTTCACGGCGTACGTCGCCGATCCCGCGGCCGCCCACTCCTACCTGGACGTGGACTACCGGCACCGCAAGGTGGCGCTCGTCGTCGGCTCCGAAGGTGACGGTGTGGCCGCCGAGTGGCGCACGCCCGACCTCACCCGCGTCTCGATCCCGATGCGCGGCCTCGCCGACTCCCTGAACGTCGCGGCCTCGGCCTCAGTCCTGCTCTTCGACGCCCGGGCGCGGTTGGGCTGACACCGATTCGTCAGCGATCCTCCGGGTGGTCGCGGCGGGGAAACTGCTGACGAATCGGCTGAGTGGCCTCAGGCCGGACCGATCCAGTTGCCGTCCTCGTCCCAGTGCTCGGCGACCTTCTTCGAGGGCTGCACGCGCGGCGGCTCGCCGGGCATCTTCGGGTAGTCGGGCGGGAAGTTCATCTCGACCGAGCCCTGCTCCTCGTACAAGGCCAGCAGCGGCGTGATGTCGTGGTGCACGTCGTCGATGCTCGCCCAGGGGTCGCCGTCCGCGACGCGGTCCGGGACGGTGAACAGGTTGTACTCGCCCGGGTCGGTGACCCCGGCCAGCTCCTCCCACGTCATCGGCGTGGAGACGGGGGCACCGACGATGGGGCGGAGGGAGTACGCCGAGGCGATGGTGCGGTCGCGGTTGTTCTGGTTGAAGTCCACGAAGATCCGCTCCCCGCGCTCCTCCTTCCACCAGTTCATCGTCACGCCCTCGTCGCGCGCGGCCAGCTCGCGGCCGAAGCCGATCGCCGCGTGCCGCACGTCGGTGAACTCCCAGCGCGGCTCGATCCGCACGTAGATGTGCACGCCGCGGTTGCCGGACGTCTTCGGGTACCCGCGCAGCCCCTTCTCCTCGAGCAGCTCGCGGGCCACACCGGCCACCCGCACCGCGTCGCCGAACGTCGTGCCCGGCTGCGGGTCCAGGTCGATGCGCAGCTCGTCGGGTCGGTCGACGTCCGCGCGGCGTACCGGCCAGGGGTGGAACGTCAGCGTGCCCATGTGCGCGCACCAGACGGGGACGGCGATCTCGGTGGGACAGATCTCGTCGGCGGTCCGCCCCGAGGGGAACGTGATGGTCGCGGTCTCGAGGTAGTCGGGCGCGCCCTTGGGCACGCGCTTCTGGTAGAACGCGTCGGCATCCTTGTCCTGCGGGCCGGTCGCCAGCTTCATCCCCGGGCGTACGCCGCTGGTCCACCGCTCGAGTGCGGTCGGCCGCTCGCGCAGGGCGCGCATCAGGCCGTCCCCGACCGACGCGAAGTACTCCGCCACCATCAGCTTGGTGACCTCCGGCGTCCGGTCGGTCGCCTCGTAGATCACCCGGTCCGGGCTCGAGACCCGGACCGAGCGGTCGCCCGCCTGCACCTCGACCGCCGCCGCCTTCGCCATGGCCACACCGTAACCGCGCCGTAAGCCCGGCCGCCCGGGTGCCGTGGGGAGCCCGACTACCGTTGCGGTCATGGCGTACAACGTGGAGAAGACCGACGAGCAGTGGCGCGAGGAGCTCAGCCCCGCCGAGTACCAGGTGCTGCGCCAGGCCGGCACCGAGCGCGCGTTCACCGGTGAGTACACCGACACCGAGACCACCGGCGTCTACCGCTGCAAGGCCTGCCAGGCCAAGCTCTTCGAGTCCGACACCAAGTTCCACTCCGGCTGCGGGTGGCCGAGCTTCTACCAGCCGATCAGCGACACCATCCAGTACATCGAGGACACCTCGCACGGCATGAAGCGGGTCGAGGTCCGGTGCGCCAACTGCGGCTCGCACCTGGGCCACGTGTTCCCCGACGGCTACGGCACGCCGACCGGTGACCGCTACTGCATCAACTCGATCAGCCTCACCCTGGAGCCCGCGGACCAGCCCGTCGACCAGTAGGTCCCGACGCGGGGGCACACCCTAGGGTGTGCCCTCATGAGCCAGAGCGACTCTCGGACGCCCGCGTCGTACCTGAAGCGGCGTCCGAGCCCGCCGGTCGTCACGCTGGCGGTGGGCATCCTGGCCTCGACGGTCGTGCTGCTCTGGCACGCCCGCAAGCTGTGGTTCTTCGGCGACGAGTGGGAGTTCCTCTACCAACGGGGACTGACCGGTGGGAACGGCCCCGGCCCGTTCGAGCCCCACAACGAGCACTGGTCGACGATCCCGCTCGTCCTGTACCGCGTGATGTGGCAGGTGGTCGGCCTCCAGCACTACCAGCTCTGGGACCTCATGCCGATCGCCGCCTTGATGGTCGGCAGCGTCGGCCTCTTCGTCCTGCTGCGCCGCGCGGGGGCAGCCGACTGGGTGGCCGTCGCCTGCGCGGTGGTACTGGCCTGGAACGGCGCGGGCGAGGACACGCTGTGGGCGTTCCAGATCGGGTTCCTCGGGTCCCTGACGGCCGGCATCCTGGCCTGCCTGGCGGTGCTCTCAGCGACGTCGTGGCGCGGGCTGGTGCTGGCCAACGTGCTGCTGGTCGCCGGCCTGATGTGCTCGGGCCTCGGCATCCCGATGGTCGCGTGGGCGGCCCTCTTCACGCTGATGCTGCGCGGCTGGCGCACGACCCTGGCCGTCGCGGTCGTCCCCACGCTCGTCTACCTGGCCTGGTACGCCGCGTACGGATCCTCGGCAGTGCCGGACGACGAGGACCCGTACGTCTCGTGGATGCAGTTCGTCACCTACGTGTGGGCCGGCATCGGCCACGTCTGGGACGTGACGACCGGGGCACCGGTCGGCACGGTGATGTTCGTGGCGCTGGTCGCGGTCGCGCTCTTCGCCCGGGTGACCGACGAGCTGCACGCCCTCGCGGTCTCGGGCGTCGTCACCACGGTCTTCGCGTACGGCATGCTGGCGAGCTCGCGCGCGGACCTCGGGCCCGAGCAGGCGCAGTCGCTGCGGTACGTGCCCCTCGGCCTGGTCCTGACCCTCCCCGCCTTCGCCATCCTGGTCGGCCTGGTGGTGGCGGTGCTGCCGGGGCGCAGGATCGAGCGGTACGCCGTCGCGGCCGGCCTCGTCCTGGTGCTGGTCGGCTCGTCGTACGCCAGCACCCAGACCTTCGCCCACGACCGGGCGAACTTCATGCAGGGCGTCGAGCAGCGGGTGCTCACCGGCGTCTACCTGGAGGAGAAGGGCGAGCCCCTCCTCAGGACGACCGTCGAGGCCAACAGCCAGACCATCGACGTCGGGCTGCTGACGGCTCCGGGCCAGCGCGACCACGTGCCTGTCGTCACGCCGGACGACGACGAGCTCTGGACCGGCCGCGCACAGTTCCGGGTCGCGGCGATGGCCGCGCCGGCGGACATCCCCTTCGCCCACCACGTGTCCGGCGTCGGCGTGGGTGGCGACCTCGACCTCTCCGACTGTGCGGAGGTGGCCACCAACGTGCTCCCGCTGGGGTATGTCGAGGTGCCGGCCGGCGTGAAGGGCACGCAGATCGGGCTGCGCAACCCCGGGACCGCGCTCAGCGTCCAGCTGGTCCACGACGGGGAGGTGTCCGAGGCCGCCACCATCACCACGGGGGCCGGCCAGACCGTGTACGTCGCGAGCAACGTGCCGGACGCCGACCTGCGGATCACGTTGACCACCGACACGTTCGGGGTCTGCGACCACGGCTGACCGGCGTGGTCGGCGTGGTCGGCGGACCGGGGGCTGCTAGGCCGGTTGCAGGGCGGAGTGCACGAACACCAGCCCCTCGCCGTACGTATGGTCCGCCCAGTCCTGGATCGACCCGTCGTCGTGGACGACGTCGACGACGACGAGGTTGTCGCCCGGCATCGTGGAGAGCGCGCCCGGGAGCTCGCGGAGGTCCTGGGCGATCGCCTCGAGCTCGGCCTCCGAGTGCTGATCGCCGGCCCCGCTGGTGGGCTCGGGCGTCGGCATCGGGTCGTAGAGCGCACCCGACACCGCCGACCGGTAGGTCAGCGTCTCCCCGTCGAAGGTGCCGGTGATCGCGAAGCTGCCGAACTTGACCCCGCCCGCGTTGTCGAAGTCGCCGCGGTGCTCGGCCCAGCTCCACCCGGTCATCGGCAGCCCGGTGCACTGCGGCGGGTAGGACTCCGCGACGGGCCCGAGGCAGAAGCCCGGCTCGCCGCCGGACGACGCGTCGAGGACCAGGCCGAGACCGACGACCGGACCGTCGGCGGGTGGGATGGCGGTCGGCATCGGCGGTGCCGAGCTGCCGGGGTCCTGCGCGGTGTCCCCGCTGTCGGTGCCACAGGCCGTCGCGGACAGGGCGACGAGCAGCATGGACGCGGCGGCGACGAGGACGCGCATGGGGGTACGACGGGTGGTCGCCGACCCCGGTTCCGTCACGGCAGGCGGTGGACCAGGTCGGTCGCAGAGACGCGGGGGCCGGTGTAGAACGGCACCTCCTCGCGGACGTGGCGCCGTGTCTCGGACCCCCGGAGGTGTCGCATCAGGTCGACGATCCGGTGCAGCTCGTCGGCCTCGAAGGCGAGGATCCACTCGTAGTCGCCCAGCGCGAAGCTGGACACGGTGTTGGCCCGCACGTCGGGGAAGTCGCGAGCCATCTGACCGTGCTCGGCCAGCAGCCCCCGGCGCTCGGACTCCTCGAGGAGGTACCACTCGTAGGACCGCACGAAGGGGTAGACGCAGACGTAGGCCCGCGGCTCCTCGTCGGCCAGGAACGCCGGCACGTGGCTCTTGTTGAACTCGGCGGGCCGGTGCAGGGCGACCTGCGACCACACGGGCTCGAGCCGGGCGCCGAAGGCCGTCCGGCGCAGCCGCTGGTAGGCGTCCTGGAGCCGCTCCACGGTCTCGGCGTGCCACCACACCAGCACGTCGGCGTCGGCGCGCAGACCGCTCAGCTCGTAGAGCCCGCGCACCACCACGTCCTGGGTCGCCAGCTTGGCCACCAGGTCGCCGAGCTCGGCGGCCTCGTCGGCGCGGCGGTCGTCGCCGCCGTAGGGACGGGAGAGTCGGAACACCGACCACATCGTGTAGCGGACGGTGTCGTTGATCTCGCGGGTCCGCGCGGCCTTGGTCATGTCCTGCTGGCTCACCCCCTCATTGTGCCGGGGCGAGGTCTGCGACGGCCCGGCGGGCCGAGGCGATCACGGCCGGGATGCCCACGCCGTCGTACGCCGCGCCGCAGACGCCGAGCCCCGGCACCTCGGCCACGGCGGCGCGGACCCGGGCGACCCGGTCGAGGTGGCCGACGGCGTACTGCGGCAACCCGCCGCCCCACCGCTGCACGTGGGTGTCCACCGGGCGGGCCGCCAGCCCGGTGGCGTCGCGCAGGTCGGCCAGCGACGCGGCGACGAGGTCCTCGTCGGCGACCTGGAGCACCGACTCCTCGCGGTGCCGGCCGATGCTGGTGCGCAGCAGGAGCAGACCGCCGCCGGCCTCGCGGACCCACTCCCACTTGTTGAACGAGAACGTCGAGGCCTTGATCGTCCGGCCGTCCACGGGAGGTACGAGGAAGCCGGAGCCGCCCAGCCCACCGACGTCCTGGGCCGGGAACGCGAGGGTGACCACGGCCATCGACGCGGACTCGATCTCGGCCAGCTCGGCGGCGGCGACCGGCGCGACCATCTGCAGCAGCCGGGCCGTGGGGGCGGCCGGCGTCGCGAGCACGACCTCGTCCGCGACCAGCTCCTGCTCGGCCGTCGTGGGGCCGACGACGAGGGCGAAGCCGTCCGGGGTACGTCGCAGGGCGCGGACGGTGGCGTCGGTGCGGACGTCGAGGCCCGATGCCACCGCTCGGGGGAGGCGGCCCATGCCGCCGGCGATGCCGGCGAAGACCGGGGCGCCCGTGGATGCGGCGAGTGCGTCCGCCGCGCCGGCGACGAGCGAGCCACGGCTCCAGGCGACGAGCTGAGGAACGGTGGCGCGCGCGGAGAGCAGGCGCGCATGGCCGGCGTACACACCACCGAGCAGCGGCTCGACGAGCCGGTCGACGACCTCGCCGCCGAGACGGTCGGCGACCAGGTCGCCCACGGAGACGTCCTCGTCGCCGATGTCCGGACCCGTCCGCTCGTGGCGGAGCCGGTCGACGCCGGCGTCGTCGAGGATGCCGGACGCGGCCACCTGGTCCGGGTCGACGGGGACACCCATCACCGAGCGTGGCAGCGGTCGCAGCGCGCCGCGGGTCCAGACCGCCGACGCGGTGCTCGCCGGGTGCACGAGACCGAGCCCCACCTCGCGGGCGAGGCCCATCCCCTCCGGGCGGCGGGCGAGCATCGACTCCGCACCGACGTCGACGGAGACGCCGGCCACCTCGGCGGTGAGCAGCTTGCCGCCGATGCGCGGGGAGCCCTCGAGCACGACGACCTCGCGTCCCGCCGCCGCCAGCTCACGCGCCGCGGTCAGCCCGGCGATGCCTCCGCCGACGACGACGGCGCGGCGGGGCGGTGCGGGCACGTGACCACCTTGTCACCCGATCGAGACGTGACCGCGTCCGGGGCGGGGAACCTCGGGCCATGACGCGGCGTCCCACACCCATGCAGACTCCTGGGCGCACCACTCACCTGCTGGCGGCGGTCGCCGCCGCGGCCCTGCTCTCGCTGACGGCCTGCTCCGGAGGCGGATCCGACTCCGGAACTGCCACGACCGCCGACGGCGGCGGGGCCGGTGGGTCGGCCGGTGACGTCGCCGCCCCCGAGATGGCCGACGGGGCGGTCGCCTCTGACTCCGACGCGAGCAAGGCCGGATCGGCGCGCAACGCCGTCGACCTCGTCGAGCAGCAGGCGGTGATCCGCAACGGCGCCGTGTCGCTGCGCAGCGACGACGTCGGGAAGACGCGCTTCGACGTGCAGGCACTGGTGGACCAGCACAACGGCACGATCGCCGACGACAAGACCGAGACCGACAAGACCGGCAAGCCGCTGCGCTCGCGGATGGTGCTGCGGGTGCCGAGCGACGACTTCGACGCCGTCATGACCGCGCTCGGCAACGGCGAGCTGGCCGACCTCGCGTCCACCAGCAGCAGCGCCGAGGACGTCACCACCCAGGTCATCGACGTCGAGGCCCGCATCAAGGCCCAGCAGGCCAGCGTCGACCGGGTCCGCCAGCTGCTCGCCCGCGCCGAGTCGATCCGCGACATCATGTCGATCGAGGCCGAGCTCTCGAACCGCCAGGCCCAGCTGGACTCGCTCACGCAGCAGCAGGCGTACCTGGCCGACCAGACCTCGCTGGCGACCATCAAGGTCAGCATCGAGCGCAAGCCGTCCGCGACGCCGGCGCCCGAGAAGGACGACGACCACGGCTTCCTCGCCGGCCTCACCGCCGGCTGGGACGGTCTCCGCGCCACCGTCGTCGCCGTGCTCACCGTCGTCGGTGCCGTCCTGCCGTTCGCCGTCGTCGGCCTGCTGGTCGGCGTCCCGGTCTGGCTCCTCATCCGTCGCCTGCGCCGCGAGCCCGCCGCCGTCGCCGCGCCCGTGTCCGGCGGTGAGTGAGGGTCGGTTCTACAGGGGTAGCGGCGTCACGACACCGGGATCGACTGCACGAACCGGGTGAGCTCCTCGAGCTGACCGGGGTCGGTGTCCGGGATGACGCCGTGGCCGAGGTTGAAGACGTGCCCGCGGGCGGCCCGGCCGGCCTCGACGATCGCGGCGGCCCGCGAGGTCATCACCGAGGTCGGCGCGAACACCAGCGTCGGGTCGAGGTTGCCCTGCACCGCGCGGTCGCCGACGGCCGGGATCGCCGTACCGAGCGGCGTACGCCAGTCGACGCCCACGACGTCCGCGCCGGCCTCGGCCATCAGCGGCAGCAGGCTGCCGGTGTTCACGCCGAAGTGGATGCGCGGCACGCCGAGCTCACCCGCGGCCGACAGCACCCGCGCGGAGTAGGGCTGCACGTACGTGGCGTAGTCCTCCGGCGTGCAGGCCCCCGCCCACGAGTCGAACAGCTGGACGGCCGACGCGCCCGCCGACACCTGCACCGAGAGGTACGCCGCGGCGATCCCGGCGATCTTGGACATCAGGGCGTCCCAGACCTCCGGAGCGCCGAACATCATCGCCTTGGTGCGGGCATGCTCCTTGGAGGGACCGCCCTCGACCAGGTACGACGCGACGGTGAACGGCGCGCCGGCGAACCCGATCAGCGGCGTGCCGCCGAGCTCGGCCACCAGCCGCTGCACGGACTCGGTGATGAAGGGGACGTGCTCGGGCGTCAGGTCGGGTATCGCGGCGACGTCCTCGAGGGTGCGCACCGGAGACGCCACCACCGGGCCGACCCCCGGCTTGATGTCGAGGTCGACGCCCACCGCCTTGAGCGGCAGCACGATGTCGCTGAAGAAGATGGCGGCGTCGACGCCGTACCGGCGCACCGGCTGCATCGTGATCTCGACGACCACGTCGGGCGTCATGCAGGACTCGAGCATGCCCACGCCGGCGCGCAGGGCGCGGTACTCCGGGAGGGAGCGGCCGGCCTGCCGCATGTACCAGACCGGCGTGTGCGGCACCGGCAGCCCACGCGTCGCGCGGATGAAAGCACTGTCCTGGGGGGTGGACTGGACATCTGGCACGGGCGAATCGTCCCAGGTCAGTCGGCGTGTTCGCACATCGGCACTGGACGACCGACCTACTGTTGAACCCATGGTGGTCCGTCAAGAGACCCACCCGGGGACGGGTGCGGACTCGAGCCCCCCCGAGTTCCGGGCGGCGGTGGCCTCCATGCGCGCGGCGCGGTTGCGTCCCGAGGTCTTCTGCGAGGAGATGCCGGCGCCGCAGCGGATCGCGCCGTACGCCGCCGCGCTCACCGCCGACGTGACCGTGGACGGCACGGACCTGGGCACCGGGCGGATCATCCTGCTGCACGACCCGGCGGGCAACGACGCCTGGGACGGCACCTACCGCTGCGTGGCCTACGCCCGCGCGGAGATCGACCTGGACCTGGTCACCGACCCGATGCTGGCGGCGGTCGGCTGGTCGTGGCTGACCGAGGCCCTGGACGCGCACGGCGCGGAGTACACCGCCGCGTCCGGCACCGTCACCCGCGTGGCCACCGAGAGCTTCGGCGGCATGTCCGACGAGGGCGGCTCCGCCCAGCTCGAGCTGCGGGCCTCGTGGACGCCCATCGGCTCGGCCGCGGGTCTCGACGTCGCTCCCCACGTGGAGGCCTGGGGCGAGCTCCTGTGCACGGCCGTCGGCCTCGAACCAGTCCCTGAAGGGGTCACCGCCATCCCGAGCAGGCGAGGGCAGCGCGGTCGCTGATGCCGCCCGCCGAGAAACTTCCCCACGACGACCCCGAGATCGACGCCGAGATCGACCCCGAGACGGACTCAGGCGCTCCCGCCGACGAGCCGCCGGCCGACGTCCCCCTCCTCCCGCTGCGTGACGGCCTGCCGCGCATCGTGGACACCGACGCCGGGCTGGCCGAGGTGTGCGCGGCCCTCGCCGCCGGCACGGGACCGGTGGCGATCGACGCCGAACGGGCGTCCGGCTACCGGTACTCCGCCCGCGCGTACCTCATCCAGCTGCGTCGCGAGGGTGCCGGCACGGCGCTGGTCGACCCGATCGCCTTCGACTCGTTGGCGCCGCTCCAGAAGGTGCTCGAGGGCACCGAGTGGATCCTGCACGCCGCCACCCAGGACCTGCCGTGCCTCACCGAGCTGGGGCTCTACCCGACCCGGCTGTTCGACACCGAGCTCGCGGGCCGGCTGCTCGGGTACCCCCGCGTCGGTCTCGCCTCACTCGTCGAGACCCTGCTCGGGCAGCGGATGGCCAAGGAGCACTCCGCCGTCGACTGGTCGACGCGGCCGCTGCCCGAGCCGTGGCTCGAGTACGCCGCGCTGGACGTCGAGATGCTGATCGAGCTGCGCGAGGTGCTGGCGCGCGAGCTGGTCGCGTCCGGCAAGGAGTTCTGGGCCGCGGAGGAGTTCGACTGGCTGCGCGGGTTCACCCAGCAGGCCCGCGTGGACCAGTGGCGGCGCACGTCCGGGCTGCACAAGGTCCGCGGCCGCCGCGCGCTCGGCGCCGTCCGGGCGCTCTGGACGACGCGCGACCAGATCGCCGCCGAGCGGGACGTCACGCCGACCCGGATCATCCCGGACTCCGCGATCATCGCCGCGGCGCTGGCCATGCCGACCACGCGGGCGGCGCTCAAGGCCACCAAGGGCTTCTACGGGCGAGGAGCCGACCGGTACGCCGGCCGGTGGGTCGCCGTGCTGGCGCAGGTCCGTGACCTGCCCGAGAGCCAGCTGCCCACGCGCTCCCCGCGTGCCGAGGGCCCGCCTCCGCCGCGTGCCTGGGCCGACAAGGACCCGGTCGCGGCGCGGCGGCTCCAGCTCGCCCGCGAGGCCATCACCGCGCTGGCCGAGCAGCAGGACGTGCCGGCCGAGAACCTGCTGACCCCCGACTTCGTCCGGCGGGTGCTCTGGACCCCTCCGCACACGCGTGAGGAGGAGCCGCTGACCCGCGCGATGGCCATGACGTTGCGCGACTTCGGAGCCCGGGCCTGGCAGGTACGACTGACCGCTCCCCTGCTCGCCGAGGCCGTGCTGGCCGCCGACCGCGAGGTCGCGGAGGGCAAGGTCGTCGTGGAGCCGACCCAGGCGACAGACGCGGACGAGCCGGCTAGTACCCCGACGGAGACCCCGTAGGACTCCCGGTCGTCGCGTCGCTCGGGCTCTGCGTCCCGTCGGTCGGGCTGGGCGTGGCCGTCTCGGGGTTGAGGATCGGCTGCGAGGCCAGGTCGATGTCCTGACCCACCGCGGCCAGGTCGAGGATCGGGGCACCGTAGAAGAGCTGCTGGAGGTACGGCGCCACCACGTCGTCGAGGTCGTCCCACGTGTCCAGCAGCGGCGGGATCGCCATCTTGCCGAGCGCGTCGTTGAAGACCGTGGCCGAGAGCGGCGCCTGGTCGGGCTGGAGGAAGTCGTCGGAGTACGCGACCTCCTGGTTGGCCGGTTGGAGGTAGCCGCGTTTGGCGACCTCGGTGACCGCGTCGGTGCTGGTGGCGTACACCAGGAAGTCCGCGGCGGTCGCCGGGCTCACGGCGGTCGCGGAGATGCAGAGCGCCGAGATCTCGCCGGTCGTCGCCTGGCTGTCGATCGTCGGGATCGGCATCACGTCCCAGTGGAGCGCAGGCACCTTGCGCAGCTGCGGCACGAGCGCACGGCTGCCGGTGATCATCCCGAGCTTGCCCGCCTCGAACCACTCCAGCGCCGGCTTCTCGGCCAGCTGCTCCTCGGTGAGGGTCAGCTTCGGGTCGCGGAACAGGGTGAGCATCGTCTGCAGTGCCGCCTGGGTGCCCTCACCGCTGAACGCCAGCGAGGTCGGGTCGCTGTCGTCGTCGAAGAGGTCGCCGCCGCCGGAGTACACGAACGGCGCGATGCCCGGCAGCGTCGGCTCGACCGAGACACCCTTGGTGCCCTTGCTGGGTCTCGCAGCGAACTCGGCGGCCGCCACGAACTCGTCCCAGCTCCACCGCTTGTGGTCGTTCGGGACCTCGAGCCCGCGCAGCTCCATCCGCTCGAAGTCGACCAGGTCCTCGTTGTAGAAGACGACCTGAGGGGCGACGCCGTACGGCATGCACTGCAGGCGGTTGTCGGCACTGAACGCGGTCAGCGCGTCTCGGCTGTAGACGTCGCCGAAGTCCACGCCCCGCTCGTCGAGCAGCGAGTCGACGGGCCGGGTCAGCTGGTTGTCGAGGTACCAGCGCATGTCGCGGCGCGACACCAGGAACACGTCCGGGAGCGGGTCGCCGCGCTCGACCGCGGTGCGCAGGCCGTCGTGGCCCTTCCAGTGCTCGACGTCCACCTCGGCCCGCTCGGTGGTCGAGTCGAAGTGCCGGGCCATGTCGGTGTACGCCGCCACCTCGTCGGGCGAGCCGTAGACCCCGAAGGTCAGCTTCACCGGCTCGGACGGGGAGGACGGCGCGCTGCTGGTCTCCGGCGGAGGGTTCGGTGAGCTGCTGGAGTCGGTCGTGCACGCGGCCAACGAGAGGACCAGCGCCGTCGTCACCGCCACCACCGTGAGGCCCGCCCCGAGCACGCGCGTGACCGCCGACCTCACCCGCTGCTCCTCCTCTGCCCCTCTGCCGGGGGCTCACTGTAGTGCCCGCGACGGACGGTACGACACCGACGGTTGCCGCCCCGGAAGCCCGTGTCGTGACGGGCTGGAGGCGCCCACGGCTCCTACGATCAGCGCGTGCTGACTTCCCCCAGTACGTTCCGGATGACCTTGCTCACCTGCCTGGTCGTCGCCGTGACGGTGCTCACCTCCTGCGGCGACGAGGCGCACCCCTCCTCCGCGATCGCCCAGGTGCCGAAGCGCAAGATCGGCCCGGCAGCCCACCTCCTCGCGACCGACAAGATGCCGACGGCCGGCGCCGACTGGACCGGTGTGGACACGACCGACGCCGACGAGGTGCTCGGTCCCTGCCACCTCACCTCGCTGGTCGACATCGGGGCGCTGTCCGCCGCCCGACGTACGTGGAGCTCGTCGGCCTCCTCGCCCAAGGCCGTGCAGGTGGTGGCGAAGTTCGCCGACAACAAGTCCGCCTGGCGCGCCCACCAGGTCCTCGACTCCTGGCAGGCCGACTGTGCCGGCCGGGTCGACGGCACGGTCGGCGACCGACGTGCCGTCGAGGTGGCCACCGGCTCCGCGGAGGCCTACCGCGTCGCCCAGGGCGACCGGGCCACCGACCTCGGCATCGTCCGCAAGGGCGAGTACCTCAGCGTCGTCTCGTTCACCAGCCCCGCCTCCTCCGACCCCGCCCCCACCAAGGCCGCCCTCAAGCGGATCGCCGCGACGTTCTGACCCGCTGGTCGAGGAAGGCGCGCTAGCGCCTGTCACGAGACCCCGTGAGCGAGCTGCCCACGTCCAGGGGTCTCGTGACGGGACTTCGTCCCTCCTCGACCAGCGGTCAGAGGGCGTGGTGCTCGCGCGCAGCCGCGACGACCGCCTCGAACGTCGCCCGGTCCAGCGCCGCTCCCTCGCGGCGGATGGCGGAGTCGTCGAGGACGAGGAGACGGTCCAGCCGTACCTCGCTGGGCCGGCCCTCGTGGTCCCAGGCGCCCGTACCGACGTCCATCCAGTACCTGCCCCAGTGCGCCTCGTCCTCGGCGTCTCGGTCGTGGTCCTTGCTGGTGAGCATCAGGCCGAGCCAGGTGCCAGGTTCGGTACCCCGCGCGAGCAGCAGCACGGGCCGGTCCTTGCCCTGGGACGGGTCCTCCTCGTAGGGGACCCAGCCCCACACGACCTCGCCGGGGTCCGGTTCGCCGTCGACCTCGGGCGCGTAGACGATCCCGGGCTCATCCATGGGGACAGCCTAGGGAACCACCGGGATCAGAGTGTGTGTGCCGGACCGGGAGCGCCTCACGGCGCAAGGCCGCTCGTAGCGGCTGAAGTTGGGACCCGGGGCTGCCGCGGCCCGGCACACGCCAAGAGTTTAGTGCTTCGTGGGTGACCGCGGGGAATTTGTGACCAGGCGCGAGTTTCAGGCCAGCGAGTGGTCCAGCTCGAGCCGTGCGGCCGACTCCAGCTGGTCGGCCAGGGTCTGCATCCGCGACGCCTCCTCGGCCGGTACGTCGAGGGCCGCCCGCCCGGTCGCGACCACGCGCGCGAACGCCGCGGCGCGGAACAGCACGTCCACGAACTCCGACATCGCGATCCCGCGCAGCACGTGGTCGACCATCGTCTTCAACTCCTCCGGCCCGGGAGGGTCGGCCACGCCGGCGACCGCGCCCGCGACCGGCGCGTGCAGCCGTCCGGCCTCGAACTGGCGCGCGACGCCCGCCGGGTCGGCGTACACCCACTGCCGCAGCAGGAACAACCGCCACAGGCAACCGGCCAGCGAGTCCGCCGCGGCGCGCGACCACAGCTCGGCGATCGTCTCGATCCCCTCGGTCTCGGCCAGGTGCGTCAGCCGCTCGCCGATCTCGGCCTGCTCCGGACCGCGCGCCCCGCGCACGATGAGCTGGGCAGCGCGGTCTGCGGCCTCCGCGACCAGGGCCGGGTCACTGCCGCCCTCGATGGCCTCGAAGAACCGGTCGCCGGGCGTCAGCGGCTTGTGATGGGGTCGCTCTGTCATCACGCAGCAGGCTACGACCGCGAGGTGCTCTTGTCTGCGAGGGCCCGCCGGATGCGTTGGTCCGAGATCGAGTACGCCGTCCCGAGCTGTTGCGCCCACAGCGAGACGCGGTACTCCTCGAGCATCCACCGCACCCGCCGCAGGGCTGCCCCGGGAGGACGTCCTGCGGGCAGCGCGGCAACGTGGTTGAGGTAGGACGCCTGCACGTCGGCGACCTGCGCCATCAGCTGGGCGTCCTTCGCCACCTGGGAGTCCAGCCGCTCGCGGCGGTGGTCGACGGCCATCAGGTAGACCGGGTACCGGCGCAGCTGCTCGGGACCGGCCTCCCCCACGAACCCGCGGTCGACCAGCCGGCTCACCTGAGCGCGCATGTCCTGCATCGCGGCCAGCGTCGTCAGCTCGGCGCGGCCGCTGATCCGCTTCTCGGTCTGGCGCCACACCTCCAGCACCCGCAGCACGTCGGCGAGCACGGCCGCCAGCCGCTCCTCGAGGACGCCGTCGAGCTCCTCGGCGAGCGCGTCGTACGCCCTCTCGTCGCGGACCGGCGGGTGAGCGTCCACGACGGATCCGGCGACGGCGGCACGCAGGTCGTCGACCAGCTCGGCGACGGTCGGGTACGGCGAGCCGGCCAGTCCCAGCTTCTCGGCATTCCCCAGGGCAGCAAGGGGATCGAGGTTCCTCATGCCGAGCAGCAGCAGGCGTCGTACGCCGAGCCGGTGCCTGGCGTCCGCCTCGTCGGCCGACCCGTACACGCCCATCCCGACGGTCGCGCCCTCGTCGACGAGCGCCGGGAAGCCGCGCACCTCGTGGCCGGCCCGTCGCTGGAGCACGGCCTCCTCGATCGTGCCGAACGTCCACGTCGTCTGCCCGGTCGCCGAGAGACCCTCGGACGTGGCGACCTCGGCCAGCGCCGCGTCGAAGGCCGGCCGTAGGGGCGCCTTCAGCGCTTCGAGGTCCTTGCCCCGCGCCTGCTCGGTGCCGGCGTCGTCGACGACGCGGTAGGTCGGCCGCAGGTGCGCGGGCACCTTCTCCCAGTCCCAGGCCTCGCGCGGGACGACGACGCCGGTGGTCGACCGCAGGTACCTCTCCAGCGCGTCCAGCAAGGGTTCGTCGCCGGCCGGCACGCGGGCCAGGAACTCGCGGGCGGTGTTGGGCGCCGGCACGAAGGACACCCGGAGGTTCTTGGGCAGGCTGCGGATCAGGTCGGTGACCAGCTCCGCGCGCAGGCCGGGGACGTTCCAGGAGAAGTCGTCGGCCTCCACCCGGTTGAGGGTGGCGACGGGCACGTCGATGGTGAGGCCGTCGTCGGCGGAGCCGGGCTGGAACACGTAGGAGATCGGGAACGTCAGGCCCTCGGCCTCCCACGCCTGCGGGTAGTCCGCCTCGCGCACCTCCTCGACCGTGTCGTTCGTGAGCATCGCCGGGTCGAAGGTCAGCAGGTCCGGGGCACGGCGGCGGACCTCCTTCCACCACGAGTCGAAGTGCGCACCGCTGACGACCTCCGGCCCGATGCGCGCGTCGTAGAACTCGAAGAGCGTGTGCTCGTCGACCACGATGTCGCGGCGGCGGGCGCGGTGCTCGAGCTCCTCGGCCTCCTCCAGCAGGCGGAGGTTCTCCCGGTAGAACTTCTGCGTCGTCGACCACTCGCCGTACACGAGCGCGTGCCGGATGAACATCTCGCGGCTGAGCGCCTGGTCGATGCGGCCGTACTGCACCAGCCGGTCGGCGACCAACGGGACGCCGTACAGCGTCACCCGCTCGTAGGCCATCACCGCGGCGCGCTTCTTGGACCAGTGCGGCTCGGAGTACGTGCGCTTGACCAGGTGCGCGCCGATGCGCTCGGCCCACTCGGGTTGGATCGCGGCGTTCTGGCGGGCCCAGAGACGGCCGGTCTCGACGAGCTCGCCGGCCATCAGGTACGCCGGGTTGGCGCCCTTCAGCCCGCTGCCGGGGAAGACCGCGAACCTGCTGTTGCGCGCGCCCAGGTACTCCCGGGGGCCCCGGACGCGCTCATTCCCCCTGGCCTGCACGCGCTCCTCGAGCATCCCGATGTGGCTGAGCAGACCGGCCAGCAGGGACTGGTGGATCGCGTCGTCGTCCGGCTCCCCGGACGGCTTCCCGAGGTCGATCCGCATCTCCTTGCAGACCTGGCGCAGCTGGGACTCGAAGTCCTGCCACTCGCGGACGCGCAGGTAGTTGAGGTACTCGCGCCTGCACATCCGCCGGAACGCGCTGCCCGACAGCTCGCGCTGCTGCTCGCGCAGGTAGCGCCAGAGGTTGAGCCAGGTGAGGAAGTCCGACTTCTTGTCGGTGAACCGCGCGTGCTGCTGGTCGGCCTGCGGCCGTTGCTCGGCCGGTCGCTCGCGCGGGTCCTGGAGGGACAGGGCAGCCGCGATGACGAGCACGTCGCGGACGACGCCGAGCCGCTCGGCCTCCAGGATCATCCGCCCCAGGCGCGGGTCGATCGGCAGCCGGGCGAGCCGCTGCCCGACCTTGGTCAGCCGTTGCCGCTCCTGCACAGCGCCGAGCTCCTCGAGCAGCTGGACGCCGTCAGCGACGTTCCTCTTGTCCGGCGGGTCGACGAAGGGGAACCGGGCGATGTCGCCGAGCCGCAGCGACGTCATCTGGAGGATGACCGAGGCCAGGTTGGTGCGCAGGATCTCCGGGTCGGTGAAGACGGGCCGGGACTCGAAGTCCTCCTCGGCGTAGAGCCGGATGGCGATGCCGGCCTCGACGCGTCCGCAGCGGCCGGAGCGCTGGCGCGCCGACGCCTGGCTGATCGCCTCGATGGGCAGGCGTTGCACCTTGGTGCGGGCCGAGTAGCGGGAGATACGTGCGACGCCCGAGTCCACGACGTACCGGATGCCCGGCACGGTGAGGGAGGTCTCGGCGACGTTGGTGGCGAGGACGATGCGGCGGCCGGGGTGGCCCTGCGTATGGGGAGCGAAGACACGATGTTGTTCAGCGGCCGACAACCGTGAGTACAGCGGCACGATCTCGTCGTTCGGCCGCTCTGCGGTCAGCACCTCGGCGGTGTCGCGGATCTCCCGCTCCCCGGGGAGGAACACCAGGATGTCGCCGGGTCCCTCGCGGCCGAGCTCTGCGCAAGCGTCGACGATCGCCTCGGTCTGGTCGCGGACGATCGCCTCGCCCTCCTCGTCCTCCTCGGGGAGCTCGACGAGCGGGCGGTACCTGACCTCGACGGGGTACGTGCGGCCGGACACCTCGACGATCGGCGCCGGCTTCCCCCGGCGATCCGCGAAGTGCTGCGCGAACCGCTCCGGGTCGATGGTCGCGCTGGTGATGATGAGCTTCAGGTCGGGGCGGCGCGGCAGCAGCCGCTTGAGGTACCCGAGCAGGAAGTCGATGTTGAGGCTCCGCTCGTGCGCCTCGTCGATGATGATCGTGTCGTACTTCCGCAGGTCCCGGTCCCGCTGCAGCTCGGCCAGCAGGATGCCGTCGGTCATCAGCTTCACCCGGCCGGCGCGCGACGTCTTGTCGGTGAAGCGGACCTGGTACCCGACCACGTCGCCCAGCTCGGACCCCATCTCGCTGGCGATCCGCTCGGCCACCGACCGGGCCGCGATCCGGCGCGGCTGGGTGTGCCCGATGATCCCGTCCCGCCCGCCCTTGCCCCGTCCGAGGGTCAGGCAGATCTTGGGCAGCTGCGTGGTCTTGCCGGACCCGGTCTCGCCCGCGACCACGACCACTTGGTGGTCGCGGATGGCGGCGGCGATGTCGTCACGGCGCTGCGAGACCGGCAGCTCCGGCGGGAAGGTGATGTCCACGGCGGCGTCCATGGTGCCAGGCGCCGCCTGAGTCCTCCGAGCGAGTTCTCACGACCCGCGTGCGGTCGAGGCACGAGCCCGGACGCGAGGGGGGTCGTGAGATCGAGGAGCGCCGACCCACACCGGCGCGCAGCGACGGGATGGGTGGCGCGTCTCGAGATCAGCGGAGCTCGCAGCTCTTCCGTACCTCGGCGGTGCAGACGTCCTTGCCGGCGCGGCCGACCGCGCGGTCGTGACCGGGGCCACCGGTCAGCACGTCGTCGACCGGGCTGCCGGTGAGGACGTCGTTCCCGGGACCGCCGGACGCCAGGCGCAGCCCGTCGTGGTTGTCCCCGCCGGCGACCAGGCCGAGGCGGAGCACGTCGTCGCCGTCCTTCCCGGTGAGCAACGCCCCGTCGGTCGACCGGGCGACCAGGAGGTTGTCGGCCTTGGTCCCGTAGACGTTCACCCGGTGCCCCGACACGACGGCGTCCTCGAGG
The DNA here is from genome assembly GCF_015352455.1 of Nocardioides islandensis. Taxonomy (GTDB): domain Bacteria; phylum Actinomycetota; class Actinomycetes; order Propionibacteriales; family Nocardioidaceae; genus Nocardioides; species Nocardioides islandensis. The sequence continues at coordinate 229,214 of NZ_JADKPN010000007.1, forward strand.
CTCCCCAGCCCGACCTGGAGGTGCACGTCACCGACGTCCCAGGTCGCCGACGAGTCCAGCTTCACGTCGATGTCGGAGTCGACGACGAGGACGATCGTGTCCTCGCCTCCACCGGCCCGGACCGGGTACGTCGGCGCGTAGAGCGTGCCCGCGCTCGCGTCCACGACCACGCAGACCACGTCGTCGCCGGCTCCGGCGTTCACCGATCCGGAGGAGGCGTACGGCGCCAGGATGACGTCGTCACCCGGCGTACCGGTGATCGTGGTGTCCGGCTGTCCCTCGATGGTGACGGCGAGCCCATGGCAGGTGGCGGCAGCGTGGACGCTCGTCGGCGTCGCCACGAGGGGCGCGGCGAGCAGCGCGGTCAGGGCCAGGATCCGGGCGTGCATGGGCCGACGATGTCATCCCCGCCACACGCGGGGGAAGGGACAGGGATCGCACAGGAAAGTCACAGCATCTTGGGACAGGCTGTGGTCATGGAGCTGACCCGCCCGGACGGTACGCCGCTGCGCGTCCTCGTCGTCGACGACGAGGTGAACATCGCGGAGCTGATCTCGATGGCCCTGAGGTACGAGGGGTTCGAGGTCGCGACCGCCCACACCGGGACCAAGGCCGTCAGCGTGGCCAAGACCTTCCGCCCCGACTCGGTCGTGCTCGACATGATGCTCCCCGACTTCGACGGCATGGAGGTGCTGCGCCGGATGCGGTCGTCCGACCCCGGCGTGCCCGTCCTCTTCCTGACCGCCCGCGACTCCGTCGAGGACCGGGTGGCCGGCCTGACCGCCGGCGGGGACGACTACGTGACCAAGCCGTTCTCGCTGGAGGAGGTTGTCGCGCGGCTCCGCGCGCTGATGCGGCGTACCGGCGCCCACCAGTCCTCCTCCACCTCCGTGCTCGTCGTCGGCGACCTGATGATGGACGAGGACAGCCGCGAGGTGACGCGGGACGGGCAGGACATCGCGCTGACGGCGACCGAGTTCGAGCTGCTGCGGTTCCTGATGCGCAACCCCAAGCGGGTGCTGTCGAAGGCCCAGATCCTCGACCGCGTCTGGAACTACGACTTCGGCGGCCAGGCCAACGTCGTCGAGCTGTACATCTCCTACCTGCGCAAGAAGATCGACGCCGGCCGTGAGCCGATGATCCACACCATGCGCGGTGCCGGGTATGTCCTGAAGCCGGCCTGATGGACCGTTTCCGATCGCTGGCGTCCCGGCTGGTGCTGACCGCGGTGGTGCTGGTCGCCGTGGTGTGCCTACTCATCGCGGGCGCGACCACGCTGGCCATGCGGAGCTACCTCAACGGTCGTCTCGACGACCAGGTGCGGGAGTCCCTGGCCCGCGAGATCCGCGAGCCCCGAGGACCGGGGGACGGCCCGCAACGGTTCTCCTCCGTCGGCAGCCTGCGGGCGACGTACCCGCAGGGCCTCCAGGCCGCGGGTGACGTGGTCGCGGACAGCGACGAGGACGACGTCGGGCCCGCACCCGAGGACCTGGGTCGCGCTGCTCTCGACCAGCTCGCCGCGGTCGCGGTGGACGGCGAACCGCACGACCTGGTCGTGACCGGCGAAGGTGCGTACCGCGTCATCGCGACGAAGGTGACGTTCCTCCTCACCGACGGGACGAGGGTTCCAGGGGTGCTGGTGGTCGGCCTGCCGTCCGGCAGCGTCGACCAGACGCTCGGCAGCCTCATCGGCTGGGAGGTGCTCCTCACCCTGCTGGGCGTCGCCGCGGCCGGCACGGTGGCCCTGGTCGTCGTACGGCGCCAGCTGCGCCCCCTGCGCGAGGTCGCCGCCACCGCCCACGCCGTCGCCGAGCTGCCGCTGGCGTCCGGCGCGATCACGCTGGACGAGCGGGTCCCGGCGCACCTGACCGACGAACGAACCGAGGTCGGCCAGGTCGGCTCGGCTCTCAACACGATGCTCGACCACGTCGGTTCGTCCCTCCAGGCGCGGCACCGCAGCGAGCAGCAGGTGCGGCAGTTCGTGGCCGATGCCTCGCACGAGCTGCGCACGCCGCTGACCACGATCGCGGGGTACACCGAGCTCGCCCGCAGGCGTCCCGACGACCGGGCTGCCACCGACACCGCCCTGGCCAAGGTCGAGGAGGAGTCCGCCCGGATGACCGCGCTCGTCGAGGACCTCCTCCTCCTCGCCCGCCTCGACTCCGGCCGTCCGCTCGAGTCCGAGCCGGTCGACGTCAGCCGCCTGCTCGTCGAGGCGGTGTCCGACCAACGTGTGCTGGCGCCCGACCACCAGTGGCGCCTGTCGCTGCCCGAGGAGTCGGTCGAGGTCCGCGGCGACGAGCATCGGCTCCACCAGGTCGTGACGAACCTGCTGACCAACGCGCGCAAGTACACGCCGGCCGGCACCACCGTGACCGTGAGCGCCGGTCCCGGGGGCTTCTCCGTGCACGACGACGGCCCCGGCTTCCCCCCGGACCTGGTGGACAAGGCGTTCGAGCGCTTCGTGCGCGGCGACGAGGCCCGGGTCCGGGCCGCCGGCGACGGCGGCTACGGACTGGGCCTGTCGCTGGTGACCGCGATCGTCACCGCCCACGGCGGGACGGTCAGCCTCCGGTCCGCGCCGGGCGACACCACCGTCTCCGTCGCGTTCGGTGCGGCACTGCCGGCACCTGCCGGAGTGCCAGCCTCCGCTGATCCGTAAGGCAGTGGAAAGACCTCGGCCTGCCCCGTCCGGCGCGGCGGCGGGAGACTCGGGCCATGCCGTACGGGTTTCACGAAGGCAGCCGCTCCCTGCAGGACCACTTCGACACGCGCAGGCTGGCCGACCGGATCGACGACCTGCTCGTGCACGACACGATTGCCGCCCACGAACGGGCGTTCATCGAGGCGCGGGACATGTTCTTCCTCGCCACCGTGGACGCCGACGGGCGCCCGACCTGCTCCTACAAGGGCGGCGCGCCCGGCTTCGTCCGGGTGCTCGACGAACGCACTCTGGCGTTCCCGAGCTACGACGGCAACGGGATGTACCTGTCCCTGGGCAACGTGCTGTCCACCGGTGAGGTCGGCATGCTGTTCATCGACCTCGAGCGGGGCCACCGCATGCGCCTCGAGGGCACCGCGAGCATCGACCTCGAGGACCCGCTGCGCGCGGAGTACCCGGAGGCGCAGCTGGTCGTGCGGGTCCGGGCGCGCGCCGTGTACCCGAACTGCCCGCGGTACATCCACCGCTACGAGCAGGTACGTCGCTCGCGGTTCGTCCCGCAGGAGGAGTGCCTGACCCCGGTGCCGGAATGGAAGCGGTCCGCGTGGGCCTACGACTCCCTTCCCGAGCACGACCCCGCCCGCGATCCCGGGGATCGCGAGGTTCTCGGCCGCTAGCGTGCCGACCCGGCAGAGGCACGATTCCCCAGGTCTTGCAGGCGTCATCGATGTCGGTGGTCGGTGCTTGGGTGGGTACATGAGCACGGCGGTGGTGGAGCGGTTCGAGGTCGTCGACCTCGATCCCAGCGGTGTGCTCGATGCGCTCTCCGACAGCGATGCCGAGGAGCGCCGGGCGACGGCGCGGAAGCTGGCGTTGGCCTACCAGTGGGCGGTGCTGCACCCCGCGACCGACCGCTCGAACGTCCTGGAGTCCCCGGAGTCGCTGGGTGGTGACGGGACACCGGAGGTGGCGGCGTTCACCGCCGAGCCGTTGGCGGTGCGGCTGCGGATCACCCCCGGGGCGGCCGCCGCGCTGATCGGCGACGCCCTGGACCTGGTGCACCGGCACCCGCGGCTGTGGCGCAAGGTCCAGGCGCTGCGGGTGCCGGCCTGGCAGGCCCGCCGGGTCGCCCAGCAGACCCGCACCCTCCCGTTGCCCAGCGCCCGGTGGGTCGACGACCAGCT
>NZ_JADKPN010000008.1 GCF_015352455.1 Nocardioides islandensis
CGGCTCGACCACCATGCCCTCGCTCCATGGTGGTCGAGCCGGGCGACCGCGCCATCAGCTCCATGCTGGTCGAGCCGGGCGAGCGCCAGCGAGCCCGTGTCGAGACCCCTCACCGGGTCTCGACACGCTCGGCCGTGGCCGGCCTCACGGCTCGACCACCATGCCCCCGCTCCATGGTGGTCGAGCCGGGCGAGACGTACGCCGACCGCTCACCGGGTCTCGACACGCTCGGCCGTGGCCGGCCTCACGGCTCGACCACCATGCCCTCGCTCCATGGTGGTCGAGCCGGGCGACCGCGCCATCAGCTTCATGGTGGTCGAGCCGGGCGAGCGCCAGCGAGCCCGTGTCGAGACCCCTCACCAGGTCTCGACACGCTCGGCCGTGGCCGGCCTCACGGCTCGACCACCATGCGCGTCATGCTGCGTGCACGACGAACGGCGCCGTGACGACGGTCCCGTCGGCCAGCGCGACCTGAGCCCAGAGCCGGTAGGTGCCGGGCACCACGAACCGCACGTGCAGGTCGAGGTCGGGCCCGAACGTCGTACCAGGGAGCGCGTCCACGGGGCGTCCCTCGCCGTCGTAGGTCTCGGCGTGCGCGTGCTGGAACAGCTCGCCGTCGCTGCGCAGCACGACCACGTGGCCGGCCGCACCGAGGTACGGCTGGAGGTCGTCGACCCCGTCCACCGTGACGGTGAAGTCGCTCTCGTCGCCCACCACCGCGTCGCCGGAGAGCCGGACGGTCACGCCGTGGTCGGTGGCCTCGCGGACATCGCCGCTCGGCACCGCGACCGGCGCAGGCTGTGCACCGGACACGGTCAGCGGCTGGTCGTCCAGCACGTCGGCCAGCTGGCCCCGCCTGCGGAACTCGGTGTGCACGGCGTACTCGCCCCCGGTCGGCAGCGTGACGTCCAGCGTGAACACGCCGGCCCGGTCGGTGCGCTCGGGGTGCAGGTGGGCGAACGTGCCGAGGTCGGAGCGCGTGATGATCGCGTGCATCCACACCTGGTGCGTGCGGACCAGGTCGTCGACCAGGTCGCCGGTCTCGGCGTCGCGCACCTCGATCGTCAGCGCGGCCCGCGCGCCCGCCCGCAGGTCATCGGCGCCGTCGATGGTGACCGCCAGACCCGCGTCGCGAGACGTGATCGGAGGCATCTCGGTCTCCTCCATCACGCTCATCGCCGGGCGCATCGGCATGCCCATGCCCTCGGACCAGGCCAGCACGCCGTTCATGCCGCGCTCGGCCTGGTCGGTCCGGCTGAGCGCGGTGAAGCCAGCACCGAGGGCGACGGCGACGACGGCGATGCCGACGAGGTACGCCGAGTCTGCGAGCCGCCGGCGCTCGCCGACGCGGAAGCCGCGCAGCCGCAGGGCGTTGGTCACCACGCTGACCGAGCTCATCGCCATCGCGGCGCTCGCCAGCACGGGGTCCAGCAGGAGGCCGTCCCACCAGTACAGCGCGCCGGCGGCGACGGGGATCAGCAGCACGTTGTAGGCGAACGCCCACGCCAGGCCCTGCTTGATGGTCGTCACAGTGCGGCGCGACAGGTCGATCGCGGCCACGATCGAGCGCAGGTCGCCGCCGACCAGGGTGATGTCGGAGGCGGCCATCGCCACGTCGGTGCCCGTGCCGATGGAGATACCCAGGTCGGCGCGCGCCAACGCGGGGGCGTCGTTGATGCCGTCGCCCACCATGGCGACGACGTGGCCCGACTCCTGGAGCGCGGCGACGCGGTCGGCCTTGCCGGCGGGCAGCACGTCGGCGATGACGTGGTCGATGCCGACCTCGGCGGCGACCGCGCGGGCCGTCGCCTCGTTGTCTCCCGTCAGCATCCAGACCTCGAGGCCCAGCGCCTTCAGCTCGGCCACGGCCTCGGCCGACTCGGGCTTCACCGTGTCGGCGACGGCGAGCAGTCCGGCCAGGCGGCCGTCGACCGCGACGTACACGGGCGTGCGCCCGGCCGCCGACGCCTCCGCGGCGACGCCGGCCAGCGGCGACGCGTCGACGTCGTACGACGTCATCAGCGCCTGGTTCCCGAGCACCACCGGGCGGCCGTCGACGATCGCGGTCACGCCGTGGCCCGGCACCCCGGCGAAGTCACGGTGGGCCGTCAGGGCCAGGCTGCGCTCACGGGCCGCGGCGACGAGCGCCTCGCCGAGCGGGTGCTCGCTGCCGACCTCGGCCGAGGCGGCGAAGGTGAGCACCTCGTCCTCGCTCCAGCCCTCGGCGGTGACGATGCCGGCGAGGCCGGGGCGGCCGCGGGTGATCGTGCCGGTCTTGTCGAGCAGGACGGCGGTGATGCGGCGGGCGTTCTCGAGCGCCTCGCCGTCACCGATGAGGATGCCGAGCTCGGCGGCCTTGCCGGTGCCGACCATGACGGCGGTCGGCGTGGCCAGGCCGAGGGCACACGGGCAGGCGATGATCAGGACGGCGATCGTGGTGCCGATCGCGAGCACCAGGCGGTCCTGCTGCGGCCCGAACGTCATCCACGCCAGGAAGGTGCCCAGGGCGACCAGCAGCACCGCCGGCACGAACCAGGCCGACACCCGGTCGGCGAGTCGCTGCATGGGGGCTTGCGAGCCCTGCGCCTCCTCGACCAGCCGGACGATCTGCGCCAGGGTGCTCTCGTCACCGACGGCCGTGGCCCGGACGACCAGGGTGCCGGTGCGGTTGAGCGTGGCACCGATGACGGAGTCGCCGGGTCCCTTCCGGACCGGGGCGCTCTCCCCGGTCAGCATCGACTCGTCGACCGACGAGCCGCCCTCGGTCACGGTCCCGTCGACGGGCACGCGCTCGCCGGGCCGCACCCGGACCAGGTCGCCGGTGCTGACCCTGTCGAGGGGTACGTCGACCTCCTCGCCGTCGCGCAGCACCCGCGCGGTGGCCGGGGCCAGGGCGACCAGGGTGCGCAGCGACGCGGCCGTGCGCTTCTTGGCCCTGAGCTCGAGCCAGCGGCCCATCAGCACGAGCGCGACGACGACCAGGGCCGTCTCGAAGTAGAGGTGCAACGGCAGTCCCCACGCCTGCGCCTGGCCGGGCCACAGGGTGACGAAGGCGGAGTACGCGTAGGCGACACCGGTGCCCAGCGCCACCAAGGTGTTCATCGACGTGGCCCGGTGGCGGGCGGCGGTCCACGCGGCGCGGTAGATGTCCGCGCCGGCCCAGAACTGGACGCCCGTCGCGACCACCAGGATGAGCGGCATCAGCCAGTCCATGGTGTCGCGGTCGAGCGGCAGGTACATCACACCCATCAGCCCGAGCCCCGCTGTCAGGGCGACCTGCCAGCGGCGCTTGAGGCGGGCGATCTCGGCGTCACGCCGGGCGTCCAGGGCGGCAGCCGGGTCATCGGCCGGCGACGAGGGCTCCTCGGCCCTCTCCTCGCGACGCACGGTCCCGGCGTACCCCGCCTTCTCCACCGCAGCGGTCAGCTGGTCGAGCGTGATCAGGCCGGGGTCGTAGGAGACGGTGGCCGTCTCGGTGGCGAGATTGACCGATGCCTCGGCCACGCCGTCCACGCGGGACAGCGCCTTCTGCACACGGCCGACGCACGATGCGCAGGTCATGCCCTCGATGTCGAGCGTGGTCCCCACCTGCCTGACCGTCATGGGTCAGCCCGCCAGCGCGTAGCCGGCCTCGTCGACCGCCGCCGCGACCCGCGCGCGCTCGAGAGGGTGCGTGCCGGCGACGGCCAGCTCGCCGGAGGCGAGGTCGACACGGACGTCGGTGACGCCGTCGAGTGCGCCGACCTCCTCGGTGACGGCGGCGACGCAGTGGCCGCAGGTCATCCCGGTGACGGTGCCGGTGAATGTGAACGTCTGGTCGTCCATGACCGTTCTCCTTCGTGGTGGAATACCCCCGGGGGGTACCTATCGATGCCACCGTAGCATACCCCTCTGGGGTATGTGAAGAGCCCTCGTGCCTGACTCGTCCGTTGCACGTGACGCAACGGCATACATGATTCGCAACGATTGCCACCGGTCAGGAGGTTCGAAACGACCCCGGCAGCCCTACGATGGCGTGACCACCGCCACTCCCACGGAGCCGCTTGATGACCACCGTCCCGACGACCGACCGGGTCGCCCTGGTGCGCGCCATCGCGACCCAGCACCTGGCCGAGCGCGGACCGTTGATGCCGGTCCTGCACGAGGTCATGGAGGAGCTCGGCCACATCGCTCGCGAGGACGTCGAGGCCATCGCCCACGTGTTGAATCTGTCGGTCGCCGAGGTGCACGGCGTGGTCAGCTTCTACGCCGACTTCCGGGCCGACCCGCCGCCCGCGCACACCGTCGCGCTGTGCCGCGGCGAGGCCTGCCAGTCGGTCGGGGCCGAGGCCCTGTACGCCGACACGCACGGCCGGGCGGCCGACCTCGGCGCCCCGGGTGACCGGGTCGAGGTCGCCGAGGTGTTCTGCCTCGGCAACTGCGCACTCGGCCCGTCCGGCACGGTCGACGGCCGCCTGCACGGCCGGCTCTCGCGCGAGCGGCTCGACGCACTCACGGAGGGATGGCGTTGACCGGCCTCGCAGGCAGGGTGTTCGTGCCCGGCGACGCCGCCGCGGTCTCCGTGGGTGCCGACGAGGTGGCCGCAGCCTTCGAGGCGGCCGGCGCCCAGGTCGTGCGCAACGGGTCGCGGGGCATGCTCTGGCTGGAGCCGCTGGTCGAGGTCGAGACCGACGCGGGACGGGTGGGCTTCGCCAACGCAGAGCCGGATGATGCCACGACGATCGTCACCGGGTCTCGTGACGGGACTACGTCCCTCCTCGACCAACGGGGCTGCATCGGGGTGGTCGACGAGCACCCCTGGCTGACGAAGCAGCAGCGGGTCAGCTTCGCACGGGTCGGCATCGTCGACCCGGCGAGCGTGGCCGACTACGAGGCACACGGCGGCTGGGCGGGCCTGCGGCGCGCCCTGACCATGACGCCCGCCGACGTCGTCCAAGAGGTCACCGACTCCGGTCTGCGCGGGCGTGGCGGCGCCGGCTTCCCGGCCGGCATCAAGTGGAAGACCGTCCTCGGCGCCGAGTCCGACCTCAAGTTCGTGGCCTGCAACTTCGACGAGGGCGACTCCGGCACGTTCGCGGACCGGATGGTCGTCGAGGGCGACCCGTTCACACTCATCGAGGGCATGACGATCGCCGCGCACGCGGTCGGCGCGAGCGAGGGCTACGTCTACGTCCGCTCGGAGTACCCCCACGCCGTCGCCGCGCTCCGGCGGGCCGTCGACGCGGCGTACACCCACGGCTACCTCGGTCGCGACATCCTCGGCTCCGGCCTCGACTTCGACCTGCACGTCCGTGTCGGCGCCGGCGCGTACATCTGCGGCGAGGAGTCCTCGATGCTCGAGAGCCTCGAGGGGCGCCGCGGCGAGGTCCGCGCCAAGCCGCCGATCCCGGCGCTCAAGGGCCTGTGGGGCCGGCCGACCGCGGTCAACAACGTGCTCACCCTGTGCGCCGTGCCGATGATCCTGGCCGACGGCGGCCAGGCCTACGCCGCGCTGGGCACCGGCCGCTCCCGCGGCACCCAGGTCTTCCAGCTCGCCGGCAACGTCAAGCAGGGCGGCATCGTCGAGCTGCCGTTCGGCGTCAGCCTGCGCGAGCTCGTCGGGGAGTACGGCGGCGGCACGCTGTCCGGCCGCCCGGTGCGCGCCGCGCAGGTCGGCGGCCCGCTCGGTGCCTACGTGCCTGCCACCGGCTTCGACGTACCCATGGACTACGAGGCGCTCGCCGAGTCCGGCGCGATGCTCGGCCACGGCGGCATCGTGGTGTTCGACGAGACCGTCGACATGGCCAAGATGGCGCGCTTCGCGATGGAGTTCTGCTCGATCGAGTCCTGCGGCAAGTGCACGCCGTGCCGGGTCGGGTCCACCCGCGGCGTCGAGACGATCGACCGGATCATCGCGGGCCAGAACGTGCAGCTGAACCTCGTGCTGCTCGACGACCTGTGCGAGACCATGACCAAGGGATCGCTGTGCGCGATGGGCGGGCTGACGCCGATGCCCGTGCAGAGCGCCATCAAGCACTTCCCCGAGGACTTCCAGCAACGGGAGGCAGCACTCACATGACGCTCCAGAGCATCTGGGACCCCGAGGTCGACTTCGGCACCCCGGCGGTCCGTGACGCCGTCGACACCGTCTCGGTGTCCATCGACGGCCGGACCGTCGAGGTCCCCGAGGGCACGTCGGTCCTGCGCGCCGCCACCGAGGCCGGGGTGAGCATCCCCAAGCTGTGTGCCACCGACTCGCTCAAGGCGTTCGGCTCGTGCCGGATGTGCCTCGTCGAGGTCGACGGCGCCAAGGGCGTCCCGGCCTCCTGCACCACGCCCTGCTCGGACGGCATGGTCGTCAGCACCCAGACGCCCGCCGTCCAGGAGCTGCGGCGCAACGTCATGGAGCTCTACCTCTCCGACCACCCCGAGGACTGCGACGGCTGCGCACGCGGCAACTGCGAGATCCAGGCGATGGCCGTGCAGGTCGGCGCCGCCGAGGTCCGCTACGGCCGGCCCGCGACACGCACCGAGGTCGCGCACCCGCACGCGATCGACGAGTCCAACCCGTACTTCGCCTTCGACGCCTCGTCCTGCATCGTCTGCTCGCGGTGCGTGCGCGCCTGCGCCGACACGCAGGGCACGTTCGCGCTGACCGTCGAGGGCCGCGGCTTCGACTCGATCATCAGCGCCGGAGGCACGGACTTCCTGGCCAGCGAGTGCGTCTCCTGCGGCGCCTGCGTCCAGGCCTGCCCGACCTCCGCCCTCCAGGAGAAGTCGGTCGTCCAGCTCGGCATGCCGACCCGCTCGGTCGAGACGACCTGCGCCTACTGCGGCGTCGGCTGCTCGTTCCGCGCCGACGTCCAGGGCGACGGCCCCGATGCCAAGGTCGTGCGGATGGTGCCGTCGAAGAACGGCGGCGCCAACGAGGGCCACAGCTGCGTCAAGGGCCGGTTCGCCTACGGGTACGCCGCTCACAAGGACCGCCAGCTGTCACCGATGGTGCGCGACACGATCGACGACGAGTGGCGCAAGGTCTCGTGGGACGAGGCGATCGCCAAGGTGGCCGACGGCTTCAAGGCCCTCCAGGCCCAGCACGGCGTCGCCGCGATCGGCGGCATCTCCTCGAGCCGGTGCACCAACGAGGAGGTGTACGTCGTCCAGAAGATGGTCCGGGCGGCGTTCGGCAACAACAACATCGACACCTGCGCGCGGGTCTGCCACTCCCCCACGGGCTACGGCCTCAAACAGACCTTCGGCACCTCCGCCGGCACCCAGGACTTCAAGTCGGTCGAGAAGTCCGACGTGATCCTGCTGATCGGCGCCAACCCGACCGACGCGCACCCGGTCTTCGCCTCGCGGATGAAGCGGCGGCTGCGCGAGGGTGCCCGGCTGATCGTGGCCGACCCGCGCCGCATCGACCTGGTCCGCAGCCCGCACGTCGAGGCGGCGTACCACCTGCCCGTCCTGCCCGGCTCGAACGTCGCCTTCGTCAACTCCATGGCGCACGTGATCGTCACCGAGGGCCTGCACGACGAGGAGTTCGTGCGCGAGCGCTGCGAGGACGCCGACGAGTACCTCGCGTTCATCGCCGACGCCAGCAACTCCCCCGAGGCGATGGCCTCGGCCACCGGCATCGACCCCGACGAGCTGCGCGCGGCGGCCCGGATGTTCGCCACCGCCGGCAACGGCGCGATCTACTACGGCCTCGGCGTCACCGAGCACTCCCAGGGCTCCACGATGGTGATGGGCATGGCCAACCTGGCCATGGTCACCGGCAACATCGGCCGCGAGGGCGTCGGCGTGAACCCGCTGCGCGGCCAGAACAACGTGCAGGGCTCCTGCGACATGGGCTCGTTCCCGCACGAGTTCCCCGGCTACCGGCACGTCTCCATCGACCACGTCCGCGCGACGTACGAGCAGCTCTGGGGCCGCACCCTCGACCCCGAGCCCGGCCTGCGCATCCCCAACATGTTCGACGCCGCGCTGGCCGGCACGTTCCGCGGGCTCTATGTCCAGGGCGAGGACATCGCCCAGTCCGACCCCAACACCCAGCACGTCGAGGCCGCGCTGCGTGCGATGGACCTCGTCGTCGTGCAGGACCTGTTCCTCAACGAGACCGCGCGGTTCGCGCACGTCTTCCTGCCCGGCACGTCGTTCCTCGAGAAGGACGGCACGTTCACCAACGCCGAGCGCCGCATCAACCGGGTGCGCCCCGTCTTCCCCTCGAAGGTCGGCATGGACGAGTGGGAGATCACCTGCGCGATCGGCCGCGCGATGGGCTTCGACGACATGAGGTACGCCGCGGCGTCGGAGATCATGGACGAGATCGCGGCCACCACGCCGACGTTCGCGGGCGTCTCGTTCGCACGGCTCGACGAGCTCGGCTCGATGCAGTGGCCGGTGTACGACGAGAAGTCGACGGGCACCCCGATCATGCACATCGGCGAGTTCGTGCGCGGCAAGGGCAAGCTCATGGAGACGGTGTTCGTGCCGACCACCGAGCGCTCCACGCGGAAGTTCCCGCTGATCCTCACGACCGGCCGCATCCTCAGCCAGTACAACGTCGGCGCCCAGACGCGCCGTACACCCAACAACACCTGGCACCCCGAGGACGTCCTGGAGATCCACCCCGCGGACGCCGAGGTACGTGGCATCTCCACCGGCGACCTGGTCGACCTCTCCAGCCGCGTCGGCTCGACGACTCTGCGCGCACAGGTCTCCGAGCGGATGCCCGCGGGCGTCGTCTACACGACGTTCCACCACCCGGTCACCGGCGCCAACGTCGTGACGACCGAGAACTCCGACTGGGCGACCAACTGCCCCGAGTACAAGGTGACCGCCGTCCAGGTCGGCGTGGCCAACGTGCGCGGCGAGTCGGCCGTGGCCGAGTCCCGCGAGCCGGCCGACTCACACGCATGAACCAGCCGCCCGAGGCCCGCATGGGCAACGACATCGCCCGTCAGTTCGCCCACCTGCCTGCCCCCGAGGCGGCCGCCGCGATCGCCCGGCACATCGAGAACTTCTGGACGCCCAGCATGCGCCGCACGCTGGAGTCCCTGGTCGCCGAAGGCGAGGATGACCTCGACCCGCTGCTCGTCGACGCCGCCGGGCGGCTCGCCATGGAGATCCCGGGCGCGAGCTAGCCGTACCTCACGTGGACCTGACGGTCCGCTCGCCGTTCTGCTTTCTGCTCGTCCGCCGCTGGTCGAGGAGGGACGAAGTCCCGTCACGAGACCCGGTTCGAAATTCTCTGACATTTCTCGCAATCCCTTGTGGACAAGGGCTTTCCGGGCCGTGGGACTGTCGGTGGTCGATGCTTGGATTGATCCATGTCCAACACGTACGCCGCCCCGCTCGATGCGGTCGAGCACGCGCTGGACGACCTCGCCACCATCGCTCCGGACTACCGCAGCACCGGTGAGAAGAAGGACGCACTCGTCCGGCTGTCGCGGATCGTGGCCCGGGTCGAAGCCGAACGGATCCGGATCCTGGCCGTCTCCGAGGACATCGCGGTCGAGACCGGCGCCCGGTCCACCGCCCACTGGCTCGCCGCCGAGACCCGCGACGGCATCGGGCAGATCCGTCTGCGCGAGAAGCTCGCCCACCACCCCGGCACCCGGATCGTGGAAGCGATGGGTCAGGGCACCGTGCAGGTCGCGCAGGCCAGGGAGATCGTCGAGGCCCTGGAGCGGTTGCCGAAGAACCTGGACCCCGAGCTCCGGGACAAGGGCGAGGCCTACCTGATCACCGAGGCCGCCCACTTCGGACCACCGGAACTGCGACGCCTCGGGGCCAGGCTGCTGGAGGTCATCGCCCCCGAGGACGCCGACGAGGCCGAGTACCAGCGACTGCTCGCCGAGGACCGACGGGCCCGCGCCGTCACCCGGCTCACCTTCCGCGACCGCGGCGACGGGTCGGGAGACCTCCACGCCCGGATCCCGATGCCCGTGCTGAACCGGCTACGGACCTACCTGGAGTCCTACACCTCACCCCGACGCAACCCCCTCGGCGGCACGCTCGGGAACGAGGTCGACCTGCTCCCGGCTCCGCGGCGTCGCGGGGAGGCGTTCTGTGCGCTTTTGGAGAACCTCCCGGCCAACGCCCTCCCGAAGCACGGTGGGACCGCCACCAGCGTGATGGTGATGATCACCCTCGACCAGCTCCGAGAAGGAGTCGGCGTCGCGGAGACCTCCACCGGCGACACCCTGACCGCCGACCAGACCCGCCGCCTGGCCTGCCAGGCCGGCATCATCCCCGTCGTCCTCGGCGGGAAGGGCGAGATCCTCGACCTCGGCCGCAGCAAACGCCTCTTCACCGGACCCCAACGCAAGGCGATGGCGATCCGCGACCGTGGATGCACCGCCGACGGCTGCACCATCCCCGCCGCCTGGTGCGAAGCCCACCACCAGCAGCCCTGGTCCCGCGGCGGGAAGACGAACCTCGCCGACGGCAAGCTCCTCTGCCCCTTCCACCACCACCGCGCCCACGACCCCGCCTGGCAGACCCACCACCATCCCAACGGATCCACGACCTTCCACCGCAGGACGTGATGCGCACCCGCACGGCTCGATGCACGTCCGGCGACGTCTCATGCCGGTTCGCCGTGGGCGATCGGTGTCTGAGGGCCGAGCTCCCCCCGACTACCCACCGACTAGGGGTCCAGAGCCACCACCGCAGCGCCCGTCGCGCCGATCACGGCATCGGTCGGACCTCCCGGAACGGTGAGCGGGAGGTGGAGCGGGGCGGTGAGGCGTACGCGGACGGTCTGCGTCGCGGGGTCGGCGGACACGAACGCCTTGAGGCCCGGGTACTTGGCGTGCGCACCCGCCCGAGCGAGGTAGTCGACGACGGCGGCGCGCGCCTCGGCCTCGGTGATGGCGAGCCGTTCGTCGCCGAGACCGCCGGTGTAGACGTCGTCACCGGCGGCACCGAGGTCGGCACCGGCGAGGGCCGCGCCGTCGGCGAGGTTGTCGAGGCCCTGGCGCTGGAGGTACGCCGCGGAGGCGTCGGTCACCACCGCGACGCCCATGGCCAGGACGCCGCAGAGTCCGATGATCAGCGGGATCGTTGAGCCGGCCTCGTCGCGTCGGCGGCGCGAACGAGTCACGAGCCCGGCTCCTGGTACTGCCCGATCGGCACCAGGTGCTCGCCGTGCAGCGCGAAGGTCCCGCCGTCGCCGAGGAACGCGGGGAGGAACGGCAGCGACACGTGCGAGTCGATCCGGACGACCACGACCGCACCGCCGGTGTGGCAGTCGTCGAGCGGCTCGCAGGAGACGTCGAGGTCCCACCCACCCGCGAAGCCCTGGTCGGCGAGCGCCACCGCGGCCGCGGCGTGCGCCCGCTGCAGCCCCGTCGCGTCGTCGGGTGCCAAGGCGTAGGCCCGGCCGGCCGATCGGGCCGCCGCCGACACCCCGAACGCCCCGCGCTGCACCTCGAACACCGACAGCACGACCCAGATGATCGGGACGAGCAACAGGATCCCGAGCCACGCGACCTCGACGACCGCGTTGCCGTGCTCGCCGCGGGACCTCACGGACCCTCCTCGATGGCGTGGCCCGTCACGGTCAGAGAGATGCCGGGACCGCCGAGGCCGAGGGCCGGGACGACGGCGCGCACGGTGACCTCGATGCCCGGCGCCCCGTCGATCAGGACCGGGCGCGCGTCCACGTCCTCGGCGTACTTCGCCGCGAGAGCGCCGTCGATCTGCGCGCGGGTGCGGGCCTCGCCGTCGCTCTCGTCGCGGTCGAGCGTGGCGGCGTACCGAGCTCCCTCGGACGCCGCGGCGGTCAGGGTGTTGCGGACCAGCAGCACCAGCGCGAGCTGGAGGATGCCGAGGAACAGCGGCACCAGCACGGCCAGCACCAGCACGAAGTCGACGATCGCCGCCCCGCGACTGCCGCGGGCGCGCACGTCAGCCCTTGACCGAGCCCAGCGCGTCCTTGAGCATCTGGCCGAGCTGGTCCTTGGCCAGGCCCCAGATCAGCACGACCAGGCCCGCGGTCATCACGGTGACCATGACCCAGCCCGGTACGTCGCCACGCTCGTCACGCCGCCGCGGTGCCGTCGGGGCCACCAGCGCCAGGTGCAGGCGGACGGTCAGCTTCAGCAGTTCCTCACTCATCGTTTCCCCTTCTCCTTGCCCGCTCACGGGATCGTCAGGCTGAGTCCGATCACGCCCGGGAAGAACGCGAACAGCACGGTCACCGGCAGCACGAGGAACACGACGGGGACCATCATGAACACCTCCTTGCGGGCGGCGGTCTCGATGAGCTCCCGGCGGGCGGCTTCCCGCACGTCGGCGGCCTGGGCGTGCAGCACGTCGGCCAGCGGGGTGCCTCGCTCGACCGCCACGGCGACGCCCTGGGCGAAGCGGGCGACGACGGGTACGCCGGTGCGCGCGGCCAGGGTGTCGAAGGCCGACGACACCGGCTCGCCCGTGCGGACGGCGGCCAGCACCCGCTCGAGGTCGGCCGACAGGTCGCCGTTGCTGCGCCGGCAGACGCGGTCCAGGGCGGCGACCGGTCCTTCACCGGCGGCGACCGCGAGGGCGAGCAGCTCGGCGACCGTCGGGAACTCGGCGAGGATGCGCCGCTCCCGCTGCTTGACCTGCCCGGAGAGGTGGTTGTCGCCCGCCATCACGCCGACCACGAACCCCACGCCGCAGAGCACCAGCGACGACAGCACGCCGGCGTCGCCGCCGAGGGTGCGGAGCAGGCCGTACGCCGCGGTGACGGCGAACCCGACGAGCCCCCACACCACCTGCTCGACGCGGAACTCCTGGACGGTCTTGTCGACGCCCGCGCGGTCGAGCCGGCGGCGTACGGACGACGCACCACCGAGCACCTTCTCGACCGCGTCGGCCGCCGAGCGCAGCACCGGTCCGAAGACCCCGACCGCGGCCGACGTCGGGTCACCCGGGACCGGACGCAGCGCAGCGGTGCGGCCGACCTGCGGCAGGTCGCGGACGTAGGGCAGCACGCGCACGGAGAGCTGCGGCTTGCGGATCACCATCACCCGCGCCGCCACGAGCAGCAGTCCCGCCGCACCGACGGCGCCGAGCAGCGCTCCCCACAGACCGAGGCTCATCGCAGGATCCGCCGGTCCACGGGGAGGCGACCGATGCGCAGCATCGCCCAGTAGGCGGTTACGCAGAGCGCCGCGCCGAACACCAGGACCACGACCCCGGCCGGCGACGAGTAGCGGCGGATCACATCGGGCTGGAACGACATGATCAGCAAGATCACCCACGGCGCGGCGACGGCCAGGCGAGCGCCGTTCACGGTCCACGCCTGTCGCGACTCCATCTCGGAGCGGGTGCGGGCGTCGTCGCGCAGGTAGCCCGACAGGTTGCGCAGCAGCCGGCCCAGCTCGCCGCCGCCGACCTCGCGGGCGATGCGGAGTCCCTCCACGACGCGGTCGCCGACCGGATCGGCGAGCCGTGCCTTCAGACGGTCGAGGCACTCGCCGAACCGCCCGGTGACCTGGTAGTCGAGGGCGAAGGCGTCGAACGCCGGCCGCAGCGGCTCGGGACCGCGGACGGCCAGCGCGGCGAGCGCGTCGGGGAGGGACATGCCGGCGCGAACCGCGCTCGCGAGGTTGTCGACCGCCTCCGGCCACACCTCCGCGAACTCCCGCTGCCGGCGCCGCCCGCGCGACGACACCACGGCGACGGGCAGGTAGGCGCCCATCAGGCCGAACGCGGCAGCGACGGGCGGCGTGCCCGAGGCCACCTGGACCACGAGGGCGCAGCCGAGCCCGATGGCGGCACAGAGCGTCACCAGCCCGGGCACGGAGACGGCGCCGAGACCGGCCTCGTCGAGACGACGGGCCAGCGTGCCCTGCCGAGTCCGTGGAGTCCGGCCAGCCGTGCGCGGCATCGCGTACGCCGACCACACCAGGAGCAGCCCGACGCCGACCCCTAGCCCGACGAGCGCGCCCATCAGCGGCCCGCCGCCAGGATCGCGTGCACGTCGATGCCGAGACGCTGGAAGTTGGCGAGCCGGGTCGGCATCCCGCCGGTTGCGCGCAGCTCGCCGTGGGTGCGCTCGAAGACCGTCTCGGTCTCGATGATGTCGTTCTCCACGCGACCGGGCACCGCGACGATCTCGTTGACGCGCCGCGCGCCGTCGTGGTCGATGCCCACGTGCACGACGAGGTCGACGGACGACGCGACGGTCGGGACGACGAAGCGCGCCGAGATGTTCTCGCCCGCCAGCAGCGGCAGTGTGCACATCTTCACCAGCGCCTCACGCGCGCTGTTGGCGTGCAGCGTGCACATCCCGGGCAGCCCGGCGTTGAGCGCGAGCAGCAGGTCCAGGCACTCCTCGGACCTGACCTCGCCGACGATGATCCGGCTCGGGCGCATCCGCAGGCTCTCGCGCACCAGGTCGCGCAACGCGATCTCGCCCGTACCTTCCAGGCCGGCCTGCCGGGTCTGCATCGGCACCCAGTCCGGATGCGGGAAGCGCAGTTCGAAGACCTCCTCGGCGCTGACCACCCGGTCCCCGCCGGGGATCGAGGCGGCCAAGCAGTTGAGGAGGGTCGTCTTTCCGGCCTGGGTGCCGCCGGCGACGAGGATGTTCAGCCCGGCCCGCACGCCGGCCTCGAGGAACGCCGCCGCCGGCCCTGTGAGGCTGCCGAGCTCGACGAGGTCGGTGAGCCGGGCGGCCTTCAGCACGAACTTGCGGATGTTGACCGCCGAGAACCCGCGGCTGATGCCCTCGAGCACGACGTGCAGCCGATGGCCCTCGGGCAGCATCGCGTCCACGAACGGCCGCGACAGGTCGATGCGGCGGCCGCTCGACTTGAGCATCCGCTCGACCAGCTCGGTGACCTGCGCCGAGGTCAGGATCAGGTTGGTCAGCTCGTGCCGGCCCTGCCGCGCGACGAACACGCGGCTCGGGTCGTTCACCCAGATCTCCTCGACCGTCGGGTCGTCGAGGAACGGCTGCAGGGGCCCGAACCCCGACACCCGGGCCACCAGCTCGCCGACCACCGCCGCGGCGTCCGGCACCGCGGCGACCGCGCCGGTGAGGCTGCGCTCGTCGTGGTCGCGGACCACGGTCTCGGCGATCCGACGTACCACGGGCGCGTCCCGCTGCGGGTCCACGCCCTGCCGACGCACCTGCTCGCGCACCCGCTGGTCGAGCTGCTCGACCAGCTGCGCGTGGGCGTCGACCGTCGTCGCCGACATGGTGGCTCCCCTCCCGAGTGAGGCTCCTGCCGGGACCCTAAGCCCGCAGGTCAGCCCGAGGGAACCACCACCCCAGGACCTGTGGACAACCTGTTGTCACGTGTGGTCCTCGCCACCAGGCCCTGAGGGACCGGTCAGAACACGAACGTCTTGGACGACTCGAAGACCCCGTTGCCCTCATTGGCGTTGGAGTTGGCCTTGACCCGCCCTGTCGAGGTGCAGCTCATTCCGACGTCGTGGGTGATCGCCTCGTCGCCGTACCAATGGTCCTCCTTGGTGAAGACACGGGCCTTGGTCATCTCGTCGTCGGAGAAGTGCGCCGGGTTGTAGACCAGGTTCCAGTGCCGCATCGACATGTCGCTGACGTTGGCGACGAGTTGGACGCACGCCCCCTTGTCCCGCACCGAGCTGTAGATCAGCGCGAGCCCGATCGGCAGCAGGTTGAGTGCGACGATCTCGCCCAGGGACGTGATCGCGTTGCTGACGCGAAAGACCCGAAAGGCCGACTGCGCCATCTCGGGGACCAGCTCGTGCGCGACCTGGTTCTTGGCCCAGTCCATCAACGCCTTGCGTGGCGCCTTCTTGGACTTCTTCTTCAAACGCCACCCGATCACGTTGTCGACGGCCGATCCGGCCTTCTGCGAGACGACCGCGTCGGACATGAAACGCGCGACGAGGAACGGGAGGGTCTCGACCGGGTTCAAGCCCTGCGACTTGGCGTAGTCGAAGATCTCGTTGGTGGGCTCGTTCCCGAGCATGAAGACGCACGCGTAGTCGCCCTTGTCGACGTGCAGGGAGCTCAGCGTGCTGGCGTACCACTTTCGCTTGGCCGTGCCGCAGGAGAAGCCGCCGTAGCCACGCTCACCGGCCGCTGCCTTGATCAGCTTGACCTTGTTGTTCGAACCAGGGTCGGTCGGGCGGTATCCGAGAATGAGCTCCTCCAGGTCGCCCAGCTCGTCCCCGTCGGTGTCGGGCGCCAGCGGGTTGGTGCCGACGGCCCGTTCCAGGAAGTCCACGAGATCGTCGCAGTCGGTGTCGATGAAGCCCGACAGCTCGCACGGCTCCGCGGGAGGGTCGGTCGTCGGCATGTCCGTCGGATACGTCGTGGGATTCGACGTGGGGTCGTACGTCGGGTTCGACGTGGGGTTCGTGGGCGGCGGGTCCGGCGTGAAGCTGAGGTTGTAGGTGTACGTGCCCGTCACTTGCGACAGGTGGTAGACGTCGCTGTCCCCGAACCACTCGGTCCGCTGACCACTGCAGTCGGACTGGTACGTGCCGACGAGGACGGTCTGCCCGGACTGGTTGACCGCAGGCAGCGGCGCCGGCGTCACCACGTCGGGTTGCGAGCACAGCGAGAAGCTCGGCGACGCCACGCTTTCGGGGTACCCGTTGAACAAGTACGTGTCGTAACCGCCTCCCGACCACAGAGTTCCAGCGTTCGGACCGGAGAACCCGAAGATGACCCCGTGGGCGCATGAGGACCGGGTCAGCGACAGGGGTACCACGGCGGCGCCGGAGATCCAGGGGTGACGATCGCCGTCGAACCCGAAGAACTGGAACGGTCCACTGGCGGGCGTGCTCATCGAGCCGGTCGCGGAGTAGTTGCACCCGCCGGCCCCGCCAGCGTTCGGCACCGAGCCGGACCACGCGAAGGAGTCCAGGGCGACCTCGCCACCGTCGTACACCTGGTCCAGCGTCTGGGTCGCCACGACATCGTTGACCGTCACCTGCCAGTCCAACGTGTGATGCGACGTGGCCATGGTCGTGCGCGCGCCGTCCGGGCGATAGCCGATCGTGTACTGCCAATCCCCTTGTGCGTGATAGTTGATCGTGCCCGACCAGGTACCGGCGACCGGCAAGGCTGCCGCAGCGTCCCTCGCCCCGAAGGTCATGGCTTGGACGAAGAGCGCCAGCACTGTCGCGACCGTGAGGACGGCCAGCCAGGCCGATCTTCCCGGGCTCCACAGACGAACGACCATGCTCGACCCCCCCTGTCGCGATGGTGGCGTCATGATTGCCTGCGCAGGTGCTGGTGTCTTCGGAATGACACAAACGCAAGCGATCAGTCGGTGTGCCGGGTCTGCTCCAGACGTAGGCCGACGCCCCGTACGGCGACCACGCGGTCGGGCAGAGCAGCCTGCTCCAGCTTCTGGCGGAGGCGGCCGATGGTGACGTCGAGGGTCTTGGTGGAGCCGAACCAGACAGGCTTGCTGTCGGGCCGCTGACCGTCGCTCAGATCCACTTGAACGCGAAGGCGAGCGTTGTCCCCGTGAACACGACCGTGACGCCCAGGCTCAGCAGCCGGTGCTTCAGGTACGCGCCGTCCAGCGGCGGCACCGGCGTCAGCACCGATGAGAGCAGCGCGGTGGCGGTGAGCGCGAGCACCCGCGCCAGCGGCACGGGGTCGACCGCGGCCAGGGCCACGAACACCAGGGCGACCGGGACCACCGCGGCCGGCACGGCCCACCGCAGGCGGGTCTCGGAGGCCGGGGCGACGAGGGTGGGGTACGGCGCGAAGGCGACGCCGAAAGGCACCCCCACCACCCCGACGCCCACGGCCGGCACCCAGGCGAAGTGTGCGACCGTCCGGTCCCGGGCCACCAGCCGCCGGACGAACAGCGGCAGCACCACCATCGCGGCGACGGCACCCACGAGCACGACCCGCTCGAGCGACGAGTGCGCGGCGGACACGACCGGCCACCCGAGCACCCCGGTGGACGCCACCACCGCCACGATGGAAGGAAGCCGCCAGCCGCGACCACCCGCCGTCAGCAGCTTCTCGCTGACCGTGCCCGTCAGCTTGTCCAGGCCGAGCGTCCACAGCAGTCGCAGGAACAGCAGTGCGAGCACCCCGAGGGTGAGCGTCCGGGGGGTGCTCGTCGCCGACGCGGCGTACTGCCAGTCCGGGCTCAGCGGCCGCGACACGTCCAGCCCGGACTGGTAGATCTCCTCGTCGACGACGAGGCCGTCCTCGCCGCGCAGACCCCGGTCCAGCCGCGCGGCTCGTGCGAGCGCGCCCTGGGACGCAAGCAGCGAGTGCGACGCCGGCTCGCGGACGACGCCCAGGTTGTGCCAGCCGATCGCGTACCTCGGCGCCACCGCGACCGCGCGCTCGAGCAGGTCCTCCGCCTCGGCCCGATGCCCGTGCTGGGCCAGCAGGACCGCGAGGTTGTTGGCCGAGACGTACGAGGTCGGGTCGGTCTCCAGCACCTTCCGGTACGTCGCGGTCGCGGCCGCGTCGTCACCGGCGAGCTGCTGCACGAACGCCAGCGTGTCGACGTACACCGGGTTGGCCAGGTCGTGGGCCAGCGCCGACTGCGCGTGCGTGAGCGCGTCGTCGTCGCGGCCCAGCTTGGCGAGCGCCAGCGCCAGGTTGTTGTCCTGGGCGCCGAGGTCCTTGCTGGGGAAGATGTCGTCGCCGGGCACGTACGTCGCGTCGCCGCGGTACTTCTCCAGGGACAGCCCGAGGTCGCGGGCCGCCTCCTCGTAGTCGCCCACCGCGATGGCCAGTGCGCCGAGCTGCGAGTGCGCGAAGAAGTCGACCTCGTAGGCGGTCGTCAGCTCCTGCCCGTCGGCCTGGGTGACCGCCTGCGTGTACGCCTCCCTGGCGTCGGCGAGCCGGCCGGCCCGCTGCAGCGCGGCACCGAGCTCGAGCGCGTTGTCGGCCGCGCCCTCGGCGACGCCGACGAACTGCTCGCCGTACCCGTGCTCGCCCCAGTCGTCCGGTGCGGAGGCGCGGAACTCGTCCGCAGCCGCCGAGTACGCCGCGACCGCCGCGTCGGCGTCGTCGCGCAGGTAGGCGACCTCGCCGGCCCGGTGGTCGGGCCAGGGGTCGCCGGGCAGGTCGGCCCGCCACCGGTCGATCGTCTCGGAGGCCCGGTCCCAGTCGCCGACCGACCGCCAGAAGTCCTGGGTGTCGTCCCAGATCTCGTCACGGGCCGCCTCGGCACCGCCGTACGCGTCCCGCCGGCCCACCGCGTCGCGCATCAGCCCCTCGTCCCCGGTCGAGAACGCCGCGATGCCGCCGAGCCGGTCGACCAGCACCTTCGGGTACTCCGGGCACCGTTGGGGCGGGACCTGCTGCTTGCTGCGCACCACGTCGTACGCCGCCCGGCCGTCGCCGAGCTGCACCTGCGCGCCGACCAGGGCGGCCACCGGGCACCACCGGTCGGTCCACGACGTGTTGCTGGCCGGGATGAACCCGGTGTCCGCGACGACCGCGCCCGCGCTGTACTGCTGCGAGGCGTCGTAGGCGCCACCGGCCACGCTGTCGCGGGCGCCGTACGCCGTCAGCTCGGGCTCGCGGACCTCGACGGTCTGCGGGGTCAGCCGCAACGAGGTCCGGGCGGGCGGGTCGGTCGCGAGCAGCGGCTGCAACACGGACACGACGTCCGCGGGACGTCCCGCGCGCTGGAGGGCCAGGACGAGCAGCGAGCGGTACGCCGGGTCGTCGGGGAACAGCTCGTGGACGCGGGTCAGCGCGGCGACCGCCTCGTCGTGACGGCCGAGCCCCGAGAGCGCCCAGCCGTACCCGGCCAGCAGCGCCGGGTCGTCGGACCGGGCGCGGGCCTGCTCGTACAGCGCGAGCGCCTCGCGGCGGCGTTGCCGGTTCTCGAAGCGCTGCACCCCGAGCTCGTCGCCCTCGTCGGCCTGCTTGAGCCGCAGGTCGGCCGCGCCGGCCCAGCCGAGCGGGCTGTCCGGGAAGTCGCGCCGGAGCGTCGCGAAGGTCTTCTCGGCGCCCGCCTCCATTCCCCGTGAGCCCGGCAGGTAGCTGACCGCCGCCGACGGGATCCGGGTCGCCTCGGTGATCTGGACCTGGCCCATCAGCCACAGCGGGGTCGGGTCGTCCGGGCACAGCCGCCGGGTCTCGGCGAGCTCCGTCGCGACGTCGCGGACGTGGGGCGCGTACCCCATCGCGAGGGTGGTCATCAGCTCCAGCTGGAGGTCGCAGCTCTCGGTGACCTCCCGGGCGCGGCGGAGCACGCTGTAGGCGACCGCCGCGTGCGAGTTGGTGTCGCCGTAGTCGTCCTCGGCCGGGTCCTCGACGGCGCTGAGGAGCAGCAGGCTCGCGAGCTCGACCACCTGCCCCGGGTCGCGGCGTACGGCGTCCGCGTCCAGCCACCCGTCGACGACCGGGTCGAGCTGCGGGTAGGTGTACGGGTAGCCGTGGTACAGGTCCAGCTGGTGCTCGACGTCGATCGGCTCGGCCTTGGTCCGCAGCAGGTAGCCGATGACCGGGCCGAGGCCGAGCGGGCCGGCGAGCGACCGGGCCACGGTGCGGACGCGGGCCCGGTCGGCGAGCCCGGCGCCGCCGGGAAACGCCGTCGCCACCGGGCCGTCCGGCCGGAGGACGGGAAGGTCGCGCAGGCCGGTGTCGGACACCGTCCCGGGCTCGAGCATCGCCACGTGAGGCGTCGACCCGGCGGCATCGTCGCGGCCACGAGCGGAGGCGGCGAGCACCACGAAGACGCTCATCAGGAGCACGCCGGTGCAGACCGCCGTGCCGGCGATGTCGACCGTGCGCCGCAGCGTCGTGGCGCGGGCCCCCGTGCCCACGAGGGCAATGTAGAGCCGTCAGGCGCTGGTGGCGACCGGCTTCCGGGCCAGGTACCGCTCGGCGGCGTGGGACGAGGGTCCGATGCCGACCGCGGCCACGACCACGATGGCCGCGATGAGGATCCAGCCCGGGGCACCCCACGTCATCGCCAGGAAGGTGTAGAGCGCCGGCGCCCAGACGTCGCCCATCGTGTAGCCGAGGCCGGAGACGCCCTGGTACTCCCCCAGCCGCTCCGGGTCGGACAGCTCGGAGATCAGCCCCCACATGCCGGCGGACTGGTAGAGCTCGGACCCGGTCACCGTCACGTGCCCGATCCACACCAGGGCGATCGTCACGAACCCGGTCGTGTCGTGGGTGACCAGCACGATGAGGCAGGACAGGACGAAGCAGGCGGCGCCGCGGTACTGCGCGACGAGCGACCGGCGTACGTCGGTGACGCCGCGCGCCGCGGCCACCTGGAGGAACACCGCCATCACGGTGTTGGTGCCGAACAGCCAGGCGAGCAGTACCCGCGGCGCGTCGGTCTCCTGCACCAGCCAGAGGGGGATCACGACGTTGAGCAGCACGCCGTGGGTGCCGAGCACGCCGTTGCAGATGCTCATCAGGAAGAAGCCGCGGTTGCGCAGCGCGCTGCTCTTCTCGCCGGCGTGCTCGACGGCCTTCTCGACCGGGAGCTCCTCGCGGTCACGTCCCACGACGTCGGGCAGCCGGAAGACCCACACCGCGTTGAGGACCAGCAGGAACGCCGTGGCGAGCGGCACGGCCTGGACGACGGCGTCGCTGTCGGTGGCCAGGGCGACGCCGGCGGCGAGGGCGCCGAAGGTGTAGCCGACGTTGCGGGCGGCGCGGAGGTACGCCTGCGACTTCACCCGCTCCTCGCGCGGGAAGATCGCGATGGCGTAGGCGCCGCGGCCGGCCCGTCGACCGGACTCGACGACCGCCATCACGGCCATCATCGCCACGAACGCCCAGAAGCCCGAGAGCAGCGGCCACGCGGCGTACAGCACGGCCTCGATCCCACTGGCCAGCTGCCACATCTGCTTGGAGCCGATCCGGTCCGCCAGCTTGCCGAGCGGCACCGACATCGCGAACCGCACGAGCGCCGCGAAGGAGAGGCCGAGACCGACCTGCTGGGCCGAGAGCCCGACGATCACGGTGAAGAAGACGGCGCTCCCGGTGAGGAAGGCGCCCTCGCCGAACGCCGAGATCACCGACTGGCCGGCGAGGCTGCGGACGAGCGGGGTGGGGCCGATCATCCGGGTCAGGCGTTCGCGCAGGCTGGTCATCGCGACCATCATGCGCGAACTGTCTTGATGTCGAGTAATCCTTTATCGGGCCGAGCGGCCGCTGCGGCGGGTACGGCGGGCGAGGCGAGCGCGGCGGGCCGCGCGCGCCTCGTTGGCCAGCTCGTCGGCGCGGTAGCGCGCGAGCTGGGCGGCAAGGTACGGGTGCATGGAGTTCGTGCTCATGGCTCAACAGTCGCCGTAAGGCCCCCACCCGCGGATCGGTAACCATCCCTAGGTTTGGCGCACCGACTACGTACCTCAGCCGTCTGAGGTAGGTCCTGGGCGCGGCTGTCAGGATCGGGACGTGCTCGACGGCCTGGCCCCCGCGCGGCGCCGGTTCGTGCTCGGCGTCGTCGGACTGGTCGCGGTCGCCATCGTCTGCGGTGGGGCCGCGTGGTGGGTGTCGCGCGACGAGCCGGTCGACCCGGTCTCCCAGGACGAGCGCGGACCGGTGCTGCTCGTCCCCGGGTACGGCGGCGGCACGGCCGGCCTCGAGGTCCTCGCGAAGGCGCTGCGCGCCGCGGGGCGCGACGCGGTCGTGGTGCACCTGTCCGGGGACGGGTTGGGCGACCTGGACGCGCAGGCTCGGGTCCTCGGCGAGGCGGTCGACAGCGCCCTGGGCGACACGGGGGCGGAGTCGGTGGACGTCGTCGGGTACTCCGCCGGCGGCGTGATCGCCCGCCTCTGGGTCCGCGACCACGGCGGCGGCAGCCTGGCCCGCCGGGTCGTGACGGTGGGCTCGCCGCACCACGGCACGGATCTCGCCGGGCTGGCCTCGGACGTCGCGCCCGACGAGTGCCCGGTGGCCTGCCAGCAGCTCCAGCCCGACAGCGACCTGCTGCGCGCGCTGAACGCGCGGGACGAGACCCCGGCCGGGCCGGCGTGGGTGTCGATGTGGACGACCGACGACCAGGTCGTCGTGCCCCCGACGTCGGCCGACCTCGCGGGTGCGGTGGACTTCTCCCTGCAGTCGGTCTGCCCCGGCCTGACCGTGTCGCACGGCGACCTGCCCCGCTCGCCGGTCGTCGCGGCCGCGGTCGCCGCGGAGCTGGGCGTCGCCGATCCCGCCGTGCCGGGCCGGGAGATCTGCGCTACCTCGTGATGTCCTTGGTCGCGAAGTTGGCCCAGCCCGCGCCGAGGAACACCAGCACGTACGCCCCTTGCAGCAGCGTCCCGCGCACCACGTCCCGCCAGAGGATCGGGTCGCGGAAGAGGTCGACGAACGCCAGCCAGTAGCGCGTCGGCAGGAACGCCGCGATCGAGTCGGCCGCGTCCAGCGTGAGCAGCAGCGTCGAGCCGACGAGCACGGCCATGGTGCCCATCGCGGCGGCGAGCGGGGTGTCCACGACGGTCGAGAGGAACAGCGCGATCGCAGCCACGCCGAGCATGCACAGCAGTGCGTACGCCAGCGCGAGGAACGTCCGCGTGACCAGCTCACCCTGGGTGAGCGGCGTGCCGGACACCGTCGTCGTCGCGCCGGCGACGCGCTGGGTGCCGAGGAGCAGCACGCCGACGACGTACGCCGTCACCGCGACGACCGCGAGCGTCAGCAGCACGAACGCGATGACGCTGACCAGCTTGGCGACGAGCAGTCGGGTGCGGCCGACCGGCCGGACGAGGAGGTAGCGCAACGTGCCCTGCTCCGCCTCGCCCGCGATCGCGTCGCCGGCCTGGATCGCCACCGCGATCGGCAGGAACAGCGGCAGCACGATGGCCATCGCCGCGAGCGGGAAGAGCGTGCCGTCGGTGAGGACGGCCGAGAGGAAGGCCGGGCCGGTGCCCGGCCGCGGCCCGATGTCGGTCAGCTTCAGCAGCACCGCGACGATCGTGGGCAGCAGGTCGATGAGCAGGATCGTCACCCAGGTACGCCGGCTGCGGACCAGCTGGTGGAGCTCCACCCCGAGCAGGCGGATCACGACTCGAACCGATCGCTGCTGGCGCCGGCGGCCTCGAGCACGACGTCCTCGAGCGTGTGGCGCTCCGGCGCGAGGCCGCTCACCCGTACCCCGCCCCGCACCAGCAGGGCGTTGAGGGCCGCCACGTCGTCGACACGGACGAGCAGCGAGCGCTCGTCGTACGACTCGACCTGCCCGTCGAGCAGCGCGCGGGCCTGCGCGACGTCGGGCGTGCGGACGTACGTGCGACCGGTCGGCCGCTTCAGCACGTCGAGCCGCTCCTGGACCACCAGCCGGCCGCGGTCGAGCACGCCGACGCGGGTGGCGATCTGCTCGACCTCGGCGAGCAGGTGGCTGGACAGGAAGATCGTGGTGCCGCCGCGGTGCAGCTGCAGCAGCAGGTCGCGGACCTCACGGATGCCCTGCGGGTCCAGGCCGTTGGTCGGCTCGTCGAGCACGAGCACCCGGGGCTCGCCGAGCAGCGCGTGCGCGAGGCCGAGGCGCTGGCGCATGCCGAGGCTGTACGCCGCCACCGGACGCTCGTCGACACCGGCGAGGCCGACCTGCTCGAGCACCTGGTCGACGCGGCCCTTGCGGGTGGCGCGCCGGCCGTGCGCGAGCGCGTCGTGGACGCGCAGGTTGGCGCGGCCGGAGAGACGCGGGTACGCCGCCGGCGACTCGACCAGCGCTCCGATCTGCGGCAGCACGTGCCGCCCGTCGCGCGGCATCGGACGGCCGAGCACCTCGGCGGTGCCCGAGGTGGCCAGCACCAGGCCGAGCAGCATCCGCACCGTCGTGGTCTTGCCCGAGCCGTTGGCGCCGAGGAAGCCGTACACGTCTCCCTCGCGGACGTCGAGGTCGATGCCGTCGACCGCGGTGATGGCGCCGAAGCGCTTGGTGAGGCCCTGGGTGCCGATGATCGTCGCGGTCATCGGGTGCTCACGTACACCGTGTTGGCGAACAGGTCGTCGGCCGCCCGGGTCAGCGTGTCGGGGGTGACCGTCCCGGCGATCAGCCAGCCGCCCTCGCCCTCGGTGCCGGTGAGCAGCACGCCCAACGGCCCGAGGGTGACCAGCGTGCCGCTGTCGACCGTCCGGACGCCGAGCGTCCTCAGCAGCTGCTCGCGGAGCGGTCCGGCCTCCCGGCCCCGCATCGGGACGGCCAGCAGCCGGGTGACGCCCGAGCCGTACACGCCCACCGCGCCGTCGGCCTGCGGGGACTCGGCCAGCCCGGCCACGACATCCGGGGGCAGGATCGGGGCGTACTGGTTGGCCGCGTCGGCGATGTCGAGCACGTCGTCGAAGCGGTACTCGGCGCCGGCAGGCGGCTCGAACTCCGTCCGGCTGGGCGGGGGCGTGCGCGCGTCGAACTGCCGGAAGGCCGTCGTGAACGCCGGTCGGGTCGCTCCCTTCGCCACCACCTCGACCCGCAGCGCCACCCCGGAACGCGGGTCCGCCCACACGTCGACGTGGTCGATGCTCGACTGCGGCGCGGCCGGCTGCAGCCGGAGACCGGGCGCGTCCACGCCGGCGACGCGGCGGGCGGGCAGCCGGCGTACCTCGGAGGCGTCGACGTCGTCGAGGAGCAGCTTCGCCACCGCGGGAGGGACGAGGTCGGCCGTGCGCGGCAGCCGGATCGACGGGTCCCGGCTCAGGGTCGCGTCGTGCTGCTCGTAGCGCCACCGGGTCGTGCCCTGCGCGTTGTGCACCAGGTCCTGCTCACCGGTCGTGAGCAGCTTGTCGACGCGCCACGCGTCGGCGCTGCGCCACCACACCCGCATCCGGGTCCGCTCCCCGAACAGCTGCCCGACGTCGGTGAACCGGTCGGCCGTCGGCAGCTGGAGGGTGCCCAGGCTCTCGACGTAGCCCGAGTACGGATGGTCGGCGCCCGCCTCGACCTTCGCCAGCAGGTCCACCGCGGAGATCCCGGAGTCCTCCGCGGGCCGGGCGCGGACGGCGAGAGGGATCCCGACGAGCAGCGCCGTGCCGACCGCGACCGCGGTCCAGCGATGGGCAGGTCTCACCGGTCCCCCATGGTGAGAACGTACGTCGAAGCGGGTGAGCCGGTTCGGACTCAGCGGACGAGCACCGGGATCGGCTGGGAGGCGTTGTTGGTGAAGCCACCGCGGTTCCACACCGGCTCGATGGGCTGCACGCGGCCGGAGGCGTCGGTGGCCCGAGCGCGCAGGGAGGCCGAGCCAGGGGTCGCGTCCCAGGACGCGGAGAAGCCGCGCCAGGCGTACGGTCCGCGGTCGCCGTCGAGGGTGGCCTCCAGCCACGTGGCCCCGTCGTCGGCGGACACCTCGACGCGCTCGACCGGTGCCCAGCCGGACCAGGCCCGCCCGCGCAGCTCCACCGGTCCTGCGTCCACGACGCGGCCGCGGCTCATGAAGTCGGGGAAGCCGGGTGGCTCGAGGAGCGCGCGCGGCTCGATGCGGGTCACCGGGACGCCAGGGTCCTCGGGCGTCTGCCGGACCCGGTACGCCTGGTGCTGGAACCCGGCGAACTCGTGGTCGACCACGCGGATCTCGCGCAGCCACTTCACCGATGCCATGCCGTACCAGCCGGGCACGACCAGCCGCACCGGGAACCCGTGCTGCGGGGGCAGCGGGTCGCCGTTCATCGACGTCGCGACGAGCACGTCACCGGTCGTCGCCTCCGCGACGGTCAACCCCCGCTCGTAGTCCTGCTCCACGCCGCGCTCGACCCCGTGGTCGGCGCCGGCACAGACGACCGACACCGCGCCGTCCTGGAGTCCGGCGTCGTCGAGGAGGTCGGTGAGCCGTACGCCGGTCCAGTCGGCCGTGCCGACCGCTCCGTCCAGCCAGGGCTGGGACACAGGCCGCGGCTCGTCGGCCGCCCGCCCGTTGCCGGCGCACTCCAACGTGACGCGGACCGTGTGCCGGGTCATCGCGTCCAGGTCGGCCAGCGACAGGGTGAGCGGGTGGTCGACGAGACCGCCGACGGACAGCGTCCACGCGGCGGGGTCCGCGTCGGGGATGTCGTAGTGGGTGAGCACGTAGTGGAGGCCGGGCGGGGTGACGTCGTACCGGAGCGCCTCCGCGGGCATCGCGTGGTTGCGCGCGGCCAGCCGCAGCTCGTCCAGGGAGATGCCCTCGCCGGGGTCGGCGACCCGGGACGGACGGCTGAGCGCGGAGAGGTCGCTCATGGTCCGCAGCGTAGTCCCGTCAGGTCGTCCCCATCAGGGCGCGGGAAGGGTGTGCTCGAGCCGGAAACCGACGCCACGCACCGCCACGACGCGGTCGGGCAGCCCGGCCTGCTCGAGCTTCTGGCGCAGCCGGCCGATGGTGACGTCGAGGGTCTTGGTGGAGCCGTACCAGTTCTCGTCCCACACCTCCGACATCAGCCGGCCGCGCGGGACCACCTTGTCGCGGTGCGCCTCCAGGACGCTGAGGACGTCGAACTCCTTGCTGGTCAGCTTGATCTCCGACTCGCCGGCGTACACGCGCCGGGCTTCGACGTCGAGGCGCAGAGCGCTGGCATCGGCCCGGCCGGTGTGGTCGTGGACGCGCGTGCGCCGCAGCAGCGCGCGGACCCGCGCCTGGAGCTCGGCCAGCCCGAACGGCTTGGTCAGGTAGTCGTCGGCGCCGCTGTCGAGGCCGACCACGCGGTCGAGCTCGCCGGTGCGGGCGGTGACGATCATGATCGCGCCGTCGTAGCCGGTGTCGCGCAGCGAGCGGCACACGTCCAGGCCGTCCATGTCGGGCAGCGACAGGTCGAGGATCACCACGTCGGAGGGGTCGCGGCCGACCACGTCGAGCACCTCGCGGCCGGTGCCGACCCAGGCGACGTCGTAGCCCTCACGTTCGAGCGTGCGGACCAACGGAAATGCGATGTCACGCTCGTCCTCGACGACGAGCACAGAACCCCCCACGATCACGGAGCATAGGGCGATTCGTGGCGTCTTTGGAGCCGACACCAGAAGAAATGGGCGCGTATCGCGCCTCGGACAGCGAAAAATGCCAGGTTCGGGACGTCCCCCCGGTCGTACCCGAACCTGGCAGGTTTCGAGGAGAACGCTACGTCGGACCCGCACCCGCGAAAACTACAGAACTCCCACACGACATCAACGCCTTGGTAACAAGGTCGGGCCACCCCCACCCGCCCGTCACCGGCCGTCGGCGAGTCGCTCCAGGACCTCCTCGAAACGGAACTGCTCGAGGCCCAGCACGTCCTCCGCCCCGGCCTCGACCTCGTCCCACGTGACCGGTGTCGCGACCGTCGGCAGCTCGCGTCCGCGCAGGGAGTACGGCGAGAGCGTGGTCTTCGACCCGGCGTTCTGGGACCAGTCGAGGAAGACCTTCCCCGACCGCTTCGACTTGGTCATCGTCGCGGTCACCAGCCGGCCCTGCTCCTTCGCGAGCTCGTCGGCGACCTCCTTGGCCAGCGCCGTGGAGTCCTCGGGGTCCAGGCGCTTCTCCAGTGCGGCGTACAGGTGCAGGCCCTTGCTGCCGCTGGTCACCGCCTGCGTCTCCAGACCGCGCTCCTCGAGCTTGTCGCGCACCATCAGCGCCACCTGGCAGCACTCGTGCAGCCCCGCGCCGTCGCCCGGGTCGAGGTCGATGACCAGCCGGTTGGCCTTCTGGGGCTTGCCGGCCTTGGTCACCGTCCACTGGTGGACGTGGAGCTCGAGCGCCGCGAGGTTCGCCAGCCAGGTCAGGGTCGCCAGGTCGTCGACGATCGGGAAGACGAGGATGTCGCCGTTCCTCGACGACCCACGCGAGCCGGTCGTCGGGACCGCGGCCGTGCGCACCCACGACGGGGTCCCGTTGGGGATGTTCTTCTCGAAGAAGCTCTGCTTCTCCACGCCGTTCGGCCAGCGCACGCGCGTCGCACAGCGGTCCTTCAGCAACGGCAGCATCGCCGGCGACACCTGGGCGTAGTAGTTGAGCACCTCGCCCTTGGTCGTGCCGGTGCGCGGGTACAGCACCTTGTCGAGGTTGCTCAGCTTCAGCGTGCGACCCTCGACCTCGACGCGGACCTCCTCGCCGGACCCGGGACTCATGACACGGTCATCTCAGCAGGTCCTCCGGGCTCAGGTCGGCGCGGACGCCACGGTACGACGGCTGCCGCAGCCGCTGGTTCTTGGCGGTCGCGTGGCTGTCGACCTCGACGACCAGGAACGGCTCCACCCAGCGCGTGCCGAGCGCGTCGACCTTCGGCACCTCGTCGTCGAACGGGCTGTCGTCGCGGTCGCGGCCCGCCAGCAGCTTGGCGAGCTGGGCGCCGGCCTTGGGACCGATGCCGCTGCCGACGCGGCCGCGGTACAGCAGGCCGTCCGGGGTCATCTCGCCGACCAGCACGGCGGCCAGGTTGCCGGCGCTCGAGCCCTCCTGGGGTCGCCAGCCGCCGACCACGTACGACGCGCTCAGCCGGTGCGCGAGCTTCAGCCACGAGTCGGTCCGGCGGTCGGGGAAGTACTTCGACGACCGGCGCTTGCTCACCACGCCCTCCAGCCCCTGGGCGAGCGTGGCGTCGTGGAGCATCTGCCCGTCGTCGTACACGGCCGGCACCTGCCAGCTGCTGTCCAGGCCCAGCCCCTCGAGCCGGGCCCGGCGCTCCTCCCAGGTCAGGCCGGTGAGGTCCTCACCGTCGAGGCGGAGCAGGTCGAAGACCATGTACGTCGCGGGGTTGCTCGCCGACAGCCGCCGGGCGGTCTGCGCGTTGCGCAGGTGCATCCGGTCCTGGAGCATCCGGAAGTCCGGCAGCCCGTGCTCGTTGAGCGCGATGATCTCGCCGTCGACCAGCAGGTCCCGGTCTCCCAGCGGCGAGGTCGACAGCTCGGGCCAGGCGATGGTGATGTCGTTGCCGTTGCGCGAGTACATCCGCAGCTTGCCGTCACGCACGTCGGTGAGCGCGCGCACGCCGTCCCACTTCACCTCGTGCACCCAGTCCTCACCCCGGGGTACGTAGGTGCCCTTGGAGGCCAGCATCGGACGCACGGTGTCCATCCTCGCGCACGGCGCATGCTGGTCGAGGAGGGACGAAGTCCCGTCGCGAGACCGTCGGGTGGGCGCGAGGCGTCGGCGGTTCCCCGTACGCTGACCCCATGCGAGCGATCTGGAAGGGCGCGGTCTCGTTCGGGCTGGTCAGCGTGCCGGTGAAGCTGTACGCCGCCACCGAGTCGCACGACGTGTCGTTCCGGCAGGTGCACGCCAAGGACGGCGGCCGGATCAAGTACCAGCGCGTGTGCTCCATCGACGGCGAGGAGGTCCCCTACTCCGACATCGCCAAGGGGTACGAGACCGAGGACGGCGAGATGGTCATCCTCGACGACGACGACTTCGACGACCTGCCGTCGAGCTCCTCCCGTGAGATCGCGGTCGAGAAGTTCGTGCCGCGCGAGCAGATCGACCCGATCTGGTTCGAGAAGTCCTACTACCTCGAGCCGGAGAAGAGCGGCACCAAGCCCTACGCCCTGCTGCGCCAGGCGCTGCTGGACGCCGACCGGATGGCCGTGGTGACGGTGGCGATCCGCAACCGCACCTCCATGGCGGTGCTGCGCGTGCGCGACGACGTGATCGTGCTGCAGACGATGATGTGGCCCGACGAGGTGCGGCAGCCCGACTTCTCCGTCGAGCCCGGCGAGGTCAAGGACGCCGAGGTCAAGATGGCCAACATGCTCGTCGAGACGCTCGCAGGCGACTTCGACGCCGACGAGTTCGAGGACGACTACGCCGGGGCCGTCGAGGCGCTGGTGAAGGCGAAGATCGAGGGCGGCGAGGTCAAGAAGACGCCGACGTCGACCAAGTCCTCCGGCGAGGTCGTCGACCTGCTCGCCGCGCTCCAGCGGTCGGTGGACGCGGCCAAGACCGCGCGCGGCGAGACCCCGTCGTCGGCCAAGGACGACCAGGACGAGAAGCCGGCCAAGAAGACCGCCGCCAAGAAGGCCCCGGCGAAGAAGGCGGCCGCCAAGAAGACCGCCACGAAGAAGACCGCGGCGAAGAAGGCGACCAAGAAGGCCAGCTAGCGCCCGACGCGGGCGGGGGCCGGCGTCGTGGACGGCCGCGTCACGTGGTCTCCCACCGGAACAGCTTGGCGGCGAGCGCCGTCACGACGACCGCGAACGCGGCCAGCACGGCCATCGGCAGCAGCACCGCGGTGGCCGGCTCGCCGCGCACCATCACGTCGAGCATGCCGTTGTTGAGCCAGAACAGCGGCAGCACGTGGGCGAGGTTCTGCAGCCACTGCGGTGTGACGTCGAGCGGGAAGAACGAACCGCTGAGGAACGACATCGGCAGCACGATGAAGTTGGCCATGTTCACCGCGCCCTCGGTCGTCTTGGCGACCGCACCCGACAGCAGGCCGATGGCCATGAAGCACAGCGTGCCGACCACGAGCAGCGGGATGGACGCCATCCACGCCCCCGTGAGCCGGAGCCCGAAGAACGCCGCACCCAGCCCGAGGAAGATCGCCAGCTGGGTCAGCGCGATGCCGACGGTGACCGCGACCCGTGCACCGACCAGCGTGCCGGTGGGCACCGGCGAGAGCTGGAGCCGGCGCAGCAGCTTGGAGTTGCGCCAGCCGTTGAGGGTGGCGGCGGCGCCGAAGCTGGCGCTCATCGCGACGGCCCAGCCGAGCAGGCCGGGCGTGACGTACTGGATGGTCTTGAGGGAGTCGTCCTCGACCTGGACCGCGTCGAGCCGGTACGTCGGCGGCTTGCCCGACAGCGCGACGTTCGTGCCGTCCACGAACGCCTGGAGCACGCCCTGGGTGACGGCGGCCTTCACCTGGTCGGTCTGGGTGTAGTGCGCCAGGAGGGTGTCGCCCTGCATCTCGACCGCGACGTCGGCGTCGCCCTTCTTCACCTGGGCGATCGCGTCGGCGAGGTCGTCGCTGCGGGTGATCTCGAAGGTCTGCTCGAAGGCGGCCCTCGCGTCCTTCGGCATCTGGTCGATGAAGGAGACGTCGCCGACCTGGATCATGTCCACCTTCGACTGGGTCTGGTTGCCCAGCAGCCCGCCGAACAGCACCAGGAACATCAGCGGGAAGACGATCGCGAAGAACACCGACGCCCGGTCGCGCACGAAGCCGCGGATGATGGCCAGGCTGAGCATCCGGAACGCCAACCCGTTGCCGGACCGGTTCACGCGCGGTACTCCCGTCCGGTCAGGGACAGGAAGACGTCCTCGAGGGTGCCGGTCTGCACCGAGATTCCGGCCAGGTGCTGCTGCTCGGCAAGGGCGGTGAGCACGCGGGCCGGCTCGCGGGTGCGCAGGGTGATGCTCCCCGCGTCCGCGTCGACGTCGTCCACGCCCGGCACGGCACGCGCCTCGTCGGCGGTCAGCTGACCGGGAGACACGGAGATCCGGGTGGGGGCGTCGAGACCGCGGACCAGGTTGGCCGGGCTGTCGAGCTGGAGCAGCCGGCCGTGGTCGACGATCGCGACGCGGTCGCAGAGCACCTCGGCCTCGTCCATGTAGTGGGTCGTCAGCACGACGGTCCGGCCGCTGTCGGTGAGGCCGGAGAGCAGCTCCCAGAGGTTGCGCCGGGCCTGCGGGTCGAGGGCCGCGGTCGGCTCGTCGAGGAACACCACCTCGGGGTCGTGGACCAGGGCGCAGGCGATCGAGAGCCGTTGGGCCTGGCCGCCGGAGAGGTCCCACACGCGGGTGTCCGCCTTGTCGGCCAGCCCGACGCGCTCGAGCCACTCGTCGGCGACGGCCGGCTGCACGCCGTACAGGCTGGCCATCGTGCGGATCTGCTCGCGCGCCGTCAGCCGATCGAAGAACGCCGTGCTCTGCAGCTGGACGCCGATCCGCGGCAGCACCGCCGGGTTACGGGGCCACGGCGACTGGCCGAGCAGCGTGATCGTGCCGGCGTCGGGCTTCCGCAGCCCTTCGATCATCTCCAGGGTCGTGGTCTTGCCCGCGCCGTTGGGACCGAGGATGCCGAAGAACTCGCCCTCAGCCACGCTGAAGGTGACGCCGTCCACCGCGCGGACCAGGTTCCTGGAATCCCCGTACGCCTTGGCGAGATCGACCACCTCGATGGCTGGGCCCCCCGAGTTCGTCATGCCGGGACGCTATCGGTCGGCCAGCCGTGCGCGAGTTGCGCCTCCGGCACGCCCGAGTTGCGCCCCGGGGCGTACCGGACGCGCAGCTCGGAGGTACCGGAGGCGCAACTCGCGCCGCGTCATTCCGTCCGGAGGGCGGTGGCGGTGCGGGTCCGGGCCGCCCACCCGGCGGGCAGCAGCGCCCCGCCCACGGCGAGCAGCAGGCCGCCGAGCACGAACGCGGTCAGCAGGACGGGCCCGTACACGGTGAGGACCACCCTCGGCAGCTCGACGCCGGCACCGCGGGCCATCGCCGGCAGCAGGATGCCGTGCAGGACCACGCCGGCCGGCACGCCCACCAGCCCGCCGACGAGCCCGATCGACATGACGGACGACAGCACCGAGGTGAGCGTCTGCCGCGGGGTCATGCCCAGCGCCTTGTGGATGCCGATGTCGTGCACGCGGTCGCGTACGTCGAGGACGACGGCGTTGAGGATGCCCAGACCCGCGACGGTCACCAGCATCAGCGTCAGCAGGCCGGCCAGCGCGTCGATGACGACCACCAGCTCGTCGGCGCCGTCGGGACCGTCGACGTGAGCCGTGAGGTCGAGGGCGTCCAGGTGCTGCTGGAGGGCGTCGGCGTACGTCGTCGGGTCGGTGCCGCCGGTGACACCGACCATCCAGTCGGTCAGGGTCGTGCCGGAGCGCGCCTGCGTGAGCACGAGCCCGTCGTTGTCGCCCGGGTCGAACACCTCGCCGACGATCGTCAGGGCCAGGGACTCCCCGTCCCGCGTCAGCGTCAGGGTGTCGCCGATCTCCCGGTCGGTGGACCGCAGCAGCTCGGTGGGCACGACGGCCTCTCCCGGACGGGAGAACCAGCGCCCGGACACCAGCTCGTACCCGACCCACCCCGGGTTCGCGGTGTACTCCACGAGCGAGCTCTCCCCCGTCAGCCCGGGGACCGAGATGTCGGTCTCGCGGTACCCGAGCCAGTGTGCGGTCCCGGGCTGGGACTCCAGCACGGCGGCCACCCGGTCGGGGTCCGGAGCCTTCGGACGAATGGCCGGCTCGGTCCCGCGCTTCGGGACGACCCGCGCACCCAAGGGGCCGCCCTCGACGCCGTTGACGAACACGTCGGCCGCCGAGTGGTCGGCGGCGACCTGCACGCGGTTCAGCGACGTCGCCAGCCCGGTGGCCAGGGTCACCGCGGCCGCTCCGAAGGCGACCGCCAGCACCATCGCGGCGGTCCGAGCGGGTGCGCTGAACGGGCGGGCGAGTCCCAGGGTGACCGGTCGCGGGAGCGGCAGCCGGGCCGCCACCCGCGCCGCGCGCTGGCCACGACGCGCGGTCGGCGTGCGCCCGACCGCGAGCGCGTCGACCGACGAGAGCCGTCCCGCGCGGCCCGCCGCGGCGGACGCCGTCAGCGTGACCACGGCCAGCACGCCGACCAGCGCCACGACGTCCACCCAGGGGGCGATCGTCAGCGCGACCGTGCCGTAGAGGTCCTCGGTGTCGGCGAGCAGCGGCACCGCGACCAGGTTGCCGGCGGCGACCCCCACCAGCGCGCCGGCCGCTGCCGGGACGAGGGCCTGGGCGACGTACGCCCGCACGACCTCGGCCGGGGTGAACCCGAGGGCCTTGAGGATGCCGATCCGGCGGACCGTCGAGCCGACCGCCCCGGCGACGACGGTGCCGACGATGAGCACCGACAGCAGCAGGCTCAGCCCGCCGAACATCAGCAGGATCGGGACGAACAGCGACGTCCGGTCGTTCGCCGCGTGCTTGACCGTCAGCCAGGAGCGCGCACTGGCGACGGCTCCTTCGGGAAGGGCGGCGCCGAGCGCCTCCCTGGCGTCCGCGATCCGCGCGGCGCTGCTCGCGTCGTCGAGCCGGTAGAGCATCTCGTAGCCCCGGGACGAGGCGTCCAGCGCGGCCAGACCCTCGGCGGTCATCCAGGCGTCCGCCGTGGCGCTCACGGACCGCACCAGCCCGACCACGGTCACCTCGCGGGCGTCCGCGCCCTCCCCCATCACCAGCTCGTCGCCCACCGGGACCCTGAAGTCCCCGCCCGCCGCCATCACGACCTCGTCCGGCTCCGTGGCCCAGCGGCCCTCGGTCAGGGACAGCCGGTCGATGCCGCTCCCCGCCGCGGTACGTGCGACGACGGTCAGGACCGGGCCGTGGGCACCCTCGGGCACGGCGGTCGCACCGGGCGGCAGCCCGGGGAACACCATCACCTGGGCGGTGCGGAAGGGTCCGGTGGCCTCCTCGACCCCGGGTACGTCGGCGGTCGCGGACAGCTGGTCGGCCGACACCTTGGCCGGGTCCGCCTGCACCGTCAGGTGCGCCCCGTGCTGGGCCGCGAAGGCGTGCTCGAACGGCGCGTTCGAGGCGACCAGCAGGCCGAGGCCGAGCACGCCCGAGGTCACCGCGGCGGCCGTGGCCAGGGTGATCACGACGGTCTGCAGCCACCGCCGGTGCAGCCCCGAGCCGACCACCCGGGTCAGGGCGCTCATCGGCGTGCAGCCCGGGGGGTCGCCAGCGCGACGTCGGACGCGATCCGCCCGTCCACGACCTCGACGGTGCGGGTCGCGCACTCGGCGGCCAGCGTGCGGTCGTGGGTGACCAGCACGATCGTCTGTCCGTCGGCGTACAGGTCGGTCAGCAGCCGCCGTACGTCGGCGCCGGACGCCGTGTCCAGCGCGCCGGTGGGCTCGTCGGCCAGCAGCAGCGCCGGCCGGTTCATCAGCGCCCGGGCCACCGCGACCCGCTGTCGCTCCCCCCCGGACAGCCGACCCGGGTAGGCACGCGCGTGGCGGTCGATCCCCAGCGCGCCCAGCAGGTCGTTCGCGCGGCGGGTCGTCTCGGCGCGCGAGGCGCCGGCGAGCTGGGCCGGCAGCACGACGTTGTCGAAGACGGTGAGGTCGTCGAGCAGGTTGAAGAACTGGAAGACCAGCCCGACCGAGGCCCGCCGGTACCTCGCCGACGCGGCCTCCCCCAGCGTGTCGATGCGCGTACCGTCCACCGTCACGGTGCCCGACGTCGGCCGGTCCAGGCCGGCGACGAGGTTCAGGAGCGTCGACTTCCCGCTGCCGGACGGGCCAAGGACGGCGACCGCCTCCCCGTGGTCGACGGTCAACGACACCTCGTCCAGCGCCGGTGGTCCACCGTCGTAGCGGCGGGTGACGGCGTCGAGCTCGATCAGTGGTGTGGCCATGCCCGGACGCTAGGAGCGCGGGCGGGTCGGCCGCGTCCGTCGTACTGGCCCTTTCGCGTCGTCCGCGCGGCGCACCCGGCCGCCCTGTCATCCCTGCGACGTAGTCCGCCGGGGACCCGGTCGTCCGCGCGAGCGACGCCGCCGGTAGGGCCCAGGGCGGACAATGACCGGGTGCTGCGAGAGCGCCTCCGGGCCGTGCGTGGGTGGGTGCTGCGCCGACCCCGCCCGCTGGAGCCGCTGACCCGGCGCAGCTGGCTGCTCGACGTCGGGCTGGCACTCGGCCTCGCGCTGGTCTCGATCCTCACCTACGGCTCGTCGGACGCACCCGACGTGACGCCGTTCCGCGAGCCCGGCGACCTCGGTCCACTCCCACCGGTGGACCCGGGGCGCGGGCCGTCGCCCCTGGTCGACCAGACGTCCACCTGGGACGCGCTGGGCAACGCGCTGCTGCTCGTCCTCATCGCGGCGCCCCTGGTCCTGCGCCGCCGCTACCCGCTGTCGGTGCTCTGGGGCGTGCTGCTGATGGCCACCATGGTCGCCGACCGCCCGGAGGCGCTGCGGCTCTCATTCTACGTGTGCGTGATCGCCGCCTACAGCGCCGCGGTCTACAGCCCGTACCGGATCCCGGCCCTGCTCAGCCTCCCGGCCGCGGCGTTCCTGATGAGCGAGCTGCAGAGCGATTCTGCCGAGCCGGCTCTCGGCGGGGCCATCGACGCGGTGCCGCAGGGAGCGGTCCCGTTCCTGGTGATGGCGCCGATCGCGGTCGCCGCCTGGGGCCTGCGGACCCTCCAGGCCCGGGCCGACGCCGAGCAGGCGCGGGTGGCGGCCATGGAGCGGGAGAACGCCGAGGCGGTACGCCGCGCGGCGGAGGACGAGCGCGCCCGGATCGCCCGCGAGCTGCACGACGTGGTCACCCACAACGTGAGCGTCATGGTGATCCAGGCCGGTGCCGCCCGGAAGGTGCTCGAGTCGTCGCCCGACCAGGCCCGGGACGCGCTGCTGTCGGTCGAGGCGAGCGGCCGCGCGGCGATGACCGAGCTGCGGCACGTGATGGGGCTGCTCACCACCGAGGCCCACACGATGGACCAGACGGTGGACCAGACGGTGGACCAGACGTCGGCCCTGGCCCCGCAACCGGGCCTGGGCCAGCTCGAGTCGCTGGTCGAGCGTGTCCGGGCCGCCGGTCTGCCGGTCGAGCTGGTCGTGACCGGGCCCGCGGACACGCCGATGCCGGACGGCGTCGTGCTGGCGGGGTACCGCGTCGTCCAGGAGGCCCTCACCAACGCCGTCAAGCACGCGTCCGGGTCGTCGGCCGTGGTGCGCGTCGACCACGGGGCCGACCGGCTCCGGATCGAGGTCACCGACACCGGGCCGGTGCGCCCGGCGCCCGCCGACGCGGACGCCGGGAGCGGACGCGGCCTGATCGGGCTGCGCGAACGGCTCGCGCTGTACGGCGGGACGCTGCACGCCGGCCCGCGGATCCGGGGCGGCTACCGGCTCGAGGCGGTCATCCCGCTGAGCCCCGTGGAGGTCCCGTGAGCGACCCCGTGAGTGACCCCGTGAGGGACACCGTCCGCGTGGTGGTGGCCGACGACCAGGCCCTGGTGCGCACCGGGTTCCGGATGATCCTCACCGCCGACGGCATCGACGTGGTCGGCGAGGCGACCACGGGCCAGGAGGCCGTCGACGCCGCCCGTCGTACCCGCCCCGACGTGGTGCTGATGGACATCCGGATGCCCGAGATGGACGGGCTCGAGGCGACCCGGCGCATCCTCGCCACCGACGGCGAGGGGCCGCGGGTCCTGATGCTGACGACGTTCGACCTCGACGAGTACGTCTACGCGGCGCTGACCGCCGGGGCCAGCGGCTTCCTGCTCAAGGACGTCACCCCCGAGCAGCTGACCGGCGCGGTCCGCCTCGTGCGAGCCGGGGACGCGCTGCTCGCGCCCTCGATCACCCGCCGGCTGGTGGAGCGGTTCGCGGGCCGCGGCGAGCAGGCGTCCGCGGTGCACCGCGACCTGGCCGCGCTGACGCCGCGCGAGCGCGAGGTGCTGAAGCTGCTCGCCCACGGGATGAGCAACGCCGAGCTGGCGGCGGAGCTCCAGCTGTCGGAGGCGACGGTCAAGACGCACGTGGCGCGGATCCTCGGCAAGCTCCAGCTCCGGGACCGCGTGCAGGCGGTCGTGGTGGCCTACGAGACGGGGCTGGTCGCGCCCGGGGAGCCGTGAGCCGGGCCCGCCCAGCGCGGGAAAGGACGGGCCCGCTCGAGCTGGGCCGAGAGGCTGAGGACGGTCGGCTCGTCGTCGGTCCGGCCGACGAGCTGGACGGCTACCGGCAGGCCGTCGGCACCGATGCCGGTCGGGACCGACGCGGCCGGGTTGCCGGCGAGGTTCCACGGGACCATGTACGTCACCGTCGGCAGTGACGCCAGCGACGAGCGCACGGTGCCCTTGCCCATCACGATCCCGAGCTTCGGCGGCCGGTGCGCCGTGACCGGGGTGAGGAGCACGTCGACGTCCTC
Source organism: Nocardioides islandensis (assembly GCF_015352455.1). GTDB lineage: Bacteria > Actinomycetota > Actinomycetes > Propionibacteriales > Nocardioidaceae > Nocardioides > Nocardioides islandensis. Next base: position 38,666 of record NZ_JADKPN010000008.1, read on the forward strand.
GAAGACGCGGTTGAGCCTGCGCGAGTACGCCTCGGTCTGCCGCAGCGCTGCGTCGCGCACCCTCGGGGTCACCCAGGAGCCGAGGCGGTAGGTCTCGCGGGTACGCCGCTCGAGCCGGTCGAAGTGGTCCACCTGGTCGGCCTCGGTCCGGACGCCGGCCAAGAACTGCGGCACGAACGCGGCCGTCGGGTCCGGGTACCGCACGTCGACCTCGGCCACGTCGTGCCCGAGCTCGGTGAGCAGCGCGGCCGTGTCCCGCACCGCCTGTGCGTGGACGGGGTCGAGGCGCACACCCGCCGACGGCACCTTGAGGGACCAGCCGACGCGCAGCCGGCCGGGCTCGCGAGCGGCGGCCGACGCGAAGGACGCGTCGCCGCCCGCGCGGTACAGGTCGGTCGGCAGGTTGCCGCGGACCACGTCGTACACGAGCGCGCTGTCCGCGACGCTGCGCGCCAACGGCCCGACCACCCCGAGCGCCCACCACAGGTGCGGCTGCGGGGCGGTGGTGACGCGGCCGCGCTGCGGCTTGAGGCCGTAGACGCCGGTGAACGCCGACGGCACCCGGATCGAGCCGCCGGCGTCGCCGCCCAGCCCGACGGGCACCATGCCGGTGGCCACGGCGACCGCGGTGCCGCCGCTGGAGCCGCCCGGGCTGCGGGACTCGTCCCAGGGGTTGAGCGTGTAGCCGGTGTGCTCGGACTCGGTGAACGGGAACGACCCGAACTCCGGCATCGCGGTCTTCCCCACGACCACGGCCCCGGCGGCGCGGAGCCGGCGGACCACCTCGGAGTCCGCGGCAGCCGGCGTGGTGTTGGCGCGACCGCCGTACGTCGTCACGCACCCCGCGACGTCGATCTCCTCCTTGATCGCGACCGGGACGCCGTGCAACGGACCGGGCGCCTCGCCGCGGGCGAGCGCGGCGTCGCGCTCGTCGGCCTCGGCCCGGGCCTCCTCGGCCAGGATCCGCGTGAAGGCGTTCAGCCGCGGGTTCAGCTCGTCGATCCGCGCGATCGACTCCTCCAGCACCTCGCGGGCCGACGCCTCCCCGGTCGTCGTCAGCCGGACCGTCTCGACGACTCCGCGCATGCCGGGAGCCTCCCACACCGATTCGTCAGCAGGCTCGCCGCTGCGACCACCCGGAGGATCGCTGACGAATCGCGGGGAGGGCGGTCAGGCCAGCGAGTCGATCCAGGCGCGGTGCAGGTCGCTGAAGCGGCCCTCGCCGCCGGCGACCAGGTCGGCCGGGGAGCCGTCCTCGACGATGCGGCCGTGCTCCATCACCAGCACGCGGTCGGCGATCTCCACCGTGGAGAGCCGGTGGGCGATGATCACGGCGGTGCGGCCGGCGAGGATCGTCTTGAGCGCCCGCTGCACCAGCCGCTCGGACGGGACGTCCAGCGACGAGGTCGCCTCGTCGAGGATCAGCACCGCCGGGTCGGCCAGGAACGCGCGCGCGAAGGCGACCAGCTGCCGCTGGCCGGCGCTGAGCACGCCGCCGCGGTTGGAGACCTCGGTCTCGTAGCCGTGGGGCAGCTCGCGGATGAAGCCGTCGGCGCCCAGCGCGGTCGCCGCCTCGACGACCTCCTCGATGCCGGCGCCCGGGCGGCCGAAGCGGATGTTGTCGGCGATGGAGCCGGTGAACAGGTAGTTCTCCTGGGTCACCATCACCACCGCGCGGTGCAGGGTCTCGTCGGTCAGCTGACGCAGGTCGACGCCGTCGAGCAGCACCCGGCCGCCGGTCGGGTCGTAGAAGCGGGTGGCCAGCTTGGCCAGCGTGGTCTTGCCGGCCCCCGTCGTGCCGACCAGCGCCAGCGTCTGGCCCGCCGGGACGGTGAGGTCGAGGTCGGGCAGGACGGGCACGCCCGCGACGTACTCGAAGTCGACGTGGTCGAACGTCAGCTCGCCGCGGGGGTGCGGCAGGGGCGTCGGGTCCGTCGGCTCGGGGACGCCGGGCTCCTCCTCGAGCACGCCGGACAGCTTCTCCAGCGCCGCGGACGCGGACTGGAAGGTGTTGTAGAACTGCGAGATCTCCTGCATCGGCTCGAAGAACTGCCGCAGGTACAGCAGGAACGCCGCGAGCACGCCGACGGTGACCTCGCCGTGGAACGCGAGGTAGCCGCCGTAGAGCAGCACCACGGCGATGGTGACGTTGCCGATCAGCCGGATGCCCGGCATGAACCAGGCGACCAGCCGGAACGCGGCCAGGTTGGCGACGCGGTACTGCTCGTTGACGTCGTCGAAGATCTCCTGGTTGCGGGGCTCGCGGCGGAACGCCTGCACGGCGCGGATGCCACCCATCGACTCGACGAAGTGGACGATCACCAGCGCGACCTTCTCGCGGGTGACGCGGTAGGTCTTGGCCGACGACTTGCGGAACCAGTTGGTCAGCCAGGCCAGGAACGGGCCGCAGCACAGCGCGACCAGGCCGAGCTTCACGTCGAGGAACAGCAGCAGCGCGGCGGTGCCGACGAGCGTCAGCGCCGCGGTGACCAGGCCGTCGAAGCCGGTCTCGAGCATCTCGTAGATGGCGTCGACGTCGGAGGTCTGCCGGGAGATGACGCGGCCCGAGGTGTACTCGTCGTGGAACGCCGGGCTCAGCCGCTGGAAGTGCCGGAACACCCGCTGCCGGATCTCGAACAGCAGGTCCTGGCCGATCGTGCCTGAGCGCACCAGGAAGAGGTTGCGGGCGACCGCCTGGGTGATCGTCGCGAACAGCACGATGCCGACGATGAGCAGCAGCGGGTCGAGGTTGTCGTCCTCGCGGATCGGCGGGATGCCGGAGTCGATGCCGACCTTGACGAGGTAGGGGATCGAGAGCCGGGCGGCGTTCTCGATGACGACGATGAGGACCAGCCACCTGATGGCAGTGGCGTAGGGCCGGAGCAGGTCGCCGAGCAGCCGGCGCGACCGGGTGGCCAGCCGGGCGGAGGTCTCGGCGGTGATCTCGTCCTGCTCGAGGCCGTCGGCGGCGACGCCGCGCCAGCTCTGCTGGGGCGCCTGCGGAGTGGTCGTCATGACGCCGCTCCCTCGAGGTCCGCGTCGGCGGCCAGCAGCTCGCGGTACGCCGGGACGGTGGCCAGCAGCTCGCGGTGCTCGCCGACGTGCGTGATCGTGCCGTCCTGGAGCAGGGCGACCCGGTCGGCCAGCAGCACCGTCGAGGCGCGGTGAGCAACGATCAGGCCCGTGGTCTCGGCGAGCACGCGGCGCAGCGCCTCCTCGACCAGCTTCTCGGTGTGCACGTCGAGGGCCGACAGCGTGTCGTCGAGGACCAGCACGCGCGGCTGGGCCAGGACGGCCCGGGCGAGCGCGAGCCGCTGGCGCTGGCCGCCGGACAGGGACATGCCCTGCTCGCCGATCCGGGTGTCCAGGCCCCAGGGCAGGTCCAGGGCGAAGTCGGCCTGGGCGACCGCGAGGGCCTCGCTGATCTCGGCGTCGGTGGCCTCGGCGCGGCCGAGGATGAGGTTCTCCCGGGCGCTCATCGAGAAGAGCGTCGGCTCCTCGAAGGCCGTGGCGACCATCGAGCGCAGCTTCTCCAGGGTGAAGTCGCGCAGGTCGACGCCGTCGAGGGTGATGCTGCCGGCGGTCACGTCGTAGAGGCGCGGCACGAGCGCGGTGAGGATCGTCTTGCCGCTGCCGGTCGCGCCGACGAGCGCGATCGTCTCACCGGGGAGGATGTCGAGGTTCACGTCGCGGAGCACGACCCTGCCGGGCTCGTCGGGGAAGGCGAAGTCCACGTGCTCGAAGCGCAGGTGGCCGCCCTCGGCGGCGAGCCGCTCCCCCGGGCCGTCGACGATGTCGGGCTCGGTGTCGAAGATCTCCAGGATGCGGGCGGCGGCGGTCATCGCCTCCTGCGACATCGCCAGGATCACCCCGAGCGACGCCACCGGCCAGACCAGCGACAGCATCAGGGTGATGAAGGCGACCAGCTCACCGGGGGTCAACGCGCCGCGGCCGACGCCGATCGCCCCGAGCAGCAGCACGACCACGACGGCGAAGTTGGGGATGACCTCCAGGAAGGTCCAGAACCGGGCCGCCAGCCGGACCTTCTCCATGCTGGTGCCGCGCAGCTTCTGCGCGGCCCTGTCGTAGCCCGCCGACATGTGGTCGCTGCGGCCGAACGCCTTGATGACGCGGATGCCGACGGCGCCCTCCTCGGCGCGGGTAGCCAGGTCGCCCTGCTCGTCCTGCACGCGCCGCGAGAGCACGACGTACCCGCGCTCGAACCGCATCGACAGCCAGACGATCGGCGCCGCGGTGAAGGCCACGACCAGGCCGAGCGGCCAGTACATGTTGAGCAGCACGATCGTGACGACCGCGACCTGGAGGATGTTGATGATCAGGAACAGCAGGCCGAACCCGCTGAACCTGCGGATCGCCGAGAGGTCGGTCGTCACGCGGGACAACAGCTGGCCGGACTCCCACTTGCTGTGGAAGCTCATCGGCAGCTCCTGGAGCCGCTCGTAGAGGTCGTGCCGCATCTGCGTCTCCATGGAGAGCACCGCGTTGGACTGCACCCAGCGCCGCCAGAAGATCAGCACCGCCTCGAGGATGCCGAGCCCGAGGGCCAGCAGACCGAGCGGCAGCACGCCGTCGATCTCGTGGTTGGTGATCGGGCCGTCGATGAGGGCCTTGGTCACCAGCGGGATGCCGATCGACAGCGCGATGCCGCCGAGCGCTGTGCCGAGCATGATCGCGAGGGCCGCCAGGTGTGGCCGCAGGTAGGTGCGCAGGCGCCAGAGGGACCGGACACTCGCGGGCGAGTGGTCGGTCGGTCCGAGGGACGAAGAGGCTGGTGGCATCGCCCGCACGACGATACGACCAGCCACCGACGTTCGAGAAATCCTTTAGCGCAGGTAACGGCTTTCGTTAGCCGGGGCAACGACCGCCGCTCTCGTCAGGACGACGAGAGCAGCCCCCGGATGACCCGTAGGCCGACCGACATGCGGGCCAGGTCGCCGGTCTCGTCGGCACAGATGTCCTCCAGCGTCGACGCCGCCCGGGAGACCAGCAGCGAGTCGCCCTCCTCCCAGGTGGCGATGCGCGCCGGGGCCGACTCGTCGCCGCCCGTGGCGCGGAACACCTGGGCGGTGAGGTGGGCGTGCACGGTGTACACGTCGTCGCGCAGTGCTGCACGGGCCATCGTCTGCCAGCGGTCGTCGCGGGGCAGCGCCAGGATCTTGCCGACCAGCATCGGCAGCCCGAGCCGCTCGGCGAGCGCGAAGTGCACCCGGGTCACCTCGATCGGGTCCAGCCCCTCGCGGTCGGCGATCTCGAGGACGAACAGCAGCTGGTACGCCGGGTGCAGGACCGCCACCCGGGTGGCGAGGTCATCGGGGACCTGGCCGGCCTCGACGAACAGCCGCTTGCGGGCCTCGAAGGCGTCCAGCTCGCGGCCGGTGAGCAGCATCGGCAGCTCGGCCATCACCGCCTGGATGCGGTCGCGGAAGAACTCGACGGTGGCCTGGCTGTCCAGCGGTGGCCGGCGGTTGGTGACCAGCCAGCGCGAGGCCCGCTCGACCAGGGTGCGCATCTCGATCCGCATGCGCGTCTGCACCGCGGCCTCGAGCACGTTGTCGTAGGAGGCGAGCTCCTGGCGGAACGGCAGCGACCCGAAGATCTCGCGCGCCACGAAGTTCGCCCGGGTCAGCTCGGCCGGGCCGGCGCCGGTCTCGCCCTGGAGGCGCGGCCAGTACGTCAGGCCGGCCCCGTTCACCAGGTCGTTGACGACCTGCGTCACGATGATCTCCCGGCGCAGCGGGTGGTCGGCGACCTGCTGGACGAAGCCCTCCTGGATGTCGTGCGGGAAGTACGCCGTGAGGTCGACCTGGCAGTACGGGTCGTCCGGCAGGTCGGAGGCGAGCAGCTCCTCGGCGAGCACGATCTTGGTCCAGGCGAGCAGCACCGAGAGCTCCGGGACCGACAGACCCTCCTCGCGCTCGAGCATCCGGCGTACCGCGCGGCTGCTCGGCAGCCCCTCGAGCTCGCGGTTGAGGACCCCGCGCTTCTCCAGCTGGCGCATCCAGTCCTCGTGCACGTGCAGCAGCGACGGCGCGTTGGCGGCGGCGTTGGCCAGGGCGAGGTTCTGCTCGTAGTTGTCGCGCAGCACGAGCGCGGCGACCTCGTCGGTCATCTGCGCCAGCAGGGCGTTGCGCTGCTTCTCGGTCTGGTCGCCGGCCGCGACGACGCGGTCGAGCAGGATCTTGATGTTCACCTCGTGGTCGGAGGTGTCCACACCTGCGGAGTTGTCGATGAAGTCGGTGTTGATGCGGCCGCCACGCTCGGCGTACTCGATCCGGCCGAGCTGGGTGAGGCCGAGGTTGCCGCCCTCGCCGACGCACTGCGCGCGCAGGTCACGGCCGTTGACGCGGATCTGGTCGTTGGCCTTGTCGCCGGCCTCGGCGTTGGTCTCGCCCTCCGCCTTGACGTAGGTGCCGATGCCGCCGTTCCAGAGCAGGTCCACCGGCGCCTTGAGGACCGCCTTCATCAGCTCGGCCGGCGTCATGGTCTGCACCGACTCGTCGATGCCCAGCGCCTTCTTCATCTGCGGGGTCACCTTGATCGCCTTGAGCGAGCGCGGGAACACCCCGCCGCCCTCGGAGATCAGCTCCTTGTCGTAGTCCTGCCACGAGGAACGCGGGAGCGCGAAGAGACGCTGCCGCTCGGCGAACGACGTCGCCGCGTCGGGGTTCGGGTCGACGAAGATGTCGCGGTGGTCGAACGCCGCCAGCAGGCGGGTGTGCTCCGAGCACAGCATGCCGTTGCCGAACACGTCGCCGGACATGTCGCCGATGCCGACCGCCGTGAAGTCCTCGGTCTGGCAGTCGACGCCGCGCTCGCGGAAGTGGCGGCGCACCGACACCCACGCGCCGCGGGCGGTGATGCCCATCGCCTTGTGGTCGTAGCCGACCGAGCCGCCGCTGGCGAACGCGTCGCCCAGCCAGAAGCCGTAGTCCTTCGCCACGCCGTTGGCGATGTCGCTGAACGTCGCGGTGCCCTTGTCGGCGGCCACCACGAGGTACGAGTCGTCCCCGTCGTGGCGCACCACGCCGACCGGCGGGACGGTCTCGCCCTCGACCAGGTTGTCGGTGATGTCGAGCAGACCGGAGATGAACGTCCGGTAGCAGGCCACGCCCTCGGCCAGCCACGCCTCGCGGTCACTGGGGTCGGGCAGCTGCTTGCAGAAGAACCCGCCCTTGGCGCCGACCGGCACGATCACGGTGTTCTTGACCATCTGCGCCTTGACCAGGCCGAGCACCTCGGTCCGGAAGTCGTCGCGGCGGTCCGACCACCGCAGGCCACCGCGGGCGACCGCGCCGAAGCGCAGGTGCACGCCCTCGACGCGCGGTGAGTACACGAAGATCTCGAACCGCGGCCGGGGCTCGGGGAGGTCCGGGATCGCCGACGGCTCCATCTTGAAGCTCATGTACTGGTGCAGGCCGCCGCGCCCGTCGGACTGGAAGTAGTTGGTGCGCAGCGTGGCCTTGATGTGCGTCAGATAGGACCGCAGGATCCGGTCGTGGTCGAGGCTGGCCACGTCGTCCAGCGCGCGCTTGATGCGCTCCTCGAGCTCGTCCACGCGCGCCGTCCGCGCCTCGGCGTTCGCGTCGAGGCCGTTCTTGCCCGGGTCGAAGCGCGCCTCGAACAGCTGCCAGAGCAGCCGCGCGATGTCGGTGTTGCCGCGCAGGGCCGCCTCGATGTAGTCGACGGCGAACGGCGAGTTGCCCTGCTTCATGTACTTCGCGTACGCGCGCAGCACGGTCGCCTGCCGCCAGGTCAGCCCGGCCGCCAGCACCAGGGCGTTGAACCCGTCGATCTCGTTGTAGCCCTCCCAGACCGCGCGGATGGCGTCCTGGAACAGTCCGCGCACGTCGTCGGGCAGGCCGGGCGGGTAGTGCAGCCCGAACTCGTAGACGAACGTCGGGCGGGTCATGTCGTCGAGCTCGTAGGGCCGCTCGTCGAGCACCTCGACCCCCATCGAGGACAGCATCGGCAGCACCTGCGACAGCGACAGCCGGCTGCCGACGCGGAACACCTTGAGCCGGGCCTCGCCGCGGCCGGCGTCCAGCGGGGAGAACAGCGAGAGGTCGAGGCCGTTGCCGGTGGCCGGGTCGGTCTCGATCGACTCCAGCCGGCCGACGTCCAGCGCCGCGGTGGTGGCCGAGAAGTCCTCCTTGTACGCCTCCGGGAACGAGTCGGCGTACGTGCGCGCGAGTCGCGAGCCCTTGTCCTCGCCGTACTCGGACACGGTCGCGGTGATGAAGTCGTCGCGCCAGGAGCGAGAGGCCTCGGTGAACGTGCGCTCGAGGTCGGCCGGGTCGACCTCGGGGATCTCCGCGCCGAGCGGCGGGTGCACCACGAAGTGCACGCGCGCGGTCGTGGACTCGCTCATCTTCACGTTGAACTCGACGTTCTCGCCGTGGAAGCGGTCCTTCAGGATCTGCGAGAAGCGCTCGCGCACGGCCGTGTTGTAGCGGTCGCGCGGGAGGTAGCAGAGCACCGAGACGTAGCGGCCGTAGGTCTCGCGGCGGACGAACACCCGCAGCTGGCGGCGCCCGACGGTCTGCAGCACGCCCTGCGTCACCTCGGCCAGCTCGTCGGCCGGGGTGTGGAAGATCTCGTCGCGCGGGTAGGTCTCGAGGGTGTCCATCAGGCTCTTGCCGGCATGGCTGCGCGGCTCGACGCCGATGCGCTGGAGGACCTCGGACGCCTTCTCGCGCAGCAGCGGGATGCGGGTGATGGACTCGGTGTACGCCGCGCTGGACAGCAGTCCGAGGAAGCGCCGCTCGCCGGTGACCTCGCCCTGCTCGTCGAACGTCTTCACGCCGACGTAGTCGAGGTACGCCGGGCGGTGCACGGTCGAGCGGGAGTTGGCCTTCGACAGCACGAGCAGGGTCTTCTCGCGCGCCTTGGCCTTCGCGGCCGCGGGCAGCTTGGCGAAGCCCTTGGACTGGTCCTGGTCGGCGCGCAGGATGCCGAGACCGGTGCCGGGCACCGCGCGCAGGATCTCGTCGTCGCCCTCGCGCTCGAGGTGGTACTCGCGGTAGCCGAGGAACGCGAAGTGGTCGTCGGCGAGCCATTGGAGGAAGGCACGGCCGAGGTCGATCTCGTCGTCGTCGAGCGGCGGCGGGTCGTCGGTCAGCTGGTCGACGATCTCCAGCGCCTGGGCGCGCATCTTGTCCCAGTCCTCGACCGACTCGCGTACCTCGCGCAGCACCCGCTGGAGCGACTCCTCGATCTCGTGCGGGTTCTCGTCGGCGCCGAGCCGGCTGATCTCGATGTGCATCCACGACTCGCGGACCGCCTCGCCCTCGGCCGGGCGGGTCTCGTCCTTGATCGGCCGCACGCTCTGGAGCACGCCGGTGATGTCGCGGACGACGTCGAACTGCGGGTGGATGACCAGGTGGATCTCGCGCTGCTGACGGGCCAGCTCCATGGTCACCGAGTCGACGAGGAAGGACATGTCGTCGGTGACGATCTCCACGACGGAGTGACCGCCGGCCGACCAGCCGTTGTCGGCGTGGTTCGGGGTGAACACGTGCACGTTGGCCCGGCCCTGCGGGCGGTTGTCGGCGAGCCGGAAGTGGGAGGCGAGGGCGCCGTACAGGTCGACGTCGCTGCGCTCGGAGAGGTCGTCGGCCGCGATGTGGCGGAAGTACGGCTTGATCAGCGCGCCGACCTCGTCGGCCGGCGGCCCGCCGCTCGCCTTGCGGCTCATGGCCAGCTGGGTGGCTCGGTCGAGCAGCTCGGACAACTTGCGTTCGGTCGCCGTTGACACGACACGAGCCTACGACCCTGGCGTCCCCCGTGGTGCATCGCCAGGATGTCCCCATGAAGTCGGTCTCCGTAGAGCTGCGCTACCCCGGTCGCAGGGTCGAGGAGGTGCGCGCCATGCTGGCCGACCCGGCCTTCCGGGACGCCGTCTGCGCCTACCAGCACGTCGAGGACTCCTCGGTCAGCATCGAGGAGTACGACGACGGGTCGATGACCGTCGACCTCGACCGCACGTACGGCACGGCGCTCGTCCCGTCGTTCGCCCGCAAGTTCGTCGGCGCCACCATCGACCTGGTCCAGCGCGAGGAGTGGACCTCCCCGACCGAGGCCTCGTTCGACGTCTCCATCCCCGGCAAGCCGGGCGAGATGACCGGCTCCGCGAAGCTGGTGCAGCAAGGCGCCGACGCCGTCGAGACCGTGACCATGGACGTCCGCGTCGCCATCCCGCTCATCGGCGGCAGGCTCGAGGACCTGGTCGCCGGCCTCCTCAAGGACGCCTTCCGCGCCGAGAACAAGGTCGGCCTCAAGTGGCTCGCCGGCGAGTGGCGCGTCTAGTTCCGCCTCCGGCGGGGGTTGTCTGTGGTTGTCGTTCTTTGATCGCCTGCGGCGGGCTTCGGGACCGTGGTCGCCGGCGGCTGCACGAGAAGATCCCGCCGCCTACCCACTCGTCGCTCGTCCCTCACGACGAGCCGCCAGACCCACCACGGCGGCGGGACCTCCTCGCTCCGCCGCTCGCGGTCCGGTCACGGGAGGGTAGGGGTAAAGCCACCACCTGCTGCGGTGACCCGCCCGGCATGGTTGAGGTAACCCCACCTCGCGCGCAGACCGCCCACGGGTCGTGGGCGTGGGACGGTGACCCGGGCCTGCCCTCCGGGGGCTAAAAGGGCTTGGCCGCGGCGCGCGCCGGCGGTCGCAAGCACAGGACCACGCCGTGCGTGCGACGCGCCGCCCCTGTCCCCCGGAGGGCAGGACCGGGGCGCCGGCCGACGAACCGCAACCCAAGCCCGCCGCAGGCAAAAGCCCGCCGCAGGCGACCCGAGAACCGCAACCCAAGCCCGCCGCAGGCGGAATCTCACCCCATGTAGGGGTACTTCCAGTCCTTCGGGGGCACGAAGGTCTCCTTGATGGAGCGCGGGGACGTCCAGCGGAGCAGGTTCACCGCGGCGCCGGCCTTGTCGTTCGTACCCGAGGCGCGGGCGCCGCCGAAGGGCTGCTGGCCGACGACGGCGCCGGTGGGCTTGTCGTTGATGTAGAAGTTGCCGGCGGCGAAGCGGAGGTCGCGGCGGGCGTCGGCGATGGCCTGGCGGTCCTGGGCGATGATCGAGCCGGTGAGGGCGTACGGCGCGAACGACTCCATCTGGGTGAGCACGCGCTCGTAGCGCGCGTCGTCGTACACGTGGACGGCCAGGATCGGGCCGAAGTACTCGGTGTTGAACATCTGGTCGGTCGGGTCGCTCGAGGTGACGATCGTCGGCCGCACGAAGTACCCGACCGAGTCGTCGGTCTGGCCGCCGGCGAGGAGCGTGAGGTGGTTGTTGCGGCGTACGCGGGCGATCGCGGCCTTGTGCTTGGCGAACGCGCGGTCGTCGATGACCGCGCCCATGAAGTTCGAGAAGTCGGTGACGTCGCCCATCGTGATCGACTCGGTCTGCGCCACCAGGTCGTCCTTGATGCGGTTCCACACCGAGCGCGGCACGTACGCGCGGGACGCAGCCGAGCACTTCTGGCCCTGGAACTCGAACGCGCCGCGGATCATCGCCACCCGGAGCACGTCCGGGTCGGCGCTCGGGTGGGCGACGATGAAGTCCTTGCCGCCGGTCTCGCCCACGATGCGCGGGTAGGAGCGGTACGACGTCAGGTTCTCGCCGACCGTGCGCCACAGGTGCTGGAAGGTCGGCGTCGACCCGGTGAAGTGGATGCCGGCCAGGTCCGGGTGCGCGAGCGCCACCTTCGAGACGTCGATGCCGTCGCCGGGCAGCATGTTGATGACGCCGGGCGGCATGCCGGCCTCCTCGAGGAGGTCCATCGTCAGCGAGGCCGCGAGCTGCTGGGTGGGCGACGGCTTCCAGATGACCGTGTTGCCCATCAGCGCGGGCGCGGTGGGCAGGTTGCCGGCGATCGCGGTGAAGTTGAACGGCGTGATCGCGTAGACGAAGCCCTCGAGCGGGCGGTGGTCGGTCTGGTTCCAGATGCCCTTGCTGTTGGCGATCGGCTGGTCCTCGAGGATCTGCCGCGCGTAGTGGACGTTGAACCGCCAGAAGTCGATCAGCTCGCAGGCCGCGTCGATCTCGGCCTGGAACGCCGTCTTCGACTGGCCGAGCATGGTCGCGGCGTTCAGGACCTGGCGCCAGGGGCCGGCCAGCAGGTCGGCGGCCTTGAGCAGGATCGCGGCGCGGTCCTCGAACGCCATCGCGCGCCAGGCCGGCGCGGCCGCGGTCGCCGCCTTGATCGCGGCCTCCGCGTCGCGGGTCGTGGCGCCCTTGAACGTGCCGAGCACGTGCTGGTGGTCGTGGGGCTGGACGACCTTGGTCTCGGGGCCGCCGCCGGCTCGCTTGCGGCCGTTGATGTACGCGCGCAGGTTGTGCTGGAGCCGCTCCAGCCGACCGAGCTCGGCCAGCAGCTCCTCCCGCTCGGGGGTACCGGGGGCGTAGGTCAGGTTCGGTTCGTTGACCGGCGCCGGAGGGGTGGTGATCGCGTCCATGCCAGAGCTCATGTCCGCGATGTTGCCAGATGGGTTGTCAGACGATCCCGTCGGTGAGCGAGTCGAGCTCCTGCGCCGCGTACCACGCCAGGTCGTCGTCCGGCTCCGCGTCGTCGGCGGTGTCGGCGTGCACGGCGACCAGCTCGGAGCCGCCGGCCTCGAACACGGCCACGACCCGGCGCCGCTGCCCGTCGGGAAGTCCGGCCACCCGCCCGGCCGAGAGGTCGGCGGCCGTCATCAGCGCGGCGTACTCGTCCTCCTCCGACTCGCTCTCCGCGAGCACCACGTCGTCGTCCGGGACGACAGCGGCGAGGGCGGGCAGGGTCGTCGGCTGGTACCGGCGCATCAGCGGCCCTTCTTCTTGCGGCTGCGCCGGCCCCGGGGCGCCTTGGTCCGGCCGCCGATGGTGTCCAGCAGCTCGGTCAGCGCCTCGGGCACGCTCTGGGCGAGCACCTCGGCGTCGGGCACGCGGTCGTAGTCGGCGGTGATGCCGTAGAAGACCTGGCCGTCGTACGACGTCACGCCGATCGCCAGGGCGTGGCCGGGCAGCAGCGGGTGGACGGGGTACGTCTCGACCATCCGCGCCCCGGCGGCGTAGAGCGGCGACTGCGGGCCGGGCACGTTGGTCACCGACAGCTGGAAGCCACGGCGCACCTCGTCGGCGGCGACCCGGGCGCCGATCGCGTGGAACGTCGACGGCGCGAACCCGGCGATCCCCGCCAGCCGGTTGGCGGCGACGGCCCGGCCGGTGTCCTTGTGCGCCTGGAACTGGTAGGAGACCTGGTGCAGCCGCACCACCGGGCTGGCCTCGCCGACCGGCAGGTCCACGAGGTAGGGCTCGATCGGGCTGCCGAGCGAGGTGTTCTCGAGCTCGCGGTCGCGCACCGAGACCGGGACGACGGTGCGGATGCTGCGGACCCCGCTCATCGACTCCGACCGCCCGAGCAGCCAGCCACGGAGCGCGCCGGTGACCGTCGCGAGGATGGCGTCGTTGACGGTGCCGCCGTGCTCGCGCCGGACCTCGAGGTAGTCGCGCAGGTCCGTGCGCACCGTGACGATCCGGCGCTGCTGCGAGAGGTGGCCGCCGAGCGTGCTGTTCGCGGGACGGCGGTTGGTGAGCGCGCCGGCGACCTGGCCCAGCCGGCCGGCGACCGACTCGGCGGCCCGCCAGGCGGAGTCCAGCGAGGCCCGGGCGGTGTCGACGACGGTCGACGGGTCGGTGACGGCGTCCTGAACCGCCCCGGCCACCAGGCCGGCCGGGCTCGGCGCGGACAGCGGGTGCCAGTCGTCCTGGTGGAACGGCCGCGGCTCGGCGGTGCGGTCGAGCAGCACCTGGGCGAGGTCGACGGTGTGCACGCCGTCGACCAGCACCTCGTGCGCCTTGGAGAGCAGCGCCAGTCGCCCGCCCTCGAGGCCCTCGACGAGGTACACCTCCCACAGCGGGCGGTGCCGGTCCAGCGGCCGCGCGACGATGCGGCCCACCAGCTCGAAGAGCTGCTCGGGCGAGCCCGGCCGCGGCAGTGCCGAGCGGCGTACGTGGTAGCCGATGTCGAAGTCCGGGTCGTCGACCCAGACGGGGTTGGCCAGGCGCCCGGGGACGGGCGCGAGCCGCTGCCGGTACCTCGGCACGAAGGAGATCCGGTCCGCCACCAGCTCGACGAGGCGGGCATAGTCGAACCCGGACTCGCCGGGTTCGAAGACCTCGACCGTCGCGTTGTGCCGCGGCGTGGTCGGCGACTCCCCCGCCAGGACGGCGAGGTCGCGGGCGCGCAGCCGCTCGCTCATCGCGTCTCCTCGGGTGGATCTGTCGGGGTGCATCACGGGGCTCTCAGGGTCGCGTGCGATTCTGGCACGCGTCCCCGTCCGGAACAGAGCCGCAGGAGCCGAGCACCGTTGATCGTCCCCGGAGGCTTCGCCGAGCACGGCATCGGCGGCGCGAAGGACCTGCCCCTCCCGCCCGAGCTGGCGATCGTCGGGGCGGTGGCCGCGCTGGCCGTCTCGTTCGGCGTGCTGGCACTGGCGTGGCGCGAGCCGCGGTACGACGGCAAGCCGGACGGCCCGGTCCGCGGCCGGCCGGCTCCCGGGTGGCTGTCCGCGGTCGTCGCCTCCTCCGGGTGGCACGTCGCGATGCGCACGATCGGCCTGCTCTTCTTCGGGTTCGGCGCGTTCGCGGCGGTGTTCGGGCAGGACCTGCTGACCAACCCGGTCTTCGGGATGTTCTACGTGTGGTGGTGGGTCGGCCTGCCGGTGGCCTCCCTGCTGCTCGGCCCGGTGTGGCGCGCGGTCAGCCCGGTCCGCACCATCAACGCGCTGGTCGCCCGGGTGTCCGGAGGCGACCCCGAGCGCGGCGTCTTCGCGTACTCGCCCCGGGCCGGGTACTGGCCGGCCGCCCTGGGCCTGCTGGCGTTCGTCTGGATCGAGCTCGTCTACACGCACGGCACCGAGCTCGGCCCGGTCCGGCTCTGGTGTGCCCTGTACGTCGCGGTGATGCTGATCGGCGGCACCCTGTTCGGCAACACCTTCTACGAGCACGCCGACCCCTTCGAGGTGTACTCCACCCTCGTCTCGAAGCTGTCCGTGTGGGCGCAGGACGCGGACCGCACGCTGCTGGTGCGCAGCCCGCTGGCCAACCTCTCGACCGTCGAGCCCAAGCCCGGGCTGGTGGCGGTGGTGGCCACGCTGTTCGGCAGCACGGCGTTCGACTCGTTCCGCGACTCCACGCCCTGGGTGAAGTTCATCCAGTCCAGCGACACCTCGTCGTACCTGCTCAACAACCTGGCGCTGGTCGGCTTCTGCGTCGCCGTCGGCCTGGTGTTCGTCGCCGGGACGACCTCGACCGGCGTGGAGCCCGGCACGCGTCGGCTGGCGCTCCCCGACCAGTTCGCGCACTCGATCGTGCCGATCGTGGCGGGGTACATCGTGGCGCACTACCTGAGCTACCTCGTCGAGGTCGGCCAGCAGACGCTCATCCAGGCCAGCGACCCGCTCTCGGACGGCAGCAACTGGTTCGGCACCGCCGGGTGGAGCGTCAGCTACTGGATCTCCTACCACCCCACCGGCCTGGCCACGACCAAGGTGCTGGCCGTCGTGCTCGGCCACGTCGTCGGCGTGGTCGCGGCGCACGACCGGGCACTCACCCTGCTCCCCGCCAGGCACCGCATCACCGGCCAGCTCCCCCTGCTGCTCGCGATGGTGGCGTTCACGATCGGCGGGTTGTACCTGCTGTTCGCGGCGTAGTTCCGCCTGCGGCGGGCTTGGGTTGCGGTTCTCGGTTCGCCTGCGGCGGGCTTCGGGACCGGGGTCGCCGGCGGCTGCACGAGAAGATCCCGCCGCCGGCGGTCCGGTCACGGGAGGGTGGTGGAAGAGCCACCACCTGCTGCGGTGACCCGCCCGGGTGCACTGACATCCATCAACCTCGCGCGGACCCCCCACCACGGTGACCTCGGCCAGTCCGGCGGAGCGGGGGAAGCCCGCCGGTCTTGGTGGGCTTGGCAGGCCCTCGTGAGGGACGAGCGAGGGCGGGAGTGGACCGGCGGGCTTTCTCCGCGCAGCCGGCCCGGCCACAGACCACCAAGCCCGCCGCAGGCGAACCGAGAACCGCAACCCCAGGCAACCCCGCCGCAGGGGGATCCACCCGTCACCGCACCCGCCGACGACGACCACGCCCGGGGGCCACCATGACGGTGTCGGGCGCCAGCGCGTCGACCACGTCGGAGAGGGCGCGCCGCAACGGCGAGTCCCCGACCTCGGCGAGGGTGCGTCCGGCGACGAGCGCACGGTCCACCGTGGGCCGGTCGTCGGGCAGGAAGTGCAGGCCGGACAGCCGGGTGAAGCCCTCGACCATGCCGGTGATGTCCTTCTCCGACCAGCCGAGCGAGGGCCGCATCCGGTTGACGACCACCCGCACGGGCGCGCGGGACGTCACGTCGCGCACGTCGACGAGCGCCCGGGCCAGCCGGCTCAGGCCGACCGGGTCGGCGGACCCGACCACGACGACCTCGTCGGCCTCCGCGACCGCCGCGATCGTGAGCTGGTTGCGGGGTGCTCGGGCACCGAGGTCGGCGGCGGGGTCGGCCTCCAGGCTGAAGCCGGTGTCCACCACGACGTCGCCGTGGGCCGCGGCGACCTCGAGCAGGTGCTCCATCACGCCGCGCCGTACCTCGACCCAACGGTCGGCGCGCGGCAGGCCGGTCACCACGGTCAGGTGCTCGCCCATGGCCCGCTGGACGGTTCCGAAGCGGGCCTCGAGGGCGCCCGTGCCCGCGAGCCGCGCGGCGGACAGCAGGCCGGAGACCTCGTCGAGGACGCCGAGCTGCTGCGCGACCGCGCCGCCGTAGGGGTCGGCGTCGACGAGCGTCGTACGCCGCCCGCGAGCGGCGAGCTCGGCGGCGAGCGCGATCGCCACCGTCGTCCGCCCCGGCGCGCCCGCCGGTCCCCACACCGCGACCACGCGGCCCGCACCACCGGGTGCGGGCCGCTCGGGCTCGAGCGGGTCCGGCACGACGGTGTCCTCGTCGGCCGCGGGCTCGGATGCCCGGAGGGCGACGGGCAGTGCCTCCAGGTCGTGGTCCGGGACGACCTGGGTGATGCCGAGGCGCGCGGCCCGCAGGGCGTGCTGCTCCCCCGGCCCGTCGGGTACGACGGCCACCGGGCGGACCTGGAAGCGACGCAGGTGGTCGACCGCGTCGAGGTCCAGCCCGGGAGCCTCGAGGGCCACGACCGCCACGTCGGCCTGGCCGGAGGAGGCGGCGGCCAGCAGGTCGGCGACGTCGACGCAGCGACGCAGCACGACCAGGCCGGGCTCGCGCTCGAGCCGCGCCAGCGCCGCCGACTCCCAGGCCGCGCCGCTCGCGAGGACGAGGAGGACGACCACGAGGTCAGCCCCGCCGGACGATCGTGACCGTCGCCCCGTCGCTGGCCCCGAGCGCCTGGAAGAACGCTCCCGCGTCGTCGTCCCGGACCCCGAGCACGAGCTGGCGCTCGTCGGTGGCGCCGAAGCCCTCGTCGACCGAGGAGGCGTCCACGACGGTGACGTCCTGCAGGACGGGGGTGCCGTCGCAGGCGCTGTGACACTGACCGCCGGCCGTCGGCACGAGGTAGACGTCGACGACCGAGCCGGCCGCGACCGAGGGAGGCACCTGCCGGGCGTCGACCGCGATCGGCACCTGGAGCAGGCCGTCGTCGCCGGCCGCGCCGACCGCGGCGCGTGGCAGCAGCTCGCCCGCGCCGACGCCCCGGAGGAGCTGGACGTCGGACGGCAGCACCTCGTCGGCGGCGAAGTAGCGGTCGAGGTCGGCCGCCTCGGTGAACCGCACCTGCCGCGCCACCAGGTCCTCGGCGGTGACGGTGTCGCCCGCGCCCATGTCGCCGGCCACCGCCCAGACGCTGACCGAGTCGTCGGCGGCGGCCAGCAGCCGCGAGCCGGCCACGATCGACGCCGCGACGATGAGGATGCCGACCCACAGGCGCGGGTCGCGCCAGCCGGTTCGCGTGGCCCGGACGGCCGGGGCGACCCCGGACCCGGACGTGCCGGAGAGAGCGGAGCTCCCGAGATTCCTGCTCACGCGCCCATCATGCACGCGGTCCGCGCGACCGCCCAGGGCTTCATCCACAGGCACCTGGGGTTGCGCCGCGGGCCGGACCGGGGATGCGACGATGACCCGCATGGCCGACAAGCACGGGGTGGGGCCGCGCTTCCTGACCCTGACCGACGTGGCCGAGGTGCTCAACACCTCGAGCGCGCAGGTCTACGCCCTCGTGCGCCGCCACGAGCTCAAGGCCATCAAGATCGGCGGCCGCGGGCAGTGGCGGGTGGAGACGACCGAGCTGGAGGCCTACATCCAGCAGGCGTACGCCGACACGAAGACCTTCATCGACGAGCACCCGTTCGAGGAGGCCGAGGAACCGGTCGACGAGCCGGTCGACGAGACCTGAGTCAGCCGACCTCGGAGCCCAGCGTCACGGTCAGCGTCATCTCGTCGTCCCCGCGGGTGAGCCGGAGGTCGACGTCCTCGCCCGGCTGGTGCGAGCGGATGGCCACGATCAGCGCGATCCCGTCGGTGACGCGGACCCCGTCGATCTCGGTGACCACGTCGCCCTTCTGGAGCCCGGCCTGGTCGGCCGGGGTGTCGGGCAGCACCTCGCTGATCTCCGCGCCCTCGCCGGTGTCGGTGCCGCCGGTGACGACCTTGGCCCCGATCACGGGGTAGCGCGCCTCGCCGGTGCGCAGGATCTGGTCGGCGGTCACCTTGACCTGCTCGATCGGGATCGCGAACCCGACGCCGATGTTGCCGGCCTCGCCCTGGGTGGCGCCGCCGGTGGTGGCGATGGCGGAGTTGACCCCGACCACCTGGCCCTGGAGGTTGACCAGGGGGCCGCCGGAGTTGCCGGGGTTGATGGCCGCGTCGGTCTGCACGGCGTTGATGTACGACGACTGGTTGCCGGCGTCGCCGGTGGTCACCGGCCGGTTCAGCGCGCTGACGATGCCGGCGGTGACCGTCGAGCTCAGGCCGAGCGGCGAGCCGAACGCGACGACCGAGTCGCCGACGTGCAGCACCTGCGAGGCGCCCAGGGCGGCCGGCGGCAGATCGGGGCCCTGCTCGACGAAGAGCACGGCGAGGTCGTAGGTGGGGCTGCGGCCGACCACCGTGGCGTCGTACCGGTTGCCGTCCTGGTCGACGACCTCGATCGGTCCGTCGTTCTCGGCGGCGTCGGCGACCACGTGGTTGTTGGTGATGAAGTGGCCCTCGCCGTCGAGCACGAAGCCGGAGCCGGTCGCGCCGTCGGCCTGGCCCTGGTACTCCGCCAGGATCTGCACCGTGCTCGGCAGGACCTCCTGGGCGACCGCGGCCACCGAGCCGTTCTGCACGGGCAGCGGCGCCTCGGACCGGGCGCCCGCCTGTTGCAGCCCGCCGGAGAAGCGGCCCCCGCTGTCGTGGTCGGCGGTCAGCCGGTCGTACGCCGCGCCGCCGACCGCTCCGGCGATCCCGCCGACCACCAGGGCCAGCGCGACGACGGCCGGCCAGATCCACCGGGAGACCCGGCGGCCGTGGCCGCGGTGTGACGTGGGGTGGGCGTACGCCGGCAGCGGCTGCGTCAGCGGCGTGCCCGGCGCAGGGTAGGTCTGCTGCTGCCAGGGCGGTGGTGGCTGGTGCGTCGGTGGCAGCCAGGACGCCCGGTCACCCGTCTGCTCACCGGACCGGCCGATCGGCGCGGTGTCCTCCCAGCTCGAGGACCAGTCCGAGGATCCGTCGGGGGGCCTGTCCGTCACCCCCCTAGTGTCCCCGATGCGTGTTAGCGGCGCCGGGAGAGGGTCGCCTCGACGTGGGCGCGCGTGACGCTGGCCGGACTCACGAGGGTC
This sequence comes from Nocardioides islandensis, assembly GCF_015352455.1. Classification (GTDB taxonomy): domain Bacteria; phylum Actinomycetota; class Actinomycetes; order Propionibacteriales; family Nocardioidaceae; genus Nocardioides; species Nocardioides islandensis. Next base: position 58,498 of record NZ_JADKPN010000008.1, read on the forward strand.
GTGCCCGGGTTGCTTGCCGGCGGGCGCCGGTCGATCGACGGCGCGTTGGCGGGCGCGGCCCCGAGGGCCAGCACACCGAGAACGGCAGCCCCGGCGGCGCCGCCGCCGATCGCGACCAGGCTGCCCCGGCGCGGCTTGGCGCTCAGGGCCAGGAGGGCGTCACCAGGGGTGAGCCCCGCCTGCGCGCCCATCAGGGCGTCCTTGAGGCGTTCCGAGGCGCAGCCGTCGCCACCCAAGGACAGGGTGGACAGCCGGGTCTTCACCCAGCCCTCGCGCTCGACGAGGTCACGGCAGAAGTGGCAGGAGTGGACGTGCGCCCACGCGCGCTCCTCCTCCTCCGCGGGCAGCTGCCCGTCGAGGAGCGCGCTGACGCGCGTGCCGAGGTGGCCCCCGATCATGCCCAACCCCCTGCCGGCCCTGCCGCAGGGACGACGCCCGGCGCCGTCGGGCCTGCGTACCGCTCCCTCCCGGCCGAGGGCGCGCGGTGGGCGAGGGCCTCGCGCAGCATCGCGCGGCCGCGGTGGATGCGCGAGCGGACGGTGCCCAGCTTGGCGTCCATGATGTCGGCGATCTCCTGGTAGGAGAGGCCCTCGACGTCACAGAGCACGACGGCCGCGCGGAACTCCGGCGGCAGGCTGGCCAGGGCGAGCTCGACATCGTCGTCGAAGGTGCGGTCGGCGTACGCCGCGTCGGGCGACGCGCTCGCGCTGGTCAGCCGTTCGGCACGCTCGTCGGACAGGGCGTCGAAGCGGATGCGTTGCTTGCGGCGCGCCTGGTCGAGGAACAGGTTCGTGGTGATGCGGTGCAGCCAGCCCTCGAAGGTGCCGGGCTGGTAGGTGGACAGGCTGCGGAACACCCGGACGAAGACCTCCTGGGTGAGGTCCTCGGCGTCGTGGCGGTTGCCGGTGAGGCGGTAGGACAGCCGGAAGACACGGTCCGAGTGGCGCTCGACAATCTCGTCCCACGTGGGGACGGCGTCGACCGTGTCCTCCACGGAAGTCACCTCACGCCTGCGTTGTCCGAACAGCTTCTGTCACTCCTCAACGTAGGGACCGGTCCTGAGAGGAACCTGATCGTCAGCCCAAGTATCCCTGTCTCTCTTGCCGGGACAACGATCCACCGGGGCACGGTGTTCCCAGCCGGCCGCGGGGGTCCTCGCGCAGTAGGGTCGCGCCATGGCGACGAGTCCTCCCAAGCCGGCGACCTGGACCTACTCCGAGGCCTTCGTGCCCGAGGACGAGGTGCTCGCCAACGCCCGCGCCCGGGCCGAGGAGGTCGGGGCCGTCGCGATCGGGTCGGGCGGTGGCGCGGCCCTCCGGTTCCTGGCCTCGGTGCTCGACGCCCGGGCCGTCGTCGAGATCGGCACCGGGGCCGGCGTCTCCGGCGTCTGGCTGCTGCGCGGCATGCGCAGCGACGGCGTGCTGACCACGGTCGACATCGAGGCCGAGCACCAGCGGCTGGCGCGGGAGTCCTACACCGAGGCCGGCATCGCGCCGCAGCGGGTCCGCACCATCGCCGGCGCCGCCCTGGACGTGCTCCCGCGGCTGACCGACGCGCACTACGACATCGTGTTCTGCGACGGCGACAAGGTCGAGTACGCCGCGTACCTCAAGGAGGCCCTGCGCCTGCTGCGTCCCGGCGGCGTGGTCGCCTTCGACAACGCGCTGTGGCACGACCGGGTGGCCGACCCCGCCCAGCGCGACGAGGAGACGGTCGCGATCCGCGACCTCGGCCGCGCCGTCGCCGAGCACGAGCAGCTCGTGCCTCTGCTGCTGCCTGTCGGGGACGGGCTGCTGCTGGCGAAGAAGGAGTGGGCCCCCGAAGACGTCCAGTAGGACGTTCAGTAGCTCGGCGCGGCCAGGAACCCTTCGCCGCCCTCGGCGACGGCGACGACCTCGCACGGCTCGATGAGGACCGGCGCGGAGCCGATGATCTGCGAGCCCGGGGCCTCCGCGGCGGTCGCGCTGAAGGTCTCCTGGAACTCCGCGCGCGCCTCGTCGGTGGCGAAGACGTAGCAGCCCTCGAACCACTCCCCCGGCCGCATCCGCCAGGTCTTGAACCGCAGGCCCGCCTGGCCGGAGAAGCGGGCGTGCGAGGTCTCGGCGACGTACGCCGCGAGCTTCTCCTCCACGCCGTCCTCGGCGGCGGCGAGGGACCAGCGGACGGTGAGTCCCATCTCGTGACCGGCCATCACGCGATCCCCTCCAGGGGGTCGGGCTGGCCGAGCCAGGACAGCAGGGCGCGGGCGCCGAAGCCGGTGGGGCCGGCCGTCCACTCGAAGCTCTCCTCCGGGGCGTCGCCGACCGAGGCGATGTCGAGGTGGGCCCACGGGACCTTGCCGGTGAAGTGCTGGAGGAAGAGGGCGGCCGTGATGGACCCGGCGCCGCCGGCGGCGTTGTCGGCGTCGGCGATCTTGGACGCGAGCTTGTCCTCGTAGTCGCGCACCAGCGGGAACCGCCACAGCGGCTCGCCGGACGCCTCGCCGGCCTCGAAGATCGCGGAGGCCAGCGCCTCGTTGTTGGCGAAGTACCCGGCGATCTGCTGGCCCAGCGCGACCTTCATCGAACCGGTCAGCGTGGCGACGTCGACCATCGCGACCGGGTCGAGCTTGTCGACGGCGTACGCCAGGGCGTCGGCCATCACCAGGCGGCCCTCGGCGTCGGTGTTGGTCACCTCGCTGGTGCGGCCGCCGTAGTGGCGCAGCACGTCGCCGGGGCGCATCGAGTCGGCGCCCACGGCGTTCTCGGCGGCGGCGACCAGCCCGGTGACCTTGACCGGGCAGTCGACCGCGGCCAGGGCGCCGAGCACGGACATGACGACCCCGCCGCCGGTCATGTCGCGCTTCATGGTGGTCATGGAGTCGGCCGGCTTGATGGACAGGCCGCCGGAGTCGAACGTGATGCCCTTGCCGACGAGCACGACGCGCGGGGTCTTCGACGAGGCCCCCTCGGGCGTGTAGTCAAGCCGGATCAGGCACGACGGCTGGTCGGAGCCGCGGCCGACGCCGAGGATGCCGCCGAAGCCCTCCTTGGCCAGCTTCGCCTCGTCCCAGACCGTGACCTTCAGGCCGGTGTCGTCGCCGAGGGTGCGGGCCTGCTCGGCCATCCACTCCGGGCTCTTCAGGTTGGCTGGAACGGTCGCCAGCACGCGGGCCCGCCAGCCGGCGCCGCCGATCGCGACGGCGCGGCGGAGCGCGGCCTCGGTCGGGTCGTCGGCCTCGGTGTCGGCCAGCACCACGGTCGGGACCGGGTGGTGCTGCGGACCGTGCGAGCGCCAGTGGAAGCCGAAGGAGCCGAGCATCGCGCCGACCACGAACGGCTCCAGCGCCTCGACGCCGCCGACGCTGGCGATGCTGCTCGCCACACCCTGACGGTCCTGGGCGGCCCTGGCCATCGCGGCCCCGGCGCGACGGAAGTCGGCGGGCCGCTGGTCGCCGACGCCGACGAGCAGCACCAGGGTGAGGTCCGGGTTCTCCGGCGTACCGCCGGGAACGGCGACCGCGGTGACCTCGCCGGCCTTCCCGGTCGCCGAGGCGACCTCGCAGGCGCCGAGCAGGTCGGCGCCGGTGCCGGCGCTGATCTGGTCGGCCCCGGGCCCGAGGAGGACGTCACCGTCCTCGACGCTCGAGGGGAGCACGGGCAGCGCCACCACGTCCACGCCCGTGAGGACGTGCGGCAGCGCACCGCTCAAGGCGAACTGGGGGGGAGATACCTGAGGTGGGAGGGAAAGCGTCGTCGGTCGACCGTTTGCCTGGGCCACGGGGCTCAGCCGACGACGTCCTTGAGGGCATCGCCGAGAGCGCCGGCCTCCTCGGCGTTCAGCTCGACGACCAGGCGGCCGCCACCTTCGAGCGGGACACGCATGACGATGCCGCGTCCTTCCTTGGTGACTTCCAGCGGACCGTCACCCGTCCGCGGCTTCATTGCCGCCATCCGGCACCTCTTCCTGACGTTTGCTCCCAGGGGACGCTTCTGCGCCGCAGTCATTATCCCCCATGGGCGTGCGCAGGTGTGATTCCTCCGCCCGGGGTGGTCAGGCAGACTCGGCGCATGCACGCGCGCTCGGCGTTGTTCGACGTGTTCGGGGACCACCTCCGAGCACGCGGCGACCAGGCACCCATCGCGTCGCTGGTCCGGCTGCTCGCCCCCGTCGGCATCGGCGCGCCGGCTGTGCGGACCGCCGTGTCGCGGATGGTCGCCCAGGGCTGGCTGGCCCCGGTAACGCTGCCGGCGGGACCGGGGTACCGCGCGACGGACCAGGCCGTGCAGCGGTTCGCCGACACCGCGGACCGCATCTACCGCAGGGGTACGCCGCCCTGGGACGGCCGCTGGCGGCTGGCGTTCGTCGACGCCCCGCGCGACCGGTCCGCTCGAACCCGCCTGCGTGACGAGCTCGGTTTCCTCGGGCTGGCCGAGTACGCGCCGGGTGTCTGGGTCGGGCCTTGGCACCGCGAGGACCTGCGGCCGACGGTGGAGCGCGCCGGCGGCTCGCTGCGCACGGCGGTGGCGGAGACCTTCGAGGTCGACCCGGCGGGTACGTGGGACCTGCCGGCCCTCGCCGCGGCGTACTCCTCGTGGACCGCGGACGCCGACCGGCTCGTCGTGACCGAGCTCGACCGGCACGGCGACGACGACGAGGCGATGTTCGCGGCGCGGTTCCACCTCGTGCACGAGTGGCGCAAGTTCCTCTTCTCCGACCCGGGACTGCCCGCCGAGCTGCTGCCCGAGCGTTGGCCGGGCCGGGTGGCCGAGGAGCTGTTCCACGACGAGGCGACCCGGCTCGAGCCCGGGGCCACGAGGTTCGTGCTGCGCTGCCTTGCGGCAGGATCGTCGGCATGAATACCCCACGACACCGCGCGGTGACTCGCTTCGCTCGTGATCGGCACGCTGCCGCGGGGACCCCAAAGGCATGAGCGAGCCTGTGCTTCTCGACGTCGCCGACGGCGTCGCCACGATCACGTTCAACCGGCCCGACGCGATGAACAGCCTCGACGTCGCCACCAAGGAAGCCCTGCTGGACGCCGTCCGGTCGGTCGCCGACGACCCGGCCGCACGCTGCGTCGTGCTCACCGGCACCGGCCGCGCGTTCTGCGTCGGCCAGGACCTCAAGCAGCACATCGAGATCCTCCAGTCGGAGTCCTCCGACCAGCTGTTCCGCACCGTCGACGAGCACTACAACCCGATCGTGTCCACCCTGGCCGGGATGGCCAAGCCGGTCGTCGCCGCCGTGAACGGCGTCGCCGCCGGAGCCGGCGCGTCGCTCGCCTTCGCCTGCGACCTGCGCATCGTGGCCGACACCGCCGGCTTCAACCTGGCCTTCGCCGGCGTCGCGCTCTCCTGCGACACCGGCTCCTCGTTCACGCTGCAGCGGCTGGTCGGCCCGGCTCGCGCGATCGAGCTGATGTACCAGCCGCGCACCATCAAGGCCGACGAGGCGCTCGCCCTCGGCCTGGCCACCCGCGTCGTCCCCGCCTCGGACCTGGCCGCCGAGGTGGCCGCCCTTGCCGCGTCCCTGGCCGCCGGCCCCACCGTCGCCCTCGGCGCCATCCGCCGCTCGATCGCGTACGCCGCCGGCCACACCTTCGACGAGGCGCTCGCCTTCGAGTCGGAGATGATGACCCTCACCGGCTCCACCGCCGACCACGCCGCCGCCGTCCACGCCTTCGTGAACAAGGAGAAGCCGGTCTTCGAGGGCCGGTGATCCGTCGAGTTGCGCCTCCGGTACCCGCGAGTTGCGCGTCCGGTACCCGCGAGTTGCGCCTCCGGTACCCGCGAGTTGCAACTCGACCGTGCCGCAGGCGCAACTCGACCGTGCCGCAGGCGCAACTCGACCGTGCCGCAGGCGCAACTCGACCGTGCCGCAGGCGCAACTCGACCGTGCCGCAGGCGCAACTCGGACGTACCGGAGGCGCAACTCGACTCAGGGAAGGGGCTCGGCGAGGTTCGTACCCCGCCAGGCACCGAAGACGCGGAGGACCTGGCCGGGGGCGGTACGGGTCATCAGGGACGCGCCGGGGCGGGCGCCGTACTCGACGGTGAGGGCGAAGCCGGGGAAGCGGTGGTTGTACCAGCCCGTCATCGTGCCGTGGCAGACACCGCCGCAGTCGAGGGTGGTGGTCGGGAGGCCGAGCATCCGGGCGACCCGGCGCGCGAACGCCGGGCGCTCGACGGCGACGTCGACGCCGTGCAGGGGCTGGTGGAACGACAGGATGTAGTCGGGCCGGACCTTCCCCAGGAACCGCATCATCGCGCGGGTCTCCGGCTCCGAGGCGGGCTTCGGGCCGGAGTAGTAGGAGCCGCCGAGGGGCGCCCAGTGGTACGGGTAGTTGCGGTTGAGGTCGACGCCGCGGGCGTTGCGGCGCGTCCCGCGGGCGAGGCCGTCCGGGTTGTACGCCGGCACCACCCACAGGTCGATGCCGTGCACGGTCTTGCCGTCGCGCAGGGTCCGCAGGATCGCGGTCGGCGCGGCCTCGTTGCCGTGCATGCCGGCGACCAGCACCACCTTCGGCTTGCGCGTCTCGCCGAGGTGCCAGGCCACGATCGGCCGGCCGGCGACCGAGCGGCCGATCTCGACCGAGGCGTACGCCGCCCTGGGTGCGCGCGACTCGACGGCGGAGGCCGGCGGGCCCAGGAGGACGACCCCGGAGACCGCGAGGCCCAGCCCGAGCTTCAGCCCGAGCTTCAGCCCGAGGTTCAGCGCGAGACGTAGAACCACGTGAACACCAGCACGCCGACGAACATCCCGACGTGCCCGAGGATCGAGAGCCCCGGTCCCTCGGACCAGGTGTCGTCGCGCGCGCCGGTGGCGTGCTTGCCCCGGGACGGCAGCCAGCGCAGCAGGATCAGCAGGCCCGCCAGGGCGGTGAGCCACCAGAACGCCAGCGCCACCACGCCGACCAGGTCGCTCGCGCCGACGAGGTAGACCACCCACCCGACCAGCGCCAGGACGCCGCAGAAGGTGTGGACGTTGAGGATCCCGAGACCCACCTGGTGCCGCCCGGCGGCGGAGTCCTTCATCAGCCGGATCCGGGTCAGCGCCACGACGACGGCTGCCAAGAAGGTCAGCACGTACACGACGTACTCGGGTTTCACGGCCAGCAGTCTGCCTCAATCGGCGGTCGCGTCGTCCTCGACGCGCGCCGCTCCGGGGTCGGGGGTGTCCCGATCCTCCATCTCCCGGGCCAGCCGGTCCAGCAGCGCGTCGACCTCCGACATGCGGTAGCCGCGGAACGCCAGCGAGAACCGGACCGTCCGCAGGTCGTCGCCGACGAGCGTGCGGTCGCGCGGGACGAGGACGTCGGGCCGGTCGTCGTACTCCCGGGACATCGGTGTGCCGCGTCCCGCGGCGACCATGGCGATGCCGCCCATCGCCAGCACGACGAGGATCGCGAAGAACCACATCACCGGGGCATCACTCCCCCACTCATCGGCGTCCTCGTTCCTGGGCCAGCCGCTCGTCGCGGGCCGCGACCATCACGGCCACCGCCTCGTCGACGTCGTCGGTGAGCTGGAGCATGTCGATGTCGCTCTGCTTGACCGTGCCCCGATCGAGCGCGGTGTCGCGCAGCCAGCCGAGCAGCCCGGACCAGTACGTCGTGCCGAGGAGCACGACCGGGAACGACGTGACCTTCCCCGTCTGCGCGAGGGTGAGCGCCTCGAAGAGCTCGTCCAGCGTGCCGAAGCCACCGGGCAGCACGATGAAGCCCTGGCTGTACTTGACGAACATCGTCTTGCGGGCGAAGAAGTAGCGGAAGTTGACCCCGATGTCGGACCACTGGTTGAGCCCCGACTCGAAGGGCAGCTCGATGCCCAGCCCCACGCTGACGCCGCCGGCCTCGCTGGCGCCCTTGTTGGCGGCCTCCATCGAGCCCGGGCCGCCGCCGGTGATCACCGCGAACCCGGCCTCGACCAGAGCCCGGCCGACCGCCTCGGCCTGGTCGTACGGCTCGTGGCCGGGGTGGGTGCGCGCAGACCCGAACACGGCGATCGCCGGCCCGAGCTCGGCCAGCGCCCCGAACCCCTCGATGAACTCCGCCTGGATCCGCATCACCCGCCACGGATCCGTGTGGATCCAGTCGGAGGGGCCTCTGGAATCCAGAAGGCGCTGGTCCGTGGTGCCCTCGTCGATCTGATCTCGACGCTGGACGACGGGGCCCTTGGTCTTGCTCTTCACCACCAGCTCAGCCTCCCAGCCCAACGGAGGGCCCAACGGAGGGCCCAGCGGTCAGCCAGGTCCGCAGGACCGACTCGCAGCGGTGCACCTGCTCGACCGGCACGTACTCCTCCTGCTTGTGCGCCAGCATCGGGTCACCGGGGCCGAAGTTCACCGCGGGCACGCCGAGGGCGGAGAACCGCGCCACGTCGGTCCACCCGAACTTCGGGTTGACCTCACCGCCGACGGCCTCGACGAACTCCTTCGCCGCCGGCCGGTCCAGCCCGGGCAGCGCGCCCGGGGCCGAGTCGGTGACCACGGTCTCGAAGCCCGAGAAGAACTCCCGGACGTACGCCGCGGCCTCGGCCTCGCTGCGGTCCGGGGCGAACCGGTAGTTGACCGAGACGGTGCAGACGTCGGGCAGCACGTTGCCGGCCACCCCGCCGGTGATGCCCACGGCGTTGAGGCCCTCGTGGTACTCCAGCCCGTCGATCACCGGCATCCGCGCCTGGTAGGCGTTCAGCCGGTCCAGGATCTCGCCGGCCCGGTGGATCGCGTTCACGCCCATCCAGGAGCGAGCCGAGTGGGCGCGCTCGCCCCGGGCCGTCACGTCGACGCGCAGGGTGCCCTGGCAGCCGCCCTCGATGACCGCGTCGGAGGGTTCCATCAGGATCGCGAAGTCGGCGGCCAGCAGGTCCGGGTCGCTCTGGGAGAGCAGGTGCAGCCCGTTGTACTCGGTCTCGATCTCCTCGGACTCGTAGAAGAGATAGGTGAGGTCCCGGTTGGGCGCGGGCACGGTGGCGGCGAGCTTGAGCATGACCGCGACGCCGCCCTTCATGTCGCACGTGCCGAGCCCACGCAGGACCTCCCGGCCATCCTGCTGGCCGTGCACGGCCGGCAGGTTGTCGTTCAGCGGCACGGTGTCGAGGTGACCGGCGATGACGACCCGCTCACCGCGACCCGAAGAGTTGTCGAGCGCCGTGCGCGCGACGACGGTGTTGCCGTGCCGCGAGACCTCCAGGTGTGCGAGCGGGCGCAGCACGGCCTCCACCGCGTCGGCGATGCGCTGCTCGTTGCGGCTCACCGACTCGATGTTCACCAGCTGCTCGAGCAGCGCGACCGTGTCGCCGGAGACATCGAGCGACAGGTCTAGAGCCTGGTCCGGGGGCATGGCCGTCATCTTGTCAGGCACGTAGGCTCCTGCCTGGTCTCGGGCGCGTCTCGGGAGGGGGAAGATCGTGCTGACGCTGCTGGTGGGGCTCGTCCTGGTCCGCGTGTTCGTCGCGGGCGAGGTACGGCGCGCCCGGCACTCGGGTCTGCCGCTCCCCGACCAGCTGGCCCGCATCCGCGCGACCAGCAGCATCCCCGCCTCCCTCGGACTCGGCCTCGGCGTCATCTGCGCGGGCGAGGTGCTGCTCGAGGTGCCGGCGCTGCGCGAGGCCTGGGCGTTGAGCGCCGCCCTCGCGGCCTTCCTGTTCCGCCTCTGCGCGACGGCGGTCTGGCTGGACGCGATGGTGGTCGCGATCCACCGGTTGAGCGGAGCCGAGACGCCGTACGGCCCGGCCATGGCGCGGGCGCTGCGCGTCGTCGTCGTGCAGCTGCTCCCGCGGTACCTCGTGCCGGGCGTGCTCGTCCAGGTGCTCGACCAGGGCGTGTCAGGCTTCCAGCTCACGCTGCTGTACCTCGGCTTCGTGCTGGTCCTCGTCGTCGGCGCCCCGCTGCTGCACCGGCTCGGCGAGGCAACCCGGGAGCCGACGCCCGAGGAGGCGGCGGTCATCCGGCGGCTCTCGGCGAACTACGGGCTGCACATGGACCGGATCCGGGTCGAGCGGGACGGTCGCAACGCCCGCGTCGCGGGTGCCGGGCCGAGTGCCCGCATCTTCGTCGGCGAGCTGGTGCTCGCCGGTCCGGAGGACCAGCTCGCCGCGGTGCTCGCGCACGAGGCGGCCCACCGCGACCGCCACCACATCGCGTGGCGGATCGGCTGGACGGTGCTGTCGACGGTGCTGATGGTGCTGTGCGCCCTGACGCTGCTCCCCGCCGCGGTCGACCACGGGGACGGCGCGCTGCTGCTCAGCCTGGCGGTCGTCGTCCTGCTGCCGCTCCTCCGCCACCTCGTCCTCGGCCTGCTGCAGGTGAGCCAGGAGCTCGACGCCGACGCGTACGCCGCGTCGCGCGTCGGCGCCGAACCGCTCGCGCGCTACCTGGTCCAGTTCGACGACGGCATCCCGCTGGGCGGACGCGGCGGGCTGAGGTACCGCCTGCGCACCGCCCACCCGACGCTCGCCGAGAGGCTGGACAACCTCAAGCTCGCTGCAGCTCGATGACCGGGTGCTCGACGTCGGAGACCTCGACGTCGAGCGAGGTGGCCAGCGTCTCGGCGGAGATCAGGTCGCGGTGAGCCCGGGCGGCGTCGGCCACCTCGGCGCGGGCCGCCACCGTCAGCACGATCCGGTCGGACACGGCCAGGCCGGCGTCGCGCCGCGCCTGCTGGACGGCCCGCACCAGGTCGCGGGCCACACCCTCGGCCTCGAGCTCGGGCGTGAGCGCGGTGTCCAGCACCACGAACCCGCCCCGCGGCAGCATCCCCGTCGCGGCGCCCTCGTCGCCGCCGGCCACGGTGTCGAGGGTGTACTCGCCGTCCTCCAGCACCAGCCCCCCGGCGGTGACCTTGCCGTCCGCGCCGACCGACCAGTCGCCCGACTTCGAGCCCTTGATCGCGGTCTGCACGTCCTTGCCCAGCCGAGGACCCGCGGCCCGCGCGTTGACCGTGAGCCGCTGGGAGACGCCGTACGACGCGGCGTCGGGGTGGGTGGCCTCGAGCAGCCGCACGGACTTCACGTTCAGCTCGTCGGCCACGATCGGCTCGAAGCCGGCCAGCTCCTCAGCGCCCGCGACGACGATCGTCATCTCGGCGAGCGGCAGGCGGTTGCGCAGCCCGGCGCCCTTGCGCAGCGCCGATCCCGCCGAGCAGACCTCACGCACCTGGTCCATCGCGGTGACGAGGCCGTCGTCGGCGGGCAGCTCGTCGGCGTCGGGCCAGTCGGTCAGGTGCACCGACCGCTCGCCGGTCAGCCCGCGCCAGATCTCCTCGGTCGTCAGCGGCAGCAGCGGCGCGGTCGCGCGGGCGACCACCTCGAGCACAGTGAAGAGCGTGTCGAAGGCGTCGCGGTTGGAGTCGGTGAGCTCGCCCGACGCCCAGAAGCGCTCGCGTGAGCGACGGATGTACCAGTTCGACAGCACGTCGAGGAAGGACCGCGTCGAGTCGCACGCGTTGGCGATCTCGTAGTCGTCCAGCTGACGCGTCATGTCCGCGACGTACTGGTGCGCCTTGGCCAGCAGGTACCGGTCCAGCGGGTCGGCGGAGTCGGTCCGCCGCTGGGCGGTGTAGCCGGCCGCGTTGGCGTACAGCGCGAAGAAGTACCAGCAGTTCCACAACGGGATCAGCACCTGCCGCACGCCCTCGCGGATGTTCCGCTCGGTGACGATGAGGTTGCCGCCGCGCAGGATCGGGCTGGACATCAGGAACCAGCGCATCGCGTCGGCCCCGTCGCGGTCGAACACCTCGCGCACGTCGGGGTAGTTGCGCAGCGACTTGCTCATCTTCTGGCCGTCGGAGCCGAGCACGATGCCGTGGCTGACGCAGGTCTCGAACGCCGGCCGCTCGAAGATCGCCGACGCCAGGACGTGCATCGTGTAGAACCAGCCCCGCGTCTGGCCGATGTACTCGACGATGAAGTCGCCCGGGAAGTGGTGCTCGAACCACTCGGTGTTGTCGAACGGGTAGTGCACCTGGGCGAAGCTCATCGAACCTGACTCGAACCAGCAGTCCATGACGTCGGTGACACGCCTCATCGTCGAGCGACCGGTCGGGTCGTCCGGGTTCGGACGCGTCAGGTCGTCGATGAACGGCCGGTGCAGGTTGTCCGGTCGCACCCCGAAGTCGCGCTCGAGCTCGTCGAGCGAGCCGTAGACGTCGACCCGTGGGTACGCCGGGTCGTCGCTGCGCCAGACGGGGATCGGGCTGCCCCAGAAGCGGTTGCGCGAGATCGACCAGTCGCGGGTGTTCTCCAGCCACTTGCCGAACTGGCCGTCCTTGACGTGCTCCGGCACCCAGCGGATCTGCTGGTTGAGGTCGAGCATCCGGTCGCGGATCTTCGTGGTCGAGACGAACCACGACGACACCGCCATGTAGATCAGCGGCTCGCGGCAGCGCCAGCAGTGCGGGTAGGAGTGCTCGTAGGACTCGCGGCGGAGCAGGACGGTGCCCGGCGTCACCGATCCCGTGTCGCTCGCCGGGTCTCGTGACGGTTGCTGCGCAACCTCCTCGACCAGCGGCCGACGCGTCATGGCGCGCAGGTGGTCGATGATCGCAAGGTTCGCCTCGAAGACGTGCAGGCCGGCGTAGTCGACGACCGGCGCCGTGAACTTCCCGCCCTTGTCGACCGGCACGACGGGCTCGATGCCCTCCCGGTCGGTGACGACCTTGTCCTCCTCACCGAACGCGCCGGCGGTGTGCACCAGGCCGGTGCCGTCCTCGGTGGTGACGATGTCGGCCTCGACGACGCGGAACGCCCGCTCGTGCCCGAGGTAGTAGGACATCGGCGGCGTGTAGGTGCTCTCCAGCAGCTCGGCACCGGAGAGTCTCTGGAGGACCTCGGGCGACTCCCCCAGCTCCTTGGCGTACGCCGGGAGGCGGGCCGCCGCGAGCAGGTACCGCTCCGGCGTACCGGTGAAGTCCGACTCCACCACGACGTACTCGATGTCCAGGCCGACCATGACCGCGAGGTTGGCCGCCAGCGTCCACGGGGTCGTCGTCCAGATCAGCGCCAGCGCGCCCTCGGCCGGGCCGCTGGTCAGTCGCAGGCCGACGGTGACGGCCGGGTCGACGCGCGGCTGGTAGACGTCCTCGTCCATCCGCAGCTCGTGGTTGGAGAGGGGCGTCTCGTCGTTCCAGCAGTAGGGCAGGACGCGGAAGCCCTCGTAGGCCAGTCCCTTGTCGTACAGCTCCTTGAAGGCCCACATGACGCTCTCCATGTAGGTGAGGTCGAGGGTCTTGTAGTCGTTGTCGAAGTCCACCCAGCGCGCCTGGCGGGTGACGTAGTCGCGCCACTCACCGGTGTACTCGAACACCGACTTGCGGCACTCGTCGTTGAAGCGCTCGATGCCGAGGTCGAGGATCTCCTCGGTCGTCTTCATGCCGAGCTGGCGCATCGCCTCGAGCTCGGCCGGCAGCCCGTGGGTGTCCCAGCCGAAGCGGCGCTCGACGCGGCGGCCGCGCATCGTCTGGTACCGCGGCACCAGGTCCTTGACGTACCCGGTCAACAGGTGGCCGTAGTGCGGCAGCCCGTTGGCGAACGGCGGGCCGTCGTAGAAGACGAACTCGTTGTCGCCGTCGGTGCCGGCGTCGCGCTGGTCGACGCTGGCCTGGAAGGTGCCGTCCTGCTCCCAGTACGCCAGCACCGCCTCCTCGACCGCCGGGAAGGACGGGCTCGACGGGACGCCGGCGCCCTCTCCGTCCGGGGCCGGGGTGTGGGAGACCTGGGGGTAGGCCATCGGGGTTCGCTCCTCGTGTTCGTCGCCGATCCACGAGGACGACTCACGCCGCGGTACCACCTCGCTTGCCACCCAGGTTCGGGTGACCGCTCGTTCACGGCTGTGACGGGCCTACCCGTCCGGTTCTACTGAGGGCCTTGCGACCCCGTTCTTCCGGAGGCTCGCCGCTGATGACGGCTCGAACGCCTGTGGTCGCCAGCGTACGGCGTCCGGGTACGGCGGACGAATCATTACCGCTGGTCGAGGAGGGATGCTGAGACGAACACTGGCCCGTCACGAGACCCGGTGAGCTGGCTCAGGGACGCCGGCCCCGCACCCGCCAGTTGCCGAAGGGGCCGCGGCCCGCCTCGACGTCGACGAACCCGGCGTCGGCGAACTCTGCGACCAGCTCGTCGGCGGTGCGGTCCGGGACACCCCACGAGCCGAGGACGACGCGGAACACCGACCGCTCGCGGGCCATCCGGCCACGCGGGTCCGCGGCGAGCTCCTCCGGGTCGCCGAGCAGCGGCGCCTCGAGGAGTCCCCCGCTCCTCAGGCTGCGCAGCATCGTCGCCAGGGCCGGTCCCCGGCCGGCCTCGGCGAAGAAGAACTGGCTCCAGTAGCCACGGTCGAACGCGTCCGGCCGGTCGAAGGCAGCGGCGTCGGTGGTGACGACCTCGAACCGGTCCGTCAGCCCCAGCGCCACGGTCCGGCGCCGGGCCTCGGCGGCGAGGTCCTCGGACAGCTCGATCCCGACCGCGGTCATGCCGGGCAGCGCCTGCAGCATCGCGAGCACCCGGCCCGCGACGCCGCAGCCGAGCTCGAGCAGGCTGCCGCCCGTGCGCAGGACGTCGTACGACGGGTCGCGGCCCAGCGCCGCTCCCATGCCGGCGACCAGTCCGGGCGCGAACGGGTCCGGCGAGATGCCGCGGGCGAAGCTGAGCCGCTGCTCCGACGACATCGTCCAGTAGTCGACCCGCCCGCCGAACGCCCGCAGCAGCGCCCGCTCGACGTCGGAGGACTCCAGGAGCGACTCCAGGGGCGACATCGCGGTGTCGCCCGTCAGCACCATCCACGGCGCCGACAGCCGGTAGCCGTCCCCCGAGCGCTCCACCACCTCGTTGAGCTCCAGCGCCTCGACCAGGGAGGCGACCGCGACCGCGGGCAGCCCGGTCGCCGCGGCCAGGTCCGGCGCGGTGGACGGTTCCCTGAGGGCCGTCAGCAGGCCGCGCTCCTGCGCGACGTGGACCAGGTCCAGCACGCCCCGCGCGAGGAGGAGCGGCCCGAGGACCGCGTCGTGGGCGTCGTCGAAGGAGAGCTCGTCGGCGCCCACCTCAGGACCGCAGCATCGGCGGGTGGAGGAGGCGGGCCGGGCCGCGGAGGTACAGGCGCGCCGGCCTCCCGCCCCCGCGCGTGGTGGTCTCGTCGGTCGGCTCGACGAAGCCCTCGGCCGAGGAGACCTTGCGGTGGAAGTTGCGCGCGTCCGGCTCGCGGCCCCAGACCGCGCCGTACACCGCGCGCAGCTCGTTGATCGTGAACGGCTCGGGGATGAGCATCGCGCCGAGCGAGGTGTACTCCAGCTTGGCCCGGGCGCGCTCGACCCCGTCGCGCAGGATCGCGGCGTGGTCGAAGGCCAGAGTCCGGCTGCGGAGCAGGGAGTCGACCGGCTTCCAGGCAGCGGCGTCGGCGTCCGACCCGGCCGTGGGTTCGCCGGGATCGGGGACGAGAGCCAGGTAGGCGACGCTGACCACCCGGCCGCGCGGGTCCCGGTCCGGCTGCCCGTAGCTGCGCAGCTGCTCGAGGTGGGTCCGCATGCTGCCGATCCCCGCCTCCTCGGACAGCTCCCGGACAGCGGCGTCCACCAGGTCCTCGCGCTCGAGCACGAACCCGCCCGGCAGCGCCCACCGCCCGGCGAACGGATCGAGCTTGCGGCGGATCGTCAGCGCGAGGAACTCGCCCACCCGGACGGTCAGGACCACCAGGTCCACGGTCACGTGCATCGGCGCCACCATGCCGCGGATCATAACCGTCAAATTGACGACAAGTCACGCGGCGCACTATCGTCAGACTGACGATAAAGAGAAGAGGAGATGGTCACCATGGCCGAGATCCGTCACTACCCGTTTGTCAGTCACCTCCGCTCGGACCCGACGACATGGGTCCAGCACCAGCACGGCGGGAAGGTACGCCGTGCCGGGGCCGGCCAGTCGTTCTGGTTCCAGCCCCGAACCGCGGCCCTGGCCGAGGTCCCGCTGGAGGACCGCGAGCAGACCGTCCTCTTCCACGCCCGCACCTCCGACTTCCAGGACGTCACCGTCGCCTCGACGGTCACCTTCCGGGTCGAGGACCCGACGGTCGCGGTCACCCGGACCGACTTCGCCATCTCGCCACGGTCGGGCGCGTGGCGGTCGGCCCCCCTCGAGACCCTCGGCGGCCTGATGAGCGAGCTGGCCCAGCAGCCGGCGGTCGAGCTGATCGGCGGGATGGACCTCGAGCAGGCACTGGCCCACGGGATCGGGCCGATCCGCACCACGGTGGCCGCGGCGCTCGCGGCCGACTCCCGTCTCCGGGAGCGCGGCCTGGTCGTCACCGACGTCCGCGTCGTCTCGGTGCGCACCGACCCCGACGTCGAGCGCGCCCTCCAGGTCGAGACCCGCGAGCGGATCCAGACCGAGGCGGACAAGGCGACCTACGAGCGCCGGGCGCTGGCCGTCGAGCGCGAGTCCGCGATCGCGGAGAACGAGCTCGCCAGCAAGATCGAGATCGCCCGCCGCGAGGAGGAGCTGGTCACCCAGCGCGGCCGCAACGAGCAGCTCGAGGCCGAGACCACGGCCTCCGCCAAGCGCACCGTCGGCCAGGCCGAGGCGGACAACCAGGCCGCGCTGCTGGCGGCGTACGACGCCGTCGACCGCGAGACCCTGCTCGCCCTCGCCCTCAAGGACGTCGCGGCGAACCTCCCGCACATCGAGAACCTCACCGTCACCCCCGACGTGCTCACCGAGGCGCTCGCGCGGCTCACGGGAGGGGCGCGTCGAGGAGGAGGGTCATGACCCTCGCACCGCGGGCGATCCTCGTGCACCGCCGCTCGGAGTACGACGAGCTGGTCGCGCGGCACGGCACCGCCCGCCAGGTCGAGTTCTTCCTGGCGCAGCGGGGCCGGTCGCTCGCGGAGGTCCGGGACCGGGACGAGCGGCTGCGCGAGGCCCTGCGCCAGGTCGCGGCGGTCATCCCGGCTACCTGGCGGCGCGGCGAGGTCGAACGGGCGGACCTCAGCCGGTTCGCGTTCGCACCCGAGGACGTCGTGCTGGTCGTCGGGCAGGACGGGCTGGTGGCGAACGTCGCCAAGTACGTCGACGGCCAGCCCGTCGTCGGCTTCGACCCCGAGCCGGGTCGCAACCCCGGCGTGCTCGTGCCGCACGCCCCGGAGGCAGCCGGCGCCGCCATCCTCCGGGCGGTCCACGGCTCGTGCCTGGAGCTGACCATGGTGGAGGCGACCTCGGACACCGGCGAGTCGGTGCGGGCCCTCAACGAGGTGTACATCGGCCAGCCCGGCCACCAGTCGGCCCGCTACGAGCTGAGGGTCGGCGGCGGCAGCGAGCTGCAGTCGTCGAGCGGGCTGCTCGTCGGCACCGGCACCGGGGCGACCGGGTGGCTGCGCTCGGCCTGGCAGGAGCGGCACAGCCTGCTCGCGCTCCCGGGTCGCGCCGACAGGAGCCTGGCGTGGTTCGTGCGGGAGGCGTGGCCCAGCCCGGCCACGGGTACGTCACTCACCGAGGGCCTGGTCGCCCGCGACGGAGCGCTCGAGGTGGTGTCCGCCTCGGACCTGCTGGTGTGCTTCGGCGACGGCATCGAGGCCGATGCCCTGCGGCTCGCCTGGGGACAGCGGCTCACCGTCCGGGTCGCCGAGACGACCCTGCGGCTCGTGGTGTAGCCCTCAGGCGGTGCCGTCCATCACGCCGCACGAGCTCATCGTGTGCTTGACCAGGATCGGGTGGTGGGCCGGAGCACGGTGCTGGGCCGGGGCCGCGGAGGCCGAGGCGCCCCAGGTGACGGAGGCCAGCACCATGACGGCGACCGCGAGGGTGCGACGTACGCGCATGCTCGCCACGGTACGCCCGCTGCGCCTGGGCGGAAACCCGTTGCTCCTCCCGCCCGGCGTCGGCTGGGCTGGAGGGCATGAGCGACATGTGGCTGGACCCCGCCGACGACCCCCGCGACACCGACCTCGTGCCCCGGGGTGAGAAGGCCGTGCTGACCGAGTACCTGCGGACCTACCGGCTGACCCTGGAGCTGAAGTGCCAGGACCTGGACGCCGAGCAGCTGGCCCGGAGGTCGGTGCCCCCGTCCACCATGTCGCTGCTCGGGCTGGTCCGGCATCTCGCAGACGTCGAGCACAAGTGGTTCCAGCGGGTGCTCACGGGTCGGGACGTGCCGAGGCTCTACGAGTCGCCCGACGACGCCGACCTCGACTTCAACGGCGCGGTCGCCGAGCAGGCGGTCGTCGACGACGCGTTCGCCACCTGGCGCGAGCAGGTGCACCTCGCCGAGGAGTACCTCGCGGGCGTGGAGGACCTCGGCGCGACCGTGTCGCACCACGGCGACGACGTCGAGATCCGCGACATCGTGGTGCACATGGTCGAGGAGTACGCCCGCCACTGCGGTCACGCCGACCTGCTGCGGGAGTGCATCGACGGCCGCACCGGTCAGTAGGTCTGGCCAGTGGGGCGTCCCCGTAGCCTTGCCGCGTGACTGAGCACTCGACCGCCTGGGGACTCGGCCTCGCCACCGTGGCCGACGACGGGGCCGTCCTGGACGTGTGGTTCCCGGCGCCGGCGCTCGGCGAGCCGACCTCCGAGGGGGACCCAGACCTGCGGGCGAGGCTCGAGGCGCTGGCCGGCCCCGACACCGCGCGCCGGGTGACCCGAGAGGTACGCACGGTCACCGCCGACCTGCGGGCACCGGCGACCACGACCGAGGACATGTGGCTGCGGCTGCACCTGCTGTCCCACCGCCTGGTGCGGCCGCACACGTTGGTGATGGACGGCGCCTTCGCGCTCCTCACCAACGTCGTGTGGACCAGCGCCGGACCGTGCGCGGTCGACGGCTTCGAAGAGACCCGGGCCCGGCTCCAGGCCGCGGGTCAGCGGGTCATGGTCTTCGGCATCGACAAGTTCCCGCGGATGGTCGACTACGTCGTGCCCAGCGGCGTCCGCATCGCCGACGGCGACCGCGTGCGCCTCGGCGCCCACCTGGCCCCCGGCACGACCGTCATGCACGAGGGCTTCGTCAACTACAACGCCGGCACGCTGGGCACCTGCATGATCGAGGGCCGGGTCTCGGCCGGCGTCGTGGTCGGCGACGGCTCGGACATCGGGGGCGGCGCCTCGGTCATGGGCACCCTCTCCGGCGGCGGCAAGCAGGTCGTCTCGATCGGGGAGCGCTGCCTGCTCGGGGCGAACGCCGGGATCGGCATCTCCCTCGGCGACGACTGCGTCGTCGAGGCCGGCTGCTACGTCACGGCCGGCACCAAGGTCACTCTCCCCGACGGCACGGTCGTCAAGGCGCTCGAGCTGTCCGGGTCCGACCACGTCCTGTTCCGCCGCAACTCCGTGACCGGCACGATCGAGGCGGTGCCGTGGAAGGCCGGCCGGATCGAGCTGAACGCCGCCCTGCACTCGAACTGACGGACGGCACCTGACCGCGTGACCCGTCGTCTCCTCGTCGTCCTCGTCGCCGCCGCGCTCGCCTTCGGTGGTGCGGCCGCGTTCGTGACCTGGCACGACGGCTCGTTGCCGCCCCTGCTGCCGCCCGTGGAGGAGTGCCAGGCGCAGGTGGACGGCCACAGCGTCGAGCTGGACCTCGAGCAGTCCGGCAACGCGGCGCTGATCGCGGCCCTCTCGGTCCGGCGCGGGATGCCGGCCCGGGCCGCCACGATCGCCCTCGCCGCGGCGTACCAGGAGTCGGACCTGCGCAACCTCGAGTACGGCGACCGCGACTCGCTCGGCCTGTTCCAGCAGCGCCCGTCGCAGGGCTGGGGCACCCGGGCCCAGATCCTGGACCCGTACCACTCGATCAACGCGTTCTACGACGCGCTGGCGAAGGTCGACGGGTACACGTCCCTGCCGGTCACCGAGGCGGCGCAGGAGGTGCAGCGGTCGGGGTTCCCGGGGGCGTACGCCGACCACGAGGAGGACGCCCGCGTGCTCGCGTCGGCGCTGACCGGCAACTCGCCGGGTGCGTTCTGGTGCACCGTCGACGACGACCGGCCCACGCAGTCGGCCGACCTCGACGAGGCCGGGCTGACCCGGCGGGCGGCCGAGGTACGGGCGGACCTGACGCGGACGTTCGGCGGGCTGCCGCTGGGCGGGTTCGCCCCCGGCGGCGTCACCGACGGCCACATGCCCGGCTCCGCGCACTACGAGGGACGGGCGATCGACGTCTTCGTGCGCCCGGTCTCCCCCGCCAACAAGCGGCTGGGCTGGGCGATCGCCGGCTACCTGGTCGGGCAGGCCGACCGGCTGGGCATCGCCACGGTCATCTTCGACGACCGGGTCTGGCGGGTCACCCGCTCGTCGGAGGGGTGGCTCGACTACCGCGTGCCGAGCGGTTCCACCGGTGACCGCAGCATCCTCGAGCACCGCGACCACGTGCACGTGGACGTCGCTCCCTGAGCCCCTCGCGGGGCCCGGATCGGGTCCGCGACACCGCGTTGACAGGCGTTGCCACGCTCAGAACTCGCCGGGAGGCGTGGTGGTCTGGACCAGTGACAAGCCGTTTGCCTGAATGTGACGACTCCCGTGGCACTACCGTCGCGACACGACGAAATCAGCAGCCGATAGGGCTACACAGCCCCTATCTCGCAGGCTAACTTTCTCTTCAACGCCGAGGAGGGGGCTTTTCGGCAAG
The DNA here is from genome assembly GCF_015352455.1 of Nocardioides islandensis. Taxonomy (GTDB): domain Bacteria; phylum Actinomycetota; class Actinomycetes; order Propionibacteriales; family Nocardioidaceae; genus Nocardioides; species Nocardioides islandensis. The sequence continues at coordinate 79,090 of NZ_JADKPN010000008.1, forward strand.
CGGGGGGGTGATTGGGAACATGCAGAGTTCCACGATCTTGACGATGGGAACTGCGCTCAACCGAGCGCACGATCACGACGCAATAGTGGAGGTGCTGGTCGGGGGCCAGTGGCTGACCGGGGTCGTCGCGGGAGTGGACGGGTACGGAGTGGTACTCGTGGACGCCCAGAACGACCACTCGGTAGTACGGATGGACGCGATCAGCGCCGTTCGTGTGCCGGGCCGGCTGGCCGAGCACCAGATCGAGGCGCGAGACCTGTACGACGCCTCGGTCTGCTGAGAGAGGCGCATGTTCTTCACAAGGCTGTGGCGCCCGTCTGGGGGGGCGGGCGCCGCGGCTCTTTTTCCGTGCAATTCCCGGTGAATTCCCGGAAACGAGCCGATATCCGCGAGACCTAGGTCCGCCGATATCGGCTCGGTGCATTTCCGGCCAGGGTTCTCGCGCGCGGGCCGCGACGACCTGCGACTTTACCGAGTGCTTTACCGGGTGCTTTACCTGGACCTTTACCAGCGCCTTCACCTCGGCCTTTGCCAGCCCGTTACCGGGTCCTTGACCCCGAGGTCTGTCCGCTGGTTGCCAAGCGCTGTGCCGCCGTGGCCGCCCGCTCGTCGGTGACCGTCAGGGCCACCCGCACGTGCTCACGCCCGGCGGCCCCGTAGAAGGCCCCGGGCGCGACCAGCATCCCGAGCTCGGCCAGGGCGTCGACGGTGGCCCAGCAGTCCTCACCGCGGGTCGCCCACAGGTACAGCGACGCCTCGGAGTGGTCGATCCGGAACCCCGCGCCCTCCAGCGCCGGCCGCAGCAGCGCGCGCCGGGCGGCGTACCGCTCCCGCTGCTCGTCCACGTGCGCGTCGTCGGCCAGGGCGGCCGCCATGGCGACCTGCTGCGGTCCGGGCAGGATCAGGCCGAGGTTCTTGCGGACCTCGAGCAGCTCGGTGACCAGGTCCGGGTCCCCGGCGACGAACGCGCACCGGTAGCCGGCGAGGTTGCTGCGCTTGCTCAGCGAGTGGACGGCCAGGATGCCGTCCGGCGAGCCGCCGCAGACGTCCGGGTGCAGCACGGAGACCGGCTGGGTCTCCCAGCCGAGCTCGACGTAGCACTCGTCGGAGACCAGTACCGTGCCGCGCTCGCGGCACCACTCCACGACCTTGCGGAGGTGGTCGACCGGCAGCACCCGGCCGGTGGGGTTCGAGGGCGAGTTCAGCCAGAGCATCGCCGGTCGCTCGGGACCGATCGCGGTGAGCGAGTCGGCGGCGAGGGTGCGGGCGCCGGCGAGCAGCGCGCCGACGTCGTAGGTCGGGTACGCGAGCTCGGGATACACGACCAGGTCGCCGGGGCCGACGCCCAGGTGGAGGGCCAGGCTCGCGACCATCTCCTTGGAGCCGATGCTCGGGATCACGGCGTCGAGCCCGAGGCCGGTCACGCCGAGGCGGCGCTCCATCCAGCCGAGGGCGGCCGCGCGGGTCTCGGTCCGGCCGATCGTGACGGGGTACCCCGGGCTGTCCGCGGCGTCCGCGAGCGCGCGCCGTACGGACTCGGGCGTCGGGTCCACGGGCGTGCCCACCGACAGGTCGACGATGCCGTCGGGGTGCGCGCGGGCGCGCTCGGCCGCGGGGGCGAGCTTGTCCCAGGGGAAGTCAGGGAGTCTCTGGGAGACCCGCTGGCGCACTACTCGTCGTGCTCTTGGGGCGGCAGGGCCGCGACGAGCTCGTGGTCGTGGTCGATCTCGCCGAGCTTGGCCGCGCCACCGGGCGAGCCGAGGTCGTCGAAGAAGTGGACGTTGGCGTCGTAGTAGGCCTTCCACTCCTCCGGGGTGTCGTCCTCGTAGAAGATCGCCTCGACCGGGCAGACGGGCTCGCAGGCGCCGCAGTCGACGCACTCGTCGGGGTGGATGTACAGCATCCGCTTGCCCTCGTAGATGCAGTCGACGGGACACTCGTCGACGCAGGCCCGGTCCTTCAGGTCGACGCACGGCTGGGCGATGACGTAGGTCACCCTGTTCCTCCTGTTACAGACCACACTGGTGGGCGAGACGGTGTCGCGGGCTCTGCCGTTGACTGGCCCCAGCCTAGTCTTTGCCCGTGCCGACCTCCGCCCAGGCCCGTTCCTTGGGCCCGCATGTCGTGGGGAGTCGGATCGTGGTCCGGCGCGTGCTGCCGGGCGAGACGGGCCCGTCCGGCGGCCCGGCGATGACCGACCTGCTCGGCGTGTGCGTGGCGTGGGGCGACGGCCTGTGCGTGGTGTCGCCGGACGCGGGCGGGCCCGACGTCGCGATCCCGGTCGCCGACATCGTGTCCGGCAAGCCCGTCCCGCCCCGGCCCTCACCACGGCTGCGGGTGTCGCCGCGGGATGCGCAGGTGCGGGCGTTCACGCTCTTCCCCGACCTCGAGGTGCGCGAGGTCGACGGCCCGTCCGGCTGGCTGCTCCGGTCGTCGGCGACCGCCACCGCCCGGCGGGCCAACTCCGTGCTCGCGTTCCCCGGTGGGGGTGAGTACGGCGGGGTGGAGGTCGCCGGGGTCGAGGCGCACTACGCGGCGCTGGGCAAGCCACCGGTCGCCGCGGTGCTCGGCACCTCGGACGAGCGGCGCTACTTCGAGGAGCTGGGCTGGGTGCCCGAGAGCCATGACGCCGACACCCTGTTCCAGCTCGCCCCGGTGGCCACCGCCGCCCGTGCCGTCGCGTCGGTGGACGTCTCCGCGGTGGTCATCACCCTGGACGGCGGGATCGCCACCGCCTGCCTCCCCGGCGCCGCCCAGGGCCACGCGGCGTACGCCGACGACTGGGTCGGCTTCCGCGGCATCGAGGTCGCCCCGCTCCGGCGCCGCCAGGGCCTCGCCCGCACGATCATGGCCGCGCTCCTCGCCTGGTCCGCCGAGCTCGGCGCCACCACGGCGTACCTCCAGGTCCTCGGCGACAACTCACCTGCCCTCGCGCTGTACGAGTCGCTCGGCTTCACGACCCACCACCAGTACGCGTACCTGACGCCCGGGCGCTGAACCCGGGGCCGTCGGTCCTGCGACGGGAGGTCGGTTGCCTCTGCCCCCCGACCGACGGACGTCGCAACCTGGTGGTGCACCGCCATCTGACCTGCGGCGGCGCTCGACATGGAACGAGGTGAGGTCATGCACAGGTGGCTCGCTCGCCCTCCAGGGGCTCTGGCGCTCGTGGTCGGCGGCCTGCTGACGATGGGCACGGTCGGTGGGACGTCGTCGGCCATCGCGGTGGCCGACGATGCGGTGGTCGGCGGTGCCGCGGCGGCCGCCCCGGGCCACATCATCGGGACCGTCACCGACTCGGGCGGCCAGCCGCTCGCCGGTGTGATGGTCGGCGTCTGGACCCTCCCGCCGCCGGGCCAGGGCGCCTCGGTCTATTCGAAGCTCACCGACGCGACGGGCGGGTACGACATCTTCATGAACGACGGCACCTACCGGGTGTCGTTCGACGATCCCTCCGGCGCGTACGCGACCGAGTACTACGACAACAAGCTCGACATGGAGACGTCCGACCCGGTCGCGGCGAGCAGCGCCGGGGCGACGACGGGGATCGACGCGTCGCTCGCACCCGCGGCCGTCCTCTCGGGACGACTCACCCATCCTGACGGGACGCCCGTCACCAAGGGCATGGTCGTCGTCTACCGGCTGGTCGGTGGCGCCTACAAGTGGCGTGCGAACGCCTACCTGGACGGGACCGGCGCCTACCGTGCGGCCGGCCTCCAGGCCGGCACCTACCGCCTAGGGTTCCACGACGCCATCTGGCAGGTCGACGAGTACTGGAACGACGCGGGCACCCTGGAGAGCGCCGCTCCGATTGCCGTCGCCGTAGGCCAGCAGGTGAGTGGCCTCGACGCGGTGCTGGACCCTGCGCAGGGACCGCTGGCCATCAGGAACGTGCTTCCCCCCGACATCCTGGGAAGGCCGCGGGTCGGCGAGGAGCTCACCGCCACGCCAGGCTCCTGGGTGCCCGCCGGTGTGAGCGTGACCTACCAGTGGCAGTCCAAAGGAGTGGCGATCCCGGGAGCGACCGGATCGACGTTCAGACCGACGGCGGCGGACATCGGCAGGACCATCCGCGTGCGCGTGACCGCTTCCCAACCGGGCTACTGGATCGGCTACGCGCAGTCGGAGTCGACGGCGATGGTGAAGCCGGGTGTGATCCACAACAGCGAGTCGCCCAGGATCAGGGGCGTCCTGCGGGTGGGACAGAAGATCAAGGTCACGTCTGGCCAGTGGCAGCCACAGCAGGTCAAGCTGCACTACCAGTGGTTCGCCGGACACACGAAGATCCGCGGCGCCACCAAACGCACCCTCGTCATCGGCTCGCAGCTGGTCGGCCAGCGTCTGAGTGTCCGCGTGAAGGCCTCGGCCTCCGGGTACGAGCCACTCCGGGTCAGGACTCGGCGCAGTGCCGAGGTCGAGCGCTGACGAATCGGTGTGGCGGCGCGCCTGGGGCGTCCGTACGCTTGGCCCCGACACCGGTGAGGCCTGACAACCCTCGCTCGAGAGAGGAGCCGGGTCCGCGCGTCCGGCGTACCGACGAGAGGCCGGGGCCGACCCGGCGAAGGTGTGGTGGCACCGCGACCTTGCCCCCGCCCACACCTCCAGGGCTTTCCGCCTACTGGAGGTAACCATGCAACGCACGCTCTGTACCGACCTGCCGACCGCCACCCCCGGCGAGCCCGTCCGCATCCAGGGCTGGGTCCACCGCCGGCGCGAGCTGGCGCAGCTGACCTTCCTGGTGGTCCGCGACCGCTCCGGCCTCGCGCAGGTGGTCGTCCGCGGAGACGCCGCGCAGGGACTGCCGCCGGAGGAGACGCCGGTCGAGGTGACCGGGACGGCGACCGCGAACCCACAGGCGCCCGGTGGCGTCGAGGTCACCGACCCGACCGTGACCGCGCTGTCCGACGACGCCGACACCCCGCCCGTCGAGCTGTGGCGGCCGACGCTGAGCGCCTCCCTCCCGACGCTGCTCGACCACGCGGCGGTCACCTGGCGGCACCCGGTGCAGCGGGCCAAGTGGGAGCTGGCGGCGGCCGCGATGAAGGGCTTCCGCGACACCCTCGACGCGGGCGGGTTCACCGAGATCGCCACGCCCAAGCTGGTCGAGTCGGCCACCGAGAGCGGCGCGAACGTCTTCCAGGTCGACTACTTCGGCCGGCCGGCGTACCTCGCCCAGTCACCACAGTTCTACAAGCAGGTGCTGGTCGGGGTGTTCGAGCGCGTCTACGAGGTCGGGCCCGTGTTCCGCGCGGAGCCGCACGACACGGTGCGCCACGTCGCGCAGTTCCTCAGCCTGGACGTCGAGCTCGGGTTCATCGAGGACCACCGCGAGGTGATCCAGGTGCTCCGCGACGTCGTCGCCGGCATGGTGGAGGCCGTCGGCACGTACGCCGCCCCGGCCGTCGAGCGGCTCGGGATCGAGCTGCCGGTGGTGCTGGAGGAGATCCCGCTCCTGCACTTCCGCGAGGCGCTGGAGATCGCCGGCGCACCCGCCGACGAGCCCGACCTGGCTCCTGCCCACGAGCGAGCACTCGGTGAGTGGGCCAGGGCCGAGCACGGGAGCGACTTCGTCGTCGTCGAGGGGTACCCGACCGCGAACCGCGCCTTCTACAGCCACCCGGACCCGGCCGACCCGCACTGGAGCCGGTCCTTCGACCTGATCTTCCGCGGCACCGAGCTGGTCAGCGGGGCGCAGCGGCTGCACCGGTACGACGACTACGTGCGCACGCTGGAGGAGCGCGGCTACCCGTACGAGCCCTACGCGTCGTACGTCGAGGCGTTCCGGCGCGGCATCCCGCCGCACGGCGGCTTCGCGATCGGGCTCGAACGGTTCGTCGGGCGGCTCACGCAGAGCCCTAACATCCGTGAGGTGACGCTCTTCCCGCGCGACCTCCACCGGCTGGCCCCATGAGCGACGAACGCGTGGCCAGCGGGTCGCCGTACGAGCAGACCGTGGGCTTCAGCCGGGCCGTGCGCACCGGACGACACGTGTACGTGTCGGGCACCGCGCCGATCTGGCCCGACGGCCACGTCGACCCCGACCCGCTCGTGCAGGCCCGCCGCTGCTGGGAGATCGCGCTCGACGCGCTCGCCCGGCTCGGCGGGTCCGCCGGCGACGCGGTGCGCACGCGCACGTACCTCACCGACCGCAGGTACGAGGGTCCGGCCAGCCAGGCGCACGGCGAGGTGTTCGCCGACGTGCGGCCGGCGTCCACGATGCTCGTGGTCGTCGGCATGCTCGACCCCCGGTGGGTGGTCGAGGTCGAGCTGGACGCGGTGCTGCCGGACCCGCCGGATCAGCCGGGGCAGACGACGGCGTCGACCGGCGCGTAGGTCGTCGTCACCGTCTCGTCGCGGTCGGCGGTCGCCGGGTCGACGAGGCTGTGCAGGTGGCGGCTGACGTCGACGCTGAAGCCGCGTCGGCCGGCGGACGGCACGCAGCCGTCGGTGCCACCGTCGACCGTGGCCGGCTCGACGAGTGCGTAGCGCGCCGACGTCGACGTGGTGACCTCCCACGCGGCCGTCGACCACAGCACGATCTTCACCGTCCCCGGCGACCCCGGCGCGGCACCGGTGAGCTTGGCCTGGACGAGGACACCCGAGGGCGAGTCGACCGAGAACCGCAGGTCCGCTCCCCCCTCGACGGTGGCCTGCCGGCCGACCGGCGAGCGGCCGCCGTACGTCGCCGGCGCGTGGTGCTCGACGTCGCCGTACCCCGCCTCGAACGCGGCGTTCCACAGCGCGGTCGCGACCGGCAGCGCGTCCGCGCCGTAGCCGCCGCCGGCGACGGTCGCCCACGAGAAGGTGTCGCCCGGCTTGATCACGGTCCCGTCGAGCAGGGACACAGCACGCTCGAGGTCGGGGCCGTCGTCCTGGACCGAGTACGTCGTGGAGTAGACGGCCACCCGGTGCTCGATGCCCAGCGCGGTGGCGTCCTCGGTGGTGAACGTCGGCTCGTGCAGCTCGACGTCGACGGGGGCGACGCGCTGGCCCTCGGGGAGCACCAGCGCGGCGGTGAACGCCGCCACCACCGACGCCGGCTCGAAGCTCACGCCGTTGATCGCGGGCCGGACGTGGGGCCGGCCGCCCATCAGCGCCACCTCCGCGTCCTGCGGCTTGCCGTGGCCGAGCAGCCGGTCCTTGACCAGCGCCACGAGCCGGGCGGCCTGGACCTGCGGCACGAGCCGTCCGTCGACCGCCCGCATCGACAGGGCGTCGGCGAAGTCGCGGGGCTGGAGCCGCACCTGCTGCGTGTCGAGCTCGAGGGCGACCGGCCCGGACATCGCGGGATTTGCGAACGTCCGGACCGCCTCCTGCACGTCCTCGTCGTCGACGGCCGGTGCCGAGGGCACCAGGTCGATGTGGGCGGTGCGGTCGTTCGAGAGGAACGCCGCGGTGATCGCGGCCTGCGCCTGCTGGGGGTCGATCGTGCGCCCGGCCCGCGGCTCCACGACCTGGACCCGCTGGTGGTCGAACCGCACGCCGCCGTCGCGCGGGGTGACGCCGCTGCCGGCCGCCAGCCCCGCGACGAAGTCGGTCATCGTCATCGCCGAGACCGTGACCACCGCGTCCAGGTCGGCGCCGCCGGTGTAGAAGTCCCAGAGCCGCTCCGGCTCCCAGCTGTCGCCGGCGCCGGCCTGCCGCACCGAGGCGACGTAGTCGATGCCCAGCCCCATCTCGGCCGGCATCGCATCCTGCTTCTTGCCGCCGATGTCGAGCGTGATCGGCGCGTTGACCCGGGTGGCCAGTCCGGCCCGCAGTGCCTGGGCGGCGGCCATCAGCGAGCGCCCTCCGACGTTGACCCCGGAGACCGTCGTCCCGCGCGGAGTCTTGTGCTGGGACCCGGCGTACGCCGCGACGTACCCGCCTCCCACCAGCACCATGAGCACCACGAGCATCACCAGCACCACCCTGGCGCCGGCTCGATCGCGGTCGTTTCGCCCCACCGGTCAATGGTAGGGAGCCCGGGCGGCCGGGTCCGGCTCATCGAACCGGGTGTGTCAGGGACCCGTCAGAGGCCCGCGAAGAGGTCGGACTCCCACCCCTCGTCGCCCACCGGACCCCGCGAACCCTTGGCGATCCGGTAGAACTCCTCGCCCCACATCGACGAGCCGTTCTCGGCGCCCGCGAAGAACGGGCCGTCCAGCTTGACCTGGCTGCGGTGCCGCGCGAGGGCCGCCAGCTTGGTGTCGATCTCGTCGGCGCCGTCGACGCGGGCGCTGATCATCGCGTCCGGCGTCACCCACGGGCCGAAGTCGTCGTCGGGCTCCATGCCCTTCCACGTCTCGGTGTCGCCCTCGTCGCGCAGCCGGCGCAGCCGCTCGCGGAAGCGGCTCTCGGACATCGCCGTCCAGTAGATCTTCGGGATGTCCCACGGCTCGCCGAGGTCGGGCTTGTACGACGCCACCGCGGCCAGCGACGCGGCGTACGTCGCCACGCGGTGGGCCTGGATGTGGTCGGGGTGCCCGTAGTTGCCGAACTGGTCGTAGGTGACCAGCACCTGGGGCCGGACCTCGCGGATGACGGTGACGAGGTGGTCGGCGGCCTCGCGCAGGTCGGCGTTCCAGAAGGCGTTGGCGTGAGTGTCGTCGGCGGGGACGGCGTACCCGTCCTCGTGCCACTGCATGCCCGAGTCGCGGTAGGTGCCGAACCCGCCCAGGAACCGGTGGTCGGTGACCCCGAGCTCCTTCATCGCGTCCTCGAGCTCGCCACGCCGGTGCTCCCCGAGCCCGTCCTCCCGGTCGGCGGCGAGGTGCTCGAGCTCGGGGACGAGGATCTCGCCCATCTCGCCGGCGGTGCACGTGACGAGCGTGACCCCGCGGCCCATGGCGACGTACTTCGCCATCGTCACGCCGTTCTGGATCGTCTCGTCGTCGGGGTGGGCGTGGACGAGGAGGATGCGCTCGTCAGGTGCAGAAGTCACGGGTTCGAGCGTAGGCGCCCCCTGGTGGTCGAGCCGGGCGAGCCCCCGGGCGAGCCCGTGTCGAGACCCGCCCCATGGTGGTCGAGCCGGGCGAGCCCCCGGGCGAGCCCGTGTCGAGACCCGGCCCATGGTGGTCGAGCCGGGCGAGCCCCCGGGCGAGCCCGTGTCGAGACCCCCTCAGACACAAGCCGGCCACCACCACGGTCACCGGGTCTCGACACGCTCGGCCGTGGCCGGCCTCACGGCTCGACCACCATCAGCCGGGCGAGCCCCTGGGCGAGCCCGTGTCGAGACCCCCTCAGACACAAGCCGGCCTCCACCACGGTCACCGGGTCTCGACACGCTCGGCCGTGGCCGGCCTCACGGCTCGACCACCACCAGCCGGTCACGCTCGGCCGTGGCCGGCCTCACGGCTCGACCACCATCAGCCGGTCACGCTCGGCCGTGGCCGGCCTCACGGCTCGACCACCACCAGCCGGTCAGGCGCCCATGGTGGTCGAGCCGGGCGAGCCCCAGGGCGAGCCCGTGTCGAGACCCGGTGAGACACAAGCCGGCCTCAACCACGGTCACCGGGTCTCGACACGCTCGGCCGTGGCCGGCCTCACGGCTCGACCACCATCAGCCGGGCGAGCCCCTGGGCGAGCCCGTGTCGAGACCCGGTCAGACACAAGCCGGCCTCACGGCTCGACCAGCGCGACGCGGATCTGCGGCAGGAACGGGCGGTCGGGGGCGAGCCAGTCGACGTCGTCCAGCTCGTCGGGCGCGAGCCAGCGGACGGCGTCGTGCTCCACCGGCACCGGCTCGCCGGCGGCCAGGGTGCAGAGCGCGGCGCGCAGCACGTACCCCTCGCCGATCGGCGCCTCGGCGTCCAGCCACCGCTCGACGGCGACGGTGCAGCCGAGCTCCTCCCGCACCTCCCGCACCAGGGCCGACTCCGGCGTCTCGCCGTCCTCGACCTTGCCCCCGGGGAGCTCCCACCGGCCGGCGGCCTCGGGAGGCGACGTACGCCGGCACGCGAGCACGCGGCCGTCGCGCACGACCGCCGCGCCGACCACGAGCGCCCTCACCCTCCGACCCTAGGGTGATGTCCGTGACCCACGGCGTGCACCTGCGGCGCACGGACGAGAACGTCCGCGAGATCGAGGCGATGGCCACGCTGCTGGGCGGGCGGGCCGGCGTCGACGCCGTGCTGGCGGACCTCAACCGGCAGGCCCGGCGTACGTTCCTGCTCGGCAGGTGGCGCCTCGGGCAGGCCGTCGACTGGGGCTTCTCGTGGGACGAGCGCGACCGGACGGACCCCGTGTGGTGGCCGCAGGGCGTGTCGACGTCGGCCGACGCCTCCGACACCGAGGACATCGGTGGCAAGCACGTGCTCGCGGTGAGCTGGTACGCCAAGGACGAACGCGGTGTCCGGATCACCTTCGTCGACCTGGCGTCGCTGCGGTACCGGCACGTGCTGCTCGTCGTCCCCGTCCTCGACCGGCACGGGATGCTCGTGCTCCGGCCGCTGCGGGTGCACGCCGGTGGCATCGTCTGGAACGGCCCCTACCTCCACGTCGCCGCCACCGCGCGCGGGCTGATCACCTGCAAGGTCGACGACCTGATGCACGTGCCGGACGTGCGCGGGCACGGTGCGTGGGACCGGCTCGGCCTGGTCAGCGGCGGCCAGGTCGCGTCGTACGGCTACCGGTACGTCCTCCCGGTCCGCTTCTCCTACAAGGCGTACGCCGACGACGGCACCACGCGGCTGCGCTACTCGTTCCTGTCGCTGGACCGCGGCGGGGAGCGACCGGCGATCGTCGCGGGCGAGTACGGGCAGACAGGACAGACGACGCGGCTGGCCAGGTACGACCTGGAGCCCGACACCCTGATGCTGGCCACCGGCGACGACGGGTACGCCCGGCCGATGGCCTTCGACGAGGGCGGCGTGGTGCGGATGCAGGGCGCCTCGATCGTCGACGGCCGCTACCACGTGACGGTCTCGCACGGCCCGTGGAAGCCGGGCTCGATGTACGTCGGCACGCCCGGCAACCTGGAGGAGCACCGCTTCGCGACCCCGATGGGACCAGAGGACATCGCCTACTGGCCCTCGACCGACCGCTTCTGGTCCGTCAGCGAGCACCCGCACCGCCGCTGGGTGTTCTCGATGAAGCGCAGCTACTTCGACTGATCCACTGCCGGCTACGGCCGCGGGGTACGCGCCAGCTGGCGGGACTGCGCGACCAGCCGGTCGGCGGAGTCCCAGACCTCGCAGTCCTCCTCGAACATCCCGCCGGCGACGTTGCGGGTGGCGTGCCGCAGCCGTAGCCAGCCGGGGGCGGGCCGGGCGCGCAGATGGGCGGTGAGCTCGAGCGTCGGCGCCCAGCCGTACATCCCGAGGTCGAACGTCGCGGGCGGCATGGCGTCCACGGCCAGCAGCAGCGACAGAGGGTCGGGCTCGCGGTCGGGCAGCCGGAACCAGCACTGGATCAGCCCGCGGCCGCTCGGCGTGCCCACCGCCCAGCCGGCCGACGCCACGTCGAAGCGCATGTCGAACCGCGACATCAGCGGCGGTGCCTGGTCGCGGAACTCCGGCGGCGCGTCGCCGAACCCGACGCACTGCTCGAGCGGCGGGAGGTCGGGCGGGGAGGCGGTGGTGGCGACGTCGTCGGTCAGCCCGGACAGGTCGCCGTACGCCGCCAGCGCGGTGATCCGGTGGCTGTCGCCCTGGCTGACGTCCGCGGCCAGGGTCGCCACCGATCCGCCGTCGCGGAGCACCCGCGTGGTGACCGTCGCCGGTCCCGGAGTGCTGGCGGCGAGGTAGTAGGCACTGATCGCGACCGGGTCGGGCTTGCCCGGCACCGTCTGCCCGAGGGCGCGACCGAGGGTGGCCAGCAGGTACCCGCCGTTCACGCCGCCGCCGACCACCCAGCCGGCGCCCAGGTCGGCGGCGTACGTGCCGTCGGCGGAGGCGGTGACTCCGGTGGCGCGGTCGAACTCGGCGGGTACGTCGGTCACCCGCCGGAGGCTATCGGCCGGGCCACGGCATAGTGGGTCGGGTGACGGTGGGCCTCGACGAGCACTTCAGGTCGACCGTCGCCTCCTGGCCCGCTCCGGCGCCTCCGGCAGGGAAGCCGGACGAGCGGCTGGACCACGATCTGGGCCGGCTGTTCGAGGCGCAGGCGCTGAGCCGGCACCTCGACTTCGTGGCCCGCGACCTGCACGCGCAGGGCGAGGGCTTCTACACGATCGGGTCGGCCGGGCACGAGAGCAACGCGGCGGTGGCGTTGGCGCTGCGGCCCGACGACCCCGCGCTGCTGCACTACCGGTCCGGCGGCTTCTACTGCGCCCGCGCTGCCCAGGTCAGCGGCGTCGACCCGGTGCGCGACGTGCTGCACGGGCTCACCGCCTCGGTCCGCGACCCGATCACCGGCGGCCGCCACAAGGTGTTCGGCCACCCGGCCTTGCACGTGATCCCGCAGACGTCGACCATCGCCTCGCACCTGCCCCGCGCCGTCGGGGTGGCGTTCGGCATCCACCGCGCCCAGCGGATCGGGGTCACCACGCCGTGGCCCGACGACGCCGTCGTGGTGGCCAGCCTCGGCGACGCGTCGATCAACCACTCGACGGCCGTCGGGGCGCTGAACGCGGCCGGCCACGCCGTGCACCAGCGGCTCCCGCTCCCGCTGCTGGTCGTGGTCGAGGACAACGGCTGGGGCATCTCGGTGCCGAGCCCGCCGGGCTGGGTCGAGGAGGCGCTGTCCTCGCGGCCTGGGTTCGAGTACGTCGCGGCCGACGGCGCCGACGCGCTGGACACCCTGACGGTGGCCACCGAGGCCGCGCAGTGGGTCAGGTCGGAGCGGAAGCCGGTGCTGCTGCACCTGCGGACCGTGCGGTACCTCGGCCACGCCGGGTCCGACGCCGAGCTGGGGTACCGGCGCGAGCGCGACGTGGTCGCCGACTACGAGCGCGACCCCCTGCTCGGCACCGCCCGGGCGCTGGTCGACGCGGGCTGGTCCCCGGGCGCGGTGCTGGCCAGGTACGAAGCGGCGCGCAGCCGGGTCGCCGGCGCCGCGCGCGACGCCGTACCGGCCGACCGGCTGGAGTCGGCCGCGGACGTGATGCGGCCGCTCGACCGACGTACGCGTGCCGCCCACCTCGCCGCCGCCGACGACCGCAAGGCGTCCTTCCCGCGCGGGCTGCCCGAGGAGGCCGGGCCGCTGACGCTGGCGCAGTCGGTCAACGCCGCGCTCACCGACGTGCTCGCGGCCTGCCCGCAGGCGATCGTGCTCGGCGAGGACGTCGGCACCAAGGGCGGCGTGTACGGCGTCACGCTGGGGCTGCAGAAGACGTTCGGTGCCGCGCGGGTCTTCGACACCCCGCTCGACGAGCAGACGATCCTCGGCCTGGCGCTGGGCGCCTCGCTGGCCGGGCTGCTGCCGATCGCAGAGATCCAGTACCTGGCGTACCTCCACAACGCCGAGGACCAGCTGCGCGGCGAGGCGGCGACGCTGCAGTTCTTCTCCGACGGTCAGTACGCCAACGGCATGGTCGTGCGGATCGCCTCGCTGGCGTCGCTGAAGGGGTTCGGCGGCCACTTCCACAACGACAACGCGATCGGCGTGCTCCGCGACATCCCCGGCATCCTCGTCGCCTGCCCGTCCAGCGCGGCCGAGGCGCCGGCGTTGCTGCGCACCCTGGCCGGACTCGCCGTCGGCGAGGGGCGGGTCGGGGTGCTGCTCGAGCCGACCGCGCTGTACCACGACAAGGACGAGGCCGCGCCGTACGCCGCCCCCGAGGCCTGGCGTCCCGGCAAGTCCGACCGCGAGACCGGGCGCCTCCACTGGGGCGGCCGGGAGGTGCTGGTCGTGACGTTCGGCAACGGCGTCGCGATGGCCAGGCGGGCCGCCGAGCGGGCCGGGGTGGAGGCGACCGTCTTCGACCTGCGCTGGCTGGTGCCGCTGCCGGTGCTGCACCTGCTCTCGGTCGTCGCGGCGTTCCCGGCGGTGCTCGTCGTCGACGAGACGCGGCGCTCCGGCGGGGTCTCCGAGGGCGTGGTGACGGCGCTGGTCGAGGGCGGGTACGGCGGGCGGATCGCCCGCGTGACGGCCGAGGACTCCTTCGTGCCGCTCGGGCCGGCCGCCGCCCACGTGGTGCTCACGGAGGACGACGTGGTCGCTGCCTTATCGTCGCTCGTATGAGCCTCCCCTCCGAGTCCGACCTCTCGTCCCGCGCAGCCGCAGCCGCGGCGGCGTGCGGCGTCGACCTGTCGGCCGCCGGCGGCGCGCAGGTGGGCCGGTCGCCGGTCAACGGGCTGCCGGTCTCCTCGCTCGCGTGGTCGACGCCGGCGGACGTGGACGCGGCCGTGGCGCGGTCCGCGGCGGCGTACGACGCGTGGCGTCTCGTGCCCGCGCCCGTCCGTGGCGCGGTGGTGCGCAGGTTCGGCGAGCTGCTGCGCGAGCACCTCGACGACCTGGCGACCCTGGTCACCCTCGAGGTCGGGAAGATCGGCTCCGAGGCGCGCGGCGAGGTCCAGGAGATGGTGGACATCTGCGACTACGCCGTCGGTCTGTCTCGGCAGCTCTTCGGCCGGACGATGACGAGCGAGCGGCCCGGGCACCGCCTGATGGAGACCTGGCACCCGCTCGGCGTGGTCGGGGTCATCTCGGCGTTCAACTTCCCGGTCGCGGTGTGGTCGTGGAACACCGCGATCGCCCTGGTCTGCGGCGACACCGTCGTCTGGAAGCCGTCGGAGCAGGCGCCCCTGTGTGCCCTCGCGTCGGCCGCGCTGCTGCGCCGTGCCCTGGTCGACGCGGGGTTCTCCGGGGACGAGTCCCAGGTGGTGCTCGGCGACGCCGCCGTCGGCATGGCGCTCGTCGACTCCCCCGCCGTCGCGCTGGTGTCGGCGACCGGCTCGACCCGGATGGGCCGGGAGGTCGGGCCGCGGGTTGCCGCCCGGTTCGGGCGGTCGCTGCTCGAGCTCGGCGGCAACAACGCGGCGATCGTCGGGCCGTCGGCCGACCTCGACCTGACCACGCGCGGCATCGTCTTCTCGGCCGCCGGCACCGCCGGCCAGCGCTGCACGTCCATGCGCCGGGTGATCGCGCACTCCTCGGTCGTCGACGCGGTCACCGACCGGGTCGCGGCGGCGTACGAGAAGCTGCCCATCGGCTCGCCCCTGGACGACGGCACGCTGGTCGGCCCGCTGGTCAACGAGCGCGCGTTCGCGTCGTACTCCACGTCGATCTCGGCGGCCACCACCTCGGGCGGCTCCCTCGTCGTCGGCGGGTCGCGGGTGCTCGACGCCGACGCGCGGGACGCCTACTACGTGCAGCCGACCGTCGTGAGGATGCCGGCGCAGAGCGACGTGGTGCACACCGAGACGTTCGCGCCGCTGCTGTACGTCCTGGCGTACGACGACCTCGACGAGGCCATCGCCCTCAACAACGCCGTGCCGCAAGGGCTCTCGTCCTCGATCTTCACCCAGGACCAGGCCGAGGCCGAGCTGTTCATGTCCGCCGGTGGCTCCGACTGCGGCATCGTCAACGTCAACATCGGGACGAGCGGGGCCGAGATCGGCGGCGCGTTCGGCGGCGAGAAGGAGACCGGCGGCGGCCGCGAGTCCGGCTCGGACGCCTGGCGCGCGTACATGCGGCGCGCCACCAACACCATCAACTACTCCGGCGACCTGCCGCTGGCCCAGGGCGTGACGTTCGACGTCTGATCGAGCAGCGGAGCCGGCTCCCGGCGCACGTCAGGTCAACCGTCCGGGCAGTCCACCCCGTGGAAGGTGGCCGTCTCGCTCCGTACCCAGGTGGCACCGCGCTTGGTGAGCACGCGCCAGGTACGCGGACCGGTGCCCGGGTTCATCTGGGTCCAGTGATAGCTGGACTGGTCGGCCGGGAGCGTCCCCGTCCGCAAGAAGGCGTCGGTCTCGAGGCCACCGGGTACGTAGCTGAGGACGAGTCGCTGTCCGTCGCCGGGCGGCTCGGCCGGTCTCCAGGAGAAGTCCGCCACGTGGTTGTTCAGCCCGGACCCCTCGCAGCCAGCGACGGCGCGCAGCTGCGTCGCCACCGCCGCGTCGGGACCCGCCGTCGTCGCGGTCGGGGGCGGGGCCGTCGGCGACACCGGCCCGGACTCCCGGGAGTCCGAGGATCCGCCGGCGTCCGAGCAGGCCGTCAGGGCCAGGGCCACCCCCCACGCCAGCAGCATCCGGGCGACCTCCGGCACGTCACGACCACGGGCCGGGTGTGCCGGCCGGCACGAGGCCGGCCGGCTGACCCCCCGGCACATCTACTTGCCCGTTCCGCCCTTCATCACGATGGACGCCGCGTTGGTGTTGTTCCCCGTCGCGGGGTCGGGCGTGGTGCTGGTCACCGTGGCGGTGTTGAGGATGGTGCCGACGCTGCCCTGGACCTGCGCCTCGATCACGAACGTCACCTTGGCCCCGGCGGGCAGGTTCGACGCGGTGCACGTGACCTTGTGGGTCGACTTGTTGTAGGTGCACTGCGGCGAGACGAACTGCACCGTCAGCTTCTTGTTGGTCAACGGCAGGGTGTCGACGACCGTGATGTCCTTCGCATCGGACGGGCCGCCGTCACCACAGGTGGGCGTCTGCGTCGACTGGGCGTCGGTCTCGCAACCGGCGTCGTTGTGCACGACGAGCGTGTAGATCACGGTCGGCGCCGGGTTGCCGGAGCGTTGCGTGGCCTGCTTGTCGAGCCACACGTCGGCCGACGTCGTCACCGTCGTGGTCTCGGTGGCCGTGTTGTTGGCGTTGTTCGGGTCGGGAGTCCGCGAGCCCACCGACACGGTGTTGGAGAGGACCGTCCCCGTCGGCACGGAAGCGGCGACCTTCACCGTCAGGTAGATCGTGCCCGTCGTGCCCGGCTGCAACGTGCCCAGGGAACAGGTCACGGTGTTGTTCTGCACCAGGGTGCACACCGTCTGGTTGCTGCCGTTGACGCCCGAGACGTACGACGTCCCGGCCGGCAACGCGTCGGTCACGACCACGTCATCAGCGGTGGACGGGCCGCCGTTCGTCACGGTGATCGTGTAGGTGAGCTGCGAGCCCGCGACGACCGGGTCCGGCGAGTCGGACTTGGTGATCGACAGGTCGGCCGACCCGACCACCGAGCTGCCGGTGGTGGCCAGGTTGTTCGACAGGTCGTTGTCGAAGGTGGTGCTGCTCACCCGGGCGTCGTTGTTCAGCGGACCACGGGTCCCGGGCAGGATGTGGATCGCCACCGTGACCGTCCGGGTCTCGTTCTTCGCCAGGTTCCCGAACGAGCACACCGTCGGCCGCAACGCGTCACCGGGCACGCCCGCGTTGCACGTGCCTGCGGACGGCGTCACCGCCAGCACCTGGGTCCCGGCCGGGACGTTGTCCTCGACCTTCACCCCGGTGGCCGTCGACGGACCGTTGTTCTTGATCGTGATCGTGTAGGTGGCATCGGTCCCGGCGACCACCGGCGGCGCTGCGGGGATCGTCAGCGTCTTCGTGATCTGGAGGTCGGTCACGGCCGTGACGCTCAACGAGTGCTGGGCGATGTTGTTGGTCGTGTCGGGATCGGGCGTCGACGCCGTGACGGTGGCGACGTTGTTGATGTCCATCGCCTCGTCCGCCGTGACGTCGTAGTCGACCGTGGCCCGCCCCGCCGTCGATGGAGTGGCGTTCGCCAGCGTGCCCAGGTTGCACACGAACCGCTGGCCGCCGGTCACGGGGCCGACCAGGCCGCAGGAGCCCTGGCTGGGCTGGATGCTGCTCACCGCGAACGAGCCGTTGGCCAGCATCACGTCGGTCAGGGTCACCGAGCGGGCGTACGACGGCCCGAGGTTGTCGATGAAGATCGTGCAGTGCGCCGTCTGCCCGGCGAGCAGCGTGGTGTCGGGCTTGCAGAGCTTGGTCGCCCGCAGGTCCGCACTGTCCTCCACGATCGTGCCCTCGGTGTCGGAGTTGTCCGACGTGTCGGGATCGGGCGTGTTGGACGCAGCAGTCGCCGTGTTGAAGATGGTGAACGGCTGAGCCGGGTTGTGGCTCGAGACCAGGTCCGGGTGGATGAACACCTTGATCCGGAAGGTCTTGCTCTGCCCGTTCTTGATGTCACCCAGCGTGCAGGTCAGCGTGCCGGCAGGAGCCTCCACGCAGCCGTTCGGCGGCGCGATGTCGTTGGTGACGTAGTCGACACCGGCGGGCAGGACGTCCTGCACGGCGACGTTGGTCGCGTCGTCGGGGCCGTGGTTGGTCACCGTGATGTCGTAGTAGAGCTGGTTGCCGGCGGTGGCCGGGTCCGGGGTGTCGGACTTGCTCACGGACAGGTTCGCCCGCGCGTCGGTCACACCGGCCAGCGAGTAGGTCTGCGCGCCGCCCATCGGCAGGCGCACCGTGGTGTCGTTGTTGAGCACGCTGACACGCGCGGTCCACGTGCCGACGGGCAGGTTGGGTCCTGCCGGCGAACCGACGACGACCTGCTCGACGACGTTGCGCCGGTCGGTGCCCTCGGTGGCGACCGTGGCGAAGTTGCCGGTGTCCTGGTTGCCCGCACACGTGCCGGCCTGGTTGCCGGCCGTGACGTTGTCGCAGTCGAACGGCGTGATCACCGGCAGCACCAGCGGCCGGTGCGTCACACCATTCGGGTCGGTCAGGGTCAGGTCCAGGTCGTTGACCAGTTTCGCTGCGGTGAGATCGGTCGTGGGGTCGCCGGGGCGGTCGTTCCAGGCGAGCGAGATCTTGACCTGCTTCTGCCCGGGCACGACCGAGACCGGGAAGGCGTCCGTCGGGCCGGCGGCGTCCACGGAGCCCTCGACGAAGCCGTGGGCCTTGATGAGGTTCGTCGCCGCCAGGGCGTCGACGGTGCCGAACCCGGTCACCCAGTCCGGGCCGGCGCCCCAGGTGGTCGGCACACCCGTGTCGTTGTTCGGGTTGCCGGCGCCGCTGGTGCCGACCTGGTCGACCGCGGTCTGGATGAGGATCGCCTTGTCGGTGGAGGTGAGCGGGCCGTTGATGCCGTAGCCGCTCAGTCCGTACTGCTGGCGCATCAGAGCGACCACGCCGCTGACCGCCGGGGCAGCCATCGACGTACCGCTCTTCATCCGGTAGCCGTTGCCCGGCGTGGGCACGTCCGCCCCGACGGAGACCACGCCGGAGCCGTCGGCCGCGACGATCGGGCCGAGTCGGCCGTCCATGTTCGGGCCGAGGCTGGAGAACGTCGCCCAGGTGGAGCCCGGGTTGGGAGTCATGGCGGCGACGTCGATGCAGTTCTTGCAGGGGCTCAGCACCGAGAAGTAGCCGGTCTGGTAGGCCCCGGGGCAGTTCCCGCTGCCGTCGAGCCCGGGGTACTGCGGCCGGGGCTGGTTCGGGTACAGAGGATCGGTCGCGGAGCAGGTGTACGCGTAGTCGGCGTTGTTCGCCGCCGCCCAGACGATCGTGCGCGCCGGGAAGCCCGCGTCGCCGCGCGCGATGGTGTCCACGGACGCCACGTCGGCGTCGTACTGACCCTGGAGCTGCAGCACGTAGGAGTGGTTGCTCACGTCCATGCCGAAGTTGTTGATCGCGTCCATGAGCGTGGGGGCGCTGTGGTCCTGGCCGTAGGCGACGATGTGGGCCTGGGGCGCCATGCCGCGCCACTGGAAGGCGGTCCCGCCGTTGGGGCTGTTGTTGTCGTCGTTCTTGTCACTCTGGAAGCCGCTGCCCGCCGCGATGCCGGCCACGTGCGTCCCGTGGTCGCTGCCGCTGCCGTTGTCCTGCGCACGGTCGATGCGGCCGTCGAAGTCGTGGTGTTCGCTGTCGACGCCGGTGTCCATGATGCCGACGACGGTGCCGAGGCCGGACAGGCCGTTGTACTGACCGGACGCCGTGTCGAGCTGCTGGGCCGCGTCGACGTTGATCAGCGCGCGGCTCTTGTCGTTCACCGGGGCGTTGCGGACCGGGCCCGCCTGGATCCACTGCACCCGGTCGGTCTTCGACAGCTTCGAGACCTGCTTGGCCGACAGCCTGGCCGTGTAGGAACCCACACCGTACTTCTCGGCCTTCACGCCGACCCGGGCCAGTGAGGCGGAGGCCTGCTTGGCCGACACGTCCCGGAAGAACTGGATCAGCGCGTCACCTCGCTGGAAGCGGCTGTCCACCTTGTCGCGCGCCCGGAGCGGGACCATGGTGCGGACGAGGTTCTTCCACGTGGCACTGCGCGTGTTGAGGCTCGGCCGGACGGCCGCGACGTACGCGGTGCTCGCCCCGGTGGTGCTGCTCAGGTAGCCGACCGGACGGATGCCGATCGCGCCCAGGCCGGCGATGTCGCGACGACCGGCCTTGGGCAGCCGCTCGAGCTGCACGATGACGTGTCTCGTGGTCGCTCCGTGCTTGATGGAGCGGAGCAGCTTTCGGTCGACGCGAGCATCCGGACCGATGATGCGGCCCCGGAGATGGATGGCGTAGTCGACCTTCGGCGGCTTGCCGGCCCTGGTGGACGCGGCGACGGCGAGCGGCGAGTGCGCGACGGACGCGGACGCCCGGGGCGCAGCAGCGCTCTGTGCGGCCGGCGTGGTCAGCCCGACCAGCGCGGTGCCGAGCGCGAGGCTCAGGGCGGCGACGGAGGCGAACGACCCGCGGGCGGACCGGGCACGAGATGTGGACAGGGACGTGCGGAAGTAGGGCAGGCTCATCGAGACCCCTTGACGGTGATGGTCGATGGTGTGCGGACTGGCCCCACAGCGTGACCCGGTCATGACGACCGAACCCCATGCACACCTGAGTTGTGTTGTGCTTAGCGGGCAGTCCTACGCCCGGGTCCTCGGGTGGGGCAATGCCTGGGGTGGCCCGAGTCCGGAAATGACCCGATATGACTAGTCCCTGACGGCTCTCTCAGGCTCGCGGAGCGGCCACAGGTTGACTAGACCACCTTGGCCCTCAGGCGTCGACCCAGACCACCTTGTAACGGACGCGCGGGTCGCGGTGGGCCCGAGACGTCGAGCCCGCGGCGTCGAAACCCCAGCCGCGCAAGGAGTCTGCGACGTTGTCGCGGTCCTTCTCCTCGTTGTACACCCCGATGACGAGCCTCCCGCCAGGTGCGACGACGTCCTCCAGCAGCCGGCCCACGAAGTCGGCCCGGCGGCGCGGCGGCACGTAGTCCAGGCCGGTGCGCACCACCGCGAACTGGCGCGGGGGCACCCAGGTCATCGCGTTGCCGGTCCAGATCCGGTCCGCCCACTGGGGTAGCCGCGTCCGCGCCAGGTCGGCGAGGCGGGCCGAGATCTCCACGCCGTACGGCTCGAGCGTCCTGCCCTCGGCGGCCGCCCAGACGGTCAACGACTCCATGAGGTGGCCGTTGGCGCAGCCGACGTCGAGCAGGTCGCTGCCGTCGGGGACGGCGTCAAGCAGGAGGCGACGGGCGTGCTCCCACCGCGCGTCGTCCCCGCTGTGACCGGACTGGCCCTGGGGCGTGGCGGCGGCGAGGTACGCCGGCTCGACGATGGCGAGCACGCGCTCGTGCCAGGCATCCTCGTCGATCTGGCCGCTGAGCAACGCCGCGTCGATGACGCCCAGCTCGCGCCAGGCCCGTTCCTTGCTGGCGGCCAGCGACTCGTCGGGGCGGTTCGCGACGAACACCAGCTCGCAGCCGGGACGGTCGGGGGCGTCGCGCACGTCCGTCGTGACGAAGCCGGCAGCCTCGAGGTCGCGGGCGATGCCGGCGCGGTCGCGGAAGCGCAGCGTCGACTGGGAGGTGAGCGTGGCGTCCTCGAACACCAGCGTCGACCGGAAGGTGACCAGCTCGCCGTCGACGTCGGTCGTCTCGTGCCACGACTCCACGTGTCCCTGGCCGTCGACGTCGGCCGCGGCGAACGACTCCTCCTTGGTCCACTCCAGCCAGGCCTCGCGGGCCGGGTCGCGGGTCTCGAAGACGAGGTGACCACCGGGGTTCAGCACGGACCACGCCGTCTCGAGCACGTGCCGCCACGCCTCGTCGGTCACGAACACCTGGGCGACGTTGGCGGTCATCGTCACCAGGTCGAAGCGGAGGTCCGCGACGGCGTCGATCTCGCCGACCACCCAGCGCACGCGGTCGGCCCCCGGCTTGCCACGCGCGACGTCGACCGAGGCGCCCGCCGGGTCCACGCCGGTGACGTCCAGTCCCCGGGCGGCCAGCATGACCGCGAACGTGCCGGTGCCGCACCCGAGGTCGAGGACGGTGCGGGCGCCGAGCTCGTCGACCACCGCGGCGTACACCTCGAGGTCGCTGCGGTCGGGGTCCAGCGGGTCGTAGACGACGGCGAGCCGACGGTCGGCGAACAAGGGGTCGGGCACCCGCCCCATTCAACCGCCGACCAATCCGGTCGTCCTCAGTGGTCCGAACCTCTCGTGGCGTACGTCACTGACGACGGGCGCAACCCGATGTGGAGGACCAGATGAGTGACACCAGCAGAAGGAAGTTCCTCGCTGCGGCAGGGATCGGGGCGGCCGGTACGACGGCCGGACTGATGACCGGGACGGGATCGGCGTCAGCGGCTCCCGCCGCGGCCACCCGCGACGCCGGCAGCGCCAAGCAGCCCGTGGTGGCGTACGTCGAGCACCACTTCAGCGACCGGGTCCACCTGATGGTCGGCGAGAGGGAGATCGTCGTCCACGACCGAGACCTGGCCGCGCGCATCCTCAACGCGGCAGGAGGTAGCTGACATGTCGTCACACCGCGAAGCGCCCGAGATCAGCAAGGACCCCGTCGCCGACGGCACGGACACCTACGCGTTCGTCAGCCCCGACCGGCCCGACCACGTGACGCTGATCGCCAACTTCATCCCGCTCCAGAAGCCCGACGGCGGACCGAACTTCTACGAGTTCGGCGACGACGTGCTGTACGAGATCCACGTCAACAACCGCGGCGACGCGACCCGCGACGTGAGCTTCCAGTTCAAGTTCTCCACGAAGGTCCGCAACGACAAGACCTTCCTGTACAACACCGGCCCGATCACCTCGATCGCCAGCCCGAACTGGAACCGGCCGCAGTTCTACACCGTGACCCGGATCGACTGGAAGGGCGACAAGGTCCGCAAGGAGACCGTCCTCGGCAAGGGCCTGCGCACGCCGCCGGTCAACGTCGGACCCCGCTCGACGCCGAACTACGCCAAGCTCTCGAGCGAGGCCGTGCACGCCGTCAAGCAGGGCGCGCGTGTGTTCTGCGGCCAGCGTGCCGACGCGTTCCACGTCGACCTGGGCTCGATCTTCGACCTGGGGGCGCTACGTCCGCTCAACGAGGCGCACCTGATCTCGATGCCGAACATGAACGGCGTCAACTCGGTGCAGTCCTACAACGTGCACACGATCGCGATCGAGATCCCGATCAAGCAGCTGACCCGCGACGGCAGCCAGCCGAAGAGCGCGCTCAGCCCGAAGGCCGTCATCGGCGTGTGGGCGACGGCCAGCCGCCGCAAGTCCCGCATGTGGGACAAGGACAAGGGCAAGTACGTCGGCCACGGTCCCTGGGAGCAGGTCTCCCGGCTGGCCAACCCGCTGTTCAACGAGGTCATCGTGCCGATGGCCGAGAAGGACGAGTGGAACGCCCGCCCGCCGTGGGACGACAAGCGCTACACGAAGTACGTGAACAAGCCGGAGCTCGCAGGGCTGCTGCCCGTGCTGTACCCCGGCGCGTTCCCGAACCTGGCGAAGTACGACAAGCCCAGGGCCGACCTCAACGCGGTGCTGCTCACCGGCATCCCGAAGGGCGTGGTTCCCGGGTTCCAGAACTTCACCGGCGCGACCCAGGCGGACATGCTCCGGCTCAACGTGGCGATCCCGCCGACGGCCCAGCCGAACGACCTCGGCCTGGTGGCCGGCGACGCCGCGGGCTGGCCCAACGGCCGTCGTCCCAACGACGACGTCGTCACCATCGCGCTGCGGGCCGTGGCCGGCCTGACCATCCCGCTGGTCGACCCGTCCTTCAAGCCCGACGGCGCCGCCAGCGCCGCCGCGGACGGGACGACGAACACCAACGCCGGCGTGACCGACAGCTTCCCGTTCCTCGGCCTGCCCGGTGGCGGGTACCAGACGGCGCCCGGGACCACGAAGGCGTCATGAGCGTCGCCGCAGAGATGGGGCACGAGAACCCGCACGCCGGCCAGGGCTCGGTGCTGCTCGACATCGGCGGTGACATCGGCGCCCTCGTGGTCGCCATGCCGGCGTCGATGCTCGGGCAGGAGATCGAGATCGACGGCGTGGAGGTGGTCCACCCCCACGGGCACACGCACGGGCATGGCCATGCGCATCGCGCCCACGTCGCCGTCGTGGACCGCCCCGTGCCCGGCGGGACGCAGCCGTCGCTGGTGTTCCCCGAGCTCAGCGAGGGCAGCTACGCGCTGTACGCCAAGGGCGCCCACGAGGTGCTCCTCACCGCCGAGATCACCGGCGGACAGGTCACGTTCGTGGAGTGGCCGACACCCTGAAAGTCACCGGCCCACCCCCGGGGTAGAACTGTCTAGCCCTGGGGGTGGGCCTGGGGCGACGGCCTGACAGAGCCGTCGTCTTCTTGTTACCTTCCACTCATGGGTTCTCTCCCCCCAAGGGCCCGGTTGTTCGCTGCGCTCGCGACGGTCCAGACGATCTGCCTGGCCGCCGTCGCGGTTCCCGCGTTCTCCGGAGCGACGACGACAGTCACCGACACGACCGGTGCGCACGCGTCCGACGCGCGCACGGCCAAGCGTTCCGTGGTGCAGGGCACCATGGGCAACGACACGATCATCACCAAGCGGTACGGCCAGCGCGTCCTGGCCCTCGCCGGCGACGACTACATCCGCCTCGGCAGCGGTGACGACGCCGCGTACGGCGAGGACGGCAACGACTGGCTGCACGGCAACGACGGCAACGACTGGATCTACGGCGGCGGCGGCAACGACCACCCGCAGGGTGGCACCGGGAACGACCACGTGTACGGCGGTCCCGGCGACGACGAGCTGGACGGGGACCAGGGCAACGACTGGATCTACGGCGGCGACGGCAACGACTCGATCACCGGCGACGAGGGTGACGACGTCATCTACCCCGGTCCCGGCGCCGACGAGGTGTACGGCGAGGAGGGCATGAACAAGATCGTCGCCACCGACGACGGCGTTCGTGACGACTTCTTCTGCAACCAGATCGTCGTCCCCGCCCCGCCCGGCGTCATCGTCTACATCGGCCACCGCGACCCGCTCGACGCCTTGCGCAACTGCAAGGTCGTCATCAAGAACTAGCCGGGTCCCGCTGGAGCACGTCCTGGCCACGACCGGCGGCCAGGGCGCTGAGCGCGAGCGCGCCGACGAGCAGGCCGAAGTCGCGCAGGGCGACGTCGTAGTAGTCGCCCAGCGTGACCAGGTCGAGGATGATGCCGCCCAGCCACGCCGCGACGAGCAGCCCGCCGAACCGCGGCCGCCACGCGACGACCAGCCCGGCCACGACCTCGACCACGCCGACGGCGTACATCGCCTGGTCGGCGTTCCCGGGCACGAGGTCGTCGATCCAGGGGGCGAGGTACTGCGACCAGTCGGTCAGCAGGTGGGTGAACTTGTCGAGCCCGAACGCGATCGGCGCGATCGTGAAGACCGTGCGCAGCAGGAAGAACGCGGCGTCCGGGCCGGCGAGGGTGGCGAGCGCGCCGGCCGGGGTGCGGCGGTCGAGGTTCGTGGACATGGGTGCCTCCGATTTCTAAAAGTGATCTTGATTGACGTTAGAAACCCACACCTCTTGTGTCAAGACCAATCTCTTTTAGAATCGCGTCATGGACCTGCGCGCCCGCGTCACGGGGATCGGCGCCCTCGCCGACGACACCCGGCGCGCCCTCTACGCCTACGTCGTCGCCCAGCCGGACGCGGTCTCCCGCGACCAGGCGGTGGAGGCCCTGGGTCTGGCCCGGCACAACGTGAGCCACCACCTCGACCGCTTGGTGGCCGACGGCCTGCTGGAGGTCGAGTACCGCCGGCTGAGCGGCCGCCGTGGTCCCGGCGCCGGCCGGCCGAGCAAGCTCTACCGCCGCGTGGACGCCGAGATCGCGGTCTCCCTTCCGCCTCGCCGCTACGACCTGGTCGGCAGCATCCTGGCCGCGGCCGTGAACCGCGCCGGCTCCGGCACCTCCCTCGACGAGGCCGTCGCCGCGAGCGCCCGCGACGAGGGCACCGCGCTGGCGCGGGAGGCCCAGGCCGAGCCCTCGCTGGCCGGCCTGGCCGACGTGCTGGCCACCCAGGGGTACGAGCCACGCCTCGACGACGGCGTCCTGCTCCTGGCCAACTGTCCCTTCGACGCCCTCGCCCGCCAGCACACCGACCTCGTCTGCGGCGTCAACCAGCGCTTCGTGCAGGGCGTGGCCGACGGCCTCGGCTGCCCGGGCGCCGCCTCGCTGGAGCCGGAGGACGGTCTGTGCTGCGTGAAGGTGCGTCCGTCGTGATCGACCTCGGAGCTCGCCCCGCGCGCCGGTGAGTGAGGGTCGGTCTCGGCCGCGGAAACCGACACTCACGCACCGCTGGTCGGGCAGCGTCCTCGATCAGCCCCGCACGCTGGCGAACCCCAGCAGCGCGGCGAGGCCGAGAGCGCTGCGGGGCTCGTACGGCGCGCGCCAGATGCCGCCGTGGACGGCGCCGTACGCCTCGTCCATCCAGGGGTGGGCGTGCACCGGGTGCTCGCTCATCAGGTCGTGGACCAGGAGTGCGGCCATGAGGGTGTTGGAGGTCGAGGGGTCGAAGACCTCCACACCGAAGCGGTGGGCGCCGGCGAAGGCGGCGGCGAGGGCGCGGTTCTTCACCACCGAACGGGTGCGGGTCGACGGCGCGACGTGGAAGGACACTTGCTGGCCGTCGCGGCGGGCGGTGCAGGCACGCCAGCGCTGGACCCGCTTGGCCAGCGCGTAGTTGGGGCCCTGCTGCGGGACCAGGCAGTCGGAGATGCCCGGGTCGGCGCCCGGCGCGTACTGCCGGTGCAGCAGCCGGCCGCGCGACGCCCAGCGCAGCGGGCGGCCGACGAGCTTGCTGCCGGCGGAGCGGGCGTCGTACGCCGCCCCCGAGTGCGCCACCGCGTCGCCCGGGACCACGAACACGTCGGTCGGAGTGGCGAGGAAGGCCAGGGCGGTGTCCGGGCGGGCCGCGGTCACCCGCGAGGCCAGCGCGTCGGCGGCCAGCGAGACGCGGACGTGCGTGCCGCCGTCGGCGTAGAGGTAGTTGCCGACGACCAGCCGCCCGTCGAGGCCGGCGAGCCAGTCGCTGGTCTCCGGTACCTCGGCCAGCAGGTCGACCCCGGCGTCCTCCGTCCCCGGGACGACCGGCACGAGCAGCCGGCCCGCGGCGGCCCGGGCCGTGCCCAGCACGCGCTCCCAGATCGCCGGCGTCGGCAGGTCGACTGCCGCGACCGTGGCACCCCAGCGCAGCAGCGGCCCGAGGGGTCCCATCTCCGCGCCGGCGCCCAGCACGCCAACCGTGCGGCCCTCGAGCCGCAGCCACTCGGGGTGCGCGGCGACCTCGCGGACGGCGGCGGCGGCCGAGGGCTCGAGGACGCCGGCGCGCTCCCACGCGTCCAGCTGAGCGTCCAGCACAGCGCCGGTCAGCCGCCGGCCGCGGTACGGCAGCACCAGGTCGGTCAACGGCTCCCCCTGCCCGCGCACCTCCAGCGTGTCGAGCGACCGGGCTGCCGGAGCCGACGCCAGCGAGGACAGCGGCCGGTCACCGCCCTCGGCCGCGACGACGAGGCGGCGGCGTACGGCGTCCAGGCCGGCGTCCGCGATCGCGCACCACGCGTCGGGGCTCGGCAGACCCGCCTCGACGAGTCGCCGGAAGTGCAGCAGGTACCGGCTGCGCCAGGCCGTCTCGCGCTCGGCCGCGTCCGCACCGAGCGCGTCGACCGGACGCAGTGCTTCGGCCACGACCTTGCGCGCCACCGAGGTCGTCGGCCGCGAGCCGTCCTCGGTCGCCGGGAAGGAGATGCCGTGCGTGGTCACGCGAAACCGGAGGGCAGGCGTGGCGTGTACGGTGCCTCGAGGGCCGCCGCCTCGTCGTCGGTGAGCTCGAGGTCGACCGCGGCGACCGCGTCGGTCAGGTGCTCGACCTTGGTGGGTCCGACGATCGGCGCGGCCACCACCGGGTTGCGGAGCACCCAGGCGAGGGCGACCTGGGCCATGGGGACGCCGCGGGCCTCGGCGACCTGCTGCACGGCCCCGACGATCGGCGGGTTGGACTCGTCGTCGTACCTCCGCTGCAACGCGTCGGTCTCCGAGCGCTGGGTCGTGCCGCCCCACGGACGCGCGAGACGGCCCTTGGCCAGCGGGCTCCACGGGATGCTCGCGACGCCGAGGTGGTCGAGCAGGCCGAACATCTCGCGCTCCTCCTCGCGCTGGAGCAGGGAGTACTGGTCCTGCATCGAGACGAACGGCGTCCAGCCGTTGAGCTCCGCGGCGTGCTGCATGGTGGCGAGCTGCCAGGCCCACATGGAGGAGGCGCCGATGTACCGCGCCTTGCCTGCCTTCACCACGTCGTGCAGCGCCTCCATCGTCTCCTCGACCGGGGTCTCGGGGTCGAAGCGGTGGATCTGGTAGAGGTCGACGTAGTCGGTGCCGAGACGGGTGAGGGACGCGTCGACCTGCTCGAGGATGGCCTTGCGGGACAGGCCGGAGCCGCCCGGGCCGTCGTGCATCCGGAAGAACACCTTGGTCGCGAGCACGACGTCCTCTCGCCGCGAGTACTCCTTGATCGCCCGGCCGGTCACCTCCTCCGACGTACCGGCGCTGTAGACGTTGGCGGTGTCCCAGAAGGTGACGCCGTGCTCGACCGCCGCACGGAAGACCGGTGCGGCGGCCTCGTCGTCGAGCGCCCACTCGTGCGCGCCGTCGCCGGTGCCGAAGCTCATGCAACCCAACGCGATGCGGCTGACCTTCAGCCCGGAGGTACCGAGACGCGTGTAGTCCATGCCCGTCATCCTTCCGCACCGGGCGGCGCCCAGAAGTGTCGCCCGGCTGACGGTTCGTCGCACCCCGGCCGCCCTAGCGTGGCCTCACCGGGGGCGGAGGGTCCTCGGCCGTCGATCGTCCGAGGGAACCGCTCATGTCTCGTCTCGTCTCGAGCACCCGCGCGCGGGTGCTGCTCGTCGCCCTGTTGTCCGTTCAGGAGCGCCCGCATCACGGGCTGATGGCTCGGTCAGGGTGTGAGCGGTGGCGGCCGACGGCGGCCACCCCTCACCCCTGTCGCGGCCGCCCCGTGGTACCGCGGATGACCAGACGCGTGGGCAGCACGGTCCACGGTGCCTGGTCGAGACCGGCCAGCCCGTCGAGCAGCATGCGCGCGGCCAGGCGCCCCTGCTCCCGCACGTCCTGTCTCACCGTGGTGAGGTCGAGCTCCTCCGACAGGGGGTGGTCGTCGATGCCCACGACCGAGATGTCACGGGGGGTGTCCAGGCCGGCGCGTCGGATCGTGTGAAGGGCGCCGATCGCGAGCTCGTCGGAGTGCGCGAGCACGGCGGTCGGCGGCTCGTCCAGGGCGAGGAGTGCCGCCATCGCCTCGGCTCCGTGCCGCGCCGACCACGGCACCCGCTGGAAGAGCTCGGGATCCGGGTCCAGGTCCCGCTCCTCGCGGGCCTCGGTGAATGCCAGCGCGCGGCCGGCGACCGGCCAGTGCGAGGCGTTGGGGTCGATGGCGTCGATCATCGCGATCCGGCGGTGACCCAGGTTCACGAGGTGGTTGACCGCCTGCCGTCCGGCGCCGTGGTCGTCGATGCTGACCGTGGGATACGGCGCGACCTGACCGCCGGCGGCGACGATCTGCACGCCCATCGTCGTCAGCCGCTCCTGCTCCGCCTCGCTCGCCGGGATGCCGACGACGAGCACACCGTCGACCTTGCGGCGCGCGGGCAGCAGCTCGAAGAACGAGTCGCGGTCGGCCCCCTCGCCCACGCGGTAGAGCATCAGGTCGTAGCCCGCACCGCGCAGGGTCGCGTCGATGCCCTCGAGCACCTCGCCGAAGAACCAGCGACTCAGGTGGGGGACCACCACGGCGATGCGACGAGTTGCGCCGCCGGACAGGGTCGAGGCGGCGGGCGACACGACGTACGCGTGCTGACGCGCGACCTCCAGGACCCTCTCGCGCGTCGCCGGCGCGACGCCGGGCTGGTCGTTGAGTGCCCGCGACGTGGTGGCCATCGACACCCCGGCCGCCCGAGCGACGTCGGCCATGTTGACGTTCCGGGCGAGCTGGGCCAGCTCGTCGTTCTTCGTGCGCTTCGCCACGATCGCTCATCCTACGGTGCGAGGCTCAGAAAGCGTTTCCAACGCGCCCATCTGCCCCTCACATTGAGCGCAGCTCTTGACGTTGACTCGGTCGACTGGCACAGTTTCGGAAACGTTTCCAACACCTCCGTGACGAATGGAGCCCCTGCATGAACCAGCTACGACCACGCGGCCCGCGCGCGTCGGCCCGGCGGGCCGCTCTCGGGATCACCGCCGCCTTGCTCGGCGCCGCCGCACTGACCGCCTGCGGGGGCGACAGCGGCGGGGACTCCGGCGGCACCACGATCAAGATCTGGGCCAGCGTCGACCAGCCCATCATCGACGGCTTCCAGCAGCACCTGGACGCCGCCGCGAAGGAAGCCGGCCTCACGATCAAGTTCGAGAAGGTCGAGAACATCAACCAGCTGATCATGACCAAGCTGCAGGCCGGCGACCAACCGGACATCGCGCTCATCCCCCAACCCGGCGTCGTGGGCGACATCGTCGACCTGGGCGCGGCGTACCCGCTGGACGACGTCGTCGACACCGCCGCCCTGGGCGAGACGATGATCCCGGGCACGCTCGACGTCGGCACGTTCGACGACAAGCTCTACGGGCTCCTGGTCCAGATGAACGTCAAGAGCCTCGTCTTCTACAACAAGCCGGCCTTCGAGAAGGCTGGGTACCAGGCACCCAAGACCCTCGACGAGCTCCTCGCCCTCACCGACCAGATCAAGGCGGACGGCGGGACGCCCTGGTGCATGGGCCTGGAGTCCGACACGGCCACCGGATGGCCGGCCACCGACTGGTTCGAGGATCTCGTGATGAGGTACGGCGGCGTCGACGGCTACAACCAGTGGGTCTCACACGAGATCCCGTTCGACTCCGACCTGGTCCGCCAGGCGGCCGCGACCTTCGAGAAGATCATGTTCACCGACGGCAACGTGCTGGGCGGGCGCAAGGCGATCGCGAGCACCGGCTTCGCCAACGCCGGCTACCCGATGTTCGACCCGGGCGGCCCGTCCTGCTGGCTGTTCAAGCAGGGCAGCTTCATCCCGAACTTCATCGTCGAGGGGGCCGGCACGACGCTTGACGACATCGGGGCCTTCGGGTTCCCGCCCCTGGAGGAGGGCGGCGACAACCCGACCCTGGGCGGCGGTGACCTCGCGGTGCTGCTCGACGACTCGGACAACGCCAAGACCGTCATGAAGATGCTGGCTGACCCTGACCTCGGTCTCGAGGCCGCGCCGATCAGCAGCTTCATCTCTCCCCACAAGAACTTCGACACCAGCCTGTACCCCGACGCGCTCACCGCCCAGATGGCACAGGTGGCCTACGACTCGACGGCATTCCTGTTCGACGGGTCGGACCAGATGCCGGGCGAGGTCGGAGCAGGCAGCTTCTGGCGCGAGATGACGGCGTGGGTGTCCGAGCAGGAGGACCTCGACACGGCGCTGACCAACATCGACGCCAGCTGGCCGGCCGGCTGACATCACGAACCGTGTGGGGCGAGGTCTGGGAGCCTCGCCCCACACGGCTCGTCCGCGACACCGGATCAGCTGGGGGTGGGACGTGAGCACGCAGGACCTGGCGTGGTGGCGGCACGCGGCCATCTACGAGATCTACCCACGCAGCTTCGCCGACGGGAACGGCGACGGTGAGGGGGACCTGCGCGGCGTGATCGACCGGCTGCCGTACGTCGCCGGGCTGGGGGTGGATGCGCTGTGGATCGCGCCTTGGTACCCCTCGCCCATGGCAGACGGCGGGTACGACGTCACCGACCACCGCGACATCGACCCACGGTTCGGCACGTTGGCCGACGCCGAGGAGCTCCTCGACCGGGCCCACGCACTCGGGCTCCGCGTGCTGGTCGACCTGGTGGTCAACCACACCAGCGAGCAGCACCCCTGGTTCCGGCAAGCCCTCGCCGCCGCACCGGGCTCACCCGCACGGGCCCGGTACTTCTTCCGGGACGGCCGTGGCCCCGAGGGCGGAGAGCCGCCCACGAACTGGATCAGCGCCTTCGGGGGCTCCGCTTGGACCAGGACGACCGACCCCGACGGCTCACCCGGCCAGTGGTACCTCCACACGTTCGCCCCCGAGCAACCCGACCTCGACTGGAGCTCGCCCCGGGTGGCCGAGGATGTCGACGGGGTGCTGCGGTTCTGGCTGGACAGGGGTGTGGACGGCTTCCGCGTCGACGCCGCGTCGGCGATGGCGAAGCCCGCGGGTCTCCCGGACGCCGACCCGGCACTCCAGGTCGCGTGGACACCGCGCGAATGGGCCGACCACCCGCAGTGGGACACCGACGGCGTGCACGACATCTTCAGACGCTGGCGCCGGGTCATCGACGACCATCCCGGCGAGCAGGTGACCGTGGCCGAGGCCGTGGTCAAGGACCCGGAGCGGCTCGCCCGGTACGTGCGCCCCGACGAGCTGCACACGGCGTTCAACTTCACGTTCATGCACGCCTCGTGGGACGCCACGGTGCTGCGGTCCGTCGTCGACGACACCCTGGCCTCCCTCGCGCCCAGCGGCGCACCGGCCACCTGGGCCCTGTCCAGCCACGACGAGGTCCGGCCGGTCACCCGCCTCGGCCGCACCGGCGGCATCACCGACCCGGTGCTCGGCCGCCGTCGGGCCCGCGCGGCCGCCCTGCTCACCTTCGCCCTGCCCGGCGGCGTCTACGTCTACCAGGGCGATGAGCTCGGCCTGGCCGAGGTCGAGGACCTCCCCGAGCACGCGCTCCAGGACCCGGTCTACCGACGTACCGCCGGCCGGGCCCGGGGGCGCGACGGGTGCCGCGTCCCGCTGCCCTGGTCCGGCCACCACCCGCCGTACGGCTTCACCGACGGCCCGGGGGCACCGTGGCTGCCGCAGCCGGCCACGTGGTCGGACCTGACCGTCGAGGCCGAGGACGGGGACCCCGGCTCGGTCTTGAACCTCTACCGTGAGGCACTTCGCCTGCGGCGCGGTTTCCGCGACGAGCCAGGTCTCGTCTGGGCAGGCGACCCGTCCGACCGCGTCCTCGACTTCCGGCGCGGTGATCGGCTGCGCTGTGTGGTCAACCTCGGGCCCACGCCCGTCGACCTCCCGGGTCCGCCGACGCTCTGGAGCGAGCCGGGGTCGCCTGATGGACGCCTGCCCACCGACACCGCGGCGTGGTACGTCGGCTGAGACGGGTCAGACCTCTTGGTCGCGGCCGCCCCGCCGCCAGCGGCTGACCTCGGCCCCGGGCACGCGGGCCGCCGCCTCGTGCTCGGTGAGGTCGAGCGCTCCCGCGAACCCCACGACGAGTCCGTCTGCGTCGAGGAGCGAGCCGGCGAAGACCCAGTCGTCGTACGTCCCTCCAGGCGTCGACGTCGCCGTCACGAAGCTCGACCTCGTCCCGCGCGGTGCCCTCGGGCGGTCCCACATCGTCCCGTCGGTCAGCGGGAGGTAGGGCGTCACGGTGACCGCGGCGTACCAGCCTGCCGCCGCGAACGGTTCCTCGAAGGCGAACGCGTGGCCCATGTGCGGGTCGTCGACCCGGACCACGTGCACGCTCCCCTCGTGCTCGTCCGGGCTCAGGAGCGGGCCCCGGGCGAGGAGCCGGGGCAGCCAGCGGTCCATGTAGGCCTGGTGCTCCTCGTGCAGGGGATGCTCCTCGTGCACGAACTGCGGACCGTCGCGGCCGAGGACGAGGACGTGCACACCGGCCACCCTGCCACCACAGCTGGACCGCGCCCACCGCTAGTAGGCTCCGGCCGTGCTGGTCGCGGTCGACGCCGGAGGTTCGTCGACCCGAGCGGTGGTGGTGGACGACACCGGGGCCTGTCTCGGGCTGGGTACGGCGGGAAGCGGGAACCCGATCTCCGGCGGTCCGGAGAGCGTCGTGCTCGCGTTGGGAGCGGCCGTGCGCCAGGCGATCGTGTCGGCGGAGGTGGAGCCCGGCGAGATCCGAGGCGCTGCGATCGCGATGGCGGGGTCGAAGTCCGTGCGGTCCGACGACGGGCCGGAACACGCACCCATCACCGCCGGACTGGCGGCCGCCGGCGTGCACGCACCGTTCCTCGTGGAGTCCGACATCCTCGCCATGTACTGCGCGGGGACCAGCGACCCCGACGGCTACGGCCTCGTGGCCGGTACGGGGGCGGCAGCGATCCGGGTGCGCGGCGGGGAGGTCGAGGCCACCTCCGACGGGACCGGATGGCTGCTCGGCGACGAGGGGTCCGGGTTCTGGATCGGCCATCGGGTCGCGCAGGCCGTGGTCGCGGACCTGGACGGCCGAGGACCGTCGACGACGCTGACCCCGCTCGTGCTGGCGCAGCTCGGGATCGACTCCGACGAACGACCCCTGGCCCGGCTGGTCGAGGCCGTGTACGCGGACCTCCCGGTCCGCCTGGCCCGCCTCGCGCCCCTCGCCTTCACGGCCGGAGACGACCCGACGGCAGCCGCCATCGTCGCGGCGGCCTCGGAGGCCCTGGCGCACACCCTGGACAGCGTCCGCGGCGCCGACGTCGAGGGACCCCTCGTGATGGGCGGGAGCGTGCTGCTCCACCAGCAGGCCGTCGCCTCCGCCGTGGAGACCGCCTTCCGTCGGCGTGGCGGCGCCGGACCCGTCGTCCGGGTCGCCGACGGCGTGGCCGGCGCCGCAACCCTCGCCCTGCGCCGACGAGGTGTCACCGTCGACCGGGCCGTGTTCGATCGCATCGCGGGATCACTGGCGGCCCTGCGCCACCCAGGAAGCGGCTAGCGCGGCCGGCTGCGTCGCGCCGTCACGGAGTGGGACGGCGAGATGTGCTCGGTGAGGGCCATCGACGCGGCGGAGCGGTCCGGGGTCAGCTGCACGACCCGGATGTAGAGCGAGTCCGCGATCATCATCTGCGAGTGCCGGGCGGCCAGGCTGCCGTTGCGGTACGACGTCTCGAGGGCCGCCGTCCGCAGGAAGTGGCGGGACGCGGCGGCGACGGCGGACCGCGGGTCGCCGGTCAGCCCGACCGTCACCGCTCCCCGGTCGGCGGCCAGCCGCAGCGGCTCCACCACCTCGCGGGTCGCGCCCGAGTGGGAGATCGCGATCGCGACGTCGTCGGCCGTCAGCAACGAGGCGGACGTCAGCGCCTCGTGCACCTCGGTCCACGCCCGCACGCGCACGCCGATGCGGAAGAGCCGGGTCTCCAGCTCGTAGGCCACGCTGGCCGAGCTGCCGATGCCGTACACGTCGACGCGGCCGGCCACGGCCATCGCCCGGCTCGCCAGGTCGAGGGCCTCGTAGTCGAGCTGGTTGACGGTCTGGGTGATGGCGCGGACGTCGGAGTTGGCCACCACCTCGACGACCTGCTGCACCGAGTGGTCGGGGCGGATGTGCACGCCGACGTCCACCACCGCGCCGGACGCGGTCGACCGGCCCTTCTGCTCGGCCAGCGCGAGCCGCAGCTCGGCATGGCTGGCGAGCCCGAGGGACTGGGCGAACCGCGTCACCGACGCCTGCGAGACACCGGCCCGCGCGGCCAGTGCCACGGCGGAGAGCCGGGCGGCCTCGGCCGGGTCCTCGAGGACCGTCTCGGCCACCTCCCGGAGCGCGCCGGTCAGCCGCGGCGTGACGGTACGGATCAGGTCGGTGAGATCGGCCGGGTCGGACACCCTGGCCGCGGTCTCGGGGGCGCTCGTCATGGCTACTTCGACGTCCCCTGCGTGACCGACCCCTGCAGCTGGCGCTGGAAGATCGTGTAGACCACGAGCACCGGGACGACGGTGATGACCACGGCCGCGAAGAGCCGGCCGTAGTCGACGTTGTACCCGGCCTGCGACGCGAAGGACGCCATCCCCTGCGAGAGCACGTAGTTCTCGCGCTTGGTGTTGAGCGCGACCGGCAGCAGGAACTGGTTCCACAGGCCCAGGAAGTTGAAGATCGCGACCGAGGCCAGGCCGGGCGCGGCCATCGGCAGCATCACCTGGAAGAACTTGCGCCACTCGCCCGCCCCGTCGACCTCCGCCGCCTCCGAGATCTCCATGGGCAGGGCCCGGAAGAACGGGTAGAGGAAGAAGACCGTGAAGGGCAGCGCGAACGCGACGTACGTCGTGATCAGGCCCGGCAGGGTGTTCAGCAGGCCGATCTGCTTCAGCACGAAGAACAACGGGACGATGGCCATGAAGATCGGGAAGGTCAGCCCGGCCAGCATCGAGTAGTAGATGAAGCGGCGCCCGCGGAACTCGAAGCAGGCGAGCACGTAGGCGCACATCGACCCGAGGATCATCACGATGACGAGCGCGCTGCCCACCACGATGACCGTGTTGACGAAGTAGCGCCCGATCCCCTGGGTCGTCCACGCGGAGACGTAGTTGTCGAAGTTCCAGTGCTCGGGCAGCCCGAACGGCGAGGCGAAGATCTCGCTGCTCGTCTTGAACGACGACATCAGGGTCCACAGCAGCGGCACGATGACCAGCAGGCTCCACAGGCCGAGCACCGCGTGCGAGACCGTCGCGACGACCTTGTCGCCGGCCGGCTCGCGCTCGGGGCCCGGCGCGGCGCCCCGTGCGGTGGACGTGTCCGTCGTCGTCGCGGTCATCGGGCCACCGTCCTCTCGCGGCGGCCGACCAGGCGGTTCACGGTGAAGACGATCGCGGCGAAGGCGAGGGTCGCGATCGCCATCACGACGCCCATCGCGCTGGCGAGGCCGAACTGGCCCTTGGCGAACGCGGTGTCGAGCAGGCGCTGCGGCATCACGAGGGTCGAGTTGGCCGGGCCGCCTCCGGG
Organism: Nocardioides islandensis; assembly: GCF_015352455.1. GTDB lineage: Bacteria > Actinomycetota > Actinomycetes > Propionibacteriales > Nocardioidaceae > Nocardioides > Nocardioides islandensis. The sequence continues at coordinate 115,922 of NZ_JADKPN010000008.1, forward strand.
GTTCAGGGCCGCCATGTAGACGAACGCGTCGAGGGCCAGGATGCCGAGGTAGATGTAGGCGGTCTGGATCGTGTCGCGGATCAGCGGGATCGTGATCGACCACGCGATGCGGAACCGGCCCGCGCCGTCGATCCGGGCCGCGTCGTAGAACTCCGACGGGATCCCCTTGATCGCGGCGACGAACAGCACCATGTAGAAGCCGACGAACCCCCAGATGATCACGAACATCGAGGCCGGCATGGCCGTCGTGGTGTCGCCGAGCCAGGGGAACGAGTCGAACCGGTCGAGGCCGACCCCGGTCAGCAGTCCGTTGAGGAGCCCGCTCGACGGGTCGTACATCTGCGCCCAGATCAGCCCGATGATGATCGCCGGGACGGTGTAGGGGAAGAACGAGATGACCCGGTAGAAGCTGGAGAACCGCAGTCCCCGCGTCTGCCCGTACGACGCCCCGCCCACGGTGATCATGGTGGCGAGCGCGAAGCTCAGCACCACGGTCACCAGCGGGACGACGACGGCCAGCAGGAGGTTGTTGCGCACCGCCTTCATGAAGACGTCGTCGTGGAGCAGCTTCTGGTAGTTGTCCAGGCCGACGAAGCTCATGTCGGGTGTGAAGCCCGTCCAGTCGGTCATCGAGTAGTAGATGGCCTGGACGAACGGCCACACCACGAACACCGCGAAGAGCGCCAACGGCAGACCGAGGAACACGAGCATGAAGCTCACGCGGTCGAACGTCAGGGGCCGCCGCGAGGCGCGGCGAGGTGGTGCCTTCGGGGTGTCCGTGGTGGGGACGAGCGTGGAAGCGGTCACGTCACCTTGATCTTCTTGATCGAGTCGTCGTCCCGGATCTTGTCGGTGATCTTCTGCAGCCCCGATGTCAGGTCGGACACGCTCGCATCCCCCGCGAGGAAGCTGTTCCAGACGACGAGCTGGTCGACGTTCATACCGTAGAGGTCGACGAAGCCCCAGGTGAAGACGTCCGAGCCGGCGTCGGTGAGCATCTTGCTCTGCGACACCAGGGCGGTCGAGCCGAAGCCGTCGTCGGGTACGGTGCCCTTGACGATCGTCGGCGCCAGCTTCGACTTGGCGAAGTTGGTGGCGGCCTCCTGGGACAGCATCGTGCGGAGCAGCTCCTTGCCGCCCGCGACGTTCTTGGCGTTCGACGGGATGATGAACGGCTCGCCCGCGGTGCTGTGCATCGCGGTGTACGGCATGGCGGAGCCGGACGTGAGCGTCATCTCGGGGAACCCGGTCATCTCGAAGCCGCTCTTGGTCTGGTCCTTCATCTCGTTCTCGATCCAGGAGCCCGACGGGTACAGCAGCGCGTCCTGGTTGTTGCTCCACTGGGCCTGCGCGGCGGTGAACTGGGTGCCGGAGCCGCCGGGCTTCATGTAGCCCTTCGACACGATCTCGCCCATCGCCTCGAAGACGCCCTGGACGGGGTCGAGGGACCAGCAGCCCGCGTCGAGGTTCTCCAGCGCCAGCCGGACCTCGTCGCCGCCCTCCTTGATCGCCGAGGCGATGGCCAGCGTCTGGTAGTACGTCGCCGCCTCCTTGCCCCAGAGGAAGAGGTACTTGCCGGCCTTCTTGGCCTCGCCACCCAGGGCGATCGCGTCGTCCCAGGTCTGCGGCGGCTGCCAGCCGTTGTCGTCGAACAGGCTGGCGGAGTACCAGACGGCGTACACCGTCAGCACGTAGTTCAGCGCCGCGAGCTTCCCGTCGAAGGTGCCCGGCGCCTCCACGCCCCCGAAGAGCGTGTCGCGGATCGGGGTGCCCTCGAGGTTGTCGGCGTCGAGGACGTCGCCGAGGTCCTCGAGCTGGTCGAGGATCGTGCTGAAGCCGATCGCGTTCTCGCCGGAGTTGTCGATCAGGTCCGGCGGGTCGCCGCCCACGAAGCGGGGCTGCAGCTCCTGGGCGATCTCGGTGGTCGCCGACACCTTCACCGAGGAGCCGGCGAAGTTCTTCTGCATGATCGCCGCGGCGAACGACACGTAGTCGGTGCCGTACCCGCCGTCGAAGATGACCGCGTCGACGGTGGCGCCGTCGGCCATGCCGAACGGGTTGTCGGTGCTCTTGGTGCCGCCCTGGCTCTCCTTGTCGCTGTCGTTCTTGCTGCCGCTGCCGGCGCAGGCGGCCAGCGCGCTGCTCAGCGGGATGACGGCCGCCGCAGCGAGCGCGCCCCTCACGATGGTGCGCCGGTCGTAGGTCCTGGTCGTGTTCACTCTGCGTGTTCCTTTCGTGAGGTGGTGCATTCAGGCGTGGCGTCGCAGCCGGTCGCCATAGGTGTTCTCCAGCCGGTGGTTGTGCTCGTCCCCGGCAGGGATGTTGGCGGAGAGGTAGATCGGAGGTACGCCGCCCGCGGCCGCGATGCGCTCCGCGACGCCGAGGGTCAGCAGTTGGGCGATGAAGGCCGCCGTCATCGACGAGACGGCGCCGACCTTGATGTCGCCGTCGCCTCCCTCGAGGGAGAGCGTGGAGTCGCCGTACGGCGCCAGGTTGTCGATCACGACGTCCGCGACCTCGCTCAGCCGGGCCCCGCTCGGGTGCTTGGGCGTGACCCTGGCGGTGTGCTCGAGGCTGGTGACGGCGATGACGGCGTGACCGTGCTCCTTCGCGGCCAGCGCGATGCCCACGACCGAGCCGTTCACCCCGGAGTTCGAGGCGATGACGAACACGTCCTCGGGGTGCGGGTGGATCGTCGCCCACAGCTCGTCCACGATGCCCGGCTCACGCTCGAGCGTCGCCCCGTCGGCCAGGACCGACGGGTCCCGCCCACCGAAGAGCACCACGTCGATCAGCGCGATGCTGTTGGTCGGGATGAGGCCGCCCGCACGCCCGGCGATCTCCATGGCGAAGGCCTGGGAGTGTCCGGTGCCGAACGCCTGCACGATCCCGCCCTTGTCCAGCGCGGTGGCCATCAGGTCGACGGCGGCGTCCAGCCCGCCGGCGTCGGCGAGGTCCGTGAGGCGGTCCAGCCTCGTGGTCACCTCACGCAGGAGCTGACGGGATGAATCAACCATTCAGAAAGATCCATTCAGAAGGTTCGTGGAACATGAACCAACCAAACGGAACGGGGCAGTGTCAAGAGGCCGCGCGGAACTGTTGCCCAGACGAGACGACCGGAGGGGACGCCAGGGGGTGACTCCCGGCGGGCCGGATCAGACGTTGAAGCGGAACTCGACCACGTCGCCGTCGGCCATGACGTAGTCCTTGCCCTCCATGCGCACCCGGCCCGCCTCGCGGGCCTTGAGCATGGAGCCGGCGGCCATCAGGTCGTCGTAGGAGACGACCTCGGCCTTGATGAAGCCGCGCTGGAAGTCGGTGTGGATCACGCCGGCCGCCTCGGGGGCCGTGGCGCCCTTGCGGATCGTCCAGGCGCGGGACTCCTTGGGGCCGGCCGTCAGGTACGTCTGCAGGCCCAGGGTGTCGAAGCCGACCCGGGCGAGCACGTCGAGACCCGGCTCGTCGACGCCCATCTCGGCCAGCATCTCGCGGGCCTCCGCGTCGTCGTCGAGCTCGACCAGCTCGGCCTCGAACTTGGCGTCGAGGAAGATCGCCTCGGCCGGGGCGACCAGCTCCTGCATCCGCGCCTTCAGGTCGGCGTCGCCGAGCTCGTCGGCGTCGCAGTTGAAGACGTAGATGTACGGCTTGGCGGTGAGCAGGGACAGCTCGCGGAGGAGGACGCCGTCGACCTTGCCGCCCTGGATGAGCGCGATGACCGGCGTACCCTCCTCGAGCGCGGCCTGGGCCGTCTTCGCGGCCTCCACCGTCGCCGCCAGCGCCTTGTTGGCCCGTGCTTCCTTCTCGAGCCTCGGGATCGCCTTCTCCAGCGTCTGCAGGTCCGCGAGGGCCAGCTCGGTGCGGATCGTCTCGATGTCCGATCCCGGGTCGACCTTGCCGTCGACGTGGGTGACGTCGTCGTCGCGGAACACCCGCGTCACCTGGCAGATCGCCGCGGACTCGCGGATGTGGGACAGGAACTTGTTGCCGAGCCCCTCCCCCTCCGAGGCGCCGCGGACGATGCCCGCGATGTCGACGAACTCGACCGTGGCCGGGACGACGCGGGCCGAGTCGAACAGCTCGGCCAGGCGCCCCAGACGCGGCTCCGGCACGGCGACCACGCCGACGTTCGGCTCGATGGTGGCGAACGGGTAGTTCGCCGCGAGCACGTCGTTCTTGGTCAGCGCGTTGAAGAGGGTCGACTTGCCCGCGTTGGGCAGGCCGACGATGCCGATGGTGAGAGCCACGTCGGGAAACTCTAGGTCTGGGTGGCGCGCGCAGCCGATTCCGCGGAGCGCGACTGCGGGTGCGCCGACGCCGGGGAGAAGGTCAGCCAGAGGCTGACGACGACGTAGTACACGACGTACACCAGCGACAGCCCGACGAGCACGGCCGGCGCCTCCGGCAGCGCCGCGGTGATGGCCGCCCACAGCGCGAGCCAGAGCGTCGCCAGCGTCATGTTGGAGTACCAGAGCTTCTCGGTCCGCGACGGGTAGAGGTACTTGATCGGCACGAACACCAGCACGGACAGCGCCAGCAGCAGCACCGTGGTCGCGACGGTCGAGAGCTCCCAGACGACCACGTAGAACGCGACGATGTTCCAGTACGACGGGAAGCCGAGGAAGAAGTGGTCGTCGGTCTTCGCGTCGGCCCGGCAGAACTGGTAGGTCGAGGCCAGCAGCGGGATGGAGGCCACCACACCGCCGGCGGCACCGTCCGGCAGGTAGCCGTTGGCCCAGAGCAGCGCCATCGGCGCCAGGGCGTAGGTCATGTAGTCGACGATGTTGTCCAGCAGGGCCCCGTCGAAGCCGGGCAGCACCTCCTTGACGCGGAAGCGCCGGGCCAGCATGCCGTCCGTGCCGTCGATGATCATCGCGACCAGGAACAGCCACAGCACGGTCTCGACCTCGTGCCGGTAGGAGAAGTGCACCATCAGCAGGGCGAGGACGGCCCCCGTGGCCGTGAACACGTGCACGGCTCCGGCCGCCAGCCGGGCACCAGTGGTGCTCGACGCGGTGCTGACCATTCGGACAGCCTAGGGGTCGGCGGGGCCCGATCAGCGTCGATGCCTCGTCCTAGGGTGGGTCGGGTGCGGATCGCCACGTGGAACGTCAACTCCCTCCGCTCGCGCATCGACCGCGTGGAGGCGCTGCTGCAACGGCACGACATCGACGTGCTCGCGCTCCAGGAGACCAAGGCACGCGAGGACCAGCTGCCGCTGATGGGCCTGCAGGCGATGGGGTACGACGCGGCCGTCGCCGGCGTCAACCAGTGGAACGGCGTCGCCATCCTGAGTCGGGTCGGCATCGAGGACGTCGAGGTCGGCTTCCCCGGCCAGCCGACCTGGGGCGAGCCGGCCGACGTGGAGTCGCGGGCGATCGGCGCGACGTGCGGCGGCGTACGGGTGTGGTCGCTGTACGTCCCCAACGGCCGCAAGGTCGAAGACCCGCACTACCACTACAAGCTCGACTGGCTGGCCCGCCTGAAGGAAACGGCTCACGCCTGGCGCGACGACGACGTCGCCCTGGTCGGCGACTGGAACATCGCGCCGTTCGACGAGGACGTCTTCGACATGGCGGCGTACGCCAACGACACCCACGTCACCCCGCCGGAGCGCGACGCGTTCAAGGCGTTCCTCGAGGACGGCTGGACCGACGTCGTCCGCCCGCACACGCCCGGCCCGGACGTCTTCACCTACTGGGACTACTTCCGGCAGCGCTGGGAGCGCAACCGCGGCATGCGCATCGACTTCGTGCTCGGCTCACCGGGCCTCGCGAAGCGGGTCACCGGCGCGTTCATCGACAAGGACGAGCGCGCCGGCAAGGGCGCCTCCGACCACGCTCCCGTCATCGTCGACCTCGGCTGAGGACATCGACGCCCCGTGCGGCGACAGCCCCACTAGGGCCGTCATTGACAAGTGCGCGGAGGCGGCGGAATCTCATGGGGAGGTCGCTTCCTGTGGAGCTGATGATGAGAAGACTCGCTGCCGTCGCCGCCGCCCTCACGGTGTCACTCCTCGCAGTGCCCACCGCATGGGCCGCACCGTTCCCCGGCTCGATCCCGCTCCCCGTCGACTTCCAGCCCGAGGGCATCACGGTCGGGACAGGGAGCACCTTCTACGTCGGCTCCCTGTGGGACGGCGACATCTTCCGCGGCAGCCTCCGCAGCGGTGAAGGGCAGGTGTTCATCGACGTCAGCGGGCGCCAGGCGCTCGGCATGAAGGTCGACGAGGGCCGGCACCTGCTGTTCGTGGCAGGCGGGTTCACCGGGCACGCGTACGTCTACAGCACGCGGACCGGCGCCACCGTCGCGGACCTGACGCTCGGCACGCCCGGTGCCTCGCTGGTGAACGACGTCGCCCTGACGCGCGACGCGGCGTACTTCACCGAGACGTTCGCGCCCGTCATCTACAAGGTGCCCATCAATGCGGACGGCACGATCGGGCCGCCCGAACCCATCACGGTGACCGGGCCGGCCGGCGTCTCCGTTCCCGGCACCTTCGGCCTCAACGGGATCGTCGCGTCGCCCGACGGGTCGAAGCTCCTGGTCAACCACTCCGACCTGGGCATCCTGGCGACCATCGACGCCGACACGGGCGAGAGCCGGCAGGTCGACATCACGGGTGGGGCACTCGTCCCGGGCACCCCGGACGGGCTTGTCCTCGCCGGCCACACCGCCTGGGTGCTGGAGAACTTCGCCAACTCGGTGGCCGAGGTGCGGCTGTCCCCCGACTTCTCCACGGGCCAGCTCGTCCAGACGATCACCGATCCGGCGTTCCGGGTACCGACAACGGCCGCGATCCACGGGTCCCGGCTAGCGCTCGTGAACGGCCGCTTCGATCTCGGCTTCCCGCCTCCGCTGGGTCCGGGCGCACCTCCGGGCACCGACTTCGACGTGGTCCAGATCCGCATGCACTGACCGCGGAGAGCGCGCGGAAAGGGGTACCCCCGATGAACCCCACCCGACAGCTGCGACGGCTGTGCGTCGTCGCCGTGCTCACCGCGATCACGGCGACCGGCACGACCGCGGTGGTCACGACCGCGACCGGAGCGGGCTCCGGCGGCTGGAACCCCATCGGTCACGGCAAGAAACCCGCGGACCCGGCACTCGCCGGCAAGGTCGAGACGCTCACCAGCGTCGGCCGGACCGTGTACGTCGGCGGCGACTTCATCGACGCAGGGGGCCTGGCCAAGGCCGACCACATCGCGTCCTGGAACGGGAAGAAGTGGTCCGCGCTGGGCGGCGGACTCGGTGACAGTCCGAGTGCGGTGTACGCGATCGCCGTCGACCCCGTCACCGGCGACGTGTTCGCGGCGGGGTCCTTCCAGGACGCCGGCGGCGACCTGGCGGCCGATGCCATCGCCCGCTTCGACGGCACGTCGTGGAGGTCGCTGTCGTCCGTCGGGCTCAACGGCCCCGTGTTCGCGCTCGCGATCATCGGCCGCACGTTGTACGTCGGCGGTGGGTTCTCCGAAGCGGCCGGCATCGCCACGGCGGACTCGGTCGCGGCGTACGGGATCGACAGCGGGGCCTGGGCTGCCATCACCGACGGCAACAACGACATCGGTGGCTCGGTGTGCTGCCTGGTGTTCGACGGCGTCGCGGGTCTCTACGTCGGCGGGAGCTTCTTCGACGCGGACGGGATCCCGAACGCGGACTACGCCGCGCACTACCTGGGCGGGACCGCGTGGAGCGCTGTCGGGCCGTCGAGCGCCCTCAACGGCCGGGTGCGTGCGATGGCGGTGTCGGGCACCGACCTGTACGTCGGCGGGGACTTCGTCAACGCCGGCGGCGACCTCAACGCCGACAAGGTCGCGAAGTACGCCGGGGCCGACTGGACCGCGCTCGGGAGCACCAGTGCCTTCGGCGACGGCGGGAACTCGATCTACGCACTCGCGGTCGACGACGACGCGGTGTTCGCCGCGGGCTACTTCAACAACGCCGGCGGCAGGTCGAGGATCGACGGTGTCGGTGCATTCAAGGCGGGCGCCTGGACGAACGTCGGCTCGGACGGTGCCGGGAACGGCCCGGTCCCGGTGAACACCCTGATGACGTCACTCAGGGTCGTCGGCGACCAGCTCTTCCTCGGCGGGCTCGCCTCCACCATCGGCGGCAGCACGAAAGCCGGGTACGCAGCCTGGTTCCCGCTGCGCCAGCCCGACGGCCAGATCGCCGTCGGCACAGATCCCTTCGTGGGCAAGGGTGTCTACAACACGACCGGCGCCGGCCAGACCGTTCACCAGACCGTCCACCGCTCGGCGACGGAGACCTTCAAGATCAGGATCAGGAACGACGGGTTGTTCGCCGACACGTTCACGGTCAAGGGCACGGGATCGTTCGGCCCCTACAAGGTCAAGTACCTCAGCGGCACGACGAACGTCACCGCGGCCGTGGTCGCCGGCGTCTTCGCGATGAGCGCGCTCGGGCCCGCTGCATGGCGGACGATCAAGCTCGAGGTGACGGTGTCGCCGAGCGCGACGGTCGGTGACGTGCGGTCGTTCCTGGTCTCCGCGACGTCGTCCGGTGCGGGGACGGCGAAGGACGCCGTGAAGGCCAGGGTCAAGGCCGGCTGAGCCTCAGCCGTCCAGGCGCGCGAGCTCCTCGTCGGTCAGCTCGAGGTCGGCGGCGGCCGCGGAGTCGGTGATGGACTCTGGCCGCTTGGCGCCGGGGATCGGGATGACGCACGGCGACTGGGCGAGCTCCCAGGCGAGGGTCACCCGCTGCGGGCTGACGCCGCGGGCGGCAGCCACCTCGGCGAACGCGCCGTGCTCGTCGCCGAGCTCCTTCGCCGAGGACAGGCCACCGAGCGGGCTCCAGGGAAGGAAGGCCAGGCCGAGCTCCTCGCAGACGTCGATCTCGGGGCGGCTGCTCCGGAACGCCGGCGAGTACTGGTTCTGCACGCTGACCAGCGCGTCGCCGAGCACCTCCTTGCCGAGGCGGATCTGCTCGGGGTTCGCGTTGGAGAGCCCGACCATCTCGACCTTGCCGGAGTCGTGCACCTCCTTGAGGGTCGCCAGGACGTCGGCGTACCCGACCTTGGGGTCCGGCCGGTGGTGCTGCCACAGCGCGATCCGCTCGACGCCCAGGCGGCGCAGGCTGGCGTCGACGGCGCTGCGCAGGTGCTCGCCGCTGCTGTCGAGGTCCCACCGGGCGTCGTCCCCGACCCGGACGTGCCCGGCCTTGGTCGCGAGCAGTACCTGGTCGCGGACGCCGAGCTCGTCGAGGATGCCGGCGATCAGGGACTCGTTGGCCCCCTGGGTCCCGGCGCCTCGCTCGTCTCCCGGTCCGTACGCGTCCGCAGTGTCCAACAGCGTGACGCCGGCGTCCAGGGCGGCGCGCACGGTGGCCAGGAGCTGGTCGCGCGGCTGCGTGCCGGTCTGGTCGAAGGTCATCAGGCCGAGGCCGATCGCCCCGACCTGGTGCTTGCCGATCATCCGAGTCTGCATGCCTCGACCGTAGCCAAGGCCAGGTTCCCAACGGCTGTCGGTGGTCGACCCCACACTGGTGGGCATGGTGATGGCGATGGTGCTGATGTTGCTCCTGGGAGTGTCCCTGGGAGCGGCGCTCGGGCTGCTCTGGGGCCGCACGCGACCGGCGTACGTCGGCGCCGTGCTCGACGCCGGGGTCGACCGGGCCGAGCTGATGCAGGGCCTGGACCGCCTCAGCGACCAGGTGCGCGACCTCGACCACCAGCGCGCGAGCTGGCAGGGCCAGCTGAGCCAGCAGGTGCTGGACATGCGCATGGCCACCGACACCCTGCGCCGCGAGACGCAGACGCTGTCCACCGCGCTCCGCCGGCCACAGGTGCGCGGACGCTGGGGCGAGATGCACCTCAAGCGTGCCGTCGAGCTCGCGGGCCTGGTCGACCGGTGCGACTTCACCGAGCAGGCCCACACCCGCACGTCCGACGACGCCGTGCAGCGCCCCGACCTCGTCGTGCACCTCGTGGGCGGGCGGCGGGTGGTCGTGGACGCGAAGGTGCCGCTGGACGCGTTCCTCGACGCCACGGCATGTGACGACGAGGACGATCGGGAAGCCCACCTCGCACGTCACGCCCGGCAGCTGCGCCAGCACGTGGCCCTGCTGTCGTCCAAGCGCTACTGGCGCTCGCTGCCCGGGTCACCGGAGTTCGTCGTGCTGTTCGTGCCGGCCGAGTCGTTCCTGTCCGCGGCGTTGTCGGTCGACCGCGACCTGCTCGAGGACGCCGCCACCCGACAGGTGGTGGTCGCGACACCGACCACGCTCATCGCACTGCTGCGCACGGTCGCGCTCGGGTGGCGCGAGGAGCGGCTGGCCGACGAGGCCCAGGAGGTCCACCGGCTCGGCCGTGAGCTGCACGAGCGGCTGTCCACGCTGGCCGGGCACGTCGACAACGTGGGCCGCTCGCTGAACGCCGCGGTCGGCCACTACAACGCCGCGGTCGGGTCGCTGGAGTCGCGGGTGCTGGTGGCCGCGCGGCGGTTCGGCGAGCTCGGGGTGACCGACGACGACCTCCCCGGACCTCGCCCGGTGGTCGCGCTGGCGCGGCGCGCCGCCCCGGATGCGGGAGAGGAGCCGCCTAGCGTTGCCCTGTGAGCCACACCCGGGCGCTCTGGGACGAAGGCAGCGAGACCGGTCGCGCCGTCGTCGCGCTCGGCGTCGCGGTCGCGCTGAGTGCCGTGGTGGTCAATGTCGCGATGGTCGGCCGGGTCAGCATGTTCTTCGACCTGTGGTTCGTGCTGATCTGCTTCGGCCTGGCGTTGCTGGTGCGGCCGCGCGACTTCTTCACCGTCGGCGTGCTGCCGCCGCTGATCATGCTGGGCGCCTTCGCCGTGCTGGCGCTCGGCCGTCCCGAGGCCATCGCCGAGCCGCAGGACGGACTGGTGCAGGCCGTGGTGTCCGGGCTCGCCCACCACAGCGTCGCGCTGACGATCGGCTACGCGCTGTGCCTGGCCACGCTGCTCGCGCGCCAGCGCGCGGCTCGCGGGTAGTCCCGCTCCGGCCCGGCCCCGCTAGGCGACGAAACGCGCGGGGTCGCCCGCGCCGACGCGCAGCACCTCCGGCACACCCTCGGACCAGTCGATGACCGTGGTCGGCTCGGCCGGCGTCTCGCCCGCCTCGACCACGATGTCGACGAGGTGGTCGAGCTCCTCCTTGATCTCCCACCCCATGGTCCGCGGCTCGTCCTCGCCCGGGAGGATCAGCGAGCTGGTGAGCAGGGCCTCGCCCAGGGCCTCGAGCAGCGCCTGGTCGAAGACGTGGTCGGGGATCCGCACGCCGACGGTCCGCTTGCGGGGGTGCAGCAGTCGGCGAGGTACCTCGGGCGTGGCGGGCAGGATGAACGTGTAGGGCCCCGGCGTCGCGGACTTGATCGTGCGGAACGCCGAGTTGTCCACGTGCACCAGCTGGCCCATCTGCGAGAAGTCGCGGCACATCAGCGTGAAGTGGTGCCGCTCGTCGAGGCCGCGGATGCGCAGGATGCGGTCCCGCCCGTCGCGGTTGCCGATGCGGCAGCCGAGGGCGTACCCCGAGTCGGTGGGGTAGGCGATCAGGGCGTCCTCGTCGCGCAGGGCCGTGACGACCTGCTCCAGCAGCCGCGGCTGCGGGTTCTCCGGGTGGACGTCGAGGAAGCGGGCCACGTCAGGACCGGCTCACGACCGGGCGCGCAGGTCGCGCCGCAGCTCCGGCGGCAGTGCGAAGATCAGCGACTCCTCCGCGCTGTGCACGGCCTCGGCGTCGGGGTACCCGCGCTCGGCCAGGAAGGTCAGCACGCCCTCGACGAGCGCCTCGGGGACGCTCGCGCCGGAGGTCACGCTGACCTTCGTCACGCCGTCCAGCCAGGCCTCGTCGATCTCGGAGGCGTCGTCGACGCGGTACGCCGCCTTCGCACCGGCTTCGAGGGCCACCTCGACCAGGCGCACGGAGTTCGAGGAGTTGCCGGACCCCACCACGATGACCAGGTCGGCGTCGCGGGCGATCTCCTTGATGGCCATCTGGCGGTTCTGGGTGGCGTAGCAGATGTCGTCGCTGGGCGGGTCGAGCAGCTCGGGGAACCGCTCCCGGATCGCGGCGACCGTCTCCATCGTCTCGTCGACCGAGAGCGTGGTCTGGGAGAGCCAGGCGACCTTCGAGGGGTCGCGGACGACGATGCCCGGCACGTCCTCGGGGCCCTGCACGAGCTGGATGTGCTCGGGCGCCTCGCCGGCGGTGCCCTCGACCTCCTCGTGGCCCTCGTGCCCGATGAGCAGGATGTCGTAGTCCTGCCCGGCGAACCGCTTGGCCTCGTGGTGCACCTTCGTCACCAGCGGGCAGGTCGCGTCGATGGTCTTGAGGTGCCGCTCGGCCGCCTGCGCGTGCACGGAGGGCGCCACGCCGTGGGCGGAGAACACGACGGTCTCCCCCTCCGGCACCTCGTCGAGCTCCTCGACGAAGATCGCGCCGCGCGCCTCGAGGTCGGAGACGACGTGCTTGTTGTGCACGATCTGCTTGCGCACGTAGACCGGGGCGCCGTACAGGTCCAGCGCCTTCTCGACGGTGACCACCGCCCGGTCCACGCCGGCGCAGTAGCCGCGAGGAGCCGCCAGCAGCACGCTGCTGTCGGCGATGCGGGGAAGGCCCAGGTCGGTGGTGGTCACGATGGTCGAGTCTAGTTGCGCACGGATGACGAGCATGATTCGTCGTCGGCGCAGGTGACTAGGCTTCCCGACCATGGCGCTGGAGACCTCACCGCAGGCACCCGCGCCCGTCCGGCAGATCGCCCAGGCCGTCGCGGGCTGGATCGACCGGCTCGGCGCGGTGTGGGTCGAGGGCCAGGTCGCCCAGGTCAACCGGCGCGCGGGGGTGGGCATGGTCTTCCTCACGCTGCGCGACTCCATCGCCGACATCTCGGTCTCGGTCACCTGCCCGCGGGCGGTCTTCGACTCCCTCGAGGCGCCGCCCGCCGAGGGCGCGAGCATCGTGGTGCACGCCAAGCCCTCGTACTACGCCCCCCGCGGCACCTTCTCCCTCGAGGCCCGCGAGATCAGGCTGGTCGGCCTCGGAGAGCTCCTCGCCCGCCTCGAGCGACGCCGCCAGCTGCTCGCGGCCGAGGGCCTGTTCGCACCCGAGCTCAAGCGCCGGCTGCCCTTCCTCCCCCGCTGCGTCGGACTGGTCACGGCTCCCGACTCCGCCGCCGAGCGCGACGTCGTCGAGCACGCCCGGCGCCGCTGGCCGGCGGTCGCCTTCCGGACGGCGTACGCCGCCATGCAGGGCAGCCGCGCGGCGGCCGAGGTGATCGCGGCGATCGACCGGCTCGACCGTGACGACGAGGTCGACGTGATCGTGGTGGCCCGGGGCGGCGGCGCGGTCGAGGACCTGCTGCCGTTCTCCGACGAGGGGCTGATCCGGGCCGTCGCCACCTGCCGCACCCCGGTGGTGTCCGCCATCGGCCACGAGCCCGACCAGCCGTTGCTCGACCTGGTCGCCGACGTGCGCGCGTCCACCCCGACCGACGCGGGCAAGCTCGTCGTGCCCGACGTCGCCGAGGAGGTCCGCGGGGTCACGTTCGCGCGCGACCGGCTGCGGACGGCCCTGGCGGCGTACCTCGACCGCGAGGCCACCCTGCTCACCACCCTCCGCTCCCGGCCGGTGTTGGCGGACCCCGGCTCGCTGCTGACCCTGCGTGCCGACGAGGTCGCCTCCCTCCGCGAGCGCGCGCTGCGCACGACCCGTCACCGCCTGGACCGGGCGACCGACGAGATCGCCCACCACCGGGCCCGCGCCCGCGCGCTGTCGCCGCTGGCCACGCTCCAGCGCGGGTACGCCGTGCTCCAGGACGCCGACGGGCACGTGCTCACCTCCGTGTCGAGCGCGGCGAAGGGCGACGCGGTCGCCGTCCGGGTCGCCGACGGGCGCGTCCATGCGAAGGTCACCCGGACCGAGACGATCGACAGGCACACGGACAGGGAGCTCGATGGCTGAGGAACAGGTCCCCTACGAGCAGGCCCGCGAGGAGCTGATCGAGGTGGTCCGGCGGCTCGAGCAGGGCGGCACCACCCTCGAGGAGTCCCTGGCGCTCTGGGAGCGCGGCGAGCAGCTGGCGACCATCTGCCAGCAGTGGCTGGACGGCGCCCGCGCGCGGCTCGACGCCGCTCGCGGCGAGGTCGACGACGAGGAGACGGTCTAGGAGACGGTCTAGGAGACTGGACTAGGAGACTGGGGCGTCGGTGAGCGACTCGACGACGGCCCGCAGGTCGTCGGTCGACGCCGAGCCGAAGACGAGCACCTCGTCGTCGCCGTACGACGCGGCGTACGCGTGGTCGCCGCCGGCGTCGGACCACTCCTGCCACTGCTGGGCGAGCGGGCTGTCGATGGTGACGGTGTCGCCCTCCACCGGGTCGGCGTCGACGTACTTCTCCAGCATCGTCTCCAGGCCGGTGTCCTCCTGGCGCACTCCCACGAACCTGCCGTCGTCGGTGAGCATCCCGATCCCCCACGCCGGCCGTTCGCCGGGCTGGTAGGCGATGCTCGTCGCGGTCCACCCCTTCGGGAGCGTCGGCGGGTACACCAGGTCGGCACCCGCCTGCTGCGCCGCCTGGACGGCCGCGAGGTAGTCGACCGGCTCCTGCTCGACCTGGCCGTTGTCGCGGAACACCCCGCGGAACACCACGAACGCCAGCACCAGCGCGATGAGCACGATCATCGAACCGACGCCGCCCGCGACCGTCCGCTGGTAGCGCGACGCCGGTCGTTCCGGCACGGTCTGCTGGTCGCTCACGCTCACGATCCTCTCAGGGGCCGGGTCGCCGAGGTCGTCTAGGTTGAGCCGGTGCCGGATCTCGAGGTCGCCGTCCCGGCGGCGGCCCTGCTGGCACTGCTCGTCACGGCCTACCTCCACCCGCGTGGCCGCACCGAGGCCGCCGTCGGCCTCCTCGCCGCGCTGGCCACGCTCGCCACTGGCGCCTTGGACGTGGACGCCCTCGTCGACGAGCTGCGGCACCTCGGGCCGGTGGTCCTCTTCCTGGTCACCATCCTCGTCGTCGGCGACGTGTGCGGCCGCGCCGGCGTGTTCGACGCGGCGGCCGGCGGGGTCCGCCGGCTGGGCCGCGACCACCCCGTCCCGCTGTTCACCGGGGTGTTCCTGCTCGCCGCGCTGGTGACCACCACGCTGTCCCTCGACGCGACCGTCGTGCTGCTGACGCCGGTCGTGCTCGTGGCGGCGGCGGCCGCCGGCGTCTCCGCGCGGCCGGGAGCCCATGCCTGCCTGCGGATGGCGAACTCGGCCTCCTTGCTGTTCCCGGTCTCGAACCTGACGAACCTCCTGGCGATGCGGCACGTCGGCCTCACCTTCCTCGGCTTCGCACGCGTGATGGCGCCGGTGCTCGTGGTCGTGCTGGTGGTCGAGTACGCCGCCGCGCGGCTGCTCTTCCGCCGCGAGCTGCGCGAGGAGGCCGATCCCGAGCACCGCGTCCCGGACCGCCCGCCGGTGCCGGCGCTGCCGGTGGTGACCGTCGGCCTCATGCTGGCCGGGTTCGCCGTCGGCTCGCCCCTGGGTGTCGAGCCGTTCTGGGTCTCCGGTGTGGCTGCGGCCGTCCTCACCGCCTGGGCCTGGCGGCGCGGGCTGGTCACCGCGCGGCAGGCGCTGCACGCCGGCCACCCCGCTTTCGCGGTGTTCGTGCTCTGTCTGGGCGTCGTGGTCGCGGCGCTGGCGGTCGGGCCCCTCGGGGACCTGGTGCGCGACCTGCTGCCGCACGAGACGTCGTACCTCTCACTCCTGGTCGTCGCCCTGCTCGCGACCGTGCTGGCGAACCTGCTCACCAACCTCTCCGCGACGCTGCTGCTGGTCCCGATGCTGGCGCCGCTCGGCACGGCCGCCGTGCTGGCCGCGCTGCTCGGCCTCAACATCGGGTCGGGCCTCACCTACACCGGATCGCTGGCCAACCTGCTGTGGCGACGCACCCTCGTCCGCCACGGGGAGCGGCCCAGCCTGCGGGAGTTCCACCGGGTCTCGCTCGTCGTCACCCCGGTCACCCTGCTGGCCGCCGTGACGGTGCTCGGCCTGGTGGCTCCTCACTAGGCTGCGCCCATGAGCAACCCGAACCGACCGGACCGCAACCTCGCCCTCGAGCTGGTGCGCGTCACCGAGGCGGCGGCCATGGCCGCGGCCCGCTGGGTCGGACGGGGCGACAAGAACGACGCCGACCAGGCGGCCGTGAACGCCATGCGCTTCATGATCGGCTCGGTCGGCATGCGCGGCACGGTGGTGATCGGCGAGGGCGAGAAGGACAACGCCCCGATGCTCTTCAACGGGGAGGAGGTCGGCGACGGCACCGGACCCGAGTGCGACGTGGCGGTCGACCCCGTCGACGGCACCACCCTCACCGCGAAGGGGATGAACAACGCGGTCGCGGTGATGGCCGTGGCCCCGCGGCACACGATGTTCGACCCGTCGGCCGTGTTCTACATGGAGAAGCTGGTCACCGGCCCCGAGGCTGCCGAGGTCGTCGACATCCGCAAGCCGGTCGCCGAGAACATCCGCGCGGTCGCCCGGGCCAAGGGCATGCACGAGCACGACGTCACCGTCGTGCTGCTCGACCGGCCGCGGCACCAGGGCCTGGTGGAGGAGATTCGGCAGACCGGGGCCCGCATCAAGTACATCCTGGACGGCGACGTGGCGGGCGCCATCTCCGCGGCCCGCCCCGACACCGGCATCGACCTGCTGCTGGGCATCGGGGGTACGCCGGAGGGGATCATCGCCGCCTGCGCGATGAAGTGCATGGGCGGGGTCATCCAGGGCCGGCTGTGGCCCAAGGACGACGACGAGCGGCAGAAGGCGCTCGACGCCGGTCACGACCTCGACCCCGACCACATCCTCACCACCGAGCAGCTGGTCACCGGCGAGGACTGCTTCTTCGTGGCCACCGGCATCACCGACGGCGAGCTGCTCAAGGGCGTGCACTACCGCCCGAACGGCGCCACGTCGCACTCCCTCGTGATGCGGTCGCGCAGCGGCACGATCCGGACGATCTCGGCCGAGCACCGCTTCGAGAAGCTCCGCGAGTTCGCCGACATCGACTACGAGAGGTGAGCGCCGCGCGGTCCGAGCTTGCGAGGACCGCGATCAGGCGCCAGGTCGAGGAGCGTCGGCTCGGTCCGAGCCTGCGAGGAACGAGCGACGCGTCTCGAGACCCGCTGAGGATTCCAGGGCTCTGACCACCTCGGCGATCACCCGCGGGTCGAAGGCCAGCCCGCCGTGCGAGGCGGTCACCTCGACCGCCACCGCCAGCGGGTCGACGCACGCGCGCCAGTCGACGATGCCGTCGCGCTTGGAGTAGATCGCGGTGAAGGCGACACCACCGGGCAGCGGCCGGCGGCTCTCGTCGAAGCTCTGCCGCGCGCAGTCGCCGGCGACGCAGTCCTCCGACATCAGCCCCGGCCAGCCGGCGCGGCTGAGGCGGACCAGCATCTCGACGCTCTTGGTCAGCGCGGCGTGGTGGGCACCCGGGGCCAGCATCGGGCTGCCGAGGGTGACGATCCCGGCGACCAGGTCCGGGCGGCGTACGGCGAGGCCCCGGGCCAGCATCCCGCCCAGGCTGTGCCCCACGATCTGCACCCGGCTGCCGCGGCGCAGCACGATCGACTCCAGCCGCGACTCGAGCTGGGCCGCGGCGTTGAGCGTGCACCCGGCGTTCACGTGGATCGAGGACCGGTAGGTGCGGTAGCCCGCCTCGCGGAGCACGCGCGCCATCGGCGCCAGCGTCGCGTCGCCGGCCAGGAAACCCGGCACCAGGATGACCGGCGTGGCGTGCCGGACCGCGGCGCTCCCGGCGTACGGCGAGCGGCGCCGCACGCGACGTCGCTCGATCGCCCCGATCGCGAACCGCCCCGCCTCGGCGACCATGCTCGCCTCGCGGAGCACGGCCCGGACACCCGGAGCGGAGAACCCCTCCGGTGTCAGCCAGGGCGCGAGAGGCGTCGCGGTCATGTCCTCAAGGTTACCCAGAGGTAACGCCTGATACGTCGAATGCTTGGATAGCCGGCGTGACGAACGACGCTGACGTCGCGGTCTCGGGAGAGCTGTTCGCGCCCGGCGCGCCGGGGGTGGAGATCTGCTACCAGACGTTCGGCAGTCCCGACGGCGACCCGCTGCTGCTGGTGATGGGCCTCGGCGGCCCGATGACCTGGTGGGACCCGGCGCTGTGCCGGATGCTCGCCGAGCGCGGCTTCTACGTCATCCGCTTCGACAACCGCGACACCGGCCGCTCGACCAAGGTCCCGGGGCGGGTGACGCGCTCGATGCTGGTCCGGGCGTTCGCCGGGCGCCGGGTGCGCGCGGCGTACGGCCTGCGCGACCTGGCCGCCGACGCCTTCGCGCTGCTCGACCACCTCGGCCTCGAGGCCGCCCACCTGGTCGGGGTGTCGATGGGCGGGATGATCGTGCAGACGATGGCGATCGAGCGCCCCCAGCGGGTGCTCTCCCTGACCAGCATCATGTCCACGACCGGAAAGCGGTCGGTGGGCTGGCAGCACCCGCGCCTGCTGCCGACGCTGGTCGCGCGACGCGGGCGCGGTCGTACGGCGTACGCCCAGGGCTCGGCCGCGATCTGGGCGCTGATCGGCTCCCCGCTCTACCCCAACGACCCCGAGTCGGTGCTCGCGAAGGCCCACGAGACGTTCGACCGCGGGTACTCCGCCGGCGGCGTGCTGCGCCAGATGATGGCCGTCACGACCCAGGAGAACCGGAGTGCTCAGCTGCGCGCGGTCCGCGTCCCCGCCCTGGTCGTCCACGGCACCGAGGACAAGATGGTGCACGTGTCCGGGGGCCGGGCCACCGCCGCGGCCATCCCGGGAGCCGAGCTGCTGCTCGTCGACGGGATGGGCCACGACCTCCCGCCCGCCCTGTTCGAGACCTTCGCCGACGCAATCCGTCGGACTGCGGACCGCGCCTGAAACCGCCGGTCGAGGAGGCCGCTGGCGCGACCTCCTCGACCAGCGGGCGAATCAGTCGGACAACCGCTCGCCCGAGTCGGTGTCGAAGACGTGCACGTTCTGCGGGTCGGTCGTGACGTAGATGCGGTCACCCTTCGAGACGTGGTCGCGGCCGGAGACCCGGACGATCACGTTCGACGGCGTGCCCTCGACGTCGCAGTTGCCGTAGACGAAGCCGTCGGCGCCGAGCTCCTCGACGACGGTCACGTCGACGGGAAGCCCGCCGGAGCCGTCGCCGACCAGGCGCCAGGCCTCGGGACGCACGCCCACGGTGATGTTGTTGTGGCCCTCGCCGAGCTGCTTGGCGGCTGCGGGGTCGACCGGCACGAGGTAGTTGCCGATCTGGGCCTGGCCGTCCTTGCCCGCCTTGGCGTCGATCAGGTTCATCTGCGGGGACCCGATGAAGCCGGCCACGAACAGGTTGACCGGCCGGTCGTAGAGGTTCAGCGGGGTGTCGACCTGCTGGAGGACGCCGAGCTTCATGACGGCCACGCGGTCGCCCATCGTCATCGCCTCGATCTGGTCGTGCGTGACGTAGACCGTGGTGACGCCCAGGTCGGACTGGAGCTTGGCGATGTCGGTGCGGGTCTGCACGCGCATCTTGGCGTCGAGGTTCGACAGCGGCTCGTCCATGCAGAACACCTGCGGGCTGCGCACGATGGCGCGACCCATGGCCACGCGCTGGCGCTGACCACCGGAGAGCGCCTTGGGCTTGCGCTGCAGGAACTCGGTGAGGCCGAGGATCTTGGCGGCCTCCTGGACGCGCTTCTCGCGCTCCTCGGCTGGCACCTTGGCCATCTTGAGGGCGAACGCCATGTTGTCGGCGACCGTCATGTGCGGGTACAGCGCGTAGTTCTGGAAGACCATCGCGATGTCGCGGTCCTTCGGCGGGACGTGGGTGACGTCCCGTTCGCCGATGAGGATCCGCCCGCCGTTGATCTCCTCGAGCCCGGCGAGCATCCGCAGCGAGGTGGACTTGCCGCATCCCGAGGGCCCGACGAGGACCATGAACTCGCCGTCGCCGATCTCGAGGTCGAGGCCTGGCACCGTGGGGCTGTCGTTCCCCGGGTACCACCGTTGTGCCTTGTCGAAGGTCACTGTGGCCATGATGTGTTGCTCCCTTCACCGGCAGGTACGTGCCGGACGATCCGTCGTGAAGTGACGCCTGTCACGCTAGGGGTGGTGTCAACCCTCGCGCTCCACCCCACTGAGTGGGGCGGCGAACGGAGCGGCCATCGAGTCCCCCGGCAGCAGCGGCATGTCCATGACCACCGACTCCTTCTCGGCCGGGTCCAGCAGGATCCGGACCGCCTCCTGGCCCATCTCGAAGAACGGCAGGGCCACCGAGGCCAGGGTCGGGCGCATCCACCGGCCCAGCTCGCTGCCGTCGAAGGAGATGACCGAGACCTCCCCCGGTACGGCGAGGGGGACGTCGGCCAGCGCGTGGTAGACGCCCCAGGCGACCCGGTCGTTGAGGCAGACGACCGCCCGGGGGCGGCCCCCGCGGTCCAGCCAGCCGGCCAGCGCGCCGTACGCGTCGTCGAGGTTCCACGGGCACTCGAGCCTCGCCGCCACCCTGACGCCGTCCTCGGCGAGCCGCTCCACCAGTCCGTCGACCCGCACGCCGGCGAGCGCCTCGGTCGTGGTGTCCTCGCCGACGACGACGATGCCGTCGGTGAGCCCGGCCCCGATCAGGGCCTCGGCCGCCCGCCGGCCGCCGCCGCGGTCGTCGGGGAGCACGCTGGGGTACGGCGAGGAGGTGTCGATGCAGTTCACGGTCACCACGCGGGTGCCGGCCAGGCCCTGGGGCAGCCGGATCGACGAAGTGGTCCGGGCGACGAAGAGCAGCCCGTCGACCTGCCGGTCGACGAACTCGTGCACGAGCTCGGTGGTCGTGCGGGTGTCGCCGTCGGTCTCGCCGATCATTAGCACGTGGTCCTGCTGGCGTGCCGCCGCGTTGGCGCCGGCGAGGATCCGCGCGGAGAACATGCCGCCCGCGACGTAGTCGGTGACGACGCCGATGATGCGGGTGGACGCCGTGCGCAGGCTCTGGGCGGTCCGGTTCGGCCGGTACCCGAGCTCCTGGGCGGCCAGCTGCACCCGCTCCTCGGTGTCGCTGGAGATCCGCATCTCCAGCGTGCGCCCGTTGAGGATGTACGACGCGGTGGTGGCCGACACGCCTGCGCGGGCGGCCACGTCGGTCAGGGTCGGCTTGCCGGATCTCGTGCCCGTCCGCGACACGTCCACCTCCCTCACTCACGTCGCCCTGTCACCCGGGAACCAGGCCGGAACTGGAACCGACAACCACGGAAATACGTGCACGTCAAGCGTCATTCATGTTGCGGAACCGTTGCTTGACACCCTGCGTGGTCAGCGGCAGTCTTCCTGCTGATTCGTTTCAGCAGTGAGGTCTATCACAGCCTGGCCCGAATCGGCAGTCCCACGGAGGCGTCACCTGGACAGAAACATCCTGGCCAGCTCGGACGGCGCCGCAACGCAATACACGAGGAGAACTCCCAGGATGCGAATCCCCGTCAAGAAGAGCACGTCGCTGCTCGGCGTCGTGGCGCTCGCCGCGGGCCTGACCCTGACCGCCTGCGGTGGCAGCGACGGTGGCAGCGGCAGCGACAGCAGCACCGTCACCATCTGGTCCAGCGTCGACCAGCCTGTCCAGGACGGCCTTCTCAAGGCCCTCGAGTCGAAGGTCTCCGGCGACGGGATCAAGATCGAGTGGAAGAAGGTCGAGAACATCAACCAGCTGATCATGACCAAGATCCAGGCTGGCGACACCCCCGACATCGCGTTCATCCCGCAGCCGGGCGTCGTCAAGGACATGGCCAGCCTCGACGCCATCCAGCCCCTCGACGACGTCGTCTCGCAGGCCGACAAGGACAGCATGGTCCCCGGCACCCTCGAGGCCGGCACCGTCGACGGCAAGCTCTACGGCCTGCTCGTCTCGGCCAACGTCAAGGGCCTGATCTTCTACCCGAAGAAGGCGTGGGAGGCCGCGGGCTACCCGACGAGCGTCGAGTCGATCGATGACCTGAACGCCCTCACCGAGCAGATCAAGAGTGACGGCAACACGCCGTGGTGCATGGGCATCGAGTCCGACACCGCGACCGGCTGGCCGGCCACCGACTGGTTCGAGACGCTGGTCGCCAAGTACGGCGGCGTCGACGAGTACAACAGCTGGGTCAGCCACGACACGCCGTTCGACTCCGACGTCGTCCGCCAGGCGGCCGACGAGTTCTCGACGCTGCTGTTCACCGAGGGCAACGTGCTGGGCGGCCAGGAGGCCATCGCGAGCACGAACTTCGGCACCGCGGGCAACCCGATGTTCGACAAGAAGGGCCCGGGCTGCTGGATGTACAACCAGGGCTCGTTCATCACCGGCTTCTTCCCGAAGGACATCGTCGCCAACCTCGACGACGAGGTCGGGGTGTTCGGCTTCCCGCCGGCCACCGCCGGAGGCGACAACCCGATCATCGGTGGTGGCGACATGGCCACGCTGCTCAACGACTCCGACAACGCCAAGAAGGTGCTGGCCGCGCTGGCCGCCACCGACATCGGCAACGACGCGGCGCCGAGCAGCTCATTCATCTCCCCGCACAAGGACTTCGACGCGTCGCTCTACCCGAACGACCTGACGCGGAGCTACGCCGAGGTCATCAGCGGCACGACCGCCTTCCTGTTCGACGGTTCCGACCAGATGCCCGGCGAAGTCGGTGCCGGCACCTTCTGGAAGGACATGACCGCGTGGATCAGCGGTCAGGAGGACCTCGACACGGCGTTGAGCAACATCGACGCCAGCTGGCCCAGCAGCTAGCGGCAGGCCGCCCACACATCGAGTAGCACCCAAGATCGCCGGGGGCGCGGGTCTAGCGCCCGCGCCCCCGGCGGTGCTTTGTTGGACCCCAGACGGCTTTTCTCAGGCCCCTGTCAGAAAGGTTCGCGGATGCTGGCCAAGGCACTCACCGCGCTGATCACGGTGGCCATCGGTATCGGTGGCGCCATGCTCGTGTACTACCTGCTCAACAAGATCGCCGAGCTGCTCCCCGAGCGGTGGGAGGACCGGATCAAGCCGTACCTCTACATCCTGCCGGCGTTCCTCGCGATCTCCGTCTACCTCATCTACCCGGCGGTGCTCACCGTCATCAACAGCTTCAAGGACCGGTTCTCCCGCAACTGGGTGGGCACGCAGAACTACTCCGACCTGTTGAGCTCGCCCGCCTTCCGGGACACGCTGCTCAACACGTTGCTGTGGATCCTCATCGTGCCCGCCGTGACGGTCATCCTCGGCCTCCTCGTCGCGACCCTGGCCGACCGTCTGGAGCCCAGCGGCGAGAAGCTGGCCAAGACGATCATCTTCCTGCCGATGGCCATCAGCATGGTCGGTGCGGCGACGATCTGGCGCTTCGTCTACTACGCCGCGCCGGCCGGCCAGTCACAGATCGGCCTGCAGAACGCCCTCCTCGGCGTCTTCGGCAAGGACCCGGTGGCCTGGCTGCAGCAGAGCCAGTTCCACCTCAACAGCCTGCTGCTCATGGTGGTGCTGCTCTGGTCCCAGATCGGGTTCTCGATGGTGCTCTTGTCGGCGGCCGTGAAGGGCGTGCCGGTCGACACCCTCGAGGCGGCCCGCATCGACGGGGCCGGTGAGCGGCAGATCTTCTTCCGCGTGGTGGTGCCGCAGATCAAGGGCACGATCATCACGGTGTTCATCACCGTGACCATCGGCGTGATGAAGATCTTCGACATCGTCTACGTGATGACGAACGGCAACTTCAACACCAACGTGCTGGGCAACGAGTTCTACAACCAGTTCTCGACCAACTTCAACAGCGGTGCCGCCGCCGCGATCGTCGTGATGCTGATGCTCGCGGTGATCCCGATCATGTGGTACCAGGTGCGGCACTTCAAGGCCGAGGAGGCGAACGCATGACCAGCACGCAGACCACTCCGGCTGCGGCCACCCCGACCGCCAAGCAGCGCAAGCAGAACACCGGCGGCGGGCACGCCGACGCCAACCCGGCCAAGGCCGGCTGGGCGACCAAGCTCGTCCTGGCCATCTTGTGCGTGCTGTGGATCGTGCCGATCTTCGGCACCTTCGTGACGTCGTTCCGTCCGCTGGACGACGCCAACAGCACCGGCTGGTGGAACGTCTTCACCCACCCCGGGGACCTCGGTCACCTGACGCTGGACAACTACCAGCGGGCCATCGACGGCTCCAACATGGGCGCGGACATGATCAACAGCCTGGCGATCGCGCTGCCGGCGACGTTCATCCCGATCCTGGTGGCGGCCTTCGCGGCGTACGCCTTCACGTTCATGGAGTTCTGGGGACGCGACTTCCTGTTCCTGGCGATCGTCAGCCTGCTGGTCGTGCCGAACTACGTGGCGTTCGTCCCGTTGCTGAAGATCTACCGCGACCTCAACCTCAACGGCACGTTCGCGGCGGTGTGGCTGGCCCACATCGGCTTCGGCATGTCGCTGGCCATCTACATCCTGCGCAACTACATGGCCACCCTCCCCAAGACGGTGATCGAGTCCGCCAAGATCGACGGGGCCAGCCACTTCCAGACGTTCTTCAAGCTGATCCTGCCGATGTCGGTGCCCGCACTGGCGTCGTTCGCGATCTTCCAGTTCCTCTGGGTGTGGAACGACCTGCTGGTGGCGCTGCTGTTCATCGGGCCCGGTGAGAACGAGCCGGTGACCATCGGCCTGACCCACCTGAAGCAGCAGCTGGGCCAGGGCTGGGAGCTCACGACCGCGGGTGCGTTCATCACGATGCTCCTGCCGATCGCGGTGTTCCTCGGCCTCCAGCGCTTCTTCATCCGCGGTCTCACGGCCGGCGCCGTCAAGGGCTGACCAGGGAGTGCTCTTTCCACACGCCCGCGGTGCCGGGCAGGGTCGGACGACCCTCCTGCTCGACACCGCGGGCGATTCCCTGCCCCGGGTCACCTGGCTCGGGTACGACGCGGCCGCCGGCCCCATCACCGGCGTCACCGGCGGCCCGGCGATGCCGCTGCTCGGCGAGCACGCGCACGGACGGTTCACCCGGCCGCACCTGCGTGGCCACCGCCGCGACGGCTCGTCCTGGAGCACCCGCTTCGCGCTCGTCGGTGTCGACGAGGCCGACGACCGCTTGACCGTCCGGGCCGTCGACGAGGCCGCGGGGCTGGCGTTGCTCTACGAGCTGGAGTCCGTGGCCGGCGGCGGGCTGCGCGGCCGTGCCACGGTCACCAACACCGGGGCGGACGAGTACCTGGTCGACGGGCTCGAGGTCGTGCTGCCGCTGCCCGACGACCACGTCGAGCTGCTCGACCTCACCGGCCGTCACGAGCGCGAACGGACGCCTCAGCGGCACCCCCTCGTCGACGGGCTGTGGCTGCGCGAGGGTCGGGGCGGCCGGCCCGGGCTGGACGCCGCCACGTACGTCGTCGCCGGCACGCCCGGGTTCTCCACCACGCAGGGTCGCGTGGTCGGGGTGCACGTCGGGTGGAGCGGCAACTCCGTGCTGCGCGCCGAGCGCTCGGCGGCCGAAGGCGCCACGATCGGCGGCGGCGAGCACCTGCTGCCGGGAGAGGTCGTCCTGCCGGCCGGGGCGTCGTACTCCTCGCCCTGGGTCTACGTCGCCGCCTCGCACGAGGGCCTCGACGGGCTGGCCGCGGCCTGGCACGGCTTCCAGCGCTCGCTGGCTGCGCATCCCGACCACCAGCCCGTCGTGCTGAACGTCTGGGAGGCGGTCTACTTCGACCACGACCTCGACCGGCTGAAGGAGATCGCCGACCGGGCCGCCCGCGTCGGCGTGGAGCGGTTCGTGCTCGACGACGGATGGTTCCACGACCGGCGCGACGACACCGCCGGGCTCGGCGACTGGGTCGTCGACGAGGAGGTCTGGCCCGACGGGCTGGACCCACTGGTCGAGCACGTGACCGGCCTGGGCATGGAGTTCGGGCTGTGGTTCGAGCCGGAGATGGTGAACCCCGACTCCGACCTGTTCCGCGAGCACCCCGAGTGGGTGCTGTCGGCGGGCGACCGGCTGCCGCTGGAGCACCGGCACCAGCAGGTCCTCGACCTGACCCGGCCGGAGGTCGTCGACCACCTGTTCGGCCGCGTCGACGCGGTGCTGGCGGCCCACGCCATCTCCTTCGTCAAGTGGGACCACAACCGCGACCTGCTCGAGGCCGGGTCGGGCGCCCGGGCCGGTGCCCCTGCGGCGCGCGAGCAGACGCTGGCGTTCTACGAGCTGCTCGACCGGCTGCGCGCGGCGCACCCGTCGGTGGCGTGGGAGTCGTGCGCGTCGGGCGGCGGTCGCGTCGACCTCGGCGTCCTCGAACGGGTGCAGCGCATCTGGACCTCGGACATGACCGACGCGTTGGCCCGGCAGCAGATCCAGCGGTGGACCACGCAGCTGGTGGCGCCCGAGTACGTCGGCGCGCACGTGTCCGCCACTCGCTCGCACACCACCGGACGGACGCTGTCGCTGGACTTCCGCTGCGCGACCGCGCTGTTCGGCGCGTTCGGCATCGAGTGGGACCTCACCGAGGCCTCGGACGCCGACCTCTCGTGCCTGGCCGAGTGGGTGGAGCGGTTCAAGACCTACCGTCCGCTGCTGCACTCCGGCCGGGTCGTGCGCCCCGAGTCCAGCGACCCGGACGTGCTGCTGCACGGTGTCGTGTCCGAGCCGCTCGCGCTCGTGGCGCACGTCCAGCTCGACGAGTCCGCGCACAACCGCGGGGTGTGGGTGCGGGTGCCGGGGCTGGCTGGCGACGCGACGTACTCCCTCACCTGGGAGGGCCCGGTCGCCGACAAGGCGACCAGCATGTCGGTGAAGCCCTACGACGTCGGGCCGACGCGCGGCGAGCCGGTCACCGGCGCGGCGCTGGCGCGGCAGGGGTACTGGATGCCACGGATGCGGCCGGAGACCGTGACGCTGGTGCGGATCTCGCGCACTTCGGCCTGACCTGTGGCGTCGTTCCTGCCGCTTTGGCGTCGTTGCAACGACGCCGAACGTCCGGGATACCCGCTCGAGCGGGTATCGCGACCTAGTACGTCCCGAGGATCTTCTTCGGCGTGCCCGGGGGCGGCAGGCGGCGGACGTTGACGCTGGCCATCAGGGCGAAGCCCTTGACCCGGACGATCGGGGAGTCCGGGCCGAGCAGGGCGGGCGTCTTGTCCTTGGCCTGGTGGAACTCGCCCATGACCGGGACGCCGGTGACGACGACGTGGGTGCCGGCGTCGACGATGACGCTCACCTCACCCATGATCGCGTTGGCCGTGATCGTGATGTCGCGCTCGGCGAAGGTCGCGGCGCGCAGGTCGAGGGTGACGCTGCCCATCAGGGAGAACGCCGTGTGCGAGGCCGGCACCAGCCACGCGCCCTGGCGCTTGCACTCCCCCATCACCGCGATCGAGGAGTTGTGCGACGTCGTCGCGGGCAGGACCTCGCGCTTGGGCACCGGGCTCTTCGCGACCGGGTGCTGCTGGTGGTGCGCCGGCAGGTCGACGGTGATCGGGACCAGGTCGGCGTACGTCTTGGCGGCGTACGTCGCCTCCAGCCGCTCGTCGAGCTCGTCGAGGTCGATGCGCCCGTCGCCCGCCGCCTCGCGCAGGATCTCCGCGACCTTGTGCCGGTCCTCGTCGGAGACCCGCAGCAGGGCGGGGTCGTGGGGTTGCATCGACATGGTCCAAGCCTACGACTTGCGCGCGACGAGGATGTCGCGCCGGATCGACTGGTCGACGCGGTGCTCGAGGGCCAGGTACGGGCCGTCGTCGAGAGGGTCGAGGCCGGCGCCCGCGAGGATCTCGAGGGCGGCCGGCCGTCCCGCGACCTTCACGTTCCAGGCGATGCCCATCGCGCCGCCGGGTCGCAGCAGCTCGGCCCAGACGGGTACGGCGTCGCGCAGCAGGTCGAGCGGGCTCCGCGCGAGCGCACCGCCCGATCGGCTGCCGTGCTGGACTCCGTAGGGGGCGTCGGTGACGACGGCGTCGAAGCCTGCCGCGCCGTGCACCCGGCGGGCGTTGAGGGTGTCGGTGTTCGCGTAGTCGACGGAGATGGCCACGCTCGCCTTCCACTCCTCCCTGGTCGCTCCGACCATCGCCTGGAAGCGGCGGCCGAGCCGGGCTCCGTCGCGGCGCAGCGGGTTCACGTCGACCGAGTGCTTCAGGCGCTTGTCCTTGAGCCACTGCCGCAGGAACGCGGCGTACGCCTCGAAGTCGCGCTCGTCGACGTCGACGCCGGCGGCGTGCCAGCCGTTCATCAGCACCTGGTTGAGGGTGGTGCCGCGGCCGCACATCGGGTCCAGGACGCGGAGCGGGCCGTCGCGCTGCGCGCCGCTCCAGACGGTGACGTTGAGCAGGAGCTTGGTGAAGACCTCGTTGGTCTTGCCGGAGTACTTGAGGATCGTCAGCAGGTCGTCGTCGAACCGGTCCCGTCGTGGGAGCTCGACCGGCCTGAGGGCGTCGCCGTCCTTCTCGAACAGGGCCATCGCGGTGGAGACGTCGCCGAGGTAGGTGAGGTCGTCGTCGGTCAGGTCGGCGTCGAACGTGAGGTACGCGACGCCGGCGATCCGGGTGGGCGCGGCCGGGCCCAGCCGCCCCTGGAGCCGGGTACGCGCGAGGACGCCGAGCTCGGCGACCGTGAGCTCCTGGGAGGCCTGCGCGTAGACGCGGTTGGCCGACGGGTGCACGAGGAGGGCGTACCGGTGACTGCCTGGGGGCACGGTGCTCAGTCTGGACTAGCGTGCGGACCGTGGCAGAACCCGACTTCCAGTACTCCGACCTGCTCCCCCTCCGCCCGGACGAGACGCCGTACCGGCTGGTCACCACCGAGGGCGTCTCGACGTTCGAGGCGAACGGGCGCTCGTTCCTCCAGGTCACGCCGGAGGCGATCAGGCAGCTGACGGCCGAGGCGATGCACGACATCGCCCACTACCTGCGGCCCGCGCACCTCGCTCAGCTGCGGCGGATCATCGACGACCCCGAGGCGTCGGGCAACGACCGGTTCGTGGCTCTGGACCTGCTGAAGAACGTCAACATCTCGGCCGGCGGCGTGCTGCCGATGTGCCAGGACACCGGCACGGCGATCGTGATGGGCAAGAAGTCCGAGGGCGTGCTCACCGGCGCCGACGACGCCGAGGCGATCTCGCTCGGGGTGTACGACGCGTACACGAAGCTGAACCTGCGCTACTCCCAGCTCGCGCCGCTGACGATGTGGGAGGAGAAGAACACCGGGACCAACCTGCCGGCCCAGATCGAGCTGTACTCGACGCCCGCCGACGCCTCCCACGGGCCCGAGTACAAGTTCCTGTTCATGGCCAAGGGGGGCGGGTCGGCCAACAAGTCGTTCCTGTACCAGGAGACGAAGGCCGTCTTGAACCCCAAGCGGATGCTGACGTTCCTCGACGAGAAGATCCGCTCGCTCGGCACGGCCGCCTGCCCGCCGTACCACCTGGCCGTCGTCATCGGCGGCACGTCGGCGGAGTACGCCCTGAAGACGGCCAAGTACGCGTCGGCGCACTACCTCGACAACCTGCCGACCTCGGGATCCCCGTCGGCGCACGGGTTCCGCGACCTCGAGCTCGAGGAGGAGGTCTTCAAGCTGACCCAGTCGTTCGGCATCGGGGCGCAGTTCGGGGGGAAGTACTTCTGCCACGACGTACGAGTCATCCGGCTGCCGCGGCACGGTGCCTCCTGCCCGGTCGCGCTGGCCGTGTCGTGCTCGGCCGACCGGCAGGCGCTCGGGAAGATCACCGCGGAAGGAGTGTTCCTGGAGCAGTTGGAGACCGACCCGGCGCACTACATGCCGGACGCCGGCGTGGCCGAGGACATCAGCGGTGGCGAGGTCGTGCGCATCGACCTCAACCGGCCGATGTCCGACATCCTCTCCGAGCTGTCGAAGCACCCGGTCAAGACCCGCCTCTCCCTGACCGGTCCGCTGGTGGTGGCCCGCGACATCGCGCACGCCAAGATCAAGGAGCGCCTGGACGCCGGCGAGGAGGTGCCGTCGTACCTGCGCGACCACGCCGTCTACTACGCCGGACCGGCCAAGACGCCGACCGGCATGGCGTCCGGCTCGTTCGGTCCTACGACGGCCGGGCGGATGGACTCGTACGTCGAGCAGTTCCAGGCCGCGGGCGGCTCCCTCGTCATGCTGGCCAAGGGGAACCGATCGAAGGTCGTCACGCAGTCCTGCGAGGCCCACGGCGGCTTCTACCTCGGCTCCATCGGCGGACCCGCCGCCCGTCTCGCCCAGGACTGCATCCGCTCCGTCGAGGTCCTCGAGTACCCCGAGCTCGGCATGGAGGCCGTCTGGAAGATCGAGGTCGAGGACTTCCCGGCGTTCATCGTCGTCGACGACAAGGGCAACGACTTCTTCACCGACCCCTCCGGCGCCGTCACCGTGCCGCTGTCGGGGATCCGGGTCCGCTCCGACGGTTGAGTTGCGTCCCCGGCACCGCCGAGTTGCGTCCCCGGCACCGTCGAGTTGCGCCCCCGGTACCGCCGAGTTGCGCCCCCGGTACCGCCGAGGTGCGCCCCCGGTACCGCCGAGTTGCGCCCCCGGCACGAAGCACGTCCCGCAGGCGCAACTCGCACGTACCCGAGGCGCAACTCGCACGTACCCGGGGCGCAACTCGCACGTACCCTGATGGCGCGTCCCGGGCGCGTTGTCCCGGGGCCCAGGGACAAAGGGGCACACCTGCTCGTTGGACCCGACATGGAGGTCGCCCGCGCGGAGTCCGGGCGCGGCGAGCTGGTCCTGCGTGCGCGGGAGGACGGTGTGCTCGAGCTGCGCGCGAACGGCGTGTTCGTGATGGACACCGCCGAGACGACCAGCGAGCGGGCGCTCGCCACTGAGGCGCTGCGCCGCCACGACGACCCCCGGACCGTCCTCGTCGGCGGTCTCGGCCTCGGCTTCACCCTCGCCGAGGTGCTCGCGGACGACCGCGTCCGGAGCGTCGTGGTCGCCGAGATCGAGCCGGCCCTGGTCGGGTGGCTGCGCGAGGGCACCGTCCCGCACGGCCCTGCCCTGCTGTCCGACCCTCGTGTGGAGGTGGCCGAAGGCGACGTCGCGGACGTCCTGGCCGCCGCCGAGTCGGCGTACGACCTGGTCCTGCTGGACGTCGACAACGGTCCCGGGTACCTCGTCCACGAGGCCAACGCGGCGCTCTACGGCGCCGGGCTCCTCGCGGCCACGCGGCGCGCCATCAGGCCGGGCGGACTGTGCGTCGTGTGGTCGGCGGCGCGCGATGAGACCCTCGGGAAGACGATGACGCGCGTGTTCGGGGAGGCCGAGGAGGCGGCGTACGACGTGGACCTCCAGGGCCGCGACGAGCAGTACTGGCTGTACTGGTCCCGGCGCGGGCCGCGGGTACGTTCGACCTCATGAGCGACCAGGAGGCCTACCGCGTCGAGCACGACTCCATGGGCGAGGTCCGCGTGCCGGAGGCCGCCTTGTGGCAGGCCCAGACCCAGCGTGCCGTCGAGAACTTCCCGATCAGCGGACGGCCCCTCGAGCCGGCGCTCGTGCACGCGCTGGCCCGCATCAAGAGCGCAGCGGCGCAGACCAACCGCGAGCTCGGCGCCCTCACCGAGGAGCAGGCCGGGGCCATCACGAGGGCCGCCGACGCGATCGTCGCCGGCGAGCACGACGACCACTTCCCGATCGACGTCTTCCAGACCGGCTCGGGCACCAGCACCAACATGAACGTCAACGAGGTCATCGCCACCCTCGCCGAGCGCGACGGCGTCGAGGTGCACCCCAACGACCACGTGAACGCCGCGCAGTCCTCCAACGACACCTTCCCGTCGGCGATCCACGTGGCCGCCGTGCTCGGCGCGCACGACCTGCTCGACGGCATTGCCGCCCTGCACGGCGCGCTCAGCAGCGCGAGCACGACGTACGCCGACGCCGTGAAGTCCGGCCGCACGCACCTGATGGACGCCACGCCGGTGACGCTCGGGCAGGAGCTGGGCGGGTACGCCGCCGTCGTCGACCGGGCGCGCGAACGCATCGAGGCAGCGCTCCCCCGCGTCCGCGAGCTCCCCCTCGGCGGCACGGCCGTGGGCACGGGCATCAACGCTCCCGCCGACTTCGCGGCCAGGACGATCGCGCGCCTCAACGAGGCCACCGGCGAGGCGTTCACCGAGGCCCGCGACCACTTCGAGGCGCAGGGCGGGCGCGACGCGATCGTCGAGCTCAGCGGCATGCTCCGCACGTACGCCGTCGGGCTGGTGAAGATCTGCAACGACCTGCGCTGGATGGCCAGCGGTCCCACCACCGGGCTGGCCGAGATCCACCTGAAGGACCTCCAGCCGGGGTCGAGCATCATGCCCGGCAAGGTGAACCCCGTCATCCCCGAGGCCACGTTGATGGTGTGCGCCCAGGTGATCGGCAACGACGCAGCCATCGCGTTCGCCGGCGCCTCGGGCAGCTTCGAGCTGAACGTGATGCTGCCGGTGATCGCCCGCAACGTCCTGGAGTCCGAGCGGCTCCTCGCCAACGCCAGCCGCCTGCTCGCCACCTGCGTCGACGGCATCGAGGCCGACCGCGAGCGGATGCGCCGCTACGCCGAGTCGTCACCGTCCGTGGTGACGCCGCTGAACAGGTACCTGGGGTACGAGGAAGCCGCCAAGGTGGCGAAAAGGGCCCTTGCCGACGGCGCGACCATCCGGGATACGGTCGTCGCCCTCGGGTACGTCGAGCAGGGCCGGATCACCGAGGCCCAGCTCGACGACGCCCTCGACATCGAGAGCATGACCAGAACAGGTGAGTGAACCAACCGTGAGGATCGACGACCCGGCGCACGTCCGGGCCCAGTACCTGACCGAGGAACATCTGGAGACCCGACGTTCGGTGTGGCACCCCACCGCCGACGGCCGTGACCCCGCGACCGAGGCGCTGGCCGCCATCGTGGCCGAGAACCCGTTGCGGGTGCTCGAGGTCGGCCCCGGCACCGGCATGTTCGCCGTGCGGCTGGCCGCGGCGCTGCCGCACGCCTCGCTGACCACCATCGACCAGTCCGAGCGCTTCGTCGAGATGACCCGCGCGCGCGGCATCGACTCGCGGGTCGGCGACGCGCAGGACCTGCCGTACGCCGACGAGTCCTTCGACGCGGTGGCGGCGATGTGGATGCTGTACCACGTGCCCGACGTCGACCGGGCGATCGCCGAGGTACGTCGCGTGCTGCGACCCGGCGGCCTCTTCGTCGCGGTGACCAACGGCGACGGCCACGTGGCCGAGCTGCGGGTCGAGGCCGGCGGCGAGCCCGTCGTGACGGCGTTCAGCAGCCAGAACGGCGAGGAGCAGCTGCGCCGCCACTTCGCCGAGGTCGAGCGGATCGACCTGGTGCCGCAGGCGATCTTCCTCGACAGCGAGGCCGCGCTGGCCTACCTCCGCTCCTCCGACGAGCCGGTCGAGTGGCGGCTCGAGGAGTTCACCGAGCCGCGCGCCTACGACGGCGAGGCGACGATCTTCCTGTGTCGCTGACGGTGTCGCTGATGGGGCACCCGGTGGCCGCCGCTGGCCCCGCCCCGGGAGCGTGGCGGGGCCAGCGGCTGCGACTCGGCTGACCGCCCCCCGGGTTCCGAGGGCCGGTCGGCAGAGCTCACGAGACGGTCAGCACCGCCTTGTAGGGAACCGGCTTCGAGACGTTGCCGGCGCGGTCGGTCGAGGTGGCCCTGAGGAGCAGGGTGCCCTTCTTCAGGCCGCTGAGGCGGACGCTCCAGGCGCCCTTGGCGTCGACGGTGGCGACGGCGGCCTTGGCGCGCTTCCAGGCCTTGGCCTTGGTCGCGGCCTTGAGCCAGGTCTTGGCGGTGGCCTTGTAGAAGTACCAGTTCACGCCGCGCTTCTGCACCGCCAGGACCGACGCGCTGGCGGCGCCGGTGCCCTTGACGTCGGTCGCGGTGCCGAGCAGCTTCCTCCAGGAAGCGACCTCGTCGGCCACGCCCTTCTTGGGCAGCGTCAGCTTGACGACGGGAGCCACCGTGTCGGCGGCGACGACCACGCCCTGCGCGGCGACCTGGCCGGTGTTGCCGGCCTCGTCCTTGAGGACCACCTGCGGGGTGTAGGACCCGGGGGCGGCGTACACGTGGGTGAGGCTCACGCCGGCCGGCCAGGCCTGCACGGCGCTGCCGTCGCCCCAGCTGACCCACCGTTGCACGTACTGCGCCGGGCTGAAGTCGTCACTGAGCGCGGTCTGGGTGACCGCGACCGTCGTGAGCGCGACCCACGCCGCGGCCGGGCTCGTGGTGAAGGTACCGGTGGGCGGGGTCTTGTCGCCGGGCACGATCGGCGGCACCACGACGACCCGGGTGTTGCCGTCCGCGTCCTTGAGCGTGACGGTCGGCCGGTACAGCCCGTCGGCGGCGTACAGGTGGCTGATCGTGTTGCCGTTCTTCCACGCCTCCGCGACGGAACCGTCCCCCCAGTCCACCGTGCGCGTCACCTGGCCGATCGGCCCGTCGTCGGTGAGCGAGGTCTGGGTGATGGTGCCGGTGCGGTCCACCCATGACGACGTGTACGTGCCGTCCGGTGCGCTGAGGTCGATGACGGCCTGGGTGATGGTGGCCGTCGGACCGGGTCGCTGGTTCACACCGGTCACCGAGAGGCGCACCGACGTGATCCCGTCCAGGTTCACCGAGGTGGACCACGAGGTGGTTCCCACGCTGGCCGCGGCCAGCTGGGCACCCGTCGTCGCGTTGGCCAGGACGACGGAGTACGTCGTGGCGTTGCTCGCCGCCGTCCACGTGGCGCTGACATGCCAGTTGGCGGCGGGCTTGGTGAGCGTCATGGCCAGGTTCGTGACAGGACCTGGCTTAACGGGAGGCTTGGCGAGTGCAGGTCCGGGCGCCGAGACCGCCAGCAGCAGCCCCGCGAGGGCGAGGGCGGGCGCCGTCAGGCGGCGAAGTCCGAAGGTTGACATGCCCGCAAGGGTGGCGATGTCAAGGCTGGTCCGGACCAGGAATGCAAGAACTTCAGGTGGTGGTCAGTACCACCCGCGGCCCTGCTTGAAGCTCCACGCTCCACACGGGCTGCCGTAGCGGTCCTGGATGTACCCGAGACCCCAACGGATCTGGGTCACCGGGTTGGTGGCCCAGTCGGCGCCCTCGGAGCTCATCTTCGAACCGGGCAGGGCCTGCGGGATGCCGTAGGCCGAGGAGTGCGGGTTGTCGGCGTTGACGCGCCAACCGCTCTCGCTCATCCAGAGGGAGTCCAGGCAGCCGAACTGGTCGGCGCCGTAGCCGAACTCCGCCAGCAGCGCCCGGGCGATGGTGCGCGGGTCCGCGTCGGCGAGGTTCTGGCTGCCCGTCACAGCGGGACCGGAGGCCACGGCGAGGGTCGTGGCCTTGTCGCGGTCGACGCTGTCGCGGCGGTCCGAGCGGGACAGCGGCGCGCGGGCCCGTGCGGCCAGCTGCTCGGCGGTCAGCGGCGTCGTCGACGACTGGCCAGACGACTGGTTCGCGGCCGCAGCGAGGTCGCCGGCCGCGTCCATGACCGGGGAGCCGGCGGACAGCACACCGCCGCCCACCACCACCGCAGTCGCCATGGAAGCCAGGCCACCGGTGATCGTCGCCGTCTTGATCGCCCGGCGTGCGCTCGCGTGGTCACGCGGCGCGACGTGCCGGGCGGCGGCGTGCGACCCGCCCGCGGTGCGAGGGGTCGACGACGGCGCGCCGGAGGCGCGGTCGCTCCGGGAGGCGCGATGAGAAGAGCTCACAGGGGAAAGGTCTCGGGTCGACGTCAGGGACAGGGGACTGCTGAATCGATCAAGTACGCGGCCGTCCCGCACTGGCCCAGTCGCCAAGTCTGGGTCGCCAGGTCACGGGACGATCACGCCACCTTGCCGGGAATCCGGACCGGTCGGCAAAACAACGGACAAGAAAACCCCAGGCCCGAAGGTAACAATTCGCACCACAGGTCACACGCGCCACGGCAGCCCCGCCCGTCACCGAGCGGGGCTCGCCGCGGTGCTCAGAGCGTGACGTTCTCCAGCATCTCGGTCACCAGGGCGGCGATCGGCGAGCGCTCGGACCGGGTGAGGGTGACGTGGGTGAAGAGCGGGTGGCCCTTGAGCTTCTCCACCACCGCGACGATGCCGTCGTGCCGGCCGACCCGCAGGTTGTCGCGCTGCGCGACGTCGTGGGTGAGCACGACCTTGGAGCCGGCCCCGATCCGCGACAGCACGGTCAGCAGGACGTTGCGCTCGAGCGACTGCGCCTCGTCGACGATGACGAACGCGTCGTGCAGCGAGCGGCCGCGGATGTGCGTCAGGGGCAGCACCTCGAGCATGCCGCGGTCGAGGACCTCGTCGATCACGTCGCGGGAGGTGATGGCGCCGAGGGTGTCGAACACCGCCTGGGCCCAGGGCGACATCTTCTCGCTCTCCGAGCCGGGGAGGTACCCGAGCTCCTGGCCGCCGACGGCGAACAGCGGCCGGAACACCACGACCTTCTTGTGCTGGCGCCGCTCCATCACCGCCTCCAGCCCCGCGCACAGCGCGAGCGCGGACTTGCCGGTGCCGGCACGTCCGCCCAGGGAGACGATGCCGACCTCGGGGTCGAGCAGCATCTCCAGGGCGACGCGCTGTTCCGCCGACCGGCCGTGGATGCCGAAGGCGTCGCGGTCGCCGCGGACCAGCCGCACCTGCTTGTCGGCGGTGACCCGCCCGAGGGCCGTGCCGCGGTCGGAGAGCAGCACCAGGCCGCAGTGGCAGGGCAGCTCGCGCGCCGCCGGCAGGTCGATCGTGCCGTCGTCGTACAGCTCGTCGAGCTCGGCGGCCGTGACGTCGAGCTCGGCCATACCGGAGTACCCGGGGTCCGAGTCGCTGATCGCGTCGCCCCGGTAGTCCTCGGCGTCCAGGCCCACAGCCGACGCCTTGATGCGCAGCGGGAGGTCCTTGGAGACCAGCGTGACGCCGTGGCCCTCGTCGGCGAGGTTGCGCGCGACGGCCAGGATCCGCGTGTCGTTGTCGCCGAGCCGGAAGCCGGACGGCAGCGAGGCCGGGTCGGTGTGGTTGAGCTCGACCCGGACGGTGCCGCCGACGTCGCCGACCGGCACCGGCTCGTCGAGGCGTCCGTGCGTGATCCGCAGCTCGTCCAGCATCCGCAGAGCGGTGCGGGCGAAGAAGCCCAGCTCCGGGTGGTGCCGCTTGCCCTCCAGCTCGGTGATCACCACGACGGGGAGCACCACCTCGTGCTCGGCGAACCGCTTGAGCGCGCCGGGGTCGGCGAGCAGCACGCTGGTGTCGAGGACGAACGTGCGGTGGGAGCTGACTGCGACCTGCTTCTTCGGCTGAGGCACGGAAACCCCTCACGACCGGCGCGGCACCCCTGCCCCGGTCCTTGTGTCAGATCACGCGGACGGACCGGGAGGAGGGAAGTGAGCCGGAGTGCCGGCTCCCACGCGCAGGGAGGAGAGCTCCCCTTGCGCGGTCGCGAAGTGTCACGAACTTGCCTCCCAGTACGGCGGGCTTCCCCACCCGCCGATGCATCGAAAGTACGACTCGGGGCCCCCGGTTCGTGGCAACACGCCCGAACTCGTGGTGAACGTCAGGTGTCGGATCAGACCAGCGACCGGCTACGCGCCGTAACGGCGCTCGCGCTGGGTGTAGGCGCGGATGGCGCGGAGGAAGTCGACCTTGCGGAAGTCCGGCCAGTAGGCCTCGCAGAAGTAGAACTCGCTCTGCGCCGACTGCCACAGCAAGAAGCCGCCGAGGCGCTGCTCGCCCGAGGTACGGATCACCAGGTCGGGGTCGCGCTGTCCCTTCGTGTACAGGTGCTCGGCGATATGCTCGACGTCGATGACCTCGGCCAGCTCCTCGAGGCTGGTGCCGCGCTCGGCGTGCTCGTGCAGCAGCGACCGCACGGCGTCCGCGATCTCGCGCCGGCCGCCGTACGGGACCGCGATGTTCACGAGCATCCCGTCGACGTCGATCGTGCTCTGCACCGCTTCCTTGATGCGGATCGCGATCGGGGCGGGCAGCAGGTCGAGGGCGCCGACGGGGTGCAGCCGCCAGCGTTGCTGCTCGGCCAGCGTCTCGATCGCGTCGGTGATGATCGTCAGCAACGCCTCGAGCTCGGGAGCGGGACGGTTCAGGTTGTCGGTGGAGAGCAACCACAGGGTGACCACCTCGACGCCGACCTCGTCACACCACTCCAGCAGCGGCTCGATGTTCGCGGCGCCGGCCCGGTGGCCCTGGGCGGTGCTCTGCCCGACGGTCCTGGCCCAGCGCCGGTTGCCGTCGAGCATGACGCCGATGTGAGCGGGAAGCCGGTCCTTGGGGAGCGCCTTGAGCATGCGGGCTTCGTACGCCGGGTAGAAGAGCCGTCTGACGCGTTCCTTCCACTCGCCCACGGACTCGATGCTAACTTCAACAAGCATGGAGGAGATGGTGCGCACCGCGCGTGAGTCGCTGGCCGACGCCGTCTCCGAGGTGGTCGCCGACGTCAAGCCGCGCCTGCGCGGGTGGCTGCACCTCGCGTCGGCCCCGCTGACGCTCGCCGCCGGGATCGTCCTGATCGCGCTGTCGCCGACCGCGTCCACGCGCGTCGGGTCGGCGGTGTACGTCTCCTCCGCCTTGCTGGTCTTCACGGTCTCGGCGGTCTACCACCGCGGCCGCTGGTCGCCGCGCGTGCACGGGTTCCTCAAGCGGTTCGACCACGCCAACATCTTCTTGCTGATCGCCGGCACCTACACGCCGTTCTCGCTGCTGCTGCTCCACGGCACCCAGCGGGTGGTGCTGCTCAGCGTGATCTGGTCGGTCGCCGTGCTGGGCGTGCTGTTCAAGGTGCTGTGGATCAGCTCCCCGCGCTGGCTCTACACGCCGGTGTACATCGCGATGGGATGGGCCGCGGTCTTCTTCGTGCCCGCCTTCGCCGAGGGCTCGCACGAGCGGATCGGCGGCGGGATCGGCACGGCGGTCCTGGTCCTGGTGATGGTCGGCGGCGGCATCTACACGCTGGGCGCGCTGGTCTACGGCTTCAAGCGCCCGGACCCGTGGCCGCGCTGGTTCGGCTTCCACGAGGTGTTCCACACGCTGACGATCCTGGCGTTCGTGACGCACTACGTCGGCGTCTCGATGGCGACCTACAGCCTGCGGTGAGCGGCGTCACGCCCTGATCCGGCAACCCTCGCGGGTGCTCGTTCGTCCCTTCCTCGATGGCTGACGAGAACAAGACCCCCCTGACCTACCCCACCGTGATCGCCGGTGCGGTCGCCGCCGCGACCGCGACCGTCCTGAGCAGCCGCCTCGGCCTCGTCGGCACCGTGCTCGGCGCCGTGGTCGCGAGCGTGGTGAGCACCATGGTCTCGACGGTGTTCGTGCGCTGGCTGGAGCGGATGCACACCTCGACCCGGGACCGCGACCCGCGACCGTGGCAGCGGGTGGCCATCGGCGTCACCGCCCTCGCGCTCGTCGGGGTCGCGGTCCACACCGGCCTCTCCCTGGTCACCAGCGACCTGCCGCGCGACGCCTTCGCGGCGCGGCTGCTCACCCAGCTCGGGATGCGCTGAGCAGCAGCTCGAGGTCCGTGACCGTCGTCACCGGCCGGTCGCACACCATCCGCCGGCACACGTACGCCGCCGGCTCACCGCCGACCGGCCCCCGGGACGTCAGCAGCGGGATCGCATCGTCACCCTCCGCCGCCACGACGACGGTGACACCGGGTGCACGCCGCGCGGCGCGCTCCAGGTCGTCGCGGGCCTCGCCCGGCGGACCGACGACGGCGACCTCGAGCGGGCCGGCCGCCAGCGCCTCGGCCGCGGCCAGCGACCAGCCGGTGAACCGCGGCGCCTGGACCGCCAGGACCGCCACCGTGCCCAGCGCCTCCTCGGCGGCCTGCTCGTACCTGCCCTCGCCGGTCAGCGCAGCGGCGGCCAGCAACGCGTGCACCATCGCCGAGAGCCCGGACGGGCTCGCGTTGTCGGTCGGGTCACGGGGCCGGGCGACGAGGGCCTCGGCGTCGGACGCGGTGTCGTGGAAGCCGCCGTCCTCGGCGCGGAACCGGTCCAGCGCGTGGTCCAGCACCGCCCGGGCCCGCTCCAGCCAGCGACCGTCGCCGGTGGCGCCGGCCAGCGCGAGGAACCCGTGCGCCACACATCCGTGGTCCTCGAGCACGCCGCGGTGCCGGCCGGCCACGCCGTCACGGGAGACCCGCAGCAACGAGCCGTCCTCGCGCAGGTGCAGGTCGGCCAGCAGCGTGCCGGCACGGGTTGCGGCGCCGACCAGGTCCTCGCGGCCGAGCAGCCGGCCGGCATCGACGAGCGCGACGACCGCGAGGCCGTTCCACGCGGCGACGACCTTGTCGTCGCGCGCCGGGCGGACCCGCAGGTCGCGCGCGGCCAGCAGCCGGCGGCGTACGTCGGCCAGCCGGTCCTCGTCATCGGGGTCGTGCAGCAGCCGGAGCGTCGACGAGCCGTGCTCGAACGTCCCGGCCTCGGTGACGGACAGGGCCGACGCCGCCCAGCCGCCGTCCTCCTCGCCCAGCACCTCGACCAGCTGTGCGGGCGTCCAGACGTAGAAGCGCCCCTCCTCGCCCTCGGAGTCGGCGTCCAGCGCCGCCGCGAAGCCGCCCTCGGCGGTGCCGAGCTCGCGGACCATGAAGTCGGCGGTCTCCGCGGCGACGCGGTCGCCGAGCGCCGTCCCCCAGTGCGCGTACACCCCGAGCAGCAGCGCGTTGTCGTAGAGCATCTTCTCGAAGTGCGGCACCACCCACGCGCGGTCGACGGAGTACCGCGCGAAGCCACCGCCCAGCTGGTCGTACATCCCGCCGCGCGCCATCGCCTCGCACGTCGCGTCCACCATCGCCCGGGCGGGCTCGGACCCGGTCCGCCACGCGTGCCGCAGCAGCTGCTCGAGCACCATCGACGGCGGGAACTTCGGCGCCCCGCCGAACCCGGCGTGCTCGCGGTCGAAGTCCGTACCCAGCCGCGTCACCGCGGCGTCCAGCACGGCCGCGTCGATCGGCGCGGGGACCCCGGCGACGGTGCGCTGCAGGTGGGCCGTCAGGTCGCCGGCCACGCGGCGCACGTCGTCGGGCCGGTCGGTCCACGCCTGCGTGATCGCCTCCAGCACCTGGCGGAACGACGGCATCCCGCCGCGCGCGACGTCCGGGAAGTAGGTGCCGGCGAAGAACGGGCCGCCCTCGTGGTCGAGCACGACCGTCATCGGCCAGCCGCCGTGACCGGTCATCGCGGTCGTCGCCTGCATGTAGATCGCGTCGACGTCCGGCCGCTCCTCGCGGTCGACCTTGACGCTCACGAAGTGGTCGTTGAGGTACGCCGCCGTCGCCTCGTCCTCGAACGACTCGTGCGCCATCACGTGGCACCAGTGGCACGCGGCGTACCCGACGCTCAGCAGGACCGGCACCCTGCGCTCGCGCGCCGCGGCGAACGCGTCGTCGCCCCACTCCCACCAGTCGACCGGGTTGTCGGCGTGCTGGAGGAGGTACGGGGACGTGGCGCTGGCCAGCCGGTTGGGCACGTGTCGACGCTAGTCGCCGATGCGATCAAGCCTTTCAAGTAAGGCTACCCTTACTTGCATGGCGTTCCATGGAGTGGTCGAGACCCGTGAGTGGCTGACACCGGGGCTGGTGCGCCTGGTGATCGGTGGGGCCGGGCTGGACGGGTTCGTGATGCCGGACGCGACCGACACCTACGTGAACCTCGCCATCCCGCCGGCCGGCGCGCCGTACGACGCGGTCTTCGAGCCGAAGGTCGTCCGCGACGAGCACCCGCAGGACGTCTGGCCGGTACGCCGCCGCTACACGGTCCGCTCCTGGGACCGCGCGAGCCGCCTGCTGACCCTGGACTTCGTGGTGCACGGCGACGACGGCGTGGCCGGCCCGTGGGCTGCCACCGTGCAGCCCGGGGACGTGCTGGTCTTCGAGGGGCCCGGCAGCGGGTACCTGCCGGACCCGGCCGCCGACTGGCACCTGATGGTCGGCGACGAGTCGGCGCTGCCGGCGATCGCGGCGTCGCTGGAGGCCGTGCCGGCCGGCGCCCGCGTGGTCGTGCGCCTGCTCTGCGACGGGCCGGACCACGAGGTCCCGCTGACCACGCCCGGCGACATCGACCTGCAGTGGCTGCACCGCAGCGGCGACGCCGAGAAGGACGCGGCTCTCCTGGCCGACGCCGTCGCAGCAGCGGGGTTCCCGGCCGGCCGGGTGCACGCGTTCGTGCACGGCGAGGCCGAGGAGGTCCGCGCCGTCCGCCGGCACCTGCTGGGCGAGCGCGGCCTGGAGCGTCGCGACATGTCGTGCTCGCCGTACTGGCGCCGCACCATGACCGACGAGGCCTGGCGCTCGGTGAAGCGCGACTTCGTCGCCGCCATGGACGCCGACGTCGCCTGACGTCCGCCACACTCGATGGCGGCTCACGCCGCACGCACAGCGTGCTCACAGGCCGGCGGCCGATCATCGGGGCATGAGCAACGACGAGTCCCCGCCGCCGAGCGGCTCCCGGTGGGAGCCCGCCGAGCAGCCACCGGCCACGCCGGCCGCGACGCCGGCTGCTGGGTCCCCCGTCGCCTACGCGCCCGCGCCGCCGCCGAGGAACCGGGGCCGCCTCCTGCTGGCCG
Organism: Nocardioides islandensis; assembly: GCF_015352455.1. Classification (GTDB taxonomy): domain Bacteria; phylum Actinomycetota; class Actinomycetes; order Propionibacteriales; family Nocardioidaceae; genus Nocardioides; species Nocardioides islandensis. The sequence continues at coordinate 158,440 of NZ_JADKPN010000008.1, forward strand.
GTGGCGCTGTGGGCGTGGCCCTGGTCGCCGGGGCCGGGGGCTTCGCGCTGGGTCACGCCTCGGCCGACGAGGGCGACGGACCCGGTGGCCGCTTCGGCGGGCCCGGCGGCGTCCTGAACCAGTTCCCCGGCGGCCCGGTGCCGGGTGGCCCCCAGGGCGGGCAGGGGACGTTCCCCGGTCAGGGTCAGGACGGACTGCCGCCCGGCTTCCCGGGCCGCGACGACGACCAGGACCAGCACGACGGCCAACCCGACGATGGGACCACCCAGGGCTCCTCGACATGAGCCGGCGCGACGAGCTCGCGCGATCCCTCGCCGGGAGCACGCTCTGGCTCTCCCTGATCCTCGTCACCTACTGGTGGCTGACCGGCGGCGGCATCCAGGACCTCGGGACGTGGTCCGGTGGCCTCGACTCCCTGGGCCGGTTGACCGGCCTGGTGGCCTCGGTGCTGCTGCTCGCGCAGGTGCTGCTGATGGCTCGCCTGCCGGTCCTCGAGCGGGCCTTCGGCCAGGACCGGCTGGCCCGCATCCACCGACTCGTCGGGTTCACGTCGTTCAACCTGATGCTGGCCCACATCGTGCTCATCACCTGGGGCTACGCCATCGGCCGGGTCACCGCAGTTCCCTCCACGCTCTGGAACCTGGTGGTCGACTACCCCGGCATGCTGCTGGCGGTCGGCGGCACGGTCGCGCTGGTCATGGTCGTGGTGACCAGCATCAAGGCCTCCCGACGCCGGCTGCGCTACGAGTCCTGGCACCTGCTGCACCTCTACGCCTACCTCGGCGTCGGCCTGGCCCTGCCGCACCAGCTCTGGACCGGCACGGACTTCACCTCCTCCCCCGGCCGCACCGTCTTCTGGTGGACGGCCTGGGGCGTCGCCGCGGGCTCGGTCCTGGTGTGGCGGGTGGTCCTGCCGGTCTGGCGCAACCTGCGCCACGACCTGCGCGTCACCAGCGTCGTCCCGGAGGGACCGGGCACCTGGTCGGTGTACCTGACCGGCAAGCGGTTGCACGCACTGGGTGCCGAGGCCGGACAGTTCCTGGGCTGGCGCTTCCTCGGTCGGCCGGGCTGGACGCGCGCCAACCCCTACTCCCTGTCGGCGGCCCCCGACGGCCGCAGCCTGCGCATCACGGTGGCGGGTGCGGGCGACGGAAGCGCCGCGGTGGCGGGTCTCCGGCCGGGCACCCGTGCCCTGGTCGAGGGTCCCTTCGGCCGGCTGACCGACCGCGCTCGCACCCAGCGCCGCGTCGCGTACTTCGGTGCCGGCGTCGGCCTCACGCCGCTGCGCGCCCTCGCCGAGGGGGCGCCGTACGGCTGGGGCGAGGCGATCCTCTTCCACCGCTACACCGACCACCCGCTGTTCCGCGACGAGCTCGACGTGCTGGCCCGCGAGCGCGGCCTGCAGGTCGTCGGGCTCCCCGGACGCCGGCGGTACGACGGGTCGTGGCTCGGCACCGGCACCGACGTGGGCGGCGCCGACGACGTCGCCGTGCTCCGTGGCTGGCTGCCCGACCTCGCCGCTCGCGACGTCTACGTCTGCGGGCCGCCGGCCTGGGCGGACGCCCTCGCCGCCTCGCTGCTGGACGCCGGCCTGCCGGAACGGCAGCTCCATCTCGAGATCTTCGCCTGGTGACCCCATGAAGCGCATCACGACCTGGATCCTGTCCACCATCACCGTGGTGGTGCTGATGTTCGGCTACCACACCTCGACCAGCAGCACGCTCGCGTCGGGCGCCGGCAACCCACCCGTCATCTCGTCGGGCACCACCGCCGGCGGCTCGTCGGGCTCGGGCACCTCCGGCTCGGGCACCTCCGGCTCGGGCACCTCCGGCTCCTCGGGCTCCGGCTCGGGATCGTCCGGCTCGACCTCCTCGACGTCGTCGGCGAAGAAGAGCACGACCGCCACCGGCGACGTCGCGCAGACCCAGTGGGGCCCGGTGCAGGTCGAGCTCACCGTCTCCGGCGGCAAGATCACCGACGTCTCGGTCCTGCAGTACCCGAGCGGCAACGGACAGGACGCCCAGATCAACGGCTACGCCCTGCCGGTGCTGATCCAGGAGACCCTCGACCAGCAGAGCGCGAGCATCGACATGGTCAGCGGCGCGACCGTGACCAGCGTGGGGTACCTGCAGTCGCTCCAGAGCGCCCTCGACCAGGCGGGCCTGTGACGGGCACCGCCGCTCCCGTACGCCGCCGGGTCGAGCAGGTCATGGGGCTTCCGATCAGCCTCGCCCTGCGTGGGCGGCACGACACCGGACCGGAGGCCGACCAGGCCTGGGCCGCGGTGCTCTCCGACCTGCGCGAGGCGGACCGGGTGTTCAGCCCGTGGCGCGCCGACTCGTTCGTCTCCCGCCTGGACCGGGGTGAGGTACGTGCGGCCGACGGGCCGCCCGAGGTGCGGGAGGTACTGGCGATCGGCGAGCGCGCCCGGCGCGAGTCCGGCGGCGCCTTCGACGTGGTCCGCGACGGACGCCTCGACCCGAGCGGTGTGGTGAAGGGCTGGGCCGTGGAGCGGGCGGCCCGGCACCTGCGCGCCCTCGACGACACCGACTTCTGCCTGTCCGCCGGCGGCGACATGGTCGTGCACGTGGCGACCAGCGATCGCCCCGAGTGGCGGATCGGGATCGAGGACGCCACCGACCCGCTGCGCACGGTCGCCGTCGTCTCCCTGCGCGACGGCGCCGTCGCCACCTCCGGGCTCGCGCACCGGGGCGCGCACGTCGTCGACGCCCGCACCGGCCGGCCGCCGCGCCGGCTCACCTCGGTCACCGTCGTCGCGGCCAACCTCACCGACGCCGACGTCGACGCCACCACCGCGCTGGCCCTCGACGCCGACGCCCCGCGCTGGCTGGCCACCCACCGCCCCGGCCGCCCGGCGTACCTCCAGTGGACCGACGGCACCACCACGCGTCTGCCGGGGTAGTCCGGTGTGAACGGGTCGCGACGTCGACCCTGCGACAGCCCATTCACACCGGACTACCCCGGGAGGGCTGTGGAAAACTCGTGGCGTGGACGCCGCCGGGTGGGACGAGCGGTACGCCGCCTCGGAGCTCGTCTGGTCGGCGGAGCCGAACCGGTTCGTGGCCGAGGTCTGCGCGGACCTGTCGCCCGGCCGGGCGCTGGACCTGGCGGCGGGCGAGGGGCGCAACGCCATCTGGCTGGCGCAGCGCGGCTGGACGGTCACCGCGACCGACTTCTCCCGCGTCGGGCTCGAGAAGGGCCGGCAGATCGCGGACCGGGCCGGGGTCGCCGACCGCATCGCGTGGGTGGTCGCCGACGCGACCAGCACGCCCTGGCCGGACGAGCACGACCTCGTCCTGGTCGCGTACCTCCAGCTGGTCGAGGAGGAACGGCGTTCGGCCCACGAGCGGGCCTTCGCAGCCCTCCAGCCCGGCGGCATCCTCGTGGTCGTCGCCCACGACTCCACGAACCTCACCGAGGGCACCGGCGGTCCCCAGGACCCGGCGGTGCTGATGACCGCCGACGACGTGCTCGCCGACCTCGCCGGCCACGACCTCGACGTGCTCCGGGCGGAACGGGTCGCCAGGCCGGTCGGCGAGGCGACGGCGTACGACTGCCTGGTGGTGCTCGAGCGAACTTCTTGAGTTGCCGCAGTTACTGCGGTACCGTGGTGACGTGAACGACGCATCTGCTGCAGGACCCATCGACTCGGCCATCGAGCACGCCCGCCACGCCCTGGCGGCCGTCGACCCGAGCGACCCGGCGACCGCGCTCCCGCGGCTACGGGAGGCCCAGGAGCTGCTGACCGTCGCGATCGACGAGGCGATGGCCGCGGCCGTGGTCGACGGGGAGACGATCCGCTCCGCCGGCGCCCTGGCCGGGCTCAGCGAGAACGCCGTCGGCCCCCGCCTCGCCCGCACCCGCACCCTCGCGGCCTACCAGTCCGAGGAGGGCCGGGTCACCGCCGCGGGCGTCGAGCGGGCGAGGTACGACGTCGAGCAGGGCCGTCACGCCCCCCTCGCCCCGGGCGCGGTGCCGCCGGCACCGATGCGCTTCCGACCACGCCGACCCACCAGGTAAGGAGACACCGCCATGACGAACGCCGATCTCACCCACCTCTACTTCCTGCTCGACCGCTCCGGCTCGATGCACACGATCGTCGACGACACCGTCGGCGGCTTCGACGCCTTCATCGCCGAGCAGCGCAAGACCCCCGGTGAGTGCCGGGTCACGCTCTGCCAGTTCGACGACCACTACGACGAGGTGTACGCCGACCGGCCGATCGCCGACGTGCCGTCCCTGGTCCTGGAGCCCCGGGGCACCACCGCGCTGCTCGACGCGATCGCCCGCCTCGTCATCGACGCCGGCAAGCGCCTGGCGGCGCTGCCCGAGGACCAGCGGCCCGGCACGGTCGTCGTGGGGATCATGACCGACGGCATGGAGAACGCCAGCCGTGAGTGGACGCACCCGCAGGTCAAGGAGCTGATCGAGCGGCAGACCCGCGACTACCAGTGGCAGTTCCTGTACCTCGGCGCCGACCAGGACGCCATCGAGGTCGGCATGAGCATCGGTGTCGGCGCGGGGCACTCCGTGACCTACGGGCGCGGCAACGTCAAGCAGGCGCTGGCGGCGACCGCGGCCAACGTGTCGTCGTACCGCCGGGCCCGGGCCGCCGGCGTGCCGGCTCCCGCGGCCGCCGCGATGAGCGAATTCAGCGAGGAGCAGCGCCGGGAGGCGTCCCAGTAGCCGGCCCAGTAGTCGGGCCAGTAGCCGGGCCAGTAGTTGGCCCAGTGGCCGGGGGGCTGGACGTCGCCTCGTCCTCCGGGGCGGCCGGCTCGTCGCCGAAGACTCCCGCCTCGCGGTTGGCCTGCGTCTTGCGCAGCTGCTTGACGAAGCTGAAGGCCAGGAAGACCACGGCCAGGGCCAGGAACGCGAAGACGAGGAGGGCGGTGCCGCCGGCGACGACGTCGTTGTCGGCCGGCACCGGGTCGGGGTTGTTGCCGTCGGCGAGCCGGAGCAACGGCGCGAGCAGTGCGGTGGCCATGAGGCCATTCTCCCTCTCGCCGGGCCAGGCCGGGAACCGGGTCAGCGATCCGGGGTGACGCCGGCGAAGAGGTCGTCCTCGGGGATCGAGGTCTCCACGTGGCTGGTGACCAGCTCGTAGTCCTCGGTCCCCCAGGCGGTCTGCTGGATCTCGCGCGGCACCACGAACCACGGCCCGTCCGGGTCGATCTGCGTGGCGTGCGCCATCAGCGCCTGGTCGCGCACGCCGAAGTAGTCGCCGCACGGGATCCGCGTGGTGACCCGCGCGTCCCACTCGGGGTCGGGCTTCCAGTCCTCGAGCCGCTCCGCGTAGGGCGACTCGAGGCCGTGCTCGAGCATCGCCTCGTGGATGGCGATCATCTTGGGACGGTTCCAGTTGTGGGAGTAGTAGAGCTTGAGCGGCTGCCACGGCTCGCCGGCATCGGGGTACCTCTCCGGGTCGCCCGACGCCTCGAACGCCGCCACCGACACCTCGTGGCAGCGGATGTGGTCGGGGTGCGGGTAGCCGCCCTTCTCGTCGTACGTCGTCACGACGTGCGGCTTGAAGGAGCGCATCAGCCGGACCAGCCGCTCGGCCGACTCCTCGAGCGGCACCAGGGCGAAGCAGCCCTCGGGCAGCGGCGGCTTGGGGTCGCCCTCGGGCCAGCCCGAGTCCACGAACCCCAGCCAGTCCTGGGTGACGCCGAGGATGTCGCGGGCCCGCTCCATCTCCTGGCGGCGCACCTCGGCGATGTTGGCCGCGATGTCGGGTCGGTCCATCTTCGGGTTCAGGATCGAGCCCCGCTCGCCGCCGGTGCAGGTGACCACGTGCACGTCGACGCCCTGGGCGACGTACATGGCCGTCGTCGCCGCGCCCTTGCTCGACTCGTCGTCGGGGTGGGCGTGCACGTGCATCAGCCGGAGTCCGTTGGGTGGCGCATTGGTCACGGATGGGAGTGTAGGGACCGTGACCGACGCGCCTCCTGCCGACTTGGCGGACCGCTACGGACGGCCCGATCCCTGGCGGCGTACGGCGGTGATCATCGGCTCGGGCCTGGTCGGGGTGCTCGGGCTGGGCTGGCTGGCCTGGGCGACGCTCTTCCACGCGAGCCCGGCGGTGAGCTCGGAGCTGGTCGGCTTCGTGGTCGTCGACGACCACGCCGTGACGGCACGCATCGACGTGGTGCTCCGCGGGAGCCCGGACGCCACCTGCCAGGTGCGCGCGATCGCGGCCGACCACACCGTCGTCGGTGAGGCGAGCTTCACCCCGCAGGCCGGTCGCAACGAGGTCGACGTCCGCACCGAACGCCGCGCGAGCGCGGTCGAGAACGTGGGCTGCACCACCCCTGACCAGCACCGACCCCGCTGAAGGCGTTCTGCCGTCGGCGGGTCTTTCGTCCTCCTCTTTGCTAACGTGGAGTCTCCGAACCACCCCGTGGCTGCCCCCGTGACGGCACGAGAAACCGGTCGAGCAGCCGCCGGAGGCTGAACGATCATTCCCACCCCGAGTTCGGTCCACGATCCGCAAGGACGGCCCTCGGGCCCGTTCCCCCGCAGTACAGGAGATTCCGATGACGCAGCCCGTCCAGGACAAGATCTGGCTCACCCAGGAGGCCTACGACAAGCTCAAGGCCGAGCTGGAGAACCTGAGCGGTCCCGTGCGCCAGGAGATCATCGAGCGCATCAGTGCCGCCCGCGACGAGGGTGACCTCAAGGAGAACGGCGGCTACCACGCCGCCAAGGACGAGCAGGGCAAGGTCGAGGCGCGCATCCGCCAGCTCGAGGACATGCTCCGCCGCGCCGAGGTCGGCGAGACCCCCGAGGACAACGGCATCGTCGAGCCGGGCATGAAGGTCACCTACAAGTTCGCCGGCGACGCCGACGAGAACACCTTCCTGCTGGGCAACAAGGCCCTCGAGGACGGCACCATCGACGTCTTCTCCCCCGAGTCACCCCTCGGCTCGGCCATCCTCGGCGCCAAGGTCGGCGACCGGGTCAGCTACACCGCGCCGTCCGGCAAGAGCATGACCGTCGAGATCACCGACGCGACCCCGTACCACGCGTAACCAGCTGCGCTGGTCGAGGACTACACGAAGACCTCGTAGCCCTGCTCCCGCAGGCGGCCGATCACCCGCTCGGAGTGCTCGGGGCCGCGCGTCTCGAGCTGCACGAGCACCTCGACCTCGTCGAGGTGCAGCTCGGGCGAGTTGCGTTCGTGGGTGACCTCGATGACGTTCGCCGCGACACCGGCGAGCTCGGCGAGCAGGGTGGCCAGGCCGCCCGGGACGTCGGGGATGTGCACGCGCATGCTGAGGTACCTCCCCGCGGCGGCCATGCCCTGACGGATCACCTTCCCGAGCAGCAACGGGTCGATGTTGCCGCCGCTGAGCACCACGACGGCGGGCGTGGCGAACCGCGTCGCGTCGTCCAGGAACGCCGCGACGCCGGCGGCCCCCGCCGGCTCGACCACCTGCTTGGCGCGCTCGGCGACCGCGAGCACGGCGCGCGACAGCTGCTCCTCGGAGACCGTCAGCATGTCGTCGACGTACTCCTGCACCGCGTGGAACGGGATGTCACCCGGCCGGCCCACGGCGATGCCGTCGGCGATGGTGCGCATCTGCTCGAGCTGGACGGGGTGGCCGCCGGCGAGCGAGGGCGGGTACGCCGCGGCGCCGGCCGCCTGCACGCCGACGAGCCGGACGTCGGGGCGCTTGCTCTTGACCGCGATCGCGATCCCGGCCAGCAGCCCGCCTCCGCCCGTGGGCACCACGACCGTCTTCACGTCAGGCACCTGCTCGAGGATCTCCAGGCCGCACGTCCCCTGGCCGGCCACGATGTCGACGTGGTCGAACGGGTGGATCAGCACCGCGCCGGTGCGGTCGGCGAACTCGCGGGCGGCGACGAGCGCCTGGTCGAGGTACTGGCCGTGGAAGACGACGTCCGCGCCGTACCCCTGCGTCGCCCGGATCTTCGGGATCGGCGCGCCCTCCGGCATGAACACCGTGGACTTGATGCCGAGCAGGCTGGCCGACAGCGCGACCCCCTGGGCGTGGTTGCCGGCGGACGCCGCCACGACGCCGTTCGCGCGCTCGGCCTCGGTGAGCCGGGAGATGCGGTAGTAGGCGCCGCGCGTCTTGAACGAGCCGGTGCGCTGCAGGTTCTCCAGCTTGAGGTAGACGTCACCACCGGCGTCGGTGGACAGCCAGCGCGAACGCTCCATCGGCGTACGCACCGTGACGGTCTCCAGGACCTCCCGAGCGGCCTCGATGTCGGCGAGGGTGACGTCAGCGGTCGGGTCGATCATGGGTTCCCTTCCTCCGGCGGGTCTGACGGTGGAGCTGATGGATCGGTCCCCCGTCGGTTGCCGTAGCCCGGGTCGCGCTCCTCCGGCTCGACCGGGGCGCCCTCGTCGTCGGTGACGACGTCGGGTGGTCGCTCGCCGTCGGCGTCGTAGTCGCGCTCGAGCTCCTCCTCCGGATCATCCCCGGGCCTGGTGTTCGCGGCCAGGTGCTGGGCCACCGCGTTGCCGGTCGCGGCCAGCGGAACGGCGATCAGGGCGCCGGGGATGCCGGCCACCACGACGCCGATGCCGATCGCGACGATCACGCCGAGCGGGTGCACCGAGACGAACCGGCCCATCAGGAAGGGCTGCAGCACGTGCCCTTCGATCTGCTGCACGAGGACGACGCCGCCGAGCATGAACAGCGCCGTGATCGGGCCCTGGTCGACGAGCGCGACCATGACGGCGACCGTCCCGGCGACGAACGCCCCCACCATCGGCACGAAGGCGCCGAGGAAGACCAGCACGCCGATGGCCATCACGAACGGGACGCCGAGGATGGTGGCCACGATCATCACGCCGAGCGCGTCCGTGGCCGCGACGATCACCGTGGCCCGCACGAACTGGGTCAGCGACACCCAGGCCACCCGGCCGGAGCCGTCGACCAGGACGCGGCTGGCCCGCGGCGAGAGCCGCACGAACCAGGCCCAGATCCGCTCGCCGTCGGCGAGGAAGAAGTACGTCGAGAACAGCACGATGAAGAAGCCGGCGAGCACGTGCCCGACCGCGGTGCCGACCTCCGAGAGCTTGGAGAAGATCTCGCCGTCCTTGGCGAAGTTGCTCACTCCCTCCTGCGCGCGATCCAGGTAGTCGTTGATCTGGCTGTCGCTGGCGTGCAGGGGGCCGTTCTTGAGCCAGTCGGTGATCTGCGCGACGCCTTCACTCACCGAGTCGGCCAGGTCCTGGGCGCCGTTGGCGACCTGGTTGCCGGCCACCGTCAGCAGGGTCACGACCGAACCGATCACGACGATGACCATCAGCCCCGCGGCCAGGCCGCGAGGCACCCCGCGGCGGGTCATCGCACTGACCACCGGCTCCACCAGTGCCGCGATGAACATCGCCACGACCACCGGCAGCACGATGACCATCAGGAAGCCGAGCATGCGGGCGATGAGGTACGCCGCGGCGGCGATCACCAGGAACCGCCAGGCCCACGCGGCCGTCAGGTCGACCCCCCACGGCACGTGCGCCCGGGAGAAGTTCGAGGACCCGGCGACCACCGGCTCCGGGGGCTGGGAGGTGCGGCGCTCGGCGCGCAGCTGGGAGATCTGGTGCCACTGCTGGGCGATGCGCCCGGTCAGCCGTTCACCGGACCCGTCGTCGCCGACGCCGTCCTCGAGGTCGTCGTCGCGCGAGGTGTCTGACACGCGGCCAGGCTAGTGCCCGTGCCGCGGCGGGCCGGGGTCAGTCGCCGGCGAGGTGCCGCACGAGGCGGTACGCCGCCTCGGGGTGCTTCTCGACGAGGAGGCCGGCCGCGGCCAGCACGTAGTCGCGGTCCACGACGACCCTGGGTGCCCGGGGCAGCTGCCAGCCGCCCTCGACCTCGCCGACGCTGCCGGCGAGGACGCGCTCCTCGACGCCGGGCCGGCCGTGCCGGAGCACGCCGCCCGACCCCACGAGCAGGTCGACCTCGCGGAGGTCCTTGCCGGTGCGTTCCACGACGCGGCCGTCGGGTCCCACGACGACCTGGCTGCGGCCGGCGTGCCGGCGCAGGGCCAGGCTCACCGCCGCCCGGGCGATGGCCTCGTCCTCGGCGTACTCCTCGTCGGTCCGCGGCAGGAACCCCGGGTCGGCATGCCGCACCACGGCCGCCCCGGCGAGGTCGTCGAGCCCGGCCGCGGCGACCGTGGACGTGGCCGACCAGCGCATGCCGAGATCGCCCTCGACGGTACGGGTGACGGGTGTGGTGGCGACGACCTCGCGGGAGAGGTTCGCCTCCTCGGGGTCGAGCCGGACCACCGAGTGCACGTCGGTGGTCGCGCCGCCGACGTCGACGACCACCACGTCGCCGGCGGTCTGCGCCAGCACCTCCACACCGGTCAGCACGACGTCCGGCGTCGCACCGGTGACCATCGCGGTGAAGTCGGCCCGCTCGCTCAGGTGCTTGCCGCCGATGACGTGGGCCAGGAACATCTCCCGGATCGCCCTGCGGGCGGACTCGGGGGCGAGGACGCCGATGCGGGGCACGACGTTGTCGGCGACGACGTACGGCAGGCCGGCCAGCGCCTCCTCGACCTCCGGCCGGGCGTCGGCGTTGCCGGCGAACACGACCGGCCCGCTCCAGCCGCCGGCGACGATCCCCTGCGCGGCCCCCACGACGACCCGCGTGTTCCCGCCGTCGGTCCCCCCGGTCAGCAGCACCACGTCCGGTCGGGTCGTGTGTCCCAGGACGCGCCACTGCGCGTCCTCAGGCACACGACCCGCAGCGGCGACGACCTCGACCACCCGTCCACCGCTGGAGAGGGCGACGCGGCGGCCGGCCTCGGCGGTGACCAGCTCCTCGTTGCCGACGACCGCGATCCGCAGGCCGCCACCGGCCGAGGAGCACGCCAGGACGTCGGCGCCGGCGGCCCGCGGGTCGGCGTCGACGAGCGCGGCCAGGCAGGCGTCGTACCCGTCCAGCACGTCGGTGTCGATCGTCGTCGGGTGCGAGGCCTGGGCGACGATCCGGCCGGCCGTCAGGTCGACGAGCGCGGCCTTGGTGAACGTCGACCCGAAGTCGACGCAGATGGTGACCTCAGGCGAGGGCACGGTCGAGGTCACCGAGCAGGTCGTCGATGGTCTCGATGCCGACGGAGAGGCGCACCAGGTCGGCCGGTACCTCGAGGGCGGTGCCCGACACCGACGCGTGGGTCATCCGGCCGGGGTGCTCGATGAGGCTCTCCACGCCGCCGAGCGACTCGCCCAGCGTGAACACCTCGGTCCTGCCGCACACGTCCACGGCGTGCTGCTCGCCACCGGTGACCGTGAACGACACGATGCCGCCGTACCGCTTCATCTGCTTCGCGGCCACGTCGTGGCCGGGATGCTCGGGCAGGCCCGGGTAGTAGACGCGCGAGACCGCCTCGTGCCCGGTCAGGAACTCCACGACCTTCTCGGCGTTGTCGCAGTGGCGGTCCATCCGCACGCCGAGCGTCTTCAGCCCGCGCAGCACCAGCCAGGAGTCGAACGGCCCGGCCACCCCGCCCATGGCGTTCTGGTGGAAGGCGATCTGCTCGGCCAGGTCGAGGTCCTTGACGACGACGGCGCCGCCGACGACGTCGGAGTGCCCGCCGGCGTACTTGGTCGTGGAGTGCAGCACCACGTCGGCGCCGAGGGTGAGCGGCGTCTGGAGGTACGGCGTGGCGAAGGTGTTGTCGACCACCAGCAGCGCGCCGGCCTCGTGGGCGATGGTGGCCAGCGCCTCGATGTCGCCGATGTTCAGCAGCGGGTTGGTCGGCGTCTCGACCCAGACGAGCCTGGTCTCGCCGGGGCGGATCGCCGCCCGTACCGCGTCCAGGTCGGAGGCCGGCGCCGGGTCGTGGTGCAGCCCCCACTCGGTCGCGACCTTGTCGAACAGTCGGAAGGTGCCGCCGTACGCGTCGTCGGGAAGCAGCGCGTGGTCGCCCGGACGGCACAGCGCCCGGATGACCGTGTCCTCGGCGGCCAGGCCGCTGGCGAACGCGAACCCGCGCTCGCCCTCCTCCAGCGCCGCGATGTTGCCCTCCAGGGCGGAGCGCGTGGGGTTGCCGGAGCGGCTGTACTCGTAGCCGCCGCGCAGCCCGCCCACGCCGTCCTGCTTGTAGGTGCTGGTCGCGTAGATCGGCGGGATCACCGACCCGGTCGCCGCGTCGGGCTCGTAGCCGGCGTGGATGGCCCGGGTCTCGAAGCCGCCCTTCGTCCGATGCTCTTGATGGGTCACCCGGACGACGCTATCGCCGTAAGAGTTCTGTCATCCGCCCGGGCGGAACGAACGGCGGTGCCGGGTGGTTCAGTAGGTGAACCCGAAGGAGGATCCATGAACTTCCGCCGCACCAAGACCACGCTCCCCGCCCCCGGCGAGGCGCTGGCCGGCCGCCCCGAGCGCCCGTTCCACCTCGCCTCCCGCCACCTCGTGCTGGACGCGCCCGTCGAGACCCGGGACATCCCCGCTGGTCACGAGGTCGCGATCTTCGGCCTGGGCTGCTTCTGGGGTGCCGAGGAGCTCTACTGGCAGATCCCGGGGGTCTGGTCGACGTCGGTCGGGTACGCCGGCGGGCAGACCCGGAACCCGACGTACGAGGAGGTCTGCAGCGGTCGCACCGGCCACACCGAGGCCGTCCGCGTCGTGTTCGACCCGAAGGTCGTCGCGTACGCCGACCTGGTCAAGCGGTTCTTCGAGGTGCACGACCCGACCCAGGGCATGCGCCAGGGCAACGACGTCGGCACCCAGTACCGCTCCGCGATCTACGCCACGACGCCCGAGCAGGAGCAGACGGCGCGCGACCTCACCAAGGAGTACGGCGAGGAGCTCGCCCGCCGCGGTTTCGACGAGATCACCACCGAGATCGAGCTGGTCGACGACGCCGACCCGGCGACGTACTACTACGCCGAGGACCACCACCAGCAGTACCTCTTCAAGAACCCGCACGGGTACCGCTGCCACGCGACGACCGGGGTGCCCTTCCCGGCCTGAGGCCCGCGGCGGCATGCTGGCTCCATGTCACTGGACCCGGTCGCGACCAACCCCGACCACTACAAGGTGGTCTTCGAGAACGACCGGGTCCGCGTGCTGGAGTACAGCGACCACCCGGGCCAGCGGACCACGCCGCACCACCACCCGGACAGTGTCATGTACACGCTCTCGTCGTTCCGCCGGCGTCTGGTCTCGGGGAACAGCGCCCGCGAGGTCGAGCTGGCGGCCGGCACGGTCGGTTGGCTGCCCGCTCAGGAGCACCACGGCGAGAACGTCGGCGACACCCCGACGCACGTCATCTTCGTCGAGCTGAAGGACGGTGCGACCGCCGCCGACGCCGAGGCGGCCCTCGGGCCCCGACAGCCGAGCCAGTAGCCGGGCCAGCAGCCGGGCCAGCAGTCAGGCCAGTGGTCGAGCCAGCTGATGGCTCGGCACCTGTCGGATCGTCCCCACCGCGTTCGTGGAGATGATGGAGGCGGGCCGCTCGAGCCTGCCCGCGAAGGAGCCGACATGACGGAGTACCTCATCAAGTTCGACGACGAGTGGATCTCGCCGCACCTCACCGAGCCCGACTTCGTCGAGGCCGGCCTGCGGGTGCGGGAGCTGCGGCAGGAGATGCAGGAGGCCGGCGTCCTCGTCTTCACCGGCGGCCTGGACACCGAGGCGCCGGTGTTCAGCGTCGACGCGTCGAGCGGCGCGCCGGTGTTCACCGACGGCCCCTTCGCCGAGACCAAGGAGCACCTCGGCGGCATCTGCGTCGTCGACGTCGCCGACGAGGAGGCCGCTCGGCACTGGGCGGGGAAGGTCGCGGTCGCGTGCGGCTGGCCCCAGGAGGTCCACCTCTTCAGGCGTCGCACCGGGGCATGACGGTGGCGGGTGCCACGATGCCGGGATGAGCGAAGAGGGCTGGCGTGAGTTCGTGGCGGCGGGGCTGGACGACTGGGCGGTGACGCACAGCGGGGCGGTGGCGGCCTACGTCGCCGACTCGCTGCCCGGTGCGGCGCGGCTGGCCGCCGCGGTGGCCGAGGTGCCCGGGCTCGATGGGTCGGGCGTCCTGCTCACCGCCGGCGACCGGCGGCTGACCGTGCGGCTGACGCGTGGCGTGTTCCAGGGCGAGGCCCACCACATCGAGCTCGCCCGGCGGATCTCGGAGGTGGCCCGCGAGCTCGGGGCGACGTCCGACCGCGCCGCCGTCCAGAGCGTGCAGATCACGGTCTCGGCGCGACCCGACGAGATCGACCTGGGCTTCTGGCGGGCGGTGCTGGGCTACGACCCACTGGCCGAGGACAACGGCATCGACCCCCTCGGCCACGGCTCGACCGTCTGGCTGCAGGAGCTCGACCCGGCCAAGCCGCTGCGGCACGCGATGCACCTCGACGTCTCGGTGCCCCGCGACCAGGTCGAGGCGCGGCTGGCGGCCGCGCTGGCGGCGGGCGGACGCATCGTGTCGGTCGAGGATCTCGAGGCCAGCTGGATCATGGCCGACCGCGCCGGCAACAAGGTCTGCCTGGTCGCCTGGCCCGACGCCGGCATCGCCGGCTAGGCGCGCGCGAGCCGCCGGGACGCCAGCACGGTGGCGGCGGCCAGCAGGCCGGCCAGGCCGCAGAGCGGCCAGAGCAACGCCGGCGCCGCGGCGTACACGGCCGTCCCCACCGGGCCGGCGAGCAGGGTGCCGGAGGTGGCCGCGCCGGTGTACAGCCCCTGGTACTGCCCGACGAGGTGGTCCGGCGCCGCGTCCAGCACGTGCGCGGTCGCGGTGGTCTTGTAGAGGATCTCCCCGGACGTCAGCACCACCATCGCCAGCACCGCGCTGGCGACGGACACCGGCAGCCCGAAGAGCGCGAAGCCGATGCCGACCAGCGCGTAGCCGGTGGCGATGATCGAGTACGACGACAGCCGCCGCAGCCGCAGGGCGACGGGCACCTCCAGCAAGAGGATCAGCCCGGAACCGACGGCGTTGAGGGCGGCGTACAGCGCCACCGGCTGGCCGGAGTCGCGCAGGTGCAGCGGCACGGTCGTGTAGAGCTGCCGGTAGACGAGGTCCACCACGACGATCGCCGGGAGCAGCCGCATCAGCGCCCGGTCGGCCCGCAGCGCGCGCAGCATGCCGACCGGCTCGGCGCCGGCCGCGTGTGCGACCCGGTAGGCGTTCTCGCGCGGGAGGAACGGCGCGACGAGGTACCGGACGGCCAGGATCATCAGCCCCTCGACGACGAACAGGGCCGTCCAGCTCTGGAGGATGATCAGCGCGCCCAGCGGCGGCCCGATGACGAAGCCGGCGTTGGACGCGGCGCGGCTGATGGCGATCGACGTACGCCGGTCCCCGCGGTCCACGGCCAGGGCGGCGAGCGCTCCGGTCGAGACACCCTGGGTCGCGCCGAGGTACCAGAGCACCGGCATCCCGACCGCGAACGTCCAGGTCGGCGCCCACGGGATCGCCACGGTGCCGAGGCCGCCGACGGTCGAGGCGAGCAGCAGGACCGGCCGGTGGCCGAACCGGTCGCCCCAGTAGCCGCCGGTGAAGCTGCCGAGCAGCAGCCCGACGCCGGTCCCGCCGACGACGAGCCCGGCGGTCGTGACGGAGAGGTGGCGCGGGCCGGTCAGGTACAGCGTGAGGAACAGCATCGTGTAGCTGCTCGTCGAGCTGAGGAACCTGCCGCCGGCCAGGACCCAGACGAGGCGGGGTACGTGCCTCAGGTCCACCTAGAGGTCCGTGGCGCCGTCGATCGACTCCCTGATCAGGTCCGCGTGGCCGGCGTGCCGGGCGTACTCCTCGACGAGGTGGACCAGGATCCAGCGCAGGGTCACGTGCATGCCGTGCCACTCCTGCTCGGCCACCAGGTCGAGCCCCTCCGGCGTTGCCAGTGCGGCGTCCAGGATGGCGTCGCTCTCGGCCACCGCCTCCTCGAAGCGCGACACCAACAGCTCCCACGGGTCATGGACGGCCGAGTTGAAGTCCCAGTCCGGGTCGCTCTCGTAGCCGTCCCCGACCCACGGGGCGTCCGGCAGGTCGTGCAGGGCCATCCGGAACCACCCGTGCTCGACCAGCGTGAGGTGCTTGAGGATCCCGGCGAGCGTCAGCGTCGACGGGCCCAGGGTCGCCGCACGCTGCTCGTCGGTGAGGCCCTCGACCTGCCGCAGGATCGTCGCCCGGTAGAAGTCGACGAAGGCCCGCAGCATCCCCGCCTCGTCGCTCGCGGGCGGCGGGTCGGTCCTCGGGAACCGGCTCACTCCCCCACCTGCCCGTCGACCGCCTCGCGCAGCAGGTCCGCGTGCCCGTTGTGCCGGGCGTACTCCTCGATCATGTGCAGGACCACCCAGCGCAGGCTGAACGGCGTGCCCTCGCGGCGGCTCGGCATCGACGACGTGGCGTCGAGTCCGCCCGCGGCCAGCCCGCGGTCGATCGCGGCGTCGGCCGCGGCCCGCGCGGAGTCGAAGATGCGGCGCAGCTCCTCGGGGCGGTCGTCCTTCGCGGAGTGGAGCTCCCAGTCGTCGTCCTCGTCGAACGCGCCGGCCGGCACCCAGTCGGGCTCGGTGTCGCGGCCCCCGAAGACCCGGCAGAACCACCAGTCGTCGTTGAGCGCGGCGTGCTTGAGCAGACCGCCGAGGGTGAGCTCCGACGGAGGGTGGGTCCGGGACAGCTGCTCCTGGGTCAGCCCGTCGGTCTTCATGAGCAGGGTGTCGCGGTGGTAGTCGAGGTAGGCCCGCAGCGTCTCGGCTTCCGACGCCGCGAGCGGGGGGTCCGAGCGGTCCACAGCCATGGCGCGACGGTAGTCACCAGATCCCGAGCACGTCTCCCCCAATACGCACGACGAACCCCGACACCACCACGATGAAGAAGATCCGGACGAACGGCGCGCCCTTGGCGACCGCGGTCCGCGCGCCGACGTACCCGCCGACCAGGTTGCACGCGCCCATCACCAGCCCGGTCCGCCAGAGCACCTCGCCCTGGGGCACGAAGACGACCAGCGCGGCGAGGTTCGTGGCCCAGTTCGCGATCCGGGCCTTGGCGGACGCCTCGAGGAACGAGTAGCCGAGCAGCCCGACCAGGCTGAACACGAAGAAGCTGCCGGTGCCCGGCCCGAGCGCGCCGTCGTAGAACCCGACGACCACGCCGACGCCGACGGCAGCCGCGGTGTGGTGACGGCCGGCGAACCGGAGCTCGGTCACCTCACCCAGGTCGGGCTTGAGCACGACGTACGCCCCGACCACGACCAGCGCCACCAGCACGATCGGGTCGAACGCCGACCGGGGGATGTGGCTGGCCGCGACGGCGCCGAGCGCCGACCCGAGGAACGCGAACACCATCAGCGGCAGGAACGTCCGTGGGTCAGGGCGGATCCGCCGGTAGTAGGTGAGGCTGCTGACCGAGGTACCGCAGATGCCGGCCAGCTTGTTGGTGGCCAGGACCTGCACGGGCGACGCCCCGGGCAGCCCGATCAGCAGCGCCGGCAGCTGGATCAGCCCGCCGCCCCCGACCACCGCGTCGACGAACCCCGCGGCCAGCGCCGCCAGCGCGAGCAGCGCCAGCACGCCGTACGTCGGGTCGTCCACGTGCGCCATCTTCGCCAACACCACCCGCTGGTCGAGGAAGGCGCCCTGGCGCCTGTCACGAGACCCTGCACGCCGTCGCTCTCCGGTGCGGGGTCTCGTGACGGTTGCTGCGCAACCTCCTCGACCAGCGGTGGGCAGAATGGCTCCGTGCGGATCGTGTCCCTCCTCCCCTCCACCACGGAGATCCTGTTCGCCATCGGCGCCGGCGACGACGTGGTCGGGGTGACGTTCGAGTGCGACTACCCCGAGGAGGCGCGGACGCGCCGGATCGTCTCGACCAGCGCGATGCCGGAGGGGCTCACCCCGGGCGAGATCGACGCGTACGTCGTCGGCGCCATGCAGCGCGGTGAGGACCTGTACCACCTCGACGAGGGCGCGCTGGCCGGGCTGGACGCCGACCTCGTGGTCACCCAGGACCTGTGCGCGGTGTGCGCGGTCGACGTGTCCGTGGTGGACGACGCGCTCGCGCACCTGGGCTGCACCGCCGAGGTGCTGACCGTCGACCCGCACACGCTGGACGACGTCTTCGCCTCGATCGAGACCCTCGGCAAGGCGACCGGGCACGAGGAGGAGGCGGCCGACCTGGTGAGGTACCAGCGCCGGCAGCTGGCCGCGCTGTGGGGCTGGTCGGTCTCCCGGCGCAAGCCGCGCGTCATGTTCCTGGAGTGGACCGACCCGCCGTTCGCGCCCGGGCACTGGATCCCGGAGATGATCGAGCTCGCCGGCGGCGTACCCCTGCTGGCGACACCCGGCGAGAAGTCCCGCCGGGTGACGTGGGAGGACGTGCACGCCGCCGAGCCGGAGCACATCGTGGTGGCACCCTGCGGCTACGACCGCGACGGCAGCCAGGCCCTGGCCGACCAGCTGGTCGCGAGCGGCGTGCTGCCGGCCGGCGTACCGGTGCACGCCGTGGACGCGAACGCCTCGTGGGCCCGTCCGGGGACCCGCCTGGTCGACGGTGTCGAGGAGCTGGCGAGGCTCCTGCACGCCGTTCGTCCGGCCTGACCGGAGACGGTCTCAGGTACGTCGGGGACAATGGGCCCGTGATGACCCCGTGACCGAGCTCCCGCGCAAGGCCGCCGTGCGCACGGCGCGACTGGCGGCGCTCCCGCTCGGGTACGCCGGCCGCACGGCGCTGGGGTTCGGCAAGCGGCTCGGCGGCAAGCCGGCCGAGGCGGTGCTGACCGAGGTGCAGCAGCGCACGGCCGAGCAGCTCTTCCGCACGCTCGGGGAGCTCAAGGGCGGCGCGATGAAGTTCGGCCAGGCCCTGTCGGTGCTGGAGGCCGCGCTGCCCGACGAGCTGGTCGCGCCGTACCGGGAGCACCTGACCGCGCTCCAGGACTCCGCGCCGGCGATGCCGGCGGCGATGGCCTACGAGGAGATCGAGGACGCCCTGGGCCCCGACTGGCGCGACCTGCTGGTCGAGATGGACGAGAAGGCTGCGGCCGCCGCGTCGATCGGCCAGGTGCACCGCGGCCGGTGGCACGACGGTCGCGAGGTCGCCATCAAGGTGCAGTACCCCGGCGCCGCCCAGGCACTGCTCGGCGACCTGAAGCAGATCGCCCGGGTCGCCAAGGGCGTCGCACCCGTCTTCCCGGGCATCGACATCAAGCCGCTGGTCGAGGAGGTCCAGGCCCGCGCCGCCGACGAGCTGGACTACCGGCTCGAGGCCGAGGCGCAGGCCGCGTTCGCCGACGCCTTCCGCGGGGACCCCGAGATCGTGGTCCCGGAGGTGGTGGCCTTCGGCGAGCGGGTGCTCGTGAGCGAGTGGATGGAGTCACCCTCGTCGCTGGCGTCGGTGATCCGCTCGGGTTCCCAGGAGGAGCGTGACCACTACGGCGAGCTGCTCGTCCGCTTCCTGTTCGCGGGCCCGGCCCGCACCGGGATGCTGCACGCGGACCCGCACCCCGGGAACTTCCGGATCCTGCCGACCGACGACGGCTTGCCCGGCCGCCTCGGCGTGCTCGACTACGGCGCCGTGGCCCGCCTCCCGGAGCGCTCGCTGCCCGCGGCCCTCGGCCGGCTCATGCGCCTGGTCGCCGACCAGGACCCCGACGCGCTGCTGGAGGGCCTGCGCCGCGAGGGGTTCGTCAAGGAGAACATCCGGGTCGACCCGCAGGACGTCTTCGACTACCTGGCACCGTTCGTGGAGCCGACCCGCGTCGAGCGGTTCCGGTTCTCGCGCGAGTGGATGCGCGAGCAGTTCGACCGGGTCAACAACCCGCGCTCCCCGTCGTACACCGTGACGACGAAGATCAACCTGCCGCCGGCGTACCTGCTGATCCATCGCACCTGGCTCGGCGGCATCGGCCTGCTGAGCCAGCTCGAGGCGGAGGCGCCGTTCAAGGCCATCCTCGAGGAGTCGCTGCCGGGGTTCGCGCCCTGATCGGTCAGCTGCCGACCCAGAACCCGCGCCCGCCGAACCAGTCGCCGTAGTGGCCGTAGCCGGACAGGCCGGCCGGGCTGCGCGAGCCGAGGTACGAGCCGACCACGGCGGCGCCGAGGTCGTCGAGCTCCGGCGACACGACGCGGCCGTCGACCCGGCGGGCCATGGAGTCGATGAACCGGGCCAGGCCCGGGTCGTCGCCGAGCCGGAAGAACGTCGTCTGCGCGCCCAGGCGCCCGGCGTTGTCGAGCTCGCGGACGGCGTAGGCGACGGTCAGCGGGTGGGGCGGGTACTCGAAGTACACCTCGCCCCCCGGCTCGAGGTGTGAGGTCGGCTCGCCGTCGGTCACGATCAGCAGCACCGGCTGGGCGTTGGGGTGCTTGCGGAAGTGCCGGTTGGCCAGCAGCAGGCCGTGGTGCAGGTTCGTGCCCTTGTCCCACCGGGCGTCGAGCGCGGTGAGCTGGTCGATGTCCATGCTCTGGGCGTAGCGCCCGAACGTGATCAGCTGCAGGTCGTCGCCGCGGAACCGCGACCGGATCAGCGTGTGCAGGGCGAGCGCGGTGCGCTTCATCGGCACCCACCGGCCGTCCATGGCCATCGAGAACGACGTGTCGACGAGCAGTGCGACCGCGGCCTGCGTGCGCGCCTCGGTCTCGGTCACCTCGACGTCGTCGATGTGGAGGCGTACGCCGGTCCGCGGGTCGCCGCCGTCGGCGACGACGCGCTGCACGGCGTTGGTGACGGTGCGCGTGACGTCCCACGGCTCGGTGTCGCCGAACTCCCAGGCACGCGTGGCCCCGGAGCGCTCGCCGGCGGCTCCCGACTGCCGCAGGTCTCTCTGGCCCTGGCGGCCGGACATGCGGCTGGCCACGTCGCGCAGGAGTGCCCGTCCGAGCTGGCGCATGGCCTTTGGCGAGAGCTTGAGCTGGCCGTCGCTGCTGCGCTTGAGGTACCCGCTGTCGCGGAGCGCCTGCTCGAGCCGCTGGAGGGTGCGCGCGTCGACGGCGGCCTCGGGACCGAGCTGACGGGCGAGCTTGTCGAGGTCCAGGTCGTCCATCCGGGCGCCGTCGTAGGTCTGCGACAGCTGGTCGGCGAGCTCGTCGAGGTCGGCGATGTCCTGGAGCACGCCGGTGCCGTCGCCGAGGCCGAGGCCCTGCTCGCCGTCGAAGCGCTCGGAGCCCGACCAGTCCTCGCCCGGCCGCAGCGCCTGGAGGTTCGCGTCGAGCTGGACGAGCTGCTCCATGAGCGCGGGTGAGCCGAACGCCTGCTGCGAGAGCGCCATCAGCTCCTGTCGCTGCTCGCGCGACATGGAGTTGAGCATCCGCTGGGCGGCGGCCGCCCGTTGGGCGAGGGCGTCGATGAGCTCGTCGACGTTCTGGGGGTTCTCCGGGAAGAAGTCCCCGTGCTTGGCCATGAACTCGTCGAAGTCCTCCTGGGAGTCCTCGCCGCGGCCGTGCTTGTCGAGCAGCTCGTTGAGGTCGGTGAGCATCTCGTTGATGGCTTCACGGTCCTCGTCGGTGGCGTTCTCGAGGGCCTGCTTCATGCCGGCGAACCGCTGGTCGAGCATCTCCCGGCCCAGCAGGTCCTTGATCCGCTCGTAGTCCTCGCGGGCCTCGCGGCTCTGCCAGTCGTAGTCGCTGAGCTCGCTGACCGCTGCCGCCGTCGACTGCGGCAGGTTGTCGAGCTGCATCTCGCGGAACGCCCGGTCGGCGTCGTCCATCTCGACGTCGCGGGCCAGCTGCCCGCGCTCGCTCATGACCGCGTGATCCAGCAGCTCGCGGATCTCCTGCAGCGTGCCGTCCATGTTGTGCTGGGACAGCAGCTCGCGGCGCTTCTCCGCGACCCGGCGCGCCAGGTCGTCGAGGCCCTCGCGGTCCCGGCCGCCGCGCCGCAGGAACTCCCGCATCGCGCGCTCGGGGCTGTACCCCGCCATCACGTCCTCGCCGATCGAGTCCAGCGCCTCGGCCAGGTCGACGGGAGGAGCGAGCGGGTCGCCGCCGCCGTACGGCGTGTACCGGTGCCTACCCGTAGACCGTCTCGCCACCGCCGGTCTCCTTGCTGATCTTGCGGGCCAGGTACAGGCCCTCGAGCGCGAGCTCGATGGCGCCGGCCCGCTGGCCGTCGTTGGTGGCGCCCAGGCGGTCGCACACCTCGTCGTACAGCTCCGACTCGCCCAGCACGGGGAGGCCGGTGAGGAAGTCGCGCGCGGTGACCTGCTCGCCGGTCGTCACCATCTGGCCGGCCTCGATGCGGTCCACCAGGAGGCTGAAGTCGAGGCCGCGGAAGTGCTGGCGCACGGTCTCGGCGGTCGCGGAGCGGAGGAGGTGGGTGAGGATCTCGTCCTCGCGGCCCTCCTCGCCGGTCTCGAACTCGACCTTGCCGCGCAACGTGTCGACGGCGGCCTCGAGGTCGACCAGCCGGGCGACCGGCTCGTCCTCGCCCTGGAGCGTGGCGCGGTGCAGCGCGGCCGCGGCGACCGTCTCGGCGGCCGCGATCGAGAAGCGCGCACTCACGCCGCTGCGCTGGTCGACCGAGCTCGAGTCGCGCAGCTGCCGGGTGAAGCGGGCCATGATCTCGACGAGGTGGTCAGGCACGTCGGCCAGCAGGTGCGCCTCCTGGCGGATCACCGCGATCTCGTCCTCGAGCGCGACCGGGTAGTGCGTGCGGATCTCCGCGCCGAAGCGGTCCTTGAGCGGGGTGATGATCCGGCCGCGGTTGGTGTAGTCCTCGGGGTTCGCGCTGGCGACGAGGAAGACGTCGAGGGGCAGGCGCAGGACGTACCCGCGGATCTGGATGTCGCGCTCCTCCATCACGTTGAGCAGCGCGACCTGGATCCGCTCGGCGAGGTCGGGCAGCTCGTTGATCGCCACGATCCCGCGGTGGCTGCGAGGCACGAGCCCGAAGTGGATGGTCTCGGGGTCGCCGAGCCGACGGCCCTCCGCGACCTTCATCGGGTCCACGTCCCCGATGAGGTCACCGACGCTCGTGTCGGGCGTCGCCAGCTTCTCGGCGTACCGCTCGTAGCGGTGCCGCCAGTCGACCGGCAGCCGGTCGCCCATCTCGAGCGCGCGGCGCCGCGACTCCGGGGTGATCGGGTCGTACGGGTGCTCGCCGAGCTCGCTGCCCGCGATCACCGGCGTCCACTCGTCGAGCAGGCCGACGAGCGTGCGCAGCAGGCGTGTCTTGCCCTGGCCGCGCTCCCCGAGCAGCACCATGTCGTGGCCCGCCAGCAGCGCGCGCTCGAGCTGGGGGATCACCGTGTCGTCGAAGCCGTGCAGTCCCGGCCACGGGTCCTCGCCCTCGCGCAGCATGGTCAGCAGGTTCGCGCGGATCTCCTCGCGCAGGCTCTGCTGGACGTGCCCGCTCGCGCGGAGCTCACCGACGGTGGTGGCGGATGGTGCCTGGGTCACCCTGAACACGCTAGACCCGCCCGCCAAGAACCGGAGGGGGTGTCCGTTCCACTCCTGCGGCTAGCGTGCCCGTCGTGAGCCTGCCCGAGCCCTGTCCGTGCGGCTCCGGCACGGCGTACGACGCGTGCTGCGGTCCGCTGCACGTCGGCGCGCGCCAGGCCGAGACGCCGGAGGAGCTGATGCGGTCGCGCTACTCGGCGTACGCGCTCGGCGAGCTCGACCACGTCTTCCGCACCTGGCACCCGCGCACCCGTCCCGACACCGTGTCGCCCCGGCCGGAGCTGACCTGGACCGGCCTCGAGGTGCACCGGGCCGAGGACGACGTGGTGGAGTTCACCGCGCACTTCCGCACCGCCGACGGACCCGGCGTGCACCACGAGGTGAGCCTGTTCGAGCGGCGCGGCGGCCGCTGGGTGTACGTCGAGGCGGTGTCCCGATGAGCCGCCCCTAGGGTGGGGGTGATGGAGACCGACGAGGTGCTGACCCTCCTGCGGGAGGTGGCCGAGGAGGTCATCAACCCCAGGTTCCGCAGCCTCAGCTCCCACGAGATCGCCGAGAAGAACCCCGGCGACCTCGTCACGGTGGCCGACCGTGAGGCGGAGGTCCTCATCACCGCGGCCCTCCAGGCGGCGTACCCGGGCGTCGTCGTCCTCGGCGAGGAGGCGTACGCCGTCGACCAGTCGCTCAGGGACCGGTTCGACGCCGCCGACCACGCGTTCACCGTCGACCCGGTCGACGGGACCAAGAACTTCGTCAAGGGGTCCAAGGACCACGCCGTGATGGCCTCCGAGGTCCGTGGCGGCGAGGTCGGGCGGGCGTGGATCTGGCAGCCGCAGCACGAGACGGCGTACGTCGCCGAGCGGGGCGCGGGGGCGTTCCGCAACGGCAAGCGGCTCATCCGGCCGCCTGTCGGCGAGCAGCTGCGCGGGGTCACCTCGAAACGGCGCTGGATCGGCCGCGCGCTGGGGGCCCTGCGTGCGCTGGAGCTGACGTGGGTCTGTTGCGGGATCGACTACCCCAAGATCGTCGAGGGCGAGGCGGACTACGGGATCTACGCGGGCACCAAGCCGTGGGACCACGCCCCGGGCTCGTTGCTGCTCGCCGAGGCCGGCGGGTTCCTCGGCACCTTCGACGGGCAGGCCTACCAGCCGCAGGTACGGGTCAGGGGCGGGCTGGTCAGCGCCGCCGACAGGGCCACGTACGACTTGGTCCAGGGCCTGATCCCGGACCTCTCCTGACGTCGTTCAGGCCCCGGCGACCTTCGTGACCCAGATGTTGCCGAAGCGGTCCGGCTCGAGGCGCACGCGGTCCTCCCGGCGTCCGGCCGCGGCGGCGAGCCAGACGATCGCCCACAGGCCCGAGGTCAGGATCGTCAGGATCGCGTGCAGTCCGTGGGACACGCGGCGGCGGTAGCCGATGATCGCGCCGCTCGGGCCCTGGAACACGACGTGCGCACCGTAAGTCGCGACCTGGTCCTCGACCGCGAAGGCCAGCGCGCGTTGCTGGCGCTCGTCGCTGACGGCGTCCTCGTCGCTGTACCTGGCCGGGTTCTTCAGCCGCTCCGGTTGCACGGACGCCAACGCCCGGATCCAGCGCCGGCCGTTCCAGCGCCGCCACTCCTCGCCGTTCCAGCGCAGGTCGCCCATGCGCGGCGGAGCCTCGCGGCGGATGAGACCGCCCCGCGCGCTGTCGACCTCCCGCGTCGGCTCCACGACTCGAGTATGACCCTCAGCGCGGCTCACGTCCTGCGGTGGAAGGTGGTGGATCCGTTGGGATGGTGGTGGGTCTGCCAGGCGGGGTCGTGGGCGCGGTGGTGGTGGAAGGGGCAGAGGAGCTTGCCGTCGGCGAGGTCGGTTCTGCCGCCTTTGGTCCAGGGTTGTCGGAAGTGGTGGGCCTCGGTCCAGGCGGCGGGGATGGTGCAGCCGTCGGCGGTGCACTGGCGGTCGCGGAGGGCCATGGCCTTGCGCTGTGGGCCGGTGAAGAGGCGTTTGCTGCGGCCGAGGTCGAGGATCTCGCCCTTCCCGCCGAGGACGACGGGGATGATGCCGGCCTGGCAGGCCAGGCGTCGGGTCTGTTCGGCGGTGAGCCGGTCCCCGGTGGAGGTCTCCGCGAACCCGGCGCCGGCCCGGAGGGTCTCGAGGTCGATCATCACCATCACGCTGGTGGCGGTCCCGCCGTGCTTCGGGAGCCGGTTGGCGGGGAGGTTCTCCAGCAGCGCACAGAACGCCTCCCCGCGACGCCGCGGTGCGGGCAGCTGCTCGACGTCATCCCCGAGGGGTCCGCGGCGGGGTGAGGTGTAGGACTCCAGGTAGGTCCGTAGCCGGTTCAGCACGGGCATGGGCATCCGGGCGTGGAGGTCTCCCGAACC
This sequence comes from Nocardioides islandensis, assembly GCF_015352455.1. Classification (GTDB taxonomy): domain Bacteria; phylum Actinomycetota; class Actinomycetes; order Propionibacteriales; family Nocardioidaceae; genus Nocardioides; species Nocardioides islandensis. Next base: position 184,135 of record NZ_JADKPN010000008.1, read on the forward strand.
GTCGCCGCGGTCGCGGAAGGTGACCCGGGTGACGGCGCGGGCGCGGCGGTCCTCGGCCAGGAGCCGCTGGTACTCCGCGTCATCGGCGTCCTCGGGGGCAATGACCTCCAGCAGCCTGGCCCCGAGCCGTCGCAGCTCCGGGGGTCCGAAGTGGGCGGCCTCTCCGATCAGGTAGGCCTCGCCCTTGTCCCGGAGCTCGGGGTCCAGGTTCTTCGGCAGCCGCTCCAGGGCGTCGACGATCTCCCGGGCCTGGGCCACGTTGACCGCACCCTCACCCATCGCGGCCGTGATCGCCCCACCACCGATGCGGGCGAGCTTCTCGCGGACCCGGACCTGCCCGATCCCGTCGCGGGTCTCGGCCGCGAGCCAGTGCGCAGTGGACCGGGCCCCGGTCTCGACCGCGATGTCCTCCGCGGTCGCGAGGATCCGGATCCGTTCGGCCTCGACCCGGGCCACGATCCGCGACAACCGGACCAGGGCGTCCTTCTTCTCCCCGGTGCTGCGGTAGTCCGGAGCGATCGTGGCGAGGTCGTCCAGCGCGCGCTCGACCGCATCGAGCGGGGCGGCGTACGTGCTGGACATGTGTCAATCCAAGCATCGACCACCGACACTCCAACTCGCCAGAAACCCTTTGTCCACAAGGGATTCCGGGAATCTGGCCAACGATTTTGGGGAGGCTGTTCCGGGCGGCGACCACAGCGGTCGACCACCCACGGACCTGCCGGCGGGCACGGTCTTCAGCTGGCCACCGCAACCACCTCCGGCGACCAGCCACCCCTGTTCGTTCTTCTTCGACCGCAACCAGCCGGCGGCCCGCAGGCCGAAGCCGGGGTCGCGGGGTCTCGTGACGGGACTTCGTCCCTCCTCGACCAGCGTTGGACTTCGTCCCTCCTCGACCAGCGTTGGACTTCGTCCCTCCTCGACCAGCGTTGGACTTCGTCCCTCCTCGACCAGCGGAGCGACGCTCTCCTCGACCAGCGGAGCGACACTCCTCGGCCCACGGGCTTGATCTCAAGTGGACTTGAGGTTGCACCCTCGATGACATGACACGTACTGACCGACCTCTGGCCCTGATCACCGGCGGGTCCGCGGGACTGGGGCGCGCTCTGGTGCACGCGCTGCACGACCGTGGCTGGACCGTCGTCACCGACGCGCGCGACGCCGCCAGGTTGGCCGAGGCGACCCGGGACCTCGATGCCGTCGCGGCGATCCCGGGCGACATCGCCGACCCCGGCCACCGCGCCGAGCTGGTGAAGGCGGTGGGCGGCCAGGGCCTCGACCTGCTGGTGCACAACGCCAGCACGCTCGGACCGACGCCCATGCCCGCGCTGAAGGACCTGGAGACCGAGAGCCTGGCCGCGATCTGGGAGACCAACGCGGGTGCCCCCCACGCCCTCACGCGAGCCCTCGTCCACGACCTCCAGCGCAACGACGGCATCCTGCTCAGCCTCTCCTCGGACGCGGCGGTCCAGCACTACGGGGGCTGGGGCGGCTACGGCGCGTCCAAGGCGGCGCTCGACCACCTGACGCTCACGTTCGGGGAGGAGACCGGCGTGACGGCGTACGTCGTCGACCCCGGCGACATGAACACCCAGATGCACCGCGACGCCGAGCCCGGCGAGGACCTGAGCCACCTGCCGAGCCCGGAGAGCGTCGTACCCCACCTGCTCGCCCTGGTCGACCGGCGACCACGCAGCGGCCGCTACCGCGCCGCCGACATCCCGACCCTGACGGGAGTGCCCGCATGAGCACCCCCACCGTGAGCAGAGCGTTCGCCGCCGCGCCGCCCGAGCACCGCGGCGTGCCCCGGGACGGCGTCCGGCTCCTCGTCGCACGGACGCCCGGTGACCTCCGACATCGCACGTTCCGCGACCTCCCCGACGAGCTCGAGCCCGGCGACCTGCTCGTGGTGAACACCAGCGCGACCATCGCCGGGGAGGCCGACGCGACCAGTACGGCGCGGGGCGCGGTGGTCGTGCACGTCGCCACCCGCCTGGACGACGGCGCCTGGGTGGTCGAGCTGCGGACCAGCCCCGACGCGAGCAGGGCGGTGCTCGACGCCGTACCCGGCGAGACCCTGTACCTCGACGGCGCCACGCTCACCCTCCAGGCACCGCACGGCCACAGGAGGAGCTCACCGACCGGCGAGGGCAACCGCCTCTGGCGCGCGACGGCCAGCGGCGACCTGCCCGCCACGATGGCGCGGACCGGGCGGCCGATCGCCTACGGGTACCTCGACCGCCGCTACCCGCTCACGGACTACCAGACCGTCTTCGGCATCGACCCCGGCAGCGCCGAGATGCCGTCCGCGGGCCGTCCGTTCACCACCGACATCGTCACGCGCCTGGTCAGCCGAGGCATCGCCATCACCCCGATCACCTTGCACACCGGCCTCTCGAGCCAGGAGGCCGGCGAAGCGCCGCAGGCCGAGCGGTACGCCGTCCCGCAGGCGACCGCCGAGGCGGTCAACGCCACCAAGGCGCGCGGTGGTCGCGTGGTGGCGGTCGGCACGACCGTCACCCGCGCCCTCGAGTCGGCCGTCGACCGCAGCGGCCACGTCAGGAAGCGGGCCGGCTGGACCGACCGCGTCATCTCCCCCGACGACCCTGCCCGCGTGGTCGACGGGCTCGTCACCGGCTGGCACGACCCCGAGGCCTCCCACCTCATGCTCGTGGAGTCCGTCGCGGGGAAGGAGCTCACCCGGGCGGCGTACGACGCGGCGACTGCGGAGGGTTACCTCTGGCACGAGTTCGGGGACTCGGCGCTGCTCCTGCCCTAGGTTCGGAGTCTCGTGACGGGCCTTCGGCCCTCCTCGACCGACGGATGCCGGGCGATATGGTGCCCCGGTGCCTGAGATCAAGCCTCTTCGCAAGGTCCTGATCGCCAACCGCGGCGAGATCGCCGTCCGCGTCATCCGCGCCTGCAAGGACGCCGGGATCGGGAGCGTGGCGGTGTACGCCGACCCCGACCGCGACGCCCTCTTCGTGCGGTTGGCCGACGAGGCGCACAGTCTCGGTGGCGCGACGCCGGCCGACTCCTACCTCGACATCGCGAAGATCATCGCCGTCGCGGAGAAGTCCGGCGCCGACTCGGTGCACCCGGGGTACGGGTTCCTGGCCGAGAACGCCGGCTTCGCGCAGGCCGTGATCGACGCCGGCCTGACCTGGATCGGGCCGTCGCCGGACGCCATCGACGCCCTGGGCGACAAGGCCAAGGCCAAGCAGATCGCACAGAAGGCCAACGCCCCGCTGGCGCCGGGCACCAAGGAACCGGTGAAGGACGCCGACGAGGTCGTCGAGTTCGCCAAGGCCAACGGCCTGCCCGTCGCCATCAAGGCGGTGTTCGGCGGCGGCGGCCGCGGCCTGAAGGTCGCCCGCACGCTGGAGGAGATCCCCGAGCTCTACGAGTCGGCGGTCCGCGAAGCCGTCGGCGCGTTCGGGCGCGGCGAGTGCCTGGTCGAGAAGTTCCTGGACCGGCCGCGGCACGTCGAGACCCAGTGCCTGGCCGACCAGCACGGCAACGTCGTGGTCGTCTCCACCCGCGACTGCTCCCTCCAGCGCCGTCACCAGAAGCTGGTCGAGGAGGCACCCGCGCCGTTCCTCACCGACGACCAGGTCGCCCGGCTCTACGAGTCCAGCAAGGCGATCCTGCGCGAAGCGGGGTACGTCGGCGCCGGCACCTGCGAGTTCCTCGTCGCCAAGGACGGCACCATCTCCTTCCTCGAGGTCAACACCCGGCTGCAGGTGGAGCACTGCGTGTCCGAGGAGGTCACCGGGATCGACCTCGTCCGCGAGATGTTCCGGATCGCCGCCGGCGAGGAGCTCGGGTACGACGACCCCGAGGTACGCGGTCACTCGATCGAGTTCCGCATCAACGCCGAGGACGGCGGCCGCGGCTTCATGCCGGCTCCAGGCACGCTGACCCACTGGCACGCGCCGTCGGGCCCCGGCATCCGCCTCGACGGCGGCTACGACCAGGGTGAGACGGTGCCCGGCGCCTTCGACTCGCTGGTCGCCAAGCTCATCGTGTCCGGCCGCGACCGCACCCAGGCGCTGGAGCGCTCGCGCCGTGCCCTGGCCGAGTTCGTGGTCGACGGCATGCCCACGGTCATCCCGTTCCACCGCGCGGTGGTCGACGACCCGGCGTACGTCGGGGCCTCGAACCCCAGCGGCGAGGGCTCGTTCGAGGTCTACACGACGTGGATCGAGACGGACTTCGACAACACGATCGAGCCGTACGGCGGCGAGAGCGCCGAGGTCGACGAGCCGGCCGAGCGCCAGCGGGTCACCGTCGAGGTCGGCGGCAAGCGACTCGAGGTCGTGCTGCCGGGCGGTCTGGGCGGCCTCGCGGCCGGCCCCGCCGCCGGCGCGAAGAAGCCCAAGCGAGCCGCGGGGAAGAAGGCCGGAGCGGCCGCCAGCGGCGATGCCGTCACCAGCCCCATGCAGGGCACCATCGTCAAGGTCGCGGTCGAGGAGGGTCAGGCCGTCGCCGAGGGCGACGTCGTGGTCGTCCTCGAGGCGATGAAGATGGAGCAGCCCTTGAAGGCCCACAAGGCCGGCACCGTGACGGGCCTCAACGCCGAGGTCGGCGCGACGGTCACCAACGGTGCCGTGATCTGCGAGCTGAAGGACTAGTCGGCCTTCTTGACCTCGCACGACGAGGTCACCTCGGCGTGCAGGCAGGTGTCCTGCCCGTCGTACGCCCAGACCTCGTCGTGCCCGTCACCGGTGTCGATGAAGTCATCTCCGAACGTCCCCGACACGAAGTCGTCGCCGCCTCGGCTCCAGACCTCGCCTGCGCCCCAGATGGCGTCAGCACCACTGCTGCCGAAGACCGTCCAGGTGTCGTCCCGGTCGAGTCGGAGCTCCTCGAAGGAGGCGACGTGCCCGAGGACTCCGGAAGGGCGGCGGTCGTAGGTGAAGGTGCCGACGCCGAGGTCGACCGTGCCGTGCCAGGTGCGGCCCGGTAGGGCGGCCTCGAGGTCGACGGTGTCGTGACCGTCCCCTCCGTCGAGGTGAGAGTCACCCGGAGCGTCCATCAGCACGGTCAGCCAGTCGTCGCCGGCTCCCCCTCGCACACTCGAGCCGGCTCGCCATCGCGTCATGAGGCGATCCACGCCGTCCCCGCCATCCAGGTCGTCAGGGACCAGATCCGCGGCAGCGCAGGCGTCGTACCAACCGCACGACACCTCACCGTCCAGTGAGTCGTTCCCCGCGCCCCCCGTCACCACGTCGCCGCCACCCAGCCCGGCCACCACGTCGTCACCCGGGCTCCCGGTGATCACGTCGGCGTGGAGGCTGGCTCGCAGCATCGTGCCCGGAGGGAACACCGCCGAGTCGGACTCGGGGCCGACGTGCACCGCCACGACGTCCGACGTGGTGGTGAGGTCGGCGACCACACCGACGGGGGAGTCGCTGTAGTCGAGGACGTCGGGCAGGTACTCGAGCTGGTCGTAGTTGCCCGGGTCGCCCTGGTGCTGCCGGGGGTCGAGCCCGAGGTCCACCAGGTCGTCACCAGGGCCGGGGAGCACCGCGTCCCCGATGGCGCTCAGCACGGTCCTGCTGGGGTCGTTGTCATAGCGCAGCACCCCGTCGGGGCCGCCGAACAGACGGTCCTGGCCGCTTCCGCCGCGCAGGACGTCGGCACCATCGCCGGCGCAGATCGTGTCGTCTCCTCCCAGCCCGTCGATGCGGTCGTTCACCGATGACCCGACGATGACGTCGTCCTGCGGCGTGCCCACCACCCGGCCACCCGCCACTTCGGCGAGGATCGTCGCCGTCCGGCCATCGCACGTCGGGGTACCGCCGGGCAGCGAGTCCTGCTCGCAACCGGCCGCGTCTTCGGCGCCGAGGCACACGTCCGTCCCGCCACCGGCCCGCACCCGGTCCGCACCCGGTCCGGCGTCGATCAGGTCGTCTCCTCCCGACCCGACGACCACGTCGTTGCCGCCTCGCAGCGAGGCCACCAGGCGGGTGTGCCCGTCCGTGGCGGACCAGATCCACCTGGGCGAAGGTGGCCCGACACCGATCCGGTCCACCGAGTCGGTCCCGCGCACCACGAACGTGGTGTATCCAGTGGGCAGGTACTTCTCGAACGCCGAGATGACGGTGCACGGCGCCCCGTCGAGTCCGCCACTGATCGTCCCGGCCGCGATGTCGAGCTCGGCCACCCCGCGCTGGTTCGCACGCATGCCCAAGCGGTCCGCGCCGGTTCCACCGTCCAGCCGACCGCACGCGCCGACGTTCATGTCCACGAGGTCGGCGCCTCCCCCGGCCCGGACTCGGTCCGACCCCCACGTCGACATCACCACGTCGGCGCCAGGGCCACCGCGGAGCCGGTCCACCTCCGTCGACGGCGCCCATCGCTCCTCTTCGGGGTCCTGGGGGTCGACGTCGTCGAGGACGTCGCGTCCAGCCCGGCCGTCCAGGACGTCGGCACCGCCGCCTCCGCTCAGCACATCGGAGGCCGGGCCGCCGACGATACGGTCGTCGTACGCCGTGCCCACCACCGCCAGAACCGGCTGACCGACGATCGTGTCCGCGCCCTGTCCCCGCGCTCGGCCGCGTCCGCCGGCACCGGCCAGCCGGACCTCGACCGCCTCGGGTGACGACGAGAGGTCGACGCTGTCGGGGTAGGACGGCTGCTCCGGGTCGAACGTCGCCGTCGGCTTCCACCGCTGGCGGGCGTCCTGTCCGCCGTCGACGAGGTCGTTGCCCGGCCCCGGCTCCAGGACGTCGCCCAGGAGGGCACGGTCACCGGGTCCTCTCGCCCACCAGCCGTCCCGCCCCCCGTGCAGGGCATCGTCGCCGTTGCCGCCGTCCAGCACATCCGTGCCACCACCCCCCAGCAGCGTGTCGTCGCCGGGCCCTCCGCAGACACGGTCGTCACCGCCGCGGCCCTTGACGACATCCGAACCACCCAGGCCGACGATCACGTCGTCGCCAGGTGTGCCCACCAGGACGTCCCTGGCGTCAGTGCCGATGAGGGTTGCGGCGCCTCCCAGACAGTGCGGAGACGAGGGGTTCAGCAGCGCATGAGGGGGGTCGGACACGACCGGTGAGACCGGACCCAGGGCGAGCAGCGCCAGGGCCAGCACACCGGCCCAGCTCCATGTGCGACGCAGAGACATACCCACAGGCATACGCAGAGCCCAGCAGGGTCAAGGTCGGTGTCCCAGGGCCCAAGGTCCCGACCGCTCACGAGGATCTGCCCTCCGATCCACCCCACGGTCGTCTCGAGGACTGACCGGCACCAGCCGTGACGGGTGACCGGCCTCGACGCCGACGCAACGGTCCCACCGCTAGCAGCTCGTCCGGTGCTCCACGCGCGGACATCGGTCCTCGCCCGAGCCACCGTCCGCCGTGTCGTCCCCGGGACCGCCGTCGAGGACGTCGTCGCCCTGACCGCCGACGAGCGTGTCGTCGCCGCCGCGCAGGTGTGCGGTCAGACGACTTCCCTCGAACAGCGTCACCTGGTCGGCCCGCGGGGTGCCGCGTACCACCCAGTGCGGTCCTCGCTCCGGTTCTGACGTCTGGTCGGTCAGGCTGAGGATCTCGACGCCGGTCACCGCGCCGCACGGACCGACGGCCCCGCCGTCCAGGTCGACCTCGATGCGGCCGCGGATGTTGCCGGCTGACGGGATGAGCGAGAGGAAGTCCGATCCCTGGCCACCCGTCAGGTCCGCGCAGCCGACACCGGCACCGCCGTAGACGAGCTGGTCGTCCCCGACCCCGCCGTCCAGGCTCACTGCGTCGTCGGAGGCGATGAGGTCGTCGTTGCCCGGTCCGCCCTCGAGCACGTCCGGCCCCGATGCAGCGTTCAGCGTGTCGCGACTGCGCCCGCCGAGGAGCCGGTCGCGGTCGTCGCCCGCCCCGGAGTCGAGCAGCACGTCCTCTCCTCCGAGTCCACGGACGACGTCGTCCCCACCCCGGCCGTCGATGTGGTCGTCGTACGACGTGCCCCAGATCCGGTCCGGTCCCTGCGATCCGCGGACGTCGAGCCTCGGCTGACCCACGATCCGGTCGTGCCCGGCACCGTCGGCGACGCTCCATCCCCCCGCCTCGGCAAGCCGGAGCGTCGCACCGTGCGCCCCGCCCAGGACCAGCACGTCGGGCGCGAAGCCGTTGTTGGTCACCTGGCGCTCGTCGTACCCGAGGTCGATCAGGTCGTCCCCGGCTCCCCCGAGGACGGTGTCGCCGACGGCCAGGTAGTAGACCCAGCCGCCGTTCGAGGTGCGCGGCTTCATGCCGTCGAGGCCGGCGCAGATCACGTCGTCGCCGGCTCCGCCCTCGATCCGGTCGTCACCGCCGAGGCCGACGATGACGTCCGGACCGTCCGTTCCGACCAGCAGGTCACGGTGCGGCGTGCCGACGATGGTCGACGGCCGGCCGTGACACATCACCGCCGGCTCCCGGGCCCGGACACGGCCGGGCAGCTGCCGGACCTCGCAGCCGCGGGCGTGCTCGGTCTCCAGGCAGGTGTCGGTCCCCTGGTAGGCCCAGACCAGGTCGTCACCCGGTCCGGAGTCGATGAAGTCGTCGGAGCCGGACGCGTAGACGGCGTCGTCGCCGCCCGCCATCCATGCGCGGACGGGACCCTGCCCGCCGGCCTCGATGCGCTCGGCCTTGTCGGTGCCGTGGATGGTCAGCGGCTGGTCGTCGAGCATGACCCACCACTCGAACGACGCCAGCCGCCCCGTCGCCGACGTACCCAGGGTGACGACCCCGCTGCCCAGGTCGAGGTCGGCGGGCGGCAGGTCGTCGTGCCGGGCGTAGCCGAGCACGATGGTGTCGTGACCGGTGCCGGCGTCGGCGTCGAAACCGCCGCGGGGTCGCACCGTGGTGTTGAGCTGGTCGGCGCCGGCTCCCAGAGTCACGATCGCCACGTCCGGGTTCCCCTGCGTGTCCACGAAGTCGTCGCCGGGTCCGCCTCTCAGCGCGTCCGCACCGCCCGACGAGCCGATGTCGTCGTTCCCGGAGTCGCCGTACACCTCGTCGACGCCGCCACCGGGAAGCAGCAGGTCGTCGCCGCCGTAGCCGTACAAGTAGTCCTGGCCGCCCAGCCCTCGCAGGGTGTCCGCCCTGGGAGAGCCGATGAGAGTGTCGTCGAAACGCGTGCCGACCACGCCCATCTGCCCGTGCACGCGGACCGTGTCGGTGCCGTCCGCCTCGACCGATCCCTCGTGCGGCCAGAAGTGCGCGACGATCCCGTGGTCGAGGTCGCGGTAGACCAGGGTGTCGCGCTCCAGCGTCTCGTCACCGGGTCGTCGGTCCGCGCCCAGGTCGACGTAGTCCTTGCCGGGACCGGGCAGCACCCGGTCGCCCACCCGGTTCGGCCCGCCCCGGTCGAACCACCACGAGTCGATGCCGCCGAAGATCCGGTCGTTGCCGGGTCCGCCGTCGATGACGTCGGCACCCGCGAGCCCACAGACCACGTCGCGGCCGGCGCCCGCCTCGATCCGGTCGTCCCCACCGAGTCCGACGATCACGTCGGGTCCGGACGTGCCGACCAGGTGGTCGTCGCCGCGGGTCCCGACGATCGTGGCGCGCTGGCCGTCGCAGCCGGGCGACACTGGTGCGGCCCCGGCGGACAGCGGGGCCAGCAGCGCCGTTCCGAGCGCGCCGGCGGCGAGGAGGCGCGCAGGGACGGTCACGACCGTACGACGCTGGGCCCGGGACATCGGTTCGGTCGATGACCGCCCGTAGGCTCGGCGGCATGGAGCCGGCCCCCCGTCTGCGCGACCCGAGCGAGCTGGTCAGCCCGCGCGCGCGGCTGATGTGGATGGTGGGCGGCCTGGTCCGGGCGGCGGTCCTGATGGCCGCACTGCTGGTCACCTCGCTGGTCTTCGACTGGTACGACCTGCAGTGGTGGATGCCGGTCCTGCTCGGCGCGGTCACGCTCGCAGCGGCGTTCGTGATCCCGCAGTGGCGCTACCTCGTGCACCGCTGGGAGGTCACCGACACGGCGGTCTACACCCAGACCGGCTGGTGGCGCCGCGAGCGCCGCATCGCGCCGATGTCGCGCATCCAGACCGTCGACTACGTCGAGGGCGCGATCGCCCGGCTGTTCGGGCTGGCGTCGGTCACCGTCACCACCGCGTCGGCCGCCGGCGCGCTGGAGATCGCCGGGCTCGACCGCGACCGGGCCCGGGCGGTGGTCGACGAGCTCACCATCAAGGCCGACACGATCCCCGGCGACGCGACGTGACGGACGAGCAGGCGGTCAACCCGTACGCCGACCGGCTGCCCGATCGGCTGGTCGACCACGCCGAGTGGCAGCGCCTGGACCCGCTGATGCTGCTGGTGCACCCGATCCGCGAGGTGGGCCGCTTCCTCGTGCCGCTCATCGGCATCCTCGTGGCGGGCAGCGCCTCTGGAGGCCACGACTGGTGGTGGAACGTCATCGGCATCGCGATCCCGGTGGCGCTGGGCGTCGCGCGGTACGTCACGACCAGCTTCCGGATCGCCGGTGGACGGGTGGAGCTGCGCCGGGGCCTGCTCAACAAGCACGTGCTGTCCACGCCGATCGACCGCGTGCGCACGGTCGACATCACCGCCTCGCCGATCCACCGCGTCCTCGGTCTGACGACCGTGCGGATCGGCACCGGCACCGCCTCGAAGAAGGGCGAGGACGAGCTCGACCTCGACGGCGTGCGCACCCGCGCGGCCGCCGCGCTGCGCTCCGACCTCCTGCACGGGACCCCGGAGGCGCGCGAACGGGCCACCGAGGCCGACAACACCCGCCCGGTGGTGCGGTTCGATCCGGGCTGGCTGCGCTTCGCGCCCTTCACCAGCTCCGGCCTGGTCATCGCGGCCGCGGTCCTCGGCGGCGGCAGCCAGGTGCTCAACGGGCTCGGGCTCTGGGACCAGCTGCCCATCGACACGACAGCCGAGCGGGCGGCCCGTCTCTCGCTCCTGCTCCTCGTGCCGGTCGCGCTCCTCGGGCTGGCGCTGGTCGCATCGGTGCTGGCGGTCCTCGGCTACCTGGTCACCAACTACGGCTTCACGCTCGTCTACACGCGCGCCGACCATGCCTGGCACCTGCGCCGCGGGCTGCTGACCACCCGCGAGACGAGCATGGACGCGACCCGGCTGCGCGGTGTCAGCCTCGGCGAGCCGCTGGGCCTGCGGCTGGCGTCCGGCGCTCGGCTGTCGGCGATCGTCACCGGCCTGGACCGCGACGAGCGCGGCTCCGGCACGCTCGTACCTCCCGCACCTCGGGACCTCGTCGCCGGCGTGGCCGTGCAGGTGCTCGGCACCCCCGAGCCGGTCACCGCCCCGCTGGTCGCGCACGGGCCGGCCGCCACCCGTCGCCGCTACACCCGTGCCCTCGTCGTACCCGCCCTGGTCACCGTGGCGGCCACGACCCTGGCGTTCACGGCGGACGTGCCGTGGGAGACCGTGCTGCTCGGCCCGCTCGCGCTGGCGGCCGGCTACGGGCTCGCCGTCGACCGCTCGCGCACGCTCGGCCACGCCCTGGTCGGCGGCCACCTCGTGTCACGCGCCGGCAGCCTGGTGCGCCGCCGGGTCGCGCTCGAGACGCCGGCCGTGATCGGCTGGACGTTCAGCGACACCTGGTTCCAGCGGCGGGTCGGCCTGACCACGCTGGTCGCGACGATGGCGGGCGGGCGGCAGTCGGTGACCGTCCTCGACGTACCCGCCCCCGTCGGCACCGCCCTCGCCCGCGACGCGGTGCCGGGGCTGGTCGAGCAGTTCCTGGTCCTAGGGGACGAGGGCCCAGCGGGGCGTGTGCTCGAGGTACCGCCCGAGGTCGCGGAACCCGACGCGTGAGTACAGCCCCTCCGCCATGGGGGTGGACTGCAGCGACGCGGTGATGCAGCCGCGCTCGCGCGCCTCGTGCAGCATCAACGCGGTCAGCGAGAAGCCGAGGCCGCGGCGCCGCGCGTCCTCCAGGGTCGTGATGTTGTAGATGCCGCAGTCGCCCTGGTGGTCGTAGGCCATGCCGACCGCGGCGGCCCGGCCGTCCAGCAGGGCCACCTGGACGACGAACGCGTCGGGGTCGGCGTACTGCTGGAAGTCGGCGCCCAGCCCGAGCATGGCGACGTAGTCCGACCACCCCGCGGTCCTCAGCTCGAGCTCCGGACGCGGGACGTCCAGGTCCCGCAGGGCCATGCCCATCGCACGGGTCGACTCGGTCACGACGTACTTGCGGTCGTCGAGCTCGGCGCGCATCGCGTTGTCGCCCTCGTGCACCCACAGGGCGTACCGCTCGACGCCCGACTCGACGTACTCCTCCTCGACCGCCGCGACCATCGCAGCACGAGCCTCGGCATCGAGCCCCATGTCGGCCAGGGCGTTGTTGTAGACCAGGCTCTCCGGCTCCTCGGTGAACACCGCGACGACCGCACCCGGCACCCGTACGACGGACGCGCCCACCGCTCCGCGGGCGTACTCCGCCCACGACGCGACGAGCGTCGCCGCGCCGCGCTCGTACAGCTGCCAGGGCGTCATCGGAGAGATGATCCCTCACGACCCGGCCGGTGCGCCCGTATACCGATAACGGTTGGGACACGACGACCCAACCACCGACCGGACAACGAGCCGCCGTGGTAGCGCCCCGCAAGTAGCCTGCGGGCCATGTTCTCGAAGGTGCTCGTGGCCAACCGGGGCGAGATCGCCATCCGGGCGTTCCGGGCTGCCTACGAGCTCGGAGCGCGCACCGTCGCGGTGTTCCCGAACGAGGACAGGTGGTCCGAGCACCGCCTGAAGGCGGACGAGGCGTACGAGATCGGCCAGCGCGGCCATCCCGTCCGCGCGTACCTCGACCCGGACGCGATCGTCGCCGTCGCCGTCCGTGCGGGAGCCGACGCGGTATACCCAGGATACGGCTTCCTCAGCGAGAACCCGCGGCTGGCCGAGGCCTGCGCGAACGCCGGCATCACCTTCGTCGGGCCGACCGCGGACGTGCTGTCGCTGACCGGCAACAAGGCCCGCGCGATCGCGGCGGCGAAGGAGGCCGGCGTACCCACGCTTGCCTCGGTCGACCCCAGCGACGACGCCGACGTCGTCGTGGAGGCGGCGTCCGCGCTGCCGTACCCGCTCTTCGTCAAGGCCGTCGCCGGCGGCGGCGGCCGCGGCATGCGGCGCGTCGACGCGCCGGAGCAGCTGCGCGAGGCGGTCGAGACCTGCATGCGCGAGGCCGAGGGCGCGTTCGGCGACCCCACGGTGTTCGTCGAGCAGGCCGTCGTGGATCCCCGACACATCGAGGTGCAGATCCTCGCCGACGGTGCGGGGAACGTGATGCACCTCTTCGAGCGCGACTGCTCGGTGCAGCGCCGTCACCAGAAGGTCGTCGAGATCGCGCCGGCGCCGAACTTCGACCCGGAGCTGCGCGAGCGCATCTGCGCGGACGCGGTCAAGTTCGCCCGGCACATCGGCTACAAGAACGCCGGCACGGTCGAGTTCCTCGTCGACCCGGACGGCAACTACGTCTTCATCGAGATGAACCCGCGCATCCAGGTCGAGCACACGGTGACCGAGGAGATCACCGACGTGGACCTGGTGCAGTCGCAGATGCGGATCGCGTCGGGCGAGACGCTCGAGGACCTCGGCCTCAGCCAGGAGACCGTGCAGATCCGCGGTGCCGCCCTCCAGTGCCGGATCACCACCGAGGACCCGGCCAACAACTTCCGCCCGGACACCGGCCGGATCACGACGTACCGGTCCCCCGGCGGTGCGGGCATCCGGCTCGACGGCGGTACGACGTACACGGGCGCGGAGATCAGCCCGCACTTCGACTCGATGCTCGCCAAGCTGACGTGTCGCGCCCGCACGTTCGACAAGGCCGTCGAGCGCGCGCGGCGTGCCCTGGCGGAGTTCCGGATCCGTGGCGTCTCCACCAACATCGCCTTCCTCCAGGCGCTGCTCGACGAGCCCGACTTCTACGCCGGCCGGGTGACGACGTCGTTCATCGAGACCCACCCCGAGCTGCTCACCGCGCGCTCGTCGGGCGACCGCGGCACCAAGCTCCTCACGTACCTCGCGGACGTCACGGTGAACCAGCCGCACGGTCCCGCGCCGGTGAGCATCGACCCGGTCAGCAAGCTGCCGGACGTCGACCTCGCCGTGCCCGCGCCGGACGGCACGCGGCAGCAGCTGCTCGCGCTCGGCCCGCAGGCCTTCGCGCAGGCCCTGCGCGACCAGGACAGGGTCGCCGTCACCGACACCACGTTCCGCGACGCGCACCAGTCCCTGCTCGCCACCCGCGTGCGCACCCGCGACCTGCTCGAGGTCGCCGGTCACGTCGCCCGCACGACCCCGCAGCTCTGGTCGCTGGAGGCGTGGGGCGGGGCGACGTACGACGTGGCACTGCGCTTCCTCTCCGAGGACCCGTGGGAGCGGCTGGCCAAGCTCCGCCAGGCGGCTCCGAACCTCTGCCTGCAGATGCTGCTGCGCGGGCGCAACACCGTCGGGTACACGCCGTACCCCACGGCCGTCACCGACGCCTTCGTCGAGGAGGCCGCCGCCACCGGCATCGACGTGTTCCGGATCTTCGACGCCCTCAACGACGTCGAGCAGATGCGGCCGGCGATCGAGGCGGTGCTGTCGACCGGCACGACGGTCGCGGAGGTCGCACTCTGCTACACCGGCGACCTCTCCAGCCCGGACGAGAAGCTCTACACGCTCGACTACTACCTCGGCCTGGCGTCGCGGATCGTCGACTCCGGCGCCCACGTGCTGGCGATCAAGGACATGGCCGGACTGCTGCGCGCGCCGGCCGCCCGGACCCTGGTGACCGCGCTCCGCAAGGAGTTCGACCTGCCGGTGCACCTGCACACCCACGACACCCCGGGCGGCCAGCTGGCGACCCTGCTCGCGGCGATCGACGCCGGGGTGGACGCGGTCGACGCGGCCACCGCATCGATGGCGGGTACGACGTCGCAGCCGCCGCTGTCGGCGCTGGTGTCCGCGACCGACCACTCCCCGCGTGAGACCGGTCTGTCGCTGGAGGCCGTCTGCGCGCTCGAGCCGTACTGGGAGGCCGTCCGCCGGGTGTACGCGCCGTTCGAGTCCGGCCTGCCCGCCCCGACGGGCCGCGTCTACACCCACGAGATCCCCGGCGGGCAGCTCTCCAACCTGCGCCAGCAGGCGATCGCCCTGGGCCTCGGCGAGAAGTTCGAGCAGATCGAGGACATGTACGCCGCGGCCGACCGCATCCTCGGTCACATCGTCAAGGTGACGCCGTCGAGCAAGGTGGTCGGCGACCTCGCGCTGCACCTGGTGGCGGTCGGCGCCGACCCCGCGGAGTTCGCGGAGAACCCGCAGAAGTTCGACATCCCCGCGTCGGTCATCGGCTTCCTGCACGGCGAGCTCGGCGACCCGCCCGGCGGCTGGCCCGAGCCTTTCCGCAGCAAGGCGATCGAGGGCCGGCCGTGGGAGGCGCCCTCGGGCTCCCTCACCGACGAGCAGCTGCACGGCCTGGACAAGGACCGCCGGGCCACGCTGAACCAGCTGCTGTTCCCCGGGCCGACCAAGGACTTCCAGGAGGTGCGCGCGACGTACGGCGACGTCTCGGTGCTTTCCTCGATCGACTACCTCTACGGGCTGCGGCAGGGCATCGAGCACCAGGTCGAGCTGGACGAGGGCGTGACGATCATCCTCGGCCTGCAGGCCATCTCGGAGCCGGACGAGCGCGGGTACCGGACCGTGATGGCCCTCATCAACGGCCAGCTGCGGCCGGTCAACATCCGCGACCGCGGGGTGTCGGCCGAGGTGGCCGCCGCCGAGAAGGCCGACACCTCCGACCCCGGCCACGTCGCCGCGCCGTTCCAGGGTGCCGTCACGGTCGTGGTCGAGAAGGGCGAGGAGGTCGAGGCCGGTCAGACGCTGGCCACCATCGAGGCGATGAAGATGGAGGCCGCCATCACCGCGCCACGCGCCGGCACGGTCGAGCGGCTGGCGTTCTCCGGCACCCAGACCGTCGACGGCGGCGACCTGGTGCTCGTGCTGGGCTGAGCCCGTCCCGCGTCACTGGCCGCTGTGCACCGGACCGTCTGACCAGCCGACGCGGCGGGCGAGCGCCGCGACCTCGCGCCGCGAGGACGTCTGGGTCTTGCGCAGCAGGTTCGAGACGTGCACGCTCACCGTCTTCTCGCTGATGAACAGCTCGGCGGCGATCTCGGCGTAGGTCCGGTCCGCGACCAGGTGACCGAGCACCTCCACCTCTCGCGCCGTGAGGCCGGCGAAGGCGCGCGACACGGCCGGTGCCTCCACCGGCGCGGCCAGCGAGATCCGTGCGAGCCCGGCGAGCTCCTCGACCGCGACCGCCAGCGGGGCCGCACGTTGCTCCGCGGCGTACGCGTGGGCCGATCTCATCATCCGCGCCGCCTCGTCCCGGCCGGTGCCGGACTCCACCAGGGCCGCGGCCAGCCGCACGGCCGCGCGGTGCTGCTCCCACCGCATGCCTGCGGTCTCGGCCGCCCGGACCGCCTCCCGCCAGCGGTCGACCCGGTCGTCCTCGTCGTGGACCCGGCCGACCTCGGCCAGGAACAGGGCCCCTCGCGCCCGTGCCACCCGGTCGCGGTCCTCGACGGGTTCGAAGGGAGTGCCTGGCAACCCCGCCCGCGTCTCCAGGAGCCGGTCCAGGGACTGTCGGTGACTCCGGACGGCATCCGGGTCGCGGTCGTCCGTCGCCCGTTGCACCAGCTCAGCGACGGCCCGGGCGGCCCCGATGAGCATCGCGTCCATGGTGGCGGGATCACCGGTGTTGATCGGAAGAGTGCGCTCCACCAGGGCCAGGGCCTCGTCGGGACGGCCCAGCGCGACCAGGATCTCGGTCAGCAGCGGTCCGGCGTCCACGCCGCGCCGGTCCTCCAGGAACGGCATCACCTCGTAGGCCCGGACCCGGTGCTGCTCCGCGGCGTCGAGGGCTCCGCGCCGCACGGCCAGCACGGCGGCCGCCAGCCGCGCCGTGACCTCGAAGTACGCCGAGTCCGCTCGCGCCAGGGCGGACCGCACCTGCGCGTCCAGGCCGACGAGATCGCCCCTGTCCAGCAGTAGCTGGGAGAGGACCTGACGCGGCCACTCCCAGCCCGCACCGCCGACGCTGCGGTCCAGGTCCAGCCACTCCTGGACATAGCCCACGAGCACGTCCAGGTCCCCGGACGTCTGGTGGACCCACCACCCGGCCAGGAACACGAGCTCCATGAGGTCGGGGTCTCCGGAAGCCTCGGCGTGCGCTCGTGCCGTCTCCGCATCGCGAGCCGCCTGCACGAGATCCGCCCCGAGGGTCATCATCGCCCTGGTGGCGTACGCGAGTGCCAGGGCGGCACCCGACCCGACCCGCTCCGCGGCCTCCACGGCAACACCGGCGGCCACGGCGGCCTCCTCGGGCCGCCCCGACCAGTAGAGGTTCTCGGCCGTCCACGTCAACGCATCGACGTGCTCACTGCTGTCGGGGTCGGCGAGGGTGAGACGCACCACGTCGTCGGTGATGTCCTGGCCGATCGACTCGATCAGGCCGAGCTCCCACGAGAGGTCCTCGTGGGTCATCCGGAGCTTCGCCGCCCACAACGGCTCAAGAGTCTCGTCCAGGCGCTCACGAGCCCGGCCGATGAGGCGCCACGCGTCCTGCTTGCGCCCCGCGCGCTCGCACACCCGACCGGCTCGCTCCAGCAGCCGCACCTCGGCGTCGAGGTCGTCGCGGTCGGGTGACCCCGTCTCCCACAGGGCGACGGCCCGGCTGAGGAAGTCGGCCGCCTCGTGCCGCACCCGAAGTTCCAGCGCGACGTCGGCCGCCCGGAGCAGCGTGGCGAAGGCCTCCGGGTGTGCGCCGGCCAGCTCCTGGTGCGTCGCCAGGTCCCCGAGGCGACGCAGCTCGTCCACCCCCTCCCCCGTCGTCCCGGCGAGGAGTCCGGCCCACGCCGCGTGCACCGGTCCGGCCTCTCCCGGGAGGTAGGTCTCCACCAGGACCTCGGCCAGCAGCGGGTGCCGGAACCAGAGGAGGTCTCCCTCGAGCACCGTCACGCGGGCGTCGACCGCCTCCCGCAGCCCCTCGGTCGCCGGCAGACCGAGGTCTGCGGCCACCGCTGACAGCGTCGCGACCGGCGTCGGGCGTCCCGCCACGGCGAGCACACGGGTCATCGCGCGGGTGCCCGGATCGAGTGCCTGCCAGCTGTCCAGGAGAGCGCGGCGCAGCTCGTCCGGCAGGGCGTCGGCGCCGTCCACCCCGCCCGTCGCCGCCTGCCGGACCAGCAGCTCGGTGAAGTACGGGTTGCCCTGAGAGCGTGCGAACACCTCCTCGAGCAGGCCGGGAGGCGGCTCACCCTCCATCAGGGCCGTGAGCTGCCGCTCGGTCCCCTCGCGGTCCAGCCGACCGACGTCGAGCGCGTGGGTCCCCGGGAGACGTCGGAGGCCGTCGAGCCAGTGCTGGAACCGCTCGTCACGCACGCCGTCCTCGCGCTGGGTCGCGAGGAGAGCGAGCGACTGCTCACCGAACCCGGCCACCAGGTAGGTCAATGCATCCCAGGTCGACGGGTCGGCCCACTGCACGTCGTCGACCACCAGCAGCGTCGGGCTGCGAGCCACGATCCTCCCGATGAGCGCGTCGACGACGGTCATCAACGGCGCCGGGGACTCCGGCGGTGGCGCGCCCAACGAGGGCAGCACCCTGGCCGCGGCCGGGATCTCGTCGAGGAGCCGGGTCCGCTCCGCCTCGCCGGCCGACCGGAGCCACCCCTCCAGCGCGAGGACGAGCGGGTGGTAGGCCGCCTCGACGGCACCGAAGCGCAGGCCCTGGCCCCACAAGAGCTGGGCGCCGTCGGCGCGGACCTCGTCGACCACCGCGCGCACCAGGGTCGTCTTGCCCACCCCGGACTCACCACGCACGACGACCGCCTGCGGGGTGCCGCCGACCCCACGCCGGACGATGTCGAGCAGGGTCCGGAGCTCGGAGTCGCGCCCGCTCAGCGCCGCCGGCTTCACCGGACCAGTGTGCGGTGCCGGGCCGGCGCTGTCTCTTCGGTTCCGGCCCCCCGGCTGACGTCATACGATCTGGTCGCCTTGGCGACCACTTCGCACGACGTCCTGGAGGCGACGATGCCCGGCCCGCGCGACTTCGACCCCGTGAAGGTCGGCAACCTCGAGACCGACGCGTGGGCGGCGTACTACCGCCACGAGTGGCGGACCTTCCTGACGGCGGCCGTGGGCATGGTCGGTGCGGGGTTCGGGATGGGTCGGCGCAGGACGCTGTACGGCGCGTACCTGGTGCTGCGCGCGAACCAGAAGTGGGCGCCGTACCCGGACAACGACCCGGACGCCTGCCGCGACCTCATGCGGCGGTTCTACCTGCTGGTCGCCCGCGACAGCCGGGACCTGCACATCGACCCGGCGACGGCGGCGAGGCTGGAGGTCGAGTGGTGGCGGCTGCACCGCGCGCACCAGCACGACCCAGGCGTGCCGGGCTCCGAGCTGGAGCAGTCGCTCGTCGACCTCTACGCCTACGTGTACGACGCGGACCCGGAAGACGTGCGCCCGGCCGCGGCCGCGCGGGTCGAGGCGATGGACATCAGCGACGCCTGGGTGGCGAACGGCTGCGACCGGCTGGACCCGCTGCTCGCGCAGGAGCGGCGTGCCCTGGTCGAGTCGTACACCGCCCTACGGCGGGCCGTCGGACCCTGAGAGCCGCAGGATCCGGTCGTCGCCGCCGTCCGCGCGGCCGCGGCCGTCGCGGTTGCTGGTGGTGATCCAGAGGGAGCCGTCCGGGGCGGCCTGGACGTTGCGCAGCCGGCCGTACTGGTCCTGGAGCAGCGGCTCGGGGTCACCGCCGTCGAGCGGGACCCGCCAGAGGCGCTGACCCCGCAGGGCCCCGACGTAGGCGACGTCGCCCACGATCGCGATCCCCGAGGGGCTGGCCTCGTCGGTCGTCCAGGTGACGACGGGGTTCGTGTACGCCGGGTCGTCGCCCATGCCCTCGACGACCGGCCAGCCGTAGTTCTTGCCGGGTTCGATGAGGTTGACCTCGTCCCAGGTGTTCTGCCCGAACTCGGGGGCGTACATGGCCCCCGACGAGTCCCAGGCGAGCCCCTGCACGTTGCGGTGTCCCATCGACCAGACGAGCGAGTGCGGGTCGGGGTTGGCCGGCGAGAGCGGCGGTTGGCCGGTCGTCGTCATCCGCAGGATCTTGCCGTTCAGGCTGGCCGGGTCCTGGGCCCGGTCGGGGACACCGGCGTCCCCCACCCCGACGTACAGCTGCCCGTCCGGGCCGAACGCGAGCCCGCCGCCGTCGTGGATGCTCGCCTTCGCCAGCCCCTCGAGGATCACCTGCAGGTCGTAGATGCCGGTGCCGCTCGGGTCGAGGTGGAACCTCACGACCCGGTTGTCGGACGCGGTCGTGAGGTAGGCGTAGACGAACGCGTGGCCGGAGTGGATGAAGAGCGGGTCCAGCGCGATCCCGAGCAGCCCACCCTCGCCGTCGTCGGCGACGTCCGGCACGGTCGCCACCAGCTCGGCGTCGCCGCCCTCGGCGGGCACCTGGTAGAGCCGCCCGGTCGTGCGCTCGCCGACCAGCGCGTCGCCGTCGGGCAGGAACGCCAGCCCCCACGGCACCTCGAGCCCGGTGACGAGCACCTCGGCGTCGCCGTTCGCGTGGTCGGCGCGACCGGACCACCACAGCACCCCGACGACGACGAGCGCCGCCAGGCCGACGGTGGCGACCACCCGCGAGAGCACCCTCACACGGGAAAGTGTGGCCTACACGCGGTCGAGGAACGCCAGGATGCGCTGGGTGACGAGGGCGGCCGAGTCGGCGTCGTACGACGGCAGGCTGCGGTCGGTGAACAGGTGCTGCTGCACGGGGTAGACGAAGAGCTCCGCGCGCTCGCCGAGGAGCTCGACGGCCTGGTCGGCGAAGGGGCGGTCCTCCTGGAAGTACTCGTCGCCCTCGCCGCCGTGGATCTGCAGCGGCACGCCGTCGGGGTACGGGCCGACCGCCCACTCGCCCTCGATGGGCAGCGCGGACTCGATCATCACCAGACCCTTGGCGCCGGGACGGGTGACGGCCAGCTGCAGGGCCGGCGGCACGCCGTAGGAGATCCCGGCGTACACCAGGCCCTCCGGCAGCCCCTCGACCGCGGCGGCCACGCGCTGGTCGACGACGCCGTCCTCGAGGCCCTTGACGTAGCCGAACCCGTCCTCGATCGACTCGAACGTGTGGCCGTCGAAGAGGTCCGGCGTGTGCACGGTGTGCCCGCCGGTCCGCAGGTCGTCGGCGAACGCCGTCACCCCGTCGGTCAGTCCCTGCACGTGGTGGAAGAGCACGACGTCGGTCATTGCCTAGACTCCTTCTCATCGAACGACTGTCCTCGAATGATCCAACAATCTAGAATGTTCTAACAATGTCGGTCAACCCTGCGCCCCAGATCCCGGACTACGACCTCGACGACATGGTCGTGGTCACGGAGCCGGCGCAGCTGCGCGCCCTGGCCGACGACCTGCGCGGGTCGTTGCTCGAGCTGGTCCTGGAGCGGGCCGCGACGGTGACCGAGCTGGCGCAGGCGGTCGGGCGGCCCAAGAGCACCGTCGCGTACCACGTGAACCTGCTCGTCGACGCCGGCCTGTTCAAGGTGGTGCGGACCCAGCGGGTGCGGGCGATCGAGGAGCGCTACTACGGACGGGTCGCGCGCACGATCTACATCGGCGCGCTGGCCTCCGACGAGGACATCGCGCTGATCGCCAACATCGACGGTCTCGCCACGGCGTACGGCGAGTCCCGCCGCGCCAAGGAGATCGACGACCTGCGCTGCACCCTCGTCCACGCCCGCATCGCCCGCGACGACGTCCGCGCCTTCTGGGCCGAGGTCCAGGAGGTCGCCCGCCGCTTCGCCCAGATCCCCCGCGCCGGCGACCAGGTCTACGGCTTCGTCGCGGGCCTCTACCCCACCGACGCCCCCACGCTCCCCGAGAAGGAGTCCTAGGGCCGAGTTGCGCCCCCGGCACCGCCGAGTTGCGCCCCCGGCACCGCCGAGTTGCGCCCCCGGCACCGCCGAGTTGCGCTCCCGGCACAACGGCGGGCTTCCGAGGCGCAACTCGCACGTACCCGGGGCGCAACTCGCACGTACCCGGGGCGCAACTCGCACGTACCCGGGGCGCAACTCGCACGTACCCGGGGCGCAACTCGCACGTACCCGGGGCGCAGCTCAGGCGGATGACACGATGACACGCATGCCGCACCCGAAGCCGGTCGCCCGACGCATGTTCGAGCTCACCGAGCCGATCTCGCTGGTCAACTTCTTCTCGCCGGAGCCCAACGACGCGATGACCGCCCTGGGTCTGCGCGACAACTACTGGGACGGGTACTTCGCCGGCCGCTCGGCGCCGCTCGGCCGCGTCCCCGCCGAGGTGGTGCACGCCGCCTTCTACAACTTCGGCCCCGGCGAGGCGGCCCGTCACATCCCGAGGGTCTGGGAGACCACGACGCCCGAGGCGGCGCACGCCGCCCGGCAGCAGGGCTGCGTCGCGGCGCTGCGGAAGATCCTCGGCCACCTCACCGGGACACCCGGCCTCGCGCGCGCCGCGGATCTCCTCGCGAAGGCCTCCACCAGCGCCCCGACCAACGGCCGCGTGATGTACGCCGGCCTCCGCACGCTCCCGATGCCCGAGGAGCCCGTGACCCGTCTCTGGCACGCCGCCAACATGCTGCGCGAGCACCGTGGGGACGGCCACATCGTGGCGCTGGTGTCCGAGCAGGTGAGTGGCACCGAGTCGCACGTCCTGAGCGCCCTCGACATGGGCATCCACCCCGCGGAGTCGTTCGGCCGGATCCACCACCTCCCCCAGGCCTACCTGGCCGAGGTCATGGACGGCCTGCGCGACCGCGGCCTCCTCGACGCCGACGGCCGCTTCACCGACGCCGGGCGAGCGACGAAGGACCGGATCGAGGCGCTGACCGACGCGCTCGCCGAGGCGCCGTACGACGGCCTCGAGCCGCCCGAGCTCGACGAGCTGGTCGCGTCCCTCGAGCCCATCACGCAACGCCTCGAGGAGACGGGGTCGAACTCGGAGGAGGCCTGAGCGCGCTCAGAACCGAATGGTGAGCTCGGCCGTGACCTCGTCGCCGACGGTGATGCCGGCGGGCTTGCGGACGGCGTCCTTGAGCGGCAGCAGGTACCCGCCGTCCTTGGGGAACAGCGACGTCTCGAACGCGACCTCGTCGATCACGGCCGAGACCGGGATGACGCCCCAGCCGTACGTCGCCAGCCGGCGGACGTCGTGCACGTCCTCGGCGGCCTCCTCGGTGAGCGGGAGGTAGTAGTAGGGCGCGGGCCCGCGCCACTCGATCACCACGTTCGTGAACGTCAGCTCCACTGGCTCGACCCCCTGGGTCAGTCTTGCGCCTCGAGGACCGCCAGGTCCCGCTCGGCGTACACCCGGTGGTACCACTCCTCGTTGAGCACGGTGAGCAGGCAGTCCCGCACCGAGAAGGTGGCTCCCTCGAGCGGCCAGCCCGGCCCGACGCAGGGGTCGGTCTCCCGCTCGAGCTCGGCCTCGGTCAGGTCGTCGACGACGCGGCGTACGAGCGCCATGGCGTCCTGCCGGATCGCCAGCGCCTCGTCGAGCGACGGCCGGGCGTCCCGGTCCTGCGGGATCTGGAGGTCCCGGAAGGTGTCCCACTGCAGCGACAGCGGGTGCCAGGGCGACGGGTCACCCAGCACGGCCCGCCCGACCCACGACTCACTGGCGAACGCGAGGTGCCGCAGGGTCTGCACGAACGACCACTCGCCCTCGACCGACTCGTGCAGCCGGTCCGGCGGCAGGCGGCGAGCCCGGTCGACGGTCGCGCCCCAGCGACGCTCGTTGATCTCCCAGGCGTCGCGGAACCCGTCCGCCGTCGTGGGCTTGAACTTCGTCCGGTCCGGATCACGCCGGTTCAGCTCGGCCTCGATGATCGGGCCGACCTCGACGCCGTTGATGACCAGCGATCCGATCTCGCCGTCGATGCGCGTGTTGTCGATCCCCACCCCGCGCATCAGCACGCCGTTCATGTCGCTCTCGCGGATGGTCGAGCCGTCGAACAGCACGAGCCTGAAGCTCGACCCCGAGAGGTCGGTCTTCTCGTACGTCGATCCGGTCAGGTCCTGGAAGCCCTCGATCATGCCGCCAGGTTAGGAGGTGATCCGGACGTCGCCCGTCCTGATGGCCTCCTGCACGCCCGCCTCCTCGGCGGACACCCGGTTCGCCCGGCGTTCGGCGGACACCACGATCGCGACCGCCCCGACGACGATGCCGCCGCCGATGACGATCGGCAGCGTGACCGGCTCGGAGAGGATCAGCCAGCCCAGGAACACGGCCACGACCGGGTTCACGTAGGCGTAGGTCGCGACCAGCGAGATCGGCGCGACGCCCAGCACCCACACGTACGCCGTGAACGCCACCACCGACCCGAACGTCACCAGGTAGGCCCAGGCCAGCCAGGCGTCCAGTGGCGCGGCCACCGGGAGCAGGTGCTCGCCCCGGAACGCCGCCAGCAGCAGCAGCCACAGCGAGCCGAACAGCATCTCGTAGACCGTCAGCACGAACGCGTCCTTCGGCAGCGGCAGCCGCGGCGTCGACCACGAGCCCAGCGACCAGAACACCGTCGCGGACATGACGACGAGGCTGGCCCCGATCTTCACCTCGCCGCCGAGGCCGGACGAGGCGATGAGCAGCACCAGCCCACCGAAGCCCAGGAGGGTGCCGAGCGTCGTACGTCGGGTGGGCCGGTCGCCCGCCACCCGCCGGTAGACGATCACCCACAGCGGCACGGCGGCGATCAGCAGCGCGGCCACGCCCGACGGCGTGCCCATGTGCTCCCCCAACGTCACCAGTCCGTTGCCGAGGGCCGGCAGCAGCAGGCCGAGGACCGCACACCCGACCAGCTCGCGCGGCGTCGCGCGCAGCCGCCGCACCCCGCTCCGGGCAGCCAGGATCGCGCCGAGCAGCAGGCCGGCGACGAGGTAGCGCCAGCTCGCGGACGCCAGCGGCGGGAGGTCCTCCACCATCACCCGGATGGCGAGGTACGTGGAGCCCCAGACGACGTAGACGATGCCCAGGGCGACCGCGACCAGCCACGCCGCCGGCGCCACGGCCGTCGGCAGTGTCACATGCGTCTGATCGGTTTGCTCCTGTCGCACACCGTCAGCCTAGGTGCGCGCACCGACGTTCCCCGAGTGGTTTCCGGACAACGAACCGCGATTTCCGGACGCTTCGACGTGCTCAGCGGAGCCTGCGAGTCAGCCGGTGACGCGCAGGGTGAACCACGAGGACTTGAGCCCGACGCGCAGCCGGAAGTCCTCGCCGGTCGTCTGTACCGAGCCGCCCGTGCCGGTGAGGGTCATCGTCGTGGCCCGGCCGCCCCACTCGCCGTTGCCGTCGCGCGAGTCGACCGCGATGGAGGTCAGCGTGCCGACCGCCGGGTAGTTCTTCTCGACGTTGCCCGCGGTGAGGGGCAGGGTCCAGGTCGTGTTCGGGTTGCCGGACCACCCGTCGTACGGGTCCTGCTGCGCGACGAGGTAGGGCACCGAGCCCGCCGCGCTCCAGCCCCCGTTGCTGGAGGAGAACTGGGTGAACGCCGGAGTGCCCTCGGCGTCCCGGCGTACCTGCCCCGCCGTCGCGTCGACGGCGGCGTTGGTCGACGCGTACTCGGCCGTGAAGCCGCCGTAGACCTGGCACGAGGTGGTGTCGCAGATCTGGTAGATCGAGGAGAGGGGGTTCTGCATCTCGTAGGCCGCGTACGTGCGCGCCGCGATCGCCTGGGACTCCAGCGCGGCGGGGTGCCAGGACGTGAAGGTCTCCCGCGGCACCACGCCCTTGAGGTAGCTGTCGAGCGGGAGCCGGTTGACCGTGCGCCGCTTGGGCTTCCCGGGCTTCGGGGCCCGCGACGCCAGCGCGCCGCGGTAGGCGACCTTGCCGTGCGGCAGTACCAGGGTGATGGGCTGGCCGCCCGCGGAGAGCTCGGCGTCGCCCTTCAGGGTCTTCCACGTCACCCAGCGGCCCTTGAAGAACGACACCAGGGTCTTGGTGCCCGAGCCGGCGGCGAGGCGCCACTTGGTCGCACCCTTGTCGGGCAGCGGCGTCTTGGTCCTGGTCGCCAGGTCCCGGACCTTCAGGCCGGGTCGGGCGACGACGATCGTGTTGCTGTCGTTGTCGGCGGTGATCCACACCCGCACCTGGCCGCCGAGCTGCCCGGTCGTCGTACCGGGGTAGTAGAAGTCCATGATCTGCGCGGACGTGAGCCCCTGACGCGCAGCACCCTCCGAGCCGTACTGCGACATCCCGCGCCCGTGCCCGTAGCCGTGGCCGTCGACCGCGATGGTGGAGGTCGGCGTGATCGTCCAGACCTCGCTCTTCCGCGCGACCGGCGCGGCCGCCTCCGCGGGCAGGGCCGCCAGGGTCAGGGCGGCCGCGGTCATGGCGACCAGGGGCAGGGCGGGCAGCGACGTCCGAGTCCGGGGCATGTCGGTTGAGAGTAGCCAGGGCTGGGGAAAGTTCGAGGAACCTCAGGCCGGCAGCTCGCACGCCTTCTTGAACTCGACCTTGCGGCAGGTGTCGGTGCCCGGGCCGCCGTTGGCGACGTCCTTGCCGGCGCCGCCGAACAGGCGGTCGTCGCCCGCGCCGCCCTTGAGGTTGTCATTGCCGAGCGAACCGGTGACGCGGTCGTTGCCGCCGGCCATGGAGGCGAAGACGCTCCCCCCACCGGACAGCAGGACCGTCTCGTCGGCGGCGGTCCCGACCACCCGCCACCGGGGCCCGGTCTCGTCCGGGAAGCCGGCCATCGACAGCTCCTCGACCGCCGCGATGAAGCCGCAGGTCTCCTCGCGGAACCGCACGCCGAACCCGCCCTCCTTCAGGTCCACGTCGACGTGCGCGTGCTTGGCGATCGGGGCGACGTACGGCACCAACAGGTCCTTCCCGCTGCCGCCGGTCACCGACACGCAGGCCTCGCGGCGCATCGCGTAGACGGTGACCAGGTCCGCGCCCGGCCCGCCCTCGACGGTCACCGCGCCGTCCGGCGGCCGGATGACGGTGAGCTCGTCGGCCGAGGCGTCGCCCTCGAGCGTGTCGTGGCCGCCGTACGACGTGATCGTGTCGCGCCCGATCCCGCCGACGAGCACGTCGTCGCCCACCCGGGCACCTCCCGGGCCGTCCACGATGAGGTCGCGCCCGCCACCTCCGTCGACGTGGTCCGATCCGGCCCGGGCGAAGATCTCGTCGCCGGCGGGCGACCCGGTGAGGACGTCGGCGTGGTCGGAGCCGATGAGGGCGAGGAACGGGTGCCTGACGAGCAGGTCCTTCCCGTCGCCCTGCGCGTGGCCGCGACCCTTCGGCGTGCCGAGGGTGACGACGACGCGGAACTTCGAGTCCTTGTAGGACAGCCGGTCGCGCTCCAGGGACCCGAAGGTCTGCTGGCGGTCGTCGTACCCGAGGTCGATCAGGTCGTCACCCGGCCCGCCCTGGATCGAGTCGCCGACCATCAGCCGTACGCCGGCGTCGGACCGTTGCTCCGACCGACCGTCGGCCCCGCCGAAGAGCTTGTCGTCCCCCGGTCCGCCCTGGATGAGGTCGCGGCCGGCGCCACCGCAGATCACGTCCTTGCCGCCACGTCCGTCGACGCGGTCGTCGCCGCCCAGCGCCAGGATCACGTCCTTCTTGTCGGTCCCGCGCAGGTGGTCGTTGCCGTCCGTGCCGAGGATCGTCACCGCGCGGCCCTTGCAGGTCGGCGCCGCCGCGGCCGCGCCCACGGTCGAGGCCGGCGCGGCCGGGATCACGACGGCGGCGGCCAGGAGCGCCATCGTGGCGACAGGAGTGGTCCTCATGGGGACCAACCTGGACCGCCGTCAGACGTGGTGCAACCGGCGCGCCGCCTCGGCGACCGAACCGCTCATCGACGGGTACACCGTGAACGCGTGGGCGAGCTGGTCGGCGGTGAGCCGCTCGGCGACGGCGAGGCTCAGCGGGTGGATCAGCTCGCTGGCGCGCGGCGCCACGATGACGCCGCCGACGACGATGCCGGTGCCGGGCCGGCAGAAGAGCTTGACGAAGCCGTCGCGGACTCCCTGCATCTTGGCGCGGGCGTTGGTGGCCAGCGGCAGCATCACCTGCTCGGCCTGCATCTCCCCCGCGTCCACGGCCCGTTGGGAGACGCCGACGGTCGCGATCTCGGGAGCGGTGAAGACGTTGGACGAGACGGTCGCGAGGTCGAGCGGTGCCACGGCGTCGCCGAGGTAGTGCCACATCGCGATCCGGCCCTGCATGGCCGCGACGGAGGCGAGCATGAGGACGCCGGTGCAGTCGCCCGCGGCGTACACGCCTCGGGCCGAGGTCCGGGAGACGCGGTCGACATCGACGAACCCGTTGGCGTCGAGCAGGACACCTGCTTCCTCGAGTCCCATGTCCTGGGTCAGCGGCACGGAGCCGAGCGCGAGGATGCAGTGCGAGCCCTCGACCGTCCGGCCGTCGGTGAGCGTCACCGTCACGGTGTCCCCGTGCCGCTCGACCGAGGCCATCCGCGACCTCGACAGCACGTTCATCCCGCGCCGGGTGAGCACGTCCTCGAGCACCTTCGCCGCGTCGGCGTCCTCGCCGGGCAGCACGCGGTCGCGGGAGGAGACGAGGGTGACCTCGATGCCGAGCGAGAGGTACGCCGAGGCGAACTCGGCCCCGGTCACGCCGGAGCCCACGACGACGAGGTGCGTGGGCACGTCGTCGAGGTCGTAGACCTGCTCCCACGTGAGGATCCGCTCGCCGTCGGGCTCCGCGGTCGGCAGCGTGCGCGGTGCGGCTCCCGTCGCGACGAGGATGGCGTCGGCGCGGAGCATGCTCTCCCCACCGGGACCGTCCACGGCGACGCGGTCGACCCCGGCCAGCGAGCCGCGCCCGACGACGACGTCCACGCCCTCCTTCTCCAGGCGGCGGCCGATGTCGCCGGACTGGTCGGCGGCCAGCTGCTTGACGCGCTTGTTCACGCGCGGCAGGTCGACGGCGAACGTCGTCGCGACATCGCCCTCGTGGTCGGTCACCCGCACGCCGAGCTCGGCGGCGTCGGCCATGTCCGTCATCAGCTCGGCGGTCGCGATCAGCGTCTTGCTCGGCACGCAGTCGGTCAGCACGGCCGAGCCGCCCAGTCCGTCGGAGTCGACGACGGTCACCTTGGCGCCGAGCTGGGAGGCCACCAGCGCGGCCTCGTAGCCGCCGGGACCGCCCCCGACGATCACGACCCGGTGCGGCGCCCGCTCCACGTGACGGCTCTCCCGCTCAGAGGTTGATCATGTGGCCGGCGATGCCGTGGATGGCTTCCTTGACGGCCTCGGTCAGCGTCGGGTGCGCGAAGATGTTGCGCGACACCTCGTCGGCCGTCAGGTCCCACTGCTGCGCCAGCGTCAGCACCGGCAGCAGCTCGGTCACGTCCGGGCCGATCATGTGGGCGCCGAGGATCTCGTTGTACTGCGCGTCCGCGACCACCTTCACGAAGCCGACGGCCTCGCCCAGACCCTGCGCCTTGCCGCTGGCGCTGAACGGGAAGGTGGCCGTCTTGACGTCGTACCCCTTCTCCTTCGCCTGCGCCTCGCTGTAGCCGAAGGACCCGATCTGCGGCTGGCAGTACGTCGCCCTCGGGACCATGTCGAAGTTGATCGGCATGGTCTCGGCGCCGGCGATCGTCTCGGCGGCCACGATGCCCATCGCCTCGGCGACGTGGGCGAGCATGAACTTCCCGGTCACGTCGCCGATGGCGTAGACGTTCGGCACGTTGGTGCGCATGTACTCGTCGATCGCGATGGCGCCACGCTCGGTCGTCTGCACGCCGGTCGCCTCGAGGCCGTAGCCCTCCAGGCGCGGGGCGAACCCGAACGCCGCGAGCATCTTGTCCGCCTCCAGCACCTGCGAGTCGCCGCCGGCGGCGGGGCTGACCGTGACGCGGACGCCGGAGCCGGTGTCCTCGACGTTCTCGACCTTGGTCGAGAGCAGGACCTTCACGCCCAGCTTCTTGTAGTGCTTGAGCAGCTCCTTGGAGACCGCCTCGTCCTCGGTGGGGACCATCCGGTCGAGGAACTCCACGATCGTCACGTCGACGCCGAAGTTCTTCATCACGTAGGCGAACTCCACGCCGATCGCGCCCGAGCCACCGATGATGACGGAGCCGGGCAGGTTCTCGTCGAGGATCTGCTCCTCGTAGGTCACGACGTTCTGGCTGACCTGCATGCCCGGCAGCATCCGCACGGTCGCCCCGGTGGCGATGATCAGGTTGTCGAACGTGTAGGACGTCGTGCCGCCCTCGTGGTCCTTGACCTCGATGTCGTTGCGGCCGGTGAGCGTGCCCCAGCCGTCGATCTCGGTGATCTTGTTCTTCTTCATCAGGAAGTGGACGCCCTTGACGATGCCGGCGCTCACCTGGCGGGAGCGCGCGTGCGTGGGGCCGAACTTCATGGTGGCGTCGCCCTCGATGCCGAACTTGTCCTTCTCGCTCGTGAGGACGTGGGCGAGCTCGGCGTTCCTCAGCAGGGCCTTGGACGGGATGCAGCCGACGTTGAGGCAGACCCCGCCCCAGTACTTGTCCTCGACGACCGCCACGGACTGGCCGAGCTGGGCCGCCCGGATCGCCGCGACGTACCCGCCCGGGCCGGCACCCAGCACCAACACGTTGAAGTGAGTCACGCGCCCACCCTATTGCCGCTGCGAGGGAAGGCCGATTCCAGCCTTTAGGCTTGCGGCTCGTGACGCTGTACGCCGCCTACGGGTCGAACCTCGACCCCGCACGGATGGGCCTGCGTTGCCCGCACTCCCCTCTCCAGACGACCGGCTGGCTGACCGGCTGGCGGCTCACGTTCGGTGGGGAGGACCTCGGTTGGGACGGCGCGCTGTCGACGATCGTGGAGGACCCGATCGACCAGGTCTTCGTGGCGGTCTACGACGTCACCCGCGAGGACGAGTCGAGCCTGGACGGCTGGGAGTCGGCCGAGACCGGGCTCTACCGCAAGACCAAGGTCCGGGTCTCCACGATGAGCGGTGAGCTGCTGGTGTGGACCTACGTCCTCGACGCCTACGAGGGCGGCCTGCCCAGCGCGTCGTACCTCGGCGTCCTCGCCGATGCCGCGGAGGCCGCGGACGCCCCCGCCGACTACGTGGCCGCCCTCCGCCGTCGCCCTTGCCGGTCGACCGGCCTGTAGCGCCACGTACGCCGGTCGAGGAGGGCCGAAGGCCCGTCACGAGACCCCGTGACGTACCGACCTACCGCTCGCCCGGTCTCGTGACGGTCGCTGCGCGACCTCCTCGACCAGCGAGAGCGACCATTAGGGTGCCGCCCATGACGCACGCCGACGACACGTCCTCGCCGTACGCACTGGCGGAGCAGGCCGCGGCCGCGCTGGCCGAGAAGACCGGGATCGAGAAGCACGACGTCGCCCTGGTGCTGGGCTCCGGCTGGCTGCCGGCCGTCGACGCGCTGGGCGAGGCCACGGCCGAGATCGCCACCACCGACCTGCCCGGGTTCTCCGCGGCCGCCGTCACCGGGCACAGCGGCAAGATCCGCAGCGTCCGGTCCGGGGACAAGCAGCTGCTGGTGTTCCTCAGCCGCACGCACTACTACGAGGGCAAGGGCGTCGCGGCGGTCGTGCACGGCGTCCGTACGGCGGCCAAGGCGGGCTGCCGCGCGATCGTGCTCACCAACGGGTGCGGCGGGCTCAAGGAGACGTGGAAGCCGGGCACGCCGGTGCTGATCTCCGACCACATCAACCTCACCGGCCGTTCCCCGATCGAGGGGGCGCACTTCGTCGACCTGACCGACCTGTACTCGAGCCGACTCCGCGCGATGTGCCGCGAGGTGGACCCGAGCCTCGACGAGGGCGTGTACGTGCAGTTCCCCGGCCCCCACTACGAGACCCCGGCCGAGATCGGCATGGTCCGCGCGATCGGCGGCCACCTCGCCGGCATGAGCACCACGCTCGAGGCGATCGCGGCCCGCGAGGCGGGCATGGAGGTCCTGGGCATCAGCCTGGTCACCAACCTCGCCGCCGGCATGTCGGGCGAGCCGCTCAACCACGAGGAGGTCCTCGAGGCGGGCAAGGCCGCGGCCGCCCGGATGGGCGAGCTGCTGACGAGGATCGTGCCGCGGATCTGACCGGAGACTGTCTCCGTATGTGAGACGCCATTTGGCCGGAGCCGATCTCCGGTCTTGGCTCGAGGCATGACCTTGAAGCAACGAACTCTCGGGAGCGCCTCCTCGCTCACCGTCTCCGAGCTCGGCCTCGGCTGCATGAGCATGGCCGGCGCGTACGGCGTCTCCGACGACGCCGACGGCATCGCCACCATCCACCGCGCGATCGACCTGGGCGTCACGTTCTTCGACACCGCCGACATCTACGGTCCGCACACCAACGAGCAGCTGGTCGGCCGGGCCCTGGCCGGCCGGCGCGACGACGTCGTGCTGGCCACCAAGTTCGGCAACGTCCGGGACGCCGACGGCAAGCCGTACGTCGACGGCCGACCGGCGTACGTCCGCGAGGCCATCGACGCCTCGCTCCAGCGGCTGGGCGTGGACCACGTGGACCTCTACTACCAGCACCGCGTCGACAAGACCGTGCCGATCGAGGAGACCGTCGGCGCGATGGCCGAGCTCGTCCAGGCCGGCAAGGTGCGGCACCTCGGCCTGTCCGAGGCCAGCGCGGCCAACATCCGCAAGGCGCACGCCGTGCACCCGATCACCGCGCTGCAGTCCGAGTACAGCCTGTTCACCCGCGACATCGAGGACGAGATCCTGCCGACGATCCGCGAGCTCGGCATCGGCCTGGTGCCCTACTCGCCACTGGGCCGCGGCATCCTCACCGGCAAGACCGACTTCGGCTCGCAGGACGGCGACGGCCGGCTCCAGCGGTTCCCGCGCTTCCAGGGCGACGCGTTCGAGGCCAACCTCGCGCTGGCCGCGAAGGTCGAGGAGCTCGCGCAGGCCAAGGGCGTCGCGCCCGGCCAGCTGGCGCTCGCCTGGGTGCTCGCCCAGGGCGACGACGTCGCGCCGATCCCCGGCACCAAGCGCATCGCGTACCTCGAGGAGAACGTCGGCGCGGCCGACGTCGAGCTGACGCAGGAGGACCTGGACGCGCTCGAGAAGGCCGTGCCCGCCGGCGCGGTGCAGGGTGACCGGTACGCCGACATGGCGCCGATCGACCGCTGATATGTAGGCCAGTCCTGTCAAGGGGCAGGGTGAGGCGCCCGTCCCGATATTCGGGGCGGGCGCCTCGTGCTTCGTCACGCGCGGTGGTGGCT
>NZ_JADKPN010000009.1 GCF_015352455.1 Nocardioides islandensis
ACCCGGCCTGGCTCCACTTCTACAATCACCACCGCGGACACACCTCGCTCAAGGGCAAGTCACCCATCGACCTCGTGCCCAACGTGCCCGGACAGAACATCTAGGGCTCCCAGCCCAGCCACGCACCACCCGCCGCGACGACGGCGAACAGCACCACGACCGCCACGACCGGCAGCACGAGCAGGCGCTTGGGGTGCCGCGTCCACCAGCGGCACGCCGTCACGAACAGCACCAGCCAGACGAAGATCAGGACCGTCAGCGCCCACGTGGGCACGACCAACCCGGAGGCGGCGTACAGGAAGAACGCCGCGGCCATCCCGACCATCCCGACGAACGGCCAGGGCGACGCCTTGGCCCGAGCGGCGCTCACTCCTTGGCGTCGTTCCAGTTCGGGTCGTTGTCCCATTCCTCGTTTCGCTCCGCGGCCTTGGTGAGGGCGCGCTCGGCCTCTTCCGAGGTGGCGTACGGGCCGAGCCGGTCGATCGGCGGGCAGATGTCCTCGCCCGTCTCGACGCGGTGGTGCTTGACGCAGAACCAGAACTTGCCGGAGTCCGAGTCGCTCATGACCACAACTTAGACTCCTCTGCGTGACACCCGTGGCTCCCGCTCTGGTCTCCCCGCGCCGCGCCGTGCCCGCGGACATCGAGCGGCCCGAGTACGTCGACCGGCCGCAGCCCGCGCGCTTCACCGGCTCCGAGGTCAAGGACGCCGAGACCATCGAGAAGATGCGCATCGCCGGACGCCTCGCGGCCCAGGCCCGGGAGGTCGTGGGCGCCGCCGTGCAACCGGGCGTCACGACCGACGAGCTGGACCGGATCGGACACGAGTTCCTGGTCGACCACGGCGCCTACCCCTCGACGCTCGGCTACAAGGGCTTCCCCAAGTCGCTGTGCTCGAGCGTCAACGAGGTCATCTGCCACGGCATCCCCGACTCGCGCGTCGTCGAGGACGGCGACATCGTCAACATCGACATCACGGCGTACATCCACGGCGTGCACGGCGACACCAACGCCACCTTCCTCGCCGGCGACGTCGACGAGGAGACGCGACAGCTGGTCGAGCGCACCCACGAGGCCCTGATGCGCGGCATCGCCGCGGTGAAGCCCGGGCGCCGGCTCAACGTCGTCGGTCGGGTGATCGAGTCGTACGCCAAGCGGTTCGGGTACGGCGTCGTCCGCGACTTCACCGGGCACGGCATCGGCACGTCGTTCCACTCCGGCCTGATCGTGCCGCACTACGACACCCCGCTCTACGACGACGAGATCCAGGCCGGCATGACCTTCACGATCGAGCCGATGCTCAACCTCGGCACCCACGAGTGGGTGATGTGGGACGACGGCTGGACCGTGGTCACCCGCGACGGACGCCGCAGCGCGCAGTTCGAGCACACCCTGCTGGTGACGCCGACCGGCGCCGAGATCCTGACCAACCCGTAGGTCTAGGGCGCAGGAGCGACGTACACGGCCAGCGCCTTCTTGGTGACCGTACGGCGCCCCACGACGGGCTGGTGGTACCGCACGGCGACGTCGAGGTCGGGCTGCCAGGCGTCGCAGGCGGTGTACCAGCGGTAGCGCTGCTTGCCCTTGCCGGCGGTGTCGGCGAAGGGCGCCTGGTCGTGGACCGCCTTCTGGAGCTTGGCGATGCTCATGCCGGCGGCGATGGTCTTGTACTCGCCCGACCCGACACACGTCCCGTCGTCGGCCGCCCCGGCCGGAGCCAGACCCGACACCGGGCCCGCTACCGGGCACAGCAGACCGGCCAGCAGGAGGGCTGCCGGCCACGTGCGCGAGGTGCGGGAGAGGGTCATCATTCCTCCGCCTCCGACGGTAGCTCCGCCCTTCGGCCCACCGGTATGACACGCGCGGGTCATCCGGGCCTGGCCCGGACGGGCTAGGTGCGGCCGGGGTTCCCGCTCGACTGCCTCATGTTCATGCAATGCACAAACATGAGTTTCGCCGCCCGTTGACCGGCCCCCGCCGCGTTGCGAGTCTGCGCAACGGCCCTGGGACACCCGTCCTCGAGCCTCGGGCGGCGGGGCCATCCCCGAGCCGCCCTCTCACCCGGGTCCCGATCGGACCCCGGACACAGGAGAAGGTATGTCCCAATCACGACGGGCGAGACGCCTCGGGGGCCTCACAGCCGCCGTTCTCGCGGGAGCACTGCTCACCGTTGCTCCGCTCGGCCTCCAGGCGAACGCCTTGGCCGGCGGCACCGGCGCCGGCACCGGCGGCGGCCGCATGGATCCGCAGGCGATGGCCCGCAAGGCCGCGTCCTCACTGATCGCCCAGCGCCTGCCCGCACTCAAGATCGGGCGGCACGACGGCTTCGTCGCCAAGCCCGTGCTGCGGTCCGCGGGCCTCAGCTACGTGGCCTACGACCGCACGTACCGCGGCCTGCCGGTCATCGGCGGCGACTTCGTGGTCGTCACCGACGCGGCCGGCCACGTGCTGAACACGTCCGTCGCGCAGACCAGCAAGACCCGCGTGAGCTCCATCACCCCCACCGTGGGCCGGGACCGCGCCGTGGCCGTCGCCCGGCAGCAGGTCTCGAAGGCCTCCGCCGCCGAGGCACCTCGCCTGGTCGTCTTCCAGGGCACGACCTCGCACCTGGCCTGGGAGACGTCCGTCCGCGGCCGCGACCACGGCCACCCGTCGTACCAGTCGGTATACGTCGACGCGCGCACCGGCAAGTACCTCGCCAGCAAGGAGCACGTGCTCGCCGGCACCGGAAACACGGCGTACGCCGGCACCGTCAGCTTCCCGACGACCCTCTCGGGCAGCACCTACTCCATGAAGAACTCCAGCGCGCCCACCCTGGTCTGCCAGGACGCCGCCACCAACACGACCTTCTCCGGCACCGACGACGTCTGGGGCAACGGTGTCGCGACCAGCCGTGAGACCGGCTGCGCCGACGCGTTCTACGCCGCCGATCAGGAGCGCCTGATGCTCTCCTCGTGGCTCGGCCGCAACGGCATGAACGGCTCGGGCGGCTGGGTGCCGATCCGCGTCGGCCTCAACGACGTCAACGCCTACTACGACGGCACCCAGGTGCAGGTCGGCCACACCCAGACCGGCGGCAAGTGGATCGGCTCGATCGACGTCGTGGCCCACGAGTTCGGCCACGGCATCGACGACACCACCCCGGGCGGCATCTCCGGCGGCGGCACCCAGGAGTTCGTGGCCGACACCTTCGGCGCGGCCACCGAGGCCTTCGCGAACAACCCGAACGACCCCGCCGACTACACCGTCGGCGAGGAGGTCAACCTCGTCGGCTCCGGCCCGATCCGCTACATGTACAACCCGTCGCTGGCCGGTGACGCCAACTGCTACAGCTCCTCGACCCCCAACGACGAGGTGCACTCGGCGGCCGGCCCCGGCAACCACTGGTTCTACCTGCTGGCCGAGGGCACCAACCCGACCAACGGGCAGCCGACGAGCCCCACGTGCAACAGCACAACGCTCACCGGCGTGGGCATCCAGAACGCGCAGAAGATCATGTACAACGCGATGCTGATGAAGACGTCGACGTCGTCGTACCTGAAGTACCGCACCTGGACGCTGACCTCGGCGAAGAACCTGGACGCCACCTGCGGCCTGTACAACAAGGTGAAGGCTGCCTGGAATGCCGTCTCCGTGCCGGCGCAGACCGCCGACCCGACGTGTGGCTCCACCGGCGGCGTGACCGTCACCAACCCGGGCAGCAAGTCCGGCACGGTCGGCACCGCGATCACGTCGTTCACGCTGTCGGCCTCCGGCGGCACGTCGCCGTACACCTGGTCGGCCACCGGTCTGCCTCCGGGCATCACCATCGGCTCGACCACCGGCACGGTCTCGGGTACGCCGACCACCGCCGGTACCTACAACGTCACGGCCACCGCCACCGGTAGCGGCGGCAGCGGCAGCGGCTCCACCTCGTTCACCTTCACTATCGGTGGCACGGGCGGCGGCTGCTCCGGCCAGAAGCTCGGCAACCCCGGCTTCGAGACCGGCACCGCGGCGCCGTGGACCTCCTCCGCGGGCGTCATCGACAACACCGCCTCGCAACCGGCGCGCTCCGGCTCGTGGAAGGCGTGGCTGGACGGCTATGGCACGACCCACACCGACACGCTCAGCCAGAGCGTGACGATCCCGTCGGGCTGCGGCGCGACGCTGTCCTTCTACCTTCACATCGACTCCGCGGAGACCACGACCACGACGCAGTACGACAAGCTGACCGTCAAGATCGGGTCCACCACGCTGGCGACGTACAGCAACCTCAACAAGGCCTCGGGCTACACGCTGCGCTCGTTCAACGTCTCGTCCTTCGCGGGCCAGACGGTGACGGTCTCGTTCTCCGGCACCGAGGACTCCTCGCTCCAGACGTCGTTCGTCATCGACGACACGGCCCTGAACCTGAGCTGAGTCCGCTCGTCCACTGACGGCGCCGGGCCGACCACCTCTCGGGGGGTGGGCGGCCCGGCGTCTCGTCTATCCTCGTCGTGCGGAGGAGCTGGCCGGGCGACCGCGGCGTACGTCTTCGGAGATCTCTCCGGGGCGGGCGTCGAGGAAGGTCCGGGCTCCGTAGGGCAGGGCGGTGGGCAACACCCACCCGGGGTGACCCGCGGGACAGTGCCACAGAAAACAGACCGCCGCCATCGGCGCAGCTGATGGAGGTAAGGGTGAAATGGTGGTGCAAGAGACCACCAGCGACCGGGGCGACCCGGTCGGCTCGGCAAACCCCGCCCGGAGCAAGGTCGAACAGCGTGCGTCCGAGGGCGGCCCGCCCGAGCACGCGGGTAGACCGCACGAGTCCGCCGGCAACGGCGGGCCTAGATGGATGGTCGCCCCCCGACCGGTCGCAAGACCGCCGGGGACAGAACCCGGCCTACAGGCCAGCTCCTCCGCTTCAAGCCGCTGACCTGCGGAAACGCGATCAGAACACGGCTGTAGTCCCCACCTGGTCCCCAAAATTCGGAGTACATGACACGTGCGCGGTCCGCCAAGGTCGCCTAGGTCAAACACAACTTCGTGGACGTGAGGGGCCTACGTCGTAGGGTCGGGGTCCTGCTCCCAGGCGACGCTGGTCCGTACGGCCAGAACCCAGTCCCTGAGCAAGGCAGCGGCTTGCGGGTCTTGGAATCGAAGGTCAAGGAGGAAACCCTCCAAGAGCTTGGCGGCTTCCGGATCGTCGAGGGCAATAAGGATGGGCCCGCGAAGGTCTAGCTCGAAGTGCGCGTCCGCCAACTCCGGGTGTGAGGACTGTGCTGATGTCCCCGCAAACGCCTCCCACTCTTCAACGGCGTGGAGCCCTGCTACAGACGCCAGGCCTAGCAGATAGGCGCCCTCCACCGCCGCGGCCGCCGCTGCGCCGCCCACGGCTCCAGCCGCCTGCACCTGTGAAGCGCTTTCGCGGACGCCTTGCCACCACACGAGTGGATTGGGTGCGTCCTGACGTCCGGTTACACCCGCGGACTTGACTGAAGCGAGCATCCTGACGTCATCAGACGCGGATAGTTCCCCGGCGGTATCCGGGATCATGGTTTGAAGGTGTTCGGCAATGAGCCGAGTCCCCGGGTCGCCGCCAAGTGCCTTTCGAAGAGCAGCCGCCACCATCGACCGCGCCTCTTGTGATGCGCCCGCGGCGCGAAGAAGCAGACGAGTCGTTGCTCTCGCATCCTTGGGCGCCGGGCCGTCGAAGATCTCCAGTGCATTCGCAAGCAACGGCTTGCGCACTCGCGGATGCTTCCTCGCACCGCCATCGACGGCGAGATCTAGGGCGAGTCCGGGACCCACTGGAGACACCCTCCCGAGGCGCCACGAGGCATCGTCATCAATCGCTTTCACGATCTCCACGATCTGATCGCGCCGATGGGGCTGGGTTTCGGCGAAGACTCGTCCAGCTGCAAAGATCCACGGGACGCGCCAGTGAGGGTGGGCCGCGAGTTGCCGAAGCCTCGCTTCTACCCTGTCGTCGGGGCCTGTCGTCAGATGACGCCCGGCCATGAGTTCCTGAAGAGCCCGAACATCAAATCCAACGCCTTCGTTGTGGGCGCGGATGAGGAGCAGCCGCTGTAGGCAGGCCTTTCGGATGTCCTCTACTAGGTCGGCGTCAGCGCCGTCGGGATCGTGACCGTCATCGACGAGCACAGCCGCAATGACGTCCCGCAACTCCTCGCTAGACATCGTGGCTGTCGCATGGTCAGACAGCTGCGCGCGCACGTGGAGTTCGTAGCCCACCCTCTCGTGAAGAATCGTGATGTTAGGCAAGTGAGCGTCAAGGATCTCCTTGAGGGATCCCGGCTTGACACGCTCGCGTTTGGACACGGTGTCGTAGTAGCCCCAAAACAAGGCGAATCGATCGGGGGGAAGGGGGCCGGCTGCCTCGATGATGATGGTGAGAATCAGCACCTGCAACGGGGTCACCATGAGTTCGCGCGTGTTCTCGGAGGCAGCCGCTCTCTCAAGTCCTCGATCAACGCGAGGGACGGCTTCGTGGTCCTTCCCCAGGCGGACGCGCGCCACGTTCTTGCCGTATGCAAGCGCCTGATCGATCGGAAGCGGTGCTAGATCGACCCGTTCGAACAGGGTAGGAGCAATGTCCTCCGTGTAGCCGACGGGTCGGGTCGTGAGAACGACGAACAGGTCAAGGTTGTTCGCGTCTGCATCTTCGACGAGCTCCAGGACTCGATCGATGATCGATCGTCGCGTCCGGGGCTCAGTCACCTCGTCCAGACCATCCAGCACCAAGAACCACGGCCAGCGGCGCATCCAGGTGTCCATGTGCGCCGCGTTTACAGTGCGTACGGTCCTCCGCGAAATCACATCCGCTATGTATCGAAGCAGGGTGCGCTCGGATTGCCCCTCATCTTCAGCGAAAGCAGCCAGATCGATACGCATGGGCCACCGTCGGTGATGCGGCAGGCCATGAAGACCCAACTCCTTCAGCCGGGCTTCAATGCCTTCGGACGCTGCTGTCGCAAGTTCGCCCAAGTCGGATGCACCGTTCAGCAGCGATGCTCGGTAAGCCTGTGCCAACAGCTTTGACATCGTTGTCTTGCCGTTGCCCATGGGCCCCGCCACAACCAAGTGCCTTGGACCTTCATGCAGCGTCGTGCGTGGGCGCAGCACACGCTCGCCCCGGTTCAAGACGTACCGCACGAGCGTTTCCTGCTCGCCGCTCGAGGTGAGTATCGGAAGATCCACCGCGACCAGATCTATTGGCAGCAGCGAGCCTGCAGGGCCACCCGCCTCATCGAAGGTGATGCCGCGCTCAGCTGCGAGCGTGGTTCTGGCGTGACGAAACAGGGTCTCCGCTAGGTCGTTCTCATCTACGAAGCCGACCAGCTGAGCTAGAGACGCGAAGACGTCGCCTGTGGTGAGGAGCGCGTTGAAGGCCCTTCGAACCGAATCATGGACTGAAACCAGTGTGTCGACTTGATTCCCATCAAGCACGCAGATGTTTCTTATCCGTTTCAATCGCGACAATTGCCTGAGCCGTTCTGTTCCACGCCCTACGTCGCGACTGCTGTCTTCTAGATTGGCTCGATAGCCGGCCAGACTTTTCTCAATCAGCGCCAAGCCGCCCCGACCGGGGTCTGGCGACAGCGGAACGTTCGTGACAAAAACCAGGTGGTCCGGAGTGCGGCTACGGTCTGGCTTCGGGGCCGTCCAATCGTCGAGTTCCGCTCGGATTTGTCCCCACAACCATGTTGCGTTGTCAATCGGTCTCGCAGCTAGCGGTGCGTGGTGCTTGACCTGAAAGACTGTGTAGCCCGCCCATACCTCTGCGCCACCAAGAGGAATGGACGGGCTGGGACCTTGTGGGAACGGAGCGCCGCGGCCGTCGTCGCGCGATCGCCCCGACCAGTCCAACTTGCCGTGATAGATCATGTCCCTGCCGCCATCGCGACCCGCTCCCAACGGCGTGAGCCGAGCGCCGAACTCGGCAACCATCAGGGCGGCGGCAAGGTCTTGGAAGCCGTGTGGTCCGAGAGATTGCAAAGCATGCTGCACCCCGGCATCCAATCAGAGGATCAGACGCTTGCTGGGTTTCAACTCCAGTGAGGCCGGTCGTAGCGTTGCATGCCAACGCGTTCAGCATTTGGGGCATGCCATCGCAGTGCCAGGCCTGCCGCCACACCAGATGATCTAGCCCCATTCTCTTGGGGAGATCCGTCCATCCAATGGTGCATGCGGCTCAACGGAACGCGTTGCTAAGACCGAATCGACAGCGGCGCGGGTCCGATCGTCGGAGTCGGGCCACAGATGGCTATACGTATCGAGCGTCTCGGCGGCCGAGGCGTGGCCGAGGCGCATTTGGACCGTCTTCACGCTCTCCCCGAAACGGATGAGCAGCGAGGCGTAGTAGTGCCGCAGAGCGTGCATGCCGGTGCCCGGCTCGAGGCCGACAGCTCGGGCGACAGGTCGCCAGATGTGGCCGAATGCCTGACGGGTGATCGGGGCGCCGCCGATGGTGAACACGAGACCCCCCTCCCCCGCCGGGTGCTCGACGAGATGCGCTGCCAGGGCGTCGACCACGACCTGCGGCAGCGGGATTGTTCGAAGACTGGCCGGCGTCTTGGTCGGTCCGAACTCCGTGCGTCGGGCTGGTCGCGTGAGTAGTTGCCGATCGACACGTACCTCGCGGCGGAGGAAGTCGATCCGGTCGACGGTCAGTCCGAACACCTCACCCTGGCGCATGCCGGTGCCGGCGGTGAAGGTGACGAGGGCGGCGAGCTCGGGCGGCATCAACTCGCGGATCTGGTCGACTTGGGCGGTCGTGAGCGGGACGACCGGCTTGCGGTCCTTGGCGGGCAGCCTGGTGCCCTCGCACGGGTTGGCGATGATCTTCCGGTCCCGTACGGCCGACCGCATGATCGCGGAGACGACGCTGTGCAGGACCGAGATCGTCTCCGGCGCGAGCGCCTTCCGCTTCGCCCGTCTGTCGGAGGTACTCAGAAGGCGCACCCAGGCCTGGACCTCGGACGGCAAGATCGTCGCAAGCTGTCGGTCGCCGAACGTCGGGTAGGCGTGCCGGCGCAGCATCCCTTCGACGTGCGCCGCACTGGACGGCCGGTGCACCTGAGCGTGTCGCCAATGCTCGGCGTACTCGCGGAAGGAGATCCGCCCTGCCTTGGGGTCGACGTACTGGCCGGTGACGACGGCCGCGGTGACCTCGTTGAGCCACCGTTGGGCGTCGACCTTGCGGCTGAAGTGGCGGGCATACTGCTTGCCGGCGTCGTCGCGGTACCGCGCCCGCCACTTGCCGTCGGATCTCTTCGCGATGCTGGCCATCGGTGCCTCCTGCCGTCTCCCCGGTTCGGTGGCGGCTCAGCCGCCGAGGTCCTCGAGCCACTGCAGGACGTCGGACTTCCAGAAGCAGACGCGCTTGCCGACCTTGATGCTGCGGGGTCCGGTCCCCATAAACCGCCAATAGCGGACGGTTCCTTCGGGTGCCCGGACCATGACTGCGACCTCTTTGATGGTCAGCAGCGTGTCGTCCGGATCGTGCGCCATGCTCATCGCGCGCTCCTCGTTGTGGATGGCCGACGGGTCATGCACAGGTGTGCGGAGGTGCATGATCGCCGTCTGAACGCATCGGTTGATGCGTTCATGAGAGGAGAGGCCACACCTGCGAGCGAGTTGTGCCCTGTTGCGGCCTGACTTTCTTGGAATTCTTCGGCAGGTCTACCTGGCCGGCGCTGACAAGCCGTCCCGGTCGGGGGACGGCACGCGAGGGTGCCGGGAGATGCCCGGCTGCGCGATGCCGTAGCGCTCGACGTCGTCGAAGGCACGAAGGCGTGCGTGCGCAGGCCCGAGATCGGCGCGGTCGCGCGCGAAGGCACTGGTCCACTGCTCACGTGCGTCCGCAACGGAGTCGGCGACCAAGTGCGCGACGTTGCGCTGTCGACCGCGGCTCATGCCGACGTACGTCGCGGCGGCGCCCGAATGTTCGCTCACGACGACGTTCGAGGTGTCGACGGTCTGGCCCTGGGCGCCGTACGCCGTAGTGGCGTAGGCCAGCTCGACGGATCGCTCGACGTAGTGGCCAGGCAGCTGGCGCGTGCGATTTCCTTCGACGACCTCGATCGCGCCGCCATCGAGCACCTGGCTGACGGTCCAGGTCTCACGATTGGCGACACCAAGATCGGGTTCGTTCCGTCGGGTGCTGACGCGATCTCCGAC
This sequence comes from Nocardioides islandensis, assembly GCF_015352455.1. Taxonomy (GTDB): domain Bacteria; phylum Actinomycetota; class Actinomycetes; order Propionibacteriales; family Nocardioidaceae; genus Nocardioides; species Nocardioides islandensis. The sequence continues at coordinate 10,164 of NZ_JADKPN010000009.1, forward strand.
CGTCAGGCGCTCGCCCGCGAGAGTGGTGGTCTCGGGTAGTTCGCGGCTCAGCTCGCCCCGCTCGAGGCGCCGGGAGCGGATGGCTGCGTTGAGGGCTGTGACCTGTTCGCGGGTGTCGGCGATGACGAAGCCCGGCTCCTCGGCGAGGGCGTACAGTCGCTCGACCTCGGTGGGGTGGATACGGATCTCGCCACGGGCCACCAGGCGATCGAAGACGTCACCGGGACGTTCGCCGCGGCGCATCAGCAGGCTCAGCTCGGCGTACTCGGGGTCCTCGAAGCGGTGGACGACGTCGAGCGTGAACTTGGTCCTGGATGGTGCGATGACGGAGGCGAGGTCGAGGACACCGCCACGCCCGACGGCCGGTAGCTGATGGCGGTCGCCGACAAGGACCAGGCGAGCGTGGGCCTCGTCTGCGATGGTGACGAGCGCGAGCGCGGTGTCCTGGTCGAGCATGCCGGCTTCGTCGACGAGGAGGATGTCGCCGTGCCGGAGCCTCGCGGCCGCGGGCACCGGCCAGGCAGGCTCACGGGTCCAGCGACCCTCGTCGTCCCATCGGTAGCCGTGCTGGTGGATCAGCCGGGCGGCGCTGGACGCGGGGGTGCCGAGCTCGTTCGCAGCGACCTGGCTGGCCTTAAGAGTTGGGGAGACCACAACCAGCCGACGTCCGCCTCGGGTCTCGGCCAAGAACCGTGCGGACGCCAACATCTGGGTCTTGCCCGCACCCGCTGCCCCCTCGATGACAAGCAGCTGGGCGGTGCCGTCGATCGCAGTGAGGGCGGCGAGCTGCGCCGTGTCGAACCGCTCCCCGTCGGGAGTTCGCCCGGGTAGGGCCTCCTGGAGTGAGCGAGTGGTGAGGCGGGTAGTGAGACGCTCCTCGACCTCGAGAACACGTTGGGAGGTGAGGGCACGCACGTGTTCGGGCGTGTTGTCGGTAGGTAGGAGGGGAACGCTTGCCTGCACAGCACGGGCGGCGAGATCCTCAGCGAGCTCGCGGCGGACCAGTGGTGAGGCGACGATGCCGGCCATCGTGAGCTGCTGTTCGACCTCCCCACGCAGATCGGGGCCGTTCCAGGCAGACCTTCGACTACCCAGCCTGCTCAGCACGGTGGCCACGATGGCGTCTCGGTCCACGGAGCCGATCGGCACGCTGGCTGGGCTCACACGAGGGTTGACTGGTTGGAAGCCAACATCGCGAAGCTCCTCGACCCAGCGACGGCCGAGCTCGACACCATCGCGCGGGACGACCTTGTCCGGGCGGGCCTCGGCCCAGGCACGGCGGTCCCATCCCATCCGGAGCTTGCTTCCCGGCTCCTGGCCCGGATGGTCCATGCGCCACTCGGCCTCGTAGCGGTCGACGTTGGTGCGGATCTGCGTGGTGCGCGCCGAGAAGCGTCCGACGTACGGCGCCAGCTCCACGACCTCACCGGACTCCAGGTCCAGGGTGTAGCCGTGGGCGGCTAGCGAGGACCTGAACTCGGGGTCGCACATCACGGCTCCGTGGCCGATCCCATTGATGGCACCGAGACTGTCCCGGACACCGACGGTGTGCAGCCCGCGCCATCTCTCCCCCACGAGGACCCGTGAGTTGATCTGCAGATGGAGGTGGCGGTGCGGGTCCCCGGCCCGGGACGTGTAGTGCCTGACGACCACGGCCTCGATCTCGTCGACGGGCACCTGAACCTGAAGCCCGCGCGGTCCGACGCGCGTGGTGGCGTGTTCGGCGATCCAGGCGATGATCTCCTCCGCCGCCCGCTGTTGGGCCGCGTCGCACGCCGCTGCGATCTCTGGGTGCAGGGCCGCGACGAGCGACCACGTCTTCGGTCCGTTGAGGGCCACCTCCACGAATCGGACACCTTGGTCGTCCGTGCGCAGCCGGCCCTTCGCCTCGCCCGAACCTATGACGTACCCCGCGACCCATGACTCGTAGGCGTCGCCGTCGAGCGACGCGACATGACGAACCGCGGCGCCCAACTCGGTGCGTCGAGCGACGAACAGCTCGGCGTGGCCGCTGCCCTCGGCGAGGTAGTAGTCGTCGGCGCGCGAGCGGTCGGCCTCGACGTAGTTCCTGGCCGCCGCGGCCGCTCCTCGGTAGATCTTCAGTCCGCCGTGCATCACTGCTTCCAACGCTGATCGATAACAACCAACAATTGCCCTGGAAATGCGAATTCGGACCGCCCGACGGGCGATCCGATCTACGGAACACCGTAGCATGCGTGCCGCTACTGGTCAGGCCTCAGAAAGTGCGCATTGACCTTCCGGGTGGGCGGTTTCCGTTGAGGATCTCGCGGGTTGCTTCGGGCGCGGCTCTGGCAGCGAGTCCGGAGCTGGCAGCCTCCAGTTGGTCGAGCAGGTCGTCGACAAGAAGACAGGCAGCGGTGAACGGCAAGCTCAACCGACCTGGTGCGTCGCCCGCGTGGCACCAGGGTCCGTCGTGCAGCCCGGTGATAGCGATCAGGAGGTCGGTCGCGAGCGTGTCGCGATGTATGTCCTGGGCTCGCTCGTAGAGCTGCCACATCAGGCAGATGAGCGCGGTGTAGAGGTGGTCGGCCGACGCCAAGGGCCGTGACTGTTTCATGTGCTTTCGCCTACCGGGCGTGGCGCCGGGACGAACGAGCCCCGCGGAGAGTTGTGGATGGGTGTCTGTTTTCCACAGCTTCAAAGGGGCCCTCAACCCCTTACTTGACCTGATGTCCGTGAACAGGTCCAGGCTCGCCGAATGGACGACATCGAGGTGTGGCGGGTGGGTGCATGGCAGGCCCGCCGTTGGTGGTTAGCTCTCATGACAAACGCGATCGGGCTGGTGAATGACTCCGCCGTCCTGGCCAAGATGTGCAGCTACGGCCGCGCCCAGGCGATGCTGGTGCTGGCCGCCGAGGAGGTCGCGAGGGCGCACTTCCTGTATGACGCCGCTCAGGAAGAGTGGTCGACGCCGCACGACACGGACGTCTGGATCGACGTTCCTCGAGAGGTGGTCGACATGTGCCGGCCCATGCTCTCGGGCCTTCAGGTCGCCGAGCGGTACCCGGCGGGAATGTCGACGTTCTGGGATCCGGACGATGAGACCGGGCTGGCTTTTCCGTATTCAGATTCTGCACCGGGTGGCGGAGAGATAAAGAAGCAGGCTGCTGGCTTTCATGTCGACCGGACTGGCAAGTTGATCACGAGTCCAATGGACATTCCGGAGGGGGCTCTTCCCTTGTTCATCACCCTCGTCGCCCGCGGGATCGAGATGCACCTCGCCGAGGATCGCATCCGCCACCAATCGGCTCGTCCGGAAGAGGCGCTGGACCTGGCGGAGTTCCTGCACGTGGAGATATTTCCATTCGCGTGGCCCGAGGACTTGAAGAGCGTGCTGACCGAGGAGGGCGAGAAGCGCCTGGGCGCTATGACCGCAGATCGGATCCCGCCGCCGAGCCTGACGACACTCCGTCCAAGGCCAGCGGGATGGCGACGGCGGCGATAGCGGCAAGCAGAGAGAAGAGTGCCTGTCTACGACAATCCGTGAAACCCCACGCGCTTCTGTTCACAGAACGACGGTGGTCAAGGCGCACCACCTAAACGAGGGTTGAGCCGTGCGCGCGGTCGTCAAGCTGGATCGTGGGCGGGGTTGCCTCCTTGTCCATGACCGTCAAGAGACGCCCTTGGACGCGGGACAGGTGCGCGTACATGTGGCAGCAGCGTCGGTGTGCGGCACGGACAGCGCCTTCTACGAGTCCGGAGACGCCGGTGCAGACCTCGGTATGACTCTTCCTCGCGTCCTCGGGCACGAGGTCAGTGGGACGGTGATCGAGCTCGGTCCTCACAGTCCGGAGTCTCTCCTGGGTGCACGGGTGGCTGTGGAGACGCACCTGCACTGTGGTGAGTGTTCCTTCTGTCGCAGCGGCAGCGCCCACAACTGTTCGAGGATGGGCATTCTCGGTGTGACGGTCGACGGAGCGTTCGCCGAACGTCTCGTGGTGCCCGCCAGGAGTTGCTTTCGAATTCCGGATGAGATCGAACTCGAGACGGCTGCGCTCCTCGAGTCGGCTGGGAGCGCGATGCACGCGGTCCTCAGGTCGGGGGTCAATCTCGCCGGCGGGTCGGTGTTGATCTCGGGGGCTGGTCCCGTGGGGTTGGTGGCCGCCCAGATCGCTCGTGCACTCGGCGCGCGCGCTGTCGTCCTGGTGGAGCCGAACCCTCATCGCCGAGCGCTTGCCCAACGGTTGGGCCTGAGTTCTCTCGGGGTTGAACAAGCTCCTTTGGACGTAGCCGACGAGAGGACCCGGTCCTGGGGTGGCTTCGATGTGGCGTTTGAGTGCTCCGGAGCGATGCCGGCGCTTGAGGTTGCGCTGGCGTCAGTGCGCCGCGAGGCGACCGTGATGTCGGTCGGGCTGGTCAAGGGAGCGCTGCCCCTCCAGGTGGCCGAGACGCTGATCACCCGCGGGCTGACTCTCCGCGGCAGCTGGGGTCGATCGTTGTGGGAGACCTGGGAGCGGATGTCAGCGTTGGTCGTGGCCGGTCAGGTCGATCTCGCCAGCCTCATCACGCATCGGCTGCCCCTCAGCGGACTTCCGGAGGCGCTCGACCTCATGCGGGGTCAGGCTGGCAAAGTCGTCCTGGATCCTGCGTTGCCGGATGGCCCCGAGTCCCGCTTCACTCAGCGGGAAGTGCTACACCAGGGTTGAGGGTGCTCGTAGGGTCCAGTGCTCGCTTGATAGCACCATGAACCTCAGTGGCTACGGCGTCGAGCTCGCGTCGCAGCCACTGGGTCTTCAAGCGTCCGACACCGTGCTCACCCGTGACCGTGCCACCGAGCTCGAGTGCAGAGGCGGTGATCCGGTCGAATGCGCGGAGGGCTGTGTCGCGCCCTTCCGGGGTCGATCCGTCGTAGATGACGGTCGGATGCATGTTGCCGTCGCCAGCATGGCCGAACAGTCCGATGGTCAGCCCTTCATCGCTGGCGATCGTCTCCACGTGCTCGATGAGGGCCACGACTTGTGAACGCGGGACGCAGACGTCGTCGAGCAGCCAGTCACCCAGCCTCTCCAACGATGGAAGTGCCAGGCGGCGCGCCTCGAGGAGCGTGCGCGCTTCGTCGGGGTTGTCACTCTGTACGACGTCCAGGGCGTCGGCTGACTCGCACGCGTCCGCCAGGGCTTCGGCGTCCTCCTTCGCCGTGGACGAGTCGCTCTGCAGCAGCAGGACCGCTCCCACGGATCCGTCGAATCCCAGAGGCGTCATCGACTCGATGGCTCGCAGTGTGGTGCGGTCCAGGATCTCGAAGACCGATGGAGTCACCCGAGTCTGGGTGATCGCCTGGACGGCGCGCCCGGCGCCGGCCACGTCTCCGAACGTCGCCAGCACCGAGTGTGCTTCCGACGGAGTAGGCAGGAGGCGCAGCGTGACCTCCGTGATCACCCCGAGGGTTCCCTCCGACCCCACGAAGAGCCGGGTGAGGTCGTAGCCGGCGACGCCTTTGACCGTCCGCCGACCTGTGCGCATGGTGCGCCCGTCGGCGAGGACGACCTCGAGCCCGAGGACGTAGTCGCCCGTTACGCCGTACTTGACGCAGCACATCCCTCCGGCGTTGGTGGCGACGTTGCCGCCGATGGTGCAGGTGGCCACGCTGCCGGGGTCCGGCGGGTAGAAGAGGCCATGACGTTCAGCCTCAGCGCGTACGTCGGCGGTGACCACTCCGGGTTGGGCCACCAGCAGCCGCTCGGTCGTGTCGACCTCGACGATCCTGGAGAGACGACGGGTGCTCAGCACGATGCATCCCTCGGTCGCGTTGGCGCCGCCGCTCAATCCCGATCCGGCGCCCCTGGTCACGACGGCCACGCCGAGCTCGTGCGCGACCGCGAGCGCGGTCGCCACCTCTTCGGTTGTTCTCGGGATGAGCACGAGGGCGGGAGCCCCCGCGGGGGTGAAGTGCGACTCGTCGCGGACGAAGCTCGCGATGAGATCTGGGTCTGTCACCACGACTTCGGGTGGGAGACGGTCGATAAGAGCCGCTAGGTCAGACACTTCGCGCTGCCAGCCCGCCGTCCACCGGCAGCAGCACGCCGTTGACGTAGGTCGCCAAGTCGCTGGCGAGGAAGAGAGCAGCACGGGCGACGTCCCAGGGACTGCCCATCTGCCCGGTGGGGCTGGCGCTATGCCTCGCCGCCAGCTCTTCGCTGACGTGGTCCGGGTCTTTGACGATCTGCTGGCTCACGAGCGGGGTGTCGATGAGGCCGGGAACCACCGCGTTGGCTCGGATGCCACGACCCGCGTACGTCAGGGCCAGCGAGATGGTCAGCTGGTTGAGGGCGGCCTTGGACGCGTTGTAGGCCGGGTAGACGTATCCGGTGTCTCGGAGCCCAGCCAGCGACGAGACGGTCACGATGGCGCCCTTGCCTCGCTCCAGCATGTGGGGAAGAACGTGACGGGCGGTGAGGTAGCAGCCCGTGACGTTGACGGCGAGGGAGCGGTCCCAGGATTCCCGGTCGAGGTCCAGGACCTCTCCGAGGACAGCCATCCCGACGTTGTGATGGAGCACGCGAGGCCGCCCGAGCTCGTGGGCCGACAGCGCCACGGCGGCAGCGACCTGGTCCTCGATCGTGACGTCAGCGGTGACGGCCAGGGCTGTTCCGCCGTCCGCCTCGACGGCTTTGGCAACGCGCTCTGCTTCGATCGGATCCTTGTCGACACACGCCACCCGCGCGCCGGCTCGGGCGTACGTCAGTGCGGCCGCTTCACCATTGCTGAGGCCCGCGCCGCTCGAACCGGCCCCGAAGACGAGCACGACCTCGTCGCTGAGTCCGAAGCTGAGAAGGTCTGAGTTGACGTCGCGGTTCACCGGACCTCCTCGACGAGGAGCTCGACGGTGACTGCGACAATGTTGTCACGGGTGAGGTTGCCGACGTGGACGCGGCCGTGGCGGTCGATGACGATCGCCGACAGCTCGCCGGCGAGATCGCCGTCAGGGCCGATTCCGAGTCGGCCGTTGAGCGCGACCTCCGTGGCTGGCCCGTCGACCAGCAGCACACCTGACTCTCTGTGGAGTGCCGCCCCGACCAGGCTACCGATGCTGGCGGCGACGCGGGCGTCGGTCATGCCGGCCTCGCGCATGACGGTGGCACACGCCTCGAAGAGGTTCTCGTTCGGGCAGACCCTGGCGATGACGGAGGTGCGCCGGCCCTCGGGTGCACCTGCCTCCGCCGCCGTCGGCGTGAAGACCGGCAGGCGGCTCTCCGGGTCGATGGCACTTCGTTGATCGGCGCCGTCGAGGGTGTGCAGCGCAACGGCAAGCCCGGTCATTCCGATCCAGGTGTCCTCCAGTACGTGGCCTCCCCGGAGTCGACCAGCCACGTCGAACCAGCCGGCATGGCAGTGCATGAACCTTGCGCCGTCGCGGTGTCCTACGGTGGCTCCCCCGCCGACGATCGTGACCGGCCCGTCAGCGCGCTGGGTAGGGCTGTAGTGGATGGGTTGAGCCTCGGTCGCGCCGATGGCGGGGTAGCAGTAGGCGACCTCTGACAGGCTTCCGGCGAGGATCTCGACCTGAGCACACGACGACCCGGTGGCATCGAGCAGGGCGTCGAGGGCGTCGAGGAGCCGCTGGCCAGCAGGGAGCGTTGCCCAGACCGACCGGCCGGCGGTGGGTACCGAGATGATGCGGGGTTCGACTCGCGGTCCGGGGTGCTGGACCGGGTCGAGGATGGACAGGCTCGCCGTCATGCGTTGGCCTCGCTGTCGAGCAGGTACAGATCGCGAATGGTGCGACGTTGGACCTTGCCGTAGCCGGATCTGGGCAGCTCTGGCCAGAAGACGATGCTCTTCGGCACCTTGTAGCGCGACATGCGAGCCTCCAGCCACTCGCGCAGGTGCTCGGGTTCGATGCCCGAGGCCGCCGGATCGATCACGCACACCGCGACTCCGACCTCACCCCACTTCACGTCAGGCACGCCGAAGACCACGGCCTCGTGAACGTCAGGATGGTTCAGCAGCTTCTCCTCGATGTCGCGAGGGTGCACGTTCGAGCCACCCGAGATGTACATGTCTGAGAGCCGCCCGGTGATGTAGAGGAAGCCCTCTTCGTCGACGAAGCCCACGTCGCCGGTTCGGAACCATCCATCGCGGAAGGCCGCTCGATTGGCGTCCGGGTTGTCGAGGTAGCCCTGGAAGACGCCCGGGCCTGCCACGCAGATCTCTCCTGTCGAGCTCGGCGGGAGTTCCTCTCCGAAGTCGTCCTGGATGCTGACCTGCATCCCGGTGCGCGGATAGCCACATGATCCGAAGTCGACTCCGGCCGGCGTCGGACGATGATGGAGCCGGCCCGGCAGGACGGTGATGTTCCCGGTGACCTCGGCCAGGCCGTAGTACTGAACCAGGACATCGCCGAGCACGTCGAGTGCCCGCTGCTGGTCGACCATGGGCATAGGGGCGCCGGCGTAGATGACGTAGTTGAGGCTGTCGATCTGCGCCTGTCGCGCGGCCGGGGAGTCCACCAAGAGTTTGACGATGGTGGGGACGGTGAACATGTTGGTGACCCGTTCACGTTCCACCAGTGCCCACACCTCGTCGGGCGAGAGGCTGGCACTGGTGGGCAGCAGCGTGGTGGCGCCGCGGGCTACCTGCGGGAGCAGGTGCACCCCAGCTCCGTGCGACAACGGCGCGACCACCAGGGAGACGTGCGTCTCGTCGGTTGTCGGCATCAGGTCTGCCAGGTGGTTGGTGACGACGAATCCGAGCTGATCATGGCTGAGGATGGCTGCCTTGGGGACGCCGCTGGTGCCCGAGGTGAAGAAGTACCAGGCCGGGTCACCGTCCCAGACCTTCACGTTGCCGCCGTGCTCGCTCGTGAAGTCGTAGGCCGATTCCTCGCGGGAGTCGGCCGAGATCCGCGAGATGGAGCTGGGACCTCTCTCGCCCCAGACGATGACCCCGGCTTCGACCTCACGCGAGGCGAGGATGGCGGCGACGTGTGAGGTGGCCGAGGTGTGCGCGACGACGGCAACGGGTCGGCAGACCGAGGCGATGGAGACGATCTCCGAGTCGTGCAGTCGCGCATTGACGGGCGCGACGACGGCGCCCGCACGCCAGATGGCGAACAGGGCCTGGATGAACTCCGGGTGGTTGGGACCGTCCACCAGCACGCACGACCCGGGTGTCACACCTCGGCGGCGGAGCTCGGCGGCCAGAAGGGTGACACGTCGATCGAGCTCGCGCCACGTCCAGCGAGTCTCTCCGTGGACGACCGCGTCCAGATCGGGGACGCGCCGAGCTGTCTGGGTGAGCAGATGCGCCAGGTTCACGGCGCGGCGGCGCGTCATCGTCGCCCCTCCAGGATGGTCGCGTAGTTCGCGACGGCAGCGCCGCCCATGTTGAAGACCGCGGCGCGGTCGGCCTTGCGGAGCTGGAAGTCGCCGGCCTCTCCGACCAGCTGCATGGCGGCCATGATGTGCTGGGAGACGCCGGTGGCGCCGAGCGGATGACCCTTGGCCTTCAGGCCGCCGGACCGGTTGACCGGTAGTGCACCTTCGGGTCCGGTCGTCCCGGCTTCCAGCACCTCGCGGGCCTTCCCCGGCTCGGCGATGCCGAAGGCTTCGTACTGCAGCAGCTCGGCGATCGTGAAGCAGTCATGCGTCTCCAACAGGTCGAGGTCGCCAGCGCTGAGGCCTGCCTCGTCCAGTGCGCCGTGCCAGGCCGCGGCAGCTGCACTGAGCTCGAGCGGGTCGCGGCGATCCGCGATCGCGAGGTGGTCGTTCGCGTGGTGTCGGCCGATGATCCGAACACCTCTCCGCGCGCCACGGGCGACATCGTCCGAGGTGACCACCACGGCGGCCGCGCCGTCGGACACCATCGAGCAGTCGGTTCGGAGGAGCCGGCCGGCCACCGGGGGGTTCTTCTCTGACGCGGTGGCGCAGAAGTCGAAGCCTAGGTCCCGCCGCATGTGCGCCCACGGGTTGTCCACACCGTTGCGATGGTTCTTTGCCGCGATCATGGCCATGGTGTCGTGGGGGTCGCCGTATCGAGCCGCATACCTGTCAGTGAGATCCGAGAAGACGCCGGCGAAGCTTCCGAACCGTTCCTCGGACTTGCGGTGACACGCACCGAGCAGGATGCCGTTCAGCGCGGTCGCGTCAGTGTCCGTCATCTTCTCGGCACCGATCACGAGGACGGCCCGAGCGCGTCCCGCTTCGATCCGGTCCAGTGCTCCGTACAGGGCAGCGCTTCCCGTCGCGCACGCGTTCTCGGCCCGCACGGCCGGCACTCGAGCCAGGGCGGGCGTCGTCGCCCCGACCAGTGCCGCTTCGAAGCTCTGGGTCGAGAAGCCGTGGTTGTAGACCCCGACGTGGATGGCGTCGATGTCGCTCGGCTCCAGCCCGGAGTCGCTCATGGCCTGCTGGGCGACGTCCGCCATCAGGGTCTCGACATCAGGCGCAGCGCTTCGGCCGAATGTGGTGTGTGCCCATCCGATCAGTTGGGGCGCCAGCATCGTTGAGTCCTCTCGTGCTCGTGCGGCGCAGTCCGAGGCGAGCCGCCCGCGGGTCCATGCTGATGCGACCCATCCCGTCCGCGGCACCGCAGAGCGACGGGTTCCGGACCGCAGATTTCCTCTCTCTGTAGCATCCGCAGCGTGGCTCAGACACCGACCCAGAGGGTCATCGACGCCCTCGCGGAACGGCTTCAACGCTCCGTCGTCATCGACGACCCCAACGTGCGCCTGTTGTACGCGAGCCAGCACTATGGGGATGAGGACGAGGTGCGTACGCACGCGATGCTGCAACGACGTGCGAGCAGCGCGGCCATCGGACACGTACTCGCGCAGGGCGTCTCGGGCTGGTCGGCTCCGGGCGTCATCCCACCCAACGACGACATCGGCATGCACGCTCGCGTCTGCTGCCCGATCCGATGGCGAGGCGAGCTGATCGGATTGCTGTTGGTGGTCGACGCTGAAGGCACCATCACCACCTCCGAGCTATCGACGATTGCCGCCGCCGGCGCCGAGCTTGCTCCCCTCCTGGCGGCGGAGCGGGAGTCCGACGCGGACCCCGGGAGCGCTGCGGTCCAAGAAGCCGTCGGCGACCTGCTGGGCGAGAGTTCACTGGTGCGTCTCGCTGCACTGCGAACCCTCGCCGAGAGAACTGACCTGCGAGGCTTTGCGCGAGCACGCGTCGTGAGGCTCGAGGTGCGACCGGCCGAGAGCGCGACAGACTCACACGTGGCTGCCGCCCTGCGATTCGGTCTCGATCCCGGCAGCCCGGAGCTGTCCCGCATGCCCAGCCTGGTCTCGGTGCAGGGCCACCACGGGACCGCGATCGTGGGCGCCGTTGGTCGCTCCTTCTCCGAAGAGCAGGCTGGGGCGCTGGCTGGCCGACTGGTGGCGCGCGTGCACGAAGTCGCTGCCGACAGGTTCGAGTGCGTGGCGGGGGTCGGCTCCGAAGTCGACGGGCTGGAACGAGTCTGGGCATCGCACAACCAGGCGGCGCTAGCGTGCCGATCCGCCGCGAAGCAGCGTCAGCCGGTCGGATCGTGGGCGAACCTCGGCCCGATGGCGATCCTGCTCCACCTACCCGCCGAACACTTGCACCTGGAGGCCCTTCCGGCCGAGATGCAACGGGTGCTGGCGGCCGACAAGGACGGTCGACTGCTCGAGACGTTGAGAGTGTTCCTGGAACATGCCGGATCCATCCCCGCCACGTCCGAGGCGCTGCACGTGCACCGGACGACTCTCTATTACAGGCTGGACAAGCTGACCGAGCTGGCGCAGATCGACCTCAATGACGGAGACACCCGACTGTCGCTCCATATGAGCTTGAAACTCCTGGACGACGGCGCTTTGCGACAATAGGAGGAAAACGCTCGGCATGTTCTCGTCGGACCGTGGTGGTGACACCCGCCGTCGTCCCCACATTCTCCGTGTAACGGCGCTCACACGACGCCACCCAGGGCGGCCAACCGCCCCACAGCCGCGAACGGAGGAGGAACCAGTCGATGACTGACTTCACCACTCGGGATGGATGCCGCATCAGCTACCAGGTGCACGGCAACGGCCCCAAGACGCTCGTCATCGCCCCCGGGTGGTCGCAGACGGCGGCACAGTTCGACCGAATGATCCCGCTGCTCGGCCCGGACTACACGGTGGTGGCCTACGACCACCGCAACCACGGCGAGTCGGGTCGCCTCGACCAAGGAGCCCGCATCGCCTCGCTGGCGATGGATCTCCGAGAGCTGCTGGACGAGCTCAGCCTGGCCAAGGCTCACCTGATGGGCCACTCCATGGGCTGCTCGATCATCTGGTCCTTCATCGACCAATTCGGCACCGACCGCATCTCCTCGGTCGTGTGGATCGACCAGCCGACCGTGTGTGCGTTGGTACCCTGGCTTGAGCCGGAGGACGCCAGCCAGGTCGGGGCGATCGTCGACTTCCCGGGTGCCGCCGCCTTCGTGCAAGGCGTCAACGGTCCCGACCAGGCCCAGGTGCGCGCGGACTTCCTGACCTCGATGCTGACGAAGGACATCTCCTCCGAGGACTACGAGTTCCTCTTGGCGGAGAACATGAAGCTCGAGATGCCGTTCGGCGCCAGGCTGCTCCTCGACCACGTGATGCAGGACTGGCGCGACGTGCTGCCGCGGGTCGACGTACCCTCCCTCGTCACGGGTGGCGAGGTGAGCCACGTGATGCCGTCCTCGCAGGAGTTCAACGCTGCGCAGATCCCGGGCGCCAAGCTCCACGTCTTCACGCGCGCCGAGGGCGGCGCGCACTTCCCGTTCTACGAGAAGCCGGGACCTTTCGCGGCCACCATCAAGGAGTTCATCGACGGCGTCGACGCCGACTCCAGTGATGCCGAGACCAAGGCGCCCGCCGCCGTGAACGCAAGGTGATGGACATGACGACGAACCAGACACCGAGTCGGCGTGGCGTGATCAAGGGCTTCGGTGCCCTTGGAGCCACCGGCATCGGCGCCACCCTGCTCGCCGGCTGCGACTTCGGCGGGGGCTCGGACAAGACCACGCAAGCCGAGGGTGTCGGCGCGGCCGCAACGTCGGGTGCTTCCACGGCCGACGGCGGCGTCGACCTCTCTAACGTCCAGAAGGGTCGCAAGGTCGGCCTGATCTCTCTCGACAACTCCGCGGCAGCAGTGGCCGTCGGTCTTCAGGGCATGAACGCCCTCAAGAAGACCATCGACTGGGAGGTCAACGTCGTCGACATCAAGGGCGACCCGAGCGCCGTACCTGGCGCTGTCAGCACCCTCTTGGCCCAAGGCGCCGAGGCGATCATGTGCTACGCCCTGCCGAACGTCGGGCTCGACCAGGCCGTCAAGCCCGCCAACGACAAGGGCGTGCCGGTGATCAGTCTCGTCTCCGGACGATTCGAGAACGCCGACGCCGTAGCCGACTTCGACGAGTGGGTGTCGTCAGCCCGCACCTCGCTGTACACCATGCAGCGAATGGAGTTCGCCGGGGAGATCGCGCTGCTCGACTTCACCGGCCTCGAGGCCACCGCGATCAGGTCGATCGTGATCCGCCAGATCATCGACCGGTTCCCCGACGTCAAGATCGTTGAGGACATCACGGTCAAGGTGCCCGGACAGCTCCAGGACGCCCACGACCGTACGGCGGCGTTCCTCGGCAAGCATCCCGACCTCAAGGCCATCTGGTGCTGCTTCGACGACATCGCCCTCGGCGCCAACACGGCCGTCAAGGAGTCCGGGAAGGACGTCTTCGTGACGTCCATCGACGGAGTTCCCACGGCTCTGGACGCGATCCGCAAGGGTGACCCCCTGGCCGCGACCTGCTACAACGACCAGCCCCTCCTCATGCGGATCGGCGTCAGCCTGGCCGACCGGCTGCTGCAAGGCGAGTCGGTACCCAAGGTGGGCTACCAGGACAGCCCGCTCATCACGGCGGACAACCTCCCCGCCGCCGGCGAGCTCCCCGACGGCTTCATCACGCCCTTCTGGCAAGGGTGAGGATGGAGGTCAAGTCGCTGCCCGCCGACGCCGCCGCCGAGACCACGGCGGCGGCGCCGGCGAGCGCCACGGCCGACCAGGCGCGCGGCGCGTGGCGACCCACTGCCGAAAGGCTCGGTCAGCGCTACGGCACGATCGTCATCCTGGCACTCTTGTTCGTGTACTTCGCGGTAAAGACGGACAACGGTGTCTTCACCACCCGGGACAACCTGTCGTCGATCCTTCAGTCGAGTGCCGTTCTCGGCATCGTCGCTGCGGGTCTCACACTCGTCCTGGTCATCGGTGCCTTCGACCTGTCGATCGCCGGCAACCTGGTTCTCGCGACCCTGCTCGCCGCCAAGATCGCCGTCGACAGCGGCAGCACCGACCTCGGCATGCTCATCGCGGTCGGCGTGGCGGGTGCTGTGGGCCTCGCCAACGGCCTGATCGTCACGGTCCTGAGGGTTCCGCCCTTCATCGGCACCCTCGCCATGGGTCTGTTCATCCTGGTGGGCTTCCAGCAGAAGATCGCACCCGACGGAACGGTGAGCCTTGGCCTGCCTGAGAACTTCGGCGATCTCGGCCAGGGCGAGGTGTTCGGCGTCCGCTACACCGTCCTCATCGCCGCGCTCGTGCTTCTCGTCGCCCACTTCCTGCTCAAGCACACAGTGCTCGGCCGACACATGTACGCCGTCGGGGGCGGCGCCGACGCAGCCCGCCTGGCAGGAATCAGAGTCGACGTCGTCCGCGTCATCGCCTTCACGCTGTGCGGACTTGCCTGCGGCCTGGGCGGATTTCTGACGGCATCGACTTTCGGGCTCGGCTCCGCACAAGCTGGCGGCTCGATCCTGCTGGACGCCTTCACCGCGTGCTTCATCGGAGCCTCCACCCTGACCATCGGGCGCTTCCACATGATCGGTACAACGCTCGGCGTCCTGACCTTGGGCATGCTGACCAACGGCCTCACTCTCACCGGCTGGACCAGCGACGACGTACCGATCGCCAAGGGAGTCATTCTCATCGTTGCCGTCGCCGCCGCCGGACTGCTGCGGCGTCGCCAATGACTGGGACAGCCGCAGGGCCAACCGTTGGGGTCGTTGGCCTTGGCAAGAGCTTCCCGGGCGTTCGGGCCCTCGACGACGTCTCCATCCAGTTCGTCCCAGGTGCCGTGCACGCGCTGGTCGGCGAGAACGGAGCGGGCAAGAGCACCCTCATCAAGATCCTCGCCGGCGCCCAGCGACCGGACACGGGTCACGTCGAGATCGGTGGCGACCCGGTCAAGCTTGCCACACCAGCAGATAGCGCGAAGCACGGTCTCGCCTTCATCCACCAAGAGCCGAACCTCGTGGAAGACCTCACCGTGGCCGAGAACGTCCTGCTCGGCAGTCGCGACGCCCTCGTGGGGAGGTTCGTGGTCAACAGGCCCGCGATGGCCCGGCGGTTGCGGGAGCTCATGAAGCCACTCGGACTCAAGGTCAAGGCCTCGACGCTCGTCTCAGAACTGGGGACGGCGGACCAGACGCTCGTCGCCATCGCACGAGCACTCCACAAGGATGCCCACTTCCTCGTCTTCGATGAGCCGACCGCAGCGCTCAGCGACATCGAGAGCGAGCGCCTCTTCGCGATCATCGACGACCTCGTTGCCAGCGGCCGCACCGTCGTCTACGTCTCCCATCGTCTGCACGAGGTCTTCCGACTGGCCAGCACGGTCTCGGTCCTCAAGGACGGCCGCTTGGTCAGCACCCTCCCCACGGCGGAACTCAAGGACCGCGACCACTTGGTCTCCCTCATCCTCGGCCGGGAGTCCGAGCAGCGACAGGCGCCCACCGCCGACTTCGAAAACCTCGGAGTGCAGGCGGACGCTCTCGCGGATGAGTCTCCCGGTCAGTTCGCCGCGGACACTCCGGAGGAACAACCGGAGCCAGCGCTCGAGGCCGTCAGACTGAGCGACGGAGGCAAGGTGCGCGACGCCACCTTCGCTCTCTACCCAGGACGGATCACGGGGATGGCGGGCCTGGTAGGCGCGGGCCGCACCGAGCTCGCCGCGATGCTCTGCGGTGCAAGCCGGCCGCAGTCCGGTGAGCTGCGCCTTCGTGACCACCCGGTCCGGTTCCGATCTCCCCAACGGGCGATTCGCGCCGGGATCGCCCTCGTCCCCGAGGACCGACGCCACCTCGGGGCGCTCAGGGAGCTCAGCGTTCGTGAGAACCTGACGATCCCATTCCTTGGCCGGTTCCGGGTCGGTCGCGTGCTCCCGATCGTCAATCGCCGGCGGGAGGCAAGGTTTGCGAGGACCTCCGTCAATCGCCTCGCCATCAAGGTCACCGGCCTCGACCAGGAGATCGCCACGCTGTCAGGTGGGAACCAGCAGAAGGTCATCGTCTCCCGGTGGATCGGCGCCGGAGCCAACGTGTTCGTGTTCGACGAGCCCACCCAAGGTGTCGACGTCGGCGCCAGGTCCGAGATCTATGCGGTCATGCGGGAGCTCGCCAACGAAGGTGCTGCGGTCCTGATGATCTCCTCCGATCTAGAGGAGGTTGTCGACCAGTCGGACGACGTCCTGGTCATGCGTGAAGGGGTGGTGGTCGCGCACCTCGACACCCCGGATGAGCGGGAGATCCTGCGCGCTTGCTACGGGCACGAGCCGGCGCGCTCGGCGGTCGCGCTGACGTCGCGGCCATGATGATCGCCTTCTCGGGCCAGCATCCTGTCCTGGGAGAGCACACCTGGGTCGCTCCGGGGGTCGTGCTGGTGGGTGACGTTCGGCTGCACGAGGAATCGAGCATCTGGTTCAGGGCTGTGCTTCGAGGAGACAACGACCGCATCGAGATCGGCGCGCAGAGCAACATCCAGGACGGCTGCGTCCTCCACGTCGACCGTGGATACCCCATCCGTGTCGAACGTCGCGTGTCCGTGGGCCACCGAGCAATCCTCCACGGGTGCACCGTCGAGGACGACGCCCTCATTGGGATGGGAGCCATCGTGATGAACGGCGCACGCATCGGCGCCGGCAGCATCGTCGGCGCGGGAGCCGTGGTCTCGGCTGGAACTGACGTGCCGCCACGCTCACTTGTCCTCGGAGTGCCCGGTCGGATCAAGGGATCGGTCACGGACGAGCAGCTGGACGGCACTCGGGCCAACGCACGGGACTACGTGGCGCTCGCCCGGTCCATGGCTTCCCTGAGCAAGACGGCGTCCTCTGCCACAAGCGCCCACTCCGGTGAGGCGACCAGCTGAGGCGACTGGACGCCTGAGCCGTTGGACAGGTCACGCACCTGTCGTCCGGCGAGTTCAGTCCCCACCTGGTCCCCAAGAATTCGAGGAGCAACCAACAGTTGCCAACACGGCCAAACACGTTTGCCCAGGTCAGAGGTCATGTCCGTCGGCATCCAACGCTTTCCAACCCCGCGAGAACGCTCCCCGGCCTACAGGCCAGCTCCTCCGCTTCAAACCGCTGACCTGCGTGAACGCGATCAGAACACCGCTGTAGTCCCCACCAGTCCCCGAGACGTGAAGCCGGCACGAAAGTCGGGCCCCCTCGGTCCAGGCGAAAGAATGGTCAGGGTTCGCAGCTAGAAGCCGTGAGAACCTCGGACTGCGGCCGCCCGCGCGAGTCGCCGTGCCTCGAGCCACCAGGGCTCGTGGGTCTCAACGCCGCGTCGCCCAAGACGAGCTAGGCCGCTCCAGCCGATTCAGCCGACACCCTCGCCACTCCACTGCATCACCACAGCAGGGCGCCGGCGTCCACGAGCGCCCGCGAGGGGGGCGCTGGACGGCGCCGCGCGACCACGCTGGGGGCAAGAGTCGCGTTCAGTACCTCGCGCGGACGTAGAGCTGCTCGATCTCCAGCCCGTCGCTGAGACCTGGCTCTGTCGGGGCCGATCCCTGGTTGACCTTGAGGGAGCCCACGGACCGCGCAATGTTGGGCGAGGTGGGCTGCCAGCTCGGCAGGGTCGTTGTCGGCGCCGAACGACTCCGTGAAGGGTCTCTGCTTTCAGGAAGCGAGCGCAACCGCGCCCTTGACCGTGGGACGTTCGAACCTGTACGCCATGAGTCCCGGTCAAGCCATGACTTCACGGAGGACGACCATGCTGGATGAGCAGAGCCTCCTCGAGGCGCTCCGTCGACATTGGGACTACTCCGGCGTCGACGAGGACATCGCGGGCGAGATCTACCACCAGGACGCCGTCCTCGAGTTTCCCCAGTCCGGAGAGCGCTTCGAGGGCCTCGCCAACTTCGTGGAGTGGCGCCGCCAGTACCCAGCGAAGCTGAAGTTCCACACCCGCCGCATCGTCCAGCGCGACGATCTGGTCGTCGTCGAGAACGTGATCAGCTACGACGGCGGACCATGGATGTACGCGGTCAGCATCATGGAGTTCCGGGGCGAGCTCGTCGCCCGCGAGCGGATCTACATCATGGATCCCTGGGAGGCTCCGGAGTGGCGCCAGCCGTGGCGGGCGGACGGCGACGCGGATGCTCCGATCCCGCCGCCGTAGCGCCCGCCACGGGCGGTCAGCGCAGGTCGAAGACCGCCGTGTCGGCGAGGTTCGTTCCGTCGATGTTGGCGTAGACCTTGTGTGTCCCCGTCCCACCGAGCCGGGAGCCGTCGTCGTGCTGACGACCTCCCTGGTCTTGGGCACTCCTCGTCGCCGCCGGGATCGGCAGCGGACCGGGCTACCTGAGCGGAGGCACCCTGCGCAACATCGGCAGTGCTGCTGAACTCGGCATCCCGCTGTTCTGGCTCTGGATGCTCTCGCGCGGGATCTTCCTGGCCCGGGGTCGCACTCAAGCGGTTCGGGTCCCCCCGCGGGCCTCGAGGGCGACGTACCCGACCCAGCCGAACAGCAGGACCAGGAACACGTAGAAGCCGAGCTGGCCCTGGTGAGATGCGAGTGCGGCGACGAAGGCGAGCGGCGCCAGGGCCGATACCTTGGCGAGGCGCGAAAGCCCGGGAGTACGGCGAGCGGCCAGGGCGACCGCGAGCGGCGCGGTCATGGCCGAGAAGAGCACCACGAGGAACATCAGGCCGTGCAGGAGTCCGTGCCACGTGACCGGGTCGCCTTGGCGGATCATCGAGGCGTCGAGACGCGCGGCGCTGAGCGTGATCCCCATCCCCATCAGGCCGACGAGCCCGACCGCGACAGCACGGGTGCGTCCCCTCGGCAATAGGGACCGGACGGCGGGCAGCAGGGACAGGATGCCGAGACCAGCCACCGCGAACCCGGCCACCTGTGCCCATCCGTGTGGACCGAGTGCCAGCATCGAGGGCCACGGCAGGTCGGCGTCGCCGCGCAGGGTCCACCCGTAGGACGAGAGGTAGTCGCGGCTGAGCCAGCTGTTGATGGCGACCTCGGCCAGGAATACCGGTCCCGTCACCAGGGGCACTCGAGCCAGCTCTTGCGCGTACCCCTGTGAGGGCGGACGGATGAGGGTGTCGGTCATGGCGGGCTCCTTCTCGTCGGTGGGACGCGGCGAGTCTCGGGCTGTCCGGCCTCGTCGCGGATCCACCCCAGGGGCGAGTGGCTCCGCCGTACGGGTGAGGAGGGGGTCAGCCATGAGAGGGAGGCGCACGAGGCCGGCGCGTCGCTACGCTCCGATCGTGTGGCGCTCCCTGGGGGACCGTGGACGCATCCTGCTCGACATCGTCGTGGCCCTGACGGTGCTGGTGCTCGGCCAGGTCGACCTCTGGGGGGCATCCGGCGGCCACATCGTGGGCCCGAAGTGGGTCAGCGCCGTCACCTTCGCGGTGATGGCCGGCGCCGTCGCACTGTGGCGGCGACACCCCCTCGAAGGCCTGCTGGTCGCTCTGGCGGTCTTCTCGGTGACCAACGCGGTGCTGGGCTCGTCCCAGGCGCTGGGCGGCTTCCTGGCCGCCACCGTCCTGGCGTACGGCGCCGGGGCTCACGAGTCACGCCGTCGAGCCCTGTGGGGTCTGGCTGCGCTCGTGACCGCGATGGGGATCCACGAGCTGTTCGACCCGAGCCTGAAGAGCGTCGGCGACGTCGCGGGTGCACTCGTCTTCGACTTCGCATGCGTCGCAATCTGGTTCGTCGGTGCCTACGGCCGCGCCCGCCGGGAGCTGCTGGCCGAGCTGAGGGACCGGGCCGACCGGGCTGCCACCGAGGAGCGCAGTCGGATAGCCCGCGAGCTGCACGACCTGGTCGCCCACGGAGTGACGGTGATGGTGCTGCAGGCCGAGGCCGCCGACGAGGTGCTGGACAGCGACCCTGTGGTCGCCCGCATGGCGATCCGGAAGATCCAGGCCACGGGCAGGACGAGCCTGTCCGAGCTACGCACCTCACTCGGGTTGTTGAAGCAGGGCGAGGGCCGGGCGTTGTCACCCCAGCCCGGCTCCCAGGACCTTGCCGATCTGATCAGGCGGACCGAGTCGGCCGGGCTCCCCATCGACTACCACTGGGACGGCGACCGCGACATCGGCAGCGCCCTCTCGGTCTCGGTGTACCGGATCGTGCAGGAGGCTCTGACCAACGTGCTGCGGCATGCCCACGCCTCCGCCGCAGCCGTGAGCGTGACCGTCGACGACGCCGTACACGTAGTTGTCCAGGACGACGGGGACGGGCCCTCACCGGATCACGACGGAAACGGCCTGCCGGGCATTAGGGCGCGAGCCGAGATGTTCGGTGGCAGCATGCGCACTCAGGCCGTGTCGCCGCACGGCTTCCGGGTCGAGGTCGTGATGCCGAGGAGCCCGTCATGATCCGGGTGCTGCTGGTCGACGACCAGGAGCTGGTCCGCGAAGGCGTCCGGGTCATCCTCGATGCCCAGCCCGACATCGAGGTGGTCGGCGAGCTCGGCGACGCCACGACCATCGTTGAGACCACCCGGCGTGCCCGCCCGGACGTGGTGCTGATGGACGTCCGCATGCCGAGGACCAACGGCATCGAGGGCACCAGGGCTCTGCGCGCATCGGGGCTGTCCGGGGTCGCCGTGCTCGTGCTGACCACCTTCGACCTCGACGAGTACGTCTACGAAGCACTCCTCGCCGGCGCGAACGGGTTCCTGCTCAAGGACGCACCGCGCCAACGCCTGCTCGAGGCAGTGCGCGTACTGGCGGCTGGCGAGGCCCTCCTCGACCCAGTGGTGACCCGGCGACTGATCGAGTCGTTCATCCGCGGCAGGCCCACGCCCGAGCCTCCTGTCTCCCTTCGGCGGCTGTCTGAACGGGAGGCCGAGGTCTTGCACGCCCTGGGCCGAGGGCTCACTAACGCCGAGATCGGCACCGCCCTGCACATCACCGAGGCAACAGTGAAGACCCACGTCGCCAACGTGCTGCGCAAGCTGGGGCTGCGCGACCGCACTCACGCGGTGATCTTCGCTTACGAGGCCGGGGTGCTACGTCCTGGCCGATCCGACGGTCCCCTCAGCAGGTAGAGCCGGCGGCCCAGACGCGAGCCCGCGGTTGCGTTGAGGTCGGACGAGCCCGCGGCAACGGAGCAGGGTCAGGGGGTCGCGAGGGTGGCGGCACCGATCCGGACACAGAGGTCGTCCGGCTCCTCGAGCATGTCGCCGACACCCCAGACCTGGTTGCGCTTCCGATTGGTCAAGGGCCGATGTACGTCGTCCTGACGAGCCGGTCCACGGCCCTGTACGCCGCGCTGGTGGCGCCGCCGACCTTGGCCTCGGCCTCGTCGGCCGACAGCACGGGGTTCTCCGGCGGGACCGCGAGCAGCCGCGCGGTTGCGCCGTCGCTGCGGACACGGCCGAGCGGGTCACGGACGACTGTGGGAACTTCGCAATCCGGGCCGCAGTCACCCGTGACGGGGACGTCCTGCGCCTGGACTTCGTGTCCACCACCGAAGGCCTCGCCGGGGGGATCCCCGGCTAGGCCTGGCAGCGGCTCCTCTACGACAGCAAGCCCTTCACCCGCCAGGAGTGACGGCAGGCTCGACCCGAGGGTGACGGCCGAACACGGTCCGGTCACCGAAGGCAGGACGCGCATCGGTCCCGTCCGCGTCGACAGCCAGCAGCTCCGGGGCCCCGGTGCCCGCACCCAGCAGCCCCGAGAACAGCAGCCCCGACCCGTCCGGGAGCCAGGTGGGCTCGGCGGCGAACCCGCCCGCGTCTGCCACCGTTGTCACGCGCACCGGCGTACCGCCGGTGGGTGCGATCGTGAACAGGTCTGGCGCCGCGGCGTCGGCCGTCGCGAGCGCCGAGTAGACGATGCGGGACCCGTCGGGGCTCCAGTCCGCGGTGGCGGCGAACAGCTTCGGGTCGGTCAGCGACCGGAGAGGCTGGTTCGGCAGGTCGGCGCCGGTGACGGTGAGCGTGACGCCGTCGATGTCCGCCTCCAGGCCAGGGTCGACCTTGTGCACGAGCTCGAACACCAGGCACTTCCCGTCAGGCGACCAGCGGACACCGGCGGTGAACTCCATCCGGCCGGTCTCACGCAGCACGGTCACCTCGCCGGTGCGCACGTCGACGGTCTCCAGGGTCCCGTACCCCGCTCCCCCTCGCTCGCTGCTGCGGCTGTAGGCGATCCGCGTGCCGTCTGGCGACCACGCCGGGTCGTCGAACCAGCGACAGGTCCCACGGCAGTCGAGCAGCATGGTGGCGTGACCGCCGTCCCGATCGGCGACCCAGAGGTCCTCGCGCTGGCCGCCGCCCATCGCGAAGACGAACCGCCGGCCGCTCGGGTCCCAGTCTGGGTTGGACTGGAAGCCACGGCCCACGTCGGCGACAGGCGCGTTCAGGTCGGTGCCGTCGGAGCGCACCAGGGCCACCTCGGTCCGGGTGGCACCTCGTTGCTGGAACAGGACCCACGGTCCGTGGTCGGGGTCGGGGGGCGGGGCTGCTGCGGCAGAGGGTGTCTGGGCTCCGGAACAGGCCGCGAGGATGGTGGTGGTCAGCACGAGAACGGCGCCCACCACCAGGGCGCGGCCTCGGATCACAAAGGTGTGCATGCCCCCTACAGTCACGGGGAACTCCGTACTTCCACTCCCGCGCTCAGGAATCTCCACCTGGCCGGGTGGTGCTAGGCCGTGAGAGCGAGGACCAGGAGGACCGCTGCGGGTCCGTCCCCACCAGCCCGACCTGGCCCGCCTTCCCCACGAACCGTCCCACCGACCGCGTGAGCGCCATGCCCTCGGGCAGATGCCTCGCCACCGCGGCAGAGGCCGGCGTGGCGAGTCCGCGGGTCCACGGTTGGTCAGCGCTACTTCTTCAGATGCTTCTTCTTCGTCTTCCTCTTCATCGTGATCGTGGTCGTGCTGCTGATCGACTTCGTCTTGGCCCGCGTGCGGGTGAGCGAGCCGAGCCTGTGGTCTCGGCGTGTCGGATTACGAAGGCTCTCCTAGCGAGTTCGGGATAGAGTAGAGATTATTGAATCCGCAACGTTAGCGTCATTGAATCTGCAAAATGACTGCTATGGTTTTTGCAACATCAGCCCGTGGTCGACGAGGCCAGAGGCGCGCAACCCAGGAGGCATGAGGATGGCCGGCGCGTACCGCGAACGCGTCATCGATGGTGAGCTCGCCGAACAGTTGAGCGCCATCGGTGCTGTCCTCATCGAAGGACCGAAGGCCTGCGGGAAGACAGAGTCCGCGATCCAGCACGCGGCTACTACCTACCGATTCGACGTCGACCAGGCGGCCAGAAACGCAGCCAGCCTCGCTCCCGACTTGGTGCTCGACAGCCCCACCCCGGTGTTGCTCGACGAATGGCAGGTAGTACCCGAGCTATGGGATCAGGTCCGCCGCGCCGTCGATGACCACGCGCCCGCGAAGGGTTTGTACGTCCTCACCGGCTCGGCGACACCCAGAGATGACGTCAACAGGCACTCTGGGGCTGGCCGCATCGCCATCATCCAGATGCGCCCCATGTCACTCATGGAATCGGGCCACTCCACGGGTGAGGCTTCGCTCAGCGCACTGATGGCCGGTGACAACGTCGCCGCGAAAGATCCGCACCTGACTGTCCCGGACGTCATCGATCGGATCTGCATCGGCGGCTGGCCAGCATTGCTCGACGCCAATTCCCGGGACGCCGGCCGCTGGATTCGCGACTACCTCAGTCAGATCGTGTTGGTCGACATCCAAGAGCTTGGTGTCCGGCGACGCGATCCCGAGAACATCCGTCGGCTAATCACCTCGCTGGCACGCAACGTCGGGACACCGACCACAGTCACGTCCCTGGCCAAGGATGTGGGTGGGGCCGCAGGCCCGGTGGCACGCGCAACTGTCGACGGATATCTCGATTCGATTGCCCGGTTGCGGCTGACCGAGAACTCCCCCGCATGGGCGCCACACATGCGCTCCGCAACGCCATTGCAGTCCTCACCGACGCGTTACTTCGTGGACCCCTCCCTTGCAGTCGCAGCACTCGCGCAGGGACCAGATCAGTTGCTGGGCGACCTGAACGCCACCGGCTTCTTCTTCGAGAACCTGGTGGTGCGTGACGTCCGCACATACATCCAGGGAGCCGGCGGGGCAGTGCACCACTGGCGAGACCAGAATCAGCACGAGGTCGACATCGTCGTTACATTGCCCGACGGTCGATGGGGTGCATTCGAGGTGAAGATGAATCCCGACGACACGGACAGGGCGGCGAGATCCTTGCTGTCGTTCGCGGAGAAGGTCGACCACGGAAAGTCAGGCCCGCCGGTGGCCCTGGGCGTCATCACGTCCACCGGGTTCGCCTACCGACGGCGCGACGGTGTGAGCGTGCTGCCGATCGGGACGCTGGGTCCCTGACGCGTTCATCGGTCCGTCGCGCCCTGTCCAGGTCATGACGACGTTGGCGGCAGAACCCCGGCACTCAGGGCCAGAAGGCTGGTTCGCCGTGCCACCGTGGTCCCCACGAAGTCCCCAAGAATTCAAGGAGCAACCAGCAGTTGCCAACGCGCTCAATCACGTTTGCGCAGGTCAGAGCCCCTATCCGTTCACAACTAACGGTCTCCGACCACGCGAGAACGCTCCCCGGCCTGCAGGCCAGCTCCTCCGCACCACGCCGCTCCTCGAATGCGAGGACCTTCTCCCACCCCGTGCGGACGGTCCGTCGGGCCGACCCGGCTGTGTTGACGCATCCTCTCGACGAGGATCGACCATCAGGTCGGCACGCAGCGTGGGGCGAGCTCTGGACGGTCGTGCCGTGGTGGGGAAGTCTGTGAGCGTGTCGCCGGAAGGGCTGGTGGGACGGGGTGCCGAGGTCGCCCTGCTGGTGGCCGAGCTCCGACGCCTCCGCGACGGGCGGGCTTCTGTCCTCGTCATCGAAGGCGAGGCGGGCATCGGCAAGACGCGCCTGGTCCGGGGCATCGTCGAGGAGGCACGGGCGCTGGGCATCAGGGCGTTCGTCGGTCAGGCACATCCGTTCGAGCGCACCCGCCCGTTCGGGGCGATGGCGGCCGCGCTGGACTTGAACCGTCGCTCAGGGGATCCCCGAAGGGCTGCGATCGGCGCGCTCCTGAGTGGTGGAGGTGCGAGGGCCGACGAGGGTGTGCCGGGCGATTCTCAGTACCGGATCGTCGAGGAGATCCTGGACCTGGTCGAGTCGTCCTGCGCCGAGGGCCCCGTGCTGCTGGTGGTCGAGGACATCCACTGGGCGGATCAGCCGAGCCTGTCGGCGATCTTGTCCGTGGTGCGGCAGCTGACGTTGGAGCAGCTGTTGGTGGTCGTCACCTGCCGGCCGTCGCCGCGATCGGCAGACGTGGCCCGGCTCCTGGACGACCTTGTCATCGGAGGATCTCGGACCCTGGACCTCCAGCCATTGACGCCGGACGAGGTCGTGGTGCTTGCCCGCCAGGTGTTGGGTGCTCTCCCTGGTCCTGAACTGAGGTCCGCACTGTCGAAAGCAGGCGGTAACCCACTGTGGGTCATGGCGATGTTGCGCTCCCTGGCCGACGAGGACTTGCTGCGTGACACCGGCGATGGCGTCGAGGCGACGAGCTCGGAGCTGCCGGCCTCGCTCGGTGAACTCGTCGTACGCCGTCTGCAGCACCTCCCCACCGAGACCCTGGAGCTGCTGCAGATCACCGCCGTTCTCGGAGATGCGGTGTCGTTGCGCGATGTCGCTGCGGTCGCCCACCGACCTGCGGCCGACGTGGTCGGTCAGCTCGGCCACGCGTTCGACGCCCAGCTTCTCGAGACGGCAGACGAGCGAGTCGTGTTCAGGCACCAGCTCGTGCACGACGCGATCTACCAGCGAATCCCGCCCTCGGCACGACGCGTGCTGCACCGCGAGGCAGCGGTCGCTCTGATGGCGGCCGGCGCCAACCGGCTCGACGTGGCCGACCACGTCGTACGCGGCGCGGAGCGGGGTGACCACGAGGCCGTCACCTGGCTGCGCGAAGCTGCAGGCGAGGCATCGAATCAGGCGCCGGCGGTCACCGCAGAGCTCATGCGCCGCGCTGAGGCGCTGCTGCCTGTCGGGCATCGAGACGCCGACGTGGTGGCGTCGCAGGTCGTTCAGGCACTGCTGCGCGCCGGCCAGGTCGCCGAGGCCTCGGCTCGGGCAGAAGCCATCCTCGCGCGGCGTCACGCTCCGGAGGTGGACATCCCGTTGCGGCTGGCGCTCATGGGAGCGCTGGCGCTGCAGAACCGCGCGGCCGAGCTGATCACCCTTGCGCAGACCAGTCTCGAATCGATCCAGCTCGGATCCTCGGGCCAGGTGATGATGCTGGCCCAGCAGAGTTGGGCGCTGACGTACTCCGGTGACCCGGGGGGCGGGGAGTCGGCCGCGGCCCGAGCACTGGCGATCGCCGAAGAGTCGAGCGACGCGGCCATGACGGTGTGGGCGCTGACGGCGCTCCTGGTGGCGGTGGGGCGCCGAGGCCGCTTCGGAGAGGCCCTGGTCCATGCCCGTCGAGCCGCCGGTCTGGCGGCCGAGTCGCATGACACCCGCTCACTGCCCCTGCAGCCGAAGTTCTTCCTTGGCCTGGCGCTCTTCGACTGCGACCTCGTCGCCGAGGCACGCAACGCCTTCCGCGAGGCGCTCGACGACCAGTTCGGTTCCGCCTGGTGGCTGTCCGAGACGCTGATGGCCGACGCCCAGGCGTCGTTCGCCATCGGGGACTGGGCCGATGCCGTCCCGGGTCTGGTTGCCGGCGGCCAGGCCGCCCAGGAGAAGGGCAACCCGCTCCTGGTCACCCAGTCGCTGGCCTACCAGACCATCATCGCGACAGCCAGGGGCGACCATCTGGGCGCCAGGGAGCTGGCCGCTCCCCTCGTCCCCTTGCTCGTGGATGGCCAGTTGACGTACAACGCAGGAGTCCTCGCACATGCGGTGGCAGGGTTGCGGGTCGCCGAGGGTGATCCCCGAGGCGCCTACGAGATGTTGCTGCACTGCTGGCGGTTCGACGTCGCGAGGGAGTGCCGCTTCTACCACCGCTGCCTCGCCCCGGATCTCGTCAGCCTCGCCCTGGCGCTTGGCCACGACGATGTGGCGGCCGAGGTGGCGGGGGTCGTGACGGCAGGAGTCGCACTGGCGCCCGACGTACCCACGGTTCGCAGCGTGGCGTTGCGCTGCCAAGGTCTTGTCGACGGCGATGTGGAGGCGTTGGTCGGGGCCGTCGAACTGGCGCGCCAGGGGCCGCACCTCGTCGAGCACACCCGAGCCTGCGAGGACGCGGCCAAGCTGCTCGCCGAGAACGGACGACGAGACGAGTCAGCGGACCTGCTGCACGAAGCGATGCACCGCTACGAAGAGACGGGCGCGGATGCGTGGGCCGGCCGCGTCCGCGCACGGCTGAGAGAGCTGGGCATCCATCCTGCCCCTCGCGGGAACAGGCACCGCCCGACCAGCGGCTGGGACAGCCTCACACCCACCGAGCAGGCGGTCTCCCGGCTCGTCGCCGCAGGGCTCACGAACGGCGCCGTGGCCCGACAGCTGTACATCTCCCCGCACACCGTCAACACCCACCTCCGGCACGTGTTCACGAAGCTGGGGGTGTCCAACCGCGTCGCACTCGCCACGGTGGTACATCACTCGATCGAGTGATGTCTACCGCACGCGCCGCGAACACACTCGATGGCGCCGCGGACACACGCGCCGCAGGCACGAGACAGGGAAGGTGCCACCGTGGACCACGCTGCGACGATGCGAACCACCTACGAACTGATCAACGCGGGGGACATCGACGGGTTCGGTGACCTGCTGGCCGCCGACTTCGTCGAGCACCAAGGAGGTCCCGGCTATCCCCCGACCAAGGAGGGGACGCTGGACTTCTTCCGAGACCTGATGACCGCCTTTCCCGACTGGCACATGGCGATCCAGGACCTGATCGAAGGCGGTGACAAGACCGTGGCACGCGTCCGGGTCACGGGCACGCAGAAGGGTGAGTTCATGGGCATCCCACCGACCGGCGGGAGCGGGGACGTGGAGCTCATCGACATCATGCGCTTCGACCCGGCAGGCCTTGTCTGCGAGCACTGGGGAGTAGCCGACATGCTCTCGCTCATGCAGCAGCTCGGCGTCGTACCTGCCGGGGCTCCGGCCTAGCCCGGGCCGGTTCCCGCCACACGGCTGTGGCACCGAGTGCGACCCGAGCACCTGGGCATCAAGCAGCTGACGACGCCACTCCTGGAGACACCCGCCCTGGTGATCTCCCATCACACCTCACAAGGAGCAACCATGCCCACGATCATCGTGACCCACGAGGTCACCGACACCGACCACTGGCTCTCATCGCCGAAGCGTGAGGAGCTACTGCCCTCGTTGGGCGCCAGCAACCTCCGGACGTTCGTGAACCCCCAGGACCGGACGAGAGTCGGACTGGTCATGGACGTCGCAGATCTCGACGCTCTCTTCGCCGCGCTGCAGAACCCGTCCGACGAGCTGATCGAAGGGATGAAGTACGACACGGTCCTCCCCGAGACGATGGCGATCCTCGTTGCGTCGTGACGACCGGCGACACGATGGAGACTGAGGAGAAGATCAGATGAGCGAGCACCCGAATGCCGCCGTCATCAGGTCGGCCTACGAGGCCATGGGCAAGGGAGACGTGGCTGCCTTCGCGGCGCTGCTGGACGACGACATCATCTGGTACGAGTCCACGTCCGGCATGGAAGGCGTCTACCGCGGACGTGA
The DNA here is from genome assembly GCF_015352455.1 of Nocardioides islandensis. GTDB lineage: Bacteria > Actinomycetota > Actinomycetes > Propionibacteriales > Nocardioidaceae > Nocardioides > Nocardioides islandensis. The sequence goes on from NZ_JADKPN010000009.1 coordinate 39,122, forward strand.
CGAGGTGATGGCCTTCCTGGGCCAGGTCTTCCAGCAGTCAGGTATGCAGATGAGCGTCGTGATCCACGACGTGCTGGCCAACGACGATCACGGCGTGATCTTGCACGAGAGCACGATCACGGTCGGGGACCGCAGCCACACCGGCCAATACGCCGACGTCTACCACCTGCGTGAGGGGAAGCTCACGGCGCATTGGCACCTAGCCGTCGACGCCAAGGCAGACGCTGCATTCGCCTCAGAGGTCTTCGCGAGCTGAGAGCTTCCACCACGGGTCGTTCGGCTCGTCGGGGACGAGGCCGGTACGACGGGCCGTCCTGTTGACTTTGCGGACTCCACGCTGTAATGAAGGTCGCACGGGGTGGCGCGAGCGTTGCCTGATCTCCCGGGGAAGACGTACCTCGCAGCCGACGACGATCCGTTGGTGAGGCAGGGGGTCCCCATGGCCAGGAACACAGTCCGCGGCGCGGTCAAGTACGTCGAGGCCGAAGCGGAGTACTTCGCCCGACGGCGGCTACGCCGGCACGCCGCGTTCTGGTCGATCTGGGCTCTCGGCGTCGGAGCCGTCATCTCGGGCGACTTCTACGGATGGAACGCCGGCCTCACCACCGGGGGCCTCGGAGGTCTGTTGATCGCGACCGCTGTGGTGGCGGTCATGTACTACGGGTTGGTCTACTCCATCGCCGAGATGGCTCCGGCGCTCCCGCACACTGGCGGGGCCTATTCATTCGCCCGGTCGACGATGGGGCCTTGGGGAGGGTTCAGCACGGGGCTGGCAGAGAACATCGAGTACGTCATCACTCCCGCAGTCGTCGTCGCCGCGATGGGTGCCCTGATGCAGAGCATCGTCGTCGACATCTTCTCCATCTCCGGCTCGCCATGGTGGAACAGCCAGCCGTTCTGGTGGCTGGTGTTCTATGTGATCTTCGTGGCCATCAACGTCCTCGGCATCGAGGCAACGATGCGGGCGACCATCTTCGTGACCGTGCTCGCGCTCGCCGTCCTTGCCTTCTTCTACCTGGCGGCGCTGTTGAGCGGGAAGATCGACACCGGTGCCTGGTTCAACATCGGAGACAACGGTGAACAGGTTCCCAACGGCGAGGGGTCATTCCTCCCGCACGGGGTCAAAGGCATCTTCCAGTCCCTGCCGTTCGCCATTTGGTTCTATCTGGCGATCGAAGAGCTGCCGCTGGCCTCGGAAGAGTCGGTCGACCCGGCTCGGGACATGCCGAAGGCCGCGCGCTGGGGGATGCACACCCTGCTCCTCGCCAGCATCCTCACCCTCTTCATCAACTCGGGACTTGACGGCGGTTCGTACGGCATCGGCGCGTCCCTCACGCCGCTCTTCGACGGCTTCAAGGCGATCTTCGGCGACAACATGGGCGCTGCGCTGCTCGGCCTGATAGGTCTCATCGGGCTGATCGCGAGCTTCTTCACCATCATCTACGCCTACGGGCGCAACACCTACTCGCTGTCGCGGGCCGGGTACTTCCCTCGGTTCTTGTCCATCACACACGGAACACGTCAGACCCCGCACGTCGCGCTCATTGCCGGTGCCATCGTCGGGTACTTCGTCGTCTGGCTGCAGTGGCAGGTCACGGAGTCGGGTGGCTCGAGCAACGTGGTGGCCGCCGTCCTCAACATGGCCGTGTTCGCGGCGGTGATCTCCTACGCCCTCCAGTGCCTCTCGTTCATCCTGCTCCGGCGCCGGCTGCCGCACATCGAACGTCCCTACCGGAGTCCGCTGGGCATCCCCGGCGCGGCAGTGGCGGGCGTCATCGCCGTGGTGTCGCTGGTCGCGGTCTTCCTCAACGAGGCCTACCGTCCCGGCGTCTACGGAGTGGCGATCTACTACGTGCTCGGCCTTCTGTACTTCGCCATCGCGGGCCGGCACCGACTGGTGCTCTCGCCCGAGGAGGAGTTCGCGCTGACGCTCGGTGAGCACGGGCACCCCGAAAGAGAAGGCTACGGCCGGACGCACGTCGGTGACATCGGCGAAGCTGGTGAAGACCGACCGGCATCTCGCTGACCTCACACCAGGAGCGGGCCCGCGGTCGCACGACCTGCTGGCGGCTCTGCGGGCGTGTCGAGGAACTATCGGGCATCCCTTGCGTGGTCACTGCAAGGGTTCTGATGAGGGGCCATCGGTGTTGCCGTGGGTCTGGCGCGCCGGGAAGTCTGGTCGGGATCGGATTCGACGAGGCGCGCACATGGTTCGAGGTACTTCTCAGCCCACGGGCAGCGGGGCGTGCGAGGAGGTCTCGCGGCACCTCAGCCGCCTGGATGATCGCGGTTCCGTGCCGCTGCGTCAGGCACGTTCGGACGTGCCATGGTTCGGTCCACCCGTCGACCCCGGTGGAGGAGGGCCCCGTCGGCGCATTCTGCTGCCGTACAGCGGATCCGCGACGGCGGAGTTGGCTCTCGACTTCGTCGTGCGGGATGCCGCGACCGCTGGCTCCGAGGTCTGGCTGCTGTACGTGCGCATCTACGACGTGGCACGTGGCGGCTGCTACTACCTGGAGACCCAACGTCAAGCGCGAGCATGCTCGCAGCTAGCCGCTGACAGGCTGCGTACCGCCGGTGTCGCTTGCAGCTGTGTCACTCGCAACGCGCGGCGCGACAAGATCGTCCATACGATCCTCGCTGAGGCAGAGGCCCTTGATGCCGAGCTGATCATCCTCGGAGCCAGGAACCGGACGCGCCTCGGAGAGATCATTCTCGGAAGCACATCTGGCGCCGTTGCTCGACGTAGCCGCCGCCACGTCGTGCTCGTCCACGCATGATCCGACGGCAGCGGGCCAGCGGGACCCCGATCGGACCGGCTCTCAGATCTCGATGCCGCGATGCCTACTTCGTGGCCGCCCTCGGGAGGTCCGGTAGACGAGCCGGCGGAGACGACGGAAGGGTCGCTGTCGTCCGGATTCCTCTCACGATCAGCCAGGCTGCGAGAACGAACTCCTGAACGCCGATAGGAGCGGCGAGGAGGACGTAGTGGGTCACCGGTTGGTCGTTGAAGATCGCGAAGAGACAGGCGACCAGCATCACCGGCATGGCGGCGATGCCCCAGCCGGAGATCCATCGAGGCACGAGGCGCGAGCGGTAGAACGCGATGTAGTACAGGAGTCCACCGACTACGAAGGCCATGACCGCCACGACCGCGGCGCGGTCGTGCGTGACCACCAGTGAGTCGGCGACGGCTTGGTCGAGCGTGCCGCCTGAGCCTGACGTCGGCGGGAGGTCTCGAGCCATGCTGAGAACGGACAGGAGGGCGACGACCCCGGCCACGTAGAAGACGCCCTCGATGGTCCTGAAGACGACGGAGCCGATCGCCAGTCCGGGATGGTGCGGCTTGAGCACCGGGTACAGGGCGACCGCGATGCCGACGCTGCAGCCGGCCGCCACGATGCTGAACAAGAGCGCCACGGCGGTCCGGGTGGAGTGCTGGGCTACCTCCGACAAGTAGCCGGCGCCGCCCATGGACGGGATGAGTGCGTCCCCCGTGAGTGAGGTGATCGTCGCGATGATGAACAGCACTCCGGCCACCCTGGAGATCCTGCGAAGAGGTTGCATCAGAGGTCCTGGGTCCAGCGCCGGGCGGCGTACCACGTGATGGCGACAGTGGTCGCGATCTCGATGATGGAGAAGTAGATGTCGTGCAACGTCGGGGTGGAGGGCGTTCTGCGTGGGAGGTCCAGAGTCCCAGCCGGAGAACCATGGACCCTGTGCGAGCTGGCCATCGCGAACCCCTCTCCACGTGCTCTCGGGCAGATCCCGTCGAGCCTTGACCCTTCTCTGGCCCGGCCGCCGTGGTGCGCGCCCGCGCCGCTCATCCGCGAGGGCCTACCTTCACCCTGCTCTCGACCCGAACGGTCGGACAGAGGCCAAGGGCTCAGTGCACGGGGCCGATGGGGCATGCGGAGGACTGACCTATGGCTCTCCGGGTGCCCCGGCAGAGGCGACGTCTCAGCCGCACGCCTGCCGGGGCCGTCCCCGATCCCGGCGACATCGTCTCGGCCCGCCGGCGGACCGTGACCTGGCCCTCGCGGCGTGGAGCCCCTCCGCGGGTGTCGGGGTCACTCGGGGTCTGGTCGGCGCGCGCGCGTCACTCCTTGTCCGGTCCTGCCGCGGAGGGCGCCGCCGCTAGGGGCTTGGGCGGCGCCTGGGGCGGTGGCGCCGGGTTGTCGTCGGCGCCGGCGCCACCACCTCCGGATGCCTGCGGTGCGGGTACGGCGGCCTGGCCGTCGGCGGACCCGGGCTGCGAGGAAGACGAGACGGCGGGTTGGGCAGCCGTCACCGGAGCGGCCTGAGGCGGCTGGGCCCCCTGTACATCCGGCGCCTGCGGTGCCGTCGTGGCGTCGTCGTCGCCTGAGCTGCCAGCCTTGGGGTCCGGAGCCGGGCTCTTGGCGTCCTTCTTGCCCAGGCCGAAGAACTTCACCTTCCAGGAGCCGTCGTCACTCTGCTCGATCTTCAGCGCGGTGGTGAAGTCCGAGACCTTGCTGTTGGCGTCGTCCCAGCCCTCGATCCGCTTCTGCGTCGTCCCGTCGTTGCGACCACCGAAGGTGATCGCCGGGGCGACGCGTGCCGCCCGACTCTCCTCGGAGATGGTGAACGTACCGCGCTGGTGCTTGGAGAAGTCGTCGCCGAAGTCGAACGCCGCGCGTGGTGCGCCACCGGTCGGATCGACGTAGCGCAGTGGGTTCGCTGCGGCGTACGTGTAGGCCGACAGCAGTGAGGGATCGTCGACCGCTGCCATGGGGTCCTCGGTCAGCAACGGCTCGGGACTGTAGAACTGTTGCTCGCGGGGCGAGAACCAGCGCTGCCCGAAGTTGACCAGCTCGTAGCTCTTGTCCGTCCACCCGCCGGCGAAGAGGTACGGCGTGTCCTTGGTCGAGCTCTGACCGAGCACCCAGGGTTGGCCGGTCGGAAGGTAGTCGACGTACTGGAACACCTTGCCGACCTCGTCGGTCGCGACCCGCAGACTGCCCTGCAGGTCCTGGTGGAGGTACTTGATCGTGACCGCCGGGCGCGGCTGGCAGGTGCGCGTCGACGGGTCGTAGAGCTTGCTGGTGGGGCAGGCCGCAGGGGTCGCGACCACACACGCGCCGTCGCTGGGGCACGTGCACAGCGTGGTCGTGGTGTCGGCGCAGGTCGGAGTCGGCGGCTGGACCTTGTCCGGGTCGGTCCGGTGGATCGCCACCATTCGCTCGCCGAGGTAGACGTTGGCGTAGCGGTGTCCGTCGTTGGCGGTGTTCCAGTGGTCGTTGACGAACCACAGGTGGCCACCCGCGCCCCACTCCAGGGTGCGGTCACCCTCGGCGTTGTAGCGGTACTCCGTGTCGTTGTTGGTGCCCTCCTGGATCCGGGTGACGCGGTTCTCGGCGTCCCAGGTCAGGTTCCGTGAGACCTCCCCGGAGCCTCCGGAGCAGGGCTCGCGCCAGCCGGTGAGGTTGCCGGTGAGGTCGTAGGTGTAGGTGCGCGCCCCTCTCTTGGCGAGCTGATGGATGGTCTTCCCGTTCTCGTCCTTGGCGTACTGCACGTCGGCCGCGGACTGGGAGTAGGTGTTGTGCAGGTCCTGGTTGTCGGCTCCTCCGCCGGATCCGGAGGCGGCGTCACAGGTGAGCAGGGCGGTGCCACCGCCGGTGCCGCCCCCGCCCTTTCCGGTGGTGGTGGCAGCGGCGAGAACAAGCCCCGACGGGGCGAGCGTGCCGGCTGCGGTTGAGGTCTTGCCACCCTTCCCGGTCGTGCCGGTCGTCGTGGTCGACTGCGTCTTCCCCAAGAGGTTGCCGTTCGGGGCATAGTCGGTGACCAGGCTGAAGTCGCGGTTCTGCTGCCGGTCGACATAGGTGCCCTGACCACCGGTCAGGCGGTAGAACCCGTCGTAGGTGTAGTCCTGCTGCGATGGGCCGGGCACGCCGTTCTCCGGGACCGGTCCCAGGGAGGTCACCTTGGTCGCGGACCCGTTGTCGTAGAGCCGGTTCACGGCGTCGCGGACGTTGCCCGCCTTGTCGTAGGTGTACTGCAGCCGTTGCAGCGGGCGGGCGGTCGACGTCGTGCCGTCGTACTGCTGCTTGACGGTGGAGTCGGTCTGGATCCCGGCGAGGAAGCGCCTGGTCGGCTCGTAGCGGTACTTCGTCCTGACGCCGTTGCCGTCCATCATCTCCACGGCGGTTCCGAACTGGTCGTATCCCACGGCGTCGACGTAGTGCAGGACGAGGTCGGGTCGGTGGACGACGTTCCCGTACTGGTCGTACAGATCGGTCTGAGGCGTGTGCGAGACCAAGCTCGTCGGTCGCCCGCCGAGGTCGTAACCGTGCTGGAGCACCTCGCCGTTGGGGTAGGTCAGCGTGTCCAGCCGCGTCAGGCTGTCGTAGCTCCAGCGAGTCGTCCACGTGGCCGGCGTGTCGACCGTCCCCTTGCCGAACGGGTCAGCGTTCTGCGTAGCGGTCTCCCGCTCGACGTTGCCGTCCACGTCGTAGCCGTAGGTACGGGTCATAGAGCCGTCGGAGACCTCGGTCACCCGACCGACGCCGTTCTCGGTGGCGCCGGCGTCGCCGTACTCATAGCTCACCGACGGGGTGGTGTCGGAGTACGTGGTCCCGAGCATGCGGTCGCGATCCCAGAGGTACGTCGCGGTGGTCCCACGGGCCCGCTTCTCGGTCAGCAGGTTGCCGGCGGGCGCGAAGATGCGCCCGACCAGTCCGCCGTCGGGTGTGTCGACGGCGATGTCGTTGTCGATGGGGTCGTAGGTGTGGGTGGTCCGGGCCCCGGCGGAGTCGACCACGGCGGTCAGGCGCCCGAGCCGGTCGTACTCGTAGTTGGTGCTGATCGGGCCGGGGGTGCCCGTCGACGCCTTGATCCTCGGCGGCGCGATCACGGTGGACGCCGAGGGCAGGGTGGCCAGCGGGCCGGCAGTGCCGTCCGGGTTGTTGGGTGCGACGGGCGTCTCCTTGCGGAGGTAGACCGCGCCCCCGACGTCCGACCACTCCTCGGTCTTCTTTCCGAGAGGGTCGGTGCTCGTGCGGTGCAGCAGCCTCAACGGGTCGGTGGAGTAGACGTGGGTTGGGTCCGGGATGACCGCGTAGTCGTAGCTCTGGGTCTCCTGGGAACCGTCGGGGAGTACCTGCCTGGTGGGTCGGTCGAGCGCGTCGAAGGACCGCACGAATGGAGCGGTGATAGGCACGCCGGCTTGGGCGAGGCCGGACTCCGAGGTGTTGGTGTTGTACGTCGACAGCGCGTGTCCGGCGACCGTCTCCACCGTCGGGTACCACTCCTTGACGGCATGACCGAGGGCGTCGTACTCGACGGCTCCCTCGACGATGCGGGCTTCACCGGCGATACCGGCGACCTCGGCATCGCGTTTGTGCTGCACGACTCGGCCCATGCCGTCGACGAAGGTGACGGTGTCGATCGTGTTGGCCGGGTGGAACTTGTCGTACTGGTGTGCGGCGGCCCATACGTGCGGGCCACTCGGGTTGAGCGTGGCGTCGAACGGGCCGTGGTCGAAGGTGATCGTCGCGCGCCCGGCCGCGTGCTCACGCGGCGCCGCAACGGATTTCGTACGGCCGAGGGCATCGTACGTGTAGGACGTGACCTGACCGTTCTCGTCCGTGCGGGTGGCCAGCCGCCCGGTCAACGGGTCGTAGGTGGCCCTGGACTCGACGCCGTGGTTGTCGGTCACCTGGCCGATGTCGGTGAACCGGTGCGCGTCGAAGACGTAGTCGACGCAGTAGTGCCGTGCGTCGGCGTCTGGGTCGAGCGAGGTGCAACCGTCGAAGGTGAGGTCGTTGGACTCGACGTGGGAGGCCGGGAAGTCGTTGCAGGCCGGCCGTTCGCTGTCGGGGCTGAGCACGGAGTTGACGTTGCCGTGGGCGTCGAACGTCATCTCCGTGATCGCGTACAAGTCCTCGTGGCAGTCGTTCTGCGAGGCCGGGGAGACGAGCTCGGCCAGGCGCACGGGGGCAGCGTTGACACAGAGGTCGGGCCCGCCGTCGCGGCGTTGCATGACCTCGCCAGAAGGCTGGTCGTTGCCGAAGACCGTGACGGTCTGGGGCACTGACACCCAGCTCTCGTCCCCGCCGAGGACACGGTCGCCCTTGCGTGGCGCACAGCTGGGATACGTGAGCGTGGTGAATGTGTCGTCGCCGGTGGTCTCGGACTCGTTGCCGTCGTGAACGCCGGTGACGTTGCCGAAGTTGTCATAGGTGTAGTCGGTGAGCTGTTGTTGCTCATTTCCGTTGGCGTCGCGGCCGCGCAGGTCGTCGCGCGTCAGCACGGGGTCCATCGCGCGGTCGAGCAGGTCGAACCGGTTCGAGTCGCGCACGGCGGGGAGACTGGTCGGATCCACCACGGAGCCGAACTCGCTGCTGCGAGGGTCGGCGTCGAGGAGCACGTAGGTGTAGCGCCGGTCCTGGACGAGGGTGCCGGCGGCGTCCTTGGTGGTCTCGCGAACGAGCAGGCCCTCGTCGAACGGGTTGGCGTTGCGGTAGGTGCGCTCGAATGAACGCAGGGTGCTGCCGTCGGCGCCGAGCTGCTCCTCGGTCACCGTGCTGAAGCCGAGCTCCTCGCGCAGGGCCGGGTCGAAGACAGCACCGGAGTAGTCGAACATCGACTTCTGCACATCGACACCGTCACCGGAGCGTCCGTCCTCCATTTCCACGCTCTTCATGACCCACATCGACTCGGGGTTGGTCGTGGTGTTGCCGGTCCGCTCGTAGTCGAGGCGGAACTGCCCACCGAGCGGGTTGGTCACCGACTTCAGCAGGTTGGTCCGGCCGTGCTGGTTGAGCCGCACCTGGAGGTCGTTGTCACTGGTGCTGCGCACCGAGTCGGGATAGCCGTCGCCGTTGACGTCGGTCAGCTGCACCTGGTCGGTGGACCGGGTGTAGCCGCCGTGAACGCCGGGGTTGATCACGATGTAGCACGCCACCAGGCAGATCGGGCCGATGTAGATGCTGAAGTCGACACCCCCGGTGAGGGCGGTCGAGCGGGACACGGAGGTCTGCCCGCCCGGGAGACTAACGCCATTCATGTTGCCGTTGTCGTCGGCGAGGGTCGTGTCCTCCTTGTTGGCGTCCACGCGCACGTCACCGTGGAAGTAGTTGCCGTAGTCGACCTCGGTGCGGCCCATGCCGTCGGCGGACCCGAAGACGGTGCGCGGATCGCCCTCGGCGCCACCGCGTACCTTGTTCGTCCGGTCCGGCACTCCGTCGCCGTCGATGTCCTCCCACCCGAACAGGCCGTAGCCCGCCGACTCGGAGTAGGCGATGCCGCCCGCGAACTCGTAGGCGTCGAACTGGAAGCCTGCCGACAGGTTGCCGGTCACGCTCTTCTCGTAGGAGAGACGCCCGGTGGACCACTGGACAGCCTTGTTGGCGAACCGGTAGCCGAGGTTGAGGCTGACCCAGATCTCGCCTGAGGTATAAGTGTCGACGCGGTCCGGCAGGCCGTCGCCGTTCATGTCCTCCAATGCGCGCTCGAAGATCGTGCCGCTCGCACCGGCCACAGGTGTCAGGCCCTCGCGAGAGTCGGTGAGGTCGGAGGTGACGGTGTTCTTGTCGCCGTGACCGCTGGTCGAGGATTGGGCCTCGCCGTCAGCGATCGGGTTGGTCCATTCCGCGGCGAGATCGAAGCCGAGCCCGACATTCATCCCGCGCGAGGTCTTCTTGCTGGTCGGGGCGGCCTTCCCACCGCCCTTGCTGGGACCGCTCTTGGACTTGGGGCTGATCGCGATCGCCGACCCGCTCAGTCCGCCGCCGAGGGCGAGCGAGGTGTCGAACGAGTCCTCGCCGATGTCGACTCGCCCAGCCAGGGCGCCGCGCGGGCCGGTGACGTCGATCTTCGTGCCGGAACGGATGTCGGGCAGGCCGTCGCCGTTGTAGTCCTCGAACTCCGTGATCTCGCGACCGCCGCCTGCCGCGGCGGTGAAGTTCGCGACCAGGCCGACCATGATGTTGAAGTCGCCGTCGATCGAGGTCATCAGGGGGGCACGCCGGCCCTGGGAGGCGCTCGCCGCCTTGGGCACGGTGATGTCCTCGCCGAGGCGGTCGGCCTGCATGTCGCCGGCTTCACCGAAGATGGTGTCCTTCGGCCCGGAGCGCCACCGGTCCGCGACGTCGCTGCCCGAGGACACCCACGGCACGAAGGGGAAGACCTCGTCGAAGTCGCCGGCGGAGAGGTGGTCACCGCGCGCTTCACCGGGCGTTGGCGAGTCGGGAATCTCCGTGTCCTCGTCGTAGGAGGCGAAGTCCTGCTTGACGTCGAACTGCGACTCGACGAGCGGGTCGCCGCCCTTGGCGCCGTCGCCGTCGGCGTTGTAGCCGGCGTAGCCCCAGCCCCGGTTGGCCGATGGGAACACCCCGTCGATGTCGGGCCAGTTCAGCGGCGCGCCCGACGCGACGTCCGCGGTGTCGGCGTCGACGTCGTTGCCGTCGTCGTCCTGCGTCCGGTAGGTCACGTGGATCGTGCTGCTCAGCGCGTTTTGCGAGGCCAGCCGAGCGCCGACCGACGGGTCGGCCGCGCTGACGTCGAGCCAGTAGGTGGTGCCCTCCGTGACGTCGAACGTCAGGGTCTGGTCCTCGTCGAACTGACGCTTGGACAGGGGCGTGGTGTCCTTCTCGGTCGCCACGAAGGTCTTCTTGGCGACTAGTCCGAGAGTCGGGCTCTTGACCGTGATGGCCATGTCGCTCGATCGAGCTTCCTCGCCGTCCCTGGTGCTGAACGACGGCGTGAGCCCGGCGCCGTTCAGGACGACGTGGAGCTTGGCCTTGCCCGTCTTGGGTGCCGTCCACGGGACGTACGCCGAGGTCAGGGTGGAACGGCCGAAGACCCGGACGTCGGGGACCACGGGGATGTCCAGCGGCACGCCGAGGTCGTCCACGGTCGACTGGTCGGTGCTGTTCAGCTGCAGCTCGGGAGCGGTGGGGTCGAGGTCCTGGAGCGCGATCTCGACCCCGAGGAACGTGGGATCGATCGGCGAGTCGCTGATGACGTGCACCTCGATCCAGTCGCTCTCCTCGAAGTCGTCGGAAGTGTCGTTCGGCTTGTCCCCCGGGTTGGTCGACGGTGCGGTGACCGTCAATGTCGTGGATCCGGTCACCGCCGTCGTGGTGTGCTGGGGAAGCGTCGTGAGCGTGGCCGTCGTACCGGCTCCGCGGCCGCGGCCCTTGACCAGCAGGACCTGGACGTCGTCGGACAAGGCAGCGCCCGGCGTGAGAGTCACCGTGACCTTGGTCTGGCCCGGGTCGGTCAGGCTCGTGCGGGCACCGGTGCGGCCGAACGTCGTGAAGTCGGTGGAGGCCCGGTAGACCGACTGGCTGCGCCCCTGCGCGTCAGTGGACCAGGACGACGTGCCGGCGTCCGAGTAGGTGACAGTGGGGTCCCAGGTCACGTGGTCGCCAACGGCCGTCGTGATCACGTGGACGCGGAACCACACCTGGTCGCCGGCATCGACGTGGAACGAGGTGTTCGGGTTGGCCGAGGCGGCACCGGCGTCCAGGACGGTCGACCACATCTTGGTCTCGTCGTGCTCGATGCTCACCTGGGCCCCGTCACCGTTGTAGTGAGCAGGGTCCACGAGGGCGACCGGCCCGATGATGTGGATGGTTCCGGTGAACGGCGCGACCCACCGGCGCACCGTGTCGATCCGCGGGCTCGAGTCCTCCAGCAGCTGGGTGAGGTCGGCCGGCATGTCGTCGGCCAGGGACGAGACGAAGTCGTCGAGCGGCACCTCGAGCCGGGCGGCGATGGGGTCGATGGCCTCGCTGTTCACGAACTTCGGGGTGCCGGAGGAGTCGAGCACGTTGTACCAGACCGAGCGGTCGCCCTTGATGAAATCGACCCTGCCGTCGCCGTTGACGTCGGTGAAGTACTCCTGGCCGAAGGAGAAGCCGAAGCCGCCACCGACGTGGATGGCGACGACCGGGTAGGCCTCGAAGTGCAGGTCGATGCGGAGGTCGCTGGACCGGCCGAGGGAGTCGATGCCGGTGATCGACTTGGTCTCGCCGAACCACGACCCGTCGCTGGCGTTGGGCGACCCTCCTGGCCGGTGCAGGTTGGGCCGGTACTTGATGGAGCCGTTCTCAGCCCACACCCGGTCGGGCAGGCCGTCTCCGTTGAGGTCGACCAGGGTGCTGTCGGTGACCGACTGTCCCCCGGCGATGTTGAACGATCCGCCGAAGGAGCCGATCTTGCTCGGGATCACGGGGTTGAAACCGATGTAGGCGCCGCCGTCAGCGCCGCCGCGGTAGGAGCTGCCCAGGGCGCTGCGCGCATCGATGTTGACATGACTGTTGGCGCTGGCGGTCGAGGACCTGCCCCACTGTTCCGTGGGGCCGAAGCCCTGGTAGGCGCCGTTTGCGTCGTGCACGTCGTCGTACCACTGGAAGACGTGCGACGGTCCGTCGGCGCCGTCGCTGCCGAACTCCGTCACCTTGGTCAGCAGCGACTTGTCGTAGGGTCCGCTCTGGTTGTAGGTCAGGTTCCAGCCCTTGACCAGCCGCGGCGCCGCCCCGCTGTCGTAGTGCTCGGGGCTGAGGTACTCGACCTTGATCCGGCGCAGGAGGTCCTTGACCACCAGCGGCCGACCGCCGCTGGCGTCGACGCCGAAGTCCTTGCGGCGCGTGGTGCCGCTGACGTCGCCATCCCGCAGGAAGGTGACGCGGTACGCCGGCTCGTCGGGGTTGTCGGCGTCGACGAAGTGGAAGCCGGTGTACTCGATCGAGCGGAGGTACATCGAGACCCCGGTCGGGTCTCCCCCGGACTCGGACTTCTCACCGAAGGAGACGCCCGTCTGCTTGTCGTAGTAGTAGCGCGTGACGTTGCCGCTGATGTCCTCGACCCAGGTCAGCCCCCAGAAGAACTCTCCGTTGCCTCCGCCGTCCACCCCTGGGTCCCCGACGGTCGCGACGATGGCGGACGCGTCGCGGTCGCAGGTGCCCGCATCGTTGGGCGTGCCCCCGTAGTAGCGGGTGTTGCCGTCCTTGTCGCTGACCTTCCAGCAGTACTCGCCGGGACTGCTGCCGTAGCGCGCGATCAGCTCGCGCTCGTCGTCGACCGTGCGCACGAAGTCGGCCTTGACGTCACCCACGCGTGGCGCGAGGTCGGTCCGGATCGCGTTCGGGTACAGGCGGTCACCATCGAGCTCGTAGGTCTCCGACTCCTGGTCGGTGAGGTAGCGAGGTGCACCGAACTCCGTGTCCAGGGTGATCGCACCGGCCGAGACGTCCCACCCGACGCCCACCCAACCGTTGCCGCCGCCGGAGTTGTAGGTCAGCGCCAGGTCCGGCTGCACGCCGCCCCGCCCGGCCGGGACACTGAGCGGCAGGGCGGCACTCGCCGACCCGTCAGGACCCGCGACCGGGGGCTGCACGACGTCGACGCCCTCGGTGGGGTCGGCGTACTGCAGGCTGGTCAGGTCGATGTCCCCCAGGCTCGAGGGAGTGGTGTCCGGGACGTCGTCGAGATATCCGTCCGCAGGACTGCCGGTCGCCTGTCCTGCGAAGCCGACCGGGCGCAGGAACATCACGGCCAGGGCCAAAGCCAGGAGGACTGTTCCTCGCCACCGAGGAGCATGGGGCCGACGACCCGCCTTGCGCGCCCGGAACTGGTCGAGGCTGCGGCCGAGAGAGAACACGTGACCGGACATGAAAGCCCCACCTGTCAGCGCACTGAAGGCGGCTCGATGCGTCCCCCCTCAGCCCTCCCAAGCGGACCGGACGCGAGTCTAGGAGTGCCACCACGGCGACGCAATGGCGCACACGGGCCATGGGTGGCCTTGTTGTGGCACACGACGACGAGACGCGATTCCGCCCCAGATGGTCCACGCAGCCCTTGGTACGGCCGTCGACGGGACCCGCACTCGAGCCGTCCGGCTCCCTCCCAGCACTCAGGCAGCTTCCCTCTCGTTGGCGCGACCGTCTGGCGGTTCGGGGTCTGGCGCCTCTCCTCGGTGCGTTGCCAGCCAGAACTGAACGCCGATCGTGAGCAGGTAGGTCCCCGTGCCGATGAACCCCACGGCCGGCCACACCACCGAGCCACTGAGCAGATGGTTGGCGAGCCAGACCAGACCGATGCTCGTCCCCACCGAGGGCAGGTGCACGCCGCCCCAGACGCGCACCTCTCCGGCAGTCTCGGGGGCGAGCACGCCGTTGATCCCCCCGAACGCGAAGGCCCCGACGGCGGCGAAGGCAGTGACAGCGCCGGTGAGGAGGAGCACCGCATCCGCAGCCGAAGGCGACCCGTGCGCATGAGTGGTCACCGCGCCGGCTGTCCACAGCGTCAGGGTGTAGCCGTACGGCGCCGCGCTGGCCGCCACGACTGTGCGCAGGTGCCGTTGGTAGCTGGTCATGTCTGCTCCCGCATCCTTCTCGATCTGTCAACGCGAGGACGAGACTCGGGGACGGTGTCTGCCAAGGCTGCTCGTCACGCCGCCATGGTCTGCTCGTACACGGCGAGGCGCCCATGCCCGTCAACGAGGTGGTCCGCGCTCGCCATCATGGCGTTGATGCTCGGCAGGTCACCCTCACCGTCGCGGCTGCCATTGCCCCGGTAGACCAGGATCGTCGTCGCGGGTCCGGCCCGGATGAATCTCACGTCCTCGACCCGGTACCACACCCACGGGGCCGCTGCCGTGACCTAGGCAATCCCACTCGCTCCGCTCGATGTCGAGGAGGGTTTCCGGCAAGTCGTCGGCCATCTGTCGAAAGTAGCCGCTCGCCTTCGCCGGGCGGCCCTGAGCAGCGACAACGAAGGGCCGCAGACGTCGGGAACCGACTGCCTCAGGTTCAGCGGCCGGTCTCCCAGACGCGCACCCAGTCGACGGCCATGTGCTGGGGGAGCTGTCGGTCCTCGATCTCGGGGAGCTCGTAGTCGGAGGAGAGCAGGCTGAGGATGAGGTACTGGGGGACCCGGGAGATGCGGCCACCGACCCGCCAGGTCTCGCGGCCGTCGATGCGGAAGATCAGCCTTCGTGGTGTCCACTGCACGGAGAAGACGTGGAAGCTCTTCCCCCAGCCGTCGCCGGGCCCATGGAGGAACCTGTCGGAGATGTTCGCTCCGGTCTTGACGATGTGGCCCGCCTCGTACCGGTGGATGTAGCTGAAGAGGCCACTCCGCTTGTGGGTCCCCCCGAAGAACTCGGTGACGTCGATCTCGTGGCCCGTGCCGCCCGGGTACATCCCGCCGATCGGCTGCATCCAGAAGCTGCCGTGCTGGCCCCGCAGGCGTGGGAACTTGATGCGCGCCGCGGCGAAGCCGTACCTGAAGGAGAACGACTGGTCGGTGCCGATGTGTCCGTTGAGGCGGTAGGCGTACCTGCCGGCGATCTGCCCGTTCTTGAGCGCCGGGCACTTCGTCGCCCTGCTGGGGTCCCGCATGACGCGGAGCCGCACGGCGCCGCCGCCGACGCGCACAGCCTTGGCGCTCCCCTTGGAGCACCTGCGGAGGCTCGCCGGCTGGTACGTCTGTCCACGATGGGACCAGGCCGGCGACAGGGACCTGCCTCCGAACTGGTCGGTCCAGGTCGGCTTGAGCCACCGCGCGGTGCTGACCGGCCGGCTCTTGACCGCCGGAAGGCTCCGGAACCGGCCCGCCACGACCCGGTAGCGCAACGCCTGGTCGTTCTTGCTCGCCCGGGCGCCGAAATCGATACGGCCGTCGGCGTCCTGGCGGACCGTGTCCACCGTCCGCCACGAGGAGCCGCGTAGCACCTGAAGCCGTACGATCCGCCCGACGGCGATGGGCTTGACGGTGGCGGTGAAGGCCGCCTTCGCGGCGTTGGGCCTGGCTACCCGGCGACCGTGCTGGACGATCTGTGGCAGTGCCACCAGGCGGACACGCTGGGAGTCGCTCGCACGAAGCGACGTGCTGGGACCGGGTTCGGCAGCGGCCGCAGTCGAGCATGGCCCCGTGATGAACATGAGGCAGGCGAGCATGGACAGGGAGGTGGCCCCGAGGGCACGAACGGCAGACATGAAGAACTTTCTTGGAGTGGCGTGTGGTGGGCGGATGCCGGGCTGAATCTCACGCTGTGGTGTCGAGGGGCCCGGCTGGACGCTCGATCGGCTCGCCGGCGTCGTCGTACTGTGCCAGCCAGCGGGCGATCGCGACGTCCGAGCTGCTGTGCGCCAGGACGGAGAGCAGCACGGTGACGGCCACCAGGCCGAAGACCGCTTCCGCGTCGTCCATGCCGCTGGAGAGCACGATGACGGCGTAGGCCACGCTGGCGAAGCCTTTGGGTCCGAACCATGCGACGGCTGCGCGCTCACGGCGGGTCAGCCGGCGGTGGGGAAGCAGCGAGATCAGCACCGGGATGGGCCTGGCCAGCACGATGACGAGGACCGCGAAGACGAGTCCGCCCACTCCCGCCAAGCCGAACACGTGGCCGTCGAGCAGGGTGGCGAACGCCAGGAGGGCGACGCCCTTGGTGAGCTCGCTGAGCAGCTCGCCAGTGTGCCGAAACGACTCCGATGCCTGCGGACTGAGACTGGCCACCACCGAGCCGGCGACGAACGCGGCGATGAACTGGTTGGCGTGCACCAGGGAGCAGACGCCGAACAACAAGATAGCCACGGCCACCGGGCCGAGCGGGCGCAGGCGCTCCACGGCCTCGACACCGGGGACACGAAGCACGGCCCCGACGACCAGCGGCAGAGCCACCCCGAGAGCCACCCCGACGGCCAGCTCGAGGAGCAGGACTCCTGGGTGGGTGCTCCAATCCTCCGGGGACCCCCCGGCGAGTCCGGCGAGCAGGAGCACCGCCGGCAGTGCCAGACCGTCGTTGAGGCCACTCTCGACGTTCAGCAGCGAGCGCACACGATGAGGCACCTCGTCGCGCCCGACCAGAGCCGAGGCGAACACGGGGTCCGTCGGTGCCAGCACGGCACCGACCACCAACGCGGCCGGCCAGGACAGTCCGACCACTCCATGCGCGAGAAGAGCCACTGCCACGAACGTCAGCGGCATCCCGATGCCCAACGCGAGAGCGGGCGCCTGCCATGCCCGGCGAATCACGCGCCACGGCGCGTGCTGGCCATCGGTGAACAGGATCGAGTAGAGAGCCAGCTCCGCGGCTCGTTCGACGGTGAGGGCGTCGGTGGAGACCACTTTCAGGACCAGCGGTCCGACGAACACGCCGACCGCGAGGAACACCAGGCTGGACGAGAGCGGGCTGCGGTCGGCCAGCGCCGACGTGAGCACGGCCAGGAGCAGGGCGACACCGAAGGCCAGTGCTACGGCTGTCACGGCAGGGCCTGACGCGCTGCACCCTGACCCTCGTCCAGCGCTCCGGTTCGCACGGATGGACAGTATTGCCGACGGCCGCCACCCAGACGCCGGGCCGCAGCCTCGTCAGCCTCGGACCCATCCGATCAGCGCCGCAGGAAGTACGGTGCAACGTAACCGGCGGTCCAGAAGGGCATGACGCCGTAGCGCTCGTAGACCTCCGCAAAGGGCGGTGGGTCGACGAGCTCGGGCCGGTAGCCCTCCTCGGCGAGGCCCGGCGGGTCGGCCCGGTGCCGTCCTTCCCCATCGCCGGCTGGGTGCCCGCGATCGACGTGTACACGATCGTCCACCCGGGTGATCGCCTCGACCGGGACGAGGCGCTCGGTGACGCCGAGGCCCAGGATGCCTCCGGAGACCACCGACAGAAGGCGGGCACGGCGCTCGACGGGGTCGATGACCAGGTCTTCGACCTCGCCGAGGCGGTGTCCGACGTGCGTCACCACGGGCAGCCCTCGTACGTCGTCAGCAGCGTGAGCGAGCTCGAGGTCGCTGGCGGCGAGGTAGACCAGGCCGATCTCGTGTGTCTGTGTCATGGGGGTCCTTCCTGAAGTACTGGTGAGGTTGTCGCGGTCTTGCTCAGCAGGCCCGCCGCACCTGCTGCGCTACTCGGCGGCGACGTTCGACGCGTACGGCGACGGCTCGCGCTCGGTCGAGAACCGCTTGTCGGCGCACGGCACGTGCCGTGTCCAGCATCCCCGCCTTCACGGCGTCGCTCGCAGGACGAAGTGCACCCGACCAGCCGGGTCGGTGATCGCGTCCAGCTCTCCGCCCTCCACCCGCCGAGCCGCGTCCGGTCCGAGGTAGAGCCGGGCGCCACTTTCCTCGAGCACCGCGTCCCCGGGACGCGGCTCCTCAACCGCACGTACCTCCAGAGGTGCGCTGCGCTTGGCGCGACGTCCGATGCGCAGTCCGGACGTGGGCTTCAGGGTGGGGTGAGCCGTCACGCGGCGCATGACGGTGAGGGCCTTGGGAGTGATCGTGAGCACTGGTGCACTCGCCTCCTTGGTGGAACATCGGCCTCGGGATCTCCGGCGGCCAATTCCATCCAGACATGGCCCGCGACCCAGGACAAGGTGTTCGCCGGTACTGCTCGCAGGTCGTCGAGGGTTCGTCATGAGGCTGCAATGTTGCCGTCACTGCATCGGTCACAGAGGCCTGGAAACGTGCGCACCATGAGGCCATCAGACCGTCGGCACCTTGCGCTGGCGCCGGAGCCAGGAACGTCTGACGCGATTGCCGTGAAACCGGTATTGCTGCTTCGCGAAGCCGGGCTGGCGCACACGTTCGACAACCTCCACGCCCGCCTCGACGCGGCCCTGGAGACCGGGCCTCGCGTCGTCGTGGTGGACATGTCGGCGATCGGGCAGGTGTCCTCCACGACCATTGCCGCCCTCCTGTGGGTCAAGCGACGGTGCTCGGCGCGCGGGGTCGAGGTCCTGCTGCGAGGCTCCTCACGTCGCAGCCTGGACACCCTGCGGCGGGTCGGGCTCCTGGGCCTGCTCGACGTCGAAGGGGTCCCGTCCCGAAGCACTCAGCTGAACCCCACACCCGCGTTTCGGGAGGTGCGACGATGAGAGCGCAGCGGATCCCGAGCCCTTCACCAACAAGCCGTACCGGCGAACCCACGCTCGGCGTCACGCGCATCGACCTGGTCTGCGGTCCCGCCATCGAGCTAAGTGCAGAAGCCTTGACGAGGCGATGGGCGCAGGACAGAGCCTTGCGCGGACCGATCGTCGAGCGCCTCGCGACGCTGGCCCTGACGGCGACCGAGCACGGACTGCGCTTCGGACCCCGTGGGCTCACCCTTCTGATCCGGTGGCTCGACCTGGACCGGATCCGTCTTGAAGTGCGCTGGCACGGGTGCTCGAGCAGCGATCCCCCGTGCTCCCGCGACCCCTCCCTAGCCCGGGGTGAGATCGAGCGGGCGGCCGCCATCCTTGACGAGCTTGCCGACGACTGGGGCATCAGCAGCGATGCGCCCGCACCGGTGCACTGGATGGTGCTCGACACGCGCTGAGCTAGCCGACCGATGGGTTCACGACCGCGAGCATCCTGGACGGCCCGACCCGCGGAAGCGCTCGGGCAGGAGCTCGACGTAGTCCTCTGCGGTGACCGGCTGGGCTGTGAGGGCACCGCCGGGGAGCGGCACCTGGACGGGCTGACCGCCGCTCACGAGGAGGACTGACTCGATACCCGGCGCCGAAGCGAGGGTGAGCACCACCTGACCGATCGCGGCCGGCAGGCGCTCCGCGCTGATGGCCGTCCCGTCATCGATGTCAACCGAAACGGTGCCGTCTTCGACCCCGACGACGGCCAGCCGCGTATCTGAAGGGATCGCCGAGGACCTCCCGGACGCCCGAGCCTCGTCCGGGGGCCCCGCCGCCAGCGAGACCAGCAGCTCGTCAACAAGGACTTCGGGCGGCTGCGAGCAGGAGCCAGTGGTCGCCTCCGGGACCAGACGATCGTTGTCGAGCCAGTACACGACCGGCGCGCGACCGAGGTCATCAACGCCACCGGACGCGCTCGGCGGGGGGGCATCGGTTTCGAGTAGCCGGTACGGCACCGTGTCGTCGTCCACCCGTCGTACGGCTCCTCCCCCGGGCAGCCCGCAAGCGGTCAGGAGAAACGCTACGACGAAGCCGACGACCACCCAACGAGGCAGTCTCCCCTCCGCCCCGCGGAAGCGCGACTTCACGGCTTTCCGCTCACGGTCGGCAGTCGAACGATGAAGGCGGCCCCGCCGCCTTCGCGGTCGGCGCACCACACGTCACCACCGTGGTTGCGCACCGTCTGCTCGACGATGCTGAGCCCCAATCCGCTGCCTGTGCCGACCTTCTGACCGCCGGCCCGCGCGAACCTCTCGAAGATCCTGACCCGATCGGCAGCGGCGACGCCGGGACCGCGGTCCTCGACGTGCACATCGACCACGTCTCCGAGATCGACGACTCGTACGGACGTCAGGCCACGCCCGTGCAGGTCGGCGTTGCGGAACAGGTTCGTCAGGACACGCAGCAGTTGAGGACGGTCGATCTCGACGAGGGGGTCGGGCCCATCCTCTGGACCGGCATCCACGACAACGAAGTCGGAGTCAGCCACCTTGAGCGCCTGACGTACCAGCTCGCGGACCCCGGTGGTCGACAGCTCGCCATCATGTGCGCCGGCGTCCAACCGTCCCAGGGTCAGGAGATCTTCGAGCGCCCGTCGGAACCGCTCCAGCTCCTCGCCCATCAGCTGCACCGCCCTGGCCGAGCGAGGTGACAGGTCGGTGGACTTCTGCAGGAGGCTGAGGCTGGTGGTCAACGTCGTCACCGGGGTCCGCAGCTCGTGAGCGACGTCAGCGGCGAAGCGTGCGTCCTGCTCGATCCGGGCGTGCAGCGCGTCGACCATGTGGTTGAACGAACCGACCAGCGCGGCCAGGTCTGGATCGTCGGTGCTGCGGAGCCGGGTCGTCAGATCGCCGGACGACAGCTTGATGGCCGCCGTCGTGACTTCTTTCAGCGGCGTCAGCACACGTCGGCTGGCAGCACGACCAAGCACGGCTCCGCCCACGGTAGTGAGCCCAGCGCAGACCGCGAGAGCAAGCGCGAGGGTCCACAGCGTTCGGTCCAGCTCTTCAGCAACTGACACCTCGTAGTACTGGGCGTCGACCGCGGGCAGCGGGATTCCCACGACCACCGCGTGCGGATCAGTCGCGTCGGTCCAACCAATCCCCACCGAGCCGGACGTCACCACCGGTTGGACGTCGGTGGTCATCTCCGGTCCGGCCGTGTCCAGGGCCGAGGAATACCACTCGCCGTGGCGGCGAACGTAGATCACCGCACCGGCCGGTGGCGAGATGGCACCCAGGACGTCGCTGACCTCAGTGCCCGATGTCAGCAGGCTGTCGCGCACCAGGGCGCTGTCGGTGAAGGCCTGGCGTAGCGCCGTGCGCTCGCGCTGCTCCAGCAGGAAGTGCCGGGCGGAGAAGTACGTGCCGAGCGCGAGCACCGCGGACAATGCCAACGCGCCGAAGGCGAACGCGTACGTCACCGACGACCGCAGGCCCCGCCCTGGCCGTGAGGCGATCATCTCGCGTCGAGGCGGTAGCCCAGACCCCGGACCGTGACGACGACCTCCGGCGAGGCAGGGTCCGCCTCCAGCTTCTTCCGCAACCGTCGCACGTGCACGTCAACGATCCGCTCGTCCCCGAAGAACCCCCGCTCCCACACGTGCTCGAGCAGCAGGCTCCGGCTCAACACCCGCCCAGCATTCCCCGCCAGCACGCTCAACAGCCGGTATTCGGTGTTCGTCAGGTGGATCTCCTCCGACCCGCGGGCCAGTACGGCGGCGCCGCGGTCGAAGACCAAAGGACCACCCTGGCTGTCCAGGACGAACACGTCGGCCTCATCGCCGGTCTGCCCCCCGGCGATGCTCGGGCGCCGCAGCAGCGCTCGCAGCCTGGCCTTCACCTCGTCGACCAGGAAGGGTTTGGTGACGTAGTCGTCGGCCCCCGCTTCCAGGGCCGCCACGATGTCGCGGACGTCATCGCGCGCGCTGATCACCACGATCGGTGCATCGGTCTGGGGCCGAGCACGCTGGATGAACGAAAACCCGTCCATGCCTCCCAGCATCAGGTCGACCAGCATCAGGTCGACGCCCGGGTCGGCCACCTCGGTCAGCGCTCGCTCGGCGTCGGCGGCTTCCACCACGTCGTACCCCTCGTCCTCCAGCACCATGCGCAGAGAGGCTCGCAGGCCGTCGTCGTCCTCCAGCACCAGGAGCCGAGTCGCCATCCGGACATGATGGCATCGCGGAGGCAGATGGCCCTCCGCGCGGGCAGCAATCGCCACGAACGTCACGCAACTGCAAAGGTTCCGACCGCCAAGGGTCATCACCAAGCGGCAACGTGGGATGAGTTGATCGAACCACGAAGCCCAGGAGACCAAGGCATGTCGTCGAGACCCTCGCGAGCCCACCCCAACCCGCTCCTCCCGAGCCGGTGGCCGCTCATCGCCCGGGTGGCGCTCGTCGCTCTCCTCGCCTTGATTGCCGGCGTCCAGCTCGCGGCCCGCGTCACGTGAGTCCGACAGGCAGTGGTGGCGAGTCGGCCGACGGGCAGCCGGGACTCGTGCCTCTCCTCGGGAGCGGCCTCACACTCTCCGACCCGTACGACGACGTCAGAGGGCTGACGGTCCTCGACCCGGATGGCCATCGGGTCGGCGACGTGGAAGACCTCGTCATCGACGAGACCCATCGGCGGGCCCGTCTGCTGGTCGTGACCTCAGGAGGAGTCCTGGGACTGGGCGAGACGCGGCGCTTCATCCCGGTGGATCTCGTGACCTGCGTGGACGAGCACGTGCACATGGCTCGTGTTCACCCAGGCGGACCCGACGACGACCCGACCGCCCGAGCCGCCGGTGACGACCCGGATCTGGTCGCCGGGCCGCCGTACGCGGACGTCTATGCGTCCTACGGATTCGCTCCGTTCTGGGGCATGGACTACGTCACGCCGTACTTCCACCGACGTTGACCCGGAATCCTGGCCGCCTCATGCAGGACGTCGGGGACTGTCACAGGACTGTCATGCATGCACTGTCCGCCGGTGGGCACCGCTCTGGGAGGCGCTCCAGGCGCCGGCATCGAGAGGCCAAGCGTCGCTCAGGAGGATCCGGGGGCGCCGAGCAGCCAGGAGGGTCATGGAGGTGGGTAACGTTGCGGGAGCCTCGGGAACACCGGACCGATCCATGAAACCGACGAGTACGTCCGGAAGCATGCACACGGTCCGCCCACGCTGGACGTGGGCCGGCCTGGTCGTCCTGATCGTCGGGCTCGCGGTCACCGGCTACGGCGCCATCGTGCTGTCGTGGCTCTGGTCACTGTCGGGCGTGGCGGTCCTGGTCGTAGGCGCAGGCCTCGCACTCCGCGGTGGCCTCCTCTACGACGTGCGTACCCGGGGTGGTCGCAACGAGCTGGAGGAGGTGATCCACGGCGAGGAGCACCAAGGTCCCGATCCGGACCTCGGCATCGGGGGCGGCGTACGCCGGCACGCCGCCGCCGTCGACCACGAGCACGCCGAGGTGATGGCGGCGCGACGTGCGGCCCGAGCCAGGCCCGCCTTCGCGGCCATCGGCGGCACCCTGGGGCTAGTCGTGTGCGTGTGGCTGCTCCTGGCCCAGTGGAGCGTGCTCGGCTACCCACTCCTGAGCGACGACACGCTGGCCCGCGACACCGGCGTCGGCATCGTGGCCGCCTTCGCGGCCTGGCGCGTGCTGCTGGCCGGGCCGCAACGGTTCACGGCCGTCCTTCTCCTGGTCTGCGGGGCGACGTTCGTGGTCTTCGGCCTCACCCTCGATCACCTGACCCGGGACGGGACCGTGAGCGAGACCCTGAGCGGCTGCCTCCTTGTCGTGTCCGGCCTCCTGGTGCTGGTCGACCGGGCGCTGGGCCGGCCGCCCACGGGGCGTGCCGGTCGATGAACGTCCCTCCCGAGACGTTGCGGCAGTACGCCGTCCTGGCCGATGGCGAGCGCGCGGCCGTCGTCGGCCCCCGCGGTGACGTCGCCCTCTTGTGCGCGCCGCGCTGGCACGACGACGCGGTCTTCAGCGCCCTGCTGGGTGGCCGCGGAGGCTACGTGGTGCAACCCACGGACGATCGCTTCACGTGGGGTGGTCACTACGAGCCCGGCTCCCTGGTGTGGCGCAGCCGGTGGGTCGTCGGCTCCGACGTCGTCGAGTGCCGAGAGGCGCTGGCCTTTCCTGGCGACCCCCAGCGGGTCGTGCTCCTTCGCCGAACAGAGTCCAGGCGGGGCGAGGTGCCGCTGCGGGTCCAGCTGGACTGTCGCGCCGGCTTCGGAATGCATGCGATGCACCTGAGAAGCGTCCGGACCGGTGTGTGGGAGGGGGCGACCGGTCCCCTCCACCTTCGGTGGTCAGGCACGCCGACGGTCGACGCCCGGTTGAACGAGAACGGGGTTCTCGATCGAAGCTCCAGGTGCGCGACGGTCAGCCTCTCGACCTGGTGCTCGAGATCGCCACCACGCACTTCACCGACGATCCACCTGATCCCCGTCGCCTGTGGGCCGACACCGAACGGGCGTGGCAGGCCGCGGCTCCACCGCAGCCGAGCTCGATGAGCTCTCGCGACGCTCAGCACGCCCTCGCCGTCATCCGAGGGATGACCAGCAGCACCGGTGCCGTCGTGGCCGCGGCCACGACCTCGCTGCCGGAGCGCGCCCAGCAGGGCCGCGACTACGACTACCGGTACGCCTGGATCCGCGACCAGTGCTTCGCAGGCCGGGCGGTGGCGGCTGCCGGCGGAGGCGAGGTGCTGGAACGTTCCCTCGGCTTCATCGCGGCCTGCCTGGAGCGTGACGGCGACCGGCTGCGCCCGGCGTACACGGTCACCGGTGACCCCGTGCCCGACCAGCGGCCTCTCGACCTCCCCGGCTATCCCGGCGCTCCGGACGTCACGGTCGGCAATCACGCCAACCGCCAGTTCCAGCTCGACGTCCTCGGGGAGACGTTGTGCCTCTTCGCCGACGCCGACCGCCTCGGCGTGCTCGACGGCGTGGGCGTGCGAGCCGCCCGCACGGCCGCACGTGCCATCGTTCGGCGGCACCACGAGGCGGACGCCGGGATCTGGGAGCTCGCGAATCGTCCGTGGGCCCACTCCCGGTTGACCGCAGCCGCAGGGCTACGTGCCGCCGCCGCCCGCGGACTCGGAGGATCCGACGACGACGCCTGGGACGCCCTCGCAGACCATCTCCTCGCCGACGTCGACCGCACGAGCCGGCACCGCACCGGACGGTGGTGCCGTTCACCCGGCGACGCGGGCACCGACGCGGCCCTCCTGCTACCGGGACTGCGGGGGCTGGTCCGTCCCGACGACCCTCGGAGCCGGCAGACCTACTGCTCGGTGCTCGAGGACCTGACGGAGGACGGCTACGTCTACCGCTTCCGGCACCGACCCGGACCCCTGGGTGAAGCAGAGGGTGCGTTCCTGTTCTGCGGCTTCCTGCTGGCGATGGCCGCCCACCAGCAGGGTGAACCCACGCTGGCGGCCCGGCTGTACGAGCGCAACCGAGCCGCCGTCGGTCCGCCCGGCCTCTTCACCGAGGAGTTCGACGTCGGGCAGCGTCAGCTGCGCGGCAACCTCCCCCAGACCTTCGTGCACGCCGCCCTCCTCGAGTCCGCACACGTCCTCACCACCCCACCAGGAAGGAACCGACCGTGAGCCACTCCACGCCCCGAACGTCGACCCCGCGAGTGGTGGTCGTCACGGGCGCCTCTGCCGGCATCGGCAGAGCAAGCGCCCGCGCCTTCGCGGACAGAGGCGACACCGTGGCGCTGCTGGCCCGCGGTACCCGTGGCCTGGGCGCGGCGGCCGAGGAGCTGGTCGCCCGCGGCGTCGAGGTACGCACGTACCCCGTGGACGTCGCGGACCCTGACGCCCTGGACGCGGTCGCCACGCGCGTCGAGGAGGACCTCGGCCCGATCGACGTCTGGGTCAACGTCGCCTTCACGTCGGTCTTCGCCCGGTTCGTGGACGTCGAGCCGGCGGAGTACGAGCGCGTGACGACGGTGAACTACCTGGGCTTCGTCAACGGCACGCGCTCGGCGCTGAAGCGGATGCTGCCGCGCGACCGCGGCACCGTCGTGCACGTCGGGTCGACGCTCGCCTACCGCGGCATCCCGTTGCAGAGCGCCTACTGCGGCTCCAAGCACGCCATCCAGGGCTTCCATGAGTCGTTGCGCACCGAGCTGATGCACGAAGGCTCCGCGGTCCGGGTCACGATGGTGCAGATGCCGGCCGTGAACACGCCGCAGTTCTCGTGGGTGCTGTCGCGACTGCCGCACCAGGCGCAGCCGGTCCCGCCCATCTACCAGCCCGAGGTCGCGGCGCGAGCGGTCGTGCACGCGGCCGACCATCCCGAGCGCCGCGAGTACTGGGTCGGCACCTCGACCATGCTGACGCTGGTCGCCAACGCGGTCGCACCGGGACTCCTCGACCGCTACCTCGCCCGCACCGGGTTCGACTCCCAGCAGACCGACGCGGCCCGTCCGCCGGACCAACCGGCCAACTTGTGGGAGCCGGCCGACGGCCCCGACGGCCGCGACTTCGGCGCCCACGGCCGGTTCGACGACCGAGCCATCGCCACCTCGCCGCAGGCCTGGGCGTCACGGCACCACGGTCTGGTCGGGGCCGGCGCGGGAGTCCTGGCCGCCGCGACCCTGCTGGCCAGACGGGCCGGACGGCGATGAGCGGCCCCACTCTCGCCCGGGGATTCCTCGCGGGCGTCTGCCTGGCCGCGCCCCGGCCCGTGCTCTCCCTCGCCGGCGCCTCGGACGCCCGCGACCCGGTGGTGCTCGCCGCAGCGCGCGTGCTCGGGCTGCGCTACGTGGTCCACGCTCTCCTCGACTCCGCCACGGGAAGGCATCCCGCCGCCGATGCTGCGGTCGAGCTGCTGCACGCCGGGAGCATGGTCCCGATCGCCGTCGGCTCCGCCCGGCACCGGCGGACCGCCATCATCAGCGCGACCTGCGCCGCGGCTGTCGCCGGCCTGGACCTCATGGGGCGCGATCGGTGAGCGCCGGCTCGGTGGTCTCAGCCGTGGCCGAGGCGCTCGCCGTCTCGGCCACCATGGCGTGGCGGATCGGCTGGTCACTGGTACTGGGCTTCGCCCTGTCGGCGGTGGTCCAGGCGCTCGTCGACAAGCAGACCGTCAGCAGGCTGTTGGGAGACGACCGCCCGGCAACCCTGGTCCGCGCGACGGGATTCGGGGTCGCCGCGTCGTCCTGCTCCTACGCCGCGGTCGCGCTCGCCCGCTCCCTGTTCCGGAAGGGCGCGAGCTTCACCGCCGCGATGACCTTCCAGATCGCCAGCACCAACCTGGTCATCGAGCTCGGGATCGTGCTGGCGCTGCTGCTCGGCTGGCGCTTCACGCTCGCCGAGTTCGTGGGAGGTCCTCTCATCATCGTGATGGTGGCGACGGCCTTCCGGGTGCTGGTCGGCCGGAAGGTGGTCGAGGCCGCACGTGAGCAGGCCGACCGGGGCGTGGCCGGGTCGATGGAGGGCCACGCAGGCATGGACATGTCCGTCGACGGCGACGGCGGTCTGCTGAAGCGCCTGGTCAGCCCCCGGGGATTCACGTCCGTCAGTCGTGTGTTCGTCATGGAGTGGGCCGCGGTGCTCCGCGACATCGTCCTCGGCCTGCTGGTCGCCGGAGCCGTGGCGGCCTGGGTCCCCGACTCGTGGTGGCAACGACTCTTCCTCACCGATCACGGCACCTGGACACTCGTGTGGGGTCCCGTCGTCGGCCCGGTGATCGCGCTCCTGAGCTTCGTGTGCTCGATCGGCAACGTCCCCCTGGCTGCCGTCCTGTGGAGTGGCGGCATCAGCTTCGGCGGGGTGGTCGCGTTCCTGTACGCCGACCTGCTCATCGTTCCGATCCTGCTCATCTACCGGAAGTACTACGGGATGGCCATGACCGTCCGGATCGTGCTGGTGTTCTACGTCGCCTTGGTCGTCGCCGGGTACGTCGTGGAGATGCTGTTCCTCCTGCTCGGCCTGCTGCCGCACCGCGGGGGTGTCTCGGTGGAGAAGACGGGCGTGTCCTGGAACTACACGACCTGGCTGGATATCGCCTTCGGCCTCCTCGCAGTCGTGCTGGTGGTCCGCTTCCTCCGCACGGGTGGGCGCGCCATGTTGTCCATGATGAACGGCGACCCCGCCGACATCCGTTAGCTCGCGGTGGCGCCTGGTGTGGCGCTCGCGTCCGTTCAAGAGCCCCCGAGAAGGAGAGGACACATGCCGATCTGGGCACAGGCAGGGCTCTGGAGTCTCTTGGCCGGCGGCTTCCTGGTCGTCGGCGCGGCGGTTGCCTGGTTCGTCCGGGTGCCGCGCTGGGTCGTGGCCACCGTCATGGCCTTCGGGGCCGGAGTCCTCATCTCCGCGCTTGCCTTCGAGCTCATCGACGAGGCCGAGCGTCGGGGAGGTCTGCTGGCATCCACTGGGGGCTTCCTGGCCGGTTCGGTCCTCTACGTCTTCGCCAACGTCATGCTGTCCCGGCGCGGCGCCCGACACCGCAAGCGTTCCGGGACCGAACAACCCTCGGAGGAGGAGCAGCACGGCAGCGGCGCCGCCATTGCCGTCGGAGCGCTGCTGGACGGTGTCCCGGAGTCCGTCGTCCTGGGCTTGTCGCTGCTCAACGGTGGTTCCGTGGGCATCGCCGTCCTGGCCGCGATCGCCATCTCGAACTTCCCCGAGGGTCTCTCCAGCGCTGCCGGCATGAAGGGCAACGGCCGGACGCCGGTCTACGTGTTCGGCGTGTGGGGCGGCATCGCGGTTGCCAGCGGGGTCGCGGGGCTCGTGGGCTGCCTGGTCCTGGGCGGAGCATCCGCAGCGACCATCGCGATCATCACCGCCGTCGCGGCGGGAGCGATCCTGGCCATGGTGGCGGACACGATGATTCCGGAGGCCTTCGAGCGCACCCATCTCTACGCCGGGCTCGTGGCGGCGTTGGGGTTCCTGGCCGCCTTCGCCCTCTCTCGCGGCGTGTGAGCCGCGCGTGTGCCGGCTAGCGCTGGCGAGCGTGTGACCTGCCCGCGACCGCCTCGGCGGTGCCGACGAGGAACACGGCGGCGACGACCGCCAGCACGAAACCGAGGACGTTGAGCTCCCAGATGCTGCCGGTGCCCAACAGCTGGGCGATGAGGCCGCCGATCAGGGAACCGACGAGGCCAAGGCCCAGGGTCGCCAGGAGTCCGAGATTCTGCTTGCCCGGCTTGATGAGCCTGGCCAGCGCTCCGATGACGAGTCCTGCAACAAGAAATCCGATCATGGGTGAAACTCTCCTTCGCGTGGTGGAACGGTTCGAACGGCCGGGGACTCCCGGTGCCGTCATTGATGGATTGCGGCGCCGAGGTTCTCCTCGATGCGGCGACCGAAGGCATCGAAAGCCTGGCGCTCCAGGTGGTGGAAGGCATGCTCGTCGGCAGTCGAGCGCAGCCGCCGCAGCTGCTCGCTGAGGACCGGACGCTCCTGCGGCGACACCCGGCGGCTGAGCTCCAGCAGCACCTGAGCGATCCTCTCGAGCACCTGGAGGTCGGCAGCGCCGTACCTGCGCGGCTGGGAGACACCGAGATCGATGTAGTCCGACAGCCCCGGAACGCGAACCGCGACCCTGACGCGACCGTCGTCATCGTGCCTGAGCACCGGACGGAGGTCGCGGTCGGCCAGCTCGCAGAGCAACGCGGAGATGTGCCCCAGGGCGTGGATCGCCGTGGTCGGGTCGTTGATGCCAGGCGAGAGGGCCTTGTTCGCCACGTCGACGAGCTGGCGCAACCCGAACCCGGTGTCGTGCGTCGAGGTCCGCTCCACCCCGGTGTGGACGAAGGCGACGACCGCCGCGGAGATCCGCCGTTCGGCTTCGCTACCCGGGACCAGTCCGGAGGCGGGCCAACCGACTCCCAGGGGACTGCCCTCGACCACGAACGCTCCGACATGCTCATCCAGCCGCACGACGACGTCTTCCTCCACCGCCACCTCGAGAATCCGGTCGTAGTCGATCCGCGTCAGGAAGCCCGCTGCGGACGCCGCGATGTCGAACGCCCCGTCGAGCTGGGGTGAAGGGAGGGATTGCCCGCGGGCGGAACCGTCACCCCGCTGCGGCAAGACCGAGCGGATGGTGGTCAAGGCATCGGTGCGTACCTGCTGGAGCATCGTCTCCACCCGGATTTGCTTGGTCAGGTGTCCCAGGAAGAACACCAGCGCCACCACACTGGCCACCGCGAGCAAGAACGCCAGGGTCACTCCGATCCGTGGGACCAGCTCTCCTCCGCCGTCGGCGCCGCGGACCGACCTCAGCACGGTGAGGGCGTAGGTGAACGTCGCGAGCAGGAGCGCCAGCGTGTACTGCACGACAGAGTCTCGGCTGAACGTTCGCAGCAATCGGGGCGAGAACTGGCTGCTGGCCAGCTGGAGGGTGACGACGGTCAGGGAGAACGTCAACGCAGTGACCGTGATGAGCGACGATGCGATGGCCGCCAGGAGTGAGCGAGCGGCATCGGCGTCCCCTCCGAAGAGCCAGGTCGTGGCCTGGTCCGACAGATGATCGTCGACCCGCGCGTCGAGCGTCGACACCGCCAGGCCGAGAAGCAGGGCCGCCACCACAGCGATCGCCGGCACCGGCCACAGCCTCGTCACGACCGTCTCGCGCCAGGCGGCCAGACCCGTACTCATGCCGAGAGCCTCGCAGTCCCTTGGTCAACGGAAGTGAAGCCGAACCGAGCTCTCACCTGGTCCCACACTGGGAGGCCCTGGCGAGGGGTGGCCACATGACGGCGAAGGCGGCCTCACCCATGGTGTCTTCCGACGATGCCCTCTCAAGAAGGTCCGCCCGGCGCAGGACGTCGATCCATGCGTTCGACGGCGAGTCCAGGACGACCGGGATGGCCCGTGTCGAGCAGACGTGCTTCACCCACAGGAGCGCAGCCATGGCGGTGGCGCCGACAGTCACCTGAGCCGACAGGTCGAGCACGACGACCGTGGGTTTCGTCGTCAACACCTCTGTCAGCTCGCGCTGCACGTACTCGAGCACCGGCATGAGTCCTCCGTCGGCCAGCCTGATGACATCCCCCACGGCGACCAGCCTGACGCCACGCTGTGTCGGGCGACGGCCATCGATGTTGCAGGCCTATGACAGTCCGCCTCATGCCCGACGTCATCTGAGGCATGAGGCGAACTTCCGGCAACCCGGTTCCGTCGGAGTGTGGGTACGGGGTGGCCCGGGGCACCTTCGTCGCGCCCAGGGGCTGCCGTACGTGCAAGGACGGACAACCAACGACCGGAAGGCAGTACCTGTGCGACACCGCATGAATGCCCGGCTGGCGCTCGGGGCCTCGGTGAGCCTGCTGGCGGGATCTCTCGCCATCGTGGCCGGCACCATGGCTCCCGCGCACGCCGCTGACGGCCAGATCAAGATCAACCTCGTGGGGATCAACGACTTCCACGGCCGCATCGACAGCAACACCGTCAGGTGGGCGGGCACCGTCAAGAAGCTGGAGCTCGACACTCCTGGCGCATCGCCGGAGGCGGCTCTCATCGTGGGCGCCGGCGACCTGATCGGCGCCTCGGTGTTCGCCTCGGCCTCAGCCGGCGACCAACCGACGATCGACGTGATGAACGAGATCGGCCTGGACGCCTCGGCCGTGGGGAACCACGAGTTCGACAAGGGCTGGGCAGACCTGCGCGACAGGGTCGTCGCCAGCAAGACGAACGCCACGTGGGACTACCTCGGCACCAACGTCTACCAGAAGGGCACCCAGAACCCGGTCCTGCCGGAGTACACGACGTACAACCTCAAGGACGCCGATGGCGACGCCGTCACGGTGGGAGTGATCGGGGCGGTGACTCAGGAGACACCGAGCCTGGTCAGCCCGGCTGGTGTGGCCACGCTGGACTTCGGGCCCGCTGTCGCGGCGGTGAACCGGGTGGCCGCGCAGCTCAGCGACGGCAACCCGGCCAACGGTGAGGCCGACGTGCTGGTGGCCAGCTTCCACGCCGGCTCGAACGTGACGTCGAGCTACACCGCCGCGTTTGCCGCCGGTGGGGAGTTCGCGGCGATGGCGAACCTGGATCCGCGCATCGACGCGGTCTTCAACGGGCACACGCACCAGAAGTACGTCTTCGACCAGCCCGTGACCGGCGGTGACCGGCCGACGCGGCCGATGGTGCAGACCGGTTCCTACGGCGACAACGTCGGCCAGGTGCTGCTCGACTACGACACCACCCAGCACAGAGTCACCGCCAACGCGGCCAGCAACACCGCCCGCCTGACGACCAGTGACGCAGACCTCATGGCCGCCTATCCGGTCCTCCAGCAGGTCAAGAGCACCGTCGACGCGGCCATTGCCAAGGCCAAGGTGGTCGGTGACCAGCCCGTCGGCAGGATCTCCGACGACATCACCACCGCGTTCCAGGGCGGCACGTACGCCGGAGGCACCTACTCCGGCGGCGAGCGTGACGTCCGGGAGCAGGAGTCCACGTTGGGTGACCTCGTCGCGAACGCCCTGCGAGACGGCGTTCCCGCGGCCCAGGGCACGGCCGACCTCGGCATCGTGAATCCGGGCGGCTTACGCGACGAGCTCTACTACGAGGGGGACACATCCTCCAACCCGGCCAACAAGGACGGCGTGGTCACCTACGCCGAGGCCAACGCCGTGCTGCCCTTCGTCAACAACGTCTGGCTCATCCAGATGCAGGGGCGCGACATCCGGCACGTGCTCGAGCAGCAGTGGCAGCCCGAGGGCGCTGAGCGCTCCTTCCTGGCGCTGGGTCTCTCCGACAACGTCCGCGTGATCTGGGACCCGTCGCGACCCAAGGGCAAGCATGTCAAGCAGGTGCTCATCGACGGCGACCTGTTGAAGTGGAGGAAGACCTACACCGTCAGCACGTTCAGCTACCTGGGCACCGGTGGCGACAACTTCGCGGCGTTCGAGGACGGCAACGCCCAGGACACCGGGCTGGTCGACCGCGACGTGTGGATCGGCTACCTGAAGAAGGCTGGCATCATCTCGCCCGACTTCGCCCGCCAGCAGGTCGTCGCCAGGCACATGAAGCGGAGCGTCGCGCCCGACAAGCACTACTACTTCCGCACCAAGGAGCTGGACCTCACCTCCCAGGGAAGCCCCGAGAACACCGAGACGAGCGTCTTCGCCACGACCGTGCACAACGGGAAGGTCGTGCAAGTGAAGTTGGGCGAGTTCCCGGTGAACGACGGCGTCGCGAAGGTGAACTTCCGCACGCCGAGGATCCGCTTCTCCCAGCTGTCGGTGGTCGCCAAGCCCTCGCGCACGACCGTCGGCATCTTCCACGGTGAGTGGAGCGACCAGATCAAGGCGAAGCCGCGGATCCACACCAGCATGGCGCCCAAGCCCGCCGTCCGGGGCAAGACGCGCACCGTAGTGAGCATCGAGGTCAAGGTCCCCGGGATGAACCCGAAGGGCTGGGCCGCAGTGAAGATCGGCAAGGCGCAGTTCAAGGGCAAGCTGATCGACGGCAAGGTCAACATCAGGCTGCCGAAGTTCAACACGACCGGCAAGCAGCGCCTGGAGGTCAAGTATCTCGGCAATGCGCACTACAAGCGGGCCTACAAGTACATCAACCTGTGGGTCGTCCGAGGCTGACCTGAGATCCGCCAGACCGGAGGGGTCCACGAGGGGGGTGGACCCCTCCAGGCTGTGCTGCCGGCTTCGTGATGCGCATCGTCACGAAACCGCCATCCGGCGGCTGGAGGACGGTCACATGTCGAGTTCATTGTTGAAGCCATGGAGGACTGCAGCCACAACTTCGCCACACACGACGAACGAGAGAGGCCGACTCGCGCGGAGGCGCTGGTGCAGCTGGGCGCCATCACCTTCGCGGGGGCGCTCAAGGATCTCGAGTTCACCCTCACAGACCGGCGGGTGGACGGCATGAGCACGTTGGCTGTCGACATGACGCGCGTTCGGGACCTGGCCCCGGCGACTGAGGCCGCTCTGCGGTGGATCAGTTGGTGCGCGCAGGCACGAGGCATCACGTTCGAGTTGCAGAACACCTCGCCGAGGGTCGTCGAGCGACTGCAGCTCGCCGGTCTCACCTCTGGTGCATGCTCCCGCCGCACCGGGCCGGTGCCGTCGTGATCGACGAGGTCGAATCCGTCCCACGCGGACCCAGCACACCTCAGAGGTTCACGGGCCATCGCGACGCCCGTGCCCACCAGGGCTGCTCGTTGTCGACGTACGCACACCCTGACGCGAAGGAAGGCCCCCGAATATATGGCAGACCACGTGAACGTCATCTTCGTCATCTCCATCCTGATCATCATCGCCATCGCCCTGCGGTGGGGTCGTCGGTGAGCCACGTACCGCGTCTGCGCGATCTCTTCCTCGACCGCCCAGGTCGCCTGCCGCTGCGCCACTCGCAGCGCGCCTCTGAGTGATGGCACACCGCCACTTGGGATCCCCCGGCGGCTTCCGACGGGTGGGAACTCCGGATCCCCACAGGTCAGCCCGCATGCGATGGCTGCTGGCCTGGTGTGCCCTCGTTCTTCCCGTCACGTGCGCCGGAGCTCTCGTCGTTCTCGTCCTGGCGGGAGCTTTCCGATGACGAGACCGGTGTCAGGACCGACAGCGGATTCCTCCAGCCACCCACGAGCGTGATGGCGCACGGCGCCTGCCCCTGGTACTTGCGTCGTCCCTGAACAGATGTTTAGTGTACTGAACATGCGATCAGTCAGTGGGGACCTCACGGCGAAGGCGGGAATCCGGAACGCGGCGCTGGGCCTCTTCGCCGAGCGGGGACACTCAGCGGTCAGCGTGAGGCAGATCGCCGAGGCCGCAGGGGTGTCCCCGGCCCTCGTGCTGCACCATTTCGGCAGCAAGGACGGGCTACGGGAGGCGGTAGACCGGTACGCGGCGGCGCAGTTCGACGCGTTCCTGCAGGCTCCCGAGGAGGTGGGCGACGTGCTCACCTCGGGCTCGAACGCGTCGATGGCCGAGCTCATCGCCAAGGTGCTCCCCCCGGGCTCGCCACTGCCGGCCTACCTGCGTCGACTCTTGCTGGAGGGCGACCCGGCCGGGCGGGAGTTGTTCCGTCGCTGGTACGAGGTGTCACGGGCCCTTGTCGAGCGGCTCATTGCCGCCGGCTTCGCGAAGCCGACCGAGGACCTGCAGGTCCGGGCGGCCTTCATGCTCACCGCCGACCTCGCGCTGCTCGTGCTGCGCGAGCCCCTCACCGACGCTCTCGGCTTCGATCCGGTCTCGCCGGACGGACTGAGCCGCTGGGCGGCCGAGGTGACCCGGATCTACCGCGAAGGCGCATTCGTGGTGCCTGACGAGACAACCGACCGCTCAGCAGACCGATGAACCCGAAGGAGGAACAGATGTCGCAGTCGACCATTGCCCGGGGGGTGGCCGCCGGCGACCCACCAGGCGCGGAACTCGTCGTGCGGGCATCCGGGCTGGTCAAGCGATACCGCCGCACCACCGCCCTCGACGGACTCGACCTGGAGGTCCGAGCCGGCGAGGTGCACGGTTTCCTCGGTCCCAACGGCGCCGGAAAGTCCACGACGATCCGGATCCTGCTCGGGCTGGCTCGGAAGTCCGGAGGGGAGGTCAGCCTGTTCGGCCACGACCCGTGGCACCACACAGAACCGTTGCACCGCCGACTGGCCTACGTCCCCGGCGACGTGGCGCTGTGGCCGGGACTCAGCGGCGGACAGTGCATCGACGTGCTCGCACAGGTCCATGGGGGGATCCGTGCCGACTGGCGTCAGGAGCTGATCGACCGGTTCGACCTGGATCCGTCCAAACGGGCCCGGGACTACTCCAAGGGCAACCGGCAGAAGGTGTCCCTGATCGCGGCCCTGGGCGCCGAGGTCGACCTGTTGGTTCTCGACGAGCCGACCTCTGGGCTGGACCCGCTCATGGAGCAGGTGTTCCAGGAGACCATCCGCGAACGTGCCGCCGACGGCGTCACCGTGCTGCTCTCCAGCCATATCCTGGGCGAGGTCGAGGCCCTCGCCAGCCGGGTGAGCATCATCCGCCAGGGCAAGCGAGTCACCACAGGCACGCTGGCCGAGCTGAGGCGGCACACCCGGACCAACATCCACGCGGTCACCAGGACCACCCCACGGCTTGACGGAGTGTCCGGGGTGGGCAACCTCGACCTGAAGGAGTCCGACGGCAACACCGAGGTCCGACTCAGCGTCGATCCGACGGCCTTGGAGGAGGTTGTCGGCCGGTTGCACACCGCCGGCCTGGAGACCCTGACCGTCACCCCACCCAGCCTCGACGAACTGTTCCTGCACGCCTACGCCGACGGCGGAGACCAGGCATGAACGGCTCGTTGCTGACGATGGTTCGGGTGCACCTGCGAACTGGATGGCTCACACCGGCGATCTGGGTCGTGGCCCTGGGCGGGACGATGGCGTTCACCGTCTCGGCGATCCATGGCCTCTACAACACCCCCGCGAAGGTGGACTCCTACGCCGCCGCCGTCAAGGGCAACGCCTTGATGATGATCAACGGCAAGATCGCCGGCATCGACTCACTCGGCGGCATCATCGCCAACGAGTTCGGGTTCATCGCCTCGTTTGCGATTCCGTTCATGGCCGTCGGGCTGATCGCCAAGATGACCAGGAAGGAAGAGGAGACCGGCCGGCTCGAGCTCGTTCTCGCGGGACGCATCGGCCGCGCGGACCCGCTGCTGGCCGCAGTCCTCGTCACGGTGGTCGCCGAGGTCCTGGTGACCGCGGCGCTGTTCGCAAGCCTGACCGGCGCCGGTGTGCCCACCGGTGACGCGGCGCTCTACACGCTCTCACTGGGAGCGCTCGGACTGGTGTTCGCCGGCGTCGCGGCGGTCGCCGCCCAGCTCGTGGAGCGAACCCGAGGTGTCTACGCGATCAGCCTCGGCGCGATCTTCGCCGCCTACCTGCTCCGCGGGCTGGGGGACGTCCAGTTCTCCCCCTTGACGTGGCTGTCCCCGCTGGGCTGGCAGGAGCAGACCCGCGCCTTCGGCGACCTGCGGTGGTGGCCGCTCCTGCTCCCGGTGGGGACCTTCCTGCTGCTCGTCGCAGTCGCCCTGGCCGTCGTCTCACGACGCGACGTGGGAGACGCGCTGCTCGGGGTCGGAGCAACCGCGCCCCACGCGTCTGCGTTCTTGCGCACACCGTTGGGGATCGCGCTGCGCTCCCACCGTGGCTCCCTGATCGGCTGGAGCTCGGCGACCGTCGTCGTCTCGGCGACCTTCGGGTCGGTGGCGAAACCACTCGTGGACGCCATCAACGGCAATCCGTCCGTGGCCTCGGCCATTGGCGCCTCCGGTGCCACCGGCCTGGACTCCGTCCTCGCCATGAACGCCTTGATCCTGGCGCTCCTCGCCGCCGCGTACGCCGTCCATGCCGTCGGCGTGCTACGCGCCGAGGAGACCACCGGGCGTCTGGAGGCACGCCTCTCCGGCGACCAGGGCCGCTGGTCATGGCTGAGCGTCCAGCTCGCCGTGGTCGCCGTCGGGATCGTTGCGGTGTCAGTCCTCGGGGGATCGGTGCTGGCGCTCAGCACCTCATGGTCAGTGGGCCAGAACGTCACCGTGCAGGTGGTCGGTGCGGTCGTCGACTTTCTGCCCGCCATCGGGTCCTTCGGCGGCATTGCGGTGCTGGCCTTCGGGGTCATGCCGCGATGGGTGCCCGTGGTGTGGGTGGCCTACGCGGCCGGGGCCGTCATCGCCTACCTCGGCGACTCGCTGAACTTGGCCGGCGCGGTCCGCGCGCTCTCACCCTTCCAGCTGATCGGCAACCCTCCGATCGAGCCCGTCCACGCCGCGCACGCCGCCCTGCTGCTTCTACTCACGGTGGCGTGCCTGGGTTTCGGCTACACCGGGTTCCGCCGCCGCGGCATCCCCCAGAACTGATGCGGTTTGGCCGCGATGATCGGGCACTCCCGCGGCCCATCACGACCAAGGTCTTCAAGGGCAGAAGCTGCGCTCATTCGAACGACGATCACGACCACCGTGTCGGCGAGCAGCGTCAGCACCACGAATGCCGCGCTGCGCCGACGCCACGTCGGAGCCGTGCGCGCAGGGGTTCGCGCGTCGGCCGTGCGAAGCCTGCGCATGACGATCCTCGGTGTTAGGAGTCGCCAGGACGGCGTTAGGAGGGCGTTAGGGCCGTGGTTGAGCGGGAATCCCGGCTGTTCCATGGAGCCGTGAACCCGTCTGACCTTCTGTACCTCGCGATCACCGTCGCGTTCTTCGCGGCGACGTACGTCCTCGTCAAGGGGTTGAACCGCCTATGAGCGGCGAGCAGTGGGCCGGCCTGGTCCTGAGCGTCCTCCTCCTGGGCTACTTGATCGCGGCCCTTCTCTTCCCGGAACGGTTCTGAGATGTCCGACACCTCGGCCGGCCTCCTCCAGGCCGGCGCCCTGATCGCTGCGCTGGCGCTCTGCTACCGCCCGCTGGGTGGGTACATGGCGCGAGCGCTCTCCAGCGAGCACGACCTCCGCGTGGAGCGCGTCGTCTACCGCCTGGTCGGCGTCGACCGGAAGGCCGACCAGCGGTGGACGGTGTACGCCGTCTCCCTGCTGGGCTTCTCGCTCGCCAGCGTGGTCCTGCTCTACGTGTTGCAGCGCGTGCAGAGCGGACTGCCGTTGTCCGTCGGGCTCGCCGGCGTCGACCCGGCGCTCGCGTTCAACACCGCCGCGTCGTTCGCCACCAACACCAACTGGCAGGACTACTCGGGCGAGGCCACCATGGGCCACCTGACGCAGATGGCCGGGCTGGCGGTGCAGAACTTCGTGTCGGCGGCCGTCGGCATCGCCGTAGCCGTCGCCCTGCTGCGCGGCTTCACCCGTTCGTCGACCGACCGGGTGGGCAACTTCTGGGTCGACCTGACCCGCTCGGTCGTCCGCATCCTGCTGCCCCTGTCGATCGTCGCCGCCGTGGCCCTGATCCTCATGGGGGTGGTGCAGAACCTCTCGTCCGGCACCGACGTCACGACCTTGGTCGGTGGGCACCAGACCATCCCTGGCGGACCGGCGGCCTCGCAGGAGGCGATCAAGGAGCTCGGCACCAACGGCGGCGGCTTCTACAACGCCAACTCGGCCCACCCGTTCGAGAGCCCCAACCCGCTCTCCAACTTCTTCGAGAACTTCCTCCTGTTGCTCATCCCCGTCGCCTTCACGCGGACCTTCGGCATCCTCGTCGGTGACAAGCGGCAGGGGTACGCCGTGCTCGCCGCGATGGGGGTCATCTGGGCGTCGCTCGTGGTGGCGGTCACCGCGCTCGAGGTCAACCTCGACGGCTCCGCGTTGCAGGCGGCAGGGGCCGCGATGGAGGGCAAGGAGACGCGCTTCGGCGAATGGGCGTCCGCCATGTTCGCGGTGTCGACGACGGGTACGTCGACGGGGGCCGTGGACTCGTTCCACTCGTCCTTCAGCGGGGTCGGCGGCGGGCTGCTCATCTTCAACATGGGTCTGGGTGAGGTGGCTCCCGGTGGTGTCGGCTCGGGCCTCTACGGCATCTTGATGCTCGCCATCCTGGCCGTGTTCGTGGCCGGGCTGATGGTCGGGCGCACGCCGGAGTACCTCGGCAAGAAGATCACCAGCCGGGAGATGAAGCTGGTCTCGCTCAACGTTCTCACCATGCCCGTGGTGGTCCTGGTCGGCACCGCGATCGCCATGTCGTTCACCTCCACACGGGCCTCGATGCTCAGCGGCGGGACGCCGCACGGCCTCTCCGAGGTGCTGTACGCGTTCACGTCCGCCACCAACAACAACGGCTCGGCTTTCGCGGGACTGTCCGCGAACACGACGTTCTACAACGTCGCGCTCGGCCTGTGCATGCTCATCGGCCGCTTCGTGCCGATCGTGTTGGTACTGGCCCTCGCCGGAAGCCTCGCGCGCCAGCAGTCGGTGCCGCGCACCGGCGGCACGCTCGCGACGCACACCCCTCTGTTCGTGGGCCTGCTCGTCGGCGTCACCGTCATCGTGGCCGGCCTGACGTTCTTCCCCGTCCTCTCCCTCGGTCCTCTCGCGGAAGGCTTGTGATGACCATCCAGACCCACCCGGAGCCCAGCAGTCCGGGCCCCACGCCCACGGAGGCGCCGAACCGGGTCGCTGCCGGGCTGCTCGACCCCACGATGCTGCTCACCTCCCTGCCCGACGCCGCGCGCAAGCTCGACCCCCGGGTGATGTTCCACAACCCTGTGATGTTCGTCGTCGAGATCGGCGCCGTGCTGTCCACCGTGACGGTGCTGACCGGTCCCAGCGCCTTCGCCTGGATCGTGGTCATCTGGCTC
The DNA here is from genome assembly GCF_015352455.1 of Nocardioides islandensis. GTDB lineage: Bacteria > Actinomycetota > Actinomycetes > Propionibacteriales > Nocardioidaceae > Nocardioides > Nocardioides islandensis. The sequence continues at coordinate 79,206 of NZ_JADKPN010000009.1, forward strand.
TGGCTGACCGTTCTCTTCGCCAACCTCGCCGAGGCCGTGGCCGAGGGACGTGGCAAGGCCCAGGCCGCGACGTTGCGGCGCGCCAAGACCGAGACCGTTGCGCACCTGCTGGACGGCACCGAGGTGCCGGCCCCGCAGCTCAAGGTCGGTGACCGCGTCGTCGTCGTCGCCGGCCAGGTCATCCCCGGCGACGGCGACGTCGTCGAGGGCGTGGCCAGCGTCGACGAGTCGGCCATCACCGGTGAGTCCGCCCCCGTGATCCGCGAGTCGGGCGGCGACCGGTCCTCGGTGACGGGCGGTACCAAGGTGCTCTCGGACCGGATCGTCGTGGAGATCACCGCGAAGCCCGGTGAGAGCTTCATCGACCGGATGATCGCGCTCGTCGAGGGGGCGAGCCGGCAGAAGACCCCCAACGAGATCGCCCTCAACATCCTGCTCGCCAGCCTGACCATCGTCTTCCTCGCGGCCACCGCGACCCTGCAGCCGTTCGCCGTGTACGCCGGCGCGGAGCAGGCCGTGGTCGTCCTGGTCGCTCTGCTGGTGTGCCTGATCCCGACGACGATCGGCGCGCTGTTGTCGGCCATCGGCATCGCGGGCATGGACCGGCTGGTGCAGCACAACGTGCTCGCGATGTCTGGCCGGGCCGTCGAGGCTGCCGGCGACGTGGACACCCTCCTCCTGGACAAGACGGGAACCATCACGCTCGGCAACCGTCAGGCCCACGAGCTGATCCCCGTCGGCGGCGGGACCGCCGAGAGCCTGGCCGATGCCGCCCAGCTGTCGAGCCTGGCGGACGAGACGCCTGAGGGGCGCTCCATCGTCGTGCTCACCAAGCGCGGCTACGGGCTGCGCGAGCGCAGCGACGGCGAGCTGTCCCGCATGTCGTTCGTCCCGTTCACCGCCGAGACCCGGATGTCCGGGGTCGACCTGCACGACCAGGGCGGCGACCGGCAGATCCGCAAGGGAGCCGCGTCGGCCGTCATGAAGTGGGTGCGCGACAACGGCGGCCACCCCACGGGTGAGGTCGGGCAGACCGTGGACGCCATCGCGGCCAGTGGTGGTACGCCGCTGGTCGTGGCCGAGCGGGCCGGCGGCAGGGCGCGCGCCCTGGGCGTCATCCACCTCAAGGACGTCGTCAAGTCGGGCATGCGCGAGCGCTTCGACGAGATGCGCCGGATGGGCATCCGTACCGTGATGATCACCGGCGACAACCCGCTCACCGCGCGTGCGATCGCCGAGGAGGCCGGCGTCGACGACTTCCTCGCCGAGGCCACCCCCGAGGACAAGATGGCGCTGATCCGGAAGGAGCAGGAGGGCGGGCGGCTGGTCGCGATGACCGGCGACGGCACCAACGACGCCCCGGCGCTCGCCCAGGCGGACGTCGGAGTCGCCATGAACAGCGGCACGTCGTCGGCCAAGGAGGCCGGCAACATGGTCGACCTCGACAGCAACCCCACCAAGCTCATCGAGATCGTGGAGATCGGCAAGCAGCTGCTCATCACCCGCGGCGCGCTGACGACGTTCTCCATCGCCAACGACGTGGCCAAGTACTTCGCCATCATCCCGGCGATGTTCGGCGGCGTGTACGCCGGCTTGGACAAGCTCAACGTGATGCGTCTCGACAGCCCGGAGTCGGCCATCTTGTCCGCGGTCATCTTCAACGCGCTGATCATCCTGGCCCTGGTCCCCCTGGCCCTCCGCGGAGTCCGCTACCGGCCCTCCTCGGCCTCGGAGATGCTGGGCCGCAACCTGGCGATCTACGGGCTGGGTGGCATCGTCGCCCCCTTCGTGGGCATCAAGATCCTCGACCTGCTCGTGTCCCAGATCCCTGGGATCGGCTGAGCGATCGACTGAAAGGCAACGAACACACATGAACGCCACGTTCGCCCAGTTCTGGGCCGGTCTGCGCATACTGCTCGTGATGACCGTGCTGCTGGGCCTGGCTTACCCCCTGGTGCTCACCGGCTTCGCCCAGGTCGCCGTCCCCGGACGCGCCGACGGGTCGATCGTGGAGCGTGACGGGAAGCCCGTCGGGTCCTCCCTGATCGGCCAGTCGTTCGCCGACGACCCGTCGTACTTCCAGAGCCGGCCGTCCGCGGCCGGCGACGGGTACGACCCGCTCGCCTCGTCTGCCTCCAACCTGGGGCCGGAGTCCCCCGACCTGCTCCAGCTCATCGCAGACCGGCGTGCCGCGGCCGCCGAGCTCGACGGCACGGCGCCCGCCGACGTCGCCCCGGACGCCCTGACGGCCAGCGCCTCGGGACTCGACCCGCACATCAGCCCGGAGTACGCCGCACAGCAGGTGGCCCGCGTCGCCCGCGAGCGGGGTCTGAGCGAGGACGTCGTACGCCGGCTGGTCGAGCAGCACACCACCGAGCGCACCCTGGGCTTCCTCGGCGAGCCCCGGGTGAACGTCCTCGAGCTCAACCTCGCGCTGGACGCGCGAGACTAGAGCCATGGCAGGCAAGCGGGGACGGCTCCGGGTGTACCTCGGAGCTGCCCCTGGTGTCGGCAAGACCTTCTCCATGCTCGGGGAGGCCCACCGCCGGGCGGAGCGCGGCACGGACATCGTGGTCGGGTTCGTCGAGACCCACGGCCGACCCCACACGGCCGAGCTGCTGGAGGGTCTGGAGGTCATCCCGCGCCGGACATTGAGCCATCGCGGCGCCCAGTTCGAGGAGATGGACCTCGACGCCGTCCTCGCCCGCCGGCCGAGCGTCGCCCTGGTCGACGAGATGGCGCACACCAACGTGCCCGGCTCGCGCAACGCCAAGCGCTGGCAGGACATCGAGGAGCTGCTCGCCGCGGGGATCGACGTCATCACGACGGTGAACGTCCAGCACCTCGAGTCGGTCAACGACGTCGTGGAGAAGATCACCGGAGTTCCGCAGCGGGAGACCGTGCCCGATGCCGTCGTCCGGGCCGCGGACCAGATCGAGCTCGAGGACATGACGGCCGAGGCGCTGCGCCGCCGGCTGGCCCACGGCAACGTCTACCCGTCGGAGAAGGTCGACGCTGCCCTCTCCAACTACTTCCGAGCCGGCAACCTCACGGCGCTGCGCGAGCTCGCGCTGCTGTGGACGGCCGACCGCGTCGACGAGGCACTCCAGCTCTACCGGGAGCAGCACGACATCACCTCCACCTGGGAGGCGCGCGAACGCGTGGTCGTGGCCCTGACCGGCGGCCCTGAGGGCGAGACCCTCATCCGCCGCGCCGCACGTGTCGCCACCCGGGCCAGCGGCGGCGACCTGCTCGCCGTTCACGTCGCCCGCTCCGATGGGCTGGCCGGCGCCAGCCAAGGTGCGCTGGCGCGCCAACGGCAGCTGGTCGAGTCCCTCGGCGGCAGCTACCACCAGGTGCTGGGCGACGACGTTCCGGAGGCGCTGCTCAGCTTTGCCCGCGCCGAGAACGCCACCCAGCTGGTGCTGGGCGAGAGCCGGCGGTCGATCCTGTCGCGCGCGCTCTCACGGGGAACGGCCGGCGAGGTGATCCGTCAGTCCGGCGACATCGACGTGCACGTGGTGACCCACCACCACACGGGTCTCGTGCCCACGCTCCCCCGGGTGCGCGGGAGCCTGTCGCGCCTACGACGCCTCCAGGGGTTCGGCCTCGCCGCGGTGCTGCTTCCCCTGATGACAGCAGTTCTCGTGCCGGCAGGCCCCCAGCTCAACCTGGTCAGCGACATGCTGCTCTTCCTCCTGGCGACCGTGGTCGTGGCGATCGTCGGCGGCCTGGCACCGGCCATGGTCACGGCCGTCCTCGGGTCGTTGCTCCTCAACTACTTCTTCACACCGCCGCTCCACACGCTGACCATCCGCGACACCAACAACAGCCTCGCCCTGCTGGTCTTCATCGTGGTCGGCATCCTGGTCAGCTCGGTCGTCGACATGGCTGCGCGTCGTACTCGTGAGGCCTCGCGCGCCGCCGCCGAGGCCCGCACCCTGGCCAACCTGGCCGGCAGCGTGCTGGGCGGCGAGGAGGCGCTGACCTCCATGCTCGAACGGGTCCGCGAGACCTTCGCGCTCACGTCGGCCACGGTGCTGCAGAAGGAGGACGGCGACTGGATGGCGCTCGCCCACGCGGGACCACCCTGTGCGCGACCCGGTGAGGCGGAGACCGACGTACCGGCCGGTGACGGGCTCGTCCTCGCCCTCAAGGGCCGCATCCTCGAGGCCGAGGACCAGCGCCTGGTCGGTGCCTTCGCTGCCCAGGTCGGCGTCGTCGTCGACCGGATCCGGCTCTCGGCCGCCGCCGCCGAGGCCGCTCCGCTGGCGGCCGCGAACCAGATGCGTACGGCGCTCCTCGCCGCCGTGGGCCACGACCTGCGCACACCCCTCGCGGCGGCGAAGGCCGCGGTCTCCAGCCTGCTCATGGTCGGCGAGGGCATGCTGAGCGCCGAGGACCGACGTGAGCTGCTGACCGCCGCCGACGAGTCCCTCGACCGCCTGGCCAAGCTCGTCGACAACCTGCTCGACATGAGCCGGCTCCAGGCCGGAGCGCTCACCGTCACCGTGCAGCCCACGTTCGTCGACGAGCTGGTCGCGCGCAGCCTGGACGACCTGGGCGACGACGCCCTGCCCGTGCGGGCCGACGTACCCGACGACCTGCCCCCTGTTCTCGCAGATCCTGGGCTGCTCGAACGCGTCGTGGTCAACCTGCTGTCCAACGCGCTGCGGTACTCCCCGTTCGACGCCACACCGCACGTCACGGCCAGCCGTCTCGACGAGCGTGTCGAGATCCGGGTGGTGGACCGTGGGCCGGGCATCCCGTCGTCGGAGTGGGAGGCGGTGTTCCGGCCGTTCCAGCGCCTCGGAGACACCGACAACACGACCGGAGTAGGCCTGGGCCTGGCGCTCGCACGCGGGCTCACCGAGGCCATGGGCGGCACGTTGGAGCCCGAGGAGACCCCTGGCGGCGGCCTCACCATGGTCGTCTCGCTGCCGGTCGGCGACGACCAGACGATGGGGGCCCCCGGCCTGCGCGAGCGCCAGGCCGCGGTGGCCCCGGGAGCCAGGTCGTGACCCGGTCCGCGACCATGGTGCTGCTCGTCGACGACGAGCCGCAGCTGGTTCGGGCGCTCGGGATCAACCTGCGCGCGCGAGGGTATGACGTGTACACCGCCGCCACCGGCCGCGATGCCCTCCACACCGCCGCCGAGCACCCGCCGGACATCGTCATCCTCGACCTCGGCCTCCCCGACATCGACGGCGTCGAGGTGGTGATGGGACTGCGCGGGTGGACCGCCGTACCGATCCTGGTGTTGTCGGGTCGTTCCGACAGCGCCGACAAGGTCGAGGCGTTGGACGCCGGCGCCGACGACTACGTGACCAAGCCCTTCGGCATCGACGAGCTGCTCGCCCGGCTCCGCGCGATGGCACGCCGCAACCCCTCACCGGAGGACCAGCCGGTGGTCACCATCGGCGACGTCACCGTCGACCTCGCGGACCGCCGCGTCCGTCGCGGGGACCAGGACGTCCGGCTGACGCCGACGGAGTGGCACCTGCTCGAGGTGCTCGTGCGCAACCCGGGCAAGCTGCTCAGCCAGCGACAGCTGCTCCAGGAGGTGTGGGGTCCCGGTTACGAGACGGCGCAGGGCAACCTGCGCCTCTACATGGCCCAGCTCCGCAAGAAGCTCGAGCCCGACCCGGCGCGACCGCGACACCTCCTCAACGAGCCCGGCATGGGATATCGGTTCGAGCCGGACAGGTAGGCAGCTGAGGACGCGTCAGGATCGCGTCAGGATCCGGGCGAACCCGTTGAAAGCGGGCCTTCAGGGAGGCTTGATGGAGGTGTGGAGGTTCGCACCGGCTCGCCCGCAATCCTGTACGGCGCCGCGCTGGTCGGCCCGATCGCCGTGTCCACGGCACTGGCCGGGCTCCGCGGCACGGTGCACGACACGAATGCCGTGCTCGTGCTGGTACTGGTCGTGGTCGCCGTGGCGGCCGCAGGCTCCCGATCGGCCGGCATCGTCGCCGCTCTCTCCTGCGCGGTCTGGTTCGACTTCTTCCTGACCCAGCCCTACCTCACGTTCACGATCACCCGGCGCGACGACGTCGAGACCGCCGTGCTGCTCACCGCGGTCGGCCTCGCCGTCACCGAGATCGCGCTGTGGGGACGCCGGCAGCAGGCTCGCGCCAGCCGACGCGAGGGCTACCTCACCGGGGTCGTCGGCGCCGCAGCGCTGGTGGCCGAGGGAGAGGCCGAGCCGGCCGTGGTGGTGGACTTCGTGCGCCGCCAGATCATGGAGGTCCTGGGGGTCGACCGTTGCGAGTTCGTGCCCGGACCGCCCGTGTCCCGCCCCCGCCTGATCCAGGACGGCAGCATCGTCCGCGATGGGCAGACGCTCGACGTGGACCGTGCGGGGCTGCCGACCAACGACGTCATCGAGCTGCCGGTCAGCCGGGGCGGCGTCGTCCTCGGACGGTTCGTGCTGACGGCGGCTGCCCGCGTCGTGTGGACCACACGCGAACAGCGGCTGGTGGCCGTGACCCTGGCCGACCAGGCCGCTGCCGTCCTCTCCGGCAACCAGTCGGAGCCGAAGCCGGGCAACCTGGGCCGGACCCCCTAGCGCCACAAGTCCCGACGCCCGGCCCGGCCGACTCCCTACTTCGCCAGCTGCCGGGTCCACCGCTCCTCGATGCGACCGAACTTCCACACGCTGAGCGCCACGCCAATGAGGCTGACCCATCGAGCAGGCGCCAGCATGACCAGGTCGTCGGCCGCAGGACCCCGCCGGCGTCACGGTGCCAGGTCATCGACGGGCACCCGGGCGCCGGCGCGCCGCGGACCGACTACTCGCCCTCAGCACGCCACGAGGCGCCCGAGATGCCCGACACGGCGCTGAGCGAGTCTTCGGTCAGTGGGGACATCCCGCGCAGCCGGAGCCGGACCCCCTTGAGGGCCAGTTCCTGCTGGACGGAGGCCAGGGCCGCTGCCCCGGCGGCGTCGACGTGGATGCAGCAGCGGAGGTCGAGGACGACCAGCCGTGCACCGTTGTCGGCATCGCCGACGAGTCCCAGGACGAGGGCGGTGAAGCCGGCCGCGGTGCGGCGTTCGAGTCGACCGATGACCGCGACGTGGACCGCGTCCTGGCGACGTGAGACCTGTAGGCACAGCTGAGGCATGGCTGCTCCCTCCCGGCGCCGAGGGGCCGCGGCCGTCAACGATCGTGGCGAGGAACGCCGCCCAGCTCGCGGACCTGGTCGCGGAGCTGGTCGGACTCGAGCTCCAGGGTGAGGACCCGCGCAATCCCGGCGAGGTTCAGCCCGGCGTCGAGGTACATCACGATCCGCCCGATGCGGTCGATGTCCCGCTCGCTGTAGCGGCGAGTGCCCCCTTCGGTGCGCTCCGGCGTGAGCAGGCCGCGTCGCTCGTAGACACGCAGCATCTGCGCGTCCACACCGGTCAGGTCGCTGGCCACGGAGATCGCGTACAGCGCCGCGTCCGGGTCCCTGTCCCTCCTCGTGGCGGTGACGGTCGCCTCCTCGATCCTCTTGCGTTTGATGACATCGTATGGTACATGAAATATGTATCCGTCACTATCGATCTGGCGTGATGAACGATCGGGAGATGCCAGATCGACCATCACTGTGGAGGTGAGACATGTTGATGCGAAGCGACCCGTTCCGTGAGTTCGACCGGCTCGCCCAGCAGCTGCTCGGCGCCGGCACGACGTCCCACCCGGCGGTCATGCCGATGGACGCCTGGCGCCAGGGCGACACGTTCGTGCTGGAGTTCGACCTCCCGGGCGTGCGTCCGGAGACCGTGGACATCGATGTCGAGCGCAACGTCCTGACCGTGCGGGCCGAGCGCCCCGCGAGGAACGGTGACTGGGAGCTCCTGGCCGCCGAGCGCCCCTCCGGCTTGTTCAGTCGCCAGCTCGTGCTCGGTGACAACCTGGACCTCGAGCGGGTCGAGGCCGGCTACGAGGCCGGCGTGCTCCGGCTGACGATCCCGGTGGCAGAGCGGGCCAAGCCGCGCAAGATCGAGGTCTCGACAAGCCAGTCCGACCAGGCGCAGGGCCAACCGGCGGCCATCGACTCCTGACCGATTCCGGCAGCCATGCACGCACCCGCTGCCACGACGGCGTACCTGACCCTCCCGGGTGCCGTTGCGCACGACACCTCGGCCGGCACCGCCTGGATCGACGACACCTGGCTCGACCTGGTGCTGGCGGAGGAGGACTGGGTCCGCCGGGAGTTCGACGAGCTGATCGCCCATGGGTGGGGCGGCCGCGGCCTCTCGCGCCCGCCCACCAGTCGAGGAGCACACGAACCGCGGAGACCGACGCCGCGGTACGGCCCCACCCACCACCGGTCCCTCGTCACCGGCGAGCAGGTCGGCCTGGGCCACCGAGCCACCAGGCGGTCCCGCAGCCCGCCCGACGAGGAACCGCAGCAGGCACGTGCGGTCATCGAGGAGAGGAGGTGCACACCAGCACGAACGAGGACAGAACCATCAGGATCAACGGGCGATCACCGACAGGGTGGTCGCCCGTTGGTGCACCGCCGATGCCATGCCCGAAGCGGCGATCCCTCAGTCGGAGCCGCGCTCGCGCCACCAGTGGATGCCGGCCGGGATGATGGTCAGGAGCAGCAGCCCGAGGATCAGGTAGTCGATGTGATGGGCCAGCCACGGGAATCTGTCGCCCACGAAGTACCCCGTGAGCGTGATGCCCAGGACCCACAGCAGGGCGCCCACCAGGCTCCAGGTGAGGAACCGCGGCCGCTTCATCTTCGAGGCTCCGGCGACGACGGTGACGTAGGTGCGGACGACGGGGACGAAGCGTCCGATCACCAGGGCCTTGCGGCCGTGCTTGTCGAAGAACGCCTCGGTGCGGTCGAAGTAGTCCTGCTTGAGGACCCTGCCGTCGTGGTCGTAGATGGCGGGTCCCAGCTTGTTGCCGATCTCGAACCCCAGGACGTTGCCCAGCATCGCGGCCCCCACCAACAGCAGGCAGGACAGGCCGAGGTCGATCAGCGGTGAGCCCGGGAGGATCGAGAGCTTCTCGCCGGCCAGGAACAGCCCGATCGCCACGAGGAGCGTGTCGCCCGGGAGGAACGGGAAGAACAGCCCGCACTCCACCACGATGATCGCCAGGCTCACCCAGAGGAAGCCGGCGCCGAACTGGTCGAGCATCCATTCGGGGTCGAGCCACTTGATGCCGAAGAGCAGGGGGACGAGCAGCGCGGACGGCATGGGTTCCTCTCCCGGAAGGGTGAGCAGGACCGTCGGTCGCGGCCAGCCCTCGGCGGAGGCTAGTGATCTCGCACGCGCGCTGCCTCACCCCTAGGGGCTGCCGTCCGACACCGGGTGAGCGCAGGGCTCTCCCGCCTCGCCACTTCTCCGCTTCGCGTCTCTGGATGAGCCGCGACGTGGGTGCCATCGGAGAGGGACTTTCGACCCTGGAGGCGTCGGCTCCGGAGGCCGGAGAGTTGGGAGTGAGCGTGGGGAGCCGGCATGAGTGGGAAGCAGGGCATGGCCGCGGCCGTGAGCGGTTGGAGCGTGCGGCACCGCGTGACCGCAGTCATGGGCTGGCTGGCGTTCGTCGCCGTCACGATGATGGTCGGCTCGCTGGCCGGACAGCAGCAGATGACCGAGGAACAGTACGCCGCCGGCGACTCGGCTCGGGTGATCCGGATCCTCGACGCGGCCGGTCTGAGCACGCCGGCCGCCGAGATGATCCTGGTGACCAGTGACCGGTCCGTCACCGGTGGCGCCGCGCGCCGCACCGTGGCCGACCTCATCACGCGGCTGCAGTCCACGGCCGACGTGACCGCTGTCGTGGAACCGTACGAGAACGGGCTGGTGTCGGCCGACGGCCGCTCGGTCCTGGTCCGGGTGTCGATGTCCGGCGACCCCATGACCGCCGCCGACCGGGTCCAGCCGATCCTCGACACCGTCGCGGAGGTCAGCGCGGCCCACCCCGAGCTACGGTTCGACGAGTTCGGCGACGGCTCCGCCAACCAGTGGTTCAACGAGACGATCGGCAAGGACTTCACGCGGGCCGAGTGGACCTCGGTCCCCCTCGCCGTCGGGATCCTCCTGGTCGCCTTCGGAGCCTTCCTGGCCGCCGTGCTGCCGGTCGGTCTCGCGCTCACGTCGTTCCTGGCGGCGAACGGGCTCCTGGCACTGGTCAGCCATCGCCTGAGCCTGGACACCTCGGCCAGCTCGGTGATGCTGCTCGTCGGCCTCGCTGTCGGTGTGGACTACTGCATGTTCTACCTGCGGCGGGTGCGGGAGGAGCGAGTCCGGGGCAAGGACCCCGCGACGGCGTTGCGCGTGGCGGCGGCGACGTCCGGCCGTTCGGTGCTCATCTCGGGACTGACCGTGATCGTCGCCATGTCGGGGATGTTCCTGTCCGGGATGCTGATCTTCGACGGGTTCGCCGTCGCGGCCATCCTCGTGGTCCTGACCGCCGTCCTCGGCTCCCTGACCGTCCTTCCCGCCGTGCTGGCTCTCCTCGGCGACCGGGTCGAGCTCGGCAAGGTGCCGGGGCTCGGCCGGATGCGCCGCCCCGGCGAGGGCAGCCGGGCGTGGAGCGCGATCCTCGGCCGGGTGCTGAAGCGGCCCGGCGTCTCCGCCCTGCTGGCCGCCGGCGCCCTCCTCGTGCTCGCGGCCCCGGCGGCGGGCATCCACACCGAGAACCTGAGCCTGGACAAGCTGCTGCCGCCGGACGCGAGCATCATGCGGAGCTACCACCGCATCACGGCCGCCTTCCCCGGGGGACCGGCCCCCGCGCGCGTCGTGGTGAAAGCCGCCGACGTGCAGTCGGCCGACATGGCTGCGGCCGTGAAGGAGTTCCGGTCCCAGGCCGTCGGGACCGGCCTCGTCAACCCGCCGCTCGTCGTCGACGCGCACCCTGATTCCGGCGTCATCGAGATCTCGGTGCCGCTGGCGGGCAACGGCTCGGACGCCACGTCGTCCCGCGCGCTCCACGCCCTCCGGTCCGACGTCGTGCCCGCCACACTCGGAAGCGTGCCGGGCGCCGAGGCCTACGTCGGTGGCCAGCTCGCCTTCTCCGAGGACTTCAACACCCAGCTGCAGCACGCGATCGTCCCGGTCATCATCTTCGTCCTGGTGCTGGCCTTCATCCTGATGCTGGCGGCCTTCCGCTCGGTCGCCATCGCCACGGTCTCCGTGCTGCTCAACGTGCTCTCGATGGCGGCCACGTTCGGGGTCATGGTCGCGGTCTTCCAGCACGGCTGGGGTGCGGACCTCGTGGGCGGTGGCGACGTCGGTGCCATCCAGTCGTGGATCCCCCTGTTCGCGTTCGTGATCCTCTTCGGCTTGTCCATGGACTACCACGTCTTCGTCGTGTCCCGGATCCAGGAGGCGCACGACCGCGGCCTGCCGACCAAGGAAGCCGTGGCGCACGGGATCAAGATCTCGGCCGGCGTCGTCACCAGCGCGGCCGTCATCATGGTCGCGGTCTTCGCGGTCTTCGCGACCCTCTCGCTCACCACCTTCAAGCAGCTCGGCGTCGGGCTGGCGGTGGCCATCCTGTTGGACGCCACCGTGGTCCGCGCCGTGCTGCTGCCCTCGTTGCTGGCGTTCCTCGACGACCGGATCTGGTGGCTGCCGCGCTGGCTGGCCTTCCTGCCCCAGACGGCCCCGGACCAGGACGCCGTCGTCCCCCAGCCGTCGGTGTCACTCGACGAGCGGAAGCCGGCGGGGGTGTAGGCGCAGCGGACCCCTCGCGCCCACCCGGCACATCAACATCACGGGCGCCGAAGCGCGCCGGAGCCGGCCCCGCCCACTCGTCAGGACTGGTGTGCGTCATGGACGACGATGGCGACCTGGACGCGATTGACCACGCCGAGCTTGGCGAACAGCCGCGACACGTGGGCCTTGACCGTCGCCTCTCCCATGAAGAGGGAGGCGGCGATCTCGGCATTCGAGGCCCCCGATCCCACCGCGAGCGCGACCTCGTGCTCGCGGTCCGTGAGGTCGGCGAGCCGGCCGGCGGCGGCGCGGTAGCGGTCGGAGGCCTGGCCGGCGGCGAAGTGGCCGATCAGGGTGCGAGTCACGGACGGCGAGATGATGGCGTCGCCCGAGGCGACCACCCGGATGGCGTGGATGATCTCGGTGGGCGGGGTGTCCTTGACCAGAAAGCCGCTGGCACCGGCACGCAGGGCGCTCATCACCTGGGCGTCCGCTTGGAACGTGGTCAGCACGATGACGTGCGGTGGTGTGTCGAGCCGGCGCAGCGCCACCGTGGCGGCGATGCCGTCTATCTCGGCCATCCGGATGTCCATGAGGACGACGTCGGGGCGGTGCTCGCGGACCGCGGCCACGGCGCGAGCACCGTCGTCGGCCTCGCCGACGACCTCGAGGTCGTCGGCCGCGGAGAGGATGGTCCGCAGCCCGGCGCGCACCAGGGCGTCGTCGTCGACGAGCAGCACCCTCACCCTGGCCACGGCAGCTCCGCCTCCACCATGAAGTAGCCGGTGTCGTCCGGTCCGTGCACGAGCGTGCCGCCCGCGAGGGCCACCCGTTCATGGAGGCCCAGGAGTCCGGCGCCGGCCCCGGGCAACACAGGGCCGGCGTGGGAGTGCACCGGCTGCCGGTTGCGGACGCTGACGTGCAGGCCCTCGTCCGGAGCACCGCTGACCCGTACCTCCGCCGCCGTCCCCACGGCGTGCTTGCCGATGTTGGTCAGTGCCTCCTGCACGATCCGGTACGCGTCGCGGCCCAGTCCGCTCGGCGCCGTCTCTGCGTGGCTCACGTGCATCTCGAAGGCGATCTTCGCGCCCGCGCGCCGCGTCTCCTCGACCAGCCGAGGGATGTCGGAGAGCCGCGGCTGCGGAGCCTCTTCCTCCTGGCCCGGTCCGTCGCGGAGCACCCCGATCACGCCACGCAGCTCCTCGAGGGCCTGACGCGCCGTCGAGCGCAGCAGCTCGGCGGTCTGCCTCACTTCGGCAGGCGGCAGGTCGGGCCGGATCTCGAGGGCTCCCGCGTGCAGTGCCACCAGGGAGATCCGGTGGGCGAGCACATCGTGCATCTCGCGAGCGATGCGCGTGCGCTCCGCCATCCGCGCCGTGTCCTCGTACAGGCGCTGGTCCGCCTCGGCCCGCAGCGCGCGCTCCCGAAGGCTCAGCAGCAGCAGACGGCGGGCCCGCACGAACATGCCCCACGCAACCGCGGCCAGCGCCAGGGGCGTGGTGACCAGGACCACCGAGACAGGGTCGGTGGTCGGGCTGTAGACGGCGAAGACCACGGCGCACGGGACCCACCAGGCAAGGGCGACCAGCACCGCTCGGATCGGTCGGTGCACGGCGAGCGAGAAGAGGGCGAACAGGCCGGCGGCGGTGGCCGACATCGAGACGGTCCCCAGCAGCACGCACGCGATCGCGACGCCGAGCGGCCACCGCCTCCGCCACCACAGGGCGACACAGGCCAGTCCCCCGCCGACGACGTCGACGAGCACCTGCGCGGTCGGCAGCGGGGTCGTCGCGTCGTGGAGGGCCGGGCTCAGGAAGATCGCACCCACCACGGCCGCGGCCAAGCAGCCGACCACGTCGACGAACCGGTCTCGCCGGTTCGCCCGCCCGAACATCACCCTCCGCAACCGGACATCCCCCCACCGTAGGCGTCTCGGGGACGGTGCGACATCGACGAAGGTCGACGGGGCCCTGACGAAAGGAGGTCGTGTCCCGCCGCTCCGGCCAGTCCCACGGCCGATGTGCTCGCCGTGGCGTCTCGCCAGGGTGATGAGCATGAAGCAGCTCGAGCAGCCCACTCCCATCACCCTCTGGCAGGTCAACCTGCTGCGCGTCGGCTACCTGGTCATGGGCGGCGGCCTCGCCGTCTACAAGTGGCCGCTGCTGGTCGACCACGAACCGTGGAGCCTGGCCGAGGGCACCGTCGAGTGCCTCCTGGTAGGGATGTCGCTCCTCGCGCTGCTCGGTCTGCGGTATCCCGTCCGGATGCTGCCGATCCTGTTGTTCGAGGTGACGTGGAAGGTGCTCTGGCTGGGCGTGGTGATCCTGCCGTCGTGGCTCGACGGTCCCCTGGACGCGGCGACTCGCGAGCAAGTGGGCAAGGTGCTGTGGGTCGCCATCGTCGTCGCGGTGATCCCCTGGCGACACGTGGTGGAGAGCTGGGCGATGGCGCCGGGCGACCCCTGGCGACGTGCCTCCCTCGCCGAGGCCGACGCCGCAGTCCGCACGTCAGCGAGTGCCCCCGCGCGCGAGCGACGCCCTGACGCTGCGGGCTGCCACCGGTTGACGTACGGCTGGCCCCCTCCCGCGCTCGCTCGCGCACCGCGAGACTCGAGCGTGGAGGTGGCGACGAACGTGACGGTGGTCCGGGTCCTGCTGGTCGACGACCAGGAGCCCTACCTGCGCGCGATGTCCGCAGTCGTGGAGGAGACCCCGGGTTTCGAGGTGGTCGGGCGAGCGATGGCGGGCGAGGACGCGCTCGACCTGGCCGTGATGCTGCTGCCGGACCTCGTGCTCCTCGACGTCAACCTCCCCGGCATCGACGGACTCGAGACGGCACGCCGGCTGCGTGCCCTCCAGCCCTCGGTCGTAGTGCTGCTCCTGTCCACGTACGACGACGAGGCCGGCGAGTCCTTCGTCTCCGAGTCCGGAGCAGCGGGCTACGTGACCAAGGCGGCGTTCGGGCCGGACCGGCTCGCGGCGGCCTGGACCGGCAGCTGAGCCTCGACGACCGTGCAACCGTCGGCGGTCGTCACGACCAGCGTTCCCCCGGCCGCTTCGACGCGGTCGCGGGTGTCGTCGATGGCCATCGCCCCGCGGTCGACACCGGTCACGACCAGGCTCAGCCGGTCGGCCCGCACCGACACCACGACGGACGGGTCGTCGAGGTCTCGCGTCGTCTCGGCGGCGCAGAAGTACGCCGCCGCCTCGACGCGTGCAGGAAAGCGTTGGCGCGTCGTCGACTCCCCCACTACGAGGCGCGCGGACTCCCCCGCTCTCGCGACCAGGGACGCCAGCGCGGTCGGCAGGCCGGACCGGGACAGCTGAGCCGGGAACACGCCGCGGGTGATCTCGCGCAACGCCACCAACGCGGAGTCGAGCGAGACCTGCAGCCCGGTCAGCACGACGGCGCGCTCGGTCGGGTCGGCATCGGGTCCGGCGAGCCGGTCCAGGCGATCCGGCAGCGGGGCCAGGTACGGCGCCACCCGCCGGTCGATCGCGCGCTCGAGCCGGCTTCGTTCGGCGTCCCCCGCGCTGATCAGCCGCCGACGCGAGTCGTCCAGCTCCTCGGTGCGCCGGGCCAGGCGCTCCACCTCGACCGTCAGCTCCGCGGCCAGACGTGCGCTGCGGAACGCCAGAGCGGCTTGCTCGGCGAGGTCCACCAGCAGCCGCCGTCCGACCGGTCGCACCGTGCGGCCGGGCGGCATCGTCACCTCGACGCGGCCGAGGAGCTCGCCCCGGTCGACGACGGGGACGTCGAGGCGTTCGCCCTTGTCCTCCACGGACTCCGTTGGCCAGTCGGAGACCTCATCCGGACCGGACGGCACGTGGAGCCTGACCCGGACGTGCCGGGCGTGGACGGCCCGACCGGCGGCGTCGGCGACAGCGGGCAACAGGTCCGCCGGGTCGGGACTCTCGCCCAGCCGACGGCTCAGCTCGGCCAGCGCCTCGTACGGTGCCGCGGCCGCCCCGAAGGCCAGTCGGTCGGCGACGCGCACGACCCGTCGGCGGAGCGGCTGGAACGCCAGGGCCACCACGGCCGTCGCCACCAGGGAAGGCCAGAAACCGTCGGTCCGCCCCTCCACCGCCAGTCCGACCAGCACGACGACCGCGACGTAGCCCACCGCCACCAACCCCGCAGCGAACGCGAAGACGAGCGCCCGGTTGAGCACGAGGTCGATGGCGATGAGCCGGTGCCGCAGCACGGCGATGGCCACGCACACCGGGACCGCAGCCTGCGCGATCCGCAGAGGGAGGGCGGCCAACCACGTACCTTCCTCGCCCTGGATGCGCGGGATGGCCAGGATGCACACGACTCCGAGAGCGAGCATCGCCGCCGCCGACGCGATCCAGAGCAGCTGCAGCCGCTCGTCGTCCGCGGCCCGCCGGAGTCGCAGCACGAGGGACACGACCGACGCGATCAGGGCCGTCGCGACGAGCATCCAGCCGACGGTGAGCAGCGGCAGGGAGATACCTCGGTTGCCGAAGTCCTCGCCCACGACGAACTCACCGGGACGGATCGTGAACGTGCCGACGGTGCGCAGCGCGAGCCCCGCTGCCGCGACGTACACGACCCAACGCCAACGCCTGCACAGCAGGCGACCGTCGGGGGCGAGGAGGAACACGATGATCTGGGCGGTGAAGGCCGGCCAGCCCAGCAGCGGCCCGGCCCACGCGGCGACGTGCGCCCAGTGGTGCGACCCGGGCCCGCCCCCGTCCAACACCCACGTGCTGTAGGCATCGGCGGCCAGGGTCACCGACAGCAGGCTCGCTGCCGACAGGAGCCAGCCCAACCGGTGCCGCGGATGCTGGGCGACGATCAGCGCACCCATCACGGCGTACCCGATCCCCGCCAGGGGTGAGAGCGGCCAGCCGTGGTCGGCCCAGGTCGCCTCGCTCAGCAGCGGGCGGTGCGCCGCGGTGAAGATGGTGTCGAGCACGAACGCGGTCGTCGCGAGCACGACCACGCCCCACGCGAGGTGGCGGCGCACGTCAGACGTCCCTGTCACGCGCGGGCCCCACGGCGGTCACGATCGTCCCGGCTCCGGCCCGAGAGGTCACCGTCACCGAGCCGCCGACGGCGTCCAGCCGGTCGCACATGTTCATCAGTCCGGCGCCCGTCCCCGCGGCGAACGCGTCCGGCGCGTCGAAGCCCGAACCGTCGTCGGTGACGTCGAGACGCCAGCGTCCCTCCTCCTGTCCCAGCCCCACCGTCACCCGGGTGGCGCCGGAGTGCTTGGCAGCGTTCTGGACCGCCTCCATGCAGCAGAAGTAGAGGGCGGCCTCGAGAACGGGGGGAGGACGACCGCTGCCCGAGGCCTCGACCGTCACGGCGACCGAGCTCGCCGCGAGGCCCGACCTCAACGCCGCCACGAGACCGTCGTCCGCCAGCATCTGGGGGTAGATCCCGCGGCTCAGCGACGACAAGGTCACGATGGCCAGCCGCGCGGCGTCCGCCTGCTCTGCGAGCACCTGGGTTGCCCGGTCCGGTGACCTGCGCGCGACGACCTGGGCGAGCCGCAGGTTGACCGCCAGGGCCACCAGGTGCTGCTGGGCCCCGTCGTGGATGTCGCGCTCCAGCCGGCTGCGTTCGGCGTCCTGGGCCTCGATCACCCGGCCGCGCGAGCCCTCGAGCTCGCGGGTACGTTCCTGGAGCTCGCGATGCCGGACCTCGAGCTGCGCCCGCAACCCGACCAGCCGCAGCACGAGTCCGGCCTGCCCGGCCAGCCCGACGAACAGGCGCTCTTCGACGGCTGTGAGCGGCACTCCGGGACGCTCCTGGAGCCGGAGCTCCGCCAGCACCTGGTCGCCGTACCGGACCGGAAGGCTAAGCGGATCGTCCGCCCCGACCACCGGCCGCGCCTGCTCGGCCGGCCAGCGGCCCGCCAGCGACAGCTGCCCGGAACCCTGGAGCCAGACCTGCGCCCACTGGGCACCGGTCCCCTGGGCCAGCAGCCGCGACATGCGAGTCGGGACGTCTTCGGCCGCGTCCCCCTCGCCCGCGTCGACGCCACCGGCGAACCGGGTCAGGACGTCGTACGGCGTGGCGAGACGCAGCGAGATCCGCTCGAGCCGGCTCTGCACCGGGGCGAACGCGAGGGCCACCACGGTGGTCGCCAGCACCGAGAGCGCCGCGCTGGGCGAGTCGGTGCGGCCGAGGAGCACCCCACCTCCGAGCACGACCAGGACGTAGACGACCAGCACGAAGAGCACGAGCCCGCCGACCACCACCGCGCGACCCGTCCCCCGCTGGTACAGGTCGCGGACCTTCATCGACGGGTGCCTGATCCGCTGGGGCCGCCGGCTTCCAGGAAGGCCAGGACCGCCATGACGCGCCGGTTGGTGACGCGCTCGTCGGACAGCCCCAGCTTCTGGAACAACGCGCCGATGTGCTTCTCCACGGCGCGCTCGCTCATGAACAGAGTGGTGGCGATCGTGGCGTTGTTCCGGCCCGTCGCCATCTCCTGGAGGACCTCGCGCTCCCGGTCGGTCAGCCCGTGGATCGGTCCCCCGTCGCTGGCTCGCTTGCGCGCCACCAACGCCTCGACCACCTGGGGGTCGAGCACCGAGCCGCCGCGGCTGACCTCGCTCACCGCGCGGACCAGCTCGGCGACGTCGCCGACGCGCTCCTTGAGCAGATAGCCCAGACCGGTCACGCCGTCGACGAGCAGCTCGAACGCGTAGTCCTCCTCGACGTACTGCGACAGCACCACCACCCCCACGTCCGGGTGCTCGGCGCGGATCCGCTTGGCGGCCTCGATGCCCTCATTGGTGTGCGTGGGTGGCATCCGGATGTCGGTGAGCACGGCGTCGGGCGACGTCGCCGCGACGGCCCGCATCAGCGAGACCGGGTCGCTCGCCATCGCCACCACCTCGATCTCGTCGACCTCTGCCAGGAGCGCGGCCAGGCCTTCACGGACCAGGAAGTTGTCGTCGGCCACGACGAGGCGGAGCGCCACTCCTGCGACTCTACGCACGGACCCACTCCGGCGAGGTCGTGCTGACCCGCACGACCCGTGGTGCTAGCCCCCCTTGTCGTGCTGCCCGCCCCATCGTGCCGCGGCTCCGCCCTTCCTAGCGTCGACGGCACCACCACCTTCCCGACCAGAGGAGTCACGATGCTCGTACGTCTCGCTGATGGGTGCTTCCAGCACCGTCGTCTCGTGGTCCTGGGCTGGGTCGCCGCCCTGGTCGGGGCCTTCGCACTCGCCGGCACGTTCGGTGGGGAGTTCAAGCAGGACTACCTCCAACCGGGCTCCGAGTCGCAGCACGTCGCCCACACCCTCCAGGCCGACTTCCCCCAGCGGGCCGGCGACACGATGCAGGTCGTCGTGCACTCCGACACCGGCGTGACCTCGCCCGACGTGGTGGCTCGCGTCGAGGCGGTCCTCGCCGAGGTCGCCGTCGCCCAGCACGTGGTGGGTGTCGTCAGCCCGTTCTCCGCGGACGGCGCGCAGCAGGTCTCCGCGGACGCCACGACGGCGTATGCGAATGTCGCCCTCGACCGGACGGCCGACGAGCTCACTGCCGACGAGGCCGCGGCTCTGGTCGACCCTGTGCTGGCCGCCGGTGACGACACCCTGCAGGTCGAGGTCGGCGGCCCCGTGGCGACCAAGGCGCAGACCGTCGCCATGGGCTCTGAAGGCATCGGCCTCCTCGCCGCCGCGCTCATCCTTCTCATCACCTTCGGCTCCGTGGTCGCGATGGGCCTCCCGCTGCTGACCGCCCTGTTCGGCCTCGGCGTCGCGATGGCGCTCGGCGAGGTGCTGCGGCGAGTCGTCGACGTACCGGACTGGGCGCCGTACACCGCCGCCATGGTCGGCCTCGGCGTCGGCATCGACTACGCCCTGCTGATCGTCACCCGGTTCCGCACCAGCCTGGCCGCAGGGCAGGACCCCCGACGCGCGACGCAGACCGCGATGGCGACCGCCGGCCGCGCCGTCGTCTTCGCCGGCATGACCGTGGTCATCTCGATGCTCGGCATCCTGCTGATGGGGCAACCGGCCATGAACGGGTTCGCCTTCACCGTCGTGCTCGCCGTGCTCGTCGTGATGGTCGCGACGGTGACACTGCTCCCCGCCGTCCTCGGCTTCGCCGGGCGGAACGTCGAGCGCCTGCACGTGCCGTTCGTCAGCCGCAATGCCGGGTCGTACGACGCGTCACGCTGGTTCCGCTGGAGCCGCTTCATCCAGCGCCGCCCCTGGTGGGCCGCGATCGGTTCGATGGCCGTCCTCGTGGCCCTGGCCGCTCCCTTTCTGGGCATCCGCTTCGGGTTCCCCGACGCCGGGAACGCCTCACCCACGCTGACCACTCGCCAGTCCTACGACCTCATGGCCGACGGCTTCGGTCCCGGGTACGCCGCACCCCTGCTGCTGACGGTGCAGGGCTCCACGGAGGATCTCCTCGGGTCCGCCGACACGGTCGGCGCGGCCCTCGGCGAGGTCGCCGGCGTGGCCTCCGTCAGTCCCGCGATCCTGAGCCCGAGCGGGGAGACCGCGTTGCTGACGTTGACCGCCACCACCTCACCACAGGACGTCGCCACGGAGGACCTGGTGCTGCTGCTCCGCGACTCGGCCGTGCCCGCAGCCACGGTTGGTACGAGTCTCACCGTCGAGGTCGGCGGGCCCGTGGCGGCCAACGTCGACACCACCCGGGGCGTCGCCTCCCGGCTGCCGCTGTTCTTCGGCGGCGTGCTGCTCATGTCGTTCCTGCTGCTCATGATGGTCTTCCGCTCGGTCCTGGTGCCGGTGAAGGCCGTCGCCATGAACCTGCTGGCCAGCGCCGCGGCGTTCGGGGTCCTGACGCTCGCCGTCAGCGGCGGCTGGCTCGGCGACCTCGTCGGGATCCCCGAGGCCATACCCGTACCGATCCAGCTGCCCATCGGGATCTTCGCGATCCTCTTCGGGCTGTCGATGGACTATGAGGTCTTCCTCCTCTCCCGGATCAAGGAGGAGTACGACCGCACCGGCGACAACGCCCTCGCCGTCGCCGACGGCCTTGCCAAGTCCGCCCGGGTCATCACCGCCGGCGCGGCCATCATGGTCACCGTCTTCGTCTCGTTCGTCCTCGGCCACGACGTGATGGCCAAGATGTTCGGCATCGGCCTCGCTGCCGCCGTCCTCGTCGACGCCACCCTCGTCCGCATGGTCCTGATCCCCGCCACCATGGAGCTCCTCGGCGACCGCAACTGGTGGCTCCCCGCGTGGCTCGACCGCATCCTTCCCCGCCTGCGAGTGGAGGCAACGGAGGAGCTCGAGTCCGGAGACCGACTTCCGGACGGGGCCGACGAGCATCAGCGCGCCGCAGCAGGTCACCTCATGTGACGAAGGGTCCGCGTCGACCGCGTCCGGAGGCGCGGTGAGGAACTGACAGCATCGGGACGTGAGCACCCAGGTCATCGCCGCGCTCGCCGTCGCACTCCTTGCGCTGGCTGCTGCGTTCCAGGTCGCACTCGCGGCGGGCGCGCCCTGGGGAGCAGCGGCGTACGGCGGTCACGCGGCCTCCGGGGACGGCGCCCTGCCGCGGCGGTACCGCCTCGGCAGTGGTGCCGCCGCCGCGGTGCTCCTCGGCGCCATGTGGGTGGTGCTCGCGTCGGCCGCGATGGTCGGGCGCGGCCCGTTGTCATCCACCGTGCTGACCCTCACCCTGTGGTGCTTGGCTGCGCTGTTCGCGCTGAACACGCTCGGCAACGCTCGCGGCCGACATCCGGTCGAGCGGTGGGGCGCCAGCACCGTCACCGCCCTCTTGGCAGTCCTGTGTGCTCTGCTGGCCGCGAGCTGACCGCGGTCAGACCACGGGGTCGTACCAGAGCCACGCCCAGCAGGGCGGTCGCCAGGGCCACGGCGGCCGCGGCGGTGAAGGCGATCGAGAATCCGGTTCGCGAGAGCGTCTGCGCGGCGGCGCCGCTCGCCGACGTTCCGAGGGAGATGAAGGTCGCGGTCCCGACTGCCGCGCCGATCTGGCTCATCGAGCCTGCCAGGCCGGCGGCGAGACCCGTGTGCGTCTCGGGCACGGCCCCGGTGATGACCATCGTGGTCGGTGTGAAGCTGAGCGCGACGCCGACCGCGACGAGGGCCAGACCTGGGAGGACCGCGACGAGGTACGACGAGGAGCTCGGGGCGTAGGCCAGCCAGAGGTGACCTCCGGCCAGCACGGCCAGCCCGGCGACCATCATGCGTTGCGGTCCGAAGGCGTGCAGCAGACGTGGCAGGGCGGCGAGGGACACGGCGAAACCGATCAGCGACGTGGGGACCATCGCCAGTCCCGCACGCGTCGGCGCCATGTCGAGCGCCTGCTGGAGGTAGAGAGCCGTGAGCACGAAGGTCGAGGCGCGAGCAGCCCCTCCGAGGAACGCCGCAGCGACGCCGATGGTGAGGACGCGGGACCGGAAGAGGCCGAGCGGCACGATCGGCTCGGTCGCGCGTCGCTCGATCATCAGGAAGCCCGCCGACGACCCGACCGCGGCGACCAGGCTCGCCAGCACCGGGAGGGCGGTCCAACCACCCTGGGCTGCTCCCAGCACGCCGTGCACCAGTGCGACGGTCGCCAGCACGAGCATGGCCGCGCCGAGTCCGTCGAAGCGCGGGCGGCGGGGGCCGGTGACGCCGCTGGGCAGGACCCGCCAGGCCAGCGCAGCGGCAGCCAGGGTGATCGGCACGGTCACCAGGAAGTTGGCGCGCCAGCCGAGCGACCCGGCCAGGACTCCCCCCGCCACGACTCCCGTGGCGCCCCCGACAGCCGACGCAGCACCCCACACGCTCATCGCTCGGGCTCGCGCGCGGCCCGGGAACGTGAGGACCAGCAGCGACATCGCGGCCGGGCTCAGGGCCGCGGCACCGGCTCCCTGGACGACGCGAGCCGTGACCAGGAGCCAGACGTCGGACGAGAGCGCGGCGACCAGCGTCCCGGCGGTGAAGACGCCGAGCCCGCCGATGAACATCCGACGGCGCCCGAACAGGTCCGCTGCTCTGCCGGACAACAGGAGCAGACCGCCGAAGGCGAGGACGTAGGCGTTCACCACCCACGTCAGCCCCACGGGTCCCGTGCCCAGGTCGGTCTGGATCGAGGGCAGCGCGACGTTGACGATGGAGGTGTCCAGCATGACGACGAGCTGGGCCGAGACGAGCAGGCCCAGCAGCAGACGCCGTCGGGGCGACACGAATGGGATGGTCGCGTTGCCGCCGCCCGTGATCGGGGCGGAGCCGTCGGACGGAGCGCGCATCATCGACCTGCCCAGCGCGAGGCCGACCTGCCGCACCGCGGGCAGTGGCGGCCGGTGACGTGGTCGAGGGCCTGCCCGCACCAGCAGGAAGGCCGAGTCCGGCTGACTCGCTCGCCCTTGCCTGCAGAGAGTTCCATGATCGAGAAAGTCGTGTTCATCGTCCTCACCTCCGTCAGGTGCGTTCTGGGAATGGCTCCACAGTGCTGCGGGCCGGCCCGCCTCGCCCCGGTCGAATGACCGGGATCGGCGGTCTGGGACGCACTGTGGGACCGTCCTCTGTCCACCCGCTGTCCGCCCATGGCCGGACCGGCAGGGACAGCGTTGGGACAGCGGCACCCGAGATGCTCGGCTCGAGAGGGGTGACGTGATGACCGAGCTGACCTTGTTCATCGACGGCATGGGCTGCCGTGACTGTGTGCGCGACGTGACCGCACGTCTCAGGGACGTGGCAGGCGTGGAGACGGTGACGGCAGACCACCGCCGGTCGGTCGTGGTGCTGGTCGGTTCGATGAGCCGCAGTGGGGTCCTCGCCGCGCTGGAGGGGACGCCTTTCCGCGTCGGCAGGATCGACCACGACAGCAACCCGACAGGGAGCGGACAGCAGTCGTCGTGACGCTCTGGTCGAAGCCGCCGGCCCGGCGGTCCGACACAGGGAAGGACACCCTCATGAGCTCCACCTCACCTGCGGCCCGCCGCGGCCGCCACCGCCGGCTGGCCCTCGGTCTGATCGCCACCGCGCAGTTCATGGTCATCATGGACACCTCGATCATCGGGGTCGCGCTTCCGAAGATGCAGGCCGACCTCGGCTTCTCCGCGGAGGGGTTGAGCTGGGTCTTCAACGCCTACGTGGTCGCCTTCGGGGGTCTGCTCCTGCTCGGCGGCCGGCTCTCGGACCTGTTCGGCGCTCGGCGCATCTTCGGGGTGGGCTGGGGTGTGCTGGCTGTCGGCTCCCTGCTGGCCGGTCTGGCCGGAGACGTCGGGACGGAGCTCGTTGGACGAGCCGTCCAGGGCGCCGGCTCGGCGCTCATCGCCCCGGCAGCCCTGACGCTGCTGTTCATGACGTTCGGTGCGAACCCGAAGGAGCTGACCGGGGCGCTGGCGCTCTACGGTGCCGCCGCTCCGGCGGGCGGTACGGCGGGAGTGTTCCTGGGCGGCGTGCTGACCGAGTACGCCTCGTGGCCATGGGTCTTCTTCATCAACGTGCCGCTGGCTCTTGCCGTGCTGGGCCTGACCCCGATGTCGCTGCCTCGAGGTACCCGGCAGCCGGGCTCGCTCGACCTGGTGGGTGCCCTCACCGCAACGGTCGGGCTCGCGTCGCTGGTCTTCGCGATCGTCCGCGCCCCCCAAGCCGGCTGGACGTCGCAGGCCACGTTCGTCACCGGGTTCGTCGGCCTCGCGCTGCTGGGCGTCTTCGTGCTCCTGCAGGCACGACGGCCGCACCCGCTGATGCGCCTGGGCATCTTCAGGGCCCCCAATCTGGGAGCGGCCAACATCGCGCAGTTCTTCCTGGGTGCTGCGTGGATCCCGATGTTCTTCTTCGTCAACCTCTACCTCCAGCAGGTGCTGGGGCTGGGCGCCTTCGCCAGCGGCGCCGCGCTCCTGCCTCTCACCGTCACCATCATGGTGGGGATGATCGCCGCGGCTCCCAGGCTCATCGGGCGCTACGGTCCCAAGGCGATGACCGTCGCCGGCCTGGTCACCCTGTCGGCAGGCCTGGTCTGGCTGTCCCTGCTACGGCCCGACGGCAGCTTCGTGGTCGACGTGCTCCCGGCCAGCCTGCTCACCGCGGCGGGCATGGCCATGGCGTTCATCCCCTCCCTCGGGCTGGCACTCTCGTCGGCCGCACCCGAAGAGGGCGGACTCGCGGCGGGCATCGTCAACACGAACTACCAGGTGGGCTCCGCCCTCGGGTTGGCCGCGATGACCGCCGTAGCTGCGGCGTTCGGAGCGGACGACGCCGATCTGGTGTCCGTGACCGACGGCTTCTCGGCGGGACTGCTCGGGGCCGCCGGAATCGCTGCCCTCGGTGCCGTCGCCGCGGCCACCTGGCTCCGGGCCCCTGCCCCCGCACAGGCGGACTACGAGTCCGTCGCTTCGTGACCGAACCACCCAGCCGGCCGGGTGGAGCTCACCCGGTCGCGCTGGTCACCCCGGAATCGGCCACGGGCGGGCCGTCGCCAGGGCCGGCGTGCCACGGGTCCTGATAGCCGGGACGTGGCCGGCCGAGGCGCTCGCGGACGTCCATCGCCTCGGCCTCCAGGGCGGCCGCACGGGCTGGGTCCTCCGCAGCCCACGTGCGTGCGAGTCCCTCGAGCGCCGACGCGGTCAGCCCCGGTTCGCCGGCCTCCCTCCCCAGCCGCAGGGCAGCTTCGTGGGGCTCGCGAGCGGCAGCCGCTCCAGTGCTGAGCTCGCGGCAGCGGGCCGCCGCCACCAACGCCCAGCCCTCCCACACGGGCGTTCTCAACCCCACGAACCCCTCCCTGGCCAGAGCGAGTCGCCGCTCGGCCGCGTCGAGGTCCCCGTCCTGCAGCGCGAGAAGGCCGTGTCCGTAGTGGGCCAGGACGGTGCCGGCACCGTCGCCGATCTCGACCGAGGCGGAGTCGGCGCGGTCGAACAGATCGCGCGCGACGTCAGGACGAGCGAGGTTCAGGTGCACGAGCGCGAGGTCGGCGAGTGCCCACTGGACCGTGTTGTAGAGACCCGCGCTGGCTGCCACGTCGATCGCTTCCTCGAGGTCGTGAGCCCCTTCTTCGTTGCGGCCGAACTGCCGAAGCCCCCAGCCGAGGTGGTACAGGATCGCCGAGAGTCCCCAGTAGTCGTCCAGCTGCCGGAACCGACCAGCGGCCGCGCGGCCGACGGCGACTGCCCTGTCGAGGTGGCCGGTCTTGAGCGCCGTCTCCATCTGCACGAAACCGATCACCCCGAGCCCCCACTCGTCGTGGTCGGCCCGGAACTGTCGCTCGGCCTCCGCCAGCAGCGCATGTGAGCGTTCGGGATCGGCGCCGGTCACACCTTCGACCGCGAGCAGGACCCGGGAGAGCGCTGCGCGCGGTTGGTCACCCTCGGCCACGAACATCTCGAGGCTCTCCTCGGCAGTGTGGGCGCACAGCGGGCTCGGGTGCACCAGGCAGCCACGGGGTCGTTCGACGATCGAGACGGCCTGCAGCGCATGCGCGCGGGCCTGCTCGCTGCCTCCGAGAGCCAGCAACCGCTGCAGGACCTCGCGGCCCTCCAGATGACGACCGAGGTGCCAGAAGAGGCCCAGCGAGCCTGCCATCTCCATGGCCTGGTCGAGGTCTCCGTCAGCGCCGCTGAGCCAGGCGAGCGCGGCGCGCACGTTGGGTTGCTCTCGTCGCAGCCTGTCAAGGGCGTCACGTTGTCGCGGTCCTCGTAGATCGAGCTCTGCGGCGACCACGAGGTCGTGGAAGTGGCGGGCGTGACGGGACGCGACCTCCGTGAGCTCACCGCTGGCGACGAGCTGCTCGGCGGCGTACTGACGGAGCGTCTCCAGCATCCGGTAGCGGGTCGGAGAGCCTGGATCGACGATGACCATCGAGCGCTGGACCAGACGGGCGACCGCGTCGAGCACGAAGCCCTCGGCGCCTCCGTCGTCGAGGACGGCTTCGGCGGCGTCCATCGTCCAACCACCCTGGAACACGGACAGCCGGTCGAAGAGCCGTCGTTCGTCGCTGCCGAGCAGGGCGTAGCTCCAGTCCACGGTCGCCCGGAGCGTCTGCTGCCGCGCCTCGGCGGTGCGCGACCCGGACGTGAGGAGCGAGAACCGGTGGCCGAGACGGTCCGAGATCTCCCCCGGGGACATCGTGCCCGCCCGCGCCGCCGCCAGCTCGATGGCGAGCGGGATGCCGTCGAGGGCCCGGGTGACGCGGCCGATGGCGAGGATGTCGGCCTCGTCGAAGGTGGACTGGCGCACCGCGCGGGCTCGTTCGACGAACAGCTGGGCGGCGGGATAGGTGAGCACGTGGTCGGCACGCGTGTCGTCGGGAGGTGCTGAGAGTGGACCGACGTTCACCTGGACCTCGTCAGGCACGGCCAGCGCTTCACGGCTCGTGGCCAGGAGCGTGATTCCGGCGCACCGGCCCAGAAGGTCGTCGGCCAGCGCCGCAGCCGCATCCACGACGTGCTCGCAGTTGTCGAGCACGAGCAGGAGCCGGCGCTGGGCGAGGTAGCCGACGAGCCGCTCGCGGACGTCACGTTCCGCGGCCGAGCCGTCCATCGGCATGCCCAGTGCGTCCGCGACCGCGAGTGGGACCTGATCCGCGGTGCCCAGCGATGCCAGACGCACGAGAAAGATCCCGTCCGGGAAGTCCGGGAGGGCTTGGACGGCGAGAGCGAGGGCCAAGGACGTCTTGCCGGCGCCCCCGGGGCCGATGAGGGACAAGAGCCTGACGTCCGGGATGAGGTTCCGGAGGGACCCGAGCATCTCGTCCCGGCCGAGGAGCGGGCGCAGGACGGCAGGGAGGTTGGTGGGCACCGCGCCGGTGCGCTGCCCCGTCGTGGTGCCGGAGGTGGACTCTGCGGTGCGCCGCTGGGCGGGTGCCGGGGTGCGCACGGGCACGGCCAGGTCGGCCTTCGCCCCGAGCGACTCGTCCTGGCGCAGCACCCGTTCCTGGATCGACCGCAGCGTCACGGTCGGTTCGAGTCCCAGCTCCTCGTCCAAGGTCCTGCGGGTCCTCGCGAACACCTCGAGAGCGTCGGCCTGTCGTCCCGACCGGTAGAGAGCCACCATCAGGAGACCGGCCAGTGACTCCAGAGTGGGGTCGGCGCCGACGACGCGTTCGAGGTCGTGGACCACCTCGTCGTGACGCCCCAGGGCGAGTGCGGTCTGCGCACGTTCGGTGAGGGCGGTGATGCGCAGCGCGCCGAGTCGAGCAGCCTCCGCGACGGCCCACTGCTCGGTGTCGAAGTCACTCAGCGGCTGACCTCGCCACAGGTCGAGCGCCTCGTCGTACGCCGCGAGGATGGACTCGAGGACGTCGCGGCCGACCTCGTGACCCGTGGCTGCGGCGGTCCCGGCCCGGGCGAGGCGGACCCTGGTGGCGAAGTCGATCGCGTCCACGGCCTCCGGCTCGACGTTCGCGCGGTACCCCACGCCTTCGCGGGTGACCAGGTCGGGCGCCTGGTTGGCCTTCAGGTTGCGGCGCAGCTTGGAGACCCTGATCTGCAACGCGTTGGTGGGATCGACCGGAAGGGCCGACTCCGCCCAGAGCCGGTCGATCAGCAGCGACGCCGGGATCGTCCTGCCCGGCGAGAGCAGCAGCTGCGCCAGCAACGCACGCTCGGCACTGCCGGGCAACGGCAGCGCACGGCCGTCGACGACGATCTCCATCGGCCCGAGCAGACGGAAGCGCAGATCACCCACCCTCGTTCCTCCGGACACTCGCTCGGCAACCGAAGGGTAACGCGACACACCCTCGTCGGGCTCGCGCTGCTGGACAGCCGACGGACAGGACGGGGCAAGCGCGGCGGTCGAGCGTCGACCCCATCAACCCGAGGTGGCCGAGCCGAGCTCGGCCCGGCGATGGCAAGGAAGTGGACGACATGGCGGTCACGATCACCACGGCCCGGGAGCCACGCCCCGGCAGACGTCAGGCACACCCCGAACGCACCTCGTCGAGCCGGCCCGCGTGGGTGGTGGCCGCTTCCCTGGTCACAGGACTGCTGGTAGCCCTCCTGCTCGCCTTCCTTCCGTTCGTCCCGGTCGAGGAGAGTGCGCTGACCGGCGCTGTCCTGTGTGGGTTCGCGACGGGCTGGACGTTGCTGTGGCGGTCCTCCCAGCGGTTCACCGACCAGCCCCAGCGCTGGGCGAAGTGGCCTGCTCTGTTCATGGGCGTGGGCGGGGTCCTGCTGCTGGCACTCGGCCCCCAGGTCCTCGACGTCCTCAGATGGGTGTGGCCACCCGCGCTCGTGGTGTTGGTGGTCTGGATGGCGTCCCGGATGCGCAGGGAGCTGCCCAGCCGCGGCGGCCGTGCCCAGCTGTACGTGGTCTTCGCGATCCTCGCGATCGCGGCGGTCGGAGGCGGCTACGCGACGCTGGCGGAGGCAACGGAATCGACCTCCATGCCGGCGACCGGCCGGTTGGTCGACGTGGGTGGACACCGGCTGTTCCTGAGCTGCGTCGGCTCCGGCAGCCCGACCGTCGTTCTCGAGCCCGGCGCCGGCGCGACCTCCGCGCAGCTGGGCTGGATCGCTCCGGCCGTGTCACGCAGCACCCGCGTGTGCGTGTACGACCGTGCCGGTCGCGGGTGGAGCGAGCCGGCCGGCATGACCCAGGACGGCGCCCGGATAGCGGCCGACCTGCACACCCTGCTCCACCGCGCCGGCGTCACCGGGCCGTACGTCCTCGCCGGGCACTCGTTCGGGGGTCTGTACGTCCGCATCTTCGCGGCTCGCTACCCCGATGAGGTCGCGGGCCTGGTCCTGGTGGACTCGACGGCGGCGGAGAGCCCCGCCAGGTCGGTGGTCCCGCCACCCGGGGACGGCGGCGTGCAGCCCCTCGGTCGCGTCCCGGTGATCGCGTCCCTGGCGTCCGGCGTCGGGCTGACGCGCATCCTGGGACGGACGGACTTCGGGACGCTCCCGGCTCGCTCCCGGGACGAGGCTCGAGCGGCGGTCGCCCGGGCGAGCTGGCTCAGCAGCACCGTCGACGAGTACCTGCGCGGGGGCGCGTCGATGCACGAGGCGGCGTCCTTGCGAGATCTCTCGGACAAGCCGCTCGTCGTCCTCACGGCCGGGGAGCACCCCGCGGCCTGGATGTCGGCGCAGCACCAGATGGTGGCGCTCTCGACGAACGGCGTGCAGCGGATCGTCCCTGGCGCCACCCACACCGACCTGCTCCTCGTGGAGAAGTACGCCGACGCCACCTCGCAGGCCGTCCTCGACGTCGTCGACTCGATCCGCAGGCACCAGCCCCTGGGTCGATGACCGGTCGTCAACGGGACGTGTGCCTGACGCAGCGCCACGGCGATGCGTCAGGCACACGACCTCGAGGGGCCGAGCTCCGGTCAGTGGTGCATGTGCATCCCGGCGCCGGCGGCCCCGCGGGTCGCAGGCATCCGGACCAGGGCGAAGACGGCGACCACGCCTGCGATCACGGCGGCGGCGAGCAGACCCCGGGAGAACCCGTGCACCGCACCGTCGTGAGTGGCGAGGGAGCCGGCGGAGCTGGCCACCGCGGACAGGACGGCGACACCGAGCGCGGCACCGATCTCGTGACCGGTCATCAAGAACCCGGACGCCACCCCCGCGTGGGAGTCGGGGATCCCCGACATGGAGGTCACCGACACGGGGACGAAGACCATCCCGACACCCAGGCCCAGGCCCACGAGACCGGGCAGCAGGTCGGCGGCGTACCGGGCGCCGTCGGGGGCCGTGGAGAGCAGGACGGCAGCCCCGGCCGTGAGCACCAGCCCGGCGGCGGCGATGGCGCGTGGGGTCGCGTGGCCGAGGAGGTGACGGGCCACGATCGTGCCGGCCGTGATGGCGAAGGCGAAGGGCAGGAAGGCCAGGCCGGTCGTCAGGGCGGAGAAGCCCATCACGGTCTGCATGAAGATCGACGCCAGGAAGACCGTTCCGACCAGGATGCCGGTGACGCCGAGCATCACAGTCGTTCCGGAGACCAAGGAGCGCAGCTTCCAGACGTGCGGTGGGAAGAGAGGCCTGGCGGCCCGCTGCTCGACCTTGAGGAACGTGATCAGCAGGACGGCCGAGGCGCCGAGGCCGACGATGGTCCGGACCGACCACCAGCCGTACGTCGCGGTCTCACCCAGGGTGTAGACGAGGGTGGCGAGTCCCGCGATCACGGTCATCGCACCGGGGACGTCGAACGCCGACCGCGCGGGGACGGTGGTGTGCTCCCGAGCTATGACGCGGCGTCCCACGACGAAGGCCACGAGGCCGATGGGAGCGTTGACCCAGAAGATGAACTGCCAGCTCGACCAGGTCGTGATGGCGCCGCCGACGAGGACCCCCGCCGCGACACCGAGGCTGCCCACGGCGCCCCAGAGCGCGAGTGCGGCCCTGCGCTGGGCCCCCGAGTACGTCGTGGTGATCAGCGACAGCGCCGACGGGGTCAGCAGCGCGGCGCTCAGCCCCTGGACCGCTCGGGCGACGACCAGCTGGGTGCCGGTCTCCGAGAACCCGCTGACCAGCGAGGCGACGGTGAACAGGCCGAGGCCGGTCAGGAAGACGCCGCGCCGGGAGAGCAGGTCGCTGATGCGGCCGCCGAGCAGCAGGCCGCCGCCCGACATCATCAGGTACGCCGTGACCAGCCACTGCAGGTCGCCACCGGCCAGGTGCAGCGACTGGCCGATCCTCGGCAGGGCGGTGTTGACGACGGAGATGTCGAGGACGACGAGGATCTGCGCGGCGAGGGTGACGCCGAGCAGGGCCCAGGACCTGCGGGGACCTGCGTCGTCCTGGGGCTCTGTCGGGTGGCCGTGGTGGGCGGGTGCGTGCGACATCGGGTGCTCCTTCGGTGCGATGGATGGGTGTGGGGTCAAGACGTGGCGACGGGTGCGCCGGTGGCGACGGCGTGGACGACGGCGGTGATGGCGGTTGTCGAGGCCTCGGCACCGACGGGGTCCTCGAGCATCCCGGCGTGGGACGCCCGGGCGACGCTGTGGACGCTGTCGCTGGAGAGCGCGGCCAGCCGGTCCTGGGCGGCGGGCCACCCCTGGGTGCTGAGGTTCTCCGAGGCGGTGACCACGGCGAGCGGGCGGCCGGCCAGGGTGGTGAGCGCCTGCGCCTGCTCGAAGACGTCCGGGATCGCCGCGAGCTCGTCGCGACCGTTGCGCTTGGCCCGGACGGTGGACTCGATGGCGTCGATCTGGTCCCCGGCGGGGCCGGGTACGTGCGAGACCGCTGTCGTCACGCGACCCAGCCCGATGCGGGCCAGCGTGGGCAGGAGGGACAGGCCTCGCTTCATCAGCGCGTACTGCAGGGGGTAGGCAGGCATCTCGTCGAACTGCCGCGGGCTGGAGCTGTCGAGGAGCACCATGCCGGCGACGTCCTGCGGGTACCGCGCCGCGTAGGTCATCGCGTAGGGGCCACCGATGGAGTGCCCGACGAGCACGTACGGTCCGTGCTCGCCGGCCGCGGCCAGCAGGGCGTGGAGGTCGGCGGCGGCTTCGAGGCCGTCCTGGGGCTCGGCCACGTCGTCGCTCCAGCCCTGGCCGGCGCGGTCGTAGGCGCACACCCGTGCGGTGTCGCTGACCCGGTCGGTGATCCTGGCCCACGAGGCGGAGAACTCGCCCAGGCCGTTGAACAGGACGACCGTCGGCCCGCCAGTGCCTCGACAGTCGATGTGCAGACGGTGGTCACCCACGGTGAAGGTCCGGCCGGGGGCCGGGTGGTCGCGCAGGACCTGGGGCGAGGCGACGTGCTGGACGAGGGCACCGACCGCGACCGCGGCCAGGGTGACGAACACCGGCATCAGCAACCAGCGCGGGCGGGCCGGCAGGGAGCGACGGGCTTGGACGAACATCCAGCCCACGAGGGCGACCATCATCGGGGGCCACACCCAGGTGAGCAGTGAGAGTCCCCGATCACCGGGCGAGAAGGTGACGAGGCCTGCGCCCGTGACGGCCATGGCGATCGCGGGGACCCGTGCCCAGCGCTGGGGCCGGCTGGTCCTGCGGGTGGAGATCAGGGCGAGCGCTCCCCAACCGACGCCGAAGCCGAACAGCATCGAACCGGTGACCACCGCCTCGGTGGCACCCGGGAAGGCCACCAACGTCAGGACCAGAGCGCTCACGGCCCCGACGACCAGGGAGCCGAGGACGACCCAGGTCGGGGACCAGGAGCCCGTACGCCGGTCGACGGACGCGGTCGTGTGACGGCTGGGGTGCAGGTGGACGGTCATCGTGGTCTCGCTCTCGCAGTGGTGTGGTGCACTGCGATCGAGCGTGGACTCGCTGCCGGGTGCTCACCCCGGTCAGATGGCCGGGATCGGTGTCAGGCCAGGTCGAGCCGGGCGAGCTCGCCGCGGGAGGTGATGCCGGCCTTCGCGAAGACGTTGCGCAGGTGGAAGGCGACGGTCCGGGGAGAGATCCAGCACTGGGCGGCGACGTCCTTGTTGGACATGCCCGAGCTCACCAGCTGGGCGATCTGGAGCTCGGTCGGGGTGAGCTGCAGCAGGGTGGAGGGGTCACGCTTGCGGGCGGTCTCCCCCGAGGCGCGGAGCTCCTGGTGGGCGCGCGCGGACAGCGCCTCGGCGCGCAGGTCCTGGAACGCGTCCGCGGCCTCGCGAAGGTGCTGCCTGGCGTCGACCCGCCGCTGGGCGCGGCGCAGCCACTCGCCGTAGGCGAGGTGGGCCCGCCCGGCGTCCAGCGGCCGGCCGGCGACGGCATGGTGGGCGAGGGACTCCCGGAAGAGCGCGTCGGCCGTGGCCTGGTCGGCAGTGAGCGCACGGGCGAAGGCCACCGTGGCGAGTGCCCACGGCCGGTTGGTCGCCGTCGCGAAGCCGGCCAGCTCCTCGGTCCAGCCACGAGCGGCCGCCAGGTCGCCGGCGCGCACCGCCGCCTCGATGCGCTCGGGAGCGGACATCCTGGCCAGGACCGGCAACCGGAACCGCGCCAGGTGGTGAAGCGCTCCGACGTTGTCACCGGAGCCGGCCGCGTGCCAGGCCCTGGCCCACCGGGTCAGGTCGTGGACGGGGTCGGCGAGGATCCCGAGGGGGTGGGCCGCGACCAGCTCCTCGAGCCGGGCGAGGTGGTCGTCGTGGTCGTCGCGGCCCTGCAGGGCAGCGAGCAGGGCCAGCCAGGCGACGGGCGGGGCCGTCATGGCCGGCTGCCCGATGCTGTGGCCGAGCGAGATAGCCTCCTCGGCACTGTTGCGCACCGCGACGAGGTCGCCGGCCAGGTACTGGCCGAAGCACAGCCTCTGCAGGCAGTAGACGACCGCCGTCACCGCACCCGCTTCGCGCGCTCGCGAGAGGGCGTAGCCGTAGAACCGCTGCTGCGCGTCGTCGTCGCCGAGCTGGAGGGCGGCGTTGCCGAGGTTCCACAGCACGTCCCGGTCGTCGACCCGGTCACCGAGCTCCAGCGCGCGGTCCAGGGCGGCCGTGGCGGCGGACCAGTCGCCCTCGGCCACCTGTGTCATGGCGACGAGCATGTGCCGCAGGCACAGTGTCCTGGGCGGGTCGCCGGCGACGGGTGCGACGAGGGCATCGGTGACGGGCAGCGGCGTGCCGCTGTCGGCCCCGAAGGTGCGCATGACGGCAGCCGCGACCGCGATGTCGAGGGCCCTGGCGGGGTCGAAGGGGTACACCGCCTGGGCTGCCTCCACGAAGATGCGGTGCGCCTCCGGTGCCGAACCGAGGTTGACCTCGATGTGGCCCCGCAGGCGCGCGACGTCGGCCAGCACCAGAGGGTCGTCGGTCGACTCGCGCACTCTCGTCAAGAGGGTCTGCGCCTGGCCGGCGTGACCGCAGGCCCATGCGCTTCGACCTGCGGCGAACGTGAGCTCGGTGCGCCTGACCGGGTCGTCGCAGAGGGCGGCAGCGCGTTCGTAGGCCGCGAGCGCCGAGACGTGCCCGCCTCGTCGCTGGGCGCGTGCACCGGCCAGCTCCAGGGCGGCGACCACCTCAGGGTCCGGTCCGTCGGCGGCCGCGGCCCGGTGCCAGGCCTCCCGGTCGGGGTCGCCGTGGCCGGACAGAGCGGTCGCCAGGGCTCGGTGGACCGTTCGCCTCTCGACCGCGCTCGCTGCCTGGTAGACCGCGGAACGGACCAAGGGGTGCCGCAGGGACAGCGACGTGGTGGTCTCGACGAGCAGACCCGAGTCCACGGCTGCCTGCAGATCGGCCTCCCCGAGACCCAGGGCCAGCACGGCCCGCCGTACGACGTCCGGCTCACTGCTGTCGTCGGCCGCGGCGACCAACAGCGCCCTCGCGACGGGAGGCGGCAGCCGGCGACTGCGGTCGAGGAAGACCTGCTCGACCCGAGTGGTCAGGTGGAGCTGCGAGGGCAGGGGCTCGCGACCGCTGAGCTGATCTCGTGTCAGCTCGGTGGGGAGCTCCAGGAGCGCCAGGGGGTTGCCGCGGGTCTCGGCGACGATCCGTGCCAGGACGTCGGTACCGGCCGCGGAGCCCAGACGCGACTCGAGCAAGGCACGTGAGGCGTCGGGTTCGAGACCCGTCACGACGAGCTCGCGGAGCCCCTGCGGGTCGAAGGTCCCCCAGGCGCCGTCCCGCGCTGCGAAGACCAGGGCCACCCGGTCCGCGCCGAGCCGGTGGGCGCAGAAGAGGAGGACGCCGGCCGTGGCGGCGTCCAGCCAGTGCGCGTCGTCGACGACGCACAGCACCACGTTCTCCTCGGCCGCCGTCGTGAGGAGCGACAGCGTCGCCACGCCCACCAGGAACGGCTCGACCGAGGCACCCTCCTCCTCACCGAACGCGACACG
The DNA here is from genome assembly GCF_015352455.1 of Nocardioides islandensis. Lineage (GTDB taxonomy): Bacteria > Actinomycetota > Actinomycetes > Propionibacteriales > Nocardioidaceae > Nocardioides > Nocardioides islandensis. The sequence continues at coordinate 114,507 of NZ_JADKPN010000009.1, forward strand.
GAGGGCCCGCGCCTGCGGGGCCGCCAGTCCGTCGCGGAGCCTGGCGAGCGGTCGCAGCAACCGGTGCAGCGCCGCGAACGCCAGCGGCGCCTCCACCTCCAGTCCCTGCGTGCGCAGCACGGTCGCGTCGGCGGCACCCGCGACGAGCTCGTCGAGGAGCGCCGACTTGCCGACACCAGGCTCGCCGCGGACGACCAACGTTCCCGCGGATCCCTCTCGCGCCCCCTCGACGAGTGCCCCCAGGAGCTGCCGCTCCGGTTCGCGACCGACCAGCACGCGACGAAACGTACACCGCAACCCGGCAGTTTGACCGGGGCGACGAGGGCGACAGCGGGTGGAGGCTCCACCCATGAACGAGACCCGCGACGGCCGCCGACGCCAGGTCGGGATCCTGCTCTTCGACGGTGTCGAGGAGCTGGATGCCGTCGGTCCGTGGGAGGTACTGTCCGCCTGGACCCAACAGCACCCCGAGGACGGCTGGGACGCCTTCTGCCTGTCCCCCGACGGCCACCCGGTCCGCAGCGCCAAGACCCTCGTGATCGGAGCGCACCACTCGATGGAGGACGCGCCGGCCATGGACGTCCTGCTGCACCCCGGCGGTCCGGGCACCAGGCCGATGCTGCACGACCCCGTCCACCTCGACTGGGTCCGCCGGCAGCGCGCCGTCGTACCGCTGATGACGTCGGTGTGCACCGGCAGCCTCGTCTACGCCGCCGCCGGGCTGCTGGTCGGCCGCCGGGCGACCACGCACTGGGCCTCGCTGAACCTGCTCTCCGAGCTCGACCCCACGGTCATCACCGACGTCAGCTCCCGCTTCGTCGACGACGGCGACCTCATCACCAGCGCTGGGGTCAGCGCCGGCATCGACATGGCGCTGCACCTCGTCGCCCGGCTCGCGAACGTCGAACGCGCCCGCGAGGTGCGCCGCGAGATCCAGTACAACCCGATGCCCCCGATCTGAGCCAGACACCACCACCCGAGGAGAACGCCATGACCACGACGACCGAACACACGATGCGAGCGGTCCTCCAGGACCGCTACGGCACCTCCAGCGTCCTTCGTCTCGGCCAGGTCGCGCGGCCCGTCGTCGGAGACCACGAGGTCCTCGTCGACGTCCGTGCGGCCGGGCTGGACCGGGGCACCGAGCACCTCATGTCCGGCAAGCCCTACGCCGTGCGCCTCGCGATGGGCCTGCGACGCCCGAAGAACCCGGTACCCGGCCGCGACGTCGCCGGCGTCGTGGTCGAGACCGGGAGCGCGGTCACCCGGTTCGCGGTCGGCGACGAGGTGTACGGCGTGGCACCGGGTTCGTTCGCCGAGTACGCCGTGGCCCGCGAGGCGCAGCTCGCCCACAAGCCCGGCAACCTGTCCTTCGCGCAGGCCGCCGTCGTGCCCGTCTCCGCCGCCACTGCGCTGCGGGCACTCGTCGACGTCGGGCGCGTGCAGCCCGGCCAGTCAGTCCTCGTGCTCGGCGCCTCGGGCGGCGTCGGCAGCTACGCCGTCCAGCTCGCGAAGGCGTTCGGAGCCGAGGTCACGGGCGTCTGCAGCACCACCAAGACCGACCTGGTCACCTCACTGGGCGCCGACCACGTCATCGACTACACCCGCGACGACTTCGCCGACGGCACCCGGACCTACGACCTGGTCCTCGACATCGCCGGCAACCCCTCGATCGCGCGACTGCGGCGCGCACTCACGCCCCGAGGGACCGCGGTCTTCGTCGGGGGCGAGGACGCGGGCGTCATCACCGGCATGGGCCGCCAGCTGCGTGGCGCTCTCATCTCCCCCTTCGTGAAGCAACGTCTCGCACTCCTGGTCACCCAGGAGCGGGCCAGCGACTACGAACGGCTCACCGACCTCATCGAGGCCGGCCAGGTCACCCCCAGTCTCGACCGCACCTACCGACTCGACGAGGTGCCGCACGCCATGCACCAGCTCGAGACGGGGCAGGTCCGCGGCAAGGTCGCCATCACCCTGGAAAGGTGACGTCCGTTCCCGGGCCGGGCCGTCACGCGTATAGGTAGCCCAGGTCCCAGGCGGTGTCGTCGACGTCGGTGATGGTCGCGGCCCACGGGTCGAGCACGCGGTCGGATCCGGTGATCGCGGGTGCGTGGACTCCTGGCGTGTCGTGGGTCTCCTGCCAGATCGCCCAGAGCCGGTCGACGTTGCCGTGCAAGAGCCAGAAGATCGGGTCGAAGCTCGCCGTACTCGGGTTCTGCAGCGTTCCCTTGCACCAGTTGTGGACCTGGTTGTGTGCGTTGTTCTCCAGGTCGACCGTGAAGCCGGTGTAGTCGCCGCGACCGAGGATCGTGGTGATGGCGGCGCCGCTCGGGAGGAAGCCCGGGGCGCCCGGGGCCGGCCTCGTCACCCCGGCCGGCTGGTGGACCCAGTCGGGACGCGACCCGTCGGAGGCGTAGTCCCAGTACGGGATGGTGATGGTGGGCTCGACCGCGCGCAGCATCTGCTCGGCCTGGAACAGGTACTGACGGTGCCAGGACAGGAACCGCTGCGTGCCGACCGGTCCGTGCATCGAGTGCATGCGGTAGACCCCGCCGACGTGGTAGTTCATCAGGGTCTGCCAGGCCGGGTTCCCGTCCAGCGCAGCCAGGGCGTTGTTGAACGTCTGTCGTTGGGCCTTGTCCAGCAGCCGGTGGTCGCGTCGGACCCGGCGGAACGAGCCGAGGTACCGGATGAGTCCGGAGATCCACGGCTCCTGGAGCACGATTCGCGAGGACGCGAGACTGACGGCGGGCCCGACTCTCAGCTGTGCGACGCCGTGAGTGATGGCGTCCGCCATGTCGGTGTCGACCGACTCCTGGTTGGCGAACCTGTTGCTCGTGAGCCGTCGCAGGATCTCGGGCTCGGACGCGACACGCGTCTCGACGCCGTGGTCGGCGAGCTCGAGGTCGCTCGGGAAGTGGTCGAAGTCGTGATGGTGCTGCCGGGACGCGATGAAGCACTCCGGACAGGCCTCGTCAGTCGCGTGATCGTGCCCGCCCTGGTGCTGGCACGGGTCCGACGGGTCGTGCTCGTGCCCACCGTGGTGGGCGTCGGGCGGCGCGGCCTCAGCGCGCCGACCCGATGTCTTCTTCGTGGTCTTCTTCTGCTCGGCCATCGCTTCCTCCCCTGGTGCGGACGGTTCACCGGGGAAGAGACAGGACGGCGTGGCGGTGATACCGGGAACGGTGGCGGGCCGGCCTGTGGACCCAGATCCCGCCTCGACGGTGGAGGACCTGCGAGAGCGCTCAGTCGAACTCCGGACCGGAGCTCTCGGTGTCCTGCTGGTCCGGAGTCGTGCCGATCAGGGAGAACTGAGGGCGGCCGTTGCTGCACCGGCCCGTGACAGTCGTCGCCGAGCCGCGTTCGTCGGCGCGGAACGTCACGACCAGCCGCTTCGGTCCCCGCTCGACGACCTCGACGACCCCCTCCTCGGGTTGCGCGCCGACCAAGGCGATGCGCGGGCCGGTGCAGGTCGCCGTGACGACTCCTGCCTCGCCCTGCCACGAGCCCTGGCGGATCTCGTGGGTCGTGCCCGTCGGTGACGGCTGCGCGGTCGGCGTCCCTCCGGCCCCGGTCGGGCTCGGGAGGAGATCGGAGGCGCCCGCGAGTCCGGTGCCGACCCTGGAGACCACCAACCACACCAGCAGACCACCGGCTGACACCACGCACACCCAGGTGAGCGTGGCGACCGCGCGGCTCTTCCACGTGCTCATCGGCCCTCCATGTGAGGACCAATGACCGTGGCACACGCCTGGACCCTGATCCCTAGGCTGGGGAGGTGACCAGTGTGCTGGTCGTGGAGGACGACGCGGCCATTCGTTCGGCCCTCCAGCGTGGGCTGTCCGAACGGGGGCTGGCCGTCGCCTGCACCACGACCGGGCTGGGCGCACTCGAGGCGGTGGTCCGAGACGCACCGGAGCTGGTCCTGCTGGACCTCGGCCTGCCGGACATCGACGGGGTCGTGCTCATCTCGATGATCCGCGCCACCAGCGGGGTCCCGATCATCGTCATCACCGCCAACGACGACGGCCGCACGCTGGTGCGTGCTCTCGACGCGGGCGCGGACGACTACGTGGTCAAGCCGTTCGGGACCGACCAGGTGGCGGCCCGGATGCGGGCCGTCCTGCGGCGGAGCGGACGAGAAGGCGAGGCCCCGGAGCCGCTGCGGGTCGGCCAGCTGGTGATCGACGAGCGCACCCGCCTGGTGACGCTGAGGGGTGAGCCGTTGCCCCTGAGTCGCAAGGAGTTCGAGATCCTGTTGACGCTCGCCGCTCGCGCCGGCGAGGTCGTGACCCGGCGTGAGCTGCTCGCCTCGGTCTGGCGCGATGCCTACGGCAGCTCGGAGCGCACGCTCGACGTCCACGTCTCCTGGTTGCGCCGCAAGCTCGGCGAGACCGCGGCGGAGCCGCGGTACCTGGTGAGCGTGCGTGGCGTGGGCCTCCGCCTGGTCGACCCGTCCGCCGAGTCCGCGACACGCTGATGCGCCGGCGGATCTCACGAGTGGTCCTCGCGACCACGTCTGCCGTCGTCGTGGCGTTCGTCATCCCCTTGTGCCTGCTGGTCAGGACGATGGCGCAGGACCGGGCCATGGCCGCAGCCGACCAGGAGGCGCGCAACGTCGCCATCCTCGTGGCGAGCCTGCCCGACGGTGAGCAGCTGGCGGAGCTCGTCTCGGCGCTCGATGCCCGGGCGGCCCCGAGCACAGGCGTGCTGACCGCCGGCGGACGGCAGCTGGGTGCCGGAGGCCTCTCGGCCGACGACCCCGAGGTGAGACGTGCCCTGGCCGGCGAGGCATTCCGCGTGGTGGACGGCTCCGGCGGCCGCACGCTGCTCCCGGTCGTCGGAGCAGACGGCACGGCGGTCGTCCGCACGTCCGTGACACCGGAGCAGATGCGCCAAGGGGTCGTGGCCGCATGGACCGGCATCCTCGGCCTGGGCCTGGTCCTCCTGCTGGGGACCCTGGTCGTCTCGGCGCGGCTCGGCCGGCGGGTCAGTGACCCGCTGCGTGCCGTCGCCCAGACGGCACACCGGCTGCGCGCTGGTGACCTCGCCGCCCGGGCGACGGTCGCCGGCACGGAGGAGACGGTCGAGCTGGCCGCGGCGCTCAACGGCCTGGCCGAACGCACCACCGAGCTGCTGATGTCGGAGCGGGCCGCGGTCGCAGATCTGTCCCACCGGCTGCGCACACCGGTGACGGCCCTGCGGCTGGACGCCGAGGCGGTCGAGAATCCCGCGCTGGCCCAGCGGATGGCCGAGCACGTCCGTACTCTCCAACGCAGCATCGACGCCATCGTGACCGAGGCGCGGCGCCCGGTGCGCGACGTGCTGGCCGCCCGCTGCGACGGCGTGGGCGTGCTGCGGGACCGCACCAGCTTCTGGAGGGCGTTGGCCGAGGAACAGGACCGGCCGTTCACGGTGCGCCTGCCCGACCACCCGGTGGACGTGGCCCTGGCGGGAGAAGACCTCAGCGACCTCGTGGACGTGCTCATCGACAACGTCTTCGCCCACACCCCCGTCGCCACCGCCGTGCGGCTCACCGCAGAGCCGGTCGGCGGGCGGCTCCGGGTCGAGGTCGCCGACGCGGGACCCGGCTTCCCCGCGGGGGGACCAGCCGCCGACGGGCGCCGCCTGGGGACGAGCGGTCTCGGTCTGGAGATCGTCCGCCGCACGGCGCTCGGCTGCGGCGGCACCTTCGCCACGGGCGAGGCTCCCGAGGGAGGCGCCCTGGTCGTCGTCGAGGTGCCAGTGCGGTCGTGACCGACGCGTCCGCACCTCAGTCGTCACCCCGGCCCTCGCGTCCCTCGCCGTCCTCGTGCTCGGACCGGCCCTCTTCGCCGTACCGCGGCGAGGCGGCGGGTCGTGGGGCCGTCCGGGGGGCCGTGACCGGGACGGGCGACACGGGCCGGGTCACGGTGCGGACGACCTCCGTGACGCACACGCCGGCCTCCAGTCGGCTCCCCGCTCGGCAGGGTGCCCACCGGACCTGGACGCGACGACCGTCGGTCTCGGGGTTCCGTCTCGCGCTGCCCGAGGCGGTCGCGACCGGGGCGGTCACCCCGGCGGAGGTGCTGGCCGGGTGAGCGGCCCGGTCGAAGGCGAACGCCGCGCCGAGGCCACCGAGGAGCATGGCGACGGCGACGACGAGGGACAAGAAGGGGCTGGAGGCCTGGTTCATGGCGACACCGTGGAGCACCCTGCCCTAGGAAAGGGTGCCGATCAGGTCAAGTTCTCCTCAAGACAGACCTTGAGCAGAACTTGACCGGGCTCTAGGGCGCCCTTGGCCGAGAGCGCGTCACCCTCGGGGCATGGATGCTCTCCCCACACGAGACGACCCACGGGGCCGTCGCCGCAACCGCTACCAGCACGCCGTGGCCGCGCTCACCGGCCTGGCGACCGCCGGAAGTCTCACCGCCACCGGTTGGATCGCCGGCCAGGCCGCACACACGTGGCAGACCGCCCACCAGACCACGACCGGACCCGGCGGCAGCAGCAGCACGGGCAACCGGCACCCGTCGACGCCTGCCTCGGCCACGCGCGGCGACGACCGCGAGGGCGAGCGGCCCCGCATCGTCCTGCGCGAGCGCCCGACCCGGACCCGGACCAGCACCCGGTACGTCGCCCCGGCAGCACCCGTCGGCGGCGGCGGCACGGTGAGCTCGACCCCCACGCACGTCACCCAGGGCGCGCCACCGGCTCCCTCGAGCGGGTCATGAGCCGGACCCATGCGGGATTCGTCGCCCTCGGCACCGACGTCTACCTCGCGGTCCGGGACAACAAGGAGCTCGGGCACGCCATCGCCCTGGCGCGGACCGTCCTGCAGGACGTGGACGCCGTCGCCAGCCGGTTCCGGGCGGACTCCGACCTCACGGCGGTCAACGCGGCGCCCGGTCGCTGGGTGACCGTCGACCCCCTGCTGGTCGGGGCCGTGGACGCAGCCGTGGCCGCCGCCGAAGCCTCCGGGGGCATGGTCTCCCCACTGCTGGGGCGCCCGCTCGTCGCGCTGGGGTACGACCGTGACTTCGCCCTCCTGGCGGAGCGGCGGACCTGGCCCGAGCCTGTCACCGCACCCCCGCCGCTGGACGCGTGGCGTGAGATCCGGACCGACGCCGCCGGCCGGGTCCGCATCCCGGCCGGCACCGCCCTGGACCTCGGCTCGATCGGCAAGGCATGGGCGGCCGACCTGGTCGCGGCGGCGTACGAGCAGGAGCTCCGGTCCGGCGCCATCGTCAGCGTCGGCGGCGACCTGCGCATCGCCCACCCGGACGACCGCACCTGGGCGGTGGCCCTCTCCGAGGGTCCCGGGGGCAGGGTCACGTGCGTGGTCCACCTGGACCGGGGCGGGTTGGCCACCTCGAGCACCCGCGTCCGCCGCTGGGGTCGCCCCGGGGCGCGCCTGCACCACGTGCTGGACCCGCGCACCGGTCTGCCCGCTCCCGAGACCTGGCACAGCGTCAGCGCCACCGGAGACACGTGCGCAGCCGCCAACACCGCGACGACCGCCGCCGTCGTGCTGGGCGCTGACGCCCCCGCGTGGCTCGACGCCCACGCCGTGACGGCCCGGCTGGTGTCGGCGGACGGCGCGGTCCGTCGTACCGGAGGTTGGCCGCTCGAGGGGCGAGCGGCGTGAGCCCCTGGGTGTGGTGGGTCGACCGCGGGGCCGGGATCGTGCTCCTGGCCCTGCTCACGTCCGCGGTGGTCACGGGGCTGTGGTCGGCCGCCCCCCGCCGGAGGGGCATGCCGCGCTTCGCGACGCTCGCCCTGCACCGCAACCTGGCGCTCCTGGCGGTCACCCTGCTCGCCGTGCACGTCGGGACAGCGGTGGTCGACACCTTCGTCGAGATCCGCTGGTGGCAGGTCGTCGTGCCGGCCACGTCCGGGTTCAGGCCCCTGTGGGTCGGTTTCGGCACGGTGGCCGTCGACCTGCTGCTGGCCGTCGTCGCCACCTCCCTCGTGCGGCATCGCCTCGGCCTACGGGCGTGGCGGGCCGTGCACCTGGCGGTCTGGCCGGCCTGGGGCCTCGGTGTCGGTCATGCGCTGGCCCTCGGCACCGACCTGCACGACGGACGACCGTGGGCCCTGCTGCCGGCCACCGCGTGCCTGCTGGCCGTGGCGATGGCCGGCACGGCCCGGCTGGCGAACCTCGGTCGGGTGCAGGAGGCTCCTCGATGATGGCCGACGGGCTGGTCATCGATCCCGGACCCGCGCTCCTCGCGGGTGTCCTCGACGGGCCGGGCCTCGCCGCGCACCGTCGTCGTGCGGGAGAGCTGCGTCGGGTGACGGGCGAGGACGTGGCGCGGGCGGCCGAGGCCGCCGGGCTCCGCGGGCGCGGGGGTGCCGCCTTCCCGTTCGCGCGCAAGCTGCGCACGGTGCTCGACCAGCCCGGCCGCCGCCCCGTCGTGGTGGTCAACCTCAGCGAGGGAGAGCCCCTCAGCGCGAAGGACCATGCCCTCGCACTGGTCGCGCCCCACCTCGTCCTCGACGGGGCGCTGTCCGTCGCCCGGGCCATCGGTGCCCGCCGGACCCACGTCGTGCTGCCGGGTGACCGACCGGCCGTGCGCCTCTCCGTCCTGGACGCCCTGGAGCAGCGCGACGACACCGGCTCGGTGCGGTGCCACGTGGCCTCGCCACGCTTCGTCGCCGGACAGGAGCAGGCCGTCCTCGAGCTGGTCTCGGGGCGGGAGAACCTCCCGGTCACGGCGTGGCGCCCGGCCGCCGTCTCGGGAGTCGGCGGCCGGCCGACGCTGCTGTCGAACGCCGAGACGTGGGCCCAGCTCGGCTTCCTCCTCCAGCACGGCCTGGACGCCTACCGTCGCTCGGGGACGGTCGACGAGCCCGGTACGACGCTCCTCACCGTCAGCGCACCGGGCCGGCCGCGACACGTCCGGGAGGCGGAGCACGGGAGAGCGATGGGCGACGTCGTCCCCGAGCTCGGTCACCCAGCCGGCGCCGACCTGGTGCTGCTCGGTGGCTTCCACGGCAGCTGGGTGCCACGCGACGAGCTGGCACGGACTCCTGTGTCCGTCGAGGGGCTCCGGTCCCGGGGCCACGCTCTCGGCGCCGGTGTCGTCCAGCTGCTGGGCGTGGAGGAGTGCCCGGTGCGCCGCACGACGGAGATCGTCCGCACCCTGGCCGGCGAGAGTGCCGGTCGGTGCGGTCCGTGCCGGCTGGGGCTCCCGGCGCTGTGGGCCGCGTTGGAGGATCTCGGCGCAGGTCGGTCCGACGCGGCCGAGGTGGAACGCCTCGCCACCCTCGTGACCGGCCGAGGGGCCTGCGCACACCCCGACGGCACCTCCCGTCTGGTGCGTTCGCTGCTCTCCGTCACGCCGGAGGAGGTGGCAGCCCACGCCCGGGGGGTGTGCACCCTGACCGACGCGATGTGTCCCGCACCATGACCGACCAGAGGCTGCGTGTGGACTGGCCGTCGTGCACCGCCAGGGGCGTCTGCCACGAGCTCCTGCCCGAGATGATCGACCTCGACGACTGGGGCTATCCGGTGACGAGCCGAGATCCCGTTCCTCCCGAGCTGGTCGGCTTCGCCCGCACGGCGGTGCGGCTGTGCCCCCAGCTCGCGCTCCGGCTGGTCGAGGTGTCCGGACCCGGTCCGAGGCGTTGAGTCGTACGACGGGACGTCCGCCGGCCCTGCTCCGGGCCTCGGCGGCGCCGTGCGGGCGAGGTCTCCGCGTCGTACGATGCGGCCGAGGAGGCCCGATGGACGATCCGATGCGCGACATCGTGGGCGACTACCGGGGGTTCGCAGCGCGACAGCGCGAGCGTTTGCTCGACCGCGGTATCGACATCGACCCGTACGCCCTGAGCCACCTCGCCGTCCGCGTGCCCGAATGGGACCAGTACGTGCACGTGCGGGGGTTGCTCGAACGTCATGCTGTCGCCAACAGCGAGAACGTCTGGAACGGTCGGCCGATCTCCTTGATCGTCCCCGCCCAGCCACTCGAGGTCCTCGACGGCAAGCGCGTCCCCCTCATCGAGCTCATCCCGCCGGTGCACCAGCGTGTCTACAAGATGGGCCTGGAGCACCTCGGCGTCGTGGTGGGAGACACGTTCGACGCGTTCGTGGAGACCCACAAGGCCGTCCTGACCGGTCAGCAGTTCCAGGGTCCGAACAGCAACCCCGACCCGGTGTACATCTTGTTCGAGGACTTCACCCACGTGAAGTTCTACCGACGGTCACTGCGGGACTCGGTCGAGATCGACAGCGGCCCCTTCGCCGACGGCTTCCACCACGTCGACGACTGGGTGCCCCAGCGGCTCGTCACCGCAACAGGGCCGAACCCCCTGCCGCGCTGAGCGACGGCCGCACGGGATCACGTCGAGCCGAGCCCGCAGCAGGCCGACCGGAAGGAATGAGACCGGCGAACGTCCACGAGTCCCTGGCGAGCTCCGACGCGGCTCGGTCGCGGCGCGTCGGATGGTCGTTCGTGGCGTCGTACGCCGCGGCGTACCTGGCCACGAGCCTGGTCTTCATCGCGCCGCTCCTGGTGACGCTGGCGCTCAAGGTCAACGCGCTGGTGGGGACCGACCGGGGCGCCGACAGCCTGTCCCTGGTCGCCAGTGTCGGTTCGTTCGTCGCCCTGGTGGCGAACCCGTTGTTCGGACGTCTCAGCGACCGGACGACGTCGCGGTACGGCCGACGTCGTCCGTGGCTGCTCATCGGCCTGGTGGGCGGGACCTCGGGCATCGTCGTGGTGGCCACGGCCGACGCGGTGTGGCAGGTGCTGCTCGGGTGGTGCGTGGCGCAGCTGTTCTTCAACGCCCTGCTGGCGGCGCTGGTGGCGGTGCTGCCGGACCAGGTGCCGCCCGAGCAACGCGGCACCGTCGCCGGTGTCCTCGGGGTCTGCCTGCCACTCGCGTCGGTCGGAGGGACCTACGTGGTCAACGTCTTCTCGGGCCACGAGCTGGCCATGTTCCTGGCCCCGTGCGTCATCGGCGGGTTCTTCATCGTGGTGTTCGCACTCGTCCTCGACGATCGGCGCCTGGAGCCCACCGACCGGCCGGCGTGGTCCCTGCGCCAGCTCGTCAGCACGTACTACGTCTCCCCGCACCGCTACCCGGACTTCGCGTGGGCGTTCGTGAGCCGGTTCCTGTTCGTGCTCGCCTACGCGTTCCTGGTCACCTACCAGGCGTTCTACCTGCTCGAGCACCTGGGCAGCACCACGGCCGAGGTCCCCCACCAGATCTTCCTCGGCACGCTCGTCCAGGCAGCCGTGGTGGTGACGGCGGCTCTGGTCGGCGGCCGTCTCTCGGACCTGACCGGCCGCCGCAAGCCGTTCGTGGTCGCGGCCTCGACCGTGTACGGGGTGGCCCTCGTCGTGGTCGCGGTGGCGGCCGGCTTCGACGGCTACCTCGTGGGGATGGCGATCGCGGGTCTGGGGTTCGGCCTCTACCAGGCCGTGGACCTCGCGCTCGTCGCGGACGTGCTGCCCGAGACCGGGGACGCCGCCAAGGACCTCGGCGTGCTGAACATCGCGGGGGCGCTGCCGTTCTCCCTCGCGCCGGCGCTGGCGCCCGCGATCCTGGCGGTCGGCGCGGGCAGCTACCGGGTCCTGTACGTCGTCGCCGGCCTGTGCGCGGTCCTGGGGGCGGCCGCGATCCTGCCCGTGCGCCGGGTCCGTTGAGCCCTACTTGACCTCGGCCCGTACGACGAGACGCAGGCCCACGGCCAGCGGGACGACCAGCCAGATCAGGCCGGTGACGCCGAGCTGCGCCCACTGCTGCGACGACAGCGGGCCTTCGAGCAGCGCGCCGGTCGCGAAGTCGAAGTCGACCCAGGGCTGCAGGTCGCGGAACCAGTCCTGCTGGGCCGCCAGGATGAGCGCGAGGGTGGGCAGCAGGAACTGGTAGACGAAGTACGCCACGAGCGCCCCCGGCGAGCTGCGGACCAGGACGCCGAGCATGAAGCCGACGAGCATGCCGAGCAGGTTGGCCAGCGTGATCGTCAGCAGGTTCGCGACGGAGAGGTCCCACACCGGGTCGACCCCGGCGATGGCGGTGCCCGCGACGTTCCCGAGCGCGCCGATGGCGAAGGCGACCGGGCTGGCGAGCAGGGCGATGACGACGGACGCGACCAGCTTGCCGGCGATGACCCGCCACCGGTGCGGGACCAGAGCGAAGGTGGTCAGGCCGCTGCGCTGGCTCCACTCGGCGGTCACCGACAAGATCGCGATGATCGGCAGGATCAGCGACATGGGCACGCCGATGGCCGACGTGAACGTGCGGTAGGTGAGGTCCTCGTGGTCGGCGAACAGGATGACCATGCCGGTGGTCACGAACGAGACGATGCCCATGCTCGCCACGGTCCAGAAGCCCGATCGGGTGTCGAGCATCTTGCGCAGCTCGGTCGAGGTGATCCGCTGCATCGGGATGGTCAGGGACGTCGGCTGCTGGACGATGGTCATGCGAGTGCTCCTTCGGGCTGGTTGTCGCGTTGGGTGTCGGCGGTGAGCTGCAGGAACATCTCCTCGAGCCCGGCACCGTCGGCGGCGCGCAGCTCGAGGACGGGGACGCCGGCCGCGAACGCCGTGTGTCCGACCTGGTCGGCGTCGGCCTGCACCATCAGGGCGTCGGTGCCGACGTGCGACATCGGGATGCCGGCGGCGTCGAGGGCCCGGGCGAGGACGTCGCGGTCGGTGGTGCGCACCATGGACCCGGCGGACGCGAGGAGGTCGGACTTGGCGCCCTGGGCGACGATCCGGCCGTTGCCGATGACGACGAGGTCGTCGGCGACGACCTCGACCTCGTGCAGGAGGTGCGAGGAGAGCAGGACGGTGCCTCCGTCGTCGGCGAAGTCACGCAGCAGCCCGCGCATCCACCGGATGCCGGCGGGGTCGAGGCCGTTGGCCGGTTCGTCGAGGATCAGCACCGACGGGTCGCCGATGAGCGCGGTCGCGAGGCCCAGCCGCTGCCGCATGCCGAGGGAGTAGTCGCGGACGCGGCGAGCCGACTCGTCCGGTGTCAGACCGACGCGGTCGAGCACCTCCTCGACCCTGGCCCTGGGCAGGCCCATGAAGCGCTGGGCGATGGTGAGGATCTCGCGGCCGGTGCGGCCGGCGTGCTGCGCGGAGGCGTCGAGCAGCACGCCGACCTCGCGGCCGGGGTTGGGGAGGTCGACGTACCGGCGGCCGGAGACGGTCGCGCTCCCTGTCGTGGGGTGGGTCAGGCCGACGACGATGCGCATGGTCGTCGACTTCCCCGCGCCGTTCGGGCCGAGGAAGCCGGTCACGCGACCGGGCTGCGCGGTGAAGGTGACGTGGTCGACGGCGGTGAAGTCGCCATAGGTCCTGCTGACGGATTCGAGGGTGATCATGAGGTCGGTCCTGTCGGAGTCGGGGTGTCGGTTCGAGTGACGGAGAGCAGGGGCAGACCGAGGTCGCGCACCTTCTGGATCAGGCCGTGCAGGGCCGCCTGGTCGGCGATCCGGCCGCGGATGAGCGTGGTGCCGTCATCGGTGGCGACGATCTCCATGCCGTCGAACCACGCGGCCCAGCGGTCGCCCAGGCGCCCCTGGATCCGGATCTCGTAGGTCACGGCGTCGCTCATGGCCCGGAAGCTACGAACCGACGTGGGGAGCGGGGATCACCACATGTGGTGAATCCGGTGGTGTTCCTACCGACGCAGCAGGCCGAGCTGCTCCCCCCGGCGTACGGCGGCACGCCGGCTGCCGACCCCGAGCTTGGCGTAGATGTTCTTGGTGTGCGTGCGGACCGTGTTGAGGGACACGACGAGGTGGCGCGCGATCTCGGGTCCGTTCAGCTCGCTGGCCAGGAGACGCAGGACGTCGAGCTCGCGGTCGCTGAGCGGGTCGACGAGGGCGCCCGGCAGCTGCGGCTCGGCGGGAGCGCGCCCCGGCGCCCGCCGCAGCCGGGCGACGTACGCCGGCGCGAGACCGCGCCTGGCGGCGACGCCCAGCAGGCTCTCCATCGCGGGCCCCTCGTCGGTGAAGATGCGCGCGTAGCCCTCCGGTTCGGCCAGCTCGAGGGCCCGGGCCAGCGCAGCCGTCGCGGCGTCCTGGTCACCGGTGCGCTGCCGCGCCAGGGCGAGGAGTGCGGCGATCTCCAGGACGCTGCCGCATCGGCCCCCGGTCTCGGCGGCGGCGAGCAGCCGTTCCAGCAAGCCGGCGGCCCGGTCGTCGCCCTGGGCGAGGAGGGCCCGCGCGAGGGTCACGTGCTCGAACTCGCGCAGGTAGCCGGGCTCGTCCTGCACGGACAGATCGCGCGCCTCGGCCCAGCCCAGCGCCAGGTCCGGCCGGCCCTGCCGGATCCAGACGCGCGCCCGGATCGCGCCGAGAGGTCGCGCATCGGGTGAGAAGTCGAGGTCGTAGACCTGCTCGGCCTCGTCCAGCAACGTCAGGGCGCCGTCCAGGTCACCGTCCGCCGTCAGGATCGCCGCCTCGGCGATGCGGCGGCGGTGCGGGTGCTTGGGGAGGCCGAGGTGGTCGCCGAGCGCCTGGGCGAGCCGCAGCTGTTCGCGGGCACCGTCGAGGTCGCCCCGCTCGTTCAGGATCTCCGACAGCCCGACGTGCATGTCCGGCGTGCCGCGGACCGTGGTGGCGGGTGGCCGCACCGTCAGGGCGAGCGCGTCGCGGTAGGTGCGCTCCGCGTCGGTGAGCCGGCCCTGGGCCAGCTGCAGGTCGGCGAGGGTGACGGCGCAACCCAGGATGTCGGCGACGTGGCCGACGAGCTCGAAGCGCCGGATCGTCTCGGCGTACGCCGCCTCCGCACCCGCCACGTCGCCGGTGCGCCAGCGGGCGAGTCCCATCAGGGCGGTGGCCGCTCCGTGGCCGAGGTCGTCGCCCGCTTGCAGCACCGCGATCGCGTCCTGCGCGTGCTGCATCGTCGCGGCGACGTCGCCGGCCATGAGGGCCAGCCCGGCGCGGTGGATCTTGACCCAGCCCGGGAGTCGGTGCCACTCGTCCTGGCTGGCGACGAGCAGGCCGTCGGGCAGCTCGCCGGAGGGTGTCGTGCCGGCCCGTTCCACCCAGTGCTCGGCGAGCCGGAGCCGCGGTTCCGCGCCGCGGGTCTCGCCGGTCGACATCAGTGCGCCGACGTAGCCGTTGGCGAGCACGGGCCGCCGCGCGTAGACCTCGTCGGGCAACGCCTCCATCCAGCGGCGCAGCTGCGCTTCCCGACGTTCCTTCGTCATGGCGGGCCGCACCGCCTCGACGAGGCCGGCGGCGCGCTCGGCGTCGCCGGCCGCCAGGGCGTGCTCGATGGCCGCCCCGATGTCGCCGTCCTGCTCGTGCCAGGCGCTCGCCCTGCGGTGCAGCTCCGGCGTTTCGCCGGGCAGCTCGTCGAGGAGCCGCGCCTGCAGCATGTCCGCGAAGAGATGGTGGTAGCGGTACCAGCGGCGCTGGTCGTCGAGCGGCACCAGGAACAGGTTGTCGCGGTCCAGGGTCGCCAGCATCGCCCGGCCGTCGGTGCGACCCGTGACGGCGTCGGCCAGGGGGCCGGATAGCCGCGGCAGCACCGACGTACGGAGGAGGAAGTCACGGACGGCCTCGGGCTGGCGGTGCACGACCTCCTCGACGAGGTAGTCCACGACGTGCCGGTCGTCGCCGGCGAACCCGTCGATGAACCCCGCCGTGTCCGCGCGATCCTGGAGCGAGAGCGCGGCCAGCTGGAGCGCGGCGGCCCACCCCTCGGTCCGGTCCTCCAGCGTGCTCACCTCCGGCGCCGACAGGGACAGGCCCATCGCGTCGAAGTAGGCCGAGGTCTCCTGCTCGGTGAACCTGAGGTCGGCGGCACGCACCTCGACGAGCTCGCCCCGGGCACGCAACCGCGGCAGGGACAAGGGCGGGTCCGAGCGCGTGGCGACGACCAGGCGCAGCTGGGGTGGCAGGTGGTCGACCAGGAAGGTCATCGCCTCGTGGATCGCAGGGTCGTGGATCACGTGGTAGTCGTCGAGGACCAGCACGACCTCCTCCTGGGACGCGGCGAGCTCGTTGAGCAGGCTGGTCAGCACCGAGGTGATCGGTGCGCCGCGGCTGTCCAGCAGGTCCTGCGCCTGGACACCGAGGCCCGGGACCGCCGTGCGGAGGGCCGCCAGCACGTAGGCCCAGTACGTCGCCGGGTCGCTGTCGCCGGCGTCGAGCGACAGCCACGCCACCGACGAGCCCGTGCCCCCTGACAGCAGCTGCGCCAGCAGGGTGGACTTGCCGAAGCCCGCAGGTGCGGAGACCAGGAGCAGCGCCGGACGGCCCACGTGGCCGGCGAGCCGCGGTCGGTCGACGAGCTCGCGGGTGACCCGGGGTGCGTACAGCTTGGTGCGCAGCAGCGGCCCGATGCTCGCAGTGGTGGGGTCGCTCATGGCTCGCCGTGCCCCTGTCGCGAGCGGGCGCGCACGTGCATGCGCTCTCCCGGGCGGCCGAAGATGCTGAGCACCTCGGCCGGTCCGTCGCCCGTGCTGCCGAACCAGTGCGGCAGCTGGGTGTCGAACTCGGCCGCCTCTCCGGCACCGAGCACCAGGTCCTGGTCACCCAGGACCAGCCGCATCCGTCCCGCGAGCACGTACAGCCACTCGTACCCGTCGTGCGCGCGTGGCCGCGGGGTCGACTGGGTCGCCGGGACGACGATCTTCCAGGCCTGGACGCCGTTGGGCTGCCGGGTGAGAGGGACGACCATCCGGCCGTTGACCCGGCGCGGCTTCAGCCGGATGCGGGGGTCGCCGACCTCGGGCGCGCCCACCAGGTCGTCGAGCGGCACGCGGTAGGCCTCCGCCAGCGGCAGCAACAGCTCCAGGCTGGGGCGCCGCTGCCCGTTCTCCAGCCGCGAGAGCGTGCTCTTCGAGATCCCGGTGCGCTCGGCCAGGTCGGTGAGGGTCACGCCCCGTTGCTTGCGGACGCTCCTCAGCCGCGGCCCCACCAGGTCCAGGGCGGCGACGACGGAGCCGGAGGCGGACATGCGGCCCATCGTCGGGCCGATTCCCAGGAACGGCAACCTTTGTTGTCCAGGAGCAGTGGTGCCTCGCATCCTGGCCGACATGAACGACTACGACGTCCTGGTCATCGGTGGTGGAGCCGCCGGCCTGTCAGCCGCCCTGGTCCTGGCCCGGGCACAGCGCCGCGTCGCGGTGGTGGATGCGGGCGAACCCCGCAACGCCCCCGCCCAGCACATGCAGGGCTTCCTGTCCCGCGACGGGCTTCCGCCCGCCGAGCTGCTGCGCCTGGGACGCGCCGAAGTGTCCGGCTACGGCGCCGACATCGTCGCCGGCCGCGTGACCGACGTACGCCGCGCCGGCGACGCCGCTCCCGGCTTCGAGGTCGCGCTGGCCGACGGCGACGTCCTCGGTGCGCGTCGCCTCCTGGTCGCCACCGGTCTGCGCGACGTGCTTCCCGACATCCCGGGCGTCCGCGAGCGCTGGGGCCGGGACCTGCTCCACTGCCCGTACTGCCACGGGCACGAGGTGCGCTCACGACCCCTGGGCGTCATCGGCGGCACGCCCGAGGCGGTCGCGCACGCCCACCTGGTCCGGCAGTGGTCCGACGACGTCGTCGTCTTCCCTCACACCGACACGCTCACCGCGGACGACCGCGAGCGCCTCCTGGCGCGGGCGGTCGGCGTCGTCGACGGGCCCGTCGGCAGGCTCGTGGTCCACGACGACGAGCTGAGCGGCGTCGAGATGGCAGACGGCCGTGTCGTCCCCCGGGCCGCCGTCTTCGTCCGCCCTCGCTTGGTGCCCGACAACGAGGTGCTCGTCGGACTCGGCTGCGCTCTGGACGAGAACGGCTGGGTCGTCGCGGACGCCACCGGCCGCACCAGCGTCGCCGGCGTCTGGGTGGCCGGCAACGTCGCGAACCCGCGTGCCCAGGTCATCACGGCGGCGGGTGAAGGGTCGGCCGCGGCCATCGCCCTCAACGCCGACCTCGTCGACGAGGACGTCGCGGCCGCCCTCGACGCGTTCCGTCGTACCCCCTGACCCCCACCACCCCCACCACCCCCACCAACCCTCGAGGAGAGAACCCCATGTCCGTCCCACCCCCGTCCAAGCACCAGCTCGCCCTGATGATCTGGCTGGCGGTCTTCCCCACGCTGGTCGTCCTGAACCTGACCCTCGGCCCCGTGATCGGCGACCTCCCGGTCGTGCCGCGCACGTTCGTGCTCGCCACGGTCGCGGTGCCGATCGTCATCTACGGCCTGATGCCGCACCTCCACCGGCTTCGCGTCCGGCTCCTCGCACCGCGCTGAGCTCACCCGGGGGTTTCACCACGTGTGGTGATCCCCGCTCACCACATCGGTGCCTAGCTTCGCGGTCCACCAGTCATCTACCTGGCCATCCACCAGCACCGCGAAAGGCACTCCCATGAACAGGTTCACCCGCAGTGTCGCCATGGCCAGCGCCCGGCACCCGTGGCGCACCATTGCCGGCTGGCTCGTCGTCACGGCGGCCGTCTTCGCCCTCGCCGGAGCCGTCGGAGGCGCGTTCACCGACGACTTCTCCTCCCCGGGCAGCCAGAGCGCCCGCGCCCTCGACCTCCTCAACCAGAACTTCCCGGAGGCCAACAAGGGCAAGGCACTCGTCGTCCTCGCCTCCGAGGACGACGAGGGCCTGGCAGCCCACCGGAGCGACGTCACCGCCGTCCTCGGCCAGGTCATGGCCGCCGATCACGTCGCGTCGGTCGCCGACCCCTTCGCGGCCGGGACCGTGTCCGCCGACGGCCGGATCGCCTACGCCGAGCTGACCCTCGACGTGCCCGAGCGTGCGATGGGCAAGCCGGCCTTCGCCGTGCTCTCCGAGGACGTCTCGAGCATCGACGCGCCGGGGGTCAGGGTCGAGCTAGGCGGCGACGCGGTGTTCCTCAACGCCGCCGCCGAACCCTCACCGGACGTCGCGATCGGTCTGCTGGTCGCGCTCCTCGTCCTGCTCGTGGTGTTCGGGACCGTCGTGGCGGCGGTCCTCCCGATCGCCCTGTCCCTGATCGCGGTCGGCGCCAGCATCGGCGGCATCACCCTGCTGACGGGCGCGATGAACGTCTCGGTCTCGGCCATCCCCGTGGCGGGGCTCGTCGGACTCGGCGTCGGCATCGACTACGCCCTGTTCGTGGTGGCCCGCTACCGCGAGAACCGGGCCTCCGGCCAGACCAACGAGCAAGCGCTGGCCGGTGCCATGGGGTCCTCGGGTGCGGCGGTCGTCTTCGCCGGCGGCACCGTCGTCGTCGCCACCGCCGCCCTGGCCATCACCGGACTCGGCATCCTGACCTCCATCGGCCTGGCCACTGCCCTGATGGTGCTCTTCGCCGTGGCCGCCGCGATCACCCTGCTGCCCGCGCTGCTCAGGTTGCTGGGCAACCGCATCGACAAGGGACGCATCGGCCGCCGCCACCGCACGGCCAAGGCGAGCCAGGACACCGTCTGGTGGCGCTTCGGCCACCGCGTCTCGGCCCGCCCGTGGCCGTACCTCCTCGGCGCCGTCGCCACCCTCGTCGTCGTCGCGGTCCCGGCGTTCTGGATGCAGACCGCCTTCCCGGCGGCCGGCGACGCACCGGCACACACCACGCACCGCCAGGCCTACGACCTGCTCACCGAAGGGTTCGGGGAAGGCGTCAACGCACCGCTTCTGGTCGTCGCCGACCTCAGCGAGCCCGGCGTCGACGGCGCGGACGTCGCCACCCTCGTCGCGGACATCGCCGCCGTCCCCGGCATCGTCTCGGTCAGCCCGGTCCAGACCTCGGCCGACGGCGACACGGTGGTCTTCACCGCCACCCCCACGACAGGGCCCGCCGACCTGACGACCTCGACGACCATCGACCACGTCCGGGACATCATCCCCGGCAACGTCTACCTCTCGGGGATCACCGCGGTCACCGACGACCTCAACGCCCAGCTGTCGAAGACCCTGCCCCTCTTCATCGGGACCGTCATCGGCATCTCGTTCCTGCTGCTGATGCTGGTCTTCCGCTCCGTCGCGGTGCCGCTCAAGGCCGCGGTGATGAACCTGCTGTCGATCGGCGGCGCGTACGGCGTCCTGGTCGCGGTCTTCCAGTGGGGATGGGGAGCGGAGCTCCTCGGCCTCGAGGGTCCGACCCCGATCACCTCGATCATCGTCGTGGTCATGTTCCCGATCCTGTTCGGGCTCTCCATGGACTACGAGGTCTTCCTGCTGTCGCGGATCCGCGAGGAGTACGTCCGGACCGGTGACAACGCCGAGTCCGTCGCGCGCGGCCTCGCCGGCACCGGACGCGTGGTCACCTCGGCCGCCCTCATCATGATCGCGGTGTTCGCGAGCTTCGTCGCCAGCCCGGTGCCGTCGCTGAAGATGCTCGGACTCGGCCTCGCTGTCGCCATCCTGCTCGACGCCACGGTGGTCCGCATGGTCCTGGTCCCCGCGACCATGGCCCTGCTCGGCAAGGCCAACTGGTGGCTCCCCGCCTGGCTCGACCGTCTCCTGCCTCGCCTGACCGTGGAAGCCGAGACTCCGCAGGCGGTCTCGTCATCGTCCCGGACGTACGACGAGCAGCTCGTCGGCCGCTGATCCCCACCTCTCCCGCTGACCCCACTCGCCGCGCCGAGTGGGGTCAGCGGACGCACCCGTCGCCCGTCCGGCTGTCGCGACGGCCCGTAGGGTGTGCCTCGTGCCGGACGCCGACCCCGCCGCCGTGCTGGACCGGCTGTTCGCATCCGGCGCGGAGCTCGGTGGAGCGGTCGCCGTGGTGCGGGACGGGGTCGCGGTGGTCGACCACGTCGTCGGCACCCGCGACGCGTCCTCCGCCTGGACCTCCGACACGCTGGTGATGACCTTCTCCGTCGCCAAGCCGTTCGCGGCGCTCGCCGTCCTCGACGCCGTCGCCGACGGGACCCTCGCCCTCGACCAGAGCGTCACCGACGTCTGGCCGGAGTACGGGCACGGCGGGAAGGGCGGCACCACCGTCCGGCACCTGCTGTCGCACCAGGCCGGACTGCCGGTGTTCCCCGAAGAAGCGCGAGAGGTCGCCTACGACGACCGCGAGACCTTGGTCGCGCTGCTCGCGGGCGCCACCCCGATCCACCCTCCGGGCAGCGGTGTGGCCGAGCACGCGCTCACCTACGGCCACCTGCTCGACGAGGTCCTGCGGCGGGCCACGGGCGAGCCGCTCGCGCGGCGCTTCTCCCGCATCGCGGCCGAGGCCGGCTGGGACCTGCACCTCCAGGTCGAGGACGCGGACCTCCCCCGCGTCGCCACGCTCGTCGACCCCGAGGGCACGTGGCGGGCCGGGTACGCCGCCGACCCTCGCTGGGGGCCGGCCCTGAGCCGTCCCCCGGGGCTGCTCGACCCGGACGAGCTGAGCTCCGACCGCTTCCGTCGTACGCCGTTCCCGGCGGTCGCGCTGCACGCCACCGCGCTCGCCCTCGCCTCGTTCTACGACCAGCTGCCGCAGGCCGACGGCTACGTCGCCACCCGCTTGGGGCACGACGTCTGGCAGGCGTACGTGCGGCCGGCCGTCACCGGCCACGACCTCGTGCTGGACCGCACGGTCACGTGGACCCTGGGCTTCCAGGTCGAGGAGGAGGCCGGGAGGACCGAGCTCGGGATGGGCGGCGCGGGCGGCTGCTCGGCCTGGACCGAGCCCGCGGCGCGTTACGGCGCGGCGTACGTCACCCGGCAGCTCGGCTCCCACGATCGCGGGACCGCGGTGTGGGAGGCCGTCCGGGCGCGCTTCCTCCCCTGACCGGCCGGCTCAGGACCGCGGTCGCGGGCCCGGACGGGCGTGAGCCGCCCCCAGGTCCAGCGCGATGGCGGCGATGAGGGTCGCCGTCCACACGTTGACCGGGTCGAGCCGGAGCGGCTCGTCCCCACCCACGTTGTTGGCGATCAACCACACGATGAACCAGATCACGGTCATGAGAGCTCCTCTCGTCATCTCCTCTCCCGACGATGCGACAACCCGCGCGAGCGCGTCAGAGCCGTTGGTCCCGCACGGCCGGGCCGTTCGTGCCCCGACGCCTCGGCGGCGGCCCTAAGCCCTGCCGGTCAGGGACTTTCGACCGGCGTGCGGGCGCCGACCGGCTGACAGCCTCGAGGTAGAAGGAGGCACGCGAGCATGGAACGGATGCACTGGCACCGGACCACCGTCCAGGGACGTCCGGCGAGCTTCGGCCTGGTCGCTGCGGCGGGCCCGGCCCAGGGCACGCTGGTCTTCCTGCACGGCTGGGCTCTCTCCGACCGGACGTACCGGCGCAGCCTGGAGCCCCTGGCTCGCAAGGGCTTCACCGTCCTGGCGCCGAGCCTGCCCGGGTTCGGCGGCTCCGCCGAGCTGCCCGCGGACGACCGGACGTTGGCGGCGTACGGTCGATGGGTCAGGGACTTCCTGGACGACCGTGGGATCGGCGAGCCGGTGACGCTGGTCGGGCACTCGTTCGGCGGAGCCGTCGCGATCAAGACGGCCCACGACCACCCCGGCCTGGTCTCCCGGCTCGTCCTCGTCAACGCCATCGGCGGCGCCACCTGGTCGCAGGACGGGACGCTCCGGATGTCGGACCGCCCCCTGGGCGACTGGGGCGTCCACCTCGGTGCGGAGCTGGTCTCCGTCCGCGGACTCACCCGGCTGCTCCCCGTCGTGGCCCACGACGCCCTCGTGCACGCCGTCCTCCGACCCGGGGTGCTGTGGCGGGTGGGGGCTCTCGCACGACAGGCCGACCTCGGGCCCGAGCTCGAGGAGCTCAAGCGCCGCCGACTGCCCATCGCCGTCCTGTGGGGACGTGAGGACAAGGTCGTGCCCTGGGCCTGCGCCGAGTCGCTCATCAAGGCCCTCGGGGACCCCGACGTCAGGACCGTGCCGGGTCACCACGGGTGGATCATCAGCGATCCCGACCGCTTCGCCGAGCTGCTGACCAACGTCCTCGACCTCTCGGAGAAGCCGCTCGCGAGCTGAAGCCACCCGTCCGGCGGGCAGAGGGTTGACGCCACGCAGTCGCCGGAGTTCGGTGGTTCCCGGCAGGGCCGGGTCGTGAACCCGCACCGCCGTCCGAGATGTCCGCCCGGGGAGCGACGATGCGCAACCACGTCAGCAGGGTCGTCCGGCTCCCCAGGCAGCCCCGGGTCGTCTGATGGGCCAGTACGTCCTGGTCGTCAACGCCGGCTCATCCTCCCTGAAGTACCGGTTGGTCGACCCCGTGAGCGGGGACACCCCGGGTGGCGGGCTCGTCGAGCAGATCGGTGAGCCGGCCGGCCGACTCAAGCACGTGATGGCCGACGGCGGTCGGCACACCGACGAGGGCGCGTTCCCGACGTTCGAGGGTGCGCTGCAGGCAGCTGCCCAGGCGTTCGACCAGCACGGGCCGTCGCTGCGGGACGTCGACCTGGTGGCCGTGGGCCACCGTGTCGTCCACGGCGGGGAGCGGTTCGCCCAGCCGACCCTGGTCGACGACGACGTCGTGGCCGCCATCGCCGAGCTCGTCCCGCTGGCGCCCCTGCACAACCCCGGGAACCTCAAGGGGATCGAGGTCTGTCGCCGGCTGTTCCCGGACGTGGCACACGTCGCCGTCTTCGACACCGCGTTCCACCAGACGATGCCACCGGTCGCCTTCACCTACGCCGTGCCGGCCGCGTGGCGCGACGAGCACATGATCCGCCGCTACGGGTTCCACGGCACGTCCCACGGTTTCGTGGCCGGCGCGGCGGCACGCCTGCTGGGACGCGACCCGCAGGACACCAACCTGGTGGTGCTGCACCTCGGCAACGGGGCGTCCGCCACCGCCGTACGACGCGGAGTGTCGGTCGACACCTCCATGGGACTCACACCACTGGAGGGGCTGGTGATGGGCACACGCTCGGGTGACGTCGACCCGGCCGTCCACGCCCACCTGCACCGACAGCTCGGCTGGCCGCTCGACGACATCGACCACGCCCTCAACCACGACTCGGGACTCAAGGGTCTGTGCGGGCACAACGACTCACGGAAGGTCGAGGAGCTGATGGCCCGGGGCGACGCCGCGGCAGCGCTGGCCTTCGACGTCTTCTGCTACCGCATCCGCAAGTACGTCGGCGCGTACTACGCCGTGCTCGGCGAGGTCGATGCCGTGGTGTTCACCGCCGGCATCGGCGAGCGCAGCCCCCTGACGCGGGCGGCGGCGTTGTCGGGCCTGGAGCGCCTGGGGATCGCGGTCGACGAGGCCCGCAACACCGGCCCCATCGACGGGCCGACCGTGATCTCACCCGACGACAGCGAGGTGGCGGTGCTGGTCGTGCCGACCGACGAGGAGTGGGAGATCGCCCGGCAGGCCCTGTCCCTCGTCGGGCCCTAGCCCCACCGGCTCGGGCGCCTACTCGGAGGCGATGGCACGCAGGACGTCGACCCTGCTGGCCCGCCGGGCGGGACCGATGGCCGCCAGCACACCGACGGCCGCAGCCACGAGCAGGTAGATCGCCAGGGTGACAGTCGGGACCGCGACCGTGGTGAAGCCCTCGTCCACGAGCGCACGGCTGAGCGCGACACCGGACACGGTGCCGAGGGCCACTCCCGTGACGGCGCCGAGCAGGGACATCAGGACGGACTCCCGGCGTACGACGGTCCGCACCTGTCGTCGCGTGCCCCCGACGGCCCGCAGGAGCCCCAGCTCACGGGTGCGCTCGACGACCGAGAGCACCAGTGTGTTCACGATGCCGAGCACGGCGACGACGACCGCGAGGAGCAGGAGGGCCGTCACGATGCCGAGCAGCTGGTTGACCGAGCTCTGGGCCTTCTCGGTGATGTCGTCGGGGCTGTTGACCGTGACGTTGGGGTAGTCGGCGAGGGCGGCCGTGATGTCTTCCTTGCCCTGGGCCGGGTCCACGCCCGGGGCGGAGTTGACCAGGATCGCGGCGTCGAGCTCCGAGGTGACGTTGGCGGCGAAGTCCGGCAGAGCCAGGACGTAGGAGGCGTTGATCAGGGCTCCCCTGCTGAAGGTGGCCGCGACCCTCATGGTCGTCGATCCCGTCTCCGGGAAGGTCACCGTGACGGAGTCACCGACCCCGACCCCGAGGTCCTCGGCCCGCTGCGTGCTCACCAGGACGGCGCCGGGTCCGAAGGTGTCCAGGCTCCCTTCCTCGATGCCGAGGTCGATGACGCGGCCGAGCCCGTCGGCGTTCATCGCCGAGACCAGGCTGTCGTGACCGTTGACCCGGGCGCCGGTCTCGCGCAGCTCGACGACGTCCGCGACGTCGTCGCGATCGCGCAGCAGGTCGGCCACGGCCGGGCTCACGCCGAGGCCCGCACCGGCGGGCTCCAGGATCAGGTCGGACCGGTTGCCACCGCTCACCGCGTCCGCCACCGACTCCCGCAGCGAGGCGGCGCTGACGGCCACGGCGACCACGACGGTGAGGCCGATCGTGAGGGCCAGTGCGGTGGCCGCCGAGCGGCGGGCGCTGCGCTCGACGTTGCGGGCGGCCATCCGCCACCCACCCCCGCGCCGGCCGTGGTCCGCGGCGGCCGCCGTGAGGCGGGCGAGCGTGGGTCCCGCGACCACCAGACCTGCGAACGTGACGAGGGTGGACAGCACGGTCCACCACCGCTGGTCGCCCACGACGATGCAGGCCACCAGGCCCGCACTTCCGGCCGTGAGCAGGACTCCCCCGGCCACCGACCGGCTCCATCCCGCGGCGTACCGCGCCGGCACCGCGTCGCGGAGCGCCTCCATGGGCGCGACCCGGGTCGCGGCCCATGCCGGTGCGATCGCGGCCACCATGGTGACGAGGACGCCGACGAGCAGGGCCGCCACGATCGTGCGCGGCTCGACGGCCGGTGAGGTCGTCGGCATCTCCACGCCGACCAGCTTCAGGAGTGATCGGATGCCCGCCGCCAGACCCACACCGAGGCCCAGACCCAGACCCCCGGAGAACGTCCCGACGAGCAGCGCCTCGAGCAGCACCCCGCGCAGCACCTGCCCGCGCGTGGCACCGACCGCCCGCATGAGCGCGACCTCGCGCCGCCGCTGTGCGACCAGGACGTTGAAGGTGTTCCAGATGACGAAGGAGCCGACCAGCAGCGAGATGCCCGCGAACACGAGGAGCACCTGGGTGAAGATGCCCATGGCGTCGCGCACCGCGGCCGAGCCGTCGGCTGCGACCTGGTCCCCGGTCAGCGCCTCGACGCCGTCAGGGAGGGTCGCCGCGATCCGGTCGCGAAGCTCCTCCGCGCCCACCCCGCGTTGTGCCTGTACGTCGATCTCGTCGACCAGGCCCACCTTGTCGAAGAGCCGCTGGGCGGTCGTCAGGTCGAAGCCGGCCATGGTCGCGCCGAGGAGGCTGTCCGTCTCGCCGAACCCGATGGTGCCGACGAGCGTGAACGTCTGCCTGCCGCTCTGGAAGACCACGTCGATCCGGTCACCCAGCACGAAGCCGGCCTGGTCGGCCGTGCGCGCATCGATCGCGACCTGGTCCGACCGGGTCGGTTCGAGGCCCTGCCGGTAGACGAAGTCCCCCGAGAGGCGGGCGTCGCCGATGCTGGCGCCGAACGTTGGCGCTCCGCCGGGCTGGATGGGCCGGCCCTCCTTGTCCAGGATGAGGGCGAAGCCGGTCACGGAGCCGCGCGCCAGCGCCACACCGGGCACCGCACGCACCTGGTCGACCATCGCCTCGTCGATGGGCCGGACCTGTCCCCCGTTGGTGGTGATGTCGGCCTCGAAGGCGGGCTGCGACTTCACCACGACATCGGTGCCGTTGGTGAGGCCGACGTACAGCTCGTCGAACGCCTTGGCCATGGTGTCGGACAGCACGAAGGTGCCCGACACGAAGGACACCCCCACCGTCACGGCCGCGACGGTGAGGAACAGGCGCAGCTTGCTGACCAGCAGGTTGCGCAGCGAGAGCCTCAGCATGGTCAGTCTCCCAGCCGTCCCATGATCTCCAGGACGCGCTCACGCGTCGGCTCGGTGAGCTCCTCGACGATCCCTCCGTCGACGAGGAAGACCACTCGATCGGCGTACGCCGCCGCTCCGGGGTCGTGGGTGACCATCACGACCGTCTGGCCCAGGTCGTCGACGACCGACCGCAGGAAGCGCAGCAGCTCCACCCCTGCCTTGCGGTCGAGCGCCCCGGTCGGCTCGTCGGCGAAGACGACGTCGGGCCGGGTGATGAGGGCCCGAGCCACGGCGACCCGTTGCTGCTGTCCGCCGGAGAGCTCGGAGGGCCGGTGACGGAGCCGGTCACGGAGGTTCAGCGTGTCGACGACGGTCCCGAACCACTCGTGCTCCGGCGCGTGCCCGGCAAGGTCGACCGGCAGGGTGATGTTCTCCTCGGCGGTCAGGGTGGGGAGCAGGTTGAAGGCCTGGAACACGAAGCCGAGCCGGTCGCGGCGCAGGATCGTCCGCTCCTTGTCGCTCAGCGACGCCAGGTCCGTGCCGCCGATCAGCACCTGCCCGCTCGTCAGGGTGTCCAGTCCCGCGAGGCAGTGCATGAGGGTCGACTTGCCGGACCCCGAAGGGCCCATGATGGCGGTGAACCGACCCGCCGGCAGATCCAAGGTCACGTCGTCGAGCGCGGCGACGGCGGTCTCGCCGGCGCCGTACACCTTGCAGGCGCCTCGAGCGCTGGCCGCGACGGCTCGGACGCGACCCTGCTCCTCGTCGGTGTGGGCGGACCGCTGCCTCAGACCCGGCGTTGTCATGCTTCCAGCGTGGTCGCGCGCCGAGGCCGGTGGCAGAGCCCAAGGGCCCCGGAGGGACGGACCATCGGCACGTTCAGGTGCTGGAGTCAGCAGTCAACGCCGGTGCTCCAGGCGCCGGACCTCTCGTTCGATCCTGCGCTCGGACACCGCGTCGTCGGAGTAGGCGTCCCAGCCGTTCATGACCACGCCGATGCCCCAGAACACGATGACGAACACCGGCCAGAAGAACCCGCCGGAGTTGGTCGTCGCCCAGGTGACCACCAGCGCGGTGTTCACCAGCAGGTAGACCGCGACGTGACGGTGGAAGTCACGCCGCTTCTTGAGCACGGCGATGGCCTCCTCGCGGAGCCCCGTCGACGTCTCGTTCTCGTTCTCGATCTCACTCATCTCGATCACCTCTCGATTCCCTGTGGTCCCGGCGAGAGTCACCGGGCGACCTCGGCCGGGCGGTGCCAGTGCACGGCCCCGGTGTGGTCGACGAGCTTGACCACCCAGACCAGGGCCATCGAGGCCATGAACGCGGCCAGCAGCGCGTCGGCCATGGCGGAGTCCGAGAGCTCGTAGGCAGCCACGCCCAGCCCGAGGCTGAGGACGGCCGAGGCCGTCTCGGCCTTGCCGGCCCGGTCGATGGCGTCTCCGCGCCACAGCACGAGGAACGCGACGGCGCCGAGCACCAGGCCGGTGCCGGCCATGCCGCGCTGGTCCTCGATCGGGGGCATCTCTCCGCGCAGGAGGTAGCCGACGTACGGCACCGCGACCGCGGCGATCAGGAGGCTGGCGAACAGGTCCTTCCGGTGGAGCCTCATGGGACACCTCTCTTCCCGACTCCATCCTGGTGGCGGCGCGCGCCGGCCGGCAGAGGCTCGAGTCGTGGGCGCTGCAGCCGATCGTCCCGCCGGCTCGGGACCTCCGCCCGCGGCGCGGCGCCCCCTCGAGGCGGCAGCATGGCGAGGAGGCGCGACGAGCGCGCCGACGACGTGCCGAAGACCCACGCGAAGGAGTGACGATGACACACCAGTCCATGGACCACACCGCCGCGGCCCTGGTCGCGCCCGGCAAGGGCATCCTGGCCGCCGACGAGAGCACACCCACGATGGCGAAGCGGCTCTCCGCCATCGGCCTGGAGTCGACCGAGCCGAGACGCCGGGAGTACCGCGAGCTGCTGTTCACCACCGTGGGCCTGTCCGAGTACGTCAGCGGCGTCATCCTCTTCGACGAGACGATCCGCCAGCGGACCACCGACGGCCGGCCGTTCGCCGACGTCCTGAGCTCGGCGGGACTGATCCCGGGGATCAAGGTCGACGCCGGGACCAAGCCGCTCGCGGCGTTCCCGGACGAGGTCGTCACCGACGGGCTCGACGGGTTACGGGACCGGTTCGAGGAGTACGCCGAGCTGGGCGCCCGGTTCGCCAAGTGGCGCGCCGTGCTGCGCATCGGCGAGGGCCGCCCGACGCCGACCTGCATCGAGGCCAACGCGCACGCGCTGGCCCGGTACGCCGCGCTGGCCCAGGAGGTCGGACTGACCCCCGTCGTCGAGCCCGAGGTGCTGATGGACGGCTCGCACACCGTCGAGCGGTGCGCCGAGGTCACCACCGAGGTGCTGCGCGCCGTGTACGACCAGCTCGCGCGGCACCGGGTCCGGTTGGAGGCCACCCTGCTCAAGCCCAACATGGTGCTCCCGGGCAGTGACTGCCCCGAGCAGGCCGACGACGAGCGGATCGCCCTGATGACGGTCGAGGTGCTCCGGCGGGCGGTCCCGGCCGCCGTACCCGGCATCGTGTTCCTGTCCGGCGGCCAGTCCGACGAGCAGGCCACCACCCGGCTGGACGCGATCAACCGGCACGTACCTCAGCCGTGGGAGCTCAGCTTCTCCTTCGGCCGCGCGCTCCAGGCGCCCGTGCTGCGCGCCTGGGCGGGCGAGGAGGCCAACCGCTCGGCCGCGCAGGCCGCCCTGCTGCATCGGGCGGGCCTCAACAGCGCGGCGAGGTACGGCAGCTACCGCCCGGAGATGGAGACGGTGCGCGCCTGACCGCGCGACTCAGCCGACGCGGTCCCAGCCGCGCCGCGGCCGGTGGCTGCCGAGCTGCCGGTCGTCGCGGCTGCGGTAGACGATATAGGGGCGGGTGAGGTAGCCCACGGGCGCGCTGAAGACGTGCACGAGCCGGGTGAAGGGCCAGAGCGCGAAGAGCCCGAACGCGACGAGGGCGTGGAGCCGGAAGCCCAGCGGCGCGTCCGCCATCAGGGACGCGTCGGGCCGGAAGGCGAGGAACGAGCGGTACCAGACCGAGACGCCCTCGCGGTAGTTGTACTCCCGGCCGAACGTCATGATCGACCCGGCGACGGTGTTCCACATGCCGAGCACGATCACGGCCGCCAGGAAGGCGTACATCACCTTGTCCATGCGCGTCGTCGCGGAGAAGACCGGGCCGACGGTCCGGCGGCGGTAGACCAGGATCGCCATGCCCACCACCGCCATCAACCCCGCGACGAGGCCGCCCGCCACCGCCGCCACGTGGTAGGTCTCGTGGCTGATGCCCAACGCGTCGGTCCACGACTGCGGGACGAGCAGGCCGACGACGTGACCTCCCACGACGCCCAGCATTCCGAAGTGGAAGAGCGGGGAACCGAGCCGCAGGAGCCGGTCCTCGTACAGCTGGGAGGAGCGGGTGGTCCAGCCGAACTTGTCGTAGCGGTAGCGCCAGAAGTGCCCGACGACGAAGGTCGCGAGGCAGAGGTAGGGAACGATGACCCAGAGGAAGGCGTCCATCGTCAGCGGCCTCCTGGGAACGACGGCATCGGCAGCGGCACGACCGTGGAGGCATCGGGCCGCGCCGGGCCGGGGTCGAACGCCGGTGTGGCGTAGGGGGTGAGTCCGACCTCCTCCTCGGGTGGCCCCTCGGCCGCCAGTCGGCGGACGGCCGCCATCTCGTCCCCTCGCAACGGCGGCAGCGTGGCGGTGACCGACTCGACGGCGCCCGCCCACCGCGATCCGGTCTCGGTGAGCGAGATCCGCAGCAGCTCGAGACCCGCCCGGTGGTCGAGCATCAGCTGCCGGCCACGCACCTGGTCGATCGTGGCGGCGTACTCGAGGACCACGCACAGGTGGTCGGGCAGCTCCTGCTCGGTGACCTCGAACCCGGAGTCCAGGTAGGTCTGCTTGAACCGCAGGAGCGCGGCGCCACGCTTGCGGGTGTCGCCGTGGGCGAAGTAGGTGAGGAACAGGGTGTGCCGGCGCCGGCTGTCGAACGTCTCCACGTAGTCGGCCTCCAGCGTGGCCAGCGGCGTCTCCTCGAGAGTCGCCACGACGGCCCTCAGTGGCGCTCCGACCGGCGGCGGCAGCGCGTACGACGCCTGCCTGACCAGTCCAAGCCGGTCCACGAGCGCCCGGTCCGGGTAGTCCAGCAGGAGAGAGGCGGACTGCCAGGCGAGGCTCAGCTGTGCCGGGGTGAGCCGGCGCGGCCCTCGCCTCATCGGTCCTCCACCTCCTCGGCGGGCGGGCCGGGGGGCCTCGGTGGGAACAGACCACTGGGAGCTCCCTTGCCGTCCCAGTTCAGCAGGTTGACCCGCGAGGCCTTGTCCGACGGCCCAGCCAGGGTGTCGGAGGTCTGCCGGTCCTTGAGCATCTGGAAGTTCTCGACCGCGATGGGTGTCAGGGTGCCCGAGCCCTCGCCGAAGATCTCGGGATTCCCCCCTCCGTACTCCGAGACCGCGCACTCGGTGGCGATCTCCTCCAGCGAGTGCGCCTGCTCGGCGTGCGCCGGCGGGATCACGTAGCGCTCGTCGTACTTCGCGATGGCCAGGAGGCGGTACATGTCGTACATGTCCTCCTCGCTCATGCCGACCGCAGCCGGGATCGAGGCGTCGGGGTCGCGGCCCAGGTTGATGTCGCGCATGTAGGAGCGCATCGCGGCGAGCTTCTTGAGCACCCCGTCGACCGGGACCGTGTCACCGGCCGTGAACAGCTCGGCGAGGTACTCGACCGGGATCCGCAGCGCGTCGATGGCCGCGAAGAGGTTGCCGGTGTCCTCGGCGTCCTCGCCGGTCTCGCGGACCACGTCGATGACCGGTGACAGCGGAGGGATGTACCAGACCATCGGCATCGTGCGGTACTCCGGGTGCAGGGGTAGGGCGACCCGGTAGGTGTTGATCAAGGCGTGGATCGGCGAGCGCTGTGCGGCGTCGATCCAGTCGCGCGGGATGCCGTCCCGCTCGGCGGCGCGAACGACCTCCGGGTCGTGGGGGTCCAGCAGCAGCGATCGCTGGGCCTCGTAGAGGTCGTGCTCGTCGGGGGTCGAGGCGGCCTCGAGCACCCGGTCGGCGTCGTACAGGATCAGGCCGATGTAGCGCAGGCGGCCGACGCAGGTCTCCGCGCAGACCGTCGGCAGGCCGACCTCGACGCGCGGGAAGCAGAAGGTGCACTTCTCGGCCTTGCCGGTCTTGTGGTTGAAGTAGACCTTCTTGTACGGGCAGCCGGACACGCACATCCGCCAGCCCCGGCAGCGGTCCTGGTCGACGAGGACGATGCCGTCCTCGGCCCGCTTGTAGATCGCGCCGCTGGGACAGGACGCGGCGCACGACGGGTTCAGGCAGTGCTCGCAGATCCGCGGGAGGTAGAACATGAAGGTCTGCTCGAACTCGAACCTGACCTTCTCCGCGATCTTGGCCAGCATCGGGTCGTGCTTCTCGGTGGCCGCCGACCCGCCGAGGTTGTCGTCCCAGTTCGAGGACCACTCGATCTTCATGTCCCGCCCCGAGATCAGCGACTTCGGCCGCGCGACCGGCGTGTGCTCCTGGGCCGGGGCGTCGGTCAGCGTGGCGTAGTCGTAGGTCCAGGGCTCGTAGTAGTCCGTGATCGACGGCAGCTTGGGGTTGGAGAAGATCGTCGCCAGCTTGCGCCACCGGCCGCCCGCCTTGAGCGAGAGTCGACCGCGCTTGTTGAGCGTCCAGCCCCCCTTCCACTGCTCCTGGTCCTCGTAGCGACGCGGGTAGCCCTGGCCGGGCCGGGTCTCCACGTTGTTGAACCAGACGTACTCCGTGCCGGTCCGGTTGGTCCACGCCTGCTTGCAGGTCACCGAGCAGGTGTGGCAGCCGATGCACTTGTCGAGGTTCATCACCATCGCCATCTGGGCCATCACGCGCATGTCAGTACTCCACGTCCTGCGAACGGCGACGGATGACGGTGACCTCGTCGCGTTGGTTGCCCGTGGGCCCGAGGTAGTTGAAGGCGAAGGACAGCTGGGCGTAGCCGCCGATCAGGTGGCTGGGCTTGACCAGGATCCGGGTCAGCGAGTTGTGGATGCCGCCGCGCTTGCCGGAGGTCTCGGCGATGGGCACGTCGATGAGCCGGTCCTGGGCGTGGTGCATGTAGACCGTGCCCTCGGGCATCCGGTGGGACACGATGGCGCGAGCGACGACGACGCCGTTGCGGTTGACCGCCTCGACCCAGTCGTTGTCCGCGACGCCGACCTTCGCGGCGTCCTGGTCACTCATCCAGATCGTCTGGCCACCCCGCGACAGCGACAGCATGAACAGGTTGTCCTGGTACTCCGAGTGGATGGACCACTTGTTGTGGGGCGTGAGGTACCGAACGGTCACGCCCAGCTCTCCCACGTCACCGACGTCGGGCTCGGCGAAGAGCGCGCCCATGTTCAGGGGCGGGCGGTAGACGGGCAACCCCTCGCCCAGCTCCGACATCCAGTCGTGGTCGAGGTAGAAGTGCTGCCGGCCGGTCAGGGTGTGCCAGGGCTTGAGCCGCTCGACGTTGATGGTGAACGGCGAGTAGCGGCGACCCCCGGTCTCCGAGCCGGACCACTCCGGCGACGTGATGACCGGCACCGGCGCGGCCTGGGTGTCGGCGAAGGTGATCTGCTTGCCCTCGTGCTCGGCCGCCAGGTCGTGCAGGAGGGTGCCGGTGCGCTTCTCCAGGGTCTTGAAGCCCTGGGTGGCGAGGTGTGACCGTTCGTGGTGCCGGAAAGGGCGAGGATCGCCTCGCAGGCGTGGACGTCGCGCTGCAGCGACGGGCGGCCGTCAGCCGCCCCGCCACGGATCGTGCCGTTCTTGTGCCGCAGGTAGTCGATGGAGGCGGTCACGTCGTAGGTGACGCCCTTCGTCGTCGTACCGAGCGTGTCGAGGAGCGGACCGAGCGCCTGCATCTGTGCGCCGACGGCGGCGTAGTCGCGCTCCACCACGACGAGCTTCGGCATGGTGACGCCCGGGACGGGGTCGCACTCGCCGTGCTTCCAGTCGCGGACCACGCCGTGCGGGTTGGCCATCGCGTCGGGGGTGTCGTGCAGCAGGGGCACCGCCACCACGTCCGTGCGCGTGCCGAGGTGCGTGGCGGCCAGCTCGCTGAACTTCGTCGCGATCGTCTGCCAGGCGTCCCAGTCGGTGCGGGTCTGCCACGGCGGGGCGATGGCGGGGTTGAAGGAGTGGATGAACGGGTGCATGTCGGTGGTGTTGAGGTCGTGCTTCTCGTACCACGTGGCGGCCGGGAGCACGACGTCGGAGAAGATCGTCGTGCTGGTCTGCCGGAAGTCCAGGCTGAGCAGCAGGTCGAGCTTCCCTTCCGGCGCCTCGTCGTGCCACTCGACCTCACGCGGCCGCTGGCTGCCGGACGCCTCGCTCGCGCGCAGCGAGCTGTCGGTGCCGAGCAGGTGCTTGAGGAAGTACTCGTTGCCCTTGCCCGAGGAGCCGAGGAGGTTGGCGCGCCAGATCGCGAGCACGCGCGGGAAGTTCTCGGGTGCGTCCGGATCCTCCGCCGCGAACCGCAGGTCACCGGACCGCAGCTGGTCCACCACGTGGTCGGCCACCGGCCGGCCGGCCTCGGCCGCCTCGTCGGCCAGCCCCAGCGGGTTGCGGTTGAACGTGGGGTACGTCGGCATCCACCCCATCCGGGCGCTCTTGGCGATGACGTCGGCGGTGCTCAAGCCGTCGAACCTGCCGCTGCCGGTCGTCGCCGAGACGGTGTCGGCGGAGAAGGTGTCGTAGCGGAACTGGTCGGTGTGCAGGTACCAGTACGCCGTGTGGATCATCTGCCGAGGAGGACGCCTCCAGTCCAGGCCGAAAGCGAGCTGGGCCCACCCCGTGACCGGGCGGCACTTCTCCTGGCCCACGTAGTGCGCCCAGCCACCGCCGTTGACACCCTGGCACCCGGTGAGCGTCGTGAGCCCCAGGAAGCCGCGGTAGATCGTGTCGGAGTGGAACCAGTGGTTGGTGCCCGCGCCCATCAGGATCATCGAGCGCCCGCGGGACTCCTCGGCGTTCTGCGCGAACTCGCGGGCGATCCGCGCGGCGGCCCCGGCAGGCACACCGGTGATCGACTCCTGCCAGGCAGGGGTGTACGGCGCCGTCGCGTCCTCGTACGACGTCGCGTAGTCACCACCGAGGCCGGTCCGCCCCACGCCGTACTGCGCGAGCATCAGGTCGTAGACCGTGGTGACCAGCCGGTCACCGATCCTGCGCACCGGCACGTCACGGCGCAGCGACCCAGGGGTCCCGTCGACGTCGTCGAACCGCGGGAGCTCCACCGCCACGGTCTCGGCGCCGTCGTCGAGCAGGGTCAGCAACGGGTCCACCTCGCCCAGGTCGAGGTTCCACTTCCCCGCTCCGGCGTCTCCGAACCGATGTCCGAGCGCGCCGTTGGGCACCACGGGCTCACCGGTCCGCGCGTCGACCAGCACCGTCAGGAAGTGGGCGTTCTCCCGGCCCGCGTCGGCCGGCAGGTCGGCGGCGGTGAGGAACTTGCCGGCCCGGTGGGTGACCCCGTCGGAACCGATGTCGAGGGTGACCAGGAAGGGCAGGTCGGTGTAGCGCTTCGTGTAGTCGACGAAGTACGGCGTCGGCCGGTCGACGAAGAACTCCTGGAGGATCACGTGGCCCATCGCCATCGCCAGCGCGCCGTCGGTGCCCGGTCTGATGGCCAGCCACTCGTCGGCGAACTTCACGTTGTCGGCGTAGTCCGGTGAGACCACGACGACCTTCTGCCCGCGGTAGCGCGCCTCGGTCATCCAGTGCGCGTCCGGTGTCCGCGTGACCGGCACGTTGGAGCCCCACATGACCAGGTAGCCGGCGTCCCACCAGTCGCCCGACTCCGGGACGTCGGTCTGGTCGCCGAACATCTGCGGCGAGGCGACCGGCAGGTCGGCGTACCAGTCGTAGAACGACAGCATCGAGCCGCCGATCAACGACGTGAACCGGGCACCCGACGCGTGGGAGACCATCGACATGGCCGGGATGGGTGAGAAGCCCGCGACCCGGTCCGGGCCCCAGGTCGCGATCGTGTGCACGTAGGCCGCCGCCACCAGCTCGGTGGCCTCGTCCCACGTCGCCCGGACCAGGCCGCCCTTGCCCCGGGCGGACTTGTAGGCCCTGGCACGCTGCGGGTTGTCGACGATGTGGGCCCAGGCCCTGACAGGGTCGCCCCCGTGCTGCGACTTGGCCTCGCGGAACATCTGCAGCAGCACGCCACGGACGTACGGGTAGCGGATCCGCGTCGGCGAGTAGGTGTACCAGGAGAAGGCCGCACCGCGCGGGCAGCCGCGAGGCTCGTACTCCGGCCGGTCCGGGCCGGCCGACGGGTAGTCCGTCTGCTGGGTCTCCCAGGTGATGATCCCGTCCTTGACGTAGACCTTCCACGAGCACGACCCGGTGCAGTTGACCCCGTGCGTGGAACGCACCACCTTGTCGTGGCTCCAGCGGTCGCGGTAGAAGTCGTCGGCCTGGCGGCCTCCGGTCTTGGTCAGGGTGCGGAGATCCGCGGAGACCTCACCTCTGGAGAAGAACCTCCTGGTGCGCACGAGGGCTTCGCTGAGCGCACCGTCCAGGCCGACCTCGCGACTGCCGTTCTCACCTTCGGGCTGGGCCACTGTGCTCACAAGCCTTCCTCGCGGTTGGAAACGGCTGCGCCGGACGTTACCCAGACGATCACCCTGGTTGAAGTGCTGCGTCGCCGCGCGTTCGCTCGGTGCTCCGGACGATGGTCAGCGTCAGCGCCAGGGCCAAGGCCGCGGTGACCGACAGCAGCCAGAGGCCGAGCGCGTAGGAGTCGGTGCGTCCGTAGATGTAGCCCATGAGCAGGGGCGGCACGAAGCCGCCGAAGCCGCCGGCTGCGCCCACCAGGCCGGTGACTCCTCCGACGCGGGCCGGGTCGGTCACCCTCGCGATCAGGGCGAAGGTGGCGCCA
The DNA here is from genome assembly GCF_015352455.1 of Nocardioides islandensis. Taxonomy (GTDB): domain Bacteria; phylum Actinomycetota; class Actinomycetes; order Propionibacteriales; family Nocardioidaceae; genus Nocardioides; species Nocardioides islandensis. Next base: position 151,256 of record NZ_JADKPN010000009.1, read on the forward strand.
CTGCCGCAGCCCAGGGCCGCGGCCATGGACAAGAAGGCTGCCGCTCCCAGGGTGTCGACGGGGGGGCGGCCGGCCGCGACGGCGGCGTCGAGGGCGGCGTCGAGCACGACGACGCCGTAGCCGGCGGCGAGCACCGGGATCGGGCCCAACCGGTCCGACAGCCAGCCGCCCACCGGCCTCATGACCACGGCGACCACAACGAACCCGGCCATCCGGTTCGCGGCTCCCGTCGGGCTCAGGCCGTACTCGGTCTTCAGGTAGGCGGGGAGGTAGACGGAGAAGGCGACGTACCCGCCGAACGCGACGGCGTACAGGATGCAGGCCTGCCACGTGATCGGCAGACGCGCGTTCGCCACCAGGCGGGTGGCCAGGCTCGTCGTCGGGACGACGCGTCCCGGAGCGTCGCGCAGCATGAGGGACGACACCACCACGTACACGGCGAGCGCCGCCGCGGTGATCAGGAACGGCGCCTTCTCCCCGACGTTGGTGAAGAGCTTGACGGTCGTGAGGGCGCTGATCGCGGTGCCGCCCATGCCGGCTCCGAAGATGCCGACGGCCAGCCCGCGCCGCTCGGGCGGGAACCAGGCGTTGACGAACGGGACGCCCACGGCGAACGCCGTTCCGCCGATCCCCAGGAAGAAGCCCCCGACCAGGATCAGCGCGTAGGAGTCCAGCGCGACGAACGCCAGGAACAGGATGGGCACGATCGTCGCCGCCGAGACGAGCGGGAACATGATGCGACCGCCGAAGCGATCGGTCAGCGCCCCGACGAGGATGCGTCCGAGCGAGCCGACCAGGACGGGAACGGCGACCATCAGGGCGACATCGGACTCGCTGAGGGTCCCCAACGTCCCCTTGTCGCGGAACAGCGGCCCGAGCGGACTGATCAGCGCCCACGCCCAGAAGTTGACCGCGAAGCCGATGGTGGCGAGGGCCAGCATCAGGGCGGGCGAGCGGTTCTCGGTCTCCTGCGATGTCGAGGTCCCGCGGGGGGTCGTGGACATGGGATCCCTTCCAAGGTGTTCGTTCGGCCTACCACAGTCCAGCGGAGCCCCACGGACAGGGACAGGGACCTTCGGCCCTGGTCCGGCGGGACCTCGGATACCTGGCTGCGTCACTCGGGACCAGCACCCACGCGCTCCCCGCGTCCGACCAGACGACCGAGGACGCTCATCGCGACAGCCCAGAACGCCAGCGTGGCCGCCGCGAGCAGGAGCAGCGTCGGCACCGACGCGTGCGGGTCGTTGCGGGCCAGCATCACCGCGGCCATGGCGGCCACCGAGGGAGGGACCAGCGCGAACCAGCCCACCACGCCGTACAGGGCTCGATGACCTGCGCCGGTGTCGCGGAGCAGAGCCACGGCCGCGGCCGCGGTGATCGGGACGACCGCCCCGAGGTCCAGGAGCACGATCGACCAGAAGAACGTGCGGGCGTCTCGGAACTCCGCCGCGATCGGCCCACCGGTCAGGGCTCCGGCGAAGGCCGGGAGGTACCGCAGGACGACGAACGCCGCGAGTCCCGACAGCACGAGTGCGTTCCGGCGTCGCTGTCGGCCGGTGAGCGGCGGCACCGGACCACGCAGGGCTCGCGCCCACGCGCTGAGCGCCAGCCCGCCGGAGAGGGCCACGAGCGCCACGTGGAACAGGACCACCCAGGAGTACTCGCCGTACTCGGGGCCGACGACGTACTGGACGAACATGTAGGCGGTGTAGCCGGTGGGCCCGAGGGCCAGCAGGGGGGCCCGCGCGTCGTGGCGGAGGGCCAACAAGCCTGCGACCGCCGTCCAGGGGACGACCAGCACCGACGTCACCAGCTCAAGGCCGAGCAGCTGGTTCAGCATCGACTCCGAGATGGGGTACTCCACGACGCCGAGGAGCAGCGGGCCCAGCACGGTGTTCAGTGCGAGGAGCCCGGCGAGAGCCACCAGCGACCACCCGAACGCGGACGTCCCCGGGCGCGTGCTCGTACCCGTCCTCGGGAGGGTGACGGCCTGGGTCATGGCGTCCGTGACGACCGGATGGGCACCACCGCCACCGCACCGGGAACGTGCTCGAGCACCGACTCGGAGACCGAGCCGGCCAGCCACCGGCCCAGGAAGCCTCGGTGGTGCGTCCCCACGACCGTGAGGTCGGCCTCGCGACCGAGCTGGGCCAGACCCTGCTCGGGCAGGAGGCCGGGGAGCGTCTCGACGGTGAGCTGCACGTCGGGGTAGTCCTTGCGGAAGCCTTCCAGCGACCCCGCGAGCGCCCGCTCGTGCTCCTCGGTGTCCTCGCTCAGGGTCCCGGACATCGGGGCGCCCACCAGGGCCGACCGCACGTCGTACACGTAGTGGACGACGGTGAGCGGCAGGCCGAGCAGCCTCGCCTCGCGGAAGGCGAAGGCCAGGACGGGCTCCGACTCCTCAGTGGCGTCGGCGGCGACGATCACCCCGCGGTGGAGGAGCCCCGGGTGGTCACCGGGGCGGTGCACGACGACGGGGCATGCGGCGTGGCGCACCACGGCGAGGCCGACCGAGCCGAGGAGGTGGCTGCGCACGGGGCCTCGCCCGCGCGAGCCGAGCACCAGCAGATGGGCGGTCGAGGAGCACTGGATGAGCAGCGCGCTGGGGTCGACGACCTCGAAGAGCTCGTCCACCGGCACGTCCGGCGCGTCCTTCTCGACGACCGCGCGGGCGCGGGCCAGCAGCTGCTCGCCGTGCTCGCGCAGCATGGCGGAGGAGCTGGGCACGGGGTCCATGCCGTACTCCCGCCAGGCGCCGGACACCGGGCCCGAGGCGTTGACGAGGACAAGGCGACGTCCCTCCAGCTGGGCCTGCTGGGCGGCCCAGGGCAGGGCCCAGCCCGTGAAGACCGACTCCGCGACGCCGACCACGACGGCGCCTGTCGACTGGGTGTGCATGTCCTGCTCCCTTCTCGAGGTCTCCCACCAGCCTCGTCGCCCACGGACCTGAGGAGCAGGGCCCAAGGGGTCCTCGCACCGGGACCAATGGCCTGGATCGCTCACGCGGCCGGACCGGGACCGGACGGCTCAGGTCTCCTCGGGGACCATCACGATGGCGCCGGCCGGGCACTCCTGCACGCAGAGGCCGCAGCCCTTGCAGTAGTCGAGGTCGATGACGTACTCGCCCGGCGGCCCGAGCTTGATCACGGCATCGTCGGGGCACATGGCGTAGCAGTTGTCGCAGGAGAAGCAGCTCCCGCACGACAGGCAGCGGCGTGCCTCGTACAGCGCCGTCTCGCGGTCGAGGCCGTGCACGACCTCGTCGAAGGTCGAGCTGCGCCGCGCCAGCTCGAGACGCTCGCGGTGGGCGCGGTCGGCGTCTTGGAAGTACCAGGTGTTCAAGGCCTCGTACGGCGCGAGGTCGACGTCCGCCTCAGGTGCGGGCGGGCGTCCGGCCAGCCAGTCGTCGATGCTCTCCGCGGCTCGGCGACCGTGACCGATCGCGATGGTGACCGACCGCTCTCCCGCCACCACGTCGCCGCCGGCGAAGACACCGGGGCGGGTCGTGGCGAACGCCCGGTCGGTGTCGATCGTACCGTCGGAGACCCGGAGGGCCGAGGCCTCGCCCAGGAACGAGAGGTCGGTGTCCTGGCCGAGCGCCAGCACGACGCTGTCGGCGGCCAGTCTCTCGGTGCGGCCGGTGAGTCGAGGGAAGCCGTCCTCGTCCAGCTCCATCCGCTCGATCACCAGGCCTTCGGGCTCGACCCGCTCGATGGTCGAGAGCCAGTGGAAGACGACCCCCTCCGCCTCGGCGTCCGCGACCTCCTCGGCGTGCGCCGGCATCCGCTCGCGGGTCCGGCGGTAGACGACCACGGCGTCGGAGGCCCCGAGCCGTCGAGCGGTCCGCGCCGCGTCGACGGCCGTGTTGCCCCCGCCGTACACCGCCACGCGCCGGCCGAGCAGCGGGCGTTCGCCCTCCTCCAGCCCGTGGAGCAGCGAGACCGCGTCCAGGATGCGCGCGGCCGAGGCCGCCGGCAGGTACGTGCGGTGCCCGAGCTGCGCGCCGACGGCGAGGAAGGCGGCATCCCAGCCCTCGGCTTCCATCACGGCGTCGAGGTCGGTCACGGGTGTGTCGACCTCCAGCTGGATGCCGAGGGCCAGCAGCCGGCGGATCTCGGCGTCCAGCACCTCACGAGGCAGCCGGTAGCGAGGGATCCCGTAGCGCATCATCCCGCCCGCCACGGGTGCCGACTCGCGGACGGTGACCGCGTGGCCGCGACGGGCGAGGTGGTACGCCGCCGACAGGCCGGCCGGTCCGGAGCCCACGACCAGCACCCGGCGGCCGGTGGGGGCAGCCGTGGCCTCGACCCGCCATCCCTGGGCCAGCGCCTCGTCGCCCAGGAACCGCTCGACGGAGTTGATGCCGACCGCCTCGTCGAGGTGGCCGCGGTTGCAGGCCGTCTCGCACGGGTGGTAGCACACCCGACCGCAGACGGCCGGGAACGGGTTGGTCTCCATGATGCGCCGCCAGGCGGCCTCGTAGCCGGCGCCGCCGCTCTCGGCGTCGTACAGCCAGCTCCGCACGTCCTCCCCGGCCGGACAGGCGTTGCCGCACGGGGCCGTCCGCTGCACGTAGACGGCGCGTTCGGTGCGCCAGGCACCGGTGTGGTCGGCGCGGCTGGAGCCCGGGCCCAGCGTGACGGCGAACGGCAGGTTCATGACTCCTCCTCGGGGTCGAGCCCGTACCGGGCGATGTCGCGGTCGGCCTGGGCCTGGAGCGCGGCCACCACGTCGGGTCGTCCCGGTTCGGTGAACAGGTGGCGGAACCGCGTCTGGAGACGCAGGTACTCCTCGACGGGCACCCGGCGGCGGATCGGCGTCACCTGCGTGACGGTGCCGTGCTCGGCCTCGAAGACGGGGAAGAGCCCGCTCTGGGTCGCCAGCCGGGCCACCCGCACGGTGTCACTGGCGTCCGAGCCCCAGCCGAGCGGGCAGGGCACGAGCACGTGGAGGTACCGGGCTCCGCGACGCGACATGGCGGAGGTGACCTTGGCCTCGAGGTCGTGCAGGTCCGCGATCGTGGCCGTGGCGACGTACGGGATCTCGTGCGCCATGGCGATGCGCGGCAGGTTCTTGCCGGTCCCGAACGCGTTGCCGATGCCCGATCCGACGGGCCGGGTGTTGGCGGTGCTGGCCCCGGCCGGCGTGGCCCCGGACCGCTGCACGCCGGTGTTCATGTAGCCCTGGTTGTCGTAGCAGACGAAGAGCACGTCGTCGTTGCGCTCGAACATGCCCGACAGGCAGCCGAGGCCGATGTCGACGGTGCCGCCGTCACCGGCCTGCGCCAGCACGCGTACGTCGTCGCGGCCGGTGGCCCGCATGGCGGCCGCCACCCCGGAGGCCACGGCCGCGGCGTTGCCGAACAGGGAGTGCAGCCAGGGGACCTGCCACGCGGACTCGGGGAAGGGCGTGGAGAAGACCTCGAGGCAGCCGGTCGCGTTCACGGTGACCAGACGGCCACCGGTGGCCCGCATGGCCGCGTCCATCACCACCCGGGCGGCCAGGGCCTCCCCGCAGCCCCGGCACGCCCGGTGCCCGGAGGTGATGGAGCTCGCCCGGTCCGCCGACGACTGCACCGTCCGCTCGCTGGGGTCGAGCAGCCGGTTGCCGGCCGCGAAGGTGCCGACCTGGTAGAGCCTGAGCGGCGTGGTGGTCATGACCCTCCCCCGTTCGCGGGGACGGTGTCGGCCAGCTCCCGGGCCAGCTCGGCGGCGGCACGGTCGTGGTCGAGGTCGAAGAACGTGAGGGAGTCGCTGCCGACCCGTCCGGTGACGACGTCGAGCACCAGACGTCGGAGCACGTCGCGCGTGACCGGGCGGCCTCCGAGCCCGAGCACGACGTCGTGGACCGCTGTCCCGCGCGGAGCCGAGAGCCGCACGTCCTGGCCGAGGATGCTGCCCGACCCGACGGCGACGGCCCGGTTCACGACGACCACGTCCGTCACGCCGCGAAGAGCGTCGCGGACCTCGTCGAACGGCCACGGGCGGTAGCAGCAGATGCCCAGAGCGCCGACCGCGAGCCCCTCGTCACGCAGCTCGTCGACCACGTCGGCGAGCGAGCCGAGCACCGAGCCGAGGGCGACCACGACCAGCTCGGCGCCGTCGGTCCGGTAGGGCTGCAGGAGGCCACCGGACGTCCGGCCGAAGGCCGACTCGAACTCCTGGGCCACCGCGCTGACCTCGTCGAGAGCGCGTAGCTGCCGGTGTGCCATCAGGTACTTCACCTCGGTGAAGGCCTCCGGCCCCACCATCGCACCGATCGTGACCGGGTGGTCGGGGTCGAGCGACTGCCGCGGGTGGAAGTCCGGGAGGAAGGCGTCGACCTGCTCCTGCTCGGGCACGTCGACCTCTTCCACCGCGTGGGTCAGCACGAACCCGTCCATGCACACCATCACCGGCAGGGAGGTCCGCTCGGACAGGGCGAACGCCTGCACGTGCAGGTCCACGGCCTCCTGGTTCGAGGACGCGAAGAGCATCAACCACCCCGCGTCGCGCTGGGAGAGTGCGTCGGAGTGGTCGTTCCAGATGTTGATCGGCGCGCCGAGCGCCCGGTTGGCCACCGTCATCACCATCGGCAGGCCCAGGCCGGACGCGTTGGGCAGCGCCTCGGCCATGAAGAGCAGGCCCTGGCTCGCCGTGGCCGTGTAGGTCCGGGCCCCGGCGGCGGAGGCACCGATGCACGCCGAGAGCGCGCCGAACTCGGACTCGACGGTCAGGTACTCGCACGGGGCCAGCCCGCCCGAGGCGACCAGCTCGGAGAGAGCCTCCACGATGTGGGTCTGCGGCGAGATGGGGTACGCCGCGACGACGCGAGGCCGGCACCGGGCCACCGTGTCGGCGACCGCGAGCGAGCCCTCGAGCTGCCTACGCATGGGTCCCACTCCCCCGCGTCTGCGTCGCGACGAGGTCGTAGGCCAGCTCGGCCAGCCGCACGTTGGCGTCGGCGACGTGCTCCCCGAGGCCGGCGAACCGTCGGCGGATCGAGCCCGCCACGGCCTCCGGCTCCAGCAGCCCGGTGATCCCCACGACGGCCCCGATGAGCGCCGTGTTCGGGAGCGGCCGCCCCAGGAGCTCTCGGGACAAGTCGTTCGCCGGGACGGTCACCCAGTGCTGGGCGGGCCCCATGACCAGGCCGCCGCGCGCCAGGTCGGCCAGGTCGCGACGGGTGTTGACGAGCACCGTGCCGTCGTCGGGCAGCCCGGCGAGGACGGCGGGGTCGCGCAGCAGCGTCAGGTCCTGCACCATGACGAGGTCGGGGTGGCTGACAGGGTCGTGCGAGCGGATCGGCCGGTCCGAGATGCGGCAGCTGGCCGTCACCGGGGCGCCGGTGCGCTCCGACCCGAAGCTCGGCAACGCCTGTGCGTGGAGGCCCTGGTCGAACGCGGCCACCGACAGCAGCTCCGCCGCCGTGACGACGCCTTGGCCGCCACGGCCGTGGATGCGCACGTCCAGCTTCATGGCCCGGAGGGAGTCGCCGCGTGCGAGCCCACCAGGCGGGTCAGCTCGAGCAGCCGCGCGGTGTACCCCCACTCGTTGTCGTACCAGCCGAAGACCTTCACGAAGCTGCCCGCGGTCTGCGTCAGCGAGGAGTCGAACACGCACGAGGCCGAGTCACCGATCACGTCGACCGAGACGAACGGCTCGTCCTCGTAGCGCAGCCGGTCGCGCAGCTCGGGAGTGGCCGCCGCAGCCTCGAAGGCCGCGTTGACCTCGGCGACCGTCACCTCGCGGTCGAGCAGCACCGCCAGGTCGACGAGCGAGCCGTCGACGACCGGCACCCGCAGGGCGACACCGTCGAGGCGACCTGCCAGCTCCGGGAGGACCTCGCCGACCGCCTTCGCCGCGCCTGTGGTCGTCGGGACGATGTTCACCGCCGCCGACCGGGCCCGCCGGGCGTCCTTGTGGGGCGCGTCGAGCAGGTTCTGGTCCCCGGTGTAGGCGTGGACGGTGCTCATGAAGCCGTGCTGCACGCCGAAGGCGTCGTGGAGCACCTTGACCATCGGCGCGACACAGTTGGTCGTGCACGAGGCGTTGGAGACGACGTCGTGGTGGGCGGGCTGGTAGTCGTGGTCGTTGACGCCCATCACGAAGGTGGCGTCCACGTCCTTGCCGGGCGCCGAGATGACGACCTTGCGGGCGCCGGCCTCGAGGTGGCCGCCCGCGGTGTCGCCCGTGCGGAACTTGCCCGTGCACTCGACGGCGACGTCGACGGCGAGCTCGCCCCACGGCAGCTCCGCCGGGCTCGAGACCCGGAAGACGGGGATCTTGTGGCCGCCGATGACCAGCGCGTCGTCGCCGATCTCGATCTCGCCCGGGAAGGGCCCGAACGTGCTGTCGCGGCGGAGCAACGTCCGCAGCATCCGGATGTCCGCCACGTCGTTGACGCCGACGACCTGGATGTCGTCGCTGAGCACTGCCTGGCGCAGCAGCGTCCGGCCGACCCGTCCGAGCCCGTTGATGCCGATCCTGATCATCGTGGAGCCTCCTCTTCCTGCGGGCGCCATCGGTGACGCACGCTCCATCTCCACCCTGGGTGCGCGAACGAGGGTCCGGCAGGGCGGGAGGACCCACGTGGGCATGGACCAAGGTCCCGTCGGGCGGTTCGGGACCTTTCCCCTGGTCGGGGCCCGGCCCGTCTTGGCAGCCTCGGCCCATCACCGAAGGAGATGCGATGACCGCCCACACCCGCGCCGGCGTGCGCGATCTGGCCGAGCGCCTGACCCTCGAGTACGCCGGTGCCCTTCCACCGGGGCAGGTGCTCGCCATGGTCTTCCGCGCCGAGCGGTCACTCGGGACGCGGAGCCGCCTTCCCGACGCGATCCGGCTCGAGGTGTGCGAGCAGGCGGTCCGCCGCATGCTCACCGACCGCCTGGCCGCGCAGTCCTGGCCCTCCGCGAGCTGAGCGCGGCCACCGACGGGCACGTGACGGCCCTGGCACCCGTCACCAGAGGCCGCCGACGGTGCCCCAGGTGAAGAACACGAGCAGACCGAGCGTGTTCGAGAACCCGTGCGCGAGCACGGCCGCCCACAGGCTGCGGTAGTGGAACCTCAGCCAGCCGAAGAACAGGCCGTCGAGGAAGGTCACCGCGAGGCCGACCACGCCCTGCTCGGTGTGGATCGCCGCGAACAGCAGGGCGGCGCCGAGCACGGCGATCCAGGTGGCCGGAGCACCCCCGCCGAGCACCTCGGTCAGCCGCGTCACGACGAGCCCCCGGAAGGCCGTCTCCTCGACCAGCGCCCCGAGCGTCCACGAGGCCGCCAGCAACACCAGGAGCAGGCCGACGTCACCCTCGAGGTCGGCGAAGAGGCCGAAGTCCTGGGTCTCCCCCGTCACCCGTTCGAGCACGGGCATGACGAGCCCCACCTGGGCGACCGACCAGGCGAGGACGAGAAGGGCGACGGTGCCCGCCGTACGGACCGGGGCCGGCAGGCGGTGGAAGCCCAACGAGTCGGGACGTTGCCGGCGGAGAGCCAGCGAGACCGCCGACACGGCCACGATCACGAACGCGGGGACGAGCAGGTCGAGTGCCACGGCCACGACGGCCGCGGTCAGCTCGAGGCCGGACCACCAGAGGAGGCTCGCGCGCCGGTTCTCGACGGTGGTGGACGGTGGGCTCATCGCGCCGGCTCCCGACCATGGTCCCGACGACGCGCGAGGACCCGACCCGTCGCCACGAACAGGCCGGGGACGCCGGCTGCCGCCAGGAGGACCACGAGGTCGCGGCTCGCCAGGGCTTCGGTGCCGAGCAGGTCGCGCAGACCCGGAACCAGGACTCCGGCGACCTGGCACGCGCCGGCGGCGAGCACCGAGAGCTCCAGGCCGCGGTCGCGCCAGGAGCCCTTGCCGCGCGGCGCCCGGAGCGCCAGCGCGACGCCGAGCTGTCCCAGACCCAGCGTCAGGAAGACGACCGTCTGGAGCGGTCCTCCTGAGCGGTAGGCCAGCCAGCCGGCCGTGAGCGAGACCGCGGCGGTCATCAACCCAGCTGTGACGATCTGCGTCGCAAGGACGCGATCGAGGATCGAGCGCGAGGGAGGGGGCGACGGGTGATGCATGAGCGCGGGATCGAGCGGCTCTGCTCCGAAGGCAACACCAGGCACCCCGTGCGTGACCATGTTGACCCACAGGATCATCGCGGGGGTCAACGGCAGCGGCATGCCGAGCAGCGGCCCGACCAGGATCACGACCATCTCCGCCAGGCCGCCGGCCAGGCCGTAGCGGAGGAAGGTGCGGATGTTGGCGTGGATGCGGCGGCCCTCGCCGATCGCGACGAGGAGCGTCTTGAGGTTGTCGTCGACGAGCACCAGGTCCGCGGCCTGGCGGGCCACCTCGGTCCCGCGGCCACCCATGGCCACCCCGATGTCGGCGCGCCTGAGGGCCGGGGCGTCGTTCACGCCGTCGCCGGTCATCGCGACGACGGCGCCCGTGGCCTGCCAGGCGTCCACGATGCCGACCTTCTGCTCCGGGCGGGTCCGGGCGTAGACATCGATCGACTCCACGTGCCCCGCGTGTGCACCGGCGGCGACGGCGTCGCCGTCCGCGACCTCGCCCCCGTCGCGGAGGATGCCGACGGCGTCACCGATCGCGCGGGCCGTGCCCGGATGATCGCCGGTGATCATGAGCAGGCGCACGCCCGCACCTCGGCACTCCTCCACCACCTCGCGCGCGTCGGGGTGTGGCGGGTCCACCACGCCCACCAGGCCGACCCACGTGCGGTTCTCGGCGACGGCCAGGACGCGGTACCCCTGCGCGGCCAGCGTGTCCGCCTCGACCCGCGCCGCCTCGACGTCCGGACCCGGAGCGAGCATGGCGAGCACGGCCTCGGGGGCACCCTTGAGCACCTCCAGACGGTGCCCGTCCCGGTCCCGGTGGACCGTGCGCATGGACCGGTTCGCCTCGTCGAACGGGACTCCCTCGAGTCGGGTCCAGCGCCGCGCCAGCAGGTCGGTCGTGATGCCCTGCTTCGCGGCGGCCACCAGGAGTGCGACGTCGAAGGGATCCCCGACGGCGCGCCACGCGTCGCCGTCGCGCACCCCGAGCGTGGCGTCATTGCAGAGTGCGGCGTCCCGCAGGAGCCGCAGCGCCCCGGCCTCGGCCGACTCCGAGCCGACCACCTCCCCGTAGACGTCGTGGCCGTCCCCCGAGACGTCACAGGGACCGTCCGGGGTCCACAGGCGCCGGGCCACCAGGACACCGCGTGTCAGCGTGCCTGTCTTGTCCGCGGCCAGCACGGAGACCGAGCCGAGCGTCTCGACGGCGGGCAGGGACCGTACGACGGCGGAGCGGCCGGCCATGCGGTGCGCCCCCAGCGCCAGGGCCACGGTGACCACGGCGGGCAGGGACTCCGGGATCGCCGCGACCCCCAGGCTGACGGCGAGGACCGCCGCGTCGACGTACGACTCCCCTCGCAGGATGCTGAGCGCCATCACGACCAGACACAGCGCCGCCGTCACGACGACGAGCTGACGCGACAGGATCGACAGCCTGCGCTGCAGGGGCGTGGGCCGGGGCGGCGACGAGGCCACCAGTGCGGCGATGCGCCCGAGGCCGCTGTCCGGGCCGGTCCTGACGACGGTCCCCCACCCACGTCCGCGGCTCACCACCGTGCCGGCCAGCACCTCGTCGCCCGCCGCGCGGTCCGTCGGCACCGACTCGCCGGTCATCGCCGACTCGTCCACCTGGAGTGCCGACGAGTCCGAGAGGCGCAGGTCTGCCGGTACCACGTCGCCCGCCTCGAGACGGACCAGGTCGCCGGGCACGACGTCCGCTGCTGGGATGACGACCACGACGCCGTCGCGACGCACGTGCGCGTGCGGCGAGGCCAGTTGCGTCAGTGCGTCGACGGCGCGTTGCGCGCGGACCTCCTGCACGACGCCGATGACGGTGTTCAGGACGACCACGGCCGCGATGATGGTGGCGTCCTGGCGGTCCCCGATCGCGAGCACCACCACCCACGCGGCGCACAGCATCATGATCATGGGGTCCCGGAGCTGGCCGGCGACCCTCGCGACGAGGTGCGGTCGGTGGGCAGCGGGGAGCCGGTTGGGCCCGTGCCTCACCAGGATCCCGTCGGCCTCGGCCGAGGTGAGACCGCCGACCTCCATGTCGTCCGGGGCGTCGGCGCGGATCGCTCGGGGCATCACGGCGCCATCTCCTCCGGTTCGGACCGGTCCCGGGTCGGTCCGGGACCGCGTCGGTCAGTACTGGGCCAGGGCCTCGATGTCCGCTTGGGCAACGTGCCGGAGGCGCTCGCCCAGGTCCATCAGGGCCCGGGCCGTGGCCAGCTCGTAGCCGATCTCGGCGACGTCGACGTGGTCCTCGGGCGAGAGCCTCGCCGTGCCGGTCCCGGAGAGGTGCTCGCGCCGGCTGCTGGACAACCGTGCCTCGGCGTGCGTGGTCCCGTCCTTCTCACTCAGGAACACCTGTACGTCCCATCGGGTCGTGGTCAGCTCCATGACGTCCTCCTGGCGGTCGGCCCGGCGCGACGCCGCGCCGGTGCTCGGTGTGTGCACTGCCAGCACATCGCGAGGTGCGGGGTGACGGGAGGGGCGCGAGACCCGGTGGCCCGGGACCAACGTCAGCTCGCACGGGACGCCGAGGTGGCGGGCGCCGGCGCGACGGCGACGACGCCGGCGGGCACGACCTCGACAGGGCACCGGCTCGTCCGCAGCACGGTGTGCGCGGTCGCTCCGAGGCGCCCGTACGGCGGCACGGCGCGCTGGTGGCGGCCGACGAGGAGGAGGTCGGCGCCGGCCGACGCGACCTCCAGCACGTGGGCGGGGCGTCCGTGGGCGACGCGGAGCTCGACGGGGACGCCGGGGAAGCGCGCACGCCACTCCTCGACCAGGCTCTCGAGCACCGCGGTGCCCTCGGCCTCCCACTCGGCCGCACGCTGGGCGACCTCGCGCCGGTCCATCGAGGGGTCGTACAGCTCCCACGACGTGATCACCAGGATCTCGGCGCCGCGCTCCTGGGCGATGTGGAAGGCATGGGACAGCAGCTCGAGTGCGTGCCTGCGGGACTTCATGCCCACCACGACGCGACGTGCGGTCGAGACCGCGCCCCACGACGACGGCACGACCACGACCGGACACGCGGCACGCGCAGCCACAGCGGCCGGGGTGCTCCCGAACGGGAGGTCGAAGCGATGACGGGCTGACCGGCCCACCACCAGGAGCCGCCCCGACCGCGACGCCCTCAGGATCCCTTCGGAGCGTGGGCCGACGACCAGGTCGGTGGTGATCTCGAGCCCCGGAGCCATCCGGCGTGCGGACGCGCTCGACTCGTCGAGCACAGCGCGCCCGGCGGCCTGGAGCTCGCCGCACGCGACCACGGGGACCAGGTCCTGCGGCGGGGAGCCGGGCCACACGTGCACCAGGTGCAGGCGGTTCCCGTCTCGGAGCGCCTCGTCCACGGCGTACTCGAGCGCTCCCGCGCTGCCGGGCGTCCCATCGACGGCGACGACGACCGGGCGGCTTCCAGGTGTGGTCATGGGCTCGCCTCTCCAGTGGGCTCCCCCTCAGCACAGCGCGGTGAGCAGCCGGCCCACAGAGCCCTAGGTCACCCGGCCGCGGGACGTTTCGCCGTCCCCGGCAGCCAGTGGCCGGCCCTCAGGCACTCGACGCTGTGCCCGCCTTCGAGCCACGGGGCCGGCGGTGGCGCCGATGTTCTGGGGGCGTCCGTGCCGGTGACCCGGCGACGGGGTCGGCGTCCGGATCCGGCACGACCGTCACGGCGCACGGCGCGGATGCGACGCACTCGGCTGCGACGCTCGGTCGGTGCAGCTGCGACTCCGGGTCGCCTGCACCCACGACCAGCAGGTCGGCATCCCCACACCGCCCGATCAGCGCTTGCGCCGGTCTGGCGTTGACCAGGAACGTCTGCACGCGGGGCGCCAGGACCGGGTCCAGGGACGCCACCGCCTCCCACTGGCGGTCCAGCGCGCGCCCGCGCGCGGCGATGTAGCGGCCGGGCACGTCGTGGATCAAGGGTTCGTCGACGTCGGGCCAGGCCGTGACGATGTCCAGGTCCCAGCCACGATCACGTGCCACGTCGGCAGCGTGCCGCAGGGCCAGCAGGCTCGATCTCGAGCCGTGCACACCGACCACGACACGCCCTGACGTCCCGTCGGACGCGTCCCGTGGCTCCCGGTTCGCGGCCATGACTCCTCCTACGTTGCCGACAGCCTAGGAAGGCAGCGCGCCCCTCGACAGAGGCAAAGGACCCTGGTGTGCGACCGTCGAGGTACGGGCGCTTCCGTGACGGTTCACCGACCCGCCCGACCGACGATCGCCCGGCCACCCACGGCGCCGGCGACGCCTGTCAGCTGGTCATCAGGCCACCCCATGGCATCCGCCGCCTTCGGTTCGACCGTGCCGGGAGCCCCGGGAGCCACCGGTGCGGCCGCCTGGTTCTCGCGGCGGAGGAAGGCACCCAGGTCGGCGATGGTGCTCATCAGCGGGGCCGGGAAGACGACGGTGGTGTTCTTGTCCACCCCGATCTCGACCAGGCTCTGCAGGTTGCGCAGCTGGAGCGCCAGCGGGTGGGCCATCATCGTGTCCGAGGCCTGGCCCAGCGCGGCTGCGGCAGCGGACTCGCCCTCGGCGGCGATGATCTTGGCGCGCTTCTCGCGCTCGGCCTCGGCCTGGCGGGCCATGGCCCGCTTCATGCTCTCCGGGAGCTGGATGTCCTTCAGCTCGACCAGGGTGACCAGCACACCCCACTCGGTGGTGGTCCGGTCGAGGATCTCGCGGATGCTCCGGTTGATCGCGTCGGTCTCGGAGAGCGCCTGGTCCAACGTGTGCTGCCCGACCACGTTGCGCAAGGTCGTCTGGGCGATCTGGTTCACCGCGGTCGCCACGTTCTCGATGACCACGACGGACTTCACCGCATCGACGACGTGGAAGTAGGCGACCCCCGCGACGTCGATGCTCACGTTGTCCTTGGTGATGATGCCCTGCGACTGGATGGGCATGGTGATGGTCCGCAGCGACACGCGCCGCAGCACGTCGACCACAGGAATGATGAAGGTGAGTCCCGGTTCGCGGACGTCGTGCACGCGGCCGAGGCGGAGCAGGACGCCCCTCTCGTACTGCTTCACGACACGCAGGGACAGGGCCAGCACGACAGCGGCCGCCGCCGCGACGGCCAGCACGCTGATCAGCAGGGTGGACATGGTGATGCTCCTAGGTCCGGTCGGTCGGGGGTGCTTCCCCCTGGTGCCGGCGCCGGAGTGCCCGCCCGGCCTCGCAGGCCGGGCGGGCCGACGCCGCGATGGTCCGGGTCACTCGACCGGGGGCTCCCGGTGGGTGACGGGGATCTGCTGGGGCGCCGTTGTCGTGGCGAGCGGCATCGACACCGTCAGCACGCCATCGGCGTACTCGGCGGTGACGTCCTCGGGCTTGGTGCCCGCAGGCAGCGACAGCACGCGCTCGAAGCTGCCGTACCGGATCTCGGTGCGGTAGCGGTCGTGCTGCTCGGCCCGGCGCTCACCGTGCAGGCGGAGCAGGCCGTCGTCGACGGTCACGGCGATGTCCTTGTCGGGGTCGACACCGGGCAGGTCCGCGCGGACGATGCGGCGCTCGCCCTCCTGGTACTCCTCGACCTTGATCTCCGGCTGCATCGGCACGTTGCCGAACCAGCTCATCAGCTCGCTCACCAGCGAGACGCCGTCACGGTGGACGGCGGGAGTGGTGGTCACTGGTGCCTCCTTTCTGTTGTGGGTTCCATCTCCAGCACAGCCCGTCCCGACCATCCGATGCAGAGGACAAGGTCCCCGAGCGCTCCGCGCCGGTCCTGAATGCCGGCGCCCACGGAGGACCGTGGTCCCTACCGGCGCCGCGCCCCATCGGGCAGGTTGGTCGGCACCGACACGCGGTCTCCGGTGCCTGACGCGCGAGAGGAGCGTCCGATGCAAGAACAGATGACAGCCTGGACGTTGCCTGCGCCCGCCCCGGTCGGGGACCGTCCGCTGCGGCTCGGCAGCAAGCCGGTCCCCGCCCCGGCCGCGGACGAGGTCAGGCTGCGGGTCACGGCGTGCGGCGTGTGCCGGACCGACCTCCACCTCGTCGAGGGGGACCTGGCGCCGCGCAGGCCGGGGGTGGCGCCCGGCCACCAGGTCGTCGGGCTCGTCGACCGGGTCGGCGAGCACGTCGACCGGTTCTCCGTCGGTGACCGGGTCGGGATCGCCTGGCTGCGACGGACGTGCGGCGAGTGCCGGTGGTGCCGCGCCGGCGCCGAGAACCTGTGCCCGAGGTCCGCGTACACCGGCTGGGATGCCGACGGCGGGTTCGCGACGTACGCCGTCGTGCCCGCCGCCTACGCCTACCGGCTGCCCGAGGGCCTGGCCGACACCCAGGCGGCCCCGCTCCTGTGTGCCGGCATCATCGGCTACCGCGCCCTCCGGCGCGCGGAGCTCCCGCCGGGTGGGCGGCTGGGCATCTACGGCTTCGGGTCGAGCGCCCACATCACCGCGCAGGTGGCCCGCGCGTCGGGAGCCGAGGTCTACGTGATGACTCGCGGCCGGGACAGCCAGGAGCTCGCGCGGAGGCTCGGCGCCGTCTGGGTGGGCGGGCCGAGTGACGCACCCCCACGTCCGCTCGACTCCGCCATCGTCTTCGCCCCCGCCGGGGACCTGGTCCCGCCCGCGCTGGAGGCGCTCGACCGGGGAGGGACCCTCGCGCTCGCCGGGATCCACATGAGCGCGGTGCCCTCACTGGACTACGGCCGACATCTCTTCCTCGAGAAGAACGTGCGGTCGGTGACCTCGAACACCCGGGCCGACGGGGAGGCCCTGCTCCGGCTCGCCGGCCGCCTGTCGATCGAGGTGCACGCCACGTCGTACCCCTTCGACGAGGTCGACCGGGCCCTGGAGGACCTCGCCGGGGGCCGCGTCAGCGGCTCCTTGGTCGTCACGACGTGACGTCACGGAGCCCGTGCTGCTCCGCGGGTCCTTGGTCCCGCCGGGGAGGACCCCTGGCCGTACCAGGACGGCGGCCGGCGATGGAGGCTTCGACCATGACCGACACGAGCAGAGAGACGCCACGCCAGGGATCGATCGTGGTGGGCATCGACGGATCCGAGGGGTCGGCGCGAGCCCTGTCCTGGGCGGTCGAGCAGGCCCGCGCCGAGAACCGGCCGCTGACCCTCCTGCACAGCGGCGGCGAGTCCCTGCTGCGCACGACCTTGATGCTGGACGCCGACGTCGACCACGTCGCGCTGTTCGACCGGCTGCGCACGGCCGACCTCGCCTTGTTGACACGCAGCGCGGCGGCGGTGACCGAGGCCGACCCCGACCTGGCCGTCGACGTGGTCCTGGTGGAGACCGACGCGCGCACGGCACTCGTCGACGCATCGCGCCGCACGCACCTCGTGGTCCTCGGGTCTCGCGGTCGCGGGCGGGTGGCCAGCATGGTGCTCGGCTCGGTGAGCCGGTACGTCGCCGCCCACGCTGCCTGTCCGGTCGTCGTCTGCCGTGGCCCGGCCGGCGGCGGGAGGCCCCGGCGCGTCGTGGTCGGCGCCGCCTGGACCGCGTCGTCGGTGCCCGTCACCGAGTTCGCCTTCCACCAGGCTTCCGTCTACGGCGTGCCGCTGACGGTCCTGCACGCCCTGTGGCTGGTCCCGGAGTCCCTGGCCGAGCGCCCACTCGTCACCGTCGACGACACCGAGGGGGTGGGAGCCATGCTGGCGGAGTCGGTCGCCGGCCTGCGCGAGAAGTACCCCGACGTGACCGTCCTCTTCGAGCTGCGACGGGGTCTGGCCGACGACTGCCTGGTGCGCTGGACACCCGAGGATGCCCTCCTCGTCGTCGGCCGCCCCACGCACGACCTGGTGACGAAGGTCCTCGAGGGGACCACCGCCCTCTCGGTCGTCGAGCGCTCACTCGGCGTCGTCGCCGTCGTGCCGGAAGCCGGGTCCGAGCCGTGACGACCGCCAGTAGGGGAGGCTCACCCGCCACGGCTCAGGGGACGGCCACCTGAGCCGGCTCGCGATCGCGCGAGCCCAGGTCCCGCCGTTCCCCGTCCACGACCAGCACGGGGCAGGTGGCGCGCCTCAGCACCTCCGTCGTCACCGGGCCCGGACGCCGGGCGAACGGCTGCTCGCCGTGCCCGCGACCGACCACGATCACGTCTGCGTCCCGCGCACGCGCCACCAGCGCCGTGGCGGGGGCCTGGGGGACGATCTCGAGGTCCACGTCCACATCGGGCCGACCTCGGCAGACGTCGCCGAGCTCCTTGTCGAGCAGGCGGTGCCTCAAGCGCAACCACGCCTCCCGCGCCGCCGCGTCCATGTCCTCGGTGCGCTCGTCACGAGCCGTGAGCCCGTGCACCAGGCGCAGCCGGGCCTGCCGACGGGCCGCCTCGGCGAGGGCAGCCTCGACCAGGCGTCCGGAGCGGCGTGCGTCGTCGACGCCGGCCACGACGCAGGGCGCGTGCGCAGGGTCCTCCTGGGGCGGGTCGGGCGGGACGACCAGGACCGGGCACTGCTCCTGGGCCACCACGGCCTGGATCGTGGACAGGAGGCGGTGCTGCTTGCCGCGCTGGTGGAGGACGAGCAAGCAGGCGTGGGCGCTGGCCTCGACCAGCGACGGCACGACCGCGCCGTGGCACAGCTCGGTGCTCACCACCAGGTCGTCCGGCACCAGCGGCTCGAGGGCGTGGGCCGCGTCCTCGACGACGGCGAGCCCGGCGTGACGCAGCTCAGCGGCGACCTGCTCGAGCTCCTCGATCCGTGAATGGCTGGCGTGGACCGGCTCGATCACGTGCAACAGATGCACTCCGCAACGACGCCGCTCGGCCTCCTGCGCCGCCGCACGCAGAGCAGGAAGACAACCGGCCGTCTCGACCCCGACGACGACCTTGCGGGGGAACAGGTCCCACACGGTGCACCTCCTCCATCACCTTGGTGACCACCGTCCTCCTGCGCCGGCCCGCTCGGCAGGGTCCTCGGACCCGGGCGTCCGGGACTCCCGCACGGGATGCGACGGCGACGCCCGCGCGGAGGACGGGACCTTGGTCACGAGAGATCCGTCACAACGGCCCTGCCGGTGCGGGGCACGATCTCGGAGCGTTCTCCCATGAACGCTCGAACCCACCGCAGGAGAACCCCACGACGGCCGCTGTGGTCGACCAGGATCTGGCCCTTCGTCGCCGGCGCGGCGACGGCCGTGGGGATGTTCGTGGCGGGTCGCACGCTCGGTCTGCTCCCGCTCGTCCTGGTGTACCTGGCCCTGTCGATGTTCGCCCTGGCGACGATCTGGGGGATCTCGCTCGAGACCGGGATGGAGCTGCCGTCCGCCGTCCGGTGGAGCCTCTACGCGTCGCTGGCCGTCCTGGTGCTCGTGGGTCTGTGCCAGCTGCACCCGCTGTACGGGCTGCTGGCGGGGGTGGCCGTCGGGGTCACGTCCCCTGCTGCCCTGACGCTGCTGTCGAGAGCACGGGCTGCGCGACGCAAGCAGCGCTCGGAGCGAACGGCGCGTCAGGCTCCCGGAGTGCTCGTCGACAAGGCGCTGCTCGATCGGCGCTTCCAGGAGATCGTGAGTCAGCTGACCGAGTCCGGGTTCCCGGAGAGCTGACCCCGGCGACGGCCGGGGTCCACCGGTCGGCGGCGGCAACGACCTCAGGCGTTGTCGGGGCTGGACGGCGCCGGGACGTCACCGTGGTCGATGTAGGCGTCAGGTCCCGGGAAGAAGAACGACTCGTGCCCGTTGTCGGACCACCGGACCCGGTACGGCGGCGAGCCGTCCGGGTGAGCGACCTCCAGGACCTCCCCGTCCCGGACCACGCCGCCGAGCCGCGGGTTGCGGATCACGATGTGGTCTCCCTTGTGTGCGTACATGGTGATGCCTCCTTCTCGTCCAGCCTGACGCCCCGACGCCCGGCAGCGGCAGAGGCTTTGGTCCCGGTGCGTGCCCATCGCGGGCGAGGCGGGGCCGCGTCAGGAGGCTCGGCGCCCCGGGCTCCCGGCGCCTTCGTCGAGCAGGAGGCCGGCCAGCCACGTCGAGGCCAACCCGGCCACCTCGTCCAGGGTGCCGGGCAGATCGAGCTCACGGGTGACCCCGGGAAGCACCACGAGACGGGAGGGGCACCGCATCCGTGCCCGCGTCGCCAGGTAGTGGTCCAGCTCCGCGTCGGCGGATCCCCCCATCAGGAGCGTCGGCGCCTTCACCCACGACAGTCGTTCACCGACCAGGTGGGGAGGTCCGCCGAGGGACACGACGGCGTCGACCCGGCTGTCCGGCTCGGCAGCAGCCCACAGCACGGCGCCGGCACCGGTGCCCGCGCCGAAGTAGCCCAACCGGCACGACGCCGTCTCGTCCTGTGCCGACAGCCATCGTCCGATCTGGCCCACCCGTGACCCGAGCAGCGGGATGTCGGCGAGGTTGCGATGCTCACTCGCCTCGTCCGGCGCGAGCAGGTCGACCAGGAGGGTGCCCAGACCGGCCAGCTGCAGCCGGTGCGCGACGTACTGGTGGTGCAGACCGTGACGGTGGCTCTTGTTCCCCTGGGTGAAGACCACGGCACCGGCGGCACCGGCGGGCAGGTCCAGGTGGCCACGCAGGACCACGCCTCCGGCGAGGGCGATGTCCACGTCGGTGTCGACCACGCACAGGTGCGTCGGCCCGCCCGTCGGGCACCATCCGGCGCGATGCCGGTCCATGACCATCGTCATCGGGCCCACCTCCGCCCTCTCCCCCCAGCATCGACCGCGGCTGCCCGCGGCCGCGCGAGTCCTCGGCCCCGAACACGCAGGACCATGGACCTGGGGGCGACGACGCCCGGTCAGGGTTCCAGGCAGGCGGGGATCGAGTCCGTGTCCCCGGCCGGGCTCTCGGTGCTGCCCGCGGGGTCGAGGATCTTCACCACGTCGACGTTCGAGAACTGCCTCAGCGTCGGCATGATCTCGCCCGCGACGGTCACGGTCGAGCCGTCGCTGTTGCAGCCACCGGTCAGTCGGACCCTCGCGACCCCGCCCGTGACGACCAGGTCGGCGAAGCCTCGCGCGTGCGACCTCAGCAGCCGCAGGCCGTCGGACTTCTCACCGGCCAGCGGTCCGGCGAACAGTCGGTCCAGGACTCCGGTGGCCGGGGCGCTCGCCAGGACCGGCCGGAGCACGGGCCTGAAGAAGGGCTCGACGTTGTCCACGAAGTTGTCCCTGTCGAAGAAGAAGACCTGGCGTTGCACCGTGGGGAACGCCGCCCGGATGTCGATGACGACCCGGCTCGGGCCCTGCAGCGTGGACACGTGGAACGGCGTCTTCTTGGCCAGGCCGATGCCGTACGTCGTCACACCCTCGAAGTCGCCCGAACGGACGGCGGTCATGACGTTCGGCAGGGCGAAGGCCAGGCGCCTCGGCACCGTCGTCCCTTGCGCGTCATGGGCCCGGGCCGGGGTGAAGCCGACCTGCAGGATGGCGCGGCCGGCGATGCGGATCGGCAGACCGGAGCCGTCGCCGACGAGCTTGGTGACGTACCTCGCGTCGTGGCCCGAGGGCAGTCCCCCTTCGAACTCGAAGACGATCCGGTCGAAGCCCGGATGGTGGGCAGCACGGATGCCCACGAGGGTCGGCGTGGCACGCGTGGCCGCGGGCGCAGCCGCCTGGACCGGCACGGCGCCGGCAGCGACCAGGCAGGCCAGCAGGGACACCATCAGGGACACTGGCACGGACACTGGGATCGCACGGAAGAGCCTCATCGGCCACCACCTTCGGACAGGTCGGTCACCCTGACTTTCGCACGGTGACCATCGCGAGTCGATAGCACTAGTGATCACCCCCGTGGCGAGCAACGTGACCACGGTCCCGCGACCGGGCCGCGGGCACGACGAGCACCGGCTGTTCGGCGAACTCCAGCACCATCCGGGTCGCCTTGCCGACCCACGGTCCCCCGGCCTCGTGGCGCTCACCGCGCCCGATCACGACCAGGTCGGCCGGCCACCCACGGGCCTGCTCGAGGATCCGGTGCGCAGGCTCGCCACTGAGCTCGACGGTCTCGACCTCGACCGCTGCGGCGGCCGCCAGCCCGGACACGTGGTGGAACAGCGACCGCACCGCCTCGCGACGCCGCTCGGCCAGGCCCGGGCTTCCCGAGGTGCCCAAGGCCCGGGTCACGTCGGAGTCCGCGAGCACGTGCAGCACCCGGAGCGCTGCGCCGTAGCGACCCGCCAGGTCGACCGCCCACCGTGCCGCCTCGAGCCCTGCGGGCGAGTCGTCGGCGGCCACCAGGATCCGCTGCGTCATCGCGCCACCCGCTCCCGGTCGGCCGACCACCGCAGACGGACGTGCTCGGCGAGCTCGGTCTCGTCCAGGCTCAGCCGCAGCTCGGCGAGCGCACCCTCCAGCCGCGGCACCCAGCGGTCCTGCACCCCCCGCAGCCGCTGCCGGGTCATCGTCACCTCGGCGTCGATCGCCCGCGAGGCAGCGGACACCACCGCCTGCTCAACGGCGGCCTCGAGCGCCCGGCGATAGGCCGCCGTGGCCTCGACCAGCGCGGCCGGCGACACCGTCGCAGTACGCGGGTCCGGCGTCGGTGTCGTGCAGCTCCCGCGCGAGGGATACGTCGTCCCGAGCGCGTTGGTCCAGGTGATCGACACCTCCGCCGGCGGCTGGCCGTCCGGTGGCCGCAGGCCCTCTTGTCCCCCGAGCAGTGCCGCCCTCAGCAGCCACTCCTCGGCCTCGCCGATCGCCTCGGTCCAGGCACGCCCGGAACGTTCCAGGAGCAGGCCGAACGCCGCCTGCTCGGTGCGCAGGATCTGCAGCTTCTGGTCCAGCCGCGAGGCCGCCCGGTGCGCCAGCCCGAGACGGTGCCGCAGCCACATCAGCCCGGCCCGTCCGGGGGGCTGGCCACGCAGCCTGCTCATGGCTCCTCCCCCACCCCGCGATCGGCCGCGACATCGAGGTGTGCCGCGACCATCAGCGGATCCAGGGCGGACAGCTCACGACGTGGGAGCCTGCCCACCGCCTGCCAGGCCCGGTCGAGCGTGTCGTCCAGGGAGCGGGACTCCGTGGTCCCCTGGTCGAGCAGTCCTTCCTCGACGGCACCCTCGAAGTCGAGGTACTGCTGGTCGGTCTCGCTGAGCGCTGCGGCGCCCAGCAGCTCGGCGAGCTCCCGCACCTGCCTGGACCGGGACAGCGCCGCCAGCAGCTGGGCGGCCAGGTCGAGATGGTCCGGGCGGGTGCGACCGGCCCCGGCGCCATGGCGCATCAGCCGCGAGAGGGAGGCGAGCGGGTCCACCGGCGGGTAGATGCCTCGCGCGTGCACCTCCGGGGACAGCACGACCTGCCCCTCGGTGATGTAGCCGGTCAGGTCCGGCACCGGGTGGGTGATGTCCCCCGCCGGCATCGTCAGCACGGGCAGCAAGGTCACCGAACCGGGCAGCCCGCGGATCCGCCCGCACCGTTCGTAAAGCGAGGCCAGGTCGCTGTACAGGTAGCCGGGATAGGCCCGGCGGCCGGGGATCTCACCGCGTACGGCGGAGACCTCGCGCAGGGCCTCCGCGTAGCTGGTCATGTCGGCCATCACCACCAGCACGTGACGACCACCCGCGTAGGCGAGGTGCTCCGCCACCGTCAGCGCGATGCGCGGGGTCAGCAGGCGCTCGATGACGGGGTCGTCCGCGGTGTTGAGCAGCAGCACCAGCTCACCGCGGGCAGAGCGCTCCTCGAGCGCGTCGATGACGGCTGCGCCGTCGGCGTGGGTCAGCCCCATCGCGGCGAACACGACGGCGAACGGCTCGTCGCCGGCGGACGCCTGCGCCGCGATCTGGGTGGCGAGCTGCAGGTGGGGCAGGCCGGCGACCGAGAACACGGGCAGCTTCTGGCCGCGGACGAGCGTGGTCAGGGCGTCGACGACGGACACCCCCGTCATGACCGGGTCGCGCGGCGGCTCGCGAAGGGTCGGGTTGATCGGCTGCCCGCCCACGGCGGCCCGGGTGCCGGCCAGCACCGGCGGCCCGCCGTCGAGCGGCTCCCCCCGCCCGTTGCACACCCGGCCGAGCCAGGCGTCGCCGACCGGGACGTGCAGCACCTCGCCGGCGAACCCGACGGTGGTGCCCTCCAGGTCCAGACCCTGCGTACCCTCCAGCACCTGGACGACGGCCAGGTCGCGGTCCACCTCCAGGACGGTCCCGGCGCGGGTGTCACCCGACGTCGAGCGAAGCCGGACCGACTCGTCCCATCCGACCCCCTGCACACCGCGTACCAGCACCAGTGGCCCGCGGATCTCGTGCAGCCCGGCGTGCTCGATCTCGCCCCAGGTCGTGTTCATGTCAGCTGCGCCAGTCTCTTGAGGACCTCGTCGAGCAAGGCGTTCACGCCCTCGGCGTCGTCGGCGCCGGTGTCGCTCCTGGCCCTGACGAGGGGGCCGAAGTCGACCTCCTCGACGGCTGTCGCGGGCACGCCGGACTCCACCAACCGCTCGCACTGGTCGACGACCGCCAGCACCGCGTCGCCGAGCGCGGCACCCTTGGCCGGTCCGCAGGTGACGTCGTTGGGGCTGAGCGCGTTCTGCTGGAGGACGACGAGCCTCAGCAGCCGGCCGGCGAGCATCACGACGCGCTCGTGCCCGGGCAGCGTCCCCGCGCCCACCAGCTCGGCCAGCGACGTCAACCGGTCGGCCTCGGCCAGCAACCCGGACATCCGGGCACGGCGCCGGGCCCACTCGGGATCGCCGTGGTGGATGAACCAGCCGCCGAGCATGTCGGCGTCACGGGAGAATGATCCGGTCCAGGAGAGCGCCGGGTAGTGGCGCGCGTAGGCCAGGTCGTGGTCGAGCGACCACAAGCACCGGACGAAGCGCTCCGTCTGCGAGGTGACCGGCTCGGTCAGGTCGCCACCAGGGGGCGAGACGGCGCCGATCACCGTGACCGAGCCGACGGTGCCTCCCAGGGTCGTCACCTCGCCTGCCCGTTCGTAGAAGGCGGCGAGCGACGAGGCCAGGTCGGCCGGGTAGCCCTCCTCGGCCGGCATCGTGCCGGTGCGCGAGGCCAGCTCGCGCAGGGCTTCGGCCCAGCGGGAGGTGGAGTCGGCGATCAGCACCACGTGCCGGCCCTGGTCGCGGAAGTACTCGGCGACCGTCATGCCGGTGTAGACACTGGACTCCCGGGCCATCATCGGCATGTTCGAGGTGTTCGCGATCACCACCGTTCGCTCGGCCAGCGGGCCTCCGGTACGCGGGTCGCGCAGCTCCGACAGCTCGCTGACCACCTCCGCCATCTCGTTGCCACGCTCGCCGCACCCCACGTAGACGATGACGTCGGCGTCGCACCACTTGGCGATCTGCTGGAGCAGCACGGTCTTGCCGGTCCCGAACCCTCCGGGGACACCGACAGCACTGCCCCGGGCCACCGGGAAGAGCAGGTCCACCACCCGTTGTCCGGTGTGCAGGGGCCGGGCGTCGTACCCGCGCGACCGGTACGGGCGTGGCAACCGGACGGGCCAGCGCTGGGTCAACGCGACGTCGGTGTCACCGACACGGGCGACGACCGCGTCGGCGGCGTACGTCCCCGAGCCTGCGACCCAGGTGAGCTCGCCGGACACGTGGGGAGGCACCAGGATCGGCAACGGCATCGCCCCGTGGGGGTCCACCGTGCCGAGCCGGTCCCCTTCGGCGAGCCGCGCGCCGGGGTCGGCTGCGGCTTCGAAGTGCCACTCGCCCGGGGTGGTCCCGCCCCCCACCGGCCGGGGAGGCAGGAACGCCGGCATGCCGGAGAGCGGCCGGAGCAGCCCGTCGAACACGTGGCCCAGCAGTCCCGGCCCCAACGGGACGGAGAGGGGCTCCCCCCGGGCCCGCGCCGGATGGCCGGGGCGCAGCCCCCCGGTGTACTCGTAGGCCTGGACGGTGAGCACGCCGTCGCGGATGCTGACGACCTCGCCCGGCAGCTCACGCGGTCCCAGGTCGACCACGTCGAACATGGCCACGCCGGCGAGACCCTCGACCTCGACGAGGGGGCCGCTCACCCGCGCGATCGTGCCGGTCGTCGCGGTCGCGGCGCTCATGGTGTGCCTCGTGACGCCAGCAGGTCGGCAACGGCGTCCTCCACCAGGGCGGAGAGGGGCAGGCGGAGCCGCCGACCGCCGGCCTCCGCGACCAGTCCGCCATCGGCGGTCCGCGTGACCACGGCGTCCGGGCCCACCTCGAGAAGGGCGCGCTCGCTCAACGCGGCCACGACATCGGGATCCGTGGCCAGCTCGGCACGGACGGCTGCGGCGGCGGCGGCGACCAGGGCGTCGTACGCCGCCCGCCTGGCGTGCAGCTCGACCGTGCGCGCCCGGCGCTGCGCGTGCGACTCCTCCGCCGCCATCAGGACGGCGGTGTCGGCCGCGGCCTGCGCCCGCGCCTGGTCCAGCAGCTCGTCCGCCAGCGCCGTCGCCTGCGCGCGCTCCTCGGCGACCTGCTGGTCGGCCTGTGCCAGCACCGCGTCGGCTTCGGAGCGTGCCAGCCCGAGCAGGGCCTCGCACACCGGCGCCAGCTCCGCGTCCATCGTGCCGTGCGACCTCGTCATGCCGGCATCACCACCGTGAGGCGGTCGCCCGTGGGCGTGCCCGCGAGAACGGCGGCCGCGGCCGGGGTCAGCACCACCACGGCGACGTCCGCGCCGAGACCGGACCAGGCCGCGCGGACCTCGGCAGGTCCCGCCGCCGGGCGGACCTCGGCGCCGGCGAGGCCGAATCCCTGGACCCGGCTCCGCTCCCCGATCACTGCGACGCGTGCCATCCTGGTCACGCCTTCCCGACGAGGATGATCGACACGATCAGGCCGTAGACGGCGATCCCCTCCGCCAACCCGACGATCACCATCGCCCGGCCGAAGATCTCGGGCCGCTCACTGATCGCGGCCAGCGCCGCCGCGCCGGTGTAGGCGACCGCGACGCCGGCACCGATCGACGAGCCCGCCACCGCGATGGCCGCGCCGAGCAGAGCAGCCCAGTTGGCCCCCGTGTCGCTCGCCGTCGCGGCGGCGGCGACCAGCTGGTCGGGCTGCGCCTGCGCCGGCCCACCCGCCGAGGCGGCGATCAGCAACCCGAGGGCGACCAGTCCGAGCAGCCCGTTGACCACGAGCAACAGCTGCACAGTGCGGCGGCTCCGGTGTCGCCACAGCAACGCAGCCGACACGCCGACCAGCGCGGCCACGGGGACGATCATCAGCCAGGTGGTCATGACGGGGACTCCGATCGATCGGGTGCCGACAGCGTCGACACCATGGGGATGTGCCAGGGCCGGAAGGGCCGTCCCTGGCCCTGGAAGACACGGGAGAACAGCTCGTAGTACTCCAGGCGGAGCGCCTGCACGGCGGCGACCAGGGCCTCGAGCGTGAACGCGACGGCGTTGCCGAGCAGGAAGACGAGGGCCGACCAGACCCAGCCGAGGAGCCCGCCGCCGGCGAGGTCCCGGGTCGCCTGCCACACCAGGCCCGACAGCGCGGCGTGGGCGAGCCCGAAGGCGGCCAGCCGGGCGAAGGAGAGCAGGTTGGCACCGACCTGGATGACCGTGTCGAGCAGCTCCACGAAGGCCTGGACCGCGCCGGTGGCGCTGAACCCCGCGCCGTACAGCAGGCCCACGAACACCAGGACCAGCCCGACCGCCCACACCGCGGCACCGACGGGGACCAGCCAGTGACCCCACGTTCCGTCGAAGTACCAGCCGACGGCGATCGCGCCGAGGCCGAGGAAGAGGGCGATGCCGGCAGCCCCCGAGGGCGCATAGAGGGCGAGCGGCCAGCCGCCCTCGCGCCGGCGGTTCAGCGTGCCGAGGGCGTAGGCGCCGGCCAGCAGCACGGCGCCGACGGCGATCCCGGCGACCAGCACGGTCACCGGCTCGTCCGTGGGCGACAACCACACCGGCTCGAGGGCACCGGTGGGTCCGAAGACCTCGCCGTACAAGAAGCCGACCGCGGTGGCCGCCACCCCTGCCCCGAGCACGAAGGGCCAGGCCCTGGCGACCTTGGCCAGGCGGCCGTGGGGGCGCGAGCGCAGCAGCAGTCCGGCAACGACCAGGAGAAGTCCGTGGCCGACGTCGCCGAACATCATCCCGAACATCGCGACGTACGCGATCCCCGCCACGACCGTCGGGTCGACGTCGGCGTACGGCACGGTCCCGTAGGTGGCCACGAGGGGCGAGAAGTGCTGGTGCAGCGGGCTCCGTCCGGGCAGCAGGGTGGGCGGGTCCACGCCCGGGGGTGCCTCCAGACGGACCACTGCGCCGCCGAGCGGCGTCAGGACCGCACGAAGGCCGGGCAGGGCGCCCGCCACCGCCCAGCCGGTGAGCGCGGTGACGCCGTCGCGCTCCATCGCGTCCGCCGCCAGGGTCTGCAGCGCCGCCTCGCCGGCGAGCAGGTCCACCCGTCCCAGCTCGACCAGCCGATCCGGGTCGACCGCGTGCTGCGCGAGGACGGGGACGAGCGCCTGGTCGACGGGCATGTCCTCGAGCCGACGCGCAGCCGGACCGAGCACCCGCCCGGTCTCCACCGGTGCGTCCAGCTCCACCTGCCCCGAGTCGGCCACGACGACCAGGACGTCACGCAGCAGAGGGCGCGGCGCCACCACGGCCACCCGCTCCATCCGCACCGGTTCGACGGCCTCACGCCACGGCATCGAAGACCTCCCGTCCTGCCCCGCCGCGCTCGGCCACCTCGAGAGCGGCCCGGACGCGCCAGGCGTCGACACCCAGCACCGCGGCGGCACCGACCAGCGTGGCGGCGTCGAGCGGGGCGGTCCGGAGGTCGTGGAACGCATCGCGCTCCACCTGCTTCCACCACCCGGCCTCGGCCAGCCACAGGCCGGACTCATCGGTCAGCCCGGCCAAGGACCACGAGGCATCTCGTGGCAACGCGCTGACGAAGTCGCTCACCGTGCCCGCCGCCATGGCGGGAACGCCGAGGAGGGACTCAGCGGTTCGCCGTGCTGCCGGCCCGAACGCGTGCCCGGCCGCGAAGACCTCGCGGGCCACTAGCAGGGCGGTGGCCCCCAGCACCCATCGCGTCGGCAGGAGTGCGACGGCTCGGTGCGCCCAGGAGAGCCGCATGCCGACGCGCACCGCCCACGGGGAGTCGTCGCCGGGGTCGCCCCACGGCGACGCGGCGAGCACGCCGCGCAGCGCGGGCACCGATCCTGCGCGCTCGAGTCGGGGCCACGCCGTGGCCAGGGCACCGAGCCGGTAGGCCGGGGCTGCGTCACGCGCGCCCTCGTCGCCCCAGGAGCTCAGGAGCCGGTCGGCGTTCGCGATCTCGAACCCCGCGGCCAGGACCCGGAGCAGCTGGACCCCCTCGCTCGGGACCCAGCCGCCCAGCACGCGGTAGTGCCACAGTGTGGTCCCCGAGACGGCGAGCTGGGCCTCGGCCAGCGACATCCCCGGGCGCACCTCGTGTCCGTACGGCGTAGCCGCCAGCCGCTCCAGGGCCTGGCTCAACGAACCGCACGAGGCCAGCGACGAGGCGGCGCCGGCGCCGTACCTCCGGCGTGCCAGCGACCGGGCACGAACACCTCCCGCGACCCAGCTCGGCTTCACGACCCGACCCCCGCCCGACCCGCTTGCAGCGCCCGCGTGCGCACGGCGGCGACGACGGCGGCCACGTCCTGGGAGCGGGTGCGGTCTGCCTGCCGCTCGATCTCGCGGGCGCGCTGCTCGGCCGCGGCGACCCTGCCCCGGGCCGAGGACGCGATGTCCTCACGGGCCTGCGCGACCGCCTGCGCCCGCCACGCCTCGGCCTCGTGGCGAGCGGCAGCCACCCTGGCCGCCGCCTCGGCACGGGCAGCTACTCGACGCCGGTCGGCCTCGGCGAGTGCCTGGCGCCGGATCCGCTCCGACTGCTCGACCGTCGCGGCCAGGGCGGCGAACACCCCGGCGAGCTCCGCCCCGCGTTCGTCGTGACGGTCGACCGGAACCCCCGCCGCCGATGCCGCCCCCGGTGTCGCAGCAGGTCGGAACCGCTGGAGCAGGTCGCGGGTGCTCGGCATGTCTCCAGACTCTGCTGGCTCCCGACCCCCGGACCAGTGGCCTTGGTCCCTCCGGTCAGGTCTTCTGGTCCCACCAGCCGCCGAGCCCGGGCTCACGCATCGTCGTCGGCCGGGTCCCGCCGGCTTTCGGGCGTGTGCGGCTCGTCCTTGAGCTCGTGGTACCGCTCGGCGCTCAGGTAGCGCCGCATCGCGGCTGCCACTGCGGCACTGGACGAGCCCGCGCGTGCGACGGAGTCTCGCGCCTCGAGGGCAGCCTTCGCCTTCTCCAACTTCGACATGTCGCTCATGGCGTCACCTTCCCGGGGAGCTTTGGATCCGGGAGGCGACGAGGATCCGAAGCCGTTTGACACGGCGTGGCGGTCATGGCCGGTGCCAGGGCGTGCCTGGCGCGTGCTGCCAGTCCCAACGAAGGCGGATTCCTCGTCGCCTCAGGACCAGCCAACCCCCGGCACACGAAGGAGTGAAGGGCCGACGGGCACGTCCGGGCCGGGACCTTGGTCTCCTGCCGCGGCCCTCGTCGGTCGACGTCGCTCACGTCCGAGCCCCTGGTCAGCCGACGCGGATGTCCCGTCGGGCGAACACGGGTGCCGCGACGGCGATGACGACCAGCGCGCCCAGCACCAGCAACGAGAACCTGCTCGGCAGACCGCTCGCGAGGGGTCCTTCCGCGAGAGCCTGGTGGAACGGCGACCACGGCAACCATCCGCTGACGCTGTCGACCATGAGTCCCGCGACGTACAGCACGTAGGCGCCGACGGCGGCGACCGAGGGGACCGCGATCGCGATCGACCGCCGTCCGGTGACGGCACCGACGGCCAGGGCCAGGAAGCCGTACTCCAGACCGAGCAGGACCATCGACACTGACCCGACGGCGATGCTCCAGGGCTCGATCCCCATCGAGAACGACGCGGACGCCAGCCAGGTGCTCAGGCCCGTGACCCCACCCAGCACGCACAGACCCAGGAGGAGTCCCGCTGCCTTGCCCAGGAGGAGTCTCGTCGTGGACACCGGTGTCACCAGCACCACCTCGAGCGTGCCCGACTCCTCCTCACCGGCCACCAGCCTGGCACCGCGGGAGATCCCGAACACGAGGAACAGGATCGGCAGCACCAGCGTGTAGAGCTCGGCGTTGAGGAAGCCCGTGCCGGTGGTCATCGCGCCCACGTTGAAAGCCTTCTTGAACGCGTCCGGGTAGCTCGAGAGGAACTCGTCCAGGTTCGGCATGTCGCGTATCGAGGGCCAGAGAGCACCTTCGACGAGCACCAGCGTCGTGATCCCGATGCTCCATCCGATCAACGAACGGCGTTGGTCCCGCAGGGTCTTGGTGAAGACGTTGGCCACCATGGGATCAGCCCCGCCCGTCGTAGTAGCTGAGGAAGATCTCCTCCAGGTCCGGCTCGTGGGTGACGATCTGCTCGATCCGATGGGGGGCCGCCGCAGCCAGGAGCTCCGCCGTCGAACCCTCGACCGCGAGGTGGGCCGTCGACCCCGAGACCGTCAGCTCACGGACCCCGGCAATGGCGGACAGGCTCTGCGGCGGTTCTCCGGCGAAGGTCAGGTCCATCCGACGCAGCGCCCGGCGCTTGAGCATCTCGACCGAGTCGACGAGCACCAGGCTCCCGTCCCGGATGATCCCGACGTGGTCGGCCACGGCTTCGACCTCCGACATGATGTGCGACGACAGGAACACCGTCCCGCCTGCGTCCCGGACGTCGCGGACCAGCCCCAGGAACTCCTGCTGGATGATCGGATCCAGGCCGGTGGTCGGCTCGTCGAGGATGACGAGCTCGGGCCGGTGCATCAGCGCCTGGACGATCCCGACCTTCTGCCTGTTGCCGTGGGACAGCACGCCCAGTCGGCGTCCGAGGTCGAGGTCCAGGCGCTTGGCCATGGACGTCACGACGTTCCAGTCCACGCCGCCGCGCAGGTTGGCCAGGTAGCGCAGGTACTGCTCCCCGTTCAGGTCGGCGTACCCGACGAACGACCCCGGCAGGTAGCCCAGCCGGGCCTGCATGCGGTCACGCTCGCGGACCACGTCCAGGCCCAGCACGGTCGCGGTGCCGGCCGTCGGACGCAGCAGCCCGGCGAGCAGCCTGATGGTGGTGGTCTTCCCGGCACCATTGGGCCCCAGGTACCCGAAGACCTGACCGGGTGGGATCGTCAGGTCGATCCCGTCGAGCGCGCGACGACGACCGAAACGCTTGGTCAGACCATGCGTCTCGATGGCAACGTCCATGAGACCACCTTGATCGTCGGCGCCCCGACCGGCACGGGGCCTAGGCCACCACGCTCCGGGACCTTCGGCCCCGAGCGCCGCCCCGGGACGGCCACCACCACGCGTGGGTCAACGAGCCTCGCGCGGTGAGCTGCGGTCCCGGCGGGCGACGACCTCGGCCAGGATGCCGGCGTCGTCGCTGATGACGCCGCTGACCCCGTACGCCAGCACCGTCTCGAGCGCGTGCCGGTCGTTGACCGGCCAGGTCAGCACCCGCTCGACGTGCTGGTGCAGCTGCTCCACCACCACGGCGTCGAGGAGCGACGCGTGGACGGAGACGCCGAACGGGGCAGGACCACGGGCGAGGCGTCGCATGAGCCGGCGCAGCTCCCATCGGTGACGTGCGGACAGGACGGGGCGCACGAAGTCGAGGTCCGCGGCCAGTGCGTCGACCGCCGGCCACCACCGGCCACAGGCCAGCAGCGGGCGCGCGTGCCCGATCTCGTGCAGCAGCCCCGCGACCGCACGGCCGGTGGCCGGACGACGACCCTTGAGGTCGAGCATGAACGCGGTCCCGTGCCGGTCGGCGGCCAGCAGCTCGGCCAGGCCGAGACGCGGCGCCGACGCGGGCACCAGCTCCCAGCGGTCCCACAGGAAGGGCAGCGGACCGGCGGACTTCAGGTGTCGCACCTCCAGTCGGCCCCGGAACCTGTGGACGTCGCACTCGATGACGTCGACGCCGATGTCGTTCGCCGTCGCGAGCCCCGCGAGCGAGTTCCCGGCCCGGTGGGCGATGGCCAGCACGTTCATGTGACGCCGGCGCCCGTCCGGGACTTCTTGCGCTGCCGCTCGAGGTGCAGGGCGACGGCATGCCCCAGGAGCGCCAGGGCTATCCCCGCGACGACGTCGATGACGTAGTGGTTGGCCGTCGCCACGACCGCCCAGACCATGAGGACGGGCATCAGCACACCGACGACCCGCAGCCCGACCGTGGCCGCGGCGCTGAAGATCGCCAGGCCGACGAGGAGGTCCCACCCGGCGTGCAGGCTCGGCATGGCGGCGTACTGGTTCACGAAGGCCGGCGGCTGGAGGTAGCGGTACGCCTCGGAGCTCTCGGTGACGGTGTCGACGAGGCCGAGGTCGACCAGTCGCGGCGGCGCCACCGGGTAGGAGACGAACACCGCCATCCCCAGGAACCCGGACACCAGCATGCCGTCGCGGAGTCGCCGGAAGCCGTCGCGGTGCTGCCACACCAGCCAGACCATGGTCGCCAGGATGACCGGCCAGTGTCCCCAGACATAGACCCAGTTCGCTGCGGTGGCGAGCGCCTCCGACGACGCGACTGGCGCCTGGATCGCACCCTCGAGGTCGAGGCCGAGCCAGCGCTCGAAGCTGACGATGTCGTGCGCGTGGGACTGGGCGACGTCCACCGAGGCGTCGGTGATGCCGCGGATCCGGAAGTAGACGACGATGCCGACCGCCACCACGAGCACCTGACCCAGGACCCAGCGCAGTCGCGAACGAGTCGGGGGGGCGGTCTGCTGCGTGCTCTCCTGCGTGGTCGCTGTCATGTCGTCTCCCGGACGCGCGTCCTCCTTCTCCCGATCGTGCCGCCGGGGCGCGCGTGTGACCGCGGCCGGAAGTCCCGAAGTTCCGGGACGATCGGGCCGCGTCGGCGCCGTCCTCGTCCCGGAGCGATCAGGACGCGGCGACGGCGCCCCCCGGGTGGTCGGAGTGTCGGACAGCCCTGCGGAAGAGGAGCAGGCTGACACCACCGAGGGTCAGTGCCGGCAGCCACGCGAGCGACGCCTTGAGCGCCACGGCGGCGGCCGCGGCCGCCCAGGGCACCCCGAGGGCGGCGAGGGCCACCACGAGCGCGGCGTCGCGAGGGCTGGCTCCGTTGGGACCGGGGACGGCGCCGGCCAGCTGGCTGGCCCCGAAGGCACCCAACGCGGCCATGGGAGAGATGCTGTGGCCGGTGGCCGCCACGGCGCCGAGCAGCAGACCCGCGATGGAGAGCTGGTAGCCGAGGGACAGCACCAGGCCGTGCGCGAGCTGTCGTGGCCTGGGCAGTGGTCGGCTCGGCAGCAGGCTCGGCCGCAGGCGCCGTACGACGAACACCGTCAGGACCGCGGCGGCGCCGACGGCGACCGCGACCAAAAGCATGCGTGTCGGCAGGCTCGTCCCGGCGAACGCGACGAAGGCGATCAGGCCGACGGCGCCCACGAAGCGATCGGCCCCGACGCTCAGCACCGCGTCGGCGTGCCCCATGCCGGTGCCGTGCAGGCGCGCGACGCGCCACACGTCGGCGCCGACATGGCCGGGGGTGAGCAGGCCGATCAGCTCGGACTCGGCGTACGCCCGGAGGTGCCAGCCTCGACCGAGCGAAGCGTCGGTCAGCGCGCGCCACCTCAACGGGCAGAGCACGTACTTGCCGACCACCCACGGCACCAGGCCCAGCACCAGTGGCCACCACGTCACCGCGGGGAGCCTCGGCAGCGTGACCAGTGGCACGGCGACGCTCACGACGACGCCGGAGACCAGCACCGTCTTCGAGCGCACGACGGCCCGGAGGCGATCACGCATGCGGACCATGCTCACATGACCATCCTCGGGACCAGGGCCCGGTCAGGACAGTGGACAAGGTCCCTGCCCGCGGAGCACATCGCCATCGACTCAGGTCCGTGAGCAGGGTCAGGTGGGGACGATCCAGGTGACCGTGGTGCCCTGACCCGGCGCGGTGTGCACGGCGAGCTTGCCGCCGTGCTTGTGGGCTCGCTCGCGCATGTTGCCGAGTCCGCTCTCGATGACGTGGTCGGAGATCCCACGGCCGTCGTCGACCACCGTCAGGTTGATCTCGTCGCCCACCGTCAACGACACCTCGACCCGGGTCGCCTCCGCGTGCCGACTGGCGTTCGTCAACGCCTCTCCCAGCACCGCCAAGAGGTCGGGGGCGACCTCGGGAGCCACCAGGGTGCGCACCGGACCCTCGAACTGGAGGGTGGGCCGGAACTTCATGGTGGCCGCCGCGCGGTCGACGAGACGGGTCACCTCGGCCTGGATGTCGTCGGACTCTCCCAACGACCCGAGGGCGAAGATGGTCCGGCGGATGTCCTTGATCGTGTCGTCCAGGTCGTCGACTGCCTGGCTGAGCTTGCCCGCGAGCTCGGGGTCTGCCGACCGGCGCACGGCGCCCTGGAGGCTGAGCCCGACGGCGAAAAGACGCTGGATGACGAGGTCGTGCAGGTCCCGGCCGATGCGGTCGCGGTCCTCGAACACCGCCAGGCGCTGCTGGTCGCCGCGCGCCCGGGCCACCTGGATGGCCAGTGCCGCGTGCTCGGCGAAGCTCGCCGGCATGGCCGGGTCGACGGCCTCGAAGCGGTAGGCGTTCTCGGGGAACCAGGCGAGTGCGAGCGCTCCCTCGATCCCGGTCCGGGTGCTCAGCGGGACCACGATCGCCGGTCCCAGCCGCTGCCCGCCGACGGCCGCAGCGGGATCCAGGGCCCGAGGGTCCGCCGCGAGGTCGCGCACCGACATCGCTTCGCCGGTGCGCACGACCATGTTGGCCAACGAGTGCTCGAGAGACAGGGACCTCATCGCAGCGGGGTCGACCTGGAGGCCCGAGACGGCCACGATCATCAGGTTGTCCGCATCGGCTCCGGCGACCAGCCACGAGGCGTCGGCGCGGGCCACCTTGCGGGCCTGGTCGGCGACCGCCTGGAGGGGCTCGAGGGCGTCGTCCTCGGCGGTGACGTCCGCGAGCAGCGAGGTGATCTGGGCGGTCGCCGACAGCCACTGCTGGCGCTGCTCGGCCTCCTCGTAGAGGCGGGCGTTCTCGATCGCGACACCGGCTGCTGCCGCCAGGGCGACGACGACGGCCTCGTCCTCGGTGGTGAAGTCCCCCGGCCCCTGCTTCTCGGTGAGGTAGAGGTTGCCGAAGACGCGATCGCGGATGCGGACGGGAACGCCGAGGAACGACGTCATGGGCGGGTGGTTGGGCGGGAACCCGTAGGACGCGGGGTGCGCCGCGATCTCGTGCAGCCGGATGGGCCGCGGGTCGTCGATGAGCAGGCCCAGGAGCCCGTGGCCTGTGGGGAGATCACCGATCTCCGAGACCTGCACCGGCGTCATCCCGTGGTGGACGAACGTGCGGAGCCGGCGACCTTGCCCGACGTCGAGGACGCCGAGCGCGGCGTACTGCGCGTCCACGAGGCTGCTGGCGACGGTGACGATCCGCGACAGCACCCCGTCGAGCGACAGGTCGGCCCCCATGGTCACCACGGCGTCGAGCAGCAGCCGCAGCCGCTCCTGCTCGTCGAGCGCGCTGTGGACCCGGTTGAGCACCTCCCGGAGGAGGTTGTCGAAGTCGACGTCGCGCAGCCCCGGGTCCGAGGCGGCGCCGCCCTCCTCGTCGACCACCCTGTCGTTCATCGCCCTCCCCCGACGGGTCGCGTTCCGAGAGAGCAAAACGCTACCAGGGCTGGGCCTCCGCGACGGTCGAGAACGGCTGACGTCGTCAGGCGTGGGGGTGCTTGGTCGCGAAGATCGCCGCTTGCGTCCTGCTGCTCAGCCCCAGCTTGGCCAACATCGAGGACACGTAGTTCTTGACGGTCTTCTCGGCGAGGAACATCCGCTCGGCGATCTCCCGGTTGGTCAGGCCCTGACCGACGAGGTCGAGGATGCGCTGCTCCTGCGCGCTGAGCGCTTCGAGCTCCGGGTCGACGCGCGGGCCGTTGCGCAGGCGGTCGAGCACGCGGGCCGTGACCGAGGGGTCCAGGGTGGACTGCCCGGCCGCCACGCGGCGCACCGTCTCGATGAAGTCGTGGCCCCCGACCTGCTTGAGGATGTAGCCGGCGGCGCCGGCCATGATCGCGGCGAAGAGCGCGTCGTCGTCGTCGTACGACGTCAGGATCAGGGCGGAGATGGACGGGTCGACGGATCGCACCTCGCGGCACACGTCGATGCCCGAGCCGTCGGGCAGCCTGGCGTCGAGGATCGCGACGTCGGGCTTCAGCGCCGGGATCCGTCGCGCCGCCTCCTGGGCGAGGCCCGACTCCCCGACCACCTCGATGTCCCCCTCGCTCTCGAGGAGCTCCTTGATGCCCCGGCGGACGATCTCGTGGTCGTCGAGGAGGAAGACGCGGATGGGACCGTGCTGCTGGGTGATCTGCTGGGCGATCTGCTGGGCGATCATGCCGCGCCACCGCCGATCCGCGCAGGCACGACCTCCACCGGCGCCGGACTGGAGAGCAGCACCGCGCGGACCGTCGCGCCGAGGTGGTCGAAGGGACGGTGCTCGTGGGCCCGGCGGACGACCACGAGGTCTGCTCCCTTGGCCGCGGCCACGAGCACGCTGGCCGGATGTCCGTGCTCGACCCGGGTCTCGACGGTCACGTGGGGGTACTGGTCACGCCAGTGGCCCAGAGCCTCCTCGACGAGCTGCTCCCCCATGGCCCGCCACTCCTCGTCGTGCGTCCGAGCCTCGATGCGGTCCAGGTAGGGGTCCATGAGCTCCCAGGCGTGGACCACCGTGATGGCGGCGCCGAGTGGCACGGCCTCCTGGTACGCCGCCGCCATGACGTGCGAGGCATCGTCCGGCCTGCGGATGCCGACCACGACGGTGCCGCCGCTGCCACCGGTCCCGTCCCGCGGGCGCCAGTCGGCCGGGACCACGACCACGGGGCACCGCGCGTTCGACGCGACCCCGGCCGTCGTGGCACCGGTGAGGAGCCGCTCCAGGCCGTGGCTGGTCTCACGGCCGACCACGACCAGCTGGGCGTCGGCCGACGCGTCCACGATGGCCCGCACGCGTGCGCCTTGGGCGAGCATGGTGGAGATCGTCAGTCCCGGCGCCAGGTCGCGTGCCTGCTCGGCGGCGCGGCCGACCACGGCTCGCGCATAGGGCTCGAGATCGGCCGGGACGACGGGTCGGAGCGGGGGCACGGGTGCCGGCACGGCCATGACGTGGAGGATCCGCAGGTCCGCGCCGCGCATGCGCGCCCGCTCCACGGCGTACCGCAGGGCGCCGTCGCTCGCCGGGGTGCCGTCGGTGGCCAGGATGACCGGTGCGGTGGCGGAGGAGGGCGTGCTGCTCATGGCCGTCTGCTTTCGTGAGCCGGGCTGCTGATCGTCTCCAGCGTGCGGCCTCCGGCGCGGGGTGGGCAGAGCACTGCGTCCGTGCGCATCCGGGACCTTGGTCCCTGGGTCCACCTCACTTCTGGATCGCACCCGACTGCTCGAGGACGAGCTGCTGGACCGGCTCGGCGACGTGGAGGGCGGGGACGACCTCGACCGGTGTCGGAGACGCCAGCAGGAGCGCCCGGACCGTCGCACCGAGGTGGTCGATCGGACGGTGCTCGTGGGCTCGGCGCACGACCAGCAGGTCGGCAGTCCGCGCCGCCGCCACCAGGACGCTCGCCGGATGGCCGTGGACCACCTGCCGCACGACCGGGACGTCGGCGTGCTGGTCCTGCCAGTCGGCCAGTGCGTCGTCGAGCATCCGGTCACCGACGGCCTGCCACTCGTCGCCGCGCGACCGGGCCTCCATCTCGTCGATGACGGGGTCGGGCAGCTCCCACGCATGCACGACGCTGATGGACGCGCCCCTCGCAGAGGCCCACGAGTAGGCCGCCGTCATCAGCGGCCAGGCATCCGCCTCTCTGCGGATCCCGACGACGACGGTCGGTGCGCCGGTGCTGGGACGCGGCTGCCAGTCGGCGGGCACGGCCACGACCGGGCATCGTGCCTGCGAGGCGACCCCTGCCGTCGTGGCACCGGTGAGCACCCGTTGCAGTCCGTGCCTGGTCTCGCGACCCATGACGACCAGCTGTGCGTCGGACGAGACATCGGTGATCGCGTGGACGCGACCGCCGTTCAGGAGCAGGGTCGAGATGCTCAGGTCGGGAGCGAGGGCTCGGGCCTTGCGCTCGGTCCGTTCGAGCACGTGGCGCGCGTGCACCAGCGACTCGGTCGGCGCAGGCGGTCGCAGCGTGGGGACCGGGCCCACGGCGGGGATCGCGCCGAGCATGGGAGGGGGGCCGTTGACGACGTTGACGTGGACGATCATCAGGGCGGCTCCACGCTGGACCGCCTCGGCGACCGCGAACCCGAGCGCGCCCTCGGTGGACGGGGTGCCATCGGTGGCGAGAACGACGGGGGCCGCGGAGATGCTGGACATGGCGCTCTCATTTCCTGGGAGGTGACGGGATCGCTTCAAGCGTGGGGTGACACTCCCCGGCGCGGCAGGGCCCGACGCCCGGGACGAACCGGGACCTTCGTCCCCGCGCTCGTCGGGCTACTCGACCCGGCGCAGCTGGCGGGGTGCTCCCGGACCGGGGTCATCGGTGGTCGCCAGGCGCAGGCGCGCATCCACCAGGCAGCAGTGATAGGTGTCCACCATCACCGGGTTCAGGTCGAGCTCCGCGATCTCCGGGACGTCGACCGCCATCCGCCCGAGATCGACCACGAGCCTCTCGAGCTCGCCCACGTCGACGGCCCGCGCGCCCCGGAAGCCCTCGAGCAACGGCCACATGCGCAACCCCCTGAGGGCGCGTCGGGCGTCTGCCAGCGACACGGGCGGGAGCAGGAAGACGCGGTCGTCCAGCACGTCCGTCGTGACGCCGCCAGCGGCCACCATGACGAGCGGTCCCATGGTGGGGTCCCGGACCACACCCAGGGCGACCTCGCGCCCTGACACCATGGGCTGCACGAGGATCTCCAGGGGGTCGGCGCGATCCAGGCTGTCCTCGAAGGCCGCCACCGCCAGCCGCACCGCGGTCGTCGAGGCCAGGCCCGTGCGAACCAGACGGCGTTCGCTCTTGTGCGTCCCGCCCGCGTCGGCCACCTTGACCGCCACCGGGAAGCCGATGCGCGCTGCCTCCTCGACGGCGGCGTCCGCGCTGGTGGTCACCTTCCCCAGCAGGTGCAGGCCGTAGCGATCGAGAAGCTGACGAGCCTGCGACGCGGCCAGCCAGCGCCCGTCCGCGGGTGCATCCGCGAGCACCGTCCGGCACCACTGCCTTGCCTCCAGTGCCTGAGCAGTGTCCGTGCTCGGTGGGGTGGAAGGCGGGACCGACCGCCACGTCGCGTAGCCCACCGCCCGGCCCAGCGCGCGGACCGCTGCGGTGGTGGAGCGGAACGACGTCAGGCCGGCGGGCGACCCGACGTCCAGGCCACCGAGCGGCACGAGCACGACAGGGGTGCCCGGGTGTCCTGAGCGGACCTCCGCCAGCCGGCGTACCAGCGCACCACCGTCGGTGACGCCGGTGGCGACCACGACGGCGACGACGGCGTCCACCTCTCCCGACGAGAGCACGGCCTCGAGTGCTGCTCCGAGCTGGTCCGGTGTCACCGCGGCCCCCGCGTCGACCGGGTTCGTCGTTCCCGACGTGCCG
The DNA here is from genome assembly GCF_015352455.1 of Nocardioides islandensis. Lineage (GTDB taxonomy): Bacteria > Actinomycetota > Actinomycetes > Propionibacteriales > Nocardioidaceae > Nocardioides > Nocardioides islandensis. The sequence goes on from NZ_JADKPN010000009.1 coordinate 191,809, forward strand.
TGCACCAGGTCGGCCAGCCGTCCGCGCAGCGAGCCGGTGAACTCGGGCACCGTGAGGCCGAAGCTCTCCGCGGCGTCCGCCACGAGGATGCCCATCCCGCCGGCGTTGCTGAGCACCCCGAGGCGTGGTCCTGCCGGGAGGGGCTGCTCGGTGAGCAGGAGTGCCGTCTCGGCCAGGTCGTCGGCGTCGTCGCACCCGATGACGCCGGACTGCGCGAAGAGCGCCCGGACCGCGACGTCCGACGAGGCGGCCGCCGCGGTGTGGGACACCCCGCCGCGCCGCCCGGACGCCGAACGCCCACCGACGACGGCGAGCACGGGCTTGCGCTCGGAGAACCGGCGGGCGAACCGGGCGAACTTGCGGGCGTTGCCGAACGACTCGAGGTACAACGCCGCCGCGGTGACGCCGGGATCGTCGTACCACGCGGCCAGCAGGTCGTTGCTGGAGACGTCGGCGGTGTTGCCGAGGGACACGAAGCTGCGGACCCCGAGGCCGATCTCGCGAGCCAGGTCGAGGAGGACGATGCCCACCCCGCCCGACTGGCTGGCGATGGCCAGGCCACCGGGCGGTGGCGGCTGCTGGGCGTTGAACGTGGCGTTCAGCCGGATCGCGGGGTCGTTGGCCAGCACACCGAGGCAGTTGGGCCCGACCAGCCTGATGCCGTGCGTCCTGGCGATCACCGACAGCTCGCGCTGGAGCGTCCTCCCCCGGGCGCCCATCTCCCCGAAGCCCGAGCTGATCACGACCGCCGCACGCACGCCCGCGGCCGCCGCGTCCTCGAGCGCGGAAGCGGTCGTCTCCGCCGGTACGGCGATGACGGCGAGGTCCACCGGGTCCGGCACCGCGCTGAACGACGGGTACGCCGGCACACCGGCCACCTGCTTGCGTCGTGGGTGCACGGCGACCACCCGGCCGGCGTACCGGTTCGCGGCGACGGACCGGAGCACGGCTGCACCGACACCACTTCCGTCACCGCGCGCCCCGGCGATCGCCACGGACTGCGGGGCCAGGAGAGGAGCGAGGGACCGCGCCTCGGACTGGAACTCGCGACGGTCGGCCGCCTCCTGGACCTCGGGGGTGCTCGTCGTGTGCAGGTTCACCAGCACGACGCCACGATCAGGGTGCTTCTCGAGCTCGAAGCCGGCGTTCGCCAGGACCTCCAGCATCGGGTGGTTCTCGACCAGCACCTCCGCCTCGACGTGGCGCATCCCCTGGTCGCGGACCAGAGCGAAGAGGTGCTCGAGGAGCAGGGTGCCGAGACCCTGACCCTGGTGGCCGTCCGAGATCAGCATCGCGATCTCCGCCGTGTCCGGGCCGACGGGCTCGGCCGTCGCGAGCCCAGCGAGCCGCCCGTCGGTCTCGGCGACCAGTGCGATGGTGTCGGGGTGGGTCAGCACGTGGTCCACGTAGGCGTGGGCAGCCGCTCGCGACACGTTGAAGAAGCGCATCCGCAGCGCGTCGTCGGAGGCCTCGTCGTGCAGCGCGTGCAGGGCGGGGCCGTCGGCAGGAGCCAGTCGCCGGATGACACCGAGCCGTCCGTCGGCGAGCACGACGTCGGCGGGGCCAGGGAGCGGGAGCGCCCGCGGTGCGTCGCCTGCCAGCGCGGGTGGCGAAGTGGACATGACAGGATCCTCGGCGACTCGGGTCACCTCCAGCAGGGTCATTGGTCCCCCCGTGGCCAGGACCCTCGGCTGTTCTGCGTCGCCGCGACGGGGGCGAAGGTGGATGACATGAACGAACCCGAGGTGCGGACGGACGACACGGGGAGCCACCGCGGCCACATCGTCGTCGGCGTCGATGGATCCGAGCACGCCGACCGCGCCCTCGCGTGGGCGGCTCGACAGGCGGAGCTCGAGCACCGCCCGCTGACCCTGCTGCACGCGTTCGACCCCGTCGGGCGCACCCTCGTAGGTGCCCTGGAGCTCGAGGGTGACAACCGTCTCGAGCTGCTCCGCACCCTGCGGCGTGACGCCCGGCGCACGCTGGACGACGCCGTCGACAAGGTCCGCGAGATCGGGCCCGGCCTCGAGATGCACCACCAGCTGGTCGACACCGATCCGCGCCACGCGCTCGTCAAGGCCTCCACGACCGCCCACCTGCTCGTCGTCGGTGCCCGAGGGCGCGGCTCCCTGCGTGGCCTGCTGCTCGGTTCGGTGAGCGTGGCAGTGGCCCAGCTCGCGGAGTGCCCCACCGTCGTCTGCCGCCCGCCCGGCACCGAACCCACCATCGCCCGGATCGTCGTGGGCGCGGACGGGTCCGCGGCCTCGTGGCCGGTGATCGACTTCGCGTTCAGGCAAGCCTCACGCCGCGCGGTCCCCCTCACCGTCATGCACTGCTTCTGGGAGGTCACCCCCGCGAACGCGCCCGTGGGACCGGATGAAGGCCCGGTCGACATGAAGGTGGTGCTGGCCGAGTCCGTCGCGGGCTTCCGCGAGTCGTACCCCGACGTCGAGGTCGACCTCCAGCTGGCACGCGGGCTCGTCGACCGGGTGCTGGTCGACTCCGCTGCGTCGGCCGACCTCCTGGTCGTCGGGAGGCGGCACAAGCGGGCCGTCGCGCGCCTCCTCCACGCCTCGATGGCCGCAGCCGTCCTCGAACGTGCCGCGGGGACCGTCGCCGTGGTGCCGGAGGCGGACGACCTCGTCGAGAGGTGACCGCCCTCGTCCCCGACGTCAGTCGAGAAGGACGCGCTCCCCGTCGCGTGGCACGATCGCGCAGAGGCCGAGCTCGGCCTCGAGACGACGCGCGAGCGCCGCGCTGGCGGTGGGCTCGCCGTGCACCACGTAGACGCTGTGCGGGGGCTTCTCCGCCGAGCCGACCCACGTGACCAGCTCGTCGGCGTCCGCGTGGACCGAGAAGTCCGGCACCTGGACGACTTCTGCGTGCACCGGCACGTAGTGGCCGTACATCTTCAGGTGCCGCTCTCCCTCCAGGAGCTGGCGTCCTCGAGTGCCCTCCGCCTGGTAGCCCGTGAGCACGATGCAGTTGCGGGGGTCCGAGACCTGGTGCGCCAGGTGGTGCACGATGCGGCCACCGGTGGCCATGCCCGAGGCCGACACGATGATGCAGGGGTACTCGGGGTCGTTGAGCTCGCGCGACTGCGCGGCGTCGTGGACGGCGTGCAGGTCGAGCCGGTCGATCGCGTCCAGGCAGTCGGGGGAACCGCCACGCAGCTGGGCCGAAGGCCGCCTCGCCGCACGGCGGTAGACGTCGAGCGCGGCCAACGCCATGGGGCTGTCGACGTAGACCGGGACACGCGGGATCTGTCCCGCGTCGGTGAGCCGCTGGAGCTCGAGCAGCACCAGCTCGGTCCTGTCGACGGCGAACGCCGGCACCAGGACCGTGCCGCCGCGCGCGACGGTGCGGCGTACGGCGCCCGCCAGCACGTCCGGGTCGGGCGCGGGGTGCTGCCGGTCACCGTAGGTGGACTCGACGACGAGCGTCCCGACAGCCGGCGGCGACGGAGGCGGCCTGAGGAGCGGGTGACCGGGACGGCCGAGGTCGCCGCTGAACGCCGCCCGGTGCCCGTCGGACTCCACCACGGCGATGGACGAGCCGAGGATGTGCCCGGCCGGCAGCAAGGTCGCCTCCATGTCCTCGCCCAGCACGACACGCTCCCCGAACTCGACGGGTTCGAAGAGTCGGAGGGTGGCCTCGACATCGGTGCTGTCGTACAGCGGCAGCGCCGGCCGGTGCTTCGACCAGCCGCCCTCGTTGGCCCACCGGGCGTCCTCCTCCTGGAGGTGGGCGCTGTCCCGCAGCACGATCGCGGCCAGGTCGGCGGTGTCCCGGGTGCTGACGACCCGACCGCGGAAGCCGTCGTTGACGAGCCGGGGCAGGTAGCCGCAGTGGTCGAGATGGGCATGGGTGAGCACCACGGCGTCCAGGCTGGACGGCGGGACGGGGAACGATGTCCAGTTCCTGCGTCGCAACGAGGAGAGCCCCTGGTAGAGGCCGGCGTCGACCAGCACCCGCCGGTCGCCTGCCTCCACGAGGAAGCGGCTCCCGGTGACGGTGCCGGCGGCGCCGAGGAAGGTCAACGTCGGACCTGGCAGGACACGGTCACTGTCCATGTCTCCATCCCCTCACGAGTAGCTCGGTCGACCGGGGTGGCCTCCACGGTGTGCCGGACCACTGTGTGCCGGACCGTGGCCCCGGCAGCAGAGCCGTAGGTCCCGGTCACGCCCGACCTTCGACCTCTGGCTGCCCGGCCGTCGCACGCGCGAGCGTGGTGTCATGACAACCACGTCGGCGTCCACGGCTGCGCCCGTGGCCGGGGGAACGACGGCCGGGGCCTCGGGTCTGACCACGACCGCCGTGCTGCTGCGCCTCGAGCGCGACGGGGCCAACGCGCTCCCCCAACCGGCACGCGAGAGCGCGTGGACCATGTTCGCGCGCCAGCTGACGCACCTCCTGGCGTTGTTGCTGTGGGTGGGGGCCGGCCTCGCTCTGCTGGCCGGGATGCCCGAGCTCTCGGCCGCCATCGTCGTCATCGTCGTGCTCAACGCCTTGTTCGCGTTCGCCCAGGACTACCGCGCCGACCGGTCGACCCAGAAGCTGCGCGCCTTGCTGCCGGCGACCGCGCGCGTGGTCCGCAACGGCGGTGAGTCCGACGTACCTGTCGAGGACCTCGTCGTCGACGACGTCGTGCTCCTCTCCGCCGGCGCCCGGATCGCGGCCGACATGCAGCTGCTCGAAGCGCGTCGCTTCGGGGTCGACGAGTCGATGGTCACCGGCGAGAGTGGTGCGGTCACCCGAGGACCCGGCCAGCCCGTCCTCGCGGGCACGTTCGTCATGTCCGGCGAGGCGCGCGCCGTCGTGACGGCCACGGGCTCCCGGACCACTATCGCGTCGATCGCCACGATGACCGCTCAGGCCGAGCGCCACGCCAGCCCGTTGACCCTCCAGCTCAACCGCGTGGTCCGCGTGGTCGCTGTCCTCGCGGCCCTGACCGGCGTCGTGCTCGGGTTCGCCGCCGTGCTCCTCGGCCTGCCACCCGCGGAGGCCTTCTTGTTCGGGGTGGGCGTCTCGGTCGCCCTCGTGCCGGAGGGGTTGCTGCCGACCGTGACGCTGTCGCTCGCCCACGGGGCACAGCTGATGGCCCGGCAGCACGCCCTCGTACGGCGTCTCGACGCGGTGGAGACCCTGGGCGCCACGACGTTCATCTGCACGGACAAGACGGGCACCCTGACGCAGAACCGGATGAGCGTGGTCGAGGTGGTCACCCCGGCCGGGACGGTCTCCGTGCACGGACGCGGGTACGACCCCGTCGGGACCATCGGCGGGGACGCGGGCGCCCTGGACCAGGCACGGCGCGCGGCGGACGCCGCCCTGGCGTGCGTGTCCGGACGGGCCGTCCAGCGCCAGGACGGCTGGACGGTCGACGGTGACCCGATGGACGCCGCCGTGCACTGCTTGTCACTCCGGCTGGGCCTCCCGCCGACCATCCAGCGCCCCGAGCGGATCCCGTACTCCGCCGAGAGGCTGATGAGCAGTGCCCTCGTCGGCGACCGCGTCTCGGTCCTCGGCGCCCCCGAGGCCGTCCTCGACCGCTGCGCTCCCACGACTCCGGCGGTGCACGAACGGCTCCTCGCCCTCACCGATGCGGGTCGTCGCGTGCTCGCCGTCGCCACGCGGACGTGGTCGGGACCGGCGGGCGAGGAGATGGAGCACGACCTGGAGTTCCTCGGACTGCTGGCGTTGCAGGACCCGCCGCGCCCGGATGTCTCCGATGCGTTGCGCCTGTGCCGCAAGGCCGGCATCCGCGTGGCCATGCTCACCGGCGACCACCCCCGTACCGCCCGCGCCATCGCCGAGGAGGTCGGGCTTCTGGGACCCCTCGGCGCGGTTCTCGACGGTGGCTCACTCCCGGATGACGACGATGCACTCGCCCAGCTGCTCGACAACGACCACGGCGCCGTCGTGGCTCGAGTGACGCCCGCCGGCAAGCTGCGCATCGCGAGAGCGCTGCGCGCCCGCGGACACGTGGTGGCGATGACCGGTGACGGTGTGAACGACGCACCCGCGTTGCGGGAGTCCGACGTCGGGGTCGCGATGGGGGCGAGCGGAAGCGACGTGGCCCGGGAGTCCTCGGACCTGGTGCTGCTCGACGACCACTTCGCCACCATCGTCCGTGCCATCGAGCAGGGCAGGGCGACGTTCCAGAACGTCAAGCGCTTCTTGACCTACCACCTCACCGACAACGTCGCGGAGCTGGCCCCGTTCGCCCTGTGGGCGCTCACCGGAGGATCGTTCCCCCTCGCCATCGGCGTGCTCCAGGTGCTGGCCCTCGACATCGGCACCGACATGCTGCCCGCCCTGGCCCTGGGTCGCGAACCGCCGCGCGGCGGGATCATGGTGGGACTGCGGCGCCGCGTGCTGGTCGACCGGCACCTGCTCACCCGCTCGTTCGGCGTCCTCGGCGCGACCGAGGCCGCGATGTCCCTGAGCGCCTTCGCCCTCGTCCTGGTGCACGGCGGCTGGCGCTGGGGGGCGACCCCGGACGCCGGCCTGCTCGCCGTCGCGTCCGGCACGGCCTTCGCCGCGATCGCGTTCGGCCAGATGGCCAACGCCTTCGCCTGCCGGAGCACCAGCCGGCCGGTCTGGAGGATCCCGCTGCGGGAGAACCTCTGGGTCCTGGCGGCCGTCGCCGCCGAGCTGGTCCTGCTGCTGACGTTCGTCGGTGTCCCGTGGCTGGCCGACCTGCTCGGGGGCGCGTGGCCGAGCACTCTGGGCTGGCTGGCCGCTCTGGCCTCTCCGGCGGCCGTGATCGGCGTCGACACCTGGTTCAAGCGCCGGGGCACCCACTGAGGCGGTGGGCGGACGTCAGTCCGCCTGGTCGAGCTCCGGCCGCCCGGCGTCACGCGGAAGCATGGTCTGCTCGATGAGCGCGTGGATCTCCCGCGTGAGCTGCGTGTTGACCTTCAGCTCCAGCTCCTGCTCCACGAAGTCGTGGTCGGCCTTCGCCTGCTGGACGGCGGCCTGACGGTTCTGGCCGATCATCACGAACGTCGACAGGAAGATGGCCTCGAGGGAGACCACGAGGGTCAGGGTGGGCCAGGGCTCCGACTCCGCGACGAGCATCCACCCGACGAACCCCACCACGTGGACGTAGACGAACGGCATCGATCCGGCGAAGGCGGTGATCGCGTCGGCCAGCCTGGCCTGCCAGTCGCCCGCCCGGTTCTGCAGGTACCTCTCCACTCCGGGGTGGCGGCGTGGCTGGGCCGCCTTGTCCGGTCGCGCGGGGTTGGTCATCGCAGCCTCCAGGTCAGCCGACTCGCGCGTGTCGTCCGCGCAGCGTGTTGGTGCCACGGTGCCCAGCGCCCGTCCACGTCCGGCAGGGCACCTGGACCCGGCAGCGGAAGTCCAAGGTCCCGCCTTGCGGTGACGGCTGCCTCTGACCGCCGCCGTGCGACCGCAGCAGGCTGGCACCGGCGACCGAGCGGTCGTCGTACCCGACGGGAGGGACCGGTCATGTCCACCTCAGAAGCTGTCCAGGAACCCCGGGCGCTGGTGGTGTTCGAGTCGATGTTCGGCAACACCGAGCAGGTGGCCCGGGCCGTCGCCGACGGCTTGGAGGCTGCCGGCGTTCCGACGCGTGTCTCCGAGGTGTCCAGGACGCCTGCCGACCTGCCCGGCTCCGTCGACCTGCTCGTCCTGGGTGCACCCACTCACGCGTTCTCGCTGAGCCGGCCCAAGACCAGGATCGACGCCGTGAGGCAGGGGGCGGATCTCGACAAGGCGGCGGTCGGCCTGCGCGAGTGGCTGGAGACGGCACACCCGCACCGGAACCACCCGGTGCACGTCGCGGTCTACGACACCCGTGTGAGCAAGGTACGACGCCTTCCGGCCGCGGCGGGACCGAGCGCCGCCCGTCTGGCCAAGCGGCGCGGGTTCACCGGCGTCGAGCGGCCGGTGGCCTTCCTCGTCGACGACCTGCGCGGCCCGCTCCTCGACGGTGAGGTCGAGCGCGCGACCGCCTGGGGCCGCTCGATGGCTGCCGAGGTGTCGGAGGTCTCCCGCTGAGCCGCGCTACTTCTGGTGCTTGGTGGCGAAGATCGCCGCCTGGGTGCGGCTGGTGAGCCCGAGCTTGGCGAGCATCGAGGAGACGTAGTTCTTCACGGTCTTCTCGGCGAGGTACAGCTGCTCGCCGATCTGCCGGTTCGTCATGCCCTGGCCGATCAGGTCCAGGATGCGCTGCTCCTGAGCGGTGAGCCTCTCGAGCTCCTTGTCGACCGGGGGACCGTTGCGGACCCGGTCGAGGACGGCTGCGGTCACCGACGGGTCGAGTGTCGACTGACCGGCGGCGACGCGGCGTACGGTGTCGACGAGATCGTTGCCGCGGACCTGCTTCAACGTGTAGCCCGCGGCCCCGGCCATGATCGCCGCGAACAGCGCCTCGTCGTCGTCGTACGACGTCAGGATCAGCGCCTTGACCTCGGGGTCGCGCGAGCGGATCTCGCGACACACGTCGATGCCCGACCCGTCGGGCAGCCTGGCGTCCAGGATCGCCACGTCGGGGCGCAACGCGGGGATCCGCCTGGCCGCCTCGGCTGCGAGACCGGACTCCCCGACCACCACGATGTCGGGCTCTCCCTCCAACAGCTCCTTGATGCCGCGACGCACCACTTCGTGGTCGTCGAGGAGGAACACGCGGATCGGATCGTTCCCCGAAGGGCTCGAGGGCTCGGTGCTCGCGTCTGACACAGGGTCAGGGTAGCCCGGCCGATCGGCCTACGCGGGAAAGGACCTTCGCCCCTGCCCGGTGCCCGTCGAGCCGGGCAGCGTGAAGCCAACGACGATGAGAGGAGACCCCCGATGCTGGTTCGAGAGGTCATGAGCAACGAAGCGATCACCGTGCAGCTCGGCACCCCGGTGAAGTCCGCCCTCGCCGTGCTGGCGAGCGAGCGCATCACGTCCCTCCCCGTGGTGAGCCCCAGCGGCAAGCTACGCGGCATCGTCAGCGAAGCCGACCTGATCCGAGACGGCGTGAGCATGGATGCTCGCCTGCACGAGATCCCACGGGAGAACGTCCTGGTCGAGCGTCACCAGTACGTCGACGACGTCATGACGACCCACGTCCTGACGGTCGGCCCCGACAGCGACCTGGCGGAGGCCGTCGAGCTGATGACGTCCACGGGCGTCAAGAGCGTTCCCGTGGTGGCAGCCAACGGCAAGGTGCTCGGCGTCGTGAGCCGCAGCGACGTGGTCCACATGCTCGCGAGGGCCGACCACGACCTGGAGAGGGACGTCGATGCGGCCCTGGTGTCCGTGGGGCTGCGCGACTGGCTCGTCGAGGTCAACGACGGCACCGTCGAGCTCGTGGCGCCGGCCCGGGGGGTCGACGACCGTGGTCTCGCACGGGTCGTCGCCGGCACGGTCCCGGGCGTCGTGCAGGTGCACATCATCTCGACGGGCTGAGCCCCACGACCCTGACGACGAGGGACCTCTGGCCCTACGGGCGCGCGGCCGCGGGCTGCACCCTGAGACACACCGAGCACGACCAGGAACGACGAGCTACCAGGATTTCCCATGGACAAGCAGACGCTGTTGCCGCGGCCAGTACGCCGCGACCCGGGACGGGGCGAGCCGTGAGCGGCCACACGCGGTCAGACGTCGGCATCCCGGTCCAGATGGGCCGTCGGCTGGTGTCCCTGGCCGTCCGGGCACCGAGCGTCCACAACACCCAGCCGTGGGCCTGGCGGATCCACCCGGACGGCATCGACCTGTACGCCGACGAGTCGCGCCGGCTCGACGCTGCCGACCCGACGGGCCGCAACCTCGTGATCAGCTGCGGTGCAGCGCTGCACCACCTCCGGGTCGTGGCCCGTGCGTCCGGACTCATGCCGGAGGTCAGCCGTCTCCCCGACCCCGAGGATCCCACCCTGCTGGCGCAGGTCAGGTTCTCTCCCGCTCCGCTCCCCCGCACGGCGGCAGCCGACCTGCGGGCCGTCCAGGAGCGCAGCACGGACCGCCGTCGCTTCACGTCGTGGCCTGTGCCCAACGAGCGGCTGCGCCTGCTCGCCCAGGAGGTCGAGGAGGACGGCGGCGCCGCCGTCCCGGTCACCGATGTCACTGACCGCTTCCGGGTGGACCTGATGGTGCGCCAGGCGCACCGGTTGCAGCAACGCGACGAGAGGATCGTCGCGGAGGTCCAACGCTGGACCGACCGCAACGCCTACGACGGACTCCCCTCCGACCACCTGCCGGCGCGCCCGGTGGTCCCGGACAAGCTTCCCAGCCGCTTCGACGAGGGACTCCTCCCCGACAACGGTCAGGAGGTGGAGAGCGGCGACGGCCTGATCCTGCTCTGCGGCGAGGACGACTCGCGCGCCTCCTGGCTCCGTGGCGGTGAGTCCCTCAGCGCCCTGTGGCTGAGCGCCGCCAAGGGCGGGCTCTCCGTCGTCCCGCTGAGCCAGGTGATCGAGGTGTCCGAGACCCGCGAAGCCCTGCAGCACCAGGTGCTGGGCGACGTCGCCGTCCCGCTGCTGCTCATCCGGGTCGGCTGGCAACCCATCAGCCGCAGCCAGCTGGAGCCCACACCGCGCCGCCCGCTCGACGACGTGCTGCTGACCTGAGCCCGTGACATGAACCGGTCCTGGGTCGTCGCCTGTGCCGCCGCCGAGGCGATCGGCATCACGGCGGCCTCCGGCGCCGCGCGCTGCGCCATGGCATTGGAAGACCGCGGTGCCGCCCACGCTGCGGCGTGGGGACTCGCATCGTGGTCGCGGGCGGCTTGGTCGAGGGAACGGCGCTGGGCTGGCTCCAGGCTCGGTCCCTGGCCCGGGTCCTCGGCCCGATCGGCCGCCGCCGCTGGCTCGTGGCCACCGTCGTGGTGGCCGGACTGGGGTGGGCGGCGGCCTCCGCTCCTGCGGTGCTGGCCGGCGACGACGGCGGTGCCCAGCCGCCGCTCGGGCTGGTGCTCCTGGGAGCGGTCGGCCTGGGCGCCACGATGGGCGCCGTCCTGGGTGCTGCGCAGGGATGGGCCCTCCGGCACCGGGTGCGGCACCCGTGGAGATGGGTCATCGGCAGCGCGGCGGGTTGGGCCGTCGCCATGCCCGTCGTCTTCCTGGGCGCGTCCGTCGTGCCTGGGAGCTGGGCCTGGTGGCTGGTGGTCCCGGTGGGAACCGTGACCGGCGCGGTCGCCGGGTCGGTGCTCGGGGTGGCCAGCGGCCCGTTCCTGGGCACCCTCGACGGGCCGGCGTGGCACCACCGCCTCGTTCTCCGGATCCTGTCGTCCCGCCTGGCTCGCACGCCGGCCGGGGCAGTCGACGGGGGTCTGGTCGCGCTGCGCGTCACGGGCCGCCGCACCGGACGGGCCTACCGCTTCCCGGTCGAGGCGGCTTGGTGGCAGTCCGATCGTCTCGTGGTGCTGCCCGGGCACTCGGAGCGCAAGACCTGGTGGCGCAACCTCGAGGCCCGCCCCGAGGTCGAGGTCCTGCTGGCCGCCGAGTGGATCCCTGCGCGAGCAATCCTGCTGCGGCCGGGCGACGCGGACCGCCCGGCCGCCCTCGACGCCTACGCCGCTCGCTTCCCGTCGGCACGCGCATCGGCGGACCCGCTGGTCGTGCTCGAGCTGGCGTCGAAGGGCCGGCGCGCGGGCCGTTCGTCCTCCCTCCGCGGGTCGTCTGCCGGTACCGCCTGAGTCGAGCGCGTCGCACGTTGGAAGCACACGGACCCGGCCTGGCCGAGGGTTCATCGGGTTGGCGGTCGCCGGACCGGGTCCCGATCGAAGGAGCAGCCATGAACACCACGCTTCCTCAGGGTCCCCCGAGCGGTGCCGTGGTCGTCGGAGTCGCGCTCGACGGATCCCCGGCAGCCTTGAGCTTCGCTGCGGCGGAGGCGTGCCGCACCCACCGCCCCCTGCACCTGGTCCACGTCCTGCGGATCTCTGGAGTCGAGGCCTACGCCGGAGTCGTGCAGGGCGCGTGGGAGGCAGCCGACCAGGCTCTCGCGCACGCGCTGGCGCAGGCCCGGGACCTGGTGGTGGGTGAGGTCCCGGTGACGGCCGAGCGCCTCGACGGCGGTTGGCTCGTCGCCGATCTGGTCGACCGCGCGTCCCGCGGCGCGATGCTGGTGATGGAGCACCGTCGCATCGGCCCGGTGCGTCGTGTGGTGACAGGGTCGGTCGTCGCCGGGGTCGCCAGTCGCTGCGCCGTCCCCGTGGTCTCGGTCCCCGAGGGCTGGCGCCCAGGAGAGTCGCAGGCCGTGGTGACCGTTGGTGTCCAGGACGCCGGCGAGGCCGAGCCGCTGGTGCGCCGCGCCCTGTCCGAGGCCCGCGCGCGAGACGTCGGCGTGGTCGTCCTGCACGCCTGGTACCTCGACGAGGGCTATGACTCCGTGGTCGCCGACCGCGCGTTCCGGGCCGAGCGCAAGAGGAAGCTGACCCGCGAGCTCACGCCCGCTATCGAGGCCGCGAGCGCGGACTTCCCCGACGTCCCGGTGCGGTTGTGGGTCCGCCATGCCATCCCGACGGGAGCCCTCGTCGACAGCGGCTCGTCCTCCGAGCTCTTGGTCATCGGCCGTCGGCACCACCTGCTGCCTCTCGGGAGCCACCTCGGTCCCGTGGCTCGCGCCGTCCTGCAGTACGGCACCTGCCCGGTGCTGTTGAACCCCGAGAGTCCCGTCGAGGGCGCCGTCCCCGTCGACGACACCGGTCACGCTCGTCGGGCCGCGCAACCCGCCTGAGCTGTCGATCCCGGGCCTTGCTACCCCGGCCGCTAGAGACCTTTGGCCCTGTGTCGGGACGCGCCGCACAACGACTCTGAGTGAGTCATGAACGCACGCGAGGAGGACGTCATGAACGCCGATGAGCGATGGTTCCAAGGACACCTGCGAGAGCTCGACGAGGCCGAGTGCTGGGAGCTCCTGCGCTCCTGCGAGGTGGGCCGGGTGGCGTACGTCGACGCCCGCGGTCCGATGGTCGTGCCGGTCACCTTCGTGGCCGAGGACGCGTCGCTGCTGTTCCGGGTGTCGGCGTACTCCGAGCTGGCGCGGCACCTCCCCGGCGCGGAGGCGGCTCTCGAGGTGGACGACATCGACTACTTCACCCGCTCCGGCTGGAGCGTCGTCCTGCGCGGACCGATCGAGGTCGTCCCGAGCGACGAGCTGCCACCGGTCGACGCGCGACCCACGCCGTGGCCTGAGGGGCAGCGCAGCCTGTATCTGCGGTTGACCGCCGCCCTGGTGACCGGCCGTCGCCTGCTCGAGGCCTGAGACGGAGCCCACGATGCGCGACCGCGCACACAAGCGTCCCGTCTGGCCACGGAGGCTGCTGGTCCTGCTGTCGGCCCTCAACACGGTGGGCGCACTCGGCGGCGCCGCGGGGCTGGTGCTCGGGATCCTGGATCTCGGGCCCACCGTCACCGGCCGGCTCCCCTTCGGGAGCGCCGTGCTCGGCGGTGTCGCGCTCGGGTTGCTCGTCGCCGTGCCCAACGGCGCGCTGCTCGTCCTCGCCCTGCAGCGCAGCCGCCACACCGGGCTGCTCGGGATCGCGGTCGGTGCCGCGATGGTGGTGTGGATCCTGGTCCAGCTCGCCTTCATCCGCGAGCTCAGCTTCTTCCACCCGCTGTACGTCGCCGTCGGTCTGCTCATGGTCTGGGCCGGCAACCGGACGGTGCGCCTCGACGTCGGCGCCTCGGCTTCATCCGTCACGCGAGAGCTGCTCCGGGGAGGGAAGCGATGAAGCGTCTCGCCCTGCTCGCCGGGGCAGCCGGGTGGCTGGTGCTCCATCGTCTGGGCCGCACCTACGGCTCGACACGACACGAGCGGGTCCACCCGCTTCCGGGCGACGGTCTCGTCGAGGACGCCCAGGTCGTGGCCACCCATGCCGTCACGGTGGCCGCACGGCCCGAGGAGGTCTGGCCGTGGCTGGTGCAGGTGGGCTGGCACCGGGCAGGGTGGTACACGGCGCGGTGGGTGGACCGCCTCTTCTTCCCGGACAACCTCCCCAGTGCGGACCTGGTCGTGCCCGAGCTCCAGCACCTCGAGGTCGGCGACTTCGTGCCGGACGGGGCCTTCGACACCCTGTGTGGGTTCGTGGTCGTGGAGAAGGACCCGGAGCGGCACCTCGTGCTGCGCTCCACCAGCCACCTCCCCTTGTCCTGGCGCCGACGTGGGATCGCCGGAGTCGACTGGACGTGGGCCTTCGTCCTGGTGCCCGTCACCGACGGCACCCGCCTGCTCTTCCGGTGGCGGGCCCACACGCGGCCCTGGTGGCTGAGCGTGGGCGCCCACGCCTTCCTGCTGCCGGCCGACTACGTGATGTCGCACAGCATGCTGCGGGGCATCGCTCGTCGGGTCGCCGCCGCACGGCGCCTGGCCCCTGCGACGGCTCAGCCGTAGAGGGGGACTTTCGCCCTCATCGGCGTGGGACCTCCGTGCCTGCTGCCCCGCCGTCGGCGCCGATGGAATGGACGGGAACCCACCACCACAGGAGATACGCCATGAAGGCTGCCGTCGTACCCCAGCTCGGAGCACCCCTCGAGATCCGCGAGGTGCCCGTCCCCCGACCCGGTCCCGGCCAGGTGCTCGTCAAGATCGAGGCCAGCGGCCTGTGCCACACCGACATCCACGCCGCGCGTGGCGACTGGCCGGTCAAGCCCAAGATCCCGCTCGTCCCGGGTCACGAAGGGGTCGGCACCGTCGAGGTGCTGGGTGACGGCGTTGCATCACTGACCGTCGGCGACCGGGTCGCGCTGCCCTGGTTGGGACTCGCCTGCGGGCACTGCCGCTCCTGCGTCTCCGGCTGGGAGACCTACTGCGCGACGCCGCAGTACATGGGCTACACGATGGACGGCTCGTACGCCGAGTACGCCATCGGCAACGCGTCCCACGTCGTCCGGGTGCCCGACGGAGTCAGCTCCTTCGACGCCGCACCGCTGACGTGCGCCGGCGTGACGACGTACAAGGCCATCAAGGTCGCCCACCCGCAACCGGGTGAGACCGCCATGGTCGTGGGCATCGGTGGCCTGGGGCACCTCGGGCTGCAGTACGCCAAGATCTTCGGCGCCACCACCGTGGCGGTCGACGTCGACGACGCCAAGCTCCAGCTCGCCAAGGACCTCGGAGCCGACCACGTCATCGATGCCCGCGGGGACCAGGCCGCCGAGCTGGCGGCCATCGGCGGTGTCGACATCGCGCTGGTGACCGTCCCGTCGCCCGCAGCGATGCGAGCCGCCCACGCAGCGCTGAACCCCAACGGCCGCCTGGTGATCGTCGGGCTTCCGGCCGACAACCGCCTGGAGATCCCGGTCTTCGAGACCGTGCTCAAGGGCATCAGCGTGATCGGCTCGCTCGTCGGCACTCGCAACGACCTGCAGGACTGCTTTGCGCTGCACGCCGACGGACGCACCCGCGTGGTCGCCGAGAGCCGCCGGCTCGAGGACGTCAACGCCTGCTTCGAGGAGGTCCTGGCTGGCGACGTGCCGGCACGTCTGGTCTTCGACCTCTCCTGAACGCCCGGAGCACGCGACGGGAGGACCCCATGGCCTCAGGACAGGTGGACCTCTACTGGCTCCCGCTCGGGGCCGGTGGGCACTGCGTACGGGTCAACGGCCGGATCTACGAGGCGATCTCGGCGCGGCTCGCCGGCCGGGAGCGGATGGCGCTGTACCACTCGGCCCTGGAGGTCCACCTGTCCGGCGATCGCTTCGTCATCGAGATGGGGCCGGTGTGGAACGCGCCGGATCCTCACCGGGACGTCGTGGGGGAAGGTCCTGTCGGTCTGCGGAGCCTGCGCCGGTCGCGGCTGTTCCGCTACGAGGTGCGCTGCTGGCGCAACGGCCGCATCCCGGACGTCGACGAGGCGGTCGAGAGCCCGCAGCACCTGAGTCATGACGCCGCCTCGACAGGTCGGGTCCTGCAGCTGCTCCCGGACTTTCCCCTCCGCACGTGGGGAGTGGACGAGCAGCGCACCGGCGACATGTGGAACTCCAACTCCCTGATCTCCTGGCTGCTGGCCCGCAGTGGACACGACCTCGGCTCCGTCCGTCCGCCGGCCGGCGGACGGGCCCCGGGCTGGGACGCCGGCCTCGTCGTGGCGATGCGTGACGGGGGCGCCGGTGGTCCCGTCGGGAGAGGACCTTCCGCTCTGGGCGCCTCCCACGTGGACGACCAGCCTGGGAGGGAACAGCGGATCCGGAGGTGAGCCATGGTCGGCGCACTCGGTGTTCGTACCGAGGATCGTCGCCGGCTGGTTCGCGGCGCGCCACGTTCGCAGGGCTGACGGACCTCTGTCTTGACGCACCCGGAAGGAGAGAAGGATGAACAACATCTCACGCGCACTCGAGTCACCCCTGACCGCTCCGATCGTGATCTGGATGGCCACGGTCGTGATGGCCCTCGGGGCCCCCGACATGGTCAGTGGCTCCCAGCACGAGCACCTGCCGCTGGCCCTGATCACCACCTGGCTCTGGGCCGTGGCCGCGACGGTGTACGCCCTGATGACACCGTCTCGGAATTCGCTCTCCCGCTGGACCCTGGGCGTCGCCACCCTCTGGGTCGCCACCGCCCTGATCGCCGTGGCGGCACCGGTCATGGTGACCGGCAGCGACCCGACCCGCATCCCGCTCGCCGTCATCGTGGCCCCGCCCGTCGCCGCCGTGGTGACCGGCATGTTGTCGCTGCAGCAGGCGAACCTGCCCGAGAAGCCACGCGAGAGCCGCCGCGACGCGTCCGAGGACCGACAGCCCGCTCGGTCCTGACCGGTGACGCCGGTTGAGGCACGGCCCACCGACGCAGGCGGCGAACCCGTCGGGCACAAGGACCCGTGGGGCCGGGTCCCGCGACCCATGTGCCCGGATGCGTGCCCTCCTACGGTCGAAGACAACGCAGAGAAGTGGTGGTGACGATGAGGAACCTGCTGGTGCTCGGCGCCGGCACCGCCGGCACGATGGCAGCCAACAAGCTGCGGCGGCGCCTGGACGACCGCGACTGGACGATCACGGTGGTCGACCGGGATGACGAGCACCACTACCAGCCCGGCTACCTGTTCATCCCGTTCGGGACCTACGACCGTGACGACGTCGTGCGCACGCGGCACCACTTCGTGGCCGACGGCATCCGCCTCGTCCTCGGCGAGATCGACCGCGTCGAGCCGGAGGCGGGCCTCGTCCGGCTGGAGGACGGCCGCACACTCCCCTACGACTACCTGGTCATCGCGACCGGCACCACGCCGCGCCCCGACCAGACGCCCGGCATGCTCGGACCCGAGTGGCGCAAGAGCATCTTCGACTTCTACACCCTCGATGGCGCCGAGGCGCTCGCGGACGCGCTCCTCGAGCTCGACCACGGCCGCCTGGTGGTCCACATCACCGAGATGCCGATCAAGTGTCCGGTCGCTCCGCTGGAGTTCACCTTCCTGGCCGACGACTGGCTCAGCGAGCGTGGCCTGCGTCAGAACGTGGAGCTCGTCTTCGTGACGCCGCTGGACGGCCCGTTCACGCGGCCCATCGCGTCGGCCCGTCTCGGGGCCATGCTCGAGGACCGCAACATCGTCGTCGAGAGCGACTTCATGCTGGAGCGGATCGACGCCGAGAACCGCACGCTGGTCTCCTACGACGAGCGCGAGATCCCGTTCGACCTGCTCGTCACGGTGCCGGTGAACATGGGTGCCGACTTCGTCGCGCGTTCCGGGCTCGGGGACGAGCTCAACTACGTGCCGGTCGACAAGCACACGCTGCTCTCCACGAAGTACCCCAACATCTTCGCCCTCGGCGACGCCTCCGACATCCCGGCATCGAAGGCGGGGTCGGTGGCGCACTTCGCCTGCGAGGTCTTCGTCGAGAACTTCCTCAAGCACATCGACGGACTGCCCATGACGGTGGCGTTCGACGGGCACGCCAACTGCTTCGTCGAGTCGGGCGACGACCGGGCGCTGCTGATCGACTTCAACTACGAGACCGAACCACTCCCGGGCAAGTACCCCGTGCCCGTCGTCGGCCCGCTCAGCCTGCTCGAGGAGACCCGCGCCAACCACCTCGGGAAGCTCGCCTTCCGGCACGTGTACTGGAACGTGCTGCTTCCCGGACGCCCCGTCCCGTTGCCGTCCCACATGTCGATGGCCGGCAAGCACGTCCACACGAAGGAGGAGTGACGACCATGCCCACCACCACCATCGACGGGCACGAGATCCACGTCGACGCCGAGGGATTCATGACCGATCCGGAGGAGTGGACCGAGGTGCTCGGCAAGTCCCTGGCCCACCAGATCGGGATCGAGCTCACCGACGAACACTGGAGGGCGATCCGCTTCCTGCGCAGCGACTTCCACGAGCAGGGCGAAACCGCGACACTGCGCCGGATCAGCGTCGTGGGTGGCATCCCCACCAAGCAGCTGTTCGAGCTGTTCCCCCAGAAGCCGGCGAAGAAGCTCGCGTACGTCGCGGGGCTGCCCAAGCCGCACGGCTGCGTGTGAGAGGAGAGAAGTCATGACCAGCACACCCGCTCCCGGAGCCGTCGAGACGCCGTTCGTGCCGTCCTTCGGCGAGGTGGACACGAGCCGAAAGCTCGCGATCATCTGCTCCAAGGGCACCCTCGACATGGCCTACCCGGGCCTGGTACTCGCCAACGCAGCACTCGGTGAGGGCATCGAGACGCACCTGTTCTTCACGTTCTGGGGCTTCGACATGATCAACAAGAAGACCATGGGCGACCTGAAGTTCACGATGCTCGGCAACACGGCCACCCACATGCCCCAGGGCCTGGGCGGCCTGCCCGGGATGACGGCGCTGGCGACCCACCAGATGCGCAAGACGATCGCGGACCTGGGGATCCCCGACGTCCCCGAGTTCCTGCAGCAGATCGTCGACTCCGGCGGTCACCTGTGGGCCTGCCGGATGTCGGCCGACATGCAGCACCTGGAGATGGAGGACCTCTACGACGAGGTGGAGGACATCATCAGCGCGTCCGACTTCATCGAGAAGACGGCCGGCGCGCAGCTGCTGTTCATCTGAGCCGTCCGCCGCTCAGCGACGACTGAGCCGACCGAGCAGCCCGGTGCGAGGCGTCTCCCGGTGACCCTCGCACCGGGCCTCTTCCGGGTACGGCGCGAGCACCTGGTCGACGTGGCGGCCACAGCCTCGCCAGGTCACCAGACCGCACGTCCGGCAACGCACTGCATGACACATCTCGGGTGTCCTTCCTCTCGTCCTGCCGACTTGGGTGTATCCCCCCGGGGGGATACGATGGACACCATACCGAACCCGTCGAAGGAGCACCTCCATGGCGACCATCGCCCTCACTGCCGCTGACGTGGCCCTCGTGGACGCCTCATGAGCGGCTACACGATGGCGGTGACCCTCGACCAGCCGTACGACGACGTCGTCTCCCGGGTCAAGGACGCCTTGGCCGAGCAGGGCTTCGGCGTGCTGACCGAGATCGACGTCCGCGCCACGATGCGCGCCAAGCTCGGGATCGACGTGCCCGACCAGGTGATCCTCGGGGCGTGCCGCCCGGAGCTCGCCCACCGCGCGCTGGACGCGGCTCCCTCCGTCGCCGCGCTGCTCCCGTGCAACGTCACGGTGCGGACCACGGACGCCGGCACCGTCGTCGAGGTCGTCGACCCCGCTGTGATGAGCCGCCTGGAGGACAGCGCCGAGATCGGGGCGGTGGCGAACGAGGCTCGCTCCCGCCTGTCGGCAGCACTGCAGGCCCTCGCGACGATCCCCGAGGTGGCGTGACGTGGAGATCGAACCCACCGAGATGCGGGCCATCGTCAACCGCGCCAAGCGGGCCCACGGCCACCTGGGCAAGGTGATCTCGATGATGGACGAGGGTGCCGACTGCGAGGTGGTCCTCACGCAGCTGGCCGCCGTCCTCAAGGCCCTCGAGCGCACCGGTTTCGCCATCGTCGCCACCGGCCTCCAGCAGTGCATGGCGGCCGGAGACGGACCCGAGAGCGTCGACGTGAAGAAGATGGAGAAGCTCTTCCTCGGCCTCGCCTGACCCACCCATCCCCACCAGGAGACCAACGATGACCACCCTCGAGACCGACCAGTCGATCCACGGCCGCCGCGTGCTCGACGAGCTCTCCCCGCTCCACCGCCAGCTGCGCCGCGCCGTACCGGACGTCTACCGCGGGTTCGGCGAGCTGCACGGCGCCGCGTTCGCCGACGGCGCCCTGGACACACGCACCAAGGAGCTGATCGCCCTGGCGATCGCGGTGGTCGAGGGCTGCGACGGGTGCATCGCGTCGCACGCCCAGGCGGCGGCCCGCGCCGGGGCGTCGCGGCAGGAGGCCGCGGAGGCCATCGGAGTCACCTTCCTGATGCACGGCGGACCCGCCACCATCCACGGTCCCCGCGCGTACGACGCGTTCTGCGAGTTCGCCCCCGAGCTCCCCGGCGACGAGTCTCGCGCCTAGGTGTACCCGGCCAGGACCTGGGTAGCGGCGAGCCTGGTTGAACGAACGAGAACCTCCGAATGGGATGTGGCTTGTCTAAGGCCCACTTCCACCCG
>NZ_JADKPN010000010.1 GCF_015352455.1 Nocardioides islandensis
CAGCATGGTGGTCGAGCCCGCGAGCACCAGCGAGCGGAGTCGAGACCCCGTGACGCCCACCGGGTCTCGACACGCCGCTCGTCCCTCGCGGCGGCTCGACCACCACGTATCCCTGGTTCGCCGAGCACCGCGGCTGACCACAGCATGGTGGTCGAGCCCGCGAGCGAGCGGAGTCGAGACCCCGTGACGCGCACCGGGTCTCGACACGCCGCTCGTCCCTCGCAGCGGCTCGACCACCACACACCCCCGGTTCGCCGAGCACCGCGGCTGACCACAGCATGGTGGTCGAGCCCGCGAGCGCCAGCGAGCGGAGTCGAGACCCCGTGACGCACACCGGGACTCGACACGCCGCTCGTCCCTCGCAGCGGCTCGACCACCACGTACCCCTGGTTCGCCCAGCACCGCGGCTGACCACAGCATGGTGGTCGAGCCCGCGAGCGCCAGCGAGCGGAGTCGAGACCCCATGACGCCCACCGGGACTCGACACGCCGCTCGCCCCTCGCGGCCGCTCGACCACCACGTATCCCTGGTTCGCCGAGCACCGCGGCTGACCACAGCATGGTGGTCGAGCCCGCGAGCGCCAGCGAGCGGAGTCGAGACCCCGTGACGCGCACCGGGTCTCGACACGCCGCTCGTCCCTCGCGGCGGCTCGACCACCACACACCCCTGGTTCGACCCTGAGGACCGGCGGCGGAGCGTGAGCGTCGCCGTACCCTTGCCGGAGTGGGCCAGCCGTCGTACTCCGTCGGGACGCGGCTGCGCCTGGGCAAGGCCCAGCTGGCGCTGTGGCGACCGACGTGGTCGTGGGTGCGCGGCGTGGTGCGGGCGTTCGTCACGTCGTTCCTGGCGCTGACCGCGAGCCTGTGGTTCCTGCCGGGGGTGCAGGTCGAGCGCGGCGCCGAGTCGGTGGCCAGCCTGGCCGTCCTCGCCCTGGCCCTGAGCGCGATGCTGCGGCCGCTGATCACGCGGCTCACCGTCCTGACCGGGGTGCTCGGCCTGCTGGTCGCCGGACTGCTCGCCCAGGTGCTGGTCCTCTGGCTGGCCCTGCAGCTCGTACCGTCGGTGCGGCCGTTCAGCTTCGGCGACGTGTTCGTCGCGTCCTGGGCGGCGGCGGTGGCGGCGGCGTGCGTGAACTGGCTGTTCGACACCAGCAGCGACGAGGTGTTCCTCGGGCAGCTGCTGGGGCGGGCCGCGCGGCACACCGACCGCGCCGGCAGCACCGGGCCCGGCCTGCTCGTGGTCCAGCTCGACGGGGTCAGCGAACCCGTGCTCCGGCAGGCGATCGCCGCCGGCAGCATGCCGACGCTGTCGCGGTGGATCCGCTCCGGCACGCACTCCCTCAGGGCCTGGCACACCGGCATGCCCGCGACCACCCCGGCCGCGCAGGCCGCCCTGCTGCACGGGGACGACCGGTCGGTGCCCGGCTTCCGGTGGTACGACAAGCAGCGCGGCCGCCTGCTCACCATGAGCCGTCCGGCCGACGTCGCCGAGGTCGAGGCGAGGCTCTCGTCGGGGGACGGGCTGCTCCGGGACGGCGGCGCCAGCATCTCCAACATCTTCAGCGGGGACGCGCCCGTGCGCCGGCTGACCCTGAGCGACGCCCGGCTGCCGGCGAGCGACCGCGGGGCCGCGACGTACGCCTCGCTCCGCGTCGGGTTCACCCGGTCGATCACGCTCTTCGTCGGCCAGATGATCGCCGAGTGGCACCAGGCCCGCCGGCAGCGGATGCGAGGGGTGGAGCCGCGCGTGCACCGCGGAGGCACGTTCCTGCTGCTGCGCGGGGTGACCACGGTCCTGCTGCGCGACCTCAACGTCTCGATCGTCGCCGAGCACCTGACCGAGGGGACGCCGGTGGTGTTCGTGGACTTCGTCGACTACGACGAGGTGGCGCACCACGCCGGGCCGACCCGCCCCGAGTCGCTGCGCACGCTGGAGAACCTTGACCGCGTGCTCAACCTCTTCGACCAGCTGGTCAAGGTCGTCGGCCGCCGGTACGAGCTGGTGGTGCTGTCCGACCACGGCCAGGCCCAGGGCGCGACCTTCCACCAGCTCGACGGGACGACACTCCAGGAGGTCGTCCACGGCCTGACCGTCGACGCCGTCGTGGCGCCCGCCAACGACACGTCCGACGAGACGTGGATCCCGGCCACCCTGCTGGCCGCCGGGGCCGGCGGCGTGGGCGGCGTGGTGAGCCGGGCCGCCCGCAGCGCCACGCGGTCCGACCACGACGACGTACGCCGCCGCGGTGCCGCCGAGGAGCCGTCGGACGTCGTCGTGGCGGTGTCCGGCAGCCTCGCCCACGTCTACGTCACCGGGACCGAGGGCCGGCTGACGCGCCAGGAGGTCGACGCGCGGTACCCCGAGCTGGTCGACGGCCTGGCCGCCCACCACCACATCGGCGCCGTCGTCACCCTGCTGACCAACGGCGACCTCGCCGTCGAGGCGCCGGGTGGGCGGATCGACCTGCGGCCCGGCGCCACTCCCCTGGCGGTCTCGGGGCACGGGCGCGACCCGCTCGCGGCATACGGTCGGCGCGCGGCGTCCGACCTGGTCGCGCTTTCCGCCCGGGCAGACGTCGGCGACGTGATCCTGCTCGGCGCGTACGACGAGGGGCTCGGCGAGGTGGCGGCGTTCGAGGAGCTGGTGGGCTCGCACGGTGGGCTCGGCGGCTGGCAGAACACGGCGTTCGTGCTGCACCCGGCGGGCTGGAAGGTACCCGCCGACGCGCTGACCGGGGTCGGGCTGCACCGCGTGCTGGTGCGCCGCCTGGAGGAGCTCGGCGTGCGCGAGTCCGGGCACCACAGCACGGCGGGCCCGACGCCGGTGACCACCGCATGAGCGATCTCGCCGTCACCTGGTGGGGCCACTCGTCGCTGACCGTGGAGATGGCCGGGGTACGCGTGGCGGTCGACCCGCTGCTCACCGACCGCCTCGCCCACCTGCGCCGCCGCGGCGTGACGCCGGCGGCCGCGGCGTACGACGCGGACGTCGTGGTCGTCTCGCACCAGCACCACGACCACCTGCACGTACCCTCGCTGCGCCGGTTCGGCCCGGACGTCACGCTCGTCGGGCCGCGCGGTGCCGAGCGGCTGCTGGCGCGGGCCGGAGTGGCCGACGTGCGGACGGTCGCTCCCGGCGACGAGCTCGAGGTACGCGGCCTCGTCGTGCAGGTGCAAGCCGCCAGCCACCCCGGCAACCGGCACCCTTGGGCGCGCGGCGACGGCGTGGCCCTGGGGTTCCGCATCGAGGCGGCCGGGCGGTCCTGCTGGTACCCCGGCGACACCGGCCCTCGCGACGACATGGCCGAGGTGGCGGCGGTCGACCTCGCGCTGGTGCCGGTCGGCGGCTGGGGCCCGACGCTGCCGGACACCCACCTCTCCCCCGAGTCCGGCGCCGAGGCCGTGCGCCGGGTGGGCGCGACGTACGCGGTCCCCGTGCACTGGGGCACCTTCTGGCCGATGGGCCTCGAGCGGGTCGCCCCGGGCAACCACCAGCAGCTGTTCGTCTCGCCGGGCGCGCGGTTCGCCGCCGCGCTCGGACGGCCGGGTGACCCGGAGCCGGTCGTCGCCGCGCACGGCGAGCGGGTGCTGCTGCCGTGACGATCACCGAGCTCGACCCCGCGGCGTACCTCGTTCTCTGGACCTTCGTCGCCGTCGGCTCGGTGCTGCCGGTCCTGCCGACCGGACCCGCGGTCAGCGCCGCCGCGGTCATCGCCGCGGACCACCAGCCCTGGGCGATGGTGCCGGTGGTGCTGGTCGGTGCGCTGGGTGCGTACGCCGGGGACGTGGTCACCTACGGCGCCCTGCGGTCGGCCGGCGAGCCGTTGGCGTTGCGGATGCGCTGGCTGCGACGCGACGACCTGTCCCGGCTCGGCCAGGTGCGCCTGGGCATCGCCCACCACGAGCTGCGCACGCTGGTGATCTCGCGGCTGGTTCCCGCCGGCCGGCTGCCCGTGCTCTTCGTCGCCGCGGTCGCGGGGTACCGCTGGCGGCGCTTCGCCGCGGTGGCCGTGATGTCGACGCTGCTGTGGTCGGTGCTGTACGCCGCGATCGGCCTGGCCGGTGCGACCGTGCTGCCGGACACCGGGACGGCACTGGTCGTGGCGGTCGCCGGCGCGTTGCTGTTCACCGCCGTCCAGGTCGGGTACCAGCGGTGGCGGACGGCGAGGGACGCGGCGCAGGGGGTTCCGGGCGACGCGGGGCAGTGACACTCTCGGTCCATGCTCTTCCACATCACGCAGGTCCACGCGCCGGAGGACTGCCCCTACGGCAGCGGCGGTTCACGCAAGTTCCACGACGCGACGGTCGGCGAGGTCACCGTGCACGGTGTCTACGGCGCGTTCATGGAGCACACGATCTACATGATCGTGGAGGCCGACGACTTCGCGATGCTCAACAAGTTCCTGCTCCCGGGCATGAAGGTCTGCACGACCGAGATCACCCCGGTGAGCGCGGATCCGCTGCCCACCTACTAGGCCCAGCTGGTGGGCCGAGCTGCTAGCCCCGGCGGACGACCTCGCAGCCGCTGACCCGGTCCCGGCGGTCGGCGACGGCGACGTCGTCGCCACGCCCGCACCGCACCCGGTCGGCCCGGCCGTCGCGGGCCCGGAGCACGTCGTCACCGAGCCCGCCGACCAGCCGGTCGCGACCCAGCCCGCCGTTCAGGACGTCCGCCCCGGCACTGCCGCGCAGCCGGTCGCGCCCGGGTCCGCCGTAGAGCCGGTCCGCCGCCTTGCCGCCGTCGAGCTTGTCCTTGCCCGTGCCGCCGACCAGCCGGTCCCGGCCGGGGCCGCCGACCAGGCAGTCGACGCCGGCGAGCCCGACGAGGCGGTCACGCCCGGCCAGCCCGTAGAGCAGGTCGCCGTACGGCGTCCCGCGCAGCGTGTCCGCGCCCGCCGTGCCGACCCCGGCGTTGGCGCACGCGCCGGGCAGCGGTCCGGTCGGGACCGGCACCGTCACGGGGGCGCTCGTCGCCGAGGCCGATCCGCCGTCGCCGGTCGCGGTCACGGTGCACGTCAGCACGTGGCTCGCGTCGCCGGCCGGGACGAGGTACGTCGAGCCCGTCGCGCCCGGGACCGGCGCGCCGTCGCGGTTCCAGCGGTAGGCGAAGCTCTCGGCGTCCTTCCAGGTGCCGGGCGTGCAGGTCACCGTCTGCCCGACGCCGGGTGAGCCGGTGATCGTCGGCGGGGTGAGGTTCTTGGGCACCGCCACCCTGCTCAGGTAGATGTCGTCGGCCGCGTCGGTGTCGGCGGGGACGACCGGCTCCTCGGTCGACCAGTAGACCCGCCCGCCGTCGTTGCCGGCCGCCTCGAAGAAGGCGCCCGATGCGCCGTTGCCCGTCGTCAGCTGTGACATCCCCGTGGGGCTCACCTCGTAGAGGTCGTCGCTCGCGTCGGTGTCGCTGCCCAGCAGGGCCTCCTGGGTCGCGAACACGATGCGCGAGCCGTCGGACGACGCCGCCCGGAAGCGCGCGTCGTCGGTCGACGTACCGGGGGTGAGCAGCGTCGTCTGGCCGTTGTTCCAGAGGTAGAGGTCGTCGGCGGCGTCGTTGGGCTCGCCGGTCAGCGCCGAGAAGGCCGTCATGACGATGCGGGTGCCGTCGTCGGAGACGGACCGCGTGTCCAGGTTGGCCTGGTGGCCGGGGGCCGTGGTCAGCAGGACGAGCGTGCCGTTGCGCCAGGCGTACAGGTCCTCCTCGCTGTCGGAGTCCTGTGGCAGCAGCGCCTCGTCGGTGCTGAGGCCGACGGTCGTCAGGTCACGGTTGGCGTCGGTGAAGAACGCGGCGACGTCGGCGGTCCCGGCGCTCAGCAACGTGGTCACACCGTTGGCCCAGAGGTAGACGTCGGAGGCGGCGTCGGTGTCGGCGGTGGTCAGGCGGTCGGTGGTGGAGAACA
The DNA here is from genome assembly GCF_015352455.1 of Nocardioides islandensis. Lineage (GTDB taxonomy): Bacteria > Actinomycetota > Actinomycetes > Propionibacteriales > Nocardioidaceae > Nocardioides > Nocardioides islandensis. The sequence goes on from NZ_JADKPN010000010.1 coordinate 5,894, forward strand.
CCACACGACTGCCGTCGGGCGACGTCGCCAGGGGCTCGGCCGGGTCGTCGACCGTGCCGCCGGTGGGTCCCGTGCTCACCAGCGTGGTCTGGCCGCCCGCGCGCCGGTACAGGTCGTCGCCGTTGTCGGTGTCCGCCGCGACCAGCTGCTCGTCGGTCTGGAACACCACGACGGACGCATCGTCCGACGCGCCCGCGAAGTACGACTGGTGGGCGCCGTTGCCGCCGGTCGGTCCGAGGGTGAGACGGGTCAGCGTGCCGTTCTGCCAGAGGTACAGGTCGCCGGTGGCGTCGGTGTCGTCGCCGGTGAGCGCCTCCATCGACGAGACGACAGCGCGCGAGCCGTCGGCCGAGACCGCCCAGACCTGGGCACCGTCCAGGGCGGTGTCCCCCGCGCCCGTCGTGACGAGCACGGGCTGGTCGCCGATCTCGGTGTACACGTCGTACTGGGCGTCCTGGTCCGCCGGCACCAGCTGGGTACTGGCCTCCCAGAACACCCGGCTGCCGTCCGCGGACACGGTGACGTTCTGGAAGAAGGGGGACCCGCCGAGGACCGGCAGTCCGACGGTGACCAGGCGGGTCGTGCCCGCCGTGTGGTCGTAGATGTCCGTCTGCCCGCCGTCCGTGTCAGCGGCGACGAGGGACTCGTCGGTGGTGAAGAAGGCGTGGTTGCCGTCCGGCGTACCGGCCTCGAACATCGTCGGCACGGGTCCGTCCCCGCCCGCCGCTCCCGTCGAGACCAGCTCCAGCACGCTGTGGTCGGCGGTCGCGGGCGCCGCGGCCACCGCGAGCCCTCCCAGTGCGACCGCCAGCACCGTGGCGGCGCGCAGCGCCGTCCCCCGAGTCGTCATTCCCCGTGCCCCTCTCGTTGGAGGGTCAGCCTAAGCAGGCCCGGTGGCCCGGTCGAGGATCCCTGACCGCAGATGCATAACGATGTGACGGGTCGGCGGGGGGGGGTCGGCGGGGGTCGGCGGGGGGTCCGCGCCGCCGCCCGGTGCGGTGTCCTGCTCGTCGTGGGCGTGGTGGCACCTCTTGGCGCCGTCCTTGCGGAAGAACGTCCGGAGGTCGATGTCGTTGCGGGGTCGCCGAACGGCACCAATTTCGTCCGGATGTGAAGATCTTTCGGCAAGAGATTTCAGAAGTCGTGCCTGACAACCAGGCGGTGCCGACGGTGCTCAGCTCTCGGTCGGTCGACCCGGGGTACGCGGGCGACACGGCAGCCGTGAGAGGTGCGGCGGGTCCGCGGTCGGGTGCCGGAAATCGCGCGATCGCGCCGGAATTGCAGATTCCCGGCTCGGAAACCTGCCATTTCCGCGCGATCGCGCCCGTTCAGCAGGCCGGAGTGAGAGCACCCCGTACGGCGAGGCGCCCTCACCGCGGTACGCCGGACCCCAAGCCATGCGCGTGCGATCCCGGGCAGATCTTTCGCACGAGTTGTGCGATTCTCTGCGCACCAACCACCGAAAGTCGGCGGTCGCGGACTGAAAGGCACCATGACCGAGCACCTGCCCGACGCGAGGCCACCGTGGGAGCATGCGGCCATGGCGCACTTCCTGTCCGGCCGGGCCGAGACGCCGACGCAGTCGAAGATCCTGACCTACGTCCGCGACGAGGGTCCGCTCTCGCGCATCGACCTGGCCGGCCGGCTGGGCGTGTCGCGCACGACCGTGGCGGCCGAGGCCGGCCGGCTCGTCGAGCTCGGACTCGCCGTCGACGGCGGCCCGGCGGCCTCACGAGGCGGTCGCCGGTCGACGCTGGTCGACCTGGACCCCGGTCTGCGGTTCGTCGGCATCGAGCTGGGCGCCACCTCGATGCGGGTGGCGGTAACCGACGGCCGGCTCCAGGTGCTGGCCCGCGACAGCTCACCGATCGAGATCCGCCGCGGCCCGGAGGCGGTGCTCGCCGAGGCGCTGGACACGACCCGCAAGCTCCTCGCGGCCGAGGGGGTCGAGAAGCCCGCCGGCGTGGGCATCGGCGTGCCCGGACCGGTGGACTTCCAGGGCGGCGTACCGGTGTCGCCGCCGATCATGCCGGGCTGGGACGGGTACCCCGTGCGCGACGCCCTCTCCCGCGAGCTCGGTACGCCGGTCCTCCTCGACAACGACGTGAACGTGATGGCGCTCGGCGAGCAGCACACGGGCGTCGCCCGGTCCGCCTCGGACTTCCTGTTCGTCAAGATCGGCACCGGCATCGGGTGCGGCATCGTCGTCGGCGGACACCTCTACCGCGGCGCCGACGGGTGCGCCGGGGACATCGGCCACATCCGCATCGACGCCAACGGACCCGTCTGCGCGTGCGGCAACCACGGCTGCCTCGAGGCGTTCTTCGGCGGCGCGGCGCTGGCGCGCGACGCGACCGCCGCCGCCCAGGGCGGCCGCTCGCCGGTGCTGGCCGAGCTGCTCGAGGAGGACGGCGCGCTGACCGCCGAGAGCGTCGGACGCGCGCTCACGCGCGGCGACGCCGAGGCCCTGGCGCTGACCCGGGAGGGCGGCCGTCGCGTGGGCTCGGTGCTGGCCAACCTGGTCTCGTTCTTCAACCCCGGCCTCATCGTCATCGGCGGCGGCGTGGCCGGCCTCGGCCACTCGTTGCTGGCCGAGATCCGCAGCTCGATCTACCGCCAGTCGCTGCCGCTGGCGACCGGCAACCTCCCCGTCGTGCTCAGCGAGCTCGGGGGCGACTCCGGGGTGATCGGCTCCGCCCGCCTCATCAGCGACGCGGTCTACGCCGTGGCCTAACCTTTCGCAACAAACTTTCGTTTGAGTATTGCGCACTTGCGATTAGCGCCATAGATTCCTCGCCCAAGCGGTAGTGACGGTCGTCACGCCGCGTCCCAGGGAACGAGGAGCCACGTGGCCGAGCAGGCACGCGAGCAGCAGGAGCTGCTGCTGCACATGCGCGGGATCGTCAAGACGTTCCCCGGCGTCCGCGCACTCGACGGCGTCGACCTGGACGTCCGCGCCGGTGAGGTGCACTGCCTGCTGGGCCAGAACGGCGCGGGCAAGTCCACGCTCATCAAGGTGCTCGCCGGAGCCCACCGCCCCGACGAGGGCACCATCGAGTGGCGCGGCGAGCAGGTCACCCTCGCCAACCCGAACGCCGCGATCGCCCGCGGCATCTCCACGATCTACCAGGAGCTCGACCTGGTCGCCGGCCTGAGCGTCGCGGAGAACATCTTCCTCGGGCACGAGAAGTCGCGCGGCGGCCTGCTCAAGCGTTCCGAGACCCGGGCGGCCGCCCGCGCCCTGCTCAAGCGGCTCGGCCACGGCGAGATCCGGGTCGACCGCGAGGTGGGTACCCTCCCCGCGTCCGGTCAGCAGATCGTCTCCATGGCACGGGCCCTCAGCCACGACACCCGGCTGATCGTGATGGACGAGCCCTCGGCCGCGCTCGACCAGCAGGAGGTGCAGACCCTCTTCCAGGTGATCCGCGACCTCACCGCCGAAGGCGTCGCGGTCGTCTACATCTCCCATCGCCTGGAGGAGATCCGCCAGATCGGCGACCGGGTCACCGTCCTCAAGGACGGCCGCACCGTCGCCACCGACCTCCCGGCACGCGGCACCGCCACCGCCGACCTCATCCGGCTGATGACCGGCCGCGAGATCGAGTACGTCTTCCCCGAGGGACCCGCAGCCGCCACTGACAGCAAGGTCGTCCTCGAGGTCGACGGCCTCGGCCTGACGAAGAAGTTCGCCGACGTGTCCTTCCAGGTCCGTGCCGGCGAGATCGTCGGCCTCGCCGGGCTCGTGGGCGCCGGCCGCTCGGAGATCCTCGAGACCGTGTACGGCGCCCGCAAGGCGTCGACCGGCACGGTCACCGTCGACGGCAAGCGGCTGCGCGCCGGCTCGGTGCAGGCCGCCGTCCGCGCCGGCATCGGCCTCGCGCCGGAGGAGCGCAAGAGCCAGGGACTGCTGCTCGACCAGGCGGTCTACCGCAACATCACGGTCTCCTCGATGAGTCGCTTCTCCCGCGCAGGCTTCCTGGACCGTGGTGCCGAGCGCGCCCAGGCCCGCGAGCTCGCCGAGTCGCTCGACGTACGCCCCACCGGAGTCGACCGCCCCGTCCGCAACCTGTCCGGCGGCAACCAGCAGAAGGTCGTGCTGGCCCGGTGGCTGCTGCGCGACTGCCGCGTCCTGCTGCTCGACGAGCCCACCCGCGGCGTCGACGTCGGCGCCCGCAGCGAGATCTACGCCCTGATCCGATCCCTCGCCACGCGCGGGGTAGCCGTCGTCGTCGTGTCCAGCGAGGTCGAGGAGGTGCTCGGCCTCGCCGACCGCGTCCTGGTCGTTCGTGAGGGCCTCGTCGTCCACGAGGGTCCGGCCGAGGACATCGACGAGCACAAGGTCCTGGACCTGGTGATGGAAGGAAGTGCCGCGTGACACAGGAACGCACCGCGCCCGCCCACGAGGGCGCCGAGCCACCGGCCCAGGCGCCGCTGGCCGGCAGCGGCACGCCCCAGGGCTCCGGGCTCGCCCAGCAGGTGCTGGGCTCGTCCGTCGGCCGCAACCTCGGTCTCGTCGTCGCGCTCCTGATCCTGTGCGGCGTCGGCATCTGGACCGCCGGGGAGCAGTTCGCCAGCGTCGACAACGCGCTGACGATCCTGCGGCTCGCCTCCGTCATCGGCGTCGTCTCCGTCGGGATGACGTTCGTGATCACCGGCGGCGGCATCGACCTGTCGGTCGGCGCCATCGTGGCCCTGTCCTCGGTCTGGTCGACCACGCTGGCCACCCAGACGATGGCCGAGGACTACCACTGGTCGGTGATCGTGCTGGCCGCCCTCGCCGTCGGCACCGGCTGCGGTCTGGTCAACGGGCTCCTCGTGTCCTACGGCAAGGTCGTCCCGTTCATCGCGACCCTCGCGATGCTGGCCAGTGCCCGCGGCCTGGCGGAGATCATCTCCGAGCGGCGCACCCAGATCGTCCACGTCACCGACTTCACGAAGTTCTTCCGCGCCGACGTCATCGGCATCCCGGTCCTCGTCATCATCTTCGCGCTCGTCGCGGTCGTCGGTTGGGTCGTGCTCAACCGCACGACCTTCGGGCGCCGCACCTTCGCGGTCGGCGGCAACCCGGAGGCCGCGCGCCTCGCCGGCATCGACGTACGCCGCCACACCGTCGCGCTCTACGCGATCGTCGGCCTGTGCTGCGGCATCGCCGCGGTCATGCTCGTGGCCCGCACGACGACCGGGTCCTCGACCCACGGCACGCTCTACGAGCTCGACGCCATCGCGGCGGTCGTCATCGGCGGCACGCTGCTCTCCGGCGGTCGCGGCACGATCGTCGGCACGGTTCTCGGCGTGCTGATCTTCACCACGCTCCAGAACGTCTTCGTGCAGAACGACCTGTCCAGCTCGGTCCAAGCCGTGGCCAAGGGACTCATCATCGTCGCCGCCGTCCTGCTCCAGCAGCGACTCGCGGCGCGCAGCAACACCGGTAGTTCGTAGGGCACCACGTCACAGGCACCACCCAGCAAGAGAAGCCGCTCGGGCCTCCACCACATCGAGGAGCACATCCATGTCACGACCCATCAAGCACCCGTTCCGGCTGGTGTCCGGCGTAGCCGTCGCGGCCCTGCTGGTGCTGACCGGTTGCACGAGCAACAGCCCGGACTCCGAGGCGTCGGGAGACGGCGGCGGAGGAGACACCAAGGCGGTGTCGGCCAACGACGACCCCGGTGACACCGTCACCATCGGCTTCTCCGGCCCGGCCGCGGACCATGGCTGGCTGGCCGCGATCAACAGCTCGGCGCTCGCGGAGGCCGAGAAGTACGACGACATCGAGCTGAAGACGGCCGAGGGCACCAACGACCCCAGCCAGCAGATCAGTCAGGTGGAGACCTTCATCAACGACAAGGTCGACGCCATCGTCCTGCTGCCCACCGACGGCGCCGCGCTCACCGACATCGCCATCGAGGCGATGGACGCGGGCATCCCGGTCATCAACGTGGACCGTGAGTTCTCCTCGCCGTTCGCCGCGCGGGCCACGATCCTCGGTGACAACTACGGCATGGGCGTCTCCGCAGGCACCTACGCGTGCCAGGTGATCGACGAGAAGGGCATCGAGGACCCGGTCATCGCCGAGATCGCCGGCATCGACGCGCTGCCCCTGACCCAGGACCGCTCGAAGGGCTTCAAGGACGCCCTCAAGGCGTGCGGCCAGACCGTCGACAACCGCGTCGCCGCGGAGTTCACGGTGGAGTCCGGCGAGGAGCAGGCCTCCAACCTGCTGCAGGCGGCGCCGAAGATCGACATCCTCTGGAACCACGACGACGACCAGGGCGTCGGCGTCAAGGCCGCGCTGGACAACGCCGGCCGTGACGAGATGACCTTCATCGGCGGTGCTGGTTCCTGCAACGCGATGGACTGGATCCGCGACGGCTCGATGGCGGCCACCGTCATCTACCCGCCGACCCAGGCCGCGGACGGCATCAAGCTGGCTCGTCTGATCGCCCAGGACAAGGGTCTCTCGGACCTCGTGCAGGTCGAGGTCCCGAAGCGCATCGTGCTGAACGCACCGGTCGTGACCGCCGACAACGTCGACGAGTACAGCGACCTCTGCTTCGAGTCTTGACCCACCACACCCCGAGAAGGACCGGCCGGGTCGCACTGCGAACGGCCCGGCCGGTCCTCCCCACCGACGTACCTCGACGTAAGGACGTGCCATGGACACGAACGCTCCCGAGCTGGGGGTGGGCCTGGTCGGTCACGCCTTCATGGGTGCGGCCCACTCGCAGGCGTGGCGTTCGGCGCCGCGCTTCTTCGACCTGCCGCTGACGCCGCGGATGCGGGCTCTCTGCGGTCGTGACCCGGGCCGCGTCGCGGAGGCCGCGGCCCGGCTCGGCTGGGAGTCCACCGAGACCGACTGGACCCGCCTGCTCACCCGTGACGACATCGACCTGGTCGACGTCTGCACCCCCGGCGACTCCCATGCCGAGATCGCCATCGCGGCGCTCGACGCGGGCAAGCACGTGCTCTGCGAGAAGCCGCTGGCCAACACCGTGGCCGAGGCCCAGGCGATGACCGAGGCCGCCGAGCGGGCGGCCGCGAACGGCGTGCTCGCGATGGTCGGCTTCACCTACCGCCGCGTGCCCGCCATCGCGCTGGCCAAGCAGCTGGTCGACGAGGGCCGGATCGGAGAGATCCGCCACGTGCGGGCGCAGTACCTCCAGGACTGGATCGCCGACCCCGCCGCCCCCATGTCGTGGCGGCTCGAGAAGGACAAGGCGGGCTCCGGCGCGCTCGGCGACATCGGCGCGCACATCGTCGACCTCACCCAGCACATCACCGGCGACCACATCGCCCGTGTCAGCGGCCTCCTCGAGACCTTCGTCCACGAGCGCCCGCTCCCCTCCCCCTCGTCCGGCGCCCTGCTGGGAGGTACGTCGCAGGACGGCGGCCCCACCGGTCACGTGACCGTCGACGACGCCGCGGTGTTCCTGGCCCGGTTCGGCGGCGGTGCGGTCGGCGTCTTCGAGGCGACCCGCTTCGCGACCGGCCGCAAGAACGCCATCCGGATCGAGGTCAACGGCTCGCTCGGCAGCCTGGCCTTCGACTTCGAGGACATGAACGTCCTCCACCTCTACGACGCCCAGGAGGCCGCCGAGACCGCCGGCTTCCGCCGCATCCTGGTGACGGAGCCGACGCACCCGTACGTCGGCGCCTGGTGGCCGCCCGGCCACGGCCTCGGCTACGAGCACGGCTTCACCCACCAGGTCGTCGACCTGGTGACCGCGATCAGCAAGGGCGAGCAGCCCCTTCCGTCGTTCGCCGACGGCCTCCAGGTGCAGAGTGTGCTGGCGGCCGTCGAGCACAGCGCCGAGACCGGCGCGTGGCAACCGACCGCCGTACCCGTCCCCGCCTGAGGAGCCTTCGATGACCCGCCCGATCACGCTGTTCACCGGCCAGTGGGCCGACCTGCCGTTCGCGGAGATGTGCCGGCTGGCCTCGGAGTGGGGGTACGACGGCCTCGAGATCGCCTGCTGGGGCGACCACTTCGACCCGTGGGCCGCGGTCGAGGACGACTCCTACGTCAAGGACAAGCTGGCACTCCTGGAGAAGCACAACCTCAAGGTCTGGGCCATCTCCAACCACCTCAAGGGCCAGGCCGTCTGCGACGACCCGATCGACGAGCGGCACCAGGGCATCCTGCCCAGCCGCATCTGGGGCGACGGCGACGCCGAGGGCGTCCGGCAGCGCGCGGCCGAGGAGATGAAGATGACCGCCCGCGCCGCGCGCAAGCTCGGCGTCGACACGGTCGTCGGCTTCACCGGCTCCTCGATCTGGAAGTACGTCGCGATGTTCCCGCCGGCGACCCAGGCGATGGTCGACGCCGGCTACGAGGACTTCGCCGACCGCTGGAACCCGATCCTCGACGTCTTCGACTCCGAGGGCGTCCGGTTCGCCCACGAGGTACACCCCTCCGAGATCGCCTACGACTACTGGACGACCGTCCGGGCGATGGAGGCGATCGGCCACCGGCCGGCCTTCGGGCTCAACTGGGACCCCTCGCACTTCGTCTGGCAGGACCTCGACCCGGTCTCGTTCCTCTGGGACTTCAAGGACCGGATCTACCACGTCGACTGCAAGGACACGAAGCTCCAGGTCGGCGGCGGCCGCAACGGCCGCCTGGGCTCGCACCTCGCGTGGGCGGACCCACGCCGCGGCTGGGACTTCGTCTCGACGGGTCACGGCGACGTCCCGTGGGAGCGCTGCTTCCGGATGCTCAACACCATCGGGTACGACGGGCCCATCTCGGTCGAGTGGGAGGACGCCGGCATGGACCGGCTCCGTGGGGCCCCGGAGGCACTCGAGTTCGTGCGGAACCTCGCCTTCGACGCTCCGGAGGCCGCCTTCGACGCGGCGTTCTCGAGCGACTCCTAGGTCTTCAGGTAGGCCCGGACCAGCCCGACCGACTCCTCGTGGAAGCGTCGCAGCTGCTCGCGGGTGACGTACCCGAGGTGCGGCGTCAGCGTCGCGCCCGACAGTGAGCGCAGCGGGGAGCCGCCGGGCAGCGGCTCCTCGTCGTACACGTCGAGCGCCGCGCGGATCCGCCCCTCGCGAACGGCCTCGACCAGCGCGGCCTCGTCGACGATCGGCCCGCGGGACGTGTTCACCAGCAGCGCGCCGGGCTTCATGCGCGCGAGCTCGGCGGCACCGAGGAGACCGCGTGACCGGTCGCCGAGCTTGAGGTGGATCGACACCACGTCGGAGGTGGCCAGCAGCTCGTCGAGGGGGAGGTACGTCGCGCCGCGCTCCGCCGCGTCCTCCGGCGTGAGGTTCGCGCTCCACGCGACGACGTCCATCCCGAACGCCCGGGCGAACGGCACCATGGCCGAGCCGAGCCGGCCGAGCCCGACGAGCCCGAGCCGCGTGCCGTCGAGCTCGATGCCGACCGTCGTCTGCCAGGCACCTTCGCGCATGCCATGGTCCTCGACCGCCAGGTGCCGCTGCGCCGCCAGGATCAGTCCCCACGTCAGCTCCGTGGTCGCGCGGGACGGACCCGAGGTGCCGTACGCGAGCGCGATCCCGCACTCCCCCGCCGCGGCCACGTCGATGGCGGCGTTGGCCGCGCCGGTCGAGACGATCAGGCGTACGTCGCGGAGCCGGTCGAGGACCTCGCGAGGGAACGCCGCCCGCTCGCGCATGGTGACCACGACCTCGACCCCGGCCAGCGCGTCGACGAGCGCGTCACCGGCGAGGTGCTCGCGATGGAACTCCACCTCGGCGTCGAGCGAGGCCCAGTCGGCGAGCTCCGGCGCCACGCCCTGGTAGTCGTCGAGCACCGCCACCCGTACCGGTCCGTCGGTCACGCGGTCATCGTCCCAGCCACACGAGGGGGTGAGCCGGGCAGTACCTCGCCGGATGTGGGTGGCGAGGTACTGGCGCGGCTCTTGCCCCCCAGCGAGGCCGCGACGACGCCAAGAGCGCCCCCTGGACAGGGACCGTAGACCACCCGGCGGGCCGTCCGGGCCGCAAGCGCAGAACCGGACGTCCTGACTAGTCGGTCCAGGCAACTCTGGGCAACTTCGCCGGCTCCCGCTCGGCCTTCCACGCCCACGTTCCTGCGTTGTGTCCGCCGGCGAACGGTGTACGCAACGCGAGCGGAGGAGTGTCCCTGGCATCGGGTCCACCGGGCCCACGACCCGAAGGGGCACACGCCATGACCATCATCGACACCACCACCGTCTCGGTCCTCTTCGCCCTCGTCGCCCTCGCCGTCCTGACCGGCGTGGTCGCCATCGGCATCGCTCTGGTCCGCACCCCAGGCATCCGCTTCCACCTGCCCCGGCACGCCGAGCCCGTGCTGCACGGTCGCCTCGCCCACTGACTCCTCCTCACACGAACCACAGCCGGACCCGTTGACGGGTCCGGCTGTGGCGCGTCCCAGGTGGGTGGTGGACGACCCATCGGCCACAATGGGCACCGCCCAGCCCCCGTAGCTCAGCTGGATAGAGCGGCGGCCTTCTAATCCGCGGGTCACAGGTTCGAATCCTGTCGGGGGCGCCAGAGTTTCGCAGTCAGAGGCCCTTTCGTGCGTGTCGATCCGCCGGTCACGGGAACCGGTGCTCGGACCGCTGCACGAGCTTTCTTGGGATGGCCGAGGCACGGGGTCACACCTGCACGTCGATGGGCTCGAGGCCCGTGGTCTTCTACAAACGCCTTCCCCACCTCAGCATGAGATTCTCGACCTCGGCGGCGTCAGGGATGGCGCCGCTCGTGCCGGACTGCTGTACCGAAACGTCCGCAGATCAAGTGGTCCGAGCGGCTCTCTCGAACAGTGCAACTGCGATCGGTCAGCCTTTGACGTAGGAGAGCTTCTCGCAGACCAGGTCGTCGCGGAACCGGATGACGTCGACACCGCGGACGTGGCCAGGGTCCGAGCCCGCCCAGGCGTAGCGCCAGCGGACGACTGCGCGGTCGCCGGACACGAAGGACTCCTCCTCGGTGAAGATCATCCCGGGCGTGCGCATGACCTCGGTGAAGGCCGTCCGGACTGCGTCGCGCCCTTCGATTCTCTGCCCGTCGGGCGCGGGCGAGGTGGTTTCGACGACGAAGTCGTCGGTGACCAAGGCAAGCGCGGCGCCGAGGTCGCCGTCGCGGAAGGCGCTGTTGAATCGTACGAGTGTCCGGTGGTGGGGCCCCCACCCCGCGTCGCGTCCGAAGCGCGCTAGTAGGTCGTGCTGGGCGTCGCCGGTGAGCTCACGTCGCGTGGAGACGGCGCCGGCGTCGCGATAGGCCTCCTCCTGGTTGTCGAACCAGCGGGTGATCGCGTGCACGAGGTGGGGGTCCATCCTGGTGTCGGCGCCGATGGCCACCGCTACGTCCCAGCCGTGGACCAGATTGTCGGCGGCCAGCTGCATGGCGTACTCCTCCTTCGGCGTCTCCCCGAAGGACAGCTGCACGCTGCCGCCGAGTGGCAGCTGGGTGGTCACTGCCTTGATGGCCTCGCGGGCAGCCGCCAACGCTGAGCCGATCGGGTCGGTCCCGAGCACGTCCCCGTCGAACCGGTCACCGACCGCCTCGATGGCGGCGCCCTCCATGAGCGGGACCGTCCAGAGGTTCTCATAGGTGACGTGGTTGACGAGGTCGCGCACGGTCCACTCGGTGCACGGGGTCGGGTCCGCCCACTGATCGCCGCGCACGGTGTTGACCCGATCGGCGAAGAACTCCACTGTGCGGTGGTAGAGCGTGTTCACGTCCATCTCAGTTTCCTTTCACACGAGGCCGCTCCCGAACGCAAGCTCGGCCTGATGCAGCCACCACGGCAACACCGCCGTTACGCGCACAGATGTCGAAGACGGGGTCGAAGCGCGTCACGAGGATCCGGGAGTACCGAACGGTCCATGCCCCATGGTCCTCGCCGATTCCTGGGCGCGCAGCCCCGAATCGTTACGTCGCGGTGACGCACCCTGAAGCGACTCCTTGCTCTTCGCTCATCTCGAAGCGGAGATCAATGGTGACTTTCCCTCGATCTCGTCGACCGGTTGGCTCGACATCGCCTCCGGGAGCGTTCGCACGCCGAACCATCATCGTGAGTGGTTCGGTCACCCCAAGAACGGCTGAGGCCATCTCGTCGAGTCGTGCCGGTGCTGTGGGTCAGGAAATGAGTGACCGGCATCGCGGATGGGATCAGCTGATCGGCGTCGTGTCGATGATCGGCCCCCAGCATTGCTCTCGGGCTTCGGGGTCGTGCTGCTCGGGGTCGTGCTGAGCGCGTGGGCGACGGCGTGCGGTCGACGAGTGTCTCGGTGGCCGAGTCCTGTTTGGGGTGCGAGGATCTTGTCGTTCAACGAGGAGGCTTTCCGGTGAATCCCAGCGTCAGGGACCGCCTCACGGCCGGGCGGGACGCCAAACATGTTCTCCCGGGTTGCTCTCGTGCCGTCGGTTGCGCGTGCGCCCTGAGACGGATGGCCCAGCGTAGTCGGCCGCTCGCGTCGGCCGTAGGTCAGGGCGCCACGTGCGTGACCTTCATGCACGAGTACGTCGCAACGGTGTGAGGCGATGAAGTTCGAGAGATTCCGGCAGGTGGCGCTCTTCGCCGAGCTCTCCGATGATGACCTGAGCAGGATCTGCAACGAGGCGAGCGACGTCAGCTTGGAACCCGGGGAAGTACTCTTCCGCGAGGGCGACCCGGGCGACCGTGCCTTCGTGATCTCCTCGGGAGAGCTAGAGATCATCAAGACCACAGAGCGGCGCGAGGTGCTGATCGCCTTGCGCACTGCCGACGACGTAATCGGCGAGATGGCGCTGCTGGACAAGGGTCCCCGTGGCGCGACCGCGCGAGCCAGGACCGCCACCGAGTTGGTGTCGATCCCCCAGGCCGCCCTCGAGGACCTTCTGGACACCAGCCCCTCCGCGGCACGCTCGATCCTCGTACCCCTCTCGCGTCGCATCCGCGAGACCAACGACCGGCTCCGACACCAGGAACGCATGCTGGTCCTCGGGGTGATGACGGCCGGCGTCGCACACGAGCTGAACAATCCCGCCGCCGCCGCCCAGCGCGCCGCCGACCAGCTCATCGTCGACATCGCCGACCTGGCCACGATGGCCGCGCGCGGGACCGGCACCGAGGCCGTCGACCTGTTTGCGGAGCTCGCCGAGCGGGAGCGCCCAGAGCGAACCGCCCTGGAGACCAGTGACCTGGAAGCGGCCGTCGAGGAGTGGCTGGAGAACCACGGCGTCGAGGACGGCTGGCAGCTCGCCCCGACCCTGGTCGAGGCGGGCGTCGCCGAGCCCGACCTCGCCCGCCTGCTCCCAGGCCCGGACCTGGCCACCGCGGTGCGGTTCCTGGTCCGCACGGCGGCGGTGCGCCAGTCAGCCGCACAGGTCGCCGAGGCGTCTCGCCGGGTTTCCGACGTCGTGCAGGCGATGCGCTCCCACTCGTACCTTGACCGAGCGCCAGTCCAAGAGGTCGACGTCGTCAGGGGCCTCGAGGACACCCTGGTGCTGTTGGGGCAGGCCACCGGGGGGATCCGCCTCGTCCGGGAGTACGACGCGAACCTCCCGCTCATCACCGCCCTCGGCGGCGAGCTGAACCAGGTGTGGACGAACCTGGTGCACAACGCCTGCGACGCGGTGGCGGAGGTCGAGGACCCCGTCGTGACGTTGCGCGCCCACCGCGCCGGCGAGAGCGTCGTGGTGGAGGTCGAGGACAACGGACCGGGCATCCCCGACGAGCTGAAGGAGCGTGTCTTCGACGCGTTCTTCACCACCAAGCCACCGGGTCAGGGCACCGGCCTCGGCTTACAGGTCAGCTACCGCATCGTCGTCGTGGAGCACGGCGGCGATCTCGCGCTGGACTCCGTTTCAGGGCGCACGACGCTCCGGGTGACGCTGCCCGTCAGCTCGCCCACGCTGGGGCGACCGGACGAGTCGAGGAAGCCGTGACCTCGAGTCACCCATTCACCTCGGGCGACCGAGCCGACCATGTCGCCTGACCAGCCCGCGGGAGTCGTCACCTTGATGTTCACCGACATCGAGGGGTCGACCAGGCTGCTGCGCACGCTTCCCGCCGACGCCGCCCTCGAGGCGTTCGCGCTGCACGGGCGTGTGCTGCGGGAGGCGTTCGCTCACCACGGCGGGTACGAGCAGCGCACCGAGGGGGACTCCTTCTTCGTCGTCTTCCAGGATGCGACCCAAGCGGTGGCCGCGGCCGTGGCCGCCCAGCGGCTCCTGGCCGCCCAGACCTGGCCGGGAGGTGAGCCCGTCCGGGTGCGGATGGGACTGCACACCGGCGAACCGACCCCGATCGATGGCGACTACGTCGGTCTTGACGTTCACCGCGCCGCCCGCATCGCCTCGGCGGGGCACGGTGGCCAGGTGCTGCTCTCCCAGGCGACCCGGACTGTCGCGGAGCCGCTCGAGGGGGTGACGGTCGTGGATCTCGGCGAGCACCGGCTCAAGGACCTGGCCCAGCCGGAGTGGATCTACCAGTTACAGATCGATGGCCTGCCCGGGCAGTTCCCGCCCCTGAACAGTCTCGAGACGCCCACGAACCTGCCGGCGGCCGTCACCCCGCTCGTCGGCCGTGAGGCCGACGTCGCGGCCGTGGAGGCGCTGCTCAGACGCGACGACGTGCGGCTGGTGACGATCACCGGAACCGGTGGCAGCGGCAAGACGCGGCTGGCCGTCGCCGTGGCGGAGCGCCTGGGTGACGCGTTCCGCAACGGACTGGTCTTCGTTGACCTCACCACGGCCACGTACCCGGCGCAGGTCGGCGACGTCATCTCATTGGCCGTCGACTTGCCCAGCGCGCCAGGTGTTCCGGGGATCGAGAACGTGGTCGGTCAGCTGAGAGACCGAGCGGTCCTGCTGGTCCTTGACAATTTCGAGCACGTCGTGTCGGCGGCCGGAGACCTGGCGACCCTGCTGGCCGGCGCCCGGCGGGTGAAGGCGATCGTGACGAGTCGGGGCCCGCTCCACATCGCCGCCGAGCACGAGTACGCCCTCCAGCTTCTGCAACCCGACGCGTCGGTGGAGCTCTTCCTTGAGCGGGCCCGCGCGACGCAGCCGACCTTCCGTCTGACCGCGACCAGTGCCAACGACGTCCGGGAGATCTGCGCACGGCTGGACCACCTGCCTCTGGCCATCGAACTCGCCGCGGCGCGCGTGAAGCTCCTCACCGTCGAGCAGGTCCGCGGCCAGTTGGACAGCCGGCTCGGACTGCTGAGTGGAGGTCGCCGCGACCTCCCGGCGAGGCAGCAGACCATCCGGGACACCATCGCGTGGAGTTACGACATGCTGCCCACCGCCGCCGCCGCGCTGCTGCGTCGCGCCGCGGTGTTCGTCGGTGGCATCGACCTCGACGCGCTCAAGGCCGTCTCGGGCGGCGATGCGGAGCCGCTGCCCGGCGTGGAGATCCTGCTCGACCAGAGCCTGCTGGGGCACGATCACGACACCCAACGCTTTTCGATGCTGGAGACCATCCGCGAGTTCGCTCTGGAGCGGGCTCGACTGGCCGGTGAGCTGGCAGAGGCCAGCCGCAGGCACGCGGCGTTCTTCGCCGAGCTGGGCGCCGACGTCGACGCCGGCGTGCACGGTGCCGACCGGGCCACCTGGCGCCGACGCCTCGACATCGAGCTGCCCAACCTGCTCGCGGCGCTGGAGTGGGCGCTCCAGGCCGAGCCACCACAGGCCGACGTGGGCGCCGCGCTCGCGATCGGCCTCAGCCACCACTGGTACACCCACGGCCGGGCGGTCGAGGGCGTCGCGTGGTTGCGGCGCGTGCACGCTCTCGGGGACATCTCCGTGGGCCTTCGGGCCAACGTCGCGCAACGGCTCGGAGTCCTCCTCGACCAACAGGCGGACAAGCATGGGGCCGCCGCCGTCCTGGAGGAGGCCATCGAGCTGTTCCGGCAGGTCGGGGACCGTGCCGGTCTGGCCCGGGCACTCAACAGTCTGGGATCGGCCTCGCGCACCGTGGACTCGACCACGCGAGCGCGGGAGCTGTTCGAGGAGGCGCTACGGATCCGCACCGAGCTGGGAGACGATGACGGCGTCTCGGTGACGACATTCAACCTGGCGCAACTGGCGATGGACGACGGGGACTTCGCGACCGCGCGTCGCCTGTTCGAGAGGTCGTACGAGCTCGACACCGCCCTCGGAGAGGAGTGGGGGGCTGTCATCGGATCGCTCGGCATTGCCACCGCGGCCGTCGCCGAGGGCGACCTCGAGGAGGCGGCACCGCGACTGCGCGAAGCCGTCCGGTTCTTCCGCGAGGCCGAGGACGAGGACCACCTCGCCGAGGCACTGGTCGTCTGCGCCGCCGAGGCCCTCCGGCTCGGCCGGTACGAGCGATCGGCCCGGCTCCTCGGTGCCGCGGACGGACGGTGGATCAGCATCGGGCTGCCGCTCGCGCCAGCGGACGCCGTGCCCGTAGAGCGGTGTCGATCCGCCGTTCAAGCGGCGCTCGGGGCCGAGGCCTGGGCCAGGGCGACTGACCAGGGACGCGCGATGACGGCCGACCAGGCCGTTGCCTACGCGCTGGAGGCCGACGGGCCAGGAGTAGCCCCGAAGGACCTTGAATGATCTGACCGTGAGTCCATCTTGGGCTGAGAGAGACTCCTCACAGGATGTCAGGCCAGACTCGGTCCGGATGACGACGCGCAACTTCGCACGGACGCTGCGCAGGGAACTGCTCCGCGACACCACGGACCCGCGCTTCATACCCGGGTCCTGGTACTAGCGGAACGTCAGCCAGGCTCCGATGAGGCCCGGCAGGGGTCCGGCCAGGAGCCAGAGACTGAGGATCGGCTTGGCATGGAGCGCCCGGAATGCTGCTACCGCGAACGTTCCGGTGATGCCGGCCAGGATGTTGAGGCCGACGCGCGCGTCCTGGTCGTTGGCGAAGATCCCCGCGATGGCCAGGCCGGCGGCGAAGTGCTCGATCACCGTGAAGGCGAGCACCGACAGCACCCATTGCTGGACCTTGGTGATGGACATCCCTTCGGCGGGTGATGCAGACGGGGACGCTTCGGCGGGGCTCTGCTGTTCCACGGGCCGAGACTACGTGATCACTTGCAAAGGTGTTCAATTGTTGTACTAGCCTCCGCGATGACCAAGGGAGAACCAGGGTGGATGCAACGGAGACAGCCGGCGTGTTGGACCGGACCGGACTCCTCCATGAGGCTGTCCGTGACCACGTCGTCGGTAGGGCGGACGTGACTGGGGCGGCGGGTGTCGAGGTCGTCGGGACAGCCGATGACGAGCGGCTGGTCCGGGACGCCCATCGTCGGGTCAAGGCGGCGCTGGACGAGGCCGCAGCCCGTTCCCCGCGGACCACGGGGGGTGGTGCGTCGTGAGTGTCCCGTTGTACCAGGCCAAGGCGGAGTTCTTCCGCACACTGGGACATCCCGCCCGGATCCGGATCCTGGAGCTGCTGAGCGAGCGCGACCATGCCGTGCACGAACTCCTCGACGAGATCACGATCGAGCCGAGCAACCTGTCCCAGCAGCTGTCGGTCCTGCGGCGCTCGTCGATGGTCGTCTCGCGCCGCCGCGACGGCGAGGTCGTGTACTCGATCAGCGCGCCCGAAGTACGCGACCTGCTTCTGGCAGCGCGGCGCATTCTCCTGGGCCTGGCGGCCCAGCTCGCGGACCTGGAACCCGAGCTGACCCCTCCGCAACCGTCCGGGTCACAGCGTCGGCAGGCCCGTTGAGATGAGCGTGTTCCGCGTGCTGCGGCTCATCCGTCGGGTGGGCAGGATCGCCGAGTCCGCACCGGCCGCGCCCGACCCGCTGCCCGACCTCCCGCGAGAGCTCACCGGAAGCGTGCAGGTGCGACACGTCGACGCGGGATCGTGCAACGGCTGCGAGATCGAGATCGGTGCCGCCTTCGGTCCGGTCTACGACGTGGAGCGTTATGGCGCTCGCCTGGTCGCCTCGCCGCGGCACGCCGACGTCGTGCTGGTGACGGGTGTGGTCACCCACAACATGCGCGAGCCGCTGCTTCGCACCGTCGAGGCCACCCCGCGGCCTCGCCTGGTGGTCGCCGTCGGCGACTGCGCGAGCAACTGCGGCATGTTCTCGGCAGGCTACGGCGTCGCCGGGGCCGTCCACGAGGTCGTCGACGTCGACCTCGAGGTGCCGGGCTGCCCACCAGGCCCAGAGGCAGTGGTCGAGGCGTTGCGACGGGTGACCGGTCGGTGACCGGGCCGGTGATCGGGCCGGTCACCGGGGTCGAGCTGGGGATCCTGGGACAGCTGGGGTTGGTGCTCGTCGGGGTCGTGGTGGCGGTCACCGTCCCCCCAGCTGTCCGATCGCGCGCCTCCGGGTCGGTCTCGGTCCTCCTCGGCGCTGCGGGCGCGGCGACGGGTGCTGCCGCGCTGGCCGGGCGGGAAGGGGTCGTCGAGCTGCCGACCTCGCTCCCCCTGGGCCACGTCGCGCTCCAGGCGACGCCGCTGGGCGGATTCTTCATGCTCGTCGCAGGCGGCGTGGGCCTCGTCGCCGCCCTCTACGGGATCGGTGCCGGCCACGGCCCCTCGACGTCGCGGACCTTCTGCGCGGCGTTCCCGGTCTTCCTGGGTGCGCTGCAGATGGTGCCGGCGGCCGGCGATGCTGTCTCGTTCCTCGTGGCGTGGGAGGTGATGGCTGTCGCCTCCACGGTGCTGGTGCTGGCCGAGCACGCGGCCCGCGCCGAGGTCCGCTCCGCGGCCTCGTGGTACGCCGCGATGACCCACCTCAGCTTCGTTCTCCTGCTGCTGGGTTTCGCGGTCCTGGCCGGCACAGGAGGTGGGACCGACTGGGCTTCACTCAGCCGGGTCGACCCGGGCTCTCCGTCCGCTTCTGTGGCGTTCGTGCTGCTGGCCGCCGGCTTCGCGACCAAGGCGGGAGTCGTCCCCGTCCACGTGTGGCTGCCGAGGGCGCATCCCGCAGCGCCGAGCCAGGTATCGGCCGTCATGAGCGCGGCGATGGTCAAGATGGGCGTGTACGGCGTGCTCCTGGTCACCCTGCGGCTGCTGCCCGGCGGGCCGTCCTGGTGGGGGACGGCCTTGCTCGGCGCCGGGGCCGTGTCGGCGGTCTACGGCATCCTGCAGGCGTCGGTGGCCACGGACCTCAAGCGGCTCCTCGCGTACTCGACCACGGAGAACATCGGGCTGATGTTCCTGGCTGCCGGTACCGGCCTGATGCTGCGCGCCCACCAGGTCACGCCGGCGGCCGATGCGGCGATCGTGGCCTGCCTGTTGCTGGTGGCGAGTCACGCGGCGTTCAAGGCCGCGCTGTTCCTCGCGACCGGGTCGGTGGTCCACGCCAGCGGGGAGCGCGACCTCGACCGGATGGGCGGGCTGGGGGCGCGGTTGCCGGTCACCGGCCTGGCGTTCGGCGTCGGTGCGCTCGGGGCTGCGGCGTTGCCGGTCACGGCAGGGTTCGTGGCCGAGTGGGCGCTGCTTCAGGCCGTCATCCACGGCGCGCGGCCGGAGGACCGGCTGGTGGCCGTCATCATGCCGATCGCAGTGACCGTCGTGGCGCTGACGGCCGGGTTGGCGCTGCTGACGTTCGTCAAGGCCTACGGCATCGCGTTCCTCGCCCGGCCTCGATCCGACGGAGCGGCCGCAGCCGTCGAGTCGAGCGGCAGCATGCAGACCGCCATGATCAGCGCGGCGGTCGCCGTGGTGGCCCTCGGGGTGGCACCCGGCGCCCTCACCCGCGCCGCATCGTCGGCCGCAGGGGTGGAGCCGGGTTCCGCCACCCTGACCGGTGTCGACCTCTCCGGGGTGGGCGCGTCGCTCGAACCCCTCGCACTCCTGGTCGCCGGTGCCCTGGCGCTGGCTGTGGTGGGTGCGGTCTCGGCCGCGGGCCGCCGGCAGCGACGACCCGTCGAGCTCAGCTGGGGATGCGGCGGGGTTCGGGCAGATCCGCGGATGCAGTACACCGCCACGTCGTACGCCGAACCGCTGGCCCGCGTCTTCGACGACGCCCTGCGCCCCGAACGCGACGTCGTGATCACCCACGCCGCCGAGTCCCGCTACCTGGTGGAGCGCGTCCAGTTCCGCCAGCAGGTGGTCGACCTGATGGAGACCCGCCTGTACCACCCCGGCCTGCGGCTGGTCGACCGCGCCGGCACGGCCGGCCGCCGACTTCAGAACGGCAGCATCCACCGCTACCTCGGCTACTCGTTCCTCGCCCTCGTGGCCGTGCTCCTGGTGGTGACCCTGTGAGCGGCAGCGAGGCCGGCGTCAATCTCCCGGCACTCACCGTGGCACTGAGCCAGGTCGTCGTCCTCGTCGTCCTGTCCCCCCTGGTGATCGGGCTGATGCGCACGGTTCGGGCGCGGCTGGAGGGTCGGGTCGGCGGCGGCCTCGGGCAGCCCTTCCGCGACGTGCGCAAGCTGCTGGCCAAGGAGCCGATCCGGGCGAAGGGCACCAGCTGGCTCTCGGTGGCCGGGCCGCTGGTGCTGATGGCCTCGAGCCTGGTCGTGTGCGCCTTGATGCCCCTCCTCGGAACGGTCACCTTCGACCGGATGCCGGACGACCTGTTCGTGGTGGTGTCCGTGCTGCTGCTGGGCACGGTCGCGGTCGCCCTGGTCGGGCTCGACGCCGGTACGGCGTTCGGCGGCATGGGGTCCAGCCGGCACATGACCATCGCGGCACTGGTCGAACCGACCGTGCTGCTGGCGGTGTACGCGCTGTCCATCCCGGTGGGCTCGTCCGTGCTGTCGCGGATCGTGGCCGCGCGACTGGAGGACCCGACCTCGGTCTTCTCGCCCGTCAGCCTGCTCGCTCTGTTGGCGCTCGCCATCGCTGTCGTCGCCGAGACCGGCCGGCTGCCCGTCGACAACCCCGCGACCCACCTCGAGCTGACGATGGTGCACGAGGCGATGGTCCTGGAGAGCTCAGGTCGTGACCTGGCCTGGCTCGAGCTCGGCTCGTGGCTCCGGCTCGGCGCGCTGCTCGGGCTGCTGGCCACCCTGCTCGCGCCCTGGGGGGTGGTCACCGAGGTGTCCGCTCCAGGGCTGCTGCTGGCGGCGCTGGCGCTGAGCGTCAAGCTCACCGTCGCGGCGACGCTGCTGGCCACCGTCGAGGTGTTCGTCGCCAAGGTCAGGCTGTTCCGCGTGCCAGAGCTGCTCGCCGGCTCGTTCGTCCTCGCGTTCCTCGCCGTCACGGCGTCCTACCTGGTGGCACCGGGGTAGTCGATGTCCGAGTCCATGTACGCCCAGCTCGTCGGCCTGTGCGCCGCGGTCCTGCTGCTGTGCGCGGTCCTCATCGTCTGGCGGCGATCCCTGCACGGCCAGATCCGCCTGCTGGCTGCCCAGGGATGGGGGCTGGGTGTCCTGGTCGCGGTCCTGGGCATCCACGAGGGCGACGGCCAGCTCATGATCGTCGCCGTGCTGGTGCTCGCCCTCAAGGGGATCGTCCTGCCCCGGGTGCTGACCCGGGCGACGGTCACCGACAACGGCGACCTCCGCGAGGAGACCCCGTTGATCAACACGACGGCATCGCTGATCCTGGTGGCGCTCCTCATGATGCTGGCCTACCTGGTCAGCCGACCGGTCCAGGCGCTCGGGTCGACGCCGCCTGTCGCGGCCGTCCCGGTCGGTATGGCGGTGACCTTGTTCGGCTTCCTCGTGTTGAGCACCCGCCGCCACGCGGTCTCGCAGCTGATCGGCTTCCTGCTGCTCGACAACGGCATCGGGACGATCGCGTTCCTCACCGCCGGGGGCGTGCCGCTCGTGGTGGAGCTCGGCGTCTCGCTCGACGTGCTGCTCGTGGTCTTGATCCTGCAGGTGCTGACCAGTCGCATCCGGGCGGAGTTCGGTGGCGCCGACCTCGACGACCTCACGGAGCTGCGCGACTGATGGGTGCCGTTCTCCTCCTCACTCCCGGCTGTTGCCTGCTCGTGGCCCTGACCGTCGCCGGCCTCCGCGGCCGAGGTCCCGACGTGCTCCTGTGCTACGCCGGAGTCGCCGGCTCAGTCGTCGCGCTCGGATCCGGCCTGACCCTGGTGGTCGCCCACCTCGGAGGCCACGGTGCCGCCGTCACGACGCTCGGAGGACAGCTACGAGCGGATTCGCTGTCCGCCTTCATGCTCACCTCGATCGGCGCAGTCGGCCTCACCGCCACCTTGGCCGACGCCCCGCGCCGGTCGCGGCCCGTACCTTCCCCGTCGTACCCCGCCCTGGTGCTGCTGTTCCTCGGGGCCATGTCCGTGGCCGTGCTGGCCGACAACCTGGGTGTGCTGTGGGTCGCCGTCGAGGCGACCACGGTGGCGACGGCGTTCCTGGTCGGTCACCACGGCTCGCGCCATGCACTGGAAGCCGCGTGGAAGTACGTCGTCCTCGGCTCGGTCGGCGTGGCAATCGCGTTCCTCGGGATCGTGCTGCTCTATGCGGCCACCCGCTCCGCCGGCGTTGCCACCCTCTCCTGGTCGACACTGAACGGGACACATCCGGCCCTCGACCCGTCGCTGGTGCGGTTGGCCGCCGCGCTCGCGATCCTCGGGTTCGCCACCAAGACCGGCCTGGCACCGATGCACAGCTGGCTCCCGGACGCGCACAGCCAGGCACCGGCCCCGGTGTCGGGCCTGATGTCGGGGGTCCTGCTGTCGGTGGCGTTCTACGCGATCTTGCGCATCCAGGCCGTCGCCGCGCCCGTGATCGGTACGACCATGATGAGGAGCCTGCTCGCCACCGCCGGTCTCCTCTCGCTGGCCGTGGCGACGCTGCTGATGATCTCCCAGCGCGACCTCAAGCGACTGCTGGCCTACTCCAGCGTCGAACACGTCGGTGTGCTCGCGCTGGCCGCCTCGGTCGGGGGTTCGCTGGCCATCGCGGCTGCGCTGCTGCACGTGCTCGGCCACGGCCTGGCCAAGGCGACCGCGTTCGTCGGCTCGGGCTGGGTCCTCGAGACCGAGGGCACCACCCGGATATCCGATCTCCGGCACCTGCTGCACCGGCGCCCGGGGATCGCCATACCGCTGCTGGCCGCCGTCATGGCGCTGCTCGGGCTGCCGCCGTTCAGCCTGTTCTTCTCCGAGGTGGGCATCGTCGTCGCGGGTTTCCAGCGAGGCATGGGCTGGGTGATGGCGGCCATGGTGGCCCTGCTGATGGCGGCCTTCGTCGCGCTCGTACGGCGTCTGGCGCCGATGTTCCTCGGGCACAGGTCGGACGACGTCGGCAGCCCCGACCGGACCGTGCCCGGCATCGTGCTCCCCCTCGCTGTCGCGCTCGCTGTCACGGCCGTCGCGGGGTTCGCAGCCGGCCCGTTCGCCACGTTGCTCACCGACGCCGCCGCCGTGCTGAGCGCGCCATGACCGAGCACGCCATGACCGAGCGTTCCGAGGTCTCCGCCGCCCAGCTCCCGGACCTGGTGGCCGCGCGGCTGACCGACGGCTACCGGATGGCGCTGGTCGCCGGCCACGAGGACGACGAACGGTTGCGCGTGGTCTACGTCCTGGTCCGGCCCGTCGACGACCGCCGGGTCGAGCTCGTCCTCGGCGTACCCAAGGGCAACCCGGTGATCCCTAGCCTGGCCGCCCTGGACTATGCCACCGGTCGCTTCGAGCGTGAGCTGCACGACCTCTACGGCATCGTCCCCGAAGGCCACCCGCTTCCGGCCCGGCTGGTCCGGCACGCCCACTGGCCGCGCGGGTGGTACCCGATGCGGCGTGACGCCGGCGCTCCACCACCCTTCGAGCCGGACGTGGGGTCGTTCCCGTTCCTGCAGGTCGAGGGGCAAGGCGTGTACGAGATCCCGGTCGGGCCAGTGCACGCCGGGCTCATCGAACCCGGCCACTTCCGCTTCTCGGTCGTGGGCGAGACCATCCTCCGGATGAAGGCCCGGCTCTGGTTCGTGCACCGCGGGGCCGAGAAGCTGTTCGAAGGCCGCGACATCCATGACGGCATCGCACTCGCCGAACGGATCAGCGGCGACACCGCCGTCGGTCACGCCACCGCGTACGCGACGGCCGTCGAAGCCGCCCTCGGGATCGACGTGCCCACCACCGATCGGCTCGTCCGCGCCCTCCTGCTCGAGCTGGAGCGCATGCACAACCACGTCGCCGACCTCGGCGCCCTCGCCAACGACGTCGGCTACGGCATCGCCCACACGCACGCGCAGCGGATCCGGGAGACCCTGCTCCGCCTCAACCGACGCACCACGGGGCACCGCCTCATCCGGGGCGGGATCAGCATCGGCGGCGCCCGGCTGATCGAGCTGCCCGATCCCGACCTGGTCACCGCCCTCGCTCGCGACGTCGCGGAGCTCGTCGAGATCAGCCTGTCCAACTCCACCGTCCTCGACCGCTTCACCGGCACCGCCGTCCTCCCCACCCAAGCCGCACACGAGCTCGGCACCCTCGGCTACGTCGCCCGCGCCTCCGGCCTGGACCAGGACGCGCGGCGCGACCACCCCGGCGTCGATCTCGATGCACTCGACGTCGTCCTCGAGCCCGGCGGCGACGTCCTCGCGCGCTACCTCGTGCGGGCCCGTGAGGTGCAGGTGTCCGCACGTCTGGTCGCCAGCATCGTGCACACACTCGCCGGCAACCCCGGCTCCGGATCCCGGACGACAGCCCGTGGGGCCGGAACCGGTCTCGGCCTGGTCGAGGGCTGGCGCGGCACCATCGCCCACCGCGTCGAGATCGCCTCCGGCGGTCGCCTCAGCCGGGTCAAGGTGGTCGACCCGTCCTACTTCAACTGGCCGGCGCTACCGGTCGCCCTGGCCGGCACGATCGTCCCGGACTTCCCGCTGGCCAACAAGAGCTTCAACCAGTCCTACGCCGGCAACGACCTCTGACCACTCGCGGTAGGGCAACGGCGGCCGGTACTCGGCCACCGCGCGATCGCCGGCAGCTTCCCTGTGCCATCTCAAACGTGCGCCCGCTCGTCGGCCGAGCGAGCGCTTTTGCAGACCCGACCCCGCAGCCTGACGTGACTTGTCCGGCGTACACCGTCCGCCGTCATCCCAGACGTCCGATCAGCTGACGACGCTGAGCCGGTAGCCGCGCTTGACGACGGTCTGCACGGCCCGGGTGCCGATGGCGGCGCGCAGTCGGGCGACGGCCATCTCGACCGCGTGCTCGCTGCCGGCCTGACCGCTGGGGAGGGCGGCGAGCAGGTTCTTGCGGGAGACGACGGACCCGGGGTTGGTGACCAGCGCCTGGAGGACCGCTGCGGGGGCCGCGGAGAGCTTGACCTCGAGACCGTCGAGGAGCACGTCCTCGCCGTGCATGAGGAGCTGGTGGCCGCCGACGAGCTCGAGGGTGAGGCCGTTGCGGCGGGAGGGGAGCTCGGTCTCCAGCTGCTTGACCATGGCGAGGAGTCGCGAACGTTCGGGGAACATCGTCGGTACGCCCCACATCTCGAACGCCGCCGCGGTCACCGGGCCGACGCAGGCAGCGACGGCGTCGGACTGGAAGGCGATGACGACCTCGTCGCGCCGCCCCGTGGAGGCCGCAGCCTCCATGAGCGCGGCCACGGCGGGAGCCGAGGTGAACGTGACGGCGTCGAGCTCGCGATCCGCGATCAGGTCGATGAGCTTGAACATCGGTCCGGGGTCGTCGGCGCTGGCCACCCGGTACACGGTGACGGTGGTGACGTCGGCTCCTTGGCGGCGCAGGGCGTGGGCGACCATCGACAGCGACTGTCCGTGCTCCTGGACCACGATGCGCAGACCCGTGAGGTCACGGCCCCGGAGGTGGGCGAGCAAACGTGTCACCGAACGAGGCGACGTCCACGCCGAGAAGTTCAGCTTGATCAGCAGGGGCATCGCGGCCGAGTAGCCGATGAACGAGCCGAAGGTCCCGATGTAGAGGAACGACATGACCCACGTCTGGCGCTGCCGAGCAGCAGTCAAAGGGAGACGGGCTCGGGCAACTCGGACCGTCGGCCGAGCACGGTCCCATGGTCAAGATCCTCCGTGGGTTGTCGCGGGTTGCCAGTGCACCGATGCCACGTCGGATCCGTCGGCGATGGTGTGGACCTGGCTGCCGTCGGCGGCCATCACGTAGGCGTCCGTGGGCGACCCGCCTCGTGCGGGCCGACGGCACCCGACTCACGCAGCTGACGGACTCGGAGGCCATCGAGAGCACGCCCGTCTGGTCACCTGATGGCGCCCGGATCGGCTACACGGCCGAGGACGGCGTGGACGGTCCCTCCACGATCCATGTGATGTCGCGCGACGGCTCGGCCGACGCGGTTGTGGTCACCGGATCGGGTGACGTAGGTCATCCCGAGCTTCACGACTGGACCCGGGACTCCACGACCCTGCTCTTCGGCGCCAACGAAGGACGCACCGGACTCTGGACCGTGCGTGTGGACGGGACCCACCGGCGCTTCCTGCGCGGAGGGCGGGAAGACTTCGGCTCGGGGGCTGCGTACTCCCCCGACAGCCGCTCCCTCGTCCTCCAGTCCGACGTCGACGGCGGATGCATCTACAAGAGCGACCCTATGTACACGTCGTTCTCGTCCTGGACGGCGCCGCCGATGAACGCCAGCCAGCGACCGTCGGGCGACCACGCGGGGTAGCTGTCGGGGCCCGCGGTGTCGACCAGGCAACGCCGATCGGTGCCGTCCGGCTTCATCAGGAACACGGCGGCGGGGACGCCAGGGCCTCGACACCTGCCGGGCCGAGATCATCCGATCGTGCGAGAAGGCCTGACCGAGCGCTGAGGCGGAATGACGGCGGACGGGCCGTCGCTGGCGCTTCGCGCGCTTCAGGCAGGCAGGGCGAGGTTCCTGTGGTGCAGGGCCAGCGCTCCGGCGGCGGCGAGCAGCGTGCAGGCCGCGACCAGGCCGAGCACGGGGCCCATGCTGATGGGGACGGCCGGGGCGTTGGGCACGTGGGTGAACGGCGACACGTCGAGCAGCCACGTCGGCAGGCCCAGGGAGGGTCCGAACATCGGCCCCAGGATGATGGTGAGCACCACCAGCGTCCAGGACATGCCGACCGACCATCGCGGCGCCAGCATCACGAGGACGAGCACGGCACCCCCCAGGACGCCGATGGCGGGGAGCTGGACCAGCGCGGCGCCGACGAGGTCGAGGAGCAGGGGGGCAGGGTCTCCGAGGACCAGCCCGCCGGTGATGGTCACGGCCACGGCGAAGAGCAGGATCAGCAGCGTGGCACCGACCAGGGCGTTGACGGCGTAGGCAGCCAGCCACCTGAGCCGGGAGACAGCGGTTCCGAGCACCGGCTCCAGCGTGCCTTGTGCCTCGTCGTGGTGGAGTCGGAGCAGGAAGGTGACGACGTAGGCGGCCACAGCCGTGCCGGCGATCTGCAGCATCGAGGCCCAGTAGGCCCCGAGGAGGTCCACGTCGCCGCCGAACGTGGCATACCACTCGGTCGCGTCTCCCTCGAGCCCCCTGATCTGCTCGCTCAGCGCTCCGAAGACCAGCCCGAAGCCGAACAGCCCGATCGCCCAGCCCAGCAGTGCTCCGCGTTGCAGCCGCCACACGAGGCCGGTCGGGCTCAGCAAGCTCGGCCGTGCATGCGCGTCCCCCCGGCGCTCGGGCAGCAGGCCGCGACCGACGTCGCGCCTGCCGACCAGGAGGACCGCTGCCCACGACAGCAGTCCGAGAGAGACCAGGGACAGGCCGGCGGGCCACCACAGGTTGTCAGCGAACGGCCGCATCTGCTGTCCCCAGCCGATCGGCGAGAGCCAGGCCGGCCATGCGCTGGTCACCCGCAGCGCGGCGGCGTCGACCGTGCCGAGCATGTTGCCGAGTGCGGCGAGGAGGAACGAGCCTCCCAGCGCAGCGGCGGCGAGGCCGCTCGCACCGCGCGTGGTCGACGCCAGCTGTGAGGTCACGGCGGCCACGCCGGTGAACGCCACCCCCACGATGGCGATCGACACGCCGGCTACCAGCGAGCCCGAGATGGGCTGTCCGGTGACGATCATCCCGAGTCCCAGCAGCGCTGCCAGGACGACGTTGGCGGCGAGCGCGACGATGACGGAGGCCGTCAACGAGGCGTAGCGACCGACGACGCCGGCACCGAGGATCTCCTCGCGCCCGAGCTCCTCGGCCTGACGGGTGTGTCGCACGACGGCGAAGACACTCATGAGGGCGGCGAGCACTGCCAGCGTGAGCGCGTCCCGGTGCAGGGTGTACCCGCCGATGGTCCGCCCCGTCACCAGGCCCAGGACTCGCATCCCCGGGTTCTCCACGACCACCCGGGTGTCCGGTACCAGGAGCTGGGGGTGCTTGGTATAGCCGTCCGCGAACAGCGCGGTCGTGGCGGCCAGGAACGTCGTCATGCCGAGAATCCATGCGGGCAGGGTGATGCGGTCGCGCCGCAGGGCGAGGCGGACCAGCCGCATCGTGCCGGTGAAGCCGCTCATGGCGTCGGCACCACCTCGGCAGCCACACCGGCACCAGACCCGGTGACGTCGTCGTCGTAGTGGCGCAGGAACAGCTCCTCCAGCGTGGGCGGCGAGGTGACCATGGACCGAACCTCGAGCTCGACCAGGTGCTCGAGCACGTGGTTGAGCTCGCCGGGGTCGACGCTGAACTCCGCGTGCCCGTCCTGCACCCGGGCGTCGTGAACTCCGGACCAGCCCGTCACCGGCTCCAGCGGCTTCGCGGTGTCGACCACCACCGACGTACGGGTGAGGTGGCGCAGCTCGTCGAACGTGCCGCTCTCGGCGGCCCGGCCCGCCCGGATGATCGTGACCCGGTCGCACAGAGCCTCGACCTCGGAGAGGATGTGGCTGGAGAGCAGGATGCTGCGGCCGCTCGCGCGGAGCTCCTGGACGACCTCCTGGAAGACGGCCTCCATCAGCGGGTCGAGACCAGAGGTCGGTTCGTCCAGCAGGTAGAGCTCCACGTCGGAGCAGAACGCCGCCACCAGGGCCACCTTCTGCCGGTTGCCCTTGGAGTAGGCGCGGATCTTCTTGGTCGGGTCGAGCTGGAAGCGCTCGAGAAGCTCCTCGCGGCGGGAGGGGTCGCTGCCTCCGCGGAGGTCGCCGAGCAGGTCGATCACCTCACCACCGGTGAGGTTGGGCCACAGGTTCACCTCACCGGGCACGTAGGCCAGACGCCTGTGCAACGCCACCGCGTCACGCCACGGGTCACCGCCGAGAAGGTCGACCTGACCCTCGTCGGCACGCAGCAACCCCAGCAGCACACGGATGGTCGTTGTCTTGCCGGCACCGTTCGGCCCGAGGAAGCCGTGCACCTCACCCGTCATCACCTCGAGGTCGAGATGGTCGAGGGCCCGCGTCCTGGACCCGAAGTCCTTCACCAGCCCCGAGACCGAGATCGCGGCGCTCACGGCGACCACTCCCCTTCATGTCCGCGCGCTGGAGGCCATACGTCTCCACCGTTCAGAGAACCGCTGCCGCGCCCGCGGCGAACAGGGCCAAAGGCCACCTGGCGACGGGGCTCTTGTCCCGCAGATGCACTGCCTCGCCTCGCGGCTCGTGGTCATCCCGAGCGAGGCGCTCGAGGCGTTTCATGGCCGCGTTGCTGGTGCTGGACGAGAGCGCGGACGGCGACGAAGGTGACCAGCAAGGCGATCAGGCTCGCGACAACGTCGCTGGTCACCGTGAGGATCACGACTGCGACCAGGACGCCTGCTGTGCTCAGCACGAGCGGCCACCTCGACGACTTCCTCTGGAGTGTCAGCATGTTGGTCACCTTCTGGGTTGGTGGTGCGAGTGGTGGAGTAAGGGGTGGTTGAGGCTCCTCGGTGTGCTTGTGCCAGGCGTCGCGAAGGCGAATGACCGCACCTGTGCGGAGGACCGCGTTCTGGTAGACGCGGCCCGCGAAGCTGACGAGTCCGGCGATGGCGGCGAGCGTGAGCACCACGGCGATGGGTGACTCCCACCATGCCGTGGCACCGAGCGCGATCCGCCCGGGCATGGCCAGTGGTGCGGTGGCCGGGAAGACGGACAGCAACCGAGCCCACATCCCGTCCGGGTCCGCGCTCAGCGCCATGAACGACAGCCAGTACCCGGCGACCAGGACGTAGCCCACCGGGCCGGCTACTGCTTGGGCGTCCTCGGTGCGTGAGGCGAGAGACCCCAATGCTCCGTAGATCATCGCGTACAGGGCGTAGCCGAGGACGAACCACACGAGCACCCATGCCAGGACTCCTGCACTCACGGCCGGCAGGTCGGCGGAGTCGACGAACATCGAGGTGATCAGCGCCGCCAGCGCGGTGACTGCGAGCTGGGCGAACCCGAGCAAGCCGATGCCGACCACCTTGCCGCCCAGCAGCGACTTGGCCGGCACCCGAGCCAGGAGGACCTCGACGACGCGACTGGACTTCTCCTCGACGACGCCGGTCAGCACGAGGTTGCCGTAGATGACGATGGCGGCGAGAAGGGCGACCGTCATCAAAGCCGCCGCCGCCGCGTCGTCTGCGCTGCGGCCGGGCACCGCGCCGATCGAGACACTCTCGACGGGAACGGGTGCGAGGAGCTGTGCCGCGGTGTTCGGATCCATCCCCGCCGCCGCGGCCCGTTCCAGGACGGTCGAGACCTGGATGGCACCGGTGATCAGCGCCTGCAGCTCGGGATCCGCCTTCTCGCGCCATTCCAGGCGCCGCTCTCCGACGACGAGGACGTCGATGTCCTGATCTCGCAGTGCCTTCTCGCCGGCGGCCGCGGTGTCGAAGCGGCGTAGGTGGAGCGCGGCGTAGCCCGAGCCGCCCTCGTCGGAGAGCGCTTGCTCGACCACCTGTGACGTCGCACCTGTGATGCCGACGTTCTTCGTGGTCTGCGCCGTGTCGAGCAGGCCGGGGAGCACGACCATGGCGACGACGACGAGCAGCATCAGCAGCACGCTGATCCTGAAGCCCCGGGACCGGGCCCGTTCGCGCATCTCGCGGCGAGCGACCAGCCATCCCTGGTTCGCGGCGTTCATGTCCTGACCGCCCCTGTGAACAGGTCCGACAGCGTGGGCGGCTGGTAGGTGAAGGATGTGACCTCCTCTGCCGCCGTCGTCGCTGAGACCAGTGCCGCGATCTCGGTGTCGCGAGAGACCTCGAGCCGGACCGATCCGAGGGTGCTCTCGAGCACCCGCACGTGGGGCACGCTGGCCCATGCCGGGGCCGGTCCGCGATAGTGGATGTCGACGATCCGCTGCGGCGTCGCTGCACGGAGAGCCTCCAGCTCGCCGGCAAGGACCACGCGTCCGTGGTCGATGATGACGACGTCCTGGCAGAGGTCCTCGACGAGATCGAGCTGGTGGCTGGAGAAGAGGACCGTCACCCCGGTGGCCGCGAGCTCCTGGAGCAACCCCGCCATGGATCCCATCGCGATGGGATCCAGCCCGGCGAAAGGTTCATCGAGGACGAGCAGGTCCGGCTCGTTGACGAGGGCGGCAAGTAGTTGCACCCGCTGTTGGTTGCCGTGGGACAGCTCGTCCACGCGAGCAGCCGCCCGTTCCGCTATCCCCAGCCGCTCGAGCCACAGGTCGGTCACCCGGCTGACCTCCGAGCTGGTGCGCCCGCAGAGCTCCCCCAGGTAGACCAGTTGTTCCCGTACCCGCATCCGGGGGTACAGACCCCGTTCTTCAGGCATGTACCCGAAGCGGGCACGGTCGGCCTCGACGATGGGTGAGCCGCGCCAGGTGACCAACCCCTCGTCGAGCTGCAGCAGTCCGAACACCGCGCGCATCGCGGTTGTCTTGCCGGCGCCGTTGGGGCCAAGGAAGCCCGTCAGTCTCCCGGGCCGAGCCTCGAACGTGCACCCGTCCAGCGCGCTGAGCGAGCCGAAGCGTTTGTGCACACCGTCGAACTGCAACACCACCGGTCTCCGATCCTCAGGACACGACCGCTTCACCTGCCCCAGGTTCTGCGCAAAGAACGCGGGTACAGCGATCCAGAGGAACAGCAACGGATCTCCTCCGTCACCATCACTCTGCTCCGCCATGCCATCGGTGCCCAGAGACAGACGGCACTCCCGCAGAGGACGTTCTGCTCAGTTGCTCGCCGCCACGGGACCCAGCGCGCAGCTCGCCTTCGGTGTCGCTGAGGGCAACCACCAGGCAGAGACCCGCCAGCACCAAGGTGACCGGTCCGAGCAGGAACCGTTCCCATGGACTCTGGGACAACACGTTCGCCGACGTGCCAGCTGTCATCAGCACGACCAGCACCCACGTTCCGATTCGTGCAGTGGTGCGCGAGGGCCAGTTCAGCCTGAAGCCAGCGCGTCGGATGATGACGGCGGCCGCGACGGCGTACACGACGATCGAGACGGCGCTGCCGACGCGGAGTCCCGGGGGAAGTCGACCCTCGTTGGCTCCGCCCCAGGCCGCCTTGCCGAGCGGTGCTCCCGCCGCCAGGAGCAGCTGGAAGACGGCCAGACCTGCGAACCCGACGACCGCACCCAAGGCGGCCATCCTCGTGACAGCGCGGTCTCTCATGACACTCCCCTTCCGGTGCTCACACCCGCTCCCGAAGTCGAGATAGGTGAAGTGGCCTTCTCGTTCGGGGCCGTACCACTGCCCGCAAGGACGAGGCAGCCACGTTCAGGGAACCGGGGTGTCCCTTCGGCACCGCCCCTGTGTGACCCCACGCTAGGGAGACGACGACGCTCCTCGTAGGGCAGTTCGTCCTACGGATCAGGGACCCGTGGACCCCAACGCTCCTACCGCGGAAACGACACCCCGTCAGCCCGAACGGAGGAAGGTGAGCACGGCCAGTACCCGCCGGTTGGCCTCGGGCGACTCGATCAGGCCGAGCTTGGTGAAGATCTGCGAGACGTGGGCGTCGACGGTCTTGCGCGACAAGAACAGCTGCTCGCCGATCGCCCCGTTGGAGCGGCCCTCGGCGACCAGTGCGAGCACCTCGCGCTCGCGCTCGGTCAGCACGTCGAGCGGACCGCGGGCACGCTTGCGGGCCACCAGCCGGGAGACGATCGTGGGGTCGATCACGCAGTCGCCGTCGGCGATCCGCCGCAGGGCGTCGGACACGACGGCGACCTCCGAGACCCTGTCCTTCAAGAGGTACCCAGCCCCGGCCGGCACCTCCTCGAGCAGCCGGGCCGCGTATCGCGAGTCGAGGTAGTGCGAGAGCACGAGCACGCCGACGTCCGGGTAGCGGCGCCGGATCTCCTGAGCGGCGACGAGGCCGTCGTCCTCGTTGCCGGGTGGCATCCGGATGTCCACGATCGCCACGTCCGGCCGGTGCGCGTCGACCATGCGCACGAGGGCGTCGGCGTCTCCGCACCGTCCGACCACGTCGAAGCCCGCGTCCTCCAGCACGCGCGCGAGCCCCTCGCGCAACAGGGCTTCGTCGTCGGCGATCACGAGGCGCACGGCATCTCCACTCTCAGCAGGCCAGCGCACAACGTAGCGGTGCCACCGACGGCTCCCACCCGGTCCTGGATCTGCACCATGGTGCTCGCGCTCTGCTCGCCCGCCCCGATCGTCAGCGTCAGCAGGCCTTGCCCGGCGACCGCGTCGACCGTGACGTCATGGCCGGCCTCCAGCAGCGACTCGAGGGTGGCGAAGTACGCCGCCGACTCGACCTCGCTGGGAAACCGACCCGCGGGCAGCGCACGCGGCACCAGCCGCGGCTCCTGCTCGGAGAGCTCTTCAAGCGCGGCCGCCAGGCCCTCCTCGGCGAGCACGGCCGGGAAGAGTCCGTGGGCGACGTCACGGAGCGCCACGACCGCGGACCGCACACCCTCCTCCGCGTCGGCCAGACGGGCCTCCAGCTCGGCGTCGCCCGGGGCGATCGTGCGCCGAGCGAGTCGGATCGCCAGGGCGACCGCGACCAGCCGCTGCTGGGCTCCGTCGTGGAGGTCGCGCTCGAGCTCGCGGCGGCGCGAGTCGGCCTCGGCGACGATACGGGCCCGCGAGGCGCGCAGCTGGTGCAGCCGGGCCTGGCACGCCGCGTGCAGCCGGTCGTGCTCGAGCGCCAGGCTCGCGGTCGTCACCAGCTCGGAGAGCAGCGTGGGGTCGTCGAGCAGCCCGCGGCGGTGGACGACCGCGAACACGTCCTGCGCCGCGACGCGCACCCGCGTCGCCTCGCGGTCAGGAGGTGCCGTGGGAGTGGTCTCGCGGCCGTCGGCGTCGACCCACTCGCCACCCTCGAGCCGGTAGAGCAAGGCGATCGTGGGGTCGCCCAGAGCCGTCGCCAGCCATGCACGTACCTCCCCCGGTGCGGGCGCGGCCCCGATGTCGAGCACGAGCTGCGCGAGGGCGGCACGCGTACGACGGGCGCGCAGCCGGGCGAGCGCCACCCCGACGGCGACCAGCGCGAGTGCAACGGCCTCGGCGAGTCGGAGATCTCGGTCGGTGGGGTCGTTGGAGACGAAGCCGCGCCTGATCCCGTGCACGGCGCCGGCACCCCACAGCAAGACGGCGGCCACGGCCGGCAGCAGCACGGGCGCGGACCAGCGACGCCGCGCGGGCGAGGCGAGCACGGTCCGAGCAAGGGCGAGCAGCGCGAACGCCACCGTCCACCCCGCGGTCAGGACGAGTCCGGCCCGGCCCAGCGAGACCCAGAGATCCGGGGCGTCGGCGACGAGCACGAGGTTGGCCGGACAGGCTGCACAACCCTGGCCGGCGGGGTCGAACACCAGCGCCGACGCGACGCCGAGGACACCCACGCTGCTCAGGAAGGCGACGGCCAGCAGGCCGGAAGCCGGCCGGTCGAACCGCTGCTCGTGGAGGCCACGCAGGGCCGTCGCGGCCAGGAGCGCCGGCCACGCGGCGTACAGCAGGAGGCCCGGGGTGAAGCCGGCTCCCGCGGCCGGAGAGTTCCACTCGCTGACGAGCCAGGCCAGCGCCGTCGCGGCGAGCAGCACGGGGAAGGCCTCGCCCGCGCGCCAGGTCGCGACGGCGGCCGCCGTCAGCAGCACGGCGGCGAGCACCTCGACCGCGAGGACCGCGCGGCTCGGACCGGCCAACGACAGCCCTGGCTCTCGTCCGACGATCGCCACGGTGGCCACGCCCACGACGGCGAGGGCGGTCACCGCCGTCCAAGGACTGCGCCGGACGTGTATCGGCTTCACGTCGGCTCCGGCGCCAGGGGCATCTCGGCCACGAGGAGCGTGCCGGCTGCGGCCGGGCTCGCGACCGAGAGGCGGCCGCCGAGCGCCTCCACCCGGTCCATCAGTCCCCGGAGGCCGGAGCCGCGGGCGGGTTCGGCCCCGCCGCGACCGTCGTCGCGCACCCGCACGACGAGGTGCTGATCCGCGTGCACCACCTCGATCGAGACACCCGACGCGTCGGCGTACTTGCCCACGTTGGCGAGGGCCTCGGAGCAGATGAAGTACGCCGCCGCCTCGTGCGGCACCGGGAAGCGGCCGGGCGGGGCAGCCACGCGGACCGGGAAGCCGGCCTGGCCGGCCAGCTCGCCGAGAGCCGCCGCCAGACCGTGCTCGGTGAGCGTCCTCGGATGGACGCCCTGGGCGAACCGAGTGAGGTCGGCGCACGCGGCGTCGAGGGAGCCGGCGAGCTCAGTGATGCCCTCCCGAACGCTGCCGTCACGGACGGCGGCCACCGCGGCCAGCTCGCTCGACACCTCGGCGAGCCGCCGCTCGGCCCCGACGCGGAGCTGGTCACGCAGACGCCGGCGCTGCTCGTCGCCGGCCTCGACGAGGCGCCGTCGCGATGCCGCGACCTCGCGGGCGCTGGCGGCGTCCTCGGCCTGGAGCCGCACGTTGGCGAGCACCAGCCGCACCGCTGCGCCGACCGACTGCGCCAGCATGCCGTCGCGCAACGCGGCCGGGTCGTGCACCAGCGCCGCCACGGGTGCGCCGCCGTCCTCCACGACGGTGACCGTCCGGCCTTCGCCGGCCACCGGGAGCAGGACCGGCTGGCCGGCCTCGTCGACCCAGCCCTCGTCCACGCGGTAGGCGATCGCGAGGCGGGGATCCCCCACGGTCAGCGACAGGGCATCCCGCAGCGCACGGGGTTCCTGCCAGGCGGCGAGGTCGACGACGAGACCCGTCGCCGCCGCACGGATCGCGCGGCCCGACACCAGGTCGGCGGCGAGCGCGGCGGTCGTGACCACGAGCGCTGCCTCGTAGGTCCACGTGGCGAGGGCGCCGGTGTCAGTCCCCACAAGGCGGCCGGCCGCCGCGAGGGCGAGAGGCACTCCGACCAGGATCGCTCCCACCACGGGCACGAGCAGGGTGCGGCGCCGGACTCCCTGGGCGCTCCTCCGCCGCGCGGTGGCCACCCCGGCCACCGCGGCCATCAGGGCGATGGTGGTCCACGGCTCGCGGGCCACCGCGGGCGCCAGCCCGTCGGCGTACGCCGCTATCACGATGAGCCCGACGAGCCGCGACTTGGTGCGCCCGGTCGGGTAGGTGAGCAGGACGTGGACGAGCGGGCCACGGTGGGCCAGGGCGAGCAGGCCGACGACATCCCCGGCCAGCCACGTGACACCGGTCAGCACCAGCAGCGGCCCTGTCCTGCTGTGCCGCGCCCTCGTCCACGTGAGCACCCCGGCGGTGACCAGCGCCACCCCTGTGGCGACGTCGCCCACGCCCTCCGCGAGGGTCACGACAGCACCTGGCTCAGGCACTCCCCCGAGAACTCCGCCTTGGTGATGAAGCCGCGGGCGGACGTCGTGGCCAGCCTCCCGCGGAAAGTGCCACGCCCCCGGCTCGAGATGAGCACGACGGTGGGAGCCGACGACTGCGCGGCGAGCTCGTCGGCCACCGCGAAGCCGTCCATGCCCGGCAGCTGGACGTCGAGCAGCACGACCTGCGGGTGCAGGCGCCGGGCCTGCTCGAGCGCCGAGGGTCCGTCGTCGGCCTCCCCGACGACGTGGAACCCGTCGGCCTCGAGCAGCGCCCGTGCGCTCGCTCGGAAACCTGCGTGGTCATCGACGATGAGCACGGTCCAGGCCACGTCAGCATCGTTCCACGGTGAGGAGTCCGCCGGACTACGACAGCGCGGCGCAGATGGGGTCGAACACCGACATGTCGCCGTTCTCGAAGGCGTCGATGAACGGCTGCTGTCCCGACTCGGACACCAGGCCGTCCGGCCCGAACACGGTGCGGCCGACGCTGTGCATGACCTTCTTGTGGGTGGCCGGGTCGGTGTACACGTTCTCGCCGACCACGGTCTCGACGGCCGAGTCGAGGTCGCCCGGCAGCGTCAGCTCGGTGGTGGTCTTCTGGCGCTGGGTGTACTCCACCGCCTTCCCGGTCAGCGGGTTGCTCCAGTAGGCGTGTGTCCACACCTCGTGCTTCACCCGCCGCACGAGGTTGCCGTCGGCGTCGTACCACCGCGTGAAGTCGGCGTCCTCCACACCGTTGTCGTGGATCACGAACGCGTCGGCCCCGGTGCCGCACACCAGCTCCGTCTGCGGCTCGGCGACCTTCACCTCGTGGATGGATCCGGTGCAGATGGTCCCCGCGCCCAGCGGCTTGCAGGTGTAGAGGTCCGGAGGCGCCGGGTTGAGGTCCTGCGGCGAGGGCGGCGCAGCCACGGGGCTGGGCGAGATCGTCAGGACGCCGACCGTCGCAGCGGCGGCCAGGGCCGGGGTCAGCTTGTTCAGGTGGATCATCGAAGGCTCCTTCGGGTCGGTGGTCACTGCCCAGCAGCCAACCGCCGGCCGATGTCGTGGCGTAAGCAGGCCAGCACCCCTCCACCCCCGGGACAACCCCCGGGTCCTCCCGCACGACCGGGGTGGTTGACCGATGCTCGCGCCAGCCCACCCGGCGTACGTTCGCCGCATGAGACGGTCGCCGGCACTGCTCCTCGCGGGCGCCCTGACGGGCCTGGTGGGGCTGACCGGCCTGTCCGGCTGCTCGATCGGTGGCGGCGAGCGGGTGGGCGGGGCTCCGGCGCCGCATGCCCACGAGCTGACGATGCTCAGCGCCTTCGGCCGCGGTGAGGTCACCCAGTTCACCGACGAGGTGTCGCGGCTGTCCCAGGGCGAGCTCGTCATCCGTCTGGTACCCGTCGCGAGCGACAGCACCGACTACGAGGCCGATGTCGTCAAGCGCCTGCAGGACGGTGAGGCCGACCTTGCCGTCGTGGGCACGAGAGCGGGCAACGACTTCGGTGCGCCCGGCCTGGCCGCGCTGGGCGCCCCCTTCCTGTTGGACAGCTACCCGCTCCAGGAACGCGTCCTCAGCGGGCCGCTGGTCGACACGATCCTCGAAGGCGTGCGGCCGGCGGGTCTGGTCGGGCTCGGCATCCTGCCCGGCCCGATGCGTCACCCACTCGGACTGACCCACAGCCTCGCCACTCCCGACGACTTCCGGGGGCTCACCCTGGGCACCCAGCAGTCGGACGTGGCCGACGCCACGCTGCGGGCTCTCGGTGCGACGCCGCGTCGGATGCGTCTCGACATGTCGGCCCCAGGCGCGTTGGACGGGCTCGACGGGATCGAGTACCAGGTGACTGCCGTCGAGAGCGGCCGGCTCGACGCCGACGGCTCCCACCTGATGACCAACGTCGACCTGTGGCCGCGCTCGATCGTCCTCCTCGCCGACGACGAGGCCTACGACGGATTGACCGTCCACGAGCGCGAGCTGCTGCGCACTGCCGCGACCAACGCCGTGCCCGGGAAGGCCGAGGCCGAGCGCGGGTTCGAGGCGGAGGCCGCCGCCAACCTGTGCCGGAAGGGGAACACGGTCTTCGACACGGCCAGCCCCGGCCAGCTGCGCGCGCTACGTCGCGCGGTCCAGCCGGTGTACGACGACCTGGCGCGCGACGCGGCGACCCGAGAGGTGGTCGAAGCGGTCGAGGAGGTCAAAGCCGATCTGGGCGAACCCGCCGCCGAGGTCGCCGCATGCA
The DNA here is from genome assembly GCF_015352455.1 of Nocardioides islandensis. Lineage (GTDB taxonomy): Bacteria > Actinomycetota > Actinomycetes > Propionibacteriales > Nocardioidaceae > Nocardioides > Nocardioides islandensis. Next base: position 44,537 of record NZ_JADKPN010000010.1, read on the forward strand.
CACCGGCGTTCGGCGCCACGAGCACGGGAGAGCCGACCGTCATCGACGGCGCGTGGACCATGGACACCGACCGGAGCGCCGCGATCCCTGAGTACTTCGACGAGAACTGGGGCCACTGGGTCTTCGTGTTCGACCGGGGGAAGTTCGGGATCACCCAGGAGAACGAGACGTCCTGCACCTGGGGCTACGGCACGTTCGCGGTCAACGGCAGACGTATGGCGATGACGTTCCTGGACGGTGGTGGCATCGCTCCCAACGGCGCCACGAACCGGCCGGGTGAGTACTTCGTGTTCGACGTCAGCGCCTACCGCGACACGCTCACCCTCACCGCGGTCGACGGCGAGATCTCCCCTCTCAACTTCCGGGCAGAGCCATGGCGCCGGCTGTCCACCGCTCCCGACGTGGAGCAGTTCAGCAACCGCTGCTCGCCGCCGGTGGAGGCGTTCGACTAGTAAGGGCTGATGGTCACCATGGCGCTCGGTGTGCAGGTCCGGCGCACCGGCACGTGTCCGCAGCCACCACTGGCGATCGCGACGCCAGGGTGCCGGCGTTTCCGCCGCGGCGAGTGCGGAGCCTGATACTGGACGTACGCGTCTCCAGAGCATGACAGCCGGACCAGAGGGGTTTGCTGTGGGCGCAACGGACGAGGTGGGCGCCGATCGCGGCGACCGCTACAGCGCGCTGTACGCCGAGCATGCGCCGCGCGCGCTCCGCTTCGCCTTCCTGCTCACCGGGGAGCGCGAGCTGGCGGAGGACCTGGTTCAGGACGCGTTCATCAAGGTGATGGGTCGCTTCGGCGACCTCCGTCGCGAGGAGGCGTTCGCGACGTACCTGCGGAAGACCATCGTGAACCTGTCCTACGGCACCTTCCGCCGGCGCCGTGTCGAGCGGCAGTACCTCTCCCGCGAGCGCCGCTACAGCGGCGCCTCGGCCCTGACGTCCGGACCCGACCTCGACCGCGACGACGAGCTGTGGTCCCGACTCGAACAGCTCCCGCCGCGACAGCGGGTGGCGCTGGTGCTGCGCTACTACGAGGACCTGTCCGAGAAGCAGACGGCGGCCGCGATGGGCTGCTCGCTGCGCACCGTGAAGTCGTTGGTGAACCGGGGTCTGGTCGCCCTGCGAGCCCAGGAGGCGTTCCATGAGTGATCTCGAGAACGCCCTCCGCGAGAGCCTGCACAGGCGCGCCGCCGAGGCCCCGGACGCGGCTCCCGCGAGCGTCCGGTTGCTCGGGGCGGTACGCCGTCGTCGCGCGCTGAACTCCGCGCTGTTCACCGCGGCGACGGTCGCCGCCGTCCTGGCGGTCGTCCTGGGCGTCAAGCTGGTGACTCCGCGCCCCATCGAGCCGGTGCTGCCGCCCGAGCCGAGGTCCGCGCCGTCGATGGCGTACGTCGGCACCGACGGTTCGATCCGGGGACGCGACACGAACGGGTCGACGACCGTGTGGGTGGACGGCCCACGCCTCAGGGACCTGTGCGGCGTGCCGTGCTTCCCCGCCGAGCTCGCATGGTCGCCCGACGGCCGCACCTTGGCGGTCCTCACGGGTCCCGCGTGCTGCCTCGAGAGCACGCAGGTGAGCGTGCTGGTGATGTCCGCGGGCGGTGCGGACGCCCGACGGGTCTTCCAGTGTCCTGACGGAACCGGGTGCTCCGACGGGCTTCCGTACCGCTTGGCTTGGTCACGCGACTCGCGGTCGATCGCGTTCTCGACGACGCGCGAGCTGTACGTCGTTCCGCGCGACGGCGGCCCTGGAGACCTGGTGTGCACGTGTGGGGCGTTCGGCCTCGCATTCCTGCCGGACGGACGGCTCACGTACGTCGACCACGGCGCCATCGAGGCGGTGGACCTGTCGTCAGGGAACGCTTCGACCCTGGCGCGGTACACGGGTGCGACCGACGCCGCCTGGTCCCCCGACGGCCGCTATGCCGTCGTGACCACGGACGACACGTTCTTCTCGGTCGTCGACTTCTCGATGTCGCCGCCAGCACAGGTACAGCCCCGCCACGTGGCCGGCCTGTTCGTCCGTTGGTCGCCGAGCGGCGACAGGTTCGTCTACGTCGCGTCGATCGGCCACACGTACCCGACGGTGCGCAGCGAGCTGTGGGTCGCGGCCCCGGGGCAGCGCCCCCGGATGCTGCACCGTTTCCCGCACGTGGCCGGCGGTCTGGCGCCGCCCGTGTGGTCTCCGGACGGATCCACCGTCGAGCTCTACCAGGGCAACGGAAACGGAGCCGACGGGACCATCTCGCTCGTGGACGCGACCACCGGCGACGTGGTCGGCACTGTCTCAGGAGCTGAAGGTGGCGCGGCGTGGCAGCGTGCGCCCGGTAGCACGGAGTAGCTCGGCCGGACAAGAGGCCGGCGAACCAGCGAAGCCTGGAGCGCCGGCGCGGCGTCTGGCGAACATGAGCACGACACACCGCAACGCGCTGGCCCTGGTTGCTGCCTGGACGGTCGCCCTCGCGCTCGCCGCGTGCGACTCCCAGGGTGGGCACTTCTCGCCGTCGACGGACACGCCGATGGTCGCCGAGCAGTACCTGGGCCTGCCGGTCGAGCCCCTGGACGATGTCGAGGATCTCGACCTGCCGTTCCCAGGGCTACTCGCCGTCGGCCCCAGCGCCGACCGGGTCTGGCTGGGAGCCCCCGAGGGCCTCGCGTGGCTCGACGTGAATGACGCAGATGCGCACGTCGTGGACCGGCTGCCCGGCGCCTACCTCGCGTTCGTCGGCGACGACACCATGTACCGCGCCGGTTTCCAAGCTCAGTCGATCGCCAAGTACGACCTGTCCGGCCAACCGCGAGAAGTGAGCCGAGGCGCGGCGCGCTGGCCGCTCGGGGTGGCCGCCACCCGCGACGTGCTGTGGCTGACCAACCACAGGACGAGCACACTGCTGAGGCTGGACCCTGACGACCTGCGCGTGACCCAGAGGATCCAGCTGGGGCACGCCGGCGTCGATGACGTGATCGGAGCGGGCGAGCTGGCCTGGGTGGGCGACACCCTGTGGATGATCTCGATCGGCGATCCGACCGTCTACGCGGTCGACGGACATACCGGGAACGTGCTGCGCGAGGTGTCACTGGGCGCTGAGGACGCTGCCGGCCTGAAGGCCACCTCAGCCGGCCTCTGGTCGTGGGTCGGCAACCGCACCGACGACCCCGGCTACGACTCGCTGGTGCTCGTCGATCCCGACCGAGGCACGATGATCACGCGAGTCCCCCTCCGCGAGCCGGCCGACCTCGTGGGCGACCAGGTCGCCATGGTCTCGGATCCGGTGGAGGTGGACGGCGAGATCTGGGTCGCGTTCGACCAGTACGTCGTGCACCTCGACGCCCACCACGACTGGAGACCCGATCGGGTTCTCGGGCTTCCCGATGGCACCGCGGTCATCAGCACGGTCGTCGCCGGCGACTACCTGTGGTACGAAAGCCCGCTCCCGGCACCACATGTCTCCCGCGTGCCCCTCGACGACCTGGCGCCGTGACCCCGACACCTCACGGCTCACGTCGACGGGCGGTTCCCACCCGGCGCGGCGACAGCCTGCTGACGGTTCGATCCGGAGAGCTCCGGCCAGGCCCGGGCTACCAGTGCGACTCGTGCGACCGCGAACAGCCAGGGGACGGGGAGTGCGAAACCGATCCAGAAGACCGCCTCGAGCGGCAGGAGAGCCAGGTTCAGGACCGCGCCGGCCTTGCGGCTCTGCCACAGCAGCCACCCCGAGTAGACCGCAGCCAGCACCAGGCCGGCGTACGCCACGAGGAGGGTGACCACACGGTCGTCAGGGAAGCTGGAGGACCAGGGACCGCCGTACATGTCGAACAGCCCCCAGAGCGAGGGAAGTCTGCCGTTCTCGGCGAGGAAGACGGCGACCGGCACAGCCGGGACGCCGAACATGGCGCCGTACGCCCAGGTCACCCACGCTGCTGTCCGGGATCGGGGCGTCGAGGTGCTCTCCTGGTGGATGCTGCTCGTCTGCGGTGACTCGCCCCAGAGGGCGGACATGAGGCGCTCGTAGCGGCGTCGGCCGACCAGCCGCCAGACGACCTTGATCGGTCCGGGTATCCCGGCGAGCATCAGGGCGGACTGCGTGGGGTCCGCGGTGGCGAGCATCTCGCCCATGGCGATGAAGCGTTGCGTGGGCGTGAACTTGCTGAAGGCGGCCTTCCCGGCGTGGTCCCACTCGGCCTGGGTGATGTGGGCGGCGATCAGCGGCACGACGTCACGTTCCTCCTCGGTGAGGTGCTCCATCAGCCGCTCGGTCACGGTGCTGAGGGCGCTCGCGAGTGCTGTCGACGTGTCGGTGGTGGGTGCGGCCGCCCACGCCGTCAGCTGTCGCTGGGTCTCGTCGAGCGCGTCGTGGAGGCCGGAGTGCTGCTCTTCCATGCGGCGGATGAGGGCTCCCGACATGGTGGCCCGTGCGTGCAGCGCCGGCCAGATGAACTCGTCCTCGGTCGCATGGTGGGCGTGAAGTCCGTCGAGGTGGAAGCCGACGTACTCCGACACCGCGTCCGTGCGCGTCGCCGCACCCGGTCTCAGCACCGCAGCCTCGGCCTGTTCGAACCCGCGCCGGATGAGGCTGTGGATCAGAGCCATCTCCCACGGGTCGGACACTTGGGCAGCAGAGATGTGAGCGGTCATGGTGACTCCGTACTGATTCACTAGTGAGCCTCACTAGTGATCGACTCCTGCTAATTTGAGGGCCGTGGCGAGGACTGTCAAGCCCCCGAAGCGGACCCGACGAGAGCGGGCGGCGGCGACCAGGGAGCGGATGATCCGCGCTGCGATCGAGGTGTTCACTGAAGCCGGGTACGTCGGTGCACGGATGAGCGACATCGCCGAGCGCGCCGATGTAGCCGTCCAGACGGTGTACTTCACCTTCCACACCAAGGCCGAGCTGCTCCAGGCCTGCTTCGACTTCGCCGTGCTCGGGCCGGAACAGCTCCCGCCCATGCAGCAGCCTTTCTTCGCCGACTTCCTCGCCGCACGCTCCGGCCGCAAGGCTCTCGACGCCTTCGTCCGTGGCAACACCGCGATCCTCGGACGCTCCGCAGCCATCAAGGAGGTCGCGGAGTCAGCGCCGCACGAGCCCGACGCGGCCGCCGTCGTCGCACACGGCGAGCGCCTGCGCCGCGAGGGTCTGGCTCAGGTCGTGGGCCTGCTCGACGAGCGGTTCGGGCTGCGCGCCGGCATGGCCGGCGACGATGCCACCGACCTGCTCCTGATGCTGACCTCGTCCGGGACCTACCTGACCCTGCAGCGCTACGGATGGAGCGACGAGAAGTACGTGCGGTGGCTCACCGACGCACTCGCGAGGCAGCTGCTCGCACGACCGGGGCGCCTCGGGTCGGAACGCTGACCTGCGCCACTTCTCAGCGCTCGCAGCCGATGCGCGTCTCGCCCTCGCACCGGTCGACACCTGCTCCACCTCTCACGACGTCCTGACCAGACCCTCCGATCAGCTCGTCGTACCCGTCGCTACCGACCAGGACGTCGTCCCCCGCCCGGCCCGCGAAGACGGAGCGATCCGTCGCCTTCCACCCCCATCGGGACTGGAGAACGTTGGGGCCACTGGTTCCCTTGATCGTCACCTTCCCGATCTCCTCGGAGCGGACGTTCTCGAACCCGACCGCTTGCCGCGTCACCTCGGAGGTGCCCTGCCTGTCGCGCAGGAGTCCGCTCGCGAGATCGAAGGTGAGGCGGTAGGGGTAGCTCTCCCTGTACGACCTGCGGTAGACGAACCAGTCGGTCCCTTCACCTCCGTCGAACACGGCTCCTGGAGCGCCACCGTTGAAGACCACGGTGTCCTGGCCCCCGTTCATGGACACGTGGAGGGGCCACTTCGGGACACGATTCTCGTTGACCCCGAACGTGCTCAACCTCTCGGCGCCGTCCGAGCCGACGAACGTGAGGGGTCCCGAGGCCGTGGCTCTGAACAACGAGAAGCTGCGGACGCCGGCGATCACCGTGTCGTCACGCAGGATTCGCTGCGAGACGTTGTCGATGGTCCAGGCTGGATGCCCGTCCGGGAGCTGCAGCTTCACGGTCAGCTCGTCCGCCCCGGTGCCGCCGTCGTAGCTGCCGCCGACGACCTCCCCGTCGAGATCGACATTCAGGAAGTCGAACCCGGCGCCGAGGCTGACCGTGTCCTGCCTGTCGGCGTAGACGTCGTCCGACGCGCTACCGGTGGCGATCACGTCCGCGTCGGTGTCGGCACTGATCACGTACATGTGGCCGGCAGTTGTCCCCGACACCTCGTCCATGCCTGGGCCCGGCTCGATCCACAGGGAGGCAGCGTCGAACTGCGCCAGCGTGGAGTCGATCCGGTCGTCCCCGCTACCGGTGAGGTACTGACCGCGCACCAGGCCCGAGACGCAGACGAGATCGTCCCCGCCACGGGTGTCGACACCGTCGGATCCGTTCGTGACCACGACGTCCGGCAGCTCGGTGCCGATCAGCGGTTTCCCGGGCGTCCCCACGACCGTCGGCACCTGGCCGAAACACGACTCGACGGTCGCCGCCGAGCTCGACGGCGACGCCTGCGGGACCGTCAGCACGGCGAGAAGCAACGGCCACAGCGCGAGCTGACGTGGTCGCATCAGTCCTCCCAAGCGGCGCGGAGCCGGCCGTTCACGGTTCCAGACCAGGCTCCTCAACCGTCCGCAGCGTCGCCTAGGGCCATTGGCCCCGACCATCTCTGCCAAGAGGCCTCAGTCCAGGTCCGTGTGGGCGGTACCCCTGGTCGTGTCGACGGTGTCCCACATGGTCGTCTCCTGTCTCGGGTGGCTGTCGTGCGACGACGCTGCCGCGCGACGCAGCCCGACCACATGGGGCAGGACCGACACCTTCCTCGTCGGTGCTGTGTGGCGAACCTGTCGGTCCTCCCCCATGTGGTGCCGTCCCTCCCGACGGATCGTTGTCGGGTCGACACCGGCACATTCCCGAAGCTGAGGATCACGCAATGACGCTCACCTCGACCATGCCAGCCGTTACCGAGTTGCGACCCCAAGGTCGGATCCACATCGTCGGTGCCGGGCCGGTCGGACTCTTCCTGGCCGCACTCCTGCAGGAGGCGGAGGGTCAGGAGATCCGCCTCTACGAACGGCGGTCGGAGTACACCCGGACCCGGATGGTCTCGCTGGCCAAGTACCTCGTCGCCGACTCGATCGAGAGCTACCGGGAGGACCCGGTCGACGGGCAGGACGTCGAGGCGCTCTACGACCCGGTGGAGCTCGAGGCCCGGCTGGCCTACCGGCGTACGGTCGCGCCCGACCTGCGCGCCCTCCTGGAGGAGTGGTCGCGCGGGTTCGTCCGCCTCAACGACGTCGAGAGCCGGCTGACCGAGCTGATCGAGTCCCGCGACACCGGGACCGTCGACCGCAAGTCACACACGGTGACCCCCGACGAGGCGCTGGAGATGCTGGAGCCCGACGACATCCTCGTCGACTGCACCGGCACCCGGTCGTTGATGCGCGACCTGCTGCTCCCGGGCGCCGACCTCGACGCGCCCGGTCGCAACACCCAGCAGTTCCACCTCGAGTACTCGCTGGTGATCACCTTCCTGTACGGCGAGCACTACGAGTGCAACGAGTACTGCAAGTACTACAAGAACGTCGACAGCACGGGCTACAAGTTCATCCCGGCCGTGCACCGCACCTGCTACGACAACGGCGTCACGCACGTCACCGGCATCGTGAGCATCAGCAAGGAGGAGTTCGAGGCGATGCCGTCGCGGTTCGACGGCGCCTGGCTGCGCGAGCACTTCCCCGGCGTCGCGGCCTCCATGGACAACTTCATCGACCAGGTGAAGCGCGAGACCAACGGGGAGCTGATCGGCGATCTCGACATCACCCGGATCCCGCTCGACGTCTACCACGCCTGGCACAACACGACCCGCCGATGGAGCGAGTCGGGGCTCGACCACCCGCTCGCCCGTACGCCGGTGTTCCTCCTGGGCGACTCGGCCATCGGGTCGCCGTACTTCCAGTCGATCTCGCTCGGCTTCGAGTGCGCCTTCTTCCTGGCCGGCCACCTGGCCAACAGGGCGCTGCCGATGTCGCTCGTCAACGAGCGGTACGAGACCTTCATGTACCAGCAGTGGCTGCGCGTCTACATGCGCAGCCAGATGATCAAGCACAACAAGGACCTGCTCCAGGTGGTCGACGACACCGACAGGCTCCTGGCCAGGCTGCACGTCTACTGAGGTCGACCCCGGGACGCGACGCTACCCAAGGTCTCGCGGCGCGGGTGATACTGCAGCGGTGCGGGCGCTGCTGTGCCGCGAGCTGATCGGGCGCGATCAGCCGCTCGACATTGCACGCGCGGCGCTGGCCGACGCCCGGCGCGGCTCGGGAGGCGTGCTCCTCGTCAGCGGGGAGGCAGGAGTCGGCAAGTCCCGGCTGGTGAGCGAGCTGGTCGCCGGTGCCCGCGAGTCGGGCATGCAGGTGCTCTTCGGCCGGGCCGTCCAGGCCGACGTACCGATCCCCTTCCGGCCGTTCTCGGAGGCGTTCCTGAGCCACTTCCGGCGGCAGGGCCTGCCCAGCCTCCCGGAGCTCGCGCCGTTCCGGCCGGCGCTCGGCCGGCTGCTGCCCGAGTGGCGGACTGCGGGCGAGGCGACGCACGAGCCGCTCGTGGTGCTCGCCGAGGGCATGGTCCGGCTGCTCACCGCCGCGGCCGGCGAGGCCGGGGCCCTCCTGGTGCTCGAGGACATGCACTGGGCGGACCAGGAGACGCTCGAGGTGCTGGAGTACTTCGCCGACGTGCTCCGCACCCAGCCGGTGCTGTGCGTCGCCACCGTCAGGTCGGAGGAGGCGAGCCCCGCGCTCCGGCTGACGCAAGGACTGAAGGCGGCCCGTACGGCGACGGTCCTGGAGCTCGACGCGCTGGCAGCCGACGACCTCGGCCGGATGACCGCCGCGTGCCTGGACTCGGTCAGCGTGCCGGACGGGGTGCCGGACGGGTTGCTGGAGTACGTGCGCACCTGGTCCGACGGACTGCCGTTCATGGTGGAGGAGGTCCTCGCCGGCGCGGTCGGGGCCGGTGTCTTGGCGTGGGACGGGCACGGGTGGTCGTTCGACACCGACGCCGGACCCCTGCTGCCGGTGAGCTTCGTCGAGAACGTGCGCGGCCGGCTGCGCGGGCTCGGTCCCGAACCGGCTCGCGTGCTGCGAGTGGCCGCGGTCCTGGGACGGCGTTTCGACTGGACGCTGCTCCCTGCCGCCGCGCAGGTCCCGGACCTCGAGGTGATGACCGCGCTGAGGGCCGGGGTGGACGCCCAGCTGCTCGTGGCCGAACCCGGTGCCCAGTTCCGCTTCCGGCACGCCTTGACGCGGGACGCGGTGCTCGACGACCTGCTGCCGGCCGAGCGCGCACTCGTCTGCGCTGCGGTCCTCGACGTCGTGGAGGCGTCCCACCCGGGGCTGCCCGGTCAGTGGTGCGAGGTCGCGGCCCGGCTGGCCGAGGGATCCGGCCAGCGCGAGCGCGCCGCCGGCCTGCTGCTGGAGCTCGGACGCCGGTCGCTCGCCACTGGGGCGCTCGGCTCCGCGGAGCAGATCCTCGACCGCGCCCGCGCGGCGACGTCCGACGCCGCCCTCGTGGCCGACATCGACGAGGTGGCGGCCGAGGCGCTCGCGCTGGCCGGGAAGACCGACCAGGCGATCGTCGTCGGCTCCCGGGTCGCCGACCAGCTCCGCATCATCGACGGCCCGGCGACACGGCGCGCCAACGCCCACCTCGGCGTCGCCCGCGCCGCCGTCACGGCGTGTGTCTGGGAGGTCGCCGAGGATCACCTCGCCCGGGCGCGCGAGTCCGCGACCGCCGCGGCGGACGACGGTCTGAGCGCACGCGTCGACACCGTGGCCGCCCACGCCGCGCTCGGGCAAGGACGGCCGGGGACGGCCCTGCCGCTGGTCGAACGCGCGCTCGCGACGGCCGAGGAGCTGGGCCTCCACGAGCTCGCCTGTGAGGCGCTCGAGGTGATCGGCCGGTGCTGGCGCCTCAGCGACGCCGCCGCGAGCGAGCAGGCGTTCGACCGGGCGCGCGTGATCGCAGAGACCCACGGCCTCGCGCTCTGGCGTACTCGGGCCACGAGCGAGCTCGCCTGGCTCGACACCCTGACCGGTGGCGGCGACGAGCGGCTGCGCAGCGCCCACGACCAGGCGCTGGCCTGCGGGGCGTGGGGCATCGTCGCGCACCTCGAGCTCGCCTACGGGCAGTGGTACCTCCTGCGGTTCCGCATGGACGAGAGCCTCGAGCGGCTGCGGCGCTGCGACGAGCTGTCCGAGCGCCTCGGCATGCCCGTCCTGCTGGCGATCGCTCATGCCTCGGAGCTCCTGGTGCACGCGGTGCTGGGTCATGCCGACGGGGTCGAGCGGTCCGCGGAGGCCGCCCGGGCTGCGGTCGGCGACGACCCCGGGGTGAACGTCATGGTGCTGGCGGGCCTCGGCATGGCCGCGCTCGTGGAGGAGGACCTCGACGCGACGCGCGACTTCTTCGCCCGCGCGAACGACGAGTTCGCCCGCCTGCCCACCACGCCCCAGGACCCCACCCGCGGGCTCAGCGTGCTGCTCTCGGTGCACGACTCGACCAGCGCCGGAGAGGCTGCCGCGCTCGTCGCTGCCGCCGACACCGCCGACGCCGCGATGACCAAGCTGGCTCGCGGGTACCTGAGGTTCGCCCGGGCGGTGGCACTGGGCCGTGCCGGCCGCACCGCAGAGGCGGAAGCGGAGTTCACCGAGGGTGAGGCGCTGCTGCGCGAGATGGCCGACGGGTGGCTGCACCACGGGTTCCGGCTCGCCGGCCCGGCCGCCGTCGACGACGGTTGGGGTGACCCGGGTCGGTGGTTGCTCGAGGCCCTGGGTGGCTTCGAGAGCCGCGGGCTCACCCGGGGGGCCGACGCCGTGCGAGCCCTGATGCGGGGAGCGGCCATCCCGGTGCCGCGTCGGGGCCAGGCCACGCCCGGCCTGCCGGCACGGTGGGCCACCGCGGGAGTGACCGCCCGCGAGGCGGAGGTGCTGGCCCTGCTCGGCGAGGGACTGACCAACCAGGAGATCGCCGACCGGGTGTTCCTGTCGTCGCGCACGGTCGAGCGACACCTGGCCAACGTCGGCGCCAGGCTCGGCACCCGGTCGCGCTCGGAGCTGGTCGCGCTCGCCGCGCGCGACACTGCCGCCGACTGACCTCGGTCACCACACGGCGTACGTCGCGATGCCGGGCAGACCGACATCGAACGCCGCCCCCGCGAGGAAGATGTCGGCCCTCCCCCATGTGGCGGGGCCGTGTCGGACGGCACTGTCGGTGTGTCGCGGAGCCACCAGGGCTCCACCGAGGCACCAGGAGATCCCAGATGACCGCCACCCTTCACCACGTCGCGCTGACCGTCACGGACATCGAGGAGAGCGTCTCCTGGTACAGCGACCTGTTCGGGTTCAAGGAGCTCGCCCGCGAGGAGCACCACGGCGGCAACGGTGGCCACGCCGTCGTCCTGGGCCCCGAGGACTGGTCGATGTTCGTCGTCATGAACGAACACCCGACCAACGCCGGCGAGGCGTTCGACCCCGTCCGCACCGGGCTCGACCACGTCGGCTTCACCGTGGCCGACCGCGAGACGCTGGACGAGTGGGTCGCCAAGCTCGAGTCGCGGGGCGTCACCTACAGCCCGGTCACCGAGCACGGGTGGGGCTGGTCGCTGAACTTCCGCGACCCCGACGACGTCCAGCTCCAGCTGATCGCCTTCGCCGGCTCCTGACGTTCCCGTGGACACCACGACCGAGGGGCGGATGCCGGCGGCCTTCATCGGGCACGGCAACCCGATGCACGCGATCCGGCCCAACAGGTACACCGAAGCCTGGCGTGAGTTCGGTCGGTCGGTGCCCCGTCCGCACGCGATCCTGGTGATCTCCGCGCACTGGTACACCAACGCCACCGCGGTCACCGCGATGCCGCGGCCGCGCACCATCCACGACTTCTACGGGTTCCCCCAGGAGCTCTACGACGTGAGCTACCCGGCGCCCGGCCTCCCGGAGCTCGCCGAGCACGTCGCCGACGTGGCCAGCCCGACCTGGGTCGGGTGCGACATCGACTCGTGGGGCATCGACCACGGCACGTGGTCGGTCCTCGTGCACGCCTTCCCGGACGCGACGATCCCCGTCGTCCAGCTGTCACTCAACGCGTTCAAGGGGTTCGACTACCACCTCGAGCTGGGCCGCCGCCTCAACGAGCTGCGCGACTCCGGGGTGCTGGTCATCGGCAGCGGCAACGTCGTGCACAACCTGGCAGCCGTCGACAAGAGCCGGCCCGACGACGCCTTCACGTGGGCGTCGCGGTTCGACGACGCCGCCCGTTCGGTGCTGACGAGCACGACGCCCACCGAGGTGGCCGCGCTCGACGCGCACCCGGACTTCGGCGACGCCCACCCGACCCCCGACCACTACCTGCCACTGCTGTACGTGGCCGGGATGGCCGGCGAGGAGCCCATGTCGCTGCTCGTCGACGGCCACCAGGCCGGCTCGGTCTCGATGGCTGCCTACACCGTCGGACTGGACGTCACCGCACAGAGCTCCGTGACGGAGGCCTGACCGATGAACGCCGTGACCTTCGCCGGGGTCATCTCCACGTTGATGTTCCTGGGGAGCAACCTGCCCATGGTGGTGCAGGCGGTCCGTACCCGCGACGTGTCGTCGTACAGCCGCGGGTACCTGGTCATGACGAACATCGGCAACGCGGTCTACACCGTCTACGTCCTGAGCCTGCCGGCCGGCCCGATCTGGCTCCTGCACCTCGTCTACACCACTGTGTCCGCCTTCATGCTCCTGCTCCACGTGTGGTGGACGCCCAGCGGTGCGAGCGGACGCGGCGGCGTGGACGAGGGCATGGACGACTTCGACGACTTCGAGGACTTCGAGGACGTCGTCGTCGCCGGTTTCACCGTCCTGAGCACCGCGACGTGTGCCTGAGCGGGCGTCCGCGCAGCGGGGTCTCGAGGGGGCGGCGGAGGTCAGCGACGCCATCGGGCTCGCGCCGGGATGGCAGCCCCTCAGGGGTCGGCTGTTACCGTTCCTGGTCCCCGGCACTTCTGCCGGGCCTCAGGGCAGACGCCTCGTTCTCTGTCGGACCTTCCCGGTCCGGTGACGCTCCCGTCGCCTCCTCTGAGCATTCAGAGGAGCAACATGTCCGTGTCGTCACCCGTCCCCAGCACGTCCTCGTCGAGGCCCGCCGGCAGCTCCGCGGTCGTGTACTGCGAGGGGCAGTTCGGCGAGCAGGACGGCAAGACCGCCAACGGGCTGGTGCGGCACTCCGAGAAGTACGACGTGCTCAGCGTGATCGACAGCCGGCACGCCGGAGGTGACGCCGGCACGATCCTGGACGGCGTCCCCAACGGCGTCCCCGTGCTGGCCTCGCTGGCCGAGGCCGTCGCGCACGCCGGACGCGTCCCGGACCACCTCATCTGCGGCCTGGCGCCGGCCGACGGGCTGCTCTCCGAGGCGCAGCGCGTGGTGCTCCTGGACGGCATCGCCCGTGGCATGCACGTCGTCAACGGGCTGCACGACTTCCTCAACGACGACCCCGAGTTCGTGGCGGCCGCGCTGCTGCACGGCGTGACGATCACCGACGTGCGTCGCCCCAAGGACAAGAAGGACCTCAAGCTCTTCTCGGGACGCATCTTCGACGTGACGTGCCCGCGCATCGCCGTGCTGGGCACGGACGGCGCCGTCGGCAAGCGCACCACGGCCACGCTGCTGGTGCGGGCCCTGAACGACGCCGGCGTGCGGGCCGTCCTGGTCGGCACCGGTCAGACCACGATCATGCAGGGCGGCAAGTACGGCGTCGCGCTCGACGCCCTCGTCCCGCAGTTCTGCTCCGGGGAGGTCGAGGACCAGGTGGTCCGCGCCTTCGAGGGCGAGGACCCGGACGTCATCGTCGTGGAGGGACAGGGCGCCCTTAGCCACCCGGCGTACCTGACCTCGGCCCACATCCTGCGCGGCAGCCGTCCGGCCGGCGTGATCGTGCAGCACGCGCCCGAGCGGCGGGTGCTCGGCGACTTCCCGATGGTGGCCGTGCCGACCGTCGCCAGCGAGGTCGCCCTCATCGAGAGCTTCGCCGACACCCGCGTCATCGGCATCACCGTCAACCACGAGGGAATGGCAGACGATGCGGCGATCGGGCGCGCCATCGACGAGATCGAGCTCGACCTGGGCCTGCCCGCCACCGACCCGCTCACCCGGCCCCTCGAGCAGCTGGCCGCCATGGTGCTCGAGGCGTTCCCGTCCCTGAAGGAGTCGCGCGCCGTCGTGACCCGATGAGCGCACCGCGCGTCGAGGTCGACCTCGACGCGATCGAGGCCAACACCCGGTCGCTCGTGGACCGGCTCGGCCGGACCGGCATCCGGGTCACCGCGGTCACGAAGGCGGTGCTGGGCTCACCCGGTGTCGCCGAGGCGATGCTGCGCGGCGGCGCGGTCGGCCTGGCCGACTCCCGGGTGGAGAACCTCGCACGCCTGGACTCGGCCGGCGTCGGGTCAGCGCGAACACTCATCCGCTCGCCCATGCTCAGCCAGGTCGACGCTGCCGTCCAGCACGCGTCGACCAGCTTGAACACCGACTCGTCGGTGCTCGAGGCCCTCTCCCGTTGCGCTGCTCACCGGGGTGCGACACACGCTGTCGTGCTCATGGTCGAGCTCGGCGACCTGCGGGAGGGGGTGCTGCCTGTCGACCTGGTACCCCTCGCCCTCGCGGTCCGCGGCATGGCCGGCCTGAGCCTCGCCGGCATCGGCACCAACCTGGCCTGCCAGCACGGCGTGGCGCCGGACGACCGCAACATGCAGCGCCTGTCCGAGCTGGCGGACGAGGTCGAACGGGCCGTCGGGTCCGCCCTGACCATCGTGTCCGGCGGCAACTCGGCGAATCTCGGGTGGGCCCTGGGCGCCGCCGACACCGGTCGCGTCGACGAGCTGCGCCTCGGCGAGGCCATCCTCCTAGGTCTCGACCCGCTGACCCGGTTGCCGGTCGAGGGCCTGCGGACCGACGCCTTCTCCCTCGTGGCCGAGCTGATCGAGGTGGGCGACAAGCCCCGCGTACCTTCGGGCGACCTGGGCCAGACGGCCTTCGGCCGGCGTCCCCCGCCCCGAGCGGGAGGGTCGTGCCGTCAGGGGATCCTCGCCCTCGGCCGGCAGGACGTCGACCCGGACGGCCTGGTGCCCCCGGAGGGGGTCACGATCCTCGGGACGAGCAGCGACCACCTCGTGGTGGACCTCGGGGACCACGAGGCGACCGTCGGCGGGGAGCTCGCCTTCGGGGTCGGCTACGGCGCGCTGCTCCGGGCGATGACCTCACCCTTCGTCGCGACGGTCGAGCGTCGCGCGGTATCTCCGCGGCTTCCGGCGACTCTTCGAGGACACAGCCCTGTCTCGAGGTAGGTGGTTCTCGTGGAGTCGTTCGTCCGGCTGGTGGGGGTGGCCTGCGCCGTCGGCCTGCTGACCTCGTGCGGCTCGTCCGGGTCGTCGGCGACGGACCCCGCGGGCCCGTCGAGACCGGCGACCGTCACGGTCACCTCGTCGCCGACCCCGAGCGAGAGCCCGTCCACCGGGCCGAGCGACGTGGACGAGGACTCTGCCATCCCGCCCGAGCTGGTGGGGACGTGGCAGAGCGTCGACCAGGGCACGGCCGAGGACCTCATCGAGATGCACGCCGACGGCTCGTACCTGCGCGCCACGATCCTCATGCAGCAGCGGCCGTCCGGCATGTTCAGCTTCTCCATCGGCGCCAAGGGCGACATCGAGATCGACGGGACGACCCTCCGCCTGGTGCCGACGTCGGGGACCGAGTCGCTGACCGACCCCGACGCACCGAGCGACAGCTACACCGACCGCCCGCTCGCTGACCTCACGCCGGACGAGTACGAGTGGTCGATGTCCGGCGGGTCGCTCTGGCTCGACGGGCAGTACGGCGTCGTCGAGTTCCGACCCTCGGCCCCATGACCGGGATCCGCGCGTGGCTGACGGCCAACCTGCTGCAGGTCACGGTCACGGTCGTGGTCACCCTGCTGCTGGCGCTCGCCACCTGGTCGGGCGCCAAGGCCAACGGCAGCTGGCAGCAGGCCACCCGCCAGGAGGCGCGGAGCACGACGGCCCGGGTTGAGACGGTCCGCTTCGTCTACCAGTCCGAGCTGTCGCTGGCGATCGGCCTGGCGCAGGCACGGGTACGGCGCGACACCGTGCGGAGCCTGGACGCGCCGGACGTGCCCGAGGTGGCCGGGGAGGTCGCCGCCACCGACCAGCTGGTGGCACAGCTGGAGATGAACGTCGACCAGGCCAGCAACGAGCTCGCCCGCGGCGACGCCTACACGACGGCCGACGGCGGGTACGACGTGCCGCGCCGGCTGGGCGACGTCATCGACAAGGAGGAGGTCACCGACCTCGACATGAGCGCGGCGACCATGCGCGACGGCGACGGCTGGGCGCGGTGGACCACGGTCTGGGCGATGCTCGCCCTCGCCGTCGCGGCGGCCTACGTCGTCCTCGCGGCGGTGCGCGGTCGCCGGCGACGCCGTACCGACCCCGCGAGCGCACCCGACGTCGGACTGATCCCGGCTCCGTGGAACGAGCCACGAACGGGAAGACTGATCGGGGCCCTGGCCCTCGCCGCCTGGGTCGCGCTGCCGGTGCTCACCGCCGAGCAGCTCGCGCTCTCCGACGAGTCGGGCCGCGCGGCCGCCGAGTCGTCGCGGCTCATCTCCCAGATCTCCGGGTCCGCCACGGTGAGCCAGGTCCGCAGCGGCGCGGCGTCCGACCTCCAGATGCGCGGCATCGACCTGTCGATGACGGGCCTGTCACGGCAGTACGCCGCCACGCTCGACGGCTCGCAGGGACAACAGCTGCTGGGGACCGCGGAGGAGCAGGCCGGCGCGCGGTGGCTCCAGGTCGCCGCGGCCATGACGGAGGCGCCCACCGCCGAGGACGGGGTGGACCCGATCACCGTCGAGTGGCTCGCCTCCGAGCCCGCGGACTGGCAGCGCCTGGCTGACCGCCAGGAGGACGTCCAGATCGCCTCGGAGCACGCGGGCACGTACGGCGACGCGGTCGCCCTCGCCCTGCTGATGGCCGCCCTGGCGGCCACCGCCGCCACGGTGGCACGGCTCCCGGGCGGGCTGCGCCGCTCGGCCTCGTTGCTCGCCGGGTCCCTGCTCGCGGTGGCCACGGCGATCGGGGTGGTGGCGGCGCTCGCCTGAGGCATCGGGTGGGGTCGACGCCGATCATCCGGGGGCGAGGCGGGGGTGTACCCCACCCGCCCTTCCGGGTGAGCCCACGAACGAACGCCCTGCGTAGCGTGGCTCTGCCCTGAGCCACCTCACGAAAGGGGTCCACCCATGGGTTACGGACTCGGCATCTTCCTGCTCGCGCTCGGCCTCATCCTGGCCTTCGCCGTCCAGGACGCCATCAACGGCGTGAACCTCACGATGGTCGGCTACATCCTCGCGGCGGTCGGCGCGCTCGCCATCGTCCTGACCGCGATCACCGCGAACCGCAGCCGCGGCGCGCACACGGTCGCCACCACCACGCACTCCGACGGCAGCCAGACGGTCGAGGAGCGCAGCAACCGGGTCGACTGACCACCACCGACGCCCCCGCCTGCGGTTCACTGGGCGGGTGGGGGAAACCAGGCAACGTCTCGGGACGGCGCGGCTGGAGGACGGGAGCCGCGTCGCCTACGCGCTGACCGGCAGCGGACCGCCGCTGCTGGTCGCGCCGGGCTGGCTCAGCCACCTCGAGCTGGGCTGGTCGATCCCCGCCGAACGGATGTTCCACGAGGCGCTCTCCTCCGGGCGCACTCTCGTGCGCTACGACCGTCCGGGCTGCGGGCTGTCGGACCCCTACGACGGTCCGCGCTCGATGGCGCTCGAGCTTGCGACGATCCGCGCGGTGACCGAGGGACTGGGCGTCGAGCGTTTCGACCTGCTGGGCTGGTCGCTCGGCGCCGCCGTGGCCGCGCAGTGGGCGGCCGACCACCCGACGACCGTCGACCGACTCGTGCTGTACGGCGGCTGGGCGGACGGCTCGGCGATCGGCGACGCCGACAGCCGCCGCCACCTGCTCGGCCTGCTTGCGTCCCACTGGGGCCTGGGCTCCGACCTGCTCACCGACCTGTTCGCGCCCGAGACCGACGCCGGCACACGCCGGGTGCTGGCCTGGTACCAGCGGGCCGCGTCGTCCTCGGAGTCGGCGGTGGCTCTGCTGTCGCTGGCGTACTCGCTCGACGTACGTCCTGCCCTCGAGCGGATCCAGGCGCCCACGCTGGTCCTGCACCGGCAGGGTGACCGCGCGGCGCCGCTCGCGCAGAGCCGTCTGCTCGCCCAGCGGATCCGCGGGGCCGAGCTCGTCGAGCTCGAGGGCCGCTCGCACCTGCCGGCCATGGGCGACTCGGAGGCGGTGGTGGCGCAGGTACGTCGCTTCCTGCGCCTCCCCCGGCTGCGCCGGTCCGTGCCCACGAGCCTCACCCCGCGCCAGTCCGAGGTCGCCGCCCTGGTGGCCGAAGGCCTCAGCAACCGCGAGATCGCGGACCGGCTGACGATCTCCGAGCGCTCGGCCGAGTCGCACCTGGAGCGGATCCGGCTGCGGCTCGGGTTCCGGTCCCGCGCCCAGGTCGCGGCCTGGTACGTCGCGCAGGTGAGGTAGTTCCACGGCTGCGCCGGAGCGGGTGGCCGGCGGAGCATGGTGGGGTGACCCGACGACCTGCCTTCCTGTTCCTCTCCGCCCTCGGCTGGCTGGGGTTCGGCGCGGTCACGGCGTGGACGATCCCGTTCCTGGCCGATGTCGTCGTGCCTCGCACCGTCGACGGTCCGGCCCGCACGAGCACCCCGACCGCCGTCGTGGTCGACCTGGCGCTGCTCGGGCTCTTCGCCGCCCAGCACTCCGTGATGGCGCGACGCTCGGTCAAGGGCTGGATGCGCCGGCGGGTGCCCGCCCCGCTCGAGCGCACGACGTACGTGCTCGCCACCGACCTGTGCCTCGCCCTGCTGGTGTGGCTGTGGCAGCCGTTCGGCGGCGAGGTCTGGCACGTGTCCTCGCCGTTCGCGTTCCTGTTCTGGGCTCTCTGCGCCGCCGGCTGGGTGCTGGCGATCGCCGCGACCTTCGCCGTCGACCACGCTGAGCTGACCGGGCTGCGGCAGGCCGGCTGGGCCGCGCCCCGGGCCGTCTCGACCGAGCTCGAGGTGGGCGGGATGTACGCGTTCGTGCGGCACCCGCTGATGACCGGTCTGCTGCTGGCCTTCTGGGCGACGCCACACATGGGCGTCTCGCACCTGCTGTTCGCGGCCGCCTCGACCGGGTACATCGCGATCGGCGTCCACTTCGAGGAGCGCGACCTGCGGCGGACGTTCGGGGCGGCGTACGACGCGTACGCCGCGCGAGTGCCAGCCCTCGTGCCCTGGTACCCGCGCCGTCGTCCGGCGTCAGGGCATGTCGAGGGTCGCGAGGTGAGCGTGCACCGCTGACACGACCACCGACCCCTCGCCGACCGCCGAGGCCACCCGCTTGACCGAGCCGGAGCGGACGTCGCCGACGGCGAAGAGCCCCGGGACCGAGCTGGCGAACCCGTCGTGCGTGACCACGAAGCCCTTGTCGTCGAGGTCGACGCCGGAGCCGGCGAGCCAGCCGGTGTGAGGTTCCGCGCCGATCATCAGGAAGAGGCCGGCCGCGTCCTGCCGGACGTCCCGGTCGGTGCCGTGGTCGTGCCAGGTCACCGCGTCCAGCCGGCCGTCACCGTGGACCGCGACCACCTCCGACCTCGGGTGCACGGTGATGCGCTCGTGGTGGGTGAGCCGCTGCGCCAGGTAGTTGGACATCGTCGCCCTGAGGTCGTCGCGCCGGATCAGCACGTGCACGTGTTCGGCGTGCCGGGCGAGGAAGAGCGCGGCCTGCCCGGCGGAGTTGGCACCGCCGACGACGACCGCGTGGCGTCCCTTGACGACCTTGGCCTCGAGCTCGCCGGCGGCGTAGTAGACGCCGCTGCCCTCGAGGTCGGCGATACCGGGGACGTCCATGCGGCGGTACCGCACGCCGCTGGCCACGACGACCGCGCACGCGGTGACCTCGTGCTCGTCGTCGAGCCGGACGCGGAACCCCTCGGGGACGCGGGACAGTCCGGTGACCGAGCGGGGCGAGACGAGGCGGGTGCCGAACTTCACCGCCTGCAGCATCCCGGCCCGCGCCAGCCCGACCCCGGAGACGCCGGAGGGGAAGCCGAGGTAGTTCTCGATCCGCGACGAGCTGCCGGCCTGGCCACCGATCGCGACGTCCTCGACCACGACGACGTCGAGCCCCTCGGACGCGCCGTACACCGCCGCGGCCAGCCCGGCCGGCCCGGCGCCGACCACGAGCAGCTCGCAGCTGGTGTCCCCGCCCTCGAGGCCCCAGAGGTCGATGCCGAGCGCGGTGGCGAGGTCGCGGGTCGACGGCGAGGGCAGCACCTGCCGGCCCCCGGTCACCACCGCGGACCCGGTCTCGGGCAGCGTGCAGGTGGCCGCCAGCTCGGACCACGCGGTGACGTCGGACCGTACGACGGTGCGGTACGGGATCTGGTTGCGCTCGGCGAAGTCCTGGAGCCGGTGCAGGTCCCGGTCGTCGTCCCCGGCGAGCACGAGGCCGCCCTCGCCCATCCGCTTGAGCATGGTGCGCCGGGCGTCGAGCGCCGACAGCACGACGTCGCTCAGCCCGCCGGAGATCTCGAGGAGCCCGCGCAGGTCCTCGACCCGCACGCGCAGCAGCACCGTGTCCACCATCGCCACGCCCGGCAGGAAGGCGCGCTGGCCCATCAGCATGCCGAGCTCGCCGACGAAGTCGCCCGCCTCGACGACGAAGACCACCCGGTCGTCTCGCTGGTCGACGAGCAGCACGCCGCCGGAGAGCACGACATTGAGGTCGTACGGGTCGCCGGCCTCCCAGAGCACCTCGCCCGCCTCGGGGTGCAGCTCCTGGCCGACCGACCGCAGCAGTTCGAAGGCGTCCTCGCTGAACACCGGCCAGGCGAGCGCATCGACGTCGTCCTCGCGGCGGGACGAGTACAGGGTCCGCTCGTCGGGCTCGGGGATCGGCCTCATAGGGCTCGCAGCGTAACCCCGCGATCAGCCGCCGGGCCGACCGCCACCGACCGCGTCCTGACTAGGGTCGACGGATGGCCGGCCACCCCGTACTCCTCCACACCGCGATCGACGCCCGCGACTGTCGCGGGCTCGCGGAGTTCTACCGGCAGCTGCTCGGCCTGCACTACCGCGAGGGCGAGGAGCCGCCGACCGACGGCAGCCCCGATGACGCGGACTGGCTGGTCCTGCTCGACGACGACGGCCGCCGGGTGGTGACCGTCCAGCAGAAGCCCGACACCACTCCCCCGACCTGGCCGTCGGAGGAGGTGCCGATGCAGATGCACATGGACTTCAAGGTCCCGACGGTCGAGGACCTCGAGGCGAGCCGGTCCCGCGCCGTCGAGCTCGGCGCCCGGGTGCTCCACGACCGGTCCGCCGACGACGGCGAGCCGCTGTACGTGCTCGCCGACCCCGCCGGCCACCCCTTCTGCCTGCTCGTGCAGTAGGCACGACAGGATCGTGGGATGGATGCCTACGACGTAGTCGACTGGCGGCGGCGCGTCTTCGCGCTGTACGCCGAGGTACGGGCGGAGGCCGACCCGGCGGCCGGGCACGCCCGGTGGCGCGAGGTACGGGACGACCTGTTCGCGCACCACGCCGCCTCGCCCCTGCTCCCCGACCTGCGCGAGGGCTTCCGCGGCCTGACGGTCGCGCCGTACGACCCGGCCTGGCGGTTCGAGGTCGAGGTGCGCGCGGCCGAGCCGACGCCGTGGGAGGTGCAGACGGGGACCGATGGCGTGGTCGCGTTCGAGCAGCTCGGCGTCGCGCCCCTGCCGGGGGTCGGGGACGTCGACGTCTGGCGGCTCACGTCGTACGGCGGCGGGCTGTTCGTGCCGCTGCGCGACGCCGGCTGCGGGCGACCGGGCGGGGCGTACGGCGGCGGCCGCTACCTGCTCGACACGGTCAAGGGCGCGGACCTCGGCGGTGACGGCGGCCGCCTCGTCATCGACCTCAACTTCGCCTACGCGCCGTCGTGCGCCTACGACCCGTCGTGGGCCTGTCCCCTCGCGCCGCCCGGCAACCGGGTCGACGTCGAGGTCCCGGTGGGCGAGCTGGCGCTGTCCTAGCGGCCGATCAGCCGTCGCCGGGCGTCGAGCGCGCCCAGGTGCGCGACCAGGTCGTCGGCCGCTGCGCGCAGGGCGTCGTCCGTCATCGGGGCCAGTGCGTCGAAGATGAAGATCGTGGCGGTCGTGTCGTCGGTCAGCGCCGTCCGCCGGCCCTGGCGCCAGTTCCACCGTCGGCAGGTCACGCCCACGCCGTCGCGCCAGACGACCTCGCCGGGCTCCGGGTGCTCGAGCACCGGCTCCCCGTCGGCGACGGTGTCGAACACCTCGTCCCCCTGCGCGCGGACCAGCCGGGGCGGCCCGTCGTACCGGTCCAGGTCCTCGCCGCCCACGGGCACGCGGTGCAGCACCGAGATCGCGTTGTAGACGTCGGTCAGCCGGTTCACGCGTGGCAGCCCGGCGGGTGCCCGCCGGACCAGCGCCTCCAGGCTGTTGCGGGTACGCGTGGGCTTGGCGCCGAACGCGCGGTACGCCTCGCGCCAGGCCGCGACGTGCTCGAGCTCGTCGGCCGGGCCCGCGACCGAGGTCTCGGCCCGCGCGAGCAGTGCCTCGCTCGCGGCGTCGCCCGGTCCCGGCGTCAGCCCGGCCACGGCGACCAGCAGCACGCGGTAGTCCGGGCGGACGGCGAACACGTCGTCGTCGACCGTGGCCCCGGCCAGGTACGCGTCCAGGTCGGTCGACTCCCTCACGCCGCCATCCTGCCCTGCTCCCTGCGGGCGCGCGATTGACTGAACGTTCAGTCTGGGAGAGAGTCGGGGCCGTGAGCAGCGTGGACGCGGTGGTCGTCGGCGGGGGGACCCTCGGCGCGTGGACGGCCTGCTTCCTGGCCGAGGCCGGCCGCAGCGTCGTGCTGGTCGAGGCGGCCACGCTGGGCGCCGGGGCGAGCAGCCGGGCTGCGGGGATGGTGCGCGCACAGGGCGGGACCGAGGCGGCGATCCGGCTGGGGATGTTCAGCCGCGACTTCTACGCCGGCCAGCCGGACCGCTACCCGCTCGACTCCGGGTTCGTGGCCCAGGGGTACCTGATGCCGTGCTTCACCGACGAGGAGGTCGCCGCCGCGCAGGAGCGGATCGCCCTCCAGCGGTCCCTGGGGCTGGACGTCGAGTGGTGGGACGGCGACGAGGTCGACCGCCGCCGCACCGGGCTCGCGCCCGGGGTGACCAGCGGCGCGTCGTACGCCGCGGGCGACGGGTACATCGACGCACCGCGCAACGTGCTGGCCTACACCGCCGCGCTCGTCCACCTCGGGGTGGCGGTCCGCGAACGCTGCGCCTTCACCGGTCTCCGGGTCGAGGACGGGCACGTGGTCGCCGTCGAGACCAGCGCCGGCCCGATCGAGACCCACGCCGTGGTGCTCACCGGTGGGCCCGACCTCGCCCGGGTCGGCGAGCTGGCCGGCGCCCGGGTCGTGGCCGGCGGCACCCGCCACCAGGTCGTGGTGACCGAGCCGGTGCCGGGCGTCGACGTGCACGCACTCCCGATGGTCTTCGACGTGACGTCGGGCATCTACTGGCGACCCGGTGACGACGGCGGCCTGCTCTGGGGCATGAGCAACCCCGACGAGCAGCCGGGGCCGGGGCTCGAGGTCGACTGGCCGTACTTCGAGAAGATGCGGGAGCGGGTCGGCGACCTGTACCCCGCCACCCGCGGACTCGGCGTGCGCCGCGCCTGGGCCGCGACCATCGACTACACGCCGGACCACCTCCCGATCATCGGTCCCCTGGTGCGGCCCGACGGACGGGTCGACGGTGCCGTCGTCGCCAGCGCCGGCGGCCACGGGATGATGTGGGGCCCGGGCGTCTCCCGCGCCACGGCCGACCTGGTGCTCGACGGACGGACCGACCTGCTGGACCTCACCGACCTCGGCCTCGACCGGTTCGACGCCGACGGGAACAGCCGCCTGGCGGCCGACCCGATCGCCCTGCCCTTCCCGCACAGGACTCGCTGACCATGGACCTGACCCCGCACGTCGGTCCCGCGATTCGTCAGCGATTGCCCCGCGGGGAGCACCCGGAGGATCGCTGACGAATCGCGGGAGGCGACGACCTACCGGACGTCGAAGCGGTCGATGTCCATGACCTTCGCCCACGCGGCGACGAAGTCGCGGACGAACTTCTCGTCGGCGTCGGCCGAGGCGTAGACCTCGGCGATCGCGCGCAGCTGGGAGTTGGAACCGAAGACCAGGTCGACCGCGGACGCCGTCCAGCGCACGTCACCGGTGCGGGCATCGCGGATCTCGTACTCGCCCTCCTCGGACTGCGAGGCCTTCCACTCCGTACCTGCCGCCAGCAGGTTGACGAAGAAGTCGTTGGTCAGTTGTCCGGGCCGGTCGGTGAGGACACCGCGCGACGACCCACCGACGTTGGTGCCGATGGCCCGGAGGCCGGCCACGAGTACCGCCAGCTCGGGCGACCCCAGCTCGAGCATGTAGGCCCGGTCCAGGAGCAGGACCTCGGGCTGCTGCTTCTCGCCCGGCCGCACGTAGTTGCGGAACCCGTCGGCCTTGGGCTCGAGGACCGCGAACGACTCGACGTCGGTCTCCTCCTGGGAGGCGTCGGTCCGTCCCGGCGTGAAGGGCACGGTGACGTCGTGGCCCGCGTCGCGGGCGGCCTTCTCGACGGCCGCTGCCCCGCCGAGCACGATCACGTCGGCCAGCGAGACCCGCTTGCCGCCGGACTGGCCCTCGTTGAAGGCCTGCTGGATCCCCTCGAGGACCGGCAGGACCTTCGCCAGCTCGTCGGGCTGGTTGACCGCCCAGCTGCGCTGCGGCTCGAGCCGCAGCCGCGCTCCGTTGGCGCCGCCGCGCTTGTCGGTCGTCCGGTAGCTGGCCGCCGACGCCCAGGCGGTCGTCGCCAGCTGGGCGACGGTGAGGCCGGAGCCGAGCAGCGTGGCCTTCAGGTCGGCGACGTCCACGTCGTCCACCAGCTCGTGGTCCACCGCCGGCACGGGGTCCTGCCACAGCTGGGCCTCCGGCACCCAGGGGCCGAGGAACCTCGAGACCGGGCCGATGTCGCGGTGCAGCAGCTTGTACCAGGCCTTGGCGAAGGCCAGCTGGAACGCCGCGTTGTCCTCGTGGAAGCGCCGCGAGATCGCCTCGTACGCCGGGTCCTGGCGCAGCGCGAGGTCCGTGGTGAGCATGGTGGGCCGGTGCTTTTTGGAGGAGTCGAACGCGTCGGGGTACGTCTCATCGGCGTCCTTGGCGACCCACTGCTTGGCGCCGGCCGGCGACTCCGTCAGCTCCCACTCGTGGCCGAAGAGGCTGTCGAAGAAGCCCGAGCCCCACCGGGTCGGCGTCGGCGTCCAGGTCACCTCGAGACCGCTGGTGATGGCGTCGGCGCCCTTGCCGGTGCCGTAGGTGTTCGCCCAGCCGAGGCCCTGGCTCTCCAGCGGGGCACCTTCCGGCTCGGGGCCGACGTGGTCACCCGAGGAAGCACCGTGGGTCTTGCCGAACGAGTGGCCGCCGGCGATCAGCGCCACCGTCTCCTCGTCGTTCATGGCCATCCGGCGGAACGTCTCCCGGATGTGCTCCGCGGCGGCGAGCGGGTCCGGCACGCCCTGCGGACCCTCGGGGTTGACGTAGATCAGGCCCATCTGGACCGCGCCCAGCGGACCCTCGATCTCGTCGTTGCCGCCGAGCCGCTCGTCGCCCAGCCACGCGTCCTCCGGGCCCCAGAAGATCTCCTCGGGCTCCCACATGTCGGCGCGCCCGAACCCGAAGCCGAACGTCTCCACCCCCATCGACTCCAGGGCCACGTTGCCCGCGAGCACCAGCAGGTCGGCCCACGAGATCGACTGGCCGTACTTCTGCTTGATGGGCCACAGCAGCCGACGGGCCTTGTCGAGGTTGGCGTTGTCGGGCCAGGAGTTGAGCGGCGCGAACCGCTGCCCGCCGTCACCCGCCCCGCCGCGGCCGTCCTCGATGCGGTACGTGCCGGCCGCGTGCCAGCTCAGCCGGATGAACAGCCCGCCGTAGTGGCCGAAGTCCGCCGGCCACCAGTCCTGCGAGTCGGTCATCAGGGCCACCAGGTCGCTGCGCAGCGCCTCGACGTCGAGGCTCGCGAAGGCCTCGCGGTAGTCGAAGTCGGCACCCAACGGGTTGCCCCGCGGGTGGTGCTGGTGGAGGACGGCGAGGTTCAGCTGGTTGGGCCACCAGTCCTGGTTGGAACGGGGCCGCTGGGTCTTGGCCTGGGGGGCCTTGATGGCCGGGTTGCTGCTCTCGGACACAGATGTCCACTTCCTTCTCGTTGGTTGGGCTGGTTGCTGGGATGGGGTCAATCGGTGCAGGAGGGACAGCGGCCCCAGTAGACGACCTCGGCCTCGTCGATCACGAAGCCGCCGGCGTCGGAGGCGACCAGGCACGGCGCCTCGCCGACCGCACAGTCGACGTCGGCGATCACGCCGCACGACCGGCACACGACGTGGTGGTGGTTGTCGCCGACCCGCGACTCGTACCGCGCCACCAGCCCGCGCGGCTGGATCCGTCGTACCAGGCCGGCCTCGGTGAGGGTGCGCAGGCTGTCGTACACCGCCTGGTGCGACACGTCCGGGAGGTCACGGCGTACGACGCCGATCAGCGCGTCCGTGTCGGCGTGCGGCGCCTCGTGCACCGCCGCCAGCACCGCCACCCGGGGCCGCGTCACCCGCAGCCCCACCCCCCGCAGCCGCTGCTCGTGGTCGGTCGGGGTCACCCGTCGATCCAAGTACCTTTTCTTGAACCAGTCAAGAAAGTGACGCGCACGGCCGCGCGCCGGCCATCGTCAGGAGTGGCGGGGCGGCAGGGTCGTCGTGGAGGTGTCGTCCCCGGCGGTGGCGTCCACGGCGGGGGTCAGCACGCTGAGGTCGGCGGTGAACGAGGCGGAGTCGCTGACGTAGTTGATGTTGAGGCCGAGGTCGAGCGCGTCCTTGGGTGCGGCGTTCGGCAGCTGGCACTGCACCTTGGCGATCTTCGGGTTGCCGGCCATCGGCGTGATCGCGCCGCAGGTCCACGCGCCGTACGAGCCGCCCGTGACCTCGACGTAGTTGGTGAGTCCCGCCACCGTGACGTCGATCGCGAGGTCGGCCGTGCCGCCCGAGAGCGAGACCGGGACCGCGACCTGCATGGGAAGGCCGGGCGACTCCGGACGGGGGGTGAGGGTGAGGGTGCCCAGGCTCGCCGCGACGTTCACGGCAGCAGTGGGGTCCTGGGTCGGGTCGGGGGTGGCCGACGAGGCCGGGCCGCCTCCCCCGGTCGGTGCGTCGGTCGGGCTGGTGTCCGACGTCGGCAGCGTCGTCGGGTCGCCGACACCCGTGGGCGTCGGGTGGCTGGTCGGCCCGCCCGTGGGGCCGACCGTCGGCGTCGTCGTCCACAGCGTCGTCGGGTTGTACGTCGGGTACGTCGTCGGCCCGCCGGACGTCGGGAGGCCGGTCGGGCCACCCGAGGGGTCGGTCGACGCGGTCGGCGGACCGGCCGTCGGGGTCACTCCCGAGGTGGGTGCGCCCCCGCTCGTCGCCAGAGCCGGTGTGGCCGAGCCGTCGGTCGCGGTGGGCGCCGACAGGCCCTCGGTCGGCTGGCTGCCCAGCCGGTTGGCGACGTCCGAGGTGATCTGGTCCGGACCCGGGTCGGCGGACGGCTCGGAACCGAGCGGTGCGGTGAACACGGCCAGCATCGCGACCAGCGCGACGGTGGAGGTCGACGCGACGACCGCCATGCTGGCCGCGCCGCCCTTGACCAGGCCGAGGATCCCGGCCTTGGCGGCCGAGCCACTCGTCTCGACGGCGCCCGGGCCGATCGTCCCGGACGAGGCGGCACCGTGGGCCTGCCCGACCGCGCCGAGGTAGGCCGGCGCGGCGGCACCGAGGACCAGGGGGGCGAGCAGCACGCCGAGACGGGCGTTGACGGAGTCGAGCTCGGCCAGCGCGCTGCGGCAGTACTCGCACGCCGCGACGTGGCCGTCCACCTTCTTGCTCTGGGCCGGCGTCAGGCCACCCCGCACGGCGCCGGACAGCAGCGGCCAGACCTCCGCGCAGGTCGTGGTCGGCGCGCTGACCAGGTGGGCGTCGAGGTACGCGCGGCGCAGGCCCTCGCGAGCGCGGTAGCCGAGCGCCGAGACACCACCGACGTTGATGCCGAGGATGGTCGCGATCTCCTGGCGGTCGGCGCCCTCGACGAACGACAGCCACAGGAACGTCTGCCACCGGTCGGGCAGCGCCCCGAACGCCCGGGCCAGGGTGGTCCGCTCGTAGACGGTGTCGAACAGGGAGTCCTCGGGCGGCGCGTCCGGTTCGGCCGCGGCCTCCGGGTCGTCGGCGACGACGAGCCGGCGCGTGCGCCGTGATGCGTCGACCGAGACCGTGCGCACGGTCTGGAGCAGGTACGGGCGGAACGCCGACTGCGGCCCGCCGCCGGCACGGATGCGCGTCAGCAGCTTCTCGAACGCCTCGGCCACCACGTCGTCGGCGGCCGCGCGGTCGGTCAGCGTGCGCGCGAGGGCGGTCGCGGCGGGGCGGTGACGGCGGAACAGCTCGGCGTACGGGGCGTCCTCACCGTCGCGGGCGCGGGCCACCAGGTCCGCGTCACCGAGCCGGCTCAGCTCGTCGCCAAGTTCCACGTCCACGTCCCTCTGACCTACGGCAACCGGACTGTACCGGGGAGGCGCAATCGTCCCCGGCACGGCATGCTGACATCACCGGGGCGTGTACCTCTCACAGGTGCAGCTCACAGGGGAGCCGAGGGGCTCCACGAGGGAGTGTGGCATGGATCGCGAGCCGCTGGGGTGGACCGTGAAACGTCACGTCGTGGACGTGACCTTTCGCGAGCTCGAGCTCCCGCGACCGGGTCGCGTGCACCGGTACCTGACCGTCGGCCAGGCATCCCCGGCGGAGGTCATCGAGCCCGATTTCGCCCAGGACCTGGGTACCGACCTCGGACCCGAGCTCGGGCAGGACTTCGGGGAGCGTCGCGCGAAGTCGCGAGTCTCCGCTGGAGGGCCGTCCCCCGCGCCGTGAGAGGTGGGCGCGGGGAACGGCTGCCGGTGCTCGGGTAGCAGCCCCCCAGCTGTCCGAGCAGGGCCGGCGACGTCGAGTCGCCCCGTACTCGGTAGACGCTCCCGGGGGGCCCGGGATCACGCGGACCGTCGCTCCACGCCTGGCCGGTGGTCCAGCGCGGTCTGGTCCGGTCGCGGCCGGTGCGGCCGGATCTCAGGTCAGCCGGACGCGCGGGTCGATGACGCTGTACAGCACGTCGACCACGATGTTGGCCACGATGATGAGGGTGGCGCCGATCAGCACCGTGGCGGAGATGATCGGCAGGTCGGTGCGCTGCACCGCGTCGAGCGCGGCCAGGCCGAGACCCTGGATGCCGAAGATCTTCTCGGTGAAGACGGTGCCCGCCAGCAGGCCGGCGAAGTCCAGGCCGAAGATCGTCACGATGGGCACGATCGCCGCGCGCAGGCCGTGCTTGAGCACGACCCTCTTCTCCGAGAGGCCCTTGGCGCGGGCAGTGCGCACGAAGTCCTCGTTCAGGGTGTCGACCATGCTGCCGCGGCTGAACCGGGCGTACTGCGTCGCGAAGCCGATGCCGATCATCAGCCAGGGCAGCAGCATCCCGCCGACGTACTTGAGCAGCCCCTCGGAGGCCGGGGAGAAGTACCCGGTCGCCGGGAAGATGCCGAGCGCCTGCACCAGGTAGAGGTAGGCCAGCAGGAGCAGCAGGTAGAACGGGATGGCGTTGATGAACAGGCTGGTGCTGACGATCGCCTTGTCGGCCGGCGTGCCCCGTTTGCGGGCCGCGAAGACGCCCGTCGAGAGGCCGAGCACCAGGAAGCAGATCGCCCCGCCGACGGCCACCGACATGGTCGCGGGCAGCTTGTCGCGCAGGTACGGGAAGACCGGCACGCGGTACTTGAACGAGACGCCCATGCACGGCCAGCTGCAGTCCATCGAGATGCCGCCCGACTGGATGTGGCGGCCCTTCACGTAGCCGCTCATGTACTCGACGTACTGCTTCGGCGCCGGCCGGTCCAGGCCCATGCTGTGCCGGATGTTGTCCAGGCGCTGCGGCGTGCACCGCGACTCCGGGCAGTACGCGAGGGCCGGGTCGTTCGGGCCGTAGAAGAAGATCGCGAACACGACCATCGACACCGCGACGGCGACGAGCATGCCGGCCACCAGCCGCCGGACGATGTACCCGAACATGAGCGGATCGTCTTGCCGCCCGCGCCCCACGACAACCATTCGCCGGCAAACGAACGTCGAAGCGTGACGTACGGCGCCGTCCGTGACGTTCCCGTGACCCGATGGCGTCCTGGCGTGGGGTGCCAGAAATGGCGCGATCGCGGCCGAACAGCAGGTTTCCGGCTCCGGAAGCTGCTGTAACCGCGCGATCGCGCGATTACCGGCGACCTCTCAGGTCAGGCGTACACGGGGGTCGATGACGCTGTACAGCACGTCGACGACGATGTTGGCCACGACGATGAGGGCGGCCGCGATGAGGACGCAGGCCGAGACCATCGGGAGGTCGACGCGACGCTCGGCGTCGAGGCCGGCGAGGCCGAGGCCCTGGATGCCGAAGATCTTCTCCACGAAGATCGTGCCGGTCAGCAGGCCGGCGAAGTCGAGGCCGAAGATCGTCACGACCGGCACGATCGCGGCCCGCAGCGCGTGCCGCATGATGATCTTGCCCTCGCCGACGCCCTTGGCCCGCGCGGTGCGGACGTAGTCCTCCCCCATCACCTCGATCATGCTGCCGCGGCTGAACCGCGCGTAGTACGACGCGGAGGCGATGCCGATGATCAGCCAGGGCAGCAGCATCCCGTCGACGAACTTCACCGGGCCGTCGACGAATGGCGAGTAGTAGCCGGTGTCGGGGAACCAGCCGAGGCGCTGGACGAAGTAGAGCCACGACAGCAGGAACAGCAGGTACGACGGCATCGCGTCCACGAACAGGCTGGCGCTGATGATCGCCTTGTCACTGGTCGTCCCGCGTCTTCGCGCCGCGATGATGCCGATGCCCACCCCCAGCACCAGGAAGATGGTCGCGCCCCCGAACGCCACCGCGAGCGTCGCCGGGACCCGCGCCATCAGGTAGTCGCGCACGCTGACGCGGTACTTGAACGAGACGCCCAGGCAGGGCCACGAGCACTCCACGGAGATGCCGCCGTTGGTGATCGTGCGGCTCTTCACGTACCCGCTCATGTAGTCGAGGTACTGCGCCGGCGCCGGCCGGTCCAGCCCCATGCTGTGGTGGATCTGCTCCAGCTTGGCGGGCGTGCAGCGTGTCTCGGGGCAGTACTGGTACGCCGGGTCGTTCGGGCCGTAGAAGAACAGCGCGAAGACGGACATCGAGACGACGATCAGCACCATGACGCCGGCGATCAGCCGCCGGACGACGTATCCGAACACGGGGGTCAGTGGATCACGTCGCGCAGGATTCCCAGGAATCGGTCGAGCAGCGGCGGCCAGGCGAACGCCGACGGGCGGGTGTAGCCGAGCACGATGGCCGGCGGGTACGGGTCCGCGCCGTGCCGCAGCACGTCCAGCCCGACCAGCCAGAGGCCGCGCCTGGCGGCCTCGTCGACGACCGCGCGCTCCACCCCCGGACGGTCCGGCAGCGACACCAGGATGTGCCCGCCGGCCGCGATGCCGGAGGTGGTGAACGGTCCGCCGGCGTCGATGGCGGCGACCAGCTCGGCGACCCGGCGCCGGTACGTCGCGCGCCGGGCGCGCACCAGGCGGTCGTAGCCGTAGGACTCCAGGAACGCCGCGAACGTCAGCTGGCTGGTGACGTCCAGCCCCTGTGTCACGACCTCCTGCACGCGGCGTACCTCGCGGACCCAGCCCTCGGGCAGGACGGCCCAGCCGAGGCGTATGCCGGGGCCGAGGATCTTCGAGGCGGTGCCGAGGTAGGCCACGTGGTCCGGGGCGGTGCCCTGGAGGGCGCCGACGGGCCGCCGGTCGTAGCGGAGCTCGCCGTCGTAGTCGTCCTCGATGACCAGCCCGCCCGTGCGCCGCGCCCAGGCGACCAGCTCGCGCCGCCGGTCGGTGGAGAGCGTGACGCCGATCGGGTACTGGTGCGCCGGCGTCACGAACACCGCGTCGGGACGCAGCCGGTCGAGCTCCCTCACGCGCGCGCCGACGCTGTCGACGGGCAGCGGCACGATCCGCAGACCGGCGTCCACGACGGCGTCGCGGTGCGGTCCGTGGCAGGGGTCCTCCATGGCCATCGTGCGGCCGCCCCGCGCGGCCACGACGCGGGCGAGCAGCCACAGTGCCTGGGTGACCCCGGCGGTCACCACGGTCCGGTCGGGGTCGGCGCTGACGCCGCGGGCGCGGCCCAGGTACGTCGCGAGCGCCAGCCGCAGGGCCGGGGCGCCCTGGCCGTTGCCGTAGTCGAACGAGCCCGGCTCGGCGTGCGCCAGTGCGTCGCGGCCAGCGCGCAGCCAGGCGGTGACCGGGAACCCGCCCGGCTCGGGCGCGCCCGGCAGGAGGTCCAGGGCCAGCCGTCCGGTGCGTGGCCGCGAGGGACCCGCAGGCACGAGGGTCGCCACGTCGGCGACCACGGTGCCGGCACCGGTGCGGGCCTCGAGGTACCCCTCGGCGACCAGCTGCTCGTACGCCGCCGCGACGGTGCCCCGGGCCCAGCCGAGGTCCTCGGCCATCGCGCGCGAGGACGGGACGCGCTGCCCGGCGGCCAGCCGGCCGGAGCGGATCGCGCGACGCAGCGCGTCCTCGAGGCTGCTGCGCCGGCGCGTCTGGTGCGTCTCGACGTGGAGGTCGAGACCGAACTGCGTCACGAGCCCATCATCACGCGGGCCGGCGTCACCCGTGGAGCTCACCGATCGACCCGGCGGAGCAGGCCACCAGCCGGTCGCCGAGAGCGGTGCGGCGGTACAGCACGCGCCGACCGGCGCGCTGCGACGTGAGCAGACCGGCGCCCACGAGCACCGAGAGGTGGGCGCTCACGGTCGGGGCGGACAGCTCGACCCGGCCGGCCAGCAGCGTGGTCGTGCGCGGGACGTCGAGCTCGCCGAGGATGGCGGCCCGCGACCGGCCGACCAGGCTGGCCAGCGACGCGGGCGGGGCGCCGGCGTCGTCCCAGAGCAGCCCGGCGCCGCGCGCGCCGTACCCGAGGACCGCACCCTCGGGCAGCTCCGAGCCGACCAGCACGTCGGGCCAGCGGAACACGCAGGGCACGAGCCAGAGCCCGCGGCGCTGAGCCGTGGGTGCCCGCCGCGGGCCCTGGCCGCGGATCTCCAGGACGTCCCCGGCCAGGGAGACGTCCGGATGCATCTCGGTCAGCGTCGCGGCCAGCCCTTCGGCCGCCAGCACGTTGACGTGGTGCGCGACGTCGGCGTCCTGGATCGCGACGACCCGCTCCCAGACGGGTTCGAGGAGCGCGGACCAGTACCCCGTGAGCGCCGCGGCCAGCCGGTCGGCGTACGCCGCGGGGGTCCACGCGTCGTACCTGCCGGGGTACGTCGCGCGCAGCCGGTCCAGGTCGTCGGCGGCCGCCTCGGGGCAGGTGAGCGCCACCGTGCCGAGCTGGTCGCGGGCCGGCAGGTGACCGTTCGCCGGGGCCGGCGTGAGCGCGCGAGGCACCCAGCCGCCGGGTGCGCGGGCGACGTCGGCCAGCAGGCGGACGTCGAAGCCGACCTGCTGAGGAGTCCGGTCGCGGACCAGGTCGCGCAGCTGGGCGTGCAGGCGGGCGTGCAGCACGGGCGGTTGCGGTCGGAAGAGGACAGCCAGGCTGGCCGTCACCTCCCACACCGCGCTGGTGACGATCCGGGTGCGAGCGACGGCGGCCACGTCGAGGTCGATGCTGATCATCGGGCGCGACGGTAGTGGCCCACCGGCCCAGACGGATGGGCCACCGGGATGCGGTGTTCTTGGGCCAATCACGGTGGGATCACGGAACCGTCACGCCACGATGTCGAGGGCGGTCCCTCGGCTCCGACGTCTCCTGCGACAGTGACCCGAACGAGGAGGAACGACCGTGAAGTACGTGATCCTGATCCACTCCAACCCCCAGCCGTGGGGCCACCCCACCGACCGGTTCACCGAGGAGGGGCGCGCGCAGAGCGAGGAGTTCCACGCCGCGTCGGCCCAGCAGTTCGACGCGCTGATGGAGGAGATCAACGCCTCCGGCGAGTTCGTCACCGCGATGGCGCTGGCCGACCCGGCGTCGAGCACGCTGTACGGCTGGAGCCCGGCCAACGGCGGGGAGCACCTGCGCACCGACGGGCCGTACGCCGAGACCAAGGAGCAGCTCGCGGGCTTCTTCATGATCGACTGCGCGACCCGCGAGCGGGCCGAGGAGATCGCCGAGCACTTCGCCCAGCCCGGCGGCACGGTCGAGCTGCGGCCGGCGATGTGGGGTGACGGCGACGACCAGTGACGACCAGTGACGCCTACGAGGACGTGTGGCGGGCGGCCTGGCCCCACGTCCTCGCGGCCCTGTTGCGCAGGTACGGCGACTTCGAGGCGTGCGAGGACGCCGTCCAGGAGGCGCTGCTCGCGGCCGCACGTCAGTGGCCCGACGAGGGGACGCCCGACGACCCGAAGGCCTGGCTCGTCCGGGTCGCCTCGCGGCGCCTGATCGACGCACGGCGGTCCGAACGGGCCCGCGCGGGACGGGAGGACACGGTCGCCGAGCTCGTCGAGCCCGGACCCGCGAGCGAGCGGGACGACTCCCTCGCGCTCCTCCTGCTCTGCTGCCACCCGGCGCTGAGCCGGCCGTCCCAGGTCGCGCTGACCCTGCGCGCGGTCGGCGGGCTGAGCACGGACCGGATCGCCCGGGCGTTCCTGGTGCCCGAGCCGACGATGGCCCAGCGGATCAGCCGCGCCAAGGCGCGGCTGCGGGAGCTCGACGCGCCCTTCGCCGTACCTCCCCCGGCCGAGCTCCCGGCTCGCGTCGCGGCGGTGGCCCACGTGCTCTACCTGGTGTTCACCGAGGGCCACACCGCCACCGTCGGAGCCGGACTCGTGGACGTGTCGCTCGCGGACGAGGCGATCCGGCTGGCCCGCCGGCTGCACGAGCTCCTGCCCTCGGACCCGGAGGTCGCGGGCCTGCTGGCGCTGATGCTGCTCACCGACGCGCGCCGGCCGGCCCGGCTGGCGGACGACGGGTCACTGGTGCCGCTGGCCGACCAGGACCGGTCGCAGTGGGACCGAGCCCTGGTCGCCGAGGGCGTCGCGCTGGTGGAGGCGGCCCTGCCCACGGGTCCGGTCGGCCCCTACCAGCTCCAGGCCGCGATCGCCGCCGTGCACGACGAGGCGCCATCCGCGGCCGAGACGGACTGGGTGCAGATCGAGGTGCTGTACGGCATGCTCGCAGACCTCGCGCCCGGCCCGGTCGTCACCCTGAACCACGCCGTCGCGGTCGCCGAGACCCGGGGGCCGCAGGCCGGGCTGGCGATGGTGGAGCCGCTTCTCGACGACCCGGCCCTCCGGCGTACCCATCGCGTCCATGCCGTCCACGCCCACCTCCTCGAACGTGCCGGCCGCGTCGACGAGGCCCGCGCGGCGTACACGCGTGCCGCCCGCCTCGCCACCAGCGTCCCCGAGCAGCGCTACCTCTCGGCCAGGGCGGCCGGGGAGACCTGACGCGCACCGGTCCGGGCGGCGCCGATGCCCGCGGTGACGACGAAGGCGATGCCGGCGACCGCGAGGACGTCGGGGACCTGGTGCAGGAGGACCAGGCCGACGACGAGGGCGAAGGCCGGCTCGAGGCTCATCAGGGTGCCGAACGCGGAGGTGGTCAGGCGGCGCAGGGCGAGCAGCTCGAGGGTGAAGGGCACGACGGGCAGGAGGACCGCCAGGCCGATGCCGTAGACCAGGATCTCCGGGGTCAGCCGGCCGAACGTGCTGGGGCCCGCGACGACCGTGGCCGTCAGCGCCGCGACGGGCATGGTGACGGCCAGCGCCTTGATGCCCGCGACGCCGTCGCCGACGTGCTGGGTGAGCAGGATGTAGGCCGCCCAGCAGCAGGCCGCGGCCAGCGCGAACCCGACCCCCAGCAGGTCGACGCCGCCCTCCCAGGGCTGGGTCAGCAGCAGCACACCGGCCGCGGCGAGCACGGGCCACACCTTCGTCCCACCCCTGCCCCGCGCGACCGCGACGCCCAGCGGGCCGAGGAACTCCAGCGCGCTCGCCGTGCCCAGCGGCAGCCGCGCCAGCGATGCCATGAACAGCAGCGTCACGCCTCCGGTCACCACGCCGAGCAGCACGCACGCACCGAGGGTCCGGCGGGGGAAGTCGGACCGACGGGGGCGCACGACGACGAGCAGCAGCACGGCGGCCCACGCCAGCCGCAGCCAGGCCGCCCCCTCGGCGCCGATGTCGTCGATGAGCCCGACCGCGAGGGCCAGACCGACCTGGACGCTGAGCATCGAGGCGACCGCCATCGAGGTGCCGACGCCGGCCGCCGACCGGGGCGCCCGCACCCGGCGTACCGAGGAGTCCAGGAGGGTCATGGCCCCCATTCGACCCGACCACGACCGTCCGCGTCCACGTGACTCTGCTGGACATACCGTTCACGAATCGTGAACGTTGGTCGGGTGGACGTGCGCCGGCTCCGGATCCTGGTCGAGCTCTCCCGGCTGGGTTCGATGCGCGCCGTCGCCGAGGAGCTCGGCACGACCACCTCGACGGTGTCCCAGCAGGTCGCCGCCCTCGCCCGGGAGGTCGGCGCGGCCCTGGTCGAGCCGGTCGGGCGCAACGTCCGGCTGACGCCGGCGGGACTGCGGCTGGCCCACCACGGGATCGGCATCCTCGCCGCGGTCGAGGCCGCCCGGCTCGACCTGGACCCGCACGCCGAGCCCGCGGGTCTCGTCGCGGTGGCCGGGTTCGCCTCGGCGGTCCGGCGCTCCCTGCTCCCCGTCGTCCGGGACCTCGGGACCACGCACCCGGGCGTGCAGGTGCTGATCCACGAGTACGAGCCGATCGAGGCGCTCGACCTGCTCGCCGGTGACGACGTCGACCTCGCCCTCGTCTACGACTACAACCTGGCGCCGCTCTCGTTCCCGGCCGACGTGGTGGCCACGCCGCTCTGGCAGGTCGACTGGGGGCTCGGCGTGCCCGCGGGCGAGGGACCGCGCACCGGAACGGCCGACCTGGCGGCGTACGTCGACCGGTCCTGGATCGCGAACTCCCGCAACACCGCCGACGAGGACGTCGTGCGCACGCTCGCCTCCCTCGTCGGTTTCAGCCCGCGGATCACCCACCGCATCGACAGCCTCGAGCTCGTCGAGGACCTCATCGAGGACGGTCACGGCGTGGGCCTGCTGCCGATGGCCTGGCGGGGCGGCCCGGGTGTGCGGGTGCTGCCGCTGGCCGAGCCGGGGGCGCTGCTGCGGGCGTACGCCGTCGTCCGGCGCGGCCGCACCGACTGGCCGCCCCTGCGGCTGCTGCTCGAACGGGTCGCCGAGGCCGGCTAGCACGCACCACCGACACGTGCCCCGACACGTGCCCCGACACGCCGGGCTGCGTCCCCGGATCCACGAGCGAACCGGGATACAAAAGTCCTGGCCCCGCCAGGTATGAGCTTGCGGGGCCTTTGCCTGCCCCGTCACGGATGTGGAGGCCGGGCCGCCCGGCCGCCCCCCGGCGGCCGGACTCCCTCCCCCCGGCGATCCCCCCGGATCTCTGTGTGAGTGAGATGCCCTGCCAACGCGTTGACTCGCGGGTGGTTACGACGGCCGGGCGGTGGTCCGGACCAGCGGACTGGACCGCACGGGGTCCACGAGCGGCAACCCGGGATCGGCTCGGATCCGCGGATCTCACCGAACTCCCTCCGCCGCGCGGATTCCCACATAAGGTGACCCGGACCTTGTCGTCTGTCACGGGGGATTTCTCGGGTGTCCACACGCTTGTACGACCGTCCGCGCCGTGTCACGGCTTCCGTCCTGGCCACGACCGGGCTGAGCCTCGGGCTGCTCGTCTCGGCTCCCGCCTTCGCGGCGGCGCCGGCTGCTCCCGTCGGCCTGGGCACCTCCCAGCCGAACTCGAGCACGCCGATCCTCGCCTGGGACCTGGTCGAGGGCGCGAACAGGTACGAGGTCCAGGTCGACGACGACCCGGCCTTCGCGTCCCCCGAGGTCAACACGACGACGACGACCAACCGGCGGTTCGTCCCTCTCATCGCCCTCCCGCCCGGCCAGGTCTACTGGCACGTGCGCGCCGTGAACGCCTCGAGCGAGAAGTCGGACTGGTCCGCGGACCAGTTCACCGTGGCCGCGGTCGCGAAGCCGGTTCCCTTGTCCCCCGTCGACGGCACCGTCCTGTCCCAGCCGTCGAACCCGCCGCTGCTGAGCTGGTCGGGCAGCCAGGGCGCCATCTCCTACACCGTCGAGGTCGACGGCGACGCCGACTTCATCGGTGCCTCGAGCTACACGACCAAGACGACCTCCCTCGTCGTCCCCGACCCTCTCGGAGCGGGCGACTACTTCTGGCGGGTCACCGCCACCAAGGCAGCGGGCATCATCTCGGAGCCGTCGGATGCCGCATCGTTCGTGATCGCGGCCCTCCCGGCGCCCGTCCTGGTCTCCCCCAACGACAGTGTCAACGTGCCGATCGAGGACGTGGTCCTCGACTGGCAGCCCGTGCCGGGAGCCAAGACGTACGACGTGCAGGTGGCTCTGGACGAGGGCTTCAACAACAAGGTCCTCGACGTCGGGGGCATCCAGGGCACGCGCTACTCGCCGCCGATCACGCTGGACAACGACCAGTACTGGTGGCGGGTGCGTGCCGTCGACCTGGCCAACCAGCCGACGGTGTGGAGGGCCTCCAACTTCGGCTTCCAGCGGAACTGGCTGGACAAGCCGCAGCCCGTGTTCCCGCTGGGCTCGGTCGTGACGCCGTCGACCCAGACGACCACGACTCCGTACTTCGAGTGGACCCCGGTCCAGCACGCCAGCCACTACCAGCTGGAAACGGCCAGCGACCAGAACTTCTCGTCCGGCGTGTGCGCGCGCGACGTGGTCGGCACCACGTATGCCCCACGCGCCTTCGGCTCCGAGTGCCCCTTCCCGGCGGTGGGCGCCACCATGTACTGGCGGGTCCGGGCCATCGACGCCCCCAAGGGCGTGCAGGGGATCTACTCCGACGGCCAGGCGTTCACATGGACGGGCTGGGCCCCCGTCGGCACCCAGACCACCGACTACCCGACAGTGGGCGGCCTGAAGATCTCGGTCACCGGGTCCGGCCTGGACGATGGGAGCTACTGCGACGCCGACCTGTGCGACGGGGCGCCCGCCACGCCGGTGCTCTCGTGGGACCCACAGCCCGGGATGACGCACTACCAGGTGTTCATCTCCCTGGACGTCAACTTCACCAACCTCCAGACCTCGGTCCTCTCGACCAGGAACACCCGTCTCGCCTTCCGCGGCAATGATCCTCGCGCGACGCTCCCCGAGAGCCAGGCCGGCTCCGCGTACTACTGGTACGTCCGCCCGTGCAACACGCTCGGGTGCGGCCCGTCGCCCGTCTCGCAGGACCCGCCGCTCCCCGGGGCGAAGGCGTTCCGGAAGGCGTCGCCCCAGGTCACCGGGCTGACATCGTCGGATCCGAGCGCCTCCGACATCACGTTCCGCTGGGACGACTACTTCGACACCAACCAGGCCACGACGTGGGTCGGCAAGAAGTCGACGCAGTCGGCCAAGACCTACCAGGTCCAGGTCGACGACGAACCGTCGTTCTCCGACCCCCTCGTCGACGAGCGGGTCGTCGACCAGGCCACCTACACGGCGTTCGACACCCTCTACCCCGAGGGCACGCTGTACTGGCGCGTCGAGGCCCAGGACTACGAGGACTTCGGGCTGGCCTGGTCGTCGGTCAAGACGTTCACCAAGTCCACACCACCCGTCCAGCCCACCGGCCCCGCCGACGGCTCCTCGGTCGCGGGGACGACGCCGTTCACGTGGGACGCGCAGGCGTTCGCCTCGTCGTACACGCTGGAGGTCTACAAGAACAACGACGCGGCGTTCTCGCCGGCCAACCGGTTGTTCTCGACGACCGTCAAGACGGCGGCGTACGCCTGGAACCAGCCGGTCCCGGCCAGCGCCACGCCCTACATCTGGCGGGTGCGCAAGACGGACGCCTCCGGCAACCTCGGACCCTGGTCGGCGCCGTACCGCTTCACCTCCCTGGGCAGCGCACCGACGCTGACGGCGCCGGCGAACGACGAGCTGGTGCCGCCCAACGCCGCGCTCTTGCAGTGGACCGAGGTCGACAGGGCCACCAAGTACGACGTCGAGGTGCGCGCCACGGGCTCCGCCAGCAACTGGGGCAGCGCCACGACCACCGCGACGGCGTGGGCGCCCCTGCAGACGGTGCCGGACGGCACGTGGCTGTGGCGGGTGACCGCCAAGGACGCGGGCGGCAACCCCCTCGGCACGTCGGCCTGGCTGGGCTTCCGGGTGTCGGGCACGCCGACCGCGAACCCGGCCACGCTGATCGAGGGATCCGGCGCGGTCGACTCGACGATCACCAGCGTCGCACCGACGTGGGACTACAGCGGCGTGACGAACAGCTACCAGTGGCTGCGCAACGGCAGTGCGATCGCCGGCGCCACCGGCACCTCGTACGTCGTGACCACCACGGACATCGGCAAGTCGATCACCCTGAAGGTCACCGGGCACCTGGTCGGCTACAAGGACGGCACCAGCACCAGCAACGGGATCACCGGCGTCACCGCGCCCGCGCCCACGGCCTCGACCCCGCCCTCCATCTCCGGCACGGGACTGGTCGGCAGCACGCTCCAGGCGACGGCTCCGACCTGGAACCAGACCGGCGTCACGACGACGTACGCCTGGCTGCGCGACGGTGTCGCGATCTCCGGCCAGACGGGCCTGACGTACACCGTCACCGCGACCGACCTCGGCAAGGTGCTGACGTGGCGGGTGACGGGGAAGAAGACCGGCTACGCGGACGCCGTGCTGACCAGCAACGGCATCACCGCGGTGAACGTCGCGCCGCTGACCACGTCGACGGCACCGAGCATCACCGGGTCGGGTCAGGTCACCACCGTGCTGCAGGGAACCGCACCGACCTGGGACCAGACCGGCGTCAGCGAGAGCTACCAGTGGATGCGCGACGGCGTCGCGATCCCCGGCCAGACCTCGCTGGGCTACACCGTCACCAGTGCCGACCTCAGCAAGGTGCTGACCCTGCGCGTCACCGGCTCCAAGAGCGGCTACACGAACACCGTCGTGACCAGCAACGGGATCACCGGCGTGCCGCTCCCGTCGTTGACGACCTCGGCAGGGGTCGCCATCACGGGTTCCGGTGAGCCCGGCAGCACGCTCCAGGGCACCGGTCCGACCTGGAACCAGCTGGGCGTCAGCTCGACCTTCCAGTGGCTGCGGGACGGAAGCCCGATCTCAGGGCAGACGGGCCTGACGTACACCGTCACCTCGGCCGACATCGGCAAGGTCCTCAGCCTCCGGGCCACCGGCTCCAAGAGCGGCTACAGCGACACGGTGGTCACCAGCAACGGGATCGCCGGGGTGCCGCTCCCCTCGTTGACCACCTCGGCACCGGCGGCCATCTCCGGCTCCGGCCAGGTGGGCAGCACGCTCCAGGCCACCCCGCCGACCTGGACCGAGGGCGGCGTCAACGCGACGTACCAGTGGCTCCGCAACGGGTCGGCGATCGCCGGCCAGACGGGCTTGGCCTACCCGGTCGCGCCCGCCGACCTGGGCAGCGCGCTCAGTCTCCGGGTGACCGGCAGCAAGAGCGGTCGCACCGACACCGTCGTGGCCAGCAACGCGATCCAGGCCGTCGCCGGGCCCGCGCCGGCCGCGACGGTGGCTCCCGGCATCACCGGGACGCCGAAGGTCGGCAGCACGCTGTCCGCCACGTCGGGCTCGTGGACCCAGCCGGCGACGTACACCTACCAGTGGCGGCGCAACGGGTCCGCGATCCCCGGCGCGACCGGCGCGAGCTACGTCCTTGCGACGCCCGACGTGGGGCAACAGATCACTGTGCTCGTGACCGCGACGGCGCCCGGGTACCTGGCCGGCACGGCAGCGAGCGGCCCGGTCACCGGGGCGAAGGCCTCCTCGTCCACGAGCGCTGCCCTCGTCAAGAAGACAATCCCGGCCGGCAAGGCCGCCAAGCTCGTCGTGACGGTGAAGGCATCCGGCATCGCCGGCCCGACCGGGAAGGTCAAGATCCGCGACGGCGCCAAGCTCATCAAGACGGTCACGCTGACGGCTGCGATGAAGGGCAGGATCACCGTCACGCTCACGAAGCTGAAGCCGGGCAAGCACAAGCTCACCGCTCAGTACGTCGGCGACGCCGTCACGGGCACGAGCAGGTCCACGGTGGCCAAGCTGACGGTTGGGCCCTGAGCCGGCCCCCAGAAATGAGGGGTGCTCCAGACATAGGTGAGGCCCCGGAAAGTATGAGTTTCCGGGGCCTCGATGTCTTCCGGACCGAAGTCCTTCCGACACCCCAAGTTCTATCCCGAGCGCGAGCCCGACACAAGGGCCCGAGGCCACCAATTTCGGTGGTGACGGCGTGTCGCGCGCGACTCGCCGGTGGCGCTGGTCAGGCCTCCGGCTCGTAGCTGCCCGGCTCCCAGCACCGGGTCGCGACGCCGACCCGGTTCCATGCGTTGATGGTGACCAGCAGCGAGATGAGCTGGGCCAGCGGCTCCGGCTCGAAGTGCCGGGCCGCCTCGTCGAAGACCGCGCGCGGCACGTGCCCGTCGTGCAGGAGGGTCACCGACTCGGTGAGGGCCAGGGCCGCCCGCTCGGCCGGGGTGAACCACGGCGCCTCGCGCCAGGCACCCAGGGAGTAGAGCCGCTGCTCGGTCTCCCCTGCGGCGCGGGCGTCCTTGCTGTGCATGTCGACGCAGTACGCGCAGCCGTTGATGACCGAGGCGTGCAGGCGCACCAGCTCGCGCAGCTTCGGGTCGAGGCCGAGGCCGGCCACCGCGTCCATCCGGCTCAACGCGGCGGAGAACCGCGGCACCAGCGCGTCGAAGTCGAGCCGGTGCTCCTCGAAGGTCGTGATGTTCTCTTCCATGGAAGCCAATTATCTTCCATGGAAGATAATTGGTCAACCCTCGGGGTCGACCTCGTCGATCTCCCCGAGCAGGCGCTCCTTCACGTC
This sequence comes from Nocardioides islandensis, assembly GCF_015352455.1. Classification (GTDB taxonomy): domain Bacteria; phylum Actinomycetota; class Actinomycetes; order Propionibacteriales; family Nocardioidaceae; genus Nocardioides; species Nocardioides islandensis. The sequence goes on from NZ_JADKPN010000010.1 coordinate 87,818, forward strand.
GTCCGGGGCGAACGACGCGCGCACCGCCGCCCGGGCGAGGTGGGCCAGGCCGGCCTCGTCCAGGCCCAGCAGGTCCGCCGCCACGGCGTACTCCTGGTTCAGGGTGGTGCCGAACATCGGCGGGTCGTCGGAGTTGATCGTCACCGTCACCCCGGCGTCGACGAACGCACCGAGCGGGTGCTGCTCGAGCGACGCGACGGCCCGGGTGGCGACGTTCGAGGACGGGCAGACCTCGAGCGCGATGCCGTGCTCGGCGAGGTACGTGAGCAGCTCCGGGTCCTCGCTGCTGCTGGTGCCGTGGCCGATGCGCTCGGCGCCGAGGTGGCGCAGCGAGTCCCAGACCGTCTCCGGCCCGGTGGTCTCACCGGCGTGCGGCACGCTGCGCAGGCCGGCGGTCCGCGCCGCGTCGAAGTGCGGCCGGAACTGGGCGCGGTCCACGCCGATCTCGGGGCCGCCGAGGCCGAACCCGACGAGCGCGTCGACGCGGTGGTTCAGCGCGTAGTCGAGCGTGGCGTCGGCCGCCGGCAGCCCGCTCTCCCCCGGGATGTCGTAGATCCAGCGCAGCACCAGGCCGAAGTCCCGCTCGGCCGCGACCCGCGCGTCCTCGATCGCCTCGGTGTACTCCTCGATCGCCATGCCCTTGTCGGGGTCGTGGGGCAACACCGACGTGTACGGCGTGCACGTCAGCTCGGCGTACCGGATCCGCTGGGTCCCGGCCATCTCGCGTGCCACCTCGTAGGTGAGCAGCCGGACGTCCTCCGGTGTGCGCACCAGGTCGACGACCGCGAGGTAGACGTCGATGAAGTGGGCGAAGTCGCGGAAGGCGAAGAACGCCTTCAGCTCGTCGGGGTCGCTCGGGACGACGCCGGGATGGCGCTCGGCCAGCTCGCCGACGATCCGCGCGGACGCGGAGCCGACGTGGTGGACGTGGAGCTCGGCCTTGGGGAGGCGGGCGATGTACGACGACAGGTCCGGCACGCGCCGGAGTCAATCACTTCACGGCTTGCAGCACGGCACTGACCGCGGTGCCCGGGTCCGGCTGCAGCTGTCCGTCGATGAACACGCCCGGGGTGCCGTTCACGCCGTCCTTGGACATCTGGTCGGTGGCGTTGGTGATCCACTGGCCGTAGACGTCGTCCTTGATCTTGGCCGAGACCGCGGACTCGTCGGCGCCGGCCTGGACGGCCCACTGGATGAGCTGGTCGTCGTCGGGTCCGGCGGAGTTCTCGGCAGGCTGGTTCTGGTACAGCAGGTCGTGGAACTTCTTGAACACCTCGGGCCCGGCCGTGTCGGCCACGACGTACAGCGCGTTGGCCGCCCGCGAGGAGTACTGGTTCTTCGAGGCGCGGTCCAGGAACGACACGATGTGGTACTCGACCTTCACCTTGCCGTCATCGATCGCCGCGGCGACCTTGTCGCCGACCTGGGCCTCGAACTGCTGGCAGATCGGGCACTGCGGGTCCTCGTAGAACTTCATGGTCAGCGGCGCGTCGGCGTTGCCCACCACGACGGCGTACCCGTCGGTGTTGCGGGGCGTGCCCGAGTCGGTGACTGCCTGGCCGGTGGTGTCCTGGCGGCTGATCGCGAAGTACGTGATGCCGCCGATGACCGCGAGCACCGCGACGACCGCCGCGACGACGAGGAGCGAACGCCGGCGCTCCGCCCGCTGCTGCTGCTGCAGCGCGGCCCGCGCTCGCTCAGCGGTGGACGTGGGCTTGTTCGTCGACATGGTCGAGCTCCTCGGCGGACTGGTACGAGTTCAGGGGTCGGAAGATGAAGGTGTCGAGGGCCAGCCGCGTGCGCGGGCGCCAGACCAGCCACAGCGACAAGAGCACCAGACCCGTGTCGCGGGCGATGTCCCAGGGGTACTTGGAGGCGGCGTCGGCGTCGAACCCGCCGTTGCCGAAGCAGCCGCACTTGATCTCCAGCCCGCGGGCCCAGGCCGAGGCGATGCCGATGATGAACGCGAGCTGCAGCAGCGACGAGACGACGGCCGTCCCCCGGGTCAGCGCACCGAGCACCAGCGCCAGACCGATGACGATCTCGAGGGCGGGCAGCGCGTGGCCCACGGTCGGGACGACGGACTCGGGCAGCAGCCGGAACGCGCGTACGGCGCGCACGCTGGCGGCACCGTCGGAGACCTTGAGCAGGCCGGCAGCCAGCCAGACCCCGCCGACGACCAGCCGCGCGAGGGTGCCGAACCACTCCTTCACGCTCCCGAGGGTAGGCCGACGTCCTGAGCGAAGACTGAAGGACCGCCGAACGTGACCCGGCTCACGGTTCCGGGTGCGATCGGTAGGGTGACATCTCGTGAGCGACCGACTCGTGTGGATCGACTGCGAGATGACCGGTCTCGACCTCACCGCCGACGCACTGATCGAGGTGGCCGCACTGGTCACCGACTTCGACCTCAACGTGCTCGGCGAGGGAGTCGACATCGTCATCAAGCCTCCGGGTGAGGCCATCGCGCAGATGGATCCCTACGTCCGCACCATGCACGAGCGCTCCGGCCTGCTCGAGGAGCTGGACGGCGGCGTGACCCTGGCCGAGGCAGAGGCCCAGGTGCTGGCCTACGTCCGCGAGCACTGCGCCGAGGGCAGTCGGCCACCGCTGGCCGGCAACACCGTCGCGACCGACCGGTCGTTCCTGATCCGCGACATGCCGACGCTCGAGGGCTTCCTCCACTACCGGATCGTGGACGTCTCCTCGATCAAGGAGCTGTCGCGCCGGTGGTTCCCGCGCGCCTACTTCCACGCGCCGGCCAAGCGCGGCAACCACCGCGCCCTGGCCGACATCCAGGAGAGCATCGAGGAGCTGCGGTACTACCGCGAGGCCGTCTTCGTGCCCCAGCCCGGCCCCGACTCCGACAGCGCGAAGGCCCTGGCCGCGCGGCACGGCGGCGCCCTCACCGGCCTCGGCGTCGAGGACGAGGGCGAGGACGTGAGCGAGGACGTGAGCGGCCACGCCGCCGACGTACCGGACCGCGTCCCCTTCGACGGCGGGGATTCCGACGACGGGTCGCGGTCCGTCTAGACTTCCTCCGGTTCCGGCGCAGTCCGGAGCCCTTGGTGGGTGTAGCTCAGCTGGTAGAGCACCTGGTTGTGGTCCAGGTGGTCGCGGGTTCAAGTCCCGTCACTCACCCCAGATACGAACCGCCCGTCCCCGCGCCAGTCGGCGTGGAGGCGGGCGGTTCGGCGTACGGCCCGGTCTCGGGCCTGGTTGGCGAGGGCCCCCGCCGCCGTGGGGGCGGTTCGGACGGAAGCCCTCGCCCCCGACTCCACGGCATTGGGGGGTCGCGTGGCAGCCGGGGGGCGGACGCGAACGCCCGCCGCGTCCTCATGGTGACGGCCCGACCCGCCTGAGGGCAACGTGGACCAGAGTCCGGGCACGAACACGCCCGGTGCGGCCTCGCCGAGCGGCCGTGCTGACTGACGAGTCAGGCAGGTACGTCGCTGACGAGCGCGGCACGACGTCCGGTGGTGCCCTGGCCGGCGCGGACCTCGGTCACGGAGTTCCACTTGCCCGGTGCGTAGATGCCCACGACCGCGCGACGCGAGCGGAGCACGAGGTGGCCGTCCTCCACGTCGACGGCGTCGGCGTCGTGGTGCTCGAAGCGTCCCTCGCTGTTGTCGGGCCCCGAGGTGGTGACGACGAATGCCATGGCTTCGTCCTTTCGTTGGTCGACGGACCCCCTCCGCGGTTCGTCCATCCTGCCCCAGGCACGGCAACGGCGCGATGCGTCGATGTCATCTGTTCGGACACATCTGGGTGGACGAACGGGGGCCACCGGGCTCAGTGCGCGGGGATGTGGCCGAACCGGCCCTTCTGGAAGTCCTCGTACGCCGCCAGCACCTCGTCCTTGGTGTTCATCACGAACGGGCCCGCCCACGCCAGCGGCTCGCGGATCGGCCGGCCGCCGACCACGATCACCTCGAGCGCCGGGGTGTTGCTCTGCTGCTTCTCGGCGCCGGCGATCGTGAGGTAGTCGCCGCTGCCCAGCACGCTCGCCTGACCCATCCGGATCGGCTGGCCGTCGACACCCACCGTGCCCTGTCCGGCCAGCACGTAGACCAGCGCGTTGAACTCGTTGTTCCACGGCAGGTCCAGCCGCGCACCCGGCTCGACGGTCGCGTGCACCAGCGCCATCGGCGTGTGCGTCGACCCCGGCCCGCGGTGACCGTCGACCTCGCCGGCGATGACCCGGACGAGTGCGCCCGCGTCGTACGACGTGAGCAGCCGCACCTGGCCGGAGCCGATGTCCTGGTAGGCCGGGTCGGCGAGCTTGTCGTCGCGCGGGAGGTTCACCCAGAGCTGGATGCCGTGGAAGAGGCCGCCGGCCTGGACAAGCCACTCCGGCGGGGTCTCGATGTGCAGGATGCCGGCGCCGGCGGTCATCCACTGCGTGTCGCCGTTGGTGATCGAGCCGCCGCCACCGTGGGAGTCCTGGTGGTCGAAGACGCCGTCGATGATGTAGGTGACGGTCTCGAAGCCCCGGTGCGGGTGCCACGGCGTGCCCTTCGGCTCACCCGGGGCGTAGTCCACCTCGCCCATCTGGTCCATCATGATGAACGGGTCGAGGAGCGCCATGTCGATGCCCGCGAACGCGCGTCGCACCGGGAACCCCTCCCCCTCGTACCCGGACGGAGCGGTGGTCACCTGCCACACCGGACGCGGCTGGTCGCCGAGGCCGGGCGCCTTCAGGCGGGGCAGGACGGTGAGGTCGTCGACGGTCACGGCGGGCATGGTTTTCCTCCTCGGTCGTCGCCGGTCTGGCGACTGCCCTGTCCAACAGTAGTTGAATCTTTGACATTCCCGCACCGGCTCGTCGCCGCATTCTCCCGATTTCAACTCGCTGACCCCCGGAGGTAAGGTTGGCGTCGCTTCACAGCACGCGCCATTAGCTCAATTGGCAGAGCAGCTGACTCTTAATCAGCGGGTTCGGGGTTCGAGTCCCTGATGGCGTACCACATGTGCGGGCCACAGCGCTGCGGCGCATCGTTGATGCGGGTGAGCCGCCAGGGAACGCCGGGCTGAAGGGCCCGTCCGGAAGCGCCGATCACGAGTCTCATCGCGGCCAGCTCACACCGTGCTCACGGATCGTCGCCCTGGGCCTCGTCGATGGTCGGGGACGCGCTCAGCCATGTGCCTTCGGGCGACGCGGTGGGAGGATTCGTGGGTGGGCGAAGACCAGCTCGCGGCAGGCACCTCAGCGCTGGTCTCGGGAGACTGGGCGGCCGCGCGCGAGGCGTTCGCGGCCTCCTGGGCCGCCGCGGCGTCCGCGGCCGCACTCGATGGGCTCGGTCAGGCGCTGTGGTGGCTCGACGAGCCTTCGGCAGCTCTGGAGACCCGCTCACGCGCCTTCGCGCTGTTTCGTCGAGACGGCGCGGACCGATCGGCGGCGGCCGTTGCGCTGTGGCTGGCGCGCGAGTATCGCAATCTCTTGGGGCGGCATGCGATGGCGGAAGGTTGGCTCGCTCGTTCACGGTCGCTGTTGGAGGACTTGGAGGACCCGGGCAGCTTGCCGGGATGGCTGCTGGTGGCGGAGTCGGAGGCCGTCGACCTCGGCTCCGACGGGGAACGGTTCTCGCATTCACTGACGATCGCGCGTCGGCACAGGGACACCGACCTCGAGATCGTGGCCCTCGCCCGACGCGGCGCCTGGCGCATCGCTCGCGGAGCCGTGTCGGAGGGGACCTCGGACCTGCACGAGGCGATGGCGGCTGCGACCGCGGGCGAGGGCAGGAACGTCCAGTACGTCGGCGAGGCGTTGTGCACCCTGCTGGAGGTTGCGGGGTGGCTCGGCGACCCCGGCCTGGTCGAGGAGTGGGCTCAGCTCCTCGTCGACTTCCGGGCGGCGTACGCCTTCGGGCCGCTCATCCCGTTCGAGAACACGTCGGCCGCGGACCTCATCTCGGCGTTCTGTACGAGCTGCTGTGGCGGGATCTACCTGGTGACCGGGCGGCTTGACGCCGCAGAGGAACAGCTCGTCCGCGGCGTCCACCGGATGACCACATCGGGTCTACGGCCTCGCTGTCTGCATCCCGTCGCTCAGCTGGGCGAGCTTCGCGTGCTCCAAGGGCGACTGGAAGAGGCGGAGGCGACCCTGACCGGTTTCGAGCAGGACCGGGAGTGTGCCGTCGCGGTCGCCTCGCTCGACCTTTCCCGCGGGCGGCCTTCGCACGCGGTCGAGGTGCTCACCTCGACGCTCATGACTCTCCAGGACGCGGCCGTGCTGGCCTTTCCCCTCCAGGTCCAGCTGGTCGACGCCGCGCTCGCGGCCCAGAACGTGGAGCTCGCCCGCACCATGGTCGCGGCCATCGCGGCCACCGCGGCCGTCACCGGCACGACCTTGCACCGTGCCCAGGTCAGTCAGGCGCAGGGCCGCCTCGCCTTCGTGGACGGCGACCCTCGTTCCGAGACCCTGCTGCACTCCGCAGCCCGCGACTTCGCCGAGGCGGGTGCCCCGCTTCAGGCAGCCCGGACCCGCGTCGCGCTCGCTCGCGTGGTGGTCGGACGGGACCGCGGACTCGCGGTCACGGAGGCACGCAGCGCCCTGAACGCATTCGAGCGGATGGGTGCCGCAGCGGATGCTGACCGGACCGCGGCATTCCTGCGTGACCTCGGCGACCGGGCCAGGACCACCGCGCGCACCGTGGACGTGCTGAGCGGGCGTGAACAGCAGGTGCTCGCGCTGCTCGCCCAGGGGTTCACCAACGCTGAGATCGCCGAGCGGCTCGTGATCAGCGTCAAGACCGCCGGTCATCACGTCAGCAACATCCTGCTCAAGCTCGGCCTCCGTTCGCGCACCGAGGCGGCCGCCTTCGCCCTGTTGCGCCTCCCCCGACATGAGGCCGGACCCAGCCACCAGCCGACCACCAGACGGGGCAGCGAATAGGGAACGCTCCCGATGCGCCCACCACCGCAGGGGAGCACGCTCTGAGTCGTCACCACGCACCCGAGGAGAAGACCATGGAGACCATCGAGAAGGGCGTCGTCCGACGCATGTACGAGCTCATCAACCTAGGAAGGGTCGATGACCTCGACGAGATCTGCTCCCCCGATCTGAAGGGTCACGCCGGCGCCGGCGCTGACCTGAGCGAGCTCAAGTCCTCGCTCAACGGGTTCCGGGAGCCGTTCCCCGACCTGACCGCCGACGTACGCCACCTGGTGCAGGAGGACGACGTCATCAGCACCTGGGTGACCTACACAGCCACTCACGAGCGAGACTTCGCCGGTGTCCCGGCCAGTGGCCGGCGGGTCAAGTTCGCCGCCTGGGACCTGGTACGCGTCCGGGAAGGTCGGATCGTCGAGATCACCCAATACTGCGACCTGTTCACCATCATGTCCCAGATCGGCGCCCTGCCGACGTCGGCCCCGGCCTGAGGGAAGGTGCACCACGATGAAACGCACCGCCACCGCGGGCGCCGGCCTGCTCGTCGCCCTGACCGTCGGCGCCGTCCCCCCGCCCGCAGCGAATGCCACACCGAGCTGCGTCGCTCAGTCCATCGTCACCGAGCACGCCGCCTATGGCGCTGCCTGGGGACGCGACCTCATCGCCTTCCTGGCCACTCACCCAGGGTTCCTCCAAGAGTTCGGCTTCACCTCGCTCGGCGCACTCCTCGCGTACTCCGCAGCGCAGCCGCCGGACGCCTGTCCTCCCGACCTCTGAGCATCGCGACGCAACCAGCGGGTCGTACTGCTGGTGGCCCGCGTCTGACCGTATCGACGCCGATCCCGCGCTCGGGGCGGGTTCAGCGGCTGCGGAGGCGAGCGGCAAGACGGGCGAGGTCCTTGTTCATCGCGCTCTTCATCGCCTTGGCCATCACCGGCCGGGCGATCTTGGTGAAGCCGGAGGGCTCACCGCGGTTGCGCAACCTCATCCGCGTGCCTTCCGGTACGGACTCCCAGGTGTAGGTGGTCTCCATCGGGAAAGGCCCGTCGGCGGTCCGCATCACCAGCCGCTCTCCTGGCTCGAGCTCGACCACCTCATAGGTGTAGCTGAGCCGCCTGCCCAGGAACCGAGCCACGAAGTCCATCCGCGAGCCGACCTTCACCGGCGGCGGCGTCCGCCAGTTCACCGAGAGGATGTTGGCGTACCACTGCGGCGCGTTGCTCGGGTCGCCCGCGAACGACGCCACCACTTCACGCGGATAGGGGATCACGGCTTCGACGGAGACATCGACGTCCACCCTCCCGAGTATGGGCGCCCTGCCGACACGATGGCGGCATGGTCGGGCACACCTTCAGCGGTGAGCTGTGGGAGTACGCCGCGGGCGAGCCGGGCTCTTGGCACTTCATCACCCTCCCCGACGACGTGGTCGACGACGTGTTGGCCGAAGCGGGCCCCCGCCGCGGTTTCGGCAGTGTGCGGGTCGAGGCCAGCATCGGCACCACGACGTGGCGCACATCCTTGTTCCCGGACTCGGCCAGCGCCTCGCTCGTCCTTCCCGTCAAGAAGGACGTGCGTACCGCCCAACGCATCGAAGCTGGGTCTCGCTGCGAGGTGACCCTCCACCTGTTGCTCCCCTGACCCATCACCATCTTGTCCGCTCCACGACCGTGCGTGAGGCTGATCGGATGGTCCAGCACGATCCCGATGTCGACGCGTGGTTCGACCGCTACGAGAACCCTCAGAAGGATCTGGTCCTCGCCGTCCGCGACGTCGTGTTGGCCGCAGATCCTCGAATCGGTGAGTGCATCAAGTGGCAGGCACCGACCTTCACCTACGAAGGCAACATCGCGTCGTTCTTCCCCAAGGCCAAGAAGCACGTCTCCTTGATGTTCCACACCGGCGCCTCGCTACCGGACCCGACGGGAATCCTCGATGGCGACGGTGCGACCTCGCGATCCCTCAAGGTGCTCGACCACGATGACCTGGCCGAGAAGTCGCCGGCAATCCAGGGCTTGGTCCATGCCTGGATCGAGCAGCGAGGCGGGTAGGTGGTCGGTCGACCAGGCCAGCGCACCCCTTCGGCCGACCTGAGCCTCGAGGTCCCGTTCGCACGCCAACCGGACGATTCCGACCCGCGGTGCGTCGCATCGCTCGGCGCATAGTGGTGGACATGGGCTCTGGTGCCAGGCGCGCCTCGCACGGCACGCTCGGCTACGAGACAGGGATCTCCTGAAGCAAGACGCGCACGCAGGGTCACGGGCAGCGACGTCGGATCTCGGCGTCGCCTCTCAGGGCGATCGACCCCCGGAGGACGAGAGACCTCGGGCCCGCCTCCCGCAGGACTCCAGTCCCTTGCAACGAACGCGCGGCGCGTCGCAGGCTGACGGATCGACCTGGTGGGAGGAACCATGACGTGTCACCCGCGCCGGCGCCCGATGGGGTCCGGCCTCTCCCTGGTGGCCGCGACCGCGGCCACCCTGCTGTTCCAGGCGGCTGCACGAGCGGACGTCGCTCCGATCGAGCCCGCCTCGCTGGCCCGGGGACCGGAGCCGCAGGTGGCCTACGTGGTCCACGACGTCATCCGCGACGGCGACCTGAGGATCCCGGTCTCGCGCAAGGGCAAGCACGACGCGCTGTGGGAGGTCACCGGCGGCTACGTCCTGCGAGACGTCAACGTGGCCCCGGGGAGCAGGACGCGCCTGACGTTCGTCAGCGACACCGGCGAGCGGCGCGAGATCGCCCGGTCCCGGGAGCTGATGACCGTCACGATCTCGGCCGACGGTCGCCGCATCGCCTACCAGAGGACGGTCAGCCGGACCGGCGAGCTGACCGTCGTCACGGTCGAGGACCCGCGCACCGGGCGCATCCTGGCGCGGCAGCGGTTCCGGTTGGCCGTCGTGGTGGCACTCGATGCAGGTCGCGTGCTCCTGGGGATGCGCACCAACTGGCGGGACCCGGCGTCGGTCTGGTGGCACTACCGGACCGGCCGGATCCAGCGCTGGTACGACCAGGCCGCGGTGAGGGCCGACGTCCCGCACGGCCGGGTCGTGTTCGACTGGCCGGGCGGAGGTGAGTTCTGCACGAGGGTCGCCGCGTTGTCGCACCCCAGGCACACCCTGTGGCGCAGCTGCCGGATGATGCCGCACCAGTGGTCACCGGACGGAGCTCGCGCCCTGGCCACCCACGCCTACTTCGACGCTCGAGGCACCACCAGGTGGTGGGTGATCGGTGGCAGCTCGCCTGCACGAGAGCTGACGATCGCCGGACGTCTCGACTGGCACGCGGTGTGGGAGGACGACGACCACTTCCTCACCCTGGCGCAGGGTGACGACGGGCTGGCCGCCATCGTCCGCTGCGACCTGAGCGGGTCCTGCGAGCGCGCGAGCCGGACCTGGACGATGCCGCTCGACCCGGACCTCTACTACACCTCACCCCCGGTGACCCTGGCCGAGGAGTGATCCCGAATTGGCGAAGGGCCCTTGAGAGTATGAGTCGCAAGGGCCCTTCTGTGATCGGTACCGGTGACGTTCCCGATCGGCGACTCTTGCTCGCTGGTCCCGGTGGCCTCGTCACCCTGCCACCGCGAAGGATTGCTCCTCCGTGTAGACCTTCTCCTCCGAGTCGTCCGATCCCCCTCGCGGGGTTTCGTGAGGACAGTTCTACGCCGTACCGCTCGAGGCCACCAGGGACTTTGGTCCCGAGCTCGTCGGACGTGCCCTGAGGTCTGAGGAGCGGACGGCGGGGACCGGGGCTTCGACTGCGGCGTGCGAGTCGTGGTCGCGCCGGGCTCCCCCCTGTGTGCCAGGCACGTGACCTGCGGTGCCTCGCGCCTCCGCCGTCCGTGCCCTCATTCCACGACCCCGGCCACGGAGCGACTAGGGCCATTGGCCCTGTCTTCGAGGACCAGGGACCGACGCCGTGGAGCGACATGGGCGTCATCATCGAGCTCGTCGAGCAGCGCCCGTACCTCCTCGTCGGTGGTCGGCGAGAAGTCGCGGTAGTAGTCGCCGACCGCGCGGAATCCCACGGGCGCTGCACAACAGACCAGCTCGTCGGCGGCGAGCTCGGCTGCCGTGGTGCCGGCAGGCGCCACGGGGCTGGCCACGACGATCCTGGTCGCCCCGAGGCGGCGGGCGACCTCACAAGCGGCTCGCGCCGTGGACCCGGTGGCGATCCCGTCGTCCACGACGACCGCGACCCGGCCGTCCAGCGGCACTCTGGCTCGTCCGCTGCGCAAGGACACGACCCGCGCCTCCAGCACGACACGCTCACGTCGCTCGACCTCCCGGACCTGCGCCTCGGACAGGCCGGCGCGCGCGACCACATCGGGATCGAGGACCCGGATCCCACCCTCGCCGATCGCGCCCATCGCGTACTCCGGATGGCGCGGCACCCCGAGCTTGCGGACCACCACGACGTCCAGTGGGGCGTCCAGCGAGCGGGCGACCTGGTAGGCGACAGGCACGCCACCGCGTGGCAGGCCGAGGACCACGACCTCACTGCCGCGCAGGTGCGCCAGCCGGTCCGCCAGGCACCTGCCGGCGTGATGACGGTCCAGGAACATCGACATCGCGCATCACCTCCGCCCTGTCCGAGGAGCATCCCGCTCCGGCCGTTGCGACTGCACCGGTCGCAAGCACCGAACGCTCGGGACCATGGACCCTGGAGCGCCGCGACAGGCCGCGAAACGATGGATCATCGGCAACCGATTGAGGAGGCGCGCATGTCCAGAGTGGTGCACTTCGAGATCCAGGCTGACGACCTCGAGCGAGCGAAGGCGTTCTACACCGCCGTCTTCGACTGGTCGTTCCTCGACTACGGGGAGTTCATGGACACGCCCTACTGGGGGATCGTGACCGGCCCGGACGACGAGCCAGGGATCAACGGGGGCCTGCTCCAGCGGTCTGCCCCGGCGCCGAGCGACGGCCACGGAGCCAACGGCTTCGTCTGCACGATGGGCGTCGACGACTACGACAAGACCGAGCAGCGCATCCTCGACGCCGGTGGCCACGTCGTCCTCCCGAAGGCGGCCCTCACCGGGCTGGCCTGGCAGGGCTACTACCTCGACCCCGAGGGCAACACGTTCGGCATCCACCAGCCCGACCCAGCGGCCGCATAGTCGTCAGGTCGAAGGCTTGGTCCCTCAGCCGCCGGTCAGGAAGCCGACGCAGGTCCGCATCGTCACCAGGTGCTCGTAGTCGTTCTCGGTGATGCCCACGCCGCTGCGCTGCGACAGGGTCTCGACGAAGGACAGGAAGTCGAGTGAGTCGAGCTCGAACTCCGCGCGCAGCGGGACGTCGTCGCCGACCGCGTCCAGGTCGGCGTCCGGCACGATCCGTTGGATCGCCTCGGCCACCAGGGTGCGGGCCTCGGCGTCGGTCAGGGTGCTGTTGGTCATAGCTCCTCCGGGTGCTGCAGGTGATGGTCGACAGCGGTCAGGAAACGCCCCCCGGTCATGGCATCGGTCGCTCGATGGTCGCCGGAGAGCGTCATGGTCACGATGGGGCGTACGCCGAGCAGTCCGTCGACCGCCCACGGCCGTTCGGCGATCCGGCCGAAGCCCACCAGCGCGACCTGCGGGGGGTAGATCACGCCGACGACGGATTCCACGCCCTGCTCACCGAGGTTGGTCACCGTCAGGGTGCCCTCGGTCAGCTCGCGACCGCGCAGCCGCCCTCCTCGTGCCCGTGTCACCAGGTCCTTCATCGTCGCCATCAGCTCGTCGAGCTCGAGCGAGGCGGCGTCGAGGATCGCCGGCGTCACCAGACCACCGCCGCGCAGGGACACCGCAACTCCCAGGTGCACCTGGGAGGCAGCCTGGAACCCGTCGTCCACCCAGTAGCCGTTGACCTCCGGCACCTCCGTCGCGGCCAGCGCGGTGGCCTTCAGCAGGAGCGCTGCCGGGACCAGCCGCTCGGTGATCGACAGGGTGCGGTTGCGCTCGTGCAACCACTCGGTGGCGCGCGCCAGGTCGACGGTCGTGGACAGGTAGTAGTGCGGGATCTCCCGCTTCGAGCGGGCCATCAAGGTCGCGATCGCCGCCCTCATCCGGTCCTGGCGGGGCGGCGCGGCCACCGCCTCGCTCGGCGTCGGCGCCGCCGCGGGCTCCGTCCGGGCCGTCGTGGCGGGCGCCGGCTGCTCACCGGGGGATGCCGCGCGCACCTCGGCGGCCGTCACCGGCTCGCCGTTCGAGTGGCGAAGGGCCTCGAGGTCGATGCCGAGGTCTGCTGCCAGCTTGCGTGCGTACGGCGTCGCGCGCACGGCCGCCGTCCGGAGCACGGTGGGGGCCGGCTCCTCGTGGGCGGTCTCGACCGTCCCGGCTGCGCGCAACACGTCCTCGCGCGTGATGGTGCCGTCGCGTCCGGAGCCACGGACCGTGGTGAGGTCGACCCCGCGCTCGTGGGCCAGCCGGCGCACCAGGGGTGAGTGCACGTGCGGCGCCTGGCCCTCGCGGGGTGGCTCGGCGGCGGCGGGGGCCGGAGCGGGCTCGGGCGCAGGCTCAGGAGCAGCCTCAGGAGTGGGCTCGGGTGCGGCCGCCGGAGCCGGCGTGGCCCCGTCCGGTTCGATCGTCGCCAGCGGCCCTCCCACCGGCACGACGGTCCCGGGTTCGACCAGGAGCTCGGCGACGACACCGTCCAGGAAGGTCTCCACCTCGATCGCGGCCTTGGCGGTGTCGACGACGGCGACGATGTCGCCCTTGTGCACCGTGTCGCCGGGATGGACGAGCCACTCCAGCAGGGTGCCTTCGTCCATGTCGGCGCCCAGCGAGGGCATCGTGAACGAGGCCATGGCTCAGACCGCCACTGGCCGCATCGCGCGGCGGGCGGCCGCGGCGATGGTGTCGGGCTGGGGCAGCGCGGCGTCCTCGAGGTGCTTGGGGTACGGCATCGGCACCTCGGCCGTGCAGACCCGTTCGACCGGCGCCTCGAGGTCGTACAGTGCCTGCTCCATGATCCGGGCGCTGATCTCCGCGGAGAGGCTGCCGCTGCGCCAGCCCTCGTCGACGACCACCGCCCGGTGGGTACGCCGGACGGATCCGACGAACGTCTCGTCGTCGAGCGGTCGCAGGGTCCGCAGGTCGACGACCTCGGCCGAGATGCCGTCGGCGGCGAGGAGGTCGGCGGCCTCGAGCGTCTTGCCGAGGGTCCCGCCGTAGGTGATCAGCGTGACGTCGTCGCCCGGGCGGCGGACGACGGCGCGGTCGATGTCGACGGCCCCGGCGTCGGCCGCCAGCGTGCCCTTCATGTTGTAGAGCGAGCCGTGCTCGAAGATGAGCACCGGGTCCGGGTCGCGCAGCGCGGTGGGGAGCATGCCGCGCGCGTCCTCCAGGGTGGCCGGCGCGAGGATCCGCAGGCCGGGGATGTGGGCGTACCAGCCCTCCAGGCTGTGCGAGTGCTGCGCGGCGAGCTGACGCCCCGCGCCGGTCGTCATCCGGATCACCAGCGGCACGTTGAACTGCCCGCCGGACATGTGCAGCAGCGACGCGGCGTTGTTCATGATCTGGTCGAGCGCGAGCAGGCTGAAGTTGACGGTCATGATCTCGACGATCGGGCGCATCCCACCCAGAGCGGCACCGATGCCGGCTCCGACGAACGCCGACTCCGACAGCGGGGTGTCGCGGATCCGTTCGGGCCCGAACTCCTCGAGCAGGCCGAGGCTGACGGCGAAGCAGCCGCCGTAGCTGCCGACGTCCTCCCCCATCAGGAAGACCCGCTCGTCCTCCGACAGCGCCTCCCGAAGGGCGGCGCGCAGCGCCTCGCGGTAGGTGGTCTCCACCAGGGTGGCGGTCATGTCCTGCTCCCCTCCGCCTCGCGGTCGGACGTGACGAACCGCGTCAGGCTCTCGACCGGCTCGATCGGCGCCGCCTCCGCTGCGTCGACGGCCGCCGCGACCAGGCCGGCGACCTCGTCACGGGTCGCCTCCAGGTCGGCGTCGTCGAGCTGCCCGGCCGCCCGCATCGTGGCGACCAGCGCGTCGATCGGGTCGTGCTCCTTCCAGTGCTCGATCTCGACCTTCTCGCGGTAGCGATCGGGGTCGTACATCGAGTGCGCGCGGAACCGGAACGTGCGCAGCTCCAGGAAGTGCGGCCCGGCCCCGCCACGGATGGCCTCGACGGCCCGGCGCGCGGCGGACTCCACGGCGAACACGTCCATGCCGTCGACTGGCCAGGCGGCCAGTCCGTAGGACTCGGCACGCAGGGCCAGGTCGGTCTGGGCGTGCTCCTTGGCGATCGCCGTGCCCATCGCGTACAGGTTGTTCTCGCAGCAGAACAGCACCGGCAGCCTCCAGAGGGTCGCCAGGTTGAGCGCCTCGTGGAACTCTCCCTCGGCGGCGGCACCCTCCCCGAAGAAGCAGACGGTCACCCGGTCGCGGTGCTGCAGCTTGTCGGCCAGGGCCAGACCGATCGCCAGGGGGATGCCGGCCGCGACGACGGCGTTGCCGCCGACGAAGTGCCGTGAGCTGTCGAAGAGGTGCATCGACCCGCCTCGGCCGCCGCTGCACCCCGACTGCTTGCCGAACATCTCGGCCATCAGGGAGTCCACCGGGAGTCCGCGGGCCAGCGCGTGCCCGTGCTCCCGGTACGTCGACACGACGGCGTCGTCGGGACCCAGCGCCGCCATCACCCCGGTGGCGACAGCCTCCTCGCCGACGTACAGGTGCACGAAGCCGCGGATCCGGGCCGCGCTGTAGAGCTCGGCACACGCTTCCTCGAAGCGCCGGATCAGCAGCATGGTGCGCAGGAGCTCGCGACGGTGCGCGGCCTCCGGTGTGGACTGCTCGGGCTCGGCGGCGACGGCCGCACGGCGGGCGTTCATCGCGCCTGCTCCAGGGTCGACACGTCTCCTTCGGGCAGCCCGAGCTCCCGGGCCTTGAGCAGGCGGCGCATGACCTTCCCGCTCGTGGTGTGCGGAAGGTGCTGGTCGAAGGTGATCTCCTTGGGCGCCAGGCCGCCCAGGCGACGCCGCCCGAAGGCGATCAGGTCGCGGCGCAGCTCTTCGGTGGGCTCGAAGCCGGCCCTCAGGGTCACGAAGGCCTTGACGACCTCGCCCGCCACCGGGTCCGGCTTGCCGATCACGCCGGCCTCGACGACCGCCGGGTGCTCCATGAACGCGGTCTCCACCTCGAACGGCCCGATCAGGTGCCCGGCGGACTTGATGACGTCGTCGGCCCTGCCGACGAACCAGAAGTACCCGTCCGCATCCTGTCGGGCCAGGTCGCCACTGAGGTACCAGCCGCCGCCGAAGCACTTCGCGGTCCTCTCGGGGTCGTCGAGGTAGCCGCGGAACATCGAGGGCCAGCCAGGACGCAGCGCCAGCTCGCCCGTCTCACCGGGCTCGGCGAACCGGACCGCGCCGTCGGCGACCTCGGCCCGGCCGTCGGCGCCCTGCACGAGGACGGCCGCGTCGACACCCGGGACCGGGCGACCCATGGAACCGGGCCGGATCTCCATGCCGCGGTGGTTGCTGACCATGATCGCGCCGGTCTCGGTCTGCCACCAGTTGTCGTGCACCGGCAGGCCGAGCGCCTCGACCCCCCACACGACCACCTCGGGATTGAGCGCCTCCCCCACGCTGGCGACGTGGCGGAGCGCGGAGAGGTCGTAGTCGTGGGCGAGGTCCGCGCCGTACCGCATGAGCATCCGCAGCGCGGTCGGCGCGGTGTACCAGACCTGGACGCGCTGCTCGGCCAGCGTGCGGTACCAGTCCTTGGCGTCGAACTCCCCGGCGTAGCTGATCAGCGTCGCGCCGAAGGTGAGCGGCGCGATGATGCCGTACGACGTGCCCGTCACCCAGCCCGGGTCAGCGGTGCACCAGAAGACGTCGCCGCGCCGCAGGTCGAGGGCGTACGCCGCGGTGGCGTGGTGGGCGACGACCGCCCCGTGGACGTGCACGGCGCCCTTCGGCTTGCCCGTGGTGCCGCTGGTGAAGTGCAGCAGAGCTGGGTCCTCGGGTTCGGTGTCCGGGATCGTGTACCCCGGTGCCGCCGACGCCATGAGCTCGTGCAGGTCGAGGGTCCGGTCGTCCTCGACACCGCCGGTGACGAGCACGTGCCGCAGGTCGGGGAGCTCGTCACGCAGGTGCGCCACCCGCTTGCGGTACAGGTCGGCGGTGGTGACCAGGACCTTGACGCTGCCCAGCCGTAGGCGCTCCCGCACCGGCTCGGGCCCGAACGAGGAGAACAGCGGGCAGAACACGGCGCCGCGCTTCAAGGTGCCGAGCGCCGCGACGTACTGCTCCGGCTGCCGGCCCAGCAAGGACGCGACCCGCTCACCGCGCTGCACCCCCAGGTCGGTGAGCACCTGGGCGAACCGGCCGCTGAGGTCCCCCAGCTGCGCGTAGCTGATGTCGGTCACGCTCCCGTCGACGGCGATGCAGCGGATCGCGGTCACGTCCCCTCGACCCTCGTCCACGTGCCGGTCCACCGCCTCGTGGGCGATGTTCAGCCCCCGACCGCCGGGCAGCCCGGCGAGCTCGGCCCGCGCGCGTTCCCAGGTGAAGGACGCCCTGTCCTCGTCGTAGGTCGTGCCGCCCGGTAGGTGCTGATGGATCGGGTTCCAGGTCTGGGTCATGGCGCGCCTCCTCGCGGTCAGTCTCGGCCGGAGCAACACCTTCGTTGTAGGGCAGAAGGTCCCCGCTTCGAGTGCCTCCGGCCGGGATGGAGGACCGGTGGACCTGCGTCGCACGGGGTCCTCGAACCGGGACCAACGCCTCTGGGCGCAGCGGTCCCGGCTCGTCACCATCGCCTCATGACCGTGCTTCGACGGGCCGCCGTCGTGGGTGCACTCGCCGTCGCCCTGCTCGTGCCGAACGCGGCTCCGGCGCAGACCCCTCCCACCACCCGTGCCACCGCGACGACGACCGTGCGCCACTGGCCGAGCTTCATGATGCCGTCGCGGAACATCGCCTGCCTGTTCAACTCCGCGAAGCTGCGCTGCGACATCCTCTCCGGGCTCGAGCCGGAGCCGAAGGGCCCGTGCGACTTCTTCTGGAAGGGCGTCATGCTGCCTGCCACCGGCAGAGCCTCGTTCCTCTGCATCATCGACACGGTGTACGACGAGAACGCGCCGGTGCTGGGTTACGGGACGACGTGGCGGCGCGACGGAGTCACCTGCCGGTCACGGCGGACCGGTCTGCGGTGCCACAACCGGGACGGACACGGCTTCCTGCTGTCCCGGCGGCTGTCCAAGAAGTGGTGACGGCGGCCTGCCCCACGGCACGGGCCGCCCGGACGAGAGCGTCCTCGCGCGGCCTACTCCAGCCGAACCGTCCCCCGTCGCGCTGCGACGTGCCGCAGCACGTCGCGACGCAACAGGATCCGGGGACCGCAGTCGCACCAGGCGGGCAGCTCCTCGTCCACGGAGGGCGCCTCGGTCAAGAGGTCGACGTACTCCTCGCCGCCATGGCCGCCGTGCCTGCCGCTGTCGATGAAGTCCTTGCGCCCGTGGCCGTGCGGGCCCGTGCGGGCGACGTAGACCGGCCCCGCCTCGGTCCGGTACACGGCAGCCACGTGGTGGGCGTGGCGGCACTGGATGCTGAGCTGTTGTTGGTCCGAGCGGTGCGACCCCAGGGCGGCCAGGGCCTGCCTGGCCGACTCCTCACGCCGTACCGATCCCGACTTCGAGCCTGACACTGTCCTCCTCCTCCCACATCGCCCAACGGTCCGGCCTGCCGGACCGCTGAACACGATCACCCGGCTGTGACGACCGCGACGATGACCACCGCCACGACGAGCACGACGCCAGCGGCCACGAGGGCAGTCGTCCTCGGCAGCCGGCCCCAGTCACGTCCGGGCTCACGAGGCCGGTCGCGATGGCGCCGCGCCGTCCAGACCGCGGCGAGGACCAGCAGCAACCCCATGGCGAGCAGGACGAACGGCACGGCGTCGCTGTCCGGGAACCACTCGGTGGCGGCTGCGGGCAGCACCATCAGGGTGCCCATGGCTCCCACCGCCAGCAGCAGCAGGTCGCTCTGCAACACGGCCAGGGCCACGACGAAGGCGACGGTCCCGATCGCCAGCACGAAGCCGGCGTTCGTGGGGAGCGTCATGCTGGCACTCACCACCATCGCGGCTGCCCCAAGTGGCAGCACGACCAGCCGTGGCCGCAACAGCCCACCCCAGCCGAGCAGCAACCACGTGGCGGCCACGGTCCAGGCTCCGAGGCCGGGCAGCGAGTCGTGGCCGGGGGCGACGTCGTTGACGAGGGATCCGGCCGTCACCATCAGCGCGACCATGGTGGCCATCTGCTGGGGCAGGTGGCGGTGGAGCCACCACAGCGCCGCGGCGCCCGCCGCCGTGCCGGCACTGGCCAACGCCGCGGCGTCCGCCTCGTCCAGGTCGAGGATGTCGGCGGTCAGCAGCGCCAGGAACCCTGCGAACGCCCCCGTCGCGGCGAGCCACAGCACCGAGCGGAGCCGCACCCCTACGTCACCTCGCTGCACCGACGTCGCGAATCCGGCGCCCAGCAGGGCCGCGCTCGCCAGGGCGACGACCGTGGCCCTGACACCGTCGGACAGGTCGGACCAGTAGAGGTTCATGATCAGGATCGAGCTCACCAGCACCACGACACCGCCGATGTAGCCGAGGGCCTCCATCGCGACCGTCGAGGGCCTCCGCCGGTGCGCGTCCGGCGGTGGCCCGTCCAGGGTGACCATCACGTCGTCGTACGACGTCATGCGGCGTGCTTGCTCCGGCGAGATGACGCCGGCCGCCACCCACTGCTCGACCAGCGACGACAGCGGTACGGGCGCGCGCGTCTCGTGCACCTCGGGGTCAACAGACGTGGTCATGACGCCTCCCTCGGAAGAGCTCTCCTCTCACCGTGACTCCCTCAAGGCGCTGCTGCCAGGGCCCGAGGCCCCGACCCGTCGGGACCGTTGACGGGTAGTCGTGCCCGGCACGAGGTGGCGAAGGGCTCTGTCGCTCAGGCCCGTCACGAGGTAGGCAGAAGGCGTGTTCTCGGGGCGGCAGACGACCGGACCTCGGAACCACAGGAAGCGAACCATGGCGAGCGCGCTGCTCCTCATTGCCACGTTCCATGCCGTGCTGTGGGTCTCGCTCGCGGTGCTGACCGTGCTGGAGCCACCTCATCCGGAGCGCAGGCTCGAGGCACTGGCCGGCCCCCCTGGCGTGATGCCTGACGTGCCTGCGGCCGAGTACGACGAGCACGACGCGGAACCGCTCCGCCCAGCCGCCTGACGGCGACTCGACGCGGCCCGGGACTCACGTCGCCGCACACCGGGACCTTGGACCCTGACCGCGCGGGCCGCACGGGCCGAGGCTGGTGCGCAGGTCGAATCATCACAGGAGGCACGGTCATGTACGCAGGGACGCTCGACGAGGCAGCGAAGATCGAGGTGCGCATCTACCGCGACGACCGCCTGCGGGTCCGCCAGACCTGCGACACCAGCGCCGAAGCGGCCGCGATCGTCGAGCAGGCCTCCGACGAGGATCACGTCTTCCTGCTCGTGGACGACGGGCGTTGGGACCCTGGCCCCGGAGACGTGGTCACGCGCGGGGAGTCCCCCTGGGACGCCGATGACGGTCAGCCGATCGCCACTGCTCAGCTCCCGGGGCACGGCACCGAGTAGGCCACATCGCTCCTTTCGCCCGATGGCGGCACCGCGCTGAGCGCTAGGTCGGTTCAGCGGCACCACGGGGCTCCTGGGCCGCAAGGGCCCCGGCCTCCACTTCGCGGATGAGAGCGGACAGATCCTCATCCCGGCCTCGTTCCACAGCGTCCAGCCACGCCGTATGGGTGACAGACCGGCGTGGATCGGCCAGCTGACGCTCGAGGGTTTCTTCCTCGTACGGAGTGTGCGGCGGCCGGTGGTGCGAGGATCGGTAGGTCGTGAGAGCACCCATGATCCTCGCGGCCATGAGGGGCTGATCTCCAGCCACGGAAGCGGCGAGGAGCTCACCATAGGTTTCAAGGCCTTCGTCGCTGAGGCTGGCGAACTCTTCAGGAGTGCGGGCCAGCAGCTGCTCCAACGCGCTCCGTCGTTCTCCGTGGTCGAGCAATGAGCTCGCGATGTTCATGGCACCGACCATCGCATTGCCGATATCACCTGCCCTCCGTGCGTGGTCGAGGCTGAGCCGGTCCCATCGCAGAGCTCCCTCGTAATCGCCCGCGAGCTCGGCGATGGCGCCGGACAGATTCGAGAACTGGAGAGTGTCCTGGTTGGTCGGTGACACGCCGGCGAAGCGCTCGAGGAGCGCGCGTGCGTCGTCAGCCCTGGCCAGCCGGCAGGCGGCCCGCGCCCCGTAGTAGAGCGAGTGGGAGAGTCTCTCGACGGGATCGAGCCAAGAGAGTGGCGAGGTGCCCAGCGAGGTCACCTGGATCGAGTTCTCAGCCAGCGCCAATGCTGACTCAACCGCTTCTTCGTGCCGGCCCGCGATCTCCAGGACCGGTATCCGAAGGCACCCACAAGCCCATGCTCCCAGTGGCTCCTGTTCGTAAGCGCCCCTCTGGGAGAGATCGAGCCACGCCTGGGCGTCGCTGTGCCACCTCATCCAGATGCCCAACGACACGAACAGCGACAAGACGTGGAGCGGATGGACCTCGCCGCCGACCAGTGGGGATGTCACGCCGCGCGCGCCGCGCTGGAGAACCTCAGAGAGGTTGGCTCGATCGGCCAAGAGGCGAGCAGAGACCCATCCGGAGGAGGTGTCCTGTTCGACGTGCCCACTGAGCACGTCGAAGAAGTGCTGGGCGTGCGCCGTTCGTGTCGCGTCCAGTTCGTCGGGCGTGGTGATGTCGACAGCAAATCGGCGGATCGTCTCCAGGAGACCGAAGCGCGTCTCACCGACGGAGGAGAGGTCTGCCTTCACCAGGCTGGCATCGATGAGCTCATCGAGAACGTCCCAGAGCTCAGCGTGCTGGGGCAGCTGGCCGGCGACGGACTGCAGCGCAGACTGGTTCGCACCACCGGCGAACACCGCCAGCTTGCGTAGCACGAGCTGCTCCTCGGGCGACAGCAACCGGTAGGACCACTCGATGGTCGCGCGAAGAGTGCGTTGCCGGTCGACCGCGTCGGCGCTCTTGTCCGCGAGGTCCAGGGCAGTGTCGAGGCGCTGCAACAGAGACTTCGGGGTGAGCATCCTGGTCCGAGCGGCGGCCAGCTCGAGTGCCAGCGGCAGCCCGTCCAGAGCCCGGCACAACGCCGCCAGGTCGGAGGCGTTCGCCTCATCGAGCTGGAAGTGCTGGTTGACGCGCTGTGCTGTCGCGACGAAGAGTTCGATCGCGCCAGCACGGGCCACGTCGTCCATGGAGTCTGACTGGGGAAGCTCCAGCGGAGGCACCTCGTGCTGTCGTTCGCCCGAGACGCGCAGCACCTTTCGTGACGTCGCCAGGACGGTGAGCTTGCGCGCGTTGACGAGCAGTTCCGAAACTAGGCGCCCCACGTCGGAGATCTGTTCCAGGTTGTCCAGCACGAGCAGTGCACGTTTGTCGGCGACGTATGTGAAGAAGCTCGGTGGTGACTGACCATCAGCCGGGATGCCCAGGGCGTGCGCCATGGCCATCCACATGTCATCTGCGCGCGTGATGGTGGCCAGGCGGCTGAATGCCACACCATCGGGGTATCGGTCAGCCACTCGTGACGCAAACTCGATCGCCAAGCGAGTCTTCCCCGTGCCACCGGGCCCTGTCAGCGTGATCAGACGACACGTCGGATCCGCCAACATGGCGGTCAGCTCGGCCAGTTCACCCTCACGGCCCACCGTGGGTGTCAGCAGCGCCGGCAGTCGGCCAAACGTCATGTCGGCCGATGTCGGCCCACGGATCCCAGCATCCGACAGACCGGCCGCGACCACCAGGAAGATCCTCAGGCGTTCCTCGAGAGCCGGTAGCTCGTGCAGGCCCTCGTCGCGCAAGGACATACCGAGGGGCAGGTCGGTGACGCGCTCGGCTGCGGTCTGCGACACGAGCACCTGCTGAGGCCCGGCGAGCTCGACGATTGCCGACACGTTCGCAGCATCCTGGCGGGTGTAACCCGACTCGTGCCGCAGAGGCTTGGCGATGTGAACTGCGGCGCCTGGGGCGCCTGACCGAACGTGCTCGGTCGCCGCACAGATGGCCTCGCGGACATCGTCGAACCCGACGATGTCGTCGCTGCCGGCGACGACCATCAAGGCCGTCGTCGTCATCGGGCTCTACCTCTCCCCGAGACCGCGGACTCTCGCCCCAGCCCCTCGCACCATGCGGGTATTAGAGCAGAGCCCGGCCTATTCAGCAGCCGGCTCTTCTGTCGCTTCGTCGATGCTGCGTGGCACGCCCAGTTCTGACCGTGCCGCGGCGAGAAACGCTTGGAACGCTGCCTCGGCACGGCCTTGTCGGTCATCGCCCGTGCCCGGTCCGGTCCCGTGCAGCCACGCGGACAACGTGGTGTGGACCTCACGAGCCAGTCTCGCCGACTCACGACCGCAATACAGGTCGACCTGGCTGAGCAACTGCCACAGCGGCTCCAGCTCGTCGGCGTCAGGCAGTGGCGCGGTCGGGTCGTGCTCGACGTTCCACGCCCGCTCCGCAGAGGAGTGGTACTTCTCGATCACGTGGAGCAATGCCGCACGACGGTGGTCGAACAGCCGGGCCTCTCGGGCACGCTGCGCGTCCACGTTCAGTCTGCGCTCCTCGCGACGCTCCTCGGAGGCGAGTCTCACGCGGTCACGTTTGTCGGAGCGCGCTTGTGTGAACACGGTCCCAGTCAGCGTGCCGAAGACCGCGAGAACACCCCCGACCAGAGCCACGGTCTCGCCATCCACGGCAGCAGGATAAGTGCGCCCAGCGGGCCGGCGTGCTCGGAAGCAGGCCCGGCCCAGGGGCTGTGCCGTTCACACCTCCTCCGCCAGCAGAGCCACGTGGAGCGACGTCCGGACCTCGGCGTCGTCCAGCGACACCGACAACAGCCGCTCGATCTTCGCGATCCGGTCGTAGAGGACCGGCCGGGAGACGTGGAGAGCGGCGGCCGCGGCGGCCTTGGAACCGGGGTGCTCGACCAGCGCGCGCAAGGTCCGGAAGAGCTCGGGCTCGGCGCGCAGGGCCGACAGCTCGCGGTCGACGAAGGCGGCGACGCGGGGGTCGTCGGCGAGGAGGGTCAGCAGGCCGCGCACGTGCACGTCCTCGAGCCGGCGTACCCCGCCGACGGCGTCCGCGGTGGGCAGCGCCGGCAGCGCGGCCAGCACCTGCGAGGCCTCCTGGAGGGTGCGGTCCGCCGAGGCGAGCCCGGTCGCAGGGGTCCCCGCCGCCACGACGGCCGGTACCCGCCCGGCCACCTCGCGGGCCCACCGGTCGACGAACCGTACGGCGTCGGCGCGCGGCGGCAGGGCCACCAGCCCGCGCACCTCGCTCTCGAAGACCGAGGCCAGCAACGGCGCGTGGGTGACCTCGGCGGCCCGCAGGCACGCCGCGACGAGGTCGTCGAGCTGCGCGGGACGCGGTGGCCGCAGGGCCACGCCGACGAGCTGGCGGCCCGCCGGCAGGCCGGCGATCTCCACGCGCCGTCGGGTCTCCTCGTCCGTGGGATCGGCGAGCAGGGCCGCCAGCAGCTCGTGGTGCACCCGCCGGGTCTGCCCGTCGCGGGTGCGGTCGTGGAGGCGGTGCATGGCCAGCGCGGCGGCGGCCCGTTCGGCCACCGCCGTCAACCCGGCCGACGCGCCCGCCGGGGCAGCGATCACCAGCCTTCCCCAGCCGCGCTCGGGACGGCCGACCCGGGTGACCAGCCAGCCGGTGCTCGGGTCCCAGCCGGTGCGACCGGTCGTCCGCACGGTGCGCGACCGGCGCTCCCAGTCCTCGACGAACCCGTCGTCGGCCGGCCCGACCAGGTAGTCGACGATCCGGTGCTGCTCGTCCTCCAGCACCACGGCCGAGCCGGACAGCCGCTGGGCGGCCGCCAGGATCTCGGCGGGTCCGGCCTCCCCGATGCTCAGCTCGGTGAAGGTGTCGTGGACCCGCTCGGCCGCGCGCAGCTCGGCCAGCTGGTCGGCGATGAGCCGTTCGCCGACCGCCTGCGCCACCGCGGCGAAGCGCACCTCCCGGCGCAGCGCGACAAGCGGGAGACCGCGCTCCTCGCAGTGCGCGACCAGCTCCTGCGGCAGCGCCGACCAGCGCCGGCCCAGCTCCACGAGCAGTCCGGCGGCGCCCGACTCCGCGAGGCTGGAGGCGAACCGGGCCAGGCCCTCCGTGTGGTCGGGCAGCGCGATGCCGGTGGTCAGCACGAGGTCGCCACCCCGCAGCAACGGCCCGATGTCCGCGAGCTCGGTGGTGTGCACCCACCGCACCGGTTGGTCGAGCAGGTCGGCCCCGGCGAGCACCTCCGGGTCGGCGCTGCGGACCGCCGGCATCCGGAGGACGTCCGCCACGCTCAGCACCCCGACACTATGACAGGTGACTGGGACAGATTCCTGACAGTACGTCGGCACGCGCGCGCGCCCGGCACCACCAGCATGGGGCCATGACCAGCCCCGCCATCGAGCACGCCATCGAGCACTGGAGCAACGGCGCCCGGTACGCCGGGACCAGCGGCCGCTCCGCCGACGTCACCAACCCCGCCACCGGACGGGTGTCCGGGCAGGTCGCGCTCGCGAGCCGCGAGGACGCCGAGGCCGTCATCGCGGCCGCGGCGGCAGCCGCCGAGGACTGGGGGCAGACCTCCCTCGCGCGCCGTACCCAGGTCCTCTTCGCGTTCCGGGAGCTCCTGAACTCCCGGCGTGGCGAGCTCGCCGAGATCATCACCGCCGAGCACGGCAAGGTGCTCTCGGACGCGCTGGGCGAGATCGCCCGCGGCCAGGAGGTCGTCGAGTTCGCCTGCGGCATCTCGCACCTGCTGAAGGGCGGGCACTCCGAGAGCGTCTCGTCGGGGGTCGACGTGCACTCCAAGCGCGACCCGCTGGGCGTGGTCGGCATCATTTCGCCGTTCAACTTCCCGGCGATGGTGCCGATGTGGTTCTTCCCGATCGCCATCGCGGCCGGCAACACCGTGGTCCTCAAGCCCAGCGAGAAGGACCCGTCCGCGTCCCTGTGGCTGGCCGAGCTGTGGAAGGAGGCCGGTCTCCCGGACGGCGTCTTCAACGTGCTGCAGGGTGACAAGGAGGCCGTGGACGCCCTGCTCGAGAGCCCGGTCGTGCAGGCCATCAGCTTCGTCGGCTCGACGCCGATCGCCGAGTACGTCTACGAGCGGGCATCGCAGCACGGCAAGCGCGTCCAGGCGCTCGGCGGCGCCAAGAACCACATGGTCGTGCTGCCCGACGCCGACCTGGACCTGGCCGCCGACTCGGCGGTGAACGCCGGCTTCGGCAGCGCCGGCGAGCGCTGCATGGCGATCAGCGTGCTGGTCGCGGTCGGCCCGATCGGCGACGAGCTCGTCGCCCGGGTCGCCGACCGCGCGCGCCGGATCGTCACCGGCGACGGCGGGCCGGACGCCACCAGCGGGGCCGGCACCGAGGCCGACATGGGCCCGCTGGTCACCGGGGCCCACCGCGACAAGGTCGCGGGGTTCGTCGACGCCGGCGAGCGGCAGGGCGCCAAGGTCGTCCTCGACGGCCGCGGGGTCGCGGCCCGGGGTGCCGACGGCGGATTCTGGCTCGGTCCGACGCTCTTCGACAACGTCACCCCCGAGATGGACATCTACCGCGAGGAGATCTTCGGCCCGGTCCTCTCGGTGGTCCGCGTCGACACCTACGACGAGGCCGTCGCTCTCGTGAACGCCAACCAGTACGGCAACGGCACGGCTGTCTTCACCAACGACGGCGGGGCCGCCCGGCGTTTCGAGGCCGACGTGAACGTCGGCATGATCGGCGTCAACGTGCCCGTGCCGGTGCCCGTCGCCTACTACTCCTTCGGCGGCTGGAAGCGCTCGTTGCTCGGCGACACGCACGCCCACGGCACCGAGGGCGTCCACTTCTTCACCCGCGGCAAGGTCGTCACCACCCGGTGGATCGACCCGCACAACCGGCCGCACGGCGGCCTCGAGCTGGGGTTCCCGCAAAATGTCTGACTTCGTCGACCTGACTCCCGAGCGCGTCCGCGAGCTGGACCGCGCGCACGTCTTCCACTCCTGGTCCGCCCAGGGCTCGCTGAACCCGATGGTGATCACCAAGGCCGAGGGGTCGCACGTCTGGGACCAGGACGGCCAGCGGCTGCTGGACTTCACCTCTCAGCTGGTGTTCACCAACCTCGGCCACCAGCATCCCCGCATCGTGTCCGCGATCCAGGAGCAGGCGGCGTACCTCTGCACCGTCGCGCCGCAGCACGCCAACGCGGCGCGTTCCGAGGCGGCGCGCCTGATCGCCGGCCACACCCCCGGCGACCTGGACAGGGTGTTCTTCACCAACGGCGGTGCCGACGCCAACGAGCACGCCATCCGGATGGCGCGACTGCACACGGGCCGGATCAAGGTGCTCTCGACGTACCGCTCGTACCACGGCGGCACCCACCTCGCCGTCAACGTGACCGGCGACCCGCGCCGCTGGCCCAACGACCACGGCGCCGCCGGCACCGTGCACTTCTTCGGGCCGTTCCTCTACCGCAGCCGGTTCCACGCGACGACCGAGGCCGAGGAGTGCGAGCGCGCCCTGGACCACCTGGCCGAGGTGATCGCCATGGAGGGGCCGCAGACGATCGCGGCGATCGTGCTGGAGGCCATCCCCGGCACGGCCGGGATCATGGTCCCGCCGCCCGGGTACCTCTCCGGCGTACGCCGCCTGTGCGACGAACACGGCATCATGCTGATCGCCGACGAGGTGATGTCCGGCTTCGGGCGCTCGGGCCGGTGGTTCGCCTCCGAGCTCGACGGGCTGGTGCCCGACCTGCTGACCTTCGCCAAGGGCGTGAACTCCGGCTACGTGCCGCTCGGCGGCGTCGCCATCAGCCCGGCGATCGCGGCGACCTTCGACGACCGCGTCTACCCGGGCGGCCTGACGTACTCCGGTCACCCGCTGGCCTGCGCCGCGGCCGTCGCCACCATCCGCACGATGGAGGACGACCGCGTCGTCGAGCACGCGGCGGCCCTGGGCGAGGAGGTCTTCGCTCCCGGCCTGGCCGAGCTGGCGCGCACCCACGAGTGGGTCGGGGAGGTCCGCGGCACGGGCGCGTTCTGGGCCGTCGAGCTGGTCGCCGACCGCGAGACCCGCGAGCCGCTGGCGCCGTACGGCGGCACCAGCCCGCAGGTCAACGCCGTGGTCGCGGCCTGCAAGAAGCGCGGCATGCTGCCGTTCGTGAACTTCAACCGCATCCACCTGGTGCCGCCGCTGACGACGACGGCCCTGGAGGTCACCGAGGCGATCGAGATCCTGGACGCCGCGCTGGCCGAGGTCGCCGGCTGACCGACCCAGCCAGACGGGCCTGGCCCTCCGACGAACCGGATGGCTGCCTCGATGCGTTCGAGGCGTGAGGTGGGACGAACCACCCCACGACGAACGGGGAAGCTCATGGCCGGACCGGACCGGAGTGCTCGCAAGACTGTCATCGGCGTGGCGTTGGTGGTGCCGGTCCTGGTGGGCACGGCCCTCATCCCCGCCATGGCGGCGGACGACGCGGCTCCTCGTCACGGCCACTCGAACCACGACCACTCCGCACACGAGCACGCGGCACCTGCCGAGGTCCTCGCGGACGAGCTGGCCCAGGTGCGCAGGGCCACTGCCGGGTTCCACCGGGTCGAGAAGGCGACGGAGGCCGGCTACGAGCTCGGGTGGGTGAACGGCTCCGGCGTCCGCATCGTCGCCGGATGTGTCTCACACCCGACGGCCGGGGCGATGGGCTACCACTACTTCAACGCCGACCGCTCGTCTGTGCGCTCCCGGACCGGCAGCGCGCCGTCATCGTGCTGCGGCACTACGAGGACCTGAGCGAGGCACAGATCGCGGACGTGCTGGGCTGCGCACCCGGCACGGTGAAGTCCCAGGCGTCCGCGGGCATGGCGGCTCTCCGCCGTGCCCTGGCCGCGACGGGTGTCGGAGAGGTGGTGGACGGCTCATGACTCTCGGCGACGAGCTCCGGTCAGCGCTCAACCAGGAGGCCGACATGCAGGTCACGCCCGGACCCGACGTGCAGCGGCTGATCGTCGGCGGACGAACCCGCCGGCGTCGGCGCACGATCACGCGGGTCGGCGGCGCCGCCTTGGCGGTCGCGCTCATCGGCGGGGGCGTCTACGCGGTCACCCAGGGCGATCGCACCGCGAAGGGTTCCACCGGCATCGCCCACGAGCAGACCGCCACGCCTGTCCCGTCGGTGGACCAGGCGCCGCCGGCCCTGGCCGGCAACATGGGCAGTGAGGACCTCGAGCCCGGGACCTACCGCGTCCTGGTGGGCTCCGACGCCCAGGGAGAGCCGCTCGAGGCAGACGTGACGCTGGCGGGCGACGGGTGGTGGAGCGGGAACTTCCCGGTGCTCGTCGACGGCGAGGCGTTCGGCGGCTTGGGCGTCTACCGGCCGTACGCGCTGTCAGCAGGCTCGGGCTGCGTGGGCGGGCCGGTGAACGGTGCCGTGGCCGGAAGCTCCGAGGGCCTCGCACGCCAGCTCGCCGAGCTCCCGAGGAGCACGGTCCTCCAGGCCGTGGCTCCCAGCCAGGTGCTCGGCCGTTCCGCCCTCCATCTCCGGCTCCGGGTCCCCCGAGACTGCACGGAGGGCGAGGCCCACTACCTCATCGCGGAGACCGCGCGGGGCAGCCGGGGCGTCACCTACGGGCTGGTACCCGCGCCCGTGGTCATCGACTTCTGGGTCGTGGACATAGGCGGCGCCCAGGTGGTCATCGACCGCTGGCACGACCAAGGAGCCTCCGCGACGCTGGTGGACCGCATCGCCCTCGCCAGCGAGTCCATCACGTTCGCGTCGACGGACTGAGCGCTTCAAGCGGTGTGCCGGTCCGCCCAGGTAATCGCGGCGATCAGGGGGGACAAGGGCGGATCCGGCACATCTGCACTCGTCGGGCACGGGGGAAACCCGGCGAGTGCCGGGAATCTAGTGCGGCCGGAGCTCGGCCCGACACATCCTCTCGGGCGGGCGAAGGCACCACGCCTCAGGGGCAAGGGGAGACCACCCCCCCACCTGGGACGTGCGGGTCGGGCTCTGCTACTTGACTGCCAGCACGTCGATCACGAACCACAGCGTCGAGTTCGCGGGGATCGCCCCGCTGCCCTGGGCGCCGTAGCCGTAGGCCGGCGGGATCTGGATCAGCACCCGGCTGCCGACCTCGACCCCGGTGAGGCCGATGGTCCAGCCCTGGATGAGGCCGCTCAGCGCCGACGTCAGGGGCTGCTTCGAGTAGCTCTCGTCGAAGGGCTGCTTGGCGTCGTACGTCGCGCCCAGGTAGTCGATCTTCACGGTGTCGCTGGCCTTGACGGCCGCGCCCGTGCCCTCCTTCAGCACCACGCGCTGGACGGGGGTGTCGAGCGCGGGCTCCTCCACGTTCGAGAAGTCGAGACCGGTCGGCTTGCCGTCCGTCTCCACGACGGTCGGCTGCGTGTCGGGCGAGGCGTCGTGCGCCTTGTCGTCGGTGGGCGTGGGCGACTGCTCCTGCTTCTCCACGAGGTCGGCGACGAGCACCACGGTGTCGTCCACACCGATCCCGAGCTGGTTGCCCTCGACGTTCTGCCCGAACAGCTCGGTCGCGGTCGTCACCGCGACGACGCGGGAGCCGTACGTCGCGTCGGCGAACAGCTTGCGGAACACGTCGCCGGCCTGGTCGGTGTTCGGGATCGCCTCGGGGCCGCCGTTGTCGTAGTCGCTGTAGAGGTCCTTCTGAGCGCTGCCGTTCCCGACGTACAGGTAGGCGTTCACCGTGTCGCCGTCCGCGACGGCGTCGCCGTCACCCTTGACCAGCGTGGTGACGGTCGTCGACTTGGGAGTCGCGATCTTGGAGCTCCACGTGGCCTCGAGGCTCTTGCCCACGTCACCGGTGAACGAGACCTCGTCCAGCTGGCCGGTCTCGGCGCCGCTGGACGCCTCCGACTTCGTGCCGTTGTCGGCGGCGCCGCTCGACTCGCTGCCGCACGCGGCCAGCGCGGGGAGGAGGACGGCGGCGCACAGGGCAGCCACGGGGCGATGCAGTCGTCGGTGCACAGACTCGGCTTTCTTTCGGGGACGGGCCGCGCCACGGTAGCCACGGACCCTGTGCGGACCCTGTCCACGAGGCCCGACGTCTGGGCACAGGGCGGAGGCACAGCCCGACCAGCATGACCCCGGTCCCGGACGTCGGTCGAATCGAGGGACGGGTCACCATGAGGCATGGAGGTCCGCCCGAAGCGCGAGCAGGACGACGCGCAGCTGCGCACGTTCCTGGAGCACAACAACGCGGCCCGCGTCGCCCGGCGCGGCGAGCTGGTCGACGCGGCCGCGCAGCCGGCCGTGCTGGCCTGGTCCGGGGAGGAGCTCGTCGGGGCCGCGACCTACGTCGTCCGCGGTCCGGCGTGCGAGCTGCTCACCCTCCATGCCTCGCAGCGCTTTGCCGGGACCGGGACCGCGCTGGTGGCCGCCGTCCGTGAGATCGCTCGGCAGGGCGGGTGCTCCGTCCTCTGGGTCGTCACGACCAACGACAACGTCGATGCGCTGCGGTTCTACCAGCGCCGTGGCTTCCGGCTGGCCCGCCTGAGCGCCGGCGCCGTGGACGAGAGCCGGCGCACGGTGAAGCCGGAGATCCCGGCGTCGGGGGAACACGGCATCCCCCTGCGCGACGAGATCGAGCTGGAGCTGGACATCTGAGACATAGCCGTCTCACAGCCGCCTCAGAGGGGGAGCACGGCCGGCACCGTTGACATGCTCCGCGTGCCACTGTGGAGACGAACCGGACGAGTCGGCCCGGCCATCAACGCGTTGATCCTGCTGGCCATCGCCCTGGTGGCGGCCATGACGTGGCGGGCGGTGAGCGGCGGGGCCGATCCCGCCGCGGCCGCCGAGCAGACGGCGACCGTGGACACCGGCAACGTGACAGCCACGGTCTCGGCCAGCGGGAACGTCGAGGCGGCCAGCACCGTCGAGGCGTCCTTCGAGGGGGCCGGAGGGACGCTCACCCACGTCTACGTGAAGAAGGGTGACCGGATCCGCAAGGGCCAGCTGCTGGCGTCGATCGACCGTACCTCCGCCCTTCAGGACCTCACGCTCGCGCAGGCCCAGCTCCAGTCGGCGCAGGCGTCGTACGCCGCGGTGGCCGACGGTCGTACGTCGGCCGAGGTCGCCCAGGACAACCTGTCCGTCGCGAGCGCCCAGCAGTCCGTGCGCTCGGCCCAGACGTCGCTGGCGCAGTCGCGGGCCAGCTACGCACTGACCAAGCGGCAGCAGGACGCCGCGGTCGCCCGTGCCGAGCGGCAGCTGGCCGACGCCACAGGCGCCGAAGCCAAGTCGGCCGCACGCCAGGCGCTGGTCCAGGCCCGGGAGCAGCGCGCCACCTCGCTCCTCCAGGCGCGGCAGCAGGTCACGCAGCAGGAGGAGCAGGTCGCCTCGGCCCGGCTCCAGCTCCGCTCGACCCAGGCGCAGGTCGCGGTGAGCGCCCAGGGCGCCACCGACGACGAGCTCGCGAACGCCAGGTCGCAGGTGACCTCGGCACAGGTCGGGGTGCAGCAAGCCCAGCAGGCGCTGGACCAGACGGTCCTCCGGGCTCCGGCGGCCGGCACGGTCACCGCGGTCAACGGGACCGTCGGCGGCTCATCGTCGGGAAGCGGGTCGACCGACGCCGCGTCCGACTCCGGCTCGAGCGGGCTGGTCACGATCACGGCGACCGGGACGCTCGAGGTGACGGCGTACGTCGCCGAGGCCGACATCGGCGACGTCGAGGTCGGGCAGACCGCGACCGTCACCCTCTCGGCCAGCGACACCGAGGTGACCGGGACCGTCACCTCGGTCGACACCGTCGAGACGGTCACCAACAACGTCGTCGAGTACGGCGTCACCGTGCGGCTCGACAAGACGAAGGGGGTGCGTCTCGGCGCGACCTCGCAGCTGACGGTCAACACCGGGGAGAAGGAGAACGTCACCCGTGTCTCCAGCTCCGCACTGACCACCATCGGCGACCGCACCACCGCGACGGTGCTCCAGGACGACGGCACGACGCAGACCGTGCAGGTGGACGTCGGTCTCCAGGGCGACACCACCACCGAGGTGCTGAGCGGACTCTCGCCCGGTGACACCGTGGTGCTGCCGGAGCAGGCGGACTCCGCCACGGACGGGTTCAGCTTCCCGGCCGGCGGGCCGGGCGGAGCGGTCGTCAGCGGGCCGGGCCGATGAGCGACCCCGTCATCCGGGTCGAACGGCTGACCAAGGTCTACGGCCACGGCGAGGCCGAGGTGCATGCCCTGGCCGGCGTGGACCTGGTGGTCGCCCAGCGTGAGTACCTCGCGGTGATGGGCGCCTCGGGGTCCGGCAAGTCGACGCTGATGAACGTGCTCGGCTGCCTGGACACCGGCAGCTCGGGCAGGTACCTGCTGGACGGGGTCGACGTGCGCCGCCTCGTCGACCGCCAGCTGTCGTACGTCCGCAACCGCAAGATCGGCTTCATCTTCCAGAGCTTCAACCTCATCCCGCGCACGACGGCACTGCGGAACGTCGAGCTGCCGCTGGCGTACGCCGGTGTCCCTGTCGCCGAACGCCGAGAACGCGCGCTCGCGGCACTCGACCGCGTGGGACTGGCCGACCGGGTCAAGCACCTGCCGTCAGAGCTCTCCGGCGGGCAGCAGCAACGGGTCGCGGTGGCCCGCGCGATCGTCACCGACCCCGTCCTGCTGCTCGCCGACGAGCCGACCGGGGCGCTCGACAGCCACAGCACCGCGGACGTGCTCGCATTGTTCGGCGAGCTGGCCGACGAGGGCCGCACCCTCGTCGTCATCACGCACGAGGACGCGGTCGCCCGGCATGCCCAGCGCATCATCGGGATGAGCGACGGCCTGATCGTGTCCGACACCAGGTCGCTGGAGGCCGTGTGAACGCGGGCGAGGTGCTGCGCGTCGCGTGGCAGGGCGTCACGGTCAACAAGCCGCGGTCGGTGCTGACCACGCTCGGCATCCTGATCGGCGTCGCGGCGGTCATCATCCTGGTCGCCGTCGGCACCGGTTCGAGCAAGGCCGTGCAGGACCAGATCAGCCGGCTGGGCAGCAACACCTTGACGGTCACGGCGAGCTCGACTGCGGCGGGTGGTCGCGGTGGCGCGGCCGGCGGCCTCTTCTTCCCGGGCGGCGGCGGAGGAGGCGACACGACCAGCCAGAACGCCACCCAGTCCCGGACCCCCGAGATCACGATGGAGGACGCCCGGGCCATCGCCGAGGCCAGCGAGACCGACGAGGCCTCGGCCGTGCTGGGGGTCGCGCCGGTCGTGTCGGCCTCCTCGGTCACGGCGGCGTACGACGGCGCCTCGCACTCGGTGGGCACCTTCACCGGGTCGACGCCGGCGTACCTCCTCATCGACAACAGCGTGGTCGCGGAGGGCCGGTCGTTCACCGACTCCGAGTACACCGCGCACCGGCGTGTGGCCCTGGTCGGCACCAGCGTCGCCGAGGACCTCGTGGGCTCCGACGTGAGCGACATCATCGGGGAGCAGGTGTCGTTCAACGGCATCACGTTCGAGGTGGTCGGGGTGCTGGAGGCCAAGGGGTCGGCCGGCCCGCAGGACCAGGACGACCGGGTGATCGCCCCGGCCACGGCCGTGCAGGACACGCTGGCCGGGTACGGGCCGATCGGCTCCATCGAGATCAAGGCCACCTCGGCCGACACGGTCGACCTGGCGCAGAGCCAGGTCGAGACGATCCTCGACGGGCGGCACGGCGTGACGGCGGCCGACCGTGACTACGACGTGCAGAACGCCTCGTCGATCCTGGACGCCGCGACGTCCTCGAACCGCACGTTCACCGTGCTGCTGGGCGCCGTGGCGGCCATCTCGCTGCTCGTCGGCGGCATCGGCGTCATGAACATCATGCTCGTCACCGTCACCGAGCGGACCCGCGAGATCGGCATCCGCAAGGCCATCGGCGCGCGACGCGGCGACATCGTCGGCCAGTTCCTGGCCGAGGCCGTCTTGCTCTCGCTCTTCGGCGGCGCAGTCGGAGTGGTCGTAGGCCTCGTCGGCTCCCACTTCACGATCGTGGGGGTGCAACCCGTCGTGGCGCCGTACTCCGTCGTCCTGGCCTTCGGCGTCGCCGTCGTCATCGGCCTGGTCTTCGGGCTGTACCCCGCCAACCGCGCGGCCTCGCTGCGCCCGATCGACGCGATGCGTTATGAGTGAAGGGACACGAGTGATGACGACCCAGTCCGAGTCGATGCTCGAGGACGCCTGGCTGGCCGAGCCGCGCAAGCGCTCGCGACTCCGGATCGGCCTGGTCCTGGTGCTGGCCGCCGCACTGGTGTTCTTCGCCGGCGTCCAGGTGCAGAAGACGTACGGCGCCGGCACCGGCTCCGCGGCCGCGACCGGTCCGCAGGCCGGCGGGTTCACGCCGCCCAGCGGTGCTGTGTTCCCCGGCGGTGCCGCGACCGACCAGAGCACCGGCCAGGACGGGGGATCCACCTCCGTCATCGGCACCGTCGTCTCCCTGAAGGGCACGACGTTGAAGGTCGAGGACTTCGGCGGCAAGACGCACACGATCTCGCTCGGCGACCGGGTCCGCATCGTGGTCGAGAAGCAGGGCAGGACCTCCGACGTGAGAGCCGGATCGACCGTCCAGGTGGCCGGACGGACCGATGCGCAGGGCGCCGTCACCGCCACCACCATCACCATCCGCTGACGTCCACGACCCAGGAGACCTCCATGTCCGCTCGTCCCACGTCGCTCGCCGCCGTGCTCCTCGTCCTGACCCTCGGTCTGACGGGCTGCGGGTCCGGAGACGACAAGGACGCCACCACCACGTCCGTGGCAGGCGCCACCCCGTCAGCGGCACCGTCCGGCGGCCCCGGAAGCGGGCTCGGGGGCGGGCTCGACCTCGACGCCGTCCGTCGCTGCCTCGAGGCGGCCGGCCTCGAGGACGCCCTCCCGAGCGACCTGCCGACCGGGCAGCCGAGCGGCCGGCCGACGGGCGTGCCGAGCGACTTCGCCACGAACGGCACGCCGCCCAGTGGCTTCCCCAGCGCGGGACCCAGCGGCGACGGGTTCTTCCAGGCCTTCCAGGACCCCGACGCGCAGGCGGCACTGCAGGCGTGCGGGATCGACCTCCCGACCGGACGTCCCTCGGCGCTCCCGAGCTAGTCCGCGTCGTTGGCGCAGCGGAAGCCGATGTTGCCGGCCGAGGACTCGGCCGTGTTGGCCGAGCGGGCCGCCACGCGGTAGCGGTTGCAGTAGCTGTCGTGGCACAGGTACGAGCCGCCGCGCATCACCCGCAGCGTCCCCGGGGCGGACGTGCCGCGCGCCTCCTCCGTGGCCGCGACCGGGTCGGCGCTCACCCCCTCCGGACCTGCGGACGCCAGCCGGTCGGCGTACACGGTCGGGCCGAAGGCGTCCTCGCACCACTCCCAGACGTTGCCGACGCTGTTGTGCAGTCCGTACCCGTTGGGTGCGAACGCGCCGACCGGCGCGGTGGTGAGGTAGCCGTCGTCCAGGGTGTTGCGCTGCGGGAACTCGCCCTGCCAGATGTTGCAGCGCCACCGGCCGCGCGGGGTGAGCTCGTCGCCCCAGGGGTAGCGGGCCCGCTCCAGGCCGCCCCGGGCGGCGTGCTCCCACTCGGCCTCGGTCGGCAGCCGCTTGCCGGCCCAGCGGCAGTACGCCTGGGCATCGCGCCACGACACGTGCACGACCGGGTGGTCCTGCAGGTCCTCGACATCCGAGCGCGGTCCGGACGGGTGCCGCCAGTCGGCACCCTGCACGACCAGCCACCACGGGGTGCCGATCGCGCGCCCGACCACGTCGGCGGGATCGGCGTCGACGGCGAGGTGGAAGACCGCGGAGACACCGTCCCGCTCGGCCTCGGTGACATACCCGGTCGCGGCGACGAAGGCGGCGTACTCCGCGTTGGTGACGGCCTTGGCGTCGACCCGGTACGGCGAGACGCGGACCCGGTGGACCGGTACCTCGCCGTCCGCCGGGTACCCGTCGCCGTGGCTGTCCCCCATCCAGAACTCGCCGCCGGCGACCGCGACCTGGCCGCGGGTGCTGCGCTCGCCGCGCGGGACGGCCACCGACGCGGGGTCGGTGGTCGGCGATCCTCCGCTGGTCGGGGCGCAGCACGCACCGTGAGTGGCCGTCACGCACCTCAATCTACGGTCGTCATCGCGTCTGCCGAGGCATCGCCGCCGCGGATGCCCAGCATCCCCAGCCGTTGCTTCCGCCCCGGTGTACCGGCCGGAAGAGTCGGCCCCGGCCGCACCGCTGGACGAGGAGACCGATGACCACCACGAGCACGCGCCCCACGGACCTGAGGGCCGAGCACCGCGGCGGGATCGGGATCGGTGAACGGCGGCCTCGGCTCTCGTGGCGGCTGCCGGACGGTGCCATCCGGCAGCTCGCCCACGAGCTGGTGACCGGCGACGGGACGCTGGCGCGCGGAGAGGGAGACGCCAACGTCCTGGTCCCCTGGCCGTTCGAGCCGCTCGGCTCGCGCGAGCAGCGGACCGTGCGGGTGCGGGTCGAGACGGACCGTGGCTGGAGCGACTGGTCCGACCCGCTCGTGGTGGAGACGGGACTCCTCGACGCCGATGAGTGGCAGGCGTCCTGGATCTCGACCGGCGCCGACGCCGGCCTCGCGGGTCACCGGCCGGCGTACCGGGTGCGTGGCGAGGTGCACGTCGCGTCCCCGGTACGCCGCGCGCGTCTCTACGCGACCGCGCACGGCGTCTACGAGCCGACGATCGACGGGCAGCGGCTGAGCGACGAGGAGCTCGCGCCGGGGTACACGGAGTACGGGTCGCGGCTGCTGGTGCAGACCTACGACGTCACGTCGCTGCTCACGCCCGGCCAGCACAGCGTGGAAGCCCTGCTGTCGGACGGGTGGTACCGCGGTCAGGTCGGCATGCTCAACGCCCACGACCAATGGGGCAGCGACACGGCGTTCCTGGCCCAGCTGTTCCTGGAGCACCTGGACGGCACGTCGCTCGTCGTCGGGACGGACTCCTCCTGGCAGTGGGCGCCGTCGCACGTGCTCGAGGCCGACCTCATCGAGGGCCAGCACGAGGACCGGCGGCTGCTGACCGTCTCTCCCGACTGGCGGCCGGTGGTGGTCACCGACGCGTCGTACGACGGGTTGTTCTGCTCGCCGGCCCCGCCGGTGCGGCCGGTCGAGTCGCTGCGCCCGGTGTCGGTGAGCCCACTGGAGTCGGGTGCGTACGTCGTCGACCTCGGGCAGAACGTGAACGGCCGCGTGCGGCTCACCTCGCTCGGACCGAAGGGCACCACCGTCACGCTCACCCACGGCGAGGCGCTCGGCCCCGACGGCGACGTGACGATGGAGCACCTGCGGCCGAACGCGCCGTTCCTCCCGGAGCCGCTCAGCGCCGGCCAGGTGGACGTCGTCGTGTCCGCGGGCGTCGACGGCGACGTCTTCGAGCCGCGGCTGACCACGCACGGCTTCCAGTACGTCCGGGTCGAGGGCCACCCCGGCCCGCTGACCGCCGACGACGTGACCGGCGTCGTCGTGCACACCGACCTCCGGCCGACCGGCTCGTTCACGTGCAGCGACCCGCGGCTGGAGCGGCTGCACGACGCGGCCGTCTGGTCGTTCCGCGACAACGCCTGCGACATCCCGACCGACTGCCCCACGCGCGAGCGCGCCGGGTGGACGGGCGACTGGCAGCTGTACGTCCCCACCGCGTCGTACCTCTATGACGTCGCCGGCTTCTCGCTCAAGTGGCTGCGCGACCTCGCCGTCGCGCAGTGGGAGGACGGCAACCTCGGCAACATGGCCCCGATGCCGGTCGCCGAGCGGACCGGTTTCCTGGAGAAGATGAACGGCTCCGCGGGCTGGGGCGACGCGATCGTGCTGGTGCCGTGGGAGATCCACGAGGAGTACGGCGACGTCGCGGTGCTGGCCGAGCTGTGGCCCTCGATGGGCGCGTGGCTCGACCGCGTCGAGCGGATGGCGTCCGGCTCGCGGCACCCCTCGCGGATCTCGCGCAGCGCGGAGCCGCTGCCTCACGAGCAGTACCTCTGGGACACCGGCTTCCACTGGGGCGAGTGGCTCGAGCCCGGCGGCGAGCCCTCGGACTTCCCGGCGTTCATCGCGGCCGACAAGGCCGAGGTCGCGACGGCGTTCTACGCGTGGACGTCTCGGCACGCGGCGGCC
This sequence comes from Nocardioides islandensis, assembly GCF_015352455.1. Classification (GTDB taxonomy): domain Bacteria; phylum Actinomycetota; class Actinomycetes; order Propionibacteriales; family Nocardioidaceae; genus Nocardioides; species Nocardioides islandensis. Next base: position 126,885 of record NZ_JADKPN010000010.1, read on the forward strand.
ATCGCCTCCTTGATCGGTCTCGTCGACGAGTCGGAGCGCTACGCGGCTCTGTCGGACTCGGTCGTCGACGCGTGGCGGACCGAGTTCGTCGCTGCGGACGGCCGGATCTCCCCGCACACGCAGGCGACACTCGTGCGTGCCTTGCGTTTCGGGCTGGTGCCCGAGGCTCATCGCCAGCGGGCCGCGGACGAGCTTGCCGCGCTCGTCCGCTCGGCCGGTACCCACCTGGCCACCGGCTTCCTGGCGACCCCGGACCTGCTCCCCGTGCTCGCCGACCACGGCCACCTCGACCTCGCGTACGAGCTGCTGTTCCAGGACTCGGAGCCCTCCTGGTTGGCGATGATCGACCGCGGCGCCACGACGGTCTGGGAGCGCTGGAACGGCATCGACGCCGACGGTGTCCCCCACGAGTCCCTCAACCACTACTCCAAGGGCGCCGTCGTCTCGTTCCTGCACCGGTACGTCGCCGGCCTCCAGCGCCTCGAACCCACCTGGCGCCGCTTCCGCGTCGAGCCCCGCCTCGGCGGCGACCTGACCTCGGCGAGTACGTGGCACCTGTCGCCGCACGGCCGCATCGAGGTCTCGTGGTCGCTCGCGGGCGACGTCCTGTCGCTCACCCTCTCCGTCCCGCCCGGCTGCGTCGCCGAGGTCGTGCTCCCCCAGGGCACCTTCAAGGCCGGCCCGGGTACCCACCGCTTCTGACCCTGGCCCCCACCGGTGGACGCGCGCGAGACGAGACCCCGATTCGTCAGCAGCCACCACGCTCCGACCACCCGCACGATCGCTGACGAATCGCGTGCAGGGACGCCCCCGCGGCTTCGGGATCAGGCGTGGCAGACGATCGGGCCGCCGTTGAGGGCGACCATCTCCGGCCACAGCGCCGGGATGCGCAGCGGGACCGGCGGCTCGTACTCCCGGTCGAGCTCGACGTAGGCGCGGTGCAGGTTGCAGACCACGCGCTCGGACTCCGGCCAGTCCACGAAGGGCCCGCCGGCGGCCTTCTGCGCCGCTTCGAGAGGCGTGAGCCCCGAGGCGTACGACGTCCGCGCGACGTCCTCGATCCAGTCGGTGTACTCCTCCAGCGCGTCGAGCACCCGACCGACCTCGTCACCCCGGCACGCGGGGCCGTGACCCGGCAGCAGCGCGACGGGCGCGAGCGAGCGCATCCGCCGGACGGCGTTCCGATAGCCGGAGAGCGAGCCCTCCAGGAAGATCGGGTGGCCGCCGGAGAACGCGAGGTCGCCGGCGAAGAACACCTTCTGCTCGGGCAGCCAGACACCGATGTCGTGGGTCGAGTGGGCCGGACCCATCACCTGCAGCTCGACGGGAAAGTCCCCGAGATACAGGGAGAGATCCGACGACACGGTCACGTCCGGCGGACGCACGACCAGGTCGCCGTAGTCGGCGACCAGCTCCTCGGTCGCCTTGAGGCCGGCCCGAATGACGCCCTCGCGGCAGAGATGGTGGCCGATGATCGTCGTGCTCGACGGCAGGAACCCGTTGCCGTACGTGTGGTCCGGGTGGTGGTGGGTGTTGACGGCCAGGCGCGGGCCGCCCGGCGCCAGGCCGGCGACCTCGGCGAGCAGGGCGCGGTTGCGCTTCTCGGTCGACGTCGTGTCGACCAGCAGCACGTCGCCCGACCCGTCCGTCACGACGCCGCAGTTGTTGACCATCCAGCCGCCGTCGGGCTGCACGAAGGCGAAGACTCCCGGCGCCAGCTCCTCGAGGTACGACCGTCCGTCTCCCCAGCTCATGCCCCTAGTCAGCCGCAGGAACCCCACCACAACAAGGGATCCGGGCATCACCAGGGGCTATCGCTGCCATGGTGACGCGTGCGTTCCGCGTACGCCGCCGGGCTGATCGAATCAGCCGAGTGACAGGCGCGCAGAGGATCAGGCTGCCGCTGCTGCTCGTGCTCGCCTCGCTGGCGGCCGTCGCACCGGTCGCCACCGACCTGTACCTCCCCGGGTTCCCGGCCCTCGGCGACGACCTGAGGGCCGACGCCAGCTCGGTCCAGCTCACGCTGACGGCGTTCCTGCTCGGCATGGCGGTCGGCCAGCTGGTGACCGGACCGCTCTCCGACCGGTACGGGAGGCGCAGGCCCCTGCTGGTCTCCGCCACCGTCTGCGTGCTCGCCGGCGTCGCCACCGCCGTCGCGCCGACCCTCCCGATCCTCGTCGCGGCCCGGCTGGTCCAGGGCCTCGCCGGCGCCGGCGGCATGGTCATCGGCCGCGCGGTCATCACCGACCTGGTGACCGGCAAGGCGGCAGCTCGGGCCTTCACGCTGATGATCACCGTCGGCGGCATCGCGCCCGTGCTGGCGCCGACGGTCGGCGGCCTGCTGGTCGGACCACTCGGCTGGCGCGGCCTGCTCTGGACCGTCACCGGCCTCTGCGTCCTCATGCTGGTCGGCGTCGTCCTCGTGGTGCACGAGACCCTGCCCGAGCATCGCCAGACGACGCTTATCGGCGGCGTCCGCAGCGTGCTCGCCCGGCCGGCGTACCGCCGCCCGGTCGCCGTCCTCGGCTGCTCGTTCGGCGTGATGATGGCCTACATCTCGGCGTCGCCGTTCGTGTACCAGAACGTGCTGGGACTCTCGGCGGTCGAGTACGGCGTCGCGTTCGGCGTGAACGCCACGGGACTGATCGCGACCGGGTTCGTGGCCTCGAAGCTGGTCGACGTGTGGCCGCCGCGCACGATGGTGCGCACCGGCGTGGCCGTGCAGACCGTGGCCGCGCTGGCCTTCCTCGCGCTCGCCCTCACCCACGCAAGCACGTGGCTCTACGCCGTCGCCATCTTCGTCGCCGTCGTCTGCAACGGCGCCATCATGGGCAGCTCGGCCGCCCTCGCGATGGCCCAGGTGCGCGACGTGGCCGGCTCGGGCAGCGCGGTGCTCGGGTTCACCCAGTTCACCCTCGGCGCGATCGTCGCCCCTTTGGTCGGACTCGGCGGCAAGGACTCCGCGGTCGTGCCCGCCCTGGTCATGGCAGTCGCCGCGGTGGGTGGCTTCACCGCCTCGCGCGGGCTGCCTCAGCCCCACGCTGGTCGAGGAGGGACGAAGTCCCGTCACGAGACCCGGCAAGAGACAGGCTGACCAACGGGTCAGACGACGGCGTCCTCCACCGCCACCGCGACGTCGTAGAGCAGCCGCCGCAGCCAGACGACCGCCGGCTCGGTGTCGCGGCGCGGGTGCCAGTGCGCGGCCTCGGTGATCTGCACCGGCTCGAGAGGGGTGTCGGCCACGACGAGGTCAAGGACGTCGAGGCAGCGGTGGGCCAGCCGCGCGGGCACGAACGCGCACATCTCGGTGCCGCTGACGGCGAACGGCAGCGTCAGCAGCGAGGTGACCTGCACCAGGATCGTCCGGTCCTCGATCTCCAGCCGCTCCATCTCCACCTCGAGCGGCCGCTTGCGCGATCCCGCGGCCCCGAACTGCGCCACCGCGTGCGGCATCTCGCGGAGGTCGTCGAGGGTCAGCGCCCCGTCGACCAGCCGGGCGTTGTCGCGGTCCACCACGCACACCAGGTGGTCGGTGAACACCGGCTGCCGGCGTCCCGGGAAGTCGAAGCCGAGCGGGCCGATGATCAGGTCGCGGCGCATCAGCTGGCTCTCGAACTGGTCCGGCGCGACCGCGACGGCGTCCATCGACACCGAGCACCCGGGCGCCTGCTCGGCGAGCAGCCGGGTGAGCGGCTCGGCGAGCACCGTCATCGCGTACTCCGACATGCTCACCGAGAACGGCCGCTCGCTGGATGTCGGGTCGAAGTCGCGCTGGTTGCCCAGCAGCGACTCCGCCGCCTCGACCGCCTCCTCGACCGCGGGCCGGAGCCGCTCGGCGAGTGGCGACAGCTCGAACCCGCGACCGACGCGCACCAGCAGCTCGTCGTCGAAGTGCTTGCGCAGCCGGGTCAGCGCACCGCTCATCGCGGGCTGGCTCATCGTCATCCGCTCGCCGGCGTGGGTGAGGTTCCGCTCCTCGAGCAGCGCGTGGAGGGCCAGCAGCAGGTTGGCGTCGACCTCACGCAGCCGCTCCCTCATGGCGTTTGACTCTAGTGTTCAGGGCATGGCGCTGGGCGGGACCGACCTCAACCTGCTGCTGCCGTTGAAGGTGCTCCTCGAGGAGGGCAACGTGACGCGGGCCGGACAGCGGCTCGAGCTCAGCCAGCCGGCCATGAGCGCGGCGCTCGCCCGACTGCGCAGAAGGTTCGACGACGAGCTCCTGGTCCGCGCCGGCCGCGACTACGAGCTCACCCCGCTGGCCCGCGAGCTGCTCCCCGAGGTCCAGCACGCCGTCCGCCTGCTGGCCCGCGCGCTCGAGCTGGAGGACGACTTCGACCCGTCGACCAGCGAGCGGACGTTCCGGATGGCGATGAGCGACTACGCGATCGCCGTCGTCCACGAGCCGCTGGTGCGGCTCCTGGGTGCGTCGGCACCCGGCGTACGCCTGGCCATCGAGAACCTCGGCCCCGACGCCCGCTCCTCCGACCGCGTCCTCCTCGAGCACGACGCGCTGATCGCGCCGCTCGGCTTCGGCTTCCCCGGCGACTCCAAGCCGCTCTGGCGCGACCGGATGGTGATCCTCGCGGCGCGAGACAACCCGCGCCTGGTCGACGGCCGGCTGACCCTGGAGGACCTCGCCGAGCTCGGCCACGCCGTCAGCAGCTTCGGTCCCGGCATCCTCACCCCGGCCGACCGGGCGTTCGGCGAGCTCGGCATCGACCGCCGGATCGCCTTGCAGGTCAAGGAGTTCCTGCCGCTGCCGTTCGTCATCGAGGGCACCGACCTGGTCGCCGTCGTGCCCGAACGCCAGGCCCGCATCCACGTCCGCAAGGGAGGTCCGGTGGTGATGGTCGAGCCCCCGTTCGACGAGGTGGTGCTGGCGGAGGGCTACTGGTACGCCCACGACCGTCTCTCCGACCCCGCCCACCGCTGGCTGTTCGCGCGCCTCGACGAGCTGGCCGACGAGCTGGCGGCCGACCATGGCTGAGACGCTGCGCATGGGCCTCGTCGGCGCCGGACCGTGGGCGAACCTCGTGCACGCACCGCTCCTCGCGGGCGGCCCGGGCACGAGCCTCGAGGCCGTGTGGGCACGTCGCCACGACGCCGCCCAGGAGCTCGCCCAGCGGTACGGCGCCACGGCGGTGTCGTCGTACGACGAGCTGCTCGAGCGGTGTGACGCGGTGGCCTTCGCCGTCCCTCCCGGCGTGCAGGCGTCCCTCGCGCCACGCGCGGCGGCGGCCGGCAAGCACCTGCTGCTGGAGAAGCCGCTGGCCTTCGACCTCGCGGACGCCGAGCGCCTCGCGCAGGCCGTCGAGGAGGCCGGCGTCCGGACACTGCTGTTCCTGACCAACCGCTTCACCGCCGAGTGCCGCGCCTTCCTGGAGCAGGTCGCGGCGACCGAGCCCCAAGGAGCGCAGCTCGGCTTCGTGGGGGGCGGTTCGCGGGCCGGCGAGCTCTTCGCCACCCCGTGGCGCGTCGAGCGGGGAGCCCTGCTCGACCTCGGCCCCCACGCGCTCGACCTGCTGGACGCGACGCTGGGACCGGTCGAGGAGGTGACCGCGGTCGGGGACCCGCTGCGGATGCTGGCGCTCACCACCCGCCACGAGTCGGGCAGCGTCGGTCAGGCGATGCTCTCGATCACGGCTCCGGGCGCGGTGGGCGGTCTGCTCTGCACGGTCCACACCGACGCGGGTCCGGTGGTGTTCGACACCGACACGATCCGCGACGACGCCGCGTTCATGCCCACGATCGCGGCGGAGCTCGCCGAGTCCGTGGCGACCGGTCGGCCGCACCCGATCGACGTGCGCCGCGGCCTGATGCTCCAGCGGCTCCTCGACCAGGCCGAGCGGTCCCTGGGTTAGCTAGCCGAGGTACGCGACGAAGAGCCCGTCCGGGTCCCGGTCGGCGATGATCCCCTGCAGACGCTGGAGATTCTCCTCGGCGAGGAACACCCTCTTGCGTCGCGTGTGGTCGGAGTCGCCGATGTACTGGCCGACCGAGACCGGCTCCAGGTCGGCCATCGCCGACTCCAGCCACGAGATGCACCGCTCGTCGTCGTCGGGGTCCTCCCACGCGACGTACGACGCCAGGTAGATCTCCGACTGGAGCGAGAACGCCATGTCCGGCAGCGTCCGCAGCGGCGCCATGCTGAACCAGATCGTGAAGGCCTTCTCGTTCGGCAGCGTCGTACAGGCCCGGCGCACCGCGGGCACCACCTCGGCAGCAGCCCCGGACAGCCACGCGTTGTCGACCGCCCAGCGGTGGCCCTCGGGGTTGTCGTCGAGCTGGCGCTTGCGCTGCTCGTCGATGGTCGTGGGCACGGCGTCGAGCACGAGGAGCGCGCGGTCCAGCGCCGGCGACGTCCGGAACGGCGCCAGCGCGGCGTCCGCCTCCTCGGCCGAGCCGACCAGCGCCACGGCGGTCACGAGCAGCACGACCCCGGGCGCGATCGCCGGGTCGGTCTTGGTGAGGGCCACGATCTCGACGGTGTCGGCCACGGACGCGTGGGTGTCGTGCAGCCAGGTCATCACCTCGTCGAAGTCCGCGAGGTCGTAGGCGTGCACGGTCAGCGCGAGGTGCTCGGGCTTGGGCAGCGTGCGCAGGTGGAACCGCGTGACCACGCCCGGGAAGCCGGGTCCGGCGCCGCGGGCGGCCCAGTACAGGTCGGCGTTCTCGTCGGCCGAGCACCGGACCAGCTCGCCGGCCGCGGTGACCACGTCGAGCGCCTCGACGTACTCGGCCGCCCATCCCCAACCACGCGCGTTCCAGCCCTGCCCGCCCTGGAGCAGGAAGCCGCCGATCCCGACGGTCGGGCAGTGCCCGCCGGGGAAGAACCGGCCGCGCGCCTCGAGGTACGGGCCGAGCTCCGCGCCACCCTTGACCGCTGGGCACGCGGACACGACGCCGGTCGCCTCGTCGTACGCGATGTCCTGCAGCGCACCGAGGTCGACCACCAGCGCGTCGTCGCGGATCGACCACTGCGCCCAGCTGTGACCGCCGGAGCGCACGGCGACGCGCCAGCCGTTCTCCCTCGCCAGCCTGACCGCGTCGACGACCTCCTGCTCGGTGGTCGGTCGTACGACAGCGGCGGGCCGGCGAGAGGTCAGGCGCCGGTTGAAGATCCGGTCGACCCGGGCCTCCTCGAAGCCGGGTTCGTCGCGGCGCAGCATCACGCAGGAGCGACCAGCGCACCCAGCGTCTGGCCCATGATCCGGCCCGGGTCGGCGCCCGGGGTCTCGGGGTGGATCTCCCACTCGGCCAGGGTGAGGCTGTTGTCGAGCACCATCTTCACGCGCGGGAAGCGGCGCTCCATGAACGCCGGCAGCACCTCGTCGACGGAAGGACCGGCGGTCAGCATTTCGGCCAGGATGACAGCGTCCTCGGCGCACATCGCGGCGCCCTGGGCGATCAGCGGCGGGCAGGCGTGGGCGGCGTCGCCGATGATGATCGTGCGGCCGCGGTACCACGGGGACTCGACGCAGATCGCCTCGATCCACTGGTAGTTGACGATCGCGTCGTCGGCCAGCGAGTCACGCACCTGTCCCCAGGTCCCGCCGTACCCCTGGCCGCGCTCCTTCAGCTCGGCGCCGCGCGGGCCCTCGCCGAGGTACGAGCGGTCGAGGTTCTCCTCGAGCAGGAAGGCGTAGCAGAGGTCCTCGGAGATGGGCGTGTAGCCGGCCTTGTACTTCGGCCCGCCGAAGTACAGCTCGGAGCAGTCCATCTCGGCCGGCCGCTTGGCGACGGTGCGCCAGATGCCCATGCCCACGGGCTTCGGCTCGTCGGTGATGCCCATCATGGAGCGGACCTTCGAGCGGATGCCGTCGGCGCCGACGAGCAGGTCGACGGTCTCGGTCGAGCCGTCGGAAAGCGTGACGACGACCCGAGGATCGGCACTGCCGCCGCGGTCGTCGAAAGATGTAATCGTGGTGCCGAGGCGGACGTCGACGCCGGCCTTGGTGACCTCGTCGGCCAGGATGTCGGCCAGGTCGCCGCGCAGCGCACCCATCGTGCCGGGCAGGTCGGGGCCGCCCATCGGGGGCGTGGGGATCTCCATGATCGTGTGGCCGTCGGGCGACTTCATGCGCAGGTGGCTGAACGCGAAGCCGTGCTCGGCCAGCCGGTCGTAGATGCCGACGGCCTGGAACGCCTTGAGCGCGTTGCCCTGCAGGGTGATGCCGTGCCCGACGCCGCCGAGCTCGCTGCGCAGGTCGACCAGCACGACCTCGACGCCCTTCTGGGCGAGGCCGAGGGAGAGGACGCCGCCGGCGATGCCGCCGCCGACGACGAGAACCTTCAGGGGGTCGGTCATGGGAGCCTCCTAGGGCGAGGGGACGGTGGTGGTGTCGGCCACCGAGGCGGCCATCAGGTCGAGCACGCGGTCGACCGGCTCGAGGTCGGCGGCGAGGTTGAGGAAGCCGTGCAGCATGCCCTCGGCGAGCACCAGCCCGACGTCGACGCCCGCGGTCTCGAGCTGGTCGGCGAAGGCCTCGGCCGACGTGCGCAGGTCGTCGTACTCGGCGATCACCAGGAGCGTGGGCGCGAGGCCGGACACGTCGGCCAGCGCCGGGAACGAGTATCCGTCGGCCGGTTGCCCGCCCAGGTAGTTGGCGTTGATGCCGGCCGTCGCCGGCGGCGTGAACCGCAGCACGGGAGGTACGTCGGCGAGCAGCACGGCGAGCTCGGGGGTCGGTTCGGGCAGCACGTGGTGCAGCACCGGGTAGACCGGGATGAGGGAGTACGGCTGCCAGCCGTCCTCGTCGCGCAGCCGCAGCGCGGCCGCCGTCGCGAGGTTGCCGCCCGCGCTCGCGCCACCGAGGGAGATGCGACCGGGGTCGACGCCCAGCTCGCCGGCATGGTCGCGCAGCCAGCGCGTCGCGGCCACGCAGTCGTCGAGCGGCACCGGGAAGTGCACGCCGCCGACGGCGAGCCGGTAGTCGACGCTGACGACGACCGCTCCCCCACGTGCGGTGATCTCGCGTGCCGTGCGGTCGGCCTCCGGCATGTCGAGGTCGCCGAACATGAACGCGCCGCCGTGGAGCCAGAGGAGCGCAGGACGCGCGTCCGCGCCGTCGGCCGGCTCGTAGACCCGCGCGGGGACCGGGCCGTGCGGTCCGTCGAGCAGGAGGTCCTGGACGAGCGCGTCGGGCGCGGCTGGGAGGTCCGGGCTAGCGAACTCGCGGAACTTCCGGTCGAGCTCGGGGTCGCCCATCGCCGCCTGGATCGACGGGATGCCGTCGAGCAGGTGGAGGCGGGCGGCGACGTCCGGGTGGATGCTCATCGGCTCAGGCCGCGAACATCGAGGCGCGGGAGCCGGTGATCCAGCCGACGACGTGGTCGCGGTCGGTGCCTTCGACGGGTACGTCGGCGCACTTCTTGCCCCGGTTGAGGATGACCATCCGGTCGGCGACCTCGTAGCAGAGCGGGAGGTCGTGGGTGACGATCACGATCGCGATGCCCTGGGCGGCCATCCGCTCGATCAGCCCCTCGACGTTCTTGGTCTGCTCGTAGCCGAGGGCCGCGGTGGGCTCGTCGAGCAGCAGGATCCCGCGCGACTCGCCGTTGACCCGGATGGCGCTGCGGGCCAGGGCCACGACCTGTCGCTGACCGCCGGACAGCATCTCGACCGGGCGCGTCATCGGCGCCGTGCGGACACCGAGGCGGTCCAGCTCGGCCTCGGAGCTGCGCCGCATCGCCTTGCGGTCGACGAAGCCGAGCAGGCCGAGCGGTCCCTTGCGCAGCGTCTCCTGGCCCATGTTGAGGTTGGTGGAGATGTCCTGCGGCTCGACCAGCGCGAGGTCCTGGTAGACCATCTGGATCCCGGCCTCGGCCGCGTCGCTCGGCGCGTGGAACGACTGCTCCTGGCCGTGCACGCGGATGCTGCCGTGCGACGGCTTGTGCGCGCCGGACATCACCTTCAGCAGGGTGGACTTGCCGGCGCCGTTGTCGCCGAGCAGCGCCACGACCTCGCCCGGCATCACGTGGATGTCGATGTCGTCGAGGGCGCGGACGAAGCCGTAGTGCATCTCGATACCGGTGAGCTCGAGCGCCGGCGTGCTGTTCTCAGTCATGGTCCTCAGCCTTGCCAATCATCAGTTCCGGGCGTGGACGGAGAGGTTGGCGGTCATCAGCCGCTCGGAGACCGCGGTCTGCAGCACCCGCTCGAACATCAGCGAGCCGAGCAGCAGGGCGCCGGTGGCGACCGTGGCCCAGTAGGGCTGGATCCCGCGGATGATCAGGCCGTTGGCGATGGTGGCCAGGATCAGCGCGCCGACCAGGACACGAGGCAGGCTGCCCCGGCCGCCGGTCAGGGCCACGCCGGCCAGCGCCACGGCCGTGAGGGCGGTGAAGAGGATGCCGGGGCTGGCGACCGGGCTCGCCTCGGTGACGTTGGCCGTGTTGACCAGGCCGCCGACCGCGGCGAGCACGCCGCTGATGACGAAGCCGAGCACCTTGTAGCGGTCGCTGTGGATGCCGGCGCGGCGTACCGCCTCGGCGTTCGCACCGACCGCCATCAGCCGCAGCCCGTCGCGGGTGCGGGTCAGGAACACGGTGCCGACGAAGAACACGACCGCGACGATGAAGACGGGAGCCGGGATCCCGGTGAAGGTCGAGCCACCCTCACCGATCCGCAGGTACCGGTGGGTGCCCATGAACTCGAGCTGTGTCAGCCCCGGGAACGTGTAGCCGCCGGCCACCACCGACGCCAGGCCGGTGAGCACCGACAAGGTGCCGATGGTGACGATGATCGGGTTGAAGCCGCGCAACGAGATGGCCCCGTTGACCAGGCCGACGGCCACGCCGATGGCCAGACCCGCGAGCAGGCTCAGCGCGGTGTTGTAGTCGTGGGTGAGCATCCAGCCGGTGACGCAGCTCGCGAGCGCGGCCGTGCCGGGGAGGGACAGGTCGAGCACGCCGGTCATGATCCCGATGCCGACGCCCGCCGCGAAGAGTGCGGTGAGGGCGCCGGCGTTCGCGACCAGGATCGCGTTGTCGACGGTGAAGAAGTACGGCGAGCACCAGAACGCGAAGACCAGGATCAGCAGGCCCCACAGCATGAAGATGCCGCGGTCGCGCAGGAAGACCAGGACCGAGACCGCGCGGGGTACGTCGCTGCCGGTCGGCACCGGCGCCGGACCGGGGCTGTCCGCCCCGGCCCCGGCGACGTCAGGGACCTCGGTCGACACGTGAGGAGTCGTCATCGTCATCAACTGTCCTGCTTGACGACCTTCTGCGGCACGGTGAGCTGCACACCGGTCGCCGAGGGGTCGTCGATCATGGTGACCAGCGCGTCGAAGGACTGGACCATGTCGTCGGCGAACTGCAGGGCGACCGAGGCGTAGATCTTGCCGTCCTTGACCGCCTGGAGGACCTCGTCGTTGCCACCGGTCTCGGTGAGGCACGGCAGGTCCTTGCCCGCGGCCGCGAAGGCGCCGAGCGCGCCGAGCGAGCCCTCGTCGTTCTGGCCCATCACGGCGGTGATGTCGGGGTGACCCTGGAGCGCGCTGCCCACGTCGGTCTGGGCGGCCGTGCGGTCGGAGATGGTGATGTGGGCGACGATCTCGGCGTCCGGCGCGGTGGCCTTCAGCGCGTCCAGGATGGCCTTCTCCTGGACCTCCTTGCCGGCGGTGCCGGGGGCGGAGTCGCCGAACAGGACCTGGGCCTTGCCGTCGAGCTTCTCGTTGATGCAGTTGCCGAGCTCTTCGCCCATGGCCTTGCCCTGGGCCTCGTAGTCGATCGTCGAGAAGGAGACGCCGGGCTCGAGACCCTTCAGGCCGTAGTCCTCGGGGGTGCCGTTGAGGATCATCGGCACGCCCTTGTCGAGGGCCGACTGCACGAGGGAGGCAGCGGCCGGCGGGGCGAGCATGATCGCCCACGCACCGTCGACGGAGCCGGACTCGATGGCGGTCTGGAGGTCGGTGACCTGCTTCTGCGGGTCGAGCTTGGGGTCCTGGATGGTGACCTTGACGCCCTTGCTCTGGCCGTAGCCGGTGACACCCTCCGAGAGCTGCTTCATGGCCGGCACCTGCAGGCCGATCGGGGAGAAGACGATGGTCTTCGACGTGTCGCCGCCACCGCTGTCAGGGCTGCTGTCGCTGCCGGTGCCGCCGTCGGCCGCGCTGGTCCCACCGCCGCCGCAGGCGGCGAGCGTCGTCAGGCCGCTGACGGCGATGGCCGCGAGCGCGAGGCGGCGGTTCTTGGAGGCTTGGAACATGGACTCTCCTGAGTGTCGCGGCGGCCGGAGGATTCGGGACAGGCCACCTGTGCGGTCGGTCACACGATGTCGGCGCCGGCCCCGATGCAGAACCCCGATCGGCGTGATGCCAGGCATCGACGCGCGCTCTTTCCCTGGGGGTTCGGACCGCCCCTACGGTCGTCGCGTCAGCTCGGTCTGTCTTCCAGAGGAGTCCCCATGCCCTACGTCGTCTCGGCCACCTGGACCGCCAACCCTGGTCAGGAGGACGTCGTCCGTGGGGCGATCGAGAACCTGACCCCGCCGTCCCGGGCCGAGGAGGGCAACCTCTTCTACCAGGCCTACCAGGACCCGGCGGAGCCGCTGGTGTTCCGGCTGTTCGAGGTCTACACCGACGAGGCGGCGTACGCCGCGCACGGTGCCTCGGACCACTTCAGGACCTACGCGCTCGACACCGCGATCCCCGTGCTCGCGAACCGCGAGCGCGCGTTCTACGAGACCCTGGCCTGAGCCCGCGATGAGACTCGCCGCCTTCCGCAGGCCGTCGGACGAGCCGGGCGACCGGCTCACCGGGCTCGTGCTCGGGCAGGGCGAGCACCTGCGCATCCACCCGTTCGCGGTGGATGCCGACCTCGTGGTGCTGCTGGCGCAGTCGCGCGACCGCCGCGAGCAGCTCGCCGACGAGGCGGCCGCCGGTGATGGGCTCCCCCTGAGCGACGTGGTGCTGCTGCCGCCCGTCTACCCGACCTCGATGCGCGACTTCCTCACCTTCGAGGCGCACGTCGACGGCATGGAGCGCGGGCACGGCGCCCCCGGGGTACCGGAGGACTGGTACCTGGCGCCGATCTTCCTGTTCATGGCGCCGCACGCCGTGACGGGCCCGTACGACGACGTGGAGATGCCGCCGGACACCGAGCGGCTCGACTTCGAGCTGGAGCTGGCGGCGATCGTGTGCCGCGACGTGCGCAACGCCTCGCCGGAGGAGGCGCGCGACGCGATCGGCGGGTACTGCGTGATGAACGACTGGTCCGCCCGCGACGTGCAGGGCCGGGAAATGAAGCTGAAGCTCGGCCCGTCGAAGGGCAAGGACTTCGCGACCACCATCGGCCCGTGGGTCGTCACCGCCGACGAGCTCGAGGGCTTTCGCGACGCCGATGGGTTCCTCGACCTGCCGATGACCGTCTCGGTCAACGGGGTGCAGGTGGGCGCCGACCGTTCGGGCCACATGGGCTGGTCGTTCGAGCAGCTCGTGCAGCACGCCTCCCGCGCGTCGTGGGTGAAGGCCGGCGAGGTGCTCGCGTCGGGTACGTGTGCCTCCGGCTCGCTCGCCGAGTCCTGGGGCCGCACCGGCTCGCTCACCCCGCCGCCGCTGCAGGTGGGCGACGTGGTGGAGATGACCGTCGAGCACATCGGGACGATCCGCAACCACGTGGTGTCCGCTGCTTCGACGGCGCCGCCGGTGCCGCCGGCCCGGCGTCGGGTGGCCACGTCGGCATGACCATCACGACCGTCGACCCGGCCACCGGCCGCGACCTCGCGACGTACAACGTCTTCGACGAGGCCGCGGTCGATCGTGCGCTGGGGGCGGCGTACGCGGCCTTCCAGACGTGGTCCTCATCTCCCCTGACCGAGCGGACCTCACTCCTCCGCTCGGTCGGCAAGCTGCTGACCGAGCGGCGCGAGGAGTACGCCGCGCTGATCACCGCCGAGATGGGCAAGCCGCTCGCCGAGGCGCTGGCCGAGATCGACAAGTGCGCGTGGAACTGCGACGTCGTCGCCGAGCTCGCGCCGGACTGGCTGGCCGACCACGTCGTTCCTTCAGGTGCCACGAGGTCGTGGCTGTCGTACGAGCCGCTGGGCGTCGTGTTCGCGGTGATGCCGTGGAACTACCCGTTCTGGCAGGTGCTGCGGTTCGCGTGCGCGGCGCTGGTCGCGGGCAACGCCGGCGTGCTGAAGCACTCGCCGAACGTGACGGGGTGCGCGCTGGCCATTGCTGCTCTGTTCTCGGACGCGGGTGCGCCCGCCGGCCTCTTCACCACTCTCGTCCTGGCCGACTCGCAGCTGGCCGAGATGACGCCGCGCATCGTGTCGGACCCTCGGGTCGCGGCCGTGACGCTGACGGGCTCTGAACGGGCCGGCGTCGCCATCGGCGCCGCCGCCGGCGCCGCGCTCAAGAAGAGCGTGCTGGAGCTCGGCGGATCCGACCCCTTCGTGGTGCTCGACGACGCTGACCTCTCGGCCGCGGCCGACGCGGCCGTGAAGTCCCGCTTCGGCAACGGCGGTCAGTCGTGCATCTCGGCCAAGCGGTTCATCGTCTCCGAGTCGGTGGCGGACGCTTTCGTGGCCTTGCTGGTCGCACGTCTCGTGGGCTTCCCGATGGGGCCGCTGGCACGCGCCGACCTGCGGGACGAGCTGGACCGGCAGGTTCAGACCTCGGTCGCCGAGGGCGCGGTGCTGGTGACCGGTGGCGCTCTCGTCGACGGTCCCGGCTGGCACTACGAGCCGACGATCCTCGACCATGTCACCCCGCGCATGACCGCCTTCGACGAGGAGACCTTCGGCCCGTTGGCGGCCGTGGTCCGCGCCCGTGACGACGACCACGCCGTCGAGCTGGCCAACGACACGGCGTACGGCCTCGGCGCCTCGGTCTGGTCTCAGTCCGACCGTGGGCTCGCCGTGGGCCGCCGCATCCGGTCCGGCGCGCTGTTCGTGAACGCGATGGTCGCCTCCGACCCCCGGCTCCCGTTCGGCGGCATCGGCCGGTCCGGGTACGGGCGCGAGCTCTCCGCCGAGGGCACCCGCGAGTTCACCAACGTCCGGACCATGGTGGTCGCATGAGGTTCGACCACGTCGGCATCAACGTGGGCGCACTCGCGGCGATGCGGGACTGGTACGTCGCCGCCCTCGGCCTCGAGGTCGAGTTCGAGTTCGCGCTGACCGAGTTCGGCTTCAGCGGCGCCATGCTCCGCTCCCCCGACGGCTACCGCGTCGAGCTGCTGCACCGCGAGGGCAACGTCCCCGGCATCGGCGTCTCGCGTCCGATGGATGCGGCTCTGACCCGCGGCCTCGGCCACCTGGCCTTGACGGTCGACGACCTCTCCACGACGCACGCCTCCCTGCTGGCCCTCGGCGCCACCGAGCGCATGCCTCCGAGCCCCTCGCCCGAGCCCGGGGTACGGATCTCCTTCGTCAGCGACCCCGAGGGCAACCTCATCGAGCTCCTGGACCGTTCTCTGCTGGTCGAGCCGGGCGAGCCCCTGGGCGAGCCCGTGTCGAGACCCGGTGACCCCATGCTGGTCGAGCCGGGCGAGCCCCTGGGCGAGCCCGTGTCGAGACCCGGTGACCCCATGCTGGTCGAGCCGGGCGAGCCCCTGGGCGAGCCCGTGTCGAGACCCGGTGACGATCCAAGCAACGTCCCATGACCGGCCGGCTGGCAGGCAAGATCGCCCTGATCACCGGCGTCGGCGGCGGCATGGGCGTCGAGGCCGCGCGCCGCCTCTGCGCCGAGGGCGCCCGCGTCGTCGGCTGCGACCTCTCCCCCGAGGGCGCCGCGAAGACCGAAGCCCTGGTCCGCGACGCCGGCGGCGAGATCACCGTGATGGGCGGCGTCGACCTCGGCGACCCCGAACAAGCCCGTACCTGGGTGGACGCCGCCGTGGCGACGTACGACGGCATCGACATCCTCTACAACAACGCCTCCACCCAGCGGTTCGGCGCGATCGACGAGCTGAGCATCGAGGACTGGGACTTCACGATGAGGAACGAGCTCGACCTCGTCTACTACACGGTGCGCGCCGCGTGGCCGCACCTGAAGGCGTACGGCGGCGGCTCGATCATCAACGTCGGCTCGATCGCCGCCCTGCGCGGCGTCGAGTTCATGCCGCAGAACGCCCACTCCACCGCCAAGGGCGGCGTCATCGCCCTCACCCTCCAGCTCGTCGTCGAGGGCGGCCCCCACGGCATCCGCGCCAACGTCATCAGCCCCGGCATGACCTCGACCCCCAACACCGCCGGCCTCCTCGCCGACCCTCCCGAGCGCATGAAGCGCGTCGTCCTCGACCGCATCCCCCTCGGCCGCGTCGGCCAGCCCGAGGACGTCGTCAACGCCGCCGTCTTCCTGGCCTCCGACGAGTCCTCGTGGATCTCGGGGACGAACATCGTGGTCGACGGCGGTGGCTCGGTCCTCGGCTGACAGACGGGTCCCTCCGCGGGCTCATCCGGAGGAGTGCCGGGCCGCATGCCCGCGCCACCGAGGCGGGAGCACCGTCGGTGATGGGCCCTGATGGCCCTCGTGGACGGGTGGAAGCTGCACGGTCACGGATGAAGCTGCTCGACGAGGGACTTGAGATTGGCGAGCTCCTTGCGGCCTTCCCGCGGGTTGAGGATGGCCAGCTCAGCCAGCCGTGCGATCGGTGCGAGGCTCGGACGCCAGCGAGCTCGAGCATGGATCCGGAGCTGCGTACCGCCCGACTCCTCGTCGAGCCGGGAGGTGACGTCGAGTCGCAGACCGAAGGAGGCGTCGGTCCTCGTCACGAGCTCGCTCGGGCTCTCGGCCGACAGGACGACCGTGGTCGCTGACAGTCGGCCGCGACTGGAGACATAGGTCGAGCCGACCTGGCCAGGCGCTCCTTCCACCCGAGTGACAACGGGCTTGCCCGTCTGCCAGTCAGGGACCCGACTGGGATCGACGTAGACACGCCACACCTGCGCGGGAGTGGCCTTGATCCACACCGACAGGTCGAGCGAACCCATACGAGCACCCTGCTGGGTGGTGCCACTCGACACAAGCCGACCTCCGGCCGCGTCGGTGCTAGGCCTCCAGGTCCGGGTGCACCATCCACACGTTGGGCTCCCAGTAGAGGCCCTGGTCACTCGACCGATCGATGTGGACGGGAGCCAGACCTTCGGGGAACACGTAGTCGCCCGTTTCGGGGAACGCCATCGCGGTCCACGACTCCCATTCCTCGACCGTGCCCGTGATCCGCAACGACTGGGGCAGTGAGGTCGAGACGCGGGCCCCGAGACGTTCATGGATGCGCATCCACGGATCGAACAGCTGTCCATCTTCTCGACGCCACCGGACGTAGCTGTCGATCGGCGACAGGGGGTAGTGCTCCTTCGCGGACGGCCGAACCGGAGCGATGAAGTGCGTCAGGCCGTGACGCTCCCCGATGGTGCGCATGGCCCTGAGCAGCTGCTCCGCGAGCCCTCGGGCGCGACCTTCGCGCGGAGTCTCGGCCGCCAGCGCGCACAGTGTGTTGGCACGTTCGCCTCCTGGCCGGACGAAGATCTGCTCCATCGCGGCGTCGATCCCGTCCGGAAGAGTGTGATCGACCCCGTCCCACCACAACGGCGCCGTGTGTCCTTCGGCCACCACCTCGTCGCTGGTGTCCTCGTGCAGCACGAACTGGAACTCGGGGAAGTCCACGTCCAGACGTCCCCACCACTGGTTCAGAACGTCTCCGTGCAGGTTGTACTCCGGCCACACCGACTCCGACGGGATGCCGCGCTCCCACAGGTCCGGTCGATCCGCGGCGGTGTGCATGGTGAGCGGCATGAGGTCATCATCAGCGATGATCGTCATCCGCGACCACGACCAGGTCGGTGGGAGCCTGCGTGGTTCATCGGGTCAAGGGCTCCGACATGGGCAGTTGATCCCGTCTGCCTAGGGTGGAGACATGACGGACTCGATCGACCTGCCCGACGACACCGTGACCCTGGCTGCCGGCTCGGCAATGCCTTTGCTGGGTTTCGGGACCTGGCAGATCAAGGGCGACGACGCCGTCCGTGCCACCTCGGTGGCCCTCGAGGCCGGTTATCGCCACCTCGACACCGCGACGGTCTACGGTAACGAGGGCGAGGTGGGACGCGCCCTGGCGGAGAGCGGGGTGCCGCGCGAGGAGGTCTTCGTGACCACCAAGTGCCCGCCCAGCAGGACCGGACACGAGCTCGACACTCTCAAGGAGAGTCTCGACCTGCTGCAGACGGACCACGTCAACCTGTGGCTGATCCATTGGCCCGGCGACGGGTCGTCCAACACCGACATCTGGCGCGCGTTCGGCGAGGCCCGCGAGATGGGGCTCGCCCGCGAGATCGGCGTCAGCAACTTCGACGCCGCGCTCCTCGACGAGGTCTCCGAGGCCACGGGGCTCACCCCGGCCGTCAACCAGATCGAGTGGAGCCCATTTCTGTACGACGCCGCGACCGTGGCCGAGCACCGCGAGCGCGACATCGTGCTCGAGGGGTACAGCGCCCTGCGCGGCGGCACGCTCGACCACCCCACGATCCTGGAGATCGCCGAGCGCGAGGACCGTACGGCCGCCCAGGTCATCATCCGGTGGCACCTCCAGCACGGCTTCGTGGTCATCCCCAAGTCCGTGCACCCGGAGCGGATCCGCTCCAACGCGCACGTCGCCGGGTTCACGCTCGGAGACGACGACATGGCCGCCCTCGACGCCCTCGGGAAGGGCTAGCGCGGCACTGGACGAGGCTGACGCCGGCGACCTGCTTGCCGGTGGCTGTGGCGACGCCGGTTGGCTACCTGCTCAGCAGGACGTCACAGTCGAAGAACTCAGGCGGCCCGGCCAGGACACTCCCCATGGTTTCCCGGATGCGCTGCAGGGGTTCCTGGCGCCTGGGGTCCACCTCGCGCGCACGAGCCTTCTCCTCGCTCTCGAACACCACGACCGTGAACAGCTCGGTCGGATCCTTCTGGCTGCGCATCACCAGCGTCTGCACGAGACCGGAGTCCTCCTGCTCGACGGCACGTAGTTGCTCGAAGACCTCCAGAACTGCGGCTTCACTCTCCGGCTTCGTGCTGACGCGCTGGATCTGTGCCCACATGCCTGACCACCTCTGTCCGGGATAGCCCCGTTCGGCACACCTGGCCGCTCGTCGGAGGCTAGGCGGACGCCGGTGGCGCGGCAATGCCCGCCGCCCGGCGGTGATGCCAGGCATCACGTACTCGAGGTTCCCCCGACACCCACCCGTACCTACGGTCGCACCATGAGCGGCAACCTCAACGAGTTCGGGATCACCCACCTGCGCCACGTCGACCTGGCGGTGCCGGACTACGAGACCCAGCGCACCTTCTACCGCGACACCTGGGGCCTCACCGAGGAGGGCAAGGACGGCGACCTGTCGTACTTCGCCGCGGAGGGCTCCCCCGAGCAGTACGTCGTCCGGCTGCGGCAGGCGGACGAGAAGCGGCTCGACCTCATCGCGTTCGGCGCCGACTCGAACGACTCCGTCGACAAGCTCGCCGCCAAGCTCGGCGGCGAGGGCGTGCAGCTCGTCGGCGACCCGGGCGAGCTGCAGACCGCCGGCGGGGGCTACGGGTTCCGGTTCTTCGACCTCGACGGGCGGACCATCGAGGTCTCCTCGGACGTCGCCACGAGGCAGCACCGCGCGGTCGAGGAGGGCGAGGCGATCCCGGTGCGGATCTCGCACGCGGTGATGAACTCCAACGACCCGAACGCGACGCGCGACTGGTACACCAAGTACCTCGGCTTCCAGCTCTCGGACTCGCTCTGGAGCCAGCACATGGGCGAGATGATGCACTTCATGCGGTGCAACGACTGGCACCACAGCCTGGCGATCGCCCGCGGCCCGCACACCTCGGTGCACCACGTGTCGTTCGAGATGCGCGGCCTCGACGAGTACATGCGTGGCACCGGCCGCGTCATGCGCGCCGGCATCAAGAAGGTCTGGGGACCGGGTCGGCACCTGGCCGGCAACAACACGTTCTCCTACTTCATCGACCCGAGCGGCAACACGATGGAGTACACGACCGAGCTCGAGCGCCTCAGCACCGACGAGTGGCACCCGTCGCTGCACGACATCGCCGACCCCAACGTGCAGGACCAGTGGGGCACCGCCGACCCGATGTCGGAGATCATCGCCCGCGAGTCCTTCAACGACCCCGACAAGGGCGTCTTCGTCGCTCCGCCGGTCTGATGGACCTGTCCGGCAAGGTCGTCGTCGTCACCGGCGCCGCCCGCGGACAGGGTGAGGCCGAGGCGCGAGCCCTCGAAGCCGCCGGCGCAACCGTCATCGCCACCGACGTCCTCCCCTTCGACGGCAGGCATCTGGACGTGACGTCGTACGACGCGTGGTCCGAGCTCGCCGAAGACCTCCGCGCCGAGCACGGCGAGGTGCACGGGCTGGTCAACAACGCCGGTGTGGCGGGCCGCGACCGGCTGCCCGACGTACCCCTCGACGCCTGGAACCAGACCTTCGCCATCAACGTGACCGGTCCCCTGCTGGGCATCCAGGCCCTCGCGCCGCTGATGAAGCCCGGCGCCAGCATCGTCAACATCTGCTCGGTCGCGGCGCTGAGCGGGCACGTGGCCGCGGCGTACACCGCGAGCAAGTGGGCCCTGCGCGGCCTCTCCCGCACGGCGTCCCTCGAGCTCGGCGCCCGAGGCATTCGCGTCAACGCCGTCATGCCGGGCCTGGTCGAGACGCCGTTGATGGAGAACGCCTCGCCGGCGTTCCGCGGGGCCGCGCTGGCCGAGATCCCGCTCGGTCGCACGGGTCAGGTCGACGACATCGCACCGCTCATCGTGTTCCTGATGTCGGACGGGTCGGCGTACATGAACGGCGCCGAGATCGCCGTCGACGGCGGCCTCACCGCGCACGTCTCGCACAAGGGCATCGCCGACGCCATCGGGGTCTCGACACCGCTCGCTGGCGCTCGCGGGCTCGACCACCATGGGGACCGATGAGGCTCGGCACGCTCAAGGGTCAAGGAGGCGCGGTCCTCACCGACGACGGGGCGTACCTCCTGCCCGACGGACTGACCGTCGGCGACCTGCTGGCGCAGGGCTTGGAGCGCACGCTCGAGCACGGATCCACGGCAGCTCGCGGGAGTCCGTTGCCCTACGGGCCCGAGTCGCTCGAACTGCCGTACTTCCCGACCAGCGTCCGCGACTTCGTCACCTTCGAGTCCCACGTCGAGGGCGTGCGGCGCAGCATCGAGGGCAGTCCAGGGGTGCCGGAGGCGTGGTACGACGCGCCGACCTTCTACTTCACCAACCCGCACGCGCTGTACGGACCCGGCCAGCCGATCCCGAAGCCGGAGCGGTGCCACGCGCTCGACTACGAGATGGAGGTCGGCGCGGTCGTCGGGCCGGACCTCGAGATCGTCGGCTACACGATCGTCAACGACTGGTCGGCCCGCGACATCCAGGCCCGCGAGATGCAGGTCGGCCTCGGCCCCGCGAAGGGCAAGGACTTCGCCACCTCGATCGGCCCGTGGGTGGTCACGGCCGACGAGCTCGCGCCGTACCTCACCGACGACGGCTTCCTCGACCTCGACTGCCAGGCGTTCGTCAACGGCGAGCGCCTCGGACACGACCGGCTGTCGCACATGCGGTGGACGTTCGCCGAGATGGTCGCGTACGCCGTGCGCGACTCCGTCGTGAAGCCCGGCGACCTGCTCGCGTCCGGGACGACGGGTGGCGGCGGCTGCCTGGCCGAGCTCTGGGGGCGCAACGGCGAGCGCACTCCCCCGCCCCTCGAGATCGGCGATGTCGTGCGCCTGGAGGTCGAGGGAATCGGCACCCTCGAAGCCGCCATCGCGTAGGGAGCAAGATCACAGCGGCGCCATCTTTGGATCGTTCCAATCCCTTGCCACACTGGAGTCATGCGACTCATCGACGAGCTCAACGTCCTGCACAGCTCGTACGTCACCGCGATCAACGGCGCCGTCGAGCAGAACGACCTGGTCCGGGCCGAGCAGCTGGCCCACGCCTACGACGAGGAGGCGATCCAGCTGATCGCCACCCGCGAGGGCAAGACCCACCTGCTGCCGATCACCCGGCCGGCCACGGTCGAGACGCCGCTGCGCCGCTGGGTGTCCCGCCTGCGCGCGGGCCTCGCCGCCTGACCCAGCACGCTCCATCGGGCGCGCGGATGCCGAGCATCACGACGCACCGCGTTCCCCTTCACCCCGCGCGGGGACAGAGTGGCTGATCGTGAGCCACCCACGCCCCGTCCCCGTCCCCCGGCGCTTCCAGGGCCGCTCGGTCCTGGTGACCGGCGCCGGCACCGGGTTCGGTGCCGCGATCGCGCGGCGCGCGGCGCTGGAGGGTGCGGCGACCGTCGGCATCCACTACCGCTCGTCACGAGCAGGCGCCGAGGAGACGGCCGAAGCCGTTGAGGAGGCGGGTGCCAAGGCCGAGCTGTTCCAGGCGGACATCGCCGAGTGGAGCTCGGTCACGGCGCTGGCTGACGAGGTCTTCGATCGCCTCGGCGGCCTCGACGTGGCCATCAACAACGTCGGCGACGTGGCCCGCGAGCAGATGTCGTGGCGCGACCTCACCGAGGAGTCCGTCGACCACGTCCTCGCCGTCGACATCAAGGGCACGATGGCCTGCACCCATGAATTCGGCTCGCGGATGCTCGACCAGGGCCACGGCGCGATCGTGAACATCGGCTCGACGGTGATCGTGCGCGGCAGCGCCCGTGCGCCGCAGTACGCCGCCGCGAAGTACGGCATCCTCGGCCTCACCAAGTCCTACGCGCACGCGTTCGCGCCGACGGTGCGGGTCAACGTCTTCGCCCCCGGCTTCATCGAGACCGACGCCACCTTGGCCCGCCAGGACTGGCGTGACGGCCGCGGCGACCAGCTCCGCAAGCTCACGCCGATGGGCCGCATCCCCGGCCCCGACGAGCTGGCCGGCACCGCGCTCTTCCTCGCCACCGACGACGCGTCGCACATGACGGGCGGGTACGTCGTGGCCGACGGCGGCTACAACATGGTCGGCGCATGAACGTCGCCGACCTGGACCTCGCGTCCGCCCGCGCACTCGTGCGCCGCGCGGTCGACAAGGCCGAGCAGCTCGGGCTCTCGGGCGGCATCGTCGTCGTCGGCGCCAGCGGCGCGCTGATCACCGGCTCGCGGATGGACGACGGCGGGGCCGGCGGCATGGGCCGGGCACGTTCCAAGGCCTGGATCGCCGCCACCCAGCGGATCCCCAGCACCGAGCACCTCCACCGCATGGGCGTGATCGCGCCGGCGGTGGCCGCGGGCTTCCCGGCGATCTCGCCGGAGGCGGCGTTCCCCGGCGCGGGCGGCCTGCCCGTGCGCCGAGGCGGCCGCATCGTCGCCGGCATCG
The DNA here is from genome assembly GCF_015352455.1 of Nocardioides islandensis. Lineage (GTDB taxonomy): Bacteria > Actinomycetota > Actinomycetes > Propionibacteriales > Nocardioidaceae > Nocardioides > Nocardioides islandensis. The sequence continues at coordinate 150,195 of NZ_JADKPN010000010.1, forward strand.
CGGCGTCCGGCGCGACGGTCAGCCCGTTCATCCCGCCGGGCCTGGCGCCCGAGGTGATGATCGCCGACGGCAAGCCGGCCAACCCCGAGGACCTGGTCATCGCCTACGCGATCGAGCAGGAGTACGTCGGGCAGCACGGTGACGACGCCCCTCGCTGGGAGGCGGCGTACGGCGCCTGGCCTCAGGACCCGCCCACCGGGCTCGGCACCGCCGAGGCACCGGCGGCGACGCAGCAGGGCGACCTGGACTGGTACCGCGGCCTCGCCGACGCCGTCCTCGACCGCGCTCGGGCCGCCGGGCTCGCGGTCGCCGTGAGCGTCGTCGACCGCCGCGGCGAGCCGGTCCAGCACGACGCGATGGACGACGCCCCGGTCGGCGGCGCGTACGTCGCCGAGGCGGTCGCCGCCGCCTCCGCGCTGTTCCACTCCCCCAGCGGCGACCTGGCCGACCGGCTCGCCGCGAGCGCCCACGTGCTGCCCGTCCCGACGTCCTCGCTGTCCGGCGGCCTGCCCGTCACCCGCGACGGTCGCGTCGTCGGCGGGGTCGGGGTCGCCGGCCCGGCACCGTTCCGGTGCCACGAGGTCGCGGCGGAAGCGTTGGCGGCGTACCGGTGATCCACATCTGCGTGGTCGGGTGCGGGGCCATCGGGAGCCTGTACGCCGCGCACCTGGCCCGCCTCGACGACGTCGAGGTCTGGGCGGTCGACCCGTGGGCCGAGCACGTGGACGCGATCAACGCGCGGGGGCTGGTGGTGGTTTCGAGGCTCGGGCCTGGCGGCCCTCACACCTCAACCACCGAGGGATCGCCGGTCCGTGCCACGACCGACGCGGCCGACGTACCTGCCTGCGAGCTGGGAATCGTCGCGACCAAGGCGGAGCACACGCGTGAGGCGGTGGCCGCGTGCGCCGACGTCTTCGCGGACGCGGCGGTCGCCAGCGTGCAGAACGGGCTGGGCAACGAGGAGGTGCTCGCCGACCTCGTACCGAGGGTCATCCGGGGCACGATCCTCCCGGCCGGGGCGGTGACGGAGCCTGGCGTGGTGCGGTACGACGCGCCGGGCGACACCTGGCTCGGACCGTTCGAGCCGAAGCCGGCGTCGATGGACGAGGTCCGGCTGCTGGCCGACCTGCTCACCCGCGCCGGCCTGAAGACCCACGCGTTGGAGGACGCGCGCGGACCCCAGTGGGACAAGGTGGTCTTCAACTCCGCGACCAGCCCGCTGGCGGCGCTGACCGGCCTGCCGATGGGCCCGCTCTGCGAGGACCCCGCACTCCGCGCCGAGGTCGACGCGCTGGTCGCCGAGGCCCAGGACGTCTGCGCGGCCCTCGGCATCGAGACCGAGAAGGACCCGGCCGCCATGGTGGCCGAGGCGATCGAGATCGCCTACCACCACAAGCCGAGCATGCTGCAGGACGTGCTGGCCCGGCGGCGTACCGAGGTCGACGTGCTCAACGGCGGCGTCGCAGCCGCCGGACGGACCGCCGGGGTGCCGACGCCCCGTCACGACGCGATGGTCGCCCTGGTCCACGGACTCGAGCGCTCCTGGCCGATGAATGTGGAGGAGACCTCATGAAGTTGGTGACGTTCGACGACGGCCGGGTGGGCCGCCTCGAGCTCGAGGACCAGACCGTGATCGAGCTCGACGTGCCCAGCACGCGGGAGTGGTTCGAGCGCGGCGGCGAGGTGCGCGCGACCGGCGAGCGGCTCGCGCTCGCCGACGTACGCCTGCGCGCGCCGATCACGCCCAAGAAGTTCTTCCACACGGCCGGCAACTTCGCGGCGCACCACGAGGAGCTGCAGGCCGTCGACTGGTCGCACCCGGTGCACAAGGGGATCGTGTTCTTCCAGAACGTCGACGCGATCGTCGGGCCCGAGGACGACATCGTCTACCCCGAGGGCCTGACCAAGGAGCTCGACTACGAGCTGGAGCTGGCCGTCGTGGTCGGCAAGGCCGGCACGTTCTTCGGGCCGGAGCGGGCGGCCGAGGAGTACGTCGCGGGGTACACCGTGTTCAACGACATCACCGCCCGCGACATCCAGCGCCGCGAGATGCAGTCGGGGGTGTTCAGCTTCTCCAAGGCGATCGACACCTTCTGCCCGATCGGGCCGTGGATCGTGACCGCCGACGAGATCGCTGATCCCCACCAGCTGGCGATGGAGCTGCGCGTCAACGGCGAGGTACGCCAGAGCGGCAACACCTCGGACCTGCTCATCTCGATCCCGCACCTGGTCGCGTACCACTCGCCGCAGGGGTACTCCGCCGGCGACCTCATCACGACCGGCACCATCTCCGGGGTCGCGGCGATCCAGCCGAACCCGTTCGACTTCTACCTGCAGCCCGGCGACGTGGTCGAGGCGGAGATCGCCGAGGTCGGGCTGCTCCGCAACACGGTCGTGCCGTGGTCGAAGGCGCACGACACCGAGCCCTACGCGATCGACCTCTACTCGTGAGGCCCCGTTCATGAGACTGGGGTCTCTCCACGGCCGGGCCGTCGAGCTCGAGGACGGTCGCGCGCGTGACCTCGGGCCGTCGCTGCGCGACCTCCTGCACGAGCCGGTCCAGCCGGCCGACGGGCCGTGGTTCCCGTACGACGCCGAGCACCTCGACGCCCCGGTGCCGGACCCGCGCCAGGTGTTCGCGATCGCCCTCAACTACGCGCCGCACGCCGCCGAGGCCGGGTACACCGCACCCGACGTGCCGCTGGTCTTCACCAAGTGGCCGACCTCGATCGCCGGTCCGACGACCACCGTCCCGCTGCCCGAGGGGCACGTCGACTGGGAGGTCGAGGTCGTCGCCGTCGTCGGCCGCGGAGGCCGGCGCATCGCCGAGGCGGACGCGTGGGACGCGCTGGCCGGGGTGACCGGTGGGCAGGACCTCTCCGAGCGGGTGCTCCAGCTCACCGGCCGGCCGGCGCAGTTCTCGCTGGGCAAGTCGCACGCGGGCTTCGGGCCGACCGGACCGTGGATCGTGACACCCGACGAGCTGGACGACCCCGACGACATCGCGTTCGCGTCGTACCTCGACGGCGAGCCGCTCCAGTCCGGTCGCACGTCCTCGATGCTCTTCTCGATCCCGCGCCTGGTCGCGCACCTCTCCGCCGTCGTCGAGCTGCTGCCCGGCGACCTGATCTTCACCGGCACGCCCGAGGGCGTCGGCAACCGGATGGAGCCGCAGCGGTTCCTGCGGCCGGGCGAGACGCTCGTCAGCCGGTTCGACGGGATCGGCGAGATCACCCAGACGTTCGTGGAAGGCCCTGCCTGATGGACATCACCCACCTCGGCCACGCCTGCGTGCTCGTCGAGACGCCGCGCGCTCGGCTGCTGATCGACCCGGGCACCCTGTCGAGCGGCTTCGCGGACCTGACCAACCTGGATGCGGTGCTGGTCACCCACGAGCACGCCGACCACGTCGACGCGTCCGTGGTCGTCACCCTCCTGCGGCAGAACCCGAGGGCCACGCTCGTGGTCGACGAGAAGACCGCCGCGCAGTTCTCCCAGCAGGCGCTGAGGATCGCGCGACCCGGCGACGTCCTCGACCTCGGCGAGCGCGTCGAGGTGCTGGGCGGGATCCACGCGCCGGTGTGGGGCGACGTCCCCGGCTGCCCGAACCTCGCGTACCTGGTCGGCGACGGCGAGCTCTTCCACCCCGGTGACTCGTTCACGTTGCCGGGGCGCGACATCGCCACGCTGGCGGTCCCGATCGACGGCCCGTGGCTCAAGCTGAGCGAGGCGGTCGACTACGTGCGGGCGGTCGCGCCCGCGACGTACCTGCCCATCCACGAGGGCGAGCTCACCGACGTGGGCAAGTACGTCGGGATGCTGGCATCCCTCTCGATGATCTGACGATCATTGCCCTGGGTCGCACGAAGGAACTGGGCGGTCCGGCCACCGCCCCGTCGGATATTGTCGCGCTCGCGAAGGCGAGGCAAGGAGAGGGTTCATGGAGTGGCAGGACGAGATCGATGACGATGAACTGCGCGACGCGACCCGCAAGTACTTGCCGGAGACGGTCGTTTGGACGACGGACTGGACGACTGGCGCGTTGATTGACCAAATAACCCGCAACATTTTTGATGTAGATCCCCCGTTTCAACGCCGGAACGCCTGGGATGACAAGAAGGCATCTCTCTATATAGAGTCTCTATTGCTCGGATGTCCCGTCCCTCCGATCACGTTGGCCGAAGTGCCGGTGAACGCAAGGTCGAGTCGTCAATACCTCGTCATTGACGGCAAGCAGCGACTTGGCAGCCTCAAGCGATTTGTTATCGATGGGGATTTGCGGCTAACCGGTTTAGAAACCTTGCCTCAGTTCAATGGCGCCAAGTACTTCGAGGTTAGCGGCGCTCCGGAGTTCGGCAGATTTGCAAACCTTCCCATTCGCACCATAGTCATGCGAAACTGGAAGAAAGACGAAGTGCTTCAGTTCGTCTTTCATCGCCTAAACACTCAAGTCACACCCCTATCAACCCACGAGTTGAGACGCTCACTCCTCAGTGGACCATTCACCAACTTCTTGGACGAGGCCTCCGCCCGCTCGCGCGGTATTCAGCGAATACTGAATATTGACGAGCCAGATTATCGACTCCGGGATGCCGAACTTCTGCTGCGGGCAGTAGCCTTGGTGTCGTTCTTCACAAAGTATCGTGGCAACCTCAAGCAATTCTTGGACACTGGCACGAGGAGTCTAAATCGGAGCTGGTCGCTTAACTTGAAGCAACAGTTGGAAGATATCTGTACCGAAATTGATGCAGCCATAGCTTGCACCTACGCCGTCTTTGGAGAAGCCGCATTCCAGCGATACGAGGAAGGCTACGCGACCGGCCGCTTCAATCGGGCTATCTTTGATGTTATGGTGCTAACTCTTAGATTTGAGGACGTGCGCTTGGCGTCAGTCGAAAGGAAGGGCGAAGTCGTAGAAGCGCTCAACGGTCTTATGGTTAACCCTGACTTTAACCGCTGGACGCAAGCCACGACTAAGAGCAGGGAAGCCGTAGTGGGACGTCTGAGCCTCTGGAGTGACGCTCTATCGCGTGTAATTGGTATTCCGAGTCTCGTGGTGCGGGCGCAAACTCCCGCTTTAGATGTCGATTGAGCCGTGAAGGCGCAAGCTCTTCTACGGAGCGCAGACGGGCTCTCGCGACGCGAGGCGGCACTGCGAGCCAGGTTCATGGATCCGATAGCCAGCGCACTCTCTTGGGACTCGGCGAGCACGGACAACGCCGCCGCGTACGTAGGCCTACTTCACGCCGAGGCAGAGTCCACGCTGGAAAATGCGGTGCGCCTGCTCTTGCGCAACGCCCAGGCAAAATCGCAAGCCTTTAAGGCTGACCCCGTCCTCCTCAACTGCGTTGGCTACTACAACCATCAATTGAATACGAAGATTGCGCGGTTGACTATGATTCCAAAGCGTGGAGACTTGGAAACTGATGCCACCAAGTTGATCCACTGTTGGACGTCTCTCGGAGCGGCAGAATACTTCGAATCGCTTATCGCAAACAATCACGGGGTCGGATTGCAGTACGTGGAGAGGCTTTTCCACCCTTTAGGGATTGTCGTGAGCGACAAGAACTTCAAGCGTCTGTCATCGGCCGGCGTACGTGAAGTAGCAACACTCGTTGGCTCCACCACTATGCTCACGGAATTCGCGCTGATGCGCGGGACTGCTGTGCATGCTGGGACCTCGGAGTTTCGTGGTCGGATACAAGCTGAAAGTCCTTCTGCCATCTTAACGCGAGGACAAGGTGCAGTGCGCTTTGTGGAAGAATTGTGTCAAACGCTTGCTCGGCGAGTTTGGTGAGAGTGGAGTTTAGCGATTGACCGTCTTCGTCCCTTGGATGATGGTCAAAGGCGAAGCGGGGCGATCTCCTTCGGCGAAGGACTGGCTGACGCTTCTACGCAATGTGCTGCCTTCATGGCGAAACAGATTGATATCGCTGCGCATCCACACAACGCCGTCACCCGGTGACTCCTTGACATGCCGATCGCCGACCTGTGGCTCGAGCGTGGCGAGGCGGTCCACTTAGGTGGGCGCGGTCGGACCGAAGAAGTACCTGTCCATCGACGAGGGCGACCTCATGAATGTGGCGAAGTAGGCCGGGGTGGTGGCCTGCGCTGATGGCGCCGAGGGCAATTCCTCGGTGTCCGATGAGCGTCAAGGCTGCAGCAAACCCGAGCTCATCGGGACCGATGCGGGGGCAGCCGGGTGTAGGGGTCAGGCGGTGACGGCGTGCGCCTTGGCGATCGCGGCGTACACGCCGGCGCTCGGCTTGGGCGTGCGCTCGAACGTCTCGCGGTCGACCTCGTGGAGGCCGAGCTGGAAGGAGTACCCGAAGATCCACTCGAAGTTGTCCATCAGCGTCCAGTGCGTGTAGCCGATCACTGGCACGCCGTCCTCGATCACGTCCAGCAGCCCGCGCAGCGACGGCTCGATGAACGCCGCGCGCTGGCGGTCGTCGGCGGTGGCCATGCCGTGCTCGGTGACGAGGATCGGCACGCCGGCGACCGCGTGCGCGTAGCGGACCGCGCCGGCGAGCGAGAGCGGCTCGATCGCGGTGCGCATCTGGTTGACCTCGGCGCCCTCGGGCGGGTGGACGACGCCGTTCGCGTCGTAGGGCACCCGCTCGTAGTTCTGAACGCCGAGGAAGTCGTCGTCGCGGGCGAGCTCCAGCCAGCGCTGGTAGCACTCCGCGCGCTTGCGGTCGCGCACCGACGGGTCGTCTCCGACCACCACGTCGTCCATGATCGCCAGCGACAGCCCGACCGGGAGGTCTGGACGCCGCGCCTTGATCGCGGCCTTGGCCGCGACGTGGCCCGCGGCGAGGCCGTCCTCGATGGGGTCGAGGTCCTCGGGCAGCACCACGTTGGACGGGCGGTACTTGGGAACGCCGGCTGCCACCGAGGCGGCGCCGAGCGTCGCGCGCTCGAGGTCGCGGATGAAGTCGGGGAGCCCGAGCCAGGTGAGCACGTGCGGCAGGTTCGGCTCGTTCAGCGTGACGGCGTACGCGATCTTGTCGCCGAACGCCTCCATCAGCCGGTCGGCGTACCGCGCGAACAGTGCCGGTGCCTCCGGGTCGAGCCAGCCGCCGCGCTTGGCGAACCAGTGCGGGCTGGTGAAGTGGTTGAACGTCACGACCGGCGCCATGCCGCGCGCGATCACCTCGTCGACGACCGCCTCGTAGTGGTCGAGCGCGGCCTGGTCGAACGTGCCCTCCTCGGGCTCGACGCGGGCCCACTCGACGGAGAAGCGGTACGCCGTGAGGTCCATGTTCGCGGCCAGGGCGACGTCCTCGCGCCAGCGGTTCCACCCGTCGCACGCCCGGCCGGACGGCTCCTGGAAGACCGACGGCGTCACGTGCTCGACGAACCACGTGTCACTGGTGGTGTTGTCGCCCTCGTTCTGGTGGCCGGCGCTGGCCACGCCCCAGAGGAAACCCGGCGGGAAGGTGCGGTCCGTCATGCGCACATCGAACGATGCATCGGCCCCGACAGGAAGGCCGAGATCGTGGATACCTTGCATCAGCGCCATGAGAGACACGAACCATCGGCGTCTCGACGCGCCCTCCAGCCGGTGGCACACTGAGCGCGCTCGTGCTGCGACGGGGACGTAAGGGGGAGCGGTGGCCGACGACGAGCCCCCCACCGATCCTGCCGACGATGCCCCGCCGGGACCCGTCGACAAGCCGAAGCCCGCGCCCGTCGAGATGGCTCAGCCGTCCCCGGCAGGCTGGCGGCGGATCCCCGGACTCCGTCGCTTCCGCACGGCCGGCGCCGCGATCGCGGCCACGGTGGGCGTGGTGACCGCGATCTTCGGCGCGTACGTGGGCTACCGGTCGCTCCCCGAGCCGGTGAGCCTCGCCGACTGGCAGCGCCAGGTGAACTCCGTGTGCGAGCAGTCCGGTGCCGAGCTCCGTGACCCGCTGCGCGACCTGGGCGACACCGTCCAGAACGTCGGCGTCCTGATCGCCTCCGGGGAGTACCGACCCGCCTCGGCCGACCTGGTCACGACTGCCCGGGACCTCCAGGACAACGCGGACGCCTACAAGGCCTACGTCGGGCAGGTGCGGGCCCTGGAGCGCCCCGACGACCGCCGGGTCGATGCCTTCATCGACGCCGGTGCCGCCTTCTACAAGAAGATCGACGCCATCGCGACCGACCTGCTCGCGTCGTCGAGCCTGGTGGCGACCATCCCGGCAGACGGCTCGGACGCGCAGGCGATCGCCGCTGCCGTCGCGTCCCTGCAGACCGCGGTCGAGGACCTCGCCGCGTGGCAGGCCAGCACCAACGTGACGTACCAGAGGACTGTGCTCGCCTTGGATCTCGAGCAGTGCCCCGGCTGGAACGACACCGGAAAGCCGCTCCCCCTGCCCACCCCTGCGCCATCGTCCACGGCACCCGCGGGCGGTCTCGACCCGACGGCGGAGGCGGTGGCCCGGTCGGTCGGCATCTCGCCTGACCAGTGCCGGCCCATCGGCGCCCCCGTCGACAACCCCGGAGCGACGGCCCAGCTCAACTGCGAGGTCGACGGACTGGAGCGCGATCCCGCCATCCTGGGGTTCGACTCCGAGGCCAGCCTGCGGACCTGGTTCAACGTGCAGGCCACGAAGCGCGCGAACTGCGGCGCCGGGGAGAGTGCGGAGTACCCGATCCCGGCCGAGTGGGACGAGGCCGGGCGGATCAAGTGCTACCGCCGCGACGCCGACTGGTACCGCATCGACGTGATGCTCCCCTCCCGACTAGCCGGCATCGGGGCCGAGGCTCGGGGTCCCACTGCCCTCGAGCGGTGGCTGCGCGACTTCGTGCGCTTGCTGGACTGAGGCGACCGAGGATGCACCCGCACCCCGTCGCCAGCAAGGAGCAGGCTCAGGCGGAGACGGAGCGGGCGAACCGGGTACGTCGCGTCGCGACCCACGCCGTCGACGGACGATGTCCATGCGGTCATCGTCGCGGCCACGAGGCTGGCATCAGACCAGGCCGGTTGCCAGGGCCAGCTCGGCCTGGCGCAGCCACCACGCGAGGGCGACCCGTTCGCGCTCCCGGACCGCCGGGTCGTCGTGCTCCACGATGTCCAGCGCCTTGTTCCAGCCGAGCCAGGTCAGGCCCGAGAGCAGCCCGATCCGCAGACCGGCCTCGTCGCACGACGCCCCTGCCACGTCGCGGTACGTCGCGACCAGCGTGTCCAGCCGCTCCGTGACGTGCCGGTCGGTGGGGCCGAAGAGCTGGGCGCAGCCGGCGAGCAACCGACCGACGTCGAACGCCGCGGGGCCGGCCGTCGCGAGCCCCCAGTCGATGAGCGTCAGGCAGCCCGGGTGGTCGGGCTCGAAGGCCATGTTGACCGTGGCCAGGTCACCGTGCAGCAACGTGGTGGACAGGCGGTGGGCGGCCGCGAGGAGCGGCCCCGTGTCCAGGGCCAGCTCCAGCACCCGGTCCCCGACCTCGCCGGGCGCCACCTCGGGCCAATACTCCCAGCCGCGCAGCGACAGACCCACGATCGGCTGGTCGGCGAGGCGACGCGTCCTCCTCGGCTCGAAGAGCCCGACCACCGTGCTCAGGGGCGTCAGGCCCTCGGGGACCGAACCCTCGAACGCCGCGTGCAGGTCGGCGACGGCGGCGAGCATCGTGCGCGCCTGCTGCGGCGTGACCACCGAGGTCCACGACAGCACGGCGTCGCCGAGGTCCCGCATGACGAGGACGCCGCGGCCGTCCTCGTCGTACCACCCGTCCAGCACGGCATGGCGGACGCTCGGCGGCAGCCGGCCGGGCAGGTCGCCGGCGAACAGGTCGACCTCACGACCGCGCTCGTCCCCGGTCATCTGCATGATGAGGTCGACCGCGGGGTCGAAGCGCTTCAGGATCACGCGCGAACCGTCGGCAAGGGTGACCCGCTCCAGCGTCGCGCCGGAGCGCCCGTCGTCGTTGACCGGCGAGCGGCCGACAGCCGCGTCCAGGGCCGCGCGGTCCATGGCGACATGGTGCTCGCCCATCGCGCCGAGCGATAGGCCGCATCACCACACGCGGTTTCCCCTCGCGCCGGCGGGCGGGCAGGGTCGGGGCATGTTCGAGTACTTCCCGACCAACTACATCTGGAGCCTCGGCGTCGCGGCGACCCTCAACAGCGGTGGCGCGATCGACGAGGTGGACCGGGCGTGCCGGCCGATCCGCGAGGCGGCCGAGCGCGGGGACGCGGGTACCCGCGACCTGATGCTGGCCTGGAAACGCGTCGCCGACCAGGTGGCGGAGCAGGCGCGCGAGGCCGAGGAGGCCGGCCACGCGAGGACCGCCGGGCAGAAGTACTTCCGGTCCGCGGCGTACGTCTGCCAGGCCGAGCGCATGCTCTCGAGCAAGGACCCGGAGCGGATCCCGTTCTACCAAGAGGGTCTCGACGCGATGCAGAAGTCGTTCGACCTCGTCGACCCGGCCACCACGAGGGTGGCGATCCCGTTCGAGGGCAGCGAGCTGCCGGCGTACTTCCTGAAGGCGACGCGGGCTGACGGGTCCCCGGCGCCCACGATGATCATGTGGAACGGCCTCGACTCCACCAAGGAACACATGTACACGTCGGGCTGGCCCCAGGAGCTCGCCCAGCGCGGCATCTCCACGCTGATGGTCGACTGCCCGGGCAGTGGTGAGGCGCTCCGCTTCCTGGACCTCAAGTCGCGCGTCGAGACCGAGGACTGGGCCAAGGCGTGCGTCGACTACCTCGAGACGCGCGACGACGTCGACCTGCGTCGGGTCGGCCTGGTGGGCTGGAGCCTGGGCGGGTACTACGCGCCGCGCGCCGCGGCGTTCGAGAAGCGGCTCGCCCTCGTCGTCGCCTGGGGCGCCAACCACAACTGGGGCGAGGTGCAGAAGCGCCGGCTCGAGCGCGAGGGCGAGAACCCGGTGCCGCACTACTGGGAGCACGTGCTGTGGGTCTGGGGGTACGACGACGTCGAGACCTTCATCAAGGCCGCCGAGGACGTCCACCTCAACGGCGTGGTCGAGCAGATCACCGTGCCGTTCCTCATCACCCACGGCGAGAACGACCGCCAGATCCCGGTCGGGTACGCGCACCAGTCCTACGACCAGGCCGTCAACAGCCCGCACCGGACGCTGCGCGTCTTCACGCCTGACGAGGGCGCCACCGAGCACGTCGGCCTCGACCACCTGCCGCACGTCGGCGCGTACACGGCCGACTGGATCGAGGACCGCTTCGCTGAGCTGACATGACGGGGATCGCATGAACCTCTCTGGTCGCGTCGTCCTCATCACGGGGACCGCGGGCGGCATGGGCGCCGCGGCCGCCTCGCTGTTCGAGGAGGCCGGGGCGACCGTCGTGGGCTGCGACCTCCGGCCCGTCGACGGCAGCGAACCGGTCGACCTCACCGACGAGGGCGCCGTACGCCGCTGGGTCGACGCCGCCGCGGAACGGCACGGCGGCATCGACGTGCTGTACGCGAACGCCGGCGCGACCCGGTTCGGTCCGATCGAGCAGATCACCAAGCAGGACTGGGAGTTCAACCTCCGCCATGAGCTCGACGTCGTCTTCTACCCGGTCAAGCACGCGTGGCCGCACCTCAAGCGGTCCGACCACGCGGCCGTCGTCCTCGTCGGCTCGACGGCCGGCATCACCGGGTCCATGACGAACGCGCGAGTGGCCCACACGGTCACCAAGGGCGGCGTGGTCGCGCTGACCAAGCAGCTGGCCGCGGAGGGAGCGCCCCACGGCATCCGGGTCAACTGCGTGAGCCCCGGCATGGTCGAGACGCCCGCGACGCGCAGGGACCTCCTCGCCGACGACCACCCGATGCGCTCGATCGCCAGAGCCATCCCGCTCGGCCGGGTGGGCCGGCCCGAGGAGGTCGCGCGGTGCGCGAGGTTCCTGGCCAGCGACGAGGCGTCGTACGTCACCGGCGCCAACCTGGTCATCGACGGTGGCTGGTCGGCGGTGCTGCCGGGCTGATCTTCGTGCTCGGCCGGCGCCGAGTCGCGCTAGTCCTTCGGACCCTTGCGGCTGACCTTCTCGAGGGAGCCGGCGGGCAGCACGTCCAGGAGGTCCTGCGCGAACTCCCCGTCGACCAGGATGAACGCCACCTTGGTCACCGCGTCGCTGCGGTTGGCCCACGCGTGGTCGGTGCCGCGCTGCACGACGACGTCCCCGGCGTACAGGGTGACCTCGCTGTCGTCGAGGACCAGGGTGATCTCGCCCTCGAGGACGATCCCGTAGTCGATCGACTCGGTGCGGTGGACCGGCGACTGGAGCCCGCGCCCGTCGAGGTGTCCCGGCGCGAACTCGTTGATCCGGATCCTGGTGCCGTGCTTCGGGGGCGGCACGGTGAGGTCGACCTCGGTCGGGTCGACGTCCACGCGCGCGGTGACCGGAGCCGGAGCCCCGGTCGTGCTCCAGATCTCGTGGAACCCGACCCCGTCCTCGGGGATCTCGCGGCTGACCGGCACCGGCCCGTCGCTGACGACGACGGAGACGCCGTCGGCGGTGTGACCGGTGACGACGCGTCGGGGTCGGGTGCTCATGCGTCGAGTCTTCGGGGCCGGCGTACGGCGGGACAAGAGGTCCCGCCATCGCGCTCGGCCATGCCAGGGATCAGGCCGCCGCTCATCGCGTGAGGGCCGGTCAGAAGCCGATGGGCAGGCCGGCGTAGTTCTCGGCGAGACCGGCGGCGCCGGCCCGGGACGAGCAGACCCAGCGCAGCTGGGACAGCTGGAGCTCGGCGTCGAAGGGGTCGCCCGAGGTGTGCAGCATCGACGTCATCCACCAGGAGAAGTGGGTGCAGCGCCAGACCCGGCGGAGAGCGGTGTCGGAGTAGGAATCCGCCAACGACGAGGAGCCGCGGACCAGCGCCGCCAGGGCGGGTGCGAGCAGGGCGACGTCGGCGACGGCGAGGTTCAGGCCCTTGGCTCCGGTGGGCGGCACGATGTGCGCCGCGTCCCCGGCCAGGAACAACCGGCCGTGCCGCATCGGGGTAGCCACGAACGAGCGCATCGGCAGCACGCTGCGGTCGGTGATCGGTCCGGTCTCGAGCGACCAGCCGTCCTGGCCGTGGCCGAGCCGGTCGGCCAGGGCCGTCCAGATCCGGTCGTCGGACCAGTCGTCGAGCGAGGTGTCGTTGGGCACCTGGACGTAGAAGCGGGACACCGACGACGACCGCATCGAGTGCAGCGCGAAGCCGTCGGGGTGCCACGCGTAGATGAGCTCGTCGGTCGATGGCGCGACGTCGGCGAGGATGCCCAGCCAGGAGTACGGGTAGACGCGCTCCCACTGCTGCCGCACCGAGGACGGTACGGCGCACCGCGACGGCCCGAACGAACCGTCGCAGCCGGCGACCGCGTCGGCCCTCACCCGTACCTCGGCGCCCGACGCGTCGGTGAACGTCACCGACGGGTGATCCGTCTCCAGGTCGTGCAGCGCCGTGTCGCCCACCTCGTAGTAGACCTGCTGCCCGGCGGCCGTCCGCGCCGCGACCAGGTCCTTCTGCACCTCGGTCTGCCCGTACACCCACACCGACCGGCCGGTCAGGTCGACGAAGTCGAGGTGGTGCCGCTCCCCCGGCCACTGCAGGTAGATGCCACGGTGCCGGTGCCCCTCGGCGTCCAGCCGCTCGCCGAGCCCGGTCGCGCGCAGCAGGTCGACCGTCGACTGCTCGAGGATGCCGGCCCGGATCCGCGAGGCGACGTACTCCTCCGACCTCGTCTCCACGACCACCGACCCGACGCCCTCGGCCGCGAGGAGGTGCGAGAGCAGCATGCCCGCAGGCCCGGCCCCGATGATCGCGACCTGGGTGCGCACCTCGTCCATGGGCTCAGCGTCCCAGCGACGGGCGCGCGGGCTCGCCACCGGCTTCCGGTGAGTGGAACTCCAGGGCCCGCGTGATCCCGCGCGACGCGACGGCGAGCGCGGCCACCAGCCTCGGCCGGTCCCGCTTGAGCGACGGGACGACGATGCCCAGCGCCGCGATCACCTCACCGCGCCGCCGCACGGGCACGCCGACCGAGCACGCCCCGAGACTCATCTCCTCGACCGTCGTCGCGTAGTCGTCGCGCAAGACCTGTGCCAGCTGACGTCTGAGCCGTCCGGGCTGCGTGACGGTGTACGGCGTCACGCGGGTGAGCGACGCCAGCACCCGCGCCTGCACGTCGGCCGGGGCGTGTGCGAGCAGCACCTTCCCGACGCCGGTCGCGTGCATCGGCAGCCGCGACCCGATCGTGCTGACGACGGGCACCGAGGCATTGCCCCGCAGCCGGTCGAGGTAGAGCACCTCGTCGCCGTCGCGCACCGCGAGGTGCACGGTGGCCAGCGTCGCGCCGTACAGGTCGTGGAGGTACGGCGACGCCGACTCGACCAGCCCCGCCTGCACCGGCGCGAGCAGGCCGATGTCCCACAGCCGCCGCCCCACGACGTACTCCCCCGACGCGGTCCGCCCCAGCGCTCCCCACCCGACCAGCTCGGCCACCAGCCGGTGCGCCGTCGGCAGCGGCAGTCCGGCCCGATCGGCGAGCTCGGTCAGGGTCAGGCGCCGGTGCGACTCGTCGAAGGCGCCGACCAGCGCCAGGGCGCGCGAGGTGACCGTCGCTCCCGGAGCGGAGGAGTTGCCGGCCACGCTCGCAGTCTTCCACCCAGCGGAAGCGGCCACCACCACCGCGCTCCGCCCTCCTCTAGCGTCGCCTCGTGACCACGCAGGCCGACATCAGCGCGGAGATCGCCGCGATCTCCGAGCAGTACGCCGCCTCCGGGACCACTGAGAACGGCGTGCGGCTCGACTACCCGCCGTACCGCTCCAGCCTGCTGCGCCACCCGACCAAGAGCCCCGTGCAGGTCGACCCGGAGGGCATCGAGCGGTGGAGCCCGGTGTTCGGCGAGCGCGACGTCGGTCCGCTGGAGTCCGACCTCACCATCCAGCGCAGCGGAGAGCCCCTGGGCGAGCGGATCAAGGTGACCGGCCGGGTGACCGACAGCGACGGCCGGCCGGTACGCCGCCAGCTCGTCGAGATCTGGCAGGCCAACGCCGGCGGCCGGTACGTGCACCAGCGCGACCAGCACCCCGCGCCCCTCGACCCGAACTTCATCGGCATGGGCCGCTGCCTGACCGACGACGACGGCAGCTATGTATTCACCACGATCAAGCCGGGCCCGTACCCCTGGCGCAACCACCACAACGCCTGGCGCCCGGCGCACATCCACTTCTCGCTGTTCGGCACGGACTTCACCCAGCGCCTCGTGACGCAGATGTACTTCCCCGGCGACCCGCTGTTCGCCCTCGACCCGATCTACCAGTCGATCGTCGACCCGAAGGCCCGCGAGCGGCTGGTCGCGACCTACGACCACGACGTCACCGAGGCCGAGTGGTGCACCGGCTACCGCTGGGACATCGTGCTGTCCGGCGCGGCCGGGACGCCGCTCGAGGAGGAGCACGCGTGACGACGCCCGGCCAGACCGTGGGCCCGTTCTTCGCGTTCGGGCTCGAGTACGACGGCGACTCGGCGCTGGTTCCTCCTGGCACGCCCGGGGCGGTCCGGCTCTTCGGGAGGGTGCTCGACGGCGACGGCGACCCGGTGCCCGATGCCCTCGTCGAGCTGTGGCAGGCCGACGCCGAGGGTCGCGTCGTGCAGGAGCCGGGTTCGTTGCGTCGGGACGGCCACACGTTCACCGGCTGGGGGCGCGCGGCCACCGACCGGACGGGCACCTACTCGTTCACGACCCTCGCGCCGGCCGACCCGCCGTACTTCGCCCTCTGCCTCTTCGCCCGCGGCCTGCTCGACCGTCTCTTCACACGGGCCTACCTCCCCGGGCACCAGCCGGAAGGTCCGCTGTCCTCGCTGGTCGCGACCGAGGACCCGCACGGGTACCGCTTCGACATCGTGCTGCAGGGCGACGGGGAGACCGTGTTCCTCGACCACCGACGCACGCAAGACTGATGCGATGAGCAACCTGTTGTGGCCCGGTGACGAACGCGCCGGCGACCTGTTCTCCGACGAGACGCTCATGGCCGCGATGATCGCCGTCGAGGAGGCGTGGCTCGACGCTCTGGCCAAGGCCGGGGTCGCCCCCGCCAACGTGGCGAAGCTCGATTTGCAGTCGCTCGTCAAGCCGTACCACCAGGAGTGGCTGGAGAACGAGGCCGAAAGTACGGGCAACCCCGCGGCGGGTCTCGTCGAGCTGCTTCGCAGCGCTCTGGCCGACACCAGCGCCGACGGGGCGCGCTGGCTGCATCGGGGCCTCACCAGCCAGGACGTCGTCGACACCGCTCTCATGCTGTGCGCCAAGGACGCGGTGGGGACGATCCTCGACGACCTGCGTCGCCACATCCGCGGGCTGGCCGACCTCGTCGTGGCTCATCGCCACACGCCGATGGTCGGCCGCACCCTCACCCAGCACGCCGTGCCCACGACGTTCGGCCTGAAGGCGGCGGGCTGGCTCACCGGAGTGCTCGACGCGCACGACACCACCTCGGCGCTGGTCCTGCCGGTCCAGGTCGGCGGTGCCGCGGGCACCATGGCGGCCACCGTCCAGCTGGCCGGCCGGCTCGAGGACCCTGTGTCCGCGACGACCGCGCTGTCGCTGGAGATCGCCACCGCACTGGGGCTGACGGCCTCGACTCCCTGGCACACCACCCGCACCAGCGTGACCCGGCTCGGTGACGCCGCGACCGCCTGCACCGACGCCTGGGGCCGCATCGCCACCGACGTGCTGACCCTGAGCCGGCCCGAGATCGGCGAGCTCTCCGAGGACCTCGGCGGAGGCTCGTCGACGATGCCGCACAAGGCCAACCCCGTGCTCTCGACCCTGGTACGCCGCGCCGCGCTCGCCGCACCCCAGCTCGCGGCGACGCTGCACCTCGCTGCCGCCGACGCCGGGGACGAACGCCCGGCCGGCGCGTGGCACGCCGAGTGGGACACCCTGCGCACCCTGCTCCGCCGAACGGTCGTCGCGGGAGCGCAGACGACCGAGCTCCTGTCGGGACTCCAGGTTCATGCCGACCGGATGGCCGCGACCCTGGACGCCGCGCGCGACGACGTACGGTCCGAGCAACGCGCCATGGCCGACCTCTCCGGCACCGACGCGACGAGCGACTACCTCGGCGCGACCGACGCGTTCCTCGAGGCACCGCTGGCCCGGGCTGCCGGGGTGCTCGCGTGATCCCGGTCGTCACCGGCGTGCGGCTGTCCGGCGCCCGCCACCGCGCCGAGCTGCCGCTGCTCGTGCTCGGCCCGTCGCTCGGCACCAGCGCCGGCGCGCTCTGGACCGACTGCGCCCGCGGCCTCACCGACGACTTCGACGTGCTCGCCTGGGACCTCCCCGGCCACGGCCACAACCGAGCCGTGCCGGACGAGCCCTTCACGATGGCCGAGCTCGCCGAGGCGGTGCTGCGCCTGGTCGCCGACGTCCAGGAGCAGCGCGGTGACGTCGACGCGCCGTTCGCGTACGCCGGCGTCTCGGTCGGCGGCTGCGTCGGCCAGCAGCTGCTCCTCGACCACCCCGACCGGGTCACCGCGGCGGCGCTCATCTGCACCGGCGCGAAGATCCTCGACGCCGACACGTGGGCCGCGCGCGTCTCGCAGGTACGCGCCTCCGGCACGTCGAGCATCGTCTCCGCCTCGGCCGAGCGGTGGTTCGCACCGGGCTTCCTCGAGCACGAGCAGTCCCGGTCCAGCGCGCTGCTGCACTCGCTCAGCGACGCGGTGGACGCCGGGTACGTCGAGGTGTGTCATGCCCTCGCCGGGTTCGATGTCCGCGACCGGCTCGGGGACGTCGCCGCCCCGGTGCTGGCGATCGCGGGCGCCCACGACTCGGTCTGCCCCCCGGAGTCGCTCGAGCTGATCGCCGACGGCGTGCCCGACGGCCGGCTGGTCGTGCTCGAGGGCGCCTCCCACCTGGCGCCGGCCGAGCAGCCCGAGGAGGTGGCGGACCTGCTGCGTCGGCACTTCCTGGGTGGCCGCGTCGACCGTGGGCCGGGCGAGACCGTGCGCCGCGAGGTGCTGGGCGACGCCCACGTCGACCGGTCCTTCGCCGGCGCCACCGACCTCACGCGGGAGTTCCAGGACTTCATCACCACCTACGCCTGGGGCGGCGTCTGGACCCGCCCCGGCCTGGACCGCCGCAGCCGGTCGATGATCACCCTCACCGCGCTCGTCGCCGGCGGCCACCACGAGGAGCTCGCGCTGCACCTGCGCGCCGCGCGCACGAACGGCCTGTCGTGGGACGAGATCAAGGAGGTGCTGCTGCAGACGGCCATCTACTGCGGCGTACCGGCCGCCAACACGGCCTTCCGGATCGCCCAGGGCGTCCGGGACGAGGAGGACGAGTGACCGCCCACGCCTTCGTGTACGCCGCCGTGCGCACGCCGTTCGGGAGGTTCGGCGGCGCGCTGGCCGACGTACGCCCCGACGACCTGGCCGCGACCGCGGTCACCGGCGTGCTCGCCCGGGCGCCGGGCCTGGATCCCGGACGGATCGGCGACGTGGTCTGGGGCAACGCCAACGGAGCCGGCGAGGACAACCGCAACGTGGGCCGGATGGCCGTCCTGCTCGCCGGTCTCCCGCCGTCCGTCCCGGCCGTCACCGTCAACCGGCTCTGCGGCTCCTCGCTCGACGCGGCGATGACCGGGTCGCGCACCATCGAGTCGGGTGACGCGGACATCGTGCTGACCGGCGGCGTCGAGTCGATGACCCGGGCGCCCTGGGTGCTGCCGAAGCCGTCCCGGGCCTACCCCGCTGGCAACGTCACCGCCGTGTCCACGACGCTGGGCTGGCGACTCGTCAACGAGCGGATGCCGGCCGAGTGGACCGTCTCGCTCGGCGAGGCCAACGAGCAGCTCGCCGACAGGTACGGCATCTCGCGGCAGCGGCAGGACGAGTTCGCCGCGCGCTCGCACAACCTCGCGGACGCCGCCTGGAACGACGGCTTCTACGACGACCTGGTCGTGCCGGTCGACGGCGTCGACCTCACGCGCGACGAGGGCATCCGACCCGGGTCCTCGGCCGACAAGCTGGCCGGACTGAGGCCGTCGTTCCGCCCGGACGGCACGATCACCGCCGCCAACGCCTCGCCGCTGAACGACGGCGCCTCGGCCGTGCTGCTCGGCTCGGAGGCGGCCCGCGACACCATCGGCCTCGACCCGGTCGCGCGCGTGGCGGGACGTGGCACGTTCGCGCTGGTGCCGCAGGACTTCGGCATCGCGCCGGTCGAGGCGGTCAACGCCGCCCTGGCCCGGGCCGGGATCACCTGGGACGACGTCGCGGCCGTCGAGCTCAACGAGGCGTTCGCCGTGCAGTCGCTGGCCTGCGTCGACCTCTGGAAGGTCGACCCGCAGATCGTGAACACCAAGGGCGGCGCCATCGCCATCGGCCACCCGCTGGGGGCCAGTGGCGGCCGGGTGCTCGGCACGCTGGCCCACCGGCTGCGGGAGTCGGGCGGACGCTGGGGCGTCGCCGCGATCTGCATCGGCGTCGGCCAGGGCCTCGCGGTCGTGCTGGAGAACGTCGGGTGAAGGTCCGGTTCCCCGAGTCCGCCGACGAGGCGGTCGCCGACGTCGCCGACGGGTCGACGGTGCTGGTGGGCGGCTTCGGGCCGGCCGGGATGCCGTACGCGCTGATCGACGCGCTGATCCGCCAGGGCGCCACCGATCTCACGATCGTCAACAACAACGCGGGGAACGCCGACACCGGCCTCGCCGCCCTGCTCGCCGAGGGCCGGGTCCGCAAGGTGATCTGCTCGTTCCCGCGCCAGCACGACTCGTGGGTCTTCGACGGTCTCTACCGCGAGGGGCGCATCGAGCTCGAGCTGGTGCCGCAGGGCAACCTGGCCGAGCGGATGCGCGCCGCCGGTGCGGGCATCGGCGCGTTCTTCTGCCCGACCGGGGTGGGTACGCCGCTCGCCGAGGGCAAGGAGACGCGCGAGATCGACGGGCGGACCTACGTGCTGGAGTACCCCATCCACGGCGACGTCGCCCTGATCGGCGCCCACCGGGCGGACCGCGCCGGCAACCTCGTGTACCGCAAGACCGCCCGCAACTTCGGGCCGGTGATGGCCACGGCCGCCGACCTCGTCGTCGCCGAGGTACGTGAGGTCGTCGAGATCGGCGCGATCGACCCGGAGGTCGTGGTCACGCCGGGCATCTTCGTGGACCGGGTGGTGGTGTCGTGAGCGGCTCAGCCAGGACGGTCGACGAGATCGCCGCCGCGGTGGCCGCGGACATCCCCGAGGGGTCGTTCGTGAACCTCGGGATCGGCCAGCCCACCAAGGTCGCCGAGCACCTGACCGCCGACTCGGGCGTCGTGCTGCACACCGAGAACGGCATGCTCGGCATGGGCCCGCTCGCTGCGAAGGGCCACGAGGACTGGGACCTCACCAACGCCGGCAAGCAGGCGGTCACCGAGCTGCCCGGGGCGGCGTACTTCCACCACGCCGACTCCTTCGCGATGATGCGCGGCGGTCACCTCGACGTCTGCGTGCTCGGCGCCTTCCAGGTCTCCGTCACCGGCGACCTCGCCAACTGGCACACCGGGGCACCCGACGCGATCCCGGCCGTGGGCGGCGCGATGGACCTCGCCATCGGCGCCAAGCAGGTCTTCGTGATGATGACGCTGTTCGCGAAGGACGGCTCGCCGAAGCTGGTCACCGAGTGCACCTACCCCCTGACGGGCCTGGCCTGCGTCACCCGCCTCTACACCGACCTGGCGACCTTCGACCTCGGGCCACGGGGCGCCCACCTGGTGGAGACCTTCGGGACCACGCCCGCCGAGCTGGCCGAACGGCTCGGTCTCGACCTGGTGTGACTGCGGTACCGCGGCAGAGGGTCTTTCGACCCTGCCGCGGAGGGCCCAGGTCGCGCAGGCTGGCTCCACAGCGGCAAAGGAGGTGGAGTCATGGTCATCGCAGGACTGATCATCGTGGTGCTCATCGGGCTCGGCGGTGCGATCGTCGTGTTCGGGCTCCGGCGGGTGTTCCTGGAGGAGGAGGATGCCGAGGCCCGCGTGCGCACGAGCGAGGCACACGTCCTCGAGTACGCCATCCCTCCGGGCGTCGACCCCGCCGACCTGCGCGCCGCCGTCGCCACGGCTGGGTTCACCGGTGCCGTGAAGGCCGGCCCCAGCGGCGACCGCCTCCGCGTGGTGTGCGCGGAGCACGACCGCGCACGCCTGCGCGACGCGATCGAGGGTGCCCACTCGGCGGCCTCGGGCGATGCGCCCCTCCGACTGGGACCGGTCGTGTTCGTCGACGAGCGCCCCGCCTAGACCTCGGTGAGCCGGTCGCTGGCCGCCACCAAGAAGGCCTCGACCCACGGCTCGTACGGCTCCGGCAGGTCGCCGGCCAGCTGCTCGAGACCGCCGGGGTGACGCGACACCTCGTACCGGCGGGACACGATGTCGTCCAGGTGGAGGTCCACGACCCTGCGCGCGAGCGCGACCGGGTCGCGGTCGACCACGGCGCCCCGCAGTCCCCATCCGGTCCAGACGACCTCGAGGTCCGGCAACGTGTTGAAGTAGTTGCGGATCATCACCCAGAACACGAAGTCGACGGCCTCGCTGCTCCACCCCCGCGCCGCGAGGACCGCGGGCACGGTCTCGCCGGCGAAGGTGTACTCGTGCTCGGCGTCGACCACGCGCCCGTACGCCGTCAGGGTCGGCCACGGGTCGGGCGCCAGGATGCCGTAGGCGCGGACCGCGCGCGCGAGCAGGCCCACCCCCTCCTCGGGGTCGGAGAACAGGAACTCCTTCGCCATCACCTCGGCCGCCCGGTCGACGAGCCGACCCAGCGCTGCGCTCGCCTCGGGCACCTCGTCCCGCACCCGGTCGAAGAACTCGTCCTCCGACACCTCGTGGTCGCCCACGACGAAGCGGATCACGATCCGGGAGTCGTCGGCACGGCCGGGGAGGTCGTCGGTGAGCTGCCGCGTGAGGTCGTCGATGCCGCCGACCACGGCCTCCGGTGACCAGTCGGCCACCCGCACGGTCACGGTGCCGGCCGTCGACGCCGACGGGGCCGACGGGGCCGACGGGGCCGACGGGGCCGGGTGGACCTGTCCGTGCTCGGCCGCGACCCACCCGTCGTCGGCCACCGGGACGACGTACGGCCGCATCACGTCCTCCCGGGGCGACCCGTCCAGGAAGGCGGTGCCGTCGGCGAACGTCTCCCGCAGCCGGCGGCCGGGCAGGCCCTCGACGTCGTGGGAGTACTCGGCGACCGGCAGCCAGGTGGTCGTCACCAGGCCCTTGCGCTCCAGGGCCAGGCGCGGCGACACCGACCCGTCGAGCCCGACGCAGCTGAAGAACCCCTGCGTGCGGACCCAGAACGCCTCACCGTCCGGCTGCCAGGCGGCGAACACGCACCACGTGTCGCGCAGCGCCTCGAGGTTGTCCATCACGCCGCGGGCCAGTCGCGGGTCGTGCTGCACGCCGGGCGGGTACGCGCCCAGGGGAGGTACGTCGGAGTCGGGATCGAGCTCGTTGGCGCTCATCGCCCCCGCGATCATGTCCCACATCTGCCGCCGCACGCGGGTCCCGTCGGGACTGGGGAGCTCGTCGCGGAAGCCCATCGCGTCGGGCATCTCCTCGACCGGCACCCAGGCCACCACGACGCGGCGCACGAAGGCCCTCGGGTCGGTCTCCCACACCTGGTAGGCCAGGCCGTACCGACGCTCGCCGGTCGCCGGGAGCTCGCGGACGACGATGTGGGCGAGGTCCTGGCGAACCGCGAGGCGTCCACCGGGTGCCTCGATCATGGGGGGCATGCGGAACACCGCGGCAGCCTAGCCAGCGCGGGCACG
The DNA here is from genome assembly GCF_015352455.1 of Nocardioides islandensis. Classification (GTDB taxonomy): domain Bacteria; phylum Actinomycetota; class Actinomycetes; order Propionibacteriales; family Nocardioidaceae; genus Nocardioides; species Nocardioides islandensis. Next base: position 172,952 of record NZ_JADKPN010000010.1, read on the forward strand.
CGGCCGTGGCGTAACGCCGCGCGCAGGTGTCCCGCGTCCGAGCATCGGCGGCCCCCGCGCACCCCAGGGTGCGGGCGCGGCCATGGTCAGCGCGCCGACGCGGGCTGTCGCTCGGAGATCTCGTCGGCGGCGGCCTTGACCACGGGCCCGAGCACGGCGAAGTGGTCGGCGGTGAGACGGTCGCCCGGTCCCCAGATGCTGACGACGGCGACCGGTTGTCCTACGGCGTCCAGCACCGGGGCCGAGACACCCCAGGCGGTGTTCTCGAACTCACCCCTGCACACGGCGTACCCACGTTCGCGCGTCGCGGCGAGCTCGTCGAGGAGCGCGCTGAAGGACGTGATGGTGGTCTTGGTGTGCCGCGGCAGGCGACCGCCGCGCGGCAGGTCCAGCAGGATGCGGAGATCGGCGGGATCGGACCACGCGAGCAGCGCCTTGCCCGTCGACGTGGCGTGCATCGAGACCTCTCGGCCCTGCCACCCCGCCGACACCACGGACCCCGGGGTGGCCTCGGCGACGTAGGTCAGCGACCCGTCGCGGAGCACGGCGAGCGCCGCGGTCTCACCGGAACGAGCGGCCAGGCGCTGCAGCACCACGCGGGCCAGACGGGCCAGGGCTCCGCCCGCCTGTCCCGCCAGGTCGACCAGGCCGAAGCCCAGGGAGTACGTGCCGGTCTCGGGGTCGTGGCTGACGAGGCGCTCGCGTTCGAGCGTCGCCAGGATCCGCCAGGTGGTGGTGCGGTTGAGGCCGACGGTCTGGGCCAGCGACGTGGCGGTCGCGGCCGGACCGGAGGCCGAGGCCACGGCGCGCAGCAGGGAGGCGGCCCGCTCGACGGACTGGACGTGCTTGGTCGACGCGCGACCACCGTCCGTTGCGTCGCGCACAACGTGTTGCGCAGGGCGAGACACCACTCGAAACCTGATCCTCCCCATTGACCCCGTTCTGCAGGGACTTTATCTTCCCCACAGGCACATCCGTCGTTCGGATAGTGAAACAGAGGAGTCACCAAGTGAACCACCCTCGTAACTCCAGCCTCGGTCTCTCACGTCGTCAGCTCATCAGGTACTCCGGCCTCGGCGTCGCCGCCGTCGCCGGCAGCAGCTTCCTCGCCGCCTGTGGTGGCGACGACAGCGGCGGTGGCGGGGGTGGGGGTGGCAACGACGGCGGTGGCGCCCAGGGCTCCGGCGGCATCCTCATCCACGGGGCCACCGGCGGCAGCAGCAAGGACTTGCTCGACCCGCACGCCCCGGTGACAGCCGCGGACATCGCGCGCGTCAACAACCTCTACGAGCCGCTGCTCTTCTGGAACAACAACTACGAGCTCGAGCCGGCGCTGGCCGAGTCCGTCGAGGGGTCCAAGGACGCCAAGACGTGGATGATCAAGATGCGCCAGGGCGTGACGTTCCACAACGGCAAGACCGTCACCGCCGACGACGCCTGGAAGAGCATCCAGCGCGTGGCGAACCCGAAGGCTCCGCTGTCCGCGGGCGGCCAGCTCTCGACGATCCTCGACTTCGACAAGAGCAAGGTCGTCGACGACACCACGCTCCAGCTGGTGCTGAAGAACCCCTACGCACTCCTCGACTCGCTGCTCGCGGAATACACGCTGGGCATCATCCCCGGGGGCGAGTTCGACCCGGCCAACCCGGTCGGCACGGGTGCGTTCGCCTACAAGTCGTTCGAGCCGGGCAAGTCGAGCACGTTCACCAAGTACGCCGACTACTGGGGCGACGCCGCCTTCGTCGACGAGCTCCAGATCCAGGACTTCGCCGACGACAGCGCCCGGGTCAACGCCCTGCAGTCCGGCCAGATCCACACCGTCGACAACCTGCCGTACAACCTCGTCGACACCCTCAAGGGCGCCGGCGGCGGCACGCTGATCACCGACACGGGTGCGTGGGTGCCCTTCACCATGCGCGTCGACCAAGCGCCGTTCAGCGACGTCAAGGTGCGCCAGGCCTTCCGCCTGATCGTCGACCGGCAGCAGATGATCGACCAGGCGCTGAGCGGCTACGGTGCGCTGGGCAACGACTTGTACGGATTCGTCGACCCGGCGTACGACCACGACCTGCCCCAGCGCGAGCAGGACCTCGACCAGGCCAAGTCGCTGCTCGCCTCGGCCGGGCAGGACGGCCTCCAGGTCGAGCTGTTCACCGGAGACGACATCGGCTCGGTGGCCACGGCCGCCGCCAACCTGTTCGCGGAGCAGGCGAAGGGCGCCGGCGTCGACGTGAAGGTCACCAAGAAGTCGCCGTTCTACGACGACCAGTACCTCCAGTACACCTTCGCGCAGGACTTCTGGAACACCCGTCTCTACATCCCGCAGGCCGTGGTGGGCACCTTCCCGCCCGACCAGGGCGGCACCTACAACGAGACCCACTGGGACAACGAGGAGCACCGCAACCTGGTCAACCAGGCCGCGCAGACGCTCGACGAAGCCGCACGCACCGACCTGATCCACCAGGCCCAGAAGATCGAGTACGACGAGGGCGGCCTGATCATCTGGGGCTTCCGGAAGCAGGTCGACGGGTTCGGTCCCAACGTCAAGGGTCTCGAGGGCAGCAAGTACCTGCCACTCGGCTCCTACAAGTTCAACAAGGTCTCGGTCCAGTAGGGCCGGCCGATCATGACAAGCGGGATGACCGAGCTGTTATGACGGATTTGGGCACCCTTGTCGCAAGTCCGCTAGAAGAGGTCGCGCCGCCGCGGGGCCAGCACGGTGCCGCGGCTTGGGCGCTCTGGATCGCCCGCCGGCTCGGGCTGGCGGTGCTGACCCTGTGGCTCGTCTCGATCCTGGTCTTCCTGGCCACGGCGGCCCTGGGTGACCCGATCCGGGCCATCCTCGGCCGCGACTACAACGCCAACCCCGGCCGGGTCGCCGAGCTGGAGAAGCTCATCGGCTCCGACCAGTCGCTCATCTCGAGGTACTTCGACTGGCTCGGCGGCCTGGTGACCGGGGACCTCGGGACGTCGCTGGCCAGCGGTCGTCCCGTGAGCGAGCTGATCTCCGGTCCGGTGCAGAACTCCGCGATGCTGGTGTTCCTGGCCGCCATCGTGATGATCCCGCTGTCGTTCATCATCGCGATGATCTCGGCGCACTACCGCCGGCGTCGTCCGGACACCATCATCCAGACCATCCTGCTGGCCGTCGCGGGCCTGCCGGAGTTCGTCATCGGCGTGCTGCTGATCGCCCTGCTGGCCACCACGGTCTTCAAGGTGCTCCCGCCGGTGACCTTGGTGACGCTGGGTGGGCACCCGTGGGACAACTGGAAGGTCATGGTCCTGCCGACCCTGACCCTGGTGCTGTGGGTCTCCCCGTACGTCTCCCGCATCGTCCGAGCCTCGCTGCTCGAGGTGATCGACAGCGAGTACGTCGAGCTGGCCCGCCTCAAGGGCATCCCCGAGAGCGTGGTCATGCGCAAGCACGCGCTGCTCAACGCGATCGTGCCCGGCATCCAGGTCATCGCCCTCCAGCTGGCCTTCCTGGCCGGTGGTGTCGTGGTGGTCGAGACGCTGTTCGCCTATCCCGGCATCGGTCTGCAGCTCGTCGACGCCGTGCGCAACCACGACGTCCAGGTCGTGCAGGCGCTCAGCATGATCATCGCCAGCGTGTACGTCGTGGTGAACCTGATCGCCGACCTGTTGTCCATCCTGCTCACCCCACGCGCAAGGACGGCGATCTCGTCATGACTGCTGACCAGTCCCACGAGCACGAGCACGTCTCAGCGCTGTCCGGCGAGGAGGCCCCGCCGCCTCCGCCCATCGCACCCGCGGAGCCGGGCACCTTCAAGAAGGCGATGCGGCAGAAGCGGTTCACCGTCGGCCTGGGCATCACCCTGCTGCTGGTGGCCTTCGTGATCTTCGCGCCGTACCTCGCGCCGTACGGTGAGAACGAGGTCGCCGGCCCGCCCTACAACAAGGCCGCGGGAGTCTTCGGCACCGACTACCTCGGCCAGGACGTGCTCAGCCGGGTCATGCACGGTGGCGGCGAGATCCTGCTCATCGCACTCCTCGGCACGCTGGTCGGCATGGTGCTCGGCATCGCGATCGGGGTCGTCGCGGCCTACGGCGGCGGCTGGTGGGACGAGGTCCTGATGCGCCTCAACGACGTGATCCTCTCCTTCCCGCAGATCCTGCTCGCGCTGGTCGTGCTGACCGCGCTGCAGAAGCCGTCGGCGTGGATCCTGATCGTCCTCGTCGGTGTCTCCCACGCTCCCCGCGTGGCCCGCCTGGCCCGTGGCGTCGCGCTCGGCATCGTGTCGCGCGACTTCGTGATCGCGGCCGAGGCACTGGGCGAGAAGCGCAGCCGGGTGATCCTGGCCGAGGTGCTGCCGAACATGAACGCCCCGCTGCTGGCCGAGGCCGGCCTGCGGCTCACCTACTCCATCGGACTGGTGGGTGCCCTGGGCTTCCTGGGCTTCTCCGCGGACCCCGGTGCAGCCAACTGGGGCCAGATGATCCAGGAGAACCGACTCGGCCTGGCCACCCAGCCGTGGGCGGTGCTGGCTCCGGTGATCATCATCGCGATCTTCGCGATCGGCACGAACCTGATGGCCGACGGCATCGCCCAGGTCGCGCAGCGAGGAGACAACTGATGACCGCCACCAGCGACGCACCCGTCGAGAAGGTCGGCGTGCCCAAGGGTGGGCTGGTCGTCGAGGACCTGAGCGTGATGCTCACCGGCAAGGACATCGACGTCGTCAACGACATCGACCTGGTCCTGAAGCCGGGCGAGGTGGTCGGCCTGGTCGGCGAGTCCGGCTCCGGCAAGACCACCGTCGGCACCTCGCTGCTCAACTACTCGCGCGCCGGTGCCTACATCGGCTCCGGCCGGGTTCTCCTCGAGGGTCGCGACATCCTCAGCATGAAGTGGCAGGAGGTGCGCCAGGTCCGGGGCGAGGAGATCGCCTACGTCCCGCAGGACCCGGCATCGGCGCTCAACCCCGCCATCCGCATCGGCAAGCAGATCGTCGAGCTCCTGGAGCTGCGCGGGATCGGCACCAAGGAGTCCCGGCTCCAGGGGGCCCGCGACGGGCTGGCCGAGGTCGGCCTGCCCAACGACGACGAGTTCCTCAGCCGCTACGCCCACCAGCTGTCGGGCGGCCAGGTTCAGCGCGTAGCGCTGGCCATGGCCTTCCTGCCGAAGCCCAAGGTGCTCGTGCTCGACGAGCCGACCACCGGCCTGGACGTGACCACCCAGGCGATGGTGCTCGACACCATGGCCCAGCTCTGCCGCACCCACGGCGTCAGCGCGCTGTACGTCACCCACGACCTCGCGGTGGTCGCCAACATCGCGGACCGGGTCGCGGTGATGTACGCCGGCCAGATCGCGGAGCTCGGTCCCAAGGAGGCCATCTTCCGGGCGCCCTCGCACCCTTACACCCGAGCGCTGCTGGACTCGATCCCGCACCTCAGCCAGGCCCGCGCGCTCACCGGCATCCCGGGCCGCACGCCCGCTCCGGGAGCCCGTCCGAGCGGCTGCCGGTTCAACGACCGCTGCGCGTACGCCATCGACGCCTGCCGCAAGGACGTGCCGGAGCTGCGCGAGGTCGCCCCGGACCACCAGGTACGGTGCATCCGCGCCGGGGAGATCGGCACCTGGGACATCTCGCGCGGGGTGGTGCCGGACGCCGACCCCGACCGCAAGCGCGACATCATCCTCTCGATCGAGAACCTCAACATCTTCTACGGCCGCAAGCACGTCGTGCACGACGTGTCGTTCGACCTGGCCAAGGCCGAGGTCATCGCGCTGGTCGGCGAGTCGGGCAGTGGCAAGACCACGATCTCCCGCTCCGTCGGGGGCCTGCACAAGGACTGGACCGGCACCATCACGTTCGACGGTGACGTGCTGGCCAAGAGCGCCCGTCAGCGCGACGCGACCAACCGCAAGCGGCTCCAGTACATCTTCCAGAACCCGTACCTCTCCCTGAACCCGCGCCTGACCATCGAGCAGATCGTCAAGCGGCCGATGGAGCTGTTCGGGATCGCCTCGGGCAAGGAGGCCACCGACCGCGTGGTCGAGCTGCTCGACCAGGTGGCCCTCGGCCCGCGGATGCTGAAGTACCAGGCGAGCCGGCTCTCCGGCGGCGAGCGTCAGCGCGTGGCGATCGCCCGTGCGCTGGCCGCCGAGCCGGACGTGCTGATCTGCGACGAGATCACCTCGGCGCTGGACGTCTCGGTGCAGGGCTCGATCGTGGCGCTGCTCGAGGGGCTCCGGAAGCAGCGCGGCATCAGCATGCTGTTCGTCACCCACAACCTCGCCCTGGTGCGCTCGATCGGCTCCGGCGTCCAGATCCTCAAGGCCGGCCGCGTGGTCGAGTCCGGCCCGGTCGTCACCGTGATGGAGACGCCGAAGGAGGAGTACACCCGCAACCTGCTGTCCAAGAGCCCGAGGATCGACTGACAGTGGTCATCCTCGGAGGCTCGACGAGGGTAGCCGTGGCTCAGGTGCGTGCAGCGCCAGGCGGCGGAGCGAAGCCATACCGGGGTTGTCTCGCGAGCGACGGCAACGCAGCGATGTGCGTGCCTGGGCCGCGGGGATCCCGACGAGCCTTCGAGGATGACCACTAGGTGCCTGCGACTACCGCGAGCACCGGTCACCCCTTTGGGCTCGCAGGCCTGGTGTTCACCAACCCCCACCACGACCCCACGTGGACGCACGCGGTCGTCCCCGCGACGGCCGGCACGGAGCTGCCTGCGTCGCCTCGCGACCTCGAGGTGTCGATCGCGGGAGCGGGACGCACCTGGACGCTCGCCGAGTGGCGCGACGAGACCTCGTCGACCTCCCTGCTCGTGCTGGACGCGGCATCGAGCGGGGGCAAGGTCGTGCACGAGTGGTACGCCGACGGGCTCGGCGCCGGCACGCTGTTCCTCGGCGCCTCGATGACCAAGTCCGTGCTGGCCCACCTGGTCGGCCGGGCGGTCCGCGACGGCTCACTCCGGCTCACCGATGCCGTCGTCGCGCACGTGCCCGAGCTGGCGGGCTCGGGCTACGACGGCACCACCGTGCTCGACGTGCTCACGATGACCACCGGCGTCGACTGGGTCGAGGACCACCGCGACCCCGACAGCCTGGCCTCGCGGCTGCTGCGCTGCTTCGGCGACCACCAGGACTCGCGCGCCCTGCTGAGCGAGGTGCGTCCGGGCGTCCCGCCCGGCACCCGCTTCTCCTACTGCACCGCCGACTCACAGGTGCTCGACTGGGTGCGCGAACGCGCCACCGGCCTCCCCTACGCCGACGACGCCGCCCGGCTCTGGCGATCGCTGGGCTGCACCCAGGACGCGGTGGTCGCCGTCGACGGCGCCGGAGTGGCGCTGGCCGGCGGTGGCCTCGCGGCGTCGGCCCGCGACTGGGCCCGGGTCGCCCTGCTGGCCGTGGACGGCACCTTCGGCGGCGAGCGGGTGCTCGACCGCGAGTGGACCGGGGACGCCGCGCACGCGACGTACCCCTTCCTGGCCGTCGGCCGGCTGCCCAGCACCATCACCACGCACGCCGGGTTCGGCTACCACTGGTGGCCGATGGACGACGCCGGCCGCCGGCTGACCGCCGACGGGAGCCGCGGCCAGTTCGCCTGCGCCGACCGAAGTACCGGCGCCGTGGTGGTGAAGACGTCCCAGTGGCCGTACGCCGACTCCTGGGTCGACCGCCAGGCGCGCGACCTCAGCTACCTCGGCCTCCACGCCCTGCTGGACGCCGTACCGACCCTCCACCCCTGACGAAGGAGCCTCGCTGTGAACAGAAAGGTCATGATCACCTGCGCGCTGACGGGCGCCGGGGACACCGTCGGCCGCTCCGAGCTGGTGCCGGTGACGCCCGAGCAGATCGCCGAGTCCGGCATCGCCGCGGCGCGAGCGGGCGCGACGATCATCCACATCCACGTGCGCGATCCCCAGACGGGCAAGGGATCCCGCGAGGTGGCGTACTACCGCGAGGTCGTCGAGCGGGTCCGCGCCGCCGACGTCGACGTCATCATCAACACCACCGCCGGCATGGGTGGCGACCTGGTGCTCGACCCGCACAACCCCACGACGTTCGTCGAGGGCACGGACCTGGTCAGCGGCGTCGACCGGCTCCCCCACGTCGAGGAGCTGCTGCCCGACATCTGCACGCTGGACTGCGGCAGCCTGAACTTCGGCGAGGGCAGCCTGGTCTACGTCAGCACGCCGGACATGCTGCGCGAGGGCGCGAAGAAGATCCAGGAGCTCGGCGTCCGCTGCGAGATGGAGATCTTCGACACCGGTCACCTGTGGTTCGCCAAGCAGCTGGTCGAGGAGGGGCTGATCGACGCCCCGGCCATGTACCAGCTGTGCATGGGCATCCCGTACGGCGCGCCGGCCGACCCGCTGACCCTGGCCGCGATGGTCGCGCAGCTGCCACCGGACGCCGTGTGGGCGTCGTTCGCGCTCGGCCCGATGCAGATGCCGTGGGTCGCGCAGTCGATCCTGCTGGGCGGCCACGTGCGCGTGGGCCTGGAGGACAACCTGTACCTCAGCAAGGGCGTGAAGGCGACCAACGCGCAGCTGGTCGAGCGCGCCCGGACGATCGTGGAGAGCATGGGCGCCTCGGTGGCGACTCCTGACGAAGGGCGCGAGATCCTCGCGCTGAAGCCCCGATGAGCGACCAGCTGAGCAGGGTCCCTCCGCAGGACGTCCGCACCGTCACCTGCGTCGGCGCCGGCGTCATCGGCGGCGGCTGGGTCGCCTACTTCTTGTCCCGTGGGTACCGGGTGGTCGCATGGGACCCGGCCGAGGACGCCGAAGCACGGCTGCGGCACCTGGTCGGGACCGCCTGGACGGCGCTGACGGACCTGGGCCTCGCGCCGGGGGCGAGCCCCGACAGTCCGTTCGACAACCTCACCGTCGTGCCGGACCTGACCGACGCCTGCGCGCAGGCGGACTTCGTGCAGGAGAGCGCACCGGAGGACCTCGAGCTCAAGCGCACGCTGCTGGCCGACATCGACGCGGCGACGCCCGAGCACGTGGTGATCTCGTCGTCGACGTCCGGATACGGCATGAGCGAGATGCAGGTGCGGTGCGCGCATCCCGAGCGCACCGTGGTCGGCCACCCGTTCAACCCGCCGTACCTCATCCCCCTCGTCGAGGTGGTCGGCGGCACCGCCACCTCGCCCGAGGTGGTCGCCTGGACCAGCGACTTCTTCCGGCACGCCGGCAAGTCGGTGATCACCATGGACAGCGAGGTGCCGGGGTTCATCGCCAACCGGCTGCAGGAGGCCCTGTGGCGCGAGGCGCTGCACATGGTCGCCGAGGGTGAGGCGACGGTCGAGCAGATCGACCTGTCGATCACCGACGGGCCGGGCCTGCGCTGGGCGATCCAGGGGCCGATGCTCACCTTCCACCTGGCCGGCGGCCAGGGCGGCATGGCGCACATGCTCGACCACTTCGGCCCGTCGCTGTTGTCGCCCTGGACGCGGCTGACCGCGCCCGAGCTGACGCCCGAGCTGCGCGACGCCGTGGTCGACGGCTGCGAGCGGGAGGCCGGCGGCCGCAGCGTCGACGACCTCGTCGCGGAGCGGGACCGAGGTGTGATCGCGATCCTGCGTGCCCTCGGCCGGGTCTGACGGGCCGCGTGTGAGCTCTCCCGTCGTCTGGCGCGAGCCCGTCCAGGACGCCTGGATCGACTACAACGGCCACCTGTCCGAGCCCTACTACGTGCTGGTGATGGGGCACGCGACCGACGCGGTGATGGCCGCGGTCGGCCTCGGCCCCGACCACCAGGCCGCCCACGACGCCTCGCTCTACACCGTCGAGGCGCACGTCCGGTACCTCGACGAGATCCGCGGTGGCACCGACCTGGAGGTGCGCTCGTCGGTCATCGGCGTGACCGCCAAGCTGCTGTGGATCTGGCACGAGCTGTGGGCCGACGGCCGGCTCCGGGCGACCGAGGAGATCCTCGGGGTGCACGTCCAGGGCGGCGCGTCGGCGCCGTTCCCCGCCGAGGTGGCCGCCAGGGCGCAGGATCTCCTGGTGGACCCGCCCGCGGAGGCGAGCCGCTCGATCCGCATCGCCCGCTGACCGACCCGCTGAACCATCCCGCCCCTCGAAGGAGCCGCTCCATGCCGAACCCCGACCGCGCCCGGCTGCCGCTGGACGTCGACACCACGGCCCGGCCGATCCGGCCGGTCGAGGCGGTCCCCGGGGCACCGAACGTCGTGGTGGTGCTCGTCGACGACATGGGGTTCGGTGCGTCGTCGGCGTACGGCGGGCCGTGCGAGATGCCGACCGCCCAGCGGCTGGCCGACGAGGGCCTGCGCTACAGCCGGTTCCACGTCACGCCGCTCTGCTCCCCCACCCGCCAGGCGCTGATGACCGGCCGCAACCACCACTCGGTCGGCATGGGCGTGACCAGCGAGATGTCCACGCCGGAGCCCGGGTACCACGGGTACCGCCCGGCCAGCGCAGCGACGATCGCCCAGATCCTCAGTGGCAACGGCTACTGCACGGCGGCGATCGGCAAGTGGCACCAGACCCCGCCGGTCGAGGTCAGCCCCTCCGGCCCCTTCCCCCGCTGGCCGATGGGCGAGGGGTTCGACTTCTTCTACGGGTTCATGGGCGCGGAGATGAACCACTGGTACCCGCAGCTGTACCAGGGCCGGTACGCCGTGGAGCCGGACCGGCTGCCCGAGGACGGGTACCACCTGTCGGAGGACCTCGTCGACAACGCCATCTCCTGGGTGGAGAACCAGCAGGCGATCACGCCCGAGCGGCCGTTCTTCACCTACATCGCCCTCGGTGCCACGCACGCGCCGTTCCACGTCGCCCACGAGTGGCGCGAGAAGTACGCCGGGAGGTTCGACGCCGGCTGGGACGCGCAGCGCGAACAGACGCTGGCCCGCCAGAAGGAGCTGGGCATCGTGCCCGCGACGACCGACCTGGCGCCCTGGGCGGAGGGCGTGCCCCGCTGGGACGAGCTCGACGAGACCGAGAAGCGGGTCGCGGCCAGGTTCATGGAGACCTACGCCGGGTTCGCCGAGCACGCCGACGTGCAGATCGGACGGTTCGTCGACGCGCTCGAGGAGATGGGCGTGCTCGACGACACGCTGTTCTTCTACCTGCTCGGCGACAACGGCGCGTCCGGCGAGGGCGGGCCGCGAGGCACGTTCCGCGAGCACCTGGTCGGCCACGGCATCCAGGACGACACCGCGGACATGGCGGCCCGGCTGGACACGCTCGGCGACCCGACGACGTACGCCATCTATCCCGCCGGCTGGGCGCTGGCGATGAACACGCCGTACCCCTGGACCAAGCAGGTCACCCACCTCGGTGGCACCCGCGACGGGATGATCGTGCGCTGGGGCAACGGGATCGAGGCGCGCGGCGAGGTCCGCCACCAGTGGCACCACGTGATCGACGTGCTGCCCACGATCCTGGAGGCGACCGGTCTGTCCGCGCCGGAGACGTTCGGCGGGGTCGAGCAGCAGCCGATCGAGGGCACCAGCCTGCGCTACAGCTTCGACGACGCGCAGGCCGCGGACCGGCACACGACGCAGTACTTCGAGATGATCGGCAACCGCGGCGTCTACCACGAGGGCTGGACCGCGGTGACCCGCCACGGCATCCCGTGGGAGATGGTGGACACCCCGAAGCGGCCGTTCGAGGAGGACGTCTGGGAGCTCTACGACCACAGCGAGGACTGGAGCCAGGCGCACGACCTCGCGGCGGAGAACCCGTCCAAGCTGCGCGAGCTGCAGGAGCTGTTCCAGCGCGAGGCGGAGAAGTACCACGTGCTGCCCCTCGACGACCGCGTCACCGAGCGCGAGAACCCCGAGGTCGCCGGTCGTCTCGACCTGCACGGCGGCCGCTCGACGCTGTCGTTCGGTCCCCGGGTCGGCCGGCTCACCGAGGAGGCGGCGCCCAACGTCAAGAACCGCTCGCACGTCATCACCGCCGACCTCGAGCTGGTCACCGGCACCAACGGCGTCGTCGCCGCGCAGGGCGGACGCTTCGGCGGGTGGTCGGTGTACGTCGTGGGCGGTGTCCCCCACTACGCCTACAACTTCGTGGGCCGTGACCTGACAGTCGTGCGCGGGGACGAGCCGATGGACCCGGGACGCCACGACCTCGTGGTCCGGTTCGAGTACGACGGCGGGCCGCCCGGCAGCGGCGCCGACGTCACCCTCGAGGTCGACGGCACGGCCGTCGGCTCGGGCCGGGTGCCGGCCACGACGGCGTACTACTTCTCCTTCGACGAGACCTTCAACATCGGCGTCGACCGCGGCACGCCGGTGGTCGACGACTACCTGCCGGTGCGCAACCGGTTCGAGGGCCTGATCCACCGGGTGCGCTTCGACCTCGGGCCGGTGTCGGCTGCCGTGGCCGACGACGAGGTCGCCCGGGCACACCTGACCCACCAGTGAGTCGGTGCAGCTCGTCAGGCGAGCAGCACACCCACGAGCGCGACGACGCCGAGCCCGACGACCCCCAGGGTCAGCGCGAGACCGGTCGCGCCGACGGTCTTCTCCCGGCCCAGCCACACGAAAGCGACCACCGCGGCCATCCCGACGAGCGTCACGCCCAGCATGGTGAGGCCGTGCTGTCGTTGGGCGAGGTGTCCGACCAGGAGGCCGGTGGCCACCAGGGCGAGGGCCGTACGCCGCCACGCCAACAGGGTGCGTTCGTGCTGGTCCTGCAGCCCCTCGGGAACGCCGGCGGTCACAGCACGAGCACCAGCAGCGCCGCAGCCAGGATCATCAGCGCGAGCGCGAGCCAGACCAGGGCGACCGTGCCGGGCAGCGGCTGGTGCAGCCGCATCGCCCGCTCCGTCGCGGCCCAGCGCACCCAGGCCACGCCGGCCCCGAGCAGCCCGAGCACGACCAGCGACACGGCGACGACCGACTGCAGCGTGCTCGGCCCGTCGAGGTCGACGGTGTCGAGGGCCACTCCTCCGGCCAGCAACGCGAGCGACGTACGGATCCAGGCCAGGAACGTGCGTTCGTTGGCCAGGCTGAAGCGGGGATCGGGCCGGTCGCCGGTGCGGTAGACCCAGGCCGGCCAGGGCGTGCTGCCGCCCGGCTCGTGCTGCTCGCTCACCGCTCCGTCACGCCGCCAGGGTACTGAGCGGACAGCCACCCGGGGCGCTGGCCGAACATGTCGCCCTGTCGGTGCGTCGTAGACACCGTGAGGACATCCGACGTGCGCATGTGGTCCGCCGCACTGACCGTCGTCCCCGTGGTCGCCGCACTGCTCCTCCTCCCCGGCGTCGCCGACGCCGCGGAGTCGTGCGCGGGACGTCCGGTGACCGTCGCGTCCGACGACGCGACCATCGTCGGGACCGACCACGACGACGTGATCGTGAGCCACGGCCAGGCGGTGAGGGGTCGGGGAGGCAGCGACGTCATCTGCGTCCTGGGCCGCGGAGTCCGGGTGGACGCCGGACCCGACAACGACTACATCGACGCCACGCGCGCCGACGGAGACGTGAAAGCGCGGTTGGGCACGGGCGATGACGTGTTCCTGGGTTCCCCCGGGGCCGACACCGTGAACGAAGGTCTCGCGCCGCACGACCCGCGGCCCACCGGGGACACCGGAGGTCGCGACATCATCCGCACCGCCGGCGGTGCCGACACCATCGACGCCGGTGACGGCTCCGCGTTGGGGCCGGACCGGATCATGGCCGGTCCCGGGGACGACACCGTGCGGCTGCACGAGCTCGTGCCCGGCATGCTGCTGAACGCCGGTCCCGGCGTGAACTCCCTGTCCCTGATGGCCGGCGGGCCGGGCAGCGACGAGTGGTTCGTCGACACCCGAGCCCGGACCATGGCGCGGGACGACTCGACGTGGTCGTGGCGCGGGAACTTCAGCCAGGTCTCCTTCCAGCCCGCCACGGACGCACCGCCCAGCAGCGTCAGGCTCCGCGGCTCGTTCCGCGACGAGGTACTGGCGGTCGACGCCTGCCGATCGGTGGTCCACGGCGCAGCCGGCGACGACGTGATCCGGCTGGCCGACACCAACGGCTCGTGTACGGCGCCCCAGCACGTCGCCTACGGCGGACCCGGCGACGACCGCCTGTCCGGCACCGACCGGCCGGACCTGCTCACCGGCGGCGCCGGCCGCGACCGGGCAGACGGGCGTGGGGGCCAGGACACTTGTCGGGCGGAGGTCACCCGGAGCTGCGAGCAGACCTGAGCAACGTCGCGCTGACCGGCTGTGGGGGGCGCAGTCCTACCCTGGGCCATGGCCGTCTTCGTCCTGGTGCACGGCGCCTGGCACGGGGCCTGGTGCTGGGAACGGCTGGAGGCCGGGCTCGCGCGTCGTGGCCACACCTCGGTCGCGGTGGACCTGCCCGTCGACGACGGCTCCGCGACGTTCCTCGACTACCGCGACGCGGTGCTCGACGCCTGGCCTGCTGACACGCCCGGCGACGAGATCGTGCTCGTCGGTCACTCGCTCGGAGCGATGGTCGTCCCGCTCGTCGCGGCGGAGCGACAGGTCCGCCACTCGGCGTACGTCTGCCCGGTCGTCCCCAACGTCGCCGGGCAGCCGTGGGACGACGCCCCGGAGATGGGTGAGCCGGACGCCTACGTGACCACGCAGCACGACGACGGATCGGTCACGTTCGACTCGATCGACGAGGCCGTCACCACGTTCTACGGCGCGTGCCCGCCGGCCGATGCGAGGTGGGCGTTCGAGCGGCTGCGGGCACAGCGCTCACGGTCGCTGTGGGACCGTCCGTACCCGTTGCGCGAGCTGCCGCCCGGTCCGCGGACCGTCGTCGCCGGGCGTCACGACCGTGCCATCCGGCTGGAGTTCCTGCGGGCGGTCTGCCGGCCGCGGCTCGGCATCGACCCGGTCGAGCTCGACGCCGACCACTCGCCGTTCCTGTCCGCCACCGAGCCCCTGGCGGACCTGCTGGTGGCCGCTGCCCGCAAGTGAGGTAGTTCCACGCCTGTCTCGCGTCCGTCGCGACGACAGCATGGAACCCATGACCGACACCCTGCACCGCACGTCCGGGCCGCTCACGGGCGACACCATCTGGTACGACAGCCCGGACCTCGAGCACGCGAACTCGATGAGCGCCGGCTCGGCCATCGCCCACCTCGGCATCGAGCTCACCGAGCTCGGGGCGGACCACCTCGTGGCCCGGATGCCCGTCGACGACCGAACGCGCCAGCCGTTCGGCATCCTGCACGGCGGCGCCTCGGTGCTGCTCGCCGAGACCCTGGTCAGTGCCGCGGCGACGTTCGTCGTACCTCCCGGCAAGATGTGCGTCGGCATGGAGATCAACGCCAACCACCTGCGGCCGGTCACCTCGGGCTGGGTCACCGGCACCGCCCGGCCGATCTCGCTCGGCCGTCGTACCCAGGTCTGGGAGGTCCGCATCGTCGACGACCACGACAAGCTCGTGTGCATCTCGCGTTGCACGATGGCGGTGATCGAGGCTCCCTGACCCGCGTCCACGCTCATGCGCGAGACCCTCGTGCGGTCGCACGAGGGTCTCGGCGGGTCCGCCCGCGTCGGGTCGCCGTCAGGCGTCGAAGCTGCCGAGGTACTGGCCCAGGGACGGCCGGCCCAGGTGACCGGCCTCCTGCATGATGCCGGGGGTCTCGGGGTCCGTGGCGAACGCCGTCCACCCCTCCTCGTCCCAGTTGAAGACCGCCCACACGCGGTCCTCCTCGATCGGGTCGCGGTAGACCGTGGCTCCCTGCGAGCCGTGCGACCCGCGCTTGTCGGCGCCCTTCGTGCTGAACACCTCGAGGAAGTGGTCGAGGTCCTTCACCTTCGTCGTCGCCAGGATCATGTCGTTCTCCTTCGAAGTGGGCCGGGTCCGGCCCCGGGGTCTACCAGCCGGGCGGCTGGTTCGCCCCGAATACTCGGCCGCACGCTGCCCTCCCCACATGAGGAGATCCCCCTATTTCGGGTCCCTATCCGTCGGTCCCGTCCGCCGCACCGGCCTCGACGACGTCGTGGTCGAAGGCCCAGCGGGTGGCCGCCGCGCGGTTGGTGACGCCGAGCTTGATGTAGATGTGCTGGATGTGGTTGTCGGCCGTCTTCGCCGAGATGAACAGCCGGTCGGAGATCTCGCGCGTGCTCGCCCCGTCGGCGATCAGGCGCAGCACCTGCGTCTCGCGCGCCGTCAGCCCGGCGGCTCCGGCACCGTGCCGGCCCGCCGCGGCGAGGGCACGGCGCGCGAGCTCGATCTGGTGCAGCGCGTACGACGCGGCGTCGCGCAGGTCCATCGCGCCGCCGGCCGCGGCGTACCGCTCCGCCGACTCCTGGCCGAGCCGTCCGTCGAGCCGCTCTCCCAGGTCCGCGAGCCCGGGCACGTGGTGCATGCTCCCGTCCTCGCGGGCCATCGCCGCCAGGAGGGTCCGCGCGACGGCCGGCCGGTCGAGCCGCTCGAACAGGGCGGGCAGGCTGGCCAGGGAGATGACCAGCTGGGCGACGGCGCCCGAGCGGACGAAGGCCTCGACCGAGGTGCCGAAGAGGCTCAGCGCCGTCTCGAGCTGGCCGTCGGAGGTGTGCAGCAGCGCGGCGTCCCGTGCCAGGAACCCCTCGAAGAAGCGGACGTCGTGCTCGCCGACGTACGCCACCGCCTCGTCCCAGGTCTGGAGCGCACGTTGCGGGTCGGCCTTGGCGACGGCCAGCCCGACGATCCAGAGCGTGTAGGTGAGCCAGTAGGGGTTGCCCAGGTCTCGCGCGGCCGCCAGGGCCGGTCCGGTGAGCGGCAGCGCCTCCTCGAGCCGACCCGCCGACTGCAGGCCGTCGACGAACGCGGCGATGCCGTAGGCCCGGCCCGGACCCGGCAACGCCGCCACCTCGCGGGTCAGCTCGATGTAGCGGTCCAGGTGGCCGCAGTAGACCTGGCCGAGGGCCTCGATGAACGCCGCGTAGCCGGGCTCGCAGGACTCGTAACCCTGTCGGGCCTCCAGCTCGGTGGCGCGGTGTGCGTTGACGGTCGCGACCTCGGCGCGCCCGACGAAGCACGCGTACCCCGCGGCGGCGTACAGGCGCGGCAGCCGCCGGACGTCGGCGGTCACCGCGGCCGGGAGCACCGCCTCGGCCCAGCCGATCGTCTCGAAGAGCTCGACGGAGAACCCCATGAGCGCCGCGTGGGCCGCGATGTCCGTGGCGGTCTCGGCGTCGTCGCGGGCCAGGCTCCAGCGGTACGCCGACCGCAGGTTCGCCAGCTCCGCCTGCACCCAGTCGACCTGGGCCCGCCACTCCGGGCCGTTCCAGCGCTCCCACCGCCGGACGGCCTCCCCCGCGAGGTACGCCGCGTGCCGGTCGCGGGTCCCCGCGTGGTCGTCGGTCTCCGCCAGCCGTTCGTCGGCGAACGCCCGGATGG
The DNA here is from genome assembly GCF_015352455.1 of Nocardioides islandensis. Classification (GTDB taxonomy): domain Bacteria; phylum Actinomycetota; class Actinomycetes; order Propionibacteriales; family Nocardioidaceae; genus Nocardioides; species Nocardioides islandensis. Next base: position 190,254 of record NZ_JADKPN010000010.1, read on the forward strand.
TCTCGAACAGGCTGTAGCGGGTGCGCGCCGACCCGAGGTGGGCGATGACGAGGGACTTGCGCACCAGCGAGTCCAGCAGCCGCAGCACCTCGACGTCGTCGGACGCCTCGGCGACGGCACACAGGGCCGGCAGGTCGAAGCCGCCCGCGAAGACCGACGCCCAGCGCAGGAGCGCGCGCTCGTCGTCCTCCAGCAGGTCGTAGGACCAGGCCACCGTGTGCCGCAGCGTGGCCTGGCGCTCGGGTCCCAGCTCGGGCCCGGTCAGCAGCCGGAAGCGGTCGGCCAGCCGCTCGGCCACCTCGACCGCGCTCATGGCCGCCATCCGCGCGGCGGCCAGCTCGATGCCGAGAGGCAGCCCGTCGAGCGTCGTGCAGATCCGGATGACGGCGTCCGCGGTCTGCTCGTCGAAGATCCCGAACCCGGGTCGCACGGCCCGAGCCCGGTCGACGAACAAGGTGACGCCGTCGGAGGTCACGCCGCCCACGTCCAGCGGCGGCACGGTCACGAGCGCCTCGCCCGACGTGCGCAGGTGCTCCCGCGAGGTCGCGAGGACCCGAGGTACGTCGGAGCGGGCGAGGATCGTGGTGATCGCGGACGCGGCCGCCCGCCGGACGTGCTCGCAGTTGTCGAGGACCAGGAGCACGCGCCGACCGGCGAGGGCCTCGGCGACCGTGTCCATGACGGGGGCACCGCCCTGCGGAGCGACGCCCAGGGCGGAGGCGATCGCGTCGGGCACGGCGTCGGCGTCGCCCACGGGTGCCAGCTCGACCAGCCACACGCCGTCGGCGTACTCCTCGGCGAGCTCGGCGCCGACGGCCAGGGCGAGCCGCGTCTTGCCCACACCGCCCGCCCCGCTCAGGGTCACCAGCGGCCGGGAGCGGACGAGCGAGGCGACCTCTGCCACGGCTCGCGAACGCCCGACGAGCGTGGTGGGCGAGTGTGGCAGGTTCCCGCGGCCGGCCTGCTCGCTCACCGCGCAAGTCTGGCATCGACTGGTTGAATCAGGGCACCGATGACAAGGGGGCCGCGATGGACCACCTCACCTTGCTGGAGCAGGCCGAGGACCAGCTGGTCCGGGTGATCCACGGGATCGACGAGTCCGAGCTCGAGCTCCCCACCAACTGCCCGCCGTGGACGGTGCGCCGCCTGGCCAGCCATGCGCTGAAGAACCAGCTCTTCTGGGGCGGCAGCGCCGGCGATCAGCAGCTGATGCCGCTCGAGGAGGCGATGACGGCGGTCCCGTACGACGGCGACCTGGCCCCGATCGCCTCGGACATCGCCGCGCGCGTCCTGGCTCTGTGGCGCGGCGACGAGGTGATGACCACGGACCACGACACCCCGTTCGGTCGGTTGCCCGGCCCGGTGGTCATCGACTTCGCGATCATCGACGCCGCCGCGCACGCGTGGGACCTGTCGGCCAGCCTGGGCCGCGCGATCGAGTTCCCGGCGGAGACCATCCCCGCCCTGAGTGACGTGGTCGCCGCCACCTGCACCGAGCACGCGATCGAGCTCGGCCTGGTCAAGCCGCCGACCGACCCGCCCGCGGACGCCACCGACACCGAGCGGCTGATGGCCCTGGCGGGTCGCGCCGTGCCCCGCTGACCGGTCAGCCGGTCGCCCAGGTGCGCAGCGTCGGACGGTAGACCAGCTCCTGGATGCGGCCGTCGAGGGTGCGGGTCTCGAGCAGGTCGAGGTCGAAGTCCCCGCCACCGGCGAACACCGGCTCGTCACCCGTCTGACCCGCGACCACCGGGAAGACCGTGAGCTGGATGCGGTCGACGAGGCCGGCGGCCATCAGCGCCCGGTTCAACGACAGGCTCCCGTGCGAGCGGATGGGCACGTCCGACTCCTCCTTCATCCGGCGCACGACGTCGACGGCGTCGCCGCTGACGACCGTCGCGTCCGGCCAGTCGAAGGGACCCGTCAGCGTCGAGGAGATGACGGTCGTCGGCAGGGCGATCATCCGGTCCAGCCACGGGTCGCGCTCGTCGTCGCTGAAGGCGGGCACCATCTGGACGAAGAGCCCGAACGTCGTGGCCCCGAAGACCATCCGCTGCTCGCCGTCGTACGCGGCGTACCGGTGGTCGAGGAACTCCGGACCTTGCTTGCCCCAGTAGCCGCCCCAGTCGCCGGGCGGTCCGTACGAGGAGTTGCCGTCCACGCTGGTGAAGATGTCGAACGTGTAGGTCGCAGTCATGCACTCACGACCGTGGCTCGGCGTGGAACTCATCGGCGCGATCCTCGACGCCGACCTGGTCGAACAGGAACGCGTAGAGGTCGGTGGTCTCGTCGATCGTCTGGTCCAGCGAGCCGCTGAGGTGTCCTCCGGTCTCCATCCGCAACAGGATCGGCAGCCCGGACGAGGTCGCCGCCTGGAGCCGGGCGGTCATCTTCTTGGCGTGCCACGCGTCGACCCGGATGTCGTTCTCGCCGGCCGTCAGCAGCACCGCCGGGTAGGGCACCCCGTCGCGGACGTTGTGGTAGGGCGAGTAGTCCAGCAGGGCCTTGAAGTGCTCCGGGTCCTCGACCGAGCCGAACTCCGTGGTGTTGTAGCGGCCGTTCATCGTGATCTCCGACCGGAGCGAGTCCATCACCGGCACCGCGGCGATGCACGCGCGAGCGAGGTCGGGCCGCTGGGTGATCACCGCGCCCATCAGCAGGCCGCCGTTCGACCCGCCCATGATCGCCAGCCGGTCGCGGCTGGTGACGCCGGAGTCGACGAGATGGTCCGCACAGGCGATGAAGTCGTCGAAGCAGTTCTGCTTCGTGCCCAGCCGTCCGGCCTGGTGCCACTCCTGCCCGTACTCCCCGCCGCCGCGGATGTTCGCCACGACGTACACGCCGCCGCGCTCGAGCCAGAGGACCCGCTCGGTGCTGAAGTGGGGCACCAGCGAGATGTTGTAGCCGCCGTAGGCCGTCAGCAGCGCCGGGGCCGTGCCGTCCCGCGGCGTGCCCGGCGCCGCGATGACGTTGAGCGGCACGCGCGTGCCGTCCCAGGACGTCGCGAACTCGCGGGTCACCACGTAGCCCGACAGGTCGACCGGCGTGTCCGAGGTCAGCGCCGTACGACGTGCGGGCTCGCCGTCGGCGGCCACCCACCACGTCGACGGCTCGGTGAAGGACTCGCCCTGCCAGGCGACCCGGTCCCGGCCGAGCCTGACGAGCCTCGCCCAGTACGCCGAGACCGTGCTCACCGGAGGCACCTCCGGCGCCGGCAGCGGGCGACCGTCGAGAGCGAAGGCGCGCAGCTGCTGGGGTCCGCCGTCCATGTCCGCCACCCAGATGGTCGCGTCGGTGACCGCGACGTCCTCGATCACCAGGTTGCTGGTGGGGACGAGCTCGACGGCGTCCGTGACGGTGGCGCCGTGGCTGATCGGCAGCCGCAGGATCCGGCCGTGCGGCGCGTCCTTCCGCGACAGCAGGTAGACCGCGTCCGCTCCCAGGACGGCGTACGGGCAGTTGTCGGGGATCTCCGCGAGCAGCCACCACTCGCCGCCCTCCTGGGGCCGGAGGAAGATCTGCCACTCGCCGCCGTCCCCCTTCTGCACGCGGTCCATCAGCCAGTGCCCGTCGGCGGAGGCGGACAGCACGTTCTCGGCGATCGACTCGTCGGCCACGCCCGCGGGGAAGTCCAGCCGGTCCTCGCCGCCCCCCTCGAGGTCGCGGTACCAGACCTGCTGCCCGAACCCCGCCGGGTCCGCGCACCGGGTGAACCAGAAGCCGGTCCCGTCCGGCCGCCACGCCATCGACCCGCCCATCAGGTGCACGTGCGGGATCGGCTCGCCGACGACCTCGCCCGTGGCGACGTCGTACACGAAGAGCGTGCCGTCCTCCGTGCCGTGCTCGGACATCGAGACCGCGACCTGCTGCCCGCCCGGCCCCGGCACGAACCAGTCGATCGCCGTCTCGCCGGTCGGGTCGATGGCCTCCGGGTCGACGAGCACGCGCTCCGTGGAGGTGTCGCCCAAGTCGGTCAGCGTCACCAGGAACGGACGCTGTCGTGGTGTCTGCTCCTTCAGCACGAAGTACGTGTCGCCGGCCGCCGCGAGGCTCGAGTACGTCGACCGGTCGGCCCGCAGCAGACCCTCGACCCGCTCCCGGAGGTCACCGCGCCACGGCAGCGAGGCGAAGTACGCGCGCGTCAGCTCCGCCTGCTCCTCGGTCCACGCGATCGTCTCCGGCGAGGACGCATCCTCCAACCAGCGGTAGTCCTCCGAGACCTCCACCCCGTGGTACGTGCTGACCACGGGCACCCTTCGTGCCTCGATCGTCATGGCGCACAGTGAACTCTTCCCCTCGGCGTCACGTCGAGGATTTGCAGAGGCCACTCACCCGATGGAACGTGATCGGCGAACGGAGCTCGACGAAGTTGCACGCCTGGATCGCGCCACTCTTGGCATTGGACACGACTTCCGCGGAGAACGGCCAGTCGCGGTAGGCGATCCCCGTCGAGAACCAACCTTTCTCGTCGCGGTCCTCCCGGACCCAGAGGGACCAGGTGTATCCGTCGCGCTCGACATCCTTCTCGGGCCAGTAGAAGTCCGTTGTCATGACCTCGTGGGCGGCCGACGCCGATGCCCACTCGCTGTACCGGATCCCGCCGTTGGGGTTCTCCGCGTCGAACGGGCAGAAGTAGACCAGGACCTTGCGCGGCGACAGCGGCTTCCACACCCGACGGCACGTGCCACGGTCGTGCTTGAAGCTGGGATAGACCCAGAGCAGTCCCTGCACACCCGACGGTGTGGAGCAGTCGGCAGCCTCCATGACTCGCCCGTCCCAGCAGTGCCGCGGACGAGCGGCCGACGCGGAGGGACTCCCCTGCGTGCTTCTGGTGTCCCGCTGCGAGGCAGGAAGGCCACTCGGGTCTCCGCCGTCCGGACCGAGCAGCCAGGTCGTCGTGGCCACGACGGCGGCCGCGACGACCACGCCGGCGAGAGCAAGTGGCACCGTACGGCGTGGCGACCGAGCCGGCGCCTCGGCCGCTGCCGCTCGTTCCTCCTCCTCGGCCGCCAACGTCCTCAGCGACACGAGGTCGTTCCGCATCTCGTGGGCTGATGGATATCGGTCGCCGGGCTTCTTGGCCATCGCTCTGGCCACGACCGCGTTGGTGCGGAGGCTGACCGGGTCGTCACCCGGAAGCTGCGGGACAGGGGCGCGCAGGTGCGCCAGGGCGACGTCGACCTCGCTGCCCCGGTACGGCGGCGCACCCGTGACGGCGGCCCAGAGCAGGCATCCGAGGGAGTAGACGTCCGTGGCGACGCTCGCCGGTGCTCCGGACTGCCGTTCCGGCGCGAGGTACTCGAGCGTGCCGACCACTCCGCTGGCGGACGTCGTCTCGACGGTGTCGGCGCGCGCGATACCGAAGTCGCAGAGGTACGCGTGGAACTCGCCGCTGGGCAACGTGCGCAGCAAGATGTTGGCCGACTTGAGGTCGCGGTGCACGATCCCGTGCGAGTGCGCCTCCTCCAGACCCGCGGCCACCTGCTCCATGACGTCCGCGGCCTGCCGGGGCGGGAGCGGGCCGTGCTCGTCGAGATGATGACGCAGGTCTCCGCCGGGGACGAGCTGGGTGACGAGGTACGGGCACCCGTCCTGCTCGCCGTACTCGAGGATGTACACGATGTGCGGCGAGTCCAGACGCGCGAGCGTCGCCGCCTCATGGGCGAAGCGCTCTCGCAGCCGTGGGTCGACGGCGGCCTGGGGGGCGAGCACCTTCAATGCCACACGACGCTCCAGGTCCGGCGCGACGGCCACGAACACCACACCCATCCCGCCGTGACCGAGCACCTCGGTGATCAGGTACCGCCCGACCGTGTCGCCGACCTGGGGGAACCAGCTCACGGCCCGGTCCGCTCGCGCTCGAGGATCGCGTCGCGCAGTCGGCGGATCGTCGCGTCGGGGAACAGCTGGCCGTAGTGGGTCGTGGCCAGCGCCAGGCGCTCGCCCCCGTCCGGCACGACCAGGTCGGCGGCCTCGACGGCCTCCTTCAGTCGCTCGTTCACCCAGTAGAGACTGGTGTGGCCGCACCACACGCCACAGAGCCGGCGGAGCGCCTCGCTGGTGCGTGCCCCTCCGGCCAGCTCCGGGTACCGGTGGACGGCCACCGCCAACGCGGCCACCGTGATCCACGCAGGTGCGTCGGACCCTGGGTTCTCGGGCGTCCAGGTGGTGCGGGTGCGCTCCGCCACCGCGAGCGGGGACACCAGCCGCGCGGGAGCGGCGGCGTCCTGACGTCGGTCGGCCTCGATCGCGACGGTCATCCGGAGCACGATCGGCGGGAGCTCGACCTTGACGGAGTAGTTGCCCTCGAAGAGGTGCACCGGGCCGGACCCCAGGGCGACGAGGTGGCGTTCCCGGCTGTCGTCCGCGTCGATCACCACCCGGCCCAGGCCGCTCTGCCGGGAGCTGACCCGGCAGACGCCGGGCTCGACGCAGCGGACGATCAGCGCCACGCGGCTGAGCGTCGGGAGAACCAGGGTCTCGGTGCAGCGCTCGTCCCGGCCGAACGACCAGGCGTCACCAGGAGCCAGGTCGACGGAGACGTCCACTCCGCCGAGGACGGAGTACGCCAACGTGGCCGAGCGGTCGCACACGCTCCCGGCCATGGTGACCAACCCCCGCGTCGGTCTCTGAGTCGCTTGAGACCGCGTCGTCCCGAACCCACGTCCCATCTCATGCTGTCGCGAGCCCGGGGATGGGTCAAGGAGGTCGCTCAGAACACGTTCTGGTCCGCCTGGCCGCGGTTCCGTCCTTGGTGGTGTCGTCCGCGTCGGGGCTCACGGGGGGCCCCACCCAAGGCTGACACCCCCCGCGGAGGAAGGAGCAGATGATGAGGAGAACGACGCTGATCGGGGCGACTGTGGCCCTGGGAACGGCGACCGCAGCGGCACTCGTGGCCGTCCCGCAAGCACAGGCCGGACCGACCGCGAAGCCGGACACGCTCCCGGGCGGCTACAAGCACCTGGTGGTCATCTACGAGGAGAACCACTCCTTCGACAACCTCTACGGAGGCTGGGGTCCGGTCAACGGCGAACCCGTCGAGGGCCTGGCTGCTGCGACGAACGCGACGCAGGTCGACCAGCACGGCGTGCCCTTCGGATGCCTGCACCAGCGGGACGTGAACCTCACCAGCCCGCCGCTGTCGACGACGTGCACCGACTCCGCCCACGGCATCGCCGCGAGCCACTTCGGCAACCAGCCGTTCCGCATCGAGGACTACATCGCGGCGGAGGACAAGACCTGTCCGGCACCAGGGGTCACTGCGCCGAACGGCGTGCTCGAGGACTCCCCGGGCGCGCTCCGTGGTGGTTGCACGCGGGACCTGGTGCACCGCTTCTACCAGGAGCAGTACCAGATCGACGGCGGCAGCCAGGACCGCTACACATCGGGCTCCGACGCTGTCGGTCTCACCATGGGCTACTACGACACGCGAGAGCTCCCCATCTACCGGTACCTGCACTCACCCGGCGCACCGCGGTACGTGATCGCCGACCACTTCTTCCAGGCAGCGTTCGGCGGCTCCTTCCTCAACCACCAGTGGCTGATCGCCGCCAGGTCGCCGCTCGACACGAGCAACGGTGCCAGCGGAGCGCTCAACTCGATCCTGGACAGCAACGGGATGGTCAACACCTACCCGCAGTACACGCCGACCGGCGCGGTCCGGGACGCCCAGCTGACCCGTCAGTGCGCCGACCCCACGGTCGACGACGTCGTCCTGGCATGTGGCGACTTCGCCGTGAACACGATCCAGCCGCAGAGCGAGCCCCACAGCTCCAGCCCGGTCCGCCTGCCGGCGGTCGACGACCAGGACTACCCCACCATCGGGGACCGGCTCTCCGAGGCGGGGATCTCCTGGAACTGGTACTCCGGCGGCTGGGACGACGCCGCAGCCGGGCACCCCGGCCCGCTGTTCCAGTTCCACCACCAGCCCTTCAACTACTTCGCGGCGTACGCACCCGGCCAGCCCGGTCGTGCGCACCTGCAGGACGAGACCGACTTCCTCGACGCCGTCGAGGCCGGCACCCTGCCGACGGTCAGCTTCGTCAAGCCCTACGGCACCGAGAACGAGCACCCCGGCTACGCCAGCGAGCCCGACGGCAGCGACCACCTGGTCGACCTGATCGACGCCATCACGACCGGACCGCAGGCCGGCAACACCCTGGTGGTGGTCACCTACGACGAGTTCGGCGGCCAGTGGGACCACGTGCCGCCGCCGGGAGCCGGCTCCTCGACGGTCGGGGCGCACGACGCGTGGGGACCGGGCACGCGGATACCGGCGCTGATCATCTCGCGGTCGCTGAACCACTCCGGCGTCGACCACACCGTGTACGACACCACGTCGATCCTGGCCACCATCGAGCGGAGCTTCGACCTGGCACCCCTCTCGTCGCGGGACGCCGCCGTCAACGACCTGGCGAACGCCGTGCGCGTGGGCCGCAGGTGACACCTCGACGCCTGGTCCTGCACGTGGGACTGAGCAAGTCCGGGACGACGGCGCTCCAGACCGTGGTGGCGTCGTCGCTCCCGGAGCTTGCCCGTCATGGCATCGGCGTCCCGTTGAGCACGCGATCCGCGGTCGAGCGCGTGCTCCTGAGGCCACTCGGCTGGCGACCGGGCAGTGGCTTCGTCGCAACGCGAGCGCCGGACCCCCTGGCCAGGCTGGTCGGGTGCCTGCGGTCCGTGGCACAGCGGGACGTGCTGATCAGCAGCGAGGACCTCGCCGAGCTCGACGGGCCGACCGCCCGTTTCGTCGTCGGGCTCGCGCGGATCGAGGGCTTCGAGGTGCACGTCGTCGTGACGGCCCGAGCCTGGACCCACCAGCTGCCGTCGGAGTACCAGCAGTTCCTGAAGCACCGCCTCACCGACACGTTCCCCGAGTTCCTCGAGTCGGTCCGTGTCGGCGAGGGCTTCTACGGACAGCACTTCCTGTTGCGGCAGGACCTCGCGCACGTGTGCGCGCGCTGGGCAGCCGTCGTACCTCCCGAGAACATGCACCTCGTCGTGGTGCCGGGCCGCAACGACGACAAGGGCTTCCTCTTCCGGGAGGTGTCGGCCGTCCTGCGTGTGCCTCCCTCGGTGCTGCCGCCTCATCCCCGGGACGTGAACGGCTCGTACGGCGTCCTCGAGGCCGAGCTGTACCGGCGCCTGAATGTCGAGCTCGCGGTTCTGCTTCCCGGCCGCACCCAGGGCACCTACGGACCGGTCCGGCGCGTGCTCAGCCAAGGCGCGTTGAAGCGACGTGCGAGTCCGCGCATCGTGCTGCCCCGCGACCATCTCCCCTGGGTGAGTGCCGAGTCTTCTCGTCAGGTCGCCGATCTCACGGACAGGGGGTACTGCATCCACGGAGACCTCGCCTGGCTCCTGGCTGATGCGCGGGACACCCGCCGCCCACCCGTCATCCGGGAGGAAGACCTGTCGCACGCCGCCATCGAGACGCTCGCGCGCTTCGCCGTGCGCACCGTGCTGTCCGACCCCGGAACGTCCGCGCCTGTCCGAGAAGCCGACCCCGCATCCCGGCGGTGGTTCCCGTTCCGGGCACGCACGTCCTAGTGCTGCCACGATGTCCGTGTGGAGGGTTCTGGACTGGTCGGGAGCGTCCTCGTTGCCGGGCTCGGGATCTTCCTCGTGGGTGCGACCCGCTGGCGGTTGGACTACCAGCGACCGATGCAGGACTCGCTGCCGCTGATCCACCGCGACCGACGTCGATGGGTCTGGATCCATGTCTGGATGGTGGCGGCCATGCTCGTCACGCCCTCGGGGCTGGTGGGTCTGGCGGCGGGTCTGGAACAGCCCACGGCCCGCGTTCTCGCGGCCATGGCCGCCACGGCGTACCTGGCCGGGGGCGTCGGCTGGATCGCGTCGCTGGCCTTCCGTCTCACGGTGGTGCCATGGGCGGCGGAGCGCACGGTCACCCTCGGGCACGTGCCCGACGGCTTCGCCGCCCACGACCGTTGGTCCGCGGCGCTGTACTGCGTGCACATGCTCTCCGCCTACGCCGCCTCCGCCGTGCTCGGGATCGCCGTGCTCGTCTCGGACATCCTGCCGACGTGGCTCGGCTGGACCGGGCTCGGGTGGGGACTGGTCTTCGCGGCAGGCCTGGTGGTGACCCGGTTCGCGGGGCCGTTCAACCCGCCCTTCTGGGCGCACCTGTACACCGCGGCGGTCGGAGCGGTCCTCCTGCTCGACTGAGCTCGAGCTCAGCGTCCACTCGTGCCGTCGGTCAGACGCGACCGGCCTTCATGTCCATCAGCCGGCCGAGGATGCGGGGGCCGTCGGCGCGGATGCCGTCGTGCTCGTACTCGTTGGTGACCCAGGCTCGCGTGTTCCCGACGTACCTCGCCGTCTCGAGCTGGAGGCCCGAGTCGACGTACATGTCGTCGAAGTAGACCGCGGCGAGGACCGGCACCTCGTTGGCGGCGAGCCGGTCGAGGTCGTAGAGCGGGCCCCACTGGTCGTACGTCGCGAGGTCGTCGGCCGCGCCGCGGAAGGGCGCCAGGGCGCGCACCTCCTCGAACATCCAGGAGTAGAACATCTCGCCGGTGAACAGCAGCGGGTCGGCCTTGTCGGCGAACTCCGGCAGCGCAGCCATCGCCCGCTCGGCGGCCCAGGCGCTCGCGCGGGAACCAGGCTGGCCGTAGATGTACTCCTGCAAGGGGAACAGCGGCCCCTCGACGTGGCCGGTCTGGCTCATCACGTCGTACAGGAACAGGTCGGAGAGCCGGTCGCCGTGCCACGCCTCGTCGAGCATCCAGTGCAGCTGCTCGTAGCCGTTGCTCATCCCGAACCCGTCACCGAGCCGGCGCAGACGCCGGGTCGTCAGCCGGTCGCCGTCGGGCAGCAGGACCTCGTGCGAGGACAGGTGGTCAGCGATGCGGCGGACCAACGCCGCGTCGTCGGGGTACCGCGCGTAGTACGCGGCGTTCTTGTCGGCGACCCGCGGGTAGGTCCGCGCGTAGACGTCGTCGGCGCTCGCCGTCAGGCCGGGCAGGCCGCCGAGGACGTAGCAGGCGTCCAGACCCTCGGGCGCCAGCGACAGGTACGTCATGGTCACCCAACCGCCGTAGCTCTGCGCGAACGTCTCCCACTTCTTGCCGCCGGCAAGCCTCTCGCGCAGCACCTCGGCGTCGCGGACGATGCTGTCGGCGCGGAACAGCCGCAGGTACGCCGCGATGTCCGCGTCCGACCAGCCCTCGACGGTGAGCCGGGTCAGCGGGGTGCTGCGGCCGGTGCCCCGTTGGTCGAGCAGGAGCACCCGGTGCGTCTTGGTGGCGTGCCCGAGCCACCCGCCCGCGCCCGCGAAGGGCCGCGGTGACTTCCCGCCGGGGCCGCCCTGGAGGAACACCAGCCACGGCAGGTCCGCGACGTCCTTCTCCTTGTCGACCGACACCACCTCGCGAGCGAACACCTCGATCGTGCGCCCGTCGTCCGGCGACGCATGGTCGAGCGGTACCTCGACCGTGTGGTCGGTGAGCACGTAGCCGGGGATGCGGGTGACCATGGCGAGATTCTGGCCCCCCTAGGCCTCGGCGACAGCCCCGGGCTTGCCCGCCTCGGCGTACGACTGCACGACCGCGACGTTGAGGGGGAAGTCGACGGCGACGTCGCGGAAGAGCAGGCGCCCGGCCACAGCAGCGGCCTCGCCGACCTCCTCGGCGACGGCCGCGGCCAGGGCGACGGGGGCGTGCACGACGACCTCGTCGTGGAGGAAGAAGACGAGGTGGGGGCGGGAGGTCAGCGGGCCGTCGCCACCGAGGCGCCAAAGGCGGTGGCGGAGGTCGGCGATCCAGCACAGCGCCCACTCGGCGCCGGTGCCCTGGACCACGAAGTTGCGCGTGAAGCGGCCGTAGGCGCGGCGGCGCCGGGCCAGGACGTCGGTGTCCGGAGGCGGGTCGTCGGGGTCGTGGTCGAAGGCGTCGCCGATGTCGGGCGAACCGCGGCCGAGGAGGGTACGGACGACCTGGCCGCGCTCACCGGCGCGCGCCGCGTCCTCGACGAGGCCGAACGCCGCGGGGTACCGCCGCGTCAGGCCCGCGACCATCCGGCCGCTCTCGCCGGTGGTGGCGCCGTACATCGCCCCCAGCAGGCCGACCTTGGCGTCGGCGCGCTGGGCGACGGCGCCCGCGTCGACCATGCCCTGGTAGAGGTCGGCGCCCCGCGCCGCCGAGGCCAGCGCGCGGTCGCCGCTCATCCCGGCCAGCACCCGCGGCTCGAGCTGGGCCACGTCGGCGACGACCAGCGTCCAGCCGTCGTCGGCGATGGCGGCGGGCCGCACCTGCACCGGGATCGACAGCGCGCCTCCGCCGTTGGAGGACCAGCGACCCGTGGTCGAGCCTGCGGGCTGGTACGACGGGCGGAACCGGCCGCCGCGCACCCACTGGTCGATCCACTCCCAGCCGTTGTTCGAGAAGAGGTGGGACAGGTGCTTGTAGGCGAGCAGCGGCTCGATCGCCGGATGGTCCAGTGCCCGCAGGGAACGGGCACGGGTGTCGGTCGCGTCCAGCCCGACCCGGCGCAGCGCCGCCAGCAGCTCCGGCCGCGAGTCGGGGTTGAGACCTGGTGCGTCCAAGGCCTCGCGCACCTGGAGAGCCAGCGCCTCCAGCTTGGCCGGCCGCGCACCGCGGGGTGGTCGCGCACCCAGCCGCTCGACCAGCAGCTCCTCGTGCACGTCGACCCGCCACGGCAGCCCGGCGTGCGTCATCTCCACCGCCGCCAGCGCCCCGGCCGACTCGGCGGCGAGCAACAGCTCCAGCCGCGTCGACTCCGGCGACGCCTCGACGGCGGCCAGCTGGCGCGCGTCCTCGAGGTCGGCCCGCAGGTGCTCGGCCGGGTCCTCCACCACGAACAGCGCCGGGTCCGACGGCACGCTCGGCCCGAGCCGGTCCCACAGCGTCGACTCCTCGCCGTCCAACAGCGACTGGTCGACGGCCGGTGCTCGCCGCAGCAGGTGGTGGCCGAGCCGCAGGTCGTGGCACCGGCCCAGCCGTACCCCGGCCTCCAGCAGCGGCGGGTACCACCGGGCCGAGTCGTCCCAGACCCAGCGCGGTCCGTCGGGCTCCCGGTCCGCGACGTACGCCGCCAGGTCGGCCACCGCGAGCTCCCGGACGTCTCCGGGCTCGACGACCGACACCCGATCGCCGGGCAGGCGGGACAGCGCGACGCGGGTCACGAGCTCAGCGTGTCATCCGGCGGGGACGGCCCGGCGCCCTCAGCCCCACGTGAAGGTCAGGATCGCCCACACCGCCCAGAGCACGACCGGGACTGCGAACGCGACCGCGGCCAGCAGCAGACCGACGCCGACCTGACGGGTCCCGCGCAGCCCGCAGAGCAGCAGTCCGTTGACCACCAACAGGCACCACATGCCGACGGCCAGCGGCTGTCCGAGATCCGACCACAACAGGAAGCTGCTGCGCGGATCGTGGTGCGTCCGCTGGAACCGGTCGATGACCAGACCCAGCATCCCGAGGAAGGCGCCGAAGTCCGCCAGTGCAAGTGTCCCGACGGCAGCGGTCCCGAGCCACCGGCGACGTCGTGAGGTTCGGTCGGTGTCGGGCGCCGCGGTGGTCATGGACCCAGGGTGTGCCCTCGGGCGTCGCCGACACGTGAGCACACGTGCTCAGGGGACGGCAAAGTCTGCCGGCTCCGAGATCCGTGGGTCCGCGAGGACCGCGGCTGGCCATCGCCGGCGACCTCACAGGGTTATCGTCCGGGCATGCGCTCCCCCCGCCTGCTGGCCGGCGCTGTCGGCGTCGTCGCCGTCGCCGGTGCTCTGCCCGCGAGCTCGACCGTCCCCTCACCCGACCCTGCACGAGCCGTCGTGGGCTCCTGCACCGACCAGGGCGGCACGGCGGCGGTGAAGCAGCCGAGGTTCGTGCGGAACATCGCCACCGGCGAGACGGGCTGGTTCTCCTCACCGGGACTGGTCGACCTCGACGGCGACGGGCGGCTCGAGATCGTCGCGCCGTTCTACTCGACGTTCGTGTTCGACGCGAACGGCAAGGAGCTCGGGCGTGGGACGGCCAGCGCCGGCCGCGTGTACCCGCCGGGCGTCGTGACCGACCTCGAGGGCGACGGCACCCCCGACATCGTGGTGGCCGGCAACGAGGGCACCGTGGCGGCGTACGAGCTCCGCGGCGGCAGCCTCCGCCTCAAGCCGGGTTGGCCGGCGTCCACTGACAGCGGCGGCCAGTCGCCGGAGGCGCGCGGGATGGCGGCGGCCGACCTGGACGGCGACGGCCGCGTCGAGGTGGTGGTGACCACCACGAACACCTCGTCGACGGGTGCGCAGGTCTTCGTCTTCGACGCCGAGGGCGACCTGTTCCAGCCCCAGGGCGGGCACGCGCCCGCGTGGCCGAGGTACAACCGGCTGTCCGGCCCCGGGAACGACCTGCGCTTCAACGGGATGGGCAACCACGGGTACGGCGCGTACGGCGAGAACGTCGGCATCGGCAACCTCGACGACGACCCCGAGCTCGAGGTCGTCACGACGTTCGACAACCACCAGGTCAACGTGTTCAACGACGACGGCACGTCCGTGCTGGCGTCGCCGTGGTTCCGGAACCGCGAGTCGCAGTACGACGGCCGGCGCATGGGATGGGGGCAGTTCATCCGGTGGGCGGACCCGCGCGTGGAGCGGCGGCACTACCACCAGCACGTCGGGGAGTGGCCGAACCCGGCGCGGCAGACGTGGCTGCAGTGGACCGCGTCGCCGCCGTCGGTCGCGGACCTCGACGGGGACGGCCGCAACGAGGTCGTCGGCATCCCCAACGCCGAGAAGCACATCCCCTACCGCACCCAGGGTTTCGCGTTCATGGTGCTCGACGGGTCGTACGGCGACGGCCGCCGGTCCGCCCGCCGCCACCACGGCTTCGAGCACCTGGTGATGTCGAACCGGCCGGCGTACCGGCCGGACGGCGACTGGTACCCGCCCTCCGGTATCCCCGCTCCCACCGTCATCGACCTGGTCGGCGACCACCGCCCCGAGATCGTCTCGGCGCTCCCCGGTGGCGGCGTGTACGCCGTGTCGCCGGACGGCAGGCTGCTCTGGCGCACGGCGTACGCATCGAAGACCGCCAAGACCTTCGCCTCCGAAGTGGTCGCCGCCGACCTCAACCGTGACGGCACGCCGGAGCTGGTGCTCGGCACGTACGCGCTGCACCGCGACGCGGGCCGCCTCCTCGTGCTGAGCGCGCGCGGCAAGAAGCTGTACGACCTGACGCTGAGGCACCAGGGCTCCGACGGCAACGGCATCGGCGTGCCCGCCGCCCCGTCGATCGGCGACCTCGACGGCGACGGTGACCTGGAGGTGGTGCTGACGACCTTCGACCACGGCCTCGACGTCTACACGGTCCCCGGCTCCGGCACCGGCTGTCTCCCCTGGCCCACCGGCCGCGGCAACCTGCTCCGCAACGGGATGGGTCCCACTACCAGCTCCTGACACCCCGTTGGTCGAGGAAGGACGAAGTCCTGTCACGAGACCCGGGGAGACGTACGCCGACCGCTCACCGGGTCTCGACACGCTCGGCCGTGGCCGGCCTCACGGCTCGACCACCATCCCCTCGCTCCGTGGTGGTCGAGCCGGGCGAGCGCCATCCGCTTCATGGTGGTCGAGCCGGGCGAGCGCCGGCGAGCCCGTGTCGAGACCCCTCACCGGGTCTCGACACGCTCGGCCGTGGCCGGCCTCACGGCTCGACCACCATGCCCTCGCTCCATGCTGGTCGAGCCGGGCGAGCGCCAGCGAGCCCGTGTCGAGACCCCTCACCGGGTCTCGACACGCTCGGCCGTGGCCGGCCTCACGGCTCGACCACCATGCCCCCGCTCCATGGTGGTCGAGCCGGGCGAGACGTACGCCGACCGCTCACCGGGTCTCGACACGCTCGGCCGTGGCCGGCCTCACGGCTCGACCACCATG
>NZ_JADKPN010000011.1 GCF_015352455.1 Nocardioides islandensis
CGCCGCCGTGGTGGGTCTGGCGGCTCGTCGTGAGGGACGAGCGACGAGTGGGTAGGCGGCGGGATCTTCTCGTGCAGCCGCCGGCGACCACGGTCCCGATGCCCGCCGCAGGCGACCAAACAAGACACCAACCACAGACAAACCCCGCCTAGGTCTCCAGGGGTGAGGCACGCACGTGCCGTCATCCCTAGCGTGCCCTCATGACCGCGATCGATCTCGGCAGGCCGGTGTCCGGCGACGTCGTCGAGCTGATCCTCGAGGACCATCGGAGGTTCGAGGCGCTGCTGCGCGACCTCCGGGACAGCACGTCCGACCGGGACGCGGTCCGGCGGGCGTTCGCGACCCTGCACGTCGCGCACGCGGAGGCCGAGGAGAAGCACGTGTACCCCAAGCTGCGCCGCACGGACGCGATCACGGGGCACGAGGCGGAGCACGGCGAGGAGGAGCACGCCGAGGGGCACCAGACGCTGCTGGCCGTCCTCGAGCTCAAGGGCACCGACACCCAGGCGTTCGACGACGCCGTCGAGGAGCTGGCTGAGCTCGTGAACCACCACCTCACCGAGGAGGAGCTGACGATCCTCAACCCCGCGCGCGAGGAGGTCGGCGAGCGGGTCCGCGAGGAGCTCGGCGAGGCGTTCGCCATCGAGCGCAACCGGCAGATCGACGACGGCTGCGGGACGTTGACCAACGTACGCCGCATCGTCGCCGCCGCCCGCAAGGCCGGCGTGCTCGACGGCGAGGAGGACGAGGGCGGGGACGAGAGCGGGGAGGACTAGCTCGGGGGCGGGAGCTGCCGCTTCTGCAGCTTGCGCATCTCCCTCTCCTGCCGGCGCACGATGGCACGCTTGTTGGACTCGATGATGTCCTTCTTCTGCACGACGGAGTGCAGGAACGGGATCGCCGTCGCGATCATCGGGAAGACAGGCCACGGGAACCCGCCACCGACGGCCAGCCAGATCGCCCAGCAGATGAGTGTCGGGACAAGGAAGCCCATGAGGACCTCGCGACGGCCCTTCTCCCACTTGGCGATCGCCTGCTCCTCGATCGACCGCGTGTCCAGGGCACCCGCGCCGACGTAGGGCACCACGGCGGAGGTCGGCACCAGGTCGGCCAGCACCTCGGGCAGCTCGCCGAGGGTCTTGGCCCCGGCGACGGCGTCGGAGCGCTCGTCGTACTCCTCGCGGTCCAGGCGGCCCTCGGCGTACGCCTCGCCGAGCGTGCGCAACACGATGTCGCGGTCCGCGTCGGACGCGCGCATCGGGGCGTGCTCGGGGTGCCGCGGGTCGTGGTCGAACTCCCGCCACACCTCCGGTCCGGTCACGGGCACATGGTAGGCGGGCGTGGTAGGCAGGGCCCCGTGGACGTCGCGCGCATGCAGGCCCACTGCCTCGGCAAGCCGGGGGCGTGGCCCGACAACCCCTGGGAGCACGACCACCCCGTCGTCAAGGTCGGGCCGGGGGAGCGCGGCAAGATCTTCGCGTTCCTCGGCGGCGACAGCGTGGGCGTCAAGAGCGGCCGCAGCCGCGAGGTCGCCGACGAGTGGCTCCTGCGGTACCCGCAGGACGCGACCGTGATGGCGTACATCGGCCGGTCCGGGTGGAACACCCTGGCCCTCGGCGGCGCGATCCCCGACGACGAGCTGCTCGAGGCCGTGGACGACTCCTACCGGCTGGTCGTCGAGGGACTGCCGAAGAAGCTGCGGCCCGACGGCTGGGACGGCTGAGACAGCGACGCGCGAGCTACCGGTTGGCCGCCCGCGCGACGGTCAGCCCGACCAGGCGGGCGATCACCAGCGCGACGTACAGCACCCCGGCCACCTGCTCGACCATCACCAGCGACCGGGCATGACCCAGGATCGGGACGATGTCGGAGAGACCGACGCTGGTCAGGTTGGTGAAGGAGAGGAACAACAGGTCGAAGAACCGGTGCGCCTCGGCCCCGCCCGCCCCGACGAACGACCCCGGCCAGACGGCCTGGCACGCGACGTACACGTAGGCGAAGCCCCAGGCGACGACCGTGAACGCGGCCCCGGTGGCGTACAGCTCGTCGGTGGTCACGCGGTCGTCGTGGAAGAGGTACCGGATCATCCCGTAGCTGACGTAGAAGTAGAACGGCGCGTGCAGCAGGGCCGAGGTCAGCACGACGCCGTCGCTGTCGGGGAAGAACGCCTCCAGCACGCTGAACACCATGGCCGGCCCGCCGAGCAGCACCGCGATCCAGCCGAGGGCCGGCGTGCGCCGCACCGCCCACAGCGCGATGAGCACCACGCCCGTGCCCATCGCCCCGAGGAAGGCCCGGCCGGCGGTGTTCGCGTCGGCGAACGGGTAGGCCAGGACGGCGAGGAGCTGGGCGGCCAGCAGCACGCCCGAGGGGTGCCGGCGCACGGCCTCCAGCAGCCCGGCGGACGGGTGGTGGTCCGGCTCGGGCTCGGGAGGCACAGGCCGATCCTAGGAGCCGCGCCCCGGCTCGAGGGGTTGCCGGACGGGAGCGTCGCCAACACCTACGATGCCGGGGTGAGGGAGGCCGGGGAGGGCCGACCTGTCGCGCTCTGGGCGCTGGTCTCCGTACTGGTGCTCGCGTGCGTGGTCGGGGGAGTGCAGGTGGCGCACGCGCACGACTCGCGCGAGCGCGCCGCCGAGCGGCAGCAGCGGTACGCCGACGCGCTGGCCGCCGCGCGCACCGAGGCCACGGCCTTCGTCAACGTCCGCCACGACACCGCCGAGGAGGACCTCGGCCGGATCGCCGCCGGCGCCACCGGACCGCTGAAGGACCGGTACGTCGAGGATGCCGACCGGTTCGTCGCCGCCCTGCGCCGGGACAAGACGGTCACCACCGGGTCCGTCGTGTGGGCCGGCGTCGTCCGGGTCGACGCCAACGGCGCGACCGTGCTCGTCGCGACCACGGGCACCCGCGCCGACCGCACGACCAAGGGCGAGGAGGTCTCCCGCGACCTGCGGCTGCGCCTCGAGCTGGTGCCGGTCGACGGCGACTGGCTGACCTCGGACATCAGGCCGGTGGGCTGACGTGCGCCTGCTGGGGAGACGCGTGCTGGCGGTGGTCGCCCTCGTGCTGGCCGGCGTGGTCGGCGTCGAGGTCTGGTACCTCGCCGTCGAGCCCCCCGCCTCCGCCGAGCACCGGCCGGTCGTGCTCGGTGACCTCGAGGCGCGCGCGGTCGTGGACGAGGCCGCCCAGTCGCTGACCGAGATCACCTCGACCAGCTTCCACAACTACGACGACCAGGTCACCCAGGCCACCACGCTGATGACGCCGGAGTACGCCGAGTCCTACCGCGCCACCGCCGAGTCGCTGCGCGCGACGTTCATGGACCGGCAGCGGGAGGTCGCCGCGCAGGTCGTCGCCTCCGCCGTCGTCCGCGCGACCAGCCAGCAGGTGCAGGCCCTGGTGTTCCTGGACTCGCGGCTCAGCGAGCGCGGCTCGGCGCCGATCACGCTGCCGTACCGCACCCTCGTCACCATGACCCGCAGCGGCCACGACTGGCTGGTCTCCGACATCGAGACCCAGTAGGCACCCCTAGGATCGCCAGCGTGGCTCCTGAGGTGAGAGAGATCGAGACCGACCTGCTCATCATCGGCGCCGGGCCGAGCGGCCTGTACGCCACGTACTACGCGGGGTTCCGTGGCCTGCGCGTCGCGCTCGTCGACTCGCTGCCGGAGCTCGGTGGCCAGGTCACCGCGATGTACCCGGAGAAGATGATCTTCGACGTCGCCGGCTTCCCCGCGATCAAGGGCCGCGACCTGGTCGCGGGTCTGGTCGAGCAGGCCGCCAGCGCGCACCCGGAGTACTTCCTCGACCGCACCGCCACCGGCCTCAGCCACGACGAGGACTCGGTGACCATCACCCTCGACGACGGCACGAGCGTCCGGGCCGGCGCCGCGATCATCACCGCGGGCATCGGCAAGTTCAGCCCTCGCCCGCTGCCTGCGGGCGACGGGTGGGTCGGCCGCGGCATGGAGTTCTTCGTGCCGAGCTTCGCGCCGTACGCCGGCAAGGACGTCGTCATCGTGGGTGGCGGCGACAGCGCGTTCGACTGGGCGCTGCACCTCGAGCCGGTCGCCAGGTCGGTCACCCTCGTGCACCGCCGCGACGCCTTCCGCGCGCACCAGCGCACGGTCGACCAGGTGCTGTCCTCTTCCGTCGAGGTCGTCACCAAGGCCCAGGTGACCGCGCTGCTCGACAACGGGTCGGGCAACGGCGTGGTCGAGGAGGTCGAGATCACCGTCGACGGCGCGGAGCCGATACGCCGCCCTGCCCAGGCGGTCGTGGCGGCCCTCGGCTTCGTGGCCGACCTCGGCCCGCTCCAGCAGTGGGGGATCGAGGTGCAGAAGCGGCACATCGTCGTGGACGCCTCGATGCGCACCAACCTGCGCCGCGTGTTCGCCGCCGGCGACGTCACGGAGTACCCGGGCAAGGTCCGGCTCATCGCGGTCGGGTTCGGCGAGGCGGCCACCGCCGTCAACAACGCCGCGGTCGCCATCGACCCCACCGCCCACGTGTTCCCCGGTCACTCCAGCGAAGGCACCTGACCTCCCGTCCCCTCATGCTGGTCGAGCCGCGAGGCCGGCCACGGCCGAGCGTGTCGAGACCGTGGGATCGCTCACGGGGTCTCGACACGGGCTCGCTGGCGCTCGCCCGGCTCGACCACCATGGGCTGGTTGAGGTGCGAGGAGCGCCAGCGACGAGCCTCGAAACCACGTCGCGAGAAGTGGTTTCGAGGCTCGGCCGTGAACGGCCTCGCACCTCAACCACCGGGGGCGAGCAGGAGGCGTACCGCGGTCTCCAAGGACCGCGACACCTCGGCGGAGCTGGTCCGGCCCGTCACCCAGCCGACCAGTGCGGCCAGCCAGACGTCGCGGACGACTGCGGCGGCGGCGAGGTCGTCGGGCGTCGGGTCCGCGTCGGGACGGATGGCGTGGGCCAGCATGCCGACCAGCAGCCGGCTGACGGCGCGGATCTCGTCGCGGGCCGAGGAGTCGGCGAAGACGAACGCCCGGGTGAGCGCCTCGGTGACGCGCGGCTCCTGCTGCATCCGGGCGGTGGTCGCCGCCAGCAGCTCGGTGACCCGCTCGGCCGCGGTGTCGCCAGACGGCTCGCGGGTGAGCGGCTCGGCGGCCTCGAGGTCGCGGGCCAGCGCGGAGACGAGCAGGTGCACCTTGGAGGGGAAGTAGCGGTACAGCGTCCCCAGCGCCACGTCGGCGTCCTCGGCGACGGCGCGCATCTGCACCGCGTCGTACCCGCCCTCCCTCGCCAGCGCGACCGTCGCGTCGAGGATGCGCTCCCGCCGGCGCCGTTGCGCGACCGCCTGGACGGCCGACTCCCTCCCGCTCACCAGGCTCATGATAGGAACACGTTCTATGTCAGTGCCGGGCCCGCTGCGGATCGCGTTGCTGTCCTACCGCAGCAAGCCGCACTGCGGGGGGCAGGGTGTCTACGTCCGCCACCTCAGCCGTGAGCTGGTCGCGCTCGGGCACGACGTCGAGGTGTTCTCGGGCCAGCCGTACCCCGACCTCGACCCCGGCGTCCGGCTGACGAAGGTGCCGAGCCTGGACCTGTACCGCGAGCCGGACCCGTTCCGGGTCCCCAAGCCGCGGGAGTTCCGTGACCTGGTGGACGTGGAGGAGTTCCTCACCATGTGCACGGCCGGCTTCCCCGAGCCGAAGACCTTCGGCCGGCGCATCGCCCGGGCGATGAGGGGGCGGGTCGGCGACTTCGACGTGGTGCACGACAACCAGGTGCTGGCCCACGGCATCCTCGACATCGAGGAGCTCGGACTGCCCGTCGTGACCACGATCCACCACCCGATCACCGTCGACCGCCGGCTGGACCTCGCGGCCGCGGACGGCTGGCGGCGCCGGCTGGCGATGCGGCGCTGGTACGGCTTCCTCCGCATGCAGACCAAGGTGGCCCGCCGCGCCCGCTCGATCCTGACCGCCTCGACCGCGTCCAAGCGGGACATGGTGGCCGACTTCGGCGTCGACCCGGCCCGGGTGCGGATCATCCCGCTCGGGGTCGACGACGGGTTCCGGCCGCCGACCGGGCCGCGCGTACCCGGCCGCATCCTGGCCATGGCCAGCGCGGACATGCCGGTCAAGGGCATCGCCACGCTGCTGGAGGCCTTCGCCAAGCTGCGCACCGAGCGCGAGGACCTCGAGCTGCTGCTGGTCACCAAGCCGCAGGCCGGCGGCCGCACCGAACAGCTGGTCGACGGCCTCGGCATCCGCGAGCACGTCCGTTTCGTGCACGGCATCAGCGACGCGCAGCTCGTCGAGGTGATGGGGTCGGCCGAGATCGGCTGCGTGCCGTCGCTGTACGAAGGCTTCTCCCTGCCGACCGCCGAGCTGATGGCCTGCGGCACGCCGCTGGTCGTCTCCGACGCCGGGGCCATCCCCGAGGTGGTCGGGCCCGACGGCCTCTGCGCCGACCTGGTCCCGCCCGGCGACGTCGGCGCGCTGGCCGCGGCGATCGCGGCGCTGCTCGACGACCCCGGACGGCGCGAGAGGTACGGCGCGGCCGGGCGGGCCCGCGTCGAGGAGCGGTTCAGCTGGCGGGCCGTCGCCGCCGCGACCGCGGCGGCGTACCAGGACGAGATCGACGCGAGGTTGCGGCGCGATGCTCACCGTTGACTTCGACCGCCTCGGCCTGCTGCCCGGAGACCGCGCGCTCGACATGGGCTGTGGCGGAGGCCGGCACGCGTTCGAGATGTACCGCCGCGGCGCCGACGTCGTCGCGTTCGACCAGGACGCCGACGAGCTGGCCGGGGTGCGGGACCTCTTCGCGGCCATGAAGGCCGAGGGCGAGGTGCCGGAGGGCGCCGAGGCGGACGTCAAGGAGGGCGACGCCTTGTCGCTGCCCTTCGCGGACGGCGAGTTCGAGCGGGTGGTCGCGGCGGAGGTGCTCGAGCACATCCCCGCCGACATCCAGGCGATCGGCGAGCTGGTGCGGGTGCTGCGCCCGGGCGGCACGATGGCCGTCACCGTGCCGCGGTGGTTCCCCGAGATCGTCTGCTGGCAGCTGTCCCGGGAGTACCACGACACCCCCGGCGGCCACATCCGGATCTACACCGACAAGGAGCTGGCCACCAAGGTCGAGAACGCCGGCCTGGAGCTCCTCGGCAAGGGGTACGCCCACGGCCTCCACGCGCCGTACTGGTGGCTCAAGTGCGCGGTCGGCGTCCACAAGGACGACAACCCGGCGGTGAAGGCGTACCACCGCCTGCTGGTCTGGGACATCATGAAGAAGCCGCGCACGACCCGGTACGCCGAGCGCCTGCTCGACCCGGTGATCGGCAAGAGCCTGGTCCTCTACTTCCGCAAGCCCGCCTGATGCTGACGTCCGGCGAGCTGGCCGCCTCGGCCCGGTCGATCATGGCCATGCAGGAGGCCGACGGCGCGATCCCGTGGACCACCGGCGCGCACACCGACGTCTGGAACCACCTCGAGTCGGCCATGGCGCTGACCGTCGCGGGCGAGCACGAGGCGGCCGAGCGGGCCTACGCGTGGGTGCTCGAGCGGCAGCGGGCGGACGGGTCCTGGCCGATGAAGTACGTCGCGGGCGAGGTCGTCGACGCCAGCGGCGAGACCAACATGTCGGCGTACCTCGCGGTCGCGGTGTGGCACCACTGGCTGGTACGCCGCGAACCGGCGTTCGTGGCCCGCTGCTGGCCCGCGGTGCGCCGGGCGCTCGACTGGGTCGTCTCGCGGCAGCTGCCGTTCGGCGGCATCGCGTGGGCCCAGGAGTGGGACGGCGACCGGCCCGCGCGGACGCACCAGGACGCGCTGCTCGCGGCGTCGTCGAGCGTGCACCACGCGCTGCGCGCGGGCGTCTCGCTGGCCGCGCTGGTCGACGACCCGCAGCCGCACTGGGAGCTGGCCGGCGGCCGGCTGCGGCACGCGATCGCCGCGCACCCGGACCTGTTCCTGGACAAGTCCGAGTTCTCGATGGACTGGTACTACCCCGTGCTCGGCGGTGCGGTCCGCGGCCCGGACGCCGACCGCCTGCTCGAGGCCCGGTGGGACGACTTCGTGGTCCCCGGTCTCGGCATCCGCTGCGTCATCTCCAACGAGTGGGTGACCGGAGCCGAGACCTGCGAGCTCGCTCTCGCGCTGGAGGCCATCGGCGACCGGGAGCGGGCGCAGCGCCTGTTCGCCGACATGCAGCACCTGCGGGAGCCGGACGGCCGCTACTGGACCGGGTACGTCCTCCCCGACGACGTCCACTGGCCCGACGAGCACTCCACCTACACGACGGCCGCGGTGATCCTGGCCGCGGACGCCCTGTCGGACACCACGGCCGGCGCCGACATCGTCCGCGGCCGGACCCTGGTCCCGGCCTTCGAGCCGGTCGACCTCGAGTGCGGCTGTCCCTCACCCCACCGGGTCGCCGGCGGCACCCGCCGTTCGGCGTAGCACCCGCAGCGAGCCGACCGCCTTGCGGTCCTCGACGTACGACCCGCCCGCCAGCGCGCGCAGGTACAGCTCGTAGGGCGGCCGCCCGCCGTCCGCCGGGTCCGGGAACACGTCGTGGATCGCCAGCAACCCGCCGGGCATCACCCAGGGAGCCCAGCCCTCGTAGTCGTCCATGGCCGGCTGCTCGCCGTGCCCGCCGTCGACGAACAGCAGCGACAGGGGAGTGCGCCAGTGCGCGCTGACCACCAGCGACGGCCCGACGACCGCCACCACGTGGTCCTCCAGCCCGGCGCGCTCGACCGTCCGGCGGTACGCCGGCAGGGTGTCCATCCGCCCGGACTCGGCGTCCACGAGCGAGGAGTCGTGGTGCTCCCAGCCGGCCTGGTTCTCCTCCGACCCACGGTGGTGGTCCACGGTGAACACCGTGCCGCCGACCTCCCGGGCGGCCGCGCCGAGGTAGATCGCCGACTTGCCGCAGTACGTGCCGACCTCGAGCACCGGACCGTGCGGCAGCCGCTCGCGGGCCAGCGCGTGCAGGGCCAGCCCCTCCTCCTCGGGCATGAAGCCCTTGGCTGCGCGAGCATGTGCGAGCCAGTCCACCGGCCCGTCAGGCTCCTGCGTCATCGAGCACCGCCTCCGTGTGCAGCCGGGTCACGGGGCGCCACGCTAGGCGACGCGCTGCTGCTTGCCAATCTGGAAAGTACGACGCATACTTTCCAACATGGAAAGTGACGACGAGCTGACCGCTCTGCGCGACGCCGAGCGGGCCCGCGACCAGCTGGCGGCCGACCTGGTGGTGCCGCCGCGGTTCGACGAGGCGATCGGTGCCGCGGTGGCGTTCCAGATCGCGACCAGCGTCGTGGCGCTCACGGTCGACCAGACGTGGGCGCGGTCGCTGCTCCCCGTGGGTGTGGTGGCGTTCGGCGTGGTCGCGGCCCTCCAGGTCCTGCGGTTCCGCCGGCTCAACGGCGTCCGGGTGCGTGGCTTCGTGAGCCGGGTGATCCTCGGGTCGGCCACGACGGCGTCGTTCGGGTACGCCGTGGCGCTGGTGTCGGCGTACGTCGCGGCGCTGCGCGACCTCTGGTGGCTGGTCGGCCTGGCCGCCGTCGCCGGCGGCGTGGTGTACGTGCTGAGCGGCCGGCGCTGGCTGCGCGCCTACCGCCGGGAGCCGGACCGCCTCGGCCCCGGCGAGTCGGCCCTGTGGCTGGCGCTGGTGGTCGTGTTCGCGGTGGCCGCCCTCGTGCTGCTGGTGCTTCAGCGCTGATGGCCGATCTCGACCCGCATCTCCAGGCCCCGGCCCGGCTCAAGCTGGTCACCATGCTGTCCGCCGTCAGCGAGGCGGAGTTCGCGGTGGTCCGGGACCGGCTGGACGTCAGCGACTCGGTGCTCTCCAAGCACCTGTCGGCGCTCGGCGAGGCCGGGTACGTGCGGATGCACAAGGGCACCCACCAGGGCCGGCGCACCACCTGGATCGCGCTGACCCACCGCGGCCGCAAGGCCCTCACCAGCCACGTCGCGGTGCTCCGGGCGCTGATCGCCGACGTCCCATGAGACGCGTCCGCTGGTCGAGGAAGGCCGTCAGGCCTGTCACGAGACCCGGTGAGGATGGTCGCCGGGCCTCGTGACGGTCGCTGGCGCGACCTCCTCGACCAACGTGCCGGCTACGGAGCCAGCGTGCCGTACACCTCGAGCTCGGTGAGGTCGGTGAAGCGGCACCCGTCGTACGGGCCGTTCGGGCAGTTCACACCGAAGTCCGGGACCTGGTTGCCCAGGATCGTGAACTTCACGAACTGCACGCCGTTGACGCCCGAGGTCGGCGTCAGCGGGACCAGCTTGGCCCGGTCGGCCTCGGTGAACTCGCCGCTGTAGGCCAGCGTCCAGGACACCCCGTCGGCCGAGGTCTCGATCTGGAACTTGCCGGTCGAGGCGCTGCCGGCGTCACCACAGGTGGCGGTCGGGTCGACCGCGAACTGGGTGATGTTCACCTTGTGACCGAGGTCGACGGTGAGGAACTTGGGCACGAACTGGTTGGTCGGCTTGCCCCTCTTGTTGCCGGTCGTGCTGCCCCAGCCCGTGGCCTGCGAGGTGTCGAGGGCCTGCTCCGGTCCGCAGGCGAAGACCGTGAGGTCCGGGCCGTTGAAGCCGACCACCTTGGCGCCGCCACTGGTGGCCGCCCAGTCGCGCCGGACCGCGAAGTCCCGCGTCGTGGTGGAGGCGCCGACCTGCACCGACGTGCGGATCGGGTCGAACCCGGCGCCGTTCACGACCAGCTTGTTGTAGGTGCCCGCGGGCACCGGGCCGATCGAGTACGTGCCGTCGGCGGCGGTGACCGCCGTCGGGTTCGCGATGCCCTCGCCCTGGAACGCCAGGGTCACCGGGACGCCGGCGACCGGCTGGCCGGTGCCGAGCTCGGTCACCCGGCCGGTGAGCAGGCCCCTCTGGCCGGATGTCGGCGGCCGCGAGCTGCTCGCGGCCGGCGTGCCGTCGCTGCCGCCCAGTGAGCCGGCGAAGAAGCCCATGCCCCTCTTGGCGAAGACGTTCCAGATCTTCTTGTGGTACTTGCCCTTGTACACCGCCTGGTCGGCCACCAGGATCGCGTTGCGCGCGTCCAGGTACGACGGGTTGCCCGCCGTCAGCTCCAGGCCGCGGGTGACCAGGGACAGCGAGACGCGGGAGCCCAGCTTGTCGCGCAGCGACCAGAGGGTCTGGCCCCAGATCTCGCCGTCGGCGTGCACCTCGTTGAAGCCGATGACCTTGCCGTAGTCGGCGTACGTGTAGCCGCCCTTGTGGCCGGTCGTGGACAGGGACGACTGCGGGCAGGCCTCGGGCGGCGAGGCCGGCGTGCAGTCCATGCCCTGGGTGCGGACGAGGGCGCCACCGAGACCGTCGTAGGCGTAGATGTCCATGTCGGCCACGCCCTTCTTGTCGGACTCCAGACCCTGGCCCACGAGGTAGTCGTTGGCGTACCAGTCGCTCCAGGCCTCGCCCATGGCGCCCGCCTGGACGGGGCCGAGGGTGCTGTTGCCGTTGACGTCGACGACCAGGCGGTTGGACAGGCCGTGGGTGTACTCGTGGTAGACGGTGTTGGCCTCGTCACCGGTGTTGTTGGCCGGGAACGGCTCGTCGAAGTCGGAGTACGTCGTGCCGGGCAGGTGCTGCAGGTACATCTGCATCCGCGGCGAGGTGCCGTCCGGCGGGGTGTTCATGTTGGCGTTGTCGACGTGGTCGCTGTCGGGGAGCCCGCCGGCGGTGTCGGCGCCGTCCATCGTCTGGGTCTCGACCGCGTCGTGGCCCTTGCCCTTGCCGGAGGAGTTGACCGTCTCGAAGTTGCCCGCCGCCTCGGTGAAGCCGATCGGCTTGGCCAGCAGGTGGTCGTGCCAGTTGTTCACGAAGAAGAAGACCTGCGCGGCGTTCTGCGCGCGGTTGACCTTCCACGAGAACGGCTTGTCGGGGTTCCACGAGCAGGGGAGGTCCTTGCAGAACGACATGTTCTTGACCATGAAGCGCTTGAGCGGGTCGTTGACGCGGCCGCCGGGACCCGGGTGCACCTCCTCCGAGGGGTTGGCCTTGTCGTCGTCGTTGACGTCGGAGTAGGTGTGCGAGTTGTTGCCCTTGAGGGCGCCCGCCCCGCGCGGCAGCCAGCCGTTGCGGGTGAAGTTCACCGAGATCACGTTGCCGCCGCGCTTGCTGCCCGGGTAGTTGCGGAACACCTGGCCGATGGCCTCGCCGGAGGCGTCGTCGCCGAGCGGGTTGCGGTAGAGCAGGCGGCCGGAGGCGGCGTCCACGACCTGGGTCGCCGGGTCGGCGACCGACATCACGGTGGTGGCCCAGGCGAGGTACGTGCCGCGGGCGGTCACGAACAGGACCTGCTCGGCGTGGTCGCTGCTGCCCGCGCGCTCGTCGGTCGCGCCGAGGCGCGTGCGCGCGTCGGCGATGGCCGCCGTGGACGAGGCGATCTCGGGGTTTGCCGGCGCCGGCAGGTGGGCCTTGCTGACCGGCGAGCCGCCGACGGTCAGCAGCTTGCCGTCCTTGGTCACGGCCGCGGTGAGGCCGTTGCCGAAGACGTTGTGCCCGCCGATGCGCTGGATCCAGTAGAGGTGGTGGATGCCGGCGATGTCGACGTACTCGCGCTTGAGCTTGAACGTCTTGAGGTCGTTGGTGGTGAGGCCGAGCGCGTCGTGGTTCTGCTTGACGAACTTCAGCGCCACCTTCTTGGCCGGGTTCTTGCTCTTGCCGGTGAGGCTCCCGTCCAGGCGCGACAGCATCCGGACCGTGCCCGTGGTGCCGTCGATGTCCAGCACCGCCTTGCCCGGGAGGGCCCGGGCGAACGCTCGCGTGGCCGCGCGGTCGGCGGTCCTCGCGGCCGTCCGGGCCGAGATGGCCCGGGCCGCGGTGGACTGCCCGGAGCGCGCGTCGTAGAAGCCGCGCGCCTCGACCGGCTGCTTGCTGGTGCGTTCCGGGGTGGTGCTGCCGGGCGTGCCGGCGGTGGTGGCCGAGGCCAGGGACGTCGAGGCCAGGGCCGTCGTCAGGACGACGGCTCCCGCGGCCACGCATCCGGCCATCCGGCGAGCCCCTGGCCGAGTGGGGCGAGGGAGGGGCAACGCAGACATGAGTCTCCTCATCCGAGTTCAGGTGATCCGAGAGTGCTGGGGGAACCGGGCCAACTCTCGCCGGACACCCCTGCGGAGGCAAGCACCGGGGTCCGTGAGTCGGGGTCCGCGACGACTTCAGAGATCGCCCAGCGGGACCCGCTCGTCGGCGAGCCGGTCCGGGTCCACCCGGGTGCCGACGAGGCGGCGCACGTCGTCGATCGCGTCCCAGTCGTTGACGTGCATGCCGGCCACGATCGTGCCGTCGCGGAGCCACCAGGCGGTCCAGGTACCGCCGTCACTGGACTCGTCACGTGCGTCCGGTGTGCCGCGCACGACGACGCGGTCGAACCCCGCCGGGCCCGGGTTGCCGACGTACTCCATGCCGAGGTCGTACTGGTCGGTGAAGAAGTACGGCAGCGCGTCGTGCTGGGTGTCCTGGCCCAGGAGGTTGGCGGCGACCACCTTGCCGTGCTGGATCGCGGTGTCCCAGTGCTCGACCCGCAGCGGGCGGCCGAGGACGGGGTGGTCGGCGTTGGCGACGTCGCCCGCGGCGTACACGTCGGCCGCGCTGGTGCGCAGCCGGCTGTCGGTGCGGACGCCCCCTGACTGCCGGTCGACGGTGAGCCCGGCAGCCTCCGCGAGGCTCACGTCGGGCACCGCGCCGATGCCGACGACCAGGCGGTCGACGCTCACCGCGTCCCCGTCGACCTCGATCTCGACCCCGTCCGGCGTGGAGCGGATCGCGCCGAGCTCCACCCCGGTGCGGAGGTCGACGCCGTGGGCGCGGTGCAGGTCCGCGAAGTGGCCGGCGACCTCGTCGCCGAGCACCGCGTGGAGCGGCTGCGGGGCCATCTCCAGGATGACGACGTCGACGCCGTGCTTGCGGGCGGCGCTGGCGATCTCGAGGCCGATCCAACCGCCGCCGATGAGCGCGAGCCGGGAGCCCTCGGTCAGGGCGGCGCGCAGCCGCTCGGCGTCGTCCCACTGCCTCAGGTAGTGGACCTCGGCACCGCTGTCGTCCGCGGACGGGAGGTGGCGGGCGCGGGAGCCGGTGGCCAGGACGAGGGAGGAGTACGTCGCCTCGTTGCCCGCCGCCGTGATCGTGTGGCGCGCCGGGTCGATCGCCGTGACCGGCGTCGAGGTGTGGAGGTCGACCCGGTGCTGGGCGTACCAGTCCTCGGGGTGCACGAGGGCGTCGCTCAGCGGCCCCTTGTCGAGCATGAAGTCCTTGGAGAGCGGCGGGCGCTCGTACGGCGGGTGGGCCTCGTCGGTGTAGACCGCGATGGGTCCGTCGTACCCGCCCTCGCGCAGCTCGGTGACCACGGTGCCGGCGGCGAGGCCGCCACCGACCACGACGACGGGGGCAGTGGTTGACGGTTCAGCCATGGGGCTCAGCCTGCCACGGGCGGCCGCACGGCCTCGCGGAGCTCGAAGAACTCCCGTGGCCGGAACCGGAAGACGGCCGCGACCAGGTTGGACGGGAAGGTTCGGACCCGCGTGTTGTAGGCGCGGACGTTGCCGTTGTAGAAGCGCCGGCTGGCGGCGATCCGGTCCTCGGTGTTGGTCAGCTCGTCCTGGAGCGCAAGGAAGCTCTCGCTGGCCTCGAGGTCCGGGTAGGCCTCGACGCGTGCGAGGAGCTGCTGGAGGGCGCCGCCGAGCGAGTCCTCGTAGCCCTGGCGGTGCGCGGGGGAGTCGGTGTGGTGGGAGGTCGCCGCCTCGCGGGCCTCCACCAGCCGGGTGAGCAGGGCCTGCTCGTGGGCGGCGTACCCCTTCACCGTGTCCACGAGCTGGGGGATGAGGTCGTGGCGGCGGGTCAGCTCGACGTCGATGCCGCCCCAGGACTCGTCGACGAGGGTGCGCTGGCGGACGAAGCGGTTGTACATGACCAGCAGGCTGACGAGCAGGAGGGCGCCGACGCCGACGAGGGCCCAGGTGACGGGGGTCATCGGCCGCGGACCTCCTTCCAGACGAAGTCGGGCACGGTGTCGAGGATCGCGTCGAGGGCGGCCAGCTTGGCGTCGATCTCCGGGATGTCGTGGCTGCCGTCTCGGACGGCGAGGAGCGAGTCGGCGTCGAACCGCCACGCCATCTCGGGCCACTGGAGCACCAGCTCCATCATCCGCGGGTGCAGGACGTCGGAGGCGAACCGGCGGTTGGGGCAGGTGACCCGGAACGCCCGGTTGAAGTCCTCGGACTCCAGCTCGATGTCGGAGTTGGTCAGCCGGCCGAAGAACCGCGAGAACATCCCCTCCGGCGTCACCGACAGGGCCGGCATCACCGCGCCGGCGTTGACCGCGACGACCGAGAAGGGGTGGGTGTGGCGCTCCGTGCGCGTGTGGCCCTCGGCGTCCGTGGTGGTACTGGTCGTGACGTACCGGTAGTCGAACACCACGAACGGCCGGCCGTCGGAGGTGCCGCGCAGGACGTTGGACGCCTCCCGGTCCTCGCCCTCACCGAACGGCGCGCCCGCGAACCGGTCGAGCAGGGTCTGGTCCTGCTCGGTGTACGTCCAGCCGCGGCCCGCCGCCAGCGCGGCGAAGCCCTCGCGGCGCCGCTTCGCACGCAGCCAGCCGACGACCACCGCGACCACGACGAGCAGCAGGAAGCCGCCGAACACGGCAGGGATCAGCGCGGACACGGCGAGAAGGTACCCGCTGGTCGAGGAGGGCGCGCTAGCGCCCGTCACGAGACCCGGTGAGAGTCAGGCGGTCAGCCACGCGGCGGCGTACGGCGCCAGCGCGATGCCGTCGCGGTCGAACCGCGGGCGCTCGCCGGACAGGTGGTCGTGCAGGTCGCCGGCGGCCAGGCCGAGCCAGTGGAAGACGTCGCTGGGCACGCGTGCGGGACGGTCGGACACGTTCGCCGCGGCGAGCAGCGGACCGTGCGAGGACCGGCGGACGACGAGCAGGACGGCCGGGTCGCGCGGGTCCCAGATCTCGGTGGCATGGGCCGCGTGGAGGTGGGGGAGACCCCGGCGTACGTCGAGCAGGTGCGCCAGCCCGTCGCGGATGCCGTGGGTCTCGGTCGGGACGGGCCACGGCATGCGGGGCCGGTGGACCCAGCGGTTGTCGGTGGCGTGCGCCGGCTCGTCGGCCCAGCCCTTGTCGTTCAGCAGGCCGAGCTCGTCGCCCATCCAGAGGACCGGCAGCCCACCGAAGGACAGCACGATCGCGTGGGCGAGAAGGATCCGGTCGACGGCGCCGGGGTCCTCGCACTCGAGCCCGGCCAGCGACGCCAGCGACCCGCTGATGCGCCGGTCGCCGGTGGCGGGGTTCTCCTGGAAGACCAGGCCGCGCGCCCACGAGCCGGGGAACGCGCCGGCGTACCAGTCGCTCAAGAACCGCCGGTGCGCGAACCCGTCGACCCCGGCCCGCCACGCGTCCGTGTCGTCGATGGCCCAGCCGATGTCGTCGTGGCACCGCAGGTAGGTGATCCACGAGGTGGTGGCGGGCGGCTGCGGGAGGTTCTGGAGCGCGACGCTGGCCAGCCGGCTCTCCCCGGAGGCGAGCATCGACCAGACGTGCACCATGAGGCTGTTGTGGTAAGCGAGGTCGGACACCTTGCCGGTGTGCAGGCCGGTGCCCAGGTACGCCGGCAGGTCGGCCGGCCCCACGATCGCCTCGGCCTTGAAGAGGACGGCCGGCGCGGCGATCCGGGCCACGGTGCGCAGCGCCTGGGTGAGGTCGTGCACCTCCGGCTGGTTCTGGCAGTTGGTGCCCAGCCGCTTCCAGAGGAACGCGATGGCGTCGAGGCGGAACACCTCGACGCCGAGGTTCGCGTGGCCGAGCAGGATCTCGGCGAACTCGCACAGCACCGAGGGGTTCGCCCAGTTGAGGTCCCACTGGTAGTCGTTGAACGTCGTCCAGACCCAGCCGTCCAGCTCGGGGTCCCACGTGAAGTTGCCCGGGGCGAAGTCCGGGAAGACCTCGGGCAGCGACTGCTCGTACCGGTCCGGCTCGTGCCGGTCGGGGAACACCAGGTAGTAGCCGCGCTTCTCCGCGTCGCCGTTCCGCGCGGCCGCGGCCCACGCGTGCTCGCGAGCGGTGTGGTTGAGCACCAGGTCGATGCACAGGCTGATGCCGGCGTCCCGGAGCGTCGTCGCGAGCTCCCGCAGGTCGTCGGTGTCGCCGAGGTCGTCGCGGACGGTCGTGTAGTCGGCCACGGCGTACCCGCCGTCGTTCGGCGAGGACCGCGGCGTGAGCAGCGGCATCAGGTGCAGGTACGTGACGCCCAGGGCGCTCAGGTGGTCGACGTGCTGCCCGACCCCCTTGAGCGTCCCGCCGAACCGGTCGGCGTACGCCGCGTAGCCCAGCGCGTCGCTGCGCTGGAACCAGTCCGGCTCGGCCAGCCGTCGCTCGTCGAGCTCGCGCAGCACGTCAGGACGCGCGTCGTACGCCGCCCGTGCGATGCCCAGGAGCCGGTCCGCGACGGCCTCGGGGTCGTCGTACACCCGCTTCAGCGCTGCCATGAGGTCGGGCCGCCACCGGTCGACTCGCCCCTCGAACCCGGGGTCGAACACGGGGTCGCTGCGGCTCACGGGGGACAGTATGTCGGCACGCCGCCGTCCTGGGCCCGGCGTTCCTGCGCACCCCTCCGGTGCCGTCGGCAGGGAGGAGACCCGACGGGGTAGGTCTAGGGTCGGGGCATGGAGCCACCGAGGCGTCCGCTGCGGCTGGCCATCGTCGACGACTACGCCGTCGTCGTCGCGGGTGTCGCCTCGCTGCTCGCCGAGGAGCGCATCGAGGTGGTCG
This sequence comes from Nocardioides islandensis, assembly GCF_015352455.1. Lineage (GTDB taxonomy): Bacteria > Actinomycetota > Actinomycetes > Propionibacteriales > Nocardioidaceae > Nocardioides > Nocardioides islandensis. Next base: position 17,767 of record NZ_JADKPN010000011.1, read on the forward strand.
AGACCGAGGCGTCGCTCCCGGTCGTCACCGACGTCGACGTCGTCCTCTACGACACGTTCGCCCAGGTCAAGGGGGACGGCTTCGACCTCAAGGACTACGTCCGCGACAGCGACGCCAAGGTCGTGCTCTACAGCTGGAACCTCAACGCGGACCTGATCGAGCAGGCGATCCGGGCCGGAGCCTCGGGCTACCTGTCCAAGGTGCTCACCGGGCCGGCGATCGTCGACGCGCTCGAGCGGATCATGGCCGGCGAGACCGTCGTGCTGGTGGGCGACAACGAGACGAGCGTCGGAGGCGCGGGCGACTGGCCGGGTCGGGCCGCGGGGCTGTCCCCGCGCGAGGCCGAGGTCCTGGCGCTCATCACCCGCGGGCTGACCAACCAGGAGATCGCGGACCGGGCGTTCCTGAGCATCAACTCGATCAAGACCTACATCCGGTCGGCGTACCGCAAGATCGGCGTCGAGCGACGCGCGCAGGCGGTGCGCTGGGGCATGAACCACGGCTTCGAGGTCGACGAGGAGCGCAAGGTCGATCCCGCCCTGAGAGTGCGTCCGTCCTGGGACAGGCCCTAGCTCACCAGCCGCGCTCGCGCCACTCCGGGAGGTGCGGGCGCTCGGCGCCGAGGGTCGAGTCGTTGCCGTGGCCGGGGTAGAACCAGGTCTCGTCGGGCAGGGTGCCGAACACCTTGGCCTCGACGTCGTCGATCAGCAGGCGGAAGTTGTCGGCGTTGCCGCGGGTGTTGCCGACGCCGCCGGGGAACAGCGAGTCGCCGGTGAAGAGGTGCGGCCGGCCCGAGCCGTCGTCGTAGAGGAGGGCGATCGACCCGGGCGTGTGGCCGGTCAGCCGGATGACCCGGAGCGAGCACGACCCGACCGGGATGGTGTCACCGTCCTCGACGGAGGTGGTGACGGGTACGCCGGTCTGCTCGGTGATCGCGCCGGCGTCGGGAGCGCCGGCCACGACCTCGGCTCCGGTGGCCGCGACCACGTCGGCCAGGGCGCGGTGGTGGTCCCAGTGCTGGTGGGTGGTGACGACGTGGGTCAGCCCGCCGTCGCCGACCAGCGCGAGGAGGGTCTCCGGCTCGGCGGCCGCGTCGACCAGCACCTGGTCGCCGGTGGAGGCGCAGCGCAGCAGGTAGGCGTTGTTGGACATCTCGGCGTCGACGGCGACCTTGGTGATGACCAGGTCGCCGGCCTCGCGGGTGTCGGCCGGGCCGCCGGGCGCGACCTCTCCGGTGTACGTCATGTCACCAGGCTTTCACGCGGGGCAGGTCGCCGGTGCTGCACGTCAGCGAGTCCGCCGGCGGCCGGCCGGTGAGCCACCAGGCGAGGTCGCCCGCCGGTCCGCTGACGGTGGTCTCGTCCGGACTGCCGACCTCCCAGGTCCGCGCCAGGTCGGTGGCCAACACGCGGAAGCCCTCGTCGGAGGGCTCGCGCTTCACCATCGCGGTGATGAGGTGCGCGGCGAACGCGTCCGACCAGCCGGTCGGGTCGAACCCGGCCGCCAGGTCGACGTGGTGGATCTCCACCTCGCGCAGGCGCATGCCGGGGATCGCGGCGTACCGGATCACCCGGCCCCCCGGCGTACGTTCGAACGTCTCGCCCCACCACTCGTCGGGGAAGTGGTCCACGGCGTCGGTCACTAGCGTGGTGCCGGCGAGGAAGCGCTCCCGCAGCTCGGCCCGGTCGCCGGCGGCCAGCTCCTCGATGTCGGCGGACCGGGCGTCGTCGGAGGGGTACATGGTCGTCGGCTCGCCCGCCATCCGGCCCTGGAGCACGCCGGCCAGGCCCTCGGAGTTGAGCGCCAGGTGCGCGACCACGTGAGCGCGCGTCCAGTCCGGGAGCCCGCTCGGCTCGCCCAGCTCGTCGTCCCCGAGCCGGTCCACCGTCCTGACCAGGCGCTGGGTCGCCTCCGGGAGCAGCTCGAAGGCACCTTGGGGGTCGAGGTCGTCCATGGGCCCATCCTGCCCCCAAGGGGTGAACGATCGGAGGAGTGTCGGAGCCCCGTCATAGGGTGGCGCACGTGGCAGATCAGCTCATCATCCGAGGCGCTCGCGAGCACAACCTCAAGGACGTCTCCCTCGATCTCCCGCGTGACTCGCTGATCGTGTTCACCGGGCTCTCGGGGTCCGGGAAGTCCTCCCTGGCGTTCGACACCATCTTCGCCGAGGGTCAGCGCAGGTACGTCGAGTCGCTGTCGGCCTACGCCCGCCAGTTCCTCGGCCAGATGGACAAGCCCGACGTCGACTTCATCGAGGGCCTGTCGCCCGCGGTGTCGATCGACCAGAAGTCCACGTCGAAGAACCCTCGTTCCACCGTCGGCACGATCACCGAGGTCTACGACTACCTCCGCCTGCTCTACGCCCGCGCCGGCCGCGCCCACTGCCCGGTCTGCGGCTCGCCGATCGAGCGGCAGACACCGCAGCAGATCGTCGACCGCGTGATGGCGCTGGAGGAGGGCACCCGGTTCCAGGTGCTGGCCCCGGTCATCCGGGGTCGCAAGGGGGAGTACGTCGAGCTCTTCCGGCAGCTCCAGACGCAGGGCTTCTCGCGGGCGAGGGTCGACGGGGAGACCTACTCGCTGGACGAGCCGCCCACGCTCGACAAGCAGCGCAAGCACACCATCGAGGTGGTCGTCGACCGGCTGTCGGTCAAGGCGTCCTCCAAGCGGCGACTCACCGACTCCGTCGAGACGGCCCTCAACCTCGCTGCCGGCCTGGTCCTCTTCGACCTCGTCGACCTGCCGCCGAAGGACCCGGGCCGCTGGCTGCGGTTCTCGGAGAAGATGTCGTGCCCCAACGACCACCCGATCGACACCGACGAGCTCGAGCCGCGGTCGTTCTCCTTCAACTCTCCCTTCGGCGCGTGCCCGGAGTGCCACGGCCTGGGCACCCGCATGGAGGTCGACCCCGAGCTGGTCGTGCCCGACCCCGAGGCCACGCTCGGCGAGGGCGCCATCCAGCCGTGGAGCCAGGCCCACGTCGCCGACTACTTCCTCAAGCTGATGGACGCGCTCGGCAAGGAGCTCGGCTTCGACCTCAACACGCCGTGGGACGACATCTCGGCCAAGGGCCAGAAGTCGCTCCTGTTCGGCCACCCGACCAAGGTCCACGTGGTCTCCCGCAACCGCTACGGCCGGGAGCGGGCCTACTACGCCGAGTTCGAGGGCGTCCAGCGCTACATCGAGCGTCGCCACCGCGAGGCCGAGTCCGACGTGAGCCGGGAGCGGTTCGAGGGCTTCATGCGCGAGGTGCCCTGCCCGGTCTGCGAGGGCAGCCGCCTCAAGCCGGTCTCGATGGCCGTGACGCTGGGCGACAAGGACCGCGGCGGCCGCAACATCGCCGAGGTCTGCGCCCTGCCGATCAACGAGTGCGCGGAGTACCTCCGCACCGTCGACCTGAGCGCCCGCGAGCGGCAGATCGCCGAGCGGGTGCTCAAGGAGATCCTCGAGCGGCTCAACTTCCTGCTCGACGTCGGCCTCGACTACCTCTCCCTCGACCGGCCCTCCGGCTCGCTGTCCGGCGGCGAGGCGCAGCGCATCCGGCTGGCGACCCAGATCGGCGCCGGCCTGGTGGGGGTGCTCTACGTCCTCGACGAGCCGTCGATCGGCCTCCACCAGCGCGACAACCAGCGGCTGATCGAGACGCTGGTCAGGCTCAAGGACCTCGGCAACACCCTGATCGTGGTCGAGCACGACGAGGACACCATCCGCACCGCCGACTGGGTCGTGGACATCGGCCCGGGCGCCGGCGAGCACGGCGGCCAGGTCGTGCACTCCGGCTCGGTGAAAGGGCTGCTCGAGCACCCCGACTCGATGACCGGGCAGTACCTCTCCGGCCGCCGCGAGATCCCCGTCCCCGCCGTACGCCGTCCCCGCACGCCCGGCCGCGAGCTCACCGTCAAGGGCGCCAAGGCCCACAACCTGCGCGACATCGACGTGACGTTCCCGCTCGGGCTGTTCGTCTCGGTGACGGGCGTGTCCGGCTCCGGCAAGTCGACGCTGGTCAACGACATCCTCTACACGTCGCTGGCCAAGCGCATCTACAACGCCCGCGCGGTGCCGGGCCGGCACCAGACGATCACCGGCCTCGACCACGTCGACAAGGTGATCCACGTCGACCAGTCGCCCATCGGGCGCACCCCGCGGTCCAACCCGGCGACCTACACCGGGGTCTTCGACCACATCCGCAAGCTGTTCGCCTCGACGGCCGAGGCCAAGATGCGGGGCTACCAGCAGGGCCGGTTCTCCTTCAACGTCAAGGGCGGCCGCTGCGAGGCGTGCTCCGGCGACGGCACGATCAAGATCGAGATGAACTTCCTGCCGGACGTCTACGTCCCGTGCGAGGTCTGCCACGGGGCTCGCTACAACCGCGAGACGCTCGAGGTCCACTACAAGGGCAAGACCATCGCCGAGGTCCTCGACATGTCGATCGAGGAGGCTTCCGACTTCTTCGCGGCGGTCCCGGCGATCAGCCGGCACATGAAGACGCTGGTGGAGGTGGGCCTGGGCTACGTCCGGCTCGGTCAGCCGGCGACGACGCTGTCCGGGGGCGAGGCCCAGCGGGTCAAGCTGTCCTCGGAGCTGCAGAAGCGGTCGACCGGCCGCACGGTCTACGTCCTCGACGAGCCGACCACCGGCCTGCACTTCGAGGACATCCGCAAGCTGCTGCTGGTGCTCGGCCGGCTGGTCGACCAGGGCAACTCCGTGCTGGTCATCGAGCACAACCTCGACGTGATCAAGACCTCCGACTGGCTGATCGACATGGGTCCCGAGGGCGGGTCGCGTGGCGGCCTGGTCATCGCGGAGGGCACCCCGGAGGACGTCGCCGACAACCCCGACTCCTACACCGGCGCGTTCCTCAAGCCGCTGCTCGAGGGTCGGGAGGCGGCCCAGCCCAAACCGGCGCGCCGCACGCGTGCGTCGGCGACCAAGGCGCCGGCGGCCAAGAAGGCACCGGCGAAGAAGGCCGCCGCGAAGCGCCCGACGAAGAAGGCAGCCGCCAAGAAGTCCGCGTGAACGTCCGGGACCTGTGACTTCCCTGTGAGTTGGGTCCTAGGACCACCGGACAGTGGGTTCCGTGCCGGCGTCCCTCTACGGTTGCCAGTGCTCTTTCTCGCGCAACGACCTCCGACGATGGGAATCCCTCCACCATGTCCGCCCCCGCGCACCAGCCCTTCCTGGACCGACGCCGTGCCCTCGCCGGCGCGGCCACCGTCGGGATCGGCGTACCCCTGCTCGCCGCCTGCTCCGGCGGCGGCTCGACGGCCACGGACACCGGGGGCGGTGGCGGCTCCTCCAGCGGGCCGCTGACGGCCACGTCGGACATCGAGGTCGGCGGCGGGACGATCTTCCGCGACCAGCAGGTCGTGGTGACCCAGCCGGCCAAGGGGCAGTTCAAGTGCTTCACCGCCGTGTGCACCCACCAGGGCTGCATTGTCAGCTCGGTCTCCGGCGGGGACATCCGCTGCGGGTGCCACGGCAGCGCGTTCTCGATCGACGACGGCTCGGTCGTCAACGGCCCGGCCACCCAGCCGCTCGCCGAGCAGCAGATCACCGTCCAGGGCGGCGAGATCACCCTGGCGTGAGGCCTGCCGGTCGAGGAGGGACGAAGTCCCGTCACGAGACCCGGTGAGAGGCGGGCGGTCGTCTCGCCGGGTCTCGTGACGGTCGCTGCGCGACCTCCTCGACCAGCGGTGAGGCTGTCCCCACCCGACCGTAGGGTTGGAGGGTGGCCCGGCGACCCGTGAACGACTACCGCCCTGCGCCGGGGTCGATCCCGACGCAGCCGGGCGTGTACCGCTTCCGCGACGCCCGGGGGCGGGTGATCTACGTCGGCAAGGCGAAGAACCTGCGGGCCAGGCTGTCGTCGTACTTCCAGGACCCGATCAACCTCCACCAGCGCACCGCGGCCATGGTCGCCAGCGGCGCCAGCGTCGAGTGGACGGTCGTGAAGACCGAGGTCGAGGCGCTCCAGCTGGAGTACTCCTGGATCAAGGAGTTCGACCCGCGCTTCAACGTGAAGTACCGCGACGACAAGTCCTACCCGTGGCTCGCGGTGACGGTCGGCGAGGAGTTCCCGCGGGTGATGGTCGGCCGCGGGGCCAAGCGCAAGGGCACCAAGTACTTCGGCCCCTACAGCCACGCGTGGGCCATCCGCGAGACCGTCGACCAGCTGCTCCGCGTCTTCCCGATGCGCTCGTGCAGCAACGGCGTGTTCAAGCGGTCCGGGCAGATCGGCCGGCCGTGCCTGCTGGGGTACATCGAGAAGTGCTCGGCCCCGTGCGTCGGCAACATCAGCGCCGAGGACCACCGCGCGATCGTCGACGACTTCTGCGACTTCGTCGGCGGCAACACCAACGCGTTCGTCAAGCGCATCCGCACCGAGATGTACGCCGCGTCCGAGGCCCAGGAGTACGAACGGGCCGCCCGTCTCCGCGACGACCTCGGCGCGATGGAGAAGGCGCTGGAGAAGCAGGCCGTCGTCTTCGGCGACGGCACCTCCGCCGACGTGATCGCGCTCGCCGAGGACCCGCTCGAGGTCGCGGTGCAGATCTTCTACGTCCGCGGCGGCCGGATCCGCGGCCAGCGCGGCTGGGTGGCCGACCGCGTCGACGAGGGCGGTACCGCCGAGCTGGTCGAGGACTTCCTGCTCCAGCTGTACGGCGGGGCGGACGGCGACGACATCCCGCGCGAGATCCTGGTGCCCTGTCTCCCGCCGGACCCGGAGACCATCGAGGCGCTGCTCAGCGACCTGCGGGGGAGCCGGGTGCGCATCCGGGTGCCGCAGCGCGGCGACAAGCGCAGCCTCCAGGAGACCGTCGCCCGCAACGCCGGCCAGGCGCTGGTGATGCACAAGACGAAGCGGGCCTCCGACCTCACCGCCCGCAACCAGGCGCTGGAGGAGATCCAGCAGGCGCTCGGCCTCGACGAGGTGCCGCTGCGGATCGAGTGCTACGACATCTCCAACCTCCAGGGCACCGAGGTGGTCGCCTCGATGGTGGTCTTCGAGGACGGGCTGGCGCGCAAGTCGGAGTACCGCCGCTTCGTCATCAAGGGCGTCGACGGCCAGAACGACGTGGCGTCGATGCACGAGGTGATCACGCGGCGGTTCCGGCGGCTGCTCGACGAGCAGGCCCGGTCGACGGAGGTCGCGACCGAGAGCGGCCCGATGCTGGTCGACCCCGAGACGGGCCGCCCCCGGAAGTTCGCCTACGCCCCGGGTCTGGTCGTGGTCGACGGCGGCCCGCCGCAGGTGGCCGCCGCGCAGCGAGCGCTCGACGAGCTCGGGATCGACGACATCCCGGTGTGCGGGTTGGCCAAGCGACTCGAGGAGGTCTGGGTGCCCGGCCGGGAGGACCCGGTCATCCTGGCGCGGTCGAGCGAGGCGCTGTACCTCCTCCAGCGGGTCCGCGACGAGGCGCACCGGTTCGCGATCACCCACCACCGGTCGAGGCGGAGCAAGTCGATGGTCGAGAGCCTCCTCGACGACGTGCCCGGCCTGGGGGAGGTACGCCGCAAGACGCTGCTGAAGTACTTCGGCTCCCTGCGCAAGCTGCGGGCCGCCACGGTCCAGGAGATCGCCCAGGTGCCCGGCATCGGCGACCGCACGGCTATCGCCATCAAGGCGGCGGTGGACCAGCCGACACGCAAGACTGTCTCCGTGAACACCGCGACGGGCGAGATCGAGGAGGGCTGACCATGTCCTCCTCCGTGATCGAGTTCGAGGCCGGCGAGCTCGTCGTCGTCACCGGCATGACCGGCGCCGGTCGCAGCACCGCGGCCAAGGAGCTGGAGGACCTCGGCTTCTTCGTCGTCGACAACCTGCCCCCGGGCCTGCTCCGCGAGATCGTGCGGCTGGTCGACGAGAGCAGCGGCCCCGAGCAGCGCATCGCGGTCGTCGTCGACGTCCGGTCCGGCTCGTTCTTCGAGTCGCTCCACGCGAACCTCGCCCACGGCGCCACCGGCCGGCACACCACGCTGCTGTTCCTCGACGCCACCGACGACGTCCTCGTACGCCGCCAGGAGGCCGCGCGCCGTCCCCACCCGCTCCAGGGGAGCGGCCGGCTGCTCGACGGCCTCCAGCGGGAGCGGGCCGTGCTGGCCGACCTGCGCAGCGACGCGGACCTGGTCATCGACACCTCGAACCTCAACGTCCACCAGCTGACCTCACGGATCCGCGAGTCGTTCGGCGACCCGGACGCCACCCGCCTGCAGATCAACGTGATCAGCTTCGGCTTCAAGTACGGCATCCCCGCCGACGCCGACTTCGTGGCCGACATGCGCTTCCTGCCCAACCCGCACTGGCAGCCCAAGCTGCGCCCCAAGAGCGGCCTGGACCCCGACGTGGCCGACTACGTGAAGGGCCAGCCCGGCGCGATCCAGTTCCTCGCGGCGTACCTCCCGGTCCTCGAAGGGGTGGCGATGGGCTACCTCGCCGAGGGCAAGCGCTTCATGACGATCGCGATCGGGTGCACCGGCGGCAAGCACCGCAGCGTGGCGATGGCCCAGGAGATCACCCGGCGCCTGAGCGACGCCGGGTACGACGTCTCGACCGTCCACCGCGACCTCGGGCGGGAGTGAGGTGCCCCCAGCCGGTGCCGCGGTCGTCGCCCTGGGCGGCGGGCACGGCCTGCACGCCTCCCTCTCGGCGCTGCGGCGGGTCGTCGACGACCTGACGGCAGTCGTGACGGTGGCCGACGACGGCGGCTCGTCGGGGCGCCTGCGCGAGGAGTTCGGCGTGCTGCCGCCGGGCGACCTGCGGATGGCGCTGGCCGCGCTGTGCGGCGACGACGAGTGGGGCCAGACGTGGGCCGACGTGCTCCAGCACCGGTTCGCCGGCCACGGTGACATGCGCGGCCACGTCGTGGGCAACCTGCTGATCGTGTCGCTGTGGGAACAGCTCGGCGACCACGTGGCCGCCCTCGACTGGGTGGGCCGGCTGCTCGGGGCGTCGGGCCGGGTGCTGCCGATGGCGCTCACCCCACTGGTGATGACGGCGCAGATCCGCGGCGTCGACCCGGCGGCCCCGGACGAGGTGACGACCGTGCGCGGTCAGGTCGAGGTCGCGACCAGCGAGGGCACCATCCAGTCGGTGGCCCTCGACCCGCCCGACCCGGCCCCCTGCCCGGAGGCCGTGCTGGCCGTCCGCGCCGCCGACTGGGTCGTGCTCGGGCCGGGCTCCTGGTACACCTCCGTCATCCCGCACCTGCTCGTCCCCGACCTCTGCCGGGCCGTCGTCGACACCCGGGGCAAGGTCATCGTGGTCCTCAACCTGGCGCCGCAGGACGGCGAGACCCCCGGCTTCGCGCCCGCCGACCACCTGGCCGCGCTGCTCGAGCACGCGCCCGACCTGCGGGTGCACACCGTGCTGGCCGACGTGCGGAGCGTGCGCGACCCGGGTTCCCTGGAGACCGCGGTCAAGGAGGCCGGCGCCCGGCTGGTGCTGGCCGACATCGCGGCCAGCGACGGGTCGGCCCGCCACGACCCGGTCAAGCTCGCGGCGGCGTACGACGCGGTCATCTCCGACGACTGACCCCAGATCCCCTGCGCCGTTGGGGTGATTGACGCGCGTGGCAGGATTCGCGGCATGGCGATGACCGGACAGGTGAAGGCGGAGCTCGCCAACACCCAGATCACCAAGACCTGTTGTCGCAAGGCCGAGGTGGCCACGATGCTCCGGTTCGCCGGGGGCCTGCACATCGTCGCCGGGAAGATCGTGGTGGAGGCCGAGCTGGACACCGGCGCCGCGGCCCGGCGGCTGCGCAACGACATCGCCGAGGTCTACGGCCACCAGGCGGAGTTCGCGATGGTCCAGGGCAACGGGATCCGCAAGGGCTCGCGGTACCTCGTCCGCGTCGTCAAGGAGGGCGAGGCGCTGGCCCGCCAGACCGGCCTCCTCGACCAGCGCGGGCGCCCGGTCCGCGGCCTGCCGCCGGCCGTCGTCTCCGGCGGCGGCTGCGACGCGGTCGCCGCCTGGCGCGGGGCCTTCCTCGCCCACGGCTCGCTCACCGAGCCCGGCCGCTCGTCCTCGCTCGAGGTCACCTGCCCCGGCCCCGAGGCCGCTCTGGCCCTCGTCGGCGTGGCCCGCCGGCTCGGCATCCAGGCCAAGGCGCGCGAGGTACGCGGCGTCGACCGCGTCGTCATCCGCGACGGCGACGCCATCGGCGAGCTGCTCACCCGCCTCGGCGCACACGAGTCGCTGATGGCCTGGGAGGAGCGGCGGATGCGCCGCGAGGTGCGCGCGACCGCCAACCGGCTGGCCAACTTCGACGACGCCAACCTGCGGCGCTCCGCCCGTGCCGCGGTGGCCGCCGGGGCACGCGTCGAGCGGGCCCTGGAGATCCTGGCCGACGACGTACCTGACCACCTGCGGCTCGCCGGCGACCTGCGGCTCAAGCACAAGCAGGCCTCGCTCGAGGAGCTCGGCCAGCTGCACGACCCGGTGCTCACCAAGGACGCCATCGCCGGGCGGATCCGGCGGCTGCTGGCCATGGCCGACAAGCGCGCCGAGGAGCTCGGCATCCCGGACACCGAGTCCTCGCTGACGCCCGAGATGCTGGCCGACGAGGCCTGAGCACCCGATTCCCGCAAGTTACCCGGACGTACGGCGGACGGCCGGGCGTCCCCGGGTGGCGTCCCGCTAGGCTCGAACGGCGGGTGACTGAACACCCGTGACCTTCAGTCCGGCGGGTGACCGAACGCCCGCGACACCGACCCAAGGAGCAACCAGTGACAGTTCGCGTAGGCATCAACGGCTTCGGCCGGATCGGCCGCAACTTCTTCCGCGCCGTGCGTGCGTCCGGCGCCGACATCGAGATCGTCGGGGTCAACGACCTCACCGACAACAAGACGCTCGCCCACCTGCTGAAGTACGACTCGATCCTCGGCCGCCTCGACGCCGACGTCTCGTCGACCGACACCACGATCAACGTCGGTGACCAGGAGATCGCGGCGTACGCCGAGCGCGACCCCAGCCAGCTCAAGTGGGGCGACCTCGGGGTCGACGTGGTCGTCGAGTCCACCGGCTTCTTCACCGACGGCACCAAAGCGAAGGCCCACGTGGACGCCGGCGCCAAGAAGGTCATCATCTCCGCGCCCGCCTCCAACGAGGACATCACGATCGTGATGGGCGTCAACCACGAGCTGTACGACCCGGAGAAGCACACGGTCATCTCCAACGCGTCGTGCACGACGAACTGCCTGGCCCCGATGGCCAAGGCCCTCAACGACGAGTTCGGCATCGTCAAGGGCCTGATGACCACCATCCACGCCTACACCGCCGACCAGAACCTCCAGGACAACATCCACAAGGACCTGCGTCGCGCCCGCGCCGCGGCGCTCAACATCGTGCCGACCTCGACCGGCGCCGCGAAGGCGATCGGCCTGGTGCTGCCCGAGCTCAAGGGCAAGCTCGACGGGTTCGCCCTGCGGGTGCCCGTGCCCACCGGCTCCGCCACCGACCTCACCTTCGAGGCCGGCCGTGAGACCAGTGTCGAGGAGGTCAACGCCGCGGTCGAGAAGGTCGCCGACGGTCGTTTCCTCAAGTACTCCGTCGACCCGATCGTGTCCTCGGACATCGTCACCGACCCGGCGTCGTGCATCTTCGACTCCCCGCTGACCAAGGTCATCGGCAACCAGGTGAAGGTCATCGGCTGGTACGACAACGAGTGGGGCTACTCCAACCGGCTCGCCGACCTGATCACCCACGTCGGATCGTCGCTCTGACGCATGTCCGGCATCGACGACCTGGGTGACGTGCGTGGCCAGCGGGTCCTGGTCCGCTCGGACCTGAACGTGCCCCTCGACGGGGACACCATCACCGACGAGGGGCGCATCAAGGCCAGCGTGCCGACGATCAAGGCCCTGACCGACAAGGGCGCGCGCGTCGTCGTGGTCGCCCACCTCGGCCGGCCCAAGGGTGAGCCCGACCCGAAGTACTCCCTGCGCCCGGTGGCCGAGCGGCTCGGCGAGCTGCTCGGTCAGGACGTCGCCTTCGCCACGGACACGGTGGGGGAGAGCGCCCAGGAGACCGTGGCCGCGCTCGAGGACGGCCAGGTCGCCGTCCTCGAGAACGTCCGCTTCAACGGCGGCGAGACCAGCAAGGACGACGAGGTGCGTTCGGCGTTCGCCGGGCAGCTGGCCCAGCTGGCCGACGCGTTCGTCTCCGACGGGTTCGGCGTCGTGCACCGCAAGCAGGCCAGCGTGTACGACGTCGCCCTGCGCCTGCCGCACGCGATGGGTGGCCTGGTGGCCGCCGAGATCGACGTGCTGCGCCGGCTGACGGTCGACCCCGCCCGGCCGTACGTCGTGGTGCTCGGCGGCTCGAAGGTGTCCGACAAGCTCGGCGTCATCGACAACCTGCTGGGCAAGGCCGACAAGCTGCTCATCGGCGGCGGCATGGTGTTCACGTTCCTCAAGGCGCAGGGCCACGAGGTCGGCAAGAGCCTCCTGGAGGAGGACCAGCTCGACACCTGCCGGTCCTACCTGGAGCGCGCCGAGGAGTCGGGCGTCGAGATCCTGCTGCCGACCGACGTGGTCGTCGACACCGAGTTCCCGTCCGGGGACCGCGAGCCGCACCCCCGCGTCGTGCCCGCCGACCAGATCCCGGCCGACAGCCTCGGCCTGGACATCGGGCCGGAGTCCGGGAAGGCCTTCGCCGCGGCCCTGTCCGACGCGCAGACCGTGTTCTGGAACGGTCCGATGGGCGTCTTCGAGACCCCGGCCTTCGCCGAGGGCACCCGTGCCGTCGCCCAGGCCCTCACCGAGGTGCCCGGCCTGTCCGTGGTCGGTGGCGGGGACTCCGCCGCGGCCGTCCGCCAGCTCGGCTTCGACGAGTCCGCCTTCGGTCACATCTCGACCGGCGGTGGCGCCAGCCTGGAGTTCCTGGAGGGCAAGGAGCTCCCGGGGATCGCCGTACTCGAAAGGTAGACCGCATGCCCCGCACGCCCCTGATGGCCGGCAACTGGAAGAGCAACCTCAACCACCAGGAGGCCGTGGTCCTGGTGCAGAAGCTCGCCTGGACGCTCAACGACAAGAAGCACGACTACGCGAAGGCCGAGGTGGTCGTCCTCCCGCCGTTCACCGACATCCGGTCGGTGCAGACGCTCGTGGACGGCGACCAGCTGTCGATCGGGTACGGCGCGCAGGACGTGTCCGCGCACGACGGCGGCGCCTACACCGGCGAGATCTCCGCCTCGATGCTGGCCAAGCTGGGCTGCAGCTACGTGGTGGTCGGGCACAGCGAACGGCGCGAGTACCACCAGGAGTCCGACGAGCTGGTCAACGCCAAGGCGAAGGCCGCGCTGGCCGGCGGCATGACGCCGATCGTCTGCGTCGGCGAGCCGCTGCCGATCCGGCAGGCCGGGGACCAGGTGTCCTACACGCTGGCCCAGCTGGACGGCTCGTTGGCCGGGTTCAGCGCCGAGCAGGTCGGCGGGCTGGTCGTCGCCTACGAGCCCGTGTGGGCGATCGGCACCGGCGAGGTGGCCACCCCCGACGACGCGCAGGAGGTCTGCGCGGCGATCCGCGCGCGCATCCGCGAGGTGCACGGCGACGCGGCCGCGGACGCCGTACGCGTCCTGTACGGCGGCTCGGTCAAGGCCGCCAACGTCGCGGGGATCATGGAGAAGGCCGACGTCGACGGGTGCCTGGTGGGCGGAGCCAGCCTCCAGGCCGACGAGTTCGGCGGGATCTGCCGCTTCTACGACATGCCGGTCCTCTGACCCCTGCCTCGCGTCACCTCGTTGACGGTGGAGGTCCGCGGTCTGGACCGGTGGTGCGGTTGCGGGCCGTGACCCACCTGTGACGTAGGCTTTCTGCTTGTGACGATCGTCTTCACCATCCTGCTCGTGCTCACCAGCATCTTCATGATCGGCCTGATCCTGCTGCACAAAGGTCGCGGCGGAGGTCTCTCCGACATGTTCGGTGGCGGTGTCTCGAGCTCTCTCGGCGGATCCTCGGTGGCGGAGAAGAACCTCGACCGGATCACCATCGGCATCGGCGTGATCTGGTTCGCCTGCATCGTCGCGCTCGGGCTGATCCTGGCGTACCAGAACTGACGGCCGGACTGACGCAACACCTGTACGAACTCAGGCCTGCGGGGGCCGAGGGCCACACCGAGAGCGTCAACTGAACAAGCAAAGGGGTCACCAACAGTGGCTGGTGGTGGAAACGCAATCCGTGGGTCCCGAGTCGGGGCGGGTCCCATGGGTGAAGCCGAGCGGGGCGAAGCCGCGCCTCGGCAGGCCGTCACTTACTTCTGCTCGCACGGGCACCGGTCCGTGGTCACCTTCGCCATCGAGGCGCAGGTACCCGACTCGTGGGACTGCCCCAAGTGCGGCCTCCCTGCGTCCCTCGACTCCGACAACCCGCCCCCGGCACCTCGGATCGAGCCCTACAAGACGCACCTCGCCTACGTGAAGGAGCGCCGCTCCGACGCCGAGGCCAAGGACATCCTCGAAGAGGCCCTCTCCCTGCTGCGCTCGCGCCGCAAGTCCGGGGACATCGTCTTCTGAGCTCCTGGCGCTCGGGTCACGCGTGGCCGACGGGGTGTCCGCGGCGACGACGGTCGTCCGCATGCCGGCCGCCGTGAGGGGTCGGCTCCTGAGTCCGGCGCGCGACGTACCGCATCACCAGCACGACCGCGGCTGTGGTCAGCAGGCTGGACAGCAGCACCTCATCGCGTGACAGTCCGTCGACGTTGGGCTGGAGATCCTCCTCGGTGGCCCAGCCGAACACACCTTCACTGGTGAGCATCCCGACGCCGAAGCACGCCACGGTGGTGATCGCCACCGCCCACAGCCGTCGGGCCCAGCCGGCTCCGACGAGCAGCCCGGCGAGCACGCCGAAGCCGACCGAGATCAGTGCGAGTACCGCCAATCCCTGAAGTCCCAGGTCCCACTGCATGGCAGTGCCTCCCTTCTGGGCTCTCGTTCCATCGTCGGCCGGGGAGTGCCGCCCCACCAGGGTCGGTGTGCCTGTCCTGGTGGGTCGAGGGGCCTGCCTAGAGCGCCGACGCCGAGGCCCGGTCGAGGAACCAGATGGTCTCGGCCTCGCCGCTGACGCCGACGGCGGGGATGTCGTGCTTGTCCGTGCCCTCGGCGAGGGCCCGGGCGACCGCGTCGGCCTTCTCCTCCCCGCTGACGAGGAACCAGACCGCGCGACAGTGGTCCATGGCCTCGTAGGTCAGGGTGACCCGCTCCGGCGGCGGTTTGGGGGAGTCGGTGACGCCGACGGCGATGGCGTCGGTGGCGTCGAGCTGTGACGAGCCCGGGAACAGCGAGGCGACATGGCCGTCCGGGCCGACGCCGAGCATCAGGACCTCGAAGAACCCGGCCCCCTCGGCACGCAGGAGGGCGGAGTACGCCGCGGCGGCCTCGTCCACCGAACCCGCGTCGTCGCTCGACGCGATCGCGTGCACCTTGGCCGGGTCGAACGCCAGCCGGCCGTCGAACGCCGCCATGGCCTGGCCCACGTTGCGGTCGGGGGAGTCGGCAGCCACGAACCGCTCGTCGCCCCACCAGAGGACGACCCGGCCCCAGTCGACCTCGGACGACGGGCCCATCCGGCCGAGCTCACGGTGGACGTGCTCGGCGATGCTGCCGCCGGTGAGCCCGATCTGCGGCTCCTCGCCACGCGCCTGCGCGTCCTCGAGCCGCGCGATCAGCTCGCCGGCCACCGACGTGGCCAGGTCGGCGGCGTCCACGTGCACCTCGACGCGCGGGGCCGGCCGCTCCGTGGAGCCGGTCACGAGAGACTCTTCTTGGCGAACGCCTTGGCCACGTCGGCGTACACGTTGTCCTCGTCGAGCCGCCGCAGCTCCTCGGCCAGCAGCGCCGGGATCTCCAAGCGCTTCAGCGCGATCGGCCGGTCCGGGCGCTCGGGAGAGGAGATGGTGGCCAGCTTGCCGTCGAGCCGGGTGATCCGGATCGGGCCCTTCTTGGTCTCCAGCACGATCTCGGTGATGCCCGGACCCTTCGAGCTCTTCCGCTCGACCCGTACCTTGAGCCGCTCCCGCAGCCACACGGCCATCAGGTCCGCCGACGGGCTGATCCGCTCGGCGGTGACGACGGCCGAGGTGACGGGCAGCTCGTACTGGTCCAGGGCCGAGGCCAGCAGCGCCCGCCAGGGCGTGAGCCGCGTCCAGGCGAGGTCGGTGTTGCCGGGGGAGTATGCCGCGCACAGCGTGTGCATCGCCTTCTGCTTGCCACGCGTGACAGCGGCGGCGTCGGTGATGCGGCGCTGGGCCAGCGCCCCGAGCGGGTCGTGTGCGGGGTCCATCGGGGCGTTGCCGGCCCACCAGACGGCCACAGGGGAGTCGGGCAGGAGCAGCGGGAGGACCACCGAGTCGGGGTGCTTCACCACCTCGCCGCGCAACCAGATCATGGCGGTCTCGCCGGTCCAGCCCTGGCCGATGCCGACCTGCGCGTGCACCTGGGGAGCGCCGCGGCCGTCGCCGAGGATCACGCCCAGCACGCGGGCCGGATGCTCCTTCGACGCGGCACGAGCGCACGCCATCGCCTCCTCGGCCTCCTCGTCCTCGACGACCACGATGAGGGTGAGCACCATGCCCATCGCCGGGCTCCCGGCGCGGATCCGGTCCCGGACGAAGGCCGCGGCGATCTCGGAGGAGTTGGTGTCGGTCAGCTCGATCATTTCTCGGGGTCCCTCACGGTCGCCTCCAGGTACGTCCGTCACGCTTGAGCATCGCGTTGGCCGAGGACGGGCCCCAGCCGCCGGACGGGTACTGCTCGGGCCGGTGCCCCTTGCGCTCCCAGTAGTCGAGGATCGGGTCGAGGATCGTCCACGACTGCTCGACCTCCTCGTGGTGCGGGAAGAGCGGCGGGTCGCCGAGCAGCACGTCGAGGATCAGCCGCTCGTAGGCCTCCGGGCTGGCCTCCACGAAGGACCCGCCGTACGCGAAGTCCATGTTCACGTCGCGGATCTCCATGGCGGTGCCGGGCACCTTGGCGCCGAAGCGCAGGGTGGTGCCCTCGTCGGGTTGCACCCGGATCACCAGCGCGTTGCGGGTGAGCTCCTCGGTCGCGCTGGCCGCGAACGGCAGGTGCGGCGCGGGCTTGAACACGATCGCGACCTCGGTCACCCGCCGGCCCAGCCGCTTGCCCGTGCGCAGGTAGAACGGCACGCCGGCCCAGCGGCGGTTGTCGACGTGCAGGGTCACCGCGGCGTACGTCTCGGTCGTCGAACGCGGCTTGATGCCGTCCTCCTGGAGGAAGCCGTTGACCTTGACCCCGCCGGACCACCCCTCGGCGTACTGTCCGCGCGCGGTGGTCAGGTCCAGCCGGTGCGGCACCGTGATGCTGCGCAGCACCTTGAGCTTCTCGGCGCGCAGGTTCTCGGCGTCGAACGAGATCGGCTCCTCCATGGCCACCAGGGCCATCAGCTGGAGGAGGTGGTTCTGGATCACGTCGCGGGCCGCGCCGATGCCGTCGTAGTAGCCGGCCCGGCCGCCGATCCCGATGTCCTCGGCCATCGTGATCTGCACGTGGTCGACGTAGTTGGCGTTCCAGATCGGCTCGAACATCTCGTTGGCGAAGCGCATCGCCAGGATGTTCTGCACCGTCTCCTTCCCGAGGTAGTGGTCGATCCGGAAGATCGACCCCGACGGGAAGGCGTCGTTGAGGACGGCCTGGAGCTGCTTGGCAGACTCCAGGTCGTGGCCGAACGGCTTCTCCACGACGACGCGGCGCCACGACCCCGGCTGGGAGTCGACCATGCCGTGCTCCTTGAGCTGCTGGACGACCTGGCCGAAGAAGCCAGGCGGGATCGCCAGGTAGAACGCGTGGTTTCCTCCGGTGCCCCGCACGATGTCGAGCTCGTCGAGGGTGTGGGCCAGGGTGCCGAACGCGATGTCGTCGTCGAACTCGCCCGGCACGAAGCGGAACCCCTCGGAGAGCTGCTTCCACACCTCCTCGCGGAACTCGGTGCGCGCATGCTCCTTGACGGAGTCGTGCACGATCTGCGCGAAGTCCTGGTTGTTCCAGTCCCGGCGCGCGTAGCCGACCAGGCTGAACCCGGGCGGCAGCAGCCCGCGGTTGGCCAGGTCGTAGATCGCCGGCATGATCTTCTTGCGCGACAGGTCGCCGGTCACGCCGAACAGCACCATGCCGCACGGGCCGGCGATACGCGGGAGCCGGCGGTCCTCGGGGTCGCGGAGGGGGTTGGTCCAGCTCGCAGTGCCGTTCGTCTGGGTCACTGCAGCGCCTGGCGTACGGCGTCCAGGTCGGCCGGGCTGTCGAGGTGCAGCCGCAGCACGGGACGCCCCTTCTCGGCCAGCACCTGACCGTCGCCCACCGCCTGAGCGATGAGGAACTCGTGGAAGGTGAACGGCCGGTCGGGCACCGCGAGGTCGCGCTCGGGCTGGCTGGTGACCTGGAGGTAGACGCCGGTGCCGGGCCCGCCCTTGTGGTACTGCCCGGTCGAGTGCAGGAACCGTGGTCCCCACCCGAACGTGACCGGCCGCTCCGTGGCCTCCGCGATGGTGGCGCGGACGCCGGCCAGCGCCCCGTCCCGGTGCCGGTCGAGGTAGGCCTGCACCGCGACGTACCCGTGCGTCGGGTCCAGCCCGGCCAGCAGCTCGGTGATCGCGTCGTGGACCGTGGTGACCTCGGTGCCGAGCCACCCCGGCGAGGCGTAGACCGTGACCGCGCCGTCGGAGAAGACCGGCTCGGGCTGGGCGCCGCCGCCCTCGAGCAGCCCGCGCGAGGCGGCCTTGGCGCTCTCGACGTCCGGCTGGTCGAACGGGTTGATGCCGATGATCGCGCCGCACACCGCGGTGGCGACCTCCCACAGCAGCATCTGCGCGCCGAGCGGGGCGTCCACGCTCACGCCCCACCCGGACTTGGTGCGGACGTCGTCGAACAACCAGCCGGGGCCGAAGCTGCCCAGCACCTCGTCCGCTGAGCTGGGGGAGAAGTTCGGGGAGGTCGGGGACTCGACGATGACGGGGAGCACGCCCTTGCCGTCCTTGCCGGTCGACTCGGCGATCAGCTGCTCGGCCCAGTCGCCGAACCCGGCGTACGGCGCGTCGGCGTTGCAGAGCACGAGCTTGTCGACGCCGTGCAGGTTGGCGACACCGAGCAGCGCGCCGAGCCGCAGTCCCGGGTTGTCGACCGAGTCCTCGGCGAGCGCCGGCCGGATCGACTCGGCCTCGTCGAGCAGCGCGCCGATGTCGGCACCGGCGAGGCCGCTCGGGACCAGCCCGAACGCCGTCAACGCCGAGAAGCGCCCACCGACCGACGGGTCGGCGCGGAACACGCGGTAGCCGGCCTCGGTGGCCGAGGAGTCGAGCGGCGAGCCGGGGTCGGTGACCACGACGATGCGCTCGCGGGCGTCGATGCCGGCGTCGGCGAAGGCCTTCTCGTACGCGCGGCGCTGGCTGTCGGTCTCCACCGTGCCGCCGGACTTCGACGAGACGACCACGACCGTGTGGGCGAGGTCGTGGTCGATGGCGGTGCGCACGAAGTCCGGATCGGAGGAGTCGAGCACGTCGAGCTCGACGCCGGCCGCTCCGCAGATGACCTCGGGCGCCAGCGACGAGCCGCCCATGCCGCAGAGCACGACGCGGGTCAGGCCCTGGCCGTGCAGCTGGTCGCGCAGCGCGGTGATCTCGGCGACCAGCGGCCTGCTGGTCGTCGACAGGTCCACCCAGCCCAGGCGCTTGGCTGACTCGTCCTCGGCGGCCGGCCCCCACAGCGTGTGGTCCCTCGCCGCCATCCGGCTGGCGAACCGGTCGGCCACCAGCTGCTGCACCTGGGACGCGAACGCCGCCTGGTCGCGGTAGCCGAAGAAGAGCTCGAACGGGTGGCCGGCGACGGTGTTCCAGGCGGTGCCGGCTGGGGCCTCGGTCACGAACGGGCCTTCTCGAGCTGCCCCTCGATCGTGTCGACGAGCTCCTGCCAGGACTTCTCGAACTTCTCCACGCCTTCCCTCTCGAGCACGAGCAGCACGTCGTCGAAGTCGACGCCCACCGACTCGAGCCGCGCGAAGACCTGCTCGGCCTCCTGCGCCTTGCCGCTGACGGCGTCCCCCTCGACCTCGCCGTGGTCGGCGAACGCCTCCAGCGTCTTCTCCGGCATCGTGTTGACGGTGTCGGCGACGACCAGGTCGGTGACGTACTTGGTGTCGGGGTAGCGCTCGTCCTTGACCCCGGTCGACGCCCACAGCGGTCGCTGCGCGTGGGCACCGGCGTCGGTCAGTGCCTGCCAGCGGTCACCGGAGAAGACCTGCTCGTACGCCGCGTAGGCCAGCCGCGCGTTGGCGACGGCCGCCTCCCCGCGCAGCGCGTCGGCCTCGTCGGTGCCGATCGCGTCGAGCCGCTTGTCGACCTCGGTGTCCACGCGCGAGACGAAGAAGGACGCCACCGAGTGGATGGTGGAGAGGTCGATGCCGGCTACCTTGGCGTCCTCGAGACCGGAGAGGTAGGCGTCCATCACCTTCCGGTAGCGGTCGAGGCTGAAGATCAGCGTGACGTTGACGCTGATGCCTTCCGCGGTCGCCCGGCGGATGGCGGGCAGGCCCTCGTCGGTGGCCGGGATCTTGATGAGCACGTTGGGCCGGTCGACCGCGTGCCAGAGGTCCTGGGCGGACTTGACGGTGCCGTCGGTGTCGTGGGCGAGGAACGGGTCGACCTCGATGGACACCCGGCCGTCCTTGTGGTCCGCGTCGTACGTCGGCCGCATGATGTCGCAGGCGTTGCGGACGTCCTCGGTAGTCAGCTCGAAGGTCGCCTTCGACACGTCGGAACCCTCGGCGGCGAGCTTGCGGACCTGGTCGTCGTACCGCTCGCCGTCGGCCAGCGCAGCGGCGAAGATCGTGGGGTTGGTGGTGACGCCGACGACGTGGCGGTCCTTGACCAGGTCGGTCAGGTTGCCGCTCTCGATGCGCTCGCGCGAGAGGTCGTCGAGCCAGATGGAGACTCCGGCGTCGCTGAGCGTCTGTAGGCGGTCGGTCATGGGTGGATCCCTCCTGAGATGGGGCGGGTGTGTGGCGGGTCAGCCGGTGGCGACCCGGATGCTGTCCTCCGCCGCGTCGGCGACGGCCTGGGCCGTGACCCCGAACTCGCGGAAGATGCGGGCGAAGTCGGCGGACGCGCCGTAGTGGTCGATGGACACGATGCGACCGTGGTCGCCGACGACCTCGCGCCAGCCCTGCGCCACGCCGGCCTCGACGGAGACGCGGGCCTTCACGGTCGGCGGGATGACGGTCTCGCGGTACGACGCGTCCTGCTCGTCGTACCACTCGCGGCAGGGCATCGAGACGACCCGCGCCCGGACCCCCTTCTCCGCCAGCAGGGTGCGCGCCTCGACGGCGAGCTGGACCTCGGAGCCGGTCCCGATGAGGATCACGTCCGGCCAAGAAGTGTCCTGTCCGTCACCCGCTTCTAGGGAGGGAGCGTCGATCAGGACGTACCCGCCCTTGGCGACGTCGCCGGTGTCGTTGAAGCCCTCCTCGCCGCGCGGGAAGGTCGGGACGTTCTGACGGGTGAGGGCCAAGCCGGCCGGCCGGTCGTTGTGCTCGAGGATCGCCTGCCAGCACGCCGCGGTCTCGTTGGCGTCAGCGGGCCGGACCACGTCGAGACCCGGGATCGCGCGCAGCGCGGCCAGGTGCTCGATCGGCTGGTGCGTCGGGCCGTCCTCGCCGAGGCCGATGGAGTCGTGGGTCCACACGTAGGTCACCGGCAGCTGCATGATCGAGGCCAGCCGGACCGCCCCGCGCATGTAGTCGGAGAACGTCAGGAACGTGCCGCCGAAGACGCGGGTGCCGCCGTGGACGGCGATGCCGTTCATGATCGCGCCCATGGCGTGCTCGCGGATGCCGAAGTGCAGCACGCGACCCTGGAGCGGGTCGCCCTTCCAGAGCTTCGTCGAGCGGTCGCCGGGGATGAACGACGGCGCCCCCTCGATCGTGGTGTTGTTGGACTCGGCCAGGTCGGCCGACCCGCCCCACAGCTCGGGGATCTCGCCGGCGATCGCGTTGATGACCGCCCCGCTGGCCTTGCGGGTGGCCATGCCCTTCTCGTCGGCGGGGAAGCTCGGGATCTTGTCGGTCCAGCCGCGGGGCAGCGTGCGCGTCTGGAGCCGCTCGAAGAGCTCGACGTCCGCCGACGGCTTGCGCGCCCATGCGTCGAACGCGGTCTGCCACTCGGCGCGCGCGGCCTGGCCGCGCTCGATGGCCTTGCGGGTGTGCTCGATGACCGCGAGCGGGACCTCGAAGGTCTGGTCGGGGTCCCAGCCGAGGATCTTCTTGGTGGCCGCGACCTCGTCGGGGCCGAGGGCGTTGCCGTGGGCCTTGAAGGTGTTCTGGAGGTTGGGGGCCGGCCAGCCGATGATCGTGCGGAGCTGGATGAAGCTCGGCTTGTCGGTGACCCGCTGCGCCTCGAGGATCGCCTCGTGGAGGGCCGGGACGTCCTCGCGGTAGGTGCCGCCGCCGTGGGTCCAGTCGACGGTCTGCACGTGCCAGCCGTAGGCCTCGTACCTCTGGGTGACGTCCTCGTTGAACGCGATGTCGGTGTTGTCCTCGATCGAGATCTTGTTGTCGTCGTAGATCAGGATCAGGTTGCCGAGCTGCTGGGTGCCGGCGATCGACGACGCCTCGCTGCTGACGCCCTCCTCGAGGTCGCCGTCGCTCGCCAGTGCGTAGACGAAGTGGTCGAACGGCGAGTCGCCCAGGGCGGCGTTCGGGTCCAGCAGGCCGTGCTCGCGGCGGGCGGCCATCGCCATGCCGACCGCGTTGCCGACGCCCTGGCCCAGGGGACCGGTGGTGGTCTCCACGCCGGCGGTGTGGCCGTACTCCGGGTGGCCCGGCGTCTTGCTGCCCCAGGTGCGGAGGGACTTGAGGTCCTCGAGCTCGAGGCCCCAGCCGCCGAGGAACAGCTGGATGTACAGCGTCACGCTCGAGTGGCCGCACGACAGCACGAACCGGTCACGCCCCGGCCAGTGCGGGTCGGACGGGTCGTGGCGCATCACCTTCTGGAACAGGAGGTACGCCGCGGGGGCCAGACTCATCGCGGTGCCCGGGTGGCCGTTGCCGACCTTCTGCACCGCGTCCATGGCCAGCACCCGGACGGTGTCCACGGCTTGGTCGTCGGTCTCGTTCCAGTCCAGCTTCGCCACGTGGTTCCTTCCCCATCTGCCCAGGTCATCGGCGGTGCGCCGACCCTGGGGAGTACCCGCTCGGGCCTTTCCGAGCCTACTCATGCCCGGGTCTAGACTCGACCCCGCCGCCACCCCGCCGAGACGCGTCCAGCAGCGTCGACCTCAAGGAGCCCCGTGACCCACGTCGAGCAGCCCGTCGAGGCTGCTGCCGGGTCTCCGGCCACGGCGGCGCCGCCGGCCACCTGGCGCGACGTCGTGGCGGCGTACGTCGGCCTCACCAAGCCGCGCGTCATCGAGCTGTTGCTGCTCACGACGGTGCCGGTCATGTTCTTCGCCGCGCGAGGTGTCCCACCCCTCGGTCTGGTGGTCGCGACGGTCGTCGGCGGCACGCTGTCGGCGGGCTCGGCGTCCGCACTGAACTGCGTCTACGACCGCGACATCGACGAGCAGATGCGCCGCACCCGTCGTCGTGCCCTGCCGCGCCACATCGTCTCCCCGCTGGCCGCGTCGGTCTTCGGGGTGGCCCTCGGGGTGCTGGCGACCGTGGTCCTGCTGGTCTGGGTGAACCTGCTCTCGGCGGTCCTCGCCCTGGCCGCCGAGGCGTTCTACCTCGTCGTCTACACGATGATCCTCAAGCGGCGGACGACCCAGAACATCGTCTGGGGCGGCCTCGCCGGCTGCTTCCCGGCCCTGATCGGCTGGACCGCCGTCACCGGCTCACTCTCGTGGGCGCCGGTGGTCCTGTTCCTCGTCGTCTTCTTCTGGACGCCGCCGCACACCTGGGCGCTGGCCCTGCGCTACCGGGAGGACTACGCCGGCGTCGACGTCCCGATGCTGCCGGTCGTCGCGTCGGCGCACGTCGTCGGCCGGCAGATCGTCCTCTACTCCGTGGCGATGGTGCTCGTCTCCCTGCTGCTGTGGCCGGTCGCCTCGACCGGCTGGCTGTACCCGCTGGCCGCCTCGGTGCTCGGCGCCGTCTTCCTCGCGCAGGCCGTGCTGATGTGGCGGCGTACGGAAGGGACGGAGGAGCTCTCGGTCATCCGGCCGATGGAGCTCTTCCACTCCTCGAACCTGTACCTCTCGCTGCTCTTCGTCGCCGTCGCGCTGGACCCGCTGATCACCCGCTGACGCGGTACTCGCGGCCGACGGCCGCGCTCAGGCTCGTGAAGAGCCGTCGCCAGCTCTGCCCGAAGTCCGGCGGCGGCCCGAGGTACCCGCGGCCGCCCAGCACGACGTACACCTCGCCGACCAGCGAGCGCGGGTGGGTCAGCTTCTCGTGGGTCGACTGGACGTACTCGACGTCGTTGCGTCTCATCCAGGCGTAGCGGCCGAGGTCGAGGGTGTACTGGGTGCGGTCCTCCTGGTGCTGGGACCCCTCGTGCTCGACGACCGTCTTGTACTTCTCGTAGACGAGGTCGCAGATCACCTGAGCTTCGTCGTCGACGGCGACGTTGAGGCGGGGCTTCGGGAGCCCGGCAGCCACCAGGAGGGCTCGCACCTCGGACTCGGGCAGCGACCTCGCGCGGCCGTCGAGATGGTCCAGCACCCAGTTGGCTTCCTGGGCGCCCGGTCGCCAGAGCTCGGTGAGCGCGAGCTTGCGGACCTCCTCGACAGTCATGTGCTTGTGGCGCAGCAACCAGTCGCCGACCTTGATCGCATCGATGACCCGGGCTCTGGCGCAGTACGCGATGTACGCCGCCGGCGGGGTGACCCCCACGTCGTCGGTCGGCGGAAGGCGTTTGGTGCGGTGGAGGAACACGTCATCGATGTCGAGGTGGTGGTCGCCCTGGATGACGAACCGCAGCGGGTACCTCGGCCCGAAGGGGAGGCCCAGCTCCTGGAGGCGGGTGATGCCGGTCAACCGGGCGCGGGTGGGCAGAGCCAGCCGCGCCGCGACCAGCCGGTCGTCGTGGGTCATCACGTGGTCGCGGTGCACCCAGACCCCGTGGTGGAGTCGCCGGAAGTGGCGCGCCAGGACCCGGCGCGTGAGGCCCAGCTCGCGTGACCGGGCCAGCGTGAAGGGCCCCGACAGCAGCTCGGGAGGGAGATCGGGCACGGCCCCGATGCCACTCGATCTCGAGGCCTGGTGCCGGCGCCGACGGCGTACCTGTGGATCAGCCCAGCGCGAGAATCCGCTGTTGATGGCCCGCGGGTCCCCGGCGACGGCCCCCAGCGGCGGTGAGTGTGGCACCGTCCGGGGTTTCCAAGCGGTGCCAGGCTCACCGCTGCCCGGCGTCGGCCCCCAGTGGCGGTGAGTGTGGCACCGTCCCGGGCTCCGAAGCGGTGCCAGGCTCACCGCTGCCCCGGGCCGCACGCCCCGTAGCCACGGGCTCCAGCACCGACACCAGCACCCAGGTCACCGACGCCGAGACGAGCGCGGCCCCGAGCATGTGGAAGGCGACCAGGATGACGGGGAGGTCGGTGAAGTACTGCACGAACCCGACGGCACCCTGGAGCACGATCACGACGAGCAGCACGCGCAGCGGAAGGGTCGACCGGCCGGCGAGCCGGACCGCGAGGTACAGACCCACGCACAGCCCGAGGAAGAGGAAGACGAAGTCCGCGTGCAGCTGGCTGACCTGGAGCGGGTCGAGGCCGTTGCGGGCGGCGTCCGCGTCGCCGGCGTGCGGGCCCGACCCGGTGACGACCGTACCGAGGTACAGCACCACCCAGGCCGCCGCGAAGGCCAGCCAGGCCAGGGTCCGGAGCGGGCCGGGCGAAGGTCCGGGGCCGAAGCCGGAGAGCCGGTGCAGGAACACCACCGACAGCCCGATGATCGCCAGCGAGCAGAGCAGGTGGAACGACACGACCCACGGGTTCAGGTCGCTGAGGACCGTGAAGCCGCCGATGATGATCTGCGCCGGGATCCCCAGCGCGATCAGGAACGCCAGGACCCGTACGTCGCGTCGCAGCGAGACCCACGCGGCCACGAACGTCGCCACCGCGATCACCACCAGTGCGCCGGTGAGCATCCGGTTGCCGAACTCGATGGCTCCGTGGACGCCGAGGCTGCCGTGCGGGGTGAACGACGAGTCCGTGCAGCGCGGCCAGGTCGGGCAGCCGAGGCCGGATCCGGTGAGGCGTACGGCGCCGCCGGTCACGACCAGCACGACGTTGGCCACCAGCGTGGCCCAGGCCAGCGGCCACAGCCGGGCGCCCAGCCAGTCGGCCAGCCGGTCGGCCAGCGATCGGAGGGCGCCGACGATCACTCCCACGAGAAGGTCCGCGCCGTCAGGTACCCGCCCACGAGAGCCCACCCCACCAGGCACGGCAGCGACGACCAGGCGACCGCGCCGTCGAGGAACGCGGCCCGCATGGCGTCGCCGAGCGCCCCGGAGGGCAGCCACCGGGCGACCGACCCGAACGCGCCGTACGACGAGCTGGGCAGCACGACGGCCCCGCCGGCGAGCAGCAGCAGGTACACGAGGTTGGCCACGGCCAGCGTGGCCTCGGCGCGCAACGTGCCCGCGAGGAACAGCCCGAGCGAGGCGAAGGAGGCGGTCCCGAGCACGAGCGCCAGGACGAAGCCGAGGCAACCGGCCACCGACCAGGAGGGCGACCACCCGAGCACCAGCCCGACCAGGGACACCAGGACGACCTGGAGCACCTCGACGACCAGCAGCGCGACCACCTTCCCCGCCAGCAGGCCGGACCGCGGCAGAGGAGAGGCGCCGAGCCGCTTGAGCACGCCGTACCGTCGCTCGAACCCCGTCGCGATGGCCACCGACGTGAACGCCGACGACATGATCGCCAGCGCCAGCACCCCGGGCGTCAGCTCGTCGACCGGCCGGTGCGTGAGCGAGAGGTCGACGTGCGTCAGACCGACGACGCCGCCGATCAGCACCAGCACCGGGATCACCACGGCCAGCAGCAGCTGCTCGCCGTTGCGCAGCAGCAGCCGTGTCTCCATCCGGGCCTGCGCGCGCACCTGCGACGACAGGGGAGCCGCGCCAGGCTGAGGTGAGAAGTCCAACGCGCTCACAGGACCGTTCCCGTCTTCTCCAGGAACACGTCCTCGAGCCGTCGCGCCCCGCCGTGGGTCAGGAAGGCGGGCGTCCCGCTCAGCACCAGCCGGCCGTGGTCGATGATGTGCACCTGGTCGGCCAGCCGCTCGGCCTCCTCGATGTAGTGCGTCGTCAGCACCACCGTCACGCCGGCCGCCCGCAGCTCCCGCAGCAGGTCCCACGTCGTCCGCCGCGCCGCCGGGTCCATGCCCGCGGTCGGCTCGTCCACGAACAGCAGCTCCGGTCGCCCGACCACCGCCATCGCCAGGCCCAGCCGCTGCTGCTGCCCGCCGGAGAGGCGCCGGTACGGCGTCCGCCCGCAGTCACCGAGCCCCAGCCGGGTGCCGAGCAGCTCCACGTCCAGCGGGTGCGCGTGCAGGGACGCGACGTGCCGCAGCATCTCCATCGCGTGCACGCCGCCCCACGCACCGCCCTGCTGCAACATCACGCCGATCCGCGGCAGCAGGTCCCGGCGCGAGGCCACCGGATCCAGCCCGAGGACCCGTACGACGCCCGCTTGCGGTCGCCGGTACCCCTCGCACGTCTCCAGCGTCGTCGTCTTCCCGGCGCCGTTCGGCCCGAGCACCGCGGTGATGGTGCCGCGCTCGATCGTCAGGTCCAGCCCGTCGACGGCGACCACGTCGCCGTAGCGCATGACGAGACCGCGGACCTCGACGGCGGGCTCGGCGGGCACGGACACGCCCGAAGTCTAGGAAGCCAGCCTGGAGACGACGGACTCGGCCACGATCGCAGCGTCCTCGCCGACCCCGAAGAGCAACGACGACTGACGCTTGCGCAGGAAGTGGACGCCGCAGAAGTACAGGCCCGGCACCGCTGTGGTGAGGTCGTCGGCCACCACCGGGAAGCCGAGGTCGTCGAAGACCGGGAAGTCCACCCACGTCCGGTGGTCGGGTCGGTAGCCCGAGGTGAACAGCACGGTGCCGAAGTCGCCCAGGTCCACCGACGCCGGCGCCGACGCCTGGAACGGCTCGGGCTCGGGCAGAGCGGCCTCGTCCCCGCACGCGTCGCGCAGCCGCCGGCGCAGGTCGTCGTACCGCGCGTCCCCGAAGGCCACCGAGGCGGCCAGGTCGTCGGCGAAGTACGCCGCCCGGTCGTCGACGCGGTCGAGGTGACCGGCCAGCGTCACGCCGAGGTCCCGCAGCACGCGGACGTGCAGGTCGTGCCCGCCGCGGGCGCCGGTCGCCTGGAAGTTGGCGAGCAGCCTCGCCTGCGGGCTCGGCAGCGACGCCAGGGTGTCGTCGAAGAAGTCGGTCCGCGCGATCCAGGTGACGATGTCGAGGTCACGCCAGCGACGCGGCACCCACGGAGAACGGCCGCACGAGATGACCGGATCACGCCCCGCGAGCTGCAGCTCCTCGGCCAGCTGCACACCCGTCTGGCCGCTGCCGACCACGAGGACCCGGCCCTTCGGGAGCTGGTCGGGGTTCCGGTACTCGAGGGCGTCGAGCACGGCGATCCCGTCCGGGAACGTCGCCGCGACGGCCGGGCGGTGCGGTCGCCGGTACGCGCCCGTGCAGACCACCACGACCTCCGCCTCGCGCGGCCCGTCGGTCGTCTCCAGCACGAACCCGCCCGAGGAGCCGGGTCCCAGCCGCGCGACGCCGACACCGCGTTCGATCGGTCCCGCGTCCCGTGCGAACCCCTCGAGGTAGGCGACGATCTCGTCCCGCGCGACGTGTCCCTCGGGGTCGTCACCGGCGTACGGGTGACCCGGCAGGTCGAGGGTCCAGTTGGGCGTCACCAGGGTGAAGCTGTCCCACCGACCGCGCCAGGACGCGCCGACGTCGGACGCCTCCAGCACCACGTGCTCGACGCCTGACAGGCGCAGCGCGCGACTGACCGAGAGCCCGGCCTGCCCGGCACCGACCACGACGACGCTCACCTGCCCGATGCAACTCCCGTGCGGGCGAACCGGCAAGGGCTGCCGGCCCGGAGGCGGCTACGCCTCGACCATCTCCGGCTCCTCGTCGTCCTCGCCCTCCGGGGGCTCGAAGACGTCCGGGGGCTCGCGCCACTGGTCCGGCCCGTGCCCGTTGGCCGCGAGCCAGACCCGCTCCGCGGTGCAGGGCAGGTCGATGTGCCGGACGCCGAGGTGGCTGAGCGCGTCGACGACGGCGTTCTGGACCGCCGGCGTCGAGCCGATCGTCGCGGACTCGCCGATGCCCTTGGCGCCGAGCGGGTTCACCGGCGTCGGGGTCTCGGTGTTGCTCGTCTCGAGCTGGATGACGTCGGCCGCGGTGGGGAGGGCGTAGTCGACGAACGTCGCCGTGATCGGCGTGCCGTTCTCGTCGTACACCATCTCCTCCCACAACGCCTGCGAGATGCCCTGCACCGCGCCGCCGTGCTGCTGCCCTGCGACGAGGAGCGGGTTCACGATCCGCCCGCAGTCGTCGACCGCGACGTGCCGCAGCGGCCGTACGCGGCCGGTCTCGGTGTCCACCTCGACGATCGACACGTGCGCGCCGAACGGGAACGTCGCGCTCGGCAGCCGGTAGTCGGTGACGACGCCGAGGCCGCCCTCCTGGTCATGGGCGTACGCCGCCAGCTCGGTCCAGCCGATGGAGCTGCCGGGGACGCCCGCCACGCTGAAGTCACCGTCGAGGACGACGTCCTCCGGTGCCGCCTCCAACATGCGCGCCGCGATCTCGATCGCCTTCTCGCGCAGCTCGTCGGCGGCCTTGCCGACCGCGCTGCCGCCGATCTGCAGCGATCGCGAGCCGCCGGTGCCGCCGCCGGTCGGGATGATCGCGGTGTCCGACTGCTCGTAGCGGATCTTCTCCATCGGGATGCCCAGCCGGTCGGACACGATCATCGAGAAGCTGGTCGCGTGCCCCTGGCCGTGGGCGGACGTGCCGGAGCGCACGGTCGCCGAGCCGTCGGCGTGCACCTCCACCTGGCCGAGCTCGCTGCCGCCGAAGCCGGTGATCTCGACGTACGTCGCGATCCCGATGCCGAGGAGCTTGGTCTCGCCCGCGTCGATCCGCCGCCGCTGCTCGGCCCTGGCCCCGTCGACGTCGGCGATCCGCAGTGCCTCGCGCAGCGGCAGGTCGTAGTCGCCGTTGTCGTAGGTCATGCCGGTCTTGGTCTTGTAGGGGAAGGCGTCCGGCGCGATGAAGTTGCGCCGGCGGATCTCCTCCGGCGCGATGCCGAGCTCGTCGGCGGCCACGTCCATCAGCCGCTCGAGGCACGCCGCCGCCTCCGGCCGCCCGGCCCCGCGGAACGCGCCGACAGGAGCGGTGTTGGTGAGCACGCCGATGCCGTCGTAGCGCAGCTCGGGGATCACGTAGGTGCCCTGGGCCATGATGTAGGTCGACCCGGTCGGGAAGGAGCCCCCGAACCCGGCGTACGCCCCGCACTCGCCGATCATCCGCAGCCGCAGGCCGACGATGCGGCCCTCGGAGGTCAGTCCCAGCTCGGCGTACTGCACCTGGCCGCGGCCCTGCATCGACAGCATCGCCTCGCTGCGAGTCTCGACCCACTTCACGCCGCGGCCCAGCCGGACCGCGGCCAGCGCGACGGCCGCGTGGTCGGGACCGATGCCGGCCTTGCCGCCGAACGCACCGCCGACGTGCGGGGCCACGACGCGGACCTGGTCCTCCTCCAGGCCCAGGGTCTCGGCGAGCAGGTCGCGCGAGAGGTGCGGGTGCTGGGTGGAGACCCACGCGCTCACGTGGTCGGGCCCGACCGATGGTCCGTCGGGGCGGACGATGATCGCGTTGCCCTCGATCGGAGCGGTCGCGATGCGCTGGTTGACCATCCGCACCCGGGTCACGTGGTCAGCGCCCTCGAACGGGTCCGACCGGTCCTTGCCGTGGCGGCGGACGGCGATGTTGGAGCCGATCTCCTCGAACTGCAGCGGAGCATCGGCGGCCAGCGCGGCCTCGACGTCGCTCACGGCCGGCAGGTCGTCGTAGTCCACGTCGACCAGCTCGGCCGCGTCGACGGCCGCCGCACGCGACTCGGCGACCACCAGCGCGACCGGGTCCCCGACGTACCGGGCCTTGTCGCGGGCCAGGGCGTACCGCGGCGCCAGCTTGTTGATGACCGCGAACGCGGGGACCGGGTCGTCGCCGAGGTCGGCCGAGGTGTACACGGCGAGCACGCCGGGAGCCGCCTCGGCCTCGGAGGTGTCGATCCCGGTGATCCGCGCGTGGGCGAACGGGGACCGCACGAACACCGCGTGCGCCAGCGTCTCGTCCTGGGTGTTGTCGACGAACGTGCCCTTGCCCACCAGGAGCTCCGGGTCCTCGACGCGACGGACCTGGGTCCCGAGCAGTGACGTCCCTTCCGGCATGCGGTCAGACTACGACCGGACCGGAGAGCCTCTCCGTCAGGGCGTGCTCGCCGGGCGCCGCTCCGCGTCGGTGGCCCCGCCTACAGTTCGGGGCATGCCCCCGCCCTCGACCTCGTCCCCGGCCGTCGAGGCCGACCACCTCGTGAAGCACTTCGAGGACACCGTCGCCGTCGACGACGTCACCTTCTCCGTGCCCGAGGGCAGTGTGCTCGGCCTCCTGGGCCCCAACGGCGCGGGCAAGACCACGACCGTCCGGATGATGACCACCCTGAGCCGGCCGACCAGCGGCACCGCCCGGGTGGCCGGCCACGACGTGCTCACCGAGCCCGACGCCGTACGCCGCTCGATGGGCCTCACGGGCCAGAGCGCGACCGTCGACGAGCTGCTCACCGGCCGCGAGAACCTCGACCTCATCAGCGCCCTCTACGGCCTGGACCGCAGCACCGCCCGCAGGGTCGGCGACGACCTGCTCGAGCGGTTCTCCCTGGCCGAGGCGTCCGACCGGGTCGTCAAGACCTACTCCGGCGGCATGCGCCGCCGCCTCGACCTGGCCGTCAGCCTGGTCGCGACGCCGCCGGTGCTGTTCCTCGACGAGCCGACCACCGGCCTCGACCCGCGCAGCCGCGTGGAGCTGTGGGACGTCCTGCGCGAGCTGGTCACCGACGGCACCACCCTCGTGCTCACCACGCAGTACCTCGAGGAGGCCGACCAGCTGGCCGACAACATCGTGGTGATCGACCACGGCCGCATCATCGCCGAGGGCACGCCCCTCCAGCTCAAGGACCAGTCGGGTGCCGCGGCCGTCGTGGTGACGGTGTCCCACGCCGACGACCTGCCCCGGGCCCAGGAGGTGATCCGCACGGTCGTCCCCGAGTTCCACGTCGAGGAGGGCGCTCGCCAGATCAGCGCACCGGCCGGCGGGCTCGGTCACATGACGAAGATCGCGGCGGCGTTCGACGGGAGCGGCATCGAGCTCGACGACCTGGGCCTGAAGCGGCCCAGCCTCGACGACGTGTTCCTCCGGCTGACCGGGCACCGCGCCGAGGAGCCCAGCGAGCCCGAGTCCGAGGAGGCACTGCGATGACCACCACGCCCGCCCGCCTCGAGCGACCCGAGATCCGTCGCACCACGCTGCTGACTCAGTCGCTGGCCATCACCCGCCGCAACCTGATCCACATCAAGCGGATGCCCGAGATGCTGCTCGACGTCACCATCCAGCCGGTGATGTTCGTGCTGCTCTTCGCGTTCGTGTTCGGCGGCTCGATCGCCATCAGCGGAGGGGACCCCCGGGAGTACCGCGAGTGGCTGATGGCCGGGATCATGGGCCAGACGATCGCGTTCGCGTCGTTCATCGTCGCCGTCGGGCTCACCGCCGACATCGACAAGGGCATCGTCGACCGGCTGCGGTCCCTGCCGATCCACCCGGCGGCCGTCCTGGTCGGGCGCAGCATCTCCAGCCTGCTGCACTCCAGCATCGGCATCGTCATCATGTCGCTGACCGGCCTGGCCATCGGCTGGCGGATCCATGACGGCATCGCCCGAGCGGCCCTCGCCTACCTCCTGCTGCTGGCCTGGGGCTTCGCGATGATCTGGGTCGGCATCCTCGTGGGCGCGACGATGCGGTCGGTCGAGGCGGTCAACGGGCTGATGTTCGCCACGATGTTCCCGGTCACGTTCCTGGCCAACACGTTCGCCCCGGCGGAGAACATGCCGACGCTCCTGCGGATCTTCGCCGAGTGGAACCCGATCTCCTCGCTGGTGCTGGCGGTGCGCGAGCTCTGGGGCACGCCCCTCCCGCCGGCCGAGCACGAGCTGGCGCTGCCCCTGCAGCACCCCGTGATCTCGACCATCGTGTGGACCGTCGTGATCACCGGGGTGATGGCCCCGCTGGCCCTGCGGGCCTTCAAGCGGCGTACCGACGTCTGACCCGTGGTCGGTAAGGCCACCCTTACTTGAACCGGCCCGAGCAATAACGGCACACTGGCGTTGTGGAATTCGAGACCGATCAGCCGACGCGTGAGCGCGTGGCCCGGTCGATCCTCGAGCAGGGTCCCTCGACGGCCGCCGCACTGGCCGCTCGGCTGGACCTGACACCGGCCGCCGTACGCCGCCATCTCGACCACCTGGTCGCCGACGGCACGATCGAGGCGCGCGAGCCGCGCACCCAGACCAGCCGGGGCCGCGGACGGCCCGCCAAGGTCTTCGCGATCACCGAGTCCGGCCGCGACGGCTTCGACCAGCAGTACGACGACCTGGCGCTGCAGGCGCTCCGGTTCCTGGCCGAGACCGGCGGTGACGACGCCGTGCGGGCCTTCGCCGACCGGCGGATGTCCTTCATCGAGGAGCGCTTCGCCGACGTGCTGGGCGCCGACCCCGCGCTGACGCCGGCCGAGGCGTTGGCCAGGGTGTTCACCGACGAGGGCTACATCGCCAACGTCAAGCAGCTGCCCGTCGTGGGGGAGCAGCTGTGCCAGCAGCACTGCCCCGTCTCCCACGTCGCCCACGAGTTCCCCCAGCTCTGCGAGGCCGAGACCGCGGCGATCAGCCGGGTGCTCGGCCGGCACGTGCAGCGGCTGGCCACCATCGCCCACGGCGACGGGGTGTGCACCACGTGCATCCCCGCGCCGCGACAGAACGACGACAAGAGAGAGAAGGTCACGACGTGACGTCGATCGAAGAACTCAACCCGGAGCTCAAGGGCATCGGCCGCTACCAGTTCGGGTGGGCCGACAGCGACGAGGCCGGCGCGATCGCCCAGCGCGGGCTCAACGAGGACGTCGTCCGCGACATCTCGAGCAAGAAGAGCGAGCCGCAGTGGATGCTCGACCTGCGGCTGAAGGGCCTCAAGCTCTTCCACCGCAAGCCGATGCCCACGTGGGGCTCCGACCTGTCGGGGATCGACTTCGACAACATCAAGTACTTCGTCCGCTCCAGCGAGAAGCAGGCGTCGTCCTGGGAGGACCTGCCCGAGGACATCAAGAACACCTACGACAAGCTCGGCATCCCGGAGGCGGAGAAGCAGCGCCTCGTGGCGGGCGTCGCCGCGCAGTACGAGTCCGAGGTCGTCTACCACTCGATCCGCGAGGACCTCGAGGAGCAGGGCGTCATCTTCGTCGACACCGACACCGCGCTGAAGCAGCACGAGGAGCTCTTCAAGGAGTACTTCGCGACGGTCATCCCGGTCGGCGACAACAAGTTCGCCGCGCTGAACACCTCGGTGTGGTCCGGCGGCTCCTTCATCTACGTGCCGAAGGGCGTGCACGTCGACATCCCGCTGCAGGCCTACTTCCGGATCAACACCGAGAACATGGGCCAGTTCGAGCGGACGCTGATCATCGTCGACGAGGGCGCCTACGTGCACTACGTCGAGGGCTGCACCGCCCCGATCTACTCCTCCGACTCGCTGCACTCGGCGGTCGTGGAGATCATCGTGAAGAAGGGCGGCCGCTGCCGCTACACGACCATCCAGAACTGGTCGAACAACGTCTACAACCTGGTGACCAAGCGCGCGACCTGCGAGGCCGGCGCGACCATGGAGTGGGTCGACGGCAACATCGGCTCCAAGGTGACGATGAAGTACCCCGCCATCTACCTCATGGGCGAGCACGCCAAGGGCGAGACCCTGTCGATCGCGTTCGCCGGCGAGGGCCAGCACCAGGACGCCGGCGCCAAGATGGTGCACGCCGCCCCGCACACCTCCAGCTCGATCCTGAGCAAGTCGGTGGCCCGCGGCGGTGGCCGGACGTCGTACCGCGGACTCATCCAGATCAACGAGGGCGCGTACGGCTCGAAGTCCAACGTCCTGTGTGACGCGCTGCTCGTCGACCAGATCAGCCGGTCCGACACCTACCCGTACGTCGACATCCGCGAGGACGACGTGTCCATGGGCCACGAGGCGTCGGTCTCCAAGGTGTCCGAGGACCAGCTGTTCTACCTCATGTCCCGCGGCATGGCCGAGGACGAGGCGATGGCGATGATCGTGCGCGGCTTCGTCGAGCCGATCGCCAAGGAGCTCCCGATGGAGTACGCCCTCGAGCTCAACCGCCTCATCGAGCTGCAGATGGAAGGGGCCGTCGGCTGATGGGTCTCGACGTCTCATCCCACCTGCACCCGGTGGGATCCTTCGACCTGGCCGACCACCCCGTGCCGAACGGCCGCGAGGAGGTGTGGCGGTTCACCCCGCTCAAGCGCCTCCGCGGCCTGCACGACGAGGCGGTGCTGACCGGCACGGACTTCGACGTGAAGGTCGAGGCGCCCGAGGGCGTGGTCGCCCACTCCGTTCCGTCCGCCGGCTCCGAGCGCGGGGCGAGCGGCTTCGTGCCGACCGACCGTGTCAGTGCGCGCGTGTGGCAGTCCGCTGCCGACGTGTTCACCGTCGAGGTCCCGGCCGAGGCCGAGCTGAGCGACCCGGTGTTCGTGACGTTCACCGGCCACGGCACGGCCGAAGCGGTCGCCGGGCAGCTGCTCGTCAAGGTCGGCGCCCACGCCACCGCGACGCTGGTGCTGCGCTTCCAGGGGTCGGCCACGTTTGCCGACAACGTCGAGATCGTCCTCGGCGACGGTGCGCGTCTGACCTACGTGACGCTGCAGGACTGGGCCGACGACGCCGTGCACCACTCGACCCAACACGCGCTGGTGGGTCGC
This sequence comes from Nocardioides islandensis, assembly GCF_015352455.1. Taxonomy (GTDB): domain Bacteria; phylum Actinomycetota; class Actinomycetes; order Propionibacteriales; family Nocardioidaceae; genus Nocardioides; species Nocardioides islandensis. The sequence goes on from NZ_JADKPN010000011.1 coordinate 53,844, forward strand.
GACGCCTCGCTCAAGCACGTCGCCGTGACGTTCGGCGGTGACGTGGTGCGCCACGACGTCACCGCGACGTACGCCGGCCCGGGCGGCGACATCGAGATGCTCGGCCTGTACTTCGCCGACGCCGGCCAGCACATCGAGCACCGGCTGTTCGTCGACCACAACGCGCCCAAGACCCGCAGCCACGTGACCTACAAGGGCGCGCTCCAGGGCCAGGGCGCGCACACCGTGTGGATCGGCAACGTGCTGATCCGCAAGGAGGCCGAGGGCATCGAGACCTACGAGGAGAACCGCAACCTCGTGCTGACCGACGGCTGCCAGGCCGACTCGGTGCCCAACCTGGAGATCGAGACCGGCGAGATCGAGGGCGCGGGCCACGCGTCGGCGACCGGCCGGTTCGACGACGAGCAGCTGTTCTACCTCCGCTCGCGCGGCATCGAGGAGAAGGAGGCGCGCCGCCTGGTCGTGCACGGCTTCTTCAACGACCTGATCCGCCGGATCGCGGTGCCCGAGCTCGAGGAGCAGCTGGCCGCCACGGTGGAGGCCGAGCTCTCCAAGAACGTGCTTCGAGACGCCTCGTCCCTCGGCTCCTCGGCAACCATGGTGAAGGAGGACTGATGGCCTTCCTCCGCGCCTGCGCGCTCGCCGACATCAAGGACGACGCGGCCCTCGGCGTCACCGTCGACGGTCAGGACGTCGCGCTCGCCCGCCACGGCGACGAGGTCCTCGCCATCGAGGACATGTGCAGCCACGCCAGCGTCGCGCTGAGCGAGGGCGACTACGAGATCAGCGACGGCGACTGCACCGTCGAGTGCTGGCTGCACGGGTCGCGCTTCGACCTGCGCACCGGCAAGCCCACCGGCCTCCCGGCGACCGAGCCGGTCGCCACCTTCCCGGTCGACGTACGCGATGGAGACGTGTACGTCGACGTCGAGACCTTCCTGAACGGAGTCACCCCGCAATGAGCACGCTGGAGATCAAGGACCTGCACGTCACCGTGGACGCTGAGAAAGACACAGGGGACGGCACCGGACATAAAGAGATCCTGAAGGGCGTCACGCTCACCGTGAAGAGCGGCGAGACGCACGCGATCATGGGCCCGAACGGCTCGGGCAAGTCGACGCTGGCCTACTCCGTCGCCGGCCACCCCAAGTACACGATCACGGGCGGCAGCGTCACTCTCGACGGCAACGACGTGCTGGCGATGACCGTCGACGAGCGGGCGCGGGCCGGGCTGTTCCTGGCCATGCAGTACCCCGTCGAGGTGCCGGGCGTCTCGGTGTCGAACTTCCTGCGCACGGCCAAGACCGCGATCGACGGCGAGGCCCCCAAGCTGCGCACGTGGGTCAAGGACGTCAACGCGACCCTCGACGCCCTCAACCTGGACGCGACCTTCGGTCAGCGCTCGGTCAACGAGGGCTTCTCCGGTGGCGAGAAGAAGCGCCACGAGATCGCTCAGATGGAGCTGCTGGACCCGGGCATGGCGATCCTCGACGAGACGGACTCCGGCCTCGACATCGACGCCCTGAAGATCGTGTCCGAGGGCGTGAACCGCTTCCGCGCCAAGGAGGACAAGGCCGTCCTGCTGATCACCCACTACACGCGGATCCTGCGCTACATCCAGCCCGACTTCGTGCACGTGTTCGTCAACGGCCGGATCGCCGACGAGGGTGGCCCGGAGCTGGCCGAGGAGCTCGAGGCCAGCGGCTACGACAAGTACGTCAAGGCCGCGGCGGTCTGACCACCATGACCCAGCTGCCCGGGATGCTGCCCGACCTCGACATCATCCGCAAGGACTTCCCGATCCTTGCGCGGTCCGTCGCGGGTGGGCAGCCGTTGGTGTACCTCGACTCGGCGAACACGAGCCAGAAGCCGCAGGTCGTCATCGACACGATGGTCGACCACCTCGAGCGCCACAACGCCAACATCGCCCGCGCGATGCACACGCTCGGGGCGGAGTCGACCGAGGCGTTCGAGGCGGCCCGCGACAAGGTGGCGACGTTCATCGGGGCGCCCGAGCGCGAGGGCGTGGTGTTCACCAAGAACATCACCGAGGCGCTGAACCTCCTGTCCAACACCTTCGCGTGGGCCGAGGGCGACCTGCGGGTCGGCCCGGGCGACGAGGTGCTCATCACCGAGATGGAGCACCACTCCAACATCGTGCCGTGGCAGCTGCTCACCGAGCGCACCGGCGCGACGCTGCGCTGGTTCGGCCTGACCGACGACGGTCGCCTCGACCTCTCGAACATCGACGACCTGATCAACGAGCGCACCAAGGTCGTCTCGCTGACGTGGGTCTCCAACATGCTCGGCACGGTCAACCCGGTCCGCGAGATCGCCGACAAGGCGCACGCGGTCGGCGCCGTGGTGGTCGTGGACGCAGCCCAGGCCGTGCCGCAGCTGCCCGTCGACGTGATCGCGTCCGGCGCCGACTTCCTCGGCTTCACCGGCCACAAGACCGTCGGCCCCACCGGCATCGGCGTGCTGTGGGGCAGGCCCGAGCTGCTGAACGCCCTGCCGCCCTTCCACGGCGGTGGCGAGATGATCGAGACCGTCACCATGGAGCGGTCGACCTACGCCAAGGCCCCGCACCGCTTCGAGGCGGGCACCCCGCCGATCGTGGAGGCGGTCGGCCTCGGTGCCGCGGTCGAGTACCTCGGTCACCTGGGCATGGACGCCGTGCACGCCCACGAGCAGGCCGTCACGGCGTACGCCCTCGAGGGCCTGGCCTCCGTGAAGGGCGTGACGGTCCTCGGTCCGCTGGACGCCGCCTCGCGCGGGGGAGCGATCTCCTTCGAGCTCGACGGCGTGCACCCGCACGACGTGGCGCAGGTGCTGGACTCCCGCGGGATCGCGATCCGTGCCGGCCACCACTGCGCGAAGCCCGCCCACGCGCGCTTCGGCGTGCAGGCGTCGTCCCGGATGTCGTCGTACCTCTACACGACGCCGTCGGAGATCGACGCGTTCGTGGAGGGCCTGGAATACACCCGCTCGTACTTCAAGTTGAGTTGAGAGAGATGGCTACCGAGCTCGACGCGCTGTACCAGGAGATCATCCTGGACCACTACAAGAACCCCCACCACAAGGGCCTGCGCGCCCCCTTCGAGGCCGAGGTCCACCACGTGAACCCGACCTGCGGCGACGAGGTGACGCTGCGCGTCCACCTCAGCGACGGTGTGGTCGAGGACGTGTCGTACGACGCGCTCGGCTGCTCGATCTCCCAGGCGTCGGCGTCCGTGATGACCGACCTCGTCATCGGCAAGCCGGTCGGCCAGGCGATGGACATCCACGAGGAGTTCCTGACCCTGATGCAGGGCAAGGGCGCCGTCGAGCCCGACGAGGAGACCCTCGAGGACGGCATCGCGTTCGCCGGCGTCGCCAAGTTCCCCGCGCGCGTGAAGTGCGCCCTGCTGTCGTGGATGGCCTGGAAGGACGCCACCGCACAAGCACTCGAGACCACCGGAGGCAAGGTATGACCCCCGACCAGCAGATCGACCACAGTGATCTCCCCGACGTTCCCGAGGCCGGCGGCTCCGGCGGCGGCACGACGACGATCGACGACGTCACCGAGGCGATGAAGGACGTCGTCGACCCCGAGCTCGGCATCAACGTCGTCGACCTCGGCCTCGTGTACGGCATCCACCTCGACGACGACACCAACGCCGTCATCGACATGACGCTGACCTCGGCGGCCTGCCCACTGACCGACGTGATCCAGGACCAGACCAACCAGGCCCTCGAGGGCCTGGTCAACGACGTCCTCATCAACTGGGTCTGGATGCCGCCGTGGGGTCCGGACAAGATCACCGACGACGGCCGCGACCAGCTGCGCGCCCTCGGCTTCAACGTCTGAGACGCAGTCCTGCGCCGGCTCCGCGATTCGTCAGAGCTCGGCGGGCTGCGGGTACCCGGAGGAACGCTGACGAATCGCCCTAGTGGGCGTCGAGCGGCTGCACGTACTCGACCAGGTCGGCGATCGAGTCCACCACCCGGGTCGGCCGGTACGGGAACCTCTCGACGTCGCCGGGGCGGGTCGAGCCGGTGGTGACGAGCACGGTCCGGAGCCCGGCCTCCAGGCCGCTGATGATGTCGGTGTCCATCCGGTCGCCGACCATCACCGTCGTCTCGGAGTGGGCCTCGAGCCGGTTGAGGGCGCTGCGCATCATCAGCGGGTTGGGCTTGCCGATGAAGTAGGGCTGGCGGCCGGTCGCGGTGCTGATCAGCGCGGCGACCGACCCGGTGGCCGGCATCAGCCCCTGGTGGGACGGACCGCTCGGGTCGGGGTTGGTGGCCAGGAACCGAGCCCCGCCGTCGATGAGCCGGATGGCGCGGGTGATCGACTCGAAGGAGTAGGTCCGGGTCTCGCCCAGCACGACGTAGTCGGGGTCGCGGTCGGTCATCACGTACCCGATGTCGTGCAGCGCCGTCGTCAGGCCGGCCTCGCCGACGACGTACGCCGTGCCGTGCGGTCGCTGGTCGGCCAGGAACTGCGCGGTGGCCAGCGCGGAGGTCCAGATCGCCTCCTCGGGCACGTCGATGCCGCTGGCCAGCAGCCGCGCCCGCAGGTCCCGCGGCGTGAAGATCGAGTTGTTGGTGAGGACGAGGAACCGCAGCCCCGATGCCTTCAGCGCCTCCACGAACTCCACCGCACCGGGGATCGGCACCTCCTCGTGGACGAGCACGCCGTCCATGTCGGTCAGCCAGGTCTCGACGGGGCGGGGCGTCTCGTCGTCGCGGAGGGACATGGCCCCATCCTGGCAGCAGCGCTAGGGCGAGCCGTCCCAGGCGGGCAGCGCCGGATCCCAGGTCAGTCGCTGCTGGACGGAGCCGTGCGACAGGTAGTCGTCCGGCCAGACGGACGTCCCGACGTACTCGTCGTCGCCGAAGAACAGGTGGACCTCGACGCGCTCGGTGGCGTGGAGCCCTGGGAGGACCCTGCTGCCGACGAGCTGGTCGTCCTGCGCCAGGTCCACGACGCCGTCGCCGGGGCAGCCGAACGCACCGAGGTGCAGCACGTACGGCGCGATGTCGGGGTGGTCGGGCAGGATGAGCTCCGCCTCGGCGAAGGGCGGGTCCTCGGCGAGCCCCCGGAGCGTGAGGACCGGAGGGCTGGTGACCCCGCGCTGCGGCCACAGGAACGTGAGGTCGCCGACCACGTCGGTGCCGGGGTCGCTCGCGGCCGTCGTCCAGCGGAAGGTCGCCATCAGGCTGCCGCCCTCGTCGGACCGCCCCGACACGGTGACGTCCCACGTGCCCGCGGCGCCGGGGGCGGCCACGACGTACGTGCCGTCGTCCCCGGCCTCGAGCGACTCGTGCGCGGTCCGGCCACATCGTCCGGCGCCCGGATAGGTGAACGCGGCCTCGAAGACCCAGCCGTCCTGGGGGAAGGAGAACGCGACCGACCCCTCGGCCGCCGTGAGCGGCGGGTCGTCCGGCGGGTGGTCCGCGCCCCAGCAGCCGTTCGTCGACGAGCACGCGTGCCACGGGTAGAGCTCCACCAGGCCTTCGGGACGACGCAGGGTGAGTGGCTGCGGGCCGAGAGGCAGGTCGGTCCTCACCACGCGCTTGCTGACGTGGCCGGCCGCAGGCCCGCTGTCCGAGGTGCAGCCCGTGAGGATGCCGACGAGGACCAGCGCCACCACGCCGACGACCCTCATGGTGCGAGGGTCCCGGGCTGCGGCATGTAGAAACAGACGTCGTGGAGATCGTGACGGTTTCGGTACCCGCCGCGCGCCTCGAGCGCTGGGCGGAGAACTTCGCGACCCGTCACGGCGAGACGGCGTACGTCGTCGAGGACGGGGCGCTCGCCGGCACCGCGGCCGACGGCTCGACGTTCGTCGCGCGGCTGCCGTTCGGGAGGGCGTACGACGGGGCGGCCGAACCGTCGACGTTCGCCGCGACCGTCGGCGCGCCGGGGGAGTGGGGCGTGTTGCTGGTGCGCAAGGGCGGGTTCGCGGTCGCCCGCCTGGCCGGCGCGATCCTCGCCGAGCACAAGATCGGCCAGCGGCACGTGCAGGGCCGGACCAAGGCAGGCGGGCAGAGCCAGCAGCGGTTCGCGCGCCGGCGGGACAACCAGGCGCGTCAGGCCTACGAGGCGGCCGCCGACCACGCCGCCCGGATCCTGCGGCCGGGGCCGGTCGTGACGGGTGGGGACCACGCCGCCGTGGACGAGGTGCTCGCCGACCCCCGGCTCAAGGGGCTGACCGTCGTCGAGCCGTGGCTGCCCGTGCCCGACCCCCGGCGGGCCGTCCTCGACGCCGCGGTCGCCCACGCCCAGGCCGTGCGGGTCGAGGTGGCGAACGCCTGAGCGCCACGGTCAGGCGGGCTGCTCGCCGAACCCGAGGGGCTCGCGGGTGACGCGGTACGTCGCCCAGTGCATCTCGGTGACGACCCCGGAGTCGTCGCGGGCCACCCGCAGCAGCTCGCCGCGCTCACGCCCGCTGACGGTCCGGTAGCGGTCCGGCCCCTCGGCCGCGAAGACCGACGGCTTGCGTCCCGGCTGGTTGTCGGCGGAGGCCTCGAGACGACCCTCGCGCACCGCGAACGTGAAGGGCTGTCCCTCGGAGTACCAGCGGCCGATGACGGCGGCCAGGTCGGCAGGTACCTCGGTGCCGGGCTGCCACGGGGCGTCGTCGGTCGGGACGTCGTCCACCACGCGGCTCGCCAGCTCGATCGCGAACGCCGTCGGGTCGGGCGAGCCGGTGTTGTTCATCAGCACGATGCCGCCGGTGCCGCTCTCGCGGTGGGTGTGCACGCCGGTGATGTGGCCGGGCATGCCGCCGTCGTGGCCGACCCAGGAACGGTCGCCCGCGCGGACCACGAAGAGCCCGAGCCCCATGCCGGCGTTCCAGCGGTCGGGGTCCATCAGGACCTGCGGCTGGGTCATCTCCTCGACCGTGTCGGGGGAGAGGACCGCAGGGTCGGGATCGGCGAGGAACGCCGACCAGCGAGCCAGGTCCCGTGCGGTCGAGGCGAGCCCGCCGCACGGCGTCATCGCGCGCGTCTGCACGAGCGGCTCGGGGCGGGGTACGTCGTGGAACGGCGGCACGAAGTAGCCCTGGGCCTGCGGCCCGCCGTCGAAGCCGACCGTCGTGCGGGTCAGCCCGAGCGGGTCGAGCAGCCGCGACCGCAGCGACTCCTCCCACGCGCGGCCGTCGAGGGTGGCGACGAGCCGGCCGAGCACGGCGTACACGATGTTGGAGTAGTGCCAGCGGTCGTGCGGCCGGCCGACCCGCTCGATGGCGGCGAAGTTCTTCAGCAGCTCGTCCTCGTCGGGCTGGACGAGGGTGTCCCAGACGTCGCCGACCGGCTCGCGCTGGAGCCCGGAGACGTGCGCGAGGCCCTGGCGGAGCGTCGTCGGGTGGCTGACGTCGGGCAGGTGGTCCCCGATCCGGTCGTCGAGGCCGAGCCGTCCCTCGTCGCGCAGCTGCATCACCATCGCGGCGGTGAACGTCTTGGTGATGGAGGCGATCAGGAACTGGTCGTCCGGCCCCGGCGCCCGGTCGGTGCCGACCTCGGCGGTGCCGATGCCCTCCCACCACAGCAGCTCGCCGCCGCGCGCCACCGCGGCCAGGAGGCCCGGCACCCGGCCCTCGCGCTGGCGGGCCAACGCGGTCGCGTGCAGGAACCGGGTGGTCTCGTCGGGCAGCCGAGTCATGCTCGGACGCTACCGCCGTGCGCGGTCAGGCGCCCGTGCGCCGCCGCCCGCGCAGCTCGCGCACCTTCGCGGTCGCCGCGGCCAGCCGCGCCTCGAGCTCGTAGATCCACGCGTCCGGGTCGTCCAGGTCGGCCAGCACCTGCTCGATCTCCGCCCGGACCCGTCGGGCGCCGTCGCTCGCCTGGTCCTCCGGGGCCCCCGATCGGATCTGTGGACCGAGCGGCCAGCGGTGCAGCTCCGAGCTCAGGTTGGCCAGCGGCACCGACGCGACCCAGACGCCCGCCTCGGTCATCGCCACGTTGAAGGAGAGCTGGTCGCGGCGGGAGTACCTCAGGACGTGCTCCCACCACAGCGCCATCGCCGTCTCCGTGGTCTGGGTACGCCGCCGCGCCAGGAGGGCGGTCCAGTGCGGGTTCGCGTCGAGGGCGGCCGCCGCGGTCTGGACGTAGTGGGCCAGCTGCTCGAAGACCCGCAGGTGGTCGTCCTTGCCGAGGTCGATGCAGGCCTGCGCCTCCGCCAGCACGCTGGGGTAGAAGGTGTGCAGCGGCGCCGCGACGTGCGCGTCGGCCAGCCACTCCCCGACGAAGGTCTCGGGCGCCGCCAGCAGCTCGAGCCCCGGGTCGACCCAGAGCGTCCGGTCGTACCCCGCCAGCGCGGGGTGGCCGACGATCTTCAGGTACCGCTCGCTGCGCACCGCGTCGCCCGGGAGGCGCGGGCGCACCAGCACGACCTCCCACGTGTCGCTGCGCAGGCCGGGGTCGTCGGTGAAGCACAGGAAGTCGGCCGCCGACTCGCGCGCGACGGGCACCTCGGGAAGTGCGCGGCCCGGACCCAGCACGGAGGTGTAGACGACCAGCCGCGAGGCGTGCCGCCCCGCTGGCGAGGCCGAGTGCCGGCCTGCCACCTGGCCAGTGACCTGGCCGTCCCCCGGCTGTCCCCCCTGGGACATGGGCGTCTCCTGTGCGAACGTCGGGTGAGCGCCCGAGCCGCGGCGGCCCCCCACGGTCCGCCACCCGCAACCTAGCCCGGAAACGCCCGGCGGTCAGCGCGACACGGGGCGTGTCGCGGCCGGTTCCTCAAGCGCCTGGCGGTGGGCGATCCACCGCTGGGCCAGACCGTCCATCTCGGCGTCCACGAACAGCAGGAACTCCCGCATCAGCCACAGCCGGTGCCGGGCCGGCGCGTCCTCGGTCAACCCGTCGAGAGCGGTGGCGAGGGCCGTCATCATCGGCGCGTACGTCTGGTCCTTGCGCATCATCGCGCCGAGCCAGGCGTCGTCGTCCACGACGTACACGTCCTTGCGCGAGCCTCGCTCGCGCTCGCGGTGCAGGAAGCCGATCTGGCCCAGGAAGTTCACGGCGCCGGAGACCGCGGCGGGGCTGACCCCGAGAGTCTCGGCCAGCTCGGCCGCCGTCATCCGGCCGTCGTCGTCGACCACCAGGGCCGAGAACACCCGCGACGGGAGCCGGGGGAGACCGGCGTCGGTGAGGGCGCCGCCCATCCGCTCGACGAACCGGTCGGCGACCGTCCGGTCGTGCGACGCGGGAGACATGGTCGAAGTGTAACAACATTCAGGAAATACTGAATGCTGTGTATCGTGAGGGTCGTGACCGATCCCGTCGTCCACATCGAGCAGCTGGTCAAGACCTTCGGCGCCACCCGGGCCCTGGACGGGCTCGACCTCACCGTCGCGGTCGGCGAGGTGCACGGCTTCCTCGGCCCGAACGGCGCCGGGAAGTCGACCACCATCCGCGCGCTGCTGGGCCTGCTGCGCACCGACTCCGGCGCGCTCTCGGCGTTCGGGATGGACCCGTGGGCCGACAGCGTCGCCATCCACCGGCGGCTGGCGTACGTGCCCGGTGACGTGAACCTGTGGCCGAACCTCTCCGGCGGCGAGACCATCGACATGCTGCTGCGGATGCGCGGGATCGAGCCCGCCGGCACCCGCCGCGCCGAGCTGCTGGAGCGCTTCGACCTCGACCCGACCAAGCGCGGCCGGGCCTACTCCAAGGGCAACCGGCAGAAGGTCGCTCTCGTCGCCGCCCTCGCCGCGGACGTCGACCTGCTCGTGCTCGACGAGCCGACCTCCGGCCTCGACCCGTTGATGGAGCAGGTGTTCGCCGACACCCTGGCCGAGCGGGTGGCGGCCGGCACCACCGTGCTGCTGTCCAGCCACATCCTCAGCGAGGTCGAGCGGCTGGCCGACCGCGTCACCATCATCCGCGCCGGCCGGGCGGTGGAGAGCGGCACGCTGGCCGACCTGCGGCACCTGCGCCGCAGCCGGGTGGTCGCCGAGGTCGTCGGTGAGGTCCCCGGCCTGGCGCGCCTGCACGGGGTGAGCGACGTGCACGTGGACGGCCGGACCGTCAGCTGCTCGGTCGAGCCCGACGCGATGACCGACGTGCTCGGCGCACTCACCGCCGCCGGGGTGCGCTCGCTGACCAGCGCCCCGCCGACCCTCGAGGAGCTGTTCCTGGAGGCCTACCGCCCTGCGGCGGTGCCGCGGTGACGGCGTTCGCCGGCACCTGGGCGCTCACCCGCGCGGCCCTGCGCCGCGACCGGGTGCTCGCCTCGGTGTGGGTGCTGCTGCTGGTGGCCGTCGTGTACGCCTCCGCCGCCGCGACCGAGTCGATCTACCCGACCGCCGCCGACCGCGTCGAGGCCGCCGAGGCGATCAACTCGAGCCCGGCCATCGTGGCGCTCTACGGCCCCATCCTCGACGTGCGCAGCGCGGGCGAGCTGTCGATGACCAAGCTGACGGTGCTGTACGCCGTGTTCGCGGCGCTGCTGTTCCTGGTGCTCGTCCGCCGCCACACCCGCTCCGAGGAGGAGTCGGGGCGCGCCGAGCTGCTCGGCGGCACGGCGGTCGGGCGCGACGCCCAGCTGGCGGCGGCGGTGCTGGAGAGCGTGCTGGTGTCACTGGTCCTCGGCGCGCTTTGCGTGCTGGCCTGCGTCGGCGGTGGCCTGCCGCTCGCCGGGTCGGTCGGGTTCGCGCTCTCGTGGGTCGGCGTGTCCTGGGTGGCGATCGGCCTGACCGCCGTCGCCTGCCAGCTCTCCGCCAGCGCGCGCACCTGCGCGGCCCTGGCCGGAGCCGGGATCGGGGTGCTGTACGTGCTCCGCGCCGTGGGCGACACCGGGCCGGAGTGGGTGTCGTGGCTGTCGCCGTTCGGCTGGTCGACCCGGCTGCGAGCGTGGTCCGACCCGCGCTGGTGGGTGCTGCTCCTCGACCTCGTCCTCGGGGCGGCCCTCCTGGGCACCGCCGTCCTGCTGCGCGCACGGCGCGACCTGGGAGCCGGCCTCTTCGCTGCTCGTCCGGGCCCCGCAACCGGGTCGCCCCGGCTCGCGGACGCCTTCGTGCTGACCTGGCGGGTGCACCGCACGATGCTCTGGTCCTGGTCGGCCGGCGTCGGCGTGATGGGCCTGGTGATGGGCGCGATCGCGCCGGGCGTCGGGGACCTGCTGGACAGCGAGGCCGGTCGTCAGGTGATCGAGAGCCTGGGCGGCGTCGGCAAGCTGGAGGACGCCCTGGTGGCCGCGGTTCTGTCCATCGCCGGCGTCGTGGTGACCTGCTTCGCGATCGCCGTCGTCGGCCACGGCGCCGGCGACGAGCGCGACGGCCGCACCGAGCAGGTCCTCGCGACCGCGACGTCCCGGTCGCGGTCGTTCCTGGCCACCGCCGTCGTGGCCCTCGGTGGCGGGACCTGGCTGCTCCTGGTCACCGGTGTCGGCGCCGCCGTCGGCCTGGGCGACCACCTCGGCGGGTTCGTCGGCGCGGCCCTCGACCAGTCGTTCGCCGTGTGGGCGGTGGCCGGGCTGGCCCTGCTCCTGTACGCCGCCGGCACCAGGTACGCCGTGCTCGCCTGGAGCGTGCTGGCCGCCTTCTTCGCGCTCGGCCAGCTCGGCGAGCTGCTCGACCTGCCCGCTGCGGTGACCGGCCTGTCGCCGTACACGCACCTGCCCGCGATGCCGGTCGAGGCCTTCGCGCCGGGCACCGCTGTGGCCCTCACCGCCGTGGCCGCCGCGCTCGTCGCGGCCGCGTGGTGGCGCTTCCTGGGGCGCGACATCGGTTAGCGTGCCCGCTATGGCCTGGGAGCCGGAGCCGGGATGGCTGTCGGTGCCCGCCGGCACCGGACCCTCCACCGTCGGCGTGTGGCGCACCGAGAGCGGCGGGCAGCCGCTGGTCGTCAAGCGTCTCGCCCGGCCGACACCGCACGACCCACCCGAGCTCTCCGACCCGACGCACTTCGCCTACTGGCGCCGGGAGGCCGACGTCGCCCAGTCCGGCGTCGTCGAGGACACGCCGGGCGTCCGCGGCCCGGCGGCCGGGGTGGAGGAGGACGACGAGGGCGTCACGATCTGGTGTGATTTCGTGGAGGACGCCGGCACCAACGGGCTGTTCGTCGCCCACGCCCTCGGGCGGTTCGCATCCGCGGACCTGGGTGAGCCGGCGTGGTTCGGGCGCGATCAGCTGCGCCGCCGCCTCCAGCGGACCGAGCGTCGCGGGGGCTGGCCGACGCTGGCGCGGACCGCCGCCGCCGACCTGGCCGACAGCCTGTGGACGCGTCGCGAGCACTTCCTCCAGCGGTACGACGCCCTGCCCCGCGTCCCGCACCACGGCGACGTCTCCGCCCAGAACTTCCGCGGCCGCGAGGGCGACGTGGTCGTGGCCGTCGACTGGCAGTGCCTCGGCACGGACCCGGTCGGCCTGGACCTCGGCCTGCACGTGGCGAGCGCCCGCGAGGCTCCCGAGCCGCTGGTGGACGCCTACCTGCTGGGCATGTCCGATGCCGGCGCCGCCGACCTGGCGACCCGCGACGAGGTGCTGCTCGGCACGCGCATCGTGGCGGCCTACACCGCCCTCGGCCGTGCCGAGTGGGCCCTGGCGCGGGTGGCGGGTGGCGAGGGCGCGCTCGCGGCCAAGTTCCGGCACCCGAGCGTGGCGCCGTACCTGCGCGCGCTCGAGCGGGTGGCCGGCGAGATCGAGGCGCTGCTCAGCTGATCACGCGCGGGTGGGCGTGCCGTCGGCCGTGCAGGGCAGCGTCGGCGGCGCCGTGCGCGACATCAGGGCGATCGCGTGGTCCATGCGGATGTGGCTGATCTCCGCGCCGCGGTCGTTGAACGGGCGGTCGACCATGAACACGACGGCCAGCGCGGCGAACACCGTGATCGCCATCGCGGCCATGCTGTAGGCCTGCCCGAACACCTTCACGCTCGGGTCGATCATCAGCAGCTGGTAGCCCAGCACGACCAGGGAGATCAGGATCAGCGCCGCCCACAGGAAACCGGGCACGAACGGCTTCGACTCGGCCAGCCGCTCCCGCCGGCCGTCCTGGCGGTCGTTGTTGACGTCGAACCAGTGCGCCAGGGCCTCGACCTGCTTCTGGGTGTCCACGGTGGACGCGCGCATCGAGGTGTCCATCGCGTCGACCCAGCCCTGCACCCGGGCGCTCTCGTCGTTGCGCTGCATGGCCGGCCACTCGTCGTCGACGACGGCCCTGGCGTAGCAGAGCACCTCACCGCGCAGCTGGTCGCTGTCGGCCTGGTCGAAGTACGACGCCATGACGTACTGCTGCTGGACGGCGACGGCCTCCTTGCCCACGGCGTCACGCGCGTTCTGGTAGTGCCCGAACGCCGCCACGATCAGGAACGCGACCAGCACGGCCAGCCCGGTGCCGACGGTGCTGAAGATCTCGCCGGCGTCCTCCATCTGGCGCAGCCAGCCGCCCTCGGGCGCGAGGTAGTCGTGGATGACCACGACCAGTCCGACGAACAGGATGGTCGGGCCCAGGACGAGCAGGGCGGTGGTCCACACGAGCGCGCTACTCAACGGTTGCCGGCGCGAAGGTGTCGCACGCCTTCAGCGAACCCTGCGAGTACCCCACCTGGAACCACTTCATCCGCGCCGCGGCAGACCCGTGGGTCCACTGCTCCTTGTTCACGGTTCCGGTCGTCTGCTGCTGGATGCGGTCGTCGCCCACCGCCTTGGCGGCCTCGAGCGCCTGCTTGATGTCGTCCTGGCTGAGCTCGAGGATCAGCGGCTCGCCCTGGGCGTTGTCGGTCGAGGTCGCGGCGTTGGTCCACATGCCGGCGTAGCAGTCGGCCTGGAGCTCGAGGCGCACCGAGTCGCTGTTGGGGCCCTGCTGGGTGCGCACCTGGCCCATCGTGCCGAGGAGGTTCTGGATGTGGTGGCCGTACTCGTGGGCCAGCACGTAGGGCTCCACGAAGTCGCCCGCCGGGCCGTTGAGCTGCTTCTGGAGCACGTCCTCGAAGAAGCTGGTGTCGAGGTAGATCGTCTCGTCGGTGGGGCAGTAGAACGGGCCGACCTGCGCCGTGGCGTTGCCGCAACCCGTGCCCGTCGCGCCGCTGAACGTCTGGATGCTGCTCTCGGGGTGGAACGCCTTCCCGCTCTGCGCGGGCAGCGCGTCGGACCAGTAGCTGGTCAGGGAGTTCTCCACCGCGACCCGGGCGCAGTCGGTGCTGTCCTGGGCGTCCTGGCCGGTCTTGCACTGGGCGTAGCGGCCGGTGTCCGTGCCCTGGAACCGCTGGGTGTCCAGGCCGGTGTCGGGCAGCTGGATGCCGCCGGTGCCGCCGCCGACGCACTGGGTCAGCACGAGGAACAGCACGATGACGAGCACGCCGCCGATGCCGCCACCGGCCTTGGTGCCGCCCGGGATGGGGATGCGCATCCCGCCGCCGCCCATGCCGCCCCCAGCGCCCGAGCCGCCGACGTCGCGGGTGCGGGAGGTGTCCAGCCGGGCCTTGGGGTTGAAGCGCATTGCCTGCTCTCCTTGTCCGGGCCCCGCCGTCTGCGTGAGGTGGGTGGGCCGCCCATAGACTACTGAGCCTGATGATCACCGCCCAACACCTCGAGGTGCGAGCCGGGGCGAGGCTGTTGATGCAGGACGTCAGCTTCCGCGTGGCGGCCGGCGACAAGATCGGCCTCGTGGGCCGCAACGGCGCCGGCAAGACCACCCTCACCAAGATCCTCGCCGGGGAAGGCCTGCCGGCCGCCGGCAGCGTCCACGCGACCGGCTCCGTCGGCTACCTGCCGCAGGACCCGCGCACCGGCGACCCCGACGTCCTCGCGCGCGAGCGCATCCTGTCGGCCCGCGGCCTGGCCGACGTCGTCCGCCGGCTGCGGAGCGCCGAGACCGAGATGGGCAGCGACGACGAGAAGGTCCGCGAGCGGGCCATGCGGAGGTACGAACGGGCCGACGCCGAGCTGCACGCCGGGGGCGGGTACGCCGCGGAGTCGGAGGCCGCCCAGATCGCACACAGCCTCGGGATCGACGACCGCATCCTCGGCCAGCCGATCCGCACCCTCTCCGGTGGCCAGCGCCGCCGGGTCGAGCTGGCGCGGATCCTGTTCTCCGGGGCCGAGACCCTGCTCCTCGACGAGCCGACCAACCACCTCGACGCCGACTCGATCGTCTGGCTGCGCGAGTTCCTCAAGGCCCACAAGGGCGGTCTCGTCGTGATCAGCCACGACACGGGCCTGCTCGAGGCGACGGTCAACAAGGTGCTCCACCTCGACGCCAACCGCGCCGAGATCGACGTCTACAACCTCGGCTGGACGGCGTACCTCGCCCAGCGCGAGACCGACGAGCGGCGCCGTAAGCGCGAACGCCAGAACGCCGAGCGCAAGGCCGACGCCCTCATGGACCAGGCCAACAAGATGCGCGCCAAGGCGACCAAGGCCCAGGCCGCGCAGTCGATGATGAAGCGCGCCGAGCGGCTGATGGCCGGCGTCGAGGCCGAGCGCCGCGGCGACCGGGTGGCGCGGATCAAGTTCCCGGCACCGGCGCCGTGCGGCAAGACGCCGCTGACCGCGAGCGAGCTGTCGAAGTCCTTCGGCTCGCTGGAGGTGTTCACCGACGTCGACCTCGCCATCGACCGCGGCTCGCGCGTGGTCGTGCTCGGCCTCAACGGCGCCGGCAAGACCACGCTGCTGCGGCTGCTCGCCGGCGTCGACAAGGCCGACACCGGGGAGGTGCTGCCCGGCCACGGGCTGAAGATCGGCTACTACGCCCAGGAGCACGAGACCCTCGACACCTCGCGCACCGTCCTGGAGAACATGCACTCCGCGGCGCCGCAGCTCACCGACACCGAGGCACGGTCCGTGCTCGGCTCGTTCCTCTTCTCCGGCGAGGACTCCGCCAAGCCGGCGCGGGTCCTCTCGGGTGGCGAGAAGACGCGGCTGGCGCTGGCGATCCTGGTCGTCAGCAGCGCCAACGTGCTGCTGCTCGACGAGCCCACCAACAACCTCGATCCCGCCTCCCGCGAGGAGGTGCTGTCCGCGATCCGCAGCTACGAGGGCGCCATCGTGCTGGTCACCCACGACGAGGGAGCGGTCCGCGCGCTCGAGCCCGACCGGGTGCTGATCCTGCCCGACGGCGTCGAGGACCTCTGGAACGACTCGTACGCCGACCTCGTCACGTTGGCGTGACCAGCAGCTAGCGTCGCCGCATGACTCCCGAGGAGCTGCAGGCGGCCGGGCTCGCGTACGACGTCACCGGCGAGGTCGCCGTCGTCACCCTCGACCGGCCCGAGGCCCGTAACGCCCAGACGCCGCTGACGTGGCGCACCCTGGCCCGCATCGGGGACGAGCTGCCCGACGACGTACGGGTGGTCGTGCTGCGGGGGAGCGGACAGTCTTTCTCGGCCGGCCTGGACCGGGCCCAGCTGAACGTCGGGCTCGATCCGTCCGGGGGCGATGACGGTGTCGAGACCGTGGCGGGGCTGCTCGCGCTCTCGGACGAGGAGGCGTCGGCCACGATCGAGGAGTTCCAACGGGGCTTCACCTGGTTGCGGGACCCGAGGTTCGTGTCGATCGCCGTGGTGCAGGGCCACGCGATCGGGGCCGGGTTCCAGCTCGCGCTGTCCTGTGACCTGCGCGTGCTGGCCGACGACGCCCAGCTCTGCATGAAGGAGTCGGCCCTCGGGCTGGTCCCGGACCTCACCGGCACGCAGCCGCTCGTCGCCCTGGTCGGGTACGCCCGGGCCCTGGAGATCTGCGCGACCGCGAGGTACGTCGGCGCCGAGGAGGCGATGGCGATCGGACTGGCCAACGTCGTCGTGCCGCGGGCCGAGCTCGACGCCACGGTGAACGACCTGATCGGTGCGCTGACCGCGGCGCTGCCGGGCGCCGTGCGCGAGACGAAGGCGCTGCTGCTCCAGGCCACCGACCGCTCGCTGGACGAGCAGCGCCGCTTCGAGCGCGAGGCGCAGGTACGCCGGTTCCGCGAGCTCTCTGGACTTCGAGACGCGTGACTCAGCTCCTCGCACGCTCGGACCTGAGTGACGCTCCTCAATCCGAGTGCCTCCTCCGGGCCTCGCAAGCGGCTTGGGGCGCTCACCCACTAGAGCCCCAGGACCAGCCGCGTGCCGCAGGCGCGCGAGACGCACAGCATCATGCAGTCACCGGCGGCCTTCTCGCGCTCGGTCAGCACGTAGTCGCGGTGATCCACCTCGCCTTCGACGACCTTGGTCTCGCACGACCCGCAGATGCCCTCGGTGCAGTCGTGCAGCACGTCGACACCCGCGTCGAGGAGGGCCTGGAGGATCGAGGTGTCGGGTCCGACCATCACGGTGCGGCCGGACTCGGCCAGCACCACCTCGACCTCGTGCTCCGACGCCGGGTCCCGGACCGGCTGGTCGGGAGCCGCGAAGCGCTCCACGTGCAGGGCGTCGGCGGGCCAGGCTGCCATCCGCTGCTCCACCGCGCGGAGCAGGGGCTCGGGGCCGCAGCAGTAGACCAGTGTGTCCGCTCGCGGCGTGCCGAGGAGCCCGTCGAGGTCGAGGAGCCCGTGGGAGTCCTGCGGGTGGAGGGTGACCCGCTCGCCGTACCGGGCCAGCTCACCGGTGAACGCCATCGAGGCGGCGGTGCGCCCGCCGTACAGCAGCGTCCAGGCCGCCCCGTCGGCCTCGGCGCGGGCCAGCATCGGCAGGATCGGCGTGATCCCGATGCCGCCGGCGACGAAGAGGTACGCCGGCGACGGCTCCAGCCGGAAGTGGTTGCGCGGCCCGAGGTGCTCGACCGTGTGGCCCGGACGGAGCACGTCGTGCACGTACGCCGAGCCGCCGCGGCCGCTCGGCTCGCGCAGCACGCCGAGCCGGTAGCGGTGCCGGTCGTGCGGGTCGCCGCACAGCGAGAACTGCCGGCTCATCCCGTTCGCGAGGTGCACGTCCAGGTGGGCCCCCGGCTCCCACGGCGGCAGCTCGCGGCCCGCGTGGTCGACCAGCTCGAGCGACAGCACACCGTCGGACTCGACGGCCAGTGCGCGCACCAGGAGGGGATCGGGCATCGACGGGCTCCACGTTTGACTGACTGTTCAGACAATGATGCCGTACGTCGCCCCCCGGGCGCGAGCCATCAGAGCAGGATGCCGCGGCTGGTGAGCTCGACGGTGCGGCTCAGGCTGTCGCGGAACATGCGGTCCAGGGAGTCCTTGTCCGCCAGCTCCCACATCAGCTCGGAGGTCTGCCAGGCCGCCGCGCGAGCCACGTGGATGCCGAACGTGGCGAACCCGTCGTCGACGCGGCCGCCGAGGCGGTCGACGGTGGCCACGATGCCGGTGCTGAACCAGTCCTTGATCTCCTCCTGGGCCGCGGCGAGCACGTCGTTGGTGTGGGTGAAGTCGGTGTGCTCGGGGCAGTTGTTCCGTGGCACCACGGCGAGTTCGCGGCAGGTGGTGACGACGGCGTGCGGCAGGTCGTGGCTGATGTGGGCGTTCATGCCGGCCAGGGCGAACTGGATCGGCAGCGTGCGCTCGCGGCCGCGACCCTCGAACAGCGGCGCCCAGGCGGGGCTGATCGGCCGGCCGTCCTGGTCCGCGCCGTACGCCGCGAAGAACAGGTTCGCGAAGTTCACGTCCAGGCGGCCGAGGAACTCGCCCGCGACGAAGCTCTTCGCGTCCACGGCCTGGTCGACGAGCTTGGTGACCTGCCAGTACATCCGGTTGAAGTAGGCGACCCCGTCGTCGTGCGGGAGCGCCGCGTCGATGGCCGCCATCCGCTCGAGGACGTCGTCGATCGTGGCGGCCTGGTCCCAGCCGTCGATGGCCATGCGAGCAGCGTAGGTCCCGCGTGGCGGCGGGTGGGGCGGTTCAGCCCACGCGGTAGCGGATGTGGGTGGCGAGAGGTGACGACAGCACCTCGACCGGCGTGAGACCCGGGTCCGCCACACCGTCGAGGAGGCGCTCCCCGCCGCCGAGGAGCATCGGCGAGACGTCGAGGACGATCTCGTCGAGGACGCCGGCCGCGAACGCCTGGCGGATCGTGGACGCGCCTCCCGCGATGAGCACCTCACGGTCCCCGGCGGCCTCGGCGGCGGCGGCGAACGCCGCGTCGAACCCGTCGGTGACGAAGTGGAACGTCGTCCCGCCCTCCATCTCGATCGGGTCGTGCGCGTGGTGGGTGAGCACGAAGACGGGAGCGTGGTACGGCGGCTCGTCGCCCCACCAGCCCCGCCACTCGCCGTCCCAGGTCTCCCAGCCGCCGCGGACCGGGCCGTACATGTTGCGACCCATGACGTACGCGCCGCGGGGCTTGGCCAGGTGCTCCCGGGCCTTCAGGTCGTCCGGCTGGGGCTGCTCACCCTCCGGCGGGAACATCCAGCGGTGGAGGTCCTCGCCGCCGATGCCCAGCGGCGTCTCGAGGGTCTGGTCGGGTCCGGCGAGGTACCCGTCGAGGGAGATCGTCACGTGGCAGGTCGTGAATGTCATGTCGGGGCAGACCTCTCTGCTGGTTCCAGCTCATCGGTCGGGGCTTCGGGGTCGAGGGCCAGTCCGGCGTCGAGGGCGGTCCTGCAGAACGCCAGCACGTCGTCGGCGAGCTCGTCCTCGCGTCCGGCCCAGAACCCCGACGCCTCTCCGAGCGCCCGGTGGGTCAGCGCCTCGGCGACGACGGGCCGCCAGCGCTGCTTGCCGAACACCTCGAGGGCGTGGTGTCCGGCGCCGTCCTTGGACGTCTGGGCACCCGTCGCGACCACGTGGTGCAGCCGGGGGATGCCGAGCACGAACCACTCGACGACGTCGGGCCTTCCCGCGCGCTCGCGGTCCTCCTCGAGCTGGGTCAGGAGGGGTGACCAGTACTCGGTGAGGTTGCGGTGCGAGTACCTGCGGAGCTCCTGCTCGTCGGCGCGCACGTCGAGGTCCTGGACCGCCGGTCCGTGGACCCGGATCCCGTGGTGGGCGAGCTGGTGCCACTCGACGGGGGACGGCCCCGGCCCGGCGTCCCGCCATGCTCCTTCGAGGATCCCGGGCACGGCGGGCAGCCTGGCCGGTGAGCGTCCCAGGTCGGACCAGGTGACGTACGAGCCGCTGAACCAGGGGCGGGGGAACGCCTGGCCCAGCTCCGCGTGCAGCTCGTGGAGCGGAGCGGGGTCGGGACGCTCCCCGGTGACCGCGAGGAAGTCGACGTCGCTGCGCCCGTCGTACCACTCTCCCCACCCGAGCGACCCCAGCAGGTACAGCCCCTCGACGACGCCGGGTACGCGCTCCTCGGCCAGGGCCAGGTAGTGCGCGGTGACCTGGCGCACCGGCTCGGGGAGGGCGTCCATGTCCCCACTCTGCCCGAGCGGCTAGCGTCGCGCTCATGACCGCGGACGCCGTCGTACCCGCCGACTTCGACCCCCCGACCCACCTCGTCACCGAGGACTTCGTCCTCGAGCCGCTGGGTCCGCAGCACAACGAGGCCGACCACGCGGCCTGGACGTCGAGCATCGACCACATCCGCTCGACCACCGGGTTCGTCGGCAGCAGCTGGCCGCCGCCGGAGGGGATGACCCTGGAGAGCAACCTCGCGGACCTCGTCCGTCACGCCGAGGACTTCGAGCAGCGCAGGGGCTTCACGTTCACCGTGCTCGACCCCGCGGACGGGGACGTGATCGGCTGTGTCTACGTGTACCCCTCCAAGGACGATGCCTGGGACGTCAGCGCGCGCTCGTGGGTGCGGGCCAGCCACGCCCACCTCGACACGCCGCTCGCCGACGCGGTCGCCGACTGGCTCGCCCGCGACTGGCCGTGGGCACGGGTGGACCGCCGCGGCCGCTGACACCGACCGCCTCCTAGGCTCCTGAGCCGTGGGCGACCAGGGGACCAACGCGCTCGCGGCGCTGATCCTGGGCTCGGCGGTCGCCGTGCTGCTGTTCATCCCGGTGGCCGCGGTGCAGTACCGCCGCGACGGGAGGCTCGGCGGCAACGACCTGGCCGTGCTCGTCACCGCCGCCGTGTACGGCGTCGCGCTGTGGACCTACACCCTGCTGCCGCTGCCCGACGTGGGCGACTACACCTGCCAGCACGCGCAGACCCGGCTGATGGCCTTCGCCGACGACGTACGGCGGGCGGCCGAGCAGGCCGGGTACGCCGGACTGGGCACCCCGAGCGCGCTGCTGCGCAACCAGGCGTTCCTGCAGCTGGTGCTGAACGTCGTGCTGTTCCTTCCGTTCGGCCCGTTCGTCCGGTTCATCACCCACCGCGGCGTCGTGGTGGCCACCGGCTTCGGGCTCGCCGTCTCGCTGCTCATCGAGGTCACCCAGCTCACCGGCGTGTGGGGCGTCTACCCGTGCGCGTACCGGCTCTTCGACGTCGACGACCTGGTCACCAACACGTTCGGCGCCTTCCTCGGGGCGGTCGTGTCCTACCCGTACGCCGCCCGCAGGCACCGCCGGCTCGGGACCGCCCGCCGACGCCTGCCGACCTCGGTCACGGCGGGGCGCCGCCTGGCGGGCACGGTCTGCGACGTGCTCCTCGTGGTGCTCGCGGGCACGGCTGCGGCGGCGCTGTGGCGTGGGTACCTCGTGTTCGCCGAGCACGAACGTCCGGCGACCGACTCCCCGTCGATGATCGTGCTGCGCGCCGGCGTCCCGCTGCTCGTCCAGGGCGTGGTGGTCCTCGTGGCGGGCAAGACCGTCGGCGAGCTCGTCGTCGACCTGCGCACCACGCCCGCGTCGTACGGCCGCCGCCTGGTCAAGCTGCTGGTGGGCGTCGTCCCCCTGGTCCTGCTGGCCGTGGTGACCGTGCCGGCGGCCCAGGTCGTGCTGGCCGTGCTCGCGGTGGCGACCGTCGTGGGCGCGTACGTCACCCGCGGCCATCGCGGCCTCGGGAACGCCGCCGCTCGCCTGGAGCTCGAGGTCGACGACGGCTGAGCACGGGACTGGAAGTGCGGGGGGCCTGCTGACTGTCAAGAGGCATGCGCACCTCTGCCATCGCACTCCTGTCCGTCGTCCTCACCGCCTGCGGCGGAGTCGACGCAGCACCAGCACCCACGGCGACCCCGGAAGCCGACCACGGTCCGTGGGTGCTCTTCCAGCAGGACGCAGGGGCCCGCTACGAGGTCGCGATGGTGCACGCCGACGGCACCGGGCTCGTGGCGCCGGTGGCCGAGGTCGGGCACGGCCACCAGACCAACCCCGACTGGGATCCGTCGGGCGAGCACATCGTCTTCGTGATGAACGACGGCGAGCGCGACGATCTCTGGATCGCCGACGCCGACGGCAGCCACCCGCGGATGCTGCTCGACTGCCGCGGCTCGTGCCGGTGGTTGGACGACCCGGCCTGGTCGCCCGACGGGACGCGGGTGGCGTACAGCCGCGGCTCGGAGCGCGCCGGGAAGGGGCACGACGCGCTCGAGACCGTCGACGTCCGGACCGGCGAGGTGACCGTGCTGCGTGAGGGCACGCCGCTGGACTTCACCGCCGGCGTCCGCTGGTCGCCGGACGGGACGTACGTGGTGTTCGAGCTCGTGCACACCGTCGAGCAGGACCTCGAGTCCGACCTCGACGGCGTCACCCTCACCGTGATGCCGGTCGACCGATCGGCGGGCCCGGAGCGGTCGCTGACGGACCCGCTGTTGTACGCCGCGACGGCGGACTGGAGTTCCGACGGGACCCGCATCGTGTACTCGGCGCTGCCGACGGCCGACGCGGAGGCACCTGACCTGTTCACGGTCGCGCCGACGGGCGGTACGCCGGCGCGCGTGACCACCGTGGCGGACCACGGCGGGTTCGCCGCCGAGCCGACCTGGCTGCCGGACGGATCCGGGCTCCTCTTCTCCGGACTGCTCTCCGGGAGCGGGTCGTCGCAGCTGCTGGCCGTCGACGCGGACGGGACGGACGTACGGTCGGCCTTCCCGGACCGGGACGTCCTGGGTCGTCACCCGCGGGTGCAGCCCGCCGTCACCCCTGGCGGGTGAAGGGCGCGGCGTCGTAGAGGAGTCGCTGCCACGCCTCGGCCGGCGCGCCCTCGGACGGTGCTTCGGTCGTCGAGACGAACGTCAGCCTCAAGGTGTCGCCCTCGATCGACCACCGGTGCACGGTCCCGCCGTCGGCGAGCTGGGGGGTGAGCAGGACCCGGTCGCCGTCCACCTCCACGTTCTCCTGGTCCGTCAGGTCCTCCTGGCCGCCGTGGCGCAGGCGGGTGACCATCTCGTTGCGGCTGCCGTCCACGAACAAGGTCACCCGGAACGGGAGCGCCGGCAGGCCCTCGAGCATGGTGGCGGCGTCGGACGCATCGCCCGCCAGCCGGGCCGCGCGGCGGACGTCGGCGCGGGTGACGGGCTCGCTGACCCAGTGGCCGGCCAACGGGTTCGCGACCTCGGACGTCGGGGTGGGCGTGGGCGGCTCGGGGGCCGGGACCTGGTCGCGGTCGCGGGGGTTCGTCACGACCAGGGCGACGGCGACCGTCGCAGCCGCGGCGGCCACCGTGATCGCCGTACGCCGGGTGACGCGCTCGCGCCGCTCGCGCGCGGCGACCTCCCGCAGGGCGGTCGCGGTGCGGTCGTCCCAGGTGAGGTCGGTCTCGCCGAACGCCTCGCGCAGGCGGTCGTCAACGGACATCGTCGGTCACCTCCTCGCCGAGTGCGCTGGCCAGGTGCCGGCGTGCGGTGTGCAGCTGGCTCCACCCGGTCGACTCCGAGCACTCGAGGATCTCGGCGATCTCGGCCATCGGGCGGTCCTCGAAGTAGAAGAGCACGACCACCGCGCGCTGCTTGGGCGCCAGCCGGCGGACCGCGGCGAGCACCTCGGGAGCGGGCGTGGGCGGTTCGACGGACCCGTCCGGGGAGGCCGACCGCTCCAGCTCGACACGGCGCCAGGCGCGGTGCCGCTCGCGCTGGGCCTTGCGGATGGCCACGCGGCGTACCCACAGGTCCGGACGGTCGTACGCCGCCACCTTGGACCAGTGCCGAAGCAGCTCCAGGAAGGCGTCCTGGGTGACCTCCTCGGCCCGGGCCCGGTCGCCGAGGACGTGGTGGATGGTGCGGGCCACGCGCGGGAACTCGCGCGCGAACAGCGCGTCGAAGCCCTCCGTGGCGTCCTCCGCGCGGGGCCGTCCCGCGGGGACGTCGGCGCGGGTCAGCTCGTCCACGCGCACCACCTCCACCGGATGACAGTCACGAGCCTCCTCCGACTTCCACCGGCCCGTCACCCTTTCTCCGGGGCGGTGTCGGTGGCAGGAGGAACAATGGAGGGCGTGCCGGGGTTCCCCCGGTCCCACCGCGAGGAGTCAGCGCTTGTCAGGCATGAGTGGCATGGGTCAGGTGTGGCGCCACATGCGCACCGACCGCAACGACGTACCCACCCGCGTGGACCGCCAGACGGTCCGCCGGGTGCTGGCGTTCGCCCGCCCGCACCGCAAGCTGATCAGCGTGTTCCTCGGCATCACCGTGGTCGACGCGTGCCTGGTGATCGTCACGCCGCTGCTGGTCCAGCGCATCGTCGACGACGGCATCCTCCAGAAGGACACCGCGCTCGTCGTCGAGATGGCCGGCCTGATGGCGATCACCGCGCTGTTCGGCGCCGGCCTGGCCGTGGTGGCCGGTTGGCTCTCCTCGCGCATCGGTGAGGGTCTCATCTACGACCTGCGCACCCAGGTGTTCGCGCACGTCCAGCGCCAGTCGCTGGCCTTCTTCACCCGCACCCAGACCGGCGCCCTGGTCTCCCGCCTCAACAACGACGTGATCGGCGCCCAGCGCGCGTTCACCTCCACGCTGTCGGGCACCGTCTCCAACGCCATCTCGGTGGTGGTCGTCGGCGTGGCGATGATCGCGCTCAGCTGGCAGGTGACGCTGCTGTGCCTGGTGCTCTTCCCGCTGCTGTTCGTCACGTCGCGGCTGGTGAGCGCCCGCCTGGCCGGGCTGACCCGCCAGCAGATGGACGGCAACGCCGACATGGGCAACGTGATGACCGAGCGGTTCAACGTCGGCGGCGCGATGCTGCTCAAGCTGTTCGGGCGGCGTGCCGAGGAGGACGCGCTGTTCGCCGGCAAGGCGGCCACGGTCCGCGACCTCGGCGTCCGCATCTCCCTGATCACCCGCATCTTCGGCGCAGCGATGATGACGGTGCCGTCCCTGGCCACGGCGCTGGTCTACGGCGTCGGCGGCTACCTCGCCATCCAGGGCGAGCTCACCGTCGGCACCCTGCTCGCGCTGACCACGCTGCTGCTGCGGCTGCTCGGCCCGCTCCAGGGGCTGTCCAACGTCCGCATCGACGTGATGACCGCGCTGGTCAGCTTCGAGCGCGTCTTCGAGGTCCTCGACCTGCCGTCGTCGATCCAGGAGAAGCCGGACGCCGTCGCCCTCCCGGTGACCGCGTCGAGGGTCGAGTTCGACCACGTCTCGTTCCGCTACCCACGCGCCGAGGACATCTCGCTGGCCTCGCTCGAGTCCGTCGCCCGCACCGAGACCCGCGACACCGGCGAGGTGCTGCGCGACGTCTCGTTCGTCGCCGAGCCGGGCCAGATGGTGGCGCTCGTCGGGCCGTCGGGCGCCGGCAAGACCACGATCACGCACCTGGTCGCCCGGCTCTACGACGTGGGCACCGGCGCCGTGCTCGTCGGCGGTCGCGACGTGCGCGAGGTGACGCTGGAGTCGCTGGAGGACGTCGTCGGCTACGTCACCCAGGACGCCCACATGTTCCACGACACCATCCGGGCCAACCTGCTCTACGCCCGGCCCGGGGCCGACGACCTCGCGATCTGGGCCGCTCTCGAGGCCGCCCAGGTCGCGACCCTGGTCCGCTCGCTGCCCGAGGGCCTCGACACCGTCGTCGGCGACCGCGGTTACCGGCTGTCGGGTGGCGAGCGCCAGCGTCTCGCCATCGCCCGCCTGCTGCTGAAGGCTCCCGCCGTGGTGGTGCTCGACGAGGCCACCGCCCACCTCGACTCCGAGTCCGAGGTGGCCGTGCAGCGCGCCCTCGACGCCGCCCTCGAGGGCCGCACCAGCCTGGTCATCGCCCACCGGCTCTCCACGGTCCGCCAGGCCGACCAGATCCTCGTCGTCGACGACGGCCGGATCGTCCAGCGCGGCACCCACGCCTCGATGCTCACCGAGGGCGGCCTGTACGCCGACCTCTACCGCACCCAGTTCGTCGACGACCTCGTCCCCTGACGATTCGTCAGCGGTCCTCCGGGTCGTCCCAGCGGGGGAGTCTCTGACGAATCGCCGAGGCTAGGGTCGAACCATGGACCTCGACCTCAAGGACCGTGTCTACATCGTCACCGGGGGAGCGAGGGGGCTGGGTCGCGCCACGGTCGACGCGCTCGTCGCCGACGGCGCCCGGGTGGTGGTGTCCGGGCGCAGCGCCGAGTCGCTGGCCGCCGCGAAGGCCGACCTGGGCGACGCCGTCGTCACCGTGGAGGCCGACAACGGCGACCCGGGGACGCCGGCGCGGCTGATCGCGGCTGCCAGGGAAGGGTTCGGCCGGCTCGACGGTGCGCTCATCTCCGTCGGCGGGCCGCCCACGGGGACGGTGTCGAGCACGTCCGACGCCGACTGGGAGACGGCGTTCGGGTCGGTGTTCCTCGGCGCCGTCCGGATCGCTCGCGAGGTGTGCGCCGCGCTCGAGCCGGGCGGGTCGGTGGCCTTCGTGCTGTCGTCGTCGGTCCGGGCCCCGATCCCGGGCCTGGCGATCTCCAACGGCCTGCGCCCCGGGCTGGCCATGGTCGCCAAGACACTGGCCGACGAGCAGGGGCCGCGCGGCATCCGCGTGAACGGCCTGCTGCCCGGCCGGGTCGGCACCGAGCGGGTGGCCGAGCTCGACGAGTCCACCGGCGACGCCGAGGCGGCCAGGGCCAAGGCGATCGCCACGATCCCGCTGGGCCGCTACGGCGAGCCGGAGGAGTTCGGGCGGGCGGCGGCGTTCCTGCTCTCGCCCGCGTCGTCGTTCGTCTCCGGCGTCATGCTGCCCGTCGACGGAGGGATGCTGCGCGCCGTCTGAGGCCCATGGCTCCCGGCCTGTGCGCGCGGTGGCTTCCGGCCGGTGCCGATCCGCCACTCGTCGTAGGCCAGGTAGAAGAACCCGAACACCGCGAGCACGCCGAAGAACCACCACTGCAGCCCGTAGAAGAAGTGCGGACCCTCGCCGAGGTCGGGCAGCTCGGCCTTGGCCAGCGGCGTCCCGGCCGGCGGGTCCTCGGAGCGGAGGTCCACGAACCCGCCGTATACCTCGGTGCCGATCGCCGCCCCGATCGCGGCGCTCGAGATCGCCCGCGTCGAGCGGTCGGTGACCTTGGTCGAGCCGCCCGACGCGTCCACCCGCACCCAGCCGGTCACGGTCACCGTGCCGGACGGGGGAGCGGGTACGTCGTCCGGTGTCGCGCCGCTGTTGCTCGTGGCCAGCCAGCCGCGGTCGACGAGCAGCGCCGGGCCGCCGTCGGTCTGGAGCGGCACCACGACGTCGACGCCGGAGGAGCCCTCGCGGGTCCGGTACCGGACGATGACGGTCTCGTCGGTGAGGTAGCTCCCGGTGGCCGTGACGACCCGCCACTCGTCGTCGTCGTCCACGTCGCGGCCAGGTGCGAGCACGTCGCCGACCGGGGTGGCGGTGGCGGCCTCGTTGCGCTCCACCACGGCGTTGTCGTGCCGGCGGTCGTGGAGGCGGTGGAACTGCCAGCGGCCGAGCCACCAGGTGGCGTACGCCAGCAGCACCACCACCAGGAAGAACACGATCCACCGGCGGCTCAGCAGGAAGCGCCAGGACCGCACCCGCCGAGGCTAGCCGGGAGTCCTCGGCGCTCCCGACCGCGGGCCAACCTGCCCGCACCTAGACTGAGTCGGTGACACGCGCACTGGCAGACCGTTACGGCCGGGTGGCGACCGACCTCCGGGTCTCGCTGACCGACCGGTGCAACCTGCGCTGTTCCTACTGCATGCCGGCCGAGGGCCTGGAGTGGCTGCCGGACGAGTCCGTGCTCACCGACGCCGAGATCGTCCGGCTCATCGACATCGGCGTGCACCAGCTCGGGATCCGCGAGGTGCGGTTCACCGGTGGTGAGCCGCTCGTACGCCGCGGTCTCGTCGACATCGTCGCCGGCACCCGCGCCGTCTCGCCGGACCTCGAGATCTCGATGACCACCAACGCGCTGGGCCTGGCGCGCACCGCCCACGCGTTGAAGGCCGCCGGCATGGACCGCGTCAACGTCAGCCTCGACAGCGTCCGCCCGGAGTCCTTCCACGCCGTGACCCGGCGCGACCGGCTGCACGACGTCGTCGACGGCCTGGCCGCGGCGGCGGAGGCCGGCCTCGGCCCCATCAAGATCAACGCGGTGCTGCTGCGCGGGCTCAACGACGAGGAGGCACCCGAGCTGCTGCGGTGGTGCCTGGACCGCGACTACCAGCTCCGGTTCATCGAGCAGATGCCCCTGGACGCCCAGCACGGCTGGAGCCGGATGGAGATGGTCACGGCCGACGAGATCTTCGCCAGCCTCGAGAAGGAGTTCGTGCTCACGCCGGCCACGGAGCCGCGGGGGAGCGCTCCCGCCGAGCTGTTCCTGGTCGACGGCGGCCCGGCCACCGTGGGCGTGATCGCGTCGGTGACGCGGCCGTTCTGCGGCGACTGCGACCGCGTGCGGCTCACCGCGGACGGCCAGGTGCGCAACTGCCTGTTCGCCCGCGAGGAGTCCGACCTCCGCGGTGCGCTGCGGGCCGGCGCCACCGACGAGGAGATCGCGGACCGCTGGGTCGCCGCGATGACCACCAAGCGACCGGGGCACGGGATCGACGACCCGACGTTCCTCCAGCCCGACCGGCCGATGTCCGCCATCGGCGGCTGACCTCGTCCCTGCTGGTGCGGCTAGCGCCCGGGTCCCGGGTCCTGCGGCGCCTCGTCCACCGGTACGACGTCCAGCAGGAACTGCCGAGCGCCGAGGAACCCCGCCAGCTGCTCGCGGTGCTCCTCGCACGCCAGCCACGTCTTGCGGCGGTCCGGGCTGTGCACCTTCGGGTTGTTCCAGACCAGGGCCCAGACGGCGTGCTGCTGACAGCCCTTGGCGGAGCAGAGGAGCGGGTCGGTCACGGCGTCCTCTCGTCGCTCGACGCGGCGCAGATGCCGTCGGCAGAAATGCAGGGAGTGCCGGACAGCCACGGGGGAAGCTGTCCGGCACTCGTGGGAGAGTCTGGCACTTTTTGGCCGGTTGTCAAAGGTGGTCTTGACCGTCGCCGCGGCCGGAATCGTCGCCGGGCGGGAGCTGCCGAGCACCGGATGTGCCGTCCAGCAGGGCGAACCCGTCGGATTTCGTCGAGCCGGCGTTCGCCATCACGACCGCGACGTACGGGAGGACCAGCGCGCCGATGATCAGCACCACGCGCAGCCACACCGGGGTCACGAAGATGGCCGCCACGAAGCAGAGTGTGCGGAAGCCCATCGCCAGCAGGTAGCGCTTCTGGCGCGCGGCGATGTCCTCGTCGCGACTGGCGCTCGCGGTCGTGATCCGCACCGGTTCACCGGCCTGATGCCGGGCCATCCCCCCACTGTACGTCGCTACGATCGACGTCCAACCCGGCCCGCTCCGGGCCGGGCCGCAGATCCGTCCATCCACCTGGGGAGCCTGTCTTGTCGAACCGCACCTATCGCGTGACCGAGATCGTCGGCACCTCGCCCGACGGCATCGACCAGGCCGTCCGCAACGGCATCGAGCGCGCCGCCCGCACCTTGCGCCACGTCGACTGGTTCGAGGTGACCCAGGTGCGTGGCCAGGTCAAGGACGGCGAGGTCGAGCACTTCCAGGTCGGGATGAAGGTCGGGTTCCGGCTCGAGGACGACTGACGCTAGCGTCGGCCAGATGGGTGACCCAGATGAGTGACCAGGTGAGCGACCCAGACAGTCAGCCAGAGGAGCCGTCCGGCCGTTCCGTCCTCGTCACCGGAGGCAACCGCGGCATCGGCCGCGCGATCGCCGAGGCGTTCCTGGCCCAAGGCGACCGGGTGGCGGTGACCAGCCGCAGCGGCGGCGGCCCCGACGGCGCCCTCGACCTGACGTGCGACATCACCGACGCGGCCGCCATCGAGGCGGCCTTCACCGAGATCGAGTCGGCGCACGGCCCGGTCGAGGTGCTGGTGGCCAACGCGGGCATCACCGCCGACACCTTGCTGGTGCGGATGTCCGACGACGAGTGGTCGTCGGTCATCGACACGAACCTCACGGGTTCGTTCCGGCTGGCCAAGCGGGCGGTCTCGAAGATGATGCGCCTGCGCCGCGGCCGGATCATCTTCATCTCCTCGGTCGTGGGACTGCTCGGCTCCGGCGGTCAGGTCAACTACGCGGCCTCCAAGGCCGGCCTGGTCGGCATGGCCCGGTCGATCGCGCGCGAGTACGGCTCGCGCGGGATCACCGCGAACGTCGTCGCGCCGGGGTTCGTGGAGACCGACATGACCGAGACCCTCAGCGACGACCTCAAGGCGACGTACAAGGCCCAGGTCCCCCTGGGCAGGTACGGCTCGACGGACGAGATCGCCTCGGCGGTCACCTGGCTGGCGTCGGACGGCGCGGCCTACATCACCGGGGCCGTGATCCCGGTCGACGGTGGACTCGGAATGGGGCACTGACATGGGCATCCTCGACGGCAAGCGCATCCTCATCGCGGGGGTCACGCTCGACTCCTCGATCGGCTTCGCGACGGCCAAGGTCGCGCAGGAGCAGGGCGCGACCGTGCTGATCTCGAACTTCGGCCGGGCGCTGAACATCACCAAGCGCATCGCCAAGCGGCTCCCGACGGAGCCGCCGGTGCTCGAGCTCGACGTCACCGACGAGTCGCACCTCGAGCGGCTGCCCGACCTGGTCCGTGAGCACGTGGACGGGCTGGACGGGCTGATGCACTCGATCGCCTACGGCAACCCGGAGACCATCCTGGGCGGCAAGTTCCTCACCGGGCCGTGGGAGGACGTGGCGCAGGCGGTGCACGTCTCGGCGTACTCCTTCAAGTCGCTGACCACCGCCTGCCTCCCGCTGATGGGCGAGGGCGCGAGCGTGGTCGGCATGACCTTCGACGCCAGCGTGGCGTGGCCCGGGTACGACTGGATGGGATTCGCCAAGGGTGCGCTGGAGTCCTGCAACCGGTACCTCGCGCGCGACCTCGGCCCCCACGGCATCCGGGTGAACCTCGTCAGCGCCGGCGCGCTCAAGACACTGGCCGCCAAGGCGATCCCGGGCTTCGAGCGCTTCGAGGACGAGTGGACCAAGCGTGCGCCGCTCGGGTGGGACCTGAACGACCTGGAGCCGACCGCCAAGACGGTCGTGGCGGTGCTGAGCGACTTCATGCCCAAGACGACCGGCGAGATCATCCACGTCGACGGCGGCTACCACGCGATGGGCGCCTGACCGGCTACAGGCGCGGATCCACCGGCTCGGACTCCAGGGCGAGCACGGCGAACACGGCCTCGTGCACGCGCCAGAGCGGCTCGCCGGCGACGTACCGGTCGAGCGCCTCGAGGCCCAGGGCGTACTCGCGCAGGGCAAGGGACCGCTTGTGCTGGAGGTGGCGGTCCTTGAGCCGGGACAGGTGCTCGGGCCGGGTGTAGTCGGGGCCGTAGATGAGGCGCAGGTACTCGCGCCCGCGCACCTTCAGTCCCGGTTGCACGAGACCCTTCGGAGTCCGCGTGAGGTTGGCCAGCGGCTTGACCACCATGCCCTCGCCGCCGTCGGCGGTCAGCTCCTCCCACCACGTGACGCCGGCGTCGCGCGACGCGGGGTCGCCGGTGTCGACCACCAGCCGCCGCGTAGCACGGAACAGGCCCGGGTCCTGGGCGGCGAGACGGTCGGCGACGTCGAGGTGCCAGGGGTGCTCGCGATCGGCCCACGTGCGGCCGGCCGAGGCGAGGACCTGGAACGGCGCCAGCAGGACGCCTTGTGAGCCGTCGGTCGGCCAGCAGTAGCGCCGGTAGACGTCGGTGAACGCCGCAGCGTCGGTACGCCGCGCGACGGTGCGGTCCGCCAGGGCGCCGACGTCGACGCCCCGGGCGCGGGCGGTCTCCAGAGCGGCGACCGCCGGGGTGAGCACCGAACGCGCGGCCGAGCCGGTGGCGGCGTACTGCTCCCTCAGCAGTCCCTCGGCCTTGGCCGACCACGGGAGGAGCTCGGCGTCGAGCAGCAGCCAGTCGGTGGCCAGCTCGTCCCAGAGGCCGGCACCGGAGACGGCGTCCCTGACCTGCCCGAGCAGGCTCGCGGTCACCTCCGGCTCGAAGAAGGACCGGCCGGTGCGGGTGTAGACGGCGCCGGGCCCGCCGCCGTCGTCGTCGCGGACGAAGACGACGGCACGCGAACCCATGTGCTTCTCCTCGCACAGGAGCGAGGTGACGCCGAGGTCGGCGTACGCCGCAAAGGCCTCGTCCGGGTGCTCGAGCAGGTCGTCACGGCGCGAGGTCGCGACCGGGGCCATCGTCGGGGGCAGGTACGGGAGGTACCTGGGGTGCAGGGCGAACCGGCTCATCACCTCCAGGGCGCCGGCGGCGTCCTCCTCGCGCACGGTGACGCGACCGTGGTGCGCCGTATCGACGACCCGCTTGCCGAGGACGTCGCCGATGTCGAGCTGGTCCGGCTCGCGCACCGGCGTCGTGGCGGCCAGCGGCTTCACCGGCTCGTACCAGACCCGCTCGGCCGGCACCGAGACGAGCTCCTTCTCGGGGTAGCGCAGCGCGGTGAGCCGGCCGCCGAACACGCAGCCGGTGTCCAGGCACAGCGTGTTGTTGACCCAGGTCGTCTCGGGGACCGGGGTGTGGCCGTAGAGCACCATCGCGCGGCCGCGGTAGTCCTCGGCCCACGGGTACCGGACCGGCAGGCCGAACTCGTCGGTCTCGCCAGTGGTGTCGCCGTACAGCGCGAAGCTGCGCACCCGGCCCGACGCGCGGCCGTGGTAGGCCTCCTTGAGGCCGGCGTGCGCGACCACCAGCCGGCCGTCGTCGAGGACGAGGTGCGCGACGAGCCCGTCGCAGAACTCCTTGACCTGGTCGGTGAACTCGGGGGACTCCGCCTCCAGCTGCTCGAGCGTCGTCTCGAGGCCGTGGCTGATCCGGACCTGGCGGCCGGACAGGGCGCGCACGAGCTTGTTCTCGTGGTTGCCCGGCAGGCAGAGGGCGTGGCCGGCGGCGACCATGCCCATCACCAGGCGGAGCACGCCGGGGGAGTCGGGACCACGGTCCACCAGGTCGCCGAGGAAGACCGCTCGCCGTCCGTCGGGAGGTACGGCGTCGACCGGTCGTCGGCGGTCGTCGCGCACCACGGCGTACCCGAGCTGTCCGAGGAGCGCCTCGAGCTCGGACCGGCAGCCGTGCACGTCCCCGACGACGTCGAACGGTCCGTGCTCGTCGCGGCGGTCGTTGAGCAGTGGCTCGCGGACGATCGTGGCTTCCTCGATCTCCTCGACGCCCCGGAGCACGTGGACGCGGCGGAAGCCTTCCTTGGTCAGGTGGCCGAGGGAGCGGTGCAGCTGGGACGACTGCCGCTTGACCACCCCGGCGCCGAAGTCCCGGTCCGGACGGCCGGCGTTGCGCTCGATCGCGACCCCGTCGGGCACGTCGAGCACGATGGCGACCGGGAGCAGGTCGTGCTCCTTGGCCAGGCCGAGGAGGTGGCGGCGTGCGCTGGGCTGGACGTTGGTGGCGTCGACGACCGTGAGCCGGCCGCGCTCGAGGCGCTTGCCGACGATGTAGCCGAGCACGTCGAAGGCGTCCTTGGTCGCGTCCTGGTCGTTCTCGTCGTCCGAGACCAGGCCGCGGCAGTAGTCGCTGGAGACGACCTCGTAGGGACCGAAGTGCTTCGTGGCGAACGAGGACTTGCCCGAGCCCGAGACGCCGACGAGCACCACGAGGGACGGGGACGGGATCGCGAGGGCGGTCATCGGGTGAACACGGCCAGCTGGGTGGGTGGGCCGACCTCGGGGTCGTCGGCGCCGACGGGGGTGTACCGGACCTCGTAGCCGTGCGTGGCCGCGACCCGGTCGGCCCAGGCGCGCAGCTCGTCGCGGGTCCACTCGAAGCGGTGGTCGTGGTGGCGGTACCCGCCGCCGGCCAGGCCGTCGTACCGGATGTTGTGCTCGGCGTTCGGGGTGGTGAGGACGACGGTGCCCGGCCGCGCGTGGGCGAAGACGGCGTCCTCGAGCGCGGGCAGGCGCGGTGGGTCCAGGTGCTCGACGACCTCCATCAGCACCATCGCGTCGAACCCGGCGAGCCGGTCGTCGCGGTAGGTGAGGGACGACTGCACGAGCCGGATGCGCTCGCGTCGCCGGTCGTCCATCGTCGACAGTCGCAGGTGGCGCTCGGCGGTGGCCAGCGCGTGCGGGGAGACGTCGACGCCGAGGATCTGGGTGTACGACGCGTCGTCGAGCAGCGCCCGGAGCAGCGAGCCCTCGCCGCAGCCGACGTCGACGACGGTGCGGGCTCCGGACGCCTTGACCGCCGCCAGGACGGCGTCGCGCCGCAGGGCGACGAGCGGCCTCGCCTTCGCCTCGTCCACGGGCTCGTCGGCCATCGGCTCGTCGTTTGTCGGCTCGTCGTCCGAGGCGAGGAGCCGGGCGGTCGCGTCGTCGACGAGGCGGCGCTGGTGCGCGAGCGCGCGGCGCAGGATCGTCTCACGCAGCGGGTGCGCGGCGAGCCAGTCGCCCCCGGCCCGGACGAGCTTGTCGATCTCCTCGTCGCCGACCCAGTAGTGCTTGCCGCCGTCGAGGACGGGGATGAGGACGTACAGGTGGGACAGCGCGTCCTGGAGCCGCTGCCGGCCCGCGAGGCGCAGGTCGACGTACCGGCTCGCTCCCCAGTCCGGGACGGTCTCGTCGAGCTCGACCGGCGTGGCCGTGACGGCCCAGCCGACCGGCTCGAACAGCCCGCGGACCAGGGCGGGGTCGCCGTCCGCAGGGAGGGCAGGTACGTGGATCTCGAGGTCCAGCTCCCGCTCCACGAGCTCCCGCCGCGCGTCGCACCGGCCGGCCAGAGCGGTGCGGAACGCCTTCCCGAGCGCGACCGCCAGCATCGAGGAGGCGGCGTACGGGCGGTCGTTGACGTACTGGCCGAGGACGTGTCCCTTCTTGTTCCGCGCCAGCGCGACGGGGTCGACCTCCACGAGGAGTCCGACGGTGCAGCGCTCCTCGGTCGCCTCCGGGTAGAACACGTGCGCCTCGCCCGCCGTCACGCTCACGCTCTGCGCGCGGTCGGGGTGCTTGTGCAGCAGGTACCCCAGGTCCGTCGCGGGTCGCGTCGTGCTGGTCAGGGTGAGGAACACGCTGTCGATTCTTTCCCAGGTGTCCTGAGAGGGTCGGGGGTTATCCGGGTGGCGGTGACCTGTGGTCGGTTGTCAGGAGGCGAACCGACCGCAGCTCACCGCCAGTTCAGGCGGCCATCCACCTCCCGAAACCGATTCGCTAGCGTGCTGGCCGTGACGTCCCTCGTCGAGCTCCGGGTCCTCGAAGGGCCCAACCTCTACTTCCCCCGGGCGACCATCAAGCTGACCCTGGACATCAGCGGGCTGGCCGACGCGCCGACGGCGACGGCGAAGCGGCTGGCCGCGCGCATCGGGCTGAGGAACGCCAGGCCGGGGGAGCCGGGGACCGGGTTCCGGCAACGGTTCGCGGCACGAGCGGTGGCCCGGCTGGTCCGGGCGGTCGCGCACGAGTCGGGGACCAGCCGGCTGGCTGTGCGGGTGCGGCCGACGAACGACCCGCACACGCTGGTGGTCGCGTACCCCTGGCGGCACCGCGAGCGCGCCCAGGAGATGGGCCGGGCGGTGGCCGAGGTGCTCGACGAGCTGTCGACCAGCGACGTCGAGGAGGTCGTCGAGCGGGCGGCCAAGCGCGTGAAGGACAGCGACCCGGGTGCGGCGCCGACCACCATCACGCCGCGGATCCCGGTGATCGCGGTGACCGGCACCAACGGCAAGACGACGACCAGCCGGATGATCGCCCACATCGCCCGTACCTGGGGCAAGCACGTGGGCTGGTCCAACACCGACGGCATCTACATCGACGGCGAGCTGGTCGAGGCCGGTGACTACTCCGGCCCGAGCGGCGCCGGCAAGATCCTGGCCAACGAGGACGTCGAGCTCGCGGTCACCGAGACCGCCCGCGGCGGCATCCTCCTCAAGGGCATCGGCCTGACCCGCAACGACGTCTCCGTGGTCACCAACGTGACCGCCGACCACCTCGGACTCCAGGGCATCGACACCCTCGACCAGCTGGCCGAGGTCAAGGCCGTCGTCCCGCACATCACCCGCAAGAGCGGCTGGGCCGTCCTCAACGCCGACGACCCGCGCGTCTTCGCGATGCGCCAGATCATCCGCGCACAGCCCTGGGTCTTCTCGCGTGACCCGGACTCACCGGCCGTGCGCGACATCCTCAACGTGGGTGGCCGCGCCACGACGGTCATCGACGGCTGGGTCTCGGTGCTCAGGCCGAACGCCGACGCGCTCCCGGTCGTCGAGCTCGCCGACGTGCCCATGACCCTGGCGGGCCTCTCCCGCTTCAACGTCGAGAACACGCTGGCCGCCGCGTCCGCCGCCCTCGCGATCGGCATCCCGCTCGAGACGGTCGTCGACGGGCTGCGTACCTTCCGCCCCGACGCCGAGCACAACCCCGGCCGGATGAACTTCTTCAGCCTCGGCGAGGTCTCGGTCGTCATGGACCTGGCCCACAACGAGGCCGGGCTCGAGGCGATGCTCGAGATCATGAACGGCGTACGCCGCCCCGGCTGTCGCCTCCTGCTGGGGCTCGGTGCCGTCGGCGACCGTCAGGACGAGCTCCTCGAGCGCCTGGGTGAGATGGCCGGCATGCACGCCGACGTGGTGGCGATCGGCCACAAGCAGAGCTACCTGCGCGGCCGCAGCCAGGAGGCCATGGACGCCCTCTTCCGTGCCGGCCTCGAGCGGGTCGGCATGGGCGACGTCGCGTCGTACGACACGGAGGTGGAGTCCCTGGCCGCGCTCGTCGACCTGGCCGGCCCGGGCGACGTGGTCGGGCTGATGTGCCATGCCGAGAGGCAGGAGGCCTACGACTGGATCGCCGGCCACGGCGGCACGGCGGACGACCCGGCGACGCTGTCCGCCAAGGTCCGCGCTGCCCGGGTGGTCTGACCCGCACACGGAAAGGGGTGTCCTGCTCCACCAGTGACCGCGTTCAATAGGGGCCATGGGTGGGGGCAGCGGGGATGCACTGCGCCCGTACGTGCCCGGAGTCGCCGTCGAGTGGCTCAGCCGGCAGCCCGAGGACCGGCACCGCTCGGTCGAGGGGACCCTCGCCTTCGTCGACATCTCCGGCTTCACCGCCCTGGCGCGCCGGCTGACCCGTCAGGGCGCCGTCGGCTCCGAGGAGCTCAGCGACATCCTGGACGCCGTCTTCGGAGCACTGCTGGCCCACGCTCGTCACGAGGGCGGGGACCTGGTCAAGTGGGGCGGGGACGCCGTCCTCCTGCTCTTCACCGGCGACGACCACGCCACGCGGGCCGCCCGCGCCTCGGTCGACATGCGCAACGAGCTGCGCTCGGCCGGCCGGGCACGCTCGTCCGCCGGCGCCGTGAGCCTGCGGATGTCTGTCGGCATCCACACGGGTGCCTTCGACTTCTTCCTGGTCGGCGACCCGCGCATCCACCGCGAGCTGGTGATCAGCGGGCCGGCCGCCAGCCGGTGCGCCGAGATGGAGGCCCTGGCCACCGCGAGCCAGATCCTGCTCAGCGCGGACACCGCCGCGGCGCTGGACCCGCGGCTCCTCGGCGAACCCGTCGGCGAGGGCCGCCTCCTGCGCAGCCGGCCCCCGAGCGCCGAGGCGTACCCCGAGCTGCAGGTCGACGGCGACACGGTCGACGTCGCCCAGCTGCTCTCGCCGCCGCTGCGGCAGCACCTGCTGGCCGCGGCGGGCACCTCGGAGCACCGCACCGTCGGGGTCAGCTTCGTGGAGTTCTCGGGCACCGACACCCTGCTCGCCGAGCAGGGCCCCGACGCGCTGGCGGCGGCACTCGACGAGATGGTCCGCAACGCCCAGGACGCGTGCGCCAGCCACGGCGTCACGTTCCTCGAGAGCGACATCAACCGCGACGGCGGCAAGCTGATGCTGGTGGCCGGGGCGCCCGGCGGCGGCCGTGACGTCGACGACCGGGCGCTCGGCGCGGCCCGCCTCATCGTGGACCGGGCCGGGGCGCTGTCCCTGCGCGCCGGGGTCAACCGGGGCGGCGTGTACGGCGGCGACTTCGGCCCCAGCTTCCGCCGGACGTACTCCATCAAGGGCGACGCCATCAACCTGGCCGCGCGCGTGATGGGCAAGACACCGAGCGGCGACGTGCTGGCGACCGCGGACGTGATCGGGCACCTGCGCCGGCCGGTCGAGGCGACCCCCGTGCCGCCGTTCATGGTCAAGGGGGTCACCCGGCCCGTCGAGGCGTCGTCCGTGACTGCGCTCGGCGACGAGACCGGCATCGACACGGCCGCTCCACGCGGTGCCACTCCCATCCGCGCCGCCGAGCTCGCGCGGCTGCGCCCGCTCCTCGAGCGGACCCGCGAGGGGCACGGGGCAGTCGCGCAGGTCGTCGCGGATCCCGGGCTCGGCAAGTCGGCCTTCGTCGCCGCGGTCGTCGAGGAGGCCGGCGGACATGCCGTGCTCCGTGGCACCAGCGGCCACTTCGGCGGCGCCGTCACCTACGGCGCGGTCCGGCGCCTGCTGCGTGACGTGGCCGGCGTGGGTGGCGGTACGCCGCGCGACGAGGTGGTCGCGGCCGTCCGGGCGGTCGTCGGCGAGTGCTCGCCCGAGCTGCTGCCGTACTTCCCGCTGCTCGGAGCGGTGCTCGACGTCCGCATCGCCGACACCCCCGAGACCCGGGACCTCGACGAGCGGTTCCGGGCCGGCAAGGTCGTCGAGACGGTCGTGTCATTCCTGCGCGCCGCCCTCGACGCGCCCACGCTGCTCGTCTTCGAGGACGTCGACGAGATGGACGAGTCCTCGGCCATCATCGTCGCCGAGCTCGCGGCGGCCGCCGCGGAGCGGCCCTGGGTCGTCCTCACGTCACGCCAGCGCGGCCCGGCCGGCCTGAGCCTTCCCGAGGACGTCGAGGTCGAGGAGATCGAGCTGCTGCCGCTCGGTCACGACGAGTCGGTGGCGCTGCTGGAGTCCTGGAGCGTGGAGGAGCCGGTCAGCCCGCACCTCCTGGAGGCCATCGCGGTCAAGGCCGGCGGCAACCCGTTGTTCATGGAGGCCCTCCTCGACGTCGCGCGCGAGCGCGGCAGCATCGCCGACCTGCCGGACTCCGTCGGGGCCGTCGTGGCCGGCCAGATCGACCAGCTGGCGCCGCGGGACCGCACGGTCCTCCGGTTCGCGTCGGTCCTCGGCGACCAGTTCTCCTTCTCGCTGCTCCACGAGATGGTCGGCGACGAGGGGTGGAAGCTGGAGCCGGCCGACCTGCGCCGCCTGGACCAGTTCGTCGAGCCGGAGGGCGCGGACGACGTGTGGTGGCGCTTCACCAACGCGGTCGTCCGGGACACGGCGTACGCCGGGCTCCCGTTCCGCCTGCGCCGGCGCATGCACCGCCACGTCGGCGACGTCCTGGAGAAGCTCACGACCGATCCCGACCAGGCCGCCGCCGAGCTGGCCACGCACTTCTGGGAGGCCGGCGACTACGAGCGGTCGTGGCGGTACGGCCGCACCGCCGGTGAGCGGGCCCGGGGCGTGTACTCCTACGCCGCGGCCCTGGAGGAGTACCGCCGCGCCGTCACCTCCGCTCTGGCGGCCGGCGGCGTGCCCCGCGCCGAGGTCGCCGAGGTCCTCGAGGCGACCGGGGACGTGGCCGAGCTGGCCGGTCTCTCGCGGGAGGCGATCGGCGCCTACCGCCGGGCCCGCGAGTTCGCGCGGGCCGACCCGGTGGCGGTGGCGACGTTGATGTTCAAGGAGGTCGGGATCCACCAGCGGATCGGGCAGCTGACCACCGCGCTCCGCATCGTCGCGCACGCGCGCGGGCTGGTCCGCGAGGAGTCGAGCCGCGCGTCCGCCGTGCGCTCCCAGCTGACCTCGCGGCTGGCCTTCTTCAACTACCTCCGGGCGCGGCACGGTGAGGCGCTCAAGTGGAGCGCCCTGGCCGTGCTGGAGGCCCAGACGAGCGGCGACGACCTCGCCGTCGCGTCCGCGTTCAACGTGCGCGACCTGGTCCTGACGGGGGCCGGCCAGTCGGGCGACCAGCCGTTCGGCGAGCTCGCCCTGGCCAGCTACGAGAAGGCCGGCGACCTCGTCATGATGTCGCGCTGCCTGATCAACCTGGCGATTCGCGCGCTCCAGGAGGGCCGCTGGCCCCTCGCGCAGGAGCGGCTCGAGCGGGCCGCCGAGCTGATGGTGCGGGTGGGCGACACCGCGAACGGTGCCCTGGCCGCCTACAACCTCGCCGACCTCGCCATCCGTCAGGGCCGGTACGACCGGGCGGAGGGCCACCTCCTGCACGCGGCGCGGTACGCCCGCGTCGCCGACGACGTCGAGCTCCTCGCCCTGGTCGACCGCGAGACCGCCCGGGTGCGTGTCGGCCAGGGGCGCGTCGACGAGGCTCGTGCGGCGCTCGTGAAGGCGCGCGCCGAGCTGCTCGCCGCCGAGCTGGAGCACGAGCTGATCGAGGTCGAGGTCGGCCTGGCCGACTGCTCACTCATCGAGGGCGACCTCGACGCGGCCCGCCAGATCGCGGTGGGGGCGCTGGCCGCCGTCGCCGCCGTCGGACCGGAGACGGCCGAGGGCGGGCTGCGCCTCCTCGCCGGCGTCATCGCCCTCCGGCAGGGTGACCCCGAGGCGGCCGAGGCGTCGTTCAAGCGCGGCCTGGCCGCAGCCGACGCGGGGGAGGGCGGCTGCGTCCGGGCGCTCAACCTCCTGGGGCGCAGCCTGGCGCGCGCCGCGAGCGGGGCGCCGTACGAGGAAGCCCTCGACGGCGCGCTCGCCACGTTGCGGGACCTCGAGGTCGAGGTCCTGCCCCATGGTCTGGACGAGCTGGTGCGTCAGGTGCGTTGAGCCGTCACATGGTGCCCCGCATGTCCTTGAAGAACAGGACCTGGAGGATCACGTCGCCGGCGTTGTCGCGGTGGCTGCTGACGTAGTCGGTGCAGAAGTCGGCACCGGCCTGGATGACTCCCTTGCTCTCACACGCCGGCACCGCCGTCAGGGCGCCGGTCGCCGAGAGCGAGGCGTACGCCGTGTAGGAGCTGACACCCTTGCCGCCACACCGCGACTTGTCGCACTGGAGGCTCAGGATCGCGGGGTTGGTGCGGGAGTACAGGTCGCCCCCGTTCGCGTCGGACAGGCCCGCGATGAACTGGACCTCCTTGCCACCCGAGCACCCGGTGTCCGAGCAGACGCCGCTGGAGAGCGCGGCGGCTGCCGAGGTGATCCCGCGGGCCAGGTAGACGACGCCGCACACCGAGACGTTGCTGGAGGAGTTGCACGTGTCGGCTCCGAACCCGTCGGTCGGGACCTGGTTCTTCGGGGTCACCCGCAGGCTCTCGAGCACGTCGAAGAAGGCGGTTTGGCCCGGAGTGGGTGAGGTGGAGTTCGCCTTGTGGACCGTGGCCTTGAGGGCGATCCCGTCCTCGGCGGCGGAGTACGTCACCGTGAAGACGGTCGAGACGCCCTTGACGGGCACGGTGTAGCTGCTCGGCGAGAACGACCCCGCGGGCTTCTTGCCGTCCTGCCGGACGGGCGCGAGGTCGAGGACGAGGCCCCGGCTCAGCTCGGTGCCGTCACTGAGGGAGACCGTGATCGTGATCGACGTGCTGCCCTTGGCGGCCAGGACCCCCGGGATGGCGCCCGTGGGTGCGCCGGTGAGAGCGGTGTTGTCCGTGCTCGCGAGGACCACGAGGCTCGGCGGCGTCGTCGGCGCCGCGAACGCGGCCCCGAACCCGGCGGCGAGCATCGCGACCACCAGCAGGAGAGCGGCGGCGACACCGTGCACGGGTCGTGGGCTGAGGCGGGATCGGGACACGAACGACATCGACGGCTCCTTCGACGGGTACGCCGCGCCCGCGGGCACGACGACGTCGGACAACCCCAGACGTCAAGCCGAGCCCATGCCGTCACCAGCCCCCAGGTGAGGGCGGAGCTACCTCCGCAGCGACCATCGTTTCCCTACGCCGTTGAACTGTCAACCGGCGGGGTCGCCTGACTGCCCCGGCCGGTCTCACCAGGCAGATCCGGGAAGGCACCCTCGGCCGGTGACACCACACTGGGGCTCGTGGCCGACCTGCTGGGGCTCACCGCCGACCTTCCGTCCGTGACGGTGCCCGCGGGCGACGTGGTGATCGAGGAGGGCGCGCCCGCCGGGCGGCTGCTCGTCCTGGTCTCCGGGGGCGTCGTCGTCGAGCACGACGGCGTCGCCTTCGCCCGCATCGACCACCCCGGCGCGGTGTTCGGGGAGATGTCGGTCGTCCTGGGGAAGCCGGCGACCGCGACGGTCCGCGCGGTCGACGAGGTCGAGGTACGCGTGGTCGAGGACGCGGAGGCGTTCCTCACCGAGCACCCCGGAGCCGCGCTCGCCGTGCTCCGGACGACGGCGGGCCGCCTGGACGGGCTCACGCAGTACCTCGTCGACGTCAAGCGACAGTTCGCCGACGCTGGAGGCCACCTCGGCATGGTCGACCAGATCCTCGACCGCCTCGTCCACCACCAGGCGCCACGCCCCTCGACCGGATCGGCCCGCGACCCCGAGGGCGACCACGTGCACTAGAGGGCGACCAGCTCCGACTCGTACACCCCGAACCAGTCCGCCGTCATCGCCTCGGTGTCCAGCGTGATGTGCGCCGGCACCGGCCCGATGGCCTTGCCCGCGTTGAAGACCCAGGTGTTGCCGAGACGCGCGTGCCAGCCGCCGCCGTCGGCCCACGGGGACTGGTGGATGTGGCCGCAGAGCACCACGTCCGGACCGTGCTCGGCGATCCAGTCGGCCAGGTCCTGGTCGGGGAAGGTACGCCGCCCGTCGTGGCACAGCGGCGTGCCCGCCGGAGGCGCGTGGTACAGCCACACCCACCGCGCCGGTCGGTCGACCGCCGCGGCGGCCAGCTGCTCGCCGACCTCCTCGCGAGTGAGCGGCCCGTCCCACCACGGGCAGACGGTGAACCGGGTGTCCCCGACGTCCACCGAGGCTCCGTCGACGTGCAGGCGCTCGTGGTCGAGCCTGCGCAGCCAGGTCGCCACCTGCTCGCCGTGCGCCCCGGGACCGTCGAGGTCGTGGTTGCCGGACGCCGCGAGCACGGTCGTCCGCTCGGCCAGCCGGCCCAGGTACTCCGCCACGACCACCGCCTGCACGTCGTGCGGCACGGGGCTGACCACGTCGGCCAGGTCGCCGACGATCGCGACGGCGTCCACCTTCTCGGCGGCGCCGAGCAGCCAGTCGTAGTGCGGAAGCCGGTAGTGCAGGTCCGACAGCACCAGGATCCGCATGGCCGGATCCTCCCGTACGCCGCGGCGTACGGCCGACGGGTCTCACACCCGGGGCGCCACCCGGCCCGAGGAGAACAGCTGGGCCCGGCCGTCGGGAAGCGTCGCGAAGGCGATGCGCCACCAGGCTTCGGTCGGGTCCGGGCGGCCGGCGAACCGGTCGCCGGACCCGTCGGTCGCGAGCATCGTGACCGTCTCGACCTCGTCGAACCCGCCGATGCCGAAGTGCGGCCGGATGGTCACCCGCAGCTCGCCGTCGCCGGGCTCGACGTCGAAGTCGACGCCGCGCCGGGAGTACCGGCCGGCGTGCCGCTCGAGCCCGATCACGGACACGGCGGGGTCGGGCAGCGGGAGCTCCGGCACGGTCACGCCGACGAGCTCGGGGAACACCTCGGGCAGCAGCCGCTCGGCCAGGGCGTCGCCGTTCGCGGAGTTCGTCAGCAGGCACAGGGCGAAGCCGTGGTCGGGGAGCAGCCGCAGCTTGGCGATCTGGCCGACGGTGCCGCCGTCGTGGGCCAGCACGCGCGTGCCGTCCCAGGTGGCGACGCGCCACGACAGCCCGATCCCGCCGAGCTGTTCGGGGATCGGCAGCTGCTCCTCCCACATCGCGGTGGTGGCGTCCTCGGAGAGCAGCTCCCGCCCGCGGTCCAGGTGCAGCCGCGCGTAGGTCAGCAGGTCGGCGGCCGAGCACGTGATCAGGCCGGCGGGACCGATCGCGCGGGGGAGCGTCCAGGTGTCGTACGGCACCACGTCCGGGGGGTCGCGGTGGCCGACCGCGGCGGAGCGGAGGATCGCCTCCTCGGGCAGCGTCACCGTGTCGGCCAGTCCGAGCGGCCTGACCAGCCGCTCGCGCAGCGACTCGTCC
This sequence comes from Nocardioides islandensis, assembly GCF_015352455.1. GTDB lineage: Bacteria > Actinomycetota > Actinomycetes > Propionibacteriales > Nocardioidaceae > Nocardioides > Nocardioides islandensis. The sequence continues at coordinate 97,996 of NZ_JADKPN010000011.1, forward strand.
CACGTGCGCCCGTCGAGCACCTCGATGACCCGGCCGAGCAGGACGAAGCCGCTGTTGCAGTAGGAGTACGCCGCGCCCGGCTCGAACGCCCGCTCCACGTCGGCCAGCAGCCCGACGTACTTCTCGACCGCGTCGTCGCCGCGGCCCGTGTCGTCGAACACGTCGCCGTCCAGCCCGCTGCTGTGGGTCAGCAGGTGTCGCACCGTGATCCGGCCGGCCGCGTCGTCACGGCCGAGACGTACGCCGGGCAAGAGGTCGGCCAGCGTCGCGTCGTACGTCAGCCGCCCTTCCTCGACGAGCTGGGCCGTCATGGTGCCGGTCCACGTCTTGGTGACGGACCCGATCTGGAAGACGCTGTCGGCGACCGTCGGCTGACCGGTGCGCGTGCTCACGACGCCGTACGGCGTCACCGACAGGTCGTCGTCCCGCCAGACGCCGAGCACGGCGCCGGGGACCGACGTCTCCCGAGCGAGCTCCGCCAGCCTCTCGGCGATCACGTCGAGGCGGGCTCGGCCGGCACGTAGTCGGGGTCGGCGGCAGGTGCGGAGGGGTTGGCCGCGGCGCCGGCGTAGGCCTGCTGCGACCAGTTCTCCAGCTCGGTCATCACGGCGGGGTGCTTGTCGACGCAGAAGACGACGAGGTCGCCGACGTTCGCCCGCGCCATCGCGTGCCGGACCGCCTTGATCTCGTCGAGCACCTCCTCGACCTGCTTGCACCGGCCGCCGTCGGCCATCCCGGCCTTCACGCCCTCGACCACGAGACCGGCCACCTCGCCGGCCTTGCGGCCGCGGAGGTTCTGGTCCTCGCGCACGATGACCACGTCGAAGTGCCGCGACGCGATCTCGCCCAGCTCGCGCATGTCCTCGTCTCGACGGTCGCCGGCGGTGGCGATGACTCCGATGCGCGACGGGCGGGCCAGGTCGTGGGAGAGCGACTCGCCCACGCGGTCGACGAAGTCGCCGAGCATCCTCATGCCCGGAGCGTTGTGGCAGTAGTCGACGATCACGTTGACGCCGTTCACGTCGACCTCGTTGAGACGCCCGGGCGCGAGGTAGTAGTTGGTCGAGAACGTGCGCAGGCCTTGCCGGATGTCGTGCAGCGGAGCGCCGGCCGCGAACGCCGCCGCTGCGGCCGCCAGGGCGTTCTGGACGTTCATCCGGGCCCGGCCGCTGAACGTCGCGGGCAGCAGGTGCGTCCAGGCCAGCTGCATCTCGCGCCGGCCGTGCTTGACCACGATCATCTCGCCGCGGTCGGACGGGTTGAGGACCAGTGCCTTGCCGCCGCGGCGGCAGTGCCCCTCGATCATCTCGCGCACCTCGGAGCCCGGCTCCTCCATGGAGAACCACACGACCTGGCCGGAGCAACGGCGCCGCATCTCCCGGACCAGCGGGTCGTCGGCGTTGAGCACGGCGTGCCCGTCCCGGGGCACCGCCTCGACGAGCACGGCCTTCACGTCGGCGAGCTGCTCGACGGTGTCGATGCCGCGCAGGCCGAGGTGGTCGGGCTGCACGTTCAGCACGACGGCGACGTCGTTGCGCTCGTAGCCGAGGCCCTCGCGCAGGATGCCCCCGCGGGCCACCTCGAAGACGGCGAAGTCGACGCGAGGGTTCTGCAGCACCATCTTGGCGCTGCGCGGTCCGGACGCGTCCGCGCGGATCAGCAGCCGCTCGTCGATCACGACGCCGTCGGTGGAGGTCATGCCGACCTTGCGTCCCATCCCCTTGAAGATGTGGGCGATCATCCGGCTGGTCGTCGTCTTCCCGTTGGTGCCGGTGACCGCGACGATCGGGATCCGGGCCGGCGCGCCGGGCGGGAAGAGCATGTCGACGACCGGCTTGGCGATGAACTGCGGCTCCCCGATGGTGGGGTGGGTGTGCATCCGGAACCCGGGCGCCGCGTTCACCTCGCAGATCGCGCCACCGGTCTCGCGCACCGGCTCGGTGATGTCGGGACAGATGAAGTCGATGCCGGCGATGTCCAGGCCGACCATGCGGGCGGCCTCCTCGGCGATGTCAACGTTCTCCGGGTGGGCGTCGAACGTGCGGTCGATGGAGATGCCGCCGGTCGACATGTTGCCGGTGAGGGCGAGCTTGACCATCTCGCCGTTCTCCGGGACCGACTCGAGGGTGTGGCCCTGGCCGGCCAGGACCTCCTTGGCGGCCGCGTCGACCTTGATGCGGGTGAGCACCTTCTCGTGGCCGACCCCGCGCCGCGGGTCGGCGTTGGTCAGCTCGACCAGCTGCTCCACGGTCGACGTACCGTCCCCGACGACGTGGGCCGGCACCCGCTCGGCGATCGCCACCATCCGGCCGTCGACGATCAGGCAGCGGTAGTCCTTGCCGGTCACGAAGGACTCGACGATGACCGTGCCGCGGCGGCTCTGCTCCTTGGCGATGTCGTAGGCCTCGCGCACGGCCTCCTCGTCACGGAGGTCGAGGCACACCCCGCGGCCGTGGTTGCCGTCGAGCGGCTTGACGACCACCGGGAAGCCGACCCGCTTCGCGGCCGCGACGGCGCCCTCGACGCTGCGCACCGACTCCTGCTTCGGCACCGGCAGGCCGGCCGCGCCGAGCAGGCGGGTGGTGAGGTCCTTGTCGGAGGCCACGTCGACGGCGATGGCCGACGTCGCGGACGTCATGGTCGCCCGGATGCGCTTGGCGTGGACGCCCTGGCCGAGCTGGACGAGGGAGTACTGATTGAGCCGGATCCACGGGATGTCCCGCGACACCGCCTCATCGAGGATCGCTTGCGTGGACGGGCCGAACGCGGTCCGCTCGGCGCGCAGGATGAAGCTCTCGAGCTCGGCGTCCCAGTCGAACTCGGGGTCGGCCTGCACCAGGTGGTTGACCAGCCGGACGGCCAGCCGCCCCGCGGCGAGTCCGACCTGCTCGTCGGCGTACCCGTAGATGATGTTGTAGACGCCCTTGCGGCCCTTCACCATCCGCGTCTTGCCGCGGCGGATGTCGTGGCCGACGACCTGCTGGAGGGCGAGCGCGCAGTGCTCGGCGACGTGGCCGAGCCACGTGCCCTCGTTGAGCCGCTCGACGAAGCCGCCCCGGCGCCCGCGGGAGCACGAGTGGTTCTGCAGGCCGGGCAGCATCTCCAGCAGGTGCTCGGTGAAGCCGGGCAGCGTGTTGGTCGGGTGCTCCTCGAGGCGGCCGAGGTCGACGACGAGGTGGATGGCCTGCTCGTAGGACCAGATGTTGGCCCCCCGGTAGACCCTCGTCTCGAGGATGGTCAGGTCCGGCGTGGGGCGTTCGGTCACGAGACGGGTCCCTCCAGGGGGTCGGGGTTCGGTCCGATCTTGGTGCGCGTGCGGGCCAGACGTCTACGGAGGGCGGCCGGGCTCGCGTCGGCGGCCGCGATGTCGCGGGCCAGCTGGCGCATGTCGCGCTGGGCCTCGGCCAGCTCGGCGGCGTCCTCCGGGTCGATGGCCGCAGGCTGCGGCACGAGCGTGCGGGTGGTGAGGTCGTAGGCCGCCCCGGCCGGCAGGACGTGCAGCAGCACGCCGCTGGCCAGCAGGGGTGAGGAGCGCTTGGCCTCGTGGGCGTTGGACACGATGGAGGCGGGGTCGAAGATCGTCACCGACCCACGGCCGATGACGCGGAGCACCTCGTGGGGCACCTCGTCGGCGTCCTCCTCCACGGTGATGAGCGCGCAGGTGTCCTCGTCCACGCCGATCCCGAGCAGCTGCGGCGACTGGGCCACGATCATCAGCAGCCGCCCGTAGCGGTTGCGCTGGTCGAAGTGCTGGTCGATCACGGCGCTCTTGACCAGTCCGAGCCCGGCCGCGACCTGCGTCATCCGCTGCTTGGGCGTCGCACCGCCCACGCCGAAGGCCACCATGTGCGAGGACTGGATGCTCGCGCCGGCCGACGTGCCGCCGACGACCGCCCCCCGCTCGTGCGCCTCCACGATCGCGTCGCCCAGCGGCGTGCCGCAGATGATCGCGGACAGCTTCAGCTGGTTGCCGCCGGTCATGAAGACGCCGGTGGCCTCACCGACCGCCTTGACCAGGTCCGGGTCGTGCGCCTCCTCGCGGCTCTGGGGCCGCACGGGCACGACCTCGCCGGCGCCCAGTCGCCGGAAGAGGGCGTCGTACACCTCGACGACCTCGTCGCCCAACGACGACGCGGTGGGGATGAGCGCGATGCGCGCGTCGGCACCGCCGCTGGCGGAGACGAACTCCTTGAGGATCGTGCGCTTGCGCAGCTTGTCCTCGGCGCCGCCGATGACCATGAGCGGTCCGGTCGTCCGGTCCGGGCTGGTCAGAGGCATGACACCGCAGGCTAGCCGGTGCAAGAGTTGGCGCGTGCAGGACCAGGGGCCGACGCCCGGAGCGCGCAGCCGCCGCATCGCGGTGATGCGGCACGGCAAGGCCGAGCAGACCGGCCGCACCGACTTCGAGCGGGAGCTCGCCGACCGCGGGCACGCGGACTCCGAGGACACCGGTGCCTGGCTGGCGCGCCAGGGCTTCACGCCCGACCGGGCCCTGGTCTCGGCCGCGCACCGCACCATCGGCACGTGGCGGAGCGTCGCGTCGGGAGGCGGGTACGACGTCGACCCCGACCTCTCCCAGGTGCTCTACGGCGCCGGTCCCGAGACCGCCCTCGACCTGGTGCGCGAGACCCTCGCGGAGGTCACCTCCATCATCGTGATCGGCCACAACCCGACCATGGCCTACCTCGCGTCGCTGCTCGACGACGGCGAGGGCGACCCGGCGGTCTCGTCGGAGATGATGTCGGGCTACCCGACCAGCGCCGTCGCGCTGTTCGAGTACGACGGGGACTGGGGCGACCTCGCCGAGGCCGGCGCGCGTCTCGTGGCCTACCACATCGGCCGCGGCTGACCCTTCCCGCTGGTCGAGGAGGTCGCGCCCGCGACCGTCACGAGACGGGCGGGGCCGGGGTGGTGAACCCCTCGGCGGCGTCGGCCGCCTCGATCTCCTCGCGGCTGATGCCGAGGATGTACATGATCGCGTCCAGGTAGGGCACGTTGACCGCCGTGTCGGCGGCTTCGCGGAGCACCGGCTTGGCGTTGTAGGCGATGCCGAGGCCGGCGGCGTTCAGCATGTCGAGGTCGTTGGCGCCGTCGCCGATCGCCACGACGGCGGAGAGCGGGACGCCGACGTCCTCGGCGAACTGCCGCAGCGCGGTCGCCTTGCCGGCGCGGTCGACCACGTCGCCGACGATCCGGCCGGTCAGCCGGCCGTCGAGGATCTCGAGCTCGTTGGCCCGCGAGTAGTGGATGCCCAGGTCCTCGGCGAGCCGGTCGGTGATCTGACTGAAGCCGCCGGACACGATGGCGAACCGGTAGCCCAGGCGGCGGAGGGTCCGCACCATGGTGCGCACCCCGGGGGTGAGCTGGATGTCGTCGTACACCTGGTCGAGCACGCCGGCGTCGAGCCCTTCGAGACGGGCGACCCGCTCGCGCAGCGCCTCCTCGAAGTCCAGGTCCCCGCGCATCGCCGCCTCGGTGACCGCCGCGACCTCCGCCTCCAGGCCGGCGTGGGCCGCCAGCATCTCGATGATCTCGCCCTGGATGAGCGTGGAGTCGACGTCGAGCACGATCAGCCGCATGCCGTGGCGGCTGAGGTTGGCCGGCTGCACCGCGATGTCCAGGCTCTGCTCGGCGGCCTCGGCCGCCAGGACCGAGCGCAGCTTCTCGGTGTCGACGCCGGAGACGTGGAGGTCGATCGCGGTGACGGGGTACCTCGCCATCCGCTCGATGCGGTCGATGTTGGCGCCGGCGTCGGCGATCCGGCCCGCGACCGCCGAGAAGGCCCGCGCCTTCAGCGGCGCTCCGATCACCGTGACGTGCGAGCGGCCGTCCGGGCGCTGGCGGTTGTCGCCGGTGCCCCGGTCGACGTCGGCGCTCATCCCGAGCTCCTCGGCGGTCTCCTGGATCCGCGTGCGCAGCTTCTTCCAGTCGCGCGGGGCGGTGACGAGCACGCCGAGGATCAGCCGCCGCCGCAGCACGATCTGCTCGATGTCGACGACCTCGACCCCGGCGCTCGCAAGGGCCTGGAAGATCGCCGAGGTGACGCCCGGGCGGTCCTTGCCGACCAGCGTGATGAGGAGGGTCCCTGGCTCGTTGTCCGCCCGATCCGGGTCGGCGTCGCTCGCGGTCATCGCGGGAGCAGGCTACGCCGTGGGCCCGGGGGTCGGTGGCCGCGTCTAGGTTGGTGGACATGGCTCACACCCATCACACGATCGACTACATCGAGCTCAACGTGAGCGACCTCGAGGCGTCCAAGGCGTTCTACGAGCAGGCGTTCGGGTGGCAGTTCAACGACTACGGCCCTGAGTACGCCGGCATCCGCAACCGCTCCGGCGACGGTGAGGTCGGCGGTCTCGGGGTGGGCCGCCAGCCCGGGCCGGGCGGGTCCCTGGTGATCCTCTACTCCGACGACCTCGAGGGCAGCGTGGCCGCGGTCGAGGCCGCGGGCGGCACGGTCACCGAGGGTCCCTACGAGTTCCCGGGCGGCCGGCGGTTCCTGTTCCAGGACAACAGCGGCAACCAGCTCGCCGTCTGGACGCCGGCCTAGGGCCCCGCTCAGGCCGGTGGCCAGACCTCGGGTGAGCAGGCCGCCACCAGCGCGTGCCGGGCCGCGGTGGCCAGCCCCCGGAGCGCCTGCCGGCGCCGGTCGGCCTCCGCCGCGCTGACCGCGGCGCCGTCGTCGGCGAGCGCGAGGTCGACGATGGCGGCCGCCTGCAGGGCCCGGGCGGCCAGCTCCACGCACCGCGGCGGCGTGTCCGGCGGGGCATCGAGCCGGGGGGCCCGGCGCAGGTTGCTCAGCTCGTCGGCGACCTCGGGCCGCCACCGCGCGACGTCGAGGGCGGCCAGCTCGTCGGCGGCGCCGACCAGCGCGCCCCGCAGCGCGCGGTCCGCCTCCCCGACGTCGGTCAGCGGCCGCGGCCGGGCGGCGTACGCGTGCCAGAAGACGACGGCGCCCTCGCGGACCGGCACCAGCGCCCGGGCACCGGCGAGGACGGCCTCACCGGCCTCGAGGGCCGCGGCGTTGAGCTCGGGCGGACCGCCGAGGCCGGCCGGGTCGCCTTCCGCCGGCCAGGCCAGGCCCAGGTGCTCGACGCCGGCCGTGCGCAGGGCGCCGAGCGCCGTCGCGATGCCCTCGGGCACGTCCGCGCCGGCGAGTCCGAGCACCTTGTGCGTCGCGTCGTCGCCGATGACGGCGTCGACGACGAGGTCGGTGACCACGCTTCCTCGCAGCCACGCGGTGCCCCACCAGGCCAGCCGGGCGGACGCCGGCAGCTCGATCGTCTGGCGTGTGGTCACGGCCCGCGAGGATACGCCGGGGGAGCGGTCCCTCTTGGATACGGTGGGGCGCGTGCCCGCCGTCCTCGAGTTCGCCGACGTGACGGTGCGGCGGGGGACCTCGACGCTGCTCGACCGCATCTCGTGGCGCGTCGACGAGCCGGACCGGTGGGTGGTGCTCGGGCCGAACGGCGCCGGCAAGACCACATTGATGCAGGTGGCCGCCGCGATGATCCACCCGACCGACGGGGTGGCCGGCATCCTGGGCGAGGTGCTCGGCACGGTCGACGTGTTCGAGCTGCGCCCGCGCATCGGCGTGACCAGTGCCGCGCTGGCCGAGCGCATCCCGCGCGAGGAGAAGGTCGTCGACGTGGTCGTGTCGGCCGGGTACGGCATCGTCGGCCGCTGGCGCGAGACCTACGACGAGCTCGACTACGAGCGGGCCGACGAGCTGCTCGCCGAGGTGGGGGCGACCCGGCTCGCCGACCGGACCTTCGGCACTCTCAGCGAGGGGGAGCGCAAGCGCGTGCAGATCGCCCGCGCCCTGATGACCGACCCCGAGCTGTTGCTCCTGGACGAGCCTGCGGCCGGGCTCGACCTCGGCGGCCGGGAGGACCTCGTCTCCACGCTGTCGGTGCTGGCGGGTGCCGCCTCGTCGCCGGCGACGGTGCTGGTGTCCCACCACGTCGAGGAGATCCCGCCGAACTTCACGCACGCCATGCTGCTGCGCGACGGTCAGGTCGTCGCGTCCGGGCCGATGGCGGAGGTCATCACCGAGGCCAACCTCACCGCCACGTTCCGGATGCCGCTGGTGCTGTCCCACGAGGGCGGCCGGTACGCCGCCCGCAGGCGCTCGCGGCGGCACCGGGCGTAGTCGACGTCGAGGAGGTGCTGGGTCTCGACGCGCCGTTGCGACCTCGCAGGCTCGGTCGCAGGCTTGCTCGACCTCCCTCGCGACGCCCTGCGCTCGTTCCTCGTGCCGGGCTAGGCTCCTGACATGGACTGGCTGGGCGACAACCTCTGGGCGGGGTGGCTCGCTCTGGCCGTTGCTCTCGGCGCGGCGGAGCTCCTCAGCCTCGACCTGATCCTGCTGATGCTGGCCGTCGGCTGCATCGCCGGCGCGATCACCGGCGCGATCGGCGCCGCGGTGATCCTCCAGGTGCTGGTCGCGGGCGCGGCCTCCGTGGCCATGCTCGCCCTGGTCCGCCCGAACCTCGTCAAGCGGCTGCACACCGGGCCGGACCTCCAGCTCGGCCACAGCAAGCTGGTCGGCCGGCAGGCGATCGTCACCGAGGAGGTCACCAGCCACAAGCCCGGCCGGGTCAAGCTCGCCGGCGAGATCTGGACCGCCCAGCCGTACGACGACTCGCTCACCATCAAGCCCGGCGAGACGGTCGACGTGCTGGCCATGAAGGGCGCGACCGTCTACGTCCACCCGGCCCACACGGCGATCGAGCCGTGAGTCACCACCTACTCGCACCCACTGGGAGCCTCACGTGAACCCGTACGCGCTCGGCATCATCGCTCTGTTCGTGCTGTTCGTCGTCGTGCTGCTGGCGCGGACGGTGCGGATCGTCCCGCAGGCCCGGGCAGGCATCGTGGAGCGGTTCGGCAAGTACAAGGAGACGCTCCCGGCCGGCCTGAACGTCGTGGTGCCGTTCGTCGACAAGGTCCGCTACCTCATCGACCTGCGCGAGCAGGTCGTCAGCTTCCCGCCGCAGCCGGTGATCACCGAGGACAACCTGGTGGTCTCGATCGACACGGTCATCTACTTCCAGGTCACCGACCCGATCGCGGCGACCTACGAGATCGCCAACTACATCCAGGCCATCGAGCAGCTGACCATGACCACGCTGCGCAACATCGTCGGCGGCATGGACCTCGAGGAGACGCTGACCAGCCGCGACCAGATCAACTCCGGACTGCGGGGCGTGCTCGACGAGGCCACCGGCAAGTGGGGCATCCGCGTCAACCGTGTCGAGCTGAAGGGCATCGACCCGCCTCCGTCGATCAAGGACTCGATGGAGAAGCAGATGCGGGCGGACCGCGAGAAGCGCGCCGTCATCCTGACGGCCGAGGGTCAGCGGCAGGCCGCGATCCTGACGGCCGAGGGCAACAAGCAGTCCATGATCCTCAACGCCGAGGGTGACCGGGAGTCGTTGATCCTGCGTGCCCAGGCCAACCGGGAGTCGGCGATCCTGCGGGCCCAGGGCGAGGCACAGGCCATCACCAACGTGTTCCAGGCGATCCACGACGGTCAGCCGGACCAGTCGCTGCTGGCCTACCAGTACCTCCAGATGCTGCCCAAGATCGCCGAGGGCGATGCCAACAAGGTGTGGGTCATCCCGAGCGAGATCACCAAGGCGCTCGAGGGTCTGGGGTCGTCCATCGGCGAGGTGGCCGGGATCCCGCAGAAGAGCGGCGGCGTGCGGCACCGGGTCGACTACGGCTCCACCGAGCCCGCCGTGCTGAGCGGCGGTCTCGACAACGAGCTGTCGAGCACCACCAAGGCCGTCGAGGACGCCATCGCCGAGGCCGAGCACGCCGCCAACCCGGGCTCGGGTCGCGGCACGCCGGACGCGGCGCCGGCCGACGACGCGGCGGGGGACGCACCGGCCGAGGAACCGCCCGCGACGCCGCCGACGACATGAGGTGACGCCGTTCGAGGTCGTGGCCATCCTGTTCGCGGGGTGCGCCGCGGGGGCCATCAACGCCGTCGTGGGCTCGGGCACGCTGATCACGTTCCCGACGCTGCTCGCCTTCGGCGTGCCGCCGGTGACCGCGAACGTCTCGAACACGGTCGGGCTGGTGCCCGGGACGCTGTCCGGGGCGATCGGCTACCGCAGCGAGCTCGGCGGCCAGCGGCCGCGGCTGCTGCGCCTCGGCCCGGCCTCCCTGATCGGCGCGGCCATCGGGGCGGGCCTGCTGCTGTGGCTGCCCAGCTCGGCGTTCGATGCGATCGTGCCGGCCCTGGTGGGTCTCGGCGTGCTGCTGGTCGTCATCGGCCCGCGGGTCCAGCGCTCGGTGGCCGCGCGCGCCGAGTCGCGCGGGGGCATCCCCGACCACGGCGGGTGGTGGGTGTGGCCGGCGATCCTGCTGTTGGGGGTGTACGGCGGGTACTTCGGCGCCGCCCAGGGCGTCCTGCTCACCGCTGTGCTCGGCATCGGCCTCGTCGACACGTTGCAGCGGCACAACGCGACCAAGAACGTGCTCTCGCTGATCGTGAACACCGTCGCCGCGCTGGTGTTCATCGCGGTCGCGGACGTCGACTGGGCGGTGGCCGGCGTGCTGGCCGTCGGCTCGGTCATCGGCGGACAGCTGGGGGCAACCGTCGGCCGCCGGCTCCCGCCCGCGGTGTTGCGCGGCGTCATCGTCGTGGTCGGCGTCGTGGCGCTCCTGGCGTTGCTGGTCGACTGACGCCCTACGCTCACGTCGTGACCGAGACCTGGGTGGACGACCGGCAGATCGCTCTCGACGGCGGCACCTGGGCGGTGCGTCAGGCCGGTGCCCCCGACGGCCTCCCGCTCGTGTACTTCCACGGCACGCCGTCGTGCCGCCTCGAGCCGTCGTTCGCCGACGACCTCGCCGCCGAGCTCGGCGTCCGTGTCGTGTCCTTCGACCGGCCCGGGTACGGCCGGTCGACGCCGGCGCCGTTCTCGCTGTCGTCCGTGGCCCGTGCGACGGCCGTGATCCTCGACGAGCTGGGCATCGACACCTTCGCGGTGACGGGCCAGTCCGGTGGCGGGCCCTTCTCCCTGGCCTGCGCGGCCGTGCTCGGCGAGCGGGTGACCCACGCGGGCGTGAACTCGGGCCCCGCGCCCTTCGACCAGGTGCCCGAGCTGATGGCCATGCTCGACGAGAACGACAGCGAGGCCGTCGCGCTGCTGCCGGACGAGGAGGCGGCCGCGGCCAAGTTCGGGCAAGGCTTCGAGCCGTTCCGCGCGCTGGGCCGGATGAGCCCGGCGGAGATCATCGGCGGGTTCCGGCAGATGTGCAGCACCCGGGACAACGCGCTCCTCGACGACCCGCGCAACGCCCGCGTGCTGGCCGAGGGGCTGGCCGTGGCCCTGGTCCAAGGCACCTCGGGCGGCGGGTGGGACAACGTCGCCTGGGTGGGGCCGTGGGACTTCGACCTCGCGGACGTCCGAGCACCGGTCGACCTCTGGTACGGCGGCGAGGACAAGTTCTGCCCCGCGCCGGTCGGCCCGTGGCTGGAGGAGCACCTGCCCGACGCCAGGCTGCACTTCCGGCCGGGGGACGGGCACCTGGGCGTGATGGACCACACCCGCGAGGTCCTCGAGACCCTCATGGCGAGCCGTCAGCGCTCGACGTAGGCCTCGAGCCAGCGCCCCAGCTCGTCGTACGCGCGGTTGCGCGGCTCCTCGCGGGAGAGGAACACGTCGTGCATCGCGCCGTCGACGCCGACGTACGTCACGTGGCGCCCGAGGGCCGTCGACCAGCGCCGGATCTGGGCGACGTCGAGGACGATGTCGTTCGCGTGTGCCTCGTCCTTCAGCTCGCGGGCGTCCACGGTGGCGCCCGAGCTGAGCACCAGGACGGGGCAGGCGATGTCCAGGCCCTCGTGGACGTCCGCGTGGGCGGTACGGATGGCCCGCAGCCACCCGGCGTACACCGGCCACGACTCGAGGGTCTTCAGCTTGAGGTCGTAGTCCCACTCGCCGGCGTAGTCGCGGTGCAGCGTCTCGCCGTACACCGTCGTGATCTCCCGCGTGATCTCGCGCATCGGCTGCCGCGCGCCGAGCTGCTTGACCACCGCGGTCGCCGCCGTGCGCAGCCACAGCGAGCCGCGCATGTCGAGCCACGGCGCGTTGAGGGCCACGCCCGCGAGGTACGGCGCGCCCTCGTCGGCCCACAGCGCCAGGGTCAGGCCGCCGGTGGAGTGGGCCGTGGCGACGACGTGGTCGTGGCCGTCGCGGTCGGTGATCCGGCCCCACGCGGCATCGATGTCGTCGAAGTACTCGCGGACGTCGGCGACGAAGTTCGGCGTCTGGTACGGCCGCAGGCTGCGGCCGTACCGGCGCAGGTCGATGGCGTAGAAGTCGTACCCGCGGGCCACCCACCAGTCGGCGTACGCCGTGTTGAAGAAGTAGTCGTTGAAGCCGTGGACGTACAGGACCGCCTTGCGGGTCGGCGCGTCCGCCTCGCGCTTGACGAGCGTGGTGACGATCGGTCCCTGCTCGTCCTCGTCGAAGTCGATCGTCTCCGCGGTGTACGGCGGCCCGAGGAGCTCGTCGACCGGCGCCTCGAAGCTCATGGCTCCAGTCTGCCGGACAGGGTGGTGCACCCGGAGGACGCCGTGGACGCGCTGGTCGGGCGGCGCGGGTGGACGGAGATCGGCGCGCGGGCCGTGGAGTCGAGCTGACCGCGGCTCACGTCCTGCGGTGGAAGGTCGTCGATCCGTTGGGGTGGTGGTGGGTCTGCCAGGCGGGGTCGTGGGCGCGGTGGTGGTGGAAGGGGCAGAGGAGCTTGCCGTCGGCGAGGTTCGTCTCGCCGCCGCGGGACCAGGGTTGTCGGTGGTGGGCTTCGCACCAGGCGGCGGGGATGGTGCAGCCGTCGGCGGTGCATCCGCGGTCGCGGAAGGCCATCGCCTTGCGTTGGGGTCCGGTGAAGAGCCGTTTGCTGCGGCCGAGGTCGAGGATCTCGCCCTTGCCGCTCAGGACGACGGGGATGATGCCGGCCTGGCAGGCCAGCCTCCTGACGTGGTCGGCGGTCAGGGTGTCGCCGGTGGTCGTCTCGGCCAGGCCCGTCTCCGAGCGCAGCGCGTCGAGAGTGATCATCACCGTCACCGACGTCGCGGTGCCGCCGTGCTTGGGCAGGGCGTTGGTGGAGAGGTTCTCCAGGAGGGCGCAGAACGCCTCCCCACGACGTCGGGGTGCGGGCAGCTGGTCGACCTCGTCCCCGAGCGCGCCGCCGAGGGGTCCGCGTCGTGGTGAGGTGTAGGACTCCAGGTAGGTCCGTAGCCGGTTCAGCACGGGCATGGGCATCCGGGCGTGGAGGTCTCCCGAACCGTCGCCGCGGTCGCGGAAGGTGAGCCGGGTGACGGCTCGGGCCCGACGGTCCTCGGCCAGGAGCCGCTGGTACTCCGCCTGGTCGGCGTCCTCGGGGGCGATGACCTCCAACAGCCTGGCCCCGAGACGACGCAGCTCCGGGGGTCCGAAGTGCGCGGCCTCACTGATCAGGTACGCCTCGCCCTTGTCGCGTAGCTCGGGGTCGAGGTTCTTAGGCAGCCGCTGCAGGGCGTCCACGATCTCCCGGGCCTGCGCGACCTGCACGGTGCCGTGGCCCATGGCTTCCACGATCCGGGTGCCGGGGTGGTGGGCGATCTTCTCGCGGAGCCGGACCTGCCCGATGCCGTCGCGGGTCTCGGCGGCGAGCCAGTGGGCGATGGACCGGGCTCCGGCCTCGACCGCGATGTCCTCGGCGACGGCGAGGATCCGGATCCGTTCGGCCTCAACCCGGGCGACGATCCGGGAGAGCCGGATGAGCGCGTCCTTCTTCTCACCGGTGCTGCGGTAGTCCGGAGCGATGGTGGCGAGGTCGTCCAGCGCGTGCTCGACCGCATCGAGCGGGGCCGCGTACGTGCTGGACATGGATCAATCCAAGCATCGACCACCGACAGTGGTCGGGCCTCAGAACCCTTTGTCCACAAGGGATTCCGGGAATCTGGCCAACTAATTTCGGGAGGTTGTCTCGGGCGGTGACCACAGCGGTCGACCACCCACGGACCTGCCAGCGCGCACGGTCTTCAGCTGGCCACCGCCACCACCTACGGCGCCCGGCCACCCCTGTTCGTTCTTCACCACCGCAACCCCTGCGGCGGCCGAGTCGAGGTCTCGTGACGGGACTTCGTCCCTCCTCGACCAGCGTGGGACCTCGTCCCTCCTCGACCAGCGGGGTCGCGGGGTCTCGTGACGGGACTTCGTCCCTCCTCGACCAGCGTGGGGCTTCGTCCCTCCTCGACCAGCGGAGGCGACCGGACTTCGTCCCTCCTCGACCAGCGGAGGCGACCGGAGTTCGTGCCTCCTCGACCCACGAATTTCCGAGTCGCATGAACCTAATGGCCGCCCCAAGCATCGGAACTGCCAGAACCACCGCGCCGCGGTGAGGAACACGATCAACGGAGGTTCGCCATGAGGTCCACCCGTCTCGCCGTCTCGCTGGCCCTGCTCGTCTCGAGCGCCGCGACTGCCGGGAGCCTGGCGGCTCCGGCGCACGCGGCAGCGCCCACCACGCCGTACTCGGTCACGCTGCAGTCCTCGACCAAGACCGCCACGGCCAAGGAGGACGACGTCGTCCTGACCGGCCTGGTCACGCCGAAGCCGCCGGCGGGCAGCACCGTCGTCGTGCAGGCGAAGTACGAGAACAGCGACACCTGGCGCAAGATCGGCACCGCAGTCATCAAGCCCAACGGCAAGTACAAGTTCGTCGACCACCCGAGCACGCACCTCGACCGCGCGTACCGCGTCATGAAGAAGGCCGACGCCAAGGGGCTGGCCAAGAAGAGCCGCGAGCGCTCCGTGAAGGTCATCGCGTGGAACTGGCTCATCCAGATGACCACGAGCGCCGGCGCGAACACGCTCAAGACGAACAGCCTGCCGATCAACGGCGACACCTACGACCACGTGCTCTACGCCGACCGGTCCAGCGACACCGCCTTCGCGGAGTACACCCTCGGCCGCAAGTGCACGACGTTCGAGACCACGTTCGGCCTGTCCGACCGCACCGAGACCGGTGGGCAGGCCTCCATCGCGGTGCTCGCCGACACGGTCGCGAAGTACTTCCGTACCTTCGACCTCGGAGTCTCCGACCCGCAGAGCCTCGACGTCACCGGCGTCTACCGGATGCGCGTCGACTTCGCGCAGATCACCACGACGCCCGACACCGAGCCCGCTCTCGGTGACGCCCGCGTCCTCTGCGACTGACCAACCAGCTCAGTAACCGGGGAACACCCGCCGCAGCTCGTCCAGCGACACGTTGCCGCTGACGGCGACTGCGGCGGGTGTGTGCTCGGGGGAGAGGCGCCCCGCGACCAGGCGTACGGCGGCCTCCAGCGGCCCGTCGTACCTCGCCGTCGCACCGTCGGTGCCCGGCTCGAGGGAGACGGAGTCCCCGATCGCGATCGTGTGGCCGCCGACGGCCAGCCGGACCGGCTCGGAGACCTGGTCGGGCTTGCCGACCAACCCGAGCAGGAACGACATCGCCCCGGCGTAGTGGTCGAGCACCAGCCCGGCGCCCGCGTCCGACAGCCCGGCGGACGGGTCCACGCCCACGCGGGCGTCCCAGCCGTGCAGCGTCTGCTCGTTGAGCCGCATCGCCAGGGGAGTGACCACCGGCACGGGGGCCGGCAGGAAGCCCAGGTCCACCACCACGGACGTCCGCTGCTCCGGGGTCAGGGACTCGTACAGCGCGACCAGCCGCTCGTCCTGCTCCACGAACCCCGTGGCCTGCTCGCCCGGAGGCAGGGAGTTCCACCGGTCCCAGATGGGCTGGTTCTCCGGCGCCTCGTCCTCGAGACCCAGCGCCCGCGAGATCGTGTGGTGCTGGATCTCGGCGCCGCTGCCGAGGTGGGACAGCACGTCGGCGATGGTCCACTCGGCCGCGCCGCTCGGGCTCTTCAGCTGGCTCTCCTCCAGCTCGTCCACGAACGCCGCGAGGCGGTGGTGGTTGGCGCGCAGCTCGGCGATGGTCAGGTCCACGAGTTCCGTCATGTCAGGCGACAACCGGACCGGGGCCCGGTTATTCCGGCTCAGCGGTGCGTGGCCGCTCCCACGAGAGCCGCGAACAGTGCCTGGTCCCGCCCCATCTCCGGGTGCCACTGGACGCCCACGCAGAACCGGTCGCCCGGGGCCTCCATGGCCTCCATCGTCCCGTCGGGCGCCCAGGCCGTCGCGACGTACCCGGGGTGCGCGTGCACCGACTGGTGGTGGTGGCAGTGGGCGAGCACCTCGTCGCCCTCGGCCAGCGCGACGCGGGAGCCCTCGAGCGTCCGGACCCGGATCCCGCCGAACTGGTCACCGCCGGGGGAGTGCTCGTCGTGCCCGACGACGTCGGGCGTGTGCTGGTCCAGCGACCCGCCGGCCGCGACCGCCATCACCTGCATGCCCCGGCATACCCCGAGCACCGGCAGGCCGACCTCGTCGGCCGCCGCGAGCAGCGCCACCTCCCAGGCGTCGCGGTCCTCGCGCCAGCCGGCCGTCCGCTCGTGCGGCTCCTCGCCGTACCTGGCCGGGTCGACGTCCGCACCGCCCGACACGACGAGCGCGTCGATGCGGGCCACGACCGAGCGGGCCGAGATGTCCGAGCCCGAGGCGGGCGGCAGCAGGACCGGTACGCCGCCGGCGGCGACGATCGCGTCGGCGTACTCCGCGTGCAGCAGGTCTGCCTTCTGCCGCCAGACGCCCCAGGATGCCTCCTCGCGGTAGGTCGTGAGGCCGACCAGCGGACGAGTGGTCTCGAGATGCGTCACTCGTCCCTCGCAGGCTCGGTCCGCGTCGAGCGCTCCTCGACCTGGCGCTTCATCTCAGCCCTCGCGAGCTCGGTCTGGGCGCGCTCATCAGAGAGGGGTGACATAGGCCCCGGAGATCCCCCCGTCGACCAGGAACGTGCTGGCCGTCATGAACGACGACTCGTCGGAGGCCAGGAAGAGCACGGCGTTCGCCATCTCCTCCGGCTCGCCGAACCGTCCCATCGGCACGTGGACCAGCCGCCGCGCAGCCCGCTCCTCGTCCTTGGCGAACAGCTCCTTGAGCAGCGGGGTGTTCACCGGACCCGGGCACAGCGCGTTGACGCGGATGCCCTCCCGCGCGAACTGGACGCCGAGCTCCCGCGTCATCGACAGCACGCCGCCCTTCGAGGCGGAGTAGGAGATCTGCGACGTCGCCGCGCCCATGACGGCCACGAACGACGCGGTGTTGATGATCGAGCCGGACTTCTGCTCGAGCATGTAGGGCAGCGCGGCCTTGCAGCACAGGTAGACCGAGGTCAGGTTGACCCGCTGCACCAGCTCCCACGCCTCGAGGTCGGTGTCGAGGATCGAGTCGTCCTCGGGCGGGCTGATACCCGCGTTGTTGAAGGCGATGTCGACCGAGCCGTACAGGCTCTTGGCCGTGGCGAACATCGCGTCGACCTGGGCCTTGTTGGTCACGTCGACCTGCACGAAGCTCACCCGGTCCGGTCCCAGCTCGTCGACGACCTCCTCCCCACGCTCGGCGTTCACGTCGCCGATGACGACGTACGCGCCCTCCTCGACGAAGCGGCGCACGGTCGCCAGGCCGATCCCGGAGCAGCCCCCGGTGACGACGGCGACCTTGCCCTCGATGCGTCCAGCCATGTGCTTCCTTTCGGTGGTTGAGGTGCGCGGAGCCCTGGCGACGAGCCTCGAGACCACTACTCGTCGGAGAAGAAGACGTTCTTCTCCTCGGTGAAGGCGTTGGGGGCGTCGGGGCCGAGCTCACGGCCGAGCCCCGACTGCTTGAACCCGCCGAACGGCGTCCAGTACCGGACGCTGGAGTGCGAGTTCACGCTGAGGTTGCCCGAGTCGACGGCCCGGGAGACGCGCAGCGCGCGGCCGAGATCGCGGGTGTAGATCGAGCCCGACAGCCCGTACTCGGTGTCGTTCGCGAGTGCCACCGCGTGGTCCTCGTCGTCGAACGCCATCACCGCGACGACCGGCCCGAACACCTCCTCACGCCACACCGGCTCGTCGGTCGAGGCCGACTCGACGACGGTCGGCGGCAGCCAGTACCCGTCACCGTCCGGCGCCGAGCCCTGGAAGGCGATCGACGCCCCGTCGATGTAGGCCTGCACGGAGTCGCGCTGGCGGGCCGAGACCATCGGCCCCATCTCGCTGTCGTCCTGGCCGGGGTCGACGACCTTCATGCCGTGGACGGCGGTCTCCAGGCGGCCGACGAACTCGTCGTACGCCGACCGCTCGACGAGGATCCGCGAGCGCGCGCAGCAGTCCTGGCCCGCGTTGTCGAAGACGGCGTACGGCGCGGTGGCCGCCGCCTTGGCGATGTCGGCGTCCGCGAACACGACGTTCGCGCTCTTGCCGCCCAGCTCCAGGGTCACCCGCTTCACCTGGTCCGCGCAGCCGGCCATGATCTGCTTGCCGACCTCGGTCGAGCCCGTGAAGCAGACCTTGCGCACCAGCGGGTTGGTGACGAACCGCTGGCCGACGACCGATCCCTGGCCGGGCAGCACGGTGAAGACGCCCTCGGGGATGCCGGCCTCGAGAGCCAGCTCGGCGATCCGCATGGCCGTCAGCGGCGTGATCTCGGCCGGCTTGAGCACGACCGTGTTGCCGGCGGCCAGTGCGGGGGCGAAACCCCAGCCCGCGATGGGCATCGGGAAGTTCCAGGGCACGATGATCCCGACCACGCCGAGCGGCTCGCGGAACGTCACGTCCACGCCGCCGGCCACCGGGATCTGCCGGCCGAAGAGCCGCTCCGGCGCCGCCGAGTAGTAGTTGAGGCAGTCGCGGACGTTGCCCGCCTCCCAGCGGGCGTTGCCGATCGTGTGGCCGGAGTTCTCTACCTCGAGCCGCGCGAGCTCCTCGTTGTGGGCGTCCACGACGGCTGCGAACGCCCGCAGCAGCCGTGCGCGCTCGCCGGGTGCGATGGCCCGCCAGGACACGAACGCCTCCTGGGCCTTCTCGATCCCCGCGTCGGTCTCCGCGGCCGACGTCGACGGCACCTCGCGGAAGGAGGCGCCCGTCGCGGGGTTGACGAGGGTGGTGGTCACTGCCTCACATCCGCTCGAAGGAGCGGGCCAGCTCCCAGTCGGTGACGTGCGCGTCGAAGGCCGCGAGCTCGACGTCGGCCATGTTCACGTAGTGGCCCACGACGTCGTCGCCGAACGCCGTCCGCGCGATGTCGGAGGCGGCGAACAGCTCGCGCGCGTCCCGCAGCGTGTGCGGCACGTGCGGCTTGTCGGAGTCGTAGGCGCTGCCGACCAGCTCGTCCTCGAGCGTGAGCTCGTTCTCGATGCCGTAGAGGCCGCCGGCCAGCATGCCGGCCAGGGCGAGGTACGGGTTGACGTCGCCGCCGGGCAGCCGGTTCTCCATCCGGGCGCTCGGGCCGTGTCCGACCAGGCGGACCGCGCAGGTGCGGTTGTCGAGGCCCCAGGCGACGGCCGTGGGCGCGAACGACCCGGCCGCGAACCGCTTGTAGGAGTTGATGTTCGGCGCGTAGAGCAGCGTGAACTCACGGAGGGTCGTGAGCACCCCGGCGATGAACTGGTCGTACAGGGCGCTGCGCTGGTCGCCGTCCCAGAAGACGACCTTCCCGTCGTCGCCGCGCAGCGACAGGTGGATGTGGCAGGAGTTGCCCTCGCGCTGGTTGTACTTGGCCATGAAGGTGATCGCCTGGCCGCGCTGGGCCGCGATCTCCTTGGCGGCCGTCTTGTAGACGCTGTGGTTGTCGGCGGTGGTCAGCGCGTCGGCGTACAGGAACCCGATCTCGTGCTGCCCGAAGTTGCACTCGCCCTTGGCGCCCTCGACGTCGAGTCCGGCGGCGTACATGTGGTTGCGGATGTCGCGCAGCAGTGGCTCGGCGCGGGTCGTCCCGAGGATCGAGTAGTCCACGTTGTACTGGTTGACCGGGACGAGGTCGCGCCAGCCGAGGTCGTGGGCGTCCTCGTACGACGTGTCGAAGGCGATGAACTCGAGCTCGGTGCCCGACAGGGCGACCATGCCCTTCTCGGTCACCCGGTCGAGCTGCGTCTTGAGGATCGTCCGTGGCGACTGGGTCACCGGAGCGTGGTCGAGCCAGACCAGGTCGCACTGGACCATCGCGGTCGCGGGCAGGTGCGTGAGCAACCGCAGCGTCGACCAGTCGGGCACGAACTCCATGTCGCCGTACCCCTTCTCCCACGAGGAGATGGTGTAGCCGCCGACGGTGTTCATGTCGATGTCGACCGCGAGCAGGTAGTTGCAGCCCTCGGTGCCGTGCTCGAGCGCGAAGTCGAGGAAGTACCGCCCGTGCAGGCGCTTGCCCTGGAGCCGGCCCTGCATGTCGGTGAAGGCCATCACGACCGTGTCGATGTCCCCTTCCTCGATCATCAGCCGGAGCCGCTCGAGGGTCAGGTAGCGGTCGTTCGGTGGCGTCATGGGTCTCCTCGTCCCTCGGGTCAGCCCAGCAGGCCGCGCAGCAGCGCGGCGGTGTCGTCGCAGTGTTCCTCCATGACCGCCCGGGCGCGGTCGTGGTTGCCCCGCCGGATCGCGCGCACGAGCGTGGCGTGCTGGCGGTCGGAGTGGGCGATGTTGGCGTCCAGCACCGGGATCGCCAGCAGCATCTCGTGCAGCGTCGCCTGCACGGACGTGACCGCCTCGACCAGCCGCGACGAGCCGGTCAGCGCGGCGATCGTGAGGTGGAAGCGGGAGTCGGCCTGCCGGTGGTCGGCGGGCCGGCGGGCCTTGGCCACCGCGGCGTGGGCCGCGTCCAGCTGGGCCAGGGCGGTCGGGTCGAGGTCGGCCCGTGCGGCGAGCGCGGCCGCGCCGGGCTCCACGATGCGACGGAAGACCAGGGAGTCCAGCCACTCGTGCCGTCGTTCCTCGGTGAGCCGGGCGGCTGCGCGCGCGGACGGCGTCCGCGGCTTGAGCGTGACCACGGTGCCGCCGCCGCGCCCGCGGCGGGTCTCGACCAGCCCGGCCTCGCGCAGGGCGGCCATCGCCTCGCGCAGGGTCGACCGGGAGACGTTGAGCCGCTCGGCCAGCTCGCGCTCGGACGGCAGCGTGCTGCCGAGCGGGTAGACGCCGAGCCGGATGGTGGTCGCCAGCTGCTCCACGCACGCCTCGAACGCGTGGTAGCCACGTGCCGGACGCAGCACGGCCTCGGTGAGGTCGTGGCTCGTCCCGGGCGATGGCAGCACGGGTGGAGTCTGGCACCAGGGGCGAGGCCGCTACCAGAGGTAATGGTCGGAGTTCATACCAATTTTCCGAGAATCGGCGCGTGCCCACTTCACAACCGATCGAGCACGGGTCTAGCCTCCGGATCGTCTCGGCAATCATTCGGTCCGTTCGAACAGAAGGTGCCTGATGCCCGAAGCCCACGAACCGCTTCACCACCCAGACGGAAGGGTGATGACCGACGACGAGAAGCACCTCGCCAGACTCGGCTACCGCCAGGACCTCTCGAGGACCTGGTCCGGCTTCTCCAACTTCGCCATCTCGTTCTCGATCATCTCGATCCTGGCGGGCTGCTTCACCACGCTGGGCCAGGCGTGGAGCAACGGCGGTCCCATCGCGATCAGCTGGGGCTGGCCGTTCATCTCGGCGTTCATCCTGATCATCGGCTTCACCATGTCCGAGCTCGTGTCCGCCTACCCGACGTCCGGCGGCATCTACTGGTGGGCCTCCAAGCTGGGCGGCCCCCGCGCGGGCTTCTTCACCGGGTGGCTCAACTGGATCGGCCTGGTCGCCGTCACAGCCTCGGTCGCCTATGGCGCGGCCAACTTCGTGGACATCTTCATCAGCACGATCAGCGACAGCTGGGCCGGCAACTACAGCCTGCAGCGGGTGTTCATCGAGTTCGTCGTGATCCTGGTGCTCGCCGCGCTCGCCAACATCTTCTCCAGCCACCTGCTGGCCGTCATCAACAACGTGTCGGTGTGGTGGCACGTCGCCGGCGCCGCCCTCATCGTGCTGATCCTCGTCGTGGTCCCCGACCACCACCAGAGCCTCAACTGGGTCTTCACGGAGCGGATCAACAACTCCGGGTACGACGGCGGCGCCTCGAACGGCGTCATGTTCTGGTTCCTGGTCCTGCCGCTGGGGTTCCTCCTGACGCAGTACACGATCACCGGCTTCGACGCCTCCGCGCACCTCTCGGAGGAGACCAACACGGCCTCCCACGCCGCAGCCCGGGGCATCTGGCAGTCGATCTTCTACTCCGCCATCGGTGGCTGGATCCTGCTGCTCGCGTTCCTGTTCGCGGTGCAGGACCCGCAGGGCGTGACCGACAACGTCAATCTCGGCTACTACGCCTCCGACGTCATCTTCACGCAGGCTCTGGGAAACACCTCGCACTCGATCGTGGTCTTCATCTCGGCCGCCGGTCAGCTCTTCTGCACCGTGGCGTGCCTGACCAGCGCCTCGCGGATGACGTTCGCCTTCAGCCGCGACGGTGCGATCCCGGGGTCGGGCATCTGGTCGAAGGTGAACGAGCACCGGGTGCCGGTGAACGCCGTGATGCTGGTGACCGTGCTGGCCGGCCTGATCACGCTGCCCGCGCTGATCGAGGTGAACTTCGGCACCGCCGAGGAGCCGATCATCCTGCCGACCGCTTTCTACGCCGTTGTGTCGGTCGCCGTGATCGGCCTCTACCTCGCCTTCGCGATCCCGATCTACCTGCGCTGGAAGCACGGGGACAAGTTCGAGGCCGGGTCGTGGACCAACGGGCAGAAGTACAAGTGGATGAACCCGATCGCGGTGATCGAGATCATCGTCATCTCGATCTACTTCATCCTCCCGCTGTACCCGTCGGGCTGGATCGGCAACGAGAACTTCGCCTGGAAGTTCGTCAACTACGCGCCCATCCTCACCTTCGGCACGATCCTCGTCGTCGCCATCTGGTGGCAGGTCTCGGCACGGCACTGGTTCACCGGCCCGAAGCACACGATCGACGACGCCGTCGTGAGGGCCTTCGAGGACTGACCACCAGGGGAGAGGCCTGGTGGCGATGGTCGAGGAGGGGGAGGGGGATGCCGACAACGGCGTCGGAGCCCTCCTCGACCAGGTCCCCGCACTGGCAGGTCCGAGATCAGTCGCGGACCTGCCGGGCGGGCTGACCAACCGCAACCTGCGCGTGACGACGAGCACAGGGGACTACGTCGTCAGGCTCAGCTCCAGCGACGCCGGCCTGCTCGGCATCGACCGGGACGCGGAACACGCGAACACCCGGGCGGCCGCGGAGGCCGGCGTCGGCGCGCGGGTCGTCGACTACCGGCCCGACCTCGGGATGCTCGTCATCACCTTCCTCCCCGGGTCCGCGCTGACCAACGAGACCATCGGCGGCCCGGGGGTGCTGGGCCGCTGCGCCCGGGCGCTGCGCGTGCTGCAGGCCGGGCCGCGCTTCGTCAACGACTTCGACATGTTCGCCCGGCAGGCCGGGTACCTCGCCGACGTACGCCGGCACGGCTTCCGGCTGCCCGAGGGGTACGACGACTTCGCGCCGCAGTGGGAGCGCGTACGCCGCGCGCTCGCCGTACGTCCCGCCGTCACCGTCCCCTGCAACAACGACCTGCTGGCCGGCAACTACATCGACGACGGGGAGCGGGTCTGGCTCATCGACTACGAGTACTCCGGCAACAACGACCCCGCGTTCGAGCTCGGCAACACCTCGACGGAGTGCGACCTGACCACCGAGCAGACCGACGAGCTCGTGGCTGCTTTCATGGGCGGACCGGACCGCCCGGCGTACGCGACCTTCAGGGCGCGCGTGGAGCTCCAGGCGCTCTGCTCCTCGTACGGCTGGTCGCTCTGGGGCTTCATCCAGGCCGCCAGCAGCACCATCGACTACGACTTCTACTCCTGGGGCATGGAGCGGTACGAGAAGGCGGCCCGCCGCTTCACCTCCGACGGGTTCGACGCGCTGCTCGACAAGGTGGCCGCATGACCGACCTACCCTCGCGGGCGCAGGTGGTCGTCATCGGCGGCGGCGTGATCGGCTGCTCGACGGCCTACCACCTGGCCAGGCTCGGCTGGACCGACGTCGTGCTGCTCGAGCAGGGCACGCTGTCGTGCGGCACGACCTGGCACGCCGCCGGCCTGGTCGGCCTGCTGCGCGCGAGCGAGAGCGGGACGAAGCTCGTGCAGTACTCCTCCGAGCTGTACGCCGGCCTCGAGGCGGAGACCGGGCTGTCGACCGGGTACCGCCAGTGCGGCGGGCTCATCGTCGCGCGCACCGAGGACCGGATGGTGCAGCTGCGGCGCACCGTCGCGACGGCCGCGGCGTTCGACCTCGAGGCCGAGATGCTCACGCCCGAGCAGGCTCTCGAGAAGTGGCCGGTCATCGCGACCGACGACCTCCTGGGGGCGATCTGGCTGCCGCAGGACGGGCGCGCGAACCCGACCGACCTGACGCTCGCGCTGGCCAAGGGCGCTCGTCAGGCCGGTGTCCGGATCAACGAGCGGGTGCGGGTGCTCGGGGTCGACACGGCCCAGGGCGACCGCGGTCCGCGGGTGACCGGCGTGCGCACGGATGCCGGTGACATCGAGGCCGAGGTGGTCGTCAACTGCGCCGGCCAGTGGGCCAAGGCCCTCGGCGACCAGGTCGGGGTGACGGTCCCGCTGCACTCGGCCGAGCACTTCTACGTCGTCACCGACCAGGTCGAGGGCGTGCATGCCGACCTCCCGATCCTGCGCGACCCTGACGGGTACATCTACGTCAAGGAGGAGGTCGGCGGCCTCGTCGTCGGCGGCTTCGAGCCGGTGGCCAAGCCGTGGGTGTCGCCGTCGGAGATCCCGTACCCCTTCGAGTTCCAGCTCCTCGACGAGGACTGGGAGCACTTCTCGGTCCTGATGGGCAACGCGCTGACCCGGATCCCCGCGCTCGAGCACACAGGCATCCGCAAGTTCTACAACGGCCCCGAGAGCTTCACGCCGGACAACCAGTTCCTGCTCGGCGAGGCGCCCGGTCTGGCGGGGTACTTCGTGGGTGCTGGCTTCAACTCCGTCGGCATCGCCTCCGCCGGCGGAGCCGGGCGCGCGCTGGCCGAGTGGATCGTCGACGGTGCGCCGTCGATGGACCTCACCTCGGTCGACGTGCGCAGGTTCGGACCGTACGCCGCCGACGAGACGTGGCTGCGCAGCCGGGTGGCCGAGATCCTCGGCCTGCACTACGCGGTGCCCTGGCCCAACCGCGAGCCCGTGACCGCCCGCGACGTCCGCCTCTCGCCGCTGCACCAGCGGTTGGAGGACGCCGGCGCGACGTTCGGCACGCGCAACGGCTGGGAGCGCCCGCTGTACTTCGGCCCGCCGCTCGACTACCGGTGGGGCAAGCCGGAGTGGCTCGAGCACAGCGCCGACGAGCAAGTCGCGTGCCGCACCCACGTCGCGGTGTTCGACCAGACGTCGTTCAGCAAGTACCTCGTGCGCGGCCCGGCCGCCCGCGACACCCTCCAGTGGGTCTGCGCGAACGACCTCGACGTCCCGGTCGGCCACGTCGTCTACACGCCGTGGCTCGACGAGCGGGGCAGGTACCAGTCGGACGTGACCGTGACGCGCACCTCCGACGCGGCGTACCTCGTCGTCTCCAGCGCCGCCACCACCGTCCGCGACCTCGCCTGGCTGCGGGAGCACACCTGGCCGGGCGCCGACGTGGAGATCGCCGACAGGTCCGAAGAGCTGGCGGTCCTCGGCGTGATGGGACCGCGCTCGCGCGACCTGCTCTCCCGGCTGACGGGCACCGACCTCGGTGACGAGGCCTTCCCGTTCGCCACCGGGCAGGCGTTCGAGGTCGCCGGCGCGGAGGTCTGGGCGAACCGGATGACGTACGTCGGCGAGCTGGGCTGGGAGCTGCTCGTGCCCGTCGACGCGGCGGTGGCCGTGTACGACGCGCTCCACGAGCACGGGGACGACCTCGGCCTGCGCGACGCGGGGTACTCCGCGATCGAGTCGCTGCGCCTCGAGAAGGGCTTCCGGGCCTTCGGCCGCGAGCTCACGCCCGACTACGGCCCGGTCGAGGCGGGGCTCGTCTTCGCCACGGCCCTCGACGGCGCGAAGGACTTCCTCGGCAAGGAGGCGCTCGCCGCGCACCGCGAGGCCCTCAGGCAGGCTGGCCCGCGGCGGCGTCTGGTCTCCTTCGTCCTCAACGACCGGGACGCGATGCTCTGGGGCGGCGAGCTCGTGGTCCGCCACGACGAGCCGGTCGGCCAGGTCACCAGCGCGGCGTACGGCGCGACGGTCGGCGCGAGCGCGGGCCTGGCGTACCTCCGTCGCGACGAGCCGGTCACGTCCGCGTGGCTGGCGGAGGGTGGCTTCGAGGTCGACCTCGCCGGCGAGCGCCTGCCCGCGACCGTGACCCTCAAGGCCCCCCTGGCGTAGTCCCGCCGGCATGGTGGTCGAGCCGTGAGGCCGGCGTTGGCCACCCTGCATGGTGGTCGAGCCGCGAGGCCGGCGTTGGCCACCCTGCATGGTGGTCGAGCCGCGAGGCCGGCCACGGCCGAGCGTGTCGAGACCCGGTGAGGTTTCCGTGGTCTCGACACGGGCACTGCTCACGGGGTCTCGACACGGGCTCGCCCAGGGGCTCGCCCGGCTCGACCACCTTGTGGTGGTCGAGCCGTGAGGCCGGCGTTGGCCACCCTGCATGGTGGTCGAGCCGCGAGGCCGGCCACGGCCGAGCGTGTCGAGACCCTGGTCCACTGCGGGTTCAGGGGTGAGTGCAACGCCTTGATGTGATCGAGGTGTGCAATGGCTCCTGCTGCGTTTCCGCGCGAGGTTCGTGTGGCGTTCTGGCGTGGGATCGCTGCCGGCTTGTCGACCGAGGCTGCTGGCAGGGCGGTCGGCGTGTCGCGGGCGGTGGCGTTCCGCTGGTTCGCAGCATCGGGTGGCGTGATCCCCGCTCGCTTGGTCCGCGACTCGCCTGCCCCGTTGTCGTCCTCGCGTGGGCGTCGGCTCAGTGCTGGGGATCGGGAGGAGATCTCCCATCTGACGCGCTGCGGCCAGGGGGTCAGGCAGATCGCCGCAGCGATCGGGTTCGACAAGTCCACGGTCAGCCGGGAGCTGCGCCGTAACCGCAGCCGCGGCCGGTATCGGGGGGCGACTGCCCAGCGACTGGCCGAGGCCCGGTCCCGTGAGAGTCGAGCGCGGCAGACCAAGTTCGCGGCCAGTCCCCGGTTGCGGGCCGAGGTCGAACGGCGCCTTGAGCACAATGAGAGTCCCGAGCAGATCGCGCACCGACTGCCGCTGGACTTTCCCGATGACCCGGAGATGCGTGTGTCGCACGAGACGATCTACACCTCGGTCTACGTCCAGGGCCGCGGCGCGCTGCGGAAGGATCTGGCCGGGCACCTGCGCACCGGCCGGGCGATGCGCAAGCCTCGAGCCCGTGCTCGTGCCGCCACCAGTGGCGGCCCGTTACGGAACGTGATCTCGATCAGCGAGCGCCCCCCGTGCGTGGAGGACCGGGCGGTGCCCGGGCACTGGGAAGGCGACCTGATCATGGGCGCGGCCAACGCCTCCGCGATCGGCACTCTCGTCGAGCGCGCCACCGGGTTCCTGGGCCTGTTGCACCTGCCCGGTGACCACACCGCCCTGACCATGCAGGGCGCGATCTGCGAGTACATGGCCACCCTGCCCGCGACCCTGCGGCAGACCCTGACCTGGGACCGCGGAAGCGAGATGGCCAACCACATCCAGATCGCCGGGGCCACCGGCCTGGACATCTACTTCGCTGACCCCGCCTCACCGTGGCAGCGCGGCAGCAACGAGAACACCAACGGCCTGCTGCGTCAGTACTTTCCCAAAGGAACCGACCTGTCCCTCTGGGGCCCCGGCTACCTCGACCAGGTCGCCCTGGAGATGAACAACCGCCCCCGCAAACGACTCGGCTGGCGCACCCCCGCCGAAGCCCTCGACCAACTACTCTGCGGCCACGACAAACCACCCGGCGTTGCACTCACCGGTTGAATCCGCCCACTCACGTGGTCTCGACGCGGGCTCGCCCAGGGGCTCGCCCGGCTCGACCACCTGGTGGTGGTCGAGCCGTGAGGCCGGCGTTGGCCACCCTGCATGGTGGTCGAGCCGTGAGGCCGGCCACGGCCGAGCGTGTCGAGACCCGGTGAGGATTCCGTGGTCTCGACACGGGCTCGCCCAGGGGCTCGCCCGGCTCGACCACCATGTGTCGCCGGCATGAGGTTGGATGGACGCGCCATGGCCCGCTGGACCGAGGCGCAGGTGGTGAAGCTCGCGCCGGATGACTCCTCGGTGGCGGCTGCCCGCAGGCTCACCAACCCGGCGGTCTGGTCGGACACCGGAAGCACCCAGATCCTGGTGTGGGGCAAGTGCCAGGGAAGTGGCAAGACGCCGTACCAGGTCAGCGTCGACCTCGCGGGGCCGGCGTTCCGGTGCTCGTGCCCGAGTCGCAAGTTCCCCTGCAAGCACGCGCTGGCCCTCCTCCTGCTCTGGGTGCGAGGAGGCGGCGCGGTCGCCGACGCGGAGCAGGCGGCCGCGTTCGCGCAGGAGTGGGCGGACGAACGGGGGCAGCGAACCCAGAAGCGCGTCGCCACCGAGGAGAAGGCGCCCGACCCCGCGGCGCAGGCCAAGCGGCTGGAGGACCGGCTGGCGTTGATGTCCGCCGGCCTCGACGACTTCGGACGCTGGCTCCAGGACCTGGTGCGGGCTGGCACGGCGTCGGCGCGTCAGCAGCCCTACGGCTGGTGGGACGAGACCGCGGCCCGGCTCGTGGACGCCCAGCTCCCCGGCCTGGCCGAGCAGGTGCGCACGATGGCCGGCGAGGTGCACCGCCGCGAGGACTGGGCCGACCACCTGCTCGCCGTGTGCGGTCGCTGGTGGACCGCGACGCAGGCCTGGCCGCGCAGGGACGGCCTGGACCGCGACGCCTTCGCCGACCTCCGCGCGTACCTCGGCTGGGCCCAGCCGACGGCCGAGGTGCGGGCCGCCGACGCGTACGCCGGCACCTTCCTGGTCCTCGGCGGGCACCGCACCGACGACGGCCGCATCCAGCAGCAGCGCACCTGGCTGCGCGACGAGGCCACCGGCGAGCTGCTCGTCGTCCTGGACTTCGCCGCAGGCGGCCAGGTGCTCGCCGTCCCCCAGCTGGCCGGCACCGTGCTGACCGCCACGGTCGGCCGGTACCCCGGCACACCTCCCAAGCGGGCCCTCTTCGCCACCGACCCCGTGGCCACGGGGCAGTCGCGCACCCTGTCCGACCCGGTGGGGATCGCCGAGGCGCTCGTGCGCCGCGCGGCACGGCTGACGGCCGGCCCCTGGCTGGACCGGGTCCCGGTCGTCCTCGGCGCGGTCGCGCTGACCAGCGGGGACCGGCCGCACGTCCGCGACGCCGCGGGCGACCGGCTCGACCTCACCGACGACATCCCTCTCTGGCTGCTGCTCGCCCTCACCGGTGGGCATCCCGTCGACCTGTTCGGCGAGCTCGAGGGCGGCCGCTTCCGCCCGCTCAGCGTCGCGGACGACGGGAAGGTGCTGCCGCTGTGAGCGTCGACCCCGATCTCTGGTGGGACCAGCTGCGCGC
Organism: Nocardioides islandensis; assembly: GCF_015352455.1. Lineage (GTDB taxonomy): Bacteria > Actinomycetota > Actinomycetes > Propionibacteriales > Nocardioidaceae > Nocardioides > Nocardioides islandensis. Next base: position 127,503 of record NZ_JADKPN010000011.1, read on the forward strand.
GGCATCCCTCGTGGGGACGGCGCGCCGGGAGGTACCGGAGACGCCCGATCTCGGCGCCACCGCTCGTCCCGACGCATCCCGTGAGACGAGCCTGCTCGACGCCGCGGCCCTGGGCGACGCCGTCCGCCGGGCGGGTCGGCTCGCCGACGTCGCCGACGAGCCGGACGACCCCGCGCCCGCCGAGAGCCTCGAGGTTGCCCCGTCCCCGGCGGTCCAGATCCTCGAGCTGCTGCTGAACCAGGGCCCGGTGAGCGCGGCCGCGCGCGTCGCCCTCACCGCGCACTGGCTGGACACCGCCGCCGCAGCGCGGAGGATCGTCCCGCCCCGTCTGCTGCCCGTGCTGCTCGACGCCGCCACGCCGCAGAGCCCCGTACGCCGCGGCGTACGGCCCGTGCTGGGCGAGCGCGGGCGGTGGCTGGCGGCCCGCAACCCCGCGTGGGACTGGGCCACCGTGCCCGTGGAGGAGGGCCCGACGACGGCCGCGAGCGTGCGGGCGCACGTCGAGGCGACCTGGGACACGTCGACGGCACAGGGCCGGGCGTCGGCCGTGGCAGCCCTCGTGGTCGGGCTCGGTCCCGACGACGAGCCGTTCCTCGAGCGCTGCCTCGACGAGCGGGCCAAGGCGGTGCGTGAGGAGGCACGGCGGCTCCTGGACCGGCTGCCGGGGTCCGCCCGCGCACAGCGGATGGCCGACCGGCTGCGGCCGCTCGTGCGGGTCACCGGCACCCTGCGCAAGCAGGTCGAGGTGCTGCTGCCCGGCGAGCCGGACGCCGCGGGCATCCGGGACGGGCTGACCGAGCCCGCGCCGGGTGGCTCCCGGCGCGTCCGGTGGATGCAGCAGGTCGTCGCCGCCACTCCGCTGCCCGTGTGGACCGAGCTGACGCGCGTCGACCCTCGCAAGCTGCTCGGCATGTTCCGCGCACCCGACGACATCGTCCCGGCACTCCGCGAGGCGGCCGTCTCGCAGCGCGACGCAGCCTGGGCACGCGCCCTGCTGCCGTTGCAGTGGGACAGCCGCCTCCTCGCCGTGCTCGACGGGCCCGAGCGCGACGCCGTGCTGGCGGCGAAGGTGCAGCAGACGCCCTTGCCCGTGCTGGCGCAGCAGCTCGTCCACGTGGAGCCCCCGTGGGGCCCCAGGGCCAGCGCCGAGCTCGTGCAGGTGCTCGTGAGGTCGCCCGACGGACACGCCCTCCGCGTGCTGCGCTCGGCCCTGCCGCTGGCGCTGCACCCGGACTCGCTGCCCGCCGTCGAGCGGGCGATGCAGGCCGCCGGCGACGACGCGTACCTGCGCACGACGCTGCGCGACGTCCTCCAGTACCAGTCCATCCACACCGCGATCAGTGAGGCCCTCCGATGACCGACACCGCCCCGCCAGTCACCGAGCACGTCCTGCGCGCCCACGCCGAGCAGCAGTACGCCGCCGAGCTGGCCGCCATCGCGGCCGCCGACGACCGCCCGCGCCCCCCCAGCTGGCGGCTCTCGCCGTGGGCGGTCTCGCTCTACGTGCTGGGCGGTCGGCTTCCCGACGGGACCGTGATCGAGCCCAAGTACGTCGGGTCGCGGCGCCTCGTCGAGATCGCCGTCGCCACCCTGGCCACCGACCGCGCGCTGCTCCTGCTCGGCGTGCCCGGCACGGCCAAGACCTGGCTGGGCGAGCACCTCGCAGCGGCGATCAGCGGTTCGTCCACGCTGGTCGTCCAGGGCACGGCCGGCACGGCGGAGGAGTCGCTGAGGTACGGCTGGAACTACGCCCGCCTGCTCGCCGACGGCCCCACCCGCGACGCGCTGGTGCCCAGCCCGGTGATGCGCGCGATGGAGACCGGCGCGATCGTGCGCGTCGAGGAGCTGACCCGCATCCCGGCCGACGTGCAGGACGCGCTCATCACGATCCTCTCCGAGAAGAGCCTGGCCGTCCCCGAGCTCGACGACGAGGTGCAGGCCAAGCCGGGCTTCAACGTCATCGCCACGGCCAACAACCGCGACAAGGGTGTCAACGAGCTCTCCTCGGCCCTCCGCCGCCGCTTCAACACGGTCGTGCTCCCGCTCCCCGACTCCCTGGAGGAGGAGGTCGACATCGTCCGCACCCGCGTGACGGCGCTGGGGAAGAGCCTGTCCCTGCCGGCCGACCTCGAGTCCCTCTCGGAGGTGCACCGCGTCGTCCAGGTGTTCCGTGAGCTCCGGTCCGGGGTCACCGCCGACCGGCGCACGACGGTCAAGTCGCCCACCGCCACGCTGTCGACCGCCGAGGCCATCTCGGTGATGACCAACGGCGTCGCCCTGGCGGCCCACTTCGGGGACGGCACCGTGCGCGCCGCCGACGTGGCCGCCGGTCTGGTCGGGGCCATCGTCAAGGACCCCGTGCAGGACCGGCTGGTGTGGCAGGAGTACCTCGAGACCGTCGTCCGCGACCGGCGCGAGTGGGACGACCTCTACCAGGCCTGCCGCGAGCTGGGCTGATCCCGGGGCATGACCGTCGACGTCCACATCCTCGGCATCCGCCACCACGGGCCCGGGTCCGCCCGGTCCGTGGCGCGGGCGCTCGACGAGCTGCGCCCGGACGCCGTCCTGGTCGAGGGCGCCCCGGAGCTCGACCGGGTCGTCGCGATGGTCGCGGAGGAGGACATGCGGCCTCCGGTCGCGGGACTCGTGTACGCCGTCGACGAGCCCCGCCGCGCGCTCTTCTACCCGTTGGCGACCTTCTCGCCGGAGTGGGTGGCGGTCCGCTGGGCGCTCGCGCACGGCGTACCGGTGCGGTTCGCCGACCTGCCGGTGACCCACCAGCTCACGGACCCGCCGCAGTCGGACCGGCCGGCGCCCGGACGGTCGCCGCGGCCCGACCCGATCGGGATGCTCGCGCAGGCGGCTGGGTACGACGACCCGGAGCGCTGGTGGGAGGACGCCGTCGAGCACCGGGGCGAGTCGTCGCTGGAGCGGTTTGCGGCGGTCAAGGCGGCGATGGCCGCCGTGCGCGAGACCGACGAGCGGCCCGACGACGACCCGGACGTGGTCGAGAACGCCCGCCGCGAGGCGGCCATGCGGAAGGCCGTGCGCGAGACGCTGCGGACCGAGGGCGTGGAGCGGGTCGCGTTCGTGTGCGGCGCCTACCACGCCCCGGCGCTCGACCCCGCGACGTACCCGTCGGTCGCCCACGACAACGCCCTCCTCAAGGGCCTGCCGAAGACCAAGGTGGCCGCGACGTGGGCACCGTGGTCGAGCGGGCGGCTGGCCCTGGCCAGCGGGTACGGCGCCGGCGTGACGTCGCCGGGCTGGTACCAGCACCTCTTCGACCACTGGAGCCGCGACGGGGAGGACGACGACCTGGCGACGACCTGGCTGGTCCGCGTCGCCCGCGAGCTGCGCGGCCAGCAGCTCGACGCCTCCACCGCGTCGGTCGTCGAGGCGTCGCGGCTGGCGAGCACGCTGGCCGCCGTGCGCGGACGCCCGTCGGTCGGGCTCACCGAGCTCGACGACGCCGCGGAGTCGGTGCTGTGCGAGGGGTCGCGGGTGCCGCTGCGGCTGGTGCACGACTCGCTGGTGGTCGGCCGGGAGCTCGGCAGCGTGCCCGCGGGTGCGCCGATGGTGCCGCTGGCCGCCGACCTGGCCCGCCAGCAGCGCGCCACCCGCCTCAAGCCGGCCGCGAGGTCCCAGACGGTCACCCTCGACCTCCGGCGCGACGCCGGGCTGGCGCGGTCGGTCCTGCTGCACCGGCTGCGCGTCCTCGGGGTCGACTGGGGGACCGAGGCGGACGCCGGCCGCAGCACCGGCACGTTCAAGGAGGCCTGGGAGCTGGAGTGGCGACCCGAGCTCGCCGTGTCGGTGATCGAGGCCGGGCTGTTCGGCACCACCGTGGAGGCCGCCGCTGCGACCCGCGTGCACGAGCAGGCCGAGCGGGCGACCGACCTGGCCACCCTGGGGCGGCTGGTCTCCGAGTGCCTGCTGGGCGACCTGCCCGAGGGGCTGCGGTCGGTGGTGGCCAGCCTCGAGGAGCGCACCGCCCAGCAGCACGACGTGCTCGCCCTGCTCGGCGCCGTCGAGCCGCTGGCCCGCACGGTCCGGTACGGCGACGTCCGCGGGGTCGACGTCGCCGGCGTGGCCACCGTCCTGCGCGCCCTTGTGATCCGGGCGTCGGTCGGGCTGCCCGCCGCGTGCGTCGGCCTGGACGACGACGCGGCGGCCGCCATGCGCGCGGCGGTCGAGGGGGCCCAGCGGGGCGTGGCGCTGCTCGAGGACGAGGGGATGCGGCGGCGCTGGGAGGGCGCACTGGTCGCCGTCGCCGCCCGCGACCACGTCCACGGCTCCGTCGCCGGCCGCGTCGACCGCCTGCTGCTCGACGCCGGCCGGGTCGACCAGGAGGAGGCCGCCGTCCGCATGAGCCGGCGCCTCTCGCTGGGTGCGCCGGCGACCGACGCGGCGGCCTGGCTCGACGGGTTCCTCTCGGGTGAGTCGGTGCTGCTGGTCCACGACCCCGACCTGCTGACCATCGTGGACGCCTGGGTCGGCTCGATCGGTGAGGCGGTCTTCGAGGACCTGCTGCCCCTGCTGCGGCGTACGTTCTCCCGGTTCCAGGCCGCGGAGCGCGCGACCATCGCCCGTCAGGTGGCCCGCCTCGGCCGCAGCGAGCCAACCGCGAGCGCCACGTCGACCCGGCTCGACCTCGACCGCGCCCGCCCTGCGGTGGCGAAGGTCGCCGCCCTGCTGGGGCTGGAGGTGACGCCGTGAGCGACGAGCGGCGCGACCGGCTGACGCGCTGGCGGCTGGTGCTCGGCGAGGAGGCCCGCGAGCCGCTCGGTGAGGGCCTCGAGGGCGGGCTTCCCGGCCTGTCGGAGGACGACCAGCGCCGCGACGGCGCGTTGGAGGCGCTGTACGGCGGCGAGCGACGCGGCGGCCTCGGTGGCTCCGCGCCGAAGGTGTCGCGCTGGCTGGGCGACATCCGCGGGTACTTCCCGACGAGCGTGGTTCAGGTGATGCAGGCCGACGCGATGGACCGGCTCGGGCTGCGCCAGCTGCTGCTGGAGCCGGAGATGATGGAGTCGGTCACGCCGGACATGAACCTGGTGACCACGCTCGTCGGCCTCGGCCGGGCCATCCCCGAGCGCTCCCGCGAGACCGCGCGCACCGTCGTCCGGGCCGTGACCGACCAGCTCGAGGAGCGGCTGCGCGCCCGCACGGTCCAGGCCGTGGCCGGCGCGCTCGACCGGTCCGCACGCACCCGTCGGCCCAAGCTCCGCGACGTCGACTGGCGGCGCACCATCGCGGCGAACCTCAAGCACTACCAGCCCGAGCACCGCACCGTCGTGCCCGATCGGCTGGTCGGGTACGCCCGGCGCACGCACCAGGTCGAGCGCGACATCATCCTGTGCATCGACCAGTCCGGCTCGATGGCCGAGTCGGTCGTCTACTCCAGCGTCTTCGGCGCGGTGCTCGCCTCGGTGCGTTCGGTACGCACCAAGCTCGTCTGCTTCGACACCGAGATCGTCGACCTCACCGACGAGATCGACGACCCGGTCGACGTCCTGTTCGGGGTCCAGCTCGGCGGCGGCACGGACATCAACCGTGCGATGGCGTACTGCGAGAGCCTGGTGGAGCGGCCGGCCGACACGGTGATGGTGCTGGTCAGCGACCTCTACGAGGGTGGCATCGCCGAGGAGATGCTCCGCCGTGCGCAGTCGCTCGTCGACAGCGGCGTGACCCTCGTGGCGCTGCTGGCCCTCAGCGACAGCGGTCGCCCGTCGTACGACGCCGACCACGCCGCCGCCCTCGCCGGCATCGGCGTCCCGGCCTTCGCGTGCACGCCCGACCTCTTCCCGGACCTGATGGCCGCCGCCATCGAGCGCCGCGACCTCACCCAGTGGGCGGCGTCCAACGACCTGGTCACGACCCACGAGCCGGGCTGAGTCCGAGGGGCGGTGCGTGAGTGTCGGTGCTGCCGGCGGACTCGCAGATGCAGAGCTGGAGGGGCGAGTCGACGGCGAGGGGTTGACCGGACCAGTCGCCGAAGCGCTCGACCAGCCGCAGTCCGCCGAGCGAGACGAGCAGCAGCAGCTCCTGCGGGAAGATGCTCCTGATCTCGAGCGGTGCGACGACGAAGTCGGGCTCGGAGTCGGTCGAGAAGTACCACGTGCCGCGTGTCACCTGCGCCGGCGCATCGTAGGTCTCAGCGACATCGACGCTCACGCTGCCACGGTCAGGGTCCACGAAGGACAACGACTTCCTCGTCCGCCGCACGCCATCGGCTTCGGCGAGCAGGCGGACGCTCGGGTTGAACACGTCGAAGACGAACCGTGCTCCCGGAGCCAGGTGCCTGCGAACCGACCGGAAGCAGCTCACCAGGTCCTCGCTGTCATGGAGGTGCAGGAGGGAGTTGGCGGTGATGAAGACGAAGTCGAAGGTGCGGCCGAGATCGAACTCCCGCATGTCGCCCTGCACCCAGTCCACGACGGCTCCGCGCTCGTCCGCCTTGCGCTGCGCCTCGGCCAGCATGTCCGACGAGAGGTCCAGGCCGACGCACGAAGGCCCGTCGGAGGCGATGGGGATCAGCTTGTTCCCCGTGCCACACGCGATCTCCAGCACGCGCCCGCCCTGCCGGTGAGCCTCGGTCCGGTAGAAGTCGACGGCGGGGCCGCCGCCCGGGAACATGAGGTCGTACAGCCTCGCGCGCGAGTAGAACGCCCGGCTCATGAAGCGCATCCTCCCTTCCGCTCGTCGTGGTGGGCAGTCCTCCGTCAGCGCGAGTACAGCTCCCGGATCACGTCCTCGATGTCCGGCTCCTGGATGGAGAGGTCCGCGACGTCGTACGCCGCGGCGACGGCCGCCACGATCGGCGCGGCGCTGGCGTCGGTCGGGAAGGACAGCCACTGCCGCGGTCCGTCGACCTTGCGGGTGGTGGCGCCCGGCACCGAGATGGGCGGCGCCTCGTCGACCAGGTCCACGACCAGGGTGCGCGTGGAGCCGCCCTCGCGGTGCAGGTCGGCGAGGGCGCCGTCGAACACCGCCGTGCCGTGGTCGATGACGATCACCCGGTCGCAGAGCGCCTCGATGTCCTGGAGGTCGTGGGTGGTCAGCATCAGCGTGGTCCCGCGGGTGGCGTTCAGCGTGCGCAGGAACTCGCGGAGCCGGCCCTTGCTGATGACGTCCAGCCCGATGGTCGGCTCGTCGAGGAACAGGATCTCCGGGTCGTGGAGGAGAGCGGCCACGATGTCGCCGCGCATCCGCTGGCCGAGGCTGAGCTGGCGGACGGGGGTGTCCAGCAGGTCGCCGAGGTCGAGCAGCTCGACGTACTCGGCCAGGTTCTGCTCGTGGCGCCGCGGCGAGGTGCGGTAGATCCTCTGCAGCACCGCGAAGGAGTCCCGCAGCGGCAGGTCCCACCAGAGGGTGGTGCGCTGCCCGAACACCACGCCGATCCGCCGGGCGAGGTCGGTCCGCTGCCGGCTGGGATCGAGCCCGGCGACCTCGAGCCGGCCCCCGCTCGGCACCAGGATCCCGGTCAGCATCTTGATCGTCGTGGACTTCCCGGCGCCGTTGGGCCCGATGTACCCGACCATCTCGCCGGCCTCGATCGCGAACGACACGTCGCGGACGGCCACCACCTCGCGCTTGGCCCGGAACCGGCCGACGGTGAACGTCCGGCGCAGCTCCTGCACCTCGATCAGTCTCATCAGCTGCCCGTCGACTCGTAGTGCCGGACGCCCGCGCGCCAGACCACGGCCGTGACGGCGACCAGCGCGACCGCCGCGATGGGCGAGGCGTACCGCAACCACTCGGGGAAGCCGTACGGGTCGGCGCGGTCGAGGATGTACAGCGACGGGTACCAGTTCACGAACGCCAGCGGCACCAGGTACGTCAGGGCGGTCACGACCTGCTTGGGGAAGACCGTCAGCGGGTACTGCGTCATCGTGTTGCCACCGTAGGTGAAGGCGTTGGCGACCTCGCTGGCGTCGACGGTCCAGAACTGCACGCAGCCGAAGACCACGAAGATCGACAGGAAGATCACCGACCCCGACACGAGCATCACCAGGGTCAGGCCGACCTTGGCCGGGGTCCAGTCGACCCAGTACGACGCCACGCCGAGCATGACCAGCGCCTGGGTGATCCGGGCGACCCGGCGCAGCGCGAACTGGTCCGCGCACACCTGCACGAGCAGCGGCAGCGGCTTGAGCAGCATGCCGTCCAGCCGGCCCATCCGGATCAGCTCCCCGAGCCGCTCGACCTGTCCTCCCAGGAGGTCCGCGACCCCGATGCCGAAGGCGGTCGCGCCGTACAGGAACGCGATCTCGGTGAGGTCGAAACCGCCGAGGGAGTCGATGGTGTGGAACATGATCCAGATGCCGACGAAGTCGAGCAGGGTCAGGAAGAACTGGCTGGCGGCCATCATCCAGAACGACGCGGGGTAGGCCAGGGCGGCCTTGACCCACATCCGCGCGATGTCGCGGTAGCCGCGCGCCGAGACGCCGATGACCCCCGTCGCCTGGTCAGCCACCCTGGACCACCACCTTGCGGGTCGCGCGTCGGAGCACGAGGTGGCAGGCGGCGAACAGGACGACCGCCCACAGGACGCCGAAGCCCAGTCCCGCCAGCAGGTCCCAGCCCTCACGCTTGCCGAGCCAGATGTCGGCGGGGACCTGGATGTACGACGCCCACGGCAGCGCCATGACCACGTCGCGGCTCCAGCCCGGGAAGATCACCAGCGGCACGGTCAGCCCGCTGAAGAACGCCGCCATCAGGAACGCCACCGCGTTCGGACCGCTGGCGTCGAGCAGCCAGAACGACGTGCTGGCGACGAGGAAGCGCACGGCGAAGCTGACCAGCAGGGCCAGCACCACCGCGACCGCGAACCCCAGCCACGCCACGGGACCGGACGGGAAGCGGACGTCGAACAGGAGCGCCCCGACGATCGTCGGCCCCAGGCCGCGGGTCAGCAGGTGGAACCCGGCGCGGCCGACGTCCTGCGCGACGTACCAGCCGATCAGCGGCACGGGACGGTAGAGATCGATCGCCACGTCCCCGCTGCGGATCCGCTCGGCCAGGTCGTTGGTGACCCCGCCGCCCCAGACCATCACCGTCATCAGCATCGCCTGGCCCAGCCAGACGTAGGTGACCGCGTCGCTCGCGTCGTACCCCCCGGCGTTCGGGCGCTGGTCCCACAGGGCGAGGTAGACGAAGCAGATGATGCAGCCGAACACGCAGTTGGTGAACAGGCCGGACAGCGTCGCGGCGGTGTACGTCGAGTAGCGACGGAAGGCGCGCGTCGCCACCGAGACGTACAGCGGGATCATCGGGTGCGTCAGTGCTGGTAGGTGCCGTGCACGATGGCACGGCCCAGCGTCTTGAACGCGAGGTTGAACGAGACGACGGCCGGGGTGGCGTCGGCGTCGACGCCGAGCGAGTCCTCGCCGACCGCGTGCACCACGAAGTAGTAGCGGTGCACCTGGTCGCCCTGCGGGGGAGCGGCGCCCATGAACGCGTGCTGGTTGCCGTCGTTGCGCACCATGAAGGCGTTGCCCGGCAGGCTCGCGCCCTCGGCGCCGGCGCCCGCGTCGAGCGAGGTCACGTCGGCGGGCAGGTCCACGAGCACCCAGTGCCAGAAGCCGCTCGGCGTCGGGGCGTCCGGGTCGAAGCAGGTCACCGTGTAGCTCTTGGTGCCCTCCGGCGCTCCCTCCCAGGACAGGTGCGGCGAGGTGTTGCCCTTGTCGGCGACCTGGTCGTCCTTGAGGGGCTGGCCGTCGGTGACGTCGTCGCTGCCGACGTGGAACGAGTCGGCCGCGGGGAGCAGCGGGTACGGGTCCGGGGTCACGGGTCGGTCGAGGCTCACGAAGTCCGACCCTAGTCCGCCGGTCGGTCTCCTCGCACGGGGCAGCCCGGCCCATCGGCGAGGATGTCCGGATGGACCACCACCCGCCGTACCCCGTGGGCCTGCGGCTCGCCGGACGGCCCGTGGTGATGGTCGGGGCGGGTCACGTCGCCCAGCGCCGGGTGCCTGCCCTGCTGGCGGCCGGGGCCGTGGTCACGGTCGTCTCGCCGGAGGCCACCCCGTCGCTGGAGGCGATGGCCGACGCCGGTGAGCTGACGTGGCTGCGACGCCGGTTCGTCGACGCGGACCTGGACGACGCCTGGTACGTCGTCGCGGCGACCGACGATCCCGTCGCCAACGCCGCGATCAGCGTGGCGGCCGACGTACGGCGGATCTTCTGCGCGCGCGCCGACGACGCCGCCCAGGCCACGGCCTGGACGGCGGCCTCCGGCCGGCATGCCGACGCGGTGGTGGCCGTCCTCAGCACCGACCTGGACCACCGTGACCCGCGGCGGGTGGCCTCCTTGCGCGACGACATCCTCGAGTCGCTGCGGGAGGGCGTCGTCGGGGCACCGCACTTCCGTGGCCGCACGGCCGGGGTGGTGCTGGTCGGCGGTGGGCCGGGCGCTCCCGAGCTGATGACGGTGGCGGCTCGCAAGGCGCTGATGGAGGCCGACGTGGTGGTCGCCGACCGGCTGGCGCCCCGTGAGGTGCTCGGCGAGCTGCCGTCGACGACCGAGCTGGTCGACGTCGCGAAGTCCCGCGGGGCCGGTTCACCGCCCAGGAGGCGATCAACGACCTGATCGTGTCCCGTGCGCTGGAGGGCAAGCGGGTGGTGCGGTTCAAGGGCGGGGACCCGTTCGTGTTCGGGCGCGGGTACGAGGAGGTGCTCGCCTGCCGTGAGGCCGGCGTCCCGGTGACCGTCGTGCCGGGGCTGACCAGCCCTGTCGCCGTACCCGCCCTGGCCGGCATCCCCGTCACCCACCGCGGCGTCGCCCACGAGTTCACCGTCGTGTCCGGCCACCTGCCGCCCGGCCACGAGGGCTCCCTGGTCGACTGGTCGGCGATCGCGCGGCTGACGGGGACGTTGGTGCTGATGATGGCGGTCGAGAACGCCGGCGCGATCGCGGCCGTCCTGGTCGACGGCGGGCGCGCGGCATCCACGCCGGTGGCCGTCGTGTGCGACGGCTCGATGCCGGCCGAGCGCACGGTCCTGACGACGCTCGGCGAGCTGGGCGCCGCCGTCGAGACCGAGGGCGTGCGGGCCCCGGCAATCATCGTGGTCGGCGAGGTCGTGCGGGTGGCCCACCCCGACCACCGGTGGTCGAGCCCGCCGAGCCGCTAGGCGCGGTGGTGTCGAGACCATGGCAACCCTGATCGAGGTCACCGACGCGGCCGACGTACGGCTGGCCGACTACCGCGACCTGCGCGACGTCGCGCTGCGCAAGCACCTGGAGGCCGAGCACGGGCTGTTCCTGGCCGAGGGCGAGAAGGTCGTCCGCCGCGCGGTCGAGGCGGGGTACTCGCCCCGCTCCTTCCTGATGGCGCCGCGCTGGCTGGACGGGTTGGCCGACGTGCTCGCCACGTCGGACGCCCCGTGCTACGTGGTGTCCGAGGCGCTGGCCGAGCAGGTCACCGGCTTCCACGTGCACCGCGGTGCCCTCGCCTCGCTCCGGCGTACGCCGCTGCCGTCGGTCGCCTCCGTCCTCGACAGCGCCCAGTCGGTGCTGGTGCTCGAGGACATCGTCGACCACACCAACGTCGGAGCCATCCTGCGCTCCGGGGCGGCCCTCGGCTTCGACGCGGTGCTGCTGTCGCCACGGTGTGCCGACCCGCTGTACCGGCGCTCGGTCAAGGTCGCCATGGGCGCCGTGTTCTCGCTGCCCTGGACCCGGCTGCCGTCCTGGGACACGGCGCTCCCGGACCTGTCGGGCGCCGGCTTCACCACGGTCGCCCTGACCCTGGCCCCCGACGCCGTCGCCATCGAGGACGCCGTCCGCGGCCTCGACAAGGTCGCCCTCGTGCTCGGCTCGGAGGGCCACGGCCTCTCGTCGCGCTGGGAGTCCGCCGCCGACCGGCGCGCCATCATCCCGATGGCCGCCGGCATCGACTCCCTCAACGTCGCCGCCGCGACCGCCATCGCCTGCTACGTGACGTCGAAGCGGGACTAGCCCGAGGTCGGCGTCGGAGTCGGCACCTCGAAGATCAGCTCGAGGCCGTCCTCCTCGTCCCACTGCTCGCCGTTCTGGACGAGCCCGAAGGACCGGGCCAGGTTGAGCGACGGCTCGTTGTCGGGGGAGATGGACGCCCGCAGCACGCGGACCGACGGATCGGCGACGGCGCGGTCGAGGAGCGCCTGGAACGCCGCGCGGGCGTAGCCGCGGCGCCGGTACTCCGGGTCGACCTCGTACCCGACCTCCACCATGCCGTCGGCGTCCGGCGACCCGTGGAAGCCGGCCTTCCCGACCGCGACCCCCAGGTCCTCGTCCCAGAGGATCCCGGTGACCCACGGCGCGTCCTCCGGGTGCTCGAGGAGCTGCCCGGCCCGGATGCCGAACGTCGAGCGGAACGACTCGGTCACGAAGATCGGCCGCAGCGGCACCGGCGACAGCCGGTTGGCCTCCTCCAGGTCCCCGGCCGCGATCGCGGCGTGGGTCGGCTGGTCGACGTGGACGATGCGCACGCGGGGCATCAGTCCTCCTCCGCCGGCCAGGTCAGCGGGAACTTGTCGGCGACCTTCTCGTGCGCCTTGCGCAGCTTCTTCTGCGCCTTGGTCGACAGGCGGTCGGCGAACACGGTGCCGAGCGTGTGGTCGGTCTCGTGCTGGAGGCAGCGGGCCAGCAGGCCGTCCCCCTCGAACACGACGGGCTCCCCGTCCACGCCGAACCCGGTGACACGTGCGGCGTCGGGCCGGGCGCACTCGACGAACGCGCCCGGGAACGAGAGGCAGCCCTCCTCGGCCTCGTCGAGCTTGCGGTCCTTGCCCTCCGGCAGCGACACCGTCGGGTTGCACACGACTCCGACCGTGTGGTCGCCGGTCGAGTCGGGGCAGTCGAAGACGAACACCCGCAGGTCGACCCCCACCTGGCAGGCCGCGAGACCGACCCCGTCCGCGGCGTACATGGTCGCTGCCATGTCCGCGACCAGCGTGCGCAGCTCCTCGTCGTACGCCGTCACGTCCGCCTGCCGGCGGTGCATCACCGGCGTGCCCCACCGGGTGATCGCGCGCGGCTTCCCGCCCTCGGGGAGAGGACCGTGCGGCGTGTGCGGCACGTCGGAGGTCATGGCCGGGAAGCGTAGAGGGATCGATGCCGGAACCGGCACGCGGCCGCCCACCCGAGCCCCCCGGCATCGTGTGAGCAGGCACACGCGTGCCGGTCTGACCGAAAGTGTAACTGGGAGTTACAGTTTCCTCATGTCCGCCCCCAGCAGGCACGGAGTCTCCTCCCGGGACAGCCGGGACCCGATCGGCTACGCCGTCGCCGCCATGAACAAGCTGGCCCAGAGCGACCTCCTCGACCGGCTCGGCATCCGCCGGCAGACCGAGAAGGCCGTCTTCACGGTCACCAGGAGCGGTTTCCGCACCGCCACCACCGCGGGCCGCGCCTTCGCGCGGGCCGGCAGGCGGGGGAGGGCCGGCACCCGTCCGGGCGCCCCGCGGAGCCGTGGCGTCTTCGACCTCACCCCGACCGAGGACGAGCAGATGCTCGTCGACGTCGTCACCGAGCTGGCCACCGAGGTCGTCCGCCCCGCGGCCGCTGACGCGGACGCCGCCTGCGCGACGCCCGACGAGGTGCTGAGGGCCGGCAACGAGATCGGGCTGCCGATCCTCGGGGTGCCCGAGGCGCTGGGCGGCCTGTCCGAGGAACGCACCGCGATGGCCGGCACGCTGGTCGCCGAGGCGCTCGCCAAGGGCGACCTCGGCATCGCGGTCGCCGCTCTCGCCCCCGGTTCGGTGGCCACCGCGCTGTCGCTGTGGGGGACCGACGAGCAGCAGGCGACGTACCTGCCGGCGTTCACCGGGGACGAGCCGCCCGCCGCGGCGCTGGCCCTCACCGAGCCTGCCGTCCTCTTCGACGCCCTCGAGCCGGGCACGACGGCCACTCGCATCGACGACGGCTACGTGCTGGACGGCGTGAAGTCGCTCGTGCCCCGCGGCGCCGACGCCGAGCTGTTCGTCGTCGGCGCCCGGCTCGACACCGGTGCCAACGCCCTCTTCCTCGTCGAGGCCGGCGCCGACGGGCTGTCCGTCGAGGCCGACCCGTCGATGGGCGTGCGTGCGGCGTCGCTGACCAAGGTCGTGCTCGACGGCGTCCGCGTCGACGAGGGCGCACTGCTCGGTGCTGACGACGGCACGACCTACGCCGAGTGCGTGCGGCTGTCCCGCCTGGCCTGGTGCGCGCTGGCCGTCGGCACCGGGCAGGCCGTGCTCGACTACGTGACGCCGTACGTCAAGGAGCGCGAGGCGTTCGGCGAGCCGGTCGCGCACCGCCAGTCGGTGGCGTTCATGGTGGCCGACATCGCGATCGAGCTGCAGGCCATGCGGCTGCTCACCTACAAGGCCGCCGGCCGGGTGGGCGCGGGCAAGGACGCGAGACGCGAGATCGGCCTGGCCCGCGAGCTGTGCGCGAGCAAGGGCATGAAGATCGGGCTCGACGGCGTGCAGCTGCTGGGCGGCCACGGGTTCGTGAAGGAGCACCCGGTGGAGCGGTGGTACCGCGACCTCCGGGCGATCGGCGTGATGGAAGGCGGTGTGTTGGTGTGATCAGCCTCGACGACCCGAGGAAGCTCGTCCCGCTGCGAGACCAGGCGCACCAGGTCGCGATGAACATGCTGCGGCCGATCAGCCGCAAGTACGACGCGGCCGAGCACGAGTACCCCAAGGAGCTCGACCTCCTCGCCGCGATGATCGACGGGCTGTCGGAGTCCGGCGCGAGCAACGGCGCCGGCGCCGGCGGCGTCAAGCGGGACGAGGACACGGCCGACGACGGGAAGGTCAAGAACGGCACCAACCTCGCCTCGGTGCTCGGCATCGCCGAGATGTGCTGGGGCGACGTCGGGCTGCTGCTCTCGCTGCCGCGCCAGGGCCTCGGCAACTCCGCCATCGCGTCGGTAGCGAACGCCGAGCAGCAGAAGCGGTTCGAGGGCGTGTGGGCCGGCATGGCCATCACCGAGCCCGGCACCGGGTCGGACTCCGCGAACATCTCCACGACCGCCGTCCTCGACGGGGACGAGTACGTCATCAACGGCGAGAAGATCTTCGTGACCTCCGGCGACCGCTGCGACGCCGTGGTGGTGTGGGCGACGCTGGACAGGTCGGCCGGCCGCGCGGCGATCAAGTCGTTCGTCGTCCCGAAGGGCACGCCCGGCATGACCGTCGAGCGGCTCGAGCACAAGCTCGGCATCAAGGCGTCCGACACCGCGACGATCCGGTTCGAGGACTGCCGCGTGCCCGCCGAGAACCTCCTGGGCTCGCCCGACATCGACACCAAGGCCGGCTTCGGCGGCGCGATGGCGACGTTCGACAACACCCGTCCGCTCGTCGCGGCGATGGCCGTCGGCTGCGCCCGCGCCTCGCTCGACCTGACCCGCGACCTGCTCGAGCGGGCCGGGGTCGACATCGACTACGACCGGCCCGGGCACGTGCAGTCCGCCGCCGCCGCCAAGTACCTGCAGATGGAGGCCGACTGGGAGGGCGCCCGGCTGCTGATGCTCCAGGCCGCCTGGATGGCCGACAACGGCAAGCCCAACTCGCTGGAGGCCTCCATGGCCAAGGCGAAGGCCGGGCGCGTCGGCTCCGACGTGACGCTGTCCTGCGTCGAGCTGTGCGGGAGCGTCGGGTACGCCGAGGGCGAGCTGCTCGAGAAGTGGGCCCGCGACTCCAAGATCCTCGACATCTTCGAGGGCACCCAGCAGATCCAGCAGCTGATCGTCGCCCGCCGGGTGCTGGGCCTGACGAGCGCGCAGCTCAGATAGTCAGACCCGCCAGCGCCAGCACGTCGTCGGGGCCGTTGAGGTCCGGCGTCGACACGAACACGGTGCCGACGCCTCGCTGCACGAGTCCGGCCCACCGGTCGCGCTGCTGGGTGACCGTGCCCGCGTGCTTCTTCTTCGCGTACGCCGCCGCCGGGGTCCGTCCGCGGTGCCGCTCGACCCGAGCCCAGACGTCCTCGCGGTCCGCGCCGACGACGGGCAGGTCGAGGACCGTCACCTCGAGGTCGTCGTACGGCCGTCCCACGGCGTCCAGGTGCTGCCGCAGCACGGCGAGCTTGTGGTCGAGCCGCTCCACGTCCGAGGGCAGGTTGCAGGCGTCGCCGAGGCGGGCCGCGATGCGCAGGGTACGTCGCTCGCCGTTGCCGCCGACGACGACCGGGATGCGCCCGACCGGCCGGGGGTAGCTGGTGGTCTCGGGCAGGCCGGCGGCGGCCTTGGTGCCCGGCGCCCACAGGGCGCGCATCGTCTCGATGCCCGCCTCGAGGGCGTCGAGACGCTGGCGGGCCGGTGGGAAGGGGATGCCGTATGCCGTGTGCTCGCGGTCCCACCACCCGGCGCCGACGCCGACGAAGGCGCGGCCGCCGGTGAGCGCGTCGAGGGTGGCGGCTGCCTTGGCGGTGATGCCGGCCGGTCGGAACGTGATGGGGGAGACCAGCGTGCCGAGCTCGAGGCCCGTGTCGAGCCCGGCGACCAGGCCCAGGGTGACCCAGGGCTCCGGGATCGGCTCCCACGCGCGGTCGACCTGCGGGATCTGGATGAGGTGGTCCATCACCGCGAGACCGGCGAAGCCGCTCTGGTCGGCCGCCAGCGCCATGGAGCGCAGCCAGCCGCCCGGGTCCTCGCCCCAGGGGAAGCGGGAGAGCTGGAGGAACACGCGCAGGCCCTGGGACGACCGGCGGTCCTCGGTCGGTGACCTGACGGGGACCGGCGCCGGGGCGGGTGTGGCAGCGTCGGGTGTGACGACGTGGATGACGTCCCAGCCCTCCTCGTCCAGCTCAGTGCGGACCTCCTGGAACCGGCGCAGCTGCTGGTTCAGCGCATCGGCGGGGACGACGTACGCGCGGTCCGCGTTGCGGCGTCGCGTCTCCCGCGCCGGGGTGTCCACCACGACGGCCACCGCGGGCAGGCCTGCCTGACGGGCTCGCTCCATCCAGAGGCGGCGCAGTCCCCGGTCCATGCCGAGGGTGTCGACCACGGTGGTGAGCCCGCGCTTGAGCCGGCTGATGACGATCACGTCGAGGATCGCGAAGGCCTCGGCGGTGGCCGGCAGGTCGTGCTCGCCGCTGCCGAGGACGGAGCGGAGCTCGTCGGTGGAGACGATCTCCTGGCGGCGGTAGTGGGTCGAGGCGAAATGCGACTTGCCCGACCCCGCGGGTCCGATGAGGACCACGAGTGCGGGATCGGGCAAGGGCGGCACGAGGGGGAGTGTCTCAGGAGGCGACGTTCTTGTACGGGTCGTGGGTGGCGAGGGCCTTCTCGAGCCGGGCCTGGTCGAGGCGGCTGAAGATCATGTCGTCCTCCTGGCGGTCCCGGATGACCTTGGCCAGCGTGAACGACGAGGTGACGAGGTAGCAGATCGAGAGGGCGAAGAACGCCTTGATCCAGGGGTCGGCCGGCAGGTAGTAGACGGCGACGAGGACGGCGAAGAGAGCCACGCCGAAGGAGACGATCGCCTGTGTGTAGAAGGCGGCGGAGTTCTTGGGGTTCGCGTTCTGGTTGGTAGCCATGCGAGAACCCTGGCCGCGACACCCACCTCCTCGCGCCCGCCTGAGTACCCGTCGCCCGCTGAGTACACGTACTCGACCGACCTGGTTCAACAGAGCGAGGCGGCGGGGGACGGATCGGCGAGGAGGTACGTCGGGGGCTTGAAGCCCTGGTCGGCGAAGGCCGCGGAGACCGCGCCGGTGACCGTGTCGAGCGAGTCGGAAGGTACGAGGGCGACGGCCGAGCCGCCGAACCCGCCACCGGTCATGCGGGAGCCGACCGCACCGGCGGCGACGGCCGACCCGACGGCCACGTCGAGCTCGGGGCAGGAGATCTCGAAGTCGTCGCGCATGGAGGCGTGGGAATCCGCGAACAGCGACCCCAGCGCCGCCCAGTCACCCGCCCCGATCGCGTCCACCGCCTGTGACACCCGGGCGATCTCGGTGACGACGTGGCGAGCGCGCCGGCGGATCCGTTCGTCCTCGAGGCCTTCGACCTGGTCGAGGGTCGCCTCGCGCAGGGAGCCGACGCCGAGGGCGCGGACCGCCTGCTCGCAGTCGTCGCGCCTGCTGCCGTACCCGCCGTCGGTGAGCGCGTGCGACACCCCGGTGTCGACCACGAGGATCGCCAACCCTGCCGCCTCCAGGGCCAGCGGCACCGGACGGCTGACCCCGCTGTCGAAGTCGATCAGCAGCGCCGCCCCCGGCTCCGCGAAGAGCGCCACTGTCTGGTCCATGCCACCCGTCGGCGCCCCGGCCACCTCGGTCTCGGCGCGCATGCACGCCCGTACCAGCCGGCCTCGCTCGTCGGGGTCGTCCTTCCGCCCCACCACCTCGGTCACCGCCACCGCGACCGAGCACTCCAGCGCCGCCGACGACGAGAGGCCGGCACCGAGCGGCACCGTGCTGTCCACGCAGACGTCGAGGCCGGGCACCTCGACGCCACTCTCACGCAGCGCCCACACCACTCCGGCGACGTACGCCGCCCACCCGTCCACCTGCCCGGGCCCCAGGTCGTCGCCCTCCCACGCGTCGTCCCGCTGCGCGCTGCGCAGCCGCACCAGCCGGTCCGCCCGCGGCGTCACCGCGGCGTACGTCGCGTGCGGCAGCGCCACGGGCAGCACCAGGCCGGCGTTGTAGTCGGTGTGCTCCCCGATCAGGTTCACCCGGCCGGGCGCGCGACCGACCACGGCAGGAGCGATGCCGTACGCCGCCTGGAACGCTCTGCGCGTGGACGTCGAGAGTGCCGCGACTGAGCCCGGGTCCAGGAGGGTCACGCGGTCGAGCCTAGGGGCCGTGACCTTCTCGCCCCCCGCCCGTTGTGCAGGACGGAACGCTCGTCCGGGTCATGGCGGCTCGGGGCATCGTGAACCGGACCCCCGTCCCGAAGGGCGAGCGCCACACGCACTCATCCCCCCAGAACAGGCGATGCCCTGGCCGACCCCCCCTAGGCCAGGGCATTGCCGTGTCGACGACGCAGTCTCAGCGGGAGGAGCGCGGCGTCCGCCCGCGCACCACGCCCACGAACCGCTGGCTGCGCTCGTCGTCGTGGTCGGCCCGCCACGCGAGGGCGACGGTGGTGACGGGGAGGTCCACGACCGGGCGATGGACGACGTCCTTGCGGTGGTGGAGCCGGGCGACGGACATCGGCAGGATCACGATCCCCGTACCCGCCGCGACCGTCTCGACCGCCTCGCGCTCGGTCATCGGTGGCCAGGCCAGCTGGTCGGCGGTGGGCCGCCAGCCGCTGACGTGCGGCCGGACGAGCTGCTCGTCCACGAGGTCGTCGAGTCGGACGTCGTCCGCCGCCGCCACGAGGTGCTCGAGGCCGGCGACGACGACCGGCACCTCGTCGTACAGCGGGATGCACAGGAGGCCGTCCCGGTCCACGGGGAGCCGCACGAGGGCCATGTCCACCTCGCCCGAGCGGAGGACGGCCTCCTGCTCGGCCTCGGTCACCGGGACCAGGTCCAGCGGCTCGCGCGGGTAGCGCTCGCGCCACACGCCCGCCCACTTGTCGGGCGTCGCGCCGGTGACGAACCCGACGCGGAAGGCCATGCGGCCGACCCTAGGTCACTTGTCGGGCAGGGTGATCGTGACCCGGCGGTTCTTCTGCCGCCCGGCCTCGGTGTCGTTGCTGGCGATCGGGTTCGCCTCGCCGTGGCCGACGGCCACGATGTCGATGCGGTAGCTGCCGAGGCGTGACCGCAGGTACTGCGCGACCGCCTGCGCCCGGTCCTGCGACAGCGAGAGCCCGTGGGCGGCCGAGCCGAGGTTGTCGGTGTACCCGTCGATGTGGATGGTGCCGTGCAGCTTCGCGGCGCGGATCTGGTCGGCGAGCTTGCCGATCGCCACCTTGGCGGCGTCGGAGAGCGCTGCGCTGTTCTTGGGGAACGCCAGGTCCGACTTCAGCGTGACCGTCGGCTTGTCCGGGGTCTTGGTGACGACGGGCTCGGTCTTGGTCGGGGACGGCGACGCGCTCGGCTTCTTGGTCGGCTTGTTCTTGTCACCCTGGCTGGTGGTGTGCGCCGGCTTCTTCGGCTTCGCGTCGGCCTCGGGCGAGGTGCCACCCTGCGTGAACCACCAGGTGCCGCCGGCGATCGCGCCGACGAGGAGCACGACGAGGGGCACGACGAGCTTGGCGCGCCTGCGCGGTGGCTCCTCCTCCTCGATGAGCAGCGGGGGAGCGGCGCGCCAGGTCTGCTGGGCGACGGGCTCGGTCTCGGCCACCGGCACGGGTGCCGGCTCCGGCGGGGGAGGCGGCGCGAACTCCAGGGGCGCCACGGGCTTGGTGCCGAGCTCGTAGGTCGAGAAGCCGGACCCGACCGGGGCCACGAACGCCGACTGGATCTCCTGCACCGCCATGTCGAGCGGGTCGAAGGGCTGGCCCAGCGCCGCGCGCAGCAGGGCCCGCGGGAAGCTGAGGATGATCTCGTGCACGGACTGGTCGTCGTGCAGCACGGTGAGCCGGATCGGCATGTTCAGCCGCGGCGTCTCGCTCTTCCCGTGGTCACGGTCGAGGACCAGCGAACCGCCGCCACCTGCGCCGGCGCCGGCCGCGTGCTCGCCGGCGTCGCCGCGGTCGGCGGGGTCGGCGTCCTCGTCACCCGGGACGTCCGCGTCCAGCGGGCCGAGGTCGCGGACCCGGGCCTCCTCGATGACGCGGCCGTGGCCGATGTGGCGCGCGTGCGAGTCGAAGACGATCCCCGGGAAGAGGTCGAGCGCGTCCTCCAGCCCGTAGAGGACCTGCTCCTCACCCTGGAGCGACCAGCTCCGGTCCTCGGTACGGACGATGGTGGTCGGGCGGAACTCGAGCAGCGCGGCGTTCAGGTCTCCGCGGCCGAGCGCGTCGAGGAGGCGGGTGGCAGGCGAGGACTCGAAGCGTTCACCCCGGTCGTCCGCCATGCCCGACCTTCCCAGCGCTGTTCCCGATGTCATCTCTCCGCTTTCGTTCCCCCGGTGCCCCAAGCATGCGGGAAAAGTGTGCCCCGCGTGACGGGAGTTGCGTTTCCGAGATCACGCTCGGGCGGTGACTGGTCCAGACCACCGCGCCCTGGGCTCGAGCGTGCACCCCGGCCCGGCGGTCGTCACGACGGGCCGCGGGTGGGGTGCGCACGCCAGGGCCCTAGGTTCGGCGCGTGGTGAGCACGGCGCGGACGCCGCTGCCCGGGCAGGTCCGGCGGCTCGCGGTCGTCGCCACCCTGGCCTCCACCGCCGACTGGTACGTCCAGTTCGCCGTGTTCTGGCTGGCGGCGGAGCGCGGCTACTCGGGACTCCTGATCGCCGGCCTGGTGCTCGCCGCCCGTGCGCCGACGCTCGTCGGGGGGCTCGTGGGCGGTCGGCTGATCGACCGTCGCGGACCGCGCCGGATGATCGGCCTCGACAACGCCGTTCGCGCGGCCCTGTTGCTGCTGCTCGCCGTGCTCGCCGTCGGCGGCGACGACGGGTACGTCGCGATCCTCGTGGTCGCCGCCGGCTGCTCGCTCTGCGCCCCGGTGACGTACGCCGGCGCGCGTGCCCTCACGCCCACCTACGTGCGGGACGACCAGCTCGGCCGGGCGAACACGCTGCTCGCCCTGGCCGACCAGGTGCCGATCATCTTCTCGGCGGCTCTGGCCGGACCGGCGCTCACGTGGCTCGGGCCCGGGGCCTACGCCGTTCCCGCCGTGCTGCTGCTCGTGGCGCTCGGGCTGGCCCAGGGGCTGCCGGCGGAGTCGCGTCGTCCCGTCGGCGCCGGGCTCGAGGCCGGCGCTGCATCCGCGCTCCGCTACCCGCCCGCGGTGGTCGCCCTGATCGCCCTCTCCACGGCGTACTACTTCGTGTACGGGCCGTTCCAGCCCCTGCTGCCGATCCTGGTCGAACGCCACCTCGGCGGCGGCGCCACGACGTACGCCGTGCTCCGCGTGGTCGTGGGCCTCGGGGCGCTCCTCGGGCTCCTGCTCGCGCCGTACTTGTCGTTCCTGGACCGCCCCGGCCTGGTGAACGCGTGGGGCGCCGTGCTCTACGGGCTGTCGATGCTGCCGCTGGTGTTCGTGCACTCGGTCGGGTGGGCCGTGGTCATCTACTTCGTCTCCGGTGTCGTCTGGGGGCCTTACTCGGCGGTCGAGGCCACCGCCCTGCAGCGCTGGACCAGGCCCGAGCACCACGGGCGGCTCTTCGGCACCCAGCGAGCGCTGATCATCTCCGCGATCCCGGCCGGCGGCGCGATCGGCAGCGCGACGGTGGACAGCGTCGGACTGACCGGCGTGCTGGCGGGCTCGGCCGTCGCGTGCAGCGTGGTCGGCCTGCTGGCCCTGGCCTACCCGCCGCTGCGCCGACGGTCGTGACGCCGGGCGGACGCCGTACGGCGCGATCCGGCACGACTGACACGCGGGTGGTCCGCAGGCATACTGCGGAGCGTGGAGCTCCTCGAGCGCGACACCTTCCTCGACTCGCTCGCCGAGTACGTCGACGACGCGCTGATGGGGCAGAGCCGGGTCGTCCTGCTCGCGGGTGAGGCGGGCGTCGGCAAGACCGCCCTCATCGAGGCGTTCCAGGAGCGCATGCCGGGTGCCCGTTGGGCCTGGGGAGCCTGCGACGACCTGTCCACGCCGCGCCCGCTCGGTCCGCTGTACGACGTCGCCCCCGCCTTGGGTGGCGACCTGGCGGCCACCCTGAAGCGAGGCGCGGTCCGGGAGGAGCTGTTCGACGCCTTCCTGTCCGCCCTCCGCGCCGGCGACGAGCTCTCGGTGGTCGTCGTCGAGGACCTGCACTGGGCCGACGAGGCGACCCTCGACCTCGTCAAGCACGTGGGACGCCGGCTGGCGGCGACGCGCGCCCTGCTGCTGCTGACCTATCGCGACGACGAGCTGGCGGAGGGCAGCAAGCTACGACGTCTGCTCGGCGACCTCGGCAGCTTCCGGGGCACCCGGCGCATGGCGCTGCCGCCGCTGTCGGAAACAGCGGTCCGCTCGGCGGCCGAGGCCAGCGGCCTCGACGGAGAGGAGCTCTACCGGCTCACCCGAGGGAACCCGTACTACCTCAGCGAGCTGCTCGCGAGCGACGGCGTCGAGGTGCCGGCGTCGGTCCGTGACGCGGTGCTCTCCCGGGCGGCCCGCCTCGGCGAGGACGGCCGCCGGGCCCTGGACGTCGCCGCTGTCGTCGGGACGCGCCAGGACCTGGCGGTCGTGAACGCCGTCGAGGGCGTCACCCCGACCGGCCTCGACGAGTGCGTGCGCTCGGGGCTCCTCGTGGAGTCGGAGGATGCCCTCGCCTTCCGCCACGACCTCGCCCGGCTGGCCGTCTCGGCCGCGTTGCCGCCCCATCGCCGCCGAGCACTGCACGCGGCGGTCCTCTCCGTGGTGGCCGACTCGGGCGACGACGCCCGCCTCGCCCACCATGCGGACCTGGCCGGTGACTCGGCTGCCGTCCTCCGTCATGCACCCGCGGCGGCCGTCTCGGCCGCGCGCGCCGGGGCGCACATCGAGGCGGCGGCCCAGTACCGCCGGGCGATCCGGCACGCCGACGGGCTGCCGGCGCGGGCCCGGGCCGAGCTGCTCGACGCGCTCGGGTTCGAGACGTCGCTCACCGACGAGTGGGACGAGAGCACGGCGGTGCGTGAGGAGGCGCTCGCCCTGTGGCGCGAGGTAGGTGACGAGCTGCGGATCGGCGATGCGCTGCGCAAGCTCGTGCCGTGCGTGTGGCGCGTGGGTCGTGGCGCCGAGTGCGCCGCCCTGTCCGAGGAGGCGGTCGCGCGGCTCGAGGTGCTGCCACCCGGCCCCGAGCTCGCCCGCGCCCTGCTCAGCCTGGCCGCGACCCGTCACGGCCAGGGGAACCTGGCGGAGGCCCTGGAGCTGAGCCGGGCCGCCATGCAGCTGGGACGCGACCTGGGGATGCCCGACCTCGTCGTCGACGCGCTGAACAACGTGGGAGCCACGCTCCACACGCTGGGGCACGACGGACTGCCCTCGATGCGGGAGGCCGTCGAGATCGCGCTGGGTCTCGGCCTCGACGCGCAGATCGCTCGCTCGTACACCAACCTCCACGAGCTGCTGTGCATCACCTGGGACGTGCCGGAGGCCGAGGCCGTCTTCCGGGACGCCATCGCGTACGTCGAGGCGCACGACGTCGCCACCTACGGCGCGTGCCTGCGGGGCGACGCGGCCTCGTTCCTGCTGGCCCAGGGCCGGTCGGCGGACGCTCGCTCCCTCAACGACGCGCTGCTGGGAAGCAAGCTCCCGTCGCTGGCCAACAGCCTGGCCCCCCTGACCACGCGAGGACTGATGTGTGCGCGCGCCGGGGAGACCGAGGCTGCCTGGGTGTCGCTCGACGAGGTGCTGCAGGTGGCCCTCGGCGTCGGGGAGCCGACGTACATCCTGCGCGTGCGCGTCGCACGCGCCGAGGCGCACTGGATCGAGCGACGCCCGCTCGGCGTGGCCGAGGAGGCGCGTGCGGGCGTCCTGGCGCAGACCGGACCGGATCCTTGGGAGGTGGGGCCGGCGCTCGTGTGGTGCCGGCGCGCGGATGTCGCCTTCGACGCGCCCGACGCGTGGCCCGCGCCGGCGCGCCCGTGGGCGCTCGAGCTCGCGGGGGACCACCGTGCCGCGGCCCACGAGTGGGACCGGCTCGGCGCCGCGTACCTCGCCGCGATGGCGCTGGCCTTCTCCGATCGTGAGGAGGACCTGCGCGACGCCGTGGATCGGTTCCGGGCGCTGGATGCTCCCGCGGCCGAGGGCCGGGTGCGGCAGCGGCTGCGTGAGATCGGCGCCGAGACCGTCCCGGCCGGCCCGCGCGCCAGCACGCGAGCGCATCCCGCCGGCCTCACCCAGCGGGAGAGCGAGGTCCTTGAGGGCCTCGTGCGCGGGCTGAGCAACGCCGAGCTCGCGCGGGAGCTCTACCTGTCGGAGCGCACGGTCGAGCACCACGTGTCCCACGTCCTCGGCAAGCTCGGCGTGAGCTCCCGGACGCAGGCCGCGAAGGCGGCGTCCGACCGCGGCCTGGTCGTCACGACGTAGCGGAAACTGGGCGGCACCGCCGTGAAGGTGCGTACCGGGCGCGGATGTGACGCCGGCCGACCCTGCCTAGCGTCGGTCGTGCCCGACAACGGGCCGGACACGAGGAGGAACCATGCCGCTGTTCATGGACACGCACCGGCTCGACGGCAGCGTCACCGTCGAGGACGTCGCGAAGGCCCATCTGGCCGACCTGCAGGAGCAGGGCCGGCACGACGTCAGCTACCTGAGGTACTGGGTGGCCGAGCCCCAGGGCATCATCTTCTGCCTGGTCGAGGCGCCCTCGGCCGACGCAGCCGTCCAGGTCCACAAGGACGCTCACGGCCTGCTCGCCGACGACATCGTCGAGGTCAAGGAGGGATCGTGACGAGTCGTCACCCAGAAGCAGGTCTGGAGTCGGTCTGGAGCAGGTCTGGTGTCCGAGGGGGGACTTGAACCCCCACGCCCTAATACGGGCACTAGCACCTCAAGCTAGCGCGTCTGCCAATTCCGCCACCCGGACGAGTGCGGCTGGAAGCGTAGCAAAGCGAAACTGCGTTCTTCGCATCGAGGGGAGGGGGAGGTCGGGTGCTTGGATAAGGCCCATGGCGCCCGACTCGGAGACCGGTCCGCGACCGTCGTACGACCCCTCGGGCGAGGTCGTCGACATCTGCCGGGACCTCATCCGGTTCGACACCTCGAACTACGGCGACGAGGACGGACCGGGGGAGCGGAAGGCGGCCGAGCACGTGGCCGCGCTGCTCGACGAGGTCGGCATCGAGGCCGAGATCTACGAGGGTGAGCCGGGCCGCGCGAACGTCATCGCCCAGTGGGGTGGCACGGGCGACCGCACCGACGGGCTGCTGCTCCACGGCCACCTGGACGTCGTCCCGGCCGCGGCCGAGGACTGGCAGGTCGACCCGTTCGCGGGGGAGATCCGCGACGACCTCCTGTGGGGTCGCGGCGCCGTCGACATGAAGGACTTCGACGCGATGATGCTGTCGGTCGTGCGGGCGCGGGCCCGTGCGGGCGCGGTCCCCGAGCGGCCCGTCACGCTGTGCTTCACCGCCGACGAGGAGGCTGGTGGCCACCGCGGCGCGCAGCGCCTGGTGGAGGACCGCACCGACCAGCTCGCGCACTGCACCGAGGCGATCGGCGAGGTCGGCGGCTTCAGCAGCACGATCCGTGGCCAGCGCCTCTACCTGCTCGAGGCGGCGGAGAAGGGGATGGCCTGGATCCGGCTGACCGCCCGCGGCCGGGCCGGCCACGGGTCGATGGTCAACCGCGAGAACGCCGTCACCGCGCTGTCGCAGGCCGTCGCCCGGATCGGCACCCACGAGTGGCCGCTGCGGCTCACGCCGACCATGCGCACCCTGCTGGCGACCGTCGGCGAGCTGGCCGGCACCGAGATGACCCCGGACAACGTCGAGGAGCTGGTCGAGGAGTTCGGCGAGGCCACCAAGATGATCGGCGCGGTGCTGCGCAACTCGTGCAACCCGACGATGCTCCAGGCCGGCTACAAGGTGAACGTCATCCCGACCGAGGCGACGGCGTACGTCGACGGGCGGTTCCTCCCCGGGTACGAGGACGAGTTCTGGGCGACCCTGCGTGAGCTGTGCGGCGAGGGCGTGGAGGTCGAGGCGGTCTCGCACCAGCCGCCCTGGGAGACGCCCCACGACACCGACCTGGTCGACGCGATGTCCCGGGCCGTGGCCGCGGAGGACCCGGGCGCGCTGGTCGTGCCGTACCTGCTGAGCGCCGGCACCGACGCCAAGCACTTCACGAAGCTCGGGATGAGGTCGTACGGGTTCGTGCCGCTGCGGCTGCCGGACGGGTTCGACTTCGCGGCCATGTTCCACGGTGTCGACGAGCGGGTCCCGGTCGACGCCCTCCACTTCGGCGCCCGGGTCGTCGACCGGCTGCTGGACCAGGTGTGACCCGCCTCTCGACCCGCGGGCCGGATGCCTGCGAACATTTCCGCGCCCACCGGCATCCGACCCGGTGACACCTCCACCCCGAGACGCCAGGAGGAGAGGACCCATGTCCCCGCGCCGCCACGCGCCCGTGGTCCGCACGGTCGCGCCCGTGGGCGTCCTCGTGAGCGTGCTCGCCGGCCTCCTGCTGGCACTCGCTCCCTCCGCGTGGGCGCAGCCGGCCGACGACCTCGCGGCCGCAGCGACCTGCAACGGGCGCACGCCCACCATGGACGAGGGCTCGCCGGGCGAGACCATCCTCGGGACCGCCGGCGACGACGTGATCATCACCGGCGGTGCCGCGCGCGTGGACACCGGTGCCGGTGACGACTCCATCTGCATCACCGGCAAGGGGCCCGCCATCGTGAACGCCGGACCCGGTGACGACTTCGTCGGCGCCCGTGCGCACCAGGGCAAGACCTTCGTGAGCCTCGGCTTCGGCGACGACCGGTTCATCGGGGGCGACGGGCCGGACCGGGTCTGGAGCCAGGAGTCGTCGAACCAGACGTCGTCGGACGACAGCGACACGATCCTCACCTACGGCGGCGACGACTACGTGATCAGCGGCAGCAGCACGGCGCTGAACACCGACATCGTGGCCCTGGGCACCGGCGACGACGGGCTGGTCACCTACGGCTTCAGCTCCGGTGCCGTGCTGTCCGGGGGGCCGGGCAGCAACTCCTACCAGCCCCTGCCCGGTCCGGGCGTGAGCGGCAGCTGGGACTTCGACAACGTCGAGGGCCAGGCCACCCTCGACGAGGTCACCCGCCTGACCTGGCGCGGCTTCCAGCGCTTCGACCTCGCCGGCGTCCAGGGTGACCGGCTGCGCTTCCGCGGCAGCAAGGCCAGCGAGACGGTCAGCGGCGGCGGGGCCTGTGAGGTCGTGCTGCGGGGCCGCGCCGGGAACGACCGGCTGACCGTCGACGACGAGGGCTGCAACGGCCTGCCGGCCGGCGACGCGCTCCTGGTGGGTGGCGGCGGCGACGACGTGCTGAAGGGCGCGGGGGGCGACGACGTCCTACGCGGTGGCGGCGGGGCCGACTCCGCCGACGGAGGGGCCGGCGACGACCGCTGCCTCGCCGAGTCCCGTGTGAACTGCTAGACGCTCCTCAGGCGGGCGGTCCGGCGAGCGGCGGCGCGAAGCTCGGCCGCATGCGGATGATCTTGCGGCGCAGCACCACTCGACGGGTGCCGTCGGGCGCGATGCGCACCCGGTCCAGCTCCCACCCACCGTGCTCGGCCCGCTCGACGAGCAGCCGGGCGACCACCGAGCGCGAGAAGTCGCGGTCGAACGTGATCTTCTCGAACTCCCACTCCACCCCGCGCGCCCGGCCGCCGAGGCGGTCGAGGGCTGCGTCGGGGGCGCGGGACATGGCTTACTCGCCGCCCTCGGACCCGCCGGGGGCGGACACGTCGTCGAGGGCGGTGACCAGCTCCTCCGGCAGCGTGAGCTCCTCGGCACCCAGCGCACCGCGCAGCTGGGCCGCCGTGCGAGCCCCCACGATCGGCGCGGTCACCCCCGGTCGGTCGCGCACCCAGGCGAGGGCGACCTCCAGCGGCGTCCAGCCCAGCCCCTCGGCGGCCTTGGCCACGGCCTCGACGATGCGCTGCGAGCGCGGGCCGAGGTAGGCGTTGACGAAGCCGGCGAAGTGGGAGGACGCGGCGCGCGAGTCGGCCGGCGTACCTCCGCGGTACTTGCCCGTCAGCACTCCCCGGCCCAGCGGGGACCAGGGGAGCAACCCGAGGCCCAGGGCCTGGGCCGCCGGGACGACCTCGTCCTCGACGGAGCGGTTGAGCAGGGAGTACTCCATCTGGGTCGACGCCAGCGGCGCCCGGCCCGGCACGGCGCGCTGCCAGGTCGCCGCCTGGGCGGTCTGCCAGCCGGCGTAGTTCGAGACCCCGACGTACGACGCCCGGCCGGACGACACCGCGGTGTCGAGCGCCGACAGGGTCTCCTCCAGGGGAGCGTCGTCGACCCAGGTGTGCACCTGCCACAGGTCGACGTGGTCCACGCCCAGCCGCTTGAGTGAGCCGTCGAGGGTGGCCAGCAGGTTGCCGCGGGAGGCGTCGGTGACACGGGTGCCGGTGCGCCGCGAGATGCCGGCCTTGGTGGCCACCACGATCTCGTCGCGGGCGACCACGTCGCCGATGAGGGAGCCGACCAGCTCCTCGGACGCGCCGTCGCCGTAGCCGGCCGCGGTGTCGACGAGCGTGCCGCCGGCCTCCGCGAACGCGATCAGCTGGTCGCGCGCCTCGTGCTCGTCGGTGTCGCGGCCCCACGTCATCGTGCCCAGTCCGAGTCGGGACACCTTGAGGCCGGTGGCACCGACGGACCGCACGTGCATGCGCATAACGTTAGTGCCCGGGCCCCCGCCGCGAGGCGGGACTCCCGAGGAGCCGGGCGGGTCGTCAGGTTGCGGTCAGGCGGCGGCCCCTAGTGTGGAGCGCGGCCCGCCCCCGAGATGACAGGCAGAACGCCCGCCATGGACTACCTCGACGCCGTCATCCTCGGCATCGTCGAAGGCCTCACCGAGTTCCTCCCGGTGTCCAGCACCGGCCACCTGACGATCGCGGAGAAGGCGCTCGGCCTGGAGCTCGACGACCCCGCCGTGACGGCGTACACCGCCGTCATCCAGATGGGCGCCATCCTGGCGGTCGTCGTGTACTTCGCCCGCGACATCTGGCGCATCGCCACCGCGTGGTGCCGGGGCCTGGTGAACGCCGAGTGGCGCGGTCATCGCGACCACCGCATGGGCTGGTACGTCATCGTCGGCAGCATCCCCGTCGGCCTGGCCGGGCTGCTGGGGAAGGACCTGATCACCGGCCCGCTGCGGTCCCTGTGGGTCGTCGGCGCCGCGCTGGTGGTCTGGAGCGCCGTGATGTGGGCCGCCGAGCGGGCGGCCACCCAGCAGCGCGGCGAGAAGCAGCTGACGATGCGCGACGCCCTCGTCGTCGGCCTGGTCCAGGTGGTGGCCCTGGTCCCGGGCGTCTCCCGTTCCGGCGCCACCATCTCGACCGGCCTGTTCCTCGGCCTGGACCGGGTGGCCGCGACCCGGCTCAGCTTCTTCCTGTCGATCCCGGCCCTGCTGGCCGCCGGCATCTACGAGCTGCCCGACGCGCTGGACGGCTCGCTCGCCGTCGGGCCGATCGTGGTCGGCACCGTGGTGGCGTTCGTGGTGGCGTACGCCAGCGTGGCCTGGCTGCTGAGGTTCGTGGCGCACCACTCGATCGCGTGGTTCGTGCCGTACCGCGTCGTCGTCGGCGCCGCGATCCTGCTGCTCCTCGCGGCCGGAGCCATGTCGGCGACTTGACCCCCTTCTTGCGCACCGTGTGAGGATTCGCCGCATGGCGGACGACACGGGGAACGAAGCCACACCTGCGGCCCAACCACCGGCACGACCGCGTGCGGTCCTTCCAGGCATCAGCTCACGAGCGTGGGAGCACCCGGCCGACCGCGGCGCCCTGGTGGCGCTGCGCAAGCTCAAGGGCTTCGACACCCTGCTCAAGACGCTGTCGGGGCTGATCAACGAGCGGTCGGTGCGGTTGCTGCTGCTCGGGTCGTCGGTCCGGGTCGACGAGCGCAACTTCCCGCGCCTGCACCGGCTGATGACCGACGTCGCGGCGACGCTCGACTGCCAGGACGTCCCCGAGCTGTACGTCCGCGCCAACCCCGGCTTCAACGCGCTGACCATCGGCATGAACAAGCCGATCATCGTCGTCTACTCCGGGCTCGTGGACCTGGTCGGCGAGGACGACGACGAGATGCGCTTCCTGCTCGGCCACGAGCTCGGGCACGCCATGAGCGGGCACTCGGTGTACCGGACCCTCCTGGCCCGGATCCTGGGCCTGACCGGGGTGCTGTACGCCATCCCCGGTGGCGCCCTGGGCCTGCGGGCCATCACCGCGGCCCTCTTCGAGTGGCAGCGCAAGTCCGAGCTGTCCGCGGACCGCGCGGGCCTGCTCGCGGGTCAGAACCCCGCTGCGGCCACGCGCTTCCACATGAAGCTGGCCTCCGGCGGCCACATCGAGGACCTCGACGCCACGTCGTTCTTCGCCCAGGGCAACGAGTACTCCGAGACCGAGGACCTGCGCGACTCGATCCTCAAGGTCTTCCTGGTCGAGCAGACCACCCACCCCTTCGCCGTCGTCCGCGCGGCCGAGCTGCGTCGCTGGACGGAGTCCGGGGAGTACACCGCCATCCTCGGCGGCACCTACCCGCGCCGCGACGAGGACGCCACGGCCAAGGTCAGCGACGCCGCCCAGGAGGCGGCGGCCAGCTACTCCGAGACCTTCCGGCGCACCCAGGACGCCGTCGGGCGGCTCGTGCACGACGCCGCCGGCTTCCTCGGCCAGGCCCGGATGTGGCTCGACGAGCGGTTCCGGCCGCCGGAGCCGCCTCAGTAGCCCGACCTGCGGGCTCACAACCAGCCGGACTTCTTGAAGAACACCCAGAGCCCGGCGACGATCAACGCCATCAGTCCGAGGGCGAACGGGTAGCCGAACGTCCAGTCGAGCTCCGGCATGTGGGTGAAGTTCATGCCGTACACGCCGGCGATGAGGGTCGGTGCGGCGGCCAGCGCGACGCCCGCGGAGATCTTGCGCATGTCGTCGTTCTGCTGGACCGAGATCCGGGCCAGGTGGCCCTGGAACGCCGCGGTGAGCAGGATGTCGAGCTCGTCGATCGCCTCGGCGGTCCGGGCCACGTGGTCGTAGACGTCGGCGAAGAACGGCGCCGCCTTCGGGTCGATGCCTTCCACCTTGCCGTCGGCCAGCTGGCGCATCGGCTCCTTCAGCGGGAACACGGCCCGGCGCATCTCGGCGACCTCGCGCTTGAGGGTGTAGATCCGCACCGAGTCGTTGGTGCGCTCGGGGGAGAACACGGACGCCTCGACCTGGTCCACGTCCTCCTGGAGCGACGCGGCCACGGCCTCGTAGTCGTCGACGACGCGGTCGCAGACGGCGTACACGACCGCGGATGGCCCGTGACCGAGCACGTCGGCGTCGGCCTCGAGGTCGACCCGACGCGTGTGCAGCTCCGAGCCCGCGCCGTGGCGCACGGTCACGACGTACCGGGCGCCGATGAAGATGTTGATCTCGCCGGTCTCCACGGCGTCGTCCTCGTCGATGTACCAGAGCGTGCGCAGGGTGAGGAACAGGCTGTCGGCGTACTTGTCGAGCTTGGGCCGCTGGTGGGCGTTCAGGGCGTCCTCGACGGCGAGGGGGTGCAGCCCGAACGCCGCCGCGACCTCGGCCAGCTCGGCCTCGGCCGGGTCGGCGAGCCCGACCCAGACGAAGTCGTGCTCCTCGTCGGCCGCGGCCAGGAGGGCAGGGTAGTCGCGGGTGCCGCAGTCGACCTTCACACGGACGCCCTTGCGGTACACGGCGCTGTCGACGATCACGGCCCCAAGGTAGTGCGGCCGGGTGCAGTGGCTAGCCTCGCGACCGTGGCAACGGTGATCCTGGTCCGGCACGGGCGGACGTCGGCGAACGTCGGCGGGGTGCTGGCCGGTCGTACGCCCGGGGTCCGGCTCGACGAGACGGGCGTCGCCCAGGCGGAGAAGGCCGCGGCCCGGCTGGCCGCCGTGCCGCTGGCGGCCGTCGTCTCGAGCCCGCTGGAGCGGTGCCGGCAGACCGCCCAGGCGGTCGCGCGCGCCCAGGCCGGGCCAGTGCGGGTCGTCGCCGACAAGGGGCTGACCGAGTGCGACTACGGCGAGTGGCAGGGCCGGCCGCTCAAGGAGCTGGTCAAGGAGCCACTCTGGAAGGTGGTGCAGGGACAGCCCTCGGCGGCCCACTTCCCGGGCGGCGAGTCGCTGGCCGCGATGCAGGCGCGCGTGGTGGACGCCGTACGCCGCCGCGACGCCGCCGTCGAGGCCGCGCACGGTCCCGGGGCGGTGTGGGTGGCCGTCAGCCACGGTGACCTCGTGAAGGCGGTGCTGGCCGACGCGCTGGGCATGCACCTGGACCTGTTCCAGCGGATCAACGTGGAC
The DNA here is from genome assembly GCF_015352455.1 of Nocardioides islandensis. Classification (GTDB taxonomy): domain Bacteria; phylum Actinomycetota; class Actinomycetes; order Propionibacteriales; family Nocardioidaceae; genus Nocardioides; species Nocardioides islandensis. Next base: position 160,416 of record NZ_JADKPN010000011.1, read on the forward strand.
CCGGCCTCGGTCTCGATCGTCCGGTACACCTCCACCCGGCCGTTCGTGCTGGCCACGAACACGCACGACGGCGACCTCTCGTGGCTGGCGCCGCCACCCGCGAAGGGCCGGGCCCGCAAGCGCGCGGCGTCCACGGACGCGGTGGTCGGCGGCGGGGCCGGACCGGCTTCTCCGGCGTCATAGGGTTGTCGCCGTGCCTGTGATCCACGAGTTCGACCCGCCGGAGCGGTTCGTCGTCGGCACCGTCGGCGAGCCGGGCCAGCGCACCTTCTTCATCCAGGCGCGCAGCGGCCCCCGGATGGTCAGCGTGGCGCTCGAGAAGCAGCAGGTGGCGGCCCTCGCCGAACGGGTCGACGAGCTGCTCGACCAGGTGCTCGACGACGGGTCGTCGCGCGAGCTGGTGCCGGCCGTAGCACCCCACGACCTGGACGACCAGGCGCCGCTGGAGCAGCCGATCGAGGAGGAGTTCCGCGCGGGCACCATGACGCTGTCGTGGGACCCCGGCACCAGCCGCGTGGTCATCGAGGTCTTCCCGATCACCGACGAGGTGGTGGTGGGGGAGGACGGCGACGACGAGGACGAGCTGGAGATCGAGGCGTACGAGGAGCCCGAGCCGCAGGAGGTGCTGCTGGTCAGGATCACGCCCGGCGCCGCTCGGGCGTTCGCGCTGCGGGCCGGCCGTGTCGTGGAGGCCGGCCGCCCGAGCTGTCCGTTCTGCGGCGGGCCGATCGACCCGTCCGGCCACCTGTGCGTGCGGGCCAACGGGTACCGCCGCCGCGACGCCTGACGTGGGCTGACGTGAGCACGGCGCGCGAGCCGGGCGCCGACCTCCTCACCGGCGACCTCGAGCTGCACGGGCGGGTGATGCCCGCCTCCAACGCGACGTTCGTCGGTGAGGTGTGCGGCACCACGGTCGTCTACAAGCCGATCGCGGGGGAGCGACCGCTGTGGGACTTCCCCGACGGCACGCTGGCGGCCCGCGAGCGCGCGGCGTACCTGGTCTCGGAGGCGCTCGGCTGGGACGTCGTGCCGCTGACCTTCCTGCGTGACGGACCGCACGGCCCGGGCATGGTCCAGGTCTGGCAGGAGCCGGACGACGCCGAGGACGCGGTCACGGTCGTCCGCGACCTGCGCGAGCGGCCGGGCTGGCTGCACGTGTTCGACGGCGTCGACGACCGGGACCACGAGGTGGCGCTGGTGCACGAGGACTCGGCGGCGCTGCGCCGGATGGCGGTCTTCGACGCGGCGATCAACAACGCCGACCGCAAGGGCGGCCACGTGCTGCCGATGGCAGGCGGGCACCGGTACGGCGTCGACCACGGCGTCTCCTTCCACACCGACCCCAAGCTGCGCACGGTGCTCTGGGGCTGGGCCGGCTCGCCGCTGGACGCCGACGAGCTCGGTGGCCTGCACGTGCTCGCCGAGGCGCTCGACGAGGACCTGGCCGACGCGCTGGCCCCGCTGCTGACGGCGTTCGAGATCGAGGCGACGCGGCGTCGTGTCGCCCGGCTGCTGCGGGTGGGGGCGCTGCCGATCCCGCGCGGCGACTGGCCGGCGATCCCCTGGCCGCCCTTCTGACCGCCCCTTGCCCGAGCTCGCGAGGGCAAGGAGCAGGCGGGCAGGTTGAGGAGCGTTCGGGGTGGACGGAGCGCAGCGACGGACGCCCGACGCGTCTCGAAACCCCGTGAGATGACCAGCATCCGCAACCATCGTGAGCCCGCGGAGGGCCCTGCGGGCGCACGACTAGGTGTACTCGGCAGACAGGTTCATGACAGTCGGCTGATCGGTGGTTGGCCTCCGATGGCTGAGTGGCGTCGTCGATTGTTGTAGAAGTCGAGCCAGGTGCGAGTGCTGCTGCTCGTTCGTCGTTGGTGTGGAAGACCTGGTGGTAGGCCCATTCGGTCTGCACGGTGCGGTTGAACCGTTCTACTTTCCCGTTCTGCCAGGGGCAGTGTGCGCGGATGGTCAGGTGGGTGGCGCCCAGTTCGGCGATGGCGGCTTGGAAGTCGCGGGAGCGGGTGTAGTTCTTGGCGTTGTCGCTGATGACCTGGCTGATGGTGATGCCGTGGTTGGCGAAGAACTGGCCGGCTCGAAGCAGGAACGCGGCACACGTTGTGCCCTGCTCGTTGGGCAGGATCTCGGCGTAGGCCAGCCGGGAGTGGTCATCGACCGCGGCGTGGACGTAGTCGTAGCCGACCTTCACGTGGCCGCTGATGTGGTTCTCACGACCTTGGCCACGTGCTCGCCAGCCGCCGCCGTCGGGGATCTTGCCGAGCTTCTTGACGTCGATGTGGACCAGGTCGCCGGGACGGGCTCGTTCGTAACGCAGGGCGGTGGTCTTGCTGGCTCGGATGACTTCTCCGGTCAGTGGATCGCACTCACGCAGGTAGGGCACCCGGTGACGGCGCAGGATCGCTGCGACCGTGCGTGGGGCGAGGCCGAGCTCGGGACCGAGCCAGTCCTGTCCGCGGCGCTCGGTGCGCCGCAGCTGGAGCACTTGCTGCTCGAGGGCCGTGCTGGTTCGGCGCGGACATCGGTGTGGACGTGATGATCGATCGCGCAGGCCCGCCTCGCCGTCGGCGCGGAAGCGGCTCACCCACCGGTGCGCGCATTGCCGGGAGATGCCGAGTTCCTTGGCGACATGAGCCACCGGTCTGCCCTCGTCGATGACTCGGGAGACAAGCAGACGACGGCCGTACAGGTTCAAACGAGCGTTAGCGTGGGCCACGAGGACCTCCTGGTGCGTGAAGACCTAGACATCTCCACTAAGCCGGGAGGTCCTCCCGACGTCAACGACCTCGTTTAGTCAACTAACCAGTCACCAACGTCCCTGCCGGGTACAACTAGGCTGACCGCCATGCGTTCCTGGCCCGCTCCGGACCTCCCCGCGCTGTCCGTGACCGGGCCGGAGGTGGAGCTGCACGACACGGCGACCGGCTCCCTCGTGACGGTCTCGCCCTCGGGTGCCGCGCGGCTCTACGCGTGCGGCATCACGCCGTACGACGCCACCCACCTGGGCCACGCGGCGACGTACGTCGCCTGGGACCTGCTCAACCGGGCCTGGCGGCACGCCGGTCACGAGGTCAGGTACGTGCAGAACGTCACCGACGTCGACGACCCGCTGCTCGAGCGCGCCACCAAGGTCGGCGTCGACTGGGTGGCGCTGGCCGAGCGCGAGACCGAGCTGTTCCGGCAGGACATGACGGCCCTGCGGGTGATCCCGCCGGAGGCGTACGTCGGGGCCGTCGAGTCGATCCCGCTCGTCGTCACGCTGATCGAGCGCCTGCAGGAGGCCGGGGCGATCTACCAGGTCGACGACGACCTCTACTTCTCGGTGACCGCCGACCCGGCGTTCGGCCAGGAGTCACAGCTGTCCCGCGAGGAGATGCTGACGATCTTCCCCGAGCGCGGCGGGGACCCCGACCGGCCCGGCAAGAAGGACCCGCTGGACTGCGTCGTGTGGCGTGGCGAGCGGCCCGACGAGCCGTCGTGGGAGAGCCCGTTCGGGCGCGGCCGGCCCGGCTGGCACATCGAGTGCGCCGCCATCTCGCTCGACGAGCTCGGCGAGACGATCGACGTCCAGGCCGGTGGGTCGGACCTCGTGTTCCCGCACCACGAGATGTGTGCCAACCACGTGCAGGTGGCGACCGGGAAGCCGTTCGCGCAGGTGTACGCCCACGCCGGGATGGTCGCCTACGACGGCGAGAAGATGTCCAAGTCGCTCGGCAACCTCGTCTTCGTCTCCCAGCTGCGCAACAGCGACGTCGACCCGATGGCGATCCGGCTCGCCCTCCTGCGGCACCACTACCGCAGCGACTGGGAGTGGGTCGACGACGAGCTCTGGGCGGCCGTCGACTCCCTCGAGGACTGGCGTCGGGCCTTCGCGACGCCCACCGGTGCGCCCTCCGGCCCGGTCGTGACCGAGGTGCTGGCCGCGATGGCCGCCGACCTCGACGCCCCCCGTGCGGTGGCCGCCGTCGAGGCCTGGGTGCGCGCCACGCTCGACGGTGACGCGTCCGAGGACGGTGCCCCCGCCGCCGTACGCGACGTCGTCGACGCCGCCCTCGGGCTCGTCTAGGGGCGACGCGCTGGTCGCTGCTGGGGTGCCGATAATCGCGCGATCGCAGCCGAACTGCAGGTTCTGGGCGCCGAAACCTGCCATTTCCGCGCGATCGCGGGATAACCGGCACCTCCGAGCGGACCGATGAGCCTCACTCGGTCTGGTGACGGGACTTCGTCCCTCCTCGACCGACGGCGGTGGCGTCAGCTCTGCTCGTCACCCCGGCGCTTGAGGTACCGCTCGAACTCGCGGGCGATGGCCTCGCCGGAGGCCTCGGGGAGCTCGGTGGTGTCGCGGGTCTCCTCGAGCGAGCGGACGTACTCGGCGATGTCCTCGTCCTCCTCGGCCAGCTCGTCGACGCCGCGCTCCCAGGCGCGGGCGTCCTCGGGAAGGTCGCCGAGCGGGATGCTGACCTCGAGCAGGTCCTCGAGCCGGCCGAGCAGGGCCAGGGTCGCCTTGGGGCAGGGCGGCTGGGCGACGTAGTGCGGGACGGCGGCCCAGTACGACACGGCCGGGATGTCCAGCCGCACGCAGGCGTCCTGGAAGACGCCGACGATGCCGGTGGGCCCTTCGTACGTCGAGGTCTCCAGCTTGAGGCGGTCCACCAGCTCGGGCTCGGTGGCGGTGCCGGTGACCGGGACCGGCCGGGTGTGCGGGGTGTCGGCCAGCAGCGCGCCCAGGGTGACCACGATCTGCCCGCCGAGGTCGTCGGCGGCGGCCAGCAGCTCGGCGCAGAACTGGCGCCAGCGCATGTTCGGCTCGATCCCGCGGATCAGGATCACGTCCCGCTGCATGTCGGGCGGACTGGCCACCGCGATCTGGGTGGTCGGCCACGTGATGGTGCGGTAGCCCTGGTCGCTGGTCGAGACCATCGGCCGGTTCACCTGGAAGTCGTAGAACTCCTCGGGGTCGATGGCGCCGATGACCCGGGCGCCCCACACCTTGATGAGGTGGTCGACCACCGACGAGGCCGCGTCGGCCGCGTCGTTCCAGCCCTCGAACGCGGCGATCACGACCGGGTCCACCAGGTCACCGACGTCCTCGATCTCGATCACGGCGCCACCCTACGACCTCGGTGATTGGGTAAGTCGTGGCCCGGGATTTCCCCGGGCTTCGGAGCCGGTGTCACGATGCGGGAACCCTGTCCAGCAGCCGGACCACGGTTCCTAGGCTGGCGGGAACAGCCGACTGGAGGAGTTGCGTGACCGTTCGTCCCGATGCCACCGAGGAGCTCTCCGCCGCCCTGCGCGAGCGGATCCTGGTCATCGACGGCGCCATGGGCACGATGATCCAGCAGTACAAGCTGGACGAGGCGCAGTACCGCGGTGACCTGATGAAGGACCACGACGGCGACCTCCAGGGCGACAACGACCTCCTGTCGCTGACCCAGCCGGACCTGGTCCGGGAGATCCACGCGGCGTACCTCGATGCCGGCGCCGACATCATCTGCACCAACACCTTCAACGGCACGCGCATCTCCCAGGCCGACTACGGCCTGGAGGACCACTGCTACGAGCTCAACAGGGCGGCCGCCGCCGTCGCACGCGAGGCCGCGGACAAGGCCGCGACGGCCGGGCGGCCGAGGTACGTCGCGGGCTCGCTCGGCCCGACCACCCGCACCGCCAGCATCTCGCCGGACGTGAACGACCCCGGCGCCCGCAACGTCTCCTTCGACCAGCTCGTCGCGGCGTACCTCGAGGAGGCCAACGGCCTGGTCGACGGCGGCGCCGACATCCTCCTCATCGAGACGATCTTCGACACGCTCAACGCGAAGGCCGCGATCTTCGCCGTCGAGACGCTGTTCGAGGAGCGCGGCCGCCGGTGGCCGGTCATCGTCTCCGGCACGATCACCGACGCCTCCGGGCGCACGCTCTCGGGTCAGGTGACCGCAGCGTTCTGGAACTCCGTCCGCCACGTCCGGCCCCTCGCGATCGGCCTCAACTGCGCACTGGGGGCCGAGGAGATCCGCCCGTACGTCGCGGAGCTGGCCCGCATCGCCGACACGTTCGTCTCCACCCACCCGAACGCCGGCCTGCCGAACGCGTTCGGCGAGTACGACGAGACGCCCGAGCACATGGCCTCGGTGCTGGGCGAGTTCGCGCGTAGCGGGCTGGTCAACCTGGTCGGCGGCTGCTGCGGCACGACCGAGCAGCACATCGCGGCCATCGCCGCGGCCGCCGAGGGTGTGGCCCCGCGCGAGGTGCCCGTCGCCGCGCCCGTCATGAGGCTGTCCGGCCTCGAGCCGCTGGAGATCCGCGAGGACAGCCTCTTCGTCAACGTCGGCGAGCGCACCAACATCACCGGGTCGGCCAAGTTCCGCAACCTGATCAAGGCCGGCGACTACGACGCGGGCCTCAGCGTCGCCGCGCAGCAGGTCGAGAACGGCGCGCAGGTCATCGACGTCAACATGGACGAGGGCATGATCGACGGCGTCGCGGCCATGGACCGCTTCACCAAGCTGATCGCCAGCGAGCCCGACATCAGCCGCGTCCCGGTGATGGTCGACTCCTCGAAGTGGGAGGTGATCGAGGCCGGCCTGAAGAACGTCCAGGGCAAGGCGATCGTCAACTCCATCTCCATGAAGGAGGGCGAGGAGAAGTTCCTCGAGCACGCGCGGCTCGTGCGCAAGTACGGCGCCGCCGCGGTCGTGATGGCCTTCGACGAGGACGGCCAGGCCGACAACCTCGAGCGCCGCAAGGCGATCTGCGAGCGGGCCTACCGGCTGCTGGTCGACCAGGTCGGCTTCCCGCCCGAGGACATCATCTTCGACCCGAACGTCTTCGCCGTGGCCACCGGTATCGAGGAGCACGCGTCGTACGGCCTGGACTTCATCGAGGCCACCCGCTGGATCAAGCAGAGCCTGCCGGGGGCCAAGGTCTCCGGCGGCATCTCGAACGTGAGCTTCTCGTTCCGCGGCAACAACCCCGTGCGCGAGGCGATCCACGCCGTCTTCCTCTTCCACGCGATCGAGGCCGGCCTCGACATGGGGATCGTGAACGCCGGGGCGCTCGTCGTCTACGACCAGGTGGACCCCGAGCTGCGCGAGCGCATCGAGGACGTCGTCCTCAACCGGCGCCCGGACGCGGCCGAGCGGCTGCTGGAGATCGCCGAGAAGTACAACCAGGAGGCGGGCGTCACCGAGGAGACCGCCGAGGAGTGGCGCGCGCTCCCGGTGGGGGAGCGGATCACGCACGCGCTGGTGAAGGGTCTCGACGCCCACGTCGAGGCCGACACCGAGGAGCTGCGCCAGGAGATCGCGGCGCGCGGCGGCCGCCCGCTGGAGGTCATCGAGGGCCCGCTGATGGACGGCATGAACGTCGTCGGCGACCTGTTCGGCGCCGGCAAGATGTTCCTGCCCCAGGTCGTGAAGTCCGCGCGGGTCATGAAGAAGGCCGTCGCGTACCTCATCCCGTTCATCGAGCAGGAGAAGCTCGACAACCCCGAGCTGGCGACCGCCAAGGACACCAACGGCACCATCGTGATGGCGACCGTGAAGGGCGACGTCCACGACATCGGCAAGAACATCGTCGGCGTCGTCCTCCAGTGCAACAACTACGAGGTCATCGACCTCGGCGTGATGGTGCCGGCGCAGAAGATCCTGGACACGGCCAAGGAGATCGGCGCCGACGTGATCGGCCTCAGCGGCCTGATCACCCCCTCCCTGGACGAGATGGTCAACCTCGCCTCGGAGATGCAGCGCCAGGAGTTCACGATCCCGCTGCTGATCGGCGGCGCCACCACCTCCCGCGCGCACACCGCGGTGAAGATCGACCAGAAGTACGACGGCCCCGTGGTGTGGGTCAAGGACGCGTCGCGCTCGGTGCCGGTGACGGCCCAGCTGCTCAGCGACGACCGCCGGCAGAGCCTGCTCGACGAGGTGCAGGCCGACTTCGAGTCGCTGCGCGCCCGGCACGCCGCCAAGAACGACCGGCCGATGATCGGCCTGGCGCAGGCGCGTGAGCGGGCCACGCCGGTCGACTGGACGTCGTACCGTCCCCGCCGTCCGCACCTGCTGCTCCAGCAGGACCACGCGGTCTCCACCATCTCCGGCGTCCGCGGCGAGACGCAGCACGTGCGGGTCTACCACCACTACGACCTGGCCGACCTGCGCAAGTACATCGACTGGCAGCCGTTCTTCAACGCCTGGGAGATGAAGGGGTCGTTCCCCGACATCCTCAACAACCCGACGACCGGCGAGGCGGCGCGCAGGCTCTACGACGACGCCCAGGCGATGCTGGACCGGATCGTCGACGAGCGCTGGCTGACCGCCAACGGCGTCGTCGGGCTGTTCCCCGCCAACGCCGTCGGCGACGACGTGGAGGTGTACCTCGACGAGTCGCGGCAGGACCCCCACGTCGTGCTCCACCAGCTGCGCCAGCAGGGGCAGCACCGCGAGGGGGTGCCGAACCGGTCGCTGGCCGACTTCGTGGCGCCCAAGGAGACCGGGCTGAAGGACTACGTCGGTGCCTTCGCGGTGACCGCCGGGCTCGGCGCGGCCGACCGTGTGGCGGAGTTCCGCAAGGAGATCGACGACTACAGCGGCATCCTGCTCGAGGCGCTGGCCGACCGGCTCGCCGAGGCCTTCGCCGAGCGGCTGCACGAGCGGGTCCGGCGCGAGCTGTGGGCCTACGCCCCCGACGAGCGGCTCGACAACGTCGGCCTCATCAAGGAGAGGTACGACGGGATCCGCCCGGCCCCCGGCTACCCGGCCAGCCCCGACCACACCGAGAAGCAGGCGATCTGGTCGCTGCTCGACGTGGAGGCGACCACCGGCATGACCCTCACCGAGTCGATGGCGATGCAGCCCGGGGCGTCGGTGTCCGGCCTGTACTTCGGGCACCCGGACTCCCAGTACTTCGTGGTCGGGCGCATCGGCCGCGACCAGGTGGAGGACTACGCCGCGCGCAAGGGCTGGAGCCTGGCCGAGGCCGAGCGCTGGCTGTCGCCCAGCCTGGGCTACGACCCCGATGAGTGAGACTGACCCGCTGGTCGAGGAGGGACGAAGTCCCGTCACGAGACTCAGTGACCAAGGGCGCGGTCTCGTGACAGGCGCCAGCGCGCCGCCTTCCTCGACCAACGGCCCCTCGCCGTACGTCGCCGTCCTGTGGGACATGGACGGCACCCTGGTCGACACCGAGCCCTACTGGATGCAGTGCGAGCGGGAGATGGCCGAGAAGTACGGCGGCACGTGGACCGAGGAGGACTCGCTCAACCTGGTCGGCAACGACCTGCTGGACTCCGGGCGCTACATCCGCGAGCACATGGGCATCGACCTGGAGCCGGCGGAGATCGTCGAGGAGCTCCTCGACGCGGTGATCGAGCACATCCGGCGCGAGGTGCCCTGGCGGCCCGGTGCCCGAGAGCTGCTGGCCGACCTGAACGCCGCCGGGGTGCCGTGCGCGCTGGTGACGATGTCCTACCTGCGGTTCGTGGAGCCGATGCTGGACGCCCTGCCGCCCGACACGTTCGCCACCGTGGTCACCGGCGACGCGGTCGAGCGCGGCAAGCCGTACCCCGACCCGTACCTCAAGGCGGCCCGGCTCCTCGGCCTCGACCCGGGCTCCTGCCTGGCCATCGAGGACTCCGACGTCGGCGCCCGCTCGGCCGAGGCGGCGGGCTGCACGGTCCTGTGCGTGCCCAACCACGTGCCGATCCCCGAGGGACCCGGGCGCCTGTTCGCCGACTCGCTCCAGGGCCTCACGGCCGCAAACCTTCCGGTGCGGGGCTGACCTCTCGGCCGATTGTTGCCGGATCGGTACCTCGTTCGCGGCCGGTCTCCGTGGACCCTGACGGTCCGGAGGGGTAGGTTGCGCCGCGGTACCGACCCCGGCGTGCGGCCGGGGCCCGACCCCAAGGGGTGTTAGTGAAACGCAACAAGCTCTGGTCCCTGCTGGCGGTGAGTGCCCTGGTGGGCACCCTGGCCGCCTGCGGTGGCGACGACAGCTCGACCGGCAGCGGTGACGGCGGGAGCGACGGCGGCGGAGCCACCGGGAACTCCTGGATCCTCGGGACCACGGACGCCGTGACGTCCGTCGACCCGGCCGGCGCCTACGACTTCGGCTCGTGGAACATCGAGTACAACATCTTCCAGCAGCTGATGAGCGTCCCGGCCAACGGCTCCAACCCGGAGCCCGACCTCGCCGACTGCAAGTACGACGACCCGCAGACCATCACCTGCAAGCTGACCGAGGGTGCGAAGTTCTCCAACGGCGACGACCTGACGTCGTCCGACGTGCTGTACTCGTTCAAGCGCAACATCGAGATCGCCGACCCCAACGGCGCCTCGGTGCTCCTCGGCTCGATCAGCAACGGTGACGCGGACAAGCCCGGCCTGGCCGACGGCGCCATCGAGACGCCGGACGACACCACGGTCGTCTTCCACCTCAACCAGCCCGACCAGACGTTCATGCAGGTCATCACCTCGGCCAGCAACTCGATCGTCGACGAGGAGACCTTCCCCGCCGACGACAAGCTGGCCGACGACGACATCGAAAACATGGTCGGCTCCGGCCCCTACAAGCTCAGCCAGTACAAGGCCGGCGAGCAGGCGGTCTTCGAGGCCAACGACACCTACCAGGGCACCAAGACCCCGCAGGCGCCGCAGGTCTTCATCCAGTACTTCAGCGACCCGGCACCGTTGAAGACCGCCGTCGAGGGCGGCCAGGTCGACATCGCGTGGCGCACGCTGAGCCCGACCGACCTCAACGACATCGAGAGCAACGGCAAGGCCGAGGTCATCCGCGGCAAGGGCTCGGAGTTCCGCTACTGGGTCTGGCAGTTCTCCACCGACGTGGGCAAGAACAAGGCGATCCGCCAGTCCGTCGCGCAGCTGATCGACCGCCAGGCCATCTCCGACAACGCCTACGACGGCACCGTCACCCCGGCGTACTCCATCGTGCCTCCGGGCTTCGCCGGCCAGAAGGACTCCTTCCAGGACAAGTACGGCGAGCCCAGCGTCGACAAGGCCAAGCAGATCCTCGACGCGGCCGGAGTGAAGACGCCGGTGAAGATCAAGCTCGGCTACCCGCCGGAGCACTACGGTCCGAACACCGTCGACGAGGCCACCGAGCTGGCCGACCAGCTCAACTCCAGCGGCCTGTTCGACGCGACCACCGACGACGCGGCCTGGGAGGAGTACCAGACGATCACCAAGCAGGGGGCCTACGACCTCTTCATCCTGGGCTGGTACCCCGACTTCCTGGACCCCGACAACTACCTGTCGCCGTTCGTCCGTGACGGTGGGTTCTTCGCCAACAACTACTCCAACCCCGAGGTGAACAAGCTCCTCGACAAGGAGATCGGCGAGACCGACGAGGCCGCTCGTGCCGACGAGATCGGCCAGCTCCAGGACATCGTGGCCGAGGACGTGCCGCTGATCCCGTCGTGGAACGGCCAGAACGTCGCCGTGGCGAACTCGTCCATGCAGGGGGTCGAGGACACCCTCGACCCGACGTACATCTTCCGTTTCTGGATGATCAGCAAGAACTGACAGCACAGGTTCAAGAAATCTGACGCACCCCGCCGCCAGCGCGGCGGGGTGCGTCAGTCCTCGCCCTCAGTCGGTTCGCAAGCTCACCGACCTCATTCTCGGAGGGTTGCCACCTCACGGTGTGCACCCTCTCTTGATGTGCGGTAGACATCGTGCGATGACCTCGAACGTCAGGAGGCCCCCTTCGTGAGCTCAGGCTCGGGATCCCTGTCCCGCTACATCGCGATCCGGATCCTGCTCGTCATCCCCATGATGTGGGTGCTGCTGACGCTGGTCTTCTTCCTGCTGAGGGTGGCGCCCGGTGACCCGGTCAGCGCGGCCTTCGGCGGCAAGCTCAGCGAGGACGCGCTCGACGTGCGCCGCCACAACCTCGGCATCGACCGCCCGCTGATCGTCCAGTATCTGGAGTACCTCGGCCAGGTCGCCCACTTCGACTTCGGCAAGACGATCTCGGACAACCGGCCCGTCCTGGACCTGGTCCGCGACAACGGCGGTGCCACCCTCACGCTCACGCTCGGCGCGTTCCTCTTCGCCATCGTCGTGGGACTGCCGCTGGGACGCCTGGCCGGCCGCTACCGCGACAGCTGGGGCGACATCGTGATCCGCATCTTCGGCGTCCTCACCTACGCCGCGCCGATCTTCTGGGTCGGGATCATGCTGGTGCTCCTCGTGGTCAAGCTGTTCCCGTCGTGGCCCACGTCGGGGATGGCCTCGCCGATCACCATCTTCACCGTGCAGCCGAAGACGCACATCCTGCTGCTCGACGCGATCTTCTCCGGGGACGGCACGGCCATCTCCGACGTGCTCAAGCACCACGTGCTCCCGTGCTTCACGCTGGGTCTGCTGCTGTCCGGCGTGATCATCCGGCTGGTGCGGGTCAACGTGATCCAGGCGATGAAGGGCGACTACGTCGAGGCGGCCCGCGCCCGCGGGATCTCCGAGCGGGCCGTCGTACGCCGCCACGCGTTCCGCAACGCCCTGGTCGCGGTGGTCACGGTGATCGGTCTCCAGGTGGCGGCCACGCTGGCCGGCGCCATCCTCACGGAGCGCACGTTCAACTGGCCGGGGCTCGGCACCCAGCTGGTGAAGTACATTCTCGCCCGCGACTACATCGCGGTTCAGGGGCTGGTCACGTTCTTCGCCCTGATCGTGGTCCTGACGAGCGTGACCGTCGACATCATCAACGGGCTCATCGACCCCCGAGTGAGGTACTGAGCATGCGCGGGCTCCTGCGACAGATCTGGAACACCAAGGGACTCGCCCGGTGGATCCTGCTCGTCGGTGCGATCGTGACGGTCGTCTTCGTGCTGTTCGCGCTCTTCGCGCCCTGGATCGCGCCCTTCGACTTCAACCAGACCCGCGACGCCGCGGGCGTGAAGTTCGAGAAGCTCGCCTCGCCGGGCAGCGGCCACCTGCTCGGCACCAACGACCAGTTCTACGACATCTGCAGCCGCGTGGTGTGGGGAGCGCGCACGGCCCTCGAGGTCGTGCTGCTCTCGGTCGTCCTGTCGGTGGTCATCGGCGTGCCGCTCGGCCTGGTCTCCGGGTTCCTGGGCGGCTGGGTCGACCGGGTGCTGGTGTTCGTGATGGACGCGATCTACACGGTGCCCTACCTGCTGCTGGCGATCATCTTCGCGTTCATGCTCAACGACAGGATCGGCAGCGGGATCGTCGCCGCTGCCCTGTCGCTGGTGGCGATCTACATCCCGCAGTACTTCCGGGTGGTCCGCAACACCACGGTGTCGGCGCGCGAGGCGACGTACGTCGAAGCGGCGCGGGCGATCGGGGCGAGGCCGACGACCATCATGCGCAAGTACCTCTTCGGCAACGTCGTGCAGTCGGTGCCGGTGATCGGCACCCTCAACGCCGCCGATGCGGTCGGCACCCTGGCGGCGCTCGGGTTCCTGGGTCTCGGCATCCAGCCGAACGAAGCGTCGGAGTGGGGCTACGACCTCAGTCGCGCGCTCGACGACGCCCAGGCCGGGGTCTGGTGGCCGGCGCTGTGGCCGGGCCTCGCGATCGTCCTGCTGATCACCGGGCTGACCCTGGTGGGTGAGGGCCTCAACGAGACGCTCAACCCGGCGCTGCGCCGGCGGCGGTTGCTCCCCGTGAGGTTCACGCCCCGGGAGAAGGTGGATGCGACGTGACCGACATCGTGGACGAGCGGGTCGACCCGGTGAACATGCCCGGAGACGTCGTGCTCGAGGCGCGCGACCTGCGGGTCTGGTACGCCACCGACCGTGGTCCGGTCCGGGCCGTCGACGGGGTCAGCTTCGAGCTGCACGAGGGCGAGATCCTGGGTCTGGTGGGTGAGTCGGGGTGCGGCAAGTCGACGCTGGGCCGCGGCCTGATCGGGCTGCTGCCCGAGGGCAGTGCGCGCGACGGCGAGCTGAGGTTCCGCGGCACGGACATGCTCACGCTGAAGCCGCGGGAGCAGCACGCCATGCGCGGGCGCGACCTCGGCATGATCTTCCAGGAGCCGCTCACGCGGCTGAACCCGTTGATGAGGATCAGCGAGCACTTCGCCGAGACCCTCAAGACCCACGACAAGTCGATCAGCAAGGCCGAGATCGAACGGCGCTCGCTCGACGTGCTCCGGGTGATGGGCATCCCGCCGACGCGGTTCCACGCCTATCCGCACGAGTTCTCCGGGGGCATGCGCCAGCGGCTGATGATCGCCTTGACGCTGGTGCTGCGGCCGCCGTTCGTGGTGGCCGACGAGCCGACGACGGCGCTGGACGTGCTGGTCGAGGCGCAGATCATCCGGATCCTCCACGACCTGCGCGCGAACTACCGCACCGCACTCCTGCTGATCACCCACAACCTCGGCATCATCGCCGAGGCCTGCGACCGGGTGGCGGTGATGTACGCCGGCGAGATCGTCGAGATCGGTGACGCGCGCGAGGTGTTCTCCCGGCCCAAGCACCCGTACACGCGCGAGCTGCTGCGCTCGACCATCTCGCTGCGGACCACCGGTCTCAACTTCATCGAGGGGGCGCCTCCGGACCTGGTCGAGCCGCCGCCCGGCTGCCACTTCCACCCGCGTTGCCCCGACGCCATGAAGGTGTGCGCCACCCGCCACCCGGTCGAGCGCGAGCACGCGGGGGGCAGCCGTGCCCAGTGCTGGGCCGCGGACTTCAAGGACGGCCTGGCCGCCGACGTACCTGAGAGCGAGCGCGCCCCGCTCAACCGGGAGGAGATCTCCGTTGCCGACGAAGCCTGAGATCCTGAGCAGCTCGCCGACCGGCCGATCCGAGGTGGTCCTCGACATCGACCAGCTCGCGGTCCACTTCCAGCTGCAGGGCGGCGCGCTGTCGCGGCTGTTCGGTCTCAAGGCCCGCCGCGTGAGGGCGGTCGACGGTGTCTCCGTGTCGCTCAAGCGCGGCGAGGTGCTCGGCCTGGTCGGCGAGTCCGGCAGCGGCAAGTCGACGTTCGGCCGGGCGCTGCTGGGACTGGTGCCGGCCACCGACGGCCGGATCACCTACCACTCGCAGGACCGGGGGGAGCGTCGCGTCTCGGAGATGCGCGGTGCCGAGCTGCGCCAGCTGCGCACCGACCTCCAGATGGTCTTCCAGGACCCGCACGCCGCGCTCAACCCCTCGATGACGATCGAGGAGGCCGTGGGCCATCCGCTGGTGATCCACAAGATCGCGTCCGGCAAGGCGCTGAAGACCCAGGTGGCGGCCGCCCTCGAACGGGTCGGCCTGTCGCCGGTGGAGCGGTTCCTGCCGAAGTACCCCTCCGACCTCTCCGGCGGCCAGAAGCAGCGCGCGGTGATCGCGCGCGCGATCATCCTCAACCCCGAGGTGCTGGTCGCCGACGAGCCCGTCTCCATGCTCGACATGAGCGTCCGGGCGAAGATCCTCCAGCTGATGCTCGACCTCAAGCAGGAGATGGGGCTCACGTACGTCTACATCACCCACGACCTCGCCTCGGCGAAGTACTTCTGCGACCGGATCGCGATCATGTACCTCGGTCGGATCGTCGAGATCGGCCCCACCGCCGAGATCTTCGAGAACCCTCGGCACCCGTACACCAAGGCGCTCCTCAAGGCGATCCCCGAGCCCGACCCGGACCGGATGGTGCCGCGCGACCTGCCGCGCGGCGAGATCCCCGACGCCGCCGAGCCGCCGCTGGGCTGCTCCTTCCACCCGCGCTGCGCCGAGGCGATCGAGGGGTGCGGCTGGGAGTCGCGCGACCTGCGCACCCTCATCGAGGAGCACTGGACCCGCAAGGTCGAGGCGTACGACGACGAGAAGGCCGTCATCGGCGACCTCGGCAGCCTCGACCAGCCCTCGACCACCGCGAGGATCGGGGCAGGGGGAGCGGGGCAGGTACGGGCGCTGCTGGACCGCATCAAGGCCGAGAAGCCCGACGAGCCGCTCTGGAAGGGCGTCCGCGACATCGAGGACGCCGGCAACGCCGTCGAGGTCCACTTCGTCCCCGCCGACGCCCCGAAGCTCCGCCGCGCCGGCGGCGTCGACGTCGCCTGCGTCCTGTACCCCGACGAGAGTTGAGTTGCGCCCCCGGTACATGCGAGTTGCGTCCCGGGTACACGTGAGTTGCGTCCCCGGTACACGTGAGTTGCGCCTCGGGTACGGCGTGCTCGTATCGGACGCGCAACTCGACGGTGACGGACGCGCAACTCGACCGTGCCGGACGCGCAACTCGACCGTGCCGGACGCGCAACTCGACCCAGGGCGGCGGTCGGAGTCCTAGTACCTCTCGACAATGGCGAGGCGCACGGGGACGTCGACAGGCTGGTCGCACCTGAACATCTCTGACTAGGAGTCCACCATGCTGACCAGCCGACGCCTCGCCGCTGCCCTGGCCGTTCCCGCCCTCGCTCTCTCGGTCCTCGCCCCCGTGCCGGCGTTCGCGTCCGGGGGTGGCGACGCGCACCGGAACGCGGGGTCGTGCTCGGGCTCGACCGACTGGAAGATCAAGGCCAAGGCCGACAACGGGCGGATCGAGGTCGAGGCCGAGATCGACAGCAACCAGGTCGGCCAGACCTGGGCCTGGAAGCTGAAGGACAACGGTGTCGTGGTCGCGAAGGGGAGCTCGACGACGGGTGGCGCGAGCGGGTCGTTCTCGGTGCACCGCAGGCCGTCGGACGCCGCGGGCACCGACCATTTCGTCTTCCGGGCGGTCTACGCCGGTGAGGTCTGCCGCGCGGCCGTGGCCTGGTGACCGGCCGGTCGGCCAGGCTCGCGCTCGGCGCGGTCGCGGCCCTGCTCGTGGTGATGGTGCCCTCGGGTGTCAGTGCTTCCGGGGACGACGACGAGGTGGACAAGAGCGGCTCGTGCCGAGGCGGCAGCTCCACGTGGGAGGTGCGTGCCGGCTGGGACAGCGACCACCGGATCGAGATCCGCGGCGAGGTCGACCACACCGCGTCCGGCAAGGTGTGGAGCTGGAAGATCAAGCACAACGGCAGCGTCTCGGCGATGGGCCGGGCGGTGACCAGGGACGGTCAGCTCGAGGTACGTCGCTCGCTCGTTGACCTCGCTGGCACCGACCACTGCGTCTTCCGGGCCGTCCAGACGAGGACCGGCGAGGTGTGTCGTGGAGCGATCGACTGGTGAGCGCCACACCTAGAGTTCGGGCGTGAGGCTCGTCCGCAACCCCGTGGTGCAGTACCTCGCGGTGGCCGTCGTCCTCTTCGTCGCCCTCTCCGTGGCGACCTCCCTGCTCAGCGCCCGGGTCGCCAGCACCGAGGCACGTGCTGACGCGAAGGCGGTGACCCGGGTGCTGGCCCGGTCGGTCGCGCAGCCCGCGATCCCGAAGGGCCTGGTCGACGGCGACCCCGGCGCGATCGACAAGCTCGACCGCGAGGTCCTCGAGCGCCTCCTGGTGGGCGACGTGCGCCGCGTGAAGATCTGGCGCGGTGACGGCACGATCCTCTACTCCGACGAGACCCGGCTGATCGGCACGAGATACCCGCTCGACGACGAGGAGACCGCCGTCCTCGAGGGCGGTGGGACCGTGGCCGAGGTGTCGGACCTGACCAAGCCCGAGAACCGCTACGAGAAGTCCGACGACGGGCTGGTCGAGGTGTACAGCCGCATCAGGTCGCCGGAGGGCGCACCGATGCTGTTCGAGGTGTACTTCTCCGCCGACGACCTCGCCCAGCGTCGCTCGCAGCTGTTCGTACCGTTCCAGAGGATCACCATCGGGGGGCTGCTCGCGATGCTCGTCGTGGCCACCCCGATCATCTGGGTGCTGACGCGTCGGCTCACCCGCAACGCCCGCGAGCGCGAACGACTGCTGCGCGCCTCGATGAACGCCTCGGAGGCCGAGCGCCGGCGCATCGCCCGCGACCTGCACGACGGCGTCGTGCAGGACCTGGCGGGTACGGCGTTCTCGCTCACCGCGGTCAGCCGCGACCCGGACGTCCCCGAACGCCTGCGCGAGGACCTGCAGGGGGCGGGTACGTCGCTGCGGACCAGCCTCAAGGCGCTGCGCTCCCTGCTGGTGTCGATCCACCCGCCTGACCTGCACGCGGACGGCCTGACCGCGGCGCTCACCGACCTGACCGCCCCGGCGGCGTCGGCGGACATCGAGACCAGCGTGCGCGTCTCCGACGTCGGCGAGGTGCCGGACGAGACGGTGGCGCTGGTGTGGCGGGTGGCCCAGGAGGCCGTCCGCAACGCGATCCGGCACGCGCACGCCAGGTCGCTGGACGTCGACGTGCACCGCGACGGCGAGTGGCTGGTGCTGGTCGTCACCGACGACGGTCATGGGTTCGACCCGGACGCGGACAGGGACGCGACCAGCTTCGGGCTGCGCGGCCTGGCCAGCCTGGTGGCGGACGAGGGCGGGCGGCTCGACGTACGGTCGGCGCCCGGTGAGGGCACGGAGATCCGGATGGAGGTGCGGGTGCGGTGAGCGCGTCGAGCGAGGGGCAGATCACGGTCGTGGTCGTCGACGACCACGCCGTCGTGCGCGGCGGCCTGACCCAGCTGCTGGCCGGGGTCGCGGACCTTCGCGTCGTCGGTACGGCGAGCGGCGGGGCCGAGGCCATCGAGGTCGTCCGGGCGACGCGGCCGGACGTGGTGTTGATGGACCTCCAGATGCCCGGGGTCGACGGGGTGAAGGCCACGAGGGCGATCGTCGACGAGGGGCTCTCCGACGTGCTCGTGCTGACGTCCTTCGCGGACGCCGAGCGGATCGTCGGCGCCCTGGACGCGGGTGCGGTGGGCTACCTGCTCAAGGACGCCGAGCCCGACGACATCCTCGGCGGGATCCGGGCTGTCGCGAGGGGCGAGTCACCCATCCACCCGCGTGCCGCCCGCGAGCTCCTCGACACGCGCCGGCCGGCCGCGGACCTGCCCGACCTGACGCCGCGCGAGCGCGAGGTGCTCGGCCTGGTGCGCGAGGGGCTGGCGAACAAGCAGATCGCGCGGCGGCTCGGGATCACCGAGCGGACCGTGAAGGCCCACCTGACCTCGATCTTCGCCACCATCGGCGTATCCGACCGAACCAGCGCGGCCCTCTGGGCCGAGCGGCACCGCGTCTGAGCCGCTCCTCCGGGACCGGCGGGGGAGTGCCGCCCCACTCGGGGCAGACCGCCTTGAACGAGCACCAGTCGCAGGCGCGGGAGCGGTTCGGCTGCCAGTCGCGGGCCTCCTCGGCGGCCCGCATCGCGTCCCAGAGCGCGTTGACCTTGCGCTCGGTGGCCACCAGGTCGGCCTCGTCCGGCTCGTAGCTCAGCATCTCGCCGTTGCCCAGGTAGACCAGTCGGAGCACCTTCGGGATGACGCCGCGCGAGCGCCAGAGAGCCAGCGCGTAGAACTTCATCTGGAACAGCGCCTTGGCCTCGTAGTCGACGGCTGGCGATGGTCCCGTCTTGTAGTCGCTCACCCTCATCGCCCCGTCCGGTGCGACGTCGAGGCGGTCGATGTACCCCCGGAGCAGCAGCTTGGAGTCGAGCAGCGCCTCGACGTACAGCTCCCGCTCGGCGGGCTCCAGGCGTTGCGGGTCCTCGAGGGTGAAGTAGCGGTCGAGCACCTCGGCGGCCGAGGTCATCCACGCGTCCAGCTCGGCCCGGGAGCCGAACAGCGCGGGCAGCTCGGGCGACTGGACGACGAAGGCGTCCCACGTCGGGGACAGCATCGCCCGTGCGCGCTCGGGGGTGCGCTCGGCGGCCGGGAGGCTGAACAGGTCCTCCAGCACC
This sequence comes from Nocardioides islandensis, assembly GCF_015352455.1. GTDB lineage: Bacteria > Actinomycetota > Actinomycetes > Propionibacteriales > Nocardioidaceae > Nocardioides > Nocardioides islandensis. The sequence continues at coordinate 180,138 of NZ_JADKPN010000011.1, forward strand.
TTGTGCACGAGCGTGCCGCGCACCGCGTCGACCGACGACGTCTCGGGCAGCCGGTCGATCGTGCGGAACCGGAACATCAGCGGGCAGGTCATGAAGTCCGAGGCGCGGCTCGGCGACATCGCGCCCAGCACGTCCACGCCGTCGACGCGACGGAACTCCCGGCGGGAGGAGTCGTCGATTACGGTCACGCTTCGACCCTAGGCCAGCGCACCGACACCGCAGGGCCCGTCGGATAGCCTCGTGACGTGTCCGAGCCGTCCTCCCGACCTCGTCCGGAGCCGCAACGGCCCCCGGGCACCTTCAAGGTCGGCACGATCGCGGGCTCGGACGTCCTGGTCACCACGTCCTGGTTCGTCATCGCGGCGCTGATCGCCTGGACCGTGTCCCCTCGCGTGGACCAGGTCGAGCCCGGTCTGGGCGGCTTCAAGTACATCGCGGGCTTCGCGTTCGCCGTCGTCCTCTACCTGTCGGTGCTGCTGCACGAGGCCTCGCACGCCTACATGGCCCGGCACTACGGGTTCGACGTCTCCTCGATCACCCTGCACTTCCTCGGCGGCGCGACCCAGATCGAGGGAGAGGCGCGCACCCCGAAGCAGGAGTTCCTGATCGCCGTCGTCGGGCCGCTGACCTCGCTCGCCGTCGGCGCGGCCGCACTCGGCCTGTGGTTCGTCACGCCCGACGGGCTGCTGCTGATGGCCGTCGAGGGGCTGGCCGGCGCCAACCTCATCGTCGGGTTCCTCAACCTGGTCCCCGGCCTGCCGCTGGACGGCGGTCGCGTGCTCAAGGCGGGGGTGTGGCGGCTCACCGGTGACCGCCTGCGCGGCACCATCGCGGCCGCGTGGGTGGGCCGGCTGGTCGCCGTGGCCGCTCTCGCGTGGCCGCTCCTGCAGGAGAAGGTGCTCGGCACCCCGCCGGACATCTTCGACGTCTTCCTCGCCGGCATGATCGCGCTGTTCCTCTGGAGCGCGGCGAGCTCGGCGTTGGCGTCGGCGCAGGCGCGTGGCTCGCTGCCCGCCCTGGTCGCCCGCCGACTGGCCCGACGAGCGCTCGCCGTGCCCGCGGACCTCCCGTTGGCCGAGGCCGTACGCCGCGCCAAGGAGGCCCGGGCCGGCAGCCTGATCACGGTCACCAGCGGTGGCTCCCCGGTCGGCCTGGTCAGCGAGGCCGCTCTGGTGGCCACCCCCGAGGAACGCCGGCCCTGGGTCGCGGTCTCGACGGTGGCGCGCAGCCTGGAGCCCGGCATGAGCCTCCCGGCGGAGATCGAGGGGGAGGAGCTGGTGCGGGCCATGACCGTCACACCCGCCCACGAGTACCTCCTCGTCGAGCAGGACGGCAGCATCTACGGCGTGCTCTCGGCCGCCGACGTCGAGCGCGCTTTCCAGGAGGCGCGTTCAAGGCGGTAGGGGCCGTCGCTAGGGTCGGCGCATGGGCCAGCCCGACGTACCTCACGAGGCGTGGGCCGGCGTGCACCGCGGGCCGCTGCAGGAGGGTCAGTGGGTGCGGCTGGTCGACTCGAAGGGCCGCCGCCACAACTTCTGCCTCGAGGCCGGCAAGCGCTTCTTCTCCAACCGCGGCCACCTCGACCACGACGAGCTGATCGGCCGCGAGGAGGGGTTCACGGTCACCTCGTCCGGTGGCGGTGAGTACCTCGTGTTCCGGCCGCTGCTGTCGGAGTTCGTGGTGTCGATGCCCCGCGGCGCCGCCGTCGTGTACCCGAAGGACGCCGCCCAGATCGTGGCGATGGCCGACATCTTCCCGGGAGCCCACGTCGTCGAGGCGGGGGTCGGCTCCGGCGCCCTCACGTGCACGCTGCTGCGCGCCGTCGGCCCGCACGGCCGGGTGCTGTCGTTCGAGCGGCGCGAGGAGTTCGCCGAGGTCGCCCGCAAGAACGTGACCCAGTTCTTCGAGGGCGACCACCCGGCCTGGGAGCTCAGGCTCGGTGACCTGGCCGAGGCCCTGCCCGAGTCGGGGGAGCGCGCCGACCGGGTGATCCTCGACATGCTCGCGCCCTGGGACTGCCTCGACGCCGCCGCCGGCGCGCTGCTGCCCGGAGGGGTCCTGTGCGCGTACGTCGCCACCACGACGCAGCTGTCCCGGTTCGTGGAGACCGTCCGGGTCCATGGGGGCTTCACCGAGCCGCAGGCGTGGGAGTCGCTGGTGCGCGACTGGCACGTCGAGGGCCTGGCCGTACGTCCGGGGCACTCGATGGTCGGCCACACGGCGTTCCTGGTCACGGCCCGTCGGATGGCCCCCGGGCAGGCGCCGCCGATCAAGCGCCGGAGGCCCGCGCCCGGTGCCTACGGGCCGGACTACACGGGGCCGCGACCCCCCGGCGTACCCGTCGAAGCCCCGGACGACTGACCGGAGGGTGACCCACACCCCCCTCGACGGTTGTCACGGTTGTATCAAGTTCGTGTCCAACACCCCTGAGTTCACGTCATGTGACCGTGTTCTCGCGGGTAGGGTCGAAACCAGGAGGTGACGCAACGATGGCTACATCCGAAGACGCTCCTGCCGGCGAGGGTCGCGAGGAGCTCGCCAACCAGGTCCGGTTCCTGGAAGCGGAGGTGCACGACCTGCGCCGCCGCCTGAGTGAGGGACCGGCTCACAACCGCGGCCTCGAGCTGCGCCTGGCCGACACCCAGCGGTCCCTCTCGGCGGTGACCTCGCAGAACGAACGGCTCGCCCAGACGCTGCGCGAGGCGCGCGACCAGATCATGAAGCTGAAGGAGGAGGTCGACCGGCTCGCCCAGCCGCCGGCCGGCTTCGGCACCTTCCTCACCCGCAACGAGGACGACTCGATCGACGTCTTCACCGGCGGTCGCAAGCTGCGCGTGAACGTCAGCCCGTCGGTCGAGCTCGACTCCCTGGTGCGTGGCCAGGAGGTCATGCTCAACGAGGCCCTCAACGTCGTCGCCGCCCTCGAGTTCGAGGAGGTCGGCGAGGTCGTCATGTTCAAGGAGCTGCTGGCCGACGGCGAGCGCGCCCTGGTGATCGCGAACGCCGACGAGGAGCGCGTGGTCCGGCTCGCCGAGCCGCTGCGCGGTGGCACGATCCGCGCCGGCGACAGCCTGCTGCTGGACGCCCGCGCGGGGTACGTCTACGAGAAGGTGCCCAAGTCCGAGGTCGAGGAGCTCGTCCTCGAAGAGGTGCCCGACATCGACTACACGCAGATCGGCGGGCTGATCTCGCAGATCGACGCCATCCGCGACGCCGTGGAGCTGCCGTACCTCCACCCCGAGCTGTTCAAGGAGCACAAGCTCAAGCCGCCCAAGGGCGTGCTGCTCTACGGCCCTCCCGGCTGCGGCAAGACGCTGATTGCCAAGGCCGTGGCCAACAGCCTGGCCAAGAAGGTCGCCGCCAAGACCGGCCAGGAGGGGAAGTCGTACTTCCTCAACATCAAGGGCCCGGAGCTGCTCAACAAGTACGTCGGCGAGACCGAGCGCCACATCCGGCTGGTGTTCCAGCGGGCCCGTGAGAAGGCCAGCATGGGCACGCCCGTCATCGTGTTCTTCGACGAGATGGACTCGCTGTTCCGCACCCGTGGCTCCGGTGTCTCCTCCGACGTCGAGAACACCATCGTCCCGCAGCTGCTCAGCGAGATCGACGGCGTCGAGGCCCTCGAGAACGTCCTGGTCATCGGCGCTTCCAACCGCGAGGACATGATCGACCCGGCGATCCTGCGGCCCGGCCGCCTCGACGTGAAGATCAAGATCGAGCGCCCGGACGCCGAGTCGGCCCGCGACATCTTCAGCAAGTACCTCGTGGCCGACCTGCCGCTGCACGCCGACGACCTCAACGAGTTCCGCGGCGACCGCGACGCCTGCGTCGGCGGGATGATCCAGGCCACCGTCGAGCGGATGTACACCGAGTCCGAGGAGAACCGCTTCCTCGAGGTGACCTACGCCAACGGCGACAAGGAGGTCCTGTACTTCAAGGACTTCAACTCCGGGGCGATGATCCAGAACATCGTCGACCGCGCGAAGAAGATGGCGATCAAGGACAAGCTGGAGCACGACTCCTACGGCATCCGGGTCTCCCACCTCCTCCAGGCGTGCGTGGACGAGTTCAAGGAGAACGAAGACCTGCCCAACACCACCAACCCCGACGACTGGGCCCGCATCTCCGGGAAGAAGGGCGAGCGGATCGTGTTCATCCGCACGCTCATCACCGGCAAGCAGGGCACCGAGCCGGGACGTTCGATCGACACGGTGTCCAACACCGGCCAGTACCTCTAGGCCGGAGGTCCGCCTGCGGTGGCCGAGGACGAGCTGGAACGACGCGACTACGAGGCCCTGCTCGCCACCCGCGGCGAGCTGGGCCCGGACTACGAGGCGGCGCTGGTCGACTCCTTCGCCGAGCGCATGGAGAAGGAGATCCAGCGTCGTGTCGCCTCCGGTGGCGTCGTCCGCTCGGGCCGGGACCGGGCCGCGGAGTCGGCCGGCAAACGGCAGCTGGCCCTGGGCATCGTCTCGCTCGGCGCCGGGATCCCGATCACCGCGATCTCGGCGGCCATGGCCGACCTCCCGGGGCTGATGGTGGCGTGGGCGGGCATCGCCGTCGTGAACGTCGCGCACGCGCTGCAGGGGCGCCGGCGCGACTGACGCCGTAGACCGGGTGTCTCAGGGCTGGTACCGACCCCGGTTCCGGTGGCCGCCCCGACGCGGCGTCGCGCGCGTGCGGCAACTGTGGAGGCATGAACCCCTCCCAGCACCGCGTCGCGGCCATCGCCGCAGCCCTCGTCGGAGTCTGTCTGTTCTGGACGGTCGCCGCGATCGACGTGCCCCACGGTGCGTCCGACGCCGAGCTGCTCGCCTGGTGGCAGGTCTCCGGCAACCGCTGGTCCGGCGTCTGGTCGGGGATGGCGGCGATCGGCGTGGCCGTCACGGTGGCCGTCCTCCGGCACCACCTCGGCACCGTCGTCGCCGCCCGCGACTCCGCGTGGATGGCCTTCGGCCGGTCCATGGCCAGCGCCGTGGCGGCCCTCTGGCTGGTGACCGGCGCGGTCCGCGCGTGCGTCGGCCGCCTCGTCGAGGTGGTCCACGAGCCGCTTCCCGGCCCCGACGTGCTGCGGGCCATCACGGCGGTGAACTACGCCCTGCTCGGGCTGTCCGGCATGGCGGTGCTGGGGCTGATGATCCTCGGGGTGTCCGTCGCGGTGCTCCGCACCGGCGTCCTGGCACGCTGGGTCGGCTGGCTCGGCATCGGCTGCGCGACACCGGTGCTGGCGGCGACCCTGGCGCAGTACGGCGCGTACACGACGCTGCTGGCCATCGTCTGGTTCCTCGGGCTGGCCGTCGCCATCTGGCGGAGTCAGTCGGTGACGTCGGCGACGGTCGCGTCGAGTGCGGCCAGCAGTGCGCCGGCGTCCACCGTGAGCGCGACGCCGTGAGCGCCACCTCCGAGGGAGATCGCGCCCTCGACGCGTGAGTCGGCGATGACGGGGAGCGTGCGCAGGCTGCCCAGCGGCGTGATCGTGCCGCGCTCGTAGCCCGTCACCTCGCGCGCCTCGTCGGCGGGCGGCAGGGAGATCCGGTTGACGCCGAGCAGCGCGCGCAGCTTGGGCCAGGCGATCTCGCGGTCGCCGGGCACCAGCACGAACCGGTGGTCGCCCTCGCTGACCCGCACCACCAGCGTCTTCACGAGCTGGCGCGGCTCGATCCCGCGAGCCTCGGCCGCCTCGGCGAGGGAGCGCACCGGACCGTGCCGGGTCACGGCGTACTCGAGCCCGAGCGCCTCCGCCCCGGCGATCGCGCGTTCCTCGCTCACGACGGGCTCACGACGGGCTCACGACGGGCTCACGCCTTGAGGGCCACGCCGAGGAAGCCGGACCGGAACGGCTTCGGCCCACCGGGCAGGTCGACCTGCTCGACGGTGTCGATCGGCAGGCCGGCCTTCTCGATGAGGATCACCGGGTCACGGGTGAGGTGGCAGCCGCCGGCGAGGCGCCGCTGGATCGGCTCGAGGCGGCGCTGCCAGGCCACCACCTTGGGGTCGTCGGCGATCCCGTGCTCGAGGAAGTGCAGGCCGGCTCCCGGCTTCAGCACCCGCCGGATCTCCGACAGGGCGGCCTCGACGTCGGGGATCGTGCACAGCGTGAACGTGACCAGGGCAGCATCGAACGTCGCCGCCCCGATGTTGAGCTGTTGCCCGTCGATGCCGATCCGCCCGACCGGTGCGGCTGCGCGGAGCCGACGGTCCGCCGACATCCGCCAGGCCACCTCCGAGGGCTCGACGACGTCGACCTGGGTGACCGTGGACGGGTACCAGCGGGCGTTCAGCCCGCTGCCGAAGCCGATCTCGATCACCCGCCCGTGCAAGCCCTCGCAGGCGCGGGCGCGCAGCTCCCCGACCTCGTGACCCCTGAGGGACAGGTCAGTCGCTCGAGGTACGACCTGCTCGTTCCACCAACCCATGGTGACCTAGTCACTCCCTAGGGGTGGTCTGGTCCACCCCCTCACAATTCCTGCTCCCATTATGGGTTCGGCAGTCATCCGGGTGACGGTATGTACACAATTCGTCCACTCACGTGAGTGGGGAGTCGGTCGCGGGGGTAGCGACGACGAGATTCGACCGGGGGGTCGTCGTGATGGGTAGTTGCGTCCGCGTGCTGTCTCGAGGGCTCGAGGGAACTGTCCTCCTCCGACTGCTCAGTCTTCTGCTGGTGGGCCTCCTCGTCCTGGGCGGACAGCAGCTGGCGATGGGTGCTGAGCCTGCCGAGCCGGGGTTGACGAGCGACTACCTGGTCACCTTCGCGCCGGGAACGACCCAGGCCGACCGCGTGGACCTCCTCGACACGGCCGGCGCCGTCGTGACCTCGTCCGTGGAGCCGCTGCGCCTGTACGCCGCATCACTGACCGACGACCAGGTTGCCGCTCTGCGCGGATCGAACGCGGTCACCAGCGTCGAGGCAGACCGCGTCCGTGAGGTCCAGCTGGCGCCGAACGACCCCGCCTATGGCGACCAGTGGGCCTTGGACAAAATCGGCTGGGGCTCGGCCTACGACTCGGTCGCGCCGAACGGTTCGGCCACGGTGGCTGTGCTCGACACGGGCGTGAACGCGACCGACGACCTCGCCGGGCACCTCGTTCCGGGAACATCGGTCCTCGGCGACAACGACACCGCCGACCCGAACGGCCATGGCACCGCCATGGCGAGCATCGTCGCCGCAGGCGTGGACAACGGTGTGGGCATCGCGGGCGTGGGCTTCCAGGGCGTCTCGGTCATGCCCGTCAAGGTCTTGGACCAGGACGGGCTCGGGCAGGACTCCGGGGTCGTCGAGGGCGTCGTGTACGCCGCCGACCACGGCGCCGACGTCATCTTGATGTCCTTCTCCAACCCCGGCGCGAGCTCCGCGCTCCAGGCGGCTGTGGACTACGCCTGGTCGAAGGGCTCCGTCCTGGTGGCCGCGACCGGCAACGACGGCGTGACCACCGCGTCGTACCCGGCTGGCACCGCCAAGGTGGTCGGTGTCTCGGCGACCACCCGAGACGACACGCTCTGGAGCGGCTCCAACTCGGGCGCCGACACGTTCCTGGGCGCTCCGGGCGTCGACATCGCCACCGGTTCGGGGCCTGTGACGGGTACGTCGGCTTCGGCGGCCATCGTCGCCGGCGTGGCTGCGCTGGTGCGGGCGAACGACCCCTCCGCCGGCCCTGGTGTCGTCGTCGGCCGGTTGGCGCGCAACGCCGACCCCGCGGGCTCCGTCTCCGACACCGGCAACGGCCGCGTGAACCTGGCCCGTGCGATGGACGACACCTCGACCGAGCCCATCGTGCCCGAGGGTGTGGCCGGGCAGGGTGGGCCAGTTGTGGGTCCGTATGTAGCTGGGGCCGCGTCCGAAATCAGCGGCACTGTCGTGACGGACGTCAACGGCAACGGTTCGGTCGACCCGGGAGACAACCTCCGGGCCGGTGTAAGCATCGTGCTGTGGCAGGACCGCAATGACGACGGCATCCTGCAGTCAAGCGGCGCCGACTTGCCGTCGTTGAGGGTCTCGATATCCAGCGCGACGGGTCGCTACGAGTTCGTCACCAATAGCGACTTCAACAACAACACACGCTACTTCGTGCAGGTGCAACTCGGCAGCGGATTCACCACTACCGCCGTGACCGCATGTGCGATCAGCAGCGGGAGCGGCACGCAGTCCTCGACTGTGAGCGGAACGACCAACGTCGTGCGATTCGGGAATGGAAGCCCCGCGTGCCTTAACGGGCGGTTCCTGGTCCAGCCGACGAACTCTGCGCCCTCGGCGACGGTCTCGTTGTCTCCGGTGTCGCCGGCGACGAACCAGATCGTGACGGCGACGGCGACGAAGTCCGACCCGGACGGCAACGCGGTCACCTTGACCTACGTGTGGAAGGTCAACGGCACCATCGTCAAGACGACCTCGGGCTCCAGCTCGCTGACCGACACCCTCGACCTTTCCGTGGCGGGCAACGGCAACCGCGGCGACACGATCCGCGTGGAGGTCACGCCCAACGACGGCACTGCGAATGGTGGCACCGTCAACGACCAGTTAGTGGTGGGTAACAGTGCACCCTCGGCGACGGTCTCGTTGTCTCCGGTGTCGCCGACGACGAACCAGACGGTGACGGCGACGGCGACGAAGTCGGATGCTGATGGCGACGCGGTGTCGTTGACGTATGTGTGGAAGGTGAACGGGAGCATCGTCAAG
>NZ_JADKPN010000012.1 GCF_015352455.1 Nocardioides islandensis
CCGTCGCGGTGTCCCCGTCGCGCTTGATGCGCACCTGGTCACCCTGGGTCTCCACCTGCGACGCCAACGTCACCTGCGGCACCCCCAACCGCTCGGCCAGCATCGCCGGCAACACCCCCATCGACCCGTCGGTCGAGGCCATCCCACACATCACCAGGTCCGGCACCCCACCACCAGCGGCCTTCTTCACCGCGGCGGCCAGCACCAACGACGTCGCGATCGCATCCGACCCCGCGATCGCCTCGTCCGAGACGTGCACGCCCGCGTCCGCACCCATCTGCAGCGCCTTGCGCACCGCATCCGCGGCCTTCTCCGGACCGACGGTCACCGCCGTCACCGTCACGTCGTCGGGGCTCTCGGCCTTCTCTTTCAACCGCAACGCCTGCTCCACGGCGTACTCGTCCAGCTCCGACAACAACCCGTCCACACCCACCCGATCCACGGTGTAGTCGGACTCGAAATGCCGGTCCGCAGTCGCATCCGGCACATGCTTCACACACACGACGATGGAGGTCACGGGCCCGAGGCTACTAGCGCGTAACCGGCGCCTGACACCGCGTCAGCCGTGCGATGACTCACAGCGAGGCACCGGTCACACGTCGGTCGGAGGCGTGCCTCCCGACCCCGTTCAAGTGATGTTGAGCTTGACCTGGCTGGTCGAGCGCTTGAGCGTCGGAGAGCCCAGGTACTTGGCCACGATGAGGTACGTGCCGGCCTTGCGGACGTTGGCGAACACCGTCCTGGCCTTGTCCCTGCTGGTCAGCGCGACGGTCGCCGTGCGGAGCTTCGTGCCGTTCCGCTTGAGGGTGAACTTCACCGAACCGGCGACGTCGGTGCCGAACTCGGCGACGACCAGGGCCTTGCCGACGAGCCGGAAACGGGTGTCCCGGTAGGTCATCGAGGCGGTCGTGGTGGTCGGCCCGCGCACCACGGTGAAGGCGGTGGTGGCCTGGCTGGGCGCCTTGGTCTTGTCGGTGGGGGTGAAGACGGCGGTGACGTGGTTGGGACCCATCGTGAGCGCCTGTGGGAGGTCGGCCCTCGCCTTGCCGCCCTTGACGGCGACGGTCACGGTCTTGCCGCCATAGGTGAAGGCGACCGAGCCCGAGGGCTTCGAGCTGCTGCCGCTCTGGGTGACCTCCGCACGGGCGACGGGCATGGAGCCGTACCCGACCGGTGCGTCGACGGTGAGCGTCGTGGTGGTCGTCGTCTGCACCGCGGTCACGCTGTCGACGAGGAGGTTCTGACCGGTGGCGGGCGTCAGCGCACAGGTGAACGTCGTGACGCCGGGGGCGACGGTGTTGCCGGCCGTGTCCTTCGGCGTCAGCGTGGCGGTGAAGTTCCCGGCCCCGATCAGGATCGTGGTGCCGACCGCCTTGGCGGTGATCGTGCCGCCCGGGCCTGTCCCGATGAGGTGCATCGGCGTCCCCGGAGCCGGGACCGCGGTCTTGGGAATCGTCAGCGTCGAGACGCGGCTCACGCCGTCGACCGTGCCGGTGGACTGGCTGGTCCCCTCGACGGTGGCCACGTTGAGCCCGCGCAAGGTGGTCGCGAGCGTCTCCGGGATCGTCACGTCGGAGGTCACGGTGATGGGCACGGTCATCCCGGAGCCGAGGGTGGCCGGTGCGTTGGTGTCCACGACCGCGCTGAAGTCGTACTCGCCGGCGTTCGGGCTGGTCGTGCAGTGGTAGGTGAGGGCCACGCTGGCGGCCTGGGTGGGTGCGGTGAGGACCACAGCACCAGAAGCGACCAGGGCACCGGTCGCGATCAGGGCACGGCGGACGAGCTGAGAGGAGGTCGTCATGCCCGCCATCCTCTCAGGGGCGGATGATCCGGTCCACGATCCTTCCGGCGACCAGCCAGACGATGGCCGCCAGCCCCCAGTTGAGCAGGGCGTCCTTCACCTCGGCCGTCTCGGCGTTCTTGTCGTCGAACCCGAAGACGCCGTCCTTCCGGTCGAACACGCCGAGGTCGATCTTGTTGGCGAGGTCGAGCACGAACTTCACCGCGTCGTTGTCGCGGTTCACGGTGTCCTTCAACGCGATCAGCAGTGCGCCGATCGCCAGGACCAGCGCGGCGAGCACGCAGACCAGCCAGACCAGCTGGGCCAGCCGGAGACGGACGAGGTCGACGCCCGCCTTCGCCTTGGCGGCCGCGGCCGCGCCGCGCCTGGGCTTCTGCTCGCCCGGGGTCGAGGGCGTCTCGGTCGTCTCGTCAGCCACGGTCCGTCCTTCGGGGTCAGGTGCTCCCAGCTAGAGGTCCAGCCTGGCACGTCCCGAGCCGGTTCACGGGGATCACCGGCCGACGAAGCCCGCCTTGCCGGGCCCGTTCTCGACGAAGGACCGCATGCCGATGTCGCGGTCCTCGGTCGCGAAGAGCGCCGCGAACTGCTGTCGCTCGATCTCCAGCCCGGTCTCCAGGTCGACCTCGATGCCGCGGTCGATGCTCTCCTTCGCCGCTCGGAGGGCGTACGACGCGGCGTTCGCGAAGCGTCCGGCCCACGAGACCGCCTCGGCGTACACCTGGTCGGCCGGGAACACCTTGTCCACCATCCCGATCGCCAGCGCCTCGGTCGCCTTCACGAACCGTCCCGTGAACACGATGTCCTTGGCCTTGCTCGGGCCGACCAGCCGCGTCAGCCGCTGGGTGCCGCCGGCGCCGGGGATGACGCCCAGCAGGATCTCCGGCTGGCCGAGGACGGCGTCCTCGGCGGCGTACCGGACGTCGGCACACAGCGTCAGCTCGCAGCCGCCCCCGAGGGCGTAGCCGTTGATCGCGGCGATCACCGGCTTGGGGATGCGGGCGACGGCGGAGAACGCCGACTGCAGGGCGCCGGAGCGGCGGACCATGTCGGTGTAGGACATGTCGGCCATCTCCTTGATGTCCGCACCGGCGGCGAAGACGTTCTCGCCGCCCCAGACGACCACGGCCTTCACGTCGTCACGGTCGCTCGCCTCGGCCGCGGCGGCCCGGATCTCCTCCTGGACCTGGACGTTGAGGGCGTTCATCTTCGGCCGGTCCAGCCGGATCGTGCCGACGCCGTCGGCCACCTCGAGGCGTACGAACTCGCCCATCTCTGTCTCCTGTCTCCACCAACTGATCGGGTCCTTGTCGCGCGACCGACCCTAGCCACCACAATGTGCCGGGTGAGTTCGGAGAGCTGGCCGGAGAGCTGGCGGTGGCGCACCCGCGACGAGAAGCTGGAGGTGTGGCCGGGCCGGCACCAGGACCTGGGCGCGACGTGGGCCCCCGAGGCCACGAACTTCGCCGTGCACGCCCCCGAGGCCACTGCGGTGTGGGTCTGCCTCTTCGACGAGGAGGGCGTGGAGACGAGGCACCAGCTGACCGAGCACACCCTCGGGGTCTGGAACGGACAGCTGCCGGGCGTCCAGGTCGGCCAGCGCTACGGCTTCCGGGCCGACGGCCCCTGGGACCCCCGGCACGGCCGGCGGTTCAACCCGCAGAAGCTCCTGCTCGACCCGTATGCGCTGGCCATCGACGGCGAGCCGGTGCCCGGCCCCTCGCTGCTCGACCACGTGGCCGACGGTCGGCGCAGCAAGTCCGACTCGGCCGCCGCGATGCCGCGCAGCGTCGTGGTGCACGACGAGTTCGACTGGGGCGACGACATCCCGATGCGCCGCCGCTGGCGGGACACCGTCATCTACGAGCTGCACGTGAAGGGCTTCACCCAGCTGCACAACGAGATCCCCGAGCACCTGCGTGGCACGTACGCCGGGCTGGGGACGCCCACGGTCACCAACTACCTCAACGACCTCGGCGTGACGGCCGTCGAGCTGATGCCGGTGCAGCAGTTCTTCACCGAGCCCGCCGTCGCCGCGCGGGGCATGAAGAACTACTGGGGCTACAACACGATCGGGTTCTTCGCGCCGCACGCGGCGTACTCCTCCTCGGGCACGCGCGGCCAGCAGGTCCGGGAGTTCAAGGAGATGGTGCGCAGCTTTCATCGCGCCGGCATCGAGGTGTACCTCGACGTGGTCTACAACCACACGGCCGAGGGCGAGTCGTCCGGGCCGACGTACGCGTTCCGGGGGCTCGACGACCTCGGGTTCTACAAGCGGTCGGGCGCGCCCGGCAGCGCGTACTGGGACGTCACTGGCTGCGGCAACACCGTCGACTCCTCCAACATCCACGCGCTGCGGCTGATCCTGGACTCGCTGCGGTACTGGGTCACCGAGATGCACGTCGACGGTTTCCGCTTCGACCTGGCATCGGCCCTCGCCCGCACCGGGCACGAGATCGACCTGCGCAGCGCGTTCCTCACCACGATCGGGCAGGACCCCGTGCTGCGGTACGTGAAGCTGATCGCCGAGCCGTGGGACGCCTCCATGGACGGCTACCGCGTCGGGTCGTTCCCGCCGCCCTGGGTCGAGTGGAACGACACCTACCGCGACACGATGCGCGACTTCTGGATCCGGCCCGGCCAGATCAGCGCGGTGGCGTCGCGGCTGGCGGGCTCGTCGGACCTGTACGCCGACGACGGCCGGTCGCCGTACTCCTCGGTGAACTTCGTGACCGCCCACGACGGGTTCACCGTCAGGGACCTGGTGTCCTACGACCGCAAGCACAACGAGGCCAACGGCGAGCACGACCGCGACGGGTCCGACAACAACCGGTCCTGGAACCACGGCGTCGAGGGCGAGACCGACGACCCGGAGATCGTCGCGCTGCGGCGGCGGCAGGCCGCGAACCTGATGATCACGCTGGCGCTGTCCAGCGGCTGCCCGATGATCACGGCCGGCGACGAGCGCGGGCGCACCCAGGGCGGCAACAACAACGCCTACGTCCAGGACAACGAGGTCAGCTGGGTCGACTGGCGCCCCGACGACGCCTGGCTGGACGTCTACGAGCTGACCAAGACCGCGCTGCGGCTGCGCCGCGACCACCACACGCTGCGGCAGCGCCACCACCTGGCCGGCACCCCCACGCTCGAGGGCGGCCCGAAGGACCTGGCCTGGATCCACCCGTCGGGCCGGGAGATGGAGGCGCACGACTGGTACGACGAGGGGCTCCACGTCATCGGCATGTTCGTCTCCGGCGACCCGCTCCGCTCCCCCGGCCCGCACGGTGAGCAGCAGCGCGACTCCTCGTTCCTGATCTGGCTGAACGCCGACGACGACGAAGTCGAGGTGACCCTCCCGAAGAACGAGTACGTGCAGTCCGGCGAGGTCGTCCTCTCCACCTGCGCCGACCACCCGATCGGCACGCCGGTCGACGCGGGCGACGTGCTGACCTTCGGTCCCCGCACCGTGGTCGTGCTGCGCCACTGACCGCCGAGTTGCGCCTCCGGCGCGGCCGAGTTGCGCCTCCGGCACGGTCGAGTTGCGCCTCCGGCACGGCCGAGTTGCGCCTCCGGCACGGCCGAGTTGCGCCTCCGGCACGGTCGAGTTGCGCCGCGGGCGCACGTACGGGCGATCCGAGGCGAAACTCAGGGGTGCCGGAGGCGCAACTCGGCTTACGGGAGCGCGACGACGCCGAGCTCGGCGACCGAGGCCAGCAGGCTGTTCTTCGGGATGACGCGGACGGTGTAGCCGAAGGCGCCGGAGTGGTCGAGGGTGACGGTGCCGTCGAAGCGGAACCGGCCGCCGTCGTACGCCTCGGCCACGGACAGCGACCCGGTCGTGGTGTCGACGAGGGCGTCGTCGGCGTCGATCACGCCGTGCACGACCTGGACGTCGACGTCCTCGGGAGTCAGCGAGCCGAGGGCGACGAAGGCCCGCACGTTGAGGACGTCGCCGACCTCGGGGGCGTCACCGACGCCGCCGGACTCGACGTGCTCGACGCGTACCTCGCCCCAGCCGTTCCTGACCTTCTTCTTCCAGGCCGCGAGCGTCGCAGCGCCGGCGTAGTCGTCGTTGAGGGCGCGGCCGTTGACGGCGGCGGGCGTGTAGAGGTTGCGCGTGTAGTCGCGCACCATCCGCGACGCCAGCACCTTGGGGCCGAGCGACTTCAGCGTGTGCCGGACCATCTCCAGCCAGCGGGTGGGCACGCCGTCGCCGTCGACGTCGTAGAACTTCGGCGCGACGTCGTTCTCGATCAGGTCGTAGAGCGCGTTGGCCTCGATGTCGTCACGACGGTCGGGGTCGTCGACGCCGTCCGCGGACGGGATCGCCCAGCCGTTGTTGCCGTCGTACCACTCGTCCCACCAGCCGTCGAGGATCGACAGGTTGAGCCCGCCGTTCAGCGCGGCCTTCATGCCGGACGTGCCGCAGGCCTCGTAGGGACGCAGCGGGTTGTTGAGCCAGACGTCGCAGCCGGGGTACAGCGGCTGGGCCATCGCGATGTCGTAGTTCGGGAGGAAGACGATGCGGTGGCGCACCTCCGGGTCGTCGGCGAACCGGACGATCTCCTGGATCAGCTTCTTGCCGCCGTCGTCGGCGGGGTGCGACTTGCCGGCGATGATCAGCTGCACCGGACGCTCGGGGTGAAGCAGGAGCTTCTTGAGCCGGCCCGGGTCGCGCAGCATCAGGGTGAGCCGCTTGTACGACGGCACGCGACGCGCGAACCCGATCGTCAGCACGTCGGGGTCCAGGGCCGAGTCGACCCAGCCGAGCTCCGCCTTCGCGATGCCGCGGCTCAGGCTCGACTTGGTCACCCGGCGACGGGCGTCGTGCACCAGCCGCTCGCGCAGCTCGCGCTTGACCGCCCAGATCTCGGTGCCGGGCACCTCGTCGACGGCCCGGAAGAACACGTCGACGTCGTCGCCGTCGGGGTCGGCCCCGCGGGACGCGGCCAGCTCGATGACCTCGCGGGCCACCCAGGTCGGCGCGTGCACGCCGTTGGTGATCGAGCCGATCGGCACCTCGGCCTCGTCGAACGCCGGCCACAGGCCGTTGAACATCTCGCGGCTGACGTGACCGTGCAGCAGCGAGACGCCGTTGGCGCGCTGGGAGAGCCGGAAGCCCATGACCGCCATGTTGAAGACGCTGGAGTCACCGCCCTCGTAGTCCTCGGCGCCGAGGGCCAGGACCTTCTCGACCGGGATGCCGGCCGTCGGGCCGGTCTTGCCGAAGTACTGCTCGACCAGCTCGCGCGGGAACCGGTCGATGCCCGCGGGCACCGGGGTGTGGGTGGTGAAGACGGTGGACGCCCGGGACACCTCGAGCGCGGTGTCCCAGTCGAGGGCCGGGCCGTCGGCCCCGACCGTGAGCTCGCGGATCCGCTCCAGGCCGAGGAAGCCGGCGTGGCCCTCGTTGGTGTGGAACACCTCGGGGTCCGGTGCGCCGGTGATGCGGGAGTACACGCGGAGGGCGCGAACGCCACCGACGCCGAGCAGCAGCTCCTGGCGGAGGCGGTGCTCCTTCTGGCCGCCGTACAGCCGGTCGGTCACCTCGCGGTACTGGTCGGGGTTGCCCTCGACGTCGGAGTCGAGCAGCAGCAGCGGGACGCGGCCGACGTGAGCCACCCAGATCCGGGCGATGAGGTCGGGGCCGCCGGGCATCTCGATGGAGACGGTGGCGCGCTCGCCGCTGCTCTCGCGGAGCAGGGACAGCGGCAGCTCGTCGGGGTCGAGGACGGGGTAGGTCTCCTGCTGCCAGCCCTCGCGGGACAGCGACTGCTTGAAGTACCCCGCCTTGTAGAGCAGTCCGACGCCGACCAGCGGCACCCCCAGGTCCGAGGCCGCCTTCAGGTGGTCGCCGGCCAGGATGCCGAGGCCGCCGGAGTACTGCGGGAGCACGGCGGTGATGCCGAACTCCGGGGAGAAGTAGGCGATCGCCCGCGGGGCGGCGTCACCGGCCTTGCGCTGGTACCAGCGGTCGGCCGAGAGGTACCCGTCCAGGTCGGCCTTGGCGGCGTTCAGCCGCTGGACGAACCCGTCGTCCTCGGCCAGCTCGCTCCAACGGTCGCGGCCGACGGCGCCCAGCAGGTGGACCGGGTCGTGGCCCACGGCGTCCCACGCGACGGGGTCGACCGAGGCGAACACGTCCTGCGTCGCGGGGTGCCAGGACCACCGCAGGTTGCCCGCCAGGTCGGCCAGCGGCTCGAGGGCCTGGGGCAGGACGGGGCGGACGGTGAATCGACGGATTGCGCGCACCGAGCGACGGTAGCGGAGATTCTCTGGATCGATCCAAATTGCACCGCGCCGGGTGAGACGAGCGTGCGAGTCTCGACCGGACGACGCGGGCAGGTTGAGGAGCGATCGGCGCGGACCGGAGCGCCAGCGACGGGCGGCGCGACGCGTCTCGAAACCCTCCAGCAGGACCAGGCACACCCGTTCGCATGGTCTCGACACGGGCTCGCTGACGCTCGCCCGGCTCGACCACCATGACGCCAGACACGGGCTCGCTGGCGCTCGCCCGGCTCGACCAGCACCACGCCAGCGACGGGCGGCGCGACGCGTCTCGAAACCCTCCAGCAGGACCAGGCACACCCGTTCGGATGGTCTCGACACGGGCTCGCTGACGCTCGCCCGGCTCGACCACCATGACGCCAGACACGGGCTCGCTGGCGCTCGCCCGGCTCGACCACCATGACGCCAGACGCGGGCTCGCTGGCGCTCGCCCGGCTCGACCAGCATGCGGGTGGACGCCCGGCTTGCACGCGTACCCAGGGTTCGCAATGGTGGAGGGCATGGTCGGCCGGATTCCCATCCTCAACGTCATGCCCGTGGTCGATCTCGGACGACAGCCCGCCAAGGCGACCGTGGGCGAGCCGATGCCGGTCTCCGCGACGGTCTTCCGGGAGGGCCACGACAAGCTCGGGGCCGAGGTCGTGGCCACCGACCCGGCCGGCGTACGCCGCGACCCGGTCCTCCTGCGGAAGCACCCCGAGCGACCCGACCACTACGAGGCCTGGCTGACCCCGGACCTCGAGGGCGCGTGGACGTTCGAGGTGCAGGCCTGGTCCGACCCGATCGGTACCTGGCAGCACGCCGCCGGCCTGAAGATCCCCGCCGGCGTGGACGTCGAGCTGATGTTCACCGAGGGCAGGCTGCTCTTCGAGAAGGTGAAGGAGGGCATCACCGAGGCCCACGACAAGGAGGTCCTCGAGGGCGCGATCGCGGCGGCCCAGGACACCGAGCGTCCGGTCGAGGCCCGGCTCGCCGCCCTCCAGTCCCCCGAGCTGACCCGGCTGCTGGCCGCCCACCCGGTCCGCGAGCTGGTCACCATCGAGGGCCCGTACCGGCTGTACGCCGACCGCCAGCGCGCGCTGTTCGGCGCCTGGTACGAGTTCTTCCCGCGCTCGGAGGGCGCGTACGTCGACGAGAAGACCGGCAAGGTCGTCTCGGGCACCTTCAGGACGGCTGTCAAGCGGCTCGACTACGCCGCCGACCTGGGCTTCGACATCGTCTACCTGCCGCCGATCCACCCGATCGGCGAGGTCAACCGCAAGGGTCCCAACAACACCCTGTCCCCGGGTCCGGACGACCCCGGCTCGCCCTGGGCGATCGGGTCCAAGGACGGCGGCCACGACGCCATCCACCCCGACCTCGGCACGTGGGAGGACTTCGACGCGTTCGTGGCCCACGCCCAGGGCCTCGGGCTGGAGATCGCGCTGGACCTCGCGCTCCAGGCCGCCCCTGACCACCCGTGGGTCGAGAGCCACCCCGAGTGGTTCACCACGCGCGCCGACGGGACGATCGCCTACGCCGAGAACCCACCGAAGAAGTACCAGGACATCTACCCGGTCAACTTCGACAACGACCCGACCGGCATCTGTCGCGAGGTGCTCCGCATCGTCAAGCTGTGGATGTCGCACGGCGTCCGCATCTTCCGCGTGGACAACCCGCACACCAAGCCGGTCGCGTTCTGGGAGTGGCTGCTGCGCGAGATCCGGCGTACCGACCCCGACGTCCTGTTCCTGGCCGAGGCGTTCACCCGGCCGGCGATGATGAGCACCCTCGGGTCGATCGGCTACCACCAGTCCTACACGTACTTCACCTGGCGCACGGCCAAGTGGGAGATCGAGGACTACCTCCGCGAGCTCTCCCACCACACCGACCACGTCATGCGGCCGAACTTCTTCGTCAACACCCCCGACATCCTCCACGAGTCGCTCCAGTACGGCGGCCCGGCGATGTTCAAGATCCGCGCGGTGCTGGCGGCGACCGGCTCGCCGAGCTGGGGCGTGTACTCCGGCTACGAGCTCTACGAGCACGTCGCGGTCCGGCCGGGCAGCGAGGAGTACCTCGACTCGGAGAAGTACCAGATCCGCGTCCGTGACTGGGACGGCGCCGCGGCCGAGGGACGCACGCTCGCGCCGTACATCAAGGGCCTCAACCAGGTGCGCCGGCAGCACCCCGCCCTCCAGCTGCTGCGCAACGTCACGATCCACTCCGCCGACGACGAGAACGTCCTGGTGTTCAGCAAGAGGGCCGGCGACGACATCGTGGTCGTCGTGATCAACCTCGACCCGCACGGCACCCGCGAGACGACCGTGCACCTCAACATGCCCGCCCTCGGCCTGGGCTGGCACGACAGCATCACCGTCTACGACGAGATCACCGAGCAGACCTGGAGCTGGAAGGAGCACAACTACGTGCGGCTCGACCCCGGTCACGAACCCGCCCACATCCTGAGCGTGAGGAAGCCGTGACGACCTCGGAGAGCACTCCGTCGGAGGAGGTGCTCGGCAGCGTCCGCGGCGACTTCTCCGAACAGACCCCGAGCACGCCGGGCCACGTCGACGTCTCCGAGGAGGTGACCGAGGTCGACGCGCCCACCGAGTCGCTGTCGACCCCGGACTGGTTCAAGACCGCGGTGTTCTACGAGGTCCTGGTCCGGTCGTTCCGCGACTCCAACGGTGACGGCACCGGCGACTTCCGCGGCCTCACCGAGAAGCTCGACTACCTCCAGTGGCTCGGCGTCGACTGCCTGTGGGTGCCGCCGTTCTTCACGTCTCCGCTGCGCGACGGCGGGTACGACGTCGCCGACTACACCGACATCCTCCCGGAGATCGGCACGGTCGAGGACTTCCACCACTTCCTCGACGAGGCGCACCAGCGCGGCATCCGCGTGATCATCGACTTCGTCATGAACCACACCAGTGACGCACACCCGTGGTTCCAGGCCAGCCGGTCCGACCCGGACGGCCCGTACGGCGACTTCTACGTCTGGTCCGACACCGACGAGCTCTACGAGGAAGCCCGCATCATCTTCGTCGACACCGAGCCGTCGAACTGGACCTGGGACCCGGTCCGCCAGCAGTACTACTGGCACCGGTTCTTCTCCCACCAGCCGGACCTCAACTTCGACAACCCGAAGGTGCTCGAGGCGATGCTGGACGCGATGTCGTTCTGGCTCGACATGGGCCTCGACGGGTTCCGCCTCGACGCGGTGCCCTACCTCTTCGAGCGACCCGGCACGAACGGCGAGAACCTCAAGGAGACCCACGACGCGCTGAAGACGGTCCGGAAGTTCGTGGACACCAACTACCCCGGTCGGGTGCTGCTCGCCGAGGCCAACCAGTGGCCGGCCGACGTGGTCGACTACTTCGGCGACTTCGAGGTCGGCGGCGACGAGTGCCACATGTGCTTCCACTTCCCCGTGATGCCGCGCATCTTCATGGCCGTCCGCCGCGAGTCGCGCTGGCCGATCTCGGAGATCATGGAGCAGACGCCCGCGATCCCCGAGTCCTGCCAGTGGGGCATCTTCCTGCGCAACCACGACGAGCTGACCCTCGAGATGGTCACCGACGAGGACCGGGACTACATGTGGAACGAGTACGCCAAGGACCCGCGCATGAAGGCCAACATCGGCATCCGCCGGCGGCTGGCCCCGCTGCTCGACAACGACACCAACCAGATCGAGCTGTTCACCGCGCTCCTGCTCTCGCTGCCCGGCTCGCCGGTCCTCTACTACGGCGACGAGATCGGCATGGGCGACAACATCTGGCTCGGTGACCGCGACGGCGTGCGCACGCCGATGCAGTGGACGCCCGACCGCAACGCCGGGTTCTCGGCCGCGACGCCGGGCAAACTGCACCTGCCGGCCATCCAGGACCCGGTCTACGGCTACCAGAGCGTGAACGTCGAGGCACAGCTCGAGAACGCCTCCTCGCTGCTGCACTGGACGCGCCGGATGATCCACGCCCGCCGTGGCCACCCGGCGTTCGGGCTCGGCACCTTCACCGACCTCGGCGGCAGCAACGCGACGGTGTTGTCCTATGCCCGCGAGCACCAGCGCAACGACGACAGTGGCGACGGCACCGACGTCATCGTGTGCGTGAACAACCTGTCGCGCTTCCCGCAGCCGGTGGAGCTGGACCTCCGCAAGTTCGAGGGCCTGGTGCCCATCGAGCTGCTCGGCGGGGTCACGTTCCCCCCGATCGGCGAGCTCCCGTACCTGCTCACGCTCGGCGGCTACGGCTTCTACTGGTTCCGGCTGGTGCGCCCGACCGAGGAGGCGACCGCCCCGTGAGCGACGACATCACCAAGCCCCACGACGGCCTCGCGGCGTTCGTCCAGAACGCCCGCTGGTTCGGCGGCAAGGGCCGGCCGTTCGAGGTCACCGACGTCCGCCGGCTCGGCTGGGTCGACACCGGCACCCGGGCCAAGGCCTCGATCGAGCTGCTGACGCTGTCCTACGAGGACGGCGCGACCGAGTACTACCAGCTGCCGCTGTCCTACTACGCCGACCCCGAGGAGCGCCTCAACCACGCCTTCGTCGGGTGGTGGGAGGAGGCCGAGCTCGGCGGGTTCGTGCACGTGTACGACGCCGTGCACGACCGCGACGCGATGGCCGGCTGGCTCAAGGCGTTCGACGCGGCCAAGGACGGGAGGAGCCGCACCGGCGACCTCGAGTGGCACCGGCTCCCTGGGCACGACCTGGACCTGGAGGCCCACTCGACGCTGTTCTCCGGCGAGCAGTCGAACTCCTCGATGGCGTTCGGCGACGACGCCCTCCTCAAGGTGTTCCGCAAGGTCACCCCGGGCGTGAACCCGGACATCGCGGTGCACCAGGTGCTGACCGAGGCCGGCTCGGACCACGTGGCCCACCTCTACGGCTGGCTGGAGATCGCCGACGACGGCGCTCCCCTCCAGCTGGCGATGCTCCAGCAGTTCCTGCGCACCGCCAGCGACGGCTGGGAGGCCGCGCTGGCCAGCGTGCGCAACCTGTTCGCCGAGGCCGACCTGCACGCCGACGAGGTGGGCGGCGACTTCGCCGGTGAGGCCGCCCGGCTGGGCGAGTCGCTCGCCGAGGTGCACCAGACGCTGGCCGACCACTTCCCCACCCGCGTCCGCACCGCCGACGAGCAGCGCGAGCTGGCGAACGCCATGGCCGGCCGGCTGGACGCCGCGCTCGACGTGGTGCCCGAGCTGGCGGCGTACGCCGACGGCCTGCGCAAGACCTTCGCCAACGTCGCCGACGTGGCGTCGGTGACCATCCAGCAGGTGCACGGCGACCTGCACCTCGGGCAGACGCTGCGCACGGTGAAGGGCTGGAAGATCGTCGACTTCGAGGGCGAGCCGGCCAAGCCGCTCGCCGACCGGGTGCTCCCCGACTCGCCCTGGCGGGACGTGGCCGGCATGCTGCGGTCCTTCGACTACGCGCCGCGGGTCGCCGAGCGCACCGCCGCCGGGGCCGACGACACCGGCGCCGAGCAACGGTCGTTCCGGGCCGCCGAGTGGGCCGAGCGCAACTGCGCGGCGTTCCTGGACGCCTACGTCGGCGGCCGGGAGCTGACCACCGACGAGCAGGCCCTGCTCGACGCCTACGTGGCCGACAAGGCCGTCTACGAGGCCGTCTACGAGGCTCGCAACCGCCCGACCTGGGTACCCGTGCCGCTCAGCGCCATCGAGCGCCTGGCGGGTTGAAGCTCTCGACAAGCCCGACCACCGAAAGGACCACCATGGCTGTACGTCCGGTGAACACCGAGGAGCTGGAGCTGCTCGTGCACGGCGGCCACGGGCACCCCCACGCGCTGCTGGGGCCGCACGTCCACGAGGACGAGGTGACGGTCCGCATCTTCAAGCCGCTCGCGAAGACCGTCACGGTCTCCTACAGCGGGCCCAAGGGGTCCGGCACGGTCGAGCTCGACCACGAGTACTCCGGCATCTGGGCCGGCACCCTGCCGGTCAAGGAGGTGCCGGACTACCGCGTCCACGTCGACTACGGCCAGGGCGCCATCGAGCTCGACGACCCGTACCGCTTCCTGCCGACCCTCGGCGAGATGGACCTGCACCTGATCAACGAGGGACGCCACGAGCAGCTGTGGACCGTGCTCGGGTCGCACCTCCACCAGTACGCCGCCGACGTGGCGGGCACGTCGTTCGCGGTGTGGGCCCCGCAGGCCAAGGGCGTGCGGATCAAGGGCGACTTCAACAGCTGGGACGGCCGCGAGCACCCGATGCGCCAGCTCGGCGAGTCCGGCGTGTGGGAGCTGTTCGTGCCGAACGTCGGCAACGGGACGAAGTACAAGTTCCTGATCCTCGGCGCCGACGGCCAGTGGCGCGAGAAGGCCGACCCGATGGCCTTCCACACCGAGTCTCCCCCGGCGACGTCGTCGGTGGTCTTCGGCTCGTCGTACACCTGGGGTGACGACGCGTGGATGGCCCACCGTGGCGACTCCCCTGCGGTGCACGGGCCGATGTCGGTCTACGAGATGCACCTCGGCTCCTGGAAGAAGCACTGGGGCGGCGACGCCTACAGCTACCAGCAGCTCGCCGACGACCTCGTCCCCTACCTGGTGGACCTGGGCTTCACGCACGTCGAGTTCCTGCCGGTGATGGAGCACCCGTACGGCGGGTCGTGGGGCTACCAGGTCACGTCGTACTTCGCTCCTACGGCACGGTTCGGCGACCCGGACGGCTTCCGGTACCTCGTCGACCGGCTGCACCAGGCCGGCATCGGCGTGATCGTCGACTGGGTGCCGGCGCACTTCCCCAAGGACACCTTCGCGCTGTCCCGGTTCGACGGCACCCCCCTCTACGAGGACCCGAACCCCTCGCGCGGCGAGCACCCCGACTGGGGCACCTACGTCTTCAACTTCGGCCGCCGCGAGGTGCGCAACTTCCTCGTCGCGAACGCGCTGTACTGGCTGGAGGAGTTCCACGTCGACGGGCTGCGCGTGGACGCCGTCGCGTCGATGATCTACCTCGACTACAGCCGCGAGCCCGGCGAGTGGCAGCCGAACATCCACGGCGGCCGGGAGAACCTCGAGGCCGTCCAGTTCCTCCAGGAGATGAACGCGACGGTCTACAAGCGCGTCCCCGGCGCGATGACGATCGCCGAGGAGTCGACCAGCTGGGAGGGGGTCACCCGGCCCACCGACACCGGCGGTCTCGGGTTCGGGTTCAAGTGGAACATGGGCTGGATGCACGACACGCTCGGGTACTTCGAGCGCCAGCCGGTGCACCGTGCGTGGCACCACAACGAGCTCACCTTCGCGCTGGTGTACGCCTGGGCCGAGAACTTCGTGCTGCCGATCAGCCACGACGAGGTGGTGCACGGCAAGGGCTCGTTGCTGCGCAAGATGCCCGGCGACCGCTGGCAGCAGCTGGCCAACCTGCGCGCGTTCCTCGCCTACATGTGGGCACACCCCGGCAAGCAGCTGATCTTCATGGGCATCGAGATCGGCCAGGAGTCGGAGTGGGCCGAGGCCCGCGAGCTCGACTGGTGGCTGCTCGAGCACTCCGAGCACCGCGGCGTCCACGACCTCGTGCGCGACCTGAACCGCACGTACGTCGACACCCCGGCCATCTGGTCGCGCGACGACGAGCCCGAGTCGTTCCAGTGGATCAACGCCAACGACGCCGGCCACAACGCGCTCTCGTTCGTGCGCAAGGGCCGCGACGGCGATCCGGACCTGGTGTGCGTGGCGAACTTCTCGGCCGTCCCGCACGGCGACTACCGGCTGGGTCTCCCCTCCACCGGCCGCTGGGACGAGGTCCTGAACACCGACGCCGCGACGTACGCCGGCTCCGGCGTCGGCAACCTCGGCGCCATCGAGGGTGTCGAGGGCGACCACGACGGCCAGCCGGCGTACGCGACCCTCGTCCTCCCGCCGCTGGCGACCGTGTGGTTCCGGAAGTCCGAGCGCTCGAGCGGCGAGCCTGCGAGCCGGTCGAGCTGAGCGAGGAGGTTGAGGAGCGTTCGGCCCGGTCCCGAGCTCGCGAGGGAGCGGGCGACGCGTCTCGAAAACCCGTGGGACGAAAGGCGGGCTCGACCACGGACGCTCCATTGTCGAGCGCCCGGCTAGGGTTCGAGACGTGACGGTCCCCGAGCAGCCGACGCTGACCGACGGCGTGGTGACGCTGCGGCGCTGGACGCTGGAGGACGTCGAGGAGGCGGTGGCCGGGCACGACGAGGTCATCGCGCACTGGTTCGGCTGGCCCGTCGACGGAGTCACCCCGGAGCGCATGAGCCAGGCCATCGAGCGCTGGCACACGGCGTACGCCGAGGACCGCAGCGAGGTCGCCTTCGCCGTCGAGGCCGAGGGCAAGCTGGTCGGCAGCGTGGACCTGCGCCGGCGTGACGACGGGGTCGGCGAGCTGTCGTGGCTGCTGTTCCAGGGCCAGCGCGGTCGCGGGTTCGCGACCCGGGCGGTGCGGATGCTCGCCGACTTCGCGCTGTCGGAGGACCGCCAGGGCGGGCTGGGGTACTGGCGGGTCGAGGCGAAGGTCGAGCCCGACAACCAGGCCTCGCTGCGCGTGGCGACCCGCAGCGGCCTGCGCCGCGAGGGCCTGCGGCGCATCGAGCAGGGACACGGCGACCGCGACGAGACCGCGTCGTACGTCGTCCTCGCGCGCCTGGTCAGCGACCCGCCGCTGAGCGAGCCGGAGAGCTTCCGGTCGCTGCTGAACTCGTTCCTCCCCCGCAAGCGCGCGATCGGTCAGCTGCTGGTGCGCGACACCGCGGGCCGGGTGCTGCTGTGCCAGCTGACCTACAAGCGCGACTGGGACCTGCCGGGCGGGGTCGTCGAGGTCGGCGAGTCACCCCGTCTGGCCGTCGGGCGCGAGATCGAGGAGGAGCTCGCGCTCGAGATCGACGCGGGCGGCCTGGTGCTGACCGACTGGCTGCCGCCGTGGGGCGGCTGGGACGACGCGGTCTGCCTGGTGTTCGACGGCGGCGTGCACGACGCGTCGATCCTCGACGCCATGGTCACCCAGCCCCGTGAGATCCGTACCGCGGAGTTCTGCACCCTGGACCAGGTCGAGGAGCGCTGCGCCGACTTCACCGCCCGCCGCATCCGTGCGGCCCTGGCGGCCGTGGAGTCCGGCGTGCCGGGGTACACCGAGAGCGGTCGCTGACGCCTCGAGCGCTCGCAGGCCCGAGAGGTCGGATGCTGCCGGTGCTCGGGTGCCAGAAATCGCGCGATCGCGCCCAAACAGCAGGTCCAGGCCGCTCCAACCTGCAATATCCGCGCGATCGCGCGATTCCTGGCACCCCGACGACTCGCCCCGACCAGCGGTCTCGCGTCAGCGGTACGAAGCCGCCTGCACGTCGTACAGCTCGGCGTACTTGCCGCGCGCCGCCATGAGTGACTCGTGGCTGCCGACCTCGGCGACCTCGGCCCCGTCGAGCACGACGATGAGGTCGGCCATCCGGACGGTCGAGAACCGGTGCGAGACCAGCACGGTGATCCGGCCGTCGACGTTGTCGGACCGGGCGGCGGCGGCGAACCGCTCGAACAGCGCGTGCTCGGTCTCCGCGTCGAGCGCTGCCGTCGGCTCGTCGAGCACGAGCAGCAGCGGCGCCTCGCGCATGAACCCGCGGGCCAGCGCGACCTTCTGCCACTGCCCGAACGACAGGTCCACGCCGCCGGGCCAGTGCGGCCCGAGCTGGGTGTCCAGGCCGTCCTCGAGACGACGGACGACGTCGTCGGCGCCGGCCCGCGTGACGGCTGCCGACGCGGCCTCCGGGTCGTCGAGGCGCGGGAGGTCGCCGAGCCCGATCGACTGCTGGGCCGCGAGCTCGAACCGGTAGAAGTCCTGGAACGCGCCGGCCACCCGTGCCCGCCAGGCCTCCGGGTCGATGGTGTCGAGGGGTACGCCGTCGACGAGCACGTGTCCGGCGGTCGGGGCGTACATCTGGGCGAGCAGCTTGACCAGGGTCGACTTGCCCGCGCCGTTCTCCCCCACCACCGCGACGACCGAACCGGCCGGGAGGTCGAGGGAGACGTCGCGCAGCACCAGCCGGTCCCGGGCACCCGGGTAGGCGAACGACACGTGGTCGAAGCGGATCCCGTCGGTCAGCCGCACGGGGGCCGGACCGTCGCCGGTGCGCTGGACCGCGGCGTAGTCCTCCAGCCACGCGAGCCGTCGTGACCCGTCGAGCCACACGCCCCGCAGGAAGCCGATCTCGCCGACCGTGGCGCCGACGTACCCGGACAGCCGTCCGCCGGCGGCCAGCACCAGCAGCACGTCGGCCACCGTCCCGTCGAGGCCGTCGGTGACCCAGACGACCGCCACGACGAAGCCGAGGCCGAAGACCGTCCAGGCGAGGGTGTACCAGACGGCGCTGGCCCAGCGCGCCGTCGTGGTGGGGCGGTACCACTCGTCCCAGGCCGTACGCCGGCCGGTCGCCACCCGCGAGCCGAAGCCCAGCACCCGCAGCTCACGCGCCGGCGCCGCGGTGGTGGCCAGCCGGTAGAAATGCGTCGCCCGGCGCTGGTACGGCGCGACCTCCTCCTGCACCCGGCGCTCGACGCCGGGGCGCCAGCCGGACGCCGCGACCGTGGGCAGCGCGGCCACCACGAGCAGCGCCAGTGACCAGTGGATCGACATCAGGAGGCCGATGGTCACCCCGAGCCGGAGGATCCAGCCGCAGGTGGAGAAGACCGACATGTACAGGTGGTCGAGCACGAAGATCTGGTCGCGCAGCACCGACAGCCGGTCCAGGTAGTCGGGCCGTTCCTGGTGGGCGACGGTCACCACGCGGGCCTGGAGCCCGGCCACGTGGCCCTCGAGCGCGATGGTCACCTTGTCGCGGAACCGCCGCTGCAGCCGCGTCGAGATGACGCGCAGCAGCCAGGTCAGCGTCGCCGAGGCGCCGAGCCCGACGGCCGCGACGGTCACCAGCCGGTCGTCGCCGCCGACGACACCCTTGCCCAGCAGGGCCAGCCAGAGCGCGACCATCGCGTCCGGCAGCGCGGAGAGCAGGGACAGCACGAACGCCGTGGTCAGCAGCCGCGGCTCGTGGCGGTAGCCGAGCTTGAACAGCCGCCACATGGAGGAGAGGGCGCCCGGAAGGGCGTCCGGCTCGACCTCAACGGAGGACGTCATACTCCACCCCCTCCTCGTCCGCGGTGAGGTCGAAGCGCTGCGCCTGGAGCTCGAACATCGTGCGGTAGCGCCCGCCGAGCGACATCAGCTCCGCGTGGCTGCCCAGCTCGGCGACGCGGCCGTCCTCGACCACGCAGATGCGGTCCACGTGGCGGACGGTCGAGAAGCGGTGCGAGACCAGGATCGTGGTCACCCCGCGGGTCGCCTCGAGCAGCCGCCGGAAGATCTGCGCCTCGCCGCGCACGTCCAGCTGAGCGGTCGGCTCGTCGAGCAGCACGACACCGGCACCGCGACGTACGGCGCACACGGCCCGGGCCAGCGCGACCCGCTGCCACTCACCGCCGGAGAGGTCGAGGCCGCCGGCGTACTGCGTGGACAGCACCGTGTCGAGCGGCGCGAGGTGGTCGGCGCCGGCCGCGGCGAGGGCGGCCAGCACGTCGTCGTCGGGGGCGCCGAGCGGCGCGACGTTCTCGCGCAGCGAGAGCTCGAACCGCGTGAAGTCCTGGAACACCGCCGCCACCCGGGAGCGCCACTCGACGACGTCGAGGTCGCGCAGGTCGGTGCCGTCGACCTCGATGGCGCCGCCGGTCGGGTCGTAGAGCCGGCAGAGCAGCTTGGCCAGCGTGGTCTTGCCGGCGCCGTTCTGGCCGACGATGGCCAGCGAGGAGCCGGCGGGGATGGTCAGGTCGAGACCGCGCAGCACCTGCCGGTCGGTGCGCGGGTAGGCGAACGACACGTCGCGGAACCGGATCTCCGCGCTGGGACGACCCGCCGCCGACTCTGTGCCGAGGCGCGAGAGCCGTCCGGCCTCGCGGGCGGTGGTGCGCAGGCGGAGCACGGCAGCCACGGGGGCGGCAGCGCCGTCCAGCGCCCAGTTGAGCCCGCCGAAGGCGATCAGCGACGCACCCACCGCGACCTGCGCGTAGACGACCGCGCGGCCCAGCGGGACGGCGCCGCTGCTGGCGTCGTGGGCGAGGGCGGCGAGGACGCCGACGTTCGCGGCCGTCACCAGGACGACGCTCAGTGCCAGGGACCGCTCGCGCAGCCGGGTCGCGGCCTGCTGGAGGTCGAACAGCTGCCGGCGCCGCTGGGCGAACCGCTCCAGCGACCAGTCCGCCAGGCCGAACACCCGCAGCTCCTTGGCCGGAGGCGGGTCGACCGCGAGCCGGAAGGCGTACTCGGCGTGCAGGCTCGCCTCGCGCACCACGTCGGTGTTGCGGTCCTTCCAGACGGCACTCTCCCGCAGCAGCCAGTGCGTGGCGCCCCACGCGGTGACCAGCGCGAGCGGTGCCCACCACGCGTAGCCGAGGAGCACGACCGCCGACGCGACCCCCGTGCCGAGGTCGATCAGGCCGGTGGCGATGAACGGCAGGTTCACCTCCATCGGCGGCCCGTGGTGCCCGCTGTCGAACTCGCGGGCCACCGTGATGTCGCCGGCCAGCGTCGGGTCCTCGAGGTGGCCGATGCCCGGCGGGTCGACGCAGGACGCCGTGAGGTCGTCGTACAGCCACGCCGAGACGCGGTGGCCCAGGCTCTCGCTGACGGTCTGGTGGAGCGGAGCGGAGACCTGCAGCGCGACGAACACGAGCCCCATGGCGACCAGCGGACCGGTCGTCGACGAGCGGCCCTGCACCGCGCCGATCACCAGGCCGGTGGTCACCGCGAAGACCGGCGGCAGCACGGCACGCAGCCCGACGAGCGCCCACCAGGACGCCGCCAGCGGCCGCCCGGCGCGAGGCAGGTTCGCGAAGAACTGCCACTCCTGCCGCTCCCGGAACCGCACCCGCCACACCCTAGGTCCCGGCTCCGACGGCTCAGGCCAGCCGCTGCACCACGACCCGCGCGAGGTCGCCCTCCAGCACCCCGTCGCGACCGGTGGCGGGGAGGGGTGCGGCGAGCACGCCACCGTCGGCGAACACCTCCAGGACCGGGCCGTCCACCACGAGGCGCACCCGTTCGCCGGACCACGGGAGCTCGTGTCCCGCCACGACGACCGCCTCCTCGGAGGCCTGGGCGCGGAACAGGCCGGGCGACTCCAGCACGTCGCCGGGCCGCGGCGACCAGTCGAGGTCGGCGACGGCGGGCAGCAGCCCGGGCGGCACCTCCCCGGTCCGGCGGCCGTCGAGGGCCGGGTGCGGGCGGGCGACCAGGCGACCGCCCGAGGCCGACAGGAGGTACGGCAGCGAGTGCGCGCCCATCCAGCCGGCCTCGACGTCGCCGATGCCACGCAGCCACACGAGGAGGCCCGGCCGGCCGTCGGCGTCGTGGAAGCCCGAGGCGGCGTACAGGCTCGGCCCGTGGGTCAGCCGTTGCCACGGCGCCAGGCGGAGCCGGTCGCCGTCGTCGTCCTCGACCCAGGCGTACACGACGGCGTGCTGGTCGCTGGGGCCACCGACCGAGATGACCACGACCGGCCGGCCGTCGACCTGGAGCAGCGCCGGGCACTCCCACAGCGATCCCTGGTCGGTGCCGGACGCGGCCACCGCCGGCGGAGTCCACGAGACCAGGTCGTCCGAGCGCGAGGTCCACAGGGCGCCGGAGCCGTCGGTCAGCGAGCCGGCCAGCAGCATCCGCCAGCCGTCACGGTACGGCGCCACGAACGGGTCGCGGAACGCCCTCAGGTCGTCGTCGGCCGGCGTCGTGAGGACGACGTCCTCCTTGCGCCAGGTGGTCCACGACGCGTCGTCGGCGAGCGCGCGACGCACCCGCCCCCGGTCCGCGTCGGCGGCGTCCACGGCCGTGTAGAAGGCGATGCCGTCGGCCACCGAGCCCGACCACACGCCGTCCTCGCCGTCGCCCACGTCCAGGGCGAGGGGCTGCGTCTCCCAGGTGAGCAGGTCCGGCGAGGTCGCGTGGCCCCACGTGCAGGCGACGTCCCAGGTCGTCCGCCCGGCGACGTACTGGAAGAACAGGTGGTACTGCCCCTCGTGCCAGGTCGGGCCGAGCGGGTCGTTCACCCAGCCGGACGGCGGCGAGTAGTGGAGCGCGGGACGGGGGGAGCTCATGGCTGCATCCTTGCCGAAACCACCCCTGCCACACCGGCCTCGTTGGTGCTTGGATCGGCTCATGGTCACCTACGTCTACGACTTCGCCCAGGGCAACAAGGACGAGAAGGACCTCCTGGGCGGCAAGGGCGCGAACCTCGCCGAGATGACGAACCTCGGCCTTCCGGTGCCGCCGGGCTTCACGATCTCCACCGAGGCCTGCCGCGCGTACCTGAAGAACGGCGGCGAGCCGGACGGCCTCGCCGACGAGGTCTCCGCGCACCTGAAGTCGCTGGAGGAGGCGATGGGGCGCAGCCTCGGCGCGCCGGGCGACCCGCTGCTCGTCAGCGTGCGGTCGGGAGCGAAGTTCTCGATGCCCGGGATGATGGAGACCGTCCTCAACGTCGGCCTCAACGACGAGTCCGTGCAGGGCCTGGCCCGCAGCAGCGACAACCCCCGTTTCGCCTACGACTCCTACCGCCGCCTGCTGCAGATGTTCGGCAGCACCGTCCTGGGCATCGAGGGCGAGACCTTCCGCGACGCGCTCGACGACCTGAAGAAGGAGCGCGGCACCACCGCCGACACCGACCTCGGGGTCGAGGACCTCCAGGAGCTGATCGAGACCTACAAGGCGATCATCGAGAAGGAGACCGGCCGGTCGTTCCCGCAGGAGCCGCGCGAGCAGCTCGACCTCGCGGTCCGCGCCGTCTTCGACTCCTGGAACACCGACCGCGCCGTCCTCTACCGCCGCCAGGAGCAGATCCCCGAGGACCTCGGCACGGCCGTCAACGTCCAGGCGATGGTGTTCGGCAACTTCGGCATGGACTCCGGGTCGGGCGTCTGCTTCACCCGCGACCCCGCCAGCGGTGACCAGGGCGTGTACGGCGACTACCTGCAGAACGCCCAGGGCGAGGACGTCGTCGCCGGCATCCGCAACACGGTCTCGCTGGCCGACATGGCCGAGGTCGACAAACGGTCGCACGACGAGCTGCTCGCCATCATGACCAAGCTCGAGCAGCACTACCGCGACATGTGCGACATCGAGTTCACCGTCGAGCGCGGCAAGCTCTGGATGCTCCAGACCCGCGTCGGCAAGCGCACCCCCGAGGCGGCGTTCCGGATCGCGGTGCACATGGCCGACGAGGGCCTCATCGACATGGACGAGGCGCTGGGGCGCGTGACCGGCGAGCAGCTGGCCAACCTGATGTTCCCGCGCTTCGACGAGAAGGCCGAGCGCACCCTGCTCGCCAAGGGCATGAACGCCTCACCGGGCGCGGCCGTCGGCAAGGCGGTGTTCGACTGGGCGACCGCCGTCGAGTGGGCCGACCGGGGCGAGGACGTGATCCTGGTCCGCAAGGAGACGACCCCCGACGACCTGCACGGGATGATGGTCGCCCGTGGCGTGCTGACCAGCCGCGGCGGCAAGACCTCGCACGCGGCCGTGGTCGCGCGCGGCATGGGCCGCACGTGCGTGTGCGGCGCCGAGGCGCTCGACGTGGACGCCCGCGAGGGGCTGTTCGCGGTCCGCAACGGCCCGACCGTCCACGAGGGCGACGTGATCTCCATCGACGGGTCGACCGGCGAGGTGTTCCTGGGCGCCGTCCCGGTGACGCCCTCCTCGGTGGTGCGCTACTTCGAGGGCGAGGACGTCGACGAGCCGCTCGTGGGCGCCGTACGCCGCCTCATCGAGCACGCCGACGCCTCCCGGCGGATGAAGGTGCGCACCAACGCCGACACCGCCGAGGACGCCGCCCGTGCGCGGCGGTTCGGCGCGCAGGGCATCGGCCTGTGCCGCACCGAGCACATGTTCCTCGGCGAGCGGCGCCAGCTGGTCGAGAACCTCATCGTGGCCGAGGACTACGACGGGCAGGAGGCGGCCCTCGCCGAGCTGCTGCCCCTCCAGCGTCAGGACTTCATCGACATCTTCGAGGCGATGGACGGGCTGCCGGTCACCATCCGGCTCATCGACCCGCCCCTGCACGAGTTCCTGCCCGACCTGACCGAGCTGTCCGTCGCGCTGGCCATCGCCGACTCGCGCGGCCAGCGCAAGAAGCGGGACCGCAAGCTGCTCGCCGCGGTGCAGAGACTGCACGAGCAGAACCCGATGCTGGGCCTGCGCGGCGTACGCCTCGGCATCGCCATCCCGCACCTGTTCAGCATGCAGGCCCGGGCGATCCTGGAGGCGGCGGCCACCCGCCTCAAGGCCGGGGGCGACGTGCTGCCGGAGATCATGATCCCGCTGGTGGCGACCGTCCGGGAGCTCGACATCGTGAGGGCCCAGATCGCCGAGGTGGCCGCCGCCGTCGAGGAGGAGCAGGGCATCGAGATCCCGCACCTGGTCGGCACCATGATCGAGCTGCCGCGGGCGGCCATGACCGCGGGCAAGATCGCCGGGTCGGCGGACTTCTTCTCGTTCGGCACCAACGACCTGACCCAGATGACGTGGGGGTTCTCGCGCGACGACGTGGAGGCGTCGTTCTTCTCCACGTACCTCGAGCAGGGCATCTTCCCGGTCTCGCCCTTCGAGTCCCTGGACACCGAGGGCGTCGGTGCGCTGGTCCGCAAGGCCAGCGAGTCCGGCCGGGCGGTCAACGACAAGCTCAAGCTCGGCGTCTGCGGTGAGCACGGCGGCGACCCGGCCTCGATCCACTTCTTCGACGAGGTGGGGCTCGACTACGTCAGCTGCTCGCCGTTCCGGGTCCCCGTCGCCCGCCTCGAAGCCGGCCGGTCGGCGCTGGGCTGAGTCGCCGCGGGCGGGTCGATTGTCACGCGGGTGGCCGATCTAGAACAGGGCCGAGGCGAGGTTCCCGCGAGCGCGGGTGACGCGGGGGTCGGCGTTGCCGACGGCCGCGAACAGGCCGAGCAGGTGCTCACGGGCCTTGTTGCGATCGGCGTCGGAGGTACGCCGGACGAGGTCGATCAGCCGGTTGAACGCGTCGTCGACGTGGCCGCCGAGCATGTCCAGGTCGGCGACGAGGGTCTGGGCGTCGACGTCGTCGGGGTTCGCGGCGCCGGCGGCGCGGGCCTCGGTGAGGTCGACGCCCTGGGTGCGCTGGAGGACCTTCGCCATCGCCAGGCCGGCGGCGGCCTCGGTGTCGGCGGGGTTGGCGTCGACCAGCTTCTGGTACTCGGCCACGGCGCGGTCGATGTCCCCCTCACCGAGGGCGTCCTGCGCGGCGGCGTACCGCGGGTCGGCGATCGGCTCCTGCTCCTCGCCCTCACCCACCGGTGCCGCGACCGAGCGCGGCTGGTGCCGGCCCGTGATGCCCTGCGCGGTGAGCTGCTGGCCGAGCTGGTTGAAGAGGGTGCGCAGCTCGTCGATCCGGATCAGTCCGGGGATCGGCTGCGTGGCCGGCCGCCCGTCGAGGAGCACGAACAGCATCGGCACCTGCGGGATCTGCATCGCCTGCGCGATGGCCGGCGTGGCGTCGATGTCGACGAGCCCGGCGAGGAACCGCCCGTCGTACTCGCCCGCCACCGTCGCCACGTCGCGTGCCATCTGCGCGCTCTCCGGCGCCTGGCTCGTGGAGTAGAACACCAGCACCACAGGCGCGGTCATCGAGGACTCGAGGAGGGACTGGAAGCTCTGCTCGTCGACGTCCAGGGCGTACGCCGACGCGCCGGCCGCGCCGCCGATCCCACCCGCTGGGCCACCCGCCGGGGCGCCCGCGCCGGCGCCTCCGCTCGCGGGCCCGTGCTGGGGCGCCTGACCGGCCGGCCGCGTGAGCCCGGAGAGGTCGATCGCGCCGGGGCGGCTGAAGGGCTGCTGAGTCATGCGGCTATCTTCCCGAAGCCTCCGAGACGCTCCAACTCGGCCCGACGTGACGGCTGCCGCGACCGGCGCCCGCAGGCGCTGTAGACCAGTTGAGGCAATCTCTTCAGTTCGTCAACAGGCGACCCTCACGCCCGCTTGACTGGAGCCCTCTGGGCAGCCCGCCCGGACAACTCCGTCACCGCCCCCGTGAGGAGGCCCCCAGGCCGAGCAGA
This sequence comes from Nocardioides islandensis, assembly GCF_015352455.1. Lineage (GTDB taxonomy): Bacteria > Actinomycetota > Actinomycetes > Propionibacteriales > Nocardioidaceae > Nocardioides > Nocardioides islandensis. The sequence continues at coordinate 26,152 of NZ_JADKPN010000012.1, forward strand.
CCGACGACCCCTGTTCTCGAGCAGCAGTCGACCCTCGTGGCCCTGCTCCGCGCATCGGCGAACCCAGGCCGGGCTGCTCGCTGCTCGACCGCAGGTCCTGACGACCTCCCCCCGGTCGTCACGGCCCTGCACCTGGGGCCGGCACCCGGAGCATCCATCGGGTGCCGGCCCACCTCCTCCCCTCGTCTCGGAAAGTCGCTGACCCATGACCGCCCCCTCGATCGAACGGCCGACCCTGCCGCGCCGGGTCCACGACCCGGCCCGCGAACAGATCGGCTCCCCCGCCCCGACGCCACCACCGACCCACGTGGCACCGCCACCTGCCCCCGCACCGCGCCCGGACCCCACTCCCCTGACCATCGAACCCGTGCTGACCCGCCTCGCGGCCGAGCTGCCCACTCTCAGCTCGGCGCTGGTGTGCAGCTCCGACGGGCGGGTGCTCGCGGCGTACGGGCTCACCACCGACGAGGCGACGCGCCTCTCGGTGCTGATCAGCTCGCTGAACGCGATGTCCACCGCGACGACGCAGGCCCACCACGACCGGTCGGTCGACCACGTGACCCTCGCCAGCGGTTCGGCGCACACCGTCGTCCTGACGGTGCCCTCGGCGGCGGCCGGTCACCCGCTGGTCGCGCTGACGGCCGACGACGTCAGCCTCGGCCGGATGCTCCTGCAGGCGCGGAAGACCGCCGACGGCGTGCGCGACGCCCTCGAGAGGTACGCCGGACAGCTGTCGGGCTAGAGCTCGTCCTCGACGACGTGCATGGCGGCCTCCTCGGCGGAGGCCCCGGCACCGTCGATGCCGGCGTCCTCGGCGTACAGCTCGGCGTCCTCGTCCTCGTGGGCCCCCTCGTCGGGTGCCACGAGACGGCCGGCGCGCGCGGTGCCCACCTCGCCGTCGTCGAGGAAGTCGTCGTCCTCCTCGGCGTACGGGTCCGGCTCGGGCTCCTCCTGCGCGATCCGCATGTCGAGCGTCTCGCCGAGCTCCTCCTCGAGCGGGGTGTTGCCGTACCCCTCCGCGACCGACCACTTCTCCGGCGGCGAGTACCCCTCGTCCAGCGGGTCGTCCAGGCCGCGGTTGTCGGTCAGGCTGTCGCCGTCACCCTGCGGCTGGTCCTCGTCGTCGACGCTGTAGCCGCCGTAGACCTCGCTGTCGTTCTCGCTCATGCCCCGACCCTAGACACCGGCCGGTGAGCGATTCGTCAGAGGTCGCCTCCTGGTGGGGACCCGCAGGATCGCTGACGAATCGGGGGGGGCCACCCGTCAGAAGCGCGCGGGCTCCCGGTACTCGCCCCACTCGGCGCGCAGCGCGTCGCAGATCTCGCCGAGCGTGGCCTCGACCCGGACCGCCTCGAGCATCGGCTCGATCATGTTGGCGTCGGTACGGGCGACCTGCACCAGGTGCTCGAGCGCGGCCTTGACCACGTCGTCGTCGCGGCCGGCCTTGCGCTCGGCCAGCAGCCGGACCTGCTCGACCTCGACCTCGTGGGACACCCGCAGGATCTCCAGGTCGTGGGTGACGGACTCGGTGTTGGTGTTCACGCCGACGATCTTCTTCTCGCCCTTCTCCAGCGCGACCTGGTAGACGAAGGCCGCCTCGGCGATCTCCGACATGAACCAGCCCTCCTCGATGCCGCGCAGCAGGCCCTTCGTCACGGGGGTCTCGCCCCGCTGGGTGGCCTGCGCGAGGCGCTCGGTGTCCTGGTGGGACATCGTCGAGCCGCCCATCGAGAGGATCTTGTCGAAGATGAGGTTCGCCTCGGCCTCGATCTGGTCGGTGAGCGCCTCGACGTACCAGGAGCCGCCGAGCGGGTCGGCGACGTTGACGACGCCGGTCTCCTCCATGATCACCTGCTGGGTGCGCAGCGCGATCTCGGCCGCCTGCTCGCTCGGGAGAGCGAGGGTCTCGTCGAGGGCGTTGGTGTGCAGCGAGTTCGTGCCGCCCAGCACCGCCGCGAGGGCCTCGATGCCCGTGCGGACGACGTTGTTGTACGGCTGCTGGGCCGTCAGGCTGACGCCGGCCGTCTGGGTGTGGAACCGCAGCCACTGCGCCTTCTCCGACGTGGCGCCGTACACGTCGCGCATCCAGCGCGCCCAGATGCGCCGGGCCGCGCGGAACTTGGCGATCTCCTCGAAGAAGTCGACGTGCGCGTCGAAGAAGAACGAGAGGCCGGGCGCGAAGAGGTTCACGTCGAGGCCGCGGGACAGGCCGAGCTCGACGTACCCGAACCCGTCGGCCAGCGTGAAGGCGAGCTCCTGCGCGGCCGTCGAGCCGGCCTCGCGGATGTGGTAGCCGGACACCGAGAGCGGCTTGTAGTCGGGGATCTCCGCGGCGCAGTACTCCATCAGGTCGCCGATCAGGCGCAGGTGCGGCTCCGGGCCGAACAGCCACTCCTTCTGGGCGATGTACTCCTTGAAGATGTCGGTCTGCAGGGTGCCGTTGAGCTTGCCGGTGTCGACGCCCGCGCGCTCCGCGGCGACGATCATCATGCAGAACACCGGTACCGCGGGCCCGCTGATCGTCATCGACGTGGTGACGGAGCCGAGGTCGATGCCGGCGAAGAGCCGCTCCATGTCGGCCGCGGAGTCGATCGCCACGCCGCAGTGCCCGACCTCGCCGAGCGACATGCGGTCGTCGGAGTCGCGGCCCATCAGCGTGGGCATGTCGAAGGCCACGCTCAGGCCGCCCCCGCCGCGGCCGAGGATCATCCGGTACCGCTCGTTGGTCTGCTCGGCGTTGCCGAACCCGGCGAACTGCCGGATCGTCCACGTCCGCCCCCGGTACCCCGTCGGGTACAGGCCGCGCGTGAACGGGAACTCGCCCGGCCACTCCGAGTCCTCGGTGCCGTACGCCGGCTCGACGGTCATCCCCGAGAGGGTGGTGAAGTCGGCGTCGCGGGTGCGACCCGACGTCAGCGCAGCGTCGTACCGGGACTGCCAGCGTGCGCGAGGGGAGTCGGTCATACCGAAATAGTAGGACGTCCTACTAATTTACGCGAAACAACGTGCCCTACCTGACCCAGCAGTAGATCTGCCCGTCGCGCACCTCGACCTCGACCGGTGGCTTGGCGCCGTTCTCCCGGAGGTGGTCCAGCACCTTGGTCCGGCCCCGGAGGGAGACCCGGCCGTCGTCGAAGTGCAGGTACGGGTGCAGCAGCGGCCTGAGCTCACCCCAGGAGCCGGAGTCGAGGAACCCGTACGCCGCCATGGCCGGCGCTGGGAGCTCCGGCAGGTCGTGCAGCATCTTCGGGGTGCACATCCGCCAGGCGTCGGTGACCAGCTCGCGCATCTCCTGCTCGTCCAGCCCGGCGAGCACCGCGCACACCCACTGGTAGCGGAGGTCCGAGGTCCCGGGCAGGAAGAACGTGGCCGGGTCCGACGCGACCAGTCCGTCCCGCTCGGCCTTCGGGAACCCGAAGCCCATGGTCAGCTCGTCGGCCGAGAACGCGACGTACACGATCGAACCGACGCGGAACTTCCAGCGGCCCCGGACCTGCACCTCGTACGAGCGCGGCAGGGCCAGCGCCACCCGGCGTACGGCGTCCGCGTCGGTCATCGCGCCCTCACCGGCTCAGTCTGCGAAGTCCCCGGCGTCGCGACGTACCGGCCGCAGCAGGGCCGAAAGCTCGGCGAGCTCGTCCTCGGTCAGCGACTCCAGCGCGAAGTCCGTCGCGACCAGGTCCTTGGTCGCCGCCTCGACCAGCGCCCGGCCGCGCGGGGTGATCTCCGCCAGCACGCCCCGGCCGTCGTCGGGGTGCGGCAGCCGCACGACCAGCCCGTCCTGCACCAGCCGCTGCACGATGGAGGTCACCGACGTCGGGTGCACCTGGAGGCGCTCCCCCATCTTCCCCAGCGGCAGCGAGCCCCGCGAGGAGAAGGTCAGCAGCACGAGCGCCTCGTACCGCGCGAACGTCAGCCCGTGCGGCCTGAGGATCGCGTCCAGCCGGCCGATCACCAGCTGCTGGACCCGCATCAGCGACGTCACCGCGTGCATCGCCGGCACCCGGTCCCATCTCAGCCCCCACTGGCGCGCTGCCTCGTCGATCGGGTCGAACGGCAGCGGCGCCTGGCTCGGTGGCATGGGTCGATTATCGGGCCCACCGCTGGTCGAGGAGGGACGAAGTCCCGTCACGAGACCCGGTGGCGTTCGCAGCCTCCCGCGGTCTCGTGACAGGCGCTGCGCGCCTTCCTCGACCAGCGTCAGCGAACGTCGGCCTGCCTCAGCGTCGCCGGCGTCCCCAGGCGGACGGTACGGCGCGCGATCCACCAGGCGATGACCAGGACGACGAGCAGCACCACGCCCAGCACGCCGCCGAGCACCAGCCACCGCAGGTCGTAGTCGACCGCGGGGTCGAACGTGCCGACCACGCCGATGTCCAGCGACGGGAGCACGAGCAGCAGGGCGGCGACCGCGGCCAGCGCACCGCCGACGACGGCCATGCCGAGCAGCGCGACGTACTCGGTGAGGATCGCCCGGCTCAGGTCCCGCCGGCGGACGCCGACGACGCGGAGCGCGGCGACCTCGTAGGAGCGCCAGCGGAGCTGGACGATCGCGAGCGCCAGCACCCCGAGGAAGGCCAGCGCCAGCGTCAGCACGCCGACCAGCAGGAAGACCTTCCAGCCCAGCGAGAAGGCGTCCGAGCGCAGCTGGTGGAGCTCGCCGGACTCGGTCCGCACGGTGGAGAGGTCGACTCCGGCCTTGCGCAGGTCGGCGATCACCGACCGCGGGGTGCCGGAGGCGACCAGCAGCTCGGTGAGGCTGACGTCGGTGGAGAGGTCGCCGTACTCGCGCAGGGCGACGCCGAGGTCGGAGATGCCGCCGTTGTTCCCGACGACGGGAAGGGCGTCCGCGCGTCCGGTCACCTGCATCGGCGTGCGGGTGCCGATCAGCGACGCCCCCTCGACCTCGTCGCGACCCGCGTCGTCGAGCTTCGTGCCCGTCGTGGCCACCATCGCCGGGGCGTCCGGCAGGTCGGTCGTCGTGATCCGGACGACGGTCGGCTCACCCTCGGCGATGTCGAGGGTGAGCCCACCGGCGCCCGCGCTGAGGGAGACCGGCGCCGTGTCGGACGTGCCGAACGGGCGCGCGGCCCGCCAGGCCGAGGCGTCGGTCAGCCGCCAGTCGCCGGAGTCCTCACCATCGGTCGCGACCGCGGCGATGGTGAAGGTCCCGTGGACGTCGGTGACCGAGGAGCTGCTGCCGGAGAGGTACAGCTGCTGGAGCTCGCACCCCTGCTCGCAGCCGGAGGCGAAGCCCTCGATGGTGGCGTCGCCCGTCAGCGGCAGCTCGCCCATCGGCAGGATCTCCTGCTGGCCGGTGCCGGTGTCGACGTACCTCATCCAGAGCGAGACCGGGAGGTTGAGCTTGCCCTTCAGGGCGATGCCGGTCAGCTCGAACGTCAGGTCGTTGCCCGTCCAGGTGACCGGGTCGGCGCGGACGCCGGAGGAGAGCCATCCCTGCACCTGGCTCGGCCCGGTCCCCCACGACGGGTCCCAGGCCGACACCCGGGCGAACCGCGGTGAGTCGACCAGCGCGACCCTCGCCCCGTCGGTGGTGCGCGGGGTCGGCGGCACGAAGGCGGCGAGGTACCGGCCGTCGGCGTCGATCTCGTGGGTCAGCCAGTAGAGCTGCGCGGGTGAGCTGTCGGTGAAGTACACGGTCGGCGCGCCGACCGTGGCCGCCGCCTTGGACACCCGCCAGTCGTCGGCCACCTTCCACGCCGAGGCCGCGAACGTGGCCATCGCCGTGGCGAGCAGCAGCGGCAGCACCAGCTGCATCAGGTCCTGGCGGCGCACCAGCCGCCGCGAGGCTAGGAACGGCGACAGGCCGCCGCGCGCGGACGTGCGCGACATCCACAGGCGCGCCAGCGCGCCGAGCCCGACGAGCGCCAGGACCGACGCCCCCAGGGCGACGAACAGCGGCGTCAGCAGCTCCAGCAAGCTGGAGGACTGGGTCGCGTCCGACGTCACGACCTGCACGACCGCGGCCGCCGACAGCATGACGAGGGCGCCCTGGGCCAGCAGGGCCCAGCGGGACGTCGTACGCCGCCGGGTCGCCGACGCCAGCGACGCGGCGAGGGGTTCGCGGACGACGCCCAGGACGGCGACGAACGCGCCCGCGAGGGCGGCGACCGTGACGATGACCGCCGACGCCACGGCCTGCGGCGTCACCACGAACGGCGTCTGGCCCAGCCACGTGTCGGTGACGAAGCGCGAGGCCGCGACGGCCAGCGCGATCCCGACCGGCACGGCGAACAGCAGCACGGCCACCGGCTCGGCCACCGCGAACCGGACCACCTTCGCCGACGAGAACCCGCGCAGCTTGGCCAGCGCGACCTCCTGACGCCGTACCTCCGCGGCCGACGAGACCAGGACGTACAGCAGGAGCAGGGCGAGCACGACGAGCGGCACGATCGCGGCGAGGGTGATCTGGGACAGCAGGTGCTGCTCGGCCCGGACGTCCTCGAACAGCGACAGGAGGCTCGCGGGGTCGTCGCTCTGGAGGACCGGCGGCGCCTGGCCCGCGATCTCGCCCTGCCACTCCACGAGGTCCGCGTTGGCGGCGTCCATGGTGTCGATGTCGAGAGCCCGCAGGTCGATCGCCCGCTCGGCGCCACCGACGGCCGCGTAGCCGATGCCGGCCTGGTCGACGAGCAGCGACGGAGCCGGCAGCGGCGGGTCGCCACCCGGCGGCGGACGCAGCAACCCGTCGCCCACGGTGTGCGCCGGGTCGAACCAGTAGGCGTCCGTGGCGTCGGCGATCGTGTAGGTGCCGACGATGGTCCAGGCCTGCGTGAAAGTCGTGGCCTTCTTGTCGTCGCCCGCGAACACGGTGTACTCAATCGTGACCTGGTCGCCGACCTTCTTCTGGAGCGTCCTGAGCATGGTCGGGTCGACCAGCGCCTCGTCGGGACCGGCGGGACACCGTCCGACCACCGTCGCGTGCTCGCACATGCCGTCGCGCCACAGGGCCCGGATCGGGTGCTGCACGCCGCCGACCGGCTGGGTGCTGCCGGTGCTCTCGAGGAAGCCCACCGGCGGGTGCCAGTAGGTGCTGGCTGCGTCGCTCGACGCCAGGTCGAGTGCGGTGTCGACCATGCCCTGCTTGGTGCTGTCGCTGAGCGGCTCGGGGGCCTGGTCGTCGGCCGCCCGGTCCTGGCCCGCCGGCACGCTGGCCACCGTGATCGGGTGGTAGGTGCCCCCGGCCTCGTCCGACGGAGGGGCGACCTCCACCTGGAGGCCGGTCTCGATGTTCGGGCGCTGCAGGGTGCGCTGGTCGAGCACGTGCTCCGAGGACGACCGGGCGTACAGCGGCGTCGCGACCGCGACCAGCATGGACAGGGCGCCCAGCACGAACACGCCGATGTTGAGCCAGCGCCGCGAGCGCAGGCCGGCGAGGAAGGTGCTCATCGGCCGTGGTCTCCCGGAGGCGACACGTCCACCCGGCGTACGAAGAACCCGTCCTCGGTCTCCTCGAACTCGACCAGGGAGCCGGGCGGGTAGTCGTCCGCCCACTCCTCGGGCAGGTGCACCGCACCGTCCTGGTCGATGACGGCGTAGTCGCGGCCGTGCACGCCCTCGGAGCCGATCCGGCCGTTGCGGATGGTGATGCGCCGCGGGATGCGCGAGGCGATGTCGGGGTCGTGGGTGACGATGACGACCGTGGTGCCGAGCTCGGCGTTCACCCGCTGGATCAGGTCGACCATGGTGTCGCGGTCGGCGTGGCCGAGCTGCGAGGTCGGCTCGTCACAGAGCAGGAGACCGGCGCCGCTGGACACGGTGACGGCGAGCGCGACGCGCTGCTGCTCGCCGCCGGACATGGCGTTGACCGGCTTGTCGGTCAGCTCGCCCAGCCCGAGCAGGTCCAGCAGCTGGCGCGGGCTCGGCAGCTCGCGGACGTCGGCGGGCGCCAGGCCGCGGCGGGCGAACTCGACGTTGCCGGCGGCGGAGGCGTAGGTCAGCAGGTTGCGGCGCGCCCCCTGGAGCAGCGAGGCGACCTTGCCGGCCCGCAGCCTGGTCAGCTCGGACTCCGGGATGCGGCTGATGTCGATGCCGTCGACGACCACCTTGCCCGCCGACGCGCGCTGCAGGCCGCCGAACAGCCCCAGGAGCGTCGACTTGCCGGACCCCGACGGCCCGAGCAGCGCAACCTGCTCGCCCGGGGCGATATCGAGGTTGACCCCGCGCAGCGCGACGACGTCGTGCCCGGCCAGCGTGGTGTAGATGTGCACGACGTTCTGGCACCGCACCGCGATGCCCGTACGTCGTCCCACGGCGGTCGAGCCGGCCGAGACCCAGCTGTCGACCGACATCAGGAGGTACCGGGCCGCATGAAGGCGTCGTGCTCGTGGCCGGGCTCGGGTGGCGGGGGCGGGGCCTCGTGCACCTCGATCCTCCCGTCGACCAGGTGCACCTCCTCGTCGCACTCCTCGGCGACGGCCGGGTCGTGGGTGGCGACCAGCACGACCGCGCCGCGGTTCGCCTCCATCCGCAGCTGGCCGACCACGACGTCCCGGTTGGCCTCGTCGAGCTCGCTGGTCGGCTCGTCGGCGAGCAGCACGGCCGCCTCGACGACGAGCGCACGCGCGACGGCGACCCGCTGGAGCTGTCCACCGGACAGCTCGGAGATGAGCCGGTCGGCGAGCTCGTCGACGCCCACCCGGCCCAGGGCCTGGACGGCCTTCTCGGTCGCCTCGACCGGGCCGACGCCGCGGCCGCGCAGCGCGATGGAGACGTTCTCGGCCGCGGTGAGCGTGGGCACGAGCCCGTAGCTCTGCAGCACGAAGCCCGTCCCCGGAAGCGGGTCGCCGGCCTTGGTGGTGACCGGCCCGCCGTCGTACGTCGCGGTGCCGGTGGCCGGCTTCGCGAGCCCGCCGACGAGAGTGAGGAGCGTCGTCTTGCCCGACCCGGAGGAGCCCGTGACCGCGAGCATCCGGCCGGGCTCGGCGGCTACCGACACCGTGTCGAGCACCCGGCGACCTTCGACGTCGAACGACAGGTCGGTCCCGACCAGACGGCCGTCCTGGCGCCCGTCGTCCCCGATCGTGGTCACCCGATGGAGGTTAGGGACGTCCTCCGGCAAATCCCACGCCGGGGTGCCGCCTGTGGCGAAATCGTGACCTCGCGCTACAAGTTCTCCAGGAGCGTGTCCGCGGCGGTGTACGGGTCGGACTCGCCGGCGACGACCGCGGCCGCGAGGTCGTCGAGCTCGACGCGGGCGTGCACGTCGTCCCAGCGACGGCGCAGCGCGGTGACGGCGATCGTCTCGATCTCGTCGCGCACCCGGCGCGTGCGCCTCTTCTCGAGCTCGCCGGACTCGGCCAGCCACGCGAAGTGCCGGTCGATCTCGGCCACCACCTCGTCCACGCCGTCGCCCTTGTGGGCGACGGTCTTCACGATGGGGGGCTTCCAGTCGTCCGCGTCGCGCTCGCCGAGGGCGATCATGCCGCGCAGCTCGCGGCGCAGCTGGTCGGCGCCGTCGCGGTCTGCCTTGTTGACCACGTAGATGTCGGCGATCTCGAGGATCCCGGCCTTCGCCGCCTGGATGCCGTCGCCAGCGCCCGGAGCGAGCAGCACGAGGGTGGTGTCGGCCTGCCCGGCGATCTCGACCTCGCTCTGGCCGACGCCGACGGTCTCGACCAGGACGATGTCGCAGCCGGCCGCGTCGAGCACGCGCAACGCCTGCGGCGTCGACCACGAGAGCCCGCCGAGGTGCCCGCGGGAGGCCATCGACCGGATGTAGACGTCCCGGTCGAGGGCGTGGTCCTGCATCCGCACGCGGTCGCCGAGGAGCGCGCCGCCGGAGAACGGGGAGGACGGGTCGACCGCGAGCACGCCCACCCGCTTGCCGGCCTTGCGGAGCTCGCCGACGAGCGCGTTGGTCGAGGTGGACTTGCCGACCCCCGGCGACCCGGTGATGCCCACGATCTGTGCGTGGCCGGCGTACGGCGCGAGCGCGGCCATCACCTCCCGCAGCTGCGGGGCCTCGTCCTCGACCCAGGAGATCAGCCGCGCGACGGCGCGCGCGTCACCGTCGCGGGCCCGGCTGACGAGCTCGTCGACCGAGGGGTTTGCCCTCACTCAGGGCACGCGGACGATGAGGGCGTCGCCCTGGCCGCCGCCGCCGCAGAGCGCGGCCGCACCGGTGCCGCCGCCGCGGCGCTTCAGCTCCAGCGCGAGGTGCAGCACGATCCGGGCGCCGGACATGCCGACCGGGTGGCCCAGCGCGATGGCGCCGCCGTTGACGTTGACCTTGGCCTCGTCGAGGCCGAGCGTGCGCGCCGAGGCGATGCCGACCGCGGCGAAGGCCTCGTTGATCTCGACGAGGTCGAGGTCGGCCGGCGTGATGCCGTCCTTCTCGGCGGCCTTGGCGATCGCGTGGGCCGGCTGCTGCTGGAGGGTCGAGTCGGGGCCGGCGACCTGGGCGTGCGCCCCGATCTCGGCCAGCCACTCCAGACCCAGCTCCTCGGCCTTCGCCTTGCTCATCACGACCACGGCGCAGGCGCCGTCGGAGATCTGCGAGGCGGAGCCGGCCGTGATGGTGCCGTCCTTGCCGAACGCCGGGCGCAGCTTGCTCAGCGACTCCACCGTCGTGTCGCCGCGGACGCCCTCGTCGGCGCTCACCTGGATGTCACCGCCGCGGGCCTTCACCGTCACCGGGACGACCTCGTCGTCGAAGAGGCCGTTCTTCCAGGCCTCCGCCGCGCGCTGGTGGGAGCGGGCGGCGAACGCGTCCTGCTCCTCGCGCGTCAGGTTGTCGGCCGCCGCGTTGCACTGCTCGGTGAGCATGCCCATCGCCTGCGCGGTCTTCTGGTCCCACAGCGCGTCGTACGCCATCGAGTCGACCAGGGTGGTGTCGCCGTACTTGAAGCCCTCACGCGACTTCGGCAGCAGGTGCGGGGCCAGGGTCATCGACTCCATGCCGCCGGCCACGACGATGTCGACCTCGCCGGCGCGGATCAGCTGGTCGGCCAGCGCGATCGCGTTGATGCCGGAGAGGCACACCTTGTTGATGGTGATGCTCGGGATGTCCATCGGGATGCCGCCGGCGACGGCGGCAGTGCGGGCGGGGTTCTGGCCGGCGCCGGCCTGGATGACCTGGCCCATGATCACGTAGTCGACCTGGTCGCCGGACACGCCGGCCTTCTCCAGAGCCCCGGCGATCGCGACCCCGCCGAGCTGGGCCGCGGACTGGTCCTTGAGACCCCCGAGCAGCCGTCCGATCGGCGTACGCGCACCCGCGACGATGACGTTCCCGGACATGGAGTGCCTCCTGGTTCAGCGCCTGACACATGACTGTGTCCCTCCTGGCGAGGGTACCCACGGGCCCGTACGGCGGGCCATGCCGCGGGCCCCGCCGCGGGTGAGGAAATGCTCACAGCGCGTGGCCTTCCCGGCGGCAGTACGGCGAGCATGGCGGCATGCTCCCGACTGATCTGCCCGGTCATCTCTTCACCGCCATCGACCACGTCGGCATCGCGGTCCCGGACCTCGACGAGGCGATGGCGTTCTACCGCGACACCTTCGGCATGGAGACCGTGCACGAGGAGACCAACGAGGAGCAGGGCGTCCGGGAGGCGATGGTCGCCGTCGGCGACTCGGGTTCCTGCATCCAGCTGCTCGCACCGCTGTCCCCCGAGTCCACGATCGCGAAGTTCCTCGACCGCTCCGGCCCCGGCATCCAGCAGCTCGCCTACCGCGTCGACGACGTCGAGGCCGTGGCCGGCGTGCTCCGCCAGCGCGGCGTACGCCTCCTCTACGACGCCCCCCGACGAGGTACGTCCGGCTCGCGGGTCAACTTCGTCCACCCCAAGGACGCCGGCGGGGTGCTGATCGAGCTGGTCGAGCCCGCCACCCCCTGACCGCGTGCGAGTTGCGCCCCCGGTACGTGCGAGTTGCGCCCCCGGTACGCGCGAGTTGCGCCTGGGACACCGGCCAGCTGCGCCTCCGGTACCCGAGCTTGGTGACGGAGACGCAACTCGACCGTACCCGGGGCGCAACTCGACCGTGCCCGGAGCGCAGCTCGACCGTGCCCGGGGCGCAACTCGGCGGGAGGCGTGTCAGGTCCCTCACAGACCTGCCCATGCGTGGTGAATGGCCGCTAACTTCCCGAGGATGCAGCAGATCCGCGACGCCATCCTGGCCGGAGACACGTCGGGCGAGGAGTTCGCCGCCCTCGAGGTGCCCGAGTCGTACCGGGCCGTCACCGTCCACAAGGACGAGGTCGGCCTCTTCGAGGGACTGGACAGCAAGGACAAGGACCCGCGCAAGACGCTGCACCTCGACGACGTACCCGTCCCCGAGCTCGGTCCCGGCGAGGCGCTGGTCGCGGTGATGGCGAGCGCGATCAACTACAACACCGTCTGGACGAGCATCTTCGAGCCGGTCTCGACGTTCGGGTTCCTCGAGCGGTACGGCCGGCTGTCGCCGCTGTCGAAGCGGCACGACCTGCCGTACCACATCGTCGGCTCCGACCTGGCCGGCGTCGTCCTGCGCACCGGCCCCGGCGTGCACCTCTGGCACCCCGGCGACGAGGTCGTCGCCCACTGCCTGAGCGTCGAGCTCGAGAGCCCGGACGGCCACAACGACACGATGCTCGACCCGGAGCAGCGCATCTGGGGCTTCGAGACGAACTTCGGCGGCCTCGCCGAGATCGCGCTGGTGAAGTCCAACCAGCTGATGCCCAAGCCCGCGCACCTGACCTGGGAGGAGGCCGCGTCGCCGGGGCTGGTCAACTCCACGGCGTACCGCCAGCTGGTCTCGCGCAACGGTGCCGGCATGAAGCAGGGCGACAACGTCCTCATCTGGGGCGCGAGCGGCGGCCTCGGCGGGTTCGCGACGCAGTACGCGCTGAACGGCGGCGCGACCCCGGTCTGCGTGGTCAGCAACGACGAGAAGGCCGACATCTGCCGCGCGATGGGCGCCGAGCTGATCATCAACCGCTCCGAGAAGGCCTACAAGTTCTGGAAGAACGAGCACGAGCAGGACCCGGCCGAGTGGCGGCGGTTCGGCAAGGACATCCGCGAGCTCACCGGCGGCGAGGACGTCGACATCGTGTTCGAGCACCCGGGCCGCGAGACGTTCGGTGCGAGTGTGTACGCCGCCCGCAAGGGCGGCACGATCGTCACCTGCGCCTCGACCAGCGGGTTCATGCACCAGTACGACAACCGGTACCTCTGGATGAACCTCAAGCGGATCATCGGCTCGCACTTCGCCAACTACCGCGAGTCGTGGGAGGCCAACCGGCTGATCGCCAAGGGCATGATCCATCCCACGCTCTCGCAGTCCTACCCGCTCGAGGAGACCGGCCAGGCCGCCCTCGACGTCCACCGCAACGCCCACCAGGGCAAGGTCGGCGTGCTCTGCCTGGCCCCCGAGGAGGGCCTCGGCGTGCGCGACCCGGAGCTGCGGGCCAAGCACGAGAGCGCGATCAACCGCTTCCGCGGCGTCTGACCGTCGTCGGCTGAGACAACCCCACGGGGTGGTCTGGCGTCCCACCCTTCATGGGGGAGACTGGGGTCTCCGAGACCAGCCCCGAGGGAGTGACGCTGCATGAGCGACCGAGGCCTGTCCATCTTCGATGACGACGAGCCTGACGACAGGCCGGACGAGGGGGAAGAGCTGACGGGCGAGCCGGTACCCGGCCAGGACGTCGAGCGCACCCAGGTGCTGCCCGTCGCGCCGAGCCAGCCTCTCCCCCAGCGCCCCCAGCCGACCCAGCAGCAATCGGCCCAGCAGCAATCGGCCCAGCAGCCGGCTCAGCAAGCGGCGCCACGACCGGCCCCGCAGCCCGCGGCCCCTCAGCCGGCCCCACCGGGCTCGGTCGCCGAGGCGGCGCAGGTGTACGCCCGGCAGACCGTCGTACCTCCCGCGGCCGCTCCTCAGCCCGGCTCCATCGGGCTGCCGACCGTACGCCGCGGCGGCTACGACAAGAACGCCGTCGACGCGCGGCTGCGCCACCTCGCCGGTGAGCAGGAGCGCCTCGGCAGCACGCTCAGCCAGGCGCACAGCCGCATCGGCGAGCTGGAGAGCTCGCTCGACTCCGCCCGCCGCGAGCTCGAGGAGAACCGCAACCCGTCGTACGCCGGGCTCGGAGGCCGCGCGACTGCGATGCTGCGGCTGGCCGAGGAGGAGGCCGCCGAGGTCCGCACGGTCGCCGACCGGGACGCCCGCGAGATCCTCGAGCAGGCACACCGCGACGCCCAGGCGGTCCGCGCCGACGCCACCCGCGAGGCCGAGGACATGCGGCTGGTGCAGCTCAAGGAGCTCGACGAGACCCGCGCGCGGATCCTCGCCGACGCCGAGCAGGAGCGCAGCCTGGCTCGGAGCGAGGCGGCCGACGTGCTCGCGTCCGCGCAGCGCGAGGCCGACCAGCTGCGTCTCGCCGCCCAGCAGGAGACCAACGAGCTGCGCATCAGCGCCAAGCGCGAGGCGGAGCAGGCCCGGGCCGCCGCCGACCGCGAGGTCCAGGAGGCGCGCCGCACGCTGGCGGTCGAGAAGGAGCGGCTGGCCAAGGAGGCGGCCGACCACCACGCCAGCGCCACCGCCGAGACCGGCCGGCTCGTCGCCGAGGCCGAGTCCCGCGCGACGTCCGCCGAGCAGCGCGCCCGGGAGGCCATCTCCCAGGCACAGAGCCACCGCGAGCAGGCGCACACCGAGTCCGAGGCGATGCTGTCCCGTGCGCGTCGCGAGGCCGAGCAGATCGTGTCGCTGGCCCGCAGCCAGGTCGACTCGTTGAACACCAGCGCCCAGGCCGACGCCGAGCGTCAGCTCGCCGCCATCCGCGCCGACGTCGAGCGGATGACCAAGCGCCGCGACGCCATCACCGCCCAGCTCTCCAGCCTGCGCGACGTCGTCGCCGGGTTCGGCGAGGACGAGGACGGTCCTGCGGAGAAGTCGTCGGACGGCACCGGCAAGGCCGGCGCTTGACGCCCGGCGACAAGTCCGGCGACGCGTCGGACGTCGAGATCGAGAACGCCGAGAAGGTCGAGGTCGTCGAGGAGGAGCAGGTCGACCTCGGGCGGCAAGGAGCGCGCTTCGACCGGCACTCGCCGTTCTACATCGGCTTCTTCGGTGGGCTCGGGTTCGTCCTGGCGATGTGGCTGTTCCACCAGGCCGAGCGCATCGGCGGCGTCCTCATCCTGATCGTGGTGTCGCTCTTCCTGGCCGCCGGCCTGAACCCGTCGGTCGAGTGGTTCCAGCGCCGTGGCATGCGGCGCAGCCTCGCGGTGACCTGCGTGATCGTGCTGTTCCTGCTGGGCGTCGCCCTGTTCCTGCTGGCGATCGTCCCGGTCATCACCGACCAGGTCGCCCAGATCACCGACAACGCGCCCGGCTGGCTCGACCAGCTCCAGAAGAACAAGATGGTGCAGGACCTCGACGACCGCTTCGACGTCATCGACAAGGTCCGCGAGTACGTCACGGACGGAAACTTCACTTCGAGCATCTTCGGCGGCGTGCTCGGCATCAGCCTGCGGGTGCTCGGCGCGCTGGCCAACGCGTTCGTGATCCTCGTGCTGACGCTGTACTTCCTGTCCTCGCTCGACTCGACCAAGAACGCGATCTACCGGCTGGCCCCGGCCTCCCGCCGTGACCGCGTCAGCAAGCTCGGCGACCGGGTTGTCGCCAGCGTCGGCGGGTACGTCTCCGGCGCCGTCGTCGTCGCCGCCTGCGCCGGCATCACCTCGCTGATCTTCCTGTTCAGCGTCGGGTTGGGCCAGTACGCCGTCGCACTGGCCTTCGTGGTCCTGCTGCTCGACGTCATCCCGATGATCGGCGCGACGATCGGCGCGGTCATCGTGTCCGCGATCGGCTTCGCGACCGACTACAGGATCGGGCTCGCCTGCGTGATCTTCTACGTGATCTACCAGCAGGTCGAGAACTACGTGATCTACCCGCGCGTGATGTCTCGCTCGGTCGACATCCCGGGCGCTGCCACGGTGATCGCGGCCCTCGTCGGCGCCGGCCTGCTCGGCGTGGTGGGCGCGCTGCTCGCCATCCCGACCGCCGCCGCGCTGCTGATGATCACCCGCGAGGTGTTCATCCGGCGCCAGGACGGCAGGTAGGTCCGCCGGGCCCGTCCGGCCGGGCGGCGGTGCGTGAGGGTCGGTCTCGGCTCGCCGGACCGACACTCACTCACCGCTCACGGACAGCAGGGTGGGCCACAGAGGTGGCCCGCTCCCCCAGCTTGACCCCGACGACGCCGGCGAGGATCAGCGCACCGCCGAGGAGCTGGGCGGCGTGCGGCAGCTCGCCGAGCAGGAACCACGCCCACAGCACGCCGGAAACGACCTCGAGCAGCGCCACGAACGACGCCAGCCGCGAACCGAGGCGGCGGATGGCCGCGATCCCGGCCACGTAGGACACCGCCGCGGTCACCACGCCGAGCAGCACGACGGGCACCCACCAGGCCACCGCCGTACCTGCCAGGTCGACGTCCACGGTCGCCGCGCGCATGTCGAGCAGCCCGACGAGCCCGAGCAGCGCCAGCGCGACCGCGGCCACCAGCATGCCGCCGCCGGCGAGGGCGATGGGCGGCAGGCCGGTGTCGTCGGCCGACAGCAGGAAGTACGTCGCGCAGCCGATCATCGCGACCATCGCCCAGGCCACGCCCACCGCGCTCAGGTCGGCGCCGGACACCAGGTCGAGCACCAGCACCAGGCCGAGGGCCGCGAGCAGCGCACCGCCCACGGTCACCCGGCTCGGCCGCTCGCCGCGGCGCAGCCACAGGAAGAGCACCACGGCGGCCGGCGCGGTGAACTCGATCAGCAGCGCGGGCGCCACCTGCGTGTGCGCGACGGCGGAGAAGTAGGAGAACTGGGGCATCGCCACCGCGACGATCCCGTAGAACAGCAGGCCACGCAGGTTGCGGCGCAGCAGGTGCCAGCGGCCACGCAGCGCGACCGCCCCGAACGGCGCCACGACCGCGGCGGCGATGGCGATGCGGAGCAGCGAGACGGCGCCAGGCGTCCAGCCGGTGTCCAGGAGGCCGCGCGCGAGCGCCCCGGACAAGCCGAACGACGCCGCCGACAGCACGGCGAACCCGAGCCCCGCCAGCGCGCGCGACGAGACCACGTCCGGGGTCGTGTCATGCGCCAATGTCGCCATGACACATGACACTAGGCCGCCTCGTGTAATCTGTCAACGTGGTCTTCGCACATGACACCGAGATCTCGCTCCAGGCGGCGGTGACCCTCGTCAACACCGGCGAGGACCCCGACACGCTGACCTCGGTGGAGGACCTGGACGCGTTCTACGCGCGGTTCGAGTTCACCGGCCGCCGCGACGGCGACGAGGCCGAGCTGGACGCCGTACGCCGGTCGCGTCCGCGCCTGCGCGCCCTGCTGACCGCCGAGCGCGACGAGGCCGTCGAGATGGTCAACGAGATGCTCCGCGAGGCGCACGCTCTCCCCCAGCTGACCCGCCACGACCGCTTCGACTGGCACCTGCACGCGGTCGACCCCGACGCGCCGCTGGAGCGACGCATCATGGTGGAGACCGCGATGGCGATGATCGACGTGATCCGCTCCGACGAGATGTCCCGCCTCGGCGTCTGCGCGCAGGACGACTGCGAGGGGATCGTGCTGGACCTCTCCCGCAACCGCTCGAAGATCTTCTGCGGGAGCAGCTGCAGCAACCGCGCCGCGGTCGCGGCGTACCGCGCCCGCAAGCGCTAGCGCGACGTCGCGAGGAACGCCTCCAGCACGCTGGCGAACGCCTCCGGCTGCTCGGAGTGCACCCAGTGCCCGGCGCCGCGGACGGTCAGCTTCCGCACGCGGGGGAAGTACGTCGCCATCGCGGCCGCGTGCTCGTCGGTGATGTAGTCGGACCGCTCGCCGCGCACCCACAGCACCGGGCCGGGGTACGGCGCCACACCGGTGAGCTCCTCGGCCGGCCAGCCGGTGATCGCGCCGAGGTCGCGGTCGATGACCTCGAGGTTCGGCTGCCAGGACCAGCCGGGGGGCTCGGGCGAACGGCGCAGGTTCTGCAGCAGGAACGCCCGGACGACGTCGTCGGGGACGGCCTCCCGCAGCGCGGCATCGGCGTCCGAGCGGCTGTCCAGCCGGGCGAGGTCGAGGCCGCGCATCGCCTGTACGTACCCCACGAACTGACGGCCGCCGTCGTACGCCACCGGAGCCACGTCCACGACACAGAGCCGGGCGACCCGCTCCGGGTGCCGCAGCGCCAGCACCATCGCGATCTTCCCGCCCATCGAGTGGCCGACCAGCGCGACCGGCTCGTCGCCGGCGCGCGCCGCGATCGCGGCCTCGACCTGGTCGGCCGCGCCGACGTACGAGAACCCGTCGGTCCACGGCGACCGCCCGTGCTGCGGCATGTCCAGCAGCAGCACCCGGTGCCGCTGGGCGACGGTCTTGGACATCTGGGTCCAGTTCTTGCCCTGTCCGAAGAGCCCGTGGCAGAACACCACCCACGAGCCCTGCTCGCCCTGGGTGGTCGCGTACAGGCCCGGATCGCTCATCGGGGCTCAGCCTAGGTGGTGCGGTCAGGTGCCTGGCACGACCCGGGACCCGCCGTCCGGGGCGGGCGTGGTGACCTCGCAGGAATGCGTCGAGAACTGGCACGTGACCAGCGTCGAGTAGCGCACGCGGGTGAAGTCCCGGTTGAACCGGTACTGAGCCAGGACCACGCGGTCGTCGTCGAGCCACTGGACGAGCCGGAAGTCGTCGTCGGTGGGCAGCTGTCCGTGGCCGCGGAACTGCACCGGCTCTCCGCTGGCCACCACGAACCGGACCAGCTCCCCCGGACCGGGGCCGTAGACCTCCACGCGGGGCCATCCCCCGATCTGGAGGCCGAGCCCCTCGCCGACGAGGTAGT
This sequence comes from Nocardioides islandensis, assembly GCF_015352455.1. GTDB lineage: Bacteria > Actinomycetota > Actinomycetes > Propionibacteriales > Nocardioidaceae > Nocardioides > Nocardioides islandensis. The sequence continues at coordinate 44,986 of NZ_JADKPN010000012.1, forward strand.
CGTCGCTGGTCTCGTCCATCGGCTTCCCGGATGCTTGACGCAGCTCGATCACCCGGGGCCAGGCGCGGACGACGGCGCGGAACTCCGGCGAGGTCAGCAGCCGGCCGTCTCCGGAGGCCAGGTCGGTCTCACGTGTGGTCGGCGTCGGCTCGACGTTGGACTCGTCGTCGTGCGTGGGTGGGAAGCCCCGGCACTCCTCCCGGCACGGCCGGTCGGTCCAGTAGAGCCGGCCGTCGTGGGCACCGAAGATCTCGGCGCACTCGCCGGAGCAGCCCGGATCGACCCCGGTCGGCACGCGGCCGACCTCCTCGCGGGTCCTGGTGTCGTAGACCACCGCGTCGACCCCACCGGAGCCGTCCGGCTCGAACCACTCGAGGTCGGGTCCGGTGGCCTGGGACACCAGCGGGTCCACCTCCCAGTCCGCGATCCAGGCCGGGTCGGTGGAGCCGATCTGTTCCGGCGCTCCCCCGTCGGAGAGCCAGATGCTGCCGTCGGACCTCATGAAGGCCACGCCGTAGTCGGTGACCTCGATGGCGTCCGGCGGCGCGTCCACGTCGACCTGCCGGGTGCCGTACTGGATGGCCGAGCCCTCGGCGTACGTCAGGGGACGTGTGGAGTCGACGTTGACCGGTGGAGGCAGCACCGGCTCCTGCGTCCGCTCCTCGGGGCGCAGGGTGGTCGCGGCCCACGCCACCCCGGCGACCACGACCCCGGCCACGACCCCGGTCGTCACCCGCCGGCGCAGCGTCGTGCGGCGAGCGCGGCGCCGTACCCCGTCCACGTCCACGAGGTGCGCCGGCAGCGAGGCCAGCCGGGTACGGACGTCGCGGGCCACCCTCTCCTCGATGCTCATCGGCCACCCCCGCTCGACGGTGTCTCCAGCTGGTCGAGGCGTCCCCGCAGGCGGGTGAGCGCCGCCGCGGTCTGCGACTTCACCGTGCCCTCGCGCACCCCGAGGGCGGCCGCGGTGTCCGCGACGGAGAGGTCCTCGACGTACCGGAGCACGACGACCGCACGCTGCCGCGGCGGCAGGGTCGCCAGGGCCCGCCACACCTCGTCGACGTCGGCCACCACGTCCTCGTGGGACGGCACGTGCCCACGCTCGGGCAGTCGCGCCGAGGGCACCTCGCGCCGGAAGGACAGCCGGCGACGCCAGGTCAGCAGCTGGTTGAGCACCATGCGCTGGACGTAGGCCTCCGGGTTGGCGGCTTCCCGGACGCGCCGCCAGCGGGAGTACGCCGAGGCGTACGCCGCCTGGAGGGCGTCCTCGGCGAGCTGGTAGTCGCCGGCCACGGCGTACGCCGTGCGGAATAGCCGCGGGGACGACGCGCGCACGAACTGCGCGAAGTCCTCCTCGGCGGTCATGCCCAGACGACTCCCCGGCACGGCCCCCGGGTTCGGCGCCGGGCGCTCGGTCTAGACCAGCGCTGGGGCGCCCGCCCTAGAAGTCGAAGCCGTCGAACAGGTCGCCGATGCCGTCGCCGATCGAGCCGATGCCGTCGCCGATCCCGTCGGCCAGCGCACCCAGACCGTCGCCGAGGCCGTCGAACCCGCCCCCGAACATCAGCCCGACGAACATCCACTCCATCGGCCCGAACCCGCCGAAGTACCCCTGGGCGTACGGCGCGTAGGTGCGGCCGCCCTGCCAGTACGGCACCCGCTGCGAGCCGACCATCACCATCCGCGAGTCCGGCTCGGCACCGGCCTTGACGCGCTCGGCGTCCAGGGCGCACGCGGGCACGTCGCGCTCGACGCCGCCCGGCGGGGCGTACGGCACGTCCTCGACCGCCATCCCGTGCCGCGGGTCGAAGAAGCAGGCCGGTCGTCGCGTCGGCAGCGGCTGACCCGCGACGCGCGCGCGGACGCACGCGATGGCGTACCGCCCGTCGTCGAGGATCTTGGTCACGTGGGTGATCTCGTCGGGCGACGTCAGGTAGTCGCCGGCCATCTTGGCCGACTCGTAGGCGTCCAGAGCGCGCTGGTAATCGGAGCGCGCGCCCTTGTCGAGGTCCTGCCCGGACATGTCCTCGCCCAGGTCCTGGAGCTCGACGCCGAGGGCCGTGATGTCCTCGTACGCGAGCTTCTTCACCGGCTCCAGCTCGGCGGCCTTGCGCTCGAGCGCCTTCCGGTCCGCGGAGCGCTTGGCGACCACCGCGACGCCGGCGATCACGGCGATGAGCACGACCAGCAGCACCAGACCCATGCCGCCAGCCTACGAAATCGCGCCAAGGCCGGCCGTCGGCACGCGTGCGGTGTCCCCGCTGCCTGGCAGGGTGGCGACCACGCCACCCGAGAGGAGCTGCTGATGGCCGCCACGGTCCAGGTGACGTTCGACTGCGCCGACCCCCGCGCCCTGTCCCTGTTCTGGAACGAGGTGCTGGGCTACCGGCTCGACAGCCCGCCACCGCCCTTCGAGACCTGGGACGAGGCGCTCGACGCCTGGGGCATCCCCGAGGCGCGTCGCAACGACGCCTCGGCGTCCGTCGACCCGGACGGCGTCGGGCCCCGCCTGTTCTTCCAGAAGGTGCCCGAGGGCAAGTCGGCCAAGAACCGCGTGCACCTCGACGTGCGCGCCGCCCCCGGCCTGCGCGGCGACGAGCGGATGGCCGCGCTGGAGCGTCGGTGCGAGGAGCTGCTCGCCGTCGGCGCGACCCGGCTCTACCGGGTCGAGGCCGATCAGGTCGACCAGGGCCACATCACCATGGCCGACCCCGAGGGCAACGAGTTCTGCCTCGACTGACCGCTCCTCCCGATTCGTCAGCGATCCTGCGGGTGCCCGAGGCGAAGCGATCGCTGACGAATCGGGCGTCGTGCGTCGTCAGACGACGGCGACCTTGCCCTCGCCGGTCCGGGTGATCAGGCCGTCGCTGACGGCGAGAGCGAGGGCCTTGTCGAAGCGTCCGGACTCCCAGTACTCGTCGCCGACCAGGCGGCCCAGCTCCTCCGGCCTCTGCGGGCCCTGGGACCTGAGCGCCCGGACCAGCTGGCCGATCTCGTAGGTCACGTGCCGGTCGCGCGGGCCCTCGGTGGAGGGCTTCGGGGGTGGCATCGGGGTCATCGTCGTCCTCCTGTCGTGGTGGGGTGGTCCTCGGTGGTCGGGCCCGGCTCGTCGGCGTCCTCCGCCGTCAGCGGCTGGGCGAGCGACTCCAGCGACCGGCCCTCGGCCTTGACGCCGAGGAACGCGGCGACGATGCCGCCGGCGACCATCAGCGCGGCGCCGATGAAGTAGCCCGGGGCGATCCCGGTGATGTCGTCGGCGCTGTCGATGAGCTTGCCGAAGTACAGCGGGCCGGTGATGCCGCCGACCGCGGTGCCGATCGCGTAGAAGAACGCGATGCACAGGGCCCGCGTCTCCATCGGGAAGACCTCGCTCGCGGTGAGGTACGCCGCGCTGGCGCCGGCCGAGGCGAAGAAGAAGATGATGCAGCCCATCAGCGTCAGCGTGACGGCCGTGACGCTGCCGAGGAAGAAGCCGGTGCCGGCGAGCAGCACACCGGACAGGATGTAGGTGCCGGCGATCATCGGCACCCGCCCGACGGTGTCGAACAGCTGGCTCAGCAGCAGGGCCCCGAGGAAGTTGCTGATGGCGAAGACCGCGATGTAGTAGCCCGTCTGCTTCACGTCGAGGAACGTGCTCAGGCTGTCGCCGTAGGTGAAGAAGAAGGCGTTGTAGAGGAACGCCTGACCGACGAAGAGCGAGAAGCAGAGGATCGTCCGCTTCGGGTACATCGTGAAGACCGTCTTGGCGATGAGCGCCAGGCTGATCGTCTTGCGCTGCCGGATGGTGATGGTGTCCGACACCGACCCGAGCTGCTTGCCCGACTCGTCCTGGACCGTGTCCTCGATGTCGCGGACGATCTTCTCGGCCTCGTCCTCGCGGCCGTGGATGAAGAGCCAGCGCGGGCTCTCCGGCACGTGCCGGCGCACGAACAGGATGCCGACGGCCAGGATGGCGCCGAGCCCGAAGGCGAGTCGCCAGCCCCAGGCCTCGTCGATGATGTTGGGGTCGAGCAGCGGGATCGTCAGCAGCGAGCCCGCGGTGGCGCCGACCCAGAACGAGCCGTTGATCGCGACGTCGACCCGGCCGCGGTACTTGGCGGGGATCAGCTCGTCGATCGCGGAGTTGATGGCGGCGTACTCGCCGCCGATGCCCGCACCGGTGAGGAACCGGGCGCCGAAGTACCACAGCGGGCTCATCGAGAACGCCGTCAGCACGGTCGCGACGGTGTAGACCGCCAGGGTGATGAGGAACAGCTTCTTCCGGCCGAACCGGTCGGTGAGCTGACCGAAGAACAGTGCGCCGAGGCAGGCGCCGGCGACGTACACCGCTCCCGCCATCCCGATGTCGGAGCTGCTCAGCCCCAGGCCGGTGTCGCCCGGCTTGAGGGCGTCGGACATCGAGCCGACGATGGTGACCTCGAGGCCGTCGAGGATCCAGACGGCCCCCAGCCCGATGACGATCATCCAGTGCCAGCGGACCCACGGCAGGCGGTCCATCCGGGCCGGGATGTCAGTGGTGATGCGTCCGGTCTCGACGGACATCGGTCTCGCCTCTCCGCCCGGACCCTCGGGGTGTGACGACTGCTGCCCGGGCAACCTTCCGGACGGTAGTTCTGCGCGGGGCCATCCCACACCACCCCGATGGATGCACACCTGGGGGTGAGTCGGGTCCCAACGGTCGTGGAGGGAGGAAGTCCGTCGCTGGTCGAAGGAGGGACGAAGTCCCGTCACGAGACCCCCGCCGACCCCTCAGCGGTGCGTGTAGTCGCGGAACCCGCGCTGCGTCTTCCGTCCGAGGTACCCCGCCGTCACCAGGTGCTCGAGCAGCGGCGCCGGTGCGAACCCGGGCTCGCGGAACTCGAGGTACAGCTCGCGCTGGATCGCCAGCGAGACGTCGTTGCCGACCACGTCGAGCAGCTCGAACGGACCCATCGGCAGCGCGCAGCCCAGCTTCATGGCCGTGTCGACCTCGTCGGCCGTCGCGTAGTGCGCCTCGAGCATCTTCACGGCGTCGTTGAGGTACGGGAAGAGCAGCGCGTTCACGATGAACCCGGCGCGGTCGCCGCACGACACCGGGACCTTGCCGACCTTGGTGCACAGCGCACGCACGGTCTCCGCGACGTCGTCGGCGGTCGCCACGGTCGAGACGACCTCGACCAGCTGCATCACCGGGGCCGGGTTGAAGAAGTGCATCCCGATGACGTCCTGCGGCCGCTTGGTGGCCATCGCAGCCGAGATGATCGGCAGCGACGACGTGGTGGTCGCCAGGATCGCCCCGGGCTTGCAGATCTCGTCGAGGTTCTCGAAGAGCGTGGTCTTCACGCGCAGGTCCTCGGCGATCGCCTCGACCACGATGTCGCAGTCGGCGAGGTCCTCCAGCGAGGTCGAGCCGGTCAGCCGGCCGAGCACCTCGCCGCGCGCGGACTCCTCGAGCTTGCCGCGCTGGATCGCCTTGTCGAGCGAGCGCTCGATGGTGGCGTGCACTCCCTCGACCTTGGCGTCGGACCGGCCGACGTACACCACGTCGTACCCGGCCTTGGCGAAGACCTCGACGATGCCGGACGCCATCGTGCCGGTGCCGACGACGCCGACGCGGCTGATGTCGCGGCGCAGCCGGGGCTCGTCGTCGGCGGACGGCGTGAGGTGGTCCGGCACGACCTTGGAGCTGTCGGGGGCCTCGTAGGTGTAGAAGCCACGCCCCGACTTCCGGCCGAGCAGCCCGGCGGTCACCATCTGCTTGAGGATCGGCGCCGGCGCGTGCAGGCGGTCGCGGCCCTGCTTGTACATCGTGTCGAGGATCTCGTACGCCGTGTCGAGACCGATCAGGTCGAGCAGCGCGAGCGGGCCCATCGGGTACCCGCAGCCGTAGCGCATCGCGGCATCGAGGTCCTCGCGGGTCGCGTAGTGGCTCTCGTACATCGCGACCGCGTGGTTGAGGTACCCGAAGAGCAGGGTGTTCGCGATGAAGCCCGCGCGGTCGCCGCAGACGACCGGGCTCTTGCCCAGCTCGGCCAACAGCGCCTGCACGTCGGCCAGCACGTCGGGCTCGGTGACGACGGTGCGGATCACCTCGACGAGGTTCTGCACGGGCGCGGGGTTGAAGAAGTGCACGCCGACGACGCGGCCGGGGTGACCGCTGGCGGCCGAGATCTCGGTGACCGAGAGCGACGAGGTGTTGGTGGCCAGGATCGCGTCGGCGTCGACGATGTCGTCGAGCGTGCGGAAGACCGACTTCTTGATGTCCAGGGACTCCACGACCGCCTCGACCACGAAGTCGGCGTCGGCGAGGTCCTTCATCTCGGTGGTGAACGTGATACGCCCGAGCAGCTCGGCCTGCTCGGCCTCGGTCAGCTTGCCGCGGGCCACCGCTCGGCCGGTGGAGTGCTCCAGGTGCTGGCGGCCGCGCTCCAGGGCCTCGTCGTTGATCTCGACACCCGTCACGGCGTACCCGTTGCGGGCGAAGACCTCGGCGATGCCGGCCCCCATGGTGCCCAGGCCGATGACACCGATCCGGTCGAACTCGCGGCTCGTCATGGGGCGCATCCTCCCACCGGCGCGGGACGTACGCCGAGGCCGCAGGCGTGTGGAAAGGGTCACGCGTTCATCGGTGGTCGAGGTGCGAGGAGCGCCGGCGACGAGCCTCGAGACCACCCCGGTAGGTTGCTGCCTCGTGAGGCTCGTGGTTGCTCGGTGCCAGGTCGACTACGCCGGCCGGCTCACCGCCCACCTGCCGATGGCGACCCGGGTGCTGATGATCAAGGCCGACGGGTCGGTGCTCGTGCACTCCGACGGCGGCTCCTACAAGCCGCTCAACTGGATGTCCCCGCCGTGCACGCTCCGCGAGGGCGTGACGGACGACGGTGCCGTCGAGTGGGTCGTCATGTCCAGGACCGAGGACACCCTGCGCATCCTCATCGAGGAGGTGCTGCACGACTCCTCCCACGAGCTCGGCATCGACCCCGGCCTCCAGAAGGACGGCGTCGAGAAGCACCTCCAGGAGCTGCTCGCCGAGCACCCCGCGACCCTCGCGGACGGTCTGACCCTGGTACGGCGCGAGTACCCGACCGCCATCGGTCCCGTCGACCTGATGTGCCGCGACGCCTCCGGCGCCTCGGTCGCCGTCGAGATCAAGCGGCGCGGCGAGATCGACGGCGTCGAGCAGCTCACGAGGTACCTCGAGCTGCTCAACCGCGACCCGCTGCTGGCCCCGGTACGGGGCATCTTCGCCGCCCAGGAGATCAAGCCCCAGGCCCGGGTCCTGGCCACCGACCGTGGCATCGCCTGCGCCGTCGTCGACTACGACGCCCTCCGCGGCCTCGACTCGACCGAGGACCGGCTCTTCTAGCCGCCGGCCCGTGCAGATCTTCCACATCGCCACCGCGGCCGACTGGGCCGAGGCGAGACGGACCGGGGCGTACACCACGTCCACCCGCGGGGTGACCCTCGACCAGGAGGGCTTCATCCACGCCGCCCGTCGCGAGCAGGTACGTCCGGTGTGGGAGCGCTACTACGCCGACGCCGCCGAGCCGCTCGTGCTGCTGACCGTCGACACCGACGAGCTGACGTCCCGCTGGCAGGAGGACGCCGTCGGCGACGACACCTACCCGCACGTCTACGGCCCCATCAACACCTCCGCGGTGGTGCGCGCGCAGCCGCTCGACCGGCGCGGGAGCACCGGGTCGTTCACCTCGGTCTTCGTGCAGGAGATGGGCGTGCGCGCCGGCCTGGCGATCGCAGCGATGATGCTCGCCGGCCTCGGGGCAGCCATCGGCGGCCGTACGCCGTCGGCCTGGGGTGAGTTCGTCGGCGGCGTGGTCGGGCTGCTCATCGGGCTGGGGCTGATCGGCCTGGTGCTGCGCCGGCGGCGGTGACCCATGCTGGTCGAGCCGGGCGAGCGCCAGCGGCGACCCATGCTGGTCGAGCCGGGCGAGCGCCAGCGAGCCCGTGTCGAGACCCGGCGACCGGACAGCGGCGGTCTCGACACGCTCGGCCGTGGCCGGCCTCACGGCTCGACCACCAACGACACATGCTGGTCGAGCCGGGCGAGCGCCAGCGAGCCCGAGTCGAGACCCGGCGACCGAACAGCGGCGGTCTCGACACGCTCGGCCGTGGCCGGCCTCACGGCTCGACCACCAACGACACATGGTGGTCGAGCCGGGCGAGCGCCAGCGAGCCCGTGTCGAGACCCGGTGACCGAACAGCGGCGGTCTCGACACGCGAGGCCGTGGCCGGCCTCACGGCTCGACCACCATGCGATCGCTCACTCCAACAACGACACGACCTCGTCCGCCGTACCCCACGACAACGTGACCCCGGCTCCCCCGTGCCCGTAGCAGTGGATGACCGACCCGATCCGCTCGACCCGTACCGACGGTCGCGCGGGCCGCAGGCCGACCCGGTGCTTGAGCACCCGGGCGCCGGACAGCGCCGGCACCAGAGCACGGGCTCGCTCCAGGATCGCGGCCGCGGTCTCCGAGGACGGGGTCCGGCTCCAGTCGCCCTCCTCGTCCGTACCTCCCAGCACGATGTCCGCGGACCGGGGCACGACGTAGGTCAGCGACGACGACGAGTCGAGCAGCCACTCCTCCAGGCCGACCTGCGAGACGTACACCACCTGGCCGCGCACCGGCTCGACCGTCAGGTCCGACGCCAGCAGTCGCGACCCGATGCCTGCGCAGTTCACGACCACGTCGGGCCCGACAGGCAGCGACGACAGGTTCAGCCGGGTGATCGTGCCGCCGAGCGAGAGGACCCGCCCGGCCAGCCACTGCAGGTAGACCCCCATCTCGACCACCGGCGCGACGAACGTCCACGCGTCGGCGTACCCCTCCGGCGCAGGCACGTGCTCCAGTCGCGGCACCGCCGGCCGCCACCACGGCTCGTCCTGGGCGGAGCCGAACAGCTCGACACCCGGCCGCATCACGATGCCCGCCTCGGGAACCGAGGCGAGCCCGTCGAACACCTCGTAGCTGCGCGTGGACCAGGCGAGCACCCGGTCGAACGGAAAGGCGCGGTACGGGTACCAGATGGCCGCGGCCACCGCGGACGTCGTCTCCAGCGGCAGGTCCCGCGCCAGTACGTCGACCCGGTGGCCGTTCTCGAGCAGCCGGACGGCGCACGTCAGGCCGACCACGCCGGCTCCGACGACCGTCACCCGCGCCATGCGAGCAGTCTGCCGTAACCCGCCGGTGCCACTCCTCGTTGCACGGACGGGACAGGCCTTCCGCCGCTCCAGTCTGAGCCGGGCTCCTGGGGCGGCGGTTGGTCCCTCGGGCCGTCAGGCCCCGGCGATCCGCGGGGCCGTCGGGTCGGCCTCGCCGCCGCCCTGCTCGCGCGCGACGTACTCCTCGATGTCCTCGATGTCGTCGCGGTTGCGTGTCACCACGGCGAGCAGGTCGCTCATGGTCGCGACCTCCTCGACCTGCTCCTTGATGAACCACTGCATGAACTGCTCGGAGGCGAAGTCCGACTCGTCCCGCGCGATGCGCAGCAGGCCGTTGATCTGCTCGGTGACCCGCTTCTCCTGGGCGAGCGCGAGGGTGACCGGCTCGACGACGTCCGCGAACGCCGCCACCGGCGCGTCGACGCCGGGGATGACGACCTCGGCGTCGGTGTCGATGAGGTACTGCACCATCATCATCGCGTGGTCGCGCTCCTCGAGCGCCTGGCCGTAGAAGAAGGCGGCCATCTGGGGCATGGTCAACGCGTCGTAGTAGACCGCGCACGCGAGGTACTGGTTGTGCGCGGCCAGCTCGTTCCCGATCTGGGAGTTGAGCTGCTTGACGAAGGCGTCGGCCGCCATGGTGCCTCCAGGGCTGATGTGTCTTCGGGTCAGGCCGCGTCGGGCAGCTTGACGAGCTTGCGCTTCTTGACCGTATAGCCGGTCGGCAGGGTGCCGCGCTTGAGTGCGAGGAGAGGGCAGCGCCGGCACTTGTCCTTGGACACGCAGCACTTCTTCTTCGGCAGGCAGGCCTTCTTGCCCTTCTTGCCCTTCTTCGCCACGCGCCGGACCCTAGCAGGCCATGCTAAGGGTTGCCTAACCTAAGACTGTCCACCCGGACGAGTCGCCCTCGAGCTCGACGTACCCGCAGTTCGGGAAGTCCCATGTCCGGCCGGGGACGTAGTCGAGGACCGCCTGGGTCGCCACGATCGCGCCGCCGTGGCTGACCACGAGGACCGTCTCGCCCCGGTGCTGGTCGGCGATGGCGTCGAGCACGGGTACGACGCGCGCGGCGACCTCGCGAGCACTCTCGCTGCCCGGGTACTTCACGTCGACGTCGCCGGCGACCCACTGCTCCATCTCCTCGACGAAGATGCCCTGGCCGGCCGGCAGCCCGTGCGCGTCCCCCACCGCGAACTCCCCGAGACCCTCCCGCACCGTCACCTCGACGCCGAGCACGCCGGCCGCCAGCTCGGCGGTCTGCACGGCTCGCGAGATCGAGCTGCAGTAGACGTGCGCGATCCGCTCTCCTCGCAGCTTCTCGCCGAGCTCGCGCGCCTGCGCCCGGCCGACCGTGGTGAGGGAGCCGCCCTGGCTGACCATGACCGGGCTCTCGTACTCCGTCTGGCCGTGCCGCGCGAGGAACACCCGGGCCGGGCACTGCAGGTCGGTCATGCGCACACCCTAGGTAGCGTCGCGGGCATGCGGCCCACACCCCTCCCCACCGCCCCCGGCCAGGAGTCCGTCTGGGACTACCCGCGTCCGCCGCGGGTCGAGCCGAGCGACGAGGTCGTCGAGGTCGTGCTGGGCGGGGAGGTGGTGGCGCGTACGACGGCGAGCCTGCGCGTCCTGGAGACCAGCCACCCGCCGACGTACTACCTGCCCGCCGACGCCTTCTCCGACGGCGTGCTCCGCCCGACGCCCGGCCACACGTACTGCGAGTGGAAGGGCCGGGCGTCGTACTTCGACCTCGTCACCCCGACGCGGACCACCGCCCGTGCGGCCTGGACCTACCCCGACCCGATCGCCGGGTTCGAGGCGCTGGTCGGCCACGTCGCAGTGATGCCCGGCCTCGTCGACGAGTGCCGCGTCGACGGCGAGGTCGTCCGCCCGCAGGAGGGCGGCTTCTACGGCGGCTGGATCACCGACCGCGTCGTCGGCCCGTTCAAGGGCGGCCCGGACACCCGCGGCTGGTGAGGTTCGGCGTCGCTGCTGTCTCTTTGGCGTCGTTGCAACGACGCCAAACGTCCGGGATACCCGCCCGAGCGGGTATCCCGCCCCCTACCCGATCGGCCGCAGCTCGTCGGCGTACGACACCGACACCCGGCGCAGGACGCCGTCGTCGTCGACGGCGTACTGCCCCATCCGCCACAGCGGCGGGCTGTAGGCGTGGACCGAGACGGTGCCCTTCTCGGCACCGTTGAGCCGGTGGATGTGGTCGGCGCCGAAGGAGAACGCCTCGCCCGCACCGACGCGCACCTCTCGGCACTCGGAGCCCACGCGCAGGTTGTTCTCGACCAGCTCCCCGGCGACGACGGCGACGGCGCCCGAGGAGATGTCGTGGTCGTGCCAGCCGGTGTCGTTGACCGGGGTCCAGCACAGCAGCCACACGTCGACGTGGGTGTCACGGTGCAACGAGGCGTAGACACGCTCGTCGTCGTCGAAGCCGACGTGGTGCGCCCATCGGTCCGGATCGGCGGCCAGCGACACCACCAGGTCGCGCAGCTCGTCGGGCGTCAGGTCGCGTCCGGGCAGGGTGTCCAGGGTGACGGCGGTCAGCTGGCTCGTGGCCATGAGCGCACTCCTTCGGGCTCGGTGACGGGCAGCCCGAGAGCCCGCCGTGGGTTGGTGACGCGCACGGCGCGCGTCGCTGCCTCGCCCCAGTGCCCGTGCTCGGCAGCGACAGGCGCGGCGTACGGCCGGTCGCTGCCGAGCACGAGGGCGTCGATCCCGAGCACGCGCACCAGCGCGTCCAGGCCCTGGGGCCCGTACGACGAGGTGTCGACGTGCAGCAGTGGGTCGACCGCCCCGGTGGTGCCGCCACGGGCGACGTGCCGTTCGTGGTGCACCGGGGCCAGCCCGCGCCGGCGGCGAACACCACGCGCAGGGACGGATGGGAGGACCGGACGTCACCGGCTTGCCAGGCCCACCACGCCGCCTGGAGCTGGGCGGCGTACCCGACGACGGCCGGCCACCACGCGGGCAGCGCGTCCGCCCGCGGGTCCGGCGCCTCCGGTCCCGGATGCACCAGCACCGGCCGGCCGGCCGCCTCGGCGACGGCGAGCACCGGCGCCAGGCGCGCCCAGCCCGCCGGCGTGCGAACGTCGGTGGCGGGCACCTGGACCCCGACGAACCCCCCATCGAGCAAGGAGGCCAGCCCCTCCAGGTCGGGCTCGACCGACGACACCGACGCCCACGCCCCGAAGCCCTCGGGCAGCGCCGCCACCCCCTCGTGCCAGGCGTCCAGCAGCGCAGCGGCCGAGGGCCCGCGCAGCGACTCGATACCCAGCGGCGCGGACAGGGACAGGCACGCGAGCCCGATGCCGTCGTGGGCGTTCTGACGCAGGCGGTCCGGTACGTCGTGGTGGCCGGCCTCGATCTCGTACGGCGCCTCGCCCTGGGTGTAGAGCGTCCACCCGCGCAGGTACGGGAACCGCGACCGCGCGCGCAGCCGCTCGACCAGCGCCTCGGGCCAGAGGTGCTGGTGCAGGTCGACCGCGGCGACCGGCCAGGCCGGGTCGAACGGGGTGGCGGACATCGGACTCCCTCCGGATGTCTTACTACAGTAAGTCAATAGACGTTGTACCGTAGTTCGACACGCCGGCGGAACCGTCCAGGGTTTGGCGTCGTTCCTGCCGCTTTGGCGTCGCAGCAACGACGCCGAACGTCAGGGATACCCGCTCGAGCGGGTATCCCTGCCCATCACGCGACCGGCAGCCCGTGGGCCCTCCGGATGACGTCGACGATGCCGCCCATGATCGCGGTCAGCCCGAAGTCCTTGGGCGTGTAGACGGCGGCCACGCCGAGGTCCAGCAGCGCCCGGGCATCGGCGGACGGGATGATCCCGCCGACCACCACCGGGACGTCGTCCAGGCCGGCAGCGCGCAGGCCGTCGAGGACCGACGGCACCAGCTCCATGTGCGAGCCGGACAGGATCGACAGGCCCACGCAGTGCACGTCCTCGGCAACGGCCGCGGCCACGATCTCCTCCGGCGTCAGCCGGATGCCCTGGTACACCACCTCGAACCCGGCGTCCCGAGCCCGCACCGCCACCTGCTCGGCGCCGTTCGAGTGCCCGTCGAGGCCGGGCTTGCCGACGAGCAGGCGCAGCCGGCCGCCGAGCTCGTCGCCGGTACGGCGCACCCGCTCGCGCACCGACGCCAGCTCCTCGCCGGCCTCGGCGACACCCACCGCACCCGTGACGCCCGTCGGCGCGCGGAACTCGCCGAACACCTCGCGCAGCGTCCCGGCCCATTCCCCCGTCGTCGCGCCCGCACGGGCGGCGGCCAGGGTCGCGGCCATCAGGTTGGTGTCGGTCTTGGCGTCGGCGGCCAGCCGCTCGAGAGCGGACCTGACGGCGTCCTCGTCACGCTCGGCCTTCCACGCCCGCACGGACTCCATCGCGGCCGCCTCGGCCTCGGGGTCGGGGGCCTGGATGGCGGCGTCGAGGTCCGCGGTCAGCGGGGAGGGCTCGGTGGTCTCGAAGACGTTCACGCCCACGACCTTCTCGGCACCGGACTCGATGCGGGCCCGGCGCGCGGCGTGCGAGGCCACGAGCTGTTCCTTCATGTACCCGGACTCGACCGCCGCGATCGCCCCGCCCAGCGCCTGCACGCGGTCCATCTCCTCCCGGGCGCCGGAGACCAGCTCGGCGACCTTGGCCGCCACCACGGGCGAGCCGTCGAAGATGTCGTCGTACTCGAGGAGGTCCGACTCGAACGCCAGCACCTGCTGGAGCCGCAGCGACCACTGCTGGTCCCACGGCCGGGGCAGGCCGAGCGCTTCGTTCCACGCGGGCAGCTGGACGGCCCGGGCCCGCGCGTTCTTGCTCAGGGTGACGCCGAGCATCTCCAGGACGATCCGCTGGACGTTGTTCTCGGGCTGGGCCTCGGTGAGACCGAGGGAGTTGACCTGCACGCCGTACCGGAAGCGGCGCATCTTCGGGTCGGTGACGCCGTACCGCTGCTCGGTCAGCTCGTCCCACAGCTGCACGAACGCGCGCATCTTGCACATCTCCTCCACGAAGCGTACGCCGGCGTTGACGAAGAACGAGATGCGGCCGACGACCGTGCCGAAGTCCTCCTCCGAGACCTGCCCGGACGCCCGCACGGTGTCGAGCACGGCGATCGCGGTGCACAGGGCGTACGCCAGCTCCTGCTGCGGCGTCGCGCCGGCCTCCTGCAGGTGGTAGCTGCAGATGTTGATCGGGTTCCACGTCGGCATCTCGTGGACGGTGTAGGCGATCACGTCGCCGATCAGCCGCAGCGAGTGCTCGGGCGGGAAGACGTACGTCCCGCGCGACAGGTACTCCTTGATGATGTCGTTCTGCGTCGTCCCGGCGAGGTCGGCGGCGACGGCGCCCTGCTCCTCGGCCACCACCTGGTAGAGCGCCAGCAGCCACATCGCGGTGGCGTTGATGGTCATCGAGGTGTTCATCTCCGACAGCGGGATGCCGTCGAAGAGCTTGCGCATCTCGCCGAGGTGCGGGACCGGTACGCCGACCTTGCCGACCTCGCCGCGCGCGAGCGGCGAGTCGGGGTCGTACCCCGTCTGGGTCGGCAGGTCGAAGGCGACGGAGAGGCCGGTCTGCCCCTTGGCCAGGTTGGTGCGGTAGAGCGCGTTGGACGCCGCGGCCGTCGAGTGGCCGGCGTACGTGCGCATCACCCAGGGCCGATCCTTGCGCCTGTCCTTCTCGGGCATGTGCCCACGGTAGGACCGCGGCTACCGCGGGGTAACCGGCTCCGCGTGTGGGGTATCCGACCGTGAGGAACCGGTCACAGCGCACCCGTTGGTCGAGGAGGTTGCGCTAGCAACCGTCACGAGACCCGGTGAGAGATCCGCGGTCCGGTCACCGGGTCTCGTGACGGGACTTCGTCCCTCCTCGACCAGCGGTGCGGGTCAGGCGGAGGCGGCGGCGCGCTCGACGTCGACGAAGCGCATCAGGCGGGAGAGGTGCAGCATCCGGCGGACGGCCGGGCCGCAGCCGCGGAGCGTGACGTGGTTGCCGGAGAGGGAGGCCTCGCGGCTGGCGTAGGCCAGGACGCGGGTGGCGGTGACGTCCATCGACGTGACGGCCGTGAGGTCGACGACGACGTCCAGTTCGGTGCCGTGGAGCCGCTCGCGCAAGGCGTTGCGGACCTCCCACGTGCTGCGCGCGTCGAAGTCCCCGCTGAGGACCAACGTAGGTCCGTCGGTGACGATCTCCATCTGCCTACCCCGCTCTCCGGAACCCGAGATGTCCGGTGTTGGCGGGAGGCTCCCCCGTGGCGCCTCCCAGCACGGATCCGCGCGCGCGGGTCCGTACACCCACTATGACGCGCGACACGTCAAAACGGTTGCTCCTTTTCCGCCGCGAATTCTCACCGCGGAGCTCCCCACTAGAGTCCGACAGCATGGAGCGGCCATGGTGAACCTGACCCGCATCTACACACGCACGGGTGACGGCGGCCAGACCCGGCTCGGCGACATGAGCGTCACGTCGAAGAACGACACCCGCCTGCATGCCTACGCCGACGTCGACGAGGCCAACGCGCAGGTCGGGGTGGCTCTGGCGGTCGGAGGGGCGCACGACCTGGAGGAGTCGGTCCGCGCGGTCCTGATACACGTGCAGAACGACCTCTTCGACGTGGGCGCCGACCTGTGCACCCCGGTCGTGGAGAACCCCGAGTTCCCGCCGCTGCGGATCGAGCAGGAGTACGTCGACCGGCTCGAGGGCTGGTGCGACGAGTACAACGAGCACCTCCCGAACCTGCGCTCGTTCATCCTCAACGGCGGCACGCCCGCGGCGGCGCAGCTGCACGTCGCGCGCACCGTCGTACGCCGCGCCGAGCGCGCTGCGTGGGCGGCGTACGACGAGCACGGCGCGTCGATGAACCCGCTGGCCATCACCTACCTGAACCGGCTCTCGGACCTCCTGTTCATCCTGGCCAGGTACGTCAACCGGGAGCAGGGCGACGTGTTGTGGGTGCCCGGCGGCCAACGAGACGACCAACGAGACGACCAGCAGGCTGGAGAGGAGCTCGGGAGTGACTGACGACCAGCACCACGACCGCCACGGTCATCACCACGACAAGCGCCCCGAGCCCGTCGACGACCTCGTCGTCACCCACCACACGCTGCGGACGACCAGCGGCGAGATCACCTACACCGCGCGCACGGGCCGCATCGTGCTGCGCGAGGAGGAGGTGAAGAAGGACAAGTTCACCGGCTGGAAGGCCCGCGCGGAGCTTTCTATTACGGCCTACACGCTCGACGCGGACAAGGTGGGGGACGTCACCGAGCGGCCGATCTCGTTCGTGTTCAACGGCGGCCCGGGCTCGGCCTCGGTCTGGCTGCACATGGGCCTGCTCGGACCACGCCGGGTCGACGTCGGGGACGTCGAGGACCGCAACCCACCGCCGTACCAGCTGGTCGACAACCCCGAGACCCTGCTGGCGGTCAGCGACCTGGTCTTCATCGACCCGATGTCCACCGGGCACAGCCGGGCCGTCGCGGGCGGCAAGGCGGGCGAGTACCACGGCTTCGGCAAGGACGTCGAGCAGGTCACCGAGCTGATCCGGCTGTGGTGCACGCGCGAGGACCGGTGGATGTCGCCGAAGTACGTCATCGGCGAGTCCTACGGCACCACCCGCGCCGTCGCGGTCGCCGAGCGACTCGCACGGGTGCACGCGATGGGTCTCAACGGGCTGGTGCTGGTGTCCAGCGTCGTCGACTTCGGCAGCCAGGACTTCCAGTACCTCCGCGCCGACGAGGCCTGCCTCAACTTCCTCCCGACGTACGCCGCCATCGCCCACTACCACGGGCTGCACGAGGGACGGACGCTCGAGGAGGTCCGCGCCGAGGCCGAGGAGTTCGCGGCGGGGCCCTACCGGCTCGCACTCGCCCGCGGACACCGGCTGCCGGCCGAGGAGCGGGCCGAGATCGTCTCGACGCTGGCCCGGCTGGCCGGCGTCAGCGAGGAGTACGTCGACCGCTCCGAGCTGCGCATCGAGCACTGGCGCTGGTGCACCGAGCTGCTGCGCGACCGCGGACTGACCGTCGGCCGGATCGACGGGCGCTTCACCGGCCCGCTCTACTCCCGCATCGCCGAGAACATGGACGCCGACCCGTCCATCGACGCCATCGACGCGCCGTTCACCGCCGCCATCCACCACTACCTGCGCGGCGAGCTCGGGTCGAACCAGGACCTCCCCTACGAGGTCTTCGCCAACGCCATCAAGCAGTGGTCGTTCAAGGAGTTCGAGGGCAAGCCGATCAACGTCGCCGACAAGCTGGAGCGGCTGATGCGGGTCAACCCGCACCTGCGGGTGCGCATCGAGTACGGCTACTACGACCTCGCCACGCCGTACCACGCGGCCGAGGACATGGTCGCCCACCTCCGCATCCCCGCCGAGGCCTTCGACCGCATCGAGCACGCGTACTTCCCGACCGGCCACATGCCGTACATCCACGAGGAGTCCCGCATCCGCGAGGCCGAGGGCATCACGGCGTTCGTCACCGCCCACACCTGACCGATCAGCTGCGGGGCTCGTTCATGACCTCGGGCGGAAGTGCGTAGATGAGCCCCGAGCAGTGGACGATCACGGCTTGGTGGATGAGCACGCGCAGGTAGTGCTCCTCGATCGGGGGCGCGACGAGGGTCAGCTCGCCCGAGGCGATCCGGTCGCGGATGTGCGCGAGGATCGGCAGCCCGGCGATGGTGCGGTCCTTCATCCCGTTGCACACCGCCGTGAGCATCCGGCCGTACTGGTCGAACTGGGGCTCCGGGGTGATCGTCATGAGGGCGGACAGGTTGGTGCGGTAGACGTCCACGTGCTTGTCCAGGTCGGTCCGGTAGCCGAGGTCGTACTCGGGGCACAGGGCCGCCAGGGCGGACCGGACGACGGCCTGCGGGCCTGACCCGACGTAGCCCATCTCGGAGGCCAGCCGGCCCTCCGCCACGTCGGCGGTGAACCCCTGCGACTTCCACACGCAGACCCCGTACCCCGCGGGGAGGTCCCGATCGGCCCCCTGGCTGCTCCCCTCGGCCTCGTAGTCCATCCAGAGCAGGAACGTCTGCTGGGCCTCGGTGCTGGTGTCCACGAGGGACGGCAGGTCCGGGGGCACGTCGACGTCGGCCACCGAGACCAGGATGCCGGTCGCACTCGGTGCCTCGGACGGCGCCTCGGACGACGCGCCCGTTGCCGCCTCCGTCGGCGACGAGCTCTCCGCCGCCGGCTGCTCGGCAGCCGTGCTGCTGGACTCCGTACCGCACCCGCTCAGTGCCACCAGCATGATCGCCGCCAGCAGGCTGCCGCTCCCCCGTGCCATGGTCCCCCCGTTCGACGCTGCCCTGGTCGCGCCCCAGGGTCGCGGCTCGGGGGGTGTGACGCCTCATCCGTTCGGTTGGACTTCACCACCCCGGGGTCGTCAGGGGTCGCCGCCGTCGGAGGAAGCCCGCACGAACACGTCGGGGTCGAGGTCGAAGCGCAGGATCGTGCCCGCGCACACCAGCCCCGCGGCCTCGAGCGTGGCGCGCGAGGACCAGTTCTTCCACCAGCACCCCGCGACCGGGGTGAGGCCCGCGTCGCGCACCGCCCGGGCAGTCAGGGACAGGATCGAGGAACCGACGCCGTGGCGGCGCAGCACGGGGTCGACGTACATCCCGATGTCCACGACCCCGCTGTCCAGGGCGTGCCGCTCGTGGACGGCGATGCCCACCTCGCGGCCCTCGAGCCGGGCGATGCTCATCGCGCTCTTCTCGACGTACGACGCGAAGTCCGACTGCCAGCCCGTCGAATGGAGGTAGTCGAGGTCGGCGTGCGTGGCCAGCGTGATCTCCAGCCCGGGGACCGGCTCGCGCAGGTCGCCCGGATCGGGCAGGCGGAACTGGTAGGCCTGCGACCCGACACCGGTCGCATAGGCGCCAAAGGTGGTGACGTGGTGGGCGTCCCAGGACGCGAGGTACGCCGTGCGCGCACCACTCTCGTCGAGCACCACCTCCATGACCTGCCGGTCCAGCGCGATGGCGCGCCGGTCCAGGGTGAGCAGGCTGAGGTACGGCGACTCGTCGGCGGTCCAGCCGGCGACGCCCACGGGTTCGCCGTCGACGCAGATCGTGCGATGGGTGGCGTCCAGCCAGAGGTGAGCCATGAACGAGTCGCCACTCCAGTCCAGCGAGAGCTGGTGCGCATCGATCGCGGCGCGCGCCTCCTCGGGGGAGGTGGCCTCGAGGCTGATCGAGACATCCCTCCTGATCACGAGTCGAAGCCCAGGCCGGCGCGGTCCAGGGTCCGGAGCCAGAGGTTGCGCCTGCCGCCGTGACGGTCGGCGGCGGCCAGCGACCACCGGGTGAGCTGGACGCCGGCGTAGGCGAAGGGCTCGGGCGGGAACGGCAGAGGCTTGCTGCGCACCATCTCCAGCGACGTGCGCTCGGTCTGGCGACCGTCGAGCAGGTCGAGCATCACGTTGGCGCCGAAGCGCGTGGCGCCGACGCCGAGGCCGGTGTAGCCGAGGGCGTACGCCGCGCGGCCGGCGTACGCCGTGCCGAAGAACGCGAAGAAGCGCGTGCACGTGTCGATGGCGCCGCCCCACTGGTGGCTGAACCTGAGCCCCTCCAGCTGCGGGAACGTCTCGAAGAACTGGCGCGCGAGCAGGTCGAAGGTCTTCGGGCGCTGGTCGAGGTGGTCGTCGATCTTCCGGGCGAAGTGGTAGATCGCGTCGTACCCGCCCCAGAGGATCCGGTTGTCCGCGGTCAGCCGGTAGTAGTGGAACTGGTTGCCGCAGTCGTCGATGCCCTGCCGGTGCCGCCAGCCGATGGAGTCGAGCTGCTCGGCCGACAGCGGCTCGGTCATCAGCGCGTAGTCGTAGACGGGTACGGTGTGCCAGCGCACCCGCTTCACCAGCGCGGGGAAGGCGTTGGTGCCAAGGGCCACGCGCGCGGTGCGGACGCTGGCGCCGCCGGCGGTCCGGACCCGCATCCCCACGCCGTCCTTCTCGAGTGCGGTCACCTCGGTGTGCTCGTGGATGCGCACGCCGAGCCGCTCGGCGGCGTCGGCCAGCCCCCACGCCAGCCGGGCCGGGTCCACGAGCGCGTTGTCGTCACGGGTCCAGAGCCCGGCGAGGTACGTCGGGGACGCGACCTCGGCACGGACGGCGTCCCGGTCCAGGTAGGTGCCCTCGTCGGCGTCGCGCAGCCACGCGACCTGGTGCGGCTCGGTGGCCACCGACAGCGAACCGGTGAGCTCCCACGCGCAGTCGATGCCGTACCTGCCGACCGACGACTCGATCTCCGCGAGGTTCTGCAGTCCCATCCGCTCGAGGGTGTCGATCTCGCGCGGGAAGCGCTGCTCGCCGTTGTCCCTGCCGTGGGTCAGCGACGCCGAGCAGAAGCCGCCGTTGCGGCCGGACGCCGCCCAGCCAATGCGCTGCCCCTCGAGGAGGACGACCTCGCGGCCAGGGTCGCGCTCCTTGGCCAGCACGGCGGTCCAGAGCCCGGAGTACCCGCCGCCGACGACCACCAGGTCCGCCGTGGAGTCCGCGGACAGTGCTGGCCGGGCCTCGGGCCGGGCGGGAGTGTCCAGCCACGCCGAGGTCGGCTCGGCACCGGCGAGCGAGGGATGCACACCTCACCGTATTGGCCGGGTACGACGGCGTACCACCGGGTCCGCGGAGCGGCGAGGTCTGGTCCGCCGTTGTCCGAACGGTTGCGTTTTCCTCGATTCGCCCACAAACCTGTCAACGGGATGTCAACCTCCGAACAACCGACGGGCACACTCGGCGTGCCTGCCATCCCCCGAAGGACAGGCCCCCCATGTCCCAGTACCTCCGCCGTGTCGCGCCCGTGCTCACCGCCGCCCTCGTGGTCGCCGGCGCGCCGCTGCTGGCACCCGCACCCGCCACCGCGATCCCGTCCGTGCCCTCGCTCGGCTGCGTGACAAACCTGCCGGTGACGTCCCAGAACCTCACCGACGTCCCGATCCCGGACAACAACGTGGTGCTGCTGCTGAACAAGGCGACCAGCGTCATCAACGTGCCGGCCGGCGGCAGCCTCTCCTGGCTTCGGGTGCGGACGGACGTCCTGCACACCAACCCCGGCGACCTGCTGATGACCCTGACCTCGCCCCAGGGCGACGTGGTGACGCTGACCGACGGCTTCGGCGGGGCCAGCGACAACGTCTTCAACGGCACGTGGTGGGACGACGACGCGGGCGAGTCGATCGCGACCCCCGGCTCGGTCACCGAGGCCGTCTTCGCCAACAACGTGGTGCAGCCGCTGCTCGCCCCCGAGACCGCGCTGTCCTCGCTGCGTGGGCACGACGTCCAGGGCAACTGGGTGCTCACCGTGGGCGACCGGCTCATCGGGAACTCCGGCACCATCACCGGCTGGGCCATCGAGTACGCCACGCGCGGCGCCGACGGACCCAACGTCCGGACGGTCAGCAGTGGCCCCATCGGCGGTGGCACGGTGGCACCCGGGTCGCAGCAGTCCTTCACCTACGCGGCGCCCGTCAGCGGTCCCGGGGCCCTGCAGGACGTCGTCGCGAACCTCGACGTGGCCGGCCAGGCCGGATCCGTCCTGGCCACGCTGACCTCCCCCGCCGGCACGGTGATCACGCTGACCAACGGCAACGGCGGCCTCAACAGCCTGCTGGGCGGCACCACCTTCTCCGACCTGGGTGGCCTGGGCCTCGGCCCCATCACCTCGCTGCTCACCTCGCTCGCCGGCCGGATTCCGCTGTCCGGTCCGCAGGAGCCGCTCGGTGCGCTGACCGGTGAGGGCCTGGCCGGGGTGTGGACGCTGAACGTCACCAACCTCGGCGGGCTGCCGATCACCCTGAACGACTGGGGCTTGGACCTCACCGGCTCCACCTGCGGCCTGGACGGCGTGGTCACCTCGCTGACCCAGCTCCCGACGACCCTGCCGCTCGGCAGCACCGTCGCGTACGCCGTGTCGGTGACCAACAACCGGCTGGCGCCGCTGGACCTCAGCACGCTCAACCTCGCGCTCCCCAACGGCCTCGACCTGGTGTCGGTGACCAGCACGCTCGGGTCGTGCGCGGGCCTGACCTGCGTGCTCGGCACCCTGCTGCCGGGTGCCCAGGCGGTCGTGGTCTACCTGCTGAAGGCGGTCACCGACGGCGTCAAGAACGTCTCGGTCCTGCTCACCAGCGGCGGCACGGACGCCGTGCCGCTCAACAACGTGCTCAACATCGCGACCACCGTGCCGGCCGGCTCCGGCCCGGGCACGTCCGGCAACGACACCACCGCGCCGGGCCTGGTCCTGGTGCTCGGCAAGGACAAGCTGAAGACGGTGACCACCAAGGGCCTGCTGTCGGCGGCCGGCTGGACCGAGGCCGGCAAGCTCGTGCTGACCGTGAAGCTGCCGGGCAAGGTGGCCAAGAAGCTGAAGCTGCCCCGCGTCATCGGCAAGCGCACCATCGTCACCTCGAAGGCCGGCACCGCGAAGGTCCGGGTCAAGATCAGCAAGAAGGCCGCGAAGAAGCTGCTGAAGGCGCACAAGCAGGTGCGCCTGGTCGTCAAGGGCCAGATCCGCGACGCGGCCGGCAACCTGGGCAAGGCGTCGGCCGGAGGGACGTACAAGCCCTGACCCCGTACCACCCCCTGGAGCACCACTCCCCACGACGGGGCGCGACCGTCAGGTCGCGCCCCGTCGCGGTCTCCGCACCGCGGTGACGAGGAGGGCGGCGGGCACCATCGCGCCCATCACGACGTACAGCGAGTCCAGGGTGCCGACGTGGTTGCCGACGAAGCCCAGCAGCGGCGGGCCGGTGAGGAACGCGCCGTACCCGACCGTGGAGACGACCGAGACGCGGCGGGCGGCGCGCCTCGGGTCGTCGGCCGCGGCGCTCATGCCGACCGGGAAGCCGAGAGCGGCGCCGAGGCCCCAGATCGCGATGCCGACGGCGGCCAGCGCCGGCTGACCGCTGGTGATCACGAGCAGCAGACCGACGAACGCCGCGCCGGCCGACGCCAGCAGCACCGGCACCCGCCCGAACCGGTCCAGCAGCACCGGGCCGACGAGGCGGCCGGTGGTCATCGCGGTCACGAACAGCCCGAACCCGGCGACCCCGACGAAGTGCCGCGCGTCGTACCCGTCGACCAGCGCCAGGGCCAGCCAGTCGCCGGCGGCGCCCTCGGCCAGCGTGAAGGCCAGCACCATCGCACCGATCGCGACCGTGCGCGGCTCCAGCCACGGGGACCAACCCGGCGTCTCGGGCTCCTCCGCGTCGTCGTGCGGCGCGGCGGGGAGGAACGCGGCGGTCGCGACGACGACCACCGCGACCGCGGCGAGGGTGACGACGACGTGGACGGGCAGGGGTACGCCGACCCCGGTGGCGCCCGCGCCGATGCCCGCGCCGCCGATGGCCCCAAGGCTGAAGCCCGCGTGGAAGCGGGGCATGACCGTGTAACCGAGGCGGCGCTCGACCTCGGCACCCTCGACGTTCATGGCGACGTCCCACACCGCCGTACCGAAGCCGTAGCCGGCCAGCCCGACGGCCACGGTGGGAACGTTCTCGATCCCGGACACCCCGAAGGACGCCAACGCCAGGCCGACCAGCGTGAGGAAGGCTCCCCCGCGCACCACGCCGGTCGCGCCGATCTGCTCGATCAGCCGGCCGCTCGCCGGCAGGCCGAGCAGCGAGCCGATGGAGATGGACAGGAGCAGGAGCCCGAGGCGTCCGTTGCTGAGGTCCAGGTGCTCGCGGATGTCCGGCACGCGCGAGAACAACGTCGCGAAGAGCAGCCCGTTGAGGACGAACACCGTCGCGACGGCGTTGCGGGCACGCGCGTTCACAGGTGCTGGTGGGCGCTCGGCGGGGCGGCCTCCAGCCAGGCCTGGAAGCCCATCAGCGCCTCCTGGCTGAGGGCCAGCTCGATCTCGCCGTCCCGGCTGGTGCAGCGGATCACCACGTGGTCGGGGTACAGGGAGAGCTGCTCGACGCCGCCGGGGTCACGCCGGCCGGTGTACTCGAGGTCGCGGCGGTCCCAGACCCGCTTGGGACGGGGCGAGAGCGAGAAGATCCGGAACCACTCGAGGGTCTCGGCGGTGTAGCGGCCGAGCCCGAGAACCCAACCGCGCCCGACCTTGTCGGTCCGGGCGCGGTGGCTGAGCTCGAAGGTACCTCCGTGCCTGGCCAGCAGGCGACGGCGCACGATCAGGGCGATGCCGTAGACCAGGACGGCGACGAACGCGACTCCGGCGGCGTCGAGCAGCCACTGCCAGACCGGCATCGTCCACCTTTCCTGGACCGAACCGGCCCGTCATGAGCCTGGGTCAGCCCTGGGCGCTGCTCTCGTCGCGGGCCTTGCGCTCGTCGAGAAGGCGCTTGGCCTCCTCGTAGTCACTCTCGTGGGAGAGCTCGGCGTACTCGCAGAGGAGACGTACCTGGTTGTTGGCGACCGAGATGAACCCGCCGTCGACGGCGGCCACCCAGTGGCCGTCGTCGACCGTGCGGACGTCCACCTGGCCCGGGGCCAGCACCGACATGATCGGCTGGTGGTTGGCCATGATCCCGATCTCGCCGGCCAGGGTCCGGGCGTTGACCACGGTCGCCTCGCCGGACCAGACCTCACGGTCGGCCGCGACGAGGGACACCTGCATCGTGTTGGGCATCGGTCAGAGGCTCTTCTGGATCTCGTCCCACCGACGCTCGACGTCGTCCAGACCGCCGCACATGAAGAACGCCTGCTCCGCCACGTGGTCGTAGTCGCCGTCGGCGATCTTGTTGAACGCCTCCACCGTCTCCGACACCGGGACGGTCGAGCCCTCGATGCCGGTGAACTGCTTGGCGACGTAGGTGTTCTGCGAGAGGAACCGCTGGATGCGGCGCGCCCGCGACACGATGATCTTGTCCTCCTCGGAGAGCTCGTCGACACCGAGGATCGCGATGATGTCCTGGAGCTCCTTGTTGCGCTGGAGGATCTGCTTGATGCGGATCGCGCAGTTGTAGTGGTCCTGGCCGATGTACTGGGCGTCCAGGATCCGCGACGTCGAGGTCAGCGGGTCCACGGCCGGGTAGATGCCGAGCGACGCGATCTCGCGGGAGAGCTCGGTCGTGGCGTCCAGGTGCGCGAACGTCGTGGCCGGTGCCGGGTCGGTGTAGTCGTCGGCCGGCACGTAGATCGCCTGCAGCGAGGTGATCGAGTGACCACGCGTCGAGGTGATCCGCTCCTGGAGCGTGCCCATCTCGTCGGCGAGGTTCGGCTGGTAGCCCACCGCGGACGGCATGCGGCCGAGCAGCGTGGACACCTCGGAGCCGGCCTGGGTGAACCGGAAGATGTTGTCGATGAAGAGCAGCACGTCCTGGTTCTGCACGTCGCGGAAGTACTCCGCCATCGTCAGCGCCGACAGCGCCACACGTAGGCGGGTGCCCGGCGGCTCGTCCATCTGGCCGAACACCAGGGCGGTCTGCCCGATGACGCCGGCCTCCTCCATCTCCGCGATGAGGTCGTTGCCCTCGCGGGTGCGCTCGCCGACGCCGGCGAACACCGACACACCACCGTGGTCACGGGCGACGCGCGCGATCATCTCCTGGATCAGCACGGTCTTGCCCACGCCCGCGCCGCCGAACAGGCCGATCTTGCCGCCCTGGACGTACGGCGTGAGCAGGTCGATGACCTTGATGCCGGTCTCGAACATCTCGGTCTTCGACTCGAGCTGGTCGAACGCCGGCGCCTTGCGGTGGATGCCCCAGCGCTCCTTGACCTCGAGCTTCTCGCCCTCCTCGAGGTTGAGGCACTCGCCGAGGGTGTTGAAGACGCGGCCGAGGGTCGCGTCGCCGACCGGCACCGTGATCGGGCCGCCGGTGTCGACGACCTGCGCCCCGCGGACCAGGCCGTCGGTGGGCTGCAGCGAGATCGCGCGGACCATGCCGTCGCCGATGTGCTGGGCGACCTCGAGCGAGAGCGTCTTGGTCTCGTCGAGGATCGTCAGCTCGGTCTCGAGCAGGTTGTACATCTCCGGCATCGAGTCGACCGGGAACTCGATGTCGACGACCGGGCCGATGACCCGGGCGATGCGGCCCGTGCTCCCCTGGCCCGACTGGGTCTGGGTGTCTTCAACAGTGGCAGTCATGTCTTCTCACTCATTCCTGGGTGTCACTCGGCGGCGGCGTTGGCGTCGGCCAGCGCGTTCACGCCGCCGACGATCTCGGAGATCTCCTGGGTGATGCCGGCCTGGCGGGCCTGGTTGGCGATCTGGGTGTACTTCTTGATGAGCTCTTCGGCGTTGTCCGTCGCGGACTTCATCGCCTTCTGCCGGGCGGCGAGCTCGGAGGCCGAGGCCTGGAGCAGCGCGAAGAAGATGCGGCTCTGGACGTACTTCGGCAGCAGCTCGTCGAGGACGGTCTGCGGCGACGGCTCGAACTCGTAGAGCGGCAGCACCTCGTCCGCGTCCGGCTTCTCCTCGCCCTCGACGACCTCGAGCGGCAGCATCCGCACGCTGTGGGGCTCCTGCACCAGCATCGACCGGAACATCGTGTAGACGAGGTGGACCTCGTCGACGCCGTCCTCGGAGTCGGTGTCGGCCACGAACGCGCCGATCAGGGCCTCGCCGATGGCCCGCGCGTTCTCGTACCGCGGCTGGTCGGAGAAGCCCGTCCAGGTCTCGCGGACCGGCCGGCTGCGGAACCGGTAGTAGCCCTCGCCCTTGCGGCCGGCGATGAAGGTGACGACCTCCTTGCCCTCCGAGCGCAGCCGCTCGGCCAGCCGCTCGGCCTCCTTGAGCACGCTCGAGGAGTAGGCGCCCGCGAGACCGCGGTCGCTGGTCACGATCAGCACGGCGGCCCGGCGCGGGTTCTCCGGCTCCGTGGTCAGCGGGTGCTTGACGTTGGAGTAGGTCACCAGCGCCGAGACCGCCCGGGTGAGCTCGCGGGCGTACGGCGCGGCCTGCTGGGCCCGCTGCTGCGCCTTGATGATGCGGGACGCAGCGATGAGCTCCATGGCGCGCGTGATCTTCTTGGTGGACTCCACCGACTTGATCCGCGCGCGGTACTCACGCAGCGATACAGCCACAGGTACTAACCCCGCTTCTGCTTGACGATGGTCTCCTGCTCGAGCTCCTCGTCGGGCAGGGCCTCGGCGGGCGCTTCGTGACCGACCTTGATCGACTCGCCCTCCGAGGTCTCGAACTGGTCGAGGAACTTGTCGTAGGCCGCCTCCGCCGCGGAGGCCGTGTCGTCCTCGAACTTCTGCGACTCGCGGATGGTGTCGAGCAGGTCGGCGTGCGAGCGGCGCAGGAAGTCGAGGAACTCGTTCTCGAAGCGCAGCACGTCCGCGGTGGGCACCCGGTCGAGCCGGCCCGTCGTACCGATCCAGAGGGAGATCACCATCTCCTCGAGCGGGTACGGCGAGTACTGCGGCTGCTTGAGCAGCGCCATCAGGCGCTGGCCGCGGTCCAGCTGCTGGCGCGAGGCGGCGTCGAGGTCGGAGGCGAACATCGCGAACGCCTCCATCGCGCGGAACTGCGCGAGGTCGACCTTCAGCGAGCCGGTGACCGACTTCATGGCCTTGGTCATCGCGTTGCCGCCGACCCGCGACACCGACACACCGACGTCGATCGCCGGGCGCTGGTTGGCCGCGAAGAGGTCCGACTGCAGGAAGATCTGGCCGTCGGTGATCGAGATGACGTTGGTCGGAATGTACGCCGACACGTCGTTCGCCTTGGTCTCGATGATCGGCAGGCCGGTCATCGAGCCCGCACCGAGGTCGTCGGACAGCTTCGCGCAGCGCTCCAGCAGGCGGCTGTGCAGGTAGAACACGTCGCCCGGGTAGGCCTCGCGGCCCGGCGGGCGGCGCAGCAGCAGCGACACGGCCCGGTAGGCCTCGGCCTGCTTGGTGAGGTCGTCGAAGATGATCAGCACGTGCTTGCCGTCGTACATCCAGTGCTGGCCGATGGCCGAGCCGGTGTAGGGGGCGAGGTACTTGAAGCCCGCGCTGTCGGAGGCCGGTGAGGCCACGATCGTGGTGTACTCCAGCGCGCCGGCCTCCTCGAGGGCGCCACGCACCGAGGCGATGGTCGAGCCCTTCTGGCCGATCGCGACGTAGATGCAGCGGACCTGCTTGGCCGGGTCGCCGGTCTCCCAGTTCTGCTTCTGGTTGATGATCGTGTCGATCGCGATCGTGGTCTTGCCGGTCGAGCGGTCGCCGATGATCAGCTGGCGCTGGCCGCGGCCGATCGGGGTCATCGAGTCGATGGCCTTGATGCCGGTCGCCAGCGGCTCGTGCACCGACTTGCGCATCATCACGCCGGGAGCCTGGAGCTCCAGGGCGCGGCGCTCGTCGGACGCGATCTCGCCGAGACCGTCGATGGGAGTGCCGAGCGGGTCGATCACCCGGCCCATGAAGGCGTCGCCCACGGGGACCGAGAGGATCTCGCCGGTGCGGCGGACCGTCTGGCCCTCCTCGATCTTGTCGAAGTCACCGAGGACCACGACACCGATCTCGCGGGTGTCGAGGTTCAGGGCGATGCCGAGCGTGCCGTCCTCGAACTCGAGCAGCTCGTTGGCCATCGCCGAGGGCAGGCCGGCCACGCGTGCGATGCCGTCGGCACACTCGGCGACGGTGCCGACCTCTTCGCGGCTGGCCGCCGACGGCTTGTAGTCGTCGACGTACTTCTGGAGCGCGTCGCGGATCTCCTCCGGACGAATGGACAGCTCCGTCATGTCTGTTGCCTCTTCCCTGTTCTCTGCGGGACTCGGTGGTCTGGGTGCTAGCCGGCGATACGACGGCGGGCGGTGTCGAGCTTGGTGGAGACGCTGCCGTCGATGACGTCGTCGCCGATCTCGACCCGGAGGCCGCCGATCAGCGAGGGGTCCTCGACGACGTGCAGGTGCACGGTCGCGCCGTAGGTCTTGCCCAGGGCCTGCGTCAGCCGGCTGGTCTCCTGGTCGCTCAGCGGCTTGGCGGTGTGGACGGTGGCGATCAGCTCGTCCTGCACGGAGGCTGCGACGTGCTGGTAGTCCACCAGCGAGCGGACGACGGTGCCGCCGCTGCGTACGGCCTGGGTCACCAGCCGCAGCGTGGCCGGCAGCACCTTGCCGTCGAGCAGCCCGGTCAGCAGCCCGGCCTTGTCCTCGTCGCTGCGAGCGGGGTCCGAGAGGGCACCGCGCAGGCCGTCGGCGTGGTCGACCATCTGGACGATGGCGAACAGCTCGTCGCTGATCCGCCGGCCCTGGGCGCCGGCCGACCGGACGACCGCCTCGATGCCGAGGGTCTCCAGCACGTCGGGCAGGTCGCGCGAGCTGGTCCAGCGCTGCTGGACCGCCTCGGTGACCACGCCGAGCGTCGTGTCGCCGATCTTGCCCGAGAACACCTGCTGCGCGAGGCCGGCCTTGGCCTCGGTCGCGACCGACGCGTCGGTCGTGATCCGTCGCAGGGCCGGCTCGGCCCGCAGCACGCCGGCGACGGCCAGCAGCTGGTCGCCGAGGGTGGCGTTCTCGTCGAGGGTCCGCTGCGCGCCGACCTTGCCGGTCAGCACGGAACGGGCCTCGGCCGAGGCACCTCGGAGCATCAGCGGGTCCCGTCCGTCGCGGCGGCCTTGCTCGTCTCGAGCGCGTCCAGGTCGGCCAGGAAGCGGTCGACCACGCGGGTGCTGCGCTCGTCGTCCTCGAGGCTCTCGCCGACGATCCGGCCCGCCAGCGTGGTGGCCAGCGTGCCGACCTCGGCGCGCAGCGAGGCCACGGCCTGCTGCCGCTCCGCGGCGATCTGGGCGTGCCCGTTGTCGACGATGCGGGCCTTCTCGACCTCACCCTGCTGGCGCATCTCCGCGACGATCTGGGCCCCCTGCTCGCGCGCCTCCTCGCGGATGCGTGCGGCCTCGTGACGGGCGTCGGCGATCTGCGCCTTGAACTCCGCCTCGGCGGCGTTCGCGTCCGCACGGGCCGACTCGAGGTCGGCGAACTGCTTGCGGATCGCGTCCTGACGCCCCGTCATCGCCTTGTTGATCGGCGGGACGACGTACTTCGCCAGGATGTAGAACATCAGCGCGAAGGCGAACAGCTCCACGAAGAAGGTCCCGTTGGGGACCAGGAAGTTGCTCTCCATGGCCCTGGGGGCCAACACCTGGGTGGCGAGCTGAGCTGCCATCAGTCGGTTCCTTTGCTGAGTCTGGGCTGGTGAGCGGGCCGGTCTCCGGGCTGGGCCCGGATCAGCCCAGGACGAAGACGAACAGGGCCATGAACGCCAGGTTGATGAAGAACACGGCCTCACACAGACCGACCGTCAGGAAGAAGATCGTCTGGAGACGGCCCTGCGCCTCGGGCTGGCGCGCGACGCCCTGGATGTAGGACGAACCGGCCAGACCGTCACCGATACCGGCACCGATCGCGCCACCGGCCAGGGCGATACCGCCACCGACGAACGCACCGGCGAGCTTGACGGCCTCATCGCTTACTGCCATGGGTTTGCCTCTCCACTTCTTGGATCACTTGTGTTGGGTCGAGCTGGGTGGAACCTGTACCGCCGAGCGCGCTCAGTGCGCGAGAGCGGGAGTCTGTGCGGGGTCGTGCCCCTCGTCGTGCCGGTCCTCGTGGGCGTCCTCGTGGGCGTCCTCGTGCTCGTCTTCGTGCTCGCCGTGCCCGGCGCCGGCCATCGCGAAGTACAGGACGGTCAGCAACGCGAAGATGAAGGCCTGGATACCGCCGATGAACATGTCGAACAGCTTCCAGACGAGGTTGGGCGCCCAGAGGATGTAGGCGGGGATCAGCCCGATCAGCGCCAGCATGATGCCGCCGGCGAAGATGTTGCCGAAGAGTCGCAGCGCCAGCGTGAGCGGCTTGATCAGCTCTTCGAGGATGTTCAGCGGGAGCAGCACCGGGAACGGCTCGACGAAGTGCTTGAGGTAGCCCTTCAGGCCCTTCTGCCGAACGCCGTAGACCCAGACGCTCACCATCACCAGCAGCGCCATGGCGTAGGTGAGGTTGGTGTCAGCGGTCGGCGCCGGCGTCAGGTGCAGGTCGTGGTTGATCTCGGTGGGCAGCAGCTCGAGCCAGTTCGCGAAGAGGATGAAGAAGAACAGCGAGACGGCCAGCGGGGCGACGTACGGGTGCACCTTGCCGAGGTTGTCCTCGACCTGGGTGTTGACCTCGCCGACGACGGCCTCCCAGATCAGCTGCACCTTGGTCGGCACGTGGTCGTGGGTGTCCTTGGTCAGGGCGCGGCGGGCGATGAAGCCCAGCAGCAGCACCAGGCCGCCCGCGATCGCCGTCGTCCAGATCGTGTCCAGGTTGAAGCTGATGCCGCCGATCTTGCGGACGACGTGCTCACCGATGCTGATGTCGGACTCGAGGGGCAGGAACGAGGCGATCATGGGTTCTTCAGCTCCTTCAGCAGCACGAGGCTGGTCATCATCAGGGCGATCAGACGGAAGATGGCCAGGCCGAGCAGGAGGCCGATGCCGTCGGGCCAGAAGGCCACCGCGATCGCGACGGCCACCGCCGTCAGCACCGTCAGGCGCACCAGGGTCGAGGCGATCATCTGGTTGCGGGTCGGCTGCGCGCCGGACGTGATGATCCTGAGCAGCCACAGCTCGGTGGCCACGTGGTTGGCGAGACCGAGCGCGACGCCGCCGGCGATGCACGCCGCGAGGCCCCAGCGGTCGAGCTGGCCGCAGATCCAGAACGACGCGGCCGCCAGGGCCACGGCCACCAGCACCGTCTTGCGCTGGTCGCGCAGGACGCGGAGCAGGGACGCCTTCTGGGGTACGCCGCCGGGCGCGGTGTCAGTCGTGATCTCGGTCACGCCCTCGGTCATGTTCAGAGGCTGGTGCATGCGACCACCTCATGACGAGTCCGGGTCTCGGAGTGCGGAGCGCACGCGCAGCCAGAAGGCCCAGGCGCCGCCGACCATGCCGAGCGCGAGACCGGCGAGCGTGAAGGCCGGCATCGTGCCGGCGGCCTGGTCGACGAGGTAGCCGACGACCATCCCGCCGACGACGGCGCCGACGAGCAGACCGCCGAGTCCCAGGAGGTCGCGGCCCCGCAGACCGGTCGTGCCGTTGCGCGAGCCGTCATCGGCCATCCACCCAGATCACTTCCGTCGGGGACGTCGGTGCCACCGGCACGCGTTCCCCCTGCGGTCGTCACGACCGGCGACGGCGCGAAAGTACCACAGCGCGAGAGACCCCCATTTCGCGTCCGGACTCGGCCCGCGAGGGGGCCGGAGAGGTGTCCGGGGTGGAGGTTCGACATCATCGGTCGGCGGCCAATCTGGTCGTCGGTCGGGGTGCTTGTGAAAACTAGCACAAAGTCCCGATCGCGGTGAACGCGGGGGTGGTCCCCCACCCTATTCAGGCGGCTCTCAGGTTCTTCTCAGGGGGTGCTCGCCTCGTCGCGGTCCTCGCGGTCGAGCATCGCCGGCTTGCGGACGATCGGCAGCAGGAACGTCAGCGCGACCGTCACCACCGACATGGTGCCGAGCGAGAGCCACATCCACGGGCCGGTGTAGAGGCTGGCCAGCACCATGCCGAACGCGATCAGCGCCGCCCACATCCACATGATCAGCACCGCGCGACGCTGCGAGTGCCCGATCTCCAGCAGCCGGTGGTGGAGGTGCTGCTTGTCCGGCGAGAACGGCGAGCGGCCCGCGCGGGTACGGCGGACGACGGCCAGCACCAGGTCGGCCAGCGGGACCACCAGGATCGCGAGCGGGAGGAGCACGGGCAGCAGGGTGACCAGCAGGTTGGCCTGGCTGCCCATCGCGCCCTTGCTGATGTCCTGGGGCTGGAACTGGCCGGTGAGCGTGATCGCGCTGGCCGAGAGCACCAGGCCGATGAGCATCGAGCCGCTGTCGCCCATGAACAGTCGCGCGGGGTGGATGTTGTGGGGCAGGAAGCCGACGCAGGCGCCGGCGAGCATCGCGCACAGCAGCGCGCCGGTGGTCGCGACCGACTGGTCGTTGAAGCGGGCCAGCTGGTAGCAGAAGGCGAAGAACGCCAGCGCCCCGATGCAGACGACGCCGGCGGCCAGCCCGTCGAGGCCGTCGACGAAGTTCACGGCGTTCACCGTCGCCACCACGATGAACACGGTCAGCAGCGCCCCCTGCGCGGGGTCGACGGAGAACTGCACGTCGTTGCTGCCGAAGAAGTAGATGTACTGCACGTTCTGGGTCACCAGGAACGCCGCCGCGGCGATCTGCCCGCCCAGCTTGGTGAGGGCGTCCAGCTCGAAGAGGTCGTCGAGGGTGCCGATCGCGCAGATGAACGCGCCGGCGATCAGCACGATGCCCGCGTCGCGGAACACGAACGGACCGCTCCGGGTCGACAGGAAGGGCAGCTCACGGGCGATGAGGTACGCCGCCAGCAGCCCGCCCAGCATCGCCAGCCCGCCCAGGTACGGGATGGGCTCGGCGTGCACGTCCCGGTCCCGGACCTTCGCCACGGCCCCGGTGCGCAGCGCGATCTCGCGGGCGACGACGGTCAGCAGGTAGGTGACGGCGGCCGCCACCAGGAAGACGAGGGCGTACTCCCTCACTCGGTGCTAGTCCTCGTCCTCGATCGTGGCGTCGAGGCCCTCGAGCGCCTCGTTGAGCTCGTCGAGGGAGATCGCGCCGGTGCGGAGCACCTTGCCGCTCGCCCCGCGCACGTCGACGATCGTCGAGGCCGACCCCCCGGGCGACGGCCCGTCGTCGATGATCACGGCGACCGCGCCGCTGAGCATCTCCTCGGCCTGGTCGGCGTCGGTGGCGGCGGGGTGGCCGGTGAGGTTGGCCGAGCTGACGGCCATCGGGCCGGTGCGCTCGAGCAGCTCGAGGGCGACACGGTGGTCGGGCATCCGCACCGCGACCGTGCCCCGGGTCTCGCCGAGGTCCCACTGGAGCGAGCGCTGCTGGTTGCACACGATGGTGAGGGGTCCGGGCCAGAAGCGGTCGACCAGCTTCCTGGCGTACTCGGTCACGCCGGTCGCCAGCGCGTCCAGCGTCGTGGCCGAGCTGATCAGGACCGGCGGCGGCATCTCGCGCCCGCGGCCCTTGGCGTCCAGCAGCGCCTGCACGGCCTTCGGGTCGAAGGCGTCCGCCCCGATGCCGTACACCGTGTCGGTCGGCAGCACCACGAGCTCGCCGCGCTGGACGGCCGAGCTGGCCGCCGAGATGGCCTCCTCGCGGGCCTCGTCGCCGTCGGTGTGCAGCCGCCTCGTGCCTACGGGCTGCTCGGCCTCGGGCTCGGCGTCGGGCTCGGCCTCGGGCTCGGCCTCGGGCTCGGCCTCGGGCTGGACCTCGGGCTCGTCCGCTTGCTCCTGCTCCTCGGCGAGCTCCTCGGGTTCCTCGACTGGCCCATTCATTGGCACGGGGCTCATCGTGCCAGCCGGGCGGTGACAAATCGCGGACGGCCTGCCAGGTCGGGGTGGTCACGGACGTCCGTCCAGTGGCCGGTGCTCGCGAACACGGCTTGCGCCGACTCGCCCTGGATGTCCGCGTGCTCGA
This sequence comes from Nocardioides islandensis, assembly GCF_015352455.1. Lineage (GTDB taxonomy): Bacteria > Actinomycetota > Actinomycetes > Propionibacteriales > Nocardioidaceae > Nocardioides > Nocardioides islandensis. The sequence goes on from NZ_JADKPN010000012.1 coordinate 79,565, forward strand.
CGCCCACCACTCCCCCGACCTTCAGCAGCAGGGCGGCGCGCCGCTCGACGACGCGGATCGCGTCCAGGCCGTCCTCGCCGCTCCAGAGCGCCAGGGCGGGGTCGTGGTCACGTACCTCGGCCGTCACCGACTCCCAGGCGTCCATCGGGATGTACGGCGGGTTGCTGACGATCACGTCCACCGTGCCGGCCAGGTCGTCGAACGCCGCGCCGAGGTCCCCGAGCCGCAGGTCGACGCCGGTGCCCTCGAGGTTGCGGGTCGCGTACGCGTGGGCGGACTCGTCCAGCTCGACGGCGTGCACCTGGGCGCCAGGTACCTCGTGGGCGATGCTCTTGGCCATCGCCCCGGAGCCGGTGCCGAGGTCGACGACGACCGGGTGCTCGATCTCGAGGGCGTGGTCGACGGCCCAGCCGGCGAGCACCTCGGTCTCGGGGCGGGGTACGAAGACGCCCGGGCCGACGGCCAGCTCGACGTGGCGGAAGTACGCCGTGCCGGTCAGGTGCTGCAGCGGCTCGCGGCCGGCGCGGCGCGCCACCAGCGCGTCGTACTCCTCCGACTGCTGCGACGAGACCTCGTCGACGAGGAGGAGCCGGTTCCGGTCGGTTCGGAGCACGTGGGCCAGCAGCGTCTCGGCGTCGGCGACCGGGCTGGCGACGCCGGCGTCGGTCAGGCGGCGTACGGCGTCCGCCAGGAGCGCACGCCGGTCCACTCCGTTCACTCCGGGGCCACGGCCGCCAGCCGCGCCTCGAGGTCGGCCTCGACCGCGGAGTCGAGCACCGGCTGGAGGTCGCCGTCGAGCACCTGGTCGAGGTTGTAGGCCTTGTAGCCGGTGCGGTGGTCGGAGATGCGGTTCTCGGGGTAGTTGTAGGTGCGGATCCGCTCGGAGCGGTCGACCGTCCGCACCTGGCTGCGGCGGGCCGCGCCGGCGGCGGCGTCGGCCTCCTCCTGGGCGGCCGCGAGCAGCCGGGCACGCAGGATGCGCATCGCCTGCTCCTTGTTCTGGAGCTGGCTCTTCTCGTTCTGGCAGCTGACGACGATGCCGGTCGGCACGTGCGTGATCCGCACGGCCGAGTCGGTGGTGTTGACGCTCTGGCCGCCGGGCCCGCTGGAGCGGAACACGTCGATGCGCAGGTCGTTCTCGTCGAGCTGGACCTCGATGGCCTCGGCCTCCGGCATCACGAGCACGCCGGCCGCGCTGGTGTGCACGCGGCCCTGGCTCTCGGTGACCGGCACCCGCTGCACGCGGTGCACGCCGCCCTCGAACTTGAGCAGCCCGTACGGCGCCTGGCCGGGCTCCATGGCGCCCTTGGCCTTGACCGCGACGGTGACCGACTTGAACCCGCCGAGGTCGGACTCGGTGGCGTCCAGCACCTCGGTCGTCCAGCCCTTGCGCTCGGCGTACCGCTGGTACATGCGCAGCAGGTCCCCGGCGAACAGCGCCGACTCCTCGCCGCCCTCGCCGGACTTCACCTCGACGATCGCGTCCTTGTCGTCGGCCGGGTCGCGCGGCGCGAGCAGGCGCTGCAGCTTCTCGGCCAGCTCGTCGCGGTGCGTCTGCAGCCGGTCGGCCTCCGCGTTGAGGTCCGGGTCGTCGAGCTCGCGCGCGGCCTGGATGTCCTCGCCCGCCTGCGTCCACTCCTGCCACGTGGTCACGATCGAGGTCAGCTCGGCGTACCGCTGGTTGAGCTTCTTGGCCAGCCGCGCGTCGGCGTGCGTCTCGGGCAGCGCGAGCTGGCGCTCGAGGTCGGCGTGCTCGTCGACGAGCGTGGCGACGGCCTCGAACATGCTGGCTCCTGTGGATTGCGGGCGGCGGGGCGATGGCGTTTGGGACCAAACGCCATGAAAACGGCCCGAACTGGTGGCGTTTGTGCCCAATGGCGTGCGGTCGGGCTGTGGAAAACGAACGACGCCGGCCCCGCGAGTCGCGGGAGCCGGCGTCGTGGGACAGCTACTTGGAGCTGCTGTCGGCCGTCTTCTTGGCGTAGCGGGCCTCGAAGCGGGCGACGCGGCCGCCGGTGTCGAGGATCTTCTGCTTGCCGGTGTAGAACGGGTGGCAGTTGGAGCACACGTCGGCGTGGATCACGCCGTTCTTCGCGGTGCTGTAGGTCTGGAACGTGTTGCCGCAGGTGCACGTGACCTCGGTCAACAGGTAGTCCGGGTGGATGTCCTTCTTCATGGGTGTCCTTTCAAGGGGCGCCGGGTCGTCCGCCTCGGACGAGAGGGACGTGAACCGGTACCGAACAGGCAGAGTTTGCCATCCGTGCCAACGCTCGGGCCAATCGTGGGATTCCCTCCGCAATCGGTGGTTGAGGTGCGAGAAGTCCCAGCGACGACCCTCGACCTCTGGATCGGTGGTTGAGGTGCGAGGAGCGCCAGCGACGAGCCTCGAAACCTCTTATCCGTTGACGTCACCCGTCGAGCCCACGACCCTGAGCCATGGCCGAGGCGTACGTCGTCCCTCCCGGAGGCGGTCGGCTGCTCGACCTCGGCAACTTCCGCGCCGAGGTGCTGGCCGGCGCCGAGCAGACCGACGGCGCGTTCAGCCTGTTGAGGACGCAGCAGGAGCCGACGGGGTTCGGGCCGCCGCTGCACAAGCACCACGACGCCGCCGAGGCCTTCTACGTCCTCGAGGGCGAGTACCTGATGTACCTCGAGGACCGGCAGCAGCGATGCCCCGCGGGCAGCTTCGTCTACGTACCTCGCGGCGTCGCGCACACCTTCCGGGTCACGTCGGCCACGCCGGGCACGAAGCTCAACCTGTTCTCGCCGAGCGGGATGGTCGGGTTCTTCGAGGAGCTGGCCCGTGCCGAGGCAGACGGTACGGCGACGCCCGAGCTGCTCGACGCGATCGCGGACCGGCACCACATGGAGATCGTGGGGCCGGTCCCCGACAGCTATCTGTAGGCCAGTCGAACGATCAGCCCTGCTGGACCTTGCGCAGCAGCTCGATGTTGGTCTGAGTGTTGCGGACCCGGCCGAGCAGCGACTCGAGCGCCTGGTGGGGCGGGAGGTCGGCGAGCTCCCGGCGGAGCTTCCAGACGATCTCGAGCTCCTCCTTGCCCATCAGCTCCTCCTCGTGACGGGTGCCGCTCTGCACCGCGTCGATCGCCGGGAAGAGACGACGGTCGGCCAGCTCGCGCCGCAGGCGCAGCTCCATCGTGGCGGTGCCGGCGAGGTCCTCGAAGATGACCTCGTCCATCGCCGAGCCGGTCTCGACGAGCGCGGTGGCCACGATGGTCAGCGAGCCGCCGTTCTCGATGTTGCGCGCGGCGCCGAAGAACCTCTTGGGCGGGTACAGCGCGGCCGAGTCGACGCCACCGGCCAGCAGGCGGCCGGACGGCTGCGGTCCCGCCAGGTTGTACGCGCGGCCCAGCCGGGTCAGCCCGTCCAGGAGCACGACGACGTCGTGGCCCAGCTCCACCAGCCGCTTGGCGCGCTCGATCGCGAGCTCCGCGATGGTGGTGTGGTCCGACGGCGGCTGGTCGAAGGTGGAGGAGATGACCTCGCCCTTCACGGAGCGCTCGAACTCGGTGACCTCCTCGGGCCGCTCGTCGATGAGAACGACCATGAGGTGCACCTCGGGGTTGTTCTGCGTGATCGAGGTGGCGATCGACCGGAGCACCATCGTCTTGCCCGCGTTCGCCGGGGCCACGATGAGGCCGCGCTGGCCCTTGCCGATCGGCGCGGCGACGTCGATCGCGCGGCCGGTCACGTTGTCCGCACCGGTCTCGAGCCGCAGTCGCTCGGTCGGCGACAGCGGGACCAGCTTCCCGAACTCCGGCCGGTGCTTGGCCGCCTCCGGGTCGGCGCCGTTCACGGCGTCGATGCGGACCATCGGGTTGAACTTCTCCTTGCGCTCGCCCTCGCGGGGCTGGCGCACCTGGCCGACGATGGCGTCGCCGCGGCGCAGGCCGTACTTGCGGACCATCGAGAGCGAGACGTACACGTCCTCCGAACCCGGGAGGTACCCGCTGGTGCGCACGAACGCGTAGTTGTCGAGCACGTCGAGGATGCCGGCCGCCGGCACCAGCACGTCGTCGTCGAGGATCGTGGTGTCGGGCTCGTTGCGCGGGCCGCGGCCGCTCTGCTGGCCCTGGCCCTGCTGGCTCGGCTGGGGCTGCGGCTGGCCGCCGCCCTGCTGCACCGGCTGCCGGTCCCGGTCACGACCGCGGCGACGCCGGTTGCGGCGGCTGCCGCCCTCGCCGTCGACCGGCTGCTGGCCCTGGTTCTGGCTCTGGGTCTGGGTCTGGGTCTGGGTCTGGGTCTGGTTGCCCTGCTGGTTCTGCTGCCGGTTCTGACCCTGGTCGGGCTGCGTCGTCGGCTGCTGGACGGGCTCCGGGGCCTGTTGCTCCCGCTGCTTGTCCTTCTTCTTCTCCGACTTCGGCTCGCCCGACTGGTCGCCGGAGCCCTTGTCCTTCTTCTTGCCGCCCGCCTGGGCGGCCTTGATCGCCTCGACCAGCTGCGGCTTCTTCATCGAGCCGGCACCGCTGATGCCGAGACCGTTCGCCATCGACTTCAGGTCGGCGACGAGCATGGTGCTGAGCCCGCCGGCGCGCTTCTTCGGCGCGGCCTGCTCGGCCTGGGGGGCTTCGGGTGTTTCGGTCACGTGAGTTCCTTCACGGATCAGTGCCGTCGGCAGACGCCGTCCGGCTGCGCCGATGACCGGCGGGAAGAGATGAGATACGCGACGGATCCGGGTCAGGGAAGACCGGGTCGCTGGTCGCGCAACAGACCCTAGCACCTAGCCGACGACGCGTACGCCGTCCCCGTCGATGTCCAGCCCGCGCGCCGTCCAGCCCTCCGGACACCGGTCCGCGACGTCCGCTATGTCCGGCCCGTCGGTCACGAACGCCAGCACGGTCGGCCCGGCGCCGGACACCACGGCGGCCACGCCGTCGGCGCGCAGCTGGTCCACGAGGGCCAGCGAGTCCGGCATCGCCGGCCGTCGGTAGGACTGGTGGAGGTAGTCCCGGGTCGCGGTGAGCAGGTGCTCGGGCGCACCGGCGAGGGCCGCGACCAGCAGTGCGGCGCGGCCCGCATCCGCCGCGGCGTCGGCGTGCGGCACGGTCTCGGGGATCAGCCCGCGGGCCAGCTCGGTGGACAGCGAGAAGGGCGGGACGAAGACGACCACCCGCACGCGCGGGTCGACGGGTGCGCGGACGGCGTACCACCGCTCCCCCTCACGTCCGGCGATCGTGAAGCCGCCGAGCGCCGCGGGCGCGACGTTGTCCGGATGGCCCTCGAGATCAGCCGCCAGGGCGACGAGCTCGGCGTCCGGGAGCTTGCGGTCCCCGTCGGCCACCAACGCTCTCGCCAGCGCGAGGCCGCCGACGATCGCGGCGGAGGACGACCCGAGTCCGCGGGCGTGCGGGATCGCGTTGCGGCAGTGCAGGCGGACGCCGGGCGGCGTGACACCCATCGCCGCGTACCCGGCCCACATCGACCGGACGACGAGGTGGGTCTCGTCGAGCGCCAGCGTGCCGGCGCCCTCCCCCTCGACGGTCACCTCGAGGTCGCCGTCGGTCACCTCGGCGGTCAGCTCGTCGTGGAGGTCCAGGGCGAGGCCGAGCGCGTCGTACCCGGGTCCGAGGTTCGCGGACGTGGCCGGCACGACGACGCGGACCGGCATCAGCTCGAGATCCTCTCGAGCCCGGCGGCCTCGGCCGCGGCGGTCACCTCGGCGTCGATCACCGTGTCGACGAGCGGCCCGAAGCCCTCGAGCGCGGTGGCGGTGTCCTTGAGCCCGTGGCCGGTGACGGTGACGACGACGGTGGCGCCGACGTACGTCTCCCGGCGGCTCAGGTCCTGGAGCAGCCCGGCGACACCGGCCGCGGACGCGGGCTCGACGAAGACGCCGTCGCGGGAGGCCAGCTCCTTCTGCGCGGCCAGGATCTGCGCATCTGAGACCGACTCGAACCGTCCCCCGGACTCGTCGCGCGCCTCCTCGGCCAGCTTCCACGACGCGGGGTTGCCGATCCGGATCGCGGTGGCCTTGGTCTCGGGGTCGGGGAACGGCTCGCCGGTGACCAGCGGCGCCGCACCCTCGGCCTGGAACCCGCGCATCACGGGCAGCTTGGTGGCGCGGCCGAGCTCCTTGTACTGGCGGTAGCCGAGCCAGTACGCCGAGATGTTGCCCGCGTTGCCGACCGGCAGCAGGTGGTAGTCAGGGGCGTCGCCGAGGAAGTCGACGATCTCGAACGCCGCGGTCTTCTGGCCCTCGAGGCGGACCGGGTTGACGGAGTTCACCAGCGCGACGGGGTAGTGCCAGGCCATCTCGCGCGCGATCCGCAGGCAGTCGTCGAAGTTGCCGCGGACCATGATCACCTGGGCGCCGTGCATGACGGCCTGCGCCATCTTGCCGGCGGCGATCTTGCCCTCGGGCACCAGCACCAGCGGCTTGAGGCCGGCGCGCGCGGCGTACGCCGCCATCGACGCGCTGGTGTTGCCGGTGCTGGCGCAGACGACGGCCTTCGCCCCTTCGGCCAGCGCGCAGGAGATCGCGGTGGTCATGCCGCGGTCCTTGAACGAGCCGGTCGGGTTGTCGCCCTCGACCTTCAGCCACACGTCGCCGCCGGACAGGCCGGAGAGCCAGGACGACGGCACCAGCGGCGTACCGCCCTCGCGCAGCGTGATCGCTGGGACGCCGGGCGGGAGGTCGAGCAGCTCGCGGTACTCCTCGATGACGCCCCGCCACTGGTGCGGTGCCGGCCTCACTCCTCGCCGCCCTCGACGCGCATGACGGAGGTGACCTCGCGGACGATGTCCATCTCGCGCAGCGCCGCGACGGTGGCCGAGAGCTGGGCGTCGGTGGCGGCGTGGCTGACCACGACGAGCTGCGCGTCCGCGCCGCGGCCCTCCTGGCGCACGGTCTGGATGGAGACGCCGTGGTCGGCGAAGGCCGTGGCGACGGCGGCGAGCACGCCCGCGCGGTCGTCGACGTCGATGGCCACGTGGTAGCGGGTGACGGTCTCCCCCATCGGCAGCAGGCGACGGTCGGCGTACGCCGACTCGCCCGCGCCGCGCGTGCCGGCCAGGCGGTTGCGGGCCACCGTGACCAGGTCGCCGAGCACGGCGCTCGCGGTCGGGGCGCCGCCGGCGCCGGGGCCGTAGAACATCAGCTGCCCGGCGGCCTCGGACTCCACGAACACCGCGTTGTACGCCTCGCGAACACTGGCCAGCGGGTGGCTCCTCGGGATCATCGCCGGGTGCACGCGCACGGCGACCGCGTCGTCGCGGAGCTCGGCGATCGCGAGGAGCTTGACGACGCTGTCCATGTCGCGGGCGCTGGCGACGTCGGCCGCGGTGACCTCGGAGATGCCCTCGCGGTGCACGTCGGCGGCGGTGACCCGGGTGTGGAAGGCCAGGCTGGCCAGGATCGCGGCCTTGGCCGCGGCGTCGAAGCCCTCGACGTCGGCGGTCGGGTCGGCCTCGGCGTACCCGAGCTCCTGCGCCTCCTCCAGCGCCTCGTTGAACCCGGCGCCGGAGCTGTCCATCTTGTCGAGGATGAAGTTCGTGGTGCCGTTGACGATGCCGAGCACGCGGGTCACCCGGTCGCCGGCGAGGCTCTCGCGGAGCGGTCGGAGGATCGGGATGGCGCCGGCGACGGCGGCCTCGTAGTAGAGGTCGCGTTCGTTCTTGTCCGCCGCCTCGAAGAGCGTCGGCCCGTCCTCGGCCAGCAGCGCCTTGTTCGCCGTGACGACGGACTTGCCGTGCTCGAGCGCGGAGAGGATGAGTGCCCGGGCGGGCTCGATGCCGCCGATCACCTCGACGACCAGGTCCACGTCGTCGCGGGCGACCAGCCCGGCGGCGTCGGTGGTCAGCAGCCCGGGAGGTACGTCGACGTCGCGCGGCGCGTCGATGCGGCGTACCGCGACGCCCGCCAGCTCCACGCGCGCGCCGGTGCGGGCCTCGAGGTCGTCGGCCTGCTCGAGCAGCAGGCGTACCACCTGCGAGCCCACGGAGCCGCAGCCGAGGACGGCCACCTTCATCGTCGTTTCCTCATCCCATGTCGGTTGCGAGGAGATCATCCTCGGTCTCGCGGCGCAGCAGCACCTGCGTCCCACCATCCCGGACGGCGATGATCGGCGGCCGCAGGGCGTGGTTGTAGTTGCTCGCCATCGAGCGACAGTAGGCGCCGGTGCCCGGCACCGCGATCAGATCACCCGGTTGCACGTCCGCGGGGAGGAACTCGTCCATCACCACGATGTCCCCCGCCTCGCAGTGCTTGCCGACGACGCGGGCGATGGTCGGCGGTGCCTCGCTGCGGCGGTTGGCGATCGTGCACGAGTAGTCCGCGCCGTACAGCGCCGTCCTGATGTTGTCGGACATGCCGCCGTCGACGGACACGTAGGTCCTGACCGCGCCGCCGTCGAGGGCGACCTGCTTGACCGTGCCGACGGTGTAGACGGTGCAGACGCTGGGGCCGACGATCGCGCGGCCGGGCTCGATGGAGAGGTGCGGCTCGGGGATCCCCAGCGCGCGGCACTCGTGCTCGACGATCTTGGACATCTCGGTGGCCAGCTGCGCGGGGTCGCTGGGGTCGTCCTGGGTGGTGTACGCGATGCCGAACCCGCCCCCCAGGTCGAGCTCGGGGAGGGTGACGCCGAGCTCCTCGGAGACGCGGTGGTGCAATGCCAGGACTCGTCGCGCCGCGACCTCGAAGCCGCTGCTGTCGAAGATCTGGGAGCCGATGTGGGAGTGGAGGCCCAGCAGCGTCAGTCCCTCGGCCTCCTGGACCTTCTGGATGGCCTGCCACGCGTCCCCGTTGGTGATCGAGAACCCGAACTTCTGGTCCTCGTGCGCCGTGGCGATGTACTCGTGGGTGTGCGCCTCGACCCCCGCGGTCACCCGGATCATCACGGCCTGCTCGCCGCCGATCTCGACCAGCCGGTCGATCTCCTGGAACGAGTCCACGATGATCCGGCCAACTCCGGCGTGGACGGCCCGTCGCAGCTCGGGGTACGTCTTGTTGTTGCCGTGGTAGCCGATCCGCTTCGGGTCCACGCCCGCTCGCAGCGCGACGGTGAGCTCGCCGCTCGAACAGACGTCGAGGTTGAGGCCCTCCTCCTGAACCCAGCGGGCGACCGAGGTACAGAGGAACGCCTTGCCGGCGTAGAAGACGTCGTAGTCCTTGAACGCGTCCCGGAACGCCCTGGCTCTCGCTCTGAAGTCGGCCTCGTCCAGCACGTACGCCGGGGAGTTGTGCTCCGCCAGCAGGTCGCGCAGGTCCACCCCGCCGACCTCGACTCCCCCGTCGTCGGCACGCCGCGCCGTACCGCTCCACAGCAGCGGGTGCAGCGCGTTGACGTCCTCGGGCGGCCGCAGCCACGACGGTCCCGCCAGCGCGCCGGCGGCGTGCGCCCACCCGGCCTCGTGCGTGGTCACATCCGCTCCGGCGCGGAGACGCCGAGCAGGGTGAGCCCGTTGGCGAGGACGATGCGCGTCGCGTCGACCAGCGTCAGCCGAGCCCGGTGCAGGTCCGTCGCCTCCTCGTCCCCCATCGGCAGGACCCGGCACGAGTCGTAGAACCGGTGGTACGACGCCGCCGTCTCCTCCAGGTACCGCGCCACCCGGTGCGGCTCGCGGAGGGTGGCTGCCGCCTGCACGACCCGCGGGAACTCGGCGAGCTGCGTCACCAGCGAGGATTCGGTGGTCGAGCCGCCGAATCCGCTGGTCGAGGAAGGCGCGCTAGCGCCTGTCACGAGACCAAGGTCCGCCGCATTCCGCAGGATCGACGACACCCGAGCGTGCGCGTACTGCACGTAGAAGACCGGGTTGTCGCTGGCCTGCCGCGTCATCTCCGCCGCGTCGAGCGTCAGCGGTGAGTCGGCGGGGTACCTCGCGAGCGTGTACCGCAGCGCGTCCACCCCGATCAGGTCCATCAGCTCGCGCAGGCTGACGATCGTCCCCGCGCGTTTCGACAGCTTGAGCTGCTCGCCGTTCTCGAGGATCGTCACCAGCTGCCCGATCAGCACCTCGATGTTCGCGTCCGGGTCGTCGCCGGCACACGCCGCCATCGCCCGCAGCCGCCCGACGTACCCGTGGTGGTCCGCCCCCAGCAGGTAGATGCACCGGTCGAACCCCCGGGTCCGCTTGTCCAGGTAGTACGCCGTGTCGCTGGCGAAGTACGTCAGCTCGCCGTTCGAGCGGATCAGCACCCGGTCCTTGTCATCCCCGAAGTCGGTCGTGCGCATCCACAGCGCCCCGTCCGCGTCGTACAGGTGCCCCTCTCCCCGCAGCTTCTCCAGCGTCTCCACCACGTCATTCGGTGGTTGAGGTGCGAGGCCGTCGTCTTTCGGTGGTTGAGGTGCGAGGGCCCCCCGGGCCCGAGCCTCGAAACCACCATGCAGATCCCGCTCGCTGAACCAGGTGTCGAACACCGTGTGGAACTCCGCCAGCTCCGCCTGCTGATTCGCCAGCTGGATCCGGTACCCCTCCTCCCGGAACCGCTCCCGCTGCTCGGCCTCCGGCAGCTCCAGGATCCCGGGGTTCGCCTCGAGCACCTGCTGAGCGAGGTCGTGCACGTACTCCCCGAGGTACCCGTCCTCCGGCGGCTCTGTTCCCGTTGCCCGCGCCAGGATCGAGTCCCCGAACTTGTCCATCTGCGACCCACGGTCGTTGATGTAGAACTCCCGGCTCACCTCCGCCCCGGCGGCCTCGAGCACCCGCGCCAGCGCATCCCCCACCGCCGCCCATCGCGTGTGCCCCAGATGCAGCGGCCCCGTCGGGTTCGCCGAGATGAACTCGACGTTGATCCGCTCCCCGTTCAGCGCGTCCGAGGTCCCGTACGCCGCCACGGCCGCCACGATGTCCGCCGCGATCCGCCCCAGCGCCCCGGCATCGACCGTGATGTTCAGAAACCCCGGCCCCGCGACCTCGACACCAGCGATCCCGTCGGCGCCCTCGAGCTCAGCAGCGATCTTCGCGGCCAGCTCTCGCGGGTTGGCCCCAGCCTTCTTGCCGAGCTGCAGGGCCACGTTCGTCGCATAGTCCCCATGCCCCTGCTGGCGCGGCCTCTCCACCGTCACTGCGGCAGGCACGCCGTCCGGCAGCGTCAGCTCACGTCGCTCGACGAGCGCCCTCAGGGCGTCGACGATCGCGTTCGAGATCTGCTCCGGAGTCACCGACGAAGGCTATCTGCGCTGGCAGGGACGCCTCGCATCAATACCGTCGGCCGGACTCGATGCGCCGAGTCCCTACCGAGCCTGCCAGGTCACCGTCTTGAATATTCGTCGAGCCAGAGGCGCAAGCGCGTCCAAACCGTGCATCGGATCTCCACCGGCGGTCAGGAACACGGTGATCGTGGTGCCGTCCCCCGCCGGTACGGCGAACACCTCGAGGCGAGAGGCCTCGTTCGTGTGGAAGCCGCTGTCCCCGAACATCACGGCCGCATCCGACCCGGCGCTGAAACCCTTGCCCCTCCGGAGGCCGATCACCACATCCCTGACCGGACCAGCCGTCAAGCCGGCGGTGGCCGTGAGACGCCGCACGGCGTGGGCCACGGACTCCTTGTGCCGGTAGGTGTGGTCGAACGTGATCTCGTACTCCTCGTTGCCGGCGTACACCTGGAAGGCCGACACGTCGCGCAGGACGGACTTCCACCGGGCAGGAATCCGTAGGGAGAAGGGCGGGTCGAATCCGGCATCCACTGGCTGCGTCAGCGGGGCACGAGGGCTGATCACCAGAGGTGGGTCGGCGGGTTCGGTCTCGGCGGCGAGCGGAGACGGCACGGAAGAGACAGTCGAGCTCGTCGGTCGCTTCGAGGTCGCCGCCGCTTCCGAACCACCTCCACAGGCGGTCGTGACCGCCCCCACGATCACGAGGAGGCCTGCTAGCCCAAGCCGTCCGGCGGACGTGAGAAGAGTCCCTTGTTTGTCTTGGCTGGTGGTCATGACCGTCGCTCCCTCGCGCTCTCACGGCGGACGCTCCGCCATTGCCTCAACGTGGCGGGGCGTGGTCGCACGGTGGTCGCAGCACGGTCGCAGCTCTCGGGAGCGAAATCCCGCCGGGCCTGCCGTGGGAGTGTTGCCGACCTCCGTCGCTGGCCGCCGGTTTCAAGCCCGACTGACGGGGCCGGTAAGGTCGTCCTCGCACCTGAGCCCCCGTAGCTCAGGGGATAGAGCACCGCCCTCCGGAGGCGGGAGCGTAGGTTCGAATCCTACCGGGGGCGCCGTCCGAATTTGGCTCTGACCTGCGGTTATGCCTCTCGTGCGATACACGGCCAGGTCGATGGCAGTTTGGCATCTACTTGCCTGGGCGTTTCGGCTGGTGTGCGGTTTCGGCTCATGCTTGACCATCTGATCCGGCAGGTGCTTTCCAGTTCCGGGGACCAGGACTCCAATTCTGTCGGACCCCTGCTCGAGGCTGTGCCATCGAGCAACAGACTTCACCGAACATCAAGGACACAGTGTGTTGAGAACGTCTTCGAGTGCGCGGTCTCGATGCGCCTCAGGCTGATAAAGCGGATACTGGCACGCGCGTGAGTGTGCTGGGGTCAGCATCGAGCCTCTGGCTCGGCCGAACCATCCCGAAGCGCACTGGTGCACGCTCCGTAACTGCATCCATTCGGTCGGAATTCGCCATTCGCCATTGACTAATGGCATCCGTTTGGTAGACCAGAGCGAGCACAGTTCAAGAGGTTCGACCCACCGGTGCTTGGGCACCGTCAACGGGCGAAATGGGGGACCCGGATGTCGTTTCTGAACGACGCAGGCAGCGCTGCGCTCGTGACGCCCGATTCACGGGTTCGAGCCGCTACCTGGCCCGGTTATACGGCAGTCATCACAGGATGCTGCTCAGCAGCGATGGCGTTCCTCGGCCACGCGAACTTGCTGATGCTCGGCCTTGGCTACGTTCTTGGCGCTGTGATCACCCCGGTGCTGGCGGTTTTCTACCGCGTCATTTTTGAGAATCGGCGGAAGGACCCTTGGTTCGTGCGGAGTACCAGGCCCGGTCGAGTGATGACACTCGGGGTCCTGTTTGGCGTGGCCGCGGGGATGGTCAACGCCTGGCTGTTGGCGACGGAGTTTGCGAAACGGTGAGGCTCCGGAGCTGGCTCAGCATCCTGGCGATGCTTGTGCTGTCATGCGCGGTCACGGCCATCGCAGGTCCGGCAAGCGCCGACGGCACGCGCGGATTCAGCGAGATAGCTGGTTGCCTCTCCCGAGGCGATCACCTGCTCGTATCAGTCGTCGTCGACGAGTCAGCGAGCCTCCAACAGACCGACCCACAAGCCCAACGTGTCCAAGGCATCCAGGCTGCGGTCGATTCGCTGCAACAACTCGCTCAGCTCTCACCACGACTAGACGTGGAGCTCGCACTCTCGACGTTTGCCCGTGGCTACGAGCTGGTCGTGCCATGGCAACAGCTCAGCACCACGACGGCCGACAACTTACGCGAGGCAGCAGCCGCGCAACTACCGCAGCGAAATAGCGGTGACGCGACCGACTACCGCCAGGCGCTGCTGGGTGCCAGGGCGCAGCTCGACGCTCGGGCCGAGTCGCTGGGCGACGCGAAGGCCTGCAAGGCGATCCTGCTCTTCACCGACGGCGCGCTGGATGTCGACTCTGCGACGTCTGTCGCCCAGACACAGTTGTGCCAGCCCGGTGGCATCCTCGACTCGATCCGCCAGGACAACATTTCATTGATCGCACTGGCCTTGTTCACGCCCGGCGGGGGCGTCACCCCGGCCCAACGCGACCTGCTCCAGGCGATGGCCGAGGGTCGAGGCTCCACCACCACCACCTGCGGTACGGTCCCAATCGCGGCGACCGACTCGCAAGGGGTCTACCTGCCGGCGAGCGACCCTGCCGCCCTTCAGTTCCTGTTCGCGCGATCGGGGGCCCAGGTCGCCGGTGGCTCACCGGCCCCAGAGGTAACGTGCCCTGGGCCCCAATGCCCGGGAGGCCGATACGCACTCCGCGTCGACCCTGGCGTGATCGGCGCACGCGTCATCGTCCGGACATCGGGGTCGCTCCAGGTGAGCAGCCCGGCGGGCAGGGCTGTACCACTGACCCAGGACCCCCGGCCGGTAGACGGAGCGCGGGTCAGCGCCCTTACGCGAGGGGCGTTGACCACGATCAACCTCACCTACGACGCGACGACCACTCAGGCTGACACGTGGACGATCACCACGCACGGTCGCAGCATCGTCCAGACCTACTGGTTCTGGGGTGCGAGCCTCCGCCAGGTCAGTCGCTCGGTAGCCGCCGGCCAGAACAACGAGGTGCAGCTGCAACTGGTCGACGGTCAGGGACACGCGTTGAGCCCGGAGCAATACGACTCCGTGACCCCGGTCATCGTCATTGGAGGAAATCCGGTCCCGGCATCCATGAACGACGAGGGCGCGATCACCGCTCGCTACCCGCTCGGCGTCGACCACCTCGCCCCGTCGTTTCTGCTATCGGCCACCCTCACTGCCCGCACCAGCCCCACGCACCACAACCTGGGACCTATACATCTCACGGGGAACATCGCTGTCACCCTTCCCCCAGCGTTCCCAACCGTCGTCCCGGCCCAGCTCGACTTCGGTCACCTGACGGGGGCCGGGTCCAAGAGCGCTCAGGTGACCATCACTGGCAGTGAGCTCGGCGCCACCAAGGTCTGCTTGAAGTCCTCGGAGATCTCCCTTCCGGGACAGACCAAGGGCGTCGACGCCGTCGCCAGCGAACACGACTGCGTGCAGGTGCCGAGGGCCGCCAAACGAACCCTGGACCTCACGATGACGCCGAAGGTTTCCGCCGACGGCATCGCGCGCGGGAACGTCGTTCTCGAGCTGCAGTCGTCCGATGGCCAGACACTTCTGTCATCGCTGCCGGCGTCGATGGAGATGTCGCGTCCGGTCGATCAGGGCAAGCGCTGGGAGATCGTGGTGGGGTTGCTACTCGTCGCGCTCTTGTTCCCCCTCCTGTTGTTGATCGGCAGCAACTACTTCATCCTGGGTCGATACTCGATGGCCTCGGGTACCCGCACTGCTCGACGCCCCGTAATCGTTGGTCCCGACGGACTACGGGCCGAGGACGGTGACCGCGTAGCCCTCGAGGCATCGGAGCTGCACAACGTCGCCATCTCGGGGATCGAGCGCGGCGTCCGCATACGAGTACCCGGGACCCCCATCACCCTTGTAGCGCGCCGTGTCCTCTCCTTGAGAGCACCCCGCGGCATCGCGGTGAACAACGCCCACACCAGGCTCTTCTCCGGCACGGAACCGCACACGGTGGCATCGCCCCGGTACGAGGCGCCGGTGACCCTGGGGCGGGTGGACGCCGTCTTTGTGAGTCTCGGCTCCGCCGGGGCCAACGATGAGCCACGCCGCGGCGAGCTCTTCGTTGTGGTGCCTCCAGGGGTGGACCTGGCTGACGCTCAGGAACGCATCGATTCGCTCTCGCGTCGGGTCGACTGGTCGGCACTCGTGGAAGAACTGCCGGAGGCCCCTGCTCTGACCGATCCCTCAGGGAGGATGGATCGCGACGACATCGATGCTCACGCGAGCCCGACACGCGAAGCGGCTTCAACCCCGTCATGGCTGGAGGACGGCGAGCCGGCCACCCCGGCGACCGGCGTTCGGCGTGACCCCCGCGGTCGCCGTGGGACCTCCTCGGGTACAGCGACACCGACCCCCGCCGTCCCAACGTCGCCGCCACCAGAACCGCCCGACGACCGACCCCGGCTGCCCGACTTCCTACGAGACGAGGACTAAGACATGTTGCGACCATTCTTATTGATCGGCGTCGGTGGATCGGGTGGAAAGACGCTTCGCATCGTCCACCACGAGCTCGAGCGTCTACTCGGGGAGATCGGCTGGGACGAGCCCTTTCCCGCGGGCTGGCAGTTCCTCCACGTCGACGTGCCCAGCGTGGCAGACGGTAACGACCCAGACCTGCCGGCCCAGCTCCAGCAGGGCGAATATGCCGGACTCGTCACCGCCGGCATCAACTACCGAACCATCGACACGGCATTGGCAGGCACAGGCCGCACGCGAGAGGGCGACTCGATCGCCGGCTGGCGCCCGCTTCCCGAGCACGTCAAAGTGCCGGTCGAGCGAGGTGCTGGGCAGTTCCGAGCACTTGGCCGGATCATCACCCTGGCGAACATGCGAAGTGTGAAGTCACGGCTCGACGATGCAATGCGCAACATCAGCGGCCGCGAGGTAACCGGCCAGCTCATGGAACTCACCCGACTGCTCGGTGGAACGCCTTCGAACGTGCAGAAGCCCCCGGTGGCCGTGGTCGTCTCGTCGATCGCCGGTGGGTCTGGGGCCGGGGCCGCGATCGACGTTTGCGATCTCCTCCGCGCTAGCGGCCCCGGGGTGTGGCCAAGCGAGTCCGTCGGCATCCTCTACTCCCCCGACGTGTTCGACTACCTCGACCCGGCGCGACGCCGCGGGGTGCGCCCCAACGCCCTCGCCACCCTTGCCGAGCTGGTCGCTGGCTACTGGAACAACAAGGGGCCTTCACAAGAGACCATCGGCATCCTGAACCGTCAGGGCGTTGCCGTCGGGGATGTCGACCGCCTCGGTCCCCGATACAGCTTTATCGTCGGCGCCAAGAACGACTACATCACGTTTCGGACGCAGAACGACATCTACGCTGCGATGGGACGTTCGCTTGCCTCGTGGGTCAGCAGCCCTGTGCTGCAGGACCGCATGGATGCCTACGTGTCGGGCAACTGGTCCGCGTCAGCGATCTCTGTGCCCGACGAACTCGGCATGAAGACCAATGAGATGGAGACCCCTTTCACAGCAATGGGCTCGGCACGCGTGGGTCTGGGGCGCGATCGGTTTCGCGACTACGCCGCCCAACGTCTGGCTCGTGGTGCTGTTGAGCTGTTGCTCAACCGTCACGAGCAGCGCCGAGCTCGCGGAGATGAGCGGCCTCCTTACGTGATCGCCCAAGAGATTGCGGACAACGCCTTCGCTGGATTCTTGGAGAACTCCAACCTCAACGAACGTACCGAGGAGAAGAACGAGATCCTTGACGCATTTCGGCCAACCGACCGGGAGGTCAAGATGCGGCAGCTGATGGACAGCATCTACGACCAGGTCACGTCCAACTCCCCGCCGAAGGGCCTCACGGTGTCCGAGTGGCGGGACCGCATTTCGCAGCGTGTCCGCGAGGTCATTGACCGGACGCTGGACGAGTTCGACGTTGAGAACCGGGCTCGCGGTCGTGTTTGGGTAACGGCGATGCAGCCCGACTTCCGCCGCCTTTCCGCCCGTACCCTGTCGCAGGAAGGCACGGTCGTCACCGCGCTGCTCTTGAGGAAGCTCGCCGACGAGCTGCGGGCCGTGCGAACCGAGCTAGAGCAGGAGGCCAGCAAGTATCTCCGCTCGGGGGAGAACTTCGAGGGCGAGATCGACAGTGCTCTGCGCAGCGCCGATGGTGACCTTCTGCCCAGGGAGCACCCGAGCGTGCGAACTGCGGTCCGTCGCGGGATAGCTGCAGTCCACTACCGCGCGGAGGCGAGGCTGCGACAGCTGGTCGTCGGCATCATTCCCGACCTGGTCAACAACGTCGTCATCAAGATGGCCGAGGAGATCGAGCGTGCAGGTCAGGGCCTACTGGCGGAGCGGAGCCCTGCCAACGCACAGCCTTCCGCGATCTCCTCCTGGCCCGAAGGCGAGGAGGTGCCGAAGGTACTGCGTCCGGCGGCCAACGAGTTCCTCCTCGAAGATCCCGACACCTTCGCGCAGTCGCTCAACCGTCTCATCCTTCGCAGCACAGAGGCCCAGGACCTGAACGGCGCATACCGGCGCACCCTCCGGGCGATCATCGAGGGCAGCGATGACGCATCAACCGAGGATCAGAGGGTCGTCAGGCAACCGTCGGCCTGGACTCCGGCTGCGAGCGAGCTACACGTGGAGCTGTCGTCGGCTCAGCGCGCCGACTTCGACGTCCGGATCTCGGCCGGAGAGCTCCTCGCGCGCGCCACAGCCTGGCTCACCCGACCCGGAACACCTGCCGGGAGCTTCGTCGCCGAGAGTCTGAACCACTATCTCTCCGACTCAGGGGCCGAGGCAGCCGAAGTTTCAGAGCGTCTTGCGCGCTTCGAGCAGCGACTCAACGGTGCTGTCGATGCGGCCCAGCCGTTGATCGGCATCAAGAAGTCGGTGCTGGTCGCGGTCCATGGCCGACACGAGATCAAGAGTGAGACCTTCTTTTCAGAGATCCCCGTCGCCTCAAGCTCCAATGCGGCAAAGGTCGTCCAAAAGGTCTTGGAGAGCAAAGGTCTCTGGTCAGCAGAGACGAGTAAGAACTTCGCCGAGTCCGAGCGCAGCTTCATCGATGCCTTCACGGTGCTTGTCGAACCATACGAACCCGTTGTCTTCGACTCGCTGATGAAACCTATCGCCGAAGAGTGGGGAGACCGGAGCAAGACTGCCGACGGACGTGAGGAATTCTGGCGATGGCGGCGGGCACGGGCACTTCCGGAGTTTGTTCCGGCGGCCCCGGCAGTCACAAAGGCGATGGTCCGTGGCTGGTTCACGGCTAACCTCTTCGGGCAGGTACGCCTGGAGGACTCAAGCGCCTCCATCTTCGTACCCAATCCCGTCGGAGGGAACGGCGCTTGGCGGTCGTTCCCCAAGCCGATGCTGGCTAGCGGCATCACTGCCAACCATGAATACCTACCTCTAGCCCTTGAGTCGTTGCCGCTGGCCTGGGTGGAGCTCAGCACGACAGCGGACCTGAATGTGATGGCCCCCTACAAGCGGCTACGCGATCTGGGTACCAGTGGGAGCGGCGGACTTGACGTCTACGAGGCACTTAATCCCGAGCTCTCCAGGTGGATCGCCGAAGCCAGGCTTCCTCAAGGAGCTCCCGAGCCGAACTCCGAATTTGCTGGAGCGGCGAACGACAAGGCCGAGGGGCGTCAGGCGGCCATCCTCGGGCGTCTCGAGACTCTCGCAGGCACCTATCGAACACTGTTTGACCAAGTTGAGCGTCGCAGTGAGCTGCTTGTCCCTCGAGCCGACGAGCTGCGAGACGAGATCACGACCGCCCTCGAGGAACTGCAGCGCGTGGTACGAGAGACCGACCCAAGTTCCTCAAGGACTGACGTATGGAATTGACCGCACCTCCTGCGCTCACCGTCCTGATCCTTGAGGACGATCCGGAAGGTGAGGCGGTCCTGGACATCGCCGAGGAGTGGTACGCCCAGCGGGTGCTCACTGACGTCGCAGTCGTCACGCCAGGGTGGGTCACAACCACCGGGCCCGGGCCAGCGACAGTGTCCACGCACCTGCTCGGCGGGGACCAACCGAACGATCTGATGACCTACCTCGGCTCACGGCCCCTGGGCCTGGTGCGACTCATCGTGCTCAATGTCTTGACCCACCAGGAGAAGAACAGCGATCGGTTGGTGAGTGCCTGCGACGAGGTTGCCACGCTGATCAGGCGCGCCATGCCTCTAGCGGTCGACGACAAGGGCTTGACCACTGGCGTCCGCCTCGTACGAGTCAACTTGATGGTGCCCGAGTCGAGCGTGGCTCTCCAGCAGCGCAGCCTGATCCAGCCCGGCTGGGAAGTAAACGCGGTGGTGTCTCCCGAGGATCGACCAGATCTGGACCGGATGAACGTCTTCGTGCGATCGGGTGTCAATCTCGCCGGACATGCGCTCACAGCCGCAGCGACCATAGGCGGACTGTGGGTGGGGATGGGGAAGGCGGCATTCGACGACATCGAGGTCGACTCGACGTACGGCGGTCTCGAGGTGCACGTGGTCCGCTGCCAGGCCAAGATGATCGTTGGTGATGACCGGGTCGAGCTTCTTGCGGGTGATGCGATCTCGCGCATCACCAGGACTCCGGACGGGGCGGTGCACTTCATCCGGTGGGGCTACGAGACCGACAGGCCGGATCAATGGGTCACGTCGACGTTGGGACGCTTGGTCGAACTTCCCGAGTGGAAGGCCGAGCAGCGACGGTCGGCTCCTCTGTCACGAGCTGAGATCCCACTAGGCACGCTGATTCGCGACTGGTTCCGATTCCAGGCCGCCCTACCGCTGGTCGCTTTGGGTCTGCTCGGCGCCAAGGCACGCGACACTCTGGAGCGAAGCGTCACGGGCGCTCTGGTCGGCGGTGATGCAGGCGTGGTCGGCCGTATCTACCCGGTGACTCCCGATCTCGCTGGCAAGGCCGCCGAAATTCGACTGGGCGAGCTCGCCCTCTCCTTGGAGCCACTTCGGCTCGAAGAGCACGCCGCCTCCTGGGGTCAGACGACGCCAACGGCCTGGCGTCGGATCAGAGACCTGGCCATCGGACTTGTCGACGGCTCAGACCTTCCTGATCCCTTTAACCGGCAATCCAAGGCCGAGCTCGTCGAGGTGCTCGCACCGAGCAGGGTCGTCGCCCCTCAGCGGCCAACGCGTTCGGAGCAGTCCCTCGAGGAGCCGCAGCAGAGCGGCGCGTCCGCCGAGGCCCCGCAGCTCGAACAGCCCTCCCAGACAGACACCCCTTCGACCGAACCTGCGTACGGGGTCTCAGGTCTCCTGGATCGCCTCGCGGAACATGTCCAGAGTTCAGAGGATCACGAGGCGAAGGCAGCTCAAGCGGCAAGCGAGGACATCGAGAGATACGGGTCAGCTCCTCCGACCAAGTCACTCCAACGAGCGCGCACCCTGTGCTTGGTTGCCTGGATCGCCGCCCTGGTGGTGTTGGTGATTGTCGGTGTCCGGCTGTGGTTGAGCATCCGTAACGGTCATGCCTTCGCCGACACCGAGGTGTGGAGCCGAGCGTTGTCGGGCCTGATTCTGGGCGCGGCAATATTCCTGATCGGTGGGCACCTTTATTACCGGGCCCTTCGGCAGTACGAGTGGCAGGTTCGACAGCGCATGCACGCGCTCAGGGTGGCCACCGACGAGTACGTCTCTGCACGTCAACAGCAGAAGCGTTGGGCCGTTATGGGACACGGCCTCAGCGACTGGATCAGAATCCTCCGTCAGCTCCTGCACGCACCCCTCTCAACCCGGCAGAACCCCGCACGGGCCGCTGTGCTCGAGTTCCGAGGGTTGCCCGCAGCCGTTGCGGTCGCAGTCGCCCGCGAACGCGTCAACGACACCGGTGCAGACCTGGGTCGTAGTGCAGCCGAAGCTCTCTGTACCCGGGGTTGGCTCCGCGAGGAGTTCGCACGCCTGGTCGCAGCGAGCCCGTCCAACAACCGCGAAGCGGGGGTCGTCGTCTCAGGCGACCTGCCAGCGGACCTCGATCTCGGCCTGAGACAACACGGTCCTCGGAGCGAGCTGGTCGACGTCGCCATCGGCGAACGCGTGAAGCGGGCGGCCACTGACGCCGCGGTGCACAAAGTGCACGAGATGGTCATTGAAGGACGCGTTCAAGTTCCGGATCTCACTGTCACGCGGACAGGCCCGTACTCCTCGGGACTGGTCGAAGACAACGTCAGCTTCTTGTCGTCATCTGTGATGCTGAGGGCTTCCTTCGCAGGGGAGATCTTCAGCGATCAGGCTCTGGTCGAAGGCCTGCAGATGCCGGAGCTGACAGTATTTAGTCTTCCGCCGGGCGTTCACGGCCGAGCGGGCGCGGACACGCGCATCGAACGCTCCGGGCTGTCGTTGATGACCAGGGTCGACGTCTCCAAGACACTCCGACTTGAGGACCTAACTCTGTTCGTCCGCAGGGCATCGCAAAGTCCTGTGGCTGAGCCCTCAGGGGCTGACGACTTCAATTAGATCTCGCAGGCAACCCCGTCGCCATCGCCGTCGAGGTCACGCCGGTAGCCAGGCTGTCCACGGTAGAGCGGGGCCACGCCGGCGGCCTCAGCCTCCGTGCAGTTGGCATACCACCTTCTGGGGACCATCAGTGGACGAGGCGTGGTCGCTCTGCTCCGTGGATTCGGCCGCATCTCTTGAGGCGTCTCCTGGTCAGGACATGTGCTGAGGATGCGGGCCATCGCGTCGTGTTCGGCGCGGGTCACCCACAGGCCGTAGCGGGCCTTCACGGCTACTTGCCGCAAGACATAAGCGCAGCGGAATGCTTTGTTCGGCGGCAGCCAAGTTGCGGCATCGCCAGCGCCCTTAGCCATATTGGTCGGGCCGTCAACCGCTAGCAGGTTCAAGGGGTCGTTGGCAAAGTCAGTACGGACGGCAAAGGACAATCTCTGAGCTCCTGTCTGCCAGGAGTTGCCCAGCGCCACCACGTGGTCGATCTCGACATCCGCCGACGTTGTCTCGCCTCGCACGAAGGGGATGACCTGCGCGGTGTAGGGGTCGACCAACAGACCTCCACGAACGACGCACCCGTGGGTGCCCCGGTCGATCACTTTGGCGACGAGATCGCGTCGGAGGACGTCATTGCGCGTATCGCACCCGTTGTGCCCCAACGGCGCGCGATTATCGTCGGTCCACGCGGGCCCGAACTGCTCTCGGCTATAAGACGTCATGGGGGCTCGCCCTCGGATCGGTAGCGTCGCGAGTACGGAGAGAGCCGGCGAGCCAGCGTCGTGCTCTTGCGCCCCAGCCGGTGCGGTCGAACCTCCGGTTGGCTCGCGGGATGGGTGATTCTGCGACGACGCGGTCCCGGATGACCTGCCTCCTGGGAAGGCCGATGACGTCGAGGGACTCGACTGCTCAGTGCTCGTGGCATCGGAACCCGCGACCACCAGGCCTCCGATGAGCACCACCGAAGCAGCGAGCGTGACGGACACCCCGGGGTGGCGCCGCACCCAACCACGTCCGGCTTTGCTGCCGGAATCGACGGGGGCCGTATGGCCGGGCCACGGCTCGACATCGGCGGCATCGGTCGAGGATGGCCGAAGCGCGAGCCATTCCTGCGGGTCGTCCGGATGTCCAGGATCATCCGGACGTACATTCTCCAGCTGGTGTGGGACTAAGCCGTGCGGTCTGTCTTCGGAAGGCTTGTCCCACATCAAGTCCAGCTCATCACCGGATGGAGGCGGCCGGTCAATCTCACCTCCGTGGCCACCTCTCCGGAGCGGTCCGGGCCGCCAGCTGAGCGAGGACCACCGCGCGCCCATGTCAACCTTTCGTCATCACCGGACGCGCCATGCGACCACGAGCGATCAAGATTGCCTGCACCGTCGTCGACCGGAACGACGTCCATTGCTTCATTCTCAGCGATGCTCGGACAGCAAATAGTAAGTCCGGAAGCGAGCCTGACACCCAACCTTGGGCGAATGTTCTTTGGCTGATTGGTTCCGCTCATCATTGGCCAACCGGGTCGCAGGGCAGGAGAAGTTGGTGACACTCGTCGGGTGAACCCTTTGCGCTGTCGGAGTAACGCCGCATGACAGAGATTGGGCGAGCCGGATGCGGCCGACACTGAGATGCCAAAGCCGATTGCACCGTCCCGGTCAGTCAGACACCGTGGAATGCTGGTCGCATGGTGAGCAGCACGTCGCCCTCGGTGTGGGAGCTGCTCCAGAACTTTGCTGCAACGCAGCGAGGAAGCTTCACAACTCAGGATGTCGTGTCGTGGTTTCGCCGCCACGCCCCTGCGAAGGCGAACGATCAGACGGTGCGCACGCACGTACGCGGTGCATGCTGGAACGTCGGAGATCGATCACAGTTCTCGCACCGGGAGCCGTTCCTGACACGGCTCGACCGCGGTGTCTTTCGTCGGGCGACGCTGGAGGAGATCGAGCGCTGGGCAGCCGACGAAAGCCACGACGGCGACCGCGCAACGTCACGGGTCGTTGCACCGCACCACCTTCAGGGCGCTGCCAGTGATACGTCTGGACTGTCGGACGAATGGCACACGGATGCCAACATCCAATCGGCACTGGTGACCGCGCTGGCCGTTGACGGCTGGCGCATCGTGTCCGTCGCCAACACTGCGACCAAGGAACACGGGATCGACGTCATCGCTGATCACGAGGGACAAACCGTCGGCATCGAAGTCAAAGGATTTCCCAGCCGCCAGTACGCCGACCCGGCACGGCGGATCGAGACCAAGCGCACCAACCCAAGCACCCAGGCTGCGCACTGGTACGCACAGGCGGTTCTGGCTGCCATGCGGCTTCGCGGCAAGGAGCCCACCTGGCGCAGCGTCATCGCGCTGCCCGACTTCCGCCGCTATCGCGACCTTCACGCCGAGACCGTGGGTTCGCTCTCTGCTGCACAGATCGACGTCTGGTGGGTCAACCAGGTCGGCGAGGTCGACCGCAACTGACCCTGCGAGCCTGGCAGAATTAGCTTTCGTTCCAGACGCCGCGCTGGAACGCGCCAAGGATCCGCTGGTGAGTCTGACGAGGTAAAGCACGGGTTCCTGGTTCTCCGAACGGCGTGCCAGGGCGGGCGGCGGCGTCGTCCAGCAGCTGGTCGAGCCCGGCCCGCGCCAATAGCAAAAGCCCGTGCGTTGCCCGGGTGCAGGTGACAGCCAGCCGGCCGAACGCGGAGTTGAAGTCATCCAGCCGATCGGCACCGGACAGCGGGTGCAGGGCGACAGTGATCCGGTTGGTCTGTCCCTGCCATGAGTCCACGGTCGAGGCAAGCAACACCCCGGACGGCAGGTCGAGCTCCTCGGTCAGGCGCTCGACGATCGCGGTCGCGTCGTCCACGGCCTGGTTGCGAGTCGCTAGTACGACGACGAGCGGGTCACCGTGCGGAGCCGACGACTCAACCCGGAGCTCATCGTCAGGGTCGCCTGCATCGTCATAGGTGCGCTCGACCGTCGCGAACCCTCCTTCGAGCAGGGGGCGCAGCAGCCGCTCCAGCACGTCGAGCAGGGGTTGGTCGATGTCCGGCGCCTCGGGATCGGGCAGTCCGGCTACCTCGAGGAGAGTGGGTCGGCCGCTGGCGACCGCGGCCCACACATCTGACGCCACGCCCGCCAAGGTGGGCAGCTCGATCGAGCGGTCGCCCGGGGCAGCCACACAGTCGAGCTGGTCCCAGTCGCCGTAGAAGGCACGCCACAGGGGCAGCTGCTCAGCCGTGGGTCGCCACACCGCGGGGAGGTCGCGCGAGAACGTCGACTCCTGACGCTCGTAAGCCGTAGGCCAGGCCCGGTACGGGTTGTACCCGGGGTCGCCGCGCCACGGGTTCTCGCTGGGGTCGATCGGGGGCAGCTGGCCGACGTCACCGACGCCGACCGCGACAGGCGCATAGCCTTCGACCCCGGTGAACAGGTGCAAGGGCAGCTGCCACGCCTCGTCGACGAAGAGCACGTCGAAGATCCGCTCACCGTTGGCACCGGCCCCGAGCCGGGCGAGCATGCGGTCGCGCTCGCCGAACACCCGGAACTTGTGCGACACCCCCAAGACCACGCGCACGTCCTCGGGGATGTCGCGAGACTTGGTGACCACCGTGAGGTCGTCGTCGATCCCGTCCGGGAGCTTGGGCCGCCACTTCTCGGACACGAACAGGCAGACCTGGCCCTTTCCGTAGACGGCTCCGAGCCGTTGCGCCAGGGGGATCACCTGCTTGTTGGCGAAGGCGGTCACCGCCACCCGGAGACAGTTTGGGTTGGCCAGGGCCTGGCCGACCATGGCCACCAGCGCGTACGACTTCCCAGCTCCGGCCGCCGCGCGCAGCAGGACCTTCTCGTACGGCGCCGTGCCGTGCAGCACCGCCATCAGCGCGTTGGTCGCCTCGGCCGCGGCGACGACGTTCTCCGCGGCGGCCTGGGAGTGGTGGCGCACATCCCCGAGCTCAGCCTCCGGCAACGTGAACTCGAGCCGGGTCACTCGACGTCGTCCATCGTCAGCCCGTCAGGTATCGGTCCGGGGTCCATGGTCGCGGTCTGGTCGGTGCTCTCGTCGAGGTCGAACCGCTCCTCGTCCACCACGGGCGGCCAGACCTCCGGGTTCAGCTCGCCCCGAGCACGACGCGCCGCGATCTCGTCGCTCCACTCCGCCTCGGCGACGGCGTGCGGTCGACAGCACCACTGGTGCGTCTCCGGGTCGGCGGCGTACGACGTGGGCGTGCACGTGGCCTTGGGCGCGGCGAGGCCGTCGAGCCCGGGTCGGGTCACGGCGAGCTCGTGACCAGACTTGTAGGGGTTGCCGAACCACTCGATCTCCGCGACCACCACGACATCTCCGACCGAGAGGGCGGGGTCGACGAGCGGCTCCCACAGCAGCCCGGGACCCTGTCCGTCGTCCGTCAGCGGTCCGAGTGGCACCTGGCCCAGCTTGAAGCTGGTCGCTTGTACGGTGAGCGTCACGGTCGGCTGCTCGACCGTCGCGCCCGAAGGAGAGTGCAAGAGCGCGACCCGAACGCCGTCGCCGAGTCGTCGCGATCCCACGTCGAGTCGCAGCGGCGCCGTCGCGGTTACCGTGGCCAGCGCCAGTTCCCGGACGCCGGCGACGGCGGCCCGGTCGCGGGCGACCTGTCCGTCTACGAGCGTCGCCAGCTGGTCCCGACACTTCCGGTCGGCGTCGAGCATGTCCACCTGGGCGTTGCGCCAGTACCGGTAGGTGCGCGAGAAGCGCACTAGATCGGAAGCCTGGAGGGCCAGTCTGCGACCCCACACGACCTGGGCATCGCTCTCGAGCGCGCGGTGGGCATCGCGGAGTCGCGACCGTGGGAACCGCTCCATGGCTGCGACCGCTCGGAGCAGGATGTCGATCCGGTACTCGAGTGCCTCGGTCACCATCCGCTCGTACGCGACCGGGTCACCCTTTTCTGGCCGTCCGGCCTCGTGGATCTCGTCCGAGGCGGCGTTGGACAGCCGAGCCCCGGGCGTGTGGCGCCGGTCCGCAATGTCGTCCGCCACGGCGCGGTGGTCCAGCGGCTCGGTTGCCTCCGCCCACGCCACGAGGAGGTCGAGACGACCCGCGTCGTACGCCGGTCCGCCCGCCACCAGGTGAGTCGCGAGCACAGCGCGTGCATCGACCACGGGCTGGCGCAGGTTGAAGGCCCGCGCTCGGTCCTCCTCGAGCAGGAGGCTGACTGCGATCCGTGCGTCCTCACCGAGCGCCATCGGCATGGTCGCGGGCTCACCGTCGAAGGTGAGGATCTCGCGTCCCTCGTCGAGGTCGCGCTGCCAGCGCAGCCGGCTCAGCTCCACCCCGGCCAGCGAGTCGGCCATCGACACGAGCAGGTCGGCCGTCGGCTTGTCGGGCACCACGAGGTGCACCGGCCCGTGGCCGAGCTCAAGCACTTCCCGGATCTCACGACCCAGGAGCGTCATGAGGTCGTGCCGGGTCTCGGTCGCGTTGGTGCGGTCGTACACACGGTGCTGCCACGGCTCGGCGCCCGATCCGTCCAGACGCTGGACCGCGACACCGTGCACACCCAGGGCGGCGGCATCGGACTTCACCAGCGCGACGTGGATGCTGCCCGGCAGGCCGATTGGGTCGATGCGACGTCGCCCGGTGGGCTGCCCCTCTCCGCTCGCCGTGGCGACCACCTGGGCGACCAGCGACTGTGGTGTGGAGGCCGGAGGCGCCACACCCGTGCCGCCGACCAACCCACGAAGCGCCGCTCTCTCCGCAGGCCGGACCCCGATCTCGGTCAGGACCGCCGCCGGGTCCTCCGAGGCGCGGAGTACTCCTCGGCAGTAGCGGAACAGGGAGCACGTCGGACAGGTGGCGGGGTCGAAGGTCGCCTCGACGTGCGCCACGTGCTCGCGCAGCTCGTCGTCAGTGGCGGCCTCGAGACGCGCCTCGTGGAGGGCGGCGATTCGCTCCCGCACCCGGACCCGTACCTCGCGCCGGTGGTCGGCGAGGTCCTCAACGGTGGCTTCGGGTCGTAGGTAGGCGTTGCGCGGGACGGCGAGGACGCCGTACCGGTGCACCTCCATGCCGTCGGGCCGCTGGTCCCAGCTGGCGGCGGACTCGGCACCGAGCGCGACCTGCAGGAAGCCCTTGAGCATCCGGCCGTCGTCGATCCGGGCACGTACCCGCTCGTAGTCCTTCGCGTCACCCACCACAAGCCAGGAGCCGACGACTTTCTCCTCGACCACCCGCGGGGCGACGATGGCGAAGTCGGGACGTACGTCGGTCGCTCGCTCCTCTCCCTCCAGCTCGAGGAAGGGGACGCGGAGGCCGAACAGCATGGTGGCCTCGCCAGCGTGCCGAGCCTTGAGATGCGCGCCGGCCAGCTCGCTGGCGGTGCCGGCGACCGAGTCGTGACCCGACCGCACCCGCACCCGCTCCGGCCGGTCGAGCTCCAGCAGCCCGACCGCACGGGTGAGGAGCTCGGACACGAACGCTTGGTCGTGGACCAGCCGCTCGAAGGCCATCGCTCGCACCCAGCGGGCCACGGGGATGCCCCCGCCGATGTCCGGGGCCTCCAGGGTCGTCGCCAGGGCTCGACGGGTCCGACCGGTGATCAGAGGGTCCGTGGCCCGGAACCGTGGGCAGCCAGCGTGCGCCGACGACGCCACGGCGCCGCTGCCGCCACCCGCGATGAGCGAACCCATGTCTCACCTCCCCCGTTACCTGAGCCTGCGCCGATGAGGTTAGGTGAGGGTCCGACACAAATCCGCCTGTTCGTCGGATGTAGGTGCGAATTCTCGCTCAACAGCGGCAATAGGCGGTTTATCACGGATGGGTGAGGTATTAACGAGGCCGTGACGTCCATCTACGAGGTTCTCGACCATCTGCGTGGCTCCGCACTGTCGGAGTACGACAAGGGCGCCAAGTTCGAGCGGTTGGTGCAGGCCTATCTGCGGGTGGACCCGGTGTACGGCGACCAGTTCTCGGACGTCTGGCTGTGGGGTGAATGGCCGGGCAACCAGGGCAAGCACGACACGGGGATCGACCTGGTGGCCAGGGACCGGGTCAGCGGCGGTCTCACGGCGATCCAGTGCAAGTTCTTCGCGCCCACCACCACAGTCTCCAAGCCGATGATCGACAGCTTCCTGTCCGCCTCGGGCACGCAGGCCTTCACCGACCGGATCATCATCTCGACCACCGAGAAGTGGGGCAGCAACGCCGAGCAGGCGATCAGGGACCAAAGCAAGCCCGTACGGCGTGTGGGCCTCAGCGACCTCGAGCACTCCCGGGTGGACTGGCAGTTCCTGGACCCCACCCAGGTGCGGATCGAGCTGGAGCTGCGCACCCGCAAGAAGCCCCGCGACTACCAGCGGGTCGCGATCGAGAAGGTGACCGCCGGGTTCGGTGAGCACGACCGCGGCAAGCTGATCATGGCGTGCGGCACCGGCAAGACCTTCACGTCGCTCCGACTGGCCGAGCAGAACGTCGGCCCGGGCGGCCGGGTGCTCTTCCTGATCCCCTCGATCTCCCTGCTCTCCCAAACCGTCCGCGAGTGGGTCTCGGAGGCCGAGATCCCGATCCGGCCGCTGGCGGTCTGCTCAGACGCCAAGTCCACCAAGCGCTCCTCGAACGACGAGGACATCAGCGCCATCGATCTCGCGTTGCCCGCCACCACGGACGTCGCCGTACTGCGCCAGCGGCTGTCCGCGGCCGCCACCGACACCGAGGCGATGACCGTCGTCTTCTCGACCTACCAGTCCATCGACGTGGTCGCTCAGGCCCAGCAGGACGCTTTCGACCTGGTCATCTGCGATGAGGCCCACAGGACCACGGGGATCACGCTCGCCGGGTCTGACGAGTCGGCCTTCGTCCGGGTGCACGACAACTCGTACCTGCCCGCCGTACGCCGCCTCTACATGACGGCGACCCCGCGGATCTACACCGACGCTTCGCGCACCAAGGCCGGCGACGCAAACGCGGTGCTCGCCTCGATGGACGACGAGGAGACCTACGGCCCGGAGTTCCACCGACTCGGCTTCGGGGAGGCCGTGGGCCTGGGTCTGCTGACCGACTACAAGGTACTGGTCCTGGCCGTGGACGAGGAGTCCGTGGCGCGCACCCTCCAGCACCAGCTCTCAGACGCGAACAACGAGCTCAACCTCGACGACGCGGCCAAGCTGGTCGGCTGCTGGAACGGGCTGGCCAAGATCGGCCGGGCCGAGCACAGCTTCGAGCCCGACATCGCGCCGATGAAGCGCGCCGTGGCGTTCGCCGGCAACATCAAGGACTCCAAGCGGGTCGCGGACCTGTTCAGCCAGATCACCGAGCACTACGCACGATCGGCCGGCCTCGAGGAAGACGGCGAGCTGCCGCTCACCTGCTCGGTGCAGCACGTCGACGGCACCTACAACGCTCTGGAGCGCAACAAGCTCTTGGACTGGCTCCAGGAGGAGCCCGCCGAGAACTCGTGCCGGGTGCTCACCAATGCCCGCTGCCTCTCCGAGGGTGTCGACGTGCCCGCCCTCGACGCGGTGATGTTCCTGTCACCCCGGAAGTCGGTCGTCGACATCGTCCAGTCGGTCGGCCGGGTGATGCGGCTGTCCGAGGGCAAGCAGTTCGGCTACATCATCCTGCCGGTCGGCATCCCGGCCGGGATGAGCGCCGAGTCGGCGCTCGCGGACAACAAGCGGTACGCCGTGGTGTGGGAGGTGCTCCAGGCGCTCCGCGCCCACGACGAGCGCTTCGACGCGATGGTCAACCGCATCGAGCTGACCACCGGCCGCGACTCGCGCATCAACGTCATCGGCGTCCACGGCGGGGGCGGCGAGACCGAACAGTTGGCGCTCCCGCTGGCCTTCCAGGACCTCGACCTGCTCCGCGACACGATGTACGCCAAGATCGTCGCCAAGGTCGGCAGCCGCCGCTACTGGACAGACTGGGCCAAGTCGGTTGCTGAGATCGCCACCCGGCAGACCACCCGGATCCACGCACTATTGAGCGACCCCGGCACCACCAATGTCCGTGAGGAGTTCGACCGGTTCCTGGCCGGCCTGAGGGGAAACCTCAACGACGGTATCTCCGAGTCCGACGCCATCGACATGCTGGCCCAGCACCTGATCACCCGGCCGGTCTTCGACGCGCTGTTCGCCGGATCGCAGTTCCTCGAGCACAACCCGGTGGCTCGACAGATGGAACGCATGCTGGCCACCCTCGACCAGCACAACGTCGACGACGAGAACCGCACCCTCGAGAAGTTCTACGAGTCGGTCCGGATGCGCGTCGACGGCATCAACAATGCTGAGGGTCGGCAGCGCATCATCACCGAGCTGTACGACACCTTCTTCTCCACTGCTTTTAAGAGGACCGTCGACAAGCTCGGCATCGTCTACACTCCGGTCGAGATCGTCGACTTCATCCTGCGCTCGGCCGACGTCGTGCTCCGCCAGGAGTTCGGCCAAGGCCTCACCGACGAGGGCGTCCATATCCTCGACCCGTTCACCGGCACGGGCACGTTCATGGTCCGCCTGCTCCAGCTCGGGCTGATCGAACCGCACGACCTGGCCCGTAAGTACGCCGAGGAGCTGCACGCCAACGAGATCCTGCTGCTGGCCTACTACATCGCCGCCGTCAACATCGAGACCACCTACTACGACGTCATGACCTCCGCCGCCGCCCCCGGCGGCGGGAAGCGCGCCGCCGACCCCGGCCACGAGTACGTCGAATTCCCAGGCCTCGTCCTCACCGACACCTTCCAGTCGTGGGAGGACGACGACACGCCCGACCTCGACGTCTTTCCGGAGAACAACGAGCGGCTTGAGCGGCTCAAGAGGCTCCCGATCACAGTGATCGTCGGCAACCCGCCCTACTCCGTGGGTCAGGACTCCGCGAACGACGACAATGCGAATGAGAAGTACATCTCACTCGATGCGGCAATCGAAGATACGTACGTAGCCCGTTCGTCCGCTACCTCCCGCCGCACGCTCTACGACTCCTATATCAGAGCCATCAAATGGGCCACGCTGCGGATTAGAGACCGAGGGGTCGTCGCCTACGTCACTAACGGTGGCTGGCTGGACTCCAACACGGCAGACGGAATGCGGCAATCGCTGGCCGAGGAATTCTCCTCCATTCACGTGCTCAACTTACGCGGCAACCAGCGCACCGCCGGTGAGCAGTCACGCAGGGAAGGCGGAAAGGTCTTTGGCGGAGGGAGCAGGGCGACCGTCGCGATCACCCTGCTGGTCAAGAATCCGGACGTGACCGGGCCTGCGATAATTCACTACACCGACATCGGCGACTACCTATCCGCTGAACAGAAACTGGCGAGGACCGCCGCCGCAGGCGACGTCACGGGGCTCGACTCCGTCGTGGACATCGTGCCGAATGAGTTCGGCGATTGGCTTGAGCAGCGTCGGGACGATTTCGACAAGTTCCTCGCGATCAGTGACAAGAGCGGTGGACTCGCGATCTTTCGACGAAGCACTCTGGGACTTGCGACAGGCCGTGATGCCTGGGTCTACGGATCGTCCAGGAGCCAGGTCGCGAAGCAAGTCACAGGCATGATCGGCTACTTCAACGCCGAGATTGCACGGGCCGAGGGCGAGCTTGGCTACCTGCCGAGTCGTGATCCAAAGCGTGTGAGTTGGAACCGGAACTTTGATCAGGCATTCGCCAAATTACGACGGTTGTCATTCACGGACCGCGTGATTCGAAGGGCCGCCTACCGTCCGTTCCTTCGACAATGGGTCGCGTTCGACCGCGACGTAAATGCGATGACGTACAGGCTGCCTCAGGTATTCGCATCGCCGATTGCACAAAGCCCTGGCATCTGCGTGACCGGACCATCCTCTCACTTCGATTTCTGCGCACTTGTTGCGGACGAGCTCCCCGACCTGCACCTACTAGACACGGGTCAGTTCTTCGCGCGTTGGCGTTTCGAGCCGCTCGACAAGGCGGAGGCACTCGACTTCGGCGGCGATGGCGAGGTCGTCGACGGCTACCGCCGAATCGACAACATCACCGACGAGGCGCTGCGGCGGTTCGTCGCGGCGTACGGGGATCGCACCACCAAGGACGACATCTTCCTTTACGTCTACGGGCTTCTGCACAGCCCGGAGTACCGGGTGACCTATGCGGCCGACCTGAAGAAGATGCTGCCCCGGATCCCTCTCGTCGAGGACCCGTGGCCGCTCGTCGAGGCCGGCCGGAGACTCTCCGAGCTGCACCTGGGCTACGAGTCCATGACGCCGTACCCGCTAGACGGCCTCGACGCCGAGCCGACAGCGGACGAGGATCCGTACGACTTCTTCCGGGTGCAGAAGATGGCCTTCGCGAAGATGCGAGACCCCGAGAGCAGCAAGCTCGTCGCCGACCGCACCCGCGTCGTCTACAACTCACGGATCACGTTGGGCGGGATCCCAGAGGACGCCTACCGCTACCAGCTCGGCTCGCGGTCGGCGATCGAGTGGATTCTCGACCGCTACCAGGTGAAGACCGACAAGGCCTCCGGCATCGTCAACGACCCCAACGACTGGTCCAAGGAAGTGTCGGACCCTCGCTACATCATTGACCTGCTGGCCCGCATGGTGACGGTCAGCCTCGAGACCATGGCGATCGTCGATGACCTCCCGGCTCTCGCGATCCGGGATCAGCAGAACCCCACGTAATCCACGTCCAGCCAGAGCACGTTCGACATTCCGCAGACGAGGAGTAACCGATGGACGACATCTCGAGGATGTCTCCCTACGAAAGGCGAGCCTGGACAGAGGCCATCGAGAGGCTAAACCGGCGGGACGAGAGCGCTGCAAGGCGTTTGGCATCCCGAGTCTCCGCTCCCGTCAAGTCGACAGCGGTGAAGGTCTGGGCCAAGGTGCCGCTGCACGGGGATGTAGAGGGCCTGGTGACTCAGTCACTCCAAGGTCTCTTCACGGTCACGTTCGGCCCCGCGATGAACTCCGTCAACCCCGCTAAGGTGGCCAAACGCGTCGGTTCGCCGTTTGAGCAGTTCCACACCTTGGACCTGCAGATGCTGGACAAGGCGGTGCCGCGGACGCGGTGGTATTACACGCTGGGCGCGATGGCCGAGGGAGGAACCACGGCAATCGTCGTCACTGGCGCTGAGGTTTCGAGCACCGTCTCCGGTGGCACGACCGCCGCTGTGGCGGTTGCTGCCGTCGCGACCGACATCGCCGCGTCCATCGGGATCATGGGCCGCATCGTGGCGAAGGTTGCCGCCCACTACGGGTATGACACCAGCCTCCCCGAGGAAGAACTGTTCGTGCTGGGGGTTATCTCGCTAGGGACTGCCGGCTCGCCAGCCTCAAAGACTCAAGCGCTGTCCTCGTTGTCGCGATTGACCCAACAGATGATGCGTCAGCCCACCTGGGCCCAGCTGAACAAGAACGCCTGGGTGCAATTGGTCCAGAAGGTTTTCGATGCCCTCGGACTCAAGCTCACACAGCAGAAGCTTGGCCAGGCCATCCCATTCCTCGGAGTCCTGGTCAACGGCGGCCTGTCGGCTGAGATGGCCGACCGCACCTTCCGGCGCGCCCGAGACGCATATCGGCTTCGGTTCTTGGCGGACAAGTACGGCATCGACCCCGCCGAGTGGCTGGTCGAGCCAAACGAACCCCCACCCGACGATGTCCTCTCGGCAGCCCTGGAAAGTCTGGAGACTAGGCAAGGCTACGACGACGAGAAGAACGCGCCAACGTCCGAAACGTCGTCAGCCGAGACCGAACGGTGACTAACGCACGTGAACACTGAACTCCCTAGCGCTGCTGACTACGACCGGTCGTCCGAGGTGAGGGCGATCCTCGACGAGGACGACACCCTGTTGGGTCAGGTGTACCGCCACGATCTCGCCGGCCTCACCCCGGCGCAGATGGCGGAGGCTGAGGGCAACGAGGGTGTCGGCTTCGTCTACACCTACCGAACCCAGATCCGAGCGCTCGTCGAGGGCGAGATCCCCACCAGCCCCACGATTGCGCAGCAGGCTGCTCGGCGGGTCCGCAAGTGGCTGAAGACCATCGCGATGAGCGCTGAGCTCAAGGCGGATCTGGAGGATCTCGAGTCGAAGCTCACCAGCCGCGCCGAGGACGTATCGGCGCAGAGCAAGGAGATCGAGTCTGCGGTAACCGCCACCGCCAAAGCAGAAGCGGTGGGGGCTCCCGGGATCTACGTCTACACGCTTCCGCACTACCTGAAGCACCCCGTCGACCCCGACACGGGCAAGACGCTGCTGAAGGTCGGCCACTCCGCCAGGGACGCCTACTACCGCGCGGGATCCGCCGGTCGGCTGACTGCGCTCCCTGAGGATCCGATCCTGCTGCGCATCTATCCCGTCGAGGAGTCGGCCGCGCGCGAGAAGGACTTCCACGGGTGGCTCCGCGACGCGGACCATAACGCGGGCAGGACGAAGCGAGGCGGCTCCGAGTGGTTCGTCACCTCGACCAAGTTCCTCGACCGCGTCGCCAAGTCGCTCGGACTGGAGATCCGCGTGGTCAACGACTTCGAGGCGGGCGAGGACTGAGGTCGATCAGCAGGTCCTCCATCGCCTGGGCGTCCTCGCCCAGGTAACGGAGCAGGTCCTCCTGACGCGGCTGTCCCAGGACGAGCCTGTAGGCACCTACCGTCCGCCTGAGTCGTCGGTAGGCATGCGCCTCGCGGCTCAGCGGCAGGGCCGGGACGTAGCGCTCGATGGCGTGACCCTTGGGGTCGGGGAACACCCAGTAGGGATGGATCATCGTCTGGTCGGGATCACGATCGGCTAGGGCCAGGTCGAACATCGCCTTCCAGGGGTCGTCGGCGGTGAGCACCTCGGACCGACGCCCGTAGGCGCGGGCGATGTTGCGGCGTACGGCGTGTCCCTTGTAACGGTGTACCCGGCCCTCACGCTGCTCGAGGTCGACCGGGTTGCTGGGCAGGTTCCAGTGGACGATGGCGTGGCTGTAGGGGTGGAAGTCCAGGCCCTCCTGGCCGACGCTGGTCGAGGAGAGAACGAACGGCCAGAACGGTGAGTTGAACGCCTGCCGGACGGAGCCTTCTCGCGCCAGGGACTGGTCCTCGGTGACGCCACGGCCGAACCTGACCGCGAAGTGGTGCCGGAGCGTGAACGGCTCCATCACGAGCTCACCGTCTCGCAGCGAGAGGTCTGTCGCCTTGTTGACGCTGGCGCGGATGCCGAGAGCCTCGCTCATCTCGCGGGCGATGGCTTCGGACTTCTCCGCGTCGCTCTTCTGGGCGACGCCGAGCGACTCATTGAGGACGTGGGCGTACTCGTCGAGCACGGCGCCCAGACCGCCGTCGACGCAGTGGCCCAGCACCCGTTGCCAGTACGCCGTCTCACGATCCGCGCCGCGGACCAGCGCCATCACCTCGGGCTGGTTGAAGGGGCTGCGGAGCGCCCAGGCGATCGTCGAGGCCCGGTCCCGGACCTTAATGTCACGAAGGTCCTCCAGGCTCACCGCGACGCGCCCGGCGGTCTCCTGACCGACCGTCACCCGGCTGAGCGCACGAAGGGCGCAGACGCCCAGCCCGCCGATCGCCATCGATGTCAGCACGTCCACCAGGTCGTCCGGACGGCGGCCGAGCTGCCCGGCGTCCACCCCGGCGGCACGTTGCAGGTGCTCGTCAAACGCCGACCTACTCCCCCGGCGATCACCGTCGGTGTCGTCCTGGCCACCGCCGTAGGTGAGCTCGACGGCTTCGTCTGGGGCGAGATCGAGGCGGAGCTGGTCAAAGAGAACCGGCGCGGCCCAGTACCAGGCGTCGTCGACCGTTCCCGACTCCGGACCTCGTGGCAGCTCGTCGAGCAGCTCCACTACCTGGGCACGCACGTGCTCCTCCAGAGTCGCGCGCCCGAGCGGGAGCTTGTGGCTGGTCGCCTGAGCGACGTACAACGGGTCGCCGACCATGGCTAGGGCAGCGCAGGGGTAGAGCAGGGCCAGGACCGGCATGCCGGTGAGGCGTTCCTGGTCGCGCGAGAAGGCGAGAAGCCCCCGTTGGCGGGTGTCCGAGTAGCGGCGGCCGCGTTGCTCGGCCAGCTCCTGAAGGCGGCGCTCGGCCTCGAAGCTGAGGACCGTCGAGATCGCCTTGGGGACCACGTTCCAGGCCGAGAAGACAAGCCGCTTCGTGAAGTGCCGCAGCGCCTCCTCGCCGTACGCCCCGGACAGCTCGTAGTACGGGAGTGACGGCGGGATCCACGCGAGTCGCCAGGCTCCGCTGTCGAGCACGTCGGCGGCGAGGGCGCGCATCTTGGCGTTCCCTGGGTCGAGCGCCTCGTAAGCGTCCACCTGGTCGCGGGACAGCAGTCGGGACGCCTGCTTGACCGCTGAGCGGACCTCGTCGCTGGCCGAGCCCGCTCGCTCCAGCTCCTTCTTCACGACGTACCCGTCCATGAGCTCGAGCACGTACGGCGAGCTGCGCCAGTACTCGAGCATGTCGGGCTGACCGAGCGCCTTGGCCACCCGCGAGACGAATCGGTAGTCGTGGAGGTCCTGCTCGACGAGCCTGAGCCCCGGCATCGGCTGCTCGCGGAGCATCCCGTCGCGGTCGGGGGTCGCCGCTAGTCGTTCGGTCCGGACGATGACGCGACGCAGCTCCGCCTCGACGTCGTTGCGCGCCTTCTCGGCGAGCGGACGATCGCCGGCCATCAGGCCACGCCGCAGGTCGGCCAGCCTGTCCTTGACCGTCTCGACACGGTCAGGCCCGGCGAGGAAGTCGACGGTCTCCAGGAAGCTGGAGTAGTGGTCCTCGCCCTCGGCGTCATCGGGCAGCGTGTACATCTTGAACGGCGTCGCGGACAGCAGCAGGAGCCGCGCCTCCCCGTGGTCGAAGAGCGCGCGCGCGAGCTCGGCACCAGGGGTGTCGTCCTGGAGCAGCGAGGTGAACCTCTGGAACTCGTCCAGGATGATGATGTCCGGCTCCAGGGCCGAGACGGCCGCGCGAGCCAGCTGTTGGCGCATCCGACCGATGAGGTTGTAACGCCAGCTGCGCAGGTGCCGGTCAGGAGCCCAGCCCTTGCGCTTGTACTTGAACTCCTCGACGCACGCGAACAGCTCTTCCAGCATGGAGGCGTAGCCGTGTTGTCCACCGGCCGAGTCCAGATCAGAGACCAGGGCCGCCGACATGGACTCGGGAATCGTGCTCTGGTCGAACCAGTCAACTTGGTTGCGGAAGTTCCTAAGTGAGGTACCGCCTTGGAAGAACTTCAGCCAGTAGCTTGCGGAAAGCTCGGGCAGCTGGGAACGCAGCATCCAGTACAGGAGCACTCTCTCGGCAGACTTTCCCCCACTCTCACCGACGTTGAAGGAGGTGCCGGGACTGAACGACACGAAGTTGAGCTTACGACCCTGGAGCTGGTCGATCCGGCTGGCCAAGAGAGTCAGGCGATCGGCGAAGTCCTGGCCCGTCTCGTCGCCGACGCGAAGGCGAGCGAGGTTCTGCCGCGCGATCTGAGCGTTTGAGCAGATGTAGACGACGTCGATCCGCTCGACGTCGTCCCACAGCCGGTCGATGGCCTTGGCGATGACGCCGCGGGCCACCAGCGTCTTGCCCAAGCCGACCTCGTCAGCCACCAAGAAGCGGCGGACCGGGTCGTCGCCCCACAGTCGCTCGTCGACGTACTCCACCGTGCGACGTTGGAAGTCCTTGAGCCCCTCGAGCTCTCGTTCGACGTCTGGCCGCTTCATCGAACCCCCCGAGCGTTCGAGACGGTCCGCCACAGATCGTCGAACTCCTCGCCCAGCTCCGGCAGACGACCATCGTCGTCACGCAGGTCGTCCAGCAGTCGCTCGACCCGGTCGAGAGAACCGTCCTCGCGCGCGAACGCCCGCACCAGGGGCTCGACCAGCACCAGGTCGTCGAACCAGCTCCAGCGCGAGGACCCGTCGCCGGCCGGGTCGTCGTTGCTGGCTTGCAGCAGGGTGCTGGCCACGTCGTCGAGGCCAGGATCCTTGAGGAGCAGCGCCAGGTAGCGAAGGACGTCCTCGATCTTGCTCAGGAGCTCGCGCAGGACTCGCTTGTCGCGGTCCTGCGGAGCGCCGACCAACGAGGCTCGCACCACGCTCGACCGCTCGACGGTGACTCCGTCACGCTCCAGCCGGGTGCGCACGGCCAGGAAGACGGTGATGTCGGAGAGCCCGAGCCCTTTCCACTGCCCGCCACTATCCAGCCGTCGTTCGAGCTCGACCTTGAGAGTGATCGGACGGGCCCAGCTCTCACCACCGAACGAGTCCGGTGTCGTCGCCCACGACAACCGCACTTCGAAGGCCTCTCCGTCCTGAGCGACGTGGAGCTCGGGTCCGCAGGTGGCCAGGTGCACGTGGAAGGCCTCGATCTCGCGCTCGAGCTCGTACTCGACGTCGGGCTGGGCCTCGGCCGACGGGGTGTGCGGCTGCAGGAGACGGACGAACCCGGTCTGCTTGTCGTCGTCCTTCATGAGCGCAGCGGCACCACATCGAGCCACAGGTCCACTAAGCAGGACGCCGAACTCCACGTTGCCACCGAACGCCGCCGACGTCGCGTTCGCGGAACCGGTGAGCAGGTTGCCCGTCGACCCGATGTCCCACGCCAGCACCTTGGCGTGCAGGCCGGACTTGACCTCCAGGGTCGGTTGAGCCTGGCGCCCGTCAGCCTCGGACTCCTCAAACGTCTCGGGCGGCGCATCGGCGTACGGCTGGAGCACCCGTAGGTCGAGTCCGCTGAGGGCCGCCGCGCCCAAGCGGTCGAACGACTCCGGGCGAGAGACGACCAGACTCCTCGTGGGCAACCGTCGAACGGTGGTCACGTCCAGGAACGGGGAGATCACCACGGCGCGGTCGGCTGACGCCGGCATCGGCCACTCGCCACCTCCGGGCGTGCCCATGGGGTGCAGCGAGCCGCTCGTGAATGGTCCCGGCACGGTCAGTGACACCTCCCGCAACGTGGTGGCGATGTCGTCGACCAGAACCCGCCGTTGGCCAGCGACCGGTCGCACGCTCATGCCCACCAAAGCCTGGATGAAGTCGGCGGCCGGGGCTGCAGGCATGTGGTTGTCGTCGGTCGTGCTCTCATCGGCAGCCAGGACCGTGTCCCAGGACCGGTCGCCGGTGAGGTTGCGGCTGAGGCACAACAGGCGATGGTTGAAGGCACCCGTCGCATTGGTGAACCTCAACACCCAGATCTTCGGGTGGAAGGTCCTCCCGGGTGGTGGCGCGACCTCGACGATGGACTGTTCAGCAAAGACCACCAGCTTGCGGTAGGTGCTCGGCACGTGGATCCCGCCCGCCTGGCAGAACACGGTCGTGCGCTCGGCGTACCGGCGGATCGCCTCGAGCAGCTCGTGCGGCGCCGCCTGATCGATTCCTTCCTCGGCGTGGTCGTACGCGGCCAGGGAGAGTGGGGCTAGCAGCAGGCTCGTGAGGTCGAGGGTGTACGTCGTGGCGACAGCGGCGTCCAGGCGCCATCCCGTCGGTGGGCGCAGGGCGTCCGTCAGCAGGTGTCGGGCATCCGGGTTCAGCACGTCAGTCCTCCAACCCGGCGGCGATGTCGTTCAGGTGTCCGCGCGCGATCTCCCAGCGATAGCTCAGGAGTCCGGTTCCCGCACCCGCGCTCCAGGTCGACCGGGCGTCCGGATAGGTGATCCGCGCACGACTGCGCTTGAGCATGAGCTCGCGCCGTTCCACGAGGTCTCTCGCCTCCTGGCTCTGATGCCGGCCCTGCTCCGCGAGCCGCCACCACTCGTCCAGGAACAGCCTGGTGGCGGGTCGGATCCTCGGGTTCAGGGCGAGCATCCGTGCCCAGAGTTGCTGACGGTCCCAGTCCTTGAAGACCTGGGTGCTCTCCACGGTGTCCGCCCAGTCCTGGAGGTGGTCGCGGTACTCGTCACGCACGTCGTC
This sequence comes from Nocardioides islandensis, assembly GCF_015352455.1. Taxonomy (GTDB): domain Bacteria; phylum Actinomycetota; class Actinomycetes; order Propionibacteriales; family Nocardioidaceae; genus Nocardioides; species Nocardioides islandensis. The sequence goes on from NZ_JADKPN010000012.1 coordinate 120,072, forward strand.
GTTGCCCGTGAGCTCGGCGAGCATCAGGTTGTAGAGGACCGCCGGGCCGGTCGCCGTCAGATGGACCCGCTCCGCCTCGTCGACCAGCGCACCGAGATCGGGAGGAAACGAGTCTCGCGCCTCGTGTTCCCAGATCCAGGTAGCGGAAGAGTCCGGGTGGTTCACCACCAGCCAGGCAAGCAGCGAGTCGCGCTGCGCTTCGGCGATCCGCGACTTCAGGAACTCGGCCTCGTCCGAGTCGAGGGAGAAAGTCGCGGTGTCGAGCAGGTCCGACGGCATCTTCGGAAGTGTGACCATGCCCAGGTGCTCGACGCGGCTGTCGTCGATGTCCGGATCGTCGCCGCGACGACCGTGCTGGATGGCATTGCGGAAGTAGCCCGCGGCGGACGTGCGCCAGCGTCGTACGCCGAGGTGCTCGAGGCTGGCCCAGTAAAGCGCGCTCGGCATCGTCTTGAGCGTGCTCCTGGCGTCCCGTCCGATCACGCCCTGGGTCTCACCGCCCGCGAGCAGGGCGTCGATGAGCTTGCTCTCGCGTGCTCGTAGCTCCGCCAGGGAACGCTCGACTGGCCAGCGGTGGCGAGCCACGTCGTTGACCAGCCAGGGGATGAAGAGGAAGTACTTGACGCGGGTGTGCAGCGTCGACGTACCGGGGAAGAGTGCGTTGGAGAACGTGTCCCGCACGCTCCCGATGCCCAGCTCATCGACGGTCGAGGTGTCCTCGAAGAGCTTGACGACCTCGAGCATGGCACTTCTTTGTGAATCGTCCCCGTCGAGCCATCCGAAGTAGCTCATGTCGATGCATGCAATCGGCCCTCAAAGGCTCCCGTCAAGCCCGTCATGCCGCCTGGGCCATCGACGTGACGTGAAAGCCGTGGCAAAGGACGCACTCATAGCAGCGCACGACCCGGAGCTTCGTCTTTCCGCCGTTCCGCTCGGCGGCGGACCGCGCGTTCTCAGCGTGGTGGAGAAAAGCCACCGCGTCACGGTGATCCCGGAATCGCTTCTTTCCAGTGGGACACCCATGTGCTTTTCGAGGGTAAGTCCGGCTCTTCATCATTCTTCTTCTCCTTCGGCTCGATGTGAGCCGACCTTGCATCGGACCTCCGAATCAATGGACGCCGCGACATCCGGTCGCGGGGCACTTAGGGTGTGGATTCCCTCAGGACGGAGGTGCCATGCCACCCGGACGCGACCCGCTCAAGGCGATGACGCGGCTCGTGCGCCTCATGGCAAAGCTGCACAACGCGGCCCCCGCCGGGGTGTTTCGCGACGAGCTGATCAGCATCGCGGGTTACGGCGAGTCAGACCCTGGCACCCAGCTGACCAAGGACCTGAACCACCTGCGACAACAGGGATGGCAGATCGACAACATCAGTCCCGCAGGGACCGATGCCTGCTATCGCATGGTCAGCCGCGACAACCGGTTGTGGCTCCGCCTCACCGCCGCCCAGCGTGACGCATTGCAGCGCGCCATCATCCTCGCCAACCGAACGGACATCGCCCAGCGACTCGGCGTCACAACCGCTTCACTGCCCGAGGGGCTGGGCAGCGCCGTGATCCCCACCGAGGAGACCGCTGAGCTCACCCTGGCTCTCCAGTCCCTTCGACTGCAGAGTCCCGTCCGGTTTCGCTACAAGGGCACGATGCGGACGGTTCACCCGGTCGCAGTCCGGTTCCAGCACGTGCAGTGGTACCTCAGCGGCGTCGAGGCGGGAGGTGTAGACGTCAAGCACTTCGCGATCGGCCGGATGAGCGACGTCTCCTTGGGGCCGCCTGGGGAGGGTCGGGCCGACGCCGAAGTCAGGAGGCTCCAGCTGCACCCACTGCTCTGGGAGGTGGACGAACCCCGCGAGGTCACCCTAGCCACCGCGCCCGACCACGTCCCGGACGTGGTCCGGTGGCTTCAGGAGCCCGCGAGCAGATTCGAACGCGGCGGCCTGGTCGAGATGACGTACGTCGTCACCAACCATCGCGCGTTCCGCGCGCGGGTGTACGTCCTCGGGACGCGTGTGCGAGTCGTCGCCCCAGACGAGTTTCGCGAGGAGCTGCTGGCCGAGCTTCGAGACCTGGTGGGCGCCTGATGGCCGCACCGAAGTTCGTCGAGCGCCTCGCTCGCCTCCCCGAGGTCTTCAGCGTGCTGGCAGCCTTCCCCGAAGGCCTCTCCTTGGAGGTGTTAGGCAAGCAGTTTGAGGTGAGCGCTGATGTGATGCGAGAAGACCTCGTCACGTTCATGGACGCGGAGTCCTGGGGTTGGATGCACCAGATCTTCAGGCCTCCCGTGCTGGAGTTCCTCGGCGCCGACGACGATGAAGACGGCAGCGGCGAAGACGTGGCATCAACGGTTCGGCTGGTCCACGACGCCCCTGCAGCGTCGCTCGGGGTGGAGCACTTGGCGGCGGGCGATCTCGCTGTGATCTACACGGCGGGGCTCGCTCTGCTCGACGTCGACGGGACCGACGCAGAGCTGCGCGGTGCGTTGGACGTCATCACCGAGACCATGTTCGGGCAGAAGAGTGAGCCGCCCGCACCAGCCGAGTGGAACCGCCTGCTCCCCGTGCTGCAGGAAGCACAAGCGACCCGGCGACGCGTCGACATCATGTACTCGCGCCAGTGGCAGGTCGGAATCGGAGAGCGCACCATCGAACCTCTGCGGCTGGTGCAGACCCAGCGAGGGTGGGAGGTCGACGCAGGGCCACCCGATGCGGAGGGCCGGTTGCGCACCTTCCTTCTCGCGAACATGCGGTCCGCTCACGTGCGTGAGGACCAATTCGAGCTGCCATCGCACCTCGAGTCGCGGCTGGCGCACCAGCGCGACACGTCCCTGGTGCGCATGGCCCTTGCCCAGGACGCTCGTTGGGCACCTGACATGTTTGCTGAGAAAGTGACTGTCATCGGGGACGACGAGGACGAGTTCATCGCCGACCTGGAGCTGCTCCCGCCCGTTGCTGAGCGCGTCGCGCTGTTGCTGCTCGCCAGCGGAGGCTCGTCGAGGGTCCTCGAGTCAGAGGGAGTCCTGGCCCCCGCACTCGAGTACGTCGAAGCCCTGCTCGCTCACCACGAAGCCCGCTGACTCGTCGCCACGCGAATCGACAGTGTCTTCGCTCCTTGTCGCGAAACACGTGATTGTTTCGGTGCCTGCCATTACCGTGTGGCCACTTGCAGACCAGTCAGCAGCGCGTGCTCGGGATGAGCATCTCCGCGTCCAGACCAGAAGGTTTCTCGATCACATGGCATCTCAGCTGGGCAAATGGGTGGTCCGCGCCCTCACCCTCATTCTCGTGTTCTGTCTTGCCGTCGGTGCGCTGTTTGTGGCCGGCACCGTGGGATGGCTCTCGGGCTTTGGTATCAAGACAGAGACTCATGACTCTCAGGTGATCCAAGCCATCGAGCGGACCCAAGAGGTCGCACTCCTGAGCCTGGGCATCCAGGGGATCAAGAACTCCGAAAGGTGTCGAGAGGCCTTCGGAAAGTGTGTGCCCGGGACGGGTGAGACCGTATTTCTCCAGTACAACTTCGCCGCGAAGCTGGGCATCGATGGCGCCAAGGTGTCAGTAACGAAGACAGGGGAGAACTCGTACCGCATCGCGGTTCCTGACTTCATCTTCATCGGTTACGACGAGCCGACCTTCAAGGTGGCCGTCGAGGACGGCAGCCTGCTCAGCTGGACCACGCCAGACATCGACAAGGTCGAGATGGTCAACGAGATCCTCGACGGCGACGCCCGCGCCAGTTACCTCGAATCCAACCGGGACCTCCTCCAGGACCAGACCAAGGTCTTCTACAACAGCCTGGTCACCAGCGTCGACCCCGCGGCCAAGACGACATTCGAGTTCCGCTCCTGACACCGATCGACACGCCGAGCCACCGAGCTTCCGCCCCGAACGAAACAGAGAGTGTGAGCGCCATCATGGGGTGACCATCCCCCGTAGTCAGGCCCGGCCGGCTCCTGGCTGCACCTCCTCCTCGAGGACGCGCCCGAGGCGGCGTACGTGGAGCTGGTGCACCTGATCCGGTGCCGGCTGGCGCTGCTCAAGCGCAGCGCCGAGGAGACGATGGTGCTCAACGACCTGGCGCGGCGGCTGGCGTCGCTGCGCTGGTCGTTGCCAGGACGCTAGGTGACCGCCGTCACCAGACCCATGGTGAATACCTCCGCCATCAAGGCAGTCTTATGGAGAGATCCTCCAATTTGGGCAGTCGCGGAACGTGTCGCCGATCGACGGACCATGAGGCGGTCGTCGGGTTAGGGTCGCCGCGTCAAGCGCGCGCATCTCGGGAGGAACTCGTGAAGAGGTTCGTCGTCGCCCTGGCTACGACTTCCGTCGTGCTGGGCGCAACACAGGCCACGGCGCACGCGGTTGCGACTGCGCCGCCGCACGCTCGGGCCACAGAGGCGGTGCGCGTTCGCGTTCCCAACTCCGTAGTCGAGGGCGAGCGGTTCAAGGTGGTCGTCAGGCTCGACCGGCCGGCGGCAGCGAAGATCGTCACGCTCGAACGGCAGGACGCGGACATCCTGGGAGACAAGGTGTGGACCGCGCTCAAGTCGGTGCGAGCCAAGGGACGGGCCAAGCAGGTGTTCACAGTGATCGCCGAGGAGACCAGCACCGGAAGGTTCCGAGCCCACGTGACCTTCCGCGACGCGAAGCCGGCCACCTCGAAGCCGGGGCGGACGACCGTCTGGCGGTGGACCTACCTCTACGCGTTCGAGTCGTACTACGCGACGACGGGCGTGTGGGGGAGGTACAGCGACGACTTTGCGATGAACGGGACCCAGTACAACGGCTGGCACACGTACGGCGACCAGCCCAGCTGGGAGGAGCGGTTCACACTGGGTCGGCACTGCAAGGCGATCCGGGGCGACTTCGGTGTCACGGACGACTCGAGTGACAGCACGTCGGCTCTGATCGCTCTGACCGCGGACGACGAACGGGCATTCACCTCGGGACCCTTGACGCCCGGGATGGTGCAGCGGGCCGAGGTGAAGCTGGACATGCCGTACCGGCTGTCGATCACGGCGGCCGAGACGTCGAGCAGCGACCTCAGGGTCTATCCGGCGATCGGCACGCCCGAGCTGCTCTGCACCGGCCTCTAGCTCTGGGCGAGTCTCACCACAAGCCGACCAACTGCGGCTCGTCAAGGGCGCGCCAGGACCGCCGGCGGGGATGCGTAGTAGAGGGAGGGGTCGGGCGGCACCGGGACGTCCCAGATCGGGCTGGCACGCTCGCAGTTGCCGTCGATGTCGCAGCGCACGATGGCGGACTTCCCGGCGTCGCTCTGGGCTGCGGTCAGGAAGTGCTGGTCGTCCTCCCACACCGCGTCCCAGTCGAGCCGCCCGGCGACCTTCGCCTGCCGGGCCGCCGTACGTCCGTCGATGACCCACCAGCGAGCGGTTCCTGCGGCGTCGAAGTAGGAGCACGTGGCGATCGCTCGCGTCCCGTCGGGAGACCACTGGTGCGGGTAGATCCGGCAGGTGCGCCACAGGGTTCGCCCGGGTCGCGACAAGATTGCGACACGGGTGCAGAACTCGCCGGCCGGGTTGTTGTCGAAGACGACCCGGTCGTTCCGGACGTCCGCGCCGATCGCGGCCTCGTCGTACACCCGTCTCCACGAGCCGCGTTCGAAGTTCCACCACACGGTCGCGGGGTCGTGCCAGCGGGCGCGCCGCCCGATGAGGACCTTGGTGTCCGTCACGGCGGCGAGCTGCGCATGCTCGAGGTGGCGGTGGGCGACGAGCCGTCCACTGCGCGCTCGCGAGACGTCCAGCCTCGTAGCGATCCCCACGGGGAACATGACCTGGGTCGCCACCGTCCTGCCGGTCGGCGACACCTGCACGTCGATCCATGCGTGGGTCCGGGCCACGGGTCGCCGCTCGCCCGTACGGCTGACGTAGGTCACCTTGGTCCATCCCGGCCGCCCGACGTCGAGGTCGCGCAGCAGGTAGCCACCGTCGACGACCCAGATGGCGTCGTGCTGGCCCCGTTCCGTCGCGGGCACCCTCAGGTCGCCGTCCCTGATCGTGTTGCGCACCAGGTACACGACTCCCGGGTTGTCTCCGCGAGCCAGCGCGGCCGGATCCAGGTGCGGCACGTCGCCCCCCGCCCCGGGCGAGGCCAGGGCGACGGGCAGGGCGACGGGCAGGGCGACCGGCAGGACGCCGGCCACGAGGGCCGTCGCCGCGAGGTGCGCGAGCCGCCGCGGTCCTCGCCGATGCCGTGCGAACACGCTCATGTCTCCCCCTTCCGCGGGGTCCGTGCGTCCAGCATGTGCCCGGCGGCCACCCGGGGTCAGGGCTCAAGGTCCCGGTCCGACAGGTCTTCGGTCGCGGGGCGGTGACAGGGCAGCCCCGCCCGCCTAGCGTGGAGGCTCCTTCTCGGTCAGGAGCACGCCATGTCGCCACTCCCCCTCGTCACCGCACGTCGTCGGCTCGCATCGGGGCTGGTGGCGGCCACCACGGTCGCGGCGTCGCTGACGGCGACACCCGTGGCGGCGGCGCCACCGACGACCGCTCGCGCGGCCGAGGCCGGGGAGGCACCCGAGAGCGGCGCTGACGTGGGCTCCGTGCCCGCGATCGAGTGGAAGACCTGCCCGGACGACGAGATCCTGCAGTGCGCGACGTACTCCGTCCCGCTCGACTACCAGCACCCGGACCGCGGCACGGTCGAGCTCGCGGTGAACCGGCTGCCGGCCAGCGGGCCCGACCGCATCGGGTCGCTCTTCCTCAACCCGGGTGGGCCGGGCGGGTCGGGGGTGGACGTCGTGGCCGGCGTGACGGGCATCCCGCAGACCAAGGAGCTGCGCCGCCACTTCGACCTGGTCGGCTTCGACCCGCGCGGCACGAACCGGAGCACGCCCAGCATCGAGTGCGAGCCGGTCGCCCGGTCGGTACGCCGGTTCGACCAGGCCCTGGGTCAGCCCGGCGGGGAGCGCACGACGGCGGACGCGCTGCAGGAGGCGCGGGAGTACGTCGCGAGCTGCCAGCAGCGCAGCGGCGACCTGCTGCCGTTCATGGGCACCGAGTACGCCGCCCGCGACATGGACCTGCTGCGCGCGGCCGTCGGCGACGACCAGCTCACGTACCTCGGGCTGTCCTACGGCACGTACCTCGGCGCGGTGTACGCCGACATGTTCCCGGGTCGCGTGCGCGCGGTTGCCCTCGACGGGTCGATCGACCCGTTCCAGTACGGCGACGACTACCTCGGGATCCTCGGGGCGAACTACCGGGCGAGCGAGCGGTCGGTCGACGCGTTCCTCGCCTGGTGCGACCGCCACGCGACGACCTGCAAGTTCGGCCACGGTGCGGCGGGCGATGCGCTGGACGCCCTCGTCGCGCGCCTGGACGACCACCCCCTGACGCGGGGCAAGGGCGCCGACCGGGTGACGACCAACGGCTACACCGTCCTCTACCTCCTCTACCTGCTCACGGGGTCGGGCCGCCAGGCCTGGCCGCAGACCGGCAAGCTCCTCGGCCGGATCGCGTCCGGGCTGCCGGACATCAGCAACCGCGACCTGCTCGGTGCCGCGGGCGGCGCGACCAACATCGTCATCGAGTGCACCGACGCCGCGGGCAGCGTGACGCAGGGCGGCTTCGTCCGCTTCGCCCGCCGCAGCGCCGCGATGGCGCGGCGGCTGGGCCCGGCCCTGGCCTACGGGCCGCCCAGCTACGACGGTGCGAACGCCGCCGCGTGCAGCGTCTGGCCCCTCAAGAACCCACCGAGCGACTGGCGCGGCGACTTCCGCGCCCAGGGCTCCGACCCGGTGCTGGTGGTGGGGTCGGTGGGCGACCCGTCCACGCCGTACTCCGGCGCGGTCTCCCTGGCTGCCACCCTCGACCACGCGCGTCTGCTCACCGAGGGCGGCGGACCGGGCGCCACGCACACGTCGTTCTTCGACAACACCTGCATCCAGGGCAAGGTCACCGAGTACCTGGTGTCGCTGGAGCTCCCGAGGGCTGGCACGAGGTGCCCCGAGGAGTAGGTCGGGTCAGGTACGACGCCAGCGCGCGTGCATGCCCTGCATGACGGGGACGTCGGGCAGGACGCGCTTCGGCACCTTGGCGACGACCGTGTAGTTGGTGTCGACCACGTTGGCGACCGGCGTCAGCGCGGTCTGGCTGACCAGCTGGTAGGCGTCCATGTCGGAGAGGCCGGCCAGCTCCTGGACCCAGCGGACCATCTCGGTGTGCGCGATGCGGAAGGCGTCCTCGAGGGGGCGGGCAGAGCCGGTGGTCATGATGAACGTGTCGTCCTCGAGGCGCGGCCACGGCGTCGGCGTACCGCCCTTCACCAGGTCGACGACAAGCACGGTGTCCATCGCACACTCGACCGCGACGCCGCAGGTCTCGCCCTCGCCCTGGCGGGCGTGGCCGTCGCCGAGGCTGAACAGGGCACCGGGGACGTTGACGCCCAGGTAACAGGTGGTGCCGGCGCGCATCTCGGGGGTGTCCATGTTGCCGCCCCAGCTGCCCGGGGTCAGCGACGAGCGCACCTCGCCGAGCGCGGGCGCGACGCCGACCGTCCCGTGCATCGGGTCGAGGGGGAGGTCGACCTGGTACGGCGAGTCGAGGGCGTCGTAGCGCACCACCCCCGCCGCGGTGTCGATCGCGTAGACCCAGGTCCGCTCCGGCAGCGGCGGGTGCAGCATCGCCGTGAACCCGGTGGCCGTCAGCGAGCCGAAGAGCGGGACCGTGGTGCTGACGCCCTGCGCCTCCCGGGGCGTGATGGAGCGGAAGTGCACGACGAGGGTGTCCCCCGGCTCCGCGCCCTCGACGAAGAACGGGCCCGTCTGCGGGTTGAGGAACCGGGGGTCGCACACCTCGGAGACCAGGTCGGACGTCGAGCGCACCCGGCCGGCGAAGCAGTCCATCGTCCACGTGGACACGGTGGTGCCGGGACGGACGCTGACCAGCGGCTCGAACCCGCCGAAGGTGTACGCCAGCTTCGTGGGGTCACCTTCGGCGTCGGGCTCGAACCTGAGGACGCCCGTGGGTTGGTCGGTCACGAGCGCGTGTGGGACTCCTCGAACACGGTGCGGCCGATGGCGTTGTAGACCTCCGGCTTGCGGGCCCGCAGGTACAGCACGCCGAGCAGCCCGACGACCGCCGTCAGCACCACCAGCCACGGGATCAGGTCGAAGAACGTCGACCCGGCCGCCAGGCCGCCCGCGAACTTGATGTTGTCGATCAGCAGCCACACCACGTAGACCATCCCCAGGCCGCCGAGCGCCGGGATGAGCCCGGTGGTCAGCATGTTGCCCGGCTGCACCTTCTTCACGTGGAAGTACCAGATGACGGCCAGGCAGGTGATCGCCTGGACGATGAGGATCGCCATCGTGCCGAGGATGGCCAGCAGGCCGTACTGGAAGATGTAGGCGCCGGTGAACGGGTCGTCGCCGTTCGTGGTCAGCACGTAGAAGCCGAGGGTGAAGGCCAGCGTGATGATGCTCTGCACGACCGAGGCGACGTGCGGCGTGTGGTGCACACCGTGGGTCCGGCCCAGCGAGTTCTTCGTCAGCGGGACCTCGCGCCCGATCGCGTAGAGGTAGCGGCTGGCGGCGGTGTGGAAGGCCAGCCCGCAGGCGAACGACCCGACCACGATCAGGAACAGGTAGATGTCGCCGATGAAGGCGCCGCCCAGCTTCTTCTCGGCCAGGTCGACCCACAGGCCGATCGAGTCGGTGTTCGACTTCGAGATCGCCACGTCCTTGCCGTTGCCAGCGATCATCATCCAGGACACGAACGTGTAGAACGTGCCCAGCCCGATCACCGCGATGAGGGTGGCGCGGGGCACGATGTGCCGCGGGTTGCGCGACTCCTCGCCGTAGACCGCCGTGGTCTCGAAGCCGACCCAGGACCAGAACGCGAAGAACACGCCGATGGCCGCGCTGCCGGCGGCGATCTGGGTGCCGCCGATGGTCGTGGCGTCGAGTGACTTGAACGCGTTGACGGGGTTGATGGCCTCGGGGACCAGCCCGTCGGGGCCACCACCGGAGAACAGCACCGAGAAGGCCAGGGCGAGCAGCAGCACGACCTCGCACACCAGCGTGACGCCGAGGAACGCCGCGGCGATGTTGATGTCGTAGTAGCCGAACAGGCCGATGACCGCGATCCCGACGATCGCGATGAGCAGCCAGTTGACGTCGATGCTGAACCAGTTGTTGAGGGCGTTGTTGGTGAAGTAGGCGAAGATGCCGATCAGCGAGCCCTCGAAGACGACGTAGGCCATCGTCGCGAGCGCACCGGAGACCATGCCCCACACCTGGCCGAGGCCGTGGGTGATGAAGCCGTAGAACGCGCCGGCCGTGGTGATGTGGCGCGCCATCGCGATGAAGCCGACCGTGAACAGCGTCAGCACGATGGTGGCGACGAGGAAGCCGGCCGGCGCCCCGATGCCGTTGCCGTAGCCCAGGGCGATCGGGGTGTTGCCGGTCATCGCCGTGATCGGTGCGGCGTTCGCGACGGCGATGAAGAGGACCCCGCCGAGTCCGATCGCGCCGGGCTTCAAAGCGTTCGAGTGTGGCACCGGGGCCAGATCAAGTTCCTTCTCGCTGCTCGACACGTGGTACTCCGTCCTATCGGGCCCCCAGGGGCAGACCGCAGCAAACCGAAGAGCCCCCAGCAGCGGACCCATTCGCCGTGTCCCAAGCCACCTTGCGGCATGGTGCCAGCGCCGGGTCTGCGCTGACAAGAGCCACACCCGCCACCCGTTCGTTCCGGAGACGTCCCGAAGGTGTTGACCGGACCATTCGCGCGCTGGTACAAACCGTAAAGCAGACCATTAACACAATTGGTATGCCCAGCGCTGGATCGGCGGACAGGGAGGCCATGGGCTTCGACTACGGCGAGTTCTCCTTCGACTCCAAGCAGGAGATGCTCGAGAAGTCCCGGGAGTACTGGAACCCCGGCAAGACCGACTTCTGGGTCGAGTCGGGCGTCCCCCTGGTCATCGACCGGCGCGAGGAGTACTACATCTACGACATGTCGGGCAAGCGGCTGCTCGACGTGCACCTCAACGGCGGCACCTACAACCTCGGGCACCGCAATCCCGAGGTCGCCTCGGCCGTCGCGTCGGCGATGTCGCACTTCGACATCGGCAACCACCACTTCCCCGCCCTGACGCGGACGGCGCTCGCCGAGGCGCTGGTCAGCACGGCGCCCCCCGGCATCACCAAGGTGGTCTACGGCAGTGGGGGCGGCGAGGCGATCGACATCGCGCTGAAGACCGCCCGCCACACCACCCAGCGGCGCGTGATCGTCTCGGTCGTGAAGGCCTACCACGGACACACCGGCCTCGCGGTCGCCACCGGCGACGAGCGGTTCAGCAAGCTCTTCCTCTCCGACCGGCCCGACGAGTTCGTGCACGTCCCCTTCAACGACCTCGCGGCCATGGAGGAGGCGCTGCGCGGGAACGACGTCGCCGCGGTGATCATGGAGACCATCCCGGCGACGTACGGCTTCCCGCTGCCCGACCCCGGGTACCTCGAGACCGTCAAGCGGCTCTGCGAGAAGCACGGCACCCTCTACATCGCCGACGAGGTGCAGACCGGGTTGATGCGCACCGGCGAGCTGTGGGGGATCACCAAGCACGGGATCTCCCCCGACATCCTGGTCGCGGGCAAGGGCCTGTCCGGGGGCATGTACCCGATCTCCGCGGTGCTGCTCGCCGAGCACGCCGCCGGCTGGCTGACCGAGGACGGCTTCGGCCACATCTCGACGTTCGGCGGCGCGGAGCTGGGCTGCATCGCCGCGCTGAAGACGCTGGAGATCTGCACCCGGCCCGAGACCCGCTCGATGGTGCACTACATCAGCGACCTGGTCGGCCGCGGGCTGCGCGAGATCCAGGCCGACTACCCCGACTGGTTCGTGGGCATCCGCCAGAACGGCGTGGTGATGGGGCTGGAGTTCGCGCACCCGCAGGGCGCCAAGTACGTCATGCGGCACCTCTACGAGAACGGCGTCTGGGCGATCTTCTCCACCCTCGACCCGCGCGTCCTGCAGTACAAGCCGGGCATCCTGCTGCGGCCCGAGCTCTGCGAGGAGCTGCTCGACCGCACCGAGGTGGCGATCCGCAAGTCGTGGGCCGAGGTCCGCGCATCCGGGTGGCGCGCAGCATGACCATCGAGTACGACCTGCCGCCGATCGAGGCCGCCGGCGTGCCGCGCGCCCGGCAGATGCTCGAGCGCGCTCGCTGGGCGACGCGCGCCTTCGCGACCTACGACCGCGACTCCGTGCTCCGGATCGTGGAGGCGGTGACGCGGGCCGCGGAGGAGAACGCGGAGAAGTACGCCGAGTGGGCGGTGCGCGAGACCGGCTTCGGCGTGGTGGCCGACAAGGTCGTCAAGAACCGGCTCTGCTCGCGCGGCATTCTCGAGGCCTACCGCGACCACGACTACGTCACGCCGCGCATCGACGCCGACCGCAAGATCGTCGAGGTGCCGCGGCCGGCGGGCGTGGTGTTCGCGCTGACGCCGTCGACGAACCCCGTGTCGACCGTCTACTTCAAGGTCATCCTGTCGCTGCTGACCCGCAACGCCGTCGTGGTGAGCCCGCACCCGGCGGCCAAGGAGTGCTGCTCCGACGCGGCCCGGGTGCTCGGCGAGGCGGCCGTGGCCGCGGGCGCGCCGGACGGCGTGGTCCAGTGGGTCGAGGAGCCCTCGGTCCCGCTGATCGACGCGCTGATGACCGACCCGCGCACCGACGTCATCCTGGCGACCGGAGGCGTGGCGGTGGTCCGGGCGGCGTACTCGTCGGGCAACCCGGCCATCGGCGTCGGGCCGGGCAACGTGCCCGTCCTGGTCGACGCGACCGCCGACCTGCCGCGCGCGGCGAGGAAGCTGGTGGACAGCAAGGCGTTCGACAACTCCGTGCTGTGCACCAACGAGAGCGTGCTCGTCGTCGAGGACGCGGTCGCGGACCGGCTGCTGCGCGAGATGGCCAAGCACGGCGCGCACCTGCTCGACGACGCCGAGCGCGACCGGGTGCGCGACGCGGTCTTCCCCGGCGGCCGGTTCGACACCTCGATGGTCGGGCGTGACGCGGCCACCATCGCCGAGCGGGCCGGCGTCCGGGTGCCGCCCAAAACGCGTGTGCTGCTCGCGCCGTTCGACCTGGCCGTCAAGGAGGAGCCGCTCGCGCACGAGAAGCTCTGCCCCGTGCTCGGCGTGACGCGGGTCCCGAACGCCCGGCGCGGGATCCGCACCGCGGAGGCGCTGCTGCGGATCGGCGGTGCCGGCCACTCCGCGGTGATCCACAGCAACGACCCGCGCACGGTCATGGAGTACGCCGCCGCGGTCGACGTCCTGCGGGTCACCGTCAACGAGGGCGGCAGCACCGGCAGCGCGGGCTTCACCACCAACCTCGCCCCGTCGATGACGATCGGCACCGGCTTCGTGGGCCGCAGCTCGCTCAGCGAGAACCTCGAGCCCAAGCACCTGGTCAACCTCACCCGGATCGCCTACAGCACGGACCCGAGCGAGGTGCTGCCGTCGTTCGCCGGGGTGCAGCCGTGGGCCGCGCCGACCGGCCCGGTGCCGGCGTACCCGCTGGCGAGCAACCTGGCCGACCACCAGGCCCCCACACCCACCCGTGCTCCGAGCGAGGGGACGGAGGAGATCCGCGAGGAGCTCCGCCGGCTCATCATCGAAGAGCTGACCAGCATCATCAAGGGCTGACATGGGCGACGCCGAGCTGCGGTCCTTCATCTTCCTGGACCAGCTGCAGCCCCAGACCATGTGCTACCTCGGCACCTGGATCAAGGGCAGCCTGCCGCGCTCCGACATGGCCGCGCAGGTCATCGAGGTGGCGCCCGGGCTCGACATCGAGCCGCTCACCGACGTGGCGCTCAAGCACACCGAGGTGCAGGCCGGGATCCTCGTGGTCGAGCGCCAGTTCGGCTACCTCGAGATCCACTCCCGCTCCACCGAGGCGGTCCGGTCGGCCGGCGCCGCGGTCCTCGAGGCGCTCGACGCCAAGGCCTCCGACGCCACCCGGCCGACCATCCTGGCCTCGCGCATCGTCTCCCGCCTCGACGCGCAGCACGCCTTCCTCATCAACCGCAACAAGATCGGCTCGATGGCGCTCAAGGGCGAGTCGCTGTTCGTGCTGGAGATGCAGCCGGCGTCGTACGCCATCCTCGCCACCAACGAGGCCGAGAAGGCCGCCGCGATCAAGGTCGTCGACTACCGGATGGTCGGCGCGACCGGCCGCGTGTACCTCAGCGGCACGGAGTCCGACGTCCGCGCGGCCGCCGACGCCGCCGAGCGCTCGCTGGGGTCGGCGTGAGCGGCCTGTCCGGCCTCAGCGCCGAGGAGCTGCGTGCCGCCGTACGGGCGGTGCTGCGCGAGGTGCTGCCGGCCGACGTGGTCGCCGACCCGGGGACGCGCTCCCACGACGTCACCATCGCCTCGGACGCCGACCTGACCGCGTTCGTACGACGGGTGGCGGCGCTGTGCGAGGACGACCGGGTGCGAGCGGCGATGCAGGCGGGCGAGCACGGGTTCCGGCTCGCGGGTACCTCACCGGGTCTCGTGACGGTCGCTGCGCAACCTCCTCGACCAGCGGAGTTGCGGGTCGAGCGGGGGGCCGTCACCGAGCGCACCGTCATCAAGGCGGCGGCCGAGGGCGCGCGGCTGGTGCTGGGGCGGGGTGCGGTGCTGACCCCGCTGGCCCGCGACAAGGCCCGCTCGTTGGGCGTCGAGATCGAGAAGGAGCGCTGATGCTGAAGGCGAAGGTGGTCGGCAGCGTGTGGTCGACCAAGAGGGTCGAGGGGCTCCCGAACGGGGCCTTCCTCGAGGTGGAGGTCGACGGGGACGGCCAAGGAAATGCCCAGCGGCTCGTCGCCTTCGACGTGCTCGGCAGCGGGATCGGCGAGCGGGTGCTCGTCGCGACGGGGTCGGTGGCCGCGGCGTACTTCCCGGACCCGCATCCCCCGGTGGATGCACTGATCATCGGTTCCATTGATGAGGAATGAGGAGAAGACAATGGCGGGACAACAGGGCCAAGCCATCGGCATGATCGAGACCAAGGGGTACGTCGCGGCACTCGCCGCCGCGGACGCCATGGTCAAGGCGGCCAACGTGACCATCGTGGGCCGAGAGGAGGTCGGCGACGGCCTCGTCGCGGTGACGATCGTCGGCGACGTCGGGGCGGTCAAGGCCGCCACCGAGGCCGGCGCGGAGACCGCCGGCCAGGTGGGCGAGCTCGTGTCGGTGCACGTGATCCCGCGGCCGCACCCCGAGCTCGGACGGCACTTCGAGACCTCGTCCTCGGAGTGATCCGGCCCGAGCTGCGGGTCTACCTCCTGCTGGAGGACCTGCAGCGCCAGTTCGCGGCCTACATGGGCACGCCCTCGCGCGCCCGCGGCTACCCGCCGTTCGAGGGGCAGCACTCCCTCATCGTCGAGGTCGCACCCGGGCTCGCGATCGAGCGCGTCACCGACCTGGCGCTGCGCGCGGTACCGGCGGTGGAGCCCGGCATCCTGTTCGTGGAGCGGCAGTTCGGCGTGCTGGAGGTGCACGCCGCCGACCCGGACGACGTACGCCGTGCGGGTGAGGCGATCCTGGAGGGGCTCGGGGCGTCGGCGGCCGACCAGCTCCGTCCCCAGGTGCTCTTCCACGACGTTATCGAGGACGTCACCGACCAGCACGCCGTGATCATCAACCGCACCCGGCAGGCCTCGATGCTGATGCCCGGCACGACGCTGCTGGTCTACGAGATGACCCCGGCGCTCTTCGCGACGGTCGCGGCCAACGCCGCGGAGAAGGTCGCCCCGGACGTCACCCTCGTCGACGTCTCCATGATCGGCGCCGCCGGAAGGGTCTACATGAGCGGCAGCACCCCCGATATCCTCCGCGCACGCGACGAGATCACGCGCGTGCTCCAGGAGGTGGAGGGTCGCGAGCATTGAGCACCCATGACCTGTCCGCCGAGGGCTCTGCCGCTCGGCTCGAGACAGTGGCGCGGCGCGCCCTCGCCGAGTACGACGTGTCGCCGGACGCGGCGCTGACCCTGCTCAACGTCAGCGAGAACGCGACGTACGCCGTCGACGACCCCGCCACCGGCGAGCGCACCGTGCTCCGCGTGCACCGCCACGGCTACCACGACGGCCCGGCCATCGAGTCGGAGCTCGCGTGGCTCGACGCCTTGCGTGAGGACACCGGCGTGCGCACGCCGCGGGTGCTGCCCACGCGCGACGGCCGGCGGCTGCTCGCGATGCCTGAAGAGGGACAGCCCGACCCCCGCCACGTCGTACGTTTCGAGTTCCTGCCCGGCGTCGAGCCCGAGGAGGCCGGCGAGAGCCTGCCCGACTCGTTCGAGCTGCTCGGCGGCATCACGGCCCGGATGCACGACCACGCGCTGACCTGGCAGCGGCCGCCGGGCTTCACCCGCTTCGCGTGGGACTACGACGGCGCGTTCGGCACCGTGGCCCGGTGGGGACGCTGGCAGGACGGCATGGCCGTCGGCCCCGCCGAACTCGAGGTGCTCGGCCGGCTCGACGACGTGCTCGAGGCCCGGCTCGCGCGCTTCGGCAGCGGACCGCACCGGTACGGCCTGGTGCACGCCGACCTCCGGCTGGCCAACCTGCTGGAGGACGGGGACCAGCGCTACGTCATCGACTTCGACGACTGCGGGTTCGGCTGGTTCCTCTACGACTTCGGCACGGCGGTGAGCTTCTTCGAGGACGACCCGCGCGTCCCCGAGCTGACCGACGCGTGGGTCCGCGGCTACCGCGCGGTGCGCGACCTGCCGGCCGAGGACGAGGCCGAGATCCCGACGTTCGTGCTGATGCGGCGGCTGCTGCTCGTGGCCTGGATCGGGTCGCACTCCGGCACCGACCTCGCCCGGTCGATGGGCGCCGACTACACCGCCGCCAGCTGCGACCTGGCGGAGAGCTACCTCTCCCGCTTCGGCTGAGTCCATGTCATCTGCAGAGCACCCGAGGAGACACTGATGTTCACATCGCTGAAGGGCCGGTCGGTGATCGTCACCGGTGGGAGCAAGGGGATCGGCAAGGGCATCGCCCGCACGTTCGCGCGCGAGGGGGCCGACGTCCTCATCGCCGGTCGCGACGAGGCCTCGCTGAGCGCCGCGGCCGCAGATCTCGCCGCCGACACGGAGGGCCGGGTCGAGACCGCGGTGTGCGACGTCTCGAAGGTCGACGACTGCCGGGCGCTGGCCGCGACCGCACTGGAACGGTTCGGCCGGATCGACGTGCTGTGCGCCAACGCCGG
This sequence comes from Nocardioides islandensis, assembly GCF_015352455.1. Lineage (GTDB taxonomy): Bacteria > Actinomycetota > Actinomycetes > Propionibacteriales > Nocardioidaceae > Nocardioides > Nocardioides islandensis. The sequence continues at coordinate 137,292 of NZ_JADKPN010000012.1, forward strand.
CATCTTCCCGGACAAGCCGCTGGCCGAGCTGACCGAGGCCGACATCGACCTGGTGCTCGGCTGCAACCTCAAGGGCACCATGTTCTCGGTGCAGGCGTGCCTCGACGCCCTCGAGGCGAGCGGTCACGGGCGGGTGGTCGTCACGTCCTCGATCACCGGCCCGATCACCGGCTACCCGGGGTGGTCGCACTACGGCGCCAGCAAGGCCGCCCAGCTCGGGTTCCTGCGCACCGCCGCGATCGAGCTCGCGCCGAAGCGGATCACCATCAATGCGATCATGCCCGGGAACATCGCGACGGAGGGGCTGGCCGACATGGGCGAGGAGTACATCCGCGGCATGGAGGCGGTCATCCCGCAGCACCGCCTGGGCACCGTCGAGGACATCGGCCACGCCGCGCTCTTCTTCGCCAGCGACGAGGCGGGGTACATCACCGGGCAGACCCTGGTGGTCGACGGCGGTCAGGTGCTGCCGGAGTCGCCGGCGGCCCTGGAAGGGATCTGAGCTTGGCCGACTCCGTGGTCTCGATCGGCCCGGCAGCCGAGCGGGTACGCCGCCAGCTGCTGGACCAGATCCAGCACGGGCTGCTGCGTCCCGGCGAGCGGCTGGGGGCCGAGCGCAGCCTGGCCGAGAAGATGGGCGTGAGCCGCTCCACCATGCGGCAGGCGCTCGGGGCGCTCGAGAGCGCGGGCGCCGTACGACGGGTCCCCGGACGTGGCGGAGGTACGTTCGTGCGCGCCCAGAAGGTGGAGCGCGACCTGTCCCGCGTGGTGGGCGTGCCGGCGCTGCTGCGCGCGCAGGGGATGACCTCGGGATCGCGGATCATCAACACCGCGATCACCGAGGCCGACGAGGAGACTCTTGCCGCCTTGGAGCTCGGGGATGGGGCCTACGTCGTCGACGTGGTCCGGATCCGGCTGGCCGACGGCCTGCCGATCTCGCTCGAGCACGTCCGGCTGCCGGCCGAGAGGTTCCCCCAGCTGCTCGACCTGCCCCTCGGCGGGTCGCTCTACGACCTGCTGGAGAAGCACTACGCGACCGTCCCGGGTGAGGCCGAGGAGCACATCGAGGTGGTCGCCGCCAGCGACGACGAGGCCTCGATCCTGGGCACCGACCCGGGGGCACCGCTGCTCTCCATCACCCGCACCACGAAGGACGCCGACGGCGTGGTGTTCGAGTACTCCCACGACCTCTTCCGCGCCGACCGCACCGTCATCAGCGTCCGGACGCCGGCCACGCCCCGCAGCACCCAGGACGGCGCCGGTCGGGTGGTCGCTCTCCGCCACCGCGTGAAGTCCTGATCCGGAGCCGGTCTCCGCGGCCCCAGAACGCTTGTAACGCGGTGTTAGGTGTACTTCCCACGCGTTGCAACGCGTGGGAAGACGGCATAACACCGCGTTACATGGAGCTGGCGGCCTCGAGCAGGGCGAGGCCGTAGGCGACGGCGTACCGGTGGCCGAGGGTGCCGGCGACGTCGCCACGGCCGACCGCGGTGCCGGGCGGGAGGGCGCCGGAGACGGCGGCGAGGATCTCGTCGTCGCCGGCGAGCCCGCCCACGACGACGACCGAGCGCGGCTGCTCGCCGAGGGTGCGCAGGCCGCGGGCGACGTTGCCGCCGACCAGCTCGACCTTCAGCCGGATGCGCAGGGCGCGCCACTCCCCCGGCGCCATGGTCCGCGAGAACGGCAGCAGCCCGGCCGGGCCGGGCACGACCAGCCGGCCCACCGACTCGGCCGGGGCCGGACGCTCCTGGAAGGCCCGGGTGCCGTCCTCGGCGAGCAGCACCTGGGGCGCCTCGACCCGGTACGCCGGGGCGCGCTTGACCCACTCCGCGGCGGCCGACGTGATCCCGGTGAGGGCCGCCACCGCCTCGGTGAGCTGGTCCCCGGCCCCCGCCGCCACCACGTCACCCGAGGACGAGACGGTGTCGACCGTCCCGCCGCCGAGGTCCACGACCAGCGACCCGGACCCCGCTCCGGGGGTGGACATCGCCCCGCTCCACGCCGCGCGGGCCTCCGCACCGGCCGCGTGCACCGGCACGTCGAGGAGGTCGGCGAGGGCGTCCGACGGGTCGGCGTACGGCGCCGCGGAGCGCAGGGCGGCCAGCGTGACGGGCCGGTGGCTGGCCGCGCCGACCCGGGCCTGCACCGACGCGGCGACCGCGGCCAGGTCGACGGTCCACAGGTCGTCGACCTCCTGCCGCGAGCAGTCCGGCGGCACGCCGTAGGCCCGAGCCACGCCCACCACCGCGCCCCGCACCAGCTCGTGCCCCTCCAGGAACGGCACCGACCCGCCGTCCGCGACCTCGATCCACCCGGCGCACTCGGTCTCGGTGGCGCGCACCGGCCCGCCGACGGTGACCACCGCGTTGCCCGAGTCCTGCAGCAGCCGGGCCAGCTGGGCCGCGTCGGCGAGCTCCGGCTCGGCGAGACCGAGCGCGGTGCGCAGCTTGAGCGGGTCGGTGAGCACCTGCATCGGCTGCCCGGCCGCGGCCACCTCCAGGGCTACCCGCTCCGCGGCGAGGACGACCGCGACGTCCACCTCGTCCACGACCGGTACGCCGGCCGGCAGCCGGTTGGCCAGCAGCACCGCTTCGTCGTCCTCGACCAGCACGGCGGCCACCCGCCCGGCCGCGACCAGGGGCGCCAGGCGGGCCGCGACGGACTCGAAGCCCGAACCCGACGGCACCACCACCACGACCGGTTCGCCCTCCGCAGGTACGTCGTCCAGCAGCACGGGCGGCCCGGCGCCGAACCCGCGGCCGGCGGCGGTCGCCGAGCCCACCGCGACCAGGGCGAGCCGGCCGGTGTCCGGCACGTCCTCCGGCAGCAACGCCCGGCTGGTCAGCACCGGACGCAGCGGTGCGGCCACCGCGCGGTCGGCCCGCACGCCGTACTGCCGCTCCAGGCGCCGAACCAGCGCGGCGGCTCCTGCGAGGCTCTCGGGCGAGCCCTTGGCCCGGCGGGTCGGCGACCGGCCGACGCCGACGACCTCGACCCGGCCGCCACCGACGTGCGCGAGCAGCACCTCCGTGGTGGAGTTGCCGACATCGATACAGGCCAGCAGGGTCAACGCAGCAGCCCGCGACGGGCGTAGACGTCGCCGGCCTCGCGCACCAGCGCGGCACACAGCGGCGCCGGCACTCCCTCGAGCCGGGTCGCCAGCGCCTCGAGCTCCTCGGCGGTCGCCCGGTGTGGCCGGAGCGCCTCGTAGAGAGCGAGCACGTCCGCCTCCGACATCAGCGCCAGCTCGGCGGCCCGCCGGAAGTTCGCCGCCAGCTGCGGGTTGTCGTGCTGCTCGGCGACCGCGGCCTGGTGCTCGAGCGTGTCGGGGTGGATGCGTACGTCGTCGGCCTCGAGCTCCTCACGCGCCAGCCGGTCGAGGGTCAGCTCCTCGGAGTCGCGGCCCGAGAACGCCCGCGTCATCGGGTCACCTCGATGTCCTCGTTGCCCAGCGACCGGTCGACGCAGGACCGCTCGAGCGCCACCAGGGCGATGACGCTGGTGTGGTACCTCGCCTCGATCGCCTCGTCGGTGTACGGGTTGCGCGCCGGCACCGGGGTCGCGCCCTTGGCGTGCCGGCCGGCGTTGGTGCCGAGCAGCCGGTACAGGTCGGGGGTGATGATCGGGGCCATGGAGTAGAGCTCCAGGTTCGCCAGCGGTGGCAGGTCGCGGCGGTGGATGAGCGCGGTCCCCTTCCCCTGGAGGCCGATGCCGATCCCGGACCCGGCCAGCCGGGCGGCGGTCAGCCCCACCATGCCGAGGTCGAGGGTCCCGTTGACGCGTACCACGCGGGCGAGGCAGCCCTCCTCCTCCAGGCCGGCGAGCAGCTCGCGGAGCGTGTCCACGACCGAGAGCCCCGACAGCGTCTGCCACACGGTGCGGCCGATGCCGGGCGAGAGCCCGATCACCACCTCGCGCGGGTCGCTCCCGGCGGCCGCCGGACCCACCACCCGGAACGAGTCGTCGGCGAGCAGCGCTTGGTCCTTGCGGAGGTCCTCCACGCCACGGGCCTGGCGGATCCCGTCGATCTCCGCCTGTCGCGCCGCGCTCGGCTCGTAACCGGTCCCCGGTCCCGCGTAGTCGTTGGGATCGGTGACCAGGCTCAGGACGTTCATCGACTCGTCGAAGATGGCGGCGGTCTGGAGGTGGTCGCCGTGCACCCGCGCGGCGAGCATGTCGAGCACCCGTCCCGCGGCCGCCTCGTAGCCGCACTCCTGCAAGGCCCGGGCAACCTCGAGCGAGCCGAGGCCCGAGCTGCGGATCGCCTGCGCGGCACCCAGCACGACCATCGCGTCGGGCTCGACCCCGTCGACGACGAGGTCCTTGGAGCCGACCGCGTCGACGGCCCGGTCGACGTGGTCGTCGGTGAAGTCGGCCAGGCCGAGGTAGCGGTAGACGTCCCGGCAGGCCTCGGCCGCCTCCCGCCGCAGCCGCCCCACCTCGGCCGGCGCCGCGGTGCGCAGCCCACCGTCGACGCCCCAGTCGCGCTGCATGGCCAGCCAGTCGTCGAAGTCCTCGGCGTTCCACTGCGACGGGCCGAACATGTTGTCGTAGCGCTGGATGCTCCCGAAGCCGCTGCACACGTAGTCGCTGCCGGCGAGCAGGATCGGCAGCGTGCGCGAGGTGCGGCGTACGTCGGATTCCGACATCAGCGCGTCGTTCCCGGTGCAGGCCTCGAGGTTGCGGGCCATCACCATGACGTTCTCGGCCATCAGCTCACGTACCCCCCGGGGTACGGAGGCCGCCACGCTGGCGCCGTCGATGCCGCCGTTCTGCACGCCCTGCACGCCCATCGCTCGCGCCAGGGAGACGCAGCGGGACTCGAGGTAGAGCATCGAGCACTGCTCGGCGCCACCCATCAGCACCTCGGCTCCCGCGCCCGAGGAGACCCGCATCTTCACGCCGCGGCTGGCGTACGCCGCGGCGAGGATCGCCTTGCTGTACGGCGTGTCGTCGCCGTCGACGAAGACCGGCTCGGTGCCGTAGAGGCTGACGGTCTCGGCGTAGGAGACCAGGCCGCGGATGCCCATCTCGAGCTCCATCGCCTCCTCGACCGAGCACTGGACGAGCACGCCGGGCGAGGCGATCGCCGCACCGACGGTGACGGCCACGGCGTTCGACGGGGCGTCGGCCAGCACGGGCACGGTCGTCTCCACCTCGCGGAAGCCGTACGCCGCCGCGGTCGCCGCGTCGGCGGCGAGGAGCAGCGGGTCGTCGAGGCGGTTGGTGACGTGCGCCTGGTTGCTCGGCGTGCGCCGGGCCCGCATCTTCGTCATCGCCATCGTCAGCTCGGCGGGGCGCAGGAGGGCGATGACCTGGGCGAGCTTGGCCGGCGTGGTCCCGGACACCAGCCGGACGACCTCGGCGCGCGGGACGGCGGGGTCGACGAACAGCCGCGCGAAGGCCACGTCGTCCAGGGCCATCGCCTCCTCGGCGACCGACAGGTCGATGCCGTGGCCGGCGATCAGCGCGTCGAGAGCGTCGAAGTCCTCGGCGCTCCGGCCGTCCATCTCGGCGACGCGGCCGTCTCGCAGGACCAGCGAGGGCTTCGGGTCGTGCGGACTGGCCATGGCGACGAGGCCCAGCCCGACGTCCTCGTGGGCGAACCCGTCGAGGTTGACCCGCTGCTGGTCCATGAACCGGATGCGGCCCACCGGCTGATCGGACATGCGCCGAATCTAGGGGGCTGACTGGTCACTCAGGAAGGACTCGTACACCGCGTGGCCGGCCCGGGCGCACTCCACGTCCTCGGCGGCCGTCCCGCCGCTGACGCCGACGGCCCCGACCACGAGCCCGTCGTGCCAGCACGGGATGCCGCCGCCGAACACGACGTACCGTCCTCCGCCGTTGGCCGGCAGCCCCCAGAGGTCCCCTCCGGGTTGGGTGAGCGGGCCGAGCTCGGCGGTCTCGATGCGGTGCGCCACCGCGGTGTACGCCTTGTCGACGGCCAGGGTCGGACCGGCGATCTCGGCCTTGTCCATCCGCTGGAAGTGGACCAGGTGGCCGCCCTGGTCCACGACGGCCGCCGACACCAGCGCGCCGATCTCGGCGGCGCGGTCGACCGCTGCCTGCGTCATCCGGGCGGCCAGGGCGAGGGTGATCACGAACGCACGCTAGGGCACGCCTTCAGGCCGGCGGGAGCCCGGCGACTGCTAGGCCGTGCAGCGGACCGCCTTCTTCACCAGCGAGCAGGTGACCGTGCGGAACGCCGAGGGGAGCGACGACCGGCTGTCGCTCAGGGTGACGCTGTAGCTGCCGGCGGCCTTGTACGTGACCGACACCGGCGAGCCCGTACCTTCCGAGCCGTTGCCGAACGACCAGTGCAAGGTCCCGGTGCCCGTGCCCCGGAACGTGCACTTGGCGCCGCTGCACGAGGCCGCGGTGATCGCCGCCGGCGTGGGAGGGGCTGCGACGGTGACCGGGCCGGTGCCGGCGGCGACGCCACAACCGACGCTGTTGCAGGCGCGGACGGCGTAGTAGTACGTGCCAGGAGCAGGCTGGTCGGTGGAGCCCGGAGCCGCACCGCGGTAGAGCGGAGCACCGGACGTGGGGACAGGTGTCGACGTGCCCCTGAAGAGCTCGTACGTCGTCACCGGAGCGCCGCCGTCGGAGGCCGGCGCCGACCACGTCAGCGACACCGTCGACCCGGAGACCGACGACGAGAAGGCTGCGGGAGCCGACGGGGCCGTGGGCGCGCCGGTCATCCGGGCGGCCACCTGGGTGCGGATCCCGGGGAGCTGGGCGTAGAGGTTGCCACCGGGGCAGGCGGTGGCCTCCCAGTCGCGGTGGCCGGAGATGGTGGCGACGTCCCTGGTGGCGCCGCTGACGGGGTTGACGTAGTGGACGCTGCCGGTCGGGTTCAGGCCGTGGCGGGTCGCGAGGGAGGCGAGGAGGTTCTCCAGCCCGTCGAGCGCGGCGGCCGGCGGGGTCGTGCTGCCCGAGCACTCGGATGTCGGCTCGTAGCAGCCCATCAGGGCGACACCGATGTTGCCGGAGTTCATGTTGGCGACGTGGGCGCCGGTCACCGCGTCGTCGGTCGTGGTCTGGTGGGCGAAGTCGGCGCCCGTACCGCCCCCGGTCAGGCACGACGTGCTGGTGTGGCCCGAGCTGCGTCCCTCGTAGACCTTGCCGGTGCCGTCGACCAGGTACTGGTAGCCGATGTCGGACCAGCCGTTCGTCTGCACGTGGTAGCTGTAGATCGCGCGCACCGTGGCGGCGTAGTCCTGGCTCAGGAGGTTGGAGCCGGCCGTGTGGTGCACCGTCAGCGCCTGCACGGGGTAGTACGTCTGGACGTCGCCCCTGGCCCATCCGGAGATGGACTCGTCGGCTCCCCAGTCGGCGCGGGACATGCAGGACGAGGTCGCGGCGACCGCGGCGTCGCCGCGTCGCTGACCCACCACGACGGACGGGCCGTCGGTGGTGTTGATGGCCGCCGCCCGCCAGTGGTCCGCACCCCTGGGGAGACCGCGGACCTGGTAGGCGTCGGCACGGTCGACCGCGACGAGCGCGCCGGTGAAGTGCCCGGGCTGCTGGGCGCCGTCCTGGTCGAGGGCCTGCCAGTCGGTCCAGCGGCCGCCGACACGGAAGCGCGCCTCGCCGTACGGCGCATGGCCGCGGCCGACCAGGTGGCTGCGGGTGGTGGGCAGGTCGCCCACCACTCCGAAGTACTCGATCGGGAAGTCGACCGAGACGGGCGCCGAGCCGACCGCGCGCGTGTCGTTGAGCGCCCGGTGGCTCGTCACGGCCAAGGCCTGGGGCGTGGAGATCACGGTCGTGATGGCGACCACGCCGGCCAGGACGGCGACGATGCGAACGAGAATCCTGAGCTTGCTGACCATGTGCGGTTCCCCCCGAGCAACGGTGTCGCAGGCCCACATCCTCACATGCTGACGGCGGCACCGTCCCTAGCGGCCGGCGTCAGGGTGTCCGCCACCAGGCCCGAACAGGCCATTGCCCCCAGGAGTCCTTGATCCGTACGTTGCCGTGAGGGGTGTGGGGAGGCTCGGACCGACGCCAGTCTGGGGCGCGAGAAGCGATGACGTGGTCTCGTGGGTCTCGTCGGCCCAAGCGCGGCTTGGGCTCCTCATCGATCACGATCGCCGGGGGCCTCGGATGTCAGCTAGCGCCAGGGGCAGGGTTGCCGTCCTGCTCGTCGGCGTGCTGTCCCTGTGCGGCTTGGGAGCCGCCGAGTCGTTGACGGGTAGCGCCTACGGTCTGCCCGTCGCCGCCGCGCCGGCGGCGGCGGCGACACCCGTGTTCCAGCAGGCCAACGCGCGGGAGATCACGTCCGGCACCGTGAACAGCGTGGCGTTCACGAACGCCAACACGGCCGGCAACCTGATCGTCGTCTATGCGGTGTGGGGCAACACCGGTTCGGTGACGCTGAGCGACACGGCGGGCAACACCTACGTGTCGGTCCAGGCCGCGACGACGTGGGGAAGAACGAGCAGCTGGCGGGCCCAGGTGTTCTACGCCAAGAACGTGGCCGGGGGCGCCAACACGGTGACCGGTACGTTCTCGAGCAGCGTCTCGGGGTCGTTCGGAGGGATCTACGTCCACGAGTACGCCGGCATGGACAAGGTCAGCCCGCTGGACGTCGTCAAGTCGGCCAAGGGCACCGGCACGGCCCTGAGCAGCGGCGCCGCCGTCACGACCAACGCCAACGACCTGATCTTCGGGGCGGGCGCGACCGCTGGGGCGATCACCTCGGCCGGCGCCGCGTACAGCGTCCGCTCCACGGTGTCGGGCAACTGGACCATGGACAGGAACGTCACGACGACGGGCAGCTACGCCGCCACGGCCACGGCCACCAGCGCCCGGTGGGTCATGCAGCTGGTGGCCTTCAAGGCGCAGGCAGGGACGGACTCCACCCCGCCCTCGACCGTGCTGACCGCGCCGACCTCTGGGTCCACCGTCTCGGGCACGATCGCGGTCTCCGCGACGGCGACCGATGACGTAGCTGTCGCGGACGTCGACTTCCTGCTCGATGGAGTCAGCATGGGCGTGGACACCACCGCGCCGTACTCGGTGCAGTGGAACACCACCACAACGTCGAACGGCCTGCACAGCCTGTCGGCGCGGGCCCGCGACTCGTCCGGCAACTTCGGCGTCACGAGCGGCGTGGTGAGCGTGATGGTGTCCAACTCGGCACCCCCACCGCCACCGTCAGGCATGGTGGCCGCCTGGAACTTCGACGAGAACGGCGGCACCACCGCCGCTGACGTCACCAGCAACGGCAACACGGCGACGCTGGTCAACGGAGCGTCATGGGTCACCGGCAAGAACGGCAGCGGCATCAAGCTCAACGGCTCCAACCAGTACCTGTCGGTCCCCAGCTCGCCCTCGATCAACATCTCCGGCAACGCCCTGGCGTTCTCGGCGTGGATCAACCCGGTGTCGTCGAGCGGTGACCGGGTGGTGTTCGCCAAGTTCTACAACGCCACGATGTCCTCGCCCTACTACCAGTACGGCCTCGAGGTGCGCGGGACGAGCAACACCCCCGTCTTCCTGATCGGCACCAGTGGCGGCATCCGCGAGGCCCCCATGGGAGCCGGCCTCACGGCTGGGGTGTGGGCGCACCTCGCCGTGGTCTTCAACGGCTCGCTCGTGCAGTTCTACAAGAACGGCACGCTGACGAGCTCCGTCGGCCTGGCCACGAGCATCACGGCCCGGACCAGTGCGTTGTACCTGGGCGCCGACGTGTCGCCCGGCCAGTTCCTGAACGGCTCGCTCGACGACGTGCGGCTGTACGCCACGACCCTCACCGCCGCCCAGGTCCAGAGCGACATGAACACCCCGGTCGTCGGGTCCGTCGACCCGGGGGCGCCGACGGTGTCCATCACCAGCCCGGCGAACGACGCCCAGGTGAGCGGCATGACCACGGTCCAGGCGGACGCCGACGACGACGTCGGCGTGGCAGGCGTGCAGTTCTTCGTCGACGGCAGCGCCCTGGGGGTGGAGGACACCACGACGCCGTACGCCGCCACCTGGGACACCCGCGCGTTCCCGAACGGCGCCCACACCGTCACCGCCCGCGCCCGCGACGCGAGCGGGCACACCACGGTGTCGCGACCGGTCAACGTGAACGTGGTGAACGGCGACTACTTCCAGAACGAGATCCTGGCCACCGGCCTGGACCTCCCGACCGCGATGAAGTTCCTGCCCGACGGCCGCATGCTCGTGGCCGAGCTGCAGGGCCGGATCAAGGTGTTCCCGCCGCCGTACACGACGGCCGACCCGGGGCTCTTCCTCCAGATCTCGACCGGTGCCTCGGGCGTGCAGCAGGGCATCTTCGACTTCGCGCTCGATCCGGGCTTCGCGACCAACCACTACTACTACGTCTTCTTCACCGCGCCGGACGGGCACGACCAGCTGTCCCGCTTCACGGCCAACGCGGCCGTCACGGGGACCGTCGCCGGCAGCGAGCTGGTGCTGTACCGGGATCCCGATGTCGCGCACGCCGAGCACCACGGCGGGGCGATCAACTTCGCCAACGACGGCAAGCTGCTGCTGACCACCGGCGAGCACTTCGACTCGGCCCTGTCGCAGGACCTGTCCAGCCCGCGCGGCAAGATCCTGCGGTTCAACCCGGACGGCACCGTCCCCACGGACAACCCCTTCTACGACGGCACCGGCCCGCACTACGACGCGATCTGGGCGCTGGGCCTGCGCAACCCGTACCGGGCCTACTACGACGCGCCCACCGGACGGCTGTTCATCGGTGACGTGGGCGGCAACGACCCGCCGACATCCCAGGAAGAGGTGGACCTCGGGGTCCGGGGCGCCAACTACGGCTGGCCGAACTACGAGGGCGCCTGCACGGGGTCCTGCACGAGCCCGCTCTACTCCTACGCGCACAACGGCCGTGACGCCTCGGTGACCGGCGGGTTCGTCTACCACGGCACCCAGTTCCCGGTCGGCATGCGGGGCAACTACTTCTTCGCCGACTACGCCCAGAACTGGATCCGGCGGATGACGTTCGACGCCAACGGCGCCATGACGGGCGTCTTCAACTTCGAGCCCGCGGACGGCACCTTGGACGGACCGACGGGTGACATCGTCTACCTCACCGAGGGTCCAGACGGGGCGCTGTACTACATCGACCTCGGCTACTCGGACGTCACCGGCACGTTCGGCGTCAGCAAGGTACGGCGGATCCGCTACCAGCAGTCCAACCAGGCGCCGATCGCCGTCGCGGGTGCCACGCCGACGTCCGGACCGGTCCCGCTGGCCGTCTCGTTCTCGAGCGCCGGGTCGAACGACCCCGAGGGCCAGCCGATCACCTACGTCTGGGACTTCGGTGACGGCACCACCTCCCCGGCGGCAAATCCCACGCACACCTACGCGGCGGCCGGCGTCTACACGGTGCGGCTCACGGTGTCGGACGGCGCCAACAGCACGTTCGCGCCTCCCATCACGGTGACGGTGGGCAGCCCTCCCCAGGCAACGATCGTCGGGCCCGCCGACGGCAGCACGTTCAGGGCCGGCCAGGTCATCAGCTTCACCGGGGAGGGCACCGACCCCGACGACGGCACCCTGCCGGCCAGCGCCTTCGGCTGGAGCATCGACTTCCTGCACGACGGGCACGTGCACCCGGTCCAGACCCTGGTCGGCGTGAATGACGGCTCGTTCACCATCCCCACCAGCGGCCACGACTTCAGCGGGAACACCCGGTACCGCATCAGCCTGACCGTGACCGACTCCAACGGCCTGACCGACACCGAGTCGGTCGTGGTGTGGCCGGAGAAGGTGAACCTGACGTTCAGCACGACGCCGGCCGCCGGGCTCACGCTCTACCTCGACGGGATCGCCAAGACCGCGCCGTTCACCTACGACACCCTGATCGGGTTCGCCCACACGATCGAGGCCCGCGACCAGACGGTCGGGGGCAACAACTACACCTTCAGCGCGTGGTCCGACGGCGGCGCCAGGACCCACACCGTGACGGTCCCAGCCACGGCGCAGTCCTACACCGCCACCTACACCGCGACACCGGCTGCACCCCCCGGGCTGGCCGCCGCGTGGGGGTTCAACGAGGTCTCGGGCGCCACCGCCACCGACGCGTCGGGCAACAGCAACACCGCGACCCTGCTCAACGGCCTCGGACGGGTGGCCGGGAAGTACGGCAACGGCCTGAGCTTCGACGGCACCAACGACTACCTGACCGCTGCCAACAGCACGTCCCTCAACGTCTCTGGCACCGCGCTGACGCTGTCGATGTGGCTCAAGCCTGCGGGAGGCAGCGGTGACCAGGTGCTGGTGGGCAAGCACTGGAACACCGGCATGACCTCGCCGTACTACCAGTACGGCCTGGAGCTGCAGTCCGGTGGCACCAGACCGGTCTTCATGGTCGGTACCACGGGTGGGGTGCTGGCGGCGACCATGGGCAGCACCCTCCCGACCACCCAGTGGAGCCACCTGGCCGTCACCTTCGACGGCACGACGGTGCGGTTCTACGTGAACGGCACGCTGGTGGGCTCGCAGGGCCTCGGCGCCTCGATCACCGCGAGAGCCAACCCGCTCCGCATCGGCGCGGACGCCAACACCAGCCAGTTCTACAAGGGTCTGCTGGACGACGTCCGCATCTACACCCGCACCCAGAGCGTGGCCGACATCCAGGCGGACATGAACACGGGGCTCTAGCAGCCCCCTAGGACTCCTCCGCCTCGCCGACCAGCACCACCTGGCCCGAGGACGTCTGGTCGCCGTCCGCGACCTCCTGGGTGATCGTCATCGTCGAGAACGCGCTGGGGGGCACGCCCGCCCAGAGCGTGACCTCACGGCCGTCGTTGAACGTGCCGATCGGGACCAGGAGTCCGCTGTCGTCCTTGAGCCAGGCCTCGTAGAACTCGCCGTCCTCGCGTCGGGGCAGTCCGGTGGCGTGCAGGCGGATGTCCCACCCGCTCGGGGTCTTGGTCATGGTCACGTCGCCGGTGGCGTCTGGGGCGAGCTCGGTGCCGCTCAGCGATGCTGCGAACTGGACCGGGTCGTCGCGAGTCAGCTGGACGCCGACGGTCACGCCCACGGCCAGGAGAACAGTGGCGGCGACGCCGACGAGGGCCAGGCGGAGACGGCGGCGCCGAGTGAGGGCACCGGACTCGGCGGCGACGGCTGCCACCACGGCCTCTTGCAGGTGGGCGGGCGGCTCCATCCAGACGGCCTCGTCGGCGAGGACGTGGTCGATCCGCTCGATCTCGGCGCGCTCCGCCGGGGTCAGGTCGGAGTCATCCATCTGAACCCCCTTCCGGCCGGACCGACGGGGACGAGTCTCCCGGGTCGGCGCGCAGGTGGGCGAGCAGACCCGCGAGGCGACGGTGGGCCCGGAACGTCCGGGACTTCACGGTGCCCAGGGGGATCTCGAGCTCGCGGGCGATCTCGGCGTGGCTGAGCTCGTCGAAGTGCTGCATGCGGATGAGGTCGCGGTCGGCGCTCGGGAGCTCGTCGAGCGCCCGACGTACCTCGGCCACGTCCTCGAGCTGGTCGAGCGACGGAGGCAGGGTGATGAGTGCTGGGTCATCCGCGGTGTCGACGTCGACGAGGTGGCGGTGCTTGCGCTCGCGCCGGTAGAAGTCGATGGCGACGCGCTTGGCGATCGTGGTGATCCACGCACCGAGGGGCCGGTTCGGGTCGTACGACGAGGCGCCGCGCCAGGCCTGCACGAACGTCTGCTGGGTGGCGTCCTCGGCGAGGCCGGTGTCGCCCAGGACCCGGTAGGCGACGGAGAAGACCAGCCGTCCGTAGGTCTGGTAGAGGACGCGGACCGAGTCCGCGTCACCGGATGCGAACCGCGACGCCAGCTCGGCGTCGTCCATGGCCACGGTCGTCACGCTAGCCCACCGTTCTGCGCGTGACCCGTCGGCTTCCGAGCGCGCGGGAGCCGATGTGCGCGAAGCCGGGCTGAGTCCCACAGGCCTGCTTACGCGGCCGGTCGCCGATCGGTTCCCGGGGAACCGGCAGCGGTGTGCCGCCGTAGAGGGGCCAGCGGTCGGCAGGGGCCGACCATCAGACGAGAGAGCAGAACATGAGAATCCAGAACAGGGCCGCAGCTGCGGCCGCGGCGACCGCGATCGCGGCGACCGCGACGTTGGCCGGCGTACCGGCCCAGGCGGTGCCCGCGGGTGCGGGTGCGAGTGTCGTCGGCGACGTTCTCACGGTCACCGGCACGAACGCAGGCGACGCGATCAGCATCGACTTCTCCCCGCTCGACTCCGTGGTCGTGGACCTGGGCGGCGGCAACGGGACGCGACGCTTCGCTGCGGGCACGTTTCACTCGGCGGGCGTGGACCTGCGCAACGGCGACGACCAGCTCCGCACGGTCAGCGGAGGCGTGCTGGCCGACGTACCGATGACGGTGACGGCCGGCAACGGCGACGACGTCGTCGCGACCGGCGCGGGCGGCGACCTCCTGGACGGCGGGAACGGCGACGACCTCCTCCTCGGCGGAGCGGGCACGGACCGGCTCGTCGGCGCGAACGGGTCGGACGTCGTCAACGGCCAGGTCGGCACCGACGTCGAGGTGCTCGGGAACGGCGACGACACCGCCGCCTGGAACCCCGGCGAGGGCAACGACGCCGTCGACGGAGGCCTCGGCCGCGACACCCTGGCCTTCAACGGCTCCAACGGGGACGAGCAGATGTCCCTGTCGGCGAACGGCCGGAGCGCGGTCTTCCTGCGCGCCCAGGGCACCATCCGGATGGACCTCGACGGCGTCGAGCGGCTGGACCTCGCGACGTTCGGCGGCGTGGACACCGTGACCATCGGCGACCTGAGCGGTACCGAGGTCACGACGGCCGACATCGACCTCGCCGGCACGAACGGCGCCGCGGACACGCGCGACGACACCGTGCTGGTGACCGGTACGGCGGGGTCCGACGCGGTCGGCGTCTCGGCCGACGGCGATGCGGTGGCCGTCGACGGGCTGCCCGCCCGGACCAGCGTCAGCGGCGGCGACCCGACCGACGTGCTCCGCGTCGACACGTCCGGCGGCGACGACCAGGTCGCGGTCAGCGACCAGGCCCGGGCGCTGCTGGACATCCAGGTCTCGTGACCGGCCTCCGGCCTGCCTCGACCGGAGAAGCAACCACCACCACACCACCACCAAGGAGATCCACCATGTTCCCCGGCATCACCCACATCGCCGTCACCGTCAGCGACCTGGCCCGCAGCACCGCTTGGTACGCCGACCTGTTCGGCAGCGCTCCGGTCCTCGACGAGGACGTCGAGGCCGGCGCCTTCCACCACACCGTCTTCGCGCTCGGCGGCGGCCACCTCTTCGGCCTGCACGAGCACGTCGCACCAGGTGCGGCGCCGTTCGACGAGCGCAGCCCCGGCCTCGACCACGTCTCGTTCGCGTGCGAGGACCGGGCCGAGCTCGAGAAGTGGAGCGTCCGCCTCGACGAGCTCGGCGTCGCCCGAGGCGAGATCGTCGACGCGCACTACGGGTCGGGCCTGTCGTTCCGGGACCCGGACGGCATCGCGCTGGAGCTCTTCGCTCCGCCCGCGGCCTGACCCACCGCGGCCGCGTCATTCGGGGGGAGACGCGGTCAGGGGCGGCGTCCGTCAGGGCGCCGCCCCTCGGGCTTCAGTCGCGGAACTCCAGGGCACCCCGGAGGCGCCGGCCGTCCGCGACGACGTCCGCGGCCAGCGACTGGCGGATGCCCTCCCCGAGGTCCGCGAAGCTCTCGTCGGCCGCCTGGCAGTCCACGTCGGCGGCGAACCGGCGAGGCCGCCAGGCGCGCACCCGTGCCGCACCCGGGGCGCCGGGGGTGCTGCGCACGAGACCGTTCAAGGGCATCACCGCCAGCACCGGGCGCCCCGCGGGAGGCTCGCCGGAGCGCCAGAAGTAGCCGCAGGTGACCGCGAGCGGGGTTCCCCAGATGCGGCTGCTCAGCACGGTCGACTCCAGCCGGGGCTCCGTCGCCTCCCCGGTGACCGACACCCAGGTCCAGCGGCGGGGCAGCGCCCGACCCCAGTAGTGGCTCACCATCCCCGGGCGTGACTCCAGCGTCCAGGTGCGACCACCGATGCTGATCGAGCCCGTGAAGCGTGCCGTCGGACGGCTCACGAGCTGCATGTCGAAGGGACGGAGCCAGGACAGGGCCGGGGGCAGCGGCCGGATCCGGTCCGGCCCGAGGTCGACGTCGAGGGACCAGGCGATCTCCCCGACCCACCCTCGGGTGGTCGACGCGCCGAGGTGGCTCTCCCCCGCCCGGATGCCCTGCGCGTCGGCGGACCAGGTGTCGCTGAAGGCTCGCTCCACACCGGCGACGTCGCCGACACGGGACGCCACGCGTGTCTCCGCCCGGTGCTCACCGCGACGCACGATCAGGTCGACCAGGAACGACAGGTCCCCGCTGTCGGTCCGGAAGAACCAGTACTCCAGCGGCGCGCCACGGGCCGCCAGGTCATCCACCCGACGTCACGCGCGCGTTCCCGTGGAGCAGGTCGGTGGGGTCGTACTTCGCCTTCAGCTCGACGAGGCGCGCGAACTTGGCGGCGCCGTACGCCGCGGACACCGGGTCCACGTCGTCGAACTCCGACGAGCCGTTGACATAGGACCCGTCGGCGGCGGCGTACGGCCGCATCGCCTCGGCCAGGGACCGGACCCAGGCCTGTTCGCCGGGCAGCATCTCCGGTGCCGGGCAGACGCCGATGATGAACACGCCGAAGCGCGGTGAGCGACCGCCGCTGAAGGCGGTGGCGTCCTCGGGGACGGCGGAGTACGCGCCGTCGAGGCGGTAGAAGAGCACGATCGAGAGCGGCGAGACCTTCTGGGGGAAGTGCTCGGTGAGGGCGTCGATGACACCGTCGGACAGCTCCTGCACGTAGCAGCCCTTGTCGTAGCAGAAGAAGCCCCAGCCGTTGGCCTCGTCGAGCATCTTCTGGAGCTCGACGTACGGCATCGGCGTCGCGAACTCGAACGCCGGCGGGACGGCGGAGCGGGCCTGCTCGAGCACGGCGGCGTGCTCCTCGGCCGACCCGAAGCCGACGACCACCATGGCGTACCCGGGCTGGAGCTGGTGCTCGGCCGGCACGAAGGGGGCCGGAGGGGCGTTCAGGCCGCCGACGACGACGTTGACGTCGGGCGGCAGCGAGTCGATGACCGTGCGCGCGTGGCGCAGCACCTCACCGCCCTGGTCGAGCGTCCAGAACACGATGCCGAACTGGATCATCGGGCCGGCCTCGTGCAGCGCGAACTCGAACTCCGTCACGACCGCGAAGTTGCCGCCGCCGCCGCGCAGGGCCCAGAAGAGGTCCGGGTTCTCGGTGTCGGAGGCGGTCATCAGCTCGCCGGCGGAGGTCACGACCCTGGCAGAGACCAGGTTGTCGATGGCCAGCCCGTGCTTGCGGCTGAGCCAGCCCATGCCGCCGCCGAGCGTCAGGCCGCCGACGCCGGTGTGGCTGATCAGGCCGACGGGTACGGCGAGCCCGTGCGCCTGCGTGGCCGCGTCGAGGTCGCCGAGCAGGGCACCGCCGCCCACCCTCGCCCGCCGGGCGTCCGGGTCGACGTGCACCTGGTTCATCGCACCGAGGTCGATGACGAGACCGTCGTCGACCACCGAGGCGCCGGACATGCTGTGGGCGCCGCCGCGGACGGCGACCTCCAGGCCGTGCGCCCCGGCGAACCGCACCGCCGCCTGGACGTCCGCCTCGTCGGCACACCTGACGACGGCCAGCGGGCGCCGGTCGATGGCGGCGTTCCAGACCTTCCTGGCCTCGTCGTAGGCCAGGTCACCGGCCTCGACGACGTCGCCGTGCAGCTGGCTGCGCAGGTCCGAGATCGGGGCGCTGGCGGTCTGGGTCATGGCGTGCCTCCCTGGAGTCGTGCGCGGGGGGCGGAAGAACTCTAGGCCCGTAGCTCCCCCCGGCACATCCCCTCGACCCACCGGGTTCCCCGAGCTCGGTCACGCGCGGCCCAGGGCCGCCAGGGCGTCGAGCTCGGCCTGCGTGCCGAGCGCGATCAGGACCGACCCCGCGCGGACGAGGCACTCGTCGCTCGGGTGCGGCACGAACTGCTCGCCCTCGCCGCGCCGCAGCGCCAGGACCAGGCCGCCCGTGCGGGTGCGCAGGTCGAGCTCGCCCAGCGAGCGGTCCGCGAGGTCGGACCCGGCGTCCACGTGGACGTCCTGGATGCGGAAGTCGAGGTCCTCGTCGTGCATCACGACGTCGAGGAACTCCGCGACCTCCGGCTGGAGGGCGAAGACCGCCATCCGGCGACCGCCGATGCGCTGGGGGTTGATCGCACGGGTGGCGCCGGCCAGGCCCATCTTGACCTTCGACCCCGTCGTCCGGGCCCGCGCGATGATCACCAGGTCCGGCCGGAGCGCGCGAGCCGACAAGGTGACGTAGACCGTGTCGGCGTCGGTGTCGAGCGCGGCGATCAACGCCCGGGCGCGCTCGATGCCGGCAGCGCGCAGCACCGCGTCGTCGGTGACGTCACCGACGATGTACGCCGTGCCCTCGAGCGTGGCGAACCGCTCCGGGTCGCTGTCGACGACGACCACCTCGTGACCCATGCCGGTCAGGAAGTCGGCCGCCGCACGGCCCACCCGTCCGTAGCCGCAGATGACGACGTGGCTCGTCATCGCAGCGATGTTCTTGTCCATCCGACGCCTCCTCAGGTGCTCGCGCAGGTGACCCTCGGTGACCGCCTCGAGGATCACGCCGAGGTTGTAGAGGACCGTGCCGACGCCGACGACGATCAGCACGATCGTGAAGACCTGACCCGCCGGGCCGAGTGGGTGCACCTCCCGGAAGCCGACGGTGCCCACGGTCGTGACGGTCTGGTAGAGCGCCTCGAGGAGGGTGAACCCCAGCAGCAGGTAGCCGAGGGTGCCGAAGACGGTCACGCCGACCAGCCCGACCACGGCGGTGCGGATCCGGAGCAGTCCCTCCATCGCTGCCGCCCCTCACCCGGCGTACGACTGCCTGATGATCGTCCTCAGCTTCTCCGGGGCCGCCCGGCGCGGGTCACCGAGGTAGATCTCGTGGTGCCGGTGCCGGCGCCCGTCGAAGACCAGCCCCTGCTCGGCCAGGAACGCGTGGAGCCGCGCGATGGTCGGACCCTCCGCGGCGTACGGCCCCACGTGCAGCACCTGTGCCGCCGGCCCCTCCTCCCAGGTGACGAGGCGGACGTCGACCAGTGCGGCGATCCCCCGCTTCCGCGACGCCTCCTCGGCCACCCGGCCGACGAGCTCGCCGTCGACCTCGTCGGGCTGGCGGATCATCAGGCGCCAGCCCCACGCGCTCTTGTCGCCGCGGATGAAGACCGCCGGGTCCTCGGCCCAGAACAGGCCTTCCAGCGGGGAGACGCGGTAGACCGGTCCGCCCGCCTTCTTGAGCGCGAACTTCGCGCCGTACGACAGCGTGTACAGCGCCTGGACGGCCCCGGCGAACTCCGGGCTGTCCGGGCCGCCCCGGCCGTCCAGGCACAGGAACTTCAGTGGCGGGACCCGGACCAGCCTCGGGGTCTCGGTGGCGCGGTACAGGGACTCGACGGTGTCGGTGCGGACGTCGTTCATCGCAATGCCCTCCTGCTCCGAGCGTCCCGCCGCCCGGGGGCCCTGGCCAGGGTCGGAGGACCCGGGCCCAAGGGCCTCACGCCCGCACGGGCTCCGCGGGCCGTGACACCGCCACGGGCACCTCGGTCGTCCGCCAGACCTTGGCCCGCATCAGCACGACGACGGCCATCGCGGCGCACGCGCCGAGGGTCGCGAAGCCGGTCTCGCCGGCGACGTACACCAGGCTCGCGGGCGAGCTGGCCACCACGAGGGAGGCACCCATGTCGAACACCGTGTTGACCGAGTTGTGGGCCACGGCGACGGGCCAGATGCTGCCTGAACGGTCGCGGAGCCAGGCGTAGAAGACGCCGCCGGCGGTGATGGTGACGACGGCCGCAGGGGCGGTGATCCAGCGGTTGCCGCCCGTGTCGTAGGTCGTGGCCAGGCAGATCAGCGGCAGGTGGAACAGCCCGTGCATGAGTCCGGTGAGGACGGCGGCGCGGCGCTTGTCGGTGAGCTCCTGCACCCGCGGCAGCAGGTAGCCTCGCCAGCCGATCTCCTCGCCCATGATGACGACGGTCATGATGACCAGGCCGACGACCAGGTTGAGGGTCCAGTCGAGCGCGCCGGCGACGGTGACGTGCACGTCGGTCAGCTCACCGGCCCCGACGAGCAGCGCCGTTCCGTACGCCGCCCCGCACAGGAGGAAGGGCAGGAAGAGGGCGGGCAGCCAAGTGCGGAGACCGAGGCGGCGCAGCCCGAACGAGCCCCAGAGTGCGCGGCGCTCCCCCTTCTCGAAGTAGGTGAAGGTCAGGATCGTGACGGCCACGGTCGGCACCATCACGCTGAGCAACAGGTTGATCTGGGCGTCGGGCAGGGCGACGGCGACGGCCAGGGCGAGGCCGTAGGCGAGGCCGGCGTACGCAGCGATCTCGCGGAGGGGCGAGCGGGTCCGGGTCGGGTTCGTGTTCATGTCCCGAAGCCTCGCGTCGAGGCCAGGTCCGGCGCGTCTGCCGGGAGGCCCGACCTGACCACGTCTCCAGACAGAGTCACGAGGCGGTCAACCGCGTCCCGGGACCGCCAGTCCGGACTCGTAGGCGTACATCACCAGCTGCGCTCGGTCGCGGAAGCCCAGCTTGGTGAGCAGGTGGCTCACGTGCGTCTTCACGGTGCCGTACCCCAGGTGGAGGGAAGCGGCGATCTCCTGGTTGGACAGCCCCTGTGAGACCGCGAGCAGCACCTCGCGCTCCCGGTCGGTCAGCCCGTCGTCGACGGCGGAGCGTCCGGACGGCAGGGCGGCGAACCGCTCGATCAGCCGTCGGGTGACGCGGGGGTGCAGCAGTGCCTCCCCGGCCGCCACGACCTCGATGGCCTCGAGCAGCTGCTCGGGCCGGGTGTCCTTGACCAGGAACCCGCTCGCCCCGGACCGCAGCGCCTCCAGCACGAGGTCGTCCTCCTCGAACGTCGTCAGGACCAGCACGCGGGTCGCGGCGCAGGCCGGGTCGGCCAGGATCGTCCGGGTCGCGGCCAGGCCGTCGAGGTGCGGCATCCGCACGTCCATCAGCACCACGTCGGGCGCGGTACGGCGGCACAGCGTCACCGCCTCCAGCCCGTCGCGCGCCTCTCCCACGACCTCGATGCCGGGCGACGACCCGAGCAGCAGCACGAACCCGGCGCGCACGAGGTCCTGGTCGTCGACCACCGCGACCCTGATGGGCGTACTCACCGGCCGCCGCCGACCGGGAGCGACGCGTGCACGAGGAAGCCGTCGCCGCGGTCGCCGTACGTCAGCACTCCCCCGACCAGCCGGGAGCGCTCGTCGAGCCCGCGGAGGCCGTGACCACCCGAGGTACCGCCCGGTCGTGGCGGCCCGGGGTCGCTGACGTCGATCTCCAGACGGTCACCCGAGAGGAAGACCGCGACCGTCGCCGTCGACGCGGCCGAGTGCTTGATGACGTTGGTGAGGGACTCCTGGACGATGCGGTACGCCGCCAGCGACACCGCCGGGTCCAGTCCCTCCACCGTGCCGGGCGCGTCGAGCCCGACCGACAGCCCGGCGGCGCGGACGTCCTCGATGAGGGACGGCAGGTCGTCCAGTCCTTGGGTCGGGGGCCGGGCACCGTCCTCCCCCTGCTCGCGGAGCATGCCGAGCATCGACCGCGTCTGCTCGAGGGCCTTCCGGCTGGTGTCCGCGATGACGCCGAGGGACTGCTCCGCGGCGTCCGGGTCGGTCCGGATGACGTGCGCCCCGACGCCTGCCTGCACGGCGATCAGCGACATGCTGTGCGCCACGACGTCGTGCAGCTCGCGCGCGATCCTCAGCCGCTCCTCGGTGACCGCGGCCCGCACGCGCTCGCTCTGCTGTTCGCGGCGCGCCCGCAGCGCCTCGGCCATCGCCCACGCCGCCACCAGGAGGGAGAGGGCCAGCAGCACGTCCTTGGTCCGCAGGTCCGGCACGCCCGCGAGCCCCAGCCCGACGAAGCAGGCGATCCCCGCGCCGAGGCCGACGACCCCCTCGCGGCGGCTGCCGTAGGTCGCCAGCGAGAACAGGCTGAGCAGCATCAGCACCGACAGCAGGCCGATGTAGTGGAAGGTGCCGCTGACCACCAGGGCGCCCGTCACGAAGACGGCGTACGACGCCACGGGCCGGCGTCGCCGCCAGGCCAGCGAGCCCGCCGCGAGCACCGTCGCCACCGCGGACAGCACGTCGGGGTCGTGCAGGCGCGGGTCGATGCTGTCGGGGTCGGTCATCAGCAGGGACGCCAGCGCCAGGGCCACCGCGACGACCGCGATCAGCGGGTCGACGAAGCGGTCGAGGCGTCTCATGGCGCGAGGCTACGCGGGGCGGGCGTCGGCCCACCTCTGTCTGGAGACCTAGAAGGCCGGCGCACGTTCCGGGATCGACGGGCACCGTCCGTCGTCGAACCCGCACACGGACACGTCGCACCATCGGCAGAGGTGGCGCGCCTCGGCCCGGGTGGTGGCCGCCTCCGCCAGGAGGGTCGACCCGGCGCCCGCCAGCGCACCGACCTCGGCCGCCGAGAGCGAGGACAGGGCATCCTGCAGAGCCGCCTCGCGGGCCTTCAGCACACGCGTCGCTGCGCGCCGGCCCTGGGCGGTGAGGGCGACGACGGCCCGACGGCGGTCGGCCGGGTCACGGCGGCGCACGACGTCGCCTCGCGCCTCCAGCGCGTCGACGACGCGGACGGTACGGGAGTGGCTGAGGTGGAGGCCGGACGCCAGCGCCTCGATCGGCAGACCGTCGCCCCAGGCGAGCAGGGCCGTCAGGGCCGACGCGGTCTCGCCCCGGAGCCGCGTCGTCGCCTCGACCGCGGCCCGCATCCGGTCGGCGAGGAGCAGCGCGGCCGCGCCGATGACGTTGACGTCGTGGTCCACGGTGGAAATGTATGCCACGAGCACATATTGTGCGACGGATGAGGCGGATCCTCGGGGTGGCGGTCGCGGCGCTCACGCTGGTCGTCGCCGGCTGCACGGACGAGGACTCGAGCCGGGCGTCGGCTCCGTCGACCAGCCCGACGGCCACGGCCGGGCACCAGATGAGCGCGGCCAAGGCCCGGGGGATCCTGGCCGGGCTGACCGCGCCGGCCGGCGGGAGCTTCGACGGTGGCACGTTCTACGTGGGCCACCCGATCCCCGGGCCGACGACGGTGCTGGAGGGACGGCTGGCCTCCATGTCGTGGGACTTCTACTACCTGCTCGACACCGGCAAGCGCGGGTCATGGGGCGCGGCCGTCAAGATCTTCCGCACCCCGGCGCAGGCGACGAGGGCGGCCGACGCGTTCGCCGTGTTCTGGGGCTGCGACGGGGCGCGCACGGTGATCGGCGACATCGACACCACGGCGTACGACGAGCTGATGGCGACGTCCTGCAAGCGGGCCGGCGGCACGGACTACCTGGCGACCGTGAGCGCCGTGCACGGCCGGGTGACCTCGAACCTGACGGTGGCCGCGACGACGCCCGAGCTGGCCGTGGCCGAGCTCGAGGCGGCGTGGTCATCCCTCACCGAAACGTCACAACAGGCCGCCCGCGACCTGGGCTGACCGCGCGTACCCTCGTGGCGTGGGTGGCCCTCAGGGTCTCGGGCGCGTCCGGCTGGCGGAGATCGTCGCCGCCCTGTCGCTCGGCGTCGACCTCGGGTTCGACCAGCCGATGGAGCACGTGCTCCGTCAGTGCCTGATCGCCCTGCGGCTCGCGGAGCGGGTGGGGGTCGAGGAGGACGGGCGGGTCGCCGTCTACTACACGGCCCTCCTCACGAACGTGGGGTGCCACTCGGACGCCCACGAGCAGGCGAAGTGGTTCGGCGACGACATCTTGCTCAAGGCGGACAAGTACACGCACGCCCACCACAAGCTGCAGGGCGCGGTGGCCACCCTGCGGCAGTTCGGGTCGGGCGGGGGGATGGCGCACCGGTTCCGGTTGGGACTGGAGTTCGCGGTGTCGGGGCACCGTGACCTGAGCACCATGATCGAGCACCATGCCCGGATGGCCCGGCGGCTCGGCGAGGACCTCGGGCTGGCGCCGGATACCCTGGCCGCGCTGGACGCGTCGTACGAGCAGTGGGACGGCCGCGGGTACCCCGGCGAGCTCGGCGGCGACGACGTCCCTCTCGCCGCCCGGCTCGCTCTCATCGGGGAGTTCGTCGAGGTCGCGCACCGGGTCGGCGGGATCGAGGGCGCCCGCGCTCTGCTGCGGAACGGGAAGGGCAAGGAGTTCGACCCGTACCTGGCCGACGCCCTGGTCGGCGAGGCGGACCTGCTGCTGGCCGAGCTCGACACCGTCGACGCGTGGGACGCGGTGATCGGCTCGGAGCCGGCGCTGGCGATCGTGCTCACCGAGGACGAGGTCGACGCGGCACTGCTGGCGGTCGCGGACTTCGTGGACCTCAAGTCGCCGTACTCCCTCGGCCACGCCCGGGCGGTGGCGGAGCTGGCGGCCGAGGCGGGTAGGGCGCTCGGACTGCCCGAGGGCGACGTACGCCTGCTGCGGCGGGCCGGGCTGGTGCACTGCTTCGGCAAGCTCGGCGTCTCCAACGCCATCCTCGACAAGCGGACGCCGCTGACGCGCGGCGAGCGCGAGCGGCTGCACCTCGTCCCGTACCTCACCCACCGGATGCTCCGGCAGTCGCCGGCGCTGCGTCCGGTCGGGGACCTCGCGGCACAGTACGCCGAGCGGCTGGACGGCTCCGGACACCCGGCCGGCCTCGCCGGACCGGCCGTCTCGCTGCCGGCCCGGGTGCTGGCGGCCGCCCACGCGTTCCAGGCGCTGCGGGAGCCGCGTGCGGACCGCGAGCCGCACCCGCCCCGGGAAGCCGCCACGCGGCTGCGCGCCGACGTACGGGCCGGACGCCTCGACGGCGCTGCCGTCGAAGCGGTGCTGTCGGCGGCCGGCCAGCCCGGCTCGCGCCGGGTGGCCGGGCCGGCCGGGCTGACCGCGCGGGAGGTCGACGTGCTCTCCCTGGTGGCGCGCGGGCTGACCACCAAGGAGATCGCGGACCGGCTGGTCATCTCCCGCAAGACGGTGGCCAACCACGTCGAGCACATCTACGCCAAGATCGGCGCCTCGACGCGGACCGCGGCCGCGTTGTTCGCGACCCAGCACGGGCTGCTCGTCACGCCGACTGCATCGCCGCCAGGTTCCGCTCGAGCACTGCGTTGACCGGGGCCATCTGGTCCTCGGGGCTGAACATCACGTACTCGGTGCCGGCCTCCATCGTCGGGCTGTGCCCCGGTCCGACGTAGAACCCGTCGCCGGCCTCGAACGTCTCGGCGTGGTCGGCGAACGTGAACGTGATCCGCCCGGCCGTGACGTACCCCCAGTGCGGGCAGGTGCACCGGTCGCCCGGCAGCCCGCGCAGCAGGGGGGCCAGGTCGGCCTGTTCGCGCAGGCTCAGGAAGGCGATCTCGTGCCCGTCCACGACCTGCTGCCACACCGTGCCCACGCCGATCTCCTCGCCCGGCACCGTCTGCTTCGACACCTTCGGCATCGCTGTCTCCTCTCGCTGGTTGTCCCTCGGACCTCCAGCGTCGGCCGGCGCAGGCCTGTGCTCATGGGGCGTTTACCCCATCTTTCGCGTCAGCGGCGCACCCGGTACCGCAGGTGCGTGACGCCGTCCCCCTCGACGACGCGCACCCGGTCGAGCTCGTGCGGCCCGAGGCCGAGACCGGCGAAGAGCGGCCGACCCTCCCCCATCAACGCCGAGACGAGGTGGATCTCGAGCTCGTCGAGGACCCCCGCCTGCAGGGCCCGGACGGCGACCGCGGCGCCGTGCACGAGCACGACGCCGTCGCCGGCCGCCTCGCGCGCCGCGGCGAACGCCGCCTCGACGTCGTTGCCGTAGGTGACCAGCGGCCAGTCCTTGGTCCAGTCCGGGCGCGGTCGCCGGCTCAGCACCCAGATCGGGATCCCGTCGTGGTGGTCGCCGCCCCAGCCCTCCGCGGGCTCGAACGTGCCGCGGCCGGCGACGATCGCCCGGCACGCCATCATCTCGTCGACCACCTGCCGGTCGGCGTCGCTGGTCGGGCCCTCGAGGATCCAGTCGTGCAGGCGCAGGCCGCCGTCGCCGAGACCGTGGTCGTCGGTCTCGTTCGGGCCGGCGATGAAGCCGTCGAGGGACATGGACATGTAGAGGCGGGTGGTGGCCATGGGGTGCTCCTGGGTCGATGGGTGGGTGTCTGCTGTCTCCACGAACGAGTACGGCACCGTCCGACACCCAGCCGATCATTAGGCTGTGCCCGTGCCCGTGACGCGTGGCTTCTTCCGCAAACGTCCCGAGGGCCCGGAGGGGCGGCTGCCACCCGGGCAGTACGACACCGGCCAGGGCTGGCCGGTGCTCACCGCCGAGGCGACGCCGCGCGTCGACACCGACACCTGGACGCTGACGGTCGACGGGCTCGTCGACAACCCGACGACCTGGGACTGGCGGCAGGTCCACGCACTCCCCGGGTCGACGTACTTCGGCGACATCCACTGCGTGACCACGTGGTCGAAGTTCGACACGACGTTCACCGGCATCAGCGTGGACACCCTGCTGGAGATCGCGCGACCCGGCGACGACGCGAAGTTCGTGATGGCGCACGCGACGACCGGGTACACGACCAACATCCCGCTCGAGGACGTCACCGGCGGCAAGGCGTGGATCGTGTGGGAGCACGACGGCCGGCCGCTGCCGCGTGAGCACGGCGGGCCGGTGCGGATGCTGGTGCCGCACCTGTACTTCTGGAAGTCCGCGAAGTGGATCACCCGGCTGGAGCTGATGGCCGAGGACCGGCCGGGGTTCTGGGAGCGCAACGGCTACCACGACCGCGGGGACCCGTGGCGCGAGCAGCGGTACCAGGGTGACTGACTCCCCTGCCTCCGCCTCGATCGAGGACGTCACGCCGCGGCCCACGGTGTGGACGACCGGGCGGATCATCGAGAAGGAGCTGCCGACCCCGACGACCGTGCGGCTGCGCATGTACGTCGAGGACCGCCAGCGCCTCTGGCCGGGCCAGCACTACCTGATCCGGCTGCGCGCGCCCGACGACTACACCGCGCAGCGCTCGTACTCCGTCGCCTCCGACGACAGCGACCCGCTCGTCGAGTTCCTGGTCGAGAAGCTGCCCGGCGGCGAGGTCTCGGAGTTCCTCGCGGACGTCGCCGAGGTCGGCGACGTGTTCGAGCTGCGCGGACCGATCGGCCGCTGGTTCACCTGGGACACGCGCACTCCGGCCCTCTGCGTCGTCGGGGGCACCGGCGTCGTCCCCGCCGTCGCGATGACCCGCGCCGCCCGTCGGTCCGGCCAGCCGGGCCTGGTGCGCGTGCTCGCGGTGGGGCGCAGCGAGGAAGAGCTCCCGTACGTCGACGAGCTGCGGCGCGCGGGCGCCGTCACCGCCTTCACCCGATCGCCGTCGTCGGGCCGACCGCCCGGGCCCCCGACCGCGGCGGAGCTGATGCCGCTGCTCGACGGGGTCGAGGTCGTGTACGTCTGCGGGTCCTCGCGGTTCGCCCAGCTCGGGGAGGCGCTGCTGATGGAGTGCGGCGTACCGGTGGATCGGATCCGGGTGGAGCAGTTCGGCGCGACGGGCTAGGCGTCGAGGTTCGGCACGCTCAGGCCCGGCGGCACCCGTCGGCGTCGACGAGCGGCAGCGTCGCCCGGCCATCGGCGGAGTCGCTGAGGAAGAGGCTGCACTCGGCGGGGTCGGTGCAGCCGCACGTCCGGGCGACCTGCAGCCACTCCTTCATCGCGGCTGCGCGGGCAAGGGTGGCCTCGACCTCGGCCAGCTTCTGCTCGGCCAGCACCTGCATCGCCGACGCCAGGCCGGATGCGTTGGTGTGTGCGGCGAGGACCTGGATCTCCTTGAGCGTGAAGCCGGCGGCCTGGGCGACGGCGATGAAGGCCAGCGTGCCGAACACCTCGTCGGAGTAGCGCCGCTCTCCGTGCAGCCGCGGTGGGGTCGGCAGCAGACCCAGCGACTCGTAGTACCGGACCGCGCTCGGCGCGAGGCCGGCCCGGTGAGCGACCTCACCGATCGTCAGTCCGGACACGGGACCCATCAGACCTCTTGCCTTCAAGCGCGCTTCAACCGCCACGGTAGCGCCGTACGACATCCCGATGAAGGAGGAAGAGATGACGATCCGGACAGGCAGGACCTTTGACGCCGCGGGGTACGCACGCGGCTTCGACACGTGGGACATCGAGGCGCTGCTGGCGCAGTACGCCGATGACGTCGAGCTCACCATGGTCACCCCCGACAACCCGCCCGGCCGGCCGCTGACGCACCGGGGCAAGCAGCCGCTGCGGATGATGTGGCAGCACGCGGTGTCCGCCGGCGCGAAGGTGTCGATCCGCCGGGCGGTCGTGACCGATGACGCCGCCGCGTTCACGTTCGACTGCGAGTTCCCCGGGCAGCACGTCGTGGTGTCCAACGTGCTGGCCGACCTGGCCGACGGGCTCATCGTCCGCCAGCACGAGGTGATGGTGGGCGCCCCCGTCGAGGCGGTGGCCGCTGCCGGTGCCTAGATTCACCCCATGCCTCGTCCCCTGAAGATCGGCGTCCAGCTGCCCGAGGTGGAGCGGTTCGTGCCGTGGCCGGAGTACCTCGACCTCGCCCGGCTGGCCGAAGCCAGCGGCTTCGACTCGATCTGGGTGGGCGACCACCTGCTGTACGACCTGAAGGACGGCAGCACCCGCGGGCCCTACGAGGCGTGGACGACGCTGGCCGCGATCGCGACCGTCACCGAGCGCGTCGAGATCGGACCGCTGGTCGCGTCGACCAGCTTCCACGCGCCGGCGATGCTGGCCAAGCAGGCGGCTACCGTCGACGCGATCTCCGGGGGCCGGCTGATCGTGGGGCTCGGAGCGGGCTGGAACCAGCGCGAGTACACGGCGTACGGCTTCCCCTTCGACCGTCGGGTGAGCCGGTTCGAGGAGGCGCTGACGATCATCGAGCGGCTGCTCCGCGAGGGACGGACGACGTTCCACGGCACGTACTACGACGTCGAGGACTGCGTGCTCGACCCGCGGCCCGTCGCGCCCGGCGGCCCGCCGATCATGCTCGGATCGAACAGCCCGCGCATGCTGTCGATCGGGCTGCCCGTCGTGGACCAGTGGAACGTGTGGTGGAGCATCTACGAGAACCGCGTGGACCGGTTCGCCGAGGTCAAGGCCGAGGTGGACGCGGTCATGCCGGAGGGCAGGTACGTCGAGGCCACCTGCGCGGTGCTCGTGACGGTCGGCGGGACGGGGCGGCTGATGGGCAACGAGTACGACGCCCGCGTCGCGACCGTGGCCCCGGACGGGCTGGCCGACCACCTGCGCGGGCTGGCCGACGCCGGCGCGACCCACGTCCAGCTGTGCCTCGACCCGATCACCGCCGACTCGATCGAGCTGGTCGGGCGGGTGTTGGCGGACCTGGACCGGTAGTACGTTCCGGACATGCACACCGCCCTCGCGGGTGCGATTCCCGCGCGCACCGCTCTCCGCCTGTCAGCAGTCACCGGCCTGATGGCCCTCAGCCTCGTCGGCGTCGACGAGGAGGCCCGGGCCAGACCCGCGGCGGCGAAGGCCGTCGCCCCCACGGTGATGTCCAGCCACGCCACGGTCGAGGCCTGTGCCAACGACGCGACGATCGTGGGCGCGCCAGGCTGCGACGAGAAGAGCGAGACGGGGTGGACCAGCTTCTCGGCCGGAGGCTCCTCCACCGAAGGCGCCGTCCACGCGGCCGGAAGCCTCGCCGTCTCCACCCAGACGACATCGGTCGGGCTCGAGATCACAGCCAAGGGCTCGAGCGGCATCTCCTCCGGAGTGAGCCTCAGCTCCGCGAGCAGCGTGTCCGAGTTCGGGATGGACTTCGCGGTCGGAGCGCTGCCGGTCAACGTGGCGGTGACCGGGACGATCGACGTGTCGGGCGCACCGTGCACCGACAGTGCGGCGCACGCACGCGTCACCCCCGGTGACGGCTCTCCTATCGAGGTGACCTGTCCCGGGCCCGGACAGAGCATCGACTTCCACTTCACGGCGGGCGCGGGCACGACGATCACCTTCGAGGGCGCCGCGTCCGCGGGCCTGATCAACGAGTCGGAGTCGGCGAGCGCCTCGTTCGACCTGCAGATGCTCATCGGTGACTGCACGCACATCGGGACGGCCGGCCCCGACGTCCTGGTCGGCACCCCCGGCAACGACGTGATGTGCGGCCTCGGCGGCGATGACACCCTTCGCGGGCTCGGTGGGGACGACCGGCTCGTCGGCGGCGACGGCCGGGACGTGCTGTTCGGTGGGGAGAACGACGACACCCTGGAGCCCGGCGGCACCGCCGGCGAGCTCTCGTTCGGCGGCCCTGGCAACGACACGATCACCGGCGGCACGTGGCAGCTCGGCGGCAGCGGCACGGACATCATGATCGGCAACGACCTCGCCCAGGCGGCGTACGGCTGTGGTGGAGACGACCAGCTCACCGGCGCGGGGGGTGACGACGGGCTCACCGGCGACCGTCCGGCGGTCAGCGACGCCGACATCCTGGCTGCGCTCGGCGTCACCGGTCAGCCAGCCGAGGTGGACTGCTCGACGAGCACGCAGGCCGACGGCAGCGACACGCTCCTCGGCCAGGCGGACGACGACTCGCTCAACGGCGGCGCCGGCAACGACCTCCTGGCGGGCGGTACCGGCCTCGACACGCTCACCGCCGGCGAGGGAGTCGAGGACCTGCTCCTCGGCGGCCCCGACCACGACGTGCTTAACGGGGGGCGGTTCATGCTCGGCGGCAGCGGGCCGGACACCATGGAGGGCAGCGACACGCGCAACGCGATGTACGGCTGCGGCGGCAAGGACACCATGAACGGCAACGGTTTCTCGGACCTGATCATCGGCGGCAGCACGGGCATCCCCGACGCACAGTTCCTCCAGATCCACGGGATCGCCGGCCTCGCGTTCTCCGAGGTCGACTGCTCGCTCGCCGGCGAGAAGGACGTCAAGGACGTCATCAAGGGCGGCCAGGGTGACGACGAGGTCGAGGCCGGCCCCGGCAACGACGACGTGGACGGCCAGAGCGGCGACGACGACATCAAGGGCGAGGACGGCGACGACCACCTCCGTGGGGGCACCGGCCGGGACAAGCTGCGTGGTGGCGAGAACAACGACAACCTCGCGGGCAACAAGGCCTTCGACATCATGGACGGTCAGGGCGGGAGGGACACCTTGCTGGCCAACGACGGGGTGAAGGACAAGGTGCGCGGCGGGCCGGGCAAGGACAGGGCCAAGGTCGACAACGTGGACGAGGTCACCAAGGTCGAGACTCTCATCTGATCCTGTCGGCGGGCTGCGTCAGGATGGTTCCATGGCGTACGACGAGGACCTGGCCGACCGCATCCGCGCCGAGGTCGCGGGCGAGAAGAACCTCACCGAGATGAAGATGTTCGGCGGGCTGGCGTTCCTGATCGGCGGCCACATGGCCGTCGCGGCGAGCGGCCAGGGCGGGCTGATGCTGCGCTGCGACCCCGGGGAGACCGAGACGCTGCTGGCCGAGCCGGGCGCGCGGGAGTTCGAGATGCGCGGCAAGGGCATGGCCGGGTGGCTGCGGGTGGACGCCGATGCCGTCGAGGACGACGACGTCCTGGCGACCTGGGTCGCGCGCGGGGCGGCGTACGCCCGGTCGCTCCCGCCCAAGTGATCGCTGGTCGAGGAGGTCGCGCGAGCGAGGTCCAGAGGTCTCGTGGCGGGACTTCGTCCCTCCTCGACCAGCGGGTCAGTGCGACGTCGGGAGGACCTGGTACGGCTGCTCGATGAGGCGCGGGGTGGGCAGCGGTTCCGAGGGGACGGCGATCTTGGTGAAGCGGCCGCTCGAGGTGAGGACCATCTTGGGGCTGATGTCGTACTCGCGGACCAGCTTCTCGGTGACGATCGGGTAGATCGTCAGCCGGCCGTCGGGCGAGAGCTTGATGCGCAGGAAGCCCTTGCCCTCCTCGATGGCCTGGCCCATCATCGCCCAGGCCGTCAGCCCCTTGCTCATGTAGATGACGATCCAGACGCCGAGGAAGAACGCGCCGATCACGCCGCCGACGACGGACACCCCGACGATCACGATGAAGAACTTGAACCAGGCCGCGAGCCCGCCGAAGATCCCCGACGGCAACAGGCCGAACCCGACGAAGCAGGCGCACGCGGTGCCCAGCTGGCTGAGCACCAGCATCATCGCCTTGATCGGGAGCAGGGGTGGTCGACGCCGGAGCATCGGCAGCAGGCAGATCGCGAACGCCAGCAGCAGCACCGCCAGGAACCCGCCGGTGAACCGCAGCAGGACTTCCGGCGAGGCGGAGATGTAGGCGTCGATGATCCGGCCGTTGTTCTTGGCCTGGATGCCCTGCCAGAAGATCAGCAGCAGGAGCAGGAAGAACGTGAACTGCGCCATCGCGAACACCGTGAACACTCCCGGGTTGCGGCGCACGATCCACTCCGCGCGCCAGGGCATCCCGAGGCGGCCGACCCAGGCGCGGGACTCGTCGATGCTCGGGTACGTCGCGGGCTGCTGCACGAACTTCGCCTCGCTGTCGCCCTCGCGCCAGTTGCGCGACGCGTTGGGCAGCAGCTGGAGCTCCTTGGCGAGC
Source organism: Nocardioides islandensis (assembly GCF_015352455.1). GTDB lineage: Bacteria > Actinomycetota > Actinomycetes > Propionibacteriales > Nocardioidaceae > Nocardioides > Nocardioides islandensis. The sequence continues at coordinate 169,889 of NZ_JADKPN010000012.1, forward strand.
TCGTGCGTGGTGTCGAGGTAGGCGCCGCCGAGGCCGCAGGTGACCATCTGCCGCGCGGTCTCCGGTGCCTCCCCGGGCTCGAGCTGCTCGGCGTAGCGCATGTAGTGGTGCTTGTCGCCGCTCAGCCAGAGCCGGACCTGCGCGCCGGTCGGCTCGGGGTCGCTGCCGTGCACCTTGCGGCTGGTGACGAAGTTGCGCTCGAACCACTCCAGTCCGTTGAACGCGTCCGGGTGCCCGGAGGACGACTTCAGCCAGGCCGGCGTCGCGGCGCAGACGATCACGCTGTCGCCGGGCTGGAGGTTGGCGGTGAGCGTCTCCTCGAAGTACTTCAGCTGCGGGTCGTCGAAGTACGCGTCGAGCTGGCTGTCCAGGCCGACCAGCCACCAGCGGTGCGGCAGCTGGACGGTGAAGTAGCTGCGCTTCTGCTCGGTGCGCCAGCCGCCGATCGTGCGGTCCTGGGTGAACAGCCGCAGGAACGCCGTCAGCCCGTCGTACCAGTCGTGGTTGCCCGGCAGCGCCAGCATCAGCGGCTGCGGCGTCGCCCATGGCATCGCCGAGCGGTACGGGCCGACGGTGCGGTCCTCGTAGGCCTTGGTGTTCGCGCGCGGGTAGACCTCGTCGCCGCCGAGCACGAGCATCCTGCCGCGCGGCAGCTCGCCGTCGTACCCGTCGACGCGCAGGGTGTCCTGACCGAGCAGGGCGGCGACCGTGTACGTCGCCTCGAACCCGTCGCCGACGTCGGCGGTGTAGTCGATCCAGAGGTCCTCGCCCTCCGCGAGCTCCTCGCCCTCGGCCGGGATGGTGATCAGGTTGCTGTCGAAGACCTTCTGGAGCTCCCGCTTGTCGGCGTAGTTGCCGAAGATCATCGACAGCGTCGAGGCCAGGAACGTGCGCAGCTCGCTCGGGGAGAGCCAGCGGCAGGCGTCCTGGGGCTCGAAGTTCAGCTCGATGAAGTGCTCGGCCAGCTCCGCTCGCTTCACCGCGCCTCCTCGGGCTCGACCTCGTCGTGGGTCGCGAACCGGCCGTAGACCTCCCACAGCTGCCCGAGGAAGAGCTTCCCGAAGCCTTCCATCGCGCCGATGCGATGGTCGCCCCACGTCCGGAAGGTGGTCAGCTGTTTCATGAAGTCGGGGATGTGGATGGTGATGATGCCGGCGCCGAGGACGGGTACGCCGTCGTCTCCCGCGTCCGGGTCCACGTGGCCCTCCAGCACCCTCACGTAGAGCGTCGAGGTGTCCCGCCAGACGTCCAGGCCCGGCTCGTCGCGGACCTCCTTGAACCCGGTGAACGTCATCGGGTTGCCACCGGGGCCGGTCAACCACAGCCGGTAGAGCATCTTGCGCTCGTCGGGGTCGTCGGCCTCCACGAACAGGTTGAACCAGCCCCGCTCCACGTCCAGCCGGCCGCCGAGCAGGTCGCACTCGACGTACCCCTCGGCGCGGCCCTGGTGTCCCGGCTCCGACACGAACCGGTCGACGTCGTCGACGCTGATCGTGAGCTCGAACATCATCCGCTCGCGGGCCTTCTTGCCCGCGTCGTGCCCGGCCTGCGGGTCGTCGACGCCGAGGGCCGCGAAGCCCTTCATCTGCTCGGTGAACCTGATCCCGCTCGCTCCCGCACTGCTGGTCGAGGAAGGCGCGCTAGCGCCTGTCACGAGACCCGGTGCGACGTCTTCGGCCTGCGGTTCCGACGTGGCCTGAGGGAGGTCCTCGGCCGGCGCGGGCGCGATGTGGGACGACGCGGCGGTCGTCTCCAGCAGGTGGGTCGACGCACGGTCGGCCACGGCGGCGATGGTCAGGGACGGGTTCGCGCCGACGGGGCCGGGCAGCAGCGCGCCGTCGAGCACGTAGAGCCCCGGGTGGCCGTAGACCTCGCCGTAGGAGTCGCAGACGCCCTCCCGGTCGTGGCGGCCCATCGGGGCGCCGCCGAGCGGGTGCACGGTGATGACGCGCTTGACCCACCACAGCGGGTTGTCGGCGTACGTGCCGCCGAGCTGCTCGGCGATGGTGCGCATGGTCCCGCGGACGCCGTTGAAGTACTCCAGCGACGTCTCGGTCGTCCAGTCGACCTCCAGCCGGCCCTCGCGCAGGCGCAGCACGCCGTCCGGGACGTCGCGGCCCATGCCCAGCAGCGGGAGCGAGGTGCTGGTCAGCCGGGCGTCGCCGAGCAGCAGCGCCAGGTCGGCGCCGACGCTCGTGGCGTCGGAGTCGGTGAGGGTGCCGACCAGGCGCTCCGTCGCGAACTTGGCGGCCCGTCCGACCGTGCCGAGCGCGCCGGTCGTCTCGGCCAGCCAGGCGCCGAACGCGGGGTACCCCGCGTCCTCGATGTAGTGGCCCCTCGTTCCGTCCCCGTCCGACTCGCCATCCATGTCATCTGGCACGCGGATCGCGCTGGTGATGACCGGCCCCGTGTTGGCGGCGAGCTGGCGGCCCACCTCTCCGTCCATGGCCTGCATCACGAACCCGAGGAGGTCGCCGTTGCCCGAGAAGCGGGTGCCGAGCGCGTCGCTCAGGCCGGGCAGGGCCGCGCGGTTGCGGAGCAGGAGGTACGACGACCCGAACGTGCCGGCGGCCAGCACCAGGCGCTCGCACTCGATCGTCTGGACGGGCAGGTCGACCGCGGGCTCGCCGTCCTGCCCGGTGTGCACGACGTAGGTGACCTCGTAGCCGCCACCGTCCAGCGGCCGGAAGCCCTTGACCTCGTGACGGACGCGGATGTCCGCGCCGGCGTGCTGCGCGGCGGACAGGTAGGTGTGGTCGAGGGTGTTCTTGGCGCCGTAGTTGCAGCCCAGGTCGCACTCGCCGCAGCCCACGCAGGTGGCCCGCGGGAGGCCGTGGACGTTGCCGTACTCCGGGTCGGGGATCTCCCCCATCCGCACCGGCTCCTCGCCCGGGCGGCGGGAGAAGCTGATGGCCAGCGGTGGCAGCATCATCGACAGGCCCGCCCCGTCGGCGGCCTCGCGCATGGCGTTGGTCTTCGGGGTGTCGGTGTAGGGGTACGCCGAGGCGCCGATCATCCTCTCGACCTCGTCGTAGTGCGGGTCGAGGTCGGCGCGGGAGATCGGCCAGTTCTCGTAGCCGCCGTTCGGCAGCGCCTGCTCGTGCACGAACCACTTCTCGTCCTTGCGCAGCAGGACGTTGGCGTAGATCAGCGACCCGCCGCCCAGGCCGGCCGAGGCGATGCCGTCGAGGCCGGCGAAGCTCCACATCTGGAAGAGCCCGTGCCGTCCGGCCGCCGGCTCCCAGAAGTTGTGCGAGATGCCGCTCGGCGTGCGCGGGAAGCTGCCCGGCGGGTAGGCCCGCCCGCGCTCCAGCACGACGACGGAACGGCCCGCCGACGCCATCCGGTAGGACGTCACCGACCCGCCGAACCCGGACCCGACGACTACGACATCGACCCGCTCGACCGTCACTCGATGCTCCCCGCTCGCCGCTGTTCTCGTCGCCCCGACGCTAGCCGAGCGACGCTCCGGTTGACCATGGTTCGCGCAGGTCCGCGGACAGCCAACGGTCCGAAATGACCATTGCGGAATCCATGTCCGTGAGCAGTCTCCCGAACGCCTGTGTTCGGGGATAGCCTGCGCGATGGAACGCGTCCGAAACTGCTCGGGCGTTCAGGATCGGCCCATGAATGGCAGGGTGACGTGAGCGGCTCCGGAGTGCAGTTCACCGAGACGATGCGGGGGTTCGCGTCCACCTCGGCCGTCGACGACTACACGGCGGGCTTCGAGCAGGGCAAGGCCGACGACTCGCCGCTGGAGTTCACCGTGACGGTGACCGCCGACGATGTCGACCGGCTCGTCGACGAGCCCGAGCACGAGGCCCGGCTCGAGGGAACGGTCACCGCGCCGGCGCTCTCGGCCACGCCGATGAAGGTCGAGGACGGCCGGTTCAACCTGTTGACACGCGACGCCGACCACGCCGGCGCCCGGCAGATGCTGTACGCCATGCCGCTGGTCACCGAAGACGGCCGGCGCTTCCACCTCGAGGGCTTCAAGCAGATCCACGACGACAAGGGCCTCGACCTCTGGAAGGACACCACCACCCTCTACGTCACGGTGCACGAGGGCGGGGAGGACGGCCCGGTCGCCGCCAAGGGCATCGTCACCATCCACGTCGCCGACTTCGCCAAGCAGATGACGACCATGAGAGGCGGGCTCGGCGCGCTGGCCACGTTCAGCCGGATGTTCGCCGGGTCGCTCAACGAGTCGTTCGGGGGCGTGTTCGCCCGGCCGAGCGCCTTCAACCCGGACGCCCCGCCGCGCGAGCACCGGCCACTGCGCACGCCGCCGCCCGACGTGCACTTCTTCCGCACCGAGGACGACGTCGAGCTGCGACTGACCCGGTTCAACGGCGGCCCCAAGGGCCCGGTCATCCTCAGCCCGGGCTTCGGCACGTCGTCGTACGCCTACACGATCGACACGACCGACACGAACTTCCCCGAGTACCTCGTCGAGCACGGGTACGACGTGTGGGTGCTCGACTACCGCGCCAGCCCGTCGCTGGAGTCGGGCGGCACCCAGTTCACGCTCGACGACATCGCGGCGTACGACTATCCCGCCGCGGTGGCGAAGGTGCGTGAGGTCTCGGGCGCTGAGTCGGTGCAGGTGATGGCGCACTGCATCGGCTCGCTGACGCTCCTCATGTCGCTGGCGCTCGGGCTGGAGGGCGTGCGGCACTCGGTGGCCTCCCAGGTGACGCTGCACCCGCGGGCGGGCGTGCTCAACGAGTTGCGCTCGGGGATCTACGCCGGCAACGTGATCCAGGGACTCGGCATCGACACCCTGGACACCGACCCGGGCGAGGACCCCTCGTGGGCGGAGAAGCTCTACGACCGCGCGCTCCAGCTGTACCCGTCCGGCGAGGAGGACTGCGGTCTGCCGTTCTGCCGGCGGGTGATGTTCATGTACGGCGAGGTCTACGACCACGACCAGCTCAACGACGCCACCCACGAGCATCTCCACGAGGCGTTCGGCGTCGCGAACATGACGACGTTCCGGCAGATCACCCGGATCCTGCGGGCCGACCACGCCGTCACCCACGACGGCCAGGAGGCCTACCTCCCCGCCACCGACAACCTCAAGGTGCCGATCTCGTTCCTGCACGGCGAGAAGAACCGGCTGTTCACGCCCGAGGGGAGCAAGCTCACCTTCGACTACCTCGTCGAGAAGAACGGGCCCGACCTCTACACGCGCACGGTCATCCCCGGCTACGCGCACATGGACCTCTTCATCGGCAAGGACGCCGCTCGCGACGTCTACCCCGTCATCACCGCAGAGCTCGACCGCTTCAACTGACCCCACACCTTCACCCGCACCGGGAGCACGATGACCCACCCGTCCATGGAGGACCTGTTCTCCTACCCGCTCATGTCGGCGCTGACCGAGCGGCGCACCCGCCGCATCCCGCGTGGCTTCTCGGTCAACGCCGGGCCGCTCACCCACGAGAGCCACAACGAGCCCGCGCCGCTGTCGCCGCTCGAGGAGGCCATCCTCGTCACCTGCATCACCGGCATCGTCGGCAAGACCACCCACGACGGCCCGCTGACCAAGGCGAACGGCAGCCCCGAGCTCGGCACGCCGTTCCTCAACGTGCTCGCCCGCACCGGCAGCAGCGCCGACAACTGCCAGGCGACGCACTTCTTCATGATCAACGACGACGGGATCTTCCTGCTCAAGCACCCGACCGGCACCGCTGCTCTCGAGGCGCTCAACGCCCGGCCGCGGAACTGGGCGGAGTGGAGCGACGACGACTGGCTGTCGTACGCCGAGCAGTGCAAGGTCCGCATCTCCGACAAGCGGCTGGAGTTCCCGCGCGAGTGGCCGTACTACCTCGGCTGGAACGCCCAGGCCTCCAACGTCGCCGGCACGACGTTGTTCTACCCCGTCATCGACTGCACCTGGCAGTACATCAACGCCCTCCTGATCATCGCCAACGAGCCGGACGGCAAGCGCTCGATGTTCATGGACGACTGGCGCCCGTTCCACCCCAAGGGCTTCGTGGAGTGGATGGTCAAGGCCGGCGGGTTCGTCCGGCCCAGCATGAAGATCCCGTACCAGCCGATCGGCGGCCTGAAGTACGTCCGCAACAAGTTCGTGAACAAGGACAACGTCGTCCCGATCGGCTTCGGGCACACCCTGCGCACCGACTACGAGAGCTTCTTCTACTTCCAGAACCTCATGCTGCTCGGCCAGGCCATGGGCCTCGGCGGGTGGATCCACGGCGCCGTCTTCACGCCGTACATCTGGCAGAAGGAGCCGGCCAAGGACTGGCACGGCCTCGGCTTCCGGATGGAGCAGCCCAAGACCCTCAAGCCCTGGGCGCCGGTGCCGGCGTCGCAGCCCAACCCCGTCGGCATCGACGGCGTGCTCGAGGGCCTGACGCCGCCGTACGTGAAGTCGATGGACGAGGCCGTCGACAAGGTCATGGAGATGAAGTACGGCCCGAACGGGTCGGCGTACGGCAACCCCGAGGTCTGGTCCTCGCCGTACCGGAACAAGGCCGACGCGGAGGCGTACGTCGCCAAGGGCACGCACATCGGCGACCGGCAGGTGCAGTACGTCAAGGACGCCTGCACCTACCTGTACGAGACCTACGGCCGCTTCCCCGCCCACGTCGACGCGTTCTACTCCGGCGGCATGTGGCTCCAGTTCAGCCACCTCGAGATGGAGTACTACGACCGCTTCTTCGACCCCTCCCAGTACACCCGCCAAGCCGCCCACGACGGCCTCTGGCACGGATAGCCACTCCGGTGGTTGAGGTGTGAGGGCCGCCAGGCCCGAGCCTCGAAACCACCTCTCCCTCGGTGGTTGAGGTGCGAGGCCGGCCACGGCCACCGTTCTCGGTGGTTGAGGTGCGAGGCCGGCCACGGCCACCGTTCT
>NZ_JADKPN010000013.1 GCF_015352455.1 Nocardioides islandensis
CTATGGGGTTGATAGGCCGGAGGTCTACAACAGCAATGTACAGCCGACCGGTACTAATAGGCCGAGGGCTTGTCCCACACCCACCATGCACACCAAAAGGCAGCAATCCAGCTGACAGGTGCAACACCTGGTGATGTCTCGCGTCCACTACCCAACACCAAACAACCGTGTTGAACCCACAACTGAATGTTGTGACACCAGACCACCCACGACCGCACACATCCTGCGACTGGGTCCTAGTGTTACGGCGGCCATAGCGACAGGGAAACACCCGGACCCATCCCGAACCCGGAAGTTAAGCCTGCCAGCGCCGATGGTACTGCCCCCGAGAGGGCGTGGGAGAGTAGGACGCCGCCGAACATCCTTTGAGGAAGGGCCACCAGCATGCTGGTGGCCCTTCCGGCATTTATGGGCATGGCAGGGGCATTTCCTGGCTTTCCGGGGGCCCACTTTGCGTGCACAGGGAGGTCTCCCGCACCGCCTTTCCACCGGGCTCGCCTGATCGGGCCGCGGAGGTCGGTGCGACCCCGGAGCGTGGTGGCCGGAGGTGATGCGACATGAAGACAGGCAAGGAGCCTGACAAGACCGAGGACACCACGGTGGTGGTGAACGAGGTGCGGCTGCAGGGGAGGCTGTCGCGGGATCCCGAGTCCCGGACCCTGCCGAGTGGCGACGAGATGTGGACGTTCCTGCTCGTGGTGCCGAGGCCACCGGGCGGCCGGAGCAGGCAGAGCGTCGACGCCATCGACTGCGTGGTGTGGGGAGGCCGGGTGCGAGCTTCCGTGGCCGGCTGGGCCGCTGACGACGTGGTCGAGGTGAGCGGGCCCCTGCGCAAGCGCTTTTTCCAGGGCGGCAGCGGCGCAGCCTCGCGCGTCGAGGTCGAGGTGACCGCAGGGCGCATGGTCAAGCGGGCGGCGGCTCGTCGCGAAGCGAGCGCATGAGCACCCCGACGCTGGGCTTCGGCTGGAAGGACGTCGCCTTCTCCGGCAACAAGCGGCCTGCCTGCGCCACCCGCAGCACGGTGTCGAACTCCAGCGCCGGCATGAGCACGGCGACGCCACGGCCGGCCCGCACCCGAGCGAGGGCCTGCTCGACCGAGTGGTGGTAGGCGATGTTCCGATCGGTGAGCGCGAGCGGAGCGAGCAGCTCGTCGTGGAGCACCTCGACGGCCGCACGATCGGGCGGCAGCGGGAGGTGCACGGTGGCCCACGACCGGCCGTCGGTGACCACCAGCGTGTCTCTGGCGAGGGCGGCGAAGGCATCGGCCATCGGGACCTGCGTGCACGTCGCCGAGCGGGAGAAGACGGTGTGAACGGTCGCGAGGGACGTGCCCGACAGCACCCGGTGGATGGCCCCGAGGAACAGAGGGGTGTCGGTCTGGTCGACCAGCATCGCCAGCCCCTGGTCGGCCGGCCCGCCGGGGTGCTCCTGCTGCAACCGGAGATAGGCGGCGTACCGGTGATGCCCGTCCCCGATCAGCGCCTGCGCCTCGGACAGGCTGCTGTGGAGGAGATCGAGATCGGCGCCGTCACGGATCGCCCAGAGGCGGTGCCGCTGGTCGGCACGGTCGACATCCTCCTGCAGCGGTGGCCCCCGGACGATGCGTTCGACCAGCGCCCGGGCGGTCTCCGGACCGCGGTGCACCACGAGGATGGGCGCGGGGTTGAGCTGCCAGGTGCTCATCCGCTCGGCGAGGTCGCGCACCTGGTCGGGGTGGATCCCCTCGTGGGGGAGGACGGCCCGGTCCGCCGGGGTCGACGCCCGGTGGGCGATGTCGAGGGCACCGACGAGGCCGCGGACGGTCATGCCGTCAGCGGTGTACTCGTGGACGTAGACGGCCGGTTCGGAGTCGCGGAGGAGCTGTCCGCTCGTTGCCCAGCCGTCCAGGCGCTCGGAGACCTCGCGATAGGGTCGCGCGAACAGGCGAGCGGTGGCGGGATCCCCGATCCGGCCGGCCGTCAGGCGCCAGCCGCGAAACGGCAGCAACCGCAACGGTCTGCCCACCGACGGCGGGATGACCGTCGGGCTCGCGTCCATCGAAGCATCGTAGGGGGACCATTTCCGTGCCGGATGGACGCGTGCTGGGGACCTCGGAGCGGCCACTGGCAGAGGCCTACGACCTCGCGATGCTGGACCTCGACGGGGTCGTGTACATCGGCGGCGAGGCGGTGCCGGGGGCGGCCGAGCACCTCGAGCGGGCCCGGAAGGCGGGGGTGCGCATCGCGTTCATCACCAACAACGCCTCGCGGCCCGCCGACGACGTGGCCGCTCACCTGCGGGAGCTCGGGGTGGAGGCGCGCACCGAGGACGTGGTGACCTCGGCCCAGGCGGCGGCGCGGCTGCTGCGGGACCGGTTCGGCGAGGGCGCGGCGGTGGCGCTGCTCGGGGGCCCCGGGCTCGACGAGGCGCTGCGCGACGAAGGGCTGGAGCCGGTCGCGGTGAGCGCGAGCGAGGCGGTCGCGGTGGTGTCCGGGTACGGGCCGAAGGTGCTGTGGCGCGACATCATGCGCGCCGCGGTGCGGGTGCGCGACGGCCTGCCGTGGGTGGCCAGCAACACCGACCTCACGATCCCGACACAGTTCGGGACGGCGCCGGGACACGGCGTGCTGGTGGGTGTGCTGCGCGAGTTCTCGGGAGTCGACCCGGTGGTGGCCGGGAAGCCGGAGCGGCCGCTGTTCGACGAGACGTTCCGCCGGGTCGGTGGCGAGCACCCGCTGATGGTGGGTGACCGGCTGGACACCGATATCGACGGGGCGCTGAACGCCGGCTGCGACAGCCTGCTGGTGATGACCGGTGTGACCGGGCTGGCGGAGCTGGTGGCGGTGCCGTCGGGCCGGCGGCCGACGTACGTCGCGGCGGACCTGGCCGGGCTGCTGGAGGCCCAACCGACGCCCGGGTTGAGCGACGGCGCGGCGGAGCTCGGCGGGTGGCGGGTACGCGTCGAGAGCGGCTCGCTGGGGGTCGAGGGCAACGGGAGTGCCGACGACTGGTGGCGGGCGGTGGCCGCGATCGCGTGGGCACACCTGGACTCGTCGGGAGAGGTCGTGGACACGGGCGGTCTGGAGCCGCCGGGAGCGGGTTCGGCACAGCCCGACGGGTAGTCTGCGGGCATGACCGAGGCCCCCGATGAGTACACCGACGTCCCCGCCGACAACGACGACGCGGACGCGGCGGACCAGGGTGTCGAGGGGCTCTCGGAGCAGGGCGACGACGAGCTGACGACCGGTGACCCGCGGGTCGACGAGGTGCTGGCGTCGATGGACGCGCTGCACCACTTGCCGGTGTCGGAGCACGCGGGCGTCTTCGAGAGTGCGCACGAGGAGCTGCGGGCGGCGCTCGAGCCGGACGGCCAACCGGATCGTCAGTCGGCCTGAGCACAGCCGAGGGCTGAGGTGCCCCGTCGCCTGCGGCTGGACGCGGAGCTGGTCCGGCGCGGACTGGCCCGCTCGCGCGAGCACGCCGCGGAGCTGATCGGCGACGGGCGGGTGAGCGTGTCCGGAGCGGTCGCCGGGAAGCCGGCGACGGCGGTCACCACGGACGTGGCCATCGTGGTGCGGGAGGACCCGGACAAGCCGGACTACGTGTCGCGCGGTGGGCACAAGCTGGCGGGGGCGCTGAAGGCGTTCGAGCCGGCGGGGCTGGTCGTGGCGGGCCGCCGCTGCCTCGACGCAGGGGCGTCGACGGGCGGGTTCACCGACGTGCTGCTGCGGCACGGGGCGCGCGAGGTGGTGGCGGTGGACGTGGGGTACGGCCAGTTGGCCTGGTCGCTGCAGAGCGACGACCGGGTGCGGGTGCACGACCGGACGAACATCCGCGAGATGACGACCGAGACGATCGGTGGGCCGGTGGACCTGGTGGTCGGCGACCTGTCGTTCATCAGCCTGGAGCTGGTGCTGGACGCCCTCATCGGGGTGACCGCCGAGGACGGGGACCTCGCGGTGATGGTCAAGCCGCAGTTCGAGGTGGGCAAGGGACGGGTCGGCAAGGGCGGGGTGGTGCGCGAGCCCGAGCTCCGCGAGGAGGCGGTCCGGTCGGTGGCCGACGCGGCCGCCGCGCGCGGCTGGGGAGCGCGTGCGGTGACGGTCAGCCCGCTGCCGGGGCCGTCGGGCAACGTGGAGTTCTTCCTGTGGCTGAAGCGGGGCGAGCCGACGGTCGGGGAGGAGGTCATCCACCGGACGGTGTGGGAGGCCACGGACCCGGGGGTGCCGGGTGAGAAGGTGGAGACATGAGTGTCCAGCCCGCCGTCGTCCGGCGCGTCCTGCTGCTGGCGCACACCGGCCGCGAGGACGCGCGGGACGTGGCGCGGGCGTTCGTGAAGGCGCTCTCGAGCCACGGGATCGTGGTGCGTGCGCTGGCCGAGGAGGCGGCGGACCTGGAGCTGGACCCCGACGACCTCGAGATCGTGGCGGGCGGGGACGACGACGCGGCCTGTGACTGCGAGCTGGCCATCGTCATCGGCGGCGACGGCACGATCCTGCGTGCGGCCGAGATCACCCACGAGCGGGGCACGCCGCTGCTGGGCGTGAATCTCGGGCACGTCGGGTTCCTGGCCGAGTCCGAGCCGGAGGACGTCGAGAGCACGATCACCGCGGTGGTCGAGGGGCGCTACACCTCCGAGGAGCGGCTGACGATCGACGTGTCGGTGTTCACCGACGGCCAGCTGGTCACCAGCACGTGGGCGCTCAACGAGGCGAGCGTGGAGAAGGCGGCCCGCGAGCGGATGCTCGAGGTGGTGGTCGAGGTGGACGGGCGGCCGCTGTCGCGGTTCGGGTGCGACGGGGTGGTGTGCGCGACGCCGACCGGCTCGACGGCGTACAACTTCTCCGCGGGCGGCCCGGTGGTCTGGCCGGGGGTGGAGGCGCTGCTGATGGTGCCGATCAGCGCCCACGCGCTGTTCGCGCGACCGTTGGTGGTGGCGCCCTCGTCGACGCTGGCGGTGGAGGTGCTCACGCGCACCGGGGGCTCGGGCGTCCTCTGGTGCGACGGGCGGCGCACGGTGGACCTGCCGCCGGGAGCGCGGATCGAGGTACGTCGCGGAGAGCGGCCGGTGCGGTTCGTGCGGCTGCACGCGGCGCCGTTCACCGACCGGCTGGTGGCGAAGTTCGGGCTGCCCGTGCAGGGCTGGCGGGGAGCCTGAGGTGCTCGAGGAGATCCGGATCGGGTCGCTGGGCGTCATCGAGTCCTCGACCCTGGAGCTCGGCCCCGGCCTCACCGTGATCACGGGCGAGACCGGCGCCGGCAAGACGATGCTGGTCACCGCCCTGGGGCTGCTGCTGGGCGGGCGCGCCGACACCGGCACCGTGCGCACGGGTGCCAAGGCGGCCCGGGTCGAGGGTGTGGTGCGGGTCGACGGGATGCCGGACTTCGCCGCCGCCGTGGAGGAGGCAGGCGGCGAGGTCGAGGAGGACCGCGTCGTCCTCGCGCGGAACGTTTCGGCGGAGGGGCGGTCGCGGGCGTACGCCGGCGGTGCCACGGTCCCCGTGGCGGTGCTCGCCGAGCTGACCCAGCCCCTCGTGGCCGTGCACGGCCAGGCAGACCAGCACCGGCTGCTCGCCCCCCGGGCACAGCGCGACGCGCTGGACCGCTTCGCCGGTGATCGCGTGGCGGAGCCGCTGGCGAGGTACGTCGAGCTGCGGGCGCGACTGCTGGCAGCCGAGACGGAGCTGGCCGAGGTGTCCAGCGCGGCGCGCGAGCGCGCCCGCGAGGCGGACCTGCTGCGGTTCGGGCTGGACGAGATCGCGGCCATCGAGCCGCTGCCCGGCGAGGATGCCGAGCTGGCGGCCGAGGAGGCGCGGCTCGGGTTCGCGGACACGCTGCGGGCCGCGGCGGAGCGGGCGCGCGAGGCGTTGTCGAGCGAGTCCGGTGACCCCGACGCGCTGGCGGCTGCGGCCGAGGCACGTACCTCCCTCGAGTCGGTCCGCGACCACGACCCGGAGGCCGCCGAGCTGGCCGACCGGCTGGGCGAGCTGACCTACCTGCTCTCGGACCTGGCCGCAGACGTCGCGTCGTACGCCTCGCGGCTGGAGACCGACCCGACGCGGCTGGCCTCGGTGTCGGAGCGGCGGGCTGCGTTGACGGCGCTGACCCGCAAGTACGGCGACACCATCGCCGAGGTGCTCGTCTGGGCCGAGCAGTCCGCGACCCGGTTGCTGGACCTCGACGACACCGACGGCCGGATCGAGCGCCTGCGCGAGCAGGTCGCGTCCCTCCGCACGGACCTGGCGACCACCGCGGCCGAGCTCACCACGGCGCGGGTCGCCGCCGCCACGACGCTCGGCGAGCAGGTCTCCGAGGAGCTCACCCTGCTGGCCATGCCCGACGCCCGGCTGACGATCGAGGTCCGCCAGCACGCGGTCGGGGCGGAGGCCCCCGGGGCGCTGAAGGTCGGCACGCGGTGGGTGCGGTTCGGCTCCTCCGGCGTCGACGAGGTCGAGCTCCAGCTGGCGGCCAACACCGGGTCACCCGCCCGGCCGATCGCGAAGGGGGCGTCCGGCGGCGAGCTCTCGCGGGTGATGCTGGCGATCGAGGTGGCCCTCGCGGGCACCAGCCCGGTGCCGACGTTCGTGTTCGACGAGGTGGACGCGGGCGTCGGCGGGCGCGCGGCCGTCGAGGTCGGCCGGCGGCTCGCCGAGCTGGCCAAGAACGCCCAGGTGCTCGTGGTGACCCACCTGCCGCAGGTGGCGGCGTACGCCGATCGCCACGTGGTCGTGGAGAAGTCCAGCGACGGCTCGGTGACGACCTCCGGGCTGACCGTGCTCGACCCGGAGGCCCGGGAGCGGGAGCTGTCGCGGATGTTCGCGGGGATGGACGACTCGGACACCGCGCTGGCGCACGCCCGTGAGCTGCTCGAGACGGCGGCACCGGGCCGAGCCCTGGCCTGACGGTTCGGCCTGACGGCCTGACGGATTGGCCTGACACGCCGCAGCGCCTGCCGGGACCGACCGGTTCCGGTTGACAGCATGGGTGGGGATGACCACCTTCACCCGCCCGTCCCGCCGCCGCCCGGCCGAGGTCCTGCCCGGCGTCCACGGCACCGCCCGCGTCGACCGCCGGATCGCGACGCTGCTGCCGCGGCTGCGACCCGGTGACATCGCCGTGCTCGACGTCCTCGACCTCGACAAGCCCACCGCCCAGGCGCTGGCCGACGCGCGCGTGGCGGCCGTCGTGGACGCCAGCGCGCTGATCTCCGGGCGCTACCCGAACCTCGGCCCCGAGCTGCTCGCGGACGCCGGGATCGTGCTGGTCGACCGCATCGGCACCGACTCGCTGGCCCTCATCAAGGACGGCTCGACCGTCCGCGTGCACGACGGGGCGGTGCACATGGGGGAGCGCGCCGTCGCCGTGGGCCGCGACCTCGACGCCCCGACGATCGAGCGGGAGATGGACGCCGCCCGCCAGGGCATGGTCGCCCAGCTGCAGACGTTCACCCACACCAGCAGCGAGTTCCTGCGGCGCGAGCAGGACCTGCTGCTGCACGGGATCGGGCTGCCCGAGCTGCGGACCCGCCTCACCGGCCGGCCCGTGGTCGTCGTGGCCGACCCGCGCCAGCTGGCCGCCCACCGCAAGCGGCTGAGGGCGTTCCTGACCGAGCAGCGCCCGGTACTGGTCGGCGTGGACGCCGGCGCCGACGCGCTGCGCGAGGCCGGGTACAAGCCGCACGTCGTGGTCGTCACCGGGGGAGCGGAACCGCCGTCCACCAAGGTGCTGCGCGCGGCTCACGACGTCGTCCTCGTCGTCGAGCCGGGAGCCTCCCGCGCCTTCACCGAGCGGCTGGAGCGCCTCGGCGCCAGTCCCCTGCGCCTCGAGACGACCGCGACCGCCCAGGACGCCGCCCTGCTCCTCGCGGACGCCGAGGAGGCCCGCGTGATCGTCGAGGTCGGCACCCAGGCGAGCCTCGAGGAGTTCCTCGACCGCGGCCGGGCCGGGCTCGCCAGCACGTACCTCACCCGCTTGCGGGTCAGCCCGCGTCTCGTCGACGCGGCGGCCGTGCCGACCCTGTACTCCGGCAAGATCCGGCCGCGGCACCTGCTGCTGGCCCTGCTGCTGTGCCTGGTGGCCGTCGCGGCCGCCATCGCCAGCACACCGGTCGGCCACGAGTGGGCGGTGGACGCCCAGCACTGGCTGGCCGACGCGTTCGACAGCCTCCAGGGACGGTTCTCGTGACCCGGCTGCGCCGCCAGCTCATCCCTCTGGTCGTGCTGGTGATGGCGGTGGCCGTCGGCATCGCCCTCGGCGCCGGCCCGCTGAGCGACCTCGGTACGTCGCCGCCGAAGGCCGCCGCCCAGCCGCCGCAGCCCACGGTCGACACCGCCGCGCAGGACCGGGCGACGTACGCCGACGCCTTCGCCGGCACCGTCAGCCAGGGGCTGTACGCCGGCCGGCTGCACGGCCACGCCGTCGTCGTGCTGACGCTGCCCGGGGCCGACGACGACGTCGTGGACGCGCTGACCGAGCAGGTGCGCCAAGCCGGGACCCAGGTGATCGGCTCCTACGGGCTGCGCCGCACGCTCGTCGACCCGACGCGCAAGGCACTGGTCGACACGCTCGGCACCCAGCTGGTCGCCCAGCTGGGCGCGGACGTGGTGACGGCCGACGCCACGACGTACGACCGCATCGGCCAGCTGCTCGGCCGGGCCGTCTCGACGGCCAGCCGGAAGACCGGGATGGACCCGGCCAAGGTCTCCTCGTTGCGGGCGAGCCTGCACGGCGCGGGGCTGCTGGCCCTGCCGGAGGACGAGCCGGGACTGGCCCCGCTCGTGCTCGTGGTGACCGGCAGCGAGGTCGACGCGCCGGTGATGAACGGTCTCGTGAGCGGCCTGGCCGCGGTCGCGAAGGGCGTCGTGGTGGCCGGTCCGACCAAGGACGCCGACATCACGACCCTGCGCAGCGCACCGCCGACGCGTCCGGTCGCGACGGTCGACGGGACCGACACGGGGTCCGGCCAGGTGGCCGCCGTCCTCGCCCTCATCCACGTCCTGGCCACGCCGGGCGGCTCCTTCGGTGCGTCGGGTTCGGACGCGCCGGCACCTCTCGGGTAGGATTGAAGTCCGTGAAGCAAGCGCCCACCAAGCACGTGTTCGTGACCGGGGGCGTCGCCTCCTCTCTGGGCAAGGGCCTTACGGCCTCGTCCCTCGGGCGCCTGCTCCGTTCGCGCGGTCTGCGCGTGACGATGCAGAAGCTCGACCCGTACCTCAACGTGGATCCCGGGACGATGAACCCGTTCCAGCACGGCGAGGTCTTCGTGACCAACGACGGGGCCGAGACCGACCTCGACATCGGGCACTACGAGCGGTTCCTGGACACCGACCTGAGCCAGATCGCCAACGTCACGACCGGCCAGGTGTACTCCAGCGTGATCGCCAAGGAGCGCCGCGGCGACTACCTCGGCGACACCGTCCAGGTCATCCCGCACATCACCAACGAGATCAAGGACCGGATCCGGGCGATGGGCGCGCCGGACGTCGACGTGGTGATCACCGAGATCGGCGGCACGGTCGGGGACATCGAGTCCCTGCCGTTCCTGGAGGCCGCGCGCCAGGTCCGCCACGACATCGGCCGCGACAACTGCTTCTTCCTGCACGTCTCGCTCGTCCCGTACATCGGCCCGTCCGGGGAGCTGAAGACCAAGCCGACCCAGCACTCGGTGGCCGCGCTGCGCAGCATCGGCATCCAGCCCGACGCGATCGTCTGCCGCGCCGACCGCGAGATCCCTGAGGGCATCAAGCGCAAGATCTCGCTGATGTGCGACGTCGACGAGGAAGCCGTGGTCACCGCGGCGGACGCGCCGTCGATCTACGACATCCCGAAGGTGCTGCACCGCGAGGGCCTGGACGCCTACCTCGTCCGCCGCCTGGACCTGCCGTTCCGCGACGTCGACTGGACGACGTGGGACGACCTGCTGCGCAAGGTGCACCACCCCAAGGACGACGTCACCATCGCCCTGGTCGGCAAGTACGTCGACCTCCACGACGCCTACCTGTCGGTCGCCGAGGCCCTGAACGCCGGCGGGTTCGCCCACGAGACCAAGGTGCACATCCGCTGGGTGCCCTCCGACGAGTGCGCCGACCAGGCCGGCGCGCACCGCCAGCTGCACGACGTGGACGGCGTCTGCGTGCCGGGCGGGTTCGGCGTGCGGGGTCTCGACGGCAAGCTCGGCGCCCTCACCTACGCCCGCACCCACGGCATCCCGACGCTGGGCCTGTGCCTGGGGCTGCAGTGCATGGTCATCGAGTACGCCCGCAACGTCGCCGGGCTCGAGAAGGCCGCCTCCACCGAGTTCGACCCCGACTGCCCCGAGCCGGTCATCGCGACCATGGAGGAGCAGAAGGCGTACGTCGACGGGGCCGGCGACCTCGGCGGCACGATGCGCCTGGGCCTCTATCCCGCGGAGCTGGCCGCCGGCTCGATCGTCCGCGAGGCCTACGGACAGGCACGGGTCGAGGAGAGGCACCGACACCGCTACGAGGTCAACAACCACTACCGCGAGCAGCTCCAGGCCGCGGGCATCGTCTTCTCGGGCACGAACCCCGACCTCGACCTGGTCGAGTACGTCGAGCTGCCCCGCGACGTGCACCCCTACTACGTCTCGACGCAGGCGCACCCGGAGCTCAGGTCCCGCCCGACGCGTCCGCACCCGCTGTTCGCCGGACTGGTCGGCGCGGCGCTGGAGCGTCAGCGGTCCGAACGGTTCCCGATCGACGAGACCGGGCTGCGCCGCGAGCCGGCGGATGGCTGACCCGCTGACCCATCGGCTGGCCGACCCGCGGGCGCTCGAGCAGCTGGTCCTGGACACCTGGGACTTCGGCGACGCCGCAGGCTCGGCGGGGCGCTTCGGGGAGGCCGTCGCGGTGCTGCGCACCCAGCAGGCCCGCGCGACAGGGCTCGCCGGGGACTTCGAGGCGGCCGGCCGCATCCTGGACGAGGTCGAGTCCGCCGGGCCGACGTCGGCCCATGCGCGGGCGCGGATCGCGATCGAGCGCGGCCGGGTGCTCAACTCGACCGGGGACCCGGCCGGCGCCGCGCCGTACTTCGCCGAAGCCCACCGCCTGGCCACCGAGGCCGGGGCGGGAGGCCTCGCGCTCGACGCGCTGCACATGCAGGCCATCGCCGCCGGTGCCACCGAGGGGCCGGCCGCCGCACGGGCCGTCGACGAGCGAGCCCTGGCCGAGATCGAGGCGACCGAGGACCCGCAGGTGCGCCGCTGGCTGGGCTCGATCCTCAACAACCTCGGCTGGGACCTGCACGACTCCGGCGAGCCGGAGCGCGCGCTCACCGTGTTCGAGCGCGCCGTCGAGGTCCGGGCGGAGGCCGACGACCGCCAGGCCTGGGTCGTCGCCCGGTGGTGCGTGGGCCGCACGCTGCGCACGCTCGGGAAGTACGACGAGGCGCTGGCTCTGATGGAGGAGCTGGCCGCCGACCCGGTCGGCGCCGAGGACGCCTACGTCGCCGAGGAGATCGCCGCCAACCGCGAGGCGCTGGGCAGGGTCTAGAGCTCGCCGCGGGCGCGCAGCTTGCGCACGAGCGTGTCCACGCCGCCGAGCAGGGCAGCGCGGACCGTGGGGTCGGTCCCGGGCTCCTTGGCCAACGCGGTCGCGTCGTCGAGGAACCGCTGGTCGCCGACCATCGGGAACATGCCGCCGATCAGTCCGAAGACCTTGAGCATGCCGCCGCCGGCGAGCTTGGGGACCTCCTGGAGGTACCGCTCGGTGAACGGCATCAGCACGTCGCGCTGCTCGGGACGCCAGAAGGCCCGGATCATCTGGCCCATGACCACCCCGCCGGGCACCGACTGCTCGGCGTACAGGGCGTGCCAGGCCTCCTCCTTGGCCTCGGTGAGGTTGCGGGAGGCGCGCACGATCAGGGCACTGACCGCGGCGTCCGGGTCCGGGTCGCGCTCCAGGAGCCGCTCGACCGCTTCGGCGTCGTCGTCGCCCTGGGCCGCGCGCGTGGCGGCGACCCGCCAGGCGAGGCCGATGTTGTGCTCGGCCGCGGCGTCGAGCTGCGCGAAGTGCTCGGGCTTGGTGGCGTTGGCGGCCAGCGCGAGGAGCGCTCCCTGGGCGAGGTCGGGCTCGGTGGCCAGCCGGGCCGCGCTGTCGGCCACCCGAGTGCGCTGGGCGGTGATGTCGGCGCTCGGTGTGTAGAAGGAGGCGATCAGGCCGGCCATCCGCAGGAACGGCTCGACGATGCCCTCGAGGCGTTCGGTCTCGAGGACGCCCAGCACGCAGGTCAGGGCGTCGTCGCCGGAGAGCTCGCCCTTGACGAGCATGTCGTACGCGGTGGCGACGGCCAGCGCCCGGGACACGGGGTCCGGCAGGTCGCCGGCGCGGCGGAGCATCACGTCGAGGCTCGCCTTGTCGGTCCGGACCGCTGCGAAGGTCAGGTCGTGGTCGTTGACCACGAACAGGTCGGCGTCCGGGAGCTCGACCCGCGTCTCGGCGCCCTCGGTGCGCACCTCGACGTCACCCACGTGGCGCAACCGGCCGTCGTCCTCGGCGTAGCAGCCGATGTCGAGCCGGTGCGAGCGAGGCCGGCCGCCTCCCGGCCCGGCCGCGCGCAGCACGTCGCCGTCCAGGGAGAGGGTGTCGGTGCCGGACTCGTCGAGCCACTGCGACTCCCACGTGGTCAGGTCCTGTCCGCTGGCCGCGCCGACGGCGCCGGTGAGGTCCTCCAGGCGCGTGTTGCCCCACGCGTGGTCGCGGAAGTAGGCGCGCAGCCCCTCCAGGAACGCGTCCTCGCCGGCGTACGCGCTGAGCTGGCGCAGCACCGACTGGCCCTTCTGGTACGAGATCGCGTCGAAGTTGGCCATCGCCTGCGAGACGTCGGGCACGTCGCCGCGGATCGGGTGGCTGGCCGGCCCCATGTCGACGCGGTAGCCCTCGAGCTTGCCGGTGGCCAGGAACGCCGCCCAGCTGTCGGTGTACCTCGTGGCGCCGACCAGCGACCAGGTGGCCGCCCAGGACGCGAACGCCTCGTTCAGCCAGAGGTCGTCCCACCACTTCATGGTCACCAGGTCGCCGAACCACATGTGCGCCATCTCGTGCAGGTTGATCGAGGCGGCCTGCCGCCGCTGGTCGTAGGTCGGGTCGCTGCGGAACAGCACGCCGTCACCCCAGGTGACGCAGCCCCAGTTCTCCATCGCGCCGCCCATGTCGGGCACGAACACCTGGTCGTACTTCTCCTGGCCGAACGGGACCCCGAACTTCTCGCCGAACCAGGCGAGGCCCTGCTCGGTGACCGTGAAGAACTCGTCGGCATCGCGGTCGAGGAGGTGCCTGAGCGACTGCCGGCAGAAGAGGCCGAGGTCGTAGCCGCCGCGGCTCTCGCGTCGCTCGTAGAACGGGCCGGCGTTGACGACCGTGACGTACGTCGAGAGGCGCGGGGTGTCCGCGAACGTCCAGAGCTTCCCGCCGTCGGCCAGGTCCTCGATCGAGGTGTGCCGGGAGTTGCTGCAGACCACCCACGTGTCCGGGGCGCTGGCGGTGAAGCCGTGCACCGCCTTGAGGTCGGGCTGGTCGAAGTTCGCGAAGGCCCGGCGGGCCATGTCCGGCTCGAAGGTCGTCCAGACGTAGACGAGCTTGTCGCTCGGGTCCACCGTGCGCTTGATGCCGTGGGCCGACGCGGTGTCGGACTGCGACGAGGTGACGACCAGGACGTTGTCGGCCTGGAGGTCGGGCAGGGGCAGCCGACCGCGGTCCTGCGTGGACGGGTCGAGCTCGACGCCGTTGAGCGTGGCCCTGGTGACCGTGGCGACGCAGTCGATGAACGTGCTCGAGCCGGGCTCGTCGCAGCGGAAGGTGACGGTGGACGTCGCCTCGAGGACGTCGCCCTCGAGCAGTCCGCGGAGGTCGAACGCCACGTCGTACCGGTCGACCTCGAGCAGGGCGAAGCGCTCCTCGGCCTCGGCGCGGGTGAGGGACAGCGGTCCCGTATCGGTGTCGGTCACGCCTGCCACGGTAGCGGCCGATAACCTCGGGGCGTGCCTGACCTACCCCCGGACACCTCGGAGTCCTGGCCGGTCCAGGGGAGCACCGACCTCTACCGCGGCGACTGGATCGTCGCCCTGCGCCAGGACACCATCACCGCTCCGGGCGGGGGCGAGTCCTTCGACCGTTGGGTCTTCGAGCACCCGGGAGCCGTCATCGTGCTCGCCGTCGACGACGAGGAGCGGGTCGCGTGCGTGCGGCAGTACCGCCATCCCGTGCTCGGCACCCACCTCGAGCTGCCGGCGGGGCTGCGTGACACGGACGGGGAGGACCCACTGGAGACGGCGAAGCGCGAGCTGCGGGAGGAGGTCGAGCTGGAGGCCAGCGAGTGGCGACAGCTCTTCGCGCTCCTCCCGTCGGCCGGCATCACCTCCGAGCGGCACGTGTTCTTCCTGGCTCGCGGGCTGACGAGGCGCGGCCGGGGCGACTTCGCCCTGCAGCACGAGGAAGCGGCCATGGAGAAGCTCTGGGTGCCGGTGGACGAGATCGTCGATGCGGTGCTGGACGGCCGGGTCACGGAGGCGCCGATCGCCGTGGCCGTGCTCGCGTACGACGCTCTTCGGCGCCGGGACCTTCTGTGAACGTCGACATCGCGTCGCTGCTCGCCGAGCACCCGGTCGCCGACGGGCACAACGACCTGCTCTGGGCGCTGCGCCGGCTCTGCGGCTACGACTTCGACGAGGTCGACATCGCGGTCCGCCAGGACGGCCGCACCCACACCGACCTGCCGCGGCTGCGCGAGGGCGGCGTGGGCGCGCAGTTCTGGTCGGTGTTCGTCCCGTCGACGCTGGGCCACGAGTCGGTGCGCGCCACGCTCGAGCAGGTCGACGCGGCGTACCGGATGGTCGAGAGGTACGCCGACCGGCTGGCGTTGGCGACCACCGCCGACGAGGCCGAGGCGGCGATGGCGTCGGGTCGCGTCGCCTCGCTGCTGGGCGCCGAGGGCGGCCACCAGATCGACGGCTCGCTGGCGGTGCTGCGCATGTACCACCGGCTGGGGGTGAGGTACCTGACGCTGACCCACAACGAGAACGTCCCCTGGGCCGACTCGGCCACCGACGAGCGCGTCCTCGGCGGGCTGAGCGACTTCGGGCGCGAGGTCGTGGCCGAGATGAACCGCATCGGGATGGTGGTCGACCTCTCGCACGTCAGCGCCGACACCATGCGCGACGCGCTCGCCGTGGCGACGGCTCCCGTGCTGTTCTCCCACTCCTCGGCGTACGAGGTCGTCGACCACCCGCGCAACGTGCCCGACGACGTGCTGACCACCATGGCCGCCGGCGGTGGGGTCTGCATGGTGTCGTTCGTGCCGAGGTTCGTGAACCAGGACAACCGGGACTGGGCGTTCGCGGCCGAGGACGGCGCCCGTGCGCTGGGCTTCGAGCCCAAGGAGCTGGCGCGGTTCGAGCCGTACCTCGCCGAGCTCCAGCGCACCGACCCGCCGCCGCCGGCGACCCTGGCCGACGTCGTCGAGCACGTCGAGCACGTGCGCGAGGTGGCCGGCGTCGACCACGTCGGGCTCGGTGGCGACTACGACGGCGTGACGACGCTGCCCGACGGACTGGAGGACGTCAGCACGTACCCCGCGCTGCTCGAGGCCCTCGCCCAGCGCGGCTGGTCGGCCGAGGACCTCGGCAAGCTCACCTGCCGCAACGTGCTGCGGGTGCTCCGGGCGGTGGAGGACGTCGCGGCCGGCTAGTGCAGGTCGCCCGCGTGGTCCACGACGCGGTGGTCCAGGACGGCCACCTCGTACCAGACCTCGCCGGCGTGCTTGACCGTCCCCTCGCCCAGGTCGATGTCCGAGCCCGCGGTGCCGCGCAGGCCGAGCACGTCGTAGGACGCCGGGTCGAGCAGCAGCTCCCAGTGGTCACCCGCGCGGCCGAGGTCGGTGTCACCGGTGAAGGTGACGGACAGGACCGGCCGGCCGACCAGGTCGGGCGCAGCGTGCTCGTCGATGCCGACGCCGGGGATGGTGGCCAGGGCGCGGAACAGGCTCGCGCGGCCGGCCGGCGGGAGGTACGTCTCGGCGGTCAGGGCCTGCGTCACCTCGTCGAAGTCGCGGTCGGCCCGGGTGTCGCCCGTGGACGTGTAGAGCGGGTCCGCCGCCAGGTGGTCGAGGACGTCGGCCGGGTCGTCGGGGAGCGCGACCACCATGTCGTACCACTGCTGGGGCGTGCCCAGCGGCCAGTACTCGACGCCCTGGACGTTGACCCGGCCGCTCGGCATCCGGTCGGCGACGCGCTCGCCGTCGAAGCGGGACCACGACTCGCCCGGGTGGGTGCCGGGCTTGCCGGTCACCGCGTCCAGGAAGAGGTCGCGCTCGTAGACCCACTGGTCCGGTCGCGGTGTCAGGTCGGGCGCGGCCGCGACGGTCGCCGCGACCCGGCCCAGGACCGCGGCGGCCGAGGGCGCTGCGGGCTGGAACACGGTCGCCGCGACCCCGCCCCCCGTGACGGCGAGGACCGCGGCGAGCGCGAGTCGGAGGGCCGGACGACGGGAGGTACGACGGGAGCCGAGGACCCGCTCGCGCACCTCGGGCGGCGCGGCGGCGGGCGCGTCGCTGCGGAACTCGCGCAGTAGGGTCATCTCGTCCATGTCGGTGCCTCCTTCGGCAGCGGTGAGCTGGTCGGGTCGTGGGTGAGCGAGCGCCTGACGGCCTGTCGCGCGCGGTGCAGGCGGGACCGGACGGTGCCGACTGGTAGGTCGAGCGCCTCGGCCACCTCGGCGTAGGTGAGGTCGGCCCAGGCGACCAAGAGCAGCACGTGCCGGTCCCCGGGCGCGAGCTTGGCCAGCGCGGTGGCCAGCGCCGGGCCGGCGGAGGACGCGACCACGCGCTCCTCGACCCCGTCCGGCGCCCAGGTACGGGCGATCGGGTCGGCGCCGAGGCGCGCCACGGCGCGCAGGCCGCGTACCTCGGTCCGGCGGTGCTTGCCGACCAGGTTGGCGGCGATGCCGAACAGCCACGGCCGGGCGTTCGGCCGGGTCGCGTCGTACCTGGCCCGGTACCGCAGCGCGGTGGCGAAGGTCTCCGCCGTGACGTCGTCGGCCAGGTCGGCGCCGAGACGGCGCAGCACGAAGCGGTGCACGTCGTCGGCGTACCGGTCGTAGACGACCCCGAACTCCGCGGGGTCGTCGACCGATCGCGCGATGGCCTCGCCGTCGTCCATGCCTGTTCTTACCCGCAGCCGGGAGAAGGGTTCACAGGCCGTACAACGCGACCTCGGTGGCCTTGACCACGAAGGTGACCGGGGTGCCGACGACCAGCTCCAGCTCGGCGGCCGCCTGGACGGTGACGTCGGCGGCCAGGTCGCCGGCGTGCACGCGCAGCAGGTCGGCACGCGGCTCGAGCTCGGTGACGCGGACGTCGAAGGCGTTGCGTGGGCTCCCCAGGAGGGTCTTGCGTGCGGCGTCTCGATAGACCGCGACGGCCTGGGGGCGGAAGGCGGCGATCGCGTCATGACCCGGCTCGGGCGCGGTGCCCTCGACACGGCCGTGGACGTCCCACCCGTCGCGCACGTGCACGGCGCCGTCGCGCCAGGTGCCACGCAGCAGGTTGAGACCGGCCAGCCGCCCGGCGAACGCACTCCGCGGCCGGGCCAGCACGTCCGTGCTCGGCCCGGACTCGACCACGCGCCCCTGCTCCAGCACGACGACCCGGTCGGCGAGCAGCAGCGCGTCCAGGGGGTCGTGGGTGACGACGATCGCGGTGCGCTCCTGGAGCACCCGGCGGAGCACCTGGCGCAGCGCCGGCTGGACGGCGACGTCGAGCGCGGCCATCGGCTCGTCGAGCAGCAGCAGCCTGGGCTCGGCTGCGAGTGCGCGGGCCACCGCCACCCGTTGCGCCTGCCCGCCCGACAGCTGTCCGGGGCGACGGTCGGCGAGGTCGCCGACGCCCAGCTCGTCGAGCCAGCGCTGGGCGTCCGCGCGCGCCGTACGCCGGTCGGTGCCGCGGCTGCGTGGACCGAAGGCGACGTTCTCGAGCGCGTCGAGGTGGGGGAAGAGGAGGGCGTCCTGGCCGAGGAGGGCGGTCCGCCGGTCGTGCGGTGCCACCTGCACGCCCGGGGCGCCGGGGCCGACGTCGGTGAGGACGCGGTCGTCGAGCGTGATGCGGCCGGACTGCGGGCGCACCAGGCCCGCCAGCACGCCGAGGACCGTGGACTTGCCCGACCCGTTGGGACCCAGCACCGCGAGGGTCTCGCCGTCGGCCACCTCGAGGTCGACCCGCACCTGCCGGTCGGGCACCGTCGCGGAGAAGCGGACGCTCACAGGGCCGTCCGTCCGTGCCGCGCGACCCCGATGACGAGGACGGCGACGACGAGCAGCACGAGGGCGAGGGCGACCGCGGCGTCGGGGTCGGTCTCCCGCTGGAGGTAGATCTCCAGGGGCAGCGTGCGGGTGCGGCCCTGGAGGCTGCCGGCGAAGGTGATGGTGGCCCCGAACTCGCCGAGCGAGCGCGCGAACGCCAGCACGGCCCCGGACACCAGGCCGGGCAGCACGAGCGGGAGGGTGATCCGCCGGAAGACGGTGGTGGGTGGCGCGCCGAGCGACGCGGCGACGACCTCGAAGCGGTCGCCGGCCGTGCGCAGCGCGCCCTCGAGGCTGAGCACCAGGAACGGCATCGCCACGAACGTCTGGGCCATCACCACCGCGATGGTCGAGAACGCGACCTGGATGCCGAGCGCGTCGAGGGACTCGCCCAGGAGACCGCGGCGCCCGAAGGTGTAGAGCAGCGCCAGCCCGCCCACGACCGGAGGCAGGACCAGGGGGATCAGCACCAGCGACCGGAGCAGGCCGAGACCGGGGAAGTCCCACCGCGCCAGCAGCAGCGCCATCGGCACCCCGAGGACGACGCAGGCGAGGGTGCTGGCCGCGGAGGTGCGCAGGCTCAGCCAGAACGCCGCCCGCGAGCCCTCGGACGTGACGAGGGAGAAGAAGCTGCCCCAGTCGACCTTGGCGACGATGGCGACGAGAGGGAGCAGGACGAACAGCGCGCCCAGCAGGGCGGGCAGGAACAGCCAGCGGGGTACGTCGACCGGTCGCTGGCTGCGGACTGCCTGACGGCTGTTACGGCTGGGCGAAGCCGGCCTCCTCCAGGATGCGCCGGCCGGTGTCACCCAGCACCAGGTCCACGAACTGCTGCGCGAGGTCGGCGTCGGCGGCGTCCTTCAACGCGACGACGGGATAGGTGTTCACGGCCTCCGACGACTCGGGGAAGGTCACGCCCTCCACGTCGTCACCGGCCGCCTCGACGTCGGTGACGTAGACGACCCCGGCGTCGGCCTCGCCGGAGGTGACCTTGGCGAGCACGTCGGTCACCGACTGCTCCTCGCTGACGGGGGAGAGCGCGACGCCGGTGGCCGCCTCGACCTTCTGGGTGGCGGAGCCGCACGGCACCTCCGGCGCGCACACGACGACGTTCACGTCGCTCTTCGCCAGGTCGGCGAAGGACGCGATGCCGGCCGGGTTTCCCGGAGGTACCGCGATCTCGAGGGTGTTGGACGCGAAGCTCTGCGGGTCGCCGGCCTGGAGGCCGGCGGCGGTCAGCTTGTCCATATTCGCGGTGTCCGCGGAGGCGAACACGTCGGCCGGGGCTCCCTCCTGGATCTGCGCGACCAGGTCGGAGGAGCCGCCGAAGGAGAACTCGACCGTGACCCCGTCGTGCTCCTTCTCGAACTCCTCGCCGATCTGCTGGAAGGTCGTGGTCAACGACGCGGCGGCGTACACGGTCAACGTGGTCCCACCCGCGGAGCCCGGCCCGGTGCTGCCGTCGTCACCGCACGCCGTCGCGGTGGCTGCGAGGAACACGGCGGCGGCGGCGAGCAGGGAGAGACGTCGGGCCATGCGCGCATCGAATCACAAAGCCTAGGTAGTACCTATGCAGGGGTCTCACACCTCGACGATGACGTTGGTGGACTTCACGATCGCCGTAGCGTGCTTGCCGACCTCGAGGCCGAGCTCGTCGGCCGCCTCCCGGCTCATCAGGGAGACCACGCGGAACTCACCGCACACCATCTCGACCTGGGCCATCACCCGGTCGCGGGTGATGCCGACGACGACGCCGTGGAAGCGGTTGCGGGCGCTGGAGACGCGGTCCGGGCCGCTGACCGACGCGGTGAGGGCGGCCAGCTTGTCGGCGCGCAGCACCCGCTGGTTGCCGCGCCGCTCGAACTGGACGCGGCCGTCTGCCTCCCAGCGACGCAGGGTGTCGACGCTGACGCCGACGGCCTGGGCGACCTCGCCGATCCGCAGATAGTCCGCCACGAGGGGATCCTAGGGCTCGCGCACAGCGTCGCCCGCGTCACACCACGGGTGACCGCGTGGATATTGTCGGACCCGGCCGCACAGCGCAGTGCTGCTGCCGGCGCCGGGCACGGCGTACGGCCGACGACCCAGGAGCGATCAGGTGAAGGTCGGAGTCCCCAAGGAAGTCAAGAACCACGAGTACCGCGTGGCCATCACGCCCATCGGCGTGCACGAGCTGGTCGCCCACGGTCACGAGGTGTTCATCCAGGCGAGCGCGGGGGTCGGGTCCTCCATCAGCGACGACGAGTACGTCGGGGCGGGCGCCACGATCGTGCCGGCGGCGGAGGACGCCTGGGGCACCGACGGCGGCATCGACATGGTGCTCAAGGTCAAGGAGCCGGTCGCCGAGGAGTACGGCCGGATGCGGGAGGGCCTCACGCTCTTCACCTACCTGCACCTGGCGGCCGACAAGCCGCTCACCGAGGAGCTGATCAACCGCAAGGTCACCGGCATCGCCTACGAGACCGTGCAGCTGCCGTCCGGCGGGCTGCCGCTGCTGTACCCGATGTCCGAGGTCGCGGGCTGCCTCGCGCCCCAGGTCGGCGCGTACTCGCTGATGAAGGCCCAGGGCGGCCGCGGCGTGCTGATGGGCGGCGTCGGCGGTGTCGCCAACGCCAAGGTCGTGATCATCGGCGCCGGCGTCTCCGGCCAGAACGCCGCCAACATCGCGCTCGGCATGGGCGCCGACGTGACCCTGCTCGACACCGACCTCGACAAGCTGCGGATGTCGTTCTGGCGCTACAACAACCGCGTGCACGGGCTGGCGTCGTCGCGACTGGCGATCGAGCAGCAGGTGATGGAGGCCGACATGGTGATCGGCGCGGTGCTGATCCCGGGCGCGGCCGCGCCGAAGCTCGTCTCGAACGACCTGGTGTCGCGGATGAAGCCGGGCTCGGTGCTCGTCGACATCGCGGTGGACCAGGGCGGCTGCTTCGAGGACACCCACGCGACCACGCACGCCGACCCGACGTACCCGGTCCACAACTCGATCTTCTACTGCGTCGCGAACATGCCGGGCGCGGTGCCGAACACCTCGACCTACGCCCTGACCAACGCGACGATGCCGTACGCCGTCGCGCTGGCCGACAAGGGCTGGCAGGACGCCTGCAGGGCCGACCGGTCGCTGGCTCTCGGGCTCAACACGCACGCCGGGCAGCTCACGAACGGCCCGGTGGGCGAGGCGGTGGGCATCGAGGCCGTCGACCTGGCCGAAGCGATCGGCTGAGCGCGCTTGGCTGAGCCGGGGCCGGCCGTCAGGACCTACCTCGACCACCTGACGGTCGAGCGCGGGCTGGCGGCCAACACCCTGACGTCGTACCGGCGTGACCTGCGTCGGTACGTCGGGTACCTCGGGTCGCTGGACATCTCGTCGCTCGACGAGGTGACCGAGGCGACGGTCACCGACTTCCTGGTGGCGCTGCGCGAGGGTGACGCGGACCACCCGCCGCTGGGCTCGACCTCTGCGGCGCGCACGGTGGTCGCCGTACGCGGGTTCCACAAGTTCGCGGTGGCCGACGGGCTCGCTGCCGCCGACCCGGCTGCCGGGGTCAAGCCCCCGTCGCCGGCGAAGCGGCTCCCCAAGGCGCTGCCGCTGGCGGACGTGGAGGCGATCCTGTCGGCCGCGGGTTCGGCGGGTACGGCGCTGGCGATGCGGGACCGGGCGCTGCTGGAGGTGCTGTACGGGACGGGTGCGCGCATCTCCGAGGCCGTCGGGCTCGACGTCGACGACCTCGACACCGTCGACCGGACCGTGCTGCTGCGGGGCAAGGGCGGCAAGGAGCGGATCGTGCCGGTCGGGTCGTACGCCTCGGCCGCGGTCGCCGACTACCTGACCGCGTCGCGGCCGACCCTGGTCGCGGCCGGTCGTGGCACCCCCGCCCTCTTCCTCAACGCGCGTGGGGGCCGGCTCTCGCGGCAGAGCGCCTGGACGGTGCTGGTGCGAGCCGCCGAGCGCGCCGGCGTCACCACCGACGTCTCGCCGCACACCCTGCGCCACTCCTTCGCCACCCACCTCCTCGACGGCGGCGCCGACGTCCGCGTCGTCCAGGAGCTTCTCGGCCACGCGTCGGTCACCACGACCCAGGTCTACACGCTCGTCACCGTGGACAACCTGCGCGAGGTGTTCGCGACGGCGCATCCTCGGGCACGGTAGGTGGGGTCTGTGGTGCCGGAAATCACGCGATCGCGCGGAAATGGCAGATCTCGGGCGGCAGACGTTGCCATTTCCGCGCGATCGCGCTGAAACTGGCACCCCAGCCCAACTCGGCCGTCAGTCGAGGCGCTTGACGTCGAGGGCGCCGTCGGCGAACTCCTTGCGGATGACCTTCTTGTCGAACTTGCCGACGGAGGTGCGCGGGACGGCCTCGATGAAGGCCCAGGCGTCGGGGAGCTGCCACTTGGCGAACTTCTGGGCGAGGTGGTCGCGCAGGGAGTCGAGGTCGGCGGTGGCGCCCTCGCGCAGGACGACGGTGGCCAGCGGGCGCTCGTCCCACTTCTCGTCGGGGATGGCCACGACGGCGGCCTCGAGGACGTCGGGGTGGGACATGAGGTGGTTCTCGAGGTCGACCGACGAGATCCACTCGCCGCCGGACTTGATGACGTCCTTGGCGCGGTCGGTCAGCGTGATGTACCCCTGGCGGTCGAGCGTGCCGACGTCGCCGGTGCGCAGCCAGCCGTCGCGGAACTTCGCCTGTGACTCAGCATCGTCGTCCTTGTAGTAGGAACCGGTGACCCACGGACCCTGCACCTCGACCTCGCCGACGGCCACGCCGTCGCGCGGCAGCTCCTCGCCGGAGTCGCCGACGATGCGGGCGGTCACGCCGGCGAGCGGGCGGCCCTGCGAGGCGCGGTAGCGCCAGCCCTCCTCGCTCTCGGGGTCCACGCCGACCGGCGGCATGGCGCAGGTCGCGACCGGGCTCGTCTCCGTCATGCCCCATGCCTGGCGGATCTGCACCCCGTGGCGCTGCGCGAGCGCCTGCTGGAGGCCCAGCGGGACCGCCGAGCCGCCGCACGGCACCAGCCGGATCGACGAGAGGTCGGCGGGGTTCGCGTCGGCGTAGGTGAGGATGTCGTTCCAGATTGTCGGCACGGCGCCGGAGACGGACACGCGCTCGGACGCGATCAGCCGGGTCAGCGGCTCGGGCTGGAGCCAGCGGTCGGGCATCACGAGGGAGGCGCCGACCATGATGGCGGCGTACGGCAGCCCCCACGCGTTGGCGTGGAACATCGGCACGATCGGCAGGATCCGGTCGTACGGCGTCAGCCCCATCGCGTCGCCCATCGCGACGGCCATCGAGTGCAGGTACATGGAGCGGTGGCTGTACGCGACGCCCTTGGGGTTGCCGGTGGTGCCGGACGTGTAGCACATGGCCGCGGCGTCGGTCTCCACGATCTGCGGCCACTCGGTGACCGGCTCGGCACCGGCCAGCGCCTCCTCGTACCTCAGGATCGTCCGGCCCGTGGCCTCGAGCTCGGACAGGTCCGCGTCGGCGGCCTCGGGCCCGGCGACGAGCACGTGGGTGACGGTCTCGAACGTCGGCAGCAGCTGGGTGAACGGCGCCAGCAGGCTGGCGTCCACGACGACGACCTTGTCCTCGGCGTGGTTGGCGACGTAGGTGACCTGGTCCGGGAACAGCCGGATGTTCAGCGTGTGCAGCACGGCACCCATCGACGGCGCGGCGAGGTAGACCTCGAGGTGCTCGGCGTTGTTCCACATGAACGTGCCGACCCGCTGGTCGCCGTCGACGCCGCACGCACGCAGCGCGCCGGCCAGGCGGGCGGCCCGCTCGGTGACCTCGGCGAACGTACGCCGCCGGACGCCGTCCGGGGTGGCGGTGACGACCTCGGCGTCGGGGTGCACGCGGGCCGCGTGGGCGAGCAGGCGGGAGATGTTGAGCGGGGCGTCCTGCATGGTGCTCTTCATGCGTCGAGCATGCCTCGCGCCGCGCCGCTGGTCGAGGAAGGACGAAGTCCTGTCACGAGACCCGGCGAGACGGAGGCGTGCCTCTCGCCGGGTCTCGTGACGGTTGCCAGGGCAACCTCCTCGACCAGCGGCGCGGGCCTCCGGACACAATGGCCCGATGCCCGTGCCCCGCCTCACCGTCCCGGAGGAGCACGACGCCGACACCCTGTACCTCACGCTCGCCGAGTGGGCGGGGGAGCAGGGGCTGACGTTCTACCCGCACCAGGACGAGGCGCTGCTCGAGCTGCTCTCGGGTCACCACGTGGTGCTGGCGACGCCGACGGGGTCGGGCAAGTCGCTGGTCGCGACCGGCGCGCACCTGGCCGCGCTGGCCACCGACCGCGTCTCCTTCTACACCGCACCGATCAAGGCGCTGGTGAGCGAGAAGTTCTTCGCGCTCTGCGAGGCGTTCGGCGCCGACGACGTCGGCATGCTGACCGGCGACGCCTCGGTGAACCCGGGCGCACCGATCATCGCCTGCACCGCCGAGGTGCTGGCGAACATCGCGCTGCGCGAAGGATCCCGCGCCGACGTCGGGCTGGTCGTGATGGACGAGTTCCACTACTACGGCGAGCCCGACCGCGGCTGGGCCTGGCAGGTGCCGCTCCTGGAGCTGCCCCAGGCGCAGTTCCTGCTGATGTCGGCGACCCTCGGCGACATGTCGGAGATCGCGGCCGACCTCACCCGGCGTACCGGCCTGGAGACCGCGGTCGTCGCCGACGCGGAGCGGCCGGTGCCGCTGAGCTTCAGCTGGTCGCTCGAGTCGCTCGACGACACCGTGGCCGAGCTGGTGTCGAGCGGGCAGGCACCGGCGTACGTCGTGCACTTCACGCAGGCGGCCGCGGTCGAGCACGCCACCCGGTTGCTGGGTGGGGGCCTGGACAAGCTCGACCAGCACGGGAGGTCCGGCCGCGAGCGCAAGGACGCGATCACCGACAAGATCGGGGCGTTCCGGTTCGGGCGGGGGTTCGGGCAGACCCTGCAGAAGCTGGTGAAGGCCGGCATCGGGGTGCACCACGCGGGGATGCTGCCGAAGTACCGGCGCCTGGTGGAGACCCTGGCGCAGGCCGGGCTGCTCACCGTCATCTGCGGCACCGACACGCTCGGCGTCGGCATCAACGTGCCGATCCGCACGGTGCTCTTCACCGGGCTCGCCAAGTTCGACGGCAACCGGCAGCGGGTGCTGCGGACGCGGGAGTTCCTGCAGATCGCCGGGCGGGCCGGACGGGCAGGGTACGACACGTCCGGGTACGTCGTCGTCCAGGCGCCCGAGCACGTCATCGAGAACGCCAAGGCCAAGGCGAAGGCGGACGCCAAGAACGCCGCACTCCGGGAGCACCAGAAGGCCAAGAAGAGCTCCAAGGCGCAGCTGAAGAAGCCGCCCGAGGGCACCGTGGTGTGGACCGAGCAGACCTTCGACAAGCTGGTCGCGGGGGAGCCCGAGCGACTGGCCTCGCGGATGAAGGTCGACAACGCGATGCTGGTCAACGTCCTGTCCCGGCCCGAGGACGCGTTCCCGGTGATGCGCCGGCTGCTGATGGACAACCACGAGCCACGCCGCCAGCAGCTCCGGCACGCGCGGCGGGCGCTCCGGCTGACCCGGTCCCTGGTGCGCTCGGGCACCGTCACGCGGCTCGACGAGCCGGACCAGCACGGCCGGCGCTACGTCCTGACCGTCGACCTGCCCGAGGACTTCGCCCTCAACCAGCCGCTGGCGCACTTCGCCCTGGCCGCGTTCGACGTCCTCGACCCGGAGTCCCCGACGTACACCCTCGACGTCGTCAGCGTCGTCGAGTCGGTCCTCGAGGCGCCGCGTCAGATCCTCTTCGCCCAGCAGCACGCGGCGCGTGGCGAGGCGATCGCGGAGATGAAGGCCGACGGGATTGAGTACGAGGAGCGGATGGCGCTCCTCGAGGAGGTCACCTGGCCGCAGCCGCTGGCCGAGCTGCTCGAGGCGACGTACGCGATGTACCGCCAGTCCCACCCGTGGCTCCCCGAGGACGCCCTCGGCCCCAAGTCCGTGCTCCGCGAGATGTGGGAGCAGGCGATGGGGTTCACCGACTTCGTCCGCCGCTACGAGCTGGCCCGCTCCGAGGGGCTGGTGCTGCGGTACCTCAGCGACGCCTACCGCACCATCCGGCAGACCGTCCCCGACGTGCACCGCACCCCCGAGCTGGAGACGATCGTGGACTGGCTGGGGGAGACGATCCGGCAGACCGACTCCTCGCTCATCGACGAGTGGGAGGCGCTCAGCCACCCGGACGACGCCCTGGCCCACCGCCTGTTCGCGGGCGACGAGCCGCTGCCCCCACCGCGCCCGCTGTCGGCCCAGGAGCGGGTGCTCGAGGTGATGGTGCGCAACGCCATGTTCGCCCGCGTCGCGGCCTGTGCGCGCGACGACCTCGACGCGCTGATGCGACTCGAGCGTGCGGCGGCCGACGCGGTCGAGCCCGCGCGCGAGGTGGTGATGACCCGCAGCCGCTGGGACCAGGCGCTCGAGGAGTACTACGCCCAGCACGACACGATCGCGACCGACGCGGACGCCCGCGGCCCGTCGTACTTCTGGCTGGGCGCTCCCGGGAAAGGTGAGCCGGCGGGCGCCGAGGAGGGTACCTCGTCCCGGGTGCGGAAGGTACGTCAGACGCTGGCCGACCCCGCCGGCGACCGCGACTGGGTGATCGAGGCGACCGTGGACCTCGACGCCACGGACGCCGCCGGCGAGCTGGTGATGGCGGCGACGGCACTGCGCTGCCTGTCCGATGGGCGAACCGGCGGGTAGCCCGAAGGGGCCAGTTCAGACCACCCGTTGGAGTCAGTTCCGCGGATCTGTGAACAGGACGCCACCCGAGTCCCTAGCGTAAAGCGACGGTCCATACCAGGTGCCGTCGCCACCGGCCCCTCCGGTGGCTGTCCGAAGCTTTGCCCTGAGACCCCCGGGGGCCAGATGTTCTCCAAGCGTCGCACCGATGCGGCCTCCCCCAAGGCTGCCCAGAAGGTCGTGCAGAAGAGCCAGAAGAGCGGCCAGACGTCGTTCGGCCAGGTCGGCCAGAACGCGCAGCGCTCGGTGCTGTCGGCCGCCGGCACCGCGGCTCCCTCGGGCAAGCGGGACAGCAAGGCGGCCAAGGCCGCCGAGCGGGACCGCCGCGACCAGGCCAAGAAGCTCAAGCAGGCCCAGAAGCAGGCCCAGAAGCAGGCCCAGAAGGACGGGGCGCGCGCCGAGCGCACGGCCCAGAAGTCCGGCGCGGGTACGCCGGAGCAGGGCCAGGGCGGCCGGCGCTTCGCGCTGCTGCGGGGCGCCAAGGGCGCCGCGGACGAGGTGACGATCGGCTCGGGCAAGCCGGGCGGGCCGTCGCCGAAGGTCGACAAGCACGTGTGGGCGCCGGGCGAGAAGCCCTCGCCGCTGAACGTCTCCGAGTGGTCGCTGCGCCGCAAGGTCGCCCTCGTCCTCACCGTGCCCTTCCTGCTCGCCGCCGTCTTCGGCGGCCTGCGCGTGCGCACCGAGATGGCGCAGGCCGACAACTACGCCGCCACCGCCTCGCAGGTGAAGGTCCTCGGCCCCGCGGTCGAGTACCTCGCCGCCGCCGAGCGGGCCGCCGTCGTGGCCCGGGCCAACGGCATCAACAACGACAAGCTGGACGCCGCCCAGAAGGAGGTCGTGGACGCGGGCACCAAGCTCGTCGAGGCCCGCGACGCGGCCGCGCTGACGCCGACCCAGCTGCGGCAGGTCAACGACGTGATCTCGCTCAGCGAGCAGATGCGCAACGGCATGGCCTACGTCAGCCTCACCTCGATGACCTCGCAGGTCCGCCAGCTCGAGCGCGGAGTCACCCAGGTCATCTCCACCATCGTCGACGACCAGATCGACCCCGAGCCGTCGCTGCTGGTGCTCGCCCAGGCCCTGGACGGCCGGCTCTCGCTGTCGCTCCAGGCGATCCAGGTCGCCAACGCCAAGACGACGCCGCCCAACCCGGTCGAGCTGTACTCCGAGTTCGGTGTCGAGCTCGCCTCCATCGACCGGCTCGCGATCTCCCTCGGCCAGACCGACTCCCGCGTGCTCGCGATCCGCCAGGCCAACGCCCAGCGGCTGGTGAACGCCCGTGGCGGCAACATGAAGGTCACCGACACCGGCTACGAGGCGTACGACGTCCTCATCGACGACCTGCTGACGCAGATCGACAAGAACCTGGCCAGCCAGACCCGCAACGCCAAGGTCCTCACCTGGGTCGACTCGCTCATCATCGGCCTGGCCCTGCTGGCCGCGCTGATCCTGGCCCTGATGGTCTCCCGCCTGCTGCTGAACCCCATCCGCCGCGTGCGCGCCGGCGCCCTCGAGGTCGCCCACGAGCGGCTGCCCGAGGCGGTCCGCCGCATCCGGTCCGGTGAGGACCCGGGTGAGATCGAGCCGATCGGCGTCACCACGCACGAGGAGACCGGCCAGCTGGCCCGGGCCGTGGACGACCTGCACCGCCAGGCGGTCCTGCTGGCCTCCGGTGAGGCCGCCCTCCGTACCCAGGTCGGCGACATGTTCGTCACCCTGTCGCGCCGCAACACCTCGCTGATCAACCAGCAGCTCGGCCTGATCGAGACGCTGGAGAGCGACGAGGAGGACCCGCAGCGCCTGGAGAGCCTCTTCCGGCTCGACCACCTCGCCGCGCGGATGCGCCGCAACGCGGAGAGCCTGGTCATCCTGTCGGGCGCGCCCACCCGCGCGACCGAGCAGGAGGACCTGTCGCTCACCGACGTGCTCCAGGCCGCCATCGCGGGTGTCCAGGACTACCGCCGGGTGCAGCTCGACGCCGCGCCCGCGCAGCGGGTCACCGGCGAGGCCGCCGCGGACGTCGTCCACCTGCTCGCCGAGCTGGTCGACAACGCCCTGTCGTACTCCCCGCCGAGCTCGACGGTCCTCGTGACGTCGTCGTTCACCCGTGGCGGCGTGATCGTGCAGGTCACCGACGCCGGCCTGGGCATCGCCGACGACGCGCTCGGCGAGCTCAACGAGAAGCTGCGCTCCGGTGGCGAGGTCACGCCCGACACCGCACGTCGCATGGGCCTGTTCGTGGTCAGCCGCCTCGCGCTGCGGCACGGCCTCCAGGTCTCCCTGGACCAGAACGACCGGATGGGCATCACGGCCACGGTCTTCCTGCCGACCAGCGTGCTCAGCGACACCGCGCGCCTCGAGGCCGGTTCCACCGGTGGGGCGCAGGTCATCGAGCTGGGTGCCGCTCCGTCGTACGCCGACGTCGAGGACCGCGAGCCTGCCGAGGTCTACGCGTTCGGCGAGCCGGCCACCGCGGACGTGCCCCCGGAGCCCGAGCCGGAGCCCGAGGAGTACGACCCGATCACCGCGGCCATCAACGCCTACGGCCTGCCGCAGCGCCGTCCCGGCGCCTCCGGCGCCGGCAGCGCGGGGTCCCCGCAGTCGATGGGCGGCGGCTTCTTCGACCGGGTCGAGCCGGACGCCGAGGTGCCCGCCATCGAGTCGCCGGTCGCCGAGATGCACGTGGACGGCGACGACGTCGTCGACGCGGTGCTGGCCGAGGACGAGCACGCGGCTGTGACGGACGGGTCCGAGGTGCCGACGCTCACCGTGGTGGGCGACGACGCGCACGAGGAGGAGGTGCGCGCGCCGATCGCCCTCGGCCCGTCCGACCCTGTCGAGGAGCCTGTCGAGGAGCCTGTCGAGGAGCCCGTCGAGGAGCCCGTCGAGGAGCCCGTCGAGGAGCAGGTGGCTGAGGTCGCCGAGGTGCCCGTCGAGGAGCCCGTCGACGAGCCGGTGGCCGAGGACGAGCCCGTCGAGGAGCAGGTGGCCGAGGTCGTCGAGGAGGTCGTCGAGGAGCCCGTCGAGGAGCCCGTCGAGACCGAGCAGGTCGCCGAGGTGGAGCCCATCGACGCGCCCGCCGAGGAGCCGGTGGAGGAGCCGGCCGCCGAGGTTGTCGAGGAGCCGGTGGCCGAGGAGCCCGTGACGGACGAGCCCGTCGCCGACGAGCCCGTCGAGGACGAGCTCGCGCCGGTGCTGGCGACGCTGCCGCTGAACCCGACGGTGCCGTTCGAGTCGCCGGAGGTCGCCGAGTTCGCCAGCGCCCATGGGAACGGCAACGGCAACGGCCACGTCACCGTCCCCGACGAGGGCAACGCCCTGGCCGGGCTGCTCGCGCAGGGGTTGGCCAACGGCGCCGGCCTGGACCGCGGCGCCCCGACGCCGGCCTCGATGGAGGACGACGAGACGCCGATCTTCCGGTCCCTGCGGTCCAACTGGCTGTCCGCCGACACCGGGGAGCGGCCGTGGGCCGACTCCGAGGTCGACGCCGGCTGGGACGCCGCCGACCGTGTCGAGGCCACGCCGCCGACGCGTCGTACCGAGACCGGACTGCCCATGCGGCGCCCGGGCAACCGGCTCATCCCCGGTGGCCTGTCCGCCCAGCCCACGCACACCGTGAGGGACCCGGAAGCCATCCGGGCCCGCCTGGCGGCGCACGCCGCCGGTGTCTCGCGCGGCCGCCGTACCGCGGCCACCAGCGAGACGCTGCCGAACCCAACCACACAGGAAGTGGATCCCGCATGACCGAGAGCCTCCGGTTCGGAGCCCCCGTGCCCAACGACGACGAGCGCGAGCTCGACTGGGTGGTCACCAAGTTCGTCGACGACGCCCCCGGCGCCGCCCACGCGGTGCTGGTGTCGGCCGACGGCCTCTTGATGGCCGCCAGCGCCCGCCTTCCCGGTGAGCGTGCCGAGCAGGTCGCCGCCGTGGCGTCCGGGCTGGCCAGCCTCGCGGTCGGCGCCGCCCGCCTCTTCGAGGGCGGTTCGGTCATGCAGACCGTCATCGAGATGGAGCGCGGCTTCCTGCTGCTGATGAGCGTCGGCGACGGCTCGCACCTGGCCGTGCTGACCCAGGACAGCGCTGACATCGGGCAGGTGGGCTACGAGATGGCCCTTCTGGTCGAGCGCGTCGGCCGGATGATCCAGGCCCAGGCCCGGAACCTCACAGGCGTCTGAGAGGCACAACGCCATGTCCCTGACCGAACCGGACCCGTGGGGCCGGTACTCCGACGAGGAGCCCGCGGCTCGCATCGTCCGGCCGTACACCATCACGGCCGGGCGGACGAAGAGCACCGTGGAGCTCCCGATGGAGGCGACACTGCGGCTGCAGCCGTCCGCTCGTGAGCGGGAGTGGGGGAGCGACCTGCAGGGTCGCATCGTCGAGGTCTGCGACAACAAGTCGGTCGCGGAGGTCTCGGCGGCCGTGAAGATGCCGATCGGCGTCGTCCGCGTGCTGCTGGGCGACCTCGTGGAGCAGGGCCACGTGGGGGTACAGGCCACCTTGAACGACAGCTCGTCGCACGACGAGCGACTGGATCTGATCGAAAGGACCCTCCGTGGACTTCGCGCGTTCTAGCGCCGGCGGCCGCGCCACAGCCTCGACGAAGATCGTCGTGGCCGGTGGTTTCGGAGTCGGCAAGACGACCCTGGTGGGTTCGGTATCGGAGATCAAGCCGCTGCGCACCGAGGCCCTCGTCACCAACGAGTCGGAAGGCGTCGACGACCTCGACGCCGTCCCCACCAAGGCGACCACGACGGTCGCGATGGACTTCGGCCGCATCACGCTGGCCGAGGACCTGGTGCTCTACCTGTTCGGCACCCCCGGGCAGCGCCGGTTCTGGTTCATGTGGGACGACCTGTGCCGCGGCGCCATCGGCGCCATCGTGCTGGTCGACACCCAGCGCCTCAACGAGGCGTTCTCGCCGCTGGACTACTTCGAGGCCAAGGGCATCCCGTTCATCGTGTGCGTCAACGAGTTCGAGGGCACCCAGAAGTATCCCGTGGAGGAGATCCGCGAGGCGCTCGCCCTGCCCCACGAGGTGCCGATCATGACCGTGGACGCCCGCGACCGGCAGTCCGCCAAGGCGGCGCTGGTGCGGGTCACCGAGTTCGCCCTGGAGACGCTCACCCGGCAGGCCGTCTCGGCCCGCTGACGCCGCACCACCGACCGGAACGGGTCGGTCACGCCGGACCGCATCCCCGGCGTGACCGACCCTGTTCTATGGGCGGCGGAGCTCGCCTGTCCGCGGACCCGGTGGTGAGCGTTGTCCACACGCGTCCTCCACAGGGGCGCGCTACCTGTGCACCTGACCGGGGCTCTCTGCACAGCCTCTCAACAGATTCAGACTGCCCCTGGGGGTAACCCCGGATCGTGTTGTGGGGCCTCGCCGGCACTCCTAGAGTCGCGCCCGTCGTACGACGCACAAGTCGGTGTGTCGACAAATCTCCGGGGTCCTCGGCGCGTCGCTGACCCCTGGCCGGAGGAGGAGCGCAGAGTGAGTGCAGGCGGTCCTGGGGGCTGGTACCCCCGAGCAGAGCAGTCGGGGAGCAGCGCTCCGGAGATGCCGCCGGCCATACCCCCGATGCCCTCAGGAGGACCTGTGTCCGAGAGCGTGCCCGACCCGCTGCCCTTCCAGCGTCCTGTGCCGCCGGAGGAGCAGGCCGCGCCCGCGCGTACCGAGCTCGACCCGGCCACCGAGTCGCTGGTGGAGCAGTTCGAGCGCGCCCGCCGCGAAGAAGAGGCCGCCGCCGCCGCTGCTGTGGTCCTCGAGGAGGAGCCCGTCGAGGCCGCCGCGCCGGTCGAGATCGGCCCGACCGGCCGGCCGATGCCGGTCTTCCCGGAGCCGCAGCCGCTGACGAAGCACGGCCCGGCGCGCGTGGTGTCGATGACCAACCAGAAGGGCGGCGTCGGCAAGACCACGACGACGATCAACCTGGGCGCGGCGCTGGCGGAGTACGGCCGGAAGGTGCTGCTGGTCGACTTCGACCCGCAGGGCTCGCTGTCGGTCGGTCTGGGTCTGAACCCGCACGAGATGGAGCTCACCGTCTACAACCTCCTGATGGAGAAGGACGTGCGGCTCGACGAGGTCGTCGTGCCCACCAACGTCGCGGGGATGGACCTGCTGCCGTCGAACATCGATCTGTCCGCCGCGGAGGTGCAGCTGGTCCACGAGGTGGCCCGGGAGCAGACCCTGCAGCGGGTGCTGGCGCCGGCGCTGGAGAAGTACGACGTCATCCTCATCGACTGCCAGCCGTCGCTCGGCCTGCTCACCGTGAACGCGCTGACGGCCTCCCACGGCGTGATCGTGCCGCTGGAGTGCGAGTACTTCGCCCTGCGGGGCGTCGCGCTGCTCAAGACCACGATCGACAAGGTCCGCGAGCGGCTGAACCCCCGCCTGGAGATCGACGGGGTCCTCGGCACCATGTTCGACGGACGGACCCTGCACAGCCGCGAGGTGATGGACCGGCTGGTCCAGGCCTGGGGCGAGCGGGTCTTCCACACCGTCATCCGCCGCACCGTGAAGTTCTCCGACTCGACGGTCGCCGGCGAGCCGATCACGTCGTACGCCTCGGCCTCCACGGGTGCCGAGGCCTACCGGCAGCTCGCCAAGGAGGTGCTCGTTCGGTGGCCCGAACCTCGCCACGACGCGTGAGCCTGCCGGCCGCGGACGACCTGTTCCGGCCGACCGATCCGACCACCGAGGAGCTGGCCGAGGAGGCGCACGTCCGGGTCGTCCCCGATGCGCCCGACGCCGATGGGGACCCAGGTGCCCGGCGCCGGCCGAGCGGCCGGGTCCGGCACGACGAGAAGATCACGGTCTACGTCTCGGCCGACGAGCTGCTCGACCTCGAGCACGCCCGGCTGGCGCTGCGCCGCGACCACGGCCTCGCGGTCGACCGCGGCCGGATCGTGCGTGAGGCGGTCGCGATGGTGCTGGCCGACCTCGAGGAGAACGGCCTCGACAGCATGCTCGTGCAGCGCCTGACGGAGCGATAGCCGCGTGACCGCTCTCGTGGAGCCTGTCGAGGCCGGGGCAGGCGAGACGGCGGCTCCGGCGTTCGAGGTGTCGCTGGACAACTTCGAGGGGCCGTTCGACCTGCTGCTGAGCCTGATCGCCAAGCACAAGCTCGACATCACCGAGGTGTCGCTGTCCCGGGTGACCGACGAGTTCATCGCCCACGTCAAGGCGGGCGGCCCCGTCTGGGACCTGGAGCAGACGACGTCGTTCCTGCTCGTCGCGGCGACGCTGCTCGACCTCAAGGCCGCGCGGCTGCTGCCGCAGGGCGACGTCGAGGACGAGGAGGACCTCGCGCTGCTCGAGGCACGGGACCTGCTGTTCGCGCGGCTGCTCCAGTACAAGGCCTTCAAGCAGGTGGCCGGCGTGCTGGAGAAGCGGCTGGCGGGGGAGTCGCGCCGGCACCCGCGGGCGGTCGGCCTGGAGGACCGGTTCGCCACGCTGCTGCCCGAGGTGCTCATCGGCATCGGGCTCGACCAGTTCGCGGCGCTGGCCGCCAGGGCCCTCGAGCCGAAGCCGGTGCCCGAGCTGTCGCTGCAGCACATCCACGCCGCGCGGGTCTCGGTGCGCGAGCAGGCTGCCATCGTGGTGGACCGGCTGCGGCGCACCGGCACGATGACCTTCCGGGCACTGTGCGGCGACTCGCCCGACACCCTGACGACCGTGGCGCGGTTCCTGGCGCTGCTGGAGCTGTTCCGCGAGGGCGCGGTCGCCTTCGACCAGGTCACCCCGCTCGGCGAGCTGACCGTCCGGTGGACCGGCGAGT
Source organism: Nocardioides islandensis (assembly GCF_015352455.1). Classification (GTDB taxonomy): domain Bacteria; phylum Actinomycetota; class Actinomycetes; order Propionibacteriales; family Nocardioidaceae; genus Nocardioides; species Nocardioides islandensis. The sequence goes on from NZ_JADKPN010000013.1 coordinate 34,846, forward strand.
CGACGGACACCGAGGACCTGCACATCGACGAGTTCGAGGGCGCGCCCGAGCCGCCACCCGACGTACCCGAGGAGACATCCACCGATGAGTGACGAGCAGGACCGCCTCGAGGTGGCCGTCGGCGACCTGAAGCCGTCGCTGGAGGCGCTGCTGATGATCGCCGACCAGCCGCTGGACCCGATGACCCTGGCCAGCGCGGTCGGGCACCCCGTCGACGCCGTCACCGAGGCGCTGGGACAGCTCGCGGCCGAGTACGACGAGCAGGGCCGCGGCTTCGAGCTGCGCAACGTGGCCGGCGGCTGGCGCTACTACACGCGCGACGAGCACGCGGCCGTGGTCGAGGGCTTCGTCCTCGACGGCCAGCAGGCGCGGCTCACCCAGGCCGCCCTGGAGACGCTGGCCGTGGTCGCCTACAAGCAGCCCGTGTCCCGGGCCAGGGTCTCGGCCATCCGCGGCGTCAACGTCGACGGCGTGATGCGCACGCTGGTCACCCGCGGCCTGGTCGAGGAGGCCGGGCACGACCACGCGTCGGGCGCGCACCTGTACCGGACGACCGGGTACTTCCTGGAGCGCATCGGCGTGACCTCGCTCGACGAGCTGCCCGAGCTGGCGCCGTACCTCCCCGAGATGGACGACCTGGTGGACGAGCTCTCCGATTCGCTGATGGAGGAGTCGGCCACGGCATGATGGCCGGGTGAGCGGCCCCGACAGTCCGACGGCCTTCGAGACCGACGACGAGGGCCTGATCCGGCTGCAGAAGCTGCTGGCCCAGTCCGGCGTCGCCTCGCGACGCAAGTGCGAGGAGCTGATGCTCGCCGGCTCGGTCGTCGTGGACGGCGAGGTGGTCACCCGGCTCGGCACCAAGGTCGACCCGCGGACCGCGGTGATCCGGGTGGACGGGAAGCGGCTGCCGCCGGTCTCGGAGAAGGTCTACCTCGCGCTCAACAAGCCGCGGGGCGTGGTCTCGACGATGTCGGACCCCGAGGGCCGCCGGACGTTGCAGGACCTGGTCGCCGACCGGCCCGAGCGGCTCTTCCACGTCGGCCGGCTGGACACCGACACCGACGGGCTGATCCTGCTCACCAACGACGGCGACTTCGCCCAGCGCCTGGCCCACCCGTCGTACGAGGTGGACAAGACGTACGTCGCCGAGGTCGACGGCCGGGTCACACGCGGCACCCTCCGGCAGCTGACCGACGGGGTCACCCTCGACGACGGCCCGGTCACGGTGTCGTCGGCGCGGCTGGTCTCGGTGCAGGGGGAGCGGTCGATCGTGGAGCTGGTCATCCACGAGGGCCGCAACCGGATCGTCCGGCGGCTGCTGGACCACGTCGGCCACCCGGTACGCCGGCTGACCCGGACCGCCATCGGCCCCGTGGCCCTCACCGGCCTCGGTACCGGCGAGCTGCGCGCCCTGACCCGCGACGAGCTCGGCACCCTGCTCGACTCCGCGTCGCTCTGAGGTCGTCGTCGTCGGACTATCCCGAAAACCTCTTGCCCGCTCGGTCACGCCAGGGAGCGGTGCGTGAGTGTCGGTCTGCGTTCCCGAAACCGACACTCACGCACCGCCCACCCGCCGAAACCGACACTCACGCACCGCCGACCGGCCCAGACCGACACTCACCCACCGCCCACCGGCTGCCCACGCTCCGGGTTCCCGAGCGCGGCGACGAGGACGGCAGATACCGTTTCCCCAGCGACCGTCCCCTCGTGGTCGTGGGGAGGAGTGTGCGCCGGTGGCCGTCCGAGCGGTGCGCGGAGCCACGCAGCTCGAGGTCGACGACCGCGACCACATGCTGGAGCGGGTCGCCGAGATGGTCCTCGACGTCATGGCGTCCAACGGGCTCGTCGTCGACGACTTCATCTCGGTCATCTTCACCGCGACGTCGGACCTGGTGGCGGAGTTCCCGGCGTACGCCGCCCGCCGGCTCGGCTTCGGCGACGTACCGCTCCTGTGTGCCCGCGAGCTCGAGATCGCCGGCTCGATGCCGCGCGTCGTCCGGATGATGGCGCACGTCGAGTCCGACCTGCCGCGCGCCGACGTCACCCACGTCTACCTGCACGGGGCGGCTGCCCTGCGCAAGGACCTGACCCGCACCCGCGAGGTCCCCGACGAGGAGAAGACCGGTGGCTGAGGGGCGGCTCCAGGGCCCGGTGCTGGTGGTCGGCGCCGGCCTGCTCGGCACGTCCCTCGGCCTCACCCTCACCAAGCTCGGCGTCCCGGTCTGGCTGCGCGACACGTCCTCGGAGCACCTGCGCACGGCCCTCGGGCTCGGCGCGGGCCAGATCGCGCCGGACATCGCGCCGCCGCCGCAGCTGGTCGTCGTCGCCGTACCTCCCGACGTCATCGGCGAGACGCTGCGCTGGGCGCTCACCCACCACCCCCAGGCCGTCGTCACCGATGTCGGGAGCATCAAGACCGGCCCGCTCGAACAGCTGCGAGCACGGGGGAGCCAAGGACTGGCGCGGTACGTCGGGGGGCACCCGATGGCGGGCAGCGAGCGCTCCGGGCCGCTGGCGGCCAGCGCGGCGCTGTTCGACGGGCGGCCGTGGGCCGTCACCCCGCACCAGGACTCCTCCGCCGACGCCGTCGAGCTGGTGCTGGAGCTGGTGCGGATGACGGGCGCGACACCGGTGCGGATGAGCCCCGACGAGCACGACCGCGCGGTCGCCCGTACCTCCCACCTCCCGCACCTCCTCGCCAGCCTGGTCGCCGGCCGCCTCGTGGACGCGCCGCCCGGCCACCTCGCGCTCTCCGGCCAGGGCGTCCGCGACGTCACGCGCGTCGCGGCCGGCGACCCTGACCTCTGGCAGCAGATCGTCACCGGCAACGCTCCGGCCGTGGTGCACCTGCTGGGCGAGGTACGTGACCAGCTCGACGAGCTGATCGCCGCGGTCTCGAAGGGCAAGCGCAAGGAGCTGACCGCGATCCTCGAGCAGGGCGTCGCGGGTACGACGGCCATCCCCGGCAAGCACGGCGGCCCGGCCCGGCAGACCGCGTCGGTGTTCGTGTCCGTGCCCGACCACCCCGGGGAGCTGGCGCGCCTGTTCGCGGACGCGGGGGCGAGCGGCGTGAACATCGAGGACGTCCGCATCGACCACGACCCCGGACGGCCCACCGGACTCGTCGAGCTCCTCGTCGCACCCGACATGGAGGAGCACCTGCTGACGTCTCTCGAATCCCGGGGTTGGGTGACCCACCGGTAGGCTTCGCCCGGTGAGCAGGAGCCCGGTCATCGCCATCGACGGCCCCTCCGGCTCCGGCAAGTCCAGTACGTCGCGGGGGGTCGCGGCCCGTCTCGGGCTGAGGTACCTGGACACCGGCGCGATGTACCGCGCCATGACCTGGTGGCTGCTGCGCCAGGGTGTCGACGTCCACGATGCCGCGGCCGTCGCCGCCCGCGTCGACGGCCCCGAGATCCTGTCCGGCACCGACCCGCTCGGCCCGACGATCATGGTCGACGGCATCGACGTGGGTCTGGCCATCCGATCCGACGAGGTCAACGCCGCGGTCTCCCCGGTCAGCGCGGTGCCCGAGGTGCGCGCGCGCCTCGTGGAGCTCCAGCGCGAGGCGATCGGGGACGGCGGCATCGTCGTCGAGGGCCGCGACATCGGCTCGGTCGTCGCCCCGGACGCCGACGTGAAGGTCTACCTCACCGCCGACGCCGCCGCACGTGCGGAGCGCCGCGCCGCCGAAGCGGGCGCGCGCGACGTCGAGGCCACCCGCGACTCGCTCCTGGCCCGCGACCGCATCGACTCCAGCCGCGCCGCGTCGCCGCTCGTGATGGCCGAGGGTGCCGTGCACATCGACGGGACGGCGTACACCCTCGACGAGGTCATCGACCTCGTCGTCTCCCTGGTGGAAGCGCGGGAGACCGTTTCGTGACTGCGCTCCCCGACATCTCGGGGGTGCCGCACCCGCCCACGTGGCAGCTCCACCCCCGTCGCTGGTTCGGCCGGTTCGTCGTACGCCGCCGGGTCGAGGTACGCGAGCACGGCGCCGCCAACGTCCCCGTCGACGGCCCGGTCATCGTGCTGGCCAACAACGCCGAGCTCGACGACCGACCGCTCGTGGCACTGTTCGGGCCGCGCCCGGTCCTCGCGGTGGGGCCCGACGACGGTTCTGCCGCCCCTGGGGTGATGAAGACCTGCCTGCGCGTCCTCGCCGACGGCCATGTCCTCGGCCTGTACCCCGAGCACCAGCGCGGCGCGGCGTACCTCGCCCTCGTCTCCGGCGCGCCCGTCGTGCCACTGACGTTCCTGGGTGCCCACCAGCCACGCCGCGGGCGGCTCGACCTGGTCTACGGCACGCCCTACCGCACCGCGGCCCTCGCCTGGCCGCGGACCAAGAAGCAGGTCGAGGCCACCGCGCTCGACCTGCGCGTGCACATGCTGGTCGCTCTCGACGCGGCCCGTTCCCTGACCGGCCGGCAGCTGCCCGGGCCGGTCCCACCAGCCGGAGGTACGTCATGACCGAGATCTCGATGGGGCCGGTCCTGGCCGTCGTCGGCCGCCCGAACGTCGGCAAGTCCACGCTCGTCAACCGCATCATCGGCCGCCGCGAGGCGGTCGTGGAGGACGTCCCGGGCGTGACCCGCGACCGCATCTCCTACGACGCGGTCTGGAACGGCCGCACGTTCACCGTCGTGGACACCGGCGGCTGGGACCCGGACGCCAAGGGGATCGCCGAGCGGATCCGGGCCCAGGCGGAGATCGCGGTCACCCTGGCCGACGCGGTGCTGTTCGTGGTGGACGCGACCATCGGCATCACCGACGCCGACGAGGCCGTCGTCCGCGTGCTGCGCCGCGCGGGGAAGCCGGTCGTGCTGGCCGCCAACAAGGTCGACGACGCCCGCGCCGAGGCCGAGGCGTTCGGTCTGTGGAACCTCGGGCTCGGCGAGCCGCACGTCGTCTCGGCGCTGCACGGCCGCGGTTCGGGCGACCTGCTCGACGCGGTGCTCGAGGCGCTGCCCGAGGCGCCGGAGGACACCTTCGAGCAGGAGGCCGGGCCGCGCCGGATCGCCATCGTGGGCAAGCCGAACGTCGGCAAGTCCTCGCTGCTCAACAAGCTCGCGGGGGAGGAGCGGTCGGTCGTCGACAACGTCGCCGGCACCACCGTCGACCCGGTCGACGAGCTGGTCGAGCTCGACGGGCGCACCTGGCGGTTCATCGACACCGCCGGCATCCGCAAGCGGGTCAAGGAGGCGTCGGGGCACGAGTACTACGCCTCCCTCCGTACGTCGACCGCGATCGACCGTGCGGAGGTCGCCGTCCTCGTGCTCGACGGCAGCCAGTCGATCTCCGAGCAGGACATGCGGATCATCCAGACCATCCGGGACGCCGGGCGGGCCCTGGTGATCACCTTCAACAAGTGGGACCTCGTCGACGAGGAGCGCCGCTACTACCTCGACCGTGAGATCGAGCGCGACCTGGTGCAGGTGCAGTGGGCGCCGCGGATCAACGTGACCGCGCGCACCGGCTGGCACGTCGACCGGCTGGTGCCGGCCCTCGACAAGGCCCTGGAGGGCTGGGAGACGCGCATCCCGACCGGCGCGCTCAACACCTTCCTCGGCCGGCTGGTCTCCGAGCACCCGCACCCCGTGCGCGGCGGCAAGCAGCCGAAGATCCTGTTCGGCACCCAGTCGTCGGTCGCGCCGCCGACGTTCGTCCTGTTCACCAGCGGTAAGCTGGACGCGTCGTACGAGCGGTACATCGAGCGCCGGCTGCGCGAGCAGTTCGGCTTCGTCGGCACGCCGATCCTGATCAACCAGCGTCCGCGGGAGAAGCGCAAGCGGTAACTTCACGGGATGCGCGCCCCCCAGAGATCGACCCGCGTCCTGCTGGCGTTCGTGCTACTCACGGCGGTCCCGTCGTCTGCGGTTGGTCTCGCGACGGGCGCCAGGGCGCCCTCCTCGACCAACGGGGACTCGACCAGCGTGGGCCACTGCCCGGACTTCCCGGCCGACAACTGGTGGCACGCCGACGTGTCGCACCTGCCCGTGCATGCGCGCTCGGCCCAGTGGCTCTCGCACATGTCGACCGACCGGGACCTGCACCCGGACTTCGGGCCGTCGTACGGCGACGGCCCCAACTACGGCATCCCGGTCACCGTCGTCGACGGCTCGCACCCGAAGGTGAAGGTGCGCTTCGACTACGCCTCGGAGAGCGACAAGGTGCGCTACCCGCTCGGCGACGACACCCGCATCGAGGGCGGGCGCAACTCCGGCGGCGACATGCACGCGATCGTGGTCGACCGCTCGACGTGCACGCTCTACGAGACCTGGAACACGCGCGTCTCCGGCTCGACCTGGACCGCCGGCTCCGGCGCGGTCTGGAAGCTGACCTCGAACGCCCTGCGTCCCGACTCGTGGACCTCCGCGGACGCGGCCGGCCTGCCGATCCTGCCGGGCCTGCTGCGCTGGAAGGAGGTCAAGAACGGCAACGTCGACCACGCCATCCGCTTCACGACCGACACGACGAGCAGCTGGCACCTGTGGCCCGCCCGCCACGACGCCGGCTCGACGTCGTCGAAGGCCTACCCGCCGATGGGTGCGCGGTTCCGGCTGGCGGCGTCGTTCCCGCTGACGGGTTTCTCGGCGAAGGCGAAGGTCGTGCTGCGGGCCATGAAGAAGTACGGCCTGGTGCTCGCCGACAACGGGTCGCCGTGGTACTTCCAGGGCGAGCAGAACAAGAACTGGCCCTCGGCGTTCGTCGAGGACCTCAAGCGGATCCCGGCCTCGGCGTTCGAGGCCGTCGACACCTCGTCGCTGATGGTCGACCCGGACTCCGGGGAGGTCGGGTAGGACCGTCCGGCTACACGGTGGTGAGCACGAGGAACGCCGCCATCGCGAGGACCATGGCACCTCCGTAGCAGGCGAGCGCGACGAGGACCTTGTGCTTGACCTGCAGGCCGTCGTAGACGGTGTAGCGGAACCGGTGCGCGGCGTGGACGAGCATCGGCACGATCAGCGCGAAAAGGGCGATCCGCGTGAACCAGGACTGGACGAGACCTTCGAGGTGCGCGTGGCTCGGGTCCACCCAGCCGAGCGGCAGGGCGAACGCGAGCAGCACCACGAGGACCGGCAGGAACACCGCGGCGACCACCCCGCCGCCGCTGAAGGTCAGCCACACGAACGGCAGCACCCGGAACTTCATGCCTTGACCACCAGCCAGTAGATGAAGGCCGAGACCACGGCGAGCGCGACGTACTGCGCCGCGAGCATCGCCGTGCCAGGCACCCGCCGCCCACCCAGGCGCAGCACCATCGCCTTCGGAGTCAGTGCGAACCAGGTGACCGTGTGCAGCACCAGGAAGGCGAGCCCCACGGCGTTCACGACCAGCAGCAGCGGGCTGGTGGCACGGTCGAGGAACTCGTCGTACCGCTGCTGACCGCCGGCCACCGCGGCGACGAACATCAGCAGGTACACCACGAACCAGGCGACGAAGATGCTGCTCAGCTCGCGCATGACGAACAGGAAGTACGACCGCTTGTGCACCCACCAGAAGACGCCGATCCGGCGCTGGTACGACGGGACGCGGGTGACGGGAGCGCTCATCGCCTGAGCGCCTTCGGGAGCAGGAAGGCCTTCACGCTCTCCTGGGCGGCCTTGAGCTTGTAGCGCTGGATCGCACCCGCGGGGTCGACGTGCTTGGGACACACGCTCGTGCACTCCCCGACGAAGGTGCAGCCCCACACGCCTTCCTTCTCGATCAGCACGTCGAGCCGCTCGCGGGAGCCGCGGTCCCGCGAGTCCAGGTCGTACCGCTCGGCCAGGGCGATCGCGGCCGGACCGACGAAGTCGGGGTCGAGGCCGTAGACCGGGCACGCGGCGTAGCAGAGCATGCAGTTGATGCACATGCTGAACTGCTGGTAGGCCTCGAGCTCCTCCGGCGTCTGGATGTACTCGCCGTCGATCTCGGTGACGTCGTCGTCGCGGATGATCCAGGGCTTGACCCGCGGCAGCTTCTCCATGAAGTCGGTGATGTCGACGATCAGGTCCTTGACGACGGGGAAGTTCGCCAGCGGCTCCACGCGCACCGGGCCGGGCGCGTAGTCGGAGAGGAAGGTGGCGCAGGTCAGCCGGGGCTCGCCGTTGACGTTCATCCCGCAGCTGCCGCAGATCCCCATCCGGCACGACCAGCGGAACGACAGCGTCTCGTCCTGCTCGGCCTTGATGTGGTTGAGCCCGTCGAGGACGGTCCACTCCGTGCGCAGCGGCACCTCGTAGTCCACCGGCACCGGCTGGCTGTTCTTGTCGGGCCGGTAGCGAGTCACCTGCATGGCGATCGAGTCGTCCATCTCTACCTTCCGTAGGTCCGCTCGCCGGGTGGCCAACGGGTGATGGTCACCGGCAGCCGGTCGACGCTCGGGTTCCCGTCGTGGTCGCGCCGGACCGTGTGGTGGACGAGGAACCGCTCGTCGTCGCGCTTGGGGAAGTCGGTGCGCTGGTGCGCGCCGCGCGACTCCTCACGCGCCAGGCCGGAACGCAGGATGCACTCGCCGATGTCGATGAGGTTCTCGAGCTCGAGGGCGGCCACCAGCTCGGTGTTGAAGGACGGGCTGGTGTCCCGGACCCCGACGGCGCCCACCCGCTCCCTGAGCGCCTGGAACGTGTCGGCACCCTTCTCCAGCGACGGACCGGTCCGGTAGATGCCGGCCGCGTCCTCCATCGTGGTCTGCAGCTCCTCACGGATCCTGGCCACGCCGTCGTCGAGCGGGGTGTCGCGGGCGAGCAGGTGCTCCAGGCGACGCGTCTCGTCGGACACCTGGGCGGCGATGGCCGCGGGCGGCGCGGGAGCGGCGGCGGCGTCCTCGGCGGCGGCTCGCCCCGCGCGGGCCCCGAAGACCAGACACTCGGGGAGCGAGTTGGAGCCCAGGCGGTTGGCGCCGTTGATGCTGACGCAGGCCGTCTCGCCGGCGGCGTACAGGCCGTCCAGGCCGGCCCTCCCGTCGATGTCGGTGTGGACCCCGCCCATCATGTAGTGGACGACCGGTCGCACGGGGATGAGGTCGGTGACCGGGTCGATCCGTTCGTACTGGAGGCAGAGCTCGCGCACCATCGGCAGCTTGGTGTCGATGAGCTTGGCGCCGAGGTGACGCAGGTCGAGGTGCACGATCGGGCCCCACGGCGAGTCGGTCGTCCGCCCCTTCTCGACCTCGTGCACGAAGGCCTGGGACAGCCGATCACGGGGGCCCAGCTCCATGCTGCGCAGCGTCGGCTTGTCCGTGGGCGTCCCGAGGTCGTAGTCCTGCAGGTAGCGGTAGCCGTCCTTGTTGAGCAGCCAGCCGCCCTCGGCGCGCGTGGCCTCCGTGATCAGGATCCCGGTGAACGGCAGGCCGGTCGGGTGGTACTGGACGAACTCCATGTCCTTGAGCGGCGCACCCGCCCGGTAGGCGAGCGCCATGCCGTCGCCGGTGTTGATGTTGGCGTTGGTCGTGAAGGGGAAGACCTTGCCGCAGCCGCCCGTCGCGAGCACGACGGCCTTGGCGGTGATCGCCCGGATCCGGCCGGTGGCCAGCTCGACGGAGACGACGCCGTAGACCCGGCCCTCGTCGACCAGGAGCCGCGTCACGAACGACTCGTCGTACCGCTTGACGGCGCGGTACTTGAGCGAGGTCTGGAACAGGGCGTGCAGCATGTGGAACCCGGTCTTGTCGGCGGCGAACCAGGTGCGCATCTTCTTCATGCCGCCGAAGGCCCGCACCGCGATGCGCCCGTCGTCCTGGCGGCTCCACGGGCAGCCCCAGTGCTCGAGCTGCAGCAGCTCGCGGGGTGCCTCGTTCACGAACGCCTCGATGGCGTCCTGGTCGCCCAACCAGTCGCTGCCCGAGATGGTGTCGTAGATGTGCTCCTCGATGCTGTCGTCGTCGGCCATCACGCCGGCCGCGCCGCCCTCGGCGGACACCGTGTGGCTGCGCATCGGGTAGACCTTGGACACGACGGCCACGTCGAGGTCGGGACGGGTCTCCGCGATCGCGATGGCCGCACGGAGTCCGGCTGCGCCGCCGCCCACCAGGAGTACGTCGTGGGCGGCGGTGGTCGCGCCCTCACTCACCCCGCAGCTCCTCGTCGGTGAGCACCTTTCCCTGATGGCTCACCACCATGCGGTGGACGCTCCCGTCGTGGAACTCCTCCTTCGCGATGCGGCAGCCGCACGCGAAGAGCAGCTCCTCGGTCACGAGGCCCTGCTGGTCCTCGCTGACGAAGGACTCGCCGTCGCGGGTGGCGCCACAGGGAGCGAGCCGGGCCTCGAAGCGGCTGACGGTTGACGTCATGGACTTCCTCCCTTGACGGGGCGACCGGTCCAGACTGCTCCTCGGGCGGCGTCCTTGGGAAGAGGGACGTCAGCCCTTGTGGCGCGGCTTCTTCGTCCGCGCCGCCGAGGGCGGTCCGCTGTCGCGCTGCAGCGCGATGAGCTTTCCGGAGATGCGCGTGCCGGCCAGTCGCTCCTCGGTGCCCGGCGGCAGCTCGGCGGGCAGCTCCACGAGCGAGAAGTCCGGCCGGATGCTGATGTGCCCGAAGTCGCGGCGGTTCAGGCCACCCTCGTTGGCGAGTGCGCCGACGATCTGGCGCGGCTCGACCTTGTGACGCTTGCCGACGGCGATGCGGTACGTCGCCAGCGGCGCCTCGTCGTACCGGCGGGAGGTCCGTGGCTCCGGCCGCTCGCCGGTGCGGTCTGCCCGCTCGGCCCGTTGCGGTCGCTCGCCCCGTGCGGGCCGCTGCGGCTCCGGCTCGAGCAGCAGGGGAGTGTCACCCTGGAGCACGACGGCCAGCGCCGCGGCCACGTCGACCTCGGGGACGTTGTGCTCGCGGACGTAGTGGGAGACCACGTCGCGGAAGAACTCGACCCGCTCACTGGACAGCGCCTCGGTGATCGCGCCGTCGAAGCGCGCGAGCCGCGTGGTGTTGACGTCGTCCACGCTCGGCAGGTCCATCTGGGTGAGCGGCTGCCGGGTCGTGCGCTCGATCGAGCGGAGCAGGTGCCGTTCGCGCGGGGTGACGAAGGAGATGGCGTCGCCGCTGCGCCCCGCGCGCCCCGTACGGCCGGTGCGGTGCACGTAGGACTCGGGGTCGGTGGGGATGTCGTAGTTGACGACGTGGCTGATGCGGTCGACGTCGAGGCCGCGTGCGGCGACGTCGGTGGCGACGAGGATGTCGAGCTTGCCGTCCCGCAGCTCGCCGATGGTCCGCTCGCGCTGGGCCTGGACGATGTCCCCGTTGATGGCCGTCGCGGAGAAACCGCGGGCCCGCAGCTTCTCCGCCAGCGTCTCGGTCTCGTTCTTGGTGCGGACGAAGACGATCATCCCCTCGAAGTTCTCGACCTCCAGGATGCGCGTCAGTGCGTCGACCTTCTGCGGGTAGGACACCATGAGGTAGCGCTGGGTGATGTTCGCCGACGTCGCCGTCTTGTTCTTGACCGTGATCTCGACCGGGTCGCGCAGGTACTTCTTGGAGATCCGCCGGATCTGCGGCGGCATCGTCGCCGAGAACAGCGCGACGTTCTTCTCGACAGGGGTGTCGGCCAGGATCGTCTCGACGTCCTCGGCGAAGCCCATGTTGAGCATCTCGTCGGCCTCGTCGAGCACCAGGAACCGGAGCTCGCTCAGGTCCAGGGTGCCGCGGGCGAGGTGGTCCATGATCCGGCCGGGCGTGCCGACCACGACGTGCACGCCGCGGCGCAGCGCGCTCAGCTGCACGCCGTACCCCTGCCCGCCGTACACGGGAAGCACGTGCACACCCGGGACGTGCGTGGCGTACCGCTCGAACGCCTCGCACACCTGGAGTGCGAGCTCGCGGGTCGGCGCCAGCACCAGGGCCTGCGGCGTCTTCTGCTTCAGGTCGAGCCGGGACAGGATCGGCAGCGCGAACGCCGCGGTCTTGCCGGTGCCGGTCTGCGCGAGCCCGACCACGTCGCGGCCCTCGAGGAGCGTGGGGATGGTGGCGGCCTGGATGGGCGACGGCGTCTCGTACCCGACGTCCTGCACCGCCTGGAGCACGCGCGCGTCGAGTCCGAGGTCGGCGAACGTGACCTCGACCTCGGCCGCCTCGGAACCGTCGGTCATGCCCTCACCGTAGGGCCGTCCGGCGGCCCGTGCCGATTCCGGGAGCCCCGAACCGGTCCGGTAGGGTTCACCAGGCCCGCCAGCGATGCTGGTGGGCATCGGGCTGTGGCGCAGTTTGGTAGCGCACTTGACTGGGGGTCAAGGGGTCGCAGGTTCAAATCCTGTCAGCCCGACAATCGGACGGCAGCGTCTGCCAGGTCCCTCGCCGGACCTCGGCATCCCTTCCTAGTTGATGATCTCGCCGCGCTCGTCGGCGAGCAGCTCCGCCAGCCGGTCCCGCCAGGTCTGGAGCGCCTCGGGCGTCAGCCGGGTCCAGTCGGTCACCTCGCCGACGACCCTGAGCGGTTGCGTGCTGCGGTAGGACCGCGTGGGGTTGCCCGGGAACTTCTTGTCGGTCACGTTCGGGTCGTCCTCGAACGCACCGGCCGGCTCGACGACGTACACACGGGGTGCACCGTCGCCCGCCGCGAGCTCCGCGGCCAGCCCGGCACCGTCGCGCAGCGCGGTGAAGTAGATGTGGTTCATCACGATCTCGGGCCGGTAGTTCGACCGGAAGCCCGCGGTGAGGAGGTCGCCGACCCGCAGGTCGGCCTTCGTGCCGTGGAAGAACGGCCCCTCGTCCAGCACGTCGCTCACCGCGTCAGCCTAGGACGAGCACGACAGCCGGGTGGACGACAGCAGCGGTCACACCAGCTCGCCGACCAGGTCGCCGAACGCTGCGAGGTACCTGTCGACGTCCTCGTCGGTGGCGGCGACCGAGCAGGTGGGCCCCGCGCCGACGATGGCGTCCCAGACGCCCCGGTTGGCCAGGTACACGCGCACCAGCCGGCGCAGCGGCACGTCGAGGGTCGCCATCGCCTCCGTCGCGGTGCGGGGGAGGGCCGGGCTGAACGACAAGCCGCTGCGGGGCCAGAACCGGTGCGTGGTCCACGCCAGCCCGGCCGCGGCCACGACCTCCTCGAGCCCGTCGGCCAGCCGCGTTCCCAGTCGTCGGGTGTGGGCGTACGCCTCGTCGGTCAGCACCTCGCCCATCGCTGCGCGAGCCGCGGCCATGGAGAGCGGGTTGCCGAACAGGGTGCCGCCGACCGCGACCTGCGGCTTGTCGTCGTCGCGACCGGCCGGGCGCTCCAGCACGGCCGCCACGTCCGGGGTCATCCCGTATGCGCCCAGCGGGATGCCGGCGGCGATCGACTTGCCGACCGTGACGAGGTCCGGGTCGAGCCCCCACCTGCTGGTGAGTCCTCCGGGGCCCACGACCTGCGTGTGCGTCTCGTCGTAGGCCAGCAGCGTGCCCGTCCGCCTGGTCACCTCGCGCAGTCCTGCGTGGAACCGGTCGTCCGGCATCAGGAGGCCGACGTTGTTGGTGAGCGCCGGCTCGGTGATCACCAGCGCCACCTCGTGGCTCGCCAGCGCGCGCTCCAGGGCGTCGAGGTCGTTGAACGGCACGATGACCGTTCGCGCGGTGACGTCACGCGGCAGACCGTCCTCCTCGGGCACGAGGCGGCCGTCCTCCAGCTGGACCAGGACGTCGTCGAAGTGCCCGTGGTACTTGCCGTCGAAGAACAGCACCTTCTCGCGGCCGGTCGCGGACCGGGCGATCCGGATGACCTCGGTGTTGGCGCTCGTCGCCGCCAGGGTGAACTGCCACAGCGGCAGTCCGTAGCGCCGCGCGAGCTCCCCGGCGACCCAGATGGAGTCGTCGGTCGGCAGCAGGTACTGCGATCCCAGGGCGACCTGCCGGCTGACTGCCTCCACCACCGGGGCCGGCCCGTAGCCGGTGAACATGGACATGTCGGCGATGTTGAAGTCGGCGTACTCGTGACCGTCGACGTCACGCAGGCGTGACCCGGCCGCCGACTCGATGAAGAGGGGCGGGTGGTCGTAGGACGTGCGCAGCCAGCTCATGGGCACGCCGTTCGGCATCACGCCCCGGCCCGCGGCCCAGAGCGCCGCGCTCCGCGGTCGGGCCGCGACGAAGGCAGCGTCCTCGCGCTCCTTCAGCGCCGCCACCCGGGCCGGATCCACTCTCGTCGCCACCTGCGGAAGCGTAGGGCGTCACCGGGCACTGACGTACCGGCCGCGACCCCACGCGGCAGCGGCCCCGTGACTAGGGAGGAGCGGCCGTCCTGATCGTGTCGATCACGCCAGCAGGCCAGCTGTCCCCGTCCGGCAAGAACGTGACGCGGGCGATCATGCCCGAACGCTCGTCGAGGGTGATCACACCGACCTCTGGCGAGACGGCCAGGCCGGCCATCACGTCGGCAGCGACCGGGCCGTCGGCCCGCGGCAGGACGACGACGTCCGGTGCCAGCTTCCTCAGGCTGGTCGTGAACCTGCGATGACCGTCCTTGCGCACCACGCGCCCCACCACCACCATGTCGGGCTCTTGGCCGACGAGCGCGGCGAGCACGTCGGCCTGCAGGTCCGGCAGGTCGGCCAGCAGCACCCGTACGACCCCCTTCGCGGGCGCGGGCTCCCTCGTCACGCCGCTCATCGTCCGAACCCGGCCCGCCACTGACAAGGTCCACGGGATGCCGGCCTGGGGGCGGAGCAGTCCGATGACGACGAACGACTACGTGGAGGACCAGTCTCGGGAGACCAGGACCAGATCCGACGTGGACCCAGGGGATCAGAGACGCGGATGGCCGTTGCTGCTTGGTCGAGGGTCGCCCAGCTCACGCCCTCCGCCGCCGGTCCGCAGCACCTCGGCCGCCTCGCGCCGCGTGGGCGCATCGAGCTTGCGCAGGATGCTGTGGACGTGGTTCTTCACCGTAGGCAGCTGGATGGTCAGTCGACGGGCGATCTGCTTGTTGGACAGGCCCTGCTGCAGCAGCGTGGCGACCTCGAGCTCACGCGTCGTGAGTCGCGACTGGACCGTGGGCGTACGCGAAGCTGGGCCGATGACGGCCAGGCGACGGAGCAAGCCGGCCGCGATGTTGGGGGGACAGTCGAAGTCGCCGTGGACCGCATCGGCCATCCTGGCGACCAACCCGTCGAGCGAGGTGCTGTCGGTGACATAGCCGGCGATGCCGGCCTCGGCGCAGGCGATCACCCAGTCGGGGCTCTCCTCCACTCCGAGCGCAATGACGCTGACCTCGGGTGATCCGGCCAGCCGACGAATTCCCACCAGGCCGGAGGGGCAGCGCAGGTCGTACAGCACGACGTCCACCTCACGACGGCGGACGGTGGGAAGGGCGTCCTCGACGGAGTCTGCGGATCCGACGATCGTCAGGTCGCTCCGGGTGGCCAGCACCTGGGTGAGGCCTTCGCGGTAGATCCGTACCGGGGACACCACGAAGACACGCGTCGTCCCCGGAGCGCGCTGCGATCCGGGCATGTCGCCCTGTCCCCGTTCGTGACTCACCGGACCCTCCCTGTTCCGGAGAGAGTCAGCGAGGGTCCGAGTTGATACACGAGTTGCGCAACGAGTTGACGAACCACCGTGCCAACTCGGACTGACTCGCCTTCAGGGTCGAACGTACGCCCCCGCTGCCGCCCTGTCACCGGCGACCCATCTGCTGCGCGACCGACCCGGATCCAGGTGAAACAGCACCGACGACCTGGCCCGCGTCTGGTCCTCCGTGGTCCGAAGTCGGTCCCTGAGGCTCCATTGCCACTCGGCGGGCTGGCTCCGATGGTCGTGCACAGGTGACGTGAGCCATGCACACGGGGAGGTCAGCGGATGGCTGCCAACGCAATGGGACCGACATATGCGGGTGGGACTCAACCCATCGTCAAGGACGGGTACGCCGTGCTGTACCTGCCCGACGTCAACAACCGTGAGCTGATCGCCCAGGGCGAGGCTCCGGTCTTCTACTACGTGCCCAACCAGGTCCGGATGGCGCGCAAGGAAGGACCGGACAAGGGCGACTACCTCTTCAACCTGGTGCGTTTCGCCGGCACCGGTGGCGAGGGCGTCGTCGGCGGAGGGGGCGACGTCGCCGGAGGCGTGGTGACGTTCTCGACCACCGGCGCCCTGCCCGAGTCGACTCGTCAACAGGCAGAGTCGTCGATCACGGCGCAGTTCGCCGACAGTGACGACGTCTTCTGGGGGATCCGCGGCGCCCGCAAGACCCCGATGTTCCGGCCGGCGATCATCGCCGCGTCCAACACCGCGGTCTCGAACGTCTCTCCGACGCCGCGCGGCTTTCCCGTCATGCGGCCGGCAACGCGGAGCATGGGCACGAGGACCGCGTACTTCGGGATCCCCAGCGCGCGCAGCGGTGCCCGGTCGCCTCGCGTGCTGCGCGACACCGCCGTCCCCGGGGCGGGAGGAGCACCCGCTCCCCAGGCCAGCTCCAACCTCGACCCGTGGTACTGGGACATGCAAGGGCAGGGCGCAGGCTCCATCGACCCGACCGGGACCCACGCGTTCTCCGCCCTCATCGGCGTCTACCCGGCGTCGATCCTCTGGGCTGCCTTCCACGGCACGGCATCGCCGCTGGTCGTGATCCAGAACTACAAGCTCAAGGTGTGGTCGCCGGTCGTCAAGATCACCATCGACGGGCACTGGGACCGGATCTTCGAGCACTTCTCCGCGGCTGCGTCCGGTCGCTACCTGTGGGCCAAGGTCGACCTGCAGGCCGAGTTCAACAACATGCGCACCAACGGCACCATCACCACCGACGTCAAGGTCGACACCACGCTGCCCGGCGCGGACGCCATCGCCCAGCGGCTCCAGCAGAAGTCGGACCTGGTCTTCAACAAGTTCATGGAACAGGCGCAGAAGATGATCTTCGACCCGCCGCAGCCCCAGGTGGAGGCGGCGAAGGCCGACACGAGCGGATGGGGGCTCTGGGGCGTCGGCGTGGCGCTGAAGTACCGCCGCGACGAGACGCACCTCGACCTGCACTACGAGGAGACGCAGCAGTTCGCGTATCTGCAGGACCACACGGTCTCCAGCTCGCTCGCCGGCATGTACGACGAGATCAAGGCCGATCCGGAGGCCGAGAAGAAGTACTTCCTCACCGTCAACCTGGACGACTGGCCACGGAAGCTGAACCGGGTCGTGCGTCCGGTGGCGGCGTGGGAGGACGGCGACGTCCAGTTCATGTCGGTCGAGATCGGCTACCCGGGCACGGATGGCTCCGTGAACTGGCAGGGCCACAGCTTTGCCGGCGACGAGGGCAACGACGGCACCTACAGGTACTCGGCCGTGCAGAAGACCGAGGGAGAGGTCACCAACCCGCCCCAGGGGTGGAAGCCCGACCAGACCTTCATCAAGCGCAAGGTGCACCTCGCCGAGCCGGCCAGCGAGGTCGTCGACCCCTACCGCCGCGTGCAGATCCAGAAGAACGTCATCGAGCTCGACGCCGAGCCCAACGGCTCCTTGCTCAACGACACGATCCTGGAGGTCCGCGCCGACGCGGCCGGGAAGTTGGCCGTCGGACCCGTGCAGCTCGGGGTGGTGCTGACCGACAACACCCAGGTCGTCGAGGCGATCTTCGAGGCGACCAAGGAGGACGGGACGTCACTCGGGATCCCGCAGGTGCGGTTCCGCTGGAACCAGGGCGACTACGACCGGGACCGGATCTGGACCATCTTCACCGGGGACCCGAACTTCAAGCCGTACTACCGCTACAAGGTGATGGTCACCGTCAAGGGCACGTTGTTCGAGCCCGGGCGGGCATGGGAAGGGCCCTGGACCGCGACCCAGGGGAACGGCCCGCTGGTGATCACGGTTCCGCGTCCGGACGGCGAAGGCGTCGTGACGCGGTCCAGGTCGATCCCGGAGCCACGCGTGGCTCGTCTGCGGGCCCTGCCGCCCAGCACGGCCGGTGCCGGTCCGTCCGGCGGCAGTCGGTCGGGACCTTCCGCGTCGTCGGGAGCACGGCCCCGGGCGCGCGAGGCGCAGCCGGCCACCTTCCTCGGCCACCAGCTCTGAGCGGAGTACGTCGTGTCCCTGGACTTCGGGATCGGGAAGGACGGAGCGGGCCGTGCTGTCGTGTCGGCGTCGTTCGTCCTGGCCCGGGCGCCGTCCCCCCCGGACAGGCTCAGCAGCCTGGTCACGCATGCCACCGTGGCACTCGACCTGGTGGCCACGGCCCAGGACATCGTCCTGGCGCGCACGCGTGCCACGGCCCTGCTGGCGAACGGTCCGGCCCGCGCCGTTGCAACGGGCCCGTTCGGGCAGGTGTCCCTGTCGTTCACGGGGCAGGACGACGAGGCCGGCGAGCTGTTGCGCTGCCTGGTCGAGCGCAGCGGCGGACCCACCCTGCGGATGGAGGCGATGACCGCGCCCGGACCAGGAGTGACCCGCAGGGTCAGCATCCAGCTCGGCCGGCTCTGGGAGCTCCTGTCCGACCGACTCGGGGACAGTCGGCAGGTGCGCCGCGTCGAGCTGGAGCGACACCTCGGCGACCTGGTGGAGAGCGGGGCCGTCGGGCTCGTGGAGACGCCGACGTCGCAGGCCGCTCGCGCCGCCGTCGTGGACGTCGTCGTACGTCGGGCCGTCGGCGTGCTCGTTCCCCAGGAGAGCCTCGTGCCACCTCCGCCCGGCGAGGAGACCTACCGCCTGACGGACCGGCCTCCTGGCGACATGAGCATCACGGCCATGGTCACGGTGCCAGGTGGTCCGGGAGCAGTGCTGGTGTCCGAGAAGACGCTCGGCGACCTCGTGGCCGAGGCCGGCGCGGACCCGGCGTCGTTCGTCAGCCTGGTCACCACGGCCGGGGGGCGGCTCACCGGACTCGTCCCGAGTCGCCGGTTGTCGGCCCGCGCCGGTCCGTCGGACCGACTCCTGATGGTCCAGGCCGCCGGTCGGCTCCAACCCCTCGTGCTTGCCGCGGGCGGGAGCCAGGACCGTCCCGTGGTGGCGAGCGCGCTGCGGCCAGATGTGCACGTGGCCATCGCGAACTCGCTGCCGCTGGCCGTGTTCACGCCCGACGAGCAGCAGCAGCCGGGCCCGGTCGTCGGGGCCGAGCACCCGGCGTACTGGCCCGACCGGGTCGATGGCTCCTTCTGGTACGTCCCCGAGCTGACGTTTCTCGCCCCCCAGGCGAACCAGGCACCGGCGGACTCGCCGTTCCTGTTCGACGTGACCCCCACCGGTCACGGCCTGGACGGCAGCGCGGGTCTCGAGGCGACGGTCACCCTGACCATCGGGACCCGGATGCCCGACGACGTGCGAGCGGCCTGGGAGGCCGCGGGAAGCCCGACGGTGAAGCCGGTGGCGAGCGAGGACCTCACGGTCCAGCTCGGGGTGCCGTTCCGCGACCAGAACGGGACCGCGCAGATCCAGTTCCACCTGGCCGAAAGTGCGTCCCCGAGCGCGGACTACGGCACCGACACGGGTCGACTCGTCGCCGTCTTCCGGCTGGCAGACCAGTGGGCGCGGATGGCCTACGGAGCCATGTCGACCCCCGGTTTCCAGGCCGAACCGGCGCGAGTCGTGGTGACCGCGGGCTACCACGGCTGGGTCCACAAGGGCGGGTTCTTCCCCGTCGTCCAACCGGACAAGATCGCCGTGGTCCTGAAGCCCGAGGCGCAGGTCCTGGCCGCGCTCAGGCCGCCGGCGCTCCGCGCGGCACCGGGCGAGCCGGGCACGAACGAACCGCAGCCCCGTTGGAACGTCGGCATCGCCGCCTCGCAGGTGGGTGCGCTGGCCAAGGCCGGCATCACGGTCGAGCCCCGGCTCAACGCCAACGTCGCCCTGATCGCGGCCTGGAACAGGGGCCGGTACGAGTGGACCAGGTTCAACGCCGCCAGCTCGGTGCCCGCATTGGTGCCGTGCGCCGACCACGGGAACCTGTACCGCCGCGTGGTGGCGGGGGAGGAGCCCGTTGGCGTCGGCTGCCAGGACGTCCTCAAGCTCGGGCAGGCGGAGTTCCGCACGCACGAGCCGATCACGGTGGCGGCGGCGCGAGGGTACGGCAAGGTGCTGCGGTCACTGACGCGGCCGGGGCACTACGTACTGGTCCCGGACCGCTACCTCGCCGGGCGGTTCGGGAGCGGTGACGGCGGCCGCGCGTACGACCCACAGCTGCTGCTGACGTCCGTGCTGGACGACGAGACAGCCGCACTCCGGGCGGTGCTGGCGGCGACGCTGGAGGCCGACGTACCGCCGGCCGTGCGCACGGCGATCGTGGACGAGCTGCACGCTCGCAGCCCCGAGGTGACGCTCGACCTGCCGTGGGCGGCCGGACTGACCCAGCAGGTGAGCCTGGCCGTCCCGGGACACGGTGACGTCCAGTGCGTGCCGACGCCGACGGGCTTCACGATCATGCTGACGCTCGACGTCTCCGACTTCCTCGTCGTCAAGGCGATGCTGGAGACGGCGGGGCTCATCGGTGGTGCGGTGTTGACGCTGCCCGACAGGGTCACGGTGTCCAGCACGCTCGAGCTGAGCCTGCGGCACGTGACCGGGCCCTACGACGGTGGGCCGGTGTCTCTCACCCGCGACAACGGCCGGGTCGAGCTCACCAACCGGATCGGGTCCCGGGTCTCGGTGACCTCGCTCCGGGCCGCGGGCGGAAGCGAGATCGCGGTCGGGAAGGTCCTGGCAACGGGGGAGTCGGTGTCCGTGTCGGCGGCCCGCCCGGACCATGGCGAGTACGACGTGGTCAGCGTCGTCGAGGCCGGCCACGACACCCTCGACGAGGTCCGGGTGTACGTGGAGGACCTCGAGGTCGAGATCGTCGTCGTGCTGGCGGGCAACCTCGGGAGCGCTGTTGCGTTGGAGGTGGCCACCACGTTCCAGGGCCACTCCGAGACGGATCCGGTCGTCCTCACCGCGACCCACAAGCAGGAGTCGCGTCGTTTCCTCCTGCCGCTCACGGCGTACGTCGCCGACCCCACCCTCCAGCTCGTGAGCACCGCCGTCGCCGCCGACGGCACCCGCACCTCAGGCGCTCCTCTCGAGTGGGCCCTGCGCAGGCAAGGAGCGGTGATCCCCGTGACCGTCCCGTCGCCCGACGCGTGACGAGCGCACAACGTCCCAGCCAACAACCTCGAAGGAGACCGTGATGTCCGGTTACTCGCTGCACATCGGCCTGAACCACTGCGACCCCAACGCCTACCCCGGCTGGGACTCGACGCTCAGTGGCTGCATCAACGACGCGAACTCCATGATGCAGCTCGCCTCGACCGCGGGCTTCCGGACCCGGCGGATGATCGACGGCGAGGCCACGTCCAACGCGGTGCTCAGCGCGATCGGCAACCTCGGCCGCACCTGCCAGCCCGGGGACATCGCGCTCATCAGCTACTCCGGCCACGGTGGCCAGGTGCCCGACACCAACGGCGACGAGGACGACGGCCAGGACGAGACATGGGTGCTCTACGACCGGCAGGTCGCGGACGACGAGCTGAACCAGGTGTACTCGCAGTTCGCGGCGGGGGTCCGGATCCTGGTGGTCAGTGACAGCTGCCACAGCGGCACCGTCGCCCGTCAGGTGATCAACCTCGCCACCCGTCACGCGGTCGCCACCAACCAGGTCGGCAAGGACCTGTGGCCGGTCGGCGTGACGGTCGAGGAGGCCAAGCCCCGCTTCATGCCCTACTCGATCGCCAAGCTGGACGCGGATCGGAAGAAGAGCGTCTACAGCCTGGTCCAGACGCTCACCCGCAACTCGAAGAATCCCGACCTGGCGGCATCGCTGATCCTGCTGTCCGGGTGCCAGGACAACCAGACGTCCTTCGACGGCACCGTCAACGGCGCCTTCACGACGGCACTGCTCCAGGTGTGGAACCAGGGACGGTTCTCCGGTGACTACCGCTCCTTCCACACCGCGATCCAGGCCCGGATGCCGGCCGATCAGACGCCGAACTTCTACACCCTCGGAGACGTGTCGACGTACCAGACGCAACGGCCCTTCTCACTCGACGCGAGCTCGAGTGGCTCGTCAGGACCGACCGGCGCCACGAGGCCGCAGCTGCAGCAGGGATCCCGTGGCCCGGACGTGGTCTATCTGCAGCAACGGCTGGCCGTGCACGGATACCCACTCGGTGCGGACGGCATCTTCGGGGCCGCGACCGCCCAGGCGGTGCGGACGTTCCAGACGACCAAGGGCATCACCGCCGACGGGATCGTCGGTCCCGTCACCTGGCGGGCCCTCGAGGCCTCCCCGCCGGACGTGGGGACCAGCGGTACGTGGGACACCGGCGGCGGTCAGGACGACGGCGGCTGGGACGGCGGTGGCGGCGGTCAGGACGGCGGCGGCTGGGACGGCGGCGGCGGTGACGGCGGTGACGGTGGTGGCGGCGGTCAGGACGACGGCGGCTGGGACGGCGGCTGGGACGGCGGCGGCGACGGCGGCGGCGGTCAGGACGACGGCGGCTGGGACGGCGGCGACGGCGGCGGCGACGGCGGCGGCGGTCAGGACGACGGCGGCTGGGACGGCGGCGACGGCGGCGACGGCGGCGGCGGTCAGGACGACGGCGGCTGGGACGGCGGCGACGGCGGCGACGGCGGCGGCGGTCAGGACGACGGCGGCTGGGACGGCGGCGACGGCGACGGCGGCGACGGCGGTCAGGACGACGGCGGCGGCTGGGGAGACGACCGCGCCGCGCGATCGGGGCCGGCCGCGACCGCGCGCCCGGTGGTCCGCCAGGGGGACAGCGGCCAGCACGTGCGCACAGCCCAGAGCTGCCTGCGCACGCACGGCTACCGCGGTCCGGTGGACGGCAGGTTCACCGCGCGCATGGCCACCGCCGTCAGGATCTTCCAGAAGAGCCAGGGCCTGCCGAACAGCGGTGTGATCGACCAGGCGACCTGGCGTGCCATCGAGTGCTGAGCGATGGACGCCACCACCCCGGGGGCCCC
This sequence comes from Nocardioides islandensis, assembly GCF_015352455.1. Classification (GTDB taxonomy): domain Bacteria; phylum Actinomycetota; class Actinomycetes; order Propionibacteriales; family Nocardioidaceae; genus Nocardioides; species Nocardioides islandensis. The sequence continues at coordinate 57,669 of NZ_JADKPN010000013.1, forward strand.
GGCTGAGCCACCGTCGGGCGACGAGGAGTGGGGTCCCTTCGAGGCCGATCCCCCCGCGCCGACCCCATCGTCGCGCGCCCAGCCTGTCGGCGCCGACACCCGCGAGGGCAGACCCCCCGAACGAGGCATCCCCAAGCTGGTGAACACCGTGTTCGGGGCCGCCCAGACGACGTTCCTGTTGTCCGTCCTCGTGATGTGCGCCGTCCCGGCGCTGGCCATCCTGATGTTCTCCTCGAACCTCGAGCACGGCCGTTGGTCGGTGTTCGCGGTCGGGATCGTGATCTCCGCGGCGGGATTCGTGTCCGGGGGGCTGCTCGGCTTCTTGTTCGCCCTGCCCCGGAGCACCACCGTGGCCGGGTCGTCAGGCAACACCACCGTGGCGATCACCGTGCGCCCCAACACCAACCTCGAGGACGTCTCCGACTGGCTGACCAAGATCATCGTGGGCGTGACGCTGATCCAGATCGGCAAGGCCGACACGGCACTGGGCTTCCTGTTCACGCGGACCGGCGACGCCATGGGAGGCGGCCCGTCCGCGACCACCTTCTCCGCATGCCTGCTCGTCTACTCCTTCGCCTGCGGCCTGATGGGCGGCTGGGTGGCCACTCGGCTGTTCATCGGGCGCTGGATGCAGGCCGCGGACCAGCCGCTCGCCGAGGCGCAACAGGTGGCTCGATCGCTGGGAGGTTCCGACGCCGCCGCCCCGATCAGGGACCAGCGCGACGCCGTCCGGGCCGTGCGGGCGGCTGCGGATAAGAAGGCGTCGGGCTGACGCCTCCGAGTCTCTCGCCTACTGTGACCACCGCCGGTCGAAAGGGGTGAGGGTGAGGGACCTCGACGACGTGGAGCTGCGGGCACTGGCGTTCGTGGACGAGCGCGAGATCGTGCGCGACCTGGTCGAGCTGGTCGCCGTCCCGTCGGTCAGCGGCCACGACGCCGAGAGCGACATCGTGCACGCGCTCGCCGAGCGCCTCGGTGCGCTGGACCTGGAGCTGGACCTGTGGCCGCTGGACCTGCCGGCGCTGACGGCGCGCCCGGACTTCCCGGGCTGGGAGGTGCCGCGCACCGAGGCGTGGGGCCTCGTGGCGACGGCCGCGGACAGCCGCGAGACGAGTACGCCGGCGCTCGTCCTCCAGGGCCACGTGGACGTGGTGCCGCCCGGTGACCTGTCGCGGTGGAAGGGCGAGCCGTTCGCGCCGTACCTCGCGGACGGGCGCGTGCACGGACGCGGGACGGTGGACATGAAGGGCGGGGTGGTCGCGGCGATCGCCGCCGTCCGGGCCGTGCGGGCCGCCGGTGTGCGGCTGCGCCGTCCGTACGCGCTGCACCTGGTCGTGGGGGAGGAGGACGGCGGCCTCGGCGCCTTCGGGACCCTGGCGCGTGGGCACCGAGGAGACGCGTGCATCATCGCGGAGCCCACCAGCGGCACCCTGACGACGGCCAACGCCGGCGCCCTCACGTTCGAGATCGTCGTCCCCGGGCTCGCGACGCACGCAAGCACGTCGTACGCCGGCGTCAGCGCGTTCGACGCCTACCTCGCCGTCCACGAGGCACTCTCCGACCTCGAGCGGCGCCGCAACGACCGGGTGCACCCGCTGATGAGCGAGTACCCGCTGGCCTACCCCTTGTCCGTCGGCCGCGTGACCTGTGGTGACTGGGCCAGCAGCGTGCCGGACCGGCTGGTGGCCGAGGGCAGGCTGGGCGTGGCGCTCGACGAGGACCCGGCCCTCGCGCGCACCGCCCTGGAGGAGGTCGTCGCGCAGGTGGCGAGCACCCACCCGTGGCTGCGCGACCACGCGCCGGCCGTGACCTGGACGGGCGGGCAGTTCGCCAGTGGCCGCTACGCCGGCGACGACGGTCACCTGGCGGGCATCGTGGCCCGGGCTCATGCCGACGTCACCGCCGGACCCGCGCCACGCGAGCGCGGCGCGCCGTACGGCAGCGACCTGCGGCTGTACGCGGACGCCGGCCTGCCGACCCTGCACTACGGCCCCGGCGACGTGCGGCTCGCCCACGGCCCGAACGAGTCGGTGCCGGTGACCGAGCTGGTCACGGTGGCCGAGGCGCTGACCCTGAGTCTCCTGCGCGCGAGCGGCTGACGGAGCCCCTCCCAGGGATCCGCCCGCCCCCGATGCAGACGAGAGCGGGCGGCCCAGGGACTGGGTAGGTCCCCCCCGTCGTGACACGCCCCGGCAACGGGGTGTCCGGGACGAGTCTCGACCCTTCGAGAGTACGGCGGCGCGCAGGCCGGGCCAAGGGTCGGGCAGGGCCTGTTTCCCGCTGCGAGGGGTGCCGGAGGAGCGCTAGGAGCGCACCCGCGACGCGCGGAAGAGCAGCCACAACGCACCGTCGGCGGCGCGCTGGAGCCACCTGTCGGAGCGTGGTCGTCTCATGCCTCTCAGGATGCGCGCGGGAGTGGTCCACGTACGTGTTTCCGGGCCGAATGACACGCCTGGGGCAGGGTCCCGCCCGAACGGGTGATTCACCGTTTCGCAAAGATCTGGCTAGCCTGGTCGCATGCCGGTTCCCCCCGCCGGGCAGAAGTTTCGTCATGTCCTCTTCTCGAGTCTCGTGGCTCTCTTCGCCGTTGCCCCCCTCAGCGTCCCCACGACCACCCTCGACGCAGCGGCCGCCGCATCCCCTCCGGGTGCGCGACCGGTGGCGTCCCTGACCGCCGACAACCCGCTGGCCGGCCGCCACTGGGGCGTCTACCGCGGCCCGCTGGAACACTCCTGGCGCGCCTACCGCACCGCCAGCGGCGCCCAACGAACGCAGCTGGCCAAGATCGCCCTGCGACCCAAGGCCACCTGGTTCGGCCACTGGCTGCGCACCGACCGGGTCCACAAGAACGTCGCCGAGTACGTCGCGAACAGCCAGCACGGCGATCCCGAGGCGCTGGTGCAGATGGCCGTGTTCGCCCTCCAGCCGTGGGAGGGCGAGGCCTGCGACCGACTCCCGTCGACCGCCGAGCAGAACACCTACAAGCAGTGGGTCGACCAGGTCGCCGCCGGCATCGGCCAGGCGCACGTCGCCCTCGTGCTCCAACCGGACGCGCCGTTCGCCCTGTGCGCGCCCCACGGCTCGGACGTCTTCCTCGACCTCATGCGCTACGCCACCGAGCGGTTCGCCGGCCAGCCCAACACCAGCGTCTACATCGAGGCCGGCGCCGCCGACTGGCTGCGCGACGACGTGTCCAAGGCGCTGAAGATCCTGCTGCCCGCGGGCATCCGGTCCGCGCGCGGGTTCGCGCTCAACAGCACGCACTACGACTCGACCGAGCGTCAGGTGCGGTTCGCGGCAGCGATCTCCCAGGCGCTGGCGGCCCGCGGGATCCCGGGCAAGTACGCCGTGGTGAACACCGCCCAGAACGGCAAGCCGTTCACGGGCTACGAGTACGACGGCCCCAACTACGACAACGCGCGGGCGTGCGCCGACCGCGACGACGCCCGGTGCGTGACGCTGGGCATCCCGCCGACCACCGACGTCGCCGACCCTGCCTGGGGTCTGCCGTCGGACGCGGCGGCCGCCGCCTCGGCGTACGTCGACGCGTACCTGTGGTTCGGACGGCCGTGGCTGTACAACCAGGCGCAGGGCTGGGACCAGCAGCGCGCGCTCAGCATCGCCCGCTCCACGCCGTACCCCGGACCGTAGGACACGCCCTAGCCGACGCACTAGGCCCGCCACTAGTCTCCGCGCATCGGGGCCGTCGCCGGCCCCTTGGGGGAGGGTGAGATGGCGGGGACGAGCGTGACCGGTCAGCGCTGGCTGGCGGTCGTGATCCTGCTGGTGCTGGGCGTGCTGAGCCTGCCGGTGACGGCGGCGTTCTTCGACGGCGAGGGCACCGAGAACTGGATCGTGCCGGTGGCCGTGGCGCTGATGGCCGTGATCGGCGCGGTCGTCGGCTCGATGCTGCCCGGGCTGGCCGGAGCGGGGGCGACCCAGCAGCGCGGCGCCCTCATCGGCGCGGCCGTCGGCGTGGCCATGCTCGTGCTCGGGATCGTGGTGTTCTTCCTGTTGCTGAGCGGCTTCGACGGGGCCTAGCCCGCCTGCTCCTCGAGCCGCTCGCGCAGACCGTGGGCGAGGCCGAGGATCGTCACCAGGTCGAGCGGCCCACCGGCGTGCTCCGCGAGCCAGCGGCGGCGCACCGGCCCGAGCCGGACGCGGGACTGGACGCGGGTCCCGCCGCGCCCGGCAGGTGTGAGGACGACGGCCCACGTGACGTCCACGGTGCCGCGGCGCGAGGTGTGCAACAGGTAGCGGTCGCGGTCCATCGCGGCGAGCGTGAGCGTCGCACGTCGCCCGCCCCAGTCGGGGATGGTCTCCCCGACCCGCAGATGCTGCAGGTCGGGGACCAGACGGCGTACGGCGCGGCGCGACGGCGGCACGAACCGCTCGGCCGACCGGGGGAGGTACCAGCCGGCGCGCCCCTTGCCCAGCTGCACCAGCCAGGGCCACACGTCGGACGGCTTGGCGGGGAGGTCGAAGGCCCGGTCCATCTGCACGTCGGCATGCACGCGGTCGTCGCCCGGCAGCGTGCGGGCACGCTCCGCGTCGGTCGGTGCGACGACGTCGAAGGGACCGGACACGGGGCCATCATCGTGCCCGAGGACACGGGTCACCAACGGGTGAGACAACCTGGGGTCGCCCGTCGCCAGCGGTGCCCGCGCGGTGCCACACTGCGACCAAAGCGGTGGGACAGCGACCCGTTCCTGGGACCGATCAGGTTGTCGTCCCACCGCTCTTGACGTCCAGGGCCGCGCGACGGCGGGCGTCGAGGGCCGAGGCGCGACGACTCAGCCGGCGGTCGAGCACCTCGGCCGCGCGCTCGCCCTGGCCGGACCGCGCCAGGGCGTAGACCAGCGTGTCCTCGATGACCTCGCGCTGGGCCATGCTGCCGCCGAAGACCCCCGCCCGGGGCAGCAGCCCCGTCAACCGCTCGGCGCCGGTCGCGAAGTCGCCCTCGACGACCGCCTGGAGGGCGCCGCACAGCGTCGCGACCTGGTCGCGGAAGACCGGGTCGTGGTGGGCCAGCGCGATGGTGCGCAGCGCCGCCAGGCCCACGTCGTCGCCCTCGGCGGCCAGGCTGACCGCGGCGTGCATCGCGATGAAGGCGGTGGGCGGGTTCAGCAGCCAGCCGTCCGGGGCGGCCGAGCAGACCGCCTGGCTCGGGAGCCGGCCCTCCCACGTGCCCGTCACGTGGCAGCGCCACAGCAGGGCGCCGGCGTCGACGAGCGCCCGCGAGCCCGTGATCTGCGGCGGCGCGAGCTCGCGGTCGTAGCGGCGGCGTACGGCGTCCACGTCGCACTGCATCAGCTCGTGCAGCGCGGCGTGCCACGAGAAGTGCGAGCGGTGGTTGGCCTGCGGCCCGCGGCTCTGGATCCACCCGTCGAGCCAGGCGAGGCCCTCGGTGTGGTTGCCGGTCTCGTAGTAGACGTGGGCCCGGGCGTGGACGGCGTGGCCCGAGGACGGCTCGACCGAGAGCGCGTACGACGCGAGGTCCTCGGCCTCCGCCCAGCGCTCCTGGTCCTGGCGGACGAAGGCCAGCTGGCCGGCGTACCACCAGTCGTCGCCGTAGCTGCGGCCCAGGCCCTCCACTAGCTCGGCGGTCTGCCGGCCGGAGGTGAGGCCGCCGAAGGCCACGGTCGGCACGGCCACGCTGACGGCGAGCGCGTCGCGGGGGAACAGCCGGATGTGGCGGAGCAGTGCGGCGGCGCCGGTCTCCTCGTCGGAGCGGAGCCGGATGGTCACGGCGTCGAGGAAGCTGACCTCACGGTCGTCGAGGTCCCGGTCGGCGGCTGCGGCGTGGGCCGCCTGGAGGGCGGTGCGCCAGGAGCCGACGGCACCCCACTCGTGGCCGAGCAGGGCCAGGGCGGCGTGCGCCTGGGCGAACCCGGGGTCGGCGGCGACGGCCGCCTCGAGGCCGTCCTCGACGCCGTCCTGCAGGCAGAGCAGCCGGCCGAGCGCGCCGTTGTAGGCCTCGGCCGCCTGCTTGCTGGTGGTCAGGGTCAGGCCGTAGCGGTCGACCGGCCGGCGCCGGGTCTCGCCGTGCAGCGCGCGCACCACCGCGCGCGCGACGTCGTACGCCTGCTCGCGGATCTCGGGCATCGCGGTGGTCTCGTAGAGGTTGCCGCGGCGCAGCGTGCCGACGGCGTACAGCGGCACGCTCGGGGGCAGCACGCCGAGCACGCGGCCGTCGTCGGCGGTGTCGATGCCGAGGCCGGACGGGCCGGGGCGGACCAGTCCGGTGCGGGTGAGCGACGCGAGCAGCGGGTCCTTCGAGGGAGCGGCCACCGGGCCGGTGCAGTTGACCACCGCGGCGACGGTGACCTCGGTGCCGTCACTGAGGCCGACGGTGACGGCGTCGTCGGCCGGCACTGCCGTGGCCACCGTGCCGGTGTGCCGGGTCCAGCGACCGGCCTCGTCGATCGCGGCGAGCCGGCGGGCCGTGATGGGCGGCATGCGGTGGCGGCTGACCTCCCAGTCGCGGGCGTCCTCCTGGAGGAACTCGCGCCGCTCGTCCTCGGAGAGGGCCCGCCAGAGCTGCGCCGTCACGGGGCGCATCCCGTCGACGGCGGCGCGCCAGTCGCCGGTCTCCTGGACCGTGCGCGCGACGTGGGCGCGCATCGTCGCCCGGAGCTCGCCGAGGGAGCCGAGACGCGTGATGCCGGGCGGCGGCGGCACGGGTGGCGTGGTGGGGAGCACGTGCCGCGCCGGCACCAGGTCGTGCCGCGACACGGAGTGGAGGGTGCGTCCCGGCCGGTCGGCCGAGATCGCGATGTCGACCATGGTCAGTCCGGTGCCGACGAGCAGCAGGTCGCCGTCGGGCAGCTCCTCGGCCCAGGGGTCGGCGACCAGGCGCCCGGACTCGACCAGCTCGACGGGTGCCCAGTCGACGCCCGGCTGAGCGCCCGTGGCCAGCACCACAGCGCGGGCGACGATGGTGCCGCCCTCGTCGAGGCGCACGACCAGGCGGTCGCCGCGGCGGTCGATGCCGAGCACCCGGGTTTCGCGGCGGACCAGCCGGGCGTTGGCGGGGTACTCGGCGGCGGTGCGCAGCAGCCCCTCGACGTACTCGCCGTACACCCGGCGCGGGATGAAGTCCTGCGGCTGGGCCTGCCGGTCGTGGTGCTGGCGGACCCAGCGGTAGAAGTGGTCGGGGTCGCGCGGGAACGCGCTCATGCCGCTGGCGGGGACGTTGAGGAGGTGGCGGTCGTCGTCGGTGGAGTACGCCGTCCCACGACCGGTCGCCGGGCTCGGGTCGACGAGCTCGACGCGGAACCGGGACGAGAGCCCGGTCACCAGGTGTGCGGCCGTCAGTGCTCCGCCCGCACCGGCACCGACCACCACCACACAGCAGTCGCCCTCGCCACCGCGCATCTGACCCACCCCTCATTGTCTACCGATCTAGGTGACTTAAGGTATCAGGGGACACCGGCCGATCACCCAATCGTCGCGACCCGGTCGGCGGCGCGTCCCCGGGAGTATCCCGCGAGCGGGAGAGTGCTCCTGGATCGAGTCGGGTAGAGGGAGGGTAGCCTGTGCGGGACGGGCATCGGGGCCAGGCCGGGCAGCCACGAGGATCGGCAGCCGGCCGGCGTCAGGGGGAACGATGAAGCGGCCATCCTGGGGGACAGGGGAGCAGCCGTCGGCGAGCACGGGACTCGTCCGCCGGCTGACGGTCCTGGCCGTCCTCGCGCCGCTGACGGTCATCGCCTCCTCGGGCCTGATGAGGTCCGAGCCGAGCACGATCGAGCGCGTGGCCCTGGGGGCCTCGCCCGCCGAAGCGGCTGCTCCTTCCGTGCCCTTCACGCCGACCTTGCCGGGCCTGGTGCGCGCGCCGGCGTCGGTCACCGACCGCATCCGTGACGAGCTGCCGGGTCTGGGGGTCGTGCTCGACGCCAGGTACGCCGCTCTCGAGGCGATCCCGTCGCGGGCCCTCGCGGCCTACCAGCGTGCCGAGACGGTGATGCTGTCGGCCGACCCCTCCTGCCACGTGACCTGGCAGCTCATCGCGGCCATCGGCAAGGTGGAGAGCAACCACGGCCGGTTCGGTGGCGCCCTCATGACGCCCGACGGCATCGTGCACCCGGCGATCCTCGGTCCCCGGTTGACCGGTCAGCACCAGACGTCGCGGATCGCGGACACCGACGCCGGGTCGCTCGACGAGGACTCGCGCTTCGACCGGGCGGTCGGACCGATGCAGTTCATCCCGTCGACCTGGACCGTCGTCGGCGTGGACGCCGACGGCGACGGCCGGCGGGACCCGCAGGACATCGACGACGCCAGCCTGGCCACCGCGGTCTACCTCTGCAGCGGCTCGGACGATCTCTCGACGACCGCCGGCCAGCGAGCCGCGGTGCACCGCTACAACCACAGCAAGGCGTACGTCGACCTGGTGCTTCAGATCATGGACGGCTACCTCGCCGCCGGTCCCGGCTTCTCCGGCATCCTCGCCGGGCCGGCGTACCTCCCGCCGACGGGTACGCGCGGACCTGGAGCTGAACCGAGTCCGTCGGGCCAGCCCACTTTCGAGGTGGTGCCGACCAAGGACCCGACCGCGACGGCGACGCCGGTGCCGACGTCCAAGCCGACGCCGACGACGTCCGCCACCGCTTCGCCCACGCCCTCGGTGACGCCGTCGTCGACTCCGTCGGTCCCGCCGACGAGGGACCCGTCTCCCACCTCGGACCCCACCGCGGACGCGACCCCGACCTCCGAGGCGACCCCGACCTCCGAGCCCTCCGGGACGCCGACGGGTACGCCGACGGGTGGGCCGACGGGTGGGCCGACGGACACTCCGACCGACACTCCGACGGGCACCCCGACGGGCCCCCCGACGGACCCCCCGACCGACCCGGGTGATCCCGGCGAGCCCGACAAGGCCGCCGTGCTGCTGAAGGCCTGGGCCGACTGCCTGACGGCCGGCGTCGTACCGACCGACCTGGTCGCCATGGCCGAATGCCTGGTCCAGCACACCGGCCTGTCCGCCGACGACCCCGACCTGCTGGCGCTCCTCGCCAACCCGCCGGTCACCCCGCCGTCCTCCACGCAGTCGACCCAGCAGGGCCGGCGCCGGCGTCCCACCGTCTGAGCCCCCACCGTCTGAGCCCCCACCGTCTGAGCCCCGCGGGCGACGGCGGCGGTGGGTGCCAGTAATCGCGCGATCGCAGCCGAACAGCAGGTCCGCAGCGCGGAAATCTGTCGTACCGGCGCGATCGCGCGATGATCAGCAGCCCCGAGCACGCCCGCAGACCGCCGGAGCTACGCGCCGGCCATCACCCCGACGGCCGAGCGGACGAAGCCGGGGAACACCGTCGCCGTGCTCGCGCCGAACCGGGAGGCGACGACCTCGGACAGCACGGACCGGTAGTCGGTGGTGACCAGGAGGTCGCCGTCGAGGGTGTTCGAGAGGCCGGGCCACCTGCCGTAGTACGCGCCGCCCTTGACGCCAGCACCGGCGAGGAACATGACGTTGCCGTAGCCGTGGTCGGTGCCGCCGCTGGCGTTCTCCTGGACCCGGCGCCCGAACTCGCTGATCGTCACGACGGTGACCTTGTCCGCCCACGTGCCGAGGTCGGTGAGGAACGCGGTCAGGGAGTCGGCCAGCCCGGTGGCGTTCTGGACCAGCAGCCCGCCGCCCACGTTGCCCATGTCGGTGTGGTGGTCCCAGTCGCCCTGGTCGACGGTGAGGACCGCGACGCCGACGTCGGACTTGATGACGCGGGCGACCTGCTTCAAGGCCTGGCCGAGGTCGTTGCCCGGGTACTCCGCGCCGTTCGCGGGCTCGTCGGCGCTGTCCTTGACGACCTGGAAGGAGGCCACCGCGCCGAACGTCGACCGCATCGACCGGCCGAGGACGGACTGCTCGCGGTCCCAGAGCGTGTGCAGCGAGCGCATGCGACGGGCACCGGACGGTCCGTCGTCGTCGCCGGCGACACCGAGCGAGCCGATGCTGCCGGCGGACATGACGGGTTGCGGACCGTACAGCGACGCCGGCGCGACGCCCGTGCCCAGGCCGAGGCCCTGCAGCGGGTTGGGGTCGGCGTCGGTCCCGACGAGGCGGTTGAGCCAGCCGGACCGGACCGACGAGCCCGGGTTGGCGTCCTCCACCTCCTCCATGGCGGCGAAGTGCGACCGGTTCGGCGCGGGAAGTCCGGTGGCGTGCACGGCCGCGACCTTGCCCGCCGTCCAGAACGGCAGCAGCGGCTCGAAGGCCGGGTGTAGGCCGAACATGGCGTCCTTGGCGAGCAGGACGTCGGGGGCGATGGCGATGCCGGGACGCGCGGCGTAGTACGCCGGGTCGGCGTGCGGGACGACCAGCGACAGCCCGTCGCAGGCACCGCGCAGGGACACCACGACGAGCACCGAGGGAGCGGGCGCCGCCGAGGCGGGGGACGCGGTCACCACGGCGGTGCCGACCATGGTCGTGGAGGCGCCGGCGACCAGCGCGGTCTTCAGCAGGCTGCGACGGCTCATCGCGGCGTACTCGGGGCAGCAGCAGCTCTCGTCCATACCAGTCATCGGGCCGGTCACCTGCTCATGAATTCGGGGGAGTCGAGGAAGGTGGTGAGGACCCGGCCCATGCCCCACTGGACGAGCTCGTGCTCCGGGTCGATGATCTCGTGTTTCGAGTAGCCGGTGACCTGGCAGCAGGCCGCCACCATGCGGTCGCTCGCCGGGGTGTGGAGCAGCTCGCGGGAGAGGTGGTCGACGAGGTCCACGAACTTCACGCGCACCTTCGGCAGCCAGTCCTTCGGCTCGCGGTAGTGCACGCCCTTGGTCGGCCACCAGCCGTTGCTCACGGTGTAGTGGACGTTCATCGACGCCATCAGGCGTCCCGGTGAGGACCACGAGACGTTGTCGATCGGCTGCCCGTCCGGGCGCGGCCACGCCAACGGGTAGATCCCGATGCTGCCGGCCTGCCACAGCAGCGCGTTCACGCCCGAGTCGTCGGCGTGCGGCTGGTCCATGTGGATGCCGAGGACCCGGTACGTCGCCACGATGTCCTCGCCGGGATCGCGGACCTTCTTGCCGGCCGCCCGTTGGAACTCGCGCGACGCCACGAGCGCGTGGAGCACCGGGGCGATCTCCGTGTCGTTCTTGCGGTAGACCTTCGAGAGGTGGCTCACCAGCGCTGCCGACGGGGTGTCGCTGACGAACTTCATCGCGAGCTTCCAGGCGATCCGGCGCGCGGTGGCCGGGTGGTGGGCGAGGTACTCGAGGTACCGGTGGGTGAGGTCCTGTCCGTCCTTCTTCTTGTTCTTGTCGCGGAAGCCCATCACCCTGACCGGGCCGCGCCAGTGCTCCTCCGGGTCGTACAGCGCCTGCCAGGTCTCCCACATGTCGACCGTGTAGCCGGTGAGGATCCGGGCGGAGGCCTTCACGTCGTCCTCGCCGTACTGGCCCACGCCGACCGTGTGGCACTCGAGGAGCTCACGCGCGAGGTTCTCGTTGGGGTGCCGCTTGGTGGACTCGGCCTGGTTCAGGTAGATCAGCATCGCGGGGTGCGTGACGGCCCCGAGCAGCAGGTCGGAGAACCGGCCCAGGGCGTTCTCCCGGATCCTGTCGCCGTAGGCCGCCCGGTAGGTGAACTGGGCGTCGCCGTTCACCGGGACGTTGAAGTGGTTCTCCCAGAACTCCGTCATCAGCTCGAGCACCGGCCGGTTGGTGCGCATGCGGCGCTGCAGCGCGCGGCGCTGGTAGTTGGCCATCACCTCCCAGCCGCCCTGCATCCCCATGATCTGGCGCTGCCACAGCTTCGACGGGGAGTACGACAGCTCCGGCCACCAGCCGTCGACCTTCTTGGCGTCGCGGTCGTCGACCGAGGCCGGCTTCAGCTGGCGCTCGAACCACGCGCCGGCGCCGCCGGCCTTGCGCACCGTCTTCGCCAGGTCGGTGGTGAGGCCGTAGGAGAAGCGCTGCACCAGGTGCCGGTCGGCGGGTGAGAGGAGGGGTACGTCGTGCTTGCCGCTGCCGGCGTACGCCGGCACGGTCGACGTGGCGGCCACGGCCGAGGCCGCGAGGGCGCCGCCGACGAGGGCGCGACGGCTTGAGGGGGGAGTCGTCATGGTCGGGCTTCCAGGGAGGGGGTGCCAGCATCGTAGGGGTCCCGAGGCGCCCGTGGCCGGGGAATCGACCGGCTGCCACTACAGTGACGGCACCACGTCATCGCACCACTTCCCTGCACGAAGGACGCGCCCGCCGCCCATGGACGGCCCTCTTCATCGGCCCCACCATCCACGCCGGCGCCTGACCGGGGACTCCGGATGACCGCGTGGCTCCTGATCGCCGCGTCCCTCGTCCTCATCGCGCTGTGCGGGGTCTTCGTGGCGGCGGAGTTCGCCTTCGTCACCGTCGACCGCTCGAAGGTCGAGCAGGCCGCGGCCGAGGGTGACTCGGGCGCGAAGGGTGTGCTCACCGCCCTGCGCTCGCTGTCCACCCAGCTGTCCGGCGCCCAGGTGGGCATCACCATCACCAACCTGGCCATCGGGTTCCTGGCCGAGCCGGCCGTCGCCGACCTGATCGGTCCTCCGCTGGACCGGTGGGACGTCCCGGCGAACGTCGTCCATCCGCTGGCCGTCGGCCTCGGGTTGGTCATCGGGTCGGTGCTGACGATGATCTTCGGCGAGCTGGTCCCCAAGAACCTGGCCATCGCGCGGCCGATGGAGACCGCCCGCGCGACGCAGCGGTTCATGCGGTTGTTCACCACCGCGACCACGTGGCCCATCCGGCTGCTGAACGGCTCGGCCAACGCCTTCGTGCGCGCCCTGGGCATGGAGCCCCAGGAGGAGCTGCGCTCGGCGAGGTCGTCGACCGAGCTGGCCTCCCTGATCGCCCGGTCGGCCGACCAGGGCACCCTCGACGCCGACACCGCCGAGCTGATGGAGCGCTCGGTGGAGTTCGGTCAGCGCAACGCCGGCGAGATCATGACCCCGCGCGTGCGCACGATCAGCCTGGACGTGAACGACCGCGCCGTCGACGTCCTCGAGGCAGCCCGGGACTCGGGCCACTCACGCTTTCCGGTGCTCGACCAGGACGAGAACGTCGTCGGCACCGTGCACGTCAAGCACGCCGTCGCGCTGCCGCCGCGGGAGCGGCACACGACCCGCGTGAAGCACCTGATGGTCAAGCCCATCGTGGTCCCGGACACGCTGCGGCTCGACCCGCTGCTGGCTCTCCTGCGCGAGGACGGGTTCCAGATGGCCGTGGTGCTCGACGAGTACGGCAGCCACGCGGGCGTCGTCACCCTCGAGGACGTCGTGGAGGAGATCGTCGGCGACATCGCCGACGAGCACGACGTGCGCTCGCAACAGGCCCGGCAGCTGCGCGACGGCTCGTGGTCCCTCTCCGGCCTGCTGCGGCCCGACGAGGTCGCCGACCTGACCGACGTCGAGCTGCCCGAGGACGAGGACTACGACACCATCGCCGGCCTCGTGCTCCAGGTGCTGGGCAAGATGCCGGCCGTCGGCGACGTGGCCGAGGTCTGGCTGCCCGACCGCGGTGGCGAGCAGCACGACCTGCCCGAGGCCGGCCGCCGGCTCGCGACGCTCACCGTCACCCACATGGACGGACTGCGTATCGACCGGGTGGCGATGAAGGTGCTGACCGGCGACGGACCGGAGACGCACGCATGAACAGCGGCACCGCCCTGCTGCTGGCGGTCTTCCTCCTGCTGGGCAACGCGTTCTTCGTCGCCGCGGAGTTCGCCCTGGTCTCCGCACGGCGTAGCCAGATCGAGCCCCGCGCCGAGGCCGGCAACCGGTTCGCCCGCAACACCCTGCGGGCGATGGAGAACATGTCGGAGGTCATCGCGGTCAACCAGCTCGGCATCACCGTGTGCTCCCTGGTGCTCGGCGCCGTGGCCGAGCCGACGGTCGCGCACCTCGTCGAGCCGGTGGTGCACGCGCTGTACGCGCCCGAGTCGTTCCTGCACCCGATCTCCTTCGTCATCGGCCTGTCGATCGTGGTGTACCTCCACGTGGTGATGGGCGAGATGATCCCGAAGAACATCGCGCTGGCCGGGCCGGACCGCGCCGCCCTCGTGCTCGGGACCCCGGTGTGGGCGATCGTCACGGTGATGCGGCCGGTGATCCGGGTGATCAACGCCGTCGCACGGAGCCTGCTGCGGGTCGTGGGCGTGAGCCTCATGGACGAGGTCAGCTCGACGTACACGCGTGAGGAGGTCGCCGCCCTCGTCGAGGAGTCGCGCGGCGAGGGGCTGCTCCAGGAGGACGAGTACGACCGGCTGGCCGGCGCCCTGGGCTTCACCGAGCGCACCGTCGCGGCCGTGCTGATGCCGCCCGAGACGCTGACCACGGTGCCGCGCACCGCGACGGTCGCCGAGGTCGAGGACGTGTGCGCGGAGACCGGCTACAGCCGCTTCCCGGTCACCGGTGAGGACGGGACCCTCGTCGGGTACCTCCACATCAAGGACGTGCTGGAACCCGACGAGGAACGACGCAACCGGACCATCGAGCCCCGCTGGATCCGGCCCTTCGCACCGGTGCGGTCCAGCGACTCCCTCCACGACGCGCTGGAGATCCTGCAGCGCCGCGGAGCCCACCTGGCCACGGTGTCCGACGACGACGGCGCGTTCGTCGGGCTGGCCACGCTCGAGGACGTCATCGAGGAGCTGGTCGGCGAGATCAGGGACGCCGCGCACCTGGAGGAGTAGCAGCCTCCTGACCAGCCCGGTTGTCGGGTTCGGGCGGTGCCGCCGGATAGGGTTGGGTCGCGGCGGGGGTGGCCTACCGGGACGGCTGCACGCCTCGCCCTCGGACGATCGGCAACTCACGAGGATGCAGGACACGGTGGAGGACGAAGCGACGCGCACCACCCGTGTGTGGACGCTGCCGAACCTCCTCAGCATGGTCCGGCTCGCCGGCGTGCCCGTCTTCCTGTGGCTGGTCCTCGGCCCCGAGGCCGACGCCTGGGCGCTCGCGCTGCTGATGGTGTCCGGCGTCACCGACTACCTCGACGGCTACCTCGCCCGGCGGCTGAACCAGACCTCGCAGCTCGGCCAGATCCTCGACCCGGTGGCCGACCGCCTCTACATCCTGGCCGTCGTCGTGGGGCTGGGCATCCGCGACATCATCCCGTGGTGGGTGGCCCTGATCCTGCCCCTGCGCGACCTCCTCCTGTGGGTGCTGGTGCCGCTGCTGCGCACCCGCGGCTACAGCGCCCTGCCCGTGCACTTCCTCGGCAAGGCGGCGACGTTCAACCTGCTCTACGCCTTCCCCCTGCTGCTGCTCGGTGACGGCGAGGGCGTCGTCGCGACCCTGGCCAAGGTGTTCGGCTGGGCGTTCGCGTGGTGGGGGATCGGCCTCTACTGGTGGGCCGGGATCCTCTACGCCTACCAGGTGATCAAGCTGCTACGGACGACGGAGCGCTACCAGCCGCACCGGGCGAACCCCGTGACGGGGGAGGTGGGTGGCGATGCCTGAGACCCGCACGCGCCCGCGTCAGGCGCGCGCCCGGATCCCCGACGCGCCACGGCCGGACCTGCCCGACCAGGTGATGATGCCGCTGCTGGACCGCATCGTCCGGCAGTCCCTCGACGAGGACTACCAGGTCGTCGCCCGGCGCGAGGCGCAGCGGCAGGCGAGGCGACCGGCCGGCCGGCGGGCGGCTCCGGTCGGACCGCCCCGGGTCCGACCCCGCCGGGTGGCGGCAGCGGTGATGGCGGTCTTCGGCGTGCTCGTGGCGATCGCGGCGGTGCAGACCTCCAAGCGCGCGCCGGAGACGAACGCCATCGACGTCATCGGCGACCCCCACGGCCTGCACCAGGCGATGGTCTTCAAGGACGGGCCGTTCGACCAGCTGCGCGACGACGGGGCCGCGGTCGAGATCACCGAGCTGGAGACGATCGACATCGAGTCCGTCGTGGAGTCGGACCGGCCGGAGTTCGCCCAGCCCGAGTGATTCGCTAGGTTCGGTCCGGACCGTCCGCGGCACGTGAGGAGTCACCGGTGTATCCCGACGACCTGAAGTACACCACTGAGCACGAGTGGGTCCGCACCCCCGGCGAGACGGAGGGGTCGGTGAGGGTCGGCATCACGCACTTCGCGCAGGACGCCCTGGGCGACATCGTCTACGTCTCCCTGCCCGAGGTGGGCGAGGAGCTCCAGGCCGGCACGACGTGCGGCGAGCTGGAGTCCACGAAGTCGGTCAGCGACCTCTACGCCCCCGTCTCGGGCACCGTCGTCGCCCGCAACGAGGCGCTCGACGCGACGCCCGAGCTGGTCAACAACGACCCGTACGGCGGCGGCTGGCTGTTCGACGTGACCGTCAGTGACGCCTCGTCGCTGGACGCGCTGCTCGACTCCGCGGCGTACCAGGCGACCCTCGAGGGCTGACCTCTCCCACTCGCGCGCGATCCCGCTGAACGCAGGTTGATCACCGGGGCGCGGCTGGTAGGTTCGGACGGACCATCACCCTCAACCGTCTGGTGAGGGTTGGCCCGAACGTCCGCACGACCCGAGGAGCGCTGCCGATGCCGTTCTGCACCGCCTGTGGCAAGCAGAACCCCGACGACGCCCGCTTCTGTGCCCAGTGCGGCACCAAGCTGCTCGGCGACGGCGAGGGTGCTGCTCCGCTGGACGAGGCGACCGCGACGATCAGCATCGGGACGCCCGAGAAGGCCGACACCTCCGACCGGCACCTGAGCCCCGTCGACGCGGCCGCCGTCGACGCGCTGCCGCCGGGCAGCGCGATGCTCGTGGTGCAGAAGGGCCCGAGCGCGGGCAGCCGCTTCCTCCTCGACCAGGACGAGGTCACCGCGGGACGCCACAACGACAGCGAGATCTTCCTCGACGACGTGACCGTGTCGCGCCGCCACGCGGTGTTCACGCGGGACGGCTCGGAGTTCTCCGTGGCCGACGCGGGCAGCCTCAACGGCACCTACGTCAACCGGGACCGCATCGACAAGGTCATCCTGAAGGACTCCGACGAGGTCCAGATCGGCAAGTACCGCCTGGTGTTCTTCGCCGGTCACACCGGCGCCGCAGCGGCGGGTTGACCGCCGGATGGCCGAGCACGGGGACGGCATCGGGGTCTCGCAGCGGGCCGAGTCGCGGGCTGACTCGCGGGCAGACGCGCGGGCGGACTCGCGGGCCCCGCGCCTGAACATCGGGCAGGTGCTCGACGAGCTGCGCCAGGACTTCCCGGGCGTGACGATCCCCAAGATCCGGTTCCTCGAGGACAAGGGGCTGATCAAGCCCGAGCGCACGCCGTCGGGCTACCGCAAGTTCTCCGCCGACGACGTCGACCGGCTCAGGTACGTGCTGCGCATGCAGCGCGACCACTACCTCCCGCTCAAGGTCATCGGCGAGCACCTCGACGCCATCGACCGCGGCATGGAGCCGCCGCCGCTCGACCCCGTCGTCCCGACGGTGCCGAAGGTGTCGCTGGCCGCCGACGGGATGCCCAGCGCCTCGTCGTTCGCCCGTCGCGACCACCTGCGGCTCTCGCGCAACGAGCTGCTGAAGATCGCCGAGATCACCTCTTCACTCCTCGAGGAGCTGGAGCAGTACGGCCTCATCACCCCTCTGCGCGGCACCGGCCACTACGACACCGACGCCCTGGTGATCGCCCAGACCGCCCGCGAGCTGGCGGAGTTCGGGTTCGAGCCGCGCCACCTGCGTGCCTTCAAGACCGCCGCCGACCGCGAGGTCGGCCTGGTCGAGCAGGTCATCGCCCCCCAGAAGCGCGGCCGCGACGCCGCCGCCCACGCGCGTGCCGAGGAGACCGTCTCCGAGATCGCCGCCCTGTCGGTCCGCCTCCACGCGACGCTCGTGAAGACGGGGTTGAAGCGGGGCTGATCGGTGCGGGCAGGGACACCCGCTCGAGCGGGTATCCCGGACGTTTGGCGTCGTTGCAACGACGCCAAGGCGACAGGAACGACGCCAAAGGTCGGCCCGTGAGGGTGTCCCACCCCCGGAGTAGGGTTGGTGCGTGCGCGAGGTGGATGTCATGGGAGTCCGGGTGGAGATGCCCTCCAACCAGCCGATCGTGCTGCTGCGCGAGGTGTCGGGGGAGCGGTACCTCCCGATCTGGATCGGTGCCGTGGAGGCCACCGCGATCGCGTTCGCCCAGCAGGGCGTCGTCCCGCCGCGCCCGCTGACCCACGACCTGATGAAGGACCTGCTCGAGGCCATGGGCCAGGAGCTCACCGAGGTGCAGATCACCGACATGAAGGACGGCGTCTTCTACGCCAACCTGGTGTTCGGGTCCGGCGTCGAGGTGGGGGCCCGGCCGAGCGACTCGATCGCGCTGGCGCTGCGCACCGGCAGCCGGATCGTGTGCTCCGAGGAGGTCCTCGACGAGGTCGGCCTGGCCGTGCCGGCCGAGCAGGAGGACGAGGTCGAGCGGTTCCGCGAGTTCCTCGACCACGTCAGTCCCGAGGACTTCGAGCGCACCGACGGCTAACTCTCAACTTGAGGTTGAGGGTTGCGACACGCCGGGCGAGTCTTTGACCACCCTCAGGCAGAGCCCTACGGTGAACTGTCTTCGGTGTAACTCCACCGCTGTGGTCCGCCCGGGCTAGCCTGGGACGATCCGGTCTTCCCCGGGAGTGCACGCAGCGGAGCGGACCCTTGAGGAGCAGCACGTGAACGAGCACGAGCAGCAGAACCCCACCGACCACGCGGTCGAGCAGGCGGCGGAGGTCGCCGAGGAGCAGGGGCTGCTCTTCACCGATGACGTCTCGCCGCTGCCGAGCGACCTCGGCTACCGCGGGCCGACGGCGTGCAACGCCGCCGGCATCACCTACCGCCAACTGGACTACTGGGCGCGCACCGGCCTCGTCGAGCCGACCGTGCGCTCCGCGACCGGGTCCGGCAGCCAGCGGCTCTACTCCTTCCGCGACATCCTCATCCTCAAGATCATCAAGCGCCTGCTCGACGCCGGCATCTCGCTCCAGCAGATCCGTACCGCCGTCCAGCACCTGCGGCAGCGCGGCACCGACGACCTGACCCGCGTCACGCTGATGAGCGACGGCGCGACGGTCTACGAGTGCACCAGCAACGACGAGGTCATCGACCTGCTCCAGGGCGGTCAGGGCGTCTTCGGCATCGCGATCGGCGGCGTCTGGCGCGAGATCGAGGGCACCCTCGCCGAGCTGCCCAGCGAGCGCACCGTCGAAGACGCGGCGGCCGAGCCGACCCCCGGCGACGAGCTCGCGGCACGGCGGATGCTCCGCTCCAGCTAGATCCGCACGACCCAGACTCCTCAGCGGCCCGCGTCGATCGAGACGCGGGCCGTTGTGCGTCATCGGTACGCCGAGTCGTTGCGGTCCCCGCAACAGGCCGGTGGTAGTTTGACGGCACAGCAACAGCCGGCGAACCCGCGCGGGAGAGCTGGACACCAGCGCCGAAGGGGCAATTCCTCCCCGGAACCTCTCAGGCACCAGGACCGCGCGGACCAGGCAGCTCTGGAGCGGCCGGCCGTCCACCAGGCGGCCCGGGGTGACAGAGGGGGAGGCCACCTAGACCCGACCGTCGAGGAGCCACCTTCGTGACCATCCCCTTCGCCGACCGCCACATCGGCCTGAACGCCGACGACGTCACGACGATGCTGAAGACCGTCGGCTACGACTCCCTCGAGGCGTTGATGGGCGAGGCCGTGCCGTCCGCGATCCGCACCACCGCGCTCGACCTCCCCGCGGCGGCCTCGGAGCAGGAGGCAGCCGCCGAGCTGCGCGCGCTCGCTGCTGACAACCGGCCGGCCGAGCCGATGATCGGGCTCGGCTACCACGGCACGATCACGCCCGCCGTCATCCGCCGCAACGTGCTGGAGGACCCGAGTTGGTACACCGCGTACACGCCGTACCAACCCGAGATCTCCCAGGGGCGCCTCGAGGCACTGATCAACTTCCAGACGGTCGTCGCCGACCTCAGCGGCCTGCCGACGGCCAACGCGTCGCTCCTCGACGAGGGCACCGCGGCCGCGGAGGCGATGACGCTCGTACGTCGCGCCAACCGCAAGGCGTCCGGCCCGTTCGTGGTCGACGCGGACTCCCTGCCGCAGACCATCGCCGTGGTGCGCACCCGCGCCGAGGCGATGGGCATCGAGGTCGTGGTGGCCGACCTGACCGACGGGCTCCCGGACGGTGAGCTGTCCGGGCTGCTCGTGTCGTACCCCGGTGCGTCGGGCCGCATCGTCGACCCGCGCCCGCTCGTCGACGCCGCCCACGGGCGCGACGCCCTCGTCGTCGTCGCGTCCGACCTGCTGGCCCTCACCCTCCTCGAGGCGCCCGGGGAGCTCGGCGCCGACGTGGTGATCGGGTCGTCGCAGCGCTTCGGTGTCCCGCTCTTCTACGGCGGCCCGCACGCCGGCTTCATGGCCGTCGCGGCCGGCCTCGAGCGTCACCTCCCCGGCCGCCTCGTCGGGGTCTCGGTCGACGTCGAGGGACGTCCGGCGTACCGCCTGGCCCTCCAGACCCGGGAGCAGCACATCCGCCGCGACAAGGCGACGTCCAACATCTGCACGGCCCAGGTGCTGCTGGCGGTGGTGGCCTCGATGTACGCCGTCTACCACGGCCCCGATGGCCTCGCGGCGATCGCGACGGAGGTCAACGAGAAGGCCCGCGGCCTCGCCGCGTCGCTGTCGGCCGGCGGCGTCGAGGTCGTGCACGAGCAGTTCTTCGACACCGTCCTGACCCGCGTGCCCGGTCGGGCCGCGGACGTCGTCGCGGCCGCCCGCGAGGGCGGCGCGCACCTGCGCCTCGTCGACGACGACCACGTGGGCATCAGCGTGGGGGAGTCCGCGACCCCGGCGTCTCTCGAAGCCGTGCTCGAGGCGTTCGGGGTCTCCCGCCTCGAGGACGAGCCCGCGGCCAGCCTGCCCGCGGACCTGCGCCGCGCGACGCCGTACCTCACCCACGCGGTGTTCTCGACCCACCGCACCGAGACCCGGATGCTGCGGTACCTGCGCCGGCTGAGCGACCGCGACTACGCGCTGGACCTCGGCATGATCCCGCTCGGCTCGTGCACCATGAAGCTCAACGCGACGACCGAGATGGAGCCCATCTCGCTGCCGGGCTTCGCCGACCTGCATCCGTTTGCGCCGGCCGAGGACGCCGGCGGCTACCGGCGGCTGGTCGCCGACCTCGAGGGCTGGCTGGCCGAGGTGACCGGCTACGACAAGGTGTCCATCCAGCCGAACGCCGGCTCGCAGGGGGAGCTGGCCGGCCTGCTGGCGATCCGCGGCTTCCACCGCGCGAACGGCGACGAGGGCCGGACCGTCTGCCTGATCCCGTCGTCGGCGCACGGCACGAACGCCGCCTCCGCGGTGATGGCCGGGATGAAGGTCGTGGTCGTGAAGGCCACCGAGAACGGCTCGGTCGACCTCGACGACCTGCGCGCCCAGTGCGAGGCGCACCACGACGACCTCGCGGCGATCATGGTGACCTACCCGTCGACGCACGGCGTCTACGAGGACACCATCAAGGACCTCTGCGCGATCGTGCACGACCACGGCGGCCAGGTGTACGTCGACGGCGCCAACCTCAACGCGCTGCTGGGGTACGCCCGGCCCGGCGAGTTCGGCGGGGACGTCTCGCACCTCAACCTGCACAAGACGTTCTGCATCCCGCACGGTGGCGGCGGTCCCGGCGTCGGCCCGATCGGGGTGCGCGCGCACCTCGCTCCGTACCTGCCCTCGCACCCGATGCACCCCGAGCCGGAGAAGCGCGAGGGCATCGGCCCGATCAGCGCGGCGCCGTACGGCTCGACGGGCATCCTGCCGATCTCGTGGGCCTACGTGCGGATGATGGGTCCCGACGGCCTGACCCGGGCCACGGCCAGCGCAGTGCTGGCGGCCAACTACGTGGCGAAGCGGCTGGGCGAGCACTTCCCGGTGCTGTACCGCGGCGAGGACGGTCTCGTCGCGCACGAGTGCATCCTCGACGTCCGCGCCATCACCAAGGAGACCGGCGTGACCGTCGACGACGTCGCGAAGCGGCTCATCGACTACGGCTTCCACGCGCCGACCATGTCGTTCCCGGTCGCGGGCACCCTGATGGTCGAGCCGACGGAGTCCGAGGACCTCGGCGAGATCGACCGGTTCTGCGACGCGATGATCGCGATCAAGGGCGAGATCGACCGGGTGGCCGCGGGGGAGTGGACCGCCGAGGACTCGCCCCTGCGCAACGCGCCCCACACCACGCGGGCGATCGTCGACAAGTGGGAGCGGCCCTACGACCGCGAGATCGGGGCCTTCCCGGCCGGCCTGGACCCGGACAAGTACTGGCCGCCGGTCGCGCGCATCGACCAGGCGTACGGCGACCGCAACCTGGTCTGCTCGTGCCCGCCGCCGGAGGCCTTCGCCGAGGCAACCGACGGGTGATCGACCTCGACGAGCGGCTGTCCCGGCTGCAGGGCCGCGGACGGCTGCCCTCGGTGGTCGCCGGCGTGCTGTCGGCCGGCTCGTTGACCTGGGTCGGCGGCGCGGGCGAGGTACCCGGACCGCCGGACGACACGCAGTACCGGATCGGCTCGATCACCAAGACGCTCGTCGCCGTCACCGTGATGCGGCTCCGGGACGAGGGCCTGCTGGCGCTGACCGACCCGATCGGCCGGTTCGTGCCGGAGGCGGGGTACGCCGAGGCGTCGGTGCGTGACCTGCTCGCGCACGTGTCCGGGATGCAGAGCGAGCCGGTCGGGTCGTGGTGGGAGCGGTCGCCGGGCGTCCCGGTGCCCGACCTGCTCGCGGCCAACACCTCCGCCGGCCGGGTGGCGGACACCGGGTCCTACTACCACTACTCGAACCTCGGCTTCGCGCTGCTGGGCGAGGCGGTGGCCCGCCTGCGGGGTCGACCCTGGTTCGAGGTGGTGGCCGACGAGCTGCTGGTTCCGCTGGGCATGACCCGCACGTCGTACCTGCCCGTCGCCCCGCACGCGCAGGGGTACAGCGTCGACCACTTCCACGAGACGCTCACCGAGGAGCCGCACCAGGACACCGGTGCGATGGCGCCCGCCGGGCAGGCGTGGAGCACGGTCGCCGACCTCGCGCGGTGGGCGGACTTCCTGGCGACGGGTCACGAGACCGTGCTCGCGCGGGAGACGCTCGACGAGATGGCGACGCTCCAGGCGCCGGCCGAGGGCTACGGGCTCGGGCTGCGGCTGATGGACGTGCGGGGCACCGCGTACGCCGGTCACACCGGCTCGATGCCGGGCTTCCTGGCGTCGCTGTTCGTCGACCGGTCCAGGCGCGACGGCGTGGTCGCGCTGGCCAACGCCACCACCGGGCTGCCCGCGGAGTCGGTGCCGCGACTGCTGCTCGGCGAGCACGCGCCGCCGCGGGCCGAGCCCTGGGTCCCGACGACCGTCGTCCCCGAGGCCGTGACCGGCCTGCCCGGGCTCTGGTTCTGGGGCCACACCGCCCTCGAGCTGCGCTGGCACCACGGGGTGCTCCGGCTGCACCAGCCCGGCGAGGTACGGGACGCCTACGAGTTCGAGGTACGTGCGGACGGCACCATCGTGGGGACCGTCGGCTACCACCGGGGCGAGACGATGCACGTGCACCGCCGCCCCGACGGCTCCGTCTCCCACCTCGTCTGCGCGACATTCGTCTACACGCGCATCCCCTACGACCCCGACGTCCCCATCCCCGGGGGTCATCCGGCCTGACATGGGGATAGTCCCCGACGTTCGGGCCCATGTCCACAGCGGTTGAGGACCCATTCGTCGGGGACTATCCCGGAACGCCACGTCAGACGATCGGGATCTTCTTGACCTCGAGGTCGTAGAAGAAGGCGGTGTCGCAGGCGAGGGGGACGGACTTGCCGGCGTACCGGGCGCCCATGTCGGTGACGATCTGGCGGTGGTAGCCGCGGGTCTTGATGAGGTACCCGGCGTCCTCGTGCTCGTCGTACACCTTGGTCCGGGGGCCGTGGCGCTCGGCGACGCCCTCGATGAGGACGCGCTTGCCGTTGACCTTGACCGACGCCTTGACGACCGAGTCGACGACGAACTTCTGGTCGGTCTCCTTGGAGGCGCCGTTGCCGCCGTCGGGGTCGCCGAGGACGACCTGGAGGGTGTTGCCGTAGCGCTGGTTCTCGTACAGCGAGGCGTAGACCTGGACGCCGTGGGCGTCCCCGGTGCACTCGAGGACGATGCCGCGCTCCCTCTGCCACTGCGGGGTGTCGGCGTGGGCGGCGGAGCCCGAGCCGGCGATGCCGACGAGGGCGGTGGCGAGGAGGCCGGCGGCGGCGAGGCCGCGACTGGTCTTGGTGTTCATGGTGGTGTGCTCCCTGGGATGTTCGCTGTCGATGTCGAGACCAAGACGCGGGCACCCGGGAGCAGGTTGGAGACGGACCGTGTGGCCTGCGTCACCCACGCAGCCGCAGGGTGGAGCCGCTGCGCGCCTTCGTCACCACGAGCTGGGTGGGGATGCGGTCGCGCATCTCGGCGACGTGGCTGACGACACCCACGACGCGACCGCCGTCGCGCAAGGAGTCGAGGGTGTCCATGACGTCGTCCAGGGTGTCGGCGTCCAGCGACCCGAACCCCTCGTCGACGAACAGCGTGTCGAGCGTCGCGCCGCCGACCTCGTGCATGATCACGTCGGCCAGGCCGAGGGCCAGCGCGAGCGAGACCACGAACGTCTCGCCACCCGACAGCGTGGCCGGGTCCCGGCTCTCGCCGGACCAGTCGTCGCGCACCAGCAGGCTCAGGCCGCCGCGTCGCTCGCCGGCTCCACGCCGGCCGGTGTGCTCGAGGGAGTAGCGCCGGTCGCTCATGGTGGCCAGCCGTTGGTTGGCCGCGTCGACGACCTGGGAGAGCCGGAAGCCGAGGACGTACGCCGACAGCCGCATCTGCAGGGTGTTGTCGGGCGACTTCCCCTCGGCGAACGACGCCAGCCCGGCCACCAGGTCGAGCTCGGCCCGGACCGGCGCCCACGCGGACGCGGCGGCGCCGAGCCGTCCGTCCAGCTGGGCCAGCCGGGTGGCGCGGGAGGTCTCACGGCGTTCGGCGGCGTGACCCTCGGTGAGCTCGGCGGCGGCCGTGTCGTGCGCCCGCGTCAGGGCGTCGACGTCCGGCGCGTCGGCCCGCGCGGCCGCGGCGTGCTCGTCGTCGCCCAGCACGGCGTCGGCGGTGGCCAAGGCGCGGGCGTGGTCGTCGATCGCGCGCTGGGCGGCGTCGACCTCCTCGTCGGTCATGGCCGCGACCAGGGCGGCCGCCACGTCGGCGAACCCGGCCTCGGCGGCCGTCGCCGCGAGCGCCTGGTCGGCCTCGTCGCGGGCCAGCGCCGCGGCGTCCAGCAGTGCGTGGGCCTCGCGCAGCGCGGTCAGCGCGCGGGCCTCGGCCTCGCGGTGGGAGACCAGGGACGGGAGGTCGGGGTGCTCGCCGCGGGCCTGGTCGAGCTCGGCGGTCAGCGCGCCCAGCCGCTCGTCGAGAGCGGCGATCGTGGTGTCGAGCTCGGCCGACCGGGCCACGGCCCGCTCCAGGGCGTCGGCCTCGGCGGCCGCGGCCTCGGTGGCCGTCAGCCTCGTCGCCGTCGCCCCCAGGGCCTCCTGGAGCTGGTCGAGGTCGTCGCTGCCGGCGGCCTGGAGCACGACCGCGGCGTGGGTCTCCAGGTCGGCGGCGTGCCGTGCACGGGCGTGCTCCTCGGCCGCGGCGTCGTCCAGCCGCCGGCGCAGGGCCTTCTCCGAGGCGGCGTCCGGGGCGTCGGGCGCCGGCGTCGCGAGGTGCGGGTGGTGCTCGGAGCCGCACACGGGGCAGCTCCCGCCGCCCACCGCCAGACGGCCGGCGATCTCGGCGGCCATCCCGTCGAGCCGGGCCTGTTGGAGGGTCACCAGCTCCTCGACCAGAGCCAGCCGCGCGGACACCACCTGGTTGAGGTCGAGCTGGGCGGTGACCAGGTCGTTGCGGACCGACTGCAGCTCCCGGCACGCCTCCACGCGGCGTACGGCATCGTCACGAGCGGCGGCCTCGACCGGGAGCCGCATCGCCGCGGCTCGCGCACCAGCGGCGCGGTTGCGGAGGACGCCGAGCTCGACGTCGCCACGCTCGGCCCGCGCCGCGACCAGCCGGGCGACGACCTCGGCACGCTCCCGCTCGCGCGGCAGCAGAGCGCGCGCCGACGCGGCGGCGTCCGTGGCTGCCGAGAGCAGGCCCGGGAGGGCGTCGGCGGACAGCGCGTCGGGAGGTACGCCGAGCAGCTCCGCCGCCGCTGCGCGGTCCCGGTCGGCTCGCCCTCCGGCGGCCTCGTGCGCGGCCTGCGCCCGGACCAGCACGCGATGCACCGGCCCGACCGCCCGGGCCCGCGAGGCCTCGGCCAGGCGGGTGCGCAGGTCGGCGACCTGGCCGCCCCGTGCCAGCAGGGCGGCGTGGTCGCGTGCTGCGGCGGCGTGACGGGCGCGCAGGGCGGCGACCCGGCGGGCCGACTCGAGCTCCGCGCGAGCGGCCGCCTCCGCCTCCCGCAGCGCGGGGAGCGCGGCAGCCAAGGTCTCGGCCAGGTCGCTCGCGGAGTCGGCCAGGCCGCTGCTCCAGGCGAGTGGTGCCTCGGCGAGGTCCGGGGCCGACGCCTCGGCCGTCTCGCTGATCCGGTGCACGAGCCCGGCGACGGCGCGCTCGTGCTCCAGGCTGCGGCGGTGGAGAGCCAGCCTCCGGTCACGCAGCCACGTCTCCACCTGCTCGAACCGCTCGGTGCGGAAGAGCTGCTGGAGGAGCTGGTGGCGCTCCTGTGAGGAGGCGCGCAGGAACGCCTGGAACCGCCCCTGCGGCAGCATGGCCACCTGCGTGAACTGGGTGAGGTTCATGCCGACGAGACCGGTGACCAGGTGTCCCGCCTCGTCGAGGCGGGTGGTCAGCGGCTGCCACGCGCCGTCGACGTGCTCGCTGACCACGACCGACGCCTGCTGCGGCGTGACCCCGGTGCCGCGCTTCTTCGGACGCTGCCACGCGGGGGATCGGGCGATCCGGAACCGCCGCCCCGCCAGCGTCGCCTCCAGGGTGACCCGGGGCGTCGCGGAGGCGTCGGCCTGGTCCGCGCGCAGCCGCTTGGCGTCGTTGCGCTCGCCGGGCACGGCGCCGTAGAGCGCGAAGCACACCGCGTCGAGCACGCTGGTCTTGCCGGCCCCCGTGGCGCCGGACAGCAGGAACAGTCCCGCCGCGCTCAGCGCGTCGAAGTCCACGGTGGCGGTGTCGGCGAACGGGCCGAAGGCGGTGACCTCCAGCCGGTGCAGCCTCACCGGTCACTCACCTGTCACTCACCGGGCACCCACCGACAGCAGGGTGTCGACGTCGGAGTCGTCCGTGCACGCGTCGCAGGCCTGCTGGAGGAGGGCGGACTCCGCGGGCGTGGCGGAGCTGCCGCGCAGCTCACGCACGAACTCGAGGGCGATGTCGTGGTCGGACCGGGCGCCGGGGCGGGCCGTGGGCACGGACGGTACGTCGGCCCCGCGCGGCTCGAACGCCAGCACCAGCGTGTGCGGGAACCGGCGGCGCAGCCGCTCCATCGGGTGGGCCGGGCGCACGGCGTCGGTGATCGTGACGTGCACCCAGCAGGCCTCGGCGTGGTCGAGGTCCGGGTCGGCGAGCAGCGTCTCGAGATCGCCGGTGATGCGCGCCAGCCTGCGCGGGACCGGGGCCTCGACGAGCTCGGCGGTCACCGACCCGTCGGCCGCGAGGTCGACGAGCCACGAGCCCTTGGTCTGGTGGGTCTCGGAGAAGGAGTAGGCGAGCGGCGAGCCACTGTAGCGGACGCGGTCGGTCAGGGTCTGTGCCCCGTGCAGGTGTCCCAGGGCGGCGTAGTCGACTCCGTCGAACACCGACGTCGACACGCGCGACACCCCGCCCACGCTGATGTCCCGCTCGGACTCGCTGGGCTGGCCGCCGGCGACGAACGCGTGCGCGAGCACCACGGACCTGGTGCCGGGCCGCGACGTGAGGTCCCGACGTACCTTCCCCATCGCGGTGGCCAGGGCCGCCTCGTGCGAGCGGACCTCCAGCGCCCAGGGCTCGGCGAGGGCCAGCGGGTCGAGGTAGGGCAGGCCGTAGACCGCCACCGGGCCGTGCTCGTCGGCGAGCCCGACGGGCGTGCCGACGGTCGCGGCGTCGGTGCGGATGAAGACCCCTGCCGCGTCGATCAGCCGCGAGCTGAACCCGAGCCGCTGAGCGGAGTCGTGGTTGCCGGAGGTCAGCACGACCTGGGCCCGCGAGCGGGCCAGCCGGACCAGCGACTCGTCGGCCAGCCGCACCGCGTCGACCTGGGGGAGCGCGCGGTCGTAGACGTCCCCGGCCACCACGACGAGGTCCACCCGCTCCGACTCGACCACGGCGAGCAGGTGGTCGACGTACGCCGCCTGGTGCGTGAGCATCCCCTCGCGGTGGAACGACCGGCCCAGGTGCCAGTCGGAGGTGTGCAGGATGCGCATGTCACGACGGTAGAAGGCCACGCCGACACAACCGGGCCGCCACGCGGACGACCCCGGGGCGGGCGTCAGGCGTAGCGGACGGTGCGGTCCTCGCGCGTGAACCCGTACACCGCGAGGCCCGCCTCCTCGGCCAGCGACACGGCGAGGCTCGAGGGGGCGCCGACCGCGACCAGGGCACCCACGCCGGCGGCGACGGCCTTCTGCACCAGCTCGAAGCCGGCCCGCCCGCTGACGACGAGGCAGGCCTCGGCGGGGCTCTCGCCCGCGAGCACGCGGGCGCCGGTCACCTTGTCGACGGCGTTGTGCCGGCCCACGTCCTCGCGCACGACCAGGCACCGGCCCTCGGCGGTGAAGAGCCCGGCGGCGTGCACCCCGCCGGTGCGCCCGAAGACGGCCTGGCCCTCACGGAGCAGGGCGGGCAGGCGGCGTACGACGTCCGGTGACGGCAGCGGGCCGGCCCAGGTGGTCGTGCTCCCGGCGAGGCGGACGGTGTCGAGGACCGCCGTCACGGAGTCCTTGCCGCACACGCCGCAGGCCGACGAACCGACGCTCAGCCCGGTGTGCCGGTGACCGATGTCGGTGGCCTCTGTCAGGGTCACCGTCACGACGTTGAGCTCCTGCTCCGGGGTGAGGTCGACGTCGGTGCAGTAGGCGATCCCGTGGATGGAGGAAGGAGCCGCCATGCCCTCGTGACAACAGAATCCCGCCGCCAGCTCGAAGTCGTGGCCGGGCGTGCGCATGGTCACCCAGACCCGTTGCGGGGGAGACCCGGGCCAGGTCATCCGGATCTCCAGCGGCTCCTCGGTGGCCAGCCGGTCCTCGCGTGAGCGTTCGGTGCCCTCGCCGTACTCCCGCACCCGTGTGCGGACCGTCGGTCCCGGACGCCGGGCGCGGTCCATCCCCACCCGGGACCCGGCCCGGCTCATCGCGGCCCGTACCTCTGCTTGATGGCGAGCCGGTGCTCGAGGTCCGAGGTCCCGTCGACGACCTCGCGGTGCAGGGTGGAGTGCAGGTCGGGGTCGGCCAGCAGCGTGTGAGCGCGGGCGACCGTGTCCTCCGAGACCGCCAGCACGGGGTAGAAGCCGCTCGCCACCGCGGCGAGCATCTGCACCCCGCGCACCTCGGCGGTGGCCGGCAGGTCCTCGAAGTACCGCGCCACGTACGGGTCGGTGAGCGGCTCCTGGCCGAGCTGCCACAGCCCGGTGCCGACGGCCTCCAGCTCGTGGTTGGGCACGTCCACCTCGCCGGTGAAGCGCTGCCAGGCCCACGCCTTGGCCTCCGCGTCGGGGATCGCGGCCAGTGCCCGCGCGTGCCACACCTGCGAGATGGCGGTCGGCTCGTCGGCGAGTGCCGCGGCGAGCTCGTCGCGTCCGGCGGCACCCGCGACGGCGAGGCGGTACAGGATGCGCCAGCGCAGCTCGAGGTCGACGACGAGCCCGTCCGGGAGCGAGGCGCCGCCCAGCCAGCCACGCAGCTCGTCGGTCGCGCTGCTGGCCGAGACCTGCGCGCGGAACGCCGACAGCTGGAGCGTGGAGCCCGCCGGAGCGGAGGCGACGCGGCGCGCCGCCACGTCGTGCATCCGCGAGCGCGCGGACTCGGGGTCGGCGGCGAGCGGGACGACGGCGCCCAGCGCCCAGTTGAGGGTGAACCCGACGCCGTCGTCGGTGTCCTCGCTCGGCATCGCGGCCTCGAGCAGGTCGAGGGCGACCGCCGGGTCGACCTCGGCGTGGTAGTAGCCGTTGCGCAGGCTGTTCCACGCACTCGCGCGCAGCATCGGGTCCTCGGTCCGAGGAAGGGACGCGGCCAGCCCGGCCATCGTCTCGGCGTCCAGCGTGGTCACGGCCCACGTCTCCAGGTGCGGGTCGATGACCACGGGACCGGCACCGACGGTGACCGGTACCTCGTCGGCGTCGATGACGACCCGGTCCAGCGTCCAGGCGCCGCCCGGGGCGTCGGACCGCGCGACCATGAGGGTGTGCTCGCGCCGCGCGGGGTGGCCCTCGAGCGGCGTACGGCGCACGACACCGGCGGGGCGGTCCAGGTCGAGCCGGTCGGGTCCCGCGGTGAGCAGCCAGCCGTCGCGGAACGCGGACAGGTCACCGGCGCCGGCACGCTCCCACGACTCGACGAGATCGGCCATCGTGGCGTTGCCGTACTCGTGGCGCTGGAAGTGGTCGGCCACGCCGCGGAAGAACACCTCGTCGCCCAGCCGGTGGTTGAGCTGCTTGATGACGACCGCGCCCTTGGCGTAGGAGATGCCGTCGAAATTCTGCAGCGCCACGGAGGAGTCGCTCGCGCCGTTGCCGGCGATCGGGTGCGTGCTCGGGCGCTGGTCGGCGGTGAGGCCCCACTGGTGACGGGAGTAGGCGTCGTGCAGCCAGGCGTCGGAGTACTCCGTGACGTCCGCGGTGACGCGCGCGCCCATGTACTCCGCGAACGACTCGTTGAGCCACAGGTCGTCCCACCACTGCGGCGTGACGATGTCGCCGAACCACATGTGCGCCATCTCGTGGGCCACCACGTTGGCGCGGAAGATGTGCTGGCTGCGCACGGTCCGGCTCTCGAAGACGTACTCGTCGCGGAACGTCACGCACCCGGCGCTCTCCATCGCCCCGGCGTTGAACTCCGGCACGAACGCCTGGTGGTAATCACCGAACGGGTAGCGCATCCCGAAGAGCCGGTGGAACTCGTCGAAGCACTGCCCGGTGAGGGTGAACAGCTCCTCGGCGTCGTGGTCGAGGTGGCGGGCCATCGACCCGCGCACGCTGAGCCCGAGCGGGATACCGTCGTGCTCGGAGCGCAGCACGTGGTAGGGACCGGCGACCAGGGCGACCAGGTACGTCGGCAGCGGCAGGGTCGGCGACAGCTCCCACCGGCCCGGCTCCACCTGGGTGGCGGGGGAGTTGCCCATCACCACCCACTCGCGCGGCGCGCGCACGTGCAGCGTCCACACCGACTTGAGGTCGGGCTGGTCGAAGCAGCCGAAGATGCTCGGTGCGGCGTCCAGGAACGTCATCGCATAGGCGTAGTGGCGCCCGTCGGCGGGATCGACGGCACGGTGCAGTCCCTCGCCGTCGTTGCGGTAGCGCATCTCCGCCTCGACCACGACACGGTTCTCACCGGCCTCGGTCGTGATCGGCAGCCGGCCCCGGTCGAGCAGCCCGACGTCGACCGGGGAGCCGTTGACCGTCACCGACCTCAGCGTCACCGGCTGCACGTCGAGGAACGTCGGTCCGCCGCCGGAGACCAGGTCGATCGTGGCCAGCGAGGAGAACGTGTCGTCGCCGCGGTCCAGGTCCAGCGTCACGTCGTACGCCGTGACGTCCAGGAGAGCGGCCCGCTCCACGGCCTCGGCGTGCCTCAGGCTCCGGGGCGGTCCGGACGGGTTCGTGTGCGGGCTCACCCGGCCAGACTAGAACGGTCGGCGGAGGACGGGCCGAGGATCCTCGGCGTCCGCAGCAACCAAATGCCTCGGTGGGGCGTCAGACTGAGCGCCACACATGACCGGGGACCACGGGGGTCGCACGGGTCATCTCAGTGAGAGGGAACAGCGCATGAGACGTCCACATGTCCGGGGGAAGGCCACGGTCGCCCTGCTGACCGGTCTGGCGCTCGCCGTACCGACCGTCGCGATCGAGGCGGGGCTGACCACCCCGGCCAGCTCGGCGGCACCGACCGGGGACTGCGCGGTGGCGTACCCCACCGCCGAGGTGACCGCCGGCCAGGCGGTGCACGGGCTGACCGTCACCCAGGGGACGGCGCCGACGGCGTTCACCGGTGAGGTCCTCGGTGTGCTCAAGGACGGCATCCTGCCGGGCATCGACCTGGTGATGGCGCGCCTCACCTCGACCGAGATCGACCGCGTCGGCGGCATCTGGCAAGGCATGTCGGGCTCGCCGGTGTACGCCGCGGACGGCCGGCTGATCGGGGCCGTCGCCTACGGCTTCTCGTTCGGCGCCTCGCCGGTCGCGGGCATCACGCCCTTCCCGCAGATGCAGGCCGCGCTCAACCGCGGCATGCCCCGCACGATCTCGATCGGCGGCAAGACCGCTCGCCTGCTGGCGCGCCAGGCCGGTGTGAGCAGGACCGCCGCGCAGCAGGGCTTCGAGCAGCTGCCCACCCCGCTCGCCGTGGGCGGCGTCTCGGCCAGCATCCTCAACCGCAAGCCCACCAGGCCCTACCAGCCCAAGGCGGCCTACCCGGTGGGCAACGCGAGTGCCGCTCCGGCCGCGCCGACGGCCGACAACATCGTGGCCGGCGGCAACCTCGGCGTCACGTATTCGACCGGCGACATCACCCAGGGCGCCTTCGGCACCGTGACCTCGGTCTGCAACGGCCTGGTCCGCGGCTTCGGCCACCCGTTCAACCTGCTCGGCCAGACGACCTACGCGATGACCGGTGCCGACACGCTCTACATCCAGGAGGACCCGGTCGGCCCGCCGTTCACGGTGGCCAACTTCGGCCCGCCCGTCGGCACCATCAACCAGGACCGCACGACCGGCGTCTCCGGCCCGCTGGGCACGCTGCCGACCGGCGCGACCGTCACCTCGATCCTGACGCACGGCGCAACCACGCGGATCAGCTCCAGCACGGTCACCGTGCAGGAGGCCCTCGCGCAGACGACCAACTACGCCCTGGTGGTCAACCACCAGCGCGTGCTGGACGCCTTCCCGCCCGGCGCCGAGCAGCAGGCCTGGACGATCACCGGTCACCAGGGCGCCACGCCGTTCACGCTGCACGCCGGGAACAGGTACGCCGACGCCAACGACATCACCGGCATGGCCCAGTGGGACCTGCCCGACCTGGTGTGGATCCTCGGCTTCGTGCCCGACGTGACCATCGACTCGGTGCGCGGCACGGCCGTGGTCACCGACGACGCGTCGGTCTTCCAGCTCGCCCGGGCCGAGCAGTGGACCGGCGGCGCGTGGGTGAAGCTGAGCAAGGACACGCCGGCCCGCGCCAAGGCCGGCAAGACGCTCCGGCTTCGGCTGGTGCTCACCAACACCGCCGGCAACGCGGTGGTGCCGCTGAGCTACGAGATCCCGAAGAGCGCCGTCGGGCAGCGGGGCAAGCTGTTCCTCAACCCCGGCTTCTCGTTCCCGTTCGAGCAGGACGCGCCGCCGACCACGCTGGCCGGGATCAAGAAGCTGCTGCGGAACATGGTCCGGACCGACCAGGTCCGCGGTGACCTGTCGTTCTTCGCGCCGACCGGCTCGATCGACCTGTCGAAGAAGACCGCTCCCGCGGACCGCGTCATCTCGGGCAGCCTCCGGGTGAAGGTGTTCGTGCAGTAACGGGACGTCCGTCAGATCACTGGGAGACGCCCGTCGCGGCCTCGCGGCGGGCGTCCCCGGCGGCCACCAGGTCCCCGGACGGTGCGACGGCGGCCGCGCCGACGCCACCGAAGTACATGTGCGGCTCGGCGTACTCGTGGCTCGGCAGCCCGGACCGGGCGACAGCCGCCGCGACCTCCTCGTCCCGCTCGTGCTCGACCACGAACCCGTCGTCGACCTGCCGCAGGTGCACGCGCGGTGAGGCGATCGACGCGCGCAGGTCGCGGTCGTGCAGGCAGCCCTGGCCGAGCACCAGCATCAGCGCGGTCGTGATCCGGTCCGCCCCGGGGGAGCCGATCGCGAGCACCCTCCCGGCCTCGGTGCGCGCCGTCGTCGGCGCCATGTTCGAGGCGAGCCGGGTGCCCGGCTCGAGGGCGTGGATGCCCAGGCGGTTCAGCTCCACCTCGCCGAGGGCGTTGTTCAGCAGGATGCCCGTGCCCGGCACGACCAGCCCGGCGCTGTAGCCGCTGCTCATGGTGATCGTGCACGCGTTGCCGTCGGAGTCGACGGCCGACACGTTGGCCGTCGACGACGACCCGTGCATGGCCGTCAGCCCATGCTCGTCCACCCGGGCGAGCAGGTCGACGCCGTCGGCCTCCAGGTCGCGGGAGAAGTCGTGGACCGAGGTGCGGTACGACAGCACCGCGCGCTGGATCTCGATGACGTCGTCCCACGTCCAGTCGCCGCTGGCTCCGTGCCTCTTGGCCAGCTCGCCGAGCATGACGGCCAACATCGGCCCGCCGACGGCGGGCGGCGGGTTCACCGCGACGTCCCAGCCACCGGCCCGCGTCAGGTGGGCGGGGCGGACGATCGGCTGGTACGACGCGAGGTCGGCCGCCGTGACGAGCCCGTCGTGCTCGGCCATCGTTGCCGCCAGTGCCTGCCCGACGTCCCCGGTGGAGAACAGGTCCGGGCCCTCGGCCGCCAGCCGGCCCAGCACCTCGGCCAGCGCCGGATTCGCCCGCTCCTCCCCGCCGGAGAGCTGCGCGCCACCCTCCCCGGTCACCAGGGCTCGCGCCTCCTCGTCCTCGGCGAAGAGCGTGTCGGCCACGAACGCCAGGTACCTCGACGCCGCCGCCCCCATCGGGTAGGAGCCGGCTGCCTCCGCGGCCGGCTCGACCAAGCGGGTCCAGGGGAGCGCGGCGTACCGCTCGGCCGCGACCGCGAACGCCGGCACGATGCCTGGCGTGGCCACCGAGCCGTGCCCCGCGTGCATCGTCACCCCGCCGCCGTACGCGGTGACGACCTCGCGCACGCCCCGGCCGAAGCGGGCGGGATCCGCACCGCGGCCCGGCATCTCGACGTTGCCGTCCACCACCACGGGATCACCGCCGACCGGCCAGACGTTCACGAACGCCCCGCCGCCGAAGCTCACCATGCCGGGCTCGGTGGCGAGCGCGACGAAGGCGGTCACGAGGGCGGCGTCGACGGCGTTCCCACCGTCGGCCGCGACGGCCAGCCCGGCGTCCAGCGCTTGCTGTCCGGTGGCGGCAACGGCGACCCGGCGGTGCGGCACGTGACCATCTTGGCCCACCGCGTGGCCGGACCGGTGTGGTGGTCGCCTGCGAGGGCTCCGCTCCGGGGGCCGCCGTTCGCAGCGGAGGGGGTGTGGCCGCGAACGGCGGCGTCCGCACGGCCTACCGACGCACGTCGGCGGGCCTGGGTCTTCACCGTGTCGGGAGGAGACAGCGCACCGGGTCCGCGCGACGATCGCGCATCGGGATTCCCCCGTCCGAGTGCTGTCCGGGGTCAATCTACCCTTCGCTGACCCCACGTCCATACCCCACTCGGAGGGGGTTGGGCCTGGGGTCGGTGCGCGTCATCGGACCCTCAGAGCCGCACCAGCATCTTGCCCGTGTTGGTCCCGCGGTGCAGGTCGAGGAACGCCTCGACGGCCCCGTCGAGCCCGTCGACCACGGTCTCCCGGTACTTCAGCCGGCCGTCGGCGAGCCAGGCACCGGCGGTCCGGTAGAACTCCGAAGCGACGTCGCCGTGGTCCATCACGATGAACCCGCGGATGCTCAGCCGCTTGGTGACGACCAGGAACATGTTGCGCGGACCGGGGGAGGGATCGGTCTCGTTGTACGTCGCGATGGCCCCGCAGGCCGCTACCCGGCCGAAGTCCGCCATCGCCGTGATGGCCGCCTCGAGGTGCTCGCCGCCGACGTTGTCGAAGTACACGTCGACCGGCGCGTGCTCGGCCAGCAGCTGGGACACCGGACCGTCGTGGTAGTCGAAGGCCGCGTCGAACCCCAGCTCACCGGTGACCCAGGCGACCTTGTCGGGCGAGCCCGCGGACCCCACCACCTTGCTCGCGCCGAGCAACCGGGCCATCTGGCCGGCCGCCGAGCCCACAGCCCCGGCCGCTCCGGAGACGAACACGGTCTCGCCCTCCTTGACCGGGGCGATGCGGGTGAGGCCGACGTACGCCGTCATGCCCGGCATCCCGAGGGCACCGAGGTACGCCGAGGCGGGCACGGAGCCGGTGTCGACGACCCGGACCTGGGCCGCGGGCAGAAGTGCGTGCTCGCGCCAACCCGCCTGGTGCAGCACGGTCGCCCCGACGGGCACGGACCGGTCGCCCGACTCCAGCACCTCGCCCACCGCGCCGCCGTCCATCGGGGCGTCCAGCCGGAACGGCGGGACGTAGGACCGGCGGTCGTCCATCCGGCCGCGCATGTAGGGGTCCACCGACAGGAACGTGTTGCGCACGAGCACCTGCCCGTCCCCGGGATCGGGCAGCTCGGTCTCCACCGTGCGGAAGTCGTCGTGGGTCGGCCAGCCGACCGGCCTGGCGGCCAGGTGGATCTCCCTCGTCCGCGTCGTCATGCCCCCGATCCTCGCACCGTCCGCCGGTCCCCGACAGGTGCTCGGGATCACGCCCGCGGTGACTTGGAAGGGACCTTCGACATCCGTAGAATGTAAGGGTCGTGACCGCGATAATGTTCATTACCTAAGGATGGGATACCGATGACCTCGCAGCTGTACCTGGCCCGTGGGATCGCCGCCGGCATGATCCACTCCGACCAGGACCCCGCAGTGGTGAGGTCGGCGGAGATCGCGCTCGCTCAGGAGCGCCGTTCGCGCAGGATGCTGCGCGCACGCTGACCTTCGCCGGCCGTCTGGCACGCTGACGCCATGACCTCCTCGGCGGACGAGACCCCGGACCAGAGCCCGGACCCGACCCTGCGCCACGTCGACCTGACGCGCATGGGCAAGGAGCGCTACAAGGCGACCAACCGGCGCGGGGGAGTGCTGCCCGTGGGGTCGGGGGACGACCCCGACTTCACGCCGGTCGAGCTGCTGCTCGCCGCCCTGGCCGGCTGCGCGGCCGTCGACATCGACCTGATCACCGGCAAGCGCGTCGACGCGACGACGTTCGACCTGCGCACGACGGGTCACAAGGTCCGCGACGAGAGCGGCAGCCACCTGGTGGGGCTCACCATCCACGTGGACGTCCGGTTCCCGGACGGCCCGGACGGTGACCACGCGCGGGAGATGCTGCCGCGGGCGATCCAGCAGACCCGCGACCGGCTCTGCACCGTCGGCCGGACGGTCGCGCTCGGTGAGCCGGTCGAGTACGTCGAGGAGGACCTCTCCGCCCTGGAGATCAGTCGGCGCTGACCGACGAGATCGTGACGGCCTCCTTCGGGGCGCCGTCGCCCTGGCCGCCGACGACGCCCTTCTTCGCGACGTCCTCGACGGTCTTCACGGCCGCGTCGTCGACGTGCCCGAACACCGTGTAGCTGGCCGGCAGCGACGAGTCGGCGTACACGATGAAGAACTGGCTGCCGTTGGTGTCCGGCCCGGCGTTGGCCATGGCCAGCGTACCGGTGGGGTAGGTCTCGGTGCCGTCGAGCTCGTCGGCGAAGGAGTAGCCGGGACCGCCGTTGCCGACGCCGGTCGGGTCGCCGCACTGGAGCACGAAGATGCCCGCGGTCGTCAGCCGGTGGCACGGGGTGTCGTCGAAGTACCCCTGGTCGGCCAGGGAGAGGAACGAGTTCACGGTGCAGGGCGTCGTGTCGCGACCCAGCGTCGCCTTCAGGTCGCCGACCGACGTGGAGATCGTGACGTCCACGTCGCCGGTGTCGGGCGCCGTGCTCGACGGCGGGTCGACCTGCTTCGCGGCGGGC
Source organism: Nocardioides islandensis (assembly GCF_015352455.1). Taxonomy (GTDB): domain Bacteria; phylum Actinomycetota; class Actinomycetes; order Propionibacteriales; family Nocardioidaceae; genus Nocardioides; species Nocardioides islandensis. The sequence continues at coordinate 95,513 of NZ_JADKPN010000013.1, forward strand.
TGGCCGTCGGACGGGTAGTCGCAGGAGGTCGTGGAGACGTCCGAGCCCGCGTCGACCGCCGTGGACCCGTCGTCGCCACCGCACGAGGTCAGGGCGAGGGCGGCGACCGCGAGAGCAGCGGGTAGCAGGGACAGGGGATTCGGCATGGCGTGCATGGTACGGGCGGGGTCCGTGGGGTTCCTGAGAGGGTTTCAGGAGTTGCGGCCGCGAGCGGCGACGGCCCAGGGCTCCAGCTCGCCGGTTCCGTGGTCGGCCCACAGTGTGTCGGCCAGGTTCACCGCGACGCACACGTGGTTGGGCACCACGCGCACCTCGCCGCCCAGCGGCGGCGGGTCGGCGTACCCCTCCACGACCGCGTGGTGCTCCGAGAGCTGCACGATCCGGGCGCCTGGCCGGTCGAGCAGCCGCCCGAAGCCGGTGTTGTACGCCGCGCGGTCGGCGCCGAGCGCCTTGGCTCCGGAGTCGAGCACCCACCGGCCGCCGGCGTTGCTGACCACGGTGGCGCGACAGGTGATCGCCAGCTCGTCGGGACTCGCTACGCCGAGCTCCCACTGCTGCGCGTCGTTCAGCGCGTACACCCCTGGACGCAGCTCGGTCGCGACCCCGGCCTGCAGGCCGCCCTCGAGGGTCGGCGTCGAGCCGCCGCTGAGGACCCGAGGCTCCACACCCTCTGCCCGCATGGACCGGGCCGCCGCCTCCAGGGCCGCGGCCTCGTCGCGCGCCGCGGACTCGCGGCCGACGGGGTCGTACCCGTGACCGGGGAAGGTGAACGCCCCGCGCACGTCGAGCCCGCTCCGCGCGGCAGCGGCCGCGACGGTGCCCGCCTGACCGGGCGGGCCGCCGCTTCGGTGCTGCCCGCTGTCGACCTCGACCAGGACCGCGAGCCCGGGCACCAGCCGGCCGAGGCGCTCGGCGGACTCCACGCCGTCGACGCCCACGGCGAGCGTGGCCCGCTCCGCGAGCGCCCGGAGCCGGGCGCCTCGGTGCTCGTCCGGCCACAGCGGGTAGGCGACGAACACGTCGTCGAAGCCGTGGTCGACGAAGACCTCGGCCTCCCCGACGGTCGCGACCGTGATGCCCGTCGCGCCCGCCTCCAGCTGCCGGGTCGCGATCTCCACGCACTTGTGGGTCTTCACGTGCGGACGCAGCAGCACACCGGCCGAGGCCGCCGCCGTGGCGGTCCGGGAGATGTTCGCCTCCATCCGCGGCACGTCCACCACGAGGTACGGCGTGCGCGGGCCGGACGACATGGGCTCAAGGTAGCTGTCGATGGTCGTGCCTAGCGTGTGTGTCATGAGCACCTTCACCGACCGCCCGCACACGGCGCTGCTGGTCATCGACGTGCAGAACGGCGTCGTCGAGGACGCCTTCAACCGCGACGAGGTCGTGGCCAACGTGGCCGGCCTGGTGGACCGGGCCCGGGCGGACGGCGTGCCGGTCGTGTGGGTGCAGCACAACGCCGACAACCTGCCGATGGGCAGCGAGAAGTGGGCCTACGTCCCGGAGCTGCCGCAGGGCGAGTCCGAGCCGGTGGTGCACAAGCGGTTCGGCGACTCCTTCGAGGGCACCGACCTCGAGGACGTCCTGGCGGCCGCGGGCATCGGGCACGTCGTCGTCGCCGGCGCCCAGACCGACGCCTGCATCCGCTCCACCATCCACGGGGCCTTCACCCGGGGCTACGACGTGACCCTGGTGGGCGACGCGCACACCACCGAGGACCTCTCCGACTACGGCGCACCGCCGCCCGGCCAGGTCATCGCCCACACCAACCTCTACTGGCAGGAGCAGAGCGCCCCGGGTCGCGTCGCCGCCGTCCGCGACGCCGCCGAGGTGACGTTCGCAGGCTGAGCCGTGCCTGGGAGCGTGGCGGGTCTTCTAGGAGGTCTCCAGACCGGTCGGCCGGCCGTCGAGGCTGAGCAGGTTCTTCTCCTGCCAGTAGGCGGCGATGCCGTCGTCGCCCTTCTTCTCCGCCCAGCCGTCCATCAGCGTGCGCTGACCGGCGGGCTGGTAGAGCGGGACGCCGTAGCCGCACGACGTCTGCACCAGGTCGACGTCGAGGACGAAGATGTTGCGTGCGCCGCGGATCGGCGGGAACAGACCGGCGAGCTCGTCCCACTCGGCGTCGCGCGGGTGCACCGCTCGCGCCTCGCCGTACAAGCGCAGGATCTGCGGCTCGCGCGCGAACGAGCAGAACATGACGGTCATCCGCGGCGAGTCGAGCACATGGGCGGCGGTCTCGTTGCCGCTGCCGGTGCCGTTGAGCCAGACGACGCGGTGGGGGCCGAGGACCCGGAACGCGTCCAGGCCCTTCGGGGAGAGGTTCACGCGACCGTCGCGGGCCGCGGTGGCCACGAAGAACATCTGCTGCTTGGCGATGAACTTCTCGTGGCGCTCGGTGAGGGCGGGGAACTGGGTGGCCATGGCACGCTCATTGTCCATGGAGGGCTGGCGCGCGGTCGACGAGTACTTCACCGGACTGCTCGTCGACGAGGACGATGCCCTGCGGGCAGCGCGGGAGAGCTCGGTCCGGACCGTCCTGCCGATGGCCGACGTCGCCCCCAACCAGGGTGCGTTCCTGGCGCTGGTGGCCCGGATGTGCGGGGCCCGGAGGGTGCTCGAGTTCGGCACCCTCGCCGGGTACTCGACGATCTGGCTGGCCCGGGCCGTCGGGCAGGACGGATGCGTCGTGACCCTCGAGATCGACGAGCCGACCGCCGAGGTCGCCCGGGAGAACTTCGTGCGCGCCGGCGTCTCGGACGTCGTGGACCTGGTCGTGGGTCCGGCAGCGGTCTCCGCGGAGGCGCTCGTGGACGCCGGAGCCGAGCCCTTCGACCTGGTCTTCATCGACGCCGACAAGCCGAGCAACCCGACGTACCTCGCCCTTGCCCTGCGGCTCAGCCGGCCAGGGACCGTCATCGTGTGCGACAACGTCGTGCGCAACGGCGCCGTCGCGGACGCCGGGAGCGACGACCCACGGGTGGCCGGGGTCCGGGCGTTCACCGACATGGTGGCCGCCGATCCGAGACTCTCGGGGACGGTCCTCCAGACCGTCGGTGTGAAGGGCTGGGACGGCTTCGCGATCGCCGTCGTGGGGGAGTCCTGACCTTGTTGCAACCAAAGGTTGCATTTCTCTGGGGGTGCGGCTAGCCTCTTGTGCAACCAAACGTTGCATAACAGGAGGACCTCATGGACCAGGCCGTCGAGCTGGGCACCCTCGAGAGGGAGATCTACGTCGACGCGACGCCCGAGACGGTGTTCGACGTCGTCAGCGACCCGAAGCACGTCCGGGAGTGGTGGCCCGACGAGGCGTCGTACGACGTCACGCCCGGCGCGACCGGTCAGATCGTGTTCGGCGACCCGGAGGCCGGGGGAGGAGTGGTCGCGCTGACCGTGCTGGAGGTGGACCGGCCGCGGTCGTTCACCTTCCGCTGGACCCAGGCGCCCGGGGAGACCGGGGTCGAGGGCAACTCGCTGCTCGTCACCTTCGCGCTGACCCCGGAGGGCGGGGGGACCCGGCTGCGGATGACCGAGACCGGGTTCCGCGAGATGGGCTGGGAGGTCGCCGTGCTGGAGCAGCAGTACCGCGAGCACGAGACCGGGTGGGACCACTTCCTGCCGCGGCTGGCGACGTACGCCGCTTCCTTGGACGCGTCATGACCGCCGACGACGACCTCTGGTCCGCCATCGGGGACCCGACGCGCCGGGCGCTGCTCGACATCCTGCTGGCCGACGGGGGAGGCACCGCCACGACGCTCGCCGCCCGCGTGCCGGTCACCCGGCAGGCGGTGGCCAAGCACCTGACCGTCCTGGACCGGGTCGGCCTCGTGCACGGCACGGCCGCCGGGCGGGAGAAGCGGTACCGCGTCGACGAGGCGCAGCTCGCCAGGGCCGCCGCCCAGCTGGAGTCCGTGGGTTCCGCCTGGGACGCCCGCCTCCAGCGCATCAAGAAGCTCGCGGAATCGATCGAGAAGAACACGCACACGAAGGAGAAGGACAATGGCTGACATCCTGCACCGGATCGGCGTGCGGACGCCGACGCCGGAGAAGGTGTACGACGCGCTCACGACCATCGACGGGCTCGCCGGCTGGTGGACCACGTCGACGACGGGGAAGACCGACGCCGGTGGCGTGATCGAGTTCCGGTTCCCGGGCGTCGGGGGCTTCGACATGGAGGTCGTCGACGTGCGGCCCCACGAGAAGGTCACCTGGCGGGTCGCCGACGGCCCCGAGGAGTGGCTCGGCACCACCGTCGACTTCGACCTGCGCCAGGACGGCGACTACACGATCGTGCTGTTCAAGCACGAGGGCTGGCGCGAGCCGGTCGAGTTCATGAACCACTGCAGCACCAAGTGGGGCCAGTTCCTGATGAGCCTCAAGGAGCTCGTCGAGACCGGCACCGGTGCTCCACACCCGCACGACGTCCAGATCAGCGACTGGCACTGACCCGTTGACGGGTAACCACCCCAGATCGTGACTCCCCACCCCTCATGACGGGTGGTTGGTCATCAGAAGGGGTGGTTACTCGTGGATCCGGGGAGAGGGCGGCTCTGCGTAACTTGACATAATGTCAGTTATCGGCGAATCGGCCAGGCGGGACTCAGGAGGAGCGGGTGCCCTCCGCAGGCCCGAAGAACACCAGCACCGTCAGGTCCTCGGTGATGTCGTGGAACCGGTGCTCCTCGCGAGCCGGCACGAAGAACGTCGAGCCGGCCGAGACGTCGACCGTCCGGTCGCCGCCGGTGAACTTCGCGCGGCCCGAGGTCACGACGTACACCTCGTCCTCGTCGTGAGGCGTCTGGGTGTCGGTGGCGCCGGCGGCCAGGCAGTACGTGCCCAGGCTCAGGTCCGGGACGCTCAGGTGCTCCTCGTACGACGCCCCGGTGTCGTCGGGGGTGAACCAGCGGCCGGCGGCCTCGAAGATCTCCACGCGGCCAGCCTGGCAGACCTAGCCGTCGGCGGCCCGGTTGAGCACGTCCAGGAAGGCGTCGAGGTCCGGGATCTGGTCGGCGAGGTTCTGGCCCTTCACCACGCGGGGCCTGTAGTAGGCCCGGGGCTGGCCGTCGTCGGCGTCGTCGAACCCGAAGTCGATGTCGACGACGACGTCACCGTCGTCGAGCGTGCGGACCTGCCCGGCGTTCTCGCAGTCGCCCGGGCCGAGGGTCTGCCGGATGCCGTCGCCGTGCCCGGCCAGCACCATGAAGGTGTCCGCGGGCCCGGTCAGGCAGACGGTGAGTGCGTCCTGTGCCGGAGAGAAGACCACCAGGTCGACGCCGTCGGGGTACACGTCCCCCAGCAGCTCGTCGACCTCGTCGGCGCTCTGCGGGTCCGCCCCGGGGTGGCTCTTCTCCACCTGCTCGGCCCTGACGAAGAACGCCGTGAGACCGGTCGCGAGGGCGCGGTAGCCGTCCAGGGTCGCGGGCGTGGCCTCCACGACCTCCGTCGACACCGGCTCGGGAGGCGACCCGGAACCGGACGGTGTCGGGCTCTCCTCGGGCTCCACGGCGCCCGACGAGGCGGTCGTCGCCGTCGCCGGGGACGGGTTCGTGCCAGGCGTGGCGTTCGACGTGGCGTTCGACGTGATGTCCGGCGACGAGGCCGACGAGGACGACGTCTGGTCACCGCACCCGGAGAGGCCCAGGGCACAGACCAGGGTGAGCAGGGCCCCCGAGAGTGCACGCATGCCGCGCATCATGCGTCATCGACGGCCTCGTCGCGGTCGTTCGCTCGAAACCGGAGCGGGAACCGGACCGGACCGGTGTTGCCCGACACCGGGAGCCACTCGCCGGGACCGTCGGCCTCGACCTCCGGCATCCGTCGGGCCAGCAGCGGCAGGGCGACGCTCATGTCGGTCCGGGCCACGAAGTGCCCGAGGCAGTGGTGCACGCCTCCTCCGAACCCGCTGTGCGGCGGCCGGTCGGCCGCCGTGATGTCGAACCCGGGCTGCTCCCCCATGGCCCGCGGGTCGGTGCCGGACGCGTGCGAGAGCACCTGCACGATGCCGCCGGCGGGGACGTGGAGTCCGAACAGGTCGACGTCCTCAACCGCCTCGCGGGTCACCCAGGTGACCGTCGGGTTGACCCGCATCACCTCCTCGACCGCCGCCGCGCCGAGCTCGGGTCGCGCCGCGAGCAGCGCCCACTGGTCGGGGTGCCGCAGGAACGTCTGCAGGGCCAGGCCGAGCTGGTTGCGGGTCGTCTCCATGCCGGCGAACGCCAGGAACACCAGTCCCACGACCAGCTCGCGCTGCGAGAGGGCGTCGTCCTGGTCGTGCGCGAGGACGAGGGTGCTGACCAGGTCGTCCCGAGGAGAGGTACGCCGGTCGGCGACCACCTCCTCGACGTACCCGGTCAGGCCCGCCAGCGCGGCCTCGATGCGCGGCAGGTCGCGCTTCAGCTGGATCCCGAAGGACTTCCCCAGGTCGTCGGCCCAGTGCGCGACCTGCGGCCACTCCGACTCGGGCAGCCCGAGCAGCAGGCACAGCACCCGGGCGGCGTACGGCTCGGCGAACTCCGACACGAACTCGCACGTCCCTCGCCCCGCGAACGCGTCGACCAGCTCCCCGGCGAGCTGCTGGAACTGCGGCCGCATCGCCTCGATCGCCCGGCTCCGGAACGCCGGGCCGAGCAACCGGCGCAGCCGGAGGTGGTCCGCTCCCTCGAGGCTGAGCAGCGTCTCGGCCCACCACGCGACGAATGGCCCGTCGTGCACGCCGTTCTGCGCCGGCCACCGGGCGTTGCCCTGCTGGAAGCGACGGTCCTTGAGCACCGCCGTGCCCTGCTCGTACCTCAGCACCGCCCAGCCGTACGGCGTCTCGGCGTACCAGTCCTGCTCGCGGGCCTCGTGCACCGCCGCGGACGTCACGTCGAACGCCGGGTCGGCCAGGTCGAGGTACGCAGGCACGTGCGCAGGCATGCGCGGATGCTAGCCGCGGCGGCGCAGCTCGCCCGAAGGTCCAGTGGTCCCGCTCGCGCGAGGTTGTCACAGTGGTGGGATGACCCGCCGGGCTGGCCTCGTCGTCCTCGGGCTGGTGCTCGCGGCCGGCCTGGTGGGAGCGGCGTACGCCGGCACCCTGACCGACCTCGCGCCGTACCGGTACGGCGGACGCGCCGCGCTGGACGGCCTTCCGCTGTACGGCGTCCGAGACCCGCTGTCCGGGCTGCCCTTCACGTACCCGCCGTTCGGCGCGCTCGTGATGGTCCCTCTCGCCCTGGTGAGCCTCCCGCTCGCCGGAGCCCTGGTGACGGCGGCCAGCGTCGGGGCCCTGGCCCGAGTGGTGGCGATGCCCGTCCTCGTGGTGGCAGCGCTGGCGATGGAGCCGGTGTGGCAGGACCTGAGGTTCGGCCAGGTCAACCTGCTGCTGATGCTGGCCGTCCTGGTCGACCTCGCGCGTCCCGAGCGCAAGGCGTCCGGGGTGCTGGTCGGCCTGGCGGCCGGCGTGAAGCTCACCCCGCTCGTGTTCGTCGTCCTCCTCGTGATGGTCGGACGTCGCGACGCCGCACTGCGGACCGCCGCGACCTTCGCGGCGACCGTCGCGCTCGGCTTCGTGGTCATGCCCGGCCAGTCGGCGGCGTACTGGAGCCACCGCCTGCTGGACGGCACCCGCGTCGGACCGCCGGAGCTGACGCACAACCAGTCGGTGTACGGCGTACTCAGCCGGCTCCTCGGCGAGCCACCGCCGGTCGCGCTCTGGGTCCTCGTCGCCGGTCCCCTGGCCCTCGCCGTCCTCGTGGTCGCAGCCCTGTGGTGGCGACGGGGTGACCGCCTCCTGGGCACCGGCCTGGCCGGTCTCGCCATGCTGGTGGCCTCGCCGGTGTCGTGGTCGCACCACTGGGTGTGGGCGGTGCCGCTGACAGTGGCCATCTGGCGACACAGCCGCGCGGTCGCCCTGGCCTGGGCCGTGGTGTTCGTGGCCCGGCCGATCCTCTGGCCACCGTGGGGCGACGGTCGCGAGCACGACTGGGACCTCGCGCAGCACCTCGTCGGCAACGCCTACCTCCTCGCGGCCGCCGGGCTCGTGGTCTGGGCCACGACGCGCCTGCGCGCCGGGCCTATCGTGGGCGTCGTGAGCGACGAGGACATCCAGGCCCGGATCAAGGGACTCATCGACCAGGAGCACGACCTGCGCCAGAAGCTCGGCGCCGGCGAGATCAGCAGCGAGGACGAGCACGCCGACCTGGCCCGCATCGAGGTCGAGCTCGACCAGTGCTGGGACCTGCTGCGCCAGCGCCGCGCGCGTCGCGAGTTCGGGCAGGACCCCGAGGGCGCCGAGGTCCGCGACGCGGGCACCGTGGAGCACTACCAGGGCTGAACCCGGCTCACGCCAGCAGCGCCAGCACGACCCGGGCGATGCCCAACGGCGGGCCGAGGGGCAGCGCGAACCCGACCCAGAACACCGCCTCCAACGGCAGCAGGGCGAGCGAGTACGCCGCGGCGTGCGGCGCGCCGAACCACAGGGCCACGCCGACCGCCACCTCCAGCAGGCACACCAGCAGGTACCCCGCCAGCAGCGGCACCGACGTCGGGAAGCCCCACGACTCGAACGGCCCACCGCCGTACGTCGGGAAGCCGAGGAACGTCCACACCTGGTGGGTGCGCGCGAAGTGCAGCAGCCCGAACAGGCACGGGATGCCGAAGCCCAGGCCGAGCAAGACCGAGCACACGGCGGCCGTCTTCAGCACCCGCCGATCATGCTCCCGCGTCAGGAGACGGGGAAGCCCGCGGCCAGCGCGGCACTGCGCAACGTCGACTCGAACAGCGCGTCCCGCGCGGCCTCGCCCATCCAGTCGAACTGGCCGTACACGTCGAGGCAGGTGACGCCGTGGAGCGTCGCCCAGGCGTGCAGCATCGCCTGGTGAGTGGCCGCGGGGATGGCGTCGCCGACCAGCTCGTCCTTCTCCTCGAAGTGGGCGACGAGCTCGTCGGCCACCTCGCGCACGAGCGGCTCGGAGAGCACGCCAAGCTCGGCCGCGCGCAGGAACAGCTGGGCCAGCTGCCCCATCGCGTCCTTGGCCGCGTCGGTCGTGGGGCCGTCCTCCGGGGCGACGTAACCCGGCAGCGGCATGCCCAGGATCAGCGCGAACTGGGCCGGTTCGGACCGCGCCCAGTCGCGGTAGGCCTTCCCCACCACGATCCATCGTCCGGCCACGTCGTCCTGGTCGACGGTCTCGCGGGCCGCGGCGACGGTGCGCCCCAGGTCGCGGTACCCGTCGGCGATCAGGTCGGTGAGCAGCTCGTCGCGGTCGGCGTAGTACCGGTACAGAGCCGGCGGCGTCATCCCCATCTCCTTGGCGATGTCGGTGAACCGCACCTCGGAGGCACCGTGGTCGCGCATCAGCCCGCGCGCGACCTCCTTGATCTCCTCGACGGTCGCGGCGCGCTGGCGCTCACGGCGGGTGAGAGACCCACTCTCGGCGATGCTCACGGGTGCTCCTCCCCCGGACCGGGGTACGACTGGATGACGATTGCGTAACGCATCGTCACACAAGTGAAGTCACTTGACAAGTGACGGCACATCGTGTTCGTTATGCACCATAACTGACTTCCGAGGAGAACCGCGATGACCGTCCTGTCACCCGGCCGGCACCAGGAGCCCGCCGCCACCACTCCCCGCATCGGCCCTCTCGGCCGCCTGGCCCGCGTCACCTTCCGCCGTCGCGGCCGCACCGTCGTGGCCTGGCTGCTCGCGCTCGGCGTCGCCGTCGGGCTGGCTTCGGCGTTCGGCGGCGAGTTCAAGGCCGACTACTCCGCGCCGGGGTCGGACTCCAAGCAGGCGCAGACCCTGCTCGAGCAGCGGTTCCCCACGCAGGCCGGTGACACCGTCGACGTGGTGGTGCGCGCGGACGGTGGCGTGCAGGGCAAGCAGTCCGAGGTCCAGGACGTCCTCGCCGAGCTGGCGAAGGTCCCGCACGTGGCCGGGGTCTCCGACCCGTTCCAGGACCCGGCGGGCATCAGCCAGGACGGTACGACGCTCGTCGCGCACCTGCGCCTCGACGTCGAGAACCCCGTCGACATGCCGATCGACGACAGCCAGCAGATGCTCGACATCGCGAACGCCGCGTCGACCGGCGGCTTCCACGTCGCCCTCGGCGGTCAGTCGGTCCAGCAGGCCGAGCAGGGCGAGATCGGTTCCGAGGGCCTCGGCCTGGCCGCGGCCGCCATCATCCTGCTCCTGATGTTCGGCTCCGTGGTGGCCGCCGGGCTGCCGATCGTCGTCGCCGTCGCCGGGCTCGCGGTCAGCAGCACGCTGACGACGGTCGTCATCTCCCTCGTCGACGCCCCGGACTGGTCGACCTCGCTGGCCACGATGATGGGCATCGGCATCGGGATCGACTACGCGCTACTGATGGTCACCCGGTTCCGTGAGTGGCGCGCCGCCGGCCTCGACCCCGAGGCCGCCACGGTCGCCACGCTCGACACCGCAGGCCGCTCGGTGATGGTCGCCGGCACCACCGTGGTGATCAGCATGCTCGGCCTGTTCGCCATGGGTCTGTCCTTCATGCGCGGCGCCGCCGTCGTCACCATCCTGGGCGTGCTGATCGTGATGCTCGCCAGCGTCACGCTCTTCCCCGCCCTCCTCGGCTACCTGGGCAAGCACATCGACCGGCTGCGGCTCCCGCTCGGCCGGTTCATGGGCGGGGGGCACCAGATCACCGTCGCGGCCGGCGGCCACGTCGAGCCGTCGCGTGCCTGGCTGGGCTGGAGCCGCCTGGTCGACCGGCACCGCATCGCGGCCGCCGTCGTCGGCACCGCCGCGCTGCTCGCCCTGGCCGCGCCGTTCCTCGGTGTCCAGTTCGGGTTCCCCGACGCCGGCAACAACCGCGAGGAGACCAGCACCCGCCAGGCCTACGACATGCTCGCCGACGGCTTCGGCCCCGGCATGAACGGTCCGCTGCTGCTCGTCGCCGAGCTGCCTCCCGGTTCCGACGCCAGTGCGCTGGACGGGGTCTCCCAGGCGGTGTCGGCCACGCCCGGCGTCGTCGCCGTCGCGCCGGCCACGCTCAACGAGACCGGCGACGCGGCGGTGATGACGGTGGTGCCGGCGACCGGCCCGCAGGACCAGGAGTCCGAGGACCTCATCCGCACCCTGCGCGACGACGTGCTCCCGCAGGCCACGGCCGGCGGCGACGTGTCCGTGTACGTCGGCGGCGTGACGGCGACCTCGATCGACAGCACGGACAACATCACCAAGCGGCTCCCGCTGCTGATCGGTGGCGTCGTCCTGCTCTCGATGCTGCTGCTCATCGCGTCGTTCCGGTCGCTGGCGGTCGCCGTCAAGGCGGCCGTGATGAACCTGCTGTCGGTCGCCGCGGCGTACGGCGTCGTGGCCCTCGTCCTCCAGGGCGGCTGGGTCGGCCAGCTGGTCGGCATCGACACGCACACGCCGCTGCCGTCCTTCGTGCCGGTGCTGATGTTCGCGGTGCTGTTCGGGCTGTCGATGGACTACGAGGTGTTCCTGGTCAGCCGGATGCGCGAGGGCTGGCTGCGTACCGGCGACAACGAGCAGGCCATCCTCGGCGGTCTCGCCGGCACCGGCCGGGTGATCACCGCGGCGGCGGCGATCATGGTCGCGGTGTTCGCGGCGTTCGTCCCCTCCCCCGACGTGATCCTCAAGGTCATCGGCGTGGGCATGGCGGCGGCGATCTTCATCGACGCGACCGTCGTGCGGATGCTGCTCGTCCCTGCGGTCATGCACCTGCTGGGCCGGGCCAACTGGTGGATGCCGGAGTGGCTGGGCCGGCGGCTCCCGGAGCTGCACGTCGAGGGGCACCCGGAGGACCACCTGCCGCAGGCGCAGCCCGTCTGACCCGCGGTCACGGGGTGGCGACGTCGACCGTCGCCACCCGGTGCAGCTTGGGTCGGTCGTGGTCGCCGTCGTTGACCTCGCCGCGTGACCACCAGAAGTGCAGCCGGTGCTCCTGGAGCTCGAGCACCGCCAGGTTGTTGTCGTACCAGGGTCCCTGCGCGACCTTCCACCGCAACGGCGAGCGCGGCACCTTGCCGCCGAGCAGCCGTCCGGTGGGCCGTGCCTTCCCGAGCGCCGCCACCTTGAACGCCACCTGCATGATCCGGGGCAGCGGGTTGCGGATCGGGGAGCAGGTGGCCTGCACGACCGCGCTGGTCAGCCGCTTGCCCGACGCCGGGTCGGCCCACGCCTCGGCCACGTAGCTGTGGTGCACGTCGCCGGACATGAACGTGACCGACCGTGGAGCCCGCCCTCGCGCCCCCGAGGCCACCTCCACGACCATCCCGGCCACCTGCACGAACCCGCCCTGGAACGCCGCCCAGTGCTCGAGGTCCGCGGTCTGGCGCAGCCACTCCCCGGCCTTGCTGCCCAGCCGGCCCCACGCGCCCTGGGCCAGCGCCTCGCCGAACGCCTCGACGTGGTGCAGCTTGGGCGTCATCAGCAGCGGCAGCGACGTGCCCACGAGCAGGTGGTCGACGTCGCCGCGCATCCGCTCGTCGAGCCAGGCCATCTCGTCGTCGTCGAGCATCGAGCGATGGTCCGGCTCGAGCACGCGAGCGGCCCGCGAGTCCACGACCACGAGGCGGGCCTGGGTGCCGAAGTCGCGGGAGTAGCTCCACCGGTACGAGGTGGGCTCCTGGTCGGCGCGGTCGGCCAGCTCGTCGAGCTCGGCGGTCACGTCGAGCTCGTCGTCCCCGTCGTACGCCGCGATCCGGCTCCACAGCTTGTCGTCGGCGCGGTCCTCGGCCCCGAGGTTCCCGAGGTGCTGGTAGACCCAGTACGACCCGAGGCCGGCCACCACGCGCTCGTGCCACCAGCTGGTGGCCTCCATCTCCTGGCGCCAGGTCCAGCTGGTGTTCCAGTCGTCGCGGATGTCGTGGTCGTCGAAGATCATCGCGCTCGGCAGCGTGGACAGCAGCCAGCGGTTGGCCGGGTCGCTCCACGCCAGCCGGTAGAGGTGGGCGTACTCCTGGTAGTCCTTCAGCTCGCTCCAGGGCGGCTGCTCGGGGTCGCGGCGCGAGGCGATGAACTCCTTCATCCTCGGGCTGGTGTCGTCGGCGTAGACCTGGTCGCCGAGGAACACCACCACGTCGGGCCAGCGGTCGGGCTCGCCGGTGAGGCCGGCCATCCGCAGCGCGTAGGCGCGCAGCGCGTCGATGCCGAACCGGGCGTTGCTCTCCTCGTCGTGCGACACGCTCACCCGGCAGGACCCGAAGCCGACCCGCAGCGGCTTGCCCGGCTCCAGCGTCGGGACCACCGACGGCGGGAAGTCGGCGAACTCCGGCTCGTCGGGCGGCCAGACCGGCTCGCCGTCGACGTGCACGCGGTACGGCGTCTTGGTCCCGGGCGGCAGGCCGGTCACCTCCACCAGGGCGTAGTGGTGGCCGTGCGCGGCGAAGGTACGTGCAGTGGCCGTCACGTCGCCGGCCTCGACGGTGACCCTGGCGGCCTCGGCGGTCTCGACCCAGATGGTCGCGGAGGTGTCGTCCACGAAACGCAGGAGGGGCCCCAGACGCAGCGGGCCTTCCGGGAGGTCGCTCACACCGGCACCTTAGTGTCGGGCCGTGGCCCTTCGAGATGACGTCCTGGACCTCCCGGACGTCGCCGCGTGGGAGGCCTGGCTGGAGGCCCACCACCGCACGGCGTCCGAGGCGTGGCTGCGGATCGCCAAGAGGCACTCCGGGCTGGCGACCATCTCGATCGGCGACGCCCTCGACGGCGCGCTGTGCTTCGGGTGGATCGACGGGCAGCGGAAGGGACTGGACGACGTGTCGTTCCTCCAGCGCTACTGCCCGCGCCGCGCCCGCTCGTCGTGGTCCCAGGTGAACGTCGAGAAGGTCGCCCGGCTCACCGCCGAGGGACGGATGCGCCCGTCGGGCCTGGCCGAGGTCGAGGCCGCGCGGGCCGACGGCCGGTGGGACGCGGCGTACGAGCGGCAGAGCACCGCCGCAGTGCCCGAGGACCTCGCGGCGGCCCTCGCCGCCGACCCGCCGGCCGCCGCGGCGTTCGAGGCCCTGAGCAGGAGCGAGCGGTACCTGGTGTTCCTGCCGATCCTCAAGACCACCACGCCGGCCGCGCGGGCACGGGCGGTCGCCCGGGCTGTCGACGGGTTGCGCTGACGGGTTGACTGCAGCCATGGAGCCGACTGCCCGCTTGGCCGACCTCGCGCCCCGGCCCGGTGACCTGGAGCCGATCGAGACGGCGTCCCGCGACGAGCTCGCCGCCCTCCAGCTCTCTCGTCTGCGGTCGTCGCTGTCACGCGCCTACGAGCACGTGCCGCACTACCGTCGCGCGTTCGACGAGGCCGGCGTGCACCCCGGCGACGTGCGGTCGCTGGAGGACCTCGCGCGGTTCCCGTTCACCTCGAAGGCGGACCTGCGCGACAACTACCCGTTCGGGATGTTCGCGGTGCCGCGCTCCGAGGTCGTGCGGGTGCACGCGTCGTCCGGTACGACGGGCCGGCCGACCGTGGTCGGGTACACGCGCAACGACATCGACACCTGGGCCGACGTGATGGCCCGGTCGATCCGCGCAGCCGGTGGGCGTCCCGGGATGGTCTGCCACGTGGCGTACGGCTACGGGCTCTTCACCGGCGGCCTGGGCGCCCACTACGGCGCCGAACGACTCGGCTGCACGGTGGTGCCGGTGTCCGGCGGGATGACCGAGCGGCAGGTCACGCTCATCCGGGACTTCGAGCCCGAGGTGATCATGGTGACGCCGTCGTACATGCTCGCGATCCTCGACGAGATGGAGCGCCAGGGCCTCGACCCGGCGGCGTCGTCGCTGAAGGTCGGCATCTTCGGCGCCGAGCCGTGGACCGCCGACATGCGCCGCGAGATCGAGGAGCGCGCCGGCATGCACGCCGTCGACATCTACGGGCTGTCCGAGGTGATCGGACCCGGAGTGGCGCAGGAGTGCGTCGAGACCAAGGACGGGCTGCACGTCTGGGAGGACCACTTCTTTCCGGAGGTCGTCGACCCGGAGACCGGTGCGGTGCTGCCGGACGGCGAGCTCGGCGAGCTGGTGTTCACCTCGCTGACCAAGGAGGCGATGCCGGTCGTGCGCTACCGCACGCGCGACCTGACCCGGCTGCTTCCCGGTACGGCGCGGACGATGCGGCGGATGGAGAAGATCACCGGCCGCAGCGACGACATGATGATCATCCGTGGCGTGAACCTGTTCCCGACCCAGTTCGAGGAGCTGATCCTCGCGGAGGCCGAGCTGTCGCCGCACTTCCAGTGCGTGCTGACCCGGCCCTCGCGGCTCGACGAGCTCACGATCCGGGTGGAGAGCCGATCCTCCCTCTCCGACTCCGAGGCGCTCGTCATCGCCGAGCGGATCGCCGAGCGGGCCAAGGCCACGACGGGTGCCTCGGTGAGGTTCGAGGTGCTGGCCCCGGGTTCGGTCGCGCGTTCCACCGGGAAGATGAAGCGGATCGTCGATGAGCGTTGACCGCGAGCTCGTCGCGTCGGCGCACGTGGAAGCGACGCCGGGCGAGGTGTGGGCCGTGCTGGCCGACGTACGCCGGATGCCCGAGCTCTCCCCGGAGCTCGTGCGCATGGTGCCGCTCAAGCCCGGCGGCCTGCGACGCGGGCAGTGGTACCTCGGCCTGAACCGCCGCGGGTACGCCGTGTGGCCGACCCGCAGCGTCGTCGCCGAGGTGGTGCCCGAGCGGGTCGTCGCCTGGGACACGGCCACCAGCGGTGCCCGGTGGGTCTGGGAGCTCGAGCCGGAAGGTACGGGGACGCTGGTCGTGCACCGCCGTCCCGTACCCCGCCGGGTCACCCTCACCGCCCGCCTCTACGCCCGCGTCTTCCTCGGCGGCATCGCCCGCCACACCGACGCCCTCGAGTCCGACATGGCCCTCTCCGTCGCCCGACTGAAAGCCGTCGTGGAGGGATAGTCCGGTGCGTTTGGGTCGTCTCCGAGCTGGAATCACGACCCATTCGCACCGGACTATCCCGAAAACCCGTCTGACACGATGACCAGATGAGCGCACCCGACGCGCCGGAGACGGCGGAGGAGTACTACGCGCGGATCGAGGCGGCGACCGACGGCGAGCGGCGGCTGGCCGTGGCGGTCGACGACATGCCGGGGTGGGACATCTTCCCGTTCGAGCTGGACTCGCTGCGCATCAAGCCGCTGGAGCCGCTCGCCGACGCCGAGCCGCCACGGCGCGGCGAGGACCCGCACGACTGCTGGTGCGCCCACGAGCCCGACCCGGCCAACGAGGCGCGGCGGGTGTGGAGCAACGAGCGCTGGACGCTGTCCCTCAACACGTCGATGCGGCTGCCCATCTCCCTCAGCCTCGGGCCGCGGGACCACCACGACCTCGGCGACCTGCCCGACGACCTGGCGTCCGAGCTGGGCCGGCTCACCGTCGCGCTCAGCCACGCGATCGAGCAGCTGCCGAGCGTCGGCCGGTCGCAGGTCGCCAAGTACGGCGACGGGGGCGCGCACCTGCACCTGTTCTTCTTCGGCCGGCCGGCGCGGATCCTGCAGATGCGCGGGTCACCGTTGCTGGACTGGGAGGAGAACCTCCCCGCCGTGCCTCTCGAGGTGCTGCAGGCGAACGCGACCTTCGTCGCGCGACACCTGCAGGGCGTCGTCGGCGGCGACGGACCGGCCTGGCTGGAGTCCTGACCCGGCGCCGGTCGACATCCACGCCCTCGCCGCTGACGCGGCGCTTGGACAAATTTCGGCAAATCCCTGACAAATGCCGGTCTAGGCCTCCTACCGTGGCCCCACAACCCCCCATCACTGAACTCGCAGCCCCCCGAAAGGCGAGCTCATGGCACTCGGCCAACCCGAGGCATCCCGTCGCGCGCTCGTGGCGTCAGCCGCCGCTGTCGCCGGAACAGGCGTGGCGCTGGTGGCTGCCCCCGCGCAGGCCCGCGGCAAGAAGAAGCCGCAGAAGTACCAGGGCCAGCCGCTCCTCAAGGGCCGGGACCGCCACCTCGTCTCGCGGTTCAGCTACGGCGTCACGCCCGCCCTCGCGAGCCAGGTCCGGGCGGCCGGCGGCGCTCGTGCCTGGTGGGAGCGTCAGCTCACCCCGACCGCGGTCCCGGACGCGTGGGCCGACCAGCTGCCGACGTGGTGGCCCTCGCTGAGCCAGTCCCCGCAGGACATGTGGGCCGCGGACAAGATGGGCATGATGCGCGCCTTCGGCGTGTGCCAGGACTACCAGCGCTACGTGCTGCTGCGCCGCATCTACTCCAACCGCCAGGTCCTGGAGCTGATGACGGAGTTCTGGGAGAACCACCTGAACATCCCGCTCAACGGCGAGCCGTCGTACCTGTTCCGCCGCTCCTACGGCGAGACGATCCGCTCGAACGCGTTCGGCCGGTACGAGGACATCCTGTTCTCCGCGATCACGCACCCCGCGATGCTGGTGTACCTCGACAACGCGAACTCCACCGCCGAGCACCCCAACGAGAACCTCGGCCGCGAGCTGCTCGAGCTGCACACGGTCGGCCTCGGCAACTACACCGAGGACGACGTGAAGGAGTCGGCGCGGATCCTCACCGGCTGGCGCGTGGACACCCAGCAGGGCAACAGGACGCCCACCTGGAACGCGTCGTACATCCCCGGCGACCACTCGCTCGGCCCGGTGCGGGTGATGGCGTTCACCGACCCGAACGGCGACGCCGACGGCCGCGACCTGACCCGTCGCTACGTCTCCTACCTGGCCCACCACCCGATGACCGCGCGGCGGATCGCGACCAAGCTCGTGCTCAAGTTCGTCCGCGACGACGCGTCCGCCGCCCTCGTCGCGCGGCTCGCCCAGGTCTACCTGGCCAACGACACCGCGATCGTCCCGGTGCTGCGTGCGCTGGTCGCCTCCCCCGAGTTCGCCCGCGCCGCCGGCACCAAGGTCCGCGACGCCACCGAGGAGGTGGTGGCCGTCTGGCGGACGCTCGGTGCGCAGGTACGCCGCCCGACGGGCCCGGCCTCGGCCGCGAACACGATCCTCTGGCAGACCGACAGCCTCGGCCTGATGCCGTTCATGTGGCCGCGCCCCGACGGCGCTCCCCTGGTGAACGACCCCTGGTGCACGCCCTCGCGGATGATCGCCAGCTTCGACCTGCACCACTCGATGGCCGGTGGCTGGTGGCCCACCGCCTCCCAGGGCGTGGTGTACCGCGCCCTCAAGTCGTGGGTCCCGCAGAAGACGCTGCGCCTCGACCAGCTCGTCGACCACCTCTGCCAGCAGCTCCTCCACCAGCACGCCACTCCCGTGCTCGTGAAGGCCGCCTGCACGGCGGTCGGGTACGACGCCGACGAGGCGATCGACCGGAGGCACCCCGTCCGCCTCTACGGCATCTCGACCCTGCTGACGACCATCCTGGACTCTCCTGAGTTCTTCCAGCGGTGACCCGGGTGACCCTCATGGACAACGGGCCGGGCCAGGACGCCTGCTGCGACGAGTACGCGCGTCTCTCGGCCTCGCGGCGCAGCCTGCTGAAGGGCGCCCTCGTCGCCGGCTCCACCACCGTGATCGGCGAGGCCGTGATGAGCACCGCCGCCGCCGTCCCGGGACGAACGGCCCGCGGCGTCCTCGTCGTGCTGTCCCTCCGGGGCGCAGCCGACGGCATGAGCCTGGTGGTCCCCCACGGCGACCCCGTCTACTACGAGGCCCGTCCCAAGATCGCGATCCCGCAGGCGTCGCTGATCGGTGCGGACGGCTTCTTCGGCATGCACCCGGCGCTGGCGCCGCTCATGCCGCTCTGGAGCTCCGGCAAGCTGGGTTGGGTCCACGCCTCCGGCTTGCCGGCCCCCAACCGCTCGCACTTCTCCGCGATGGAGGAGCTCGAGGACGCCGCGCCCGGGTCGTCGACCCGGACCGGCTGGCTGAACCGGCTGATCGGCCTGCCTGACGGCTCGGACTCCCCCACCCAGGCGCTCAACATCGGCACCGGCGTGCCACCCGCGTCGCTCGGTGGCCCCGCGCCGTACATGAACGCCTCGAGCATCGACGACATCAAGCTCGCCGGTACCGGCAAGGACCGCAACGACAAGCGGCGCCGCTCGCTGGACACCATGTGGCGCCAGCAGCGCACGCCGCTCGGCGACGCCACCCGCCGCGCGTTCTCGGTCGTGCAGACCTTCGAGCGCATCACCCGGACCGCCGCCGAGACCGCCGCGCCGTACCCCAAGGGCGACCTCGGGAAGGCGTTCGCGAACGCGGCCCGGGTGATCCGCGGCAACGTCGGCGTCGAGGTCATCACCATCGACCACGGCAAGTGGGACATGCACTCGGGCCTCGGAGACCTCGAGTGGGGGCAGATGCTGGAGAACGCCACCGAGCTGTCCCAGTCGGTCGCGGCGTTCTTCACCGATCTCGGGCTGCTCGCCGACAACGTGACCCTGGTGGCGCTCAGCGAGTTCGGCCGCCGCGTCCAGGAGAACGTCAACGTCGGCCTCGACCACGGCTACGGCAACGTGATGATGGTCGCCGGCGCCGGCGTGAAGGGCGGTTACTACGCCAAGTGGCCCGGCATCACCAACGAGCTCGACTCCGACCTCCTGGTCACCACCGACTACCGCAGCGTGCTCGCCGAGGTGGTCTCCGGGCGGTTCGGCGTCAGCAGCGCCTCGGTGTTCCCGGGGTTCGTGCGGGAACAGGTCGGCGTGATGCTCGGGCAGTAGCCCGACCGAGGACTCGGCGCCGTCGCGGGCTTGCCCGGGGATGCCCGCGACGGGCGCCGTGCTCACGTGGGCGTTCCTCCCACCTCGATCCCCCGCTGGCGCAGCAGCTCGGCGCGCTGGAAGGCGTACCCGACCATCCAGTGCGGGCGGTAGTCGTAGAGGCGGATGTCCGGGCCCCACTCCAGCGGCGAACCGCCGTAGTGGCGGGTCCAGTGGTCGAGGGTCTCCTCCCAGCGCGGGTGGCCGGGTGTCATCGGCAGCGCCCGGCCGTGGCTGAAGAGCGCCATCCCCTCGCCGTCGATGTGGGCCACGCTGGTGGCCGGCCGGGCGGCCAGGTGCCGGGCCTTGGCGGCCGTGCCGCTGGTGCTGAAGGACCACGTGCCGTGCAGGAAGTGGCCGTCCAGCGCGCTGATCCGCGGCTCCCCCGCCGCGGTCACCGTGGCCACGCTCAGCACCCGCATCCCGGTCAGCAGGGCGACCAGGTCGGTGGCCGACAGGATCCGGTCGTCGTGGATGATGGCCTTGAGGTGGTCGGTCGACCCCGCGTGCGAGCGGTCGAGGAGCGCCTGCAGCGCGGCCACCTCGTCGTCGGTCTCGTACATGCCACACCTCCTCGTCGGCATGGTGCCACGGCCACCGGACACGCCTGCTTGACGTGTCTTGCGTTATCTCACACATGAGATACCGTGGGTCGGGTGACGGAGGACTACAAGGGTCGTATCGGGAACCTCATCCGCGACGCCCGCAAGCACCGCGGGCTCACCCAGCAGCAGCTGGCCGAACGGCTGGCCACCAGCCAGAGTGCGGTGAACCGCATCGAGAAGGGCCACCAGAACCTCTCCCTGGAGATGCTGGCCCGCATCGGCGCCGCCCTCGACAGCGAGATCGTCGCGCTGGGCGCCGGGCCGGTCCACCTGCGCGTCAGCGGCCCCACCACGCTCTCCGGCTCCATCGACGTGAAGACGTCGAAGAACGCCGGCGTCGCGCTGCTCTGCGCCTCCCTGCTGAACCGCGGCCGCACCACCCTGCGCAGCGTCGCCCGCATCGAGGAGGTCAACCGCCTCCTCGAGGTGCTCAGCAGCCTCGGCGTCCAGACCCGGTGGA
This sequence comes from Nocardioides islandensis, assembly GCF_015352455.1. Lineage (GTDB taxonomy): Bacteria > Actinomycetota > Actinomycetes > Propionibacteriales > Nocardioidaceae > Nocardioides > Nocardioides islandensis. The sequence goes on from NZ_JADKPN010000013.1 coordinate 116,229, forward strand.
TCAACGCCGACAACGACCTGGAGATCGTGCCTCCCAAGGAGCTCGACCTCAGCCGGATCGACGAGGACGCCGCGCGGCGCACGCGCTCGATCATCATGTTCCTCGGCCCGCTCCTGCACCGCTCGGAGGCGTTCGACCTGCCGTACGCCGGCGGCTGCAACCTCGGCACCCGCACGGTCGAGCCGCACATGTCCGCGCTGCGGCCGTTCGGCCTCGAGGTCAAGGCCACCGACGGCTCGTACCACGCGCGGGTCAACCCGGTCATCGAGCCGACCCGGCCGATCGTGCTGACCGAGCGCGGTGACACGGTCACCGAGAACGCCCTGATGGCGGCCGCACTGCACCCCGGCACCACGATCATCCGCAACGCGTCGTCCAACTACATGGTCCAGGACCTCTGCTTCTTCCTGCAGAAGCTCGGCGTGGACGTCGACGGCGTCGGTACGACGACCCTCACGGTGACCGGTCGCAGCGAGATCGACGTCGACGTCGACTACGCCCCCAGCGAGGACCCGATCGAGGCGATGTCGCTGCTGGCCGCCGCGATCGTGACCGAGTCCGAGATCACCATCCGCCGGGTGCCGATCGAGTTCCTCGAGATCGAGCTGGCGACGTTGGAGGAGATGGGCTTCCGCTACCAGCTGTCCGAGGAGTACCTCGCCCGCAACGAGCGCACCCGGTTGGTCGACATCACCACCAAGCCCGGCCCGCTGCACGCGCCGCTGGACAAGATCCACCCGATGCCGTTCCCCGGCCTCAACATCGACAACCTGCCGTTCTTCGCGGTCATCGCCGCCGTGGCCACCGGCCAGACCCTGCTGCACGACTGGGTCTACGAGAACCGCGCGATCTACCTCGTCGAGCTCAACAAGCTCGGTGGCGACGTCAAGCTGCTCGACCCGCACCGGGTGATGATCGAGGGCCCGACCCACTGGTCCGGCGCCGAGGTCGTCTGCCCGCCCGCGCTGCGCCCCGCGGTCGTGATCCTGCTGGCGATGCTCGCCTCGAAGGGCACCAGCGTGCTGCGCTCGACGTACGTCATCCACCGGGGTTACGAGGACCTCGCCGAGCGCCTCAACCAGCTCGGCGCCAACATCGAGCCCTTCAGGGACATCTGACGTCCCTCGGTGGTTGAGGTGCGGGAGTCAGCTGAACAGCGTCTCCACCCACGCCCGGGCGGGGATCTTGGCCGCCGGCGGGGCCTGCATGTCGGCGGTGATGCGCGGGATGGGCTGGGTGCCCTGGCTGGCCAGCCGGTGCCAGTCGTTCTCGGACTCGACGTACGAGCCGAGGTCCATGCGCGCGAGGAAGACGCCGTGTCCCTGCGGGCATCCGTGCACCTGGCCGGACCCGAGCGGACGGGCGAACATCTCGGAGCCGCACTGGGGGCAGGACAGGGCCTCGTCGGTCATGGGACGACGATAGCCAAGTGGTCGGCGGGGATACTGCACCCGTGACGCCACCGCGCACGGGATACGCCTACCTCGACGCGCTCCTCGACGAGCCCGGCACGGTGCTGGCGTTCGCGCACCGCGGCGGCGCCTACCACCCGGAGATCGAGGGCCTCGAGAACACCCTGCAGGCGTTCGCCCACGCGGTGGGGCTCGGGTACAGCTACCTCGAGACCGACGTCCACGTGACCAGCGACGGCGTCCTGCTGGCCTTCCACGACACCGTGCTCGACCGGGTCACCGACCGCACCGGCGCGATCGCGACGAGCACGTACGCCGAGGTGCAGCGCGCCCGCATCAACGGCTCGGACCCGGTGCCGACGCTGGCCGAGCTGTTCGACGAGTTCCCGGACGCCCGCTTCAACATCGACGTGAAGGCCCCGGGTGCGGTGCCGGCGCTGGCCGCGTTCCTGGCCGAGCGCGAGGCCTGGGACCGGGTGTGCGTGGGCTCGTTCTCGGGGCGACGGCTCCGCGAGTTCCGGCGGCTGACGGGCGGGCGGGTGGTGACCTCGGCGTCGCCCGGCGAGGTGGCGGCGTACCGGCTCCTCCCCTCCGCCGTCGCCCGGGTGGTCACCCGCGGCCGCCCGCGCGTCCTCCAGGTGCCCCACCGGGCTGCGCGCATCACGATCGTGACGCCGGGACTCGTGCGACGCGCGCACCGCGCCGGCGTCCAGGTCCACGTGTGGACGGTCGACGACGCCGCGGAGATGCGGGTGCTCCTCGAGCGGGGCGTCGACGGGCTGATGACCGACCGGACCGACGTGCTCAAGGACGTGCTGCACGAGACCGGCCGGTGGCGCGCCTAGTACGTCGGGTTGGGCATCGAGGCCGTGACGGTCAGGACACCCGGCGTGTAGTCGAAGACGTAGTTCTCGGCGACCGCGCCGTAGGGGACGATCGGGTACGCGCCGGGCTGAGCGCTCGGCGGAGGCGCCATGAACGTCGGCGCGGTGGTGACGACGGCTGCGGTGTCGCCGTGCACGAATCCGTCGTAGACGGCCTCGAACGTCGGGTTGGGACTGTTGGTCGGGCGGCTCGCGTCGCCCACCGAGACGAAGAGCGTCCGGGGGTCGACCATCCGGCTGAGCTGCACCGTCGCGGTCGCGTACGAGCTGTCGCCGGCCTGCGTGAGGGTGACCGCGCAGCCGCCGGTGCCCACGAACCGGAGCCCGCTGGACGTCGAGCCGTAGGGCACGCAGACGTCGGGCGTGCTGGTGGTGACCGTCACGGGGTTGCCGGAGGACCCGCTCCCGGCCTCGAAGAACAGCTGCGCGCCGTACTTCCAGCTCCCGTCGGGGATCGCGATCTGCTGGTACTGCTGCCCGCCGGCGTCCCCGACGGCTGCCACGTCGTCCGACTGGCCGACGATCCGGTCGAGGGTGCCGCCCGGCACCACGGCGGCAGCGGTGCCGGCGAGGGCGGCGACGGCCACGGCGACGGCCGCGGCGGCGTACAGCTTGGTCCTGGTCATGCCGTGAGGGTGCCGGTGGGTCGGGGCGCCGGTCTGTCACGCCGGCGACACAGGCCCGGATTGATGACGGCATTGATGACCTGGGCGCGTCGGCACCGACATACTCGGGCCAGCGCTGGGGGCCAGCCACCGATCGGCCGATGGAGGACTGATGACGACAGGTGAGGGCATCGCCGACCTGCGGCCGCTCTGGCGCTCGAAGGACCAGAAAGCCTGGTACTGGTACGACTGGGCCAACTCCGCCTTCTACACGACCGTCCTGTCGGTGCTGTTCGCGCCGTACATGGCCACCGTCGCCGGCAAGGCGGCCGGGTGCGTCGACGCCGACGAGACGTGCAGCAGGACCGTCACGCTGCTCGGGCTACACCTGGCCGCCGGGTCGCTGCCGTTCTACCTGACGAGCTTCGCCACCATCGCCAGCGCCTTCGTGCTGCCCATCGTCGGGGCGTTCGTCGACCGCTCGTCCCGCAAGAAGTGGCACATGGGCGGCTACGCCTGGGCCGGCTCGTTCTTCTGCGCGCTGCTCTTCTTCATGGAGGGCGACCACTGGCAGATCGGTGCGGTGGCCGTCGTGCTGGCCAGCATCCTGGGCGGCTGCTCGCTGGTGTCCTACTACGCGATCCTGGTCGACATCTCCACCGAGGAGGAGCGCGACCACGTCTCCTCGCGCGGCTGGGCCTTCGGGTACCTCGGCGGCGGCCTCCTGCTGGCCGTCAACCTCGGCATGTTCCTCGGCCACGACGCGATCGGCCTGGAGAAGGGCATGTCGGTCCGGCTGTCGCTGCTCTCGGCCGCGATCTGGTGGGCCGGCTTCACGCTCATCCCGATGCTGCGGCTGCGCAACTACGAGCCGGTCAACGAGGTGGCCGTCGAGGGCACGCTGTTCGAGCGCAGCTTCGGGCAGCTCTTCACGACGTTGAAGGAGATGCGCGCCTTCCCGATGACGATGACCTTCCTCATCGGCTACCTCTTCTACAACGACGGCATCCAGACCGTCATCTACGCCGCCTCGACCTACGGCTCCAAGCAGCTCAAGTTCGGCGACAGCGTGCTCATCGGCACGATCCTCCTGATCCAGTTCGTGGCCTGGGGCGGCGCGCTGTTCTTCGGCCGGCTGGCGGCCAAGCACGGTGCGTACCGGTCGATCCTCTGGGGCATCTACGCCTGGATGGCCATCGTCGTCATCGCGCTGTTCCTGCCGGAGAAGAACGTGCCGCTGTTCATGGCCGTGGCCATCGCGATCGGCATCGTGCTCGGCGGCACCCAGGCGCTGTCCCGGTCGTTCTTCAGCCTGCTCATCCCCCGCGGCCGCGAGGGTGAGTACTTCGCCCTCTACAACGCCGCCGAGCGTGGGACGTCGTGGTTCGGGACGCTCCTGTTCGGTGTGGTCTTCCAGGTGACCGGCTCCTACCGGCCGGCCATCGTGGCCTTGATCGTCTACTTCATCCTCGGCGCCTTCTTCCTGCTCCGCCTGGACCCGCAGCGCGGCATCCGCGAGGCCGGCAACGCCGTGCCCTCGGCCCTCTGACGCGTCGGCTGAGTCTCCTGTCGGCGGTGGGCCTGGGGTTGCTGTAGGGCTGCGATCGCAGCCGAATTGCACATCTCGCGCCCGGAAATCTGCAGTACGGGCGCGATCGCGCGATTCTCGGCACCCCAGGCCCCCGCCGCACCCCATGGTCGCTCGGCTGGTGACATACCCGGCGTACGTGTGACCCCTCTCCCGGGGTGGGCCGGAACGAATCGCGCCTCGCTACCGTTGGTAAAGAAGGACGGGACGTCAGGGTCGAACCGCGACCTGAACCGTTCACGTCGTTCATGCGTCATAACGGGGGAACCGGAAGGGATGGTGGCCAAGTGGCAGAGCGCACACTTCGGGGAGCGCGCCTCGGGGGCCAGAGCTTCGAGGACGAGCGCGGTATCGAGTTCGCGGCGCGGCAGCAGGTCGGTTATCTCTGCTCGCGCGGACACTCCTTCGAGATCACGATGTCGGTCGAGGCCGACGTGCCCGCGATCTGGGAGTGCCCGCGATGCGGGGCCGAGGCGCTGAGCACGTCCGGGATCGAGCCCGAGGCCAAGGCGGAGAAGCCCGCTCGCACGCACTGGGACATGCTCCTGGAGCGGCGTTCGGAGAAGGAACTCGAGGACATCCTCAAGGAGCGTCTCGAGCTGCTCCGTGGCGGCGAGATCGGGCCGGCGCACCTGCACCGCGCAGCACCGAAGCGCGGGAGCCGGTCGACGGCCAAGAAGCGCGCGGCCAAGAGCGCCTGAGCGTTCGAGGGCGCCGACAGCGCGCCCACAGATCGCCCGAGAGCGTCTGACCTAGTCGACGACCTCGCCCTGCACGACCGGTCCGTCCGGTCCGGGGCGGGGTCGTTGCTGCGTCGTGCCCCCGAGCGGAGTGCCCACGACCACGAGCCGCTTGCTGACCACCTGGGTCAGCAGCCGCCGTGCGACCGGCCGGGTGAAGGGCAGGATCAGCAGGATCCCGAACGCGTCCGTCACGAACCCGGGGCTGAGCATCAGCGTGCCGCCGATGAGGATGAGCGCACCGTCGGCGAGCTCCTTGGCCGGCATCCGCCCGCTGTTCAGTGCGGTCGTCAGCGCCTGCCAGGCCCGCCGGCCCTCGTGCTTGACCAGCCAGCCGCCGAGGATGGAGTCGGCGATGAGCAGCAGGATCGTCCACCACGCGCCGATCACCTGGCCGACCTGGATCAGCACGTAGATCTCGAGGATCGGCATGACCACGAAGGCGAGCACGAGGGCCCATCCCACCCAGCCCCGGCGTCGTGCTCCTGGTCGGGCCATCGGTGCCTCCCTACGTGCGGCGCAACCGCCGCTTCACCTGGCGGGCCCGCTCCCGCAGACCCCACTTCGTGATCGACTTCAGCGACTCGGTGGCGACGTCCGGGCTCATCTTGGAGTCTCCACGGACCCGCTCGATGAACTCGATCGGCACCTCCACGACCCTGAGCCCCGCCTGGAGCGTCCGGTAGGCCATGTCGGTCTGGAAGACGTACCCCGTGCTGCGCACCTGGTCGATGTCGATCTTCTCCAGCGTGGCACGCCGGAACAAGCGGTACCCCGCCGTGGCGTCTCGCACGGGGATGCCGAGCAGCAGCCGCACGTAGAGGTTGCCGCCGCGCGACAGCGCCTCGCGCGACTTCGGCCAGTTCACGATCGAGCCGCCCGGGATCCAGCGCGAGCCGATCACCAGGTCGGCGTCCTGGAGCGCGTCGAGCAGCCGGTACAGCTGCTCGGGCTGGTGCGACCCGTCGGCGTCCATCTCGCCGATCACGTCGTACCCGGCGTCGAGCGCCACGCGGAAACCTGCGCGGTACGCCGCGCCGAGGCCGGCCTTCTCGGTGCGGTGCACCACCGCCACGTGGGGGTCGGCGGCGGCCAGCCGGTCGGCGATCTGACCCGTGCCGTCGGGCGACCCGTCGTCGACGACGAGCACGTCGACCCCGGGCTGCGCCGCACGGAGCCGGCCGACGATCCACTCGAGGTTCTCCGCCTCGTTGTACGTGGGCACGACCATGACCACGCGGCCCAGACCGTGCTCGAGCCCGTGCTCGTGATCGGGGACGCTCACGCGGGACTCCTGGTGGTGACGGGTTCAGGCTCGCGGTCGTCCTCGACGACCGGAGGGGGACGGCGGATGCCGCGCCGACGATAGCCCAGCGCCGCTACGGCGAGGGCGAGAACGGTGACAAGGCCCGTGCTGCGCGCGACCCAGTGCCCGACGTACGTGCCGGGCGTGATGCTCGCGTCGAGGTCGACGTCCGCCTCGATCACCGCCGTCGTGCGCGGTGCGGCACTCGCGACCACGCTGCCGTCGGCGGCGATGATCCCGGACTGCCCGTTGACCGACGCGATCGCCAGCGGCCGGCCGTACTCGATCGCCCGTGCCCGTGAGATCTCGAACTGCTGCTCGATCTGCGAGGTGTGGATGAACATCGCGTTGCTGGTCTGCACGACGGCCATCTGGGCACCGTGCGTGACCTGGTCGTAGAGGCCGTCGTCGTAGGCGATGTCGAAGCAGATCGCGTCGGCGACCGGCACGCCGTTGACGAGCAGCGGGTCCTTGCGCGTTCCGCTGAGCATGTCGCGGGGGATCATGTCGAGCTTGCCGAAGCTGTCCCCGAAGACGTTGCGCCACGGGATGTACTCGCCGAAGGGCACCGGGTGCCGCTTGGTGTACCGGTCCCCCGCCCCGAGGGCCGGGTCCCAGACGATGCCCTGGTTCATCACGTGCTCCGACCCCGCGTCGACCATGGCGCCGACGAGGATGGGTACGCCGATCGCGTGGAGAGCCGCCTCGATCCCGCTGTGGGTCTGGGCGTCGGCGAACGGGTCGACGGCCGTGGAGTTCTCCGGCCAGAGGACGAAGTCCGGCCTCGGTCGCGTGCCGTCCTCGACGTCGTGGGCCAAGCCGATGGTCGCCTGCACCTGGTTGTCGGTGACCTGCCGGAAGACCGCCAGCACGTCGGTGCCGTCACCAGGGACGTCGCCCTGGACGGCCGCCACCCGCAGCGTGCCGTCCGAGCCGGACTGCCAGGGTCGGAGGGCGGGCAGGAGCAGCGCCGCGGCCACGGCCGCCAGGCCGGCCAGGGTGGCGGCCCTGCGGCCGTCGCGGGGCAGGTACGCCGCGACCAGCGCCCCCACGAGGGCCAGCAGCAGGCTGACGCCCGTCGCGCCGACGTACGCGAGCGCCGGCGCGACGGGGGTGTCGACGACCGCGAAGGCCAGCCGCCCCCACGGCATCCCGCTGAACGGCCAGGTGCTGCGCAGCACCTCCATCGCCGACCAGGCGACGGCCACCCAGACCGGCCACGCGGGCAGCCGGCGCAGGTACGGCACGGCGACGGCCAGCAGCCCGTAGAAGCCGGCCTCCAGACCGGACAGGGCCAGCCAGGCGTACACGTCGACGGCCCGCATCCACCACATCAGCGTGTAGCAGTACGCCACCCCGAACGCGAGGCCCGGGAGGAGCGCCTGCCGCGGCCTGATGTCCACGACCAGGGCGACGTACGCCGCCACGGCCAGCGGCAGCACCCAGAAGAAGCCGACAGGCGGGTAGGCCAGGCTCAGGACGGCGCCGGCCATCGCGGCGAGCAGCGTCCGGACGAGCACCCGACCAGCGTACGGGCGGATCGGCCGCGAGACCTTGCAGGCGGCCGGGAGAGGTAGCGGCCCTTCGGACCGACCCGCGCACGACCGGCTGTCGTGGGCAGGAAGTTATCTGGCGAACCGCACCTCTCCCGGATTCGCCCATCGCGGGGCGGGACCGACCTCCGCGAACCACGTCGGACTGGTGGGTGGCCCCCCACCTTCCGACTCGGCCACTCGGACGTCGGTCCGCCCGACGCGATCTGCAAGGGCGAACCGGAGAACCTTCACTCGCCGTTCGTGCAGTGTCAACCTGCCGATGACCTGCGAGGACGCGGGAATCCGCAGGTCAGCCGGGGTCGTCCGGACACCAGAAGTTCACCGGAAATCTCACTGCGCGGCGTGTCGCGAACCGACACGCCCGGGGTGGTTCAGACCAGTGGAGCGGAGTCGCTCAAGGGACGACGACGACCCCGGTCGCCGTGGTAGCCACGAGCGGCTCGTCGAGCATGTCCGCGGCACCGGGTGCCTGGTCCGTCGCGGCACCGCGCGCCACCACCTGGACGGTGAAGTCCATGGTCCGCGAGCGGGTGCCGACGCGGGTGATCTCGCAGGTGATCTCCAGAACGTCGCCGGCGCGGACGGGCTGCTTGAACTGCACGTCGGAGTACGACGCGAACAGTCCCTCGTCGCCGTCGGTGAGGATGCACATCTCCGTGGCCACGTCGCCGAACAGGCCGAGGCTGTAGGCGCCGTCGACCAGGTTGCCGGCGTAGTGGGCGTGGGAGTACGGGACGTAGCGACGGTGCACGACGCGCCGGCCGACCTCTGCTCGTGACTGGGCGGGCATCAGGCGGCCTTCCTCTTGTCCGTGACGAGGCGGTGGACGATGTACGACGCGACCTCGCCGGGCGTCGTACCGCGGGTGAAGACCCGGTCGACGCCGAGCTCGCCGGCCATCGTCTCGTCGAAGCGCGGGCCGCCGACGACGAGCAGCGGGCGCTTGTCCTCGGGGTAGGACTCGCGGAACGCCGCCGACATCTCCCGGGTGTTGAGCAGGTGGGCGTCGCGTTGGGTGACGACCTGCGAGACGAGCACGGCGTCGGCCTTCTCCTCGCGGGCCCGCTCGACCAGCTGGGGCACCGAGACCTGGGCGCCGAGGTTCACGACCTTGAGCTCGCGGTAGTACTCCAGGCCCTTCTCCCCCGCGAACCCCTTGATGTTGAGGATCGCGTCGATGCCCACGGTGTGCGCGTCGGTGCCGATGCAGCCGCCGACGACGACCAGGCGGCGCCGCAGCGCGCTCTTGATCGCGCTGTTCGCCTCCTTGGGCGTGAGCAGCGGGTAGTCGCGCTCGACGACCTCGACGGTGCTGGGGTCGACCAGGTGGTTCACCCGGCCGTAGACGACGAAGAACGTGAAGCCCTCCCCCATCGGCTTGGCGTGCACGACCAGCGCCGGGTCCATGCCCATCTTGTTGGCCAGCTGGACGGCCGCACCCTCGGCGACCTTGGAGTGCTCGATGGGCAGCGTGAAGGACAGCTGCACCATGCCGTCGCCGGTGGTGTCGCCGTACGGCCGGATGGGTCCGCTCACTGCTCCTCCAGGATCTCGCTCGCGGGGTTGTAGTAGAGGCTCGACTTCTTGGCCACGCCGTCGAGGCCCCTGCCACCGGTGGGCGGGCGCTTCATCAGGCCGAACGTGCCGTCGGCGATCGCGGCCAGCAGCGGGGCGTCTCCCTCGCTGTCGGTGTCGTCCTTGATCTCCTGCAGCAGGTCGATGGCCTCGCCGAGCACCTCGCGGGCACGGTTCGCGATGAACCCGTCGGGTGCCGGGCGGAAGTCCTCGGTGAGGTTGCCGGCGGCGTTCATGACGTACCGGACGTTCTGCAGGGCCAGGTCGCGGTCGGAGAGCCACGGCGTCACGACGGCCTCGGTCATCATCCCGACGAGCAGGATGCCCTGGCCGGTGAGGGCTCCCACGAGGTTGAAGAAGCCGTCGAGGAGGTACCCGCGGAACACGTCGCCGGTCATGTGGCGGGTGGGCGGCATCCACTTCAGCGGGGCGTCCGGGAACAGCTCGCGCGCGAGCATCGCGTGGGCGAGCTCGAGACGGAACGAGTCCGGGATGTCGGGGTCGATCTCGAAGGCGTGGCCCAGGCCGAGCTGCCAGTCCTCGAGGCCGGCCTCCTTGGCGAAGTACTCGTTGAGGAGCTGGCTGACCGTCACGGTGTGCGCCGCCTCGACGGCGTCGGCGGTCGTGAGGTAGTTGTCCTCACCGGTGTTGATGATGATCCCGGCGCGGGCGTGCACCTGGCGGCTGAAGCGCTGGTCCACGAAGGTGCGGATCGGGTTGATGTCGCGGAAGAGGATCCCGTACATCGAGTCGTTCAGCATCATGTCGAGCCGCTGGAGCCCGGCCAGGGTGGCGATCTCCGGCATGCACAGGCCGGAGGCGTAGTTGGTGAGCCGGACGTACCGGCCGAGCTCCCTGCTCGTCTCGTCCAGCGCCGCCCGCATGAGGCGGAAGTTCTCCTGGGTCGCGTAGGTGCCGGCGAAGCCCTCACGGGTGGCGCCCTCGGGCACGAAGTCCAGCAGCGACTGCCCGGTCGAGCGGATCACCGCGATGATGTCGGCACCCTCACGCGCCGCCGCCTGGGCCTGGGGGATGTCCTCGTAGATGTCGCCGGTCGCCACGATCAGGTAGATCCACGGCTTGCGCGGGGCGTCGCCGATCTTCTTGATCATCCGCTCGCGCTCACGGCGGTTGGCGTCGATCGCCTTGATCCCCGCGCCCACCGCCTTCCTGGCGTCGCGGGCGGCCGCGGTGGCGTCCTTGCCGTCGGGCAGCTCGAACGTGACGGAGCCGGCACTGGCCTTCTGGGCCAGTGTCAGCAGGTCCTCGGCGTGTCCGCGGCGGAGCGCATGCCAGACCGGCAGGGCGACGCCGTGCTCCAGGCCGACGTCGGCACGGACCACGTCGAGCAGCCGGTTCACCCAAGGCGTGCCCTCGGCGTCGGCACCCGCGAGTCCGGCCATCCGGAGCGTGGCCCGCTCGACGGACACCGTCGTGTGCTGCTGGGCGAGCTTGACGATCGGGCGACCGACCTGGCGCGCCAGGGTGCGCGCGCGGCGTACGTCCGTCTTGGGCAGTCCCAGGTGGTTGCCGGCCATGCTCACAGTCTCCGCTCGAACAGGCTGCGCACGCCCGCGTCGGCGCGGAGGAGCTCGAGGGCGTACGCCGCGTGGCCGGGCGTGTAGCCGTTGCCGACCAGCATCGTCACGTCGGCGGCCAGGCCTTCGGCGCCGAGCGCGGCGGCCGGGAACGAGGTCGCCATCGAGAAGAAGATGACGGTGCCGCCCTCGGCGGTGGCCAGGATCGCGCCGCCCTCGCACCCGGGGACGTCGACGCAGACGACGGTCACGTCGGCCGGTCCCCCGGCACTCGCGACGGCGTCGCGCAGCGCGATCGGGTCGCGCGCGTCGGCGATCACGACCTCGTCGGCCACGCCCGCGTCGGCGAGCAGCTTGCGCTCCTCCTCGAACGGCACGACGCCGATGGTGCGCCTGGCGCCGGCGTGCTTGGCCGCCGCCAGGCTGAGCGAGCCGGACTTGCCGGCGCCGCCGATGACGGCGACGACGGGAGCGTCGTAGGTCCTGACGATGCGCTCGGTCAGCGCGGGGGCGCCACAGACATCCATCACGGCCAGGCTGAGTGCCGGGTCGAGGTCGTCGGGGATGACGGCCGCGATGGAGCGGCCGAAGAGGATGGCGTACCCGTCCGCGGGGACCTGCTCGCTCGTGCCGTCCCAGCGCTCGAGGCCGTCCTCGATCACGAGCGGGGTCAGCGTCAGGGAGACGAGGGTGGCGACGTGGTCGCCGGGCCGGAGGCCGAGGGGCGACTCGGGGCCGACCTCCTCGACGGTGCCGACGAGCATGCCGCCGGAGCCGGTCTCGGGGTTCTGCATCTTGCCGCGGGTGGCGACGATGTCCAGCACCTCGTGACGTACGGCGTCCCCGTCGGGCCCGTCCTTCGTCCGGTGCTTCTGCTCCAGCTGGCGGAAGCTCGCGGCGTCGAGGTTCAGCCGCTCGACGCGGATGCGGACCTCGTCGGACCACAGCTCCTTGCGGGTGTCGAGCCGCTGGGCGGCCTGGGGAAGGACGACCTGTTCGTCCAGGACCCGGTGCAACCCGGTCGGATCGCTGGTGCGCACGCGGAAGACTCCTCCGTTTAGCCGTTTCGACAGGACAAGTTCCGGTCAGCCTTTGGACAGACCGGAGATCGTCCACCTACAGTGGCACAGTGAGCATCGAGACGTCCATTGAGCGCGCGGCGGCCCAGTTCTCGGGTCAGCCGTACCCCTACAAGCGGGTGGATCTGGTCGAGCCGGACTGGACCCGGTTCCCCGGCTGGAAGGACGTCACGACCGAGGAGTGGGAGTCCGTGCAGTGGCAGCGGGCCCACTGCGTCAAGAACATCAAGCAGCTGCGCGAGCTGGTCGGCGACCTGCTCGACGACCGCTTCTACGAGGACCTCGAGCGCGACCAGAACGAGCGCGCGACGATGTCGATGCTGGTCCCACCGCAGATGATGAACACCATGGCTCCGTTCGTGGAGCCGGCCGGGCCGGGCTCGCTGACCGAGGCGTTCTACGCCGACCCCGTGCGCCGCTACATGATCCCGGTGCTGAGCGACCGTCGTACCGACTGGCCCTCGCACCCGCACGCCACCCGCGACTCGCTGCACGAGCACGACATGTGGGTGGCCGAGGGCCTGACGCACCGGTACCCGACGAAGGTGCTGGCCGAGCTGCTGCCGACCTGCCCGCAGTACTGCGGCCACTGTACCCGCATGGACCTGGTCGGCAACTCGACCCCGGTGATCGAGAAGCTGAAGTTCATCGGCAAGCCCAACGACCGGCTCGAGTCGATGATGGACTACCTGCGCCGCACGCCGCAGGTACGTGACGTGGTCGTGTCCGGCGGCGACGTGGCCAACATGCCGTGGCCGCGCCTCGAGGCCTGGCTGACCTCGCTGCTGGAGATCGAGAACATCCGCGACGTACGTCTGGCCACCAAGGCGCTGATGGGTCTCCCCCAGCACTGGCTGTCGGACGACGTCGTCGCCGGGATGGAGCGGGTGGCGACGATCGCGCGCTCCCGCGGCGTCTCGATCGCGATCCACACCCACGTGAACCACGCACAGTCGGTGACGCCGCTGGTGGCCAAGGCGGCCCGCACGATGCTGGACACCGGCATCCGCGACGTACGCAACCAGGGCGTCATCCTCAACGGCGTCAACGCCGACCCGCACGCCCTGCTCGACCTCTGCTTCGCCCTGCTCGATGGCGCGCAGATCATGCCGTACTACTTCTACATGTGCGACATGATCCCGTTCTCGGAGCACTGGCGGATCTCGGTCGCCGACGCGCAGAAGCTCCAGCACGCGATCATGGGCTACCTGCCCGGCTTCGCGACGCCGCGCATCGTCTGCGACGTCCCGTTCGTCGGCAAGCGCTGGGTCCACCAGCTCGCCGACTACGACACCGAGCGCGGCATCTCCTACTGGACCAAGAACTACCGCACCTCCATCGAGGCCACCGCCGACGACGCTCTGACGCGGACCTACGAGTACTACGACCCGATCCACACCCTCCCCCTCGCCGGCCAGGAGTGGTGGCAGCAGCACGGCAAGCTCGACGAGTCCTCCCTCAAGGCCGCCGAGGTGGCCGAGGCGAGTCGTCGGCTCGCAGCTCTTCAGGCCCACTGAGGCGCGGCCGCCCGGCAGCGATACCCGCTCGAGCGGGTATCCCTGACGTTCGGCGTCGTTGCAACAACGCCACACCGACGGGAACGACGCCACAGGTACGCCGATCTCCGCGTCATCCACAGGCGCGAGGACTCCGTGTTTCCGCGGTCTGATCGCGGGCATCTGCTCCGCCATGATGGAACAGGTCCCGCTCGACGGCGTCGTCTGGCTGCGCCGCGACGCTCTGGCGGAGGGGTACAGCGATCGCAAGATCGCCAAGCTGGTCCGCGCCGGAGAGTGGTACCGGGTTCGACGTGGCGCCTACACATCAGGCGACCTGTGGCGACGCCTCTCCCCTGAGGACCGACACCGGGTCCTGTGTCGTGCTGTGCTCCTCACCGCGCACCCGACCGCGGCTTTGACACACGTCTCCGGCGCGATCGAGTGGGGTGCGGAGACGTGGGGGTTCGACCTCGATGAGGTTCACCTGACTCGGACGGACGGGAAGTCTGGCAGGCGCGAAGACGGGGTCGCTCACCACCGAGGCAAGCTCACGGAAGGCGAAGTCGTCGTTCGGAACGGCGTTCGCGTCGCGGCCGCAGCACGCACCGTGGCAGAGACCTGCACCATTGCGGGGGTCGAACCGGCGCTCGCAGTCGCCAACAGCCTGCTGCACCGCCAGGAGGTGTCTCGCGCCGACCTGGAAGTCCAGACCGACCTCACGCGACACTGGCCCAGGTCACTGACGACCGAGCTGGTCAGACGCCTGGCCGACCAACGCATCGAGTCGGTGGCCGAGTCTCGTGCCCTCCACTTGTTCTGGCGTGAGCACCTCCCACGTCCTGAGCCGCAGGTGGCGGTTCATGACGAGTCCGGCCGCCTCGTCGGTCGCGTCGACTTCCTGTGGGCGACGCACGGGGTGTTCGCCGAGATCGACGGCAAGCTGAAGTACCTCACCATGCGACGCCAGGGTGAGACGCTCGATGAGTTCCTGCTGCGGGAGAAGCGGCGCGAAGAGCAGATCTGCGCCCTGACCGGCTGGGTGTGCATCCGGATCACGTGGGACGACCTCGCCCGGCCCCACATCCTGGCCCGGCGGATCAGTCGACTCTTGGCCGCCCGAGCCACCAGGCCGGCTTGATCGCCGACCTTGGCGTCGTTCCTTTCGCTTTGGCGTCGTTGCAACGACGCCACACGTCAGGGATACCCGCTCGAGCGGGTATCCCTGCACGACGCACGCCTACGACACCGGGCGGTTCTCGTACGGGGTGCTGAGGACGACGGTGGTGCGGGAGCGGACGTTGGCGGCGGCGCGGATGCGGGCGAGGAGGTCTTCGAGGGCACCGGGGGTGGCCACCCGTACCTTGAGGATGTAGGACTCGTCGCCGGCCACCGACCAGCAGGACTCGATCTCGTGCACCCCGCGCAGCCGGTCGGGGTAGTCGTCCGGCTCCGATGGGTCGATGGGCGTGATGGAGACGAACGCCGTGAGCGGGAGGCCCATCTGCTCGTGGTCGACCGTCGCGACGTACCCGCGGATCATGCCGCGCTGCTCGAGCCGCTTCACCCGCTGGTGCACGGCGGACGTGGAGAGGCCGGTCGCCTTGCCGAGATCGGTGAAGGACATGCGCCCGTCGGCCGCCAGCAGCGAGAGGATCTTTCGATCGGTCTTCTCCACGGCGAAAGACTAGTGCCCAGCCGTGACAGGATGCGCGGGTGAAAAATGACCAGCGGTTGATGGTCCTGGACACCGCCAGCCTGTACTTCCGGGCGTTCTTCGGCGTCCCGGAGATCAGCGCCGCCGATGGCACGCCCGTCAACGCGGTCCGCGGCCTGCTCGACTTCATCAGCCGCCTGGTCGGCCAGTACCGGCCCACCCACCTCGTCTGCGCCTGGGACAACGACTGGCGCCCGCAGTGGCGCGTCGACCTCGTCCCGTCGTACAAGGGCCATCGGGTCGAGTACGTCGTCAAGGACGAGGCGCACCCGTACGTCGAGGAGGTACCCGACCCGCTCGAGGTCCAGGTCCCCATCATCGAGGGAGTGCTCGCGGCGTTCGGCATCTGCAAGCTCGGCAAGGACGGCTACGAGGCCGACGACGTCATCGGCTCCCTCGCCGCGCAGGCCGACATGCCGGTCGACGTGGTCACCGGCGACCGCGACCTCTTCCAGGTCGTCGACGACAAGCGGGGCGTGCGCGTCCTCTACGTCGCCCGCGGCGTGGGCAACCACGAGCGCGTCACCGACCACGTCGTCGTCGAGAAGTACGCCGTCCTGCCCAGCCAGTACGCCGACTTCGCCACCATGCGCGGGGACGCCAGCGACGGCCTCCCCGGCGTGCCGGGCGTCGGGGAGAAGACCGCGTCGGCGCTGCTGCTGAAGTACGGCGACCTGCGCGGCATCATCGCCGCCGCCGAGGACCCCGACTCCGACATGGCGCCCAGCCCCCGCAAGAAGATCGTCGCCGCCGAGGACTACCTCAAGGTCGCGCCCCAGGTCGTCGAGGTGGCCACCGACATCAAGCTCGGCCGGTACGACGCGGTGCTGCCCAGCGCCCCGGCCCACCCGCAGGTCCTGGCGCAGCTGGCGGAGAGGCTGAACCTCGAGGGCCCGGTCAACCGCCTGGTGGGCGTGTTGGCGGGCTGAGGGAGCTCGACGGCGAACCTCCGTCCTCGGTCGGGCGTCCTACCGAGTAGGAGGCCTGCCATGTCCCGACGCCACGTTCTCGCCCTGCTCCTGCCCGCCGTTCTCCTCGGATCGGCGCTCAGCGCCCCACCGGCGACCGCCACGGTCAACCCCGGCAGCATCGCCGGCCGGGTGACCACCCTGGTGGATGCCCCGCTGCGCGGAATCCGGGTGGAGGTGGTCTTCAACCGCGGCTTCGGGGACGAGGTGGTGGGCCAGGACCTCACCGACTCGCGGGGCCGGTACCGCGTCGACGACCTCCAGGAGAACGACTTCTACAAGGTGCGCTTCGTCGACCCGGACGGCGCCTACGCCTCGGAGTACTACGACGACGCCCTCGGCACCACCGACGGGGACTGGGTGCCCGTGACGCGGTACGAGGTCACCCGTGGCGCGAACGCGGTGCTGGAGCCGGCCTCCTCGATCTCGGGTCGGCTCACCGATGCGGCCGGCAAGCCCCTGCCGGGGGTCCAGGTGCTGCTCTACGTGTCCCCGGGGCTGAACGGGTACATCCTGGCCCGCGAGGGCGGCAGCACCGACGCCGACGGCCGCTACACGATCGACCGCCTGCCCGCGGCGACGTACCACCTGGAGTTCAGCAGCCACTCGACCGTCGCGCTCGAGTGCTGGCTCGACCAGCCCAGCCTGTTCACCTCCACTCCCCTGCCCATCGGTGTCGGCCAGCAGGTGACGGGGCTCGACGTCGTCGTCGGCGCCCCCGACCCCCCTGTCGTCCTCCCGCCGGCTCCCGTGGTCAACCGGGTCGCGCCGAGCGTCGAGGGCACCCCCCGCGTGGGACGGCGGCTGACCGCGCACGCCGGCCGGTGGACGCCGGTCTCGGTGGCGCTCACGTTCCAGTGGTACGCCGATGGCCGGCCCATCGCCGGGGCGACGCACCGGCGGCTCCGGCTGACCGAGCACCAGCGAGGCAAGCACCTCCTCGTCCTGGTCACCGCCCGGGCACCCGGGTACAGCGACACCGAGGCGGTGTCGGCACGGACGGACCGCGTGCGTCGCTAGCTCACTCCACCGCGGAGTAGGCCACCACGCCCCGGCGCAGCGCCCGTACGACGTCGCGCGCGGCGTCGCGGACCGGACCGGCACCCGCGGCGTCGGCGACCTGGCCCGCGAGGTCGATGACCTGCTTGACCCAGCGCACGAAGTCGCCGGCCGCGAGGTCGGTGGCACCGAGGACGTCATCGAGGTCGTCGCCCTCGGCCCAGCGGTAGGTCGCCCACGCGAACCCGAGGTCCGGCAGTCGGGTGAAGTCGAGCCGGTGCTGGCGCTCCAGCGCCTGCACGCGGCCGGCGATGCGCACCAGCTCCTCGATGACCGGGCGGGTCGGACCGCCGGGCACCCGCGGCGCGTCGTCGTCGGGTCGCCGGGCCTCGAAGACGAGGACGGACAGGGCGGCCGCGACCCCGGCGGTCGACAGGCCGTCGAAGACGTCGGCGCGCAGCGCCTCGGCGGTGACCAGGTCCATGTCGGAGTAGAGCCGCATCAGCCGCTGGCCGCGCTCGGTGACGGTCTCGCCGTCGAGGTAGTCCAGGTCGGTGAGCACCTCGCACACCCGGTCGAACTGCCGGGCGACCGTGTTGGTGCGCTCCTCGACCCGCCGGCGCAGGGTCCGCGCCTCGCGGTCCAGCTTGAACCACCGCTCCGCCCACCGCGCGTGGTCCTCGCGGTCCGGGCAGCCGTGGCAGGGGTGGCTCTTCAGCTCCTTGCGAAGCCGGTCGACCTCACCGTTCGTCGACGAGTCGACGCCGCCCGAGCCGGCCGACGCACGCCGCCCCGGGGGCGGGGGCGCGAGGTCGTGCGTCCGCGACCGCAGGGCCGAGGCCAGGTCCCGGCGCATCTGCGGGTTCCGGCTGCTGAAGTTGCGTGGCACCTTCAGCCGGGTGAGCGCGACGACCGGCGTCGGGAAGTCGGTGATGCTCAGCCGGCGGGCCTGGCGCTCGGCGGTCAGCACCAGCGGGCGCGGACCCTCCCCCGACGTACCGGGGTCGATCACCACGGCGTACCCGGCGAACTTGCCGGTGGGTACCTCGATCACATCACCGGGTCGCAGCGCCTCCAGCGACGTGACGGCCTCCTCGCGCCGGTCGGCGCGCCGGGCCTTGGCGGCGCCCTTCTCCAGCTCGGAGATGCGCTGTCGCATCCGGGCGTACTCCATGAAGTCGCCGCGGTCGCAGACCGCCGCCTGGGCGTACCCGTCCAGCGCCTCCTCGGCCTTGCGCAGCTGACGAGCGAGCCCGACGACCGCCTTGTCGGCCTGGAACTGGGCGAACGACAGCTCCAGCAGCTCCCGGGCGCGCTCGCGGCCGAACTGGTGCACCAGGTTGACCGCCATGTTGTACGACGGCGCGAAGCTCGATCGGAGCGGGTAGGTGCGGGTGGACGCGAGGCCGGCCAGCTCACGCGGGTTCATGCCGGGCTGCCAGAGCACGACGCCGTGCCCCTCGACGTCGAGGCCGCGACGGCCGGCGCGTCCGGTCAGCTGGGTGTACTCCCCCGGCGTGATGTCGGCGTGCGTCTCGCCGTTCCACTTGTCCAGCTTCTCGATCACCACGGTCCGCGCGGGCATGTTGATGCCCAGCGCGAGCGTCTCGGTGGCGAACACGGCCTTCACCAGCCCGCGGGTGAACAGCTCCTCCACGACCTCCTTGAACGCCGGGAGCATGCCCGCGTGGTGCGCGGCGATGCCACGGGTCAGCGCCTCGAGGAAGTCGTGGTACCCGAGCACGTGCCGGTCCTCCGACGGCAGGTGCTCGGTCGCCTCCTCGACGTACTCGCGGATCTCGTCGCGCTCGTCCGGGGTGGTCAGCCGCAGGTTGGCCTGGACGCACTGCTGCACCGCCGCGTCGCAGCCGACCCGGCTGAAGACGAAGACGATCGCGGGCAGCAGGCCGTCGCGGTCCAGCCGGTCCACCACGTCGACGCGGCTGGGGATCCAGATCCGGCGGCCGTTGCCGACCTGGCGTCGTTGGCCGGGCTTGCCGCGCCCGCCGCGGCGGTCCTTCGGTGTCCGCCGGTCGCGGATCCGCGAGCTCGCCCAGTCGTCGCGAGCGAGCTTGACCAGCTCGTCGTTGACGGGTGCGCCCTCCTTCACGAACCCGGCCGCCGCGTCGATGTCGGAGGACGCGAACAGGTCGAGCATGCGTTTGCCCACCATCACGTGCTGGTACAGCGGGACCGGACGCCGCTCCTCCACGATCGTCGCGGTGTCCCCGCGCACCGTCTGCAGCCACTCGCCGAACTCCTCGGCGTTCGACACCGTCGCCGACAGCGACACCAGCGACACCGACTCCGGCAGGTGGATGATCACCTCCTCCCACACCGCCCCGCGGGCGCGGTCGGCGAGGTAGTGCACCTCGTCCATCACCACGAACCCGAGGCCCAGGAGGGTGCGCGAGCCGGCGTACAGCATGTTCCGCAGCACCTCGGTGGTCATCACGACCACCGGCGCCTCGCCGTTCACGACGTTGTCACCGGTCAGCAGCCCGACCTTGTCCGGGCCGTAGCGGTCGACCAGGTCGTGGAACTTCTGGTTCGAGAGCGCCTTGATCGGCGTGGTGTAGAAGCACTTCCGCCCCGTCGCCAGCGCCAGGTGCACGGCGAACTCGCCCACCAGCGTCTTGCCCGAACCCGTCGGCGCGGCCACCAGCACGCCGTGGCCGTCCTCGATCCGCCGGCAGGCCTCGACCTGGAAGCCGTCGAGCGCGAACGGGTACGCCGCGGCGAAGTCGCGCAGCACCGGGCGCTTCTTGTCGGAGGCGTACGACGCGTACTTCTCCGCCGGGGAGAGACCAGTCATGCCAGGACCGTCAGCGCCCCGGGGACGCAGTCCACCGTTACCGGCAGGGCGCCGAACCGCTCGCCGTCGGCGTACGCCACGATCCCCGGTGCGGCGACGGTCACCGACCGCACGCGGTGGTGCTCGTACTGCGGGTGCGTCACGTGAGTGCCCTTGAACAGCTTGGGATAGGTGCGGATCAGGCCCGCCTTCGACATCGGCTTGATGATCACCACGTCCAGCATGCCGTCGTCGAGCAAGGCGCCCTCGGTGATCCGCAGCCCGCCGCCGAACGACGGCCCGTTGCCGATCGCCACCAGCATCGCCTCGAGGCGCCTCTGCTCACCGTCGAGGTCCAGCGTGTAGGACAGCGGCCTGAAGGTCCGCAGCTCGGCCAGGGTGGCGATGTTGTAGCGCATCTGGCCCCTGGGCCAGGTCATCCGGTTCGCGCGCTCGTTGACGACCGCGTCGAACCCGGCGGCCATCACCGTCACGAAGTACCGCCCGCCGGAGCGCGCCAGGTCGACGGTCCGCGTCCTCCCGGCGAGCACGAGGTCGGCGGCGGCGTCGACGTCCGTGCGCGGCAGGTCGAAGTACCGCGCGACGTCGTTGCCGGTGCCGGCCGGGATGATCCCGAGCGCCGTGCCGGTGCCGGCGACCGCCTGCACGCCGAGGTGCACCATGCCGTCACCACCGCAGACCACCAGGGCGTCCACCCCGTCGGCCACGCACTGTCCCGCCAGGTCCAGCGCCTCGTCCGCGTCCCGGCCGGCGAGGTTGCGCACGACCAGGCCTCCGGCCCGCAGGCGCGCCAGCGCGGCGTCCCGCACCCGCCCGCCCTTGCCCCTGCCCGACGTGGGGTTGGTGAGCAGGGCGATCTCACGCACGCCCCGACACTATCCAGACGACTAGCCGCCGAGGCGCAGCAGCACCGAGAACGACTCGGGCGACCCGCCGACCGCCTTGGCCAGTCGCGCCAGCGTCTCCATCACCAGCTCGGCCGAGAACGACGTGCCGGGCACGGCCAGGGTCAGCCGGTCGTCGCAGGTCAGCAGCAGGACCTGTCCGTGCCGCCAGCGCTGGTGGGTCTGGTGCCGGCGGTCGTCGTCGGCGACCGGCTTGGGGTAGGCCTCGTCGACCGCCAGCAGGTCGCAGGGCAGCGCCTCATGGCCGGGCGCCGACAGCGATCCGGCGACGAGGTGGGTGTCGTGGACGCCGCCGTCGGGCGACCAGGTCACCTCGCTCTGCCCCAGCCACTCCGGCAGGTCGAACGGGTCGACTTCACGGGTCATCAGATCGGGGACGCCTCGTCGTCGCTCCACTGGTCGGTGCTGTTCTGCCCACGTCCGCGGGACCGGTCCACCAGCCGCGCGACGATCTCGGCGATGATGAACAGGATCAGCAGCGGGATGGCCAGCATCAGCATCGAGAACGGGTCGGTCGACGGCGTCGCCACGGCCGCGAACACGAACGTGCCGATCACGATCCACGGCCGATAGCGACCCAGCGCCTTGCCGGAGACGATGCCGGCGAGGTTCAGCAGGATCACGAAGAAGGGGATCTCCATCGCGACGCCGAAGATCAGCAGCATCCGGGTGACGAAGGAGAAGTAGGCGCCGAAGTCCACGAGGTTCTGCACGTCGTCGGGGACGAACGCGATCAGCACCGACAAGCCTTTGGGCAGGATGTAGTAGCCCAGCGCGACGCCGGCGAAGAAGAGCGGTCCGGCGATGGCCGCGACCACCCGCGACCACTTCTTCTCGTGGGCGTGCAGCCCCGGGACGATGAACGCCCAGATCTGGTAGAGCCAGTAGGGCGCGGACACGACGATCGCCGCCACCCCGCACAGCTTGAGCTGGAGCATCAGGCCGGCGCTGATGCCGTTGGCCACCAGCTCGGAGTTCTCCCCCTGGAGCGTGCTCACGGCGTCGCGGTAGGGCGCGGCGACGACGTTCAGCAGCTGGTCGTAGAAGAACAGGGCCGCGATGAACGCGGCCACCAGCACCAGGGCGGAGCGGAACAGCCGGGCCCGGACCTCCCTCAGGTGGTCGGTGAGGGCCATCCGGCCGTCGGGGCCGACGGCGTACTTCGGCTTGCCCCGGAAGAGGTCGAAGACCCAGCCGGCGCTGGACAAGGCGGGCTACCTCCCTGCGGGGTGCAGGTCAGGCCGGGTCGTCGCGGTGCTCGGCCGCGCGTCGCTCGGCGGCCCGTCGCTCCGTCTCGGCGTCCAGGGTGGGTGGGTTCGCCTGGATCTCGCGCTGCTCCGGGGAACGCTGGGGCTTCACGTCCTCGTCGTCGTCGTCCATGAGGCCCTTGGTCTCGGCCTTGAAGATCCGCAGGGCACGGCCGCTCCCGCGGGCCAGCTCCGGCAGCTTGGACGCGCCGAAGAGCAGGACCAGGACGGCCAGGATGAGAGCGATCTCGCCGGGGCCGAGGCCCGCGATCTGGGGCAGCATCACAGGCAGGTTCATGGAGTTCCTCACGTTGGTGTGGTTCGCAGCCGAGTCTACGCCGGTTTGGTCAGGCGCCGGACCGGTACAGGTCCAGAGTTCGCCGCGCCGTCGCCCGGAAGTCCGCGTCGAGCTCCGGAGGTGCGACCACCCGAGCGTACGGGGCGAGCCTCATCAGCAGCCGGCGCAGCCACCGTTCGTCGGCCACCAGCATGTCCACCTCGAGGGCACCGTCGGGCAGCGGGCGCACCGCCTCGACCTGGTAGTACTCGACCACCCAGCGTGCTTGCGGCTGGATGGCCAGGGTCACGAGGGTCGTCTCCTGGGAGCGCTCGAACAGCCCGTCGGACAGGTCCCGCGGCGGCTCGGGTGCGGTCTCGACGGGCGAGTCGAGCACGTCGGCCTCGTGGATCCGGTCCAGGCGGAACAACCGGGGCGCCTCGGCGCTGTGGCACCAGGCGTCGAGGTACGCCACGCCGCCGGACGTGACCACGCCCCTCGGGTCGACGACCCGCTCGGACTCCTCGTCGCGGGCCGGGACGTAGTAGGTGAGCCGGACCTGCCGGCCGCGATCGACCGCGCCCTCGAGCGAGGCACGCAGCCGGGCCAGGGCGGTGTCGTCGTCGTCACCCGGCTCCACGAGCGGGGTGCTGCCGATCTGCGCCGCCGCGGCGGCCTCGAGCTTGGACAGGGCCCGGTCCACGATCTCGCGGGTCTCCTCGCCCGCGCTCCCCCGCATGGCGCGCAGCGCGACGATGATGGCCGACGCCTCGGTCGGGCTCAGCCGCAGCGGGCGGGCCAGGTAGTCGGCGTTCGAGACGCGGATGACGCCCTCGAGCCGCAGACCGCCCTCGGGGTTGTCGGGGTCCTCCAGGGCCTCCAGGTCGACGTCGATCAGGTCGTCCGGGAAGCCGCCCGGGAGCCCGCACATGAACAGCACGGCCAGGTCCTTGACCACCTGCTCGGGGGTGCTGCCGACCGCCGCAGCGGTCTGGTCGAGCCGCAC
Source organism: Nocardioides islandensis (assembly GCF_015352455.1). Classification (GTDB taxonomy): domain Bacteria; phylum Actinomycetota; class Actinomycetes; order Propionibacteriales; family Nocardioidaceae; genus Nocardioides; species Nocardioides islandensis. The sequence goes on from NZ_JADKPN010000013.1 coordinate 139,942, forward strand.
CTGCGGGTGCGAGTGCAGGTACGGCACGAGGGTGAGCAGGCGGGCCACCTGGTCCTTGGCGCCGCTGGCAGCGGTCTTCGGGGAGCTCTTCACGGGCGCGCCTCCACCGTGGCCTCCAGCCGGGCCACGATCTCCTCGCGCAGCTCGGGCGGGGACTCCACGACCACGTCCGGTCCGAGGGCCAGCAGCTCCTCGGCCAGCCGGTCGCGCCGGATCACGACACGGTCCCAGGGGCTCTCGCTGTCGGGGCCCGTGACGTCGGTCTCGACAGCCGCGGCCGCCCGGCGCAGCGTCGCGCCGGCACCCTTGCGGACCAGCAGCGTCGCCTCCACGACCGAGGGCGGCGGAGCGAGACGGCGGGTGGTCTCGCGCAGGTCAATGCCGTCCGGGATGGCGTAGGACGCCGTCGTACCGGTCCGGCGGGCGTCCCCCACCACGCGGGAGAGGCGGAAGACCCGCTCCTCGCCGCGGTCGGTGTCGAGGCCCACGACGTACCAGCGGCCGGCGTGCCGGACCACACCCCAGGGCTGCAGGTGGCGGCGCAGCGGCTCCTGGTACCCGGGGCGCCGGTAGTCGAACTCGACGGCCTGGCGTGCCTGGGTGGCGTCCCAGAAGACGTCGAACGCGGGCTCGTCCGCGGTCAGCCGCGGCTCCACGAGGTCGAGGGCCGAGACGTCGACCTCGACCCCGGCCGCGGTCAGCTTGCGGACGGCGTCGGTCGTCGCCTCGGCGAGCCGCGCGTGCTCCCACACCCGCGTCGCCAGGCCGACGACGGCCGCCTCGTCGGCCGCCAGCCGGATGTCGGGGAGCGCGAACTCGTCCGGCGAGATCCGGTAGCCCGGCTCGTCGTCGAAGAGGGGGTCGATGCTGCCCACCTCGATCGGGACGCCGAGGCTGCGCAGCTCCTCCTTGTCGCGCTCGAACATCTTCTCGAAGGCGTCGCGGCTGGAGTCGGGGTACAGGATCGCGCGGATCCGCTCCTTCGGGACGTAGTGGCGCTGGACCAGCAGCATGATGAGCAGGTTGAGCAGGCGCTCGCTCTTCCGGCTCGTCGCCGCCTGCGGGTCCCCCGCCGTCGTTCCCGTCACTGGTCCACCCTGCTGCAGAGGTCAGCCCGCGGCCAGGATGTCGACGACAAAGTACAGCGTGTCGGTGCCCTTGATGCCGGCGTCCTTGTTGCCCTTGTCGCCGTAGCCGAGGTCCGGCGGGATGGCGAGCAGCACCCGGCTGCCGACCGCACGCCCGACGAGGGCCTGGTCCCAGCCCTTCACCACGGCCCCCACGCCGATCTGGAAGGACGCGGGCGTCTTGGAGAAGCTCTCGTCGAACGGCGCCGTGCCGCCGTACACCTCACCCAGGTAGTCGACGACGATGGTCTGGCCCTTCTTCACGGTGGCGCCGTCGCCCTGCACCAGCGGCGCGATCCGCAGCCGCTTGGAGGGCTCCGGCGTGCCGCTGAAGTCGAAGCCGGTCGGCACGTCGTCCTTCGTGACGATCTCGGGCGTCCAGTCCGGGGCGTCCTTGTCGGTGCCGTGCGGGCCGTCGAGCACGTCGCTGACCAGGTCGATCACGATGATCACGCTGTCCGCGTTGCCGATGCCCAGCGTCGGGTTGCCGCCCTCGCCGAACGCGTCCTTCGCGGGCGCGGCCACGGCGACGCGCGAGCCGACCGTCTGCCCCTCGATGGCGTCGCGGAAGACCTTGCCGACCTGGTCGTTGATCGTGATCAGCTCGGGCTTCTTCTCCTCGTAGGTGTCCAGCGCCTTCTGCTGGCTGAACCCGTTGCCGATCCAGAGGTGGGCGAGCACCTCGTCGTCCGCGCCCAGCTCCGGCCCGTCACCGGTGATGAGCGTCTTGGTCTCCACCTTCGACACCTCGACCCTGCCGTCGAAGGTGACCTTCGGCGAGCTCCCGATGTCGCCCTCGATCGTCACGGTGTCCAGCCCGCCGCCGGAGGCGGCATCGGCTCCCGTGTCGTCGCCGCACGCGGCGAGCCCCATCGTGAGCAGGGACAGCAGCAACGGGGCGGCCAGCACGCGGGTGAGCGCCAGTCGTCGGAAACGCAACACAGGGGTACCTCAGGGTTCGGGGTCTCGGCGAAGTGCCCGGTCACCCTATCCGGGGGCCGGACACGGGTCGCCTTCCGCCTCACATCCCGTCGATGAGGCGCTGCACGCGCTCGTCGTACGCGCGGAACGGGTCCTTGCAGAGCACCGTGCGCTGGGCCTGGTCGTTGAGCTTGAGGTGCACCCAGTCGACGGTGAAGTCGCGACGGCGCTCCTGGGCCTTGCGGATGAACTCGCCCCGCAGGCGCGCGCGCGTGGTCTGCGGCGGCACCGACTTGGCCTGGAAGATCTTCAGGTCGGAGGTGACGCGCGCGACCGCGCCGCGCTTCTCCAGCAGGTAGTAGAGGCCGCGGCCGCGGTGGATGTCGTGGTAGGCCAGGTCGAGCTGGGCGATCCGCGGGTGGCCGAGCGGCAGGCCGTGCTTGGCGCGGTAGCGCTCGATCAGCTTCCACTTGATGACCCAGTCGATCTCGCGGTCCACGAGGCCGAGGTCGTCGGACTCCACGGCCTTGAGGCCGCGCTCCCAGAGGTCCAGGGCCTGCTCGATGATCGGCGTGGAGATCTCGCGGCGGTCGACGAACTGCCGCGCCTTGCCGAGGTACTCCTGCTGGATGTCGAGGGCGCTGGCCTCGCGGCCGTTGGCCAGCCGGACCGTCCGCCGTCCGGTCATGTCGTGGGAGATCTCGCGGATCGCGCGGATGGGGTTCTCGAGCGTGAGGTCGCGCATCACCACGCCCTCCTCGATCATCCGCAGCACCAGGTCGCAGGAGGCCACCTTGAGCATCGTGGTGGTCTCGCTCATGTTGGAGTCGCCGACGATGACGTGCAGGCGGCGGTACTTCTCGGCGTCGGCGTGCGGCTCGTCGCGGGTGTTGATGATCGGCCGGCTCCGGGTGGTCGCGCTGGAGACGCCCTCCCAGATGTGCTCGGCGCGCTGCGACACGGCGTACGACGCCCCGCGCGGGGTCTGGGTGACCTTGCCGGCCCCGACGATGATCTGGCGGGTCACCAGGAACGGGATGAGCACGTCGGCCAGCCGGCTGAACTCGCCCGAGCGGCTGACCAGGTAGTTCTCGTGGCAGCCGTAGGAGTTGCCGGCCGAGTCGGTGTTGTTCTTGAAGAGGTAGATCTCCCCGGCGATGCCCTCGTCGTGGAGGCGCTGCTCGGCGTCGAGGAGCAGCCCCTCGAGCACCCGCTCCCCCGCCTTGTCGTGGGTGACCAGCTCGGCGATGTCGTCGCACTCGGGCGTGGCGTACTCGGGGTGGCTGCCCACGTCGAGGTACAGGCGGGCGCCGTTGCGCAGGAAGACGTTGCTGCTGCGGCCCCAGCTGACGACCTTCCGGAAGAGGTACCGGGCGACCTCGTCGGGGCTCAGGCGGCGCTGGCCCTTGAACGTGCACGTGACGCCGTACTCGTTCTCGATGCCGAAGATCCGCCGGTCCACGAGGTCAGCCTACGGCGCCGGTGCACGTCAGTGGTCCACACCGGTCCGGCGGTGTTGCGGGAACTGTCTCCTGCCCGTCCGGACAGGCGCAGCATGGAACGATGAGCGTCGCCAGCCCGCTGAGCGTCGAGCCGCCGTGGGTCGTCCACGAGCTCGCCGCGCAGTGGTTCCTGCCCGCGACGACCGTGGCCGAGCGGCTGGCGGACCTGCACCGGGTCGTGGACGGCTGGGTGACCGCGGGGACGTTCGTGCTGGCGCCGCCGCTGTACCTCGGCTCCCCTGACCACCCCGTCTTCCGCGCGCTGTCGGAGCACGTCCGCGCACGGCACCCCGACGACCGGCCCGCCGCCTTCTGCTACTGGGACGACGTGGGCAACCGGGCCAAGCTCGAGGCGCTGCTCCGGCTGCCGTCGTACACGCTCGACACCTTTCCCGTCCGCGGCCGGGTGGACCTGCTCACCGAGCTGCAGCGGCGCTGGCGCTTCCCGTCGTCCGAGCGCGGGCACGAGGAGGCACGGCTGCAGCACTGGCTGGGCAGCTACGGGCCGGACGTGGCGGGCGTGCGGCGCGGGTACGTCGTCGCGCCGCTCGGCCCGGTGTCGGCGGTGTCCGCCTGGCTGGAGTCCGGGCCGGGGCGGCTGGAGCCGTTCGGGTACGCCCTCTCCTTCGCGCCGTCCGGGGGGCGGTACGTGGGGTCGCGCGTGCCCCTCGACGCCCGCTCGACCGTCGACCTGGTGGGTCTGGCCACGCGGTCGCTCGGCCGGGTCGCCGCCGGCGACCTGGTGGCCGTCGCGCTGGCGGCCTCGTGCGTGGACACGCCGGCCCTGGACCGGCTGATGCGGCACGTGTACACGCTGCGCCGGCGGGTGCCCGCCCGCTGCGTGCACGGCCTCCTGGTCTCCGACGGCGTCACCGTCGCGCTGTCGGGCGCCCTCCTCGACCAGGGCTTCGACCACGTCTCCCTGTCCGACCTCGGGTACCGCGACCACCTCGCCCAGCACCCCGACGTGTCCCGGTGCCTGGAGGAGTCGGAGGGCTGGGTACCGCACCCGACGTCGCTCGCCGTCGACCTGGCGGTGTGAGTGGGGCGCGATACCCGCTCGACCGGGTATCCCTGACGTTCGGCGTCGTTGCAACGACGCCAAAGCGGCAGGAACGACGCCGAGGTTCAGCCCGGCGGCGCGATGGGGGCGTCGTCGTCGCCCGAGCCCGTCGAGGTGGGCGGGGGCGAGGGCGGGCCCTCGGCACCGCTCGCCGCGTGCGCCGGCACCGACGACTCGACCTCCGGCTCCGGGTTCGGCTCGCTGGGGCCACGGTCGCCGAGCAGCTGAGTCAGGCGCGCCGGAAGGATCCGTAGGAACTTGCGCGGCTGCGAGCGGGTCCGGTCGAGCACCGCGACCTCGAGGTCCTCGGCCGGGATCACCCGATCGCCCTCCTCGGTGTGGCCGAGGGCCGACACCGCGAGGCGGATGGCGTCGTCGAGGGACTCACCGGGGGCGTAGCGCTCCTCCAGGTACGCCGCCACGACGTCCGCCGCGCCGCCCATCACGGCGTAGTTGTGGACGTCGGCGACCTGGCCGTCGTACGTCAGCCGGTAGATCTGGTCGTCCTCGGGGGCATCACCGATCTCGGCGACGAACAGCTCCACCTCGTAGGGCTTCTCGCCGCCGCTGGAGAAGATCGTGCCGAGCGTCTGGGCGTAGGCGTTGGCCAGGCCGCGGCCGGTGACGTCGCGGCGGTCGTAGGAGTAGCCGCGCATGTCGGCCAGGCGTACGCCGGCGATCCGGAGGTTCTCGAACTCGTTGTACCGTCCCACCGCAGCGAAGGCGATCCGGTCGTAGATCTCGGACACCTTGTGCAGGGCCTGGGACGGGTTCTCGGAGACGAACAGCACGCCGTCGGCGTACTGGACGGCCACCACGGACCGGCCGCGGGCGATGCCCTTGCGGGCGTAGTCGGCCCGGTCCTTCATCAGCTGCTCGGGCGAGACGTAGAACGGCATGCTCATGAGAGGCCCGCCTGGGGTCCGTCGGGACGCTGCATCCGGCCGCTGATGACCCGGTCGGCCACGTCGGCCACGTCGGCGTCGGGCAGCCGCCGGCCGCCGTCGGCGGTGATCACGTGGACGACGGGGAAGATGCGCCGGGTCAGGTCGGGCCCGCCGGTCGCCGAGTCGTCGTCCGCGGCGTCGTACAGGGCCTGGACGACGGCCACCACGCAGTCGCCGTCGGAGAGGTCGTCGCGGTAGAGCTTCTTCAGCGAGCCCCGCGCGAACACCGAGCCGGACCCGACGGAGTGGAAGGCACTCTCCTCGTACCGACCGCCGGTCACGTCGTAGGAGAAGATCCGGCCGCCGCCGGTCGCGTGGTCGAAGCCCGCGAACAGCGGGACGACGGCGAGGCCCTGCATCGCCATCCCGAGGTTCGAGCGGATCAGTGCCGCCAGCCGGTTGGCCTTGCCGGCCATGGAGAGCGTGGTGCCCTCGATCTTCTCGTAGTGCTCGAGCTCGGTCTGGAACAGCCGCACCATCTCCACCGCGATGCCGGCGGATCCGGCGATGCCGACGGCGGAGAACTCGTCGGCCGGAAAGACCTTCTCGATGTCGCGCTGCGCGATGACGTTGCCCATCGTCGCGCGCCGGTCACCGGCCATCACCACGCCGCCGGGGAACGTCGCCGCCACGATCGTGGTGCCGTGCGGAGCCAGGTCGACGGCCTGCCCGGCCGGCAGCGAGCGGCGCGACGGGAGCAGGTCGGGCGCCTGGCCGGCCAGGAAGTCGGAGAAGGAGGACGTGCCGGGCACCATGTACGACGCCGGGATGCGCGCGCTGGACCCGAACGGATCGCTCGCGGACAAGCTCACTGGCCGCCCTTCTGGATGAACGACTTCACGAAGTCCTCGGCGTTGGACTCCAGCACCTCGTCGATCTCGTCGAGGATCGCGTCGACGTCGTCGTCGAGGGCTTCCTTGCGCTCGGCGACGTCGCTCTCGGGGGCCACCTCGTCCTGGGTGACCTCCTCACTGCTCTTCTTCGGCTGCTTCTGCTCCTGGGCCATGGCTCGACCCTAGCGCCGCACCCTGGGCCGACAGCGACAGATTCGCCACACGCGAACACGCGCGCCTCGTGGTGGTCCAGCCGGGCGAGCCCCTGGGCGAGCCCGTGTCGAGACCGCGTGAGTCTCGCCGGGTCTCGACACGGTCGGCCGTGGCCGGCCTCCCGGCTCGACCACCAACCAGGTCAGCCGTGGGTGAGCTCGTTGAAGAGCTGGGAGGCGGTCTCGCAGCGGTCGATCAGCTCGCCGACGTGCGCCTTCGAACCGCGCAACGGGTCGATGGTCGGGACGCGCTGGAGGGACTCGCGGCCGGGGAGGTCGAAGATGACCGAGTCCCATGACGCGGCGGCGACCGAGTCGGCGTACTTCTCCAGGCACCGGCCGCGGAAGTAGGCGCGGGTGTCCTCGGGGGGCTCGTGCATGGCCCGCTCGACCTCGGAGTCCTCCAGCAGTCGCTCGATCCGGCCCATGCCGACGAGCCGTTGGTAGAGGCCCTTCTCGGGGCGGATGTCGGAGTACTGGTAGTCGATCAGCTGGAGCTTGGCGTTGCTCCACTCGAGGCCGTCGCGCGAGCGGTACTGCTCCAGCAGCGACAGCTTCGCGACCCAGTCGAGCTCCTTCGCGCACAGCATCGGGTCGCGCTCCAGGCGACCGAGCACTGACTCCCAGCGGGTGAGCACGTCCTTGGTCTGCGCGTCGGCGTCGTCGCCGTACCGGTCCTCGACATACTTGCGGGCGAGGTCCAGGAACTCCAGCTGCAGCTCGACCGGGGTCAGCTTGCGGCCGTCCTCGAGGGTCAGCAGGTGCTTGAGCGAGGTGTCGTGCGAGACCGCGCGCAGCGACGCGACGGGCGAGTCGACGCCGAGGTCGCGGGTGATGAACTTGTCCTCGATCATCGCCAGCACCAGCGCGGTGGTGCCGACCTTGAGGTACGTCGACACCTCGGCCAGGTTGGCGTCGCCGATGATCACGTGCAGACGGCGGTACTTCTCCGGGTCCGCGTGCGGCTCGTCGCGGGTGTTGATGATCGGCCGCTTGAGCGTCGTCTCCAGCCCGACCTCGACCTCGAAGTAGTCGGCGCGCTGGCTGATCTGGTAGCCGTGCTCGCGGCCGTCCTGGCCGATGCCGACACGGCCGGCGCCGCACACGACCTGCCGCGACACGAAGAACGGCGTCAGGTGCCGCACGATGTCGCCGAACGGCGTCGAGCGCCGCATCAGGTAGTTCTCGTGGGCGCCGTACGACGCCCCCTTGTTGTCGGTGTTGTTCTTGTAGAGGTGGATCGGCTGCGTGCCCGGGACCAGCGCCGCCATCCGCGACGCGTCGAGCATCACCTGCTCGCCGGCCTTGTCCCACAGCACGATGTCGCGCGGGGTGGTGACCTCGGGCGTGGAGTACTCCGGGTGGGCGTGGTCGACGTACAGCCGCGCGCCGTTGGTGAGGATCACGTTGGCCAGGCCCATGTCCTCGTCGGTGAGCTGGCTGGGGTCGGCGACCTGGCGCGACATGTCGAACCCGCGGGCGTCGCGCAGCGGCGACTCCTCCTCGAAGTCCCAGCGCGCGCGGCGCGCCTTCGCGGTCGCGGACGCGTAGGCGTTGACCACCTGCGAGGAGGCCACCATGTGGTTGGCCATGGGCTGGCCTTGCACGGTCACGCCGTACTCGACCTCCGTGCCCATCACCCGCCGTACGCTCACCCGTAGAGCCTACGACGCTCGTCCATTTCCCCCCGATCGGAAGGCTGATTGATGGATTCGGTCATCGACCCGGTGCAGGCCCAGGTCGACGCCTACAACGCGCGCGACATCGATGCCTTCGTCGCGTCGTACGCCCCGGAGGTGGTCATCACCGACGCGTCCGGGCGGGCGATCATGCAGGGCAGCGAGAGCATCCGTGAGGAGTACGGCGCCCTGTTCGACGCCTCCCCCGACCTCACCGCCGAGATCCTCGGTCGCCTCGCCTCCGGAGAGTGGATCGTCGACCACGAGCGGGTCTCGCGCGGCGGCGAGGTCCGCGAGGTGCTGGTCGCCTACCACGTCGTCGACGGGCTCATCACCCGCGTCGCGATGCTGGCCTGAGGGCTCCCGACGCGACAAACCGGGCCGGCGGCGATGGCGCCGCCGACCCGATCCGGCGGCTACTTCTTCGGCTGGAGCAGCGCCTTGAGGATCACAGGACCTGTCGCGCTGCCGCTACGAACCCGCAGGGTGTAGTCCTGACCCTGCGTCAGGCCCTTCGTGCTGAGGTTGTACATGTACATGCCCCCGGACGTGCGCATCTGGGTACCGCTGTCGGCATTGCTGACGCTATCCACGACGATATTCGGGCTGTCGTCGATGGCATCGTCGGTGACATTTCCTTGCACGATCGTCAGGTACAGGGACACCGTCGTGACGGCGGCACCGGAGCAGGAGCTCGAGAGCAGGACCTTGACCGGGACGACGTTGCCGTACTTGGCGATGTTGCGCTCGTTGTCACGGATGGGATCCTTGAAGCCGACCTGGTAGATGTCCGTAGTGCTCCCGGAACTAGCGGACTTGCTGCCGCTCGCACCGTCGTCATCGATCACGGTGGCCGTGACTGTGTAGGTGAAGCATCCGCGCGGCAAATTCACCTGTGCCGTCATCGTGCGTCCAGTCACCGTCGCAGGGCCAGGGTATGCCGAACTGCTTCCGTAGGTGGCAGCGAAACCGCTCCCCCCGAACGAGTCTGCTCCTGGGTCAACGAACGCCGCGGTCAGAGTCGCGTTGCCAGTCACGGGGTCAATGCCCGACATCGTCACCGAGCTCACCGTCGGCGCCACGTTGCTGACCGTGACGGTCTGGGTGGCGGTGATGCTGGCCGCGTCATCGGAGTCCTTGACCTGCACCGACACCGTCGAGGAGGCGGGTCCGTCGGGGAACGAACACACGAAGTTCCCA
>NZ_JADKPN010000014.1 GCF_015352455.1 Nocardioides islandensis
GATGGTGATGACCACCCTCGAGTCCCTCCGCAGCGGCGCCGGGATCGCGGAGACCTCCACCGGGGACCGGCTCACCGCCGACCAGACCCGACGGCTGGCATGTCAGGCCGGCATCATCCCCGTCGTCCTGAGCGGGAAGGGCGAGATCCTCGACCTCGGCCGCAGCAAACGGTTGTTCACCGGCCCCCTACGCAAGGCCCTGGCCCTCCGCGACCGCCAGTGCACCGCTGACGGCTGCACCATCCCCGCTGCCTGGTGCGAAGCCCACCACCACAACCAACCCTGGAGTAGGGGCGGGAAGACGAACCTGTCCGACGGCAAGCTCCTCTGCCCCTTCCACCACCACCGCGCCCACGACCCCGCCTGGGCCACCCACCACCACCCCAACGGCAGCACGACGTTCCACCGGCGGACGTGAGGGCTAGAGAACGACGCGCTCCCCCAGCCCGTCGCGGTGGTCGGCGAGCATCGTGTGGCGGGCGCGGGTGGCCTCCACCAGGGAGGTGTCGAGGTCGGCGACGGCGACGCCCGGTTCGGCTCCGAGGCGGACGAGGGGACGGCCCTCGGGGTCGTAGATCGCCGAGCCGCCGCTGAACTCGCGCGCGCCACAGGGGCCGGTGAGGCCGGCGAACACGACGTACATGCCGTTCTCGACCGCGCGGGCGGGGTAGTAGAGGTCGCGGCGGTGGTCGGAGCCGGCGAAGTACGCCGAGGAGCTGAGATAGGCGACTGCGCCGTCCTCGGCCGCGGCCCGGGCGTGCTCGGGGAAGCAGCCGTCGTAGCAGATGGACAGGCCGAGCTCGAGGCCGCCGACGCGGATCGAGGCGCCGTGGTCGCCGGCGGTGAAGACCTGCTTCTCGTCGCCGTCGAGGTGCTGCTTGTCGTAGGGCACGTCGACGGCGCCGTCGGGCTGCACCACCAGCGACGAGAGCGTCTTCACGCCCTCGGCCTCCAGCGCGGCCCCCACGACGGCGACCACTCCCGCCGAGCGAACCGCCGAGACGAGCGGAGCGAGCGGCAGGTCCGCCAACGACGGCAGCGGGGCTGCGAAGACCTCGAGTGCGTAGCCGTTGAGGAACGCCTCCGGCAGCACCACGACCGAAGCACCTTCCGCGGCCGCGTCGGCGACCAGCGAGGCAGCGGTGGCGACGTTCGCCGGCAGGTCGCCCGCGACGGCGACCCCTTGGGCCGCGGCGACCCGCAGGATCACTGGACGACGACCTCGATCCGCTGGAACTCCTTGAGCTCGGTGTAGCCCGTCGTCGCCATCGACCGCCGCAGCGCTCCGACCAGGTTCATCGTCCCGTCGGCGACGCGCGAGGGACCGAAGAGGATCTCCTCCATCGTGCCGACCGTGCCGATCTCGACCCGCTCTCCGCGCGGCAGCGAGTGGTGGTGCGCCTCCGCGCCCCAGTGGAAGCCGTGGCCGGGCGCGTCGGTCGCGCGAGCGAACGGCGAGCCGACCATCACGGCGTCGGCGCCGCAGGCGATGGCCTTGGCGATGTCGCCGGACTTGCCGATCGAGCCGTCGGCGATCACATGCACGTACCTGCCCCCCGACTCGTCCATGTAGTCGCGTCGGGCCGCGGCCACATCTGCGACGGCGGAGGCCATCGGCACGGCGACGCCGAGCACGGTCCGCGTCGTGTGCGCCGCGCCGCCGCCGAACCCGACCAGCACACCGGCGGCGCCGGTGCGCATCAGGTGGAGGGCGGCCTGGTACGTCGCGCAGCCGCCGACGATCACCGGCACGTCGAGCTCGTAGATGAACTCCTTGAGGTTCAGCGGCTCCGCCTGCGAGGAGACGTGCTCAGCCGACACCGTGGTGCCCCGGATGACGAACATGTCGACGCCCGCGTCGACCACGGTCTTGGCGAACTGCTTGGTGCGCTGGGGCGACAGCGACCCGGCCACGGTGACACCGGACTCGCGGATCTGGTGGAGCCGGCGGGTGATCAGCTCGGGCTTGATCTCCTCGGCGTAGATCTCCTGCAGGCGATGGGTCGCCTGCACGCCCTGGAGACCGGCCACCTCGGCGAGCAGCGGCTCCGGCTCCTCGTACCTGGTCCAGAGACCTTCGAGATTCAGCACGCCGAGCCCGCCGTACTGGCCGAACGCGATCGCGGTGTCCGGCGACATCACCGAGTCCATCGGCGCCGCCAGGATCGGCAGCTCGAAGCGGTACGCGTCGATCTGCCAGGCGACGCTGACCTCTTCCGGGTCGCGCGTGCGCCGCGAGGGCACGATCGCGATGTCGTCGAAGGAGTAGGCCCGACGCGCCCGCTTGGCCTTGCCGATGTCGATCTCGGTCACGGCGGCAGCCTATCGACGCCGGCCGCCGGACCGATGATCGTCGGTCCCGCTCGAAGCACACCAACCGGTGGTCGCCCGACTCCCCCTAAGGTCGACCGCATGCCGCCCAGCAACGCGAAGCGACAGGAGCTCATCGTCTCCACGCTCATCGAGGCCTTCGAACCGCTGATGAAGCAGGACCCGGACGGGTTCCGCACGAAGTTCCGCAAGATGGCCGCCGACCCGTTCGCCTTCTACCGCGGGAGCGCGTGCCTCTTCTACGCCGACATGGCGCGCCGCAAGGAGCACCAGGCCGACGAGCGCACCAGCCGCGTGTGGATCCACGGCGACCTGCACGCGGAGAACTTCGGCACGTACATGAACTCCGAGGGCATCCTCGTCTTCGACGTCAACGACTTCGACGAGGCCTACCTCGGCCACTTCACCTGGGACCTGCGCCGCTTCCTCGCGAGCCTGGCGCTGCTCGGCTGGCAGAAGGCGCTGCCCGAGGAGGACGTGCGGCGGATGTCGCGCACGTACCTCGCGGCGTACGTCGACCAGGTACGGCACTACGTGGAGGTCGAGGAGGACGAGGCGTTCGCGCTGCGCCTCGACAACACCGACGGCGCGATCCAGCAGGTGCTCGTCGCCGCGCGGAGGTGCAGCCGGGTCGAGATGCTCGACGACGTCACCGAGGTGGTCGACCAGGAACGGCGCTTCGCCCGCGGCCCGGGCGTCCGCGAGCTCAGCAAGACCGAGCGCGGCAAGGTCGAGCGCGCGTTCAAGCGGTACCTGACCACGCTGTCGGACTCCAAACGCCAGCAGCAGGCGGTGTTCTACGACATCAAGGACATCGTCGGGCGGGCCGGGTTCGGCATCGGCTCGGCGGGCCTGCCGGCGTACAACGTCCTCATCGAGGGCTTCAACCAGGCCCTGGAGAACGACGTCGTGCTGTCCATGAAGCAGGGCAACGTGCCCGCGGTCAGCCGGTTCGTCGAGGTCGACAGGGCCGAGGAGTTCTTCGAGAACCAGGGCCACCGCACCGTGGTGAGCCAGCGCGAGCTCCAGGTGCACACCGACCCGTTCCTCGGCTGGACCACCGTCGACAAGGTCGGGTACGTCGTCGCCGAGGTGTCGCCGTACGAAGCGGACCTCGACTGGTCCGAGCTCACCGAGCCCGAGGACATCGAGCCGGTCGTCGAGTGGCTCGGCCGCGCGACCGCCAAGGTCCACTGCGTCAGCGACGAGGACAGTGAGGAGGACCTGGTGGACTTCCAGACCGAGGAGGCCATCATCGAGGCGATCGAGGAGGACCTCGACGGCTTCGTCGAGGAGCTGGTGCAGTTCGGGATCGACTACGCCGCCAAGACCCGCAGGGACCACGCGCTGTTCGTCGAGGCCTTCCGCGAGGGGAAGTTCGATCTGGTGAAGGCGGTCTCCTAGCCGCCGAGGAACGACAGCCGGACCTCGCGGTCGGGGTTGTCGACGTTCAGGTCGACCAGGCAGATGCTCTGCCAGGTGCCGAGGGCCAGCCGGCCGCCGAGGACGGGGACGCTGGCGTACGGCGGCACGAGGGCCGGCATGACGTGCGAGCGGCCGTGCCCGGGTGAGCCGTGCCGGTGTCGCCACCGGTCGTCGGCCGGGAGCAGGTCGGCCAGGGCGGCCAGGAGGTCGTCGTCGGAACCTGCGCCCGTCTCGAGGATCGCGATGCCGGCAGTCGCATGCGGCACGAAGACGTGCAGAAGTCCGTCGCCCCGGCCGTCCACGAAGGCCGCGCACTCGCGGGTGAGGTCGTGGACCTCCTCACGGTCCCCGGTGCGCACGCTGATCGTGCGGGAGTCCATCAGGCCATCTTGTCGGCGTGCGGCGCCACGATCGACTCGGCGGCCTCCTCGGCGTCGGTCGCGGTCGGCCGTCGGTGGCTGAGCGGGTCGAACACCACCAGAGCCACGAGCACCACCGCGACGCCGAGGAACGAGCCGGCGACGACGTCGGACGGGAAGTGCCGGCCGAGGAACACACGGTCCAGGCACACCACCAGCCACATGACGACCGCGAGGCAGGTGAGCGTCGTGCGCAGCACGCCGTGCCGCACCATTCCCCACACCAGCAGGATGATGACGCCGGCCAGGGCCGCGGACGACGACGCGTGGCCGGAGGGGAAGGACTTGCTCGTCAGCGAGTCCACGGAGTCCTGCCACTGGGGGCGCGACCGGCCGAGCATCAGCTTGACGGCGGTCGTCAGCAGCGAGGTGGACACCATGACGACGACCACGAACGCCGCGGCGCGCCACCGTCGTCGGGCGAGCATCACGAGCACGATCAGGGTGGTCCAGATCGCCATGCCCAGCGTCGCGAAGGCGACCTCGATCACGCGGAGCACCGCCAGCACAGCGGCGTGCCCGTGGGCCCACTGTTCCGCGCGCAGGCCCAGGTGGTCGAAGGAGTCGAGGGGCGAGCGGTCCTGCGTCACGATGGCGCCGAACGCCAGGACGACCAGGGCGCAGCCCGCCGCGCAGGCCAGCCAGACCCTGGTGCGGGACCGGGCGATCCACGGGGCGGTGTCGGAGGGCGACATGCCCTCCACCCTGACCGGGTGGGTGAGGCGCCGACCACCCCCTCAGGGGCGGTCTTGCGACCTCAGCGACCGGAGTAGTTGGGCGCCTCGACCGTCATCTGCACGTCGTGCGGGTGGGACTCGGCCAGCGACGCCTGGGTGATGCGCACGAACTTCCCCTTCTCCTGGAGCTCGGGGATGGTGCGCGCACCGACGTAGAACATCGACTGGTTGAGCCCGCCGATGAGCTGGTGGGCGACCGCGGAGAGCGGACCGCGGTAGGCGACCTGGCCCTCGATGCCCTCGGGGACGATCTTGTCGTCGCTGGTGACCTCGGCCTGGAAGTAGCGGTCCTTGGAGTAGGACTTCTTGCCGCGGCTCGACATCGCGCCGAGCGACCCCATCCCGCGGAACGCCTTGAACTGCTTGCCGTTGACGAAGATCAGCTCGCCGGGAGCCTCCTCGCAACCGGCCAGCAAGGACCCCACCATCACCGAGTCGGCCCCGGCGACGACGGCCTTGGCGATGTCGCCGGAGTACTTGAGGCCGCCGTCGGCGATGACCGGCACACCGGCCGGCCGGCACGCCAGCGAGGCCTCGTGGACCGCGGAGATCTGGGGCACGCCGACGCCGGTGACGACGCGCGTGGTGCAGATGGCGCCGGGCCCGACGCCGACCTTGACGGCGTCGGCGCCCGCGTCCACGAACGCCTGCGCACCGTCGCGAGTGGCGACGTTGCCGCCGATCACCTGCACGTGCCTGGTCGCCGGGTCGGACTTCAGCCGCTGGACCATGTCGAGCAGCATCCGGACGTGGCCGTGGGCGGTGTCGGCCACGAGCACGTCGACGCCCGCCTCGATCAAGGTGGTGGCGCGCTGCCAGGCGTCGCCGAAGTAGCCGATGGCCGCGCCGACGAGCAGGCGTCCGTGGGCGTCGTACGACGCATCGGGGAACTGCTCGCCCTTCACGAAGTCCTTCACGGTGATGAGCCCGCCGAGGTGGCCCTGCTCGTCGACCAGCGGCAGCCGCTCGCGCTTGTGCTGGCGCAGCAGCCGGGTGGCCTCGTCGCGACCGATGCCGACCTGGCCGGTGATGAGCGGCATCGACGTCATCACCTCGTCGACCTTGGTGGTCGCCCACTCCGCGACCGGGGTGAAGCGCAGGTCGCGGTTGGTGATGATGCCGAGGAGCCGGTTCTGGGTGTCGACGACCGGGAGGCCGGACACGCGGTACTCGCCGCAGATGCGGTCCAGGTCCTCGAGCGTCTGGTCGGGGCCGATGGTCACCGGGTTGGAGATGATGCCGGTCTGGGTCCGCTTGACGAGGTCCACCTGGTAGGCCTGGTCCTCGACCGAGAGGTTGCGGTGCAGCACGCCGATCCCGCCCTCGCGGGCCATCGCGATGGCCATCCGGCTCTCGGTGACGGTGTCCATCGCGGCGCTGACCACCGGCGACTTGATGGTGATCTCCCGGGTCAGCCGGGTGCTGGTGTCGATGTCGCTCGGCGCGAGGTCGGAGAAGCCCGGGAGCAGCAGGACGTCGTCGTAGGTGAGGCCGAGGCTGGCGAACTTCTCGGGTACATCGGGTGACTCTGCTGGGGTCATGTGGCGGTGGCAGACCTTTCGCGCGGCGGTGACGCCCAGTCTACGGGCCGTTCGGCCACGTCCCGCGTCGGCGGTACGGTCCCGCACATGGGCTTCTGGGCCACGGCCATGGACGGCATCGTCGGCAGCACGCTCGGAGGCGCCGTCACCGCCGGAGCGGTCTACGCCACGATCAGGTTCGAGCGGCGGTCACGCGCGGAGGCGATCGAGTCCGAGCGCCGGGCCCGCGTCGAGGCCCTGGAGTTCGAGCGCCGGGCACGCGTCAAGACCGCCACCACCCTGGCGGTCACCGACCTGCACCGGGACGCCTGGGACCTCCTGACCGCCATCGACGCCGACCCGGGCAACTACAGCCCGAACCAGGCGGTCGGCACCACCTACAGCGTGGTGCTGGCGCACGCCATCGACGCGTGGCCCCACTTCGCGAACCGCATCCGCTCGAACATCGCGGCCATGTACACGCTCAACGGCGTCGTCGCGCGCTCGACCAGCAGCACCGAACGGACCGACGCGCTCCAGCGGATGCGTCGGGTGGTCGCCGACATCGCCGAGCTGTGTCGCGCCTGGCTGGAACAGCCCGACGAGTTCGAGGCGCGGTTGGAGGCCGAGCCGGGCCTCCTCCAGGCGTCCGCGGACGACACCTGACGCCCTTCAGCGGTGGAGCGCCGCCAGCGGGATGCGGACCGTCAGCCGGTCGCCGGACATCTTGATCCGCCCGCGCAGGCCCGCCGCGAGCACCATCGGCAGCACGGCCTGGTTGTCGGCGCGCGTCGTGAGCACCAGCTCGCCGGCGCCGTGGGCGGCGGCCAGTCGCACCGTCTCCGCGAGCAGCCGGCTGCCGATCCCGCGCCGCCGCCACGCCGGGTCGACCGTGAGGGTGAGCACCCAGACGTCCGGCTCGTCGAGTGCGGGCCGGATCGCGGCGCCGCCCACGCTCGCGCCGTCCACCACGGCGTCGACCCGCTCCCCCTCGGCGACCAGCTCGGGCTCGGAGCCGGAGACGGCGGGGACCGGGGGCGGTACGTGCTGGCGGGCGATCACGTCGTCGACCAGGCCGGCCAGCGCGGCGGCCCGGGCGTGCTCGGTGGCCGTGAACGGCGCCGTACGCCGCACCTGCACCAGCACCGACGCCACGGTCACGTCCAGCACGTCCTGGGTCGACTCCCCGGTGGCCGGCTCGGCCTCGGCGTCGAACAGTCGCGCGAGCACGTCCGGGAAGCCGGCCGGCGCGGACAGCACGGCGCGGGCCGCCTGCACGTACCGCGTCGGCTGGTCGGCCAGCGCCGCCTCGGTGCACGGCGCGCAGCTGACCGCCGTACCTCCCGAGCGTGCGACCAGCGCCGCGACGTCGTCGCTCGACCAGCCCGCGGGCGTGTCCAGCACGAGCTCGTCGGTCACCAGGTCGACGCCCGGGAAGATCTGGAAGCCGAGGATGTTCACCTCGCTCGTCCCGCACTCCGTCGCCAGCGCGGCCAAGGCGCCCGGCCGGTCCGGCAACGTCGCCCGTACTCGCCACAGCATGTCCCGATGCTCGCCCGGCGCCGTTTCCGGTCCAGGGCACGCGTGTTTCGTGCAGGAAAACTCCTTCCGAGCCGTCCGTGCTCACCTAACCTCGGCCCATGCGCCGCGTCGTCCGTGGCCTCGCGCTGCTCCTGGCCATCTCCCCCCTCGCCGTCCTCGTGCCGGGGCAGTCGGCCGTGCCGGCGGCGACCCCTGCCGACTACGACACCTTCGGCCTGGCGACCGTGAATGCGGTCGCCGGCGGGGTCGAGCAGCCGCTGACGACGGCCGGGAGCTGGTCCACGGGCAGCGTCGACACCACGGGCTTCACCGAGCAGCTCGGAGAGACGCCGGCCACCTGCCCCCCGAACACCACCCGCACGGCCTGGATCCGGGTCAACCCCGGCGTCGACGGGATGCTGCGCGTCGTGGCGAGCGCCTCGTACTCCGGCGTCGTGGCGCTGGTGCGCGCGAACCAGGCCCCGTACGGCGCCGCGACGCTCGCCGACGTCACCGGGACCGAGGCGTGCACGACGGCCATGAGCATCGGTGACTGCGGACCCTCGGCCCCGTGCCAGCACGTCAGCGCGTCCTCCGACTACTACGTCCTGATCGCGACGACGACAGGAAGCGGCGGCCCGACGCAGGTCAGCGTCCAGTTCGTCCCCGACGACGCCGACAAGGACGGGGTGCCCGACACCCTCGACATGTGCCCGTCGGTCGCGGGGCAGGCGAGCGCCGCCGGGTGCCCGGACACCGACCAGGACGGCGTCGCGAACGCCGTGGACGACTGCCCGCAGGTACCCGGCGTCACGGCACCCGCGCCGTACGACGGCTGCCCGCCCGGCCCCACCCCGCCGACGGCGGAGAGCTACGTCCGGGTGTCCTCCCTGACCGGCAACGCCGACACGACCAACGACCTCGCCGTCCGGCTGGCCCTCAGCTGGCCGGCCGGCGCCCAGCGGGCGTGGATCGCCACCGACGGCGGCGTCGCCGTCTCTCTCCCGGTGGCCGCGGCGGTCGACTGGCAGCTGCCGCCCGTGCCGGCCCACCAGCCGCAGGCCGTGCGCACCGTGACGGTGACGTACCGAGGTCCGGGCATCGCCGACACGACCCGCACCGACTCGATCGTGCTCGACACCCAGGCGCCGCGCGTCCCGCTCCAGCGGCTCTACGACAACGGCAAGGGCTGGTTCGTGGTCGTCAACGCCGGCGACCTCGGGACCGGCCCCGCACGGATCCTGCTCCTCTCACGCCGCGCCACCTCGATGAAGGAGAAGGTCGTCTGCCAGGCGATCCCCTGCGCCTCCTCCACGGCGCAGGTCTTCTTCACCAGGCTGCGGCCGGGCAACGTTCGCGTCACCGACGCCGCCGGCAACGCCAAGGCGGTCCGGTTGGTCCGTCGCGCCACCTCGTGCTCGCCCGGCGCCGGCGAGTACCCCGTCTTCGAGGGCCTGAAGGGCGGGTACGACTGCTACTCGGCCGGCGACAGGTGCACGCCGGACGACGGCCACTACTGGAACAAGTCCGGGTACGTGCGGTGCCGCAAGCTGGCCGGCCGCTTCCGGGTCGTGGAGCGCTAGACGTCTGAAACTCACCCGCACGGCCGTACCCATCCGGCCGTGAGGTACCTACGATGCGCCCATGCGTCGCTACTACGGGGGGCTGGCGATGCTCCTGGCCCTGGTTCCTGCCATCACGATCGCCGGTCCGGCGACCTCAATTGCGTCCGATCCTGTCTCGGGAGACTCCGTCCCACCGGCTGACAACGCGCTCTACGACACGTTCGACGCGGTCACCGTGAACCCCGTCGTCGGAGGCGTCGAGCAACAGGTGACCGGCTTCCTCGACGTCACCGCGACGATCGACACCTCCACCTTCTCCGTGCAGAGCCTCGAGTCGGACGAGCACGCGCCACCGGCGACGTTGAACCGCAACGGTTGTTCACAGTCGCCACCGTCCTACGCCGGCCGCACGGCGTGGATCCGCTTCAACCCGGGAGGCAAGGGCGTGCTCAAGGTCCGCGCCGTCACGTCGTACGACGCGGTGCTGATGGTGCGTGAGGGGACGGACCGGCCGTTCGGGCAGACCTCCTTGACCAACCTGGACGGGCACAGCAGCGACTGCAGCAACCAGAACGCGAACCCGACGGGCGGCGCGGAGCAGGTGTCCACGGACCCGAGCACCTGCGTCACCGCGGGCTGCTTCGTGGTGTCGCCGGACTTCAACTACTTCATCCAGGTCGGTGGCCGGTGCCCCGAGGTCTCGCCGGGCGTGACCTCCCCGTCGACGTGCGACCCACCCACCGGGGTCCCGGGCGGCAGCACGCAGGTCCAGATCACGTTCGTCCCGGACGACTCCGACGGCGACGGCATCGGCGACTCGGTGGACGCCTGCCCGTCCGTGCCGGGGCCGGCGTCGGCGGCCGGCTGCCCCGACGCCGACGGCGACGGGATCAAGGACGCCGACGACAGCTGCCCGGCGCTGGCCGGAGTGCCGGCCGCCGCGCCGTACAACGGCTGCCCGGCGGGCCCCACGCCCCCGGACCCGGGGAACCCGCCGTACGTCACGATCGTCGGCCCGGCCGGCAACCTGGACACCTCGAACACCACCTCGGTGGGACTCACGCTGAACTGGCCGCAGGGCGCGCAGACGATGCGGATCTCCAACGGGGACGGGGTCTTCACGGCGCCGATCCGGATCACCTCGGCGACCTACCCGTGGACCTTGCGACCCCTGACGTCCAGCCAGTCGAGTGCCTCGCGCGACGTGAAGGTCGTGTTCCAAGGACCCGGCATCCCCGACAACGCGCAGGACGACAGCATCACCCTCGACACCGTGCGGCCGGCCGGCGTCGGCGGCGAGTTCTCGGCCATGGCCAGGAAGGGCTGGCACTTCTTCGTGACGGGCAAGGACAGCGGCACCGGCGTGCGGAGGATCCAGATGCTCGACCGCAGCCGCCACGTCATCGACACCAAGACCTTCTGCACGACGCACTGCTCGAGCACCGAGCGGGTCGGCCTGTTCTCCAGGTCCAAGAAGCCCGTCTTCGCCCGCGTCGTCGACCTGGCCGGCAACCAGAAGGTCATCCGGCTGCAGCGCAGCCTGGCGTCGTGCGCGTTCCCGCCGTACAAGGTCTACCGCTACAACAGCACCAAGAGCCGGTGCTTCGCGCTCGGCGACACGTGCAACCCGACGCCCGGGGTGTGGGACTGGAGGCACGCCGACATCGCGCTCGCCTGTCGCAAGGTCGGGGACGGCCACCAGGTCGAGCTCCGGTAGCGACGGGTGACCATCGACGCCGGAACCCTCCTCCCCTGGGCGGCGGTCGCCACCGCTGCCGCCTTCGCCGCACGCATCTGGGCGGGTCGGCGGCACCGCCCGTACGCCGCGCGCGCGGCGACGCTCGTGCTGGGCGCAGCCCTGATGTCACTGGCCCTGCTCGCGGGCGCGCTGCTCATCCGCACCGACGCCCCCAACCCCGAGGACCCTCGCGCGATCGGCGTGCTCGTGTGGCGACCGGGCCAGGAGCCGGGCCGCTCGAGCTCGGCCAACCTGGCGGTCAGCGCCGCGGTGGAGATGTCCAGCTGTGACGAGCGGCCCGAGATCCGGCTGACGATCACCCCGACCGTCGAGTTCTGGTCCGCACGCGCCCGCGCACTCGCGGGCGGGGCTGTCGTGGGCATCGCCGTGCCCGACGCCACGATCTCGGACCTGAGCGCCAGCGTGACGACCGACCCGCTCGGCGGGCTCACCCGCCCCGGCGTCACGGTGACCGACTCCGTTCCCGTCCCCCTCACCTCGGTGGAGCATCGCAGTGCCGGCGACGTCACGGTCGCGACCGTCACGCTCGACCGGTGGGGCGACACGAACTACCCGGTCAGCTTCCGGTTCCGTGCCGACTGGATCGTGGACACCACTCCGCTGGGTCGCTGCTACGTCGAGCTGCCGTCGCTCGTGGGCGTTCCCACCGTCCTGAGCGCGGCCGAGGTCGCGGGCCGCGCACGGGACGTCGGCGACGAGCTGCCCGGCCTCCAGAACGACGTGGACATCTCCTCGCACGGCCGGCACGCGGGCTACGAGCCCCGCTACCAGCTGACGCGCGGAGTGACGTCCGTCCAGCTGCACGGCATGTCCCTCGACGACGGGAGCTCGCTCCCCGGCCCGGACGCGAACCTGGAGGGCCGCCAGGCCTGGACCTGCACGTCCAAGGTCCTGGACTCGGTCGGCTTCATCGACGCCCTGCGACCAGGCGACGCGCCTCCCGACCTGGCGATCGCGCGGGACGCCAACACGGGCGTCTACTCGCTCTCGACCGGACGCATCGGCGAGGTGCTGGGCGAGCCGTCGTGCAACACGCTCGCCGCCGTCGAGGAGTCGAGCCTGGGCACTCGTCGGGACTTCGCCTTGATCGGCATCGGCGCCCTGTTCTCGCTGGGCATCGAGCGCCTGGTCGCGGCGTTCCACAGCGTGCCGCACCCGCCCAAGCCGACCAACACCCTCACCAGCTCGCCGCACGTCCGGTTGCGCCGGCCGCGCCGGAGGCCCTGAGCGGCCTCAGGCCATCGCGACGATCGCGGTGACGCCGAGCGCGATGCCGGTCAGGTAGGTGCCCATCGCGCCGATGTCGCGGACCGGCCCGTGCGTGGCCATCGTCCTCGAGGTCAGCAGGCCGACGGCGTGCAGCGTCCGGGAGACGACGGCGGCGATCGCGAGCGCCTGGACCCACCAGCCGTCGCTGAGCATCGCGCACACCAGGATCAGCACGATCAGCGTCGGCACGTACTCGGCCGCGTTGCCGTGGGCGCGCTGCGCGATGAACATCCGGTCGGCGGGGTCGGTCGGCATCTGGTTGCCGGTGTTGCCGCGGATCGTGCGGTGCCGCGTGACGTTGGCACCCAGCAGGAAGAGCAGGATGCCGAGCAGCGCGATGCACACGACGACGGTCAGGGTGATGCGATCAGTGCTCATGCGGAGTGCCTTTCGGTGACGGGTGGGGCGAGGAGACGGCGTACGACCGCGTCGCTCAGGTCGGTGCCCAGCAGGGCGTCGGTCTTGTGCGTGCCGCCCGGACAGGTGACGTTGACCTCGATCAGCCGGCCGGCGATCACGTCGAGGCCGGCGAGCGCGATGCCGTGCTCGACCAGCAGCGGGCCGACCGCGGCCACGATCCGGCGGTCGTGGGCGTCCAGGTTCGCGGCGGCGACCGGCGCGCCGATCCGGAAGTCGTCCGCCGACGGCCGACGCAGCACGGCTCCCGCGACCTCGCCGTCGAGCAGGAAGAGCCGCTTGTTGCCGTCCCGGACGTCGGCGAGGTAGGCCTGCGCGACCACGTGCCGCGTGCCGGCGTGCGTGGCCGACTCGGCCAGCGACAGCGCGGCGTCGTCGTCGCGCAGCAGCCACACGTCCCGGCCGGCGAACCCGTCGACCGGCTTGACCACGGCCGCGCCCGTGCGGGCCACCAGGTCGCGGACGGCCGCCGGGTCGGTGGTGACCACGGTCTCCGGACACAGCTCCGGGAACATCAGCGCCACGAGCTTCTCGTGCAGGGCGCGGATCCCGGACGGCCGGTTGGCGACCCGCCCGCCGAGCGTCTCGACGAGGTCGAGCAGGTACGTCGTGTGCAGGTAGCGCGCGTCGACCGGCGGGTCGATGCGGAGCAAGGTGAGCTCGGTCTCGCCGGCCACGTCGAGGGTGCGCCGCGCGTCGACGCGGTACCAAGGGTCTGCGACGACCCAGCGGTGGTCCCCGCCCCGGCGGCGAGGCGCCAGCCGCAGGCGTTGCGCGCGCGCCGTCACCCGGCCCTCGGCGACGGCGAGGTCCTCGGGCCCGCAGGCCCACACCTCGGCACCGCTCGCCTGCACCTGCACCGAGGCCATCAGCCCGACGCTGGCGTCGATGTCCGCCTGCAGACCCTCCAGCGGGTCCACGACGAACAGCACGGCGCTCACGCCGCACTCCTCGCCGGGGCCCGGCCGGTCAGCGCCACCAGCTCGTGGCCACGGTCCGCGACGTCGCCGGTGCCGTGCGCCGCGTCGTACCAGTGCCGCTCGAGGTGCCGTTCCTCGCCGGCCAGCCGGTGCAGGGCCTCGGCGCGCAGCTCGTCGTCGTGGGTCAGCGCGGCGAGGACCGAGACGAGGGCGCCGATCCGGTCGTCCTGCTGGACGTCGGGGAAGCGGACCTCGAGGTAGCGGCGGCGCGGGCGCACCGGCGGGAACAGCGTGGTCAGGTGCTCGGCCGGCGTCGAGACGATGGGCACCGCACCCGTCGCGAAGGACGCGTACGTCGTCACCGGGTGGTCGCCGCGCAGCAGCCGGCCGTCGAACGCCGTGCGGGTCGGGTCGACCGTGAGCCAGGTCGCCAGCCGCGACCTCGGGCCGGTGGCGCGGGCGAAGGCCGCCGCGAGGAAGGGGGCCGCGAGGTTCAGCAGCCGCCACTGGTCGAGGCCGGCCCGGCCGGGCCACCAGTCCAGGCAGACCTGCGTGGACGCGGTACGTCGCATCATCACCCTCCCCGCCGGGCCGACCTCGTCGAAGCGACGCTGCATCGCGACGTACCGCGGCGACGTGAGCCGCAACGGGACCGCCGGCCGCGGGTCGACCGGGGACGCGGTCAGGTCGATGCCGGCCGCCCCGCACGCCGCACGGACCGCGGCGAGGTCCCGGGCGACCGACCGCGCGAGACTCGCGGGGCTCGTCGCGCTGGGCAGGCTGAGCTCGAGCTGGCCGCCGGGCTCGAAGCCGACGTACGGCGCGCAGGCCAGACCCTCGACCGCCGCACGAACCCGCTCGGGCTCCACCGGATCGCCCGTGACAGCGTCGGCGACCAGGAGCTCGTGCTCCACGGCCACACGCGTCGACCGCGGACCGCGCGCCGCGGGGAACAACCCGGCCACCAGGTGGCGGCAGTCGTTCGCGTCCATGTCGGCTCCTGATACTGTAAG
This sequence comes from Nocardioides islandensis, assembly GCF_015352455.1. GTDB lineage: Bacteria > Actinomycetota > Actinomycetes > Propionibacteriales > Nocardioidaceae > Nocardioides > Nocardioides islandensis. Next base: position 14,897 of record NZ_JADKPN010000014.1, read on the forward strand.
GACTCCTGTCAATATATTGGAAGGCTTCCTTACAGATGTCAAGCCCCGGACCCGGCGACCTGAGCCGCACGCCGCTGATCGCCCTCGTGCACTGGGCCAACAAGGCGCTGCAGACGGACATGGTGCTGTTCGCGCACCGGGCGGGGCACCAGGGCGTCAAGCAGGCCCACAACGCGGTGTTCGCGACCCTGCACTCCACTCCCCAACGGACCACGGACATGGCGGCCGCGATGGGCATCACCCGGCAGTCGATGGGTGAGATCGTCCGCGACATGGTCGCCCTCGGGATCTTGGACATGGTCCCCGACCCTCACGACGGGCGGGCCAAGCTGGTGGGCTACTCCGAGGAGGGACTGCGTGTCGCGGGTGACGGGTTCGCCCACATCCGCGACCTCGAGCAGAGGTTCGTCGAGGAGCTCGGCGCCGAGGACTACGAGACCGCACGACGGGTGCTCCAGCGGGTCACGGAGATGCTCGACGCGGACGCCGCCGCCGACGTCTGAACGCGAGTAGCCTCACCTCAGGCCTGCCGCAGGAGGGGCGATGAGGCGTGCCGAGGGGGACTACGACGGCGTGTTCGCCGCCGAGTACGCGCCTGTGCTCCGCACGGTCTACCTCGTCTGCCACGACCTCCCGCTGGCCCAGGACGTCACCCAGGACGCCTTCGTCGAGCTGCTGCGCCACTGGGGCAAGGTCAGCCGTTACGACCGCCCCGGCGCCTGGGTCCGCCGGGTGGCGATCCGCCGGCTGCTCAAGGTACGGCGGCGCGACGCCCGGCGTCGCCAGGCCGAGCTCTCCTTCGAGCCCGGGTCGGCCGGTGGGTCGAGCGACCTCGACGTGCTCCGCGCGGGGGCCGGACTGCCCCTGCGACAGCGCACCGCGGTGGTCCTCTACTACTACGAGGACCGGCCGCTCCACGAGGTCGCCGAAATCCTCGACTGCTCGCCCTCGACGGCCGCCGCGCACGTGCACCGGGCCCGCGCCAAGCTCGGCAACCTCCTCAAGGAGGTGAGCCACGATGGCTGAGCGGCGCCTCGGCGAGGTCTTCGAACGTCGTGCCGGCACCGTGGATCCCGACGTCCCGGCCGCCCTGCGGGAGGTGCACAGCCGGGCCCGGCGACGTACGACGCGGCGCCGGACGGTTGCTGCGCTCGCCTGCGTGGGCGTGGTCCTGGTCGCGGGCGTCACGGCCACGCTGATGGCACCCGGCTCCCTGCGCGGCGCCGACCCGGTGGTCCCGCCGCCGCCCCACGAGGACTCGGCGCCGGTCACCGTCGTCCGCCGGGTCAGCGCCGCCGACCTCGGCCTGCGCAAGCTGCTGAGCGCCGCGGTCGGCGCCGACGGCCGCGTGTACGTCACCGACTCCAGCCAACAGGTCGCCGAGCTGACGCCGGACCTCGAGGTGGTGCGCACGTGGGGATCGAGCGGGGCTGGTGACGGGCAGTTCCGGTTGGTCCAGGGCGCCATCGCGGTGGGGCCTGACGGCAAGGTGTACGTCTCGGACACCGGCAACTTCCGCGTCCAGGTGTTCACCGCCGACGGCAGGTACGTGCGGTCGCTCGGGGAGTTCGGCAACGGCCCCGGCCAGCTCACCTGGCCCTTCGACCTGGCGGTGGACGCCGACGGGTTCGTGTACGTGGCCGACGACAAGGAGGAGACCCTCGCCAAGCTCACCCCGTCCGGCAAGCAGGTGTGGCGCATCGGCGGGATCGGCGAGACCGACCCGCGCCTGCAGGGCCACCAGCACCTCGCGATGATCGACGCCGTGGGCCGCGCCGTCGTCACCAACGACGACGCGGGTGTGGTGGTGCTGATCGCCCCGGACGGGTCCGTGGCCGAGGCGCCCTTCGGCGAGTCCTTCTCCTCCGGTGACCTCTGCGACACCACCGAGCACGCCGGGCTCTTCTACCTGACCACGTGCACCACCTCGTCGCCGCTCGACGTGTACGACGCCGACGGCGCCCTGGTCGGCACGGTGGCCGACGCCGGGCTCGCCCAGTCCCCGCGCTGGGGCCGCGACGGCACCGGCTACGCCGTGACCGCCGACGGCGGCCTCGTCGAGCTGGAGGCCAGGACCGACTGAGAAAAGTTCCGGCGCCGTGTCAACGACGGCGGCACCCCAGGGCTGTGTCTGTCACGAGGGACCCTCCAGGAGGCTGACATGAAGACCACCACCACCTGCGCCGTTGTCGCGGCGCTCGGCCTGGCCGCGGTGCTCACGGCACCGACCGTGCAGGCAGCGGACCCGGTGAGCCACGAGCGCATCCTCACCAGCGGCCTGCTGGTCGCGCACGGCGGCGCGAAGGTGACCACGCTGGACCCGGACGGCACGGGGCGAGCACCCGTGAAGCTGCCCGACGACCTGGAGGACTTCAACAAGAGCACCTGGTCCCACGACGGCACCCGGGTGCTGCACAGCAACGTCCTGGTGTTCGACGACTCCGGCGAGCTGGTCGCCTTCCGACCGGCCATCACGACTCCGGACGGCAGCGGGTACCGGCTGCTGCGGATGCGCACCCAGCCCATGGACCTGTACTGCAGCGCCTGGTCCCTCGACGACACCCGCATCCTGTGCGGCACCCGGCGCGGCGTCTTCAGCTTCCGGGTCAGGGACGGCCGCGGCGGCCGTCGCGTCACGACCAACCCGTACGGCGGCCAGGACCTCGCCGTCGGCTACTCACCGGACGGCACCACGCTGGCGTGGCTGCGCGAGCGTCCCGACCCCACGCCTGACGAGGGCACCGATCTGGAACGGGAGGCCCTCTACATCGCCGACGCCGACGGCGCCCACGCTCGCCGGGTGACCGCGTGGGGGCTGCTCCAGGCGCACGAGGTCGCCGGGGCGACCTGGTCCCCCGACGGGACGACGGTCATCTCCGCGAACCGTCACGGCCGGCTGGTCGAGATCGAGGTGGCCACAGGGACCGTCACACCGGTTCCCCTGGACCTCCGCCGGAGCGACTACGCGGTGATGCCGGACTACTCACCCGACGGTCAGCAGGTCGTGTTCTCGATGTTCCGCAAGGCACCCGCGGACCTGTTCGTCGCGAACCTCGACGGGTCCGGCCTGCAGCAGATCACGCACACCGACGACCGCTCGGAGCTGTCGCCGGACTGGGCCACGATCCCCTGAGCAGCGTCCAGGACGACACCGGCCCGCCCGAGGAACCTCGGGCGGGCCGGTGCGTGGATCAGGGGCGGGTCAGTGACCGTGGCCGTGGCCGTGACCGGCCGCGGGCGCCTCTTCCTTCTCGGGCTTCTCGACGATCAGCGTCTCGGTCGTCAGCAGCATCGCGGCGATCGAGGTCGCGTTGACCAGCGCGGAGCGGGTCACCTTGACCGGGTCGAGCACGCCCTGGGCGACCAGGTCGCCGTACTCGCTCGTCGCGGCGTTGTAGCCGGTGCCGACGCCGGCGTCGCGGACCTTGGCCACGATGACGTAGCCGTTCTCGCCGCCGTTCTCGGCGATCCAGCGCAGCGGCTCGTCGACGGACTTGCGCACGATGCGCACGCCGGTGGCCTCGTCACCGGTGAGGCCGAGGTCCTCGGAGAGCACGGACGCGGCGTGGATGAGGGCGGAGCCGCCGCCGGCGACGATGCCCTCCTCGATGGCCGCACGGGTCGCGGACACGGCGTCCTCGATCCGGTGCTTCTTCTCCTTCAGCTCCACCTCGGTGGCGGCGCCGACCTTGATGACGCACACACCGCCGGCGAGCTTGGCGAGGCGCTCCTGGAGCTTCTCGCGGTCCCAGTCGGAGTCGGTGTTCTCGATCTCGGCCTTGAGCTGGTTGACGCGGCCCTCGACCTCGGCCTTGTCGCCGGCGCCGTCGACGATCGTGGTGTTGTCCTTGGTGATCACCACGCGCCGGGCCTGGCCCAGCACCTCGAGCCCGACCTGGTCGAGCTTGAGGCCGACCTCGGGCGCCACGACCTGACCGCCGGTCAGGGTCGCGATGTCCTGCATCATCGCCTTGCGACGGTCGCCGAACGCCGGGCTCTTCACCGCGACGGCGGTGAAGGTGCCGCGGATCTTGTTCACCACCAGCGTCGACAGGGCCTCGCCCTCGACGTCCTCGGCCAGGATGAACAGCGGCTTGCCGGACTGGATGACCTTCTCCAGCAGCGGGAGGATGTCGGCGATCGCCGAGATCTTCCCCTGGTGCAGCAGGATGTAGGGGTCGTCGAGGACGGCCTCCATGCGCTCCGGGTCGGTGACGAAGTACGCCGAGATGTAGCCCTTGTCGAACTGCATCCCCTCGGTGAACTCCAGCTCGGTGCCCATGGTGTTGGACTCCTCGACCGTGATCACGCCGTCCTTGCCGACCTTGTCGAAGGACTCGGCCAGCAGCTCGCCGATCAGGCTGTCGCGGCTGGAGATGGTGGCGACCGAGGCCATGTCCTCCTTGGAGTCCACCTCGCGGGCGGCCTCGCGCAGCGCGTCGCCGACGGCCTCGGCCGCGGCGTCCATGCCGCGCTTGAGCGCCATCGGGTTGGCACCGGCGGCCACGGCGCGCAGGCCCTCGTGGACCATCGCCTGAGCCAGCACAGTCGCGGTCGTCGTACCGTCGCCGGCGACGTCGTTGGTCTTGGTCGCGACCTCCTTGGTGAGCTGCGCGCCGAGGTTCTCGAACGGGTCGTCGAGCTCGATCTCGCGGGCCACGGTGACGCCGTCGTTGGTGATGGTCGGCGCGCCCCACTTCTTGTCGAGCACGACGTAGCGGCCCTTGGGGCCGAGCGTCACCTTGACGGTGTTGGCGAGCTTGTCGACGCCGCGCTCGAGGGAGCGCCTCGCGTGCTCGTCGAACTCCAGGATCTTGGGCATGTCAGTCCTTCACGAGTGCTGGTTCATGGGCCGATACGGGGGTGCTAGAGGGAAGCGAACGGGTCGTGTGCCTTCGAGACGCCTCGTCCCTCGGCTCCTCAGGGACCACCCCGGGAAACAGGAGCGGGCGCGTCGTGAGGCACACGACCCGGTTCAGGTGCTTCTGGATCAGGACACGACGGCGAGCACGTCGCGCGCCGAGAGGATGAGGTACTCGTTGCCGGAGTACTTGACCTCGGTGCCGCCGTACTTGCTGTAGATGACCTTGTCGCCGACCGCGACGTCCAGCGGGACGCGGTTGCCGTTGTCGTCGATGCGACCCGGACCGATGGCCAGGACCTCGCCCTCCTGGGGCTTCTCCTTGGCCGTGTCGGGGATGACCAGGCCGGACGCCGTGGTCTGCTCCGCGTCGAGCGGCTTCACGACGATGCGGTCCTCGAGGGGCTTGATGTTGACCGACACGATGTCGACCTCCACTTTCTGAACTGTTGTCAGGTCTCACGGGGCCTGCTGAGAGGTACGCCGTCGCGGGGGTCGTACGTCGTCGCAAGCGGTGGTGCTGCGCTGATACTGGGTTGGCACACTCGAGGCGAGAGTGCCAACCGCGACGTTAGCACTCCCCCCACACGAGTGCCAGGCCAGGTGGACCACCACGGCAGGATGGGCGGCATGGACCTCGACGCCTTCCGCTGGCTGCTGACCGACGACGGCCAGCGGCTGCTGGCGCGAGCGGTCGAGCTGACGGCAGAAGGGGCGGACGAGCTCGTCGTCCAGTCCGCGTTGCGGCGTACGGCGGCGCCCGAGCACGTGGCCGTCGCGGTCGGGCAGGCGGAGCTGCGGCGCCGGGCGGTGCCGAAGTTCGGGGACCTGGCCACCCTCATGTACTTCACCCCCGACGGCCTCGAGCAGGCCACCCGGCTGAGCGTGTCCACGCACCGCGCCGGCCGGCTGCAGGCGGCCGTGACCCAGACCGTCGTCGACCTCGGCTGCGGGATCGGCGGCGACCTGCTGGCCTTCGCCCGGGCCGGCGTGCTCACCGCGGGCGTCGACCTCGACCCGGTGCGCGTCGCGGTCGCCGGGGCCAACCTGGCCGCGCTCGGCCTGGCCGGGGCGGTGCAGGTGGCCGACGCGACCACGGTCGACACCTCGCCGTTCGACGTCGCGTTCGCCGACCCGGCCCGGCGCACCGGACGCGGCCGGACGTTCCATGCCGACGACTGGACGCCACCCTGGTCGTTCGTCGAGCGCCTGCTCACGCGTGACGCGTGCGTGAAGGTCGCGCCGGGCATCCCGCACGCGCTCGTCCCGCACGACGTCGAGGCCGAGTGGGTCAGCGACCACGGCGAGGTGAAGGAGGCGGCGCTGTGGTCGGGCCGGTTGGCGACGGTGTCGCGGCGCGCGACCGTGATCGGCGACGGTGGGCTCGCCACGCTCACCGACGAGGACGACCCCGGTGGCGACGTCGGTGACCTCGGCGCCTTCCTCTACGAGCCGGACGGTGCCGTCATCCGGGCGGGTCTGGTCACCGCCGTCGCCGCCGGGGTCGGCGGTCGCCTGGTCGATCGCAAGATCGCGTACGTGACGTCGGAGGAGTCGTTCCGGACACCCTTCGCCCGGTCCTACCGCGTCCTGGAGGAGCTGCCGTACCGCGAGAAGCAGCTGCGCGCGGCGCTGCGGGCGCGCGGCATCGGCACGCTGACGATCAAGAAGCGCGGCGTCGACATCTCGCCCGAGCAGCTGCGCAAGCGGCTCGACCTCCGCGGGGAGGACGAGGCCACGCTGGTGCTGACCCGCGCCCGTGAGCAGGGCATCGCCCTGCTCGTGAAGCCGTTCTGACCGAGGTGATCACGACGACCGGGTGAGGCCCGAAGGCCCACCCGGTCGACGAGACGTGATCAGAGGCAGTTGTTGTTGCCCGGCGGCGGGTCAGCCGTCGCGCCGGACGGGTGCGGCCAGTCCTTGGGATTGACCCCGTGGTCCGACGTGCCACACCGGTCGATGCCGTTGAACGTCGCCTGGACGAAGCCGGTCGTGGCTCCGGCCGGGTCGGGGTTGCCGCCGATGAGCTTCGTGTAGGAGAAGTCCAGACGAGCAGACCCGTTGGCGCTGTCCGGGAACTCCAGAGCGTCGATGTAGTAGCACACCGTCGAGCCGGGCGTGATGCTCACCGACGTCGGCGTCACCGCACCCGAGGCCGCCGTCTTGGTCACGCCGTTGATCGTCATGCTGGTGATCGTCACGGTGTTGCCCACGATGGCCTGGCTGGCCGTGAAGCAGAACGTGAAGTGGTAGATCTTGAAGGTGTCGTCAGGCCCGCTGTTGCCTGGGTGCTTGCAGATCGTGCCGCACAGCTGCACGGTCACGGGCTGCGAAGCAGCGAAAGCGGGTGCGGCGTAAGCGACGGCAGCGATCGGCGCTGACCATGCGACACCGCGTGTGACGGTGCGCCGCGAGATTTGAGTCCCCCCGGACTTGACGCGCGCAGGCGTCTTGATGGAATCCATTGTTACCCCCCCGGATTACATGTGGAGACCACACCATAGACCGCCGCGGGGTCGTTGGGAAATGCGGTAGGCACACGGTCACCCCGGTGGGCTGGACCAGTCGAATTCCTGAGCCTGGGGACGTATCTCCCTTCGGGTTCCGCGGTTCCTGTCCCTCCCGGCTCCGGAACCGGTCGATCTCGACGATTTGCTCGCTTTCAGCACCCGGTCCGCGGTAACGCGGGGACCCTCACCGGCAGGTGTCCTGGGGCCGATCGGTGCCCGAGGAGGAACCCCACGAGGGCACGCATCGCGCCGGCGGTGACGCCGTACGTCGCCACCCGGACAGGTGCCGCACTGCGGGCCAGCAGGTCCGGACGGTCGAGCGCCACCACCACTCCGCCTCGCGGTGGTCGGCCACGGGTGGCCAGCACGACCCGGGTACCGCGGCCGACGCCCAGTCCCTGGCGCGCGGCCGCCGCCCGGAAGACCGCGACGGCGTCGGCCGGGCCGGCGACGCGCACGTGCCCGCCGACGAGTCGACCCGAGCACGGTCCGGCCACGGACGTGAGCGCCTCCCCCGACAGCCGGGCCGAGAGACGGGCCGCCGACCCCAGGCGTGCGGGTCTCGCGTCCGCGTGCCGCACGTGCAGGAGCAACGCGACCATCCGGCTCGCCGCGGCGGCGAGCCGCGTCCTCGGCAGCCGGCCGGCTCGGACCGCGTCGACGATGCCCGTGCGAGCGGCGCGGGCGTCGGCCGGCATCAGGACGATGTCGACGCCCGCGTTCACGGCGCGGGCCGCCGCCCTGGCGGAGCCGTAGCGCTTCGAGATCGCACCCATGGAGAGTGCGTCGGTCATCACCACGCCACGGAAGCCCAGCTCGTCGCGGAGCAGCCCGGTGACGACCTTCCGGGACAGCGAGGCGGGGACGTGCGGGTCGACCGCACGGACGTCGAGGTGCCCGATCATCACGGCCGAGGCGCCGGCCTCGACGCCGCGGCGGAACGGCACCAGCGCCGTACGCCGCAGCACGTCGAGCGGCGTCCGCAGCACCGGGAGGGCCTGGTGGCTGTCCACAGTGACCGCGCCGTGTCCCGGGAAGTGCTTGAGGACGCCGATCACGCCGGCATCGGCGAGCCCGGCCTCGGCGGCCACGACCTGGGCGGCGGCGACGCGCGGGAACCCGGACGCCGAGCGGGTGCCGATCACCGGGTCCGCGGGCCCCCGGGTCACGTCGGCGACGGGCGCGAGCACCGAGGTGAACCCGAGCCCGCGCATCTCCCGGCCGTTGGCGGCCGCCACCTCGCGGGTGAGCCCCGGGTCGCGGGCGGCTCCGGTGGACATGAACGCCGGGAACGCGGTCGCCTCGCGGATGCGGACGACCGTCCCGCCCTCCTGGTCGACGCCGATGAACGCCGGGTAGCCGCGCGGCCGGACGACGCGCTGCACCGAGGCGTTGACCGCGCGGATCTGGGCGCTGGACGTGATGTTCTCGGCGACCGGGACCGCACCGCCCAGGTGCAGGCGGTCGACCAGGGCCGCCGGAGACCGCGTGCCGTGGTACCCCGCCACGATCACCTGTCCCGCCTGCTCGCTGAGCGACATCGCGCCCACCAGTTCGCGGGCGCGGCTCACCTCCGCGCGGGTCGGTCCCCAGGAGGTCGCCACGGGGGCCGGGACGCGCCGCACCGGCGCCCGGTCGAGCGTCGGGACCGAGCCGTCGGTGGGGGTGGGGGTCGCCAGCGCGGCACCGGCGAGCAGCAACGCGGCGGCGCCGGTGAGGAGGCGGCGCACGTCCGGCAGTCTCCCAACCCCGGCCGCCACTCCGTGGCAGAACGCGCCAGACCCGTCACCTGCAGGTCACCCACCCATCCGTGGCGGCAGCCGCCGGTTGAGCGAGAACAACCGGCCGAGGACCGGCATGATCACGATGTTGAGCCCGTGCAGCATGCCGATGATCAGCAGGATGCCGCCGACCCGGACGAGCTCGTCCTTGACCAACCTCGCGCTCACCTCGTCGACCCACGAGAGCGGCGGCTCCACCCGGATCGTGAAGAGGATGTACGCCGCGAAGATCAGGTAGTAGACGATGTCGGTGAGCACGATGTAGCTCTTGCCGGTCAGCGGGTTGTCGTGGAAGACGTCGGCGGCGTAGGCCCGGCCGAACCGCTTGATGAACGGCCCGAGCCACACGGCGATGCCGACGAGTGCGACGTTCGTGGCGATCTCCAGGATCCACCAGGGCATGTGCAGTCCCTCCTCGTCCTTCGGGGTCAGGGTGATGGTGAGCACGGCGGTCAGCGCGACGCCGGCGGCCCAGGCCAGGGCGATGCCGCGCGCGTGGCGGCGCCGGGTGCGGTCGTCGGCGATGCTCCCGACGACGCGGGCGAACAGGTCGGGCGACGGCTCGGTGTGGGCGCCGGCGTCCCCGAGGGCGTCGTGCAGACGAGTCTCAAGATCGGCCATGCGGGTCCTCCAAGGCGGCGGCGAGGCCGCGCAGGCCCCGCTTCAGGTGGGTCTTGACCGAGTTCGCCGAGACGCCGAGCGCCTCGGCGATCTGGTCCACGGAGAGCTCGAGGTAGTAGCGCAGCGCGAGGCACTCGCGCTGGCGGTACGGCAGCCCGCGCAGCGCGACCACCACCTCGCGACGCGACTCCGCGCGCGACGCGGTCTCCTCGGCGGACGGCTCGTCCGGAGCCGCTGGCGGCCGGTGCCGCAGGGACACGAGTCCGCGCCGGTTGTGGTCGCGCGCGAGGTTGACCACGATCGAGCGGAGGTACGCCGCGGCCTTGTCCCGCTCGCGGATCCGGTGCGCGTTGCGCGCCATGCGGATGAACGCCTCCTGCACCAGGTCCTCCGCCGCCGTGCGGTCGTCGGTGAAGAAGCGGGCCAGGGCGACCAGGCGCTGTCCCTCCTGCTCGAAGAGCGCGGCGACCAGCGCGTCGGCGTCGTCCGCCGACCCGCTCCTCACCTGGCTCCAGGACTTGCCTTGGGGCATCGCCGAGACGGACTCCATCGTTGGTGCAGACGAACCGCGAGACCCTTCCGGGTGACACGTCCCGCCCGCGAGTTCTTGCAGGTTTCCCTTGTCACCCGTGCGGTGTCCAGGGCCGTCCGTCGAGGTGTCCAGACCTCTCCACGAACGGAGCCCGACCATGAACCTGCGCCGTACGACGATCCTCGCCGCCGCCGTCGCCCTGCTGACCACACCGGTCGTCGCCACCTCGGCCGCACCGGCCCAAGTGTTCCGGGGCGACCTCGTCGACCTCTCCGCGGCGACGCCCGACCCGTTCGGGGATGCCACCGCCCACCTCGTCATGACCCCGAACGGCAGGGGCACGACGTTCCACCTGCGAATCCAGGGCATCGACCCGGCGGTCGTCGGCGAGTCGTACGGCGCCCACCTCCACGTGGGTCCGTGCGTCGAGGGGAACGGCGCCGCCGCGGGTCCGCACTACAACGCGTCCACCACCAGTCCGCCGGTCGTCAGCGACCAGACCGAGGTGTGGCTGGACTTCACGGTCGTCGGGGACGGGACGGGGGCGGGCGACGCCACGGTGCCGTTCGTGCCCGCCCCCGGAGACCGGGCCGTCGTGGTGCACGCCGAGGAGACCGCACCCAACGGCACGGCCGGGCCACGCCTGGTCTGCCTCCCGGTGTCCTGGTGACGGCGCTGCTGCGCGGCGCCGGGCTCGGCCTCGCGCTCGGCGCGGTCTGGGGCGTGCTTGCACGCATCTGGATGCGGCTGATCACCACCGACCCCGAGTTCTCCTGGGCCGGGACGCTGGCGATCATCGGGTTCTCCGCGCTGCTGGGCCTCGGCGTCGGGCTGGTGCACGCGTCGCGGCGTACCGGGCGGTCCCGGTGGTGGACGCTCGCCGTCGTGCCGGGGCTGGTCCTCTTCATGAGCCCGGGCATGCTGCTGGCACCGGCGTTCCTGCTCGGGGGTCCGGCGTTCGGCGTCCGCGGCCGGCTGCTCCGGGTCGTGGGTGTGCTGACGATCGTCGGCACGCTGGCGCTGGCCCTGTACCTCGTGCTGTTCATGCCGGACCCGGGGGCGGAGGACCCGTCGTTCGGGGACGTCCTGGTGTTCGAGGTGGGCTTCGCCGTGCTCGCGGTGGCGCTGGCGTGGGCGAGCTCGCTGGTGTGGCAGCGGAAGGCGTCAGCCGTCCAGGGCCACGCGCTCGGCGCCGATGGTGGTGTCGTCGCCGTGGCCGGTGTGCACGACCGTCTCGTCGGGCAGTGAGAACAGGCGCGACCGGATCGAGGCCCTGATCTGGTCGGCGTCGCTGTAGGAGCGGCCGGTCGCGCCCGGCCCGCCCTGGAAGAGCGTGTCGCCGGTGAAGACGCAGCCGAGGTCGGCGGCGTACAGGCAGACCGCACCCGGGGCGTGGCCGGGCGTGTGCCGCACCTGCAGCGTCGTGCCGCCCACGTCGATGGTGAACCCGTCGGCGAGGTCGACGTCCCACAAGTGGTCGGTGTGCGTCAGCTCCCACAGGGGCCGGTCGTCGGGGTGCAGCAGGATCGGCGCGCCCTGCCCGTCGTTGACCGCCTCGCGCAGCGCCGGCGCGACGCGCACGTGGTCGTCGTGGGCGTGGGTGCAGAGGATCGCCTTGACCTGGCGTCCGCCGACCACCGCCAGGATCGCGTCGACGTCGTGCGGGGCGTCGATGACGACGCACTCCGCGTCGTCGCCGACCACCCAGATGTTGTTGTCGACGTCGAAGGTCGCGCCGTCGAGGGAGAAGGTGCCCGAGACCACTGCGTGGTCGACGCGCGCGCTCAGAAGATCACGACCGACCGCAGCACGTCGCCGTGGTGCATCTTCTCGAACGCCGCCTCGACGTCGTCGATGCCGATCTCCTCGGACACGAAGGCATCGAGGTCCAGCCGGCCCTGGCGGTAGAGGTCGACGAGCATCGGGAAGTCCCGGGTGGGCAGGCAGTCGCCGTACCAGCTCGACTTCAGGGCGCCGCCGCGGCCGAAGACGTCGATGAGCGGGATGTCGGGGATGCGCATGTCGGGGGTCGGTACGCCGACCAGGACCAGCGTCCCGGCCAGGTCGCGGGCGTAGAAGCCCTGCTTCCACGTCTCGGGCCGGCCGACCGCGTCGATGACGACGTCCGCGCCGTGGCCCTCGGTGAGCGCCTGGATCCCGGCGACCGGGTCCTCCTCGGCGGAGTTGATGGTGTGGGTCGCGCCCATCTTCGTGGCCGTCTCGAGCTTGCGCGGGTCGATGTCGACGGCGATGACCGTGCCCGCCCCGGCGAGCACTGAGCCCGCGATCGCGGCCGCGCCCACGCCACCGCAGCCGATGACGGCGACGCTCTTGCCACGGCTCACGTTGCCGGTGTTCAGGGCGGCACCGAGGCCGGCCATCACGCCGCACCCGAGCAGGCCGGCGGCGGCCGCCCGGGTCGACGGGTCGACCTTCGTGCACTGACCGGCGGCGACCAGGGTCTTCTCGGCGAACGCTCCGATACCCAGCGCCGGGCTGAGCTCGGTGCCGTCGGCGAGCGTCATCTTCTGGGTGGCGTTGAAGGTGGCGAAGCAGTACCACGGCTCACCGCGCTTGCACGCCCGGCAGGTGCCGCAGACCGCCCGCCAGTTGAGGATCACGAAGTCACCGGGGGCGAGGTCGCGTACGTCGTCCCCCACGGCCTCCACGACACCGGCGGCCTCGTGGCCCAGGAGGAACGGGAAGTCGTCGTTGATGCCGCCCTCGCGGTAGTGGAGGTCGGTGTGGCAGACGCCGCAGGCCTGCACCTGCACCAGCGCCTCACCGGGGCCGGGGTCCGGCACCAGGATCGTCTCGACGCTGACCGGTGCACCCTTCGAACGGGCGACGACACCTCGGACCTCGTGCATGCTGCGGTTCCTTTTCGGCTCGACGGGCGCCCGGCCGTGGACCGGCTGCCGGACTGGCGCCAGCGTAGGGCCGCGTCTCGGGCGACCGCTGACCCCAGGCCGACGGGAGGATATGCTCCGCGGGTACGCGTGTCGGCAGGTGCGTTGCCTGTGGGGGGCGAAAGGCCGGCGAGACAGGACGCGATGGACGGTATGCAGGCGATCGACCCACATGCGGCGGCTGAGGTGCAGCCGGGGACCGCTGAGACACCTGGCGGCACCGCCGCGGCGCAGCTGTTGCTGCACGCGCAGCAGGTCGCCGACGAGCTGCGCTCGCAGGCCGAGCAGCAGGCCGCCGAGGCGATGGCGCTCGCCGAGCAGCTGGAGTCCGAGAGCCGCCGGCTGCACGAGGAGGCCAGCACCGAGCGCGCCGAGGCCGCGCGGGCGCTCTCCCAGGCCGAGGCCCGCCTGGCCGACGCCTCCGCCGAGGCCCGCCAGTCCGTCGCCGACGCAGGCGAGCAGGTCCGGCTGCTCCTCGACGCCGCCGACGCCCAACGGCAGGCGATCCTGGCCGAGGCGTCCGAGGCGGCCGTCCGCGACCGGGAGGCCCTCGACCGCGAGCTCGCCGTCACCCGCGAGGACGCCGAACGGATCCGCGCCGAGAGCCGGGCCGAGACCGACCACCGGCTGGCCACCACCGCCTCCCTCACGCTGCGGCTGCTCACCCTGGCCACGGTGTCGATGCGGCACCAACAGCTCGAGACGGTCCGGGCCGCCGAGGAGCTGCGCATCACCGCGGACGAGGACGCCGCCGCGGTCCGCGCGCAGGCGACCCAAGAGGTCGAGGCGCTGCGCAAGGACGCCGACACCCACGCCCACGCCGTGCTCGCCGAGGCCGAGCACGTCCGCGCACACGCCCACCAGACGGCCGAGGAGCTGCTCCGCAACGCCCGCGCCGAGGCCGGCGAGGCCATCCGCGCCGCCGAGGAGCAGACCGCCTGGACGCAGAGCACGATGCAGGCGCTCCTGGACAACGCCGAGCAGGAGGCCGAGCGCCTGCGGGCAGCCGCTCGCGCCGAGGGCGCCGACCACGTGGCGCAGCGGCGTCGGCGGATCCAGGCGGTCGTGGACCGCGTGGGCGCCCGCGTGCGCGAGGCCGTGGAGACCGCCGAGCGTGACGCCCAGGAGCTGGCCGCCGTGGCGGCGAGCCTGGTCGCCACCGCGGAGAGTGATGCCGCCCGGATTCGCGCCGAGGCCGAGGACGCCCGCCTGGCCGCCATCGCCTCCGCCGAGGACGAGGCGTCGCTCGTGCACGAGCGTGCGCGTCGTCGCGAGGAGGAGACCGAGTCGACCACCCGGCTGCTGCGCGAGCAGGTCGCCGACGAGGTGGTCCGCAACCGGCAGTCCGCCCAGGACGAGCTGCGCGCCGCCCGCCGGGAGGCGACCGACCTGGTCGCCGCCGCCCGCGCGGAGGCCGACGACCTGCGCGGCAAGGCGCGCGCCGTCCTCGAGGACGCGCGCACCGAGGCCGCCGTCCTCACCAAGCGCCGCGACGAGATCGCGGCCGAGCTCGAAGGCCTGTCCGGCGTCATCCAGGCGCTGGCCGTGCCCACCGAAGGTTCTACCGGACCCGCCCCCGAGGAGAAGGAACACCCATGACCGAGACCCCCCCGTTCCGCGTGGTACTGCGCGGCTACGAGCCCGCCCAGGTCGACAAGCGGCTCCAGGAGCTCGCCCAGCAGGCCGACCAGGCGCGCCAGCAGGCCGCCCAGCTCGCCGAGCGCGTGCAGCAGCTCGAGCAGCACCGAGAGTCCGAGGGTGACGGCGAGTCGCAGCCGGTGCTCGCGACGTTCGAGCACCTCGGCCAGCGGATCTCGAAGATCCTCAGCCTGGCCGAGGCCGAGGCCAAGGACCTGCTGGACAAGGGACGCGCGGCCCTGGAGAGCGAGCGCAGCGCGGTCGCCGAGGAGGTGTCGCGGCAGCGCAGCGACGCCGACCGGCACGCCGAGCAGCGTCGTACCGATGCCGACACCGAGGCCTCGCGCGTCCTCGAGGACGCCCGCAAGACCGCCGACGACCGGCTCGACGCCGCGGAGCGCGACGCCGCCGCCCGGCTCCAGGAGGCCGAGGCGGTCTACGAGCACCAGCGCGCGAAGGCCGCCCAGGCCGCCGCCGACTTCGAGACCACGCTCGCCCGCCGGCGGGCCGCGGCCGAGGAGGACTTCACCACGCAGGTGCAGGACCACCAGAGTCGGCTGGCCGAGATCGAGTCGCACATCGACCTCACGCGCACCAACGCCGAGAAGATGAACGACGAGGCCGTGCGCGAGAGCCGCCGGCTGGTCGAGGAGGCCGAGAAGCAGGCCGCCAGCATCGTCGGCGAGGCACGCGCCCAGGCCGCACGTGTCCGCGCCGACTCCGACCGCGAGCTGTCCGCCGCCACGCAGCGCCGCGACAGCATCAACGCCCAGCTGACCAACGTGCGGCAGATGCTGGCCACGCTCACCGGCGGCGCGATGGTGCCGATGGTCGACCCCTTCGAGGCCCCGGCCGGCGAGGCCGCACCCGAGGCCGAGGCCGACCACGACACCGACTCCGACTCGGGGGCCGAGGCTCCGGTCGAGGCGGAGACCGACGAGGTCGTCGAGGCCGAGGACGGCGCGGAGGACGACCGGCAGGGCTGACGGCAACCGGACATCGGCGGGGCGCGTCCCAGGGGCATGAGTCCCGGACGCGCCCCTGCGGTTGTCGCTGCTGTTGCCGCCGTGCTGTCGCTCGGCGCGTGCGGCACGCAGACCTGGGCCCCGGGGGTGGCCGACGACCCGACGAGCACGCCGAGCTCGTCCGCGACCGACGAGCCGACGCCGTCGCCCACGGCCACGCCGTCGACGACGGCGAGCACCGCTGACACCCCCGACCCGGTGGACCCGGGCGTGCTCACGATCCGCGGCGTCCCTCGCGGCGCGCCGCCCCGCATCCCGTACCTCGCCCACGCCGGCGACACCTGGGCCCTCGTCCGGCCCGACGGGACGACGGAGTCGCTGGACCGCGAGTACGGCGAGTTCGCGACGATGGGCGACGGGCTCGTCGCGACGACGTACTCCGCCACGGGCACCCAGGTCGTGCTGCTCGACGGCCAGCTGCAGGAGGTGCACGCGTACGACGTCCCCGAGGGCGGGCTGGTGGCCACGCCCGACGGAGCGATCGTCGGCTGGTTGGGCGCCGACGGACGTCCGCACGTGGTCGAGCACGGCGGCGACCAGGAGTGGGACCTGCCCGAGGTGACGGGCGGCAGCAGCCTGGCCGCACTCCTCAGCGACGGCACGACCTGCAAGGAGGGCGTGGAGGGCGTCGGCTGCGCGGCGTACGTCAACTCCCCCGACGGCACCCGGGCCTGGATCTCCATCTCCCACGGGATCGTCGACACCGTGCCGGGCGTGGTGGCCGTGGGCGACGTGGCGACCGGGGACGCCGGCATGGTCGCCATGACCTCGGTGTCCGACGAGGGCTCCTGCTGGGGCCGGTTCCAGGACTTCAGGCGGAAGCCCGTCTGGGAGACCTGCGACTACACGCTGTTCGACTTCTCGCCGGCAGGTACGGGCATCCTGGCCGGACCGGCGTACCTCGACGGCTTCGGCCAGGGCCTCGCCGCCGTCCTCGACCTGGACGGCCAGGTGCGTGCGGAGTGGCACAGCCGCGACCAGGCCGCCCTGCTGCACACCGTCTGGGAGGACGACGACCACGTGCTCGCGCTGGTGTTCCAGGACGACCAGTGGGCCGTGCTGAGGCTCGGCGTCGCCGACGGGTCGGTGGAGCTCGCGGTGCCGCCGGTGCCGGACCGTGGCGGGGCCTCCCCGTTCGTGCTGCCCACCCGGTGACTCCGCGTCTCAGACGCGGGCGAAGTACGCCGCCTCGTCGACCGCCTCGCCCCGCTTGACCCCACCGCGGATGGCGTAGGAGTCCAGCAGCAGCTCGGCCACCTCGCGCCGGCTCAGGCGCTCCAGGACCGCCCAGGTCGAGACGCGGTAGCGGAAGGTGTGCACCACCGGGAACACCTCGCGGCGTCCCTGGAGCGCATCACCCAGGGACATGTCTCCGCTCCACGACTGCAGAAGCTCCCGGCCGTCGTCGTCCCAGCGCAGCCGGGCGAACTGGTGCCGCCCGGCCGACCACGACGGCGATCCCTCGTGGGCGGTGGTCGCGCGCGCGTCGGGCAACCCCTTCACCAGGTCGTCCACGTCCTCCCAGGTGGCCACGAGCCCACGGTCGCACGGCCTGGAGGGCCAGCGCTTGATCGTGTTTGCAACCTCCACCGGCCCGGTTGCGTCTTGGTGCTGTCCGAGTTACCGATGATGTCCGGAGAGGGACTGACCGTGGCCGCCAGCCCCACCGCCGAACCGGGGACGCTGATGCCCGACAGACGCGCTGCGCGCGACGCCGACTTCGCGGCGTACCTGCAGGCACGCCAGGCGAGCGTGCTGCGGACGGCGTACCTGCTCACCGGGGACCGGCACACGGCCGAGGACCTGGTGCAGACGGCGTTCGCCAAGCTGTACCTCTCGTGGGACCGGGTCCGGGACCAGGGCTCGATCGACGGGTACCTGCGGCGCATCCTCGTCAACGAGAACAACTCCCTGTGGCGGCGCGGCTGGAAGAGGCGCGAGCACGCCACCGAGCAGCTCCCCGAGCCGGCACCGCACGTCGACCAGTACGACGACGGGCGCAGCGCCGCGCTGTGGGAGCTCGTCCAGTCGCTGCCCAAGAAGGCGCGTGCCGTCCTGGTGCTGCGCTACTACGAGCAGCTCTCCGAGGCCGAGACGGCCGAGGTGCTCGGCGTCTCCGTCGGCACCGTGAAGTCCCAGACCAGCCGGGCCCTGGCCGCGCTCCGCGAGCGCACGCCGGCCCACCTCAACCCCCAGGAGGGGGAGCGATGAACGACCTCGACGAGTTCGACGACAGGGAGCTGACCCGCGTCTTCACCGAGCGCGCCGACGGCCTCGGCCCCGGCCCGCTGTCGTTCGACGACGTCCGCGGCACGGCCACCTCGATCCGCCGTCGGCGTCGCGTCGCCGGCGGTCTGGCCGTTGCCGCCGCGATCGCGGTGGTCGTGCCGACGGCGATGATCGCCTCCAAGGGCTCGAACACCGACGGCCCGCTGCCGCCGGCCACCGGGCCGACCACGGTCAGCGACACCGCGAACCCGACGCCGACGTCGACGCCGGTCATGGGCAAGCCGCACGCCCTCGACGTGCGCGACCTGCCGACCGGCGCCCCGCCCAGGATCGACTACCGCGACGACGCGGCGGCCAACGACCTGCGGGCCTACGTGGCCCTGGGCACCGAGACCGCCGTGCTGGTGGGCGAGAAGGTCACGATCACCCGCGACGACGGCGGCACGCCCCACGGCCCGTACCCGGCCACCTCCCTGGCCTCCGCCGCCGGCGGAGGGGCCGTGGCCTGGGTCGACCTGAAGGGCCGTGTGATGCTCTGGGACTCGGGTAGCAGCACCGAGCCGGTCGTGATGGGCGACTCGGGCCTCCAGGGCGCGATCATCCAGGCGCTCACTGGCGCCTGCGTCGACGGCGGCCCGTGCTCGGCCTGGGTCTCCGGCGGCAAGGGCCCGGAGGCCGTGGCCACCTCCGTGCGCGTGGACCGGGACGGCACCGTGAGCCCCGCCGACCCGAGCGACACCGTGTTCCTGGTCAAGGACGTCACCGAGAGCGGTCAGCTCATCGGCGTCTCGCAGCGGGACGACTACAACTCCTGCTCGTCGCTCGTCTCGGCGACCACGCAGTGGAAGACCTGCAAGCACACGCTGGACGC
This sequence comes from Nocardioides islandensis, assembly GCF_015352455.1. Taxonomy (GTDB): domain Bacteria; phylum Actinomycetota; class Actinomycetes; order Propionibacteriales; family Nocardioidaceae; genus Nocardioides; species Nocardioides islandensis. The sequence goes on from NZ_JADKPN010000014.1 coordinate 33,874, forward strand.
GTTCTCCCCGAGCGGCGCCTACGTGGCGGCCAGCGACTCGTTCCACTCCGGCGACCTCAACGGTTCGATCGCCATCTACGACGCGGCCACCGGCAAGGCCACGACGTACCGGGTCGCCAACGCCGGCGACTCGGCGTTCTACGGGTACTTCGCGTGGGAGGACGACTCGCACCTCCTGTTCTCGGCCTACCAGGACGGGAAGTGGTCGATCGTGCGGATGGGGGTCGACGGGGCCATGGAGTACGCCGTCGCGCCGGCCGAGCTGGGAGACAACCTGTCCGACCCGTTCGTCTTCGCGGGCGACGCCGCACCGATGTAGGCCGGCTACGCGACGACGGTCGTCACCGGCATCGAGGAGTCGGCGGGCAGGTCGAGCGTCGAGGGTGTGCGCCCGCGCGCGACCAGCTCGGCCCCCAGCGCCGCCACCATGGCGCCGTTGTCGGTGCACAGCCCGGGCCGGGGCACGCGCACGCGGATGCCCCGGTCGGCGGCACGCTCGGTGGCCAGGGCGCGCAGGCGTGAGTTCGCGGCCACGCCGCCGCCGATGAGGATGTCCTCGATCCCCCGCTCGGTCGCGGCGTCGAGCGCCTTGCGGACCAGCACGTCGCAGACAGCCTCCTGGAAGGAGGCTGCGACGTCGGCCACCGGCACCGGCTCCCCGGAGCGCTCGCGCGCCTCGACCCAGCGCGCGACGGCCGTCTTGAGCCCGGAGAACGAGAAGTCGAACCGGTGCCGCTCCAGGTCGCGGCGAGAGGTCAGCCCGCGCGGGAAGTCGATGGTCACCTGACCCTCACGCGCGGCCCGGTCGATGTGCGGTCCGCCCGGGAACGGCAGCCCGAGCAGCCGCGCGACCTTGTCGAAGGCCTCGCCCGCCGCGTCGTCGATCGTGGCGCCCATGGGCTCGACGCCGACGGTCACGTCGTGGACCTCCAGCAGCGACGAGTGACCGCCCGACACGAGCAGCGCCAGGCAGGGCTCGGGCAGCGGGCCGTGCTCGAGCTGGTCGACGGCGACGTGCGCGGCGAGGTGGTTCACGCCGTACAGCGGCTTCCCGAGCCCGATGGCCAGCGCCTTGGCCGCGGCCACGCCGACCAGCAGTGCTCCGGCGAGGCCGGGCCCGCTGGTCACCGCGATGGCGTCGACGTCGTGGAGGCGTACGCCGGCGGTCTCGGCCGCCCGCTCGAGCGTCGGCACCATCGCCTCCAGGTGTGCGCGCGAGGCGACCTCCGGCACGACCCCGCCGAACCTCGCGTGCTCGTCGACCGAGCTGGCCACGGCGTCGGCGAGCAGCGTGGTCCCGCGGACGAGCCCGACACCGGTCTCGTCGCAGGACGTCTCGATGCCGAGGACGAGGGGGCCTTCCGAACTCACGACGAACATTCTGTCGGGCCGCCGCATCTGACCCAGAGGTACCCGGGTGGTCGACCCCAGGAGGGGGGCGGTCGGACGGGGTACTAACTTGGCCCATTGGTCTGCATCAGCGCCTTATCGCCTATCGGAAAGGTCATCATCCATGCTGAATCCGGTATCGAGGGGGCGCGGCCTTCTTGCCGTCGCCTCCGCCGGCGCACTCGTCATCGGCCTGCAAGCCGGTGCCGGCGCCTCTCCCGCCCTGAAGGCTCGGGACCCGCTGACCCCGCGTACCCACTTCGCCATGAAGGCCGACGGCTCGAGCGGCCTGACGAAGTCCGGCGAGGGCATCCCCAACATCGACTCGGTCAAGGCGACCATCCGGACGTACTACAACGCGTCCAGCGACGGGATCGCCGACAAGACCAAGTCGCCGTACATCACGGAGATGAGCAAGCTGCTGAACGACCAGCAGCCGTACCTCGCGCAGCACAAGACAGACGTCAAGCCGGCGATCGTCCTGGACACCGACGACACCACGCTCTGGACCTACGACATGGAGGACGGGGCGATGCACTTCAACTTCGACCCGGCGCTCCAGAACACGTGGGTGCAGCAGCAGCTGTTCCCGGCCACCCCGGGCATGGTCGACTTCGTCGGCAAGGCCACCCAGATGGGCTACACGGTCTTCGGCCTGACCGGTCGCAACGACGACCAGAAAGCCGCGACGCTGGCCAACCTGTCGAAGGTCGGGTACGGCACGGCGTTCTCCGCCGACAACTTCTACACGAAGTGGACCGGCAAGCCCGGCAGCACGCAGCCGTCGTACATCACGTGCGCGGCGGCGTCCTGCACCACCGTCGAGTACAAGGCGCAGACGCGCGCGCACATCGAGGCGCTCGGCTACAGCATCGTGCTCAACGTCGGTGACCAGTGGTCCGACCTGATGGGCGGCCACTCGGGCAAGGCGCTCAAGCTGCCCAACCCGACGTACTACCTGCCGAGCCCGAACCTGCCGGGCGTGTCCCAGCCCGAGCTCCAGCCGCACACGGTGTTCACCATGGCGCCGGACGGCTCGAGCGGCGCGACGGTCGGTGGGGAGAACATCCCCAACATCGACTCGGTCAAGGCGACCATCCGCGCCTACTACGGCGCCACCGCCGGCATCGCGGCCAAGCACAAGTCGCGGTACATCAACGAGATGCAGAAGCTGCGCAACAAGTGGGCCGACCGGCTGAAGACCCGGTGCGCGAACCAGAGCACGTACGGCAACAAGCCCGCCGTCGTGTTCGACGCCGACGACACCACGCTGTGGACCTACGACATGGAGGACGCGGCGATGCACTTCAACTTCGACCCGGTCCTCCAGGACGAGTGGGTGCAGGACGCGCGCTTCCCGGCCGTGCCCGGCATGAAGCGGGTCGTCAAGGCCGCGCAGAGCCACGGCTGCAAGGTGTTCGGCGTGACCGGTCGCGGCGCGGACCAGAAGAAGGCCACGCTGAGGAACCTGCACAAGTTCTACGGCGACGCGTTCACGTCCAGGCGGTACTTCACCAAGTGGGCGGACGGCAAGCAGCCGAAGTACATCACCTGCGAGGTCGCCGACGCCTGCACGCGCGTGGAGTTCAAGTCGCAGACCCGTGCGCACATCGAGCAGAAGTTCGGGGTCAAGATCATCGCCAACTTCGGTGACCAGTTCTCCGACCTGCTGGGCGGCCACGGCCGTGCGGTGAAGCTGCCGAACCCGACGTACTACCTCCCGTGACGGGTCAGTAGTCGTCGCTCGACGCGGTGCCGCCGCGGTGTCCTAACGTCTTCCCCAGGACCACCGCGGTGGCACCGTCCCGGTAGTAACCAGGACGGCGGCCGACCTCCTCGAAGCCCTGCGCTTCGTAGAAGGCGGCCGCCGTCGCGTTGTCCACACGCACCTCGAGCAGCAGGCGCGTGGCCCCGCCCGCGGCCGCCCGCGCCTCCACAGCAGCCAGCAGGTCGCTCGCCAGGCCGCGGCGCCGGTACGCCGGGTCGACGGCGATCCTCTGGAGCTCGGCGTCGTCGCCCGCATCGCTGGCGACGGCGTGACCGACCACGCTCCCCTCCAGCTCGGCGACCAGGTAGCCCACCGTCGGCAGCTGCGCCGCGATCCCCTGCTCGACCAGGCCGCGCGACCACGCGTCGTCGCCGAGGCAGACCTTCTCGAGCCGGACGACCGCCTCCACGTCGGCTGCGGTGGCCCGTCGGACGGTTCCCGAGGAGCCGGGGGACGAGACGTCTCGCAGGGTCACGAGACCCTCTTGCGGTCCCCCGGGGCGACGGCGTCCGGACGTCGTAGGTACCTCGGCTCGGCGTCGGTCAGCTCGACCCGCTCCTCGACGACCGCCGTGGCCAGCCATGCGGCGCTGGGCAGCGCAGGCGCGACCGCTCGGCCGAACGCCTCCGGGTAGAGCACGGCGCCCTCGCCGGCCACCGGGAGGTCCGTCGCGACGTTCACCGGCTTGTCGACGACCGGCCCGGACAGACGGGTGCCCTGCTCGTCGTACGCCGCGAGGTACACCTCCTTGCGCCGCGCGTCGGTCGCCACGACGAAGTCCGTCGTCCCACCGAGCCCTGCGGCCGCCTCCAGCGCGATCGCGTCGAGCGAGCACACGCCGTACGCCGGGATCTCCAGCACCAGGCTGAGCGTGCGGGCGGTGACCAGACCGACCCGCAGTCCCGTGAACGGACCCGGGCCGGTGCCGACCGCGAGGGCCGTGAGGTCCTGCCGCACGATGCCCGCCCGGGCCATCACGTCCTCGATCAGCGGCGCCAGCTGCTCGCCGTGCTTCATCCGCTGCTGCGACCGTGCCTCGGCCACGACGTCCTCGCCGTCGTGCAGCGCGACGGTGACGAAGGGGGTCGCGGTGTCGAAGGCGAGGAGCACCCTCGCAGGCTACGCAATCCGGGGGTCGTCCTAGGTTGGGGGCATGAAGCTGCTGCTCACCGACGCCGGCGTCACCAACCCCACCATCCGGCAGGCGCTGGTCGACCTGCTGGGCAAGCCGGTCGAGGAGTCGAGCGCGCTCTGCATCCCCACCGCGCAGTACGGCCACCCCAACGTCGGACCCGGCACCAGGCCGTGGCAGTTCATCAGCGGTCGGGAGGACCATCCGGGAGCCATGGTCGACCTGGGCTGGAAGTCGATGGGCATCCTCGAGCTCACGGCCCTGCCGAGCATCGACGAGGAGAAGTGGGTCCCCCTGGTCCGGGAGACCGACGCCCTGCTCGTGGCCGGCGGCGACGCGCTGTACCTGTTCCACTGGATGCGCGAGTCCGGACTGGCCGACCTGATCCCGTCGCTGACCGACACGGTCTGGGTCGGCTTGAGCGCCGGCAGCATGGTGATGACCCCCCGGATCGGCGAGGACTTCGTGGGCTGGAAGTCACCGTCGGGCAGTGACGAGACGCTGGGCCTCGTCGACTTCCACATCTGCCCGCACGTCAACGGCGAGGGCAGGCCCGGCAACACGATGGCCGAGGCCGAGTCCTGGGCAGCGACGATCGACGGGCCGGCGTACGTCACCGACGAGCAGACCGCCATCCAGGTGGTCGACGGCACGGTACAGGTCGTCTCCGAAGGGCAGTGGACGCAGCTCAACGGGTGACTCCATGGCCGCCGACGACCACTTCGTGGCCTTCCTGGACCTGCTGCAGGCCGACCTCGAGTCCGGCGAGGACCACGGGCTGCACGACGACGCCGCGGCCCTGGCCGCGCGGGCGTACCTCTCACGCTTCCACTTTCGAGCGCGTCGTCGCGGCTGTGGCCCGGGAGACCCCCACGAGGTTCCGCGGCCGGATCCTGATGGAGCGGGCGGGGTACCGGATGATCGCCACCGACGCCACGCTGCTCGACATCGCCCTGGAGGCCGGCTTCTCCTCGCACGAGGCGTTCACGCGGGCCTTCCGGCGCGAGCACGGGGTGGCGCCGTCGGCCTGGCGGCGTCGGCCTGGATCGTTCCGGATCGAGGCTCCCTCGGACGTGCACTTCCACCCACCCGGTGGCCTCCGGCTGCCGGCCCGGCACAGGATGGACAGCGTGGACCTGGTTGTCGAGATGGTCGAGCACCACGTGTGGCTGGTCGGCGAGCTGGTCGACCGGGCCCTTGCTCTCTCGGACGCGGACCTGGACACCCCTCTGCCGGGGCCGGTGCCGGACATCGACGGCGACACGCTGCGCTGGGCCCTGTCGCGGCTGATCGGCCAGATGGCGATGTGGAACGCCGCCGTGGCCGATGCGACCTACGACTTCGGCCTCGAGGTCGACGAGCCGGCCGCGGCGATGCGCCGGCGGCTCGACGTGACGGGGCCCGACTTCGTCGCGAACGTCCGACGGTTCGCCGACGAGGGCCGCTTCGACGAGACGTTCGTGGACGCGTTCGCGCCGCGTCCGGTGGTGCTCACCTACGGGGCGATGGTGGCGCACGTGCTCACCTTCGCCGCCCACCACCGGCTGCTGGCCGTCGCGGCGCTGCGCGGGCTCGGCGTGGAGGACCTGGGGTTCGGCGACCCCAAGCAGTGGTTCGAGGTGGACCGCTAACCGGGTCAAGCGTGGCGCCGGCGGCTCGCGGCAGGCTGGTCCCATGAGCGATGACAGCTGCTGGTTCTGCGCCGACCCCCGTACCGAGCCGCCTCCTGGCGGCTGGCTCGTCGACGACGAGCTGTGGCGGGCGGGCCATGCGCCGGCGTCGTACTCCTGCGCCGGCACGATGGTCCTCGAGTCCCGCCGGCACGTGCTCGACGCCTCGGGCTTCACCGACGAGGAGGCCGCGTCGTACGGCGCCGTGCTGGGCCGCCTGGTCGGCGCGATGCGGGCGGGCACCGGGTGCGACCGGGTCTACCAGTGGTCGACCATGGACAAGTACCCGCACTTCCACGTCTGGCTGCTGCCCTGGTGGCGGACCTCCGGCTCACGCGGCCCGGCCTACCTCGCGGAGACGGTCTTCCACGGCGCGCCCGAGCACGACGTCGACCGCACCGCCGCGCGGATCCGTGACGCGCTCCTTGCGGTCTGAGTGCTCACGCGGGCGTGTCGGTCCGAGCTGCTTCTCAGTCGGGGTGTTCGTCCTCGTCAGAGGGTGAGAGGAAGTGCCCGGGACACCGTGACGCTGTCATGGGTCGTGACGTAGCCGAGGTGCTCGTTGAGGCGCAGCATCGACGAGTTGCCGGCCTGCGTCCAGGTGTAGATCTCGTCCAGTCCGTTGAGAGCAGCCCAGTGCAGCGTTCGGCGCTTGAGGTGGGAGGCGATGCCGCGGCCGCGCCAGCCTCGGCGAACCCCGGTCAACGCGTTCTCAGCACGTTCGGGCCGGTCGGCGTCGCGGTTGAGACCGGCGCAGCCGATCACCTCGTCGTCGTACAGGGCGAGGAACATCGGGTCGCCGTACCACGTCGTGTTCCACTGCTCGGCGCTGATCTCCAAGGGCGAGTACACGGCGAAGTCGGCGAGCACCTCCTTGCCGAATGTCTCGAAACAGCCGGGCCACAGGTCGGGACGTTGGCTCGCCTCGATCACCTCGACGCCGGCCGGCGGACCCGTCGGAGCCGGTTCGTCGCCCACCTGGCGTACCTGTTCGACCTCGCGGTCGACCTCGACGAACCCGAAGTGTTCGGCGAACGCCAGGGACCCCTCGTCGTCGACACTGGTCCCGACCGTGGGCAGGCCCAGGCTGCTGCAGTGTGCGGCCAGTGCTCGCAAGAGCGCAGACCCCACGCCCTTGCGACGATGCTCGGACAGGACGCGCGGGGCGACGAACCCCGTGCCGGCGGTGTCGCCCCGATCGGCGATGCCCGAGCCCACCACGACGCCGTCCTCGGCGGCCAGCAACAGCAAGCGGTCCGATGAGTCCAGCTCCCGCATCTCCTCGACGGTGAGGCAGCGCGAGCCGGTCTCGACGGCGAGCCGGACGGTCCGCCACGCCTCGTACTCGTCGTCGGTGACGCACGCGGACAGCTGCATGGTCGCAACCTAGTCGGCGGGTCATGCCGCTGGCCGTTGACGATGTGCGGCTGGCGCACGCCCGAAGCACACACCCGGCCTCTCGAGCTGGCCGACCTAACCGTCGATCGCGTCGAGCGGCAGCCGCCACACCCGGTTGATGTCGTGTGCGGAGACCCAGACGGCGTCGTCTCCGACCGTCACCGCGCCGCTGCCGGACGGCGGGCCGTAGGTCTCGGCCACCGTGTTGTCGCGCGGGTCGATCCGCACGAGCAGTGGATCCCCTCCGCCGCGGGCCCAGACCCAGCCTCCTCCCACGGCCAGGTCGCCCCCACCACCTGGCACACCGGCCTCGATCGTCGTGGCCTCGCCGGACTGCGGATCGACTCGGGTGACCGTGCCGTCGCCCTGGTTGAGAGTCCAGACCGCGCCCTCGCCGACGTCGAAGAACCGCGGCGACTCGCCGGTCGTGGTCGTCCGGGCGACGTGTTGGCTGGCGGGGTCGATCTGCTGGACCAGGTTCTTCTCCGGGTTGACGACCCAGACGCTCCCGTACCCGTAGCGAACCGACCTCGCCCCGGACCTGACGGGAACCGACGCGGTCACCTTCATCGTGTCCGCGTCGATGCGCACGACCCTGCACGCGACGCAGCTCTCGCCGTCCGCCGCGATCCAGACCGACCCGCTCCCGGCGCCGATCGTTCCTTCGCTGTCCAGCGAGGTGCCCGCGGGCAGCACCGCGTGACCGCTGACCTTGTTGCTCGCCGGGTCGATCCGGGCCACCCCCGGCTCACCGCACGTGGCGGTCCATACGAAACCCATGCCGGTCGTGGTGGACTCACACGGCCCCTGGGGGACGAGGACGTTCGCCAGGATCTCCCCGGTCGCCGGGTCCAGCCGGACCAGCCCGTAGTCGTTGGTGAGCCACACCGCACCCTCGCCCGCCGTCAGCCAGTCGCCGTACACGTCGAACGGCGTGGCCACCTCGTCCAGGTCGGTGAAGGCCGGCTCGGCCGGCTCCGTCGCCGTAGACGACACCTTCGGGCTCGGCGACGACCCGGCCGCAGGTTCTGACGAGTCCTCGTCCCCGCACCCGCTCAGCACCGACAGCGCCACCAGCGAGGCGATGGTCAGCGTCGACCCCGCCCATGTCCCCATGACGTCCCTCCTGACTGCCGAGGATGACGGCCGTGCGCGGAGCAACGCAACCGGAGCGCCTGGACGGGTCGGCTACTCCTCGATCTCGATCGATTCGAGCACCGTCTGCAGCTCGGCCAGGTCCGTCTGCGAGTGGGGGTTGCCCACCTGGGTCAGGAACACCTGGCGCTCTCCTTCCACATCGACGACGTAGACCGTCGCGACGGCACCGGGCAGGAGGACGAAGTACTTGTCGGCAGGCTCGCTGTACCAGACCTGGAGGCCCGCGAACCCGTACTCGGCCATCTGACACCTGTCGAGATCCGCGTGCTTCGGGATCCTGAGGTCGATGCGGGTCGCCGGGTATCCGCCGAAGATCGTGTCCGTGACGTTCGTCTTCAGCGCCCCGCCCTTCTGGTCGAGCAGGGCGGTGATGAGAGCGTCCACGCCTGGTCCGACCGCCTGGGTCGTGCCGCCCTCCCCTCGGCATGCATCCGTGAAGATCTCGTCGACCACGACTGCGTAGAACCCGAACTCGTCAGGCTGGTCGGAGTGCTGGGCGTAGACGTGCCCGTACTGCACGGTCCAACCCGCCGGGAAGGTGACCCTGAAGCCCGCGACCGACCACGGGGAGCTCGGGACGGCGTAGGTGCCCGACCCGAGCGGGACCTGGGCCCCCTCGTCCTGGCCGTTCCACTCCGGGATCGAGAGAAGGGCGGAGGACGCCGACGTCCCGGCCGAGGGGGACGTCGGGCGCCCAGCCGCCTCCGCGGTGTCGGCATCGTCCGCGCATCCGCTCAGGCCGGCGGCCACCAGCAGCCCCACCGCCAAGGCCAGGCGGCGCATCGACGTGGTCCCCACACTCTGGTTCGTGCTCACGACGAGACGACCATCGAGGTGTCCGAAAGGATCCGCCGAGCGAGATGAAGATCCGTGCAACCTTTCACCCCCTCCGCTGGTCGTGGGGGCATGACACGGAAGCCTTTCCGGGCCGGCCAGTCCCGACCGGCGCATACTTCCCCCCAGGACCAGGCCGAGCCGCCACAGGTCCTCGACTCCATCCACCTCGAGAAGTAGGGCCGCGATGGTCGCGCACCCTCTGCAACCCGTCGCCGGGCAGGCACGCCACGCGGACGTGCCGAGGGTTCGCACGGTCTTCGAGGCGTCGTACCGTCGTCTGGTCGGCCAGCTGTACGTCGTCTGCGGCGACCTCACCGAGGCGGAGGAGGTCGTCGCGGAGGCTTTCGCACGTGCGGTGCAGCACCAGCGCACGTTCGAGCGGCTCGACAACCCTGAGGCCTGGTTGCGCACGGTCGCGGTCAACGTGAGCCGTACCCGGTTCCGCAAGGGCCTGCGCGTCGTCCACCGCGAGCACGACGAGGCGCGCCGGCCGGCGCTCGACGACGAACGGCTCGCGCTCATGGCTGCGCTGCGCAGGCTGCCGACGCCCCAACGAGAGGCGATCGCCCTGTTCTACCTCGCGGACCTCCCGATCCACGAGGTCGCCACAGCCACCGGTGTCACCGTCGGCACCGTGAAGTCACGACTCTCCCGCGGACGAGCCGCGCTCGCCGTCCTGCTCGCCGACCTTCCCGACTCGCCTGAGGAGACTCGCCGTGGCTGACCTCGACCGACTTCTTCGTCCCGGCATCTCCCACGCGGCGGCCGATGCCGTCGAGCCGCCCGACTTCGCGCCCATCGAACGCCGGGGCGTTCGGCGCCGGCGGGCCCACACCGTGCTGGCCGCCGCGGCCGTCGTGGTCGTGCTGCTCGGTGTCGCAGGCGGCGTCCGGATCTTCGACGCCGACAAGTCCTCGGCTCCCCACGTGGTCGACCAGCCACCGCCGCGGTCGCTCCCGGCCGAGGACGGGGTGGTCGAACCGGGCACCTACCTGGTGCCGAGCAGCACCTGGTCCACGGTGGACTACACCATCACGTTCCCCGAGGGCTGGAGGGTCCGGGACCAGTACATCTTCGACGCCAACAGCGAACAGATCGACGAGCTCAGCATCGAACCCTTCGTGGTGACCAAGATCTACGCCGACGCCTGCCAGGGCGAACGCGGCCCCCAGACCCAGGTAGGACCCGGCGTCGACGACCTGGTCGACGCACTGCTCGCCCAGCCCGGCCCGGCCAAGACCCGCGTGGAGACCACCCTGGGCGGCTACCCGGCCACCCGGGTCGACCTACGGGTCCCCGACCGGCTGAAGACCAAGAACTGCTTCGAGGGACCCGGCACCGGAGCCCAGATCTGGCTCAACGGACCCAAGAACTACCTGGTCCTCGACCCCAACGGCCTCCTCAGCATCTACGTCGTCGACGTCGACGGCCAACGCGCGGTGTTCACCAGCCAGACCAGACCCGCGTACACCTCCCCCGAGGACCGGGCCGAGCTGCAACAGGTCCTCGACTCCATCCACATCGAGAAGTAGCCGGGCGACACTCGAACTGCTGGAACCGGATGTCAGGGTCGGCCCGACCTCAACCGATCTCCGCCTGCTGGTAGGTGGGCGTGAGCTCTTCCCAGCGTCGCTGCCAGCCGGGCGCTCCGGCCTCGGAGCTCCAGCCCTCCGGGTGGACCGGGCCGGCCACCCCCAGCGACCGACCGAGATCCTCGAGGTGGACCCGCCACCCAGAGGCATGGAAGGGAAGATGCGTCATCGGCAGGCCGCGCTCCTCGACCACCAGCCGGGTCTTGGCGCCCTCCTCGGTCAGCCACGCCTCGATCTGCCCCTCGTCGTCCGTGCCCGGCTCCGTCGTCAGCAGCAGGTGGCGGGGCGCGTCGCACGCCTCGATGCGCAGGTGACCGGTCCAGGTGCTCGTGAAGACGACCTGGATCGTGGAACCGACCCCCATGTCGCCGTCGACCCGGGCGATCCAGCGCGCCAGACGCTCGTCATCCCTCGAGTCCTGTCGTGGCCTGACTCGGCTCCGAAGTCCGAAGTCCCGGCCCGAGGGCTGAACGGCTGAACGGCGCAGGCATGCTGTTCAACCCCGATGACTTTCGCCGTGGCCGGCAGTCTGCAGGCCATACCCATGCGTGGCACTCGACTTGGAGGCATCGTGAAGCTTCTTCTCACGTCCGGCGGCATCACGAACACCAGCATCCGCGACGCGCTGGTCGACCTGCTGGGCAAACCGGTCGCCGAGTCGAGCGCGCTCTGCGTCCCGACGGCGCAGTGGGGGCACCCGAACTGCGGGCCGGTGTCGGTCCGGGGGTTTGCCAGCGGTGCGCCCCCGTGGGGTGGCATGACCTCCATGGAGTGGAAGTCGCTGGGCCTGCTCGAGCTGACCGCGCTGCCCACGATCGGCCCGGAGCGCTGGGTCCCCTGGGTTCGGGAGGCCGACGTGCTGCTGGTCGACGGCGGCGACGCGACGTACCTGTGCCACTGGATGCGGGAGTCCGGTCTGGCCGACCTCCTGCCGTCGCTGCCCGACACGGTCTGGGTGGGGGTCAGCGCCGGCAGCATGGTGATGACCCCGCGCATCGGCGATGACTTCGTGAACTGGCCGTCGGCGCCGGACGACCGAACCCTCGGCGTTGTGGACTTCTCGATCTTTCCGCACCTGGACGTCTTCCCGACCAACACCTTGGCTGAGGCGGAGCGCTGGGCCACCGGCCTGGGCCACCCGGCGTACGTCCTGGATGACCAGAGCGCCATCAAGGTGAGCGACGGCACGGTCGAGGTGGTCTCCGAAGGGCAGTGGAGGCTGCTCTCGCCACCGCCGGGCCCGTGACGACGCGAGCTGGTCGCTGGATGACTACGCGCCGCCGAGCAGCTCCCCGCGCTCGCGCCAGGACCAGGTGAGCGCCGTCAGTGAGAAGGCCAGCGTGAGCGTCACGATGACGGCCTCGAACACGCCGCCGGCACCCGTGGCGAAGATGCCGTTCTCGACGTCGTAGAGGAAGTCCATCCCGAAGAGGTAGAGCCCGGCGCTCCCGGACGCGATCAACCAGAACAGGGCGCTCGGCCGACGGCGCCGCAGCGTCACCAGCGCACACACACACGCAACGCCGAGCCACGTGTCCGCGAGTGGGAAGGCGTTCTCGAACTCGTAGTAGGCCTGCCGGCTCTCGCTGGCGATCCAGTCACGCCGGGCGAACCAGAGCGTCCAGTACACGACGTCGAGGACGATCGCGAGGACGAGCATGACCTCGATGGTTCGGCGCATGCCCGCAGTATCGCGACCCGGCCAGCTGCCCGACCTCCGTGCTCACGAGGACAGGGCCCGCCAGTGCGTGGTGACCCGGCCGTCGCCGTGGAGGAAGTGCAGACCGTAGCTGGGCGGGGCGTCGTACCAGACGATCGGCAGGTCCTCCTGGTCCAGCGGGACCGTGGAGACCGCGCCACCGCCGACGAGCAGCGGCCGGCCGGCGAACGTCGAGGCGCCCATGGTGTGCGCGTGGCCGCACAGGGTGGCGCGGACGTGGGGGTGGCGCTCCAGCACCCGGCAGAGGTCGGCGGAGTCGGTGAGCTTGATCGGGTCCATCAGCGAGATGCCCAGCTCGACGGGCGGGTGGTGCAGCACGACGAACGTCGGCGCGAGGTCGGCGGCCAGCTCGCCGTCCAGCCAGGCCAGCGTGTCCGGGCCGAGGTACCCAGGGTCCTGGCGCTCGCCGTCGACCTCGTCGATGAGCGAGTCGAGCATCAGGAAGCGGACCCCGTCGACCGTGTGAGCCCGGTTCGCACGGCCGTCGGGCGAGGCCAGCGGGCCGTCGAGGAAGGCGTCGACGTACGGCGCCCGCACGTCGTGGTTGCCCGGGCTGATGACCAGCGGGCCCTCCCAGGCGGAGAGCACCTGCACGGCCTCGGCGTACTCCTTCTCGTACCCGTGGTCCGTCACGTCGCCCGAATGCACCAGCACGTCCGGCCGCGGGTTCATGTGCAGCAGCGCATCCAGCACCCGGCGGGTGCGGTCGGCGGCCTGGCCCGCGTCGTGGCCGAAGTGGGTGTCGGTGACGTGCGCGACGACCAGGGCGAGGGTGGAGACAGAGCTGGGCACGGTCTCAGGCTAGGGAAGACCCGACTTCAGTACTGTCCGCTGCGTGACACAACGGGGGAACTCGATCTGGCTGCCGGCCGCGGTCCTGGTGCTGACCGTCGCGCAGCTCGCGGTGGCCGAGTGGGTGCCTGGCATCGAGCGGTTCGCGGACAAGGCCTTCGGCGCGCGGCTCATCGCGTACCCGGTGATGATGCTGCTGACCCCGGCCATCTGGTGGCTGGTCAACCGGGGCAGGCGCAAGCGCCCGCCGTACGTCGCCTTCGCGCTGATCATGCTGCCGTTCCTCGTCGACGTGACCGGCAACAGCCTGGACCTCTACGACACCGTCATCTGGTGGGACGACTTCAACCACTTCGTCAACTGGGTGTTCCTGTGCCTCGGCCTGGCGCTGGTGATCGCGCCGACGCTGCGGCCGGCGTGGGTGCTGGTCGCGCTGGTGACCGGGTTCGGCTGCGTGCTGGCGCTCGGGTGGGAGCTGGGCGAGTGGTACACGTTCATCCGCCACGGCACCGAGCTCGACACGGCCTACGAGGACACGCTCGGGGACATGGCGCTCGGCACGCTCGGCAGCCTGGTCGCCGGCTTCCTCGTCCTCCGTCTCGGCCGCCGGCGCACGTGAGCACCCGACGACGTGCACGCCGCGGTGGTGCTGCTGGTGGTCGAGCGCGGGCTCCTATCCTGACCGGGTGCCCCCTGCCCTGACCCTCCTGGACGGAGTGTCCTGGCGCGGCCGGGCCATCCCCGGCGACCGGGTCGCGGCGCTGCTCGCGGCGCTGGTCGCGCGGCCCGAGGGCGTCGCCGACTCCCGGCTGATCGACCTGATCTGGACCGACGACGAGCCGGCGAACCCGACCAAGGCGCTCCAGGTGCTCGTGTCGCGGGTGCGCACGGCACTCGGGGCGGACGCGGTCGAGCGGTACGACGGCGGGTACCGCCTCGGCGTACCCGCCGACGACGTCGACGCACTCCTCCTGCGCCGGCTGACCCGCGAAGCCGGAGCGGCGCTGGACGCCGGCGAGGCGTCGAGGGCCGCCGACCTCGCGGCCCGCGCCTCGGTCCTGGACGTGGCGGGCCCCAGGAACGGCGAGACCGGCGACCACGGGCCTCTCGCCGAGCTCCGGCAGGACGCCGCTGCGGACCGGCGGCGGTCCGAGCGAGTGCTCGGCCTCGCCCTGGCTGCCGCCGGGCGGGACCAGGAGGCGCTGCCGTACCTGGAGACCGTGCACGCCGCTTCCGTCCACGACACGACCGTGACGGCGGCCCTGCTGCGCAGCGTGGCCGCCACGTCGGGGGCGGCCGCGGCGCTGGAGCGGTACGAGTCGTACCGCGAGGACCTCGCCGACCGGCTCGGCGTCGACCCTGACCCCGATCTCCAGCGGCTGCACCGCGAGCTCCTCGTCGCCGACTCCCCGGTGCGCGACGGCGTGCACTTCGACGCCGACACCCTGCTCGGCCGGGAGGAGGACCTCGCCGACCTGCGGACCGCCGTGCGTCGCAGCCGGCTGGTGTCGGTGATCGGTCCGGGCGGGCTCGGCAAGACGCGGGTCGCGCACGTGCTGGCCCGCGAGGCGGCGCAGCCGCGGGTGTACTTCGTCGAGCTGGTCGGCGTCACGTCCGGCGACGACGTGGTGGCCGAGGTGGGCGCAGCGCTGGGCGTGCGCGGTTCGGTGACCGGGCGGCGTACGTTGACGCCCGCCCAGCTCGCCGACGTCCGCAGCCGGATCGCCGCCGAGCTGGACACCGCCCCGACGCTGCTGGTGCTCGACAACTGCGAGCACGTGCTGGAGTCGGTGGCCTCGCTGGTCGCGCTGCTGCTCGTCACCACCCGCGACCTGCGCGTGCTCACGACGAGCCGGGCGCCCCTCGGGCTGGCCGCCGAGCAGGCGGTCGCGCTGCGCCAGCTGGCCGCGGACGACGCGGCCGAGCTGTTCGACCGGCGCGCCCGGGCCGCCCGCGCGGACGCCGACCTGCCGCGCGACGTCGTCACCGACATCGTCGCCCGCCTGGACGGTCTCCCGCTGGCCATCGAGCTGGCCGCGGCCCGGGTACGGACGATGACGGTGGAGGAGGTGCGCCGCCGGCTCGACGACCTCTTCGGCCTGCTCCGTTCGCGCGACCGGTCCGCCCCCGAACGACACCGCACCCTGACCGCCGTCATCGAGTGGTCGTGGGACCTGCTCGACCCCGACGACCAGGACGGGATGGCGCGGCTCTCGGTCTTCCACGACGGCTTCACGAGGGAGACGGCCGTCGCCGTCCTGGGTCGCGACGGCGCCGACCTCGTCGAGACGCTGGCCGAGCAGTCACTGCTGACCGTCAGCGAAGCCGGCGGCGGGACCCGCTTCCGGATGCTGGAGACCGTCCGCGAGTTCGCCGCCGAGCGGCTGACGAGCTCCGGCAAGCGCGAGGACACCCAGGCCCGGCAGGGTGCCTGGGCGGCGGCGTACGTCGACCGGTGCTCGACCGACCTGTTCGGCCCCGACGAGATCGCCGCGGTGGACGCGCTCGCGGTCGAGGAGAACAACCTGGCCGACGTGCTCCGCCGCGCGCTGCGTGACGGCGACCGCGCCCTCGTCGCCCGGCTGCTGGCCTGCCTGGGCGGGTTCTGGACCATCTCCGGGAACCACCCGCGCATCTTCACGATCGCCGACTCCGCCGAGGCGCTGCTCGTCGACTGGGACCCGCCCGAGGAGCTCCTGACCACCGCCCAGCTGGTCCTGTCCTGGCTGACGGTCCATCTCAGCTGGATGCCGAACCGCTCGATCGACGGGCTGCGCGCCACCCTCGAACGCTGGGGCGTCCCGGACCACCCGTGGGCACGGGTGGCGTACGCGATGTTCGTCGAGACGGAGGACGGTCGGCCGGTCGACGAGCGCGTCGCCGCCATGGCCCGCGAGGCCGACCCGGTGACCGCGCAGATGGGTCTGCTCTGGGCCGCCCTGATCAGCGAGAACTCCAGCGACCTCGCCAGGTCCGCGGCGTACGCCCGGGAGGGGCTCACGCACCCGCCGCTCACGCCGTACCTCGAGGGAGCGCTGCACGGGCAGCTCGCCCAGCTGGCGATGTCGTCCGGCGACCACGACAGCGCGGCCCGGCACGCCGACATCGCCGTCCCGATCCTGCGTCGGCTGCACGCGGACGACGACGCGCGGTCGCTGCTGCTGATCGCGTTCATGAACACCCTGCTCGACGGGGACCTCGACGGCGCGGAGGAGATGCTCGCCGAGCTCGAGGCCGAGAGCGCCGACCCCCGCCTCGGCTCGCAGATGGCGCTCTGCGCGGCCCGCGCCGAGCTGGCCCTCGTGCGGGGCGACGTGCCGACCGGGCTGCGGTACTTCGACGACGCCCTGACCAGCGTGGCGCCGGTGGAGGGGCTGGAGTTCGCGGGCATGAGCCCCTGGGTGATGCTCGCCGCGTCCGGGTCGCTGGTGGCCCGGGTGAGGTACGGCTCGACGCCGGCGGACCGGGTCCGCGCCGCCGAGCTGCGGGACCTCCTGGTCGACCAGCACCTCGAGCACGCCGACAGCGGAGACCTGCCGTACCTCGACTTCCCGCTGAACGGCGTGCTCGTCGCGGCGGTCGGCGCGTGGGCCGTGTCCGCAGAGTCCCCGGACCTGCGCGACGCCGGCCTGCGGCTGCTCGCCGTCGCGGACAGGTGGGCCTACAACCGCAGCTTCCCGGTGATGGCCTGGGACGGCCTGCGCGAGCTGGCCGGACGCAGCAGCCCGGGCCGCCTCGACGCGGTGCTGGCGGAGTACGCCGACCGGCCGCCGGCCGATCTCGTCGAGGAGGCCCGAGCTCTGCTGCGCCGGACGCGGACTACATCTTCTTCGTGAAGCCCCGCACCGCGAGCGGGGCGAAGATCGCGATCACCGCGAGGCAGCCGACCAGCGCCCAGCCGACCTCGGCGGTCACCTGGCCGGTGTTGGCCAGGTCGCGGAGCGCGGTGACGACGTGCGAGACCGGGTTGACCTTGGTGAAGGCCTCCAGCCAGCCCGGCAGGGTGTCGGCCGGCACGAACGCGTTCGACAGGAAGGTCAGCGGGAACATCACCATCAGCGAGTAGGCCTGCACCGACTGGGCCGTCTTCCCGACGGTGCCGAACCAGGTGAAGATCCAGGCCAGCGACCAGCCGGCGACCACGCCGAGCAGGATGGCGCCCGCCACGCCGAGCACGCCGCCGCCGGGGCGGTAGCCGATGACCATGCCGGTGCCGAAGGTGAGCACGCCCGCGATCAGGTACCGGATCATGTCGGCGACCATCGGTCCGGCCAGCGGGGCCACCCGGGAGATCGGGAGGACCTTGAACCGGTCGAAGACGCCCTTGTCCATGTCCTCGCGGATCTGGGTGCCGGTGGCCACGCAGGCGGTCAGAACTGTCTGCGCGATCAGGCCGGGGATGAGGAGCGGCAGGTAGTTGTCGACGCTGCCGGCGACGGCGCCGCCGAAGATGCCGGCGAACATCGCGGTGAACAGCAACGGCTGGATGATCACGTCGAAGAACTGCTCCAGGTTGCGGCGCATCTTCAGCGTGGCCCGCCACGCCATGGTCATCGTCTGCCGGACGGTGGCCTGCAGCCCGACGTGACGGGGCAGCCCAGAGATGGACACCGCGGTCTCGCTGCTGTGAATGGGCAGAGCGGTCATCGGATCTCCTCGGAGGTCTCGTTGTCGTCGTTGTCGTGGGTGTCGTGGCCGGTCAGCGCGAGGAACACCTCGTCGAGAGACGGCTTGGCCACGGCGACGGACTCGATGGCGATGCCGGCCTCGCGGAGGGCGAGGAGGACGTCGACGGCCTGGTCGCTGCGGCTCAGGGCCACGGTGAGGCGGCGCGCCTCGGGCGTGGGCACGGCCTGCTCGTCGAGCAGCCGCTGCACGATGCCGGCCGCGCGCTCGAGGTCGGCCGGGTCGGCCGTCTGCACCTGGAGCGAGGAGCCGCCGATGGAGGACTTGAGCTCGTCCGGCGTACCGAGCGCGACGGTCCTGCCGCGGTCGATCACCTGGATCCGGTCGGCCAGCTGGTCGGCCTCGTCGAGGTACTGCGTGGTCAGCAGGACGGTGCTGCCGTCCCGGACCAGGCCGCGGATGGTCTCCCACATCTGCCCACGCGTGCGCGGGTCGAGCCCGGTCGTGGGCTCGTCGAGGAAGATCAGCGGCGGTCGGGTGATCAGGCTGACGGCCAGGTCGAGCCGACGGCGCATGCCGCCGGAGAACTGCTTGATCGGCTTGTTCGCGGCCTCGGTGAGGTCGAACGACTCGAGCAGCTCCTCGGCCTTGCGCCGGGACTCGGCGCGGCCGACGCCCTGGAGGCGGCCGAAGAGGACGAGGTTCTCGGTGGCCGTGAGCAGCTCGTCGACCGAGGCGTACTGCCCGGTCACGCCGAGCAGCTGGCGCACGACGTGCGGCTCGCGGCGGACGTCGACGCCGAAGATGGTCGCCTCGCCGTCGTCGATCGGCAGCAGGGTCGCGAGCATGGAGAGCGTGGTGGTCTTGCCGGCGCCGTTCGGGCCGAGGACGCCGAAGACCTCGCCGCGCCGGACGGAGAGGTCGATCCCGTCCACGGCACGCATGTCGCCGAACTGCTTGACGAGACCACGGGCGTCGACGGCGAGGTCACTGCCGGAGCTCGCGGCCGGGGTGCGAGTGAGAGGTGCTGCGGTGGCAGCAGTTGCAGAAGTCATGGGAAGACCATCCCGGCCCCCGGTTTCACCGTGGTTGCACGGCGCTCCCGCACGGTTTCACGGGGTGGTCCCGGTCACGGCCAGGAGACACCGAGCCACCGGGCCCCGACGGGGACGACGGTGACGGTGCGCGGGTCGAGCTCCCCCTCCTCGACCGCCTCGGCGGAGCGGGCGATCCGTACCTCGAGGCGGCTGTCGGCGAGACCCTCGGCGATGCCCGTGCCCCACTCGACGACCGTCACCGCCTCGTCCAGGGAGGCGTCCAGGTCGAGGTCGTCGAGCTCGTCGATGCCGCCGAGCCGGTAGGCATCCGCGTGCACGAGGGCCGGGCCGCTGCCGAGCGAGGGATGCACGCGGGCGATCACGAACGTCGGCGAGGTGACGTCGCCGCGCACCCCGAGCCCGGCGCCGAGGCCTTGCGTGAACGTCGTCTTGCCCGCGCCCAGCTCCCCCGCGAGCACGACGAGGTCGCCGGCCCTGACGCGCTCGCCGACCACCCGGCCGAGGCCGCGCATCGCATCGGCGTCGGGGGCCGGGTACGTGTGCGGGACGGCACGCCGCAGCTCGACGTGGGGCGAGGTACGGGCGGTCTCCACGAACCCGTGCCCCTGCCAGAACGCGATCGTCGCGGGCAGCTCCTCGCGGGCCACGACCGCCACCTCGTCGCCGTCGGCGATGCTCAGCGCCTCGGCGACCAGCGCACCGGCGACGCCGAGACGCTGGGCCGACGGCACCACGCCGAAGCGGCGCAGCCAGACCGTGCGATCGTCCCGCGCCATCAGCGTCGCGCCGACGGCTCGGCCCTCGAGGGTGGCGACCAGCCCGCCCCCGGCAGCCAGCGCCTGCGCGATGCGCTCGGTCGACTCCGCCATCGCGTCGGCCGGCGGGTCGAGCGGCGGCCTGGCCCCGAACGCCGCCCGAACCACGGCGTGCACGGTGTCGGCCGCCTCCGCACCCACCCGGCGTACGACGAGCGTCACTTCTGGTCCACGAGATCACCCGCCGCGGCGAGCAGCTGGTCGAGCTCGGCGTTGACCTGGTCGTGCCGCTCGAGCATCACCATGTGGCCGGCGCCCTCGCACTCGAGCAGCGTCGAGCCCGGGATCAGCTCGTGCAGCCGGCGGCTGTGCTCGATCGGCGTGAGCTTGTCGCGAGTGCCGCAGATGATCGCGACCGGGACCTCGCTCATGGCGCTCACGGTCTCGAACTTGTCGAGGGTGCCGAACGTCGGGAAGAAGTCGGCCACCACCCCGAACGGCGTGGCCGAGAGCATCTGGTCGACGAACTCGACGTACCTGGCCGGCACGGCGTCCCCGAAGGCCAGCCCGTCGGTGGCCACCAGCGCCACCGACCGACCGATCTTGCGGAACCGGTCGACGGTGCGGTGGCGCCGGGCCAGCGTGGCGACGAGTCGGCCGGCCAGCTGGCCGGCGATCGTGGACGGCAGCAGCGGGACCACGACGCGGTGCGGGTCGATGCCACCGGCCGTCGTCGCGATCAGCCCGACGCCGACAACCCGGTCGCCGAACAGCTCGGGGTGCTGCTCGGCCAGCGCGACGATCGTCATGCCGCCCATCGAGTGGCCCACCAGCACGACCGGCCCGTCGGGCACGGCCTGGTCGATGACGCGCAGCAGGTCGTGGCCGAGCTGCTCGATGGTCGCGTGCTCCTCGGCGGACCGGCCGGAGCGCCCGTGGGAGCGCTGGTCGTAGTAGACGGCGCGCACCAGGCCGCGGTACGCCGCGCGCTGGAAGTGCCACGAGTCCTGGTTCAGGGCGTAGCCGTGCACGAACACGACGGTCAGCTCGGTGTGCCGGCGCCGTGCGCGCGCACCCTTGCCGCCGACCGCTTCGGGGTCGAGCTCGTCGATCTCGACGTGCAGGGGTAGGCCGTCGTCGGCGACGACCGTCAGCGGCTGGGAGCGCAGCGAGCCGAACGGCGTCATGTCGCCGACGCCCCGGCGCGCGATGATCCGGCGCCGATGGGCGACCCGCCAGGCGGTCGCGCCGGCCGCCAGGCCGGCGGCACCGGCCGCGACCCCGAGAACCCTGCCGGTCCTGCTCACTCGTCATTCCCTTCGTAGCGTCGCTCGAGACGGCCGCCGATCCTGGTCACGATCTCGTAGGAGATCGTCCCGCACGCCACCGCCCACTCCTGCGCGGTGGGCTCGCCGTGGTCACCGGGTCCGAAGAGCGCCACCTCGGCCCCGGCCCCGGGCAGGTCGCCGCCCAGGTCGACCACCACCTGGTCCATGCAGACCCGCCCGCGCACGGGGCGGCGGACGCCGTCCACGGCGACCTCGAGCGCGTTGCTGCCGTGGCGCGGTACGCCGTCGCCGTACCCGGCCGGGACGAGCCCGACCGTCGTGTCCCGGTCCGCGACCCAGGTGTGGCCGTAGGAGACGCCCTCGCCGCGGGCGACGGCCTTGCTGAGCGCCAGCGGAGCTCGCACGGTCATCGCCGGGCGCAGGTGGGTGCCGTGCGGGACGTCGGGTGCCGGGTCGAGGCCGTACGACGCGAGGCCGACGCGGACCAGGTCCAGCCGGCTGCTCGGGCGCAGGATCGCCGCGGCGGAGTTGGCCAGGTGGGTGACCTCGGGGCGCAGGCCGGCCTCCTCGGCCCGCGCCAACGCCTGCTCGAACCGCGCCTGCTGCTCGTCGTTGGCCGGGTGGTCGGGCTCGTCGCTGCAGGCGAAGTGGGACCAGACGCCGGTGATGCGGGCCCGTCCCGCTTGCTCGTGCTCCGCGGCGCGTGCGACCAGCGCCGGCCAGTCGGCGAGGGCGGCGCCGCCGCGGGCGAGCCCGGTGTCGACCTTCAGCTGGACACGTGGGCAGTCGCCCGCGGCCACGATCTGGTCGAGGCGTTCCGGGGTGTAGGCGGTGATGTCCACGCCGTGCTCGACCGCCCTGCTCAACGACCCGTCCTCGGCGTCGGCGGGGAGGGTGAGCCAGCAGAGCAGCGGCCCCTCGTCGCCCGCCTCGCGGAGGACGAGCGCCTCGGGGACGGTGGCGACGCCGATCCAGTCCGCGCCGCCCTGCCGCGCGGCTCGGGCGCTCTCGACGATGCCGTGGCCGTAGCCGTCCGCCTTGACGACGGTCATCAACGCAGCCGGCGCGACCAGGCGCTTGAGGGTGGTGACGTTGCGGCGGATCGCGGCCAGGTCGACCACGATCTCCGGGCGCATGGCCTGGATTCTTTCAGAGCAGCCCGCGCACGACCGCAGGGATCGCCCGCGCGACGTCGGGCGCGGTGAGCGGACCGCCCCCGGACGCGTACGTCGCGGCCGCGCCGTGCAGCCACGAGCCGGCGCTGGCCGCGTCGAACGGGCTCAGCCCGCCGGCCAGCAGGGCGCCGATCAGGCCGGCGAGCACGTCCCCGGCTCCAGCGGTGGCCAACCAGGGCACGCCGGTGGTGGTGATCCGCACCCGGCCATCGGGTCGGGCGACGACGGTGTGCCGGCCCTTGAGCAGCACCACCGCGTCGTACCTGCGCGCCGCCTCGCGCGCGTGGCGCAGCGGCGCCGCCTCGATCGCCTCGCGGCTCTCGCCGGTCATCCGGGACAGCTCGCCGGCGTGGGGGGTCAGCACGGCGGGCACGGTCAGCGGCCCGTCCACCAGGGCCAGTGCGTCGGCGTCGACCACGACCGGTACGCCGTCCTCCTGTGCCTCCACGAGCATCGTGGCGACGTCGGCGCCACCGCCGGAGCCGACCGTCCAGGCCTGGACCCGGCCGTTCTCGGTCACGACGTCGGGATGGGCCGCGAGCACCTGGGCGCTGGCGCCCGCGACGTACCGGACCATCCCGCACAGCCCGCTCGCCGCGCCGGCGACGCAGAGGACGCCCGCGCCGGGGTACTGCTCGGAACCGGCGCGCACGCCGACCACGCCGCGGGTGTACTTGTGCGCGTCCTCGGCGGGTCGGGGCAGGAGCGCCGCCACGTCGTCGGGCTGGAGGCTCTCGACGGCGGCCGCAGGGAGCTCCAGGCCGAGGTCGACGAGGTGGACGGCGCCTGCGTGGTGAGCGGCCGGGTCGGCGAGGAGGGCGACCTTGTGGGTGCCGAAGGTGACGGTGACGTCGGCACGCACGGCGGGCCCGTCCAGCTCGCCGGTGTCCACGTCGACGCCGCTCGGGACGTCCACCGAGACCACAGGAACCCCCTGGAGGGCGTCGAGCGCACGGACGGCCTCGGCCCTGAGTCCTGGCTGGCCGCCGATCCCCACGATGCCGTCGACGACGAGGTCGGGCACGCTTCGCGGGGCCCCGGTGATCGTGCGCCCGCCCGCGCGCTCCAGCGCGGCCAGGCCGGCCCCGTGCGGCTTCTCGGACAGCAGCCACGCACTCACCCGCACCCCGCGCCGCGCGAGCATCGCCCCGGCGTACAGCGCGTCTCCTCCGTTGTCCCCGCTGCCCACGAGCAGCACCACGTGGGACCCGTAGGCCCGCCCGAGCATCTCGAGCGCGGCGCTCGCCAGCCCCGCCGCGGCGCGCTGCATCAGCGCCCCGTCCGGCAGCCGGCTCATCAGCGCCGCCTCCGCCGCCCTGACCTCCTCGACGGTGTGCGCCCTCCTCATGCCCTGGACGCTAGTGGGTCGTGTCGTTGAGAGTGCGCCCTAGCGCTCGCTGAACCACACGACCCGACCCTGTGGAGGGACGACGACGGCAACGTCCGGATTCGGGTTCGCTGGCGTGGTGCCTCACCGCCCTGACCGACCCGACTGGCGGTCGCTGGCCGATCAGCAAGCCGGGCTGCTCAGCCGGCGCCAGCTCAACGGGCTCGGCCTGGATCGCTTCGTCGTCCGCAACCAGGTCGACGCAGGGCGCTGGGTCGAACTGACCCCGATGGTGCTGGCGACCTTCACCGGCCCGCTGCCACGCGTCGCGAGCATGTGGCTGGGCGTCCTCCATGCTGGCGACTCCTCGGTCATCGGCGGGCTGACGGCCGCCGAGGTGCTGGGGCTGCGACATTGGCAGCGCGACGAGGTGACCGTGCTCGTCCCCGACGAGCTGGACTTCGATGAGTCGGTCCCAGGAGTGCGCTTCGTGCGGACCCGCCGGAAGATCCCCGCCATGCGCCTCCAGAGGCCAGGTATCCCCGTGGCCCGTATCGAACCTGCCGTCCTGTTGTGGGCGGCGTACCAGCCGTCGCGCCGGACCGCTCAAGGCGTCGTCGCCGCCGTCATCCAGCAGCGCTTGTCGACAGCCGACGGCATGTACCTGTGGGTGGAGCGGATGAGACCGCTGCGCTGGGCCAGGATGTTCCGAACCGCTCTCGAGGAGATCTCGGGTGGCGCCCAGTCGCTGGGCGAGATCGACGTACGCCGCATGTGCCGCGCCGTCGACATCCTGCTGCCGCACCGCCAGAGACAACGCCGTGACGCGACAGGAAAGACGCGCTGGACCGACTGCGAGTGGGACCTGCCGAACGGCGACGTGCTGGTGCTCGAGGTCGACGGCTCGTTCCACATGGACGTGGACCACTGGGAGGACGACCTGGCGCGACAGCGGCGGCTCAGTGGTCCGGGCCGGATCGTCGTTCGGTGCACGACCCGCGAGCTCCGCGACGACCGTGAGCAGGTCGGTCGTGACCTCATCGCCCTCGGAGCGCCGCGTCGTGCCCCTCATCGTGCGATCTAGCGCTCGCTGGACCACACGACCCCTGGTCAGCTCTCCAGCACCACCACCGCGGAGGCGATGCCCGCGTCGTGGGAGAGGGAGAGGTGGACGTGGACCGCGCCCACCTCCGCGGCGCGGGCGGCGACGGTGCCCCGGAGCGAGAACAAGGGACGGCCGGACGACTCCGAGACGACCTCGGCGTCGTGCCAGTTGAGGTTGCCGGGCGCGCCGAGGGCCTTGGCCAGCGCCTCCTTCGCGGCGAACCGCGCCGCGAGCGAGGCGATCCCGAGGCCGGACTCGCCCGGCGTGAACAGCCGCTGGGACAGGCCGGGCGTGCGCCCGAGCGACTCCGCGAACCGCTCCAGGTCGACCACGTCGATGCCGACCCCGATCACCGCCACGAGGAGAGGTCTACTCGACCGTGACCGACTTGGCGAGGTTGCGCGGCTGGTCGACGTCGTGGCCCATGTTGCTGGCCAGCTGGCAGGCGAACAGCTGCAGAGGTACGACGGCCACCAGCGGCTGCAGCAGCACGGGCACGCGCGGGAGGTAGATCACCGAGTCGGCGTACGGCGCCACGGCGGGGTCGTCCTCCTCCGCGAGCATGATGGTGCGGGCGCCGCGGGCACGGATCTCCTGGATGGCGCTGATCATCTTGTCGTGCAGCTGGTCGCGGCCCTGCGGCGGCACGACGCAGAACACCGGCAGCCCCTCCTCGATCAGCGCGATCGGCCCGTGCTTGAGCTCGCCGGCCGCGAAGCCCTCGGCATGGATGTACGCCAGCTCCTTGAGCTTCAGCGCGCCCTCGAGCGCGACCGGGAACCCGGCGTGCCGCCCGAGGAACAGCACCGAGCGCGCGTCCTTCAGCTCGGCCGCCAGGGCGTAGATCTCGTCCTTGCGGTCGAGGATGCCCTGGATGTGGACCGGCATCTGCTCCAGCTCGTCGACGACGGCGGCGATCTCGTCGCCGAACTTCGTCCCGCGCACCTGCGCCAGGTAGAGGCCGAGGAGGTACGACGCCACCAGCTGGGTGATGAACCCCTTGGTCGACGCGACCCCGATCTCCGGACCCGCGTGGGTGTAGATGACCGCGTCGGACTCGCGCGGGATCGTCGAGCCGTTGGTGTTGCAGATCGCCAGCACCCGCGAGCCCTGCGTGCGGGCGTGCCGGATCGCCATCAGGGTGTCGGCGGTCTCGCCCGACTGGCTGATGGCGACGACGAGGGTGTCCTGGGTGAGGATCGGGTCGCGGTAGCGGAACTCGTGCGCGAGCTCCACCTCGCACGGGATGCGCGTCCAGTGCTCGATGGCGTACTTGGCCACCAGGCCGGCGTAGTAGGCCGTCCCGCACGCGATGACGATGATCTTGTCGACCTCGCGCAGCTCCTGCTCCGACAACCGCATCTCGTCCAGCTGGAGCCGGCCTCCGGCGGTGTGCCGGCCGAGCAGGGCGTCGGCGACGGCGTGCGGCTGCTCGAAGATCTCCTTGCGCATGAACCAGTCGTGACCGTCCTTCTCGGCGGCCGACAGGTCCCAGTCGACGTGGTAGCGCTTGCCCTCGGCCGGCGACCCGTCGAACCCGGTCACCTCGACGCCCGAGCGAGTGATGGTGACGACCTGGTCCTGCGCGAGCTCGAGCGCCTCGCGGGTGTGCTCGATGAACGCCGACACGTCGGAGCCGACGAAGTTCTCGCCGTCGCCGAGGCCCACGACCAGCGGCGAGTTGCGCCGCGCGGCCACCACCCGGGACGGGTCCTGGGCGTCGACGGCGACGAGCGTGAACGCGCCCTCGAGCTGCCGGCACACGCGCTGCATGGCCTCGGTGAGGTCGACCCCGGTCTCCAGCTCGCGCTCCAGCAGGTGCGCGGCGACCTCGGTGTCGGTGTCGGACCGCATCTCCGTGCCGTCGGCCTCGAGGTCCTCGCGCAGCCCGGCGAAGTTCTCGATGATCCCGTTGTGGATCACCGCGACCCGCTCGTGCCGGCCGAGGTGCGGATGGGCGTTGCGGTCGGTCGGGGCCCCGTGGGTGGCCCAGCGGGTGTGACCGATGCCGGTCGTCGACGACGCCAGCGGGTGCTCGACGAGCTCCTTCTCGAGGTTCGCCAGCTTGCCGGCCTTCTTGTCCCAGAGGATCTCGCCGTCGTGGACCAGGGCGATGCCGGCGGAGTCGTAGCCGCGGTACTCCATGCGTCGCAGGCCCTCGACCACGACGTCCTGAGCCGACTGCTCGCCGACGTAGCCCACGATTCCGCACATGGGCCGGATCCTATCGGCGCCCCGGCCCGCGCCCGGCTTCGACGACGGCCCCTGCCACACTTGAGGTATGCCCTCCGACGGCCCGTTCGGGACCGAGCGCGAGCCGTCGCCGTACGTCGAGCTGGACCGCGCACGCTGGGCATCGCTGGCCGCCGAGGAGACGACGCCGCTCACCGAGGACGAGATCACCCGGCTGCGCGGCCTCGGGGACGCGCTCGACCTGGACGAGGTCACCCAGGTCTACCTCCCGCTCTCCGGCCTGCTCAGCCTGCGCGTGCAGGCCGCAGCGCTGCTGCACCGCCAGCAGGAGGACTTCCTCCAGCAGCCGCAGCCCCCGCGCACCCCCTTCGTCATCGGGCTGGCCGGCTCGGTCGCGGTCGGCAAGTCGACGACCGCTCGCGTCCTCCAGCACCTGCTGGCGCACTGGCCCGCGCACCCGAACGTCGCGCTGGTCACCACCGACGGCTTCCTGCTGCCGACCGCCGAGCTCGAGCGCCGCGGGATCCTGGAGCGCAAGGGCTTCCCGGAGTCCTACGACCGCCGCGCGCTGCTGCGCTTCCTCATCGCGATCAAGTCCGGCCGCGACGAGGTCAGCGCCCCGGTCTACTCGCACCTCACCTACGACGTCGTGCCCGACGAGCACGTCGTCGTGCGCCGCCCCGACATCGTCATCCTCGAAGGTCTCAACGTCCTCCAGCCCGCGCGCCCCCGCGAGGACGGCCGCAGCGGCCTGGCACCCAGCGACTTCTTCGACTTCAGCGTGTACGTCGACGCGGCCACCAGCGACATCCGGCACTGGTACGTCGAGCGCTTCCTGCGGCTGCGCGAGACGGCGTTCCGCGACCCGGCGTCGTACTTCGCGAGGTACGCCGCGCTCTCCCACGACGAGGCGGTCGACCGCGCCCAGAGCATCTGGGACTCCATCAACGGCCCCAACCTGACCCAGAACATCCTGCCCACCCGCGGTCGCGCCGACCTGGTGCTGCGCAAGGACAGCGACCACTCGGTGCGCTACGTGCGGCTGCGCAAGATCTGACCCGGCGCCGCCTCACTTGTACCTCGCCGTGTACGTCGCCGCCGCCTGCGGCGCGACGATGGTGTGCGTCTGGGCACCACCGTCGGACCAGGACACGAAGCGGTACTGCTGCTTGCCCTTGGTCTGGGGCGACACCGCGCTCACGGTGTTGGTGGAGCCGACGATCACGGTGCGCGAGAACGTCGCCTTGCCCGAGAGCCCGTTGACCGTCAGGGTCATCCCACCCGGGACGGACTGGAAGGTCAGCGTCACCACCCTCGGATCGAGCCGGAGGCTCGTCGTGCTGGACAGTCCACCGGAGTCGGTGGCCGTCAGCCGCAGCTCGAGGTAGGACGGCCACTCGTGGTCGGGCGCGACGAACGAGCCGCCGGACACCCCGGAGAAGGTCTGGATGAGGTGGCTGTGGCAGTTCGACGGACAGTGCTGCATCACCAGGTCCCAGCTCAGCGCCGACGAGGGCAGAGCTCCGTCCTGGGTGTCGGTGGCATGGCCCGTGAACGCGATGACGTCGCCGACCCGCCACAGTGTGCCCGCGGACGGGATGTCGATGACGGCCGTCGGTGCGGTGTTGCCGACCGTGACCGTGGTCGACGTCGTCGCCGTTGCTCCGTGGGAGTCCGTCACGCGGAGCGAGACCGTGAACGTGCCCGCCGACATGTAGGTGTACGTCGGCTTCGCGGCGTTCGAGTCGTCATAGGCCAGGTCGCCGTCGAGGTCCCAGGCGTAGGTCAACGTGTCACCGGGGTCCGGGTCGCTCGAGCCCGTCGCGTCGAACGCCACGGTCAGCGGCGCGGAGCCCGTTGTCGGGTTGGCGGAGACCACGGCCACCGGCGGCCGGTTCTGGGACGTGTAGCTGATCCGTCGGATCGTCCCGCCGTCGAAGTCGACGTAGTAGAGCTCTCCTCCGGGGCCGATCTGCAGGTTGACCGGGTTGGCGGCGCCCGCCACGAAGGTGCGCACCCGCGTCCGGTCCGGCAGGCCGTCGGTGCCGGTCGGCATCACCCAGATGCAGTCGCGCGAGTAGTCCGCGAAGAACAGCGCGTTGCCGTACTCGGCCGGGTACGGACTCTGGGTCGCGGGTGGTCCGAACTGCAGTCCCGAGATGGACGAGCTGCCCGTCGGGCAGGTCTCGCCGGCGACCACCTGGTTGCTGTGGTTGTAAGCGAGGTACGGCGACGTGACCGCGCCCGAGGTGGCGTAGAGGTTCTCGCAGACCGCGAGGTCCGCCCCGTCGTACCCGGACTGACGAGACGCTCCCTCGTAGCAGGGCCAGCCGTTGTTGGCCGGTCCGCTGGTCGGTACGGGCACGCGGTTGATCTCCTCCCACGTGTTCCAGCCGACGTCACCGATCCACAGCTCGTCGGTGCCAGGGCGTCCGGTCAGGCGGAAGGGGTTGCGCAGGCCGCTGGCCACGATGCGACGCGCGTTGGGGTCGGCCGAGGACGCGAGCGGGTTGTCCGGAAGCCCCTGGCCGGTGGCGGGGTCGACGCGGATGACCGAGCCGTCCAGGCCCACCGGGTCGGACGTCGTGCGCAGGTCCTGGCTGCGGAGGGCACCTCCCTCAGCCGTGGGCGGTGCGAGGACGGTGCCAGGCGGCCCGGGCGGGTCTCCGCACGGGTTGAGCGGCGACCCGTCCTGTCCCCAGTCGGCGAAGTTGAAGCTGGCGCCGTCGCCGGCACTGGCGTAGAGGGCGCCCGACCTGTCGAACTCGACCGTGCCGACGGAGTGACTGGGGTACTGCTGGCACCAGTCCTCGACGAGCACCTGCTCAGGCCCCGTCATCGTGTCACCAGCCGCGGTGAGACGCGACAGTCGCCCGCTCACGACACATCCGTCCGCCGTGGCGCCGGGGGGCGTCGGACACGGGTCCGAGTAGACGCCGGGGGTTCCCCAGCGCGGGGCCTGCTGCGACGAGCCCAGCTCGTGGTCGTAGGTGTAGAGCACGTAGACGTACGGCTTCGTCGGGAACTCGGGGTCCAGGGCCATGCCGAGCAGTCCCCGGTCCCAGAAGTTGTAGACGTTCGCGTTGAGGTCCGCGAACACCTTGGGTGTGGTGTCCGACAACGAGTCGAAGATCTTGATGACGCCCCGCTTCTCCGCCACCAGCACACGGCCGTCGGGCGAGAATCGCACGACCGTCGGGTTCGTCAGGCCGCTGAGCACGACCGACTCGCTGAAGCCCGGCAGGGTCGTGGCACCCTGCGCCTCTCCGCTGACGGTGACGGCGGCCAACCCCGCCGCCACCAGGGAGAGGACCGCACCCCTCGCCACCCGAGACCAGTTCAGCCCACGCCGCATCGTGACCCCCTCGGCCGGGCGACGGACCATCGAGGTCCGGCGCCGATCTCCAGGATCCTGGTGCGACGGCTGCCGCGACCGGGTGAACCGGTGGACGTTCTAGCCAATCTGGGCTACTGCGACAGCGTCTTCTGCACCTCCAGCTGCTGCTCGACCAGCCGGTACCCGAGCTGGTCGTTCACGGCGTTCATCTGCGCGTTGGCGTCGGCGTTGTTGGTCGTCACCAGGCGGCACCGCGGCTCCGCGGCCATCAGCGACTCGTGCGTGGCCAGCTTCAGCGCGAGCCCGAGGGCGTGCCCGCGGTGCTCGGGCAGCACCATCGTGATCCCGATGTCGGCATGGTCGACGACGTGCGCGGGCACGAACAGGTCGCTGTAACCCGCGAGCGCACCGTCCGGCGCGATGGCCGCAGCGGCGTACCGCCGCCGCCCGAGCTGGTCGCTGCGGGTCTCGTTGCGGCGCAGCCGCTCCGGCGTGAGCGTGATGTCCTCGATCGCGACGTCGCCGCTCGGGATCATGCTGATGAAGCCGTTCAGCGCCTCGCACACGGCCGGGGCAAGCCCGTCCGGGGTGAAGTTCCCCCAGGTCTCGATCCGGTAGCCACCGGCGCGCTCGGCCGTCTTCTGCCTCAGCGGCGCCCAGTCGGGGTGGTCGTCGAGGTCGAGGACCTTGACCCCTTCGCGGTTGGCGATCGGGTAGCCGCGGGCCTCGGCGAACCGCTCCCCCGGGCCGACGACCCCGAGCGGGGCGAGCACCTCGACGAGCACGTAGGAGCGCCCGGCAGCGCGGGCCCGTGCCTCGACGTCGGCGAGCAGCGCGGAGCCGACCCCGCGTCGGCGGTGCGGCTCGGGCACGGTCACGTCGGCGTACGCCATCGCCAGGTTGTCGGCGATCGGCAGGAGCAACAGAGCCGCGCCGACCACGCTGTCGTCGTCGTACGCCGCCAGCAGCGTCTGCTCGAAGTCGTCGTGCGGACGGGTCATCGCCGCGCGGGTGGTCGGCCACGTGGGCCGCAGGTCGAACGGACGCCCGGCCATCGCCTCGTGGCCGGCCTGCCACCAGCGGTGCAGCGCGGCCTCGTCGGCCGGGTCGACCTCGCGGATCTCCACCCGTGCACCCTAGGAACGCAGCCCGGACGGCGCGACCGGGTTTCGGCGTAGCCGGCCTAGAGGGCCAGTCGCTCGCGGACGACGTCCGCGAGGCGCTCGGCGATCGCGTCGGCCTCCGCTTGTGTCTGGGCCTCGACCATCACCCGCACGATCGGCTCGGTGCCCGACGAGCGCAGCAGGATGCGGCCGGACTCGCCGAGCGCGGCCTCCTCCTCGGCGAGCGCGGCGGCCAGGATGCCGTCCTCCTCGACGCGCGACTTGTCGACGCCGTCGACGTTGACCAGGGTCTGCGGCAGCCGCTGGACCACGGAGGCCAGCTCCTGGAGCGACTTGCCGGTGGTGACCATCCGCTCCAGGACCTGGAGCGCGGTCAGCAGCCCGTCCCCGGTCGTCGCGTAGTCGGTGAGGATCACGTGGCCGGACTGCTCCCCGCCGAGCGTGTAGCCGGACACCTGCATCGCCTGGAGCACGTAGCGGTCGCCGACGCGGGTCTGGCGCACCCCGACCCCGGCGGCGCGCATCGCCTTCACGAACCCGAGGTTGCTCATCACCGTGGCCACGACGGTGTCCTTGGCCAGCGTGCCGGCCTCCTTCATCGACAGCGCCAGGATCGCCAGCAGCTGGTCGCCGTCGACGACGTTGCCCTCGTGGTCCACCGCGAGGCAGCGGTCGGCGTCACCGTCGACGGCGAAGCCGACGGCCGCCCCGTGCTCGAGCACCGCGGCCCGGACGGTGCCGAGGTGCGTGGACCCGCAGCCGTCGTTGATGTTCAGGCCGTCGGGCGAGGCGTGGATCGGGATGACGCGGGCGCCGGCGTCCTCCAGGGCGCGCGGACCGACGTCGTAGGCCGCCCCCTCGGCGCAGTCGAGCACGACCGTCAGCCCGACGAGCGGGTGGTCGATGGTGCGCACCAGGTGCGCGGCGTACTCCTCGACGGCGGTCGCGTAGCGGGTGACGCGGCCGACCTCGCCGCCGGTGGGCCGGTCGAACTCCTCGGTCAGCCGGTTCTCGATCGCCGCCTCGATGGCGTCGTCGAGCTTCAGGCCGCCGCGGGCGAAGTACTTGATCCCGTTGTCGGGCATCGGGTTGTGCGAGGCCGAGATGACGACGCCGAGGTCGGCGCCGAGGCTCGCGGTGAGGTACGCGACGCCGGGCGTCGGAAGGACGCCCAGGAGCAGCACGTCGACGCCCGACGACGCGAGGCCGGCGACGACCGCAGCCTCCAGGAACTGCCCGGAGACCCGGGTGTCGCGGCCGACGACGGCGAGCGGACGGTGGCCCTCGAACTCGCCACGGTCGGCGAGCACGTGGGCCGCGGCCGCGGACAGGTCCAGGGCCAGGCCGGCGGTGAGATCACCGTTGGCCAGGCCGCGGACCCCGTCCGTGCCGAACAGTCGAGCCATGGGCGGACCCGGGCTCGAGATCAGCGCTTGCTGTACTGAGGCGCCTTGCGGGCCTTCTTCAGGCCGGCCTTCTTGCGCTCGATGACGCGGGCGTCACGAGTCAGCAGGCCGGCCTTCTTCAGGACCGCGCGGTTGGCGTCGAGGTCGACCGCGTTGAGGCAGCGGGCGACGCCGAGACGCAGGGCCCCGGCCTGGCCGGTGATGCCGCCGCCGTGGATGCGGGCGATCACGTCGAACCGGCCCTCGAGCTGGGTCGCGGCGAAGGGCTCGCTGACGACCTGCTGGTGCAGCTTGTTCGGGAAGTACGAGTCGAGCGTGCGGCCGTTGATCGTCCAGTTGCCGGAGCCGGGGACGATGCGGACGCGGGCCACGGCCTCCTTGCGGCGGCCGGTGGCCGCGGCGGGCGCGATGGTGGCCGGCTTGAGCGGCGCGTCGGCCGAGGGTGCCGACTCCGACGAGTAGGCGATGCCCGACTCGTCAGGGGTGTAGGTCTCCTCCACGTCTGCGTCGACGCCCGAGGGACCAGTCTCGTTGGTGGTGTCAGTCACGAGTGATTCACAGTCCTTCGTCGGAGTTACTGGGAGACCTGGGAGATCTCGAACGGAACGGCCTTCTGGGCCGCGTGCGGGTGGTTCGGGCCGGAGTAGACCTTCAGCTTCTTGAGGATCTGCCGGCCGAGCTTGTTCTTGGGGAGCATGCCC
Source organism: Nocardioides islandensis (assembly GCF_015352455.1). Lineage (GTDB taxonomy): Bacteria > Actinomycetota > Actinomycetes > Propionibacteriales > Nocardioidaceae > Nocardioides > Nocardioides islandensis. The sequence continues at coordinate 67,426 of NZ_JADKPN010000014.1, forward strand.
CAGACGGCCTTCTCGATCGCCTTGCGGGCGTCCTTCTCGAGGATGACGCCGATGGGGGTGGCGCTGAGGCCGCCCGGGTATCCCGAGTGGCGGTAGGCCATCTTGGTGGTCTTCTTGTCGCCGGACAGCGCGACCTTCTCGGCGTTGACGATGATGACGAAGTCACCGGTGTCGACGTGCGGCGCGAAGATCGGCTTGTGCTTGCCGCGCAGGAGGTTGGCGGCGGTGACGGCGAGCCGGCCGAGGATGACGTCCTCGGCGTCGATGACGTGCCACTCGCGGGTCACGTCACCGGGCTTGGGGCTGTACGTGCGCACAGGCATGCCTTTTCGTTCGTAGGAAAGGTTTCACTGCGCCCTCTGACGAACTCTGCCCCGCTCAGCCCGTAGCAATGGGTACGGCGTCGAGGTCTGCACCCGGCCCGTGCCCAACAGATGGGCGAGAGGCTGGACGCGGCAGGTGGCGCGACCGCTCAGTCTACGGACGGTTGCGGCGAGCGCCAATTCCGAGACTCGGATTCGACCCGTTCCGGAGCGCGGTCTAGGTTGAAAGGACGAACCGGACCCGCGTCCACCCCAAGAAGGCGGCCTGCGGGCGACCGGTTCTCCCACTGTTGTCGAAGGAGCACCCGTGCCTGAGCAGCCAGCCAACTCTCTCACCGTACGCGACAACCGCACGGGCCAGGAGTACGACGTCCCGATCACCGACGGCACGATCCGGGCGGCCGACATCGGGCAGATCCGCTCCGGTGAGGACGAGCCCGGTCTGGCGGTCTACGACCCGGGGTTCGTGAACACCGCCTCCTGCAAGAGCGCGGTCACGTTCATCGACGGCGAGAAGGGGATCCTGGAGTACCGCGGGTACCCCATCGAGCAGCTCGCGGAGAAGTCCACGTTCCTCGAGGTCGCCTACCTCCTGGTGCACGGCACCCTGCCGTCCAAGGACGAGTACGACTCGTGGGTGCACGAGATCACCTATCACACGTTCGTCCACGAGAACGTCCGCTCGTTCATGCAGGGCTTCCGGTACGACGCGCACCCGATGGGCATGCTGATGGCCTCGGTGGGCGCGCTGTCGACGTTCTACCCGGACGCCCGCAACATCCACGACGCCGAGAACCGCCACATGCAGATCGTGCGGATGATCGCGAAGATGCCGACCCTCGGCGCCTGGTCGTTCCGGCACGCGCAGGGCAAGCCGTACGTCTACCCCGACAACGACCTCGGCTACACCGCCAACTTCCTCTCCATGCTCTTCAAGATGAGCGAGCAGAAGTTCCAGGCCGACGAGCGGCTGGTCAAGGCCCTCGACGTGCTGTTCATCCTGCACGCCGACCACGAGCAGAACTGCTCGACCAACGCCGTACGGTCCGTCGGCTCCTCCCAGGTCGACCCGTACTCCGCCGTGGCCGCCGGCGTCGGCGCCCTGTTCGGCCCGCTGCACGGCGGGGCCAACGAGGCCGTGCTGCGGATGCTGCGCCGGATCGGCTCGATGGAGAACATCCCGTCCTTCATCGAGGGCGTGAAGGACGGCAACGAGCGGCTGATGGGCTTCGGCCATCGCGTCTACAAGAACTACGACCCGCGCGCCACGATCATCAAGAAGGCCTGCGACGACGTGTTCGAGGTGACCGGCGTCAACCCGCTGCTGAAGATCGCCCAGGAGCTGGAGAAGATCGCGCTCGAGGACGAGTACTTCGTCAAGCGCAAGCTCTACCCCAACGTCGACTTCTACTCCGGCCTCATCTACGAGGCCTTCCAGTTCCCGCCGGAGATGTTCACAGTGCTGTTCGCGATCGGCCGCACCCCCGGCTGGCTCGCCCAGTGGCTGGAGCTGGTGCAGGACAAGGAGCAGAAGATCGCCCGCCCCAAGCAGATCTACACCGGCGACCGCACCCTCGACTTCACGCCGGCCAGCGAGCGCTGGGCTCAGTAGTCCTGCGCCTCCGGTCCGCTTCGTCGCGTGTCCGGCGCACCCATGTGGCTCGACAGGCCCGACGGGTCGTGGTTGGGATAGACCCATGTCCTTTCCCTTCTACGACGACCCGTCCGCGGGCTACCCGCCCGACGCGTACCACGGCGACGGCGGCGAGACGTCGGCCTGGATCCGGCCGGCCGACGCGCCGAAGGAGATCGAGTACGCAGCAGGCGGCAGCTGCGAGTACCTGCTCACCGGGCCGCAGTCCGGCGGCAAGCTCGGCGTCTACAAGTGGAGCTTCGGCGAGGCCGAGAGCGGGCCGGACCCGCACTTCCACCGGTCGATCGCCGAGCTGTTCTACGTGCTCGAGGGTGAGGTACGGCTGTACGACGGGCGCGGCTGGCAGGAGGCCGGGGCGGGTGACTTCCTCTACGTGCCCGAGGGCGGGCTGCACGGGTTCCGTGGCGGCAACCGCGCCAGCATGCTGTTGATGTTCACGCCGGGCGCGCCGCGCGAGGACTACTTCGAGACGCTCGCCTCGCTCGGCCGCGGCGCGACGATGTCGCCCGAGGAGCGGGTCGCGTTCATGCTGCGCCACGACACCTACTGGGTCGACGAGGACTGAGCACCGGCGCGCTATCTGGTCTGGACGACCAGACCGGCACCAGTGGCGGGTGGTGCGGCGCACCCTTACCGTCGCCAGCAGACACCCGAATCCCCCCAACCGGAGGTCACCCCCCATGAAGCATCGTCACAGTGCTGCCCTCTGCCTGACGGCAGGTCTCTTCGTCGCCGGCGTCGTCGCGCCCGCCGACGCCGTGCCCGGTGGCAGTGCCACCGAGCGCTGCACCGGCTTCCACGCCAAGGGCGAGGGCGTCGACAGCGGGCTGGGCACCACCACCGCCACCCTGTACCGCGGCCAGCGCGAGTGGGCCACCAGCGTCGGCACCTTCACCCTCGGCGTGGAGGTGGACGGCGTCGTGCCCTTCACCGGAGAGATCGTGCTGACCAACGACAAGGGCACGCTCACCGCCCCGGTCGAGGGCACGCTCGACACGGCGACGGGTTGGTTCGCCGCCGCCTCGACCAGCCTGACCGGCACGGACGGGTACGTCGACACGACCGGTCGGCTCCGGTTCCGCGGCGTCGAGGACCTCACCGACCACACGTTCACCGAGCACGTGTACGGCAAGTTCTGCGTGCCCAAGGTGAAGAAGGACAAGTAGTCCGAATTTCACAGACGCCCAGCGCACTCTCAGGTGGCACACAGGTCGGGCCACGAGTGTCGGGGACGTGAACGAGACACCGCAGCACCCGCAGGACCCGCACCAGTCGCAGGACCCCGTTCAGTCCCAGCAGGGATGGGGGAACAGCTGGAGCACGCACCCGCTGCCCCCGATCGCCTACGAGCGCGCCACGACCACGACGCCGACCGCACCGAAGAAGCCCCGCCGGGGCGCCTTCGCAGCGTCGGTGGTCGCCGCCTCGCTGCTGGTCGGGGCCGGCGCCGGTGTCGGCGGGGCCGCGGTGTGGACCACCCAGCACGACGCGGACCGCACCTCCGCGTCGGCCCCGCGCTCGACGTCGCCGGTCGTCGACACCCCGGCCGCGGCGTCGGGCGACGGGTCGGTGGAGCAGGTCGCGCAGACCGTGCTCCCCTCGGTGGTCAAGATCGACGTGGCCGGGCCGCAGGGGCAGGGCTCGGGCTCCGGGATCATCCTGTCCTCGGACGGGCAGATCCTCACCAACAACCACGTCGTCGAGCTGGCCGGTGACAGCGGCGAGCTCGAGGTCTCCTTCAACGACGGGTCGCACGCCAAGGCCAAGATCGTGGGCACCGACCCGCTGACCGACACCGCCGTCATCCAGGCGGAGGGCGTCAGCGGGCTGACGCCGGCGACGATCGGGTCGTCCGACTCGCTCCAGGTGGGACAGAGCGTGGTGGCCATCGGGTCGCCGTTCGGCCTCGACGCCACGGTGACCTCGGGCATCGTCAGCGCGCTGAACCGCCCCGTGAACGTCGGCACCGTGAGCCAGGGCAACAGCACCGTCTACCCGGCGATCCAGACCGACGCGGCGATCAACCCCGGCAACAGCGGCGGCCCGCTCGTCGACATGAACGGCCACGTGGTCGGCATCAACGCCTCCATCCAGACCGCCAGCCAGGGCGCCACGGGCGGTGAGCCCGGCTCCATCGGCCTCGGGTTCGCGATCCCGATCGACGAGGTCATGCCGGTCATCCAGCAGCTGGAGAAGGGCGAGACCCCGACCCACGCCCGCCTGGGCATCTCGGTCGAGAACGTCGCGGCCGGCCAGGGCGCCCTCGTCACCGACGGCGCGAAGATCAGCGACGTGAACGCCGGCTCCGCGGCCGCCGACGCCGGCCTGAAGAACGGCGACGTCATCACCAAGGTCGACGACACGTTGATCACCGACGCCGACTCGCTGGTCGCCACCGTGCGGGCCTACCGCCCCGGCGACCGGGTGACCATCACCTACACCCGCGACGGGGACGAGCACACGGTCAGCCTGACCCTGGACTCCGACTCGTCCGCCACGAACTCCTGACCCCCTTTCATTCCCTTTCCGGGGTCAGGACCCACCCGGTGAGCCGGCTGCCCGTCGACCGAGCGACAGGGCGGCCGGCTCACCGTGCTCTGTGGCTCGCTCCGCTCGCTGTCCGCTTGTGGTGGGCTCGCTCCGCCCGCCCGGCCCCGCGGACGAGTGCGCTCAGCCGCCCAGCCGTTGGGCCCGGCGGCCGACCTCCTCGAGCACGCCGGGCCAGTTGGCGGCGAACTCGTCCCGGGTGGCCTCGTCGTCGAAGCCGGTCTGGGTGAGCCGGAGGGTCGTCCCACCCGCTCCGGGCGCGAAGGTCACCAGCACCCGGGTGGCGAACCGCTCGTGGCCGGCGTCGTCCTGGATGCGGGCGTGGTAGCCGAGCTCGACGCCACGGTGCACGTCGGTCAGCGTGCGCTCCTCGCGGAACGGCGGGTCGGGCGCGGGGTGGAAACGCACGTGCCACCGGCCGCCGACCCGCAGGTCGAGCTCGGAGCCGGTCACCCAGTCGGGCCGGTCGCTGTCGTACAACGCGACGAACGCGTCGAAGCAGTCCTCCGGCGACGCGTCGACCGGGTGCTCCACGGACAGGTCGAAGGTCTCGTCCATGACCCGACGGTAGGCCGTCAGCGGACCCGTTGCACCCTGCTCTCGTCCCACACCGGCTCGTCGGACTCGTAGACGTCGCCGCTCGCACCGAAGACCAGGAACCGGTCGAACCCGCGAGCGAACCACCGGTCGTGGGTCACCGCGATCACCGTCCCCTCGAAGGACTCCAGGCCGGCCTCGAGGGCCTCGGCCGACTGCACGTCGAGGTTGTCCGTGGGCTCGTCGAGGAGCAGCAGCGTGGCGCCCGACAGCTCGAGCAGCAGGATCTGGAACCGCGCCTGCTGGCCGCCCGACAGCGACTCGAAGCGCTGCTCGGCGGCGTGCGCGAGCTCGTACCGGTCCAGCACCCGGGCGGCCGCCTCCCGGCCCATGCCGTCACGGTGCTCGTCACCCCGGTGCAGGATCTCCAGCAGCGTCCGGCCGCGCAGCTCGGGGTGCTCGTGGGTCTGGACGAACCAGCCCGGCCGCACGCGGGCACCCAGCTTGGCCTTGCCCGTGTGGTCGACGTGCTTGTACGGACTAGTGGTCCCTGAGGAGCCGAGGAACGAGGCGTCTCGAAGGGCAACGGGCTCGTGTTCCTTGTCCGGGTCGCTCCCGCCCGCGGCCAGCAGCCGCAGGAAGTGCGACTTGCCGGAGCCATTGGAACCGAGGACGGCGACCCGCTCGCCGTACCAGACCTCGAGGTCGAACGGCTTCATCAGCCCGGTCAGCTCGAGGTCGGTGCAGACCACCGACCGCTTGCCGGTGCGGCCGCCCTTGAGGCGCATCTGCACCTGCTGCTCGCGTGGCTGCTCGGTCGGCGGGCCGGCGTCCTCGAACTTCCGCAGCCGCGTCTGGGCGGCCTGGTAGCGGGAGGCCATGCCGTCGTTGTAGGCCGCCTTCTGCTTGTACATCAGCACCAGCGCCTTGAGCTTCGCGTGCTCCTCGTCCCAGCGCCGGCGCAGCTCCTCGAAGCGGGCGAACCGGTCGCTGCGCGCCTCGTGGTACGACGCGAAGCCGCCCGGATGGGTCCACACCAGGTTGCCCGCGGCGCCGAGCTCCACCGTGACCACCCGGGTGGCGGTGTTGTTGAGCAGCTCGCGGTCGTGGCTGATGTACAGGATCGTCTTGTCCGACTCGCGGATCCGCTGCTCGAGCCACAGCTTGCCCGGCACGTCGAGGAAGTTGTCCGGCTCGTCGAGCAGCAGCACCTCGTCGGGTCCGGCCAGCAGGAACTCCAGCACCAGCCGCTTCTGCTCGCCGCCGGACAACGTCTTCAGGGAGCGGTACTTCGCCCGGTCGTACGGCACGCCGAGCCCCTTGACGGTGCACACGTCCCAGGTGACCTCGACGTCGTACCCGCCGGCGTCGGCGTACTCGGCCAGCGCCTCGGCGTACCGCATCTGCGTCGCTTCGTCGTCGCGCTCCATCAGCGCGCGCTCGCACTCGTCGACGGCCTGCGCGGCGCTGCGCACACGTGGCGGCGACACCGAGAGCAACAGGTCGGCGACCGTCGGGTCCGCCCCGAGGTTCGTGCCCACCATCTGTCGCATCACGCCGAGCCCGCCGGAGCGGGTGACGACGCCCGCGCTCGGCGTGAGCTCGCCGGTGATGATCTTCAGCAGCGTGGTCTTGCCGGCCCCGTTGGCGCCGACGAGCGCGACCTTGGCACCCTCACCGACGCGGAACGACACGTCGTCGAGCAGCACGCGACCGTCCGGCAGCTCGAACCGGACCCCCTGGACGTCGACGTGACCCACAAGGGTGGATCCTCCCACCGATTCGTCTGCGGTTCCCCGGGGTTTTCTCTGCTCGGGGGCGCAGACGAACCCGATGCGTGGGTCAGTAGGTGTTGGTCTTCCAGTTCGTGTCCGTCAGGCGGATGTAGCGGTGCCAACCATGCACCTGGTCCTGCCGCTGAGGCGCTTGGGTGACCATGTCCCACGCCACCTGGGTGGCCCGCTGTCCGGGGTTCGGACCGAGGCGGGCCGCCAGCAGCCCGGCGAACACCGGCGCGGCGAACGACGTCCCGCTCCAACGGGCCAGACCGTTGCCGAAGTAGCGCTTGTCGCGCTTGTTGGGCGCTTCCTTGCAGACGTAGCCGCCCTGGGGGAACGCGTTCACGTGGTTGCGACCGAGGAGGTACACGTCGGCGGAGTCGCCGTAGTTGGAGAAGCTCGACACCGGGCCGTTCCCGCGGTGGTCCAGCGAGCCCACGCCGACGGCCCAGCCGCGTGCGGCCGGGTAGAACGGCAGGTTCGTGGCGTCGTTGCCGGCCGCGGCGATCAGCACGGTGCCGGGCATGGCCGACAGCGTGTCCACCCAGAGCCGGTGGAAGGTCAACGGGCCGATGCCGTGGCGGGTGTGGCACCCGGCCGACAGGTTGATGATGTGCGGCGGTCCGGCCGGGTCGTTGAGCGCCCGGTAGATCGCGTCGACCATCTCGGTCTCGGACACGGCGATGCCGTCGCCGATCCGGTAGTGCGTCACCTGCGCCTTCGGGGCCCGGCACTTGATCACTCCCGCGATGAAGGTGCCGTGCCCCTGGTACAGCCGCAGTTGCTGACCGGCCGTGTACGGCTCGGGCTCGCCGCCGTCGCCGGCCAGGTAGGACGTGACCTGCTCCTGGCCGGCCGGCTGGTGCCAGCCGGTGTCGATGACGGCGACGCGCACGTTGGCGCCCGCCTGTGCATGGGCCTGGTCGACCATCGGTGGCCAGGGGCCGCTCAGGCCGCTCTCCTCCGGCTCCGTGGCAGGACAGTGCTTCCCGTCGCCGTTGGCCACGTGGAGGTAGTGGTCCGGTGTCACGACGCCCTCGCCGAGCTCGTCGTCGAAGATCGCCAGCATGGCCTCGAGGGCCTGGTCCCCATGACCCGCTCGACGTCGGTCCACCTGAGCCCCGCGACGCGGGCGACGCGGCGTGAGCTGGTTGACGACGACGTTGGTCACGGCGGGAGCCAGCGAGTCGACAGCGAGAGTGCCGATCCTGTCGAAGTCCGAGCGACGTCGATCGCTGGTCAACAACGTCTGCACGTCGGCGTCGTCCTGCTGTGACCAGAGGAGGCGACCGGGGACGAAGTGATAGCTGACATCGGCTGCGTCGGGCGAGTCGTAGGCCAGCTTTCCCGAACGGGCGGCCCTCATCGCCGCGACCTGGTCCCGTGTTGTCTCCCGGGCCAGCAGATGGGACGGCTCGTTCAACCTCTGTGTCATCGGTGTGCCCTTTCGCGAGAATGCGCCTGGAGGTCCCAGACGCCGGTGGGGCCGGTCGGCCCCGGGAGGGTGGCGCGATGGGGAGCACGGTGGACAGGTCGACGGTCGCCGACCTGCTCCGGCTCGCGATCGCAGAGCCCGACCGCGCGGAGCGCGAGGCCGGCGAGATCCTGGCGTCGGATCCAGGACCGTGGGAGGAGTCGGTCGCCCGCCAGGCGCGGGGGATCGTGCTCCGTGACCGCGGACTCATCGAGGGCGCGCTCGCCGAGCTCCGGCGGGCCATCCGGCTCGCGCGGCGCGCCGGCGACCCGGACCGCGAGGCCGACGTCCGCGCCACACTGGGTGTCACTCTGGTGATGTCCGGCCGGTCCGGCGCAGGGCTCGACCAGCTCGATCGTGCGGTCCACGCTGCAACAGAGTCGGCAACGCTGGCGCGGATACTGATGCGCCGGGCCAACATGCACTACTTCTTCCTGGAGCGGCCCCACGAGGCCGTCGTGGATCTCGAGCAGGCCCTGCCGCGCCTGCGCTCGGCCGGCGACCGAGTCTGGGAGGCGCGCACCCTCAACGTGCTGGGACTCAGCTACCTGGCCCTGGGACGCACGGACGAGGCGGCCCAGGCCGTGGGCGAGGCCGACGAGCTGTTCGTCCGCGAGGGTCAGGCCGTCGAGGCCGTGGTCACCCTGCACAACCGCGGCTTCATCGCCTACTGCAGCGGCGACCTGCCTCGTTCGCTGCGCCTGTACGACGACGCCGCCGCCCGTTACGCGGTCCTGCAGCTCGACCCGCAGAAGCTGGTCAGCGACCGCTGCGACGCGTTGCTCACGGCCGGTCTGGCCGAGGAGGCTGCCGAGCTGGTGACGGCACGGGTGCGCGCCGGGTCGCTGCTCCCCGTCGAGCACGCCGAGCTCCTGCTCGCCCTCGCCACCGCCGAGCTGGCCCGCGGCGATGCCCGCGCTGCGCTGGAGAGCGCGTCCCGTGCGCGGTCGCTCTTCCGCCGGCAACGGCGCGACTGGTGGGCCGACCACGCCGAGCTGCTCGTCCTGCTGGCCCGGCACGGGACCGGCCGCCCGGGGCGGCGGCTGGTCGGCGACGCGCACGCCCTCGGCACCCGCCTGGACGAGCATGGCTCGGACCAGGCGGTGGAGGCGTGGCTGCTCGCCGGGCGGGCGGCGCTGGCCGGGGGGCTCGACGTCGCGCCGCAGCTCCTGGAGCGGGCCGCGCGCTTCCGGCGCCACTCCTCGGCCCTGGTGCGGGCCACCGGCTGGCGAGCGCTGGCCCTGGAACGCGAGGCCAGGGGCGACTCCCGCGGAGTGCTGGGCGCCTGTCGTCTCGGCCTGGAGGCGCTGGACGAGCACCGCGCGGGTCTGGGTGGGTCCGAGCTCCGCGCGCTCGCGAACCGGCACGGCGACGAGCTCGCGGGCCTCGCCCTGCACCACGCCGCGGAGGGCACCCCGCGCCTGCTCCTGGCGTGGAGCGAGCGCTGGCGCGCGACCGCCCTCGCGCAACCTCCGGTCCGGCCCCCCGACGACCGCGAGGTCGCGCGGCTGCTGGCCGCTCTGCGCGACACGCGACGCAGGCTCACCGAGGCGCGAGCCTCCGGCACGGACACCGTGGCTCGCCTCGACGACGAGCGGGCGCGGCTCGAGCTGGCGATCCGGCAGCGGGCCCGCCACGTGACGGGCTCGAGCACCGAGCTGCCGCGCTTCGACATCGACGAGCTGATCGCCGGGCTCGGCACCCGGTCCTTCGTCCAGCTCGTCGAGGTGGACGGGCTGATCCACGTCCTGCTGGTCGCGGGCGGACGCGTGCGCCGCTTCCGTGCCGGTCCGGTCGGTGACGCCGAGGACCTGGCCAGGATCGCCCGCTTCAGCCTGCGGCAGCTGGCGCGCGGGCGTCCGGTCCAGCTGGCCGACATCGGGGAGCGCCTTCAAGAGGCACTCCTCGGCGAGGCCGCGCGCGCACTGCCCGACGGCCCGGTCGTGGTCTCCCCGACCAGCCGGCTGCACACAGCGCCGTGGGCACTGTTGCCGGCGCTGGCGGACGTGCCCTTCACGGTCGTGCCGTCGGCCTCGCTCTGGCTGCGGGCCCAGAGCAGCGGTCCGCGCTCCGGCCGGCGCGTGCTGATCGCGGGTCCCGGGCTGGAGACGGGCGGGTCCGAGATCGCCGTGCTCTCCGAGCGCCATCCCGAGGCTCTGGTCCTGCGCGACGGCAGCGCGACCGTCGAGCGCTGCCTGGCCGCCCTGGACGGGGCGGGGATCGCCCACATCGCTGCGCACGGGCGGTTCCGGGAGGACAGCCCGATGTTCTCCTCGCTCGACGTCGACGACGGGCCGGTCACCGTGCACGACCTCGAGCGGCTCGCCCGTGCGCCGTACCGGCTGGTGCTGTCCGCCTGCGAGTCCGGGGTGGTGGCCCCGATCGGGGCGGGCGAGATGCTCGGTCTCGCGTCGGCGATGTTGTCGATGGGGACCGCCGGGATCGTGTCGAGCGTGGCCGCGGTCAACGACGCGGCGACGGCCGTCGTGATGCTCGACGTGCACCGCGCCCTCGACGTGGGCGAGGACCTCGGGACGGTCTTGTTGCGGGCGCGCCGGCTGTCACACGGCGACGACCTGCGTCGGGCCACGGCCGCGGCGTTCCTCGCGATCGGGGCCTGACGGGTCACAGCACCAGCCACTCCGTGCGGTGGACAGTGCCGTCGATCTCGACGGCGAACCGGGTCGGGCCCGAGGCTCCGGGGAGCGTGAAGAAGCCCGAAGCGTCCGTGCGGGCCGTCCGACTCTCGCCGTCGGCCCGCTCCATCGTCACCTCCACCCCGCCACCGGACGAGAGGAGCTGGCCGGTGAGCGTGCTGTCGTCCACCTCGAGCTCGAGGGACAGCCCACCGCCCGCGAAGGCCAGCGTCCGCGCGTCCTCGGCGCCGCGTACCGCGGCCGTCGTCTGCAGCGCGGAGTCGTGCACGAGATCCAGCAGATCCTCGTCGACCGTCCGCCATGCGAACGCGCCGTACGCCGCCCGTCGGCGATGCGGAGGTACGCCGCTCTCCTGGGCCAGCGCGTCCGCCAGCTGGTCCATGAGCCCGTCGTCGTCGGTCCAGGACGTCATCGGGTCCACCTCCTCATCCATCGATGGCCGGAGCCGCCATCAGGGCGCGCATCGCGGTCGTGTTGCGTAGTTGCTGCAGGGCTCGTGCGCGGGTCGGGCCGATGCTCCCCTTGGGGATCCCGAGCTTCGCGCTGATCTCGTCGTAGGAGATCGGTGGATCGCTCATCAGCAGCTCGAGCAGCTCGCGGCGGCCCGCCGGGAGCTCCTCGAGCGCGTCGCGCAGGGCCTGGGCCCGTTCCTCGCGGAGCAGGTCCGCGTCGGCCTCGGGGTCGCCGCCGGGGCGCTCGAACGTCAGGCTCTGCGGGTCGGAGATGGACTCGCGGCCGCGCAACCGGATGACCCGGAGCGCTTCGTTGCGCGTCGTCGTGGCCAGCCACCCCGGCAGGGCACGAGGTTCGCGGATGGCGCCGAGGTTCTCGACGAGGCGCAGCCACACCGTCTGGTTGACGTCGTCGGCGTCGGCGGAGGAGAGCCGGAACTTGCCGATGACGGAGTTGACCAAGGGGAGATACCGGTCGACCAGGGCGTTCCACGACTCCTGGTCACCGTTCCGAGCGCGGGCCACCAGGTCGTCGACGGCGACGAGCTGTTGCATGCGCGTCTCCTCCGCTGCCGCGAGACGGTCCTCGATGGTCACCACGTCAGTGCAGAGCAGCGGCCGGGCCCGTTGATACGTCACATGGTTCGTCCACGGTGACACCCGCAACGTGGGCCAGCAACCACGTTTCTCACCGATTCCGAGCGATGTATCAGCGGCGGCTTTCACCCGTCAGTGGAATCACCGCCGAGGGTCCCCTCGGACGGCACACCTGAAGGGAACATCGCCATGCACACCACCACCACCCGCCGCGTCCTCGTCGCCACCACCCTGCTCGCCGTCGCTCTCGGTGCCGCCGCCTGCGGCGACGAGACGATCGCCGACCCGGGCACCACGGGCTACGACGCGCGCATCTACCCGCCCACCTCGGTACCGGCGGTCGAGTACAAGAACCGCGGCGCCGTCTCCGCCGACCGGGCCGAGCGTCAGGCCCAGGCCGAGAAGGCGCGGCAGGACTCGGCGTCCACCGCACGCTGGGACCGCAGCTCCCAGATCGAGAACCGGCTGAAGCTGCGCCGTACCCGGCGAGCGTGACGAGGAACGGGGCGGATCACCTCGGACAGAGATCCGTCCCGTTCTTCGACGTCCTCCCAGGAAGCGAGCGGGGGACGACCGGTCAGTGGGCGCCGGCGAGGTTGAGGCCCACGACGCCGGCGACGATCATCGCCAGGCTCGCGGCCTTCACCCAGGTGAAGTGCTCGCCCAGGAACACCAGGCCGATCACGGCCACCAGCGCGGTCCCGGCTCCCGCCCACACGGCGTACGCCACGGAGACCGGCATCTGCTTGACGACGACCGTCAGCATCCAGATCGAGAGGCCGTAGCCGGCCAGCACCACGGCCGCCCACCCGGGGTGGGTGAAGCCGTCGGCCTTCGGCAGCAGTGCGGTCGCGCCGACCTCGATCACGATCGCGACTCCCAGCAGCAGGAACGCGCCATACATGACAGTCATCTCCTTGATCCGGCGATGTAGCACTCGCTACATCTGGTTCCTACTGTAGCACTCGCTACAATTGATTTATGCCCGAGGAGTCACGACGTGACGCGCTTCTCGCGGCATGCACGGACCACGTCCTCGCCGAGGGGCTGATCGGGCTCAGCCTGCGACCGCTGGCCGCAGCTGTCGGGACCAGCGACCGGATGCTGATCTACCACTTCGGCAGCCGGGACGGGCTGGTCGCGGCCGTCGTCGACGAGAGCACGAACCGCTCGGTCGCCTACCTCAACGCCCTGCAGGCGCCCACGAGCGTGCGGACCGGCGTGCTGCGGCTCTGGCAGGCGTACCGCGAGCCGCCCCTGCACGCGTGCAACCTGATCTACGTCCAGGCCGCCGTCAGCGGGTACCTCGGCCAGGAGCCGTACCGCTCCGCGGTCCGCTCGTCCAACGACCGCTGGGCGGCGGCCATGCGTGACTGGTTCCAGCGGTGCGGCGCCCCGCGCGCGAAGGTCGCCCGGATCACCCAGCTCGTGGAGTCCTCGTTGCTCGGCTTCCACGTCGACCTGGCCACCGACTCCCCCGCCGAGCTGTCCCGCGCGGTGAAGGACCTGGCCGACGCCGCCGAGGGTCTGGCAGGTTAGGACGCCCATGCGGTTCACCGAACGAGAGCTGACGGTCGCGCTCGAGGGCGCGGCCAAGAGCGTGCTGGCAGCGCGCGACAAGGACGTGCGCAAGGGACGGCGTACGCCGGACGAGGCGTGGGAGGCGCTCACCCGCTTCCAGCGGTTCCAGCTGCTCGACGGGCTCGGCGACCAGCTGCTCGGCGTGCTCGTGGCCCTGCCGGACGTCGAGGTGGCCGTCGGCACCCGGCCCACGTTCACCGACGAGCAGGTCGCCACCGCGGTGCGCGAGCGGGCCGGCGACCTCGGCGGGATCCGGGGCAAGGTGCTGCTCAAGGCGCGGGTCGCGCTGGTGCAGCTGGCCCTGTCCCACGTACCTCCCCGCGCCGACCCCGACGCGCTGGTCGTTCCCGACCACCTCTAGGGCATGTCTAGCGGCGCGGCTCGAACGTGATGCCGTCGGGTGCCTGGCCGGTCCAGCCGGGCGAGAGCACCCAGTGGAGGATGTCGGCCGTCAGGTCGTGCTGGACGCCACCCCACCCGAACAGCCCTGCGCAGGTCTCGAGCTGCACGACACCCGTCTTCTCGGCCGACGTCACGACGACCGAGCTGCCCACCACGTTGGGGCACGCGAGCGCCGGACGGTCCGGGGCGGCGTCGAGCGCGGCGACGGCGTCCGCGGCGTCCTGACCGGTCAGCAGCTCGCTCTGCTCGAGCCCGCCGTCCAGGTAGCGGCACAACCGCACCTGACCCGCTGGCGCCTTCCCGGGCTCACCGTCGCGAGGAGCGCAGCCGTTGGCGTCCACGCCCGTCACGTGCTGGAAGGACCCGAGTACCGCCTCGGCCTCCTTCCGCGTCGGTGCGACGACCAGCACCCGCGTGCCTCCCGCCTGCTCGTACCCCTGCCACGAGCCCTCCGGGTAGTCCTCGCTCACGGACCGGTTGACCGTGCCCGGGCTGAACGCCTCGAAGCCGGCGCCACCTCCCTCGGAGAACTGCACGCCGTACCCGTACATCGGCGTGCACAGGATGTCGATCGACACCGCACCGGGCCGCTCGACGACCGGACTCCCGTCGCTCTCGCCGTTGCTGCACCAGTCGTCGAGGTTCCCGTGCCCCCAGTCCGCGGGCACGGTGACCGACACGTCGTGCCAGGTCTCCACGCGGGTCGGGGCCGGCTCCACGGTGTCGGTGGCCACCCGCGACGGCTCGTCGCCGCCCGAGCCGAGCAGCGCCACGCCGCCCACGACGGCCGCGACGGCGACGACGCCGGCGGCCGAGGCGAGCGCCGTACGACGACGGCGCCGTGCGCGCGAGCGCGTGCGAGCCGCGTCCGCGAGTCCGACCGCGCCGGGGGCAGCCTCGGCCACACCGCGGAGCGTGGAGCCGAGACGCTCCTCGAGCTCACTCATGGTCGTCCTCCTCCCCGAGACTGGTCCGCAGCGCCGCCAGGCCGCGGGACACCCGGGAGCGGACGCTCCCCTCGGCCACGCCGGTCAGCGCCGCGATCTCGGCGTACTCGAGCTGTTCGTAGAAGCGCAGCACCACCGCCACGCGCTGCGCCTCGGGCAGCGCGAGGCAGGCGCGCCAGAGCCGGTCCCGCTCGTCGTTCGTGTCCGGGCCGGTGACCCCGTGCGTGAACGTCTCCGCGACCGGCGTCTCCCGCTTGCGGAACCGGCGCCACCACGACGTGTGGGCGTTGACCACCATCCGCCGGACGTAGGCGTCCGGGTCACCGACGGACCGGATGTGCTCCCAGCGCGGCAGGGCCCGGGACAGCGCGTCCTGCACGGCGTCCTCGGCGTCGGCGCGGTTGCCGGTCAGCACGTACGCGAGCCGCAGCAGACCCGGGCCGCGCGCGGCGACCCAGTCGTCGAAGTCGGCGGTCACCGTCGTCTCGATCGACCCGGCACTCACGCCCTACAGACGCCCGTCACTCCTCGTCTGTTGCGTCCTCGCTCGACTTCGCCCAGATGTTGACCCCCGACTCGTCGGCGTACTCGTCGATCTCCGCGAGCTCCTCCTCGGTGAGGTCCGGGAAGTCCAGGGCGTCGAGGTTCGTGTCGAGCTGCTCGACCGACGATGCCCCGATCACCGCCGACGTGACGCGCGGGTCCCGGATCGCCCACTGGAGGGCGAGCTGGGCGAGCTTCTGTCCGCGTCGCTCGGCGATCGCGTTCAGCGAACGCACCCGCTCCAGCACGTCGTCGTCGAGACCGGCGAGCGTGGAGTCCTCCCGCGCGGCGCGGGAGTCCTCGGGCACGCCGTTCAGGTACCGGTCGGTCAGCAGCCCCTGCGCCAGGGCGGTGAACACGATGCAGCCCATGCCCTGCTCCTCGAGGGTGTCGAGGAGGTCGCCTTCGATCCAGCGGTTGAGCATCGAGTACGACGGCTGGTGGATCAGCAGCGGTGTGCCGAGGTCCCGGGCGATGGTCGCCGCCTCCGCGGTCTTGTCCGCGGAGTACGACGAGATGCCGGCGTACAACGCCCGGCCGGAACGCACCGCCGTGTCGAGCGCCATCATCGTCTCCTCGACGGGGGTCTCGGGGTCGAAGCGGTGGCTGTAGAAGATGTCGACGTACTCCAGCCCCATCCGCTTCAGGGACTGGTCGAGGGAGGCCAGCACGTACTTGCGCGAGCCGCCGCCCTGGCCGTACGGGCCGGGCCACATGTCGTACCCCGCCTTGGTCGAGATGACCAGCTCGTCCCGGTACGGCGCGAAGTCCTCGGCGAGGTACCTCCCGAAGTTCTCCTCCGCCCGGCCGTAGGGCGGCCCGTAGTTGTTCGCCAGGTCGAAGTGGGTCACGCCGCGGTCGAACGCGCGGCGCAGGATCGCCCGCTGCGTCTCCTCCGGCCGGTCGATCCCGAAGTTCTGCCACAGCCCGAGGCTGAGCTCGGGCAGCTGGAGGCCACTGCGCCCGGTGTACCGGAAGTGCCCGGCGTCGTACCTGTCCTCGGCCGCCTCGTAGGTCATGCGCCCATCGTGGCACCCTCGTCCCCGTGCCCGACTGGACCCGGATGCTGGTGCGCTGGCGGTTCACCGAGGACGGCGAGTGGCCCTACCACGCCGAGGTCGACGGCCACGGGCTGCGCGTCCGGGTCAACGACTTCCCGGCCGAGCCGCTGTACTCGCTGTTCGTCGACGACGAGCTCGTCGAGGATCTGGAGGACTGGCCGACGGTGTGGGTCAAGCCGACGCCGCCCGTGACTCCAGCACCCTGAACCCCTTCGCCGATGCCAGCCGCGTCGTCGGCCAGCCCTGGTCCCCGAGCCAGGACTGGAGCGAGTCGGCGCCGAGGTTCTTGCCGACGACCATGACGGCGCGGCCGCCCGGGGCGATCCGCGGGAACCAGGTCAGCAGCAGCTCGTGCAGGGCCTGCTTGCCGATGCGGATGGGCGGGTTCGACCAGATCTCGTCGTAGGTCGCCTCGCCCCGCCCGTGAACAAGTACGCCGTCCGGCGTGTGCGCGACGTACCGGTCGGAGACACCCAGCCGGGCGGCGTTCTCGTTCGCCAGCAGGACGGCGCGCTCGTTCACGTCGACGCCGGTGACCGTCGTCGCGGGTGAGGCGACCGCGACGGCCAGCCCGATCACGCCGTACCCGCAGCCCAGGTCCAGCACCCGGCCGGACACCGGTGGCTCGGTCTCGCGGAACAGCACCGACGTACCGATGTCGAGCCGACCGCGGGCGAAGACCCCCGAGCCGCTGGACAGCGACAGCCGGTGTCCCCACACCGTCGTGACCACTGGCTCCCTGGTGAACGGGACCGACGGGTCCGCGGTGAAGTAGTGGTCCTCGCTCACCGGGGCATCCTCCCAGCCCCTCCTTTCGGGTGGATGCCTAGGTTTGGGGGCATGGCCCACACGCTTCGCCGCACGGTCGTGACCCGTTGGGACGCCGACTCGGTCTTCGCCTACCTGCTCGACTTCGAGCACGCCGAGGAGTGGGACGCCGGCACCGTCCGCTGCGAACGGCTGGCCGGAGACGGCGGCGTCGGCACCCGGTACCGCAACGTCTCGAAGTTCCTCGGCCGCGAGACGACGCTCGACTACGAGGTCGAGAAGCTGGTGCCGGGCAGCCAGTTCGTGATCACCGGTGGCAACAAGACGGTCGTCAGCAAGGACACCGTCACGGTCACGTCGCGAGGCAACGGCGCCGAGGTGGAGTACCGCGCCGAGATGACCTTCAGCGGCGTCGCAGGCGTCATCTCCCCGCTGCTCACACCGTTCCTCACGAAGCTCGCCGACGACACCGAGGCCCAGCTGCTGCGGACGCTGGACTCGAAGGCCGCGGGAGCATGAGCCTCAGCGGTGTCGTCGACACCGTCCTCGACCGCAGCGTGGTGCTCGGCTTCTCGCGCGTGGGGCTCAGCGTCCGCTCGCGCCTGCCCGGCTGGCCGGCGGACCCGCCGCCGGGCGCCCTGGCCGGACGCGACGTCGCCATCACGGGAGCGACGTCCGGGCTCGGGCTGGCGACCGCCATCGGCGTGGCCGAGCTGGGCGCTCGTGTCCACCTGGTCGTCCGCGACGAGGCCAAGGCGAAGGCCGTCGTCGCGCGCATCTCCGCGCAGACGCCGTCGGCGGTCGTCGAGGTGCACCGATGCGACGTCGGCGACCTGGACGACGTACGCCGCTTCGCCGGGGCGTTCCGTGCCGGTGGCAGCTCGCTCGACGTGCTCGTGCACAACGCCGGCGTGATGCCCCCGGAACGGACGGAGTCCGCGCAGGGTCACGAGCTGGCGATGGCGGTGCACGTGCTCGGGCCGGTGCTGATGACCGAGCTGCTGCGACCGGCCCTGCGCGAGAGCGACGGACCCCGGGTGCTGCTGGTGACGTCGGGCGGGATGTACGGGCAGCCGCTGCGGGCCGACGACCCGGAGTACGTGACGGGCGCCTACTCGCCCACCACCGCGTACGCGCGCAGCAAGCGCGCCCAGGTCGAGCTGCTGCCGGTGCTGCAGCGACGCTGGGGCGTCGAGGGCGCCCACGTGTGGGCGACCCATCCCGGTTGGGCGGCCACACCGGGCGTGGCCGATTCGCTGCCGCGCTTCAACCGGCTGACCGGGCCGATCCTGCGCGACGCCGACGGCGGTGCGGACACGACGGTCTGGCTGGCGGCCGTCGAGCCGCCGCCGCGCGGCGGCGGGCTGTGGCACGACCGCCGGCCCCGGCCGACCAGCTTCCTGCCGAGCACCCGGACCGACGCCGGTGCCACCGAGCGGCTCTGGGCCTGGGTCACCGAGCAGACAGGGATCTCCGCGTGAGCTGGACGCGGCACCTGCGCCGGACCGTCCCGCCCGTCGTCGCGGCCGCCGTGGTCGGCGGCATCGGTACGCGGCCGACCTCGGCGTGGTACCGCTCGCTCGACAAGCCCACCTGGCAGCCGCCGCCGTGGGTCTTCGGCCCCGTGTGGACCGCCCTCTACGCCTCGATCGCGGTCGGCACGGCCCGGGCGATGGACGAGGCCGACACGGCCGAGCGGCGGTCCCTGGAGCGGCAGCTGTGGGTGAACATGGCCCTGAACGCCGGCTGGTGCTGGCTGTTCTTCACCGCCGAACGCCCCAAGGCCGCGCTCGCCGAGATCGCGGTCCTCGAGGCCTCGACGCTCGCGCTGACGCGTCGCGTGCCCGCGCTCGCGCCGTACGCCGCGTGGAACGCCTTCGCGACCGCGCTGAACGCCTCGATCGCGCACCGGAACTCCTAGCGGCCGACCGCGACGACCGGTCTCCGCTCGGGGTCGAGCACGCGCACGAGGTAGCGCAGCAGCCAGCGAGGTGCGCTCACGCACCCGGCGGTCGGGCCGCGGCCGTTGACGTGCAGGAAGATCCCGGAGCCGCGGTGGCGGACCTGCTCGTGGTTGAACGACGTGACGATCGCGTACTCGTACGGCCGCCGGAACGCCAGCAGCCGCTCGGACGCGTCCGGGTCACTGGCCGGCAGCCACCAGCGGAAGCCGCCCGCCGCCTTGTTGCGGTAGCGGTTGTAGTGGGCCGACGCGTTGTCCTGCACCCAGTAGTCGCCCGGCCGGATCTTGCGGTAGGGCAGCCGCCACGCGTCGTCGCGTGCATGCGTGCCGAAGAACCACGGCAGCCGGAACGTCCCCAGCGGCGTGGTGCCGGCGCCCTGACGCCGGTACGCCGCCCGCACCAGACCGCCGTACCCGGTGCGGCCGTCGACCACCCGGCGCCGCGCCTCCCAGCGGCCGCCCGGGTCGCGGGTCCAGTACGTGACGCGGGCATGCCAACCGGTGGTGTGCCGGACGGTCACCGCCTGGGTGGTGCGGGCCGTGGTCCGCACCCGGACTCCGTCGAGGGTGGCGTCGGCCTGCGCCGGGCCGGCGACGGCGAGGGACGCGAGCACGAGCAAGGGCGCCACGAGGACCGCTGGTCGAGGGGTCACGCGGGGTCCTCCAGCGTGCGGAACCGCCGCGACGCCTCGGCCTGCGCTGCGAGCTCGTCGTCGGGCGGGTACCCGACCTCTTCCAGCGTCAGCCCGTGCGGGGGCACGACGGTCACGGCCGGGTCGCGGGTCGCGGCGGCCAGCACCTGGCCCGCCCACTCCGGCGGGCGGCGGCCCTCACCGACCGCGACCAGGCAGCCGACCAGCGAGCGGACCATGTGGTGGCAGAAGGCGTCGGCGCGCACGGTGCCCACGAGCACGTCGTCGGCGTCGCGCTCCCACGCGAGGTCGAGCAGCGTGCGGATGGTGGTCGCCCCCTCGCGCCGCTTGCAGAACGCCGCGAAGTCGTGGCGGCCGAGCAGGTCCTTCGAGGCGCGGTCGATCGCGTCGAGGTCCAACCGGTGCTTCCAGGCCAGCACGTACCCGCGTGTCAGCGGGTCCTGGGCCTCCGGCCGGTCCGCGATCCGGTAGGCGTAGCGGCGCCACACCGCCGAGAAGCGTGCGTCGAACCCGTCCGGGACGGCGACCACGCGACGTACGCGGACGTCGTCGGGCAGGAGCCCGTCCAGCTGGCGGCGCACCCGCTGCGGATCCGCCCGATCCACGTCGACGTGCGCGACCTGCCCGCGAGCGTGCACGCCGGTGTCGGTGCGCCCGGCGCAGGTGACGGCGACCTCGTCGACACGCAGGACGGTGGCGAGGGCCGTCTCGAGATCTCCCTGGACGGTGCGGAGGCCGGGCTGCCGGGCCCAGCCGTGGAAGCCGGCGCCGTCGTAGGCGAGGTCCAGGCGCAGGCGCACCGAGCCAGTCTCGCACCAGGGTCGGGCTAGATTTTCCGGGTGCCCCAGCAGTCAGGACAGCGCAAGCCCCCCGCCATCGTCATCGTCAGCCACGACAACGCGGCCTTCCTCGTCGACGAGTTCGGCCGCTACGCCCGCGACTACGACATCCGTCCCGCCACATCCATGAGCGCCGCCACCGACATCACGTCCGAGATCGAGGCGACCGGCGGCCAGGTCGCGATGCTCGTCGCCGACTCCTCGCTCTTCCCCTCCGACGTCGTGCAAGACGAGCAGCACAACGTGCTTGCGGCGTTCCACACCTGGCGTCAGGTCGTGCCCACGGCCAAGCGTCTCGTGGTCGCGCCGTGGGAGCGGTTCCTGGAGGACGCCAACCGGCTGCGTGCCGGCCTGGCCAAGGGCAAGTACGACGCGTACCTGCTGATGCCGCGCGGCGTCCGGGACGAGGAGTTCCACACCGCCATCTGCGAGCTGCTCTCCGACTGGGGCTCGACCGTGGCCCAGCCCGAGATCGAGACGGTGCGGCTGGTGGCGCCCGAGCAGGACGCGCTGACCCTCGGCATCCGCGACTTCCTCGACCGCATGGGGATGCCGCACCGCCTCTACTCACCGGACACGGAGATCGGCGCGGGCATCGTCGGCCGCCACGAGGGCGAGACCCGCTGGCCGCTGGTGGAGTCGCCGTACCACGACGTCTGGGCGCCCGAGAGCGTCCGCGAGGTCGCCGGCGCGATCTACGGGCGACCCGACGGCATCGACCTCGACACCGTCATGGACCTCTGCATCGTGGGCGCCGGCCCCGCGGGCCTCGCGGCGGCGGTGTACGGCGCGTCCGAGGGCCTCTCGACCGTGGTCGTCGAGGCCGAGGCGGTCGGCGGTCAGGCGGGCACGTCGTCGATGATCCGCAACTACCTGGGCTTCCCGCGCGGCATCTCCGGGATGCGGCTCGCGCAGCGCGCGCGCAACCAGGCGATCCGGTTCGGGACGCGGTTCTTCACCGGCTGGGAGGTCGGCGGGATCAGCGCCGAGGGCGAAGGGACCTCACGGCACCACGTCG
Organism: Nocardioides islandensis; assembly: GCF_015352455.1. Lineage (GTDB taxonomy): Bacteria > Actinomycetota > Actinomycetes > Propionibacteriales > Nocardioidaceae > Nocardioides > Nocardioides islandensis. The sequence goes on from NZ_JADKPN010000014.1 coordinate 89,220, forward strand.
TCCGCACCGACGGGGGCGACGTCCGGGCTCGCGCCGTCGTGATCGCGAGCGGCGTCGCCTACCGCAAGCTGCGGGCGCCCGGGATCGAGGACCTGACCGGTCGCGGCGTCTACTACGGCAGCGCGATGACCGCGGCCCGCGAGATGGAGGGGTACGACGTGGTGGTGGTCGGCGGCGGCAACTCCGCCGGCCAGGCCGCGATCCACCTGGCGCGGTTCGCGAAGTCGGTGACGATCATGGTCCGCCGCCACGGGCTCGGCGAGACGATGTCGCAGTACCTCGTCAACGAGATCGAGTGGAACCCCCGCGTCACCGTGGCCAGCCGCTGCGAGGTCAGCGCCGCCGGCGGGGACGGGCGGCTCGAGTGGGTGGACGTCAAGGACTGCGACACCGACGAGGTGGTCCGCCGCAACGCCGAGGGCCTCTTCCTGCTGCTGGGCGCCGAGCCGAAGTGCGACTGGATCCCCAGCGGCGTGGCCCGCGACCCCCGCGGCTTCGTGCTCACCGGTCGCGACGTCCCCAAGGCCCAGTGGGCCGACGGCCTCCCGCCCGAGTCCCTGGCCACCTCGCTCCCCGGCGTGTTCGCCGTGGGCGACGTGCGGGCCGGCTCCATGAAGCGCGTGGCCGCCGCCTCGGGCGAGGGTTCGTCGGTCGTGCCGCTCGTCCACGCCTGGCTGGGCTCGGCCTAGCGGGCGCGGTGCCGCCCGGCTTAGTGTCGTGTGGTCCTTCATCTCGGGGGGCAGATGAGCTCGGAGGCGCCTGTGTTCTCTCGGTCAGCAGCATCCACGACCCGTCGCAACCGGAAACCGGTCCGGCCGGTCGTCATCGGCCTCTCGCTGGTGATGGCCGCGGCCTTCGGTCCGCCGGCGGCCACGGCCGGCGACCCGGGCAGCGCCGGCGACGCGCCGTACCGAGGCCGGGTGCTCTCGCTGATGCGGCACATGACGCTGCAGCAGAAGGTCGGCCAGCTGTTCGTCATCGAGGTGGCGGGTCGGCACGCGACCGCCGTGAGCGACGCGGCGAAGGCCGTCAACCAGCGGCTGTACGGCGTGGACACGCCGGCCCAGGCCATCGCGAAGTACCAGCCCGGCGGGGTCATCTACTACACGACCCGGGTCGCCTGCACCGGCTGCGCGACCGACGACAACATCGGCGACCCCGCCCAGGTGGCCACCTTGTCCAACGGGCTCCAGGCCGCGTCGCTCGCCCAGCCGGCCCACATCCCGCTGCAGGTCTCCGTCGACCAGGAGGGCGGCGCGCTGGTCGCCCGCTTCCTCGCCCCGGCGACGCAGATGCCCGGCAACATGGCGCTGGGCGCGGGCCGGTCGACCCAGGACGCGCACGACTCGGCGAAGGTGATCGGCGAGGAGCTCGCGGCGGTCGGCGTGACGCAGGACTACGCACCGGTCTCCGACGTCAACATCAACCCCAACAACCCGGTCATCGGGATCCGCTCCATCGGCGGTGACCCGGACCTGGTGTCCGACCTGGCGTCCGCGCAGGTCCAGGGATTCCACGCGGGCGGGGTCTCCGCTGTTGCCAAGCACTTCCCGGGGCACGGCGACACCGGCGTGGACAGCCACTTCGGGCTGCCGCAGGTCACCCACAGCCTGGCGCAGTTCCACGCGATCGACCTGCCGCCCTTCGAGGCCGACATCGCCGCGGGAGTGGACACCATCATGACCGCCCACGTCGTGTTCCCGGCGGTCGACCCGTCCGGTGCGCCGGCAACGATGAGCCACACGATCCTCACCGGTGTGCTGCGCAACGAGCTCGGCTTCACAGGCCTGATCGTGACCGACGCGCTCGACATGGCGGGCGCGACCGCGACGTACCCGCCGAACGTCGCCCCGGTCCAGGCGATCCTCGCCGGCGCGGACCAGCTGCTGGTCCCGCCGCAGATGGACACGGCGTACGGCGCGGTGCTCGACGCGGTCAGGAACGGCACCATCAGCGAGAAGCGGCTCGACGCCTCGGTCTACCGCGTGCTGCTGCACAAGTACCGGCGTGGCATCTTCGCCGACCCGATAGTCGACCCGGCGGCGGCGCCGACGATCATGGGCGCGCCCGACCACCTGGCGCAGGCGCAGACGATCACCGACCGCACCACCACGCTGGTCAAGAACGACGCCGGCGTGCTGCCGCTGGCCGCCGGTCCCCGCCAGGTGCTCGTCGCAGGCTGGGGTGTCGGCACCACGCAGGGGATCGCGAACGCGATGGCCGCGCGGGGCGCGACGACGCAGGTCCTGGAGTCGGGCACCACGCCGTCGACCGCGCAGATCGACGCCGCCGTGGCCGCGGCCGAGGACAGCGACCTCGTCGTGGTGTCGACCAACAACGCCTACGCGGTCAACGCCTCGACCGGGCAGCCGACCGCGGCCGCCGCGGCGCAGACCCGGCTGGTGCGGGCCCTCCTGGCCACCTCGAAGCCGGTCGTGGTCGCCGCGATGCGCAACCCCTACGACGTCGCCTCGTTCGAGGAGGCACCCACGGTGCTCGACACCTACGGCTACACCGCTGACCAGGTCGAGTCGCTGGCGCGGGTGCTCTTCGGCGAGGTGGACCCGACCGGCCGGCTGCCGGTCTCCGTCCCGCGCGCGGACGGCCCCGGCGAGCTGTTCCCCTTCGGCTTCGGCCTCGGCTACTGAGAGGAGAGCTCCGCGCGGTAGGGCGGGTCGGCACCGGGCCGCGAGACCGTGACGGCCGCGGCCCGCACGGCGAAGTCGAGCACGCCCGCGACGTCGTCGCGGGTCATCGAGCGCAGCGCGTCGACACCGCCGCCCAGGAAGCCGCGGGTGGCGAGCTCGTCGAGCATCGCGGCGCCGAACGTGTCGCCGGCGCCGATCGTGTCGGCGACCCCGACCGCCACGCCGGGCGCGGCGACGGCCAGGCCGTCGGCGTACCAGACCGCGCCGTCCGCACCACGCGTCACCACGACGGCGGCGGGGCCCTGGCCCAGGAGCCGCTGGGCGGCGGCGGCCTCTGAGTCGCCCGGGTACAGCGCCTCCAGGTCCTCGTCGGACGCCTTGACCAGGTCGCTGAGAGCCACGGTCGCCTCGACGGTCGCCGCGATGGCCGGGCCCACCCCGGTCACGCTCGGACGCATGTTGATGTCGTACGACGTCGTGCTGGTCGGCCGCAGCCGCGCCAACAGCGCCCGCACGTCCTCGCAGCCCGGCGTCAGGACCGCGCCGAGCGAGCAGGCGTGCACGGCGAGCGGCGGGACGTCGACCTCGACCGGGCCGATGCGCCAGTCGATGTCGAAGGTGTACCTCGCCGAGCCGTCGGGCTGCAGGGTGGCCAGGGCCGACGACGTGCGGGGCACGACGTGGGGGTCGGTGACCAGGCGGACGCCCGAGGCGGCGAGGTGGTCGGCGATCAGCCGGCCGTGGTCGTCGTCGGCGAAGCTGGTGACGAACCCGCCCGTACCCCGCCCGAGCCGCGCCAGCGCCACCGCCACGTTGGCCGCGCTGCCGCCCGGGAACGTCTCGGTGCTGCCGTCGTCGCGACGCACGATGTCGACGAGGGACTCACCCACCACCAGCACGCCGTCGCTCATGCCCCGTGTCTAGCCCAAGCGCGACGGCTCCGCCAGAAGTCGTCCGGTGGCAGCATGGGCGCATGAACGGGGAGCGGAGCTCGGTCGAGCCCACCGACACCGAGCTCCAGAGCGGGGCCGGCGTCTCCGCGGCCCTCATCGCCGGGCTCGCCGTCGTGCACCTGGCGATGGCGTACTCCGTCTCCACACTGCCCGGCCTCGTCTCCGACCTCGTCGAGCCGCTGGCGGGCCAGGGCACCGCCGACTTCGTGGTGCACGTCCTGCCCCTCGTGCCGCTCGCGCTCGTCGTGCTCGGCGTCGGACGTACCGTGCTGCGCGGCGTCGCCGCGTGCGCCGTGGTCGTGGTCGTCGCCGTCGTCATCCACGCGATCACTCCGTCCTGGATGGTGACGGCACTCGTGCCGCTGGCCGCGGTGCTCGCGTGGGGAGTCGCCCGCCGCTACGGCCGGTGGTGGGTCGCCGGCGTCGCGATCGCCCCGCTCGTCGCCCTGCTCGTCCGCTGGATCGACCCCAACCCGTTCGCGGACGACGTCGCGGTCTGGGCCAGCTTCCGCGCGCTCGTCCTGCACGTCGTGCCGGCCGTCCTCGCCGGACTCGCCTGCTGGGCGCTCGAGTGGTGGGAGGACCGGGCGTGAGCCTCGGCCCCGTGGAGCACGACGGACCCGTCCCTCCGTTCGAGCAGCTGCGCCAGCAGGTCGCGGGGCAGGTCGCGTCGGGCGCGCTGCCCGCCGGCACCAGGCTCCCGACCGTCCGCGCCCTCGCGGCCGACCTCGGCCTCGCCGTGAACACCGTGGCCCGGGTCTACCGCGAGCTCGAGGCCGACGGCGTCGTGGTCACCGAGGGGCGGCGTGGCACGTTCGTGAAGTCCGGTGCGGCCGCGGCCGGCAGCGACGTGCGGGCCGCCGCGGCGACGTTCGTCGAGGAGGTACGGCGCGCGGGCCTCGGCCTCGCGGAGGCCCAGCGCCTGGTGGAGAACAGCTGGGCCCGCCACCCCTGAGGGGTGACGGGCCCAGACCAAGCAGCGAGTCGAGAGCTGCGGAGAGTCAGCCGGCCTTCACGAAGCCGGCGTTCTCGGCGGCCTCCTCGGTCCGGAACCAGACCTCGGCGATCGTCTGGTCGTACCACTGGGAGTCCGGCGTGTGGTACTTGCCGGAGTCCTTGTTGCCCTTGATGGTGAACTCCTCCGACGGAGCCGCACCGTCCTCCAGCGCCAGGGCGACGTCGTCGCCGAGCTCGAGGTCGGCGAACTTCGCGGTGAGGGCCTCCTCGGCGGCCTCGGCCACCGTGTCCTCGCCGGCGCTCGTGTCGGTCGACTCGTCCTCGGTGACCGCCTCACCGGAGAGCTCCTCGGCCTGCGGGGCCTCGGTCTTCTTCTCCGCGGGAGCGGCCTTCTTGGCGGTGGTGGTCTTCTTCGCAGCCGGCTTGTAGGCCTCCTGCACCAGCTCGATCACGGCCATCGGCGCGTTGTCGCCCTTGCGGGGACCGATCTTGGTGATGCGGGTGTACCCACCGGGGCGCTCGGCCATCTTGGGCGCGATCTCGGTGAACAGCACGTGCACGACCGACTTGTTCGTGATGGTCTTGAGGACCTCACGTCGGTTGTGCAGGTCGCCGCGCTTGGCCTTGGTGATCAGCTTCTCCGCGACCGGACGCAGCGTGCGCGCCCGGGTCTCGGTGGTGGTGATCCGGCCGTGCTCGAACAGGGCCGTGGCCAGGTTGGCGAGGATGTGCCGCTGGTGCGAGGCGCTCCCGCCGAGGCGGGGACCCTTCTTGGGAGTAGGCATCGTCGTGTCACTCGTTTCTCTCGGGCCGTGTCAGGTACCCGGGTAGACGACCCGCGGAGCGCGGGCCGGTTGGGTTGGTCAGTACTGCTCGTCCTCGACGAACGCGTCGTCGTCGTCGTCGCCGTACGCCGCCAGGGCAGCGTGCGGGTCGAAGCCGGGCGCGCTGTCCTTGAGGGACAGGCCCATCTCGACCAGCTTGGCCTTGACCTCGTCGATCGACTTGGCACCGAAGTTGCGGATGTCGAGCAGGTCCTGCTCCGAGCGCGAGATGAGCTCACCCACGGTGTGGATGCCCTCGCGCTTGAGGCAGTTGTACGAGCGGACGGTCAGCTGCAGGTCCTCGACGGGGAGGGCCAGGTCGGCAGCCAGCTGCTCGTCGACCGGCGACGGGCCGATGTCGATGCCCTCGGCCTCGACGTTGAGCTCGCGGGCGAGACCGAACAGCTCGACGAGCGTCTTGCCGGCCGAGGCGATCGCGTCGCGGGGACGGATCGACGGCTTGGTCTCGACGTCGATGACGAGCTTGTCGAAGTCGGTGCGCTGCTCGACACGGGTGGCCTCGACCTTGTAGGTCACCTTCAGCACGGGGCTGTAGATCGAGTCGACCGGCATCCGGCCGATCTCGTTGTCGGCGCCCTTGTTCTGGACGGCGGAGACGTAGCCGCGGCCGCGCTCGACGACCAGCTCCATCTCCAGCTTGCCCTTGTCGGACAGGGTGGCGATCTTCAGGTCGGGGTTGTGGACCTCGACCCCGGCCGGCGGCGCGATGTCGGCCGCGGTGACGTCACCGGGGCCGGACTTGCGCAGGTACATCGTGACGGGCTCGTCGTGCTCGGAGGAGACGACCAGGCCCTTCAGGTTGAGGATGACCTCGGTGACGTCCTCCTTGACGCCCTCGATGGTCGAGAACTCGTGGAGCACGGTGTCGACCTTGATGCTCGTGACCGAGGCACCGGGGATCGAGGACAGGAGCGTGCGACGCAGCGAGTTGCCGAGCGTGTAGCCGAAGCCGGGCTCGAGCGGCTCGATGACGAAGCGCGAACGGAACTCGTCGACCGACTCTTCCGACAGGGTGGGGCGCTGTGCGATGAGCACTTGTTCTTTCCTTTCCGGGTCCGACCGCTATTTGAAGGACCCGAACATTTGCAGGGCGGCGAAGTGGAGGACCGGGACTACTTCTTCGAGTAGTACTCGACGATGAGCTGCTCCTGGACCGGGATGTCGATCTGGGCCCGGACGGGCAGCTGGTGCACGAGGATGCGCATCCGCGAGGGGATCGCCTCGAGCCACGCGGGCACGACGCGCTCGCCGTGGGTCTCGCGCGCCACGATGAACGGGGTCGTCTCGAGCGACTTCTCCTTGACGTCGATGACGTCGTGGGCGGTCACCTGGAACGACGGGATGTTCACCTTCTGGCCGTTCACCTTGAAGTGGCCGTGCACGACCAGCTGGCGGGCGTGACGGCGGGTGCGGGCGAACCCGGCGCGGTAGACGACGTTGTCCAGGCGGCACTCGAGCAGCTGGAGCAGGTTGTCGCCGGTCTTGCCGGAGCGGCGGGAGGCCTCGGTGTAGTAGTTGTGGAACTGCTTCTCGAGGATGCCGTAGGTGAAGCGGGCCTTCTGCTTCTCACGAAGCTGGAGGAGGTACTCGCTCTCCTTGATGCGGCCGCGGCCGTGCTGGCCGGGCGGGTACGGACGACGCTCGTAGGCCGAGTCGCCGCCGACGAGGTCCACGCCGAGGCGGCGGGACTTCTTGGTCATGGGGCCGGTGTAGCGGGCCATGGGTCAGGTCTCCTTCGAAGTCTTCGCGACGGGTCAGACGCGCCGGCGCTTGGGCGGGCGGCAGCCGTTGTGCGGGGTCGGGGTCACGTCCTGGATGGTGCCGACCTCGAGGCCGATCGCACCCAGGGACCTGATCGCGGTCTCGCGGCCCGAGCCCGGGCCCTTGACGAAGACGTCGATCTTCTTCATGCCGTGGTCCATCGCCCGGCGCCCGGCGGCCTCGGCGGCCATCTGTGCGGCGAACGGCGTGGACTTGCGCGAGCCCTTGAAGCCGACGGTGCCGGCAGAGGCCCACGAGATCACCGCACCCGACGGGTCGGTGATGGTGACGATGGTGTTGTTGAACGTGCTCTTGATGTGGGCCTCGCCCACGGCGACGTTCTTCTTCTCCTTGCGGCGCACCTTCTTGGCGCCGGCCTGACGGCTCTTGGGAGGCATTCGGTTCCTTTACTCCTAGGAAAAGACGGGATCGGTGTCGGCTGCGGCGCAGACGGCTTACTTGGCCTTCTTCTTGCCGGCGACGGTGCGCTTGGGACCCTTGCGGGTGCGCGCGTTGGTCTTGGTGCGCTGACCGCGGACCGGGAGGCCCTGACGGTGGCGGCGACCCTGGTAGCTGCCGATCTCGATCTTGCGACGGATGTCGGCCTGGACCTCACGACGGAGGTCACCCTCGATCTTGAAGTTCGACTCGATCTCGTCGCGGAGCTTGACCAGCTCCTCGTCGCCGAGCTGGTGGACGCGGAGGTCCGGGCTGACCCCGGTGGCCTTCAGCACCTGCTGGGCGCGGGTACGGCCGATGCCGTAGATGTAGGTGAGTGCGACCTCGATGCGCTTGTCGCGCGGGAGGTCGACACCGACGAGGCGTGCCATGTGGTGGCCTTTCGGTTTGCGCGGTGGTGTTCGTCGTGTCGCGCCTGAGTGAGGATCGTCAGACTCGACGAAGTCGAGACTGACGACCGGAGGGAGCGCCGCTGCGAGCTTGCTCGCAAGGCGACCGCCTCCGCTCAGCTCCGGCCACTGCTCCGGAGGTGTTTCGCCGGGATACCCGGCTAAGCGATCACGTTGTGTGGTTCTTCAGTTGTGGTCGGGCCCGTCTTCCGTCCCGCGCTAGTTCGTCGCGCGTGGCTTCAGCCTTGCCGCTGCTTGTGGCGGGGGTTCTCACAGATCACCATGACGCGGCCGTGGCGACGGATCACCTTGCACTTGTCACAGATCTTCTTGACGCTGGGGTTGACCTTCACGAGGGAGGTCCTTTCGGATCGGCTGGTTACTTGTAGCGGTAGACGATCCGACCGCGGGTCAGGTCGTAGGGAGACAGCTCCACCACCACGCGGTCCTCGGGGAGGATCCGGATGTAGTGCTGGCGCATCTTGCCGCTGATGTGGGCGAGGACCTTGTGCCCGTTGCTCAGCTCCACACGGAACATCGCATTGGGGAGGGCCTCCACGACGGTGCCCTCGATCTCGATCACGCCTTCTTTCTTCGGCATGTCCTCCGCAATCTGTCGTTGATCGGTTGTCTTCCGGCCGGCCCGGGAACCGCCCCAGTACGATCTGGGTGGACCTCGTGCGGGTGCTGCGCCCTCCTCATCCGGGGCGCACGCCGGTCTCTCGAGGATTCGGAGAGGTCGGAGGCGCTCGGACAGCCGCGAGGCACGACGAAGCACGACCCACGTTGGGCCGACACGCCAGTCTAGCCAGATCGGCCTGAAGTACCCAAAACGAGCAAAACCGCAGGTCAGCGGGGGTCTCGGGCTGTCTCAGGGCCGTCTGAGGGCCGTCTCGGGCCCGCCTCAGGGGCGGAACGTCGTCAGGTTGAGCGCCGCTCGCACCCGCCGCCGCAGGCTCACGCCCTCCGACATCGCCCTCCGCTCGGCCTCCACGGCCTCCCAGAAGGACTCCGCGTCGCGCGGACGGGGCAGCCGCGGGCCGAACACGTGGCTGTCGGCGCGCTGGGCGAGCGTGCCCGCCCCCGGCGTGCCGAGCAGCCGCGACTGCTCGCGCCGGGTCACCCCGGCGCCCACGGGCACCGCCTGGCCGAGGTCACGCGCGTGGTCGACCAGCTCGCGCCACGCGCCCACGAACCGGGCCGAGATCCTGGCTCGGGTACGCCGCCGGCGCCGGCGCAGCAGCTTGGCCACCACGACCGACGACAGCAGGATCGTGATCGCGACCAGCGGGACGCCGACGTACGCGACGAGCCGCTGCACCCACACGCTCACCGGCCCGGCCTGGTCGTCCTGGGCGTCCTTGGCGGTCGAGCGGTTCTTGCGCACCTTCATGTCGGCGTCGTTCTGCTCGCCGGTGGTCGACGGCGGCGGGATCGGCGCGGGCGGGGGCACGACGGTGCCGCTCTGCTGCTGCTGACGGGTGGTCTGCTGCTCGGCCGGCCGGTCCTTGTCCATGAACAGGTCCGTGGGCAGCGTGCGCCACGAGCCGTCGGAGACCTGCACCTCCACCCACGCGTGCACGTCGGCGCCGGTGACGTGGCCACCCTCGGGGACGACCGCGCCGAACACGACCCGGGCCGGGACGCCGATGCGGTTGGCGAGCAGGGCCATCAGCGCGGCGTACTGCTCGTCGTTGCCGACCACGAAGGGGGCGTTCACCCCGCCGGTGTCGTCGGTCAGCCGGTACCGGTTGTGGCCGGCGTGGTAGATCTTCTCGCTCTCGATGACGCCGTCGGAGTACTTGCCCTCGGTCTTCAGGTGCCGCGCGATCGCGAAGACGCGGCGCATCGGCTGGGACTCCCCCTCCGACCACTGCACCGCCTGCGTGTCCAGGAACCCGGCGGCGTCCGCCGCGGCGCCGACCACACCGGTGGTCGTGCTCTGCGGCGTCAGGTCGTCGTCGGGCTGGACCGACGTGAAGGTGTAGACGTCGCCCGGACGCACCCCGCTCGGCGTGACCGCGGACGACGTGGCCAGGTTGTAGCGGAAGGACTCGCTGAGCGTGGTGCTGTCCGGGCCGTCGAAGCGGAGGGACTGCAGTGCTCCCGTGGTCGGCAGCCACACCCCGCTGTAGCCGGGGCCGATGGTCACCCGCGCGTCGACGTGGCGACCGCGGGCCGGGTTGTCGATGACGCTGGACACCCGTTGGTAGGTGTCCGAGGCGGCGCCGGGCGAGCCCGGCGGCTGGGCGTTGTTGCTGGCGCCCCAGACCACCCCGTCGTACCGGTCGAGGACCGCGATCCGGACCCGGCTCCCGGCCGGGACGCCCTCGATGGTGAACAGCTCGGTGTCATGGAGGTTGCGCGGGTCGGAGCGGCCCGGCGGCAGTTGCACGTACCTGCGGAAGGAGGCGAGCGGGGAGGGGTACTGGCCGACGTCGAACGGCGGGTCGACGTGGGTGCGCAGGATCACCCGGTCGGCGTCGCCGCCGGAGGCCCACGTGCCGACCGGCAGGGACAGCAGCCCGGCCACGCCGACCAGCGCGGCGCCGGTGCCGATGCGGACCAGCTTGCCCTGGGTGCTGCGGACCGGGGCCGAGATGCGGGCGTTGCGCAGCCCGAGCCAGGCCAGCGCCAGCACGCCGAACGCCCCGCCCTGGAGCCACAGCTGGTGCGGTCGGCCCACGCCGAGCAGGATCACCAGGGCCAGCAACGCCAGCGGCGGCAGCAGCGGCAGCGGCCCGCTGACCAGCGCACGCCGCGACTTCACCATGCTCAGCACGGTCGCCAGCAGGCCGGTGACCAGCCCGAGCACCCAGGGCAGCACCAGCAGCCGGGACTCGCCGTCGACCGGGGGCAGCGTGGTCAGCAGGTCCTTCCAGCCGAACAGCGTCTCGTCGACGAGCAGCCGCCAGCCCGACGGACCCGGCAGGCCGTCCTGCTGGCGCAGGCAGAGCAGGGGCCCGAGCAGGAAGTACCAGAGCAGGACGAGCAGCGCGGCCACCACGCTCGGCCAGCGCAGCACGATCGTCACCACGACCGTGCTGAGCACCGCGAGCAGCGCGCCCAGCATGGCGATCCACCAGAACTCCGTCTCGGTGTACGTCGCTCCGAGCCCGGCGACCGCCACGGCCACCAGGGCCAGCACGAACGCCGCGTCGACGGCGACCGTGCGGGCCTGGCTGAGCGTCAGCCGCCTGAGGAGCCTCACCGGACCGACCACCTGAGCAACGCGCCGAGGTCGTGCAGGTCGGCGATCTGGACGACGACCAGGCCGCCGGTCTCGGTGACCCGGCTCTGCCGCGACGGGTCCACGATCAGGGCGTAACGCCGTACCTCCGGCGGGAAGGCCACGACCGCGCGCTGGAAGGACTCGAAGTCACCGCGAGCACCGGAGACCAGGAACAGCAGGCTGGTGTCCGGCGAGACCACGGCGGCCCGGTGCGCGGACGAGACCAGGCCGTTCGCGCCGATCTCCGCGCGGCACACCGAGTCGAGGGCCAGGTGCCCGGTGATGCCGGACGAGGCGCTGGTGCCGCACACGAACGACGTGTCGAACTCGTCGAGCGTCGCCCGCACCAGGATCGAGGCGGCCACGGACATCGCGGTCTCGAAGTCCTGGGACTCCGTCCACACCGTGGCGCTGTCGTCCACGACGAGCGTGACGTGGCTGCGGCGGGTGTCGAGGTACTGCCGGACGAGCAGCCGGCTGTCGTCGGCCACCGCCATCGCCTTGGCCGACGACTTCCAGTGCACGTGCCGCAGGTCGTCGCCCGGGACGTACTCGCGCAGCGCGTGGAAGGCGAGGTCGCTGTGGGACACCGCGTCGGTCGAGACGCCCTCGAGGTCGCGCAGCAGGCCCGCGCCGAGGGAGTCCATCGGCACCATCGGCGGGCGCACCAGGATCTCGGTGACATCGGTCCACTCCACGTCGCGGGACAGCAGCGAGAGCGGGTCGCCGCGCCGGGTGGTCGCCGGACCGACGGGGATCACCCCGCGGCGCTCGGTCCGGATGGTGAAGCTCTCGTCGTGGGTCTCGGTGGGGGCCAGACGCGGGACGGCGTAGCGGTGCACGATCGACCCGACGGGCAGCTCGAGCATGGTCGGCAGCAGGCCGTGGGTCGCGACGTTGCGGACGCGGACGCCGGCGGCCACCGAGCCCCCGGCGATGACCCGCTCCGGCTGGAGCACGATGTCGACCCTGACGTTCGTGCGCCCGACCAGGAACGGCAGCGCGAGCACGAACACCAGCAGGCAGGCGGCCGCGAGCACCCAGAGCTCGCGCCAGTCGACGTACGCCGCGGCGACGACCAGCAGCAGGCCGGACCCGAGGATCGTCCACCCGAGCGGGTTGACGATCCCCAGCAGCCGGCGCAGCTGCGCCCTCGCCGATGCCCTCATGACGTCAGGCCACGCGGTCCGTCGGGGGCGCGACGTTGTCGAGGAGGCGGGTGATGACGGTCTCGACCGTGACGCCGCTGAACTGCGCCTCGGCGTCGAGCAGGAGGCGGTGGCAGAGCACCGGCTCGGCCAGCTCCTTCACGTCGTCGGGCACGACGTGGTCGCGCGCGTCGGCAGCCGCCCACGTCTTGGCCACCCGGACCAGGGCGAGACAGCCGCGGGCCGACAGGCCGAGCCGCACGTGCGGCTGGCGACGCGACTCCTCCGCGAGCTCGGCGACGTACGTGAGGACCGCCGGGTCGACGTACACGTCGTCGGCCAGGCCCGACATCTGCCCGATCGTCGCCGAGGTGATGACCGGGGTGACCAGGGAGGCCCGGTCGCGGATCTTGGCGTTCACCAGCAGCTCGACGGTCGCGGCGCGGTCGGGGTACCCGACGGCGGTCTTCATCAGGAACCGGTCCAGCTGCGCCTCCGGGAGCCGGTAGGTGCCGGCCTGCTCGATGGGGTTCTGGGTGGCGATGACCAGGAACGGCCGGCCGACGGGGTGCGCGACGCCGTCGACGGTGACGCGGTTCTCCTCCATCACCTCCAGCAGTGCGGACTGGGTCTTGGGCGAGGCGCGGTTGATCTCGTCGGCCAGCACGATGGTGTGGAAGATCGGGCCCTGGTGGAACTCGAAGGTGCCCTTGTGCTGGTCGTACACCGTCACGCCGGTCACGTCGGACGGCAGCAGGTCGGGGGTGAACTGGATGCGCGCGTGGCTGCCCTGGATGGTGTTGGCCAGGGCGCGCGCCAGCATCGTCTTGCCGGTGCCCGGGTAGTCCTCGAGCAGGATGTGGCCCTCGGACAGCAGGCAGGTCAGTGCCAGCCGCACGACCCGGCGCTTGCCGAGCACGGCCTGTTCCATGTTGTCGGTCAGCTGGTCGAAGGTCTGCTTGAACCAGGCTGCCTGCTGCTGGGAGATGGTCATCGGTGTCCTTGTCGTCGTCGTCGGGGACGGTCGTCGGGGCTAGGTCGTGGGCCAGGTGAAGTCTGCGGTGGCGACGCCGGCGCCGCCCGGCTGCTCGCAGTACACGTGGACGTTGCCGCCCGGCACGCCGAAGTAGAAGCGGGAGTCGAAGTCGGTGTTCGGTGACACGCCCTGGCCGGGCTGGTGGTCGTTGACGATGCAGTAGACGGGCTGACCGGCGTCCCAGTTGCCGAGCGAGATGTGCACGAAGCCGCAGGAGACGTCGATGCAGTTGTTGGGGTCGCCGTCGGTACCGAGGGTGCGGCACGGCTGCTTGCCGGTCGACGAGTCGTCGCTGCACAGCGCTCCGCGGCTGACCACGATCACCGGCGGCGGCGGCGGGTCGGTGACGGCCGCGTTGGTCGCCGAGACCGGGCCGCGCGCCGGCGAGCCGTCGGCCAGGGTGACGGTGACGTTCTCGGTCTGCTTGTAGCCGAGGTCGATCGGTTGGGTGGTGAAGGACGAGACGCCGACCGGCACCGCGAACTGCTCGGCCCGGCCGCGGTCGCTGGTCACCGTCAGGGTGGCCGGGTCGCCGTTGCTGTCGACCTCGATCGTCCAGGAGATCTTGGTGACGTCGATGTTCGGCGTGATGCTGTGGATGTTGCCCTGGACCAGCGGCCCGTAGGTCTGGACGTTCTGCGTCGAGGACTGGCTGCAGGCGCCCTTCTCGTTGCAGACCTCGAGCATCACCGTGTGCGGGCCGAGGTTGTTCGGCACGTCGAACGTCGCCTCCGCGGACCCGATGGCCGCCAGGGACTGGACCTTGGCACCGTCGGCGTACACGTAGACGCGGGACTCGGAGCCGCGGGTCGCCGGCACCGTGAAGGTCGCATGGGCCTGGTTGTTGTTGCCGGTCGCCTCGACGTCCCACGAGCCCCAGGCCGCGGGCTTGCCGACGGCCTTCCACTGCGCGGCCGGCCCCATCGCGGACAGCACGCCGCCGGACTTGCCGTCCTTGTTGATGGCCTGGACGGTGTAGCTGTAGGTCTGACCCTCGTAGTCGATGTTGGCGTTGTCGCACCCGGTCGTCTGGATCTTGGTGCAGGTGGCCAACGCGCTGCCGTCGCGGTAGACGGTGTAGCGGACCGGCCCCGGACCGTTGGGGTCCACGGGATCCCAGCTCAGCGACACCGCGCCCTGCGAGCCGGGGCTCTCCTGGTCGGTGATCGTGGGCGCGCGCGGCTGACCGGGCGGGCCGATGGGCTGGAACGGCGCCGACGTCAGGGCGCCGCCGGGGATGAAGCCGTTGAGCGGCGTGATCGTGAACGTGTAGCGCAGGTGGTTGTCGAGGCCGGTGGCGGTGTAGTTCGAGACGTACGCCGTGTCCTGGCCGCCGGCCCACTTCACGCGGTAGCTGATCTCGGCGCCGCCCTTGGTCTTCACCGGCTGCCAGGAGATGTGCAGCAGACCGTCGCCGGCCTCGACCAGCTTGATCCTGCCGACCAGGTCGATCGGGTCGTCCGGCATCGCGCCGACCGACGTGCCGCTCCAGTCGGAGAACCCGACGGCGTTGTGCGCGCGGACGCGGAACCGGTACGTCGTGCCGTTCTGGAGGCCGAGGATCGTGCACGAGGCGCCCCGGCAGCGCATCGCGTGGCCGAACTGGTCGGCCACCTCGTAGAAGTCGATGGGTGAGCCGTTGGACTCCGCCGGCCGCCAGTCGAGGCTGACCCTCGAGTCGAGCACCTCCTTGCCCGGGACGGGTGTGCCGGGCACCGACGGCGGGCCGAGCACGTCGAGGGAGATGCGCCCCTGCACGAGACGCCCCGGCGCGGAGTCACCGGCCACGTCGCTCATCACCACGCGGAACTCGGCATGGCCGTGCACCTTCGCCCCGGTCGTGATGGTGACCGACGAGCCCTGGTGGGAGATGCGCACGTCGAGGCCGGTGAGCTGGTCGGCGCTGACGACGGTCGGCACCGGGTCCTGCACGCCGGGGGTGAGGTACTGCGCCAGGTCGATGGTCTGGGACTCCCCGGCCCGCAACGTCGAGACGCGGATCGGTGCCAGGGAGGGCGGTGGCGTCGGGATCACGCGGATGTTGATGCGACCCGGCGCGCTGTTGTCGGCCGCGACCCGGAGCGTGCCGGTGTCGCCCGGCGACGAGGCGCCGGAAGCGGTCACCTGGACCACGCCGTTGGCGTCGGGGGTCCCCGCGGTGAGGCCGGCCGCGGAGCCCTGGTCGAGGTCGGCGGACCAGGTGAGGCCGTCGACCTGGTCCGGCTCCGCGGTGAACACGTGGCACACGGCCGCGGTGTCGATCCGGACGGAGCCACCCTGGGGCACCTCGAGCGGGTCCTCGGGGCAGCGCAGGATCGGCCGGGTCTCCCCCACCTGGACGGGCACCGACAAGGTGGCCCTGATGCCGTCCGGGTCGTCGACGGACCGGCCCGTCGTGACCTCGAAGACGACCGCACCCGGCCCGGCGTACCGCTTGCCGGCGGAGACGCGGAAGGTGTCGTTGCCGGTCACCTCGGCCTGCACGCTCGACCTCGGCGAGGCCCAGATCCGGCTCTTGAGGGTGAAGGACACCGGTCCGCCCGCGGGGTCGACCACGTAGTCGGACAGGTCGGCGTCGACCTTCTTGCCGGGGTCGACCTCGATGCCCGCGCCCTGCTTGACGAACGGCATGCCGGAACTCGCGGCCGGGACGTACAACGAGCCGGTCGCGGCCCCGCCGTCGGCGTCCTCGACCCGGAACGGCACGACCATGGGCTGCTCGGCCCGCTCGATGGTGATCTCGCCGCCGTTGACGCTGGTGGCGATGCCGGCCGGCGCGTAGACCTGGGCCACGCGGAGGTCGTCGAACGGGCCGTCGGGGTCGTAGGCGCCGCTGGTCGACCCGGTGGTCGCCCCGTCGACGACCGAGCCCGCCGACAGGACGTCCGCGGTGATGCTCGCGCCGTCGCCCACCGCGCCGAAGGCGTCGGAGACGACCGGCGGGTTGTTGTAGCCCTTCGCCGTGCGCAGGGTGACCGTCGACTGCGAGCTGTCGAGCCCGTCGTTGATCCGGTAGACGACCTGGAGGCTGCGGCCGTCGACGGTCGAGGGCGCCTGGAGCTCCATCGGCCCGGTGCCGGACCGCAGGCGAACCCCGGGCGGCGGGTCGACGAGGGACACGGTGACCCGGCTGCCCGCGGCCACCAGGTCGTTGGCGAGCACGTCCACGACGGCCGTGCGGCCCGGCGCGACGGTGATCTGGTCGGGGACGGCCAGCGGCGGCTGCGGCGGGCCGGGCGGGGTCACCGAGACGCGGGCCGTGCCGGTGGACGTGGCGCCGAACGTGTCGGTGAGGGTGTAGGTGAACTCGTCGGTGCCCACCTGCCCGGGGTAGGCGGCGTACTCGATCGAGTTCGCGCCGATCCGGGTCACCCGACCCAGCGCGGGGGCCGAGTCGAGGCCGAGCAGCGTCACGGCGTCGCCGTCCGGGTCCACGCCGTACCCGGGCAGGCGCAGCTTGACGGAGTCGCCGGACACCGTGCGGCCCTCGAGCACGGGAGGTTCGGGGGGCTGGTTGTCGCGGACCCGCAGCGGCAGCACCGTCACCCGTACCTTGCCGGTCGCGGTGTCGCCCTGCTCGTTGGCGGCCTGGTAGCGGATGGTGACCCGCTTGGTGCCGGCGACGTCCGGCGCGACGTACCGGACGGCACGGCCCGTGACGTACGCCGAGCCGAGGTCGCCCTGGGGCGCTCCGATCGGCTGGACGTCCAGGCTGCCGGGCTGGTCGGCGAGCCCCTCGGTGACCAGGGACAGCGTGCCGCCGGACGGGCTGAAGTCGTTGTCGAGAACCGGGATCGACTGGGAGGTCCCGGCGCGCACCGTCACCTCGTCGTTCTGGGTGACCGGCGTGTTGTCCTCGGGCAGGGGCCGCTGGCTGACGACGACCTGCCCGGTGATGCCGGACGTGCGGCCGTTGCTGATCGTGTAGCGGACCAGCTGCGGGTTCGGGGTCAGCGCGCCCTGTCGCGCCGACACGCGCAGCCAGCGCCCGGCGACCACGGCCACGTCGAGCTGGTTGGCGTTGACGGCCTCGGCGCGCTGCACCGACAGCAGACCGCCACCCGGGTCGACGTCGTTGGCCAGCACGTCGACGAGCGAGCCGGCCTGCCCGAACAGCGTCACGGTGTCGGGCACGGCCACCGGTGGCAGCGGCGGGTTCTCCGGCGCGCGCACGTCGACGCGGATCTTCCCGGTCGCGGTCTCGGCCGTGCCATAGGCGGCCTGGTAGTCGAGGAAGTACGTCTGCGCGGTCGTGGAGCGGAGCGTCACGGTGCCCTTGACCAGGTTCGTCGTGACCTCGGCGCCGGGCACCTGGGCGACCTTGCCCGCCAGCGCCAGCACGGCGTCCGGGTTGGCCGGGTCGGCGCCAGGCAGGTCGTTGGCCAGCGGGCTGATCACCACGGGCTCGCCGGTCTCGCCGGAGATCACGTCGGGCTCGGCGGTCGGGGCGACGCCGTCCAGGTCGTTGGGGTCCTGGACGCGGAACGCCAGGCTCTCGGCCACCGGTGCGCCGAGGCCGTCGGTGACGTCGTAGTCGACCTTGACCAGGCCGCCCTGCGCCGGCGCGTGGAAGCGCACCGCTCCGGCGCCGGTGACCCGTGCGTCCGCGCCGGTGCCGGAGCCGGACTCGGGCTGCGCGGACACCGTCGACACGGGGTCGCCGTCGGCGGGGTCGCGCCAGTCGGAGAGGACGGGTACGTCGATGGTGCCGCTGGCCGGCACCGTCCAGACGCGGGGCTCGAACCCGTTGCGGAGCTCCGGCTCGGAGTTCTGCGCGCCCGCGGCGGTGATGCCGACGCGCACGGTGGCGTGCGCCGAGACCGACTGCCGGCCGTCGTCGATGAAGTACTCGAAGCTGGTGCCGCCCACCGCGTCGCCGGGCAGCGTGATCTGCACCGTCTGACCGTCGGGGCTGATCGCCAGCTGCCCGGTCGCACCACCCACCTGACGCACCGAGCGGATCGCCAGCAGCCGGCCCGACGGGGCGGTGTCGTTGTCGAGCGGGTGCAGGATCGTGGTCCGGCCGGGCCGGGCGCCGAGGTCGTCGTCCTTGGCCTTGGGCGGACGGCGGTCGCCCTGGTCCTGCTTGTTCTCGTCGTCGTCGTCGTTCTTGTCCTGGGACTTCAGGTGGAAGGCGTCCCAGTTGTCGAGCTGGGTGGGCTCGTCGGAGTCGACGTCCCAGACGTGCCCGCTCGCGCGGTCGTTCAGCACGATCTGGCCACGGTTGACGCGGAAGACCAGGTCGGAGGTCTGCGCGTCCAACGCCTGCGGCACGCCCTCGATCTGCCCGCTCGAGGACCCGCAGGCCGTGACCACGGCCCCGGTGCCGCCCGCCCACGCGCCGTACACGCAGTCGCCGAGGCGCACGGGGTTCGCCGGCTCGCCACCGACCCCCTGATTGCCATTGCCGGCCACCGGAGTGACTGTGCTGATGTGGCCGCTCGCGAGGTCGACGGCCAGTAGGCCGTCGCGCGCGCCCACGAGCACCGACGAGGCGCTCGGGCCGGGCTGCTGGAGCACCGAACCCTTCGGCACCTCGGCCTCGGCGCCGCCCATGACGACCAGGCGGCCGCTCGCGGAGTCGAGGACGACGGGGACGGCGCCCACCGCGGTGAGCGCGATCGCGTCGCTGAACGGGTCGCCGGGAAGCCGCTCGGTCGTCGGCGTGCCGAAGTCGATGTGGCCCGACTGGTGCAGCGTGAGGAGCTCGTCGGAGGTCGCGGACGCGGCGAACACCGTGCCGTCGAGCGCGACGGCCAGCGCGGCGTCCTTGCCGACCGTGGCGACCGGGTCGGTCTGGTTGGCGAGCGATCCGACCGCGGGGATGCCGACGGCGGGGTCCTCGCGCGTCGCCCAGAGCTTGCCGGTCACGGAGTCGAGGACCGCGAGGCTGCCGCCCGCCATCCCGACCGCCGGGCTGCCCGGGATCGCGGCCTCCTGGTCGTCGGCCGCCTTCATCTGCGCCGGGTCGAGCGGCAGCACCACGCCGTCGGTCAGGTCGACGCCGACGACCGACGAGCCGTCCTGGACCACGTCCAGGTTCGAGTCGATCCTCGAGAACACGGTGCCGTCCAGCTCGCCGATGGGCTTGTTGATCCGGCCGTACGAGCCGTCCTTCTTGCTGGTGACCCAGATGCCGCCGTCGTTCAGCTCGGCCTGGTGGGACTGGTAGCCGTCGGCCTGCACGGCGTACGTCACGACGCCTCCGACGGCGACGGCGAGTGCAGCCCAGGACGCCACCGCCGCGCGGCGGCGCTGCAGCTGACCCCCGAACGGCACGCTGGCTTCCCTTCACCGGACTGCGCCCCTAGGAGGCCCAGCGGCACTGGTCAGTGACTCTAGGCAGCGTGGGGGCTCGAACAAAACTACGAACAAACTTGCGCCGAGTTGGGCCCGATCGTGGGCATCGGGCCCTCCCTGCATGACAATGGTGACCCACGAGCACCCTGGGCAAACGGAAAGGGCCGATCTCGGTGACGCAATGGTGACGCCGGACGTCTGGTACGTCGCGGGCGACGGCCTCCTCGTCGGTGCGGACCGACGCTGGCTGCTGCTCGGCGACACCCCCGACGACGCCTTCGTCACGAGTCTCTGGGAGACCATCACCGGGTCCGGCGTCGACCGGGTGCTGGGCCTGCTGGAGAGCCACTACGGCGGCGACCTGCCGTCCCTGGCGATGACCGGCTCGGGCCGTGAGATCACCCGGGGCAAGGGCGAGGTCACCACCGACCGGGTCGGCGTGATGCTCAGCCTCGGCTCCGGATCGGCCGTGTCCGGCAAGCGCCGGCCCTTCCGCGGCGGCGTGGTCGGGGCGGCCCTGGTCGAGATCCCGGCCGACGTGCCGGCGGCCCGCGACGAGGGTCGCGGGCTCATCGACGGCATCCCGCAGGAGGTCCTCGACTCCGTCGGACCGGACGTCCCGATCCGGGCCCGCCTGACCACCTCCGCGGAGCCGGCGTCCCCAGGCCCGACGGGACCGGTGGCCCGCGAGGCCGAGCAGCCGTCCGCCAGGCACGCGGCGGAGCCCGACGACCTCCACCAGACCGGGCACCGCCTCGAGCCCGTCGACGCCGCCGTCACCGGCCCGATCGGGCTGACCCGGGAGCCGCCGGAACCCATGACCGGTTCAGCCACCGCCGCCGGCGGCGACCGTGGCCAGACGGTCGTCCGCTCCCGCAGCGAGGGACCGCCGGTGCCGGTGCCCGAGCCTGAGTTCGAGCTGCTGCGCGAGCACACCCACGAGACCGTCATGGCGACGTACTGCCCGCAGGGCCACGTCAACCCGCCGTACGCCCCCACGTGCCGGGTCTGCTCGCAGCCCATCGCCCGCCAGGACCCGATGCGCGCGCCACGTCCGCTGCTCGGCCGGCTCCGGCTGCCGACCGGCGAGACGGTGCCGTTCGACCGCGGCGTGGTCCTGGGCCGCAAGCCGGTCCCGGTCAACCCGCACGCCCCGCTCCCCCACCTCGTGGCGGTGCCGCAGGAGGCCGGGTTCGTCTCGCGCATGCACCTCCAGATCGAGCTCGACGGGTGGCTGGTGATCTGCCGCGACCTCGGCTCGCGCGGGGGCACGACGCTGACCATGCCCGGCCGGCCGCCCGAGCGACTGAGGCCGATGGAGCCGCACGTGCTGGAGCCGGGGTGCCGGGTGTCGCTGGCCGACCAGTACGAAGTCGCCTACGAAGTCGTGCCGTAGGAACTGCCGGTGACCGCTCCGACGATTCCGGGCTTCACCTACATCCAGCACATCGGCCAGGGCGGCTTCGCCGACGTCTTCCTCTACGAGCAGCAGTGGCCGCGGCAACGGGTGGCCGTCAAGGTGGTCCGGCCCGACCTCCCGCTCACCGAGCGCGAGAAGCAGATGTTCACCGCGGAGGCCGACGCGATGGCGCGGCTGGCCGACCACCCCTACATCGTCTCGGTGATCGGGGCCGGGACGACGTCCCCGCAGGAGGGCTCCCGGCCCTACCTGGTCATGCGGTACTGCCCGCCGCCGGACCTCGGCCAGCGGGTGCAGGTCAAGCCGATGGCGGTCAGCGAGGCGATCGCCACCGGGATCAAGCTGGCCAGCGCGATCGAGACCGCGCACCGCTCGGGCATCCTGCACCGCGACATCAAGCCGTCCAACGTGCTCGTCACGACGTACTCCGAGCCCGCGCTGACCGACTTCGGCATCGCCGGCCGGATGCACGAGGTGGAGGCCGACAACGACGTGCGGATCAGCTATCCCTGGTCCCCGCCCGAGCTGCTCGACGGGCGGTCCAACGGGTCGGTCGCCTCCGACGTGTACTCCCTCGGCGCGACGATCTGGAACCTCCTCGTCGGCCGGTCGCCCTTCTCGATCCCGAGCGGCGACAACTCCTCGCGAGCCCTGACCGCTCGCATCCTGCACTCGACGCCGCCCAGGACCCAGCGGCCCGACGTCCCCGCGTCCCTCGACCTGCTGCTCCAGCAGTGCCTGGCGAAGGACCCGATGCACCGGCCCGCGAGCGCGCTCGAGCTCGCCCGGTCGCTGCAGCGGATCGAGTCGCAGGAGGGGTTCCCGCGCACGATGATCGCGGTGGAGACGGACCTGCCGGCCGTCCAGGACGTCGCCCCGACGGCCGGCGGGGACGCCACCGTCCTCAAGCCGGTGACGGTGATCTCCGGATCGTCTCCGCGGGTGGCCGTGGAGCCCCCGCCCTCCTCGTCGGCCCCGCCGTCCCCGTCCGCCGAGACCGAGCCGACCACGGGCGACCGGGCCCGGGTGATCTGGCTGTCCGGCCTGGCGGCGCTGCTGCTGGTCGTCGGTCTGGTGCTCTTCCTCACGGCCGGCGGCGACGACCCCACCTCGAGCCCCCCTCCGACGCCGACGGCGAGCACGCCCGACAGCATCGACCCGGGCGCGCCGGCCGATCCCCCGGTCGTCACCGGGCGGCGTACGGACGCGGGCGTGGTCTTCCGCTGGCAGGCGCCCGACGGCGACCAGCCGGGCGACAGCTACGAGTGGCGCCGGACCGACACGGGCGCGGGCCGGCGCACCACTGACCTCACGGTCACCGTCCGCGCCGCGGGCCGGGTGTGCGTCCAGGTCCGCCTGATCCGCAGCGGCTTCATCTCTCCCTGGGGCAACCAGTGCGTCGACTGACCGTCCTCGTGGCGCTGCTGGTGCTGCTCGCGCTGGTGCCCGGGCCGGCGTCCGCCTCTCCCGGGGACCGCATCCGGGACCTGCTCGAGCGCGTCGCGGTCACCGACACCGCGCCGTACCACCCGGGGTACGACCGCGACTGCGATCCCGGCGGGTGCGTCTTCGGCGAGGAGTGGACCGACGACAACGACACCCGGTTCGGGCACAACGGCTGCGACACCCGGCAGGACGTGCTGCTCCAGCAGATGCGCGACATCGAGCTGCGCTGGGGCTCGGAGTGCCGGATCTACCAGGCCCGGCTGAAGGACCCGTACACCGGGCGCAACCTCACCTGGAAGCGCGACGGGTACCGGATCCAGATCGACCACGTGTACCCGCTGTCGACGGCCTGGTACGCCGGCGCCTGGGCCTGGACCCAGCGCAAGCGCGTCCGCTTCGCCAACGACGTCGACCACGAGCTGCTCGCGGTCTGGGGCGCGGCCAACCAGGCCAAGGAGAACAGCACGCCCTCCGAGTGGCTGCCGCCGCGCACGGCGTACCACTGCCGGTACGTCCTGAGGTACCTCCAGGTCGCTCTTCGCTACGGCTTGTCGGTGACCGCCGCGGACGTGGCGACGATGCGGGACGTCGCCTCGCGCTGCTAGAGCGCCTCGCGCAGGGCCTCGGTGACCCGCTCGAGGTAGCCGCGGACCACGGCGCGCTCCTCGTCGCTGAGCCGGTCGTCGGTGTCGGCCAGCCGCGCCACCACCGGCCGCATCAGCTCCTCGACCTCCCGGCGCCCCGAGTCGGTGACCTCCACGCGGGTGCGCCGGCCGTCGTCGGGGTGCGGGCGGCGGCGTACGTGGCCGCGGGCGGCCAGCCGGTCCACCACACCGGAGCTCGCGGCCGAGGTGACGCCGAGCAGGTGGGACAGCTCGACCGGCCCGCGGGAGCCGCTCAGCAGGTGGCGCAGGGCCTGGAGCTCGGACGTGCTGAGGCCGGCCCTCCGCGCGACCGCCGGCTCCACCGTGGCCGCCACCTGGATCAGCGCATCCAGGGCGGCGGTCGTGGAGGTGGACGCCTCCTGCGGCACGTCGGTCGTCACCCGGTCGAACCTACCAACGCGGTGTGCCGGGACAGCGTCCTCAGGCGGCCAGCACCGCCCGGGCGGCGCGCTGGCCGGAGACGAGCGCTCCCTGGATGGAGGCGGTGTCGCGGTGGTCGCCGCAGACGAACACCCCGTCGCCGGCCTCGACGGGCCGGGTGAGCCGCAACGGCGGGGGCATGGCGGGCACGGCGTCGGGGATGACGTGGTGGGCCACGACCTCCCAGCCGTCGGTGGAGCAGCGGTAGAGGTCGGCCAGGTGCGCACGTACCTGCGGTTCGCCGGCCGAGCCGTCGGGCCGGGCCAGCAGGGTGGTGGCCTCGAGCAGGTGCCGGCCGGCGGGGGCGTACGACGGTGCAGCGGTCGTCACCGTGGCGGCGTTCCACACCGGGCCGGGCGGCGTATGGGTGCCGCGCGCATCCACGGCGAGCAGCGGCCGCGGGTCGGGCGGCTCCGGTACCGCGAACCACCAGGTCGTCAGCCCGTGCATCTCGGTGGCCGGCATGCCCGTCAGCCGCTCGGCCTCCCCGGTGCCCGTCGCGACCACGACGTGCCGGGCCGCGATCGGGCCGGCGTCGGTGTCCACGCCACCCGCGCGCACGCCGACGACCGAGGTGTCGAGGCGTACGTCGGCGAGCCCGGCGGCCAGCTGCTCGGGCAGCCGCCGCATACCGCCCTCCGGCAGACCCGGGCTCGCCAGGGCGAAGGACCGGAGCAGCAGCCGCACGAAGTTCGCCGACGTGGCGCCCTCGGGGTCGACGACCACGCCGGCCAGGAACCGCTCCAGGATGCGTCGCTCCTTGCCCGTCACCCCGAGCCGGTCCAGCGCCTCGGCCAGGGGCGCGTCGGGGGCGGTGGCCGACGACTGCGGCCGCACGAGGGCGGGCGTCATCCAGCGCACCAGGCCGACCAGGTCGCGTGCGTCGATCAGGCCGTCGCGCAGCGAGGACCAGGCCAGGTGCGGCGCCCGTCGTGGGTCGGCCAGCACCTTCAGCGAGCTCGTCGTGCGCACCAGGACGCCGGCGTCGAAGGCGCCGAGCCCGAGCGCGTCCACGTCGACCCAGCGGCGCACCGCCGGGTAGGACGGGTTGAGCACCTGGAAGCCGCAGTCCACGACGTACCCGTCGACGTCGTCGCTGGTGACCCTCCCGCCCACGTGGCCCGCGGCCTCGAGGACGACGACGTGCCGTCCGGCGTCTGCCAGCGCCCGGGCGCAGCGCAGCCCGGCCAGCCCGGCTCCCACGACCACGACATCGGCGTCCGTCACGGCTCGACCCTAGGAGAGCACCAGCGGCAGCAGGAAGAGCATGCCCAGCGACCAGGTCAGGTGGGTGATGGTCGGTCCGAGGATGCCGCCGGTGACCCGGCGCTGCAGGCCGACCACCAGGCCCAGGATCGCGGCGGCGAGCACGAGCAGCGGGATCCCGGCGGGCACCGTGACCAGGGTGTAGACGAGCGTGGTGACCAGGACGCCGTGCCGGCGACCGACGGCGGCGTACAGGGCCCCGCGGAAGTACAGCTCCTCGGCGATCCCGTTGACCGCCGTGATCAGCGCGACCAGCGGCAGCGACCCCACCTGGGCGTGGTCGAGCAGCTCGTCGACCGGCTCGCGCAGGAACGGGACGTGCGCGACCACCAGCGCACCGGCCAGGAAGAGGGCCAGCAGCAGCACGCCGAGGGCCAGCGACTGCACCACCGCTCGGCTGTCCGTGGTGCCGGTGCGGGTGTGGGCGCGACCGAGGTGCAGCGGGCCGGACACCAGCGCGCCGACGGCCCAGACGCAGGCGAGGGTGACCGTCGCGACGTAGAACAGCGAGTCGCCGGCCTCGATCCGCAGCGCCCACCCGAGGACCGCCGCCCCGACGACGAGCGTGATCCCGGCGACCCACCGCCGCCTGCGGAACGCCGAGTCACTCTCCTCGTGGTCGCGGGGCACGGGGACGACGAGCGCGGCGCGCACGAACGCCCGCACCTCGGCGACCGGGTCGATCACGGGTCGTTCCCCGTCACCGCGACGGCAATCGACTCGTCGTACCCGCGTGCACCTCCCGGCGGCGGGCCGACCAGCTCGTCGAGGTCGTGCTCGCGGCAGACCACCTCGTGCACGAGGCTCCCCACGAGGGGCCGGGCGAGGCCGGACGGGATCGGCGTGACGAGGCCGACCCACAGGCTCGCCAGCCCCGGCGTCAGGACCGGCACGGTGACCACGAAGCGCCGCCCCAGGCCGGCGACGTCCGCGAACCGGTGGATCATCTCGCGGTAGGTCAGCACGTCCGGGCCGCCCACGTCGAACGTCCGGTTGGTCTCCGGCGGCAGGTCCGCTGCCGCGGTCAGGTAGTGCAGCACGTCGCCGACCGCGATCGGCTGGATCCGGTTGTCGAGCCACCTCGGGGCGAGCATGACGGGCAGCCGACGGGTGAGGTGCCGCAGCATCTCGTACGACGCGGAGCCGGGCCCGACGATCACCGCGGCCTGGAGCACCGCGGCCGGCACCCCCGAACCCAGGAAGATCTCGCCGACCTCCACGCGCGACGCCAGGTGGGTGCTCAAGTCGTCCTGGTCGGGGTGCAGCCCGGACATGTAGACGATCCGGCCGACCCCGCGGTCCTCGGCCGCTCGCGCGAACGTCGTGGCCAGCTCGCGGTCGCGCTCGACGAAGCCGGGGCGGCCGTCCATCGAGTGCAGGAGGTAGTAGGCGAGGTCGACGCCGTCCAGCGCGCCCTCGAGGACGTCGTACGACGACGCGTCACCCTCCACGACCTCCACCCGGTCGCGCCACTCGACGTCGCGCAGCTTGCCGGCGCTTCGTGTGAGCACGCGGATCCGGTGCCCGTCGTCGAGCAGGCGGGGCACGAGGCGCGAGCCGAGGTACCCGGTCACGCCCGTGACGAGGACCGTCCGCGCAGTGGTCGCCATCAGCTCGGGGCCGGGTCGCGCTTGGACTTGTCGGACATCAGGCTGGCCACGGCCGTGACGACCAGGGTCCCGAGGATGACGACCAGCGAGAGCCAGATCGGGATGTCCGGCGCCCAGCCGATGTGCTCACCGCCGTTGAGGAAGGGCAGCTCGTTCTCGTGCATGGCGTGCAGGATCAGCTTCACGCCGATGAAGAGCAGCAGGAACGCCAGCCCGTAGGAGAGGTAAACCAGCCGCTGCAGCAAGCCGCCGATGAGGAAGTACAGCTGCCGCAGGCCCATCAGCGCGAACACGTTGGCCGTCAGCACCAGGTAGGGCTCCTCGGTCAGCCCGTAGATCGCCGGGATGGAGTCGAGGGCGAAGAGCAGGTCGGTCATGCCGAGGGTGAGCACCACCATCGACATCGGGGTGAGCAGGCGAGAGCCGTTCTCCCTGATGAAGAACCTCACGCCGTTCCAGTCCTCGCTGACCGGCAGGTGCTTGCGCACCCAGCGGACCAGCCGCGGCTCGTCGTACCCCTGCTCGTCCTCGTGGCCCTCTCGCGCGAGGTTGACCGCGGTGATGACCAGGAACGCGCCGAACAGGTAGAAGACCCACGAGAAGTTGTTGATCGCCGCCGCGCCGACGGCGATGAAGATGCCGCGCATCACCAGCGCGAGCACGATGCCGATCATCAGCGCGGTCTGCTGGTACTCCCGCGGCACCGAGAACTTGCTCATGATGATGATGAAGATGAACAGGTTGTCGATCGAGAGGGAGTACTCCGTCAGCCACCCGGCGAAGAACTCCCCGCCGTAGCGGCTGCCGGCGGTCTGCCACACGCCGACGCCGAAGGCGACGGCCGCGCCGACGTAGAAGCTGAGTGCCCGCAGGCACTCCTTCATCGTCGGCTCGTGCGGGTTCCGGCGCATGTGCCAGACGTCGAAGATGAAGAAGACGATCGTGGCGCCGATCGTGACTTCCCAGATCCACGGGCTTACGTCCACGGGGTCGGTGGCTCCGATCTCGTTGCGGCGTCAGGACAGGACAGGTCTGGTCGAGTGATGCTCAACGGCCCCCGAATGGCACGCCCATGCCGGTCAGCCTGGCCTCTCCGCCGTCGACGGCGGTCAGCACCCAGGGGCCGTTACTGGTCAGCGTAAAGGTGTGCTCGAAATGCGCCGCCCGGCTGCCGTCGGCAGTGGCCACGGTCCAGTCGTCGTCCAGCAGCACCGTCTCGTGGCTGCCGAGCGTCACCATCGGCTCCACGGCCAGCGCCAGGCCCTCGACCAGCTTGGGGCCGCGGCCCGCGCGGCCCACGTTGGGGACGTTCGGCGGCTGGTGCATCGCGGTGCCGATGCCGTGCCCGACGTAGTCCTCGAGGATGCCGTAGGGCCCGACGCTCCGGACGTAGGACTCCACGCCGTGCGAGATGTCGGTGAGCCGGCCGCCCAGCTTGGCGGCGGCCATGCCGCGCCAGAGCGCCTCCTCGGTGACCTCCATCAGGCGGCGTACGTCGTCGTCGACGTCACCGACGGCGACGGTGATCGCGGCGTCACCGTGCCAGCCGTCGACGATCGCGCCGCAGTCGATGGAGATGACGTCGCCCTCCTCGAGCACCCGGTCGCCGGGGATGCCGTGCACCACCTCGTCGTTCGCCGACGCGCAGATCGTGGCCGGGAAGGGCGGGTGGCCGTAGCCCAGGAACGACGGCACGCCACCGTGGCTGCGGATGTTCTCCTCGGCCAGCCGGTCGAGCTCGCGGGTGGTGATGCCCGGCCGCACGGCGGCGCGCAGCAGCTCCAGGGTCTCCCCGACGAGCCGTCCGGCGACCCGCATCAGGTCGATCTGGTCACGGCTCTTGATCTCGATGCCGCGGTCGCGGAACGGCATCAGGACTCGGGGATCTGGTCCAGCGCCTCGAAGATGCGCTGGGTGACATCGTCGACCTCGCCGAGGCCGTCGACCTCGACCAGGATGCCGCGGTCGCGGTAGACGTCGATGAGCGGCGCCGTCTGGTCGGCGTACACCTCCTGGCGGCGCCGGATGACGTCCTCGGTGTCGTCGGCGCGGCCTTCGAGCTGGGCCCGCTGGAGGAGCCGCGACACGAGCACGTCGTCGTCGGCGGTCAGGCAGACGACGGCGTCCAGAGCGTGCCCGGTGAACTTGATCATCCCGTCGAGCTCCTCGACCTGCGCGAGGGTGCGGGGGTAGCCGTCGAGCAGGAACCCGGGCGCGGCGTCGGGCTCGTCGATCCGGTTGCGGACCATCTTGTTGGTGACCTCGTCGGGGACGTACTCACCGGCGTCCATGTAGCGCTGCGCCTCCTGGCCGAGCGGCGTGCCCTGCGAGACGTTGGCGCGGAAGATGTCGCCGGTCGAGATGGCCGGGATCTTGAAGTGGTCGGCGATGAACTTGGCCTGGGTGCCCTTGCCCGCACCGGGCGGGCCCATCAGCACCAGTCTCATGGCCGCGTGGTGGTCGAGCCGTCGCCGCGGCTGATGGTGGTCGAGCCGCCGCGAGGAACGAGCGGCGAGTCGAGACCCGACGTGTCGAGACCCGTCATCGGAGGAATCCTTCGTAGTTGCGCTGCTGCAGCTGGCTCTCGATCTGCTTCACCGTGTCCAGGGCGACGCCGACCATGATGAGGATCGACGTGCCGCCGAACGGGAAGTTCTGGTTGGCGTTGATGAGCACCAGCGCGATCAGCGGGATGAGCGCCACGAGCCCGAGGTACATCGCACCTGGGAACGTGATGCGGGACAAGACGTAGGACAGGTAGTCCTCGGTCGGCTTGCCCGCCCGGATCCCGGGGATGAAGCCGCCGTACTTCTTCATGTTGTCCGCCACCTCTTGAGGGTTGAAGGTGATCGAGACGTAGAAGTAGGTGAAGAAGACGATCAGGAGGAAGTAGGCGATCATGTACAGCGGGTGGTTGCCGCGCACGAAGTAGTCGTTGATCCAGCGCACCCAGGGCGCGGTCGAGGTCTGGTTGAACTGCACCGCCATCGCCGGCAGGTAGAGCAGCGACGAGGCGAAGATGACCGGGATGACGCCGGCCTGGTTGACCTTGAGCGGGATGTACGTCGAGGAGCCGCCGAACATCTTGCGGCCCACCATCCGGCGGGCGTACTGCACCGGGATGCGGCGCTGCGCCTGCTCGATGAAGATGACCGCCGCGATGATCGACAGACCGATGGCCACCACGACCCCGAAGACCCACCAGCCCTTCTCGGTCTTCACGTTCCACAGGGCCACCGGGAAGGTCGCCACGACCTGGGTGAAGATCAGGATCGACATGCCGTTGCCGACGCCGCGGTCGGTGATCAGCTCGCCGAGCCACATGATCACCGCGGTGCCGGCGGTCATGGTGATCACCATGACCAGGAAGGTCATCGTGCCGTTGTCGTGCAGCAGCGGCGCGGAGCAGCCCTGGAGCAGGTTGCCCGAGCGGGCCAGCGCCACGATGCCGGTCGCCTGGAGGATCGCCAGGCCCAGCGTGAGGTAGCGGGTGTACTGGGTGATCTTGGTCTGGCCGGCCTGGCCCTCCTTCTTGAGGGCCTCCAGCCGCGGGATCACCACGACGAGCAGCTGCAGGATGATCGAGGCCGTGATGTACGGCATGATCCCGAGCGCGAAGATGGTCAGCTGGAGCAGCGCTCCGCCGGAGAACAGGTTGATCAGGCTGTAGATGCCGGAGTTGCCGACGTCGTTCAGGCAGGACTGCACGTTGGCGACGTTGACGCCCGGAGCGGGCACCTGGGAGCCGAGCCGGAAGATCGCGATGATCATCAGGACGAACAGCAGCTTGCGCCGCAGGTCGGGCGTCCGGAATGCGTTGGCGAACGCGCTGAGCACGAAATCCTCTTTCTCCAGCAGGGCCGGTCCTTCAGGTCTCAGACGTACGACGACCGGCGGGTCCCGAAGACCTGCGGAAGCCTAACAGGCTCCCCACAGGGTCCCCGGGCCGCCGGTCGACGTACGAATGATGGCGTTCAGACCGTCGTGGCGGTGCCGCCAGCAGCCTCGATCTTCTGCTTCGCGGAGGCCGAGAACGCCTGGGCGCTGACCTGGACCTTGACGTTCAGGTCGCCCTGGCCGAGCACCTTGACGGGCTGTCCCTTGCGGACCAGACCCTTGGCCACGAGGTCGTCGACACCGATGGTGCCGCCGTCGGGGAAGGACTCCCCGATGCGCTCGAGGTTCACGACCTGGAACTCCACGCGGAACGGGTTCTTGAACCCCTTCAGCTTGGGCAGGCGCATGTGCAGCGGCAGCTGGCCGCCCTCGAAGTACGCCGGGATGTTGTTGCGGGCCTTCGAGCCCTTGGTGCCGCGGCCCGCGGTCTTGCCCTTGGACCCCTCACCGCGACCCACGCGGGTCTTGGGGGTCTTGGCGCCGGGAGCCGGACGCAGGTGGTGGAGCTTGAGCGTCATGTCAGTCGACCTCCTCGACCGTCACCAGGTGACGGACGGTGTGGACCATGCCCCGGATCTCCGGGCGGTCCTCCTTCACGACCACGTCGCCGATGCGCTTGAGCCCGAGCGAGCGCAGGGTCTCGCGCTGGTTCGCCTTGCGACCGATGGCCGACTTCTTCTGCTGGACCTTGATCTGGGCCATCAGCTCGTCACCCCCGCCGGCTCCTCGGCGCGCGCCTTGAGGAGCGCCGCCGGGGCGACGTCCTCGACGCGCAGGCCACGACGGGCCGCGACGGCCTCGGGCTGCTCGAGCATCCGCAGCGCCTCGACGGTCGCGTGCACGATGTTGATCTGGTTGGACGAGCCCAGCGACTTGCTGAGCACGTCGTGGATGCCGGCGCACTCCAGCACCGCGCGCACCGGGCCACCGGCGATCACGCCGGTACCGGGGGCGGCGGGACGCAGCAGCACGACGCCGGCGGCCTTCTCACCCTGGACGGGGTGCGGGATGGTGCCCTGGATGCGGGGGACCCGGAAGAACGCCTTCTTGGCCTCCTCGACACCCTTGGCGATCGCCGCGGGCACCTCCTTGGCCTTGCCGTAGCCGACGCCGACCATGCCGTCGCCGTCGCCCACGACCACGAGGGCGGTGAAGCTGAAGCGACGACCACCCTTCACGACCTTGGCGACGCGGTTGATGGCGACGACTCGCTCGACGTACGCCGTCTTGTCGGCGCCACCGCGACGGTCGTCGCGGCCGCCGCCGCGACGGTCTCCGCCTCGGTCGCCACCCGAACGCTGTCCGCGCTGGGGTCCGCTCATGTCAGTTCCTCTTCTCTCGTCTGCTTCGAAGGCGGGGCGCTCAGAGCGCCAGCCCACCCTCGCGGGCGCCGTCGGCCAGCGCAGCGACGCGGCCGTGGTACTGGTTGCCGGCGCGGTCGAAGACCACGCCCTCCACACCCGCGGCCTTGGCCCGCTCGGCCACCAGCTCGCCGACCTTCTTGGCCTTCGCCTTCTTGTCGCCCTCGAGGGAGCGCAGGTCGGCCTCCATGCTGGAGGCGGACGCCACGGTCTTGCCGGCCAGGTCGTCCACGACCTGGGCGGAGATGTGCTTGCTGGACCGGGTGACCACCAGGCGCGGACGCTCGGCGGTGCCGAACAGCTTCTTGCGGCCACGGACCTGGCGGCGCAGCCGCGACTTGGTGCGCGCAGCGGTGTGCTTGCGGTGTCCCAGGGAGATCGCCATGACTACTTACCGGCCTTTCCGACCTTCTTGCGGACCTGCTCGCCCGCGTAGCGGACGCCCTTGCCCTTGTAGGGCTCCGGCTTCCGCAGCTTGCGGATCTTCGCGGCCGTCTCACCGACGAGCTGCTTGTCGATGCCCTGGACGCCGAGCTTGGTGGCGCTCTCGACGGCGAAGGTGATGCCGTCGGGCGCGTCGAACGTGATCGAGTGGCTGTAGCCGAGCTGGAACTCCAGCTGGGTCGGGCCCTTGGACAGGACGCGGTAGCCCACGCCCACGATCTCGAGCTTCTTCTCGTAGCCGTCGGTCACGCCGACGACCATGTTGTTGATCAGGGTCCGCGTCAGGCCGTGCAGGGAACGGCTGATGCGCTCGTCGTCGGGACGCTTGACCTCGAGCACGTCGTCGGACTTCTCGACGGTGATCGGGGCGGCCACGGCGTGCGAGAGCGTGCCCTTGGGACCCTTGACGGTCACCAGGTTGTCGTCGATCGCGACGTCCACGCCGGACGGGACCGTGATCGGGAGCTTGCCGATGCGCGACATGTCAGTCTCCTCTAGACATATTCATTAGGGGACCCCGTCACCAGACGTAGGCGAGGACTTCCCCACCCACGCCCTTCTGGTTCGCCTGGCGGTCGGTCAGCAGGCCCTGGCTCGTCGAGATGATCGCGACGCCCAGGCCGCCCAGCACGCGGGGCAGGCCGGTGCTCTTGGCGTACACCCGCAGTCCGGGCTTGCTGATGCGGCGGACGCCGGCGATCGAGCGCTCCCGGTTGCGGCCGTACTTGAGGGTGATGGTCAGCGTCTTGCCGACGGCCCCCTCGGCGGGCTCGCCCACCTCGTAGGAAGTGATGTAGCCCTCCTGCCGGAGGATCTCGGCGACGCCCTGCTTCAGCTTGGAGTAGGGCATGGTCACCGCGTCGTGGTACGCCTGGTTGGCGTTGCGCAGACGCGTCAGCATGTCTGCGATCGGGTCAGTCATCGTCATGGTGCTTGTGTCTTCTCTCTGCTGTGGTTTCCGGCCGGTGAGGGGCGGACCTTCAGTGGTTGGGGTGGGTCACCAGGAGGACTTGGTGACGCCGGGGAGCTCGCCGCGGTGGGCCATCTCCCGCAGGCAGATACGGCACAGGCCGAACTTGCGGTAGACCGCCTTGGGCCGGCCGCAGCGCTGGCAGCGGGTGTAGCCGCGCACCGCGAACTTGGGCTTGCGGGCCGCCTTGACCCTCAGAGCTGTCTTCGCCATCTCAGTCGCTCCTTCTCTCAGCGCTCGGCGAACGGGAAACCGAGCTGCTTGAGCAGCGCGCGACCCTCGTCGTCGTTCGTGGCCGTGGTGACGACCGTGATGTCCATGCCGCGGGCGCGGTCGATGCGGTCCTGGTCGACCTCGTGGAACATGACCTGCTCGGTGAGACCGAAGGTGTAGTTGCCACGACCGTCGAACTGGTTGGGCGAGAGGCCGCGGAAGTCGCGGATGCGGGGCAGGGCCAGCGAGAGCAGCCGGTCCAGGAACTCCCACATGCGGTCGCCGCGCAGCGTCACGTGCGCGCCGATGGGCATGCCCTCGCGCAGCTTGAACTGCGCGATGGACTTGCGGGCCTTGGTGACGGTGGGCTTCTGGCCGGTGATCGCGGTGAGGTCCTTGACCGCGCCCTCGATCAGCTTCGAGTCGCGAGCGGCCTCGCCGACGCCCATGTTGACCACGATCTTGGTCAGGCCGGGCACCTGCATGACGTTCGCGATGTCGAACTCGCTCTTGAGCGCGGGGAGGATCTCCTCGCGGTAGCGGGTCTTCAGCCGCGGGGTCACCTTGGGCTCACGGGCGGCGGGTGCCTCCGTGGCCTCGGTGGCCTCGGTCTCGGTGGTGGTGTCGCTCATCAGACTTCCTTGCCGGTCTTGCGGGAGACACGGACGCTGCGCTGGGCGGTGTACGTCGAGCCGTCGGAGCGGCGCTTGGAGACCTCGTCGCGGCGGAAGCCGAGACGGGTCACGCCCTTGCCCTCGACGAGCATCACGTTCGACACGTGGATCGGTGCCTCGGTCGTGATGATGCCGCCGGTGGTGCCGGCGCGGCCGCCCTGCTGGACGACCTTGGTGTGCCGCTTGACGCGGTTCACGCCCTCGACGATCACGCGCTGCTCCTCACGGAGCACGGCGATGACCTTGCCCTCGGCGCCCTTGTCGGAGCCGGCGATCACCTTGACGGTGTCGCCCTTCTTGATGTTCACGCTCAGCTTCTTGCTCTTACCCATGGCTCAGAGCACCTCCGGGGCCAGCGAGATGATCTTCATGAACTTCTTGTCGCGCAGCTCGCGGCCCACGGGGCCGAAGATGCGGGTGCCGCGCGGCTCGCCGTCCTGGCGGAGGATCACCGCGGCGTTCTCGTCGAAGCGGATGTAAGAACCGTCGGGACGACGGCGGGCCTTCACGGTGCGCACGACGACGGCCTTGACGACGTCACCCTTCTTGACGTTGCCGCCAGGGATCGCGTCCTTGACCGTGCACACGATGATGTCGCCGATGCCGGCGTAGCGACGGCCGGAGCCACCGAGCACGCGGATGCAGAGGACTTCCTTCGCACCCGTGTTGTCGGCGACCTTGAGCCGCGACTCCTGCTGGATCACTTCGCACGCTCCAGAATCTCCACGACCCGCCAGCGCTTGGTGGCCGACAGGGGCCGGGTCTCCATGATCAGGACGCGGTCGCCGACGCCACAGTCATTGGCCTCGTCGTGCGCCTTCAGCTTCGAGGTCCTGCGCATGACCTTGCCGTAGAGCGCGTGCTTGACGCGGTCCTCGACGGCGACGACGACGGTCTTGTCCATCTTGTCGCTGACGACCAGGCCCTCGCGGGTCTTGCGCGTCCGACGAACGACACTGCGCTCGACTCCCGTTGCCTGAGTCTCGTTGGTGGTCTCGCTCATGCCTTCTCACTGGCCTTCTCGTTGGTCCCGGGCGTGGACCGGATGCCGAGCTCGCGCTCACGCACCACGGTGTAGATCCGGGCGATGTCCTTCTTGACCGTCCGCAGCCGGCCGTGGCTCTCCAGCTGGCCGGTGGCCGCCTGGAAGCGGAGGTTGAACAGCTCCTCCTTGGCCTCGCGCAGACGCGCCTCGAGGTCTGTGGCGTTCATGTCGTCCAGCTCGTGAGCTTGCGTGCCCTGCTGCGCCATCAGAACTCTCCTTCCTCGCGCGAGATGAAACGGGTCTTCATGGGGAGCTTGTGCTGCGCGCGGCGCATCGCCTCCTTGGCGATGTCCTCCGTGACGCCGGACAGCTCGAACAGCACGCGACCGGGCTTGACGTTGGCCACCCACCACTCCGGCGAGCCCTTGCCGGAGCCCATGCGGGTCTCGGCGGGCTTCTTGGTCAGCGGACGGTCGGGGTAGATGTTGATCCACACCTTGCCGCCACGCTTGATGTGCCGGGTCATGGCGATACGGGCCGACTCGATCTGCCGGTTCGTGACGTAGGAGCCCTCGAGGGACTGGATGCCGAAGTCACCGAACGCCAGGCGCGTGCCGCCCTTGGCGGCACCGGTCCGCTTGGGGTGGTGCTGCTTGCGGTGCTTGATACGACGGGGCATCAACATGGCGTCAGCCCTCGCTTCCGGACTCGCTGGGAGCGGCGGTCGCCTCGGCGGGCGCCTCGGTCGAGCCGCCCTGGCTGCCACCGCGGGTGCCGCGGCTCGGCCGCTCGCCACCGCGCTCGCCGCTCCGCTGGGGACGACCGCTGCGGCCGGGGACGCCCGCGCGGGCGGCGGCCTGGGCCTGACGCTCGGCACGGGTGCCGGCGACCTCGCCCTTGTAGATCCACACCTTCACGCCGATGCGGCCGAAGGTGGTGCGGGCCTCGTAGAAGCCGTAGTCGATGTCGGCACGCAGGGTGTGCAGGGGCACGCGGCCCTCGCGGTAGAACTCGGTGCGCGACATCTCGGCGCCGTTGAGGCGGCCGGAGCACTGGATCCGGATGCCCTTGGCACCGGAGCGCATCGAGGTCTGCATCGCCTTGCGCATCGCGCGACGGAACTGCACGCGACCCGACAGCTGCTCGGCGACACCCTGGGCGACCAGCTGAGCGTCGATCTCGGGGTTCTTGACCTCGAGGATGTTCAGCTGGACCTGCTTGCCGGTGAGCTTCTCCAGCTCGCCGCGCAGCCGGTCGGCCTCCGCGCCGCGGCGGCCGATCACGATGCCCGGACGCGCGGTGTGGATGTCGACGCGCACGCGGTCACGGGTGCGCTCGATCTCGACCTTGGCGATGCCGGCGCGCTCCATGCCCTTGGCGAGCAGCTTGCGGATCGCGACGTCCTCGCCGACGTACGACTTGTACAGCTTGTCGGCGTACCACCGGCTCTTGTGGTCGGTGGAGATGCCCAGACGGAAGCCGTTGGGGTTGATCTTCTGTCCCATCAGGCGCTCTTCCCAGTCTTCTTGGCAGTGGTCTTCTTGGCGGCCGTCTTCTTCTGGGCCGGAGCCTTCGGCTCCTGCTTCACGACCGGCTCGACGGCCAGGGTGATGTGGCTGGTCCGCTTGAGGATGCGGGTCGCCCGGCCCTGGGCACGGGGGCGCCAGCGCTTCATCGTCGGGCCCTCGTCGACCAGGCCCACGGTGACGACCAGGTCGCCGCGGTCGAGGTCCTCGGTGGTCACCGCGTTGGCCACGGCGCTCTCGAGCACCTTGTGGACCGTCGTCGCGGCCGTCTGCGGCGCGAAGGCCAGCAGGTCCAGGGCGGCGTCCACGGGCAGACCGCGGACCATGTCCACGACCCGGCGGGCCTTCATCGGGGTGATGCGGACGTACCGGGCGCTCGCGAAGGCACCCGGACGGTCGCCGAGCAGCGACTCGCGTCGGGCACTCTGGCGCCGGCGTTCGGTGGTAGGCATGTCAGCGTCGCCGTCCCTTCCGGTCGTCCTTGACGTGCCCGCGGTAGGTGCGGGTCGGGGCGAACTCCCCGAGCTTGTGGCCGACCATCGCGTCGGTCACGAAGACGGGGACGTGCTTGCGGCCGTCGTGCACGGCGATCGTGTGGCCGATCATGGCCGGGACGATCATCGAGCGGCGTGACCAGGTCTTGATGACGTTGTGGCTGCCCTTGTCGTTCTCGGCGTCCACCTTCTTCATCAGGTGGCCGTCGACGAAGGGGCCCTTCTTCAGGCTGCGAGGCATGTCGGTTACTTCCTACCCTTGCCGGTCTTGCGGCGGCGGATGATCTGGGCGTCGCTCGCCTTGCGGCGACGCGTGCGGCCCTCGGGCTTGCCCCAGGGCGACACCGGGTGACGACCACCGGACGTCTTGCCCTCGCCACCACCGTGCGGGTGGTCGACGGGGTTCATGACGACACCGCGGACGGTCGGGCGCTTGCCCTTCCAGCGCATGCGGCCGGCCTTGCCCCAGTTGATGTTGGACTGCTCGGCGTTGCCGACCTCGCCGATCGTGGCGCGGCAGCGGACGTCGACGAAGCGCATCTCGCCGGACGGCATGCGCAGCGTGGCGCGCGAGCCCTCCTTGGCGACCAGCTGGGCGCTGTTGCCCGCGGAACGGGCGATCTTGGCGCCGCCGCCGGGACGCAGCTCGATGCAGTGCACCGTGCTGCCGACCGGGATGTTGCGCAGCGGCAGGTTGTTGCCCACCTTGATGTCGGCCGTCGGGCCGGACTCGAGGTTGGCGCCCTGGACCAGGTCCTTCGGGCACACGATGTAGCGCTTCTCGCCGTCGGCGTAGTGCAGCAGCGCGATGCGCGCGGTGCGGTTCGGGTCGTACTCGATGTGCGCGACCTTGGCCGGCACGCCGTCCTTGTCGTAGCGACGGAAGTCGATGATGCGGTAGGCGCGCTTGTGACCGCCGCCCTGGTGCCGGGTGGTGATCCGGCCCTGGTTGTTGCGGCCGCCCTTCTTGGCCAACGGGCGCGTCAGCGACTTCTCCGGCGTGGTCCGGGTGATCTCGACGAAGTCGGCCACCGAGGAGCCACGACGGCCCGGGGTGGTCGGCTTGTACTTGCGGATAGCCATGTTCTCTCAGTCCCTAGGTAGCCCGGTCAGGAGACCGGACCTCCGAAGATGTCGATGCGGTGGCCCTCGGCGAGGCTGACGATCGCGCGCTTGGTGTCCTTGCGCTTGCCGAGCCCGGTGCGGGTCCGGCGTGTCTTGCCCTTGCGGTTGATGGTGTTGACCGCGGTGACCTTGACGTTGAAGACCTTCTCGACCGCGATCTTGATCTCGGTCTTGTTGGCGTCGGGACGCACGAGGAAGGTGTACTTGTTGTTGTCGAGGAGGCCGTAGCTCTTCTCCGACACCACCGGGGCGACGAGCACGTCGCGGTGGTCCTTGTGCAGGGTGCTCACTTGTCGTCCTCCGCATCATCGGCGACCGAGCCGCCACCGGCGCGCGTGAAGCCCGCGGCCTCGGCGTCCTCGGCGGTCTTGAAGTAGAACTCCGCGTCGGTCTGGTCGTACCACTGGCCGTCGGGCTCGTGGTACAGACCCGAGTCGGCGTTGCCCTTGACCTCGTAGCCCTTGGGAGCGCCGCCGCTCTTCAGCGGGGCCTTCGCGCCCTTGGGGAGCTCCGGCTTCTCGTCGGCCTCGACGGTCTCGACCTTCTCGGCCTTCTCCGGCTTCTCGGCCTTCGCGGCCTTGGCGGTCTTGACGTCCGCAAGAGCGGCCGGGGCAGCGGCCTCGACCTCGATCGTCTCGGCGACCGTCGCGCTCGAGGTGTCGCCACCGACGAACGCCTCGTACGCGCCCTGGGTGAAGACCACGTCGTCGGCAGCCAGCACGTCGTAGGTGTTGAGCTGGTCGACGGCGACGATGTGCACCTCGGGCGCGTTGCGCAGCGAGAGCCAGGTCAGCGCGTCGGAGCGCTCGAGGACCACCAGGAAGTTGGTGCGCTCCACCACGCCCTGCAGCGCCTTGAGGGCGGTGCGGGTCGAGGGCTTCTCACCGGAGACCAGCGAGTCGACGACGTGGACGCGGCCGTTCTGGGCCCGGTCGGACAGGGCGCCACGCAGCGCGGCGGCCTTCATCTTCTTGGGCGTGCGCTGGGAGTAGTCGCGCGGCTGCGGGCCGTGCACGACGCCACCACCGGCGAACTGCGGCGCACGGGTCGAGCCCTGGCGGGCGCGGCCGGTGCCCTTCTGCTTGTAGGGCTTGCGGCCACCGCCGCGGACCAGGCCGCGGGTCTTGGTGGCAGCGGTGCCCTGGCGCGCGGCGGCCTGCTGGGCCACCACGACCTGGTGGATCAGCGGGACGTTGACCGGCGCGTCGAAGATGTCGGCGGGCAGGTCGACCTTGAGGACCTGCGTCTTGCCTGGGGTGCTCACTGGGCGCTACCTCCCTTGGCGGCCGAGCGGAGGACCAGCAGGCCACCCTTGGGGCCGGGGACGGCGCCCTTGAGCAGGATCAGGCCCTTCTCGGCGTCGACGGCGTGGACGGTGACGTTCTGGGTGGTGACGGTGTCGCCACCCATGCGGCCGGCCATCCGGACACCCTTGAAGACGCGGCCGGGCGTGGCGCAGGCGCCGATCGAACCCGGCTTGCGGTGGTTGCGGTGGGCGCCGTGCGAGGCACCGACACCGTGGAAGCCGTGCCGCTTCATGACGCCGGCGAAGCCCTTGCCCTTGCTGGTGCCCGTCACGTCGATCTCGTCGCCGGCGGCGAAGGTGTCGACGGCGAGCTCCTGGCCCGGCTCGTACGACGCGGCGTCGGCCGTGCGGATCTCGAGGAGGTGGCGGCGCGGGGTCGACCCGGCCTTGGCGAAGTGACCGGCGGTCGGCTTGTTGACCTTGCGGGCCTCGATCTCGCCGAACCCGACCTGGATGGCGTTGTAGCCGTCGGTCTCGGGGCGGCGGACCTGGGTCACCACGTTGGTGCCGGCGGCGACGACGGTCACGGGGACGACGAGGTTGTTCTCGTCCCAGACCTGGGTCATGCCGAGCTTGGTGCCCAGCAGCCCCTTCACGTTGCGTTCGATAGTCATGTGAGAGCCCTCAGAGCTTGATCTCGATGTCGACGCCGGCCGGCAGGTCGAGGCGCATCAGGGAGTCGACGGTCTTCGGGGTGGGGTCGATGATGTCGATGAGGCGCTTGTGGGTGCGCATCTCGAAGTGCTCGCGGGAGTCCTTGTACTTGTGGGGCGAGCGGATGACGCAGTACACGTTCTTCTCGGTCGGCAGCGGCACGGGGCCGGCGACGCGAGCACCCGTGCGGGTGACGGTGTCCACGATCTTGCGCGCCGAGGTGTCGATCACCTCGTGGTCATAGGCCTTGAGCCTGATGCGGATCTTCTGTCCCGCCATAGGTCTCTCTCGTCCTTCTTCTCGTCCCAAGTGGGTGGGTTCCTGGGCCGCTCCAGCGACCCGCACCATCGACCCCCGCGGTCGGGCGTGTCGCAGACATTCGATCTGCGACCCGCCGAAGCGGATCTGATGATGGGGGTGTTGGCCCGACGATCGAGAGCTATCTCGGCGTCGAACGGATCGGGTCTCCAGGTGCGGTGCGGCCGCACAGCGACCACCGGCACCCATCGGGAGACGCGATTCAATGGTCAAGTACTGCCGCACCCCGGCAACCCGCCGGAGCAACCGGACTATCTTGGCAGACCTTTGGAAGCACGCAAAATCCGATGGCTCCCTGCGAGGATGGTGCCTCCCCATCTCGGGGTTTCGGTCACGTCGGAGCGGTTCGGAGGCGGAGCAGCCATGTCGGGAAGCGAGTCCTACCCGCCCCCCGGCTCCGCCGGGCACGAGCCGGCCCCGCAGCCACCCCCTCCCCCGTCCGGCTGGCAGCAGCAGCCCCCACCGCCGCCGGCCTGGTCGCCGTACCCTGCCCCGGCGAGCGGACCGATCGGCCAGCCGATGGGCCAGCTGATGGGCCAGCCGCCGATGGTGGCGGCCACCCTGCGCCCCGGCGCGATCCCGCTGCGACCGCTCGGGCTCGGCGACATCTACGACGCGGCGTTCCGGATCATCCGCCACAACGCCCGCGCCACGGTCGGGTCCGCCGTGCTGGTGACGGCGGTCGCCATGCTCATCCCGGTGCTCATCACCGCGGCGTTCGCCTGGACGGTGGACGCGTCGCTGGACCCGGACGCGAACATCACGGACGCGGGTGTGATCGGCGCCCTGGGCACCGACGCCTTCGGCTGGCTGCTCCAGTCGGTCGGGCTGGTGCTGGTGACCGGGATGGTCGCGCACGTGACCATGGCCGCCGCCCTCGGGCAGAAGCTGACGCTCACCCAGGCGTGGGAGGCCACGAAGGGCAAGCGCCTGAAGCTGTTCGGGCTGATGGCGCTGCTGCTGGTGATGATGCTGCTCCTCATCGCCCTGTTCGTGGTGGCCTGGCTGGCCGCCAGGGTCGGCCTGGGGTCGGGCGGGATCGTGCTGGCGTTCTTGTCGTTCCCGGTGTTCGTCGCCGTCCTGTGGTGGTTCTGGATCCGCGTCTACTACCTGCCCGTGCCGGCCCTGATGCTCGAGGACGTCGGCATCTTCGGCGCCATCGAGCGGGGCCACGCGCTCACGCGTGGGGCGTTCTGGCGGGTGTTCGGCATCGC
Source organism: Nocardioides islandensis (assembly GCF_015352455.1). Lineage (GTDB taxonomy): Bacteria > Actinomycetota > Actinomycetes > Propionibacteriales > Nocardioidaceae > Nocardioides > Nocardioides islandensis. The sequence goes on from NZ_JADKPN010000014.1 coordinate 130,956, forward strand.
CCTCCTCACCACGATCGTGACGTCCGTCGCCGGCCTGATGCTGACCATTCCCCTCGGCCTGGTCACCGGCTCGTTGGCCGACGCGGGGATGTCGCCGGGTGCGGAGGCGGTCTGGCGCTCGGTGGCCAACGGGATCGGCTCGGTCGTGCAGTCGGCGTTCGTGGCACCGTTCACCGCGGTCGTGACGGCGGTGCAGTACGTCGACCAGCGGATCCGCAAGGAGGCCTTCGACGTCGAGCTGATGACCCGGTCCGGGATCACCGGCCGGTGACCGCACCCCGGTTCGACCCGCCACTGACCCCCGGCGGTGGGGAGGCCCACGACCTGCTGCGCCGCGAGCTGCTCCACCCGGAGTACCACCAGGACAACCTGCTGCTGCGACTCATCGACTGGCTCGGACGCGTGCTGGACAACGGGCTGAACACCGCCCGGAACATGCCGCCGCTGACCACGTTCGCGGCGATGCTGGTCGGGCTGCTCGTCGTGGCGGCGCTGGCCTGGCTGCTCAGTCGCGCGCGCCGCACCGGGCGAGCTCCCGCGGGGGCCCGGCCGGTCATGCTGGAGGAGTCGGTGACCGCCGACCAGCTGCGGGACCGCGCGGTGGCCGCGCTGGCGGAGGGCCGGTACGCCGACGCGCTGGTCGACGCCTTCCGCGCGGCCGCGCTCCGCCAGGTCGAGCGCGACCGCATCGACGACGTGCCCGGGGCCACCGCCCGCGAGGTCGCCCTGGCCCTGGCCGGGGCGTTCCCCGAGCAGGCCCCGGAGGTGTACCGCTGCGCCGCCTGGTTCGACCTGGTGCTGTACGGCGGGCGCCCGGCCACCCGCGAGCAGGCCGAGCAGGTGCTCGGCCTGGACCACCGGCTCGGGGGACGCGTGGAGGCCCGGTGGTGAGCCCGGTGGTGAGCCCCGTGGTGAGCCCCGTGGTCAGGAGGGGCACCCGCTGGCGTCCGCGCCTGTCGACGATCGTTGTCGCCGCGGCCGCCCTGCTGGCCGTTGCCGTGGTGATCCTGGTCAGCGGCCGGCCGGCGACCGCGACGCCCCTCGACCCGGACAACCCGCGACCCGAGGGCGCTCGGGCCGTCGCCCGGGTGCTGGACGCCGAGGGTGTCGACGTCCACGTGGTGCGCGGCGCCGACGCGTTCGACGCCGAGACCCTCGGGCCGGGCGACACGGTCGTGGTGACCTCGACCTACTTCCTGGGGCGCAGCACCGCCGACCGGCTGGTGACGCACCTGGCGGGCGCGGACCTCGTGCTCGTCGGGCCCGAGCCGGGTGTCGTGGAGGCGCTCGGCCTGACGGCGCCGTCGTCCTCCGTCTCGCTCGACGGCGAACGTGCGGCCGCGTGCGACGACCCGCTCCTGGCCGGGCTGCGGATCGACGTGGACTTCGCCACCGAGTACGACGTGCCGGACGGCTGCTTCGCCGGGGAGCACGGCTCGCTCGCGGCGTACCCGCGACCCGGCGTCATCCTGCTCGGTGCGGCCGACGTGCTGACCAACAACCAGGTCCTACGTGCCGACAACGCCGCCGTCGCGCTGCGGCTGCTGGGGCAGAGTCACCGGCTGGTCTGGTACGTCCCGCAGCTGGAGGACCTGCGCGGGAACGACGGCGTCAGCCTGCGCACCCTGCTGCCCGACTGGATCCTGCCCGGCCTCTGGATCGCCGGGGCCACCGTGGTCGCGCTGCTGCTGTGGCGCTCGCGGCGCCTCGGGCCGCTGGTGACCGAGCCGCTCCCCGTCACCGTGAAGGCGATCGAGACCGCCCGCAGCCGGGGCCGCCTCTACCGCCGGTCCGGCGACCGCGTGCACGCGGCCCGGGCGCTGCGGCGGGCCACCCGCCGGTCGCTCGCCGAGCGGCTGCACCTGCCCGCGAGCGTGGACCCGCAGGTGCTCATCCGCAGTGTCGCCCGCCACCTGGACCAGCCGCCGTCGCAGGTGGCTGCCCTGCTGGACGACGACGCTCCGGCGCCGGGCACCGACCACGACCTGATCACCCTGGCCAACGACCTGGCGGCGCTCGAACGAGAGGTGCGAAGCAGATGACCGAAGGCACGACCGACACCCCGCCGACCGACCCCGCGCCGCCGGACGCGGTCCGCGAGCGGCTGGCGGCGGTCCGCGGCGAGGTGGCCAAGGCCGTGGTGGGCCAGGACGCGGCCGTCTCCGGGTTGCTGGTGGCGCTGCTCTGCGGCGGGCACGTGCTGATGGAGGGGGTGCCGGGCGTCGCCAAGACGTTGCTGGTGCGCTCGCTCGCCGGCGCGCTGGACGTGCGTACCCGTCGGGTGCAGTTCACCCCCGACCTGATGCCCGGCGACATCACCGGCTCGATGGTGATCGACAGCAAGCAAGGCGAGCTGAGCTTCCGCGAGGGTCCGATCTTCACCCACCTGCTGCTCGCCGACGAGATCAACCGGACGCCGCCCAAGACCCAGTCGGCGCTGCTCGAGGCGATGGAGGAGGGGCAGGTCTCGGTCGACGGTGTCTCCCGCCCGCTCCCCCGGCCGTTCCTGGTGGCCGCCACGCAGAACCCCGTCGAGTACGAAGGGACCTACCCGCTGCCCGAGGCCCAGCTCGACCGGTTCCTGCTCAAGGTGGTGCTGCCGATCCCGCCGCGCGACGCCGAGCTGGAGATCGTGCGCCGGCACGCCGAGGGCTTCGACCCCCGGGACGTCGCGGGCGCCGGCGTGCGGGCGGTCTGCGGTCCGGACGACATCGCGGCCGGCCAGGAGGCGGTCAAGCGGGTGCAGGTCTCGCCCGAGGTCTCGTCGTACATCGTCGACATCGCCCGCGCGACCCGGGAGTCCCCGTCGCTCAGCCTCGGCGTGAGCCCGCGCGGCGCCACCGCGCTGATGCGGTCGGCTCGGGCGTGGGCATGGCTGACCGGTCGCGACTTCGTCACCCCGGACGACGTGAAGGCGCTGGCGCAGGCCACCTTGGCCCACCGGCTGGGCCTGCGCCCCGAGGCCGAGCTCGAGGGCGTGCAGGTCGGCCAGGTCCTGGACTCCGCGCTGGGCTCGGTACCGGTCCCCCGCTGATGGCCATCTCCGGTCGGGTGCCGCTGCTGGTGCTGCTGGGCCTCGTGCCCGTGGTGCTCCGGCCGTCGTTCGGCACCATGTGGCTCTGGCTGCTGGCCGTGACCCTCGTGGTGCTGGCCGACTGGCTGCTCGCGCCGCGCCCGGAGTCCCTCGAGATCACCCGCCGGGCCACCGAACCGGTGCGCATGACCTACCCGACCTCCTCGACGCTGCTGGTCGTGAACCCGTCGAGCCGCACCGTCGCCGGCGTGCTGCGCGACGCCTGGCAGCCGACCGCCGGTGCGTCGGTCAACCGGTTCCCGCTCCGACTGACGCCGGGTGACCGGGTGCTGCTGCACACGCCCCTGCGACCCGTACGCCGCGGGGACCTGCGCGCCCACCGCGTCACCGTCCGCCTGCGCGGACCGCTCGGTCTCGCCTCCCGGCAGGTCACCCGCGAGGTACCCGGCGTGGTGCGGTCGCTGCCGCCGTTCGAGTCCCGCAAGCACCTGCCGTCGCGGCTGGCCCGGCTGCGCGACCTCGACGGGCGCTCGGCGGTGCGGGTGCGCGGGCAGGGCACCGAGTTCGACTCGCTGCGCGAGTACGTCCGCGGCGACGACGTCCGCTCCATCGACTGGCGGGCCACCGCGCGCAACCGCACCGTCGTGGTGCGCACCTGGCAGCCCGAGCGGGACCGGCGCGTGGTGCTGGTGCTCGACACCTCACGTACCTCGGCCGGCCGGGTCGACGACGTACCCCGCCTGGACTCCGCCATGGACGCCGCGCTGTTGCTGGCCGCCCTGGCCGCCCGCGCCGGTGACCGCGTCGACTTCCTGGCCGGGGACCGGCGCGTCCGCGCGCGGGTCCGGGCGGCCGGGACCCGCGAGGCGGCCGCGCGCATCCAGGACACGATGGCCGACCTCGAGCCGGTGATCGCCGAGGCGGACTGGACGGCGCTGGCCGGCGCGGTCACCGGGCTCGGCCGCCAGCGGGCGCTGGTCGTCCTGCTCACGCCGCTGGAGTCCTCGGCGATCGAGGAGGGCCTGCTGCCGGTCCTGCCGACACTGGTCCGCCACCACCGCGTCGTCCTGGCGTCGGCGAAGGACCCGGCCCTGGACCGGCTGGCCGCGGCGCGGACCACCGTCGACGACGTGTACGACGCCGCGGCGGCCGAGCAGGTGCTGGCCCGGCGCCGCGGCACCGCCGACCTGCTCCGCGCCCTCGGAGTCGACGTCGTGGACGCAGCCGCCGAGCAGCTGCCGCCGGCGCTGGCCGACCACTACCTCGCGCTCAAGGCGCAGGGCTTGCTGTGAGCGGCCCGACGATCAGCGTGGCCTGACCAGGTCGGTCGGCCTGCTCCACGGTCCGTAGCCGTCGGCGTTCCGGGCGCGCACCCTGAACCGGTACTCGCCGGCACCGAGGGCGAAGAAGAGCTGCCGCTTGCCGGGCGACACCAGCTTCTGGGCGACCTTCCTCCCGCTCGCGGCGAAGACCGCGACCTGGTAGCCCGAGATCCTCAGGCCGCCGGCCTCGGCCGGGGGCCTCCAGACGACACCCGCGGTCCGGTCACCGCCGGACGCGCCGGCTCGCTCGTCGACCCTGCGCGGCTTGGACAGCGGGTCGATGGTCACCGTGATGGAGGCGCGGGGACCCTGGCCCGCGGCGTTCAGGGCGGAGACGGCGATCGTGTGCTTGCCCGCTCCGACGTTCTTGAGGACGAGCGAGGTGGAGGTGGTGGTCGTCCTGAGCTTGCCGTCGACGTACGTCTTGTAGCCCGACACGGGCCCGGCTCCGCTCGAGTCGGGGGCCGTCCAGGTCAGTCCGAGGACCGAGCCGTCGAACGGTGCCAGCCTCTTGGTCCTGAGCCCGTGCGGGGCCCCGGGCGAGCCCTGGTTCTCCACCGGCAGGGCGCGCCGCAGGTGCCAGCGACTGGTCGTGGCCGCGAGCACGGTCACGTAGGTGTTCTGGGCGTCCCGGGACACCGGCCGCACGACGCAGTAGTAGAGGCCGGTGGACAGAGTCCCGCCCGAGCAGTCGGGCACCAGGGAGTCCCGGCCACCCTCGTCGGTGTGCACGACCTGCACCTCACCGAGCGGGGTGGCCATCACCTCGGGCTGGGAGTAGCGGACCACCAGCCTGGCCGGATGCGCGGCATCGGGGACGAGGCCGTCGGCGTGCGCCAGCACCTCGTTGCCGATCTGCTTGACGTCGGCGGTCACGCCGCGTTCCTCGAGCTGGACGAGGGCCGGGACGCCGTTCGTGCCGGGCACGGTGAAGCCCAGGCTCATCGGGTCCGTCGCCGGGTTCGTGGTCGGCTGGCAGGCGGGGACGCTGTCACAGCGGCCGGTCGCGAACGTCGTCCCCGCAGACACGGCGGCACCGACCTTCTGGTTGTCCGGCATGGCCAGGGTCCCCGACAGCACCGCGACGGTGCCGGTGCCCAGGTACTTGCCCTGGACGACGCTGGTGCCGCTTCCGCCGCTCTTGCGAAGGGTGCCGTTGTTCGTGACGACGCTCTTGGTCAGTCCCGAGACGTCGGAGCCCGGGTAGTAGCCGCCGTCGCCGGCCAGGTCGACGAGGCCACCCGGCTGGGTCGTCAGCGCCGTGCCGTCGTCGGCCGTCACGGACGAACCGGGGGTCACCGTCAGCACCCCGCCACCGGCCACGCTGAGGGTGTAGCCCGTGCGGATGAGGGCGCCGAGGTTCGCCACGGTCGCGTGGCCCTCGACCACCAGCTCGCCGGTGTCCGCCGGCGGCTGGGGACCGTTCGCAACGTCCCGGGAGGTCAGCGTCGCGGCCGAGGTGGTCGAGCCCAGGGTGAGGGCGCCCTGGACCCGGATGGTGCCGCTGCCGCCGAGCTGACCGCCGGTCGCCTGCACGCTCGTCCCCGCGGCCCAGACCGACTCGGCGCTGCCGTTGGCGAGGATCCCGGCACCGGCGTGCAGCACGATCGTCGCGCTCCCGGCGACGTGGAGCTGGTCGACCGTGGAGAGGGTGTTCGCCGCGACGTCGATGGTGTCGGTGGTCTCGATGCAGATGACGTCACCGGGCCGGTCCCCCGGGATGCCCGCCGGGCTCCAGTTGCCGCCGTCGCCCCACGTGGTGTGGTCGGACGAGCCGGTCCAGACCCGCACAGTGGGGGACCCCGACGAGCACACCGACGGCAGCGCCTCCGCCACCTGGGGCGTCGCGAGCACGACCACGCTCGACGCCACCACCGCGGCCACGGCCGATCCCACGGTCGGCCCACCCCACCGCTTCACACGCCTCCAGCTTTCCCCGAGACGCGATCGTCCGGGGTCTGTCTAGCGGGGCGACACCCAATCAGTCCAGGCACTGAACGGGCCGTACTTGTCGAGGTTCCTCGCCCGCACCTTGAACCGCACCTTGCCGGTCGTCTTGAACGTCACCATCACCTTGAGCTTGGCGGCGCTGACCTTCTTCTTGGCGACCACCTTGCCGGCCTTGTTCACCACGACCACCTGGTAGTCGGTCAGCGCCAGACCGCCCACGCTGGCCGGCGCCTTCCACCTCAGCCCCGCCGTCTTCTTGCCACCCTTGGCGCCCCTGAGGGCGACCGCCTGGCGGGGCTTGGACAGGGCCTTGATCGTCACCGCCGTGGCGGCCTTGGCGCCGTTGCCGATGACGTTGACCGCCTGGACCTCGAGCGTGTGCGCGCCGACGCCCGGGTTCGGGACGTCCGCGGCCAGGCCGGCGGTGGTGGCCACCTGCTTGCCGTCGAGGAGGACGCGGTACGACGACACCGCGGCGCCGCCGTCGTTCGCCGGCTCCGCCCACACGAGGTGGACCCCCGCACCACCGCCGGTGATCGCCGCGGCCGCAGCCTGCGGGGCGGACGGTGCCGTCTGGTCGCCCGGCTCGCCCGGCAAGTTGCGGCGCAGGTGCCAGCGCGAGGTCTCGGTCGTCTTGATCGTGACGATGGTGTTCTCAGCGGTGCGCTGGACCGGACGCACGACGCACGCCGTGGCGCCGGGCGGCAGCGTGCCCGTCACGCAGTCGGGGATCTGGACCTGGAGACCTGAGTCGAGCGTGTGCGCGACCTGCACCGACGCCAGCGGCGTCGCCATCACGTCCGGGTCGGAGAGCCGCAGGGTGATGGTGGCGGGGTTTCCGGCGTCGGGGGTGAGCTGGTCGGCGTGCGCGAGGATCTCCTGGCCGATCCGCTTGGAGTCCTGGGTCAGCGGCGGGACGGCCAGCTCCTGCAGCTGGACCGAGGCCGTCTGGGGGTTGGAGCCGGGGATCTGCATCGTCACGGCGGTGGGGTCGATCGCCGGGGAGACGCTGCCGGCGCAGACCGACGTCGTACCGGCACCGCACGCCCCGGTGCCGAGGGACATGCCGGCCACCACCTTGCCGGAGACGACCTGGCCGCCCGCGAAGGCCAGCGTCGCGCAGCAGTCGACCTCCACCGTCGACCCCGAGATCGCGGTGTACGCCGCGTCGATGATGCTGGTCGTGCCACCGCCGGTCTTGGCGATCGTGCCGGCGTTCACGAGGGACCCCACGGTCCGCCCTGGAACGGGGCTCCCCTGGTAGTAGCCGCCCGCGCCGTTGAGCTCGAGCCGGCCTCCCGCGACGGTGGTCCCGGTCCCCCAGTCGGCGGTCACGAACCCGTCGTTGTCGACGACGAGCTTGCCGAAGATCCCGATGCCGTACGACGAGCGCATCGACAGGGCGCCGTCGTCGACGAACACGGAGCCGTCCCCGGGAATGTCCATGGTGCCGCCCTGACCTCCCCAGAACGTCCCCACCGGGCCGTCGACCGAGGTGAGCACGGACCCGCCGCTGAAGTGCACCGTGCCGTGCACGTGGATCAGTCCGGTGCCACCGATCGTCCCGTGGTCGACGAACACGTCCCCGAGCCACAGCGAGAACTCGTGGGTGTCCACGAAGAGGTTGGCGTTGGTGACCGTCAGGGTGGCGAGGGTGTCGATGTGCAGCTTGGCGACGTGGACGACGCCGGTGCTCAGCGTGGCGGACTTGCCGCCCTGGATGCAGGCCACGGAGCTCGGGCCAGGCACGTTGTTGGTCCAGTTGCCGCCGGTCGCCCAGTTACCGCTGCCGGTGAACGTCGTCGTGCAGTCCCCTGGCAGCGCTCCGTTCGCCGCCGGCACCGCGACCACGACCAGCAGGGCGGCGACCAGCGCGCCCAGCGCTCCCAGGACCCCGGCCCGCTTCGGCCTCTGCGTGCGGCTCATCCCATGACCCCCCTCGCCACGAATCCCAGAAGAGTAAGCCGGACAGGGCCCGCCTGACGACCGTGTTCCGGTCAGCCCGCCCCGACGAGGCTCTGGAACAGCTCGCGGACCCGGTCCGGCGGCAGTGACGTGCCCAGGGTCCACTCCCGCCCGGCCGCCTCCGGGCCGAGCGTGCTCCGGGCGAGCTCGAGCCCCCCGGCGAGGTCGCCCTCGACCGGGTCGTCGGTCCCGGTCGGCGACGGGGCCAGCCGCTGCGCCGCGGCGTACAGCCGCACGGCCTCCGCCGCCCGGCCGCGGGCCGCGCCCAGGGACGCCGCGATGCGGTAGCACTGGGCGACCATCTGCTTCTGGCCGACGTTCTCGGCCGACTCGAACGCCCGGGTGAGGACGGGGACGGCGCCGGCCAGGTCGCCCGCGGCCACCGACGCACGGGCCAGCACCAGCAGCGCGACGCCGGCCTCCATCGGCAGCACCGGGTCGGCGATGGCGAACGACTCCTCGGCGTACGCCCGCGCCCCGTCCGCGTCGGCCTCGTCGAGGGCGATCTCGGCCAGGATGCTCAGGGCGTCCGAGGTCCGCAGGATGTCGCCGTGCCCGCGGGCGACGGCCAGGCGGGCGAGGTGCATCTCGCGCTCGGCCTCGAAGTCCCCGGCGATGCCGTGGGAGATGGCCAGCACCCCGAGCCCCTCGGCGACCAGGGGGTACAGGCCGAGCCGGCCGGCCGCCTCGGCCCCGAGGCGGGCCAGCTCGGTGCCGCGGGAGACCTCGTTGGTGACCAGGAGCAGGGCACCGTAGTAGCAGCGGCTGGTGGCGACGGTCGCCTCGTCGCCCAGCGGCTCGGCGACCGCGATCGCCCGCTCGAAGGACGTGGCCGCCTCCTCGTAGTCGTTGAGGTGGTAGGCCAGCAGCCCCGCGAGGGAGTGCAGCCGGCCCGCCGACTGCGTGTCCCCCGGTACCGACCGCAGGACCGCGCGGGTGCGGGCGAGGCCGGTGCGCAGCTCGCCCGAGGCCACCCAGAACGGTCCGGCCGCCAACGCGAGGTCGACGGCCTCCTCGATGCGGCCCAGGCGAACGGCGGACTCGAGGCTCGCGTGCACGTCGCGCGAGATGTCCTGGAACCGGCCCAGCGCCATGCGTCCCTCGGCCCGGTCCAGGTCGTCGTGCCAACGGTTGACGTTCTCCAGCAGGTAGGCGACGAGGGCCAGACGGGCCGGGTCGAGCTCGCGGGGGTCGGACACCTGGCCGCGCAGGTACGCCCGGACGGTCGCCGGCATCACGAAGCCGACCCGCACCCGGCTCACCAGCGACCGCACCAGGCCCGCGTCCAGGACCTCGGTGAGCCCGTCGATGACGTCGCCGAGGTCGGCGGCGACCGCTTCGGCCGCCTCGAGGGTGAAGCCGTCCTCGAAGACCAGCAGCCTCCGGCACAGCCGTCGGGCGCCGTCGCCGAGCCGGTCGACGCTCCAGGCGATCGTCGAGGCCAGGGCCCGCTGGCGCTCGGGCACGTCCGGGGCCGTCGTGCGCAGCAGCTCGAGCCCCGTCTCCAGGCTCTCGCGCAGGCCGTCGATGCCGACCAGCCGGACCCGGGCGGCGGCCAGCTCGAGGGCGAGCGGGACGCCGTCGAGCAGCCGGACGACCTCGGCGAGCTCGCGCTCCCGGCCGGTCAGGTCGAGGTGCGGGTCGGCCTGCCGGGCCATCCGGCTGAACAGCTCGACGGCCGGGTTGGCCCGTACCTCGGCCGCGGACGCGTGCGGGGGAGGTACGTCGAGCGGGTCCACCGTGAGCACCTGCTCGCCGGTGAGCCGCAGCGGGAAGCGGCAGGTGACGAGCAGCTCCAGCGAGGGCAGGTCCTCCAGCAGCCGGCGTACGGCGGCCGCCCCCTCGGCCGACACGTCGACGTTGTCGAGCACCACCAGCGGTCCGCGGTCGCCCGGACCGACCTCGGCGTCGGGGTCGCCCACGACTGCGGTGACCGCGGCGACCACGTCCTCGGCGGTGTCGGCCTCGGTCACCTCCACGAACGAGACCTCCCGCTGCGTGATGTCGCGCAGGTGCGCGGCGGCCACGGTGGCGACCCGGGTCTTCCCCGTGCCGCCCATCCCGGTCAGCGTGACCAGGAGCGTGGTCGCCTCGCGCAGGGTCAGGTCCACCCGGTCGACCAGACCGTCGCGACCGACCGTCGGCGTCCGCGGGATCGGCAGGCGGCCGGCAGCCCGAGGGGCCGGGTGGTCGCCGAGAGCGGGGTCACGGGTCGGGTCCTCCAGGAGGATCGCGGCCTCGATGCGCTTGAGCGCCTCGCCCGGCTCGATGCCGAGCTCGTCGGCGAGGACGGCCCGCGCGTCGGCGTACACCTCCAGCGCGTCCTGGAAGCGCTGGCCGCGGTAGTACGCCGTCATCAGCTGGCCCCAGAGCCGCTCGCGCGTCGGGTTCTCGCGGGTCGCGGCCCTGAGCTCGTCGACCACCTCGGCGTGGTGACCGAGCAGGAGCATCAGCTCGAACCGCTCCTCGACCAGGCTGCTGCGCAGCTCGGTCAGCCGGTCCACGTGCGGCCGGGCGAACGGCACGTCCTCGACGCCCGACAGCACCGGGCCCGTCCAGAGGGCCAGCGCAGCCTCCAGGGTCGCCACCGCCGCGCCCGGCTCCTGCTCGCCCGCCGCGGCGGCCAGCGACTCCGCGCGGAGTGCGTCGACGTCCTCGGGGCCGACGTCGAGGGTCAGCCCGTCCGGGCCGAGGGCGACGCCCACGCGTTCGGCGAGAGCCTCGAGCGTGCCCGGCGGAGGCATCAGCGCGCCCCACAGCCCGGCGGTCACCTCGTCGGCCGGCACCGGGCCACCCGCGGCGAGCGCCAGCATCGCGACGAGCGCGCGGTCGCGCTTGCCGGCCGGGGTGCGGTCCTGACCGTCCACCTCGGCGCGCACCGGGCCCAGCACGTCCACGCGCACGGCGAGAAGCGTAGGGCTTCGGACGGCGCGTCAGCCCTGGCTGGCCACCCGGTCCTCGAGCAGGGCGTCGTCGATGTCCCCGGTCTCGCCGCGCAGGTAGGCCGCGCGGCCCAGGACGAACACGTACGTCAGGAACGCCGCCTCCGCCAGCAGCCCGATGCCGACCCGGGCGAACGTCGGCAGCCCGGACGGCGTCACGAAGGCCTCGATGAGCCCGCTGACCAGCAGCACCAGCACCAGACCGAGCGCCACCGTCGCCGCGGTCCGGCCCTCCCGCGCGACCGCCTGGCTGCGGGACCGGTCGCCGGGCTCGACCCACGACCAGAACAGCCGGAAACCGACGCCGCCGGCCACGAAGACGGCGGTCAGCTCGAGCAGCCCGTGGGGCAGGATCAGCCCCCAGAACAGCTCGCCGCGGTCGTGCCGGATCATCACCGAGCCGATGATCGCCAGGTTGGCGATGTTGTCGAAGAGCACCTTGACCAGCGGCAGCCCGAGGATGCCGAGGCCGAGGCACAGGGCCGTCACCCAGGCGTTGTTGACCCAGACCTGCGCGGCGAAGTGGCTGGCGGCGTACTGGCTGTAGTAGCCCTCGAAGTCGTTGTTCACGAGCTGGTCCACGTCGTCGGGCGACAACAGTCCCTGCTCCACCGCGGGGTGGTCGAGCAGCCACCACATCATCACCGCGGTGACGACGACGTTGGCGGCCATGGTGCCGATCCACCACCAGCGCAGCCGGTACAGCGCGGCGGGGAAGCGGTCGACCAGGAACCGGCGCACGCCGTCCCACGTGCCGACCCGGGTGCCGACCGAGCGGTTGCGGGCGCGGGCGAGCAGCGAGGACAGGTGGGCCACGAGGGTCGGGTCGGGCGCGGCGCTCCGGAGCACCGACAGGTGGGTGGCGACCTGTTGGTAGCGCTCGACGAGCTCGTCGGCCTCCGCGCCGCTGAGCCGGTGCTGCTTCAGCAGCCTCTCGAGGCGGGCCCAGTCCGCATGGTGCGCGAGCACATAAGCGTCCAGGTCCACGCCGGGAAGCCTAGGCTTTCCCGTGATGTCGCACCCCGAGTTCGCCACCCTCTCCGCCGACGACCTGGTCACCGGCGAGGCGGTCGCGCTCGACCTGCCGCCGGCGAGCCTCGGCCTGCGGATGGCCTCCGGGCTGGTCGACGTGCTGGCGACGGTCGCCCTGCTGCTCGTGGTGATCTACACCTTCCTGGTCGCCGCCCTGCAGTCGGACGCCGCGCTCGCCCAGGTGGCGTTCGTGGGCACGCTGGTCGTGGTCTTCCTCGTCTTCCCGACGACCGTGGAGACGCTCAGCCGCGGCAAGTCGCTCGGCAAGTGGGCGTTCGGGCTGCGCACGGTGCGCGACGATGCGGGGCCGATCAGCTTCCAGCACGCGTTCGTCCGGGCGCTGGTCGGGTTCGTGGAGACCTATGCGACCGGCGGCTGGCTGGCGTTCTTCTCCTCGCTGATGAGCGAGCGCGGCAAGCGGCTGGGTGACTACGCCGCCGGCACGTACGTCGTGCGGGAGCGGGTGCGCCTCCACCTCGCGCCGCCACCGCCGATGCCGCCGGAGCTCGCGGACTGGGCGCGCCGCGCCGACGTCGTCACCCTCCCGACGGCACTGGCGCTCGCGGTACGCCAGTTCCTCCAGCGGGCGGCGAGCCTGGAGCCCGGCTCCCGGGCGACCGTCGGGGCGCACCTGGCGCAGCAGGTGTCGGCGTACGTCGCCCCGCCCCCGCCCCCCGGACACGCGCCCGAGACGTTCCTGGCCGCGGTGGTGGCCACCGGGCGCGAACGCGACGAGGCCCGGCTCGGCCGTGAGCGGGCGTTCCGCGAGCGGCTCACGGCGCGTCGCGGCTAGGTGTACCCGGCCAGGACCTGGGTAGCGGCGAGCCTGGTTGAACGAACGAGAACCTCCGAATGGGATGTGGCTTGTCTAAGGCCCACTTCCACCCG
>NZ_JADKPN010000015.1 GCF_015352455.1 Nocardioides islandensis
AGCCGAGCACCGGGAGTGAGAGCACGTGACTGAGGGTCTGGCCGCCCGGGCCGTCGCTTTCTACCTGCCCCAGTTCCACCCGGTCCCGAAGGACGACGAGGCCCCCATCTTCGAGCTCGTCGACCTCGGCGTCGTCGGCGACCTCCACACCGTCCTGCCCGCCGCCACCGAGGCCATCCACCGACACAAGGGCTGAGGCGAACGGTCCCCTGGTGCCGCGGGTCGGCACCTGAGAGGGAGGTCCCGGCCGTTGGTGCCGGACACCGTGGAGAGGTGACCTCCCGTATCGCCGTCCTGCCCGTGACCGTGCTCGTCGCCCTGCTCGTGACCGCCTGTGGCTCGCCGGAGCCGGACCCGGTCGACCCGGCCGAGCGGGGGCCATCGGTCGTGCGGCCGCTCGCCGACGGCAGCCCGGACATCCCGGGCCGGCCGCCCCGAGGCGGCGACCCGTCCGTCGACCGACTCGACCCGGACCTCCTCGCGGCGGTCAAGGCGGCCATGCGCGACGCCCGCGCCGACGGGGTGGCCATGACCATCACCAGCGGCTGGCGCAGCCGCGCGCACCAGCAGCGGCTCTTCGACGAGGCGGTGGCCGAGTACGGCAGCGAGAGCGAGGCGTCCCGCTGGGTGGCCCCACCCGACTCCTCGGCCCACGTGACCGGCGACGCCGTCGACATCGGGCCGAAGGAGGCCGACGCCTGGCTGGTCGAGCACGGGGCGGCGTACGGGCTGTGCCAGATCTTCGCGAACGAGGCGTGGCACTTCGAGCTGGCCACGACACCGGGCGGCGTGTGTCCCGACCTGCTGCCGGACGGCAGCTACCGGAGATAGCGAGCACCCCGCTTCCGGCTCACCTACCGATCGATCAGGACGCCCGGGTTGAGGATGCCGGCGGGGTCGAGCGCCTTCTTCGCCGCGGACAGCGCCGCGGCGAACGGCTCGGGACGCTGCTGGTCGTACCACGGGCGGTGATCACGGCCGACCGCGTGATGGTGGGTGATCGTCGCCCCGTGGGCGATCAGCGCGTCGGACACGGCGGCCTTGATCTCGTCCCACTGCTGCAGGGTCGCCCCGGGTCGTCCCGCGGCGTAGATGCCGAAGTACGGCGCGGGGCCGTCGGGGTAGACATGGCTGAAGCGACAGGTGAGCACACCAGGGGCGCCGACCGAGGCGAGCGCCGTCGCGGTGGCACCCTGCACGGCCGCGTGCAGGGCCGCGAACCCGTCCCAGGTGCACGCGGTCTCGAACGTCTCGACGATCATCGACCGTGCTGCGAGGGCGTCTCGCTGGTAGGGCATGCGCAGGAACGAGTCGCGCCAGCCGTCGGCCGCGGTCCGGCCACCCCCGGGCTCGCCGGTGTCGGTGTCACGGACCGGGTCCGGCACCTCGCCACCGTGGTCCCGGCAGAGCTCGAGGGCCCTGGCCATCCAGGGCGCCACTGGGTGGTCGGCGGACTCGAAGCCCAGCACGAGCACGCCGCCTGCGGACGACGTGCCCGCGTTGATGAGCGCCTCCATGGGGTCGAGCAGGCGGCAGTTGGCCGGGAAGAGGGCCGCTTGGGCGATGGCGCGGGTGGCGGCGACGGCCCGCGCGAAGTCCTGGAAGTGGACGGAGGCGACAGCCCGCCAGCGCGGTCGTTCGTGGACCCGCATCCAGGCTTCGGTGATGACCCCGAGGATGCCCTCCGAGCCCAGGAACAACCGGTCCGGGGACGGTCCCGCACCCGAGCCCGGCAGCCGGCGCGACTCCCCGATCCCGGAGGGGCTCACCACCCGCATCGACTCGACCAGGTCGTCGATGTGGGTGTAGACGGTCGCGTAGTGCCCGCTCGAGCGGGTGGCGAGCCATCCGCCGAGCGTCGAGAACTCGAAGGACTGCGGGAAGTGCCTCAGCGTGAGCTCGTGCTGCCGCAGCTGCGCTTCCAGTGCGGGGCCCAGGGCGCCGGCCTCGATGCGCGCGGCTCGACTGGTCCGGTCGACTTCCAGGACCCGGTCCAGCCGGCCGAGGTCGAGGCTCACCGCACCGGCGTGGTCACCGTCGAGTCGTGGCTCCACGCCGCCGCACACCGAGGAGCCTCCGCCGTACGGGATCACCGCGACATCTGCGCGCGAGCACCAGTCGAGCACGTCGACCACGTCCTGCTCGCGGGCCGGGCGCACGACCAGGTCGGGCACGCTCCGCACGTCACCGGCCAGGTTCCGCACGACGTCCCGGAACGCCTTGCCGTGCGCGTGGCCCGCGCGGTCGGTCAGCTCGGCAGAACAGATCTCCTCGAGCGCGCTCGGGGGCTTCACCCGCGGTGCCGGCAGACCCAGCTCGGTGACGGGAGGTGCCTGCACCGGCGCCAGCTCGGCGTCCGGCAACAGAGCACGAACCCGACCCAGCAAGGCGTCGAGCTCCTCGCCGCGGACAGCATCCTCGACGTTGCCCCAGCCCCACCAGGACCGAGTCCCACCCGCCATCAACCGCTCCCAGGATGAGGGAAGCCTTCGGTGGCCAGGGGCGGGGTCGAACCGCCGACCTTCCGATTTTCAGTCGGACGCTCGTACCAACTGAGCTACCTGGCCGATGCCTTCCGGACCATCGGCCGGCTGGGCGAGCAGAACCTTACCGGAGCCGTCCGGGACCCACGAAAACGGAGGCGGGAACCCGGTTCCCTTATGCTGTCCGGCGTTCCAGGCCCCCATCGTCTAGCGGCCCAGGACCCCGCCCTTTCACGGCGGTAGCACGGGTTCGAATCCCGTTGGGGGTGCCGATCGCCCGATCGCCCGAGCGCGCGCAGGGCTGGACAGGACGCCGGATCGGGCGTGGAATGGATGCCACGGACGACACGGCACCGAGGGGTCGTCCTGGACTGTGAGCGGCTTTCCCCAGCCCCCGACGTGTCGGCTCCGACCTCACCGCCTCAGCATCCCTCGACGACCTCGTCGTCCGGCTCGGTCGCGTCGGAGGGACGTGCGATGGGTCGTGTCGTGGTAGGGGTTCATGGGACCGAGGCGAGTCGCCGCGCGCTGCAGCGCGCAGCGACGATCGCCCGCGAGCGTGGCTGGGGGCTCGAGGTGGTGACCGCCTGGCCGGAGGCCGATGAGGCCTTGATCCACGACGTCCCCGGCCACTACAACGCGGCTCGCGGGCGGGCCATGCGGTGGCAGGCCGATGCGGTTGCGGCGCTCGACCCTTCCCTGCTGCCGAGACTCTCGACGTACCTGGTCAACGCCCGCCCGGCCGAGGCGCTCGTGGCCCGGAGCGCCGACGCCGACCTCCTGGTCGTCGGCACGGCTGCCTCGACGGACGCGCCGGACCTCCCGGGCGTGAGCGGCACCTGCTGTCGGGAGGCTCGCTGCCCGACGGACGTGGTGGCGGACCCGCGAGCATCCCGGCGACGTGACCGCGGGAAAGCGCCGCGGGCGAGGTCTCGCCAGGCACCGAACCGTGTGACCCACGACGCGCCATAGCGCGTCCTCGGGCACACGACTCCGTCGCAGTCACGTCTCGCCGGTTGTCCGCTCGACCCGTTTGCGGTACGCGAACCCCTCTTGCCGCGCCCGCCACAGCATGGTCTCGACGTCATCGAGGTCGTCGAGCTCCGGCGCGACGGCCTCGCGACGGCTGATCGTCGCGTACCACTCGGGAACGGTCACGTCCGTCCACGTGCCCAGCACGTCGTGGGGATCCAGCACCGTGGCCGCCCCAAGCCACTCCTGCTCGGCCACGGCGGCCTCCACCAGAGCCTGCGGCAGCGCGTACCTCGCGGCGAGCTCGGGTGCCTCGCGGTAGCTGAACCCGTCGCCGCGCAGCCGGCGCAGCACCTGCTGACCCGCCTCGTCGGTGCCCATCGCCAGGCCGGCACGGTTCATGCGGAGCACCACCTCCGTGTCGACCCCGAGCGAGGGGTTCAGCACCTCGGCGTCGGGCGAGCCCGCCACCGGCGGGAGCCCGACCGCCGCGGCCAGGTCGGCTGCGAGGTCCGGCTCGTACGGCGAGGTGCGGACCAGCCGGAACAGCGACCGGTCCGCCGGGATCTGCTCGGTCAGCTCCACCAGGCGGCCCGGCCGGAGGGCGGCGAACTCGAGCAGGTACGCCGCCCCGTCGGCCGGGTAGTGGGGCATGCCGTGGCGGACCAGCGTCTGCCAGCTCGCGCACCAGCGGTGCACCGGCCGGGTCAGCGTGAGGACGAGCGTCAGGTCGTGCCCACCGAACACCTTCCGCAGTCCCGCGGTGTCCTCGGGCCGCACCCGGTCGAAGTCCTCGCTCGAGAGCAGCAGGGTGCCCACGCCCCGCTCCTCCGCGGCCGCCACGACGTCCGCCATCGACTGGCGCACCGAGCGGCCGCGCAGGTGGTAGGAGACGGAGGCGCCCAGCAGGTCCGGAGCGTGCCCGTCCACGAACGCCGCGAGCAGCGGCCGCGCGAGCCGGTGATGGCCCGGCGGGCCGGGTGGCGGGGGCGGGTACCAGGTGTGCGAGTCGGTGGTCGCGGGGTCGCCGTACCGTTGCCTCCAGCCCTCCTGGATGGACGTCGTGCCGGACTTGTGGAGTCCGGCGTGGAGGACGATGCGCACCCGTCGGAGCGTAGTGGTGACGATTGGGAGGCCGCCTTGCCGATGGGTTAGAGTTCCCAGCGCTTCGAGCAACACAACCTGGCCCCGTAGCGCAGTTGGTTAGCGCGCCGCCCTGTCACGGCGGAGGCCGCGGGTTCGAGTCCCGTCGGGGTCGCTGAAGTGAGTTTCGCCCGGACCTATCGGTCCGGGCGAAGTGCTTTCCAGGGCTGTCACCATGGCCGCATGCCGGTGGACCTGGGGCGCGAGGAGTTCGAGGAGCTGGTCGGCGAGGCACTCGACGCGATCCCCGACGAGATCGCCGCCCTGATCCAGAACGTCGTCGTGCTCGTCGAGGACGAGCCACCTCCCGACGACCCGACGCTGCTCGGGTTGTACGACGGCGTCGCGCTGCCCGACCGGATCGCCAACCACACCGGGCTCCCGGACCGGATCTTCATCTACCGCAACCCGCTGCTCGACATGTGCGAGGACCTCGAGGACCTGGCCGACGAGGTCCGGATCACCGTCGTCCACGAGGTCGCCCACCACTTCGGCATCGACGACGAGCGGCTGCACGACCTGGGCTACGCCTGACCCAGCCCGTAGCCCAGGGCGCACGCCAGCAGGGCCAGTCCGATCGTCGCGGCGACGTACGCCGCGCCCCGGCCGAGTCCGATCCGGCCCTGGTCACGTGCCTGGACGGAGAAGGCCGAGTACGTCGTCAGGCCGCCGCAGAAGCCGGTGCCCAGCAGGGCCAGGCCGTCGGCGGAGGCCCCGGCGCCGAACAGCAGGCCGAGGACGAACGAGCCGACGACGTTGACGAGCAGGGTGCCGGACGGCCACCGGCCGTCCAGCCAGTGGGCAGTGAGGAACCGCAGCGTCGCGCCGACCCCGGCGCCGAGCGCGACCAGCAGCGGCGTCACTCGTTCCCCTCCTCGGCGTCGAACTCGCGCTGGTCCGCGCGCGAAGACAGGTGCCCGGCGAGGGTCACGGCGACGAGACAGGCCGCGAGGGTGCCGAGCACGTACGCAGCCGCGAGGCCCAAGCGCCCGCCGTCCAGCAGCGCACGTCCCTGCTCGGCGTACGTCGAGAGCGTCGTGTAGCCGCCGAGGACGCCAGGCCCCAGCCCGGCGGCCAGCGCCGGGTGGCGGCGTACGACTCCCAGGACGGGCAGCAGGGCGAGCACGAGCGAGCCGCTGACGTTGATCGCGAAGGTGGTCCAGGGGAAGCCGCCACCGTCCGGCACCAGGTCGCCGAGCCACCATCGCAGGGTGCCGCCCAGGGCTCCGCCCACGAACACCGCGGCGATCGTCGCGGTGCCCGGGGCCGGGCGGGTCACGACACGCTCTGGTGCCGGCGCTCAGCCGGGCCCGGAGGTTGCCAGCGGAGAGGGGCCGCCCCCCGCGTCTGCCGGACGAACTCCCCGAACATCCAGGTCTGGAAGTCGATCTGCTCCGGCGTCCGCTCCAGGGTGAGCAGCCGCTCCTGGCGGCAGAAGGCGTCGGCGAGCTCGAGCAGCTCGATGA
Organism: Nocardioides islandensis; assembly: GCF_015352455.1. GTDB lineage: Bacteria > Actinomycetota > Actinomycetes > Propionibacteriales > Nocardioidaceae > Nocardioides > Nocardioides islandensis. The sequence continues at coordinate 6,065 of NZ_JADKPN010000015.1, forward strand.
ACCGGTGGAACTCCTCACCGCTGCGTCGCGGCACGGTGATGGTCAGGTCGATCTCGTCGTCGTCCTCGAGCAGGGCCGAGGCCAGCGTCTCGTCACGCAGGCCGCGCCAGAACGTGTGGTCGAGCTCGGTGAAGAAGCGCGAGAGGGAGGCGGCGAGGGGGTACGTCGACTCGTGGCCCAGCGCCAGCAGCCGGAGCTCGCGTCGCAGCTCGCGCAGGTGCATGCGGTTGGCCTTCATGACCGGCAGCGGCAGGCCGACGAGCGTGACCTCGACGGGATCGACGACCTCGGGCGGGTCCTCGCGCTGCAGCGGCACCGACTCGGTGATGAGGCCCTGGACGCCGGGGCCGTCGGCGAGCTCGACCTGCGGCACGAACCAGACGGTCTTGCCCTCCTCGTCGATCTCCGCGCCCCAGGCGCTGGAGACCCGGGCCACGATCGAGAGGCCGCGGCCGAACGTGAGCAGCAGGTCGTCCTCGGGGTCCTCCTCGAGGTTGGGCAGCGCCGGCGGCTCGCGGGAGCCGTCGCGCACCTCCACGCGTGGGAAGTCACGCGTGCCGCGCAGCCGCACGCTGACGGGGTTCTGGGCGTGCAGCAACGCGTTGGTGATGACCTCCGAGACGCTGATCGAGGCCGACTCGATGAGCTCGGGACGGTCGATCTCCGTGAGCACCTGGCTGACCCACCGCCGCGCGTCTGAGACGCCACGGGGCCCGGGCGTCAGCGCCTGGGCGGGGCGGTTCAGCGGCATGTCGGACTCCAGGGCAGGGAGGGGGACGCCAATCTCTGGCTCTCGTACCCGGTTGAGAACCGACTGAAACACGTCTCCACCCCGTTTTCTATCGGGCGATCGGCCAATTTTCGCTGATTTCGCGGCGCCACGCCGACACGAAGTGCCGTTCCGGATGCCTGTCGGAGGGCCGGATATTCCCCGGAACGAGGTGGTGAGGCCGACATGGACGTGGGCTGGGACCTGGCCACCCGCAGGAGGAAGATCGAGTCATGGCCAGCAGTCAGCAACCCACCCAGCGGCCCCGACGGCACCGGGTGGTGGTCATCGGATCGGGCTTCGGGGGGCTGTTCGGCACCAAGGCCCTCAAGCGCGCGGACGTCGACATCACCCTGGTCGCCCGCACCGGCCACCACCTGTTCCAGCCCCTGCTCTACCAGGTGGCGACCGGGATCCTGTCCCAGGGCGAGATCGCCCCGTCGACCCGCGAGATCCTCAGCCGGCAGGACAACGCCACCGTGCTGCTCGGCGAGGTCACCGCGATCGACCTCGAGGCCCAGACGGTGACCTCGACGGTCCTCGGCCAGGACACCGTGACGGCGTACGACTCGCTCATCGTGGCGGCGGGTGCCACGCAGTCGTACTTCGGCAACGACCACTTCGCCGAGGACGCCCCCGGCATGAAGAGCATCGACGACGCGCTGGAGCTGCGCGGGCGGATCTTCGGGGCCTTCGAGCTCGCCGAGCTCGGCGCGAGCCGGGGGGAGAACGTCGACCACCTGCTGACGTTCGTGGTCGTCGGCGCCGGGCCCACGGGCGTGGAGATGGCCGGCCAGATCGCCGAGCTCGCGAACCGCACCCTCAAGCGCGACTTCCGCTACATCAACACCCGCAACGCACGGGTGGTGCTGCTCGACGCGGCGCCGCAGGTGCTGCCGCCGTTCGGGCAGAAGCTCGGCGAGCACACCAAGAAGGACCTGGAGAAGCTCGGCGTCGAGGTCGTCCTCGGCGCGATGGTCACCGACCTCGACGAGCGCGGCATCGACGTGGCGTACAAGGACGGCCGCACCGAGCGGATCGTCGCGGTCACCAAGATCTGGGCGGCCGGCGTGCAGGCCAGCCCCCTCGGCCGGACGCTGGCCGAGCAGACCGGCGCCCCGCTCGACCGCGCCGGCCGGATCGGCGTGAACCCCGACCTGACGCTGCCCGGCCACCCCGAGGTCTTCGTGGTCGGCGACATGATCGCGCTGGACAACCTCCCCGGCGTCGCGCAGGTCGCGATCCAGGGGGCGAAGTACGCCGCCAAGGCGATCGAGCGGCGGATCGAGGGCAAGCCCCCGCAGCGGCCGTTCAAGTACTTCGACAAGGGCTCGATGGCCACCATCAGCCGGTTCAAGGCGGTCGCGCTGATCGGCAAGGTACGGCTGACCGGGTTCGTCGCGTGGCTGGCCTGGCTCGGGCTGCACCTGGTGTACATCACCGGGTTCAAGAACCAGCTGACCGCGCTGATGCACTGGTTCGTGTCGTTCCTCGGCCGCGGCCGTGCCGAGCGCACCACCACCGAGCAGCAGATCTTCGCCCGGGCCGCGCTGCAGCGGCTCAAGGGCGGCGCCGCCGACCTCGTGTCGGCACCGGGCGCCTACGACCGGGCGCAGGAGATCCTCGAGGTCAGCCGGCGCGCGGAGCTCGAGGAGCGGGCGCTGGAGGAGGTGCGGCTCACCGACTCCGGCGAGCGCGGCAGCCACCTGGACCGGGCGGACCAGCGCTGAGGCTCTGAGCCCCGTCAGACCCCGTGGTGGTAGGCGTGCAGCACCCGCATGAACGCCTTCGGGTCGACCATCGTCCGGTCGATGACGAACGGCGTGTTCGCCGGGCGCTCGATCAGCACCTTCCAGCGGCTGCTGCGCGGTGAGCCCTGCACGCGGATGATCGTGTAGTGGCTGGTCAGGTCGAACCGCTCGGTGCGGCCGGACCGGCGGGCCTCCAGCACGCCGCCGTGGACGTGCAGGTGCGCGACGGTCGTGCTGGCCCACGAGGCCCAGAAGACCACGGTCAGCGCGCCCAGCGTCGCGGCGATGCCGTAGGTCGTCGTGGTGCGCTCCTCGTACGCCAGGTACGCGCCGTACGCCGTCGCACCCATGGAGACCAGCAGCATCAGTCCCAGGAACCGGCGGCTGCCGCCGCGCGGCTTGAACTCGACCGAGTAGACGGACGGGTCGACGACGCGACGTCCTGTCACCGGGTCGTGGGCACTCACGGAAAGCAAAATAGTCTCCTAGCGGCACCGATGGCACCGGAACGCGCAAGGTGGTCTGAACCGCTCACGGACCGGTCATCGTGGCGCGACCGGCCGACACGTCTGCCGGGCGTAGGCCCCGTGGGACTCGAACCCACAACCTAAGGATTAAAAGTCCTCAGCTCTGCCAATTGAGCTAGGGGCCCGCGAGGCCCGCCACTCGGTCGGGCCCGCAGGTGGTCAGGATAGGGCCGTCCCGATTTCCACCCCGATGGGCGTAGGCCGGACGGTTGTCATCCCCGTAGCCCGGGTTGGTAGTCTTCTCCACGCATCAGGTGCAAGTTCCAGCAGGTCAAACGCCCGCGGAGTTTGTGATCCGACGGCGTTTCGACCACGTGCGATCCACTCACGCAAGTCGAGGCGGCGTGTCACCGCCCCTGGTGTGGGTCGCCGAGGTGGCGGCTCCCGCCCCGATGAAGGAGTAACGAGCGCAATGGCTCAGGGCACCGTGAAGTGGTTCAACGCCGAGAAGGGTTTCGGCTTCATCGCACAGGAGGACGGCGGCGACGACGTCTTCGTGCACTACTCGGCTATCCAGACGCAGGGCTACAAGTCCCTGGACGAGAACCAGAAGGTCGAGTTCGACGTCACCCAGGGCCCGAAGGGCCCGCAGGCGGAGAACGTCCGCCCGCTCTGACGAGCGGTCGGGTCACCGACTGAATCGACTTCGCACGAGGCCCCGCCCACCAGGGCGGGGCCTCGTGGCGTCACCCGGGTGAGTCGCCATCGCCTCGTCTATACCGGGTCGCGAACAGTTCGTCGAAAGTTCTGGCCCGCGGCGGCGGAGGGTTTAGGTTTTTACTGCACGGGGAAGATGGCTTCGGGGGCATGGCTGGCTGCTGCGCGTGGCCGGGAAGCTGAGGGGAGAGGGCGTGCACGACCAGTTCGACGTCACGCTGGAAGACCAGGACCTGCTCCGTGAGGTGGAGCTCACGACCAACCTGATCATCGCGGCCAGTGAGACCGACGAGCACCTGTCGCTCGACGAGATCGACGCGATCCTGGGTGTCGCGCGCCCGTCGGCGGGCTGAGACCGCCCCGTCTGCCGCTTGCATACCCTCGGGGGGTACCATGGTGCCATGGCCCACGAGCACGGCTACATCTCCCGCAAGGACGACTACCTGACGCGCCTGCGGCGCATCGAGGGACAGGCCCGCGGCCTGCAGCGGATGGTCGACGAGGAGAAGTACTGCATCGACATCCTCACCCAGGTCTCGGCGATGACCAAGGCCCTCCACGCCGTCTCCATCGGCCTGCTGGAGGACCACATGAACCACTGCGTCGTGGACGCTGCCCGCGCCGGCGACGAGGAGGCCCGCGAGAAGGTCGCCGAGGCTACCGAGGCCATCGCCCGGCTGGTGAGGTCCTGATGACCACCACGTCCGTCACCGTCCAGGGCATGACCTGCGGGCACTGCGTCGCCTCGGTCACCGAGGAGCTCTCCGAGATCGCCGGGGTCCGGGCGGTCGACGTCGTGCTCGAGACCGGAGCCGTGACCATCACCAGCGACGCCCCGCTCGACCCGGCCGACGTCGAGTCCGCCGTGACCGAGGCGGGGTACGCGCTGGCCTGAGGGCCGGGGACCGGCCATGCGCACCGTCGACCGGGTGCTCGCGTTCGTCTGTGCGGTGAGCGCCGTCTTCGCGCTGTCGTTCGCCGCCGGCCGCATCGTCGGACCGGTGGGAGCGGGCGACCAACCTCCGGTTCCGGTGCAGGAGCACGACGGTGGCCACTGACCGGCCCGTCGTCACCCTCGACATCGAGGGCATGACCTGCGCGTCCTGTGCGACGCGGATCGAGCGCAAGCTCAACCGGCTCGACGGCGTCACCGCGTCGGTCAGCTACGCCACCGAGAAGGCGGTCGTCAGCCACCCCGACACGGTCAGCACCGAGGACCTCCTGGCCACGGTCTCGGCCGCCGGGTACGTCGCGACGGTGCCGGCCGTCGTACCGCCGGGCGGGCCGGACCGCCACGACGTCGAGCTCGCCGGCTTGCGGCGGCGGCTGGTCGTGAGCGCCGTGCTGTCGCTGCCGGTCGTGCTGACGTCGATGGTGCCGGCGTTCCGGTTCGAGGGCTGGGAGTGGGTCGCGCTGGTGTTGGCCGCGCCGGTGGCGGTGTGGGGCGCCTGGCCGTTCCACCGGGCGACGTGGGCCAACCTGCGGCACGGCGAGACGACGATGGACACGCTCGTGTCGCTCGGCGTGGTGGCGTCGTTCGGCTGGTCCGTCGTGGTGCTCCTCGCCCGCGCCCTCGGTGCCGACGACTCCGCGCACGTGTACCTTGAGGTGGCGGCGGGCGTGACGACGTTCCTGCTGCTCGGGAGGTACCTGGAGAAGCGCGCCCGGCGACGGGCCGGGGAGGCGCTGCGCAGCCTGCTGGAGCTCGGCGCCCGCGACGTCGCGGTGCTGCGGGACGGCGTGGAGTCGCGGGTGCCGGTCGAGCAGCTGCGCGTGGGCACGGAGTTCGTGGTGCGACCGGGCGAGAAGGTGGCCACCGACGGTGTGGTCGTCGCCGGCACGTCCGCCGTGGACGCCTCGTTGCTGACCGGTGAGTCGGTCCCGGTGGAGGTCGGACCCGGCGACACCGTGGCCGGGGCGACCGTGAACGTCGGCGGCCGGCTGGTCGTGCGCGCGACGCGGGTGGGGTCCGAGACGCAGCTGGCGCAGATGGCGCGGCTGGTGGACGCCGCGCAGAACGGCCGGTCCGACGTGCAGCGGCTCGCGGACCGGGTCTCGGAGGTGTTCGTGCCGACCGTGGTCGCGCTGGCCGCGGGCACGCTGGGCTTCTGGCTCGGCACGGGCGCGCGGCCGGAGGTCGCGTTCACGGCCGCGGTCGCCGTCCTGATCGTGGCCTGCCCGTGCGCGCTCGGCCTGGCCACGCCCACCGCTCTCATGGTCGGGACCGGCCGTGGGGCGCAGCTGGGCATCCTGATCCGCGGACCCGAGGTCCTGGAGGACACCCGTCGAGTCGACACGGTCGTCCTCGACAAGACGGGCACCGTGACGAGCGGCCGGATGACGCTGGCGTCGGTGGTGGCGGCGCACGGGTGGGCCGACGGGGACGTGCTGCGCCTGGCCTCCTCGGTCGAGGCCGGCTCCGAGCACCCGGTCGGCCGGGCGGTGGCGGCGGCGTACGACGACGTGCTGCCGGCACTGACCGAGTTCTCCGAGTCGGCAGGGTACGGCGTGCGCGGCACGGTCGAGGGCCGGCTGGTCGAGGTGGGCCGACCGTCCGAGGACCTGCCGGCGCCGCTCGCCGCCGCGGTCGACGCCGCGCAGGACGCCGGCCGCACCGCCGCGGTCGTGCACGTGGACGGAGCGCCCGCCGGCGTCGTGGTCGTCGCGGACCTGGTCCGGCCGACGTCCGCCGAGGCCGTGGTCGCCCTCCGGCGGCTGGGCCTCGCGCCCGTGCTGCTGACCGGCGACAGCGAGCGGACCGCGCGGGCGGTGGCCGCCGAGGTCGGCATCGAGGAGGTGCTCGCCGAGGTGGACCCGGCCGGCAAGGTCGCCGCCGTACGCCGCCTCCAGGAGCAGGGCCGCGTGGTGGCCGTGGTCGGGGACGGGGTCAACGACGCGGCGGCGCTCGCGCAGGCCGACCTCGGGCTGGCCATGGGCACCGGCTCCGACATCGCCGTCCAGGCTGCCGACCTGACGCTGGTACGTGCCGACCTGCTCGCCGCCGCCGACGCCGTGCGCCTCTCCCGCGCCACCCTCGGCATCATCCGCACCAACCTGGCCTGGGCGTTCGGCTACAACGTCGTGGCCCTCCCGCTGGCCGCCGCCGGTCTCCTCGACCCGATGATCGCCGGCGCCGCCATGGCCTTCTCGTCCGTCGCCGTCGTCACCAACAGCCTGCGGCTGCGGTCCTTTCGCTGAGGTGCCAGGAATCGCGCGATCGCGGCCGTACGACAGATTTCCGGCTGCCGGATCTGCAGTTCGACCGCGATCGCGCCGAAATCGGCACCCTCAGCAGGTCGCGAAGAGGACCGGGCCGGTGGAGAGGTCGCCGAGGATCGCGGCGCGGGGCTTGGGGTCGAGGTCGAGCGTCACCACGGGGCCGTCGGCGCGGGCGGAGGCGAGGGTGAAGCGGTCGGCGAAGTCGCCGCCCTGGCCGACAGCGGGGCCGGAGGCGAGGGCGGCGCGGCTGTCGGCGTTCGTGCGCGCCTGGTCGTCGGTCTCGAACTCCATCGCCACCCGTACCTCCCGCTGGCCGGTCCGCGCCATCGCGAAGGCGAGGTACGGGTCGACGGTGCCCGCCTCGGCGACCAGGTCGGCCGCCTGGGCCTGGTCGTCCGCGTCGGCCTGGGCCATGGCGAGCGCGCCGCAGGCGTAGTCGCCGGAGTACACCGCGGCGGACAACGGGGAGCCGACCGCGTCGGCGACCGCGGCGAGCCCCTCGACGCGCGGCCCGTCACCCCGGACGGCGTCCACCGCGGTCCGCACGTACGCCGCCTGGTCCGAGGCCAGCACGAGGTGGTCGTCGGCCAGCAGCGCGACGTACCCGAGCTCCGGCGTGAGGTCCGGGGAGATCTGCGAGACCAGGTCGGGGCCTCCGGCCCAGACGCCGTCGTCGGCGTCCGGCCGCGGGTACCCGAGCTCCTCGAGCCGGTTCCCGATGTCGCCGAAGTCGGTGCCGTCGGGCAGGTGGAGGGTGACCACCGCTCCCTGCTCGGACTGGCTGAACAGCTCCCAGTCCGCGGTCGCGGGGGAGAAGCCGAAGGACTGCTGGAGGACCGGCGCCGACTGCACGATCGCCGAGGTGGACGTGAGGTCGTCGGAGAAGCCACGGTCGAGCAGGTCGCGCAGGTCCTGGGCGCTGGACCGCGCGCCGGTGTCGGCGCCGACCGCACGCCGTACGGCGGCCCAGTCGGTCCACGAGATCCGCTCGGTGCCCTCGGGTGCGGAAGCGACCGCCCGGGCGAACTCGCCCTGCCGGGCGTGCTGCCACCAGCGGTAGCCGAGGCCGGCGGCGACCACGACCAGGGACACGACCAGCACCGCGACGACCGTCCTGCGCACCACCCCTCCTCGCCGCTCCCCAGTAATGTGAGACTAACGAGCATGTCGCCTGCGAGCCCGCCGACTGCATCAGCGACGCGGGACGTGCTGGCCGCCGGCGCCGTCGTGCTGCGCAAGGACGCCGTCCTGCTCGTGCACCGGCCGCGCTACGACGACTGGTCCTTCCCGAAGGGCAAGCTCGACCGCGGGGAGCTCGCCCCGGTGGCGGCCGTGCGCGAGGTGAGCGAGGAGACCGGCGTACGGATCCGCCTCGGCATGCCGCTCGCGTCCCAGCGCTACCCGAACGGCAACCGGATGAAGTCGGTGTCGTACTGGGTGGGCCGCGTCGTCGGCGACCCGGACGTCGGCGGGTACCTGGTGAACGACGAGATCGACGACGTCGCCTGGGTGCCGCTGGACAAGGCGAGGAAACGCCTGAGCTACAGCTTCGACGTGAGCACCCTCAAGGAGGCGCTGGCGGTCGAGCACCGTACCCACGCGCTCGTGGTGCTGCGCCACAGCCACGCCTTCTCCCGCAAGGCCTGGCGCAAGGACGACCGGCTGCGCCCGCTGCTGAGCACCGGGAGGCACCAGGCCGAACGGCTGACGCCGCTGCTGTCGGCGTACGCACCCTCCCGGCTGGTCACCTCCAGCAGCCTGCGCTGCGTGCAGACCGTGGCGCCGTACGCCGCCGCGAGCGGGTGGCCGGTCCAGGAGGTCGACGGGCTCAGCGAGGAGGACGCGACCGCCGGCTCGGTCGTCGAGGTCGTCGACGAGCTGCTGCAGGCCCGCGAGAGCGCCCTGCTCTGCACCCACCGGCCGGTCCTGCCCACCGTGCTCGACGCGCTGGGCATCGAGGCCGACAAGCTCGCCCCCGGCGAGCTGCTGGTCGTGCACCACCGCAAGAGCCGGGTCCGGGCCGTCGAGCGGTACTGATCCCGCCTCGAACTCTTTCGTCCAACCGCAAGTCCTCGTTCACCCTCCGTTCACCGTCGCCCACGGATCCGGACACCTGCGCTCCCTACGTTCGTGAGCGTCAGAGCCGTGTCCGGCACCTGCCGGACGACGACACGAACACAGGAGAGTCCGAAGTGACTATCACTTCCATCCGCCGGCCGATCCGTGCCGCCGCTGCCCTTGCGCTCAGCTTGTCCCTGGGCCTGGCGGTGACCGCCTGCGGTGCCGGCAACGAGTCCGACGCCGGCGACAACGGCGACGCCGTCACGCTCGACGGAGGCGGCTCCACCGCGCAGGCCAAGGCGCAGGGCGCCTGGCGCGCCGCGTACCAGGACGACTCGGGCAACACCGTGAACTACGAGGAGGTCGGCTCGGGCACCGGCCGTGAGAACTTCAACAGCGGTGCCTACGTGTTCGCCGGGAGCGACTCCTACCTCAACGACGACGAGGGCGAGCTCTCGGCCGCCAAGGAGCGCTGCAACGGCGAGGACCCGATCGAGGTGCCGGCGTACGTCAGCCCGATCGCGGTGGCCTTCAACCTGCCCGGCATCGACTCGCTGAACATGTCGGCGGAGACGATCGCCGACATCTTCAACGGCACGATCACCACCTGGGACGACAAGGCCATCGCCGCCGAGAACGACGGCGTGGACCTCCCGAGCACCGACATCGCCGTGATCCACCGCTCCGACGACTCGGGCACGACCGGCAACTTCACCGACTACCTCTACCAGGCCAGCAACGGCGCCTGGGCGACCGAGTCCGACGGTGTGTGGCCGGAGGACCTGACCAACGGGCAGGGCCTGGAGGGCACCTCGGGGGTGATCGGTGGAGTCACCGACACCGAGGGGGCGATCGGCTACGCCGACGAGAGTGCGGTCGGCGACCTGGGCGTTGTCTCCATCAAGGTGGGCGACACCTACCAGGCACCGGAGCCGGCCGCGGCCGCGAAGGCGCTGGCCGCCTCGACCCGGGTCGAGGGCCGTCCGGACGTCGACATGGCGATCGACGTCGAGCGCACGCTCACCGACGCGGGCACTTACCCGCTGCTCCTGACGTCGTACCTGATCGCCTGCCAGCACTACGACGACGCGGCCACCGCGGACGCGGTGAAGAGCTACCTCGCCTACGTCGTCTCCACGGAGGGCCAGCAGTCGGCTGCCGACGAGGCCGGCTCGGCCCCGCTGGACTCCAAGCTCCAGCAGGAGGCCGCGGGGATCGTCGACAAGATCGCGGCGTCCTGACGTCGCGCACAGCACGGGGGTGCGGCGGCCGGGCACACACCGGCCGCCGCACCACTGCACCTGAGGAGTCCTGAGGAGCCCAGTGACCAGTCCATCGACAGGCACCTTGTCGCCGCCCGAGGCGGAGCGGAACGACAAGCCGCTCTCGCGTCGGGGCGACCGTGTCTTCGCCGGCCTGGCCAGGGCCGCCGGCATCACGATCATGGTCGCGCTCGCCGCCGTCTTCGTGTTCCTCTTCGCCGAGGGCCGCAGCGGCCTGAGCGCCGCGGAGGCGACGTACCGGCCCGCCTCGGACTTCCTCCGGTACATCGGCCCGCTCGTCGTCAGCACCATCCTGGCGGCCTGCATCGCGCTCCTCGTCGCGGTGCCGTTCGCCGTCGCGATCGCGCTGTTCATCAGCCACTACGCGCCGCGCAGCATCGCCACACCGGTGGCCTACGTCATCGACCTGCTGGCCGCGGTGCCGTCGGTGGTCTTCGGTCTGTGGGGCGGGCGGTACCTCGCGCAGTTCCTGCAGCCGGCCCACGTCTGGCTGAGCGAGCACCTCGGCTTCCTCCCGTTCTTCGGGTCGCCGCCGTCGCCCAACGGGCGCTCGCTGTTCACCGCGGGCATCGTCCTGGCGATCATGATCCTGCCGATCGTCACCGCGATCTCGCGGGAGGTGTTCGCGCAGACGCCGCGCCTGCACGAGGAGGCTGCGCTGGCCCTCGGAGCGACGCGCTGGGAGATGATCCGGTACGCCGTGTTCCCCTACGCCCGCTCGGGGATGGTCTCCGGGGTGATGCTCGGCCTGGGCCGCGCACTCGGGGAGACGATGGCGGTGGCGATGGTGCTGGCCACCAGCCCGGCCGTGACGCTCAACATCATCGGTACCGCGGCTCCCGCGACCATCGCCTCCAACATCGCGCTGAACTACAAGGAGGCCACGCCGAGCCGCCAGTCGCTGCTCATCGCCACCGGCCTCGTGCTCTTCGCGGTCACCTTCCTCATCAACTTCGTGGCCCGCTGGGTCGTCGGTCGCAACGAGCGCAAGCAGGCACGCGCATGAGTGCGACGACCGCCTCCCTCACCCACGCCCGGCTGCCCCGGTGGGCGCCGGTCCTGGTCGCCGTCATGGCGCTGGCCGTTGCGGGGCTACCCGCGATGCTGCGTGGCTGGGGCCCGGTCGCCTGGGTGGTCCTGGCCGTGGTCCTCTTCCTCGTCGGCCTCCCCGGCTGGTCGCTGGTCGTCGAGAACCGCCGCGCCGCGACCGACCGGCTGATGACCGGCCTCATCTGGGCCGCGTTCGGGTGCGCCGTGATGCCGCTGCTGTGGCTGGTGTACGTCGTCGTCTCCACCGGTGCCGAGGCGATCAACGCGGACTTCCTCAGCTACTCGATGCGCGGTGTCATCGGCGACGAGCAGGGCGGCGTCTACCACGCGCTGATCGGCACCGTCCTGATCACGCTGGCGGCCACCGTGATCTCGGTGCCCATCGGTGTGCTGACGGCGATCTACCTGGTCGAGTACGGCGCGAAGTCGAGGCTCGCGCGCTGGATCACCTTCCTGGTCGACGTGATGACCGGCATCCCGTCCATCGTGGCCGGCCTGTTCGCCCTGGCGCTGGTCGTGCTGGTCTTCGGGCCGGCGTTCCGGATGGGCCTCGGCGGGTCGATCGCCCTGTCCCTGCTGATGGTTCCCACGGTGGTGCGGTCCTCGGAGGAGATGTTCCGGCTGGTCCCCATGGACCTGCGTGAGGCGGCGTACGCGCTGGGCGTGCCCAAGTGGCGCACGATCCTCAAGGTCGTGGTGCCGACGTCCATCGGCGGCGTGATCACCGGTGTCGTGCTGGCGATCTCCCGCGTGATCGGGGAGACGGCGCCGCTGCTGGTCGTGGCCGGTGCCACCGACGGCGTGAACTTCAACCTCTTCGACGGCCGGATGACCACCCTGCCGGTCTTCATCTTCTCGCAGTACAGCCTGTCCACCCCGGCCGGGTACGAGCGCGCGTGGGGTGGCGCGCTCGTCCTCATCGTGATCGTGATGGTCTTGAACCTGATCGCACGTGGGCTCGGCAAGCTCCTCGCTCCTCCCAAGAACTGACCGGAAGCCTGAGGGAACTGATTCACCATGGCCAAGAGCATCGACGTCTCCGACCTGAACATCTACTACGGCGACTTCCTCGCCGTCGAGGGCGTCTCGATGACCATCAAGGCGAAGTCGGTGACCGCGTTCATCGGCCCGTCCGGGTGCGGCAAGTCCACCATGCTGCGGTCCCTGAACCGCATGCACGAGGTCATCCCCGGCGCCCGCGTCGAGGGCAAGGTGATGGTCGACGGGCAGAGCCTGTACGGCCCCGAGGTCGACCCGGTCGCCGTACGCCGCTCCATCGGCATGGTCTTCCAGCGCCCGAACCCGTTCCCCACGCTGTCGATCTACGACAACGTGCTGGCCGGCTCGCGCCTGAACTCCCGCAAGCTGTCGAAGTCCGACGCGGACGGGATCGTGGAGCGCTCGCTGAAGGGCGCCAACCTCTGGAACGAGGTCAAGGACCGGCTCGGCAAGCCCGGCCAGGGCCTCTCCGGCGGCCAGCAGCAGCGCCTCTGCATCGCCCGGGCGATCGCGGTCGAGCCCGAGGTGCTGCTGATGGACGAGCCGTGCTCCGCGCTCGACCCGATCTCGACCTCGGCGATCGAGGACCTGATCCACGAGCTCAAGGAGCGGTACACGATCGTCATCGTCACCCACAACATGCAGCAGGCCGCCCGTGTCTCCGACGAGACCGGCTTCTTCAACCTCAAGGCCGCCGGCCAGCCCGGCCACCTGGTCGAGTTCAACCCGACCAAGAAGATGTTCAGCAACCCCGACGAGCCGTCGACGGAGGCCTACATCTCGGGTCGCTTCGGGTAGGTCGCGACCGCCGGCGGTGGGTGCGGGTCGGTCTGCGCACGTCGAAGCGACCTCAGGTCACCGCTCGTCGGGCTACGGCAGGAACAGATGGGCGATGGCGTAGCAGAGGGCGGCGGCGAGGCCGGCCATCGGGAACGTCAGCACCCAGGCGGTGATGATCGAGCGGGCCATGCCCCAGCGGACGGCGGAGAGGCGACGCGTGGCGCCGGCGCCCATGATCGCCGAGGTGATGACATGGGTGGTGGAGATGGGGGCTTGGAAGGCGTAGGCCGTGGTGTAGAGGACGGCGGCCCCCACGCTCTCGGCGGAGAACCCGCGGGCAGGGTCGAGGTCGATGATCTTGCGGCCCATCGTGCGCATGATGCGCCAGCCACCGGAGTACGTGCCGGCGGAGATGGCGCCGGCGGCGGCCAGCACGACCCAGAGCGGGAGCCGGTCGTCGGCCGAGGCATGGCCGGTGGTGATGAGGGCCAGGAAGATGACGCCCATCGTCTTCTGGGCGTCCTGGAGGCCGTGTCCGAGGGCGAGGGCGGCGGCCGAGACCGTCTGGAGCATCCGGAAGGTGCGGCTGACCTTGCGGGGGTTGCGGTTCCGCAGCACCCACATGAACGTCAGCATCACCAGGAAGGCCAGGGCGAAGCCGACCAGCGGCGAGGCCACCATCGGGATCAGCACCTTGTCCACGATGGTCTTCCAGTGCACGATCGCGCCGGAGGCGAGCGCCGAGCCCACGAGGCCGCCGATGAGCGCGTGCGACGACGACGAGGGCAGGCCGAACCACCACGTGGTGAGGTTCCAGATGATGGCGCCCAGCAGTCCGCACAGCACGATGGTCAGGCCGTGGTTGACCGAGAAGCCGTCGGTGGCGATGGTGTCGCTGACCGTGTGCGCCACCTTCTGCCCCAGCAGCGCGCCGACGAAGTTCATGACGGCAGCCAGGGTCAGCGCGACCCGGGGCGTCAGCGCCCGCGTGGAGATCGACGTGGCGATCGCGTTGGCCGCGTCGTGGAAGCCGTTGGTGTAGTCGAACGCGAGAGCGACGACGACGACCCCGATCAGGATCGCAAGTTCCATGGGTGGGTCTCCCTATCCTCGGCCGTCGCGAGCGTCGGCTCGTCGAGCGCCTGGCAAGGCGGAGGAGGGAGACATGACCCAGACATTGACACGGTCATGGCGACTGACGACTGAATCAACGGGGCAGTCCAGGTGCCGACGAGGCGGCGCGCAGCAGGCCATGGGATAGGGAGACGCACCCACAGGTCAGGACTCCTTGACCGCGATCTGCTCCACTTCCTTGGCGACCGTCTCGAAGGCGTTGATGGTCGCCTCGAGCGTGTCCACGACGTCCTTCAGCTTGAGGACCTCGATGGCGTCGTACTGGCCGCCGAAGAGCTTGGTGATCATGCGCCGGTAGCTCTTGTCGCCAGCCTTCTCCAGCCGGCCGATCTCCAGCCAGTACTCGTCGACGTCCAGCGTCTGCAGCCGCGGCATCGCCGCGGCCGTCAGCTCGGCGCAGCGCTGGATCAGGTCGACCTGCTTGGCGAACTCGGCCGGGAACTCGGCGACCTCGTAGAGGTTGATGAGGTCGGCGGCCTTCTCCATCTCGTCCATCACGTCGTCGAGCCGGTAGGCGAGGTCGTGGATGTCCTCGCGGTCGAACGGCGTCACGAAGGTCTTGTTGACGCGCTGGACGATCTCGCGGGTGGTGCGGTCGGCCGCGCTCTCGGCCTCGCGCATCTCCTTGGCCTTGGCGGCACGGTCGGTGCCGTCGGCGAACATCTCCGCAAGCAGCGCGGAACCTTTGACCAGGTGCTGCGCCGACTCCGAGAAGAGCTGGTAGAAGGCGCCGTCCACGGGACGGAGGGAGAAGGCCACAGGAGCACTCCTGAACTGACTGGTGCACTGGCGGGCACGGACAGTTCACCATCGTTGCCCCCGGTCCCGCCGGGGTGCAACTCGGGGTCGTCGGTCAGGCGCGACGCCGGTGCGTCTCGATCAGGCTCTCCTGGAGGTGGACCTTGCCGTCGTTCAGCTCCCACGAGCCGTCGCGGTGCAGCAACCACGCGCGGGTGTCGGGGTCGAAGGCCAGGTCGAGCAGCCGCTCCACCTGGGCGATGCTGTCGGCGCCGGGCAGCTTGACCAGCACCTCCACGCGGCGGTCGAGGTTGCGGTGCATCAGGTCGGCCGACCCGATCCAGGCCTCCGGCTCGCCTCCGTTGTCGAACCAGAAGACCCGGCTGTGCTCGAGGAACCGTCCCAGGATCGAGCGCACCTCGATCGACTCCGACAGCCCAGGTACGCCGGGGCGCAGCGCGCAGATGCCGCGCACGAGCAGCTGGACGGGCACGCCCTCCTGGGCGGCGAGGTACAGCGCGTCGATGGTGGCCTCGTCGACGATCGAGTTGGCCTTCATCCGGATCCCTGCCGGGCGGCCCGCGCGGTGGTGGGTGATCTCGTCGTGGATCCGGGCGACCAGCCCGTCGCGCACGGAGTCCGGGGCGACGAGCAGCTGGTCGTACGACGGCTTGCGGCTGTAGCCGCTGAGGTTGTTGAACAGGTTGGCGACGTCCTCGCCGATGGCCTCGTTGGTGGTGATCAGGCCGAGGTCCTCGTAGGAGCGCGCTGTCTTCGGGTTGTAGTTGCCGGTGCCGATGTGGGTGTAGCGGCGGATGCCCTCGGGCTCGTCACGCACCACCATCGCCAGCTTGCAGTGGGTCTTCAGCCCGACCTGCCCGTACACCACGTGGCAGCCCGCGTGCTCCAGCTTGCGCGCCCAGCGGATGTTGGCGGACTCGTCGAAGCGGGCCTTGATCTCGATCAGCGCCAGCACCTGCTTGCCGGACTCGGCCGCGTCGACGAGGGCGTCGATGATCGGCGAGTCACCCGACGTGCGGTAGAGCGTCTGCTTGATCGCCAGCACGTGCGGATCGGCGGCGGCCTGCTCGAGGAAGCGCTGCACCGACGTCGCGAACGAGTCGTAGGGGTGGTGGAGCAGGACGTCGTGGCGCCGGGCCGCCTCGAACACGTCGATGGGCGAGGCCGACTCGACCTCGGTCAGGTTGCCGTGGGTGATCGGCACGAACGCGGGGTACTTGAGGTCCTCGCGCGGCAGGTCGGCGATGTCGTGCAGGCCGCGCAGGTCCAGCGGGCCGGGCACCCGCACGACCTCCTGCGGGGAGATGCCGAGCTCGGAGGTGAGCAGCTCCAGCACCTGCGAGGTGATCGTCTCCTCGACCTCGAGCCGCACCGGCGGGCCGAACCGGCGGCGCAGCAGCTCCTTCTCCAGGGCCTGGAGGAGGTTCTCCGCGTCGTCCTCCTCGACCTCGAGGTCCTCGTTGCGGGTGACGCGGAAGGTGTGGACCTGGAGGACCTCCATGCCCGGGAAGAGGCGCTTGAGGTGCTCGCCGATCACGTCCTCCAGCGGCACGAAGCGCTGGTTGCCCAGCGCCACGAACCGGCTGAACGTCGGCGGCACCTTCACCCGCGCGAAGTGCTCCTTGCCGGTCTTGGGGTTGCGCACCAGCACCGCCATGTTCAGCGAGAGGCCGGAGATGTAGGGGAACGGGTGGGCCGGGTCCACCGCGAGCGGGGTGAGTACGGGGAAGACGCGGTCCTTGAAGAACCGCTTGGCGAACTTCTGCTCCTCGCGGTCCAGGTCCTCCCAGCGCACCAGGTCGATGCCGGCGGCCGAGAGCGCGGGCACGATGTCGTCGCGGAAGAACGTCGCGTGCCGCTGCATCTGCTCGGTCGTCCGGGTCCAGATCGCCTCGAGGATGTCGCGAGGCATGAGCCCGGAGGCCGCGCGGACCGCCATGCCGGCCGCCATCCGGCGCTTGAGGCCGGCCACGCGCACCATGAAGAACTCGTCGAGGTTGCTGGCGAAGAACGCCAGCGAGCGCACCCGCTCGAGCAGCGGCAGCGACTCGTCCTCGGCCATCCCGAGCAGCCGCAGGTTGAAGCGCAACCAGGACAGCTCGCGGTCCAGGAACCGGTCCTCGTACTTCGCGAGGTGCTGCAGAGCCTCGGCGTCAGGCACGTACGGCGGCTCGACCTCGAACGTCTCGTGGACCCCGCCCTCCGCCGGCACCAGGTCGTCGGCGGGGCTGGTCACCGCTCGGGGGACGGTCATGGACGTCAGTGTGGCACCGGGAGGTGAACGTCAGGTGGCGCTGACGATTCTCCGGTCCATCCGTACCGCCGGTACGCTTGGCCCCAGCGGCCGGACCGATCTGGTCCCGGGCCGCTCGCGTCGTACGACTCCTCGTGGCGGCGCACCATCCCCACTGAGAGTTGTTCTCCCTTGTCTTCCAGCGTGTCCTTCACCGACCTCGGCGTGCCCGCGAACCTCGCGACCGTCCTGGCCGGCCT
Organism: Nocardioides islandensis; assembly: GCF_015352455.1. Taxonomy (GTDB): domain Bacteria; phylum Actinomycetota; class Actinomycetes; order Propionibacteriales; family Nocardioidaceae; genus Nocardioides; species Nocardioides islandensis. The sequence continues at coordinate 23,547 of NZ_JADKPN010000015.1, forward strand.
GTCCATCACCGACCCCACCCCCATCCAGGCGGCCACGCTGCCCGACTCCCTGGCCGGACGCGACGTGCTCGGCCGCGGCCGCACCGGCTCGGGCAAGACCTACGCCTTCCTGCTGCCGCTCGTGGCCCGCCTCGCGGCCAGCCCGCGCCGTACCCGCCCCGGTGCACCCCGCGCCCTCGTCCTGGCCCCGACCCGCGAGCTGGTCGGCCAGATCGACGCGGCGCTGCGCCCGCTCGCCGATGCGGCCGGCCTGCGCACCCAGACCGTCTTCGGCGGCGTCGGCCAGCACCCGCAGGTGCGCGGCCTCAAGACCGCCGACATCGTGCTCGCCTGCCCCGGCCGTCTCGAGGACCTGATCGGCCAGGGCCACTGCAGCCTCCGCGACGTCGAGATCACCGTGCTCGACGAGGCCGACCACATGGCCGACCTCGGGTTCCTGCCGGTCGTACGCCGCCTGCTCGGCCAGACGCCGACGACCGGCCAGCGGCTGCTCTTCTCGGCCACGCTCGACAAGGCCGTCGACGGGCTGGTGCGCCAGTTCCTCCGCAGCCCCAAGACCCACCAGGCCGACTCGGCGCAGTCGCCGATCGCCACGATGGCCCACCACGTGCTGCACATCCAGCACGAGCAGCGGGTGCCCGTGCTGCTCGACCTGGCCAGCGCGCCGGGACGCACGGTCGTCTTCACCCGCACCAAGCACCGCGCCAAGCAGCTCGCCAAGCAGCTCAACAAGCTCGGCGTCCCGACCGTCGACCTGCACGGCAACCTCAGCCAGGGCGCGCGGACGCGCAACATGGAGGCCTTCCACTCCGGCCGCGCCACCACCCTGGTCGCGACCGACGTGGCCGCGCGCGGCATCCACGTCGACGACGTGTCGCTCGTCGTGCACGCCGACCCGCCGGCCGAGCACAAGGCCTACCTGCACCGCTCCGGCCGTACGGCGCGGGCCGGCGCCGAGGGCACCGTCGTCACCCTGATGACCGACGACCAGGTCCGCGAGGTGCGGACCCTCACCAAGGCGGCCGGGGTCCAGCCGACCACGACCCGCGTGGCCGGGGTCGATGCCGCGGTGCTCCGCACGCTCGCCCCCGGTGAGCGCAGCCTGCGCGGCGGCCTGGTGGCCGACGCGGAGAAGCCGGCGCCGCGGGGACGCGGCACGAGTGGTGGCAGCCGTGGCGGCGCCGCCGGTTCCACCGGCGGCGGCAAGCCCGGCGGTGGTCGTCCTCGCCGACGCAAGCCGGCCGGCGGTCGCGGTCAGGGCCAGGGCTCCGCACGACGGACGTCGTCGGGCCGGCCGCACAGCGCGGCCTCCTTCAGCTCCCGGGCGCGCTGACCCCTCGGGTGTACATCACGTGCGTGTCGGTCGGCGCGTGCGTGAAGCCGAGCTTCTCGTAGAGCCCGATGGCCGGCAGGTTGTCGGACTCGACGTAGAGCAGCACGTCCTCCAGCCCGCGGGACCGCAGGTGCCGCAGCCCGACGTCGAGGAGCGCGTTGCCCAGCCCGCGCCCGTGGACCTCGGGGTCGACGGCCATGACGTACACCTCGCCCAGCGTCGCCGAGTGCCGCTTGGTCCAGTGGAACCCGTACATCCGGTCGCCCTCCGCCGCGACGACCAGGTCGGCCGGGTCGAACCACGGCTCGGCCATCCGCTCCGCCAGGTCCACGGCGTCCATCGAGCCCTGCTCGGGGTGGTGGGCGAACGCCGCGGCGTTGACGCGCAGCAGCTCGGCCTCGTCGCCGGGCTCGAAGGACCGGATCGTCAGGCTCGGTGCGCGCAGGTCGAGAGGGCGCAGCTCCTCGGCGCCGGCCAGGGACCTGCGCATCACCCACAACGCGCGGGTCCGCTCGAACCCGGTGGACCGCGCGAGCGCGGCGGCCGCCGGGTGGTCGCCGTGCGACCACGCCTGCCAGGGTCCGACACGGTCGCCGAGGGCGGTCGCGAGCAGACGGCCGCCGACGCCGTGGCCGCGTGCCTCGGGCGCGACGACCAGGTGGACCTGGTCGCCGTCGACCGCCGAGAAGCCGCGCCCCGGCTCGACGTACGTCGTCAGCTCGCCGCCGTGGTGCCGCAGCCGTCGCCAGGCGCCCTCGTCGAGCGGCTCGAGCCCGTCGGCCTCGGCCGACGCCGCGGAGATCGCCTCGATGTCAGCCAGGTCCACGCCTGGACTCTAGGCGTCCTGGCCCTCCCGGACCGCTGCGGCAGGGGTGGGGACGACGAACCGGTAGCCGACGTTGCGGACCGTGCCGATGAGCGTCTCGTGCTCGGGGCCGAGCTTGGCGCGCAGCCGGCGGACGTGCACGTCGACGGTGCGGGTGCCGCCGAAGTAGTCGTAGCCCCAAACCTCCTGGAGCAGCTGCTGGCGGCTGAAGACGCGGCCCGGGTGCTGGGCGAGGTACTTGAGGAGCTCGAACTCCTTGAACGTCAGGTCGAGCGAGCGACCGCCGACCTTGGCCGTGTACGACGCGTCGTCGACGACGACCTCGCCGGACCGGATGACGTGGGCCTCGGGGTCGTCGGCGTCACGGCGAGCGGCGAGCCGGCCGATGGCCAGCCGGACGCGGGCCTCGAGCTCGGCGGGGCCGGAGGTGTGCAGCACCACGTCGTCCATGCCCCAGTCGTGGGTCACGACGGCCAGCCCGCCCTCGGTGACGATGAGGAGCACCGGGATGTCGGTGCCGGTGGTGCGGATCAGCCGGCACAGGTCACGGGCGTGGGCCAGCTCGAGGCGGCCGTCCACGAGGAGCAGGTCGGAGTCCGGCGCCTCCAGCAGCGCGCTGCCCTCGGCCGGGAGGATCTTGACCTGGTGACCCAGGAGGGAGAGTCCGGGCAGCACCTCGACCGAGGGCTGGAGGGCGTTGGTCAGCAGGAGCAGGGTGCTCAACGTGGCACTCCTCCGCGTGGGCGGGATCGGGGCTGTCAGGCTCGTTCGGGGAAGCTCGGACGTCCTTGGCCGATGAGGAAGGATATCCGCCCATGAGCGCCGGGACGGTCACTGTCCGTTATTGGGCGTCGGCCCGCGCCGCCGCCGGTGTCGCGTCCGACGCCGTCGAGGTCGACGGCCCGGTGAGCCTGGCCGACCTGCGTGACCACGCGGTCGCGCTGCACCCGGGCACCCGGCTGGAGGCGGTCCTGGGAGCCTGCTCGGTGCTCGTCGGCGACCGGCCGGTCGGCTCGCTGGACCCGGCCGACGTGGTCGTCGAGCCCGGGCAGACGGTCGAGTTCCTGCCGCCGTTCGCGGGCGGATGACTGACCAGGCGGAATGAGCCGCGCCCTCCCCGGGTTGCGGCGTACATGACGACCGGACTGTGGGTGGTGCTCGCCTGCCTGCTGCTGGTCGTCGGCTTCGCCGTCTACCGCGTGCGCACCGACGGACGCTTCCACCGCCGCCGCGGCGCCGAGGCCGGTACGCCGGCGGCCCCGACGACCGCGAGCGTGCTGACCGGCGCCGGCATCGACGTCCCTCTCGGCGACCGCGCCACGCTGCTCCAGTTCTCCTCGGCGTTCTGCGCGCCGTGCCGGGCCACCCGCCGGGTCCTGGGCGAGGTCGTCGACCTGGTGCCCGGCGTGACCCACCTGGAGGTCGACGCCGAGCAGCACCTCGAGGTGGTCCGCGCCCTGCACGTCCTGCGGACCCCGACCACCCTCATCCTCGACCCGGACGGGCACGAGGTGTCGCGGGCGTCCGGGCTGCCCGCTCGCGACCAGGTGCTGGCCGCGCTGGCCCGGGTGTCCTGATGTCCACATCTCGGACACCCCATCCGCGATTTGAGACGTTTCGTAGGTGGAACCCCCGCTGCCGCCCTACAGTTGCCGCCATGTCCTCGACCATGCTGACCAAGCGCCGCGCAGTGGACCACTGCCGCGTGCGCTCGGCGCTGTGTCGGATGCGCTGAGCGGTCGCGCCCGGGCCTGAGGCCCACCCTTCTTCGTCGCGCCCGCTGCCCTCGTGCCCTTCAGCGCACGCCCGTCGTCGACGACCCCCAGGAGTGTCATGTCCACCCAGATCGATCCCCGCGGCCAGCGGTTCGCCGCGTCCGTGACGAGCGTCGTGCTCGTGGCGGCGCTGGCGACCGCTCCGGGTGCCCTGGCGGTCACGCTGCTGTCCCTGCAGGCGGCGCTGTTCGCGACCGCCGTCGCCCTCGGGGTGCAGCGGACGCCGGTCGCCGCGGTCTACCGCTCGGTGGTCCGCCCCCGGCTGGGGCCGCCCAGCCACACCGAGGACGCCACGCCGCCCCGCTTCGCCCAGGGGGTCGGTCTGGTGTTCGCGCTGGTGGGCCTCGTCGGCTTCCTCACCGGTGTCGACGCCCTCGGTTACGTGGCCACCGGGTTCGCCCTCGTGGCCGCGCTGCTCAACGCCACCATCGGCCTCTGCCTCGGCTGCGAGGTCTACCTCCGGATTCCCACCCCGCTTATCGCAGCAACGACAAGGAGCACCACATGAGCCGCGAGAACACCCTCGTCTCCGCCCAGTGGGTCGAGGACCACCTCGGCGACGACAACATCGTGCTCGTCGAGGTCGACGAGGACACGTCGGCCTACGACAAGGGCCACATCACGGGCGCCATCAAGCTCGACTGGACGACCGACCTGCAGGACCAGGTCCGTCGCGACTTCATCAACAAGGAGCAGTTCGAGGCGCTGCTGAGCTCCAAGGGCGTCGGCAACGACGACACCGTGGTGCTCTACGGCGGCAACAACAACTGGTTCGCGGCCTACGCCTACTGGTACTTCAAGCTCTACGGCCACCAGGACGTCAAGCTCCTCGACGGCGGGCGCAAGAAGTGGGAGCTCGACTCCCGCGAGCTGGTCTCCGACGTGCCCGAGCGGCCCGCCACGACGTACTCCGCCCAGGACCAGGACACGAGCATCCGCGCGTTCCGCGACGAGGTCGTCGACGCGATCGGCGTGAAGAACCTGGTCGACGTGCGCAGCCCCGACGAGTACGCCGGCCGGCTGCTCGCCCCGGCCCACCTGCCGCAGGAGCAGGCCCAGCGCGCCGGTCACATCCCGACCGCGGCCAACGTGCCGTGGAGCAAGGCGGCCAACGACGACGGCACCTTCCGGTCCGACGACGAGCTGAAGCAGATCTACACCGAGGCCGGTGTCGACTGGAGCAAGGACACCATCGCGTACTGCCGCATCGGCGAGCGCTCGTCGCACACGTGGTTCGTGTTCCACGAGCTGCTCGACGAGGCGAACGTGAAGAACTACGACGGTTCCTGGACGGAGTACGGCTCGCTCGTCGGCGTGCCGGTCTCCCTGGGTGACGAGAGGGGCGAGGCATGAGCTGCGGAGCGAAGCTGGGCGGGTTGTCGCTGAACGGCGTCAACGTGGCCAAGGAGGCCATCATCCAGGGCCAGGTGGTGCGCGAGGGCGTCCCCGTCGAGAACGCCTACGTGCGGCTGCTCGACCGGACCGGCGAGTTCACCGCGGAGGTGCCCACCAACGAGGAGGGCCACTTCAGGTTCTTCGCCGGCGACGGCGAGTGGACGCTGCGGACCCTGGCCCCGCGGGCCGAGGCGGTCGACAAGAAGGTGATCGCCCAGACGGGGTCGATCGCCGAGGTCGCCATCGCCGTCTGAGCGGCACGACCGCCGGACCGCCGACATGCGTCGAAGCGCCTCGGGGCGCTGCGGGACGTGAAACCCTGCTCGGGTGTCCGAGACCACCACACGTGGGGCGGCGCCGGTCCTCGACCTCGCGCGCCTGACGTCGCTGCGCGCGTTCGCGGCGCTGGCGGTCTTCGGCTTCCACGCCGGGACGGCGTTCGACCTCCCGGCGGTCCGCAAGCTCTTCGGCCTCGGGTACGCCGGCGTCGGGTTCTTCTTCATCCTCTCGGGCTTCGTGCTCACCTGGGCCACTCGCCCCGGGACGCCGGCCACCCGGTTCTACCGGCGGCGGTTCGCCCGGGTGTACCCGGCGTACCTCGTGTCCACGGTCGTCGCCGGTATCGCGCTGGGGTTCGGCGGTCCGCTGGAGTGGGTGCTGAACCTGTTCCTGGTGCAGGCGTGGCACCCCAGTGACACCATCCAGTTCGGGATCAACGGCGTCACCTGGTCGCTGGCCTGCGAGGCGTTCTTCTACCTCCTCTGGCCCGTGCTCGCCGTGGTGGCCCGGCGGCGCCTCGGCGTCTTCGCCGTGGCCGCGACAGCGGCGTACCTGGTCGGGGCCGGCTTCACGACCTGGGCAATCGCCGCGGACCACGGTGTCCGGCTCGCCTACGTCAACCCGGCACTCCGCCTCGGCGAGTTCCTGCTCGGGATCGTGCTAGCCGTCCTCGTCCAGCGTGGCGCGCTGGCCCGGCTCTCGCTGCCGCTCGCGCTGGTCGCGCTGGCGGTCAACTGGTACCTGGTCCGCCGCTTCTTCTCCGAGGACTTCCCGCTCCCCGACTACCTGATGGTGCCGTCGTACTTCCTGCTCGTCTGGGCCGCGGCCACCGCCGACCTCCGCGGACGGGCGGGCGTCCTGGCCCATCCGCTGCTCGTGTACGCCGGCCAGGTGTCGTTCTGCTTCTACCTCGTCCACCAGTTCGGCATCGACCTGGTCGTCCACCTCGACCCGGGCGTGTCCCCGATGGTCGAGGCCGCGGTCGCCCTCGCGATGGCGGCGGTCTTCGCTGCGGCGCTGCACCACCTGGTCGAGGTGCCGGCCCAGCGCGCCCTGTCCGGCCGGCGTGCGCAGCAGGCGCCCGTGCACGCGGGGCACGCCTCGTCGAGCGCCGACTGATCCACGAGAAGATCGGGACCGTGGCAGCCAGCAGGGACTACGACGTCGTCGTGCCGACGTCGGGCCGGCACTGGGACTACCTCGTGGCCGCGCTCGACAGCGTCGCCGCCCAGACCGTGCCACCGACCAGGACGATCGTCGTGGTCGACGGGGACGAGCACGCGGGGGAGCGGCTGCGCGACCGCGGTGGCGTGGACGTCATCGTCCGCGAGCGACGGGGTGGGGCCGCCGTTGCGCGCCAGGCGGGCATCGAGGCCGCGACCAGCACCTGGGTCGCGCTGCTCGACGACGACGACCTGTGGCTGCCGACCAAGCAGGAGCGGCTGTTCGCCTACGTCGACGAGCACCCGGAGTGCCGGGCGGTCCGGGCCGGCTACTGGATGTTCGCGGAGTCCGGCGACGCCTCGGGTCTCTTCGGGCAGCAGCCGGAGATGGTCGGCCACGACCTGGCCGAGCTGGAGCGGGCGGCGCGCACCGCCGAGCCGCGCAACGACCTGGACTACCTCGACATCGAGGGCCAGAGCCTGGCGCTGCTGATGGAGCGCAACCGCGGGGTCATCGGCACCTCGATGGTGGCCACCGACATCCTGCAGTCCCTGCCTCCCGTGCCGGCCGGGCTCACGCCGGGGGACGACCACCTGCTCTTCTGCCACGTCGCCGCGCGCACCGAGTGGCACCTGGTGCGCGAGCGGCTCGAGCTCTACCGCCTCCACGGCGGGCAGGACTCGCGCAACCCGGGCCCCGAGCCGGCGCTCGCCATCCTGCGGGGCCGCCGCATCGCCTGGGACACCTACCGGGACCAGGCGCCGCCGCTGGCGTCGTACGGCCCGTCGTACTCCACGGAGCTGCGGCAGGCCTGGTGGACGGTGCTGCGCCAGACGGGCAGTCCGCGCGCGGCGCTCCGGGTGTACGCCGCGGGGCTCGCGTTGCTCCCGCGATGGCGGCACCGCCTGGCCGCGGCCGTGCCCGAGCCGGTCGTCCACCGCTGGCGTGGCGCGCTCCGGCGCCCCGGCCACGAGCAGAAGGGACGGCCGTCGTGGTGACGCCGCGGTTCACCTACCTGGTGACCAGCTACCGGAACCCCGAGCAGCTCTACCGGCTGGTCGCCCGGTTGCGGTCGCTGTCCCCGGAGGCGGGCGTGGTGGTGAGCCACGACCGCAAGTCGGCGCCCCTCGACGACGGCCGGCTCGAGCCGCTGCGAGCGACCTGGTGGCCGACGCCCACGCCGGTGTCGTGGGGCGACGGCTCGTACCTGCTGTCGATCCTGGCGGCGTACCGGCGGCTGGACCCCGGCCCGGAGCAGTGGGTGACCACCCTGTCCGGGCAGGACTACCCGCTCCGCCCGCTGGCCGAGTACGAGGCACACCTCGCGACCAGTGGCGCCAACGCGCTGCTCGAGGAGACCCCGGACACGCCCGAGGAGTGGAACCTGCGGCGCCGCTACGTCCGGCGCAGCCACCGGGTCCCGGCGTTCGCCGCGCGAGGGGCGACGGGGAAGCTGGTCCGCCTCGTGCCCGGCTTGACCTGGGCCCCGATGCCGCACGGCCTGCGGCCCACGATCGAACGGCCCGTCCTCGCGCGGCCGTACCGACTCCGCGACGTCCACCGCGGCAACGACCTCTTCGCGGTCGACGGGACGGCCGTGCGCGCCCTGCTGACGGCGCCGCCTCGCGTGCTGCGGCACTTCGTGCGCACCCCGACGCCGTCCGAGGGCTTCGCGCACACCGTCCTGATGAACGACCCGGACATCGTCGTGCGACCGGAGATGCTCCACTTCGCGCGCTGGCAGGCCTCCGCGCACCCCGACGACCTGGGCCTCGACGACCTCGACGAGGCCCGGGCCTCAGGGCGGTGGTTCGCCCGGAAGTTCACGCAGGATTCCCCCGCGCTGGACCGGCTCGACGAGCTGCTCGACCTGCCGTGAAGCGCCCACCGGCACCGGCCCGGTCGGCTAGCCTCGTGGGAAGTAAAGACCGAGAGGCGGGGTGGTCCGTCAGCTGCAGCCGAGCACCGGGAGTGAGAGCACGTGACTGAGGGTCTGGCCGCCCGGGCCGTCGCTTTCTACCTGCCCCAGTTCCACCCGGTCCCGGAGAACGACGAGTGGTGGGGCCCCGGCTTCACCGAGTGGACCAACACCGCGAAGGCCCGGCCGCTGTACCCCGGTCACCGGCAGCCGACACTGCCCGCGGACCTGGGCTTCTACGACCTCCGCCTGCCGCAGGTACGTGAGGAGCAGTCCGCCCTCGCGCAGCGGTACGGCGTCGAGGCGTTCTGCTACTGGCACTACTGGTTCGGCAACGGGCGGCGCGTGCTGGAGCGGCCGTTCGCCGAGGTGCTGGCGTCCGGCGAGCCGTCGGTGTCGTTCTGCCTGGGCTGGGCCAACCAGACCTGGACGGGCATCTGGCACGGCGCCGCCGACCGCGTGCTCATCGAGCAGACCTACCCCGGGACCGAGGACGAGGAGGCGCACTTCGCCACCGTCCTGCCGGCGTTCCGCGACGACCGCTACCTGCGCGTGGACGGCCGGGCGGTGTTCTACGTCTTCCGGCCCGAGGAGCTGCCCGACCCGGCCGGCTTCGTGGACCGCTGGCAGGCCCTGGCCCGGCGCGCGGGCCTGGACGGCCTGTACCTGGTGGCCGAGACGAGCGACCTGCTCGGTCACGGGCCGAAGTACGTCGACGGCGCGAAGGACGGGTTCGACGCGTCGGTCTACATGCGGCTGCCCGCCCGCACCACGCCGCGCGACGTGCTGGCGATGCGGGCCCGGCGCAAGCTGCTGCGCGGCCTCGAGGTCTACCCCTACGCGACCGAGCCGCTCCCGCTGGCCGACGGTCTCGACCCGACGCACTACCAGCCCGCGGTCTACCCGAACTGGGACAACAGCCCGCGCTCGGGCCGCCGGGGCGTCGTCCTGCACGGCGCCTCGCCCGAGCGGTTCCGTCCGCACGTGCGGGCCGCGGTCGACGCGGTCCGCGACCGCCCGGCCGACGAGCGGCTGCTCTGGGTCAAGTCGTGGAACGAGTGGGCGGAGGGCAACCACCTCGAGCCGGACCTGCGCGACGGCCACGGCTGGTTGCAGGTGCTCAAGGAGGAGCTGGCCCGTGGCCGGTGAACCCCTCAGGATCGCGATGATCTCCTACTACCTCCCGAGCGGCAGCAAGATCGGTGTCGGGTACCAGGTCCACGCCCTGGCCACCGAGCTGGTGCGGCGCGGCCACGATGTGACCGTCCTCAGCGCCTGCCCGCCGGTCGAGGGCGCCGAGTACGGCCACCGGCTGGTCGCCCCGCGAGGGAGCCTGCGGACCTTCCGGTTCGCGACCCAGCTGCGCCGCCTCGACCTCTCGTCGTACGACGTCCTGCACGCGCACGGCGACGACTACTGGATGTGGGGGCGCCGGGCGCGGGCCCACGTCCGCACCCTGCACGGCTCGTGCTTCGAGGAGGCGCTGCACATCCGCGGGACCGTCGAGCGGGCGCGGATGGTGCTGCTCGGCTTCAGCGAGGTGCTCGCCAGCCTGGTGGCCGACCGGACCGTCCTGGTGTCGCCGGGCACCCGCAAGTGGACGCCCTGGGTGCGCACGGTGATCCCGAACGGCGTCAGCCTCCCGGTGCACCCCGGCGGCGAGCCGCGATCCGAGCGGCCCGCCGTCCTCTTCGTCGGCACCTGGGCGGGGCGTAAGCGGGGGCAGCTGCTGGCGGAGGCCTTCCAGGAGCACGTGCTCCCGGTCGTCCCCGACGCCGAGCTGTGGATGGTCTCGCGCGACGTCCCCGACGGCCTGCCGCCCGCCATCAAGGTGCTCGGTCGGGTCAGCGACGAGGAGCTCGCCTCGCTTTACGCCCGGGCCTGGGTCTTCTGCCTGCCGTCGTCCTACGAGGGCTTCGGGATCCCGTACGCCGAGGCCATGGCGTCCGGGCTGCCCGTCGTGGCCACGCCCAACCCCGGCTCGCGGTACGTCACCGAGGACGGGCGGGCCGGCCTGCTCGTGCCCGACGACCGGCTCGGCCCCGAGCTGGCCGGGCTGCTCCTGGACGACGCCCGCCGCGACGCGCTGGCGGACGCCGGCAGTCGGCGCTCGGTCGCCTTCACCCTCGACTCCGTCACGACGGCCTACGAGTCGCTGTACCGGGACGCGATCGCCGCGCGGGCCGGTGGCCGGCGATGACCGCGCCGTCCGGGCGGGAGGGCCGCGCGCTGTCACACTGTCGGCAGGGCCGACCGAGGAGGCTGGCGTCGATGGCGCGGACGAGCGCGTGATGCGCGTGGACTTCATCAGCCACTCGGGCGCCGACTCGGGCGCCGAGCAGAGCATCGTGTCCCTGATCGCCCACTGGCCGCTCGTGCTGCCCCGCCCCGCCCTCCTGCTGGGGCAGGAAGGTGCGATCCAGGAGCGCGCCCGCTCCTCGGGCGTCGAGACGGTCGTGGTCCCGCTGCGACACGAGATCGCCACCCGGCGCCGGCGGGACCTGGGTCCGCTGTCCGTCGTCACCTCGGTGTTCGGCCTGGCCCGCCACTCGGGCCGCGTACGCCGGGTCATGGAGGAGCGCTCCACCGACGTCCTGGTCGCCATCAGCATGAAGTCGCTGGTCTCCGGCTGGCTGGCCGCCCGCCGCTCCGGCCGGACGATCGTGTGGGACCTGCACGACCGCGTGGACCGCAGGTACCTGCCGTGGTTCCTCGTCCCCCTGCTGCGCTACGTCGTGCCCCGGATGGTGGACGGCGTCGTGGTGAACAGCCGCTCGACCCGCAACACCATCAGCGTCGGCCGCACGCCGGTGATCGTCGCGACGCCACCCATCGAGCTGGACCCACGGCCGTTCCTCCCGCCGGGCGACACGATCCGCAAGGTGGTGATGGTCGGGCGGCTCGCGCCCTGGAAGGGCCAGGACCTCTTCATCCGCGCCTTCGCCCGCGCCTTCGCGGGCACGGCCACCGAGGCCTACATCGTCGGCGGTGCCCTCTTCGGCGAGGACGCCTACGAGCAGGAGCTGCGGGACGAGGCCGTCCGCCTCGGCGTCGCCGACCGCGTCCACTTCGTGGGCCACGTGAAGGACCCCTGGGCCTGGCTGGTCGACGCCGACGTGCTGGCGCACTGCTCGCGGATCGCGGAGCCCTTCGGCCGCGTGGTCGTGCAGGGCCTGTGGGCGCGGTGCGCGGTCGTCGCCACCCGGCCGGGTGGGCCCGCGGAGGTCATCACCGACGGCGTCGACGGCCTGCTCGTGCCGTGCGGCGACGAGGACGCCACGGCCGCGGCGTTCGCCCGGCTGCGCGACGACCGCGAGCTGCGCGACCGGCTGGTGGCCCACGGCCCGGAGACAGCCCGGCGCTACGAGGTCTCGGTCGTCACGCCGGAGGTGGCGCACTGGCTGGCCGTGCTGCCCATCCGCGGCCGCGGGCGGCGTCGCGCGCCCATGTCGCACGCCGAGATGTCGACCCTGGGAGAGCTGTCGTGACCAGCGTGGCCGTGATCATCGCGACGTACCGGCGTCCCGGCGACGTCGCCCGGTGCCTCGACGCGCTGTCAGCGCTGACGGTGGCCCCGGACGAGCTGGTCGTGGTCGACGCCTCCCCGGACACCGAGACCCGGGAGCTGGTCGCCTCGCGTCCCGGGGTGCGGTACCTGCGCAACGAGGCCGGCATGGGCACGCTGCCGACCTCCCGCGCCATCGGGATCAGGGGCACGACCAGCGACGTCGTGGCCTTCCTCGACGACGACTCCAACGTGCGCCCCACCTGGCTGGTGAACCTGAGGGCGCCGTACGACGACCCGCACGTCGGCGCCGTCGGTGGCCGCGTCATCAACTCGCCCGAGGAGGTGGCGGCCGCGGACCCGACCCAGATCGGGCGGCTGCTGCCCGACGGCCGGCTGACCGGCAACTTCGCCGCCGACCCGGGGGGCGTCGTCGACGTCGACCACCTGCTCGGGGCCAACATGTCCTACCGCCGCACGGCTCTGGAGTCGATCGGCGGGATCGCCGAGATCTACCCGGGCACCAGCGCCCGCGAGGACAGCAACCTGGGCCTGCGGATGAACCGCGCCGGCTGGCGGGTGGTGTTCGCCCCGGAGGCGGTCGTGGACCACGACGCGGGCGAGTACGCCAAGGGCAAGCGCTTCGACCGGCGCTACCAGTACTACACGCAGCGCAACCACATGGTCCTGCTCGGCCGCGTCTTCGGCCTCGGCAGCTCCTACGTCCGTCGGTACCCGCTCGTCGTGGCCCGTGAGGCCGCCGGGCGGCTCCGCAGCCACCCGGACGACGGGGCCGCGCGCCGGTCGCCGTACCGCCGGTTCCGCGACCTCGCGGCCGGTGCCACCCGGGCCGGCGCGGACCTCGCCGGGCTGGTGGCCGGGACCGGCGCCGCCATCGGGCTGCGCCTGCGGCTCGGCGGCGTGCCGAAGCCCGCCCGACGGACCGTCAGCGACGCCCGATGACCGCGCGCACGAGGGCGAGCGCCGTCGGGCCGGGGGAGCGGGCCGCCCACCCGAGCTCGGTCAGCAGCCGGCGTCCGTCGCGGCGGCGTGCGGCGTCCGCGAGGCCGCGCACGCACTCCTGCGCGCAGTCGCGGGCGACCCGGCGCGCCCGCTCGTCGAGCAGTGCCGTGACCTCGGGGTCGTCGCGATGAGCCGCCCGCTGCTCGCGCACGAACCGCACGGTGGAACGCCGGCCCTCGAGCGAGCCGCTGGACGACAGGTTGGCCGAGTGACGCCGGTACGAGACGAGAGGCCGGGGCACGGCGACGAGCGGGCCGCTGAGGGCCAGCCGCAGGATGTACTCGTTGTCCTCGGCCATCCGGTAGGACTCGTCGAACCCGCCGATCGCCGTGTGTGCCTCGCGCCGCAGCACCAGCGTCACGATGCGCGGCTGCGGCTCCTCGCCGTTCACGAACAGCCGGGAGTCGACGGTTGTCGCGTCCCAGCTCCCGAACTCCCGGCCTTCGGCGTCGATGTAGCGGCCGGCCGTGAACGACGCCACCGCGTCGACGTGCTCGGCCAGGGCGCGCACCTGCTCCGCCAGCTTGTCGGCGTCCCACACGTCGTCGTCGTCCAGCAGCGCGACCAGCGGGGCGTCGCCCTGGGCGATGCCGCGGTTGCGGGCCGCCGACGGGCCGCGGTTCTCCTGGCGCACGACGGTCGTCCGGGGCATGCCGGCGACGGCGCGGGGCACCGCATCGGGGTCGGGCGTGCCGTCGTCGACCACGACCAGGCTCCAGTGCGGGTAGGTCTGTGCGCGCACCGACTCCAGTGCCTGCGCGAGGTACGGGCTGGCGCGGTTGGTGACCATCACCAGGTCGACGCGCGTCGGCTCCATCGGGCTGAGTCTAGGGAGCCTCGGGGGTGGTCACGTGCGTGACCTGGTCCGGGACCTGCGCGACATCCTCGAGCCCAGCACCCGTCGGCGGCTGCTGGTGGCGATGGTCGGGTCCGTGGTGATCGCCATGCTGGACACGTTCGCGATCGGCCTGGTCCTCCCGCTGGTGGACGTGGCCACGGGCGAGGGAGTCGACAGCGGAACCGCGGGGTACGTCGCCGACCTGCTCGGCACCGACGACCCGCAGCGCGTGACGGCGATCCTGGCCGTCGTCGTCGTGCTGCTCTTCATCGGCAAGAACGTCGGCGCGCTGATCTTCAACTACTGGCTGCTCGGCTTCACGTACTTCGAGCGCGTCAACACCTCCGCGCGCATCCTGCGCTTCTACCTCTCGGCGCCGTACACCGAGGTCTCGCGACGCAGCGGCGCGGAGCTGATGCGGACCATGGACACCGCCGTGCTCCAGGTCTTCACGATGACGATCAACGGCCTGATGTCCGGGTTCGCGGCGGTCGTGGCGATCGCCGCCGTCGTCGTCGCGCTGCTCATCGTGGCCCCGCTGCCGACGCTGGCCCTGGTCGCGTACTTCGGCGCGGCCAGCCTGCTGTACCTGAGGTTCGCCAAGCCCCGGGCCGCGGCGGCGGGCCAGGTGATGAACGAGGCCTCGATGGCCGGGTTCAAGGCGGCGTTCTCGGCCCTGGGGGCGCTGAAGGAGGTCAACCTGCGCGGCTCGCAGCAGAAGTTCGTCGAGGCGTTCCGGCAGCCGCAGCTGCGCGGCTCCGAGGCCGGCCGCACCGCGGCGTTCCTCGGCAGCCTGCCCCGCTACATCCTCGAGGTGCTCTTCATCATCGCCATCGGCCTGGTCCTGCTCATCGGGGCCGCCGACGGGAGTGCCGGCACCAGCGGTGCACTCGGGGTGCTGGCCGTCTTCGTCGCCGCCGGCTTCCGGCTGCTGCCGTCGATCTCCAGCCTGGTCGCCAGCTCCAGCAACGTGCGGGTGGGCGCGGCGTCCGTCGCGATCGTCCGCGCGGAGGTGCTGCGCGCCCGTGAGTTCAGCGTCGACGACGGGCCGCCCCCCGCACGGTTGCCGTTCGAGCGCGAGCTCCGTCTCGACGCCATCACCTTCCGGTACCCGAGCTCGGAGGTCGACGTGCTGCGCGACGTCGACCTCGCCATGCCGTTCGGCGGCACGCTCGCCATCGTGGGCGGGAGCGGCGCCGGCAAGACGACGATGGTCGACATCATCCTGGGCCTGCACCAGCCCACGCGCGGAGCCGTCCTGGTGGACGGCGTCGACATCGCCGAGCACCAGGCGAGCTGGCGGCAGAACCTCGGCTACGTCCCCCAGGACACCTACATCCTCGACGCCACGCTCATGGAGAACGTCGCCTTCGACGTCGCCGCCGAGGACGTCGACCGCGACGCCGTCATCCGCGCGCTCGACCGGGCCCAGCTCTCCGAGCTCGTGGCTGCGCTCCCGGACGGCCTCGACGCCCAGGTGGGCGAACGCGGGACCCTGCTCTCCGGCGGCCAGCGTCAGCGGCTCGGCATCGCCCGCGCGCTCTACCGCAACCCCCGGCTGCTGGTCCTCGACGAGGCGACGTCGGCGCTGGACAACGAGACCGAGCACCAGATCGGGCAGGCGATCGACGCCCTGGCGGGGAGCATCTCGGTGATCGTCGTGGCCCACCGGCTCTCCACCGTGCGCCACGTCGACCGCATCGTGTTCCTCAAGGAGGGCCGGATCGCCAGCAGCGGCACGTTCGACACGCTGCGCGAGATCGACGCCGACTTCGCGCGCCTCGTCCAGCTGGGCTCACTCGACGCCGACCCTGCCCGATGAGCGGCTCGCTGCTCGACCGGGTCTCCCGTCGTGTCCACCTGCGCAAGGGCTCGGTGCTCCTGACGTACCCCGGACTGGGCGTCGGCAACTACCTCTACTTCCTCCTGGACGCGTACGCCGACAGCCTGGCCGGGCCGCCGGCCCGGGTCCTGGACTCGGGGCTCGACCCGGCCTGGCGTGCAGCGCTCCCGCGGCTGGAGCCGCTGCTGGCCGCTCCCGAGGACGTTGCCTGGCGTCGGACCCGGCACATCCCGCCCAGCTTCCTGCAGGCCTACGGCGTGGACTTCTCGGCGGCGGAGCTGGAGCGGTTCGTGCGCGAGGTGCTGCTCGCGACGCTGCCGCTGCCGACCGGCCCGACCCCCGACGTGGTGGTCAACGTGCGACGCGGCGACTACTACACGCACCCGAACTTCCGGCGGCTCTACGGCTTCGACGTCGTCGACTACGTCCACCGGGCCCTCGACGAGGTCGGCTCCGTCGCGACCCCGCGCTGGCTGTCCTTCGTCTCCGACGACCCGGCCTGGTGCGCCGAGCACTTCGGAGAGCTGACCGCCCGGACCGAGAAGATCACCTTCGGAGCCCAGACCCCAGGCAGCCTCGGTGACTTCGTGGAGGTGGCGGCCGCCCGCGCGCTGGTGCTCACCAACTCGACGTTCTCCTACTGGGCGGGATACGTCAGCGGGTTCGTGCACGGGGACGACCACCTCGGCACCTGGGTGCCGGACCTGCACCAGCGCAACATCGACGACGGCCGGCCGTGGCAGCACGACCCGCGCTGGCACGCCCTCGGTGTGCGCGACCTCGACGACGGCCCGGTGTGAGATCTTCGGCACCTCCAGGGCGTGCGGTCGCGAGTAACGCACCCGTAGCAGGTCTTCCACCCCCAAATACGAGGTCGGTAGACGGTCTCAGGGTGCGTTACTCGCCGAGTACGCCGCCCGCTGGGCCTGGCGCCGCCCCGATCCATGCTCCATGGCAACCGTCCAGCTCCTCGACGCCACATGGCGGGCGTCAGCATGACCTCTGGGACATACCGGCTAGGGCGAGCGCAGGTCCTCGACCACGGACCGCATCACCGCCGCGCGCTCGTCCCACGTCGGGACGCCGGCTGCTCGCGGCGGCGGCAGCGGCTCGGTCTCGGCGAGGGCATCCAGGACGGCGCCGACGAACGCCTCGCGCGGGACGACCCGCGCCTCGGGCTCGCCGAGCTCACGGAAGCCGGCCACCGGCGTGCTGACGATCCGTCGTCCGGCCGCGAGGTACTCGTAGACCTTGATCGGGTCCAGGCTCTCGGTGAAGTCGGTGACGACGTGGGGGACGACCAGCGCGTCGGCGTTCGTGAGGTACGACGGGACGGTGGCGTGCTCGCGCGGACCCAGCAGCAGGGCGCCGGCCGCGGTGAGCAGCTCCTGGTCCCCGGCCTCCAGCGCGACCGGGCCGACGAACACGAGGATGGCCGTGCCGGCCAGGGCCCGGGCCAGGTCGGCGGAGAGCTCGACGTCGAGGCGGTCGCGGTGCAGCGTGCCGACGTACAGCGCGACCGTCCCGGCGGGCAGGTCCGCGGGCCGGGGCAGGTCCTCGCGGTAGGCGTCGAGGTCGACGGCGTTCTGCAGGAGCGTCACCCGCTGGGACTTCTTGGTCTCCAGCAGGCGGGGGGAGCAGACCACGACGTGCCGGCAGTGAGCGAGCAGGTATCCCTCACCCTCGACCAGCCGGTCGTGCTCGCGCGGCGGCCGGTCGGCCAGCAGCCAGTCGTCGGTGACGTCGTACAGCGCCGGCCAGCCGGTCCGGCGCAGCAGGTCGGCGGACAGCGGGTCGTTGAGCCAGAGCACGGGATCCTGCAGACCGGCGCGGCGCGCGGCGCCGACGATCGAGGAGGAGACCCGGGCGTCGGCCTG
The DNA here is from genome assembly GCF_015352455.1 of Nocardioides islandensis. Lineage (GTDB taxonomy): Bacteria > Actinomycetota > Actinomycetes > Propionibacteriales > Nocardioidaceae > Nocardioides > Nocardioides islandensis. Next base: position 41,323 of record NZ_JADKPN010000015.1, read on the forward strand.
CGGGTCCACGCGCCGGGGCAGCCACTTCGTCGGCTGGAACAGCCAGAGCCTGCCCTCTGCGCCGGCCAGGTCGCCCGGCCGTAGCCCGCGACCGCGCCGGACGCGAGCGCCGCGCCGTGCGTCGTGCAGCGGGTCGGCCGGTGGCTCGACGAAGAGCACCCGCAGGTCGGGGTCGCCCAGGAGCAACCGCGAGACCAGGTGCTGGTGCCGTCGCCAGACGCCGTCCCAGGCCTCCAGCGAGACCACCACGAGGTCGGTCACAGCACCTCCCGGTAGACGGCCTCGGTACGACGCGCCTGCTGGGCGACGGTGAAGCGCTCGCGTTGTGCGGCCTGGAGGCGGGCGCCGTACTCGTCGCGCTCCTGCTCCGAGGACGCCAGCGCGCCGAGCACGCGGGCGGCATCGGCGGCGTCGCCGGGGCGGTACAGGGCGGCGCCCGGCACCGAGCCGACCGTCTCCAGGTGGGCGCCCGAGCCGGCCGCCACCACGGGCAGGCCGCGCGCCATCGCCTCCACCACCGAGAGCCCGAAGGCCTCGTCGGGCCGGGACGCGACCAGCACGCCCGCCTCACGCATCAGGTCCCAGACGTCGTGGCGCTGGCCGAGGAACTCCACCGAGCCGCCCAGGCCGAGCTCGGCGGCCAGCGCCTCCAGCTCGTCGCGCAGCGACCCACCTCCGGCTACCTGGAGCCGCCACCCCTGCTCGCGCAGGCCCGAGGCCGCGAAGCCGCGCAGCGCGACATCGGTGTCCTTCTCGCGCTCCAGGCGCTGGGCGACCAGCACGACCTTCTGGCGGCCGGCCGCCGGCACGCGGTCGGGCTCGGGACGTACGCCGCTGAGCACGACCGTGCTGGCGCCGTCGACGTGCTCCGCGACGTACCGGGACACCGCGATCTGGGCGTCGACGCGGCGGGTGCTCCAGCGGACGACCGCGCGGGTCGCCGGCCGTGAGCCCCGCGGCGAGGCGAAGTGACGCGTGCTGACCATGCGGGCCCGCACCCAGGGCGAGAGAGCGACGGCGAGCTCGGCGCCGGTCATGTGCGCGTTCACCACGTCGGCCGCGGCGTCCAGCCGGCGCAGGCTGCGGACGGCCACGTCGATGCGGTGGCCGGGAAGCACCCGGACCCCGTCGCCGGCCACCTCGCGGACCCGGGCCTGGTCGCCGCCGATGACCGTCACCCGGTGGCCGTCGGCGACCTGCGCGGCGGCCAGCTCGCTGACGTGCCGCTCGACGCCGGCGAACGCGGCGGTGCAGCACACGTGGACGACGTGCAGCGATGAGGACGGGGTCACGCCGCGGTCGTCTCCAGCGGCCGGCCGGCCGGCTCGTCGGCATGCACCGGCTGCTCGGCGATCTCGCGCCCCTGGGCGCCCAGACAGATGCCCACGATGAGGAACGGGATGGAGGTCTGCACGGCGACCCAGAACAGGTCGAGCTGGCCCTGCACGATGCGGCTCAGGACCACCATGACCGCGGGCAGGCCGTACCTCAGGTCGATCTTCCACAGCGCCACCACGGCCCCGCCCATCATGACGACGAACCCGATGAGCCCGACGAGCCCCGCGGTGCTCAACATCTCCAGCGTGCCGTTGGGCGGCTGGAAGGCGACGTCGAAGCGGTCGGTGTACCACCAGCGCAGGCCGACGCCGAAGAGCGGGTCGGTCTTCCAGATCCTGATCGAGTCGCCGAACCAGTCGACCCGCTGGAAGAAGGAGTTGAACTCGTTGCCGGAGGAGACCTGGTTGCGCACCATCACCAGCACGACGCCGAGGGCAGCGGCGACGGCGAGCAGGATGACGCGCGAGCGGCGCTCGCGGCCCTTGGTCTGGGTGCGCATCACGAGAACGACCAGCGCGAGCGCGAGTCCGGCCATCGCCTGCCGGGACTGGGTCGCCAAGATGCCGACGACGCAGATCCAGAAGCAGCCGAGTGAGAACCAGCGGCTCCAGCCCACCCACGAGGGTCGTGCGTAGGTGACGGCCGCGGCCAGCCCGAACAGGCAGCCGGCGGCGTTCTTGTGCATGCCGTAGGGCCACTTGGGGAACACGCTGTTGAAGTCGCCGTGGGAGTACTGGATCAGGCCCTGGACGATCGCGCCGACGGCGACGACGGTGCAGGCGAGCACCAGCAACGTGAGGGCCAGCCTGGCGTGACCTTCACGCCCGATGCTCCAGCCGACGACGAGGGTGCCGGCCACGAGCAGCCCGGCGTGCACCCACTCGATGTAGTTGGCCTTGTAGGGGTTGGCGATCAGCGTGAAGAGCGTGCTGAGCTGGTAGAGCACGCCGAGCCACACCAGCGTCCGCATGGTGGGGGTGAACGGCCGCTGGGAGAAGAGGACGGCCGGGAAGAAGGCCAGGAAGAGCGCCGCGTCCGAGACCGTCAGGTCCGTGCCGCCGACGCCGACGCGGTAGGTGACCAGGGCCGGCACGACCATGAGCAGCGGGATGAACGCCGAGTCCGCGAGCGTCATGCCGAAGAGGAAGACGGCCGCGCCGAGGAGGAGGGAGTACTCGGGACGCGTCGGCACGTAGTAGCCGATGCCGACGACGGCGAGCGCCGTGCCGACGTACAGGCCCGCCAGCAAGGAGAGTCGCACCGCCTCGCTCAGCCGCCACCTCACGGCCGCCTCCCCATCGTGGCCTCGGCGCGGAGCGGACCGGTCAGGTAGAGGGCCGCGCGGGTGCGTGCCTCACGGCCGCGGGCTCCGGGGAGCACGGCGGCGCGAGCCGCGGCGCCGAGCACCGCCGCCCCGCGGGCGACCTGCCAGCGCGCCGCGCCGTAGTGCTTGCGGAGGTACCGCTCCTGGCCGGCGTGGAAGTGCGTGTCGCGGCGGGTCGTGTCCGCGCTGGTGGCGGCCCCCAGGTGCAGGGCGCGGGCCTCCGGCACCTCGCGGTGCCGCCAACCGAGCTGATGGGCACGGAACGCCCAGTCGGTCTCCTCGGCGTACAGGAAGAACGACTCGTCGAACCCCCCGACCTGCTCGAGCGCCTCCATGCGCAGCAGCATGACCGACCCGATGACGAAACCCTCGTGCCCGTGCAGGCGATCCTGCAGACGACCGAGGCCGGCGGCCACCAGCACGCTCCCCCCGGGCGTCGGGAAGGGCCACGTGACCCGACCCGGGTGACCGTCCTCGTCCACCTGGGAGGGAGCGACGGAGGCCAGCGTCGGGTCCGCGAGGAGTGCCTGCTGGAGGACGAGCACGTCGGCGCGCTCGACGACCGCATCGGGGTTCAGCAGCAGCACGTCGGCATGCGGGTCGGTCCGGTGGGCCAGCGCGTGGTTGACGCCGGCGCCGAAGCCGCCGTTGCGGCCCGGGTCGAGGTACCGCACGCCGAGGCGCTCGCACACCGCGGCCACCTCGGCCGAGGATGAGTTGTCCACGACGGTGACCGGGAACGAGAGCACCGGCAGCAGCGACCGCTCCAGCAGGTCCGGGCGGCCGTACGCGACGACCACGACCTCGACGCCACGGTGGCTGTGGGCTGGGTCGTGGACCGCGCGCCGGTACATCGCCAGGTAGGACCGGGCGACCTCCGACCACGACGCCTGCTCGGCCTGGCGGCGACCACGGGCGGCCATCTCGCGCCGCGTCGTGTCGTCCTCGAGCACGGACTTGAGAGCGGTCGCCAGCGCCTCCGGGTCGTCCGGCGGCACGAGCAGGCCCGCCCGCCCGACGACATCGGGCAGGGCACCGGTGTCGCTGGCCACCACGGGGACGCCGCAGGCCATCGCCTCGACGGCGACGCGGCCGAACTGCTCGAGCCACCCGGGCGTGGGCAAGGACGGCACGGCCAGCACGTCGAGACCGCGGTAGAAGTCCGGCAGCCGCTCCTGGTCGACGGGGCCGACCAGCTCGACACGGTCGGCGATGCGCAGCTCGTCGATGCGGGTCCGCAGCCGCTGCTCCTCGGGGCCGGCCCCGGCGATCCGCAGCACGGCGCGGTCCAGCCGTGCGATCGCGTCGAGCAGGACGCTGACGCCCTTGTGCGGCTCGAGCCGGCCGACGTACCCGATGACGGTCCCGGAAGCCCTGTCCTCGAGCGGCGGGGAGAACAGGTCGGTGTCGACGCCGAGGGGGATGAGCGAGGCCGGGCCGGGCAGGCCCTTGCGCTCGCAGATCCGGCCGGCGTCGCTGTTGCAGACGCTCATGCCCGCGGCGTGGCGCAGCGCCCAGCGCTCGAGCCAGCGGAACGGGGGCGGGTACCGCTTGTCGATGTTCTGTGCGGAGTACAGGACGTACGGCGCGCGCCGGCGGCGCAGCCTCCGCAGCAGCAGGACCTCGGCCGTCGCCAGCGCGAACGGCTCCTCGTGGATGTCGATGACGTCGTACGCGCCGCCGAGCGCGCGCCACAGCGGGAGCGGGTCGTAGACGAAGAGGGCGGGGTGTCGGCCCCACGTGCGCAGGCCGGTGACGGGCTCTCCCGGGCGCGGCGAGAGGGAGACGTCGGTGCCGCCTTCGTTCCAGCGGCGCGCCGTCAGCAGGTCGACCTCGGCGCCCTCTGCGCGGAGGTGTCGTTCACGCTCCCGCCAGGCGTCGACGACCGCGCTGTGGAAGATCCGCAGGACACGCAATTTTCTCTCACTCCCCGCGACGGTTCCGCGCCCAGGCTATCGTTAACGGGTCTGACGGACTGGAAAACAGCCATCCGTCCCCGCGGCCTGTCCGGGGAAGACGGGTCGCGAAATGGGGTGTGCCTGGTGAAGCTGCGGGACTTCCTTGCGGTGCTCCGGGCACGCTGGCTGATCATCCTGCTGTGCGTCGTCGCGGTCACCGGGATCGCCGCCGCCCTCACCTACCGCCAGACGCCCATCTACACGACGTCGGCCGATTACTACCTGCAGACCAAGGTCGCGGACCCCACGAACGAGACCACGGGTGGCACCTACGTCCTGACGTCCAGCGACCTCAACACCTACGTCGCCGTGCTCAACTCCGATACGGTGATGGGTCCGCTGCGCGAGAAGCTGAAGCGGGACCCCGGGGCTCCGATCGACGCCAGTGCGTCGATCACCGGGGAGACGTCGATCTTCCGGATCACCGTGCGCGATCCCGACCCGCAGCGGGCTGCCGAGATCGCCAACGAGGCCGGCGAAGCGCTGGCCGAGGCGGCCGACACCTTCACCGGGCTGCTGCAGGTGACCAACAGCAAGGTCTTCGCCGTCCCGGTCAACAAGGCGGGCGTGCCGGGCACACCGACGTCGCCGGTGCCCAGCCGCAACCTGGGCCTGGGTTTCCTGGCGGGCCTCCTGGTCGGCATCGGCATCGCGTTCGTGCGGCACACCCTGGACACCAAGGTGCGCACCGAGCTGGACATCCGGCCGATCTCGAAGGAGCCGATGCTCGGCGAGATGCCCTTCGAGAAGTCGAAGTCCGAGCTGGTCACCATCGACCGGGACCCGCACGGCGGGTACGCCGAGGCCGTGCGCCGGCTGCGCACGAACCTGATGTTCGTCGACGTCACCACGGGGCGGCACTCCTTCATCGTCACCTCCGCGATGCCGGGCGAGGGCAAGACGACGACCACCGTCAACCTGGCCATGGCGATGGCCACGACAGGCGGCCGGGTGCTGCTGATCGACGGTGACCTGCGCAACCCGTCGGTGGCCAAGACGCTCGGCATCGAGGGCGCGGTGGGCCTGACCACCGTCCTGCTCGGCCAGGCCGAGGCGGGCGACGTCATCCAGCGCTGGCGCGACTCGGAGCTGTACGTCCTGACCGCCGGCGCGATCCCGCCCAACCCGAGCGAGCTGCTCGGCTCGGAGCCGATGCGCGAGCTGTTCGACAAGCTCGCCCACGAGTTCGACTTCATCCTCATCGACAGCCCGCCGGTCGTGCCGGTCGTCGACGCCGTGCTGCTCGACCGGCTCACCGGTGGCACGTTGATGGTCGTCGCCTCCAGCCGCACGAAGAAGCGCGACCTGGCCAGCGCGGTCAAGCAGCTCGACACGGTCGGCGCCAAGCTGATCGGCTTCGCGCTCAACTTCGTCCCGGTCAACGAGTCCGACGCCCGGCGCTACGGCTACTACCGGTTCCAGGAGAGCCCCGAGGAGTCGACCGGTCAGCTCCGCTCGGTGCCGCGGTCCCTGCCCAAGCCGCACGGCGGGAAGTCCCGCGCGTCCGGCAGGGGCGGCCGCCGGAGCGCCAAGAAGGTCTAGGTCACGGGCTCCAGCAGCCCCTTGGCCACCAGGTCCCTCACGAAGGCCTCGGCCTCGTCGCGCACCGACGCCTCACCGGGGAAGGACTCCTCGAGCGTGGCCACGGCCTCATCGAGGGTCCCGGTCTCCAGCACCAGCCACCAGACCTCGGCCGCGGACGCGCTGAGCACGTGCTGGAGCCCGCTGCGCAGGTCCATCAGCACGACGTGGTCGCCGTCCTCGCAGAAGCCCACGTGGCCGGGACGGCGGAAGCGCTCCCCGGTCGGCGGCTCGGTGAGCGTCAGGATGCCCCGGTCCTCGAGGTCCCGAGCCACGCGTACGTCGAGCACGTCGCTCACGCCGTCGGCGGCCCGGACGACCGCGACCTCCGCGCCGCTGAGCAGCGTCAGCGTCGTGCCGTCGTACGCGAGCACCTCCTCGCCCAGGTCCTCGAGCTCGACGCCGGGCGCCGGTCGTGCGACCACTCCTACGCCCACAGCCGGAGCACCTCCCGAGCGGCAGCGTCCGGGTCGGCGGAGGACAGCGCGAACCCGCGGACCCGCCGACCGAACCGGGCGAGGGCGGGCAGCGGGCCGCCGTCGACCTCGGAGAGGCCGGTGGCGCGCGACCCCACGGCGTACGCCGCCTCGCCGGCCGACATGGGCCGCACGGCCGTGCCGTCCGGCTGCGGTGTGAGGACGACGAGCAGCACCACCTCGGCGCCGGACACCTCGAGCGTCCCGGGGTCGACGGTGGCGCCGTTCTCGAGCAGTCGGCACCCACGGGTCACCAGCGCGGCCGACACGGCCTCCGTGGACGTCGGATCACCGCACACGAGGGCCGCGGTGCCGTCGGGGCCGGCGAGTGCGGTGCCCGCGGTGACGAGCGCACTCACGAGCGGCGCTCCCGCACCCAGTGCCGGAGCTCGCGGACGCCCTGTCGGTAACGAGTGGCGTACCCGCGGGCGAGCGCCCACGCGCTGTCCGCGGCACGGGGGTCCCGCATCCGGATGATCGCCGGCGATGGGACCACCCACCCCGCGACCGCGCGGGCCTTGGCGAGGGGTCCGAGCCTGCGCAGCTCCTCGAGGCGTACAGCGGTCCGGGTCGAGCCCGAGGTGCGCAGGCGCCAGGCGGCCGACACCTCGACGTCGGCCAGGGCCGTCGACGCCACCAGGTCCTGGCTCTCCGGCTCCAGCTCGACGCCGGCGCGGAGCGCGTCCAGGGCCCTCAGCCGACGGGCGAGGTCGATGGTCCGGCGCCAGTCGTCCGCGGACGCGCCGGCCAGCAGGCGGCGCAGGTCCTCGCGGGGCTTGGCGCCGTAGGGATCCCGTGCCGCGTTGAGCACGAGCAGCAGCGCGCGGCTGGGCAGGTCGGGGAACCACACGTCGTACCCCGCCAGGCGGTGAGGCTCCCGACGTCGCCACAGCTCGGCGAACGCGAGCTCGGGGTCGGCGTCGATCCCGGGGAAGCGGTGGTGCACGTCGAGCTCGCCGTTCCCGTAGGTCGCGTCGTGGTGCGGGTCGTGCCACAGCGTCAGCGCGTGGTCCTCGCTGGTACGCCACCGCAGCCCCTCGTCGCGGAGGGAGAACGTCGAGGACAGCAGTACGTCGAGCGCCGCGTCCATCGCGCTCGGTGGCAGCAGGATGTCGATGTCACCCCAGCTGCGCTCGCCCTCGTCGTACAGCCAGGTCGCCACCGTCGGCCCCTTGATGTGGAGGCACGGCAGGCCCGCCTCGGCGAGGAGGACCCCCACCTGGGCGTGCACGAGCTCCGCCCATGCCCGAGACGACACGCTGGTCACGTCGCCACCTCCCGAGCCGAGGATAGGGGCGGGTCACAGCAGCCGGGTGGCGATCACCTCGGTCGCGTGGTCGATCAGGTCGGCCACGTGGCGGTGCACCTTGGCCGAGCGACCGATCGGGTCGGGGAGGTCGAGGTCGTCGCCGTGCACCCCCACCGAGCCGCGCCAGTCGGTCGCGCGGGCGAGCGTGACCTCGAGGCCACCGATGGACCCGTCGGGCTCCGGCCACGGCGGGTCCTCGAGCATGGCCGCCAGCTCGAGCAGGGTGAAGCTGCGCCGCAGGACCGCCGGCGACATGGCGACCACCTGGCTGCGGATCGCCCGGGTGGCGGTGAGCACCAGGTCGGCGTCCCGGAGCATGGTGCCGGTCAGCCGCCGGGCCTCGAAGCCCTCGGGGTTGCCACCCAGCCGGACCAGCTCGTCGGCCGCCAGCTCGTCCATCGGCTGGCCGTTCGCGCCGTTCACGCCCGCGCTGGTGACGCGCACGTCCGACCCCTTGGTGCGCAGTCTCAACAAGCGCTCCGCCAGCGGCGACCGGCAGAGGTTGCCTTCACAGACCACGAGAACTGCGACTCCCCCACTCATTGCCTCCAGTCTGCCTCACGGGACCACGGCGCCGGGTCGTCAGGGGTGACGAGGCCCCCGGTCAGGCCGGTGCGAGCGGGCTCTCGAGGATCAGGGTGATCGGCCCGTCGTTGACCGACCTGACCTGCATGTCCTCGCCGAACCGGCCGCGGGCGACGCGGGCGCCGAGGCCCTCGAGGGCGTCGCACACGGCGTCGTACAGGGGCTCGCTCACCTCACGCGGCGCGGCGGCCTCCCACGTGGGGCGTCGGCCCTTGCGCGCCTCGCCGTACAGGGTGAACTGGCTGACCACGAGCAGCGGTGCCTCGACGTCGGAGGCGGACCTCTCGTCGCGGAGCAGCCTCAGGGTCCACAGCTTGCGGGCCATCCAGGCGATCTCGCCGGCGCCGTCCTGGTGGGAGATGCCGAGGTAGACCAGGAGCCCGGGCTCGTCGATCACCCCGACCGGCTCGCCGCCCACCTCGACGCTCGCTTGCGTGACCCGCTGGATGACCGCCCGCACGGGGTCAGTCTCGCAGCAGGTCCGGTGCCTGGGACGATGGCGACGTGCAGCTGCGGGGGTTGGTCGCCGACACCCGTCCGCTGACCAGCCCGCACTTCCGGCGCCTCTGGGTGGCCAACATCGTCACCGTCGTCGGCGCCCAGCTCACGGTGGTCGCGGTGCCGGCCCAGATCTATGAGATCACCGGCTCCTCGGCGTACGTCGGCCTGACCGGCCTGTTCGGCCTGGTGCCGCTGGTGATCTTCGGCCTGTACGGCGGCGCGCTCGCCGACGTGATGGACCGGCGCACCCTCCTGCTGATCACCACCAGCGGCCTGATCCTCACCAGCGTGGCGTTCTGGGTGCAGGCCGCCCTCGACGTCGGGAACGTCTGGCTGCTGTTGGTGCTGTTCGCGGTCCAGCAGGCGTTCTTCGCGGTCAACCAGCCCACCCGCAGCGCGATCCTGCCCAAGCTGGTGCCGATCGAGCAGCTGCCCGCGGCCAACTCGCTGAACATGACGATCTTCCAGGTGGGCGGCATCGCCGGGCCACTCGTGGGCGGCGCGCTCATCCCCGTGCTCGGCTACTCCTGGCTGTACCTCGTCGACTCGGTGACCTTGTTCGCCACGCTGTACGCCGTCGTGAAGCTGCCACGGCTGCGCCCGGATAGGCACCCGGAGTCGCCGGGTGGACCGGCGGGGTGGCGGTCGGTGGTGGACGGCTTCCGCTACCTGCGCGGGCACCCGGTCCTGCTGATGTCCTTCCTCGTCGACATCATCGCGATGGTCTTCGGCATGCCTCGCGCGCTGTTCCCCCAGGTGGCGCACCTGGACTTCGGCGGCCCGGCGAGCGGCGGGCTGGCGTTCGCACTGCTGTTCGCGGCGATCCCCGCGGGCGCCGTGCTGGGCGGCATCTTCTCCGGCTGGGTCTCGCGCGTACGGCGGCAGGGGCTCGCCGTCGTCGTGTGCATCGTGATCTGGGGGATGGCGATGGTCGGGTTCGGCGTCGCGGTCGGCGTCGCGGACGGGAACGCCGGGGTGTTCCTGTGGGCCGCCGTCGTGATGCTCGTGGTCGGCGGAGCCGCGGACATGGCGTCGGCGGCGTTCCGCACCTCGATGCTCCAGGCGTCGGCGAGCGACCACATGCGCGGGCGGCTCCAGGGCATCTTCATCGTGGTCGTCGCGGGTGGCCCGCGGGTGGCGGACGCCGCCCACGGTGCAGCGGCGGCGATGGTCGGGACGGCGGCGGCCGCGGCCGGAGGCGGTGTCCTGGTGGTCGTGCTCGTCGTGGTGGCAGCGCTCGCGGTGCCGGTGTTCGTGCGTTACCGGTTGGCGTCGGCCGCCTGACCCGTCGGTCACCGCAATCGCGATCCAGCGGTGTCGGTGGTCGATGTGATGCTGTCGTGCCATGACGGACCTGAACGGGAGGATCGCGCTCGTCTCGGGCGCCTCACGCGGACTCGGGCGCGCGGTCGCGCGGGAGCTGGCGGCCGCCGGCGCGCACGTCGTGACGACCGGGCGCAGCCGGAGGGGATCGGCGACCCAGACCGCGGTCGACGACCTGACCCTCGACCGCACGGTCGAGATGATCTCGGAGGCCGGCGGGTCGGCGGAGGCCGTCACCTGCGACCACACCGACCCGGACGCTGTTCGGGCCCTGGTCGACGACCTGCTCGCCCGGCACGGCCGCATCGACGTGCTGGTGAACAACGCGTGGGGCGGTCACGACTTCCACGAGGGTGTGGACGGCGAGGAGGTCTGGGACGAGCCGATGGAGCAGTTCCGCGCGATGCTGCTGGCCGGGGCGTACTCCGACTTCGTGACCGACCTGACCGTCCTCAAGCACGCGATGGGCCCGGCCGGCCGCGGCATCATCCTGACGACCACCTGGCACACGCCCGAGCCGCCCGCGTGGGTTCCTTACGAGTCGAGCAAGGCCGCGAAGAACCGCCTCGTCTACGCCCTCGGCCACCACCTGCGCGAGAAGGGCATCCCGTGCATCGCGGTGGCGCCGGGCTGGATGCGCACCGAGCTGATGGAGGTGCACCACGAGCCCGGGGAGCTCGACGGCCGCACGGAGACTCCTCACTACGCAGCGCGCGCGGTCGTGGCGCTGGCGGCCGACCCCGACGCGATGCGCTTCACGGGCCGCACCATGGACGTCGCCGTGCTCGCCCGGGAGTACGGCTTCACCGACCTCGACGGCACCCAGCCCGACCTGAACGCCGGTCGCTTCGTGGAGTGATCGAGGCGGCCCGCGCTCTCAGGGGTGAGGTCCGCCACCCCGATCCGTGCTTGGGTGGCCACATGGCAGCCATCTCGGGAACGACCGCGCGTCGCGTCGCCCGCAAGCTGCGCACCGGCCAGGCCCTCGGCCTCGCCAACAGGCTGACTGCCCTGGGTCGCTTCTACGGCGACACCGACAAGCTGGAGCACGGCTACTTCCCGTTCTACGAGCGGCACTTCCGCCACCTCCGGCTGGACAAGCAGGTGGTCTACGAGATCGGGGTCGGCGGGTTCGAGAGCGAGTCGCCCTCCGGGTCGCTGCGCATCTGGCGCGACTACTTCCTGCGGTCGACCCTGGTGGGGATCGACATCGTGCCGAAGGTCATCGAGTGGGGCGACCGGGTCCGGTTCGAGCAGGCCGACCAGAGCAGCCCGGCCGATCTGGCCCGGATCGTGGAGAACAACGGGGCGCCGATGGTGGTCATCGACGACGGCTCCCACGTCGGGGAGCACATCTGGGCGTCGTTCCAGTTCCTGTGGCCCCTCATGGCCAGCGGAGCGGTGTACGTCATCGAGGACCTGTCGACGTCCTACTACCCCGACTTCGGCGGCGGGGAGCCCACGCCGGACGGCTCGGCGTTGGGGCTGCTCCGCGAGCTGCTCGACTCGGTCCAGGCCCAGGACGTCACGTTCAGCGACCTCATGCCGGACCTGGGCACCCGCTCCGCACCTCGGTTCGAGGACGTCCAGGAGGTCGCGGTCTACCCCGGGATCGCGTTCATCGTGAAGGCGTGACGCGGGTTCGCAATCGGGCCCGGGTCGCTGCCAGGATGCGGGCGTGACCGTGCCCGCCGACCGCCTCCTGATCACCGTCGCGCCCACCGGGGCCGAGACCGCCAAGGCCGACTGCCCCCAGCTCCCGACGACGCTCGAGGAGCTCGTCGAGACGGCGGTCGCCTGCGAGGCCGCCGGCGCCGCGATGATCCACGTGCACATCCGTGACGCCGATCACCGGCCCACGCTGGACGGGCAGCGCCTGAAGGACACCGTGGCCGCGCTGCGCGAGGCGACGTCGCTGGTCGTGCAGCTCTCCACGGGCGGCTCGGTGCACGACCCGCTCGACCTGCGCCTGAAGGTGCTCGACGCCGAGCCGGACTCCTGCAGCCTGACGATGGGCACCACGAACTTCGGCGACGACGTCTTCTCCAACCCGTGGCCGTTCGTGACCGAGCTCTACCAGCTCACCCAGGAGCGCGAGGTGGTGCCGGAGTTCGAGCTGTTCGACCTCGGCCAGGTGCACGCCCTGAGTCGGCTGCTCGACAAGTACGGGCCGCCGTACGGCGGGAAGGTCCACTGCGACCTCGTGATGGGCGTGCCCGGCGGCATGAACGGCACCGCCGACGCGCTCGTCGCCGCCGTCCGCGACCTGCCCGCTTCCGTCACCTCGTGGTCGGCGACCGGCATCGGCCGGTCCACGCTGAACGTGATGTACGCCAGCCTGTCCAAGGGCGGCCACCTCCGTGTCGGCATGGAGGACGTGCTCACGATCAGCAAGGGCGTGCCCGTCGAGTCGAACGCCCAGCTCGTCGAGCGCGCGGTCGAGGTGGGCCGCCTCGCCCAGCGCACGCCGATGACCACCGCCGAGGCCCGTGAGCTGCTCGGCGTGAAGGATCGCTGACGCTCCGCTCCTCGACCGGCGGGAGCGGTCAGTAGACCAGCGCCTGCACCCCGTCTGCGAGGACCTCCTCGGCGAAGGTGGCGGCACCCGCGATCCGTACCCCGGGCACCAGGTCCGCCTCGACGATCCCGCGCCGCTGGGCGCACTGGGTGCAGACCGTGACCTGGCCGCCGGCGACGACGGCGTCGCGCAGGGCGGCGAGGGGTGCGGCCAGGTCGAGGGAGAACTCCTCGGCCCGGCCCGGTACGCCGAACCAGGCGGCCTCGCCCGTCAGCCACAGGCCGACGTCCGCGCCCGCCGCCACCGCGGCCGCGGCCACCGTGAACGCCTGGTTGCAGCGCTCGGCGTCCTCGGCCCCGCACGTCACCTTCACGACCAGTCTTCTCGTCACCCGCCAACACTAAGGTGGGCCCATGCCGTTCGAGATCCCCGAGAACATCCACGAGCTGTGTGCGCCGCTCGCGTGGATGATCGGCTCGTGGCGGGGGAACGGCCACGGCGAGTACCCGACGATCGAGGGCTTCCAGTTCGGCCAGGAGGTCGTCTTCCAGCAGGACGGCCGGCCCTTCATCCACTACTTCAGCCGGGCCTGGATCGAGCAGGAGGACGGCACGTTCGTCCGCAACGCGGCGCAGGAGACCGGTTTCCTCCGGCCGCAGGCCGATCGCACGGTCGAGGTCGTGATGGCGCACAACACCGGGTTCGTGGAGATCTGGCACGGCGAGATCCACCCCGACCAGCCGCGCATCGAGATGGTCACCGACGCGGTGGCCCGGACGGCCACGGCCAAGGACTACACCGCCGGCAAGCGGCTCTACGGGTACGTCGACGGCGACCTGCTCTACGCCTACGACATGGCCGCGGTGGGCCAGGAGCTCCAGCCGCACACCTGGGCGCGGCTGCAGCGCGACGACGGCGGCGGCCACGTCGGGTCCCACCGGGGGACCGGGTGAGCCACGAGCACGTCGACCTGCGCAGCCGGCTGCGCGACAGCGGCCTGCGGCTGACGCCGCAGCGCGAGCTGATCCTGGCCGCCGTCGACCGGCTCGGCCACGCGACGCCGGACGAGGTGCTCGCCGAGGTTCGCCAGCACTCCTCGGCGGTCAACGCCTCGACCGTCTACCGCACGCTCGAGGTGCTGGAGGAGCTCGGCCTCGTCCGGCACGCGCACCTGAGCGACCGCGCCCCGACGTACCACTCCGTGACCGACCACGAGCACTTCCACCTGGTCTGCCGGAATTGTGGGCGCATCGTGTCGGTTGGACCAGACATGCTCCAGCCCGTGACCGACCGCCTGCGCGACGAGCAGGCCTTCGTGGTGGACGTCGGCCACCTGACGGTCTTCGGCACCTGTGTCGAGTGCCCGGGGGAGCAGGCATGACCAGCGCCCTGCTCACGCTGCCCGGCGCGGTGGCGGGCGACGGCATCGACGCCGGCGTGGCCGCCCACTACGGATCGTTCAACACCGAGCAGCGGGCGTTGGAGGCCTACGACGCGTTCGTCGACCTGTCCCACCGCGACGTCGTGCGCATCAGCGGCCCGGACCGGCTCACCTGGCTGCACTCGCTGACCACGCAGTACTTCGAGGGCCTGCCCGCCGGCCGGTGGACCGAGGCCCTCATCCTGTCCCCGCAGGGCCACGTCGAGCACGCGTTCACCGGCGTCGACGACGGCGAGGCGTTCACCGCGCACACCGAGCCCGGCGCCGCGGTGGCGCTGGTCGAGTTCCTCGACCGGATGCGGTTCATGATGCGGGTCGAGGTGGCCGAGGTCACCGAGGAGATCGCCGTGACGTGGCGGCCGCGTGAGGGCGTCGACGCCGCCGCGGCGTACGAGCTGGTCCCGCGTGACAAGCTCGAGGCGTACGCCGCCGCGGCCGGCCGTCCCGCGGGCACCTGGGCCTTCGAGGCGCTGCGCATCGCCCGCGGCGAACCGCGCTTCGGCCTCGACACCGACCATCGGACCATCCCCAACGAGGTGGGCTGGGTCGGTCCGGCCGTGCACCTCGACAAGGGCTGTTACCGGGGCCAGGAGACCGTCGCCCGCGTGCACACGCTCGGGCGTCCGCCGCGGCGGCTCATCCTGCTGCACCTCGACGGGACCGAGAACCGCCTGCCGGCCCGGGGCGCGGACCTGCTGCTCGACGGCAAGACCGTCGGGTTCGTCGGCAGCTCGGCCCGGCACCACGAGCTCGGCCCCATCGCCCTGGCCGTCGTGAAGCGGAACGTCGCGTCGGACGCGACCCTCGACGCCGATGGCATGCCCGCCGCCCAGGAGGTCGTGGTCGACCCCGAGGTCGGCCTCCACGTCCGTCCCCACCTGCGCTGACCCCGGCGAACCGGAGGGCTCCGCCCGGCGTCGTGCGGGTAGGACGACGCGGGAGGGACCGTGCGTGGAGCGGCCATCCTCGGGACGGCGCCGGTGCCCTGACGCCCGTCCCGACAGCCGTCCCGGGCGACCGAACCAAGGACTGATCCGGCGCATCACATGGGGCATGAGACCCCGCTCCGCCGTGGCGCTGGCGGCCGGCCTGGTCGTCGGCCTGGTCGTCGGCCTGGTCGCGCTCCTGCCGACGGAGGCCACCGCGTCGGTGGGACGCGAGTCCGAGCCGCCGAACCACGCGTACCTCTCACCCGACGGTGACGGGGTCGCCGACACGGTGCGCATCCCGTACCCGGTCGAGAAGCCGGCCGGCGTGCGGATCCTGGTCCGCTCCGCGGTCAACTCCGAGGTCCTGCGCCGCGTCGTCCGGACCCACCAACAGCCAGGACAGCACCACTGGCGCTGGGACGGTCGTGACGACGCCGGCTTCGTGGTGGCGGACGGTTCGTACCTCATCGACATCAGGGTCAAGCGCGGCACCAACGTCGACCGCTGGGGCACGCAGGCACTTGTCGACACCGACGGCGACCAGGGCACGCTGCTCACCAGCCGGCCGACGGTGTACCCCGACGCCACCGTCGTGGACGACAGCGTGCTCCTGACGTACCTGCGGCAGGGCTGGAACCCCACCGAGGACGCCTACCCCGGGGAGGACTACTTCGGCGCGCGCATCCCCCTGCGGGCGCGCCTGAGCGTCGTGTCCCGCCGCGGCAAGGTCGTCTGGGAGGCCGCGCACCGGGTCGGCGGCATGTCCACGAGGTTCGTCTGGGCCGGGCGCCGGAGCGACGGCACGGTCGTCGCGGCGGGACCGTACGACGCGCGGCTGCTCGTCACCGACGCCGCCGGAAACGTCACGTCGTACGTCCAGCAGGTCCGTGTCTCGCACCGGCAGCTCGTCGCCGAGACGCTGACGGTGCACCTCGACCCGGCCACGACCGAGCGCACCGGCAGCATCTCGCCGCCCGGTTGCAACGGCTGCGGTGAGGGCTGCTCGCCCGTCGACAGCGACCGCTTCCCGGGGGGCCTGAGCTTCCGCGACTGCCTGGGATACGGGTACGACGCGCAGACCTACGCCAGGTTCGCGCTCCCGCTGCCCTTCGCGGCCGCACCCGTCGACACGTACCGGGTGACGGCGACAGGTG
Organism: Nocardioides islandensis; assembly: GCF_015352455.1. Taxonomy (GTDB): domain Bacteria; phylum Actinomycetota; class Actinomycetes; order Propionibacteriales; family Nocardioidaceae; genus Nocardioides; species Nocardioides islandensis. The sequence goes on from NZ_JADKPN010000015.1 coordinate 57,760, forward strand.
GTCCACCCACGGCCGGCGGGACCGGCGCGGGCAAGCTGAGCGGCCTGACCATGGGTCCCGGGGACGCCACGGTCACCACCGGCTGGGGGAGCGTCGACCTGAGCCACTACCCATACCTGCCGGAGCAGGACCTCGCGGCGACGTGGGGCTTCACCACGACCCAGGACTACGACCTGGCGTCGTTCACCGTCGAGTACCAGCACTACGTGGAGGTCTCGTGAACGCCCGCCGGTGGCTCCTCGCGCTGACGGCGCTCCTCCTCGCCGCCGCCACGACTCCCGCCGTCTCCGCGGCTCGGCCGTACCTGACCGTGCACCTGGCCCAGCAGACGATCTCCTTCTCCCCGGACGGCGACGGGCGCCAGGACCGTGCCCGGATCCGCTTCTCCCTCACCAGGGCCGCGGACGTGACCGTCCGGGTCGAGCGGGCGGGCGACGTGGTCCGCGGGCCGGTGATGCTGGGCCGCCTCCGTGCCGGGGTGCACGCCTGGACCTGGGACGGCACCCGGAACGGTGGCCCGAGGGTGCACGACGGCACGTTCGAGATCCTGATCCACGCCGAGGGAGGCGGCCAGCACACCCTGGTCGGGGTCACCACGTACGTCGACCGGATCGCCGACGCAGGCCGGCTGCTGACCAGCCGCCCGGCGGTGTACCCGAAGGCCGGCGTCGTCAGCGACCGAGTCGCCCTCGTCTACCTGCGGGAAGGCTGGAACGCCGAGGAGGCGGCCACCCCGTTCGACGGGACCTACGAGCCGCGCCCCGTGCTGGACCTGCAGCTCACGGTCGTCGACGGCTCCGACCGGACCGTGTGGCAACGCGGGTGGACCCCGCAGTACGGATGGCAGGACGGGAGCGGGCTCACCTTCACCTTCTCCTGGTACGCCCGCGGGCCTGGCGGCGAGCCCGTGCCCGAGGGCACGTACACCGCGCGGGTGCGGGTACGCGACCCCGCCGGCAACGAGTCGACGTACTCGGCTCCGATCACGGTCTCCCACCAGCAGCTGAAGGCAGCTCTCTGGACGACGACGGTGCCGGCCGCCTCGGCCACCCGGTACACGCCGGCGGGCTGCGGTCCCTCGTGCACGCAGGGCTGCTTCCCCGTCGCCAGCGACCGGTTCCCGGGTGGCCTCAGCTTCCGGGCGTGCCCGGACAACGGCAGCACCCGGGCGTGGCTCTCGGCCGCCCCTCCGGTCCTCGGCGCGCCGGTCGACACCTACCGGATCACGGCGACCGGAGGTCCGACCACGCCCGGTACGGACGACGTCGGCAGCCTGAGCGGCTACCGGACCATCGGACCCGGCGACGCCACCGCGTCGATGCCCTGGCTGCACGCCGGGCTGGTGGCCCCGCCGTACCTGCCCGACCAGCACGCGTCGGTCTCGTGGGGCTTCTCCACGAGCGTCGGTGACTCCTACGACATCGCGTCGTTCACGGTCGACTACCGGTACTACGTGCCGGTCGGCTGACGCGTCAGGGCCGCCGGCACACCAGCACCTGTCCGACCAGCTCCACGGACGGGAACCGCTCGTCGAAGGCCGACGCCGTCGCGTCCGTCCAGCGTTCCCGGTCACCCGGCAACAGCACCGCCGCATCGGCCCGGTCGAGGTCGGCGAGGGTCTGGCGCTGGTACGCCGCGGACAACCGGTACTCCTCGATGGTGCCCGTGCCGCCGCCGCTCGCCAGCACCGTCGCGTAGTCGTCGAGCGAGCCGGCGCACGGTGACTGCTCGCGGTCCACGGCGATCGCGGTGGAGGCGGTGCGGGTCCACACGCACTGCTCGTCGCCGAGGGCGGCGGTGACGCCGTCGGCCGGGAAGTCCGAGACGCTGGTCGCCTGGCGGAGGCCGGCGGCGACCACGAACGCCGCCACCGCGAGACCGACCGGGACGAGCACCCGGAGGTGGCGCGCCAGGAGCCTGGTCTCGGCCAGGGCGAAGCCGATCGCCACCGCCTCCGGGGCCGCGACGAACGCCGCGTAGTGGTCGAAGAACAGCGGGCCGGCCATCACCACGGCCGTCGTCACCAGGGTCAGGACGGCCCACACGCGTCCCCGCTCGGAGCGCAGGGCGAGCATCGCGAACAGCAGGAGCGCCAGGCCGAGAGCGGCCATCCCGCCCGTGCCGAGGACGCGGCCGATGGGCGGAGGTCCGCCCATCCAGTCGAGGTACTGGACCCGCGAGGCCCAGCCCGTCCAGACCCGCGCACGGCCCAGCTGGTAGCCGAAGACCTGGTCGACGAACCCGGACGGGGCGACCAGCAGGGCGGGCAGCACGAGCACGACGACGACGAGGCTCGCCGCCGCGGTCCAGGTCATGGCCGCACGCGTTCCGCGCCGACGCCAGACCGCCCAGAGCAGCACGGGCGCCACGGGCAGCAGGAAGAGCTTGGTGGCGGCGCCGAGGCCGACCAGCGCGCCGCTCAGCACCTGTCGCCGGCGCGTGGGACCGAGCCACCAGAGGGAGCCGACCAGGCAGAAGTTGAGCACCGCCTCGAGCATCACCGTGCGCTCGCCCGCCAGCGCCGCACTGCTGACGGCGTAGAACACGCCGGCGAAGAGGGCGGCTCGGCGGTCGGCCTGCGCCACGACCAGGTAGATCAGCACGGCCGTCGACGCGCCGAGTGCGGCCACGGCGACCCGGGCGGCGAGCATCGCCCAGGGATCCGACGTGACGTGCGCCAGCAAGCCGAACGGCGAGAGCAGGTAGACGATCCCGGGCGGGTGCACGAAGAGGAAGTCGTGGTACGGCAGGTCGCCGCCGGTGGCCCGGATGGCCGCGCCGAGGTAGACCCCGTCGTCGTTCTCCATGACGGCGCCCGTGCCGCCGGCGATCAGGACCAGGGCGATGCGGGTCGCGAACGCGACCGCCCAGACGGCCACTGCGGCCGCCCGAGTCCTCATCGAGAGGTCAGCTCGCGTTGTTGATCATGCCCGCACCGACCGTGACGCCCGTGGCCTCGTCGATGAGGATGAACGAACCCGTCGTGCGGTTCTTGGCGTAGGAGTCGCACAGCAGCGGCACCGTGGTGCGGAGCTGGATGCGGCCGATCTCGTTGAGGCCGAGCTCCTTGGTGTCCTGGTCGCGGTGCAGGGTGTTGACGTCGAGGCGGTACTGGATGTCCTTGACCAGCGCCCGGCCCATGCGGGTGGTGTGCTTGATCGCGAGCTTGGCGCGCGGCCGCAGCGGCGCGTTGGTCATCCAGCAGATCATCGCGTCGATGTCCTGCGCGGGCTTCGGGGCGTTCTTGACGCGGGCGATCATGTCGCCGCGGGAGACGTCCACGTCGTCGGCCAGGCGGACGGTGACCGACATCGGCGGGAAGGCCTCGTCGACCTCCTTGTCGAACACGTCGATGCCCTCGATCGTCGAGGTCATGCCGCTGGGGAGCACGACGACCTCGTCGCCCTTCTTCAGGACGCCGCCGGCCACCTGGCCGGCGTACCCGCGGTAGTCGTGGTGCGCGTCGGACTTCGGGCGGACGACGTACTGGACCGGGAACCGCGTGTCGACCAGGTCGCGGTCGGAGGCGACGTGGACGTGCTCGAGGTGGTGCATGAGCGTGGGGCCGTGGTACCAGGGGGAGTTCTCCCCGCGGTCGACGACGTTGTCGCCGTTGAGGGCGGAGATCGGGATGACCTCGAGGTCCGGGATGGACAGCTTGGTCGCGAACTGCGTGAACTCCTGGTGGATCCGCTCGTAGACCTCCTCCGACCAGTCGACGAGGTCCATCTTGTTCACGCACAGCACGAGGTGCGGCACCCGGAGCAGCGACAGGAGCACGGCGTGCCGGCGCGACTGCTCGGTGAGGCCCTGGCGCGCGTCGACGAGCACGAGGCCGAGGTCGGCGGTCGAGGCGCCGGTGACCATGTTGCGGGTGTACTGCACGTGGCCCGGGGTGTCGGCGATGATGAACTTGCGGTTGGGCGTCGCGAAGTAGCGGTAGGCCACGTCGATGGTGATGCCCTGCTCGCGCTCGGAGCGCAGGCCGTCGGTGAGCAGGGACAGGTCGGTGTACTCGTGGCCCTTGGAGACGCTGGTGGCCTCCACCGCCTCGAGCTGGTCCTCGAAGATCGACTTCGAGTCGTACAGCAGCCGGCCGATGAGGGTCGACTTGCCGTCGTCGACGGAGCCCGCCGTGGCGAATCGCAGCAGGTCCATCAGAAGTAGCCTTCCTTCTTGCGGTCTTCCATGGCCGCCTCGGAGAAGCGGTCGTCACCGCGCGTGGCGCCGCGCTCGGTGATCCGCGCGACGGCGACCTCCTCGATGATCTTCTCGATCGTGTCGGCCTCGGACTCCACGCAGCCGGTCAGCGTGATGTCGCCGACGGTGCGGAACCGGACGGTGCGCTCCTCGACGACCTCGCCGGGGCGCAGCGGGTTGTGCTCGCTCTCCGACATCCACATGCCGTCGCGCTGGAAGACGCGACGCTGGTGGGAGAAGTAGATGGACGGGAGCTCCACGCCCTCGCGCCCGAGGTAGTCCCAGACGTCCAGCTCGGTCCAGTTGGAGATCGGGAAGATCCGCATGTGCTCGCCGGAGTGGATCTTGCCGTTGTAGAGGCTCCAGAGCTCGGGGCGCTGCATCTTCGGGTCCCACTGGCCGAAGTCGTCGCGGTGGGAGTAGACGCGCTCCTTCGCGCGGGCCTTCTCCTCGTCGCGGCGGCCGCCACCGAACATCGCGGTGAAGCCGTTCTCCTCGATCGCGTTGAGGAGGGTGCCGGTCTGGAGCCGGTTGCGGCTGGTCTTGCCGTCGTCGACGACGATGCCGTTGGCGATGGCGTCCTCGACGCTGGCGACGATGAGGCGCACGCCGAGGCGCTGGACCCAGTGGTCACGGGTCTCCAGCACCTCGGGGAAGTCGTAGCCGGTGTCGATCTGGAGCACGGGGAACGGGATCTTGGCCGGGTAGAAGGCCTTCTCGGCCAGCCGCATCATCACGATCGAGTCCTTGCCGCCGGAGAACATCAGGGCGGGCTTCTCGAACTCGGCGGCCACCTCGCGGAAGATGTGGATCGACTCCGCCTCCAGCTGGTCGAGCTGGCTCAGCTGGTAGTCGGCATGGGTGGCCGGGGCGGTGTCTGGTGCGGAGTTCTGGGCGGTGCTCATCGTGTCGTCAGGTACCTCTCCGGAAGCGGATCCTCGTCATGCTATCGGGGCCTCACAGGGGTGCCGTGAATCGCGAGCGGTGTGCGGACGCTCACGCCGGACGGTCTCGTCCGGCCCGTTCGTACCGGTCACCCTCGAGCTCGGCGACCGTGGGGGAGCCGAACATGGGCAGTCCCTGCTGCTTGCGCAGCAGGCCCCACACGAACGGCACCACGACCACCATCACCAGGCCGATGACTCCCACCAGCATGGGGTGGGTGTCGTCGTCCCCGGCACCGAGGGGCGCCCAGCCGGCCTTGTCGAGCAGCGCGACGCCCGACATCGTCAGCACGATCACGATGCCGCGGCGGATGAACGACTGCGGCACGCGCGGCGCGATCTTGCTGCCCAGCAGGGTGCCGGGCACCGACCCGATCACCAGCGGGATCAGCAGCGACCAGTCGAGGCCGTGCAACACGATGTTGGAGATCGCGGCGGCGAGCACCAGCGGGACGGCCTGGACGAGGTCGGTGCCGACCAGGCGCACGGCGGCCAGGCCGGGGTACAGCATGAGCAGCGCGATCATGATCACCGAGCCCGAGCCCACGCTGGTCACGCCGACGAGCAGGCCGCCGAGCGCGCCGACCAGCAGGGTCGCGAGCGGCCGGATCTTCGGGGTCTCGTCGTGCTCGTGCCCGCGGCGTACGCGGCGGAGGTTGATGTAGAGGCGCAGCGCGTAGGTCAGGGCGGCCAGCAGCAGCGCGAACCCGATGCAGAGCTTGAGCGTCTTGTCGAGGTCCTCCGGATCGGTGAACCACGACACCAGGTGAGGACCGAGCAGGGCCATCGGCACCGAGCCGAGGATCAGCCACTTGGCCAGCTGCATGTTCGGCGAGCCCTCGCGCTTGTGCACGATCGCGCCGCCGGTCTTGTAGACGGCCGCCGCCGTGAGGTCGGCCGTGACCACGGTGGCGGCGTCGCCGACGCCCAGGAAGATCAGGGCCGGCGTCATCAGCGCGCCGCCGCCCATCCCCGTCAGCCCGACCACGATGCCGACGAAGAACCCGGCGGCGAGGATGGAGAAGAACGAGTCGCTGATCAGGTCGGCCATGAGGTCCTCGGGGTGAAGTACGACAAACTTCAGGAACTCTACTGAATCAGGCGCTTATCCCAACAACGGCGCCAGGGCCCGCAGCACCTCGTCGCGGCAGTCCTCGATGCTGCGCCCGGTGGTGTCGATCCGCAACGCGGCGTCCTGCGGCGCCTCGTACGGCGAGGAGATCCCGGTGAACTCCGGGATCTCGCCGCGGCGCGCCTTGGCGTACAGGCCCTTGCGGTCGCGTCGCTCGCACTCCTCCAGCGGCGTGGCCACGTGCACGAGGAAGAAGGCGCCGCCGGCGTCCTCCACCATCGCGCGCACCTGCTGGCGGGTCGCGTCGAACGGCGCGATGGGGGAGCAGACCGCGAGCCCACCGTGCCGCGAGATCTCGGCGGCCACCCAGCCGATCCGGCGGATGTTGGTCTCCCGGTCCTCCTTGGAGAAGGTCAGCCCGGCGCTGAGGTTCCGGCGGACCACGTCGCCGTCCAGGCTGGTGATGGTCCGGGCGCCCTCCTCGAGGAGGTGGTCCATCACCGCCCGGGCGACCGTCGACTTCCCGCTGCCGGAGAGACCGGTGAAGAACAGCACGACGCCCTGGGCACCGGGCGCCGGCTGGTCGGCGTCGACGATGGCGCCGATCTCGTCGCTGAGCGGCGCGTCGCCCTCGGTGACGCCGAGCACGGTGTCGCCCGCGGCGTACGCCTCGATGACGCGGACCCCGAGATGGTGGTCGACCTCGGCGTCACCGTGCGAGGCCAGCGGTACGGCGACCACGGCGGCGTCGGCGAGCCGCCGGGCGGCCGCGAGGGTGGCACGGAGCAGGCCGACCGCGGTCAGCTCGGGCGTGCCGTGCCCGACCAGGGCGACCAGCACCACGCGGCCGTCCACGTCCCCCAGGACACCGATCTGCTCCTCGTCGAGGGCGTCGGTGACGGGGACGAACGTGGACCCGGCGTACTGCTCGCGGACCTGCGTGGGGGTCAGGTACAAGCGGCGGAACGGCCCGTACTGCGCGTGCGTGAGCGCCTCGACGCTCCCGTCGGCCGCCACCCGCGCCAGGGGCAGCCCCTCGGGGTCGACCAGCTCGACGGCCTCGACGCCGGCCAGGTCGTCGGGCAGCGCGAGGGTGATCGGGGACCCGGGCTCGTTGAAGCGGACCACGGGGGCGAGCGCGCCGGAGGTCAGCAGCTCGAGGTCGTCGAGCTCGCGCTGGGTGGGGTGGTACTGGGCGACGGGTTGGGCGACGGGCACGGCCGCCATCCTGTCAGCCCCTCGAGCTGCGCCCCCGGTACGTGCGAGTTGCGCCTCCGGTACGTGCGAGTTGCGCCTCCGGTACGTGCGAGCTGCGTCTCCGGTACGGGTTGGTGGTGCGCCGGGCCGCAACTCGGCGGTGTCGGGGGCGCAGCTCGGCGGTGTCGGGGGCGCAGCTCGGCGGTGTCGGAGGCGCAGCTCGGCGGTGTCGGGGGCGCAGCTCGGCGCTACTCGTCGCCGCGAAGGGTGAAGGAGCGGAGGCGGTCGCCGGCGAACCAGACCGAGCCGGCGGTGACGACGAGGGCGGCGAGGAGGGCGTAGGTCAGCCCCGTACCCGGCTCGTCGACGGCGTCGCTGATGGCCGAGCCGACCTGCAGGCCCCACGGTCCGATGGCCAGCCACCGGATGCCGGTCAGCAGGGCGCCGAGGAGGCCCTCCCAGAGCAGCACGTACAAGAGCCCGATCACCACCGCGTGCCGGGTGAGCGCCGCCAGGCCGAGGAAGAGGGCCGTGTACGCCGTCCCGGAGACGAGGGACGCGAACCCCCACGCGACCGCTCGGCCGGGCTCCGAGGCGTCGAGCACCACGCCGGCGAGGAACAGCGGGAAGGCGCCGAGCGCGACGGTCGCGAGCCAGGCGACGACGTACTTGCTGACCGCCACCGCGTGCCGCGGCACCGGCTTGGCGATCAGGTAGACGATCGAGCCGTCGTCGATCTCGGGGCCCAGGACCGCCGACGCCGCGAGCAGCGCCACGATCGGGAGCGCCAGGGTGTACCCGACCTCGCTGACGATGTCGTACCCCACGCCCTCCTCGGTCAGCGCGCGCACCACGACCGCCAGCACCAGCACGAGCCCGGGGATCAGCATCAGCACCAGGCCCCGCCGCCGACCCAGCAGGGCCTGGGCCGACAGTCGCAGGATCGTCGGGTTCAGCACGGTCATCGCCCCACCAGGTAGGCGAACACGGACTCCAGCGACTCGTCGGTCGGCGTCAGCTCGAGGAGGCGTACGCCGCAGTCGCGGGCCAGCCGGGGCAGCTGGACCGCGAACGAGCCGAGGTCCGAGACCGAGACGTCGACGCCGCGGCGGCCGCCGATCTCGGGCCGCAGCGCCACCGCGACCACGGACGGCTCGCCGATGAGCGCACTGGCCAGCCGGCGGTCGTCGCTGCTGACGACGACGTACTGCACCGGGCGATCGGTCATCAGCCGCCGGATCTCGCCGAAGTCCCCGGACGCGGCGTGCCGTCCGGAGACCACCACCTCGATCTGGCGGGCGACCTGCTCGACCTCCTCGAGGATGTGCGAGCTGAACAGGACCGTGCGGCCCTCGGCGCCGAACCGCTGGAGCAGCGCCATCAGGTGCAGCCGCTGACGGGGGTCGACGCCGTTGAACGGTTCGTCGAGCAGCAGCACCGAGGGGTCGTGCACCAGCGCCGACGCGAGCTTGACCCGCTGGCGCATGCCCTTGGAGTACGTGCCGATGCGACGCGCCGCCGGCTCGACCATGTCCACGATCTCCAGCGCCCGCTGGGCCGCGGCGCCCGGGTCGGGCAGCCCGTGCAGCTCGGCGTTGGCGAGCACGAACTGGCGCCCGGTGAGGTAGTCGAAGCTGATCTCCCGCTCAGGTACCAGGCCGATCGTGCGGTAGGCCTCGGTGTGCCGCCACAGCGCCGTGCCGTCGAGGGTGACGCTGCCCGCCGACGGCGAGAGGAAGCCGGACATCAGCGCGATCAGCGTGCTCTTGCCGGCGCCGTTCGGGCCGAGCAGCCCGGTCACGCCGGGCCCGATCGACATGGTGATGCCGTTGACCGCCACCACGTTGCCGTACCACCGCGACACGGCCTCCAGCTCGATGGTGCTCACCGCCGGGTCACCGCCCGGCCAGTCGCCGGTACCGGACGAGCAGCGCCCCGAGACTGACCAGGGCGAGGGCGACCATCACGCCGAAGTACGCCGCCTGGAGGCCGCCCCCGGTGGGCGGGGTCAGCACGCGCTCGTCGGTGAGCGCGCCCATCGCGCCGCGGTACAGGGAGTACGGCGAGAACAGCCCGGCCACCTCGCCGATGCGCGGCCGGCTCTGCTCCTCGGAGATGCCCTGCACCGCGGTGACGACGCCGTTGCCCAGCAGCAGCACGGCGATCGTGGCCACGACCGCGAACCCGCGGCGCACCGACACCGACGCGATCAGGCCGCTGATGCCGGTGAGCCCCGTCGCCAGCAGCACGGCGAGCAGCGCGGCCTTCAGCGCCGCGGCGGTCTGCTCGCCGAAGTCGAGCTCGCCGAGCACGGCGCCGAGGTACAGCGCGAGGATCGGGGTCAGCAGGAAGACCAGGGTGGCCGCCAGCAGCGAGGCCCAGCGCGCCACGGCGTACGCCGTCGAGGGCAGCGGCCGCGCGAGGTACAGCGCGATGGTGCCGTGCCGCAGGTCGCGCGAGAACAGCACCGGGGCCTGGGCCGCCACGAAGATCGAGAGCAGGACCTGGGTGCGCGAGGCGTACGCCGCGTAGCCCAGCGGCAGCTCGTCGAGGTGGATGAACACCAGGACCCCGACGATGATCACCACGGGCAGCAGGTTGATGCCGAGCAGCAGGAACGGCAGCACCTTCGACCGGCCCGACCGGCCCAGCCCGAAGGCGTTGCGGAACCCCTCGACGAACAGCGCCCAGGCGATCGCGCCGAGGCCGTTGCGCGGGCCGTCGTAGGGGCGGTATCCGAGGTCGTAGATGGCACCGCTGACCGGGCCCCGGCCGCCACCGGAGGGAACAGGGTCAGCCATCGGCGAACACGTCCTCGATGCGGCGGTGGTCCGCCTGGATCCGCACCAGCCCGACGCCGAGGTCGAGGGCGGTGTCCCGGATCAGGTCGTGGACGTCGTGCGGGGAGTCGGGGTCGGGGTCGAGGGCGAGCAGGCCGCCGCGCGGGTGGACGGGCACGCCGGCCGCGGCGAGCGCCTGCCCCATCCGGGCCTGCGCGTCCTGGCCGAGCACCTCGACGAGGAGGGTGCCGGTGGCGTTGAGGAACTCGCGGGTCTCCGAGGACCGCAGCAGCCGGCCCGAGTCGAGGATCACGACGTGGTCGCTGACCCGCTCGAGCTCGCCGAGCAGGTGCGAGGTGACCAGCACCGAAATGCCGAAGTCGTCGCCGACCCGCTGCACCAGCCCGAGCATGTCGTCGCGGGCCGCCGGGTCGAGTCCGTTGGTCGGCTCGTCGAGCAGCACCAGCCGCGGGTCGTGGGCCAGCGCCTGGGCGAGCTTGGCCCGCTGCTTCATGCCCGTCGAGTAGCCGCCCATCGGCCGGTACCGCTCCTCGGCGAGGCCGACGTGCCGCAGCACCTCCGCAGCCCGCTCGCGCGCGGCCACCCGCGGCAGGCCCGACATCATGCCGAGGTGCACGACGAAGTCGCTGGCGCTGACGTCCGGCGGGAGGCAGTCGTGCTCCGGCAGGTACCCCACCCGCCCGCGGATCTCGGCGGACTCCGTCGCGACGTCGAGCCCCAGCACCTGCGACGAGCCGGACGTCGGCATCACCAGGCCCAGCAGGATCTTGATGAGCGTCGACTTGCCGGCCCCGTTGGCGCCGACCAGGCCGGTGATGCCGGGGCCGATGTCGAGGGTCAGGTCTGCGAGCGCGACGACCGAGCCGTAGTCCTTCGTCAGGCCACGGGTCGAGATGACCGGCTCCACACCCGTCACCCTACGAGGGACTCGAGCAGGCGGACGGCATCCGACGCCGGCGGCAGGTCCGCGATCGACCGCGCCACGCCCCGCGCCCCTTCGGCGTACGACGCGTCGGCCAGGAGGGTGCTCAAGGCATCGGCGGCCCTGGCGGGCGATCCGGGGCCCATCGGCACGGCGATCCCCGCGCCGCTGGCCGCGACGTGGAGCCCGTTGGCGAGCTGGTCGCTGGTGAAGATCGGCATCACGACCTGCGGCACTCCGGCGGCCAGCGCGCCCATCGTCGTGCCGAAGCCGCCGTGCCCGACCATCGCCGCGGAGTGCGCGAGCGCGTCGGCCTGCGGCCACCACGGCACGACGCACGCGTTCGCCGGCAGCGGTCCGAGCCCGTCGATGTCCAGCCTGCGCCCGACCGTCATCAGCACCCTCGCCCGGATCCCGGCCAGCGCGTCCAGGGCCTCGCGGTAGAGCCCGGCGAACGGCGGCAGCGAGGCCGTCACCGAGCCGAAGGTCACGTAGACCAGCGGCAGGTCCGGGTCGCCCCACGGCTCGGGGAGCGGGCCGTCCCCGACGGCCGGCGCCGGGTCACGGAACCGGTGCACGCCGGCGAGCGCGTCCCCGACCGCGTCGTCGAGGTCGGCCGGGACGGTGCTGAGGACGACCTCGGCGGCCTGGGCCGACGAGCAGGTGCCCTCCGGCAGCCCGACCAGGCGGTCGAGCTCCAGCAGGGGTTCGAGGACCGCCTCGGCGAACCTCGTGACGATCTCGTGCATCCCGATGCAGACGTGCGCGTGCGGCAGCCCGGCACCCTCCGCCGCGGCCAGCGAGGCCAGCTCGGCGGACTCCCGGACGACGACGTCGGGCCGCCAGCGCTCGATGGTCTCCACGACCCCTGGGAGCCCGGCCTGGGCGTCGATGCGGCCGAACACCTCGCGCACGACCGTGTCGTCCGCCTCCTCGAACGGCAGCGACGGGAGCCGCCCCATGACCGGCCCGATGAGCTCGGGCGGCGCGTCGGCGAAGGGCTCGTGCACGACCCCCGCACGCTCCAGCGCCGCGGCGTACGACGCCGGCGCGGCCACGCGCACCTCGTGCCCGGCCGCGGCCGTCGCCCGCAGGAACGGGACGAGCGGGCCGAAGTGACCGTCGTTGGCAGTGGTGGCGAAGAGTGCCCGCATCCGGCGACGCTAGCGTTGCGGTCATGTCCCAGCCAGTGGTCGCCGAGATCGTCCGGTCGGGGTTCGTGGAGGGCCACCACCACGGCGCCGTCGTGGCGCTCGCAGCCGACGGCTCGGTCGACTGGTCGGTCGGCGACGTCGCGTCTCCCGTGCTCCCGCGCTCGTGCAACAAGCCCCTTCAGGCGCTCGGCATGGTGCGGATGGGCCTGGACCTCGAGCCCGAGCTGCTGGCCCTGGCCTGCGCGTCGCACTCGGGCGAGGACTTCCACGTCGAGGGCGTCCGCCGCATCCTCGCTCAGGCAGGTCTCGACGAGTCCGCGCTGCAGACGCCCCCGGACTACCCGCTCGACGACGAGGCGCGGGACGCGGTCATCCGCGCCGGCGGGTCGAGGCTGCCGGTGCTGATGAACTGCTCGGGCAAGCACGCCGCGATGCTGCTCACCTGCGTGGCGAACGGGTGGGACACCGCGACCTACCGCGAGCCGGACCACCCGCTCCAGGTGGGCATCCGCGTGTTCTTCGCCGAGCTCACCGGCGAACCCGTCGAGGTCGTCGCGGTCGACGGCTGCGGCGCCCCGCTGCTGTCGGCGTCGCTGACCGGCCTCGCCCGCGGGTTCCAGGCACTCGCGGTGGCCGAGGACGGCCCCGAACGACGGGTGGCCGACGCGATCCGGCAGCACCCGGCGTACGTCTCGGGCACGACCCGCGACGAGCTGACCCTCCTCAGCGCGATCCCGGGCGCGATCGGGAAGGCGGGTGCGGAGGCGTGCTACGCCGTGGCGCTGGCCGACGGTCGCGCGTTCGCGCTCAAGGCCGACGACGGGTACCCCCGGGTGCGGCCGGTCCTGATGGGTGCCGCGCTGCGCCGGAGCAAGGTCGACACCGAGCCCGGCGTCGACACCGACGCCGTCCGGGGGACCGGCCGGGTCGAGCTGCTCGGCGGCGGCGTACCCGTGGGTGAGATCCGCGCGACGTTCTGAGTGCTAGCAGGCGGCTACCTGAGGGTCGCCTCTGTTTCCCGGGTATTTACGGGCATTCCGAGGCACTGGTGACTCGAATCACGTGCCCAGGGTTTGAATTTGCTAACACCTGTTAGCAAGGATGGGGGTATGGCAAGGACCAAGGTGGGGCGGACGGTCGGCTCGCTCACCAACCAGCTGGGCGACCAGCTGGGCGAGTACCTGAGGGAGCAGCGCACCGCGTCGCGGCTCACCCTCCGGCAGCTCGCCGACCAGGTCGGCGTCTCCAACCCGTACCTGAGCCAGATCGAGCGCGGGCTGCGCCGGCCCTCGGCCGAGGTCCTCCAGCAGCTGGCCAAGGCGCTCCGTGTCTCTGCGGAGCAGCTCTACATCCGTGCGGGGATCGTCAGTCCCGAGGTCGGCAACAGCTCCGTGGAGCTCGCCGTCCTCGACGACCCCGCGCTCACCGAGCGCCAGAAGCAGACGTTGCTCGACGTGTACTCCTCGTTCATCGCCCAGAACGTCGTCTCGAACGACCTGGTGAACGACGTGCTCGCCGGTCCGAACGACTGAAACCCACCCACAAGAAGGAGCACGACATGCCGAAGACCACGTTCGACATCACCACCATCCAGACCGAGGCCCAGAAGTCCGCGCAGCGCGCGTTCCACGCCGGCGTCGGCGTCACCGACCTCGCGGTCGAGGTCGTCCGCGACTACGCGGCCGGGGCCCAGAAGCGCCTCCTCGAGGTGCAGAAGAGCGTCACCACCTTCGACCCGAAGGCCGCTCGCAAGCAGGCCGCCAAGGACGCGAAGGCCCGTCGCACCGCCATCGAGAAGCGCGTGGCCGAGCTGCGTGCCGAGGCCGTCGAGGTCCCGACCCTGGTCCAGAAGACGATCGGCGCCACCACCGCCACCGCCACCGAGGCGTACGGCGACCTGGTGAAGCGCGGCGAGACCCTGGTCCGCCGCATCCGCCGCCAGAAGTCCACCCAGGACACGGTGGCCGCCGCCGAGACCACGGTCGCCAAGGCCAAGACCACCCGGACCCAGGCGACCACGGCCGCCAAGAAGTCCACCACCGCCGCCAAGAAGGCGTCGGCCACCAAGCGCACCGCCGCGAAGTCGAGCGCCAAGGCCACCCGTACCTCGGCCAAGAAGACCGTCTCCGCCGGCTCGCGCGCCCTCGCCGACGCCGCCAAGAAGATCGGCGACTGACCACCTAGTCCAACGGACAACCGGCCCCCGGGACGCTTCGGCGCCCCGGGGGCCGGCCGCTTTCCAGGTACCCTGAGCCCATGAACCCGTTCGCCGTCGAGGGGATGACCATGCTGGTCATCGACATCGTGCTGCTCGCGGTGAAGATCTACGCCTTCGTCACCGCGCTGAGGTACTCCGACGAGGCGTACCGCGCGGCGGGCAAGCTGAACAAGATGGCCTGGACGGTCATCCTCGGGCTCGGTGTGGCGGCCCAGGTGGTGCTCGCCGGCTCGCCGCTGAACTTCATCAATCTGGCCATGACGGTCGCGGCGCTGGTCTACCTTGCTGATGTCAAGCCTGCTCTCAGCGCGCTCACGCGACGCTGAGGATCCGACCAGCAACGGGGACGACAGACATGGAATCCGACCAGCGGCCCTGGGGTGCGTGGTACGTGCTCGACCGCGGTGACGGCTACCAGGTCAAGCGCATCGTCGTGACGCCCGGCCAGCGCCTCTCGTACCAGACCCACCGCCACCGCGCGGAGCACTGGACCGTCGTGACCGGCACCGCCACCTGCACCGTCGACGGCGAGACCGTCGAGGTGAAGACCGGCGGCTGCGTCGAGGTCGGCGTGGGTGTCCCGCACCGCATCGCGAACCTGCACGACGACGAGCTGGTGATCATCGAGGTCCAGCGCGGCGAGTACCTCGGCGAGGACGACATCTGCCGCCTCGAGGACGACTACGGCCGCTGAGCGGGCTGGCTCGCGCAGTACGCCGCGAGCTGCTCCAGGTGGTCGCCCGGCGTGAAGCCGGTCGCCTCGATCTTCGACAGGTCCAGCGTGCCGTTGGCCGGCCGCGGTGAGATGCCCTCGCGCCCGCCGACGTACTCCTCGGTCGTCACCGGCGTGACGTCCTCCGGCGCCCGCCCGCTGAGCCGGTAGACCTCCCTGGCCAGGTCGCACCACGAGGTGACCCGGCCGGCGCCCTGCACGTTGTAGATGCCGAACGGGGCGCCCCGGTCGACCAGGTGCCTCGTCGCGCGCGACAGGTCGGGGGTGAACGTCAGCCGGCCGACCTGGTCGTCGACCACGGTCGGCGAGACGCCGTCGCCGGCGAGCTTCTGCATGGTGCGCACGAAGTTGTGGCCGTCGCCGATCACCCACGACGTGCGCAGGATGTAGTGCCGCGGCGCGGTGGCGACGGCGATGTCGCCGGCCGCCTTGGTCTGGGCGTACACGCCCAGCGGGGAGTACCGCTCGTCCTCGGTGTGCACCTCGGCGGTGCCGTCGAACACGTAGTCGGTGGAGTAGTGCACCAGCGTGATCCGGTGCTCGGCGGCGATGCGCGCCAGCGTGGCCGGGGCGGCGGCGTTCGCGGCCCAGGCCGCTGCGCGTCCCTCCGTCGTCTCCGCCTTGTCGACCGCGGTGTACGCCGCGGCGTTGAGCACCAGGGCGTACTCGTGCCACGGGAACGCCTCGACCTCGACGGAGTCGGACACGTCGAGCACGTCGACGCCGGGACCGGCGACCATGTCGACCAGGTCGGCGTCGGGGAAGTCGGCCCGGAGCGCGCGACCGAGCTGGCCGAGGGCGCCGATGATGAGCGTCCTGAGCGGCTTCATCGGCACGACTTCGGCCATCCGCGGCGTGCTCAGGTCCTTCTCGGAGATCTCCGACTCGGCGAGCGGGATCGGCCAGTCGATGGCGACGGTCTCGTCGGCCAGGTTGAGGGCGGGGTACGCCGTGCCGGGACGCCAGTGCTCGTTGACGAGGTAGGAGTACGTCGTCGCGTCCTCCAGCGTCTGGTAGCTGTTGCCGACGCCGCGCGGCACGAACACCGCGGTGTGCGGGTCCATCTCGATCGTGAAGACCGTGCCGAACGTCGCGCCCTCGCGCATGTCGACCCAGGCGCCGAAGACGCGGCCGGTGAGGATCGAGACGAACTTGTCCCACGGCTCGGTGTGGATGCCGCGCGTCGCGCCACGCGCCGTGTTGAACGAGACGTTGTGCTGCACCGGCCCGAAGTCGGGCAGGCCGAGGTCGACCATCTTCTCCCGCTGCCAGTTCTCCTTGAACCAGCCGCGGCTGTCCTCGCGGACGTCGAGCCGGAGCACGACGAGCCCCGGGATCGGCGTGACCTCCAGGGCGAGGTCGCTCATGCCTGCCCCTTGGCGGCGTACGCCGCCTCGGTCGCCTCCTTGTGCGGGCGCCACCAGGCCTCGTTGGCCTGGTACCACTCGATCGTGGCGGCGAGGCCGGCCTCGAAGTCCTGGAACTTCGGCTGCCAGCCGAGCTGCTGGCGCAGCTTGCCGGACTCGATGGCGTAGCGGCGGTCGTGCCCGGCGCGGTCGGTCACGTGGTCGAAGTCGTCCTCGGGACGGCCGAAGTGCTTGAGGATCATCCGCACGACGTCGAGGTTCGTCTGCTCGCCGTCGGCGCCGACGAGGTAGGTCTCGCCGATGGTGCCCTTCTCGAGGATCGTCCAGACCGCGCTGGAGTGGTCGTCGGCGTGGATCCAGTCGCGGACGTTCAGCCCGTCGCCGTACAGCTTCGGCCGGCCGCCCATGATCACGTTGGTGATCTGGCGGGGGATGAACTTCTCGATGTGCTGCCAGGGCCCGTAGTTGTTGGAGCAGTTGGAGATCGTCGCCCGCACGCCGAAGCTGCGCACCCACGCGCGCACCAGGTGGTCCGAGCCGGCCTTGGAGGCGGAGTACGGCGAGGACGGGTTGTACGGCGTGTCCTCGGTGAACCGCTTCGGGTCGTCGAGGTCGAGGTCGCCGTACACCTCGTCGGTCGAGACGTGGTGCAGCCGCGTGCCGGCCTTGCGCACCGCCTCGAGGATCGTGAACGTGCCGAGGATGTTGGTCTTGATGAAGGGGCTCGGGTCGTTCAGCGAGTTGTCGTTGTGGGACTCCGCGGCGTAGTGCACGACCGCGTCGTGCTGCGCGACCAGGGGCTCGACCACGTCGCCGTCGGCGACGTCGCCGACGACCAGCTCGACGCGGTCCAGGCCGTCGATGGCCTCCCGCGTGGCGGCGTACGTGAGCTTGTCGAGCACCGTGATCCGGGCGTCGGTGTTGGCGACCAGGTAGTGCACGAAGTTGGAGCCGATGAAGCCGGCACCACCGGTCACGAGCAGGCGAGACATGCGCGTCATCCTAGGATGGCCGCTCATGAAGGGGATCATCCTGGCCGGCGGCACGGGCTCACGCCTGCACCCGATCACCCAAGGGATCAGCAAGCAGCTGATGCCCGTGTACGACAAACCGATGATCTACTACCCGATCTCGACGCTGATGCTGGCCGGGATCCGCGACATCCTGGTGATCACCACGCCCCACGAGGCCGACGGGTTCGTGCGGCTGCTCGGGGACGGCTCGAGGTTCGGGATCAACCTCAGCTACGCCCAGCAGCCCAGCCCCGACGGGCTGGCCCAGGCGTTCATCATCGGCGAGCACCACATCGGCGACGACCCGGCCGCCCTGGTGCTCGGCGACAACATCTTCTACGGCAGCGGGCTGGGCTCCCAGCTCACCCGGTTCAGCGACCTCGACGGCGCCGCGGTCTTCGGCTACCGCGTGGCCGACCCGACGGCGTACGGCGTCGTGGAGTTCGACGAGTCGTTCCGCGCGGTGTCGCTGGAGGAGAAGCCCGACGAGCCCAAGAGCGACTACGCCGTGCCCGGGCTGTACTTCTACTCCAACGACGTCGTCGAGTACGCCAAGGACCTCAAGCCGTCCGCGCGCGGCGAGCTCGAGATCACCGACCTCAACCGGATCTACCTCGAGCAGGGCCGGCTCTTCGTCGAGGTGCTGCCGCGAGGTACGGCCTGGCTCGACACCGGCACCTTCGACTCCCTCAACGACGCCTCCAACTTCGTGCGCACCATCGAGGGCCGCCAGGGCACCAAGATCGGCGCTCCCGAAGAGGTCGCCTGGCGCCAGGGCTTCCTCTCCGACGACGAGCTCGTCGAGGTCGCCCAGCCGCTGCTGAAGTCGGGGTACGGGATGTACCTGATGGAGCTCCTGAGACACCACTGACCGTTGCACGGTGGTCGAGCCGCGAGGCCGGCCACGGCGCTTCATGGTGGTCGAGCCGTGAGGCCGGCCACGGCCGAGCGTGTCGAGACCGCGTAACGGTCACGGGGTCTCGACACGGGCTCGCCCAGGGGCTCGCCCGGCTCGACCAGCGTGGTGTGCGCGACCACAGGTACGGCGCTGCATGGTGGTCGAGCCGTGAGGCCGGCCACGGCGCTTCATGGTGGTCGAGCCGTGAGGCCGGCCACGGCCGAGCGTGTCGAGACCCCGGAACCGTCACGAGGGTCTCGACACGGGCTCGCCCAGGGGCTCGCCCGGCTCGACCAGCATGGGGTGCGCGACCACAGGTACGGCGCTGCATGAGACCCAGGAAGCGTCACGGGGGTCTCGACACGGGCTCGCCCAGGGGCTCGCCCGGCTCGACCAGCATGGGGTGCGCGACCACAGGGACGGCGCTGCATGAGACCCAGGAAGCGTCACGGGGGTCTCGACACGGGCTCGCCCAGGGGCTCGCCCGGCTCGACCAGCATGGGGTGCGCGGCCACAGGTACGGCGTTGCATGAGACCCAGGAAGCGTTACGGGGTCTCGACACGGGCTCGCCCAGGGGCTCGCCCGGCTCGACCAGCATTACCGGCGGGACTGCTCCTTGAGGTCGTTCTCGACCATCATGGAGACCAGCTCGACGAACCCGACCTGGGGCTTCCAGGCGAGGCGCTCACGGGCCCTGGTGGCGTCGCCGACCAGCTCGTGGACCTCGGCGGGGCGGCGGAACTCCTCCGACAGCCGCACGTACCTGGCCCAGTCGTCGATCCCGACGTGGGCGAAGGCCGCCTCGACGAACTCGCGCACGGAGTGGGTCTCGCCGGTGGCGATGACGTAGTCGTCGGGCTGCTCCTGCTGGAGCATCAGCCACATCGCCTCGACGTAGTCGCCGGCGTAGCCCCAGTCGCGGCGGGCGTCGAGGTTGCCCAGCACCAGCTCGTCCTGGAGGCCGAGGTGGATGCGGGCGACCGCTCGGGTGATCTTGCGGGTCACGAACTCCGGCCCGCGGCGCGGCGACTCGTGGTTGAAGAGGATCCCCGACGAGGCGTGCATGCCGTAGGACTCGCGGTAGTTGACGGTCATGTGGTGGCCGAAGGCCTTGGCCACGCCGTACGGCGACCGGGGCCACAGCCGCGTCGTCTCCCGCTGCGGCACCTCCTGGGCCTTGCCGAACATCTCCGAGCTGGAGGCCTGGTAGAAGCGCACCGCGGACGGGTCGTCGCCTCCGTGCAGCCGCACGGCCTCGAGCACCGTCAGCACGCCCTTGCCGGTGACGTCGGTGGTCAGCGCGGCGTTCTGCCAGGAGTACGCCACGAAGCTGATCGCGCCGAGGTTGTAGACCTCGTCGGGCTGCGACTCCCGTACGGCGCGCACCACGCTGGACATGTCGGTGAGGTCGCCGGTGTGCAGCCGTACCTCCGGCACCAGTGCCTGCACGACCTCGCGGCGCGGGTTGTTCTGGCCGCGGATCAGGCCGTGGACGTCGTACCCCTTCGCCAGCAGCAGCTCGGCCAGGTACAGACCGTCCTGGCCGGTGATGCCGGTGACGAGGGCTGAGGGCATGCGGGGATTCTGCCAGTCACTTACTAACCTGACGGCATGAAGGTTCTGGTCACCGGAGGCGCGGGGTACATCGGCTCGACGACGGCGAAGGCGCTCGAGGAGGCCGGCCACACGCCCGTCATCCTCGACTCGCTGCTGACCGGGCCGCAGGTCTTCGTGGGCGACCGCATCTTCTACGAGGGCGACATCGCCGACCGGGCGCTGCTGGCGCGCGTCGTCGACGAGCACCCGGACATCGACGCGACCATCCACATGGCCGCCCGGATCATCGTGCCGGAGTCGGTGGAGCAGCCTTACGAGTACTACCGCGACAACGTCGCCAAGTCCCTCGAGCTGTTCGACACCCTCCACCACCTGGGCAAGAACCGCGTCCTGTTCTCCAGCTCCGCGTCCCTGTACGCCGCGCCCGCCGAGGGCTTCGAGGTCCGGGAGGAGGACGCCCTCGACCCGCCGTCGCCGTACGCCCGCACCAAGTGGATGATGGAGCAGGTCCTCCAGGACCTGGCGGCCGCCACCGACCTGCGTGCGATCATCCTGCGCTACTTCAACCCGATCGGGTCCGACCCCGACCTCACCACGGGTGTGTACGCGAAGGAGCCCAGCCACGTGCTCGGCCAGCTCGTCCGCGCCGCCCGGGGCCAGCAGGACGCCTTCACCATCACCGGCACCGAGCACCCCACGCCCGACGGCACCGGCATCCGCGACTACGTGCACGTCTGGGACGTCGCGCGGGCGCACGTCCAGACGGTCGAGGCGTTCGACGAGGTGATCGCGAAGGTGGGCGAGCCCAGCGTCGTCATGAACATCGGCCGTGGCGAGGGCGTCTCCGTGCGCGAGCTGATCGCCGCATTCGAGCGCGTCTTCGGCCGCTCGGTGCCGACCCGCGAGGCGCCGCCGCGTCCGGGCGACGCCGTCGGCGCGTACGCCAACGTCGACCGCATCGCCGAGCTCGTCGGCTGGCGGGCCGAGGAGTCGATCGACGACGCCATCGCCTCGGCGCTGGCCTGGAGCGAGAAGCGGCACGAGATCCTGGGCTACGAGTGACCCGTCGGTTCGCCGTGGCCATGCTCACGGCGGCGGTCCTCCTGGTGCTCGTCCCGAGCGCCGGTGACGCCGCGCCCGACCGCGTCGACCTCATCCCGCCGCTGGCGGGCAGGGTGGTCGTCGTCGACCCTGGCCACCAGCTCGGCAACCACAACTTCCCGGGCCGGATCCACCGGCTGGTGCCGGCGGGCGGCTTCCGCAAGCCGTGCAACATGACGGGGACGGCGACCAACGGCGGCTACCCCGAGGCCAGCCTCACGTGGGACGTCGCCCTCCGCCTGCGCGAGCAGCTGCGGGCCCTCGGCGCCACCGTCCTGCTGACGCGGCACGGCAACCGTCAGGACGAGTGGGGTCCGTGCGTCGACGCCCGCGGCCGGGCCGGCAACCTCGAGCGGGCCGACCTCAAGCTCAGCATCCACGCCGACGGCTCCTTCGCACGCGGCGCGCACGGCTTCCACGTGATCATGCCGCCCGACCGCCGCCCGTGGACCCACGACATCTACCAGGCCTCGCGGCGCCTGGCCCTCGTCACGCGTGAGGCCCTGGTCGAGCGCGGCCTGCACCGTGCGACGTACGTCGCCGGCGGTGTCGGCCTCGACGTGCGCCGCGACCTCGGCACCCTCAACCTGTCCGACGTGCCGACCGTGATGGTCGAGCTCGGCAACATGCGCGACCGCGGCGATGCGGCGATGATGACGCGGCCCGGTGGCCGCGCGCACTACGCCCGGGCGCTGGGCCTGGCCGTCCGCCGGTTCCTCGACGACCGCTGACTCAGGTCGCCGACGCGAGCTGTGCGTCGACCTCGGCGACGATCGCGTCGCGGAACTGCTCCTCGCCGAACTGCTGGGCGTGCTTCTCGATGGCCTCGGGGTCCCATTCGATGGCCCGTTCGCGATGGACGGCGTCGACGATGTCCGCAGCCTCCGGCCGCTCGAGGAAGAGACCCGTGATGCCCTCGGCGACCGTGTCGAGATAGCCACCCCGCCGCAGTGCGAGGGTCGGCTTGCCGAACGCGCCGGCCTCGAGCGGGGTCAGTCCGAAGTCCTCGATGCTGGGCGCCAGGAGGGCCGTGCAGCTCGCGTAGGCCCAGCGGAGCTCGGCGTCGCTGACCCCGCCCACGAGCGCGACGTTGGCCGGCATCGCTGCCCGCAGGCGCTGCTCGTCGGGCCCCTGGCCGATGATCAGCAGGCGCTCGTCCGGGAGGCCGGCGAACGCCGCCACGGCCTTGTCGACGTTCTTGTAGGGCAGCAGTCGGGAGACGAGCAGGTGGAACCCGGGAGGGAACGGGCCGACCGGCGCCTGGGGGCCGGCGCCGGTGACCGTGGCCGGCGGGAAGAGCACCGGCGCTTCGCGACCGTACGTCGCCTCGATGCGGTCGCGGACGACGGTGGAGTTGGCGAGGTACCGATCGTGGCGGGCCGCCGCCTTCCGGTCCCAGCGTCGCAGCGCCGGGCTGAGCGCGCGCAGCCCCAGGGCGGGCACGGTGAGGGCCCGGGCGTCCCCGACGTACTCCTCGGCCTGGTAGAGCCAGCGCGCGGGGTTGTGGCAGTAGACGACCGTCCGGCCGCGGAAGTCGAACCCGTGGGCCCACCCGGAGGTCGACACCACGGTCACGTCCGCGTCGACCACCATCCGCCCGGCGGCGGCCGCCAGCACCGGGAGACCCAGCCGGTGGTGGCGACGGAGCACGGACACGTGGTTCAGGGGGGACGTCACGACCGGGATGTCACGGAACTCCGGGAACGTCTCCTCGGCGTCGTACAGCAGCGTGTGCACCGTTGCCTCGGGGAAGGCGCGGTGCAGCGCCAGCACGACCCGCTCGGCGCCTCCGCGCTGAGTGAGGTAGTCGTGCGCGATGGCCACCCGCGGACGCGTCACCCAGGAATCCTGGCACGCCAGGCGTCACGGGGTCCGGCGAACCGGCACGTCGGGCGTCAGTAGGCGCCGCGGGAGCTCAGCACCGCCGACACCGTGCGCGCCAGGATGTTGAGGTCCTGCACCATCGACCAGTTGTCGACGTAGTAGAGGTCGAGGCGGACGGTCTCGTCCCAGCTGAGGTCCGAGCGCCCGGAGACCTGCCACAGGCCGGTCATGCCGGGACGGACCCGCAGTCGACGGCGCATGTCGGTGCCGTAGCTGGCCGCCTCGTGCGGGAGCGGCGGGCGCGGGCCGACCAGGCTCATCTGGCCACGCAGGACGTTCCAGAGCTGCGGGAGCTCGTCGAGCGAGAGCCGGCGGATCAGCCGCCCGGGCCGGGTGACGCGCGGGTCGTCGACCAGCTTGAACAGCACCGAGCTGCGCTCGTGGTTGACCTCGAGGTCGGTGAGCCGCTGCTCGGCGTCGACGACCATGCTGCGGAACTTCAGGCAGCTGAACACGCGCCCGTCGCGACCGACCCGGGTCTGGCGGAACAGGACCGGGCCGCCGTCGTGGAACTTCACCGCGACCGCGACGGCCAGCAGGACGGGGCTGATCAGCGCGAGGATGCCGAGCGAGCCGAGGAAGTCGAACGCGCGCTTGGCCCAGTGCGAGGCCTGCACCGTGCGCGGGGCGTCGACGTGCACGAGCGGCAGCCCGGCCACCGGGCGCACCTTGAGGCGCTCGCTGGAGATGTCGGAGAGGCTGGGGACCACGATCGCGCGGACCGACTGGCCCTCGAGGTCCCACATGGCGCGGCGCAGGTCGTGGGCGCTGTTGAAGGCTCCGTCGACGAAGATCACCACGTCGGCCTTGGCGCCCTCGATCGCGGCGGCCATGTCCTCGGTCGAGCCCAGGACCGGGATGCCGGCGGGCGTCTCGACCTGCTCCGAACCGGGCGTGATGAGCGCGCCGAGCACCGTGTAGCCGAGCCACGACTCGCGGCGCAGGACTGCGGCGAGGTCGTCGATGTGGCGCGGGTTGCCCGCGATGACCACGCCTTCGCGGAGGTGCCCGTGGCGGCGGGTGTGCTGGATCGACCGGCGCAGCGCGAGTCGCCACAGCAGCAGGAGCGGCACGCCGATGGCGAAGGCCAGCAGGAAGAACCCGCGGGAGAGGTTGAAGCGGGTGAGGAAGCAGCCGATGCCGAGCAGGCCCGCGCTCAGCAGCGAGGCCTTGAGGACCAGCTTGTACTCCTCGGTCCCGGCGCCGAAGATGTCGCGCGTGTAGGCGCCGACCCCGAGCAGCATGCTGACCCAGCCGAACAGCAGCGGGCCGGCGGCGATGCTGACCGCGTCGGCCACGTCGGCGCTCGGGTTGAAGAACGTGAGCTGCTGGCGGCCGATCATCGCGATGATGACGGCGATCGAGAGCGTGGCGATGTCGCCGATCGCGGCCGCGAGCGGGATCAGCCGTGCGGACTGCGATGGCTGCGTGCGCGCCATCCTGCCGACGGCATGGTCGAGCAAGGTCATGATTGTCCCCCCGAACAATGCGGCGCCGCCCCCAGCAGCGCCACCCCCTCGACGGCACCACGCAACGACCCCGTGAAGGATTGTGCTCCCCCCCGGGGAGATACGAAAGCCGAAGACGAAAAACGTCGGCAAATGTCCGGACCGGACGGTGTGACCGCGGACACGTCTCCTCCTCTCGTTCGGGCTCGTCGACGAGCCCGACCGAGGGAGAACGTCGGGGTCAAGGGTAGGTGTGTCGCAGGACCCCCGTCCGCGGTTCCGACAAGTCCGGGACGTGGCGTGGACGACGCTCAGTGCTGGTGGTCGTGGTCGTTCTCGATGGGGTGCCCGTGCCCGTGCCCGTGGCCGTGATCGTGATCGTGACCGTGTGGGTCGGCCTCGTAGTAGACGACCTGGCCGGGTGCCTCGTCGACCGCGGCCAGCTCGGCGACGATGTCGGCGACGAACTCCGTCACGGCGATCGAGCCGGCCACCGGACCGCCGGCCAGCAGGCCGTCCGCACCGAGCAGGACGGCTGCGGGGCGGCCGGTCGGCGCGAAGGTGTGGGTGGCGCCGTCCTCGACGTCGAACCAGGCGGGGACGCCCGGGGCGGTGACGTTCGCCGGCAGGGTGTCCAGCTCGGCGGTGTACACCGTCTGGATCTGGACCGGGCCCAGGTCGGCGCTCCACTCCGGCAGCCTGGCCGCGACGTCGACGCAGGAGCCGCAGCTCGGCGACAGGAAGACCAGCAGCTGGGGGCGGGCGTCGGCGAGCTCGCGCAGCGTCGTCCGGCGGCCCTCGGAGTCGGTCAGTAGCGCGAACGGGATCGGCTGCCGGTCGTAGTCGAGCAGGTCCTCGTCCGCGGTGGCGGCGGGTCCGGGCGCCTGGCGACCCACGACGAGCACGCCCGCGGCGGTCACGGCGAGCGCCATCAGCAGCCACGCGGCGTCCGCACCGGAGAGGTCGCGCACGACCGTGGGCACCCCCTCGCCGGAGGCCCCGAACGCGGTCGCCAGACCGGCGAGCACCAGCAGCACTGAGTTCCGGGCCAGGGTCGTGCCGGTGACGCGGTCGTCGCCGACCGCCCCGAAGCACCCGCAGTCGACGTCGTCTCCGCGGCGCAGGACGAGCAGCACCAGGACCCAGTACGCCGCGAACAGCGCGGTGGTCGCCCCGGCGACGACGGCCAGTGGCCACGACCAGGTGACGAGCAGCAGCAGGGCCAGCCCGGCCTCGACGTACGGGAGCGAGCCGACGACGGCGTCGCCGCGCAGGGCCCGCGGCACCGAGAGCGCCGTGAAGGCGTCGCGGGTGCCGGCCGGGTCGCGGGCCTTCGCGACCCCGCTGAGGGCGAGGACGACGCTGCACGCCAGGGGCGCGAGCACCAGCGCGACGGCGGTCACGCGCCGATCATGCCAGCCGGCTCCGAGTCCCCGCGGACGATGAGCCCTTCTCCCTCCAGCCGGTCCAGCGCCTGCTCGACGAGCGCGACCGCCTCGGGATGGGTGCCGTGGGCCAGCTCCGCGACGGCCACCAGCTCCGCCGGCGTCCGGGGCGACTCGAGCTCCAGCCAGACGGTGGCCATCAGGTTCGCGAGACGGACCGCGCGGCCGTGGCGGAGCACGAGCACGTCGTGGTCGAGCACGAGCGCGTCGACCCACTCCGACCGCGCGACCCGTCCGGGGGGCACGTCGATCGCCACGAAGTTGCCCGTGTAGCGGCGGCCCGGGTGCCGGACGGGCGCGGACGCGGTCTCCGGCGGCACGTCCTCGGCCAGCAGGGCGACCAGGTCGTCGACGTGGTCGGCGATCTCGGCGTACTCGAGGGCGAACACGCCGCCCACGGACTCGACCAGCCGGAGCAGCGTGGTGAGTGGGTCCGGTACGTCGCCGAGGGAGGAGGACTGGGCGATCAGCTCGAGCAGCCCCTCCACCGGGTCCAGGTGGACCAGGCCGTGGGGAGCCGGCCCGCCGCGACGGAGCACGACGATCCGAGCCAGCCGGCCGGCGTGCGGCGTCGGCAGCAGCCCGAGGTCGTCGGGCGACAGCTGGAGCTTCTGGCCCGCCTTCGTGGGGTCCGCCATCACCGAGAGCGGCTTGGCGTGCGGGTGCACGGTGCCGTCCACCTCCAGCGACACCGTCTCGTCGGAGAGGTAGTCGAGGCGCTCCGCGAGCACGCGGGTGGCCGTCGTCTTGCCGGTGCCCGACCCGGCGACCAGGGCGAGCACCCGGCCGTCCCGGTCGGCCAGGCCGCCGGCGTGCAGGTTGAAGCGGTTCCCGACGGTGGCCTGGAGCGCGGCCAGGGTGACCTGGGTGGTCAGCGTGTAGTCGTGGGCCTCCTGGAGCTCCGGCGGCCCGTCCAGGGCCTGCACCGTCCGCGCGGCCGGCCCGTCCTCGGCCGGGACGACGGCCCGCGACCACTGGTGCGCGAGCCGGGCCCGCGTCTCCTCGTCGGGCGACTCGATCGCGACCGTCACGCCCATGACGCGCACGTGCAGCGGTGGCACGGCGTCGGCGGAGGTCACGCGGCCATTGTGGCGGGCGCCCCGCCCCAGAGCGTGTCCTAGTGTGCGCCACATGGACCTGAGCCTGAGCGACGAGGAGCGCGAGATCCGTGACTGGGTCCGCACCTTCGTCACCCGCGAGATCATGCCGCTCGAGTCGACCGTGCTCGAGCGCGAGCGGCGCGGGGAGCGCGGGCTGAGGCGTGAGGAGCTCCGGGAGCTGCGCGACAAGGCCAAGCAGTCGGGGTTCTTCGGGGTGCAGACGCCCGAGGAGTACGGCGGGATGGCGCTCGGCGCGGTGATGACGGCGCTGATCGAGGTCGAGCTCGGCCGGTCGTTCGTGCCGTTCAGCTTCGGTGGCGACGCCGACAACATTCTCTACTCCGCCAACGACGAGCAGAAGCAGCGGTACCTGCTGCCCACGATCGCCGGCGACAAGATCAGCTGCTTCGCCATCACCGAGCCCGGAGCCGGGTCGGACGCGCGCAACATCCGCACCGCCGCCGTACGCGATGGCGACGAGTGGGTCATCAACGGTGAGAAGACGTTCATCACGTGGGGCGACGTCGCGGACTTCGTGATGGTCTTCGCCGTCACCGACAAGGAGAAAGGTGCCGACGGCGGCGTCACCTGCTTCGTGGTCGACCGGGAGGCCGGCTGGACCTCATCGCCGATCCCGACGATGGGGGAGTGGGGGCCGGCGTCCCTGAGCTTCCAGGACGTGCGCGTGCCGCACTCGGCGATCCTCGGCGAGGAGGGTCGTGGCTTCGAGCTGGCGATGCGGTGGATCGGCAAGGGCCGCTACATGCTGCCGGCGCGCGCCCTCGGCGCTTGTGAGCGCCTCGTCGAGATGGGCATGGAGCACGCGCGGCAGCGTGAGACGTTCGGCGAGCCCATCGCGAACCGCCAGGCGATCCAGTGGATGGTCGCGGACTCCGCGGTCGAGATCGAGGCGCTGCGCTGGCTGGTGCTGACCGCGGCCTGGCAGGTCGACCACGACATCGACTCGCGGCAGTCCCAGTCGATGGCCAAGCTGTACGGCGGCGTGAAGGCCAACGAGATCGTCGACCGCGTCCTGCAGATGCACGGCGGCATGGGCTACACCCGCGAGCTGCCGGTCGAGCGGTGGTACCGCGAGCTGCGCGTCCTGCGCATCTACGAGGGCACCGACGAGATCCAGCGCCGCACGATCGCCCGCAACCTGCTGTCCGGCCACGTGTCCGTGCGCGGCCACCTCGGCTGACGTCCCGCAGCCCGGTGCGCCGGCTCCGTTGCGGGGTCTCGTGACGGTCGCTGCGCGACCTCCTCGACCAGCGGTGACAGGATCGCGGCATGCAGATGCGCCTGGGCCGGCACACCTTCGGCCCGGACGACACGGTGATGATGGCGATCGTCAACCGCACCCGGGACTCGTTCTACGACCGCGGAGCGACCTTCGACGACGGGCCCGCGCAGGAGCGCGTGCACCGCGTGGTGCACGAGGGCGCGGAGATGATCGACATCGGCGGCGTACGTGCGGGGTACGGCGAGCAGGTCGACGCGGCCGAGGAGATCCGGCGGGTGGCTCCGTTCGTGGCGTGGGTGCGTGAGACGTACCCGGGCGTGGTCGTCAGCGTGGACACCTGGCGCTCGGAGGTGGCCCGCGAGGTCTGCCGGGCCGGCGCGGACGTGCTCAACGACGCGTGGGGCGGGCACGACCCGGCCCTGGTCGAGGTGGCGGCCGAGCACGACGCGGCCGTGATCTGCACGCACACCGGCGGGCTGGCGCCGCGCACCGACCCGTACCGGATCGAGTACGACGACGTGGTCGCCGACGCGATCGCCGAGACCACGCGGCTGGCCGAGCGGGCGCTCGCCGCGGGAGTGGCGCGGGAGTCGATCGTCATCGATCCCGCCCACGACTTCGGCAAGAACACCTTCCACTCGCTCGAGATCACCCGGCGGCTCGGCGAGATGGTGGCGACCGGCTGGCCCGTCCTGGTCTCCCTGTCCAACAAGGACTTCGTCGGCGAGACCCTCGACCTGCCGACGCAGCAGCGGCTCACCGGCACGCTCGCCGCGACGGCGATCTGCGCCCTCGCCGGCGCCCGCATCTACCGCGTCCACGAAGTGGTGGAGACCCGGGAGACCGTCGACATGGCCTGGTCGATCGCCGGCCGCCGGCTGCCGCGTCGCGCCATCCGAGGCATCCAGTGAGGGTCGCGCTCGTGCCGGGCGTGCTCGCCTTCCTGCCCGAGTACGCCGGGCAGGTCGACCCCGTCCCCGACGTCCGGGCCGCCGCCCTGGCGGCGGCCGCGTGGCTGGCCGAGGACGGGCCGGTCTCGGTGGTCGCCGACGAGCAGGGCGCCCGCGTCGGCCGCCACCTGCTGCGCGCCGTCGGGGCTGCGGAGGGTGAGGGCCCGGACAGGTCGACCGGGTACCTGGTCGTCGCCAACGGTTCCGCGCGCCGTACCGACACCGCGCCGGGGTACCTCGATGAGCGCGCCGTCCCGTACGACGCCGCGGTCGAGGCTGCCCTGCGCGCACCGGATCCGGACGCGCTGGCCGGCATCGACGTCGCGCTCGGGGCCGCGCTGCTCGTCGGGAACCCCGCCGCGCTGGTGCACCTCGGCACCCTCCTGCGCGGCGCGGGACCAGCCCTGGTGGACTATGCGGACGACCCCTACGGCGTCCAGTACTGGGTGATGCGGTGGGTGGTCACCGACCCAGGACACGTCTCGGAGGGAAGTGACGCATGAGGACCCTGCTCGGACCGGACGGCGACCTGCGGGAGGTGTACGCCGCCCCACGCACGCCCTGGCTGCGGGTCAACATGGTCTCGACCATCGACGGCGCGGCCAGCGGCGAGGACGGCCTGACCGGGTCGATCAACAACGACGCGGACCAGCGGGTCTTCCATCTCCTGCGCGAGCTGGCCGACGCGGTGGTCATCGGCGCCGGCACCGCGCGCGCCGAGGGCTACCCGCCCCTCGACCAGCCCGTCGTCGTGGTGTCGCGCTCGGGACGCCTGCCGGAGACGCTGCGCGGCGCCGCGCCCGGTCGGGTGCTGATGGCGACCGTCTCGGTCGCCACCGGGCTCGACGAGGCGCGCGACGTGCTCGGGACCGACAACGTGCTCGTGCTGGGCTCGCACCGCGTGGACCTGGCCGCGATGAAGCAGCAGCTGGTCGACCGCGGGTACGTTGACCTGCTCTGCGAGGGCGGCCCGCACCTGCTGCGCGACCTGCTCGACCAGGGCGTGGCCGACGAGGTCGCGTGCACCTACGTGCCGAAGATCGTCTCCGGCCTGCACCCGCGCATCACCGACGGCCCGCCCGTCGACGTCCCGCTCACCCTGCACTCGCTCGTCGAGGAGGAGGGCACGCTGCTCGGACGGTGGTTCACCCGTCAGTAGGCCACCCAGCGCGACGTCGTCAGGGTCCGCACCACGAGCACCACGTCGCCCTGGTCGTTGACGCGGCTGGTGCTGAGGTCGACGCAGGACTGCTCGCCCAGCGGCATCGCGCCGCGGCCGAGGCAGGCGGCCACGGGGTCGTAGTCGGAGCTCGGCCCGCTGGCGTGCCCGACAGTCAACGCGGCGGGGTCGGCCGACGGCTCGCCCGGGCCGCCGAACAGCGACGCGTCGTATCGGAGCTCGATGACGGCCGGGTCGGCGACGTTCGCCTCGAGCCCGGTCGCGTGCACCTTCATCGGGTGGCCGACCGTGCCCGGGACGTCGACGGCGGTCAGCGGCTCGATGGTCGTCCGCGTGTCGTTGCCGGAGACGGTCGGGATCCGGATCGAGGCCACCTGGGGGTGCGCCGGCGTGGTGGTCGTGCCCGATCCCGGCGTGGCCTGCACGACGAGCGGCGGGATGAGGAGGGCGCCGTTGCCGCCCGCATCCCCGCTGGTCTTCCCGTTGCCGAAGTACCGGCCCTGGATGTCGGTGACACCCTGACCGCGCTTGGCGATCCGCCCGCGGTTCACGAACGTCGGCGGCCGCTTGATGCCGGCCTTGGCTCCGGCCGCGAAGTCCCCGTCGTTGAGGACGACCAGCTTCCCGACGCCCGGTCCGAAGTAGTGCCGCTGGAGCATGAACGTGGTGCCGTTGTCGGCCAGCAGGCCGGACTCGTCCAGCATCCGGGCCCGGCCGTGCACGTCGACGAGGTACCGCGTCGACAGCCGGACCGGCTCGGCACCGCGCAGGTCGAGGGTGCCCTCGTCGCCGATCTCGAGGATCCCGGGCTTGCCGGAGTACGTCGACCCCGCGGGCTCGGTGGTCAGCACGGCGGGCGAGCCGCTCACCGACCAGTGCACGTCGAGGGTCCCGATCACGTGCAGCCGGCCACCGCCGCCGAGCGTGGCGCCGTCGAGCTCGATGACCGAGCCTCGCTTGGTGATCGAGCGGACGTCGTCCTGGTCGCCCCAGACGAAGAGGGCCGTGCCGGGGCTCAGCGTCAACCGCGCGCTCAGGCCGAGCTCGAGGAGGTTCAGGTCCAGGCGCGGCGTGGTCGCGTCGACCACCACGGCCGAGCCCTGCGGGATGCAGGCGTAGTCGCGGTTGCCCACGCCGGGCACCCGGCCCTTCGACCACTTCGTCGCGTCGGCCCAGGTGCCGGCGCCGCCGGCCCACAGGTTGACGTCGTACCCGCGCGCCGCCCAGCGGCACTCGGGTGCTGCCGCGTCGGACGACGCGGCCGGCAGCGCGACCAGGGCGACGGGCAGGAGAAGGGTCGTGAGCAGGCTGGTCCAGCGCGAGCGTGTCATCCCGGTCCCTCCCCGACGCGGCCACGAACGAGTCGTTGCACCATAGAGCGCCGGAGGCTGCGGGCACTACGGTGTTGCGCCGGAGGAGGGCCCATGGGGGAGCGTGCGTGCGTGGTCGCGGGTGCCGGCGCGTGGTCGTTCTACCTCGCCACGGGCGCCTGGGTCGGTCAGGAGAACCGCCGGTTCGGCGGCGCCGAGCGGCTCGGCTTCTACTCGGGACGGCAGATCCACGGGGCGCTGCCACGGATCCGGCACGTCGTCGGCTCGGTCCCGCTGACGCCCGAGGAGGCGGCCGGTCGCACGCTGGGCACGGACCCCGTGCAGCGGCTGGTAGGGGAGGCGCTGGCCGCTGCCCTCCACGACGGCATGGCGTCGCCTCGCGTCGCCGTCGTCCTCCTGTCGCCGGCCGACGATCCCGACACCCTGACGATGGAGCCGCTGGCCCACGACGGGGACGCCGCGTGGACCATGTTCCAGCGGGTGGTCGACGTCGACCGCCTGCGAGCCGCCTCGTCCACGGCCGACCTCGGGGCGGGCTGAGTGGGCACCGCGCGCGAGCAGCGCCGCGAGGAGCTGGCGGCGTGGTACGACGAGCACGTCGACGGGCTGCGTCGTGTGGAGGCCGCACTGCGCGACCACCTCGGCGGGGCGATCACCGCCGCGGGCCTCGACGACGCCCGGCTCGAGACGCGCACCAAGGCGCGCGAGAGCTTCCTGGCGAAGGCCACGAAGTCCGACGGTCGGGGCGGGTTCAAGTACGCCGACCCGACCAGCCAGCTGACCGACTTCGTCGGCGCTCGCGTGCTGGTGCCGCTCAGCGCCGACGTCGCCCCCGTGGCGCGGCTGGTCCAGCGCCTGTACCTCGTCGAGGAGATGTCCGACCAGCGCGCCGACCAGCTGCTCGACGTACCCGGGTACCAGAGCCTGCACTTCCTGCTGCGGTTCCGCCCCGAGGACCGGGAGGTGCTCGGGCTGGCCGACGCCCCCGACGTACCGGTCGAGGTCCAGGTGCGCTCGATCCTGCAGCACGCGTGGGCGGCCCTCCAGCACGACGTGATGTACAAGGGCGAGCGGGTGCCGACCGACCGGGTGCGCCGGCGGTTGATCGCCCTGGCCGGGCTGCTCGAGCTGGCCGACCACGAGTTCATGTCGGTCCGCGTCGAGCACGGCGACTCGGCCGGCATGCTCGACGACGCGCACGCCGGCGGGTTCGACGTGGCCGGCGTGGGCGCGTGGGCCGAGGAGTACGTCGGGGACGAGGCCGGCAGCGAGCCGGCCGCGTGGGCCGCGGCCCTGCGGGGCGTGCTCGGCGAGCTCGGCGCGACCGATCCCGGCGAGGCGACGAGCCTGCTCGGCGCGTGGGCGGACCGCGGGTCCGAGCTGGCGCTCACGGTGCGGGCCACGCGACCGTGGGCCACGGCGTCGTACGTCGCCGACCTCGCCCTCAGGGAGGCGCTCGGCGAGGACTACCTGACCCGTCGCGGTGCCCGGCAGGACGGCGCGTCGTGAAGATCCTCTACGTCCTGCTCGAGATCGGCTTCGCCGTCGCCGTGTGGCGGCTCGGCGACCGGGCCCGCAAGCAGCAGCTGACCGCGCGGTCGGCGGCTCTGCTCGCCGGCGTGTGCGCGGCGCTGCTGATGTTCCTGATCGCCACCGACTGGCCGCTCACCGACTGGGCCCCGGCGGTCAACCGGTTCTGGGACGAGCACGGCATCGTCGGCGGCACGATCCAGAGCGTGCTGCTCCTCGGGGTCGGCCTGCTGTCCTACGAGGCGGGACAGCTGCGGGCGCAGGAGAGGCTGGACGAGAGCGTCACCGCGGCCGGCCTCGGCGGCATCGTCGACCACGTCGTGGACGCCGAGGTGGGGCTGGCGTTCCTGTCGTCGCCCGAGCCGCCCGACGCGCACGGCTGGGACTGGGCACCCGGCCGGCCGCTGCAGTGGCTGCGGCACGGCCGCGCCCGGTTGCACCGCACGGCGTCCGACCGGAGCGGCGACCCCCGTACCTGGCCGGCGACGCTCCCCCCGACGGCCGACTCCGAGTGGCGGGTCGAGCTGGTCGACCAGTGCATCCGCCGGCTGCTGGTGGCCCTGCGCGACTGGACGCCCCTGATCGCCAGCTCCCGCAACGGCACCCGGGTGCTCGTGGCGATGGCCGAGCTGCGCAAGGACCTGGTGGAGCTCGAGTCCCGGCTGGGTGACGACCGCGCCGTCGTCGAGGGGCTGCTGCTCAGCCTGCGGGGGCGGGCCCGGCTGCTGGCCTACTTCCTGGAGCTGAAGAGCGGCGCCGACCCGCTGCGACCCGAGGTGCTCGAGTCGTTCGAGCCGCTGCCGGTGACGCCGGCGTCGCTGGAGTGGGCCGCCGACCCGTCGGGCCGCGACCTCTTCGGTGCGGAGTGGACCCGTGACCTGGAGTCCGCGACGCAGGCGCTCACGCGGGGGAGCTGACCCGCTCCAGCTGCTCGACCAGCTGGGCTCGCGCCGCGGCCAGCGGGAGCGCGCTGCCCAGCGTCCACGCGGCCCGGGCCGCCTGTTCGCCCAGCGCCGCGCGGGCCTCGGCCAGCCCGGCCGCCAGGTCCTGCTCGAACGGCACCTCGCTCTCGCCGGGGGGCGGTGCGAGGACGTGGGCCGCCGCGAACAGGCGGACCGCCGCGTCCGCGTCGCCGTGCGCGACGGCGAGGCAGGCCCCCACACGCATGCATTGCGCGAGCGACAGTGACTGGCCGAGGCGCTCGCTCAGTGGCAGGGCGTCGGCCAAACGGTCGGCGGCGCCGGCGAGGTCTCCCTCGACGATCGCGGCCCGCGCCAGGGTGATGGTCGCGTCGCGGGTGACCGGTGGCAGCCGTTGCCCGGCGAGGTCGACGGCCTCGGCGGCGAAGACCCGGGCGGTCGCGGCGTCCGCCTCGTCGAGCGCGATCTCGGCGAGGGTGTTGAGCGCGTCCGCCGTACCTCCCAGGTCGCCCTTCGCCCGGACGAGCTCCAGCCGCTCCTCGTGGGCCCGGCGCTCGCCGTCGAGGTCGCCGGCGATGGCGCGGCCCATGGCGAGCACGGACAGCGCCTGTCGGGCCAGCGGGTAGAGGTCGAGCGCTTCGGCTCCCTTCGCGCCCGCCTCGGCCAGCGGCACGCCGTCGGCCAGGTCGCCGGCCAGGACCAGCTCCGCCCCGAGGAAGGTCTGCGCCATCGCGGCCGAGGCCCGGTCACCGTGCCGCTCCGCCAGGTCGAGGGCCCGGCGGCCGTAGCTGCGGGTCTGCTCGTGGTCGGTGAGCTGGTGGGACAGCATCGCCGCGGCGGCGAGCAGCCGGGCGGCGTCGGGTCCCTGCGCCGGCACCGCGTCCAGCACCCGCTGCGTCAGGCCGAGAGCCTCGTTGAACCGACCCGCGGCGGCCCAGCAGCTGAGCGACGCGAGGAGGAGCTCGACGGCGGCGCCGATGCGCCCGGCCTCGAGGGCCCACGTCGTCGAGGCGGCGATGTCCGCGGCGTCGTCGTCGAACCGCGCCTGGACGATCGCCCCGTCCGTGCCATGGAGGCTGCCGGCGGACGCGTGCGCGAGCCCGGTCAGGTACGACGCGAGCCGCGCGCGGCTGGACATCAGGTCCGCGCGCGCGAACAGGCGCGCGCGCGCGAAGGCCCGGACGGTGCCCAGGACCACGAAGCGCACCTCCGCCCGGCTGGGCGTCGCGCGGACCAGGCGGGCGTCGACGATCGCGGCCAGCGCCTCGACGACGCCGTCGACGTCCGGGCACACGGCCTCCACCGCCTCGATCGTGAAGCCACGCTCGAACAGCGCCAGCCGGTCGCACACCAGCTGCTGGTCCCCGGACAGCCGGTCGTAGCTCCACCGGATGGCCGTCGTCATCGCCCGCTGGCGCTCGGGGATGCCCGTGGCGCCGGTGGCCAGGAGGTCGAGGCTGGTGCGCAGCCCGTCGATGATCCGGTCGAGCGGGAGCAGCTTGACCCGGGCGGCCGCCAGCTCCAGGGCCAGGGGCAGGCCGTCGAGCAGAGCGCACACCTCGGCGACGTCGTGCTCGCGCCCCTCGAGCCGGAACGACGGCTCGGCCGATGTCGCCCGGTCGGCGAACAGGCGCACGGACGGCGTGGCGGCGATCGTGTCGCGACGGTCGGCGGTACCCGGCACCTCGAGCGGGGGCACCGGCCGCTCGTGCTCGCCGGGCAGGTGCAGCGCGAGCCGGCTGGTGACGAGGAGGGTGAGCCCGGCGGACGCCTCGAGCAGGCGGCGGACGACGGTCGAGCCGTCGGTCATCGACTCCAGGTTGTCCAGCACGACCAGGCCCCTGAAGTCCGCGCCGAACGCGGCCAGCGCGTCGGCGAGGTCCGCCCTCGGGTCCGCGCCCAGGGCCAACGCGACCTCCACGGCGAGCTGCTGGGCGTTGACCACCTCGGTGACGGGGAGGAACACGGCCTCGGCGAACTGCTGCTCCACGGCCGTGGCCACCAGCGTCGCCACCCGGGACTTGCCGCTGCCGCCGATCCCGGTGAGCGTCACCAGCCGGACGTCGTCGCGCACGACCAGGTCCGCCAGCTCGGCGGTCAGTGCCTCCCGTCCGAACGTGGACGAGGTGAGCGCCGGGATCCTCGCGCGGCGGCGCGGCTGCGGGGCCGCGTCGTCCGCGCCCGGCTCGGCGTCGTTGCGGAGCATCCCGGTGAGCAGCTGCTGGAGCGCTTCGCCGGGCTCGATGCCGAGCTCGTCGGCGAGCGTCTCGCGGGCCTCGGCGTACGCCGACACCGCCTCGTCGCGCCGGCCCGCGGCGTACAGAGCGGTCATCAGCAGTCCCCAGAGGCGCTCGCGCGTGGGGTGCTGGTCGACCAGCTCGCGCACCTCGTCGACCAGCTCCGCCGACCGGCCCTCGCGCACGCCGAGGTCGAGCCGGTCCTCGAGGGCGGTCAGCCGCAGCTCGGTGAGCCGTCGGGCCTGAGCCTCGAGGTACGTCGTGTCGCGGACGTCCTCGAGCGGCTCGCCGCGCCACAGCGCGAGGGCCTCGTCGAAGTGGGACTCCGCGGTCAGTGCGACGAACCGGTCGGCGTCGGTGGTCAGCGGCCCGGCGAGGTACGAGACGAGCTGGGCGCGGAGGGTGTCGAGCGCGCCCGCGGGGTCAGGGGGCGGCGTGGGCCAGGTACGGGCGACGAGCTCGTCGTCGGTGAGCGGCTCGGCCCCGGCCAGGGCGAGGACGGCGAGCAGCGCACGGGCTCGCTTGCCGGGCCCGGTGGCTCCCTCGGGGACCGGGACCGAGACGGGTCCCAGGACCCCCACTTCCATGCCCTGAGGGTAGATGTCGGCGTTCCGGGGTGCGCCACGAGAGAGGCCGAGGGCCCCGTCCGGACGGACGGGGCCCTCGGACCGGGATCACTGGAAGCTGATGAGCTGACCGGAGATGGTCAGGTTCTTCACGGTGACCGTTCCCGGGATGTTGTTGTCGTAGACGATGCCGGCGTTGCCGACGCGACCGTTGACCGGGATGGTCCAGGTCTTGGTGAACGTGCCGTCACCGTTGGCGGTGCCGGCGTCGGTGGGGTCGGCGTCGAACGTGTTGTAGTACGTGCCGCCGATCTCGATGAAGACCCGCGGGGCGCCGGTGGTGTACTGCGCGCCGTTCTCGAGCTTGTAGGTGAACGTGACGGTCTTGGTCGCCTGGACGGGCAGGTCCAGGTTCTGGATCTCGACCGAGGTGCCGGCGTTGTTGCCCGCTGCCAGCACCAGGCGCACGGTGTGGGCGTCGACGATGGTCGAACCCTGGCCGGCGGCCCAGTTGGTGTTCACGCCGGAAGCGTCCTGCGCCTCGAGCTTGGTCACGCGGGTCTCGAGCGCGGCGATCTGCGCCTCCAGGGCCTTGATCTTCGCGGGGTCTGCGTCCTTGCCGTCCTTGCCGGCGGGGCCGGCCTTCTCGATGGCGGCGCGAGCCTTCGCGTTGAGGTCGCTCAGTCGCAGCGATCCGTCCTTGACCTTCTGGGTCTTGACGGCGTTCTTGTGGATGTCCACGCCGCGGATGGTCTTGTCCTGGATGTCCTTGGACGTGATCAGCGAGCCCGCGACCGCCCCTCCGCCGGCGGTGAGGGCGAGGACAGCGGCGGCCGTGACGACCGTCAGGGCCTGTCGGTGCTTGGTGAGCAGCTTCATGCGTACTTCCTTCGTGGGTTGTCGATGTCCCCGGAGAGGCGACCAACCCACACGCACACACGCGCATGCCTCCCGATCGCCCGAGATGGAGACCCCTCGACCCTAGGCCCTACCACTTCACCCCGTCAGGCGGGGTCCCTCATCCCCTCGGCTGAGGTGAGGGGAGGTGAGCGGAGGTGAGGGGAGTTGAGGGGAGGTGAGGGGAGGTGAGGGGAGTTGAGGGGAGTTGAGTTGGGTTGGGTGGGTGAGTTGAGTGAGTTGAGTTGCGCCTGCGGTACGTGCGAGTTGCGTGTCCGGTACGTCGAGGGCGTGCCCGAGGCGCAGCTCGACGGTGCCCGAGGCGCAGCTCGACGGTGCCGGAGGCGCAGCTCGACGGTGCCGGAGGCGCAACTCGCCCGGGGGGGGGTCAGGCGGAGTCGCGGCGGACCAGGACCGGAGGGATGACGACGCGCATGGCGCCGGGGCGGCCCTGGTCGAGCTGCTCGAGGAGCAGGCGGGTGGCGCGCTCGGCCATCTCGTCGATGCTCTGGCGGACGGTGGTCAGCGGCGGGGAGGTCCGCTCGGCGACGCCCAGGTCGTCGTACCCCACCACCGCGACGTCGCCGGGCACCTGCCGGCCGAGCTCCGCGAGCACCTTCAGGGCCCCGGCGGCCATCAGGTCCGAGGCGACGGCGATGCCGTCGAGGTCGGGGTGCCGGTCGAGCAGCTCGCGGGCGGCCTCCTCGCCGCTGGCCTCGGTGAAGTCCCCGATCGCGACCGCGTCGTCGGGGAGCCCGGCCGCCGCCATCGCCTCCCGCCAGCCGAGGAGGCGGTCGACGGCCGCGGTCATGTCCGGCGGCCCGGCGATGGTGCCGATCCGGGTGGCGCCGCGCTCCACCAGCAGCCGGGTCGCCTCCCGGCCGCCGGCGACGTTGTCGACGTCGACGTACGTCACCCGCTCCGCGCCGTTCCAGGGCCGGCCGACGAACACGCACGGCAGGCCGATGGCCGCGAGGTGGTCGGCGAGCCCGTCGTTCTTGTGGTGCGAGACCACGACCGCGCCGTCGACGTGCCCGCGGGAGAGGTACCTGATGGTCCGCTGCCCCTGCGCCCCCGGGGTCGCGAGCAGCAGCACCAGCTGGAGGTCGCGGGTCGCCAGCACCCGGTTGACGCCGCGCAGCGTGCCCGCGAAGAACGGGTCGCTGAACACGCGCTCGTCGGGCTCCGGGACGATCACCGCGACCGAGTCCGTACGCCGCGTGACCAGCGACCGCGCGGCAGGGTTCGGCACGTACCCCAGCGAGCGCACGGCCTCGTCGACCGCGCGCTGCGCGGTCGCGCTGACCCGCGAGCCGCCGTTGATCGCGCGGGACGCCGTCGCCCGCGAGACGCCCGCGATCCGGGCGACCTCGTCGAGCGTCGGCTGGCTGTTCATCGGCGTCACGGTAGCGAGCCGGTGCGGGCCACGTCGGCGTACCAGCGCGCACTGGACTTCGGCGTCCGCGCCTGCGTCGCGTAGTCGACGTGCACGATCCCGAAGCGCTTGTCGTACCCGTAGGCCCACTCGAAGTTGTCGAGGAACGACCACACGAACACACCGCCCACGTCGGCACCCTGCTCCATCGCCTCGCGCACCGAACGCAGGTAGGCGTCGAGGAACGCCAGTCGGTCCTGGTCGTCCACGACGCCGTCGACGACGTGGTCCTCGTACGCCGCCCCGAACTCGGTCACGTACATCGTCGGCGCGCCCAGCTCCTGGAGCCGCACCAGCAGCCGCCGCAGGCCGTCCGGCTGGACCTCCCAGCCCATCGCAGTGCGCGGCAGGTCCCTGGGCGCGACCGACACGTGCTCGGCTCCCGGGAACGGGGACGAGCCCGGCCGCCCGGGCGACGCGGCGAGCCCGGTGGCGGCGGGCAGGGTGACCCCCGAGATCGCGTCACCGTGGTAGTAGTTCACGCCCAGCACGTCGATCGGCGCGCCGATCAACGCGAGGTCGCCGTCGCGGACCACGTGCTGCCAGCCCAGGTGCTCGGTGTCGCGCAGCACGTCGGCGGGGTACTCCCCGCGCAGCACCGCGTCGAGGAAGAACCGGTTGTGCAGCCCGTCGATCCGCCGGGCGGCCTCGACGTGGACCGGCTCGTCGGCGATCGGGTCGGCCACGGTGAAGTTCAGGCTGATGCCCCAGCTCACCTCGTCACGCCCCCCGAGCGCGTCCAGCACCAGCCCGTGACCCAGCAGCAGGTGGTGCGCGGCGACGAGCCCCGCCGCGCCCTCCTCCCGGCCGGGCGCGTGCACGCCGGCGGTGTACCCGAGGAACGCCGAGCACCACGGCTCGTTGAGCGTCGTCCAGACCGGGACGCGGTCGCCGAGCGCGTCGTACACGGACGCCGCCATGTCGGCGAACCGGTACGCCGTGTCGCGGTTGGTCCAGCCGCCGGCGTCCTCGAGCGCCTGCGGGAGGTCCCAGTGGTAGAGCGTCAGCCACGGGTCGATGCCGTGGCCGAGCAGCTCGTCGACCAGCCGGTCGTAGAAGGCCAGCCCCTGGGGGTTGACCTCTCCGCCGCCCGGCTGGATGCGGGGCCAGGCGACGGAGAAGCGGTAGGACGTCAGGCCGAGCTCGGCCATCAGCGCGACGTCGTCGGGCATGCGGTGGTAGTGGTCGCACGCGATGTCGCCGTGGTCGCCGTTCGCGACCGCGCCCGGCGTGTGGGCGAACGTGTCCCAGATCGACGGGGTGCGGCCGTCCTCGTGCGCCGCGCCCTCGATCTGGTACGCCGCGGTGGCGGCGCCCCAGAGGAAGCCCGGAGGGAACGTGACCGCTCCCGTCGTGACGGGCTGCTGCTCGACGGAAGTCATCCCTTGACGGCTCCTTGCATGATGCCGGCGACGAACTGCCGGCCGGTGACGACGAACAGGACGAGCAGCGGGATGGTCGCCAGCGTCGTGCCGGCGAGCACGAGGGCGTAGTCCTTGAAGTAGCCGCTCTGGAGCTGGTTGAGCGCGACCTGGACGGTGGGGTTCTCGGCCGGCAGCACGATCAGCGGCCAGAAGAAGTCGGTCCACACCATCATGAACGTGAACAGCCACAGCACCGCCATGGCCGGCCGGGCCGCCGGCACGGCGACGGTCCAGAACGTCCGGAACATGCTGCACCCGTCGACCCGCGCGGCCTCGATGAGCTCGTCGGGCACGGCGTCCACGAGGTACTGCCGCATGAAGAACACCCCGAAGGCCGTGACGATCGTCGGGATGATCGCGGCCCACACGCTGCCGGTCCAGCCGAGCTTGGCCATCACGATGAAGAGGGGTACGACGCCGAGCTGGGTCGGCACCGCCATCGTCACGACGACGAACACGAGCAGCGGGGTGCTGCCGCGGAACCGCAGCTTCGCGAAGGCGTAGCCGGCGAGCGTCCCGAAGAAGACGACCGACGTGGCCGCCACGCTGGACACCATCAGGCTGTTGCCGAAGGCCTTCCAGAACGGCACCGAGTCGAACACCCGCTGGGCGTTCTCGAAGAAGTGACCGCCGGGCAGCAGTGGCGGGGTGTCGCGGGTGATCACCTCCTTGGTGTGCGAGCCGATCAGGAACGACCAGTAGAGGGGCGCGGCCGAGCCGAGGATGAACGCGGTCAGCAGGCCGTACACGAGGAAGCCAGGTCGCTTCGTCATCGTCTCCTCCCTCGGTGCCGCAGGCCGGCGATCGTCCCGAATCGGCGGGAGGCGTAGTAGTTGACGAACGCGATGACGATGATCAGCAGGAAGAGCAGCCAGGCCGTCGCGGCCGCGCGGCCGAGGTCGCGCAGGTGCCAGCCGAAGTCGTAGACGAGCATCGTCATGGTGCTGAACTGCCGGTCACTGCCGCCGTTCTGGGCGAGCGTGGTGTCGAACAGGCGCGGCTCGGCGAAGATCTGCAGCCCGCCGATGGTCGAGGTGATGACCACGAACAGCACGGTGGGCCGGATGCTCGGGATCGTCACCGACGTGAACTGGCGGACCTTGCTCGCCCCGTCGATCGCCGCGGCGTCGTACAGGTCCCGCGGCACCGCCTGCATCGCGGCCAGCAGGATCAGCGCGTTGTAGCCGGTCCAGCGCCAGTTGACCATCGTCGCGATGGCGAGGTGGCTGGCCAGCCGGTCGGTGTGCCACGGGACGCCGGAGAGCCCGATCCACTCGAGCGCCTGGTTGATCAGGCCGTAGCGGTCCCCGAACAGGCTGCCGAAGATGATGGCCACCGCGGCCGGCGCGACCACGAACGGCAGCAGCACGCCCATCCGCCAGAACGTCGCCCCGCGCAGCGCGGTGTCCAGCAGGCCGGCCAGCCCGAGCGCCATCACGATCTGCGGGCCCGAGCTGAGCACGAAGATGCTGACGGTGTTGACGGCCGACTTCAGGAAGTACGGGTTGTCGATGACGTCGCGGTAGTTCTGCAGGCCGACGAAGTCGCCCTTCCCGCCGATCAGGCTCCAGTCGTAGACCGACACGACCGCCGTGTAGACGAGCGGGAACATCCCGACCACGAGGAAGAGCAGGAAGAACGGCGAGATGTAGGCGTACGGCGAGAACCGCACGTCCCAGCGGCTGAGCCGCTCCCGCCAGGCCGACCGGGGGCGCGCCCCCGACCGGCGACCGGCGGGCTGTTCGGGTGGAGGGGCGGCCGGGGACGCCGCGTCGGCGACGTCCCCGGTCCTCACCTCGACATCGTGGGGCAAGGGATCCCCTGGTGTCAGAGCGCGGCGACGTCGGAGAGGAACGTCTGCCACGACTCGTCAGGGGTGTTGCTGCCGTCGTCCACCCGGATCAGGGCCTGCTGGAAGGCCTGGAGGATGTCGGAGTACTTCGGGCCCTTGTACGGCTGCACCGTGATGGCGGCTGCGCGGTCGCCCAGGATCTGGCCGACGGGGGCGTTGTTGAAGAACTCGTTGGTCATGTCCGTCACCGCGGGGTCGTCCAGCGCGTCGACCTGG
This sequence comes from Nocardioides islandensis, assembly GCF_015352455.1. Lineage (GTDB taxonomy): Bacteria > Actinomycetota > Actinomycetes > Propionibacteriales > Nocardioidaceae > Nocardioides > Nocardioides islandensis. Next base: position 100,596 of record NZ_JADKPN010000015.1, read on the forward strand.
CTCGGGAACGCACCGATCGCCTGGAAGGCCTTCACCTGCTGCTCGGGCGCCGTGATCCAGTTGGCGAACTCCTTGGCCTCGTCGGGGTGCTTCGACTGCTTCGGCACCACCAGGAACGAGCCGCCCCAGTTGCCGCCGCCGCCCGGGAAGACGTTGGCGAAGTCCCAGCCCTTCACGCCGTCGGCGTTGCCGGCGACCACGCCGAGCATCCAGCCGGGGCAGGCCATCGTGGCGAAGCCGTCCTTCTGGAACGACGCCGTCCAGTCGTCGCTCCACTGGGTGAGCTTGGTCGACAGGCCCTTCGCGTGGTTGTCGGTCAGCGTCGCGTAGAGCGCCTCGAGCTCGGGGTTCTCCACGTCGACGGTGTTGTCGTCCTGCTCGAACGGGTTCTGGATCTGGTTGAGCATCGCCTGGGCGGTGCCACCTGTGGAGTCGTACCAGGCCGTCCCCGGCACCTTCTTGATGAACTCCTCGCCGGTGGCGAAGTAGTCGTCCCAGGTGCCCATCAGGCCGGCGACCGCGTCGCGGTCGGTGGGCAGCCCGGCCTTCTTGAACAGGTCGGAGCGGTAGCAGATGCCCTCGGGACCCGCGTCGGTGCCGTAGCCGATCATCTGGCCGTCGGCGTTGGTCGCGGCGGCGGCCTTGAAGTCCAGCCAGCGTCCGTCGAGCGAGGGGTCGGTGAGGTCCACGAAGGCGTCGGACTCGGCGAGCATCGCCGGCATCGAGTCGCCCTCGATCGCCTCGATGTCGGAGAGCCCCGAGCCGGCGGCCAGCTTGGTGTAGAGGTTCTCCTTGGCGTCGTCCCAGGTGCCGACCTTCTTCTGGGTCACCTGGATCTCGGGGTGGGCGGCGTTCCACTCGTCGATGAGGTCCTCGTAGCCGAACTCGTTGAACGTCGCGATGGTGATCTTCACCGGGTCGTCGGCCGAGCCGCCGCCGCCCCCGTCGCCGTCGTCACCTCCGCACGCGACCAGACCGAGAGAGAGAACGACCGCCGACGCGGCGGCCAGGGCTGTGCGCCTGGGCCATGAGGTGCTGCGAACCACCGGGTGCCTCCTGGGAGTGTGAGAGCGCTTCCACTCTCGGTTGCGCAGGACTATGACCGCGCTCACACGTCCGTGTCAAGGTACGCGTGAAAATTGGATCGTTCAATGTGGAAGCGCTCTCATGAACCGTCCACAGATTGCCTCCGAGTTCGGCCCGTCGGCGCCGCTGCCTCAGGAGGACTTGCGGGCCCGGGAGGCCATCTTCGCGCGCTCGTTCTGGTCCAGCACCACCTTGCGCAGGCGGACGTTCTGCGGGGTCACCTCGACGCACTCGTCCTCGCGGCAGAACTCCAGGCTCTGCTCGAGGGACAGCTTCCGCGGCGGCACGAGCTTCTCGAAGTTGTCGGACGTGGAGGAACGGATGTTGGTCTGCTGCTTCTCCTTGGTGATGTTCACGTCCATGTCGTCGGCGCGGGAGTTCTCGCCGACGATCATCCCCTCGTAGACCTCGGTGGTCGGCTCGATGAACAGGATGCCGCGCTCCTGGAGGTTCGTCATGGCGTACGCCGTGGCGGCACCGGAGCGGTCGGCCACCAGCGAGCCGGAGTTCCGCGAGCGGATCTCGCCGGCCCACGGCTCGTACCCCTCGCTGATGTGGTGGGCGATGCCCGTGCCGCGGGTCTCGGTGAGGAAGTCGGTGCGGAAGCCGATCAGGCCGCGGGCCGGGACGATGAACTCCATCCGCACCCAGCCGGTGCCGTGGTTGGTCAGCTGCTCCATCCGCCCCTTGCGGTTGGCCAGCAGCTCGGTGATCGGGCCGAGGTACTCCTCCGGCGCGTCGATCGTCAGCCGCTCCATCGGCTCGTGCAGCTTGCCGTCGACCTCCTTGGTGACGACCTGCGGCTTGCCGACGGTCAGCTCGTACCCCTCGCGGCGCATCTGCTCGACCAGGATCGCGAGCGCGAGCTCACCGCGGCCCTGTACCTCCCAAGCGTCCGGCCGGTCGGTCGGCAGGATCCTCAGCGACACGTTGCCCACGAGCTCGGCGTCGAGGCGGTCCTTGACCAGCCGGGCGGTCACCTTGGCGCCCTTCACCCGCCCGACCAGCGGAGAGGTGTTGGTGCCGATCGTCATGGAGATGGCCGGCTCGTCGACGTGGATGAGCGGCAGGGCCACGGGGTTCTCGGCATCGGCGAGCGTCTCGCCGATCGTGATCTCCGGGATGCCGGCCACGGCCACGATGTCACCCGGGCCCGCCGACGTACCCGGCTTCCGCTCGAGGCCCTCGGTGACCAGCAGCTCGGTGATGCGGACGTTCTGCTTCGAGCCGTCGCGGCGCATCCACGCGACGGTCTGGCCCTTGCTCAGCTCGCCCTCGTGGATGCGCAGCAGCGCCAGCCGGCCGAGGAAGGGCGAGGCGTCCAGGTTCGTGACGTGCGCCTGGAGGGGTGCGCCCTCGGTGTACGTCGGGGCGGGGATCGTCTCCAGGATCGTGCGGAACAGCGGTGCGAGGTCGGGGGAGTCGGGCATCCCGCCGTCGGCCGGCTGCTCGAGCGACGCGCGGCCGGCCCGGGCCGAGGCGAAGACGACCGGGAAGTCGAGCGCGTCCTGGGCGTGGTGCTCGTCGAGCAGGTCGAGGAACAGCTCGTACGTCTCGTCCACCACCTCGGAGATCCGCGCATCCGGACGGTCCACCTTGTTCACGACCAGGATGACCGGCAGGTCGGCGTTGAGCGCCTTGCGCAGCACGAACCGCGTCTGGGGGAGGGGCCCCTCGGAGGCGTCGACGAGCAGCACGATGCCGTCGACCATCGAGAGACCGCGCTCGACCTCGCCACCGAAGTCCGCGTGTCCGGGCGTGTCGATGATGTTGATCGTCAGGTCGCCGTACCTCACCGCGGTGTTCTTGGCGAGGATGGTGATGCCCTTCTCGCGCTCGAGGTCGCCGGAGTCCATGATCCGGTCGGCGACGCCCGCCTCCTCCTGGTGCGCGGAGAACGCGCCGGCCTGGTGCAGCATCGCGTCGACCAGCGTGGTCTTGCCGTGGTCGACGTGCGCGACGATCGCGACGTTGCGGAGGTCGTCGCGCAACACGCGGCCGGGACTGTTGGTGGGCATGCGGAAGAGCACCTCTTACAGGGAGAAGGGTGGCGCGGAGGCCAAACCCGCAGAGTCTACGAGGCGGTATGGTCCACCGCCGCATCGTCCTTTACCCCCCAGATGCCCCTGGTTACCCTCGAACTGCGCTCGCCAGGGGGTGGTGGGCCTATGTGTGTTCGACCAGTGCGTCGCACGTACGTCAGATCTGGGGGGATCTCGATGGGGGGCACGGCCTGCCTGCGCACGCCCGCGCCCGCGTGTCCGCACCAGCGGACCGGGGCGGAGCGCCGTACGTGACGCGCGCCTCCGGCCACCACCCGCTCGTGCCGCTCGAGCTCTTCGGTCGCCGCGTGCGCGTCGACGCCGGCGGCCACCCCGCCACCGCCCAGGTCGAGGCCCTCTGGTCCCGGTGCCGTCCCCCGCCCGCCGACGCCCCCTCCGATGTCCTGTCCAGCGACACCCACATGGGAGAGCCACCGACCGTGATCACCCTGCCGAGGTCCGACCGGCCGCTGGGCCCGGAGACGACCGTCGACCTCCGCGACCGGCTCCGCACGATCGCGGTGGACGCCGCCGCTGACAGCCTGCTGCTGCTCCGCGCCGCCGCCGTCGCGACGCCCGGTGGCGCCGCCCTCGGCCTGGTCGCCGACGACGCCGAGCAGCGCGCGTCGGTCGCTGCCGAGCTGAGCCGCCGCGGGTTCGGGTACGTCACCGACGAGCTGCTCGCCCTGGACGAGTCCTTCGACGTGGTCGCCTTCCCCGAGCCGATCGCGTTCGAGCAGCCGGACGAGGACGTGGCGGTCCTCGCCGGGCCCGACGCCCTCGGGCTGCGGCCCTGTCCGGCCGCGCTCCACCTCGCGGCGATGGTCGTCATGGACCACGTCCCGGCCCGCCGCGAGGCCCCGGAGCTGGTACGGGTGGACCGTTCCGGCGACGTGCTCCTCCTCGAGCCGGCCGTCGTCACCGCGCCCGCGTCGTGGGCGGAGACCGCACTTCCCGACCTCGTGGACGAGGTGGACGGGCTGTGGCGGCTGACGTACGGCGACGTCCACGCCGTCGCCCCGGTGCTGGCCGAGCTGCTCGTCGAGCGCACCCGGCCGGCGTCGGGACCCATCGAGCTGTACGTCGCGGTCGGCCTCGGCGAGAACGAGCCGTCGCGGCGGCCGGGCATCAGCGGCCACGACCTCGCCCTCGACGGGCTGCGGCGCACGGTGTGGGAGTCCGCCGCCGGCGGCGCCACGCTGGAGGGCCTGCACACCGCAGCGAACCTGGAGCTGGGCGGGCCGCACCATATCTCGGTCCAGCTGGTCGCCGCGGCCGTGCGTGATCTGATGGGCCTCGGACTGCTGGTCCCGGAGACGGCGAGACCGCACGCGGACCTCGCCCGCCGATGACCGGACGCTGAAGCTTCTCGGGACGGCGGTCCCGGCCGACATGGGGTCGGTCGGGACCTGCCGGCCTTTTGGATGTCGGCCCCGCAGGGTAGGCAGGACACATGAGTGCCCCACCAGCGACCTGCTCCTTCATCCCCCCGTACCTCCTCGAGCAGATCGCGCGAGCCGACTCGGCGGCCGCGGCGCGGATGACCGCGACGCTCACCGTCGACGCCCGCCTGCGCGACCAGCGCCCTGCCGTGCCCCACCCCCACCCGACCGTGGCGCCGACGACAGGGGCGGCGGCGATCGTGCCGGACTGGACGGTCCACACCGCGAAGGGCTCCACGACCCTGCCGGGCACCGAGGTACGCGGCTCCGGCGATCCCGCGTCCGGTGACCCGGCGGTCGACGAGGCCGCCGACGGCATCGCCGGAGCGCTCCGGCTGTTCGCCGAGGTCTTCGACCGATCGTCGTACGACGGCGCCGGCGCTCCCGTCTCCCTGACCGTGCACTACGGCCGCGACTACGTGAACGCCTTCTGGGACGGCACCCAGCTGGTCTTCGGCGACGGCGACGGCGAGATCTTCGACCGCTTCACCAAGCCGGTCGACGTCCTGGGCCACGAGCTCAGCCACGCGGTCACCGAGCACACCGCGGCGCTGCGCTACCAGGACCAGCCGGGCGCGCTGAACGAGTCGGTCTCCGACGTCTTCGGGACCTGCCTCAAGCAGTGGCTGCTCGGCCAGAGCGTGGACCAGGCCGACTGGCTGATCGGCGCGGGTCTCTTCCTGCCCGGCGTCAACGCCCGCGGCCTGCGCGACATGGCCAACCCGGGCACGGCCTACGACGACCCCAAGCTCGGCAAGGACCCGCAGGGCGCGTCCATGGACGAGTACGTCGAGACCTCCGACGACAACGGTGGCGTGCACCTCAACTCCGGGATCCCCAACCGGGCGTTCCAGCTGGCCGCCACGGCGATCGGCGGCACGTCGTGGGAGGGCGCCGGTCAGATCTGGTACGCCGCGCTCACCGGCCCTGACGTCGGCGAGGACACCGACTTCGCCGGGTTCGCCGCAGCGACGGTCGCCGCCGCCGGCGACCACGCCGACGCTGTACGACAGGCCTGGGAGACCGTCGGCGTGACGCCGCAGGCGGGCTCGACGTCGGACGCCGGCACGGGCTCGAGCCCCAGCGAGGAGACCCTGGTGTCGGTGCGGCGCACGGGCGGGTTCGCCGGCCGGGTGGCCGAGGGGTCGGTCGACCTGACCTCGCACGACGCGCGCGTGCCCGAGGTGCGTTCGCTCGTCGAGCGCATCGACCTGGCCCACGTGGCGGGCGGCAACCCGCACCCGGACATGTACGTCTACGCCTTCGACCTCTGCGGCCGCCGCGCCCAGGTGCCGGAGCACCACCTGACGCCCGACCTCTCGCGCCTGGCGCTCATCGTGCTGGAGACCGGCGACCCGGCGTCCTAGTCGGGCACGTGGTGAAGCGCGGCCGCCCTGTTGGGACGGTGACTCGGCCGAGTGCCTGCGGGCGCGCTGAAGAGAGAAAGGCGGGACGTTGCAGCGCGTCGGACAGTCGAGCTCCGCTCGACCATCAAGACAGAGCTCGGTCCAGCGCGGCGTTCACGTGCAGGGTCGTGCAGGGGATGACGGGGAGCTCGACGTCGGCCTGGGAGACGAGCGTCTCGATCTCGGTGCAGCCGAGCAGGATGGCGCGGGCGCCGGCGTCCCACAGCTCCTCGGTCAGCTCCACGACGCGGCGGCGGGTGGCGTCCACGACCCGGCCGTGCACCAGCTCGTCGTAGATGGCGGAGTTCAGCCAGTCGTGGTGCTCGGGCGCGGGCATGATCACCGAGACCCCGTGGCGGCCGAGACGCTCGGCGAAGAAGTCGTCCTCCATGGCCACCTTGGTGCCGATGAGGCCCACGGTCGTGGCGCCCTGCGCGAGGCAGGCCTCGGCGACCACGTCGCCCAGGTGCAGCAACGGGATGTCGACGGCCTCCTCGACCTGGTCGGCGACCTTGTGGAACGTCGTGGTGCACAGCAGCAGGAAGTCGGCACCCGCCCGCTCGACCCCGCGACCGGCCTCGGCGAGCAGCTCGCCGATCTGGTCCCAGCGCTCGGTCTCCTCCAGGTCGGTCAGCTCGGCGAAGTCCACCGTGCTGAGCACCAGGCGGGGCGAGGAGAGCCCGCCGAGCCGCTGGCGCACCCCGAGGTTGAGGTCGCGGTAGTACACCGCGCTGCTCTCCCAGCTCATCCCGCCGACGAGGCCGATCGTCTGCATGACGTGGAAGTTAGCCGACCCGGTGCACCTTGTGCTGCGCGGCTTGCGCCCGCGGACGCACGACCACCTCGTCGACATCGACGTGGGAGGGCCGGGTGGCCACCCAGGCAACGATGTCGGCGATGTCCTCGGCGGTGAGCGGGTCGGGGACGCCGGCGTACACCGCCGCCGCCCGGGCCTGGTCCCCGTGGAACCGGTTGACCGCGAACTCCTCGGTCCTCACCATCCCGGGCGCGATCTCGGTGACCCGGATCGGCTCCCCGCTCAGCTCGAGGCGCAGCGTCCCGGTGAGCGCCTTGAGGGCGTGCTTCGCGGCGGTGTACTCGCCGCCGTTCTCGTAGACCACCCGCCCCGCGGTCGAGCCCATGGTGACCACCAGGCCGTCGCCGCTCGCGCGCAGGGCCGGCAGCAGGGCCTGGGTGACGCGCAGCGTGCCGAGCACGTTGACGTCGTACGACCGGGCCCAGTCGTCCGGATCCCCGCCCTCGATCGAGTCGCCGGTGAAGGCGCCGCCGGCGTTGTTCACGAGCACGTGCAGCACCGGCCCCACGGCCTCGGCGAGCGCGGCCACCGCCGCCCGGTCGGTCACGTCGCAGGCCGTCGCCACCCCGCCGATCTTCTCGGCGAGGGCCTCGATCCGGTCGGTACGCCGTGCCGCGACGTGCACGTGGAAGCCCTCGGCGGCCAGGCGGCGGGCGCTCGCTGCGCCGATGCCGCTGCTCGCGCCGGTGACGAGGGCGATGCGCTTCTCCATGCCCGCGATTGTGCCCCGATTGTGTCGTGGGGCCGTCCTCGGCAGACTGACCGGTCATGATGAGGGCCGCTCAGCTTCTCGGACTCGTCGGCGGTGTGGCCTGGGTGGCTGCGGCCTTCCTCTGGGACGGCGGTGACGGCCCCCTCGAGCTGGCGCTGTTCTGGCTGGGCGCGGTGCTGGTCACGCTCTACCTGCTCGATCTCGGCATGCTGCTGGTCAAGCGGGGGCTGCTGGCCCTGCGGCTGTTCGTGGCGTGCGCACTGCCGCTGCTGGTGTGGATGGTGGTCGTCTTCGCGGCGACGTCGGCCTCCGACGACGGCATCGTCTGGGGCATCACGGGCGCGGCCGTCGCCGTGTTCGCGGTCGTGCAGCTGGCCCGGCCGGTGCCGCAGCGCGCCACCCTCTGAGACAGTCCGGGAATCCTTCTCGAGTCTGCACGGTTGGCCTCTCTGGAGGAGTCCGCCGACCGGAAGGTATGCACGTGGGAGCGCTCGATCGCGTCGCGATGATCAGCCTGCACACCTCTCCGCTCGACCAGCCGGGCACGGGTGATGCCGGCGGCATGAACGTCTACGTGCTCGAGCTCGCCAAGCGGCTCGCCGACCGGGGCACCGCGGTCGACATCTTCACCCGCGCCACCTCGTCGTCCCTGCCGACCGAGGTCGAGGCCGCGCCCGGTGTCCTGGTGCGCAACATCCATGCGGGGCCCTTCGAGGGACTCACCAAGGCCGAGCTGCCCGGTCAGATGTGCGTCTTCGCCCGCGAGGTGCTGCGCGCCGAGGCCTCGCAGCCGCTGGGCCACTACTCCGCCGTGCACTCCCACTACTGGCTCTCGGGCCAGGTCGGCGCCCTCGCCCGCGACCGCTGGGGAGTCCCGCTGGTGCACTCGATGCACACGATGGCCAAGGTGAAGAACGACGCGCTCGCCGAGGGCGACACGCCCGAGCCGCCGGTGCGGATCTACGGCGAGGAACAGGTCGTCCAGGCCGCCGACGTGCTGATCGCCAACACCGACACCGAGGCCAAGCAGCTGATCAACCTCTACGACGCGTGTGCCTCCCGCGTCGAGGTGATCCACCCCGGAGTCGACCTGGACGTGTTCCGGCCGCGCGACAAGGCCGACGTACGCCGCCGGCTCGAGCTCCCTGCGAACGCGTCGGTGGTCATGTTCGCGGGGCGCATCCAGCCCCTGAAGGCCCCCGACGTCCTGCTGCGTGCGGTGCACGTGCTGCTCGACCGCGAGCCCGGACTGCGGTCGCGACTCGTGGTCCCGGTCGTCGGCGGGCCGTCCGGGTCCGGGCTGGAGCACCCCGAGTCCCTGGCCCAGCTGGCGCAGCACCTGGGCATCGCCGACGTCGTCCGCTTCGTGCCGCCGGTGGAGCAGGCGAGGTTGGCCGAGTGGTACGCCGCGGCCGACGTAGTCGCCGTCCCGTCGTACAACGAGTCCTTCGGGCTGGTCGCCATCGAGGCCCAGGCGTCCGGTACCCCCGTCGTGGCCGCCGCGGTCGGCGGTCTGACGACCGTCGTCGACGACGGCCGCAGCGGCCTGCTGGTCGAGAGCCACCGGTCCGACGACTGGGCCGACGCCCTGGGCCGGCTGGTGCTCGACACCGACCTGCGCACGCGGCTCGCCGCGGGTGCGGTGCAGCAGGCCCGGCACTTCTCGTGGGACGTCACCGCCGAGCAGACCCTGGAGACCTACGCCCGGGCGGCGTCGTTCATGCGCGAGGCGGTTGCCTAGGCTCGGTGGCGTGACCTCCGACGTCGTCCGCTCGTACCTGACCGAGCACGACATCGCGTTCACCGAGCCGGCCGAGGGTGTCTTCAGCTTCTCGCTGCCCGGCGAACGCAAGCTCCAGACCGCGGTCCGCCTCGACATCGGCCCGCACGCGCTCGGCGTGCACGCGTTCGTGTGCCGGGCGCCCGACGAGAACCACGAGGGCGTCTACCGGTGGCTGCTCCAGCGGAACCTGCGGATGTACGCCGTGTCGTTCGCGGTCGACCGGCTCGGCGACATCTACCTGGACGCGCGGCTGCCGCTCGCAGCCGTGACCGCCGAGGAGCTGGACCGGCTGCTGGGCTCGGTGCTGACGTACTCCGACGAGTCGTTCAACACCATCCTCGAGCTCGGCTTCGCCTCCTCGATCCGCAAGGAGTGGGAGTGGCGCAACCTGCGCGGCGAGTCGACCGCCAACCTCGAGGCGTTCCGCGGCTGGCTGGAGGAGTCAGTGGGCGAGGACGACGAGCACCAGGGCGACGGCCGCGGGTAGCGCCTGCACGACCAGGATCTTGCGGCTGACCGTCGCGGCGCCGTAGAGCCCGGCCACGATCACGCAGAGCAGGAAGAACACCGTGACGTCGTCCTTGTCCGCGACCAGTCCCCAGACCAGTCCCGCGACCAGGAACCCGTTGTAGAGGCCCTGGTTGGCGGCCAGGGTCTTGGACGCCTCCGCGAACTCGGGGTCCGTGCCGAACGCGGCCCGGCCCCGGGGGGTGGTCCAGAGGAACATCTCCAGGACGAGGAAGTACAGGTGGAGGGCCGCCACCAGGGCGACCAGGATGCCGGCGACCACGCTCACGGTCGGAGACTAGCCGTGAACGCGGGCACCCTCCTGCGGTTGCGGCACCGCGGCGCGCGGCTTCGGCTTCCGACGAGCGACCGCGACGCCCAGGAGGGCGAGCACGCCGCCGGCGTACGCGACCGTGGGCGGCGCCTCGGAGAGGAAGACCAGGCCCATCACGATGGTGATCGGCGGGACGAGGTACGTCGTCACGCCGAGGCTGGACGCGCTCATGTGGCGCAGGGCGTAGGCGTAGGTGGTGAACGCGATCGCGGTCGGGAAGACGCCGAGGTAGACGACCCACAGGATCGAGCTGGTGGGTGCGTCGCGCACGTCGTCGACGAGCTGGCCGGCGAACGGCAGGCACACGACCGCGCCCACCGTGCACGCCAGCCACGTCACGATCACGGCGGAGAGCCGCGCGACCAGTGGCTTCTGGAGGATCACGCTGATCGAGTAGACCGCCGCGGCGACCAGGCAGAGCAGGACGCCGACCAGGTCGCGGCCGCCGCCGTCGCCGCTGTCGGCGGTGCCGATGAGCACGACACCGGCGAAGGCGAGGGCCAGGCCGACGGCGAGGTACGTCGTGAACTTCTCGCTCAGGAAGATCGTGGCCAGCGCCGCGATGATGATGGGGCTGACCTGGAGCAGCATCGAGGCCGTGCCGGCGTCCACGTGGTGCTCGCCCTGGTTGAGGGCGACGTTGTAGATCCCGAACCACAGCACGCCGATCGCCACGATCGCCGCCCACTCACGCCCCGTCGGCCGGGGCATGGTGCGCACCTTCGGCGCGGCCACGATCCCGAGGGCGACCGCGCCCACGAGCAGCCGTCCGAGGGACAGCGACCCCGGAGTGAAGTCGTGACCGAGGTGCCGGATCGCGACGAACGCCGACGCCCAGAGCACCAGCGTCACCGACACGGCGGCGAGCGGGAGCCAGGACTTGGCGGGTACGGCGTTCACCCGCCAAGCCTAGGAACGACCACCGACATCGATCGAGCGGAATTCGGCCGTCGTACGTGGATATCCCGCCGACCTTCGCGGGCGAACCTGCGACCCGCTACAGGTCGAGCTTGTACCCCAGCCCCCGCACCGTGACGAGGTACTTGGGGTCGGAGGGGTCGGGCTCGAGCTTGGCGCGCAGGCGCTTGACGTGGACGTCGAGGGTCTTGGTGTCGCCGACGTAGTCGGAGCCCCAGACGCGGTCGATGAGCTGGCCGCGGGTGAGGACGCGTCCGGGGTTGCGCAGGAACAACTCCAGCAGCTCGAACTCCTTGAGCGGCAGCCGCTGCTCCGAGCCGTCGACGGTGACGACGTGGCGCTCGACGTCCATCCGCACCGGGCCGGCCTCGAGGGTCATCGGGGCCAGGTCGGGCTCCTGGCCGCGGCGGAGCACGGCGCGGATGCGGGCGACCAGCTCGCGCGGGGAGTACGGCTTGGTGACGTAGTCGTCGGCGCCGAGCTCGAGGCCGACGACCTTGTCGACCTCGTCGTCCTTGGCGCTGACCATGATCACCGGGACGTTGGAGGTGGTCCGGATCTGGCGGCACACCTCAGTGCCGGGCAGGCCGGGCAGCATCAGGTCGAGCAGCACGATGTCGGCGCCGTTGCGGTCGAACTCCGCGAGCGCGTCGGGTCCGGTGCCGGCGATGGCGACGTCGTACCCCTCCTTGCGGAGCATGTAGGCGAGCGCGTCCGAGTAGCTCTCCTCGTCCTCGACGACGAGAACACGGGTCATGTGAGTACTTCCTGGTTGGCGCGCGGCAGGGTCAGGGTGAACGTGGAGCCCTGGCCCTCGACGGACCACACGCGGATCTCTCCGCCGTGGGTGGCCGCGACGTGCTTGACGATGGACAGCCCGAGCCCCGTGCCGCCGGTGGAGCGGTGGCGAGCGGGGTCGACGCGGTAGAACCGCTCGAAGATGCGGTCGAGCTCCCCTGAAGGGATCCCGATGCCCTGGTCGACGACCGAGATCTCCACCATCCCCTCGTCGGAGCCGCTGCTCGGCTTGGTCGAGACGAGCACGGTGGAGTCGTCACCGGAGTACGCCACGGCGTTGGCGACCAGGTTGGCGACGGCGGCACTGACCTGCTCCTCGTTGCCGAAGACCTTGAGGTCGTGCGTGCCGTTGGTGACGATCTTGATGCCGCGGGCGTTGGCGTCGATGGCCGACGCGTCGACGGCTCCCGCGACGACCTCGTCCACCGACACCACCACGGGGGCGTCGAGCGGGTCGTCGTCCTGGAGCCGCGACAGCTCGATGATCTGCTGGACCAGCCGGGAGAGCCGGTCGGACTCGGTCAGCATCCGGCCGGCGAAGCGGCGTACGGCGACCGGGTCGTCGGCCGCGTCGCACACGGCCTCGGCCAGCAGCTTGATGGCGCCGACGGGCGTCTTCAGCTCGTGGGAGACGTTGGCGACGAAGTCCCGACGGACGGTCTCGACGCGGCGTTCCTTCGTCCGGTCCTCGACCAGCGCCAGCACCAGCGTCGACGTCAGCGGCGCGACCCGGACGGTCACGTGCCGAGGGACGGCGTGCTGGCGGGCCATCAGCAGCTCGGTCTCGCGGATCTGGCCGTCGCGGCGTACCTGCGTCACCAGCTCCGCCAGCTCGTGCGACATCAGGCTGGTCCCGGAGACCAGGCCCATGGCGTACGCCGGGGCGCTGGCCTTCAGCACCGTGTCGTCGGCGCCGACCACGACCGCGCTGCTGCGCAGCACCGAGAGCACGGACGCGACGCCCTCGGGGACGGCGGGCTCGTCGGTCGGCGCCACGATGCCCTGCTGCCGCTCGCTCACGTGCCAGGCGAGGACGCCGCCACCGGCCACCAGCGCTCCGATCAGCGCGGCGACGAACGCCTGCGTCGTCGGGTCCACGTCAAGAATCGTACGCAGCGGCGTGCCCGTGTCCCGCTTCCGCGACGGCCCCTCGACGAGTGTTCACCGCCCGTTCACCGCTTGACGCCAACTGGTCACCCGGTACCCGTAACGTCGGGGACATGCGTGAGGCCTACCACGACCAGCTCGACTCCATCTTCCGCGACCTCTCCGCCGTGTGCGGCAACGTCCAGGAGGCGGTCCGGCTGGCCACCCGGGCGCTGCTGACCGGCGACGCCGAGACGGCCGAGGCCGTGATCTCGGCCGACAGCGCCATCGACGAGGCCACCGAGCGGGTCGAGGACAACTGCTTCTCCCTGCTCTCCCTCCAGCAGCCGGTCGCCGGCGACCTGCGGGTCATCGTGTCGGCGCTGCGGATGGTCAGCGAGCTCGAGCGGATGGGCGACCTCTCGGTCCACGTCGCCAAGATCGCCCGGCTGCGCGTCCCGCAGATCGCTGTGCCCGAGGAGGTCCGCCCGACCATCGCCCGGATGGCCGAGGTCGCCGAGGACATGGTCTCCCGCGTCTCCCAGATCATCACCGAGCGCGACGTCGAGGCGGCGATCGCGCTGAGCCGCGACGACGACGAGATGGACCGGCTGCGCCGCAACAGCTTCACCCAGCTGCTCTCCGACGACTGGGAGCACGGCGTCGAGGCGGCGGTCGACATCGCCCTGCTGGGCCGGTACTACGAGCGCATCGCCGACCACGCCGTCTCGGTCGGCAACCGCGTGGTGTTCGTGGTGACGGGGTCGTTCCCGGTCGCCTCGGACGTCTGAGCACCTCGCTGGTCGAGGAAGGCTGTCACGAGACCCACGCGGGCTGCCTCTCCCACGAGGTCTCGTGACGGTCGCTGCGCGACCTCCTCGACCAGCGGTAGGTCAGCGTCCCTGGTTCGCGACCGCTGCAGCGGCGGCAGCAGCGGCCTCGGGGTCGAGGTACTCGCCGCCGGGGACGGTCGGCCGGAAGTCGTCGTCGAGCCGGTAGAGCAGCGGCATGCCGGTCGGGATGTTCAGGCCGGCGATGTCCTCGTCGCTGATCCCGTCCAGGTGCTTGACGACCGCGCGCAGGCTGTTGCCGTGGGCGGCGACGAGCACGCGCTGCCCGTCCCGCAGGTCCGCGATGATGTCGGACTCCCAGTAGGGGAGCATCCGCACGATCACGTCCTTGAGGCACTCGGTGTGCGGCATGTCGTCGCCGAGGCCGGCGTACCTCGGGTCACCGAACTGCGAGTACTCGTCGTCCTCCGCGATGGGCGGGGGAGGGACGTCGAAGGACCGGCGCCAGAGCATGAACTGCTCCTCACCGTACTCCTCCATCGTCTGCTTCTTGTCCTTGCCCTGGAGCCCGCCGTAGTGCCGCTCGTTGAGCCGCCACGACCGGCGGACGGGGATCCAGTGCCGGTCGCACACGTCCAGCGCGAGGTGTGCGGTGGTGATCGCCCGGCGCAGCAGGGACGTGTGCACGACGTCGGGCAGCAACCCGGCCTCGGCGAGCAGCTCGCCGCCGTGCACGGCCTCGCGGCGGCCCTTGTCGTTGAGGTCGACGTCGACCCAGCCGGTGAACAGGTTCTTCGCGTTCCACTCGCTCTCGCCGTGGCGGAGCAGGACGAGCTCGTAGGTCATGACGCCGAGGCCGTGGGAGCCGGCGCGGGCGACCCGGTGCCGTTGTCGTACCCCTCGTACTCGTCGTCGGCGACCACGACGTGCACCTTCATGTCGGCGCTCTCACCGTTGTCGAAGCCGACCGTCAGCGACAGGAAGTCGCCGGCCTTGAAGTCCCCGCTGACCTTGATGCCCTGGCCATTGGTCAGGTTGACCACGGCGTGCGGCTTGACCTCGATGGGGTCGAACGCCGCGACCTGGGTCGTCGAGTTGCTCCCGAAGTCCAGGGAGCTCATGTGGATCGTCTCGGTCGCGGAGTTGTTCGAGAGCGTCGCGATGAACGTGCCGGAGCCGTCGTCCTGGGACACGATGACGGCGTTCAGCACGTCGACCGTGCCCGACTTGTCGCTGGTGCCGTTGGAGATGGTGTTCTCGCGGTCCGTGGCGTAGTTGAAGCCGCAGGACGCGACGCCGGGGACGGCGAGGATCAGCGCCCCGAGGCTGAGCGCGATCCGGTGACGGCGGGAGAGCCGATGGTCCATGGGTCACAGGCCTTCGTGGTCGACGGGTATCGGTACCTCACCCTAGTGCTCCCGCAGGCGTGATCGTCACTGGCTCAGGCCCGTGGTCAGCCCGGCGACCACGAGCGAGGCGACCAGGAACACCGTGACCGCGATGGTGATCCAGAGCAGCCGCGGCGCTCCGGTCCGCAGGGCGATCCGCAGGGGCAGGTGTCGCAGCCCGTCCTCGTTGTCCGCCACGAGCCCGGGGAGGGCCAGCAGCACGTGCACGGCCACGCCGAGCAGCGCGGCCAGCACGGTCACCACGACCGTCGGCGGGTCGCCATCGGCAGCACCACCCCACCCGCCGTACGACACGAACGCCGGCAGCAGGCCGTACGACGCCGCCCACGGCAGCCAGGAGAGCGCCGAGCCGCGCAGCAGCACGTTGCCCAGGAGCGCGACCGCGACCGAGATGAGGTACGCCGAGCCGGCGGTCAGCCCGTTGGCCAGCGAGAGCGGCACCAGCAGCAGCACGGCACAGGCCACCGCGAACCAGACCGTGCCCGGCTCGAGGTCGCCGGTCGCCAGCGGCTTGCCGGTCGTCCCGCGTGCGGCGTCGCGGCGACGGTCGACGAGGTCGTTGTGCAAGCCGATGACCGCCTGGCCGACCAGCACCGTCGCGGCGACCAGCCCGACCTCGCGCAGCGGCCGACCGGCGGCGGTGGCCACGCCCGCCAGCACCAGCGCGGTCACCAGCGCCTGCAGGGGGTGCGCCGCACGCACGAGCCGCACCGGTGTGGCGATCGGTCCCGCGGCCGCTGGCGACATGGCCGTCAGTATGGCGATCGGACGGACCGGACTCCGGTCCGCGGGTGCCGGCGGGACCTCAGCGGCACACGACCCACGGTCTTGTCAAGCCTGGATTGGGCCTCTGACCTGCACAAACGTGCCGGTCGCTCATTGGCTGACGTGTTAGACTGGTCACCTGGAAAGGGGTACTGAACATATGACCTTCACCGTCGGCGAAACGGTTGTCTACCCGAATCACGGGGCCGCAGTCATCGAAGACATCGAGATGCGCACGATCAAGGGGGAGGACCGGCAGTACCTCGTCCTGCGGATCGTCGCCCAGCAGGACCTCGTCGTACGCGTTCCCGCGTGCAACCTGGACCTGGTCGGGGTGCGCGACGTCGTCGACAAGGACGGCCTGGACCGCGTCTTCGACGTGCTCCGCGCCGCCCACGTCGAGGAGCCGACCAACTGGTCGCGTCGCTACAAGGCGAACCTCGAGAAGCTGCACAGCGGAGACGTCATGAAGGTCGCGGAGGTAGTCCGCGACCTGTGGCGCCGCGAGCGCGACCGCGGCCTGTCCGCGGGTGAGAAGCGGATGCTGGCCAAGGCGCGCCAGATCCTCGTCTCCGAGCTGGCCCTGGCCGAGCACACCAACGAGGACAAGGCCGAGGCCATCCTCGACGAGGTGCTCGCCTCCTGAGGTAGTCAGAACCACCAACGCCCCGCCCGGTCCACCGGGCGGGGCGTTGTCCTGTCCGGGCCTACTGTTCGGCCATGCAGACCGAGGTCGACGTGATCGCCGTTGGCCGCGTCCTCGACGAGGGCCGGGGGTCGCTGCCCTACGCACTCGTCCACGGTGAGGCCCTGGTCGCGGCCGCCACCTGGGCCCTGTCGGCGGCCGGGGTGCTGCCCATCGATGCGCGTACCTCCCTCGGCGACGTCCTCGACGGCCACCTCCCTCTGGTGCTGCACGACGCGCTGTGCCCCATGACGCCGCCGGCCTTCATCGCCGCGTGCGTACGTCGGGCCGCCGAGGAGGACCTGGCGGTGGCCGCGGTCCGGCCGGTGACGGACACGGTCAAGGTGCTCGACGGCGACCTGCTGGGCGCGACCGTCGACCGGGACGCGCTGGCGCGTGTCGTCTCACCGGTCGTCGTCCCCGCGCGCCTGCTGGAGGATCCGGCCCTCGACGATCTCTCGGTGGACCTCGCCGACCTGGTGACCCGGCTGGGCGGCCAGGGTCGGGTGCTGCTCGTGGAGGCACCCCCGGAGGCGATGCGGGTGTCCGACGCCGAGGACCTCCGGGTCCTCGAGGCGCTCACCCGGCCGAGCTGACCAGCCCCGCGGCGAGGTCGAGGTCCTCGGGGAACGTGACCTTCAGGTTGGCCGGCGTCGAGGGCACGGCGGCGATCCGCAGCCCGCTGTACCGCTCGACGCAGGATGCGGTGTCGGTCCCGGTGAAACCGTCCCGCTCGGCCTGGCCGTAGGCCGCCAGCAGCTCGGCGGCACGGAACGCCTGAGGCGTCTGCACGCCGGCCAGGGACGGCGCCTCGACCGGCGATCCGTCGCGGCGGACGAGGTGGTCGAGGGTCACGACAGGGATCGCCCCACCGTGCTCGCGAGCCGCGGCGAACGTGCCCTCGAACAGGTCGACGTCGGCCAGCGGGCGGGCCGCGTCGTGGACCGCGATGACCCGGACTGCGTCCGCGTCGACATCCTCGGCCAGCACCCGGAACGCCTGCCACTCCGAGTCGTGGCGGGTCTCACCGCCGGGGAGCAAAGTCACCTCGCGGTCGCCCAGGTACGGCGCGAGCGCCTCGGCCATGGCCTCTCGCTCGTCGGCGCGATGGACCACGACCACGCGACGTACGTCGGGCAGGCCGAGCGCGGTCCGGACCGACCAGGCGACGACAGGCACGCCCAGCAGGGGCAGGAAGACCTTGTTCACGTCCGCGCTGAGCCGGGTGCCCGCCCCAGCGGCCACGACGACCACCGCGACGTCGGGTTCGGTCATGACCGGACACTAGTGACGCGGTCGTAACACGGCGAAACACCCTCACAACATCCCCGGCCTAGCGTCCGGGCATGGTGCCGACCGAGGAGTGGCTGCCGGTCTGCCGGCTGGCCGAGCTCGAGGTGGGCCTCGGGGCGAGCGCGCTCGTGCACGGGCACGCGATGGCGATCTTCCGGGGCGCCGACGACGAGGTGTACGCCGTGGGGAACCACGACCCGTTCGACCGCACCGTGGTGCTCTCCCGCGGGATCATGGGGTCCCGCGAGGGCGTGCCCATCGTCGGCTCACCGCGGCACCGGCACGTGTTCGACCTGCGCACCGGCCGGTGCCTGGACGACGAGCACGTCAGCGTGCCGGCGTACGAGGTGCGCGTCGTGGAAGGAGTGATCCTCGTCGGCCGGCGGCGTTCCATGCTGGTCGAGCCCGGCGAGCCCCTGGGCGAGCCGGTGTCGAGACCCGGTGACCTTCGCCACTAGGTCTCGACACGGTCGGCCGTGGCCGGCCTCCCGGCTCGACCAGCATGGCCGAGGGGCGAGGCGTCTCGAACAGCCGGACCGGCATGAGCCGTCACAAGCCCGGGGGCAGCGTCACCTGCATGATGTCGTCGCCGCCGAAGACGCCGTCCTGCCAGACCAGCCGGTTGCCCGAGATCGACGGGAAGCCCTGCTGGCCGCGCTCCTCCAGGGGGCTGTAGATCTTCCCGGTCTTGAAGGAGTAGAGGTACAGGTCGGTGTCGACCATCTGGCCGCCGAGCGCCTGGTTGACTCCGCCCGGGAGGCTGTCGACGGCTACCGGGAAGACGGCGTAGTCGGCGTTGGTCGCCGCCCCGAACGGGAAGCCGAAGTCGCTGAGGTGGGCCTTGTTGCCCGACGTGTCGAAGGCGTCGGCCGACTGGTTGCCGTCGACGGCGACGACGTGGTCGCCGTAGGCCGCCAGCGAGAGCACCGCCCCGCTCATCGTGCCGATCTGCTGGAGCTGGTTCGTGCCGGCCCGCCAGACGCCGATCCGGCCCGAGTCGGTGCCGAAGGCCACCAGCCCGCCGCCGGTCGCCATCGACGTGACCGTGTCGCCGCCGAGGCCGTTGACCTTGATCCGGCTGACCTTGCCGCCCGGTGAGACGTAGCTGAGCGTGTCGGTCTCGCCGACCCACCAGGCCGCGCCGTCCTCGGAGCCGGCCAGGCCGGCCAGGAACGTCGAGAAGGAGAGGTCGGCCAGCTTCGTCGTGCGGCCGCCCTTGTCGTGCAGCACGATCGCCTCGCCCTGGTTGGTCAGCTCGGCGCTGACCAGCGAGTCGCCCGCCCACGCGATGTCGTAGGTCATCGGGTTGTCCGCGATGCCGCTGCTGACCGACGGCGTGCCCGGGCCGCCGACGGGGTTCAGCCACGCGGTGTTCTTGCCGGACACCACCGGGCTGACCTCGGACTGCGCCGCGTTGCTGACGATGTCGCCGGGCACGGGGCCGGGGTCGTAGCAGCCGGCGCACAGCTCGTCCTGGTCGAAGACCTCCTTGGCGACGCGGATGAGCGCGGCGTCGGCGCCGGCCTTGACGGCGGTGTCCTCCACGGCGTTGGCCGCGTCGACCATCGTCGAGTTCGGGCCGAGCTGGTGGGTCAGCGTGTAGTAGACGATCAGGTCGAAGTCGTGGGCCAGCGGCGACTTGTACGCCGGCTGGTTGTCGATCTGGGCCACCCGGCTGCGGATGGTCCACAGCGCGTTGTTCCAGATCGCGGAGTTGAGGTGCACGCCGCCGTTGTCGGTGATCCGGCCGACGGCGAGCGACCAGCGGAACGGCGGGTCCAGGACGTTGAGGTAGTCGTCCATGGTGTTGCCGTTGAGCATGTATCTCGTGGCGAGCGCCCCGGTCGGGTTCTGCGAGCACAGCGACTGCGGGGACTTGGCCGTCGAGCAGCCGTCCTCGCCCAGCGTCGAGGAGTCGCGCTGGTAGTAGTGGTCGCCGATCACGTTGCCGAAGTAGTCGGAGAACGCCTCGTTCAGGGCGCCGGACTGTCCGGTGTAGTTGAGGCCCGCGGTGGAGTCGGTGACGCCGTGCGTCACCTCGTGGCCGGTCACGTCGAGCGTGACCAGCTGCATGGCGCCGTTCGGGCCCTCGCAGGGGTTGCCGTAGACCATCTGCTGGAGCGCGGAGCTGAAGAACGCGTTGCAGAACTCCCCGTCGCTGAAGTTGACGGTGGAGAGCATCGAGGCGCCCTTGCCGTCCCAGGAGTTGCGGCCGATGCTCGCGTAGTAGTCGTAGACCACACGGCTGATCGTCTGGGCGCTGATCGCGTCGGGGTCGCGGATCGTGGTGCCGTTCTCGACGTACTGCCGCCCGGGCAGCGCGGAGTTGCTGCTGGACCCGTCGGCGGTGAACGTGTAGATGCCGCCCTTGCCGGTCGACGACTGGTAGCTCGGCGTCGTGGTGTCGATGAGCGCCACGCCCTGGTTGGTGCGCAGGCCCTTGGCGGTGACCTGGCCGAGGTACGGCGCGGTGCCGGTCACGTCGACCGGCTGGCCCTTCGGCCCGTCGGCCGGCGACAGCTGCTCGACCGCCATCCGGCTCAGGTTGCGGGCGACCTTCGGCGAGGCCTTCGACAGCAGCTTGCTGTAGACGCTCGGTGAGGCCAGCTCGGCGCTGGTCGGCCGTACCTCGACCAGGTCGCCGGACACCGCGTCGAGGTAGTAGAGCCCGTCGCTGAGCTGGACGCCGGCGCCGGACTTGCCCGCCGCGACGACGTTCACCTCCCACACGAGCCGGCCGGCGCCGGTCGGCAGCACGACCAGCCGGGCGTCGCCGACGACGGTGCCGTGGGTCAGCTTCTCGGCCAGCCGCTGGGCCAGCGCCGGGGTGATGCGCGGGTCGGTCAGCACGTCGATGCCGGGGTACACGCGGCCGCGCACGGTGTTGAGCCGCGGCTGCTGGTCGTCGCCGCCGACGGTGAGCACCAAGCCGCCGTCGAGCACGGGCACGCCCTGGACCTCCTGCGCCGCGTCGAGCACGGTGCTGCCCGCCGCGTCGACCTCGCCGGACGCCGCGACCGTGACCTGCTCGGCCGGCACGCCGAACAGGTCCTCGCCGTACTCCGCCACGAACGCCGTGGCGGTCTCGCTCGGGCTGCCGCCCGCGTCGGTGCTGTCAGGGGCCCACCGGCCGCCGGACAGCTCGCCCAGGTATCCGGTGACGTCGTCCTGCCGGCCGACCCAGCCTGAGCCGGTGCTCGACCGCAGGTCGTCGATGACCCGCTGGAGACCGGCCAGACGAGCGGCGACGTCGACGTCGGGGTTGGCGGCGGCGTACGCCGCGGAGGGGACCAGCGACCTCGGGCCGGGCTGGTCACCGCCCAGGGACCGGCCGCCGTCACACGCGGTGAGCGCGGCGGCGAGAGCCACGGCCACCGGGATCGAGAGGAGTCGTCGCGACAGCGGCAGGCGGCTCATGGTCGGGATTCTGACCCATTCGACCGATTCCGGCATCGGACAATCGGCGAAAAGATCTTCCCCGGGCCCGCAAGCGCAAATAGCCTGCATCCCACCTGACCCGCCGATCCAGGACCCGACGGAGGTCGACCAGTGCCCTGCCCCACCTGCGCGACGGAGAACCCGGAGGTAGCCCTCTACTGCTACCGCTGCGGGACGCCACTCCGTGGCGGCGCATCCACGCGTACCGGCTCCTATGCCGTGCAGTCCTCCGAGGGCGTGAACCAGTTCGCCCTGATCTCCACGATCATGCCCCACACCAACCGGGAGACGGCGGACAACTACCGCTGGGCCATGATCATCAGCGCGGTGCTCATCGTCGCCGCGACCGGGCTCGGCCTGCTGCCCATCGCGGTGGCCGCGGCGGCGTTCCTGATCCCGATCGTCTACCTCGTCTACATCTACGACGTGAACATGTGGGAGGACGCCCCGGTCTCGGTGGTCGCCGGCCTGTTCATCTTCACCGGCGCCATGGCCGTACTGGTGTCCCTCTTCTTCTTCCGCTGGGTCTTCGAGGACCAGTTCAACACCTTCGCCGCCGGCTCCCGGATCGGCGTGGACGCCTTGTCGTTCCCGGCGCTGCTGATCTTCGCGGTGCTGCTGCCGGTGGTGGCCGAGGTGGTCAAGAACATCGGCGGCATCATGCTGGCCAGCCGGCCGCAGTACGACGACATGATCGACGGGCTCGCGTTCGGCATCGCCGCCGGCACGGCGTACGCCGCCTTCGAGACGGTCGTGCTCTACTCCTCGGTCTTCACCTCGCCGGACTTCCGCACCACCGACGGGCTGGCCTCGTGGGCCGTCGTGGTGGTGAACCTGATGGTGGTCAAGTCGCTGATCTACGGCACCGCCACGGGCATCGCGGTCGCGGCGTTCTCCGGCAAGGGCGAGAAGTACGACGGGTTCACCCCGTCGTACTTCATGGCCTTCGGCCTCGCGGTCGCGGCCAACGTCGGCTACTGGCTCGGCGTGCGGCTGCTGTCCTACGTGCCGTTCGGGCAGGCGCTCGGTCTGCTGTGGGGCTTCGTGATCCTGGCCGTGCTGGTCCTGCGGATCCGCACGACCATGCAGGCCGCGCTGCTCGAGGCCGCCGTCGAGGACGCCGTGCGTGAGGACGGCGAGCGGTCCAAGCGCGCCACGGTGGTCGACAGCTTCTGCCCCGAGTGCGAGAACCTGCTGCTGGCCGGCTCGAACTTCTGCCTCGTCTGCGGCACCTCGGTGCGCTCCAGCAGCCGCCAGGCCCGCCGAACGATGAGCTCGCCGACGCCGGGAGGTGCCGCGTGAGCACGACGCCTCCCGAGCCGCCGGCCGAGCCGACGCAGCCGACCGAGCCGACGCCGACGGTCGAGCCGACCACGCCGGCCTACGCGCCGGCCACGGCCGCGCCGGCGTACGCGCCGGCCGGTCCCACGCCGCCCGCGGGTCCCGGCGGCAACTTCCGGTCCAGCCGCGGCAAGACCATCGGGCTGATCGTGGCCGGCGTGGTCGCGGTCGGTGCCCTCGGTGGCCTCGGCGCGCTGCTGTTCGGCGGCGGCGACGGCGACAAGCTGACCAGCCCCGGCAAGGCCGGAGGCCAGCCGAGCGCCGAGGTCAGCCCGAGCACCGACGGAGGCGGCATCCTCGACCCGACCCCGGTCGGCTCCGCGTCGCCCGACCCCGGCGCCACGGACGAGGCGTCACCCTCGCCCGAGGCCACCGACGGGCCGACCCTGCCGAGCATCCCCACCGAGGAGCCGTCGCCGACCCTCGACCCGACGACCGACGGCACCGACGTCGTCACCATCGGGTCCGGCGTCCAGGTGCCGGTGCTCCCCGGGTGGGACGTGGTCGGCCAGGGCGACAGCGACGTGCTGCTCGGCGACGGGCAGAACAGCTACGTGTACGCCGTCACCGGCGTCGTGGACCCGTCCTCGGACGCCGCGTCGGTGATCTCGGCGTCGATGGACAGCATCCTGCCGAAGCAGAGCTACACCCAGCTGCGCAAGACCGACATCACGCCGCTGGAGGCCTTCGGGTCGGTGGTCTCGATCGCGGGGCTCCAGTACCAGGCGACCTGGACCGACCAGCAGGCCTCGGTCCCGCTCCAGGGGCTGCTGATCTGCGCGGTCCGGCAGGACGGCACGGCGATCATCATGACCGCCGAGCACGCACCGCCGGACGAGTTCGAGTCCAGTGCCGAGTCCTGGGCGCCGGTCCTCAACGCCACGCTGGGGCTGTTCGGGTCGTCGTGACCCGGCCGCTGGTCGAGGAGGTTGCGCTAGCAACCGTCACGAGACCCGCTGAGGTGTCCACGGACCTCTCACGGGGTCTCGTGACGGGACTTCGTCCCTCCTCGACCAGCGGGCGCAGGGAGGATGAGCGCGGTCGCGATCGCGGCGACGCCCTCGCCGCGGCCGGTGAGGCCGAGGCCGTCGGTGGTGGTCGCGGAGACCGAGACCGGTGCCCCGGCCGCCTCCGACAGCGCGGCGGCGGCCTCGTCGCGGCGCGGGCCGAGGCGCGGGCGGGTGCCCACGACCTGGACCGCCACGTTGCCGATCTCGTACCCCGCGGCGCGCACGCGGGCGGCGGTCTCGCGGAGGAGGGCCGTCCCGGCCGCGCCGGCCCACTGCGGGTCGGCGGTGCCGAAGTGGCTGCCGAGGTCGCCCAGGCCGGCCGCCGACAGCAGCGCGTCGCAGGCGGCGTGGGCAGCCACGTCGCCGTCCGAGTGACCCTCGAGCCCCTGGTCCTCGTCCGGCCACGCCAGGCCGGCCAGGTGCATCGGCACACCGGCCGCCAGCCGGTGCACGTCCACGCCGACGCCCACGCGGGGTGCGCCCCCGACGTCATCACTGCGTAAGGGCTCATCGGTCACGGGCCGATCATGCCTGAGCCACAATCGAGGACGTGAGGACCGCCCGCCAGACCCAGCCGTGGATCTGGTCGGTCGCCGGCGTGGTGGCCGGCATCGCCGGGCTGGCGACCAGCTACTTCGTCGCTGCGGTGCTCGGGGTCCGCAGCTCGCCCGTGGTCGCCGTGGCCGAGCTGATCATCAAGCTCACCCCCGGCGCATTCGCCGAGCGGGCCATCCAGACCCTCGGCCACAAGGACAAGCCGTTCCTGGTCTCGGTCGTGCTGCTCGTGCTGATGGTCGTCTTCGCCGTCGTCGGCCGGCTGTCCCGCGGCTCCTGGTCACGCGCCCTGCTGGTGCTCGCCGCGCTCGCGGTGGTCGGCGGGTACGCCGTGTCCCGGCAGCGCAACGCCGGCCCGTCGGACTACCTGCCGGTGCTCGTCGGGTTCATCACCTGGGTCGTGTGCCTCTCGATCCTGGCCGACAACGTCCGCGCCGCGGAACGCCGCGAGGAAGCCGCCGAGAAGGTCGCTGGGGAAGCGGCCCGGGAGCCGGCCGCTGCGGCGTCCGGCCGTCGCGGCTTCGTCCTCGGCGCGGGGGTGATGGTCGTCGCCGCGGCCGGGGTCGGCGTGGTCGGCCGGGTGG
This sequence comes from Nocardioides islandensis, assembly GCF_015352455.1. GTDB lineage: Bacteria > Actinomycetota > Actinomycetes > Propionibacteriales > Nocardioidaceae > Nocardioides > Nocardioides islandensis. Next base: position 125,398 of record NZ_JADKPN010000015.1, read on the forward strand.
TCGGTGCGGGTCGCCGCCAGGTCGAGGCCGCTCGCAGCCTGCTGCGGCTGCCCGGGGTCACCGCGCCGGTGCGGCCCGGGGGTGTGACCCTCGACGTCAAGGGCCTCTCGTCGTGGGAGACCGACGCGACGTCCTTCTACCAGGTGCACACCGCGATCGTGCCGCCGGCGATCGAGCCGGACTCGTGGAAGCTGCGCATCCACGGGATGGTCGACCAGGAGGTCACCCTCACCTACGAGCAGCTGATGGCCCGCCGGCTCACCGAGGCCTGGGTCACCCTCAACTGCGTCTCCAACCCGGTCGGCGGGCCGCTGATCGGGAACGCGTGGTGGAGCGGCGTACGCCTCGCCGACATCCTCGCGGAGGCCGGCGTCCAGGACGGTGCCGACGCCGTGCTGCAGACCTCCGACGACGGCTGGACGTGCGGCACGCCGCTGGCCGCCCTCACCGACGGCCGCGATGCGATGCTCGTGGTGGCCATGAACGGCGAGCCGCTGCCGATCGAGCACGGGTTCCCCGTGCGCACGCTGGTGCCCGGGCTGTACGGCTACGTCTCGGCCTGCAAGTGGGTGGTCGACATGGAGGTGACCCGCTTCGACAAGATCTCGGCGTACTGGACGCAGCGCGGGTGGGCCGAGCTCGGCCCGGTGAAGATGTCGTCGCGCATCGACGTGCCCCGCCGCGACGACGAGATCGACGCCGGCGAGACGCGGGTCGGGGGCATGGCCTGGTCGCAGCACACCGGCATCAGCGCGGTCCAGGTCTCCCTGGACGGCGGCGCCTGGCAGGACGCCGAGCTGGGCAACGCCGACACGATCGACTCCTGGGCGCAGTGGGCGACCACCATCACCGTCGAGAAGGGCGACCACACGCTCCGGGTGCGCGCGACCGACGACAACGGCAAGGTCCAGACCGGGGTGGTGGCGGACGTGCTGCCGGACGGCGCGTCCGGGTGGCACGAGGTGCACTTCACCGCCGTCTGAGCTACCAGTTCGCCTGCGCGGGGGCCGGCGGCAGCGGGTGGCCGGCGTCGTGGATGACGTACACCAGGCCGCCGGAGGTCGGCAGCCAGGCGTTCTCGAACTGCGCCCGGTCGTAGGTCGTCCGCACGCCGGCGGCCGTGTCCGCGGCCGGGTCGTTGGTGACCACGTCGCCCTCGGCGGTGAACCCGACGATCACCACGAGGTGGCCGTTGCTCGCGGAGACGTGGGCGCCGTCGAGCTCCCCGTGGCCCCACGAGATCGATGCGACGAGCGGGATGCCGGCGGCGATGAACTCCTCGGCCTCGCGCAGCGAGCGCAGCCGCGTCACGAACGCGTCACCGGCCAGCGGGGCGGCGTACGCCGTGTTGAACGGCCAGTTGCCCGTGCCCTCGTAGTCGGCGTCGTACGTCTTGCGGGCGGCGTAGTCGACCCAGGGCGCGGGATGGCCGGCGGGCACGAAGCGGTAGGCCGACTTCGGGGGCAGCGCGCCGAAGTACCCGAGGACCATCGACGTCGACGTCGGCGAGCACCAGGCCTCGCCTCCGCCGCCCCACTGCGGGTAGTGGCCGGCGTGCGCCATCTGGGAGTACGCCGGCACGTCGAGGACGGTGCCCACGTGCGGGCCGGGGGTCGAGACCGTCACGGACGTGGTGCGCGGGAGCCGGCTGGCCATGGCGCCGAGCGAGGCGACCGTGGGTCCGGTGGTGCCGGCCTTGCGGTAGAGCGAGAGCCGCAGCTGCCACGAGACGAGGCCGACGCTGCCGGTGCGCCAGGTGTCGACCGACACCGACGCCAGGTCGTCGCTCTGCGGGCTGTCGGTCGTGCGCCTCACGAACTTGTCGCCGCTCGTCCAGCGACCGAGCAGGTCCCAGCTCGACAGCACCCCCTTGCTGTTGCGGCCCCGGACCTCGACCTCGATCCAGCTGTCGCCCGGCGTGGTCGCCTCCCAGGACGCGACCAGCTCGGTGAAGGAGAACGCCGACGCCTGCCAGGGACCGCTCCAGCGGGCCCGCTCGTAGGACCGGCCGCCGTAGTCCCGCGTGCCCGTGCGCGTGCCGAAGGCGACGCCCGCGTCGGTGACGACCGTGCCGTGGCTGGTGCCGACGCTCATCCCCGACCCCTGCCAGCGGGTGAAGGAGATGTCGCGGGTGGGGGTCGGTGCCACGGCCGCGAGGCTACCGACCGGGCTGAGGAGGGCGCTCCCGAGGAGCAGCGCGGAAACCAGTCGGAACATCGATCGACCATAGACTTCCGGGGTGACGCTCCGGCTCTACGACACCGCGACCCGCGAAGTCCGTGACTTCGTGCCCCTCGAGGAGGGGAAGGCCGGCGTCTACGTGTGCGGCCTGACGGTCCAGTCCGAGCCGCACGTCGGCCACGTCCGCTCGGCGGTGAACTTCGACGTGCTGCGCCGGTGGCTCGCGCACCAGGGGTACGCCGTCACGTTCATCCGCAACGTCACCGACATCGACGACAAGATCCTCACCAAGTCCGAGGAGCAGGGCCGGCCCTGGTTCAACCTGGCCTACGACATGCACCGCGAGCTCGACAAGGCCCTGGCGTCGATCAACGTGCTGCCGCCGACCTACGAGCCCGGCGCCACCGGCCACGTGCCCGAGATGGTCGAGCTGATCACCACCCTGATCGGCCGCGGTCACGCGTACCCCGCCGAGGACGGCTCCGGCGACGTCTACTTCGACGTGCGGTCGTGGCCGGCGTACGGCGAGCTGACCAACCAGGGCGTCGACGACATGGCCCCCGCGGAGGACGCCGACCCGCGCGGCAAGCGTGACCCGCGCGACTTCGCCCTCTGGAAGGGCTGGAAGAAGGAGTCCGAGCCGGAGACGGCCGCGTGGCCCTCGCCGTGGGGGCCCGGCCGTCCGGGCTGGCACATCGAGTGCTCGGCGATGGCCGGGAAGTACCTCGGCAAGGCCTTCGACATCCACGGCGGCGGCGTGGACCTGCGGTTCCCGCACCACGAGAACGAGCAGGCCCAGTCGCGAGCGGCGGGGTACCCGTTCGCGTCGTACTGGATGCACAACGCGTGGATCACCACCGCGGGCGAGAAGATGAGCAAGTCGCTCGGCAACTCGCTGCTGATCCCCGAGGTGCTCAAGCGGGTGCGCGGCATCGAGCTGCGCTTCTACATCGTGGCCGCGCACTACCGCTCGCACGTCGAGTTCTCCTTCGAGGCGCTCGACGAGGCCGCCGCGGGGTTCCGCCGGATCGAGAACTTCCTGGACCGCGCCGCCGCGATCGGCATCGGGCGCGACGAGGTGCCGACGACTCCCTCGCGGGTGGGGGGTCCGGCCGACGTGCCGCTGCCCGACGCCTTCGTCGCGGCCATGGACGACGACCTCGGTACGCCGGCCGCCGTGGCGGTCGTCTACGACACGGTCCGCGAGGGCAACAAGCTGCTGGCGGGAGGCCCCACCGCGGAGCTCACCACGGCGGTGCGGCAGGTCTTCGGGATGCTCGAGGTGCTCGGGCTCGACCCGACCGACCCGGCCTGGCCGGACGCCGGCGGCGGCGCCGACATCCGGCTCACCGACGCCGTGGACGTCCTCGTCCAAGGACTGCTCGAGGAACGGGCCGAGGCGCGCGCGGCCAAGGACTGGGCCCGCGCCGACCGGATCCGCGACCAGATCAAGGCGGCCGGCATCGAGGTCGAGGACACCCCGTCCGGCCCGGTGTGGACGCTGGGAGAGAAGTGACTCGTGCCTGAGGTTTCGAGACGCTCGCTTCGCTCGCTCCTCAACCACCGAAAAGGAGCACTTCGTGCCTGGTAACTCTGCGCGCCGAGGCGCCATCCGCAAGACGTCCAAGAAGCCGGCCGCCGGCTCCGGGGGCCGCGTCAAGCGCGGCCTCGAGGGCAAGGGGCCGACGCCAAAGGCCAAGGACCGCCCGAACCACAAGGCGTACAAGCAGGCGAAGCGTGCCGAGAAGGGCACGTCCACGCGCCCGCGTCGCCGGACCACGGGTGACGCCGAGTGGATCGCCGGGCGCAACCCCGTCGTCGAGGCGCTGCGGGCCGGGATCCCGGTCAACGCGCTGTACGTCGCCGAGGGCTCCGAGCGCGACGGCCGGCTGCGCGAGGCGTTCAAGATCGCGCAGGAGCGGGGCATCTCGTTGCTGGAGATCACCACGCGCGAGCTGGACCGGCTGACCGGCAACGCCGTGCACCAGGGGCTGGCCGCGCGCATCCCGGCCTACGAGTACGCCCACGCCGACGAGCTCCTGGACCGCGCCGCGGACCTGGGCGAGCCGCCGCTGATCGTCGCGCTGGACTCGGTCACCGACCCCCGCAACCTCGGCGCCGTCGTCCGCAGCGCGGCCGGGTTCGGCGCGCACGGCGTGCTGGTGCCCGAGCGCCGCGCGGCGGGGATCACCGCGTCGGCCTGGAAGACCAGCGCCGGCGCGGCCGCCCGGCTCCCCGTCGCACAGACGGTCAACCTGGTGCGTCAGCTCAAGAGGTACCAGGAGGCCGGCTGCATGGTCGTCGGCCTGGCCGCCGACGGCGACGTGAGCCTCCCCGACCTCGACCTCGGCGACGGGCCTCTCGTCCTGGTCGTCGGCTCCGAGGACGCCGGGCTCTCCCGCCTGGTGACCGAGACCTGCGACCAGCTCGTCTCCATCCCGATGGCCGGCAACCTGGAGTCCCTGAACGCCGGCGTCGCGGCGAGCGTCGCGCTGTACGCCGTCTCGCGCGCCCGCGCCTGACACGTGCTCGCCGGCCGCCTGGAGGGCCTCCGGTCCCGGTGGCAGGTGAAGGTCCTGCTGGCGGTCGGGGTCTGGGCGGTCGTGACGGTGGCGGCCGCGCTGGCGATCTTCCTCGGCAGCAGCCGGACCCTGGTGCTGGCCACGCACGACGCCGTGCTCCAGCCGTCGCTCGACGGGTACGCCGTGCTGCACACGGGTCCGGTCCTGCCCGATGTCCGCGTGCCGACCGGCAGCCGCATCGGGGTCGACGTGACGCTGGGCAAGACCGATGCCGCGTCGGTCGACGAGCTGCTCCAGCGCTACGCGTACCTGGCCTCGTCGCCGGAGGGTCAGGTCACCAAGGTCCGTGAGGCGTTGGCCGACATGCTCGTCGGCGCGCTGGTGAGAGGCGCTCTGGTCGGTCTCGTGCCGGTCGCGCTGTGGCTGCTCGTCGGCCGGCGGCGCCGGGCCGAGCTCACCGGGGTCGTGGGGCGGCGCCGACTGATGGCGGCCGGGCTGGTGGCTGCGCTGTCCGTGGCGCTGTGGTTCGAGCCGTGGGAGGGCCGGGACGCGGGCGTCCTGGAGGGCCAGCGGTGGATCCCGCTCGCGGAGTTCCTCGGTCCGCAGGTGCCGCTGCCCGACGAGGTCCGCGACCTCGAGGTGCGCGGGGACGTCACGACCGACCAGACCCGCCGCCTCATCGAGAGCGCCATCTCCACCTACGACCAGAGCAAGACGTTCTACCGGCAGGCGGCGCTGGACGCGGCCGCCCTGTCCCTGCGGCAGCCGTCGGAGGACGAGACCGTCGTGCTGCTGGTCGCCGACCGGCACGACAACATCGGCATGGACCAGGTCGCCCGCGCGGTGGGCGACCGCGGTGGCGCGACGGTGGTGATGGACGCGGGCGACGACACGTCGGTCGGCCGGACCTGGGAGACGTTCAGCCTCGACTCGCTGGTCGCGGCCTTCGAGGGCTACGACGAGCTCGGGGTCGCCGGCAACCACGACAACGGGCCGTTCGTGCGCGGGTACCTGGCGGAGCACGGCTGGACCATGCTCGACGGCACGCCGGTGCGCGGGCCGGCCGGCATCCGGCTGCTCGGCGTCGACGACCCCCGCTCCAGCGGCCTCGGGAACTGGCGGGACGAGACCGGGCTGAGCTTCGACGAGGTCGGCAGCCGCCTCGCCGACGCCGCCTGCGACGCCCAGGACCAGGGTCACCGGGTCTCGACGATCCTGGTGCACGACGCCCATCTCGGTGCCGAGGCTCTCGCCCGCGGCTGCGCCGACCTGGTGGTCGGCGGGCACACGCACGTCCAGGCCGGGCCGACCGGGTGGTCGGCGAGAACGGCGCGATGGGCTACACCTACACGACGGGCACGACCGGCGGTGCGGCGTACGCCATCGCCATCGGCAGCAAGCCGCGGCGCCCCGCCGGGATGACCCTGCTGACCTACCGGGACGGGCGACCGGTGGGCGTGCAGGCGGTCACGCTCCAGACGACGGGCGTGTTCGAGGTGGGCGACTTCGTGGTGCTCTCGGTCGCCGACGCGCCGGACCAGGCCGACCCCGCCCTGGGCGGGGACGTGATGGGCGGGCGTTCGTAGGGACCCCTACGATCGACGCATGGCGACCCCCGTCGACCGGCTGCTGCCCACCGAGGAAGCAGAGGCGCTCCTCGAGCTGACGCGCGAGCTGGCGACCAAGGAGCTGGCCCCGCAGGTGCACGACGCGGAGGAGAAGGGCGAGTTCCCCGCGGCGGCGTACGCCCTACTGGGGAAGTCCGGCCTGATGAGCCTGCCGTTCGGCGAGGAGCTGGGCGGGGGCGGGCAGCCGTACGAGGTGTACCTCCAGGTCGTCGAGGAGGTCGCCGCCGTCTGGCCGAGCGTCGCGGTCGGGCTGAGCGTGCACACGCTGACGGCCTCGGTCGTCGCGAACAACGCCTCCGACGAGCAGTGCGCGACCTGGCTGCCGCGGATGCTCGGCGGCGACTGGCTGGGTGCCTACTGCCTGTCCGAGCCGCAGGCCGGCTCCGACGTCAGCGGCATCAAGGCCCGCGCCCGCCTCGACGGCGACGTGTACGTCGTCGACGGCACCAAGCAGTGGATCAGCAACGGCTCCTGCGCCGACTACTACATCCTGTTCGCGCGCACCGGCGACCACCCGACCCGCGGGCTGAGCGCCTTCGTCGTGCCCGCGGACACGCCCGGCCTGTCGTTCGGTGCCCCCGAGAAGAAGATGGGCCTGGCCTGCGACGTCACCACCCAGGTGCTCCTCGACGGGGCGCGCATCCCCGTCGACCAGCGGATCGGCGACGAGGGCGACGGCATGAAGGTCGCGCTCTCGGCCCTCGACTCCGGGCGCCTCGGCATCGCCGCCGTCGGCACCGGCCTCGCCCAGGGCGCCTTGGCCTACGCCGTCGGCTACGCCCGTGAGCGCCGGCAGTTCGGCAAGGCGATCGGGGAGTTCCAGGGGCTGCAGTTCCTGCTCGCCGAGCTCGGCGCCGAGGTCGAGCGGGCGCGGGCGACGTACCTCCACGCCGCCCGGCTCAAGGACGCCGGCCGGCCGTTCTCGCGGCAGGCGAGCATCGCCAAGCTGACCGCGACCGACGCGGCGATGCGGGTCAGCACCGACGCCGTCCAGGTGCTCGGCGGCAACGGCTACACCCGCGACTACCCCGTCGAGCGGTACTTCCGCGACGCCAAGGTGACCCAGATCTTCGAGGGCACCAACCAGATCCAGCGGATGGTCATCGGCCGCGACCTCCTGAAGTAGGGGTTCGACCCATCCGTCCGGGTGGTGACAACGAATCCTTGTTGCGAACGACTTGCAACAACGACCGGCTCGTCCCTAGGGTCGAGAGCGGCCGGACAAATAAGGGGAGGGACGCAACGTGCACGTGCCCGACGGGTTCCTTGACGCGCCGACGTCCGTGGCGACCGGGGTGGTCGCGGCGGTCGGCATCGGGATCGCGCTGCGCGGCGCCCGCCGCGAGCTCGACGACCGCACCGCACCGCTGGCCGGCCTGGTCGCGACGTTCGTCTTCGCCACCCAGATGCTCAACTTCCCGGTCGCCTCCGGCACGAGCGGACACCTGCTGGGCGGAGCCCTCGCGGCGGTCCTGGTCGGCCCGTCCACGGGCCTGCTCTGCATGGCGGTCGTGTTCCTGGTCCAGTGCCTGCTCTTCGCCGACGGCGGCATCACGGCACTGGGCACCAACATCTCCCTGATGGGCATCGTCACCGTCGTCGTCGGCTGGGCGGTGTTCCGCGGCGCCCAGGCGGTGCTGCCGAAGAGGGTCTCGATGGTCGCGCCCGCGGCGGCGGCCGCCGCGCTCGTGTCCGTGCCGGTCGCCTCGATGGTGTTCGTCGCCCTGTACGCCGCCGGCGGCACCGTCGACATCCCCCTGGGCCAGCTGACCACCGCGATGGTCGGCGTGCACACGCTCATCGGCATCGGCGAGGCGGCCATCACGTTCCTCGCCGTCGGCAGCATCGTCGCGGTGCGGCCGGACCTCGTGTACGGCGCCCGCCGGGTGCTGGCCGCGCGCACGCTCCAGATCAGGGAGTCCGTCCGATGAGGGGCCGGGTCTCCACGCGGGCCGTCGTCCTGGGCGGGCTCGCCGTGGCGCTGGTCCTGGCCGGGGTCGTCAGCCGTTTCGCCTCCTCCGAACCCGACGGACTGACCAAGGTCTCGGAGGACCACGGCTTCGCCGGAGCCGGGAAGCAGCACGACGGCCTCGTCGCCTACGGCGGGATGTCGGGCCTGGTCGGCGCCGTGGTCGTCCTGGCGATCGTCGCCGTCGCGGTCCACCTCCTGCGGCGCCGTCGCGCGACGGAGGACTCCGAGCCCGAGCGCGAGCCCGAGTCCGTCTGATGGGCGCGCCGCACGGCCACACGCTGCACTTCCACGGCCACTCCTGGCTGCACCGTCTGCCCGCGCACGTGAAGCTGGTGGCGCTGGTCGTCTTCATGCTCACCGTGGTGGCGACGCCCCGCGAGTGGTACCCCGTCTTCGCCGGCTACCTCGCGCTGCTGCTGCTCCTGGTCGCCACCAGCCGGGTGCCTCCGACGTACCTCGCGAAGCGGATGGTCGTCGAGGTGCCGTTCGTGGTGTTCGCGCTCCTGCTGCCGTTCGTCGCCACCGGTCCGCGCACCGAGGTCCTCGGCCTGTCGGTGAGCGAGCACGGGCTGCTCGGCGCCTGGTCCCTGCTCGCCAAGGGCACGCTCGGCGTGACGGCCAGCCTGCTCCTCGCCGCCACCACCGAACCGCGCGCCCTGCTCACGGGGCTCGAGCGGCTGCGCGTGCCCACGTTGCTCGTGCAGATCATGGGCTTCATGGTCCGCTACCTCGACGTGGTCACCGACGAGCTGCGACGCATGCACGTGGCGCGGGAGTCTCGGGGGTTCTCGGCGCGCAACCCGCGCCACTGGCCGGTGATCGCGAAGTCCGCCGGCGTGCTGTTCATCCGCTCCTACGAGCGCGGCGAGCGGGTGCACCTGGCGATGCTGTCGCGCGGGTACGACGGGCGGATGCCCCGATGATCCCGGTCCTCGACCTCCAGGGCGTGGCGTTCGCCTACCCCGACGGCCACCAGGCCCTCCACGGCGTCGACCTCCACGTGCACCAGGGCGAGCGGGTCGCGCTGCTCGGCCCCAACGGCGCCGGCAAGACCACACTGGTGCTGCACCTCAACGGCATCCTGATGCCCGGCCTCGGCACGGTCGCCGTCTCGGGCCTCCCGGTCACCAAGGCGAACCTCCTCGAGATCCGCCGCCGGGTCGGCATCGTCTTCCAGGACCCCGACGACCAGCTGTTCATGGGCTCGGTACGCGAGGACGTCGCGTTCGGCCCGATGAACCTGGGCCTGCGCGGACCCGAGCTCGAGGCCCGCGTGTTCGCAGCCCTCGAGGCGGTCGGGATGGCCGAGTACGCCGACCGGCCGCCGCACCACCTCTCGTTCGGCCAGCGGCGTCGTGTCGCCGTCGCGACCGTGCTGGCGATGGAGCCGGAGATCCTGGTGCTCGACGAGCCGTCCTCGAACCTCGACCCCGCGTCGCGGCGCGAGCTGGCCGACATCATCCGCTCGCTCGACGTCACCGTGCTGCTGGTGACCCACGACCTGCCGTACGCCCTCGAGCTCTGCCCGCGGTCGGTCATCCTCTCCGACGGCGTCGTCGCCGCCGACGGGAACACCGCCGAGATCCTCGGGGACGAGGCCCTGATGAAGTCGCACCGCCTGGAGCTTCCCTTCGGGTTTGTGCCGAGCAGTCGAGTGTGAGGAACGAACACTCGGCGTGCGGCGAGAGATCAGGCGGCCCGAGCTAGGTGGTCTCGAGGCTCGTCGCTGGCGCTCCTCGCACCTCAGCCACCGATGGGCGGCAGCTCCTCCTCGTCCTCGTCCGGGACGACCGGGATCTCGGAGGTGTCCGGGGCGGGGCCGGCGGCGGGGGTGACCAGCTCGTCGGGCTTGTGGCGCAGCACGTTGTCGATGTAGTCCCGGGCGGTCTCGAAGATGGAGACCTCGCGACCGCGCTGCTCGGAGAGGTACCAGCGGTGGACGAGGATCTCGTGGAAGATCTCGGCCGGCTCGAGCTTGCCGCGCGCCTCGGGCGGCACCATCTCCATGATCGGCTCGAAGATCTCGCCGAGCCAGCGGCCGGCGATCAGCTCGCGCGACTCGCGGCCGAGGTCGAAGTGCGCGGTGTAGGCCGCGATGTCGTTGAGCAGGCGCCGGGCCTGGGCGTCCTCGACGTGCAGGCCGGTGAGCGCCTGCAGCTCGCGCTGGTGGTGCCCGAGCTCCACGACCTTCGGCTGGATCCGCACCCGGTCGCCGTCGAAGTCGGTGACGATGTCGATCTCCTCGACGTCGAAGCCGAGGTCGTTGAGGCGCTCGATCCGGCTCTGGATCCGCCACATCTCCTCGACCCGGAACTCCTCCTCCTTGGTGAGCTCGTCCCACAGCTCGTGGTAACGCCGCTCGATCAGCTCGGCGATGTCGAAGACGTCGAACTCCGGGTTGAGCGAGCTGCTGGCCTGGAGGTCGAGCAGCTCGGCGAAGACGTTCTCGCAGCCGACTCGCACGTCGTACTCCCGCATCGGCGCCGAGAGGGTGTCGCGGATCTCGCCGGTCTCGGCGTCGACCAGGTACGCCGAGAAGCCGCCGGCCGCGCGCCGGAACAGCACGTTGGACAGCGAGACGTCACCCCAGTAGAAGCCGCCCAGGTGCAGCCGGACCAGCAGCACGACGAGCGCGTCGATCAGCGACGGCAGGTTGTCGGCCTGGAGGCCGTGGGCGAACAGGCTGCGGTACGGCAGGGAGTAGCTCAGGTGCTCGGTGAGCAGGGCCGACGGCAGCGGCTCGCCGTCGGCGTCGACGCGGCCGGTGACCACGCCCTGGGGAACGACGGCCGGCAGCGGGATGCGCTGGAGGTCGCGCAGCAGCCGGTACTCGCGGAACGCGATCTCCTCGACGGTCTCCTTGACGGCGTACGTGCGGGTGCCGAGGCGCACGATGCGGACCACGTGCCGCGAGAGTCCACGGGGGAGGGGGACGACGTGCTCGGTCCACTCCTCGAGCGGCAGCGACCACGGCAGCGTGACGATCGCCGGGTCGGGACGGCTGGCGACGATCCGGAGAGCGTGGGGAGCCGCCATGTCGCCACCGTAGTGAAATGGCGCGCCGTCAGCCGGATAGTCTCGCCCCTCGTGCCGTACCGTCCCGGGGACCCGATCGTCCGCCGCGAGGTGCTGCACGGGCTGCCCTGGCTCGAGAGCCCGGTCACCGTGGTCGCCGACGACGGGGACGTCCTCGCGGTCCGGATCGACCCGGGCGCCCGGTTCACGTTCTTCGACCACCCCTTCTCGGTGCACCCCTGGGCCGCGCACGAGGCGTGGGGCGGCACCACGGTCCTCCAGGTGCACCGCGAGGGTGCGGCGTACGCCGTGTGGCTGTTCTTCGACGCCGGAGTGTTCCGCTACTGGTACGTCAACTTCGAGGCTCCGGTGGCCCGTCACGACGGCTCGTTCGACACCGACGACCACGGTCTCGACCTGATCGTTCACCCGGACGGCCGGCGAGAGTGGAAGGACGTCGATCACCTGTCGGAGCTGGTCCGGTCCGGGCGGATGACCGGGGAGCAGGTCGTCGGCGTGCTGCACGCGGCCGCGGAGGTCACCGCGCTGCTCGACGCCGACCGGCGCTGGTGGGCGCCGTTCGACGACTGGCGCCCCTAGTCCTGGTCGGGTCCAGGCAGACCGACCAGCGGAACTCCGGCCGAAATCGCGCGCCGGACAGCCCCGCTGACCTACATTCCGGGACATGGCCGACGACCCCCCTGGCAACCTCGCTGGGCTGCTGTCCTCGACGGCCGGCCGTCGGACGGTCGGCACGGAGATGGCCGTGCTGCTGCGCCGCCGGGAGTTCGAGCAGGTCGAGAAGCTGCTGGTCGAGCACCTCACGTCGTACCCCGGCCAGATCGCGACCGCGTGCCGCGGCGTGCAGGACGGCAACGTCGTGCTCACCGGCTGGGACGAGGTGGACGCCGACCTGGTCGACCTGCGCCGCCGGGGCCACCAGGTCACCGCGATCGGCCTGGACCTCTCGAACTACAGCGACAGCCAGGGCCAGGCCTGGTGGGACAAGGAGCCGGTGGTCGAGTTCGCGGCGTACACCGACGAGGTCTACCCCTTCTCCGAGAGCCGCCGGCAGGACCTGCTCGACCTCAGCGAGACCTACCCGTCGCCGTGGGCCGGGCAGGCGATCGGCGAGGAGAGCGCGCACCTGACCGTGACCGGCGCCCGGGCGCTGAACGGCGCGCTGCTCCGGCACGCCAGCGCCGAGCCGTGGCACCCCAGCTCGAGAGCCCCCTTGTCGAACGAGGCGGTGGCGGAGTACCTCGGCTGGTGGTGGCTGCACCTGCGCTTCCAGCAGGCCGTCGTGCGTGACCTCGACGACCGCGGTCTGGCCCTCACGGTCCCCGTGGTGGTCGGCACCCACGACGTCGGCCCCTGGCTGCAGACGGTCCACGTGCCCGCGCGGGTGTCCGACCACGAGGCGAGCACCGAGCGGATCCTGCACGACCGGGCCCAGCTCGGCCCGGTGGCGCGCGCCGCCGAGACCGAGGAGATCGTCCACGAGCTGCGCGAGCTCCGGGACACCTTGCGCACGTACGGCTTCTTCAGCCGCGGGCCGGAGCGGAAGGCCGCCGAGGACTTCGCCGCCGCGAAGGTCGCGGTCACCTGCCAGAACGCCGGTCTCCCGCTGCCGCCGCGCTCGATCGGCCAGATGGGCTCCCGGGAGTTCGAGCAGCTCGTCGAGTCGATCCGCATCGCCCGCGCTCGCGGTTAGGGGCGCAGCCGCACCGGGCCCGGACCGTCCTGCGCCAGCCAGTCACCCGGGTTGACCAGCGAGCACGTCCGCAGGCTGAGGCAGCCGCACCCGATGCAGCCGTCCAGCCGGTCGCGCAGCAGCTCGATGCGGCGGATCTGCTCGTCGAGCCGGGGCCGCCAGGACCGGCTCAGCCGTGCCCAGTCGGCCTTCGTGGGCGTGCGGCCCTCCGGGAGCGTGGCCAGCGCGTCCGAGACCTCCTCGAGCGTCAGTCCGACCCGCTGGGCGGTCCGGATGAACGCCACCCGGCGCAGCGTCGCTCGCGGGTAGCGGCGCTGGTTGCCCGTCGTACGCCGTGAGGCGATCAGGCCGCGCTCCTCGTAGAAGCGCAGTGCCGACGGAGCCACGCCCGAGCGTTCCGCCAGCTCGCCGATGGTCAGGTCGTTCATGCGCCCGAGAATTGCTCAACCTCGATCGAGGTTCAAGTTCTGCGCAGAGCCGCGTGTCAGGATTGAACTGACGACCGTCCGCTTACAAGGCGGGTGCTCTACCACTGAGCTAACGCGGCGTGTCGGGCCGAGCCATCGTAGTCACCGGACCCGGGTGACCTCGAACTGCATCCGCGGGTGCGCGTAGTACTCCTGCGACTGCACCAGCTGCAGCTCGCGCTCGCCGGACTCGTGCGTGGTGCGCAGCAGGTCCCAGACGCTGGAGGTCGTGCGGGCGAGGGCGTCGGCGGCGTCGCCGGTGCTGCGGTAGTGCCCCGTGAACAGGGCCGCGGTCACGTCGCCGGAGCCGTTGGCCTTCATCGGGATGCGTGGCGTGGCCACCAGCCAGGCGCCGTCCGGTGTGACGGCGAGCATCTCGAGGGTGTCCTCCTCGGCGTCCGGGCGCTCGACGCTCGTCACCAGCACGCTCGACGGTCCCATCGCCCGCGCGGCGTCGACGGACGCGAGCGTGGACTCGAGGTCGGTCGGCTCGGTCCCGGTGAGGAAGCCGAGCTCGAACTGGTTGGGCGTGATCAGGTCGGCCTGCGGGACCACGCGCTCGCGCAGCAGCACCGGGATCGCCGGGTGCACGAAGCAGCCGGACTTCGCGTTGCCCATGACGGGGTCGCACGTGTACGTCGCGGCGGGGTTGGCCCTCTTCACCCGGGCGACGGCGTCCAGGATGACGTCCCCGATCTCCTCGCCGCCCTGGTACCCCGACAGCACCACGTCGACCTGCTCCAGCGCCCCGCGCTCCTCGATGCCGGTGATCACGTCCCGGACGTCCTCGGCGGCGAGCAGGGGGCCGCGCCACGCGCCGTACCCGGTGTGGTTGCTGAAGTGCACGGTGTACACCGGCCAGACCTCGTGCCCCAGCCGCTGCAGCGGGAAGACCGCCGCGGAGTTGCCCACGTGGCCGTAGGCGACCGACGACTGGATGGACAGGATCTTCACGCCGTCATCGTCGCACCGGCCCTCGACCAGCGGGTGGGCGTGCCGTCCTAGGCTCGCTGGCGTGACGGAGATGACCTACCGCCAGCTCGGCGACTCGGGGCTGCGCGTCAGCGTGGTCGGCATCGGCACCAACGCGTTCTCGCGGCGCGTCGACCAGGACGGGGTGGCCGGGATCATGGCGGCCGCGCGCGACGTCGGCGTGACGCTGATCGACACCGCGGACGTGTACGGCGCCACGCACGGCGCGAGCGAGGAGATGATCGGGCTCGCGCTGGAGGGGCAGCGCGACGAGTTCGTGGTCGCGACGAAGTTCGGCGGCGGGCAGGTCGCGCGGGACCGCGGGCCGGGCGGCTCGCGGTGGTACGTCGTGGAGGCGGTCGAGGGCAGCCTGCACCGGCTGCGCACCGACCACATCGACCTGTACCAGTACCACGTCCCCGACGACGTCACGCCGCACGAGGAGACGCTCTCGGCCCTGGACTCGCTGGTGACGTCCGGCAAGGTCAGGTACGTCGGGTGCTCGAACTTCGCGGGCTGGCAGGTCGCCGACGCGGACTGGACGGCGCGGACGGCGGGGTACGAACGGTTCGTCTCGGTCCAGAACCGCTACTCGCTGCTCGACCGCGCCGCCGAGGAGGAGGTCGTCCCCGCCTGCGAGGCGTTCGGTCTGGGGCTGCTGCCCTACTTCCCGCTGGAGTACGGCCTGCTGACCGGCAAGTACCACCGCGGCGAGGAGGCGCCCGCCGGCTCCCGCGCGGCGCTCGACCCGACGCGGTCGCGCTGGCTGGCGGAGGCCGACTGGGACCGGATCGAGGCGCTGGCGGCGTACGCCGAGAAGCGTGACCTGTCGCTGCTCGACGTCGCGATCGCCGGGCTGGCCGCCCAACCCGCGGTGGCCTCGGTCATCTCCGGCGTCACGCGCGGCGACCAGGTGCGCGCGAACGCCGCGGCGCTGCGGTGGCAGCCCACCCCCGAGGACCTGGTCGAGCTGGACGAGGTGACGGGAGCCGGGTCGTGACGTTCGAGGTGCGGCCGCTCGACGAGTCCACGTGGCCGGCGTTCGCGGCGCTGGTCGAGGCCAACGGCGGGATCTTCGGCGGCTGCTGGTGCGTCGGCATGCACCCCGACGGCTTCACCGACAGCGCCGAGGGCAACCGGGAGCGCAAGCACGAGATGGTGCGCGCCGGTACGACGCACGCCGCGCTGGTCTTCGACGGCGAGGAGTGCGTGGGCTGGGCGCAGTTCGGCCCACCGACCGAGGTGGCGCGGATCAAGAACCGCCCGGCCGCCGAGAAGGGACGCGATCTGCCCGACTGGCGGATCGGCTGCTGCTACGCCGGCAAGGGCCACCGGCGGCAGGGCGTCAACAGCGCGGCCATCGCCGGGGCCGTGGACCTGATCCGCGACCTGGGTGGTGGCCTGGTCGAGGGCTATCCCGAGGACGCCGCCGACGTGGCCGCCGGCTTCCTGTACCACGGTGCGCTGTCGACGTACGACAAGCTCGGCTTCGAGCGGGTGGTCAAGGTCGGCAAGCACCGCTGGGTGGTGCGCAAGCAGGTATAAGGGCGTGGCCCTAGGTGTTCTGTCCGGGCACGTTGGGCACGAGGTCGATGGGTGACTTGCCCTTGAGCGAGGTGTGTCCGCGGTGGTGATTGTAGAAGTGGAGCCAGGCCGGGT
>NZ_JADKPN010000016.1 GCF_015352455.1 Nocardioides islandensis
CGAGCCGGGAGGCCGGCCACGGCCGAGCGTGTCGAGACCGAGGAACGCTCACCGGGTCTCGACACGGGCTCGCCCAGGGGCTCGCCCGGCTCGACCAGCATGACGAGAGGGCCGCGGTGGCTCCATGGTGGTCGAGCCGGGAGGCCGGCCACGGCCGAGCGTGTCGAGGCCGAGGAACGCTCACCGGGTCTCGACACGGGCTCGCCCAGGGGCTCGCCCGGCTCGATCAGCATGACGAGAGGGACGCCGAGCAGCATCAGCCGCTGGATGGGCATCGAGGTACCGCCCGGCGTCCCTGCAGGACGGGACTTCAGGCCCTGCTCGTGCCGCGCATCCGGTCCTAGCGTGGGTGGACGCAGGAGGACGCGATGGCCAGTTTCATGCGCAACACGGATGCCTTCGCTTGGGGCATGGAGGCTGATGCGCGGCTGCGCTCGACAGTCGTCAGCATCGTGGTGCTCGACCGATCGCCGGACTGGGCGGTGCTGGTCGACAGGTTCGAGCGAGTGGCCAGGTTGATGCCGATGTTCCGGCAGCGGGTCGTGCCCTCGCTGCCGCCCGCGCCGCCTCGCTGGGTCTACGACCGCGACTTCGACCTGCGTTACCACCTCCGTCGGGTGATGGCACCGCCCCCCGGGACGCTCGCGACCGTCCTGGAGATGGCGCGCCGGGCCGAGCTCGACGAGTTCGACCACGCCCGGCCGATGTGGAGCGTCACGCTGGTCGAGGGGCTCGCCGACGACGGCGCGGCGCTGGTGGTCAAGCTCCACCACTCGCTCGCCGACGGGATCGGCGCCCTCCAGATCGCCGAGCTCGTCTTCGACCACACGCCCGAACCCGCCGACCGCGGCCCGCTGCCGCCGGTGCCGGTCGCGAAGGAGCCCGGCCTGCTCGACACGCTGCGGCACACGCTCGGCTACGAGGCGGCCACCCTGGGCCACGCGGCGAAGCTCGCCGCGCAGGCCACCCCCTCCGCGATCCTCGGCGGCGTCCGGCACCCCCGGGCGACCGTGCGGGCGGTCACCGAGACCACGGCCTCGGTCTACCGCACCGTGCGGCCGATCAACGAGACCTCCTCGCCGATCATGCGGGACCGGCGGACTCGGCGCGAGCTCGGCGTGCACGAGGTCCCGCTCCTCGCGCTCAGGGAAGCGGCCCACCGCGGCGGCGGGACGCTCAACGACGCCTTCCTGGCCGGGATCACCGGAGGGATGCGGATCTACCACGAGCGACACGGCTCCACGGTCGAGGAGCTGAAGGTGACCATGCCGATCAGCATCCGCTCGCAGGGGGACGAGGTCGGCGGCAACCGGATCACCCTGATGCGCTTCGTCCTGCCGGTCTCCGACCCGGATCCCGCCGCCCGGATCAAGGAGACCCACCGCCGTGCCGGATCCATCCGCGCAGAGCGCTCACTGCCGTACACCCAGACCATCGCCGGCGGCCTGAACCTCCTTCCTCGGTGGTACATCGGCGCCATCCTGCGCCACGTCGACTTCCTGGCCAGCAACGTGCCGGGACTGCCCGTCCAGGTGTACCTCGCAGGGGCAGCGGTGCGGATGCAGTACGGCTTCGGGCCGACGATCGGCGCGAGTGTGAACATCACGCTGATGACCTACCGCGACACCTGCGCGATCGGCATCAACGCCGACAGCGCCGCGATCTCCGACTTCGAGGTCTTCCGCGAGTGCCTGGTCGCCGGCTTCGACGAGGTCCTCGCCCTTGCGGCCGACTCCGAACCCGCGCATCCCGGTAGGACCCCGCGCAAGCGCACTCCAGCACGCAAGTAGGAGATCGACCATGGGCAAGTCAGACGTCGACGTCCGGCCGGCGGCAGCAGCAGAGGCCGTGGCGAAGCACGAGCCACCTCCGTCACCGGCCACATCACCGGCCACACCTGCCGGCACCACTGACGAGAGACTCCACGAGGTCGATGTCGTCGTCGACCGCGCCGCCGAGGCCGCCCGAGCCTTCCGGCTGCTGGACCAGCAGCAGGTGGATGCCATCGTGGCGGCGATGGCCCGCGCGGGCATTCGTGCCGCAGCCGAGCTGGCCACCCTCGCCATCGAGGAGACCGGCTTCGGGGTCTTCGAGGACAAGGTGGTCAAGAACTACGTCGCGACGGAGTTCCTGTCCGACTACCTGCGCGACAAGCGGTCCGTGGGCGTGATCGAGGAGGACGTGGAGCGCAACATCGTCCGGGTGGCCGAGCCCATCGGCGTGCTGCTGGCCATCACGCCGGTGACGAACCCGACCTCGACCGTGCTCTACAAGGCGATCGTCGCGGCCAAGACCCGGAACGCCATCATCTTCCGACCATCTCCGTACGCCATCCGCTCGTGCGAGCGGAGCGTGGCCGTGCTGCGCGAGGCGGCGGAGGCGGTCGGCATGCCCCTCGGCGCGCTGCAGGTCGTCCCGGACGCCGCCCACGACGTGACCCACTACCTCTTCAAGCACCCCGGTGTGGACTTCATCTGGGTGACCGGCGGCCCGAAGATCGTGGCGCTCGCCAACGCCGCCGGGAAGCCCGGGCTCAGCGTCGGGCCCGGCAACGCACCGACGTACATCCACCACACCGCTGACATCCCGGGTGCCGTCGTCGACATCTTGATCTCCAAGACCTTCGATGCCTCGGTGATCTGCCCGGCGGAGCAGACCTGCATCGTGGACGACGAGGTGTACGACGAGGTGCAGGACGAGTTCCTGCGCATGGGCGCCCACCTGCTCACCGGGGAGCAGGTCGGCCAGCTGGTCCAGTTCGCGTTCGGCGACGGCGACAAGGTCAACATGGCGGCCCTCGGCCAGCCCGCCGCCGAGCTGGCCGCGCGCTCCGGGTTCAGCGTGCCGCCGCTGACCAAGATCCTGCTCGCGCCCCTGCCGGCCGACCTCGAGCAGCTCGCGTCCCATCCCCTGCTGCAGGAGAAGCTGATGCCGGTCCTCGGCCTGGTGCGATCGCCGGACGTCCCGCACGCGGTCCAGGTCGCCGTCCTGGTCACCGAGCACGGCGGTCTCGGGCACACCTCGGCGGTGTATGCCCGCGACGCCGCCGTCGTCGACCTCTTCGCCGCGAGCGTCCGCACCGGCCGGATCCTCGTCAACGCGCCGACCGCGGTCGGCGCCCTCGGCGGGGTGTACAACAACCTGACCCCCACATTCTCCCTCGGCTGCGGCACGTGGGGCGGGTCGGTCACGACCGAGAACGTCAACTACGAGCAGCTGCTCAACATCAAGACGGTCTCGCACCGGCGGACGCCCTCCCAGTGGTTCCGGGTGCCCTCCAACACGTTCTTCAACGCTGGGGCGCTGGACAACCTGCGCGACCTCGACTGCGAAGTCGCCGTCGTGGTGACCGATGCCGCCAACGAAGCCCGCGGCGTGACCGACATGGTCCGCTCCAAGCTGCGGACGAGTCACGTCCACGTGTTCAGCGAGGTGGTGCCGGAGCCCGACGAGGAGACGATCCGGCGCGGTGTCGCCATGCTCGAGAAGACCCAACCCGACCTGCTTGTCGCCGTCGGTGGCGGTTCGGTGCTCGACGCGGCCAAGGCCATGCGCCTGTTCTTCGAGCACCCGGACCGCAGGCTCGAGGACCTGACCGTCCCCTTCCTCGACCCGCGCAAGCGGATGGCGGACTTCCCGCGTGAGCCGCACACCGTCCGGCTGGTCGCC
Organism: Nocardioides islandensis; assembly: GCF_015352455.1. GTDB lineage: Bacteria > Actinomycetota > Actinomycetes > Propionibacteriales > Nocardioidaceae > Nocardioides > Nocardioides islandensis. The sequence continues at coordinate 3,670 of NZ_JADKPN010000016.1, forward strand.
GTACCGACGACGTCCGGAACGGGCTCGGAGGTCTCGCCCGCCGCCGTGGTGACGGTCGGCGAGCGCAAGGAGACGCTCGTCGACTACTGCCTGGTGCCCGACGTGGCCATCGTCGACCCGCTGCTCACCTTGTCGATGCCCGAGTCCGTCACCCTCGACAGCGGCATCGATGCCCTGACCCACGCCCTCGAGGCAGTGGTGTCGATCTTCGCCTCGCCGTACACCGACGCCTTCTGCGTGCAGGCGGCGCGGCTGATCTTCGACGCGCTCCCGCGCGTGCTCGACGACCCGGCCGACCTGGCGGCGCGAACGGACATGGCCAACGCAGCGACCCTTGCCGGGCTCGCCTTCTCCAACGCCTTCGTGGGCACCAACCACGCGCTCGCCCACGCCGTGGGCGCTCGCTTCCACATCGCCCACGGTCGCGCCAACGGCGTGTTCCTGCCGCTCGTCCTGCGCTACAACGCCGAGCTCCCGACCAAGTTCATGCCGGCGCCGGGGTACTCGGCGTACATCGCTCCCCAGAAGTACGCCCAGCTCGGGCGGGTCGTCTTCGGGGGGTCGGATCCGGCGGAGAGCCGCCGCCGGCTGTTCGAGGGGGTCGAGGCCCTGCTCGACCGACTGGGCATGCCGCGGTCCCTCCAGGAACTGGGAGTCGACGAGCAGGAGTTCGAGCAGGCCCTGCCGACGCTGGCGATGACCGCGTTCCAGGACCTGAGCAACCGCACGAACCCGCGGATGCCCCTGCTCAAGGAGATCGTCGAGCTGTTGAGGACGGGGTTCGTAGGAGGACGCGTCGATGCCCACTGACAACGCCGTGCGCACCGTCGAGGTGCGGGCTGCCTTCGAGGACGTGCTGTCCACCATCCGTGACGTGGAGAGCCAGCCCGAGTGGATCCCGGAGATCCTCGAGGCCGAGCTGCTCGAGGTCTACGAGGACGACGGGCTGCCGGCGACCGCGCGGTTCAAGGCGTCGGCGACGGTCGGCACCGACCAGTACACGCTCTCCTACGACCACGGGGAGGACTGCATGAGCTGGACGATGGTGGAAGGCCGGCTGCAGACAGGGCAGGAAGGGCGCTACACCCTCGTGCCGCTCGGGCGCGACAAGACCGAGGTCACCTACGACCTCACCATCCACCACAACCTGCCACTGCCCGGGTTCGTCCGGCGCCGCGTGATCGGGGGCCTCGTCGACAGCACCCTGGGCGGCCTCAAGGCGCGCCTGGAGGCCTGATCCCTGCGGGTGGCGACGCCGGTCCGGGACCACGGGGTCTCGACACGGGCTCGCCCGGCGCGACCACCAGGGCGCCTCGATAGGGTTGGGCCATGCCCAACACGGGGTCGGAGCACGACCTGGTCCTCGTCGTGGACTTCGGGGCGCAGTACGCCCAGCTCATCGCCCGGCGCGTGCGCGAGGCGAACGTCTACTCCGAGATCGTGCCGCACACCATGCCGGTGGCCGAGATGCTCGCGCGCGGGCCGAAGGCGATCGTGCTGTCGGGCGGGCCGTCGTCGGTGTACGAGGAGGGGGCGCCGTCACTCGACGGTGCGCTGTTCGAGGGCGACGTCCCGGTGTTCGGGATGTGCTACGGCTTCCAGGTCATGGCCCAGGAGCTGGGCGGCACCGTCTCGCCGACAGGTGCCCGCGAGTACGGCCGCACCCCGGTGGACGTCGTCGAGGCGGGCACGCTGCTCGCCGGCGTACCGGAGCACCACAACGTCTGGATGTCCCACGGCGACTCGGTGACGGCGGCGCCCGAGGGCTTCACCCTGCTGGCGTCCACGCTCGGGACGCCGGTCGCGGCGTTCGAGGACGTGGCGCGCGGGTACGCCGGCGTGCAGTGGCACCCGGAGGTGCTGCACACCGAGCACGGGCAGAAGGTCCTCGAGCACTTCCTCCTCGACATCGCCGGCTGCCGGCCGACGTGGACGATGCTCAACATCGTCGACGAGCAGGTCGGGCGGATCCGCGAGCAGATCGGCGAAGGTCGCGCGATCTGCGCGCTGTCCGGCGGCGTGGACTCCGCTGTCGCCGCCGCGATCGTGCAGCGAGCCATCGGCGACCGGCTGACGTGCGTGTACGTCGACCACGGGATGATGCGGCTGGGCGAGACCGAGCAGGTGCGCTCCGACTTCGAGGCGGTCTTCGACACCCTCGACGTGGTGGACGCCGGCGACCAGTTCCTCGGTGCGCTGGAGGGGATCCACGACCCCGAGGAGAAGCGCAAGATCATCGGCCGCGAGTTCATCCGCACGTTCGAGGCCGCCGAGGCCCGCGTGTTCGGGGACGCGTCCGACGCCACCACGGCGTACCTCGTCCAGGGCACGCTCTACCCGGACGTCGTCGAGTCCGGCGGTGGGGCGGGCACGAGCAACATCAAGTCCCACCACAACGTCGGCGGCCTCCCGGACGACCTCCAGTTCGAGCTGGTCGAGCCGCTGCGCACCCTGTTCAAGGACGAGGTCCGCATGGTCGGCGAGCAGCTCGGCCTGCCGCCCACGATGGTGTGGCGCCAGCCGTTCCCCGGGCCCGGCCTCGGCATCCGGATCATCGGCGAGGTCACCCGCGAACGCCTGGACATCCTGCGCCAGGCCGACGCGATCGCGCGCGCCGAGCTGACCGCGGCCGGTCTCGACCGCGACATCTGGCAGTTCCCCGTCGTGCTGCTCGCCGACGTGCGTTCGGTCGGCGTCCAGGGCGACGGCCGCACGTACGGCCACCCGGTGGTCCTGCGGCCCGTCACCTCCGAGGACGCCATGACAGCCGACTGGGCCCGACTGCCCTACGACCTGCTCGAGAAGATCTCGACCCGCATCACCAACGAGGTGCGCGAGGTCAACCGGGTCACCGTCGACATCACCTCGAAGCCGCCCGGCACCATCGAGTGGGAGTAGGCCCTCCGAACTGTCGCCCTAAGGAACGCATGTGAGGACCAGGTCGCGCCTCGCCGCCGCCGACCCTGCCGGGCGGGTGCTCCTGTGGCTCGCGGCCGTGGCGGTCGCCTTCGCGGCGGCCGACACCTACGTGGTGGTTCTCGCGCTTCCGGAGATGATGGCCTCCGCCGGGCTGTCGGCCGAGGACCTCCAACGGGCGGCCCCCATCATCTCCGGCTTCATGCTCGGGTACGTCGCGGCGTTGCCGCTGGTCGGCCGGATCGCCGACCTACGTGGCCGCACCCCCGTCCTCGTCGGCTCGCTGGTGGTGTTCTCCCTCGGCTCCCTGGTGACCGCGGCGGCCTACGACCTGCCCTCGATGGTGGCCGGTCGCGTGCTCCAGGGCATCGGCGCTGGGGGACTGCTGCCGGCCACGCTGGCCCTGGTGGCCGACCTCTACCCTCCGCGCCGGCGTGGAGTCCCCCTCGGGGTGGTCAACGGCATCCAGGAGCTCGGCAACGTCGTGGGGCCGCTGTACGGCGCCGTCGTGCTCACGTTCGGCACGTGGCGCGACATCTTCCTCGTCAACCTCGCCGCCGGCTTGGTGCTCGCGGCGGTCATCCGGCGGGTCGCCGCGCACCACGGCGACCCAGCCCTACGGCCCCGCCTGCTTGCCCGCCGGGACTGGTTGGGGGTGCTGCTCGCCACCGCGGCCGTCAGCGGGCTCCTGCTGGTGATGGTGCAACCCTCCCGGCTCACCGGCGACGTGGATCTCGGGGTCGCGTTCCTCCCGGTCGCGGGTCAGAGCCGCTGGCTCTCCCCGCTGGGGATCGCGGTTGTCGTGCTCGCGCTGCTGCTTCTCGTGCGCTGCCTGACCGCGCGCTCGCCCCTGGTCGACGTGCCGTCGTGGCGGCCTCTCCTGCGCCAGGTCGACCTGCTCGGTGCCGGGCTGCTGGCCGCAGCGCTCGCCGGGGTGATCCTCGCCTTCGCGGCGACCGACCCCGAGGTGCAGGTGCTTGCGCCCGCCGGGCCCTGGCTGCTGCTGGGCGGCGCGCTGGCGGCCGCCGGCTTCTGGCGTCGCAACCGCGCGGTGAGCAACCCGCTGGTGCCGCCCGGAGCGCTGACGGCGACCCCGGCCTGGGGCGCGCTGGTCGTGAGCTTCTTCGTGGGCGCCGGCCTGATCGCCGCCCTGGTGGACATCCCGATCTTCGCGCGGATCACGATCTACGGCGACTCCCAGCTCGCGGCGGCGCTCGTGCTGGTGCGGTTCCTCGTCGGGCTGCCGGTCGGGGCCCTCGTCGGCGGCTGGCTGACCCACCGGGTCCCGGCCGGGGTGGTGACGGCCATCGGGATGGCGGCGAGCTGTGCCGCGTTTGCGTGGATGTCGCGGTGGGGGCTGGAGTCCCTGCGCAGCCCCGTGGCGACGGTGCCGCTGGTCCTGGGAGGGCTGGGAGTCGGTCTCGCCATGCCCCCGACGAACGCCGCGTTGCTCTCGGCCACCCGCTCCACCACCCACGGCGTGGCCAGCGCTCTGCTCGTGGTGGCGCGGACCGTCGGGAAGCTGGTGGGCATCAGCGCACTGACCACTATCGGGTTGCGCCGCTACTACGTGGCCCAGGCCGACATCCCGGCCGCCCAGGACGTCTGCCCCGGCGGCCGGACCCGCTGCGCGGAGTACGCGCTGATCCTGCGCGAAGCCGGCCTGGTCCAGCTGCACACGATCTTCCTGGGCGCCGCGGTCTGCTGCGCGGTCGCGGGGCTGGCCGCTCTCGTGGTCTTCCGTCACGCCGACACCCGCGACGTCGGCCACGGCCGTGAAAGGCTGGAGCCGTGAAGACGCGTGTCGTCAGGTGGTCGGGTGTCGCACTCGCTGTGTGGGCAGTGGCGGGGTGCAGCTCGCAGCCCGCCACCGAGGGTCGCAGCGTCGACGAGGTGCTCACCGCCGCGAAGGACAACTTCGACGAGGCGGCGAGCGTGCACCTGACCCTGGCGACCAGCTCCACCCCCTCCGGGGGCAACGGCGTGCTGGGTGCCGACGGCACCCTCACGCACCAGCCCGCCTTCAAGGGCATGGTGAGGGTGCTCCTCGGTGGCTTCAACGCCGAGGTGCCCGTCATCTCGGTCGACGGCGAGGTTCACGCCAAGCTCCCGCTGACCACGAGCTACCAGGTCATCGACCCGGCCGAGTACGGCGCTCCCGACCCCGCCGACTTCGCCGACCCGGACAGCGGGATCTCCGGACTGCTGGTGAAGCTGGAGGACCCCTCGCGCGGGGCTGCCATCCGGCAGGGCGACCAGGTGCTGACGACCTTCACAGGGACGTTGCTCGGGACCTACGTGGACCCGATCATCCCGAGCGCCGACGCGAAGGGCGTCTACGACACCGAGATCGGGATCAGCGAGGACGACCAGATCACAACCCTGCGGGTGACGGGCGAGTTCTTCTCGGGCGGCGGCGACGAGACCTACGACATGACCTTCGACGCCTACGGCGAGGCGGTCACGGTCACGGCTCCCTGAGGCGGCGACCGCGGCGGGTGGACGTCCGACCGTCCTTCGGGCTGCCCTTCGTCAGCGGAGAGCTAGGGACCCCCAACGCCTGGACCGCCTTCGCCGGTGCCCACGTGGGGATCGTCCTTGCCGCAGAGTGCACAGCGTCTGAAGCGCTGATGGTCCTCGTTGTACTCCCAGTGCCAGTGGTGCCGCAGGTTGAGCCGGCAGAGCAACGGAACCGGGGGCCTGTTTGGAGCTTCCTCCATGGTCGTCTCCTACCAGACTTCGCGCGTTCAGGGTACCAATGGCCGTCCGGAGTCTCGCCGGGCGTTCCAACGGCGCCTATGCGCGGGTGGGTGGCGGGGCACCCCCGACAGCGTCGCGGGCCTCCACGAAGGCTTGGACGCAGGCGATGATGTCGTCGGCGGAGTGCCCAGCGGAGATCTGAACCCTGATGCGGGCCTTGCCCAAGGGCACGACCGGGTAGGAGAACGGGATCACGTAGACGCCGCGTTCGAGAAGGGCCTCCGCGATGGCGACGGCGTCGTGGGCGTCCGGGAACATGACGGGGATGATGGCGTGCTCCCCGGGCAGCAGGTCGAACCCGGCAGCCTCCATCCGCTCGCGGAAGTCGCGAGCGTTGCGCCACAGCGTCAGGCGCTGCTCGGCGCCGCTCGCCACGAGATCGAGGGCGACGAGGGTGCCCGCGACCACGCACGGCGCGACGGCGTTGGAGAACAAGTAGGGACGTGCGCGCTGCCGCAGCAGCTCGACGATCTCGCGGTGAGCACTGATGTACCCGCCTGATGCGCCACCCAGGGCCTTGCCGAGGGTGCCCGAGAGGATGTCCACGCGGTCGCGCACGCCGAACAGCTCGGGTGTACCCGCGCCTGACGGTCCGACGAATCCGACGGCGTGCGAGTCGTCGACCATCACCAGCGCGTCGTAGCGCTCGGCCAGGTCACAGATCTCCTCGAGGGGCGCGAAGTAGCCGTCCATGGAGAACACACCGTCAGTCACGATGAGCCGACGCCGGGCGCCGGCTGCGGCCCGCAGCTGCTCCTCGAGGTCGGCCATGTCCCGATTGCGATAGCGCAGGCGCTGCGCCTTGCACAGCCGGATGCCGTCGATGATCGACGCGTGGTTGAGCTCGTCGGAGATGACGGCGTCCTCGGCACCGAGCAGCACCTCGAACACGCCGCCGTTGGCGTCGAAGCAGGATGGGAAGAGGATCGTGGCCTCGGTGCCGAGAAGTGCGGACAGCTTGTCCTCGAGCTCGACGTGCTGGCTCTGCGTGCCACAGATGAAGCGCACGCTGGCCATCCCGAAGCCCCAGGTGTCCAGAGCGGCCTGCGCTGCCGCGATGACCCGCTGGTCGTCGGCCAGCCCCAGGTAGTTGTTGGCGCAGAAGTTCAGGACGTCCTTGTCGCCCGTGCGCACGTGCGCCGACTGCGGTGTGGCCAGCTGACGCTCCGACTTGTAGAGCCCGGCGGCCTTGATCTCGGTGAGGGACTGTTCGAGCTCTGCACGAACGTTGGTGTAGATGGCCTACTCCTCGCTCCAGTCGATGATGACCTTGCCCCTGTCGCCACGGCGCGCTGTTGCGAACGCGTCCTCCCAGTGTGAGGACGGGAACCGGTCGGTGATGACGCCGGAGACGTCCAGGCCGGTGCTGACCATGGCGTTCATGGCGTACCAGGTCTCGAACATCTCGCGACCGTAGATGCCTTTGATCGTGATCATGTGAGTGATGACCTTGACCCAGTCGATGGTGACGGGCTGAGCCGGCAGCCCGAGCACCGCGACGCGCGCACCGTGGGTGAGGTTGTCCAGCATCTCGGGCAGAGCGTTGGGAGACCCGCTCATCTCGAGCCCGATGTCGAAGCCCTCCTTCATGCCGAGCACCCGTTGTGCCGAGGCGATCCGCTCGCTGGCGACGTTGACTGCGAGGTCCACGCCCATCTTCCTGGCGAGCTCGAGACGCTCCTCGTTCACGTCCGTGATCACGACGAACCGCGCGCCGACGTGGCGGGCGACCGCGGCTGCCATCAGCCCGATCGGTCCTGCCCCGGTGACGAGCACGTCCTCACCCACGAGGGGGAACGACAGTGCCGTGTGCACCGCGTTGCCCAGCGGATCGAAGATCGCAGCGAGCTCGAGGTCCATGCCGGCCGAGTGGCTCCACGCGTTGCCCTCGGGTATCACGACGAACTCGGCGAACGCGCCGTCCCGGTTGACGCCCACGCCCGAGGTGTGGATGCACAGGTGCCGGCGGCCCGCTCGGCAGTTCCGGCAGTGTCCGCAGACCACGTGCCCCTCTCCGGAGACCAGGTCGCCGACCCGCACCGTGGTCACCGCGCTGCCCACCTCGACGACCTCTCCGGAGAACTCGTGTCCGGGAACCAGGGGTGCGTTGATCTCGCCGGCCGCCCAGCTGTCCCACGCCTCGATGTGCAGGTCGGTCCCACAGATACCCGTGCGCGCGACCCGGATCTTCACGTCGTTGGGGCCGGCAACCGGCTCCGGGCGGTCCGTGAGGGTGAGGCCAGGTCCCGCAGCGCCCTTGAAGAGTGCCTTCACTGCCTCTCCTCCTGGGGGTGTGGTGCGTCTCGCGACGCATCTCCGGAAACAGTCGGACCCTACCGCTGGGCCGTGGCCTGCGGTCCTCAGTCGCTGAGCATGCGCTCGCTCGGATGGGCGTCCTGCCAGGCCGCCATGGACGTGTTCCAGTCATCGCCGTCCAGGGCGGTCAGGGAGGCCGGGAAGAGGCCGTCCTCCTCCTTGCTGATGTGCTCCTTGAGCTCCTCGAACGCCGTCCGCAGGTCCGCCTGGCCCTGCTTCACGGAGAGGTCGACATGGGCGAGGAAGTGCTCCAGCTCGCGGTGCTCTTCGACCAGGGGAGCGACGTACCGGGCGTACTCGTCGTCGCGCGCCGCCATCACCGTGAAGATCCCGTTCTCCTCGCCCGCCCAGTGGCGAGTGAGGGCCTCCCGTGCTTCGTGCACCCCAGCGACCGCGCGGTCGAGGTCGTCGACCGCGATCGCACGCAACGCCGAGTCCAACAGGTCGAGGACGTCGTCGTGCTCCGCGATGTAGTCGCGGATGAGCGGGACGGCTCGACAGCCGCAGTACTGGCACACAGGTCCTCCGCGTCCGGGCGACGTGGGTCGTCCGTCAGCCGCGCAAGGCGACCGTCAGGAGCACGACCGTGTCCTCGACCGCCTCGAGGGCGTGACGAGAGTCGGGGATGGGCATGAGATCGCCCGCCGAACCGTCCCAACGGTCCTCGCCCGCCACGAGGGTCACGCGTCCATGGAGGACCTGGAGCGTTGCCTCGCCCGGGCTCTCGTGCTCGTCGAGGGTCCCGCCGGCCCGCAGCGCGATCAGCGTCTGTCGCAGGGCGTGCTCGTGTCCGCCGTAGATCGTGTGGCCGCTTCGTCCGCTCGCCGCCGCCTTGGCCCTGTCCAAGTGCTGCGGCACGAGCTCGGTGAGTGACTCCTTGTGCACGTTGCCTCCTGATCGGTCGCAGTCACCTCGGTGAGGCACCTTGATCATCGCGCATGGTCGACGGCGAAGCAGTACGTCCATGGCGGCCGTCCTCGCCGACCGGTGTCCGACCCTGACGTTTCCCTGAAACCGCCAGCCGATCACCCGATCGGGTGATCCCGCGCAGTAACCTTCACCGCAGTTTCGAAGACCGAGATGCTGCACGGAGAGCTGGGGGTCGAGATGGCGCTGCTGCTGGAGGCGGTGCGGTCGCGGGTGCGCAAGGCGCTGATCGCCCGCAGCCCTGGCATCGACCTGAGCCGGCTGGACCGGGTGCCCGAGCGGCTCACCTGGCCCCTGAAGCGCGACGGCATGGAGCCGGTCGACCGGATCGGGAACCTCCGCGAGGACAAGGGGCCGGTGGCGAAGGTGGTCACCTTCCTCGGCACCGAGGTCTGGCTGGTCACGGGCGACGCGGAGTGCCGCGAGCTGCTCGCCGACCAGACGTCGTACTCCACCGACATCCGCCCCTACATGGGCAAGGCCGGCGGCGCTGACGGCGACATCGGCGGACTGGGCTTCACCGACCCACCCGACCACACCCGACTGCGCCGCCTGCTGACGCCGGAGTTCACGATGCGCCGGCTCGCGCGGCTCAAGCCCGGGATCGAGCGGATCATCGAGGACCAGCTCGACGAGACCGAGCGCCTCGGCGCCGGGGGCGCGGTCGTCGACCTGGCGCAGACGTTCGCGTTCCCGGTGCCGTTCCTGGTGATCTGCGAGCTGCTGGGGCTGCCGGTCGAGGAGCGCGAGAAGTTCCGCTCGATGGCCAGCGCCCGGTTCGACGTGACGGGCGGGGGCATCGGCACCGTCGGCGCGGTGGCCGGGTCGCGCCAGTTCCTCTTCGAGGAGACGGCCCGCCAGCGCCGCGAGCCAGGGCCCGGCCTGATCGGCCAGATCATCCGCGAGCACGGCGACGAGATCACCGACTTCGACCTGGCCGGGCTCGCCGACGGGGCGTTCACCGGCGGCCTGGAGACCAGCGCCTCGATGCTCGCCCTCGGCAGCGCCGTGCTGCTCGAGCGCCCCGAGCTCTGGCGGCTGTTGATCGAGGAGGACGAGAGCGCCGCGCCGATCGTGGACGAGCTGCTCCGCTACCTCGCCGTCGTCCAGATCTCCTTCCCGCGCTTCGCCAAGCAGGACGTCGTGCTCGCCGGCCAGCGGATCAAGAAGGGCGCGGTCGTCCTCGCCCACCTGCCCTCGGCCAACCGCGACCCACGAGCCTTCCACGCGGGCTTCGACCACGGCCGGGCCACGTCCTCGCACCTGGCGTTCGGGCACGGCTTCCACCGCTGCGTCGGCGCCGAGCTGGCCCGGATGGAGCTGCGCGCGGCGTACCCCGCCCTCGCCCGGCGCTTCCCCGGCCTGCGGCTCGCGGTGGACCCCTCCGAGCTCGCCTTCCACGACCGCTCGATCGTGTACGGCGTGGAGTCGTTGCCGGTCTACCTCGGCTAGGTCCCCGGGGCGTCCGCGGCCAACGGGCGGTCGGTGTGGTGGTCCTCGTGCGGGCGCAGGAAGAGGTCCCGCAGCAGCGCGATCTCGGCGCCGTGGTGGATCTGCTCGTCGACGAGCGCACGGACCTGGTCACCGGCGGCCATGGTGCGCTCCGGCAGGTGGCTCGGCCGCAGCTCGACGAGGTCGTCGTCGTTGGCGTCGGCCAGCCACTTGGTGACGGGCACCCGGCTGTCGTGCCACGCCGCGCGGGCCGAGTCGGCCGTGTGCGGAACCTCGAGGTCGGGGAACGTCAGCGTCGCGTCGCCGAACCCGTGGTTCCAGTAGAGCCGGTTGCCGGCCGTCAGGTGCACCAGGCGCCAGCCGATGGTGGTCAGCGGGGCGGGGTCCTCGGGCGCGAACTCGTACTCGTAGGACCAGCCGCCCACGTGCCGCTCGTCGCGGCGGATGTTCCAGCAGCCCGGCACCGGCTCCCAGAAGAACTCCTCGTCGGTCAGGCCGCGGCAGCGCTCGCGCAGCCGCCGCCCGGACTGCTCCCACAGCGCGAGCAGCACCCGCACGGCCGACGTCGGCTCCCCCATCCGCCCAGAGTAGGACGGCGGGGGAGCCGACGCACCGCCGATCTTCAGTGGGAGAGGATCTGCTCCTGCTGCGGCTCGGGCATCTCCCGCGGCGCGTCACCGCGGTCGAGCTTGCTCGGCCACCAGATCTTCCCGCCCAGGTCCAGGTTGAGCGCGGTGACCAGGACGGACCGGACGACCATCGTGTCGAGGATGACGCCCAGCGCCACCGCCGTGCCCATCTCCGCCAGGAACACCAGGGGCAGGGTGCCGAGCACCGCGAACGTCGCCGCCAGCACCAGTCCCGCGGACGTGATCACCCCGCCCGTGGCCGACAGGGCGACGAGGGAGCCCTCGCGAGTGCCCCGTGTCTGGGTCTCCTCCCGCACCCGGGTCATCAGGAAGATGTTGTAGTCGATGCCGAGTGCCACGAGGAAGACGAACACGAACAAGGGGAACGACGCGTCGGCGTGGTTGAAGCCGTTGCCGTGGTCGATCAGCCGTGTGTAGACCTGCTGGAAGATGATCGTCGAGACGCCCAGGGCCGTGCCGAAGGACAAGATCACCGTCGCGATCAGCAGCAGCGGAGAGATCAGCGCCCTCAGCAGCACCATCAGGATCAGCATCACGACCAGGAGCACCACCGGGATGATGACGAGGTTGTCCCGGTGGGATGCGGTCTGGATGTCGAGGTAGATCGCCGAGGTGCCGCCGACGAGTGCGTCGGCCCCGTCGACCTGGTGCACGGCGTCACGCACCTGCTTGACCAGCTCGAACGCAGCTGGTGAGGCAGGGTCGTCGGGGACGGTCGCCGTGATCAGGGCGATGCCGCCCACGGGCGGGGTGGACGTGTCGGGTTCGCCCAGTCCGGGCACGGACGCGACGGCGTCCGCGACCGCCTGCTGCTGGTCGGCGTTGGCGATGACCTGGATCGGGTTCGAGGTGTCGACGAGCCCGTGCTCGGTCAGCAGCGACTGACCCTTGAGGCTGTCGAACTCCTTGGTGTACTGGTCGTCGGTGTTGAGCCCGGACGTGTCCAGCTGGAGCATGCCGAGGCAGGCGACTCCCAGCACGATGGCGGTCCCGACCCAGACGCGGCGGGGGCGCGGTGCGATGCGGCGGCCGACGCGGGACCAGAAGCCCGTTGACGTGGGCTCCGGCGAGCCGAACGTCGGGCGCTTGGGCCAGAAGATCCAGCGCCCGGTGATCACCAGCAGCGCGGGCAGCAGCGTGACCATCACGGCCAGCGTGACGACGACACCGATCGCCAGCACCGGCCCCAGGCCGGCGGTGGAGTTCATCTCCGCGAGGGTGAGGCAGAGCATGCCGATCGCGACCGTGGCCGCGCTCGCGATGATGGCGGGCGAGGCGCGGTGCAGGGCGAAGGCCATCGCCTCGTGCCGGTCCTCGTGGCGGCGCAGCTCCTCGCGGTAGCGGGCCACCAGGAGCAGGGCGTAGTCGGTGCCCGCTCCGACGACGAGCACGGTCAGGATGCCCTGGCTCTGCCCGTTGACGGTGAGGCCGAAGTTCTTAGCCAGGAAGTAGATGACGGCCTCGCTGGTGAACAGCGCGAACATCGCCGAGAGGATCGGCAGCACCCACAGCACCGGACTCCGGTAGGTGAAGAGCAGGATCACGATCACCACGACGAGGGCCGAGTAGAGCAGCGTGCCGTCGATGCCGGCGAAGGCCTCGGCCGAGTCGGCCGCCTGCCCGCCCGGCCCCGCGATGTGCACGGTGACCCCGTCGATGGCCGCGATCTCGCGGATCTTGTCGGCGGTGTCGGGCAGGTCGTTCCAGCCGTTCTTGCCGAAGTTGTAGGTCACGACGGTCTGGGCGACGGCGCCGTCCTCGGAGGGGATGGGTCCGACGACCTCGCCCTGGACGCCGTCCATGGCCTGGATGTCGGCCACCTGGGACTGGATCGCGGCCATGTCGTCCTGCGTCAGCCCGCCGTCGCGGTAGTAGACGACCACGGTCGGGATGTTGTTCTCGTCCTGTCCCGGGAGGGTGGTGAGCTTGTCGAGAGCCTTGGTGGACTCAGCGCTCGACGGCAGCCAGGAGGCGGCCTCGTTGTTCTGGACGTCGGTGAGCTTGGCGGCGAAGCCGCTCGAGATGACGACGATGACGATCCAGGCCGCAAAGACGAGCCACTTGGTGACACGGCCGGTGAGCTTGCCGGCGATCTGACGATGCATGGGAGAACTCCATCACGGGGCGGGGACAAGGTTCATCGGGTTTACCCCTGAGCAGACCCTGAGAGCGTGATGCACTCATCGCTGCCGGGGCAACCTTGCTGGAACGACGAACGAGATGCCCTGGATGTGACATCAGCCGAATCGTAGGGATCACAGACCCAGGGACCGGCCGATGATCTCCTTCTGGATCTCGGTCGTGCCGCCGTAGATGGTCTGGACCCGGCTGTTCACCCAGGCGCGGGCGATGGGGTACTCGAGCATGTAGCCGTACCCGCCGTGCATCTGCACGCCGCGGTCGACGAGCTTGTTCTGGAGCTCGGTCACCCAGTACTTGGCCATCGACGCGGTGGCGGTGTCCAGCTCGCCGCGGACGTGCTTGGCGAGGCAGTCGTCGACGAACACCCGCGCGATGCGCGCCTCGGTGGCCATCTCGGCGACGGTGAAGCGGTTGTGCTGGAACTTCCCGATCGGCCGGCCGAACGCCGTGCGCTCGCGGGCGTACCTGAGCGTCTCCTCGACCACCACCTCGCACGCCATGGCCGACGACACCGCGATCGAGAGCCGTTCCTGCGGGAGGTTGGTCATCAGGTGCACGAACCCCTGGCCCTCCTCGCCGAGAAGGTTGGCCTTGGGCACCCGCACGTCGCTGAAGAACAGCTCGGCGGTGTCCTGGGCGTGCTGGCCGACCTTGTCGAGGTTCCGGCCGCGCTCGAAGCCCTCCATGCCCCGCTCGACGACGAGCAGGGAGATGCCCTGGTGCCCGGCGTCCGGGTCCGTGCGGGCCACCACGACGACCAGGTCGGCCAGGATGCCGTTGGAGATGAACGTCTTCTGGCCGTTGAGGACGTAGTGGTCGCCGGCGTCGACCGCCGACGTCCGGATCCCCTGCAGGTCGGACCCCGCGCCCGGCTCGCTCATCGCGATCGCGGCGATCGTCTCCCCGGAGCAGAGCCCCGGGAACCAGCGCTCCTTCTGCTCCTCGGAGGCGGCGGCCACCAGGTACGGCGCGATCATGTCGTTGAACAGCGGGTACGCCGCCCCGTAGACGCCGCGGCGCGTCATCTCCTCGCCGATGACGGCGTTGTAGCGGAAGTCGGGCGTGCCTCCGCCGCCGTACCGCTCGTCGAGCTGGAGCCCGAGCAGCCCGTGGGCCCCGGCCTTGGCCCAGACGTCACGGTCGACGACGCCGTCCTTCTCCCACTGGTCGTGGAAGGGCACGACCTCCTTGTCCAGGAAGGCGCCGACGGTCTCGCGGAAGGCCTCGTGCTCGGGGTCGAAGATCGCCCTGGCTGTCCGGTCGCCCATCCCTGCATCGTGACAGTGGAACTGTCACGGTGCAAGGCGCACCAGGGCGGGTGACACGATGGGTGCCGATGGCCGATCTCCTATCGCACCTGCTGCCGGGGGACAACCCTCAGGCGTACATCCCGGGTGACCGCCGTCGCGCGCTCGCGCGCGGGGAGGAGCTGCCCGGCAGGAGCCGCGGCTCGGCCGTGTTCGTGGACATCTCCGGCTTCACGCCGCTGACCGAGGCGCTGGCACGAGAGCTCGGCGGCCGACGCGGCGCGGAGGTGCTGTCGGCCACCCTGGACCGGATCTTCAGCGCGCTGATGGAGCCGCTGCACGTGTGGTCGGGCAGCGTCGTGTACTTCAGCGGCGACGCGGTCACGGCGTGGATCGACGAGGACGACGGCACCCGCGCCGTGGAGTGCGGTCTGGTGATGCAGCAGGTGATGCAGCAGGTCGGGGTGGTCCAGACCCCGGGCGGGATCCCGATCACGCTCGGCGTGAAGATCGCGGTGGCGGTGGGCGAGGTCCACCGCTTCGTCGTCGGCGACCCGAGGGTCCAGCTCATCGACGTCATGGCCGGGACGCTGATGGACTCGCTGGCGGCCGCCGAGCAGCAGTCCCGACCCGGCGAGGTCGTGCTCGACGCCGGCGCGATCGCATCGGTGGGTGACCGCGTCCTGCTGAGCGAGGTCCGGCCCGGCGAGCTGGGCGAGGTCGGCGTGGTCGACGCCCTGGTGGACCACCTCGTCCCGCCGGACTCGGACCCCCGCTGGCCGCAGCTGCCCGAGGAGATCGCGCGTCAGTGGGTGCTGCCGCCGGTGTGGGAGCGGATGGTCGCCGGGCGGGGCGAGTTCGTCTCCGACCTGCGGCCCGCGGTGCCGATCTTCGTGCGCTTCGGCGGGCTGGACTTCGAGCGCGACCCTCAGGCCCCGCAGGTCCTCGACGACTTCGTGACCAGGGCCGAGCTGGCCCTCGACGAGCTGGGTGGCTACGTCCTGCAGCTCACCATCGGCGACAAGGGTGCCTACCTGTACGCCGTGTTCGGCTCGCCGATCGCCCACGAGGACGACGCGGAGCGCGCCTGCGAGGCGGCGCTGCGGCTGCTGGAGATCTCCGACGAGGTCCCGGTCACCGACGTCCAGGTCGGCGTGGCGACCGGCCGGCTGCGCAGCGGGACCTACGGGCACCCGGAGCGACGTACCTTCTGCTGCCTCGGCGACGCGGTGAACCTGGCCGCGCGCCTGATGACGCGCGCGCCGGCGGACGGCATCTGGGTGCACGGGGACGTGGCCGAGGCCGCCGACGACGCGTTCGAGTGGGAGGAGCTGCCACCCGTCACCGTGAAGGGGCGCGAGCAGCAGGTCCCGGTACGCCGCCTGCTCGGCCGCGCCTCCCGACGACGCGCGTCGTCGCAGACCCTCACCGTGCTGGTCGGCCGCGAGGCCGAGCTGGACCGGCTGCGCGACCTCTGGAGCACCGCCGAGGACGGGCACGGGCAGGTCGTGGTCGTCCAGGCCGAGGCCGGCGCCGGCAAGTCCCGGCTCGTCGGCGGCCTGGTCGCCGAGCTGGTGGAGGACGGGGTTCCGTTCGCCGGTGGCGAGGCGACGCCGCACGCCACCCAGGCGTCGTACACCGCCTGGCGCGGCGTGTGGGCCGACCTGCTGGGCCTGGACGAGTCGTCCTCCCCGGACGACGTCGTCCAGGCGGTGGCCCGGCTGGACGCCGGGCTGGTCGGCCGCGCGCCGCTGCTCGGGCCCGTGCTGGGCCTGACGCTGCCCGACAGCGACCTGACCGCGACGTTCGACGGCGAGCTCCGCAAGACCTCGCTCGAGGACCTGCTCGGCCGGTTGCTCTCCGCGCTGGCCGAGGAGGCGGCCGGGCTGGTGATCGTCGTGGAGGACGCGCACTGGCTCGACCCGCTCTCCCGCGACGTGCTGGAGGCGGTGTCGCGCACCGTCGTCCGGTCGCCGGTGCTGCTGATGGTCACCAGCCGGCCCGACGGCACCCCCTTGGCCGGCCTCCCGCTGGGCCGCGGCAGCCACGTCACCGACCTGGTCCTCGAGCCGTTGGACCCCGAGGCCTCGACCGCCCTGGCCCGCGAGCGGTACGTCGCGCTGGCCGGCCGGCCCCCGGCGCCGGAGGTCCTGCAGACGATCGTCGGCCGCGCCGAGGGCAACGCCTTCTACCTCGAGCAGCTGGTCGACTACGTGCTCGCGCACGCCGCACGCGTCGAGGGCCGGGCGGACGGACGTGTCGACCCGGACGCCCTGGAGCTGCCGCCCAGCCTGCACAGCCTGGTGCTCAGCCGCATCGACGCCCAGCCCGAGGGCCCGCGCCGGGCCGTCGGCGTGGCCAGCGTGATCGGGCGGGCCTTCCGGTCGCCGCTCGTGGCCGCGGCGTATCCCGACCTCGGTCCGGAACCGCAGGTCCACGGCGACCTGGTGACCCTCGCCACGACGCGCCTGATCGACCTGGAGGACCCCCAGGACAAGGCGTTCGCGTTCGGCCACGCGGTGACCCGCGACGTCGCCTACGACTCGCTGCCGTTCAGCGTGCGCTCCCTGCTCCACGGCCGGGTCGGCGGCGTGCTCGAGGCCGAGCCGGACGGACCGCGGCGGCACCTGGACCTGCTGGCCTACCACTACTCGCGCAGCGACGACCTGGACAAGAAGCGTCTGTACCTGAGCGTCGCGGCGTCGGCGGCCAGGGCGGCGTACGCCAACGAGGCGGCCATCTCCTACCTCGAGCAGCTGCTGCCGCTGGTCGAGGCCGACGACCGCAACGAGGTGCTGCTCCAGCTGGCCGAGTCGCTGGAGGTCGGCGGCAACTGGGCCGGTGCCGAGGACGCCGTCACCCAGGCGCGCGCCGCGGCCGAGGAGGTCGCCGACGAGGCGGGCGTGGCCCGGGCACGGACGGCGCAGGCCGAGCTGGCGCGCAAGCAGGGCAGGTACGTCGAGGCCGAGAGCGAGCTGGCCGCGGCCGAGGCGGCGTTCACCGACGTCGGCGACGAGGCCGGCCGCGCCCGGGTGCTGCACCTGCGCGGAACCCTCGCCTCGCAGCAGGGGCACCCGGACCAGGCGCGTGCGGCGTACGAGTCGAGCCTCGCCCTCCGCGAGGCCCTCGGCGACGAGGCCGGCGTGGCCGCGCTGCTCACCAACCTCGCCCTGGTCGCCGAGGACGAGGGGGACCTGGAGGAGGCCGAGCGGCTGGGCGAGGAGGGGCTGGCCCGCCGCCGCGCGCTCGACGACCGCCGGGCGGTCAGCGTCTCGCTCACCAACATGGGCATGCTCGCCCAGGCGCGTGGTGACCTGGCGCTCGCCGTGGACCGGTTCGTCGAGGCGCAGGCGCTCGCCGACGAGGTCGGCGACCCGTGGGTGGTGGCCGTGGGTCGCCACAACCTGGGCAACGCGACCCGCGACCTCGGCGACCTCGACGCCGCGGCCGGCCACTTCGCCGCGGCTCTGGGCGCGTACGACGAGCGCGACGACCGTTGGTCCCTCGCCCACCTCTTCGAGGACGTCGCGCTCTGGCTGCTGGCCCGCGGTCCCGAGGGCGACGCGGAGGCCGTCTCGCTGCTGGCCACCGCCGAGCAGCTGCGCGAGGAGATCGGTGCCCCGCGCTTCCCGCCCACCGAGGCCGCGCTGGCCGAGGCCCTCGCCCCGGCCCGGGAGCGGACCCCGGCCGACGTCCTCGACCGGGCGGCGGCCACCGGGCGTACGGCGGCGCTGGACCTGACCGTCCGGCGTGCCGCTCTGTTGCTCGGAAGTGACTGACCGGTAACGATTTCCTGCGTTTCACCGGTCCAGAACTGTCGGATCACGAACAGTTCTGCGTCACTTCCCTCAGGTATCGTGCAAACGCTTTCTCTCGGGGACTCGCCTGCTCGGGCGTGTCTGCGTGCGAGCCAGGGGGGCTTGAGGGACGTGGTGACATCTGTGCGTGCGCCGAGGCGTGCGACGGCGGGTTCGAACAACCGGCGACGCGGTCTCGCCGCCTTCGCCGCATTCCTCGCGGCGCTGGCAGGAGCGCTGACCGTGGTCACGGCACCACCGGCGACCGCGGTCGCCGACGCGCCGTGGACGGCGTCGGTGTTCGCCGGGGGCGGCTCGACGAGCGTCGTCTCCACCGGCGCGGCCACACCGGCCTCGATGACCTACAACTCCGACGGGTCCACGTCCGCGTCCTGGGACTTCACCACCAAGGCCACGGCTGCGAGCGCGGCCGGCCCGATCAAGGTCCCCTACACCTGGCAGGGCCTCCACGCGTGGTTCCAGGTCACCACCCGCCTCGACATGATCGTGAACGGCCAGGTCGTCAAGAACCTGCTCACCGACGGACCCGCGATCTGCTGCACCAGCCCGTCCAACGGCTTCATCTACGGCGGCACCGCCACATTCAACGACGGCACCACCGTCGACCTGGGCGCGGGTGACACCTACGGCTTCCGGATGAGCGGCAGCCACAACGACATCAACCGCCTCCTGCGCGGCACCCTGACGCTCACCACCAGGCCTTACCTGGACGCCACCGTCGGCACCGACAACCGTGACTGGTCGGGCGCGAAGACGCTGCCCACTGACGAGGTCAACCGGTCGCTGAACGAAGCCGGCGAGGCGCGCTGGTTCAAGTTCCCGGTCGTCCCCGGCGAGGACGTCACCGTCGAGCTAAGCGGGCTGACCAAGGACTACGACGTCGCGCTGTACGGCGACATCGGTGCCGCCTACAACGCTCTGAGCGGCGAGGGCGCAGCTGCGAGCAGCGGCACGTCGAGCACGGCCCTCGGCGACACGCAGGTGCCCGGATACCCCAAGACCGTCTCGACCATCCCGACCGCGCAGACCACGCAGAAGTTCGCGCCGCGGATCTATGCGCCGCGGATCTATGCGCCGCGGATCTATGCGCCGCGGATCTACGCGCCGCGGATCTACGCGCCCCGGATCTACGCGCCCCGGATCTACGCGCCGGACGCCTACGTGCCGGAGCTGGTGTCCGACTCGTCCTTCCAGGACGCCTACTCGGCTGCGCAGAACCAGACGCTGCTGGCCGTGTCCACGAACGTCAGCACCACCGACGAGGTGATCAACGCAGCCTCGGGCAACACCAACGGCTACTTCTACATCCGCGTCCAGGGCCACACCGACCAGGACTTCGCGGCGAGCACCCCGTTCACGATCACCGCCGAGGCCTCGGGCTCCGGCTGCACCTCACTGGACGACAAGGGCGGGCTCCAGCTGATCCCCAACGGCCTCAACCCGGGCGCAAACCCCACCACGTTGGTCGTCACCGACTCCTCTCGGACCAACTACGCCACCAATGACCTGGGTGAACGGATCAGCACCCCGCAGGCTCTCCTGGACAAGCTCGGCACCCTCGCCGGCAACCAGAACGGCCTGGTGGTCGACCTCAAGAACTCGCCGCGGGTCCAGGCCCTCTGGGGGCAGACCATCAACCAGAGCGACTGCCCGTACGCCGTGAACCTGGTGGCCGCGGCCGTCGACGAGATCATCGAGACCCTCCAGGGCGCCGGCACCAAGTACGTCGTGCTCGCCGGTGGCGACGACGTCGTGCCGTTCTTCCGGTACCCCGACGTGTCGGGCCTCGGCCAGGAGAGCCAGTTCGACCCGCCGATGCGTCCGGGCACGGCTTCCGACGGCAGCCTTAAGCGCGACCAGGTGCTCAGCCAGGACGCCTACGGCTCACAGACCGACGTGACCATCGCGGGCGTCTCGCTCCCCGTGCCGGAGCGTTCGGTCGGCCGGCTGGTGAAGACCGACCTGGAGATCGAGTCCACGATCGACAACTTCGTGACCGATGGCGGCAACCTGATCACGCCGACGTCCAGCCTGGTCACCGGCTACGACTTCCTCACCGACGCGGCCAACGCGGTCGACGAGCAGTTCACCCAGGCACTCGGGCCGGCTGCCCCAGCGGGTGCGGCCGACAGGCTGATCTCGGACAACAACGCCCCGAACGCTCCCGACTACCAGTGGGACGCCGACGCGCTCGAGGCCAAGCTGCTGGGCGGGTCGCATCACGACGTGGTGTTCCTGGCGGGCCACTTCAGCGCCAACGACGCCGAGGCCGCCGACTTCCACACGGCTCTGGACGCGAGTGCGCTGGCGCCCGACGGCCAGTACCCCGACCACCTGAAGAACACGCTCGTGCTGAGCGCGGGCTGCCACTCCGGCTACAACATCGTCGACAAGGACGGAGTCGTCCCGACCCAGACGGATCCCGGCACGAACACCTTCGACTGGACCCAGCGGATGGCCCAGCAGCACGCGCTGCTGATCGGCGGCACCGGCTACCAGTACGGCGACTCCGACTTCCTCGAGTACAGCGAGCGCCTCTACCTGGAGATCTCCAAGCGTCTGCACGACACGACCGGTGGCCCCATCGCCATCGGCAACGCGCTGGTGCTCGCCAAGCAGGACTACCTGTCCGGCCTGACCAACGTGACCGGGATCGACCAGAAGGCGCTGCTCCAGGCCACGCTCTACGGGCTGCCCATGACCGGGTTCGACGCTCCGGGCCGCACGTCCCTCGCCCCCGAGGACGGTGGCGTCAACCCGGACGACACCACGCGTGAGCCGGGCGCGACGCTCGGGCTGCGCGTGGCGGACCGTCTCTACAACACCGAGAGCCCCAAGCCGCGCCACCACAAGACGCTGGCCGACGGTACCGGCGGCACCGTCGACCTCACCTGGATCGAGGGCAAGGACGGTGTGGTCGTGCAGCCCGGCGCTCCCGCGATCCCCAAGCAGATCGAGGACGTGAGCGTCGATGGCGCCACCCTGCGCGGCGTCGGCTTCCGGAGTGGCAGCTATGACGACACGACAGGACTCTTCCCGCTCACCGGCGCCCCGGCGATCGAGGGGCCGACACCCAACTCGACCTTCGAGTCCGACTTCTTCTTCCCGCAGAGTCTGACGACCGCCAACTACTTCGGCACGTTGGGTGCGAGCGGGCGGACGTCGCTGATCCTGACGCCGGCCCAGTACCGCACCGACGCGGGCGCTGACATCGACCTGCCGACGGACACCGAGCGTGCCTACTCCGACATGGGCGTGCGGCTCTTCTACACCGGGTCCGACGACGCGGCGTCGCAAGCGGCGTCGCCGGCGATCGCGAACGTCCTCGGCACCTACTCCGGCACCGACGTGAGCTTCTCGGCCCAGGTGACGGGCGACCCGCTCGCCGGTGTCCAGCAGGTCTGGGTGACCTTCACTGACGGCCCGGACGGGCCCGACGGCGAGGGTCACGGGACGTGGGAGTCCTTCGACCTGACTCAGGATCCGAACGACTCCACGCGCTGGATCGGGACCACGTCCCTGAACGGGCGCTCGCCGGCCGACTTCAGGTTCCTCGTCCAGGCCGCGAACGGTGCCGGCGCGGTGTCCCTCGACACCGCCGCCGGGGACGGCTACCGCATCGGGACGACCACCGCTGCCGACGCGGCCTTCGTCGCGCTGCAGACGGGCGACGCGAACTCGCCGTACGGCGTCCGGGCCGTGGTCACCGACGGTGGCGGCAACAAGCTCGCCGACCGCACGGTGCACCTGACGGTCTCGGCCGGTGGTCAGGACGCGTACGACTACTACGACGTGACCGACACCAACGGTCGCGTCAGTCTGCGGGTGCCCACCGGCCAGTCCATCCCGTCGGGAGTGATCACGGTGACGGCGACGGTGCTCGGCGCGAGCGGTCAGGTCGTGGACACCGACACGTTGGTGCTCGACACGGCCAAGCTCACCTTGACCAACGGGGATCCAGCAGCGGGCAACCCGCTCGGCTTCAGCGTGCGGGCCACGGACCTCAGTGACACTGCCGTGGCCGGCCGGACGGTCCGCTTCACGGTGACGCGCAACGGCACCGAGCTGTACTCCCGCGACGTCACGACGGACGAGGACGGCGTGGCCGTGGCGCCGCTGAAGTCGGGCGTCACGACGGCTCCGGCGGGCGAGATCAGGATCGTCGCCCGGCTGCTGGACGTGTCGGGCGAGAACGTGCAGGACACGGTGTCGGCGACCAAGACCATCGCCGACGCGCCGGTCACCCTGTCCGCCGTCACGCCCGCCTACGCGGTCACCAGGGCAGGCCGGACCTACACGCTCGGCACTCCGCTGTCGGTGAAGGTCTCGGACCCGTACGGCGACGTTCCGTTCTACACGGTGACGTTCGGGTTCCCGACCGGGCCGGGCGTCGCCACGGCGACGTTCAAGACCTCGCCCACCGCGTCACCGGCGTCGTCGGTCAACGCCACGACCACCGCCTCGGGCGTCGCCACGGTGCCGGCGACCACGATCGTCACGGCGGGGACCCTCGTGGGTTCCTTCAACCTGACGATCACGGCCACGGGTGACTCCAGCACGATCCCGTTCGCGGCGCAGTACCTCCTGAGCCCCTACGGTGCTCCGGTCGACGGTGCCACCGTCGACACGAGCACCGGAGCGACGGTGCCTCTCAAGACCACTGCGGTGCTGGCCGACGACACGCAGCTGTCCGACGCGTTGTCCGCCCAGCTGGTGCCGACCCGCGTCCAGCTCCGCTACCGGGAGCAGGGCACGTCGCTGTGGAAGCTGTCCACGATCCCGATCGTCTACGACAGCAAGAAGCACTTCTTCCAGGTGGACCTGAAGCCCTCGTCGCTCAGCATGTCCAAGGGCAAGAAGTACGACGTGGAGTTCAGGGTCCTGGCGCTGGCACCCAAGCCGAGTGGTGACGAGCTGCAGCTCAACTTCGACCTAGGTCGGCGGAGGGTCGTCATCAACGTCACGAAGTAGCCTCCAGCGCGGCCAGCATGGACTCGGGTCCGAGGTCGCGGAGGGTGTAGCCGCCCGGGTAGGTCGCCGGGCGGTGGCGGTACGGCGTCCGGCGGGGGCGGGCCAGGTGCCGCAGGTACCTGGCCCGCAGACGTAGTGCACCGCGTAGAGCGCGCACGAACCATGCGGGCTGACGCGGCATGCCCAGGACCTGGCGCAGGGGCTCGTCCATCAGGGCGATGGCGATGGGCCGGGTCAGGGGGCCGGCCGGGTACCGGGCGGTGGCCCGTCCGATGCGGATGGTCGCCTCGGCCAGGCGGGTGCTGGCCGGCGTGTGCGCGAAGTGCTCGGCCTCGTACTCACGCAGCAGCCGGTGGTACCCGTCGTAGGTGGTGGGCAGGCCCTTGAGCCCCATCAGCTCGCCGAACCGGGTGGTGATGCGAGCGACGGCGACGAGCTCATGGGGATGCAGCTCACGCCAGCCGAACTGCCGGATCCACTCGACCGGGCCGACGATCGTGGTCGCCAGCACGTAGTGGAACTCGTCCTCGGGGATGTCGTAGTGACCGTGGATCCGGTTGAGCCGGCGCAGCGCGGCGTGCGAGCGCTGACTGTCGATGCCGTCCAAGGTTGCCTCGTCGCCGATGAGCAGCGTGTCGTCGTACCTCTTCACGCCGTGTCGCTCGAACTCGCCGGTGCGGTCGAGCAGCGCCGCGATCGACGGGATGCCGTAGTCGCGCAGGAACGCGATGCCCGTGCCCTGCTGGTAGTCCCACGGGAAGTCGTGCCGGCTGGTCAGCCGCAGGATCTCGTCGGCGTCTGCCTGCGGGTCGAGCGCCTCGATCCGACGGAGGTTGTCGAAGCGACCTCTCCTGTTCAGCTGACCCACTCCTTGAGCTGGCCGACGGTGGCGGCCGGGTCGTCGCTCGCTGGCTGGACGATCAGGTTCGTCACGCCGGCGTCGGCGTACGCCGCGATGCGCTCCTTCACGTACGACGCCGGCCCGACGAGGTTGGTCGCCTCGAGCCACTCCAGCGGGACCTTGGCCTCCGCGTCGCGCTTGTTGCCGCCCAGGTAGAGGTCCTGGATCTCGGTGGCCTCCTTCTCGTAGCCGTACTGGCAGGCGAGGTCGTTGTAGAAGTTCTTCCCCTTGGCGCCCATGCCGCCGACGTACAGCGCGAAGAAGGGTCGCGCGAAGTCCAGCAGTGCCTTGGTCTCCGGGCCCTCGCCGATCGCGACCATGCCGCCGGCCGCGATCTCCAGCGGGCCCAGGCCCTCCTCCCGCTTGGCGTTGCCGGCGGCGAGCGCGTCGCCCCACACCATGTGCGCCTTCTCGGGGTGGAAGAGGAACGGCAGCCAGCCGTCGGCGTACTCGGCCGTGGCCTCGACGTTCTTCGGACCGAGCGAGGCGATCCAGATCGGGACGCTCGGACGCTCGGGCCTGGTGAGCAGCTTCAGCGGCTTGCCGAGGCCGGTGCCCTGCCCCTCCGGGAGCGGCAGCGTGAAGATGCCGTCGTGCCGCAACGTCTCGCGGCGCAGCCCACGGCGGACCAGGTCGACGATCTCGCGGGTCCGGGCGAGGGGCCTGTCGTACGGCACCCCGTGGAAGCCCTCGATCACCTGCGGGCCGCTGGCCCCGAGGCCGAGGATGGCCCGGCCCTGGCTGACGTGGTCGAGCCCGGCGGCGGTCTGCAGGATCGCGCTGGGTGTGCGCGAGTAGATGTTGATGATCGCCGAGCCGATCTCGACGATCTCGGTCTTGGCGGCGAGGTACCCCATCAGCGTGGGGGAGTCGAAGCCGTACGCCTCCGGCACCCACACGGTGTCCAGTCCCGCCTTCTCCAGCTGCACGACCTGGTCGGCGGTCTCCCGAGGGTTGCCGGCGTACATCAGCTGGGTCGAGATCTTCACGTCCTCGACTGTGACAGAGCCACTGTCACGGTCGCAAGGCGCGTGCGGCCAGCCGAATCGAGGACGCGGGTCCCCTTCGGGGGACCTCAGCTCGCGGCGGCGGCGGCCGGCTGCCGGGCCGGTTCCCGGTGGTCGTGGTGCAGGGTCACGTCGACGCCGCTGATGCTGCCGCGGATCGACCGCATGGCGGGCCGCTCGACGACGAACCAGCTGGCAGCCGCGAACAGCCCGGTGCCGATGGCGGCCGTGACCATGTTGGCGAACGGCGTGACACCGAGGCCCAGCAGCACGACCAGCTGCTGGACGGGGAAGGCGTAGACGTACGCGCCGTACGACAGGTCGTTGCGGCGGATCCAGGCCGGGGACGGCAGCACCTGGCCGAGCCACAGCAGCACGATCGCCAGCAGCGGGGCGGCGGCCTGGCCGCCCCAGGCCTCCCGCCACAGGACGGCGCCGACGAAGACGCCGGCCGCGGGGAGGGCGACGTACCAGTGCAGCGGGATGGCGTCGCGCAGCAGCCACACCACCGAGCCGCCGAGGAAGAAGGGCAGCAGCGGCGTCAGGAAGATGACGTCGAGGTGGCCGCCGAAGTAGGTCTGGATCCACTCGGGGTGCGCGAGGAACACGACGCTGCCGACGAACACGGGCGCGAGGAGCAGTGGCCGGCGCCGCATGAACGGCAGGGCGAGCAGCGTGCCCACGATCAGGTAGCACATGAACTCGTAGTAGAGGGTCCACAGCGAGCCGTTCCAGATCCCGGGGAACGGCGCGTCGCTCAGCGTGCCGGCGACGGTGCCGCCGAACACCTTGAGCGTTAGGTTGTTGACGACGTAGTTGAGCGGCCAGTCGGACGTGGTGAGGTAGCCGCCCAGGCCGTGGTGCTGCTTCGCGTAGGCGATCGGCGCGAAGACGGTGATCGTGACGACCAGGCAGGCCAGGAAACCCGGGTAGATGCGGGCGATGCGGCGGACCAGGTAGGACCCGAACGGCGAGCCCACGCGGCTGCCGGTGATCAGGAACCCGCTGAGGGCGAAGAACCCGTACACCGCCCACGTGCCGAGGGTCTTCCCCTGCCAGGTCGGCTCGTCGCCGTGCCCGGTGATGGCGTACGCGTGCGAGACCAGCACCATCAGCGCCAGGACGAGCCGGACCAGGTTGAGGCTGTTGTCGCGACGCTCCGGCACCGCGCGATTCTCGGTCGTCATGTGTCCTCGTCCCACGTCCCGGGCTCGGTCGGGACGCGCCACCCTAACCGCATCGGCGCCGGGTCGCGGAACCCGCGGGTGCGTCACCCGAGGGGGGTGCCCAGCCCCTCGACGACCTCGGCTCCCGGCAGGTCGGCGAGCGCGTCGCCGGGCAGGATGATCTTCGAGCGCCGGTACCCGGAGCCGATCATCGCCGCGGGCTGCGCGAGCACCGCGGCGTCGACGAACACCCGCCAGGCCGCAGGGAGGCCGACCGGCGTGATGCCGCCGTACTCCATCCCGGACTCCTCGACGGCCCGGTCCATCGGGAGGAACGACGCCTTGCGTACGTCGAGCCGCTTGCGCGCCGCGTTGTTGACGTCCGCGCGGGTGTCGGCGGTGACGACGCAGGCGGCGATGCGCTCCTCGCCGCCCCTGCTGCCGGAGATGAGCACGCAGTTCGCGCTGGCCTCGAGCGGGAGACCGTAGGCCTCGGTGAGCGCGGCCGTGTCGGCCAGGTCGGGGTCGATCTCCACGACGGCGACCTCGTCGGCCCGCGACCAGCCGCGGAGTGCGTCGGCCACGGGCGGCGGCACCAGGTGCAGGTGCTGCAGCGCAGGTAGGGAGGTCAGGCCGTCGAAGCCGGGCAAGTTCACAGATGGGGCCATGTGGCCCATCCTGGCCTGCGGCCGCAGCGGCCCGGGAGAATGGGCCCGTGTACGTCCCGCGCTTCAACGCCCTCGAGGGCGTGCCCGAGATCCAGGCCCTGGTCAGCGCCGTCGGCTCGGCGCAGCTGGTCACGACCGGCCCGGACGGCTACCCGCTGGCGTCGTTCCTCCCGGTGATCTGGGAGCCCGCCGGCAGTGACACAGGTGGCCGGCTGGTCATGCACATGGCCAGGGCCAACCAGCACTGGAAGGCGATCGAGCCCGGTACGCCGTGCCTCGCGGTCGTCACCGGGCCGGAGGCGTACGTCTCGCCGGCGTGGTACGCCGCCAAGGCCGAGCACGGCAAGGTCGTGCCGACCTGGAACTACTCCGCCGTCCACTTCACCGGACGGGTCACCGTGCAGCACGACCCGGAGTGGCTGCTGGAGGCGGTCAGCTGGCTGACCGACCTCCACGAGGCGCGTCGCGAGCAGGGCGGGCACGAGGGGTGGTCGGTGTCGGATGCGCCGGAGAAGTACGTCACCGGCCAGCTGCGCGCGATCGTGGGCATCGAGGTCGAGGTCGAGCGGGTCGAGGCCAAGGCCAAGCTGAGCCAGAACCGGTCCGAGGACGACCGGGCCGGGGTCGTCGCGGGGCTGCGGGGCGAGTACGCCGGCGGCGTACGCGGCGAGGCCCAGGTCGCCGACCGGATGGCCGAGGACCTGGGCCTCGATCTGGGTGGTTGAGGGGCGAAGGCCGCGAGGCCTGAGCCTCGACATGGGTGGTTGAGGTGCGAAGGCCGCCAGGCCTGAGCCTCGAAACCACTACGCCTCCGGCATCAGGATCCAGGCGACGACGTAGGCCACGACCAGCGAGCCGAAGCCGAAGATCGCGCCGAGGACCGCGAGCACGCGGACCAGGGCGACGTCGAGGCCGAGGTAGTCGGCGACGCCGGCGCACACGCCGCCGAGCATCGCGTCGTCGGGGTTGCGGGTGAGCCGGCGGGTGCCGGTGGAGGTGGTGCTCATCGGTCGTGCTCCTTCGTGTCGATGGGGTCTGCGGGATCTGCGGGATCTGCGGGATCTGCGGGATCGGCCGGGTCCGCGGGGTCGGCGGGGTCGGCGGGGTCGGCCGGGTCGGCCGGGTCGGCCGGGTCGGCCGGGTCGGCCGGCTCCGGCGGGGCGACGGTCGAGGTCGACTGCCGGACGTTCACCTCGCGCTCGGCGCGGGCGAGCTTCTCGTCCAGGTCGTCGACGGCCGGGCGGGGCTCCTCGTGGCCGACCCAGCCGCGCTCGTGGGCCGAGTACGCCGCCTCGCGCCAGTCGTCGGTGTCGTGGTGCCGGCGGGTGGTCGCGATCAGTCCGGCGACGCCGGCCAGCACCCACGGGACGGGCAGCAGCCAGCGGATGTCGTCGCCGGTCACCGCGTCGGCCTCGACCAGGATCCAGACGAGGACGATGCCGAGGAACGCGATGCCCATCACGAGGTGGCCCACGTTGATCGGGTGGCGGCCGCTGCGCTTGACCGGGTTCTCCGGCCGGGTGTCGATGGTGCTCATGGTGGTCTCCTAGACGTTCGGCTGGGTGCTCAGCGGGTGCGGACGTCGATGTGGCCGACGTCGACCTGGAGGTCGAGGGTGATCGACGGGACGTCTTCGCCGCCGTCGTGGCGCTGGGTGTCGGTGGTGTCGATGCCGCCGCTGTCGTTGCCGAACAGGGTGGTGCCACCAGGACCGTCGACGGCGCCGGTGACCTCGACGTCCATGTCCGCCGGCACCACCACGTCGAGCTCACCGACGTTGACGGTCATGTGGATGGTGCGGCCGTCGAGCTCGTCGGGGTCGCTCACCTCGGTCAGGTCGAGGACGTACTGGCCGACGTCGTAGGTGTAGCTGTCCTTCACCTCGGTCGAGGAGCTCGGCACGACCTCGACCCGGTCACCGTCCCACTTCTCCGACGCCAGGCCGAGCCCGGTCGCGGAGGCGGCGAGCAGCCCGACGAGGATCAGCCCGCCGGCCCGACCGAAGAACGACCCGATCACGAGCATCACGCCGACGACGGCCACGACGACCGCGGGGTACAGGGAGCCGGGCACCGGGGCGCCTGACACGTCCACGACGCCGACCACACCGACGGCCAGGGTCGCCAGCGCCATGGTGAACCAGAACAGCTTCGGGCCGCGCTTGCGCGGGTTGCGCGGTGCGGGCGCGACGTACCGGATGGGCTGCACGGGGGGCGGCGGCGCCGGCTCGTCGGCACGGTCGTACGCCGGGGCCTGCTGGTAGGCCGCCGGGCCGGCCCAGCGCTGCTCGGGCGTGACGGCGTTCGGGCCGGCACCCGGGGGCGGGGCGGCGGGCGCGGCAGGAGCGGTGGGCGCCTGCGCTGCCGTGGCAGTCGTCTCGTTCCGGCGGGACATGAAGAGCCAGACGACCAGGCCGACCAGGATCAGCGGGCCGGGCACCCAGAACCAGTCCCACTGCCCGACGAGCAGGGCGGCGCCCAGGATGCCGGCCAGGATCAGCGCGACGCTGCGGCTGCGGTCGTCCAGGCCCAGCGGCTGCCGCTGCTCGCCGTCCTCGGGGAGCAGGATCCAGCCCGCGGCGTACATCACCAGGCCGGCGCCGCCGAACAGGCTCAGCACCACGAACGCCACCCGCACCACGAGCGGGTCGATGTCGAGGTGGCGGGCGATGCCGCCGGCGACACCGCCGAGCTTGCGGTCCACGGTGATCCGGCGCAGCCGGCCCAGGTCACGGACCTGGTCGAGGGTGACGCGGGGGCCGGTGCCCATCGGCGCCGGCTGGTCGGTCGGCCAGGTGGGGCCGGGGGCGTCCTGTCCGGTGGAGGATGCGCCGGGGCCGGCGGGAGGCGGAGTGCTGGTCATGGCACCAACTCTGCGGCCTCGCGGCGCTCCGGACCATCGGGGACGCCCCTGATCCGACCCTCGCCGGGACCGGCCGTCGGATGGGGGTGCGTCAGGGTGTCCTCAGGGTCTCTCCTCATGGTTCGGGCCCCACCCACCTGCGACGATGGACGCACGATGAGCACCACGCCGACCTACTCGCCCGCAGCCGCGGCACCCGAGGCGCCACCGCGCTTCTACTTCCGCCGCGCGACCCGTGACACCCAGGACCGGGTCATCGGCGGCGTCGCCTCCGGCCTCGCGGCGCACCTGGACGTGCCCGTCCTGTGGGTGCGGGTGGCGTTCGTGGTGGCGACCGCCCTGGGCGGTGCGGGCGTGGCGATGTACGCCGGCCTCTGGATGGTGCTGCCGACCGACGAACGGTTCGCCGAGTCGGCCCCGGGGCTCGAGAGCGCGACCCGCCGCGGGGCGCGGCCGCGCCGGGTACGTCGCCTGGTCGACGCCGGCCCGGCGATCGCGCTCGGCGCGCTGGGGTTCGGCGTCATCTTGCTGCTGCAGAGCCTGCTCGGGGCGGGTGCCTGGTTCTGGCCGCTGCTGATCGCCGCCGTCGGCATCGGCCTGCTGTGGCGACAGGCCGACGAGGCGCAGCGCGAGCGCTGGCTGGACTCGACCGGCCGGGTCGACCCGGTGCGCATCATCTTCGGCACCGGCACGTGGCAGTCGGTCGTGCGCGTGGCCGCGGGCCTGGTGCTGATCATCGTCGCGGTCGGCGTCTTCGCCCTGCGCGAGGGCCAGATCGGCGACATCTACAGCGTGATGCTGGCCGCCGCGGTCGGCGTGCTCGGGCTCGGCATCACCATCGGCCCGTGGATCTACCGGCTGGCCGGCGACCTGACCGCGGAGCGCGCCGAGCGCGTGCGCACCCAGGAGCGCGCGGACATGGCCGCCCACCTGCACGACTCGGTGCTCCAGACGCTCGCGCTGATCCAGAAGAACTCCCACGACTCCGCGCTCGTCGCCCGGCTGGCCCGGTCGCAGGAGCGCGACCTCCGGTCCTGGCTGTTCGAGGGGGACAGCAAGGACTCCGACACCCTCGCCGGCGCCATGCGCACGGCCGCCGCGGAGGTCGAGGACTCCCACGGCGTGGACGTGGACGTCGTGGTCGTCGGCGACTGCGCGTTCACCGAGCCGCTGCGGGCGATCGTCAACGCGACCCGGGAGGCGCTGGTGAACGCCGCCAAGCACGCCGGCACCGGCAAGGTCGACCTGTACGTCGAGGTCTCGCCGTCCGCGGTCGAGGCCTTCGTCCGGGACCGCGGGGTGGGCTTCGACCCCGCCGACGTGCCCGAGGACAGGATGGGCGTGCGCGGCAGCATCGTGGACCGGATGGACCGCCACGGCGGCACGGCCGAGGTCCGGTCGACCCGTGGCGAGGGCACGGAGGTGCGGCTGCGCCTGCCCCGCCCCCAAGGATCCAGCAACGAGGAGAACCATGGCTGACAGCTCAGCGGACAGGGTCCGGGTCGTGATCGTCGACGACCACGCGATGTTCCGGGTCGGCGTGAAGGCCGAGCTCGGCGACGCCGTGGACGTGGTCGGCGAGGGGTACGACGTCGACAGCGCCGTTGCCGCGATCGAGCAGCAGCAGCCCGCGGTCGTGCTGCTCGACGTACACCTCCCCGGCGGCGGTGGCGTCGAGGTCATCCGCCGCTCGCAGGCTCCGGACACGAGGTACCTCGCGCTGTCGGTGTCCGACGCCGCCGAGGACGTGATCGGCACCATCCGCGGCGGCGCGCGCGGGTACGTCACCAAGACGATCACCGGCCCCGAGCTGGTCGACGCGATCAAGCGCGTCCAGCTGGGCGACGCGGTGTTCTCGCCGCGGCTGGCCGGGTTCGTGCTGGACGCCTTCGCGGGCTCGATCGAGGTGGCGTCGGTCGACGAGGACCTCGACCGGCTCTCCGAGCGGGAGCGGGAGGTGATGCGGCTGATCGCCCGTGGGTACGCCTACAAGGAGGTCGCCAAGGAGCTCTTCATCTCCATCAAGACCGTCGAGACCCACATGTCCTCGGTGCTGCGCAAGCTGCAGCTCTCCTCGCGCCACGAGCTGACGAAGTGGGCGTCGGACCGCAGATTGCTGTGATCGTCCCGCCCCGAGCTTGCGAGGGGCGGAAATGGCGATCAGGTTGAGGAGCGTCCACCAAGACCCGAGCTTGCGAGGGGCTGGGTTGCGCGTCTCGAAACATCAGCGGGACTAGCCTCGCGACATGGACGTCGCCCACGTGGTGCTTCTGGTGCTGCACGTCGTGGGGATCGTGGCCCTGCTGGCGGGGATCCTGGTCCAGGTACGCCGCCCCGAGAGGCGCGTCAACGGCCTGATGCGCGACGGCATCGGCATGGCGTTCGTGGCCGGCCTCTTCCTGGTCGGCGTGCTCGAGGCTGGCGACGACCAGGTCGACCACACGAAGATCGCGGTGAAGTTCGGCATCGGCCTGGTCATCCTGGTCCTGGTGATGGCCAACCTCCGCAAGCCCCGCATCCCCGACGGCCTCTACTGGGGTCTGCTCGTCCTCACCCTCGCCAACGTCGGCGTCGCGGTGCTCGTCTGAATGGTGGTCGAGCCGCCGCGAGGGACGAGCGGCGTGTCGAGACCACGGTCACCTCACCGGGTCTCGACACGGGCTCGCTGGCGCTCGCCCGGCTCGACCAGCATGAGGAGACCACGGTCACCTCACCGGGTCTCGACACGGGCTCGCTGGCGCTCGCCCGGCTCGACCAGCATGAGTCGTGGGGGTGGCGGGACGTAGGGTTGGAGCAGCATGACCGAGGCCTTGTCGCTCCCTGAGCTCGAGAACGCCGGCGTCCCCGAGGAGGCGACGCAGCGGCGGCGTCCGCCCACCAGGGACGAGCTGCTGGAGGGGCTCAACGAGCCGCAGCGGGCGGCCGTCGTGCACGCCGGGGCGCCGCTGCTCGTGGTGGCCGGAGCGGGGTCCGGCAAGACCCGCGTGCTGACCCGGCGGATCGCCTGGCTGATCACCGAGCGCAAGGCGCACCCCGGCTCCATCCTGGCGATCACCTTCACCAACAAGGCCGCGGCCGAGATGAAGGAGCGGGTCGAGGCGCTGGTCGGCAAGCGCGCGCGGATCATGTGGGTGAGCACGTTCCACTCCGCGTGCGTGCGGATCCTGCGCAAGGAGATCGACAAGCTGGGCTACAAGTCGAGCTTCTCGATCTACGACGCCGCCGACTCCAAGCGGCTGATGACCCTCGTCCTCAAGGACCTCGACCTCGACCCGAAGCGCTACCAGCCGGGCGCCGTCCTGCACTGGATCAGCAACCACAAGAACGAGCTCCGCGACGCCGACGACGCCGCCAAGGACACCCGCAACAAGTTCGAGGAGTCGATGGCGGCGGCGTACACGCTGTACCAGCGCCGCCTCAAGGAGGCGCACGCCCTCGACTTCGACGACCTCATCATGTTCACCGTCCACCTGTTCCAGCAGTTCCCGGACGTCCGCGAGACCTACCGCCGCCGGTTCCGTCACGTGCTCGTCGACGAGTACCAGGACACCAACCACGCGCAGTACGCCCTCATCCACCAGCTGTGCGCGGACCAGATGGAGGAGACGTCGTACGACGGGTCGTTGCCGCCCGAGGAGACCCCGGACCGCGTGCCTCCCGCCGAGCTGATGGTCGTCGGCGACGCCGACCAGTCGATCTACGCCTTCCGCGGCGCGAACATCCGCAACATCCTCGACTTCGAGCAGGACTTCCCGAACGCCACCTCGATCATGCTCGAGCAGAACTACCGCTCGACGCAGACCATCCTGAACGCCGCCAACGCCGTGATCGGCCACAACCAGGGCCGCAAGCCCAAGCGGTTGTGGTCGGATGCGGGCGACGGTGCGCGGATCACCGGGTACGTCGCCGACGACGAGCACGACGAGGCACGGTTCGTCTCCGAGGAGATCGACCGGCTCACCGACGAGAAGGCCGCGCGGCCCGCCGACGTGGCCGTCTTCTACCGGACCAACGCCCAGTCCCGTGTGTTCGAGGAGGTGTTCATCCGCGTCGGGCTGCCCTACAAGGTGGTCGGCGGGGTGCGCTTCTACGAGCGGCGCGAGGTCCGCGACGCGCTCGCCTACCTGCGGATGCTGGTCAACCCGGCCGACCAGGTCTCGCTGCGGCGGATCCTCAACACCCCCAAGCGCGGCATCGGCGACCGTGCGGTCGAGTGCGTGCAGTCGTACGCCGACCGCGAGCGGATCACCTTCTGGGAGGGCCTCGAGCTCGCGGACAAGGCACCGGGGCTGGCCACCCGTTCGCTGACCAACATCCAGGCCTTCGTCGACATGGTCCACGAGCTCCAGTCGATGGTGGACGCCGGCGAGCGGCCCGACGTGATCCTCGAGTCGGTGCTCGCGCGCTCGGGGTACCTCGAGGAGCTCGAAGCCTCCGACGACCCCCAGGACGCCACCCGCGTCGAGAACCTCGCCGAGCTCGTCGCCGTCGCCCGCGAGTTCTCCGACGACCCGCAGGCCGGCCCGTCCGCCGACCCGGCCGACGTCGACGCCGGGCTCGTCGCGCCCGGCCTGACCGACTTCCTGGAGCGGGTCGCGCTGGTTGCGGACGCGGACCAGATCCCCGACAACGACGGGGACGACGGCGGCGTCGTCACCCTGATGACGCTGCACACCGCGAAGGGGCTCGAGTTCCCGGTCGTCTTCCTCACCGGCCTCGAGGACGGCGTCTTCCCGCACTCCCGCTCGCTCGGCGACCAGCCGGAGCTGGAGGAGGAGCGCCGGCTGGCGTACGTCGGCGTGACCCGCGCCCAGCAGCGGCTCTACGTCTCCCGGGCGCTGATGCGCTCGGCCTGGGGTGCTCCCGCGCACAACCCCGGGTCGAGGTTCCTCAACGAGCTGCCCGTCGACCTGGTCGACTGGAAGCGCACCGAGGCCGCCCAGACCATGTGGGACCGCCCGGACTTCTCCGGCGGTGTCAGCCGTGGCCTCGCGTCGCCGACGGCCGCGGGCCGGCGCAACTTCTCGTCGGCGGCCGCGCGCGCCGACGCCGCCTCGAAGGCCAAGCCCGCTCGCGACATCCCGTCGCTGGAGCCCGGCGACCGGGTCACCCACGACTCCTTCGGCCTCGGCACCGTCGTGGCGCTGGAGGGGGTGGCCGACAAGGCCGTCGCCTCGATCGACTTCGGGTCGGAGGGCGTCAAGCGGCTGCTGCTGAGGTATGCGCCGGTCCAGAAGCTCTAGCGGTGGTCGCGGCTGCCTTGCCACTCGCCGGGTTTCGACGCGCTCGCGTCACCTCGCAGGCTCGGTGACGGTCGCTTGCTCAACCTCCCTCCGGTTGAGCCGATCAGCTCGCTTCGCGTCGCTGATCAGCTCACGGAGTGACACCGTGCACGACGAACGCGGGGTACGGGTCGACCGGGTCGCCACCGCCGGGGCGGACCTCGACGTGGAGGTGCGGGCCGGTCACGTGGCCGGTGGAGCCGATGTACCCGATCAGCTGGCCCGCGGTGACTGTCTCACCGGAGCTGACGACGAACGAGGTCTGGTGGCAGTACCAGAGCTCGGTGCCGTCCGCGAGCGTCTCCACGGTCTTGTTGCCGTAGGAGCCGTCGTAGGAGGCCGAGCTGATCGTGCCGTTCGCGATCGCGTAGATGGGCGTGCCACTGGGTGCGGCGAAGTCGAGACCGGTGTGGAAGCTCGACCACAAGCCGTAGTCGCCGAACCGCGCGGTCAGGTGGTAGCCGACGACCGGCAGGTGCCAGAGGTTCAGCTTGAGGTAGGCCGCTCGCTTGTCGGCGGCCCCCTCGACCTTGGTCCGCGCCGTGGTCACCTGCTCGAGCTGCGCCTCGGCGGCGGCCTCCAGCTCGGCGTCGGGGGAGTCGGTCTGGTCGCGGCGCGAGGCGCGGCTCACGATCGGACCGCGTACGCCGGGGGCCCGGCTCGAGGCCACGGCGCCTGCGCCGGTCAGCGCGCTGGCCTGCATGATCTTGGTCGCGGACGGGGCGTCGGCGCCGACCAGCGACGGGTCGGCCGCGCTGACCGCGCCACCGGCCGAGATCGCCAGGGCGGCGACCCCGAGCAGGATCGGCGCGGACGGGAGGCCCCGGAACAGCGACTTGCGGGGCGCGCAGCGGCGGCCGGTGGCCGTGCGCGCGGCCACGGAGGGCGCCTGCTCGACGGTGCGCTCGACGAGCACCGGAGCGGGGGTCGTGGCCCGTCGGGCCGGCTTCTCAGCCACCCGCTTCCCGGCGGCACGTTTGCCGGCCGGGGAGGAGGGGTACGACGACGATGGAGGGGTCTCCGACTGGCGACCGCGCGAGGCGCGCGTGTCAGCACGGTGGTGACCCATTCGGCGAAGGCTCCGTGATCAGGGGATGGGGGAGACGAGCCACGACTGTAACGGATCGGTCACGGCCTCCGAAATCCTGTCCCCAGGATGGGCCGTGGTGCCGGTCACGCACGCGGGGGACGCCTCGTGGGGCGCCCCTCCGGCCGGCGGGTAGCCTGCGCCCATGACCACGACTCAGACCGGGACGGGCACCGGCCGGCTGCGCATCGTGGTCGGCAAGCCCGGGCTCGACGGTCACGACCGCGGCGCGAAGATCGTGGCCCGAGCACTGCGGGACGCCGGCTACGAGGTGATCTACACGGGTCTGCACCAGACGCCGGAGCAGATCGTGGAGACCGCGATCCAGGAGGACGCCGACCTCGTCGGCCTGTCCGTGCTCTCCGGGGCGCACATGACGCTGTTCCGCACCCTCCTCGACCTGCTGGCCGAGCGCGACGCCACCGACATCGCGGTCTTCGGCGGCGGGATCATCCCGGAGGAGGACATCCCGGTGCTGGAGGAGATGGGGGTGCGCAAGGTGTTCACCCCCGGCGCGTCCACCTCCGAGATCACCGGGTGGGTGGCGGAGTACGCCGCCGGCCAGCCGACCGGCTGACGCCGGACACCGGGCAAGACCCGTCTCGTGCCACGCCGAAAGCCGGGACTAGGGTGCCTGGCGTGGACCTGATGGAGTACCAGGCAAAAGAGCTGTTCGCCAAGCACGGCGTCACCACCACCCTCGGCATCGTGGTCACCACGCCCGAGGAGGCCCGCGCGGCCGCCGAGGAGCTCGGCTTCTGCGTGGTCAAGGCGCAGGTCAAGGCGGGCGGTCGCGGCAAGGCCGGTGGCGTGAAGCTGGCCAAGACCCCGGACGAGGCCTTCGAGCACGCCTCGAACATCCTCGGCATGGAGATCAAGGGGCTGCGGGTCAACCGCGTGCTGATCACCCCGGCGACGCCGCCGCAGGAGGAGTACTACTTCTCCTTCCTGCTGGACCGTGCGAACCGGCGGTACCTCTGCATCGCCTCCGTCGAGGGCGGCGTCGAGATCGAGGAGGTCGCCAAGACCAACCCCGACGCCGTCAAGCAGATCCCGATCAACCCCGGCACCGGCGTGGACGCCGAGAAGGCTCGTGAGATCGCGACCGAGGCCAAGTTCCCCGAGGCCGTCTTCGAGCAGGCCGTCACCATGATCGAGGCGCTCTACCGGGTCTTCACCGAGGAGGACGCCACGCTGGTCGAGGTGAACCCGCTGGCTCGGCTCGAGGGCGACAAGCTCGAGGCGCTCGACGGCAAGGTCTCCCTCGACGACAACGCGTCCGAGGTCCGCCACCCTGACCACGAGCAGTTCGTGATCAAGGACGAGACCGACCCGCTCGAGGCCAAGGCGAAGGAGAAGGGCCTCAACTACGTCAAGCTCGACGGCCAGGTCGGCATCATCGGCAACGGCGCCGGGCTCGTCATGTCCACCCTCGACGTCGTGGCGTACGCAGGCGAGGCGCACGGCGGCGTGAAGCCGGCCAACTTCCTCGACATCGGCGGCGGCGCCAACGCGCAGGTGATGGCCGACGGTCTCGACGTGATCCTCCACGACGCGCAGGTCAAGAGCGTGTTCGTCAACGTCTTCGGCGGCATCACCGCCTGCGACGAGGTGGCCAACGGCATCAAGGGTGCGCTGGAGATCCTCGGCGACGAGGCGAGCAAGCCGCTCGTGGTCCGGCTCGACGGCAACAACGTCGCCGAGGGCCGCCGGATCCTCGACGAGCTGGACCACCCCCTGGTCACCCAGGTGCCGACCATGGACGGCGCGGCCGACAAGGCCGCCGAGCTTGCCCAGAAATAAGCAGAGCGGCGCTGAGGAGCGAGACAGATGTCGATCTACCTGAACAAGGACTCCAAGATCATCGTCCAGGGCATGACGGGCGGGATGGGCTCCAAGCACACCACCTTGATGCTCGACGCCGGCTCGAACATCGTCGGCGGCGTCAACGCCCGCAAGGCCGGGACGACGGTCGAGCTCGGTGGCCAGGAGCTGCCGGTGTTCGGCTCGGTCAAGGAGGCCATGACCGAGACCGGCGCCGACGTGTCGGTCGTCTTCGTGCCGCCGGCGTTCACCAAGGACGCGTGCGTCGAGGCCATCGACGCCGGCATCGGCCTGCTCGTGGTCATCACCGAGGGCGTGCCCGTGCAGGACACCGCCGAGGTCTGGGCGTACCTCGACGGCCCGACGAATCTTGGGGGGACTCGGATGATCGGCCCGAACTGCCCGGGCATCATCACGCCCGGCGAGTCGCTGGCCGGCATCACGCCGCACACCATCGCCGGCAAGGGCCCGGTCGGGCTGGTCTCGAAGTCCGGCACGCTGACCTACCAGATGATGTACGAGCTCAAGGACCACGGCTTCACCACAGCCATCGGCATCGGCGGCGACCCGATCATCGGCACCACCCACATCGACGCCCTCGCGGCGTTCGAGGCGGACCCCGAGACCAAGGCGATCGTGATGATCGGCGAGATCGGCGGCGACGCGGAGGAGCGCGCGGCGGCGTACATCAAGGACCACGTGACGAAGCCGGTCGTCGGGTACGTCGCCGGCTTCACCGCCCCCGAGGGCAAGACCATGGGTCACGCCGGCGCCATCGTGTCGGGCTCGTCCGGCACGGCGCAGGCCAAGAAGGAAGCCCTCGAGGCCGTCGGCGTGAAGGTCGGCAAGACGCCGTCCGAGACCGCCGCGCTGATGCGGGAGATCCTCAGCTCGTAATGCTGGTCGAGCCGCGAGGCCGGCCACGGC
Organism: Nocardioides islandensis; assembly: GCF_015352455.1. GTDB lineage: Bacteria > Actinomycetota > Actinomycetes > Propionibacteriales > Nocardioidaceae > Nocardioides > Nocardioides islandensis. The sequence goes on from NZ_JADKPN010000016.1 coordinate 42,593, forward strand.
CGAGCGTGTCGAGACCCAAACCCCCGTCACCGGGTCTCGACACGGGCTCGCTGGCGCTCGCCCGGCTCGACCAACATGTGGCCGTTATGGACGCGCCTCGTACACGAGGTTGAACGGCGTCTCGGCGACCCGGCGGAACCGGGTGAAGCCGGCGTCGGTGACGACCTGGCGGATGGCGGCCTCGCCGGCCTGGGCGCCGAGGGCGTACCCGCCGGACTGCGACATCGCGTTGGGCACGCAGAGGAACGTCGAGAAGCTGTAGAACACCCGGCCGACGGGGTTCAGGTTCGACTCGACGGTGTCGCCGGCGGCGGGCTCGACGATCATCCACGTACCGTCCGCGGCGAGGGCGCGACGTACGTGCTGCGCCGCTCCCAGCGGGTCACCCATGTCGTGCAGGCAGTCGAACGTCGTCACGAAGTCGAGCCCGGACCCCTGGAGCTCCTGGGCGCTGGCCACGTCGAAGCGCACCCGGTCCCCGACGCCGGCGTCCTCGGCCCGCTCGCGGGCGGCCTCGATGGAGCCGGTGTGGTAGTCGGAGCCGACGAACGTGCTGTTCGGGAACGCGTCGGCCATCAGCAGCGTGGAGGCGCCGTGGCCGCAGCCGAGGTCGGCCACCCGGGCGCCGCTCTCGAGCTTGGCCTGCACGCCGTCGAGCGCCGGGATCCACTCGGTCAGGAGGTGCATCAGGTACCCCGGCCGGAAGAACCGCTCGCACCCGGTGAAGACGTCGTCGTCGTGCTGCCCCCAGCCGTACCCGGCCCCGGTGCGGAACGCCTCCTCGATGTGGTGCTGCGCCTTCAACGCGCCGAGCGCGAGCTCGTAGGCGCCGGGCAGGAACACCGGGCCGGCGGGGTCGGTCAGCGCGAAGGCCTGCTCGGGGGTCATGGAGTACGTCGCGCTGCCCGCGTCGTACTGGATGTAGCCGCCCGCGGCCTGTCCGCGCAGCCACTCGTCGACGTAGCGCGGGTCGGTGTCGGTGGCCGCGGCGAGCGACCGGGCGTCGCCGGGCTGCTGCGCGAGCGCACGGTAGAGGCCGAGCCGCTCGCCGAGCAGCACGTTGCCGGCGGAGATGGTGGCGCCGAGGTCGCCGACGAACTTGCCGACGAACTCCATCAGCGTGTCCATGTCGACGGCGGGGGCGGCGGGCTTCTCTTCCACGGTGGTCATGTCTGGGTCTCCCTGAGGCAGGCATCCCGGGTGGATGCTGGTCGGGCAACCGTGGTGGCAGCCCGTTGCAGGGCGATTGCAACGGCACTGCAACCGGCAACCGGGAGGGTCATCGGCATGCGGGCACGGGAACCTGACGAGCAGGGGTACGTCGAGCGCGACGGCGTGCGGATCGGCTACGAGACGTTCAACATGGCGGCGACCGACAGGCCGGCCGTCCTCTTCGTCCCCATCGACCAGATCGTGCACAGCCGGGCGTGGAAGGGACAGGTGCCGTACCTCGCCCAGCACTACCGCGTCGTCACCATCGACCCGCGCGGCAACGGCCGGTCGGACCGGCCCACCGACCCCGCGGCGTACGGGGACGTGCATGCGACGGCCGACACGCTCGCCGTCATGGACCGTCTCGGGATCGACCGCGCCGTCCTGGTCGGCATCTGCTACAGCGCGTGGCAGTCCTTCGTCACCACCGCCCGGCACCCTGACCGGGTGCTCGGACTGGTCGCCGTCGCGCCCTGGATCCGGGACGCCTCGACGCCGCTGCCGTACCGCGCCGAGGCGGCCGCGCGCTTCGACGAGGAGCTGGACTCCTACGACGGCTGGTTCAAGACCAACCGTCACTACTGGAAGGACCACTGGGGGGACTTCGCCGAGTTCTTCTTCACCCAGCAGCTGTGCGAGCCGCACTCGACCAAGCAGCTGGAGGACGTGGTGGGCTTCGCCCTCGAGTCGACCTCGGAGGCCCAGATCGCCGAGTCCATGGTCGAGCCGTCGATCGCGGACGTCGCCGAGGCCGAGGCGATGCTGCGCGGCATCGAGGCGCCGGTGCTGGTCATCCAGCCCACCGAGGACCACTGCCAGCCGCAGGAGCGGATGGCCAACGCCGCGCGCCTGTTGCGGGCCGAGCACCTCGTGATGGAGGGGTCGGGCCACCTCCCGATGGCTCGTCACCCGGTGGTGGTGAACCGCGCGATCAAGCGCTTCGTCGACCGGGTGTCCGGTGCGGCGGCGCCGGAGCAGCGACGCGTGGTCGGCACGCGGCGGCCGCCCCGTGCGCTCTACCTGAGCTCCCCGATCGGCCTCGGGCACGTGCGACGCGACCTCGCCATCGCCGACGCGATGCGCAAGCAGCGCCCCGAGCTCGAGGTCCAGTGGCTGACGCAGTCGCCCGTGGCGGAGTTCCTCGAGAAGCGCGGCGAGGTCGTGCACCCCGCGTCGCGGCTGCTGGCCAGCGAGTCCGGTCACTTCGAGGCGGAGTCCGGCGAGCACGACCTGCACGCGTTCCAGGCCGTGCGCCGGATGGACGAGGTGCTGGTCAACAACTTCATGGTCTTCGACGACCTGGTCGAGCGGGACCCGTTCGACCTGTGGGTCGGCGACGAGGCCTGGGACCTGGACCACTTCCTGCACGAGCACGCCGAGCTCAAGCGGGCGCCGTTCGCCTGGCTGACGGACTTCGTCGGCTGGGTGCCGATGCCGGACGGCGGCGAGCGCGAGGCGTTCCTGACCGCCGACTACAACGCCGAGATGGTCGAGCACGTGGCGCGACACCCCTCCCTGCGGGACCGGGCCGTGTTCGTCGGCGACGCGGCCGACGTGGTCGACCTCCCGCTCGGCCCGGGGCTGCCCAGCGCGCGGGCCTGGACCGAGGAGCACTTCGACTTCGCGGGGTACGTGATGGGGGACCGCCCCGACCCGGCGGGCCGCGACGAGCTGCGGCACCGCCTCGGGTACCGCGACGGCGAGGTCGTGTGCGTGGTCAGTGTCGGCGGCTCGGGCGTCGGAGGTCCGCTGCTGCGGCGCGTCGTGGCGTCGTACGACGAGGCTCGGCGCCGCGTCGACGGTCTGCGGATGGTCGTGGTCACCGGCCCGCGCATCGACCCGGCATCGATCGGTGCCCCTCCGGGCGTGGAGGTCCACGGGTTCCTGCCGGACCTCGACCTGCACCACGCGGCCTGTGACGTCGCGGTCGTGCAGGGCGGGCTCAGCACCACCATGGAGCTGACCGCGGCCGGCCGGCCGTTCGTCTACGTCCCGCTCGGCCACCACTTCGAGCAGCAGGTCCACGTGCGGCACCGGCTCGAGCGGCACCGCGCCGGTCGCCCACTCGACTACCGCGAGACCGACCCGGGCCGGATCGCCGAGGAGCTCGTCGCGGCCCTGACCACACCGGTCGACTACGTGCCCGTGCCCACCGACGGCGCGGACCGCGCGGCGCGGCTGCTGATCGAGCTGGTCTGAGTCCGCAGCGCCGGCCAGGTGCCCCGGGTCGCCCGGTCCAGCGGCTCGGGGCGCCCCATCAGGAGGTACACGTCGGCGCCGGTCACCCACGCCTCGCCCGGCGGGCACTCGACGGCGTCCAGCGCGTGGCCGGCCTCGCGGACCACCGCGTCGTCCCGGGTCAGCGCGGCCAGGGCCGCCAGGCAGCGCAGGCGTCCGCCGGCCATCGCGACGTCGCCCATGGCCAGGCCGCGCCGCGCGACCGCCTCGGCCTCGGCGCGGTCGCCGGTCTCGATCAGGGTGGCCGCGAGCAGGCCGGCGGCGATGGCGTACCACCAGGGGTGGGTGACCGGTGACGAGGCCTCCACGGCCTCGCGGCCGACCCGGCGAGCGGTGTCGAGGTCCCCGGCCAGCCGCAGGTACCAGCCGTCGTGGGCCCGGAGGTAACCCGCGTACGCCGGGTAGCCGCTGAGCCGGTTCAGCTCCAGCGCCTCGGCGACGAGGGCGCGGGCCTGGTCCAGGTCGCCCCGGCCGGCTGCCGCGAAGGACTTCTCGAACACCGTCCACTGGAGCAGCCAGGTGTCGCCGCGGGCGCGCAGGAGGGGCTCGAGCTCGGCGACGACCGCCTCCAGGCGGTCCGGGTCGCCGAGGTACATCCGGACGGTCTTCAGCCCGTCGAGCGCGAGCACCAGGGCGTCCTCCGACCCGGCGGACCGCGCCCGGGTCACCCCCTTCTCCGCCCGCTCGAGAGCCGTGGCCAGCCGCAGCCGGCTCGCCTCCAGCACGACCAGGCGCCCGGTGAAGTCGGCCTCGGCACGGCGGTCGCCGAGGTCGGCGGCCAGCCGGAGCCCGTCCTCGAGCGGGCGCATCACCTCGTCGAGCGGGAAGCCGAGGCCGACCGCGGCGTCCCCGCCCTCCGCGCGCAGCGCCGCCATCTCCAGCCGCCGGTCGTCGGTGGCGCGGGCCAGGGACAGCGCGTCCCGTACGTCGGCCAGGGCGCTCGCGAACTCCGTGCGGGCCTCGTGCACGGAGGCGCGGGCGAGCAGGGCCCGGGCGCGCGTGCCCACGAAGGCCGTGTCGACGGCCAGCGAGCGGTCGAGCAGCCCCAGCGCGTCCTCGACGGCGGCGCGGCGCAGGGCGTCCTCGCCGGCCAGCAGCCAGCCGTGCGCGGCCCGGGGCTCGTCGCCGGCGGCGTACGCGTGCTCGGCCATCGCCTCGGGCCGGTCGCTCATCAGGTCCGCCGCGCGGCGGTGGTGGGCGAGTGCGACGGCGGGCGGCAGGGCCGCGTGCACGCACTCCTGGAGCAGGTCGTTGGCGAACTCGTAGTGGTCGCCGCTGCGCACCAGGAGGCGCTGGCCGACCAGGGCCTCGCACTGCCGGACCGCGCTCAGCTCGGTGGTCTCCAGCAGCGCCGCGAGCAGCCGCGGGTCGAGGCGGCGGCGGAGCACGGCCGCGGCCTCCACGGTCGTCCGCTGGGCCTCGTCGAGGCGGCCGACGCGGGTCAGCACGGCGTCCGCGAGCGAGTCGGGGACGCCGCTGTCGCCGCCGGCGAGCGCGCGCAGGTACTCGACCACCGACAGCGGGTGTCCGGCTGTCCGGGCCATCACCTGCTCGCCGTGGCCCGCCAGGCCGGCCGCGGCCGCCAGCGCGTCGACGGCCGACCGGGGGAGGGCCTCCAGCCGGAGCCGGACCGCCCGGTCCGCGAGCCGCTCCGCCGTGGCGGCGTCCTCGGCGCGGACCGCGGCCACCAGCAGCACCTCGCTGCGGCCGAGCCGGCCGGCGAGGTACCCCAGCAGGTCGACCGTCGCGGCGCCACCGTCCTGGAGGTCGTCGACCGTCAGCAGGACGGGCCGGTCGAGAGCCAGCCGGTGCAGGGCGGCGAGCACCGCGTCGTACGCCTGGCGTCGCTGCAGGTCGACGTCGGCGGGGAGCGCAGGTACCTCGGGGAGCACGGTCGCCAGGTCGGGGAGCAACGCGACCCAGGCGGCCTCGTGCCCGTGCAGCAGCGAGGCCAGTCGGGACCCGGGGGAGTCGAGGAGCACCGGCCGCAGGGCGTCGACGTACGGCTGGAGGAACAGTGACCGCTCGGCCGGGTGGCAGCGGCCGTGCAGGACCAGCCCGCCGGTGACGATCGCCAGCTCGGCCACCGCGTCGAGGAGCCGCGTCTTGCCGATGCCCGCTTCGCCCTCCACGAGCAGCAGGTGGGCGTCCCGGGCGCCCGCCCAGGCGGCCCCGGCCGCGGCCAGCTCCGGCTCGCGCCCGACCAGGCCGGGACGGGGCACCGGACGCTCGCTGGTCGGCTCGGTCGGGAGCGACGACTCGCGCAGCACCGCGACGTGCAGGTCCGACGTCGCCCGGTCCGGGTCGGTGCCCAGCTCCTCCCGCAACCGGGCGGCGAGGGCGTCGTACGCCGCCAGTGCCGCGCTCGGCCGCCCGTCGGCCACGGCCGCGCGCATCAGGTCGCGGACGGCCTGCTCGTCGAGCGGGTCGGTGGCCACCGCGTCGGCGGCGGTACGAGCGGCCTCTGCGGGCGTCAGCGTGGTGGCGAGGACGTGGCGGGCTCGGCGCCGGAGGGCGTCCGCCTCCCGCCGGACCGCCAGCACCCACGCGGCGTCGCCCTCGTCGGGGAGCGCGGGCTGGGTGCCGAGCAGGTCGAGGGCGCGGCGCCCTGCGGAGGCGGCGAGGACCCGTTCTCCCGCCTCGGCTCGCGCCTCCGCCTCGGCGAGGAGCGTCGCCGCCTCGTCCAGGTCCACGGTCCACGGGCCGCGCGCGGTGAGTCCGTAGGCCCGTCCGGTGCTGGTCAGGACGTCGGGGCCGAGCAACCGGCGGGTCCGGCTGACGAGCGTCGCGACGTTCGCAGCCGGGTCGGTGGGAGGTACGTCGGGCCACAGCGCGTCGACGACGCGGTCCAGCGGGACGAGGCGGCCACGCTCGGCTGCGAGCAGGGCCAGCAAGGTACGCGCCTTGCGGCTGCCCAGCTCCCGGCCGGCCAGCGTCGTGTCCGGCGTGCCGTCCGGGTGGTCGACGGCCACCGCCGAGCACAACCGGATGCGGATCGCTCCGTGGCCCTCCACACAGCGAGTATCACCCGGCGCAGCGCTGGTCGGGCAGCAGCAGCGTCACGCCCGTCACCAAGTGATCCTGTCCGAGCTCGAAGGAGTACGCGCGGTCGGGGTGGCCGGGAACCGGGGCCGTCCAGCCCCGGTCGTCCGGCGTCGCCCCCGGGTACGCCGCGGCGACGTCCCCGGCGGTCGACCCCGTGCCGACCCCCTCGGGCGTCCGGCTCCAGGTCGTTGCCCACAGCGCGACCACGCCGCTGCCTGGCCGGATGTCGGCCATGACGGCGTACGCGCCGCTCGGGTCGTCGCGGTACAGCACGGTGCAGGCGGCCCCGTGCGGCGACTCGGCCCGGACGAGACCGGCCGCGGCGGCCTCGGGCCCCGACATGCCGAGCGTCACGTCGTCGACACCGTCCGGGCCGACCTGCACGACCGGGGCGGTCTCGCGCTGGGAGCAGGGGTGCGCGGCGTACTCGCACAGCTCGGGCATGAAGCTCTCGACCTGCTCCACGACGTCGCCGACCGAGCGGCTGATGGTGTCCGCGGACCCGCCGCCCTCGCCGTACTCGAACGTGAGCAGCACCAGGTCGTCGAGGCGTTGCACGCCGATCACCTCGAGACCGGTGTCGAAGCCGATGTCGCTCCGGTACCGGTGCGTGACGAAGAACGACTCGTCGACGGAGTCGCCCGGGATGAGCTCGTAGACCTGGTCGGTGGCGCCCACCGTCTCGACCGGACACGCCTCGATGGCGTCACGCAGGGTGGCGACGGCGGCCGTCGCGTCCCGCCCGTCGTACCGGGCCAGCGTGCGGCCGCGGACGTCCTCGGCCTCACCGGTGTACGTCGTGCCGATGACGTCGGAGGCCCGGTCCGGGCTCCACGCCTGCCGTCCGCAGAAGACCAGGTCCTCCACGCCGGAGACGTCGCTGACCTCGACCGGGGAGCCGTCGTCGCCGTTCGTCAGGGGGTACCCCCGCACGAGCGGGAAGTCGTCGAGGGGACGGTGGCCGGTGGCAGGCGTCGGCGACACCGTCGGCGACGCGGAGGGCGTCGGCGAGGCGGTGGGCGTCGCGCTGTCGGAGGCGACGGGTGCCGAGGTCGCCTGGCCACAGCCCGCGAGCAGCACGCATGCCACCAGGACCGAGCCCTTCATGCCCGTGGGACGGCCGGCGGCCCGGAGAAGTTGTCAGCTCGCCGGCGCGAGGGCCGGCAGCCGGTCGAGCGCGCGGTGGGCCAGGGCGATGAAGGCGCCCGGAGCCATCTGCACCTTGCCGTCGGGCACGAACCCGATCTGGGCGACCGATCCGTGGTCGCGGAGGATGCCCATCAGGTACGTGACCGTCTGGTTGTCGCTGATCTCGACCTTCACGTGCCAGACCGTCAGGTCCTGCTGCTTGCTGGACATGTCGGCCACCCGGACGACGTCGGTGCCCAGCTGCTTGTCGGCGCAGGAGCGGAGCTTGGCGCGCACCCCGTCGACGAAGGCACGGGCGCGGGGACCCGGGAGGTACCCGACGGTCTCCGTGAGGCCGAACAGGTCGGACAGTCTGGCTTCCGGGATCACGAACGACCGGGTCATGCTGCGCCGCATCTTGTCCACCTGGAAGCTGGTCGAGTCGCAGCGGCTGGCGGCGAGGTTCGTGTTCGCGACCCGTGCCTCCGTGCCCACCCACGGCCGGTCGATCCCCGTGACCGGCGGCAGGTCGACGGCGCTCAGCATCGCCGGCACCTCGCCCGCGGGCACCGGACGTGCCGGGGCGAGGTCGGGCACACCGGCGCAGGTGCCGGCCTCCGGCAGCACGCAGAGGCTGTTCACGGCATCGCCCAGGAGCCGGGCAGCGGCCGTCAGGTCGGGGCGTGCGGTCCCTCGCGTGCGGGTCACGGTGACGGTGCTCGCCTGGCCGGTGCGGGCCACGCCCGCCACGACGGTGCTCTCCGGCCGCTTCCATGAGCGCAGCACCATGACCATCGCGTCGTCGCCGATCCGCCCGACGTCGTAGGTCGAGATGAGCTGCATCCGCGCATCGCCGCACCCGCCGAACCAGCCGAGCATGGTCCGGTACGACGTGCGCGCGGCGCCGGCGGTGGCCGAGACCTCGACCGACTGGACCAGGCTGCGGCGCGGCTGGCCCTTGCGGGCCGGGGTCTTGTACTGACGGACGGCGGACGCGGTGCCCGACGGGTCCGCGAAGCGCGTCGACTGGCAGGGCATCACGATGCCGGTGTCGGACTCGGTGCCGACCTCGCGCCACATCCCGGGCAGCTGTTCGCCGATCTGGTCGAGTGCGACCAGGTCCTCGTCGTCGAGGGCGACCGGCGCCGCAGCGGTGGATGCACCGGGGTCGTCGGCGGTGGCCGGCTTCGCGTGGCCGAGGCGCACCGCCGCGACCCCGGACGAGCGCGCGCTCTCCAGCGAGGGGCGGACCCCCTGCGCGTCGGTGACGACCGCGCCGCCGAGGACCACCGCGCCGACCACGGCGAGGGCGCCGACGGCGGTGTGCGTGCGCCGGCGGGCGGTGCCGGCCCGGCGCACGATCGTGACCCGGGGCCAGCGCGCGTCGTCGACGTGGTCGCGCAGCGGCTCGAAGAGCGGCCGGATGCCGGTGGTCGGCACCTCGCGGGCCATCGAGAACTGGGACGTCGCGGACTGCAGCCGCGTCTCGGCGTCGTGCAGCGTCAGCCCGGCCTCGCGGGCGATGTCCGGCATCGACATGTCGGTCAGGTGGGTCAGCAGCAGCACCTTGCGCTGCACGAACGGCAGCTTGGCCAGCGCGTCCAGGGTGGCCCGGATCTGCGGGTCGAGCTTGCGGTCGCGGTGGAAGATGCGCGCCGAGTGCCGGCGCTGCGCGTGTCGCCAGGCCAGCGGACGGACCCAGGCCTCCGGGTCCTCCAGCCGCGAGACCTTGCGCCAGTGGTGCCAGGCGGCCACGAACGCGTCGCGGACCGCGCCGCGCGAGGCCGGCAGGTCGCCGGTGAGGGCGAAGGTCTGCTGAAGCAGGCGCGTACGCGTCGACTTGTAGAAGTCGTCGAACGCGGCTGGGTCCTGCATGGCCGTTCCACGGTACGGGGCTTTGCCCGGCGGCGCACATCCGTGCCGGAATCCCCGGCCGGCCGGGAAAACCCGCGCTGGACGGGCGAAGCAACGCCCGTCCAGCGTCAGGATTGCCCGTCAAGCGGGGCGTCGGCGTGCCTGACCGGCTGGGGACGCGTTCGCGGCGAGGATGGGCCGCGATGACTTCCCTGCTCAGCGGACCGGTGAGGTCCGAGGCCCGGGCCGCGGCGGACGCGCGGCACCGGCGTCCGCTCGTGCTGCTGGCCGTGCTGGGTGGGGCCGCGGCGGCGGCGAGCACCCTCGTCGTGTGCCTGGCGGTCGGGGTGGTCGGCTGGTTCCTCACCGACGCGGGCTCCCACGGCGCCCCGCGCGACGGCCTGCGGGCCGGCGCGGTCGCCTGGCTGATGGGCCACGGCTCCGGCCTGGTCGTCGACGGGGTGAGGATCACCGCGATCCCGCTCGGCATCAGCGTGATCTGCGCCTGGTCGGTCTGGCGGATCGCCCACCGGGTCGGTGACTCGGTGTCCGGTCACGGACCGGACGCCGACGCGCTGGCAGACGGCGCTCGCGACTGGACGGTCCCGGCGGCGTCGCTGCTGTTCGCCGCGGCGTACGCCGGCGTCGCCGTCGTGGTGCTGCGTGCGGTCGCCGGCGCGGGCTCGCCCTCGGGCGGCCGCGTCGTGGCCTGGTCGGTCCTGCTGTCGCTGGTCGTCGGCGGACTGTCCATCGCGATCGGCGCGGGCCGCGCCGCGATCTGGACGGCGTTCCTCCCGCTGTCGCTGCGGGCCGCCTCGACGGTCTGCCTGAAGGTCGTCTCCCGGCTGCTGCTGGTCTCGGCCGCGACGTTCCTCGTCGCGCTCGCCGTCGACCTCGGCGCGGCCCTCAACGTGATGTCCGAGCTGCACACCGACGCCGGGGCCGCGACGCTCTACTCCGGCGTCAGCCTGGCCGTGCTGCCCAACGCGGTGCTGCTCGCCGCGAGCTACCTGCTCGGGCCGGGGTTCGCCGTCGGCACCGCTACGATCGCCAGCCCGACAGCCGTGGTGCTCGGCCCGGTGCCGGCCTTCCCCCTCCTCGCGGCGCTCCCCGACGACGGGCAGCCCGCCGGGTGGGTGGCCCTCCTGCTGCTCGTCCCGCCGCTCGTCGCGGCGTACGCCGCCGCGCGCGTCCACCGGCTGTACCCGACCACCCGCTGGGAGGAGGGTGCGGTGCGCGGCTGCGCCGGCGGCATCCTCGCCGGGCTCGTCGTCGGGGCGCTCACCGCCCTGGCCGGCGGCTCGGTCGGCCCGGGCCGGATGCAGGACGTGGGCGCGGTCGCCGGCCTGGTCACGCTGCACGCCGTCGTCTCCCTCGGCCTCGGTGCCCTGGTCGGCGCGCTGTGGGCCACCTGGTCCTACCGGCGCCACGTGCGCCGCATGGACGTCCCCCAGGTCGCGCCGTAGGCTGACGCGCACACGACTGGCGCGGGTGGGTGACCACCGGGGAGTGACGTCGTGGGCATCGCCCGCCTGGGTGCCCGCTCCGATCGATCATCGAAGGAGCGACCCCTCATGACGCAGATCCCGATCCGGCGCGCGTTGGTCTCCGTGTACGACAAGACCGGCCTCGACGACCTGGTCCGCGGCCTGCACCAGGCCGGTGTCGCGCTGGTCTCCACCGGGGGGTCGGCGGCCCGCATCGAGTCCCTGGGCATCCCGGTCACGAAGGTCGAGGACCTCACCGGGTTCCCCGAGTGCCTCGACGGCCGCGTGAAGACCCTGCACCCCAAGGTGCACGCGGGCATCCTCGCCGACCGGCGGCTGGAGTCCCACGTCCGGCAGCTCGAGGAGCTCGGCGTCGAGCCGTTCGACCTCGTCGTCTCGAACCTCTACCCGTTCACCCAGACGGTCGCCTCCGGCGCGACGCCGGACGAGTGCGTCGAGCAGATCGACATCGGCGGACCGTCGATGGTGCGGGCCGCCGCCAAGAACCACCCGTCGGTCGCCATCGTCACCTCGCCCGCGTGGTACGACGACGTGCTGGCCGCCGTCGCCGCCGGTGGGTTCACCCTCGAGCAGCGGCGGCGGCTGGCCGCGGAGGCGTTCGCGCACACCGCGGCGTACGACGTCGCCGTCGCGTCCTGGATGAGCCGCGTGCTCGCTCCGCCGGAGGGGGACACGTGCTTCCCGGACTTCGCCGGTGCGACGTTCACCAAGGTCGCCGACCTGAGGTACGGAGAGAACCCGCACCAGGTCGCCGTCCTCTACTCCGACGGCACCGGCGGGCTCGCCGCCGCCCAGCAGCTGGCCGGCAAGGAGATGTCCTACAACAACTACGTCGACACCGACGCCGCTCGCCGGGCTGCGTGGATGTACGACGAGCCGGCGGTCGCGATCATCAAGCACGCCAACCCCTGCGGCATCGCCGTCGGCGCGGACATCGCCGAGGCGCACCGGCTGGCGCACGAGTGCGACTCCACCTCGGCGTTCGGCGGCGTGATCGCGACCAACCGGCCGGTGACCGTGGCGATGGCCGAGCAGGTCGCCCCGGTGTTCACCGAGGTGATCGTGGCGCCGGCGTACGACGACGGCGCCGTGGAGATCCTCGAGGCCCGCAAGAACCTGCGGATCCTGGTCTGTGACGGGCCCGAGCAGGACACCGGCTTCGAGTTCCGCCAGGTGTCGGGAGGCGTCCTCCAGCAGGCGGTCGACCGCGTCGACGCGCCCGGCGACGACCCGTCGACCTGGACCCTGGCGGCGGGACCGGTGGCGGACGAGGCGACGCTGGCCGACCTCGCCTTCGCCTGGAAGGCCTGCCGCGCCGTGAAGTCGAACGCGATCCTGCTCGCCAACGACGGCGCCGCGGTCGGCATCGGGATGGGTCAGGTCAACCGCGTCGACTCGTGCCGGCTGGCCGTGTCGCGGGCCGGCGACCGGGCCAAGGGCTCGGTGGCCGCCTCGGACGCCTTCTTCCCCTTCGAGGACGGCCCGCAGGTGCTGCTCGACGCCGGCGTACGGGCGATCGTGCAGCCCGGCGGCTCGATGCGTGACCAGCTGACGGTCGACGCTTGCGAGCAGGCCGGGGTGTCGATGTACTTCACCGGCACCCGGCATTTCGCGCACTAGCTTTCACGCGTCAGCGGGAAAGCGTGTAGGTGCGCGGGTCGAGCGCGCGCACGAGCGACGAAGGAGCTCGTGACCGCGCAAGTCGAGACCCCACCGACGGGACCAAATACAGCAACCACAGGAGCCCTCAGAAGATGACCGCCCAGAAGCTCGACGGCACCGCCACCCTGAAGACCATCAAGGCGGAGCTCGCCGAACGCGTGTCGGCCCTGAAGGAGCGCGGCATCACGCCCGGTCTCGGCACCGTGTTGGTCGGCGACGACCCGGGGTCGCACTGGTACGTCGGCGCCAAGCACAAGGACTGCGCGGAGATCGGCATCACCTCGATCCGCCGCGACCTGCCGGCGACGGCCACGCAGGCGGAGGTCGAGGCCGTCATCGACGAGCTGAACGCCGACCCGTCCTGCACCGGGTTCATCGTCCAGCAGCCGACCGGGCTCGACGAGTTCGCGCTGCTGTCGCGGGTCCACCCCGACAAGGACGTCGACGGCCTGCACCCCATGAACCTCGGCAAGCTGGTGCTCGGCGAGGCCGGCCCGCTGCCGTGCACGCCGGTCGGCGTGATCGAGCTGCTCCGGCGCCACGGCGTGCCGATCGCGGGCGCGGAGGTGGTCGTGGTCGGTCGCGGGCTGACGGTCGGGCGGCCGTTGGGGCTGCTGCTCACGCGCCGTACCGAGAACGCCACGGTCACCCTCTGCCACACCGGGACCAGGGACCTGGCGGCGCACGTGCGCAACGCCGACATCGTGGTCGCCGCGGCCGGCGTCCCGGGCATCATCAGCGGCGAGATGGTCAAGCCGGGCGCCGCCGTGCTCGACGTCGGTGTCTCGCGTGTCGACGGCAAGGTCGCCGGCGACGTGGCCGACGACGTCGCCGAGGTGGCCGCCTGGGTCTCCCCGAACCCCGGCGGTGTCGGACCGATGACCCGCGCGATGCTGCTGTCGAACATCGTCCAGATCGCCGAGGGGTCGGCGACCTGACCGACTAGTCTGGCTCCTCGTGGCGCACCTCCGCGCGGTCCCGGACCCGGACGACGACGAGCCCGTCGTCGACCAGTTCGTCGACCCGGCCTCGCCGGTCGAGGCGGAGGAGGACGTCGAGGCGCCCGCCGAGGAAGAGGTCCGGCGCTACCCGTCCACGATCGGCGGCGCGTTCTACCTCAGCATCCTGGTGGCCGCCGGCATCGCCCTGGTCATCGCCGCCCGCAGCGACTGGCGGCTCGGCATCCAGGTCCTCGGCAGCGCGATCCTGGTGGCCGCGCTGCTCCGGCTGATCCTGGCCACCCGCGACGCGGGCATGCTGGCCGTGCGGAACCGGTTCCTCGACGTCTTCTTGCTGACCGGCGCCGGAGTCGCGCTGATCGTGCTGGCCTCGAACATCCCCGACATGCCGTCCTGACGCGGTCGGTGCGAACCGGACGGGGACTGTCCGCAGTCGCCCGTACCCTGCCGCGCATGACCGACTTCACCCAGTCCGACGACCTCAAGGGCTCGACGTTCGTCGGCGTGGACCTCTCCGGCGCACGGTTCGTCGAGTCCGACCTCACCGGGCTGGTGATGCGCGGCGTGGAGGTCGCGCGGGCCGACATCGACGCACCCTGGCTCGTGCACGGCGGGTACTTCCGCATCAACGGCGTCGACGTCATCGCCTACGTCGAGGCCGAGCTCGACCGGACGTTCCCCGGGCGAGCCGAGCGGCGGGCCGACGACCCCGAGGGCCTGCGCTCGGCCTGGGCCCGGCTCGAGGCCGCGTGGACCGCGGCGCTGGCGCGGGCGGCGGCTCTGCCGGAGGGCTCCGTGGACGTGTCGGTGGACGGCGAGTGGTCCTTCGCCCAGACGCTGCGGCACCTCGTGCACGCCACCGACATCTGGCTGCGCAAGGGTGCGCTCGGGCTCGAGGACCCGTTCCACCCGCTCGGGCTCGCCGACCTGAGCGCCGAGGACGAGGTCCCCGAGGCGGTCGCCTCCGCGTCGTACGACGACGTGCTGGCCGCCCGGGCCGACCGCGTCGGCCAGGTGCGTGAGGTCATCGCCGGTGCCACGCCGGCGCTGCTGGCCGAGGTTCGTCGCAACCCGCACGACCCCGAGCACGCCGAGACCGTTCTCTCCTGCCTGCACGTGATCCTCGAGGAGGAGTGGGAGCACCTCCGGTTCGCCCTCCGCGACCTCGACGCCGTCGAGGCGGGTATTCCGGTCGACCCGCCCTCAGCCCCCGCCTAGGGTCGCCGGGTGACGTCCCCCGCGCGACCGGTCGTGGGGATCGCCTGCGACGAGTCGGGCTTCGTGGGCGGGTCGCTCTTCGGCGGGATCCGGGTGTTCGCGCACGCCAGCGTCCGCGTCGACGCCCCGGAGGCGGCCGGCCTGGTGGACGAGGTACGCCGCCGCACCCGGTCCGGCGGCGAGGAGCTGAAGGCCTCGCGGCTGAACCGGCCCTGGACGACCCACGTCGCGAGCTGGCTGGTCGGCCCCGACGGCCCACTGTCCGGACGGGCAACGGTCCACGTCACCGACACGCGGCTGTTCGGGCTGGCGCGGCTCGCCCAGGTCTGCCTGGCCGACAGCACGCCCCAGGGCTGGTGGAGCGCCGACCGCGACGCCGCCGCGTGGGCGACAGCCCTGCGGCTGCACCGGCTGCTGGACGGCGTCCCACCCGCGGAGGAGCGCGGGTTCCTCGAGGGCGCCCGCGACCTGCTCTGGGTGACGCGGCGCGCGCGGCTGCGGGCCGTGCCGGCGTCCTGGCCGGAGGTGGCCGCGCGGACGGCACCGGAGCTGGCCGAGCCGGAGGCCCTGCGCCGCGTGGGCGAGTACCTCGAGCGGCCACCCGACACGCCCCTGACCGAGCCGCTGCTGCCGGCGCTGGCCTGGGCGCTGGACCACTGGAGCGCCCAGGGCGACCCGGACGTGGTCCACGACGAGCAGTCGGTGCTCACGCCGGCACGGGTCAGGGTGCTCGCGGACGGGCTGGCGGACGCGCACCCCGGGCGTCGGCTGGCCGGCTTCGAGCGCGTCGACTCGCGCACCGACGCCCGCGTGCAGCTCGCGGACCTGGTGGCCGGCGTGGTCCGCCGCACGGTCGAGGACCACCTGCACGGGCAGGCCACCGGGGACCCCGTGCCCGTGGGTCACCTGGTCGCCGACGCCTCCCCGCTCACCCCGGAGGATTCGGCCGCCTGGGTACGGTCGCTGACATGAGCATCAGCTACCCCGCCAGCCGGGCCATGTCGGCCGCGACCGCCGTCTACGGCGTCTACGCCCTGGCCAAGCCCTCGCACCTCGCCGACGTGATGGGCGCCGACCCGGGGGAGCGGCCCGGCTACGACCAGCTCGCCCGCGCGTACGGCGTGCGCGACCTGGTCATCAGTCTGCTCGGCGTGGTCGGCCCGGCCGGCGCCGTGCGCTGGGCGATGCGGTCGCGGATCGCCGGCGACCTCGCCGACTGCGCGACCCTGGTGGCCAAGGCGGACGAGGGCAAGGTGCGGGGGAAGGTCGCCGCGGTGACCCTCGGGTGGGCGGCGCTGAACCTCGCGGCGTACCGCTGGGACAGGAAGCGCCGCTAGGCCAGGCCCTAGATCAGGCCCAGCTCCACGACGGCGTCCCGCTCCTCGGCCAGCTCGGCGGTCGAGGCGTCGATGCGGCCGCGCGAGAAGTCGTCGATCTCCAGGCCGGAGACGATGGTCCACTCGCCGTGCTTGGTGGTCACCGGGAACGACGAGACCAGGCCCTCGGGGACGCCGTACGAGCCGTCGGAGACGACCGCCATCGAGACCCAGTCGCCCTCGGCGGAGCCGAGCAGCCAGTCGCGGGCCGCGTCGATGGTCGCGTTGGCGGCGGAGGCGGCCGAGGAGGAACCGCGGGCGTCGATGATCGCCGCGCCGCGCTTGGCGACAGTGGGGATGAAGGTGTTCTCGATCCAGTCCTGGTCGTCCACGACCTCGGCCGCGTTGCGGCCGCCGACCTCGGCGTGGAAGAGGTCGGGGTACTGCGTGGCCGAGTGGTTGCCCCAGATCGTCATGTGGGTGATGTCGGTGACCGGCGCGCCGGTCTTCTGCGCGAGCTGGGAGATCGCCCGGTTGTGGTCGAGGCGGGTCAGGGCGGAGAACCGCTCCTTCGGGATGTCCGGTGCGTTGGACAGGGCGATCAGCGCGTTGGTGTTGGCCGGGTTGCCGGTGACGCCGATGCGCACGTCGTCGGCGGCCACGTCGTTGAGGGCCTTGCCCTGCTCGGTGAAGATCGCGCCGTTGGCCGAGAGCAGCTCGCTGCGCTCCATGCCCGGGCCGCGCGGGCGCGCGCCCACGAGGAGCGCGAGGTTGACGCCGTCGAAGATCTTGCGGGGGTCCGAGCCGATCTGCACGCCGGCGAGACCCGGGAACGCGCAGTCGTCGAGCTCCATCACGACGCCCTCGAGGGCCTTCAGCGCGGGCTCGATCTCCAGCAGGCGCAGCTCGATCGGGCGGTCCGCCCCGAGCAGGGACCCGCTCGCGAGGCGGAACAGCAGGCTGTAGCCGATCTGGCCGGCGGCGCCGGTGACGGCGACCTTGAGAGGGGCTTCAGGCACGACGACTCCTTCATCAACGGGTACGTCGGCGACGCTAGCAGCCACCGGCCGTGCGGCATCCTGGGGTCATGCTGCGGCGACGGGTGGTGCTCGCCGCACCCTTCGCCGTCCTCGTCAGCGGCTGCGCCGCCGCCGGCGAGGCGAACCCCGAGAAGATCGGGCCGCGCGGTGTCGACGAGCTGACGATCCCCACGCCGTCTCCGAACCTCGAGGACTTCGTCGCCACCATCGACAACCCGTACCTCGCCGTCGAACCGGGCCGCGTCTGGACCTACGACGTCTCCGGCAGCGCCGCCAGCCGGCTCGTCGTCCGCGTCCAGGACGAGGCGTCGACGGTGGCCGGCGTGCGGTGCACCACGCTCTACTCCCTCGCCACGGCGTCGGGCGGTGCGCCGGTGTGGGAGAGGTACCTCCAGCTCGCCCAGGACCTCCGCGGGAACGTGTGGACCTTCGGTGAGTACGGCGACCGGAGCTGGGGGGCCGGACAGGCCGACGCCCGCGCCGGGCTGTTCATGGCCGCGACCCCGCGGGTCGGGGACGGGTACCTCGAGGAGGACGCCCCGGACGTCGCCGCCGACCGCACGACCGTGCTGTCGCTGACCGAGACGGCGACGGTCCCGGCGGGGGAGTTCGCCGACGTGCTGCTGCTCGAGACGCGAGCCGAGGTGGGCGACCTCGACGTGACGAGACGGTCCTACGCCGTGGGCGCCGGACTCGTGGAGTCGCTGACCACCCTGGGCGGGACCGAGCACGCGGAGCTCGTGTCGGTGACGTAGCCCGTCAGGTCGGGGGTCGTACCTGGGTCTGGCCGTCGTCGTCACCGTTCGGCCACGGCTGCTGCCACCCCTGACCCTGCTGCTGCGGGGGCGGTGCCGGCGGCGGCTGCTGCGGCTGCTGCGGCTGTGGGGGCCACGGCTGGCCCTGCTGGGGCGGCTGGCCCTGGTACGGCGGCTGGCCCGTCGGGTACTGCGGCTGCTGCTGCCAGTGCGGCGGCTGCGGCGGCCACTGCTGGCCGGGCGGCGGCGGGGCGGGCGTGCCGTACTGCTGGTTCCACTGCTGCTGGTAGGCGTCAGGGGCGCCGTACCCGGGCACCGCGCCGGCCACCGGCCGCCGCGCCAGGCGCCAGCCCGATCCCACGACCGGCTCGGCGCCGCGACCGAAGACGGCGGGGTACAGCAGACCGGCCAGGGCACCACCCACGAGCGGGGCGAGGATGAACAGCCACAGCTGGAGGATCGCGTCGGAGCCGGCGAACAGGGCGGCGCCGATCGAGCGGGCGGGGTTCACCGACGTGCCGGTCAGCGGGATGAGCGCGAAGTGGATCATCGCCAGCGACAGCCCGATGGCCAGCGGCGCGAGGGCGGGGTGCTCGTTGCGCTCGTCGGTGACCGACAAGATCACCAGCAGGAAGACCAGCGTGGCCACCGCTTCCACGATGAACGCCGCCCACCAGGCCAGGCCGTTGCCGCTCTGGTCGCCGAAGGCGTTCTGCCCGAAGCTGCCCTCGGAGCTGTAGCCGGGGATGCCCTGCCAGACAACCCACAGGACGCCGGCGGCGACGATGCCGCCGATCAGCTGCGCCAGCATGTAGAAACCGGCCTGCGCCCAGGCGAGCCGGCCCCCGATGACGGCGCCCAGCGTGACCGCGGGGTTGAAGTGCCCGCCGGAGATGCGGCCGACGGCGTAGGCCATCACGACCACCGTGAGCCCGAACGCGAGGCCGGTCGTGACGACCTCCCCACCGGTGGCCACGGCGGTGCCGACCCCGAAGAAGACGAGCACGAACGTGCCGAGGACCTCGGCACCGAACTTCTGCCCTGCCGTGGGCGCCGCGACCGCCACTGTTTCCGTCATGCCGAGCCCCTGTCCCGTCGAGCCGTGCACCGGTGCATCCATCGGGCTCCGGCAGCCTACCCTCGCCTGCGTCGACCGGGCGCCAGCCTGTTAGCGTCCGAACGTGCCCTCACCTGTTCCCTCTTCGGCGATCATCTACACCCACACCGACGAGGCGCCGCTGCTGGCGACGTACTCTTTCCTGCCGATCGTCCAGGCGTACGCCGCGCAGGCGGGCGTGCCGCTCGAGACCCGCGACATCTCGCTGGCGGGCCGCATCATCGCGGCCTTCGGTGACCGGCTGCCCGAGGACCGGCGGATGGCCGACCACCTGGCCGAGCTCGGCGAGCTGGCCAAGCGGCCCGAGGCGAACATCATCAAGCTGCCCAACATCAGCGCGTCGATCCCCCAGCTGAAGGCCGCGATCGCCGAGCTCCGCGAGCAGGGCTACGACCTCCCGGCGTACCCCGACGAGCCGGCCACCGACGAGGAGCGCGACGCCCGCGCGCGCTACGACAGGTTGAAGGGCAGCGCGGTGAACCCGGTGCTGCGCGAGGGCAACTCGGACCGGCGCGCGCCCGACTCGGTCAAGCAGTACGCCCGGACCCACCCGCACTCGATGGGCGCGTGGTCGCCCGAGTCGAAGACCAGCGTGGCCACGATGGACGACGGCGACTTCCGCCACAGCGAGCAGTCCGTCGTCCTGCCCGCCGACGACACCCTGCGCATCGAGCACGTCGGCACCGACGGCGAGGTCACGGTGCTCAAGGAGTCCGTGCCCGTCCTGGCCGGCGAGGTCGTCGACGCGACCCGGATGGACGTCGCCAGGCTCCGCGCGTTCCTGGCCGAGCAGATCGTCCGGGCCGCGGCCGACGGGGTGCTGTTCTCGGTCCACCTCAAGGCCACGATGATGAAGGTCTCCGACCCGATCATCTTCGGCCACGTCGTCCGGGCGTTCTTCCCTCAGCTGTTCCAGGAGCACGGCGCCGCCCTCGAGGCCGCCGGCATCTCCCCGAACGACGGCCTCGGCGGCATCCTCTCCGGCGCCGCGTCGCTCCCCGAGGGTGACGCGATCAAGCAGGCCGTGGCCGACGGCCTGGCCGCCGGACCGCGGCTGGCGATGGTCGACTCCGACCGCGGCATCACGAACCTGCACGTGCCCAGCGACGTGATCGTGGACGCCTCGATGCCCGCCATGATCCGGACCTCCGGGCACATGTGGGGACCCGACGGCGAGGAGGACGACACCTTGGCGGTGATCCCCGACTCGTCGTACGCGGGCATCTACCAGGCCGTCATCGACAACTGCCGCGAGCACGGTGCCCTGGACCCGGCCACCATGGGCACGGTGCCGAACGTCGGACTGATGGCACAGGCGGCCGAGGAGTACGGCTCGCACGACAAGACGTTCGAGATCGCCGACGCGGGCACCGTCCGCGTCGTCAACAGCGCCGGCGAGACGCTGCTCGAGCACGACGTCCGCTCGGGCGACATCTGGCGCGCCTGCCAGACCAAGGACCTGCCGATCCGCAACTGGGTCGAGCTCGCCGTCACCCGCGCCCGTGCCACCGGTGACCCGGCCGTGTTCTGGCTGGACGAGACCCGGGCCCACGACGCCAACCTCATCGCGAAGGTCCACGAGTACCTCCGCGACCACGACACCGACGGCCTCGACATCCAGATCCTCGCACCGGTCGACGCGGCTCGGCTGTCGGTCGAGCGCATCCGCCAGGGCCTGAACACCATCTCGGTCACCGGCAACGTGCTGCGTGACTACAACACCGACCTCTTCCCGATCCTGGAGCTCGGTACGTCGGCCAAGATGCTCTCGGTCGTCCCGCTGCTGAACGGCGGCGGCCTCTTCGAGACCGGGGCCGGCGGCTCGGCGCCCAAGCACGTGCAGCAGCTGCTCAAGGAGAACTACCTGCGCTGGGACAGCCTCGGCGAGTTCCTCGCCCTGGCCGTCTCCTTCGAGCACTACGCCACCGCGACCGGGAACTCCGGGGCGAAGGTGCTCGGCGTGACCCTCGACCGGGCCACCGGCACGTTCCTCAACGAGAACAGGTCCCCGGCCCGCAAGGTCGGCTCGATCGACAACCGCGGCTCGCACTTCTACCTCGCCCTCTACTGGGCCCAGGAGCTGGCCAAGCAGACCGACGACCCCGCTCTGGCCAAGGCGTTCGCCCCGCTGGCCGAGACCCTCGCCGCCAACGAGCAGGTCATCACCGACGAGCTGATCGCCGTGCAGGGCTCCCCGGTCGACCTCGGCGGCTACTTCCGCCCCGACCCCGAGAAGGCCGCCGCGGTCATGCGCCCGTCGACGACGTTCAACGAGGTCCTCGCCTCGCTCTGACCGCTGGACGAGGACGGCGCTCTCGCGCCGGTCACGGGAGCCGGTGGCTGTGCGCCGCTGCCGGTTTCGCTGCGATCGCGCGGTTGTTGCAGGTTTCGGGGCCGTGGATCTGCCATTCGGCCGCGATCGCGCGATTACTGGCACCCACGGATCGGCCAGCTCTCGGTCCCGCCACCGGTTCGTCCGCGTCGGCCGAGCGGGAGACTCGGCAGCGGACCGCAGACGAACCGCGTCCTGTCGACGTGCGCGGGTTCACGGAATAGTCGGGGGCTGCGGGAGGCTGTTCCCGCGATGACCACGACGGCCCCCCTGCCCACCGACGCACCCGTACGCGCCCGGCACTTCGTCCTCGCCGTGCTCGCGCTCGCGATGGGCGGGTTCGCGATCGGCACGACGGAGTTCGTGACGATGGGGCTGCTGCCGCAGATCGCGGAGGGCGTGGACGTCTCGATCCCGACGGCGGGGCACGTGATCTCGGCGTACGCCGTGGGCGTGGTGATCGGAGCGCCCGTGCTCGCCTTCCTGGGCGCCCGTCTCCCGCGGCGCGGCCTGCTGATCGGGCTGATGGTGGCCTACGCCGTCGGCAACGCGGCCAGCGCCGTCGCGTCGTCGTACGGGCTGCTCAGCCTGGCGCGGGTGGCGACCGGGTTCCCGCACGGCGCGTACTTCGGCGTGGCCTCGCTGGTGGCCGCCTCCCTGGCGCCGCCGGCGCGCAAGGGGCGCGCGGTCGCGATGGTGATGCTGGGCCTGTCGGTGGCCAACGTCGTCGGCGTGCCCGCCGCGACCTGGCTCGGCCAGCACCTCGGGTGGCGGTCCGCGTTCTGGGCGGTCACCGGCCTGGCCCTGGTGACCGCGCTGCTCGTGCTGCTGTTCGTGCCGTCCTGCCCCGGCGACGGCGAGGCGACCGGCCGGCGCGAGCTCCAGGCGTTCCGCGAGCCCCAGGTGTGGCTCACGCTGCTGGCCGGTGCGGTCGGCTTCGGCGGGATGTTCGCGGTGTACTCCTACATCGCACCGACCGTCACCGAGGTGGGTGGGCTGTCCGAGGGCACGGTCCCGCTCTTCCTCTTGGCCTTCGGACTCGGCATGGTCGTCGGCACGTGGCTCGCCGGCGAGCTCGCCGACTGGTCGGTGTTCCGCTCCCTGCTCGGCTCGGCGTTGGGCTTGGCCGCGGTGCTGCTCGCCTTCTCGGCCGTCGCGCCGTACGGCTGGGCCCTCCTGCCGATCGGCTTCCTCATCACGGTGCTCGGCTCGGTGCTGGTGGTGAACCTCCAGCTGCGACTCATGGACGTCGCCGGTGACGCCCAGACGATCGGCGCCGCGTCCAACCACGCCTCGCTGAACATCGCCAACGCCGCAGGCGCCTGGCTGGGCGGGCTGGTGATCGCGGCCGGCTACGGCTACCGGTCGACCGGCATCGTCGGTGCGGCGCTGGCGCTGGCCGGGTTCGCGGTCCTCGTCGTCGCCGCGGCCCTGGAGCGGCGATCGCGGTCGCACGTCGTACGCACGGACTAGCGGCCGATCCTTCGGATCGACCGCAGTCGGAGCTCGCACAGCCCCCTCGGGCCTAGGCGGCGTAGTCATTTGTGACTACGCCCTCGCGGCCGCCCGGGCGCATTTGTACCGAATCGGTCGAGTTTCAACCAGTTCGACCGCGTGGGGCCCGACGCCCGGGTTACGTTGTCCGCACTGGCCGTCGTGCCCCCCCATTCCTCAGGCCGCCATCCCCCCAACCCTTCCGGGAGCTCAGCATGTCGTCGTCCCAGACCGTCGCGCGTCAGCGCGTTTCGAGGCGCACCGTCACCCGTGGGGCCGCCTGGAGCGTGCCCGCCGTGGCCGTGGCCGTGGCCGCGCCGGCGTTCGCCGCTTCGAACACCAACCCGGTCGTCACGGCCGGCGCGAGCTGCAAGTGCCCGGGCTCCGGTGGCAACAACTTCAACTTCAAGGCCGTGCTGTCGGTGACCACGGCCGGCAGCGCCGACTGGAAGTTCCACTTCACGGCGTTCACGTTCGACGGAAGCGTCGCCGCACTGCCGGCCGACCAGACGCTGACCGGCGGCGACGGCAACCTGGTCCTGGTCTACAACCTGACCAACAGCGCGGCGAAGCACACGGTCTTCGTGCAGATGACCGCGACGAACCTCACGACCAACGCGACGGCGAACCTCACGTTCGGCCCGCAGGAGCTGACGTTCGCGCCGAACTGCGTCTCCCCGATCCTCTGCCCGTAGGCGCCTCAGCCGGCCGCCCTGCGCGCCCACTCCCCGCGCAGGACGTCATAGAGGACGGCGTCCACCCGGCCGTCGGCCGTCACCGTGCCCAGGCGCTCGACGCCGTGCTCGGTCAGCCCGTTCGCCTCGAGCACGTGGCGTGAGGCGGCGTTGTCCGCGGCGGCGTACGCCTTGACCCGCTGCAGGCCGAGCACCTCGAACGCGTGCCGCAGCACCAGCCCGACGGCTTCGGTCATCGCACCGCGGCCGCGCGCCTCGGGGTGCACCCAGTAGCCCACCTCGCCGAACGCCAGGTCGTCGGGCAGGTCGAAGATCCCGACCGAGCCGATCAGCAGGTCGGTCGACGGGTCGGCGACCGCCCAGCTCAGGCCACGTCCCGCGGCCCGCATCGACGTCCTGCCCCGGATGAAGGCGAGCGCGTCGTCGGGACCGTACGGCGACGGCAGCTCGGCGAGCCAGGTGCGGGTCCGCTCGTCCCGGCACGCCTCGACGACGCGTTCGGCGTCCCGCTCCTCGAACGGCCGCAGCCGCACGCCGCCGCCGTCGAGCACGGCGTCGTCGATCCAGCGCCCGTGCGGTTCGCGCGGGTCGTCGGCGAGGAGCGTGCCGGCCCAGGCATCGCGCAGCTGGCCGCGGTGCGGCAGCCACTGGCGCAGCGTGCCCTCGAACGAGAAGCCGAGCTTCCACGCCAGTCGTCGCGACGCCCAGTTGCCGACGTTGGCCAGCCAGATGACCGTCGCCAGGTCCTTCTCCCGGAAGCCCCAGTCGAGGAGCATCCGCAGGGCGTGCTCCATGTGGCCGGTGCCGCGCACCCACGGGTGCGAGCCGTAGGCGATCTCGGCCCTGCGGTCGCCCTCGTTGCGCAGGCAGATGTGGCCGGCGTACCGCCCCTCGGCCTCGACCACGAACCCCCACTCGGTGTCGCTCTCCCACGCGCCTGGGACGAAGCCGAGGATGAAGTCGCGGGCGTCGGCGTGGGAGTACGGGATCGGGACGGTCGTCCACTGCTGCGACAGCGGGTCCTGGCACTGCTCCCAGGAGCCCTGCACGTCGCTCTCCTGCGGGTGGCGCAGGGTGACGGGGCCGTCGGTCAGGGTCGGCGCGATCACGGGCGGCATGCGGGCCACCCTCTCAGGCTCACTCCCCGATGCCGGGCAGCACGGTCTCGGTCCAGGTGCGACCGTCGTCCTCGGAGTAGAAGAGGGGACCCTTCATGAACCCGTACGCCGAGACGTACAGGCGGTTGCCGGCCACGAACGCCTCGCCCACCTTGCGCTGCGGCGTCGTGACCTGACCGTCGGGACGCACCAGCAGCCACCGGCCGCTGCTCGCGTCGGTGACGACGGTGCTCCCCCCGGGCGTCACGACCACGGACGAGACGCCCGGGAGCAGGTCGGCCTGCGGGTAGTGCCAGATGTCGCCCGACCGGGTCATCAGGCCCGTCATGGGGATGCCGCCGTCGGGACGGTCGCCGAGGCCGACGATGGCGAGGTCGTCGCCCCGTCCCGCCATCACGCAGGTCTTGCCGGGCACGCCTTCGCGCAGGATGTCGGACGGGGAGAAGAAGATCTGGAAGCGGCCGTTCCACCGGCACGTGTCCAGCACGCCGTCCGGCGTGACGTACCCGTCGGCGACGCCGCCGTCGAGGTCCGGCACGGCTGCGAGGCTGCGGTCCACCGGGGAGTAGAGCCAGCTGGAGTACTGCCCGCGCACGAGCACGTCCCCGGCTCGCGCGTCCCGACGGCCTGTCGGCTCGGGCAGTGCGCTCCAGTGGCCGTCGGTCGTGATCAGCCAGGCGCGCGACGAGTACGTGCCCACCCACCCCCCGGGCACCGGGGTCAGGGAGAGCGGCTCGTCCAGCCACCGGCCGTGCACCGTGCCGTCCGGCCCGCGGACCACGAGGGCGAAGGTCGGCGCCCCCGGCTCGAGGGCGCGCCAGACGACCGCGACGGAGCCGTCGTCGGTGCCGGAGATCACGAACGGGTGCGAGTCGGTGCCGTCGACCACCTGACGCCAGGAGCCGTCGATCGAGCCCGGACTGGTGACCGGCGGGGCGGGGGCCGGCGCGGGCGCGGGTGACAGGTCCTGCCACAACGCCAGACCGCCGACGACGAAGGCGGTGGCGGCCAGGGTGCCCGCCGTGGCGCGGCGGCGACGGGCGCGGACGCGTCCGGTCACCGCGTCGTACGGCGGCGTGACGGTGCGTGCGCTGACCTCACCGGCGAGGTCGGGGAGCTCATCTACGTTCGACAACGTCGTCCTCCTGGGTGGTCTCGGACAAGAGAGTGGCGAGGGCGGCGCGGCCGCGGGCGAGCCTGGCCTTCACGGTCCCCTCGGGCACGCCGAGCGTCAGCGCGACCTCGGCGACGGGCAGGCCGGCCAGGTGGTGCAGGGCGATCGCCTCCCGCTGTGCCGTCGGCAGGGCACGGAGGGCGGCCATCAGGGAGATCCGATCCTCGGGCAGGTCGGCGTACGCCTCGGACTCCACCAGCTGGGGGAGCAGGTGCGAGCGGCGCAGCAGCCTGCGCCAGCGACTGCGGGCGAGGTTGACGGCGACCGTGCGCAGCCAGGCCTCCGGGTTGTCGAGCTCCTCGAACTCCCGCGGACGGGCCGCGGCGCGCGCGAAGGCCTCCATCACGACGTCCTCGGCCTCGGCCGGGTCCCCGGTGACGCCGGTGAGCTGGCCGACCAGGCGCGGGTACGCCGCGGCGTACACCTCACGTAGCCGCCGGTCGTCCACGTGCCCTCCTCGTCAGATGGTCCCAACTATGCGACCTCCGGACGGCGCGCGGGGTTGCATCGGACCCCTGACAGAATGCAGCCCGTCATGAGCGCGATCACCGAGCCCGAGCTGGCGGTCCCGACCGCACCCACCGACGCCGCCCGCCCGCGGGTGCTGTCAGGCATCCAGCCGACGGCGGACTCCTTCCACTTCGGCAACTACCTCGGGGCGCTGCGCCAGTGGGTCGACCTCCAGCGTGACCACCAGCCGTTCTTCTTCATCGCCGACCTGCACGCGATCACCGTCGAGCAGGACCCGAAGGTGCTCCGCGAGCGCACCCTGCGCGCCGCCGCGCAGCTCCTGGCGATGGGCATCGACCCCGAGCGCTCGGCGATCTTCGTGCAGAGCCAGATCCCGGCGCACGCCCAGCTGTCGTGGGTGCTCCAGTGCCTCACGGGCTTCGGCGAGGCTCGCCGGATGACGCAGTTCAAGGACAAGTCGGCCAAGGGTGGCGAGGGCGCGGCCAGCGTCGGCCTCTTCACCTACCCGATCCTCCAGGCCGCCGACATCCTGCTGTACCGCCCCCACTACGTGCCCGTGGGCGAGGACCAGCGCCAGCACCTCGAGCTGACCCGCGACCTCGCGCAGCGGTTCAACCACCGCTACAAGAAGACGTTCCGGCTGCCGGAGCCCTACATCCTCAAGTCGACGGCGAAGATCACCGACCTCCAGGACCCGACCGCCAAGATGTCCAAGTCCGCGTCCTCGCCGGGCGGCATCATCGAGCTGCTCGACGACCCCAAGGTCAGCGCCAAGAAGATCCGCTCGGCCGTGACCGACTCGGGCTCGGACATCCGCTTCGACGTCGAGGAGAAGCCGGGCATCAGCAACCTGCTGACGATCTACTCCTCCCTGACGGCACGCAGCATCGCCGACCTCGAGGAGGAGTACGCCGGCAAGGGGTACGGCGACCTGAAGAAGGACCTCGCGGACGTGGTCGTGGACTTCGTGACGCCCTTCCGCGACCGCACTCTGGAGCTCCTCGAGGACCAGCAGCAGCTCAGTGACGTGATCGAGCAGGGCCGGCAGACGGCGAGCGAGGTCGCCCAGGCCACGCTGGCCGACGTCTGGCAGCGCGTGGGGTTCGTGGCCGCGAACCGACTGCCGGGCCACCCCGGACCTGGGGGTCGCTAGGGTCGGTGGGGTGCCTGTCATCGGAGTCGCCCTCTCCATCCCGGAGCCCTGGGCCACCGAGCTCCAGGACTACCGCTCGAGCCTCGACCCGTCCGCGGCACTGATCCCCACGCACATCACGCTGGTGCCTCCGACGGTGCTGGACGAGAGCCAGGTCGGCGGGGTGGAGGACCATCTCGCCCAGGTCGCCGACGACCTGGCCACCTTCGACGTGCACCTGCGCGGCACGGGGTCCTTCCGGCCGGTCTCACCGGTCGTGTTCGTCAGCCTGGTCGAGGGGATCTCGCAGACCGAGCAGCTGGCCGCCGCCGTGCGCACCGGGCCCCTCGACATCGACGTCGAGTTCCCCTTCCACCCGCACGTGACCATCGCCCACCACCTCGAGGAGGACGTCATGGATCGCGCCTTCGACGACCTGGCGGCCTTCGACTGCGCCTTCGAGGTCGGCGCCTTCCACCTCTACGTGCACGACGAGACCCAGGGCTGGCGGCCGACCCGCGAGTTCCCGCTCAAGCGGGCGAGCGGCTGACGCGATGACCTCGCTGAAGGATCGGGCCGCAGCGACACTCGACCGGGCACGGGCCCGCTCGCGCCTGCTGGACCACGGCGTCCGCACGCAGCAGCACTACTCGCGCGTGAAGGGCAACATCCAGGCCGGCGCCGCGACGTACTTCGCCTTCCTCTCGTCCTTCCCGATCCTCGCGCTGGCGTTCTTCGTGATCGGGTACGTCGCGCGCGTCTGGCCGCAGGCGCAGGACGAGCTGGTCAAGGCCCTCGACACCGTGCTCCCCGGGCTGGTCGGTCCCGACGAGGACCAGATCTCGCTGCAGTCCGTCCAGGACGCGGCCGGCACCGTCGGGCTGATCGGCCTGGTCGCCCTGCTGTACTCCGGCCTCGGCTGGCTCTCGGCGATGCGGGACGCGCTGATCGACATGTTCCAGGAGCCCCCGTCGATCCAGCCGTCGTTCGTGGCCGGCAAGCTCCGCGACCTCGTCACGCTCGGAGTGATCGGCCTGGTCCTGGTCGTGTCCGTGGCGATCTCCGGTGCCATCACCGGGTTCTCGGGCGACCTGCTCGACCTCGTGGGGCTGGACACCGACCTCACCTGGCTGCTCACGCTGCTGGGCGTGGTCGTCGGCGGCCTCGCCGACATGGTGCTCTTCTTCGCGCTGTTCCGGCTGCTGGCCAAGCCGAAGCTGCCCAGGCGCGCCCTCTGGAACGGCGCCCTCCTCGGCGCGATCGGCGCGGAGGCGCTCAAGTGGGCGTCGTCGTACCTCATCGGCGCCACCAAGGACCAGCCCGCCTTCCAGGCGTTCGGCATCGCGCTGATCCTGCTCGTCTGGATCAACTACTTCTCCCGCCTGGCGATGTACGCCGCCGCGTGGGCCTTCACCTCACCCCGCACCGTCCCGCTGCCGCAGGTCATCCAGCGCACCTCGCGCCCGGACCTGGCCGAGGCCCGCGGCGTCGAGCTGGTCCTGCCGGAACGGGCCGCCCGCCGTACGCCGCCCGACGTGCCGGCGTCCGCCTGGTTCGGCTCGGGCGCAGCTCTGATGCTGGCGGTCGTGGCGTTCGCCTCCCGTTGGTCGAGGAAGGCGCGCTAGCGCCTGTCACGAGACCGCCCGCGGGTCTCGCGACGGGACTTCGTCCCTCCTCGACCAGCGGGTCAGTGGCCCTTGCGGATCGCCGTCCTCAGGTCGCTGTTGAGCTGGGAGATCACGTCGAGCGGGATCTCCTTGGGGCACGCGGCGACGCACTCGCCGATGTTGGTGCAGCCGCCGAAGCCCTCGTGGTCGTGCTGACCGACCATGTCGACGACGCGGCTCCACCGCTCGGCCTGGCCCTGGGGAAGCTCGCCGAGGTGGGTGACCTTGGCGCCCAGGAACAGCGTCGCCGAGCCGTTGGGACAGGCCGCCACGCAGGCGCCGCAGCCGATGCAGGTCGCGGCGTCGAAGGCGCGGTCGGCGTTGTCCTTCGGCACCGGCGTCGCGTGGGCGTCCGGGGCGGCGCCGGTGTTCACCGAGATGTACCCGCC
This sequence comes from Nocardioides islandensis, assembly GCF_015352455.1. Taxonomy (GTDB): domain Bacteria; phylum Actinomycetota; class Actinomycetes; order Propionibacteriales; family Nocardioidaceae; genus Nocardioides; species Nocardioides islandensis. Next base: position 72,117 of record NZ_JADKPN010000016.1, read on the forward strand.
GGACTGGATGATCCGGTCGAAGGCCCCGCGGTCGACGCACAGGTCCTTCAGCACCGGGAACGCCGTGCTGCGCCACGGCTCGATGGTGATCGTGTCGCCGTCGGCGAAGGACCGCATGTGGAGCTGGCAGGTCGTGGTGCGTTCGGGCCCGTGCGGCTCGCCGTTGATCATCAGCCCGCACATGCCGCAGATGCCCTCGCGACAGTCGGAGTCGAAGGCGACGGGCTCCTCGCCCTTCTCGTTGAGCTCCTCGTTGAGGACGTCGAGCATCTCCAGGAACGACATGTCGGGGGAGGCCTCGACCTGGTAGGTCTTCATCTCCCCGGCCGACGCGGTGCTCGCCTGGCGCCAGATGTTCAAGGTCAGCTTCACTTGTAGCTCCGCGCCTTCATCTCGACGAACTCGTAGACGAGGTCCTCCTTGTGCAGCACGGGCGGGTCGTCGGGGCCCGCCCACTCCCACGCGGCGACGTACGAGTACTGCTCGTCGCGCCGCAGCGCCTCACCCTCCTCGGTCTGCGACTCGGCGCGGAAGTGGCCGCCGCAGGACTCGCGGCGGTTCAGCGCGTCGATGCACATCAGCTCGCCGAGCTCGAGGAAGTCGGCGACGCGGCCGGCGCGCTCCAGTGACTGGTTGAGGCTCTCGGCGGAACCGAGCACCTTCACGTTGCGCCAGAAGTCGTCGCGCAGCGTGCGGATCAGGTCGATCGCCTTGCGCAGCCCGTCCTCGGTGCGCTCCATGCCGCAGTACTCCCACATGATGTTGCCGAGCTCGCGGTGGTAGGAGTCGACCGACCGGGTCCCAGTGTTCGACATGAAGTGGTCGATCCGGCTCTGGACGGCGGTCTGCGCCTCGACGACCGCGGGGTCGTCGTCGGCGATGCGGTCGAACGGCCCGTCGGCCAGGTAGTCGCGGATGGTGTTGGAGAGCACGAAGTACCCGTCGGCCAGGCCCTGCATCAGCGCGGAGGCGCCGAGCCGGTTGGCGCCGTGGTCGGAGAAGTTCGCCTCGCCGATCACGAACAGGCCGGGGATCGTGGTCTGCAGGTCGTAGTCGACCCACAGCCCGCCCATCACGTAGTGGACGGCCGGGTAGATGCGCATCGGCACCGAGTACGGGTCCTCGCCCGTGATCCGGGCGTACATGTCGAAGAGGTTCCCGTACTTCTCCTCGATGGCCTCGCGGCCCAGCCGCTCGATCGCGTCGGCGAAGTCGAGGTAGACGCCGCGGCGCACGCCCTCCACCTCCGGGCCGACGCCGCGCCCCTCGTCGCACATGTTCTTGGCCTGCCGCGACGCGATGTCTCGCGGGACCAGGTTGCCGAACGCCGGGTAGATGCGCTCGAGGTAGTAGTCGCGGTCCTCCTCGGCGATGTCACGCGGGTCCTTGGTGCAGTCGGCCTTCTTCTTCGGCACCCAGATGCGGCCGTCGTTGCGCAGCGACTCCGACATCAGCGTCAGCTTGGACTGGTGGTGGCCGGTGACCGGGATGCACGTCGGGTGGATCTGCGTGAAGCAGGGGTTGGCCATGTAGGCGCCCTTGCGGTGCGCACGCCAGGTCGCGGTGACGTTGCAGCCCATCGCGTTGGTGGAGAGGAAGAAGACGTTGCCGTAGCCGCCGCTGGCCAGCACCACGACGTCGGCGAAGTAGGTCTCGATCTCGCCGGTGACCATGTCCCGCACGATGATCCCGCGAGCGCGGCCGTCGACGACGATCAGCTCGACCATCTCGTGGCGCGTGTAGCAGCGCACGGTGCCGGCGGCGACCTGGCGCTCGAGCGCCTGGTACGCCCCGATCAGCAGCTGCTGCCCCGTCTGGCCGCGCGCGTAGAACGTCCGGGACACCTGGACACCGCCGAACGAGCGGTTGTCGAGCAGGCCGCCGTACTCGCGCGCGAACGGCACGCCCTGCGCGACGCACTGGTCGATGATGTTCGTGCTGACCTGGGCCAGCCGGTAGACGTTCGACTCGCGCGAGCGGTAGTCGCCGCCCTTGATCGTGTCGTAGAAGAGCCGGTAGACGGAGTCGCCGTCGCCCTTGTAGTTCTTGGCCGCGTTGATGCCGCCCTGCGCCGCGATCGAGTGGGCGCGGCGCGGGGAGTCCTGGTAGCAGAACGACTTCACGACGTACCCGGCCTCGCCGAGCGTGGCGGCCGCGCTCGCGCCGGCGAGGCCCGTGCCGACCACGATCACCGACAGCCGGCGGCGGTTGGCGGGGTTGGCGATCCGGGCCTCGAACTGCCGGGTGTTCCAGCGCTCGTCGAGCGGGCCGCTCGGCGCCTTGGTGTCGCGGATCGGGTCGCCCGGCGTGTAGTAGCCGGCGGCATCATCGGCGAACTCCGCGGGCGCCGTCGCCGACTCGGGCGCGGTGGTCGTGGTGTCGGGCATGTCCGTCACGGGTGCCGCTCCCTACTTGTCGATGACGCCGGCGAGCACGAACACCGGCACGAGGCTGAACCCCACCGAGATCACGAGGGCGATCGTGAACGCCGCCTGCTTGGCGAGCCGGCGGGAACGGGCGTGCGGCGTGAGGCCGAGCGTCTGGAGCGCGCTCCAGATGCCGTGGTGCAGGTGGGCCCCCAGCATCAGCATCGCCGCCAGGTAGATCAGCGTCAGCCACCAGACCTGGAACGAGTCCACGACCAGGTCGTACGGGTCGCTCGTCGGGCCGCCGCTGACGTTGACCTTGCCGATGGTGAAGTTCAGCAGGTGCCAGACGATGAACAAGAGGATCGTGACACCGCCCCAGCGCATCAGCCGGCTCGCGTACGTCGCTCCGGTGTGCTTCTTGACGACGTACGGCACCGTGCGAGCGGCCTGCGCGCGCCGCCAGAGCGCGACGGCGCAGCCGACGTGCACGACCAGTGAGAGCACCAGCACGACCCGCGTGACGAACAGCAGCCCGCCGAACGGCAGCATCGGCTCGGCGAACGTGCGCAGGTGGTGGGCGTACTCGTTGTACGCGTCGTGCCCGGCGAAGGCCTTGAGGTTGCCGTACATGTGCAGGGCGACGAAGGCGAGGAACAGCAGACCGCTGACGGCCATCAGGATCTTCAGGGCGATGGTGGTGCGAACGCCTCGGGTGCCCTTCACCAAGGTGCTGGTGGTTGCCACGGCACAGCACGCTATCGCCAGCGGCGTCGCACGCCGACCCCTGGAGGGGTGTGAACGTGCACGCGCGTGACCAGCCTGGGTCGACCATCCGTGGGTGCGCGAGTGAGATGGTGGCGCTGACGTCGACCGAGAAAGTTGGGCTCTCGACCCAACACTTCGGCCATGCTCGTGCGTTAGGTGTCCGAAAGGGGGCCGCCATGGACGAGTCAGCGTTCGTCGAGTACGTGGCGGCGCGGCGGCCGCAGCTGTTCCGGACCGCGTTCCTGATCTGTGGGGATCCGCATCGTGCCGAGGACGTCGTCCAGGACGCGTTGACCCGGCTGTACGCAGCGTGGGGCCGGGTCGAGCGGATGGACAACATCGACGGCTACGTGCGTTCGATCATCGTGAATGCGCACTACAGCGACCGGCGCAGGCCATGGCGGCGTGAACGGCCCACGGAGCCCCGCGACGTACCACTCGAGCCGGGGTTCGCGGTCGAGGACGCCCAGGTGATCAGGGCCGCGCTCGGGGCGCTTCCGCCGGGCCAACGCCGGGTGATCGTGCTGCGCCACATCTGGAACCTCACCATCGAGGAGACCGCCGCAGAGCTGCGGATCAGCACGGGCACCGTGAAGAGCCAGAGCGCCGACGCGCTCGCGGCGCTCCGGCGGACACTCGCCCCGGCGTTCGGGGCCGCACTCGGGCAGGGAGAAGAACGATGAACCACGAACAGGACGTGTTGAGCCGGCTGGTGGAGTACCACGACCACATCGCTGCGCCCCTCGTGCCCCTCGCCGACGACCTCCGCCGCGGTCGTGGCCGGGTACGACGCAACCGCGGCCTGCTCGCCGCGGGCGTGGCTCTCGGGGTTGTCGCGGTGGTCGCGGCGGTGTCGCTGTCCGACGGCGGCCGTTCGGCTGACGACGTGCCGCAGCCGGCAGACCCGTCAGGGTTGACCACTCCGCTGGTTGCGCCGGAGTCCCTGCTCGACGTGTCCGAGCTCGGCTTCCACATCGAGCCGGTGCCCTTCCTGGTAGCGAACGGCGACTGGGCGATCGACCAGGACCGGCAGTCGGCCGGTGTCCGGGTCTTCGGTGGCGACAGCAACGGCATGGAGTTGCAGGTTGAGGTGTACTACGAGGGCCGGCCTTTCGAGCTGCCCAGGAACGGGACCCGCGAACCCGTCACCGTCCATGGCCTCCCCGGCACCTACATCGAGCTGAGCACGCAAGGCGGCGGAGGCCACGCGGCCATCCTGGCCTGGGAGTACGCACCGGACTCGTGGGCCACCGTGTCCGCAGGCTGGATCGAATCGGCGCTGCCCTCGGACCTGCGCAGCAAGATGCTCGGCGCTGCCGCGGCCGTCCGCCCCGGAGGCGAGGCCCTGCGCGTCCCGGTCCGCGTCGGCACGATGCCCGCGTCGCTGCCGTCGCTGGAGGCCGCTCACGACGTGAGCGTGGCCTTCTGGGACGGAGACTGGCAGTGGTGGCTGTCGCTCGACGATGCCATCCACATCCACGCCACTGCCGAGACAGGCAGCGACTGCGAAGGCGACGACGGCAGCCTCCACCCGGCGAGCTTCACCTACCGCGGGCACGCCGGCTGTCTCGTGGACGGCGAGCGCATCGGCCTCAGCCTTGACGAAGCCCAGGTGTTCATCGACTTCGTCGACGCCGACCCGAAGCCGCCGATCAACGACCTGAAGCAGGTGCTGGCGGACCTGGGCATCGCGTCGGATGACGCGTCCACGTGGTTCGACCTGAGGACCGCCCTGGGTGGCTGAGCGAGGACGGTCCGCGATGCGGTCGTGGACGGTGCCCGACGGAGCCTCGGCCGTCGTTCGCCGTCTGGGAGGATGGGTGCCCGATGGCTCCCTCGACCGAGACCGCCACCCAGGCGCTACACCGCCTCACCTCGTACGGCAGGTACGACGCGTCGGACCCTGACCTGAACTGGGCGCCGCCCGTGGACGATCCCCGCGTGGTCGCGGACCTGGTCGTGAACGACACCGACCGCCTCCCCTGGTTCTACAAGCGGTACCCGGACGGGCTCCCGACGGTGTCGCTCCCGCGCGACCTGCCGACCACCGCGGCACCCGCGGTCGCGGTCCTCGCCGGAACCGCTGCGATCGCTCCTGGCACGCTCGACCTGCCCCAGCTCTCGCGGGTGCTGCACCTGGCGGCCGGCATCGTGCGGACGACGGTCCGGCCGTACGCCACCTGGCTGTACCGCAACGCGGGCTCGGCCGGCGGACGGTTCCCGCTGGAGCTGTACGTCGCCGTGCCGGACGGCCACGGCGTCCCGGCCGGCGTGCACTGGTACCACCCGCAGGAGCACGCGCTCGTCCGGATCGGTCCGGCTCCGGACGGCGGGACGCCCACCGTCGTCGTCACCGGCGTCCCCTGGCGGACCGGGTGGAGCTACCGCGAGCGGGGATACCGTCACGTCTACTGGGACGCGGGGACGATGCTCTCGCACCTGCTGGCCGCGGCCGCATCGGCGGGGTTGGAGCCCGCCCTCACCACGAGGTTCCCCGACGGCGACGTCACGACGCTGGTCGGCGCCGACGGCGTCCACGAGTGGCCGGTCGCGCTGGTCACGATGGGCGGAGGGTCACCCGCCGTCGCCGCGGCCGGCCCCGCCGTGGCTGGACAGGTCGACGTCGCGCCCGTCGAGTTCCCGCTCGTGACGGCGGCGCAGCGCGCCGGTGACCTGGACGCGCTCGGATCGCCGTGGCCCTCGGCGCCGCCCGTGGGTGTCCCGGTGGTGGACGGCCCGTCGCTCGACGAGGTGATCCGGTCGCGTGGCTCGACCAGGCTCCTCGACCCGACCCGGAGTGTCTCGCTCGACATGTTCCGGACGTCGATGCTCGCCGGGACGCGCGGGATCGACGTGGCGCACGTGGTCGCGGTGCACGCGGTCGACGAGATGGCGCCCGGCATCTACCTGTGGCCCGAGCCCGACCCGCGGCGGGTCGGCGACGTCCGCGACGAGCTCTACGTCCTCGCGCTCGAGCAGGGCCTCGCCCAGGAGGCGGCGTTCGTCACGATCGGGATCGCCGACGTGGGGTCGCTCGACGATCGCGCCTACCGCGAGGCCCAGCTGGGCTCGGGCATCGTGGAGGGCCGGCTGCACCTCCTCGCGTACGCGATGGGCGCCGCCGCCTCCGGCATGACGTTCGCCGACAGCGAGATCGCCGACGTGGTGGGCGAGCCGGCCGACGGGCTGCTCCTCACCTGCGTGGGCGTGCCCGAGTACCGGTCGGCGACCGCCGGACCCCCCGGCGCGCCCGTCGAGGTCGCGAAGGTGACGCCGCGCACGTCCTAGTCCCCGCACGACCCGAGCGCTGCAGAGCCGGCGAGAGTCCCGCAATCCGCGTATTGACGTCGGCGGACGGGAACCAAAAGGCGTAGCCACTGCGACAGTGAGGTCATGGGCACCACCCCGATCGTGACCGACGCAGCACTGGTGGCTGCGGTCGCGGAGGGGGACATGACGGCGCTGCGGGAGCTCTACGGGCGGCACGGCGCCTGGCTGCACGCCCGGCTCCTCCGCCGCTGCAACGATCCGGAGGTCGTCGTCGAGGTCGTGCAGGACACCTTCGTCACGCTCTGGAAGGACGCGCGGCGGTTCCGTCACGACGGCGAGGTCGGTGCGTGGCTGTGGGGCATCGCGTTCCGGCGGATGGTCTCGCGGCTGCGGTCCCGGCGGGACGCGGTGCTCATCCCGGATTGGGACGTGCCGCCGGCGCCGCCGCAGGTGATGCCCTCCGCCGAGGACCAGGTGCTGCTCGGAGTCGAGTACGGCGATCTGGCAGCGGGGTTGCGACGCCTGTCACCGGAGTTCCGCTCGGTGGTGCAGGCCGTCGTGCTCGACGGCCTGACCACGAAGGAGGCGGGACGACTTCTCGGTGTCCGCGAGAACACCGTGAAGACGAGACTCCACCGCGCCAAGGCACAGCTGAGGACCGCGCTCACCGAGCCGCAGGAGGGATGGCGATGACCACGGGGACCCAGGGTTGGCACGCCGACTCGGCGCTGCTGTCGAGCTACCTCGCCGGAGACCTCGATGCGGTCACCGGCGCCTCGGTCGAGCAGCACGTCAGCCGATGTGCGACGTGCCGGGCGACGGTCGGGCGACTGGTGGAGCCACAGCTGCTCGAGCAGACGTGGACCGGCATCCGCGACGTCGTCGAGCGTCCGGCTCTGCCGTTCGCCGTGCGCCTCGCCCGGCGGTGCGGGCTCTCGGAGCCGACGGCGGTTCTGCTCGCGTCGGCGGCCTCGCTGCGCGGTGCCTGGCTGGTCGGCGCCTTCTTGTCGTTGTCGTTCGCGACGTTGGCCGCCTACGCGTCAGGCGGAACGGCGCTCGCCCCGTTCCTCCTGGCCGCGCCGCTGGCGCCGGTGCTCGGTGTCGCCGCCGCCTACGGCCCGCGTCAGGACCCGCTCGAGGCGCTGATCGCCACCGCGCCGTACGGGCGGACCCGGCTGATCCTGCTGCGCACGATCGGCGTCCTGGTGTCGGTGCTGCCGGTCACCGTCCTGCTCGGCCTCGCCATTCCCGGGCCGCCGTGGCTCGCCGCGGCGTGGCTCGGCCCTGCCCTGGCGCTGGTGCCGGTGCTGCTGGCGCTGGCCGGCTTCGTCGGGCCACGGACCGCGGCGGCCGTCGTGTCGCTGCTCTGGTCCGGTGTCGTGCTCGGCTCGACGCGTGCCCTTGCGCCCACCTGGCCGGTCGAGGCCGCCCAGCAGGGGGTCTACCTCGGGCTGGCCGTGGTCGCCTGTGCCGTGATCGCGATCCGGGCCGGTGCCGACCGGCAGCCGGGGGTGGCGTTGTGAGCACCGTCGAGCTCACCGGTGTCAGCAAGCGCTACGGCCGGGGCCGCATCCGCGCCCTCGCCGATGTGGACATCGCCTTCGACCAAGGCGTCACGGGTCTGCTCGGCCCCAACGGCGCCGGCAAGACGACGCTGCTGCGCATCGTCGCCACGTCGATCGCTGCGGACAGCGGCGACGTCCGGTTGCTCGGGCGCGACCCGCAACGCTCTCAGGCCGAGGTGACCGCGGTGCGTCGCGAGCTCGGCTTCCTGCCGCAGGAGCTGGGCTACCCCTCGGACATGACCGCCTTCGGGTTCATCGAGTACGTCGCGGTCCTCAAGGAGTGGAACGACCGCGAGGTCCGGTCTCAGGAGGTACGCCGGGTGCTCGGCGCGGTCGGGCTCGCCGACCAGGCCTCGGTCCGGATCAGCCGGCTGTCCGGTGGGCAACGCCGGCGTGTCGGGCTGGCTCAGGCGCTGCTCGGGGAACCGCGGCTGCTCGTGCTCGACGAGCCCACGACCGGCCTCGACCCGGCGCAGCGCGCCGACCTGCGACGTTCGTTGTCCGCTGTGGCCCACCGCTCCACGGTGCTGCTGTCCACCCACCAGACGGAGGACGTCGCCGCGCTCTGCGAGCGGGTGGTCGTGCTGGCCGGCGGCACGGTCAGGTTCGACGGTGCCGTCACCGACCTGGTTGCCACCGCCGTCGGCCAGGTCTGGCTCGCCGACGAACCCGGCGAAGACGCACTGGTCAGCTGGCGGACCGGCACCGGACGCCATCACGTCGTCGGCGGCAGGCGGCCCGTCGGCGCGGATCCCGCCGAGCCGACCCTCGAGGACGCCTACCTGCTGATGCTCGGGCCCGATGCGCAACGTGTCCACACACCCTCGTGACGCTGTCCCGACCACACCTGGAGCGACCGATGAGCAGTCTTTCCATACCCACCTCCGGCATCGCGGGCCACCGCGCGATGGCCGTCATCGAGGCCCGCCGGATGGCCCGCCACCCCGTCTTCGTCCTCGGCGTCGTCCTCGGCTTCCTCGTGCTGGGGTTGTACGTCGTCCTCGTCGGCGACGAGAAAGGGCTCCCGGTGGCGCTCACGCTGCCGTTGCTGGGCGCCTTCTACATCGGCCTGACCAGTGTGATCGCCGCCGCCTGGCTCACCCGGTCCACGGAAGTCGCCGTGGAGGCCGTCGCGACCGCACCCGGCACCGAGGCCCGCCGGACGCTCGCCCTCGCCGCGGCCGGCATCCCGCCGTTCCTGGCCGGGCTGGTCTTCACGGCCGCCCTCGTGGTCAGCGCGAGGGGTATCGGCGTGGCTCCGCAGGAGTGGTGGTTCGGCACGCTTCCCGACTGGCAGGTGTGGAGCATCGTGCTTCTCTGCCCGGTCGCATGCCTGGACGGTGCGCTGCTGGGCGTGCTGACCGGCCGCTGGCTCCGCTTCCGCGGCGCCCCGGCCATGGTGGTGGTCGCACTCATCGTGGTGACGCTGCTCGGGCAGGTCCCGCTCCTGGAGACCAGCAGCTCCGAGTGGCGGCTCTGGGTGCCGTGGGCCATCTTCCACACCGGCGACAACGCGGACGGAACGCAGACGCTCATCGCCGGCAACCCGGCCGCCTATCTCTGCTACCTGCTGGCTCTCGGCGCCCTCGCCGTCCTGGGGGCGATGTGGCACGACCGCACTGCCAGGACGCCCAGGTTCCGCATCCTCGTCGCGGCCGTCGCGGCCGCCGCGCTGGCGTTCTTCGTCCTCGCGGCCACCACCGGCAACCACGACAACCGGGTCTCCGACCCGATCCCGTCACGAGCGACGAGTTGAACGCTCGGTTCTGGTACCTGCGGCGCGGCGTGGCGTGGCACCCGGTGCTCGGGGCCTGTGGCGCCGCGGCCATCACCGCAGTCCTGCTCGCGCGGTGGCCTGACGACGCCTTCCTGCTCGCCCCGGCGCTGCTCGCGTGCTGTGCGGCCGCCGCGGCGTTCGTCTACGACGAAGACGGCCTTCCGGTGGTGGCCGTGACCCCGCGCGGCGCGAGCTGGCGGCGCGTCAACCGGCTCTGTGTGGCGCTGGTGCCGCTGTCGCTGTGGGCATTGATCGTGAGCGTGCGGCCCGGCCACGTGTCCCTGGCACAGCCGGGCTGGTGGCTGCTGGGAGGCTCGACCGTCCTGCTCGTCACCGGCCTGGCGGCGCTCGCCTCCCGACGACTCGTCCCGACGCCCGGCGCCCTGCTCGCCCCGGTGGTGGCGATCGCCGCGGTCGCGCCGGTGACGTTCGCCGGGTTGTTCAGCTGGGGAACGCTCTATCCCATCGGTGACTTCCCGGATCCCGTGCGAACGGTGTGGCTGGGGGTGGCGCTGACCGGCGCAGCCCTCAGTGCCCTGGCGCTCCGGCCAGGACTACGCCCATGAAGACCGCGGCGGTTCCACGGTCTGCGGCGCGTGAGCCGGGGTCGCTGCTGACCAAGGCGAGTAGGACGGTGCCCCGCGCAGCTTTGCTGGTGACCGGGGGCGGGCTCTGCGGGCTTGCCTGGGCGTCGGGGCTTCGGGGCTTCATGGCCCAGATCACCGACGAGTCGAGTGTGAGTTGGTTCGGAACGTTCGGCTTCGTCCTTCTGCCGGGCCTCGCGATCGGAATGACCCTCGGGTGGGCAGAACATGTCCGAAGGACGGGCGGTCGCCGCGGCTGGCGTTGGCTGGCCCTCTCACCGCTGTTGTTCGCTGCGGTTCTGTTCAGTGAAGGACCGCTCGGGGTGCTCGGCATCTTCGAGGACGGAATCGGAGGGGGAGCACTCGGTGTCCCGCTCTACGCCATGGCCGGCGGCTTCGCGCTGTCGGGCCGCGGCCCCCGATGGGCTCGAGCACTGTGCGGTGGCCTCGCCCTCACTGCGATCCCCATCTGGGCGCTCACGGTCGAGTCGTTCGGCGGACCCGACCTCGCCGTGACCACAGCACGAGGGCTCTGGGTCGCGATCTACTACTACTCGTTCCTCGCCGTCTTCAGCCTCGGTGCGGCCATCCCGCACCGCGCGTTGGACGTCGCGCCATGAAGCGGCGAAGCTGCCGCTGAGCCCGCCGTACGTGCTCGTCGGCCAATCGGGTGGCGGCAACCTCCCGCCAGACCGCAGCGGTAGACGCTCTTGGATCCTCACCGCCCTTGGGCGGTCTCGCGGTGGTCGCGACGCAGGACGCCTTGTGGCACGCTCCAGAGACACGTGCGATCGCGAGGGGCAGCGCATGAGGGTCGAGCCGCTGTATCGGATTCGTTTCACCTATCCGCACGGATGGGCGGTGGATCTCGAAGGTGGTTGGCAACAACACCTGTACCTGATCGATGGCCGGTGCGAGGGCGCGATCAGCGGCAGCTTCCAGGGAGCGAACTTTCCCCTGAGACGCACCTCGGACGGGCCCTTCTGCCCCGACCTGCGCGCGGTGATCGACACCGACGACGGGGCCACCATCATGTTCGAGTCTCGCGGCTACGGGCGGGCGTACCCGCCCGGGCGAAGGCAGATCGTCGGCTCTGTGTTCCACCTCAGCGATGACGATCGCTACAGCCGGCTCAACGACGTGGTGTGTGCGTGTGTGGGCGAGGTTCGGTCCTCCGACGATCCGAATGCGACGAGCCCCGTGTTGGTATTGGACGTTGCTGAGCTCGTGTGGCAGCCCATGGCGGAATGACGGTGGACGCGCCGTCGCTCCGCGAGGTTGGACCGAATGCGGGCAGCCGAATGGCCGCCGACCGTGGCCTCTTCTCGGCCCTGTGACTGCGCAGGGACGGACGCCAATGGCTGCGTAGTGTGGTCTTCTCAGAACAAGCGTGTCGCGATGGCCGACAGCGCTCGCAACGAATTCCGCGTGGAGCGAGGGTCAGGTCGCGCCAATCGCGTCCGTGAGGGGCCGGTGGCGTCGTGCGTCGCGCGCGGCCCGCCGGAGCAGCTGCTGAGCGGTCGTCTGGTCGCCCGAGCGCCTGGCAGCCTGCGCACCTCGCAGCCGCGCGTACGCCGCGTCGTACGGTCGTGCTAGCCGGTCCCATGCCACGGCAACCCGGATCCAGTCCTGCACGCGGTCGCGATCCCGCGAGCGCGCGAGCTCCTGACCCACCATCGCCTGTTGTGCCGGGAGAGCTGCCATCATGCAGCCCCGGGCTGCGCCCGCGACTCGGGCGACGCGGTGGGCAGCGGCCTTCGACGAGGCGTCGGCCGCCGCTCGCGCGGCCGGGACCAAGAGCAGCCAGCAGCTGTCCGGGTCCTCGGTCGTCAGGGTCTCCTCGAGCAGGGGAAGCACGAGGTCCAACGCCTCCTGGTGCCGGCCAAGCCAGCAGCGAGCCACCACGGACCGCGACATGACCTCCGCGCGCTGGGCGATGCTGACGAGTCCCAGGGCCTCGATGGCCGTGAAGCGCGCCAGGGCCGTCTCAAGGTCTCCGGCGGCCACGTCGAGCTCGGCTCGCTGGAGGTGCGCCGCCCAGGTGTCCAGGTTCGCGCCGCCGACGAGTCCAGGATCGACCACGGCGCGAGCACCGTCCGGGTCGCCCGCCTGCAGAAGGGCCTGACCGACGTTGCCTCGCAGGACCGACGTGCCGTACGTCGTGAGCTGCCAACGATCCGCGACGGCAAGGCCAGGCGCTGCGGCCGCCGCGATCTCCGCCGCGGGAGCGGCGCAGCGGAGCAGGACGTCCGTGCGACCACAGGCAAGCTCCACGTCCCCGATCGGGTCGCCCCCTGGCACTTCCACCGCGGCGGCTTCGACGAAGGCACCGTCCGCTTCGTCGACCCTGCCCGAGGCTGCGAGATGCCAGCCGCGCAAGGCGATCAGGCGGCGCAGCTGGCGGGGGTCGCGCACCTCGCGCGCGACCTCCACGCCGCGTGCCGCGGCTGCGGCTCCGTCGCTCCGTCGCCCCAGCGCGCCCAGCAGTCCTTCGAGACGCTCGAGCGCCTCGACGTGGCCTGCTGAAGGAGGTAGCCGCTCGTAGATGCGCAGAGCCCACGACACGTACCCGAGTCCGATGGTCGGACTGTGAACGGCGCCCGTCAGGTCACCGATGCGCTGGTACAGCGCCGCTGTCTCCTCCGCCGTCAAGGACGCCAGATGGTCCTGCGCACGATCGGCGATCCGCAGGGCTTCGACGGCGTCGCGCGCCGCCATGGCATCGATGGCCTCGATGAGCATCGTGCCGACGTGGACCGGCGGCTCGCCTGCCTCAGCGCGATCCTCCGGCCAGAGTGCCAGCACTCGCCGCCACTGGGTCCGGCACTCGTCGAGGGCCAGCCTCGACCATGCGTCCCTGGCGGCCTGGAGCCGCCAGGTCAGCTCGGCCTCGGGGTCTCCGGCGCCGTGCCAGTGCTCCGCCACCTCTGCAGCCGACCTGCCGGGCTCCGTCCCGAGGGCGACGGCGAGACTCCGATGCTGCTCGGCGCGTTCGGTGGCCGTGGTGCGACGCTCGACTGCCTCGGCCAGCAACGGGTGCTGGAGGGCGACTTCGGGCGTCCGGCCTGGCGCCACCAAACGCAGCGCACGAAGTCGCCGGATGCCGTCCGCCAGGTCGGTGAGGCCGAGTCCGGTGACTGCAGGCAGGACCCGCTCTGGAAGGGGCCGCGCGGCCACGCCGAGCGCCCGGACCAGGGGCCAGGTGGTGGCGTCGAGCCGCCCGAGCCGGCGGTCGAGGAGATCAGCCAGTGCCACGGGCAGGTCGGACGCGTCGTGACTGGCGAGCTGCTCGGTGAACAGCGGCTGTCCCAGCGACCTGGTGAAGACCCGGTCGAGCGGCAGGTCGGCTCCCAGCAGGGCCAGCTGCAGGGCAGTCTCCTCGCGTGACAACGGGCCCAGCTCGAGCACGTTGACCCAACGGTCGCGGGCAACGCGACCCAGCCAGTCCAGGTGCTGCGACGGGGTCGCGGGATCAGCCAGTCTCCAGGTGGCGACGACCGGGACTGTCGATCGGCGTGACACGAGGTACTCGACGATGTCGAGAGTCCCGCTGTCGGCCCAGTGCAGGTCCTCGAGCACGAGCGCGAACGGACCGCGCCCCGCCAGCGCCACCAGGGCGGCGGACACGGCTGACAGGATCCGCTGTCGCGACGATCTGCCCGCCGGCGAAGGCACCGGGGTGCCTAGTTCGGGGAGGAGCGTGCCAAGGGTGTCAGCGACGTACGGCGCACAGCCTGCCAGAACCTCGCGAACCCGGTTGCCGTTGTCGAGTTCCCACACACTCCGGAAGGCGTCGGCGATCGGGAGCAGTGGCACCTGCCCCGACAGCGGGAGGCCGGCGCCTCGGGCCACCCGTGAGTCGACCGATCTTCCCAAGGATGCCGTCGCCACCAGGGTGGTCTTGCCGATGCCTGCCTCGCCCGTCACGAGCAGTAGCCCCGGTGACTCGAGTGCCCGGCGGACCGTGTCGAGCTCGGCGACCCGACCGGCCATCGGCAGGTCCCAGGTGGGGTCCGGGGACCCGGCGGCCAGCCACAGGCCGCGGAAGCGGTCGACGTCGCCGTCCAGCGCCTCCACGACCAGCTCGAGCAGTCCCCATGCCGGCAGTCGCGGAGCGGTGAAGACCGCAGACACCGTGGTCGGGCTGCAGCCCACCTGGCGGGCGATCACGCGCAGGCTGGGCCAGCCGGCGCGGTGGTGCAGGTCGTGCAGTGCCTCCACCAGGTCACGTCGCGGACCTGCGGCGACGTCCGGACGCGACAAACCGGGCACAGGATCAGGATGCCGGTCAGCCCGGCGAGGGGTCTAGCGGTCATCTGACCGTCCAGTCCTGTCCAGTTTCGTCAAGCGAGGGTCCAACGACCCGAGGCTCGTCGAGTCCACTCAGGCACAGGAAGGCACCCTCATGAACATCTCGACCAAGGCCCGCACGGTCGCCGCTCTGGCAACCGTGGCCGTCACTCTCGCCATCACGCCCTCGGGTCCCGCGAGCGCGACCCGTGGTGGCACGCACCGCCAGCAGGACGTTTGCCGGCTCGCCGTTCGGTACCTGCCCCAGACGCCGGACGCTGTGGAGGGGTGGCTACGCCACTGCCCCCGGTGATCCGTGCCTGAGGGGACCGGCCCGGGTCAGGACCTTTCCCGGGCCGGTCTCCTCGAAACGTCTACGAGTCTCCGCCGCCGGCCCTGCAGCGATGCCCGTAAAGTTCGTGCTCCCTCACGACAAGTGATTGAACCAGGCGAACGCACCTTTGCTTAGGCGCGCCAGCCCAGTGCGGGTTGCGTAACAGGCGAAGTGACGCACGGCGACTGTTGCGTGGTGGACGCTGGCCGTCCAAGGGAGTTGGTCGGTAATCTGCGGTCTCGTCAGACGGAGACATACACGCTCCGACCGGGCCGAGCGACTTCAGTCGCGAACCCATCGTGCCGGGCTGGATATGAGCCAGTTGAGCACGCGCCCTGAGGAACGGTCGCGATGCTCGACTGCTCGAAGAAGTCCTACCCGTCCCAGTGGTCCGCCGAACGCGCCCTGCGCGCGATGCACGAGTCCTGCCGGTCACGCGGTCGAAAGGCTCCGACCGGGTCGTACTGGTGCGGCCCATGCAAGGCCTGGCACCTGACTTCGAAATCGAAGAGCCGAACTCCAAGATGGCTGCGAGAGAGACGGTCTCCCCACCGCGAGGGAGGATAGGCAGTCGCGGCGGTGTGACGCTGGGTAGGGCGAAGGGCAGCGGGGCCTTGAGCCATCTGCTCAGAAACCGCGAGAGTGCTAGTTTGCCCGGAGGAGTCGATCCGGGGGATCGGGCCCCCGAGAATGGGGGATTCAATGCAGCGTAGCCACGCAGTCGAAGCAGTAGTGCTCGAGATGCTCGAGGCCATGAAGACAGGCGACGCCGACGTTGCCACCGCCGGACTGTCCGAGGACCTCACGACCGCGATCGGAACCGACGCGGAGGAGTGGTGGGAGGGCTACGACACCTCGGCGAAGGCGTTCCGGGCCCAGCTCGAGGTGTCGGGCGGCCTGCCGATTGAGATGACCGACGTTCGCGGATACGAGAACGACGGGATGGGATGGTTCGAGGCCCGCGGGAGCGTTGCGGTCGAGGGTGCGGCCCCCGCAGTTGTCCGGATGACCGGTGTGCTCCGTCGTGAGCCCGATGCCTGGAGAGTGATCCAGGTGCACGCCTCGGCCGGCATCCCGAACGCGGAGCTGGGCATGGAGGGACTCCCCATCTAGGCGCCGCCGAACCAATCGGAAGGCCATGGAGCGACGGCCTGCTCCGCGGCGTGTTGCGGTCGGAGGTTTCAATGCTCCTACATTCAGTCAGGGCCGGTACTGGAGGTTCGAGCTGAGCTCTTCCTCTTGAGGGTCAAGGCAGCGAGTAGCTAGCCGCCCGGTCCACTGGCGGCGAAGTGACGCGGCTACTCGTCCGGCGGGGCCGACTCGGCTCGGTAGACGATGCCGTGGTGCGCTGCGACTAGAGACAAGGTCTCGCAGCCCCATCGATCCGCTGAGTAAGCGGTAACGGGTCGTCCAGGTCCGAGTCGCACTCGCCCCCTCCAGTGCCGCAGTCTGGATGGAGGGCGACGATGCTGCGCGCCAAGGGATCGTTGATGGAGTTCAGTCGACGCATCGCGTCGATCCACTCCCCGCGGGAGCCAGGCCTGTCGTCGATCTCGTGAACCACGTCCATATGGAGACGCTCACTTGCCTCTTCGTCATAGACGTGCTTGGTCACCTGCGAACGCTAGCCCAGGACGATTCCTCAGCGCAGACAGATCGTCAGCAACAGCTCCTTGGAGAAGCTTCGCGGCGGATGGACGCAGGTCCGCACCGGAGTTCCTGTCTCGGGCGAACGCGAGATGTCGGTGCGGAGCGCGACCATGTGTGCGTGCTGACAGATCGAGTCCCGGCGGGGGAGATGGACCTCGGGGAGCTCCCTCGCCGTTGGAAGGTGCTTGAGGATCTCTATCGCGGTACTCGGCAGGCCCTCCAGGACCGTGACGCCCGCATTCTTCACGATCGGATGATCGACGAGGCGCAGACGAGTGGCAGGAGAACCTACTTTGGTGCGCAGCGCTGCTTGGACATCGCTTGGGATAACCACGATGCCCTGCGGTCGCTGTTGCATCATCACGGGGCAACGCAGTTCGCCCCGTGGAATCTCCTGCGCCCAACATTTGAGGCGGCGTTCTACGCGATCTGGCTACTTGACCCGGACGAAAGTCTCGAGCGCCGCAGACGAGGCTTGCTACTCGAGTGGCTTGACGAATTGGAGCATCGCACCTACTACGCCGACCTCAAGTCGATCGAGCGATTCGTTGATCCTGAGGATCACGCGAGACTGGAGGCCGACCGAGCTCAACATCGGGCGGTCATCGAGGACCACGATCGCACTTACAGTCGCGAAGCCGAAGAGCTCGGCATGAATTGGCCCCTCCCCAGGAAGGTCAATGTGCTCGACGAACTCGGGAAGTTGAGGCACTGCGATTTGAGGGACGGCTCCGATCTCATCCTGCGTAGCACGTGGAGAACCCTTTCGGGCATGCAGCATGGTCGCGGAAGCACGATGCTGCGCGGTTCGGACAGGCTTGACGAGAGCCCCATCGAAGGTGGAGTGCACGCGCTGCTTGCGGTGAACGACGAGGCGTTTGTTGGCGCGGCCACCATCACCAACGGCCTGCACCAGCAGGCAGTGATGTTGTTCCGTGACCGAAGCGTGCCCAATCGCAGCCGTGGATAGTGGTGGGCTGGTAGTCCTGCTCGCGGCGGTGTGACGCACCGGCTGGACCGATCACCGACCTTCGGGAGCTGTCGGCTTCCAAGGCCCTTCGAGGACGGTCGCTTCTTGGTCGCCGGGCCACGGCGGCATGGAGATGCAGAGGAACCGGAGTGGGTCGGCGCTGGTGCAGCGATCTTGGAATGCGGTCCCGACCGGTATGTCGATAGTGACGCCTGCCGTCAGAACGGTCGTTTCCTCGGCAGTGTCGTTGCGTCGCCATATCTGCCCCTGGCCCGAGAGAACATGCCAGAACTCGCTGACCGTGGCATGGACGGTCGCCCGATTCACCTGACCTGCCGGGACGGTGGAGTGGATCATGTTGCCCGTCTCGCCCTCGATCAGGTACCGGATCTCTGCCCCTGCTGGGGAGCGAGCGTCGGGTGCGGACGGAAACGGGCGAGTCTGCATGGCGTACCTCCCTGTGAGCAGAACCATTGTCCCGCGACTGACGCCTCGGCATCCCTCCGTCTTCGCGTGTTGCTCCGGCGGCGTGGTGGAGCGAGTCAGTGTCCCTCTCAGATGCGCCGTTTCGCGGCGGTGTGACGAACTGAGGGAGGAACAGCCAGCGGCGGTTGGCGAGGACCGGCGAACTGATCGATCAGTGCCCCACCAGCCGATGGAGGCGGGTGAACGTGTCGCGGTACCCCAGGCCGCGCCAGGCGCGGGAGGAGAGCAGGTTGGTCTCGCGCCAGTCGGTGACCAGGCTCGAGTACCCCTCGGCGAGCGCCCAGGCCGACACCGCCTCGCCCAGCGCGCGGCCGACGCCGAGCCCGCGAGCGCCGGGGAAGACCGCCGCGAAGCCCAGGAAGCCAGCGTGCTCCGGGGCCGCCGGTCCGGCGTGGCTGGAGGAGACGTCCAGCGAGCAGCCAACCGCGCTGCCGACGAGCGAGCCGTCGTGCTCGACCACGACGTTCCAGTACTTCGGGTTGTCGAAGTCCTCCTCCCAGTCCGCGACCCGCTCCTCGTAGACGTCGAGCGGACCGCCGGAGAAGCACGGCGAGAGGTGCTGGTGGTCGGTGAGCACCATGTCGAGCCGCGCGAGCACGGGGATCTCGTCGCGACGCGGCTGCCGCACCGTGAGCCCTTCGCGGACCGGGCCGGCCTCAGCAGGCTCGCGGACGGCGTGGGTGTGCTGCCAGCCGAAGGCCAGCCGGAACCAGGTGTGCACCAGCTCCGCGTCGTGCGACGGCAGCAGGACGTAGTGCGCCGTCCGGCCCTCCTCCAGCCACCGCGTCGCGGCGACGGCGTACAGGGTGCGCGCGACCTCCGGCACCTCGACCGCGTGGCCGGCCGACTCCACCCACGTGTTCACACCCCAGGAGTCGTTCTTCGGGGCGCCCAGCAGGTAGCCGACGACGCGGCTCCCGTCGAGCGCAACCGCCCCGGAGGCGTCGTCCGCGGCGTACGCCGTCGCGATCAGCTCTCGACAGGCAGCGGCGTCCTCGTACGCCGGCGACAGCAGCGGCTCGGCGGCGCGATGCCGCCGGTGCCGGGCGGCCAGCACCTCCGCCGCGCCGTCCAGGTGTTCCTCGGTCAACGGCGCGATCTCCGGTCCCTTCACGCGCGAAGGCTAGCGATGAGGGACCTAGCGCGGCAGCCGGATTCTCGCCACCGTCTCGCCGCCCTCGCGGACCAGCTCGATGGTGCCCTGGTGGCGCTCGACGACGACGCGGCGGGCGATGTCGAGGCCGAGGCCGGTGCCCTTGCCGACGTCCTTGGTCGTGAAGAAGGCGTCGAAGGCGCGGCTCTCCGCCTCCGGCGAGAGGCCGGGGCCGCTGTCCGCGATCTCGATCACGATCGCGTCGTCCTCGGCGCGCGTGCTGATGCGCAGCGTGCCGACGCCGTCCATCGCGTCGACGGCGTTGTCGATGAGGTTCGTCCAGACCTGGTTGAGCTCGCCGGCGTACGCGTCGATCCGCGGCAGGTCGGGCGCGAAGTCGCGCTGCACCTCGACACCGTCCTTCAGCTTGTGCCCGAGCATCACGAGCGTGCTGGTCAGGCCCTCGACGACGTCCACGGGCTGGAGCGACGCGCGGTCCATCTGCGTGTAGGACCGCACCGCGCTCACCAGCTCCGAGACCCGGCCGGTCGCCTCGCGCAGCTCGCCGAGCTGGGCCGCGACCGACAACGTGCCGGCGACCCACGAGAGCCCGGCCTGCAACGCCCGTCCGGGCAGCAGGTCGGCGGCCTTCTCGCACCAGTCGATCGGTACGCCGGCTCCGGCCAGCGTCGCGGCCAGGGCCCAGGCGTCCTCGACGTCGTGGTCCTCGAGCCACTCGCCGAGCTCCTCCTCGGCGTCCGAGATCTGCATCGGTGAGCGGGTCGCGGCCGGTGGCTCGATCGTCCGGCGCAGCCGCTCGAGCGCGAGGAACTGCTCGGCGGTGATGGCGCCCTCGGCCAGCTGGCCCAGCGAGGCCAGCAGGCCGTCCAGCGTCGTGCCCATGGTGCCGACGGTGCGCACCGCCGCCGAGGCCGGGTTGTTGAGCTCGTGGGCGAGACCGGCCGACAGCGTGCCGAGGGTGACCAGCGACTCCCGCTGCCGGACGGTGGCCTCGATCGTGCGCGCCGTCCCGAACACCCCGCGCACCAGGTGCACCGCCAGCGGCAGCCACTCCTCCATCAGGTCGCGCAGGTCGTGAGCGGGCACCTTGAGCAGCCGCCCGAACTCGACCCCGCGTCCGGTCGCGAGGTACACGCCGTCGTCGTCCCACGCGCGGAAGCCGCCGGCCCACCGGCCCGGCAGCATCTGCCCGACGCGGGCCTCCTCGCGGCCGACCGTGCGGAACAGGTCGACCGCACCGTCGACCAGCACCCACCAGTGGTCGGCCGGGTCGCCCTCGGTGAACAGCTGGAGCCCCGGCTCGATCTCGACGGTGTGGCCGACGTCGAGCAGCCGCTGCAGTCGCTCGTCGTTGACCTTCTCGAAGATGGCCAGCTGCCGGAGCTCGTCGACGCGCACGTGTCCGTCCTCAGGTCGTCGCGAGGTACCGGTGCACCAGGTGCACGGCCATCGCGCCCTCGCCGACGGCGGAGGCGACGCGCTTCATGGAGTCGAAGCGCACGTCACCGGCCGCGAAGACGCCGGGGACGCTGGTCTCCAGCGCGTACGGCGCCCGCGCCGGCAGCGGCCAGGTGCTGGTCTCCCCGGCGTCGGTGGCACCACGCACGAGGTCCGGGCCGGTGACGACGTACCCGCGCCGGTCCCGCGCGACCTCCTTGCCCAGCCAGTCGGTGCGCGGCTCGGCGCCGATGAAGATGAACAGCCAGCTCGCCGGGACCTCGGTGCACGTGCCGGTGCCGCGGTCGAGGATGGTCAGGCCCTCGAGGTGCCCGTCGCCGCGGACCGAGCGGACCTCGCTGGACGCCCGTACCTCGATCGAGGGGTGCGCCTCGATGCGGTCGATGAGGTAGCGCGACATGGATGCCTCGAGGTCCGTCCCGCGCACGACCATCACGACCCGTCCCGCGTGCTTGGCCATGTTCAGCGCGGCCTGGCCGGCGGAGTTGGCCGCCCCGACGACGTAGACCTCGTCGCCCTCGACCTGACGCGCGTCGCTGGCGTCCGCGCCGTAGTAGATGCCGCGTCCGGTCAGGTCGTCGAGGCCCTCGGCCTCGAGCCGGCGGTAGGAGACGCCGGTCGTCACGATCACCGAGCGCGCCTCGATGGCACCCCCGTCGAACAGCACCGCCCGTACCGGGCCGCGCTGCTCGAGCCCGACCACGTCGCGGGCCAGCACCAGCTCCGCACCGAAGCGCTGGACCTGGGCCAGCGCGCGTGCCGTGAGGTCCGCACCGCTGAGGCCCTTCGGGAAGCCGAGGTAGTTCTCGATCGCCGCGCTGGTGCCGGCCTGGCCGCCCGGTGCGTGCCGCTCGACCACGATCGTGGACAGACCCTCCGACGCTGCGTACACCGCGGACGCCAGGCCCGCCGGGCCGCCGCCGACGATGCACACGTCGTACAGCGGCTGCTGCGCCTGCGTGCTCAAGCCGAGGGCGTCGGCCAGCTGCACGTTGGTGGGCGCGCGCAGCGGGTCGGCCTCGGCCGGCAGCACGAGCGGCAGGTCCTCGGGGGCCGCGCCGGCGAGGTCGGCCAGTCGCCGGCCCTCCTCGTCGAGCTCGACGTCGAGCCAGCGGTACGGCACGTGGTTGCGCGCCAGGAAGGTCTTCACCTCGTGCCCGCGGTCGGACCACCGGTGGTCGACGACACGCAGCTCGGAGGTCTGGTCGGGGTTCTCGGTGTGCCAGTCGCCGAGCAGGTCGTCGAGGACGGGGAACAGCCGCTCCTCGGGCGGGTCCCACGGCTTCATCAGGTAGTGGTCGAGACCGATGTCGTTGATGGCCTGGATGGCCACCTCGGTGTCGGCGTACGCCGTCAGCAAGACGCGCTTGGCGCCCACGGCGTACCCGCGCTGCTGCGCCTCGGCCAGCACGTCGATGCCGGTCATCCGCGGCATCCGCTGGTCGGCCGCGATCAGGGCCACCGGGCGGTCGCGCAGCGTCAGCTCGGCGAGCACCTCGAGGGCCTCCTCGCCGGAGGAGGCACGCACGATGCGGTAGTCGCGGCCGTACTTGCTGCGGAGGTCGCGAGCCAGGGCGGCCGAGACCTGCTGGTCGTCGTCGACCGTCAGGATGGCGGGCTTCGACACGGCGTGAGGATAGCGCGGGGCGTGACGTGACATAGCCCACAGCGCGCCCGATGGGGGCCACCCCGTGTGGCGACGGCCGATCCCGAGGCATAACCTCCAACGGCACCGACGAACTCCAGAATGCTCGCGAATCCAGAAGGGACCACTGGATGTCCACAGGCGTGACCGGGCCCACCAGGGCCAGGATCCCTGACAAGACCCTGCGGACCGACCGGTGGTGGCTCTACCCGCTGACCACCTTCGTGATCTTCTCCGGGTTCGTCGTCTACGCGACGTGGCGGGCGTTCGCCGGCTCGAACTACTTCACCGAGCCGTACCTGTCGCCGTTCTACTCGCCGTGCCTCGGCGACTGCGTGAACGGCGCTTCGGACTTCGGCCAGCCCTTCGGCTGGTGGCCCCTCTCGGCGGCGCTGATCATCCTGATCTTCCCGCTGGGCTTCCGGATGACCTGCTACTACTACCGCAAGGCCTACTACCGCGCGTTCTGGATGAGCCCGCCGGCGTGCGCGGTCGCCGAGCCGCACAAGGCCTACTCCGGCGAGACCCGGCTGCCGCTGATCCTGAACAACATCCACCGCTGGTTCTGGTACGCCGCCGTGGTGGTCGCGCTGATCCTGAGCTGGGACACGGTCCTCGCGTTCGGTCCGGCCGAGGGTGAGTCCGACGGCATCCACATGGGTCTCGGCACGCTGATCTTCCTGGTCAACATCGCGCTCATCTGGCTCTACACGCTCTCCTGCCACTCGTGCCGGCACGCCGTCGGCGGCCGGCTGCGGCACTTCTCCAAGCACCCGGTGCGCTACAAGCTCTGGACCTGGGTGTCCAGGCTGAACGGCGACCACGCGAAGTACGCGTGGGCCTCGCTGTTCTCCGTGGCGATCGCCGACTTCTACGTCTACCTGTTGTCGACCGGTGCGTTCGACGACCCGAGGTTCTTCTGAGATGACCGACACCCCGATGGAGGACCGCCACCCGATGACGGGCAACCGCATGTCCGACGAGGAGTCTCGCGGTTCGCACGGCATCGAGCACCACAAGTACGACGTCGTCGTGATCGGCGCCGGCGGTGCCGGTCTGCGCGCGGCCATCGCGGCGCACGACGCGGGCGCGAGGACCGCCGTCGTCTGCAAGTCCCTGCTCGGCAAGGCGCACACGGTGATGGCCGAGGGCGGCATCGCCGCGGCCATGGGCAACCTGTGGCCCGACGACAACTGGGAGGTGCACTTCCGCGACACCATGCGTGGCGGGAAGATGCTCAACAACTGGCGGATGGCCCAGCTGCACGCCCAGGAGGCGCCCGAGCGGGTGCTCGAGCTCGAGGACTGGGGTGCGCTGTTCGACCGCACCCAGGACGGCCTGATCTCCCAGCGCGACTTCGGCGGCCACCGCTACGCACGGCTCGCCCACGTCGGCGACCGCACCGGCCTGGAGATGATCCGCACGCTCCAGCAGCGCACGGTGCAGCTCGGCATCGACGTGTTCATGGAGTGCACCGTCACCGACCTGCTCAAGGACGGCGACAAGATCTCCGGCGCCTTCGGCTACTGGCGCGAGACCGGCCGCTTCATCACGTTCGAAGCGCCGAGCGTCATCCTGGCCACCGGGGGCATCGGCAAGTCGTTCAAGGTCACCTCGAACTCCTGGGAGTACACCGGCGACGGCCACGCGATGGCCCTGCGCGCCGGCGCGAAGCTGATCAACATGGAGTTCGTCCAGTTCCACCCGACCGGCATGGTGTGGCCGCCGTCGGTGAAGGGGCTGCTGGTCACGGAGTCGGTGCGCGGCGACGGCGGCATCCTCAAGAACTCCGAGGGCAAGCGGTTCATGTTCGACTACATCCCCGAGTTCTTCAAGGCGGAGACGGCCGACACCGAGGAGGAGGCCGACCGCTGGTACGAGGACAAGAAGAACAACCGCCGCCCACCCGAGCTGCTCCCGCGTGACGAGGTCGCGCGCGCGATCAACTCCGAGATCAAGGCGGGCCGGGGCAGCGAGCACGGCGGCATCTACCTCGACATCGCCTCGCGGCGCACGCCGGAGTTCATCCGCAAGCGGCTGCCGTCGATGTACCACCAGTTCAAGGAGCTGGCCGACGTCGACATCACCGCGGAGCCGATGGAGATCGGCCCGACGTGTCACTACGTCATGGGCGGCGTCGAGGTCGACGCGGACACCGAGCTGTCCGCCGTGCCCGGCCTGTACGCCGTGGGCGAGTGCTCCGGCGGCATGCACGGCTCGAACCGGCTCGGCGGCAACTCGCTGTCCGACCTGCTGGTCTTCGGCCGGCGCGCGGGCGAGTCCGCCGCGGCGTACACGAGCGGCCTCGGCGACGACCGGCCGGCGATCTCCGACGACGACGTCCGGGCGGCCGAGAAGCACGCGCTGGCGCCGTTCGAGTCGACCGGTGGCGAGAACCCGTACTCCATCCAGCAGGACCTCCAGCAGAAGATGAACGACCTCGTCGGCATCATCCGCACCGCCGAGGAGCTCACCCAGTCGCTGAAGGAGATCGAGACGCTCAAGGAGCGTGCGCGCAACCTCGTCGTCGAGGGCCACCGGCAGTACAACCCCGGCTGGCACCTGGCCATCGACCTGCGCAACATGCTGCTGGTCTCCGAGTCGATCGCGAAGGCCGCGCTGGAGCGGCAGGAGTCGCGCGGCGGGCACACCCGCGACGACTTCCCCGGGCCGAACCCCGAGTGGGGCGCCAAGAACCTCGTGGTGTCGATCTCCGAGGACGGCGAGAGCGTGATGCTCAACCCGCAGCCGCTGCCCCCCATGCCCGACGACCTGAAGAAGTTCTTCGACTAGGAGACCCTCGTGGCCTACACCCTGAAGATGCGGCTCTGGCGCGGCGACCAGTCGGGCGGCGAGCTCAAGGACTACGACGTCGAGGTCGAGTCCGGCGAGGTGGTGCTCGACGCGATCCACCGCGTGCAGGCGACCCAGGCGGGCGACCTCGCGGTGCGCTGGAACTGCAAGGCCGGCAAGTGCGGCTCCTGCTCGGCCGAGGTCAACGGCCGGCCGAAGCTGATGTGCATGTGCCGGCTCTCGGACTTCGACGAGGCCGAGACCATCACGGTCACGCCGTTGCGCACGTTCCCGGTGATCCGGGACCTGGTCACCGACGTCTCGTACAACTACGAGAAGGCCAAGGAGCTGCCCTACGTGCAGCTCCCGGAGCGCAAGCCCGGCGAGAAGCGCACGATGATGCAGGAGGACGTCGAGCGCGGCCAGGAGTTCCGCAAGTGCATCGAGTGCTACCTGTGCCAGAACGTCTGCCACGTCGTCCGTGACCACGAGGACAACAAGAAGGCCTTCTCCGGCCCCCGGTTCTTCCTGCGGTACGCCGAGCTCGACATGCACCCCCTCGACACCGCCGACCGCCGCGAGCGCGCCCAGGACTCGGCGGGCATCGGCATGTGCAACATCACCAAGTGCTGCACCGAGGTCTGCCCCGAGGGCATCCACATCACCGACAACGCGATCATCCCCATGAAGGAGCGCGTGGCCGACAAGAAGTTCGACCCGCTGGTGTGGCTCGGCGACAAGATCGGCATCCGCAACAAGGACAACGAGGGCCGTACGCCGGTCTGAGCGGGCGGCCTGTCGGTTTCACCGGCCGGCCGGTGAAACCGCCGCTGGATGGGTGAAGCTTCGCGTCCTGCGCAAGGATTGCCCGTCCAGCGACGCCGGGGGCGGCCGCCGCTAGCGTCGCCGCATGGCGTTCCGCGACGACTTCGACGGGCCCGAGCTGGACACCGGCGTCTGGTTCCCCTGGTACCTCCCGGCCTGGAGCTCGAGGGACCAGACCCGGGCGTCGTACCGCATCGAGGACTCCTGCCTCGTCCTCGACATCCCGACCGACCACCCGACGTGGCCGGTCCACGAGCCGCCGTTGCGGGTCTCCGCCATCCAGTCCGGCAGCTGGTCCGGGCCGACGGGCAGCACGCTGGGCCAGCAGCGCTTCCGCGAGGGCCTGACCGTCCGGGAGGAGCAGCCACGCTTCGAGGGCTGGCTGCCCAGCAGCGGTCACGTCGAGATCCGCTGCCGGATGACGATCTCGCCGCGGTCCATGGGGGCGCTGTGGCTGGCCGGGCTCGAGGACGACCCGGAGCAGCTGCGCTGCGGCGAGCTGTGCGTGGTGGAGATCTTCGGCCGGTCCGTGCGCGACGGGAGCGCGGAGGTCGGCGTGGGCATCAAGGCGTTCCGCGACCCGGCGCTGACCCAGGACTTCGACTCGCCCCGGCTGCCGATCGACCCGGCGGACTTCCACACCTACGCGGTCGACTGGGACGGGTCGGAGGCGGTCTTCTCGGTGGACGGCGAGGACGTACGCCGCTGCCCACGGCCGCCGACGTACCCGCTCCAGCTGATGGTCGCGGTCTACGACTTCCCGCAGTGGTCGGTCGGCGGGGACGACCACCTCGTCCCGGAGCTGGTCGTCGACCACATCGCGGGCTGAGGCGGGCACGAGCTGACCGGCCGACCGGAGGGGGGGTCCGGTCGACCGGCCAGCAGCCTGGGGGGGCGCCCCTGTTCCTGCCACGGCACGGGGCTCTCCGCCTGGCCGCGCAGCACAGGACGGGGGACCCGGTCGCGCGACCAGCAGATATGTGCAGCGCCGTGCCCGAGCCCTGGAGCGCCGATGTGTGGTCGCGCTCCTGGCTCACACACAGGGCGGCGACTTCGTGAGCGGAATGTTACGAAGTCAACGGATCGCGCACCAAATCCCCGGAGGGAACACCGGAAACGCCCAGGTCAGGCGGCTGCGGAGAGGCTCGAGCCCAGCAGCGGGGCGTAGTGCTCGCGCACCAGCTCGTCCACCGCGTCGCGCCAGGTACGCCGCGCGGAGACCTCCCGGGCGTGGTCACCGAGCAGCTGACGGCGGCGGTCCGCGACGACCGCGGCCACCGCGTCCGCGAGTCCGACCGGGTCGGCGGGGTCGTACAGCAGCCCGGTCTCCAGGTGCCGCACCACGTCGATCGCGCCGCCGGCCCGCGGCGCCACGACGGGAACCCCGCAGGCCGCGGCCTCCCGGAGTGCGTGGGCACACGTCGCCACCGTGCTCGGCGCTACGAGCAGGTCGAGCGACGCGATGGCCATCGCCGCCTCCCGCGGCTTCAGCGTGCCGGTGAACCGGACCGACTCCGGCAGCCGGCTGCGCAGCCACGCCTGCTGCGGCCCGTCGCCGACGACCACCAGCCGGGTGCCCGGCACGGCGGCCACCTCGGCCAGGCGGCGTACGCCGTGCCGCTTGCGCAGGCTGCCGACGTAGCCGACGACGACCTGCGTGAGGTCGCCGTCGGTCCAGGAGGCGCGCAGCGCCTGGTCGCGGCGCGCCGGCGAGAACACGTCCGTGTCCACGCCGGGCGTCCACAGCAGCGCGGGCAGGCCGGCACCACTCAGGCGGTCGCGCAACCAGGAGGCGGTGACCACGAGCCGGTCCGCCCGCTCGGCCACGCTCGCGCGCCACTGTGGCGGCGCGTACTCGGCGCGCGGCGACGTCTCGGTCACCAGGGTCGGCACGCCCATCCGACGCGCCTGGCGGAGGGCTCGCGTGCCCACAGGACCCGGCGTGAACACGTGCACGAGGTCCGGCCCGAACGCCGTCAGTGCCTCGCGCAGCTTGGCGTTGCGGCGCGGCGGCGAGAACCGGCTGATGCCGACCGCGTGGTACGACGCGGGGCCGGGCCCCGCGGTCAGGATCCGCACGCGGTGGCCCAGCGCCACCAGCCGGTCGGCGACCTGCCGGACCGTGCCCGCGGTCCCCGTGAGCCGCGGGTCGAAAGACTCCGTCACCAGGACGATGCGCCGTGGGCTGGTCATGCCTCCAGCGTGGGCGGCCCGGGTACGTCGCGGCGAGGTCGGCGTGAACGCGACCGCAACCGGGGATGAACCCTCAGCGGTCGCGCAGGATCGCCAGGAGGGCGGCGTGCGTCTCCTCGTCGGCAGCGGCCAGCAGGCCGAGCCGGCCGGTGTGGAGGGGCTGCCCCTGGACGCCGGTGACCACGCAGCCGGCGGCCTGGGCGATGGCGATCGGTGCCGCGAAGTGGACGTTGCGGTGGACGTCGCCCTCGTGCAGGTAACCCGCCCGCCGCCCCGCCGCGAGCCAGGTCATGGCCAGCGTCGTCGAGCTCACCCGGGGCTGGAAGTCCCGCAGGAACGTCGGGTGACCCAGCAGGTGCAGGCTCTCGCCGCCGTCCGGGTGGTCCATGTCCAGGTCGACCAGCAGCGAGACCGCGCTCGGCGTCAGCGGGGTGTCGACCCCGTCGTGACGCAGCCAGGCCGCAGCGCCGTCGGTCCAGAACACCTCGCCCGAGATCGGGTCGGCGCTGGCCGCGGCGACGACCTCCGCGCCGGCGTACAGGGCGACGTTCACCGCGACCAGCGGCGTGGTGGCCGCGAAGTTGCGGGTGCCGCAGAGCGGGTCGACCACCCACTCCCGCGTCGCGCCGTCGGGACCGGACCGGCCCTCCTCCTCGCCGACCATCGCGTCGCCGGGGCGCTGCTCGGTCACGACGGCGCGGATGGCCCGCTCCGAGGCGATGTCGGCGGACGTCGCGAAGTCGGTGCCCTCCTTGGCGTAGCGGTCGACCGGCCTCCCGTAGCTCGCACGCACCTCGGCCGCGCCGGCCGTCGCGGCGGCGATGGCTACCTCGGCGTCGTTCACGCGCCCATCCCACCACGGACCCGGAGCCAGAAAAGTCACAGTGGTCCCGACTGGCTGGGTCCTGAGGCCACTCCTAGAGTCGAACCCATGACCGCGCAGGACCCCGTCGACGGCGGCCTGGCCGAGCCCGAGGAGCTCGAGCCTCCCCAGGGCACGCTCGCCCTCGAGCTCGACGGCCCGGCCGCGACGCGTGCCGACTGGGAGCGGGCCGCGGCGGCCGTGCTCCACAAGTCGCGCCGGCTCGGCGAGGCGGACCCGGACAGCACGGTGTGGGACAAGCTCACGCGGACGACCCTCGACGGGATCGCCGTCAGCCCGCTCGGCACGCCGGAGCTCACCGAGTCCCTGGACCTCGGGACTCGTCCGGTGGCACCGGGCGGACGCGACCTGCGCGTGGAGGTGCGCGGAGACGACCCGGCCGTGCTCAACCGTGAGCTGCTGGCCGACCTCGAGGGCGGAGCCACCTCGCTCTGGCTGCACGCGGGCCCGGGCACCGACATCGCCGCCCTGCTCGACGGTGTGCTCCTCGACCTGGCGCCCGTCGTCCTCGAGCCTGCGGGCGACCCGGTCGCCACGGCACGGGGGCTGCTCGACCACCTCGGCGACACCACGCCCGCCCCCGGCACCAACCTCGGCGCCCCCGCCGACGCCGCCGACGACGACCTGGTCGCGGTGGCCCGGCTCGCGCTGGACGCCGGAGTGGCCGCGGTCGTGGTGGACGCGTCCGCCGTGCACGACCGCGGTGCCTCCGAGGTCCAGGAGCTCGGCTGGTCCGTGCTCGCGGCGGTCCGCGTGCTGCGCGTCCTCGAGGGCGCGGGCATCGAGGTCGACGTGGCGGCGCCTCTCCTCGAGTTCCGGTACGCCGCCACCGACGAGCAGTTCCTCACCATCGCCAAGTTGCGCGCTGCCCGCCTGCTCTGGGCCCGTGTGCTCCAGGTGTGCGCGGCGGCGCCGGCCCAGCAGCGGCAGCACGCCCTCACCAGCCGGCCCATGATGAGCAGGTACGAACCCTGGGTGAACATGGTGCGCACGACCGTCGCCGCGTTCGCCGCGACGGTCGGCGGCGCCGACGCCGTCACCGTGCAGCCGTTCGACCGGCCGCTGGGCCGGCCCGACGCCCTGGGACGCCGGACCGCCCGCAACCAGATGGCGCTGCTGCTGCAGGAGTCGCACGTCGGCGCCGTCACCGATCCGGCCGGTGGGGCCTGGGCCGTGGAGAGGCTCACGCACGACCTCGCGGAGGCGGGATGGACGTTCCTCCAGGCACTGGAGAAGGGTGCGTCCCTCGATGACGCCGTCGCGGGCACCGTTGCCGAGCGCGACCGCCAGGTGGCCACGCGCAGGCGCCCGATCACGGGCCTGTCGGAGTACCCGAACCTCGCCGAGACCCTGCCCCAGCGCGACGGCGAGCCGGACGACGTCCGTCACTACGGCGCCGCGTTCGAGGCGCTCCGCGACGAGCCCGCCCCTGCGGCCGTCTTCCTGGCCACCCTGGGTCCGGTCGCCGCCCACACCGCGCGGGCGATGTTCGCGACCAACCTGCTCGCGGCGGGCGGGGTCGCGGTCGAGACGGGCGAGTACGCCGGCCAGCCGGTCGTCTGCGTCGCCGGGACCGACGCGGCCTACGACGAGTCGGGGGCCGAGACCGCGGCCGCGCTCCGCGAGGCCGGGGCGAAGCGGGTCGTCGTCGCCGGCCAGGCGCGGGACTGGGCCGACGACTCGTGCTCCCTCGGTGTCGACGCGGTCGCGTTCCTCACCCGGACGAGGGAGGTGCTCGCATGAGCCTCCCGGAGAGCTTCGCCGACATCCCGCTGGTCGAGGAGGGCCGTCAAGGCCCGTCACGAGGCGCTGGCACGCCGTCCCCGACCAGCGGCAACGGGTGGCAGAGCCCGGAGGGCATCGAGATCCTGCCGGTCTACGGTCCCGAGCACCTCGAGGGGCTGGACGCGCTGGCGACCTGGCCGGGACTGAGCCCGTTCCTGCGTGGCCCGTACCCGACGATGTACACCACCCAGCCCTGGACGATCCGCCAGTACGCCGGCTTCTCGACCGCCGAGGAATCCAACGCCTTCTACCGGCGCAACCTGGCGGCCGGCCAGAAGGGCCTCAGCGTCGCCTTCGACCTCGCGACCCACCGGGGCTACGACTCCGACCACCCGCGGGTGCGCGGCGACGTCGGCATGGCCGGCGTCGCGATCGACTCGATCTACGACATGCGCACGCTCTTCGACGGCATCCCGCTCGACCAGATGAGCGTGAGCATGACGATGAACGGCGCCGTGCTGCCCGTGCTCGCGCTCTACATCGCCGCGGCCGAGGAGCAGGGGGTGAAGCCGGAGCAGCTCAGCGGGACCATCCAGAACGACATCCTCAAGGAGTTCATGGTCCGCAACACCTACATCTACCCGCCGGCGCCGAGCATGCGGATCGTGTCCGACATCTTCGCGTTCACCGCCGAGCACATGCCGCGGTTCAACTCGATCTCGATCTCCGGCTACCACATGCAGGAGGCCGGGGCGACCGCCGACCTCGAGCTGGCGTACACGCTCGCCGACGGCGTGGAGTACCTGCGCGCCGGCCTCGACGCGGGCATCGACATCGACAAGTTCGCGCCGCGACTGAGCTTCTTCTGGGCGATCGGCATGAACTTCTTCATGGAGGTCGCCAAGCTCCGCGCGGCCCGCGCGCTGTGGGCCCGCCTGGTGAGCCAGTTCGACCCGCAGAACCCCAAGTCGCTCTCACTGCGCACCCACTGCCAGACCAGCGGCTGGTCGCTGACCGCGCAGGACGTGTTCAACAACGTCGGCCGGACCTGCATCGAGGCTATGGCCGCGACCCAGGGCCACACCCAGTCGCTGCACACCAACGCCCTCGACGAGGCCATCGCCCTGCCGACGGACTTCTCCGCGCGGATCGCGCGCAACACCCAGCTGCTGCTCCAGCAGGAGTCCGGCACGACCGCGACCATCGACCCGTGGGGCGGCAGCTACTACGTCGAGCGGCTGACCCACGACCTCGCCGAGCGGGCCTGGGCCCACATCCAGGAGGCCGAGCAGGCGGGCGGGATGGCGGCGGCGATCGAGCAGGGCATCCCCAAGCTGCGCATCGAGGAGGCGGCGGCTCGCACCCAGGCACGCATCGACTCGGGGGCGCAGAAGGTCATCGGCGTCAACACCTACCGCCTCGAGCAGGAGGACCAGCTCGACATCCTCCGCGTCGACAACGACGACGTGTACCGCCAGCAGGTCGCCAAGCTCGAGCGGCTGCGCGCCGAGCGCGACGACGACGCCGTACGGCGGTCGCTCAGCGCACTCACGTCGGCCGCCGAGGGGTCGGACAACCTGCTCGCCCTGGCCGTCGACGCGGCCCGCAACAAGGCCACCGTCGGCGAGATCTCCGATGCCTTGGAGAAGGTGTGGGGGCGGCACCGGGCCGTGATCCGTACGATCTCGGGAGTGTTCAGGGACGAGGCCGGCAGCTCGGGCGACGGGCTCGTCGGTGAGGTGCTCGCGGCGACCGAGGAGTTCGAGCAGGCCGAGGGCCGGCGTCCGCGGATCCTGGTCGCCAAGATGGGCCAGGACGGCCACGACCGTGGCCAGAAGGTCGTCGTCAGCGCCTTCGCCGACATGGGCTTCGACGTCGACGTGGGTCCGCTGTTCAGCACGCCG
The DNA here is from genome assembly GCF_015352455.1 of Nocardioides islandensis. Classification (GTDB taxonomy): domain Bacteria; phylum Actinomycetota; class Actinomycetes; order Propionibacteriales; family Nocardioidaceae; genus Nocardioides; species Nocardioides islandensis. Next base: position 104,717 of record NZ_JADKPN010000016.1, read on the forward strand.
GAGGAGGTCGCCCAGCAGGCCGTCGACAACGACGTGCACCTCGTCGGCGTCAGCTCGCTGGCCGCGGGACACCTCACCCTGCTGCCGGCCCTCAAGCGTGCGCTGGCGGACCTCGGCCGGCCCGACATCATGGTCGTGGTCGGCGGGGTGATCCCGCCTGACGACGTACCGACGCTCCAGGAGATGGGCGCGGCCGCGGTCTTCCTGCCCGGCACGGTGATCGCAGAGTCGGCGCTCGGCTTGCTCACTCAGCTGCGCGCCCAGCTCGATGTCTGACGTACCCGCCCTCGTCGAGGGGGTGCTGGCCGGTCGCCGGGCAGCGGTGTCCCAGGCGATCACGCTGGTGGAGTCCAGTCGGTCCTCGCACCGCGCCGAGGCTCGTGACTTGCTGGCCGGCCTCGAGGCCGGACCGGCTCGTGAGCCGGCCGTCCGGGTCGGCATCTCCGGCGTCCCGGGCGTCGGCAAGTCCACGTTCATCGAGGCGCTCGGCACCCGGCTGACCGCGGAGGGCCACCGGGTCGGCGTGCTCGCCGTCGACCCGAGCAGCACCCGCACCGGTGGCTCGGTCCTCGGCGACAAGACGCGGATGGGCGCGCTGGCGGCCGACCCGGCGGCGTACATCCGCCCGAGCCCCACGGCCGGGACGCTCGGCGGCGTGGCTCGGGCCACCAGCCAGGCGATGCTGGTGCTGGAGGCGGCCGGGTACGACGTGGTGCTGGTCGAGACCGTCGGCGTCGGGCAGTCCGAGGTGACCGTGGCCGGGATGGTCGACACGTTCCTGTTCCTGACGCTGGCGCGCACCGGCGACCAGCTCCAGGGCATCAAGAAGGGCATCCTCGAGCTGGCCGACGTCATCGCGGTCAACAAGGCCGACGGCGACCGTCAGCAGGAGGCGCGGACCGCGGCGCGCGAGCTCGCCGGGGCGCTGCGGCTGGTGCACGGCAAGGGGCCTCGCGTGTGGACGACGCCCGTGGTGACCTGCTCCGCGCTGACCGGCGAAGGAGTCGAGGCCGTCTGGGAGCAGGTGCTCGCCCACCAGGCGTCGCTCGGGGAGGAGGGGCTGGCCGCCAAGCGGGCCGAGCAGCGGCTCGAGTTCACCTGGGCGCTGGTCCGCGACGAGCTCGAGCAGCGGCTGCGGAGGTCGCCGGAGGTGGCGGCCATCAGGGCCGAGGTACGGGAGGCGGTGCGCTCCGGTGACCTGGCTCCCACTGCCGCCGCCGATCGCATCCTCGAGGCCTTCGACCGGTAACCTGGCCCGGACATGACGACTCCCGCGCACGACCTGATCGATGCCGCGGTCGAGGCGCACCGGACCGAGCTTCTCGAGCTGCGCCGCGACCTGCACGCCAACCCCGAGCTCTCCTGGCACGAGCAGCGCACCACCGACGCGGTGGCCACCCGGCTGGAGGCCGCGGGCCTCTCGGTACGCCGCCTCCTGCAGACCGGACTGGTCGTCGACGTCGGCGACGAGCCGCCGCGGGTGGCGCTGCGCGCCGACCTCGACGCGCTCCCGGTCGACGACCTGACCACCGACCCGTGGGTCAGCACCCGGCCCGGCGTGGCCCACGCGTGCGGCCACGACGTGCACACGGCCGGCCTGGTCGGCGCGGGGCTCGCGCTGGCCGAGCTGCACCGCGCGGGGCTGCTGCCCGGCGGCGTACGGCTGCTGTTCCAGCCGGCCGAGGAGGTCATGCCCGGAGGCGCCACGGCGCTCCTCGAGCAGGACGTCCTGGTCGGCGTCGAGCGGATCTACTGCCTGCACTGCGACCCGACCCTCGACCTCGGCCAGATCGGTGTCCGCGAGGGCCCCATCACCGGCGCAGCCGACCAGCTCGAGGTACGTCTGACCGGCAGCGGCGGGCACACCTCCCGCCCGCACCTGACCGAGGACCTCACCTTCGCGCTCGGCAAGCTGATCACCGAGCTGCCGGCCGTGCTGTCCCGCCGCCTCGACCCCCGTGCGGGCGTCAGCGTGGTGTGGGGCATGGTCCGCGCCGGCGTCGCCCCCAACGTGATCCCGGCGGCCGGCGTGGTCGGCGGCACGGTCCGGATGCTCGACGCGGTCGCCTGGTCCCACGCCGAGCGCCTCGTGCGTGAGTTCATCGACGACATCGTGGCGCCGTACGGCGTGAAGGCCGAGGTGGACTACCGCCGCGGCGTCCCGCCGGTCGTCAACGACCATGCCGCGACCGCCCTCCTGGCCGGCGCCGTCGAGCACGTGGTCGGCGTCGAGGGGCGCGTCAGCACGACGCAGAGCCTGGGCGGGGAGGACTTCGCCTGGTTCCTCGACGCCATCCCCGGCTCCATGGGCCGCCTCGGTACGCGCACGCCGGGTGGCCCGACGTACGACCTGCACCAGGGCAACCTGCGCGTCGACGAGGGTGCCGCTCTCGTTGCCGCCCGTGTTCTCGCCACCGTCGCCCTCGACACGCTCGCCTGAGCGCCGGCCGTTTCAGATTTCTCCGGTTGACCGCGCCGGTCGCTAGTGCCCGTCGACGCTGTAGGGCACGCCGTCGGCCGCAGGGGCGCGTGAGCGGCCCACGAGGCCGGCCACGGCGAAGACGGTGACGACGTACGGGAGCATCAACATGAACTGGCTCGGCACGGGGGAGCCGATGACCGAGAGGACACCCTGGAGGTTCGAGGCGAAGCCGAAGAGCAGCGCCGCCAGGGTGGCCCGGATCGGGTCCCACTTGCCGAAGATGACCGCCGCCAGCGCGATGTAGCCGGCGCCGCCGGTCATCTCGCGGTTGAACTGCGGCACCGACACCAGCGTGTAGAACGCGCCACCCATGCCCACGATCGCGCCGGCCAGCAGGACGGTGCGGTAGCGGGTGCGGTTGACCTTGATGCCCACGGTGTCGGCGGCCTTCGGGTGCTCGCCGACCGCACGGACCCGCAGGCCCCACCGGGTGCGCCACAGCGCCCAGGTGACCAGGGCGACGGTGACGTACAGGAGGTACACGACCGGGGTCTGCCGGAAGAAGATCGGCCCGATGAGCGGGATGTCGCCCAGGAGCGGGATGGGGAGCCGGGCGAAGCGCGGCGGGTCGTTGAGCGTGGCGGCGTTCGGCGCGAGCACCTGGCTGAACATGAAGCTGGTGATGCCGATGATCAGCACGTTGAGCACCACGCCGACGATCACCTGGTCGACCAGGTAGTTGATCGCGAACAGGCCGAGCACCGCCGCGACCAGCAGGCCGGCGGCCATCGCCGCGATCAGCCCCACCCACGTCGACCCGGTGAGCGAGCCCAGCATCGCGGCGGCGAACGCCCCGAAGAGCAGCTGGCCGTCGATGGCGATGTTGACCACACCGGACCGTTCGCCGAGGACGCCGCCGAGGGCGCCGAAGACGAGGGGTACGGCGAGGGCGAGCGCGCCTCCGAGGAGGCCGACGACGGGGATCGAGCCGCCGGCGGCCGCCCAGGTGAGGAAGGCCGTCATCCAGGCGACGGCGAAGACCACGACCAGCCACATCGGGGTGTTGCGCTTCTGGGTGACCCACCAGCCGGACAGGCCGGCGCAGAGGGCGCACACCAGGATCAGGACCCAGGCGGTGACGGTCGAGGGGACGGTGACGGTGGGCAGCTGCACGAAGTCGTCCGGGGCGGCCAGCCGGAACGACGTGTCGCCGTCCTGGGCGCCGAACAGCAGCGTGATGGCCAGGCCGACGGTCAGCACCGAGAAGATGACCGCCGCCTTGCGGTCGACCACGTGCACCTCGCGCAGCACGATCTCCTGCTCGGGCGGCGGCGGCGTGGTGGCGGGCGTCGCTGCGTGGCTCATGCGGCCTCCCTCGCAGGCAGGCGGAAGATGGCGCGGACCAGGGCGGGTGCCGCGATGAACAGCACGATCAGCGACTGCACGACGAGCACGATGTCGACGGGGATGTTCTCGGAGGCCTGCATCGCGAAGCCACCGGCCTTGAACGCCCCGAAGAGCAACCCGGCGAACATGATGCCGATCGGTTTCGACCTGCCGAGCAGGGCGACGGTGATCGCGTCGAAGCCGATGCCGGCGTCGAGGTCGGTGGTGACGCCGCTGGTGACGGTGCCGAGCACCTGGTTGACGCCGGCCAGACCGACCAGCGCACCGGAGATCATCATCACCACGGTGTAGGTGCGGCCGACGTCGATGCCGGAGCTGCGGGCGGCGGCGGGGTTCGCACCGACCGCACGGATCCGGAAGCCCAGCGACGAGCGGTTCAGGATCCACCAGACGACCGCGACGGCGACCAACGCCAGCAGGAAGCCGAGGTGCAGGTTGAAGCGGTCGCCGAGCAGCTTGGGCAAGGTCGCGGACTCGTGCGCCGGCAGCGACTTCGGGTTCACGGTGTTGGGAGCCTGGAGCAGGCTCTGCTCCGAGAGCGCGAAGAACACCAGGTAGTAGGCGACGTAGTTGAGCATGATCGTCAAGATCACCTCGTGTGCGCCGGTGCGTGCCTTGAGGAAGCCGACCAGGCCGCCCCAGAGGGCCGCCGCCAGCATCCCGGCCACGATCGCGAGGGTCAGGTGGATCGGCCAGGGCAGCTCGAACTGGTAGGCCACCCAGCCCGAGGCGGCGCCGGCCAGCAGCATCTGGCCGCGGCCACCGATGTTGAACAGCGCGGCCCGGAAGGCCAGGCCGACGCCGAGACCCGCCGCGATCAGCGGTCCTGCGAACTTCAGCGTCTCGGTCAGCGGCCGGATCTGGGTGGCGAAGTCGAGCGCAGGACCACCCTCGCGACCGGGGTTGAAGACGGCTCCGCGGAACAGCGCCGTGTACGCGCCCCAGATGGCGTCCCAGGAGGCGGAGAAGAAGTCGCCGGGCCGGGCGGTGACGTAGCCGAACGTCTCCCGCACCCGGTCGTCGGTGAACATGATCAGCAGCGAGCCCACCAGGACGGCCAGCAGCACCGAGAAGAACGCCACGGCGGCGTTGCCCGCGACGATGCTGCGGAACGCGGCGTTCCAGCGGTCGTCGTCCTTGCTGACCGGCGCCTTGGCCGGCGGCTCCTTGACCGTCGGGCCAGGGGTGTGACCGGTCGGGTTCGGCTCATCGGTCGGGGTGGTCATGCCACGGCTCCTTCCGGACGCTCACCGGTCATCATCAGGCCGAGCACGTCGCGCGGGGTGTCGGGTGGCACGATCCCGACGATGCGTCCGCGGTAGAGCACCATGATCCGGTCGGCCAGCGCCACCACCTCGTCGAGCTCGGTCGAGACCACGATGACGGGCACGCCGGAGTCGCGGGTGGCGATGATCTGCTTGTGGATGAACTCGATCGAGCCCACGTCCACGCCGCGGGTCGGCTGGGCCGCGACCAGCAGCCGCAGGTCGCGGGAGAGCTCCCGGGCCACCACGACCTTCTGCTGGTTGCCTCCGGACAGGTTGTCGGCGTGCGTGGAGATGCCGGGGGCGCGGACGTCGTACTCCTTGAGCTTCTGCTGCGCGAACTCGTCGAGCTTGCCGAGCTGGAGGTTGCCGTTCTTCACGAACGGCTCGCCGAAGCTGCGGTTGAGCATGAGGTTCTCGGCGATCGACATGTTGCCGACCAGGCCGTCCTCCTGGCGGTCCTCGGGGATGAAGCCGACGCCCGCGTCGAGGATCTTGCGCACCGACCGCCCCACGAGCTCGTGGCCGTCGAGCTTGATCGAGCCGGTGACGTGGGTCTGCAGACCGAGCAGGGCCTCGGTGAGCTCGGTCTGACCGTTGCCCTGCACCCCCGCCACGGCCAGCACCTCGCCACGCTTGATGCTGAAGCTCAGGTCGTCGACGTGCACGTGGCCGAGGGCGTCGATGACCCGGAGGTCCTGGACGACCAGCCCCTCCTCGCCCAGCTTCGGCGGGCCCTTCCGGACGGTCAGCTCGACCGGCCGGCCGACCATCATGGCGGCCAGCTCCTGGTTGCTCGCGGTGGGGGACGCCTCGCCGACGACCTTGCCGAGACGGATCACGGTGATCTTGTCGGCGACCGCACGTACCTCGCGCAGCTTGTGGGTGATGAAGACGATGGCCTTCCCGGCCTCCTTGAGCTGGCGCATGGTGCCCATCAGCTCGTCGGTCTCCTGCGGCGTCAGCACGGCGGTCGGCTCGTCGAACACGAGCACCTCGGCGTCGCGCGAGAGCGCCTTGATGATCTCGACGCGCTGCTGCACGCCGACCGGCAGGGTCTCGATGACGGAGTCCGGGTTCACGTGGAAGCCGAACTGCTGGGAGATCTCCTCGACCCGCTTGCGGGCCGCGTCGAGGTCCAGCGAGCCGGCGAAGCCGGTGGCCTCGTTGCCGAGCATGACGTTCTCGGCGACCGTGAAGACGGGGATCAGCATGAAGTGCTGGTGCACCATGCCGATGCCGGCCGCGATCGCGTCGCCGGGACCGGTGAAGTGCTGGACCTGGTCATTGAGGAGGATCTCGCCCTCGTCGGCGCGGTAGAGGCCGTACAGCACGTTCATCAACGTGCTCTTCCCGGCGCCGTTCTCGCCCAGCAGGGCGTGGATCTCGCCCGGCTCCACGGTCAGCGAGATCCGGTTGTTGGCGACCAGCGTCCCGAAGCGCTTGGTGATGTCACGCAGCTCCAGCCTCATGGGCTCGCATCCTAGTGATCGGCGGGATGTGGAACGGGGGAGGCCGGGACGACCCGACCTCCCCCGAACGAGGAACTACTGCTTGCTCACGAACCCGACAGGTAGGACTTCACCGGGATCGAGCCGTCGATGATGCCGGCCTTCACGGTGTCCAGCTCGCCCTGCAGGTCGGGGTTGACCTTGTCCTCGAAGTTGTGGAACGGGGCGATGCCCACGCCGTCGTTCTCGAGGGTGCCGATGTACGGGGTGAAGTCGAAGTCGCCACCGCTGGCGGCGGACTTGATCGCCTCGTAGGTCGAGACCTTCATGTTCTTCAGGATCGAGGTGAGCACGACGTCCTGCGTGGTCGGGTCGGTCTCGAAGAAGTCGGCGTCCACACCGATGAGCGCGACGTCCTTGCCGGAGTCCTCGATGGCGGTCAGCGCGCCCTGGTAGATCGGGCCACCGACCGGGAGGATCACGTCGACGTCCTGGTCGAGGAGCTGACGGGCGGTGTTGGTGGCCGTCTCGTTGGCCTCGAAGCCACCGGTGAACGAGCCGTCCTTGCCGTTCCAGCCGACGACCTTGACGTCTTTGCCCTTCTCCTTGGCGTAGTAGTCGACGCCCTGCTTGAAGCCGTCCATGAAGATCGTCACGGTCGGGTACGGCTGGCCGCCGTAGGTGCCCACGACGCCGGTCTTGGTGTAGTCGGCAGCCGCGTAGCCGGCCAGGAACGCCGCCTGGGCGGTGTCGTAGAGCAGCGGCTTGATGTTCGGCTCGTCGGCCTTGCCGTCGAACGTCTGGCCGTCGTCGCCACCGTCGGCGGCGTCGTCGATCAGGACGTACTCGATGTCCGGGTTGGCCTTCGCGGACTCCTTGGTCGCGGCGGCGAGCGCGAAGCCCACGGTCACGATGGTGTTGCAACCCTCGGAGACCAGGCTCTCGAGGTTCGGCGCGTAGTCGTTCTCGCTGTTGGACTCCACCGCCTTGAACTCGATGCCGAGCTCGTCGGCAGCCTGCTTCACGCCCTCGTAGCTGAGCTGGTTGAACGACTTGTCGTCGAAGCCGCCGGCGTCAGAGACGATGCAGGGCAGGTAGTCGCTGGCGGCCGCGGTGGTCTCGCCGCCACCGGTCGTGCCCCCAGCGTCCGGGGACGAGCTGTCAGGAGCGTCTCCACAGGCGGCGAGCGCCGCCATGGTCACAAGGGCGGTGATGCCGCTCGCGACGGCTCTCCTCGTTTTGATCACAATGCCTCCAGGTAAGTGTGCTCAGCACCCGTCACGGGAACCGGGCTGAGCGTTGTACGTGCGAATGGTGCCTTGTCCCGCCCCACGGAGGAAGTCCGCAACGCCAAGGGTTATCCACTCGCGATCTTTGCGGGCCGGGCGGGGGGCATAGGTTAACCCGCTATGGACTGGGAGAAACTCACGGCCGAGGCGGTCGCCATCGCCGAGCGCGCGTACGCACCGTACAGCGGCTTCCCCGTGGGCGCTGCGGCAATGGTTGACGACGGCCGCACGGTGGTTGGGTGCAATGTTGAGAACGCGGCGTACGGCGTCGTGCTGTGCGCCGAGTGCGGTGTGGTGAGCCAGCTGCACGCCACCGGAGGGGGCCGGCTGACCCACTTCGTGTGCGTGAACGGGCTGGGTGAGGTGATCATGCCCTGTGGTCGCTGCCGCCAGCTGCTGTACGAGCACGGCGGGAAGTCGCTGGTCCTGATGACGCCGCTCGGGGAGCGGACCATGGACGAGGTGCTACCCCAGGCCTTCGGGCCCGACGACCTGAGACATGTCACGGACGCCCGGAAGGGGACCCCAGCGTGAGCAAGCACGACGCCGTCGAGGTGATCATCGCCAAGCGCGACCACGGTGAGCTCAGCGACAGCCAGATCGACTGGGTGGTGGACGCCTACACCCGCGGCGAGGTGGCCGACGAGCAGATGTCCTCGCTGGCGATGGCGATCCTGCTGAACGGCATGAACCGCGGCGAGATCTCCCGCTGGACCGCCGCGATGATCGCGTCGGGGGAGCGGATGGACTTCTCCCACCTGTCCAGACCGACCGCCGACAAGCACTCCACCGGTGGGGTCGGGGACAAGATCACCCTGCCGCTGGCGCCCCTGGTCGCCGCGTGCGGGGTCGCCGTGCCGCAGCTCTCGGGCCGCGGGCTCGGGCACACGGGAGGCACCCTCGACAAGCTCGAGTCGGTGCCCGGGTGGCGCGCGGCGCTGTCCAACCAGGAGATGGTCGACCAGCTGGAGTCGGTCGGGGCCGTGATCTGCGCCGCGGGCGACGGCCTGGCACCGGCGGACAAGAAGCTCTACGCGCTCCGCGACGTGACGGGCACGGTCGAGGCGATCCCGCTGATCGCCAGCTCGATCATGTCCAAGAAGATCGCCGAGGGCACGGGCGCGCTGGTGCTGGACGTGAAGGTCGGCTCCGGGGCGTTCATGAAGTCCCTCGACAAGGCCCGCGAGCTCGCCGAGACGATGGTCGCGCTGGGCACCGATGCGGGCGTGCACACGGTCGCCCTGCTCACCGACATGGAGACGCCCCTCGGGCTCACCGCGGGGAACGCGATCGAGGTGGCCGAGTCCGTCGAGGTCCTGGAGGGTGGCGGCCCCGCCGACGTGGTCGAGCTGACCCTGGCCCTGGCGCGGGAGATGCTCGCCGGAGCGGGCCGCGGGGACGTGGACCCGGCCGACAGGCTCGCCGACGGGTCGGCCATGGACGCCTGGAAGCGGATGATCAGCGCCCAAGGAGGCGACCCCGACGCCGCGCTGCCGACCGCGCGCGAGACGCACGTGGTGAACGCCCCCTCGTCGGGGATCCTCACCCGGCTGGACGCGATGGCGGTCGGCATGGCCGCCTGGCGCCTCGGTGCCGGTCGGGCCCGCAAGGAGGATCCGGTCCAGGCCGGCGCCGGCGTCGTGTGGCACGCGCGGCCCGGCGACGCGGTGGCCGAGGGTCAGCCGCTGTTCACCCTGCACACCGACGAGCCCGAGCGGTTCGAGCGGGCGCTCGAGTCGCTGGAGGGCGGGTACGACGTGTCGGCCGACGGGGCGTCGTACGAGCCGACGCCGGTGCTGCTCGACCGGGTGGGCTAACCGCCCAGCAGGAGGACGACCGTCTCGGCCACGCAGCCGGGCTTGGGGGCGCCCTCGACCTCGATGGTCCAGCCGAAGGTCGCCTGGCGCCCGGCGGGTACCTCGGCGACGTCCACCAGCTTCGCGTGGGCCCTCACCCGGGAACCCACGGGGACGGGGGCGGGGAAGCGGACCTTGTTGACGCCGTAGTTGAGCTTCGCCCCGGGTGTCTCGAGGCTGAAGACCTGGGCGCCCAACATCGGGACGAGCGAGAGCGTGAGGTACCCGTGGGCGATGGTGCCGCCGAACGGGCCGGCCTTCGCGCGCTCGACGTCGACGTGGATCCACTGGTGGTCGCCGGTGGCCTCGGCGAACTGGTCGACGCGCTCCTGCTCGATCGTCAGCCAGTCGCTGGTGCCGAGGTCCTCGCCGACGGCGGCGGTCAGGTCCTCGAGCGTGGTGAAGGTGCGCACCGGGCGAACTTAGCCGGTCTGACAGGATCCTCCGCATGTCCGTGGTCCGCGACGTCGACGCACCCCGTCCCTCCGCCGAGCAGGTCAAGCAGGCGCCCAAGGCGCTCTTGCACGACCACCTCGACGGCGGGCTGCGGCCACAGACGGTCCTGGAGATCGCGCGCGAGATCGGCCACGGGCTGCCCGCGGACGACGCGGACTCGCTGGGTCGCTGGTTCGCGGAGTCGGCGGACTCGGGCTCCCTGGTGCGATACCTCGAGACGTTCGACCACACCGTCGCGGTCATGCAGCGTCCCGACGACCTCACGCGGGTCGCGCGCGAGTGCGTGGAGGACCTGGCCGAGGACGGGGTGGTGTACGCCGAGGTGCGCTACGCCCCCGAGCAGCACGTCACCGGCGGCCTGGCCCTCGACGAGGTGGTCTCGGCCGTCCAGCGCGGGTTCGACGAGGGCATGCAGCAGGCCGGCGGACGGATCGTGGTGCGCCAGCTGCTGACCGCCATGCGGCACCAGGCCCGCTCCCGCGAGATCGCCGAGCTGTCGGTCGCCTGGCGAGACCGCGGGGTGGCCGGGTTCGACATCGCCGGCGCCGAGGCGGGGTACCCGCCCACCCGGCACCTCGACGCGTTCGAGTACCTCCAAAGGGAGAACTCCCACTTCACGATCCACGCCGGCGAGGCCTTCGGGCTCCCGTCCATCTGGCAGGCCATTCAGTGGTGCGGTGCGGACCGGCTGGGCCACGGCGTGCGCATCATCGACGACGTGACCGTGGACGGTGACCGCGTGGAGCTGGGCCGCCTCGCGGCGTACGTGCGCGACATGCGCATCCCGCTGGAGATGTGCCCGCACTCCAACATCCAGACCGGCGCCGCCGCGTCGATCGCCGAGCACCCGATCGGCCTGCTGACCCGGCTGCGGTTCCGGGTCACCGTGAACACCGACAACCGGCTGATGAGCCAGACCTCGATGAGCAACGAGATGAACGCGCTGGTCGACGCCTTCGGCTACACCCTCGAGGACCTGCGCTGGTTCACGATCAACGCGATGAAGTCGGCGTTCCTGCCGTTCGACGAGCGGCTGGCGATCATCGACGACATCATCAAGCCGGGGTACGCCGAGCTCGGCGCCGTCTAGCGCCAGACGGGCGCGACGTTCTTGGTGTACCCCCGCCCGAAGACGTTCTTCAGGATCGTCAGCACCGGTCCGGGCACCTCACCCTTCAACGTGGCATGGGCGGCGGGGTCGCCACCGTCGAGCATCCAGGCGAAGAACTCGCCGCCCTCCTTCGGGCCGACCCGCGCGAACTTCTTGCCCATCTCCTTGACGACCGGGTCGTCCTGCTTGGCGAGGTACACCGGCTCGATCTCGCGCTCCTCGTGGTCGAGGTGCTCCTCGGTCACGGTCTTGAGCTCGCCCATCGCGGTGGCCGCGGTCTGCGCGTTGGCGGCCGTCGGTGCGGCACGCAGGGCCGTCATCGCGCCGCGGGCTGCTGCCAGCCGCTCGGCCATCACCTCGTGCTCGGCGTCCATCTGGTCGATCGTCTGCTGGGTGACGCCGACCCGGGCCAGCGCCGGCCAGGCGATCTCGTGCTCGCCCTCGTGGTGCTTGGTGAGCTGGAAGTCGAAGTTGTCCCAGGCTCGTCCGAGCTCCTCGGCTCGACGAGCGTCGCCGTCGGTGAACCGGCCCAGCGCGGAGAGGAACCGGTCGAGGTCGCGACGGAACGCCGCATGGATCGCCTTGTTCATGCTCATGGTGGCCACCCGCGCACCTTAGGCGTTCAGCCCCGGAGCGTCACGCATCCGGCGTCACGACGAACCACGGGACGTCCCAGCCGGCGATGCCGACCTTCCTCCCCGTGAACGCCGGGCGGGCGAGCTCGCTGAGCCGACCACGGGCCGGGTCGAACACGCGCACCGTCCCGGCCGACGTACGGTCCACGACCAGCACGACGTGGCGCGGCACCCAGGTGCTGCCGATGAAGATCGAGGACACGCGGTGGGCGTCGCCCGCCTCCAGCAGTCGCTCGAAGCCCGCGGTCAGGTCCGTGCGGGCGACGTGCCAGGAGTACGGCGCGACCGAGCCGTCGGCGGCGGGGGTCGCCGAGAGCTGACGGGCGACCGCCCAGGGCGGGGTGCCGAACGCCTTCGGCCACGGGATCTGTGCGTGCCCGCTGATGTCGGCGAGGCCGGTCACCCGGGCGTGCATCGCCATCGTCTCGGCACGGAACCGCTCCTTGAGCCGGGCGTCTCCGGCCACGGTACGGGCGTGGGTGAGGTCGCTGCCGCCCTCGACGTACGCGGCGTACGCCGGGTCGCCGAGCATCCGGGCCACCACCAGCGCCGTGGGACCGCAGGTCCGCTGGTCCGGCTGGACGAACAGGTCCCAGGGCTGGGCGGCCAGGTCGTCAGGCATCGGCCGAGGTGTGCGTCACCAGGGCGGACACCGCGGCGTACGCCTGGTCGGGGGAGACGGGCTCGCAGCCCAGGGCGACGGCGTGCTCGACCACGCGCTTCTGGTCGCGCATCAGCGCGAGACCGCGGCGGACCGCGACGAGGGGCGGCTTGCGCTGCTCGCGGAGGTCGCGGGTCAGCCGCCGCCAGAAGGTGACCACCCGGTGCTGGCGGACGCAGTACGCCGCGGCGAGCTGCCCACGCTCGCGCGCGGGACGCACGACCTCCTGCGCGAAGATGCCCTCGGCGACGAAGTAGCGGCTGCCGCCGAGCTCGACCACATGGCTGCCGCGCCGTTGGCTCAGGCCGATGTCGTAGTCCGGCACCTCGGTCCTGCCGTCGGAGCACAGCTGCTCGATCGCCTCCAGCGCGTCGTCGGGCAGCCAGGAGTCGGGGTGGTCCCAGTCGACCAGCCCGGCATTGGCGCCGGTCGTGATCAGCGGCAGCGTCGGGTCGCCCTCCGACTTGTAGAAGTCGTCGAGAGTCAGCACGGGGAGCCCGAGACGTTCGGCGAGACGGGACTTGCCGGCTCCCGAAGGGCCGGCCAGCACGATCATCCGCGCACGCACCTGGTCATCCTCCCACCGGTCCCGGGCGGCGCATATCCGGGCAGGCACGGAGGGCCCGCTGCGCGCTCCTCAGACGCCGATCGGGTGCCAGACGGTCTTGGTCTCCAGGAACGTGGTCATCCGCTCGAGGCCGGGGTCCAGGGACCAGTCGGGCTCGGTGTCGGGGGCGCGCAGGACGCGCTTGAGGTTGTCGGCCGCCGCCTCCTCCAGCAGGCGGGACTGCTCGGCGTCCCCGGCGTACCCGGTGAGGTCGAGGCCGTTGACGTCCATGTGCGCCGCGAGTGTCGGGGCGGTGTTGGACAGCTTGCCGGTGAGGATGTTCACCACGCCGCCGGGCATGTCGGAGGTGGCCAGCACCTCCGAGAACGTCACTGCCGGGAGCGGACGCTCGGGCGAGGCCAGCACGATCGCGGTGTTGCCGGTGACGACCACCGGCGCGACGACGGAGATCAGCCCCAGCAGTGAGGACTGCTGCGGCGCGACCACGGCCACGACACCGGTCGGCTCCGGGGTCGAGATGTTGAAGAACGGTCCGGCGACGGGGTTGGCGTTGCCGGTCACCTGGGTGATCTTGTCGGCCCAGCCGGCGTACCAGACGAGCCGGTCGATGCTGGTGTCCAGCGCCTTGCCGGCCTGGGTCGGCGTCAGCCCCTCGGACTGCCGCAGCGCCTCGACGAACTGCGGGCGACGGTCCTCCATCACCTCGGCGACGCGGTAGAGGATCTGGGAGCGGTTGTAGGCGGTCTTGCCGCTCCAGCCGCCGAACGCCGCGCGGGCGGCCTGGACGGCGTCGCGGGCGTCCTTGCGGGACGCCAGCGCGGCGTTGGCCACGAACTTGCCCCGGGCGTCGTCCACCACGTAGCTGTGGCCGGACTCCGACCGGGGGAACTGCCCGCCGACGTAGAGCTTGTAGGTCTTCCGGACGTCGACCCTGGCTGTGGGGCTCACTGCTCGACACCACCCTTCAGGTATGCCGCGAGGCCGTGGCGGCCGCCCTCGCGGCCGTAGCCGGACTCCTTGTAGCCGCCGAACGGGCTGGTCGGGTCGAACTTGTTGAACGTGTTCGCCCACACCACGCCGGCGCGGAGCTTGTTGGCCATGTGCAGGATCCGCGAGCCCTTGTCGGTCCAGACGCCGGCGCTGAGTCCGTACGGCGTGTTGTTGGCCTTCTCGACCGCCTCGGCGGGCGTGCGGAACGTCAGCACCGACAGGACCGGGCCGAAGATCTCCTCACGGGCGATCCGGTGGGCCTGCGTGACGTTGGTGAAGACCGTCGGCGGGAACCAGAAGCCGTGCTTGGGCAGCTCGCACGGCGGCGACCAGCGGCCGGCGCCCTCGGCCTCGCCGATGTCGGACAGCTCGCGGATCTTCGCCAGCTGCTCGGCGGAGTTGATGGCGCCGATGTCGGTGTTCTTGTCGAGCGGGTCGCCCACGCGCAGGGTGGCCATCCGCCTCTTCAGCCGGGCCAGCACGTCGTCGGCCACGGACTCCTGCACCAGCAGCCGCGAGCCGGCGCAGCAGACGTGGCCCTGGTTGAAGAAGATGCCGTTGACGATGCCCTCGACGGCCTGGTCGAGCGGCGCGTCGTCGAAGACGATGTTGGCCGCCTTGCCGCCCAGCTCGAGGGTGACCTTCTTGTGGCTTCCCGCGACCGCCTTCGCGATCGCCTTGCCGACCGCGGTGGAGCCGGTGAACGCCACCTTGTCGACGTCCGGGTGGCCGACCAGGGCCTGGCCGGTCGCGCCGGCGCCGGTGATGATGTTGACGACGCCCGGCGGCAGGTCGGCCTGCTGGCAGATCTCGGCGAACAGCAGCGCGGTCAGCGGCGTGGTCTCGGCGGGCTTGAGCACGACCGTGTTGCCGCAGGCGAGGGCGGGCGCGATCTTCCAGGCCAGCATGAGCAGCGGGAAGTTCCAGGGGATGACCTGGCCCGCCACTCCCAGCGGCGTCGAGCCGTAGCCGGAGTACTCGAGCTTGTCCGCCCAGCCGGCGTAGTAGAAGAAGTGCGCGGCGACGATCGGGATGTCGACGTCGCGCGTCTCCTTGATCGGCTTGCCGTTGTCGATGGACTCGAGCACGGCCAGCTCGCGGCCGCGCTCCTGGATGATCCGCGCGATCCGGAAGAGGTACTTCGCGCGCTCGCTGCCGGGCATCCGGCCCCACACCCGCGTGTAGGCGCGACGGGCGGCCTTCACGGCGTTGTCGACGTCGGCCTCGTCGGCCTCGGCGATCTCGGCCAGCACCTCCTCGGTGCTCGGCGAGATCGTCTTGAACGACTTGCCGTGCCCGTCCACGAACTCGCCGTTGACGAACAGGCCGTACGACGGCTTGATGTCGACGATCGCCCGGGACTCGGGCGCCGGGGCGTACTCGAACGCGGTGCTGGTCTTCTTGGCTGCCATGGCGAATCAGTCCAGGGTGAAGTAGTCGGGACCGGAGTAGACGCCGGTCGTGAGCTTGGTGCGCTGCATGAGCAGGTCGTTGAGCAGCGTGGAGGCGCCGAAGCGGAACCAGTCGGGGTCCAGCCAGTCGTCGCCGGCGATCTCGTTGACCATCACGAGGTACTTGATGGCGTCCTTGGTGGTCTTGATGCCGCCGGCCGGCTTGACGCCGATCTGCTGCCCGGTCTGCTCGCGGAAGTCGCGGACGGCCTCGAGCATCACCAGCGTCACCGGCAGCGTGGCCGCGGGCTGGACCTTGCCGGTCGAGGTCTTGATGAAGTGGCCACCGGCCATCATCGCCAGCCAGGACGCGCGACGGACGTTGTCGTAGGTCTGCAGCTCGCCGGTCTCGAAGATGACCTTGAGGTGCGCCGGGCCGCAGGCCTCGCGGACCGCGACGATCTCGTCGTACACCTGCTTGTAGCGGCCCGACAGGAACGCGCCGCGGTCGATGACCATGTCGATCTCGTCGGCGCCCGCCTGCACGGCGTCCTCGGTGTCGGCGAGCTTGATGTCGAGGGCGGCGCGACCGCTCGGGAACGCCGTCGCCACCGCGGCGACGTGGACGCCGCTGGTGCCGAGGGTCTGCTTCGCGACGGCGACCATGTCGGGGTAGACGCAGACGGCGGCCGTCGCCGGGCAGGTCGGGTCGGCCGGGTCGGGGTGCATGGCCTTGGCGGACAGCGCCCGGACCTTGCCGGGGGTGTCCTGGCCCTCCAGGGTGGTCAGGTCGACCATCCGGATCGCCAGGTCGATGGCCCAGGCCTTGGCCGTGGTCTTGATGGAACGAGTCCCGAGCGAGGCGGCACGAGCCTCCGCGCCGACCTGGTCGACGCCGGGGAGTCCGTGCAGGAACCGGCGCAGGGTGTCGTCGTTCCGCGTGATGTCTGCGAAATCGGCGCCCCCAGCCGATGCCAAATGGTTATCGATGGTGGGCGAGCTCGTCACCCGGTCAAGCATAGGGTTGGCGGACGACCGCGGCGGAATCAGCAGTTTTCCGAGGAGGGCGAGCGATGAACCGGGATGCGGGCCGGACCAACGGGTCGAGCCAGGGCAACGCCGAGGCGGGGTACGTCGAGAAGTTCCCGCCCACCAGTGGCCGGATCATGGGCATCCTGGCCGTCGGCCTCGCCGTGGCCACCATGGTGTACGCCGCGTTCGACGGGGAACGCGGTTTCGAGGCACCGGTCGCCTGGGGGGCGGCGTTCGCCGCGATCCTCTCGTACGCCGCGCTGCTGCGGCCCGCCGTACGTGTCGAGAAGGACGAGCTCGTCCTGCGCAACATGCTCGACACCCACCACATCCCGCTGGCGGCCGTCGACGAGGTCGCCGTCCGCCAGGTGCTGGCCGTCCGCGTCGACGAGAAGCGCTACGTCTCGCCGGCCATCGGCCACTCGTTCATGCGGACGATCCGTCCCAAGACCGAGCGCGGTGGGGAGAAGACGTTCACCTACCAGGAGTACGTGCGGGACCGGATCCTCGACCTGGCCGACGGCGCCCGCCGCCGCCTCGCCGGCGGCGACCCGCCGCCGGCTCGACGTACCTGGGCGCTCCTCGAGCTCGCCGGCCTCGCGGTCACCGCCATCGGCCTGGTCCTCGCCCTCGCTCTCGGCTGAACACGCCGGTCGAGGAAGGCGCCCTGGCGCCTGTCGCGCGACCCGCCGGGATGTCGGCGGATGCGTTGCGGGGTCTCGTGACGGGACTTCGTCCCTCCTCGACCAGCGGGTTCGTGCTCGGCTGCTTTTCGCTGGTCGAGGAAGGCGCCCTGGCGCCTGTCACGAGACCCGCCGGGATGTCGGCGGATGGGTTGCGGGGTCTCGTGACGGGACTTCGTCCCTCCTCGGCCGGCGGGTTCGTGATCGGCTGCTTTTTGCTGGTCGAGGAAGGCGCCCTGGCGCCTGTCACGAGACCCGGTGGGATGTCGGCGGATGGGTTGCGGGGTCTCGTGACGGGACTTCGTCCCTCCTCGGCCGGCGGGTTCGTGATCGGCTGCTTTTCGCTGGTCGAGGAAGGCGCCCTGGCGCCTGTCACGAGACCCGGTGGGATGTCGGCGGATGGGTTGCGGGGTCTCGTGACGGGACTTCGTCCCTCCTCGACCGGCGGGTTCGTGCTCGCTGCTTTTTGCTGGTCGAGGAAGGCGCCCTGGCGCCTGTCACGAGACCCGGTGGGATGTCGGCGGATGGGGTTGCGGGGTCTCGTGACGGGACTTCGTCCCTCCTCGGCCGGCGGGTTCGTGGTCGGCTGAGGGTCTGCTGGTCGAGGAAGGCGCCGTGGCGCCTGTCACGAGACCCGGTGGGATGTCGGCGGATGGGTTGCGGGGTCTCGTGACGGGACTTCGTCCCTCCTCGACCAGCGGTACGTCAGATGCCGAGGGCGTGGCGGACGTCGGCCTTGATGGCGTCCAGGCGGCCGGCGGCGGAGATGCGGGCGGCGTCGACGCCGTCGTCGGGGTGCACGGGGATGACGACCTCGAGGTAGGCCTTCAGCTTCGGCTCGGTGCCCGAGGGGCGGACGACGACGCGGGCGCCCTCGGCCAGCCGGTACCGCAGGCCGTCGGTCGGCGGCAGCGACTCGGACCCGAGTGACAGGTCCTCGGCCGTCTCGACGGCCAACCCGCCCAGGGACGTGGGCGGGTGGTCGCGCAGCCGCTCCATCGCCTGTGCGATCAGCGTGAGGTCGGAGACGCGGACCGACAGCTGGTCGGTGGCGTGCAGCCCGTGGTGCTCGGCGATGTGGTCGAGGACGTCGACGAGCGTGCGGCCGCGGGCCTTCTCGGCCGCCGCCATCTCGCACAGCAGGAGCAGCGCGGAGACGCCGTCCTTGTCCTTCACGTGCTCGGGGTCGACGCAGTACCCGAGCGCCTCCTCGTACCCGAACGCCAGGTCGGGCACGCGGCTGATCCACTTGAAGCCGGTCAGCGTCTCGGCGTACGGCTGCCCGTGCTCGGCCGCCATCTTGCCGAGCAGCGACGAGGAGACGATCGAGCAGGCGTAGGTGCCCTTCTTGCCCTGGTGCAGCAGGTGGTGCCCGAGCAGGGCGCCGACCTCGTCGCCGCGCAGCATCCGCCAGCCGTGCGGGCTGGGTACGGCGGCCGCGCACCGGTCGGCGTCCGGGTCGTTGGCCACGACCAGATCCACGTGGTTGGCCTCGGCCAGCGCCATGGCGAGGTCCATGGCCCCCGGCTCCTCCGGGTTCGGGAACGCGACGGTCGGGAACTCGGGGTCCGGCTCCTCCTGCTGCTCGACGACCGACGGCGCCTCGAAGCCGGCGGTCTCCAGCACCTGGAGCACCGACGTACCTCCCACACCGTGCAAAGGGGTGTACACGGTCCGCAAGTCCCGCGGCCCGTCGCCGGCCAGGCCGGCGACGGTGTCGAGGTACCGGTCGACGATGTCCTCGTCCAGGATCCTGCCGCCGTCACCTCGCGGGATCTCGTCGAGGGCCGGTACGGCGGCGATGCGGGCCGCGATCTCGGCGTCGGCGGGCGGCACGATCTGGCTGCCGTCACCGAGGTACACCTTGTACCCGTTGTCCTGCGGAGGGTTGTGGCTCGCGGTCACCATCACGCCGGCCACGCAGCCGAGCTCGCGGATCGCGAACGCCAGCAGGGGGGTGGGCAGCGGCCGCGGCATCACCAGCGCGCGCAGCCCGGCGCCGGTCATCACCTCAGCGGTGTCACGGGCGAAGACGTCGGAGTTGTGCCGCGCGTCGTACCCGATCACGACGGCGGCGCCCGCGGTTGCGCGAACCTGTCCTGAGCTTGTCGAAGGGTCCTTCAGGTACGCCGCGAGGCCGGCGGCCGCGCGGGTGACCACCACGCGGTTCATCCGGTTGGACCCGGCGCCGAGCGCGCCGCGCAGCCCGGCGGTCCCGAACTCGAGCGTCCCGTCGAACCGGTCCGCGAGCTCGGCCTCGTCGCGCGCCGAGATGAGCGCCTCGAGCTCGGCCTTGGTGAACGGGTCCGGGTCCTGGGCCGCCCACCCCTCGGCGCGCGCGAGCAGGGCGTCCAGCGAGTCACTCATGCGCGCAGGCTAGTGCCGCGCAGATGGATGAGCACGAGCCCACTCCACGGCGTACCCGACGAACGCCCGCGCGGCGGCGGCCTCCTCGGGCGACGGCGGGCGGTCCGGCTCCCACCCACGGATCCGCTCGTCACGTACCTGGGCCAGCAGCGGCCGCCACCGCGGGTCCAGCGAGCGCTGCGCCCACTCCAGCGCGCCGGCCTTGCTGGCCACCGCGGCGTTGGCGAGCGTGTAGAGGGTGCGGCAGGCGGTGACCACGGCGTAGCGCTGCGCCCAGGAGATCGCGTCCAGGTCGATCCAGCCGGCCAGGTCGTCGAGCAACGTGGGCAGCGCGGCGGCCGACTCCTGGCGCAGCAGGTCCTCGGGCACCGGCTCCATGAACGAGCGCGGTTCGGGACCGACCAGGGTGATGCCGTGCTCACGCAGGATCCAGCGGGTGTAGACGCGGTTGCAGTGGTCGTCCCACTCCAGGGTGCGGTGGCCGTGGTCGTTGAAGAGCCACGTCGCGCCCAGGTGCCGCACCGAGGCCAGCTCGTCGATGGGCGCGTACGAGCCCTCGATGTCGTGCGGCCAGTGACCGTCGCGCGTGGGGATCTCGTCGTGCACCTCACGGAGCGCCGCGACCTGCTCGTCGGTGAGCGGGCCGTGGGTGGCCGCGATCCAGTCGCAGTCGCTCTCCTGGTCGCCCGCGCCGAGCGCGAAGGAGCCCTGGATCCAGCCGCCGGCCAGGTCGTCGCCGAGGATCCGCTCCCAGTGGCCCACGAGCTCGGCCATCAGGTCGTCGAGGTCGGCGTACGGCGTCCAGACGGTCGCGGTCATCCGACTGACGGTAGGCGGTGCCATGCTCGGCTCCGTGACCGACCTCCCGCTCCCGCGCGACCTCGAGGCGCCGGTGGGTGAGCTGGTGCTCGAGCTCGCCGGCCACCTCGGCGAGCGGGCGACGGTCGACCTGTGCGTCGAGCTCCTCGAGGGCGCCGATCGCAACGACCACCCGGACGCCATGCCCTACCTCACCGGCGTCGTCTTCGACGAGACCTCACCGAAGTTCTACCCGTCGCAGTGGAAGGACTACTGGGTGCGCACGTGGGGCGCGCGAGGCCTGCTGTACGTCTGGCACGACTCCGCCGCGACCGCCGTCGTCGCAGGGCTGGACGACGAGCACTGGCGGCCGGCCGAGATGTGCCTGAAGGTCTCGACCAAGCGCGAGCTCGGCGAGGCCGGCCCGCGCGCGGCGGTCCTGGCCGTCGAGGGCGAGCTCCCGCGCGTGCGGGTGCAGGCGCTGCGCACGCTCGGTGCGGTCGGCGACACCGAGCACGTCGACGTCGTGCGCAGCTTGCTGGAGGACGAGGAGGCGCAGGTACGCCGCCAAGCGGCCCGCTCGCTCAGCCAGCTCGCCCGGCGACTCGACCTCGACGTGGCGCTGGACTAGACGGTATGGCGTGACCCGGTCGCGCAGACGGGGTTGCGGGTCGGGGCCTCACTCACAAATGGTCGTGGGTTACCGAGTAGGGGCTGCCTGCTC
>NZ_JADKPN010000017.1 GCF_015352455.1 Nocardioides islandensis
TGAGGAGTGGTTTGCGTGGTAGCTCCACACCTCACTCGGAGGTCTTCGTCATCGCCAAGCAGAAACGCCGTGCCTAACGTCCGTGGTTAGAACACCTAGGCGACCTGCAGCGAGCGCTTCGACAGCCCCATCCAGAACCCGTCGATGACCTGCTCGCCCGGCGCCTCCGGGTCGGTGGCCGCGCCGAGGGTGACGAAGAGCGGCGTGTAATGCTCGACGGTCGGGTGCGAGTAGGGCATGCCCGGCGCCTCGGCCTTGTAGTTGGCCAGCGCGTCGACGTCGCCGCGGGCCAGCGCGTCGGCGGCCCAGGCGTCGAAGTCCTTGGACCAGCCGGGAGCCGCCGCGTCGATGCGGAACTCGGTCAGGAACGGCAGCCCGTGGGTCAGGAACCCGGACCCGATGATCAGCACGCCCTCGTCGCGCAGCGGCCGCAGTCGCCGGCCCAGCTCGAGGAGCCGCGCGGGGTCCGAGGTCGGCAGGGACATCTGGAGGACCGGGATGTCGCCGGCGGGGTACATGATCTTGAGCGGGACCCAGGCGCCGTGGTCGAGCCCGCGGCTCGGGTGCTGGTGCACCGGCTCGGTGCTGGGCATCATCGCGGCGATCCGCTGCGCCAGTGCCGAGCTGTCGGGGGTCTCGTAGGTCATCTGGTAGTACCGCGGGGCGAACCCGCCGAAGTCGTAGACCAGCGGGGCCTGGTTGGCGCTGAGCATCACCGGCGCCGACTCCCAGTGCGCGCTGACGATCAGGATCGCCGTCGGGCGCGGGAGGTCCTGGGCCCACTGCGCCAGCTGCCCCGACCACAGCGGGTCGTCGAGGAGTGGCGGGGCCCCGTGGCCGATGTACAGCGCGGGCATGCGGTCGTTCATGTCATCCATGGTAGTTCAACATTCAACTTTCCGGTAACGACCAGTCGAGCGGCGTACCGCCCTGGCCCTCCAGCAGCGTGTTGACGCGGGAGAAGGGGCGGGAGCCGAAGAAGCCACGGGCGGCGGACAGGGGAGAGGGATGGACGGACTCGACCCAGGGGACCGGGCCCAGCTGGGCCTTGAGGGACTGGGCGTCGCGGCCCCAGAGGATGGCGGCCATGGGGCCGCCGCGGCGGGCCAGGGCGTCGATCGCGCAGGAGGTGACCTCCTCCCAGCCGCGTCCGCGGTGGCTGGCGGACTCGCCCGGCCGCACGGTGAGCACCCGGTTGAGCAGCATCACGCCGCGGTCCGCCCAGGCGGTGAGGTCGCCGTGTCCCGGCATGGTCAGGCCGAGGTCGGTGCCGAGCTCCTGGTAGATGTTGCGCAGGCTGCCCGGCAGCGGCCGCACGTGCGCGTCCACGGCGAAGCTCAGGCCGATCGGGTGGCCCGGGGTCGGGTACGGGTCCTGGCCGACGATCAGCACCCGCACGTCCGCGAGCGGCCGCTGGAAGGCTCGGAAGATGCGGTCGCCGGCCGGAAGGTACGGGCGGCCGGCCGCCAGCTCGGCCCGCAGGAACTGCCCCATCGCGGCGATCCGGTCGTCCACGGGAGCCAGCGCCGCGGCCCAGTCCGGAGCCACCAGCCCCTTGTCCACGAGTCCGGCCAGGGCGCTCATGCGGCGAGGGTAGCGGCGTACGTTCTCCTCGTGCCTCGCCCGAAGCGCGCCACCGTGCAGCAGGTCCACGACCTCGCCCTCTCGATGCCCGGCGTCACGGTCGAGAGCGCGGGCACGAACCCCGTCTACCAGGTGAGCCGGAAGAGCTTCATCTTCTTCCGCAACCCCCGCCCGGACGCGTTCGACCCCGAGACCGGGGAGCGGTACGACGACGTCATCGTGTTCTGGGTCGCCGACGACGTCGACAAGCAGGCGCTGGTCGCGGACGAGTCGACGCCGTTCTTCACCACCCCGCACTTCGACGGCCATCCGTCCGTGCTGCTCCGCGGCAGCCGGATCGGCGAGCTCACGGCCGACGAGCTGGCCGAGGTCGTGTACGACGCCTGGCTGGCCCGCGCCGGCGTACGAGCGCGGCAGAAGTGGCTGGCCGAGCGAGGGCTGGGCTGACCGTCAGGGCCGCGCCGGCCGCGAGAGCCGGTCCAGGAACGCGATGAGCAGGGCCTCGCGCAGGGCCGGGGAGGCGAGGTCGAGCATCGCGTTGACGGGGGCCATCCGCTCGGGGAGGGCGAGGCCGGCGGAGGGGTCGGTGAGCAGGCCGGACGCGGCCAGCAGCCCGTCGAAGTCGTCGTCGGACAGGGCAGAAGGGTCGAGCGCGGCGATGAAGTCCGCCACGCCCTGGCCGACCTCGACCGGCCTCGACCTACGCGCCGCCGAGACCGACTCCGCCAGCGACAACCGCAGCTCGTCCACGTGCGCCAATGTCGCCGCCGACACCGACAGGT
This sequence comes from Nocardioides islandensis, assembly GCF_015352455.1. Lineage (GTDB taxonomy): Bacteria > Actinomycetota > Actinomycetes > Propionibacteriales > Nocardioidaceae > Nocardioides > Nocardioides islandensis. The sequence goes on from NZ_JADKPN010000017.1 coordinate 2,367, forward strand.
GGATGGTGGGCGGCGCGCCGGCGTACGACATCTGCGGCTGGACGTACCAGCCGCGCAGCTTCATCTCGTCGCACACCGTGAACGCGTCCATCGACGCGTCGCACGCCAGCGCCACCAGCGTCGAGTCGGGCGGTACGACGACCGTGAGGCCGGCCGGGAGCCCTGCGACGATCCGGTCGACGGCCTCGAACACCTCGGCCGCCAGCCGTTCGTAGCCCGAGGTCCCGAGGTGCCGCATCACCGCCCAGGCACCCGCCAGCGGCCCGCCGGACTTGGTCGACTGCATGGTGGCGTTGAGCATCGTGTACCCCGGCCAGTCCGCCGACGCGAAGAACTGCGGCCGCCGCAGCTGCGACGAGCGGTGCAGCAGCAGGGAGGTGCCCTTCGGCGCGTAGCCGTACTTGTGGGTGTCCACCGACACCGACGTCACCCCGGGCACCGCGAACGTCCACGGCGGCACCGACCGCCCGAGCCGGGCGGCGTACGGGAGCACCCACCCGCCGATGCACGCGTCGACGTGGCAGCGGATGCCCCGGGACGCCGCGAGGGCCGCCAGTGCGGGGATGTCGTCGACGACGCCGTGCGCGTACGACGGCGCGGAGCCGACCACCAGGACGGTCGAGGAGTCGACGGCGTCGGCCATCGCCGCCACGTCCGCGCGGAACGACGCGTCGACCGGCACCGCGCGCACCGGGACGCCGAAGTAGTGCGCCGCCTTGTGGAACGCCGCGTGCACGGTCGTCGGCACCACGATGTTCGGCGAGGAGACGTCCGGGGCGCCGTCGCGCGCGGCCTGCACCGCGAGCAGCACCGACTCCGTCCCTCCCGAGGTCACCGTCCCCACGGCCGACGGTGGCGCGTCGAGCAGGTCGCACGCGAACCCGACCAGCTCGTTCTCCATCGCCAGCAGGCTCGGGAACGACGTGGGGTCCAGGCCGTTGGACGCGGCGTACGCCGCCACCGCCTCGCGCCCGATGCGGTCGACCTCCGTCAGGCCGGAGTCGTAGACGTAGGCCAGGGTGCGCCCGCCGTGCACCGGCAGGTCCCCGGCCTGCATCTCACGGAGGAGGGCGAGCACGTCGGTCATCGGGCCTCCTCCACCTGCCGCGCGTCCAGCGTGTAGCGCGACAGCCACCAGAGCGAGACCAGGACCAGCATGGCGGGCAGCACCGAGAAGCCGTAGGTGATCGCGGCGACCGTCAGGTCGGACTGGACGACGTCGCCGTCCGTCGAGGACTGGTAGCCGCCGAGGGCCAGCACCAGGGCGAAGAGCCCAGGACCCAGCGCCAGGCCGAGCGTCTCGGCGGCGGTCCAGACCCCGGTGTAGACGCCGACGCGGCTGGACCCGGTCCGCCGCGTGTCCACGGCGGCGGCGTCGGGGAGCATCGCGAGCGGGAAGACCTGGCAGCCGGCGTACCCGACGCCGACCAGCGCCACCGCCGCGAACACGACGCCGACGGGTGCGGTCCGGGCGCCGGCCGCGCAGAACGCGCCCAGCGCCAGCACGACGGAGGAGGCGACGTACCCGGTGCGCTTGCCCACCCGCCGGCCCAGCGCCGCCCACGCCGGCGTGAGCAGCAGGGCCGGCCCGACGAAGCAGACGAACAGCACCGTGGTCGCCCCCGTGCGGCCGAGCACGTCCTCGGCGAGGTAGTCGACGCCCGCGAGCATGCAGCCGGTGGCCAGCGCCTGCAGGACGAACGTGGTCAGCAGCATCCGGAAGTCGCGGGCGCCGGCCACGATCCGCAGCTGGTCGCCCAACGTCCCCGGGCCCGGCTCGACCCGCCCGACCGGGGCGTTGCGGGTGCCGACGTACGCCGCCACCACGCCGACGACGATGACCAGGGCCATCGCGACGCCCATCACGCGGTACCCGGCCCGATCATTGGCAGAGCCGCCGACGGCGTCGCGGATCACCGGCGCCGTGGCGCCCGCGAGCATGATCGTGAAGGCCAGGATCGCCACCCGCCAGGTCATCAGGCGGGTGCGTTCGTCGTAGGACGGCGTGATCTCGGCCGGCATCGCGACGTAGGGCACCTGGAAGAAGGCGTACGCCGACGCGGCGGCCAGGAAGAACACCAGCACCCACGCGGCCTCGAGCCCGGTCGCCATCTCGGGAGCCGCGAAGATCAGTGCGAAGCAGACCGCGAGCACCAGCCCGGCGCGGAGCAGCCACGGCCGCCGCGGCCCCCGCTCGTCCACGGTCCGGTCGCTGACGCGTCCGGCGACCGGGTTGAGCACGACGTCCCACGCCTTCGGCAGCAGCACGATGGCGCCGGCCGCGAGGGCGGCGATCCCCAGCGAGTCGGTGAGGTAGGGCAGGAGCATCAGCCCCGGAACCGTCCCGAACGCCCCGGTGGCCACCGAACCGGAGCCGTAGCCGAGACGCACGGACCGGGGCAGCGTCTGGGCCACCGTCTGGGACACCCCCGGAGGCTATCGACAAGCGCGGGCCGCAGGGCTACACACAGGTCCATGGGAGCCGGATCCAAGCTGGCCAAGTCCGCCGGCCTCGCGGTCGCGGCGCTGGGTGTCGTCGCCGCGCGCGACGTGACGCAACGCCACCACGCGATCCTGCGCACCTACCCCATCATCGGGCACCTGCGCTTCTTCCTCGAGCGCTTCGGGCCCGAGCTCCGCCAGTACATCGTCACCAACAACGACGAGGAGCGGCCGTTCAGCCGCGACCAGCGGCGCTGGATCTACGCGTCCTCCAAGCTGGAGAACAACTACTTCGGCTTCGGCACCGACAACGACGTCGAGCACGCCAACGGGTACCCGATCATCAAGCACCGCACGTTCAAGGGCGAGGGCGCGCCGAGTGCCCGGCACGCCGGCGAGGAGGTGTACCTGCCGTCCGCGAAGGTGCTCGGCGGCCCGCGCGGCCGCACCCACGCGTTCCGGCCTGAGTCCGTCGTCAACATCTCGGGCATGAGCTTCGGGTCGCTGTCGAAGAACGCCATCGAGGCGCTCAACCGCGGGGCGGCGCTCGCCGGCTGCATGCACGACACGGGCGAGGGCGCGCTCTCGCCGTACCACCGCAACGGCGGCGACCTGGTCTTCCAGATCGGCACGTCGTACTTCGGGTGCCGCGACGAGCACGGCCAGTTCTCCCTCGAGCGGCTCAAGGACCTGGTGGCCGGCGCGCCGGTGCGGGCCATCGAGATCAAGCTGTCGCAGGGCGCGAAGCCCGGACTCGGTGGCATGCTGCCCGGCGCCAAGGTCACCGAGGAGATCGCGCAGATCCGCGGCATCAAGCCCGGCGTGGACTGCGCCTCGCCCAGCCGGCACACGGCGTTCCACGACGTCGACTCGATGCTCGACTTCGTCGAGCAGGTGGCCGCCGAGACGGGCCTGCCGGTCGGCATCAAGTCGGCGGTCGGGTCGATGGGCTTCTGGGACGACCTGGTCGCCGCCATGTCCGGCGGCCAGGGGAACGGCCGGCGCGGAGTGGACTTCGTGAACGTCGACGGCGGCGAGGGCGGCACCGGAGCGGCGCCCCTGCTGTTCTCCGACGCGGTGGCGTTCCCGTTCCGGATCGCGTTCGCCCTGGTGTACGGCCGGTTCGCCGCCGCCGGCCTCACCGACGAGGTCACGTTCATGGGGGCCGGCAAGCTCGGCGTCCCCGAGAACGCCGTGGTCGCCTTCGCCCTCGGCGTGGACATGGTCAACGTCGGCCGCGAGGCGATGATGTCGATCGGCTGCATCCAGGCCCAGAGGTGCCACACCGACCACTGCCCGACCGGTGTGGCCACCCAGAACCCGTGGCTGGTCCGCGGCCTCGACCCCGAGCTGAAGTCCGTGCGCGCGGCCAACTACGTGAAGTCCATGCGCCGCGACCTCTGGAAGATCTCCGAGGCGGTCGGCGTCGTGCACCCCGGCCTGATCTCGCCCGACGACGTCGACATCCTCGACGGGCTCACCGAGCACCGGACGCTGCGCGACGTCTACGGCTACCTGCCGGACTGGGGCCGGCTCGGCCCGCGGCTGGAGAAGGAGATCGTCGACCTCATGTGCGTCCAGGAGGTCCCGGACGCGTCGCCGACGCGCTGAGCTCCCCGCTGGTCGAGGAGGTTGCGCCGACGGGCCCTTGACGGCCGTCCTCGACCAACGGGCACCCCGTGTAACCCCGGCCGCCTCCCGTCGTTGGAGGCGTGTGCACCCGAACACCCCGGTCGGCCAGGCAGTGCCCGCCGGAGGCCGACCGGGGTGGCCGGGTCGGGTCGGGGGTCGTCGGCCGGCCCGGCCGGGTGCCACCTTCCGGGTGACCGGCTGACTACTGGGGCGCCGGCTCGTAGGTGCGGACCATCCAGCGGCCGTCGTCGGCCAGCGGGACGAAGCCGTACTGCGCGTACAGCCCGTGCGCGTCGGCGGTGGCCAGCAGCGCCCGCGTGACGCCGTACGACGCCAGCAGCCGGTCCGCCTCCTCCATCAGCGCCTTGCCGACGGCCCGGCCGCGGGCCGAGGGGTCGACGTACACGTCGCAGATCCACGCGAACGTCGCCCGGTCGGTGACCAGGCGCAGGAAGCCGACCTGCTCGTCCGCGTCGTACGCGCCGACGTTCACCGAGTACCTCAGCGACTCCTGGACGGCCGCCCGGGAGCGGCCCAGCGACCAGTAGGCGTCCTCGCTCAGCCAGCGGTGGATCAGGTCGACGTCCAGCAGGGAGTCATCGGTGGAGACGCGCACGCCCATCGGTCGGTCAGTCCCTGTCGGCGGGCAGCAGCGTCTTGCCGTGCGCCGGCCGCACCTCGTCCATGGCCTGGAGGAACGACCGGGCCCAGGCGGTGATGTCGGCCGACTTGATGGTCTTGCGCATGGCCCGCATCCGCCGGGAGAGGTCCTTCGCGTCGGCGTGGTAGGCCTCGCGCAGGGCGGCCTTCATGCCGTTGAGGTCGTAGGGGTTGATCAGCCAGGCCTGGCGCAGCTCGTAGGCCGCGCCCGCGAACTCCGAGAGGATCAGCGCGCCGCCGTCGTCGTACTGGCAGGCGACGTACTCCTTGGCGACGAGGTTCATGCCGTCGCGGTACGGCGAGACGACCATGATGTCGGCGGCCCGGTAGAGCGCGGCCATCTCCTCGCGCGGGTACGACGCGTGCAGGTAGCTGATCGCCGGGGTGCCGATGCGGCCGTGGTCGCCGTTGATGCGGCCGACCAGGCGGTCGATGTCGTCGCGCAGGACGCGGTACTGCTCGACCCGCTCCCGCGACGGCGTGGCGACCTGCACGAACACGGCGTCCTCGACGTCGAGCTCGCCCTCGGCGATCAGCTCGCTGAACGCACGCAGTCGCGCGTGGATGCCCTTGGTGTAGTCGAGCCGGTCGATGCCCAGGAAGATCCGTCGCGGCCCGCCGAGCGCCTCGCGGATCTCCTTGGCCCGTGCGGTGACCGACTCCTGCCTCGCCAGCTTCTCGAAGCCCTTGACGTCGATGGAGATCGGGAACGCGGAGGCGCGGACCGTTCGCCCGTCGGGGAGGTACACGAGGTCGCGGTGCGTCTTGTGGCCCACCCGCTGGCGGACCAGGCGCACGAAGTTCTGCGCGCCGCCGGGCAGCTGGAAGCCGACCAGGTCCGCGCCGAGCAGTCCCTCGAGGATCTGCCGGCGCCACGGCAGCTGCTGGAACAGCTCGGCCGGCGGGAAGGGGATGTGCAGGAAGAAGCCGATGTGGACGTCGGGTCGCAGCTCGCGGAGCATCTGCGGCACCAGCTGGAGCTGGTAGTCGTGCACCCACACCATCGCGCCCTTGGCGGCGCGCGCTGCGGCGTGCTCGGCGAAGCGTCGGTTCACGTCGACGTACGAGTCCCACCACTCCCGGTGGAACTCCGGCTTGGCGACGACGTCGTGGTACAGCGGCCAGAGGGTGGCGTTCGAGAAGCCCTCGTAGAAGCCCTCGATCTCCTCGGCCGACAGCGCGATCGGGTCGAGCGTCAGGCCGTCGTGCTCGAACGGCTCCAGCCCGCTGTCGGTGCCGCCCGGCCAGCCGATCCACACGCCGTTGTTGGCCCGCAGCACCGGCTCGATGGCGGTGACCAGCCCGCCAGGGGAGGCGCGCCACTCGGGCTCGCCGTCGGGCCCGGTGACACGGTCGACCGGCAGCCGGTTGGCGACGATCACGAGCTCGGCGGGCACGTTGACCACCCTAGGTGGTCGCCGTGGACACGGCTCCGGCAGGGATAGGTGACTTCACCCGTGAAAGGTGCTTCTCATACCCGATCGAGCAAGTCGACCGTGAAGAACGCCGAGGTCGGCGCGGTGTCGACCTACGGCAAGAAGGTCACCTTCGCGGCCAACGAGAAGAAGAACATCCTCATGCAGTGGAGGGTGGGTGCCGCCAAGCCGACCAAGCTGGCCAACCTCACCGCCTACGAGACCACGAAGAACCCCGACAAGGCGCAGGAGTACGGCTTCGTCGCCCCGACCGCGGACTGCGCGGCCCAGTGGCCGGTCAAGCAGGCCGGTCCGCCGACCTACACCGGCATCGTCGACTCGCACCCCTACTCGACGTACACCACGGCCGACGGCGTCTACGTCGGCGAGGCCGGCGGCAACAGCATCCTCTGGGTGGGCAACGACGGGAAGGTCAAGACCGTCGCGATCCTGCCCCCGACCGAGGTGACCGTGACCCAGGCGGCGGCCGACGAGTTCCACGCCCCGGCGTGCGTCGGCCCGCAGTACCGCCTCGAGCCCGTGCCGACCGACGTCGAGCTCGGCCCCGACGGCTGGCTGTACGTCTCCAGCCTCCCGGGTGGTCCCGAGGACGACTCGCTGGGCATGAACGGCCGCGTCTACAAGGTCAACCCGAAGAGCGGCAAGGTGAAGCTGGTCGCCAGCGGGTTCCTCGGCACGGTCGACCTGGCCGTCGCCCGCAACGGTGACATCTACGTCGCGCAGCTGTTCGCCGGCATGATCTCCAAGATCAAGGCGGGCTCCGACAAGGCCAAGGACTTCATGCCCGCGGCCCTGCCGGGTGCCGTCGAGTGGACCAAGGACGCGCTGTACATCACCACCAACGGTGTCCCGACGGGCAAGACCCCCAAGGGCAAGGTGATGCGCTTCCCGTGGTGAACCACCCCGGGTAGCACCCGCTACGAGTCGGAGGCGTAGCTGACCCCGATCTGCCGACGGACCTCGTCCATCTGGCGGATCAGGGTCAGCGTCCGGCCCAGCGGGACCAGCGGACTCTCGAGACGGCCCGCGTGCAGGCACTCCTGCACGTGGGCCGCTTCGTTGCCCAGGCCCGAGCCGATCAGCGGCCCGAGCCCCTCGATGCGCTCGGGCTCCCCGTTGGTCGGCGTCCAGGTCGCGTACGCCGGGTGGTGGAAGTCGGCGGGTACGTCGATGCGGCCGGTCGTCGTCGCGATCGTGGCCGTCCGCGGCGAGACCGCCGTCATCGACGCCGTCAGCGCGGACACGGCGTCCCCGTGCCGGCCGGCGATCGCGACGTCCAGGTCGACGCCGTGCTCGTTCACGCGGGCGGTCGCCGCCAGCTCGTCGGCCTCGCCGAGGACCAGGTGCGCGAACGTCAGCGGGTAGATCCCCATGTCGAGCAGGGCTCCCGCGCCGAGCGCCGGGTCGACCATCCGGGCCGACGCGCCGGGCGGCACCACGAACCCGAGGTCGGCGTGCACCTGGCGCGGCTCGCCGTACCTGCCCTCGCCGATCCCCTCGACGATCGCCCGGACGACCGGGTGGCAGGCCATCCACATCGCCTCCATCAGGAACAGGCCGGCCTCGCGGGCCGCGGCCACCATCGCCTCAGCCTCGGCGAGGTTCAGCGTCAGCGGCTTCTCGCAGAGCACGTGCTTGCCGGCCGCGAAGGCCAGCCGGGCGTTCTCGAGGTGCATCGAGTGCGGCGTGGCGATGTAGACGACGTCGACGTCCGGGTCCGCGACCAGCGACTCGTACGAGGCGTGCGCGCGAGCGCCGTACTCGCTCGCGAACGCCCCGGCCGACTCCGCCGACCGGGACCCGACGGCGGCGATCACGGCGCCGTCCACCTCCCGGAGGTTGTCGGCGAAGCTGCGGGCGATGCGGCCGGTGGCGAGGATGCCCCAACGGGTGGTCATGCTGCGACCCTAGAACTGACTGGATTCCGAGACGGGTCGCCGAAGCCCGGGGAGACCGCGCAGCTGACCGGGGCGGCCGCAGCGGATGCCATAGCGTCAGGCTGGACATTCGCCGGCGCGACGCGCCGGGACCGAATGACATCGCTGTGATTCATCGCCTACAGTGTCCGCATGGACGCCGCCACTCACCTCTCCGGCCAGCAGGTCGAGACCACGGGCCTGAGCGACCGCGACCGCGAGATCCTCGAGTTCGAGCGCCAGTGGTGGAAGTACGCCGGCGCCAAGGAGACCGCCGTCCGCGAGCAGTTCGACATGTCGGCGACCCGCTACTACCAGGTGCTCAACGCCCTGATCGACCGTCCCGAGGCGCTCGAGGTGGACCCGCTGCTGGTCCGCCGCCTGCGCCGCCTTCGCGCCGCCCGCCAGCGACAGCGCTCCGCTCGTCGCCTCGGGTTCGAGGTCTAGGAGCACCCCATGCGGCCGACTTCCCCGTCACGGCCCCTCAGCCCCAGGATCCGCACCGAGCGAGGTGTCGTCTTCCCCTCGCCGGTCGTCATCTTGACCATCGTCGCGATCTTCACCGCCGGCGTCGCGTACCTCGCGACCCAGGGCAAACCGCCCACCGAGCGCGAGGTGACGATCACCGCGGCCGAGTCCTCGCCCAGCCCCACGCCCACGCCGTCGATGCCGACCGCGAAGCCGAAGCCGGCCAAGCCCGCGGTCGACAAGGGCCAGGTGTACGTCGAGGTCTACAACAACTCCGGCGTCAGCGGCCTGGCCGGCCGGGTGGCCACGACCGCGACGCAGGCGGGCTGGAAGGTCGTCGGCTCCGACAACTGGTACGGCACCATCCCCGCCTCGACCGTCTACTACCCCGCGAAGCTGAAGCGAGCGGCGAAGGCGCTGGCCCTCGACCTCGGCATCCGCCGCACCGTCCTGGCCGTCGACCCGATGAAGCTGGACCGGCTGACGGTCATCCTGACCTCCGACCACGCCTGAGCCTCGGACCCTGGTCGTGCCAGGGTGGGGGCGTGGAGTTCACGTCGTCGGAAGGTGAGCAGCGGTACGCCGAGGTCGTCGCGCGCGCCGCGGACGTGGTCGTCGGGCTGGACTTCGACGGCACGCTGGCGCCCATCGTCGACGACCCGGACGCCGCGCACATCCACCCGGACGCCGGGGGGGTCCTGACCGACCTGGCCGCCGCCGTACGCGCGGTCGCCGTCATCACCGGCCGGCCCGCGCGGCAGGCGCTGGCGCTCGGCGGGCTGGACGAGGTCGGCAACGCGATCGGCGACGTCGGCCGCGAGCTGTACCTGTTCGGGCAGTACGGCAACGAGCGCTGGTCCTCCACCAACCGCCGGATCGTCACGCCGCGCCCGCCGGCCGGCCTGGCCACGTTCGAGCGGGACCTGCCTCGCGTGCTGCGCGGCGCGGACGCCGCCGAGGCCTACGTCGAGGACAAGGGCCTCGCGGTCGCCGTGCACACGCGCCGCCTCGACGACGCCGACGGTGCCTTCGACCGGCTGGTCAAGCCGATCACCGAGCTGGCCGAGCAGCACGGCCTGTCCGTCGAGCCCGGGCGCCAGGTGCTCGAGGTGCGCTCGCACGGGATGCACAAGGGCCTGGTCGTCGACTGGCTGATGGAGCACCTCGAAGCGGGCGGGTTCCTGTTCGCCGGCGACGACCTCGGCGACGTGGAGGCCTTCGAGGCCGTCCTCGACCTGCGCCGCCGCGGCCTGCCCACCCTCCTCGTCTGCTCCGCCTCCCGCGAGGAGCCCACCCTCCGGGACCTCGCGGACGTCGTCGTCGACGGTCCTGCCGGCGTCCTGGACCTCCTCCGCACCCTGACCACCGACGCCTCCTGACCAACATCTGGACTCGCCGTACGCATGCTGAGACGGCGGGCGGTACGTTGGGTCCTGCTCATCGAGAGGGACTGAGGGAACGGCCCTGAGACGTCCCGGCAACCGGATGCAACAACACGGTGCCAATTCCGGCCCGCGGCGAGAGTCGCCACGGGGAAGATGAGGGAGGTCATTCCTTGAGCGCGGTCATCAGTGAGAAGCCTCGTACCTTCCGCGCCGGCGCCTTCGGCCACGCCCGGGCCCTGGTCTGCCGGGAGTGCGGCCACGAGGTCGAGCTCGGCCCCCACTACGCGTGTCCGGAGTGCTTCGGTCCGCTCGAGGTCGGGTACGACGACGAGGCCCGCGCCCGGGTGACCCGGGCCGACATCGAGGCTGGACCGAGCAACATCTGGCGCTACAAGGCGCTCCTGCCGGTGCCGGACGACATCGAGCAGAGCCCCAACACCGAGCCGGGCTTCACCCGCCTGCTGCGCGCGCACAACCTCGGCAGGGTCCTCGGCATCGAGACCCTCTGGGTCAAGGACGACTCGACGAACCCGACGAACTCCTTCAAGGACCGGGTCGTCGCCTGCGCGCTGAGCGCGGCCCGCGAGCTCGGCGCCACGACGTTCGCGTGTCCCAGCACCGGCAACCTGGCCAACGCCGTCGCCGCGGCCGGGGCCCGCGCCGGGATCAAGACCGTCGTGTTCATCCCGAGCGACCTGGAGAAGCCGAAGCAGGTGAACTCCGCGGTCTACACCGACTCGCTGGTCGCGGTGAACGGCACCTACGACGACGTGAACCGGCTCGCCTCGGAGATCGCCGGTGAGGAGGAGGGCTGGGCGTTCGTGAACGTCAACGTCCGCCCGTTCTACGCCGAGGGCTCCAAGACGCTCGGCTTCGAGATCGCCGAGCAGCTGGGCTGGCGGCTGCCCGACCAGGTCGTCATCCCGGTCGCGTCCGGCTCCCAGCTGACCAAGGTCGACAAGGCGTTCCAGGAGCTGGTCGGGCTCGGGCTGGTCGAGGACAAGCCGTACCGGATCTTCGGCGCCCAGGCGACCGGCTGCTCGCCGGTCTCCGCGGCGTACAAGGAGGGCACCGACGCCATCCGCCCGGTCAAGCCGGACACCATCGCCAAGAGCCTGGCGATCGGCAACCCGGCCGACGGCATCTACGTGCTGGACATCTGCCGCCGCACCGGCGGTGCCGTGGAGGACGTCTCCGACGACGAGGTCCGCCAGGGCATCCTGCTGCTCGCGCGCAACGAGGGCATCTTCACCGAGACCGCCGGCGGCACGACCGTCGGCGTGACCAAGAAGCTCGTCGAGAACGGCCTGCTCGACCCCACGCTCGAGACCGTCATCATCAACACGGGCATGGGGCTCAAGACCCTGGACGCCGTCAGCGACGCCGTCGGCCCGGCCGCGACCATCGACCCGTCGTACGCCGCCTTCACCGCCACCGGCATCGGCGCGCGAGACTGAACCCGCCCGACCCCACGAGACCCGAGGAGAGCGAAACCCGATGAGCGTGTCCGTCCGGATCCCCACCATCCTGCGCACCTACACCGGCGGCGAGTCCGAGGTGTCCGCGGAGGGCGCCGACCTGGCGGCCGTGCTGGAGAACCTCGACACGAACTACGAGGGCATCAAGGGCCGGATCCTCGACGAGGCGGGCCAGCTGCGGCGGTTCGTGAACGTCTACGTCGGCAACGACGACGTCAGGTTCCTCGACAACCTCCAGACACCGACGCCCGACGGCACCCAGATCTCCGTCATCCCGGCCGTCGCCGGCGGCTGACCCCGGCGCGTCGCGGGTATCCCGTCCGCCCCACCCGCCGCAGGCGTACCTCGGCGGGTGGGGCGCAGGACCGTCTGCCGGGAAAGCGCGCCCCGTCCCGAGCGTTGCGCGCCGCGCGGACCCCGGCAGACGGGGTTCATAAAGTCGAGTGATTTACTACAGTAAACCACGGAGCGCGCGCCCGCAGGCATCACGAGGGCTCGACACGGACCAGCGCCGCGTGCCCGCGGCCGTCCACCTTCACCACCGCGACCATCGAGCCGCCGTCGACGCGCTCCTGCATCGCCGCCGCCTCGTCCTGCGGGAGGAACCAGCTCTCGATGCCGCACCGCAGGCGCCAGTCGCGGTCGTCGCAGGCCAGGTACGGCGCGCCGTCGGGCCGCTCGCGGCTCGCGCTGCCCGCCGTCCAGACGTCACCGTCGCGCACGAGCGTGACGTACACCGGTCCGCTTCCCGAGCCGACCTCGTCGTCAACGTCCCGCAGGCCCGGGTAGGACAGGTCGACGTACGCGCCCCGGAACGGGTCGATGGGGTCCACGGGGGCGACCCGGAGGCGGTACTCGTCCCCGGTCAGCCGTGCGGAGAGTCGCGGCGCGACGGCGGCACCGACCAGCGCGAGCTGGACCAGCGCCACGGCGCCGACCTTCACCAGGCTCGTCCTCATCGGGTGGCTCCTTGCTCGTGGAGGGTGCGGGTGAGCTGACGGCGTGCGCGGTCGGCGAGGTAGCCCGTGCCGACGAACACCAAGCCGAGCAGGACGAACAGCCAGGCGCCGGTGAAGATCGGCGCGAACACCGAGAACGCCTGGACGGTGGTGAACAGGACCAGCGACGCGGTGGCCACGAACGTCAGCAGGCGGCTGTCGCGAAGCACCCCGAGCACGGCGAACCAGCCGGCGGCGGCCACGAAGACGACGACACCGACGCTCGCGTGCGTCCAGCTGTCCCGGTCGGCCTCCCACTCGACGAGGAGCAGGCCGGCCGCGCCGATCGCCACCGCGAGCAGGGGCTCGAAGCGGGCGTCGCCCTCGGCGAGGGCCGCACCCGCGGTGGCGGCGAGGCCCGCGGCGACGAGCGCGGCGACCAGGAACGGCGTGCGGTCGAAGCCGTCGGTGGTGACGTACGGCAGCGCCGCGGCGTACAGGGCGCCGAGGCTCAGGGCCGCGCCGACCACGCGCCAGGCGCCGGCGAACGACGGCAGCCAGCGGGTGTGCAGGGCGGCCGCGGCGGCCGCGACCACCCCCGCGCCGAACAGCACGAGGAGCACGGTGAGCTCCGAGTCGTTGCCGTCCACCGCCTGCCAGGTGACCCAGGAGCCCAGGCCGAGCAGCCCGACCACCAGCGGGCCGGTGCCGCGCACGGCGTAGGCGTGGACGAGGGCGCCGAGACCCCACCAGGCGACGAGGGCGGGCTCGTACGCCGGCACCTGCAGGCTCTGCGCGGCCTGGAACACGACCGCGCCGAAGGTGAGGGCGGCCAGGACGCGGACGGCGCCGACGACGGGCGACGGGACCGGTCCGCCGTGGGCGCGGGTGCGGGCGAGGAGCTCGCCGCCGGCGAGGAAGGCCAGCCAGAACGCCGCCACCACGGCGAAGCGCGTCGCGGGCGGCAGCTGGTCGAGGTTGCTGGCGACCAGCCAGATGATGCCGACGCCGACGAAGGCGGCGCCGAGGGTGAGCAGCAAGTGGGAGAGGTCGAAGCGGCGGGAGGGGTGGTACCCGGCGAGGATCGTCGACGCGCTGCGGTCGTCGACGAGTCCGGCGGCCCGCCAGAGAGGGAGCTCGTCGGCCAGCCAGGCGAGCTGGGCCGGTGTCGCGGGACGGGTGTGAGGTGCGGCCGTCGGAGACGGGCCGGTGGACACAGTGGTCATGCGGCCAGGCTCTCCACCCCGGACGGGACTGCGGATGCGTCCGCGTACTCAACCTGGGTGGCGTACCCGGGACCAGCTCAGTCGGGCAGCAGCCGCCGCAAGGTCGCCCGCTCGGCGTCGTTCCCGCACAGCTCGATGGCGCGCTCCAGCTCGGTGCGGGCCTCGTCGGTGCGGCCGAGGCGCAGCAGCAGCTGACCGCGCACCGCGGGCAGCCGGTGCCCGGCCAGCGTCAGGCCGTCGAGCAGCGCCAGCCCGGCGAGGGGGCCGTCGGCCTCGGCGACCGCGACGGCACGGTTCAGCCGGACGACGGGAGAGCCGGTGAGCTGCTCGAGCTCGAGGTACCTCGCGGCCACCCGCGGCCAGTCCGTGTCGTCGGCCCTGCGGGCGATGGCGTGCTCGGCCGCGATGAGCGCCTGGAGCAGGTACGGCGAGCCGGGCGCGTTCGTCCACGGCGTCAGCAGGGCGACCGCCTCGTCGATGTCCTCGTGGTGCCAGCGTCCGCGGTCCTGGTCGGGGAGCAGCACCAGGTCGCCGGCCGCGTCGACGCGGGCGTCGCGGCGCGAGTGCTGGAGCAGCATCAGCGCGAGCAGCGAGTCCAGCTCGACGTTGCCAGGGGGCGCCACGTCGCGCAGCACCCGAGCGAGCCGGATCGCCTCCGCGGCCGCGCCGGGACGGAGCACGTCGTCACCGGAGCCCGGTGCGTAGCCGGAGGTGAAGGCCAGGTACGCCACGTCCGCGGCGAGGGCCAGCCGCGCCTCGAGGTCGCGACCGACGGGGAGCCCGAACGTCTCGTGGGCGAGCCGCTTGCGGGCCCGCGTCAGCCGGGCCGCCATGGTGGTGGTCGGCACCAGGAACAGCCGGGCGATGTCCTCGGTGGCCACGCCCATGACCAGCCGCAGGGTCAGCGCGGCCGCGGACTCCGCGGCGAGCGCCGGGTGCGCGCACAGCAGGACCAGCCGCAACCGCTCGTCGTACCGCTCGGGGCTGCCGCTGGTCGGGTCACCGCTGTCGGCCATGACGCGCTGGGCCTCCTCGGTGAGCTCGGCCTCGACGGCGAGCACGGGCAGCTTCCTGGCCGCGACCGCCTCGGCGCGCAGGCGGTCGAGGATGCGGTTGCGGGCGGCGGTGAGCAGCCAGCCGGCGGGGTTGGCCGGCGGGCCGTCGGTGGGCCAGGTACGGGTCGCGGCCTCGAACGCGTCGCCGAGCCCGTCCTCGGCCAGGTCGAGGCGTCGGTACCGGGCGACGAGCAGGGCCAGCAAGCGGCCCCACTCGTCGCGCCAGACGTCCTCGACGGTGGTGTTGACCTCAGTCCCCCATGTCGACGACGGGCCGCACCTCGACGGAGTACGCCGCCGGCAGCAGCGTGGCCGCCTCGACCGCGGCGTCGAGGTCGGGGAGGTCGACCAGCCAGAAGCCCCCCAGTTGCTCGACGGTCTCGGCGTACGGGCCCTCGGTGACGGCGCGGTCCGGTCCCGGACGGACGGTGCGCCCGCTCTCGGGCCGGTCCAGGGCCTCGCCGGCCAGCACGCTGCCGCGCGCCTTGACGGCCTCGGTGAAGGCGGTGAACTGGTCGAACACCTGCTCCTGCTCGGCGTCGGAGAGGGCGCTCCACCGGTTCCAGGTGTCCTCCTCGGCCATCAGCACCAAGAACTTCACCGGCTCACATGCCCTTGCAGGCGCGTACCTCGATCAGGCCTTCGCCCTCGCCGAGGACCCGGCAGGCGTCGACGACCTCGTCGATGCTCGCGGCCTCGATCAGGTAGAAGCCGGTCAGCTGCTCGACCGCCTCGGAGTACGGGCCGTCGGTGACCGACTGCTTCCCGTCGGAGCCGGTCCGCAGGGTCTTGGCCTCGCCCGAGTGGGCGAGCTCGGAGCCGCCGGTGACGCGCAGCCCGCGCTCCTCGAGGAGCTTCGCGAACTCGCGGTGCTTCTGGTAGGTCGCCTGGCGCTGGTCCTCGGTCGCGGCCGCCCAGGCGGCCTCGTCGCCGGGGAGCAGCACGATGTACTCGGTCATGGTGTTCCTCCTGGTTCTTGGGAGTCTGACACCCCGATGACGGGCGAGGTACGCCGGAATCGACAGCTACTCGTCGAATCCCGGGGCGATCTCCAACCGGACGTGCACCGGCATCATCTCCTCGGCGGACTCGACGATCGCCTCCATGCTCGGGCTCTCGACGACGTAGAAGCCACCGAGCTGCTCGACCGACTCGGCGTACGGGCCGTCGGAGCGCCTGGTGACGCCGCCGACGTTCTCCAGGATCTGCCACCGGGACGTGTGGGCGAGCCCGGAGCCGCCGACGACCCGCCCACCCCGCTTCTCCAGGGCCTGGCCGAACCGGTAGTCGGCGTCGTAGGTGTCCTGCCGCTCGGCGTCGGACTTGGCCTCCCAGGCCGGCTCGTCCTCGACGACGAACACGACGTACTTCCTGAGGTCCCCGCTGGTGCTGTCGGTCATGGGTCTCTCCTGTCTCGCGGTGAGTGTGTCAGGGGGATGACGAGGAGGCCGGCCGGCCGTCGACAACGTTTGCACTCGCAGGGTGCGAGTGCTAAACATGACGCTGGCACTCTCGACATGAGAGTGACAACATTCCGGACCGGTGAGCTGAGGTCCAGGGCGCCGGCGAGCAGGGTTCGCCGGGTCAGCCGGGGCCGTCCGTCGCGGGCAGTGAGCCGGCCACCAAGACGCTGAAGGAATCGCAACGCATGGCTAAGCTGATTGCTTTCGACGAGGAGGCCCGGCGCGGTCTGGAGCGTGGCATGAACACGCTCGCCGACGCCGTCAAGGTCACCCTCGGCCCCAAGGGCCGCAACGTCGTGCTCGAGAAGAAGTGGGGCGCGCCCACCATCACCAACGATGGTGTGAGCATCGCCAAGGAGATCGAGCTGGAGGACCCCTACGAGAAGATCGGGGCCGAGCTCGTCAAGGAGGTCGCCAAGAAGACCGACGACGTCGCCGGTGACGGTACGACGACCGCCACGGTCCTCGCCCAGGCGATGGTCCGCGAGGGTCTGCGCAACGTGGCCGCGGGTGCGAACCCGATGGGCATCAAGCGCGGCATCGAGAAGGCCGTCGAGGCCGTCTCCGACGCGCTGACCGCCGCGTCCAAGGACGTCGAGACCAAGGAGCAGATCGCCTCGGTGGCGGCCATCTCCGCGGGCGGCGACCAGAGCGTCGGCGACATCATCGCCGAGGCCATGGACAAGGTCGGCAAGGAAGGCGTCATCACCGTCGAGGAGTCGAACACCTTCGGCATCGACCTCGAGCTCACCGAGGGCATGCGGTTCGACAAGGGCTACATCTCGGCCTACTTCGTCACCGACCCCGAGCGCATGGAGACCGTGCTCGACGACCCCTACATCCTCGTGGCCAACCAGAAGATCAGCTCGGTCAAGGACCTGCTGCCGCTCCTGGAGAAGGTCATGCAGGCCGGCAAGCCGCTGCTGATCATCGCCGAGGACACCGACGGCGAGGCTCTGTCCACGCTGGTCGTCAACAAGATCCGCGGCACCTTCAAGTCCGTCGCCGTCAAGGCTCCGGGCTTCGGTGACCGTCGCAAGGCCATGCTCCAGGACATCGCGATCCTGACCGGTGGCCAGGTCGTCAGCGAGGAGGTCGGCCTCAAGCTCGAGTCGACCGGCATCGAGCTGCTCGGCACCGCGCGCAAGGTCGTCATCACCAAGGACGAGACCACCATCGTCGAGGGTGGCGGCGACGCCGACCAGATCGCCGGCCGGGTGAACCAGATCCGCGCCGAGATCGAGAAGTCCGACTCCGACTACGACCGCGAGAAGCTGCAGGAGCGCCTGGCCAAGCTGGCCGGCGGTGTTGCGGTCATCAAGGTCGGCGCGGCCACGGAGGTCGAGCTCAAGGAGCGCAAGCACCGCATCGAGGACGCCGTCCGCGCCGCCAAGGCGTCGGTCGAGGAGGGCATCGTCGCCGGTGGCGGCGTGGCTCTCGTGCAGGCCGGCAACACGGCGTTCGAGAAGCTCGACCTGGTCGGCGACGAGGCCACGGGTGCCAACATCGTCAAGGTCGCGCTGGCTGCCCCGATCCGCCAGATCGCGGTCAACGCCGGCCTCGAGGGCGGCGTGGTGGCCGAGAAGGTCGCCGGTCTCCCCGTCGGTCACGGCCTGAACGCCGCGACCGGCGAGTACGGCGACATGCTCGCGGCCGGCATCCCGGACCCGACCAAGGTCGTCCGCTCGGCGCTGCAGAACGCCGCGTCGATCGCCGCGCTGTTCCTCACCACCGAGGCCGTCGTCGCGGACAAGCCCGAGAAGGCTCCCGCCATGGGCGGCGACCCGTCCGGTGGCATGGGCGGCATGGACTTCTGATCGGTCCGACCGCCTGACGCTTCTCCACGAGGCCCCCGTCCTAGGACGGGGGCCTCGTGCCGTCCCCGGGACGCCGTACTCGCGATTCGTCAGCGATCCCTTCGCGGCGTGCACCCGGAGGAGCGCTGACGAATCGCGGGCCACGGGTGTGGGAGCGTGCAGGCGTGGGTCCGGGGGCGCTGGCGCTGGTGCTGAGCGCGGCGGTGCTGCACGCGCTGTGGAACCTGGCGGCGAAGGGCATCACCGAGGACCGGGTGGTGTTCATCTGGCTGTACGCCGCCCTGAGCGCGGCCATCTGGCTGCCGATCGCCCTGGTGTGGGTGGTCGTGCACGACGAGCGGCCGACGTGGACGTGGCTGGGCGCCGCCGCGGTGAGTGCGTCGATGCACATCACCTACCAGCTGGTCCTGCAGCGCGGGTACGCCGAGGGGGACCTCAACCTCGTCTACCCGATCGCCCGCGGCACGGGGCCGTTGCTGACGTTCGTGGTCGCGGTGGCGGTGCTCGGCGAGCGACCCGGTGTGGTCGGGGCGGTCGGCGTGCTGCTGGTCGTGGCCGGGGTGCTGCTCATCTCCTACGTGCCCCGCCGCAGGCACCGGCCCGGCGCCGGGGCGGGCGTCCTCTGGGGCGCGCTGACCGGGGTGACCATCGCGGCGTACACCCTCTGGGACAGCCACAGCGTCACCGACCTCGGCGTACCGCCCGTCACGTACTTCGTGCTCGGCCTGCTGTGCCAGGTGCCGGCGCTGACAGTGATGGCCAACGGGAAGCTGCGGGAGGTACGCCGGGCCTGGCCGGCCCTGCGCCGGCCCGCGCTGGTCGTCGCGTTGCTGTCGCCGCTGGCCTACATCTTCGTGCTGGAGGCGATGCAGGAGGCGCCGGTCGCCCTGGTGGCCGCCGCCCGGGAGAGCAGCATCGTCGTGGGTGCGCTGTTCGGCTGGCTGGTCCTCAAGGAGTCCCGCCCCCTGCACCGGCTGGTCGGATCGGCGGTCGTCGCCGGCGGCATCGCCGCGATCGTGCTGGGCTGAGGGGATGGCGTTTGGTCCCAAACGCCATCGAAACCGGCCCCACGACTGGCGTTTGTGACCAATCGTGGCTCAGAAGGCGTTGATCCGGGCCGGGGCCCGCTCGGCCCGGGTGAGGGCCGCGACGACGGCGGACTGGCCGTGGCGGCGTACGGCGAGCCGCGTCAGCAGGGCCAGCACCGGATCGAGGACGGCGGGCCCGACGGTCGGCGCGGTCATGCCGACCGATGCCCCGAGGTCGTCGGAGTGCACGACGATCTCCATCATCCGCATCACGAGGAAGTCGTCGCGCCGCAGCGCCCAGCCCTGCCAGGGCACGAGGACCGGCCGGTCGGGCGACGTCTCGGCCAGCAGCACCTCCAGCCGTGATCGCGCCGAGACGACCCTCGCCACCAGCGCCTCCGCTCCCTCGGCGGCGTTGGAGTCGCCCCCGGACCGGATGCCCACGCTGACGTCGTCGTCGACCGCCGCGCCGATCCAGGACACCCGTTCGTAGTGCTCGTCCAGCGTGATCGGCGCCAGGTCGCTCGGCTCGGCCTCGATGAGGGTCACGCCCGAGAACGCCTGCCCGGCGAGGTGCCCGGCGAGCCCGCCGACCGTCCACTCGGCCAGTGCGCTCGGCGAGTCCCACGCGGCGGCCACCTCGGACCGGCCGAGCAGGTCGACGATCGAGTCCACGGCGCTGAGGTAGGGGTGCATGCGCCGACTCTGCCACCCGGAAAGGACAGGCCCGTTCCCGGACATGTGACACCGTGAGGACCATGTCCGACGCGGCGAGGAGGCAGCGCTTCGAGGCGGTCGCGCCCGCGCTCGTGGAGCCGCTGCGGCGGTACCTGGCCCGCCGTACCGACGCCGCCACGGCCGACGACGTCCTCGCCGAGACGCTCCTCGTCTGCTGGCGCCGGCTCGACGACCTCCCCGAGGAGGCGCTGCCCTGGGCGTACGGCGTGGCCCGCAACTGCCTGGCCAACGCCAGGCGCGGCGTACGTCGCCAGGAGCGGCTGGCGTCCCGCATCGCGGTGGTCGACCCGCCGACCGCCACGACGCCCGGCCCCGGCGAGGACGGCGACCCCGAGCTGGCCGAGGCGCTGGCCGGCCTGCGCGACGAGGACGCCGAGCTGCTCCGCCTGTGGGCCTGGGAGCAGCTGACACCCGCGGAGATCGGCACCGTGCTCGGCGTCAGCGCGAACGCCGTGAGCATCCGGCTGCTCCGGGCGAAGGAGAAGCTGAAGAAGTCGCTCGAGACCCGAAAGGACGAGCTCGCCGCCGGACATGAGGAGACGAACGGAGGGAGGCGGAGATGACCCCAGCAGACCAGCCCGAGCACGACGAGCTGCTCGCGCGGCTGCGTGCCGCCGACCCCGCCGCCGACCTCTCTCCGGCCGACCCCGGCCGGACCGCCCGCCTCCTGGAGGACGCCATGACCCACGATGTCGAGACGCACGCCGACCAGGACACCCCGGTCCGCAAGCGGTCACCGCTGGCCTGGCTGGTCGCCGCCGCGGCGGTGCTGGTGATCGCGGGCGTGGGTGCCTTCGCGTTCCTGGGCGGCGACGATCCCGCCGTGCCGACGGCGAAGGAGCCGCCGCCGTCGGTGATGACCCTGTCCGCCCGCCCGCCGAGCACGGCCAAGTGCATGGTGGTCAGCCCCGCGGTCCTGCAGCAGCAGGAGGTCGCTTTCGACGGCACGGTCAGCTCGATCTCGGACGGCCTGGTCACCCTCGACGTGAGCCACTGGTACCTCGGCGGCGACGCTGACCAGGTCACCGTGCAGGCCCCGCCCGCCGATCTCCAGGCGCTGGTGCTGGCCGCGGACTTCAAGGTCGGCCAGCGGTACCTCGTGTCGGCCACCGGCGGCTCGGTCACGGTGTGCGGGTTCACCGCGCCGTACTCCGCCGAGCTGGCCGCGATGTACGACGAGGCGTTCGGCGCCTAGGCCGTCGCCTGGACCGGCGGCCTAGCCTGGAGCACGTGCGTGTCGACGGTCTCCTCCTCGCCGCCGGCTCCGGCAGCCGGATGGGCAAGCCGAAGGCGCTCGTCGTCGGGGACGACGGCGTGCCGTGGCTGCACTCGACGTTGCAGACGCTGCACGACGGCGGCTGCGAGCGCGTGACGGTCGTGCTCGGCGCCGCCGCCAAGGAGTCGGGCTGGCTGCTGACGCAGGCGCCGTCGGGCCGTGCGCGGCTCGTGGTCGCCGACGACTGGGCCGAGGGCATGGGTGCGTCGCTGCGCGCCGGGCTGGCCGGCACCTACCCCGACGCGGACGCCGTCGTCGTCACGCTCGTGGACCTGCCGGACGTGACGGCCGAGGTCGTACGCCGCGTGGTCGCTGCCGCGACCGGACCCGCGGACCTGGTGCGGGCGACGTACGCCGGCCGACCCGGACACCCGGTCCTGCTGGGGAAGGACCACTGGACGGGCGTCCAGGGGACGGTCGCGGGGGACACGGGCGCGCGCGACTACCTCGCGGCGCACGACGTGACGCTGGTCGAGTGCGGGGACCTGGCTACCGGGCGGGACGTCGACACACCAGCACGAACCGACGCTGGGTGAAGACCAGGTCCTCCGGCGTCAGCCGCAGCAGCACGTCGGCGTACCGGTCGACCGAGAAGTCCTCGGGCACCTCCCAGGGGACGAGCCGCACGTAGGACACGAACGCCGTTACGTCGGGGAAGCGCATGGTGCCGGTCCAGTCGCCCTCCTCCTCGACCACGAACCCAGCCTCCT
Source organism: Nocardioides islandensis (assembly GCF_015352455.1). Taxonomy (GTDB): domain Bacteria; phylum Actinomycetota; class Actinomycetes; order Propionibacteriales; family Nocardioidaceae; genus Nocardioides; species Nocardioides islandensis. The sequence continues at coordinate 24,035 of NZ_JADKPN010000017.1, forward strand.
CGGCCTCGGCGCGCAGGTGGCCGAGCGTCACCAGCGGATGTGCCGTGGAGCCGCCCAACAGCTCCTGCGACTCGGCGAAGTCGCCGCCGTCGACCTGCTGGGTCAGGAAGACGCCGCCGGGCCGCAGCACCCGGAAGACCTCGGCCGTGACGTACGACTCGTGCCGGTCCAGCACGACGTCGAAGCGCCCGTCGTCGAACGGCATCCGCGCGTCGATCTCGGAGTCGTAGCGGACGACTTGGATGCCGTGCGGAGCCAGCGCCTCGGTCGCGACCGGGACGTTCGGCGGCCAGCCCTCCGTCGCGACCGTGTCCGGAGGCAGGGCGTCCGCGAACGTCAGCAGCACCTCTCCGCCGCCGGTGCCCATGTCGAGCGCCGACGTCGCGCCGGCTAGCGCCCGCCGAGCGAGGCCGTCGTAGGACCACGGCGGCTCGCCCTCGACCACCGCGTCGATCGTCGAGAAGTCCCAGCCGCGGGTGGGCTCGGCGTACGTCGCGCGCCAGAGCTCGAGAAGCGCCTCCCGGTCCACCGTCCCGAGCATGCCAGGGTGGCGCCATGGCCTGGGTGATCGAGGTGGATGGTTCGGCACCAACCGGACGCCAACTGACCGGCCAGTAGCCTGGAGGCATGGAACCGGAGTCCGCCTCCGACGTCGCCGCACGCCTGGCGACCACGGGCTACCTCTGCGACGGCGACCTCGCGACCGTCACGTTCCTCGCGCTCCGGATGCAGCGCCCGCTGCTGCTCGAGGGCGAGCCGGGCACCGGCAAGACCGCCCTGGCCGAGGCCATCGCGGAGTCGCTGGAGCTGCCGCTGGTGCGGCTCCAGTGCTACGAGGGCATCGACGCCACCCAGGCGCTCTACGACTGGGACTTCCCGCGCCAGATCCTGCACCTGCGGGCGCTCGAGGCCGCCGGCGGGACGGACGCCGAGGAGGCCGAGAAGAGCCTGTACGACGAGCGGTTCCTGCTCGCCCGCCCGGTGCTGGCCGCGCTCCAGCAGAGCCCGGCGGTCCTGCTGGTCGACGAGGTGGACCGGGCCGACGACGAGTTCGAGGCCTTCCTGCTCGAGGTGCTGTCGACCTACCAGGTGAGCATCCCCGAGCTGGGCACGGTGAAGGCGGCGACCCCGCCCGTCGTCGTCCTGACCTCGAACCGCACGCGCGAGCTGCACGACGCCCTGAAGCGGCGCTGCCTCTACCACTGGATCGACCACCCCGGCCTCGAGCGCGAGGTGCAGATCGTGCGGTCGCGCGCCCCGGAGGTGTCGGAGGAGCTGGCGCGCCAGGTCGTCGGCGTGGTCCAGCAGCTGCGCGCACGCGACGACCTCGCCAAGCCGCCGGGCGTCGCGGAGACCCTCGACTGGGCGCGCGCCATCCACCACCTCGGCACCGCCGAGCTCGACCTGGACACCGCGGCCGCGACGCTCGGGGCGCTGGTGAAGTACCGCGAGGACAGCGAGAAGGTCAGGCACGCCCTCGACCAGATGCTGCGGTCATGAGCGTCGACCTCCGTGGGGGTGACGAGATCCTGCTGGCCTTCGCCCGGGCGGTCCGCGCCGCCGGCGTCCCGGTGACGCAGGACCGCTCCCAGGGGTTCCTCGCGGCGATGGCCGTGCTCGACCTGGCCGACGAGCGGGCGACGTGGGTGGCGGGCCGGTCGACGCTGTGCGCCAGCCCCGACGACCTGGTGCGGTTCGACGCCGTGTTCGAGGCCTTCTTCAACGCCCGCGACGGGCTGCCCCGGCCGCGGCCGACGGTGCCCTCGCCACCGCAGACCACGCCGTTCCCGGAGTCCGAGCGCGACGGCGACGACTTCGACGCGGAGACCGAGACGGTGTTCGCGAGCGCCAGCGAGGCCGAGGTGCTGCGGCACCGCGACGTCGCGTCGCTGACGACCGGCGAGCGCGCGCGGCTGGCGGCGATGTTCGCGACCATCCGCCCGCGGCCGCCGATGCGGCGTACTGCCCGTCACCAGCGCTGGCACCGCGGCCAGGTCGACGCGTCGCGGACGCTGCGCACCAGCCTGCGCCGGATGGGTGAGCCGGCGCGGATCAGCTGGCGGCGCCGGGGCATGAAGCCGCGGCGGGTGGTGTTGTTGCTGGATGTGTCCGGTTCGATGAGCTCCTACGCCGACGCGTTGCTGCGCCTGGCCCACCGGCTGACGGTGTCGCTGCGCGCGCAGGGGGGCGTGGTCGAGACGTTCACCGTCGGCACGCGGCTCACCCACGTGTCGCGGGCGTTGCGGATGCGCGATCCCGAGCGGGCGCTGGTCGCGGCGGGCGAGACGGTGCCCGACTGGTCCGGCGGCACCCGGCTCGGCGAGACGATGCGGTTCTTCATGGACCGCTGGGGTCAGCGCGGCATGGCTCGCGGCGCCGTCGCCGTCGTGTTCAGCGACGGGTGGGAGCGCGGCGACCCGTCGTTGCTGGCCGAGCAGATGGCCCGCCTGCACCGGGTCGCGCACCGGGTCGTCTGGGTGAACCCGCACCGCGGCAAGGCCGGGTACGAGGCGGTGCAGCAGGGAGTGCTCGCCGCCCTGCCGTTCGTCGACGACTTCGTCGCCGGCCACTCGCTGGCGACGTACTCCGAGCTGGCGGAGGTGGTCTCGCATGCGTGAGGTGCTGCCGGAGCTGCTGGCCTGGTGGGAGCAGGGCGAGACGGTCGGCGTCGGCACGGTGGTGGCGACGTTCCAGTCCGCGCCGCGACCGCCCGGCGCGTCCATGCTCGTCGGGCCCGACGAGACCGCGGTCGGCTCGGTGTCCGGCGGTTGCGTCGAGGGCGCGGTCTACGAGCTGGGGCAGTCGGTCGTGGAGTCCGGGCAGCCGGTGCTGCAGAGGTATGGCATCTCCGACGACGACGCGTTCGCCGTCGGGCTGACGTGTGGCGGCATCCTGGACGTGTACGTCGAGAAGGTGTCGCGCGAGACGTTCCCGGAGCTCGCCGAGGTGGCCGCGGACATCGAGGCCGGCCGACCCGTTGCGCTGGCCACGGTCATCGAGCACCCCGACCCGGCCATCCTCGGGCGGCGCATCGTCGTGCACCCCGACGAGCCGGCCCGTGCGTCGCTGGGCTCCTCGCGGATGGACGACGCGGTGCACGACGACGCGATCGGGCTGCTCGCCAGCGGCACCAACGCCACGCTGACCTACGGCCCCGACGGCGAGCGTCGTGGCGAGGGCATGCGGGTGTTCGTCTGGGCCTTCGCGCCCAAGCCGCGGATGCTGGTCTTCGGCGCCATCGACTTCGCCGCCGCGGTGGCGCGGGTCGGCGCCTTCCTCGGGTACCACGTGACCGTGTGCGACGCCCGGCCCGTGTTCGCGACCAGGAGCCGGTTCCCCGACGCCGACGAGGTGGTCGTCGACTGGCCGCACCGCTACCTCCAGGCGGAGCAGGACGCCGGTCGGATCGACCAGCGGACCGTGATCACCGTGCTGACCCACGACCCCAAGTTCGACGTACCCCTGCTCGAGGTCGCCCTCCGGCTGCCCGAGGTCGCCTACGTCGGCGCCATGGGCTCACGGCGTACCCACGACGACCGGCTGGAGCGCCTGCGCGAGGCCGGGCTCACCGAGAAGGAGATCGCGCGGCTCTCCAGCCCCATCGGCCTCGACCTCGGCGCGCGCACCCCCGAGGAGACCGCGATCTCCATCGCCGCGGAGATCGTGGCGCTCCAGTGGGGCGGTACGGGCGACCGGCTCATCGAGCGGGACGGGAGAATCCATCACTAGTCCGGTCGAGCGGAGCTCGACAGTTCGAGCGGAGCTCGACGAGACAGCTCAGCGCGGGGCCAGCAGGCGCGGGCCCACGTCCTCGCGCTTGAGGGTCTTGCCGGCGAACGCGGCGAGCAAGAACAGCAGCAGGCCCCACACCGAAGCCAGCCCGCCACCGAAGAGGGACACGTCCGCCACGCTGCCCGAGGTGTGGGTGACGAGCAGGGCGACGAGCCCCAGGTCGGCGACGGCCACGAGCGTCAGGACCACCCGGATGCGGCCGGCAACGCGGGAGGCGACGACGGCGATCTCGGTGACCGCGCGGAAGGCGAACCACGCCGCCAGCACCCAGGTCAACACGGCGTCGGAGAAGCCGGGGTCGAGCACGGCCAGGACACCGACCAGGATCCCGATGCCGCCGACGATGCGCACGGCGGGCGTGAGCTCGGCGCTGCGGTCAGGGCCGGTCGGCTGGTAGGCCTGCCAGACGGTGGCCGCGCCGTCGAGGAGCGTCCACACCCCGAACAGCGTGACGAGCGCGCCGGCGGTCAGGTTGGCGTTGTTGGAGGCGACGACGCCGATGAGGAAGGCCGCGGCTCCCCGGGCCAACAGCATCGATCGACCCTGGCAGAGGGCATGCAGATCCATGGGGATCTCCTGGTGTCTTCCGGACCGGGTCCGGATGACGGGGCCTAGGTGCCCTCGACTGTACGCCGCTTCCCCCCAAGAGGCGGTGCGGACCGCCCTGCCCGTGCTTGCCGCCAAGGGCTAGCGTGACCAGCGGGGAGCGTCGAGGAACGGCCGGCAGAGGAGCAGGGGGATGACCGTCGAGAAGGGCGACCTGTCCGCGCGCCGGCTGGAGGCCGTGCGCGCGTGGACGGCGTTCGTCGAGCACGGCGACGAGGCCGCACGACTGGTGCGCCCGGAGATCCTGTCCAGCTGGGAGAGGTCCGGAGCATCGATCACCACGGACGTCCGCTTCGCGCCGCTGGCCGACGAGGGCGACACCGAGACGTTCTGGCGGGGTTCGCCGCTGCAGATCGCGGTGTCGCGGGTCGAGGACGACTTGCGGCGGACCGCCGAGGACGGCGACCTCGTCCTCGCGGTGACCGACGCCGACACCCGGATCCTGTGGACCTACGGCGGCCGGGTGATGCGCCGCAAGGCCGAGACGGTGAACTTCGTGGCCGGCGGGCGATGGGACGACGAGAGCGTCGGCACCAACGCCCTCGACCTGGCCAACCGGCTGAGCCGGCCGGCGATGGTGTTCTCGGCCGAGCACTACGCCTCCATCGTGCACAACTGGGTCTGCTGGGCCGCGCCCGTCAACGACCCCGTGACCGGTCAGCCGCTCGGGGTCATCGACCTGTCGACCACCTGGGACCGCACGCACCCGATCGGGCTGGCGACGGCGCGGGTGATGGCCCGGCTGATCGAGCAGGCGATGCCCCGGTCGCACGAGCACCCGGGCCAGCTGGTCTCGCCGGCCTCGCCGGAGGAGGACGGCCTCACGCTCCGCCTGCTCGGCACCGCCGAGGCGCACCTCGACGGCAACCGGCTGCTGCTCAACCGCCGGCAGACCGAGATCCTGGCGTTGCTCGCCATGAACCCCGACGGGGTCTCGCTCGAGCGGCTGCACGCCCTGGTGTACGGCGACCAGGGCGTCACCCTGTCCACGCTCAAGGCCGAGGTGTCGCACCTGCGCTCGGCCCTCGGCGGCCAGCTGACCTCCCGCCCGTACCGCCTGACCATGCCCGTCGCCACCGACGTGGAGTCGGTGCTGGCCGCGGTCGGCCGCGGCGACGTGTCCGCCGCGCTGACGGCCTACCGCGGCGACCTGATGCCCGGCACCAACTCACCCGCGCTCGCCGAGCTGGGCGAGTACGTCGCGGTCGCCGTCCGCGAGGCCCTCCTCGCCGATCCACGGCCCGAGGCCGTGGTCCGCTACAGCGAGCTCGCGCCGTACGACGCCGAGGTCCTCGAGGTCTGCCTCGCCCGCCTCGGCGATCGTCCCCACCCCAGCAAGCCCCTCCTCAAGGGGCGCCTCGCCGTCGCCGGGGGCTGACTCGTTCTTCCGGCTCGCGAGAACCGCAAGCAACTCTTTGCAAAGAAACACTTGCAAAGGAACCTTTGCGGTTCTACGGTGAGGTATGGACCTCACCTCGATCACCCCGGACGTCGCGGGGCTGAAGGCGCTGAGCCACCCGACGCGGCTGCGGATGCTGGGCCTGCTGCGCATCGACGGGCCGGCGACGGCGACCTCGTTGGCGACGCGGCTGGGGATCAACACCGGCCAGACGTCGTACCACCTGCGCCAGCTCGCCGACCACGGCTTCGTCGTCGACGACGAGGAGCGCGGCAACGGGCGGGAGCGCTGGTGGAAGGCCGCCCACCAGTCGACGCTGGCCAACACCGTGCCGCGCAAGCCCGAGGACCAGGACGCGATGGACGCCTACATCCAGACGGTCGCGGTGATCTACACCCAGCAGCTCCAGGCCGCCGTCGAGGAGATGCCGCTGCTGCCGACCGAGTGGCGCGACGCCTCGACCCTCAGCGACTACCACGTCCGCGTCACGGCGAAGCACGCCGAGGCGCTCACCACCAAGATGCACGAGCTCTTCATGGAGCTGCGCGAGGACGACGAGGACGACCCGGACGCCGTCGACTTCGTCTTCCAGTTCCAGGCGTTCCCGCGGCCCGGCCACGTGTCCGGTCCTGCGGGTCAGGTCGGAGGGGAGGAGTCATGAGCCGCCGTACGCCGCTCTACGGCTTCCTCGTCGCCGACGCGATCTCGCTGGTCGGCACCCGGGTCTCGATGATCGCGATCCCGTGGCTGGTGCTGACCACGACCGGGTCCGCCGCGCAGACCGGCCTGGTGGCGTTCGCCGAGATGCTGCCGCTGGTCGTCGTCAAGGCGCTCGCCGGCCCGCTCATCGACCGCATCGGCGCCCGCCGGGTGGCCATCACCTGCGACGTGCTGAGCATGGTCGTGGTCGGCCTGGTCCCGCTGCTGCACCTCGCCGGCGTCCTGTCGTTCCCGGCGCTGCTCGCGCTCGTCGCTGTGGGCGGCGGCCTGCGCGGCCCCGGCGACGGCGCCAAGAGCGCGTTCGTGCCGGCGCTGACCGCCCATGCCGAGGTCTCCCTCGAACGTACGACGGGTCTCGCCTCCGCCATCGAGCGCACGGCGAGCTTCGCCGGAGCCGCCGTCGCGGGCGCGCTGGTCGCGCTGCTCGGCGCCGCCAACGCGCTGGTCGTCGACGCCCTCTCGTTCGGCGTGTGCGCGGCGGTGTTCGCGTGGTCGACCTCGGCCATGCGCGCCGAGCAGGTCGACGAGCGACCGGTCGGCACGACGTACGTCGAGGAGCTGCGCGAGGGCTGGACCTTCCTGCGCAAGGACTCCGTCCTGGTCGCGATGTCGGGGATGGTCGCGGTGACGAACCTGCTCGACCTGGCCTTCTCCGCCGTGCTGCTGCCCGTCTGGATCAACGAGAGCGGCTACAGCGTCGGCGTGATGGGCGCGTACTTCGCCGTCTGGGCGCTGTCCTCGGCCGCCGGGTCCGCCGTCGCCGCCTGGGCGGCCGAGCGGCTGCCGCGGTTCCAGGTGTATCTCTGGGCGTTCCTCGTCGCCGGGCTCCCGCGGTTCGTGCTGCTCGCGCTCGGCGTGCCGTGGTGGGTCGTCATCGCGTCCTGCCTGGTCGGCGGGTTCGCCTCCGGCTTCCTCAACCCGATCCTCGGCGCCGTCTTCTACGAGCGCGTGCCGGCGGCCGTGATGGGCCGGGTGACCACGATCAACAGCGCGCTCTGCTGGTCGCTGATGCCCTTCGGCGGACTGCTCGGCGGCGTGCTGTCCGAGTCGTTCGGGATCGTCGCGGCCCTCCTCGTCGTCGGCTTCTCCTACTTCGCCGCGACGATGTTGCCGCTGGCCATCCCGTCCTTCCGGTCGTTCGACAAGCCGAAGCAACCGGCGCTCGTCGGGGCCGCTTGACCGCTCACCGGGTCTCGTGACAGGCGCGAGCGCGCCTTCCTCGACCAGCTGGCTGAGGACCAACGGGGAACCAACCTGGGCGGTCCTAGCGTGAGGGCCATCACAACGGCCCAGGAGGCGCGTGCATGACCAAGATCAGCGTGAGAGTCGACCAGGAGAACGTCACCGACGACGTGGAGCCGCGGATGCTGCTGGTGCAGTACCTGCGCGAGAAGCTCGGGAAGACCGGCACCGTGATCGGCTGCGACACCAGCAACTGCGGCGCCTGCACCGTGCACCTCAACGGGCGATCGGTGAAGTCCTGCAACGTGCTGGCCGTCCAGGCGGACGGCGGCGTGGTCGACACCATCGAGCGGCTGGCCGACGACGACGGCACGCTGCACCCCGTGCAGGTGGCGTTCCGCGAGTGCCACGGCCTCCAGTGCGGCTTCTGCACGCCGGGGATGATCATGCAGTCGGTCGACCTGCTCAACGAGAACCCCGACCCCACCGAGGAGGAGGTCCGGCTCGGGCTCGAGGGCAACCTCTGTCGCTGCACCGGCTACCACAACATCGTGAAGTCGGTCCTGTACGCCGCCGAGCTGAACAAGAGGGGGGCGAACGCATGACCACGATCGAGGAAGCCCCGCCCGCTGCCCCCGAGATCGGCAAGGACCGCCGCCGCAAGGAGGACCAGCGCCTCATCACCGGCCGCACCCGCTGGACCGACAACATCGCGCTGCCCGGCATGCTGCACCTGGCCATGGTCCGCAGCCCCCACGCGCACGCGAAGATCCTCAGCATCGACATCGAGGCGGCCGACAAGTCGCTGAACATCTACGAGGTCTTCACCGGCAAGCACCTCGCCGAGACCCAGGGCGTCGTGGTCAACGCCTGGCCGATCACGACCGAGCAGAAGACGCCCGACCACCTGCCGATGGCCATCGACGAGGTCCACTTCGCCGGCGAGATCGTGGCCGTGGTGGCCGCTCGTACGGCGGCCGAGGCGCGCGACGCCGCCGAGCTGGTCGACGTCGAGTACGAGCTGCTCCCGGCGGTCCTCGACCTCAAGGAGGCCGCAGAGGACAAGGTGCTGGCGCACCCCAGCCTCGGCACCAACAAGACCGCGTTCTGGCAGCTCGACTCCGCGGGCCAGGGCACGGGCCGCGCGATCGACGAGGTCATCGAGGAGGCCCGCGCCGACGGCATCGTCATCGAGCGGGAGTACCGCCAGCAGCGCCTCATCCCGGCGTTCATGGAGCCCCGCTCGGTCGTCGTGGACCCGACCGGTGAGCAGATCACCATGTGGTCGGCCACCCAGATCCCGCACATCACGCGGTTCCTGCTCGCGGCGACGACCGGCGTGCCGGAGTCCAAGATCCGTGTTATCGCCCCCGACGTGGGCGGCGGGTTCGGCGGCAAGCTGCAGACCACGCCCGAGGAGTGGATTACCTGGGCGACGGCCCGCAAGATCGGCAAGCCCTGCAAGTACACCGAGACCCGCTCGGAGTCGCTCATCTCGGCCCACCACGGCCGCGACCAGTGGCAGAAGCTCACGCTGGCCGCCACCAAGGAGGGCAAGGTCACCGGTCTCAAGGTCGACCTGCTCGCCGACCTCGGGGCGTACGTCGGCGTGGTCGGTGGCGGCGTACCCGTGCTGGGCGCGTGGATGTTCAACGCGATCTACAAGTGGGACGCCTACCAGTTCAACTGCACGCCTGTGTTGACGAACAAGACGTGGGTCGACGCCTACCGCGGCGCCGGCCGCCCCGAGGCGACGTACGCCATCGAACGGCTCATGGACGAGCTCGCCGTCGAGGTCGGCAAGGACCCCCTCGAGATCCGGGAGATGAACTGGATCAAGCACGAGGAGTTCCCGTTCACCACGGTCGCGGGCATGACCTACGACTCCGGCAACTACGAGGCCGCGACGGCCAAGGCCAAGGAGATGTTCGGGTACGACGCGTTGCGCGCCGAGCAGAAGCAGCGCCGCGAGAGCGGGGACAAGGTCCAGCTCGGCATCGGCATCTCGACGTTCACCGAGATGTGCGGGCTGGCACCCAGCCGGGTGCTGGGGTCCCTCAACTACGGCGCGGGCGGCTGGGAGCACGCGACGGTGCGGATGCTGCCGACCGGCAAGGTCGAGGTGATCACGGGCGCGAGCGCCCACGGCCAGGGCCACGAGACGGCGTTCAGCCAGATTGTCGCCGACCGGCTCGGCGTGCCGTTCGAGGACGTCGAGATCCTGCACGGCGACACCCAGGTGTCCCACAAGGGCCTGGACACCTACGGCTCGCGGTCGCTCGTGGTCGGTGGTGAGGCGCTGGTCCTCGCGGCCGACAAGGTGATCGAGAAGGCCAAGCCGCTGGCGGCGCACCTGCTCGAGGCCAATGCCGAGGACCTCGAGTTCAGCGCGGGCCGGTACTCCGTGAAGGGCACCGACCAGGGCATCGGCATCGCCGAGGTGGCGCTGGCGACGTTCGCCGCACACAACTACCCGGAGGGCATGGAGCCGGGCATCGACGCCGAGTCGACGTACGACCCGGTCAACTTCTCCTTCCCCCACGGCACGCACCTGTGCGCCGCGGAGGTGGACACCGAGACCGGTCAGGTCAAGCTGCGCAAGTACGTCTGCGTCGACGACATCGGCAACATCATCAACCCGCTCATCGTGTCGGGCCAGGTGCACGGCGGCCTGGTCCAGGGCATCGCCCAGGCGCTCTGGGAGGAGGCGGTGTACGACGACTCCGGGACGCTCGTGAGCGGCTCGTTCGTCGACTACCTGCTGCCGACCGCGGCCGACACGATCAACTTCGAGATCGACCACACGACCAGCCCGTCGACCACCAACACGCTCGGCACGAAGGGCGTCGGCGAGGCCGGCACCATCGCCTCGACGCCGGCCGTGGTGAACGCCGTCGTCGACGCGGTCCGGCAGTTCGGCGTCAACGACATCCTGATGCCGTGCACGCCGGAGCGGGTCTGGTCCGCGATCCACGGCTCGGATCCGGGGAAGGACACGGTCGAGGGCGCCATGCCGCACTTCGACGGCGGAAACCAGGAGGACAACCAGTGATCCCCGCACGGTTCGACTACGTCGCCCCGACCTCCGTCGAGGAGGCCCTCCAGGCCCTGGCCGAGCACGGTGACGAGGCCAAGATCCTCGCCGGCGGGCAGAGCCTGCTGCCGGTGCTCCGGATGCGCCTCAACGCCCCCGAGTGGGTCATCGACCTCGGCAAGATCGATGCCCTGCGTGGCATCCGCGACGACGGCGACGCGATCGTCATCGGCGCGCTCACCACGCACCACGACGTCATGCACGACGCCCTCGTCGAGGAGCACGCGCTGCTGATCAAGAAGGCGGCCACCGAGGTGGCGGACGCCCAGGTACGGCACCGCGGCACGTTCGGCGGCGCGCTCGCGCACGCCGACCCGGCCGGCGACCTCGGCGCTCCCGCGCTCGCACTCGGGGCCGAGTTCGTCATCGCCGGGTCGGGCGGGACGCGCACGGTCGGGGCCGACGACTTCTTCGTCGACCTGTTCGAGACCGCGATCGGCGAGGACGAGATCCTCACCGAGGTCCGGATCCCGAAGCACACCGGCTGGGGCGCGCACTACGCCAAGTTCGTGCGGGTCGCCCACCAGTGGCCGATCGTCGCGGTCGCCGCCACGGTCAAGGCGGACGGCGGCACGATCTCCGAGGCCCGCGTGGGGCTGACCAACATGGGCTCCACCCCGCTGCGCGCGCGTGGCGTGGAGGAAGCCCTGGCCGGTGCGACGGCGTCCGAGGACGGCGTACGCGAGGCTGCGGCCAAGGCCGCCGACGGCACCAACCCGCCGTCGGACCTCAACGGGTCGGCGGAGTACCGCAGGCACCTCGCGACGGTCCTCACCCGCCGTGCGGTGGCTGCAGCGGCAGGCGGCTGATGGATCTCACCCACCGGTTCACCGTCCCGGTCCCGATCGACGACGCCTGGGCGCACTTCAACGACATCTCCTCGGTCGCGGAGTGCTTCCCGGGCGCCACGGTCACCTCCGCCGAGGGCGACACGTTCCACGGGTCGGTGAAGGTCAAGCTCGGTCCCATCGCGCTGGTCTACAACGGGTCGGGCACCTTCACCGAGAAGGACGAGACGGCCCACCGGATGGTGGTCGACGCCAAGGGCAAGGACAAGCGCGGTAACGGTACGGCGGGTGCGCTCGTGACCATGCAGATGACGGCCGCGGGCGGCTCGACCGACGTCGAGGTCGTCACCGACCTGGCGATCACCGGCAAGCCCGCGCAGTTCGGCCGCGGGGTGATGCAGGACGTCTCCGACAAGCTGCTCGGTCAGTTCGTCGCCTGCCTCGAGCAGCGGCTCGAGGAGCCCACGCCCGCCGCGGCCGCACCGGTCGAGACGCCGCCACCTGCGCCCCCCGCGGCCGAGCCCGAGCCGACGCCGACAGACACTTTGGCCGACGAGTCCGCGCCGGCGGCGGTCGAGGTCCCGCCGCCGGCCCCCGTGCCGGCGGTGACGCCGCCGCCGGCCCCGGTCTCCGCTCCCTCAGGCGGTGCCCGGAGAAGCGACGACGCCATCAACCTGGGCTCCACCGTGCTGCCGGTGCTGTTCAAGAGCTACTGGAAGCAAGCCCTCGTCGCGCTCGTCGTCATCGTCCTGATCATCTGGTTGATCGCCGCCCTCTGAGGGTGTCTGGACCAGTCAGGGCGCGTCGGCGAGACGCGGGGTAGGCGACCTTTAGGCTCCTCGCGTGAAGCGCGTCGTCGGGGTTGTCGTGTGGCTCCTCGTCCTCGTCGGCGTGATGTCGTGGCCGGCCGTCTCCTACAACTGGTCGACCGGCCAGACGGCGTACGAGGAGACGACGATCCGGTCGTACGACGCGGCGTTCACGATCGACGACGACGGTGACCTGCACGCGGTGGAGACCCTCGTCGTGGACTTCCCGAGCGGCGGCAAGCACGGCATCTTCCGGTTCTTCGACGAGGCCGACCAGAGCGCCACGCACGCCCGGCGCGTGCCGCACGACATCTCGGTCACCCGCGACGGCTCGTCGGAGCCGTTCACGCTGCTCGACGAGCGCAACGGGCGGTTCACCAACGTGCGCATCGGTGACGCCGACGTCTTCCTGGACCCGGGCGAGCACACCTACGTCATCGACTACCAGATCGACGGCGTGCTCGAGCCGGGCACGACCGGCCAGCGCACGCAGCTCTACTGGAACCTCATCCCGTCGGGCTGGCTCCAGAGCATCGACAAGGCCCACCTGACCGTCACCCTGCCGGTCGCGGCCAGCGGTGTGCAGTGCGCCCGCGGCGTCGGCGCCGACAGCGGCTGCACGGTCAAGGGCGACGGGACCAAGCAGCTCACCGTCGACGCCGAGTCCCTCGCGGCCAACACGCCGATCACCGTGAAGGTCGGCCTCGACATGCCCACGCCCGACGCCGGCACGTCGGTGCCGTGGCCGGCGCGGCTGGACCCGGTGCTGGGGCGCAGCCCGCGGAACCTGGCGATCGTGCTGCTGCTCGCGCTGCTGGCCGGAGGGTTCGGCGCCGTGCAGGCGCGTCGCGTCAAGGAGAAGACCCCGCCGTACCCGCTGATGTACGCGCCGCCGGACGGCATCGGCCCGGCCCAGGGGGTCTACATCATGACCGAGCGCACCGACAAGCGCGCGTACGTCGCCTCGATCATGCAGGCGGCCGAGAAGGGCGCGGTCACCATGGACAAGCCCGACGACAAGTCGTGGACCGTGACCGACACTCAAGGGCCGCAGGGGTGGGCGGGCCTCGACCCGGTGACGCAGCGCGTGGCCCGGCTGACCGGGGGGCCGCACGAGTCGTTCACCGCATCGACGAAGGACGTCAGTGCGGGGCAGACGCTGCAGAGCGAGCTGTCGAGCTTCGACACCGCCACCAAGAGCTGGGCGAAGGAGGCCGGGTTCATGCAGAGCGCCGGTCTCGGCTGCCTCGGCGGGCTGTTCGTGATCGGCGGCGGCATCCTCGCCCTCGCGATCGCCGGCGCCAACTGGTTCGACATGGGCATCATCGCGCTGGTCCCCGGCCTGCTGGCTGCGGGCGCCGGGCCGGTGCTGGCGACCGGCGCGAGCACCAAGCGCACCGCCACCGGCCGCGACCTCTGGTCGCGCGTCGGTGGCTTCTACCGCGTGCTGTCGACGCCCTCGAGCCAGAACCGCTTCGACTTCTCCGGACGGCGCGAGCTCTACACGCAGTACATCCCGTGGGCCGTCGCGTTCGACTGCGCCGACGAGTGGGCGAAGAAGTACCGCGCCGAGACCGGCGAGGAGCCTCCCGTGCCCGCGTACTTCCCGGGGTACGCCGGCTCGCACACCGGCAACTACACCGACCAGATGGTCAACAGCTTCTCCTCGACCGTGAACAGCGCCATCTCGGCGTACGCCGCCACCCAGTCCTCCTCGTCGTCCGGCGGCGGGGGCGGTGGGTTCTCCGGCGGCGGCGGTGGCGGCGGCGGGGGAGGTGGCTCCTGGTGAGCCCGTGCCCCACAATCTGCTCAAGTCATCCAGAACAGGGGATCCCTTCATGACCGGACTCATCATCGGCGGCGTCATCGTCCTCGCCCTCATCGCCTTCGGCGTCACCGGGTTCAACAAGCTCCGGACCACCGACGTGGGCGCCCAGGAGGCGCTCGGCGGCATCGACGTCCAGCTCACCCGCCGCGCCGACCTGATCCCCAACCTGGTGGACACGGTGAAGGGGTACGCCGCGCACGAGCGCGAGGTCTTCGAGGAGATCACCAAGGCCCGCTCGCAGGTCCAGGCCGCGGCCGCCGGCAGCGACGTCCCCGCGAAGGCCGCCGCCGACGCCGCCCTCCAGGGAGCCCTCGTCCGGCTGAACGCCGTCGCCGAGGCCTACCCGGACCTCAAGGCCAACACCAACTTCCTCGACCTCCAGAAGCAGCTGGCCGACACCGAGAACCAGATCTCCTTCGCGCGCCAGTACTACAACGACGCCGTCGCCAAGCTCAACACCTTGTGCCGCACCATCCCGTGGCTGTTCTTCACCGGCATCGCCGGCGTGCACGCCCGCGAGTTCTACGAGGCGCCCGCCGGCTCGACCGAGGTACCCCGCGTCGAGTTCTGACCCGCCCAGCCTGAGCTTGCGAAGGCTGGATGAGCGGGTCAGGTTGAGGAGAGCCCCGCAGACCCGAGCGCAGCGAGGGGCTGCGGAGCTCGTCTCGAAACCCGGTGAGCCGAGAAGCAGCCGCTACCACGGTCGCGTGACGATGTCCGATGCCCGGCGGGTCGACCGGCGTCAGACGAAGCGACGTACCTTGGCGATCGCCTCGGTCGGGACGGTGACGGCCACGCCCTCCCCGATGGCCACGAGCGTCCACCCGTCCCCCGCACGCACCAGCTTGGCCATCACCATGCCGGTCTGGGACGTACCGCCGGTGAGCGTGAACCTCGCGAGCTCGACGTCATCCTCGTCGAGCAGCCGGCAGTAGGCGTTGTTGACCCACGTGAGGTCGTGGCCCTGGTAGCTGCTGACGAGGAACAGGATCGTGTCGACCTTGGCGTACACGCGGTCCAGGTCGACGTGGACGGTCTCGTCGTCGCCGGCACCGCTGCCGGTCTGGTTGTCGCCCTGGTGCACGACCGAGCCGTCGCGCGTCGCGAGGTTGTTGTAGAACGCGATGTCGAACAGCTGACCCTCGGCGAACTGGATGGCGGTGGCGTCGAGGTCGATGTCAGCGCGGCCGCTGGCGATGGCGCCCGCGGTCGGGTCCTTGTCCCACCCGATCCCCATCCGGACGCGCGTCAGCGCCCGTCCGTCGCCGTCGGCGACCGTCCACTCCTGCCCCGCAGTCAGCACCGTCACGGCACCGAACCTACCCGCCACCGGGATGCCGGTCGCCGCGATCCTCAGCGGCGCAGGAAGATCCCGGTGGCCGGCTTGGGGTCGAAGTACGTCGTCTTCGGCGGCATCACCTCGCCGGCGTCGGCGACCGCGACCAGCGCGTCCGTCGACGGTGGAGCGAGCGTGAAGAGGGCACCGGAGTCGACGTCGCAGCGCAGGGCGAGCTGGTCGACCGAGGCGGTGGCCGGGATGGTCTCCACCTCGCGGGTCCGGCCCCCGGGTGCGGGGTCGAGCCGGTCGAGCACGCGGGCCTGGAGCACGGCGACGTCCAGGCCGGCCACGCCGGCGGGGCGCTCCTCGTCGTCGGTGAGCTCGAACCAGCGGTGACCGACGTACATCCCGATCGCCCCGCTCACCGGGACGGTGGGCCGACCGGTCTCCCGGACGTCGAAGCCCTCCGACACCAGCCGGATCAGCGCGTCGGGGTCGACCGGGCCGGGGACCCGGCGGTGGAAGGAGTCCAGGCGCAGCCCGTCCATCGGGTGCACCACGCAGAGGAGGCCGGCGTCCGCGGGCTTGCCGGCCGTCTCCCACTCCTCGAGAGCCGCCGTGGCGCGGTGGTGGCCGTCGGCGATGTAGAAGTCGGTCGCACCCAGCTCCTCGGCGAGCGCGCTGGTGGCGTCGCCCTCCGGCAGCCGCCACACCGTCTGCTGGATGCCGTGCGGGCCGATGAAGTCCAGCAGCGGCTCGCTGCGCTGCACCTCATCGAGCGTCCGGGTGTACTCCGGCCCGGCGCGGTGCAGCAGCTCCACGAGGGCGGGCGGGCCGTCCATGGTCGCGTGGTGCCACACCAGGGCCTCGACCCGCTGCGGGTGCACCGCTTCGTGGCCGCGCACCCGCCCGTCGGCCACGGCCTGCACCGAGACCTCGCAGACCACGCCGGAGTACGACGCGCCGCCCACGGTCTGGCGGTAGACGTACAGGGAGACCGGGGTGTCGGCGTACGCGTCGGGATCGACCGCGACGCGGTACAGGTCGATGCCGGACTCGTCGACGGAGTCCGAGAGGGCCGTCACGGTCTTCCGGGCCCACTCGGGACGGACCACGCGGGCGGGGAACAGGCGGACGCTGCTGCCAGGGGGGCTCACGCGCGGCTCGCGCCCAGCTCGACGACCGTCACCCCGAGCACGTGCGGCACCTGGCGCAGGTCGGCGAGCAGCTCCTCGGACGGGTGACCCTCGACGTCGATCGACGCGACGGCGGCGTCGCCGCCGCGGAACACCCGGTTGACCATGTGCTCGACGTTCAGGTGCTCGACGCTCAGCCGCTCGAGGACCTTGGCGAGCACGCCGACGCGGTCGAGGTGGCGCACGGTCAGCGTCGCCGACCCGAGCCGGTGCGGGGCGAGGTTGACGCAGTGCCGGGCCTCGCCGGCCACGAACGCGTCCACGATCTCGGCGACGCCGTCGGCGATCGCCCGCTGCGCCTGGTTGGTCGAGGCGCCGATGTGGTGGGTGGCGACGACGTTGCGGTGCTGCGCGAGCGCCGACTCCCACGGGCCCTGGCCGGCTCCCGGCTCGTCGGCGAAGACGTCGAGGCCCGCGCGCAGCCGGCCGGCGTCGAGCGCCGCCAGCAGCGCCGGCTCGTCGACCACGTCGCCTCGCGAGGTGTTGAGCAGGATCGCTCCCGGCTTCATCCACCCGAGGAACCGCTCGTCGACCAGGTGCTTGGTGTCCGGTCCGGCCGGCACGTGCAGCGACACGATGTCGGAGGAGCCGACCAGCTCCTCCAGCGTCTCGCACATCGTGATGCCCAGCTCCTCGGCACGCGCCAGGCTCTCCGCCGATCGGCCGGACCTGGCCTGGGCGTGCAGCCGGATCCCGAACGCCGCCGCGCGCTCGGCCACCGCGAACCCGATCGAGCCGAGGCCGATGATGCCCATCGTCGAGCCGAGCAGGCCCTCGGCCTTCCCGTAGGTCGTCTTGTCCCACCGCCCCTCGCGCAGGTCGGCGACGTTGTCGGGGATGCGCCGGTCGAGCGCGAGCAGCAGACCCATCGTCAGCTCGGCCACCGCGACGGCGTTGCGGCCCGGCACGTTGCAGACGAAGACCCCGTGCCCGGCCGCGGCGTCGGTGTCGATCGTGTTGGTGCCCGCGCCCGCGCGGATCACCAGCGCCAGCCGGTCGGCGGCGTCGAAGACGTCCTTCGGCACCTTCGTGCTGCGCACCACCAGCCCCTCGAAGCCGGTGATCCGGCCGGCCAGGTCGTCGGCCGTGAGCGCCGGCTCCATGACGCACTCATGACCGTGGGACTCGAGGTCGGCCAGCGTCTTGTCGGGCAGCCGGTCGGCGAAGAGGATGCGCATGCGCCACGACCTCCGGGACGGGTACGCCGCCGGGGCCGGCGGATCTGCGGTGAGGCTAACGCCTGGGCGAATCGGTCCGCCATGGCGGACGCGGTCAGAACACGTTGAGCGGCCGGAACTGCACCGAGATCCGGGGGCCGGCGTGCGCCACCTTGGGGACGGCGTGCTCCCACGTGCGCTGGCACGAGCCGCCCATCACGACCAGGTCGCCGTGGCCCATCTCGAAGCCGATGGACTCGCCGCCGCCGCGCGGCCGCAGCGCCAGCCGTCGCGGGTCCCCGAACGAGACGATCGCGACCATCGTGTCGGCGTGCTTGCCGCGGCCGATGGTGTCGCCGTGCCAGGCGACCGAGTCGCGCCCGTCGCGGTAGAAGCAGCAGCCCGCGGTCACGAACGGCTCGCCGAGCTCGGGCAGGTAGTGCGCGGAGAGGGCGTCGCGAGCGGTCGTCAGCAGCGGGTGCGGGAGCTCCTCGCCGACGACGTAGGTGTGCACCAGCCGGGGCACGTCGACGACGCGGTCGTACATCGGACGACGCTCGGCCCGCCACGGCACGTCCTCGACGAGCCGCTCGAGGACGTCGTCGGCGCCGACCACGAAGTTGCGCAGGACGTCGACCCAGGCGCCGCGGGTCAGGGTGGTGCGCTCGACACCGTGGGGGGCACCGTCGAGCGGGCGCACCCCGGGAGAGGTCGCGACCGCCCCGAAGAGGCTGCTCTGGAAGTCCATGTCGGGAGTGTACGACAAAGTCGAACAGATGTTCGAGCGTGACGGCCCTGGCAGGCTTGCGCCATGAGCAGCGGGGAGGTCGCGGCCCGGGTCGTCGCCCTGACCAAGACCTACGGCACGGGCGAGGCGCGGATCACGGCGCTGGACGAGGTGAGCCTGGACATCGCCCAGGGCGAGTTCACGGCGGTGATGGGGCCGAGCGGCTCGGGCAAGTCGACGCTGATGCACTGCTGCGCGGCTCTCGACCGCGCGGACAGCGGCTCGGTGTTCATCGGCGACCAGGACCTCACCCGGCTCAAGGACAAGGCGCTGACCCGGCTGCGGCGCGACCAGATCGGGTTCGTCTTCCAGTCCTACAACCTGGTGCCGACCCTGACCGCGGAGGAGAACATCCTGCTGCCGCTCGCGATCGCGGGGCGCAAGCCGGACAACGACTGGTACGCCGGCGTGATCGCCACCGTCGGTCTCGGGGACCGCCTCTCGCACAAGCCGAGCGAGCTGTCGGGCGGCCAGCAGCAGCGGGTCGCCGTCGCGCGGGCCCTGGTCAGCCGGCCGCGCATCGTCTTCGCCGACGAGCCGACCGGCAACCTGGACTCGCGGTCCGGGGCCGAGGTGCTGGAGCTGCTGCGCAGCAGCGTCGTCGACCACGCGCAGACGGTCGTGATGGTCACCCACGACCCCGTCGCCGCGGCGTACACCGATCGCGTCGTCTTCCTCGCCGACGGCCGGATCGTCGACGAGCTGCGCGACCCCGACCGCGAGCGGGTGCTGGAGGTCATGGCCCGGATGACCGCCGCGGCCGACATCGCGCCTTCCGGATCGATCTGAGGACGCAGGTTGTTCCGCGCCGCCCTCAAGAGCCTGCTCGGGCGCAAGGTGCGCCTGCTGATGAGCACGTTCGCGATCGTGCTGTCGGTCGCGTTCGTGGGCGGCTCGCTGATCTTCTCCGACACCCTCGGCCGCAGCTTCACCGCGCTGTTCGCCTCGACGGTCGGCGACGTCGTCGTCCGCCCCGCCGACGGCGCCGACAACCTGGGCGCCTCGACCGTGTCGATGCCGGCCGACGTCGTGCGCACGCTCGAGGAGAAGGTGCCCGACGCGGCGCGGGTGGACGGCCGGATCCGGGCGATCGGCGTGTACGTCGTGGACAAGGACAACAAGGTCGTCGGCGGCCAGGGTCCGCCGGCGTTCGGCGGGTCGTACTCCGACGCGCCGGCCGGCCACGGGCTCACCGGCCTGACGCTCGTGCAGGGCCGACCGCCCGAGGGCCCCGACGAGGTCGTGCTCGACACCAAGACCGCCCAGCGGTCCGGGTACTTCCTCGGCGAGAAGGTGCACATCGTCACGGCCGGGGACCAGGCGCTCATCACGCCGACGCTGGTGGGCCTGATGGGCTTCCCGGACGGCGGCACGCTGAACGGCGCGACGTACGCCGGCTTCGACACCGCGCGCGCGCAGGACCTGTTCCTCGACGGCAAGGACGCCTTCACCCAGATCTGGGTGACCGCGAGGGACGGCGTCTCCCAGCAGCAGCTGCGCGACGAGGTGGCCGCGGCGCTGCCGGCCGACCTGGAGGCGGTGACCGGAGACGACGCGGCGGAGGAGGCTGCCACCGACCTGCTGGACGCGATCAGCTTCCTGCGGACCTTCCTGCTGATCTTCGCCGGCGTCTCGGTCGTCGTCGCCGCCTTCCTCATCGTCAACACGTTCTCGATCCTGGTCGCCCAGCGCAGCCGCGAGCTCGCGCTGCTGAGGGCCCTGGGGGCCTCCGGCAGACAGGTGACCCGATCGGTGCTGGTCGAGGCGCTGGTCGTCGGGATGATCGGCGCGACCCTGGGCGTCGGCCTGGGCGTCGTGCTGGCCATGGGGATCCGGGCACTGTTCGCGAACTTCGGGCTCGACCTCACCGGCCAGCCACTGATCTTCGCGCCGCGCACGGTGCTGGCCTGCTACGTCGTCGGCGTGCTCGTCACCATGGCGGCCGCGTGGCTGCCGGCGCGTCGTACCGCCCGCATCGCCCCGGTGCAGGCGCTGCGCGACGACATCGCGCTGCCCGAGACCTCGATCCACCGCCGGCTCCTGCTCGGTGTCCTCGGGGTCCTGCTCGGCGTGGCGATGATGTTCCTCGGGCTGTTCGGCTCGGTGCCGAAGGGCGGGTACGTCCTCGGCGCCGGCACGCTGGCGGTGCTGCTCGGGGTCACGGCGGTCAGCCCGGTGATCAGCCGGCCGTTCCTGGCGGCCGCGCAGGCGACGTACCGACGGGCGTTCGGCTCGGTGGGCAACCTCGCCGGCCAGAACTCGCTGCGCAACCCGCGACGTACGACGGCCACGGCATCCGCCCTCATGATCGGGCTCGCCCTGGGCTGCCTGATGGCGATGATCGGCTCGTCGGCCAAGGCCAGCGTCGACGATGCGGTGAAGAAGAACTTCAAGGGCGACTACGTCGTCAGCAGCGTGTTCGGCGAGCCGTTCTCGCGCAGCATCGCCACCGAGATGGCGAAGGTGCCGGGCGTCGAGCGGATCGTCCGCCAGCGGTGGGCTCAGGGCGAGCGGGACGGCGACTTCTTCGGGTTCGCCGGCGTCGACCCCCGCGACACCGAGTTCCTGGGCATCCGGCTGGTGCACGGGGCGACCGCCGACTTCGCCGACGGCACCATGCTGGTCGACGAGGACTGGGCCGAGCACGAGCACCTGTCCGTCGGCGACACCTACACGATCGACAAGACGCCGAAGGGCCCGTTGCGACTGCGCGTGGTCGGCATCTTCGAGAAGAACCCCGTCATCTTCTTCCCGACCGTCACGACGCTGGACACGCTGAAGGACCAGGGGTACCCGACCTCGGACAACGCCCTGATCCTCGTGACGCAGCACCGACTGGGGATCAAGAACGACCTGGACGCGGTCGTGGCGAAGCTGCCGATCGTGACCGTGAAGGACCAGGCGGGCTTCGCGGCCGAGCAGCGGGAGCCGATCGACCAGATCGTGGCGATGATCTTCGCGCTGCTGGGGCTGGCCGTCGTGATCGCCGCCCTGGGCATCGTGAACACCCTGGCGCTGTCGGTCATCGAGCGCACCCGCGAGGTCGGGCTGCTCCGCGCCATCGGGCTGGGGCGCGGCCAGCTCTGGTGGATGATCACGCTGGAGTCGGTCGTGATCGCCGTGCTGGGAGCGCTGCTCGGCGTCCTGCTCGGCATCGGGTTCGGCGTCGCGATGCTCTACAAGCTGCGCGACCAGGGCCTCGAGGTCATCAGCGTGCCGTGGAGCCAGCTGGGCCTGTTCCTCGTCGCGGCGGTGCTGATCGGGGTGCTCGCGGCCGTCCTCCCGGCCCGCCGCGCGGCCCGTCTCGACGTCCTCCGGGCGATCGCTACCGACTAGTAGGTCCTAGTCATCTGGCGCCATGCCGGTGACACCGATAGGCCATAGTCTCGGCGATCCTGTGACGCGGGGACACGCAGGGTCCTATCGTCCCTCTTGTGGAACAACTGCTCCACGCCGCGGGAAGCGGCGCGCTGAAGCACGTACAGGTGCGCGAATACGTTCGCGCCCTCGTGCGCGACGCCGAGCCAGGCTCACCGGCGCCGTCCGAGCGCGAGCTCGTGCAGCAGTTCGGTGTGGCCCGGATGACCGTCCGGCAGGCCATGGACGCCCTCGTCACCGAGGGGCTCCTCGAGCGCATCCCCGGTCGCGGCACGTTCGTCGCCCGGCCGCGTCGCGGCGTCGGCCGGCTCACCAGCTTCACCGAGGAGATGCACCGCGTCGGTCTCACCTCGGAGAACCAGACCCTGCACGCCCGCCTCGGCCAGGCCGGTCCCGGCGTGGCCCGCGCCCTCGGCATCACCGCCGGCGACGCCGTCATCCACTGGAAGCGGCTGCGCTGCTCCGACGGCGAGGTCATCGCCATCGAGGACGCCTACCTCAACGAGGTCATGCTCCCCGGCTTCCTGCAGGCGCCGCTGCCGGCCAGCCTGTACGACGAGCTCGGTGCTCGCGGCCTGCGTCCCACCTGGGCCGAGGACACCGTGACCGCCGACGTCGCCAGCCCCGACGAGGCCGACCTGCTCGGCATCGCCGGTGGCACCGCCGTCCTCCGTCAGACCCGTCGCGCGCTCGCCGGCGACGCGGTCGTCGAGGTCTCGCGCTCCTGCTACCGCGCCGACCGCTACACCCTGCGCGTCCAGCTCGGCGTGGAGGGTTAGCGACCGCCACCGCTGGTCGAGGAAGGCGCCCTGGCGCCTGTCACGAGACCCGGTGAGCTTCGCCTGCGAGCGTGGTCTCGTGACGGGACTTCGTCCCTCCTCGACCAGCGATCTCGCCGTGGTCTTGTGAGGGGACCTGGTCCCTCCTCGACCAGCGATCTCTACAGGTGTCCCAACGGGGCGACCGCTTCACCGGTCTCCTCGCACACCCACATCGGGTCGGGGCCGCCGAGGTCGGGCTGGATGTAGAGGGCGTGCTCGGGCCCGTTGCAGCCCGTGCAGAGCGGCCAGCGGCCGGTGGTCTCGAAGAGGGCGTCCTGGACGTCCTGCGCCACCAGCCCCGCGACGTACGCCTCGCCCTCCGGCCACTGCTCGGCCCACCACGTGCGCTGGGACATGGCGTCCTCGAGGACGGAGACGGCATCGGGGGTCGCGCGGCCGCGGGCCTGGAGGTCGGCGAGCACGAGCGCGCGGGCCGCGAAGATCACGGATGCGTCCACCCGACCGATTCTGCCTCGCGCACCCTGACCGGTGCGCCTTCTACAGTGTGGCCATGGGAGGGCTGGCGGGGCTGCCTCGGCCGCTGCTCGAGGTGGTCGTGATCCAACCGCGCGACGTGGCAGGGGCGGCCGAGGGCGGGGCGGACCGCCTGCACGTCCTCGCCCCCGGCGACCCGGTGGCGCTGTCGCCGGAGCCGGGCACCGTGTCGGCGATCGGCCGCGAGTCGGAGCTGCCGATGTACGTGCTGCTGCGGCTCAACGACTCCTGGACGACGACCGGCGGCGAGCTCGAGCGGTTGGTCGGGCTCGCGGAGGACTACCTGGCGTGCGGCGCGACCGGAGTGGCGTTCGGCTTCCTCGACAGCGACCTCGAGATCGACGTGGCCACGTGCACCGCGCTCGCCGACCGGCTGCCCGAGGTGCCGTGGACGTTCACGCACGCCGTCGACCACACCCTCGACCCGCGTCGCTCCTGGCGCCGCCTGCTGCCGCTGCCGCGGCTGCAGCAGGTGCTGTCGGCCGGGTCGCCGCGCGGGATGGAGGTCGGGTACGACGACCTGCTGGCCACCGCCGAGTCCGACCCGCTCGTCGCGGCCAGGCTGATGGCGGGCGGCGGGCTGACGGCCGAGCACGTGCCCTGGCTGGTGCGCCAGGGCGTCCGGGCCTTCCACGTCGGGCCGCAGGTACGTCCGGGCGGGTCCGCGAAGGCCTACGTCGACGGCGGGTACGTGCGGTCCTGGCGGACCCTCCTCGACGACGCGATGGCCAGGATCTGAGCGCGCCGGTGATCGTCATCGACCCACCGGCCGTGCCCCGGTACGGCCGCACCTGGTCCCACCTGGCCAGCGACACGTCGTACGAGGAGCTGCACGTCTTCGCCGCCGAGCTCGGCATCCCGCCGCGCGGCTTCGACCGTGACCACTACGACGTGCCGGCGGAGCTGTACGACGCGGCGATCGCGCTCGGGGCCGTCCCCATGTCCTCGCGCGACCTCGTCGTGATGCTGGTGCGGGCAGGGTTGCGGCGCCGGAAGCGGGCGCGGTAGGACACAACGATGCGTGGACGCACCAACAAGGACGCGAGCACGGACCGCTGGGAGCGCAAGGACTGGTGGGGCGTGAACGTCGAAGCGCCCGACCCGCCCACGCTGCTGCGGTTCTGGTCGGAGATCCTCGGCGTCCCGATCTACGACATCGACGACAACGGCGGCTCCCTCGACTTCGGCGAGGGCGTCGGCTCGTTCACCGTGCAGAGGGCCGAGGTCTACGAACCTCCGGTGTGGCCGCCCGAGCCGGGCAGGCAGGGCATGCAGATGCACATCGAGGTCGAGGTCGACGACCTCGCCGCGGCCGTCGAGCACGCCGTCGAGCTCGGGGCGAGGGTCGCCGACCACCAGCCGCAGGAGGACGTGCGGGTGATGCTCGACCCGGCCGGCCACCCGTTCTGCCTCTACACCTGAGCGAGGTCGGCGAGCTCGGCCGCGACGTTGGCGCGGGCGCGCGGTTCCCAGTGGTCGCGCGCGTGCCGGGTGTGGAACAGCGACGGCTTCGCGAGGAGGTCGCCGAGCACGGCCGCGCGACCCGCGCGGAACAGGTCGTCGGGGACGTGGGCGTACTCGCGGCGGACGTCGGCGGCGTACTCCGTGTAGCGCTCGGGTGACGCGGCCAGGATCGCCAGGTCGGCGTCGGAGAGCACGCAGCCTTCCGCGTCGTCGTCCGCGGGCCGGTGGTGCTCGGTGAGCCGCACGAGCCTGGCCACCTCCTCCGCGCCGGGGCGTCCGCGCAGGGCGTCGAGGGCCCACTGCGCCGAGCGTTCCTCGGCGCCGTCCTGGCCGTCGTACACGGCGTCGTGGAACCACGCGGCCAGCTGGACGGCGAGAACGTCGAACCTCTCGCCGGCGGCGCGCAGCTCGTCGACGCGGTCGAGCACCTCGGCGAGGTGGCGGGTGTCGTGGTAGCCGCGGCCGGTGGCGTACGCCGCCAGCAGTGCGTCGCGGACGTCGGTCAGGTCCTCGCCGAGCGGCCAGGTCACCATGCGGCGGTGCGGCTGTCGACGATCTCGCGGCCCAACGGGGTCAGGGAGATCGGGATCATCTTGAAGCTGGCGATGCCCAGCGGGATGCCGATGATCGTGAGGCAGAGCGCGATGCCGGTGATCAGGTGCCCGATCGCCAGCCAGATCCCGGCGAACACGAACCAGATCACGTTGCCGATCGCCGACGGCGCGCCGGCCGTGGGCCGTTGCACGATCGTGCGTCCGAACGGCCACAGGGCGTAGTTCGCGATCCGGAACGACGCGATGCCGAACGGGATGGTCACGACCAGCACGCAGCAGACGATGCCGGCGACGGCGTAGCCGATGGCCATCCAGAAACCACACAGGACCAGCCACAGGACGTTGAGCACGAAGCGCACGTCTCCATCGTGACAGGGTGCCGTGGACCCGGAGGTGCGCACGCCCCACTGGGAACGGCGCGTTCCCTAGCCGGTCACCACCAGCCCTGGCGCCGGGCCCAGGTCAGCAGCGCCCCGCTCATCACGACCATCACCACCAGGACGATGATCAGCTGCGTCCAGTGCGTCGCGGAGTTCACGATCACGTTCATGCCGTAGACGGACGCGATAGCGGTGACGGGCAGGGTGACCGCCGCGATCACCGCCAGCCGCTCCATCGCGACGGTCATCTTGGTGTGCACCTTGGTCTGGTACAGCTCGATCACGCCGAACAGGAACTGCGACTCCCCGTCGGCGATCGAGCGCACGCGGTCGAACTGGTCGGCGATGTCGCGGGCGTACGCCGCGTCGACGTCGTCGCTCATCCGGCCGATGCCGGCCAGCCGCATCCACACGTCGTGGCACTGCGCCGCCATCGTGCGCGTCGTGATGAGCTCGTGCCGGATCAGGAACATCGTCTCCAGCAGCAGCTCGGGGTCGGTCAGCTTGGAGCCCATCACCTCCTTCTCGAGGCCGGGCAGCTTCAGCGACACCTCGCCGATGGCGGCCCGCTGCCGGCGCGCGATGGCCGACGTGACGGCGTACGCCAGCTCGGTCGGCGTCTTCGGGTGGAAGCGTCCGCTCTCCAGGCGCGCGAGCACGCCCTGGGTCTCGACCAGGGAGACCGAGACGTCGAGCTCGGGGTTGATCGGGCCGTGCACGGTCACCAGGAACGACGCCGCGATGATCTGGTCGAGCTCGAGCAGGTGCACGTGCCCGGCGTGGCCGAGGTAGGGGGACTGGGACGTGATGAAGACCTGGTCCTGGTACGCGTGCACCGTCGGCACGTAGTTGCGCTGCCGGCAGCCCTCGAGGACCAGGGAGTGGCAGCCGAGCCCGCTCAGCAACGCCTCCGCGGCGTCGTCCCACGTGGGTACGTCGATCCAGTAGAAGCCGTCGTCGTGGGAGAAGAGCTCCACGACGTCCTCGGGCTCGCAGGTACGGACGCCCTCTGCGCCGATGAAGCGGACCTCCACGCCGCCAGCGTACGGCGGTTACGCGGTCGGTGGCCCGTAGCAGAGGTGCACCACGCCGTTGTCGTACACGTCGTGGTCCTTCAGCGTCAGCGTGGTCTGCTCACCCTCGGCCCAGAAGCGGTCGCCCCGGCCGAGCGATACCGGGTACACGAACAGGTGGATCTCCTCGATCAGCCCGTCCCTGACGAGCTGGCGGACCAGCTGCCCGCTGCCGGAGACGTAGATGACCCCGTCGCGCTCCTGCTTCAGCCGGCGGATCGCGTCCGCGTCGTACGCACCGAGTCGGGTCGTGTTCGCCCACTCCTCGGCGGGTTCGTGCGCGCCGACCACGAACTTCTCGGTCTCGTTGAAGAACGGCGCTCCCGGGTCCTCCGCGGCCGTCCGGTCGCGCCAGGCCGGCGCGAACATCTCGTGCGTCTTGCGGCCGAGCAGGATCGTGCTCGAGCTCCCGGTGATCGCGGCGAGGGTCTCGCCCATCTTCGGGTCGAACCCGAACTCGAACGTCCAGCTCGGCGACTCGAACACCCCGTCGGCGGAGATGAACTCGTGGGCGGCGATGGTGGCATTCATGTCAGTGGTCCTCTCGTGGAGTGGGTTGTGTGACCTTGCCACGAACGGCCGGGTACGAATCCGACAGCTCGGTCGCCTTCTGGTCGAGGAGGGACGAACTCCAACGCTGGTCGAGGAGGGACGAAGTCCACCGCTGGTCGAGGAGGGACGAAGTGCCGTCACGAGACCCGTCGACCTCCGCTGGTCGAGGAGGGCGAGGTCCACCGCTGGTCGAGGAGGGACGAAGTCCCGTCACGAGACCCGGCCACCACCGCTGGTCGAGGAGAGACGAAGTCCCGTCACGAGACCCAGCGACCCCGACGTCGGCTCACCCGCCGCAGGGGTTGCGGTGGTGAAGAACGAACAGGGGTGGCTGGTCGCCGTAGGTGGTGGCGGTGGCCAGCTGGAGGCCGTGCGCGCTGGCAGGTCCGTGGAGGGTCGACCGCTGTGGTCACCGCCCGAAACAACCTCCTGAAGATGGTTGGCCAGATTCTCGGAATCCCTTGTGGACAAGGGGTTCTGAGGCCCGACCACTGTCGGTGGTCGATGCTTGGATTGATCCATGTCCAGCCGGTCCGAGACCCCGATCGCGGCGATCAACGCCGCCCTCGACGACCTCGCCGGCGTGGACCCGATCTACCAGACGGTGGCCGAGCGGAAGACGCGGCTGACTGCTATTTCGCAGGTGATCGCGAAGGCCGAAGCGGATCGCCTTCGTGTCCTGGCCGTGTCTGAGGACATCGCGGTCGAGACCGGAGCCCGGTCCACCGCCCACTGGCTGGCCGCCGAGACCCGCGACGGCATCGGACAGATCCGGCTCCGCGAGAAGCTCGCCGGTGCAGGCGGACGCACCACCTCCGCGATGGGTGAAGGTGCGGTCAACGTGGCCCAGGCGCGGGAGATCGTCGACGCGCTGGCACGGCTGCCGAAGAACCTGGACCCCGAGCTCCGCGACAAGGGCGAGGCCTACCTGATCGGAGAGGCCGCCCACTTCGGACCACCCGAGCTGAGGCGGCTCGGGGCCAGGCTGCTGGAGGTCATCGCCCCCGAGGACGCCGAGGAGGCCGAGTACCAGCGACTCCTGGCCGAGGACCGTAGGGCCCGGGCCGCGACCAAGGTCACCATCCGGCACCGCGGCGACGGGTCCTCCGACCTCTACGCCCGCGT
Organism: Nocardioides islandensis; assembly: GCF_015352455.1. Classification (GTDB taxonomy): domain Bacteria; phylum Actinomycetota; class Actinomycetes; order Propionibacteriales; family Nocardioidaceae; genus Nocardioides; species Nocardioides islandensis. Next base: position 52,514 of record NZ_JADKPN010000017.1, read on the forward strand.
CCCCACGCCGGTCGCGCGGCGGTGCCAGACCTACCTGGAGTCCTACACCGCACCACGCCGCGGACCGCTCGGCGACGCGCTCGGGGATGACGTCGACCAGCTGCCCGCACCCCGACGCCGCGGGGAGGCGTTCTGCGCCCTGCTGGAGAACCTCCCCGCCAACGCCCTGCCCAAGCACGGCGGGACCGCCACCAGCGTGATGGTGATGATCGACCTCGAGTCCCTGAAGACCGGTACGGGTCTGGCCGAGACCTCCACCGGGGACCGGGTCACCGCCGAACAGACCCGCCGGCTGGCCTGCCAGGCCGGCATCATCCCCGTCGTCCTCGGCGGCAAGGGCGAGATCCTCGACCTCGGCCGCAGCAAGCGCCTCTTCACCGGACCCCAACGCAAGGCCATGGCCCTCCGCGACCGCCAGTGCACCGCTGACGGCTGCACCATCCCCGCCGCCTGGTGCGAAGCCCACCACCACAACCAACCCTGGAGTAGGGGCGGCAAGACGAACCTCGCCGACGGCAAGCTCCTCTGCCCCTTCCACCACCACCGCGCCCACGACCCCGCCTGGCAGACCCACCACCACGCCAACGGATCCACCACCTTCCACCGCAGGACGTGAGGGCAGCTCACACCGGGGTGACCTCTGTGGCGAAGAGCGGCCATTCCTCGTCGCTCAACGAGCCTCCTAGGGTCGGGCGTCATGGACGACCTGGTCGAGGAGATGGCGCACGCCCGGCTGGCGTGGACCGCGCCCGCCATCCGCGCGTGGTACGACGACGACCGTTTGCTGCGCCAGCTCGCGGACGGTCTGGCAGACGAGGCCGGACGCGTCGACGACGAGGAGTTCGGGGCGTCCTTCCGCGACGACGTCGGGCTGCACCCGGGAACGAGCCCGCTCGAGTGGGCGAACCGGCGCATCAGGCTCCCCGACGGCGGCTGGTCGGTGGCCGGCATCCGGTTCCGCGCGCTCGACGTCGCGCGCCCGTTCGTCGACATCGTGGCGACCACCGCCCCTCCCACCGACGACGGGCTCGCGGCCGTGGCCGATGCCGTCCTCCCGTACTTCGGCCCGTTCGCCCCGCTGTGCCTGCGGGTCGAGCCACCGGACCCGTCCGCGATCGACGGACGCGTCGACCAGCACGTCGTGGCCGGCCGGGTCGACGAGCTCAGGAGGTGGCCACGCGCCGCGTCGTACGACGCCGTCGCGCTGCGTCCGGGCGAGCCCGGACCGTTGGCGGACCGGGCCGCCGGGATCTACGCCGCCCTCCCGCGGGGACGCGACACCTGGGCCACCCCGGAGGACCAGGAGTCCTTGGCGCACTGCGCCGACGAGGGTCTGTTGTTCGAGGTGGTGGTCGACGACACGAGCGCGGGCGTGGTCGCTGCGATCCGCGACGACCGGCACGGCATGAGCGGGTTCGGCGTCGAGGAGATCTGCCTGGACGCCGCGGCACGGGGTCGCGGGCTGGCGGCGGGCGTCGTCCAGCGACTCGTCGACGCGTTGCCGGCCGCGGACGGGGACGTGCTGTGGGGGACGATCCATCCCGACAACCAGCCCTCCCTGCGCAACGCGCTGTCGGTCGGTCGCCGGGTCGTGGGCGGCTACGTGTGGGTCACGCCGTCAGGCCTGCCCGGGATGCCGCGGCACTGAGGTCCGGGGTGGCCCCGAGCTCCTCGGGCAACGGCTGGTCGTGCACGACGACCAGCGACGTGACCGCCCGGGTCAGGCAGACGTAGAGGCGGCGCAGTCCGGTCACGCGGTCGGCCTCGGCCGCGACGACCGCAGCGGGCTCGACCAGGACGACGTGGTCGAACTCCAGGCCCTTCGCCAGCGACGCCGGTACCAGGTCGAGGTGCTGGTCGAACTCCGTCTCGACCTGGTCGGGAGACGCGGGTTCGTCGCGACCCACGATCCCGAACCGGACACCGGCCGACGTCAGGGACGCCGCGAGCCCGTCGATCGACGCGTCCGGCGCGATCACGCCGATCGAGCCCTCGCGCCCGACGGCGGCCGCGACCGCGTCGAGAGCAGGACCGGCGACCACTTCGAGCTCGCCGCGCGTGCGGCGGACCGACGTCGGCGGCTCCAGCCCCGGGGCGATCACCGGCAGCAGGCGAGCGGCGTACTCGATCACCTCGCCGGGCACCCGGAAGCCGCGGGTCAGCTGCTCGACGTGCGCGTCCGGCTTGCCGAGGTGGCCGAGCGCCTCGGCCCACGAGCGGGAGGCCCACGGCGTGGTGGCCTGGGCGAGGTCGCCGAGCACGGTCAGCGAGCCGGTCGAGGAACGCCGCGCCAGCGCGCGCAGCATCATCGGCGACAGGTCCTGCGCCTCGTCGGCCACGATGTGCCCGACCGAGCCGGTGCGCTCGACGAGGTCGCACGCCTCGTCGACCAGGATCGCCTCGGCCAGGGTCCACGGCGTCGAGGCCGGGCTCTTGCTCGGCCGTGGCCAGAGCAGCAGTGCCTGCTCCTCCTCGGTCAGCACCCCCGAGGCGGCCGATGCCAGGAACACGGGGTCGGACAGGAGACGCCAGACCAGCCGGGCCGGCTCGACCGCCGGCCACACCGCGGCGGCGTAGTCCTTCACCGGTTTGCTGCGCGCCACGGCGTACTGCACGCGGTCGTCGGGGGAGTCGCCGGCGAGCTCCATGCGCACCAGGATCCGGTGCGCGAGCGCCTGCGGGACCATCGCCCGCGCCGCGCCGTACCTCACCCCACGCGACCGCAGGGACCGCACCAGCTCCTCGACCTCGTACGCCGCGACCCGCCACCGCCGCGCCCCGCGCGGCACGACCAGCCCCTCGGTGGGCATCGTCACGTGCGACCACAGCGCCCGGGAGAGCACCTCGGCCATCCGCGCGTCGCCCTTCAGCGTCGCGACGTCCGCGGCCTCGACACCGCGCACGCTCCACTTCGGGTTGAGGTCGCGCAGCGTCCCGAGCGCGAGCTGCTCGATCGTCGACTGCTTGGCCTCCACCTCGCCGAGGGCGGGCAGCACGTCGCGGATGTACCTCAGGAAGCTCGCGTTCGGCCCGACGACCAGCACGCCCTGGCGGGTCAGCTGCTCGCGGTGGGCGAAGAGCAGGTACGCCGCGCGGTGCAGGCCGACCGCCGTCTTGCCCGTGCCCGGGGCGCCCTGCACGCAGATCGACTGCGACAGGTCGGAGCGGACGATGACGTCCTGCTCGGGCTGGATGGTGGCCACGATGTCGCGCATCGGCCCGACGCGCGGCCGCTCGATCTCCTGCTCGAGGATCGCGGAGTACTCGGCCTCGGGGGTCGCCGCGGTGAGGTCCTCGTCCTCGTACGACGTCAGCGTGCCGTGCTGGAACCCGAACCGGCGGCGCCGGTCGACGCCCATCGGCTCGGTGCGGGTGGCCCGGTAGAACGGCAGCGACACCGGCGCCCGCCAGTCGATGACGAGCGGGTCGCCCTCGAGGTCGCTGACGTGGCGGCGGCCGATGTGGAAGCTGCCGCCGTCGTTCGCCGAGTCGTCGCTGTAGTCCAGCCGGCCGAAGAACAACGGGATCGTCGGGTCGTCGGCCAGCTGCTTCATGCGCAGGGCGAAGGTGGACTGGAGGTACTCGCGGCTGACCCAGTCGCCGCCGGCCGAGGCGTCCATCGCCGCGGTCCGGGCGCGCATCCGCGCGAGCTGCTCGCGGGACTCGGCCAGGTGGTGCTGCTCGGCGGCGAGGGCCGCCTGCGGATCGTCGGGGTCGGGGTCTCCTACGGGCATGACGGAACCTCCGCGGTAGCGGCTGGAGTAGTGGAAGCCGGGCGACGTTACGCCCGGGCGCCCTCCCTGTCACCCGAATTGATCCCGGGTAGCCGGCCGTCCAGCCACACCAGCCCGGAGGCGAAGGCCACGAACAGCACCGTGATGCCCAGCGAGTTCAGCAGCACGACGCCCAGGCCGTGCTCGGCCACGTCGAGGAACGGGTACGGGTACCAGTCGAAGACCGGACCGGTCGTCAGGATGAGCAGCAGGTAGAGGACCGGCCACACCAGCGCGGGCAGCACGTCCGGGCGCGCCAGCAGGCCCCGCGGCCCGAACACCAGCCAGCCCACGACGGCCAGCGCGGGCACGGCCATGTGCAGCAGCTTGTCGGCCACGTAGTCCGCACCGTGCAGGTCGAGCAAGGGTCGCAGCAGCACGAAGTGGACGACCCCCGTGACCGCGATGGCGAGCACGGCGTCGAGCCGCAGCACGCGGAAGGAGCGGGTGTCGCTCTCGCGGCCGGCGGCCAGCAGGGCCGTCACCCACGCGACAGCGATGTTGCTCTGGATCGTGAAGTAGAAGAAGTACCGCCGCACGTGCTCGCCGGTGCTCGGCGCGTTGGTCTCGTCGAGGACGCGGCCTCCGCGGAGCACCAGCACCAGCTGGAACACCAGCGCGAACGCCGCCACCAGGAACGTCAGCAGGTGCCAGGCGCGAGCGGCGCGGGGGCTCATGCGCGCAGCCTAGGACGCCCAGGACACCAGTCGCTGGATCCACGGCACGGTCAGCGCCTCGTCCACGAACTCGCGCACGCCGGCGTGCGCGCGGGCGCGGGCCTCCGGGTCGCGCGCGTTCAGCCAGCCCAGCACCTGGTACCTCGCGATGTGGTGCAGCTGCGCGACCGTCACGCCGAAGTCCTCCGGGGAGCGGACCCGACCGGGACCGCCCGCCGCCTCGTACGCCGTCACCACTGCGGCCGTGCGAGCCGGGTCGTCGCGGCCGAACTCGAACAGCACCATGGCGAGCTCGCGGGTCGGCTCGCCCGGGCCGGCGTTGTCGAAGTCGATCACGAACGCCGATCCGTCGGGGCCGGCGCGCACGTTGTCGGCCCACAGGTCGAGGTGCAGCCACTGCTCGCCGGCCATCGGGGTCAGCAGCTCCTCGGCCGCCAGCAGGTCCGGGACGAGGCGCGCCAGCGACTCCGCGAACGGGGCGCCCGCCCCGCGCGCCGCCTTGACCAGCGCGCGCCACTCACCGGCGCCCACGGGCTCGGTGTGCCACTCGTGCGGCCGCTCCGTCCCGGGCTGCACCACGGCGTGCAGCCGGGCCACCGTCTCGCCGACCGTCGCGGGGTCCAGCAGCGGGTCGACGTCGGCGATGTCCACCCACGTCTGCACGCGCACCGGCGAGCCGTCGACCTTCGCTAGGTAGTGGCCGTCGCGGTCGGCGAGTGGACGCGGGCAGGTGACGCCGGCGTCGTGGCACCGTGCCTGGAACGCCGCCGTGGCCTCGGCCTCGTCCGCGTCGACGTCGCCGAACGACTCCTTCAGCGCGTACGAGCCACGCGCGGTGACCAGGCGACGTACCTGGCCCTGCTCACCGCGCGCCGCTTCGACCTCGAGCCGGGCGTCGGGGCCGAGGTCGAAGCGGTCCGCAACCAGGGCGGCCAACTGGCGGTCCACAGGCCCATGGTGACGGGTGGCCGGTACGCGCCGGCGAGGTCGGGGGGAGTCCTCGCCGGCGCGACGACCGGGGGGATGTCAGACGGGTTCGCTGAGGTACGACTCGTAGTGGACGTGCAGCACCTCGTCGGCCACCGGGAACAGCGAGAGCACGAACGAGCACGCGGCGTGCACGACCTCGTAGCGGCCGGGCGAGAGGCGGGCGTCGACCGGGCCGGTGAGGCGCAGGCTGTAGGTCATCGCGCCGCCCCAGCTGACCGGGTCGGACAGGTACTCCAGGGTCAGCGGCACCACGCCGCCGCCGTCGAGCACGCTCGCGCTCACGGTGACCTCGCTGCCGAGGAGCGGACGCAGCCCGGAGTACGTCGGCTCCATGTGCCGGCGGATCGGCGTCATCGTCATCGCGGGTCACCTTCTTGCTTGGGGGGTGCTGGTGGGGGGATGACACGAGTGTGGGAGCGCGAACGCCGCGGCGTGGCCCGACACGCTCCGGATGGCCCGTTCGGGCTATGAGGCTCGGCCGATCTGACGACGGATTTCGCAGCTTTTGTCTGGACCGGTCTAGTGATCTGCCGGGACGGGGAGCGCCATGACGTCGGGTGACCGGCCGTCGCGGCTGCGCTGCAGGCCTCTGACCAGCGACAACGTGACCAGCACCGATCCGGCGGACATCACACCGATCGCCATGCCCGCCGCCTCGGAATCCGAACCGAGAAGGGTGGCCACGCCGCCGGCGAGCAGGGCGCCGACCCCCTGCATCGACATCATGCCCAGCCCGTGCAGCCCGAGCACGTGGCCGCGGATGTCGGGCGCGGTGCGGCCGACCAGCCGCTCCTGGAGCGGCAGGCTGGCGCAGTACCCGACCGAGGCCAGCGCAGCCAGCAGGCAGGCCACCACCAGGCCGGGCTGGAGCAGGAAGAACAGCCACGGGATCGCCAGCAGGAACCGGGCGGGCTCGACCAGTCGGTCCCGCCGGTCCGGCGCGATGACGCGGCCCATCAGGACGTCGCCGGCCAGCATGCCGATGGCGGTCGCGGCGAAGAGGAAGCCGGCCCGCTCCCCGGCGTACGGCACGATCAGCGCTTCGCAGCCGACGACGAGGCCGTTGGGGACCCAGAGCGCGAGGTACACCGGGCGCAGCACGGGGGAGCCGAGCAGCAGCCGGTTCACCGCGCGGCTGCGCTCCACCGCCTTGCCGGACGCGCGCGGCGGGTGGTCGCCGAGCCCGAAGCGCACGAGCAGCAGGGCCAGGAACGAGCAGGCGGCGGCCCCCAGGAAGAGCTGGCTGGTGGTGAAGGCCAGCAGGAGCAGACCGCCCAGGCCGTAGCCCACGATCTGCATCACGCCGACGGCGATGTTGATGGTGGCGCGGGCGAAGATGAACGTCCCCTCGGGCACCACGTCGGAGACGAGGGCGATCATGCTGCCGCCCATCGCGGACAGCAGGATCCACGGGATGACCAGGACGACGAGGCGGACCGCCATCGGCATCTCCGGGACGGCCTGGGCGAGGTCCGCCACGACCCCGATGCCGGCGGCAAGCACCAGCGCGGTCCTCGGGCGCCAGAGGTCGGACAGGCTGAGCAGGAACCAGGAGGTCGCCAGCCGGACCAGCGGGCCGCCGAACATCACGAACGCGGCCAGCAGCGGCGACCCGGTCTCGGTGTAGGTCAGGGTGCCGAGCGCCAGGCTGGCCACCGACCCCGCCGCCACGTTGAGCGAGGTCGTGGTGAACAGCACCCGGAACTCGCCGATCGAGAACAGCTCGCGGTAGGTGCGCATGACGACACCTTCCCCAGGTCGGCAGGTGACCGCATAATGTTTCGCGAGGAGGCGAAACATCATGGGGACCTGGCGGGTGCCCGCGGACGTGATGGCGGGCACCAGGTTCGCGATATCGGCGATGGCCGAGGTGACCGGCGCACTGAGCGCGCTGACCCGGCCGAGCGGCCCGGACCAGCGGGCGTTCCGCGAGGCGCACGGCGCAGCCTTCGGGTCCTGGCTGGCCCGGCGCCCCGACGTGGCCGACCTGGTCGCCGCCAGCCACCGTCCTGCCCGGCCCGGCGTGATCGGCTGGCTGGCCGACTACCTCAGCATCCCGCCGATCGGCGTGGACGAGACGTTCGAGGAGGGCCTCGCGCACCTGCGGGGGCTGACCGACGACGAGCTGAGGGCGGACCTGCGGGAGACCACGCAGGCCCCGCTCGCCGCCACGCTGATGGCGCCCGGAGTCGTCGACGTCGCGGTGGAGCTGGCGGTCTGGCTGTGGTCCCACACCCTCGAGTCGGACTGGGCCCGGCGCGAGCGCATCCTGCGCGCCGACATCGTCGCCCGTACCTCCCAGCTCGCCCGCCACGGCTGGGGCGCGGTGCTGCGTGACCTCGGCCGGGACCGGGAGTGGGTCGGCGACGGACAGCTGCGCATCAACCGGTACGACCTGCCGACCCACACCATCGACGAGGGCAGCACCCTGCTGTTCGTGCCGACCCACGCCGCCGGGACGTGGGTGGGGTGGCACGCCGACCGCTACGCCCTCTACTACCCCGTCTCGGGCCGGCTGGCCCAGGTCGACGCCGACAGCAGCGCCGGGCTGGCCCCGCTCGTCGGCGCCAACCGCGCCGAGCTGCTGACCCTGCTCGACGTGCCCCGCAGCACCTCACAGCTCGTGGCGCTGAGCGGCCAGGCCCTGGGCTCGGTGGGCGGGCACCTCAAGGTGCTGCTCGAGGCCGGTGTCGTGCTCCGCCGTCGCTCCGGCCGCGAGGTCCTCTACTGGCGGACGGCGCTGGGCGACGCGCTCGTCGCCGCCGGCGGCTGAGACTCGGGAGGCGGCCGCAGCGCCCAGCGGACCGTGCCGGTCGCGGCCTTGCCGAGCGCGCGCACGACGGTCCGCTCGCTGACCGGCAGCCACGGCAGCCGCAGCGGACGCCGGGTCCAGACAGGCATCAGCCCCACCGCGGCGGCGACCAGCACGCCGTACGGCGGCCGGGCCGCGATCGGCAGCGGTGGGTGCCAGACGAGGAACGACACGGCCTCGCGCGCATGGTCGGTCGCGTCCAGCTCCGGCCGGAAGGACTCGACGGCGGCGTCGAGCTCCGCCTCGGTCGTGGGCGGGTCGAGGACGCCGAGCCTGCGGGCGACCACGGCGGTCTGGGCGACGTACTCGTCGCGGCCGGCCTGGTCGAGCGGGTGCTTGCCGTAGACCTGGTGGGCGAGCAGGAAGCTCTGGACCTCGGCCACGTGCACCCAGAGCAGCAGGTGCGGGTCGGAGGCGACGTACGGCGTGCCGTCGGGCAGCGTGCCGGTGACCCGCTCGTGGATGGCACGCACCGCGTCGACCGCCTGCTGCGCGTGGGCCTCGGTGCCGAACGTGGTGACGGCGATGAAGCGGCTGGTGCGCGCCAGCCGGCCCCACATGTCGCCGCGGTACCCGGAGTGCTCGGCCACGGCCGTCATCGCCGCGGGGTGCATGGTCTGCAGCAGCACCGCCCGGATGCCGCCGACGAACATCGACGCGTCGCCGTGCACCCGCGCGATCGGGCTGCCCGCCTCGAACCACCGCGGTCCCGGCGTGCCGTGGATCCGCTCGCGGTGACGCGCGCCGTCCGGCCCGGCGACGCGCCGGAACAGCTCGGCACCGAGTCGGTGCCGGACGCGCGCGACCGGGGTCATGGCCCGAGCGTACGGCGGGGGGTTACGGGCAGCCCTGGCGGAAGGACGAGTCCGCGACCGAGCAGGTGTCGTAGGTCCACAGCCCCATGTCGCCCTTCGACGGGTCGTTGACGTAGATCTCCATGACGCCGTCGGCGACCCGGACGTACGAGTAGGTCGGAGCCTGCCCGGTCAGCTGGGCGATGAACGTGGCCTCGGCTCCCTGGGCCTGCGCCGAGTCCTGCAGGCACTGCCACCCGGGCTGGGCGGACTGCTCGTAGTAGCCGTGCTCCACCTGGTACTCGCCGCACGACGGCAGGGGAGCGCGCTGGAAGAACTGCTCCGCGATGGGGTCGATCACCGGCGACGCCGCCGGCGACGGCTCTGCGCTCACGCTCGGTTCCGAGGACGAGGACTCCTCGTACTCGGCCGGCCCGAAGGCGGAGAAGATCGAGAGCAAGCCGAGCAGCCAGAGCAGCAGGAAGTCCATGACACCTCGGACGGTCAGGAGGGGCGGGCGGTTTCCCAGCGGACGCACGAAGGGCGGCCCCGGCCTGTCGGCCGGGAGCCGCCCTTCGTGTCGAGCGGTTCAGCGAGCGTAGGTCACGGACGCGGCAGCACGGACGTGATCGTGAAAGCTGCTCCGTTGCTGGGGTTGGTGACCGTGGTCGTGATCGTGCCGAGCGGCTTCGTCAGAAGGATGTTCGCCCGCTTGATCAGCCGCTTGGCGCGCTTGATCAACCTGGCCGCCTGCTTCTCCAGCTTCTTGGCCTTGGCGATCTTGCCCTCGGCGCGGAGCTGCTGGGCCTTCTTGAGGAGCTTCTTGGCCTTCTTCTTCAGCAGCTTGGCCTGGTGCTTCAGCAGTGCCGGCTTGGCGATGGCCGCCTTGACGGCCGCGACGCCCGCGGGCGTCGTCGGCATCGACAGCACGCCGTTGGTGTTCGCCGGGATGGTGGCCGAACCTGCGGCCAGCGCGACCGGGAGGATGATCGCCCGGGCGTCACGACCCGTGCGGGCGACCGTGCGTCCGGCGGTCGCGGTGAAGGCCGCGGCACCGTTGACCGTGCACTGGACCGAGCCGGGCGGCAGGTCGCAGCTGAGCGGCAGGTTGAGCGCCGTGTAGCCGGCCGTGAAAGCGGGCCCTGCGGCCAGGGGCGTCACCCCGGTCAGCCCCTCGTAGGGGTCGAGAGCCAGCGACTTGCACTTGGTCGGCGCGATCGTCTCGTAGCGCAGGTTGTCCAGGAAGACGGCGCTGTCGTAGATGTGGTCGCCCTGGTCGAACAGCGTCAGGTAGAGCGAGACCGGCGCACCTGGGGTCACCGGGGTCCGGGCGATCAGGAGGTTCGTCGAGCCGTCGTAGATCGTGCCGGCCGACGCGGCGGCGCTGGTGGCGCTCGGGCCGGAGGCGTTGACGGAGATCATGTCCCCGGCACCCGCGGCGAAGTTGCCCGGGGCGTTGATGACACCGGTGGTCGGGTCGACGGAGACGTTCGCCCCACCGAGCTGGGCGATGAACGCGTCGTTGAACTGCGAGTTGATGAACTCCGGGAACTCGTCGGACAAGAACTTGAAGTCGAACGCCAGGCAGCCCGTGGTCGCCGGCGCCAGGTCGAAGCGGTAGGTCTGCCAGTCGTACACCGACGAGCCCATCGCGGGGTTGGACGTCGTCCACGCGTAGCCGTCGTCCGGGCTGACGTTCGGGTCGTCGGCGAGCGCCGCGTTGCCCGTGGTCAGGATGTCGTACGTCGTGCCTTCGGTCGGGAAGCCGGCCAAGGGGGTGTCCGAGACCGCCGACGGGCAGAGCGACTCGTCGAAGTCCGTCGTGCCCGGGTCGTCGGCGACGCAGGGGTAGGCCTGCGCCAGCCCACTGCCGGTGACCAGGCCGGCCGGCGCGAGGGCGCCCGCCAGCGTGGGGGCGTCGTTGGTGGTGGTGATGACGGCGTTGGCGGCCGCCGCCGTGACGAGACTGAAGGTCGCGACCCCCGCGACGAGCATTCCCGAGGCCCTGAATGACCGGGCCCTACGTGCTCTCATGACATCTCCTTCGTGCATGCGTGGCTGGACCCGAGATGCTGGTGAGGAGCAGAGCCTCCCTCCGCTGATACCGGGAGGGCAATAGGCCGTTAGGTCAGGAGGTCGTCGGCGTCGGTGATCCGGTAGGCGTAACCCTGCTCGGCGAGGAAGCGCTGCCGGTTCTGCGCGAAGTCGGCGTCCACGCTGTCCCGGGCGACGACGGCGTAGAAGCGGGCCGTGCGTCCGTCGGACTTCGGCCGTAGCAGCCGGCCCAGGCGCTGGGCCTCCTCCTGGCGCGAGCCGAACGAGCCGGACACCTGGATGGCGACCGCGGCCTCGGGAAGGTCGATGGAGAAGTTCGCGACCTTCGAGACGACGAGCAGGTTGATCTCCCCGGTGCGGAAGGCCTCGAAGAGCCGCTGACGCTCCTTGACCGGGGTCTCGCCCTTGATCACCGGGGCATCCAGGTAGGTGGCCAGCTCGTCGAGCTGGTCGAGGTACTGACCGATCACCAGCGTCGGCTCGCCCGCGTGCTTCTCGGCCAGCAGCTCGGCGACGCGCGTCTTCGACGGCGTGCACGACGCGAGGCGGTAGCGCTCGTCCGGGTCCGCCGTGGCGTAGGCCATCCGCTCCGAGGACGTCATCGACACCCGCACCTCGACGCAGTCGGCCGGCGCGATCCAGCCCTGTGCCTCGATGTCCTTCCACGGCGCGTCGTACCGCTTCGGCCCGATCAGCGAGAACACGTCGCCCTCGCGGCCGTCCTCGCGCACGAGTGTCGCGGTCAGGCCGAGGCGCCGACGGGCCTGGAGGTTCGCGGTCATCCGGAAGATCGGCGCGGGCAGCAGGTGCACCTCGTCGTAGACGATGAGGCCCCAGTCGCGGGCGTCGAGCAGCTCGAGGTGCTTGTAGACGCCGCCGCGCTTGGTGGTCATCACCTGGTAGGTCGCGATGGTGACCGGCCGGACCTCCTTGACGGAGCCGGAGTACTCGCCGATCTCGTCGGCGGTGAGGGAGGTACGCCGGACCAGCTCGTCCTTCCACTGCCGCGCGGAGACCGTGTTGGTGACCAGGATCAGGGTGGTCGCCTTCGCCTCGGCCATCGCGGCGGCACCGACCAGCGTCTTGCCGGCTCCGCACGGCAGCACCACCACGCCGGACCCGCCGTGCCAGAAGGACTCGGCGGCCTCGCGCTGGTAGGCCCGCAGCGCCCAGCCCTCCTCCTTGAGCTCGATCGGGTGTGCCTCGCCGTCGACGTACCCGGCGAAGTCCTCCGCCGGCCAGCCGAGCTTGAGCAACGCCTGCTTGAGGTTGCCGCGCTCGCTCGCGTGCACCACGACGGTGTCCTCGTCGATGCGGTTGCCGAGCATCCCCTGCACCCGCTTGGCCCGCAGGACCTCCTCGAGCACCGGCCGGTCGTTCGAGGCCAGGACGAGTCCGTGCACGGGGTGCTTCTCCAGCCGCAGCCGGCCGTACCTCGCCATCGTCTCCGCGACGTCGACGAGCAGCGCGTGCGGAACGGCGTACCGGCTGAACGCGAGGAGGGTGTCGATGACCTGCTCGGCGTCGTGGCCGGCGGCGCGTGCGTTCCAGAGCCCGAGCGGTGTGAGCCGGTAGGTGTGGATGTGCTCGGGGCTGCGCTCCAGCTCGGCGAACGGGGCGATCGCCTTGCGGCAGTCGGTGGCCTGCTCGTGGTCGACCTCGAGCAACAGGGTCTTGTCGCTCTGCACGATCAGGGGGCCGTCGTTCACCCGCCGAGTTTACGGACGCGTCCGTACCGCTGGTCGAGGAAGGCGCCCTGGCGCCTGCCACGAGACCTCGCCAGGTCTCGTGACGGGACTTCGTCCCTCCTCGACCAGCGAAAACTCGGTCGCCTGCTGTAGTCGGTGGTCCCTACATTGGGGGGAGTGCGCCGCCTCCCTCTCGACGACCCCGGGACGGCCGACGTCCGGTCGCCGGGTCGCTTCCTCTGGTGGATGGCCAAAGGTCAGTGGCACACCCTCGTGCTGGGCATGTGCTTCGGCATCGTCTGGATGAGCTCGCAGGCCGTGATGCCCGCCGTGATCGGCCGCGCGATCGACCGCGGAGTCGCGGCCAAGGACGGGCACGCGCTGCTCGAGTACGCCGGGCTGATGCTGCTGATCGGCATCGTGCAGGCGGTCAGCGGGATCATGCGGCACCGGATGGCGGTGACCAACTGGCTGACGTCGGCGTACCGGACCGTGCAGCTGGTCGCGCGCCAGACGGTGCACCTCGGCGGCACCCTGCCCCGCAAGGTGTCGACCGGCGAGGTCGTCGCGATCGGCACCAACGACCTCTCCAGCATCGGCCAGGTGATGGACGTGTCGGCGCGGTTCAGCGGCGCCGTCGTCTCGTTCGTGCTGGTGGCCGTGATCCTGCTCGGCACGTCGGTGCCGCTCGGCCTGCTGGTGCTGATCGGCGTCCCGGTGCTGATGCTGCTGATCGCGCCGCTGCTGCGGCCGTTGCAGGCCCGCAGCGCGCACCAGCGTCACCTGATGGGCGAGCTGTCCAACACCGCCACCGACATCGTCGGCGGGCTGCGGGTGCTGCGCGGGATCGGCGGGGAGCAGGTCTTCCACGACCGGTACCGCCGCGAGTCGCAGACCACCCGCCGCGCCGGCGTCGAGGTCGCGCGCGTGCAGTCGGTGCTGGACGCCCTCCAGGTGTTCCTGCCCGGGCTGTTCGTCGTGGTCGTGGTCTGGCTCGGGGCTCGGTACGCCGTGCAGGGCCGGATCACGCCCGGCGAGCTGGTCGCGTTCTACGGGTACGCCGCGTTCCTGATGATGCCGCTGCGCACCGCGACCGAGTACGCCAACAAGCTGATCCGCGGCCGGGTCGCCGCACGCCGGGTCTGCCGGGTGCTGGCGCTGACGCCCGACCACCTCGACCCGGCAGAGCCTTCCCCGGCGCCGCCGCTGGGCGCCGTGCTCGCGGACGCGCGCACCGGCCTGGTCGTCCGTCCCGGGCTGCTGACCGCCGTCGTCAGCGACCTGCCCGACGAGGCGGCCGCGCTGGCCGACCGGCTCGGGCTGTGCGCGGCCGAGGTCGACGACGACGTCACGCTCGGCGACGTACCCCTGACCTCGCTGGCGCGCGACGACGTACGCCGCCGCATCGTCGTCTCCGACACGGGCGCCACGCTGTTCTCGGGCCGGCTGCGGGACCGGCTCGACGTCAGCGGGTCCGGCGCCGTCGACGCGGCCCTGACGACCGCGGCGACCGAGGACATCCTCGAAGCCCTGCCCGACGGGTTCGACAGCATCGTGGCCGAGCGAGGGCGGACGTTCTCCGGCGGACAGCGGCAGCGACTCGTGCTCGCGCGCGCCCTCGCGGTGGACCCGGAGGTCCTGGTGCTCGTCGAGCCGACGTCCGCGGTCGACGCGCACACCGAGGCCCGGATCGCGTCGCGGCTGCGGGCGCACCGGGCCGGACGCACCACGGTCGTGGTCAGCTCCAGCCCGCTCGTCCTCGACGCCGTCGACGAGGTGGTGTTCCTCAGCGGTGGACAGGTCGCGGCGGTGGGGACGTACGCCGACCTGCTGGCGACGCGCCCGGACTTCCGCGCCGTCGTCACCCGCGAGACGGAGGTCCCGGCATGAGCGCGACGACGGCGCTGCCGGTGGCCGACGCGCCGACCTTGCGCCGGTACGTGCGTCAGCTGGCGCGCACGTACCCGCGGATGCTGTGGGGCGCGCTGGTCCTGCACATCGGTGCGGCACTCGCCTCGCTGGCGGCGCCACGGCTGCTCGGTGGGCTGGTGCAGGCGGTCGAGGAGGGCACCACCACGGGCCACGTCGACCGGATCGTGCTGGTGCTCGCGCTGTTCCTCGTCGCCCAGACCGTGCTGACCAGGTACGCCCGGTACGTCAGCCAGGCGCTCGGCGAGCAGGTGCTCGCCCGGCTGCGCGAGGACTTCGTCGGCAACGCGCTGTCGCTGCCGGTCGGCACGGTCGAGTCCGCGGGATCCGGCGACCTGCTGACCCGCACCAGCCGTGACGTCGACCAGCTCGGCTGGTCGGTGCGCTGGGCGCTGCCGGAGTGGACGATCGCCGTCGTCACGGCAGTCGTCACGTTCGTCGCCGCGATCAGCGTGGGCTGGTGGGTGATCCTGCCGTGCCTGCTCGGCCTGCCGCCGCTGGCGGCCGGCCTGCGCTGGTACCTGCGGCGCGCGAAGGCGGGGTACCTCCGTGAAGGGGCGTCCTACTCACGGATGAACGCGACCCTCACCGAGACCGTCGAGGGCGCGCGCACGGTCGAGGCGCTGGGGCTCGGGCGCGAGCGGGTCGCCGCGATCGACGGGGACATCGCGGAGTCGTACGCCGCGGAGCGCTACACGCTGTACCTGCGCACCGTGTTCTTCCCGAACATGGAGCTGTCGTACCTCATCCCGACCGTCTGCACGCTGCTGCTCGGTGGCTGGCTCTACACGCAGGGTTCGGCGACGCTGGGCGAGGTCACGGCCGCGACGCTGTACGTGCAGATGCTCATCGACCCCGTCGACCGCATCGTCTCGATCCTCGACGAGCTCCAGGTCGGGCAGGCCTCGCTGGCCCGGCTGCTCGGAGTCGCGATGGTGCCCGACGACCGCACGCCCACCGGGCGGGTGCCCTCGGGTGAGCGGCTGGACGCCGACGACGTGCGGTTCGCCTACGTCGAGGGCCGCGACGTCCTGCACGGCGTCGACCTCCAGGTCGCGCCGGGGGAGCGGATCGCGATGGTCGGCCCGTCCGGGGCCGGCAAGTCGACGCTCGGCCGGCTGCTCGCCGGCATCCACCCGCCGCGCACCGGCTCGGTGACGGTCGGCGGCGTCGGTCTCGTCGAGCTGCCGCTCGACGACCTGCGCGGCCACGTCGCCCTGGTGACCCAGGAGCACCACGTGTTCGTGGGCACGTTGCGGGAGAACCTCGCGTTGGCGGCCCCGCCCGGCACCGCGGACGACTCCCTGCGCGACGCGTTGGACGCCGTGGACGCGCTGGCCTGGGTCGACCTGCTGCCCTCCGGCCTCGACACGGTCGTCGGCTCCGGCGGCCGGCACCTCACCGACGCGCAGGCCCAGCAGGTCGCCCTGGCCCGCCTCGTCCTCGCCGACCCCCACACCCTCGTCCTCGACGAGGCCACGTCGCTGATCGACCCCCGCGCCGCGCGTCACCTCGAGCGCTCGCTGGCCGCCGTCCTGCACGGCCGCACCGTCATCGCCATCGCGCACCGCCTCTTCTCCGCCCACGACGCCGACCGGGTCGCCGTCGTGGAGGACGGGAAGATCAGCGAGCTCGGCTCCCACGACGACCTGGTCGAGGCCGGTGGCTCGTACGCCGCGCTCTGGGACAGCTGGAACGGCAAGCACTGACGTTCGCCGCCTCGCTGGTCGAGGAAGGCGCGCCAGCGCCTGTCACGAGACCCCCGTGACCTTCAGCGTGGTCTCGTGACGGGACTTCGTCCCTCCTCGACCGGCGAAACGGCGGCCTTCTGCCTCGCCCGGTACGCCGCGACGTTGGCGCGCGAGGAGCAGCGGTCCGAGCAGTAGCGGCGGGAGTGGTTGGGGGAGGTGTCGACGAAGACATTGGTGCAGGGCGAGGCCTGGCAGACGCCGAGACGGGTGGGGCCGAGGTCGCAGACCAGCGTGGCGAGGCCGAGCAGGGCCTCCCCGATGAGCAGCTCGGCGACCGAGGCGGACTTGGTGGCGACGTGGAGGTGCAGGTCGTCGGCGTCGTGGTCGGAGATCCGCGGGGTGATCGGGTGGCGCACCATCGCGTCGTTCAGCCCGTCGATCGTGGCCCGTACGTCGCCGGCGTCGGCGGCGTCGAACACCGGGCGCAGCTCCTTCTGGAACCGGCGCAGCGTGGTGATGTCGCGCTCGGTCACCTGCGGGTGCAGCCACTCGCGTCCCGGCAGGATCGCGACCAGCGCCTCGGGCCCGTCGAGCGATGCGTTCAGCAGCCGCGCCGACGCCTCGGCGTACCTGACGAAGTCCACGGACCCAGCCTAGGTTCGAGGGTCACGGCCGGCGAGGTCGTGCAGCTCCTCGACCCAGCCCTCGTCGGTCGGCCAGACGGACTTCACCAGCCAGGTCACCCCGGCCGCCTCGTAGTCCAGGGCCGGCGCATCGTCCTCCCAGGGCACGACCAGGTCCCAGCCGGGCCGGGGTGGCGGGCCCACCAGCTCGACGAGGGAGGCCGGATCGAGGCCGTCGCCGATGGGGGCGTAGCCGTCCCAGCGACGCGCACGCTCGAGCGGCCGCTTGTTGGGCGTCCGCCCGGCCACCCAGATCGGCACCCGGCTCGCGGCCGGCCGCATGGCCGCGTGGACGCGGTGGTGCTCGCCGTCGTGGTCGACCCGCTCGCCGGCGACCAGCCCCGCGACCACCTCGAGCGCCTCGTCGAGGATCGCCGCCCGGGTGCGGTGGTCGCCCTCGTCGCCGAGGTCGGAGAAGTCGAGGTCGGGCGGGTCCCCCAGGCCCACACCGAGGACGACCCGACCCGGTGCGAGGTGGTCGAGGGTGACCAGGTGCTTGGCGACCACCCAGGGTCGCCGCCGCGACAGGGGCGTCACCAGGGTGCCCAGGACCAGGCGCGAGGTGCGCGCCGCGATCGCGCCGAGCAGCACCCACGGGTCGTGCACCTCCTGCTTGTCGTCCCAGCGCAGGTGGTCCCAGAGGAAGAACCCGTCCCAGCCGCTCTCCTCGGCGAGCACGGCGAGGTCGACGACGACGCGGGGGTCGGTGAACGGCGGGACGCTCAGCAGGTAGCGCACCCCGAGACGCTAGGGCATGTCCCCCAAGTCGATGGCGACCGGGCTGACCGAGGTGATGCGGTGCACCGCGAAGGTGCGGATCTCCTCGCTGCGGTGGTCCAGCGCCGTCAACCAGCCGCCCTCGAGGCCCAGCGGGTCGACGATACGCTCGGTGCTCGCGCCGTGGTTGTCGACGTAGGCGATGAGCACCGACGCCCGGCCGGCCACCGCCTGGCGCAGCGCCGTCATCGAGTCGGTCGGCGTGAACGCCGGTAGGTCCGACGGGCGCTCGGCCACGGCCCGGTCGCCGGCCCGGATCGCGGCCACCACCCGGGCGAGGGACGCCGACTCGCGGGTCGCCCGCTCGGCCGACCCCCGCTCCTTCGGCGTGCGGGCGCGGAGCAGGTCCGAGCGCGCGACGTGGAGCGTGCCGTCCGGCGCCTCGACGGCCGGCGCGGCCCCCATCTCGCGCAGCCGCGGCAGCAGGATGTCGAGCGGGGTGCTGCTGACCAGGACCGTCGGCGCCAGCCGGCGCAGGCCGAGCGAGGCCGCCTGGGGGTGCGCCATCAGCTCGGAGAGCGCGGTCTCGTCGTCGGCGCGGATGAACGCCTCGGCGTGGCCGACCCGGACGGTGCCGAAGGTCCGCGCGGTGTCGTCGACGAGGTACGTCAGCGGCTGCGGGACCGGCGTCCGCGAGACCTCGGCGAGGAAGCCGTGCAGCTCCGCCGCGCTCCAGCCGAGGTCGAGCGCGCGACGTACGGAGTCGCGGGTGAAGCGGTAGACGGTCGCACCTCCCCGCGACTCGACCTGCGCGACCACCTGCAGCCGGCGGGCCAGGTCCGGCTCGAGCGGCCCCGGCGCGACGGCCGTGAGATCAGCCTGCAGGAGCACGTGGTCGACGGGTGCGGGCATCAGCGGCACCAGGGCCAGGGTCGCGCGGGCCACCTCGCCGTCGAGGAGGAGGCGCGCGTACGCCGGCACGCCGCCGAGGGCGACCAGGCCCAGGGTGGTCGCCTCGTCGAGGGCCCACACCGCCTGGTCCGCACGCGTACGCGGCCGGCGCGGTCGCAGCCAGGCCAGCCGCTCGACCAGGGTGGGCGGGCCGGTGCCCGTCGCGAGCACCTGCCCGTCGGGCAGGGCGGCGACCTCGGTGAGCACGGCTCGCCGGGTCTCCGCGGCGTGTGCGCTGGTGTTCTCCGGGGCCAGCGCCACCATCGCCCGTCCGGAGGCATCGCGGCGGCCGACCAGACCCGGCAACCGCGGGGTGCCGAGCCACGCCGTCGCCAGCGTCGCCCACCGCTCGGCGGCCGCCTGCCGGGTCCAGCCGTCGAAGGCGTCGGTGGGCGCGTACACGGCGTTGCCGTCCTCGTCGTAGCGCGAGGCCAGCAGCCGTGCCTCCGCGGCCACCTCGACGAGCAGGCCGGCCTGGCGCTCGTCGACGTGCAGGTGCGCGGCGGCCGCCTTCAGCTCGCGGACGCCCAGACCACCGGCCCGCAGCTCGCCGGGCGGCTGCGCGCCCCAGTGGTCCAGCAGCAGCTCGACCCGGCGCACGACGTCGAACGCGGCTCCGGCGGCCGTCCGCTCGACGAGCGCGGCGTCGCGGTCGGCGGTGGCCAGCGCCGGTACGTCGTCCACGGGCGCCACCGTCGTGTGGCCGCCGCGCAGCGCGACGCTCACCTCGCCGGGCACCCAGACCTGGCCGCCGGACCGAGGCACCAGCAGCTTGCGCGCCAGCAGCTCCTCGGCCGGTGTCGTGGCATCGTCGGGCAGCACGGTGTGCCGGGCCGACCCGGCGGTGGCCTCGCCGCCGCTCTGGTCGACGTGCTCGAGCAGCGCCCGCGCGGCCGGGCTGATCGCGGCCAGCCGCTCGGCGACCTCCTCGGGCGACGGCGCGTCGGGGGAGAACGGCCGCAGCCCGCCGAGCGAGGAGGACAGCGCGGTGCCGCGCGGCAGCTCGGCGATGCCGGCCACCGCGCGCAGGCCGCCGGTCGACTCCCAGGCCAGGCCGAGGTCGACCAGGCGCTCGACCGCCCGGCGTACGGCGTCGTCGGAGGCGTTGACCAGTGACACCAGATCGGCTTGGGTGGTTTGACCCGCGGCTACGAGGGCATCCACTACACAGAGCTCGAGCTTGGTGAGCAGGTCGAGCGCACGAGGCACGGACGACCGGGCCGCCGCTCGCGACGCGAGCTGGCCCGAGTCCTGAGGGGCAGGAGTGGCGAGATCGGGACGCTCGCGGAGCAGCCGGGAGAGCCGGTCGTCCGGCCAGCCTCGCAGCTGGTCGGCCAACGACCGGTTGCCCGTCCTGGGGGTCGATCTGGCCATCGCGACCACGCTACCGGGGCGTCCGGGACCGGTCCGATGAGTCGCGTCGAGCTGCACTACGGCGCGGCCACCGACGTGGGCCGTGTGCGCGAGGTCAACGAGGACTCGTACCTGGCCGCGCCGCCGGTGTTCGTCGTCGCCGACGGGATGGGCGGCCACGACGGCGGCGACGTCGCCAGCCGGATCGTGGTCGAGGAGTTCGCCCGGCTGGCCGAGGAGGGGTACGACCCACGACGCGGCAGCATCGCCGTCGCCGAGACCCTGGTCGCCTGCCACCGCCGGATCACCGAGTACGCCGAGGAGCAGTCGCGCCACACCGGCCGGGACTTCCAGGCCGGCACCACCGCCGTGGTCGCGCTGCTCGTCGAGGACGACGCGCAGGAGGGCGGCGCGCCGAAGTGGCTGCTGGCCAACGTCGGCGACTCCCGCATCTACAGGTTCGTCGACGGCGACCTCGAGCAGGTCAGCGTCGACCACAGCCTCGTGCAGGAGCTGGCCGACGAGGGCACGATCACGCGCGAGGAGATGTCCAGCCACCCCGCGCGGCACGTCGTCACCCGGGCCCTCGGCGGGCCCGAGCTCGAGGACGCCGACTACTTCCTGCTGCCGCTGGCCAGCGCCGAACGCCTGCTGCTCTGTTCCGACGGGATCAACGAGATGATCGGCGACCGGGAGGTCGCGGCGATCCTCGCCGACGCCACGGACCCGCGCGACGCGGCCGACCGGCTGGTCGCCGCGGCGGTCGCGGCCGGCGGGCGTGACAACGCGACGGCGGTCGTCGTCGATGTGATGGGATTGGAGAGCGAGAGCGGGTACGACTCCGAGCGCCAGCGCGTGAGTCTGGAGATGAAGCTAGGAGCCCGGCCATGAGGGACCTGCCGTGAGTGAGTCTCGTTCGTACCGCCCCGGCGACTGGTTCGGGGTGTTCGGCGAGCACGCGACCGTCGTCCTCCCACCCACCGAGAAGGCCCGGGTCGCCGCGATCTGGGCCCTGGTCGACGACGGCGCCGGCTTCGACGAGGTGCTCGACGCGCTGATCTCCGACGGGCTCCGCGAGCTGCCCGGGTTCGTGCTGGTCAGCGAGGACGACGGTGAGACCAAGGTCGTCATCCGCGGCGCCGCCAAGGCCGAGTTCACCTGCGGCGAGGAGACCGTCACGGTGGAGGGGTCCTCGGCGACGACCTGGGCCGAACGCTCGCTGCGTGACGTGCGCGCCATGCGCATCGAGGTCGCGGACACCGACGGCACCGACGACCTGCCCATCCCCGGCGGCCTGGTGCGGATCGGGCGCACCGACCGGCCGGCGTACGCCGCGGAGCCGGCCGCCCCCGAGCCCGCGCTCGATCCCGAGCCCACTCCCGAGCCGACCCCCGCGCCGGAGCCGACCCCGGAGCCGACCCCCGAGCCGGAGCCCTCGGCGGAGGAGGAGACGGCGTTCTACTCCGCGATCCCCGGCGCCGACCCGCTCGGCCTCGAGACGCCGCTCGACGACCCGCCCACGCACCGGCAGGAGCCCTCGCTGACCGAGCAGGCAGGCTGGGCCCAGCCGACGCCCCAGCCGACGCCCCAGCCGGTCCCGGCACCCGCGTCGGCGCCGTCACCCGGGTCGACCGAGCATGACGGGCACACCCAGGGCGGCAGCTGGGAGCCCGGTGAGCTCGCGCGCAGCCAGCCCGGCATCCCCGGTCAGCCGCCGGCGCCGAGCGTGCTGTCGGCCCCCGTCGCGAAGCTGACGTTCTCCAGCGGCGACGTCGTCGAGGTCGACCGGGCGGTGATCGTGGGCCGGGCGCCGGAGGCGCGGCGGTTCACCTCGACCGAGCAGCCGCGCCTGGTCACGGTGCCGAGCCCGAACCAGGAGATCTCCTCCACCCACCTGGAGATCCGTCCGGGCGCCGGGGCCGACCACGGGTCGGCGGTGGCCACCGACCTCGGCTCCACCAACGGCACCGTGCTCGTCCAGCCCGGCCTGCCGCCGGAGGACCTCCAGCCCGGCATTGCCGTCCAGCTCATCCCCGGCGCGATCATCGACCTCGGGGACGGCGTGACGATCCAGGTCGGCAACAGCTGAGCGAGCAGCCCGCCCACGACCGACCCGCCGCCGGCTACCCGGTGGCCGGGCTGGACCGGCGCTTCTACGCGTTCGTGATCGACCGGCTGGTCGGCTGGACGCTGATCGGGGCCGCCGGCTGGGCGGCATACGCCCTCTTCTTCCGCGACGACGCGGTCTGGGGCGGCGTCGCTCTCGTCGCCGGGGCGGTGCTGCTCGTGTGGCTGCTGTTCGCGGTCGCCCTCGGTGCCAGTGGCGCGACCCCCGGCAAGGCCG
This sequence comes from Nocardioides islandensis, assembly GCF_015352455.1. Classification (GTDB taxonomy): domain Bacteria; phylum Actinomycetota; class Actinomycetes; order Propionibacteriales; family Nocardioidaceae; genus Nocardioides; species Nocardioides islandensis. The sequence continues at coordinate 74,971 of NZ_JADKPN010000017.1, forward strand.
CCGTCGGGCTGCGGGTGGTCGGTGTGGGCACCGGGGCCCCCATCGGCGTGGGCCGCGCGCTGCTGCGAGGGCTGGTGCTCGGGGTGGCCACGATCCCGACGTTCGGCATCGGCCTGGCCACGCTGGCCTGGACCGCGCTCATGGACCCACGCCGACAGCGACGGGGCTGGCACGACCAGGTCGCCCGCTCGATCGAGGTGGACGTGCGGCCCGAGCCGGTCGAGGTCGACCGGGCGCACAGCGGGCCGCGGCACGTCGTCAACCTGACCGCGATGCGCCTGGTCCCGGCTCCGCCCGCCCCGCAGCCCGAGGCCCCCCGTCGAACACCGCGGGCCGCACCGACCCCGTCCACGGTGCCGGTGCCGCAGCCGCAGCCCCCGGTGCCCGTACCGGCCGGCGTGGCTGACGCCAACCGCACCGCCCGCAGGGCTCCCGTCGTCGCGCCGACCGGGCCGCCCTCGGGGTGGGTGCTCACGTTCGACACCGGCGAGCGGGTCCCCGTCGACGGCCTGGTCCTCGTGGGCCGGCGTCCGGAGGGCCGCGGCGGCGAGACCGTGCGCCGCCTCGTCGCCCTCCCCTCCCCGGACATGTCGCTGTCGAAGACGCACGCGCAGGTGGGGCTGGCCGGCGACGGCGCGCTGGTCGTGATGGACCGCGGGTCCACCAACGGCTCGGTGCTGGTCCGCCAGGGTGTCTCGCGACCGCTGTCCGGCGGCAAGCCGGCCACCTTGCTGGACGGCGACGTGGTCCGGTTCGGCGACCGCACCATGCGGGTCTCCCGCGAGGGATGAGTGCGGGCGTAGGTTCCCAGAGTGGAGTCCTACGCGGCCGGCGAGACCGACACCCCGCTCCTCGAGGAGACCATCGGGGCGAACTTCGAACGCACCGTCGCGGCGTACCCGGATCGCGAGGCGCTGGTCGAGGTCGCGTCGGGACGACGCTGGACGTGGACCGAGCTCGACTCCGATGTCGACGACCTCGCCCTCGGCCTGCTCCGTGCCGGGATCACCAAGGGCGACCGGGTCGGCATCTGGTCGCCCAACTGCGCCGAGTGGACGATCGTCCAGTTCGCGACCGCGAAGATCGGCGCGATCCTGGTCAACATCAACCCGGCGTACCGGACCCACGAGCTGGCCTACGCGCTCAACCAGTCGGGCACGAAGCTGCTGATCTCGGCGCCGGAGTTCAAGACCAGCGACTACCGGTCGATGGTCGCGGAGGTCCGCGACCGGGTGCCCGTCGAGCAGGTCTGGTTCCTCGGTGACCAGGAGTGGACCGACCACAACGTCCACGACCCCGGCATCACGCTGGCCGAGGCGCTCACCTACGAGCTGGACGCGCACGACCCCATCAACATCCAGTACACGTCCGGCACCACGGGCTACCCCAAGGGCGCGACGCTGTCGCACCGCAACATCCTCAACAACGGGTACTTCGTCACCGAGACCATCAACTTCACCCACGAGGACCGGCTCTGCATCCCCGTGCCCTTCTACCACTGCTTCGGCATGGTGATGGGCAACCTCGGCTGCTCCACCCACGGCGCGACGATGGTCATCCCCGCGCCCGGCTTCGACCCCGAGACGACCCTCCGCACGATCGCCGAGGAGCGCTGCACGGGCGTGTACGGCGTGCCCACGATGTTCATCGCCATGCAGAACCACCCGACGTTCCGCGACCACGACCTCTCGACGTTGCGCACCGGGATCATGGCCGGCTCCATCTGCCCGGTCGAGGTGATGAAGCGCTGCATCTCCGACATGCACATGGAGGAGGTGTCGATCGCCTACGGCATGACCGAGACCTCGCCCGTCTCCTGCCAGACACGGGCCGACGACGACCTCGACCGGCGTACGGCGACCATCGGCCGCGCCCACCCGCACGTCGAGATCAAGATCGTCGACCCCGACACCGGCGCGACCGTCGGGCGCGGCGAGACCGGCGAGTTCTGCACCCGCGGGTACTCCGTGATGCTCGGCTACTGGGACGACCCCGAGAAGACCGCCGAGGCCATCGACGCCGACGGCTGGATGCACACCGGCGACCTCGCCGAGATGCGCGAGGACGGCTACTGCAACATCGTCGGCCGCATCAAGGACATGGTCATCCGCGGCGGCGAGAACATCTACCCGCGCGAGATCGAGGAGTTCCTCTACCAGCACCCCGACATCGAGGACGTGCAGGTGATCGGCGTCCCGGACCAGAAGTACGGCGAGGAGCTGGCCGCCTGGGTCAAGATGAGGGCCGGCGCGGAGCCGCTCGACGCCGACGCCGTCCGGGCGTTCGCGACCGGCAAGCTCGCGCACTACAAGATCCCGCGGTACGTCCTGGTCGTCGACGAGTTCCCGATGACCGTGACCGGCAAGATCCGCAAGGTGCAGATGCGCGAGGAGACCGCCGAGCAGCTCGGCCTCTGAGGTCCCACCCGAAGCCGCCTCCTAGGCTCGCCACCGTGACACGAACGGGACTCGTCCTCGGCGGTGGCGGCGTCACCGGCATCGCCTGGGAGGTCGGGCTGCTCGCCGGGCTGAGGGACGGCGGCGCGGACGTCAGCGGCGCCGACCTGGTGGTCGGTACCTCGGCGGGCTCGGCCGTCGGGGCGGTGGTGGCCAGCGGGGAGGACCTGGAGGAGCTGTACGCCGAGCAGACCAGCCCGCCGTCGAAGGAGGACGCGGGTGGGGTGTTCGGGACGCGCGAGGCGGTGACCCTGCTCGGGCTGATGCTGCTTCCGGGCAACGGTCGCGCGAAGCGGCGCCGGATCGGCCGGGCCGCGCTGAGGGCGCACCCCGGGCCGGCCGACGACCAGGTCGCGGTGTTCGCGAACCGGTTGCGCCTGCCCGACGGGTCCCTCCCGTCCTGGCCCGAGCGCGACCTCAAGATCACGGCGGTGGACGCGGACAGCGGGTCGTTCACCGTGTTCGACCGGCACGGCGACGTCGACCTGGTGCACGCGGTCGCCGCGAGCTGCGCGGTCCCGCTCGTCTGGCCGCCCGTGGAGATCGGCGGCCGCCGCTACGTCGACGGCGGGATGCGCTCCGCGGCCAACGCCGACCTGGCGACCGGCTGCGACGTCGTGCTCGCCGTGGTGCCGCTGTGGCGCTCGTTCGGCAAGAAGCACTCGATGCCCGAGCAGCTGCGGCGTACCGGCGCCCGCCGGACCGCCTGGATCGCGCCCGACGAGCCCTCGCTGCGGGCGATCGGCCGCAACGTCCTGGACCCCGCGATGCGGATGGGCGCGGCACGCGCCGGGCGTGAGCAGGGCCAGCGGATGGCCGCGGAGGTCAGCGAGGGCTGGGCCTGATCGGATCGGGTCAGCGCGCGATGACGACCGGCACGCGCACGCGGTTGCCGTTGGCCCCGCGCCAGATGACGTAGCCGTCGTCGATCGGCTGCGCTCCCGCCGGCCCGTTGACCGTCACGGTGAACGTCGCGCTCTCGCCGGGCGCCAGGCTGAACGCCGCCGGGGTCACCGAGACGTCGTACCTGCTGAAGCCACGCGCCGCCGAGGAGTAGTACATGCCGCGGGTGCCGACGTTGGTCACGGTGCGGGTGACCGTGCCGGTGCCGTGCAGCAGCAGCGACGGGGTGTTGAGGTCGGTCGCCGCCAGGTCGCCGTCGAGCCACGCCCGGTAGTCGCCGGGCGGCACGGCGAACGCCAGGCCCGGCCGGTCGGCGGCGCGGGCGCGGGTGCGGCCGGCGCCGAGGCGGATCAGCGACGGGTCGCCCTCGACGTTGCCGGCGGTGGTGGCCAGGGCCGAGCGGACCTCGGCGGCCGTCCAGTCGTGCCGGCTGATCAGGGTGGCCGCGATGCCCGAGGTACGCGCCGCGGCGACCGACGTGCCGGAGCCGAGGTCCCAGCGCCGGCCGTACGGCGACGGCGGGGTGGCCCCGAGCACGCCGACCGCCGTGCCCACGACGTCGGGCTTGAGGAACGACGCGGTCGGGTCGCCCGCGCTGCTCCACGCGACCAGTCGGTCGGGCGTGCGGCTGACACCGTCCGGTCGCAGTGACAGCCGGCCACGCGGGTGCTCGCGCAGCCAGGCGCGCAGGAGCCGGCCGTCGTCCTTGGCCAGGTGGACGGTCGGTACGGCGTGGAAGTCGGCGGCCACCTGCCCGCGCGTGACGTTCAGCAGGATCATCCCGGCGCCGTCGGCACGATGGACCGCGGCGGACTTGTCGACGCGGCCGACCTGACCTCGCTCGCACACCACGATGCGGCCGGCCACTCGTCCCGCGTCCAGGCTGCCGGGCAGGCAGTACCGCGAGTTGTCGGGGGTGCTGCCGGCGGCGGGCACCCGGGCGCCCAGCACGACGCGACGCGGATGGGTCGCGCGACGCGCGGCCATGGCGCCCGTGAGCCTCAGCCCGGCGCCGGTCACCTCGCCGCGGCGGGTGACGCCGGTGGTGCCGCCGACCGAGGTGACCCACGGGGAGGCGTGCGCGGCGTACTCGCGCGTGCCGGCGTTGCCCGAGGCGCCCACCACGACGATGTCGGCCTCGGCCGCGCCGAGGAGGGCTCGCTCCACGGTGTCGACCGCGCGGCCGCCGTCGACCGAGAGGTTGAGGACGTCCACGCGGTCGGCGACGGCCCGGTCGATGGCGGTCACCAGGTCGGCGCTCGCGCAGCCGTCGTCGCGGGGGTCGGGGGCGGTCCAGCACGCCTTGTACACCGCCAGCCGGGCCTGCGGGGCCGCGCCCGAGTAGGTGCCCGCTCGCTGGCCCGGGACATGGACGCTGACACCGCTGTTGCCGGCGGCGATCGACGCGACCAGCGTGCCGTGGCCGCTGTCGTCGAGGGGCGAGAGGCTGGCACCGGTGCGCAGGCGGTCGGCGCCGAAGCCGTCGACGTACCAGTGCGCCCCCACGATCTTCCGGTCACAGACCTCGGTGGCCCAGCCCGGACCGGAGGCGCAGGAGCCTCGGAACGCCGTGGGCGCCCGGCCCAGCCCGCGGACGTCGGCGAACAGCGGGCTGTCGGGCCACAGGCCCGAGTCCACCAGGCCGATGACGGTGCCGGCCCCGCCGAGCCCGGGCACGTCCTGGACGCCGAGGCCGGCCGGGGCTCGGACGCCGGCGAGCCGGCGGACCCGGTTGCGCTCGACCGCGGCCACCGAGGGGTTCTCCGCGAGTGCCCGGGCCTGGCTGCGGGTCAGCCGGACGGCGTAGCCGTTGAGCGCGGTCGTCCAGCGGTACACCGGCGTGGCCGCGCCGACGGCCGCCAGCGTGGCGTCCTGGGCGGCCGTCTCGGCCAGCCGCACGTCGTAGGCGGGGGTCCCGGACCGGTCACCGGCCGTGCCCGGTCCCACGAGCGTGACGAGGTACAGGTCGGTGCCGTGGTCCCGGGTGCTCTCCGTGGCGGACGCGGTGACGGCCAGGCTTCCGCTCGCCAGCAGGGCGGCAGCCGTCAGCGCTCCGGCGAGCGCGCGTCGGGAGTACCAGGACCTGGTCAAGCGTCCATGGTGTCAGAGCCTGCCCAGGAGCGGCGCTCCTAAGGTGGGCCCATGTCCCTCGTCGTCGCCTTCGACCTCGACATGACGCTCATCGACACCGCGCCCGGGATGTCCACGACCCTCACGGCGCTGGCCGACGAGCTCGGCGTCGACCTGCCCGTCGAGGAGCTCACGGCGCGGCTGGGTCCGCCGCTGGACGTGCTGCTCGACGGGTACGTCCCCGCGGAGCAGATGAGCGCGGCGGTCGACCGGTTCCGCGTCCTGTACGTCGAGCACGCGATCCACGCCGTCGAGGCCTTCCCGGGGGCGGCCGAGTCGATCGCCGCCGTACGCCGCCACGACGGCCGGGTCCTCGTCGTCACGGGCAAGTACGAGCCGAACGCCCGCCGCCACGTCGAGCACCTCGCCCTCGACGTCGACCTGGTCCACGGGATGGTCGTCGGACCAGGCAAGGCCGACGTGCTGCGCCGCGAGGGTGCCTCGATCCTGGTCGGCGACCACGTCCACGACGTCGAGGGCGCGAAGGCGGCCGGCGTGGTCAGCGTGTCGGTGCTGACCGGCGGCTGCACCGAGGAGGAGCTCGTCGAGGCGGGCACGGACGTGGTGCTCGCCGACCTCACCGTCTTCCCCGACTGGCTGGACGCGTACGTGAGCGTCTGACGGCACGCCAACCCGTTGGCGGTGATCAGGGTGGGCCGCCTAGGCTTCCGAGGGCCGCAACGAGCGGCTCCCCCCACAGGTTCCGACGAAGGACGTGCCCTCGTGCCCACTGGCAAGGTGAAGTGGTTCGACGCCGAGAAGGGCTTCGGCTTCCTCTCGCAGGAGGAGGGCCCCGACGTCTACGTGCGCAGCGACGCCCTGCCCGAGGGGACCACCTCGCTCAAGCCCGGCACGCGGGTCGAGTTCGGGATCGCCCAGGGCCGCCGTGGCGACCAGGCGCTGCAGGTGCGGGTGCTCGAGGCGCCCGCGTCGGTGTCGCGCAACCAGCGCACCGCCCAGCGGAACGCCCAGCGCAAGAAGCCCGAGGAGATGGTCACGATCGTCGAGGACCTGATCCGGCTCCTCGACGAGGTCGGCGAGGCCTACCGCCACGGCCGGCACCCGGACCGCCGCACGGCAGCGCCCACCGCCAAGCTGCTGCGCGCGCTCGCCGACGAGCTCGAGTCCTAGGGCCTGCTCATCGGCTGGGTGTCGACCTCGCTCTGGTCGACCCGGGTCACGGCGGTGCCGGCCCCCGCGCGCTTCTTGGGCACGGTCGTCAGCACGAACCCGGTCCACGCGGTCACGACCACGAACGCCACGAACAGCCCCAGCCGGGGTGGGTCCAGCGGGATCGCGATGCCGACGAAACCGCCCAGCACCCACGCCAGCTGGCACGTCGTGTCGCTGCGTCCGAACGCGCTGGCCTGCACGCGCGGCGGGATGTGCCGCTGGATGGTGGCGTCCAGGGAGAACTTGGAGATCGCCTGCGACAGTCCGGCGACCAGCCCCAGGAGGGCCAGCGTCCAGACGCCGTAGAACAGCGCGGCCAGCAGTGCGGCCGCCGCGTCGGCGACGAGCGCCAGCACGACCGCGACCATCGGCGTGACCTTGCGCAGGCCGGAGGCGGCCAGCGTGCCCAGGACCCGGCCGAGGCCGGCGGCGCCGACGACGATGCCGATCATCACGCCCGCGCCGAACGCGCTGTCGGGCCGCACGTCCTCGTTGCGCAGCAGGAAGGCCACGAACATCAGCAGGAAGCCCGACATGAACCACGGCCCGCAGTTCGCCCGGAGCGCGAACGCGACCGGCGCCGGGATCGGCGTCCGTGTCCGGCCGCGGCGCGAGGTGCTGCCCGTGCGCCAGCTCATCTCGCCCTCGCCCTCGCTGGAGTCGACCTTGGCCGGCAGCCGGATGGCACAGATGGTGGCGATGACGAACAGCAGGAAGGCGTAGCGCAGCGACCACTCCGACCCGAACAGCGAGGCCAGGCCGGCCAGCGGGGCGGACACCGACGCCCCGACGATGCCCGACAACGAGACCCGGCCGTTGGCCTTCACGAGGGTGAAGTCGGCCGGCAGCAGGCGAGGTACGGCGGCGGCGCGGGTGACGCCGTACGCCTTGGACGCCACCAGCACGCCGAGCGCGGAGGCGAAGACGAGCGCGGACCCGCTGTCGACAGACGAGGCGAGCACCCAGCAGAGGAAGGCCCGCAGCGCCATCGTGCCGCCGATGGCCCAGCGCCGGCCGTGCGCGAACCGGTCGAGGAAGGGCCCGATCAGCGGCGCCACGACCGCGAACGGCAGCATCGTGAGCGCGAGGAAGAGGGCGACCTGGTCGCGCGCCTCGCCCGACGGCACCTTGAAGAACAGGCTGCCGGCCAGCGAGATGGCCACCGCCGCGTCGCCGGCGGTGTTGAACGCGTGCATCTCGATCAGCCGCGAGAGCCCCGAGCGGTCGGCGCCCTGGGCGTTGGCGGCGCGGCGCGCCTGCCGGAACGTGAACCGGCTGAACTTGCCGGTGCCGCGCGCGAACCCCGCGACGCCCCGGCCGGTGACCTTGGCCCCCGTGCCGATGGCGCGGCCGACCCGCCGGGCGCGGTCGCGCCCGGTCGGCGTACCTCCCCCGGCGGTGCTCATGTGCCTATCCTGCCGCGACCGACCCACCATTGGCCCGATCTGACGACGGACGCCCCGATGAGTGATGATGAGCCGGTGAACGCGGCCCAGGGAACGGCACTGAAGACCGCACCGACGGTGCGAGCCAAGCCCGACTCCGTGGCGATGGCTGCGGTGGACACGGCGCGCGACGCCCTCCTCGAGGACGTCGACGCCGCGGACGTCGGCGACCACCTCGGCGCGGTCGTCGAGGGCGAGCGTCTGGTCACCCACCAGTTCGCGTGCACCCGGCGCGGGTACGCCGGCTGGCGCTGGTCGGTCACCGTGACGCGGGCGAGCCGGCAGAAGACCGTCACCGTCTGCGAGATCGTGCTCATCCCCGGCGACGAGGCGATCGTGGCCCCCGAGTGGGTGCCCTACCGCGAGCGGATCCAGCCCGGCGACCTCTCGCCCGGCGACCTGCTGCCCGTCTCCGACGACGACCCGCGGCTGGTGCCGACGTACTCCTTCGGCGACGACCCGCTGGACACCGACGAGAAGGCCCAGGTACGCCGCGTCGCCTCCGAGCTCGGCCTCGGCCGCGTCCGCACCCTGTCCGTCGAGGGCCGCGACCTGGCCGCCCAGCGCTGGTACGAAGGCGACGGCGGCCCCACGTCCCCCCTCGCCCAGGCCGCGCCGGACACCTGCCGCAGCTGCGGCTTCCTCATCCGCATCGCCGGCCCGCTGGCCGACTCCTTCGGCGTGTGCGCCAACGGCGACGCCAACGACGACGGCCGGGCGGTGTCCCTCGACCACGGCTGCGGCGCCCACTCCGAGGTACGCCTGGCCCGCAAGCACGAGCCCCAGCCCCTGCCCGACCCCGTCCACGACACCCTCACCGACGACGAGTTCGAGGGGTTCTAGAACGTGCCCGCTGGTCGAGGAGGTTCCGCTAGGAACCGTCACGAGACCCGGTGACCGGACCGCGTACCTCTCACCGGGTCTCGTGACGGTCGCTGCGCGACCTCCTCGACCAGCGCTGGCCTAATTCCGGTACGGGCGTCCCTCGGCCCGCGCGGCCCGGCGGCGCCGGCAGTACTCGAGGCCGAAGAGGCCGAGTCCGGAGCCGGCGAGGCAGGTCCACAGCCACCAGGTGCGGTCGGCGTCGGCGAGCGCAGACCAGAAGGGGAGCAGGCCGAGGAAGGTGAGGAACCAGATCGCCAGGCCCACCTGGACGGTGCGCACGCCGTCGACGTCGAGGGGCTCGACGTTGGCGACGAAGTACGTCCGGTTGCCGATGTCGTGCTGGATCGGCTCGGGCAACGGCTCCACACCGGCACGCTAGCCGACGTACTCCCGGACGCGCTCGCCTAGTGCCATGCTGCGTTCGTGAGCAACCAGAATGCAGCTGGCGGCAAGCAGGAGACACGGAGCGAGGCGCCCCGGCGGGGCGGGCTCGACGGCTACTTCAAGATCAGCGCGCGAGGCTCGACCATCGAGCGCGAGGTGCGCGGCGGGGTGGTCACCTTCTTCACGATGGCCTACATCATCGTGCTGAACCCCCTCATCCTCGGCTTCGCCCAGGACGCGGACGGCAACTTCCTCGGCGGCGGCGACGGCCCGAACCTCCCGGCGATCGCCGCCGGCACGGCTCTGGTGGCCGGCGTGATGACGATCCTGATGGGCGTCGTCGCCAACTACCCGCTCGCGCTGGCCACCGGCCTGGGACTCAACGCGTTCATCGCGTTCGCGGTCGCCAGCCAGATGACCTGGGCCGACGCGATGGGCCTGGTCGTCATCGAGGGCGTGCTCATCCTGGTGCTGGTGCTGACCGGTTTCAGGCAGGCGGTGTTCGACGCCGTACCCGCCCAGCTCAAGATCGCCATCTCCGTCGGCATCGGCCTCTTCATCGCGCTGATCGGGTTCGTCGACGCCGGGTTCGTACGCCGGATCCCGGACGTCGCCGGCACCACGGTCCCCGTCCAGCTCGGCCCCGACGGCCAGCTCGCGGGCTGGCCGACGGTCGTGTTCGCCGTCGGGCTGGCACTCGTCGTCGCGCTGTGGGTGCTGCGCGTCAAGGGAGCGATCCTGATCTCGATCCTGGCGACGACCGTGCTGGCGATCATCGTCGAGGCGATCGGCGACCTCGGGTCCAGCGTGGACAGCCCCACCGGCTGGAGCCTCAACATCCCGACCCTTCCCGACAAGGTGATCGACATCCCCGACGCCTCGACGCTCGGCGAGTTCAACCTGCTGGGTTCGTTCGACCGGGTCGGCGTCGTCGCTGCGTTGCTGCTCATCTTCACGCTGATGCTGGCCGACTTCTTCGACACGATGGGCACGATGACCGCCATCGGCGCCGAGGCGGGCCTGCTCGACGACGACGGCAACCCGCCCGACGTGCAGAAGATCCTCATCGTCGACTCGGTCGCCGCGGCCGCCGGCGGGCTGGGCGGCGTCTCGTCGAACACCTCCTACATCGAGTCCGCGTCCGGTGTCGGGGAGGGCGCGCGCACCGGCCTGGCCTCGGTCGTGACCGGCGTGCTGTTCCTCATCTCGATCCTGCTGTCGCCGGTGGTCGACGTGATCCCGAGCGAGGCCGCCGTCCCAGCCCTCGTGCTCGTCGGGTTCCTGATGATGCAGCAGGTCAGGGGCATCGACTGGGACGACCTGGAGATCGCCATCCCGGCGTTCCTGACGATCGTGCTGATGCCGTTCACCTACTCCATCACCGTCGGCATCGGCGCCGGCTTCCTCGCCTACGCGCTGATCCAGCTGTTCCGCGGCAAGGCCCGGAGCGTGCACCCGCTGCTGTGGGTCGTCGCGGTGCTGTTCCTGGTGTACTTCGCGATCCACCCGGTCACCGAGCTGCTGACCTGACGCTGCCGCCGGGCGTCGCCCGGACAACCGTCGCCGAGGAATCGTTAGCACGGCTAATGAGTTATGCTAACGACATGCCCACCGTCGAGAAGGCCGCCCGGAGCGACTCCGGGCTCGCGAGCGAGCTGCGCATCTCCGTGATGCGGCTCCGGCGACGCCTGGTGGCCGAACGGCACCCGGACAACGAGCTGAGCCTCAGCCAGATGGCGGTGCTCGGCCAGCTCTACCGCAACGGGGACCTGACCGTCGGCGACCTCGCGACCGCCGAGGGCGTCCAGCCGCCGAGCATGACGCGCACGGTCAAGACCCTCGAGGCGCGCGGCTACGTCGCCCGCCGCAAGCACGACACCGACGGCCGCCAGGTCGTCATCAGCCTGAGCGACTCCGGCCTCGCCTCGGTCCGCGCGGACCGCGCCCGCCGCGACGCCTGGCTGTCCCGCCGGCTGGCGGAGCTGACGCCCGAGCAGCGGGCCGTCCTCCGGCAGGCCGCCCCGATCATCGACTCCCTCTCCCGCAAGGACTGATACCGACGTCACCGACCTTCAAGGCGTTGCACAACCCGAACTACCGCAAGTACGCCGCGGGCAGCGTCGTCAGCAACACCGGCACCTGGATGCAGCGCGTCGCCCAGGACTGGCTGGTGCTCCAGCTCACCGGCAGCGGCTCGGCGCTGGGCATCACGACCGGCCTCCAGTTCCTGCCGGTGCTGCTGCTGTCGCCGTACGCCGGCGTGATCGCCGACCGCTTCCCCAAGCGGCGGCTGCTCCAGCTGACCCAGCTCACCATGGCCGCGGCGTCGCTGGTGCTCGGCACGATCACGGTGCTCGGTGTGGTGCAGGTGTGGCACGTGTACGTCCTGGCCTTCGTCTTCGGCATCGGGTCGGCGTTCGACGCCCCGGCCCGCCAGTCGTTCGTCTCCGAGATGGTCGACCAGGACGACCTGACCAACGCCGTCGGTCTCAACTCCGCGGCGTTCAACGTCGCCCGGATCATGGGTCCCGGCCTGGCCGGCCTGATGATCGGCGCGCTGGGCAGCGGCGCGGACGCGACCGGCTGGGTCATCCTCATCAACGCCGTGTCGTACGCCGCCGTCATCACCCAGCTCCAGCGGATGGACGTCTCGCTGCTGCACAGCCCGAAGCCGGTCGCCCGCACGCCGGGCATGCTCCTCGACGGGGTCAGGTACGTCCGGAGCCAGCCCAAGATGCTGATGGTCCTGGTGCTGGTGTTCTTCGCCGGCACGTTCGGCATGAACTTCCAGATCACCTCCGCCCTGATGGCGACCCAGGTCTACGGCAAGGGCGCGGGCGAGTTCGGGCTGCTCGGCTCGTTCATGGCGATCGGCTCGCTGGCCGGCGCCCTGATGGCGGCCCGGCGGTCCCGGATCCGGGTACGGCTGCTGGTGCTGGCCGCCCTCGGGTTCGGCAGCGCCGAGATCGCCGCCGCGCTGATGCCGACGTACGTCGCGTTCGCCGTCATGTGCCCGCTCATCGGCTTCTGCACGATCACGCTGCTCAACTCGGCCAACGCCACCATGCAGCTCGAGTCCGACCCGGCGTACCGCGGCCGCGTCATGGCGCTCTACATGACGATCGTGATGGGCGGCACGCCCATCGGCTCGCCGGTCATCGGCTGGGTCGGCGAGACGTTCGGCGCCCGCTGGACGCTCATCCTCGGCGGCGTCCTCGTCATCGTCGGCGCCGGCCTGGCGAGCTCGGTCCTGGCCCGCAGCAACGCGCGCGCCGCGGAGGAGAAGGACCTTCACCCCGCGTTTTGACCCTGTTTGGCGCGCGAGAGTAATCTCAACCTTTGTGTCTGGGACGACCAGACCGTTGTGCGTGCCCGCGTGACCTGGGCGTTTCCGGCTCAGAGGCTCGTGCGGTGCCCACCATCACAGGCACACCAGTAGTAGCAGCACGATCGTGCCCGGCAAGGCGCTGGGTACTGAGAGCAGAACAGAAAGGGAACCACCCAGGTGCCCACCATCCAGCAGTTGGTCCGCAAGGGCCGCCAGGACAAGGCGTCGAAGACCAAGACGCCTGCCCTGAAGGGTTCTCCGCAGCGCCGCGGCGTCTGCACCCGCGTCTACACGACCACCCCGAAGAAGCCGAACTCCGCCCTCCGCAAGGTCGCCCGCGTGCGCCTGTCGAGCGGCGTCGAGGTCACGGCGTACATCCCGGGCGTCGGCCACAACCTCCAGGAGCACTCGATCGTGCTCGTCCGCGGCGGCCGGGTGAAGGACCTCCCCGGTGTCCGCTACAAGATCATCCGCGGCACGCTCGACACCCAGGGCGTGAAGAACCGCAAGCAGGCCCGCAGCCGTTACGGCGCGAAGAAGGAGAAGAGCTGACATGCCGCGCAAGGGACCCGCGCCCAAGCGGCCGATCGACATGGACCCGGTCTACGGGTCGCAGCTGGTGAGCCAGCTCGTCTCCAAGGTGCTCATGGACGGCAAGAAGCAGGTCGCCCAGCGCATCGTCTACACCGCCCTCGAGGGCTGCCGCGAGAAGACCGGCATTGACCCGGTGGTCACGCTGAAGCGTGCGCTGGACAACGTGAAGCCGGCCATCGAGGTCAAGTCCCGCCGCGTCGGTGGCGCGACCTACCAGGTCCCGATCGAGGTCAAGGGCACGCGTGGCACCACGCTCGCGCTGCGCTGGCTGGTCGGCTACGCCCAGGCCCGCCGCGAGAAGACCATGCACGAGCGCCTCATGAACGAGATCCTCGACGCCTCCAACGGCCTCGGCGCCGCTGTGAAGAAGCGCGAGGACACGCACAAGATGGCCGAGTCGAACAAGGCCTTCGCCCACTACCGCTGGTGACTTCCATCAGTACGCCGGCCCGACCGGCCGGCGTACTGAGGGGTGCCAGTTTCACCCACTCTTCTAAGGAACGCTGACAGTGGCTGTCGACATCACCACGGACCTCAACAAGGTCCGCAACATCGGCATCATGGCGCACATCGACGCCGGCAAGACCACCACCACCGAGCGCATCCTGTTCTACACCGGCATCACCTACAAGATCGGTGAGGTCCACGAGGGCGCAGCCACGATGGACTGGATGGAGCAGGAGCAGGAGCGCGGCATCACCATCACGTCCGCCGCGACGACCTGCTGGTGGAAGAACCACCAGATCAACATCATCGACACCCCTGGTCACGTCGACTTCACCGCCGAGGTCGAGCGCTCGCTGCGCGTCCTCGACGGCGCGGTCGCCGTCTTCGACGGCGTGGCCGGCGTCGAGCCGCAGACCATGACCGTGTGGCGTCAGGCCAACAAGTACTCCGTGCCCCGGATGTGCTTCGTCAACAAGCTCGACCGCACCGGCGCGGACTTCTTCCGCTGCGTGAACATGATGGTCGAGCGGCTGAACTCCACCCCGCTCGTGCTGCAGCTGCCGATCGGCGCCGAGCACGACTTCCTCGGCGTGGTCGACCTGGTCCAGATGCGGGCCCTGACCTGGCGTGGCGAGACCACGATGGGTGAGGACTACACCATCGAGGAGATCCCGGCCGACCTGCAGGCGCAGGCCGACGAGTACCGCGAGAAGCTGCTCGAGACGCTGGCCGAGGCCGACGACGACATCATGGAGAAGTACCTCGAGGGCGAGGACCTCTCCGTCGACGAGATCGAGGCGGCGATCCGTCGCGCCACGCTCGCCGACAAGCTCAACCCGGTGCTCTGCGGCACCGCGTTCAAGAACAAGGGCGTGCAGCCCCTGCTCGACGCGGTCGTCAAGTACCTGCCGTCGCCGCTCGACATCGACGCGATCGTCGGCCACAAGGTCAACGACGAGGACGTCAAGGTCGAGCGCAAGCCCGCGGACGACCAGCCGTTCTCCGGCCTGGCCTACAAGATCGCGAGCGACCCGCACCTCGGCAAGCTGATCTACGTGCGCGTCTACTCCGGCAAGCTCGAGGCGGGCGCGACCGTGCTCAACTCGGTCACCGGCCGCAAGGAGCGGATCGGCAAGGTCTACCAGATGCACGCGAACAAGCGTGAGGAGATCGCGTCGGTCGGCGCCGGCCAGATCGTGGCCGTCATGGGTCTGAAGGACACCAAGACGGGCCACACGCTGTGCGACATCAACAACCCGGTCGTGCTCGAGTCGATGAGCTTCCCCGCCCCGGTGATCGAGGTGGCGATCGAGCCCAAGACGAAGAGCGACCAGGAGAAGCTCGGCACCGCGATCCAGCGGCTCTCCGACGAGGACCCCACCTTCACGGTGAAGGCCGACGAGGAGACCGGGCAGACGATCATCGCCGGCATGGGCGAGCTCCACCTGGAGATCCTCGTCGACCGGATGAAGCGCGAGTTCCGCGTCGAGGCCACCGTGGGCAAGCCCCAGGTCGCCTACCGCGAGACCATCAAGCAGAAGGTCGAGAAGCACTCCTACACCCACAAGAAGCAGACCGGTGGTTCGGGTCAGTTCGCGAAGGTGCTCATCAGCATCGAGCCGAGCATCGACCCCGAGACCGGTCTGGGTGCCGGCTACGAGTTCGTGAACAACGTGTCCGGTGGTCGCATCCCCAAGGAGTACATCCCCTCGGTCGACCAGGGTGCCCAGGACGCCATGGAGTTCGGCGTGCTCGCCGGCTACCCGATGGTCGACGTGAAGGTCTCGCTCGAGGACGGCGCGTACCACGACGTCGACTCCTCCGAGCTCGCCTTCAAGATCGCCGGCAACCAGGCGTTCAAGGAGGCCGCGCGGATGGCCAAGCCCGTCCTGCTCGAGCCCATGTTCGCCGTCGAGGTGACCACGCCCGAGAGCTTCCTCGGCACGGTCATCGGCGACATCAACAGCCGTCGCGGGCAGATCCAGGCCCAGGAGGAGCGTCACGGTGACATGGTCATCAACGCCCTCGTGCCCCTGTCCGAGATGTTCGGGTACGTTGGCGACCTGAGGTCGAAGACCTCCGGCCAGGCGTCGTACTCGATGGAGTTCGACTCGTACGCCGAGGTCCCCGCGGGCATCGCCGACGAGATCGTCAAGAAGGTCCGCGGCGAGTAGCTCTCGTCCGGATCCTCGGCATTCATCAGTCCTACGAGTCAACAAGTAATCACAACCAGGAGGAGCCCCAGTGGCTAAGGCGAAGTTCGAGCGGACCAAGCCGCACGTGAACATCGGCACGATCGGGCACATCGACCACGGCAAGACCACGCTGACCGCGGCGATCACCAAGGTCCTGCACGATGCGCACCCGGAGTTGAACCCGTTCACGCCGTTCGACGAGATCGACAAGGCGCCCGAAGAGCGTCAGCGCGGCATCACGATCTCGATCGCTCACGTCGAGTACCAGACCGACGCGCGCCACTACGCGCACGTCGACTGCCCCGGTCACGCCGACTACATCAAGAACATGATCACCGGCGCGGCCCAGATGGACGGTGCGATCCTCGTGGTCGCCGCCACCGACGGCCCGATGCCGCAGACCCGTGAGCACGTGCTGCTCGCCCGCCAGGTCGGCGTGCCCGCCCTGGTCGTCGCGCTGAACAAGTGCGACATGGTCGACGACGAGGAGCTCATCGAGCTCGTCGAGATGGAGGTGCGCGAGCTCCTCTCCGAGTACGAGTTCCCGGGCGACGACATCCCCGTCGTGCGCGTGGCCGCGTTCCCGGCGCTGAACGGCGACGAGAAGTGGGGCCAGTCGGTCCTCGATCTCATGAACGCCGTCGACGAGTCGATCCCGACCCCCGAGCGTGAGACGGACAAGCCGTTCCTCATGCCCGTCGAGGACGTCTTCACGATCACCGGTCGCGGCACGGTCATCACCGGCCGTATCGAGCGCGGCATCGTGAAGGTCGGCGAGGAGGTCGAGATCGTCGGCATCCGCGAGGGCTCGCAGAAGACGACCGTCACCGGCGTCGAGATGTTCCGCAAGCTGCTCGACGAGGGCCAGGCCGGCGAGAACGTCGGGCTGCTGCTCCGCGGCACCAAGCGCGAGGACGTCGAGCGCGGCATGGTCGTGATCAAGCCCGGCACGACGACCCCGCACACCAACTTCGACGCGAACGTCTACATCCTGTCGAAGGAGGAGGGCGGCCGTCACACGCCGTTCTTCAACAACTACCGTCCGCAGTTCTACTTCCGGACCACCGACGTGACCGGCGTGGTGACCCTCCCCGAGGGCACCGAGATGGTCATGCCCGGTGACAACACCGAGATGGCCGTCGAGCTGATCCAGCCGATCGCCATGGACGAGGGTCTGCGGTTCGCGATCCGCGAGGGTGGCCGCACCGTCGGCGCCGGTCGGGTCACCAAGATCACCAAGTGATCTAGCGCTTCACATGCGAGGCCCCGCTTCCCGTCAGGGAGGCGGGGCCTCGTCGTGTCGCATGGTGGTCGAGCCGGCGTCGAGACCTCGCCACCTGTCGGCGGTCGTCTCACCGGGTCTCGACACGCTCCGTCGCGCCCTCGCAGGCTCGGGCGCGGTCGCTGCTCGACCACCGACGATCGGGTCCGCTGGCGCGTCCCCGATCATGCCGCCGGTCGGTGTCGCATCACCAGGCCGGCGGTGGCCAGCAGGTGCTCGACGCGCATCCGCTCGGCGTCGCGCTCGGTGCCGGGCTCGAGGTCGAGCAGGTCGGTGCTGATGTCGAGGGCGCGGCAGCCCTCGTCCAGCGCCTCGTCGTAGGCCCGGCGCAGCGCCTCCGACTTCACCCACGAGCGGCCGGGGTGGCCACCGTGGTAGCCACCGCCGAGGCGGCGGATGTTGTGCGCGATCTCCTCGATGGGGCGGCTGGTCGGCAGCTCCATGCGGCGGCGGCGCAGGCGACGCCGCAGGGCCGGGACGCCCTTGTCGCCGACCCAGCCGATGATCGACGGGGAGCTCAGCAGCAGCCGCAGCATCACGGCGCTCGCGAAGCTGAGCGCGACGACGATCGCGATGCCGAGCACCACGCCGCCGTTCATGGATCGACGGTAGGCCTGCCCACCGACGCCCACAACCGGAATGGCTGACAGGGTGGGTCCGTGGTCAGCTTCACCCGCGCCGAGCTGGCGTCGTACCGCGGCGTCGAGGTGCCCGACCTGGTCGGCCCCGGCACGAGGTTGCTCTTCGTCGGCATCAACCCGGGCCTGCGGACAGCGGCGACCCAGACCCACTTCGGCAACCCCGCCAACCGCTTCTGGCCGGCGCTGCTGAAGGCCGGGATCGTGGAGGATCCGGTCGACGTGCGCGACCCGATGACGGACGCCGACCGGGCGGCGCTGCTCGAGCGCGGGATCGGCATCGCCAGCCTGGTCCGCGGCGCGACCGCCCGTGCCGACGAGCTCACCGCCGACGAGCTGCGCGAGGGCGGCCGGCGGCTGCTCGCGCTGGTGGAGGACGTGCGGCCGCGCGTGGTCGCGATGCTGGGCATCACGGCGTACCGCACCGCGTTCGGGAAGCCGAAGGCCGCGCCCGGTCGTCAACCCGAGCCGATGGGCCCCGCCGAGCTCTGGGTGGTGCCCAATCCCAGCGGCCTCAACGCCCACGAGACGGTGGACTCGCTGGCGGCGGCGTACGCCGGTCCGGCGCGTGCCGCCGGGATCATCCGGTGAGCTCGCCCGTCGCCGGGTCGCGGTCGGTGACGCAGTAGGGGAAGCCCGCCGGATCGTTCAAGACCGTCCAGAACTCCTCGTCGGCGACGTGCGTGGCACCGAGGTCGAGGTGACGGCGTACCTCGGCCGTTCGGTCGGACGTACCGACGTCGAGGTGCGCCCGGAGCGGGTCGTTCGTCCCCACCCGCTGCAGGAGCAGCTCGAGCGGGTGCGGGCCTCCGGGGATGCGCACCCAGGTGAACTCGGGTCGGCGGTCGAACGGCTCCAGGGTCCCGCCGGTCATCCGCGACCAGTCCTCCGCGCCGTGCTCGTAGTACCAGTCGTGGGGCCGGTCGACGCAGATCTGGTAGACCCGCGTCCGAAGGACCCCGGGGAACGAGGCGGGCGGCGGCACAGGTGGCTCCGGGATGTCGCGGACGACCTCGACCTTGACGCCCGGACCGCCACTCCAGTCGTACGGCGGGTCCGGCATCTGCACCGTCAGGTGCGGCGGCAGCGGGCCGCCCACGACCCCGGTCCAGAAGGCCGTCTCGCGCTCCAGGTCGGCGTGGACCACCTCGACGCGCGCCTTGATCCACACCACGCCCCGAAACTAGTGCCCCTGGTTGGTTGGATGAGGGCATGGCTGACGAGGGTGGCGTGCGCCCGGCGCGTCCGCACCAGCGGCTGACCCCCGACGGCCGGCGGATGCGCGAGGTGCTGACGTACTCCCGGCGCGGCGCCCGCTTCACCCCGCGCCAGCAGCAGGCGTGGGAGGCCCA
The DNA here is from genome assembly GCF_015352455.1 of Nocardioides islandensis. GTDB lineage: Bacteria > Actinomycetota > Actinomycetes > Propionibacteriales > Nocardioidaceae > Nocardioides > Nocardioides islandensis. Next base: position 94,183 of record NZ_JADKPN010000017.1, read on the forward strand.
CCACGAGGACTGGGTGATCCCGGACGAGGCGGTCGACGAGCCGGGGTTCACGTGGAGCGCGTGGTTCGGTCGCGAGGTTCCGCTGGTGGTCGAGATCGGCTCCGGCGTCGGCGAGGCGACGGCCGCCCTGGCGCCGTCGCGGGCGGCGTACGACGTCCTGGCCTTCGAGGTCTGGCGCCCGGGTGTCGCGGACGCGCTGTGGCGGGTCGCCGAGGCCGGCGCCACCAACGTGCGCTTCTGCTCGGTCGACGCGGTCTGGTCGATGGAGCACCTGGTCGCGCCCGAGGGACTGGTCGAGCTGTGGACGTTCTTCCCCGACCCGTGGCACAAGAAGAAGCACCACAAGCGTCGCCTGGTGACGCCGGAGTTCGCGGCGCTGGCGACGTCCCGGCTGACGCCCGGAGCGGTGTGGCGGCTGGCGACCGACTGGGCCGACTACGCCGAGCAGATGGTCGAGGTCCTCGACGACGAGCCTGGCCTGGAGGGCGGCGTCGTCCCCCGCTGGGAGGAGCGGCCGGTGACGAAGTTCGAGCGCAAGGGCCTGGCGGCCGGCCGGTCGATCACCGACCTGATGTACGTGCGGCGCTAGCCGGGACAGGCCTGTTCGTGCTCGCGGTCGCCGAGGTAGGTCGTCCACTCGTCGGCGGTGAGGTCCCGTCCCGCCATCCGGCAGGCGTAGTCGATGGACCGATCCAGGCGGGTGTCCCAGACGTAGGCCTGGGTCCCCGAGCCGTAGAACCACACCTCCGAGGTGCCGGGCCGGATCTGGGCGGACGCGAACGACTCGTGCGGTTCTTGCACGGTGTTCTCGACGACCGCGGTGTCGGGGTCCCACAGGCGGATGAAGCCGCCGTAGTCCGACGTCACCACGTGCGCACCGTCGGCTGAGTAGGTCAACCAGGCCTGACCGCCGATCGAGGAGGGGGGAGCCGGAGCGCTGACGAACCGACCGGTCTCGGTGTCCAGCACATTCATGTTCCCGGAGTAGAGGGCCAGCGCGACGTGGCGACCGTCGGGTGAGAAGTCGGCCATGTTCACCACCGTGTCGGGAAGGGTGCCGGACCTCAGCTGCGTCCCCGTCTCCAGGTCGAGCAGCGCCCACTGGTCGAAGTGCGGCAGCTGGCCGGGGTTCCTCCGGGTCTTGGAGACGACCACGAAGGCACGTCGCCCGTCCGGTGCCAGGGTCAGGCCTGAGGCGTAGCCGGGGAGGTGCACCGCGTGACCCAGCGGGCTGAACGTGTCCGCGTCGACCAGCCGCACCGACCCCTGGATGTCGCTGATGGCGATCCGCGAACCGTCGGCCGACCAGTCCAGCCCCGAGATCATGTCCGTGGAGAAGCTGGCGCTGCGGATGACCCGGTTGTCCTGGTCGAGGGTCCGCACGGACCCGTCGGCCGCGCCGAGCACGAAGCGCTCGCCGTCCGGCGCCCACGCGCCCGGGGTGAAGGCTCCGGCGTCGATGAGCAGTGTTCGGGTCACGTGCCCGGTGGCGAGGTCGGCCAGACCGAACCGTCCGTCGACGCCGAAGACGGCCATCCTGGTCCCGTCGGGCGAGGACATCCGGAACGACGAGGAGCTGAAGGTGTCGTCGGCCTCGACGGGGAGGGCGCGCAGGAAGCCGCGGTCGCCGCGCAGGTCCCACGTCACCACCGTCTGGTCGGTGTCCGCCGTCGTCACCGCGGCGGTGCCGTCGCCGGAGAGCTGCACGTAGTCGCTGGGCTGGGTGGCCACGGTGCTGTGCTGCTCCAGCGTCCTCGCGTCGAGCACCTCGACGGCCCCGCCTGCCGACCCTCGCCAGATCCCCACCAGCACCGCGTTGCCTCGCGGCGCGTAGTCCACGGCCTGGACGTCGCCGTCGAGATCGGCCCTCGCGGTCACGGCACCACGTCGCGCGTCGAGGGTGACCACCCGGTCAGGGTGGTCCCCGCCGTGGGAGACGAGGAGCGACGAGCCGTCCGGGCTCAGGTCGGCCACGTCGGCGGCGCTGATCCCGGGGGCGCGCCAGACCTCGCGAGGCTGTCCGGCTCGGGGACGGACCCGGTATGCCGTCATCGGGTCGCTCCCGTAGAGCACGTGACCGTGCCGGTCCAAGAAGACCCGCTGGAAGGGGTAGTACTCCCCGCTCCTGCGCAACCTGACCGTCGCGACCGGGTGCCGCAGGTCGGTGCGGTCCCAGACGACGGCGACCTGGGGGCCGCCTTCGGCCTCCGCGTCACCGACGCTGCCCGGCCGGCGCTCGCTCACGGCCAGCCCGACGTACCTGCCGTCGCCCGAGAAGGTCACGCTCATCGCCTTCGTCTCTCCAGACGGGAACCCGGCCGGCTGCTCCGGTGACGGCTGCCAGGTGTTCGCGTCGAGAAGCACCAGGGGAGTCGTGCCGAAGGTCTGCAGGCCGACCGCGAGCTGCGCGCCGTCGGGGGCGAAGGCCAGCGGCCGCGTGGGCCAGAACTGCAGGTCGGGCTGCTCGCCGTCGGTGTCGTAGCGAGCGAGGACGTGGCCGGAGGCGGCGTCGACCTCCGAGACCACGTTGTCGTCGTCGTAGACCGCGACGACCGAGCCATCGGGGCTGAGCTGGGGACCGCCCACGAGAGGGCCGACGCGGTCGCTGGTCGACAGCAGGTCCGGGTGCCCCGACAGGAAGGTCGAGAGTGTGCTCCGGGTCTGCGGGGAGTCGTCGAGGCGCACCGCCTCGACCGCCAGCAGCGCACCGACGGCGAGGTCGCGGCTGCGCAGCGCCTCGGTGCTGAGCCCCCGGGCCTGCGCGGCGGTGGCGGCGTCGAGGGCCTTCTGGCCCTGGGACACCGCGACGAACCCGGTCCCGAGCGCGACGAGCAGCAGCACCGCCGCCCCCACGAGCGCCACCCGCAACCGGCGGATCATCACGCCGCGGGCCCGGGCGAGGTCCGCGGCGACCCGCGCCGCCGACGCCGCCGCCGCGTGGCCGGCCTCGATGAAGTCGCGCTCCGTCGCGGTCAGCTCGGGGTTCGTGCGTTCCTGCCACGCGAGGGCGCGCTCGAGTCGCACCCCGCGGTACAGCTCGCTGTCCGGCCGGCCGAGTCCCTGCCAGGCGTCGGCCGCCGCGGCCAGGTGGTGCAGGATCCGCAAGCCTTCGACGTCGTCCTCGAGCCAGCCCTGGAGCCGCGGCCAGGACCGGACGACCGCCTCGTGGGCGAGCGTCACGACGCCGTCGTCGCTGGTCACCAGGCGGGCGGCGACCAGCCGGTCGACCAGCTCGTCCTGGGCCGGGCGGGAGACGACCGTACGCCGCGACATCCGCGCGCGCGTCGCCTCGCCGTCGGGCCCGGGGACGACCAGCCGCAGCATCAGCTCCCGCAGGGCGTTCCTGTCCTCGGCCCTGGTGTCGGCGTACAGGTGCTCGGCCGACTGGGCGACCGCTCCGCGCACGCCGCCCGAGGCCTGGTAACCGGCGACGGTCAGCGTCCTGCCCTCACGGCGCAGCCACGTCTCCCGCAACGCGTGCGCGAGCAGCGGAAGCGCCCCCGGCTCTCCTTCGACCTCCCGCACGAGCAGGTCGACCAGCCCGGGCTCGACGACGAGGCCGGCCTGCAGGGCGGGTCGCTCGATGGCGGCTCGGAGGTCGTCGCGACCCAGGGGACCGAGCAGGCACAGGCCCTGCTCGACCAGCCGGGCGAACTCGGGGTGGGCCACGAGGTCGCCGGTCCGGTCCGCGCGGAAGCAGACCACCACGTGGCCGTGCTCGGCGTACCTGGCGACCGCGCTGAGGAACTCCTGGCGTTCCTGCTGGTCGGGGCAGAGCGAGAAGACCTCCTCGGCCTGGTCGACGACCAGAGCGGCCGAGCCGCGGGTCCGCGGCGGCAGCCCCGAGATCGCCTCCATCGGGTGCCGCCCCGGCGTGATGATGCGGACGTCCAGCCCGTCGCGGCGCAACGCTGGGGCGATCCCCGCGCGCACCAGCGACGACTTGCCGCTCCCGGAGGGACCGACCACCGCCAGCGGGGAGCCCGACCGGATCCGTGACAGGGCGCCGGCCACGTCGTCGTCGCGGCCGAAGAAGGAGTCGGCGTCCTCCTCGTCGTACGACGCGAGGCCGGGGTACGGGCAGGACTCGGACGCAGCGGCGGCGTCGTCGACGAGGAGCGCCGGGTCCTGCTGGAGGATGGCCTGTTCCAGGCTGACGATGTCCGGCCCGGGGTCCAGGCCGAGCTCCTCGCGCAGCACCACGCGCGCCCGGCGCAGGGTACGCAGCGCTTCCGCCTGACGCCCCGACTGGTACTGGGCCCGGGCGAGCAGGATCCAGCGGCGTTCGCGCAGCGGTGCCGCCTCGACCAGCGCACGCGCCTGGGCCGTGACCTCGTGGTGGTGCCCGGCCTCGAGTGCCGCGACCACGGCGAGCTCCTCGACCTCGGTGCGCAGCTCGGCGAGGCGGGCCACCTCGGCCATCGCAGGCTCCCACTCCTCGAGGTCCGCCAACGGGCGACCCCGCCACAGGTCCAGTGCCTCGTGGGCCACGAACGTGGCCCGTTCCCACTCGCGCAACGTGGCGAGCTCCTGCGCCCGGGACACCTCGCGGACGAACCTGCTCGTGTCGACGTCGTCGGCCGACAGGCGGAGCCGGTAGCCGAGCTCGGTGGTCTCGATCGCGTCGGTGCCCAGGCGCTTGCGCAGCCGGCTGACGCAGCCTTGCAGGTTCTTGGCTGCCGACGCCGGCGGCGCCTCGCCCCAGATCGCGTCCGACAGCTGCTCGGCGGTCAGCACGGCACCGGGCTTCATGGACAAGGCCGCCAGGACCACCCGGTCGCGCATCCCGAGGCTGTCGCTGTTGCCGTCGATCTCCAGCGGACCCAGTACGGAGATCCGCATTCCTCGACTGTCGACCTGCCCCCAGGTGCCGTCAAGCGAGGAGATACCGGCGAGATACCGGTGAGGCGGCACCGAGATACCGGGCGGGTGCACAACTCGGGGGTCGGACCGACAAGGGGCGCCGACCCAACCAGAGGGAGCAGCACCATGAACACCACCACGACCGCTTTCCGCAGCACCGTCACCGGACTCCTGGCGGGTGGGCTCGTCGCCACCCTGGTGGCGGCCACGGCCGCCACGTCCGCCGCGGCTCCGACGCGGGTCGACGAGACGGGAGTCGGGCAGTCCTCCCACAGCACCCGGATCTCGACCGCGTGCTACATCAGGCCCGTCAGCTGGAACACCTCGCTGGACGGCCCGCGGCCGGTCTGCTTCCGCTACCTGCCGTGACGTCGTGACCGCTCAGCCGACCAGCGCGTCGACCGCCTCGCCGAAGACCTCGGTGTGGCGGTCGACGTCGGCCTCGGAGTGGGCGGGGGAGAACAGCGCCATGTTGTGGAACGGCGTGAGCAGCACCTGCCGGTTCAGGCACCAGAGATGCAGGAACGCCTCGAGCTCCTCGTCGACGGCCGCGGCCGCGGTGGCGCCGTCGCGCGGGGGCGGGCAGAACACGTACTCCGCCCGGCAGCCGAGCCGCTGCACGTGCCACGGGAGCCCGTGCTTCTCGATCACGCCGGCCACGCCGGCGGTGAACCGCTCGGCCAGCGGGATCGCCACGGCGAAGTCCTCCTCGCGCAGCGAGGACGACAGCGCGGCCCGGGACGCGGCCAGCGCGAGGGCGTTCGCGGTGAGCGTGCCGCCGACGCCGGAGACGTCGGCCTCCGCGGTGAGCATCGGACCGACGAGCCGGTGGGCGACCTCGGTGGTCATGCCGTACGCCGCCAGCGGCACCCCGCCCGCGATGGGCTTGCCCACGACGAGCAGGTCGGGCTCGAGGCCCCACGCGGCCGTGCAGCCGCCCGGACCCGCGCACAGCGTGTGCGTCTCGTCGATGACCAGCAGGACGTCGTGCTTGCGCGTGATCTCGCGGACCCCCTCGGAGTACCCCTCGTCCGGCAGCACGATCCCGATGTTGGTCAGCGCCGGCTCCATCAGCAGGCAGGCGACGTCGCCCTGCGCCAGCCGCCGGTCCAGGGCGTCGAGGTCGTTGAACGGCACGACCGCGGTCGTGATCGCCACGTCCACCTGCGGGCCCATCGCGCCCGGGCGCGGCACCACGCGGTCGCCGTCCAGCACGGCCAGGGTCTCGTCGACCGTGCCGTGGTAGCACCAGTCCATCACCGCGATCCGCGGCCGGCCGGTCAGGTGCCGGGCGAACCGGAGCACGAACCGGTTCGCGTCGGTCGCCGACATCGCGAACTGCCAGCGCGGCAGTCCGAACCGGCGGCCCAGCTCGTCGGCCACCCAGATCGCGTCCTCCGACGGCAGCATCGTGGTGATGCCGTTGCGCGCCCGTCGCGCCACCGCCTCGGCCACCTCGGGCAGGGCGTGCCCGGTCATCGCGCCGGTGTCGCCGAGGCACAGGTCGACGTACTCGACCCCGTCGACGTCCACGCACCGCGCGCCGTTCGCGGTGTCCACGAACACCGGGAACGAGCCGGCCCACCGGGTCATCCACGGCATCGGCACGCCCGCGAGCAGTGAGCCCTGCGCCCGGGCGGCCAGCGCGGCCGAGCGGGGGTGCGTCTGGGCGAACCGCCCCTCCTCGTCCGTGCGCAGGGCGGCGAGGCGGTGACGGTCGATCGCGGCGGTCATGGCGGGAATCTAGGGGTGATGCTGGCGGGGAGTCGATGACCGTTGGCCGGATCGCGCGCGGCGACGTACCGCCGGCGGAAATAGAATCCGTCGGTGACCGCGACCCTCGAGCCGAGCACCAAGCGCGGCATCCACCGGGCCTGGTGGGTCGCCGGCATCACCATGGCCGCGCTGGTCGCCGCGGCCGGCTTCCGCTCGTCGACCGGCGCGCTGCTGGAGCCCCTCGAGGCGGAGTTCGGCTGGTCGAGGGCCACCACGAGCGGGGCCGTCAGCCTGAACCTGGTCGTCTACGGTCTCACCGCGCCGTTCGCGGCCGCGCTGATGGAGCGCTTCGGCGTACGCCGCGTGGTCGCCCTCGCCCTGTTCCTGGTGTCGCTCGGTTCGGGTCTGACGCTCCTGATGACCAGCGCCTGGCAGCTGTGGGTGCTGTGGGGGTTCGCGGTCGGCATCGGCACCGGCTCGCTGGCCCTGGTGTTCGGCGCGATCGTCGCCAACCGCTGGTTCGTCACGCACCGGGGCGTGGTCGTCGGGGTCTTCTCGGCGGCATCCTCGACCGGCCAGCTCGTCTTCCTGCCGGCGATCGCCCACCTGGCCGACGGTCCTGGCTGGCGCTGGGCGGCGGGGCTGGTCAGTGTGTTCGCACTGGTGCTGGCGCCGCTCGTCTGGCTGGTGCTCCGCGACCGTCCGGCGGACGCCGGCACCACGGCGTACGGCGCCACCGAGGCCGACCTACCGCCACCGCCCCCGACCGAGTCGGCCGCCCGGGTGGCGATCCGGACGCTGCGCGAGAGCAGTCGCAGCCGGGTGTTCTGGTGCCTCTTCCTGTCGTTCTGGATCTGTGGCTGGTCGACCAACGGCCTCATCGGCACCCACTTCATCCCGGCTGCCCACGACCACGGCATGCCCGAGACGACCAGCGCGACGCTGCTGGCGCTGATCGGGGTCTTCGACATCGTGGGCACCGTCGCCAGCGGGTGGCTGACCGACCGGGTCGACAGCCGCTACCTGCTCTTCACCTACTACTTCTTCCGCGGGCTCTCCCTGCTCGTGGTGCCGTGGCTGCTCGCCGACGCGGTGCACCCGAGCCTGTTCGTGTTCATCGTGTTCTACGGCCTGGACTGGGTGGCCACCGTGCCGCCGACCGTCGCCCTGTGTCGCCAGCACTTCGGCGTCGAGAGAGCGGGCGTGGTGTTCGGCTGGGTCTTCGCCAGCCACATGGTCGGCGCCGGGATCGCGGCGTCGTACGCCGGGTGGGTGCGGCAGGAGGCCGGCGACTACTTCGCGGCCTGGATGACCGCCGGGGGGATGTGCATCGGCGCCGCCGCGCTGGTGCTGCTGATCCCGCGGCACCGCGTCGAGGCGGTCGACACCGTGACGACCGCGCAGCTCTGACCCGCGCACCCTCCAACCATCCACCCGGCGCGGAGCGTTCTGGGAGTGTGGAGGTCGTGCCAGGAGGCATCACGGATCGCGTCGCCGACGGGGCGACGGGCGACGCGGACGCGTTCAGCGCGTGGGCGGCCTCCGCGCAGCGCCGCCTGCTGCGCACGGCCGTGTTGCTGACCGGCGACCACCAGCGCGCCGAGGACCTGGTCCAGGAGGCCCTGGTCAAGGTGGCCCTGCGCTGGCGGCGCCTGCGTGACGGACGGCCCGAGGCGTACGCCCGCCAGGTCATCGTGCGCGACAACATCTCCTGGTGGCGCAAGCACCGGCGCGAGGTGCTGGTCGAGCCGCCCGAGGGCAGGCCCGTCGACCTCACCGACTCCACCGAACGGCGGCTGCTGCTGGACCGCGCGCTGGCCGCCCTGACGCCGCGGCAGCGGGCGGTCGTGGTGCTGCGCTACTACGACGACCTGACCGAGCAGGCCACCGCCGACGCCCTCGGCGTCGCCGTCGGCACCGTCAAGAGCCAGACCCACCTGGCGCTGCGCCGGCTCGCGGAGGCGGCGCCGGAGCTGGCCGAGTACCTGGGCGAGGAGGTCCGATGACCACCCAACGGCTGCGTGACCTGCTCGACGAGCGGGTCGCCGACATCGACGTCCCGGACCTCGCCGGTCTCGCGTGGGAGCGGGCGGACGGCGTACGCCGCCGGCGCCGGGCCGTCGCGGTGGGCGTGGCCGCGCTGGCCATGGTCGCGGTGGCCGGCACCGTCGCCGTGGTGGACCAGCGCGACTCCATCGAGCGATCGCCGAGTGGTCGCCCGACGAGCACCCCGCCGACTCCCGAACCCGCCCCGGAGACTCCGCGCGCCACCCTCGCCGGCGAGTTCCGCGGCGCGCCGTTCTGGTGGGCACCGCCGGCGGCGCTCGACGGCGACCTGCCCGTCCTCCAGGTGCCCGGGCTTCCCGAGGAGCTGTCGATGGGCACGGCGCCCTACGCCGACAACCCACCGGACCACGTGGACGCCGTCTTCGGGATGGGCAAGCAGCAGTACCTGCTGTTCTCCGACGAGCAGCTCGTCTCCGTCGACCTGTCCGGGCGGCTCGGACCCGTCGCCGACGAGGGCGGCAACGAGTTCAGCCCCCTCGGGGACGGGAGCGTCTCGCCCGACGGCACCCGGGTGTTCTTCAGGCAGCCCGACGGGCTCGAGGTATGGAGTCTGGCGACGAACAGCTGGGACTCCGTCCCGATGAGCCTCGACGACGTCGAGAGATCCGTGTGGACACTCGACGGTCACGTCGGGCTGGCGAGGAGCTCCGGTCGCCCCGACCCGTGGGACCGCGGCGACCACCAGTGGACCTTCCCCGTCGCCGGACCCGACGCCACGGCCGCCGAGCTGGACTGGATGGCCGAAGGGGTGAGCGCGCCGACGGCGAACGAGCCCGGTCAGTACGCCAACCCGGAGTTCCTGGCCGCCGGAACGCCGGATGCCCCTGAGCTCCTCGCGTTCGGGGACGGCCGCAGCAAGATGTGCTGCGTACCGATGGCGTGGTTCAGCCACGACTTCGTGCTCTTCTCCGCTTCGGCGCCCGACGGCGCGTACCGCGTCCTGGCCTGGCGGGTCGGCACGCCCGACCTCTACCGCGTCAGCGAGTACGTCGACCTGCCGCCGCGGAACTTCTCGGCGAGCTGGGCCAAGAACGCCTTCCGGTGATGGCCTCGGGCGTGTCTCCTCATCCCATGGCCTGCTGCGCGCCGCCCCGTCGGCGCTCGCGACGGCCGAGGACAAGGAGACACGCCCTAGCTGTACCCGGCCATCACGTTGGTAGCAGGCGGCTGATTGGGGGGTGGCCTCCGAGTGCGCTGTGACGGCGTTGAGTGTTGTAGTGCTCGAGCCAGGGGGC
>NZ_JADKPN010000018.1 GCF_015352455.1 Nocardioides islandensis
CCTCGACCAGCGGTCGGCGTGGTCTCGTGACGGGGCTTCGTCCCTCCTCGACCAGCGGTCGGCGTGGTCTCGTGACGGGGCTTCGTCCCTCCTCGACCAGCGGTCGGCGTGGTCTCGTGACGGGGCTTCGTCCCTCCTCGACCAACGGATGTGACGGGACTTCGTCCCTCCTCGACCAGCGGAGGCGGAGGGCGCGAAGTCCTTCCGTAAGCAGCGAGCACGTGAACCCAACTGCCTCGACCGGGGTCGACACGGCTGGCAGCATGCCGCCATGTCCCTGGTCGCGCGCGAGGTGGAGCTCGGGGCGATCCGGCGGCTGGTGGCGGGGGAGCCGGGGGAGGGCGTGCGGGCGCTGGTGCTCGAAGGAGCGCCCGGGATCGGCAAGACCAGCCTCTGGGAGCAGGGGGTCGCGTGGGGGCGTGAGCACGAGCGACGGGTCCTGGTGGCGCGCAGCAGCCAGGCGGAGACGGGGCTGTCGTTCGCGGGGCTGATCGACCTGTTCGACGGGGTGGACAGCGACGAGCTGGACGCCGTACCCGGGCCGCAGCTGCGGGCGCTCGAGGTCGCGCTGTACCGCGCCGACCCGGGCGACCGGCCGCCCGAGGCACAGGTGATCGCGCTGGCCGTCCTCGCGGCGCTGCGACTGCTCTCCGAGCACCACCCCATCGTGGTGGCGCTCGACGACGTGCAGTGGCTGGACAGCACGTCGGAGGAGGCGCTGGCGTTCGTCGCCCGCCGGCTGCGCAGGGAGCGCGTCACGTTCCTGATGACGCGCCGGCCCGGCCGGCGTACCGCGCTCGAGCGCGCTCTGCCCGACGACCACGTCGACCACATCGTCGTCGGCGGGACCACGTTGGCCGGGACCCGCGAGATCCTCGCGACCCGGCTCGGGCTGCGGTTGCCGCACCACCTGCTGCGCCGGGTGCACGAGACGACGGCCGGCAACCCGCTGTTCGCGCTCGAGCTCGGGCGTCAGCTGGCCACCCGCGACCCCGGCACGCTCACCGGCAGCCTGCCGATCCCGGACCACGTGGACGACCTGCTGGGGGTGCGCGTGGCCGACCTGGAGAGGCCCGTACGCCGCCTGCTGCTGGCCATCGCCCTGGAGCCCGACCTGAGGGTGTCCCAGCTGCGCGAGCACGCCGGCGGAGCCGCCCTCGACGGCGGGGTCGAGGCCGGTGTCGTGACCGTCGACGGCGAGCGGGTCCGGGTCGCGCACCCGCTCATCGCCGCGGCCGCCCAGCGCCAGGCGAGCCAGGAGGAGCTGTGGGAGCTGCACCGCCGCATCGCCGACGTCGTCGCCGAGGAGCACCGCCGGGTCCTGCACCTGGCGCTGGCCACGCCCGAGGCCGACGAGGCGCTCGCGCGCCGCCTCGACGTCGCGGCCGCGGTCGCGTCCGCCCGCGGCGCCACGCGGCTGGCCATCGACCTGGCCGCCCACGCGTTGCGGTTGACGCCGCCTGACGTGGTGGACGACGACCGGGTGCTCGCGCTGGGCCAGCACCTGCACGACGCGGGGGAGAAGCAGCGGCTGACCGACCTGCTGGGCGAACGGGTCCTGGCCCTGCCGCCCGGCGCGCCGAGGGTGGCGGCGTACACGATGCTGACCGAGGGTGTGGTCACCGGCAGCGACGAGATCAACCAGCTGCTGGAGAAGGCGCTGGCCGAGGCCGGCGACGACCCGCGGCTGCGCGGTCTGGCGCTCGCGTTCCTCGCCGAGAACGAGGCGGTCGTCGAGGTTCAGGGGCTCGAGCGCGCCGACGCCCGCGCCAGCGAAGCGGTGGCTCTGAGCGAGCACGGCACGCTCGACGAGCAGCGCACCGCGATCACCACGCTGACCTGGACCCAGGCGCTGCGCGGTCATCCGGTCGACCACCTGCTGCGGCGGCACCAGGGTCTCTCGGCCGACGGCACCTACCTGGCCCGTCACCCCCAGCGGGTCGCCGGTCAGCGGCACGTCTGGCGGGGCGAGCTCTCGGTCGCCCGACAGCTGCTGACCGACTTCCGGGACGCCTCGGAGCAGTGGGCCGATGCCTACGCGCATGGCCGACTGCACCTCTGCGAGCTGGAGCTGCGCGCGGGCGGCTGGGACGAGGTCGAGCGGATGCTCGACGAGTGGGCGCAGTCGACGGACAGCGCGTTGCTGCAGTGGCCGATGTACGAGCGCTGCCGCGGCCTGCTCGCCGCGGGGCGGGGCGACGTCGAGGAGGCGCGTCGCTGGGCCGGCCGCGCTCGCGACATGGCGGAGCAGACCGGCGTGCGCTGGGACTGGCTGGAGTCGAGCCGTGCCCTCGGCCAGGCCGCGCTGCTCGCCAAGGACCTCCCGGAGGCCGTGCGTCACCTCGGCGCGGTGTGGGACCACACCGTTCGCGAGGGCGTGCTCGACCCCGGCGCCTTCCCGGCCGGCCCCGACCTGGTCGAGGCACTCATCGAGAGCGAGGACGTCGACGGGGCGCGGCGCGTCAACGACACCCTCGCCGACCGGGCCGGCCACCAGGACCATCCCTGGGCGCGTCACGGTGCCCGGCGCGGTGCGGCGCTGCTCGCCGTCGCCGAGAAGGGGTACGACGACGACCTCGGCGAGGACCTGGCGGCGGTCGCGGCGGCGTACGGCGAGCTCGGCCTGGCCTTCGACGAGGCCCGTGCCGTCCTGGCCCTCGGCCGGGCCCAGCGGCGCGCGAAGAAGTGGGGCGCCGCGCGCGAGACGCTCGAGCGAGCGGTCGCGGTCTTCGACGAGCTGGGATCTCCCGGCTGGGCCGACGACGCGCGCGCCGAGCTGGAGCGGTCCGGTGCCCGGCGGTCGGCGACCGAGGGACTGCTGACCGCGACCGAGCGCCGGGTCGCGGACCTCGCCGTCGAGGGCCTGACGAACAAGGAGATCGCGCGCACCCTCGTGGTGACCGTCAACACCGTCGAGTTCCACCTCCGCAACACCTACGCGAAGCTCGGCATCCGCTCACGGGTGCAGCTGGCGGCCGCCCTGCAGGGCACCGACGACCAGCAACCGTAGGGGCCTTCGCACGTCCCTTCCTGGGGTCGCCCTACGGCATTTCCTCGGGTACTCCGTGGTTTCGGCGCGCCCGTCCTCCCCGCGACCGTTGAGGCAAGCAATCCACAGGCCCAACGAGAGAACAGGCACCACCATGACGATCACCACCACCGACTACCGCGCACTCCGCGACAAGCAGCAGCAGGTCTGGAGCAGCGGTGACTACAACAAGATCGCGGCGATCACCGTCCCGGTCTCCGAGCACCTGGTCGAGCACGTGGGCGTCGAGCCCGACATGCGCGTCCTGGACGTCGCGACCGGCACCGGGCACGTCGCCCTCGCCGCCGCCCGCCGGGGCGCCGAGACGTTCGGCATCGACTACGTCCCCGAGCTGCTCGACATCGCCCGCCGCCGCGCGGCCGCCGAGGAGATCGAGGTCGAGTTCGCCGAGGCCGACGCCGAGAGCCTGCCGTACGCCGACGCGTCGTTCGACCTGGTCCTGTCGGCCATCGGCGTGATGTTCGCCGCCGACCACGCCCAGGCCGCCCGCGAGCTGGTCCGGGTGTGCAAGCCCGGCGGCCGCATCGCGCTGGCCAGCTGGACGCCCGAGGGCTTCGTCGGCGGCATGCTCGCCACCGTCGGCCGCCACGTGGCGCCGCCGCCCGGCGCGCAGCCGGCCACCCGCTGGGGCATCCAGTCCGTGGTCGCCGACCTGCTCGGCGACCAGGTCACCGACGTCACGTCCGTGACCGAGCGCGTCCGCCAGCGGTTCGGGGCCGCGGAGGACTTCGCCGACCTGTTCCTCACCTACTACGGGCCGACCTTCTCCGCCGCGCAGCGGCTGGACGAGGAGGGCCGGGCAGCGCTCCGCGCCGACCTGGTCGCCCTGGCTCGCTCCTTCGACCAGCACTCGGACTGGGACGACGACGAAGGCGTCGTCCTGGACTGGGAGTACCGCATCGTCACCGCCACCCGGCGCTGACTCCACCTCGAGAAACCAAGGAACTGTCATGAACAGCAGCAAGACCCACCGCATCCGCTTCGTCCTGCTCCTCGCCGCCGGGATGGTCGTGGCCAGCGCCGCCACCGCGGGCGCCGCGGACCTGCTCACCGGCCAGGACGTCAAGAACGAGTCGCTGACCGGCCGCGACGTCCGCAACGGCACCATCTCCGGTGCCGACGTCAGGGACGGCTCGCTCACCAAGGACGACTTCAGCGGAACGCTCGCAGGCCCGCAGGGTCCGCAAGGCCCCGAGGGCCCGGCCGGACCGAAGGGCGCGACCGGCGCGACCGGCGCCCAGGGACCGATCGGTCTGCCCGGCCAGACCGGCCAGCAGGGACCGCCCGGCATCAGCGGCCTCGAGTACGTCGTGACCGGCAACAGCGTCGCCGGGAAGGCGACCGAGTTCTGGCAGGCCGACTGCCCCGCGGGCAAGAAGGTCCTCGGCGGCGGCGTCTCCAGCACCGAGCCGACCCTGGTCCTGGTGCGCGAGAGCGCGGCCCTGGACTTCGGTGCCGGCTGGTACGTCGGGGTCTACAACGACAAGGCCACCGCGCAGAACAGCTTCGCCTGGGCCGTGTGCGCCACGGTCCAGTGACCGGGCAGTGACCCACCAGAACCACAACTGAATACCGGGGGGACCGCCGTCGGGCTGGTCCGGCCGCCAGGGGGGTGCGGCCGGACCGGCCCGATCGGCGTACCTCGGGTCACCGGGTCACGTGACGGGACTTCGTCCCTCCTCGACCAGCGGGATCAGGCGAGCAGGCGCTCGGTCCAGCGGGGCTCGTACGCCGGGTGGGCGCCGTACCCGTAGAGCAGCAGCCGCAGCTCGCCTCGGTCCGGCAGCCGGCCGGCGGCCAGCCGGCGCAGCAGCGCGTCGATCGCAGCCACCTGGACCGCCATCCCGGGCCGGCCGCGCGCCCAGATGCGGGCCAGGTCCTCGGTCAGCCGGTCGGTCAGGAAGTCCAGCAGGTCGTCGTCAGCCATCGTGCTCATCCCTCGCGAGCTCGTCGTGGTGACCGGGACAGGTCGTCCCGGCGGGAAGGCAGGTCTTCGGACTCGTGGGCGTGTCCCGGAGGACTCCTACTGGACGTCGCTTCCCAGGTCCCGTGGACCCAGTGCCTGTGACGCCGGTCGTTCCCACTCACCGCTGCGGGGCAGTCCCGGTCTCTCACCGGGTTCCCTCTTGCGAGGACCGGTCTCACGACCGGTCCAACCTTCGTGGCGGTGAGTCTAGGTGCACTGGTCCGGACCGGGCGCAGGCGCTCGCAGCGGTGGCTCGGCAAAATCTCGGCGGGTCTTCGGGAGTCGCCCATGCGGTGCCGGACGGCGTGTCAGCATGAGCGCGGCTCCCGACGACCCCCCCACGCACGGGAGCCGGAGGCGGGGGCGGACGACCCCGATCGAACTGGCCGGGTCACCCGCCCTCGCCTCACCTTCTAGCCGGCCGCGGACTTCTCCGGCGCCCCGTCGTCGTCCTGCTGGCGGGTGAAGAACGAGATCCGGCCGTCGGCCTCCATCACGGCGTACTCGATCTCGGCGGTGTGGCGGATGCCCTCCTCGCGGGCGGCGACCAGCAGGTCGGCGAGCCCGAGGCGTTGCGTGCGCATGTTGGCCTCGACCGGCCGGCCGTCCTGGAACACCACGAGCGCTCGCCCCGTGACCAGCGGCCGCACCCGCGGGAACCGCCACTGCACCCACGACAGCGAGAGCGTGAGCAGGGCGAAGGTGCCCACCGCCAGCATGCCGCCCGTGAGGGAGTAGTCCTGCTGGGTCACGGCCTGCTGCACGAGGTCGCCCATGGTGACGTAGAGCAGCAGCTCGAAGGTGCTCAGCTCCCCCAGCGTGGACCGTCCGACCGCCCGGGTGACGACCCACAGGAAGACGAAGACGACGGCGGCGCGGACGACGAGCTCCATCAGCGGCCTCCCGACCTCATGGCTGCCACCGGCGACGTCACGGGAGCAGCCTGGTCCGGAAGTCGACCGACGCCACGGTGCGGCCGTCGGCGGTGACGACGCCCAGGGTGCCGGAGCGGCCCTGCTGGCTCGCGGGCTGGATGTAGGCGTCGTAGGAGAGCACGAAGGTGTCGCCGCCCGGCGCGTCGAAGGTGAGGTAGAGCGTCTGGCCGTTGCGCACGCTGGAGGACGCGTCCGGGTGGAAGCCCTGGGTCTCGTAGATGTCCAGGTAGTCGCCGGTCAGCGCCAGCGTGATCGTGTCGGCGAAGCCGCCGTCCGCGGTGACGGTCACCTCGAACGGCACGTCCAGGCCGCTCCGGGCCACCGAGGCGTACCGCAGCGAGAGGTGGTAACCGTCCTGCGCGGCCGTCGCGGTGGTCGTGTGCACCCCGAGGTAGCCGCTCAGGCCGACCAGCACGAACACGAACAACGCGGCCAGCACGACACGGCGACCCCAGATCGCGCGGGCCGGGTCGATGCCCTCGAGGCCGCTCAGCGTCGAACCGGGCACCTCCACCCTGCCGGTGTAGCACCCCGCACGGGGTCACCCGGCGGGACACGCCGCGCGGCTGCGCGCTGCACGCTCGCGCTCGAAACCGGGCCGACCTGTCGGCTCCTCAGGCCACGGACCAGACGCCCGCAACGGCGGCGACCGCCGCGGCGAGGCACCGCAGCCTGTCGACCAGCTGCAACCGGCGCACGAGCGCAGGGTCGCGGTCCTGGAGCCGGCTGTGCAGCGGTCCGGCGAGAGTGGCGGTCAGCCCCGTCGCGGCAAGGGTGCCGGCAGCCGCGACGGCGAGCGGGACCGGTGCCAGGTCACCCGGGTGCACCAGGGCAGCGGCGCAGACCGCGACGGCCCCGGCGTACACGACCACGACCACGGGCGTGATCCGACGGGCGTGGGCAGCGTGGGCCGCTCGCCAGCCATCTGCGGGCACCGCGGCGAGCGCCGGGTAGACCACGAAGGTGACCGTGACCTGGAAGCCTGCGTGCAGAGCCAGAGCCCCCACGAACACGGCTCGCCAGGCGTCCCCGTCCACGTCGGCAGGGTAGACGTGCGGGCCGGAGCCGCTCGGGTCCGCCTCCTATGCTGGAGCGACACGACCCGGACAGGGGACACCCGATGACCACCAGGACCGGCGCCCCCGCGGCCGCGCCGATCGCCCTGATCGGAGCCGCCCACCCCGGACCCACGGTCGCGGTCACCACGGTGATGACCGTGCTGGCCGTCGCGCTCGGGCAGTCGGCCGACCGGGTGGTCCTGGTGGCGCTCGCGGTGCTCACCGGCCAGCTCAGCATCGGCTGGAGCAACGACCTCGTGGACGTACGCCGCGACCGCGAGGTCGGCCGCGAGGACAAGCCGCTCGCGACCGGTGCGGTGTCGACCCGGACGGCCACGATCGCCTGCGGCACCGCCGTCGTGCTGACCGTCGTGCTGTCGCTGGCCTGCGGACTGCTCGCGGGCGTGGTGCAGCTGGTCGGTGTCGCGGCCGGCTGGGCCTACAACCTGGGGGTGAAGGCGACGGTCTGGTCGTGGGCGCCGTACGCCGTCGCGTTCGGCGGCTGGCCGGTGTTCGTGTGGCTGGCGGGCGACCCCGGCTCCCCGCCACCGATCTGGCTGCCGGTCGCGGGCGCGTGCCTCGGGGTCGGCGCCCATCTCCTGAACGTGCTGCCCGACATCGCCGACGACGCGGCGACCGGCGTGCGGGGGCTTCCTCACCGCCTGGGCGCCGCCCGCCTGCCGGGTGCCGCACTGCTGGTGCTGCTGGCCGGGACGGTCACGGCTCTCGTGGGTGCCGACGCCCCGCTCGTCGCCGTGGTGGCCACGCTCGTCGCCGTCGGCGCTCTCGGTGTCGTCGTGCTGCGCGGTCGTGGGCGGGCGCCGTTCGCGGCCGCCGTCGGGATCGCCCTGGTCGACGTGGTGCTGCTGGTGGTCGCCCTGTGAATGGGCCTGTGACCTCGTGGGACCTGGTCGTGGTCGGCGCCGGGCCGGCGGGCTCCGCGGCTGCGCTCGGCGCGCTGCGGGAGGACCCGTCGCTGCGCGTGCTGCTGCTGGACCGCGCGTCGTTCCCCCGCGACAAGAGCTGCGGGGACGGCGTCGCCCCGCACGTGCTCGACGTGCTCGGGTCCGTGGGCGCGGCCGACGTCGTCGACGGCTGGGTGCCGCTGCGGCACCTGGAGCTGGCCCGCGGCACGACGCGGGTCGAGGGACCGATGGCGCGCGAGGTGTACGTCGTGCCGCGCGAGGTGTTCGACGCACGCCTGGTCGAGCACGCCCAGCGCGCGGGCGCGGTGCTGGAGCGGCGCCGGGTGCGGGAGGTACGGGTCACGCCCGAGGGTGTCTGCCTCGACGGCGAGCTGTCCGCGCCGGTCGTCGTCGGTGCCGACGGCGCGCACTCGGTCGTGCGACCCGTGCTGGTCGGGGACGGGCGGGAGCCCCGGGCGATCGCGATCCGGGGGTACGCGCCGACCGCCGCGCACCGCGTCGGCAAGCAGGTCATCCGCTACGGTCCGCGCGCCCAGCCGGCGTACGCCTGGGCCTTCGACCGCGGCGACGGCTGGAGCAACGTCGGGTACGGCGAGCTGTTGCCCGGGCCCTCCAGGGGAGAGTCGCCCAGCCGCGCTCTGCTGCTCGACCAGCTCGAGGAGCTGTTGCCCGGCACGGTCGCCGACGGCCAGCAGTGGAAGGGCCACCACCTGCCGCTCTCCGGCTGGCGCTGGCGCCAGCCCGACGGACCGGTGCTGCTGGCCGGGGACGCCGCCTCGCTGGTGAACCCGATGACCGGCGAGGGCATCTACTACGCGGTCGCGACCGGCGTCCTGGCCGGGCGATCGGCCGCGCGGGCGTTGGCCGGCGGGTCGCCCGAGGATGCGGGGGCCGCGCACCGCGCCGCCGTACGTCACCTGCTCGGCCGGCACCTCAAGCACACCTGGACTGCCGCCCGGCTGTCGCGGGTACCCGCCGTCGTCGACGCCGGCATCCGGGCCGCCGCCCGGGACCGGCGGTCCTTCGACACACTGGTCGAGCTCGGCCTCGGCGACGGCCGCATCGGCCCACGCCTCGCCGGCGGTCTCGCCCGGCAGCTGATCCGTCCCCACCGCGAGGAGCACCATGCCGATCCTGTCCGTCCGTAGCGCCCTGCCGGGCCATCGCTACCCGCAGGCGCAGCTGACCGACGCCTTCGCGGGGCTGGTCACGCGCGGGGGCCTCGACGAGGCGGTGCTGCGGCGCTTCCACCGCAACGCGGGCGTGGAGTCGCGGCACGTGGTGCTGCCGTTGGAGGAGTACGCCGAGCTGGGCGACTTCGGGGCCGCCAACGACCGCTTCATCGAGCACGCCGTCGAGCTGGGCTCGCGGGCGCTCGAGGACGCGCTGAAGGCGGCCGGCCTGACGCCCTCGGACGTCGACATGGTCGTGTCGACGACGGTCACCGGCCTGGCCGTGCCCTCGCTGGAGGCCCGGATCGCGTCCCAGGTCGGACTGCGGCCGGACGTGAAGCGGATGCCGCTCGTCGGCCTCGGCTGTGTGGCCGGTGCGGCCGGGATCGCACGTGTGCACGACTACCTGCTCGGCCACCCCGACGACGTGGCCGCGCTGGTCGCGGTCGAGCTCTGCTCGCTGACGGTGCAGCGCGACGACGTG
This sequence comes from Nocardioides islandensis, assembly GCF_015352455.1. Taxonomy (GTDB): domain Bacteria; phylum Actinomycetota; class Actinomycetes; order Propionibacteriales; family Nocardioidaceae; genus Nocardioides; species Nocardioides islandensis. The sequence goes on from NZ_JADKPN010000018.1 coordinate 9,591, forward strand.
TCGGTGCCGAACCTCGTCGCGAGCGGCCTGTTCGGCGACGGGGGCGCGGCCGTGGTGATGGCCGGCAGCGCACGACGTACCGGCCCGGTCGACGTGGTGGCGACGCGCAGCCGGCTGTACCCGGACTCCGAGCGCACCATGGGCTTCGACGTGACGGGCGGGGGTCTGCGGATCGTGCTCGACGCCGAGGTGCCGGTGCTGGTCGAGAGGTACCTGCGCGGCGACGTCGACGAGTTCCTCGCCGACCACGGCCTCACGCGCGGCGACCTCGGGTGGTGGGTCTGCCATCCCGGCGGTCCGAAGGTGATCGAGGCGCTGGAGTCGGCGCTGGAGCTGCCGCGGTCGGCGTTGCAGCTGACGTGGGACTCGCTCGCGCGGGTCGGCAACCTGTCGTCGGCCTCCGTGCTGCACGTGCTCGAGGACACGCTGCGCGACCGGCCGCCGGCTCCCGGGTCCTACGGGATGCTGCTCGCGATGGGTCCCGGCTTCTGCTCGGAGCTGGTGCTGCTGCACGCGACGGCGGCCTGAGCCATGGCCTCCCTGACTGCGTTCACCGTCCTCGTCGCCCTCGTGGGCGTCGAGCGGCTGGCCGAGCTCGTCGTGTCGAAGCGCAACGCGGCCTGGAGCTTCGCGCGTGGCGGCGTGGAGTCGGGCTTCGGGCACTACCCGTTCATGGTCGTGCTGCACACCGGCCTGCTGGTCGGCGCGCTGGTCGAGGCCTGGGTGGTGCGACCGTCCGTGCCGTCGGTCCTGGCGTGGGTCTTCGTGGTCCTGGTGCTGCTGTCGCAGGGGCTGCGGTGGTGGTGCATCACGACGCTCGGGTCGCGCTGGAACACCCGCGTGATCATCGTGCCGGGGCTGGCGCCGGTGACGGGCGGGCCGTACCGCTGGCTGCGCCATCCCAACTACGTCGCGGTCGTCGTCGAGGGCGTCGCCCTGCCGCTGGTGCACCTGTCGTGGGTGACGGCGCTGGTGTTCACGGTGCTCAACGCGTTCCTCCTCCGCGTCCGGATCAGGGTCGAGGACGAAGCGCTGTCCACGTTGCCGGTGGCATCCCGTGCGTGATCTCGTCGTTGCCGGGGGAGGGCCGGTCGGGCTGGCCACCGCGCTGTACGCCGCCCGTGCCGGGCTCGACGTCGTCGTCCGCGAGCCCCGGCCGGTGCCGGTGGACAAGGCCTGCGGAGAGGGGCTGATGCCCTCGGCCGTCGAGGACCTCGAGGCCCTGGGCCTGTCCCTGCCCGGCGTGCCCCTGACCGGCATCCGGTACCTCGACGGGCGGCGTTCGGTCGACGCGCCGTTCGCCGCGGGGCCGGGACGCGGGGTTCGTCGAACCGCCCTGCACGCGTCACTGGCCGCGGCCGTGGCCTCGGCCGGGATCCCGGTCGAGCCCTGTGCGGTCTCGGTGGTGACCCAGTCGTCCGACGGGGTGGTCGTGGACGGCTCACCGTTCCGCCACCTGGTGGCCGCGGACGGTCTGCACTCGCCGGTACGTCGGATGCTCGGCCTCGAGGCACCTCGCCGAGGTCCGCGCCGGTTCGGGCTGCGCCGGCACGTCGCCGTCGAGCCGTGGACGTCGTACGTCGAGGTGCACTGGTCGCCGCACGCCGAGGCGTACGTGACGCCGGTGGCCCCGGACTGCGTGGGGATCGCGGTGCTGGCCTCGGACGGGGGTTCCTTCTCGTCGCAGCTGTCCGCGTTCCCGTCACTGGTCGCCCGGGTCGCCGACGCCTCGGCGTCGAAGGTGCTGGGTGCGGGCCCGTTGCGGCAGCGGGTGACCCGGCGGGTCGCGGGGCGCGTGCTGCTGGTGGGTGACGCGTCCGGGTACGTCGACGCGCTGACGGGTGAAGGCATCGCGCTCGGGCTGGCGCAGGCGCGGGCGGCGGTGGCGGCCATCGTCTCCGGTGACCCCGCGTCGTACGAGCGCGCGTGGCAGCGCCTGTCGTGGCGGCACAACCTGCTGACGTCGACGCTGGTGTCGGTGTCGTCGCGCCCGGTGCTGCGTCGTGGCCTGGTGCCGGCGGCGTCCGCGCTCCCCGTCGTGTTCCGGGCCGCGGTCAACGAGCTGGCGCGGCCGGCATGACGTCGCCCGAGCAGGTGGTGCTGCTGGCCGAGGACGGTACCGCGGTGGGTACGGCGGACAAGGCGACCGTGCACCACGCCTCGACGCCGCTGCACCTCGCGTTCTCGTGCTACGTGCTCGCGGACGACGGCTCGTTGCTGGTGACGCAGCGGGCGTTGGCGAAACGCACGTTCCCCGGCGTCTGGACCAACTCGTGCTGCGGGCACCCGTCGCCGGGGGAGTCGCTGTCGTCGGCGGTGGTCCGGCGGGTGGCTCAGGAGCTCGGACTCGGGCTGAGGGACGTCCGGCTGGTGCTGCCCGGGTTCCGGTACGTCGCGGAGATGCCCGACGGCACCCGCGAGAACGAGATGTGTCCCGTCTTCACCGCCCGCGCGGTCGGCTCGGTGGAGGTGGACCGGTCCGAGGTCGAGGCCTTCGTCTGGGAGCCGTGGCCCGAGTTCCGCGCCGCGGTTCTGTCCGGCGCTCGTGACGTCTCCTCCTGGTGCCGTGAGCAGGTCGCCCAGCTCCCGGAGGACCTCGCGTCCGCTGAGTCTCGGCCGTTCTCCGAGCTCCCGCCTGCCGCGCAGGTGTAGCGCCGCCGCTGGTCGAGGAGGGACGAAGTCCCAGCTGGTCGAGGAGGGACGAAGTCCCGTCACGAGGCCTCCGCAACCACCGCTGGTCGAGGAGGGACGAAGTCCCGTCACGAGACCTCCGCAACCACCGCTGGTCGAGGAGAGACGAAGTCCCGTCACGAGACCTCGGCTCGGCCGCCGCAGGGGTTGCGGTGGTGAAGAACGAATGGGGTGGCCGGTCGCCGTAGGTGGGGGCGGTGGCCAGCTGGAGGCCGTGCCCGCTGGCAGGTCCGCCGATGGTCGACCGCTGTGGTCACCGCCCGAAACATCACCCGGATCGGTCTAGGTCGAGGAGGGACGAAGCCGTGCCGCTCGCTGGTCGAGGAGGGACGAAGTCCCGTCACGAGACCTCCGCTCACGCTCCGCGTGGGGTGCGGCTCGTCAAGAACGAACAGTGGTGGCTGGTCGCCGTAGGTGGTGCCGGTGGCCAGCTGAAGGCCGTGCGCGCTGGCAGGTCCGCCGATGGTCGACCGCTGTGCTCACCGCCCGAAACAACCTCCCCAAAATAGTTGGCCAGATTCACGGAATCCCTTGTGGACAGAGGGTTCTGAGGCCCGACCACTGTCGGTGGTCGATGCTTGTATTGATCCATGTCCAGCACGTACGCCGCCCCGCTCGATGCGGTCGAGCACGCGCTGGACGACCTCGCCACCATCGCTCCGGACTACCGCAGCACCGGTGAGAAGAAGGACGCGCTCATCCGGCTCTCCCGGATCGTGGCCCGGGTCGAAGCCGAACGGATCCGGATCCTCGCCGTCTCCGAGGACATCGCGGTCGAGACCGGGGCCCGGTCCACCGCCCACTGGCTCGCCGCCGAGACCCGCGACGGCATCGGCCAGGTCCGCCTCCGCGAGAAGCTCGCCCGGGATGGAGGCGAGCCGATCACGGCCGCGATGGGTGAAGGTGCGGTGAACGTCGCGCAGGCGCGGGAGATCGTCGACGCCCTCCAACGCCTCCCCAAGAACCTCGACCCCGAGCTCCGCGCCAAGGGCGAGGCCTATTTGATCGGAGAGGCCGCCCACTTCGGACCACCCGAGCTGCGACGCCTCGGGGCCAGGCTGCTGGAGGTCATCGCCCCCGAGGACGCCGACGAGGCGGAGTACCAGCGACTCCTGGCCGAGGACCGCCGCGCCCGAGCCGTCACCCGGCTCACGTTCCGCGACCGCGGCGACGGTTCGGGAGACCTCCACGCCCGGATCCCGATGCCCGTCCTGAACCGGCTACGGACCTACCTGGAGTCCTACACCTCGCCCCGTCGTGGACCGGTCGGCGGCGTGCTCGGGGACGAGGTCGACCAGCTGCCCGCTCCGCGGCGTCGTGGTGAGGCGTTCTGCGCCCTGCTGGAGAACCTCCCCGCCAACGCCCTGCCCAAGCACGGCGGCACCGCCACCAGCGTGATGGTGATGATCACTCTCGACGCGCTGCGCTCGGAGACGGGCCTGGCCGAAACGACCACTGGCGACACCCGGACCGCAGACCACGTCAGGAGGCTGGCCTGCCAGGCCGGCATCATCCCCGTCGTCCTCGGCGGGAAGGGCGAGATCCTCGACCTCGGCCGATCCAAGCGCCTCTTCACCGGACCCCAACGCAAAGCCATGGCCCTCCGCGACCGTGGATGCACCGCCGACGGCTGCACCATCCCCGCCGCCTGGTGCGAAGCCCACCACCACCAACAACCCTGGACCCAGGGCGGGAAGACGAACCTCGCCGACGGCAAGCTCCTCTGCCCCTTCCACCACCACCGCGCCCACGACCCCGCCTGGCAGACCCACCACCACGCCAACGGATCCACGACCTTCTACCGGCGGACGTGAGAGGCTCAGCCCATGGCCGGACATCGGGTCGAGGCGTCGAGGTACGTGGCGCTGGCGCCCGAGGCGGCCTACGACCGGCTGCTGGCGACGCCGCTGCCGGAGATCTTCTGCCGGAGGTACGCCGCCTTCCCGGCCATCTCGGCGGTGCCCGACCAACCGGCGGACTGGGGGATCCTGGGCCAGGTGCGCACGATCGAGCTCGCCGACGGCGGGCGGATCCGCGAGACCCTGACGATCGTCGAGCGGCCGCACCGGTTCGGCTACGTGCTCGACGACATCCAGGGCGCGCTGCGGCCCTTCGTCCGGACGGTCGACGGGGAGTGGTCCGTGACGCCGGAGGGCGAGGGGTCGCGCATCGGGTGGACGTGGACGTTGCACCCGAAGAGGTCACCGGCGCGGCTGACCATGAGCGTCATCGGTCGGATGTGGAAGGGGTACGCCGACCGGGCGCTCGCCGAGATCGACAAGATCCTGACCGACAGCCGCTAGGCCCGCCCGTCGTCCTCCCCGGCGCGCCACCCCGCGAAGGCCTCCAGCAGGTGCGTGCGGGCAGAGACCGAGATGCTCTCGGCCGGCAGCGACCCGAGCAGCGTCATCGTGGTGCGGAACTGGTCGAGGTACCGCTCGCAGCCGGGACAGAGCTCCATGTGCCGCTCGAACTCGGCGCGGTCGCCCTCGGGCAGGTCGCCCTCGAGATAGCTGGTGACCAGCTCGACGAACTCCTGGCACCTCATCGCGCCACCTCCAGCTCCGAGGAGTCGGTGAGGTACCGCTCCAGGTGCGCACGTACCGTGCTCCGGCCGCGGTGCAGCAGCACCCGCTGGTTGCCCGGGCTGATGTCCAGCAGCGTGGCCACCTCCTCCGCGGACTGTCCGTCGAGGTCGCGCAGCGAGACCACGACGCGCTGTCGCTCGGGCAGCGCGGCGACCGCGCGGCGTACGACGTCGAGCACCTCGCGCGAGAGCAGCGAGTGCTCCGGCCACTCCTCGGGGAAGGCCCGCCACCCGCCGGGGTGCGGGTCGCCCGGACCCTGGAACCTCGTGGGGTCCACGCTCGGTGAGTCCTCGTCGTCGGAGACGAGGCTGGCGAACGGGACCGTACGGCGCTCGCGGACACCGCGGGTCTTCGCCTGGTTGAGCAGAATCTGGTACACCCACGTGCGCAACGAGGACTCCGCCCGGAACGACGGCAGACCCCTCAGCACCGCCAGCCAGGTCTCCTGCACGACCTCCTCGGCCACGCTCTCCGACGGCACGTGCGAGCGCGCCAGCCGGAGCATCGATCCCGACCAGCCGTCGACGAGCGAGGCGAAGGCGGTCTCGTCACCGGCCAGCAGCGCCTCCACGAGGTCGCGATCGCCGGCAGACACGGTCGCAACGTAGCGCTCGGTGAGCACGAGCGTCACGACCGGTACTCGGGATTCTCCCAGTCGAACCGCGTGCCGGCGTTCCACTCCGACCGCTGGTTCCCGTACCCCGGTACGCCGCCGGCCTCCTTCAGCAGCTTGGCCAGGTGCAGGAGGTTCCACGTCATGAACGTCGTGTTGCGGTTGGTGAAGTCGTTCTCGGGGCCACCGCTGCCGGGGTCGAGGTACGACGGCCCGGGCCCGGCCTCGCCGATCCAGCCGGCGTCGGCGTTGGGCGGGATCGTGTAGCCGATGTGCTGGAGGCTGTAGAGCACGTTCTGCGCGCAGTGCTTGATGCCGTCCTCGTTGCCGGTGATGATGCAGCCGCCCACGCGGCCGTAGTACAGGTACTGGCCCTTGTCGTTCAGCTCGCCCGAGTGCGCGTACAGCCGCTCGATGAGCACCTTGGTCTGCGAGGAGTTGTCGCCCAGCCAGATCGGGCCCGCGACCACGAGGATGTCGCTGGCGATGATCCCCGGGAAGAGGGACGGCCAGTCGTCGTTCTCCCAGCCGTGCTCGCGCATGTCCGGCCAGACACCGGTGGCCACGTCGTGGTCGACCAGGCGGATCTCGTCCACGTCGACGCCGTGCTTGCGCATGATCGCCGCGCTCGCGTCGACCAGGCCCTGGGTGTTGCTCACCTCGGGGCTGCGCTTGAGGGTGCAGTTGACGAAGGTCGCGCGCAGGCCGGAGAAGTCGTGCCCAGAAGTCTGCTCGTCGGTCATGCCGCTGAGTCTGCGCAGACGGCCCGGCGTTACACATCCCCTCGCGATCGGACGTCAGCAGTTCGTCACAACCCGATCCCGTAACGACGGGCGGTCCCGCACGACGAAGTGGGCCGAGGCCATCCGGCCCTCCACCGTTGAAAGGACATCCCATGCGCACCTCCGCCCTCGTCCCGGCTCTCGCCCCAGCAGTCGCCTTGGCTGCCACCGCCGTCCTCGGCCTCGGCGGCACCGCCCAGGCGGCGCCGGGCGGCATCGTCGGGCACGTCTACGAGCCCACCAACGCCGCGGCCGGCAACGCCGTCGCCGTCTTCGACCGGTACGCCGACGGCTCGCTCGAGCCGGCCGGCTCGGTCGCCACCGGCGGGCTCGGCGCCGGCGCCTCGCTCGCGTCGCAGGGGGCGATCACCCGCGACGGCGACCTGCTGTTCGTGGTCAACGCCGGCGACGACTCGGTCTCGGCCCTGTCCACCGACGGTGGCCTGGCGCGGACCGACACCATCGCCACCGGCGGTGACCGGCCGGTCAGCGTGACCGTCCGCAACGGCATCGGCTTCGTGCTCAACCACGACTCCGACACCGTCACCGGGTTCACCTACAGCCGCTCCGGCGACCTCACCCCGGTGCCCGGCGCTACGCGCGCTCTGACCCCGAAGGCCGGCGGCGGCCTCACCGACGCGGCCCAGCTGCAGCTCAGCCCGGACGGCCGGACCCTGGTCGTGACCGAGCGCTCGGGCACGATCGACACCTTCGACGTGCGCGGCGGCAGGCTCGGCGACGCCACGTCGCACCCGTCCGCCGGTGCCGTGCCCTACGGCTTCGACTTCGACCGCCGCGGCACGCTCGTGGTGTCCGAGGCGTCCGGCTCCGCCTCGTCGTACCGTCTGGCCGCCGGGTTCCGGGACGTGACGGAGGCCCTGGTCGACACCCAGGCCGCGGCCTGCTGGCTGGTCGTGTCGGGCGACTACGCGTGGGTGGTCAACGCCGCCAGCGCGTCCGTCTCCACCTACCGCATCGCCCACGACGGCTCGCTGACGCTGGTCGACGCGGTGGCCGCGACCACCGGCGCCGGCCCGACAGACGCGGCCGTCTCGCCCGACGGCGGTAGCCTGCACGTCCGGATGCGCGACGGCTCGGTGTCCTCCTTCGCGATCGGCGCGGGCGGCACGCTGACCTCGCTCGGCTCAGCGTTCGAGGCCACCACGTTCGGTGTGGCCGGGCTGGTCGCCGACTGATCCGGGGACCCGCCTGACAGGCTGGAATCCATGAGAGTGCTGCTGACCGGCGCCGCCGGGTTCATCGGGTCGGCGGTCGCTCGCCAGCTGGGCGTCGAGGGGCACGAGGTCGTGCCCCTCGACGTCGTGCTGCCCCAGGCCCATCGCGTCGACCCCGACGTCCCCGGCCTGCACCGCCTGGACGTCCGCGACGCCGAGTCCTGGGCCGACCTGCTCGACGGCGTCGACGCGGTCTGCCACCAGGCCGCGCTCGTGGGCGCGGGCGTGACCGTGGCCGACCTGCCGTCGTACGCCGCCCACAACGACCTCGGCACCGCGGCGCTGCTGGCCGCGATGGCCGACCGTGGGGTCACCCGGCTGGTGCTGGCCTCGTCGATGGTCGTGTACGGCGAGGGGCGCTACGCCTGCCCCGAGCACGGCGTCGTCGCCCCGCCGCCGCGGGCGCTGGCCGCCCTGGACGCCGGCGACTTCGAGAACCACTGCCCGACGTGCGGGCGCCCCCTCGGCTGGGAGGCCGTGGACGAGTCGGCGCGGCTCGACCCGCGCAGCTCGTACGCCGCGAGCAAGGTCGCCCAGGAGCACTACGCCGCCGCGTGGGCCCGGCAGGCGGGCGGGTCGGTCGTGGCCCTGAGGTACCACAACGTCTACGGGCCGGGCATGCCGCGGGACACGCCGTACTCCGGCGTCGCGGCGATCTTCCGCTCCTCCCTCGAGCGCGGCGAGCCGCCGCGCGTCTTCGAGGACGGTGGGCAGGCCCGCGACTTCGTGCACGTCGAGGACGTGGCCCGCGCCAACCTCGCCGCCCTCGGGGCGGTGACCGACAGCGAGGGCTTCGCGGCGTACAACGTCGCCTCCGGCTCGCCCGTGACCATCCTCGAGGTCGCGCGCCTCGTCGCGCGCGGGACGGGAGCCGACGTCGAGCCGGTCGTCACCGGTGAGTACCGATCAGGCGACGTCCGCCACGTCGTCGCCTCGCCCGCGAGAGCCCAGCAGGGCTTGGGGTTCCGGGCCTTGATCGGTCCCGAGGAAGGCCTCCCGGCCTTCGCCACCGACCCGTTGCGGCCCTAGCTCACCAACCCGTCGCGAGCAGGTGCTGCACGAGCAGCGCGACGACCACCTGCACCGCCAAGCCACGTCGCCGCCACGACTCCGGCAGCAGCGCGCAGCCGACCAGCAGCCACGGCACGAACGGCAGCCAGATCCGCTCCACCTCGGCCCGGCTCATCTGGGAGACGTCGGCAGCGGCGACCATGGCGACACCGCCTGCGACGAGAAGCCACACCGACCGGGTTGCCGCGATCGGGCGGCGGGACAGCGTGTGCGCGACCCCGGCGAACGCCAGCGGGCCCGCGCTGAGGGCGAGCGCCGCGAGGTTGCCCCACATCCAGTACGCCGCGGGACGGTTGTGTGCGACGCCCGCCCAGTAGCGGTCGTGCAGGACCGGGAGCGCCTCCCACCAGGAGTAGCCGAACGGCACGAACGCCAGCACCACGGCCAGCGCCGCAACGGCAGCGGGCACGAGCGGCCGCCAGGTACGGGCGACCACGAGCACCGCCAGCGCCAGCAGGGCAAGGAGCGGCAGGCCGTAGGAGCACATCACGCACCAGCCGAGGAGCAGGCCAGCGAGCACGGACCACAGAAGGGATCGACGGACCGCGCCCAGCGCCAGCGCGCACAGGCCCCAGGCCGCGAACGCCGCGAACATCGCGTCCGCCGACACGCACTGCCACACCGCGGCGGGACCGATCACCAGGAACGGCGCGGCCTTCCGTGCGGCGTCCTCGGCGTCCAGCACGCGCAGCGTCTGCATGACGGCGACCGCGGTGGACGCGGCCAGCACGGTCACCACGAGCCCGGCCGCCAGCCCGCTGCCGAGCCCCAGCCGCACCATCACCACGAACGACGTCAGGGCACCGGGCGGGTGCCCCGCGATGTGCACGGGCCACTGGCCTCCGGGGGCGTCGACCGGGATCCGGCTGACGTACTCGTCCAGCGTCGCGGGCAGGTCCGTCGTGGCCCGTGCGGTGTCGAGGTACTCGTAGGAGGAGTCGAGGATCTTGCCGATCCCGTCCGGCCCGTCGACGAGCGCGAGCGAGAGCATCCAGGCGAGCCCCGCGGCGTACGACGCGAGCAGCAGGCGGGCCCAGGTGATCCGGGTGGCCAGGTCGACGGCGTACCGGCACGACAGCACCGCGAGGACCACCGCCGGCACCGTGCCCCCACCGACCCGTGGGTCCCACTCGGCGTGAAGGGGCGGGAACCACCGCACGTGGACGTCCCAGTCGAGGACCGCCGGCAGGGCCATGCCGAGGGTCGCGAGCAGCAGGGCCAGGCCCAGCCCGGCCCAGGCGGCTCTGGACGTCCGGGGCACGGCCCGAGCGTAGGCGTCAGGACTTCGTAACCGCCGGGGCCACCGGTACACGGGTGGCCGTCCCTACGGTGGCAGGCATGGATCTCGACCCGGCAGACGCAGGGGCGTGCGACCTCGTGCTGCCGTGTCGCGACGAGGGGCCCGCGCTGCGCGCGCTGCTCCCGCGCGTGCCCTCGGCGTACCGCGTGATCGTGGTCGACAACGGCTCGACGGACGACACCGCCGACGTGGCTCGCGACCTCGGCGCGACCGTCGTGAGCGAGCAGAAGCCCGGGTACGGCGCCGCGGTGCACGCCGGGCTGGAGGCCGCGACCGCGCCGTACGTCGCGTTCATGGACGGCGACGGATCGTTCGACCCCGACGACCTGGCGCCGCTGCTCGCGGACGTCCGTCACGGTCGGGCCGAGATCGCGGTCGGCCGCCGCCGCCCGGTGGGCAGCGGCACCTGGCCCTGGCACGCCCGCGCCGGCAACGCGCTCGTCGTGGCCTGGCTGCGGCGGCGGATCGGGCTCCCGGCCCACGACATCGCACCGATGCGGGTGGCCGGCCGGGAGGCGCTGCTCGCGCTCGGCGTGCGCGACCGCGCCTTCGGCTACCCGGTCGAGCTGCTGCAACGCGCCGTGGCCGCCGGCTGGCGTTTCGCCGAGCACGAGGTCGGGTACCACCCGCGCGCCGAGGGCACGCGGTCCAAGGTCTCCGGCTCGGTGACGGGCACGCTGAAGACGGCCCGCGACTTCGCCCGGGTGCTGCGATGAATACCCCACGAAGTCGCTCGGCTCCCCCGCTGCGCTCCTCCGCCTCACGACTTCGCGGGGACCCCAAGAGCAGCGCCAACGTTCTGCTGGTCGCCAAGGCGCCGGTCGCCGGGCGGGTCAAGACCCGGCTGGCCGCGACCGTCGGCGCGGACCGGGCGGCCGCGCTGGCCGCGGCGGCCCTGCTCGACACCGTGCGTGCCTGCGTCGCCGCGGTGGGTGCGGCTCGTTGCCGCCTCGCCCTGCACGGCGACCTCGGCACGGCCGTGGACGGCGACCGGCTGACCGAGGCCGTCGCCGGATGGACGGTGCTGCCGCAGCGTGGCGACGGGTTCGCCGAGCGGCTGGCCCACGCGCACCTGGACGTGGCCGGCGACGGACCGGTCGTGCAGATCGGCATGGACACCCCGCAGGTGACGGCCGAGCACCTGTCCGGGCTGGCTGACCTGCTCGACGAGCACGACGCCGTGCTCGCCGACGCCGAGGACGGCGGCTGGTGGGCCCTCGGCCTCTCGGACCCGCGTCACGGGGCGCGGCTGTCGGAGGTGCCGATGTCGGAGCCGACGACGGGCGCGTCGACCCGCCGGACGCTGGAGCGGGCCGGCCTGGGCGTCGTACGGGGTCCGCTGCTGCGTGACGTCGACACGGCCGAGGACGCCGAGGCGGTCGCTCGCCGGTGTGCACCGGACTCGGAGTTCGCCCGGGCGTGGGAGCGGCTGCGATGACCGACCAGCACCCGGTGTCGACGGTGTTCACCGAGGCGTACCGCGTCGGCTCGTGGAGCGGCGTGATCGACGGGGACGACGCCGTGCTCGACCTCTGCGCCGGCCCGACGCTCGACGTGGGGTGCGGTCCGGGCCGGATGACGCACCTCCTCGCCGAGCGCGGTGCCATCGTGCTCGGCATCGACGTCGTGCCCGAGGCCATCTGGCGCACCCGCGACCGCGGCGCGGTGGCGATGCTGCGCGACGTCTTCGACCGCGTGCCGGCCGAGGGGCGGTGGGGGACCGTGCTGCTGGCCGACGGCAACCTCGGCATCGGCGGCGACCCGTGCCGCCTGCTCACCCGGCTGCGACACCTGCTCGCGCCCGGTGGCCTGGTGGTCGCGGACGTGGCGCCGCCCGGCACCGGCGTGCGCACGGGCACCGTCCGGCTGACGGCCGGCGGCCTCACCTCCGAGCCGTTCCCGTGGGCCGTGGTCGGCGCGGACGCCGTGGACGAGGTGGCCCGCGACGCGGGGTTCGCCACGACGACCCGGGACATCGGGGGGCGCTGGGTCGCCGTGCTGGAGGCCGACGCCGCATGAGGTCCCTCGCTCACCCGCCCCTGCCCGAGCAGCGCGACTTCCCGTCGCGGCTGCACCACCCGCGCGTCGCCGCGCGCCTCGGCGCGTGGCTGGGCATCTGCTTCTTCGTCGCCTTCGCCACCGGGCTCGTCAGCCACCTCGCGCAGCAGCCCGACAGCTGGCTGCCGAGCCGGCCGGTCTGGGGGTACCGCGTCACGCAGGGGATCCACGTCGCCGCCGGGACCGCGTGCGTGCCGCTGCTGCTGGCCAAGCTGTGGACGGTCTACCCGCGGTTCTGGATCCGACCGCCGCGTCAGCTCCGGGAGCTCGCCCTGCACGGCGCCGAACGCGCCTCGATCGGCGTGCTGGTCGCGGCGGCGGTCTTCGAGCTCGCGACGGGGCTGGCGAACGTCACGACCTGGTACCCGTGGTCGTTCTCCTTCCGGCCGACGCACTTCGCCGTGGCCTGGGTGGCGGTGGGCGCGCTCGTCGTGCACATCGCCGTCAAGCTGCCGGTCGTGCGCGCGGCGCTGGCTCCGGCGGCCGCCGACGAACCGGAACCGCCCGGCGAGGGACTCTCGCGCCGCGGACTCGTGCGCACGGCGGGCGTCGCCTCGGTCGCCGCCGTCGTCCTCACGGCCGGAGGCACGGTGCCGTGGCTGCGTCGGGTGGCGGTGCTCGCCCCGCGGTCGGGCACCGGCCCGCAGGGCATCCCGGTCAACAAGTCGGCGCACGCCGCCGGCGTGACGGCGACGGCGACGGACCCGGCGTACCGGCTCGAGGTCAGGTACGGCGAGACCTCGGTCTCCCTGTCCCGTGACGACCTGCTGGCCATGCCGCAGCAGACCTCCGGTCTCCCCATCGCCTGCGTCGAGGGCTGGAGCGCGCACGGCGAGTGGACCGGCGTCCGGCTGCGCGACCTGCTGGACGCGGTGGGTGCGCCGCGCGGCCGGTCCGTCGAGGTGTCGTCGCTGCAGGAACACGGGCCGTTCCGTGTCACGCACCTGCCGCACCAGTACGCCGACGACGACCTCACCCTGCTCGCGCTGGCCCTCGACGGCGAGCCGCTGTCGCTGGACCACGGGTTCCCGTGCCGCTTGATCGCCCCGAACCGCCCCGGCGTGCTGCAGACCAAGTGGGTCCGGTCGCTGGAGGTGCCGGCATGAGGATCCGCATCCTGCTGGGCGGCCTCGGCCTGGCCGTGGCGGCGTACGGCGCCTGGCTGCTGCTCGGCGACGACCTCGCCGACCTGGTCACGATCGCCGTCTGGCTGGCGGCCGGGGTGGTGCTGCACGACTTCGTGCTCGTACCTCTGACGCTCGGTGTCTCCTGGCTCGGCCTCCGCGTGCTGCCCGGCGGCAGCCGGGCGGCGGCCTCGGCCGGCCTGGTGGTCCTCGGGACGCTGACCGTGCTGGCCGTGCCGGTGCTGGGCCGGTGGGGGGCCAACACCGACAACACCACGATCCTGGACCGCCACTACGGTCTGGGGTGGCTGGCGGTCGCCGGCCTCACCATCATGGGTGTGCTGCTCGTCCTGGTCGCGAAGAGGAGGTCCGGTGGCCCGGGTGCTCGTCGTCGATGACGACCCGACCGTCCGCGAGGTCGTGGTGTCCTACCTGCGCGCTGCCCAGCACGAGGTGGACGAGGCCGCCGACGGCGAGTCCGTGGCCGGCCTGATGCGCGATCGTCCGGCCGACCTGGTCGTGCTGGACCTGATGCTCCCGGGCATCGACGGGCTCGAGGTCTGCCGGCGGCTGCGCCAGGTCAGCGACGTACCCGTGATCATGCTGACCGCGCTCGGCTCGGAGACCGACCGCGTCGTCGGGCTGGAGCAGGGCGCCGACGACTACGTGACCAAGCCGTTCAGCCCGCGCGAGCTGGTGCTGCGCGTCGAGTCGGTGCTCCGGCGTGCGGGGGAGCGGACCACCACCGAGCAGGGCCGGCTGGAGGACGGCGACCTCGTCGTCGACCTGGCCCGGCACGAGGTCACGCTGGACGGGCGGGTGCTGTCCCTGACCGCCCGGGAGTACGACCTCCTCAAGTTCCTGCTTGCGCACCCCGGCACGGCGTACTCGCGCGAGGAGCTCCTGCAACAGGTCTGGGGCTGGTCCTTCGGCGACCAGTCGACCGTCACCGTGCACGTCCGCCGCCTGCGGGAGAAGGTCGAGCGCGACCCGACCATGCCGGAGCGCCTGGTCACCGTGTGGGGTGTCGGCTATCGGTGGGAGCCCCGTGCGGGAGGCACGCAGTGACCCACGACCAGCTGGCGATCATCGGCATCGGCGCCGCCTGGGCCGGCTCGGTCGGCGTGCTCGGCCTGGCGGTCGCGTACGCCGCGCGGCACCGGTCGTTCCGCTGGCAGATCGGCGTGGTCGGCGTGACCGCCGTGCTGGCCGTCGTGGCCGGCGTGGTCGGCACGGCACGAGCCATGTTCCTCTCCAACCACGACCTGTCGGTCGTCCTGTGGGTGGTCGTGGTGGCCGGGGTGGTGGCCATCGCGGTCTCGGCGATCGTCGGGATGGCCTTCGCGATGTGGTCGCGCTCGATCCGCGACGACGCCAAGCGGTTCGGGGACAGCGGACACTTCGAGGCCCGCTCCCGGGGACCCGCCGAGCTCCAGCAGATCTCCGACGAGCTGGCGATGACCGCCGAGCGGCTACGGGAGTCGCGCGCCCGCGAGCAGCGTCTCGAGGAATCCCGGCGCGAGCTGGTGTCGTGGGTCTCCCACGACCTGCGCTCGCCGCTCGCGGCCCTCCGGGCGATGACCGAGGCGCTCGAGGACGGCCTGGCCGACGACCCGTCGCGCTACCACCGGCAGATCCGCGCCGAGGTCGACCGGATGGTCCGGATGGTCGACGACCTCTTCGAGCTGTCGCGGATCCACGCCGGCGTGCTGGCCCTGAACCTCCAGCCGGTCGCGCTGGGCGACGTGGTCAGCGAGGCCCTGGCGGGCGCCGACCCGGTGGCCCGCGCCGGCGGCGTCCGTCTCGGTGGTCGCGTCGACGACGGGCTGTTCGTCACCGCCGACCCCGCCGAGCTGTCCCGGGTCGTGTCGAACCTGCTGATGAACGCGATCCGGCACACGCCGGCCGACGGCGTCGTCGAGGTCACCGGCAGGGCGGTGGACGACGGCATCGAGCTCAGCGTGACCGACGGCTGCGGCGGCCTGTCCAGCGAGGACATGGCCCGCGTGTTCGACGTGGCCTGGCAGGGGAGTGCGGCGCGTACGCCGGCCGCCGACGACCCCCGGACGCCGGTCGCCGGTCGCGGAGCCGGTCTGGGTCTGGCCATCGTCAAGGGCATCGTCGAGGCGCACCGCGGCCGCGTCGCGGTCGCCAACCACGACCCCGGGTGCCGGTTCGTGGTGACGCTGCCGACCTAGCGGTCAGGTGAGGCGTTCGAGCCGACCGCGCAGCTTGGCGGCCCGGTGCGCGTTCCCGGTGAGGGCGACGTACTGCTCGCCGAAGATGGCCAGCAACGCGTCGTCGAGACGGCGGACCGCGCCGGCGGGGTAGTTGTAGCCCATCCGCCGGTGGACGTCCTCGCCGTCGACCGAGTCCAGCAGGACGTCGAGCTCGTCGAGCGAGGTGATGCCGAGCTCCAGCAGCAGACCGGCGATCCAGCTGTAGTGGTCCGTGCGTGACCAGCTGGCCTCGGCGTACTTGCCGGTGAGGTACGTCGTCAGCTCCTGGGTGCCGATGCGCGGGTCGCCGGGGTCGGCGTTGGGGCGGGCGTCGCTGGCGGTCTCCTGGAGGCGGTCGCGGATCGCGCTGAACTCGCGGTCGGCGAGCTCGAGCAGACCCGCGGCCAGCGTGAACCGGCGGTCGAGGTCGGCGGAGTGCTCCAGCGGGACGGTGCCCTTGTAGCGGATGTCGTGCTCGAACTCCGCCCACGCGTGCTGGAGCACCGTCCGCACCTGGACCGACGCGCGACGGCCGGCGAGGTTCTCGTGCGGCGGCTCGGGAGTGCCGGCCGGCGTGATCACCAGGTGGCGGCTGGCGTAGCCCCAGTGGCCCTTCTCCGCCGTCTCCTGCCCGAGGTCGCGGTCGTCGAGAACCTCGAACTGGTCGGAGAGCAGGTCCACGGCCGCCCGCACGTCGTCGCCGAGGTAGGTGATGACGCGCAGCCCGATCTGGTCGGTGATCTCCTCGAGCGGGTCGGCGTACTCCGGCTCGCCGTCCACCTCGCGCAGTGCCTTGGCGGCGAACGACACCACCGTCTTGGTGCGCCCCGTGACGCTCAGGTAGTTGATGCCGGCGTCGTCGAGCACCGAGGTCAGCAGCTCCAGGAACCCCTCGGTGGCCTCCTGGAGGGCCGGTCGCAGCGCGGCGTACGTGCGGATCGCCTGCCGGGCGGCGTCGGGCGTGGTCGTCGGCACGCCGCCCAGCCTGCCGTACTCGGCGCCCAACGGCTCAGCGGCGGGGCGCCAGGGTGAGCACCTCGGCGCCGTCGTGCGTGATGGCGATGGTGTGCTCGCTGTGGGCCGTGCGGCAGCCGGTGGCGCTGCGCAGCGTCCAGCCGTCGGCGTCGGTGACCAGCTCGTCGGTGTCCGCCATCACCCACGGCTCCAGGGCCAGCAGGAGGCCCGGCCGCAGGCGGTAGCCCCGGCCGGGGCGTCCGTTGTTCGCGACATGGGGGTCCTGGTGCATCGTCGAGCCGATGCCGTGCCCGCCGAACTGGGTGTTGACGGGGTACCCGGACTCGGTGAGGACCGTCCCGATGGTGTGCGAGATGTCGCCGATGCGGGTGCCCGGGCCGGCGACGGAGATCGCCTCGGCGAGTGCGCGCTCGGTGACGCCGATCAGCGCGGCGTTCTCCGGGAGCCGGTCCTCTCCGACGACGAAGCTGATGGCCGAGTCGGCCGCGACGCCGTTCAGCGACACCGCGAGGTCGAGGGTGAGCAGGTCGCCGTCAGCCAGCGCGTGGTCGTACGGCCGGCCGTGCAGCACGGCGTCGTTGACGGACGTGCAGATGTAGTGGCCGAACGGTCCGCGCCCGAACGACGGCTCGTAGTCGACGTAGCAGGACTGAGCGCCGGCCTCGTCGATCAGGCCGTGCGCCCATGCGTCGATCTCCAGCAGGTTCGTCCCCACGGTGGCGCGTTCCCGGATCGTCTGCAGGATGTCGCCGACGAGCGCGCCGGTGTCGCGGGCGCGCGCCAGCCGGTCGGCGTTCAGGATCTCGATCACGCGCGCTTGTCGGGGGCATAGGCCATGGGCGCCGCCAGCAGGGCTCGGCGCAGCCGGATGTCCTGGAGGATCTCGCGGGGGATCGGCCACCCCAGGCTCTCGAGGTCCTCGGCGTAGGCCTCCAGGGCACCGAGCGTGAGCCCGCGACGGTAGGTGAGCTCGAGCGAGCTGACGCCGGCGCGCACCCGCACGTCCTGCTCGTCCTCGCGCGCGGTGACGACGGCGGCGAGCCGGTCGGGCAGGCCGAGACGGCAGCTGAGGTCCCGCGGCGAGATCGGTCCGGAGCGCGTCATCGGGCAGCCTCTCCGCCGTCGGAGGTGAGCATCCGGATGGCGGCTCACGTACGGCGACTGAGGCCAAGGTACGCCGGTCGTGGGTATGTGCGCTTTCGTCTCCCTGAGACCCCGTGTGTCAGACTTGCTGCGTCGGCTCGGTCCGTTCTGTGGCGAGCCCGATGATTCAGTGTCCTTGGCTGTCGGCTGTGGCATCGATTCCCACCGCGCAGGACACCATTCACCGGCTGGAGCATTCCATGGGCGACCTGCCCCGTCTCCTTTCGGCACCTCGTCGGACCCGCACGGTGCGGGACCCCGACGCACGCTCTTGAAAGGAGCACACCATGGTTGAAGGAACCGTCAAGTGGTTCAACGCTGAGAAGGGCTTCGGCTTCATCGCGCAGACCGACGGTCCGGACGTCTTCGTCCACTACTCGGAGATCGCGGGCCAGGGGTTCAAGAACCTCGAGGAGAACCAGAAGGTCGAGTTCGACGTCGCCCAGGGCCCCAAGGGTCCCCAGGCGATCGGCGTCCGCGCCGTCTGATCCCGGATCCAGGAAGGTCCGCCGAGCACGGCTCGGCGGACCTTTCGCATGTGTAGCAGGATCCCCAGGGTGAAGAAGTACGTGCTCTTCGACCACGACGGCGTGCTGGTGGACACCGAGCGCTGGTACTTCGCGGCCGGAGCGCGCGCCCTGGCGGAGGTGGGGGTGACCCTGGACCAGGACCAGTACCTCCGCGACATGAGCCGGGGACTGGGCACGTGGGCGGCGGCCAGGGCCGCGGGCGTCGACGAGCAGACCATCAGCCGTCAGCGCGAGCGGCGCAACGCGTACTACCAGGAGCACCTGCGGACCGAGGCCATCGAGATCGACGGCGTCGTCGAGGCGCTCGCCGAGCTGGCGGCGTACGTCCGGATGGCCGTCGTCACGACGGCGCGACGCGTGGACTTCGACCTCATCCACCGGGACCGCCCCATCAGGCAGTTCATGGACTTCGTCCTGGCCCGCGAGGACTACGTGCAGGCGAAGCCGCACCCGGAGCCCTACCTGACCGGCCTGATGCGCTTCGGAGGCACCCGCGAGGAGACCCTGGTGGTCGAGGACTCGTCGCGAGGGCTGGGCTCGGCGGTGGCCGCCGGCATCGAGTGCGCCGTCGTCCACCACGACTTCACGCAGACCCAGGACTTCTCAGGGGCTGCCCATCGCATCGGCTCCCTGGCCGAGCTGAAGGACATCGTGCTCAGCTGAGACCGGACGGCACCCAGCCGCGGGTGCCGACCAGCGTCGCGGGGTTCTTGCCGGGCGGGTTGAGCGAGTACGCCCGCAGCTCCGACCAGTCGAAGAGCGACCTGACCGCCTCGAGCGAAGCCGGCTCGACGCGCTCGAAGGCCTGCACGGCCACCAGGAGCGGTCGGCCCGCCAGGCCGGCTTCGAGGTGGTCGACGATCTCGCCCACGGGGGGAGTGGTGCGGCCCAGGTCCAGGCCGGTCGCCGGGTCGAAGGCGTGTCCCCAGGGCGGCCCCACGAAGAGGACCACCACGCCGTCGGTAGGCACGTCGAGGTCGTCGAGCGCGTCGGCGTAGCTGCCGTTGCGGACGTCGATCGGGCGTCCGACCAGGTCGAGGTTGTGCCGCGTGTGCCGCCAGATGACCGGGTCGAGCTCGACGCCGACGGCGAGCGCGTCGGGGAGGGCGCGGTGCATCCAGTACAGCGTGTTCGCCGAGCCCGCGAAGGGGTCGAGGACCAGCGTCGTAGGCTCGGGCGCCGTGCCGGCCACCTCGGCGACGTCGGCGGCGATGAGCTCGGAGAGGCTGTCGCGCGTGCACTCGACGACCGTTCGGCCGAGCAGCCGGATCCCGCGCTGGTACCACTCGCCCGGGGTCATGCCGTACAGCGAGATCGCGTCCGGGTCGGCGAAGGTCGCGGCGCCGTAACGGTGCACCTGGTCCAGGTCCAGCACCGATTCCCGCAGCGGTCCGAAGAGCACGTGGTTCCGGTCGAAGACCGCCGGCTCGTCCCGGCTCCCGGAGTGCACGTCGACCATCCTGACGTACGCCGCCACGTTGTCGTGAAGCTTTGGGCAGACGGTGGCACGATGTCGTGATCGGGAGCGAGCTGGTGACTGTCTGGGAGAGGACTGGGGGTTCCTTCGATGACGTCCGATCTCCGTTCGATCCAGGGCCTGATCGAGGATGTCCGCGCCGTCATGGACTCGGACACGGCCACCCTCCTTGTGCTCGACGAGACCGGCACGGTGCTGGAGCCTGCGGCATCGTCCGGCCTGGGTCGTCGCTGGCGCGGCGCGACCCATGTCCGTGTCGGCACGGGATTCGCCGGGAAGGTCGCCGCGCAGCGGCACCCGGTGGTCCTGGACCAGGTCGACGAGCTGACCGTCGTCAACCCCATCCTCCGGGACTCCGGGATCCGGCGGCTCCTCGGCGTCCCCGTGTTCGGACCTGAGGGGCTCCTGGGGGTCCTGCACGTCGGGAGCATGGGGGCGCGCGTCTTCGATGCCGGCGACACGGCACGCCTGGAAGGGCTCGCGGCCGACATCGGGCAGCGGCTCGCGGAGCTGAGCAAGGACGACGCCCATCTCGCCGCCCTCACCCTGCAGCGCAGCCTGCTGCCCGCTGCTCCGCCGTCGATCGAGGGTCTCGACGTGGCCGTCCGCTACCTCCCGGCCGAGGGCGACCTCGGCGGCGACTGGTACGACATCTTCGTCCTGCCCAACGGCAAGGTCGGACTCGTCATGGGCGACGTCGAGGGTCACGGTCTGCACTCCGCCGTGGTCATGGGTCGTCTGCGGAGCGCGCTCCGCGCCTATGCGCTCGAGCACGACGACCCGGCCGAGGTGCTGAGCCGGCTGGACCGCAAGCTGTGCCACTTCGAGGGCGGGACGACCGCGACCGTCCTGTACGCCGTGGGTGCGCCGCCCTACGACACCATGCTCGTCTGCACCGCCGGCCACCCGGCGCCGTTGATGGCGCGCAGCGGACAGTCCGAGGCCCAGGAGGTAGCCGTACCGCCGGGACTCATCCTGGGCTTCAACCCGGAACAGGAACGCCAGAGCCACCAGCTCACCCTCGAGCCCGGAGCCGCCCTCGTCCTCTACACCGACGGCCTCGTGGAGCGGGTCGGCCGGCCCGGCACGAACCCGGACGGGTGGAGCGAGCGCCACTCCCTCGTGCGCCGTTCCTTCCGGAGCGACCAGGACGCCGAGACGATCTGCACCCACGTCATCGCCGCAGGACTGGGCGACGAGAGCGTCGAGGACGACGTCGCGGTGATCGCCCTGCGCCGGATCGGCTGAACGCGTCGGGGGTGCGCGGCCGCCCGGTGGGTACTGCCCACGAGGGACCGTCCCGAACGCGAGATCAGGAGCGAGCCGATGACCTCCTCGGACCAGAGCACGCTAGGCCTCGACCGCACCGAGGCGACCACGCCGGCCCCCGACGACCCGCGCAAGCCGGACGACCCGACGGACCTGCACCGACGGACCTGGACCTATGTGGTGCGGAAGGTGTGGCGGGAGTTCGGGGACGACCAGTGCACCGACCTCGCGGCCGCGCTCACCTACTACGCCGTGCTGGCCCTCTTCCCCGCGGCGATCGCCCTCAGTGCGGTGCTCGGCCTGGTGGGACAGTCACCGGAGAAGTCGGTGCAGACGGTCCTCGACGTCCTCTCACCGCTCGTCTCGCAGGACACGTTGGGCACCATCAGGCCGGCGCTCCTGGAGCTGGCCGGGTCCCAGACGGCTGGGCTCGCCCTCGTGCTGGGCCTCGTCGGTGCCCTGTGGTCCGCGTCGGGCTACGTCGGTGCGTTCGGGCGGGCCATGAACCGCATCTACGAGATCGGTGAGGGACGCCCCTTCTGGAAGCTGCGTCCGACCCAGCTCCTCGTGACGCTGCTCGCCATCCTGCTCGTGGCGGCGGTCCTGGTGATGCTGGTCGTCAGCGGCCCGCTCGCCCAGTCGATCGGCGACCAGATCGGGCTCGGCAACCAGGCCGTGCAGGTCTGGGACATCGCCAAGTGGCCGGTGATGGCGCTGGTGGTCGTCCTGATCGTCGCGATCCTCTACTACGCCACGCCGAACGTGCAGCAGCCCAGGTTCCGCTGGATCTCGGCCGGCGCGGCCGTGGCCATCCTGATCTGGCTCGCGGCCTCGGCGGGCTTCGCGTTCTACGTCGCCAACTTCGCGTCGTACAACAAGACCTACGGCTCGCTCGCCGGCGTGGTCGTGGGTCTGGTGTTCCTGTGGCTCACCAACGTGGCCCTGCTCCTGGGTGCCGAGATCGACTCGGAGATCGAGCGTGGGCGTCAGCTGCAGGCCGGCATCGCCGCGGAGTCCGAGCTCCAGCTCCCCGCACGCGACACGCGGAACATCGAGAAGGCCGCCCAGAAGCAGGCGGACGACGTCGCTCGGGGCCGGCGCCTCCGTCGGGGAGTCGGCCGGCGTCGCAGCGACCGCTAGCGGGTCACGCGGCGTTCGCGCTGTCGGCACCTTCGGGTTGGTCGACGAGGTGTCGCAGGCGAGCCAGGATGTGCCGGATGGTTCGCGACACGTGGGACTGGCTGATGCCGAGGTGGCGACCGATCTCGCTCTGGCTGCGCTCCTCGACGAACCACATGCGTAGGACGTCGTTCTCGGCCGACGTCAGCTGGGCCAGGGCCGGGGCCAGGACCGCACGCGCTTCGGCGGCGTCGAACGCGCGGCTCGTCGTGCTGTCGACGAGGCGGTCCACACCGCGGAGGTCGTCGACACCGGGCACGGGCGAGTCCAAGGAGGTGGGGGCGAAGCAGCCGCGCACCTGGACGGCCTCGCGCACGGCCTCGACGGTCACGCCGAGGCGTGCGGCGATCTCGATGTCGTCCGCCGTGCGCCCGCTGCGGGGGTCGATGCGGAGCTGCTCGCGCTCGACGCTCGGTTGCAGCTCCTGCACCGGTCGGGGCGGCCTCACCATCCACCCGTAGTCCCGGAAGTACCGCTTGATCTCCCCGGTGATGCACGGCACGACGTAGGACAAGAAGTGGTGCCCCCCGCGCGGGTCGTACTGGTGCGCCGCTCGCACCAGCGCGAGGCAGGCCGCCTGCTCGAGGTCCTCCAGTGCACAGCCGCGGCCGCGGTACCTGAACGCGATGCGATGCGCGACGGGGGTGTTGAGCACGACGATCTCGTTGATGAGTGCGGCGCGTGCGTCGTCGTCCAGCTCCTGGTCGCCTCCGTGGAGACGACGCATGAGGTCGTCGGTCAGCTCCTGACGACGTGCGCGGGTGGACACCCGCGTCGACGCGTCGTGGCCGGAGACGGAGGGGGCCGTGTGCATGAATCATCCTTGAAGTCGATGGGTGCGCCATCGAGGTCTCGGATGGTGCGACATCTGCGATGTCGTCGCAGGACGAGCCTACGGCGGTTTCCGAGGACGTCCTACGCCCGAGCGGGTGTGATGACATGGCCCCAGCAGGCGGGGTGCTCATCGGCCGCCGTCGCTCGGTGCAGCTGTCCAGGAGTCACCTCGACGTCGAGGACGGTCGTCCGTCGATCCCACCGAGCACGTCGTGGGCGACGTCCAGGAGGCGCCGCCGGGACGTCCGGGCCTGGGCCCGCATCAGCTGGAACGCGTGGTCCGGGGTGCTGCCCTGGAGCTGTGCCAGCGCACCCTTCGCCTGCTCGATCACCACGCGACTGTCGAGTGCTCCTTGCAGCTGGTCACTGAGCCTCTCGGCTCGGGAGATGCTGCGCTCCTGGATGATCGCGATCGTCGCGATGTCGGCCAGCGCCTGGACGATGCTGACGTCGTGCGGTTCGAACACGGTGTGGTGACGACTGAACAGGTTGAGAGCGCCGAGCCGCTGTGTCCGCAGGCGCAGCGGGAAGGCGTGGACGGAGCGCAGGCCCGCGGCCTCTGCCCCGGGCGCGAACACGGGCCAACGACCGCCCGCGCTGGACAGGTCGGCGTTGACCACAGGGGCGCCCGAGACGAAGCAGTCCAGGCACGGACCCTCGGAGTTCTGGAGCTGGAGGAGCTCGAGCATCTCGCCGGTGTGGTTGGAGGCGGCCATGAACCGCAGGACGTCCTGGTGGTCGGCGAGCAGGAGTCCGACCGCGTCGGCCCCGCTCACCTGCGCGGCTCGCTCGGTCAGGTTGTGCAAGAAGTCGACGAGGTCGAAGTCGTCCACGAGGGTGTCCGCGGCCTCGATGAAGAGGTCGGTCAAGCTCTGGATCGAGATCATCCGCGGGTCACCGGTGCTCGTCCCTGCCGACCATCGTGGACGGCCAGGCGACGTGGTCGTGCTGCACAGCCCAGACGACCGCCTGCATGCGCCGTGACACGCCTATCTTCCGATAGGCCGAACGGATGGAGGTCTTGACGGTGTTGACACTCAGGTAGCTGTGGTCGGCGATCTGGCGGTTGGTGAACCCGGCCGCGATCAGCGAGACGATCTGCCCCTCCCGCACCGTCAGGCTGTGGGCCCGCGACGCGCCGTTCGAGACGGTCCGGAGCCGCTGGGCCGGGTCCGGTGCGTCGAGGCTCACCCATCGTCCGGCGTGGATGCCCTCGAGCCCGTCCACCAGGACGTCGACGTCCAGTCCCTTGGAGAGCCAGCCACGCAGGGGCCAGCCGGCGGCCTTCAGCCGATCGGGCCCGGACAGCCCCGAGGCGGCCGCCCAGGTGTAGACGACGACCCCGTCGGCGGACATCGCGTCCAGGAGGTCGGCGACGTCGGTGATGTCGTTCAGGTGGAGGTGGGGGTCGACGAGCACC
The DNA here is from genome assembly GCF_015352455.1 of Nocardioides islandensis. Lineage (GTDB taxonomy): Bacteria > Actinomycetota > Actinomycetes > Propionibacteriales > Nocardioidaceae > Nocardioides > Nocardioides islandensis. Next base: position 34,099 of record NZ_JADKPN010000018.1, read on the forward strand.
AGGTCGGCGTCCGCGAGACCATCGACCACCGACACGCGGTCGGCGTACGAGCGCAGCAGCCTCCGCAACCCGAACGTCGACAGCGGGTCGCCGTCGGCGAGTCCGACGGTCAGCCTGCCCTCTCGCCCACCACGCATCGTGCGCTCCTCCGTCGGCACCAGAGCGGCGAAGAATTGGTGCACGAGGTTGTCGCAAGCAGTCCCCGTGTCGCGATCTTCTCGCCGCGCCACCGGGGTCCGGGGTGACACCACGTCGTGTGGGTACTCCGAGAGTACTCGGCACCGGCGCGCGCGTCGCTCTCCCGGCAGGACGGGAAGCGTGGACCTAGGGTGGCGGGAACCGAACCGACGTACGTCCACGACAGGGGCCACGATGGGGAGCTCGCTGGACAGCATGCGCACCGAGCTCAACACGGCTGTCAGCGGCGCAGCGCCCGGCATCCCGGCCGCCACGGAGCTGTGCCTGGCCTGTGTCGGACTCCTCGGGGTGGACGGGGTCGCCGTGTCGATGGTGCACGAAGGTGCGTCCCGAGGGACGTTCGGCTCCAGCAACGCGGCCAGCCGGCGCCTCGACGAGTACCAGTTCACGTTCGGAGAAGGCCCGTGCCTGGACGCCGTCTCCACTCGCGACGCCGTGCTGGCTCCCGACCTGGACTCGTCCGAGGAGCACCGGTGGCCGGCCTTCACCGGGGCCGTCCTGGATGAGGGGATCCACGCCGTCTTCGCGTTGCCGATCATGGTGGTGTCCCTGTGCGTCGGGGCACTCGACCTCTTCCGCGCCGGACCAGGACCGCTCGCGGGAGAGCAGCTCGCGGGGGCGCTGATCGCCGCCGAGCTGGCGTCCGCACCGCTGCTCGACATCATGGCGACCGCCAAGGACGCGCAGGGCCTCGACGACGACCTGTTGTCGGAGGGGGAGGCCGGCTGGGGGAGCCTCGCCGAGCTGGACCGCATCGAGGTCTACCAGGCGACCGGGATGGTGATGGCGCAGCTGCAGGTGGACGCCACCGAGGCCCTCGTGCGGCTGCGTGCGCACGCCATCGCGACCGGCCAGACCGCGAGCCAGGTGTCATGGGCGATCGTGGAACGACGCCTGGTCCTGGAGCGGGACGATGATGGCAGCGGCAGGAGGACACCATGACCGGCACGGGCAGCGACCACACGAGCACTCGGGAGCGCGACATCATCCGGGCGTTCGTGGACCTCTCCAACGAGCTGGTGGACGAGTACGACGTCGTCGACATGCTCGTCCGGCTGACCACCAACTGCGCGGGCCTTCTCGACATCGAGTCGGCGGGCCTCCTCCTGGCCGACCCGCGCGGCGTCCTGCACCTGGTGGCGTCGTCCTCGGAGCGCGCCCACCACCTCGAGATCTTCCAGCTCCAGCGCGACGAGGGTCCGTGCCTGGACTGCTTCCACACCCGTGAGGCCGTCGTCGTCCCGGACCTGGCGGCGGAGGAGGAGCGCTGGCCGCAGTTCTCGCGGGCTGCCCGCAGCGTCGGCTTCCAGTCGGTGCATGCGCTGCCGATGCGTCTGCACGACGCCGTGCTCGGAACGCTGGGGCTGTTCGGTGACGACCCGGGCCGGCTGGAGGACGACGACCTGGCGCTCGCGCAGGCACTCGTGCACGTGGCGAGTGTGGCCATCGTGAACGAGAAGTCGGCCGCCGACAGGGCGACGGTCAACTCCCAGCTCCAGCTGGCCCTGACCAGCCGCGTCGTGGTGGAGCAGGCCAAGGGCGTGATCGCCCAGGTGGGCTCGCTCGCGATGGACGATGCTTTCGCGGTGCTGCGCCGATACGCGCGCGACGAGGGGCGCAAGCTCAGTGACGTCGCCGCGGACGTCGTCGCCCGCGAGCTGTCCGGTGACGTCGTCCTGGCCCACGCTCGGGCTGTGGCGCTCCTGCCCTGAGGCCGGCGGGACGGCGGGCGCCACCCCCAGGCGCTGACCGGCGTCGAGGCATCAGCGATGGGCCCCCCGGGTACCGTCGGATCAACATCGCTCCGTGACCCCGAGCGCTCCATCCGAGCACGCTCCGGAGGTCCGCGATGAGCGGCACGACGTCCAGCAGTCTCCCGCCGCGGACCAGGCCGGCCGCGGCGGGCGCCGGCTCCTACACCGAGCTGGCCGCCCGCATCCGTTCCAGCGGGCTGATGCGCCGCCGGTACGGCTGGTACTGGAGGCGGATCGGTCTCACCGTCCTCGCGTTCGTGGGGATCTGGGTCGGCGTCGTCCTGGTGGGGCACTCCTGGTGGCAGCTGGTCCTGGCCGCCGCCCTCGGGGTGGTGGTGACCCAGTTCGGGTTCCTGGGCCACGACGCCGCGCACCGCCAGATATTCGTGTCGGCGGCCTGGAACGACTGGACGGCCCGCCTGCTGTCGGGAGTCTTCGCCGGGCTCTGCCTGGGCTGGTGGAAGGGCAAGCACGCCCGCCACCACGCGGACCCCAACAAGGAAGGGCGCGATCCCGACATCGCCGCCGGCGCGCTGGCGTTCACCGCCGACGTGGCGGCGTCCCGGTCGCACGGCGGCGCGGGCTGGTTCGTGCGCCGGCAGGGCTGGCTGTTCTTCCCGCTGCTCACCCTGGAGGGGCTGAACCTCCACCAGGCCGGCCTGCGCCACGTGATCGCCGACAGGGGCGTGCCGCACCGACGGCTCGAGGTCGCGCTCGTCTCGACCCGCCTCGGCCTGTACGTCGCGGCGCTGCTGTGGCTGCTGCCGGTCGGCCACGCGGCTGCCTTCTTCGGGGTCCAGATGGCGGTGTTCGGCGTGTGCCTGGGCGGTTCCTTCGCGCCCAGCCACAAGGGCATGCCGATCGTGCCGAAGGACATGCACATCGACTTCCTGCGCCGGCAGGTGCTGATGTCGCGCAACGTCCGCGGGGGCACGGTCGTGGACGTGGCGATGGGGGGACTCAACTACCAGATCGAGCACCACCTCTTCCCGAGCATGCCCCGCCCCAACCTGAAGGACGCGCAGCCGATCGTGCGGGAACACTGTCGCCGCCAGGGCGTGGCCTACACCGAGGCCGGACTGTTCGAGTCCTACGGCATCGTCGTGCGCTACCTCAACGACGTCGGCCTCAACGCCCGCGGCCCGTTCGAGTGCCCGCTGGCGAGCAGCATGCGCTGACGATCCCGGTCCGGATGGCCCGTACGCCCTGGGGCCGTGGGGCTGCGGGGTCCGCCGCTGGGTACCCGGAGCCCATGTGGTTCCTGGGCCTGCTGATCGTGATCGCGCTGGTGATCTGCTCCCGGCCGCTGCCGATGCCGCCGCGTCACCGGGCCGAGAAGGCCGTCGCTCCACGCTCCGCCGAGTAGGCCGGAGCGGGACGTCGCCCCACGCACACCGCCCCCGCCCTGTGGGGGCGGGGGCGGCAGGTCGTGCAGTGTCTAGCGGGTGGTGCGGGTGTCGTCGTCGTAGAAGTCGCGGCTGCCGGACTTGGCCAGACCGCGGCTGACCAGATAGCCGACGGCCATCAGCGTCACGTAGAACCACGCGTCCTGGGCCCCGAACTCGTCGGAGACCTGGGCCGCGACGAGGACGGCGATGACGCCGGCCACGAGGACGATGAGCTCGGAGGTCTTCACCGAGGCCTTGGTCTCGGTGCTGATGCGCCGGTCGGCGACATGGGTCTTCTCGGCCGACTGGGTGGTGGAGTAGGTGGTGTTCGACATGGTGGAGCTCCTTGCTCTGGTGACCGGGGCCGTTGCCCGGCGGGAGGCGGCGCGTCGCGGTCGGCATCGGTGATGCCTCGTGCATTCGTCACCCGGTGGGCGGATGGCCCGACAGACGTGGGTGGTGCGTCGACTCGCTGGTTCCAGTGTGTCCGGGGGCAGGGGTATGTCACTACACCCTGGCGGGGGAGCGGACGAGCTCCGTCACCGTGACAGCCGACGCGCAACGGTGAGCCAGACGTCCGGGTCGACGACCATCCCCAAGTGGGTCGACCGGACCTCGACGTGGTCGACGTGGAGGGAGTGGCGGTCCAGGCAGCTGCGCCAGCTGACCACTCCGTCGCGGCGGCTGAGGACCACGGTGATCGGCACCTGCAGCGGATCGGTGCGGTCGCGACGCTCGGCGTACGACGCCAACCGGTCTCCCTCGTCACGTCGGACGAACCGCGCGCCCGCCGTGTGGGCCGTGCCGCCGACGACGGGCGTGCCGAAGGTGACCAGACGCCGGACCGCCTCGGGGTGGCGTCGTGCGACCTCGCGGGCCACGACGCCGCCCAGGCTCCAGCCCACCAGCGCTACCGGTCCTGCCGCATCCGCACGCTGGAGCACCAGTCGCTCGAGCCGGCGCACGTCGCCGCGCACGTCGCCGCGGTTGCGTCCGAACCCCCAGCCGCGTGCGTCGTGACCCAGGCTCGCGAGGTACCTCCGCAACGGCGTCATCAGTGACTCCGGCGCCGCGAAGCCCGGCACGTCGATCACCGGCGCGCCTTCCCACGGAGCTCGGGGCGCGGCCCGGAGGCGTCGTCGGGCCACCGCCAGCCGGTAGCCCTGGCCGGCGGCGGTGAGCTCGCCGAAGCCGAGACGGAGAGCAGGAGGCCCTGACGCGGCGGGATGGTCCTCGGGCGCGATCAGTCGGGTGCGGTCGCTCCAGCCGAGGAGGCCGGTCAGGTCGGCAGCGGTCACCGCTACGACGTACCCAGCACCACCGGGGGTCAACCCGCGATCCCGGTCACACCCGTTCCAACCCGCGACACCGGGTTCACCCGCACAGGTGGTTCTTGCGCTGGGCCGCAGAAACACCGGCCGAACCGGGGCTGCCGACCCGAGGGCGGGTACCCCGAGGACTCACCACACATGGAGGAACCAATGACCACCACCCCAGGTATCCACCGGGACGACACCGCTCCTTCCACGACGACCGAGGAGGGCAGGAAGGTCGCCGGAGTCGCGGCCGAGGAGGCCCAGCACGTGGCCGGCGAGGCCAAGGACCAGGTACGCCGCCTGGTCGACGAGACCCGCGACCAGGCCCTCGACCAGGCCACCACGCAGCGCGACCGGCTGGTCGACACGCTCCGCACCTTCGGCGACGACCTCGACACGATGGCCTCGAACGGCGGGACCTCCGGTCTGGCCGCCGAGGTCGCCCGCCAGGCCGCCGACCGGGTGCGCTCGTTCGGCAGCAGTCTCGACGGCCGTGAACCCGGCGAGATCCTCGACGACCTGCGCGGCCTCGCGCGGCGCCGGCCCGGGATGTTCCTGCTCGGCGCGCTGACCGCCGGCCTCGTCGTCGGCCGGCTGGCCCGCGGCGCGGCCTCGTCCTCGGGCGACCACGCCGGCCCCAGCACGAGCGACGTCACGGCGGAGCACCCCGTCATGACCACCTCGAGCACGACGTACCCGACCGTCGACCCGCTCGCGACGAACGTGCCGACCTCCTCGACGTTCGAGGAGCCTGCGGTCTACCAGGACGCCCCGCGATGAGTGGGCCGGACATCAGGACCGGGGGCGCACCGGGCCAGGACCGCAGCCTCGGCGAGATCGTGCACGACATCGCCGGCGACCTGAGCACGCTGGTGCACCAGGAGCTCGACCTCGCCAAGACCGAGATCAAGCAGGAGGCGGCCCGGGCGGGCCGCGGAGCAGGTCTGCTCGGCGGTGCCGGCGTCGCCGGCCTGCTGACCCTGATCTTCGCGTCGCTGGCGCTGACCTACCTGCTGGACAACTGGCTGCCTGCCGAGGCAGCCGCACTCATCGTGGCCGCGATCTGGCTGGTCGCCGCCGCAGTGCTCGCGTCATCGGGCCGCAAGGCCCTCAAGGAGACCAACCCCGCGCTGCCCGAGACGCAGCGCTCACTCAAGGAGGATGCCCGATGGGCCAGTCAACAGAAGAGCTGAACAGCGAGATCGCCGGCACGCGTCAGGCCCTGTCGTCCGACCTGGACGCGTTGCAGGACAAGGTGAGCCCGAGCGCGATCATCGAGCGCCGCAAGGCCGAGGCCCGCGGACGCCTGTCCGGCATCAAGGACAGCGTGATGGGGAGCAGCAGTGCAGCGACCTCGTCGGTCGGCGACACCGCCCACGGCGCCGTGCGGTCGGCGGAGAGCTCGGTGCAGGGGAGCCCGCTCGCCGCGGGCCTCGTCGCCTTCGGCACCGGCCTGCTCGTGGCCGCTCTCGTGCCGGCCAGCGCCACCGAGGCGAAGGCCGGCCAGAAGCTGGTCGACACCGCCAAGGAGCACGGCCAGCCCGTGGTCGACCAGGCCAAGGCCGCCGGCCAGGAGCTCGCCGAGGGTCTGAAGGGCCCGGCCACGGATGCGGTCCAGGAGGTCAAGGACACCGCCCAGCAGTCGGCCGGGCGGGTCCAGGACCAGGGCCAGTCGTCGGTCGAGAACGTCCGGTCCGACCACCAGGTCTGACCGCCCCGAGCCGTACGCCGGCCCCCACGGTCGGCGTACGGCTCAACCGGCTCCGGCAACGTCACTCTCACGCCACCGTCATCGGATCGAGGTATGTCATGGCCAGCCCCGCTGACGGGTACTCGTCACCTGTGGGGAAGACCGGTCCGTTGAGGATCTGCCTGATCGCCTCGAGCCGCTTCCCGATCAGGGAGCCGTTCGCCGGCGGGCTCGAGGCGCACACCTTCGCCCTCGCCGGCGAGCTGCACCGGCGTGGCCACGTCATCTCCGTGTTCGCAGCACCCGGCTCCCGCCTGGGGTTCCCGGCCGATGAGCTGGGCGTGTCGTCCTTCCGCCAGAGCGCGGCGGCGCGGGCCGACGTGGGCGCCCCGCCCCAGCGCTGGATGGAGGAGCATCACGCCTACCTGGGGCTGATGCTGAGGCTCGCGTCCCACGGCGCCCGGGACTTCGACGTCGTGGTCGACAACAGCCTGCACCACCTGCCCGTGGCCATGGCGCCGGCCGTCCCCGTCCCGATGGTGACGATCCTGCACACCCCACCCCTGCCCTGGCTCGAGTCCGCCGTGGACGTGGCGGGGTCGACGGGCACGTTCGTGGCGGTGAGTGCCGCGATGAGCCGCGCGTGGGCCCACGCGGTGCCCTCGACGACCATCCGCAACGGGGTCGACCCGGCGCGCTGGACGCCGGGGCCGGGCGGACCCGACGCGGTGTGGTCGGGCCGGATCGCGCCCGAGAAGGCCCCTCACGAGGCGCTGGACGCCGCCCTGCTGAGCGGTCGAGCGATCACCCTCGCGGGGCCGGTCATGGACCGTGGCTACTTCGACGCCGAGATCGGCCCTCGCCTGGGGCCCCGCGCCAGGTACGCCGGCCACCTCGACCACACCGCCCTCGCCCAGCTGGTCGGAGCGTCCGGCGTGGCCCTGGTGACTCCCACCTGGGACGAGCCCTTCGGGCTGGTCGCGGCCGAGGCGATGCTGTGCGGCACACCGGTCGCGGCGTACGCCCGCGGGGGACTGGTCGAGGTCGTCGCACACGAGACCGGCCGACTGGCAGGCGCGGACGACGTCGAGGGCCTGGCCCTGGCTGTCGACGCGGCGGCTGCACTGGACCGCGTGGCCGTGCGTGCGCACGCCGAGTCGGTGCACGGTCTCTCGCGGATGGTCGATGAGTACGAGCGGCTCTTCGGCGACATGCTCTCCGGGCAGGCCGCCGCATGATCGGCTACTACGTGCACCACGTCGGAGCCGGGCACCTGAACCGGGCCCGCGCCGTCGCCGAACGGAGCCGGGTCACGGTCACGGGGCTGTCGTCCCTCGCCGAGCCAGCGGACTGGCCGGGTCCGTGGGTGCGCCTCGACCGCGACGACCTGGCCGAGACGCCGGCCGACGTCACGGCCGGCGGCCTGCTCCACTGGGTACCCCTGGAGGACACCGGTCTGCGCCACCGGATGTCCGCCATCTCCGCCTGGATCGCCGCGGAGCGACCTCGGCTGGTCGTCAGCGACGTCTCGGTGGAGGTGGCGCTGCTGGCCCGGCTGCACGGCGTGCCGGTCATCTCGGTGGTTCTCCCCGGCGACCGGGGGGACCCGGCCCACCGCGCCGGCTTCGCCGTCAGCAGCGGACTGGTGGCCGCCTGGCCCCGACGTGCCGTCGGCATGGTGCGAGGACTGACGTCGGCGGACCAACGCCGGCTCCAGCACCTGGGCGGGCTCTCCCGGCTCCCGGTCGCTGGCATCAGGCCTGCGGCGGGAAGCGCCCGGACGGTGCTGGTCCTCTCGGGCCGTGGAGGCGGGCATCCGAGCAGGGACGAGGTCGCCGCCGCGGCCGCCGATGCGCCCGAGTGGCGCTGGCGGGTGCTCGGCGGCTCGGGCCAGTGGAGCGACGATCCCTCCGGAGCGCTGGCGGCTGCCGACGTCGTGGTGCTGCAGGCCGGGCAGAACGCCGTGGCCGACGTGGCGGCCAGCCGACGACCCGCGGTCGTCGTGGCGGCCGAGCGCCCGTTCGGCGAGCAGGTCGCCACCGCCTCGGTGTTGGAGGGGGACTCCTGGCCGTGCCGGGTGCTCCCGACCTTCCCGTCGAGCGGGTGGCCCGCCCTTCTCGACGAGGTCGCCGCCCTGGACGGGTCGACGTGGAGCGCGTGGTGCGACGGCGACGCCGCCGACCGCTTCGCCGGCTACCTCGAGTCGTTCGTCCTGGCGCCGGCGGGCCGGTCATGACCCCCCGGGTCGCCGTGGTGACCATCGCCCACGGCCGGCACCGACACCTCGAGCGCCAGCACGCGTCCCTGGCAGCGTCGAGCGTGCTGCCCGAGATGCACGTGGTCGTGGCCATGGACGACGTCGTCCTCGAGCGCTGGCGTCCGGATGGTCCGCTGAGGACGCAGGTGCTCCGCAGTCCCACAGGTCGGCACGGCCTGCCGCTCGCAGCCGCTCGCAACCGTGGCTTCGAGCACGCGATCGCCGCCGGTGCGGACGTGGTGATCGGGCTCGACGTCGACTGCCTGGTCGGCCCGCGCACGGTCGCCGGCTACCGCGACGCCGTACGCGACCAGCCCGACGTCCTGTGGTCGGGCCCGGTCACCTACCTCCCTCGCGAGGCTCGCGAGTGCGCCCTCGAGGACCTCGCGGAGCTCGACGCCCCGCACCCGGCCCGACCTGCGCCCCGACCTGGTGAACGCACCCTCGACGGCAACCCCGACCTCTTCTGGTCCCTCTCGTTCGCGGCGCACGCCACCGGATGGGCGGCGGTGGGCGGGTTCTGCGAGGAGTACGTCGGGTACGGCGCCGAGGACACCGACCTCGGGTGGTCGTGGGCGGCGTCCGGCCGCTCGCTCGGGTGGGTGGGGGACGCCCGCGCCTATCACCAGCACCACGAGAGCGAGAACCCTCCGGTGCAGCACCTCGACGACATCGTGCGCAACGGCGAGGTGTTCGCCCGGCGATGGGGTCGCTGGCCGATGGAGGGCTGGCTGGCCCAGTTCGAGCAGATGGGCCTGGTGTCCCGCGAGCCGGACGGGTCGTGGGTTCGGACCGCGAGCGAGGCAGCCCGATGACCGAGCTCCTCACCGCGCGCGCGACCGGATCGCGCCAGGTCGTGGTCGCCTCCGTGCCCTCCGGCCACGTGTACGTCCGGCACCTCGCCGCCGAGGACGAGTCCCAGGTACGCCGGCTGCCGGATCCCGATCCGGCCGACCCGCAGCGCTCGGCGGAGCAGGCCTGGTGGCCGCCGGTCATGCTCGACCCTGCGTGGATCCGCGCGGCCGAGTTCGACGTCTTCCACCTCCAGTTCGGGTTCGACGCCTGGAGTCCCGACCGGCTCCACGAGGTGGTCGCGGCACTCCGAGCGCGCCGCAAGCCCTTCGTGTACACCGTGCACGACCTGCGCAACCCGCACCACGAGGCCCGCGAGCTGCATGACGCCCAGCTCGACGTGCTGGTGCCGGCGGCGGACGCACTCGTCACCCTGACCGACGGCGCGGCCGCGGAGATCCTGCACCGGTGGGGGCGCGCGGCCCACGTCGTACCGCACCCACACGTCGTCGACCTGGATCTGATGGACACGATCCGCGCACGGCACGTCGCTTCCTCTGGCGCCCCGCGGGTCGGCCTGCACGTGAAGAGCCTGCGGTCGGGGATGAGCCCCGAGCGGCTGCTCCCGACCCTGCTGCAGTTCGCCGCGGCGACTCCCGGCGCCGTGCTCCAGGTCAACGGGCACCGGGACGTCCTGGAGCCGACCGGCGCCCGGTACGACGAGGCGCTGGCCAGGCGGCTGCGCGCGGCGGCCGACGACGGCCTGGTCGACCTCCGCGTGCACGACTTCATGTCCGACGACGAACTGTTCGACTACCTCGCCTCGCTCGACGTGTCCGTGCTGCCCTACCGCTTCGGGACGCACTCGGGATGGCTGGAAGCCTGTCGTGACCTGGGCACCACCGTGGTGGCGCCCAGCTGTGGGCACTACGCCGACCAGGGGTCGGTCGTCACCTACGAGCACGACGAGGACCGCTTCGACGCCGCCTCCCTGCACCGGGCCCTGCAGCAGGCTGTGGCCCAGCCCGGCCTGGGTGCCATGACGGCGGGAGAGCGGCGGGCCCAGCGCGCTGGGGTGGCCGCCTTCCACGTGGGGCTCTACCGGGAGCTGATGGAGCGCACCCGCCGTTCCGGCGGCTGACCCGGGTCAGCGCGGCCGGATCGGGTACCGCTTGCCCATGACTCCTTCTTCGAGCTCCGCCGCCCGCGGGCGGTCGCCCCGGTGAGCCGCAACGTACGCACGGTCGCGGCCACCCCCTCGGCGGTGTGGCAGGTGCTGTCGGACGGATGGCTCTTCCCGGTCTGGGTGGTCGGCGCCTCGCGGATGCGTGAGGTCGACGGCCACTGGCCGGAGGTCGGGGCCAAGCTGCACCACTCGGTGGGGATCTGGCCGGCCCTCATCAACGACAACACCGAGGTGCTGGAGGCGCTGCCCGACCACCTGCTGCGGCTGCGGACCCGGGGGTGGCCGGCCGGCGAGGCGGAGGTCGTCCTCCGCCTCGAGGCCGTCGGCGCCGGCACCCGGATCACCCTCGACGAGGACGCCGTCCAGGGGCCCGGGTCCTTCATGCCTCGCGCCCTGCGCACCCCCGCACTCGCGTGGCGCAACACTGAGACGTTGCGACGGCTGGGCTTCGTCGTGGAGAACCGACAGGAGGGCGCGGCGTGAGGGCGCTGACGTGGCAGCCGGTGACGAGCCTGGTCGGCCGGTGACCTCGCCGAGCTACGACGCCGTGGTGGTCGGCGCCGGGCCCAACGGCCTGGTCGCCGCCAACCGGCTGGCCGACGCCGGCTGGTCGGTCGTCGTGCTCGAGGCCCAGCCCAGCGTCGGCGGCGCGGTCCGCAGCGACCGCGACGTGCACCCGGCCTTCGTGCACGACACCTTCAGCTCCTTCTACCCGTTGGCAGCCGCGTCGCCGACACTCACGTCGTTCGACCTCGAACGCCACGGTCTGCACTGGCGGCACGCGCCCGCCGTGCTCGGTCACCCGCTGCCGGACGGGAGCTGGGCGCTCCTGCACCGCGACCGGGAGGTCACGGCCGGCCTTCTCGAGGGGCAGCACGCCGGCGACGGTGACGCCTGGCTCGCCCTCTGCGCCACCTGGGACCGGATCGGCAGCCAGCTGGTCGAGGGACTGCTGACCCCGTTCCCACCCGTACGGGTCCTGCCACGCCTGGCCCTCGGGCTCCGACGCGCCGGCGGACTCGGCACGGTGCGGTCGCTGCTGACGCCCGTGGAGTCCCTCGGGAGGCAGCTGTTCGGCGGTGTCCACCCTCGTCTCCTGCTGGCGGGCAACGCCGGCCACGCCGACATCCCGCTGGACGCTCCCGGGTCCGGCCTGATGGGCACGCTGATGTCGATGCTCGGTCAGACCGTCGGGTTCCCCGTGCCCGAGGGTGGCGCCGGCGCGCTGGCCTCGGCCCTGGCGGACCGGTTCACGGCGCTGGGTGGCGAGATCCGGGTGGGGAGGACGGTCGAGCGGGTGCTGGTCGACGGGCGCCGGGCCACCGGCGTGCGCACGGCGGACGGCGAGCGGTACGCCGCGCGGCACGCCGTCATCGCCGACGTGGTCGCGCCGCGCCTCTACGGCGGGCTGGTCCGGCCCGAGGACCTGCCGCCGAGCGTGCTGCGCTCCATGGCGCGCTTCGAGCTGGACCCGGGCACGGTCAAGGTGGACTGGGCCCTCGACGGCCCCGTGCCCTGGGCGTCGCCGCCGCCGTACGCACCCGGCACCGTGCACGTCGCCGACTCGCCCGAACAGGTCGCCGAGACGTTCGCGCAGATCGCCGCCGAGCACATCCCGGCCGACCCCTTCCTGCTGGTCGGCCAGATGTCGACGGCCGATCGCACCAGGTCCCCGGCGGGCACGGAGTCCCTGTGGGCCTACACGCACGTCCCGCAGGGCACTGCGGGCGACGCCGGTCGCGAGGGCATCCGCGGCGTCTGGGACGACGACGACTGCCAACGGTTCGCCGATCGCATGCAGGCCCGTCTCGAGCGACTCGCGCCCGGGTTCGGCAGCAAGATCCTGGCCCGGCGCGTGCTCGGGCCGCGACAGCTCGAGGAGCGGGACGCCAACCTGGTGGGCGGGGCCATCAACGGGGGGACGGCCCAGCTGCACCAGCAGCTGGTGTTCCGACCGGTGCCCGGGTGGGGTCGGGCGGAGACCCCGATCCGGGGGCTCTTCCTCGGGTCGGCGTCGGCCCACCCGGGCGGAGGCGTGCACGGCGCCTGCGGCAACAACGCCGCCCGCGCTGCGCTCGCGCACCGTCGGCTGCGGCTGGGCCGGCGCTGATCCCACCCGCGGGACTGGCCGCGCGCGTCCTGGGTACCCGGAGGACCTACTCGACCTGGAGGTCCCATGCCTGCGTCCCGCCCCCGCACCACCGCGTCCACCGACGCGATCGTCCTGCTCAAGAACGACCATCGCGAGATCAAGAAGGTCTTCGCCGACTTCCAGCGGCTCGGCGACGGTGCCCTGAAGTCCAAGCAGCGCCTGGTGGACAAGATGATCGAGCTGCTCACGGTGCACACCTACATCGAGAACGAGGTGATGTACCCGCGGGTCCGCGCCCTGCTGCCCGACCTCGAGGACGACATCCTGGAGTCCTACGAGGAGCACCACGTCGCGGACGTCCTGGTCGTGGAGCTGGCCGGCATGTCCGCCTCCGACGAGCGCTTCACCGCCAAGACGACGGTGCTCATCGAGAACGTCACCCACCACATCCAGGAGGAGGAGGACGACTGGTTCCCCCAGGTCCGCAAGGGCCTCGGGCGCAAGGCCCTCCAGGAGATCGGCCAGGAGATGGCCGATGCCCGCAAGTCCGCACCCCGCCGGCCGTCCCAGCCGAGCGCGTTGAAGAAGACCGTCGACGCCATCATCGCCTGACGGCGGGAGACACGTGCGCACCCGCCGGCCGGGTGAACCTCAGCCGGGGCGCTGCGCGGCGTCCATCAACGGTTTCGCCAGCACGCCGTGCAGGAGGACCGAGGCCACGACGGTGAAGGCGACGGTCGACCACAGCCAGTCCTGTCCGAGCTCCGGGGCCTGGCCGGCGGCGTACGCGAGGTAGTAGATGGAGCCCACACCTCGCACGCCGAAGAACGCGGTGGCCCAGCGTTCGCGTCGGTCCAGGCCGCCCACCTCGTGGTCCGGCCGACGCCGCGCCGACAGGGCGAGCAGCGCGGATCCGGGCCGGACGACGAGGAGCAGCGCCAGGCCGATGCCCACCCCGCGCCAGTCGAGGCTGCCGAGGAGCCCACGGGTGAGCGCGATGCCCAGGACCAGGAGGATGAAGAGGGTCAGCAGTCGCTCGAGCCGCTCGACCACCTGGTGCATGGCCGCGTGGTAGTCGTGGCTCCGCTCGGCCGAGCGGAACGTCATCGCGCAGGCGAAGACCGACAGGAAGCCGTATCCGCCGGCCACGTCGCCGAGCCCGTACGCCGTCACCAGGGCGGCGACGGCCAGCAGCGACTCGCCGCGCTCGGCGACCCGCAGTGAGTCCCGGCGGGAGCGGAACGCCACCCGCGCGAGGAGCCAGCCGACGCCGATGCCGACGAGCACCCCGACGACGACCTTGCCGACCAGGTACCAGCCCAGCCACTCGGCCCACCAGCCGGAGATCGAGCCCTGGGTGGCGAGCAGGATCGCCAGGTAGACGAACGGGAACGCCAGGCCGTCGTTGAGGCCGGCCTCGGAGGTCAGGGCGAAGCGGACGTCGTCCTGCTCCACCTCGTGCTCGCCGGTGCTCGGTCCGGCGACCTGGACGTCGGAGGCCAGCACCGGGTCGGTGGGTGCGAGGACGGCGCCGAGCAGCACCGCGGCCGCGGGCGCCAACCCCGCCGCCCATCCCAGGAGTGCCACCGCCGCGATCCCGATCGGCATGGCGATCACCAGCAGCCGCCAGGTCGCCGACCACCCGCCGTACGTGGACCGGCGCAGGAGGTGTAGCGGTCGGTCCAAGGCCAGCCCGACGCCCATCAGCGCCACCAGGACGGTCACCTCGGTGACGTGCTCGATGACCGCGCCGTTCGACTGCGGGTCGAGGGGGAGACCGTCCGGGAGCGGGGTCAGCCCGAGCAGCAGGCCGACGCCGACCAGCACGATCGCCGGCGAGAGCGGCCAACGGCTCAGGAGGTCCGGCAGGACCACCGCCAGCAGCAAGGAGAGCCCCGCCACGACGTAGGTCAGGTCGGCACTCATGGCACCACGGAGTACCCGGTATCCGGCACGTCATGCCGGCACCATCGCTCTGCGTGGATCCGGTCAGGCCGCAGGGCCTCCCACCCGCACCCGGTCGTCGGTGACGGGTCGGGTGGCCGGCTCGGTGACGATGCCGTGGCGGACCGCCCAGAGCACGGCCTGCGACCGAGAGCGTGCCTGGATCTTGCGGTACGCGGCGCGGATGTAGGTCTTGATGGAGTTCGTGCTCAACGACAGGGTCTCCGCGATCTCGTGGTTGGTCAGGCCGGCGGCGATGAGACCGATGACCTCGTGCTCGCGTGGTGTGAGACCCACCTGCCGGGCGGCCGAGGAGTCGTCCGCGACCTTGCGTACGACGGTCTCGCCCGAGGCCACAGCGCGCAGCGCGTCGGCGAGCTCGTCCGCGGGGAGGAGCTTGGACACGCAGCCGGCGGCCCCGTGGGCCAGCGCGATCGCGACCATGTCGTCGGGCAGCTGCCAGGAGTAGACGACGACGCGTCCTCCGGCCGGCCTTCCGACCAGGCGGTCCAGGGTGACTTCGGACAGCGGCAGGCGGGCGAACGTGTCGTGCAGCGTCACGTCCACGAAGGTGGCCAGGCCCCCGCCGGGGCTCGGCGGCACGAGCGCCAGGTCGTCGTACGGCGCCAGCATCGCCGCGAGGCCGAGGGTCACCAGCTCGGGCTCCTCGGCGACCGCGACCCGGACCGGCGTCGCGGAGGGCTTCGTCTGCGTCATGGCGACGAGGTACCCGTTCGGGCGAATCCGATTCCCGCACCCCGGGCAAGACTGGCCGGATGGGGAGCGTGCGGGTCGGCATCTCGGGATGGCGGTACCCGGGGTGGCGCGGTGACTTCTACCCGCGCGGCCTCCCGCAGCGACGCGAGCTCGAGTACGCCGCCGGGCGGCTCGGGACGGTCGAGATCAACGGCTCCTTCTACTCCCTGCAGCGGCCGGACTCGTACCGGCGCTGGCGCAGCGAGGTGCCCGGCGACTTCGTCTTCGCGGTGAAGGGCGGCCGGTACATCACCCACCTGAAGCGGCTCCGGGACGTGCACACGCCGCTGGCCAACTTCTTCGCCTCCGGCGTGCTGGCCCTGGGTCCGACGTTGGGTCCCTTCCTCTGGCAGCTGCCCGAGCGGTTGGCCTTCGACCCCACGGTGCTCGACAGCTTCCTGAGCCTGCTCCCGCGGACGACGGTCGAGGCCGCGAGCCTGGCCGCCCACCATGACGAGAAGGTGCCGGACGAGCGGACCGTGCTGGAGGCCGAGGACGACCGGCCGCTGCGGCACGCCTTGGAGTTCCGCCACCCGTCGTTCGCATCCGAGGCGGCGTACCGGGTCCTGCGCGAGCACGGCGTCGCCGTCGTGGTCGCCGAGTCGGCCGGCCGGTGGCCGCGGGTCTTCGAGGTGACATCCGACCTGGTGTACGTGCGGCTGCACGGCGACCGGGAGCTCTACGCCAGCGGGTACTCGCCACGTGCGCTGGACGAGTGGGCGGAGCGCTGCCGTGCGTGGGTGGCCGACGGGCTCGACGTGGTCGTGTACTTCGACAACGACGCGAAGGGCTTCGCGCCGCACGACGCGGTCGCGCTGCAGCGGCGACTGACGTGATGGACGGCTGGTCGTGCCCCGCGTGGGTACGTTCGAGGCATGAGCGCATCGGACCCGAACGACGTCCAGGAGTCCACACCCGGTTCGTCCGGTCCCGAGCGGGCCGAGGGAGGGATGGGCGTCAGCAGCGAGCGGACCGGGTCGACCGGTCCCGGCCAGCACACCACCGACGGGCTCAGGGACACCTCGACCGACGACTCCGACGTCCCGCGCGAGGACCTGCCGCCCGAGCAGCGCCCCGACGTCGATGAGGAGAACCCCGTGGGGATCGAGCCGAAGGCGGGGTATCCCTCGCTGGACCCGCGCAGCGACGCCTGAGCCCGGGGCTCAGTCCTCCCAGGGCGGGGAGTCGTCCATCTTGGCGTAGTACTTGGCGAGGTGGCTCTTCACGCGGTCGCGGTCCCGTGCCGGGAGGTCGACGCCACCGCGACCGCCGACCATGACGTTGCCCGCGGCCATCACGCCGCGCGGTACGGCGACGAGCTTGCCGTCGACCACGTCGGCGACGAGCAGCTTGTACGCCGTGAAGTTCTGCTGCTTGTCGGCGTCGTACCAGACGTGCGCGTCGCGGTACTTCTGGTTCGGCTCGTCCTCGGCGCCGGCCCAATGACGCACCCGCTTCTCGGCGGCGTCCCCGTCCCACTCGCGGTCCCTGTCCGCCAGCGGCAGGTCCTGGAAGCCGGTCACGGCCATGTCGATCTCCTTTCAGGCATCTCCTGCCAGTACGTCTCCGGCCTCAGACGCGGGGCAGGACCTCGCGCCCGTAGAACTCGACCATCGCCTGGTGGTGCGGGCCCATGTTGGCGACGTACAGCTCGTCGTACCCCGCCTTCTCGTACTCACGGACCTGCTCCAGGTGCGCCTCCGGATCCTTGCCCGCCACCACGGACTCGCGGGTGCTCTCCTCGGTGACCAGCTGCGAGGCCTGCTCGAAGTGCTTGGGGGATGGCAGCACCTGGGCGAGCTCGCCCGGCAGGCCGCTGTTGGCCCAGAGCCGGTGCGCGTGCGCGACGCCCTCGTCGACCGTGTCGGCGTACGCCACCTTGGTACCGGCCTGCGCGGGCTTGCCGCCCGTCGCCTCCTTGAAGCGCTGCACCAGCTCGGGGTCCGCCTGCGTGGAGATGTACCCGTCGCCGATGCGGGCGGCGACGTCGGTGGCCTTGGGGCCGAAGCCCGACACGTACACGGGCGGCGGCTCGTCGGGGAGCGTGTAGATGCGCGCGTGGTCGACCCGGTAGTGGGTGCCGGTCCGCGTCACGAAGCCGCCCTCCCACAGCTCCCGCATCAACGCGACCGCCTCCTCGAGCATCTCCAGACGGGTGTCGATGGACGGCCAGACGTCGCCGAGCACGTGCTCGTTGAGGGCCTCGCCGGTGCCGACGCCGAGGGTGAACCGACCGTTGGTCATCACGGCCGCGGTGGCGGCCGCCTGCGCGACGATCGCCGGGTGGATGCGCACGGTCGGGCAGGTGACGGCCGTGGTCACCGGCAGGGAGCACGCCTGGGAGATCGCGCCGATCACCGACCAGACGAAGGGGCTCTGGCCCTGCTCGTCGTTCCACGGGTGGAAGTGGTCGCTGATCCAGAGTCCCTCGAACCCGGCGCGCTCGGCGGCCACGGCCTGGGCGACCAGGTCGGCCGGTCCGTACTCCTCGCAGGACAGGAAGTATCCGATCTTCACGCGCCGGATGTACCCAGGTGGGTGACTCCTATCCGTGCCCGGCGGTCACGAGTGGGAGGCCTTGCCACCCTGGCGGCCCGCCTTCTTCTTCTGCGCGGTCGTGCCGCCCTGGCTGCTGTCGCTCTTCTTCGTGGACTTGCCACCGTGCTTCGACGCGTCGGGGGAGTTGGCGATCCTGGCCGCCCGTTCCTTCGACATGCCCTTGTCCTTGAGAGCCTCGTACTGCTTCTCGTTCTTGACGTGTGCCGCCTTGCCCGGCATCGCGCACCTCCTCGGATGAAAGAGGTCCCGTACCCCACTCACGCAGAGGCATGCCGACCTGACAGAATCCGAGCAGCGGCCGCCAGGCTGCGACTACGAAGGCTCAAACAACGGGCCCGCGGTCTTGATGCACGACTGAGGGCACGTGACGCCGACGGGACGCGACATGACGTTGTTGGCCCGCGCAGCGCGGGACATCCATGCGGCGGCGACGCCCGCCGAGCAGCTGGCCGTCATCGTCGCCAGCGCCGCGGAGGCCCTTCCGGGCATCGACCACGTCGGCATCTCCCGGGCCTATGCCGACGGGCGCCTGGAGACCGTGGCCGCCAGCGACGACCTCGTGCGTCGGTTCGAGGAGCTCGAGCGCAAGCACGCCGAGGGGCCGTGCATGTACGCCGCCCTGGACGACGCCGTGGTGAGGTCGGTGCCGGCGCGGTTCGAGCAGCGCTGGCCGGCGTACATCAAGGATGCGCTCCAGTTGGGGCTGAAGGCCCAGATCGGCATGCGGCTGCACACCGACGACAACGAGATGGCTGCGCTCAACCTGTACTCGACGACGACCGAGGAGCTCACCGGCGAGACCGAGGACCTCGCCGAGCTCTTCGCGGCGTACGCCGCCATCTCCCTTGGTCGCACGATGACCGAGAGCCACCTCAACTCCGCCCTCATCACGCGCCGGGTCATCGGCCAGGCCACCGGGATCATCATGGCCAGGTTCAAGGTCTCCGACGAGCGAGCCTTCAGCTACCTGACCCGGCTCTCCAACAGCCGCAACGTCAAGCTGCGTGAGATCGCCGAACGGATCGTCAGCGAGGCCAACGACGAGGCCAACGACGAGGCCCACGACGAGGCCCACGACGGGGCCTGACGACGGGCTGACGACGGGCTGACGACGGCATTGACGACGGGCCCGAGGCGACGTCGGCGACCCCTGAGCCTCACCCGGCAGGGCGTAGTGGGTCGCGCGTGGACCGGGCTAACTTCGAGGAACGCCCTGGGGTCGCCACCCGACCCCGACTCCGGCTCCTGACGAACCTCCTGCTCGAACAGCGCGGCAGGACCGCCCCGTGACCCGAGGGAACACATGTCCCGCCTGGACGACGTCGGCCGTGCACCCTCCGGCCGAGCACCCCACACCTGCACCACCGTCGACAAGGTCAGTGCTGTCGACGACGCCGAGCGTCGTCGGCTGACCGACGAGGCGTTCGCCCGTTGTCACCGCCCGGGCGTCGACGCCGAGACCCGCCGGCAGGCCATCGACCAGGTCGTGTTGAGCAACGTCGGCGTGGCTCGCGGCCTGGCCGCCGCCCACCGTGACAAGGGCGTGCCGCGCGAGGACCTCGACCAGGTCGCGTACACCGCCCTCGTGGCGGCCGCGCAGCGGTTCCGCCCCGGCGAGGGCCGTGACTTCTTGTCGTTCGCGGTGCCCACCATCCGTGGCGAGCTGAAGCGCCACTTCCGGGACTACGGATGGACCGTGCGTCCGCCACGACGAGTCCAGGAGATCCACCTCCAGGTGCTGACAGCGCGCGACGCGCTGGCGCAGCGCCTGGATCGGGCACCCACGCCGCACGAGATCGCCAGCGAGCTCGGGGAGTCCGACCTCCACGTGGCCGAGGCCCTGCGACTGGACGGATGCTTCGCCCCGTCCTCGCTCGACCAAGCCGTGGGAAGCGGCGACGGGACGCTCGGCGACCTGCTGCCCGAGGCTGAGGAGCACGTGTACGACGCGGCGGACGCGCGCGTCATGCTCGGCCCGGCGATCCGCAGGCTCGGGCGCCGGGACCGTGACGTGCTGCGCATGCGCTTCTTCGAGGGGCTCACCCAGCAGGAGATCGGCGAGCGGCTCGGCGTCACCCAGACGCAGGTGTCGCGCATCCTCACCCGGATCACCGGCGAGCTGCGCAAGGCCGTGACACGTGAGGAGGACAGGGAGACGGTGCTGGCCGGCTGAGCGTGGATCCCTGTCGCGGGGGCACAGGGCACCGGAGCCGAGGTGGTGGTCCGTCTGCACGCCGCCGGTCCGGGCGCCGAGGTCGAGATCCGGGCGTTCAGCGCACGTGCGGCAGCGTCATCACGAACCTCGTGCCCCGCTCGTCCGTGGCCGGGACGTACTCGACCTCGCCGCCGTGGCGACGGGCGATCAACCGCACGAGGTACAGGCCCAGCCCGCTGGCCCGGTTCGGGCCGGCACTGGCGAACATGTCGAACAGTCGTGGCGCCAGCTCCGGTGGGATGCCCTCGCCGCGGTCGGAGACGGTGATCCGGACGGAGAGCTCGTCGGAGCTGACCGACAGGCTCACAGGCGGACTGCCGTGCCGCACGGCGTTGTCGAGGAGGTTGTCCAGGGACTGGCCGAGGCGCACGGCGTCGACCAGCAGGACGACGTCGGTCGGTTCTCGCAGCTCGATGTCTGCGCCCGGGTGGAGGTTCCTGGCCCGTGCGACCGCTCCGGCGAGGATCTCGCTCAGTGTCGTCTCGACGAGCTGCATCTCCAGCCGTTCGGCGTGCAGGCGGGACGCCGTCGTCAGGTCGCGGGCCAGCCGGTGCAGTCGTTGGGCGCTGGAGCCGATGCCGTCGATCGTCTCGTCGCGCTCGTCGGCCGAGAGCGTCGGCCACGACGAGCGCAGCAGGCGCGCCGACCCGTCGATCACGGCGGTGGGGTTGCGCAGCTCGTGCGCGGTGAGGGCGAGCACCTCGGTCTGCCGGGCGATCAGCTCCTGGCGCTCACGCTCGGCGTCGCGCTGGTCGGTCCGGTCCCGGGTGACCTTGGCGAACCCCCGGTGCTGTCCCCGGTCGTCGTACACGGGGGAGATCACCACGCTGGCCCAGAACCTGGTGCCGTCCTTGCGCACCCGCCAGCCCTCCTCGGCCAGCTGGCCGTCGGCCAGCGCCGTCTGCAGGTTGCGCTCGGGGTGCCCGTCCTCTTGTTCCTCGGGGAGGTAGAAGACACGGAAGTGCCGGCCGATGATGTCGTCGGCGGCGTAGCCCTTGATGCGGGCCGCACCGGCGTTCCAGCTGATGACCTGGCCGTGGACGTCGAGCAGGAAGATCGCGTACTCGCGGACGCCGCGCACCAGCAGCCGGAACCGCTCCTCGCTGCGCCGCAGGTCCTCCTCGGCCGCGCGCTGGTCGGTGACGTCCTGGACCTGGGCGAAGACGTAGAGGAGGCGTCGCTCGCTGTCGCGGATGGGCGCGAGGGTGACCATGACCCTCCCGGGACCGCGGGCGCCTTCCGGCAGGTCGTGCTCGAAGGACGCCTGCTGCCCCCCCGCAGCGAGAGCCTCCAGCTCCCGGTCCAGGTCGTCGCCGTGGCCGCTGGCCAGCTGGCCGTAGTCGACCCCGACGAGCTCCATCGGCGTGGCCCTGAACAGCGTGGCCAGCGCCTGGTTGGCGCGCACGATCCGTCCGGCGATCGTCAGGGTCGCCATGCCGATCGCGGCCTGGTCGAACAGCTCGCGGAACGACGCGACGTGCTCGTCCAGGACGGCCTGGCCCTCGTGGAGCGCGGCCTCGTCGGCGGCAGCCTCGTCGTCGAGGAGGCGCAGTCGAGAGGTCGGGCGGGCACCGGCCGGTACCCGGTCCTGGAACAGGCCGGCCAGCCGCGCCGGGATCTGGTCGAGAGGCGTGGACTTCTCGACGAAGGCGGCGGCGCCCAGCTCGCGCGCACGTGCGGCGAGGCGCACGTCCTCGAAGCCGCTGAACATCACCACGGCCGTGTCCGGACACAGCGCGACGATCGCGGGCAGAGCCTCCAGACCGTCCATCCGCGGCATGGAGGTGTCGAGCAGCAGCAGGTCCGGCCGGTGCCGGTACGCCAGCGCGATGGCCCGGTCGCCGTCGCCGCACTCCGCGACGACCTCGAACGAGCCCGCCGCCTCCAGCGCTCGACGGAGCAGGCGACGTACGTCGGCCGAGTCGTCGACGAGCACTACGCGCACCCGTGTGTCGTCCACACCCCCACTGTGCCCACCCGGGACGGTCCGATGCGCTGGACGGGGAGGTGCAGGGGTATTGCGCCACACCCTGGAGGTGGGATAATCCATCCACCTTCGACGAGCCCTGGGCGGCCCGAGCGCCCACTCACGCAGCCGAAGCATCGACCGTCCGGGCCCGTCGGCCCCGCATCGTCGGGGCCCCGTTCCTCTGTCACCAGGCGCCCCCAGGGGTGAGGTCCGCGTGCGAGCGCCCTGCCATGGTCGAGGGAAGGAGGGCCGACGATGGTGGGAACCAGGCACGCACGCGTGGTCGTGGTGACGGGCGCCTCGGCAGGCGTCGGGCGGGCCACGGCCATCGAGTTCGGACGCCAGGGCTGCGCGGTCGCCCTGCTGGCGCGCGGAGCGGTGGGACTGCGTGCGGCGTGCGACGAGGTGCGCGCGGCGGGTGGCACGGCGACGTACGTCGAGGTCGACACCAGCGACGGGCGGGCGGTCGAGGCGGCGGCCGACCGTGTCGAGCGCGAGCTGGGACCGATCGACATCTGGGTCAACGTGGCCTTCACGTCGGTCTTCGCGCGCTTCGTCGACATCGAGCCCGACGAGTTCGAGCGCGTCACCGACGTGAACTACCACGGGTACGTCAACGGGACGCGGTCCGCTCTGCGCCGGATGCTGCCTCGCGACGCCGGGGCGATCGTCCAGGTCGGCTCGACGCTGGCCTACCGAGGCATCCCGCTCCAGTCGGCGTACTGCGGCTCCAAGCACGCCACCCAGGGTTTCCACGAGTCGCTGCGCACCGAGCTGCTGCACGACGGCAGCAAGGTGAAGGTGACCATGGTCCAGCTGCCCGCGCTCAACACGCCGCAGTTCGCCTGGGTCCGGTCGCGACTGCCCGACCAGGCCCAGCCGGTGCCGCCGATCTACGAGCCCGAGGTGGCGGCTCGCACGATCGTCTGGGCGGCCGAGCACCCGAACCGGCGTGAGTACTGGTGCGGCGAGACCACGGCGCTGACCCTGCTCGCGAACGCCGTCGCCCCTGGGCTGCTCGACCGGTACCTCGGCCGCACCGGCGTGAAGGCGCAGCAGACCGGGCAGCCACGGGACCCCGACGATCCGGACAACCTGTGGGAGCCGTTGGACGGCGAGGGTGGTCGCGACTTCGGGACCCACGGCGCGTTCGACGACCGTTCGAAGGCCCACTCCCCGCAGGCGTGGGCGTCCCGGCACCACGGGGCGGTCTTCTCGGCTCTCGGTGCCATGGCGGCCGTGGGGCTGGCCGGCCTGGCCCGGCGCGGACGCTGAGGAGACGACGTGCGCATCACCGAGACCAGCGACCTGTGGTGGAAGACCGCGGTCGTCTACTGCCTGGACGTGCAGACGTACATGGACTGGGACGGCGACGGCATGGGCGACCTGCAGGGCCTCGCCGAGCGGATCGACTACCTGGCCGACCTCGGCGTCACCTGCCTGTGGCTGATGCCCTTCTTCCCGACCACCGACCGCGACGACGGCTACGACATCACCGACTACTACGCCGTGGACCCGCGGCTGGGCACGTTCGGGGACTTCGTCGAGGTCGTCCGCACCGCCCGCGACCGCGGCATGCGGGTGATCATCGACCTGGTCCTCAACCACACCTCGGACAAGCACCCGTGGTTCCGCGCGGCCCGGCGCAGCCACACGTCGCCGTACCGCGACTTCTACGTCTGGCGCACCGAGGAGCCGCCGGACACCTCGGCCCAGGTCGTCTTCCCCGACAAGGAGGACAGCCTGTGGCAGTACGACGACTCCGCCGGCGCCTGGTACTTCCACCGCTTCTACCGCACCCAGCCCGACCTCAACATCACCAACAGCCGGGTGCGCGACGAGATGCTCAAGATCATGGGCTTCTGGCTCGAGCTGGGCATCTCGGGCTTCCGCGTCGACGCCGTGCCGTTCCTCATCGACCCCGAGGGCGTGGATGCCGAGACCAAGCGCGCGTTCGGTGACCCCCACGACCACCTACGCGAGCTGCGGTCCTTCCTGGAGCGGCGCGTGGGCGATGCGGCCCTGCTGGGCGAGGTGAACCTGCCCTACCCCGACCAGCGCGCGTTCTTCGGCGGTGACGACGCCGACGAGCTGACCATGCAGTTCGACTTCATCGCGATGCAGAACCTCTACCTGTCGCTGGCGCGCCAGGACGCCCGTCCGCTGGTCCGCGCGCTGAAGCGAAGGCCACGGACCGCTCGCGAGTCGCAGTGGGGGACGTTCGTCCGCAACCACGACGAGCTCACCCTGGACAAGCTGAGCGACCAGGAGCGGGAGGAGGTCTTCGCCGCCTTCGGCTCCGAGCCGAGCATGCAGCTCTACGGCCGCGGGCTGCGGCGCCGGCTGCCGCCGATGCTGGACGGCGACCCGCGCCGGCTGCGACTCGTCTACAGCCTGCTGTTCTCGCTGCCCGGCACGCCGGTGCTGTTCTACGGCGAGGAGCTCGGCATGGGGGAGAACCTCGACATCCCCGGCCGGCTCGCCGTCCGCACCCCCATGCAGTGGAGCAACACCCGCAACGGCGGGTTCTCCGACGCCGCGCCCTCACGGCTGCGACGTCCGCTGACCGAGGGCGGCTACGGTCCGGCGTACGTCAACGCCGCGGACCAGCGCACCGACCCGGACTCCCTGCTCCAGTTCATGCGCCTGCTCATCCGGCGCTACCGCGAGTCGCCGGAGCTCGGCTGGTCGACGTTCCAGCCCCTCGACCAGCCGCACCGAGACGTCCTGGTGCACCTGTGCGAGGTCGACGAACGGCGTCTGGTGGCCGTGCACAACCTGGCCAACGAGGGCCGCACGGTGCCCTTCACCGTGGAGGGGTGTGCCGAAGGAACGGTCCTCACCGACCTGCTCGAGGACGGCTGGTCGACGCGAGCAGGACGGGGTGGAGGCGTCGAGCTGTCGCTGGAGCCGTACGGCTCGCGCTGGCTGCGCGTGCTGGTCGAGGGCGATCGGCGCCTTCCGTAGGACGGGCCGGACGATGGCGCCGACACGACCGTCGTCACCGAACACGCGACCCGCCCGCCCTGCGGTGTGATGATGTGCCGGTGGACGGCGTGACGGGCCAGGACTGGGTGGATCCTGGCTTTCTCGAGTCCGTCGCCGACCCCGTGGTCGTGGTCGATCCACAGGGCGTGCTCGTGTTCGTCAACGAGGCGGCCAGGCGGCTCATCGGCCTCCGGCACGACCGCCCGTTGGGCATGCCGGCCGCCGAGGTCTTCGTCGAGGCGGCCGAGCGGGAAGCCTTCGAGGAAGTACTCCGATGGGTGCTCGGCGGGACGGCCTGGCAGGGCCCGATGGCCGTCGTGGGCCGCGACGGCCACCCCGTCGACGCCGAGGTCAGCTGCTCGGTCATGCGGCGAGGCGACGAGGTCGTCGGACTGGTGTGCCTCTTCACCCACCTCGGCGACACGCACAGCCGCGACCACACGGCCCGGAAGCTGGCCAAGCGACTCACCGCCCTCGCCAAGGTGGCGGCGGAGCTCGCCGTGGCCGAGGACCTGGAGACGGTCGCCGAGGTGGTCACGTTCGAGGCCGCCCAGGCGGTCGGTGCCACCGTGGGTTCACTGTCCCTGCTCGTCGACCCGGACACCCTGGAGCTGGTCGGGTTGCACGGCGGACGAGAGGGGGCGGCGGCTCGGTGGAGGCGGTTCTCGGTGCACGCCAACACCCCCGCAGGCGACGTCGCCCGGTCCGGTGAGCGACTGGTCCTCATCGGCCGCGACGCGATCGAAGCGAGGTACCCCGACCTGGAACGAGCGGCCGAGGGAGAGCGCAGCATGCTGCTGCTGCCCTTGCGCATGACCGGCCGCACGACCGGGGTGATGTCGTGGTCCTTCCCTGGACGGCGTCGTCTGGACGACGCCGAGATGGAGTTCTACGGCGTGCTCGCGGACTCGTGTGCCCAGGCGGTGGAGCGCATCCGAGCCCAGCAGGCGTCGGCGGAACAAGAGGCTCGGGTGCGGTTCCTGGCGGACGCGACCAGCAAGCTCGCGGAGAGCCTGGACTACCAGAGGACCCTCGCGGAAGTCGCGCGGATGGCCGTCCCGGCCTTCGCCGACTGGTGCGCGATCGACCTGGTCGACGATGCGCGCCTGCGCCGGCTCGCCGTCGAGCACGTCGACCCCGAGAAGGTGGCCATGGCCCTCGAGGTCGAGCGCCGGTTCCCGGCCGGACCGGAGGAAGGAGGCGCGTGGGCGGTCATCCGGAGCGGCGAACCGCTCCTGCTGCCCGAGGTGACGGACGAGATGATCGCGCCGGCCGCCCGGAGCGACGAGCACCTGCGCCTGCTGCTGGAGCTCCAGCTGCGCAGCGTCGTCATGACCCCGCTGATCGCGCGCGGGACGGTGCTGGGGGTGATGACCTGGGTGATGGCCGAGTCCGGACGCCACTACCAGCAGCTCGACCTCGACTTCGCCACGGACCTGGCCCGCCGCGCGGCCATCGCCATCGACAACAGCCAGCTCCACACCGACACGCTCGAGGCGGCCACCCGGCTGCAGGCCGCGGTCCTGCCGCAGCTGCCCGGCTCGGTGTCCGGGTGGGAGATCGCCTCCCACTACAGCCCGTCGGGGCGCACCGAGGTCGGCGGTGACTTCTTCGACGTCGTGCCTCTCGACGGCGATCGCGTCGTGGTCTTCGTCGGTGACGTGATGGGCCGTGGTGTCCGAGCCGCTGCGGCGATGGCCCAGATGCGCTCGGCCGTCCGCGCGTACGTCGCCGACGACCCCACGCCCCATGTCGTCTTCGCCAAGCTCGACCGGCTGTTCGCCTTCTACGACCTCGACCAGCTCGTCACCATGGTGTACCTCCTCGCCGAGGGGCAGTCGGTCCAGGTGATGGTCGCCGGCCATCCACCCCCGGTCCTGCTCCGCCAGGACTCCGGAGCCGAGCAGGTTGCGACCGTCCCGGGACGCCCGTTCGGAGCGGAGCCCGTCGAGCGTGTCGCCACGACCTTCGAGCTCGCCGACGGCGACGTCATCGTGGCGTTCACGGACGGCTTGATCGAGCGCCGTGGCGAAGCCATCGACGTCGGGGAGCGGCGCCTGCTCGAGGCGTTGACGGCACGGCGCGACTGCCGGCTGGCCGAGCTGCTCGCCAAGGTGGTCGCCGACGTCCAGGACATCACCCGCGACGACGACGTGGCAGCACTGGCCCTCCGACGCAGCGGCCACCATGGGTGACGGCGCCGTGCAGCCACGCCGGACCGTGACTCGCCGGCTGGCCCGGGACCAGGCCGCCATCGTCGACGCGCGACGGATGGTGGTCGAGCAGCTCCGGGACTGGGGCATCGCCGAGGAGCTCATCGACGAGATCGCCCTGACCGCCCACGAGCTCGTCGCCAACGCCTTCGTCCACGCCGTCCCCCCGGTCGACCTACGCATCATCCACGCCGGCTCGGAGCTCATCGTCGAGGTGGATGACCGGTCCCCGGATCGCCCGCAACGGCGATACTCGGCGCCGGACGCCGAGCACGGGCGTGGCCTCCAGGTCGTCGAGGCGCTGGCCACCCAGTGGGGGTCACGTCTCCACCCGACGACCAAGACCGTCTGGTCATCGCACGACATCCCCACCGAGTGAGGGCACACATGGGTCTGGCTGTCAGTACTGAGCGACATGGGGACGCCACCGTGGTCCGGCTCGAGGGCGAGTTCGACCTGTACGCGAGCGCCGAGGTGCGGCAGGCCGCCGATCCCGTCCTCGAGGACGGGGACCACCTGCTGGTCGACCTGACCGGGGTGACCTTCCTCGACTCGAGCGGACTCGGCACGCTCGTCGGGCTGCAGAAGCGCGCCAAGCTCGCGGATGCCCGGATGACCCTGTGCGGGCTGTCGCCCCGGCTGTACAAGATCTTCGACGTCACGGCTCTGCGCGCTGCCTTCACGTTCCTCCCGGAGGTGCCCGCGCTGGAGGAGCGGGAGCCCGGGGGAGGCGCGCCTACTTCCTGACCTGGACCGTGGTCGTGACTCTTGCGCGGCGCACCGTGGGACCGCCCCTGTAGACGACCTTGACCTGGTGCTCGCCCTTGCCGAAGTCGAGGAAGCGGGCGACGACGGTGCCGGCAGTGATCGGCACCGTACGACGAGGGCGCTTGTCGATCTTGACGAGGAGGTCGCCGGGCAGCGGGCCCACGACCCCGGGTGCGGTGCCGGTCACCGTGACCCGGATCCGGCCGCGTCTCGCCCAGGCCCGGACCTGGAGCAGGGCCTGGGTCTCCACGGGAGCGGTGGGGTCGAGGAACTGGCTTGCGGCGACGTACCCGGTGCGCTGGAGGTCGACGCG
Source organism: Nocardioides islandensis (assembly GCF_015352455.1). Classification (GTDB taxonomy): domain Bacteria; phylum Actinomycetota; class Actinomycetes; order Propionibacteriales; family Nocardioidaceae; genus Nocardioides; species Nocardioides islandensis. Next base: position 62,497 of record NZ_JADKPN010000018.1, read on the forward strand.
CACCGAGATCTGCTGACCGAGGTCCTCGGGGGCCACGACGCGGCTGCTCAGCGAGGGGTCGTCGCCGGTCGGCACGCCGTTGCGCATCCAGGTGTAGGTGACGGTGGCGTCGGGCGGTGAGAAGACGCCCGGCGTCACGGTCAGCGTCGCGCCCACGAGCGGGTCGCCGGCCATGGCGAACGGCGTGGTGATGGTGACGGGCGGCGTCTGCGCGGCCTGGATCCGCTCCGCGACCTGGCGACGTATCTCGCCCAGCTGGTCGTAGAGCAGCTGCCCCGGACAGGCCGTGTCGTTGGTGTCGCGATGCCCGTCGATGACGGGCAGCACCACCACCTCGTGCGCGGCGAACCGGTCGCTGCCCTCGGAGGTCACCGCGATGCTCCCCAGGGCGTCCCGCCCGTACATCGACAGCTTCCAGGCGGCGAGCTGCACCACCGCCGTCAGCGTCTCGGTGCTCGGGGCGACCGCCTCGTAGTTGCCGATGACCGCGATGCCCGTCGAGGTCGCGTTGAAGCCCAGCGTGTGGGCACCCCTCACCGGCCTGGCCGCGCCGCCCGCCCGTCCCACCCATGCGCGCCCGAACCGGTCGACGAGGAAGTTGTAGGCGATGTCGGACCAGCCCAACGAGTGGGTGTGGTAGCGGTAGATGCCCCGGAGCAGGGCGGGCACGTCGTCCTCGGCGTAGTCGTTGCTGTTGGCGGTGTGGTGGACGTGCACCTGCTCGATGGTGGTGTCGTAGCGCGGTCCGCCGTTGCGCCACGACTCGTCGGCGCCCCACACCGCGCGCCCCGACATCGCCGGCCGTGCGACGACCGTCATCGCAGCATCGGTACGGCGGAGCGGGTCGGCCGACAGCGCATCGGTGTCGCGTCGGCGGGGGTGCAGGAGCACGAGGGTGAGCCCGGCCGGCCGGTGGCCGTGGGCCTTGATGCGCACCCCGTCGGCGGGTCCGATCCACAGCAGCTGGGTCCCGGAGCGGCCGTGCCACTCCGGGTCGTCCTCGTCGGGGAGGTCGTGCAGCACCGGGACCGTCCGCCATGCCGACCACGTGCCGTCTCGGCGGGAGCTGACCTCCAAGCTCGGCGCCTCGGCGTCGCGGGGCCAGACGAACCCCACCATCGAGTGCGTCGTCGTCGGCAGTCGGGCCGACAGCCACCGGCCGTGGCCCACCTTCGGCAGCAAGTCGTCGCCCAGGGTCACCTCGAGGGCGGCCACGTCCGACCCCCCGTCGGCGCTCAGCTGGAGTCGGGGGAGGCCGGTGAAGTCCCCGCCGGCCGGACGGTCACCGGAGAGCAGGCCGGTCCGCGCCGCCACCGCCACGCCACCGACGCCCGCCGCTCCCGCCACAAGGGCCCGGAGCAGCGCGCGGCGTCGTGGCAGCTGGTCCGGCATCCGTCCAGAGTGCGGCAGACGACCGTCCGCACGTGGACGACCCGCCGGGCGGGTCGTGCCTCCCCGCGTGTTCGCCCTGGACGAACACCGGGCGGCTCCGGAACACGTCGACGGACCGGGGGGTTGAGCGCACATGACTCAAGTCTCCGAAGGGGAGGGCAACGTGTCCCACGAGAGCCTCCCCGTCCTGTTCGTCGCCGACGTGGTCGTGCTGCCGGGCATGGTGGTCCCGCTCGAGCTCGACGAGTCGTCACGGGCCGCCATCGACGCGGCCCGCGCGAGCAGTGAGGGCCGGCTCCTGATCGCCCCGCGCCTGGAGGACCGCTACGCGTCGTACGGCGTGATCGCGTCCGTGGAGCGGGTCGGCCGCTTCAGCGGCGGGAGTCCCGCAGCAGTTCTCAGGGCCGAGCGTCGCGGCCGCATCGGGACCGGTGTCTCAGGGCCGGGGGCAGCCTTGTGGGTCGAGGTCGAGCCCGTCGACGACCACGTCAGCGACCGCGCCCGTGAGCTCGCCGAGGAGTACAAGCGGTTGGTGGTCGCGGTGCTGCAGCGACGCGAGGCCTGGCAGGTCATCGACTCGGTCCACCAGATGACCGATCCCAGCGCGATCGCCGACGCCGCCGGGTACGCGCCGTACCTGTCCATCGATCGCAAGCGGGAGCTCCTCGAGAACCCGGACGTCGAGTCGCGTCTCGAGGCCCTGATCGGCTGGACGCGGGACCACCTGGCCGAGGCCGAGCTCACCGACAAGATCGGTGAGGACGTCCGCGAGGGCATGGAGAAGAGCCAGCGGGAGTTCCTGCTGCGCCAGCAGCTCGCCGCGATCCGCAAGGAGCTCGGGGAGGGCGAGCCCGACGGAGCCGACGACTACCGCAGCCGGGTGGAGGCGGCCGACGTCCCGGACGCCGTGCGCGAGGCCCTGACCCGTGAGGTCGACAAGCTGGAGCGCTCCAGCGACCAGAGCCCGGAGACCGCCTGGATCCGGACCTGGCTCGACACCGTGCTCGAGCTGCCCTGGAGCGTCAGGACCGAGGACTCCACCGACGTGCTGGCCGCCCGCGCCGTGCTCGACGCGGATCACCACGGCCTCGACGAGGTCAAGGAGCGGATCGTCGAGTACCTCGCCGTCCGGAGCCGCCGCGCCGAGCGCGGGCTCCAGGTCGTCGGTGGCCGTGGCTCCGGTGCCGTGATCCTGCTCGCGGGTCCGCCGGGAGTCGGCAAGACGTCGCTGGGTGAGTCGGTCGCGCGCACGCTCGGCCGGACGTTCGTCCGCGTCGCCCTGGGCGGCGTCCGCGACGAGGCCGAGATCCGTGGCCACCGCCGCACGTACGTCGGTGCGCTCCCCGGCCGGATCGTGCGGGCGATCAAGGAGGCCGGCTCGATGAACCCGGTCGTCCTGCTCGACGAGGTCGACAAGGTGGGCTCGGACTACCGGGGCGACCCCGCTGCGGCGCTGCTCGAGGTGCTCGACCCGGCACAGAACCACACGTTCCGCGACCACTACCTCGAGCTCGACCTGGACCTGTCGGACGTCCTCTTCATCGCCACCGCCAACGTGGTCGAGCAGATCCCGTCCGCACTCCTGGACCGGATGGAGCTGGTCACCCTCGACGGCTACACCGAGGACGACAAGGTCGCCATCGCCCGCGACTTCCTGCTGCCCCGGCAGCTCGAGCGCGCCGCGCTGACCGCCGACGAGGTCACGATCACCGACGCGGCGCTGCGCCAGATGGCCGCCGACTACACGCGCGAGGCCGGCGTACGACAGATGGAGCGCCTCCTCGCGAAGGCGCTGCGCAAGGCCGCCACCCGTCTGGCGACCGGTGCGGAGCGGGTCGACATCGACCTCGCCGACCTGAAGGATCTGGTCGGACGGCCGCGGTTCACGCCGGAGGCCCATGAGCGCACCTCGGTGCCCGGGGTTGCCACCGGGCTCGCCGTCACAGGACTCGGCGGTGACGTGCTCTTCGTCGAGGCGTCCGCGCACGACGGTCCGGCCGGCCTGACCCTGACCGGACAGCTCGGCGACGTGATGAAGGAGTCCGCGCAGATCGCGCTCACCTTCGTCCGCAGCCACGCGGCCGATCTCGGGGTCGACCCGGCTCTCCTGGACCGGGCGATCCACGTGCACGTGCCCGCAGGGGCGACACCGAAGGACGGCCCGTCCGCGGGTATCACCATGGTGACCGCACTGGCCTCACTCGCCAGCGGCCGTCCGGTGCGTTCGGAGGTCGGGATGACCGGCGAGGTCACCCTCAACGGCCGCGTGCTGCCGATCGGCGGGCTGAAGCAGAAGCTGCTCGCTGCCCAGCGCAACGGCCTGACCGAGGTGTTCGTCCCGCAGCGCAACGAGCCGGACCTCGACGACGTACCGGCGGACGTCCTGGAGGCGCTGACCGTGCACCTGGTGGGCGACGTCCTGGACGTCGTGCGGGGAGCACTGGCGCAGGAGGACGTGGCGACCGCCGCGGCCTGACTCGCCCGGCCTGACTCTCACGGGCTGGCTCTACGCTGCGCTCATGGTGCACCTGCTCCTGGTGGAGGACGACGAGGCCATCCGGCGCAGCCTCTCGCGCGGCCTGGTCGAGCAGGGCGCCACGGTGTCGACGGCCGGCACGGCGGTGGAGGCGATCCAGGCGTTGGCCGTGGAGAAGCCGGACGCCGTGGTGCTGGACCTGGGTCTGCCGGACCTGGACGGCGCCGACGTCCTGGCGCTGATCCGGGCGCAGAGTGACCTGCCGGTGCTCATCGCGACCGCGCGGGACGGTGACCGCGAGATGGTGCGTCTGTTGGACGCCGGGGCGGACGACTACCTGGTGAAGCCCTTCTCCGCGGCCCAGGCGATGGCACGTGTCCGGGCGGTCCTGCGGCGGGTGGCGGGGGAGGAGCCGGAGCAGGGCCGCGAGGTCGTCGTCGGAGGCTTGGTCGTGGACGTGGTGGCGCGCACCGTGACGCTCGACGGGCGGGAGCTGGAGCTGAACCGCAAGGAGTTCGACCTGTTGCTGGCTCTGGCGTCCCGGGCCGGGCAGGTCGTCTCCAAGCGCCAGCTGTTGGCGGAGGTGTGGCAGCAGCCCTGGGGTGGAGCCGACCGGACCGTGGACGTCCACCTGTCGTGGCTGCGCCGCAAGCTGGGGGAGACGGCGGCCGAGCCCCGGTACCTGCACAGTGTGAGGGGAGTGGGCGTGAAGCTCGTCGACCCCCGGGCGGACGCCGCCGAGTCGTGACCCTGCGCGCTCGTGTCCTGAGCCTGGCCGTCGGGGCGGCGACGGTGGTGCTGGTGCTGTTCGCCGTTCCCCTGTGGCTGCTGGAGCAGCGTGCCGCCTCCTCAGACCTGGAGGACGCGGCGACCGTGGCGGCCCGCGGGGTCGCCGACTACGTCTCGGCCGGTGGCAGCGGGAGCTCGCTGCGGGCCTACGTCGAGCGGGTCGATGGCCGCGAGGACGTGGTACAGGTCGCGGTCGTGGACAGCGCAGGCACGACGTACGGCCCGGACCTCCCGGGAGCGAGCGCGAACGCGAAGCAGCCGCTGCCGGGTGGCCGCGAGTCGGACGGTGACCGCGACCAGGACGGGTTCCTGCCGACGTCCGGGGTCGACGTGGACCGGGTGGCCGGGGGACGCCTGGTGCGCATCGGCGTCACGACCGACGACGGTCCGGCCGTCGTGCTCGCCTACGCCGCCGATGACGAGGTCACCGCCGTGGTGACCCGTCGCCTGCTCCCGCTGGGCGCGGCGGCGCTGCTGGTGCTGCTGCTGGTCGGCGCGGCGGCCGAGTTCGTCTCGCGGCGCCTGGTCCGCGACCTCGACCGGACCGCCGACCTCGCCGACACCATCGCCGAGGGCGATGCCATCACGCGCATCCCGGAGACAGGACCGCCCGAGGTACGTCGCCTGGCCGGCGCCTTGAACGAGCTGGCCGGCCGCATCGACGAGCTGCTCGCCGCGGAGCGGGAGACGGTGGCGGACATGTCGCACCGGCTCCGTACGCCGCTGATGGCCCTGCGCCTGGACGTCGAGGCGCTGCCACCGGGTGAGGTCGCGGTCGAGCTCGAGCAGCACGTGACGACGCTCGAGCGCACCCTGACCGCCGTCATCGACCAGGCACGCCGCTCGCAGCGCGAGGGCATGCGGGCGGTGTGCCTGCCGTCGCCGGTCGTCGCGGCCGCAGTCGAGTTCTGGAGGCCCCTGGTCGAGGACCAGGGCCGGTCGATGGCCGTCGACGTGGTCCAGGACCTGCCGCAGGTGCACTGCGCCGGTGACGACCTCCGCGCGGCCGTGGACGCGCTCGTCGAGAACTGCATCGCCCACACGCCCGACGGCACTCCGGTCGAGGTCCGTGCGCTCCTCGGCGGCACCGGCGCGGCACGACGGGTCGTGGTCGAGGTCCGCGACCGCGGACCCGGGCTGCCGACCGGAGCCCTGCGGCGCGGCCGGAGCGACCGAGGCTCCAGCGGCCTCGGTCTCGACATCGCGCGCGGTTGCGCCCGATCGTCCGGTGGCGACCTGGTCGTGGAGCCCGAGCAGGTCGGCGAGGACACCTGGACCGTCGTCCGACTCGAGCTCGGGCTGGCGGGACAGGCGGCACACAGGCGCATTTGACCCGGATTTGAGGTGCGGTTGGGGGAGGTTTGAGTCGGGCGGAGCGACTCTCGTCCCATGAACTCCCGCACCGGCATCCTCGCCCGGGCCCGGATGGCCACCCTCGGTCTGGTCGTCGCGGCCGCCTCGGCCACCGGCGCCCTCACCGTGGCCGCGTCCCAGGCGACCGGGGCGGCCCAGGGCACGGTCGTGAACGGCGCGACGACCACGACGAGCGGCTCGGGTTCCCACACCAGCACCGGGCGCGGCAACGGCGCCGGCGGCGGCAGCGGCTCGTCCCAATCCCAGTCCCAGTCCCAGTCCCAGTCCCAGGCGCAGTCCCAGCCGGTAGCGGGGAGTCATTCGTCATGAGCTCGGTGCAGTGGCGGGACTGGTCGTGCACGGTGCGTGTGGTGCTGGCCGACGGCCGGGACCCGCACGAGGCCCCGGCGAGCGACACCGCCGACCGTGTGCACGTCGTCGTCCGCGACCTGATGCGCGCGGTCGAGCTCTCGGTGAGCCGCTTCCGCGAGGACTCCGACGTGTCCCGCGTCAACGACCGCCCCGGCGTGCTGGTCCCCGTCCGTCCGATGACCGTCTCCCTGGTCGAGCTGGCCCTGAGCGCCGCGTCCGCGACGTCGGGGGCGTGCGACCCGACGGTCGGCCTCCACGTGCGCGCGGCCGGGTACGACGACGACATCGGCCAGGTCCGGCGCCGAGACCCCGCCGCCGTCCTCCCGTCGCTCCAGGTCCGCCGGGCGGACTGGACCGAGGTCCGGGTGGACCCCGAGCTCGGCCGGGTCGGCGTACCGTCCGGCCTCGCCCTCGACCTGGGGGCAACGGCCAAGGCCTGGACGGCCGACGAGGCCGCCGCCCGCTTGGTCGCCGCGACGGGGTACCCGGCGCTCGTGGCCCTGGGCGGGGACCTTGCGGTTGCCGGCGACGGCCCGTCGTGGCCGGTGCTGGTGAGCGAGCACGAGGGCCGGCCCGGCCAGGTTGTCACGGTGACGTCCGGCGGTCTGGCCACCTCCTCCACGGCCGGCCGGCGCTGGCTGACGAGTGCGGGGGAGCAGCACCACCTGATCGACCCGGCGACCGGGCGACCCGCCCGAGGCCCGGTCCGCACCGCGTCGGTGCAGGCCGACTCCTGCCTGCGGGCCAATGCCCTAGCCAGCGCCGCGATCGTCTGGGGTGCCGACGCCCAGGAGCGGCTCACCGGGTCGACGAGCCGGCTCGTCTTGACCGACGGCACCGTCCTCACGACCGGCGCCTGGACCGAGGACGTGGCGGCATGACGCTGTGGTTCCTGGCCCGCGCCGCCGGCTTCGTGGCCCTGATCACCGCCACGGTGACCGTGTCGCTGGGTGCGCTCGGTGCCGCCGCCCGGCCGACGGGTGGCCGCGTGGACGCTGCCCACCTCGACCGTCGCGTGCTGGCCCAGCTCGTCCATCGTTCCGCCGCTGTCCTGACGCTGGCCATGCTCGCGCTGCACGGCGTGCTCCTGGTGGTCGACCACTACGTCGCGGTCTCCTGGGCCGGCGCCCTCGTCCCGTTCACCGCGGGGTACCGCGCGGTCGCTCTCGGCCTGGGCACCCTGGGGCTGTACGGGTTCCTGGTCGCGGCGGGCACCGGTGCACTGCGCGGTCGACTGGTCGCGCCCAGCCCGCGCGCTGCCCGCATGTGGCGCGGGGTGCACCTGTCGGCGTACGCCGCCTGGTTCCTCGCCATGGGCCACGGCATCCTCGCCGGCACCGACACCGGTCAGCGGTGGGCACTCGCCCTGTACGTCGGGTGCGCGGGTGCGGTCACCGCCGCCGCAGCGACGCGGTGGCTGGCGGTGCTGCGGCACCGACGTTCCCCGTTGCCTCAGGCACGTCGCTGGGCCACCCCGCCGACGGGAGCGTGGCGATGACCACGACGCCGTTGCGAGGTGCAGGAACCCATGTCGACACCTGGCCGCCCGTCTGGGTGCTGGGCGCCGCCCACGTGCTCGCGGGCACGTCCGGCGGCCGGCTGGACCTGTCCGCGCACCGCGAGACCCACGGACTGCCTCGTCGTCGCGACCGCGACGAGCTGGTCCGGGACGCTCAGGCCGTGCGGCTCGTGGGTCGCGGCGGGGCCGCCTTCCCCGTGGCCACGAAGCTGGCCGGCGTCCCGGTCGGCAGCCGCACCCACGTCCTGGTCAACGGCAGCGAGGGCGAGCCCGCGAGCCACAAGGACCGAACCCTGATGCGGCTCGCCCCGCACCTCGTCCTCGACGGCGCCCTCGCCGTGGCGCGGGCCTTGGAGACCAGGCGGGTGACGGTCGCGGTCGGGGACGCCGCGTCGTACTGGTCCCTGCGCAACGCCCTGGACGAGCGGCCCGACGGCGACGGGGTGCGTGTCGCGTCGCACCGGCACGGGTTCGTCGGGGGCGAGATCCGGGCGGTGGCCCGGGCGATGTCGGGAGACGTGGCCCGGCCACCGGGCCGGCGTGTCCTTCCCACCGTGCACGGTGTCGACGGCCGGCCGACGTTCGCCTCCAACGTCGAGACGTTCGCCCAGCTCGCCGTCCTGCTCGGGCGCGGCGTGGACGCCTTCGCCTCGGTCGGGGACCCGGACGAGCCCGGGACCACGCTGCTGACGCTGATCGGCGACGTCGATCACCCAGGAGTGGTGGAGGTGCCCACCGGGTTGCCGCTCTCGGCCGTCGTCGGTGAGCGGGTCGGCCCGCTGCTGGTCGGGGGGTACCACGGCACCTGGATCGCCGGACCCGGCGACCTCGTGCTGAGCCGGCCGGCCCTCCGCACGGCCGGAGCCCCGCTCAACGCCGGCGTGCTGGCCCGCCTGCCCCACGACACCTGCGCACTGGGCGAGGTCGCGGCCGTGAGCCGCTGGCTGGCCGGCGAGTCGGCGGCACAGTGCGGCCCGTGCTTCTTCGGGCTGCCCTCGATGGCCGACTCCGTCGGCCGCCTGTGCGCGGGGGAGGACGTGCGCTCCGACATCGCGCGCCGCGTGGGTCTCCTGCCCGGACGAGGTGCCTGTGCCCACCCCGACGGATCCGCCGCCTTCGTCCGCTCCGCCCTGGCGGCCATGCCCGACGAGGTGGACGCCCACCTCCGCAACCGCGGCTGTGGCCGACCGGTCAGGCGCGCCCTCCCGGTCGGGGTGAGGGCGGCATGAGGCTGGAGATCGACTGGACCCGGTGTGACGGTCACGGACTGTGCGCCCGGCTGCTCCCCGAGCGCATCGGTCTGGACGACGCCGGCTTCCCGGTCCTGGGCGACCGGATGGTGGAAGGCGACGACCTCACCCACGCACGGCGGGCCGTGAGCGCCTGCCCACGCCTGGCCCTCAGGCTCGAGCGCGCCCCGACACCCGCACCCCGCTGAAACGACCGCACCCGGACGAAAGGGATCAACCAACGTGTTCGACCTCATCAACGGCCTCCCCGTGCACGCCCTCGTGGTGCACGCCGTCGTCGTGCTCCTGCCCCTCGCCTGCCTGGGCACCCTGGCGATCGCCGTGAAACCGGCCTGGCGCCGGCGGTACGGCGTGCTCGTGGTGGCGTGCGCGGCCGCGGCCACGGTGCTCATCCCGGTGGCGACCTCCAGCGGCGAGGCCCTCGAGCACCGCGTCGGCAACCCCGGCGAGCACGCCGAGCTGGGTGACCAGCTGATCTGGTTCGCGATCCCCCTCCTCGTCACGTGTGCGGCGCTCGTGTGGCTGGACCGACGCGCGCGTGCGTCCGGGCACGACTCGGCCGACCGCGTGGACACGCCCGCCGATCCGAAGCGAAGGACGTTGACGATGGCGGTCGCCGTCCTCGCCGCCGTCGCGTCGCTGGCCACCTCGGTGCAGGTCTACCGGGTCGGTGACTCCGGCGCCCGCGCCGCATGGGGCAACCGGGTGTCGGCCGGGTCCTGAGCCCACGGCCGCCCGCCTGTCGTCTCAGCAGGCCCACATCTCGTGGCCGTCGACCAGCGTCCGGGTCACCGCGAAGTCGTCGTCGAGCACGATGACGTCCGCGGCTGTCCTCGGGCGCAGGGTGGCCAGGTCCTCGCGCCCGATCAGCCGTGCCGGCGTCGTCGTCGCGGCGCGCACGGCCTCGGTCCACGGGATCCCGATGCCGATCAGGTTGCGGACGGCCTTGTCCATCGAGAGGACGCTGCCGGCCAGGGTTCCGTCGGGCAGACGGGCGGCGTCCTTCGAGACGATGATCGTGCGGTCGCCCAGCCGGAACTCACCCGTCGACCTCGGCGCCGCTGCGATGGCGTCGGTGACGACGGCGAGCCGTCCGCGAGCCGCCCGCCACGCGAGCAGCACGGACTCCCGCGACAGGTGGACGAGGTCGGGGATCAGCTCCACGGTCACGTCCTCGCGGGTCATGGCCACGGCCGAGATCCCGGGATCGCGCGAGCCGAACCGTCGCTGCGCGTTGTGCAGGTGGGTGACGGAGCGGGCCCCCGCGTCGAAGGCCTCGTGGGCAGTGGCGGCGTCGGCGTCGGTGTGGCCGATGGAGACGAGCACGTCGTGCTCGAGCAGCCACCGGAGCAGGTCGAGGCCACCGGGCAGCTCGGGCGCCATCGTCATCGTCGTCACGACGCCGCCGGCGCACAGCCGCTCCGCCACGGCGAGGTCGGGAGCGATGATCCAGCGCTCGTCGTGGGCGCCCTTGAACGTCGGCGAGATGAACGGCCCCTCCAGGTGCGCGCCGAGGACCCTGCAGCGCACCTGTGGCTGGGCCTTGGCGACGACGTCGATCGCGTCGACCAGGTCCTCCACGGGGGAGGTGACCAGGGTCGGCTGGAACGCCGTGACCCCGGTCGACAGCAGCACGTCACCGGCGTGCCGGTAGCCGTCCACGTCGGCGGCGAGGAAGTCCACGTCACCGAAGCCGTTGACCTGCAGGTCGACGTACCCGGGTACGGCGACACCGGTGCGGCCGGCCGGCGACACCCCGACCGAGGTGATCAGGCCCTCCTCGATCTCGACGTCACCGTGGACGACCTCGCCGTCGACGAGTGCGGATGAGACTCCCAACCTGGTCATGACAGCCCCTTCATGAGGTCACAGCAGAGGCACCTGCTGCCGGTAGTGCTTGAACAGGTCCGCGTTCCGCTCGGCTCCGCCGGCGACGTTGGAGGAGGTGAAGATCGGCAGCTGGACGCCCTTGTCGGCGGCCAGGTCGGCCAGCCGCACCAGCAGCAGGTTCCAGATGTAGATCCCGCAGAGGGACGAGAGCCCAGCGGTGGTCGCGCCGTCCGCGGTCGGGTACGCCGCGTCGCCGTACGGCACGAGGGTGTCGATGACGAAGTCGGCGACGGCGTCGATCTTGTGGTCACCGCGCAGCGGGGCCTGGGTGAGGTGCGGCATCGAGACCACGGCGACGACGGGCGTGCCGTTGGTGTGCAGCTCGTCGGCCAGCTCCACGGGGACGGCGTTGACGCCGGAGTTGGAGAACACGAAGGCGAGGTCCGAGGGCGTGGGGTGGTAGCGGTCGACGAGGATCCGGGCGAACCCGGACGTCTTCTCGGCCAGGGAGCTGTCCTCACCGCCGTGCAGCGGGAGCAGTCCCGGGTGGTACAGCGGCTGCACGCAGGCGAGCCCACCCGCCCGGTAGAAGGACTCGAGCATCAGCGAGATCGAGTGACCGGTGCCGCCGACGTAGATGAGCCCGTCGGAGGAGATGACGTCGAGCATCTTGGCCGCGACGCGGTCCAGGACCTCCTCGTTCGTCTCGGCCACCCGGGCCAGGTGGGAACGCATGTGCTCAGCGAACTGGCGTGCGGACATCTTCGATCACCTCGTTCAGGACAGCCACGGCGTCGCCGTTCGACGTCGCGGCACGGAGCTTGTCGCCGAGGCCGTCCGCGAGCCGGTGCGCCAGCGCGGACAGCATGCCGGCGTGCGCGTCGTGGTCAGGGGAGGCGAAGGCGAGGACGACGTCGACCGGGTCGTTGGCGGCGTGGCCGAACCGGACGGGGACGGCGAGGGTGACGGCCGTCAGCGCGACCGCGCGCGCCCCGTCCTCCGGACGCGCGTGTGCGAGAGCGACGCCGGGAAGGGCCACGATGTACGGGCCCTGGTCACGCACGATCTGCACGCACCGGTCGGCGTACGCGGGCGTCGCCGCGCCCGTGTCGACCAGCAGCTGGGCCGCCGCATGGACTGCGTCGGCCCAGTCGCCGGCCGTGACGTGCACCCGAGCCCCGACGGTGGGAGGAGTCTGCGCGTCCCCCCATCCCGCCGAGCTCAGGCCGGCCAGGATCTTCTCCCGCATCTCGACCTTGTCGATGAAGTTGTCGACGGTGACCACGATGGGGACGCGGCCGTCGACGAACTCACTGGTGTGCATGCTCTGGCCGATCAGCATGTCGGCCGGCATGCCGCGTGCTGACGAGACGTCCGTGGCCAGGACGTGGGCGCGGAGACCCAGGGCCTTGAAGACCTCCTCGGCGGTCATCCGCATGATCAGGGACGTTCCCATCCCTACGCCGCAGACGGTGATGACCTCGAGGTCCTCGTCCACGCCCTTGCGTCCTGGCATCGGACTCACCTTCCTCGTCAGACGTGGTGCAGCTCACGCTGCTCGGACGGAGCGGCTGCGACGGGCTTCTGCCCCTTGAACCGCTTGTACAGCGAGTAGCCGCCGTACGCGACCGCCAGGCAGAGCAGCCAGCCGAACACCGTCACGAACCCCTGGTAGCCGTCGGCGAAGCCGAACGGGTGCCGGACGAAGAGGATCGCCCAGTTCACGATGTACCAGTCGGGGTCGGCGAGGGTCGCCATCTGCGGCCCGGTGTTGGTGAGCAGGTGCCAGGTGATCGCCTGTCCGAACCCGAGGAACAGGCCGTTGGCCGCGCCACCCGCGACAGCGCCCGGCCAGCCTCCGTGCTTGTTGCCGAAGACACCGGCCGCGCCGCCAGGGAAGAACAGCATGATCATCGGCGGCACGAGCACGAACCCGCCGAACCAACCCAGAGCGGGGAACAGCCACATCAGCACCAGGAAGACAGCGGTGCTCGACAGGAAGCCGATCATCACCGCGGTGGGCGAGTACGGGAACACCGTCGGGCAGTCCAGAGCCGGCCGCGTACCCGGGATCAGCTTGTCGCTGATTCCCTTGAACGCCGGGACGATCTCGGCGAGGAACATCCGCACGCCGAACAGCAGGATCGCGATACCGGCGGCGAACCGCAGCGCGGACACGATGGCCCACACCCACGGGTTCATGGTCGCGCTGTACGTGTCGGCCTGGGCGTTGTAGACCGCAGGGTCCGCGAACGCCATCGACACCAGCATGATCGCCATGATCACGACGGCCGTGCTGACGTTGACGTCCTTGAAGAACGACAGCCAGCGAGGCATCTTCAGCTTCTCGGTGTCCTGCTTCTCGGGGTCACCGATCTTCTCGCCGATCGCCGCGCCGATGTAGGCCGCGGAGGCGCTCGTGTGTCCGTAGCCCCAGTCCTGGGACCCGATGACACGCTCCATCTTCTTCTGCATCACGATGGGCTGGATCGTCCAGTACGTGGCGACGATCGCCGACCCGATCAGGATCATCGTCCACTTGCCCATGCTTCCCCAGCCGGCCGTCAGCGAGGCCGTGACGACCACGCTCATCCAGAACATGAGGTGACCGGTCAGGTAGACGAACTTGAGCTTCAGCACGCGGACGAGAAGCAGGTGCATCAGGAACGCGACGGTGATGACCATCGCGATGACGGACCCCTTGTCGGCCATGAACTCGTCGAGGGTCACCCCTGATGTCGGGGGTTCCTTGCCGAAGGCACTCGCGGTGATCGCCTGGAAGGCGCTGAGGCCCCCGACGAACACCCCGATGCCGATGAACATCGCGTAGACGCCGACCGTCGCCCGGATGGCGCCCGAGAGAATCTCCTCGAACCGCTTCTTCTGCAGAAGCAGCCCCACCACGACGATGAGTCCGATCAGGATCGCGACCTCGTTGAACACGTTGTTGGCGATCCACTCCAAAGTCTTCTCAAATCCGTTCACAGACGCCACCTCCCAGCAACACGCAGAAGACTCCTACTGCGATCGTGGTGGCCCGGCGCGGTCCGGGTGCAGAGTCCAATAGCCCCAGATCCTGGGCAGTTCGTCCCCCGGACACCACAAGGCCCCGGACACCGCTGCGTCCGGGGCCGAGGGTCCTCGGCATCCGGGAGTGCGCGAGGTCCTCAGGAGTACGCCGTCAGCTCCTCGGAGCGGTACGGACGGGTGGGCTCCACCGAGCGCCTGCCCGGGACGGCCAGCTCGGGCGTGACCAGGACCGGCGAGCTCGCGTGCGCGATGGCCGCGCGGACGACCGGGCCCAGGTGGCTCGCCAGGGGGAGGCGGTGGTGCCGGCGCCCCATGACCACGAGGTCGGAGGTCCGGGCCGCATCGAGGATCGCCTCGACGGGTGGTGCGTGCCGGATCTCGACCGAGACGCTCACGTCGGGGAACTCCGCGCGCAGCGACCTCAGCACCGGTTCGAGCTCGGCGCGGCTGCGGGCGGCCCAGTCGCTGCGCATCGTCTCGTCGACGACGGCCACGTCGAACCCGGAGGCGAGCCACCAGGCATGCAGCACGACCAGCTCCTGGGACCGCGTGCGAGCCTCCTCGAAGGCGATCCGCAGCAGGCCGGGTGCCTCCACCGGGTCCTGCACCGCCGCCGTGACGACCGTGGAGGACCCCGGTGTCCAGCCTTCGGGAACGGAGACGACGGGGACGTGGGCCCGTCCCGCGACACCCTGGACGATCGACCCCGTGACGAAGCGGTGGAGGGGGTTGAACGCACGGTGCTGGAGCACCAGCATGCGGTCGCCCACCGTCCCCCGGACCAGGTCGTCCACCACCCAGCCGTCGTCGATCAGGTGCCCCGTGACGGACACGTCGTCGCCTGCCAGGTGGGCAGCCGCGGCGAGGGCCTTGTCGAGGACCTCCCTGGAGGCTTCCATCGCCGCGCCGTACCCGCCGGCGTAGGCCTGGACTCCCGGCAGCTGGAGCACGTGGACCAGGTGGACCGGTCGCCCGGTACGCCGCGCCTCGATCACGGCGTACTGCAGGGCTGCCTCTGCGCCGTCGACACCGACGGCGACGACGATGGCGTCGCGTGCGACGTTCATGTCGGGTTCCTCTCTGTGCGGTGGGCCCAGGCCCGGCTCAGCGCTTGATGACGACCTTCAGGGCCTTCGTCTCGGCCGCACGGCCGAACGTGTCGTAGGCGTCGAGGACCTGCTCGAACGTGAACCGGTGGGTGGCGAAGTCCTCGGCTGCGAGCTTGTGCTGGGCGACCAGCTTGAGCAGCATCGGCGTGGTGTTGGTGCTGACCAGCCCGGTCGTGATGGAGAGGTCCATGATCCAGAGGTCCTGGAGGGCCAGCTCGACGGGAGCGCCGTGCACGCCCACGTTCGCGACCGACCCGCCGGGACGGACGATCTTCGTGCACGCGTCGAAGGTCTGCGGGATGCCCACGGCCTCGATCGCCACGTCGACGCCGAAGCCGTCGGTCATGGCCTTGACCTGGTCGATCCAGTCCGCGTCGCCGTTGTTCACCACGTCGGTGGCGCCGAACGCCTTGGCCTTCTCGAGCCGGTTGGCGTCGAGGTCCAGCGCGATGATGCGGGCGGCTCCGTAGAGGCTCGCGGTCATGATCGACGCGAGCCCGACCGGTCCGGCACCCACCACGGCGACGACGTCGCCGGGCTTGACCTTGCCGTACCGGACGCCGATCTCGAACCCGGTGGGCAGGATGTCGGACAGCATGACCGCCGCCTCGTCGCTGACGCCGGCGGGGAGCTTGTAGAGGGAGTTGTCACCGAACGGCACCCGGACGTACTCGGCCTGGGTCCCGTCGATGAGGTGCCCGAGGATCCAGCCGATGCCGGAGGCGCCCTCGTCGGCCAGGCAGTGCGCGTACAGGCCCTGGTGGCAGTAGGAGCAGCTGCCGCACGAGCAGATGCAGGAGATCAGCACGCGATCGCCGACCTCGACCGTGGAGACGGCGGAGCCGACCTCGGTGACCGTGCCCACGCCCTCGTGGCCCAGGATGCGTCCTTCGGCGACGGCCGGGACGTCTCCCTTGAGGATGTGCAGGTCAGTACCGCAGATCGTGGTCGTGTCGACCCGGACGATGACGTCCGTGGGTTGCTGGATCTGGGGGTCCGGCACCTCTTCCCACGCCTTCTTGCCAGGGCCGTGGTACACGAGCGCCTTCATGACTGAGTCTCCTTCGTCTCGACGGCCGCGCTGCGATGACCGGCATCCGCTGACCACGTTCAGTCTTCGCCGGCGGCGTGGGCCCGTGGAGGGCCGAAGGTCCCGAGCGCCACCTGCAGACGTCCCGACGAGAGCGCCGTACCCCCTAGGGCTGACTGCGTCGCGGGTCCGGGTGCAGGCGGCCGGGGTCGGGCACCGCAGCGGGGACGTCGCCGAGCGTGACGAGGCGATCGACCAGGTCGAGCCCGACGTGGGCGTGGGTGATCCAGAGGACGGCCCGCTCACGAGACCCCGAGAGCACCTCCTCGGCGAGGGCCAGCGCGGTCGGGTGGTCGAGGTGGGCGGTCGGCTCGTCGAGCACGAGCACGGGGTGGTCGGCCAGCAGGGACCTGGCCAGGCCGATCCGGGCGCGTTCGCCGCCCGAGACTCCGGCGTGCCCTTCGCCGATCCACGCGTCGAGTCCCTCGGGAAGGGAGTCGAGCCATCCGCCGAGGTGCGCCCGTCGTAGCGCGGCTTCGACCTCGTCGTCGGTGGCATGGGGCCTCGCCAGCCGGACGTTCTCGACGACCGTCGTGGCGAAGACGTGGGGGTCGTCGTCGACCAGTCCGACGCGGCTGCGTACGTCGTCCAGGGAGATCGAGCGAGCGCTGACCCCGCCGACGTCGACGACGCCCTCGGCCGGGTCGAGGAACCGCAGCAGCAGCGCGGCCACCGTGCTCTTGCCCGTCCCCGAGGCTCCGACCAACGCCACTCGCTCTCCGTGGCGCACCGTCAGGGAGGCGGGGGTCGTGAGGGGGCCGTGTGGCTCCCACCGGGCCCGCGCCGAGACGAGCGCCACGTCCGACGAGGTCGGGATGCCGGTCGCCACGGTGTCGCGCACGGCAGGCGCCGTGGTGGCCAGGCGGTCGAGTCGTGCGGCGGCCGCGGCGGTGCGGACCGAGAGGGCGCCGGCATCGGGGACGGCCGCGGCGACGTCGGCCAGAGCCAGGGGTACCAGCACCAGGAGCGCGAGCATGGGGGCCGACAGCTCGCCCGCGCGCAGACCAGGGGCACCGACGGCGGCCGTCGCCGCCATCGCGGCGCCGCTCGTGACCAGCACCAGGGCGCGGGCCGCACCGAGCCAGGTGGCCGCGCGGCGCCCGGCGGAGCCGAGTCGGTCCGCGACGGCCGCGATCCTGGCGGTCGCGGTGTCCGTGGCCTGCCACATGCGCAGCTCGGTCGCCACCTGGGCGGTGTCGAGGACGGCGGTGGAGAGCTCGGCACGGGCCGCCACCAGGTCGCGCTCGGCCCGACGCGCGCCGAACCGGGCGAGGTACCAGCCGCCCGCTCCGGCGACCAGCGCGCCGATGCCGATCGCACCGGCAGCAGCCGGGAGGACGAGCGCAGCGACGGCGGCGGCCAGTGCGGCAACCAGGACGTAGGAGCGGACGGGGGCGCGCACGCGGAGCTCGCGGTCGACCTCGCAGTCCACGTCGTCGACGATGGAGCTCAGGACGTCACCCCGGCGGCGGCCGAGCCGGGCGGGCACCAGGGGGACGACCGCGTCGTAGACCTGGACCCGCCGACGCGCGAGCATCCTCAGGGCCGAGTCGTGCGACCGCACCCGCTCGACGTACCGCAGCACGGGTCGCGCCAGTCCGAAGGTGCGGACGCCGACGATCGCCACCAGGAGCGTGAGGACCCCGGGGCGGGTGGAGGCCTGGACGATCAACCAGCCGGCGGTGGCCGTCAGGGCGACACCGGACGCGGACGCCAGGGCACCGACCAGCGTGCTGGCCCAGAGCGGCCACGGATCCCGGGAGACCGGCTCCGCCGGTGCCCGAGGCGGCGTCGGTGCGGCCGCGCGCGGCTCCGAGGGGGCCGGTGGTGCGGAGCCTTGCGGGGCGGCGGGCCGTCCGAGCTCGAGCGTCCGATCCGCCAGCGCCACGATCGCGGCACGGTGGGCGACCACGACGACGGCCGACTCGCGACCGAGCTCGACGATCGTGTCGGCGATGACCCGCTCGGTGAGGTCGTCGAGATGGGCGGTGGGCTCGTCGAGCAGCACCCAGGGCCGTTCGGCGAGGACCACCCGCGCCAGGGCGAGTCGCGCCCGTTCCCCGGCCGAGAGCGTCGCCCCGTCCTCCCCGAGGACGGTGTCGATACCCCGAGGAAGGGCACGCACACGCTCTTCGAGCGCCACCCGTCGCAACGCCTCCCAGAGCCGGTCCGCATCGGCGAGCGGGGCCGCCAGCCGCAGGTTGTCGGCCACCGACCCCTCGACGAACACGGGCCGCTGGGGGAGCCAGGCCACCTGCTCCTGCCACAGTCGGCCGCCCACGCGACGCCCACCCGACAGCAGCCGGCCGTGCGTGGGCTCGACCAGGCCGGCCAGGGCGGCGAGCAGGGTCGACTTGCCGCAGCCGGACGGTCCGGTGACGACGGCGACGCCCCGAGCGGACAGTGTCGTGTCGAGCGGCGCGAGTGCTGGGGTCGCGCGGCCCGGGTAGGTGACGCCGAGATGGTCCACGACGAGGTCGGCGCCCGGCGCCGCGGCGCCACCGTCCTCCGCAGCCGGCTCGTGCTTCGCCTCGAGCAGGGCGTGCGCCGCCTCGAAGGTCGCCACGCCCTCGGCGGCCGCATGGAACTCCGCACCTACCCGCCGCAGCGGCCAGTAGGCCTCGGGCGCGAGCAGCAGCACCACCAGCGCGGTGTGCAGCCCCAGCGAGCCGGCCGCGAGACGCACGCCGACCGTCACCGCCACCAGCGCCACCGACAGCGTGGCGACGAGCTCGAGGACTGCGGACGAGGCGAAGGCGATCCGCAGCGTGCGCATGGAGGCTTCCCGGTACCTCTCGGTGACCTCGCCGATGCGCTCGGACTGGGCGCGGGCCCGGCGATGGGCGACCAGCGTCGGCAGTCCCTTCATCACGTCGACGAAGTGACCCGACAGGGCGCCCATGGCGGCCCACTGCTCGCGGGCGCGGTCCCGGGTGGCCAGCCCGATCAGCGCCCCGAACACCGGGACGAGCGGCAGGGTCGCGAGCACGATCACGGCGCTCAGCAGGTCCTGGGTGGCGATGGCGATGACCGTGAGCGGCGGCAGGACCCCGGCGAGGACCACGGCCGGCAGGTAGCGCGTCACGTAGGGCTCGACCGCGGTCACGCCGCGGGTGACCAGCACCGTGAGCTCGCCGCTGCGCCCGACGGTCCCGGGATCGGCCGCGACGGTCATCAGCTGCCGGCGCAGGTCGGTGCCGACGGTGGCGGCGGCCGCCGCCGAGCAGACCTCGCCGCCCCACGTGACCAGGCCGCGCACCGTGAGGACCGCGACCACCGCCCACGCCGCCGTACGCAGGTCCTCGCCGCGGACCGCGGCGACGACCAGGTCGGTCACGACCCAGGCCTGGAGGACGACGAGCAGGCAGGTGACCAGGCCGCCGGCCAGCACGCCGGCGAGCGGCCGAGCGGCGGGTCTCAGCAGACGACGCAGCCGCGGGTCCGAGGGCCTCACGACACCGAGGACGACGAGGCGTCGGCGGCCTGGGGGATGTGGTGCACGGAGATCCGCTTGCGGAACACCCAGTAGGTCCAGCCCTGGTAGGCCAGCACGACGGGCGTGAAGACCACCGCCACGATGGTCATGATCTTCAGCGTGTAGTCCGTGGCGGCGGCGTTGGTCGTGGTCAGGCCGAGACCGCCCGACAGGCTCGTGGGCATGACGTCCGGGAACAACGCCAGGAACAAGCCTGCCACCCCGACGGCGAGCGTCACGAAGGTGCCGAGGAACGCCCAACCCTCACGCCCGGCCCGGACGGCCAGCAGCCCGGCGACCAGGGCGCCGGCGGCCAGCACGAAGGCGACGGCCGAGCCGAAGGTCCCGGTGTCGAGCTGGGTCCAGAACAAGAAGGCCACGGCGACCGCCGCGGCGGCCAGACCCACCTTCCACGCCAGCTCGCGTGCGGCATGCCTGATCCGGCCGTCGGTCTTCAGGCTGATGAACATCGCGCCGTGGGTGAGGAAGAGCAGCAGGGTCATCGCACCGCCCAGCAGGGCGTAGGGGTTGAGCAGGTTGAAGAACCCGCCGACGTACTCCTTGTCGGCGTCGATGGGGACGCCGCGCAGGATGTTGGCGAACGCGACGCCCCAGAGGAGGGACGGGACGAGGGACCCGATGACCAGGGCGAGGTCCCAGCGGCTCCGCCAGGCGCTGTCGTCGCGCTTGGCGCGGTACTCGAAGGCCAGGCCGCGGACGATGAGGGCGACCAGGATCAGCAGCAGCGGGAGGTAGAAGCCGCTGAAGAGCGTGGCGTACCACTCCGGGAAGGCCGCGAACGTCGCGCCGCCGGCGACCAGGAGCCAGACCTCGTTGCCGTCCCAGACCGGACCGATCGTGTTGATGAGGACGCGGCGCTCGGTGTCGTCCTTGGCGAGGACCGTCAGCAGCATGCCGACCCCGAAGTCGAACCCCTCCAGCGCGAAGTAGCCCATCCAGAGGACGGCGATGAGGGCGAACCAGATCGTGGTGAGTTCCATGGCGAGCTCCTCAGTACGCGAAGGCGAGCGGCCGGTCGGCGTCGCCGTCCGGGTCGTGGACGTCGGTCGTCTCGGGTGCGGGGTCGGCGCCGCGCGCGATGTAGGTGAACATCAGCTTGACCTCGATGACCGCCAGCACGGCGTACAGCAGCGTCAGCAGCGTCAAGGAGGTGGTGACCTCGAAGGTGCTGACGCCGGGCGAGACGCCGGACGCGGTGGTCATCAGCCCGAAGACCGCCCAGGGCTGGCGTCCGATCTCGGTGAAGACCCAGCCGAAGGAGTTCGCGAGCAGCGGCAGGAACGGCAGGCAGAGCGCGGCCCACATGATGGTCCTGCCTCGCGGCCTCCGCCCCCTGCGCGTCGCGAGCAGGAGCCAGCCGGCGACGACGGCGGCGAGGACGCCGGTGCCGATCATCAGGCGGAAGGTCCAGTAGGACAGGGGGATGTTGGGGACGTAGCTGCTCGGTGAGTAGTACTTCTCGCCGGGGTCCTGCCCGTAGGTCTGCTCGTACTCCTCACGCAGCTGGTTGACCCCCTTGACCTTGCCGTCGAGGTCCCCGGTGGCCAGGAAGGACAGCAGCCCGGGCACCTTGATCGAGAACTTCTCCTCGCTCCCGTCCAGGCTGCCGACGGTCAGCAGTGAGAAGCCGGCGTTGGTCTCGGTCTCGTAGAGCGCCTCGGCGGCTGCCATCTTCATCGGCTGGACGTCGGTCATGATCTTGCCCTGGATGTCGCCGGTCACGGCGACGCCGACCGCCGCGACGAGCGCGACGGCGGCACCGGTGCGCAGCGCCAGGCGGTAGAGACCGTCGTCCTCCCGCTTGCCGCGGACCAGCTGCCAGAAGGCGATGCCGACGACGAAGGCGGCGCCGGTGAGGTACGCCGACAGCACGACGTGAGGGAAGGTCACCAGCTGCACCTTGTTGAACAGCACGGCCGCGAAGTCCTCCATCTCGGCGCGGCCGGTGTCGGGGTTGAACCGGTATCCCACCGGGTGCTGCATCCACGAGTTGGCGGCCAGGATGAAGTAGGCCGAGAACAACGTGCCCAGGTGCACCAGCCAGATGCATGCGGTGTGCACCTTGCGGGGCAGGCGGTCCCAGCCGAAGATCCACAGGCCCAGGAACGTGGACTCCAGGAAGAACGCGAGCAGGCCCTCGACGGCCAGCGGGGCACCGAAGATGTCTCCCACGAAGCGCGAGTAGTCGCTCCAGTTCATGCCGAACTGGAACTCCTGCACGATGCCGGTCACCACGCCGATGGCGAAGTTGATCAGGAAGAGCTTGCCGAAGAACCTGGTCAGCCGCAGCCAGCGCTCGTCGTCGGTGCGGACCCAGGCCGTCTGGTAGCCGGCGACGATGGCCGAGAGCCCGATGGTGATGGGGACGAACAAGAAGTGGTAGACGGTGAGGATGGCGAACTGCCACCGGGCGATGTCGGTCGGGTCCACGGGGAGTCCTGTCTCGGGCACGGTCAGGTGGTCGGATCCCAACGTAGGAAGGGGCCGAGGCAGGCCCCCACGGCGGAACGTCCCTCGGCCCCGGGACGTTGGTCCCGACGTTCCGGGGTCTCCGGCGTCGTGGGCGTCTCGGGGCTAGGAGGGTCCCGTGGCCGACCAGGCCTTGCGGATCGAGGTCTGGATCCGTGCCACCGCGTGGAGGCTGTCGTGGAGGTAGCGGCGCCGCAGCGGGTCCAGCGACGCGGGCAGGACGTGGCTGTCGGCCCGCTCGCCGCTCGCGAGGGCGGCCAGCTCCTGGTCGAAACGCAGCTGGAACATCTGCTCGAACGCGGCGACGAGGTCCTCTGCCTCGCCGCTGGTGAGGAGCCCGCATGCGGTGCCCCGCCTGATGCGGTCGACGGTCGACCCGGTCGGGTCGCCCGCGGCGAGGGCCATCCACCGCCCGAGCAGCACGACCGGCCACAGCGCGCCGCGCTTGAGGTCCAGCCGTCCCTTGTGCGGGCCCGTGCGCTCGACCACGAACTCGTGCAGCCGGCCCCGCGCCGGTCGCGCGTCCAGGGTGAAGCCCAGGAGCGCGTCGAGGAAGGTGCGGTCGCGGGTCGCGCGCAGCATGGACCGCATCAGGTCGCTGCCGAGGTCGACGTGGGTCAGCGCGCGGTTGTCGGCCACGATCGAGGCGAGCAGGAGGGCGCCCGTGGACTCGGGGTGGCTGGTCCAGCGGCGCGTGGCCTCGGCCCAGTCCTCCGCGGAGCGGCTGAACAGGGTCTCCGTCGCGTTGGCGCCGTCGGGGCACCTCGGCAGGCCGCACGCCTCGAGTCCCTCCAGCACCGTCTCGGCATGCGCCATCACCTCGTGCGGCCGGTCGGCGAGGGCAGCGGGCCACGCCAGGGCGGTGTCGACGTCGGAACGGGGAAGCGCCTCGCGGCGGGCCGCCGAGCCGAGGAGCAGCCAGGAGACGCTGCTCACGAGCGCCGGGGCGGGAGTCAGCTCCACCACGCGCTGCACCACCAGGTCGCGCACGGCGGAGAGCACGCCGCACACCTGGAGCGCCGGGGTGCCGTTGTCGGCCATCTCCAGGACGCTGTCGTCGAGCGTGGAGGTCGCACCGCGGAGCTCGTCGAGGCTCTGCGCTCGAGCGACCCGGTGTCGTACGAGGAGGGGATCGCGCACCTCCGCCGAGGCGAGATCGACGAGCCTCACGACGCCGACCGGGTCGCCGGTGTCAGAGGTCACGACGAGGTGATGGATGCCGTGCTCGACCATCTGCAGCAGGGCCGCCGGGGCGTCGGCGTGCTCGTTGACCGTCCGGACGGGGACCGAGCAGATCGCGCCGACCTCGGTGTCCCGGGTGAGGGCCGCGTCGGCGAGCGACGCGCGGAAGTCGTGGTCGGTGGCGATGGCGAGCCCATCGGGCAGCTGGACCAGCACGCACGAGTCGTCCGCGTCGTGCAGCAGCCGGGCAGCCTCGCCGACGGTTGCCCGCGGACCCGCCCAGACGAGCGGCCGCATCCTCATCCGGACCGTCGAGGCGCCCCACTCGCCCCCGAGGGTGGTGCGTTCTCCCATCGCGCGTGCCTCCCTGGAGGAGTGGCCGGCCGCGACCGAGGATACTGACTCGGTCGCTCACCGGTCCCGGCGCGCCTCGTCGGGCCGGTCCTCCAGGTCGTCGAGCCATCCGCCGTGGTGCCGGGCCGCCCACGAACGGCGGACCCGGCCGAACACCATGCCGACCAGCGCGTGATTGGTCGACGGGTTCACGACGGCCATGAAGACGTGAGCACCCAGCAGCACCGCGGCGACCACGACCGCCGTGGCGTGCGGTCCGGCGGCGTCGTCGCCACCCGCCGACAGCGCGCGGATGCCGGTGTAGATCACCACGGCGACGGCTGCGGACAGTGCCCACGCGAGGCCCTTCTGCGCCGGGTTGAACATGCCGTACTCGTGACGGTCGCGGTCACCGAGAGGACGCCGTACGTGGTCGCGGATCCACAGGGCGTCGCGCCGGTCGACGCTGAACAGCTGCGCCGCGGCTCGCAGGAGCGCCCGTGTGTTGCCGAGGACCAGGGCGGCGAGAAGTCCCGTGCCGAGCAGGACGACGGCGCCCCAGTGGACCGTCAGGAGGGGACCCGACTCCGCCTCGTCGTCGCCGAGGGCCAGGCCCGTGCCCAGCGCCACGGCCACCATGAGCACCGTCCACCAGTGCGCGAACCGCTCGGTCAGCCCGAATCGCGATACCCACTCCGCCTCGTCGGGTGTCCGGCTCTGTACTCGTTCCTTCACCGCGCCTGGCCCGGTCATCGCACTACCGCCTCTCGCGTCACGTGACCCGTCACCTCCAGAGCAGCACTCCGGGCGCCGGGCGGGCAGAGGCCTACTGCCCGAGCGGCAGGGCGAAGGGTCCCCTGGGTCCGCGGGTCGGTGCCAAAGGTCCCGTGCGTGCGTGACCTTCGAGGGTGAGACCGACGGGTCGCCGGGCGCACGATGTGGGGAAGAAGGGTGGTGACGGACATGTTCGCAAGCGACCGCTGGGACCCGGACCGCATGATGGACGGCTCCTACGGGGGCATGATGGGTGGCGGCGCGTGGGTGATGCTCCTCCTCTGGATGCTCCTGCTGGGGCTGGTCGTCGCGGCCGTCGTCTGGGCGGTCAGGGTCTCGGACGTCCGGGCGTCCAGCGGGACCTCCCACGACCGTCCACGTACCCCGTCGCCGCGGGAGGAGCTCGACCTGCGGCTGGCTCGGGGAGAGGTCAGTCCCGAGGAGTACGAGACCATCCGGGCGCTGCTCGGCTCCTGACCGCGGGAGAACCCCCGCGGCGCCTCAGGCGTCGGCCGGGCGCCACGTCCAGCCCGCGATGTCGGGCATGTCCTCCAGGTGCTCGCGGATGTACCGCTCGTGCTCGGCGAGGCGATGCGCGCACAGCCGGCGCAGCACGTCCCAGCCGTCCGGCCGTCGGGTGGCCCGCCGCAGGACCTCCTGCGCCAGGTGGTACCGCGACATCCGGTTGAGCACGACCATGTCGAACGGTGTCGTGGTGGTGCCCTGCTCGCTGAAGCCCCGGACGTGGAAGCGGCCCGGGTTGGTGCGCCCGTGGATCAGCTGGTGGATCGCCCGCGGGTAGCCGTGGAAGGCGAACACGACGTGCTTGTCGGACGTGAACAGGTCGTCGAACTGGCTGTCGGCGTACCCGTGCGGGTGGTCGTTCTCGGGCAGCAGGGCCATCAGGTCGACCACGTTGACGAACCGGACCTTGAGGTCGGGCACGTGGTCGCGCAGCAGCTCGGCGGCCGCCAGCGCTTCCTGGGTCGGCACGTCGCCTGCGCAGGCCAGCACGATGTCCGGCTGCTCGTCCTCGGCACAGCTGCCCGCCCAGGTCCACACGCCGGCGCCGGTGGCGCAGTGACGGTGTGCCTCGTCGAGGGTGAGGTACTGCAGGTGCGGCTGCTTGTCGACCACGACCAGGTTCACGTGGTCGGTGCTGCGCAGGCAGTGGTCCATGATCGACAGCGTGCTGTTGGCGTCCGGCGGCAGCCACACCCGCACCACGCCGGGCGACAGGGGCAGCATCGCGTCGATGAGTCCCGGGCCCTGGTGGGAGAACCCGTTGTGGTCGTTGCGCCAGCAGGTCGAGGTGAGCAGCACGTTGAGCGACGACACGGAGTCACGCCATGGCAGCTCCTGGGCGTGCTGGAGCCACTTGACGTGCTGGATCGTCATGGATGCCGACACCATCGCGAACGCCTCGTACGTCGCGAAGACGCCGTGCCGTCCGGTGAGCGTGTAGCCCTCCAGCCAGCCCTGGCACAGGTGCTCGCTGAGCACCTCCATGACCCGGCCGTCCGCGCTGAGGTGGTCGTCGGTCTCCAGCACCTGCCCGACGAAGCACCGGTCCGTCACGTCGAAGACGGCCTGCAGCCGGTTGCTGGCGGTCTCGTCTGGCGAGAAGAGCCGGAAGGTGCCGCCGCCGTCCGGTCGCGTCGTGGCGGCGTACAGGTCGCGCATCAGCTCGCCCGACGAGAACGTGTTGCTGACGCGCGCCTGGCCCGGTGCGTCGACGGGCACGGCGTACGCCGCGAGGTCGAGTTCCGGCAGGTCCTCGCGCAGCCGCCCGCCGTTGGCGTACGGCGTGGCCGACATGCGGCGGTCGCCCCGAGGTGCCAGTGCCTTGAGCTCGGGGACCAGCCTCCCGTCCTCGTCGAAGAGGGTCTCGGGTGCGTAGGACCGCAGCCACTCCTCGAGCATGCGCAGGTGGTCGGGGTTCTCGGCCAGTCCCGACAGGGGGACCTGGTGGCTGCGGAAGGTGCCCTGGACCTGGACGCCGTCCACGACGTCGGGGCCGGTCCACCCCTTGGGCGTGCGCAGCACGATGGCGGGCCACGGTGGCTGCGCCTGCGGCGAGCCACCGGAGCGACCCGCGGCTCGCATCGACTCGATCCGGTCCTGCGCGCCGCGCAGAGCGGCGTACAGGGCCGGGAAGACCTCACGCGGGTCGTCGCCGGCGACGAGGACCGGGTCCCAGCCCTGGCCGCGCAGGTAGGCGAGGATGTTCTCGTCGGGGCTGCGGCCCAGCAACGTCGGGCCGGCGATCTTGTAGCCGTTGACGTGCACGATCGGCAGGACTGCCCCGTCGCGCCGTGCGTTCAGGAAGGCGGGCACGTGCCAGGAGCCGGACAGCGGCCCGGTCTCCGCCTCGCCGTCGCCGACCACACAGGCGACCGTGAGCCCGGGGTTGTCGAACGCCGCACCTGCCGCGTGCACGAGGGCGTAGCCGAGCTCCCCACCCTCGTGGATGCTGCCCGGCGTCTGGACGCTGACGTGGCTGGGCACCCCTCCCGGCGAGGAGAACTGGCGGAACAGGGCGCGGATGCCGGTCGCGTCGTCGCCGACGTGCGGGTAGATCTCCGAGTACGTCCCTTCCAGCCACCCCGCGGCCACGAGCGCGGGACCACCGTGTCCGGGTCCGGTGACGTAGAGCCAGTCGCTGTCGGTCTCGCGGATCACCCGGTTGATGAGGGTGTAGATCATCGACAGCCCGGGGCTGGTGCCCCAGTGGCCCAGCAACCGCGGCTTGATGTCCCGGAGCGTCAGTGGCTCGCGCAGCAACGGGTTCTCGCGCAGGTAGATCTGGCCGACGGTCAGGTAGTTGGCGGCCGCCCACCAGCGCAGGTCGAGCTCGAGCTCGTCGTCGTCGTAGGTCCAGCGGTCGAGGTGGGTGGGCAGGGGCGATGTGGTGACGGACTCGGGCACGGGGACCATGACACCATTGGCCGCGCGGTGCGATCCAGTGACCTTGGTCCATATCGGTCCGGGTCCAATGGACTCGCGGCACGGGTGCCCGGCGTGCGCGTCAGACGTCTGCGCGACGATGCCGTCCGGGCTGCAGCGGGCCGGCCGCCGCGCGCACGGGGGGTACCGGCTGCATGACTCGCTCGATGAGCGCAGTGACGGCGGCGCTCACGGAGTGCAGCTCGCCTCCCACCTCGTGGGCGACCTCGGCGTCCGTGAGGCCCTCGAGGACCAGGGCGAGCAGCTGCCGTTCATCCCCGGTCAGCGGAGGCTGCAGCTCGTCCGCGCCCCGCATCAGCTGCTGGCTCACCCGCGCCATGGCCGTCGGTTCGATCAGGGTCTCGCCGGCGCCGACCTTCCGGATGGCGGTCGTGATGTCGGAGCTGCGGGTGAGCTTCACGACGTACCCGGAAGCCCCTGCCAGGATCGCGGCCATCAGCGCCTCGTCGTCGCCGGAGGACGTCAGCAGCAGTCCGCGGACCGACGGGTCGGCGGAGCGGACGGCGCGACAGACCTCGATCCCCGTCCCGTCCTGGAGCCGGAGGTCCAGCACCATCACGTCGACCCCGAGCCTCGGGATGGTGAGCATGGCGTGACGTGCGGATCCGGAGTCGCCCGCGACGTTGATGTCCGTCGCCGGGACGAGCAGGTCGCGAAGCCCCTGCCGGACGATGTCGTGGTCGTCGAGGAGGTAGACGTGCAGGTACTTCGAGACGTAGTTCGCCATCGGCCCGTTGTACCCCCGGGACGTACTTCCCACCAGCAGGCTCGACGAGGACTCACGTCAGCGCAACGGGCCAGCTCCCGACGGCGAACACGAGCACGGCGGCGTCGAACAGGATGCCCAGGCTCAGCCACGGGTGGAAGAACAGGATCTTGAGCGCCAGGCCCAGGAGAGCCGCGGCCGTGGCGACGAGCGGCACCGTCCACCCGGACCCGAGAGCAACCGCCAGTCCGGCGACGACGTAGGCGACCGCGGCGGCGACGGCCAGCCAGACAGCCGTCCGGTGGATCGTCGTCGGCGGCACACGGGTCGCGGCCAGCACCGCCGAGTGATCCGGCGCGAAGGGTGCCGCATGCTCGGTGTCAGCGGGTGCCGGCGGCAGCCACACGGCCAGGTGCGCCAGACCGTGCGCGACCAGGAACGCCGCGAGGAGCCACGACATCACCGGTCACCGCTCGTGCGTCCGACCCTCCGCAGCGGCACCGCGATGAGGATCACCGAGGCGACCAGGGTGAGGCCGGCGATCGAGAGCATGACGGCGACGATCCAGGGCAGGGCGGGGACCTCGGCGCCCGCGGTCACCACGACGTCGACGCCCTTGCTGGCATCGGCGTTCATGACGAGCACCGACCAGTCACCGTTGGTGGGCTCCCACGTGAGCTCCTGGGTGCCCGGACCGGCGGACGTCGTCGCCCAGAAGTCCTGCGACGCCGGTGCTCCGGGTCGTCCGTCGCCGGCCGTCGTCCGGTACACGCCGTCTCCGTCGCGTACGTCGACGAGCGTGACGTGCTCCACCCCGGCGAGGTAGGTCTCGACGTCGGACGTCGGTGCGATGCCGATGAAGACGTCCGCGGACTCGCCGGCCGAGGCGGTGATCTTCAGGTCACCCAGCAGCGCGGCCGGGGGCAGCTCCCACGGAGCGCCGACCTGCATCTGCTCGCCGGACAGGATGGCGTAGGTGGACGTCTCGAGCGTCTGTTCCGGGCTCATCAGGAAGCCGTTGTCGTCGCGGAGCGTGTGGTCGGCGACGAGCAGTCCGACTCCGGGCACGAGCAGGCCGAGGGTGACGACGGCGAACACGCAGCCGGCGACGACCGAGGTGATCCGGCCCGTCGTCCAGCGTGAGGTCGTGCGCGGCAGGGGCGGTGCCCCGGTCGGCGCAGGAGGAGTCGGCGCAGGAGCAGCCGGCGCCTCAGGAGTCGGCGCAGCAGGAGTCGACGGTGTGGGTGCGGGCGCGAAGGTGACCGTGCCCGTGCCGCCCTCGTGGCCCCCCTGGTCGAGACGGAACGGCGGATACGTGTCGGTCATCAGGGCCGCGTAGCCGGCGACCCGGAGCACCCACCGGTTCAGTCCGAGGAGGAGGTCGAACAGGGCCTGCGGGTAGCGACCGGTGACGAGCAGGACGACGCCGGCCACGCACGCCAGCAGCGGGATCAGCCCGGTCGCCAGCAGCCGGGACCGGTCGTCGGCGTTCTCGAAGAAGTAGCCGGCGCCGCCGACGAGCAGGCCCACGACCAGGTAGTGGGGGATGGCGAGCAGCCACCACTTGACCAGGACGAGGCCACGGGAGAGGCGCTCGGGGTAGTCCACCTGGAGGTGGGCGGGGTAGTCGGCCACCTCACGCAGGGTGAACGGCGGGTAGCGGTCGGTGCCCAGCGCGCCGTAGGCGTAGTAGGAGACGCGCCACTGCCAGCGGAGGACGCCGACGTTGAACTCGAAGATGCTCCGTGGGTAGCGGCCGGTGAACAGGATCGCGAAGAAGGCCACGACGCTGAGGACGACGAACGCGATCCAGAGGAACGCGAGGACGACGTAGTGCGGGATCACCAAGAGCCACTTGAGGAGCCACAGCCAGCGACTCATCTTGTTGTCGAGCTCGGCGTCGACATGGACCGGGTACGTCACGGCGCTCATCACAGAACAACTCCTTCGGTCGTCCCTCTCATCGTCGCGACGACGTCCCGGGTGCTCCCAGGGGCGCTGGTCGGCTCGCGTGGGGACCTAGGTCATGGAAGTGGCTGAGACCAGGCCCGGCGCCCCGGCAGCTCGGACATCGGGTTCCAGCCGGCGCCGAGCCGGCGTCCGGTGAGCTCGGTCAAGGGCAGCGTGACGAGCAGGGGGCGGTCTCCGCCGGCCCAGGGCTTGGGCTCCCACCCCCAGGGGAGGCGGGCCACCTCGTCGGGATCGTCCGCGATGGTCGTCGTGCCGCGGGCCATCACGCTCCAGCCGCGGTGAAAGGTGTAGTCGACGTGGTCGATCTCGAACGCGACGCGCACGCCGCGGCCGTGCGTCGCGAGCAGGCCGTTCGTCGCCGTGCGGATGAGGATGGCGCTGTCCGAGACGGCGTAGTTGACCGGTACCACAGCTGGTCCGTGCGGCGTTGACAGCCCGATGCGTCCGAAGACTCCTGAGCGCAGGAGGGCCTGACACTCCGAGTACGTCAGCTCGTAGGGGACGGCCATGTCGCACTCCAGGGCATCCGGGGGGCATTCGTCGATGTCAGGTCGCTCGCGGACCCCCCGTGGGTGTCGTCGACGATCCTCCGAGCCGGCCGGGGTCACCAGGGCATGAGGTCCCGGTACGGCGGGACTCCCAGATTCAGGCACACGGGAACCCCTCGGGAACCGACGAGCTCCGGGCAGGGCAGCGGCCCGGACCCCGGGGTCCGGACCGCTGAGTGGCAGTGACGGGGGACGCGTCAGGTCACACCGACACGAACCCCTGGACCAGTCCGATCACGGCCACCACCGACGTGGCGGCGACGACCGCGACCAGGATCTTCTCGACGCTGGTGAACACGGGCTTGTGGCTCTCCACCCGCGCCCAGACGAACAGCGCCGTGCCGACCAGGTAGAACAGGCCGGCGACCAGCACGTACTCCCACCCGCCGGCGTACACCAGCCAGACCGCGTAGCCCAGGGCCACGGCACCGACCAGCAGGTCGCGCGTGCGCCCGTGCCCGTCGGCGTACGTCTCACCCGTCAGGGCCAGCTTCACCTGGTACGCGGCCGACCACAGGTACGGCAGCAGGATCAGCGAGGTGGCGAGGTAGATGAGGTCGGTGTAGGTGTTCTCGTTGACGAGCGTCCACAGCAACATGGCCTGCACGCACAGGTTCGTCAGCCACAGCGCACTGACGGGGGCGCCGTGGACGTTCTCCTTGGCCAGCCCCTTCGGTACGACGTGGTCCAGGGCCGGCAGCCGCAGGATCTCGACGGCCAGCAGCACCCAGGCGATCAGCGCACCGAGCAGGGAGACCACCAGCCCGGCGGAGATGAAGCCGGCGCCCCACGAGCCCACCTCGTTCTCGAGAAGCCCGGCCATCGACGGGTCGGAGAGACCGGCGATGTCGGCCTGTGCCATCAGGCCGTAGGCGAGCAGGTTGACCGCGAGCAGCAGCGCCAGCACGCCCGCGAAGCCGAGCACGGTGGCCCGGCCGACGTCCTTGCGCTCCCGGGCGCGCTGGGAGTAGACGCTCGCACCCTCGATGCCGATGAACACCCAGACGGTGACCAGCATCATGTTCTTGACCTGGTCCATCGTGGTGCCGAGCCCGGCGTCGTGGCCCCAGACGTCAGCGGTGAAGATGCCGGAGCTGAACCCGACGGCGGCGATCGCGATGAAGGTCAGGATGGGGACGACCTTGGCCACCGTGACGACCACGTTCACCGCCGCGGCGTTCCTGACGCCGCTGACGGTCAGGAAGTGGACGAGCCACAGCAGGACCGAGGCACCCACGATGGCGGTGGTGGTCGTGCCTCCGTCGAAGCCGTCGAACCAGTAGCCCAGGGTGGCCATCAGCAGCACCAGGTAGGCGACGTTGCCCACCCAGGCACTGATCCAGTAGCCCCATGCCGAGGTGAAGCCGACGTACTCGCCGAAGCCGGCCCGCGCGTAGCCGTAGACGCCGCCGTCGACGTCGGGCTTGCGTTCCGCCAGTCCCTGGAAGACGAAGGCCAGCATCAGCATGCCGGCGCCCGTGATCAACCAGCCGATCAGCAGCGGACCGGGGGCCGCACTCCCGGCCATCTGGGAGGGCAGCGCGAAGATGCCGCTCCCGATCATGGACCCCACCACGAGGGCGGTGAGGGCGGGTAGTGCCAGCCCGGCGGCCGAACGACGCTTGGTCGCCCTCGGCGTGCTGGGACCAGGCCTCGTCACTTGGACGGTCATCTGTGGCCTCCTCAGTCAGCAGACGGCAGGAGGGTCCTGCTCTGGTCCCAGGCTTCTCCCCGCTGTGCCGCTCCGGGCAGGGGCGAAAGTGCCGCCCGAACGGGTCCTTCGGCACGCTGACCCGGCGGCTCGAGATCGTGCCCACGGACCCTCGACCCAGGGACTTCTGGCCCATCTGCGCAGCAGGGCATCGGCTGGAAGGTGGGGGGAACCAAGCGAAGGGGGCACGCCGCCATGAACCTGCACGTCGACTCGGAGGTTGGTCGCCTTCGACAGGTGATCCTGCACCGACCCGACCTCGAGCTGAAGAGGCTCACCCCGACCAACCACGACGAGTACCTCTTCGACGACGTGCTCTGGGTCAGCCGGGCCAAGCAGGAGCACGACGCGTTCGCGCAGGTGCTGCGCGAGCTCGGCGTCGAGGTGCACATGCTCGACCAGCTGCTGTGCGAGACCCTGGCGATCCCCGAGGCGCGCAAGTACGTGCTGGACGAGGCTCTCGACGAGCGGGTCTACGGCCCGATGGCGCTGGACAGCCTGCACCGGGTCTTCGGCTCGATGGACGACGCCGAGCTGGCCAGCTTCCTCATCGGCGGGATGACCAAGCGCGAGCTGCTCGACCGCACCGACGAGCCGAGCTCGGTCGTCGTGCAGGCCCTGGCCCTGGACGACCTGCTGCTGCCTCCGCTGCCCAACCACATGTTCACGCGGGACACCTCGGCCTGGATCTACGACGGCGTGTCCATCAACGCGATGCGCAAGCGGGCCAGGATCCGGGAGACCATCCACTACGAGGCCATCTACCGCTGGCACCCGTTCTTCGCCGACGCACGGTTCAACGTCTGGTCCGAAGGAACCGTGAACGGACAGGCCACGACGGAGGGCGGCGACATCCTCGTCCTCGGGCGCGGCGCCGTCCTGGTCGGCATGAGCGAGCGCACGACACCCCAAGGCGTCGAGCGGCTGGCCAGGAGGCTCTTCCGCGCCGGCGCCGCGTCGAGGATCGTCGCGCTGGCCATGCCCCAGAAGCGAGCGTTCATGCACCTGGACACGGTCATGACGATGGTCGACGAGCACACGTTCACCAAGTACGGCGGGCTCGGGATGCTGCCGTCGTACACCATCGAGCCCGGTGACGCCGAGCACGAGCTCACGGTGACCTCGCACCCGGCCGAGGACATGCACGGTGCGATCGCGCGCGCCCTGGGCATCGAGCAGATCCGCGTCCTGTCCGCCACCCAGGACGTCCAGGCCGCGGAGCGCGAGCAGTGGGACGACGGGTGCAACGTCCTCGCCGTCCGGCCCGGGGTGGTCGTCGCCTACGAGCGCAACGTCACCACCAACACCTACCTGCGCAAGAAGGGCGTCGAGGTCGTGACGATCCAGGGCAGCGAGCTCGGTCGTGGCCGCGGTGGCCCCCGCTGCATGACCTGCCCCATCGAACGAGAAGGGATCTGAGCACGATGGCGTTCAACCTCCGCAACCGCAGCTTTGTCAAGGAGGTGGACTTCACCCCGCAGGAGTGGACCTTCCTCCTCGACCTGGCCGCCGACCTCAAGCGCGCGAAGTACGCCGGCTTCGAGCAGCCGCGACTGACCGGCAAGAACATCGCCCTGATCTTCGAGAAGACGTCGACGCGCACGCGGTGCGCGTTCGAGGTCGCGGCGTTCGACCAGGGAGCCCGCGTCACCTACCTCGACCCCTCCGGCTCCCAGATCGGCCACAAGGAGTCGATGGCGGACACCGCCCGCGTGCTCGGGCGGATGTACGACGGCATCGAGTACCGCGGGGCCGCGCAGGCCGACGTCGAGACGCTGGCCGAGCTCGCCGGGGTGCCGGTGTGGAACGGCCTGACCGATGAGTGGCACCCCACGCAGATGCTGTGCGACATGCTCACCATGCGCGAGCACTGCGACAAGCACGACGGCGAGATCGCCTTCGCCTACCTCGGCGATGCCCGCAACAACGTGGGCAACTCGCTGCTGGTCGCGGGAGCCATGATGGGGATGGACGTGCGCATCGTCGCGCCCAGGTCGCTCTGGAACCACCAGGACGTCGTCGAGAAGGCGCAACGCATCGCCCAGGAGACCGGGGCCCGCATCCTCCACACCGAGGACGTCCACGAGGGCGTCGCCGGCGTCGACTTCCTCTACACGGACGTCTGGGTGTCCATGGGCGAGCCCAAGGAGGTCTGGGCGGAGCGGATCGACCTCCTGCGGCCGTACCAGGTCGACATGGCCACCGTGAAGGCCACCGGCAACCCGGCCGTCAGGTTCATGCACTGCCTGCCGGCCTTCCACGACCGTCACACCAAGGTGGGGGAGGAGCTCTTCCAGCAGACCGGGATGGAGGCACTCGAGGTGACCGACGAGGTGTTCGAGTCAGCGCACTCGATCGTCTTCGACCAGGCCGAGAACCGGATGCACACCATCAAGGCCGTGCTCGTGGCCACGCTGGGAGCCTGAGGTGCGCATCGTGGCCGCCCTGGGCGGAAACGCGCTGCTCCAGCGGGGGCAGAAGCCCGACGCCGAGGTGCAGGAGGCCAACGTACGACGCGCGGTCGAGGCGCTGGCCCCGCTTGCGGAGGAGCACGAGCTGGTCGTCACCCACGGCAACGGCCCCCAGGTCGGTGTCCTGGCCCTGCAGAGCGCGTCGGACCCGCACCTGACCACGCCGTACCCGTTCGACGTCCTGGGCGCCCAGACCCAGGGGATGATCGGCTACTGGATCCTCCAGGCGATGCAGAACCGCCTGCCCGGTCGGCAGGTCGCCGCGATCATCAACCAGACCCTCGTCGAGGCGGCCGATCCCGCCTTCGCCGACCCGACCAAGTTCGTCGGCGAGATGTACACCCGCGAGGAGGCGACCCGACTGGCCGCAGAGCGCGGCTGGACCGTCAAGGCCGACGGCGCCGGCTGGCGACGCGTCGTCGGGTCGCCGCGACCTCGCCGGGTCGTGGAGACCCGCCTGATCAGGTTGCTGCTGGAGAGCGGAGCAGTCGTGGTCTGCGCGGGAGGTGGCGGGGTTCCCGTCATCCGTGACGAGCGCGGCGAGCTGCGGGGCGTGGAAGCCGTGGTCGACAAGGACCTGACCAGCGCCGTCCTCGCCGAGGCGCTCGACGCCGACGTGCTGCTGGTCGCCACCGATGTCGAGCACGTGATGCGGAACTTCGGCCGACCGGACCAGGCACCCATCCTGCGCGCGACACCCGCGGACCTCCGGCGCCTCGACTTCGCCGGCGGGTCCATGGGGCCCAAGGTCGACGCCGTGTGCCGCTTCGTCGAGCGGACGGGAGGGATGGCGGCCATCGGTTCGTTGGACGACGCATCGGCCATCGTGGCGGGTCGGGCCGGAACCCTCATCACGCCCAGCGGTGAGTACGACCGACTCTCGACGTCGCCCGGTCGTGTGCCTGAGGCCGCGCGATAGCGCGTTCCCAGGCACACGACCCGAGCGATCGGTCGGGTATTCCGTCGTCGAGTGACCTGAAAGCCATCGGAATCAGGGTTGCCAGGGTGCGAGAGGGGTCAGTCGACCTCGCGTGGCGGTAGCGGCGACCGATCGCTCGTCGACTCCCTAGGTGTACCCGGCCATCACGTTGGTAGCAGGCGGCTGATTGGGGGGTGGCCTCCGAGTGCGCTGTGACGGCGTTGAGTGTTGTAGTGCTCGAGCCAGGGGGC
>NZ_JADKPN010000019.1 GCF_015352455.1 Nocardioides islandensis
ACTCGTCGCTCGTCCCTCACGACGAGCCGCCAGACCCACCACGGCGGCGGGACCTCCTCGCTCCGCCGCTCGCGGTCCGGTCACGGGAGGATGGTGGAAAAGCCACCACCTGCTGCGGTGACCCGCCCGGGGCGGTTGAGGTAACCCCACCTCGCGCGCAGACCACCCACGGGTCGTGGGCGTGGGACGGCGACCCGGGCCTGCCCTCCGGGGGCTAAAAGGGCTTGGCCGCGGCGCGCGCCGGCGGTCGCAAGCACAGGACCACGCCGTGCGACGCGCCGCCCCTGTCCCCCGGAGGGCAGGACCGGGGCGCCGGCCGACGAACCGCAACCCAAGCCCGCCGCAGGCGCACACAAGCCCGCCGCAGGCGACTAAAGACCCTGCTGCTTCCTGCGGCGGTTGTAGTCGCGCATCCGCTGCGGCACGCCGACGACGGCGGCGTCGTACGAGGGGACCTGGTGCTTGTTGCAGAACTTGTGGGCCCAGTCGACCGACGGGACGCGGCGGCGGGTCCACTCACCGTCGTGGGCGACGAGCAGCAGGGTCACGTCGCTGACGGCGGTTCGGGGCTCGACGAACCCCTCGACGCCCTTGCGCGTGGAGACGAACTCCAGCAGGTGCGTCTCGTCGGCGCCGTCGGAGGCGCGGACGCGGGTGGAGCCGGTGCGGGTGGCGTTCCGGGCGGGCCCACGCATCCTCGTGGTGGTGCCCCTGCGGAACCGGTCGAACAACCCCATGAGTCCTAGTGTGCCCTGCCGCCGGTCGGAAGGGGCGTCACGAGCGGCTCCGCGAGTGGTCGTGCCGGGCACCCCTGGGACCCTTCTGGACACGAAAAGCAGAAGTGCAAGGATGGGTCGGGCCGACAGGCCGAACAGCAGAACTGCACACTCGTGGGAGCGGAAGGACCAGCGTGGGAGCCGAGTTCGACGTACTCATCCTCGGGGCGGGATCGGGCGGTTACGCCTGCGCCCTGCGAGCGGCCCAGCTGGGGCTGAGCGTCGGGCTGGTCGAGAAGGGCAACCTCGGAGGCACCTGCCTCCACATCGGCTGCATCCCGACCAAGGCGCTGCTGCACGCCGCGGAGATCGCCGACTCCGCGCGCGACTCCGAGCAGTTCGGCGTGCGCGCGACCCTCGACGGCATCGACATGGCCGGCGTGAACTCCTACAAGGACGCCGTCGTCGCCCGGCTGTTCAAGGGTCTCTCCGGCCTCATCAAGGGCCGCGGCATCACCGTCATCGAGGGCGAGGGCCGGCTCACCGGACCGCGCGAGGTCACCGTCGACGGCACGGCGTACTCCGGCAAGAACGTCGTGCTGGCGTCCGGCTCGTACCCCCGCAGCCTGCCCGGCCTCGACATCGACGGCGAGCGGGTGATCACCTCCGAGCAGGCCCTGAGGCTGGACACGGTGCCGGGCTCGGTGGTGGTGCTGGGCGGCGGCGTGATCGGCGTGGAGTTCGCGAGCGTCTGGCGCTCCTTCGGCGCCGACGTGACGATCGTCGAGGCGCTCCCCCGGCTGGTCGCGGCCGAGGACGAGGCGTCCTCGAAGGTCCTCGAGCGCACGTTCAAGAAGCGCGGCATCGTGATGCGCACCGGCACCCCGTTCCAGTCGGTCAAGGTGACCGACGACGGCGTCGCGGTGACCGTCGAGGGCGGCGACGTCATCGAGGCCGAGCTGCTGCTCGTCGCGGTCGGCCGCGGCCCGTCGACCGACGGCCTGGGGTACGACGAGCAGGGCGTCACGATGGATCGCGGCTTCGTGCTCACCGACGACCGCTGCCACACCAACCTGGAGGGCGTGTACGCCGTCGGCGACATCGTCCCCGGCCTCCAGCTCGCGCACCGAGGCTTCCAGCAGGGCATCTTCGTCGCCGAGGACATCGCCGGGCTCGAGCCCGCGACGATCGACGAGGCGGGCATCCCGCGCGTCACCTACTCCCACCCGGAGGTCGCGTCGGTCGGGCTCACTGAAGCGCAGGCGAGGGAGAAGTACGGCGACGTCGAGAGCCTCACCTACGACCTCGGCGGCAACGGCAAGAGCCAGATCCTCAAGACCCAAGGCTTCGTGAAGCTGGTCCGCCGCAAGGACGGCCCCGTCGTCGGCATCCACCTCGTCGGCGACCGCGTCGGCGAGCTGGTCGGCGAGGCCCAGCTGATCTACGGGTGGGAGGGGTACGCCGAGGACGTCGCCCCGCTCGTGCACGCCCACCCGACCCAGAACGAGGCCCTCGGCGAGGCCCACCTGGCGCTCGCCGGCAAGCCGCTGCACGCCCACTCGTAACCCCCACCACCCTCTCGAAGGAGCCTCATGGCCACCGAAGTCACCCTCCCGGCGCTGGGCGAGTCCGTCACCGAGGGCACCGTCACCCGCTGGCTCAAGCAGGTCGGCGACGCGGTCGCGGTCGACGAGGCGCTGCTCGAGGTCTCCACCGACAAGGTCGACACCGAGATCCCCTCGCCGGTCGCCGGCACGCTGCTGGAGATCAAGGCGAGCGAGGACGAGACCGTCGAGGTCGGCGCCGTCCTGGCGCTGATCGGCCAGGAGGGCGAGTCTGCGGGCTCCGACTCCGGCGGCGGGTCCGAGGCCGACTCGGCTGCGGAGGACGAGGGTGACGCGCAGGCCGAGGCGTCCGCCGAGAGCGGTGCCGAGAGTGGTGCCGAGCAGGAGACGCCGGCCGGGGAGGACACCCAGGAACAGCAGCCCGAGCAGCCGGAGCAGCCCGAGCAGCCGGCCGCCGAGCAGGAGCAGCCCTCGAGCGGTGGCGGGGGCGGGTCCGGGAAGACCACGTCGGTCACCCTGCCCGCGCTGGGCGAGTCGGTCACCGAGGGCACCGTCACCCGCTGGCTCAAGCAGGTCGGCGACGCGGTGGCCGTCGACGAGGCGCTGCTCGAGGTCTCCACCGACAAGGTCGACACCGAGATCCCCTCGCCCGTCGCCGGCACGCTGCTCGAGATCAAGGTCAACGAGGACGAGACCGTCGAGGTCGGCGCCGAGCTCGCGGTGATCGGGGAGGCCGGTGAGTCTGCCGGCGCCGCCCCCTCCGGCGGCGACTCCGGCAGCGACCAGTCGCAGCGGGAGGAGGCGCCGGCCGAGGAGGAGAAGGCCGAGGAGGAGAAGGCCGAGGAGCCCGCCCCTGCCGCCGAGGCGGAGCCCGAGCAGCCGGCGGCCCAGGCGGCCGAGCCGGCTCGCGAAGAGCCGGCCGCCCCACAGGCTCCCGCCCCACAGGCTCCCGCCGCACCGGCCGGTCGTGACGAGTCGTCCGGCTACGTCACCCCGCTGGTGCGCAAGATGGCCACCCAGCACGGCGTCGACCTGGCCACCGTCACCGGCACCGGGGTGGGCGGTCGCATCCGCAAGCAGGACGTCCTGGACGCCGCCGCCCAGCAGGGCACCACCGCAGCGCCGCCCACGGCAGCCGCGGCGGCGGCCGCGAGCCCCGCCCCGGCGGCGCCCGCGGCTGCGGCTGCGGCGCCCGCGGCCCCGGTGGCCGCGACTGGACCGGCGGCGCCGACGGCGTCGACGGCGCCGGCGACGCTGCGCGGCACGACCGAGAAGATGAGCCGGCTCCGCAAGGTGATCGCCACCCGGATGCTGGAGTCGCTGCAGACCAGCGCACAGCTGACCACGGTGGTCGAGGTCGACATCACGTCGGTGTCGCGGCTGCGCGACCAGGTGAAGGCCGACTTCGCCGGCCGCGAGGGGGTCAAGCTCTCGTTCATGCCGTTCTTCGCGAAGGCGACGATCGACGCACTCAAGGAGCACCCCAAGCTCAACGCGGCCATCGACACCGAGAAGGGCGAGGTCACCTACTACGACCGCGAGAACATCGCGATCGCCGTGGACACCGAACGCGGCCTGTTGACGCCGGTGATCAAGGACGCCGGCGACCTGTCGATCGCGGGTCTCGCCCGCAAGATCGCCGACGTCGCCGAGCGCACGCGCACCAACAAGATCACTCCCGACGAGCTGTCCGGTGGCACGTTCACGCTGACCAACACCGGCAGCCGTGGCGCCCTCTTCGACACCCCGATCATCAACCAGCCGCAGGTGGCTGTCCTCGGCACCGGCGCCGTCGTCAAGCGGGCGGTCGTGATCGACGACCCGAACCTCGGTGAGACGATCGCGGTGCGCCAGATGGTCTACCTCGCCCTCACCTACGACCACCGGCTGGTCGACGGTGCGGACGCGGCGCGGTTCCTGAGCGACGTGAAGGCGCGGCTCGAGACCGGGACGTTCGAGGTCTAGGGCGCGTGCACGTCCTCGTCGCCGGCGCGTCCGGGTTCCTCGGCCGTCACCTGGTCGAGGCCCTCCGGGCCCGCGGCGACCAGGTACGCACCCTCACGCGCTCCGCGCCGAAGGGCGTCGACGAGGTCGCGTGGGACCCCGCGAGCGGCAAGCTCGACCCCTCCGCGCTCGACGATGTCGACGTCGTGGTGAACGTCGCGGGTTCGCCGACCCTCGGCAACCCGCACTCCGGGACGTGGGCCCGCGAGCTCCGGGAGAGCCGCGTCTCCACCACCCGCACCCTGGCCGAGGCGATCGCCGAGCACCCCGGCCGACCGGCGTTCCTCGCCCAGAACGGCGTCGGCTGGTACGGCGACCACGGCCCGGAGGTCATCACCGAGGCCTCCGACAGCCGGGGGGACGCCTTCATGACCCAGGTGTCCCGCGACTGGCAGGACGCCGCGACGCCGGCCGTCGACGCAGGCGCGCGGGTGTGCTTCCTCCGTACCGTGCCCGTCTACGACCGCACCTCGCCGCCGCTCAAGCAGCTCCTCCTCATGTTCAAGCTCGGACTCGGTGCCCAACTGTCCGACGGGCGGCAGTTCTTCCCGGTGATCTCGTTGCGCGACTGGGTCGGCGCGGCCGTGCACCTCGCCCACGACCCGTCGGTCAGCGGCCCGGTGAACATGTGCGCCCCCCGCACCCCGACCAACGCCGAGTTCACCCAGTCGCTCGCGAGCGCGCTGCACCGCAAGGCGCTGCTCCGCGTCCCGGCGTTCGTGATCCGGCCGGGCGCCGGCCGGATGGCCAACGAGGTGCTCGGCTCGCTCAACGTCACGCCCGAGGTGCTGGACAAGGCCGGCTTCGAGTTCCACGACCAGGACGTCGACGACGTGCTGGCCACCGCTCTCGCCCGCCCGTGACCACCCGCCGTACCCACGACCGCTCGACGGTCGCCGAGCTCATCGCCGCCATGACGGCGTGGCCGCACCCGGACCGCGTCGCGGCCGGCCTGCACGTCGGCGACCTCGGGTGGCACCTCAGGCTCGACGACGACGCCCTCGAGAACGCGTTCGTGGGCTGGTGGGAGGGCGACGACCTGCAAGCGGTGGCGCTGCTCGAGGACGTGGTCGGCCGCTTCGCCGTCCGACCCGGCCTGGAGCGCGACGCCGCGCTCGGCGAGCAGCTCGCCGCGGAGTGCCGGTGGCTCGCTGACACTCATCGCGGCGACGCGGTGTACGCCGAGCTGCGCGCCGAGGCTGCGGCCCGCCGGATCCTGGTCGGCGAGGGCTGGTCGCTCGACCCGGAACCGTGGGTAGCCCTGCACGCGGACCTGGACCGCTGGCAGCCGCGTGTCGACCTCGACGGGGTGTCCCTCGAGGCGGCCGCCGACGCCGTGGCCGAGCGCGTCGCGGTGCAGCGGGCAGGCTTCGAGAACTCCACCTTCACCGCCGAGGCGTGGTCGCGGCTGGCCGCAGGCCCGGCCTACCGGCGCGACCTCGACGTCGTCCTGCGCGCCGACGGCGAGGCGGTCGCGATCGGCACGGCGTGGCTGGCCGGCGAGGGAGCCACCGCGATCCTCGAGCCCGTGGCCACGCACCAGGACCACCGAGGCCGCGGGTTCGGCGTGCGCGTCGTCACCGCCCTGATCAGCCGGCTGCGTCACCTCGGCGCCTCCGGCGTGACGGTGTGCACCCCGCTGGACTACACGGGTGCGATCGCGACGTACCGCGCCGCCGGCCTCGCGCCCGTCGAGCACCTCTCGTCACTCGTGGGTCAGTC
Source organism: Nocardioides islandensis (assembly GCF_015352455.1). Classification (GTDB taxonomy): domain Bacteria; phylum Actinomycetota; class Actinomycetes; order Propionibacteriales; family Nocardioidaceae; genus Nocardioides; species Nocardioides islandensis. The sequence continues at coordinate 6,008 of NZ_JADKPN010000019.1, forward strand.
CGCTCGATAGGCCTCCTCCACCTGCCAGCGACCGTCCTCCCGCACGAGCACGACGCGGCGTTGCGTCGGCTGGTCCCGGGGCAGCGTCCAGCCGCGCTCCCCCGACCGGGCGACCGCACCGAGCAGGACGTCGGTGACCTCGACCACCAGCCGCCGGGCCGTGCGGCGCAGCACGGCAGCACCGAGCACCTGGGTGCGCATGCCGGTCACCCGGAGGCCGCGGGCGACGTAGGCCCGGAGCGCCGCCACGTCGGCGGCACCGGTGCGCGAGCCGGGGACGTACAAGCCGGCCAGGCCCGCGGGGTCCCCCCGGGCGTAGGCGCGGGCCCTGCGCTCGTCCCAGGCGCGCAGGAGCCGCACCGCCTCGCTCTCCACACCTGGGCTCACGGCGCTCGCGGCCGGCCGCTCGTCGCCACCGGCGGCCACGACGACGGCGGTCACCCCCGTCAGCAACCCGAGCACGACGGACGCCACCAGCACCCGGAGCGGCAGTCGCCTCATGACTCCCAGGGTGGACCGGATCTCCGGCGGGCGTCGGCGCTCATCCACAGGTCGCTACCGTGGGTGCTGTGACGTTGGAGTTCCGGCACGCCGGCACCGTCGAGTACCTCGAGGCCTGGGACCTCCAGCGCGAGGTGCACGCGCGTGTGGCGGCCGGCGAGCAGCCGCCGACCGTGCTGCTGCTCGAGCACCCGCCCGTGTTCACGGCCGGCAAGCGCACCGATCCCTCCGAGCGCCCGGTCGACCCCGGTGGCGCGGCGGTCATCGACGTGGACCGCGGCGGCAAGATCACGTTCCACGGGCCGGGCCAGCTGGTCGGGTATCCGATCGTGCGGCTCCCGGACCACGTCCTGGTGGTCGACTACGTCCGTCGCGTCGAGGAGGCGCTGATCGGCGTGTGCCGCGACCTCGGCGTGACGACCGCACGCGTCCCCGGCCGCAGCGGCGTCTGGCTCCAGGCCGACCCGGCGCGCGGCCTCGCCGAGCGCAAGATCGCCGCGATCGGCATCCGGGTGGGGCGCGGCACCACGATGCACGGCTTCGCGCTCAACTGCGACGTGGACCTCGGGTGGTACGACCGGTTCGTCCCCTGCGGCATCGCGGACGCCGGCGTCACGTCCCTCACCGAGGAGCTGGGTCGTCGCGTCACCGTCGCCGACGTGCTGCCCTCCGTGGAGCGGCACCTGACCGAGATGCTGGCGTGGGCGCCGTACGACGCCACGCCCGACTACGAGCCGCGTCCGGAGCCCGGCCGCGGACCTCGGATCGAGCTGCTGACCCCTTAGGACGTGGCTCCTTACTCCCCGCCTGCTGCGCGTCGAGTACGGCGCCACGCCCTAGCCGTCGCGCTGCGCCCGGTAGTGGTCCGCCATCGCCGGGAAGTAGTCGCGCTCGAAGTCGGCGGTCTCCGGCGGGACGCCGCCGGTCTCGACGGCGACGAGGCGGTCCAGGTAGTACTCCCAGCCGGGGCCGACGCTGAGCGAGTCCTCGTGGTCGAGTTCGGGCTGGCTGAACGCCAGCGTGGTCACTCCGTCCGCCTCCGACAGGGCGACGTCGAGGTACCAGACGTACGGGCCGACGTTGGACGTCACCTTGAGCGAGTGGGGCGGGTCGCACTCGCGGATCTCCATCTGCTCGTAGGACGCCTGGTCGCCCTCGAACCCCATCCGGAACGAGACCCGGCCGGTCGCCGGGTCACCGGTCCAGGTGCCCAGCCACCGGCCGAGACGCTCGGGCTCGGTGATGGCCGCCCACACGTCCTCCACGGGTGCCTCGAAGGTGCGGGCGACGAAGAGCGTGAGGCGTTCGCCCTCGCGCTCGATCCGGCCTGTCGGCGTGCGGGTCATGCGGTCTCCTGGCGTGGATGGGGTGACGTACGGCGGTCGCGGGAGGTGCGCCGTACCTCGGTGGCGAGCGCATCGAGGGACGGGGACGTGACGGGGGTGGCGGCCAGGACGAGGCGCTCCAGCAGCGCCTGGACCGGCGCGAGGCCGGCGACCGACAGCCCGTAGTGCCGCTCGCGGCCGCGGTCCTCGGCCGTCACCAGCCCCGCCTCGGCGAGCACCCGCAGGTGCTTGCTGATCGCCGGCCGCGAGACGGCGTGCTGGGCGGCCAGGTCGACGACGCGCACCGGCCGCCGGGCGACCTCCTCGAGGATCGCGCGGCGGACCGGGTCGGCGATCGCCGCGAAGGCATCCATGCCGGAAAGGTAACTCTGGAGTTACCAGTTGGCAAGCGACCGCGATACCCGGCCGGTTGGCCTTCCCGCGTAGAGTTGGGCGACGTGACCATCGCTCCCGACGGACGGAAGATGCTGCGCCTCGAGGTGCGCAACGCCGAGACTCCGATCGAGCGCAAGCCGGAGTGGATCAAGACCCGGGCGCGGATGGGTCCGGAGTACACCGCGCTGCAGAGCCTGGTGAAGTCCGAGGGCCTGCACACGGTCTGCCAGGAGGCCGGCTGCCCCAACATCTTCGAGTGCTGGGAGGACCGCGAGGCGACGTTCCTCATCGGCGGCGACCAGTGCACGCGCCGCTGCGACTTCTGCCAGATCGACACCGGCAAGCCGCAGCCGCTCGACCGCGACGAGCCGCGCCGGGTCGCGGAGTCGGTGCGGACGATGGGGCTGCGCTACGCCACGATCACCGGCGTCGCGCGCGACGACCTGCCCGACGGCGGTGCCTGGCTGTACGCCGAGACCGTGCGCGTCATCCACGAGCTCAACCCGGGCACCGGCGTGGAGAACCTGATCCCGGACTTCAACGGCAAGCCGGACCTGCTCGCCGAGGTCTTCGAGTCGCGGCCCGAGGTGCTGGCCCACAACGTCGAGACCGTGCCGCGCATCTTCAAGCGGATCCGGCCGGCGTTCCGCTACGACCGGTCGCTGGACGTGCTCACCCAGGCCCGGGACTTCGGGCTGGTCACCAAGTCGAACCTCATCCTCGGCATGGGCGAGACCCGCGAGGAGGTCAGCCAGGCGCTGCGCGACCTGCACGCGGCGGGCACCGAGCTGGTCACCATCACCCAGTACCTCCGGCCGTCCGCGCGGCACCACCCGGTCGAGCGCTGGGTGAAGCCGGAGGAGTTCGTGGAGCTGGCCGCCGAGGCCGAGGAGATCGGGTTCTCGGGCGTGCTCAGCGGGCCCCTGGTGCGCTCGTCGTACCGCGCCGGACGGCTGTACCGTCAGGCGATGGACGCCCGCACCACCGCGCCCGCCTGACCACGGCCTCACCGGCACCATCCCAGGAGACGAAGACCCGCATGGCCAAGACGCCCGAAGCGCCCAAGATGAAGCGACGCCAGCAGTTCGCCGAGACGTTCAAGATGGCGCGTCGTTCCGACCCGCGCCTGGTCTGGTGGCTGCTCGGCGCGTTCGTCCTCGGCGGGGTGGTCGGCTTCGGGCTCTTCCTGCTGCTGCCGGGCAGCGGCACCTTGCACCTGGTGGCCGCGATCATCGGCGGGGTCATGCTCGGCCTGCTGGCCACGCTGATCATCTTCTCCCGCCGGGCCCAGGCCGCGGCCTACGCTCAGATCGAGGGCCGCCCGGGAGCCGCCGCGTCGGCGCTCACCACCCTGCGGCGCGGCTGGAAGTCCGACCCCGCGATCGCGCTGAACAAGCAGCAGGACATCGTGCACCGCGTCGTCGGCCCGCCCGGCATCATCCTGGTCGGCGAGGGCAACCCCAACCGGCTCAAGCCGCTGCTGGCCTCGGAGCGTCGCCGGCATGAGCGGGTCGCCTCGGACACGCCCGTGCACGAGGTGATCGTCGGGGACGGCGAGGGCCAGGTGCCGCTGCAGAAGCTCACGAAGCACGTGCAGAAGATGGGGCGTCAGGTGAAGCCGGCCGAGATGACCGACATCCTCAACCGTCTCAAGGCGATCGACGCCGCGCGTCCGGTCGCGCCGATGCCGAAGGGCCCGGTGCCGACGAGCATGAAGGGCCTGCGCGGCCAGATGCGCGGCCGCTGAGCCTCACACCAGGCGGTTCTCGAACGCGAACGCCGCCGCGGCGGTCCTGGTCCGCACGTCCAGCTTGGTGAAGATGTTGGACAGGTGCCGCGCGACCGTCTTCTCGCTCAGCACCAGCGCCGTCGCGATCTCGGGGTTGCTGGACCCCGTCGCGACCAGCCGGAGCACCTCGACCTCGCGCTCGGTGAGACCGGCGGGCAGCACGGGTACCAGGAGGGCGGCCACCTCGCGCTCCGCCGGGACGGCGCCGAGCTGGTGGAAGGTCCGCAGCGCGGCCGCCAGCTCGCCGGCCGCGCTGTCGCCGTCCCCGAGCTCCCGCATCGCCCGGCCCATCAGGACGCGCGCCCGCGCCGCCTCGTAGGGCACGTCGAGGTCGCGCCAGGCGGTCAGTGCCCGGCGCAGCACCGGGACCGCCGCACCTGCATCGCCCCTGGCCACCAGGACGCTCCCCCGCGCCTGGGCGGCCATCGCGTCCACGGCGATGCTGTCGAACGCCGTGGCGATGCCGGCCAGCTCGTCGACCGCCGCGTCCGCCTCGTCGAGCGCCCCGACACCCAGCAGCACCTCGACGGCGCCGGGCAGCAGCCGGGACCGGCCGACCGGGTCGCCGGGCTCGGCCAGCAGCCGGCGTACGGCGCCGCCCGCGGCATCGCCGCGCCCGCGCGCCAGCCACAGCAACGCGAGGCCGGGCTGCGCGTCGTACCCGAAGCCGACGGCCCGCTCGTACGCCGCCTCCGCGGCCTCCAGGTCGCCGACGGTCCGCAGCACGTCCCCGCACTCGCTCATCGCCAGGCCCGCCGGGGCGAGCGTCCCCGCCGCGACGTACCTCTCGGTCGCGAGCTCGAACTCCTCGACCGCCGCCGCGAAGGCGCCTCGGACGCGCATGATCTGGCCGCGGTGCACGGCGCTCTGGCCGGTGAAGGTGACCAGACCCGGCTGCTCGTCGATCCAGGCCGTCAGGAGGCTGGTCCACTGCGCCGCGCGGGCGTAGTCGCTCACCTCCTGGCAGGCCTCGATCAGCGAGCAGTAGATCTCGCCGGCGACGATCGGTGACACGTCGCCGGTGGAGACGCCGACCATCGCCTCGTCCAGGAGGGCGAGTCCCTCGGGCACGTGACCGGTGTAGATGAGCATCCGGCCCTGGGCGTTGAGCCCGTTGGCCAGCAGGTCGGCGTCGCCGAAGCGACGGCCGTAGTCGGTGACCTGCTGGGCGAGCTCGTAGGCCCGCTGCGGCTCACCGCCGAAGATGTTGCGGAACATCTCCAGGGCGAGCAGGTAGCCGCGCTCGACGACGTCCCCCTCGACGTCGTCCAGCAGGCGGCGGCAGCGCCCGACCCAGCCGGCGCCCACGGCGGGCTCGCCGCCCATCAGCAGGACCATGCCCAGCCAGTAGCCGCAGCGCACCGCGGCGAGCGTCTCACCCCGGTCGAGGTGCACCCGGTAGGCCCGTTGCATGGCCTGGACGCAGTCGTTCCTGCGCCCCAGGAGGTACGCCGTCACGGACAGGCGGGCGAAGTCGTCGGCGTCGAGCGCGGACGTCTCGACGTCGGAGAGCGAGTCGTAGGCCGCCACCCACGCGCGTCGCTCGTACGCCTCGCGGGCCCGAGCCAGGTCGTCCACCACGCCCATCGCGCACCACCCTCGTTCGGAGGATACCGAGGCAGGGCGGGTCCTGCCTCCCTCAGGCGGGAGCCGGGACCTGGTCGCGAGCCGGACGACGCGCGGCGATCCGGCGGGCGACGTACTCGGCGTCCCGGCCGACCCCGAGGAAGACCATGGAGCTGAAGGCGTACTGGAACGACAGGCCGCAGAAGAACAGGCCCGGCACCGACCCCACGACGCCGCGGTACTCCTGCGGGAAGCCGTCCTCGCCGAACACCGGTGCGTCGATCCAGTCGAAGACCTGCCGGAACCCGGTGCACCACACGACGGTCCCGGCGTCGACCACGCGGCCGTCGTCGAGCACGGGCCGGCCGTCGCTGACACCGGTCACGCGGTTGGCCAGCCGCTCCACGCCGCGGCGCTGGAGGTCCTCACGCTTGATCCGGATCATCGGGCCGCCGTGGTGCCGGACCTCCTCCATCTCCTTGCGGCCGATGGGAGTACGGCGGGTGACGACGTGCCGCCACAGGAACGCGATGACGGGGAACACGTAGCGCACGGCGCGGGAGTCCCAGCGGATCGGGATCTGCCCGGGGTCACGGCCGACGAGGGTCGTCGGTCGGTGCTCGGCCGCCTCGTAGGCGATGTCGCACCCGGAGTGCGAGGCGCCGACGACGAGCACCCGACCGGGGGCCAGCTGTGCGGGGCGGCGGTACTCGCTCGAGTGCAGCTGGCGGATCGACGGGTCCAGCAGGCCGGCGAACGCCGGTACGTTCGGCGTCCGGCCGAAGGTGCCCGTGGCCACGACGACGTTGTCGCAGGTGATGGTGTCCTCGCCCAGGTACGCCGTGAACCCGCCGACGCGCCGGGGCTCGAGGCGCTGCACGCGCGTGCTCATCCGGACCGGCAGGTCGGCGGCGAGGGCGTAGCTCTCCAGGTAGTCCGCCACCTGCTCCTTGCCGGGGAAGGACCACTTCGGTGCCGGGAACGCCATGCCGGGCAGGCCGTCGTACTTCGCCGGGCTGTAGAGCTTCAGGGTGTCCCACTGCTGGCGCCAGTTGTCGCCGATGCGCTCGTGCCCGTCGACGACCAGGAACGGGCGGCCGAGCCGCTGCAGGTGGTAGCCCGTGGAGAGGCCGGCCTGGCCGGCCCCGATGACGAGTGTCTCGACGTGTTGGGTGCTCATCGCGCCTCCTCGTTGGGTGGGAGGCCGACGCTAGGGAGCCGACGGGCCGGTCCGCGTCGGGCGTCCTACCCATCCTCCGCGGGCGCCGTGGGTGGATGAGCGCATAGGTTCGGAGGATGGCCGGCCGGTCGAGGGTGGCGGCGGCGTGGCGGCGGGTGCCGCTCCCCGCCGAGCACGTCGTGCCGATGCTGATGGTCGTGCTGCTGCGCCGGAGGTCTCACCGGCTGCCGCCGGCGAGGGCGACGGTCGCGGCCGGACTCGCGCTGATGGGCGCCGGTCTGGCGCTGGTCGCCTGGGCGGTGGTGGCGCGGGGCGACGCCGACCTCGAGCGACCTCGACATCTGACCACGACCGGGCCTCACCGCTGGACGCGGAACCCGATGTACGTCGGCTGGGGCCTCGCCCACGTCGGGCTGGGGCTCGCGGTCCGATCCCCGTGGGCGCTGGTGACCTGGCCCTTCGCCGCGGCCCTGGTGCACCGGGCCGTGCTGCGTGAGGAACGCCGGCTCGAGGTCGCCTTCGGCGAGGAGTTCACGCAGCACCGAGCGCGGGTTGGTCGGTACGCAGGGCGCCGGTCGCGTGGTACCGGAGGAACCACACGAGCATCAGGCCGGTGCTGATGAGGTAGAAGCCGTGCAGGACCCAGACCGGACCGGGCGGCAGGCTCACGACGTACACGGAGTGCACGACGTTGCCGACGTTGGCCAGGAGCATGTTGCCGAGGCTGTACGACGAGAGGTCGCGGGTGCGGTAGGCCTTCACGAGCATCGGCAGGGTGCTGGCCGCGAAGATGATCGTCGAGGCGATCCCGGCGATGACGGGCAGGCTGGTCATGAAGCCACCCTGAGCGCGCGCTCCCTCCTCTCGCGTCGGGCGAAGTGCGCATCCTCGGACCGACGCGATGGGTGGTTCGGGTCGGCGGCTGCCTACTGGGTGACCACCTGGTCGTCCGGGGGAGCCTGGATGTCGACCGGCTTGTCGAAGTCGCTCAGCGTGGTGTCGTACGTGCTGCCCTGACCGAGGTCGATGGAGCTCCTCGCCATCCGGTTCTCGTCGTCGAGCCAGACGTCGGTGGTCAGCTCGGCCGGCATCTCGGTGGACTGCGACGCCGTCTTCAGCTTGCTGGTGTCGATCGTCATGACGTAGTGGGCCAGCGTCTGCCCGTCGACGTCCTCCTCGCCGAGCGACGACACCGAGGACAGCGCCTGGGTGAACTGGGTCATCGCGGTGGCCGGGTCGAGCTGGTCCACGAAGTTGGCGCCCAGCGGGTTGCTCGGGTCGCTGAGGTCGTACTTCATGTACGTGCCCTCGGCCTGCGGCGACTCGATGTACATCACGCCGTCGACCAGCAGCATGTGCAGCTCCTGGCTGGCGGTCACCTTCATGGTCAGCTGCATGTTCGGCGGCGAGGCGGCGTAGTCGACGTCACCGTCGCCCGAGAAGCCGCCGGACCCGCCGCTCGTCGTGAAGGTCACGTGGGCGGTCTTCGTCTTCTCGATGCCGTCCTGGATCATCTGCGCGAACTGTTCCGGGGAGACCTCGCCGCCCTCGTCGATGACGGCAGGGTCGTCGGTGGACGTGGACTCCGTGGGCTCGTCCGTGGCGCCGGACGTGGCGCTCGAGTCCGAGGCACTCGGCTCGTCGGTGGCCCCGGAGTCGTCGGACCCGCACGCGGCGAGGCCGAGCCCCAGCGCGAGGGCAGCCAGGCCGCCGGCCAGGCGCTGCAGGGTGGGGCGAGCGGTGGTGCGCATGGGAGACCCCCGTGGTCGTCGAGCGGACGCCGAAGCCTAACCCGCGGCGCCTGATCCCGATCGTCGAACCGGAACGGTCGCGGTGCCCACCGCGAGGTCGTGCAGTCCCCTGCCGTCGGGCCGGTAGATCACCGGCGGCACGACCAGGCAGACGAGCACGGCGCGCAGCAACGAGCGCAGCAGGTCCAGGGGCCGGCCGCTGCCGTCGACCCTCGCCACCCTCAGCCCGGTGACCAGCTTCCCGAACGACCCGCCGACGAGCGCCGTGAACAGCGCGGACTCGACCACGAACACCAGCAGCGTCCACCAGCTCGACGCGCGGCTCTCGCTCCAGCCCTCCAGGCCCATCACCGCGACCACCACGAGGGTCGAGGCCGCCCAGTCGACGAACAGCGCGAGGATCCGGCGTGGCCAGGACGCCGTACGGAACCCGAGGTCGGTGGCCTGCTGCGTCACGCGGTCAGCCTAGACAGGCGGCGTACGCACAACGGCGTATGGCGGGTGGCACCGGCGCTTGCGACCGTCGAGGTCTCGACCACCACAGGAGGAACGCCATGATCCGCACGCTCCGCACGTACGCCGCCGCCACGCTGCTCGCGGGCAGCGCCGTCGCCGTCGCCGTGGGTGCCGCCCCCGCCGGCGCCGCTCCCGACAGCCAGGGCTGCCCGAGCGGCTGGACGACGTACGAGACGTCGTTCCTGGTCGACCACGGCTTCTCGCCGACGTTCCTGGCACAGGTCGACCTCAACGGCGACGGCATCATCTGCGGCACTCCCCTGTCGCCCCAGCAGCAGAAGAAGTTCTGCTCGCAGTTCCCCGACGGCTGCCAGCAGCCGGTGATCCTCGGCACCCGCGACAACACGAACGGCAAGGGCTACTGACGCCTCAGGCCTCCAGGGGCCAGTGCTCGGACGGACCGAAGACCGCGTGCACCGCGGCGGTCCGTCCGGAGGTGCCCAGGCGCTCGTAGATGTTGTTGAGGTGGGTGCGCACCGTGCCCTCGGACAGCTCGAGGTGGCGGGCGATCTGTCGGTTGGTCAGGCCCCGCTGCACGAGCGCCAGCAGCTGGAGCTGACGGCGCGTCAGGGCGGGCAGCTCCCGCGCCTGCTGAGCGTTGGACCAGAGCGCGCGCTCGACGTGTGGTCGCAGGAGCGACAGCAGGAAGCGCTCACGCTCGCCGAAGTCCGCCCCCTCGCAGCGCCAGGCGACCACCCGGTAGTGCCTGCCCGGGCTGCGTCCGGGCAGGCAGGCCCGCATCGAGACGATCGCGGCTCCCCCAGGCTTCCGGAGGCGACGTTCGCGGCGGCTGTGGAAGTCCCCTGCGAGCGTGACCGACTCGTAGTCGCCGGACCTGTCCGGATAGCTGCACGGGCTGGTCCAGTAGCCCCGCCAGAACGGGTTCGTGCGGGCCTCGCCGACGGTCTCACCGTCCTCCCCGGCGCCGAGCACCGCGTCGCTGACTCGATGAAGGGGGATGTACTCGAGCAGCGTGTCCATGACCTGGAACCCGACGACGTCGGCATGGAGCAGCTCGGCGAGCTGGTCCAGGGCCCGGTACGGGACAGGCCACTCCTGCGACGCACGGCAGGTCTCCATCACGTCGGCCACGAGCGCGGTCTCGCGCACGTCGATCGAGAGTCTTTCCATCGCATCCCCCGAGGGTCACCGTAGACCCGGAAGACGGCACTCGGACATCTGTTACACCGCCGAAACAAAGGGGATACGGTCGGGAAACTGCCCCTTCCTACGTTTCGGGAAGCCACACCCCTACAGACCCTGTCGGCCGCCCAGACCCCGGCGGCCAAGGAGGACAGATGTTCGCCAACAGCGACGAGCTGCTGAAGTACGTCAAGGACGAGGGCGTCGAGATGATCGACGTCCGGTTCTGCGACCTGCCCGGGATCATGCAGCACTTCACCGTGCCGGTGTCCTCGTTCAGCCAGGACGTCTTCGACGACGGCCTGAACTTCGACGGCTCCTCGATCCGCGGCTTCCAGGCCATCCACGAGTCCGACATGTCGCTGTTCCCGGACCCGACGACGGCCTACCTCGACCCGTTCCGCACGGCCAAGACGCTGGTCATCAACTTCTTCATCCACGACCCGCTCACCGGCGAGGCCTACTCGCGCGACCCGCGCAACATCGCCCGCAAGGCGCAGGCGTACCTCTCCTCGACCGGCGTCGGCGACAAGGCGTACTTCGCCCCGGAGGCCGAGTTCTACGTCTTCGACTCGGTCCGGTTCGAGACCAAGGTGAACGCCGGGTACTACCACATCGACTCCGAGGCCGGCGCCTGGAACACCGGCTCGGAGGAGAACAACCGCGGCTACAAGGTCCGCTACAAGGGCGGCTACTTCCCCGTGGCGCCGTACGACCACTTCGGCGAGCTCCGCGACGAGATGGTCAAGGAGCTCGAGGCCACCGGCCTCACCGTCGAGCGCGCCCACCACGAGGTCGGCACCGCCGGCCAGGCGGAGATCAACTACCGCTTCGACGAGCTGCTCAAGGCCGCCGACGACGTGATGAAGTTCAAGTACGTCATCAAGAACGTCGCCTGGCGCAACGGCAAGACCGCGACCTTCATGCCGAAGCCCATCTTCGGCGACAACGGCTCCGGCATGCATTGCCACCAGTCGATCTGGCAGGGCGACGAGCCGCTGTTCTACGACGAGACCGGGTACGCCGGGCTGTCGGACACCGCCCGCTACTACATCGGCGGCATCCTGTCCCATGCCCCGTCGCTGCTGGCCTTCACCAACCCGACGGTGAACTCCTACCACCGCCTGGTGCCAGGCTTCGAGGCGCCGGTCAACCTGGTCTACAGCCAGCGCAACCGCTCCGCCTGCGTGCGCATCCCGATCACCGGCTCGAACCCGAAGGCCAAGCGCATCGAGTTCCGCTGCCCCGACCCGTCGGCCAACCCGTACCTCGCCTTCTCCGCGATGCTGCTGGCCGGCCTCGACGGCATCAAGAACAAGATCGAGCCGCACGAGCCGGTCGACAAGGACCTCTACGAGCTCCCGCCGGACGAGCACGCCGACATCCCGACGGTGCCCGCGTCGCTGGGTGCCGTGATGGACTCCCTCGAGGCCGACCACGACTTCCTCCTCGAGGGCGGTGTCTTCACCTCCGACCTCATCGAGACGTGGATCGACTACAAGCGCGCCAACGAGATCCAGCCGATCGCGCTGCGCCCGCACCCCCACGAGTTCGAGCTCTACTACGACATCTGAGTTCGCATAGATGTACCTGCGGCCCAAGCCGCGCAGAGAGTGAAGAAACGGCCCCTGACCAGCGAAGACACCGTTCAACGTCTTCCACGGTCAGGGGTCATTCTTCGTTTGATCTGACTCCACGTGCGGCCCCAGCGCGGCCTGAGACGGCGGCTTGGAAATCTGGGACTCCTCGGCTTCCTGGGGGTCTTGAGGGTCGCCGTCGGGGGTGTTCTTCCTTTGATGGTTGAGGGATTCGCGGGTACGACGCGTGGATGGGTGACGCGCACGCGGCGCTTGCCTACGGTTCGGGGTTACCAAGCCAACCGAATCGAGGACGGAGCGACCGCGTGCGCGCCACTAGTGCATTCAACAAGATGCTCGCCATCCCGGGTGCCTACGTGGTCGGGGTGACCTTCGGCCCGACCGGGATCACGTCGCCTCCATGCCGGTTGGCTGCGCGAACGCCTAGCACCAGCCGAGCTTGCGCAGTTCGGGCGTACGACCTGCCTTGACCTGCCAATTGGCGAGCGAAGTCCACCTGATCGTCATGTCGAGGACCACGCCCTCGCCACAACGTGGCGCGACGTCAAGTTCTTCAGGGCCAGGGATCGAAAGTGGTCGATCTCATCCTCCAAGTGCGTGCAGCCCCCGAACCTGACCCCCAACGTGCGGCCCCAGTGCGGCCCCTGGCTCTATAGACTCGACGTCTTCGCAGGTCACACGGGGTGTGCTCGAACTCAGCGAACTCGAGCACGAGAGCCCCGGCTTGCCGGGGCTCTCGTGGCGTTCGGAGTACCGGTTGATGAGAGGCCGACGGAGTCGCTCTGTTGGCTGCGGAGCAAGTTTCAACTGAGCAGGATGAATCCGAAACGTGCCAACATGCCGATGTAGGCGTCGAGAGGGTCGGGCCGGCTCGCCCGGGGGTCACGATGTCGACGGCGCGCAGGACACCGTCCGGGCCAATGGCGGGCCGGAGCTCTTGCGGTCATTCCGCAGTCTCTGAGAGCCCCAGAACGAGCGCCGCCGCGGCGACGTACCCGACTCTTGTGCCTGCTCCGAGGCCGACACTATGGTACGGCCACTGTGAGACGTCATCGTTTATTGGTCGTGCCAAATATAGCGGGAGTGTGCGATGCCTCGCGCCCTCCACGGCGCCGGAGGTCGTGAGATGGCCGAGAACCTCACGATGGCGAAGGCGCTGGAGCCGCAGGCTCTCGCGGCCCTGGCACAGTACGACCTGCCCGAGCCGGAGGGCCTGGAGCTCCTGACGTTCTCAGAGAACGCCGTCTTCAGGGCAGACCTCCCGGGCCAGGGACCGGTCGTGGTCCGGCTGCACTCGTTGGGCTACCACACGTCGGCCGAGATCGAGTCCGAGCTCCTCTGGATCGACGCCCTGCGCCGCGACGGCGCAGTCGTGACCGCGGGAATCCTCCGGGCCCGAGACGGCCGTCAGGTCGTCACCGCAGGTCATTCATCCTTGCCCGACCGGCATGCGGTGGTCTTCGAGCATCTCGAGGGCAAGGAGCCCGGGCCGGACTCGCTCGTCGACGACTTCGTGCTGCTGGGTCACACAACGGCGTTGCTGCACAGGCACGCGGTCTCCTGGCAGCTGCCGACGTCCTTCCAGCGGTTCAGCTGGGACGAGGCTGGCACCCTCGGCACGTCCGGTCATTGGGGCGACTGGCACCACGGGCCCAACCTGGACGAACCGACGACCCACCTGCTGGCACGCGCGGCGGCACTGGTGCGCGACCGGCTACGCTCCTACGGAAAGCAGCCTGCCCGGTACGGCCTCATCCACGCAGACCTCCGCCTGGCCAACCTGCTGGTCGACGGCACGACGGTCAAGGTCATCGACTTCGACGACTGCGGGTTCAGCTGGTTCCTGTACGACCTGGCCAGCGCGCTGACCTTCATGGAGGACGACCCGCGGGTGCCCGAACTGGTCAGCTCCTGGCTCGAGGGATACCGCAGAGCCCGCGCCCTGGACGTCGCGGACGAGGAAGAGATCCCCACGTTCTTGATGCTCCGGCGGTTGGTCATCTTCGCGTGGCTGGGGTCACGACCGGGCACCGAGCTCGTCGCGAGTCTAGGAGCGGAGTACGCCCGCATCACCGCGGAGCTCGCCGAGGCCTATCTGTCCCGCACTTCCCGGGCCCGGGGCTGACACCGGGGTCGGTCCGCCCATGACGGTGGTGTCGGCCCGGACCACCTGGTCTTGTCAATTGGTCCACCGCGCCCTACGTTATTGGTCGCACCTTTGGAAGAGGGGTCGGCGTGGCAGGTCCTCGAGACGCAGCGGTCACCGTCGTCGGCGGTGGCGCGATCGGCACGGCGGTCGCGTACTTCCTCGCGAGCGAGGGCTGGGAGGACGTCCAACTGCTCGAGGCGGGGCTGGTGGGAGGTGGCACGAGCAGCCAGGCAGCGGGCTTCGTGGGGCAGGCGCGACCTACGGTCGAGCGCGCCCGCCTCGCCATGGCGTCCGCCAAGGAGTACGCGACCTTCGAGCGGAGGACCGGTTACCCGACGGACTGGCGCGAAGTGGGGGCCGTTCGCATCGCGATGAGCGAGACCGCGGAGGCCGAGCTCCGGGTAATCGCGGAGACAGCCCGGGTCACGGGACTTCCCGTTGAGTTCTTGTCACCGGAGGAGGTGCGCAGGATCTACCCGGTGATCGAGCGTACCTCCGACATCCGGATCGCGCTGTGGTCGCCGACCGATGGCTACCTGCAGCCGACCAGCCTGGTGAACGCCTACACCCAGGCCGCGCGGGACCTCGGCGTGACGTTCGCGTCGCACGCTCCGGTGCTGGGCATCGATGTCGAGCACGGAGCGGTCACCGGTCTCGTGACGCCGCAGGGTCGGTTCGCCACAGAGATGGTCGTCAACGCTGCCGGTCCGTGGGCAGGCGCCTTGGCACGGCTGGTCGGCATCGAGATGCCTGTGGTTCCGGTGCTCCACGAGTACTTCGTCACCGAGCCTGCTCCGGGCTGGGATGCCAGCCTTCCGTGCCTGCGCATCCCCGAGATCCAGACGTACGCTCGCGGCGAGATGGGCTGCATGCTGTGCGGTGGCTTCGAGAACAAGGGAACGAGCCTGGACCCGACCGAGGTGCGCATCGGCGACGCCCTGGCGGTGGACCCGAACTGGGACGTGCTCGGCTCGTTCGTCTCGCAGCTGGAGCGGTTCGTCCCGGACGCGACCGACCTCGGGGTCTCCACCGTATTCCGCGGCTGGCCCGGGTTCACCCCGGACGGCAGGTTCATCGTCGGGCCGGTGAGCGGGCTGCGCGGGTTCGTCATGGCTGCAGGCTGCAACGCCCATGGCGTCTCGGGCTCCGCGGGCATCGCCATGCACCTGGTCGAGAGCCTGCTGGGCGATCCGTCGCCGTACGTGCGCTCATTGTCGCCCGACCGGTTCCTGCCCCGGGCCTGGGAGTGGAGCCAGGTCAGGCGACAGGCGCAGGCGGTGTACGAGAACTACTACCCCATGCCGCAGACGGCTGCGAGCTGAACGCTCGCGCGCGCATCCTCACTCGTAGGGCTGGGCGAGCATGGCCATCATCCCCCCGTCCACGGCGATCGTCTCGCCGGTCACGTAGCTGGCGTCATTGCTGCACAGGAACGCCACCGCGCCCGCGATCTCCTCGGGTGTCGCGGCGCGCTTGAGCGGACTGATGCGCCTGAGCTGGGTCTCCGACAGCGAGCCGATGTACTCCTCGCTCAGAGGGGTGTTCACCCAGCCGGGCGCGATGGCGTTGACGAGGACCCCGTACGGCGCTAGCTCGATCGCCATGGTCTTGGCAAGGGAGATCAGCGCGGCCTTGGAGGCGTTGTAGTGGGCGAACTCCGGCTCTGCCGCAAGGCCGTTGGTCGACGCGATGTGGATGATGCGCCCACCCGAGCCCTGGTCGCGCATCTGCCTCCCCACCGCGGCGCTGAGCAGCACGGGACCACGGACGTTGATGTCGAACAGGGCGTCCCACGTCTCCGCCGTGAAGTCGAGGAACGGTACAGGGGCATACACGCCCGCGTTGTTGAGAAGCACGTCGACCCGGCCCAGCTCAGCGATCGTCGTCTCCACCAGCCGGGCGCAGTCCTCCCGGACACCGACGTCCGCCTTGACCGTGACGACCTTTCCGTGCGCGTGGAGCTGCCGCTGCGCCTCCTGGAGCTCCGCCTCGTTGCGCGCGCAGGTGGCCACGTCGTACCCGTCCTTCAGAAGCCGCGTGGCACACGCGAGACCTATCCCCTTCGAACCGCCGGTGACGATGGCGACCTGGTTCATCCGACTCTCCTAGCGTGGGCGTGATGGCGGCGGGAGGGCGACGCCGGTCGAAGCCGCGGCGGCGATGGTCGACTCGAGGTCGGGTGCAAGGAGCTTCTGCCTCGTCCAGTCCCAGCGGATGACGGCCTCGTTCCAGTAGTCGAAGGTCTCGGCCGGCTTGGAGCTCAACAGCTTGGCCATGCCGACGAACAGCAGCGACCAGGTGAACTGGGCGGCGACGCCGAAGAGCCTGGCCCGCGCATACTGCGCGGGGACGTGCTCACCGAAGTACGTGTCGCAGAGAACTCGTACCTGGTCCCGCTCGTAGTCCCCTTCCATGGCGAGGTCTCCGAGGTCGAACATCGGGTCGTTCATCCCGCTGAAGTCGTAGTCGATGAGCCGGATCGTTCCGTCGTCCATCACGTTGCGGGCGAGCAGGTCGTTGTTGCTGGGCACGAGGGGAAGTGCGTTGACCGCCAGCGCCTCCTGGATGCGGCGGATCGTCGGAAGCTCCTCCAGCAGGCCCGCCGGCGTCTCCATGCGGTGGGTCTCGACGAGACGCAGGTAGTCCTCCAGGAAGCAGAAGATGTCGATCCGGTTGCTGAACGCCGGAGCGGTGGTGTGGAGCTCGCGCACCGATCGGGCGAGGCGGGGGATGTAGCTCGGATCGCTGAGGTCCTCCGTGCAGAGGGTCTTGCCGTCGATGAACTCCAGCACGATGGCCGGGAGGTCAGGGTAGGTACCCAGGACGCGAGCCCCGACGCCGCACTCCCCCGCGCACGTCGTGTTGTGGATGAGGTGCTCCATGGGCACCATCAGGCCGAACTGGTCCATCTCCTGGGTCAGGAACTTCACGACGACCCGGCGTCCGTCGACGGAGACGACGTAGGTCACATGTGCGAGACCGCCGTGCAGCTGCTGCCACTCCAGGTCGCTTCCCTGCAGCAGAGGTTCGACCTCGCGCAGGTACTGCATCTGTACTTCGAGGGTCACCGTGGACCTCCAGGAAACTGCGGACCTAGGACTCCACCGCGTACTTCTCGATCGCGGTGGACTGGGCATGGATCTGGCGGTGCCGCATCGAGTAGTAGACGAGGCCCACCAGCAGCGGGACACCCAGCAGGACCCACCCCATGGGGATGTCCCTGACGAAGAGCCCACCCTCGGTGCCCGCGATCTGGTTGT
Source organism: Nocardioides islandensis (assembly GCF_015352455.1). Classification (GTDB taxonomy): domain Bacteria; phylum Actinomycetota; class Actinomycetes; order Propionibacteriales; family Nocardioidaceae; genus Nocardioides; species Nocardioides islandensis. Next base: position 23,182 of record NZ_JADKPN010000019.1, read on the forward strand.
ACGTCGGGTTGGTGGCGGCTCGCGGCCACTCCATGTTCACGAAGGTGAGGCCAGTACCGATGATCGCGAGGACGTTGACCAGCATTCCCCACCTACCGAGGCTGAACACCGGCCGCTTCTTCGGCCATCCGCGCAGCCGGGCGACCAGGGTGATGCACAGGACCGCGAAGTAGGCGAAGTACATCGCGCCCGTCGCGCCACCCACGATGGAGGCTGTCTTGGTGCCGAACACGAACACGGGGACAAGGGAGAAGGCGAAGAGGAGGACGGCGGCGGCCCACGGAGACCCGTCCCGCATGGTGCGGGAGAAGACCGAGGAGAAGGGGACCTGGCCATCACGAGCCATGCCGAAGATGTGGCGGACGGCTCCCGTGAACATCGTGTTGGTCGCCACGATGAGGCCCAAGGCGACCACGGCCAGGAACAGCTTCAGCACCGCTGTGGGGAGGTTGTCCAAGATGGCCGACTCGGCCGGGTTGTAGTTCACCATCGCCGAGTCCATGTCGGGGATCGAGGTGGTGAGGCAGAAGTAGAAGAGGAAGCCGCAGCTGACTGCGAAGATGTAGGCGCCGATGATCCCTCGCGGAGCATTGCGCTCGCCGTCGATGGTCTCCTCGCCCAGGGTGCCGCCGTTCTCGAAGGTGTAGAGCACCCACACCGCGTTGAAGATCCCCGCGCCGAGGAAGAGCGGGAGGAACGCTCCCATGTCGGTGAGGGCCGACACGCTGACGCTGCCGCTCGCGGACACGGTCGTGGTGGCGGCGTCGGTGAGGTATCCGAAGTGCTTCCCGCCGAGCACGAAGACCGTGAGCAGGACGACGGTCACCACCGACAGCTCCAGGATCATCGCCCACTTCGCCAACCGACCCAGGACGCCGATGCTGAACACGTTCCAGAGCAGGGCCACGATGGCGGCGAAGATGATGATGGCGCGGTTGGTGGAGAAAGTGTCCTCGAGGTCGAACAGCCCCCGGACGAGGATGGGCAGGCTCGCGTAGTACGCGGTCATCAGCGGGAACAGCGCGCCGGCGTACGCCCACCCCATCCACCAGCCCACTCGTCTGCCCGACAAGATGGTCGGCCACTGGTACATGCTCCCGGCGAAGGGGTACTTGGACGCGAGCTCGGCGAAGACGAGCACCATCATCCCGACGCTCACCGCGATCACGGGCCACCCCCAGAACTCGGCCGGACCGACCGCGTTCAGGGCGAACCCGTAGAGGGAGAACAAACCCGCGAAGACGCCGACGCCGGCGAAGGTCAACGCCCCGTTGGTCAGTGCGGTCAGCGCCTTCTGCAGGTGACCAGCGGCTACGGGGGCGCTGGTCGCACCGGGGGTGCCCGAGTGACTGGATGGGACTGAGGTCATCTGGTTGCCCTCCTCCGAAGGCCCCCGGACTCGCCGGGCGACTCAAAGGCCGGGGCCGGCCCGGTTAGGTCGGTCCAAATCCCGAAAGTGACTGGACCTTAACAACGCTCCAGGTCATGCACAAGGCCTCGGACGGCTCGGGTCGCATGGAAGGACCTCTCCGGCTCCAGGCCACTCAGCGGTCCGATCCACGCCTGATTCGACCGCTTGGCAACGGGTTCGTCGCGAGCTGTTACGGGGGGTGACAGCCCTGCGAGGGAGGTCTAGTGTGCGTCACCACATATGGTCCAACCAAAGGCGGTTGAGGTGTCCTCCACGACGAGCGTTCCGGGTCGAGCCGAGATCGTCATCGTGGGAGGGGGTGTCGTCGGTTGCAGTGTGGCCTACCACCTCACGCGGCTGGGTCGCAGCGACGTGGTCCTGCTCGAGAAGGGTCTGCTGTCCTCGGGGACCACCTGGCACGCCGCCGGGATCGTGGGGCAGCTGCGCAACCACACCACACTGACGAGGATGATGCTCGAAGGCTCAGCCCTGTACGCGACGCTCGAGGACGAGACCGGCCTCAGCACGGGTTGGAACCAAAGCGGCGCGTTGTGGGTCGCCTCGACGAGTGACCGTGTGGTCCAGCTCAGACGCACCATCGACGTAGCGCGGGCCCAAGGGCTGGAAGCACACTTCGTCGACCAGCGGGAGGCGGCCCGCATGTGGCCGCAGATGCGCTCGGAGGACCTCGTGGGAGGCGTATGGCTGCCCCACGACGCCAAGGCGAACCCGACCGATGTCACGCAGGCCCTCGCGCGCGGGGCCCGAGCAGGTGGCGCCAGCATCTACGAAGGGGTCAAGGTCACCGGGATCGACGTGGTCCGCGGGAGGGTCCGTGGCGTGCGGACCTCGCATGGCGACATCGAGTGCGAGGTGGTCGTCAACTGTGCCGGCCAGTGGGCCAAGGCGGTCGCCGCCTCCATCGGCGTCACCGTTCCGCTCTACAGCGCCGAGCACTACTACGTCGTCACCGAGGCGGTCGAAGGTCTCGACCGGACGACGCCCACGCTGCGAGACCCCGACGGCTTCGTGTACTTCAAGGAGGAGGTCGGCGGCCTCCTGATGGGCGGGTTCGAGCCGAACGCGAAGCCCTGGGTCGCGTCCGAGGACATCCCGGAGCCCTTCGAGTTCCAGTTGCTGCCAGAGGACTGGGAGCAGTTCGCCCCCATGATGGACAACGCCGTGCACCGCGTCCCGGCCATGGAGGAAGTCGGCGTCAGGAAGTTCTACAACGGTCCGGAGAGCTTCACCCCCGACCACAACTTCATCATGGGGGAGGCTCCTGAGGTCCTCGGCTTCTTCGTGGCGGCCGGTTTCAACTCCTCGGGCATCGCCTTCGGCGGGGGGGCCGGCAGCGCACTCGCCCGGTGGATCGTCTCGGGAGAACCCGACATGGACATGACTCCCGTGGACATCCGTCGCTTCGCGTCGTTCCAGAACAACCGCGACTGGTTGCGCAGCCGGGTCACGGAGATCGTGGGTCTCCACTTCGCGATGGCCTGGCCCAACAGGGAGCCCGAGAGCTCCCGACCGATCCGGTGCTCACCCGTCCACGGCCTCCTCGAGCAGGCCGGGGCCTGCTTCGGCACCAAGCTGGGCTGGGAGCGCCCGAACTGGTTCGCTCCCGAGGGCACGAAACCGGTCGTCGAGTACTCCTGGGGACGGCAGAACTGGTTCCCCTTCGCCGCAGCCGAGCACAGGGCCGCCCGGGAGTCCGTGGCCCTGTTCGACCAGACGTCCTTCGCCAAGTACGTCGTCCGCGGCCGCGAGGCCACCGCCGCCCTCCAATGGCTGTGCAGCAACGACGTCGACGTCCCCGTGGGGAAGATCGTCTACACCGGAGTGCTCAACGACCAAGGCGGCTACGAGGCCGACCTCACCTTGACGCGAACCGCCTGGAACGAGTACCTCGTGGTCACCAGCAGCGGCCAGGCGGTCCACGACCTGGACGTGCTTCGTCGGGGAATCGACCCCGAACGCCACGCGGAGGTGGTGGACGTGACGTCGACGTACGCCGTCTTCAGCGTCATGGGTCCTCGCTCCCGAGCGGTGCTCCAGGAGCTCACGTCGGAGCCGTTGGACAACGACACCTTCCCCTTCGGGTCCAGCCGGTTGCTCAACCTCGCCGGGGTGACAGTGCGCGCCAACCGCCTGACGTACGTCGGCGAGCTCGGGTGGGAGCTGTACGTGCCGACCGAGGTGGCGCTCGAGGCCTACCAGCGGCTCATGGAGGCCGGTGACCGTCACGGCATGAGACTCGGCGGCTACTACGCCATCGAGTCGCTGCGGCTCGAGAAGGGCTACCGGGCGTGGGGGCGGGAGCTGACCCCGGAGACGACGCCCGTGGAGGCGGGCCTGCTGTTCGCCTGCAAGCTTTCCGGCGACGTCGCGTTCCGTGGCCGACCGGCGGTGGAGAAGCACCGCCGGGTGGGGGTGCGGCGCCGACTGGTCACCCTCCAGGTGGAGGACCCGGATGCCTACGCCTGGGGGAACGAGCTGCTGCTGCGAGACGGCCGACCCGTGGGCTTCGCGACCTCCGCGGCATTCGGGCACACCGTGGGCTCGGTCGTGATGATGGGTTACGTCGAGCGAACCGACGGCGGTGACGTCGATGCGGAGTGGCTGAGGACCGGCCAGTACCAGACGGCCATCGGGGGGGAGCTGTTCGACGCCCGGATGTCGCTGCGGCCGCTCTACGACCCCACCGGGGAACGCATCAAGGCCTGATCGGCAGATCCCGACTCGGTGTCGACGTGAGCGGACTCCCCAGGGGTGTGGGCCCAGGCGATGACCCTCGTCCGGTCTCCGCGGAACAGGTCGCTGGAGTGCTCGAACGGCGTGCCCGACTGGTCGTAGGTGACCCGCTCGATGGCCATCAGCGGGTCCCCGACGTCGATGCCCAACGCCTCGGCCTGGGAGTCCGTCGCGGCCACCGCGACCATCCGCTCGATCGCTCGGGTGGCGGTGCAGCCGTACTTCTCCGCGATGACGCCATACAGCGAGTCGTCGAGGGGGTTGGTGAGCAGGTCCGGGAAGCGTTCCACCGGGATGCGAGTGTGCTCGAGGGAGATCCGGACCTCGTCGGCAAGGCGCACGCGGATGATGTCGTGGACGACTGCGCCCTTCTCGAGGTTCAGCGCCTCGACCGTCTCGGGCTCGGCCGACACGATGCGCGCCGACACCACGTGCGCTCCGGCGCGGAATCCCTGTGCGCGGAGGTACGACGGGATCCCGGCCAGCTGGCCGAAGTCGAGGTTGACCCTCGGCGTCACGGCGAACGTGCCACCCGTCCGACCGCGACGGCGTACGACGAGTCCGGCGCGCTCGAGGTCGTCCAACACCTGACGGATCGTCGTCCGGCTCACTCCGAACTGCAGGGCGAGCTCGCGCTCCGTCGGCAGCCGGCCTTCCTGGCCGACGTGCTCGGAGCTGACGAGGTGTCGCAGCTTCTTCTCGACGGTGTCGCGCAGGACGCGGCCCCGGACGGTCCCACCGGCCGCGTTCGCTGACATGACTCGGCAGTTTACGCGACGCCCCAGAGCCAGAAAGGTCAAGCCATGCAGGTGCTCCTGACCAACGACGACGGCGTCGACGCCGCGGGCCTCCTCACCCTTCGCGACTGTCTGGTCGGCGTGGGCGCGACGGTCGTCACGGTGGCCCCGGCCCGGGACTGCAGCGGGCTCGCCCGGTCCTGCACCTTCAAGACCCCCGTCTCCGTCACGCGACGCCTCGGCGGAAGCCATCCCGTGTACGTCTGTGACGGCACGCCGACGGACTGCGTGCGCCTCGCGCTGCTCGCGGGTCTGGTCGAGGACGTCGCCCTGGTCGTCAGCGGCGTCAACCACGGCACGAACCTCGGCGACGACGTCTACTACTCGGGCACGGTCAGCGCCGGATTGGAGGCCGCACTGCTGGGAGTCTCCTCGGTGTGCGTCTCCCAGCAGTTCGCCCAGCTCTGGTCCGTCCCCGGACCTGGCGCGGCACTCGTAGCCGAGCCGAGCTTCGAGGCGGCAGCGTCCGTCGCCGCGTCCATCGCCGCGGCTCTGGCCAGGAGCCGGCCGACCGAGCCCCTCGTCCTCAGCGTCAACGTGCCGGCGAAGCCGGCGTCGCGGGAGGTGACCCTGACGCGTCTCGGCATGCGCCCGTACGCCCACGGCAGTGTCGACGCGGCCCACGATGACGGCGTCACCCGCTCCTACTACCTCTTCGGTCCTCCCGGAGAGGAACCGCGGCTGCCGGCTGGCGCGCACGGCACGGACTTCGCGGCCATCCGGAGCGGCCGGATCTCGATGACCCCCTTGTACCTCGCTCCCGACGTCGACGACCTCCCCGCCGGACAGCAACAGCTGCTGTCATCCGTGCTCGCCGCGGTCAACGAGCATCCGGAGAACCTGTGAGGACCCCCCCGGCTGCAGCCTGACCGCGCACCTCCCCTGCCGTTCCCTGGAGCCCCACAGCTCGCCTCCCGGCCGGGCACGGTCGCGCGCGGCCCCAGCGGGGCCCACAAGCCCGGAACCGCAACGTTCGCGCAGGTCAGCGGCTCTATCGCGTCACTACTACGACATCTAGGCCCGCCAGATCCGCACGTCGGCCCGTCTCTGCTTCGGCAGAGGCGGGCCGACTCGGTTGTTGGCGGCTGTGTGCGGCCAGTGGCGGTCGACACATCTCCTCGCCGGCACACGATCGTTTGAACACGTCAACTGAGGTGCCGTCCTGGTTCCGGTCCCATCCAACCGATCTGGGTCCGGTTCCGTTAGACACCATGAGCCAGGACGGAGGCCACGCCCATGAGTTCAGCAGTCAGGGACGAGGAGTTCGCAGCGTACGTCGCGGCGACCCGACCCGCTTTGTGGCGTACCGCGTTCTTGATGTGCGGCAACAGAGCCCAGGCCGATGACCTCGTTCAGAGCGCGCTGCTCAAGCTCTACGTTGCGTGGCCCCGGCTGGCGCGCGGCGATCGGCTGGATGGGTACGCGCGCCGGATTGTCGTCAACTCTCACATCGACGAGGTGCGGCGCCCGTGGCGACGAGAGACCGAGACGCTTGATGGGCACGAGCCCAGCTTCGAGATGACGGGCGAGGACCACTCGGCACTCATCCGCGCGTTGAAGGCCCTGCCAGCAGGCCAGCGCCGGGTCGTCGTGCTGCGTCACTACTGGGGGCTCTCCGTGGCCGAGACTGCGAGCGACCTGGGAATCAGTGAGGGCAGCGTCAAGAGCCAGTGCTCGATCGGACTGCACAAGCTCGAAACTGCCCTGACCTCCGACTACCGAAGCGAGGACCGGGCATGAGTACTCGTGAGGACTACTGGGCCACCCGGCTGCACGCTGCCGTCGACGAGCACCCCGGCGCGCTGGCGTTCGACGTGCCCTCCTACGTGGCTGCCGGCCGTCGGCGCGTACGGCGCAACAGGGCGGCGGCACTCGTCGCGACGGTCGCGGCGGTCACGGTGGTGGCCGCGGTGGCCGCCGTGGCCGGGACCGGCATGCGCGACGGTGCGCCCCCGCCCGCCAACCCGGGACGGCACATCCCGGTGCTCGAGCCGGGCACGAACGGCTGGATAGCGATCGGTGCCTACCAGGACGGCGGCGACATCTACCTCGTCCGCCCCGGCGCGGACGCCCGTCCGCTCAAGGGTGCCGCATCCCCGGAGGCGGACGAGAGCTGTCCTGCATGGTCGCCAGACGGGACGCGGCTGCTGTTCGGTCGTGCGAGCGCCTTGTCCGGCGGCACGTTCGAGGAGTCCGAGCTGGTGATAGTCCCGGTCGATCGGGAGGGCGCCGCCGGGAAGCCGATCGTGATCGGACTCGACGGGTTCGAAGCGACCAGACACTACGAGGTCTTCCCTTGCGGGATCTGGGCACCGGACGGCCGCTGGGTCGCCCTCGCGGGCACCGACGAGGTGTGGGTGGTCGACACCCAGACCGCCGAGATCCGCCGTCTGCCAGACCTCCGGCCCAGCGACCTCGAGTGGCGTCCCGGCACCGACCAGCTCGCGATCGCCGGCGACGTGGGCGGGCCTGTGATGCAAACGACATCCACGCCCGTGATGGTGTACACCGTGTCAAGCGGTGAGCTCCGCGAACTCGGCTCGGTCGAGGCCGCTCTGGTCACGTGGTCGCCAGACGGCACGGCCCTGGCGTACACGGGCGGTGAGCAGGAGGAACCCGACGCCGGCGAGCTCTGGGTCGCCGACAGCGAGGGCTCCAACGAGCGGCTGGTCGTCCCCGACATGGGAATTGCCATCCACGGTATCGGCCCCGTGTGGTCCCCCACGGGCGACCGCATCGCCTACCAGCGCTGCGAACCCGATGCAGACCAGAGCCCCCAGTTCTACTGCACCGGCGAACGCCACGAGGTCGTCCTGGTGAGCGTCCCTGACGGCACCGAGAGGGTCATCAGACCACCCAAGACCCCCGGGGGCCCCTTCTACCCCTACACGGTCACCTGGTCGCCCGATGGGACGACCCTGCTCTATTCGGGCTGGGTCAACACGGCAACAGGCGAGGCGCCCGACGGCGTGATCGCCGTTCCCGCCGACGACCCCAAGGACCTGACCGTCCTCAGCGACGCGATCAGCCGCCCGGTTCCTGCCTACCACGACCACCGCTGGGTCCAGACCCAGATGTGGGGCGGGGAATCGGAATGACGCCAGTGCATCGGACGCCCTGGCGCGCTCCCCTCACGCCATGTCCGGCAAAGTCCGCTCCTACCGCGATCCGTACGGTTCGACAGCTACGTCTTTCCGCCGCCTGAGAACAGCTACTTCGAGAGTCCACCGCTGTTCCCTCAGGCTTCGCATGGCCGGTGCCGAGGCGACTCGACGGAGCCGATGTGTTCCCCTCCGTCGCGTGACAGGGCCAATCGCCGATGCCAGGCTGGGACATGGACTCTTGGACCGGGGTCGCGCGGATCAGTGGATGGGCCGGGCTGGTCGGCGCGGTGTTGTTGTTCGGCGCGATCATCCCGATTGGGTCCCTGGGAGAGCCTCCGCTCGAGGCGAGCACGAACGATGCGGCGGAGTTCTTCCGCAACGCGGCGGATGCCAGCTGGCTCCAACCAGTCGAGGCGGTCGGAACACTCGGGATGATCGGTTTGCTGTGGTTCCTCGTCGGGTTGGCCGTGCTGTTGCGCCGTGCCGAGGGTGAGCCGCCCTTTCGTTCGACCGTGGCTCTCGCGTCCGCGGTGCTGCTCCCGGCCTACTACCTGGTGAACGCAAGCTGGGCGTCAGCCGCCCATCGCGGTTGAACTGGACGCGGCCGTTGCGGCGTACGCGTTTGACGTAGGCAACATTGGTTTCGCCAACACATGGCTCGCCCTCGGCAGCTTCGCAGGTGCCGCCGGATGGGTGATGCTGTCGTCCGGCGCCTGGCCGCGATGGCTCGGCTGGTGGGGTGCTGTCGCTGGCGTGGGGATGCTGTTGGCCCGCTTCGTGTGGACGATCGAGTCCGCATGGTTCGTGCCCTACGGCGTGTTCTGGATCTGGCTGCTGACCGTCGCCGTGAGGCTCATGATGGGCCGGGATGTTCCGGCCGGCAGCGCGGTGGAAAGACCCGAGTAGCTGGGGCGACTTCCCGGCACTGCCGCCTTGAGGCCCGCTCCGCTGCCCCGGAACTCCCATTCGGCTGGTTGGTCATACTGGCGCCGATGCGTCATATCGCCGCCTGTCTTCCGCGAAGCGCTGCATCACCAGGTCGGCGGTACCGAACGTGACGGTGCCGTGCCCCGCACCGGGGAGCACCGTCAGCTCGGCCTGTTTGATCAGCGCGGCGAGCAGCCGGCCGTTCTCCGCAGGGACCATGCCATCCTGCTCGCCGTAAAGCAGGACGACCGGGGCGGTGACGGTGGTGAGGTCGATGTCCCACGACGCGCCCCAGCTCAGGTTGTCGCGTACGAAGCCGTCCGGTGTCGCCAGCGCACGCCGGTAGTTGCGGAGGAACACGGCCTGCTGAGCGGGCCTGTTCGCCAGGTAGTTCTCAGTAGGTGGTCTCCGCGCAGCCATGCTGTCCCGGAACTCCTCCTCGCTGAGGTCGCGGATGCCGGCAATCATCTCCTCGACCTCGGCTCTCATGGCCGCCTCCGCGCCGCTGATATCCCCGGCCGCCAGTAGCGCCAGTCCCTCATCGTCCGGGTAACGCTCCGCAAGGCCCGGGCCCGTCCCGGCCGCAACGACCACCCGCTGCACGCGAGCGGGAGCCACAGCCGCGGTGGCCAACGCGAAGGGTCCTCCGCCCGAGATGCCGACGCTCCCGAAGCGGTCGATGCCCAGACTGTCGGCGAGGGCGACGACCTGACGGCCCACCGATGCCAGCCCTGGGGCGGTTGGCGAGGACGCGCCGTACCCCGGCCGGGACACCGCAACCAGGCGTACGCCGTGTTGCCGGGCCGCCTCGTCCGCCAGCGCCGCAATGCCCGCGGTCCCCGGCGAGCCGTGGTGGTGGATCACTGGCACGCCCGACGGCGAACCGAGGTCGGCGTACTCGAGCACTGACCCGTCGGGGAGAGTTGCCTCGTTGTACACGAGCCGAGCCTAGGACGAGCCTCAGCGAGCGGGATAGGAGGCGAGCACACGGCGAGCGCCTCGGCGGCAGGACCGCGGACCACGGTGCATGCGTGGTCAAGCGAGTCGATCTCGCCCACGGGGTGCAGTCGGTCGATCAGGTCGCCACGGGCGTGGCGCACGAGCGCCGCCAACTCCACGCCCCCGGCCGCTCCAGCTCCCATTCACGATCCGTGACTCCAGGAGCCAAGCGCCGGATGGGTCGCTTCGCCGCGTTCCGGACGCCCTCTCTCATGGCCATACGAGAGCCACACCCGCGAGGTGGGCAGCCGATGAGAGAGCGACAGTCCCGGACACCTCGACCGAGACTCGTCAGAACCCGGCCGTGCGGTCAATGGAACGAGCAGCCGATGACTGGATATGCGCCGCACGGACGTGGCGATGGCGCATGCCGTGGTAGATCCCGTGAGCAAGGTTCGACCCGAGCTCCGCCGTTCTCACTCCAATGCGTCAGGTGCTGCATGGCTGCGAGGAGACGCCACGCGCCGTTCTCCACGGAGCAGCAGGACGCTGAACGCCACAACCAGTGCGATGAAGCCGAGTGGTGCCAGCACTTCCAGCGGGTCACCGCTGAACAGGATCGCGACGGCTCGGACAGCGGCCGCGAGGCCGACGAGCATGGCCAGCCAACGGAACCACGTTGGCCCGTGCCCCGCCCATCCACAGGCAGCGAACCCGGTGATGGTGACGAACAGGAGCACATCAGTCAGATCCGAGAGTTCCGCCAAGGCGTGAACCCGTCCGGCCGAGGCGCTGTGGTGGACCAGCACCAGCATCAGCGGCGGGATGAGCGTGACAAGCGAGGCGATGACCATGGCACCGCCGGCAAGCAACGCGTAGCGCTTGGCACCGACCAAGGTCGAGACGGCCAGCCCCAATAGGAAGAGGACGAGCGGCAGCGTCGCGATGAGCTCGACGATCTGCGACAGCAGAATCACGCCGGTGTGCTCCTCGTAGAAGCGGCGCACCTGCGCGACCGAGTCGTCGCCACCAGGGACACTCGCCATTCCGGCACCGATGAGCAGCAGCACGACGAACACCAGTCCCCAGCCGCCGGCCCGCCGGGTACGGGAGTCAGGTGCGCCGTTCATGTTGATCACACGCACAGTTAACGCCCGAGCCGGGCACTTTGGTGATGGCACGCGGGGAGCAGACCTGACGACCAGCGTCGCGGACGTGGTGTCAGCTTCCCGGCTTCCGAGTCTTCGAGCGTGGGCAAGCCGGCTCGACGACATCCGGGCCGGCAAGATCCGCGCGTCGCCCCGTTGTGCTTCGGCAGACGCGGGCCGACTCGGGTGTCGACGACAGGTCGCGAACTGGCAGGTGCGGTCGGACTACCGTGGAGAGGTGTCAGAGTCTCCCCTGCTCGAGCTGATCCGCCGCTCGGTGATCGGCGAGGACCACGTGATGGTGACGCCCTACGGCAATCGAAGGGTGACCTATGCCGACTACACCGCCTCCGGGCGCGCGCTGACGTTCATCGAGGACTTCATCCGGGACGAGGTGCTGCCCGTCTATGCCAACACCCATACAGAGTCCAGCGGCACCGGCCTGCAGACCACGCGGTTGCGCGAGGACGCCCGCCGCATCATCCGCGAGGCCGTGGGCGGCGACGACGACACCGTGGTCATCTTCGCCGGGTCTGGCTGCACGGGTGCGATCTCCAAGCTGATCGGGGTGTTGGGACTTCGAATCCCCTCCGCCCTGGAGGACCGCTACCACCTGATGCAGCACATCCCTGCGGAGCAGCGGCCGGTGGTCTTCATCGGTCCTTTCGAGCACCATTCCAACGAGCTGCCGTGGCGGGAGTCGATCGCCGACGTGGTGACCATCGGTCAGGACATCGATGGGCACATCGACCTGGCAGCTCTCCGGGAGGAGCTGGACCGGTACTCCGACCGGCCGTTGTTGATCGGATCCTTCTCAGCCGCCTCCAACGTGACCGGGATCATCTCGGACACTGCCGCCATCTCCACCCTGCTCCATCAACACGGCGCGCTGTCGTTCTGGGACTACGCGGCCGCGGCGCCGTACGTCGACATCGCCATGTGCGCCGGGCCCGACGGCCCGCTGGCCTACAAGGACGCCATCTTCCTGTCTCCCCACAAGCTCATCGGCGGTCCCGCCACCCCCGGAGTGCTGGTGGCCAGGCGCGACCTGTTCACCAACCGGGTCCCCGACCAGCCGGGTGGCGGCACGGTGATGTACGTCAACCCCGACGAGCACCGGTACGTCATCGACGTGGAGCAACGCGAGGAGGGCGGAACCCCGGCGATCATCGGGGCCATCCGCGCCGGCCTGGTCTTCCAGCTCAAGCAGGCCGTGGGCGTCCCGGCGATCCGCGCCGCAGAGGACCGTCTCCTGGCCCGCGCCGTGTCGGCGTGGCAGAGCGAGCCCGCGATCGAGATCCTCGGCAACCTCGAGGCGCAACGACTCTCGATCGTCTCGTTCGTGGTCCGCGCGCCGTCGGGCAGGTACCTCCACCACAACTTCGTGGTCGCGGTGCTCAACGACCTGTTCGGCATCCAGTCGCGCGGCGGATGTTCGTGCGCCGGCCCCTACGGTCACCGGCTGCTCGGCATCGACATCGAGCGCAGCCACGAGTTCGAGCGCGAGATCGCGGGTGGCTGTGAGGGGATCAAGCCCGGCTGGGTACGGGTGAACTTCAACTACTTCCTGTCCGACGCGGTCGCCGACTACGTCATCGAGGCGGTCCGCCTGGTCGCCCGCGACGGCTGGCGGCTGCTCGGGGACTACCGGTTCGACCTGGCATCCGGGCGCTGGACCCACCGCACCGGCCTGGTCGAGCCGCCGATGAGGCTCGGCGATGTGAAGTACGACGCCTCAGGGATCCACGCGCCGACGTCGAGCCTGACCGGCGGGGAGGACATGCTCGCCGAGCAGCTCCGCGAGGGCGCCGAGATCCTGCAGGCCGCGCCCGAGCCCGACCTGACCCCGCCGACCGCCGTCTCCGACGACTTCGAGCACCTGCGCTGGTTCGACCTGCCGGCCTCCGCTGTCCACTGACCCTCGAGGGCTTTCACGCCGATGAGAGGAACAGCTTCTCCGCCTTCCTCACGTCGACGCAGAGCAGCTGTCCGGCTCCCGGCCGCCCGAGGCCTTCCACCACGCCATCACACCGCTCTGGGCCCTGACCTGGTCTCATGTCTGAACTCGCAGCGGCGAGTGCGCTGACGGGCAACGACTGGGAGGCTGGAGCCATGTCCACCCCGAAGCAGCCGTACCGGGACCCCCTCGAGCGCGCAGTCATGGAGGCACTCGGGGAGGCGACCGGCCGCGAGACTCGGGAGAACCCGGTCCTCGCGGGCACGGGCGGTCCCGCCGGCAACGCGCTGCTCACCGCGTGGACGGGGCTGGTGCTGCTGGTCGTGTCGTCCGCCGAGCTGCTAACGCTCTTCAACGTGCGGGGGCTGATCTCCTGGCACGTCGCCCTCGGCGCCCTGCTGATCCCACCGGCCGGCATGAAGACCGCCAGCACGGGCTGGCGGATGGTGCGCTACTACGCGGGAGCCACGTCGTACCGGCGAGCGGGGCCACCACCGATGCTCCTGCGAGTGCTCGGCCCCGTGGTCGTGGCCTCGACGCTCGGCCTGCTCGGCACCGGCGTCCTCCTGGTGCTGCTGGGCGAGGAGAGATCACGGCACACTCCCCTCGACCTCGCCGCGTGGCGTGTCGACTGGGTGACTGCTCACCAGGCCTTCTTCGCGGTCTGGGTCGGCGCCGCCGGACTGCACCTGCTCGGGCGCATCGTCCCGGCGCTCCGCACCACGATGCTGAACCGCCCGTCCACGCGAGTGCCCGGACGCTGGATCCGGCTCCTCTGGCTGGTCGTCATGGCGGTCGCGGCCGCCGCTCTCGCCGTCGTTCTGGTCCACGCCGACGCCAGCTGGCGATAGGGCCCCAGGTATCGGTCCCCCACCGCCGTCCACGAGGGGATCGTCGGATCACCTGAAGTGCAGGCTCGCCACCATGTCGTCGAACGACGTGTGGTCGAGGCTCCCGGCCTGGTCGGCGTAGTCGCGCTCCCAGATCATGACGGGCCTGCCTGCGACGTCGAGGACGACCATCCTGAGCACCAGCTCGTCCTGGGGACCGAAGCACTCGCCGGCGTCCAGCCCGGGCTCGGGACAGCCGAGAGCCCCCTCGAGGGACTCCGCCCCAGGGGAGAGCCCGACCGTCACCTCGACCGCGGGGTGACCGTCCACCTCCGTGTCGACACGGTCGGTCATGGTCGCGCCGGAGCCGGCGAGCGAGAGCACGTACGTCGTGAAGTCCGCCGGCGGCGACGACTCGGTCCTCGACCCCGGCCGGTACACCGACACCGGCGAGAGCACTCTCAGGGCTCGCTGCTCGTCCGCCGACTGCCAGGTGGCGAAGTGCTCCGCGGTCTCAGCCGAGCCCGGGTCGAGCCAGTCGGCGAGCCGGATCTCGAACGGCGCCACGAACGTGTCGACCACCTGGACGGAGCTGCCGGCGCCCGGCGACCCGCCGCCTGGCGTCTCGGCGTCCTGGAGGGCGAACGGCGCAGACTCGAAGACCATCGTGCCCGCGATGATGTCGTCGTCAGGGATGTCGCATCCACCGGCCACGAAGTCGACCAGGTCGAGGGTGAGGAGTGTGTCGTCGAGCGCGAAGTCGAAGGTGGTCTCGCCGCACTGGTCCGTCGCCACGAACGTGTTGGCGCCCGTCAGCTCGTAGGCGGCGCGGAACCCTTCCTGAGGTGAGCCATCGTCGACGATCTCGTCCTGGACGAGCGTGCCTGCGGTGACCACCAGCTCGAAGACGACCGTCCCGGTGTAGTGACCGGCCATCTGCTCCGCCTTCGCCGCGGGATATCCGGCCGCTGTTGCGGCGTCGACGAGGTCCTGCGCCCGCAGTGGGTCCGTCCGGTACGTGCCCTCCGGCAGCACGGCATCGGACGCCGGGCTCGCACTGGCCGGCGTACCCGAGGGTGTCGTGGCTCCGTCTGTCTGGTCCGAGCCGCCACCGCCGCAGCCGGGGGTGACGAGCACGAGAGCCAGGCACAGGCCCGGCAAGCCGTGACGCATCGCCATGGTGAGCTCCCTCCCGGCCTCGGCCTCGGTGGTCTCGTGTGATGCTCCGACGGCGCGGGGCGGCGCGGATCCCCCTACTTCTCGGGGGTCGACGTCGGTGCGACACTCGGCTATGGCGGATCAGCTCCTCGCTGCTCGCGCCGCGCTGGCGGCGGAAGCGCGCAGGCCTGGCTCGGGGGCCGACTTCACCGGCGCCCTCATGGCAACGGTCCGTCGCGTGATCGGCTTCGACGGCTACTGCCTGCTCGGGCTCGACCCGGCGACGGGGCTGCGGTCGTCGATGTTCTCGCGCCACGGCCTGGACGGCGTGGCGGACCGGCTGGCGTACAACGAGAAGGTCGAGGTCGACGTCAACAAGTACGTCGAGCTGGCGGCCGCGCCTCGTCCGGTCGGCCTGTTGGGCGGGCGCCGGTCCTCCCGCCCGCACAGCCCACGGTACGAGGAGATCATCCGCCCCGCGGGGTTCTCCTCCGAGCTGCGCCTGGTGCTGAGGGGACAGGGGCGTCTGTGGGGCGCCCTCGTCCTGTTCCGGGACACGGGCGGGCGCCCGTTCGACGAGGGAGATGCCGACGCCGCGCTGGCGATCGCCGAGCCGCTGACGAGGGCGGTCCGCTCCTACCCGGTCCGTCCGGTCGCGGCCCGCCGACGGCCGCTGGCACCTGGGGTGGTCACCCTCGATGCCGGCAACCGGGTGACGAGCATGTCCCCCCACGCCCGGGACTGGTTGGACGACTTCCGTGCCGGAGGGGACGACGAGGTCGAGCTGGAGGATGCCATGCGCGTCGTGCACGATGTCGGGCTGGCCGCCAGGACCGGCCGCGACGAGGCGTCGTGCTTGGTCCGGACCACGAGCGGGCGATGGCTGCTCGTGCACGGCGAGCCGGTCGAACCCGACTCGCCGACGATCGCGGTGGTGCTGGCACCGGCGGCGCTTGGCGACGTCCTGCGGGCCGCGTCCGCGTGGTTCGGGCTGACGCGCCGCGAGGAACAGGTGGCAGGTCTGGTGGCCCAGGGCCTGAGCGCTCGAAGGATGGCGCGCGCGCTGAACCTCTCTCCGCTGACGGTCAACGACCATCTGGGCGTGATCTACCGCAAGGCGGGCGTCTCCGGGCGCGACGAGCTGGTGGCCCGCCTGACCTGACCTCGGACGCTGCGGCGGTCACGCCCGCGTGAGTCCTGGAGCAGTCAGGTTCCCGACAGGCGGCGTCCGGCACCGTCCGCGCATGACCTCGACCTCACCCGCCGTGAGCCGCGCTCGGCTGATGCTCAACAAGGTGCCGGAAGTCACCGTGTACTTCTGGGTCATCAAGATCCTCTGTACGACGGTCGGCGAGAGCTTCGCCGACTACGTCAACGAGACCCTGGGCTTCGGGCTCACGAACACGACCCTCGTGTTCTCAGCCGCCCTGGTCGCGGTGCTCGTGGCGCAGTTCCGGCTGAGCCGCTACGTGCCCGGCGTGTACTGGCTGGCCGTCGTGCTGATCAGCGTCGTCGGCACGTTGCTGACCGACAACCTCACCGACGCCCGCGGCGTACCCCTCTGGATCAGCTCCACGGTCTTCGCCGTGCTGCTGGCCGGGGTCTTCGGCATCTGGTACGCGCGGGAGCGCACACTCTCCATCCACACCATCGTCACCACGCCGCGTGAAAGCTTCTACTGGCTGACGGTGCTGGTCACCTTCGCCCTCGGCACGGCCGTCGGCGACTGGACCCTCGACCTCACCGGCTGGTCGGCGGGCACGTCGATCCTGCTGCCGCTCGGCCTGATCCTGGCCGTGCTCGCGGCGTGGCGGCTCGGAGCCGGCCCGGTCCTGTCCTTCTGGCTGGCCTACATCCTGACCCGACCGCTGGGCGCGAACATCGGCGACTTCCTGTCCTCGCCGCGGTCGGACGGCGGCCTCGGCCTGGGCACCCTCGGCACCAGCGTGCTGTTCCTCGCCACGATCCTCGCCGTCGTGGTCTACCTGACGATCACCGACAAGGACCGCACCGAAGCCCACCACGTGCTGTCGACGCCCGAGCCGGCGACGGAGACGCGGTCATGAGCGCCGACCGACCCCGACGCATCCTGGTGGTCACCGACCAGGCGACACCGACGCCGGCCCTGCTGCGCGAGATCAGGAACCGCTCGGACGCCGCCGACACCCAGTTCCGCCTGGTCGTGGTGAACCCAGCCCGTGCGGAGCTTCACCTGCTCCACCCTGAGCGTCACGACAAGGCGGCCGAGGCCGAGGCCACGCTGCGGGCCGTCATCGCCGACGTCCAGCTGGCCGCGGGCGGCCCGGTGGTCGGGTCGGTCTCCATCCGGCACGACCCGATGGACGTGGTGGAGGAGACGGTCCACGACGAGCCGGTGGACGAGGTGATCCTCGCGCTGCCCGAGCACCGGCTGGCCGTCCTCCTCCACCAGGACCTGCCCCATCGGCTGGCGCGCCTCGGCATCCCGATCGGGCACCTCCCCGAGCCGGCCACGCCGCCGGCCTGACCCCAGGTCCTGGGGCAGCCGACCCCTGGTCACCCCGTTCCACGTCGGCTGCCTGAGCCGTCTAGCGTCGACCACGTGTCCACGAGCGAGTACGTCTGGTTCGGCGCCGGACTGCTCGTGCTGGTGGCCGCGACGATGGCGGTCGCGAGCGTCGCGGGCGTGGGGCTCGGCTGGACTCCGCTGTCCGCGCTCGCGCGAGCCACCGTCCAGCTGAGCGTGGTGGCCCTGCTGCTGCGCGGGATCCTCAGCGTCCCCGAGACGGTGGGCGCCTTCCTCCTGCTCATGGCGGCAACGGCGTCGTGGACCGCGTCGGGCCGGTTGCGGGACCTCTGGCACGGGCGCCGCGCGGCGGTGACCGGGGTCGTGGCCGGCGCCGCCGTCTCGCTGACGGCGATCTTCGCGCTGCACCTGGTCGCTCTGCAGGTGCGCTTCCTGGTGGCGGTCGCCGGCATCATCATCGGCAACGCCATGAGCGCCGCGACCCTCGCGGGCCGCAACTTCCTGCGCGCGGCGGGCCACCGTCGCGACGAGGTGGAGGCGTGGCTCTCGCTCGGCGCGACGCCGTCACGCGCCAACCTCGAGATCGGCCAGGAAGCCGTCCGGGAGTCCCTGCTGCCGAACCTCGACCAGACCCGCTCGACGGGCCTCGTCACGCTGCCCGGCGCCTTCGTGGGCGCCCTCTTCGGGGGCGCGAGCCCCGCCGAGGCAGCCCAGTTCCAGCTGGTGGTGCTGGCGGGCATCGCCCTCGCGATGACCATCTGCGGCGTCGTGGTGACCCGCATGCTCGGGCGCACGCCGTACGTCGTGGCGACCGCGCGCGACTGAGCCCGACCAGCAGGGCGTCGTCAGGTGGCGGTCAGGCGTACGCCTCCACAGTTTCCCCATGACCTCGTCCGCCATCGTCGTCGTGTCGGGCAGCTACGGTGCCGGCCACGACGCCGCCGCCCAGGCGCTGACCGACCAGCTGCGGTCGGCGGGCCACCGGGTGAGCAGGTTCGACCTGGTGGACGAGCTCTCGTGGCGCGTCGGACGACTCCTCCGCTGGCTGTACTTCGCGCAGCTCAGGCTCCTCCCGGCCACCTGGGGAACGACGCTGCGCTTCCTCGAGGGCGACGGCCTGCTCGTCCGCGCCGTGTGCCAGGTGCTCGCGCTGCTCGGACGCCCGTTGGTACGCCGGCTCCAGGGCGCCGACCTGGTGATCTCGACGCATCCCTTCGCCAGCCAGGCTCTCGGCGCCGCGCGTGCCGCCGGCCGGCTCGTGGCCCCCGTCGTGACGTACCTGACCGACGCGTCGGTCCACCGCCTGTGGGTGCACGACCACGTCGACCTCCATCTCGCGATCCACGCGATCGCCGCCGCGCAGGCGGAAGCACTGGGCGGCCGGAGCGTCGTCGTCGAGCCCGCCGTCGCCCTCCCCGCACCGCTGCGAGCGAGCGACTGGGTGCCACCCTGGCCCGCGGGGAAGCCCGCCGCCCTCGTCGTGGGCGGTTCGTGCGGCGTGGGTGAGCTCCGGGCCAGCGCCATGGACGTGCTGGCCACCGGCTTGATGACACCCGTGGTGGTGTGCGGCACGAACGAGCGGCTGCGCGAGCAGGTCGAGGGGGTGCCCGGGCTGGTGGCGCTCGGCTGGCGTGACGACATGCCGTCCCTGCTCGCTGGAGCCGCCTGCGTGGTCCAGAACGCCGGCGGCATGACGTCCCTGGAGTCCCTCGCGGCCGGCACACCGACGCTGACCTACCGCCCCATTCCGGGTCACGGCCTCACCAACGCTCGCGCTCTCGACGACGCCGGTCTGGTCCCCTGGGTCCCGGACGCGGCCGGCCTGGAGGTCGCCCTGATGCGCATCCTCGTGTCGGGGTCGTCGGTCTCCCTCCCTCGCGAGGCTCCGTCGGTCGTCGAGGTGATGCAGCAGCGGGCCCTCCTCCTCCCGCAGCCCGCGCTCGTGGCGGCGTGACCACGCGTCGTCGCGCGCTGCTCGCGGCTGCCGCCGCGGCCACCGCCGCCACCGCCCTGGCGCCGTCGCCGGCGTCAGTCGGACCGGTGCGCGCACTGCTGACGCCCTCCGTCCTCGATCCTGCGCTCTCGGGCATCTCGGAGCGTCCGCACGTGGCCCTGACCTTCGACGACGGGCCGGATGCGGCGTCGACCCCGGCATTCCTCCGACTGCTCGACAGGGTCGGTGTGACCGCCACGTTCTTCGTCCTGGGGCGCCACCTGCGAGACCGCGGCCTGCTCCTCGAGATGGTCGCGGCCGGGCACGAGATCGGCGTGCACGGGTGGGACCACCGACCCGTCGCCCTCCACGGACCCACCGGCCTGCGCGACGGGTTGCGGCGTACCCGGGACCTCGTCGAGGACGGCACGGGCACGGCGGTGCGGTGGTACCGACCGCCGTACGGCGTGGTGACCCCCTCCTCGTGGTGGTCGGCCGACCGGGTCGGACTGCGCACGGTCCTGTGGTCGGCCTGGGGCCGGGACTGGGAGCGTCGCGCCACGCCCGCGTCGGTGAGCGCGCTCGTCACCCGCCAGCTGCGGCCCGGCGGGACGGTGCTGCTGCACGACTCGGACCGGACCTCGGCACCGGGATCCTGGCGCACGACCTTGGGGGCGACCGCAGCGCTCGTCGAGCACTGGCAGGCGCACCAGTGGGCCGTCGGCCCCCTGCGGGACCACTGGTCGACGACCTCAGACTGAGACGGGGACCTTCGGAGCCTCGGGCCCTGCGGCTGCAGGCCTCCGAGACCGCCGCCGGCGCAGATACGCGATGGCAGCCGGCAGCACCGAGAGCGCAGCGAGGGCGATGACGATGACGTCGACGTGTGCGGCGACGACGGGGACCCCGCCGAGGAAGATGCCGGCCCCCACGAGCAGCACCGACCACAGCACCGCGCCGACGACGTTGAACTGCGTGAACCGTCGCCTCGGCATCCCGGCCACTCCCGCGGCCACCGGCGTGAACGTCCGGACCACGGGCACGAACCTGGCCAGGATCACCGCCTTGGGGCCGTGCCGGTCGAAGAACTCGCGGGCGCACTCGGCGTGCCGGGCACGGAACCAGCGCGAGCCCGACTCGCGGCCGAACACACGAGGTCCGAGGGCCCGACCGATCAGGTAGCCCACCTGGTCACCGACCACCGCCGCGAGCGCCATCCCGGCGAGCACGAGAGCCACCGGCAGGTGGAACACCGCCACCGCGGCCAGCAGCCCCACGGTGAACAGCAGGCTGTCCCCTGGGAGGAAGAACCCGAGCAGCAGGCCGGTCTCGGCGAACACGACCGCCATCGCCACCAGAACCGCGGCGGGACCCAGTCCCATCAGCAGCGGAGTCAGGGCGATCAACATGCCACGAGGCTAGGGATGCGAACCTCACATCCACCTGACTGCCGTGCGGCGACGATGCGTGGGGCCGAACACGTCGTCGACGCCACCGCAGGACGCCGTCCCCAGCGCGTCACGGAACCACTCAGCCCCCAGCACCCGCGCGCGCAGCGGCGGCGGGAGGCGCAGCAGCAGGGCGATGGTCCGCAGGCCGTCGGTGCCGCCGGCCTGGGAGGCGTGCGCACGCAGCGCGGCCAGCTTGGCCGGCAGGTGCGCACGGACGTCGACGCGGTGGGTGATGTCCGACCGGGACGTGAAGGCGCACGTCAGGTCGGGCAGCTCGGGCATCGGCGTGACCCGCGAGAGGAGACGCAGCGCGGCCACGGCTCGGGCGATCGACTGACGATCGACGGTTGCCTCCAGCAGCACCGGCGTCCCGGCCGCGGCGGCCGCCAGGGCGCCGACGCGATGGACCTGCACGTGGTCCGGGTGCCCGTAGCCACCGGCCCGGTCGTAGCTCGTGAGCACCTGCGCCCCCTCCTCACGGAGCACGTGCGCCAGGCGCGCTGCCGGCTCGTCCGGCGACACGGACGCGAAGGTGGCGGGTCCGGGCTCGTGGCCCGAGTCCGCGTAGCCCAGCTGCACCAGCCGCGCCACTCCGAGTGCCCGTGCGGAGGCGGCCAGCTCGGCCCGTCGTCGGCGACCGAGCTCGGCCGGCTCGGGCGTGGCGTCCGCGAGCCCCGCCTCCCCTCCTGTCGCGGTCACCAGCACGACCCGGTGGCCGGCCGCGGCCGCGCGAGCGAGCGTGCCACCGGTCAGCAGCGCCTCGTCGTCGGGGTGGGCGTGGAAGGACACGAGCGTGAAGGGCCTGGTGGTCATGGGCGTCACGAGGACACCAGCCTGCGGGGGGAGGCGGCGCGCGGGTGGCGGCGGGCAGCGAGGGCGGCGGCGTACACGTCCGCACGGGCCACGTCTGCGTCCGCCCAGGAGCATCGCGGAGGTACGGCGCGGTTGTGCTCCGTCAGGGCCCGGCGCAGCCCGTCATCGGTGAGCAGCCGCAGCAGGTGGCCGGCGAGGTCCTCGTCGGAGTCACCGAGGAGCCCGTCGACGCCGTGCGTGATGTACGACGCGACGCCCGACCTGGCGCTCGCGACGACGGGCAGCCCGCTGGCGCGGGCCTCGAGAGCCGCGATGCCGAAGGACTCGCGATGCGCGGGCGCGAGGAAGATCGACGCGGCCGCGAGCTCGCGACGTACGACGCTCCTGTCCACCGTTCCGGTCAGGTGGACGCCGTCGAGACGGTGGCTGCGCAGGTAACGCGTGAGTGCCGGCCGCTGTGGCCCGTCGCCGACGACGGTGGCGTGCACGTCGACGTGTCGCGCCACGTCCCCCAGGATCCTGGCGAGCGGGAGCGTCCGCTTCACCCTCGTCAGCCGCATCACCGCCAGCACGCGGGGCGGTCCGTCGGGGGGCGTCGGCCTCGGCCGCCAGGCGTCGAGGTCGACCGCGTTGGGCACCACGCGGACCGGTGCGCCGACGATGTCGCGCACCGGCGCGGCCGCCGCTGCCGAGACCGCCGTCCAGAGGACGGGCCACCGGGCGACCCCGCTCAGGTCCCCCAGCGTGCCGGCCAGCGGTCCGAGACCGGTGAGCATCGAGTGGACGGTGGCCACCGTCGGGATCCCGGCCAGCGCCGCCCACCGCGCGCCCGCGAGGGAATACGGCGACAGCGAGACGTGCGCGTGCACGAGGTCCGGGTCGAAGTCGGTCAGCCAGTGCGCTGCGCGACGCCCCGTCCGGACGACATGGTCCGCATCCTCGTCCGCGCCGGGCGGGAGCGGCGCGGGAGTGACCACGCGGGCGTCGTGGCCGACGCGACGCTGACGGTCGACCAGGTCCCGGACGTGCATCTCGATGCCGCCGACCGTCGGCAGGTAGCTGTCGGTGAGGTGCGCGATCCTCATCGGGCCGCTCCGGTCCGCCCGCGCACGCGCAGCTCCCACCAGGCAAGGAGGGCACCGCCGACCGGGATCTCCAGCCCGAAGGTGAGGGCGCGGTACAGCAGGACGCCCGAGGCGATGCCCGCCGCGGAGCCGCCAGGGGCGAGCGTGAGCACGCCCACCAGTCCCAGCTCGACCAGTCCCAGTCCCCCGGGTGTCACCGGCAGCAGGGTCGCCAACCGCTCGACGCACGACGCGAGGAGGACGACTCCGAGGGGGACCGACGCGCCTGTCGACCAGAGGCACAGACCCAGCAGCAGGACCAGGAGGGCCGAGTAGAGGACCATCCCCGCGGTGAGCGGCCGCCAGCGGCGAGCGGCCAGGACCCTGGTCTCGTTGCGCCACGTCGCGACTCCCTCGTGGGTGAGCACGGGGTGTGGCAGCCTGCCGGCGGCACGCTGCACCCGCGACGCCGCCCGGTTGACGACGGCGGCGACCCGGGTCAGGCCGCCCGGCCACGCCATGAGCACGACCACGACGGCCGTGGCGGCGACGGACGTGGCACCTCCGAGGAGAGCGCGGCCGGGGCCGACGAGACCCGGTGGGCCGAGCACCTGGACGGCGGCGAGGGCCACGACCGGGAAGGCCAGCTTGGTCAGGACGTCCCAGAGGTTCGTGAGCACGGTGTACGTCGCGAACGCCGCGCCGTCGTGTCCCCACGCACGCGCCATCCGGTAGTTGAGCGCGATCCCGGCGGCCCCTCCCGCCGGCAGCACGTTGGAGACCGCACTCCCCGTGAGGCTGAGCAGCAGAGCCCGGCGACGGCCGAGGCCCGGGAGAGCGGCCCCCAGCGTCGTGGTGTGCGCGAGCAGCCCGACCAGCCACACGAGTCCCAGCCCGACCAGGACCGGCCACGACGGCGCACGCGCGGCTTGCGCGATGGCCGCCCACGGAACGCCGGCGACAGCCGGCACCAGGAGCCAGAGCGCCGTTCCCCCCGCGACGGCACCCAGGAGGTGGTGGAGTCCCCTCGGGCGTCGGGGGCGGACGGACGCGGCGCCGACCGGCGCGTCGACGTCGAGGAGTGTCACGTGGCAAACGTGCGGCCCGACGCCTGACGGGGACCTGACCGGACGACGTCAGCGACGTGGCAGCGACACCACGAAGCGAGCACCGCGCGGGGCGTCCTCGAGGGTGACCTCGCCCCCGAGCGAGCGGGCGACGCGGCGGGCGATCCCGAGGCCGAGACCCGCACCGCCGGCCCGGTGGGAGACGCCGGGGTCGAACAGCCGTGCCCGCCGAGGCGGCTCGATGCCCTGGCCGTCGTCACTGACCACGAGGTCGATGCGGTCGGGCCGCTCGACCGCCTCGAGCACGACCACGGACGAGGCGTGCTGCACCGCGTTGTCCACGACCGGCACCAGGGCCCGGACCGCGACCTCACTGGGTGCGGCGATCCGGGCCGCCGACCCGCTCGGCCGGACCTCGACGGTGATGCCCGCGCGGGAGACGGCCCGAGCCGCGGCGTCCGCGAGCACCTCCGCCGGGTCGGTCGTGCGGTGCACCGTCGAGGCAGCGCCGTCGCGGGAGATGTCGAGCAGGGTGGTGATCACCCCGGACATCGCGGTCGCGGACTCGGCCACCTGCTCGATCTCGCGTCGCAGAGCCGGGTCGTCGACGCCGCGCATCAGCGCCAGGTCGGCCGCCCCTCGGATCGAGGTGAGCGGCGTCCGCAGCTCGTGGGCCAGCTCGGCGGTCAGCCGCTGCTCGGCCAGGATCACCGACGCCACGCGGTCCAGCAGCCGGTCGAGCACCAGCGCCAGCGCCGACAGCTCGTCGGTGGCCGGGCCCAGGTCGAAGCGGCGGTCGAGGTCGTGCTCGCTCCAGTCGTCCGCCCGCTCGGCCATCAGGGCCACCGGATGGAGGGCCTGACGCGTGACGCGCCACGCGATGAACCCGGAGGCCGCCACGACCAGCACCCCGAGGAGCAGGGTGGCGATGAGGGCGTACAGCTCCGAACGTTCGTACGGCGCCGTCTCGGCGCCCACGACCACGACCCCCTTCGCACCCCCCGAGGTGGTGAACGGCACCGCCAGCAGCCTGGTCTCGTCGCCGGACACCGTCACCTTCTGCTCGCGGCCCGCGCGACCCAGTCGCTGCGCGGCCTCCCGCGCATCGCGCTCCACCGACCCGGCGACCAAGGACCCGTCCGCGGCGTACACGGCGACGCCGAGCTCCAGGACGTCCGGCGGAGCCGTCACGACGCCGCCCGAGCCGGAGGCCTGGTCGACCACGGCCACCATCGCGTCGGCCCGGTCGTGGAGGACGCGGTCGATGTCCCGCTGCGCGGTCGCGCCCAGGAGGAGCTGGATCCCGAGGCCGACCACCAGCATGGCGACCGCCATCAGCCCCACCGTCGAGACGACGATCTTGCCGCGGAACGTGCGCGGTCCCCACCGCCGTACGCCGGACCGCTCGCTCATCACCTCAGTGTGTAGCCCACGCCCCGGACCGTGGTGAGTGTGAGCGGCGAGTCCACCTGCTCGAGCTTCACCCGGATCCGGCGGATGAACGAGTCGACGGTGTTGTCGCTGACCATCGCCTCGTGCGGCCACGCGGCCGCGACGATGGCACGACGCCGTACGACCTCGCCCGGGCGCGACGTGATGGCGGCCAGCATCCGGAACTCCGTCGGCGTCAGCAGCACCTCGTGTCCGGCGTGCGCCACGGAGTGGCGTGCGGGATCGAGCACCAGATCGGTCGGCGCCGCGGTCGCGCTGACCTGTCGGCCGCGCTTCGCCAGGGCCTCGATCCGGGCCACCAGCTCCTTCACGTCGAACGGCTTGGCCAGGTAGTCGTCGGCCCCGGCGCTGAAGCCCGCGAGCTTCTCGTGCATCGCGCCCAGCGCGGTCAGGAAGATCACCGGCGCGGACTGGCCGGCCGACCGCAGCGCCTGGCACACGTCGCGGCCGTCGGAGTCGGGCAGCCCGATGTCCAGCACGAGCACGTCGAGGCCGTCGTCGGTCGCGAACAGCCGCAGCGCCTCGCCGCCGTCGTGGGCCGCCGTCACCGTGTGGCCGGTCAGCTCCAAGGCCTCCGAGACCACGCGACGGATGGCGGGGTCGTCCTCGCACAGCCCGACGTTGACCACGCCTCCATTCTCCCGCGCGTACCTGACGGCTACCTGACTGCGCCGTACGGGCGCTGGTCGTCGCCGGGCATGGCTCTCCCGGGGAGGGTGTAGCGCCATGCCCTACAGTTCCGGCATGGAGGTGGGGGACACCCTGAACGCCACCCTGACGGGTCCCTCGGGCACACCGGTCCTGGTGTTCGTGCACGGTTTCGGCTGCGGCCGGGAGATGTGGCGTCTCGTCGCGCCCGCGTTCTCCGACGACTTCCGGGTCGTGCTGCTCGACCTGCCCGGTTCCGCGGCGGCCGACCCGTCGACGTACGACCCGGTGCGGCACGCGTCCCTGGACGGCTACGCCGAGGACGTCCTGAAGGTGCTCGACGAGCTCGGCCTCGACGACGTCACGTTCGTCGGCCACTCGGTCGCGTCGATGATCGGCGTCCTCGCCCACCTGGCCGCGCCCACGGTCGTGACGCGACTCGTGATGGTGTCGCCCTCGGCCTGCTACGTCGACGACGGCGAGTACGTCGGCGGCTTCTCGGCCTCCGACATCGACGACCTGCTGACCACGATGGAGCGCAACCAGCTCGGCTGGCAGGCGGCGGTGGCCGGCATGGTCGCGGGCGCCGGCCACGAGGAGGCTCGCACCGAGCTGGAGGACGCCTTCTGTCGCACCCGGCCGGACGTCGCGCTGCAGTTCGCCGAGGTGACCTTCCGCGGTGACAACCGAGCCGATCTCCCCCACGTCAGCGCGCCGACACTCGTCCTCCAGGTCCGCGACGACGTGATCGCCCCGATGACGGCGGGTGAGTTCATCCACCGGCAGATCACCGGCTCCGTCATGCGGGTCCTCGAGACCCGAGGGCACGCGCCCCACCTGACGAACCCGGACGAGGTGGTGTCGGCGATCCGTGACTTCCTGCCGGTCGGGGTCACGTGACCGAGCTGCTGCCGACGGGTCTCGACGCCTTCGAGTCGGCTCCGTGCGGGTACGTCGTCGTCGACGCGCGAGGCATCGTCGCCCGCGCGAACGAGGAGTTCCTGAGGCTGCTCGACGCACCGGCCGGCGACGTGATCGGCCTGCGGACGTTCAGCAGCCTGGTCTCCACCGGGGGGCAGATCCTGCTGGAGACCCACGTCCGCCCGATCCTCGACCACGCGGGGGTGGTGCGGGAGATCGCCGTCGAGCTCGTGCGTGCCGACGGGGGCCGGGTCCCGGTGCTGCTCAACGCGCGCGTCGTCAGCACCGATCCTCGGACCGTGCTCGTGGTGCTCGTCGAGACGCGTGACCGGCACCGCTACGAGGACTACCTGGTGGCGGCGAAGCACGCGGCCGAGCGCGCCAGCCAGGACGCCGCCGCCATGGCCGTGACGCTCCAGCAGACGCTCATCCCACCCGAGCCCCCGGTGGTCCCGCACCTCGAGATCGCTGCGGCGTACCGGCCCGCGGGGAGCGGTCGGGAGGTGGGCGGCGACTTCTACGACGTCTTCCAGGTCGCTCCCGACGCGTGGGCCGTCGTGCTCGGCGACGTCAGCGGCAAGGGGATCCAGGCCGCCGTGATCACGTCGTTCGTCCGGCACACGGTGCGGTCCGTGGCGATCGCCCACCCCGACCCCAGCGACCTCCTGCACGCCCTCGACGAGGCGATGAGGTCCCACGGCTCTGAGCACCACTGCACCCTCGTCGCCGCTCGGCTCGAGTGGGAGGACCCGGGCTGGAGCATCGCGCTGGCACTGGCCGGGCATCCGCCGGCCCTGATCCGAGCGTCCGACGGACGGATCACCGAGCTCGGGGTCCCCGGTACGCCGGCCGGGTTGATGTCCGACCCCCAGTTCCACACCGTCCGGCACAAGCTCGGCGAGGAGACCGTGACCCTCTTCACCGACGGGGTGACCGAGGCGCGTGGGTCCAGCGGCGAGCTGTTCGGCGACGCGCGGCTGCTCGAGCTGCTCGCCGGCCTCCCGGGCGACCCGCACGACATCGTCGCGAGTGTCGTGAGCGCGACGCTGACGTGGCAGTCCGACGACGCCAGCGACGACATCGCGGTGGTCAGCTTCGCGGCTCGCTGAGCCCCGGTCGACCACTCACCGAGGGCCGCCGGGACGCTGGTCCATCCCGTGCTGGACGCCCCACAGCACCGCCTGCGAACGACGGGTCGCGCCGATCTTGCGGTAGCCCGACCGGATGTAGGACTTCACCGAGTTCACGCTCAGGAACAGCCGCTGGGCCACCTCGTCGTTGGTCAGGCCCTGGGTGATCAGCTCGATCACGTCGTACTCGCGCTCGGTCAGGCCGCCCGGACGCGCCTGCACCACCGGCGCCGGCACGATGTACGGCTGCACGAGGAAGCGGTTGCGGTGCCCCGCCCGGACGGCGCGGATCGCGGTGCCGAGCTCGTCCTCGCTGAGCTCCTTGGAGAAGAAGGCGACCGCTCCCTCCCGACGGGCGTCGTCGACGACGTCGGGACGGACCGACCACGAGAAGGCGACCAGCAGCATGCCGGCGGAAGCCCGGGCCTGTCGCTCGAACTCCTGCGCGCGGTGGCGCTGGGGGTCGTAGAGCAGCATGTCCACCCGGCCGACGCTGTCCGCCACGTCGCGCAGGCAGACGACCTCGAGCTCGGGGACCGCGCGGCTCAGGACAGAGGTCAGTCCCGCGATCACCAGGGGTGCGTCCGGAGCCACCGCCAGCCTTCCCCGCGGCGGCAGCCCCTCCTCAGGCGACACGGTGGGGAATGCCCGTGACGTCGAGAGTGTGCTGCGTCATCGAACCGGCCTCCGCCACGATGTCGATGTCCGCGGCGAACATCCCGATCGAGCGGTTCACCGAGGTCAGGTCGATCAGCAGCCGCGCCCCGCTGGTGCTGAGCTCGGTCACCCCCGTGACGTCCAGGCAGAAGCCGAGCGTGCCGCCGCGGGTGGCCACCAGGATCTCGGCGGCGACCCGCTCCACGTCGTCGTGACCGAACGTCCCTCTCAGGGCGATGACGTGCGGCTCGGGATGGAGGACCTCGACCGGGGCCGGGCGCGGTACCTCGCGGCTCGAGCCCCGCGTGGTCTCGATCGGCACGGGACGCACGAGCCGGTGCTGGAGGAGAGCGCGCGTCCCGAACGGTCCGGTCGCCACGCCCAGGTGGTCCACCAGCCCGGCCGCCATCGCCAGCCCGCGGCCTCGGCTGAGGTCCTCGGAGGGTGCTTGCCACGTGCCGTGGTCGGTGACCTCGACGCGGATCACCCCGTCGGTGCCCAGGCGGGCGTACAGCTCGATCTCCCGGTCGTCGTCACGACCCCCGTGGTCGATCGCGTTCGTGACCAGCTCGGAAGCGGCGTGGGTGAGCGCCATCTCGTCCATCGGCGATGCGCGGAGCTCCTCGAGCCACATGCTCAGCTCGCCGCGCGTGACGCGGACGGCGTCGCCGTCCTTCAGCCGGACCCGCAGCTCCCGGTGCGGGGCGCCGCGCAGCCGCGCGGCCACCAGGCACAGCGTGTCGTCGGGGCCGAGTCGGGCCAGGCTGGCGTCCGCCAGGACCGTGAGGTCCTGGAACGCCATCTCGGCGGTCTCCCCGAGGAGGTCCAGGAGGGTGAGGGCCGCCGAGCGGTGGGCGGCCGCGCTGGCGAGCAGCACGACGTCTCCGGGCATCAGGTCGCAGGTCACCGGCGCGAACCCCGTGCCCGTGCCGGTGCCGAGCACCCCGCCGCCGGTGCCGCCGAGCTGTGCGGCCGCTGCGTGCGCGGGGAGCAGCAACGGTCCGGCGTGGCCGGCCGTCGCGTAGGTGACGAGGGACCGCTCCGGGTCGATCACCGCGACCAGGGCCGACGTACCCCGGGCCTCGTCCACGTCATCGGCGAACGCGTCGGCGAGCAGCAGGGCCTCCACGACGTCCGCGTCGCGTCTCAGGGCGGAGTGCAGGATCGAGCGCACCTCGGCGGCGACCACGGAGGCGGCGAGCCCGATCCCGGGCGCTTCACCGACGACCAGCGCCAGCCGGTCGTCGTGCAGCACGACGGCGTCGAACCAGCTGCCACCCGGTTCGCTGGCGTCCTGAGGCACGCAGTAGCTGCCGTTGAGGTCGAGCTTCGGCAGCACCGGCACCCCGGCCGCTTGCACGACGCTCTGGATCGACGTGACGAACTCGAGCTCATCTTCGGTGCTGTCGGTGTTCATCCCACCTCCTCACGGTATGTTTCCTGCCGTGCCCGGGCTTCCCCTGACGACCACGTACGACGAGGTCGGATCCGTTCTCGCGGTGAGCGGCGACGTCGACGCGGAGTCGACCGAAGAGCTGCGGCGCGCGATCGAGGGATGCAGCAAGGAATATCGCACGGGCCTGGTCGTCGACCTCACGGGTGTCACGTTCCTGCCGAGCGTCGCGATCGGGATGCTCGTCCGCGCCGAGCAGAGCTTCGAGGCGGCCGGCAGCTCTTTCGAGCTGGCCGCGCAGACCGGCTCCATGGCGCAACGTGTGCTCACCGTGTCTGCCATGCCCTTCCGCTCGTACTGAGCCGTCCGGTGCGGGCCGGCGGTCCGCGGGTGGTCGAAGTGTCGTTCGCCCGGACCCGGCGCAGTCCACCTATCGGGGTGGTTCTGGCACCCGAAGCCCAATCCGCGGGCCGAGGGTGAAACGAACCACCCGCCATGAGGACTCGGCTGACCGATGCGCTCTACGGCGTGCTTGCCACGCTGCTCGGCGTCGCGGCCGGCCACCTGGTCGCCGCGCTGACGGACCCGGCGTCCTCGCCCGTCCTCGCCGTCGGCTCCACGGTCATCGACCTGACACCCACGCCGGTCAAGGAGTGGGCCGTCCAGCACTTCGGCACCCGGGACAAGCCGATCCTGATCGGGTCGGTCTTCGTCGGTGTCCTCGTCCTCGCGGCCGTCGCCGGGATGCTCACCCGGCGCAGCCGCGCCGCGGGCTCGGCCCTTCTCGTGCTGCTCGTCGGGCTCGCGGCGGCCGCCGCGCTGACCCGGCCGGCCGCGACCGCCTCGGACGTGCTGCCCGCGCTGGTCGCCGGCGTCGTGGGCGTCGTCGCCCTCTGGTGGCTGGTCCGGCTCACCGGGTCTCGTGACGGGCGTGACCGCCCGCGTCGCCCAGCGGGCGGAGCCACGAGCCGGCGCGCCGTGCTCCTCACCGTCGGCGCGATGGCCGCCGGAGCCGTGGTCCTGGGAGCGGCTGGTCGCCAGGTCGCCCGGGCCCGGGGTGCCATCAAGGACTTCGCCCTGCCTCGGCCCGCGTCACCGGCGCAGCCGCTCCCGCAGGGTCTCGAGGCGGAGTACCCCGGGATCGCGCCGTTCCGCACCCCGAACGCCGACTTCTACCGAGTCGACACCCGGCTGACCCTGCCCGTGATCGACCTGGACACGTGGACGCTCACCATCGACGGCGACGTCGACGACGAGGTGACCTTCACCTTCGACGACCTGCTCGGCATGGACCTCGTCGAGCGCGACATCACGCTCACGTGCGTCTCCAACGACATCGGCGGACCCTACGTGAGCGCCACCCGCTTCACCGGCATCCGGCTGACCGACCTCCTCGATCGCGCGGGTGTCGGCACCCGGGCCGACCAGATCCTGTCCACCGACGTGGACGGCATGACGATCTCCACGCCGCTCGACCTCGCCACCGACGGCCGCGACGCCATGATCGCGATCGCGATGGACGGCAAGCCGCTGCCGCGCGAGCACGGCTACCCCGCACGCATGGTGGTGCCCGGCCTGTACGGCTACGTCAGCGCGTGCAAGTGGATCACCCGCATGACCCTCACGACGTACGCCGAGAAGTCGGCGTACTGGACCGAGCGCGGCTGGAAGACCGACGCCCCGATCAAGCTGATGAGCCGCATCGACACACCGAAGGCGCTCGGCAAGGTCAAGGCCGGCAAGACCTTCATCGGCGGCGTCGCGTGGCACCAGCACCAGGGGCTGGCGGGCGTGCAGGTGCGGGTCGACGGCGGCGCGTGGCGCGATGCCACCTTCGGCCCCGACGGCGGCAACGACTACTGGCGGCAGTGGTACGTCGACTGGGACGCGACTCCTGGTCAGCACACGCTCGCCGTCCGTGCGATCGACGCCGACGGCACGCCGCAGACCGCGGCTCGCGCCACGCCGTTCCCGGACGGTGCCACCGGCGTGCAGTCGATCGTCGTCACCGTCGTGTGACGTCTGGACCGCCGAAACCCCAGCAGGGCAAGGCAATCCGCAGCCTCCGCGGTGTCGAACCACCAGCACTCGACCGAAAGACCGAAAGGCAGACACATGAACACCACGACCACCGGCAAGCTCGTCAAGTCGGGCCTTGCCGTACTGGCGCTGACCATGTCGCTCGGGCTCGCTGCCTGCGGATTCGACGACAGCTCCACCGCCGCCGACCCCGCCGACCAGACCACGTCGTCGGCTCCCGCCGAGGAGAGCTCGCCCGCCGAGGAGTCCAGCGCCGCCGGGTCCGACGCCGCCGCCCAGGTCTTCGGCCCCGCCTGCAGCGCGGTGCCCGCCGACGGCGACGGCTCGTTCGACGGCATGGCCACCGCGCCGGTCGCCTCCGCCGCGAGCGCCAACCCGCTGCTCTCGACGCTCGTCACGGCCGTCAAGAAGGCCGGCCTCGTCGACACGCTCAACAGCGCGGAGGGCATCACCGTCTTCGCGCCGGTCAACGACGCCTTCGCCGCCATCCCGCCGAAGGACCTCAAGGCGGTGCTGGCCGACAAGAAGCTGCTGACCACGATCCTCACCCACCACGTCGTCGCGGGCCAGCTCAGCCCGGACCAGCTCGCGGGCGACCACGAGACCCTGGCCGGCGACATGCTGACCGTCGCCGGCTCCGGTGAGGACTTCCAGATCGGCGCCGAGAAGGCCACGGTCCTGTGCGGCAACGTGCCGACCGCGAACGCCACGGTCTACATCGTCGACACGGTGCTGATGCCGAAGATGTGACCACCTCGCTCCGCACGACGGCCCGCGCCTGCTCCGGCAGGTGCGGGCCGTCGTCGTTCGCGTCGTCGGGGTAGTCCGGTGTGAATGGGCTGCGAAACAGCGCACGGGACAGCCCAATCACACCGGACTACCCGATCAATCACATGGAGCTCAGGGCACCACGAGCTCCACGGTGGCGGTCGGGATGGTGTCCTCGTCGACGCGCACCGACACCTGGAAGCGCCAGCGTCCCGCGCTCGGCAGGACCACCGTGCCCTGGTAGACGCCGAGCGCGGTGGGGTCGGTCGGGATGTCGCCGACATCGGCGCCCTCCCCCAGCACCCGCAGCTCCGGCGGCGTGAACAGCTCGGCGGGCACGCCGGAGCTGTTGTCGACCTCGACGGTCACGGTGTTGGTGCCGGTCCTCCCGGGGTCCAGCGTCACCGTCGCCTGGAGGCCGCCGAGGTCCGCGCGTCCGGTGAGCGGCTCGGCGCGCGCGGCCGTGCTGGCGCTGACGCCCGCCGGCGGCACCTCCTGCACGAGGAACCCGGTGACCAGCACCACGACGACCAGCACCGCGGCCTCCGCGCCGACGGCCCGGGTCAGCAGCGAGCGCGCCGCGGGGCCGCGCGGCAGCAGGCCGTACCGGTTGTAGGCCGCCACGCCCACGGCCAAGGCCACCAGCACGATCTTGGCCAGCAGCAGCCGCCCGTACGCCGCGTCCACGAGCCCGCCCCAGCTCCCGACGAGCTGCCAGGCCAGGACGGTCCCCGCGGCCACCAGCGCCACCAGGACGGTGGCCGCAGCAACCGAGAAGCGCGCCACGGCGAGCAGAGCGACGTCCGAGCGGCTCGACGTACCCCGGAGCACCGTGACCAGACCGACGAGCCCACCCAGCCAGGTCGCCGCGGCGACGAGGTGGAAGCCGTCGACGACCACGTTGAGCTGGGCGTGCGGCATCGCGACGGAGTGCCCGACGAGGGCCACGGGGACCAGGGCGGCGAGCCCGGCCAGCGCGGCGACGACGCCCCGGGTGCGCACCGCGGCGACGAGGGCGAGCGTGAGCACCAGCGCCGCGACCACCTCCCGCCGCGGCACGGCCTCGAACGTCGTCGAGTCCCCCAGCGAGCCGAAGCCGCGCCCGCTCAGGTAGGCACCGTCGAGCAGCAGTCCGGTCAGCCACGCGAACACCGACACGACCGCGGCCGAGCGGGCCGCGGTCCGCAGCCGCTCGCGGACACCCGCGCCCGCGTCGATCTCGGGCGGCACGACGAGGGCCAGGAACCAAACGAGACCGACGGCCACCAGCAACCCGGCGTACGCCGGCCAGCGCGACAGGCTCAGCGCCATCGTGAGCGACCGCGGCGAGGACCCGGTGGCCGGCGGGGCGGTCTTGGGGCTGGGCGTCCCGACGGAGAAGACGAGGTGGCCGGCGACGGGGTGGCCGTCGTCCGACACCACGCGGAAGGCGACCACGACGGTGCCCGCCTCGAGGCGATCCTCGATCCTCACCAGCAGGTCGTCCCCGCTGGTCTCGACGGAGGACGCGAGCTCGTTCCCGGCCGCGTCGGTCACGACGACGCCGCCCGGGACCTGCAGCACCGTCTCGCTGAACGTCAGCGTCACCACGTCCGGCATCCGCTCGAGCACCGCGCCCTGGGCGGGATCGGTGTCGACGAGCTCGGCGTGGGCGGCCGCCGGCGCGGCCGAGGCGAGCAGCACGCTCACCAGCAGCGCCACCAGGACGAGCGCCGCGCGGGCCGTCCGGGTGGTCAGGTGCACCGGCGCAGTATCGCGCGACACCCGAAAAAGGGCCTGGCGCAACGCCCCGGTGTGGCCGAGACTCGGCCCGTGGCGTGGACGGGGGGCCGGCTGCTGGCTCGTGGATGGGGCAGGCGCGTCGGGGTGGCGGCGGTCATCGCCGTGGCGTTCGGCGGCGCCGCGCACCTCCCGGGTGTCGTGCCGACCACCCCGCTCCCGGAGGCGGATGCCGCGGCAGCCGCACCGGCCGCGGCCACCACGGCCACGATCGTGATCAAGCTCGGCGGCATCGTCAGCGGGTACTCCCCCTCGTCGGTGACCCTCGAGCAGGGCGGCGTGCTGACGGTCGTCAACAAGGACTCGATGGTGCACACGGTGACCTCGGTCGCCGTGGACAGCGAGGGCGACCCGCTGTTCGACGTGTCGGTCGGGCCGCGGCAGACCAACACCCTCGTGATCCCGGCGACGCTGGCCGCCGGGAAGTACTCCTTCTACTGCACCCTGCACCCCAACATGCGCGGCACGCTGGTCGTGACCGGCGAGGGCGGCGGCGTGCCTGCCCCGCCGACGTTCGAGCAGGCGCTGCGGATCCCGAAGGTGCTCACCGGGAGGCACATCACCATCCCCATGAAGCGGGCCCAGGTCCGGGTCATGCCGACCGGGCCGAAGACGTGGATGTGGACCTACGGCGGCTCGTTCCCGGGACCCACGATCAAGCGCCCCACCGGCTCGCTGACCACGGTCACCTTCGTCAACGACCTGCCGGCGAAGGCCGGGGCGATGACCGTGCACCAGCACGGCGGGCACCAGAGCTCGGCCGACGACGGCCAGCCCGCGACGTACCTGATCGGCCACGGCGCCCGGCGCACCTACACCTACCCGCTCCGCGAGAGGGGCAGGCCCGAGCCGGCGGCGTTCCGCTTCTACCACGACCACCGGATGGACCGGACCGCCGAGAACAACTGGCGCGGGCTCCAGGGCATGTTCCTCGTGACCGACGAGCGCGAGAAGCGCCTCGGGCTTCCGCACGGCGCGTACGACGTGCCGCTGCACCTGACCGACCGGAGCTTCACCGCCGACAACCAGCTCACCGACCCGTTCCCCGGCGGGGGGATGCACGCCTGGATGACCGGACCGCAGGCGCCGCCGAACGACGCCACGGTGGGCAAGCGGATCCTCGTGAACGGCCAGTTCGCGCCGTACCTCGAGGTGAAGCCCGGCCAGTACCGCCTGCGCCTGCTCAACGCGAGCACGTTCTCCGCCTACGACCTGACGCTCTCCGACGGCCGCCCGCTGACCCAGATCGGCACGGGGACCGCCCTGCTCCCCCGCAGCGTCGAGCGCGACGACGTCCTCCTCGGTCCCGCCCAGCGGGCCGACGTCGTCGTCGACTTCTCCGGGCTGGAGGGCCAGGACGTCATCCTGTCGACCGTGCCGCGCACGGACACCACCGAAGGCACCGGCTCACGCTCGGCGGCGATCATGCAGTTCCGGGTGCGCGGGAGCGCACGCCAGCACGCGCGGGTGCCGGACCGGCTGCGGGCGGTGCCGGCGATCGACGTGCCCCAGAAGGTCGACAAGGTCTGGACGTTCGGGCTGACCAAGGACTCGCACGGATCGTTCTGGTCGATCGACGGCAGGATGTTCGACCCCGACCGGGTGGACTACCGGGTGCGGCGCGGCACCACGCAGCTCTGGCGGCTGCGCAACACCACCACCATGACGCACTACGTCCACCTGCACGAGGAGCAGTGGCACACGGTCAGCCGCAACGGCAAGCGGCCACCACCGTGGGAACGCGGGCTCGAGGACACCTGGCGGCTCGACCCGGGCGAGTACGTCGACGTGGCCGCGACCTTCACCGACCACCCGGGGCGTTTCATGGTGCACTGTCACATGCTCGACCACGAGGACCACGGGATGATGGCCCAGTTCGAGGTCGTCGGCTGACGATGGACCGCGACACCGCCCAGACCTGGCTCGACGACTACGTCGCGGCCTGGAAGTCCTACGACCGCGACGCCATCGCCGCCCTCTTCGCCCGAGACGTCGCCTACCGCTACCACCCGTACGACGAGCCGCTGGTCGGCCGCGACGCCGTGGTGGACTCCTGGCTGGGCGAGAACGACGCCGACGGGGCCTCGACGCGCGACGCCCCCGACACCTACGACGCTCACTACATGCCGTACGCCGTCGACGGCGACACCCTCGTCGCCACCGGGACCTCGGTCTACCAGGACCACCCGGACGGCCCGGTGACCCACACCTTCGACAACTGCTTCCTCATCCGGTTCGACGACGAGGGCCGGTGCGTGGAGTTCACCGAGGTCTACATGGAGCGGCCTGGCCCCGCGTGACCCTCAGGCTCGACATCGACGGCATCGGCAGGTCGAAGCCGACCTCGAGCCGGCCGTCGCCGTCAGCGGTGACCGCCCGGTCCTCGCCGAGCTGCTCGAGCCGGTCGGCGGCCCGCAGCTGCATCCACTGCTCGTCGGTCGGCCAGTCCTGGTCGCCGTCGCGCAGACGGCCCCAGACCGCCGCGATGTTCGAGCGGTGGTCGTCGACGCGGTCGTGGTGCACGACGTACGCCGCTCCGGGCTCGAGCCCGGACACCGCCACGGTGACGGGGCGACCGAGCTCGGCGGAGCCGGACGCCTTGGTCTGGTCGAGGGTGAGGTTCCAGACCAGCACCCCGACGTCGCCGTCGTCCGTGCGCGCCGCCAGGGCCTCGACGAGCGAACCGGCGCCGTCGCCGGTGAGCGTCACCCCGACCTGCTGCTCGGGCAGTGCCTCGAGCAGCGCGAGTGCCCACCACCGGGGCTTGCGCAGCTCGCCCACGGTGCGGGTGCCGAAGCCGCCGTGCAGCAGGGCCGGCGGACGGCCGAGCTCCTCGAAGTGGTCGGAGACCACCCAGTAGGACAGCGCCTCGATCCGGCCCATCGCCGAGGCCATGCCCCGCAGCAGGAAGGTGCCGGCGAAGACCGCGTCGCTGACCTCGTTGAAGTGCGTCGGGGTGACGCCCCACTCGGTCCACCAGACCGGCACGTCCGGCCGCCCGTACCTCTCGAGCATCGGCTTGAAGTCCAGCGGCGGGCTGCCGTAGGTGTGCGTCGACACGAAGTCGACCGGCGAGCCGGTGCGCTCGGCATGGGCGAGCAGCTCCTCGACCCAGCCGGACGCCGCGGACGACGGTCCGCCGACGAGCAGCCGCTCGTCGACCGAGCGGACGGCGTCCGCGGTGACGTCGTACAGCCGGAGGTACTCCTCCGGCGTGCCCGACCAGAACACCTCGAGGTTCGCCTCGTTCCAGACCTCGAACGACCAGTGCTCGACGAGGTCCTCGATGCCGTGGCGGTCGGCGAGGTGCTGCACGAGGTCGCGGATCAGCTCGCCCCATCGGTCCCAGTCCTTCGGGGGCGAGACGATCGCGGCGTACTCGAACACCGTCTTCGACGGGTCGGACGCGAGGTCGTGCGGCATGAAGGACAGCTCGACGACGGGGTACATGCCGATCGAGCGCAGGTGGTCGTAGACCCGGTCGACGCCGGTGAAGTCGTGCACCGGCCGGCCGTCGACCTCGCGGTAGACGCCGAGGTCGTCGCCGAGGATCGCGTGCGCGCGCACGTGGCTGACGCCGAGCTCGTCGTGCGCGGCCTTCAGCGCGGAGGTGAGCTCCTCACCGATCACGCGCCCGCCGGTCTGCTCGGTCGCCAGCATGTGGGAGAGGTGCTCGCTGCCGATCATCGGCCGCCACGGCCGCGGCAGCACGCCCCGGCCGTCGGCGGCGTCCACCTCGACGGTGACGCCGCCGGCCGGGCCGGCGAGAGGCGTCGCCTCCACCGGCTCCGACCGCTCGCCCTCGACGTGCACGTCGGAGAGCGACGCGACGGCGTACCACCGCGACTCCCCCGGCGTGCCCGTCGTGTCGGCGTACGGCGGGTGCGGGACGGCGAGCACGTCGCGACCGGCGTGGTCGAGCGGCTCGAACGGACCGTCGGCCGACGCCGCGGCGTACACCTGGTAGCCGATGGCGCCCGCCACCGGCGACCAGGTGAGCGAGACCTGGTGTGCCCCCGAGACGGCCTCCAGGTCCTTGGGCGGGTCGAGACGCGGCGCGTTGCCGCCGAAGGCGGCGCCGCTGCGCGTGCCGATCCGCTGTTCCCAGTCCTGGCGAGCACCGGGCTGCTCGGCGGGCATCAACGCACTCCCGCCGCGAAGACCTCTTCGCGCATCATCGGCTCGAGCTTCTCCTGCATCGCCCCCGTGGACACGTACCTGCGCATGTCGTCGCCCGCCAGCGCGTTGCCCAGCGCGGCCATGATCATGCCCTGGTCGAGCGAGAGGTAGCGCCGGCTGACCCGGCCGCTGGTGACGTCGATCGCGTCGTAGAAGCCACCGGGACCGTAGGCGTCGAAGTTCGCGCGCAGCTTGGCCAGGTTGGCCAGCGCCGCGTCGGGCGCGTAGCGGTAGGCGAGGAAGGACGCGTGCGGGGTGACGACGCCGTCGCCGTACTCGGACGCGGCCGGCGGGTCGACGTCGCCGGGGCGGCAGCCGTCGTACGGCTGGTTCCAGACGGTGCGGTCCTGGTCGCTCGTGTAGCCACCGGCGTTGGAGTCGCCGGCGTCCATGCCGAGCGCGTCCACGCCGTACTCGCGGTAGCCGCCGGCCGGGTTGTTCGACGGCGAGAAGCCCCAGTAGCCGTACTGCGCGTCGTCGAGGCCGTGCTCGATCTGGCCGTGGACGTACAGCGGGTGGTTCACGCCCCAGCTGCGCGGGCCCCACTGGTCCTCGGGCACGAACAGCGGCACCATCAGCGCCTCGAACATGCTGCCGCCCCACGTGGGCACGACGTCGACGTCGCGGTAGGGCAGGGCGCCCTCGAAGACCGGGATGCCGTCGTAGGTCTGCCACCCACCGACGGGCTTGGTCTCGGTCCAGCTGTAGTCGCAGTTGTCGTTGTAGAACGTCCGGACCGGGCCCCAGTAGTGCTTGGTGGGGATCTGGCCGGCGGCGATGCCGAGGTACGACGCCATCCGCGGCTCGGTGTTGAAGGCGCCGTAGCGGTGGCAGGTCTGGTAGACGGGGTCCGTCCCGGGCTTCAGCGCGACCAGCTGGGAGCAGCCGTTGGGCGGGTCGACCCAGAAGCCGCCGCTGATCTGGCCCCCGACGGGCTGGTCGGCGGTGAGCTTGGCGCCGGCGTTCTCGTCGTAGAACCAGCTGAAGTCCATCTTCTGGCGGATCGCGTTCGCCCGCTCCGCGAGCGTGCTGTCGGACCGGGCCACGACCAGCAACCCGGTGGCCAGCCAGCCGTTGTCGACGCTGGAGAGGAACGGGTAGACGGGGTCGCCGTTCTCGGGCCAGGTCGTGAGCTTCTCACCGGTCTGGGGGTCGTACCAGTTGTAGAACATCCCGGACGGCTCGTGGATCTCGAGGGTGGCCAGCGTCTTCAGCGTCAGCTTGATCCGCGCCCGCGCCTCCTTCTGGCTGATCAGCCCGGTGTCCTCGGCGACCGTCGTCGACCACAGGTAGGCCCCGATGTTGGTCGGGGAGGTGTACCGCGCCCGGCTGTTGCCGGCGAGGCTGCCTGCCACGTTGTCCGAGACCAGACCCGTGTCCGGGTCGACCATGGCCGTGAAGGACTTCCACGTGTCGGCGAGGTAGGTGTCGAGGACGGCCGGCTGGTCACCGGCGGCGGTGACTGCTGCCCCGGAGGCGGCAGGGGTGCCGCTCGAGGTCAGCAGGCCGGCGGCCAGTGCTCCGGCCGCCAGGGTGGCGGCGAGGGAGGTGCGCACGCGCATGAGGGTTCCTTTCCGAGATGGGAACGACGAGCGGTTACTTGATGCCCGTCATGGCGATGCCTTGCATGATGTGGCGCTGCAGGAAGAGGAAGAGCACCAGCACCGGGATG
The DNA here is from genome assembly GCF_015352455.1 of Nocardioides islandensis. Classification (GTDB taxonomy): domain Bacteria; phylum Actinomycetota; class Actinomycetes; order Propionibacteriales; family Nocardioidaceae; genus Nocardioides; species Nocardioides islandensis. The sequence goes on from NZ_JADKPN010000019.1 coordinate 63,680, forward strand.
ACCACGACGACCGAGCCGGCCAGCAGCAGGCCGTACTGGGTGGCGTTCTGGCCGACGGCGTACAACGCCAACGCGACCGGGAGGGTGTACTTGTCCTCGGTCTGGGCCACGACCAGCGGCCACAGGAAGTTGTTCCACGAGCCGAGGAAGGTCAGGATCCCGAGCGTCGCCAGGGCCGGCCCGCACAGCGGCAGGATCACCGAGGCGAAGATCCGCAGCTCGCCGGCACCGTCGATGCGTGCGGCCTGGATCAGCTCGTCGGGCAGCGCCGAGATGTACTGCCGCATCAGGAACACGCCGAACGGCGCGGCCATGAACGGCAGGATCATCCCGATCAGCGTGTTCGAGAGACCCATCTTGGTGGTCAGCACGAACAGCGGGATGAACGTCACCACCCCGGGCACCATCAGCGTGCCCAGCACGATGACGAACATCAGCTTCTTGCCGGGGAAGCTCAGCTTCGCCAGGGCGTAGCCGAGCATCGAGCAGAAGACGACGTTCCCGACGGTGACCGAGAGCGCCACGATGACCGAGTTCATGAAGTACGTCGGGAAGTCCAGCTGCGTGAACAGCCGGTCGTAGTTGTCCAGGGTCAGGGTCTCGGGCCACCACGTCGGCGGCACCGCCCGGACCTCGGCCTCGGGCTTGAACGAGGAGATCAGCATCCAGACGAACGGGATGACGACGAGGAACAGCCCGACGAGGAGGACCGCGTAGATCCACGGCGGCGTCGTGATGCTGTCGTCGCGCTGGTTCGGGGCGACGACGGCCTCGTCCTCGCCGGCCTTGGGGTCGTGGGTGACGCTGTGCGTGGTCGTCATCTCTTCACCTTGTCCTCACGGTCGCCGAGCAACCGGAACTGCACGAACGTCAGCACGACGATGGCCAGGAAGAGCAGGTAGCTCGCCGCGGCGGCGTACCCGAGGTTGCCGAAGCCGAACTGGTCGAAGGTGTAGAAGGTGACCGAGCGCGTGGAGTCGAGCGGACCGCCGTGGGTCATGATGAACGCCTCTTCGAAGAACTGCAGGTAGCCGATGCCGGTGATCACGGCGCCGAAGAGCATCACCGGACGCAGCATCGGCAAGGTGATGTGGCGGAACCGTCCCCAGCCGTTCGCGCCGTCCACCTCGGCGGCCTCGTTGAGCTCCTTGGGGATGGTCTGCAGGCCCGCCAGGAAGATCACGAACAGGGTGCCGAAGTTCCGCCAGGCGGCCATCAGGACGAGGCTGGGCAGCGCCAGCGTGGTGCTGTCGAGCCAGCCGGGCCCGTCGACGCCGACCCAGCTCAGGACCGTGTTGAACAGGCCGCCGTTGTCGCGGTACAGGTACTTCCAGACCACGGAGACCGCCACGATGCTGGTCACGACGGGGAGGTAGTAGCCCACCCGGAAGAAGCCCTTGAGCCGGTTCACCCGGTTGACCAGGACCGCGACGAACAGCGCGATGGCCATGGTCAGCGGCACGCCGAGCACGAGGTACAGCAGCGTGTTGAGGGTGACTTTACGGAAGAGAGGGTCCTCGATGAGCTTGGTGAAGTTGTCGAGCCCCACGAAGTTCACGCCGAACGGCGTGCGGATGTCCACGCGCCGCATGTCGGTGACACTCATCCCGAGGCTGGCCAGCACCGGTCCGAGCGTGAACGCCAGGAAGAGCAGCGTGAACGGCAGCGCCAGTGCCCAGGCCGCGATGGCCTGCTGGCGCCGCGTGGGGTCGACGTGCCTACTCGGCGAGGGGCCGCCCGCGGACCGCGGCTTGTCGCCGCGGTCCGGGGAGTCGACCTCGGACCCTCGTTGGCCCTGTTGCTGGTGCGTGGTGCTCATGTGGGATCAGTCCCTCAGAGCCCGGTGCCGATCGACTCCGCCTGCTTCTGCATCGCCGACACGGCGTCGTCGGGGCTGGTGTCGCCCTTGGTCGCCTTCTCGGTCTCGCTGTCGACCGCGGCGGAGAGCTGGTCCCAGGTGGGGACGGCCGGCGGGGCCATCGTGCTGTCGAGCTGCTCGCCGAAGATCTGCAGCTGCGGGTCGTCGGCCAGCTTGCCGGTGTCCCAGGCGGACTTGACCGCCGGCAGGTCGCCGACCAGGTCGTAGAAGCCCTGCTGGGTCTCCGGGTCGCTCAGCCACTGCACGAACTTCCAGGCGGACTCCTTGTTGTCGGAGTCGCTGAAGACCGCGAGGTCGCCACCGCCGACGAAGGACGTGCCGGGCGCACCGTCGGCGCCGGGGAACGGCGCGATGGCGTACTGGTCCTGGGTGACACCGGCGTCCTCGACCAGCCCGGTGTGCCACGGACCGGAGATGAACGAGCCGTAGGTGCCGTCGGCGAACCCGCTCTCGAGCTCACCGGCGTCCAGCGTCCGCGTCGGGCTCAGACCGTCGTCGAAGAAGGTCTTGTAGAACTCCAGGGAGTCGGTCATCTCGGGCGAGTCGAGGGTGTACTCGGTCCCGTCCTCGTTGGTCAGCGTCGCACCGTTGGACCAGGCGAACGGCATGAACGTCTGCCACGAGCCGGTGCCGCCGGCCGGGAGCTGGATGCCGTACTCGGCGCCGCCCTTGGACTGCATGTCCGCGGCGAACTGGTGGAGCTCGTCGAGGGTCTGCGGGGCCTGGTCCCAGCCGGCCTTCTTGGCCAGGTCCGTGCGGTAGTACAGGACGCGGGTCTCGACGTACCAGGGGACGCCGTACGACGTGCCACCGACCTCCGTGGACCCCCAGGCGCCCTCGTAGAAGTCGGCCGGGTCGACCAGGTCCGCCGGGGTCGGGTCGATGCCGCCGCTCTCGGCGAACTCGCCCATCCAGGTGGTGCCGACCAGGGTGACGTCCGGGGTCTCACCGGAGGCGATCGCGTTCGCGATCTTGTCGTGCGCGGCCTCCCACGGGATCGCGGTCACCTCGACCTTGGCGTCGGGGTTGTCCTCGTTGAAGCCCTTGGCGAAGTCCTGGAGGGCGTCGCCCTCGGTGCCCATGGCCCAGACCTCGATGGTGCCGGTGGCGGCGCCGTCCGAGACCGCGTCCCCCTGGCCCGCGGCTCCGGAGCTGCCCTCGTCGCGACCGCACGCGGTCATCGTCAAGGCGAGGGCGAGCCCGGCAGTGGTGAGCGCGGCCAACGGTCGTCGGATCGCGCGTGTCCGAGATGTGTTCATCAGGGGGTTCCTTCCGAGGTGGTGGTGCTGGTGGTGGTGCTGGTCGTGGTGCTGGTGGTCGTGCTGGTGGTCGTGCTGGTGCGGACGATGAGCTCGGTGGCGAGGACCTCGTGGACGTGCTCCTCGCGAGTGCGGTTGATCAGCTGGTCGAGCAGGTGGGCGGCGCGGGCGCCCAGGTCGCGCATCGGCTGGCGGACGGTGGTCAGCCCGGCGTACCGGGCGGCCATCACGTCGTCCCAGCCGGAGACGAGGGTGTCCTCGGGGACGCGGACGCCGGCGGCCCGCAGGCCCTGGAGCATCCCGAGCGCCAGCTCGTCGTTGGCGCAGGCGAAGGCGTCGGGCAGGCCCTCGGCCCGGCGCCTGGACAGGGCGGCCTCGGCAGCACGGACACCGCTGTCCTCGCTGAAGTCGGCGACCGGGACGACCGAGACCGTGGCACCGGCGCGCTCCACCGCGGCGCGCAGGGAGGTGAGTCGCTCGGCGACGTCGGAGGAGGCGTCGGGGTCGCCGACGAACGCGACCGTGCGGGCGCCGCGGTCGACGAGGTGGTCGCCGAGCATCGCCGCGGACGCGCTGTTCTCGGCGTTGACGGAGTCGGCGTCGGGGACGGGGGTGCGGGCGACCAGCACCACGGGGGTCCCACGACGGGTGATGCGCTCGATGACGTCCTCGTGGACGGCGTGGGCGAGGACGACGAGCCCGTCGCACCGTGCGGCCAGGCCGGCGACCAGGTCCGCGGCGTCGCGCCGGCCGTGCGTGGACAGGATGAGGACCGAGCGGTCGAGCTCGGCGGCGACCGACTCGTACCCGAGGACGACCTCGGCGTAGTACGGGCCGGACAGGTCGGGGAAGACGATGCCGTTCGCGGCGTGCCGGCCCTGCGCGAGCTGGCGGCCGAGCTGGCTCGGCACGTACTCGAGGTCGGCGGCCGCCTGCGTGACCCGCTGGCGGGTCTGCGGCGTCACGCTGTCGGCGTCCCGGAGGGCGCGGGAGACGGTGGCGATCGACACGCCCGCCCGATGGGCCACGTCCCGGATCGTGGTGGCCACGAGGAATCGCCTCCCGAGAGATCGTTCGGCCCGTCGTTCGGGCCCCTGGTTCGTGTAACCGGTTTCTGTAACCGGTTACATCACCGTGCCAGCCGGGTTTCCACCCCGTCAACCGTCCGGCCCCAAAACCACCCCGGGGGGTGGAACACCGCGTCGTACCCCTCGGCGCGGCGAGGGGGGCCGCTGGCGGTGGGAGGGGTCAGGCCTCCAGGGAAGGCCGGACGAACGTCACGGTCCGGGGGCCCGGGGTGAAGCCGATGCCCTGGTACACGCGCATCGGCACCGGGTAACCGTCGTCACCGCGCGGGCAGACCATGCCGAGGCGCGCGCCGAGGTCACGCGCGGCGGCCAGCCCGGCGACGCTGACCGCTCCGGCCAGGCCACGGCCGCGGTGGTCCGGCACGCAGCCGACCGGCTCGACCAGGGCCACGCCGTTCGTCTCGTCGAGCCAGATCGTGGCCGAGGCGACCAGCTCCCCCGCCTCGTCGACGGCCACCCAGTCCAGGTCGTGGCGGTACGGCGGGGTGCGCATCAGCCGCTCGTACGCCGCCGCGGTGACCTTCGACGTACCTCCCGGCTGGCTCCACGCAGCGCGGTGGCAGGCCGACCGCGGTCCGGCCTCGTCCGGGTCGACGTGCCGGAAGGTGTAGCCGGCGACCTCCGGCACGGGCAACAGGTTCTCGAGGTCGAGGTAGTGGTGGGTGAACCAGGGCATCTCGTCCTCGGGCAGGAAGCCCGCGCGGTCGAGGGCCGCGAACACGTGCTCCTCGGTGTCCAGCGCCATCGTCCGCACGGCGGACGACCCGGCGCGCTCGAGGAACCAGGCGATGGCCGCGTCACCGGCGTCGAGGGCGGCGGGGTCGACGCACAGCTCCATCCAGTCCTCGGACTCCGCCCAGGCCCAGGCCACCAGGTCCTCGTCGCGGGTCAGCACGGCGGCCGGTCCGTGGCCGAGGTCCTCGGGCAGGGCGTACGCGTAGCTCCACGCCAGCTGGCCGGGGTGGTGGCGTGCCTCGGGGGTCCAGATCCGGACGGCCAGCGCCTGCATGGCCGCCAGCGCCTCGGCGACCGGCAGCTCGGTCAGCTCCCGGTGATCTCCCTCAGCCACTTCGCCACCTCCTCGGGGTCCCGCGTCAGGGCGGCCTCGTGCACGGCGACCTCGCACGTCACCTCCCCCGGCACCGGCGCAGGCCGCCACATGCCGCACGGCTGGACCCAGGTCTCCTCCATGAACGCGATGACGCGCTCGTTGACGACGTCCGCGTCGGCATGGGCGAACAGCTCGAACGTGTTGGTCTGCGGCGGGTCGGGGTTCACCCGGACGCCCTTCGCGACCAGGCGCTCGGCGAGCCGGCGACCCCACGCGACGTACTCGGGCATCTTCGGCAGGTAGTCGCGCAGCCCGGCCAGCGCGCCGATGGCGAGCGGCGTCAGGTGGAACAGCGTCCCGCCCATCCGCTTGCGCCAGCGCCGCGCCTCGTCGACCACGTCCTGCTCCCCCACCAGGCACGCGCCGGCGAGACCGCCGAGGCCCTTGTAGAAGGAGACGTACGTCGTGTCCGCGAGGCCGGCGATGTCGGCGAGCGGCCGCTCGTAGTACGGCTGGCTCTCCCAGATCCGGGCGCCGTCGAGGTGCACGGCCGCACCGAGCTCGTGGGCCTTCGCCGTGATCGCGACCAGGTCGTCCCAGGCCGGCAGGACGCAGCCGGCGTCGCGCAGCGGCAGCTCGAGGAGGATCGCGCCGAGCCCCTGCCCGAGCCGCTCGACGTCGGCGACGGTCGGCAGCTCGCGGCCCATCGAGAGGTGCTCGAACCGGAAGCCGTGCACCAGCCGCGGGCCGTCGTCCTCGTGCTGGAGCAGGTGCGAGACCTCCGGGATGCCGACGCGCAGGCTGCCGCGTCGGTCGCAGTGCACCCGGAGCGCGGCCTGCTGGGCCATCACGCCACTGGGGAACATCGCGGCCGCGGGCTTGCCGAGCAGCCCGGCGACCTCCTCCTCGAGGCGCGCGACGGCGCCGCGCTCGGCGTACACGTCCCACTCCTCGATCCCGAGCTCCTCGGCCTGGACGGCCACCCGCCGCATCGCCTCGACAGGCGTGCTGCGCGGTGTCCAGAACACGTCGCCCTCGCAGCTGCGGGCCACCTCACGGAACCGGTCGGCGATCTCACTCACCCGGCCCACCCTGCCAGCACCGTCGTCGTGGTCGCGAGTGGCATGGCCGACGTCGTCCGGATGGGCGGTGGGTGGGGGTCGGTCCGGCGCGACGGGACCGACCCTGGCTCACCGCCACTCCGGGTCCCGAGCAGCGGTCAGTTCAGCGCGCGAGTACCCGGCGGCACGCCGTCGTCGACCGCCTCGACGAGCTCCTGGAGGGCGGTGAGGGCGACGCGCTGGGGGTACGGGCCGAACGACAGCCGGGCGACGCCGAGCTGCTCGAGCCGGCTGGCCGGCAGCATGCCCGGGACGCCGATCAGGCTCACCCTCCGCTCGCCGAGGGCGTCGACGAGGTCCTCGACCTCGGACTCCTGGAGCAGGCCGGGGACGAACACGACGGGCGCGCCGGCGTCGAGGTACGCGCGGCCCCGGGTGATCGCCTCCTGCATCACCTCGCGCCGGTCCTGGTCGCCGGCGCGAAGGTAGGCGTCGGTGCGCGCGTTGAGCGCGAAGTCTGGGACACCCTCGGCGTCCGCGGCGGCCATCACCGCCTCCACGACGGCCGCCGCCTCGGTGACCGGCTTCATCTGGTCCTCGATGTTGGCGCCCACGACGCCGAGGCCGATCGCCCGGCGGATGGTGCCTCCCGGGTCGCCGTACCCCGCCTCGAGATCCGCACTCACCGGCACGTCGACCGCCGCCGCGATCCTCCCGACCATGTCCAGCATCAGGTCGACCGAGATCCTCTCGCCGTCGGGATAGCCGTACGTCGCCGCGATGCCGTGGCTCGCCGTCGCGATCGCCCTCGTCTCCTCGACCGCCGCCACGGCCTTGGCGCTGGCGACGTCCCAGACGTTGACGAGGGTGAGGATCTTCGGGCTCGTGTGCAGGCCGAGCAGTTGGGTGGCGCGGGACGCAGCAGAGGTCATGCAGCGATCATGCCCATTCCCTCAAGCAGAGCGGTGCCAATGGGCCCGCACGCGGGCACCCAGTGACCGGGACCGGACGTCGAGCTCCGACCTCAGCCGCCGGACCCTCCGGCGCGCGTGGCTCAGTGCGACCAGGTCGTCGAACCACGCCTCCACGACGGCGTCCAGCGCCCGCGTCAGACCGGTCGGCGGAGGTACGACGACCGGATGGACCTCACCGGTGTCGTGCGCCGCGCTGCGGACCACCCACACCCACTCGTCGGGGATCAGCCCGAGGACGTGGCAGACCCGCTCCCCGACCAGGGACCGGGGCGAGGTACGGGTGAAGACCAGGCCGTTGTCGGCCAGCCGCTGCTCGAAGTCGTCGCCGTAGTAGCGCACGTGGTCGTGCTGGCCGAACCTGCGGACCCGCTCGGCCTCACCGGCCCCGAGGTCCTCGTCGGTCGGCCGGCCGAAGCGGATCGGCACCTGCACCAGACCGACCCCGCCCGGTGCCAGCACGCGAGCCATCTCCCGCATGGCCGCGGCGTCGTCGGGCACGTGCTCCAGCACGTGGTAGCAGACCAGCACGTCCACGCTCCCGTCGCGCAGCGGGATCGCGGTCACCGAGCCGAGCAGGTCGACGCCGCGCTCGTCGTAGCCGATGTCCATCCGCACGTGCCGGACCGGCTCGAGCTCAGCGAGCACGGTCGTCGTGCACGGCGCCGGTGCGATGTCCAGCAGCGTGCCGACGTCGACCAGCGGACCCAGGCAGGAGGTCAGGACGGCCAGGAAGCGTTGTCGCTCCAGGCTCTTGCAGCTCGGACATCGCGCGTCGGGACGGGCGCCGGGGCCGTTGCGGAACCGGCGGTCCGTCCAGTGCCCGCACACCGGACAGTAGCGTCGGGGAAGCTCGTGCCGGGGACCGGGGAAGTGGTCCATGACCTGATCATCCCCAGAAGACGCGGTCCACGACGGCTCTCGCCCGGCGAGTCGTGCGCAGGTAGTCGTTGACCATCTCGTCGGTGCCGCCGGGCGCGTACCCGAGCACGGCGGCCATCGCCGCCAGTGCTCGTGGGTCGCTGGGCAGCTGGTCGCTGCCCTTGTTGAGCACCAGGGTGATCGCGTTGCGCACGCGGCTGACCGTGCGCCACGAGCGCACCAGGACGTCGGCGTCGGTGGCGCCGAGCAGGCCGGCCTCGCCGGCCGCGGAGAGCGCGTCGAGGGTCCGCGGGGTGCGCAGGCCGGGTACGTCGGCGGCGTGCCGCATCTGGAGCAGCTGGACCGTCCACTCGATGTCGGCCAGGCCGCCGCGGCCCAGCTTGAGGTGGGTCTTGGGGTCGGCGCCCCGCGGCAGCCGCTCGCGGTCGATGCGCGCCTTGATCCGGCGTACCTCGGCCACGTCGGTCTCGGCGAGCCCCGTCGCCGGGAAGCGGAGCGGGTCGACGAGCTCGGTGAACCGGCGGCGCAGGTCCGCGTCGCCCACGACCGCATCGGCGCGCAGCAGCGCCTGGAACTCCCAGACCTTCGACCACTTGGCGTAGTACGCGGCGTACGAGTCGAGCGTCCGCACCAGCGGCCCCTGCTTCCCCTCCGGGCGCAGGTCGGCGTCGACCTCGAGCGGCGGGTCGGTCATCGGCAGCGACAGCAGGCGGCGCAGCTCGTTGGCGGTGTTCTGCGCGTACGTCGTGGCGACCTGCGGGTCGGCCCCGGGCAGCGGGTCGTGGACGAACATCACGTCGGCGTCGCTCGCGTAGGACAGCTCGAACCCGCCGTACCGGCCCATCGCCACGATCGCCATCGCGGTCGGTGGCGCGTCCAGGCCGAGCTGCTCGCGGACGGCCCGGCCCGCCGCGTCGAGGGTCGCCTCGAGCGTCGCGTCGGTCAGCCGCGAGAGCCCGGCGCCCACCTCGGCCACGTCGATCTCGCCGAACAGGTCCCCGGCGGCCAGGCGCAGCAGCTCGCGACGGCGTACGGCGCGGATCGACCGCGCCGCCTCGACCGGGTCGTCCTGCCGCCCGGCGGACTTGGCCATCTCGGCCATCAGCGGCTCCGAACCGCGCGGCGTGAGGCTCTCCCCCAGCATCCGCACGCCCTGCGGCTCCCGCTCGATGAGCGCCGTGGCGTACTTCGACGTCGCCAGCACGCGGGCCAGCCGCTCGGCGACGTGGCCCTCGTCGCGCAACGTGCCCAGGTACCACGGCGTGCTGCCCAGGGACTCGCTCAGCCGGCGGAAGCCGAACAGCCCGCCGTCCGGGTCGGGTGAGTCGGCGAACCACCCCAGCATCGCCGGCATCAGCGCCTTCTGGATGCTGGCCGTGCGCGTCACACCGCTGGTCAGCGCCTCGAGGTGCCGCAGCGCCGCCATGGGGTCGGCGAAACCGAGCGCCGCCAGCCGGGACGCGGCCGCCTCGGTCGAGAGCCCGGCCTCGTCGTCGGCGACGCCGGGCATCCGGGCCACCGCGGTGAGCAGCGGCCGGTAGAAGAGCTTCTCGTGCAGTCGGCGCACCTCGCGCCGCCAGCCCTGCCACGCCTCGTCGAGCGAGGGGACCGGGTCCTTGACGTACCCCATCCCGCGCGCGATCCGGCGCAGCGACGGCTCGTCGACGGGTACGACGTGGGTGCGGCGCAGCTGGTAGAGCTGGATGCGGTGCTCGAGCGTGCGCAGGAAGGCGTAGGCGTTGTGCATCGCCTCGCCGTCGACCCGACCGACGTACCCGCCCGTCGTCAGCTCGGTCAGCGCGCTCAGCGTGGCCGGCGCCCGGAGCGACGGGTCGCCGCGGCCGTGGACGAGCTGGAGCAGCTGCACCGCGAACTCCACGTCGCGCAGGCCGCCGAGGCCCAGCTTGAGCTGACGGTCGGCCTCGCGCGCCGGGATGGTCTCCACGACGCGTCGCCGCATCGCCTGCACGTCCGCCACGAACCCGTCGCGGCCGGACGCGCTCCACACCATCGGCGCCACCAGGTCGACGAGCTCGCGACCCAGCTCGAGGTCGCCGGCGACGGGCCGAGCCTTCAGCAGCGCCTGGAACTCCCAGGTCTTGGCCCAGCGCTCGTAGTAGGAGCGCATGCCCGCGAGCGTCCGCACGAGCGGTCCGGCCTTGCCCTCCGGCCGGAGCGCCGCGTCGACGGGCCAGATGGTGCCCTCGGGCGTGTGGTCGGAGCAGGCCCGCATCAGGTGCGTGGCCAGCTGGGTCGCGACCCGCGACGCGGCGCCCTCGGCCGCATCGTGGGCCGGCTCGAAGCAGAAGATGACGTCGACGTCGGAGACGTAGTTGAGCTCGTGACCGCCGCACTTGCCCATCGCGATGACGGCGAGCCGTACGTCCGCGGAGTCCGGTCCGACGTGGGCGCGGGCGATCGCGAGGCCGGCCTCCAGGGTGCCGGCCGCCAGGTCCGACAGCTCGGCGGCGACGTCGTCCACGCCGACGTGGTGCGCCAGGTCGCGCGAGGCCAGCCGCAGCAGGAGCCGGCGGTACTCCACGCGCAGCGCGTCCAGCGCCTCCGGCTCGGGAACGCCCGCGACCGGCTGGTCGCTCGAGGGGTCGGCGCCGACAGCGGTCAACAACGCCGCGCGGACGGCGTACGCCGCGGGGCGGGTGCTGCCGAGTGTCGGGTCGGTGAGCTCGCGCCAGTGGGTCGGGTGCCGGACGAGGTGGTCGGCCAGGGCCTGGCTGGCACCCAGCACGCAGAGCAGCCGCATGGCCGTGCCCTCGTCGTCGACGATCTCCTGCAGCATCGCGTCGCGGTCGCCCAGCTGCTCGTCGGCCGCCGCGGCCAGCCGGAGCAGGCCGGCGAGGGCCAGGTCCGGGTCGGCGGTACGTCCGAGCAGCGCCACCAGCGGGTCCGCGTGCCCGCCGAGCTCGCGCAGGCCGGCCGACGTGCGGTCGGAGTCGACGAACCCGTGGCGGAGCAGGTCGGAGCGTGAGGTGGCCGGCCGAGTCATCGCGCTCGCGTCACGCGTGGGCGGCGATCTCGACGAACCGGGACGCCAGCGGCCGCCACGCGGCCGCCAGCTCCTCGCGCGCGGCGTCGATCTCCGCAAGCACCGCGTCGGTGTCGAGGCCCTGGCTGCGGTGCAGCTCGCGGTCGGCCACGGCCCACGGGGCGATCAGCTGGGCGTCGACCTCGGGGTGGTGCTGGACGCCCCAGACGGTCGGCGCGAAGCGCGCCGCCTGCACCTCGACGCCCTCGATGCGGGCGAGCACGACGGCCCCCTCGGGCACCTCGGTCACGACGTCGTCGTGCCAGTGAACACCGCGCCGCGGGGTGGCCAGCTCGTGCATCAGCGGGTCCAGGTGCGCCTCGGGCGTCCAGCCCATCATGCGCAGGCCGAACGTCTGGCCGCGCGAGTTCGTCTCGACCTCGCCGCCCAGGGCCACGGCGGCCAGCTGGTGACCGAGGCAGATGCCGAGCACCGGCACGCCGCCGGCCGCGTGCACGCGGATCCGCTCGCGCACCAGCGCGAGCCACGGGCTGTCGGCGTCGTCGTTGGCGCCCATCGCACCGCCGAGCACGACCAGGGCGTCGTACGTCCCCGGGTCGGGCAGCGGGTCGCCGTCGTACGCGTGGCACACCGCGACGTCCGCTCCGGCGTCGGCCATCCACGTGCCGACCAGGTGTGGCGGGCAGTTCTCCTCGTGCTGGACGACGGCGATGCGGGGCGACGTCATGCGAGCCGGTCCTTCTTGAGCAGCAGCGACGCGGTGAGCGTGAACAGGCCGGCCACCAGGGACGCCAGCCCGATGACCGTGGCCAGGATCGGCAGCGCGGCGAGCATCGCGAAGACGCCGGCGAGGGTCCCGTAGAGACGAGCGCTGACGACCTGGGCCTTGAGCCTGCGGCGCGCGGACCGGGCGGTGAAGAACACCACGACACCCGGGATGAACAGGAAGACCATGGCGATCTGGAGCGCCTCGAAGCGGGTGCGGTCCTGGTCGCCGTCCCACGAGGCCGAGACGTAGGCGAGGGCGTACACGATGATGAGCGCGGCCAGCACCATCACGACCATCAGGCCGACGTTGAGCTGCTTCTCGATCGGGCTGCGCTGGGGCGCCTCGTTCGCGGTGGTCATCGTCGCCTCAGAGAACCGGGAGCATCCGGTCGCGCTCGAACGCGGAGACCTGCGTGCGGTACTCCTCCCACTCCGAGCGTTTGTTGCGCAGGAAGAAGTCGAAGACGTGCTCGCCCAGGGTCTCGGCGAGGAGCTCGCTGCGCTCGGCGATGCCGATGGCGTCGTACAGGCTCTTCGGCAGCGGCTCGATGCCGAGGCTGGTGCGCTCCCGCTCGGTCAGGCTCCACACGTCGTCCTCGGCCTCGCGCGGGAGGTCGTAGCCCTCGTCGATGCCCTTCATGCCGGCGGCCAGGATCACGGCGTACGCGAGGTAGGGGTTCGCGGCCGCGTCGATGCTGCGCACCTCGACCCGGGTCGACTGGCCCTTGTTGGGCTTGTACATCGGCACGCGCACCATGGCCGAGCGGTTGTTGTGGCCCCAGCAGATGTACGACGGGGCCTCGCCGCCGCCGAGCAGGCGCTTGTAGCTGTTGACCCACTGGTTGGTCACGCAGGTGATCTCGCTGGCGTGGCGCAGGATGCCGGCGATGAACTGCTGGCCGGTCTTGGAGAGTTGGTACTGCGAGCCGGCCTCGAAGAACGCGTTGCGGTCGCCCTCGAACAGCGACACGTGCGTGTGCATCGCCGAGCCGGGGTGCTGGGTGAACGGCTTGGGCATGAACGTCGCCCAGATGCCCTGGCTCAACGCCACCTCACGGATGACCGTGCGGAAGGTCATGATGTTGTCGGCGGTGCTCAGCGCGTCGGCGTACCTCAGGTCGATCTCCTGCTGGCCCGGCCCGCCCTCGTGGTGGCTGAACTCCACCGAGATGCCCATCGACTCGAGCATCGTGATCGCCTCGCGGCGGAAGTCCGCTCCCATCGACTGCGCGGTGTGGTCGAAGTACCCGCTGCGGTCCACCGGCACGGGGTCGACGCCGTTCTGCGGGGTGTCCTTGAACAGGTAGAACTCGATCTCGGGGTGCGTGTAGAAGGTGAACCCCTGGTCGGCCGCCTTGGTCAGCGTGCGCTTGAGGACGTAGCGCGGGTCGGCGTACGAGGCGGAGCCGTCCGGCATCACGATGTCGCAGAACATCCGGGCCGTCGCCGGCCCCTCGCCGCGCCACGGCAGGATCTGGAACGTCGACGGGTCCGGCTTGGCGAGCATGTCCGACTCGTAGACCCGGGCGAACCCCTCGATCGCCGACCCGTCGAAACCGATCCCCTCGTCGAAGGCCCCCTCCAGCTCCGCCGGCGCCACCGCCACGGACTTCAGGAACCCGAGGACGTCGGTGAACCACAGCCGCACGAACCTGACGTCGCGCTCCTCGAGTGCCCGGAGCACGAAGTCTTCCTGCTTGCCCATGAGATCAGTATTCCGCCTCCGGCGGATGGTCTGTGGTTGGTGTCTTGTTTGGTCGCCTGCGGCGGGCGTCGGGACCGTGGTCGCCGGCGGCTGCACGAGAAGATCCTCCTCGCTCCGCCGCTCGCGGTCCGGTCACGGGAGGGTGGTGGAAGAGCCACCACCTGCTGCGGTGACCCGCCCGGGGTGGTTGACGTCAGCCGACCTCGCGCGCAGACCACCCACGGGTCGTGGGCGTGGGACGGTGACCCGGGCCTGCCCTCCGGGGGCTAAAAGGGCTTGGCCGCGGCGCGCGCCGGCGGTCGCAAGCACACGACCACGCCGTGCGTGCGACGCGCCGCCCCTGTCCCCCGGAGGGCAGGACCGGGGCGCCGGCCGACGAACCGCAACCCAGCCCGCCGCAGGCGATCAAAGAACGACAACCACAGACAACTCCCCCGGAGGCGGAACCTTGCCGCCGTACCCCTCGACCCGGAGGACTCCCCGACCCGACGAGCTGCCGGAGGGTCAGCCTCCGTGGGAGCCGGCCTTGCAGAGCAGGACGTCCTGTCCGCCCAGCACCCCGCCGTACACCGGGTTGAGCGGCCGCAGCCACTCCTGCGTGGTCGGCGCCCAGACGATCTGGCCCGGCACCTTCTCGAAGACGCCCTCGACCATCACCCGCCGGACCTTGAGTCGCAGCAGCAGCTCCTTCTTCGCGGTGCCCGCGAAGCAGCCGCTGGCCTTCTTCATCGTGCGCGCACGGTTGAAGCCGATCCGGTCACCGACGGTCAGGCCCTGGTAGCGCATCACCGCCATGGTCGTGTAGCCGAGGTGGCCCTCCCACGGCGTCTCGACGGCGACGCTGAGACCGAGGGTCTTGTCGGTCGGCACCACGAACGCCGCCTTGCCGTTCGCGATCAGGTGCGGGTCGGAGGCCCAGCCGCTGCTGGGGTCCTCGGCGGTGTAGCTGATCAGCGTCACCTCGCAGCCCTCGCAGGACCGGATGGCGACGGTGACGGCGGTGGTCTTGGCACGGGCACTGGTTGTCTCGGCTCCCGACGCCTGCCCGTTCGACACGCCGGCGAGTGCGAGGCCGACCGCGACGGCGGCGGCGAGGACGCGATGGATGCTGGTCATGGTGCTGTTCTCCCTCGGAGGTTGGGTCAAGTCCCTCGTACGACGCGACACCCGCGCCCGAGGTTGCCATCGGGGCCGGGCCTACCGTGATGCCGTGCTCGCCGACATCGTCCACGTCTGGTGGGCCTCGACGGAAGACCTCTCCGAGGAGCACGCGCGGTGGCTCGACGACACGGAACGCGAGCGACTCGGCCGGCTGCGCGGAACGGGGGACGGCGACCGGTTCGTGCTCGGGGCGGCGCTGCTCCGCGCTCTCGTCGCCGACCTCGACGGGACGGACCCGGCGTCGGTGGCCCTCGACCGCACCTGCCCGCGCTGCGGCGAGCAGCACGGCCCCGTGACCGCGCCCGGGCGCGCCTGGCAGGTGTCGGTGTCGCACTCGGGCACGTACGCCGTCGCCGCGGCCGCCGCCGGACCGGTCGGGGTGGACGTCGAGACGCACTGCCCGGCGGACTGGCGTGACCTGCTGCCGCGGGTGCTCGCCCACGGCGAGTCCGAGCCCGCCGACGAGTTGGCCTTCCTGGCCACCTGGGTGCGCAAGGAGGCGGTCGTGAAGGCCACCCGCGAGGGCCTGTCCCGTGCCCTGCCCACCGTGACGCTCGCCGACCCGCCGAACGGCCTCCTGGTCCGCGGCCTCGACGTGCCCGGGGCCGTGGCGGCCGTGGCCTTCGGCGGGGTCAGACCGGGACCGGCTCCCGTCGCCCGGCGCTGGCCGCGCGGCTGAGCAGGCAGTCGGGACAGCCGTCCGAGCCTGGACGCGTCGCTACAAAACCCCTGCGGTTCCGCTTCGCATGGCTATCCGGCGGCTTCGGCCTTCCGGAACACCGCTGCGAACTGCCTCTTCAGCGCCACCGAGCCTGCGACGGGGATCAACGCGCCGACCAGCTTGCCGGTCAGCGACTTGCCGTGGCGGTTCAGCGTCACGCGCACGTCGGTGCCGTCGCCGGCCGGCGTGAGCCGGTAGTGCCAGCCGCTGCCCGGCCCCCAGAGGTTCGAGTCGAGGGTCTCGATGTCGACCGTCCCGGCCGCCGCGTCCCAGGAGTACCGCTCCCGCTCCCAGCCCATGTTGTTGCCTTCGGTGACCTCCGCCCAGTCCGGCCCCGTCTCGTGCACCTCGTAGCGCGACTCGGCGTTGTTCGGCCAGTTCTTCGCCCGGTCCGGGCCGAAGTCGGTGAACAGGTCGAGCACCTGGGTCGGCGTCAGGCTGGTGTGGACGGTGAACGTGGTGCTGGGCATGTGCCTACCGTGGCACGGATGCGGTGACGGGTGTCGGGCAGCCACCCCTCGGCGTCAGCCTTGGGGCACGTTCTCCAGCTCGGCCAGCCAGGCGGCCGCCGAGGCGTCCGAGGGCATCCGCCAGTCACCCCGGGGCGACATGGTGCCGCCGGAGCTGACCTTGGGACCGTTGGGCAGCGCCGAGCGCTTGAACTGGTTGGCGAAGAACCGCCGGCAGAACACCTCGAGCCAGTGGCGGATGACGGGCAGGTCGTACGCCGTGCGGCGCGACGCCGGGTACCCCGGGGGCCAGTCGCCGGCGGAGGCGTCGTGCCAGGCGTGCCAGGCCAGGAAGGCGATCGTGCTGGGCACGGTGCCCCGACGGATCGTGTGGAAGAGCGTGAAGTCCTGGAGGGCGTAGGGCCCGACGGTGTCCTCGGTCGCCTGTGGCTTGACGCCGTCCTGGTCCGGGATCAGCTCCGGGGTGATCTCCTGCTCGACGATCTCGCCCAGCACCTCGTTGGTGTCCGGGTCGAACTGGCCCGACGAGATGACCCAGCGGATCAGGTGCTGGATGAGCGTCTTCGGCACCCCGGCGTTCACGCCGTAGTGCGACATCTGGTCGCCGACGCCGTAGGTGCACCAGCCGAGCGCGAGCTCGGACAGGTCTCCGGTACCGAGGACGATGCCGCCGCGGTGGTTGGCGAGGCGGAACAGGTAGTCGGTCCGCAGACCGGCCTGGACGTTCTCGAAGGTGACGTCGTACACCGGCTGCCCGTCCGCGAACGGGTGGTCCATGTCGGCGAGCATCTGTCGCGCGGCCGCGGTGATGTCGAGCTCCTCGAACGTCACCTCGAGCGACTTCGCCAGCCGGGTGGCGTACGACTTGGTCGTCTCGCCCGTCGCGAACCCCGGCATCGTGAACGCGTGGATGTCCGACCGCGGCCGCCCGAGCCGGTCCATCGCCTTGGCCGCCACGATCAGCGCGTGCGTGGAGTCGAGGCCGCCGGAGATGCCGACGACGACCTTCGTCGACGGACCGATGGCGTGCAGCCGCTGCTCGAGCCCCGAGACCTGGATGTTGTAGGCCTCGTAGCAGTCCAGGGCGAGGCGTTCCTCGTCGTCGGGCACGAACGGGAACCGATCGACCTTGCGGCGAAGCCCGACATCGCCTGAGGGAACGCCGAGCTCGAACTCCACGAACCGGAACTCCGCGACCCGGCCGGCCAGCGTGCGCCGGTTGTCGTCGTGCGTGCCCTGGCGGATGCGCTCCTGCCGGATCCGGTCGAGGTCGACGTCGGCGACCGACCGTCGCGGGCCGTCCGGGAAGCGCTCGCTCTCGGCCAGCAGCTCGCCGCACTCGTAGACCAGCGTCTGCCCGTCCCACGACAGGTCCGTGGTCGACTCGCCCTGGCCGGCGGCGGCATAGAGGTACGCCGCGTTGCAGCGCGCGCTCGCCGAACGGACCAGCAGCCGCCGGTCCTCGGCACGGGCGACCGTGATCGGCGAGCCGGAGAGGTTCGCCAGCACGGTCGCGCCGGCCAGCGACGCCTCGGCACTGGGCGGCACCGGCACCCACATGTCCTCGCAGATCTCCACGAACAGCCGGAAGCCCGGCAGGTCGCTCGCCGCGAAGACCAGGTCCGGCCCGAAGGGCACGTCCTGACCGCCCAGCCGGATCGTCGACCCGCGCCGGTCGTCGCCCGGGGCGAACCAGCGGCGCTCGTAGAACTCGCGGTACGTCGGCAGGTACGACTTCGGCGCCACCCCGAGGACGCGGCCTCGGTGGATGACCACCGCGCAGTTCACGACCCGCGTGCCGTGCACCAGCGGGGCACCGACGACGATCACGGGCAGCAGCGAGGCCGACCCCTCGACGATCGTGTCGATCGCGGCCAGCACGCCGTCCAGCAGCGTCTGCTGCATCAGCAGGTCGTCGATGGAGTACCCGCACAGCGCCAGCTCCGGGAACACCGCCAGCGCGACCGACTCGTCGTGGCACTCGCGCGCCTGTTCCAGCACGATCTCCGCGTTGCGCGCGGGGTCGGCGATGGCGACCGGAACGGTGCAGGCCGCGACCCGAGCGAAGCCGTGGGCGTACGACGACCAGAAGTCCACGCCTCAACTGTATTGCGGTACCCGCTGCTCGACCGGCACCCGCACGACAGGGCGGCGTACGAGTGGCACCGCGGCGAGCGTGAGGCAGGCGGCGAGCGCGACCACCACGTGCGGGCCGAGCAGCTCCGCGAGCGTGGGCGCGACCAGCGCGCCGACGAGCGCGGCCGCCACCATCGCGGTGTCGGTGAGCCCGAGCACGGTGGACCGCAGCCGGTCGGGCGCGGCCACCTGCACCGTCGCGGTAGCGGCGGTCTCGACCTGGACCGCGGCCGCGCCGGCGAGTGCCAGCGGTGGCACGGCCGCCCACAGTGACG
Source organism: Nocardioides islandensis (assembly GCF_015352455.1). Classification (GTDB taxonomy): domain Bacteria; phylum Actinomycetota; class Actinomycetes; order Propionibacteriales; family Nocardioidaceae; genus Nocardioides; species Nocardioides islandensis. The sequence continues at coordinate 82,111 of NZ_JADKPN010000019.1, forward strand.
ACGCGACGACCACGAGCGCCAGGCACGCGGCGAGCAGGAGCAGCCAGGTCCGTACGCCGACGCGCCACCGGTCTCCGACCCGGCCCAGCAGCGGTCCGCCCAGCGCGCCCATGCCGAGCGCCCCGGTCGCGACCCCGAAGTCGACCCCGTCGCCCAGCAGTGGCAGCAGGACCAGGCCGACGACCGCGGCGACGGCGTTGACCAGGGCGACGACGGCCACGGCGCCGCGCAGGGCGGCCGAGGCCCTCAGGGCCGCGACGACGCCCGTCTGCTCGGCGTCGCGCTCCCCGGCGCGCGCTGCCGGCAGTCGGACGCCGTCGAAGAGCAGGTGCGCCCCGACCAGGCACGCGACGGCGGCCCACGGCACGAGCGGGCGGGTGCTCCCGGCGAGCAGGAGCCCGCCGATCGCCGGCCCGACCACGAACGACGCCACCTCGACGGTCACCAGCAGGCCGGTCGCCCGCTCGCTGCGGTCCTCGGCCAGACCCGGCATTGCCGCCGCGAGGGCGGGGTACGCCGGGGTGGCCGCGGCGATGGCGACGGTGGCCGCCGCCAGGGCGGCCCAGGTCGCGCCGACGGCCAACGACCCGGCCACGGCGACCAGCAGGACCACCCGCGCCACGATCGTCAGCCGCACGATGCGGTCCCGGGCGCAGCGGTCGGCCAGCCGGCCGGCGGCCCACGAGCACGCGACGTACGGGAGCATCCTCGCCGCGCCGGCGAGCCCGAGCACCCAGCCGTCGCCGGCGCGCTCCCAGACGAGCAGCACGAGCAGCGGCCAGGGCAGGGACATGCCGACGGCCGCCAGGGCATGGCTGGCGACGGTCCGTCGGACGGCGGCCTCCACGGTCCCGGTCAGCCCACGAGGTGCGTCGGCAGCGGCGCGAAGCCGTTGAAGCCGACCGTCGAGTAGCAGGTGGTGTAGGCGCCCGCGGAGGTGAGCACGACCTCGTCGCCCTCGGCCAGTGACAGCGGCAGCTGGACGGGCTGCTTCTCGTACATCACGTCCGCGCTGTCACACGTCGGGCCGGCGAGGACGCACGGGCCGGAGGGGCCGGTCGCCGTGGTCTCCAGGCGGTAGCGGATGGCCTCGTCGAGGGTCTCGACCAGGCCGGTGAAGACACCGGCGTCGAGGTACACCCAGCGCGTGTCGCCCCGGTGCACGACCGCGACGACCGAGGTCACCACGCGGCCGGCGTCGGCCACGATCGACCGGCCGGGCTCGACCAGCGTGCGGGGTCGCCGCGAGCCGAACCGCTTGCGGAGCGCGCGCCGGATCGCCGCGCCGTACGCGTCCAGGGCGGGCGCCCCACCCTCGAGCGCGGCCGGGAAGCCGCCTCCCAGGTCGAGCAGCCACGGCGACGAGCCGGCGGCGCGGAGCGCGGCGAACACCCGCGACGAGGCCTCGATCGGCGCGTCCCAGGCAGACGGGTCGCGCTGCTGCGAGCCGACGTGGAAGGAGACCCCGGCGGCCTCGAGCCCGAGCGACTCGGCCAGCGTCAGCACGTCCACCGCCTCGGTCGTCGAGCAGCCGTACTTGCGCGACAGCGGCCAGTCCGAGCCCTCGCCCGACGTCACCAGCCGGCAGAGGACGGCGGAACGGGGCGCGGCCTCGGCGACCTTGCGGGTCTCCTCGGGAGAGTCGACCACGAACAGCCGGACGCCCAGGCCCGCGGACTCCACGATGTCGGCGCGCAGCTTGATCGGGTTGGAGTAGACGAGGTCGCCGGGGCGGGCCCCGGCTTCCAGGCAGGCGAGCACCTCGGCCGGGCTGGCCACGTCGAAGCTGGACCCGGCGGCCACCAGCGCGCGGAGCAGGTCCGGGTGCGGGTTGGCCTTCACCGCGTAGTGCACGGCCGTCCCGGGCAGCGCGGCCCGGAGCCGGCGGAACCGCGCGAGCGCGGTCGGTACGTGCAGCTCGAGCCGCGGCGTGGTGCTCCCCGGAGTCGAGCCGGGACGAGTCCCGGCGTGGGCAGGCGAGAGCAGGGTCATGCGTTCCCCCATGGAAGACGTGACGTGGTCGGCGCCCGAGCCGCGTCAGTCAAGAGTCGTCCGTCCCCAGGTCAGATACACCTGGTCCGGCCGGGGCCGGTCCGTGCTTGGGTGATCCGGTGCGCGAGCCCCCTCCGAACGTGTCCGACGCCGACGTCCTGGCCGCCGTCCGCGCGCACTGGTCGGACGAGGTCGACGGCGCCGAGCACCTGCCCGTCGGCTTCGGCGCGCACCACTGGTCGGCGACCGTGCGCGGGCGCCCGGCCTGGTTCGTGACGCTGGACGCGTTCGACGGCAAGCAGGACGCGGCCTCGCTCGAGGCGACGTACGCCGCCGCCTCCGGCCTGATGTTCCCCCTCGACTTCGTGGTGGCACCGGTCCCGTCGCACGCAGGCACGTGGACGGTTCCGTTCGCCGGCGGGGCGCTGTCGGTGACGCCGTGGATCGCCGGGGAGAACCCCGCCACCCTCGACCTCGGCCTGGTCTCCGACATGCTGCGCCGGCTGCAGGCGGTCACGCCCACGCCCGGCGTGCGTGAGTGGACGACGATCACCCCGCCGACCCTCCCCGCCGATCTCGTTTCGCTCGTGCAGCAGCCGTGGGACAAGGGTCCCTACGGCGAGCGCGCGCGGTCGGCGGTGCGGGGCCGGTTGGACGCCATCGAGGAGTGGTCGGCGTCGTACCACGCCCTCGCCGACCTCGCGCGCCGCCGGCCCTGGGTCCTCACCCACGGCGAGCCGGGTCCGCACAACCTGATGGTCACCGGCGACAAGACCCGGATGGTCGACTGGGAGACCCTGCGCCTGGCCCCGGCCGAGCGCGACTGGCGGACCCTGGTGGAGCGCGGGCTGCCGACCGACGGCCTCGACGCGGCGATGCTCGAGCTCTTCGACCTCGAGTGGCGGCTCGACGAGATCAGCCAGTACGCCGCGTGGTTCTCCGCCCCGCACACCGGCACCGCCAGCGACCGGGTGGCCATGGGCGGCCTGCTGCACGAGCTCGTGCGGGCGACGTTCCAGCCGGGGGGTTGAGGCCGGTCAGGTACCGCTGCCCATCGCCCCTGCGGACGTGGCGGCGACGATCGCCGCGGTCGTCGCGGCGGTGACCGCGGCGACGGCGTTCTTCACCGCGACCGCCGCCCACTGGCCCTCGGAGACCTGCTTGGCGCGCCTGCGGACCTCACCGTTGGAGAGTCCCTCGTGAGGCACGGTCTTGTGGGCGCGGTCGACGGCGTAGAGCAGCGCGGCCAGGGCACCGATGCGCGGCTCGGGCTCCACCCCCGCGACGAGGACGTCGGTGAGCGCGCGGCGTACCTCCTCCTCATGACTGCTGTCGCGGGCGGGCCACCGGGTGCGCGGGATCAGGCCGAACAGCTTGTCGGCGCGGCGTTCGAGCACGCCGCGCTCGACCAGCCGGTCGCACAGCGTCTCGGTGAGCCCCTTGCCCAGCCGCACCACCAGGTCCTGGGCCGAGCGCTCCTTCTCCCGGACCGTGCGGAGGGCGTCGGCGAGGACGATGTCCTCGACCTCGACCCCGGGCTCGGCCCGCACCTTCGCCTGGCGGAACAGCGCCGGCTTGGCCTCCTTGCTGACGGTCACGGCCTCGGCCAGCGCGAGCTCGACGAGGACGGCGCCACCCAGCGCGGTCTCGAGCTGGTGGGTCTGCGGCTTGCCGGTCTCGTCGTCGAGCAGCAGCAGGAGCAGGTCCTCTGCGATCAGCGTCACAGGATCTTTCACGGGGCTCACCGTACGACGCGGGACTAGCCTGCAGGAGTGACCAGCACCCCCGAGGAGACCGCTCCCTACGGGACCGGTCCGGCCGCCGCCGCGCCGACTCCCGTCCGCCGGATCCGCACCCACCACCTCCGCGAGATGAAGGAGCGCGGGGAGAGGTTCGCGATGCTGACGGCCTACGAGCAGTACGCCGCGCAGACGTTCGACGAGGCCGGCGTGGAGGTGCTCCTCGTCGGCGACAGCGCGAGCAACAACGTCTACGGCAACGAGACGTCGCTGCCCGTCACCGTCGACGAGCTGCTGCCGCTGACGCGCGCGGTCTCCCGGTCGGTGAAGCGCTCGCTGGTCGTGGGCGACCTGCCGTTCGGGTCCTACCAGCGGTCACCCGAGCAGGCCTACGACACTGCCGTCCGCTTCATGAAGGAGGGCGGCGCGCACTGCGTGAAGCTCGAGGGCGGCCGCGAGATGGCGCCGCAGATCGAGCTGATGACGCGCGGCGGGATCCCGGTCATGGCGCACATCGGGTTCACGCCGCAGAGCGAGCACGCGCTGGGTGGTTACCGCGTGCAGGGCCGGGGCGACACCGCCAGCCGGATCCTCGACGACGCCCACGCGGTCCAGGACGCCGGCGCGTTCGCCGTCGTCATGGAGATGGTGCCGGGCGACGTGGCCGGCCAGGTCACCAAGGAGCTCACGATCCCGACCATCGGCATCGGCGCCGGCCCCGACTGCGACGGCCAGGTGCTCGTCTGGCAGGACGCGTTCGGGTTGCGGACGGGCAAGATGGCGAAGTTCGTCAAGCAGTACGCCGACATGCACGGCGTGCTCCTCGAGGCGGCCCGCTCCTACGCCGCCGAGGTCAAGGACGGCTCGTTCCCGGGACCCGAGCACACCTTCTGAGTCACGCGATCGTGACCTGGCCGCCCTTCACGGTGACCGGGAACTCCTGGAGCGCCTCGGTCGCGGGCGGGTTCACCGGAGTGCCGTCCTCGATCGAGTAGGCGCTGCCGTGGCACTCGCAGCGGATCCCGCCGAGCTGGACCGAGCTGACGATGCAGCCCATGTGGGTGCAGACGGCGGTGAAGCAGTGGAACTCGCCCTTGGTCGGCTGGGTCACCACCAGCTCCTGGTCGGGCAGGATCGTGCCGCCGCCGACCGGGACGTCCTTGGTCGCCGTGATCGTCGTACCGCTCCCGGGCGTCGGATCCGCGTTGCCGGTCGGCAGGTCGTCGCCCTGTCCGGCGCCCGTGTCGTCCCCGGCGCCCGGGTCGTCGTCGCCGCCACACGCGGCGAGCACGGGCAGGGTGAGTCCCACGGTCGCGACCGCGGTCAGGGCGCGGCGGCGGGCGATCGGTGCGGTCATTCAGGGTCCTCCGTCGGCGTCGGGTTCCGGTGCCTGCGCGTACGGGCGCTGCCGCCTGGAGGTTCAACGTCCACCGCCGCGCGGAGAGTACGTGCCTAGACTGCCCGGATGCTGCCGTTCCGGTACGGCGGGATGTCGCACGTGGGGCTCGTCCGCTCGGGCAACGAGGACGCCGGCTTCGCCAGTCACCACGTCCAGGTCGTCGCCGACGGGGTCGGCGGTGCCGCCGCGGGCGAGGTCGCGGCCGCCACCACGGCGTACGTCGTCAGCGCCCTGGCCGCCGCCCACCCGACGGCCGACGCAGCCACGTTGCTGCGCAGCGCCGTCGCCGAGGCGCACACGCAGCTCCACCACGGGGTGCTCGCCGACCCCGACCGCACGGGCATGGCCACCACCCTCACCGCCGCCCTGGCCCGCCACGGCAAGGTCACCGTCGCGCACGTCGGCGACTCCCGCGCGTACCGGCTCCGCGACGGCCACCTGACCCGCCTCACCACCGACCACACTTTCGTGCAGACCATGGTCGACGCCGGCCGGCTGACCCCTGACGAGGCACGCACGCATCCGTACCGCTCCGTGGTCCTGCGCTCGGTCAACGCCGAGGAAGCGCCCCGGCCCGATGTCTTTCGTCCCGACCTCCGCCCCGGCGACCGCATGCTGCTCTGCAGCGACGGCCTCACCGACTTCGTCGACGAACCCACGGTTCGTGCTCGCCTGGCGACCCCCGGCCACCCCGACGACGCCGCCCAGGCCCTGGTCGACGCCGCTCTCGCCGCCGGCGGCCGCGACAACGTCACCTGCCTGGTCTGCGACCTCGACGACGGCCCCCGCATGTCCTGGGACGGTCGTCTGCTCGGCGCCATGGCCGACCCGTTCCTCGTCGTCGACGCCGCCGCGATCCACCGGTCGGCCTGAGGCGCTGGTGGTGGAGTCGATGTGTGCGCGCAGTGCCGCCGCGTCGTCCCGAGTCATGGCGTGAGGGCATCCGGTGTGGGTCGGTTCGTCAAGGACCCTCATTGACATCAGGTCCTTCGGTGGAAGGTCGTGGATCCGTTGAGATGGTGGTGGGTCTGCCAGCCGGGGTCGTGGGCGCGGTGGTGGTGGAAGGGACAGAGGAGCTTGCCGTCGGCCAAATCGGTCTTGCCGCCGCGGGACCAGGGCTGCTGGTGGTGGGCTTCGCACCACGCGGCGGGGACGGTGCAGCCGTCGGCCGTGCATCCGCGGTCGCGGATCGCCATCGCCTTGCGTTGCGGGCCGGTGAAGAGGCGTCTCGCTCGGCCGAGGTCGAGGATCTCGCCCTTCCCGCCCAGGACGACGGGGATGATGCCGGCCTGACAGGCCAGCCTTCTGACGTGGTCGGCGGTCAGGGTGTCGCCGGTGGTCGTCTCGGCCAGGCCCGTCGCCGAGCGCAGCGCGTCGAGGGTGATCATCACCGTGACCGACGTCGCGGTGCCGCCGTGCTTGGGCAGGGCGTTGGTGGGGAGGTTCTCCAGCAGGGCGCAGAACGCCTCACCGCGGCGTCGGGGTGCGGGGAGCTGGTCGACGTCGTCCCCGAGCGCGCCGCCGGTCGGTCCGCGTCTGGGTGAGGTGTAGGACTCCAGGTAGGTCTGGCAGCGCCGGGCGAGCGGAGTCGGGATGCGGGCGTAGAGGTCGGAGGACCCGTCGCCGCGGTGCCGGATGGTGACCTTGGTCGCGGCCCGGGCCCTCCGGTCCTCGGCGAGCAGCCGCTGGTACTCCGCCTCGTCGGCGGTGTCGGGGGCGATGACCTCCAGCAGCCTGGCCCCGAGGCGTCGGAGCTCGGGCGGTCCGAAGTGCGCGGCCTCGGTGATGAGGTAGGCCTCGCCCTTCTCGCGCAGCTCGGGGTCCAGGTTCTTCGGCAGCCGTGCGAGGGCCTCGACGATCTCCCGCGCCTGCGCCACGTTGACCGCACCTTCGCCCATCGCGGCCGTGATCGCCTCGCCACCGATGCGGGCGAGCCTCTCCCGGAGCCGGACCTGGCCGATGCCGTCGCGGGTCTCGGCGGCGAGCCAGTGGGCGGTGGACCGGGCGCCGGTCTCGATGGCGATGTCCTCGGAGACGGCCAGGACCCGGAGGCGATCGGCCTCAGCCTTGGCGATCACCTGCGAGATCGCTGTCAGTCGGGCCTTCCGCTCGGCCACGGTCTGGTAGGCCGGGTCCACGCCGGCGAGGTCGTCGAGGGCGGCGTTGATCGCCGCGATCGGGGTCTCGGACCGGCTGGACATGGATCAATCCAAGCATCGACCACCGACACTCCAACGGCCCGGAAAGCCCTTGTCCACAAGGGATTCCGGGAATCTGGCCAACTACTTTCGGGAGGTTGTTTCGGGCGGTGACCACAGCGGTCGACCCTCGGCGGACCTGCGACCGGGCACGGTCTCCAGCTGGCCACCGCCACCACCTACGGCGACCGGCCACCCCTGTTCGTTCTTCACCACCGCAACCCACGCGGACCGTGCGCCGAGGTCTCGTGACGGGACTCCGTCCCTCCTCGACCAGCGGTGGTCGCCGGGTCTCGTGACGGGACTTCGTCCCTCCTCGACCAGCGGGGTCACCGGGTCTCGTGACGGGACTTCGTCCCTCCTCGACCAGCGGGGTCACCGGGTCTCGTGACGGGACTTCGTCCCTCCTCGACCAGCGGGGTCACCGGGTCTCGTGACGGGACTTCGTCCCTCCTCGACCAGCGGTGAACTTCGTCCCTCCTCGACCAGTGGAGCGACGCCCCTGTCGTACCGTGACCACATGACGCGCCTGCTCGCCGCCGTACTCGCCCTGGTGCTGCTTCCGGGGGTGGCGTGCTCGTCGGCGGCGGAGCCCGACGGGTCGGCGCCGGCGGCAGCGTCGTCGAGCACGACGACGGCGAGGCCGACGTCCGACGCCGGCGACGCGACGAGCGACGACAGTGGTCAGTCCCGGGCGAAGGGCGTGACGCTGAAGGTCACCCGGCTGGCGACCGGGCTCGATCACCCGTGGGACGTGCACGGGATCGGCAACGGCCGGTACCTCGTCACCGAGCGGTCCGGGCACCTGACCGTGATCGACAAGGACGGGACCGTACGCCGGCTGTCGATGCCCACCGACCTGATCTGGGTGTCCGGGGAGACCGGCCTGATGGGGCTGGCGATCGACCCGGACTTCGCCAGCAACGGCCGCTTCTACACGTGCAACGGCGGCCTCCCGCAGGGCAACCCGGACGTGCGCGTCATGGTGTGGACGCTCAACAAGGCCGCCACCAGGGCGACGTACCGGGACACGCTGATCAAGGGGTTCCCGACGTCGAGCGGCCGGCACGGCGGCTGCCGCCTGCTGATCCTCGAGAACGGCGCCATGCTCGTCGGCACCGGCGACGCGGCCATCGGCACCAACCCGGAGAACAAGCAGTCCCTCGGCGGCAAGACGCTGATGCTGAACCGGATCACCGGCAAGCCCTGGCCGACCAACCCGTACGCGAACGTCGCCGACCGCCGGCAGAAGTTCCTGCACACCTGGGGCCACCGCAACGTGCAGGGCCTCGCCCAGCGCGCCGACGGCAGCCTGTGGTCCGTCGAGCACGGCCCCGACCGCGACGACGAGGTCAACCTGCTCAAGAACGGCGGCGACTACGGCTGGAACCCCGTCCCCGGCTACAACGAGTCGGTCCCGATGACCGACCAGTCCCTGCCCGGCAAGCAGATCGAGGCAAAGTGGAGCAGCGGGTTCCCGACCGTCGCCACGTCGGGAGCGTCGTTCGTCTACGGCGGGCAGTGGGGCTGGTACGACGGCACGCTCGCGGTCGCCGCGCTCAAGGCCGGTGAGCTGCTGTTCATGAAGTTCGACGCGAGCGGCAAGCTGCTCGGCGTGCGCACCCCCGCGGCGATGAAGAAGTACGGACGCCTGCGCGCCGTCACCGCCCTCGCCGACGGCAGCATCCTGGTCACGACCGACAACGGCGGGAACGACGCGGTGCTCCGGGTGCGGCCCGCCGGGTGAGAGCCGTCCGGTACGACGCGGTCGGGGAGCTGCCCACCCTCGTCGAGATCGACGAGCCGGTCTGCCCGGACGACGGCGTCGTCGTGGCGGTGCGGGCGACCGGCGTGTGCCGGTCGGACTGGCACGCCTGGCAGGGTCACGAGGAGGTCGCACTCCCCCACGTACCCGGCCACGAGTACGCCGGCACCGTCGCCGAGGTCGGCCGGGACGTGGCCACCGTCGAGGTCGGCGACCGCGTCACCGTGCCGTTCGTGCTCGGCTGCGGCACCTGCGACTACTGCCGCAGCGGCGAGGCCCAGGTCTGCCCCGACCAGCTCCAGCCCGGGTTCACGCTGCCCGGCTCCTTCGCCGAGCTGGTCGCCGTCCCCCGCGCCGACGCCAACGTCGTCCGGTTGCCCGACGAGGTCTCGTACGCCGCGGCCGCCGCGCTGGGCTGTCGCTTCGCCACCGCGTACCGCGCGGTCGTCGCCCACGGCCAGGTCCAGCGCGGCCAGTGGCTGGCGGTGATGGGCTGCGGCGGCGTCGGCCTGTCCGCGGTGATGATCGCGGTCGCACGCGGTGCGCGGGTCGTCGCGGTCGACGTGCGCCGCGAGGCCCTCGACTCCGCCGCCGAGCTCGGTGCCGAGGCGACCCTCGAGGCGACGGACGCGACGGCCGACGCGATCCGGGACATCACGGGCGGCGGGGCCCACGTCGGCCTCGACGCCATCGGCGACCCGGCAGCCGCTGCCGCCTCCATCGGGGCCCTGCGTCCCCGCGGACGCCACGTCCAGGTCGGCCTCCTGGTCGGGGACGACGCGAGCACGGCATTGCCGATGGACCTCGTCGTCGGCAGGGAGCTGGCGGTCCTGGGCTCGCACGGCATGCCGGCCGTCGACTACCCGGCGCTGCTCGAGCTCGTCGCCGATGGCCGGCTCCGGCCCGACCGACTGGTCACCCGGCGCATCGGGCTCGAGGACGCCGGCCGCGCGCTGGCCGAGATGAGCGGGACCGGCATCACCTTGGTCGAGCCCCAGGAGACGCGAGAGCCCTGACATCTGTCACGACACCTTCGTGACCGGCGGCCCAGGGTCGGAGCGGCGTACGGCGGCACGGTAGGTGCATGACCACGACCTCGGCCGTCCGCCTCGAAGGCGTGACCAAGGACTTCGGCCCAGCACATCAACGGGTGCACGCCGTCCGCGGCATCGACCTCGAGCTCCAGCAGGGCGAGATCGTCGCGTTCCTCGGCCCCAACGGCGCCGGCAAGACCACCACGATCGACATGGTGCTCGGGCTCTCGAAGCCGACCATCGGAGACGTCAGTGTCCTCGGCCTCGAGCCGCGCGACGCGATCGCCCGTGGGCTGGTGTCCGCGGTGATGCAGACCGGCGGGCTCCTCAAGGACCTCACGGTGCGCGAGACCGTCCGCTACACCGCCAGCCTCTTCGCGGACACCGAGGACGTCGACACCGTCCTGGAGAAGGCAGGCATCACCGCCATCGGCGACCGCAAGGTGGGCAAGTGCTCGGGTGGCGAGCAGCAGCGGCTGCGGTTCGCGATGGCGCTGCTCCCCGACCCCGCGCTGCTCCTGCTCGACGAGCCCACCACGGGCATGGACGTCGAGGGCCGACGCGCGTTCTGGTCGGCCATCCGCGAGGACGCCGCACTGGGCCGCACCGTGCTCTTCGCGACGCACTACCTGGAGGAGGCCGACCAGTACGCCGACCGGATCGTGCTGATCAGCAAGGGCCGCATCGTCGCCGACGGCACCGGCGCCCAGGTCAAGGCGATGGCCAGCGGCCGTACCGTCCGGGCCACGCTCCCCGACGCCCACCAGGACCTGCTGCACGAGCTCGCCTCGCTCGGCGGGGTGGACGGCGTGGAGACCCGCGGCGAGTCGCTGATCGTGCAGGCCAAGGACAGCGACGCCGTCGCCCGCTTCCTGCTCACCCGCACCGACGCCCGCGACCTCGAGATCAACGCCCGGGGTCTCGAGGAGGCGTTCCTCAGCCTGACCGACGAAGGAGACGACGCATGACCACGACGACCGGCACCATCGACCCCGCCGCCCGCCGGGTCCCGCCCTTCGGCGGCGTGAACACCACCGTCCTGCGCATCGAGCTGCGCCGGATGCTGCGCAACCGCCGCACGATCATCTTCACGCTCATCTTCCCCGCCGCGCTGCTGCTGTCGTTCGGCGGCCAGAGCGGCTGGGACGACAAGGCGGGACTGGGCAACGTCGCGGCGTACATCCTGGTCTCGATGAGCCTGTACGGCGCCGCGCTCACCGCCGCCGCCGGCGGCTCGATGGTCGCGCTGGAGCGCTCGCTCGGCTGGTCCCGGCAGCTGCGGCTGACACCGCTCAACCCGGTCGCCTACATCCTGATGAAGACGCTCGTCGCCTTGGTCATGGGCGCCCTGGCGATCACCGCGGTCAACGTCGTCGGCGCGATCCAGGGCAAGGCGGAGATGCCCACGCACATCTGGTTCGAGTGCGCGGTCGTCACCCTCTTCTGCACGCTGACGTTCGCGGCGCTGGGCGTGTTCGTCGGGTACGTCGTGCCGGGCGAGAACGCCATGCAGATCCTCGGCCCCGGCCTGGCGCTGCTGTCCTTCCTGGGCGGCGTGTTCATCCCGCTCGACCAGTACTCCGACGTGGTCCGTCACGTCGCCTACTGGACGCCGATGTACGGCGTCGCCGAGATCGCCCGGTCACCACTGACCCGCGAGCTGCCGTGGTACGCCGTGGTGAACGCCGTCGCCTGGTTCGCGATCTTCGTGGTGGGTGCCGCGTGGCGGATGAGCAAGGACACCGCCCGGGTATGAGCGTCGCGTGTGACTAGCGTGAACCCGATGAGTGGGCCGGTGCTGCAGCAGGAACAGCCACTGGGTCGCCGCGGACCGTGGTTCGCGGCGATCTGGCTGTTCTTCCTGCTCGACCCGTTCCTGGTCGGGTGGCACCACCGGGGCACCGTGGCCGGGGTCCTCGGCATGCTGCTGACGGTCGCGTTCGGGGCGACGTACATGTGGCTCTGGCTCCAGCTCCGCGCCGACCGCGCCAGGCTGCGGGACGAGCCGCCGGTGGCGTCGTCCCTGCTGTGGCTGGCCGGTCTCGTCACGCTCGGCCTGCTGATGGTCGTGGCGCTCGGGCAGGTGGGGACGACCGCGGCGGTGTACGTCGCCGTCGCCACGATGATGCTCTTCCCCTTCGTCGTGGGGGCGGCGATCGTGGTGGGCATCGCGGCCCTCGTCGTGGTCACCGGTGAGCTGGTGCCGGGCTGGGACCGGTCGATCGGGCTGGCGTTCTCGGTGTGCGCGGCCTCGCTGGCGATCTTCGGCATCCGCTCGATGCTGCGCCGCAACATCGACCTGATCCGCGCCCACGAGGAGAACGCCGAGCTGCTGGTCGAGAACGAGCGCACCCGCTTCGCCCGCGACCTCCACGACATCCTCGGCCACTCGCTCACCGTCATCACGGTCAAGGCCGAGCTGGCCGGGCGGCTGATGGACGCCGACCCCGCCCGCGCCAAGGCCGAGATCGCGGACCTCGAGCGGCTCAGCCGCGACGCGCTGGCCGACGTACGTCGCGCGGTCGAGGGCTACCGCGACCTCACGCTGCCCGGGGAGCTGGCCCGCGCCCGGGCCGCGCTCGAGGCCGCGGAGATCCAGGCGGTGCTGCCGAACACGACCGAGGAGGTGCCGACCGACCTGCGCGAGCTGTTCGCCTGGACGGTCCGTGAGGGCGTCACCAACGTGATCCGGCACTCGCACGCGCGCACCTGCCGCGTGGTCATCTCGCCGACCGGCGTCGAGGTCACCGACGACGGCGACGGAGCCGCCGGCGAGACGACGGGCTCGGGGCTGCGCGGCCTCCGCGAGCGCGCGGCGGCCGCCGGGGCGACGGTCGTCACCCGGTCGCTGTCCCCGGGGTTCTCGCTGTCGGTGGTGCGGGCGTGATCCGGCTGCTGCTGGCCGACGACCAGGCCCTGGTGCGCGGCGCGATCGCCGCGCTGCTCGGGCTCGAGCCCGACCTCGAGGTCGTCGCCGAGGTCGGCTCCGGGGACGACGCCGTGGCCGCGGTCGAGCAGCACTCCCCCGACGTCGCCCTGCTCGACGTGGAGATGCCCGGGCTCGACGGCATCGAAGCCGCCCGCCAGATCCGCGAACGCTCCCCCGTCACCCGCGTCCTGATGGTCACGACGTTCGGGAGGCCGGGGTACCTCAAGCGCGCCCTCCAGGCCGGCGCCTCCGGATTCGTGGTGAAGGAGACGCCCGCGGCCCAGCTCGCGGACGCCGTGCGCCGCGTGCACCAAGGACTCCGCGTCGTCGACCCCGCCCTCGCGATGGACAGCCTGACCGCCGGCGACTCCCCGCTCACCCCGCGCGAGACCGAGGTCCTCCAGGCCGCGCGCGACGGCGCGTCCGTCGCCGTCATCGCCTCTCGCGTCCACCTCTCGGAGGGCACCGTCCGCAACCACCTCTCGGCCGCCATCGGCAAGACCGGAGCGGCCAACCGGGCCGAGGCCGTGCTGGTCTCGGTGGAGAACGGGTGGCTCTAGGTGTTCTAACCACGGACGTTAGGCACGGCGTTTCTGCTTGGCGATGACGAAGACCTCCGAGTGAGGTGTGGAGCTACCACGCAAACCACTCCTCA
>NZ_JADKPN010000020.1 GCF_015352455.1 Nocardioides islandensis
TGAGGAGTGGTTTGCGTGGTAGCTCCACACCTCACTCGGAGGTCTTCGTCATCGCCAAGCAGAAACGCCGTGCCTAACGTCCGTGGTTAGAACACCTAGCGCTCGTCGGTCGGCCTCGGCCGGTCCCGCCCCAACCCGGCGTCCCGAGCGAGGATGGCTGCCTGGGCGCGGTCGCCGACCTGCAGCTTGGTCAGGATGTTGGTGACGTTGTTGCTCACCGTCTTCGGACTGAGGCCGAGCCGGTGTGCGATGGCCGCGATGGTGTTGCTCGCCGCGAGCAGGTCCAGGATCTCGCGCTCGCGTGCGGTCAGCTCGGGAAACGGCGCCTCGGCGGTGACGGGTGAGCCGTGCAGCTGGCTGAGGACCCTGGTGGCGATACGGGGTCCGAAGATGGCCTCTCCGGCGGCGATCGCCCGCACGGCACGTGCGATCTCGTCCTGCTCGGCGCCCTTGAGCAGGTAGCCGTGGGCGCCGGCTCGCAGGGCGGCGAAGAGCGAGTCGTCGTCGTCGTACATCGTCAGCACGCAGACGCGGACGTCCGGCGCCACCCTGGCCAGCTCACGGATCGCGGTGAAGCCGTCGGTGCCCGGCATGTGCAGGTCCATGAGGGCGACGTGCGGACGGTGCAGGACGGCTTCTCGGACCGCCTCGGCCCCGTCGGCCGCGACGGCGACGACGTCGAAGCCGTCGAGGGAGGAGAGCACCCCGACCAGGCCCGACCGGACGACCGGGTGGTCGTCGGCCACGAGCACGCGGACGGCGCTCACGCGGACTCCAGGGGGACGCAGAAGCGCACCGTGCCACCTCGTGGCCCCGGTCCGGCCTCGCAGGCACCTCCCAGCTCGGCGACCCGCTCGCGCATGCCGGCGATCCCCACCCCCGGTCGCCAAGGCCCACGGGACACGCCGTCGTCGACGACCTCGCACCGCAGCGCCCCCTGCCCCACACCGAGGCGGACCTGGACGGAGCTGCCCGAGGAGTGCCGGACGACGTTCGTCAACGCCTCGGTGAGGATGCGGTACGCGGCCTGGCTCACTGCCGGCGACAGCTCGGGGAGCTCGCCGGCGTCGACCGTGACCCGCAACGGGGCACCGTCCGCGCGGCGCGTGGTCTGGGCCGCCCGGATCCGCACCGCCTCTCCCAGCCCGAGCTCGTCGAGCGCCGGGGAACCCAGCCCGTCGACGATGCGACGGACCTCGGTGATCGCCGTGCGCGTGTCGGCACGAAGGCCCGTCAGCTTCTCCCGCAACCCGGTCGGTGAGTCGTCCCCGGCGAGGTTCCATGCGGTGTCGGCCGAGAGCGCGACACCGGTGAGCAACGGACCGAGGCCGTCGTGCAGCTCGCGTCGCAGGCGCCTTCGCTCGTCCGCCTGCGCCATGACCAGTCGCTCGCGCGAGACCTGGAGCTCCGCGAGGAGCCCCGTGGCGCGCACCGCGGTCGACAACGGCCCGGACAGCAGCGCCAGCACGCGCTCGTCGGCCGGTGCGAGGCGTCGCTCGCCCGCACGGAGCCCGACGAGCAAGGTCCCGTCGGCGAGGGGCAGCTCCGCGGCGGGTCCGGTCAGCTTCCCGGCTGACGCGAGGGGTACGGCGTCGACGACGAGCCCGACGTACGGCAGCCGCAGAGCCCGCCTGACCTCCTCGAGCGTCTCGGGCAGCCCTGACCCGAGCGACCGTCCCACCAGCGAGGCGACCTTGACCGGGTTGCCGCGCTCGCCGTACAGCAGGCGGTCGACCGCCTGTTGCAGCCGGCTGCGGAGGGGGAGTGCCAGCAGCGCCACCAGGAGCGCCGACGTCACTCCGGACAGGACCACGACCAGCGCGGCGTACCCGGCGAGGACGAGGGCCGAGAGCAGCGCGTAGGCGAGCCCGCGGGCCAGCACCACCCTGATGTCCAGCAGCTGGTGTCGCAACACCCCCGTGGCGACGGCCGCCGGCAGCAGCGGCAACGTGAACAGGACGACCAAGGGCGTCCCGGAGACCAGCGCCCACGGGGTGACGGCCACGAGGATCACGGCCGCAGCGGCGACCAGCCACAGCAGCTGCCTGCGCACCACGTCGTCGCCGCGGCGGTAGCGCAGCGCCAGGCACACGAGCCCGACGACCACGGACAGCACCCAGCGGGCCTCGCTGACGGCCCACAGCCAGCCGAGCGCGTCGTAGGTGCTCGGTGGGAGCGTGAGGAACGGTCCGGGGAGTCCCGCCGGGCCGCCCGGTCCCAGTCCGACCTCGAGCACGAACAAGGGGGCGGTCCCCGCCAGCAGGAGCATCACCGGACGCCACCGCGGTGAAGGGAGCCGGCCGTCCGGGAGCAGCAGGAGCGACAGGGGGATCAGGGCGATGTTGATCGGCCACGCCCACTGGAACGCCGTCTCGGCCAGTCGGACCGACCACTCGGGTGCCGCGCGGTCGGCCAGGAGCTGGGACAGCGGGGCCGCGAAGGCGGAGAGAGCCTGGCACGCGCCGCCCCCGGCGTACATCCATCCCAGCGACGAGGACGGCCGGTGCCACGCGATGAGCGTCCCGCACAGAGCGAAGCCGACCCCGATCACCACGTTGCTGACGACGAACGCCTCGACGGCGTCCCCGAACGACCAGCCCACGGCGGCCGTCCCCAGTGCCGCCCCCACAGCCAGGAGGAGGGCACCGACGCCGCACGAGGCGGCGATCACCTTGCGCACGGGCAGCCCTCCTTCGGCCGTCCCGAGGCTACTGCCGTCGCACGGTTCGGGACCCGGGAAAGACTCCCGTCGTGTCGGGCAACGTCCCGGGCGGCCAGGGATGCCTGCTCTGCCCCTTGGGGCGGCGGCTCTCGCAGGGTGGTGGGACCACCACGCGAGAGGAGACGCCCCATGACCAACAGGAACGCGCGCCCCACGACGGAGACGCGGTCGTGACCGCCACGCTGGCACCGACGACGGTGCGAGGCACGTCGTGGACGACCTGGGCCGTCGTGCTCCTCCTGCCGGTCGGACCGGCGGCGATCGCCGTGCTGCGCCTCGTGCTGCCCTACTACACCGCGAGCGACACCTCGGCGATGGTGGCCGCCGTCGAGGCCCATCCCGCTCGACAGAGCGCGGTCATCTGGCTCACCTACATCGGCGTGCTCACGCTCGTACCAGGGGTGATCGCGGCCGCGCGCGTGTGCCAGCGCGGTGCACCCCGTCTGACGGCCTGGGCGCTGGCCCTGTCGGTGCCCGGCTACCTCTCCATGGGCACGTTCGCAGCCAGCGACCACCTCCTCTGGAGCGCGCACGACGCCGGTCTCTCCGTGTCCGACTCGGTGGCTCTCGCGCGCGCCGCCCACCCCTCGGTGGACGTCGCGCTCGGTGTCTTCGTGGTCGGTCATGTCGTCGGCACGGTGCTGCTGGGCCTGGCCCTGTGGCGCTCCCGAGGCGTCCCGGCCTGGGCGGCGTGGGCCGTCGCCGTGTCGCAGCCCCTCCACTTCACCGCGACCGTCGTCCTGGGCAGCCCGCAGGTCGACTTCGTCGCCTGGAACCTGATGGCCGTGGGCATGGTGCTGGTCGGTCGTGAGCTCCTCAGGACGGCCCCGTCCCGGTGACCCCCAGTCGGTCCAGGATCCAGGCGGCGACGTCGGCCTCGTACCTGAGGTGGTCCAGGCGACCGCTCGGGCCGACGTGGGAGCCGGTGCCGGTCTCGGCGCGGAACAGGCAGCCCAACGGCTTCCGCGCCCACTCGGGGTCGGTGTCGCGCAGCATCGCGACCCACTTGGCCGGCTCGCGGACCAGCACGCGGGTGTCGTGCACGGCGCCGGTCACGAGGAGGTCCGGGCGTACGCCGACCGGTGCCGGGTTGTCGTACGGCGAGTAGGCGAGCATCGCGTCGAAGTCGTCGCGGTCGCGGGGGTCGCCCCACTCCTCCCACTCGTTGACGGTGAGCGGGATGGTCTCGTCCGACATCGAGGTGATCACGTCGACGAACGGCACCTCGGCCACCACCGCGCACCAGCGGTCGGGGCGCTGGGTGAAGACCGCGCCCTGCAGGAGACCGCCGGCGCTCAGGCCGCGGCTGACGATGCGGGTCGGGTCGACCAGGCCGCCGGCGGCCAGCCCGTCGGCCACCGCGATGTGGTCGTCGAACGTGTGCTGCTTGGTGTGCAGCCGCCCGTCGAGCCACCAGCGCCGGCCGCCCTCGCCGCCGCCGCGGATGTGGGTGCGCACGAACACCACGCCGCGGTCGAGGAACGACGGCAGCGGTTCCTCCCACTCGCGCTCCCAGGCGTACTCGTAGGCGCCGTACCCGAACAGCAGCGCCGGCGCCGTCCCGTCCAGCGGGGTGTCGCGGTGCCGCACGATCGTGGCCGGCACCGCCGTGCCGTCGGGGGAGGGGAAGGTGCGGACCTCGGTGACGTACGCCGCGGGGTCGTGGCCCGGGGCGTCGTCACGGTGGTGGTCGGCCACGGTGCCGGCGGCGAGCTCGACAGTGGCGTGGACGAGCGGCTCGGTGAGCGACTGGTCGGTGACGGCGACCGACGTGGCGTCGTACCAGGTGTTGCGGCCCAGCCAGAGCTCGCCGCCGGGGAAGCGGGTGGTGAGCACCCGGCCGGGCCCGGCGAGGTCGCCGGCGTCCAGGATGCGCAGGGTGTTGTCCCCGGCGTGACGGTAGGACGCGACGACGTGCCCGGCGAACGCGTCGACCCGGTCCAGCCGCTCGGTCGGCTCCTCGGGACGGGCCTCGACCCACGGCTCGCCGGGCGCCGCGCAGCTCACCAGCCGGAACTCGACGGCGTCGTCGTTGGTGACCAGCAGGAAGTCGCCGTCGCGCTGGTGCTCGACCGAGTAGATGACCCCGTCGCGGCGACCGCCGAGCGAGCGGGGGACGAGGTCGGGGTCGTCCGGGTCGACGTACCAGCACTCACTGGTCTCCCGGCTCTCGCTGTGCACGACGATCGCCTGCTGGCTGCGGGTCAGCCGGACGGTGACCTCGAAGCGGCGGTCCTCCTCGACGAGGACGTCGCGGTCCTCCTCGACAGTCGTGCCGAGCCGGTGGGCCCGGATCCGCTCGCTGCGCCAGGCGTCGTCGGGCACGGTGTAGAGGAAGGTCGGTGACCCGCCGGGCCGGCGGCCGGCCCAGGCGCCGGAGTACCCGACGTTCTCCACGACGTCCGGCAGGTCCTCGCCCGTGCGCAGGTCGCGGAAGCGCAGCGTGAACCGCTCGTCGCCGGCGGTGTCGATCGTGTAGGCCAGCAGGTCCTCGTCGGGGGAGACGATCGACAGTCCGAGGTCGAGGTAGCCGGTGCCGACGTCGAGCGAGTTCACGTCCAGGACCACCTCAGCCACGGATTTCGTGGCGGATGTGGCCGGATCGTGACGACTTTCTCGCCAGATCACCGGGTAGTCCCTGTTTTTAGCGGTCTCGGTGTAGTAGGAAAAGCGCATCCGAGACCAGGTGCTCGACCGCTGCTGCTCGGGCACCCGCGCCTCCATCTCGGAGCGCAGCCGCAAGGACAGGGAGTCCAGATGAGCCGTCGACACGTCGTACCACTCGCGCTCGGCCGTCAGGTGGGCCATCAGCTCCGGGTGCTCCTCCGGGTCGGCGTCGGACATCCAGAAGTAAGGGTCGGGCCGGGCGACTCCGTGCGCGACGTGCTCGTGCGGGGTACGTCGGGCGACGGGCGGGCCGTCCGGAGCCGGGTCAGGAGTGGGCACGGGCGGCAACGTACCCGCCTCCTGGCGGCGCTGGCACTGGTCGCGACCGCGCTGCTGCCGGCGGCTGCTCTGCAGCCGGCACCCGCGAACGCGGCCGACGGGGGCACCTTCACCGTCGCGCTGACCAACGAGGTCGACTCGTTCAACCCGTTCCTGGGCATCGAGGCCACGTCGTTCGAGATGTGGGCGCTGATGTACGACTACCTCATCGGCTACTCGATGAAGGACATGTCGCCGACCCCGGCCCTGGCGACGGAGTGGGACACCTCCGACGACGGCCTCACCTGGACCTTCCACATGCGCGACGACGTCACGTGGTCCGACGGCGAGCCGCTGACCGCGAACGACGTCGCCTACACCTACAACCGCGTGCTCGACGGCGGTCCCGAGGCCGCGACCTGGTCGTCGTACCTGGTCGGCGTCCAGAAGATCGAGGCCACCGACGACACGACGGTCGTGCTGACCCTGAAGAAGCCGAACGCCGTCCTGCCGCTGCTGCCGATCCCGATCGTCCCCGAGCACGTCTGGAAGGACGTGTCGGAGAAGGCGGTCAAGAGCTACGCCAACGAGCCGAAGGACGGCACCGTCGTCGGGTCCGGGCCGTTCCGGCTGGTCGAGGGCACCGCCGGCGGCTCGACGTACCGCTTCGAGGCCAACCCCGACTACTGGAAGGGTGCGCCGCACGTCGACGAGGTCGTCTATCGCGTCTACAAGAGCGAGGACCCGGCGGTGCAGGCGCTGGTCAAGGGCGAGGTCGACTTCGTCGAGGGCATCTCGGCGCTCCAGGTCAAGTCGCTCCAGGGCAAGGAGGGCATCACCGCCCAGAACGGCGACTCGCCGGGCTTCGACGAGATCGCCTTCAACACCGGCTCGGTCGACCTCGACACCGGCAAGCCGATCGGCGACCCGAACCCGGCCGTGTTGGACCCGAAGTTCCGGTTCGCGCTGAACTTCGCGATCGACCGGGACCAGCTGATCCGCACGGTCTACCAGGGCGCGGGCCAGCCGGGGGCGACGATCATCCCGCCGGCGTACCCGGAGTACCAGTGGACCAGCGACGACCCCGACGCGTTCGCCTACAACCCCGAGAAGGCGGCCCAGCTGCTCGACGAGGCGGGGTACGTCGTGGGGTCGGACGGCAAGCGCACCATGCCGGACGGGTCGCCGATCGGCACCCTGCGACTGGCCGCGCGCAGCGACTCCGAGACGTCGCTGGACGTCATGAACTACTTCAAGGAGTGGCTGGCCGACCTCGACATCGACTCGAAGGTGGAGACCTACGAGTCCAGCAAACTGACCGACGTCATCCTCGAGGGCACGTTCGACACGTTCGAGTGGGGCTGGTACGTCGAGCCGGACCCGGACTCGATGCTGAGCTACCTGACCTGCGGGCAGCGCGGGAACTGGTCGGACTCCTGGTACTGCAACGACGCCTACGACGAGCTCTACCAGTCCCAGCACGTGGAGATGGACGACGCGAAGCGGGCCGACGACGTCAAGCAGATGCAGGCGCTGCTGTACGACGACGCGCCGTACCTGGTGACGGCGTACTCCTCCATCGGTGAGGCGTTCCGCAGCGACCGGTTCGCGTGCTTCCAGCCGCAGCCCGACCCGGGCGGCATCTGGCTGATCCAGTACGGCTCGCAGAACTACCTCAACCTGCGGCCGGCGGCGGACGCGGGCGACTGCGACGGTCTGCCGGACGCGGTGGGCGCGGTCGACAGCTCGGGCAACGGAGGTACGCCGGGGACCAAGGGCAGCGACGACGGCGGCGGGAGCGGCGCCATGATCGGCGTCGGCGTGCTCGCCGGCCTGGCCGTCGTGGTCGGCGGGATCGCGCTGGTGCGGCGACGCGCGACGGCGGACGACCGCGAGTGACGGTACTCGCCACCCAGCAGGAGGCCGCCGACCTCGGGGCGACCGGGGCCGCCCGGAGCGGGAGCATCGGCCGGTACGTCGCGGGGCGCTGCCTCGGGGCGCTCGGCAGCCTGGCGTTCATGCTGGTCGTCAGCTTCTTCCTGTTCCGCGTGCTGCCCGGCGACCCGGCCCGCACCCTGGGCCGCGGCCGGTTCAGCACCCCGGAGCAGCTCGAGGAGTTCAACCGCACCTACGGGCTGGACCAGGCGCTGCCGCAGCAGTTCGTGACGTTCCTGAAGAACACGCTGACCGGCGACTTCGGGATCTCCCTGAGGTACCGCGTCCCGGTGAGCGACCTGCTGCTCGACCGGATGTGGCCGACGCTGCTGCTGGTGGGCAGCTCGACAGTCTTCGCCATCCTGATCGGGGTCTGGCTGGGCATCCGGGGGGCCTGGAAGCGGGGCGGGGCCTTCGACAACATCTCGACCGGCACCTCCCTGACGCTGTACGCGATGCCCGAGTGGTGGCTGGGCCTGCTGCTGATCGCCGTCTTCGCGGTCGGGCTCGGGCCGATCCCCGGCTGGTTCCCCACCGGCGGCCTGCACTCCGTCGACGTCGACCCGAGCTCGGTGGCCGGCGTCTTCGACACCATCCGGCACCTGACCCTGCCGGTGGTGACGCTGACGCTGGCGTACCTGGCCGACTACTCGCTGATCATGCGGTCCTCGCTGCTCGACGAGATCGGCGAGGACTACCTGACGACCGCGCGTGCCAAGGGCCTGCGCGACTCCCAGGTGCGCGACCGCCACGCCGTACGCAACGCGCTGCTGCCGACCACGACGCTGGTGGCGCTGAACATCGGGTTCGTGGTGTCCGGGGCGATCACCGTGGAGACGGTGTTCTCGATACCCGGGCTGGGCCTGCTCGCGACCGAGGCGCTGTCGGTGCCCGACTACTGGGTGCTGCAGGGCACCTTCCTGGTCGCGTCGGCGGGCGTGATCATCGCGAACCTGGTGGCCAACCTGCTCTACGGCCTGCTCGACCCGCGGGTGCGCACATGAGCGCGACCACGGCGGCACCGGTGTCGGCACGGGCCCTGGCCCGCCGCCGGCGGCGCGAGGCCTGGCGGCGCGGATGGACGACGTTCCGATCGCACCGTGCCGGGATGATCGGCCTGACCGTCCTGACGGTCTTCGTGCTCGTCGCGCTGCTCGCCCCGCTGCTGGCGCCGGCCGAGGGCCTCGAGGTCACCAAGGCCACGGGCGGGGTGCTGGAGAAGCCGTCCGGCGAGTTCTGGCTGGGCACCGACGACAAGGGCCGCTCGGTGCTGACGCTGCTGATCTGGGGGTCGCGGATCTCGCTGTTCGTCGGCCTGATGGCCACCCTGATCTCGATGGTGATCGGGACGATCATCGGCATCACGTCGGGGTACTTCGGCGGCTGGACCGGGGCGATCCTGTTCCGGCTCACCGAGTGGTTCCTGGTGATCCCTTTCCTGCCGCTGGCGATCGTGATGGCGACCGTGCTCGGCCGGTCGCTGCTGAACATCGTCATCGTGATCGGCGTGACCTCGTGGCCGGGCACCGCGCTGCTCATCCGCAGCCAGACGCTGACGATCCGCGAGCGACCGTACCTCGAGCGGGCCCGCGTGCTCGGCGCCGGCTCGACGCACCAGATCCGGCGGCACATCCTGCCGAACGTGATGCCGATGGTGTTCGCGAACACCACGCTGACGGTGGCGATCGCGATCCTGACCGAGACGACGCTGAGCTTCCTCGGCCTCGGCGACCCGACCCGCGTCTCGTGGGGCACCATGCTCGACCAGGCGTTCGGGGTGGGCGCGATCACGACCGGCGCCTGGTGGTTCATCGTGCCGCCGGGCGTCTGCGTCGTCCTCGTCGTGCTCTGCTTCACCCTCGTCGGGCAGGCGCTCGAGGAGGTCCTCAACCCGAGGCTGGGGGAGCGCCGGTGAGCGGTCTCCTGGAGTTCGAGGACGTCTCGGTGACCTACCGCACCAGCGGGGGCGACGTACCAGCCGTCCGCGGCGTCTCGCTGTCCGTCGCCGCCGGCGAGGTGGTGGGCATCGCGGGGGAGTCGGGATGTGGCAAGTCGACGCTGGCGGCGACGATCCTGCGGCTGCAGCCGCCGTCGGCGAAGGTGACCGGCCGGGTGCTGTTCGAGGGCGAGGACGTCCAGACGATGCGCTGGGGCGACCTGCGCGCGCTGCGCTGGGCCGGCGCGTCGATGGTCTTCCAGGGCGCCCTGCACTCGCTGAACCCGGTGCAGCGCGTCGGCGCCCAGATCGCCGAGCCGATCCGGCTGCACGAGGAGTCGCTGTCCGACAGTGCGGTGGCCCGGCGGGTGGGTGAGCTGCTCGAGCAGGTCGGCCTGCCCGCGGCGCGCGCCCGGGCCTACCCGCACCAGCTCTCGGGTGGCCAGCGGCAACGGGTGATGATCGCGATGGCGCTGGCCTGCGGGCCCCGGCTGATCGTCGCCGACGAGCCGACGACGGCGCTCGACGTGATGGTGCAGGCGCAGGTGCTCGGCGTGCTGCGCGACCTGGTCCGCGAGTTCGACGTCGGGCTGGTGATGATCAGCCACGACCTGTCGGTGCTGGCCGACCTCTGCGACCGGATCGCGGTGATGTACGCCGGCCGCGTCGTCGAGCAGGGCCCCGCGGGCAAGGTCTTCACCGACCCGCTGCACCCGTACGCCGCGGCGCTGGCCGCGTCGTTCCCGCACATCGGCGACATGGCGGCGAGGTACGCGCCGTCCGGTCTCCCCGGCGACCCGCCCGACCCTGCTGACCTGCCGACGGGTTGCTCGTTCCACCCGCGCTGCCCGAAGCGGTTCGGCGCGTGCGAGACGACCGACCCGCAGCTGCGATCCGACAGTGCAGGACGCGCGGCCGCGTGCCTGCTGGTGGAGGGCCGATGACCGACACCGTGCTGGAGGCGCGCGGCCTGAGCGTGACGTTCGGGTCCCGCGGCGGTCCGCTCGCTCGTGCCGTCGACGGTGTCGACCTGTCGGTCCGCACGGGCGAGATCGTCGCGCTGGTGGGGGAGTCCGGCTCGGGGAAGACGACGCTGGCCCGAGCCCTGCTGGGGCTGGAGCGACCGTCCGCGGGCGACGTACTGCTCGACGGTGCGTCGCTCGACCGTTCGGCGAGAGGGCTGCGGGCGTTCCGGCGGCGCGTGCAGCTCGTGCTCCAGGACCCTGCCGGCGCCCTGAACCCGCGGCACACGGTGTACGAGTCGGTGGCCGAGGGCATCCGGCTGCACCGGCTCGACAGTGCCACGGGCCGGACCGAGACCGACTTGGTGGCCGAGGCGCTGTCGTCGGCCGGGCTGCGGCCGCCGGAGCGGCTGTTCCTGAGGTACCCGCACGAGCTGTCCGGGGGGCAGCGGCAGCGAGTCCTGATCGCCGGTGCCCTGGCGATGAACCCGCAGCTGCTGGTCGCCGACGAGCCGGTCTCCTCGCTGGACGCCTCGATCCGGGGCGAGATCCTCGCGCTGATCCTGCACCTGCGCGACACCCTCGGGCTCGGCGTGCTCGTCGTGACCCACGACCTCGGGCTGGCCTGGAACATCGCCGACCGGATCGCGGTGATGTACCTCGGCCGCGTCGTCGAGGCCGGCCCCACCGAGGACGTCCTGCGCGACCCGCAGCACCCGTACACGCGAGCGTTGCTGTCGGTCGTCCCCGAGATCGACCACATGGACCCGGTCGTGCTCACCGGCGAGGTGCCCGACCCGACGCGGATCCCGCACGGCTGCCGGTTCCACCCACGCTGCCCGGCGCTGGCCGACGGTTCGGCGGCCGCGGTGGCGGATGCCTGTCGGGGCACGGCGCTACCGATCCTGCCCGCGGGGGAGGGACACCACACCGCCTGCCACCTGGTGGCGGCTCGACAGGGCGCGGCCTCGTGACCGGGCTGCAGGCGGCGCTGCCGCGGGAGATGTACGTCGACGAGGCGGCGTGGGTGACCGAGCGAGAGCGGGTCCTGTTCTCCTCGTGGGCGTGCGTCGGCCGTACCGCCGACCTGGGGCTCGACAGTGCAGGACGGCTCGCGGTGGTCGACGTGGCGGGCGAGTCCGTGGTGGTCACGCGGGACGGCGACGGCCTGCACGCGGCGTACAACGTCTGCCGCCACCGCGGGTCGCAGCTGGTCCCGCGCGAGGCGGGTGCCCCGGGTGGTGACCAGCCCATCTGCTCGGCGGCGGGGGCCCTGCGCTGCCCGTACCACTCGTGGACCTACTCGCTGGCCGGCCGGCTCCTCAAGGCCCCGCACACCGACGGCGTCGATGTCGACCCCGACGACTTCTCGCTGCACCCGGTCGGGGTGGAGGAGTGGGCGGGGTACGTGTTCGTGCACCTGACCCCCTCCTCGGCGGAGCCGTTCGCGGACGGTGTCGCCAACGCTGCGACGAACCTGGCCAACTACGGCATGGGGTCGCTGGTGACCGGGCGCACGCTGTCGTACGACGTGGCGGCCAACTGGAAGGTGATCGCGGAGAACTACAACGAGTGCTACCACTGCGGGCCCGTCCATCCGGAGCTCACGCGGTTGGTTCCGGCGTTCGGTGGTGGTGGGCTCGGGCTGGAGTGGGACGACGGGATCCCGCACCGCGAGGGGGCGTGGACGTTCACGATGACCGGCACCACGAACCGCTCGCCGCTGCCCGGACTGTCGGACGCGGAGAAGGTGCGGCACAAGGGCGAGCTCGTGTACCCGAACCTGATGCTGTCGTGCTCCGCCGACCACGTGGCGGCGTTCGTCCTGCGACCGGTCGCCGTGGACCGCACGCGCATCGACTGCTCGCTGCTGTTCCACCCGTCCGCGGTGTCGGCCGCGGACTTCGACCCGTCCGACGCAGCTGACTTCTGGGACCTGGTCAACAAGCAGGACTGGGCGATCTGCGAGTCGGTGCAACGGGGGATGTCGTCGCGGGCCTACACGCACGGCTGGTTCGCGCCGATGGAGGACGACAGCGCGGACATCCGGCGCTGGCTGCTGCCCCGACTGGGGCTGTGATGGAGTCCTACGACGTCGTGGTGGTCGGCCTCGGCGCGCTCGGATCGTCGGCCGCCATGCACCTGGCACGCCGCGGGAAACGGGTGCTGGGGCTGGAGCGGTTCGAGCTCGGCCACCGGCGCGGCGCCTCCCACGACTCGAGCCGGATCCTGCGGCACAGCTACCACACCCCGGCGTACGTGCGGCTGACCCAGGAGGCGTACGCCGACTGGGCCGCGCTCGAGCGCTGGTCGGGCGAGCAGCTGGTCACCGTGACCGGCGGGCTCGACCTCTTCCCGCCCGACCCGGCGATCGCGATGGTCGACTACACCTTGTCACTGACCGACGTCGGTATCCCGTTCGAGCTGCTCGACGTGGCCGAGATCGGCCGCCGTTGGCCGCAGTTCTCGCTGCCGAGCGGGACCGTCGGGCTCTACCAGGAGCGCGGCGCCATCGTGCCCGCCGCCCGGACGACGGCGCTGATGCAGAAGCTGGCCGTCGCCGCCGGTGCCGAGCTGCGCGGGTCGACGCAGGTGCTGGCGCTGTCCGACAGTGGTGGCCGGGTCGAGGTGGAGCTGGAGGGTGCCAGGCTCACCGCCGACCGGGTGGTGGTGTGCGCGGACGCCTGGACCAACGAGGTGCTGGCCGGCATCGACGTCCGGCTGCCGCTCGAGACCACGCTGGAGCAAGCGACGTACTTCGCCCCGTCGCGGCCCGGCAGCTTCGCGCCGCACCACCTACCGCTGTGGATCTGGATGGACGACCCGTCGTTCTACGGGTTCCCCTGCTACGGCGAACCGACCGTGAAGGCCGCCCAGGACTGCGGGGGCCCGGTGATCGACACCTCCGACCCGCTCTCGCGGACGACGGATCCCGACCCCGAGATGCTCGAGCGGATGGCGTCGTTCATGCGGAGGTTGCTGCCGGAGTCGGGTGACCCGGTGCGCTCGATCCGTTGCCAGTACACCCTCACCCCCGACCGCGACCTCGTGCTCGCCAGCGTGCCCGGCCACGAGGCGGTGTCGGTCGGGCTCGGGGCGGCGCACGCGTTCAAGTTCGCTCCGACGTTCGGGCGGATCCTCGCCGACCTCGCGACATCGGGCACGTCAATCTCCGACATATCGGCGTTCCGGCTCGACAGGGCGGCGCTGACCGACCCGGCGTACCAGACGCACTGGCTGGTCTGACGCCTATCCGTTCCGAAGCGCCCGGATGAGCTGGGCGCGCTTCATCGACGACCTGCCAGGGATCTCGAGCTCGGCGGCTCGCTTGCGGAGCTGGGCGACGGACCAGTCGTCGTACGAGGCCGCCTCCCCTCCCTTGCGGCCGACCTGGCTGCGCGACGTGTTGGCCGCCGCGTTGGCGATCCGCGCGGCCTTCTCCTTGCTGGCCCCCTGGTCGCGCACCTTCTCGTACACCTCGTCGTCGCCGATGCTGGCGCCGTGGTTCTTGCGTGCGGGCATGTCCCCAGCGTCACGCGCGACCAGTGTCGTTGCTTCACCCGCAGGGGTTCTGCCGGCTTTCCACAGCTGGTCGGCACGGGGTGGCGGTCGTCGAGTTTCTGCGTATCCTCGAACGCATGTTCGACATCGCTGCCGTCTCTCGGGCCACGGCCGGGCTGGCGGCCGTGCTGCAGTCGCCGAGCGGACTGGACGACGCCGGTCGCGTGGACGCGATCCGGGCGCTGGAGGAGCTGGGCTGCGTGGTCAGTGCCGCCCAGGCGGCGCTCAGTGCCGAGCTGGACGAGTCGCAGCGAGCCGAGCAGCAGGCGGCGGGCGTGCCGGTGACCCAGCAGGGTCGCGGCGTGGCCGCGCAGGTCGCGCTCGCGCGCCGGGAGTCCCACCACCGCGGGCAGCGTCACCTCGGGCTGGCGAAGGTGGTCGCCGCCGAGCTGCCGCACACCTGGGCGGCGTGGCGAGCCGGGCGGATCACCGAGTGGAAGGCGACCCTGGTCGCGCGGGAGACCGTCTTCCTCTCCCAAGAGGACCGCCTGCAGGTCGACGAGGTCGTTGCCTCCGACCAGGACCGGCTGGAGGAGATGGGCGACCGTCAGCTGGCCGCCGCGTGCCAGAAGGCCGCCTACCTGCTCGACCCCGAGTCCTACGTCGCCCGCCGCCGCCACGCGGAGGCCGACCGACGCGTCACGATCCGACCTGCTCCCGACGCGATGGTCTGGCTGACTGCCCTCCTTCCCGTGAAGGTCGGAGTCGGCGCGTACGCCGCCTTGACCGGCTCGGCTGCATCCGCCCGGGCTGCCGGCGACCGGCGGACCAAGGGCCAGGTCATGGCCGACACGCTCGTCCGATCCGTGCTGGCCGGAGCGGCGGACCCCGAGGCGGACGAAACCCACGACGTTCCGGTGCCGGTCTCGCTCGGCCTGGTGATGACCGACC
This sequence comes from Nocardioides islandensis, assembly GCF_015352455.1. GTDB lineage: Bacteria > Actinomycetota > Actinomycetes > Propionibacteriales > Nocardioidaceae > Nocardioides > Nocardioides islandensis. The sequence goes on from NZ_JADKPN010000020.1 coordinate 14,933, forward strand.
AGGCGCTCTTCGGCACCAGCGACGAGCCTGCATACGTCGAGAGCTACGGCCCGATCCCTGCCGAGCTGGCGCGCGAGATCATCGCCGGCGCGTGCACCCGTGAGGAGCGGCTCGCGGTGCGGCGGCTCTACACGAGCCCCGCCACCGGCGAGCTGGTGAGCATGGACTCGCGTTCCCGCTCCTTCGCCGGAGCCCTCGGCCGCTTCATTCGCCTGCGCGACCGGACCTGCCGCACCCCGTGGTGCGACGCACCGGTCCGGCACGCCGACCATGCCGAGGAGCACGCCCACGGCGGCCCGACGAGCGCCGTCAACGGCCAGGGACTGTGCGAGGCGTGCAACCACGCCAAGCAGGCGCCGGGCTGGCGCGCCGGGCCCTCGCCGGGACCCGGTCCGCACGAGATCGGGACCACCACGCCGACCGGGCACACCCACCAGTCCCGCGCGCCCGCGATCGTGGCCATGATCCGGGAGACGCCGATCCGGCTCGACCTGATCCTGGCGAGCTGAAGGACCGGTCCCACGGCATTGCGTCGATCACGCCGCCTGGCGGCACAACCTGGCCAACTCGGTGCATCGGCTTCGGATCGGCTCGATGGAGCCGGCGGCGAGCACATCCCAGTGGTGCTCGTGCTCGGCTGCGGTGCAATGGACCCTTAGGGCATCGACGACTCGCGGCTCGACCATGACGCTGGCGAGGTGCGGGCCGACGGCGCTGACGGCATCCGCGCCTGACACCTGTACGGCGATGAGCGCTAACTCGGCCACCATCACGCCGTTCGCGACGAAGTCGTCGAGACCAGCAGCCCGAAGCTCCAGCAGTCGGCCGGGAGGCTCGTGACCGTCCACCTCCGGCTCGCTCCGAGGGTCCATCGGCACGATGTCGCTGGAGTAGAGCGTCGGTCGACCGCACGAGAAGGCGTAAGGGAGGCGGCCGTCCTGGCACCCCTCGCTCACCGCCGGGAGCCACCTCGGCCAGTCCTTCTGCGGGCCTTCGCCGTCGGCGACGGCCTGTGCCGTCGTGAGGTCGACCAAGATCGGGCGACACTGGAACATCAGCCCCGGCTCGCACGAGATCGGCCCGAGCCGGCCGAGCACTGGCGCCCCCCGGTCGTGGTTGGTCAACGCACCGATGTTGAGGACGTCGAGCTCGTCACCGGTGTGCAGGTCCACGGTGCGCAGCCGCGGCCCGATCGCGTCCTGGATGACGTACCCACCCATCGGCTGCACCGACCAGTCGGCGATCTGGTCGCAACGTTCGATCAGGCTCTGGTCCGCCTTGACATCGAGGAAGTCCCACAGCCCGCCGTACTCGTACACGGCAAGCTCCTGGCACAGACGGTCGCCCGCCGCGATGCGGGTTCCGAGCTCGCGCAGCGCGAGTGGATCGTCTTGCCCAGCGGTGGCGGCATCCACGTGCGAGCACAGCATGAGCTGCTTCACCGCGTCATCGATCCGGGGATCCTCTTCGATCAGCATCCAGTGGTAGGCCAGGTCGAGGCACCACCGTGAGTAGGTCCAGGGCGGCGCGTCGTCGCCAAGGATCACCAGCTCGCGCAGCTGGTAGGGACGGAGGCTGCCTTCCACCTGCAAGCCCGCACAGTGGAGGTTGAGGGCGGCCAAGGCGTCACCACGGGCACCCGCGTCGAGCTCGGCGCGCATCAGCGCGTGGTCCTCGTGGGTGAGCAGGGGAGTCATGTCTTCCCCGGGACGAAGAGTCGCGACCCGGCGACGCCTGGAGTGGGACTTCTGACGGATCCTGCGCTTGCGTGACCTGGGCATGGGAAAACCGTGGCCTCTGCCGCGCCGGCGTGCGAACGGCTATCCACAGGGCTGTGATGGTGAGAGGTATGGAGTTGAATCTCGCCATGACCGACCCGAGCCCGTGGCAGGTCGAGGAGCTGGACCTCGACGCCTACCTCGCCGTGGTCGGCGTACCTGCGGCGCCGCCGTCTAGGTCAGCGCTCGACGCCCTCCATGAGGCGCACGTGCGGGCGTTCACGTTCGACAACGTCGACGTGCTCCTCGACCAGCACCCTGGCGTCGCACTGTCGGCCGTGCAGGAGAAGTTCGTCGGCCGCGGGCGGGGTGGGTACTGCTTCGAGCACGGCGCACTCTTCGCCGCTGTGCTCGAGCGACAGGGCTACGACGTCGAGCGACGGCTCGGCCGCGTCGGCGACCCGACCGTCGCGGCTCGGACGCACTGCGTCGTGCTGGTGCGCCTGGACGGCGAGGAGCTGCTGGCCGACCCCGGCTTCGGGATGAGCGTGCTGCGGCCGATCCCGCTCGTCGACGGGGCCGAGGACGGATACGGCGGGTGGGAGTACCGGCTGCGCGAGGTGCCGGTCGGCCGCGGTCGCGGCTGGGCCTTGGAGCGGTGGCGCAACGAGCACTGGGAGCTCATGCACACCCACGACGAGCTGCCTGTGACGCCCATCGACCTGGCGACCGGCCACCACTTCACCAGCACCTACCCGCCGATCCACTTCCGCAAGATGCTGATGCTCACCAGGCATCTCGACGGCCGGCACGTGTCCCTGACGCACCAGACGGTGACCGTACGGCGGCCCGGCCACCCGACCGAGCACCGCGAGCTGCGCGACGGTGAGCTGTCCGACTGGCTGGACGAGCTGGACGTGCGACTGTCGACGGACGAGCGCGCCGCCCTTCTCCTCAGGGTCGGCGAACTGCCGCCGCTGGCCTGACGTCGACATCGTTGCCGTCCGGATCGGCCAGCTGCCCGGCGCCGACCCGCGAGGCGCCCAGGCCGACCAGCCGCTCGACTTCGTCGTCGTCGGCCGCGACCTCGAGCCGCAACCTGTCGCGCTCGCCGTACTTCGGCGCGCGCGGTGGCCCGCCCCAGGCGATCTTGGTGCCGCCGTCGGGGGACTGGATCGCGGTCTCCTCGTCCTGGTCCCACACGAGCGGCCAGCCCAGCGCCTCGCTCCAGAAGACGCCGACGGCGCGCGAACCGTCGCACGCGAGCTCGCCGAGCTTCCCGGTGCCCGCGAGGAACTTGTTGTCGGGCGGGATCACGCACAGCTCGTTGCCCTCGGGGTCCGCGAGCACCACGTGGTCCTCCTCCGGCAGCTGGCCCACGTCGAGGTGCGACCCGCCGAGCGTGAGCGCCCGCTCGACGGTCGCCCGGAAGTCGGTCTCCGACGTGCTGGTCAGGTGCAGGTGGATGCGGTTCGGCCCCGCCTTCACCGCGCCCGTCGGCACGAACCGTAGTCGGGGCTGACCCGGCTCGGGCGACGGCAGCTCGTACGACGCACCGTCGGCCTCCACCTCGCGTCCGAGCATCCCGGCCCAGAACGTCGCCAACGCGCGCGCGTCGAGACTGTCGAACGTCAGGGCCCAGAGCTGTGCCGTCATCCGGCGCACGCTAGCTCGTCAGCACGACGAGCTGCTGGGTGGCACGCGTCATGGCGACGTACCGGTCCACGACGCCCTCGATCCCGGTCCCGAAGGACTCCGGGTCGATGAGCACCACCAGGTCGAACTCGAGCCCTTTCGCCAGCTCCGGGGTCAGCGAGCGCACTCGGGGCGTGTCGGCGTACGTCGGGTGGCCGATCACGCAGCCGATGCCGTCGGCGTGCTCGGCCAGCCAGGTACCGACGATCGTGTCCAGGTCGGCCAGGTCGCCATGCAGGACCGGACGGCCGGTCGAGCGGACGGAGATGGGCACGTTGGCGTCGGGAAGCACGGCGCGGATAACCGGCTCGGCCTCGACCATCACCTCCTCCGGAGTCCGGTAGTTGACCGTCAGCGACGACAAGGAGACACGGTCGAGGCCGGCGCGCGACAGTCGCTCCTCCCACGAGTCGGTGAACCCGTGCCGCGCCTGCGCCCGGTCGCCGACCACGGTGAAGCTGCGCGACGGGCAGCGCAGCAGCAGCATCTGCCACTCCGCGTCGGTCAGCTCCTGGGCCTCGTCCACGACCACGTGCGCGAACGGGCCGGCGAGCACGTCCGGGTCCACCACCGACACGGAGTCGTCCACGAGGGCGCTGCGCAGGTCGTCGCCGCGCAGCATCGCCATCACGTGCATCGCCGAGTCGTCGGTCTCGATGAGATGGTCGACGACCCGCGACATCTCCTCCCGTTCGGCAGCCAGGCGGGCGGCCTCGCGTCGCCGGCGCCGCGCCGCCTGAGGATCGCCCAGCCGCTGTCGAGCCGCATCGAGCAGCGGGAGGTCGGCGACGGTCCACGCGTCCGGCGCCCCCGTGCGCCGCAGCGCCGACACCTCCTCGGGCGTGAGCCAGGGGGCGCACATCCGCAGGTACGCCGGCACGGCCCACAGGTCGCCCACCAGGTCGGTCGCGTCGATCGTCGGCCACGCCATCCCGAACGCCGCGGTCAGCTCGTCGCTGGACGCCAGCGCCCGCCGGAACGCCTCCAGCGACACGGCCTCCTCGTCGTCGGGATCCTGCTCCAGCTTGTCGAACAGGATGCCGACCAGCTCCCGCCAGACCTGGTCGCGGGCGTCGTTGTGCGGCGTACCGGGCTCGACTGACCCGAACGCCTCGGCCCAGTCGTCGGCGCCCAGCCAGATGTCCGCCCACGGGGTCTCCACCTCGAGGCCCTCGGACGGCGGCTCCTCGTAGAGCCGCACCGCCGGCTCGATGGCCGCCACCAACCGCGCGTCCGCCTTGAGCCGGGCCGCCACGGGGTCGGACTCCTCGCCGGCGTCCGCGCCCTCGGGCACCAGGTCACGCAGCGTGCAGGTGCGCACGCCGTCCTCGCCGAGGCTGGGCAGCACGTCGGCGACGTAGGACAGGTAGGGCCGGCTCGGCCCGACGAACAGCACCCCGCCGCGTCCTTGGCCGAGCCGTGGGTCGGCGTAGAGGAGGTACGCCGCTCGGTGCAGCGCGACGACCGTCTTGCCGGTGCCGGGGCCGCCGTCGACGACGAGCGTCCCGCGCGAGCCAGCGCGGATGATGGCGTCCTGGTCCGACTGGATCGTGGCCAGCACGTCGCGCATCCGGCCCGTGCGGCCCTCGCCGAGGCTCGCGATGAACGCCGACTGGTCGTCGAGGGCGGCGTGGCCCGCCAAACTGTCGAGCGAGAACACCTCATCCCAGTAGTCGGTGACCCGCCCGCGGGTCCAGCGGTAGCGGCGACGGCTCGCCAGGCCCATGGGGTTGGCGTGGGTGGCCCCGAAGAACGGCTCGGCGGCTGGCGACCGCCAGTCGACGAGGAGGCGGCCGCCCGTCGCGTCCGACAGCCCGAGGCGGCCGACGTACACGGGCTCGCTCCCGTCGGCCGGGACCATCCTGCCCAGGCAGAGGTCGAGGCTGAACCGTCGTAGCGTGCGCAGCCGGGCGGTCAGGCGGTGCACCTCGAGGTCGCGGTTCATCGCCTCCTGGCCGGACTCGTCGCCGTGGCTCGTCTCGAGGCGGGTGGCGTCGAGGCGGTCGGACAGGTCGGCGATCGTGCGCTCGAGGCTCGCGGTCATGGCCGCGAAGTGCCGCTCGTCGGCGCCGACGAGGTCGGGGTCGGCCTTGGCGGCCAGGTGGTGGGGGAGGGCGAAGGCGGACAGCTGGTCGTGCGGTCTCACGGGGGTCAAACGTCGTCTCCAGTCTCTGCGGGCCGAAGGATCGGCATGCCGGGACCGGTGATTGTGGGCGACGAGGGGGGCCTTGCCACAAGCCCCCGGTTGGGTTATACGTTGATAGTGGAGGGGAAGTCGTTCCCCTCCTTTCTCATGCCCGGCGGTCGCGCAGGATCCGCTGGCTGGCGAAGCGGCCGGGCGACCCGATCACGCAGCCGCCCGGGTGGGTGCCGGAGCCGCACTGGTAGTAGCCCTCGATCGGGGTCGCGTACTGGCTCCAGCCCGGCGCCGGCCGGAAGAAGTACATCTGCGGGGCCAGGAACTCCCCGGCGAAGATGTTGCCCTCGCTCAGCCCCGTCTTCGCCTCGATGTCGACCGGCAGCACGACCTCGCGCTGCAGCACCAGCTTGCCGAACCCCGGGAAGTGCTCCTCGAGCACCGCCTGCGCCTTGTCGGCGAACGGCTCCCGCTCCGTCTCCCAGTCGCCACCCTTGAGCTGGTACGGCGCGTGCTGGACGAAGCACGACAGCACGTGCTTGCCGGGCGGGGCCATGTCGGGGTCGATGACCGACTGCAGGGCGCCGTCGATGAACGGCTTGTCGGAGTACCAGCCGTACTTCGCCGCGTCGTACGCCCGCTCGAGGTACTCCAGCGTCGGACCGATGTTGAGGAACCCGCCGAACGGCGCCGCCCCCTCGAGACCGGGGAAGACCGGCATGCCGTCGAGAGCGAAGTTCACCTTCGCCGACGTGCCGCGGTAGCGCGTGCGGCGGACGTTGTCGACGAGGTCGTCGGGCAGCTCGCGCGGGTCGACGAGCTCGAGGAACGTACGCCGCGCGTCCAGCGCCGAGACCACGACCGGCGCGGTCAGCTCGGTGCCGTCGGCGAGGACGACGCCGACCGCCCGGCCGTCGCGGGTCAGCACGTGGTCGACGTGGGCGTTGAGCTCGATCTCGGCGCCGAACGACTGGGCCGCGCGCGCCAGCACCTGGGTGAAGCCGCCGTTGCCGCCCTTGTGGAACGACCACGACCCGAGGTGGCCGTCGTGCTCGCCCATCTTGTGGTAGAGCAGCACTAGCCCGGAGCCGCCCGCCATCGGGCCGATCCGGTTGCCGATGCTGGCCGACGAGGCCAGGTAGCCCTTGAGCGGCTCGTACTCGAAGTAGTCGTCGAGCAGGTCGGCCGCGCTGCCGGTCAGCATCCGCACCGTGTCGTGGATCGTCTTGCGGTCGACGCTGCCGAGGTGCTTGAGCATCCAGGCGACGTCGGCCTGGTCCTCGGGATCGGTGCCGAAGATGTCGGGCGGCGGACTGTCGAACAGCGGCCGCACGGTCTGGATGACGCGGTCGAGGTCGTAGTTGTAGCGGCCGTACGCGTCGGCGTCGTGCTTGGAGTGCCGCCGGATCATCTCGACGTTCTGGTCGTCGTCGTCGCCGAACAGCAGGTAGTCGCCGTCGCCGGTCGGGTGGAAGTCGCCCGGCATCATCAGCGGCATGAAGCCGTGCTCGACGAGGTTCAGCTCGTGCACGATCTCCGGTCGCAGCAGGCTCAGGGCGTAGGAGAACGTCGTGAAGTTGAACCCTGGGCGCAGCTCCTCGGTGATCGCCGCGCCGCCCACCAGGTGCCGCTGCTCGAGGACGAGGACGCGCAGGCCGGACTTGGCGAGGTACGCCGCGTTGGTCAGGCCGTTGTGGCCGCCGCCGACCACGATGGCGTCGTACGACGTGCCGGTGCGGCCAGAAGGGTGACCTGCCTGGGGGGTCTCGGTCGTCATGACTTAGCCGTCTTCCGTGCCGGGTTGAACAGGGGCAGCGCCGCGGTGCTCACGGCCACCATGTGCGTGCTGTGGTGCATGGTCGTCTCCATGTGGAGCGTCGTCCCGGGCGTGGCCAGGTCCGGCCGCACGCGCGCGAGGCCGATGTGGCGCTGGAGGACGGGGGAGTAGCAGAAGCTGGTGACGTACCCGACCTGCTCGTCGTCCTCGTCCCGCAGCCACTGCTCCCAGCCCAGCGCCTGCTCGTCCTTGGTGGGCAGCTCGCCGGCGTCCCGGTGGAGCCGGTCCCACGCCGCCCAGTCGACGACGATCCCGGTCGTCGCCCAGCGGGACGTGCCGTCGACGAGCTCGCGGCGGATCGCCTCGCTCCCGATGAACCGCCGGCTGCCGTCGCGCACGCCCTTGAGCATCCATCCCTGGCCGAGCTCCTTGGGGGTCACCCGGTCGTGGTCGGTCCAGGCGGTGCGGCTGTCGTGCCACTCCACGCCCGTCAGCGGCAGGCCGGCCTCGATGCGCAGGGTCATCAGCGCCTCCTCGCCGAACGGCCGCATCCCGTGCGGCCGGCCGGCCTCGAGGACCGCGTCGAGGACGGTGAGCGCGTCGGCGGACGGCACGGTGAGCTCGAACCCGAGGTCGCCGGTGTAGCCGGTGCGCGACACAGTCACCGGGACGTTGGCGAGCTTGGACTCCGCGAGCCCGAAGTACGGCAGCTCGGTGACCTCGGGGACCAGTCCGGCCAGTGCGTCGCGTGAGCGCAGGCCCTGGACCGCGAGCAGCGCGTAGTCGTCGCTGACGTCCTCGAGCTCGACGCGGGCGCCGTACCGGTGTGACTCCAGCCAGCTCAGCATCGGCCGCGCCGCCGTCATCACCAGCTCGTTGTCGCTGTGCCGGAAGACGACGCCGTCCTCCATGACGAAGCCGCGGTCGTCGCACCAGAACGTGTACGCCGCGCGCCCGGGCCGCAGCGCGCCGAGGTCGCGCACCACGATGCCGGACAGGAAGTCCATCGCGTCGGGACCGGTGATCCGGTACTTGAAGAGCGGCGAGCTGTCGAAGATGCCCACCGCGTTGCGCACGGCGAAGTACTCGTGCTTCGGGGCGTGGGAGAAGCGCAGCGCGGACAGGTAGCCGGACCAGTGCGTGTAGAGCTGCTGGTCGTTGAGCTCGGTCAGGCGCGCGTGGAACGGCGTCGTCCGGATCATGGTGTGCTGATCCTGCCCCAGGCTTGACTCACTGTTCAATAGTGGACGACAACTGACTCGCGGATCAATAGGACTCGCGCCAGGCACCTCCTCAGCCTCCGACCAGCTCGGTCTCGATCGCCCCGTCGACCCAGGTGCGCAGCTGCTTGCGGCTCACCGACCGGTGGACCTCCGCGGCGACCGACAAACCGTCGAGCAGCGCCAGCAACCGTCGCACGCTGGCGCCGGGGTCCGAGCAGGTCAGCGAGCCGTCGGCGAGGCCCTCGTCGACGAGCGCCCGCAGGATGCCGCGGCTGCGGTCGTCGAGGGTGCGGAAGTGGTCGGCGATGACGGGTTCGTGCTGGGCCAGCGCCCAGCCGTCGATCCACAGCCGCCACCCGGTCGCGCTGCCGGTCGGGCCATAGGTGCGGAGCACGGCCCGGATGCGGTCCAGCACGGGACCGCGCCGGGCGGCGGCGCGCTCCATCGTGGTGAGGTCGCGCTCGACGGCGTAGGTGAACGCGTCCGCGACCAGCTCGTCCTTGGTCCGGAAGTGGTAGAAGACGAGGCCAGTGCTGATGCCGAGCGCGGTGGCGACGTCGGAGACGCGTACGGCGGCCAGGCCGACGCGCTCGACCTCCGCGAGGGCGGCGAGCAGGATCTCCTCGCGTCGTACCTCGACCTTCTGGCGGGTCCGGGTCCCCGTCATGTCCCGGTCCTCAGAGAACCGCGTCGAGGAAGGCGCGGGTCTCGGCGTGCTCGGGCGAGCCGATGATCTCGCTCGGCGGGCCCTGCTCGAGGATCCGGCCCTCGTGGAAGAACGCCATCCGGTCGGCCACCTCGCGGGCGAAGCCCATCTCGTGGGTGACGACCATCATCGTCATGTGCATCTCGGTCGCCAGGGTGCGCATCACCCCGAGCACCTCGCCGGTGAGCTCGGGGTCCAGCGCCGACGTCGGCTCGTCGAAGAGCATCACGTCCGGCTGCATGCAGAGGGCGCGGGCGATCGCGACCCGTTGCTGCTGGCCACCGGACAGTCGGATGGGGTGCTCGCCGGCCTTGTCGGCGAGGCCGACGCGGTCCAGGAGGTCCTTGGCCCGCTGGGCGATCTCGGCGTCGGAGCCGCGTTTGGCACAGCGCGCGGCGCAGGTGACGTTGTCGAGCACCGTCATGTTCGGGAACAGGTTGAACTGCTGGAACACCATCCCGACGTGCAGCCGCAGCTTCCTGATCTGGTCCCGCTTGTGGCGGGTGCGGTGCCCGCCCTCGAGCCGGATGCCGGCGACCTCGATGCTGCCGAGAGTGGGGTCCTCGATGAAGTTCACGCAGCGCAGCACCGTCGACTTGCCCGAGCCGGACCGGCCGAAGATCACCACGACCTCGCCCTTGTGCACGTCGAGGTCGACGCCCTTGACCACCTCGAGGTGGCCGAAGCTCTTGTGCAGGCCGTCGATGCGGACCACGACGTCGTTCATCCGACCAGCCCCCCGCCGCCACGCGGCTGTCCCTGGCTGGCCGCCGCCGCCATCGCGCGCGCCACGTGTGCGCGGTCGTAGCCGCGGCCGATGCGCTTCTCCAGGCGGGCCTGGAAGAACGTGAAGATCGCGGTGAGCCCCCAGTAGACGAGCGCGACCGCGACGTACGCCTCGAGGTTCTTGAAGTCGGCCTTGCCGACCAGCTGGCTGCGCCGGAAGATCTCGGCGCTCGCGGCGGTTACGCCGAGGAAGGAGACCAGGGCGGTGTCCTTCATCATCGCGATGAACTCGTTGCCGGTCGGCGGGATGATCACCCGGAACGCCTGGGGCAAGACGACCTTGCGCATCTTCTGGCCGTAGGTCATGCCCAGGGCGTCGGCCGCCTCGCCCTGGCCGCCCGCGACCGACTGGATGCCGGCGCGGAAGATCTCGGTCATGTACGCGCCGTAGTTCAGGCCCAGCGCGATGATGCCGGCCGTCGCGGCCTCGAGGATGAGCGCCTGGTCGAAGCCGTCGGGCAGCCAGGAGTACTTGGCGGCGAGGTTGCGGCCGACCGGAGGGAGTGCGAGGTACAGCAGGAACATCTGGACGATGAGCGGCGTGCCCCGGAAGAAGGAGACGTAGAAGCCGGCGACCCCGTACGCCACGGGGTTGCGCGAGATCCGGCACAGGGCGCCCAGGAGCGCCATGACGACGGCCAGGGCGATGCCGCACACCGCGATGAACAGCGTGTAGCGCAGCCCGCCGGAGATGTAGCGGATGTTGTCGCGGATCCACTGCAGGTCGAACCCGGCGGCGTTCCCGACGAACCCGAGCATCAGGAACAGCACGATCCAGACCGCGCCGACCTTCAGCCGGAACGGAACGCGGGCCGAGGCCAGCTGGACGCGCTCCCAGGTGTCGCTCACTGCTGGGTCGTCAGGTCCTGGCCGTCGTACCACTTCTCCGACAGCGCGGTGAGCGTGCCGTCGGCGTGCATGTCCTTGACGATCCCGTTCACCGCCTCGTACAGGGACTCCGACGACGGGTCCGAGCTCTTGTCGAAGCCCACCGACAGCGGCTCGTAGAAGACCGGGTCGCCGACGATCTTCACCGGGTTGCCCGCGTCGATGTACCCCTGCGCGGTCGTCGAGGACGTGATCACGGCGTCCAAGCGGCCGTTGGCCAGGTCCTGGAGGGCGGTCGTGTCGGTGTCGTAGCCGGAGATCTCGGCGTCGTCGATGACGAAGTCGAACGTGTAGCCCTTGATGGCCAGCGTCTTCTGGAGGTACTGGTCGTAGGTGCACCCGCCGCAGACGCCGATCTTCTTGCCGTCGAGGTCGGTGGTCAGGTCGGTGACCGAGTCGTCGTCCGCGGGCACCACGACGACGGCCGGCGTGTAGTTGTAGGGCTCGGTGAAGTAGAGGACCTTCTGCCGGTCGTTGGTCGGGGTCATCGAGCCGACCGTGGTGTCCCAGCGGCCGTTCCAGCTGCCCGCCGTGATCACGTCCCACGCCGGGGTCTCCCACGCGACGTCGACGCCGAGGCGCTTGGCGATCTCGGTGGCGACGTCGATGTCGAAGCCTTCGTACTCGCCGGTCTGCTCGTTGAGGCTCGACTGCGGCGGGTACGCCGGGTCCGTCGAGACGGTCAGCTTCCCGCTGTCGCAGACCTGCTTGAGGAGGTCGGTCGTCTCGCCGGCGCAGACGGTGTCGTTGCCGGCCGCCTGTGAGGTGGTCTCACCGCCACCCCCGCTGCCCGGATCGGCGGCGCTGGACCCGTCGCCGCCGCAGGCGGTGAGCGGGGCGAGCAGCGCCAGGAGTGCGACGACGGGCAGGGTTCGGATACGCATGTGTGACGCTCCCTCGGGTGACGGCTGCGTGCACTATGCCAGAGGGACGCGCGCTGATCCATGACTCAGTTACGCGGGTCGTCCGGCCGTCCCGGCGTCCGCCAGACTGTCGCGGTGACCGAGGTGATCGTCGACGTCGCCGGCTGGACCGGCATGGCCCTGCTGATCGGCGCGTACGCACTCGTCACTGCGGGCCGGCTCGCAGGTCCGAGCCTGCGGTTCCAGCTGATGAACCTCTTCGGTGGCGCCCTGCTGATGGTGAACTCGGCGTACTACGGCGCGTGGCCGAGCGCGGCGCTCAACCTCGTCTGGGTGGTCATCGGCACGGTCGGGCTGGTGCGCGCCGGGGTCAAGGGCCGGGCGGCGGCGCTACCCGAGGTCGGGCCGCAGGGGTGAACCGGCGGTCAGGCCGCCGTCGACGGTGAACAGCTGACCCGTCGCGAACGACGCCTCGTCGGACGCCAGCCAGGCGACGATGTTCGCGATGTCGCCCGGCGTGCCGAACCGGCCCACGGGGTGCCGCGCCAGCGCGTCGTGACGTGCGGCGACGGGGTCGTCGGCGATGGCGAAGCCCTCGTCGGCCATGTCCGTCTCGATCCAGCCGGGCAGCACGGCGTTGCACCGCACCCGCGGGCCGTGGTCCACCGCGATCGAGCGGGTCAGGGCGTGCACGAAGGCCTTCGACGCGTTGTAGAGGGCGGACGAGGCGTCGGCGACCACGCCCGAGATCGACCCGATGTTCACGATGACCCCGCCGTGCTCGGTCATGTCCGGCAGCACCGCACGGCAGAGGTTGAAGACGCCCCGGCAGTTCGTGCCCACCAGCCGGTCCCAGTCGTCGTCGGTGCTGTCCTCGACTGTCGAAGTGACGAGGACGCCGGCGTTGTTCACCAGCAGCGACACCGGGCCCAGCTCGGCGCTCGCCGTCGCGACGATCCGTGCCGCGTCGGCCGGGTCGGCGACGTCGGCCTGCACCCACGCGACATCGGCCGGCAGGTGGTCGGGTCGCGGCCCGCGGCCGCAGGTGAGGACCCGTGCGCCGTCGGCGTGCAGCCGCTCGACCACCGCCCGGCCGATGCCCCTGCTGCCGCCCGTGACGACGGCGACGTGCCCGGTCATGTCCGCTCCCGCCACTGTCGGTGTGAGACCTCGACGCCGTCCTGCCACGCCCACGTGTCGATCGAGACGGTCACCTCGCCGCCCTCGATCGCCACGTCCATGACGGACTCGACGCGGATGTCGACGCCCGGCCAGGAGAGCTCGTAGGTCGTGTCCGCATGCGCGTGCTGCGCGAACGTGCGCCGCTCGACGCTCACCTCGCCGCGGTAGTCCTCCAGGGCGCGGCCGCCGTACGGCGTCTCGTACTCCGACACCGACGTCGTCCGCGCCGAGGTCACCCGGCGCAGCACGTCGTCGTGGACCTCCCAGCCGACGCCGTCGAGCGACTCGGAGCTGTGGTCGGCGCCGGGCGCGAAGTCGGTCGTCGGCCAGTCACCCTCCAGCACCGGCAGCTCGACCGAGGCCCCGTGCACGGTCAGCGTGACCGGCTCCGGCGGCGCGACCGTGTTCGGCCAGTCGGCGCCGGCGACGCTCACGCGGAGGACCTGCCCGGGCGACCAGGCGTACGCGCACGCGTCGAGGTCCACGGTGACGTCGTACGGCGTCCCCGGCTCGAGCGGCTCGGGCTTCCCGTGCACCGACGAACGGAACGCGAGGTCCAGCGACCCGCGACCGACCAGCGCCGACGTGCCGTCCGCGAAGACGTCGCACAGCTTGACCGACAGGGTCGCCGCCGGCCGGTCCGCCGAGACGCGCAAGCGCAGGCGCGGATGTCCGACGACCGGGCCGCCGGGTGGCTCGAGGTCCCACACCAGCGACCGGGCGTCGTCGAGGCGCTGGTCGCCGGACAGCCCCCACGGCAGGTGGCCGGCGCAGTCGATCCAGGCGGAGGTACCGACGTCGGGCACCGTCGCGAGCGCCCGCGGGCCGTCGAGCGTCACCTCGACCACCGACGTCGGAGGTACCGACGGCAGCCGGAGCCAGTACCCCTCGTGCAGGTCGAGGTCGGGCTCGGGACGCGTCGACGTCCGCACGAAGACGTCGCAGCCGTCCTCGTGCGTCCCGGTGCCGCGCAGCCAGTGGTCGAACCAGCCGGCCAGCTCGGCGTCGAAGTCGATGCGCGGGCCGGGCATCGCCGTCGTGGGGTCGGCGTGCGCCCACGGCCCAGCGAGGAGCCGGTGCGGCGTGCCCGTGGCGGCCAGGCGGGCGATCGTGCGGAAGGTGTTGTTGCGGTACCCGTCCGCCCAGCCGGCCACGACCAGGGTCGGGATGCGGATCCGCTCGTAACCCGACGATGTCCCGCCCAGGCGCACCGAGCCGTGGTCCCAGTACGGGCCGTGCACCTTCTCGCGCAGCCAGGTCAGCACCCACGGCTCGTTGGTCGCCAGCCGCCGCAGCCACTCCTCGCGCCAGCCCTCGCCCCAGACAGCGGGGACGGGGGGCAGCACGCACATCGGCGTCATGTAGTGGTCGTAGTCGACGAGGTCGACCAGCCGCAGCGCCCCGCCGCGCCAGTGCACGTCGTCGGTCCACCGGTCGTCGGTGGCGTAGATCGCGCAGATGGCCTTCAGCGCCGGCGGCTGCTCGCAGGCCATCTGGAGCGAGTTGAACCCCGAGTACGACGTCCCCCACATGCCGACCTGCCCGTCGCACCACTCCTGGGCGGCCAGCCAGGCGATCACCTCGGCGAGGTCGCGCTGCTCGGCCGGCTGGTACTCGTCCAGGGCGTCGCCCGCCGACGACCCGGTGCCGCGCAGGTCGAGCCGGCACACGGCGTACCCGTGCTCGTCGCGCAGGCGCTGGTACGACGGTTCGTACGACGCGGTCAGGTCGTCCTTGCGGTACGGGAGCGCCTCGAGCAGGCACGGCTGGGGGACCGTCGAGTCCGGGAGGTAGAGCGTCGCGGCGAGCTCGATGCCGTCGGGCATCCGGATGCGGACCTCGGCCTCGTGTCCCCCCACGCGCCGGATTGTTGCAGCAAGATCAGCACCGTGACGGACGTGATGACGGTGCGCGGTCCGGTCCCGGCCGACGAGCTCGGCGTGACGCTGCCGCACGAGCACGTCTTCCTCGACCTGACGCGCGAGTACCGCGGCGACGGCCTGCTCAACGACCCGGACCTCGCGGCGGGCGAGCTGCAGCGGTACGCCGACGCCGGCGGCCGCACCCTGGTCGACGTGACCACCGGCGGCCTGAACGGCGACCCGGCCGGCCTGCGCGCGATGTCCGAGCGGACCGGGCTGCACATCGTCCGCGGCGCCGGCTTCTACCGTCGCGCCTACTTCCCGCCGGAGCTCGACGCACTGTCGACCGACGCCGTCGCGGACCTGATCGTGCGCGACATCGAGGAGGGCACCGACGGCGTGCGGGCCGGGATCATCGGGGAGATCGGCTGCGACCGGTACCTGTCCGCGGTCGAGGAGCGGTCGTTCCGCGCCGCGGCCCGCGCCCACCGTCGTACCGGCCTCACCATCACCACCCACGCGGCCCGCTGGCCCGTCGGCACGGCCCAGCTCGACCTGCTCGTGGAGGAGGGCGTCGACCCCGGCCGCGTGGTGATCGGCCACTGCGACATGGTCCCGGACCACGGGTACCACCTGGCGCTGGCGAAGCGCGGCGCGTGGGTCCAGTTCGACACCGTCCAGGGCGTCCACGAGTGGGACACGCGGCAACGCCTCGGCTGGCTGCGCAGTCTCGCCGACCACGGGTACCTCGGCCAGCTGCTGCTCAGCCAGGACGTCTGCCTGCGCAGCGACTACGCCGCGATGGGCGGCCCGGGGTACGCGTACGTCGTGACCGGGTTCGCCGGCCGGCTGAAGGAGATCGGCTTCGACGAGGTCGACGTCAGGCGGCTGATCGTCGACAACCCTCGCCGCATGCTGACGGGGGAGTAGCCAGGCGAGCAACGGGCGGCCCCCGATCCGTCGCCGTCTGTGTCAACCTGATCGCAGGTCGAACGACTCTCGGGCATGACGAACTCCGTGCCGGAGGAGATGCTCTCGATGGACGAGCAGCGTGCCGTCCGCCTGCGTGATTCGAACGAGCAGCTGCGGGCGGAGCGCATCGACGTGCTGTTCCGGCGCCACTACCGGGGCCTGCTCCGGCTGGCCGTCGTCATGGTGGGGGATCGCGAGGCAGCCGAGGACGCCGTGCAGGAAGCCTTCGTCTCGCTGCACCGGAACTGGCGCACGCTGCGCGACGCGAACGCGGCCGAGGCGTACCTGAGGTCCGCGGTGCTCAACCGCGGCCGTTCCTGGGTACGCCGCCAGGCCACGCAGCGCGCCAAGCGGCCCTTGCTGCTCGTCCAGGGGGCGCGACCACCGGGTCCCGAGGACTCCACCCTCGTCCAGGAGGAGGTCGGCTCGCTGGTCGCCGCCATGCGTCGACTGCCGAGGCGGCAGCGCGAGGTGCTGGCCTGCCGCTACGTCCTCGAGCTCTCGGTAAGCGAGACCGCCGAGCTGCTCGACATCACCGAGGGGTCGGTCAAGACCCACACGCACCGGGGACTGCAAGCACTTCAGCAACGGATCGAGGTGAACCGGTGAGCACTATCGAGGAGCGCCTTGCGCGGGACATCGCAGCAGTGACAGGAGGGATCACCGTGACCGATCAGGACATGCGACAAGGGCGCACGGCCGTCGCCGAGGGTGTCCGGAGCCGACGGCGGCGGGACGTCCGGGTCGTCGTCGCCGCAGCCGCGGTCGCGGCTGTCGTCGTCGGGGCGGCCGGGTGGCAGGTGCTTCGGGACGGCCAGGACGCGAACCCGGAACCGGCACCGCCCGGACCGTCGCCGACCGCGTCGGAGTCGACGGACACAGATCGGACCGCAGTCGAGGAGGCCTTCCTCGTCGGTGACGCGCCGACGTTGGAAGCGGTCGAGGGCGTGTGGCGGCTGGACAACGGCCAGCTGCTGATGGCCTTCGGTGCGGACGGTGTCGTGCGGATGGACAAGACCGGCCGGACGTTCTCGGAGCAAGCCGCGCTGGTGGGCACGTACTCCCTCGACAAGGACTCGATCACGCTCGAGGTCACCGACGGGACGTACGGCTGCGCCGGCCAGTCGATCGTGATGGCGGCGTCCGTGCCCGAGCCCGGTTCCCTGCGCCTGCTGCACACCGAGCCCGGGACCGACAACTGCACACCCGAGCAGAACGGGCAGTGGGTCATGGAGCAGCTGCTGCCGCGGACCAACCCCGGCCTCGCCGGGGTCGGCCTGAACGGAGCGAACCGACGCCCGCCCAGCGGCATGCAGGACCTGGTGGGTGACTGGTTCCAGCAAGGCGGAGGCGAGCACCTCCTCGAGGTGCTGCCGGAGGGGCGGTACCTGGTCCTGGGCGGTCTCGGTGACGCGGTGGACCAGGGTCGGTGGTCGACCAACGACTCCCTCACGCGGATGACGTTCGAGAGCGGGTCCGACTCCGCGACCTGCAGCACCGGCGACCGGCTGGTGCTGGCCTCGCTCGGATCGCTGGACAACGGAGCCACGTTCCTCAGCGGAACGCTGGTGCAGGACGACTGCGCCGGTGGTTGGGCCAGGGAGAAGTGGATCCGCCTGGCCCACCCGTGAGGCGCCCGATGGTGACCGGTCAGAGCTGAGCGGCGGGGAAGTTCCTGGCCTGGTGGTCCGCGAGGTACTCGGCCACCGTCCGGCCGCCGATCGCCTGGAACGGGATCGTCCAGGAGGTGGTCGCGCCGGTGCCCGTACGGCGCCCGTCGGCGGGGTGCTCGGCGAAGGCCGGCGCGGTCGCGACGACCGAGGCAGCCATGACGACGGTGGTGACGAAGGTCGCGGTCCGGGTGATCTGCTGGGTGTTCATGTCGTTCTCCTTGGTGGTGGTGGATCGGTGACCTCAGGCTGTTGCTGAGGTCGACCACCCCGGATCCGGAGGAACCCCTCAGATCAAGTCCCTCGACCCCTCAGATCCGCACGGGCCACACTCAGGGCATGGGACCGGCGGGACCCGTGCCGTCCGGCCGCGCGGAGGAGCGTGCACGTCCCCAACCTGCTCAGGAAGACCCAGACGGCGTCGCGGCGCGAGGTGAGCGCCCTGGCCCGGCGGGTCGGATTCGTCAGCGCGCCGGAGTAGCCGGCCGCCCGTACGTAGCGAGCGCGGCCAGCAGCAGGTCGTGCGGCAGCTCGTACGCCGCCCGGCCGCGCGACCGCATCGTCGGCGAGGCCAGGATCGCGTTGAGGATGGCCTCCTCCGTGGCCTCCACGACGGCGTCGAAGAGCGGGTTCATGGCGGCGTTCGACAGCGTCCGGACGCTGGCCACGACTGTCGGGTCGCCGTCGAGCCGGGCGAACCCGCGGTTGCCGGTCGCGAACGCCAGGAACAGGTCGCCGCTGGAGTTCTCGCCCACGCCGCCGGTCCGGGCGACGCCGAACGACGCGCGCTGGGCCAGCCGGCGGCACTGGAGCGGCAGCAGGGGAGCGTCCGTCGCGACGATGCCGATGATCGAGCCGCTGCCCGGCGGCAGCGACGCGTCGGTGCCGGGCACGACGTCGAGGCCGACCTCCAGCCCCACCGGCACGCCGTTCACGCTGAAGCGCTCGCGCCGCCCGTGGTTGGCCTGCACCAGCACCCCGACGGTGTGCTCGCCCGCCCTGCGGGACGCCGTACCGATCCCGCCCTTGAAGTCGTGGCACACCATGCCCGTGCCGCCGCCGACCGAGCCCTCGGCGACCGGGCCGGCCGAGGCCCCCTGGTACGCCGCCTTCGCGTGCTCGGCGGTGACGTGGAAGCCGTCGACGTCGTTGAGGGTGCCGTCCCACGTCTCGGCGACGACGGGCAAGGCCCACGCCTCGACGCCCTCGGGCAGCTCGGACACCTCGAGCGCGACGAGCGCGTCGCGGACGACCCCGACGCTGTGGGTGTTGGTGATGCCGACGGGGGAGTGCAGGAGGCCGACCTCCTCCAGCCACGGCAGCCCCGTCATCTCCCCGTTGCCGTTGAGACGGTGGTAGGCGGCGTACACCGGGTCGCTCCACACGTTGCCGTCGTGCGGCACGACCACGGTCACGCCGGTGCGGACGTCGTCGCCCTCGACGACCGTCGTGTGGCCGACGCGGACGCCCGGTACGTCGGTGATGGCGTCGTGCTCGCCGGGCTCGAGGGTGCCGATCACGATGCCGAGGTCGCGGGCGCGGGGCCGGTCGCTCATGACAGCAACGTCCTCGCCAGGTGCAGGTGGAACCGCACGGACGCCTCCAGGTCGTCCACGTGCACCCGCTCGTCGGCGTTGTGGTAACCCGACTCGAGCACCTCGAGCGGCGTGGTCAGGAAGGGCTGGAAGCCGTAGGCCGCCTGGCAGCCCGCGGCCCGCAGGAAGCTCGAGTCGGTGAACCCGGTGCCCAGGCTGGGCAACAGCCGGGCGTCGGGGATCTGCGCCGTCACCCACTCGTGGATCGCGGCGACCACGGGCCCGTCGGGCGGGGAGGCGCTGCCGGGGATGAGCTTGTCGGGCCAGGAGAGGTCGTAGGCGATGCCGTCGCCGATCCGCTCGCGGACCGCCGCCTCCACGTCCGCCTCGGAGGTGCCCGGGAGGATGCGGCAATCGAGCTCGACCCAGGCCCGGCTCGGCATCACGTTGAGTGCGTCGGAGGCGCCGACCCGCGTCGGCGCCAGGGTGGTGCCCGCCAGGGCCGGCAGCCAGTGCTCGAGCTCGGGGTGGAGACGGGCGGCGGATGCGAGCGCGGAGGGGAGGTCGTCGCCGGCCGCGTAGGAGTTACCGAGAAGCACCTCGAGCATCCGGGCGACCAGCGGGTGCTCGACGGGCGCCGGCAGGCCGCGCCCGATGCGGGCCAGCACCTCGCCCAGGTGCGGCACGGCGTTGTCGGCCTTGCTCGGGGTGCTGGCGTGCCCGGCCTCGCCCAGCGCCGTCACCCGAGCGGGGAAGGTGCCCTTCTCGCCGATCGCCAGTCCGACCAGGGTGCGTCCGTCGACCAGCTCGAGGCGCTCGCCCCCGCCCTCGTTGACGCTGCGGTCCGGGCGGATGTCGGGCCGGGCGTCGAGCAGCCACCTCATGCCGACGTCCGCCATCCCGTCCTCCTCGTCGGCCACGGCGAGCAGCCAGAGGTCTCCCCGCGGCCGCCACCCGGACCGGACGAGCTCCTTGATCGCGACGGCGCGGGCGGCGACGTGGCCCTTGGTGTCGATGGCGCCGCGGCCCCAGAGGTAGCCGTCGTCGTCGACGAGCGCCTCGAACGGCGGTTGGGTCCAGTCGCGGGCGTCGACCGGGACGACGTCCGTGTGACCGACGAAGGCCAGGCTGGGCGCCGTGCTCCTGTCGGTTCCTGGGACCCTGGCCACCAGGTTCGCACGGTGGTCGAAGCCCTCGCGGGCGACCAGCTCGCACTCGACACCGGCGTCCTCGAGGTAGTCGGCCAGGTGCCGCGCCACCAGCGTCTCGTTCCCCTCGTGCACGCCGAACGCGTTGCTGGTGTCCAGCCGGATGATGTCGCGGGCGAGCTCGACGACCTCGGTGTGGAGAGGATCCATGCCGGGACGCTAGCGCGCGAAAGGCCCGGCCCCCCGTGGGCCGGGCCTTTCACGAGTCGGGCTACTTCACCTCGGACCGCAGCACGCGCCAGAGGCCGAAGGCCAGCGGCAGCAGCAGCCACACGGTGCCGGTCACGGCGAGCTGAGCCCACTGCGTGGGTCCGTAGCCGCCGTCGAAGAGGCCGGTCTGGTTCCACTGGAAGTCCACCCACGGCTGCGCGTCGGCGTACCAGTCCTGAGCGCCGGCCAGCAGGGCCGAGAGGGTCGGGAGCACCATGGCGTACACGAAGTAGCCCACGATGGCCGCCGCCGAGTTGCGGAACAGCACGCCCAGGGCGAAGCCCATCAGCAGGCCGAGCCCGTTGCCGGCGAGGATGTAGAGGACCTCGCTGACGGTCATGTCCCAGGTCGTGGGCACGCCCGCCAGCTGGCTGCCGACGACGTTGCCGAGCGCGCCGACCGCGAGGGCGACCAGGATCGAGACGATCCCGACCAGCACGGTGTCGACGAGCTTGGCCGCGACCACGCGGCTGCGGCTCGGCACCATCGTGAAGGTGGTCAGCCCGGTCCGCTGGCTCCACTCGCTGGTGATCGAGAGGGCCGCGATGATCGGCAGCACGATCGTCATCGGGATGCCGATGGCGCCCGCGAAGCTGTCGTAGGTGATCTGGTCGTCCGGCGCGAACAGGATGACGGACCCGGTTGCGATGACGGCCAGGATCACGACGCTGGACATCAGCCAGAAGCCCGAGCGGGTGTCGAACATCTTGCGGAGCTCGACGCCCATGACCGTGCGCATCGGGATCGGTGCGTACGTCGGGCGCTCGGCGTGCGCGGGCCGCTCCACCGTGGAGGTGGTGACGGGGATGGTGGCGGTGCTCATGCTGCTGCTCCTTGCTGGAGGTCGTGGGTGTCGTCTCGTTGGGTGTCGGCGGTGAGGGCGAGGAACATCTCCTCGAGGCCGGCGCCGTCGGCCGGCCGCAGCTCGCGGAGGGCGATGCCGGCGGCCAGGGCGATGTCGCCCACCTCGTCGGTGGAGGCGTCGGTGCGCAGGCCCTGCTGCGACTGCTCGGCCGGGTGACCGGCCGCGACCAGCGCCGCGGCCAGACGGGCCGGGTCGGTCGCGCGGACGTAGGTACCGGCGGCCTCGAGCAGCTCGTGCTTGGTGCCCTGGGCGACCACGCGGCCCTGCCCGATCACGATGATGTCGTCGGCGATGACCTCGATCTCGTGCAGCAGGTGGCTGGACAGCAGCACGGTGCCGCCCTGGTTGGCGTACCCGCGCAGCAGGTCGCGCATCCACCGGATGCCGGCCGGGTCGAGGCCGTTGGCGGGCTCGTCGAGGATCAGCACCTCCGGGTCGCCGATGAGGGCGGCCGCGATGCCGAGGCGCTGGCGCATGCCGAGGGAGTAGTCGCGGACCCGGCGGCCGGCCTCCTCGTCGGTGAGGCTGACGAGGGCGAGCATCTCCTCGACCCGGGACTTCGGCATCCGCATGGTGCGCTGGGCCAGGGTGAGGATCTCGCGGCCGGTGCGGCCGGCGTGCTGCGCCGAGGCGTCGAGCAGCACGCCGACCTCACGCCCCGGGTTGGGCAGCTCGGAGAAGTGGCGGCCGAGGATGGTGGCCTCGCCGGAGGACGCCGGGGTGAGCCCGACCATGATGCGCATGGTGGTGGACTTGCCGGCGCCGTTGGGGCCCAGGAAGCCGGTGACCCGGCCGGGCTGGGCGCTGAACGTCACGTCGTCGACGGCGCGGAAGCCGCCGTACGTCTTGGTCAGGTGGGAGACGGTGATCATGGGCGTCAGCCTGGTTGACCGGAGGCCCCCACCGCTTCGGGGACGAGCCCTGGCGCGGACCTGACTTCGACCCTGAGTGGGGTCAGGGTCGGACCCCGAGAAGTAGGCCCGAGAGGTGTGCCCGAGGGCTACCCCTCCGGCTTGCGCTCGACGCCCACCTGGACCTCGGAGTCGGTGAACCCGACGCTCCGGTAGACGCGGATCGCGAGGTACGCGGGGTCGGCCACCATCACCAGCGTCTCGGCCTCGAGGTCGGCGAAGCCGAACCGGCTGATCTCGTGCACCAGCGTCCCGGCCAGGCCCCGGCCGCGGGCGTCCGGGTGCGTCTTGACCGTCTGGAACCTGGCCAGCCCGGGGGAGGCGCGGAACAGCCCCATCGAGGACATCAGCCGCCCGTCCTCGAACGCTCCCCACCACTGCCCGTGCCCCGCGTCGACCAGCCGGCGGAACTGTCGGGTGCGTCCCTCGCTGAACTCCAGGTCGTACCCGATCGACTCACCCACCATCGTCAGCTCGACCTGCTGAGCCCAGTCGTCGTCGGAGTCGAGCGGGCGGTACGTCGCCTCGTGGTTCGGCCTCGGCGGCGCGTGCACCGACGTCGCCGTCATCACGCTCGAGAGCTCGGAGTCCAGCCCGAGGTCGGTGAAGGACGACGAGTCGGCCGCACTGCCCGCCGTACCGTCGATCCCGAACGCGCGGTGCCTGGCCGTCGGGAACTCCGCCTCGAACGCGCCCAGCCACTGCCGGGCATCGGCCGCGTCGGCCGGCGGCCCGGCCAGCAGCAGGAAGTTGCCCCACCAGAACGTCGGGTTGTCGGGCGTCCGTACGACGAGGTGGTCGCCCCGGTCCTCGACCGTGCTGCCGGAGACCTCCAGCAGGGCGATGTCCGTCCGCCACCCGAGTCCCTGGATGTCCATGGCGGGCACCGTAGCCCGCTGGTCGAGGAGGGCGCGCCGCCGCCCGTCACGAGACCCGCGCTCGTGCGACCTCGTACCTCGTGCTCGACTGCTCGTCTCATTGACTTCGAACACGTGTTCGATCGACACTGGCGAGATGGCGTGGGGGTTCGTGCACGAGGAGCAGCGCAAGGGAGCGGGTGTGTCCCGCACGCCCGGCACCGAGGGGTTCGCGCCGGCGGGCTGGCCGGCCCAGGTGCGGCCGCCGGGGGCGCCTGGGTGGGAGGCGACCGCGGCGGAGTGGCTGCTGGACCTGTGTCCGGCCGACTGGCGGGGCTACCCCGGCCTGCGCCGGCACCTGGTGGTGCTGGCGAGGTTCGCGCTCATGCACGTCGAGGCCGGCCAGGCGGCCGCGGCGCGCGGGCTGAGCGAGACGCGCGCCGACCTGCGCGACGTGGCCGACCTCGACGTGGTCGAGGCCGCGGTGCAGACCTGGCAGCTCGAGCAGGCCCGCCTGGTCGGGCTGCGCCGGGCGGTCGGGCTGGTGGAGGAGGCAATCCGTGGCCGGCGCTACACGGCACGGCTGTAGGGGCGCTCTCTAGGGTGAACCCGTGGATGGTCGACGGCACTTCTCGGGCGTGCTGCTGGTCGACCCGAGGGGGTGGGTCCTGCTCCAGGAGCGCGACGAGCACCCGCGCATCGACCCCGACTGCTGGGGGCTGGTCGGCGGCCACGTCGACCCCGGCGAGGACGTCGAGACCGCGGCGTACCGCGAGCTCACCGAGGAGACCGAGGTCGCCGCCGTGCCCGGCAGCCTGCGCTGGTTCGGCGAGTTCGAGGTCGACCACACCGCCGCCTACGGCACGTGGGACCTGATGGCGGTGTACGCCGCGGCCACCGACCTCGAGGACGGCGACATCGTGTGCCACGAGGGCCGGCGGATCGTGTTCGTCGACCCGGGGACGGTGCCGGGGCTGCGGTTGACCAAGGGAGCCGCGGTGATCCTGCCGGCGTTCCTGCTGTCGGACCTCTACAGGGACCTCACCTCTCACTAGCCTGGACGCGTGCTGCTCGGACGTACCTCCGTCCTCGAGCGGGCCGATGCCCTGCTGGACGGGTTGCGCGACGGGCGCGGCGGGCTGTTGTGGGTGCGCGGCGACGCCGGCATCGGGAAGACCACGCTGCTGACCGAGATCGGACGGCGGGCTCGCGACCGCGGGGCCGCCGTGCTGCGCGGTGCGGCGGCCGACGAGTCGGCCGGTGCGCCCGCGTTCTGGCCCTGGACCCAGGTGCTCAGGCACGCCGCCGCGGGCGACCCGCAGTCGCTGGTCGCGCTCGGCGGCGCCCGGGCCCGGCAGGCCGCCGAGCTGGTGGCGGACGCGCACCCGGCGATGGACGACGAGCCGCGGGCCAACCGGTTCCCGCTCTTCGACGGGGTGCAGGCCGTGCTCGACGGGCTGGCGGCCGAGTTCCCGGTGGTGGTGCTCCTCGACGACCTGCACTGGGCCGACGAGGGCAGCCTGCACCTGCTGCGCTTCCTCACCTCCGGACTGGCGGACCGGCCGGTGCTGGTGGTGGGTGCGTGGCGCGACCACGAGGTCGCGCCGGGTTCGGACCGCGCGGCGCTGGCCGGGGAGATCGCCGCGGCCGGCGAGTCCTGGCCGCTGGCGGGCCTCGGTGCCGACGACGTCGTCGCCCTGGTCGCCGCGACCGGCGGGCAGCGCATCGACGCGGACGAGGCCACGACCGTCGCGTCCCGCACCGGGGGCAACCCGCTGTTCGTCTCCGAGATGGCCAGGCTCGCCGCGGCCCGCGGCGCAGCCGTCTCGGCGATGGTGCCGGACACCGCGCAGGGCACGATCCGGCGACGGGTGGCGCGGCTCCCTCAGCCGGCACAGCGCGCGCTGACCGTCGCCGCCGTGCTCGGCCCCGGGGCGGGGCTGGAGGCGATGGGCGGCCTGGCCGGCCTCTCCGGAGCGGACCTGACGGCCGCCGTCGACGCGCTGGTCGCCAGCGGGCTGGCGCGGCAGGAGGGCGACCGGCTGGTGCTGTCGCACGCGCTGGTGCGCGATGCCGTGTACGACGCCACGCCGGCCGCCAGCCGCCGCGAGCTGCACCTCGCCGCGGCCGATGCTCCCGGCCTGCTGCCGGCGGAGGTGGCCGGTCATCTCGTCAGGGCGCTGCCAGTGTCCGACCGGGACCGGGTCGTCGATGCCGTGGAGCACGCCGCGCGCGCAGCACGGGAGGCGTACGCGTGGGAGGACGCCGCGCGGCTGTACCGCCAGGCCCTGGACCTGGTGCCCGCCGGCGACCCCGGCCGGGCCCGCCTGCTGCGCGGGGCCGGCGCGGCGCTGCTCGACGCCGGCGACCTGGAGGGCGCCCGCGTGCTCTACAAGGAGGCCGCCGACCACGCACGACGGTCCTCCGACGCCGTGGCGCTCGCCGAGGCGGCGCTCGGGTTCGCGGCCGGGCTGGGCGGGTTCGAGGTGCGCCTGTTCGACCGCGAGCAGAACGACCTCCTCGCCGAGGCGCTCGCGGCGCTGGGTGACGACGAGCCCGCCCTGCGCGTCCACCTGATGGCGCGGCTGGCCGGGGGACTGGCGTTCACCGAGGAGTCGGGGCGGATCCCCGCGCTCGCCGACGAGGCCGTCGCGCTCGCGCGGGCGACCGGCGACGCGCGGGCGCTCGGTGCAGCCCTGGCGGCGCACTGCGACGCCTTCGCCGGCCCCGACCACGTCGACCTGCGCGAGGCCGAGGCGACCGAGGTCGTCGCCGTGGCCCGGCAGCTGCGCGACCCGGCGCTGGAGCTCCTGGGCCTGCGGCTGCGCGTGATCGCCCGGTGGGAGCGCGGTGCGCTGCTCGATGCCGACGCCGACGTCCGGGCCTTCGGCGCGCTGGCGGACCGTCTCGGTCAGCCGCTGTACTCCTTCTACGTCCCGCTCTGGCGTGGCCTGGCCGCCCACGTGGTCGGCGACCTGGCGACGATGGCGCGCTGTGCGGACGAGGTCGGGTCGATGGCCGGCCCCGCGGACAGCCGCAACGCCGCCGCCCTGGCGATCGTGCAGCGGGCGTGGACCCTGATCGAGCGCGGTTCGACGGTCGCGTCGATGCGGATGGTGACGGCCGCCTTCGGCGAGCACGCCGAGATCGCGCCGGACGGCGGCAACTTCGTCGCGCTGTACCACGGGCAGGACCCCGCCACGCGCGCTCGCGCCCTGCCGCACGTCCCGCGGCTGCTGGCCGAGCTCCCGCGGGACAAGGAGTGGCTGCCGAACCTCTTCGGCGTGACCGAGGGACTGCTCGAGGGCGACGTCCGCGGCGAGCCGGCGCGGCTGGTCTACGACGAGCTGGCGCCGTACGGCCACCTCTTCCTCGTCGACGGCATCGGCGCCGGGTTCATGGGGTCGGTCGAACGACCGCTCGGGGTGCTGGCCATGCTCGCCGGTGACCACGACGCCGCCGAGGCGCACTTCGAGCGGGCGCTCGTGGCGAACGCCGGTGTCGGTGCGCCACTGGCGCTGGCCAACACGCGGCGCCAGTACGCCGAGCTGCTGCGGCGCCGCGACGCACCGGGCGACGCCGTGCGCCGCGACGAGCAGGCCCGGCTGGCCGAGGCCTTCTACCGCGACGCCGGGATCCTCGAGCGGCTGGCGGGCGGCGAGGCGAGCACCGCGCCGTCGCAGACGGCCGCCACCTGGCGGCGTACGGGGGCGGGCTGGTCGGTCACGTACCTGGCCAGGACCGCCGACGTCCCTCCCGTGAAGGGCATGGCGGACCTCGCCAGGCTGCTGTCCCGGCCGGGGGAGGAGGTCCACGTGCTGGACCTGGTGGGGCCCGCGGCCGGCGCGGCACCCGTGCAGGGCGACCTCGGCGAGGTGCTCGACGACCGGGCCAGGGCGGCGTACCGCCAGCGCCTCACCGACCTGGACGAGCGCATCGCCGACGCGGAGGCGGACCGGGACGACGACGCGCTGGCCCGGGCCACCGAGGAGCGGGACTTCCTGGTCGCCGAGCTGACCGGCGCGTACGGCCTCGGCGGCCGGCCCCGCAAGGCCGGCGACCCCGCCGAGCGGGCCCGGACGACCGTCACCTCGCGCATCCGGGACGCCGTGAGCCGTGTCGAGCGGGTGCACCCGGACCTCGGCCGGCACCTGCGCGCGTCGGTGCGCACCGGGACCTTCTGCTCGTACTCGCCCGAGCGCCCCCAGGCGTGGGAGGTCGTGTCCGACGCCGGACCCACATCGTGAGGCCGGATCCCACGCCTGCGGGGTGAGAGACACCCCACCAGAGAGGAACGGCCATGGGCTTCCTGCAGGTCATCACGTTCAGCACCGATCGCATCGACGAGTTCATCCAGCGCGAGCACCAGTGGGTCGTCGACTCCACGGGCAAGCGGACCAGTGTCGGCGGCCAGCTCTGGGGCGACCGCGACCACCCGGGTCAGTACGTCGCCCTCGACTGGTTCGACTCCTACGAGTCGGCGATGGTCAACTCCCACCTCCCGGAGACCGACGCCTTCGCCCAGGACGCGATGGCCCTGGCGACCGGCGAGGTCGTCTTCCACAACCTCGAGCCGGTACTGCCCGAGTGGAACAGCGGCGAGGACGCCCTGCGCACCGCGCTGGAGACGTCCACCGCCGTGCCCGGCCTCTTCGCCGACGACGTCGACCTCGACATCCTCGTCCCGCACGGCCGGGTGCGCTCGACCGGCGCCGCCGCCCTGGAGGAGGCGCTGCGCGCCGAGGCGCCCGGACGCGACATCGAGCTGTGGCGCTCGCACGCGACGTTCGACGGGTTCGTGGTCGAGTACGCCTACCGCACCCACGGCACCCCGTCCCTCGCGGCCGGCGTCATGCTGGTCACCCTGGAGGACGGGAGGATCCAGCGGCTGGCCATCACCTGTGCCGGCAACTGGAGCGCCGAGACCGAGGCGCGCGTCCTCGAGGAGACCGGCGCGCTGGGCCCGCGGGTCGAGGAGACGGTCCGATGACCGCCGTCGACGAGAGCACCCAGGAGGTCACCGGCGCCGTCACCGGCGCCGTCACCGGCCGGGTCTTCGAGAGCCTGCTCGGCGCCCTCGAGCTGGCGACCGTGTACCTCGGCGTCCGGCTCGGGCTGTACGCCGCCCTCGCCGCGCCGCGCACCGCGGCTGGGCTCGCGGAGGCGACCGGGACCGACGAGCGGTACGCCCGGGAGTGGCTGGAGCAGCAGGCCATCGCCGGCCTCGTCACGGTCGTCGACGACGGCGACGCCGCCGGTCGGGTCTACGGGCTCGACGCCGAGCAGTCGGCGACGTTCGGCGACGACGAGTCACCGCTGTACGCCGGCGCCATGGCCCTCCTCGTCGGCGGCCTCGCCGAGGTGATGACCCGGCTGCCGGACACCTACCGCACCGGCCAGGGCATCCCGTTCGGCGCCTACGGCGACGACGTCCGGATCGGGCAGGCGCTCTTCAACCGAGCGGGCTGGCGCGACCAGCTGGCCCAGGAGTGGGTGCCCGCGCTGCCCGGCGTCGGCGAGCTGCTGTCGCGCGCCGGCGCCCGCGCCGTCGACCTCGGCTGCGGCACCGGCTTCTCGTCGGTGGCCCTCGCCACGGCGTACCCCGACCTCCAGGTCCTCGGCGTCGACAGCGACGACGCCTCGGTGATGGACGCCCGGGAGAACGCCGAGGCGGCGGGCGTCGCGGACCGCGTCCGGTTCGAGGTGGCCGACGCCGACACCCCGCTGGACTGGTCATCTGATGGGGGGAGCTACGACGTGGCCTTCTACCTCGAGGCGCTGCACGACATGGCCCACCCGGTCGAGTCGCTGGCCGCCGTCCGTGCGGCGCTGCGGCCCGGCGGGGTGGTCGTGGTGGTGGACGAGCGCGCCGAGGAGGAGTTCGCCGCCGGCGGCAGCGACGTCGAGCGGCTGCTGGCCGCCTCCAGCGTCCTGCACTGCCTGCCGGTCGGCCGCTCGCAGGAGGGCTCGGCCGCCACCGGCGCGCTGTTCCGGCCGTCGACCATGCGCGAGTACGCCGCCCGGGCGGGGTACGCCGAGGTCGAGATCGCCCCCATCGAGCACGACGTCTTCCGGTTCTTCGTGCTCAGGCCGTAGCCGCTGGTCGAGCCCTTCGAGACGCCTCGTTCCTCGGCTCCTCAGGAACCACCGCGAGGCCGGCCACGGCCGAGCGCGTCGAGACCCCCGTTCGTGTTCCGGGGTCTCGACTCGGGCTCGCCCAGGGGCTCGCCCGGCTCGACCACCATCGGCTCGTTACAGTGATCGGGTGCGTCTGGAGCAGCTGGAGTCCCCCCGCGACCTGCGCGGACTGACCCCCTCCGAGCTGGACGGGCTGGCCGCCGAGATCCGCGACTTCCTCGTCAGGACCTGTGCGCGGACCGGCGGCCACCTCGGCCCGAACCTCGGCGTCGTCGAGCTGACGATGGCCATCCACCGGACCTTCGACTCCCCGCGCGACCGCGTCGTCTTCGACACCGGGCACCAGGCCTACGTGCACAAGCTGCTCACCGGCCGGATGCCCGGGTTCGAGAAGCTGCGCCAGGAGGGCGGCGTCAGCGGGTACCCGAGCCAGTCGGAGTCCGAGCACGACGTCGTCGAGAACTCCCATGCCTCCACGGCCCTCTCGTACGCCGACGGGCTGGCCAAGGCCTACGCCATCCGCGGCGAGGACCGGCACGTCGTCGCGGTCATCGGCGACGGCGCCCTGACCGGGGGCATGGCCTGGGAGGCGCTCAACAACATCGCCGTGTCGCCGCAGAGCCGGCTGGTCATCGTCGTCAACGACAACGGCCGCTCGTACACGCCCACGATCGGCGGGCTGACCAACGCGCTGACCCGGCTGCGCACGAACCCCCGCTACGAGCCGCTGCTGGACCAGGTCAAGAAGCGCCTCAACGCCGTCCCGGGCGTCGGCCCCGCGGCGTACGATGCGCTCCACGCCATGAAGAAGGGGCTCAAGGACGCGCTCGCCCCGCAGGGCCTCTTCGAGGACCTCGGCCTCAAGTACGTCGGCCCGGTCGACGGCCACGACCGCGCGGCGCTCGAGCAGTCCCTGGCCAGCGCCAAGCGCTTCAACGGACCGGTGATCGTGCACGCGATCACGCGCAAGGGTTTCGGGTACGACGCGGCGGAGCTGCACGAGGCCGACCAGTTCCACTCGCCCGGGCCGTTCGACGTCGACAGCGGGGTCGAGACCCCTCGTGAGCGGATCTGGACCGACGTCTTCGCCGACGAGATGGTGCGCCTCGGCGAACGGCGCAAGGACGTCGTGGCCATCACCGCCGCGATGATGCACCCGGTCGGGCTGCACCACTTCCAGGCGCGGTTCCCCGAGCGCACCTTCGACGTCGGCATCGCCGAGCAGCACGCGACCACCGCGGCCGCGGGGCTCGCGATGGGCGGGCTGCACCCGGTCGTCGCGCTCTACGCGACGTTCCTCAACCGCGCCTTCGACCAGGTCCTGATGGACGTCGCGCTGCACAAGTGCGGCGTGACCTTCGTGCTCGACCGCGCCGGCGTCACCGGCGACGACGGCGCCAGCCACAACGGGATGTGGGACATGTCGATCCTGCAGGTCGTGCCCGGCCTCCGGCTGGCCGCGCCGCGCGACCCGGCCCGCCTGCGCGAGCTGCTCGACGAGGCGGTCGAGGTCGCCGACGCCCCGACGGTCGTCCGGTTCCCCAAGGGTGTGCCGCCCGCCGACATCGAGGCGGTCGGCAAGCGCGGCGGCTGCGACGTGCTCGTCCGCAACGGCACCCGCGAGGTGCTGATCGTCTCCCACGGTGCGATGGCCGCGACGGCCGTCGACGTGGCCGAGCGTCTCGTCGCCCAGGGCATCGGCGTCACCGTCGTCGACCCGCGCTGGGTCAAGCCGGTCGACCCCGCGCTGGTGGAGCTCGCCCGCGAGCACCGCCTCCTCGTCAGCCTCGAGGACAACGGCCGCGTCGGCGGCTGCGGCGCGATGCTGCTGACGGCCCTGAACGACGCGGGGGTGACCACGCCCTTCCGGCTGCACGGCATTCCCCAGGAGTTCCTGGGCCACGCGAAGCGGGCCGTCATCCTCGAGCGCATCGGGCTCGCGCCGCAGGCGCTGGCCCGGGGGATCGTCGAGGACATGGCTGCCCTGTCGGGTCAGCCGGCGGAGAGCTCGTCCCCCAGCACCTCGTCCAGCCTCTCGTAGCCCACGCCGAGGCCCTCCGTCATCCCGGAGGCGACCCAGCCGTCCCGGATCTCGCGGGTCGGGTAGACGACCGTCAGCGTCATCGCGGTCCGGTCGTCGCCGGCGGGGGAGAGGAGCAGCGTGTTGGTGCTCGGCCCGGGGAAGTCGTCGAACTGCTCGATGGTCACCAGCCGGGAGTGCGGCTCGACCTCGTCGAAGGTGCCCGAGACGCCCATGGTCCGCTCGCCGGAACCGAACACCCAGCGGTAGCGGCCGCCGACGCGGACGTCCATCTCGCAGGTCGTGAGCGGGAAGTCGGGGTCGCCGAGCCACTGCTTCATGTGGACGGGCTCGGTCATCGCGCGCCAGACGCGCGCGGGAGGAGCGCCGAACTCGCGGCGCACCAGGATCGAGGTGTCGTCGGGCGTGGCCACCGTGAAGGTGGCCGGCCAGGGGAGCGTCACTCGTCCTCCTCGTCGGTCATGGTGGCCAGGTAGTCGTCGAGCCGGTCGAAGCGCTGCTCCCAGAACACGCGGAACTCCTCGGCCCAGGCGGCCACCTGCTCCAGGGGCGCGGCCTCCAGCGTGGCCGGCCGCGACTGGGCGACCTTCGACCGGCTGATCAGGCCGGCCCTCTCCAGCACGCGCAGGTGCTTGGAGACGGCCGGCCCGGACATCGAGAACGGCTCGCCGAGCTCGCCGACCGAGGCCGGCCCACGTGTGAGGCGGGCCAGGATCGCGCGCCTCGTCGGGTCGGCCAGCGCGGCGAACACCAGGCTGAGCGGGTCGCGGGCCGGCGCAGCCATCGCGATGGTGGTCATGAGTAGTCGTGGGTCCCTCCGTGCGGCCACTGCTGCAGGAGCCACATGTTGCCGTCCGGGTCCTCGAACCCGGAGTAGAGCACGCCGCCGAGGTCCTGGATCTCGCCCATCTCGACCCCGTTGCCGACCAGCCGGTCGCGGGCGGCCGTCACGTCGGGCACCACCAGGTGGATGCCCTTCTGCGACCCGGGAGCCATGTCGGTGATCCCCGGGATGTTGCGGCCGAGCAGGATGCCGCAGTGCGAGCCGGGCGGCACGATCTGCACGATCCGCATGTCCTCCATCTGGACGTGGTCGGTGACCAGCACCCAGCCGCACTGCTGGACGTAGAAGTCACGCGCCCGGTCGACGTCGGTGACGGGGATGTGCACGAGCTCGAGCCGCATCTCGCCGGCGTTCAGAGGGGTGGGTGTGGTGGTCATGGGATCTCCTTTGGAAACCAAGTAGTTAGATAACTAGTTGGTTTCTAACAGGGGGAGACGTGCGTGTCAAGGACTGCTAGAAACAGCCATGACCCAGCGAGTCGACCGGTACGTCACCGACGGAGGCCTCGAGACCGACCTGATCTTCCATCACGGCGCGGACCTCCCGGAGTTCGCGTCGTTCCCGCTCGTCGAGGACGATCGCGGCCGCGAGCTGCTCACGCAGTACTACGACGGGTACGCCGCGGTGGCGGCGAAGGCCGGCACCGGGCTGATGCTCGAGGCGCCGACCTGGCGGGCGAACCCCGACTGGGGCGCGGTCGTCGGGTACGACGCCGTCGCGCTCGACCGGGTCAACCGGGCCGCCGTCGAGCTGCTGCACGGACTGCGGGACCGCTACCGCTCCGAGCTCGGACTCGCCGATGTGAAGGTCGGGGGGCTGCACGGTCCCCGCGGCGACGGCTACGTCGCGGGCGAGGACGCCGACCCCGACGAGGCCGCGGAGTACCACGCGGCGCAGGCCCGCTCCGCCGCCGCCGCGGGCGCCGACCTGGCCACGGTGCTGACCCTCACCGGCGCCGGCGAGGCGATCGGCTTCGTGCGCGCGGTCCGCGACGCCGGGCTGCCCGCCGCCGTCGGGTTCACCGTCGAGACCGACGGCCGGCTGCCGGACGGCACGCCGCTGCGCGACGCGATCGAGCGCGTGGACGCCGAGGCGCGCCCCGACTACTTCGTCGTCAACTGCGCCCACCCGACCCACGTCGCCCCGGGCCTCGAGGGTGATGGCGCCTGGCTCTCCCGGATCGAGGGCCTCCGGCCCAACGCCAGCCGGATGTCCCACCACGAGCTCGACGAGGCTCCCGAGCTCGACGAGGGCGACCCCGCCGAGCTGCGCGTCTCGACCGACGCCCTGCGCGACCGGCTGCCGAACCTGCGCATCGTCGGCGGCTGCTGCGGCACCGACAGCCGCCACGTCGCCGCGCTGTGGGGCGTGGGCTGACGTACCTGACGACGCGTGCCTCCCACCGGGAGACACGCCGTTGCTCACCCCTTCCAGCACAGCCACAATCGCCGTGTCATGACTTCCGCGCAGGGCACGGTCGGACGCGACATGGAGCTCGCGTCGATCCGTGCGTTCCTGGACTCGGCCGGCGGACGGCTGACCGCGCTGCTCATCGAGGGAGAGGTCGGCATCGGCAAGTCCTCGCTGTGGCGCGAGACCGTGCGTGCGGCCGAGGAGCGTGGGCATCGCGTGCTCGCCTGCCAACCCACCGAGAACGAGGCCGGAATCGGCTTCGCGGGCCTGATCGATCTGCTGGGCTCGTGGGTGGACGAGAGCGCGGCCGAGCTGCCGGAGCCCCAGCGTCGGGCGCTCGATGCCGCCCTGATGCGCACGTCGTCCGACGCAGCCGTTCGCCAGGGGGCCGTTGCCGTCGCGGTGTTGGGCGTCCTTCGCACGCTCGCTCGCTCGGCGCCGACCACGGTCGCCATCGACGATCCTCAGTGGCTCGACATGCCGACCAGGCAGGCACTCGGGTTCGCGCTGCGACGCCTCGACGCCGAACCGGTCGCGGTTGTCGTCACCCGGCGTCGGGACCGGCTGGCTGACGAGCTCATCGAGGGCCTTCCGGTGACGCGGCTCGCGGTCCCGCCGATGTCGCTGGGCGCGACCTACCAGCTCGTGCACGCTCGGCTCGGCGTCACGCTCGCGCGGCCGGCCCTCGTGCGGGTGTACGAGACGTCGGGGGGCAACCCGTTCTTCAGCCTCGAGCTCGCGCGAGCGTGGATCGATCGCGGCGGGGTTGCCGACGTCGGGCACCTGCCGGTTCCGGAGCGCCTCGGTGACCTGCTCCGCAGACGCCTGGAAGACCTGCCCGACGGCACTCGGCGGGTGCTGCTTATCGCGGCCGCGATGGCGGCACCGAGCGTGCAGGAGCTGCAGGAGGCGTGCGACCGGCCGGTCGAGCGCGACCTCGCCCGGGCGGAGACCGCCGGCGTCGTCGACTCCAGCGACGGGATCGTGAGGTTCAGCCATCCGCTGATGGCGGCCACGGTGTACGGCGCGGCGACGGCGGCGGAGCGGCGGATGCTGCATCGAGAGCTCGCCGGTGCCGTCCGGGATCCCGAGGAGCGGGCCCGGCACCTCGCACTCACGTCACCCGAGCCCGACGAGGCGCTGGCCGAGGCGCTCGAGGACGCGGCCACCCGCGTGGCTCGGAGGGGTGCCACGGACGTGGCGGCGACCTACGCGCAGCGGGCCCTGGACTTCACTCCTCCGGGCGATCGCGGCGCGTCCTTCCGGCGCGCTACCGCGGCCGGCGTGCACGCGATGGCCGCCGGTGACCGCGCCCGTGCGCGGGCCCTCTTCGAACGCGCCGTCGCCGATGCGCCCGCGGGCCCGGGACGAGCCGAGGCGCTGCGGTGGCTGGCGGAGCTCTCCACGCCGCTCGGCCAAGGCATCGCGCTGTGCGACCGAGCGCTCCAGGACGCCGGCACCGATCAGGCTGTCGCCAGCCGGATCCACCGGACCAGAGGCGCGATCTCCTACTTCCTGGGCGACGTTCCGGCGGCCGAGCACCACGCCGGGCTCGGCGTCGAGCTCGCGGAGGGCAGCGGCGACGACCAGGCACTGGGCATGGCTCTCGCCGAGCTGGCCCACTGGACCTACTGCGGCGGCGGAGGCGTACGTCGCGATCTCTTCGAGCGCGCGATCGCACTCGACGGCTCGGCCGGGGCATCCTCCCCGCGCAGTCACCTGGCCAAGGTCGTGATGGACAACGACGAGCACGACGAGGCCCGGTCGCTGCTCACACTCCTGCTCGACGAGACCATGGAGACCGGCGACCTCTACTCGGCATCGACGCACCGGTTCCATCTGGCCGAGCTCGACGTGTGGGCCGGGGACTGGATCGCCGCGATCGAACACGCCGAGGAGAGCCTCCAGCTGCGACAGCACCTCGACCGACCGGGCGCACCTCTGTACGTCGAGGCGATGGCGCGCGCGTGCCTCGGCGACGTCGACGAGGCCCGGAACCTGGCTGAGGCGGGTCTGGTGGAGGCGCTGCGCGCGGAGGACGTGGTCTTCCGGATGCAGAATCTCCATGTCCTCGGGTTCGTCGAGCTGTCGCTCGGCAACCACGAAGCCGCCCGAGCCTTCCTGGGCGAGGCGACCGACCTGATGCGGCCGCGCTGGAACCGGGAGTTCGGTGACTGTCACATGGTGCCCGACGAGATCGAGGCCCTCGTCGCACTGGGGGACCTGGCGCGCGCCGAGGACCTCGCAGGGTGGATGGACGAGGTCGCCCGAGCGACCCACCGACCCTGGACGGTGGCCACCGGTGCCCGGTCCCGCGCGCTGGTCCAGGCGGCGAGGAACGACCTCGACGAGGCGGACGCGACCCTCGAACGGGCGCTGGCCGCACATGAGCGGCTGCCCATGGCGCTCGAGCTCGGTCGGACGCTGCTGACCCGCGGCATCGTCCAGCGCAGGATGAGACGGCGGGCGGTCGCCCGCGAGACGCTCGAGCAGGCCCTCGCACTCTTCGAGGGTCGCGGCGCGACCCTGTGGGCCGAGCGGGCGCGCTCGGAGATCGCGCGCATCGGGGTGCGCTCGGCGGCCCAGGTCGACCTGACCCCGGTCGAGCGGCGGATGGCGGCGCTGGTCGCGCAGGGATGCACCAACCAGGAGATCGCCGCCTCGCTGTCCGTGAGCAGGAAGACGGTCGAGGCGAACCTCTCGCGCTCCTACCGGAAGCTCGGCGTCCGCTCCCGCGCGGAGCTGGTGGCGAGGTTGTCGGTCCAGCGTGAGCCGACCTCCACCTCGAGCGCCCCGAACGGCTGACCATCGAGGGAGTTCCCCGATTACGGCGTTCCTTCGCCTCCCTACCGTCGTCACGTGGAGCCCGCACTGCAGGAGACCTTCCTGATGGAGCGTTACTGGCCTGGTGCCGGGCGGGCGGACGTCGCGACGGCGGAGGAGCACCTCTGTCGCGCCGCAGGAGAGCTCTCGCGCGACGGGATCCCGATCCGGATCGTGAGCTCGACCTGGGTCCCGGCCGACGAGGTCGTGCTCACGCTGTTCGAGGCCGGCGAGGAGGACGACGTACTCGAGGTCAGCCGGCGCGGCGGGTACCCGTTCGACCGCATGCAGCGCGTCGAAGTTGTCACAGAAGCGAGCCGGAGGTGGCGTGGATATGACGAGCATGTCCGATACCAAGCGAGGTGACGGGGCCGACGTCCGGGGGCTGCGCGAAGCCATGCGCGGCCAGGTGCTGGTGCCCGGTGAGACGGGGTACGACGAGGCGCGGAGGGTGTGGAACGGGACGGTCGACCGGCGGCCGGCACTGATCGCCCGCTGCCTCGACGTGGCCGACGTGCAGCGAGCCCTGGGCTTCGCGGTGGGTCACGACCTCCCCGTCGCGGTGCGCGGAGGCGGGCACAGCGTCGCCGGCTTCTCGACGTGCAGCGATGGTGTGCTCATCGATCTCGGCCTGATGCGCACGGTGAGCGTCGATGCGCAGGCACGTGTCGCGCGGGCCGAGCCAGGGGTGACGGGGGCCGAGTTCGACCGCGCGACCCAGGAGCATGGTCTCGCCACCACGCTCGGGGTCGTGAGCACGACCGGGATCGCCGGGTTGACGCTGGGCGGTGGGATCGGATGGCTGATGCGCAAGCACGGGCTCGCCTGCGACAACCTGCTCTCTGTCGATCTGGTCACCGCCGACGGCCGCCTCGTCACCGCGAGCGCGGACGAGAACCCGGATCTCTTCTGGGCCCTCAAGGGCGGCGGGGGCAACTTCGGCATCGTCACCTCGTTCGAGTACCGACTGCATCCGGTCGGTCCGACGGTGTACGGCGGGGGCGTGATGTTCGCTCGCGAGCACCGGCGTGCCGTCCTGGAGGCATTCCGGGAGCTGACCCGCAGGGCTCCGGACGAGCTGACGGCGTACGCGGCCGCGACCGCGGCTCCAGACGGCTCGCCCGTGGCCGCGGTCGCCGCCTGTTACGCCGGCGATCCGGCCGAGGGCGCACGCCTCCTCGACCCCGTCAAGGCCGCGGTGGGCGAGCCGCTGCTCGATGCGTTGGGACCCCTGCCCTACACCGAGCAGCAGAGCAGAGTGGACGCGGGATACCCGCGCGGTGAGTACCACTACTGGCGATCGTGCTTCCTCGACGACCTGACCGACGCGGTCATCGACGTGTTGGTCGACCGGGCCAGCGACTTCTGGGCGCCGCCCGCCCTCGAGCTCATCGTGGAGCACATGGGGGGCGCGATCGCGGCAGGTGACGGAGCCTTCGCACATCGCGACGCGAGCTACGACGTCCTCATCGCAGCCAACTGGACCGACCCCGCCGACCAGGACCGCTGCGTTGCCTGGGCACGCGACACCGCGGCCGCACTCGAGCCGCACTCGCGCGGGGGCTACGTCAACTACGAGCCCGACGCGGACGGTGCCCACGTGCCGGGTGCGTTCGGCGACCGCCTTGCCCGGCTCCGCGCACTGAAGGCCCGCTACGACCCGCACAATGTCTTCAGCCTGAACCAGAATGTCACACCTGCACCGTGACGTTGGTGCTCACCCAGAAGCAGAGGAGGCCTCGTGGGCGAGGTGGTCATGTACGCCTCGGTGTCGGTGGACGGCTTCATCGCGGACGAGGACGACCATCGACCACGTGGTCGTCGTGACCCACCGGCCAGCCACCACGGGGCGGAGACGCCGCCGAGGAGGGAGGCGAGCTCGTCGAGGGCGATCCGGTCCCACGACCCCAGGTCGGTCACGCCGAGTAGCCAACCACGCGAGACGACCCTGGACAGGCCGGCCCCGCGTCCCACTAGGGTCCCGGGATGGACGTCCTCCGCACCAAGAGCATCGAGCAGTCCCTCAAGGACACCGAGGATCCCGAGTTCCGGCTCAAGCGGCGGCTGACGGCCCTCGACCTGACCGTCTTCGGCGTCGGCGTCATCATCGGGGCCGGCATCTTCACGCTGACCGGGCGCGTGGCCCAGGCCAACGCCGGGCCGGGCGTGGTGTTCTCGTTCGTGCTGGCGGCGGTCTGCTGCGGTCTCGCGGCGCTCTGCTACGCGGAGTTCGCCTCGACCGTGCCGGTGTCCGGGTCGGCGTACACGTTCTCCTACGCCACCCTCGGCGAGATGATCGCCTGGATCATCGGCTGGGACCTGCTGCTCGAGCTGATGCTGGGCGCGTCGGTGGTCGCGCAGGGCTGGGCGTCGTACTTCGAGACGTTCCTCGACCAGATCGGCGTCTCGTGGCCGTCCGGGCTCGGCTACGGCGACACCTTCAACCTGCCGGCGTTCGTGCTGGTGCTGGTCCTGACCGCGTTGGTGTCCTACGGGATCAAGGAGTCGCTGCGCGTCAACCTGGTGCTGGTCGCCGTGAAGCTGTTCATCGTCCTGTTCGTCATCGTGGCCGGCATCGGCTTCATCGACACCGACAACTACCACCCGTTCGTCCCGCCGTCCGAGCCGGTCGAGGGCGGCACGCACTGGCTGACCACGCCGGTCCTGCAGCTGGTCACGGGCTCACCCGCGGCGTACGGCGTCGGTGGCGTGCTGTTCGCGGCCTCGCTGGTGTTCTTCGCCTACATCGGCTTCGACGTGGTGGCGACCACCGCGGAGGAAGCCGCCCACCCGCAGCGGGACCTGCCTCGCGGCATCATCGGGTCGCTGGTGATCTGCACGATCCTGTACGTCGCGGTCGCGCTGGTGATCACGGGCATGGTCAAGTACGACGAGATCAACCCCGACGCCGCGCTCGCCCAGGCGTTCATCGACCAGGGCAAGGACGGCTACGCCACCCTGATCTCGGCGGGTGCGGTCGCGGGCCTGACCACCGTCGTGATGACGCTCATCATCGGCGCCGTCCGGGTGACGTTCGCGATGGCCCGCGACAACCTGCTCCCTCAGGTCGTCGGCCACGTCTCGCAGCGGACCGGGACGCCGGTGCGGCTCACGATCGCGATCGGCGTCGTCGTGTCCATCGTCGCCTCGCTGACCCCGGTCGGAAAGCTCGAGGAGATGGTCAACATCGGCACGCTGACGGCCTTCTTCCTGGTGTCGATCGCGATCCCGATCCTGCGCAGCAAGCGCCCGGACCTGCCGCGCTCGTTCAAGGTCCCGGCCTCGCCGTTCCTGCCCTGGCTGTCGGCGGCGATCTGCCTGTTCCTGATGGTCAACCTGACCACCGAGACCTGGATCCGCTTCCTGGTGTGGATGCTGATCGGCTTCGTCATCTACTTCACCTACGGCTACAAGAACAGCCGCGTCGGCCAGGGCCAGGGCGAGCCCGCGCCCGACTACTCCCGGTAGCCGGTGCGCGCTCTCCTCACCTTCGTCGGCGGGTCCGGCCACCTCGACCCGCTGCTGCCGGTGGCTCGTGCGCTGGCGGCGGCCGGGCACGAGGTGGCAGTCGCCGGGTCCGGTGGCCCGGTGGCGCGCGTCGCGGCGGAGGGCCTTACGGCGCTGCCGACCAGCGCACCGAGACCGCCGGCGGCGCCGACCACGGGGCCGACCACGGGGCCGACCACGGAGCGGATCCCCGTCGTGCCGGTGGACCGGCACGCCACGGAGGTGGAGTTCGCCGAGAACTTCGCGGGCAAGGCCACCCGGCGGCACGTCGTCGCGGTGGCCGAGCACCTCCGGGCCTGGCGGCCCGACGTCGTCGTCCGCGACGAGACGGACTTCGGCACCGCGATGGCCGCCGAGGCCGCCGGCGTGCCCTGCGCGACCCACCTCGTGCTGGCCGCGGGCACGCTGCCCCGCCCCGAGCTGGTCGTCCCGGTGCTGGAGGCGATCCGCGACGAGCAGGGCCTCCCGCCGGATCCCTCCCTGGCGACCCTCGGGCGGGACCTCGTCCTCTCGCCCTTCCCGCCGTCGTTCCGCCACCCGTCGGCACCGCTGCCGGACACCGCCCTCCCGTACCGCCCGCGTCCGGTGGTCCCGGAGGCGAACGGTCGCTCGGTGTACGTCACGCTGGGGACGATCTTCAACGGCGAGTCGATCGACCTCTTCGACCGCCTGCTGGCCGGGCTGGCCGACGTCCCCGCCGACGTGCTCGTCACCGTGGGACGCGAGCTCGATCCGGCGGTACTCGGGCCTCAGCCCGGTCACGTCCGGGTCGAGCGGTACGTCCCGCAGGTCGACGTGCTGCCCGGCTGCGCGCTGGTCGTCTCGCACGGCGGCTCCGGCAGCCTCATGGGCGCGCTCGAGCACGGGCTGCCGTCGGTGCTCACCCCGCTCGGTGCCGACCAGCCCCACAACGCCGCGCGCGCCGCCGAGCTCGGCCTGGCTCGCGTCCTGGACGCCGCGACGGTCACGCCGGCGGAGGTGACCGCGGCCGTGACGGCTGCCCTGCAGGACGAGCACGCCCGCGAGCGGGCGCGGACCGTCCGGGCGGAGATCGACGCCCTGCCGGGCCTCGACGCCGTCGTCCCCCGACTGGAGGCACTCGCCGGTCACTAGGGTGGGGTTTCGACGCGCCGGTGGCGACCTCGCAAGCTCGGTCGCCCGGCTTGCTCTACCTGGCTCCCACCTATCCGCGCACTCCTCCGTCGTGCGCGGATAGGGTCGCACACATGTCACAGCGGCTGGTCCACATCGTCGACGAGGTCCCCGAGCTCGACGACTCCGACCTCGCCGCGCTGACCATGGTGCTGGTGCTCGACGGGTTCCTGGACGCCGGCAGCGCGGCCGCCCGCGCGGCCCGGCACCTCGTCGACCTGTCCGACGGTCCGGTCGTGGCGACGTTCGACGTCGACGAGCTGCACGACTACCGCGCGCGCCGGCCGGCAATGTCCTTCGTGCGCGACCACTACGAGTCCTACGACGCGCCGCGGCTGGTCGTCCGGGTGCTCCGCGACACCGGCGGCACGCCGTACCTCTTGCTGCACGGCCCGGAGCCCGACGTGCGCTGGGAGGGGTTCGCGGTCGGCGTGCGCGAGGTGGTGGAGCGCTTCGGCGTCACGCGTGTGGTCAGCATGGGCGCCGTGCCGATGGCCGTGCCGCACACGCGGCCGATCGCGATCACCCAGCACGCCAACAACGTCGAGCTGATCACCGGCGACAGCCGGTGGCGCGGCGAGCTGCGCATCCCGTCCAGCGCCCAGGCGCTGCTCGAGGTCCGGCTGGGGGAGTGGGGCCACGACGCGCTCGGGTTCGTCGCGCACATCCCGCACTACCTCGCCCAGCTGGAGTACCCGCGGGCGTCCGCCGCCCTGCTCGAGCACGTCGAGCGGGCCGGCCGCCTCACCATCGACCTCTCCGTCCTGCGCGAGGAGGCCGAGGAGCGGGAGGCCGAGATCACCCGGTACCTCGCCGCCAACGAGGAGGTCGGCGAGGTCGTCACCGCGCTGGAGCAGCAGTACGACGCGTTCACCCGCGCCGAGGAGAGCGGCAGCAGCCTGCTGGCCGGCGACCAGCCGCTGCCCACCGGCGAGGAGATCGGCCAGCAGTTCGAGCAGTTCCTGGCGGGGTTGGACCGACCGGACAACCCGAACGACAACTGACGGGAGCCCCATGCCCGCCTCGTCCGACGAGCTCGTCGAGCTGCTCGACCTGGAGAGCCTCGACGTCGACCTGTTCCGCGGCCGCCAGCCCGACACCGAGCGCCAGCGCGTCTTCGGCGGTCAGGTGGCGGCGCAGGCCCTGATCGCCGGGATCCGCACCACCGACGACGACCTGCACGTGCACTCGCTGCACTCCTACTTCCTGCGGCCCGGTGACACGGCGGTGCCGATCATCTACGACGTCGAGCGGCTGCGCGACGGTCGCTCGTTCTCCACACGGCGCATCGTCGCGCGTCAGCACGGCCACCCGATCTACTTCATGACCGCGAACTTCCAGCGGCTCGAGGAGGGGTTCGAGCACCAGGACGCCATGCCCGCGGTCTCGGGAGGTCCGGACGCGGGCATCGAGTTCGCCACGCTCGCCGCCGGACGCGGCGGGACCTCGGAGAGCTTCGCCCGCGAGTGGGCCGCCCTCGACGTGAGGTACCTGGCCAACTCCGACCACAACCTCACCGACGACCCGTCCCGCCCTGCACGCGCCCAGCTGTGGATCCGCGTCAACGGGCGGCTGTCGGACGACCCCGCCGAGCACCTGGCCACGTTCACCTACGCCAGCGACATGACGCTGCTCGGCGCCACCCTGGTCGGACACGGCGTCACCATCGGCGACCCCCGCCTCCAGCCGGCGTCGCTGGACCACTCGATCTGGTTCCACCGGCCCTTCCGGGCCGACGAGTGGTGGCTCTACGACCAGTGGTCGCCGTCCGCCTCCGGCGCGCGGGGCCTGGCCCTGGCCCGCGTCTTCACCGAGGACGGCACTCTCGTCGCCACGGTGGCCCAGGAGGGGCTCATCCGCATGCGCGGCTGAGCGTGGCTGAGCGTCCAAGCTGGTCGAGCCCCGAGGCGGGCGAAACCACTGAAAACGCCTCCAATAGCACTACACCGTTGTAGTTTCGTGACAGACACGCCGAAGCGTGGTTACGGTTGAGCGCTGGTGTGGCGCATGTGGCTCGAGTGACTCGTGCGGGACCGGCATCCTCCGCTCCCGGACCCCCGCCGACTAGGTGTCACATGAGACTTCCCCGCCCCCTCCTCGCCGCCGCGAGCCTTGCCGCCGTCGGCGCGATCGTCGCCACCGCGTCGCCCGCCGGCGCGGCTCCGCTGACGGCGTACGAGATGCCGTTCCCGTGCAGCGAGTCGTGGACGGGGACCACCAGGCCCGGCCACAGCCCGAGCGTCTACTCGGTCGACTGGAACCGGCCCGACGACATCGACGACGCCGTCGTGGCCGCGGCGGCGGGGGTGGTGACCACGGCGGTGCCGGACGGCACGCGCAGCTACGGGCGGTACGTCGTCATCGACCACGGCAACGGCGAGTCGAGCCTCTACGCGCACCTGTCCACGGTCACCGTCGGCGTCGGCCAGATGGTCGACCAGGGCAGCCTCATCGGCACCGTCGGGCAGACCGGGAATGCGAGCGGGCCGCACCTGCACTTCGAGGAGCGGCTCAACGGCAAGGACGTCGAACCGTTCTTCCACGGCGCCCAGTTCGCGTTCGGCGCCACGCAGCAGTCCCAGAACTGCCCGGACGTCCCGCTGGCCGCCAACTTCACCGGCGACGGGATCGCCGAGCTCGCGGTGTTCAACCGGTCGAACGCGACCTTCCAGATCAACGACCCGGCTGGTCCTGCGTACGTCCCCTTCGGTGTCGGCACCGACACCCCCGTCGTCGGCGACTG
This sequence comes from Nocardioides islandensis, assembly GCF_015352455.1. GTDB lineage: Bacteria > Actinomycetota > Actinomycetes > Propionibacteriales > Nocardioidaceae > Nocardioides > Nocardioides islandensis. The sequence goes on from NZ_JADKPN010000020.1 coordinate 58,659, forward strand.
GGACGGGGACGGGTTCGCCAACCTGGGCGTGCGCCGGTCCTCGACCCGCTCGTTCTTCCTGGACACCCCCACCGGCACCGTCGAGCTGACGATGGGCAACCGCAGCGACATCCCGGTGGCCGGTGACTGGAACGGCGACCACCTCTGGGACGTCGGTGTCCGCAAGGCCGACAGCAACGTGTTCCGGCTGCGCAAGCCCGACGGCCACAGCTACCCGGTGCGCCTCGGCAAGGCCGGCGACATCCCCGTCACCGGCGACTGGAACGGCGACGGCACCACCGACCTCGGCGTCTACGACATCACCAAGGCCCGGTTCACGCTGCGCCTCCAGGACGCCAACGGCCTCGTCTGGCTCACCCGCGTCACGTACGGCGCCCCCGGCGACCTCCCGGTGGCCGGCGACTGGGACGGCAACGGCCGCACCGACCTCGGCGTCTGGCGCCCCGGCACGGCGCAGTTCTTCCAGCGCGTCGCCGCCTCGCCGATGGCACCGATCAGCCGGCAGGTCACCCGGACCTACGGCACCCCTCGCAGCTAGGCCGAGTCCTCGGCGCGGACCGCCCGGCCCTGCAGGTGCGGCGCGCCCGACCTGGGGTCGGACAGCGCGAAAGCGTACCCGGTGTCGGTCGGCTTGCTGCCGAAGGCGACCCTGCCCGGGAGGAAGACCGGCTTCTTGAACGCCACCTCGACGGTGACGGCGTCGGGGAGCCGGTTCTCCAGGGCGGCCACGCAGCGCGCCTTGGTCCACATGCCGTGGGCGATCTGCCGCTTGAAGCCCAGTGCCCTGGCGGTGAGCGCGTAGAGGTGGATCGGGTTGCGGTCGCCCGACACCGCGGCGTACCGGCGTCCCAGGTCGCCGGGCAGGGACCACGTGACGCCGGAGGTCTCGACCTCGTCGAAGACCGGTCCGGACGGCGCGCCGGCGGATCCCGGGTCGCCGGCCGGGCCGCGCCGCAGGTAGGTCGAGCGCGCCTCCCAGACGAGCTCGCCGGCGCTGGTCACCTCGGTGACGAAGTCGACGGTGCGGCCCTTGGCGTGCGGCTGGAGGTTCTCCGGCCGCACGCCGACCTCGACCGTCTCACCGATCGCGATCGCGCGGTGCGCGGTGATCGCGTTGGTCAGGTGCAGGCTGCCCATCGCCGGGAACGGGTACCCCGGGTCCGTCATCACCTGCAGGTGCAACGGGAACCCCAGGACGTGCGGGTAGGTCAGCGGGACGGTGTCCTTCTCGGGAAAGCCGCACACCGCGGCGTACGCCGTGACGTGCTCGCGCCGGATCTCCAGCGGCGGCCGGGTGCGGGCGAGACCGGCGAGGTCGCCGCTGCCGGTCTTGCGGATGCCGGGGAGGAGGTTCACCACCGGGAGGGCCGGCAGGGCCGCGCGCACCAGCAGGCCGATGCCCGCGTCGACCCCGGTCGTGTGTCCGGTCGCCTGTCCCGTCATCAGGCGCCCAGCATCATCTGGCCGCAGACGCGCACGACGTTGCCGTTGACGGCGGTCGAGCCGGGGCTGGCGAACCAGGCGATGGTCTCGGCGACGTCCACGGGCAGGCCGCCCTGGCTCATCGCGTTGAGCCGGCGGCCGACCTCGCGGGTGGCCAGCGGCACGGCCGCGGTCATCTGGGTCTCGATGAACCCCGGTGCCACGGCGTTCACGGTGATCCCGTCGGGCAGGTCGTCCTTGAGGGAGTCCACGAGGCCGATGACGCCGGCCTTGGAGGTCGCGTAGTTGGTCTGGCCGACGTTGCCCGCGATACCGGCGATGGAGGCCACGCCGATGATCCGGCCGTTGGCCCTGATGGCCTTCTGCTCCAGGAGCTCGCGGCTGATGCGCTCCGGGGCGGTGAGGTTGACGCCGATCACCGACTCCCAGCGGTCCTCGGACATGTTGGCCAGCTTCTTGTCGCGGGTGATGCCGGCGTTGTGCACGACGACGTCGACCCCGCCGTGCTCGGTCAGGACCTGCTGGGCGATCCGCTGCGGCGCGTCCTTCGCGGTGATGTCCAGGGCCAGGTAGTCGCCCTCGAGCTCGTTGGTCAGCTTCACGAGGGCGTCGGCGGCCTGAGGGACGTCGACGCCGATCACCGTCGCGCCGTCGCGGTGCAGCACGCGGGCGATCTGCTCGCCGATGCCGCGGCTCGCGCCGGTGACCAGGGCGACCTTGCCCACGAGCGGGCGCAGCCAGTCGTCGACGTCGCCCGCGTGAGCGTGCTCGGGCGTGGTGCCGATGCGCACGACCTGGCCGGAGACGTACGCCGACTTCGGCGACAGCAGGAACGCCAGGGTGCTGAGGAGCGCTCCCTCGGCACCCTGGGCGACGTAGACGAGCTGGACGGTCCCTCCGCGGCCGACCTCCTTGCCGAGCGACCGGGTGAAGCCCTCGAGCGCGCGCTGCGCGACGCGCTCGGGCCCGCCGACCGTCTCGGGAGGAGTGCCGATGACGACCAGCCGGGGGCAGGCCTCCAGGCTGCGCATCAGCGGGCCGAAGAAGTCCCGGAGCGCGCCGAGCTGGGAGGAGTCGGTGAGGCCGGTCGCGTCGAAGACCAGCCCGCGGTACCGGCTCTCGGGGTCGGCCGCCCGCGAGCCGAAGACGTCCAGCCGGTCGAGGAGCCCCGGCAGCGACTCGGCGAGCCGTCCGGTCCCGCCCGTGAGCACCGTGCCCGTGACGAGCGGGTCGCCCGCGGCGTACCGGAGCAGCGGCACCGGCGCCGGCAGACCCAGGTTCTTGGCGAGGAACCTGCCGATGGGGGACTGCACGAAGTCCTGGTAGCGATCGGTCACGACGATGTTGTAACTCCCTGTGACACTCAGAGTCCACCTTTCGTGATCTCCCCCTCACCCGGTTGGCTGGCGAGGGCTGCTCGACCACGATAGACACATGAGCACCGCACCCCGGAAGGTCGCCGTCCTGGGCGGCAACCGCATCCCGTTCGCCCGGTCGAACGGCGCGTACGCCGACGCGTCGAACCAGGACATGCTGACCGCCGCCCTCGACGGCCTGGTCTCCCGCTTCGGACTCGATGGGGAGCGCGTGGGCGAGGTCGTCGCCGGCGCCGTCCTCAAGCACGCCCGCGACTTCAACCTGGTGCGCGAGAGCGTGCTCGGCTCGAAGCTCGCTCCCGAGACGCCCGCGACCGACATCCAGCAGGCCTGCGGCACCGGGTTGCAGGCGACCATCCAGGTCGCCAACAAGATCGCCCTCGGCCAGATCGAGGTGGGCATCGCCGGCGGCACCGACACGACGTCCGACGCACCCGTCGCCATCAGCGACGCGCTGCGCAAGAAGCTGGTGCGCGTCAACAGCGCCCGCGACATGCGTGCCCGGCTGACCGCCCTGGGACAGATCCGGCCGGGCGACATCGGGCTCGACATCCCCAAGAACGGCGAGCCGCGCACGGGCCTGTCGATGGGCGAGCACGCCGCCCTGACCGCGCTCGAGTGGAAGATCGGCCGCGTCGAGCAGGACGAGCTCGCCGTCGCGTCGCACCAGCACCTGGCGGCGGCGTACGACGCGGGCTTCCTCGACGACCAGGTGACGCCGTTCCGCGGCCTGGAGCGCGACCAGAACCTCCGGCCCGACTCCTCGATGGAGCGGCTCGGGCAGCTGAAGCCGGTCTTCGGACGCGGCGAGGCCGCCACCATGACCGCCGGCAACTCGACCCCGCTCACCGACGGCGCCTCGACCGTCCTGCTGGGCTCGGAGGACTGGGCGTCGTCACGGGACCTGGAGCCGCTGGCCTTCGTGCGCGCCTCCGAGACCGCGGCCGTCGACTACGTGCACGGCGGCGAGGGGCTGCTGATGGCCCCGGCGTACGCCGTCGCCCGGATGCTCGACCGCGAGGGGCTGTCGCTCCAGGACTTCGACTTCTACGAGATCCACGAGGCGTTCGCCTCGCAGGTGCTCTCGACCCTCAAGGCCTGGGAGGACCCGGTGTTCTGCAAGGAGCGGCTCGGCCTGGACAACCCGCTCGGCCCGATCGACCGCTCGCGGCTCAACGTCAACGGCTCGTCGCTGGCGGCCGGCCACCCCTTCGCCGCAACCGGCGGGCGGATCGTCAACGTGGCCGCCAAGCTGCTCGCCCAGCAGGGCTCCGGCCGGGCGCTGATCTCGATCTGCGCGGCCGGTGGCCAGGGCGTGGTCGCCATCCTCGAACGCTGATCGCGACCACACCGACCAGTTCCGCGCTCCTCGCGGATCACACCTGACGAGGGGCGGCCTCCTGAGCCGCTCCCGTCGAGGTCACGAGGAGTGGGGATGGACGAGAAGGGACGGCTCCGGTGGGTCGTCGCGCTCACGGCGGTCGGGTCGTTCATGGCGGCGTTGGACACCCTGGTGGTGGCCTCCGCGCTGAGCACGATCCGTCACGACCTGGGCGCGTCGCTGGCCGACCTGGAGTGGACGGTGAACGCGTACAACCTGAGCTTCGCGGTGCTGCTGGTACCGGCCGCGGTGCTCGGGGACCGGTGGGGGCGGGCGCGGACGTACGCCGCGGGGCTGGTGGTGTTCGCCCTGGCGTCGGCCGGCTGCGCGCTGTCGGGCGGCGCGGGCGCGCTGGTCTCCATGCGCGTGGTGCAGGGTGTCGGCGCGGCGATGGTGATGACGCTGGGTCTGGCCCTCCTGACGTCGGCGTTCCCCGCCGAGAGGCGCGGCGCCGCCCTGGGTCTGTTCAGCGCCGTGACGGGGCTCGCGGTGGCCAGCGGGCCGCTCGTGGGCGGGGCGGTCGTGGACGGCCTCGCGTGGCAGTGGATCTTCTGGCTGAACGTCCCGGTCGGGCTGCTGGCCGCCCCGCTGGTGCTGCGCCTGGTGCCCGAGGCGAGGTCGTCGCAGAGCCGGCTCGACGTGCCGGGGGTCGTGCTCCTGGCCGCGGGCGTGCTGGGCGTCGTGTGGGCCCTGGTGCGCGGCGGGTCGTCGGGATGGACCAGCGCCGAGGTGGTGGGGGCCGCGCTCGGTGCCCTCGCCGTGCTGGTCGGGTTCGCGTGGTGGGAGGGCCGGGCGGCAGCGCCCCTGCTCCCGCCCCGGCTGCTCCGCGTGCGAGGGTTCGCGGCCGGCAACGTCGCCATCGCGTGCACGTTCGCAGCCCTGTTCTCGGCCGTCTTCTTCTACGGCCAGCTGCTCCAGGTGGTCTCGGGTCAGTCGCCCCTCGACGCGGGGCTCCGGCTGATGGCGTGGACGGGCACCTTCCTCGTGGTCGCCCCGGCGGCCGGTGCGCTGGCCGACCGCATCGGTGAGCGGCCGCTCGTCACGGTCGGACTGACGCTGCAGGCGGCCGCGATGCTCTGGTTCGGACTGACGGTCGGCACCGACCTGGCCTACCTCGACACCCTGGGTCCGTTCGTGCTCGGCGGCATCGGGGTCTCCCTCGCCATCCCGTGCGGGCAGAGCGCCGTGGTGGCCGCCGTGGCCGACCGGGACGTCGCGACGGCGTCGGGCGTCAACGCCACGATGCGCGAGCTGGGCGGGGTGCTCGGCATTGCCGTGACGGTCGCCGTCTTCGGCACCGTCGGCGGATACGCCGGCCCCGCCGACTTCGTCGACGGCTTCCGTGGTGCCGTCCTGGCGGCGGCCGCGCTGTCGGCCCTGGGTGCCGTCGCCGGTGCCTTGCTGCCCGCGCGCCGTCCCGGAGCGGTGGCGCAGGTGCCGGCCGTCGCCGGCGTGAGCGAGGCGGTGGCGGCATGAGCGCCCGGATGGTGACCTACCGGGTCAAGGACGGGCGCGGGGAGGAGAACGCGGCGTACGTTCGTGACGTGATGGCCGACCTCGAGGCACGCGCGGTCGAGGGCGTCGTCTACCGCGTCTACCTGCTCGAGGACGGCGTCACGTTCCTGCACCTGGCGCACGAGGAGGGTGACGGAGGAGCGCTGCAGGTCTCCGAGGCCTTCCAGCGGTTCACCGCGACGCTGGTCGAGGACCGCTGCGCGGACCAGCCCGTGCTCCAACCCGTGACGCTGGTGGGGAGCTACGGGGCGTGACCACGCGGTCGGAGGACTTCGCCGCAGAGGTGGCGCCGCTGCGAGCCGGGCTGCTGCTGCACTGCTACCGGATGCTCGGCTCGTCCCACGACGCGGAGGACGCCGTGCAGGAGACGTTGCTGCGCGGGTGGCGGGGGATCGAGAGGTTCGAGGGCCGTAGCGCGCTGCGGACGTGGCTCTACTCGGTGGCCACCAACGTCTGCCTGCGGGAGATCGAGCGGCGCGGGCGACGGCTGGTCCCGATGGATCTGGGGCCGGCCGCCGACCCGGCCGACGGGCTGGCGGCGCCGCTGGTGGAGACCGTCTGGCTCGGGCCCCTTCCGGACGCCGGGATCTCGTGGCAGTCCGCCCCGGCCGACGCGGTGTACGAGCAGCGGGAGTCGGTGGAGCTGGCCTTCGTGGTCGCGCTCCAGCGACTGCCCGCGCTCCAGCGGGCGGTCCTGGTGCTGCGCGACGTGCTCGCGTTCACGGCCGCCGAGACCGCCGAGGTCCTGGACACGACCGTCGACTCGGTGACCAGTGCCCTGGCGCGGGCGCGAGGGTCGTTGCGGTCCTCGCTCCCCGAGCGGAGCCAGCAGGAGGTGCTGCGTGAGGTCGGTGACCGTCAGGTGCGGGCCACGGTGGCGGCGTTCGTCGCGGCCTGGGAGCGCAGCGACGTCGACGCCGTGGTGGCGCTGCTGGCCGACGACGTCGAGATGACGATGCCGCCGTTCGCCGAGTGGTACCGCGGGCGCGAGGACGTGGCGACGTTCCTGGCCCGCACCCCGCTGCGGCCGGGCCGGCGGTGGCGGCTCGCCCCCACGGGCGCCAACGCGCAGCCGGCGATCGCGTTCGCGGTCTGGGACGAGCAGGTCGGCGCGTACCTGAGCCACGGCCTGTCGCTGCTCACGTTCGGCGCCGGCGGCATCACGGCCTTCACCAGCTTCCTCAACCCCGAGCTGGTCCGGGCCGCGCCGTGACGGCGGACCGGGTCCGGGCCGGTCAGGCCGGCCGGACCTGGGCCAGCCGCCGGACGGCGTAGTCGTCCTTCCAGCAGACGGCGGCCTCCCACGCCGCAGCGGCCTGGGAGGCGACATCGAGCTCGTCGACGTCGAGGCCGGCGGCGTTGTGCGGCAGCGCCAGGTCGAGGGCCGGGACGTCGACTCGTGCCTCGTCCCAGTCGATCAGGGTGACCGTGTCCGCCGTGACTCGCACGTTGCCGGGGTTGTCGGGGTTGCCGTGGACGACGCACGTCGGCCGTCCGACGAGTCGGGCCCATGCCGCTCGGCAACGCTCGACGGCCTCCGCGGGCATCGCACCGAGGTCGATCTTCGTCCCCGTCCCGCTGTGCAGGAGGTCGGTGGAGGACCGCCAGCCCGGTCGCTGCGGCCAGCCCCGTGTCAGCTCGTGCAGCCGGCGCAGCGTGTCGGCCACCCGGCGCCAGTCGTCCTCGGTCGTCGGCGGTCCGCCCTCGACGTACGTCATCACCACCAGGCCGTCGGCGTACAGCCGCCCGTCGGTCGTCGGGATCGGCGCCGGGACGGGCAGGCCCTCCCGGTCGAGGTGCTGGAGGAGCGAGGTCTCCCACTGGAGGTCGGCGTCGCTCCTGGTGCCCAGACGAGCCACCGCGCGTCGACCGCCGAGGCGCACGCTCCACACGTCGTTCGCGGTGCCGCCGGTGAGCGGCTCGGTCCGAGCGGCGCCGTCACCCCACTGCTCGAGTGCCTCCCAGCCCACCGGCGCCCTAGATCTTCCCGCGGGCGGCGGCGAGGGCGGTGGCGACCATGTGCGCCTTCACCTGCTCGGGACTGATCTCGCCGACGACCGGGACTCCCGGTGCCGCCTCGCGGATCACCAGGCCCGACCGCGCGAGCATCAGCGCGCCGAGTCCGCTGGCGTAGAGCGTGTTGGCCAGCAGGGTCGCGTCCTTCACCTTGAACTCGCCGGTGGCGTTGCCCGCCTCGATCACCGACGACAGGCTGCGCAGGCACGCCGCCATCCCGCCGCCGAGCTTGAGCAGTGCCCGTTCCGACACCTCGTCGAGCAGCTCGCTGCCGGGGCGCCGCATCAGGGCCTGGGCGCAGTCGACGAACGCCGGGTGCTCGAGTGCGTAGTCGGCGAACGTCGTGACGATGGCGGTGAGCCGCTTGTCCGGGGACTTGGACGTCTTCGCGGCGGCGTCCAGCAGACCGGCCAGCTCCTCGAGGTAGCTGACCATGGTCAGCGCGAAGAGGTCCTCCTTGCCGGTGAAGTGCCGGTAGACGATCGCCCGGTTGACGCCGACCGCTCGCGCGATCTCGTCGATGTTGGCCTCGCGCACGCCGCTGCGGTCGAACAACCGGCGCGTCGCCGTGACGATCTCGGCCTCGCGGGCCCGGCGACGGGCCGCCGCGGCCGTACGACGACCGTCGGACTCGCGGGTGGGCACGGTGCTCATCGTAGGAGCGGCTGGGCGGCGAACCGCTCCCCCATGAGCCGGTGCGTCGCCTCGTCGGGGTGCAGCTGGTCGGGGAGCGGCAGCTCGGCGGCGTCACCCTCGCCGTAGAGCTGCCGTCCGTCGAGGTAGGTGAGATGCGGGTCGGTGGCGCGGCGCTCCTCGACGATACGTGCGAGCTCGGCACGGATGGTGGTGAGCGTCAGGCGGGTCGGGTCGGCGGGGTCGCCGGTCGCCGTGAACGACAGCCTGCCCTCGGCCAGCGCGCTCAGGTCGGGCACGGCCGGGCCCGGTGTGTGCTCGTGGATCGGGCACAGGATCGCCGAGACGACGAGCAGCGGCGTGGTGGGGTGGCCGTCGCGGATGGTGTCGAGGAACCCGTGCACGGCCGGCCCGAACGCCCGCAGCCGCATCAGGTCGTGGTTCACCAGGTTGATGCCGAGCTTGAGGCTGATGAGGTCGGCCCGGGTGTCCCGGATGGTGCGGGCCACGAACGGGTCGAGCAGCGCGCTGCCGCCGAAGCCGAGGTTGACCAGGTCGACGCCGGCACTCGTGGCGGCGATCGCCGGCCAGGTCGTCGACGGGCTGGCGGCGTTCGAGCCGTGGCTGATCGAGGAGCCGTGGTGGAGCCAGGTACGGCGGTCGGTCGCCGTCGGACGGAGGGCCTCGTCGCCGCGCAGGGCGACCAGCTCGGTGGACTCGTTGTGCGGCAGCCAGATCTCGACGCGCTTCTCGCCGGCCGGGAGGCCGTCGAACCGGACCGTCGCGATCGGGCCCTCGGTCAGGGTGGCGGCGCCGGTGGCCATGTCGACGGTCCGGACGTTGCCGCCCTGCGCCGTCGCCTGGGCCACGAGCTCGCCCTCGACCAGCAGGTCGTAGATCCCGTCCGGCCGCGGCGGCGCGCCGGCGTACGCCAGCTTCGTCGGGAGCACGTCGAGCTCGAGCGTCGTCGCCGTCGTGGTCAGCGCGAGACGGACGCCGGACGGCTGCGCCTCGGCCTGGGCGAGCTGGTCGTCGGGGATCTGCACGCGGGCGGGAGCCGGCAGCCGGTGGGGGAGCAGGCCGCGCCCGGTCGGCTCGAGGTCGAGCGCGCCGCGGACGAGGTCGGCGGTGATCGGCGTCGTAGGCATGGCACCACCCTGCCGGGTCGTGTGCCTGAGAACGGGCTACCGCGCGTCGTGAGGCACACGACCCGGCACATCGTCGCGTCTGGGAGGAGAATTCCTGGCGGGCTCGGGAACCGGAGGCGGTACCTGGGGCTCGTCCTCGCGTCAGGGCCGATGCGGAGGCGCGGGAGGTGGGCATGCACGGTGCGCTCGACCTCGACGCGCTGTACCAGGCGTCGTACCGGCGCCTGGTCGTGCAGATGTACGCCATCTGCGGTGACCTCGTGGAGGCCGAGGACGCGGTGCAGGAGGCGTTCGTCACCGCGATCCGCAAGCGTCGGCAGCTCGAGGCCGTCGCCAACCACGAGGCATGGCTGCGGACGGTCGCCGTCAACCGGCTGCGATCCGGCTGGAGGCACGCGGCCGTCGTACGCCGCCTGCAGCCGCGGGTGCCCGGCTCACAGGCGGCGGTCGAGGTCGGACCCGACCACGTGGCCCTCGTCCGGGCACTGGCTGGGCTCGACGCCGCGGGCAGGGAGGTCGTCGTGCTGCACCACCTCGCGGACCTGGGGACCGCGGAGATCGCCGCCGAGCTCGGCATCCCGGAGGGCACCGTGAAGTCGCGGCTGTCGCGGGCCCGGGCGCGACTGGCCGCGCTGCTCGACGAGCGGGAGGAGTGGGAACGTGCCTGACCTCACGTCGTTGCGCAGCCTGGGCGACCGCGTTCAGCCGCCGCCGCTGGGTGCCCTGCAGGACGTCGCCCGGCGTCGCTCGCGTCTGTCCGCGACGCTCGCGGCCGTCGGCGCCGTGGCCGTCGCGGTCGTGGCCACCGTGGTGTTCCTGCTCGTGCCCCGGGAGGACGGTGCGGTACCGGAGCCCGTGCACCCGCCGACGCCCTCCCCGACCCGGACCGCGACGGACGAGTCGGGCGGACCGGCCACGCATGCGTCCGACACGTCCATGACGCTGCGCGAGGTCGTGGCCAAGCCGAACGCCGACCTGGTCCTGTCGGGCATCTCGCTCGACGACCCGGACTTCCGGGTCGCGATCTGGTCGGCGCCGTGCTCGTGGTGCCCCAACGACGACGAGCCGCGCGGGCGTCCGCGTTTCTGGGCCATGGCGATCACGACCGACGGCTTCGAGAGCACGATGTACCGCCGGATCCCGTACGACCCGTACCGCGACCCCGGATTCACCGAGGTGGTCAGCCCCGGCCCCGGCCTCCTGCTGCTGGTCGACGCGGGGAACCCGAACAGTCCCGGCTGGTTGCTGCGCGACGACGGGACCCTCACCCACCTCGCCGCGGCCGTGGAGACCAGGTCGGGGGACGCGCGCCGGTGGCACTGGTGCGGCGGGTACGACGCCGACCCGGCCGCGCCGACGTCACCCGTCGGCTGGTGCCTCGTCGATGCCGAGACCGACACGTCCTACCAGGCCGAGGCGCCCTGGCTGGTCGACGAGCTCGTTCACGGCCGCCCGGCCGTGAGTCCCGCGGAGGCGGACGAGCCGTGGGGACTGGAGAACGTCACCGACCTCGTGCCGTACTGGTACGACGGCGGCGTCCTGCACACTCGTGACTTCGGCCCCGCCGACGCGACCGGCACGGTGTCCGGGATGCCGAGGGGCGAGATGGCGGTCTGGTCGCTGGACCCGGCGTCGCTGGTCCTCACCGTGCGGTCGAGCGGGGAAGGGGGGCAGCCGTGGCAGGTCCGCCGGATCGCGCTGCCATCGGCGCCGTCCAGGCTCTCGGTCCACCGCACCCGGAGCGGTGCCCTGATGGCTCTCGACTCCGGCGGCGAGCTCGCTCTGTACGCGTGGCCGCCCCGGCAGATCTGGCGGGCCGACGCCGACGCGGACTCCTTCGACGTGGTCTACGTCGAGTCGGAGCGCACCGACGTGGCGGGGTACGACGCGACCGCGTTCACCGAGCTCGGTGGCCGGATCTGGTCGGGCGGGCTCTGGTCCGACGACGACGGGCGCACGTGGCACGCGGTCCGCGACTGGCGCTGAGGACGCCGGCGTCAGCCCCCGAACATCTCCTTCACCGTCGCCAGGGTGTCGGCCTCGTCGGGCGACTTGTCGTCGCGGTAGCGAACGACGCGGGCGAACCTCAGCGCGATGCCGCCGGGGTACCGCGTCGACCGCTGGATGCCGTCGAGGGCGATCTCGACCACCTGCTCCGGGCGGACCGGCACGACGTGGTGGGCCTTGACCTCGGCCGGCTCGAGGGCGAGCTCGGTGAACCGCCCGGTCTGCCAGGCGAGCATCTCGTCGGTCATCCCCTTGAACGTCTTGCCGAGCATCACGAACCCGTCGCCGTCGTCGGCCCGGGCGCCGAGGTGGATGTTGGAGAGCCACCCCTCGCGGCGGCCGGAGCCCCACTCGACGGCGAGCACGACGAGGTCGAGGGTGTGCACCGGCTTGACCTTGACCCACGCGGAGCCGCGGCGGCCGGCGTCGTACGGGGCGGACACCGACTTCACCACCACGCCCTCGTGCCCGAGGTCCAGCGCGGTCCGCACGAACGACTCCGCCTCCGCGACGTCGGACGTCGTGACGCTGGGCGTGCGGTGCTCGGCCGGGACGAGGTCGGCGAGGGCGGCCCAGCGCTCCGCGCCCGGCCGGTCGAGGAGGTTGGTGCCGTCGAGGTGGAGCAGGTCGAAGAAGTAGGGCGTGACCGTGACGCCGGCGCCCATCGCCGTGCGCGAGGCGGTCTCCTGGAACGGCCGCGGCCGGCCGTCGTCGGCCAGTGCGAGTGCCTCGCCGTCGAGCACCAGCCGCGAGGCGGGCAGCGCGCGCACGATGTCGACCACCTCGGGCAACCGGTCGGTGATCACGTCCAGCGATCGGGTGGCGATCACGACGTCGTCGCCGTCCTTGTGCACCTGGATGCGGATGCCGTCCAGCTTGGTGTCGATGCTCACCGCGCCGCCGCCGGCCTTGGCCATCGCCGCCCCCACGTCCGGGGCGCTCGAGGCGAGCATCGGCAGGACCGGGCGGCCGACCTCGAGACACACCTCGGCCAGCGCCGACTCCCCGGAGAAGGCCGCCCGCGCGATCGGCACGGTGCCGCCGGCGAGCATGGCGGCGCGGCGTACGGCCGAGAGCGGAGCACCCGACGCCGCCGCCAGCCCCTCCTGGACGAGCGCGTCGAGCGCGCCCTGGCGCACGTTGCCGGTGATGACCCCGCGCAGCCACACCTGCTCCTCGGCCGTCGCCCGGCCCAGCAGGTCCTGGACCGCGGCCGCCCGGGCGGCCTGCGAGCCGCTGCCGGAGAGGCCGGCGAGGTGCTCGAACGCCGCGTGCACCTCGTGCACCGTCAATGACGGCTCGTCCGCGGGCTCGGGCGGCGAGCCGAGCCCGCGCCAGCCCACGCCCGTGCGTCGCTGCAGCAGTGAGCCGCCGAGGTAGGCGACGACGACCTCGAGCTCTCCCGGACCGGCCTCGGCCAACGGGACGGCCAAGGCCGCGACCTTGGCCTTGCGGGACCGCGTGGCGGCGACGGTCTGCGAGGTCTCCACGATCCTGGCGAGCAGCACCGGGCCATTGTGGACGTCGGTGCCGACGGCCCGCCCGGCGCGGTCGTGAGGGGGTCCTCGTCCACTTCTCGTCGGGGAGACCTGGGGGAAGGGTTGCCCTTCTGGGCCATCGTCTGTTGTCTAGACGACCAGACCCCCTCAGGAGGACTGCTCTTGCTCGTGTTCTGAACCCCTGTCACCATCCCTGTCACCCCCCAACCCCCCCGGAGTTTCGCGCGCCCTTCTCCCCCTGCCTCTGGCGGTGACGCGAACGATGCTCCGCGCCCTGATCCTCGGGAGGGATCATGCGCAATGTCCGTTTCGCCGTCCTCACGCTGCTCGCGCTCGTGGTGAGCGGCTACCTCGTCCACACGTCCTACGACGACGCCCGGCACACCGCGTCCCGCGACGCCACCGCCCAGCACCGTGCCAAGCACCGAGCTGCGACGGAGAAGAAGGCCACCTCCGGTGATGCCTCGAAGCGCGCCGGCACGCGCCACCGCCCGTCGGCCAAGGCGCGGGCGCTGCGGCAGCTGGCCGGCCGGGGGACGTCAGGTGGCGGCGTCTGCGCCAAGCGGCCGACCCTGCCCAGGTGCACGGCACCACCGGTCCCGACCACGACGTCGGCGAACCCGACCGTGACGACGTCCACGTCGACGCCGACCTCGGCGGCCCCCACGCTCAGCGCGCCGCCGACGAGCGCGACGACCAGCACGAGCGTGCCCACGTCGAGCGCACCGCCCACGTCGAGCGCGCCGCCCACGACGAGCGCGCCCCCGACCTCGGGGCCCAGCGGCACCTGCAGCCAGCCGGTGTGGACGGGGAGTGCCGCGACCGCCACCTACCAGCCGAGCGACACCTGGTGGGTCAACAACAACGCCTGGAGTGGCGGCCACGGCCCCCAGACGATGTACGCGTGCAGCCCCTCGTCGTGGTACGTGACCTCCAACCAGCCCGACATGGGCGGCCAGGTCCAGACCTACCCGGACACCCAGTACAACACCAACTCCACCAAGACGATCGGCCAGTACAACTCGATCACGTCGACGTTCTCCGAGGCGTTCCCGGCCGCCGGCTCGTGGGACGCGATGTACGACATCTGGCTGAACAACTACAGCACCGAGATCATGATCTGGAACGAGTGGACGGGCACCAACCTCTACTGGCCCAACGACAAGTCGACCACCGTCGTGATCGGCGGGGTGCCGTACTGGTTCCAGAACAACGGCGGGATCTTCGTGTTCTTCCGGCAGACGATGGTGAAGTCCGGTTCGGTCGACCTGCTCGCGGCGATGAAGTACCTCGTCGGGCGCGGTCTGATCAAGTCGACCGACGTCCCGACCCAGCTGGAGTACGGCGTGGAGATCTGCTCGACCGCCGGCACCCAGACCTTCCCGATGACGGGCCTGACGTTCAACCTGTCCTGACGCGAGGAGGGAACACCGCACCGACCGTCGTCAGAGCCTCGTGCGCACCTCGTACAGCTCCGGGAAGAACGTGAGGTCCAGCGCCCGGCGCAGGAAGTCGACCCCGGAGGAGCCGCCGGTGCCGGTCTTGTGGCCGATCGTCCGCTGCACGACCTGGAGGTGCCGGAACCGCCACTCCTGGAAGTTGTCCTCGAGGTCGACCAGCTCTTCGCAGGTCTCGTAGACACCCCAGTGCTCCTCCGGCGCGGCGTACACCGCCGCGAAGGTGTCGACCAGCTCCGGCGACAGCCGGTAGGGCTGCGACCAGTCGCGGTCCAGGAGGGCGGGAGGTACGTCGTACCCGTGCCGCGCGAGGTACGCCAGGAACTCGTCGTACAGGCTCGGCTCCCGGAGCAGCCCGTCGAGCTCGGCCCGGGCGGCCGGGTCGTGGGAGAACACCTTGACCATGTCGGCGTTCTTGTTGCCGAGGAGGAACTCGACCTCGCGGTACTGCGCCGACTGGAACCCCGACGACGTCGCGAGGAACGGCCTGATCAGGGCGTACTCCGACGGCGTCATCGTCGCCAGCACCGACCACTGGTCGGTGAGCACGTGCTGGACGTGCTTGACGCGGGCCAGCCGCTTGAGCGCTGGGGACAGCTCGTCGGACGCGAGCAGCGACCGCGCCGAGCGCAGCTCGTGCACCATCAGCTTCAGCCACAGCTCGGAGGTCTGGTGCTGGACGATGAACAGCAGCTCGTCGTGCTGCGGCGGGTCGCTCTGCGGCTGCTGCGCCGACAGGAGGAGGTCGAGCCGCAGGTAGTCGCCGTACGACATCTGGGCGCTGAAGTCGCGCTCGATCCCCGGCTCCATCTCCCGCTGGTTCGATGGGGGGTTGTCCACGGCGCCAACGTAGTCGGACCCGACGGGTACCGTGCGCAACGTGGCGGAGCAGGGGCACGAGCGGGTCTGGCGACCCGCCTGGCCGTGCCCGGTCGGCGGGATCATCCGCCAGCAGCGACGCGGTGGCGGCGACCCGACCATGCGCACCGAGGGGCACGGCGACGCAGCCCGGCACTGGAGGGCGAGCCGCACGCCGGAGGGCCCGGCCACGCTCGTCGTGCAGTCGCGTCCGCGGCTCGGCGAGGTGCACGCCGAGGCCTGGGGACCGGGTGCCGCCTGGGCGCTCGACCACGTGCCCTCCCTGCTCGGCGCCGACGACGACCCGTCCGGGTTCGTGCCGCGGCACCCCGTGCTCGCGGAGGTCCTCCGGCACCACCCGCACTGGCGGCTCGGGCGGACCGACCGGGTGTTCGAGGCGCTGGCGCCGTCGATCGTCGAGCAGAAGGTGACCGGCAAGGAGGCGTTCGCCGGCTTCCGGAGCCTCGTGCACTTCTTCGGCGAGCGCGCCCCGGGGCCGGGCCTCGAGCGCAAGCTGTGGGTGCAGCCGAGCGCCGACCGGATCCGCACCATCCCGTCCTGGGACTGGCTGCGCATGGGCATCGGCCCCGACCGTTCGCGCACGCTGGTCACCGCGGCCCGGGTCGGGGAGTCGCTGGACCGGCTGACGCCCGCGGACGCCGACGCCAAGCTGCGCACCCTCCCGGGGGTCGGTGTGTGGACCAGCGCGGAGGTCCGCCAGCGAGCCTTCGGCGACCCGGACGCCGTGAGCTTCGGCGACTACCACGTCGCCAAGGACATCGGCTGGGCCCTGCTCGGCCGGCGCATCGACGACGCCGAGCTGGCCGAGCTGCTGGAGGAGTGGCGCCCGCACCGTGGCCGCGTCCAGGCGTACGTCGCGATGGCCGGCCTCGGCGCCCCGCGCCGCGGCCCCCGGATGAGCCTGCCCACGCACGTCCCGAGCCGTTCCGCCGGTCGAGGAGGGCCGTCAGGCCCGTTACGAGAGCCGGTGACCTGACCGCTGACCTCGCGGGGTCTCGCGACAGGGCTTCGTCCTTCCTCGACCAGCGAGGACGGCTACAGCAACGGCCGCAGCGGCGCCAGCACGAACTCGGTGAACTTGCGGTGCAGGTCCCGGGCGTCCCACTCGTCCTGGGTGAGCTCGAGGCAGTTGCTCTCGTCGACGCCGAACACCTCCTCCAGCTGCCGCGCGAGCGAGGAGTCGATCACCTCGAGGTTGATCTCGTAGTTGCCCGACAGCGAGAGCCGGTCGACGTTCGCCGTGCCGACCGTGGTCCAGGACCCGTCGATCGTGCAGGTCTTGGCGTGCACCATCGCGTCGCGGAACCGCATGATGCGGACGCCGGCGTGGAGCAGCTGGGCGAAGTACCCGCGCGAGATCCAGTCGGCGACCACGTGGTTGGACTTCAGCGGGACCAGCAGCCGGACGTCGACGCCGCGCCGGGCCGCACGGGTCATGGTGTCCACGAAGTCCTGGTCGGGGATGAAGTAGGCGCACGTCATCCAGATGTTGCGGCTGGCGCGGTCCATCGCCTCGAGGTACATGCCCCGGATCGGGAAGACCATCAGCCGCGGCACGTTGCGGTGGAAGCGCATCTGCGGCTCCCAGGTCGACGCGGTCTCCAGCAGCAACGGCCGCTCGCTGGGGCCGATCCGCTTGCGCCGGTTCAGGTTCCAGAAGTCCGCGAAGGCCCGCTTCAGGTCCCAGACGCCCGGACCGGCGATCCGCACGTGCGTGTCACGCCACTCCGTCTCGTACGCCGTGCCGATGTTGTAGCCGCCGACGAACCCGACCGAGTCGTCGACGACAAGGATCTTGCGGTGGTCGCGGCCGTAGCGGCGCAGGTCGAAGAAGCGCCACCCCGCGGCGTACACGGGGTAGCGCAGCACCTTCATGTTCACCGGGAACCGCTTGAACACGGGGGAGACGACGAGGTTCGCGAAGCCGTCGTAGATGCAGTAGACCTCGACGCCCCGGTCGGCCGCGGCCGCCAGGGCGTCCTTGAAGCGCTGTCCGACCTCGTCGCCCTTCCAGATGTAGGTCTCCAGGAGGATCTGCTTCTGGGCGCCGTCGATGGCGGCCAGCATGTCGTCGTACAGGTCCCGTCCGAACGTGTACGTCGTCACCTCGCTCTGACCGACCGGTACGCCGCGCGGCGGGGTGACCGGGAACGGCCGGGCCTTCTTGCCGCGCCGGCGGTAGGAGTCGAACAGCGTCAGCCCGATGGCCACCGCGAACGGCGTGACGAGGACCGCGAGCACGGCGCGGCGGATCGCCGTCCGGAGGGTCTCGTCGCGCACGCCGCCAATCTAGCCAGCGGCTCGGGTGCGACGCCGGTTGTCCTCGACCACGCGGCGCGCGATGTACCCGGCGTCGCGGCCCGCCCCGCCGACGAGCATGGAGTAGAAGCCGCGCTGGAAGAGCAGCCCGCAGAAGTACAGCCCCGGGAGCTCCGGGAGCACGCCGCCCACGTCGCGTGGCCACCCGTCCTCGCGCGTGACCGGGGGATGGATGAACGAGAAGTCCTGGCGGTACCCCGTGCACCACACGACGTTCGCGACATCGAGGACGGTGCCGTCGTCGAGGACGGGCTTCCCGTCCTGCGTCCCCGTGGTGCGGGCCTCCACGTGCCGCACCCCGGCCGCGACCAGGTCGGCCAGCTTGACCCGTACCAGCGGTGCCCCGCTGGTGCGGATCTCTCGCTGCATCGTGCGGCCCCACGGCCACCGGGTGGTGATGACGCGGTTCCACAGGAACCACAGCACCGGGAAGCCCGTGCGGGCCTTGCGGGACTCGATGTCGACGGAGATCTCGCCGCGCGGCTTGCCGGACAGCCACGTCTCGTGGCCGGCGCGGGCGAGCTCGAGGGCGATGTCGGCTCCCGACTGCCCAGCACCGACGACGAGCACGGGACCCGGCAGCAGCTGTCCGGGTCGGTGGTAGTCGCTGGAGTGCAGCTGGCGGATCCCCGGGTCGAGCGCCCTGCCGACCTCCGGCGTGTGCGGGTGGTGCTCGCCTCCCGTGGCGACCACCACGCTGTCGGCCTCGATGACCCCATGACCCGTCGTGACCAGGAACCCGTCACCGGCCCGCTCGACCCGCCTCACGGTCGTGCGATGACGGACGTCCATGCCGTGACTGGCGGCGTACGACTCGAGGAGGTCGCCCATCTGCGCGCCCGTGGGGAACTCCCACGGTCCCAGCGCCCAGGAGATGCCCGGCAACCGGTCGTACCTGGCGGGGGTGTTCAGGCGCAGCGAGTCGTAGCGACGCCGCCACTGGTCGCCGACCCTCGCGTCCGCGTGGAGCACGGCGCAGCGGTGCCCGGAGCGGCCGAGGAAGTACGCCGTGGCGAGGCCGGCCTGGCCGGCGCCGACCACGATCGTGGGGACGTGCTCGCGGTGGCCGCCGTCGACGACGGCCTCGGGAGTGCGGGTGTCGGTCATGGCCGTGACGCTAGGAGCGGCGGGCCGGGGTTCGCGTCGGGAGCAATGCCCATCCGGCGCGGCAACCGAAATGGGTGGTTCCGTGCATGCCCGGGGTCATCCGGTCGTCCTACCCTGCGAGGGTGACCGTCACGGCGCTCGAGCGCGGGCGCGCGGCGTTCGACGCGCGCGCGTGGGGCCGGTGCGTCGCCGAGCTCGGCGAGGCCGACACCCAGGACCCGCTGGACTTCGACGACCTGCGCCGGCTCTCGATCGGCGCCTTCCTGGCCGGCGACGACGAGCTGAGCGAGGCCGTCCTGGTCCGCGGGTTCCGGCACTGCGTCGAGCACCGGCGCTGGACGGAGTCGGCGACGTGCGCCTTCTGGCTCTCCTTCATGCTGGCGCAGGCGGGGGAGCACGGGCGCAGCAGCGGCTGGCTCGAGCGCTGCCGGCAGCTGGTCGCCGAGCACGACCTGCAGGACGCCGAGCCGGGTCTGGCGGTCGCCGCGCTCGAGGCGCACCTGATGGCCGAGTCGGGCAGGTTCGACGAGGCGCTGGTGTCCGCGCGACGCACGGCCTCGCAGGCCCAGGCCGTGGGGGCCGTCGACGTGCGGACCCTGGCGCTGCTGGACGCGGGGCACTGCCTGCTCGGGCTGCGCCGCAACGCGGAGGCGGTACGCGTCTACGACGAGGTGATGCTGGAGGTCACCGGTGGCATGTTGAGCCCGCCGGTGACCGGCATGGCCTACTGCGGCGTGATCGCGGCGTGCATGGACCTGCGCGACCTGCGACGGGCCCGGGAGTGGACGGCCGCCCTGTCGTCATGGGCCGACGACGAGAGCGGAGTCCCGTACCGCGGGTTCTGCCTGGTCCACCGGGCCCAGATCATGGCGATGGGGGGCTCCTGGGCCGACGCGATGGCGGAGGCCCGGTCGGCCTGCGACGTCCTGGCCGAGCCGGCGCTCGGGCTCGCGTGGTACGCCCTCGGCGAGCTGCACCGCCTGACCGGCTCCTACGCCGACGCTGAGGACGCCTACCGCACGGCCAACAGCTTAGGCCAGCAGCCCGAGCCCGGACTGGCCCGGCTGCGGCTCGCCCAGGGCCGCACCGACGCCGCGCTCGCCACCGTCCGCCGCCTGTACGCCGAGGGGCAGCGCACGGATCGGGCCGACGTGCTCGTGGCGTACGCCGAGGTCGTGCTCGCCGCGGGCGACCTGGAGGCGGCCTGTGCGGCGAGCGAGGAGCTGACGGCCCTGGCCGGGGCCCAGGACTCTCCCATGCTCACCGCCTGCGCGCAGGAGACCGCCGCCGCGCTGCTGGGCGCCGAGGGCGCCAGCGCGGATGCGCTGCCGCTGCTGCGCCGGGCGTGGGCGGGCTGGCGCGAGCTCGGCATGCCGTACGACGCCGCACGCGTCCGCGTCCGCATCGGCGACTGCTGCCGGGCGCTGGGTGACGACAGCTCGGCGCTGATGGAGTACGACGCCGCTCGCGCGACGTTCGAGCAGCTCGGCGCCCGGCCCGACGTCGAGCGGGTGGACCGCCGGACCGGAGCGGCGGACCGAGCGCCCGGCGGGCTGACCGGTCGCGAGGTCGAGGTCCTCCGGCTGGTGGCCGCTGGACACGGCAACCGGGAGATCGCGCACCGGCTCTTCCTCAGCGAGAAGACGGTGGCCAGGCACCTGTCCAACATCTACGGCAAGCTCGGCTGCGGCTCGAGGGGGGCGGCCACCGCCTGGGCCCACGACCACGGGCTCGTGTGACGGTCAGCCCTTGACGTAGGAGAGCTTCTCGCAGACCAGGCCGTCGCGGAACCGCACCACGTCGACCCCGCGGACGTGGCCGCCCTCGTCGCCCGTGTCGCCGGCCCAGCCGTAGCGCCAGCGGACGACGGCGCGGTCGCCGGTGACGAAGGACTCCTCCTCGGTGAAGGTCATGCCCGGCGTCGTCATCACCTCGCGCCAGACCTCGCGGACGGCGTCCTTGCCCTCGACGCGGGTGCCGTCGGGGGCGGGGGACGTGCTGTCGAAGACGATGTCGTCGGTGCTGAGGGCGAGGGCGGCCTCCAGGTCCCCGCTCCCGAACGCCGCGTTGAACCGGGCCAGCACCCCGTGGTGCGGTCCCCAGTGCGGGTCGCGGCCGAACCGGGCCAGCAGGTCGTCCTGCGGCTCGCCGGTGAGGTAGTGCCGCCCGGCGATGGCGCCGGCCTCGCGGTAGCCGTCCTCGTTGGCGGCGAACCAGGTGCCGGTCACGCCCACGAGGTGCGGGTCGATGCGGGTGTCGCCGCGCGTCGCCACCGCCACGTCCCAGCCGTGCAGCAGGTGGTCCGCGGCCAGCTGCCGCGCGTACTCCTCCTTGGGACGGTCGCCGAAGGACAGGTGCACCTCGCCGCCGGCGGGCAGCTGCTCGCGCACGCAGTCGATGGCGGCCCGAGCGGCGTCCAGCGCGGCGCCGATGGGGTCGTCGCCCAGGACGTCGCCCTCGAACCTGTCGCCGACCTCCGCGATGGTCGCGCCCTCCATGAGGGGGACGGTCCAGAGGTTCTCGTACGTCACGTGGTTCACCAGCGCGCGCACGTCCCAGTCCGCGCAGGGCGTCGGGTCGGCCCACTGGTCGTCCTTGATGGCGGTCAGCCGGTCGGCGAAGTGCTCGACGCTGCGGTGGTAGAGCGTGAAGACGTCCATGTGCGACTCCTGTCCCGTGTCGGACCCGAGGACCGGTCCCATGGTGCTCCGCCCGGAGTGCGTGCGGGAACCCCGAATCCTTACTCCCCGGTGACGTCCCGGATCGACCGCGGGAAGAACGTCGGCGAGAACGACAGCGCACCGGACGGGATCCTCCACGGCATCACCCGCACGGAGAACACCCCGGCACGCACGGCCTCGTCGGCCTCCTTCAGCCGCAGCGCCTCGTCGGGCGGCACGTTGAGCAGGCTCAGCCCGCGCAGCTCGCCGGCCGGGTCGCTGAGCGGACCCGCCGCCAGCAGCACCCCCTGCTCGTGCAGGGACGCGAGGTGGGCGAGGTGGGCGTCCTGCAGGCGCGCGTCGTTCGGGCGTGACCCGGTGACGAGCAGGGACACGGTGAGCTCGTCGAAGCGCAGCGGTCCGCGCCCGCCGGGCTCGTGGCCGGGTGCGGTCTCGGTCATGGTGGTCCTCCGGTGGTCGTCGGGGTGGTGGTCACGAGGGGCCCGGGAGGAAGTACGCGAGCAGCCGCACGGTCCGGGCGTCGGGAGGTACGTCGCCGCCCGTGCGGTTCAGGTACGGCGCGAGCACGCGCTCGAGCTCGCCCGGCGCTGGTCATCGCGCCAGTATGTCCGGCGCCCGGCCGGTCAATCCAGGGAGAGGTGGACGTCCACCATCAGCCGGTCGGCAAGGGACTCGAGCGCCTCGCGGAGGCCGTCGGCGCTGGCCGACTCCGGCGCCACGAGCACGGCGCGGGCCTCGAAGATCTTGCCGCCCGCCATGGGCGCGTCGACGAGCTCGGTGACGAGGTCCTCGATGCTGACGCGGTGGGCGGCCAGCAGCGCCGAGATCTCCGAGATGATGCCGGGCCGGTCGGCGCCCACGAGCTCCAGCTCGAAGGTGACCGCGTCCTCGTCGACGGGGGCGTCCGTGCGCTCCACCTCCACGTGGACGCCCTGCTCCTCGAGGGCGAGCAGGTCGGCCCTCAGCGCGTCCGCCTCGGGGTCGGGCGCCGAGAGCACGACGATGCCGGCGAACTTGCCGGCGAGCTCGGAGAAGTGGCTCTGCTCCCAGCTGCCGCCGCGCGCGCTGATCGCTCCGGAGATCGCGGCGACCAGACCCGGTCGGTCGTCGCCCAGCGCGGTGAGGACGAGGGTGGCCATGGGCCGCAGGGTAGTCCCTCCGGTCGCGCCGGGTCGGCGTCATGGAAGCGGACCGAGGACCGTCCCCCTTGCGCGCTCGCCCGTCCGGCGACACAGTGACCAGACCGTGTCGGTCTCGGAGACTTGGGGGGGCTGGTGTCCGAGCGCGCTCGTGGACGGGCGGCGCCGACGCGCGTCCTCCTGGTGGCCTGCTTCGGCGCCTTCCTCGCGTTCCTGGACGCCACGATCGTCAACGTCGCCTTCCCGTCCATCCGCGAGTCGTTCCCGGAGGCGTCGATCGGTGCGCTGTCCTGGGTGCTCAACGCCTACAACATCGTGTTCGCGGCGTTCCTGGTGGTGTGCGGGCGGCTCACCGACCTCATCGGACGCAAGCGGGCGTACGCCGGCGGCATCACCCTGTTCACCCTGGCGTCGGTCTGGTGCGCGGCGGCCGGCAACCTCGAGCTCCTCGTCGCGGGCCGGGTGCTCCAGGCGCTCGGCGCCGCGATGCTGGTCCCCGCCTCCCTGGCGATCGTGGTCGAGGCGTTCAGCAGCGACCGCCGCGCGCACGCCATCGGCCTGTGGGGCGCGACGGCGGCGGTGGCCGCTGGCCTGGGACCGCCCATGGGCGGCGCCCTCGTCGAGCTGGGCGGCTGGCGCTGGGCCTTCCTGGTCAACCTGCCGTTCGGAGTGCTGGCCGTGGTGGCCACCCGTCGTACCGTCGTGGAGAGCCGGGCACCCGGGCGGCGCGTCCTGCCCGACATCCCGGGTGCGCTGCTGCTGGCCGCGGCCCTCGCCCTGCTGAACCTGGGCGTCATCCAGGGCAACGACTGGGGCTGGGGCAGCCCACGCGTCGTGGGCTCGTTCGTGCTCGCCGTCGCGCTCGGCGCCCTGTTCGTGCGCAGCTCGCTGCGCCACCGGGCTCCCGTCGTCGACCCGGCGCTGGTGCGGATCGCGTCGTTCCGGGTGGCGAGCCTGGCCACCGTGCTGGCGGGTCTCGGCTTCTACGCGTACCTGCTGACCAACATCCTCTGGCTGCAGTACGTGTGGGGGTACGACGTCCTGCGCGCGGGTCTCGCCCTGGTGCCGGGCGCCCTGGTCGCGGCCGTCGTCGCCGCCCGGCTCGGTCCGCTGGCCGAGAGGGTCGGCTACCGCGTCCTCGTGGTCCCGGGCGCGCTGGTCTGGGCGGGCGCGTACCTCTGGTACCACCAGATGGTCGGCACCGCGCCCGCCTTCTGGTCGCAGTGGCTCCCCGGACAGGTGCTGTCGGGCATCGGCGTCGGGGCGACGCTGCCGCTGCTGGGGAGCGCCGCGCTGGCCGCCGTGCCGGGCGGGAGGTACGCGACGGCGTCCGCGCTGGTCTCCAGCGCGCGCCAGCTCGGCGGCGTGCTCGGGATCTCCATCCTGGTGCTGGTCGTGGGCAGCCCCACCGGGCCCGGCGTGGTCGCCGCCCTGCGCGACGGCTGGCTCCTGTCGATCTGCGCCTTCGTGCTGGTGGCCCTGGCCGCCCTGCCGATCGGCAAGGTGGCAGCGGGACACCACGACGAGGACGTCGAGCACGGCGCACCGCTCCTGCTGCTGCCCGACCCGCGCGACCTGCGCGCCGAGCCGACCCGGGCGGGCGCCTCGATCGGGCTGGACGACATCCCGTTGCTGGCGACCCTCTCGCTCGATGCTCGCGCCGCGCTGGCCGAGGCCAGCCGTACCGTGCACCTGCGCGCCGGGGAGTGGCTGTTCCACGAGGGAGACCCGCCGGGGTCGGCGTACCTGGTGCGCAGCGGTCGGCTGGAGGTGGTCCAGGACGGGCGGCTGGTCCGGACCCTGGTCCCGGGTGCGGTGGTGGGCGAGCTGGCGCTGCTGACCGGTGAGGGCCGCTCGGCCGGCGTCCGCGCACGTCGCGACGCCGCGCTGCTCGAGGTGCCGCGCGGCGCCTTCGAGGGGCTGCTGGCCCACGACGCGTCGGCGGCCAGGACCGTGCTGACGCAGCTGGCCGGCCAGCTCCGGACGGCCGGCACCCCGGGGCCGGCCGAACGTGCCGTCCGCCCGCAGGTGATCGCCGTGGTCGGCCTGCACCCCGGGAGCGGGTACGCCGAGGTGGCGCGTCACCTGTCCGACCGGCTGCGCACCCACGTGTCCGTGGTCGAGCCCGGGGTGGTCGACGGCGAGGGGCTGGCGCGGGCCGAGGCGGACGGCGACCGCGTGGTGCTCGCGGCCGACGGGGTGGCGCCGGGCGACGCCGTGGCATGGCGCGACTTCTGCCTGCGGCAGTCGGACGCCGTCGTGCTCGTGGCGCGTGCGGGCAGCCCAGTACCCGACGGTGTCCCGGTCGTCGGCCTCCAGCCGGACCTGGTGGTGATCGGGGCGGTCGACGCCCCCACCGACCGCGCCGCCTGGGTGTCCGGCACCGACGCGTGGCGGCTGACGGTGGTGACGGGGGACCTCGCGCCCGGCGTCGCCGACATCGCCGACCGGTTCGCCGGGCGCAGCCTCGGGCTCGTGCTGGCCGGCGGCGGGGCCCGGGCGTTCGCCCACATCGGGGTGCTGCGCGAACTCGAGGAGGCGGGGTACCCGCTGAACCGGATCGCGGCCGCGAGTGTCGGCGCGGCCCTCGCGACCATCTACGCCCTGAGCCGGGACGGTGCCGAGCTGGAGGAACGGGCGTACGCCGAGTTCGTGGCCCGCAACCCCTTCAACGACTGGACGATCCCGACCCGCGCCCTGACCCGTGGCGTCCGGATGCGCGGGTCGGTGGCCCGGGTGACCGGCGACGCGGTGCTGGACGGGCTGTCGCGCCAGCTCGCCCTGGTCAGCACCGACCTGGTGAGCCG
This sequence comes from Nocardioides islandensis, assembly GCF_015352455.1. GTDB lineage: Bacteria > Actinomycetota > Actinomycetes > Propionibacteriales > Nocardioidaceae > Nocardioides > Nocardioides islandensis. The sequence continues at coordinate 84,066 of NZ_JADKPN010000020.1, forward strand.
GACCCGCCAGGTGCACCGTCGGGGCTCCCTGCTCGACGCGACCGTGGCCTCGATGCGGCTGCCGGTCCTCTTTGCGCCGATCCCGACCGACGACGGGCGGCTGCTGATGGACGGCGGCGTCCTGGACAACCTGCCCGTCGACGTCCTGCTCGAGCGCGACGAGGGGCCTGTCGTCGCGGTGAACATCTCCATGGGCGGCGGGGGCGGCGGCCGCCCGGCCCGCACCGGCCGGCCCCGCGTGCCGGCGCTGGGGGAGACCCTGCTCCGGACGATGACGATCGGCGCCGGCGGGGCCGTGGACGCGGCGCACCGCGCCGGTGCCGTCGTCCTCACCCCCGCGACGCTGGGGGTCGGGCTGCTCGAGTTCCACCAGCTCGACCGGATGGTCCGGGCCGGCCGTGAGGCCGCCCGGGCGCTGCTGGCGGCCGGGTCGCTCGACCTCGGTGCTCAGTCCCCGGACGGCGTGTCGCTCGGCGAGCCCGACGTGGAACGGGAGCCGGTCTCGGCGTGAGCCGGAGCGTCATCGACGCCCGCGCTCGCCAGCATCCTCCGCCCGACCTTCGCGACCTCGTCCTTCAGCTCGGGTGGGGCCACGACGCGGAACGGCGCCTGGATCGCGGCCAGCCGCTCGGCGTACCAGTCGAGCTCGTCGGTGCTCGCCCGGAGCAGCGTGGTGCTGTCGTCGATCGCGGTGAGGAGCGCCTGCTTGCGCGGCAGCCACCAGCGCACGCGCTCGACCGGCGCGTCGACGACGACCTCGATCCGGTGCGTCCAGCCCTGCGCGAGGTGCTCCTCGACCGCCGTCAGCGGGTCGAGGTCCTGCGGGGCCTCGGCGACCTCGTCGAGCTCCTGCACGGTGGCCACCCGGTCGATGCGGAGGATGCGCCGGGCGCCGGCGGTGTGGGACCAGCCGAGGAGGTACCACTTGCCGTACCTCACCACGAGCGCCCACGGGTCGACGTCCATGTCGACGACCCGGTCCTGGCCGAGGCGGTACGCCAGCCGCAGCCGGCGGTGGGCGGACGTCCCCTGCGCCACCGCCGCGGCCACCTGCGGGTCCGGGGCCGAGGAGTGCCCGTCGGGTGTGCGCTCGCTGGTCCGGACGACGGCCTCGACGGGTTCGGCGAGCGGCTTCGGCAGGACGCGGATGATCTTGCCGACGGCCTGCCCGACCGGGTCGGTCGGGTCGGTCTGCCGGCCCTCGAGCACCGCCATCACCAGGCCGAGCGCCTCTGGGGCGGTGAACATCAGCGGGGCCAGACGCATCCCGCGGCCGATCCGGTACCCGCCGTACTTCCCGCGCTGCGACTCCACCGGGATCCCCGCGTCGCGCAGGTTCCCGACATACCTCCGCACCGCCCGGTCGGTCATCCCCAGCCGCTCGGCCAGCTGCTCGCCGCTGATGCCGGGGGAGTTCTGCACCATCTCCAGCACCATCAACGCCCGGGCCGTCGGCGTGGTCTCGTCCACGAACACACCGTGTCGCATGTTCCGGAAGGTTACCGTCCGGAATCGCCCAGGTGGTCGAGCCGGGCGAGCGCCAGCGAGAGGGAGGGTGTCGGTGCCTGCTCGTACGCTGGGCCCATGCGTCCGGTGACCGATCTCGAGCGGCGCGTGGCCCCGTTCCACGTGCAGTCCGACTACACGCCCTCCGGTGACCAGCCGACCGCGATCGCGGAGATCGTCAAGCGGATCAACGCGGGCGAGCAGGACGTCGTGCTGCTGGGCGCGACCGGCACCGGCAAGACCGCGACGGTGGCGTGGGTGGCCGAGCAGGTGCAGCGGCCGATCCTGGTGATGCAGCCCAACAAGACGCTGGCGGCGCAGTTCGCCAACGAGCTGCGGATGCTCTTCCCCGACAACGCGATCGAGTACTTCGTCTCCTACTACGACTACTACCAGCCCGAGGCGTACGTCCCCCAGACCGACACCTACATCGAGAAGGACTCCTCGATCAACGAGGAGGTGGAGCGGCTGCGGCACTCGGCGACCAACTCGCTGCTCACCCGGCGTGACGTGATCGTCGTGTCGACCGTGTCCTGCATCTACGGCCTGGGGACCCCGCAGGAGTACGTCGACCGGATGCTGCGGCTGCGCGTGGGCGAGGAGCACGACCGCGACTCGATCCTGCGGCGGCTGGTCGAGATCCAGTACACCCGCAACGACATGTCCTTCACCCGTGGCACGTTCCGGGTGCGCGGGGACACGCTCGAGGTCTTCCCGGTCTACGAGGAGGCCGCGATCCGCATCGAGTTCTTCGGCGACGAGATCGAGCGGATGATGACGCTCCACCCGGTGACCGGCGAGGTGATCTCGGAGGACAAGGAGCTCTACGTCTTCCCGGCCACCCACTACGTCGCCGGCCACGACCGCATGGAGCGGGCCATCAACGGGATCGAGGCCGAGCTCGAGGAGCAGCTGGCCTACTTCGAGCGCCAGGGCAAGCTGCTCGAGGCCCAGCGGCTGCGGATGCGCACGACCTACGACATCGAGATGATGCGCCAGGTCGGCTCCTGCGCCGGGATCGAGAACTACTCGATGCACATCGACGGGCGTTCGCGCGGCAGCGCCCCCAACTGCCTGCTCGACTACTTCCCCGAGGACTTCCTGCTCGTCGTCGACGAGTCGCACGTGGCCGTGCCGCAGATCGGCGGGATGTACGAAGGGGACATGTCCCGCAAGCGCAACCTGGTCGACCACGGGTTCCGGCTGCCGAGCGCGATGGACAACCGGCCGCTGCGGTGGGAGGAGTTCCTGGACCGGATCGGCCAGACCATCTACCTCTCCGCGACGCCGGGCAACTATGAGCTCGACAAGGTGAGCAGCGGCGGCACCCCCGACGTGGTCGAGCAGATCATCCGCCCGACCGGTCTGATCGACCCCGAGGTCGTGGTGAAGCCGACCAAGGGCCAGATCGACGACCTCATCCACGAGATCAACACGCGCACCGAGAAGCACGAGCGCGTCCTGGTCACCACACTGACCAAGAAGATGTCGGAGGACCTCACCGACTACCTCCTCGACGCCGGCATCCGCACGCGCTACCTCCATTCCGAGGTCGACACCCTCAAGCGCATCGAGCTGCTCCGCGACCTCAGGCTGGGCGAGTACGACGTGCTGGTCGGCATCAACCTCCTCCGCGAGGGTCTCGACCTGCCCGAGGTGTCGCTGGTCTCGATCCTGGACGCCGACAAGGAGGGCTTCCTGCGCTCCGACAAGTCGCTGATCCAGACGATCGGCCGCGCGGCCCGCAACGTGTCGGGCCAGGTGCACATGTACGCCGACAAGATCACGCCCTCGATGGAGTCGGCCATCGACGAGACCAACCGCCGCCGCGCCAAGCAGGTCGCCTACAACACCGCCCACGGCATCGACCCGCAGCCGCTGCGCAAGAAGATCGCCGACATCACCGAGATGCTGGCCCGCGAGGACGAGACCACCCAGGAGCTGCTGGCCACCTGGCAGGGCACCGGCGCCCGCGGCGACCGCTCGCGCGGCAAGTCCCCGACCCCGGGGCTGTCCCGTCTCGACGCCGCCGAGATCCGCAAGGTGGCTCCCGACACCGCCGGCCTGCCCAGCACCGACCTCGCCGACCTCATCCAGCAGCTCAGCGACCAGATGAAGGCCGCGGCCGCGGACCTCCAGTTCGAGCTGGCCGCCCGCCTCCGCGACGAGATCAGCGACCTCAAGAAGGAGCTGCGCCAAATGATGGAGGCGGGAGTCCGCTAGTTCCGCCTGCGGCGGGGCTTGGGTTGCTGATTGGGGTCGCCTGCGGCGGGCTTGGTGGTCTGTGGCAGGGCCGGCTGCGCGGAGAAAGCCCGCCGGTCCACTCCCGCCCTCGCTCGTCCCTCACGAGGGCCTGCCAAGCCCACCAAGACCGGCGGGCTTCCCCCGC
>NZ_JADKPN010000021.1 GCF_015352455.1 Nocardioides islandensis
GATGGTGATGACCACCCTCGAGTCCCTCCGCAGCGGCGCCGGGATCGCGGAGACCTCCACCGGGGACCGGCTCACCGCCGACCAGACCCGACGGCTGGCCTGCCAGGCCGGCATCATCCCCGTCGTCCTGAGCGGGAAGGGCGAGATCCTCGACCTCGGCCGCAGCAAACGCCTCTTCACCGGTCCGCAACGCAAGGCCATGGCGATCCGCGACCGTGGATGCACCGCCGACGGCTGCTCGATCCCCGCCGCGTGGTGCGAAGCCCACCACCAGCAGCCCTGGTCCCGCGGCGGGAAGACGAACCTCGCCGACGGCAAGCTCCTGTGCCCCTTCCACCACCACCGCGCCCACGACCCCGCCTGGCAGACCCACCACCATCCCAACGGATCCACGACCTTCCACCGAAGGACGTGATTCACCAGAACGCTCTTGTATCGAATAGCCGATCGGCCTAGCCTGGCGCCGAGGTGAGGCACATGACGCACCACGACGGCCCAGGCCGCCGCCTGGTGGACGCCCGACCGCCGGGCGACCGCCGGGCGACCGTCGGATGAGCAGCGGGACGCGCTCCTATCGCTCGCCGCGGCGCGAGCAGCAGGCCGCGGAGAACCGGGCGCTGGTGCTCGCGGCCGCGACGCGGCTGTTCTCCGAGCGAGGGTGGGCCGGGAGCGGGATGCGCGACGTCGCCGAGCGGGCGGGGGTGTCGGTGGAGACGGTGTACGCCGGGTTCGGGTCCAAGCCCGCCCTGTTGCTCGCGGCCATCGACGCCGGCGTCGTGGGTGACACCGAGGGCGTCCCGCTGGCGGAACGGCCGGAGTTCGCCGCGCTGGGTGTGGGCGGCCTCGATGAGCGGATCGCGGCCACGGCGACCCTCCTGACTCACATCAACGAGCGGACCTGGGGCCTGCGGCGGGCGCTCGTCGAGGCGGCCGCGAGCGAGCCGCAGCTCGCCGAGAAGCTGCGCGAGCTCGAGCGGAGCCGCCGCGCCAACGTCCGCTCCGGGGCCGAGCGAGTCGCGGGGCGACCACTGTCGGACGAGGTGGTCGACGGGGTGTGGGCCCTCACCGGCGCCGAGATCTACTTCCTGATGACCCAGGTCGCCGGCAGGAGCGTGCAGGAGTACCACGCCTGGCTCGCCGGCACGCTCGCTCGCCTGCTGGCGGTGACGTCGTGAAGCAGGTGCAGAAGCACTCCACGGTCGAGGTCGAGGTCGACGCGGTCCCCGAGGCCGTCTGGGCGGTGGTCGCGGACGTGACCCGGGTCGGCGAGTGGAGCCACGAGTGCCGCAGCGTCGAGTGGCTGGCCGGCGCCGACGGGGCCCAAGGCGCCCGACCGGGTGCCCGGTTCCGCGGTCGCAACCGGGCGAGCATCTGGACCTGGAGCCGGACCAGCGAGGTCCTCCAGGCGGACGCCCCGCGGACGCTCGTCTGGCGGACACTGCCGACCCGGCTCTTCCCCGACAGCACCGAGTGGCGGATCGAGCTCGAGCCGTCGGGCACGGGCACGCGGATCCGGCAGTCGTTCCACGTCGTCCGGGCGCCGTGGCTGCTCGACCGCCTGTACGCCCGGCTCATCCCCTCCCACCAGGACCGCGACGCGCGCTTGGTCGAGGACCTGCGCCGGATCGGTGAGGTCGCCCGCTCGGCGGTGTCGACATGAAGAAGCGCCTGACCCGCATCGGCAACCGCATGGGTGCGTGGTCGTACCGCCGGTGGGACGGACGCTTCTCGAGCGGGCGTCGCGACGTCCACGTGCTGCTGCTGACGGTGCCCGGTCGGCGTACCGGCCTGCCGCGCGAGACCTGCGTCCGCTTCCTCGAGGTGCCCGAAGGGTTTGTGGTGTGGGGGACCGGATCAGGCTCGCAGCAGGACCCGGACTGGTTCCGCAACCTGCGGCGCGCCGACGTCGCCGCGGTGCAGGTCGGTGCCGAGCGCCTCGAGGTCCGTCCGCGCGAGCTGCTCGGCGCCGAGAGGGAAGCCGCCTGGCTCGACACCGTGCTGGCGCAGGCTCCCGAGGTGCGCCGGTACGCCGAGCGGGCCGGCCGGACCATCCCGGTCGCCGTGCTGCGACCCGTGGCGGGCTGAGCCTCAGGCCAGCGACTCCGCGAGCAGCCGCAGCGTCGCCTCGCGGGCGGGGGAGCGGTCGGCCGGCGTACCCGCGTGCGCGCCGGCGACGGGGTGCAGCATGACCTCGTCCACGTCGTAGGTCTCGGCGAGCTCGCGTACCTGCTTGGCCGCGGAGTCCGGCGTGCCGACGACCCAGCGGCCGAGCATGGCGTGGGCGAGCGACTGGTGCTGCTCGGGCAGGCCGCGGGCCTCCGCGTCCTCGACGAGCGACTGCGCGGAGAGCGGCTGACCGGTGCGCAGGGCGACCATCGCCAGCAGGTTGGGGAGCGACAAGCGATCGGCGTCGTCCTGCGTGTCCGCGACGACGGCGTTCACGGTGAGGAACGTGCGCGGCTCGGGGTGCGCCTCGGACGGCTGGTACGTCTCCCGGTACAGCGTCAGCGCCTCCGCCGTGCCCTGCCCCGAGAAGTGGTGGGCGAACACGAACGGCAGGCCCTTGTCGGCCGCCAGCCGCGCCGAGAAGTCCGACGACCCGAGCAGCCACACGGTTGCCGTGCCGACCGCGTGCGGCGTCGCGTTGAGGGCGTGCAGCCGGCCGCCGACGTCGAGGCCGGCGCCGCCCGGCGACATCATCGTGATGATGTTGTCGACGTACGTCGGGAAGTGCTCCGCCGCGTCCGCCTCGACACCGCCGCCGCCGTGACGCAGTGCCCAGGCGGTCACCGGGTCCGTGCCGGGCGCGCGGCCCAGTCCGAGGTCGATGCGGCCGGGGTGCGCGGCCTCGAGGAGCGCGAACTGCTCGGCGACCACGAGTGGCGCGTGGTTGGGCAGCATCACGCCGCCCGAGCCGACGCGGATGCGCTCGGTGGCCGCGGCGACCATCGCGATCAGCACCGGCGGGTTGGTCGCGGCGACGGCCGGCATGTTGTGGTGCTCCGCCAGCCAGTACCTGCGGAACCCGAGCTCGTCGGCCACCCGCGCGAGGCTCCGCGTCGCGGCCAGGGCGTCGGAGGTCGTCTGGTCGGACCGGACGGGGACGAGGTCGAGCACGGACAGAGCGGGAGACGTCACGACGGGCTCAACCCCGGTGCGCCGCCGGGTGTTCCAGCGCCGCGATCGTCGCGCGGTCCCACAGCAGGTCGACGCCGGGCGCGGCGAGCAGGTACTCGACCGCCGCGCCGTGCGCCAGCACGCCGTCGGCCAGCCCGTGCAGGATCGTGCCGAGGTACGCCGCGCTGGGCGCGGCCGTCTCGAGCGGCTCGGAGCGGGTGAACGCGACCACGGGGAGCCCCTCGTGCTCGGCGACCACCGACTGCGCGTCGTACCGCGTCTCCTCGGCCGCGACGTCGGCGAGCTGCCCCTCGGTGAGCAGGTACGCGCGGCCGTGCACCTGCGACGAGCCGTCCGGGTCGAGGAACGCCATGCCGCCGCCCCAGACCGTGGACTCGCCGGCGAACGTCAGCCGGCCCGGCACCCGGAGCGCGACGGTGGCTCGCGGGGGAGTGCGGTCGCGGCAGCCGGCGTACGAGCGGCGGGCGCCGGGCGGCGTGCCGCCCTCGACGTAGCAGGCGAACCGGGCCCGGGAGAGGTTCGAGCCGTAGCCGAGGTACCAGATCACATCTGCTGGGGCCGTGCGATCCCGAGGAGGTCGAGGCCCTGGTCGAGGACGGCGAGGGTGGCCTTGCACAGCGCGAGCCGCGACGCGCGCGCCTCCGTGTCGGCCTTGAGCACCGGGCACTGCTCGTAGAACGCCGAGAACTGCTGCGCGAGCTCGAACAGGTAGCCGCACAGGCGGTGCGGCTCGAGCTGGTCGCCGACGTGGACGACGACGTCGCCGAAGTCGAGGAGGGCCAGCGCGAGCGCGCGCTCGGCCGGCTCGGTGATCACCAGGGGCGCGTCGGCCTGCCCGGACAGCTGATCCGGGTCGAGGCCGGCCGACCGGAAGATCGAGCGGATCCGGGCCGCGGCGTACTGGAGGTAGGGCCCGGTGTTGCCGGTGAGCGAGACCATCCGGTCGAGGTCGAAGACGTAGTCGCTGTCGTGGGCGACCGAGAGGTCGGCGTACTTGATCGCGCCGATGCCCACCTGGGGGGCGATGGCCGCGCGCACGCTCTCGTCGAGGTCCGGTCGCGCCTCGTCGACCACGGCCCGTGCCGTCGACACGGCCTCCTCGAGCAGGTCCATCAGCTTGAGCGGCTTGCCGGAGCGGGTGCGCAGGAGCTTGCGGTCCTCGCCGAGGACGCTGCCGATCTGCACGTGCACGACCTCGACGTCGTCGGTGAGCCAGCCGGCCTTGCGCGCGGTGTCCCAGACCATGTTGAGGTGCAGCGCCTGGGTGACGCCGATGACGTAGAGGATCCGGTCGGCCTTCATGTCCCGGACGCGGCGGCGGATGGTGGCGAGGTCGGTGGTCGCGTAGCCGTAGCCGCCGTCGGACTTGCGGATGATCAGCGGGACCGGCTTGCCCTCGCGGCCGGTGTACCCGTCGAGGAACACGCACAGCGCCCCATCGCTGATCGTGGCGATGCCCTGCGCCTCGAGCTCGTCGCAGATGCCCGCGAGCTCGTCGTTGTACGTCGACTCGCCCGCCAGGTCCGCGTCGGTGAGCGTGACGCCGAGGGTGTCGTAGATGCGGTTGAAGTACTGCTTCGACAGGTCGACGAGCTCGTGCCAGTGACGCAGCGTGTCCTCGTCCCCGCCCTGCAGCTTGACCACGCGCGACCGTGCCCGCGTCGCGAACTCGGGGTCGCTCTGGAACTCCGCGTTCGCGGCCGCGTAGAAGGCGTTCGGGTCGGTGACCATCAGCTGGGCGTCGGGGGAGTCCTCGCCGACGTCCAGCAGGTGCTCGATGAGCATCCCGAACATCGTGCCCCAGTCGCCGACGTGGTTCTGCCGGATCACGTGGTGGCCGAGGTGCTCGAGCGTGCGAACGAGCGCATCGCCGACCACGGTCGTGCGCAGGTGGCCGACGTGCATCTCCTTGGCGACGTTGGGGGCCGAGTAGTCGACGGGGATCGTCAACGGTGACTGGAGAGGTACGCCGAGGCGGTCGTCGAAGCCGTCCACCTGGGCGCCGATCCACGCGCTGCTCAGCCGGACGTTCACGAACCCCGGTCCGCTGATCTCCGGCGGCTCCGCGATCCCGGTGAGGTCGAGGGCGTCCACGATCTTCTGCGCGACGGCGCGCGGGTTCTCGCCGAGCCGCTTGGCCAGCGCCAGCGCGGCGTTCGCCTGGAAGTCCGCGAACTGGCTCGGCCTGATGACCGGGTCGGCATCGGCGTACCCGTCCCCGAACGCCTTCGCGAGCGCAGCCTGGAAGCGTTCGGTCAGGACGTGGACGGGGCTGGGCACCCGTTCAGGCTATCGAGGGCCCGTTCATGCTGGTCGAGCCGGGCGAGCCCCTGGGCGAGCCCGTGTCGAGACCGCCGACACCGTCACCGGGTCTCGACACCGCGCTTTGGTGGTCGAGCCGCGCGAGGGACGAGCGCGAGTCGAGACCTCGCGGGCTCGACCAGCATGGCCTCACGCCGTCGCGGCGAACCCCTCCGCGACGACGTCGAACGCCTCGTCGAGCAGGGAGTCGGAGATGGCCAGCGGGGGCAGGAACCGGAAGACGTTGCCCCAGGTGCCGCAGGTCAGCGTGACGACGCCGTTCTTGTGGCAGTACGCCGACACGGCGGCCGCGCGGACGGGGTCCGGCTCCTTGGTGCCCGGCGTGCACAGCTCGATGGCCTGCATCGCGCCGCGGCCGCGGACGTCCGCGATCACCGGGTGCTCGGCGGCGAGCTTCTCGAGGCGGCCGCGGATCAGGGTGCCGATCTCGAGCGCGCGGGCGTCGAGGGCGTGCTCCTTCATCTCCGCGATCGAGCCGAGGGCGGCGGCGCAGGCGACCGGGTTGCCGCCGTAGGTGCCGCCGAGGCCGCCGACGTGCACGGCGTCCATGATCTCGGCGCGGCCGGTGACACCGGCCAGCGGCAGGCCGCCGGCGATGCCCTTGGCGGTGGTGACCAGGTCGGGCACGACACCCTCGTGGTCGACGGCGAACCACGAGCCGGTCCGGCAGAAGCCCGACTGGATCTCGTCGGCGATGAAGACGATGCCGTTCTCGGACGCCCACGCGGAGAGGGCCGGCAGGAACCCCGGCGCCGGCTCGATGAACCCGCCCTCGCCGAGGATCGGCTCGATGGCGACGCACGCGAGGTTGGCCACGCCGACCTGCTTGTCCAGGGTGTCGATCGCGCGAGCGGCCGCCTCCTCACCGGAGAGTCCGTCGCGGAACGGGTAGGACATCGGGGCCCGGTAGACCTCGGAGGCGAACGGGCCGAAGCCGTGCTTGTACGGCATGTTCTTGGCCGTCATCGCCATCGTGAGGTTCGTGCGGCCGTGGTAGGCGTGGTCGAAGACGCCGACGGCGTCCCGGCCGGTCGCGACCCGGGCGATCTTGACGGCGTTCTCGACCGCCTCGGCGCCGGAGTTGAAGAGCGCGCTCTTCTTCGCGTGCGAGCCCGGGGTCAGCTCGGCCAGCGCCTCGCAGACCTCGACGTAGCCGGCGTACGGCGTGACCATGAAGCAGGTGTGGGTGAACGCCGCCACCTGGTCCTGGACGTTGCGCACGACGGCCGGGGCCGCGTTGCCGACCGAGACCACCGCGATGCCCGAACCGAGGTCGATGAGCGAGTTGCCGTCGGCGTCGAGCAGCACCCCGCCGCCCGCGGCCTCGATGAACACCGGCAGAGTGGTGCCGACCCCGTCGGCCACCGCCGCCTTCTTGCGGGCCAGCAGCTCGGTCGAGCGCGGTCCGGGGATGTCGGTGACGAGGCGGCGTTCCTGGGGCAGCGCCGGGCCGCCCACGAGGGTCTGGGTCATGCGAGCAAATGTAGGGAATCCGTCGCTCCGGTGCCAGAGGACTGCGGAAAGGGAAGGTGTAGACCGTGGAAATCGACTGGATCCACCGTCCGGACACCCTGAATGTGTGCTTCAACGCACTCGACCGGCACGTCATCCACGGCCGGGCCGACGCCGTCGCGCTCCGTCCCGACGGCGAGCGGCCGACGACGTTCGCGCGGCTGCTCGAGGAGGTCGCCGCGTTCGGGGGCGTGCTGCGGGCCTTCGGCGTGGGCGTGGGTGACCGCGTGAGAAGCGGCCTGACCGGCCGGGACGGGCTGGTCGTCCTGCTGGCGTGCCTGCGGGTCGGGGCGACGTTCGTCCGCGACGACTCCGCGGCCGTCGCGATGCCGGGCGGAGGGGTCGTGCGCCGCGGCGGGCAGGGCGACGAGCTCGACTGGGACGTCGTGCTGCGCGCCGGGCGGACCGACCCGGCGCCCTGCGCCGAGGTACGCGCGGACGCGCCGGCCATCGAGGCCGACGGCCGCACGGTCAGCACGGGAGAGCTCCTGGAGAGCAGCACCGGCTGGCCGTACGACGCCCTTGCCAGGCTGCTGGCGGGCGAGCCGGTCACAATGGCGCCGTGACTGGTCCGCGCCGCGTCGTCGTCCTGGGCTCGACGGGATCCGTCGGCACCCAGGCCCTCGACGTCGTCCGCGCCAACCCCGACCGCTTCCGGGTCGTGGGGCTGACGGCCGGCGGCAGCAACCAGGAGCTCTTCGACGCCCAGGTTGCCGAGTGGCGCCCGGCGTACTCCGGGCTGGGCGAGGAGGCCTCCGTCGAGGCCGCCGCGATGGACTGTGACGTCGTGCTCAACGCCATCACGGGCGCTGTCGGGCTGCGGCCCACGCTGGCGGCGCTGGACGCCGGCACCACGCTGGCGCTGGCCAACAAGGAGTCCCTCATCATCGGCGGGCCGGTCGTGAGCGGCCGCGCCAAGCCGGGGCAGATCGTGCCCGTCGACTCCGAGCACTCCGCGCTCGCGCAGTGCCTGCGCGGTGGCACGGCCGACGAGGTACGCCGCCTGGTGCTCACCGCCAGTGGCGGGCCCTTCCGCGGCCGCACCTTCGACCAGCTCGCCGACGTCACCGTCGAGGACGCCCTCGCGCACCCCACCTGGAGCATGGGCCCGGTCGTGACCATCAACTCCGCGACCCTGGTCAACAAGGGGCTCGAGGTGATCGAGGCGCACCTGCTCTTCGGCATCCCGTTCGACCGGATCGAGGTCGTGGTGCACCCGACCAGCGTGGTCCACTCGATGGTCGAGTTCGTGGACGGCTCCACGCTGGTGCAGGCCAGCCCGCCGACGATGCTCATCCCCATCGCGCTCGGGCTCGCCTGGCCTGACCGGCTCCCCGACACCGCGCCGCCCGTCGACTGGACCAAGCCCGAGACCTGGGAGTTCTTCCCGCTGGACGACGAGGCGTTCCCGTCGGTGGCGCTGGCTCGCGACGCCGGATCCGCCGGCGGTACGGCGCCCGCCGTCTACAACGCGGCCAACGAGGTCGCGGTCGAGGCGTTCCGCGCCGGCCGCCTGGAGTTCCGCCGGATCGTGCCCACGATCGCCGACGTGCTCGCCGCCCACGACGTACGCTCGGAGGTGCAGCTCACCGTCGACGACGTGCTCGCCGCCGACGCCTGGGCGCGTGCCGAGGCGACCCGCCTCGTCGGAACGTGACTGGAGATCCGTTGAGCGCCGTGTACTACACCCTCGGGGTGGTCGTCTTCGTGGTGGCCATCCTGGTGTCCATCGGCCTGCACGAGCTCGGCCACATGATCCCGGCCAAGAAGTTCGGCGGGAAGGTCACGCAGTACTTCATCGGCTTCGGCCCGACCGTCTGGAGCCGCACCCGCGGCGAGACCGAGTACGGCATCAAGGCCATCCCGCTCGGCGGCTACGTGAAGATCGTCGGGATGCTGCCGCCGACCGTCGACGCGGTCACCGGGGTCGCCGACGAGGTGACCTACGACGAGCAGGGCAACCAGGTCGTCAAGGTCCGCAAGTCCAACACCGGGCTGTTCACCCAGCTGATCTCCGACGCCCGCGCGGCCGAGTGGGAGCACGTCAAGCCGGGCGACGCCGACCGCCTCTTCTACAAGATGCCGTGGTGGAAGAAGGTCGTCGTGATGGCCGGCGGGCCGTCGGTGAACATCCTCATCGCCTTCATCATCTTCCTCGGGGTCTTCGCCACCTACGGCAGCCGCTCGCTCGAGCCCGACGCCGGGCGCCCGGTGATCGACACCGTGTCGGCGTGCGTGATCCCGTACGTCGAGGAGGGCCGCGCCTGCACGAAGGACGACCCGCCGACGCCGGCCGTCGAGGCGGGGCTGCGGCCCGGTGACGTCATCACCAGCTTCAACGGCACCGAGATCACCAGCTGGGAGCAGTTCCGTGCGCTGATCCGCGGCAACGAGAGCGGCAAGGCCGTCATCGGCTACGAGCGCGACGGCCAGGCCCTCGTCGGCCGGACCAGCACGACGGTCCAGGCGCGGCCCACGTCCGAGAAGGACTTCTCGCTGACCCAGGTGGGCTTCCTCGGGGTCACTCCGGTCGCGCACGTCGCGATCACCCGCGGCGGCCCGATCTACACGCTGCAGCAGATGGGCACGATGGCCAAGGACACCTTCGAGGCCCTCGGCAAGCTGCCGGTGAAGGTCTGGGGCGTGGCCCGCGCGATCGTCGGGCTCCAGGAGCGTTCGCCCGACAGCCCCGTCAGCATCGTCGGCGGCGGCCGGATCGCGGGCGAGACCGCCGCGCACCAGGACTTCCCGATCGCCGAGAAGCTCGTCTTCCTGCTGATGCTGGTCGCCGGTTTCAACTTCTTCATCGGGATGTTCAACTTCGTGCCGCTGCTGCCCCTCGACGGCGGCCACATCGCCGGCGCGCTGTGGGAGGCCCTCCGCCGGGCCGCCGCCAAGCTGCGCGGTCGCCCCGACCCCGGGTACGTCGACGTGGCCAAGCTGTTGCCGATCGCCTACGTCGTGGCGGTCGCGATGCTGATCATGGGCGTCGTGCTGATCGTCGGCGACCTCGTCGTACCGCTGCACATCGAGTCGTGAGCGACGCCCGGCTGGTGGCGAGTAACGCACCCGTAGCGGGTCTTCTGCCCGCATACATGGGGGTAGAAGTGCTGCTGCGGGTGCGTTACTCGCCCATGGGCTCCGGAATCGGCGCGGCCGACGGGGCCTCGGTACGCTCGAACCCGTGACCGCCATCAGCCTCGGCATGCCCGAAGCGCCCCCGCCCGTGCTGGCCCCGCGCCGCAGGACGCGCCAGATCCAGGTGGGCAAGGTCGGCGTCGGCAGCGACCACCCGATCTCGGTGCAGTCGATGACCACCACGCTCACCAGCGACGTCAACGCCACGCTCCAGCAGATCGCCGAGCTGACCGCGACCGGATGCGACATCGTCCGAGTCGCCTGCCCGAGCCAGGACGACGCCGACGCGCTGCCCGAGATCGCCCAGCACTCGCAGATCCCGGTGATCGCGGACATCCACTTCCAGCCCAAGTACGTCTTCGCCGCCATCGAGGCGGGCTGCGCGGCGGTCCGCGTGAACCCCGGCAACATCCGCAAGTTCGACGACCAGGTCAAGGAGATCGCGGCCGCCGCCAAGGACCACGGCACCTCGATCCGGATCGGCGTGAACGCCGGCTCGCTCGACAAGCGGATCCTGGACAAGTACGGCAAGGCGACCCCCGAGGCGCTCGTGGAGAGCGCGGTCTGGGAGGCCGGCCTCTTCGAGGAGCACGACTTCCACGACTTCAAGATCTCGGTCAAGCACAACGACCCCGTCGTGATGGTGCGCGCCTACGAGCTGCTCGCCGAGGCGGGTGACTGGCCGCTGCACCTCGGCGTGACCGAGGCCGGCCCGGCGTTCCAGGGGACCATCAAGTCGTCGGTCGCCTTCGGCGCCCTGCTGAGCAAGGGGATCGGCGACACCATCCGCGTCTCCCTGTCCGCGCCCCCGGTCGAGGAGGTGAAGGTCGGTCTCCAGATCCTGGAGTCGCTGAACCTGAAGCCGCGACGCCTCGAGATCGTCTCCTGCCCGTCCTGCGGGCGCGCGCAGGTCGACGTCTACAAGCTGGCCGAGGAGGTCACCGCCGGGCTGGACGGTCTCGAGGTGCCGCTGCGCGTCGCGGTGATGGGCTGCGTCGTGAACGGTCCTGGCGAGGCCCGCGAGGCCGACCTCGGCGTCGCCTCCGGCAACGGGAAGGGCCAGATCTTCGTCAAGGGCGAGGTCATCAAGACCGTCCCCGAGTCGCAGATCGTGGAGACCCTCATCGAGGAGGCCATGCGCATCGCCGAGGGGATGGAGCCGGTCGAGGGATCCACCGCCAGCGTCTCGGTCTCCTGATCGGTCACCGGGTCTCGTGACAGGCGCTGGCGCGCCTTCCTCGACCAGCGGAAGGTTCGGGCCGTGACGAAGGTGATCGTGCTCGGCCTCGGTGGCATGGGCAGCGCGGCGGCGGCCCACCTGGCCGCCCGCGGCGCGGAGGTCGTCGCGGTCGAGCAGTTCGAGCCCGGGCACGACCGCGGCTCCAGCCACGGCGAGTCGCGGATCATCCGGCAGGCGTACTTCGAGGACCCGGCGTACGTGCCCCTCGTGCTGCGCTCGTATGAGCTGTGGGAGGACCTCGAGCGCGAGGACCCCGGCCTCTTCCTGCTGACCGGCGGGCTGTTCCTCGGGCGGCCCGAGACCGACGCCGTGTCCGGGTCGCTGGCGAGCGCGCGGGAGCACGGCCTTCCGCACCAGGTGCTCGACGCCGGCGAGATCCGCCGCCGGTTCCCGGCCTTCGCCCCGCGCGACGACGAGGTCGGCGTGTACGAGGAGCGCAGCGGGTTCGTGCGCCCCGAGCGCGCGGTGCTCGCCCACTGGCGCCGCGCCCGGGCGGCGGGCGCCGAGCTCGTCACCGCGCGAGCCCTCTCCTGGACCGCGGGCGACGACGGCGTCCGTGTCGAGACGTCGGCCGGCACGGTCGAGGGCGACCGGCTGGTCGTCACGCCGGGCGCCTGGGCGCCCACGATGCTGGCCGACCTCGGGCTGCCGCTGGTCGTCAGCCGGCAGGCGGTGTTCTGGTTCCGGCCGACCGATCCCGCGGCGTACGCCCTGGGCGCGCAGCCCGTGTTCGTCTGGGAGCGCCCGGGCCTGAGCCCCTACGGCTTCCCCTGCCTCGACGAGGACGGTGGCGTGAAGATCGGCCTGCACCACCGGGGCGCCGTGACGGATCCCGACGAGGTCGACCGGGTCGTCACCGCCGCCGACGTGGCCGAGGTCGCCGACCTGGTGCGGCCGCTGCTTCCGACGCTGCCCGGCACGTACCTGCGGGCGATCACCTGCCTGTACACCACGACACCCGACCACGACTTCGTCATCGGGCTGCACCCGCACCATCGCAACGTGGCCATCGCCTGCGGCTTCTCCGGGCACGGGTTCAAGTTCGTGCCCGTGGTCGGTGAGGTGCTGGCGGACCTGGCGCTGGACGGTACGACGGCGCGGCCGATCGGGCTGTTCGACCTGACGCGCTTCGGCTGAGCCCGCTCAGCCGGTCCGGGTCTCGGTGGAGATGTCCCGGGGCATGACGAGCACCGTCAGCACGACCAGCACCGCGACCACGGACGACGCCAGGAAGACGTCGTGGATGGCCGGCGACAGCACACCGGCCGGCAGGTGCTCGAGGTCCTCGTGGGCGCCGCCGACGCGCGAGGTCACGGCGGCGTTGGCGATGGCGCCGAACACCGCGACGCCGACCGCGCTGCCCAGCGACCGGGCGAACAGGTTCGTGGCCGTCACGACGCCCCGCGTCTGCCAGTCGGCCGACTGCTGGGCCGCGATGAGGGCGGGGGAGGCGATGAAGCCCATCCCGAGCCCGATCACCCAGCAGCCGAAGGCGATCCGCCACACCGAGCTGCCCGGGTCGACGCCCAGCAGGACCGCCGAGCCGGCGATCGCGAACAGCGTCCCGAACAGCGCGCAGGCCCGGAACCCGGCACGCAGGTAGATCCGGCCCGAGAGCGAGGCGGCGATCGGCCAGCCCAACGTGAGCGCGGCGACCGCGAAGCCGGCGATGACGGCGCCGTGACCGAGCACGCTCTGGGCGTACAGGGGGACGTACGACGTGAGGCCGATGAGGATGACGCCCACGCAGAGCGACGTGGCGTTGGCGCCGTTGAGCGTCCGCTCCTTGAAGACCCACAGGGGGAGGATCGGCTCGGCCGCGCGCGACTCGACGACGCCGAACGCGACCAACAAGGCCACCGCACCCGCGAGCACGGCGACGCTGGTGGCCGAGCCCCAGTCCCAGGCCACACCACCCTCGAGCAGGCCGAGGATCAGCAGCGAGGCGCCGAGGGCCAGCAGTACCGCGCCCGCGTAGTCGATGCGGTGCCGCTTGCGCTCCACCTGCTCGTGGAAGCTGCGCTGCAGCACCCACATGGCGGCGATCGCGATCGGGATGTTGACGAAGAAGATCCAGCGCCAGGAGATGTAGTCGGAGAAGACCCCGCCGAGCGTGGGGCCGATCACCGACGAGGCGGCCCAGACGCCGGCGACGTACCCGGTGACCTTCGCGCGCTCGGCGACCGAGTAGACGTCGCCGATGATGGTCTGTCCCATCGGCAGCACGGCTCCGGCGCCGAGGCCCTGCAGGGCACGGAACACGATGAGCGACGTCATCGACCACGCGAACCCGCACAGCACCGAAGCCGCCAGGAAGATGGAGATGCCGAGCAGCATCATCGGCTTGCGGCCGACGAGGTCGGCGAACTTGCCGTACAGCGGCACCGTCACGGCCTGCGCCAGCAGGTAGACCGAGAACAGCCACGGGAACTGGGAGAAGCCGCCGAGGTCCCGCACGACCGACGGCACCGCGGTCGCCAGGATGGTGGAGTCGATGGCGACCAGCCCGGTCGCCAGCATCACCGACAGCAGGATCGGGCCGCGCTCGCTGCGCAGTCCGATGGAGGCCCGGTCGATCCGGGCACCGACGTCCTGGCTCATGTCCGGCCCTAACCGAGGGTCGTCTCCGCTTGTTCCCGGCCGTCTCACAGGGCGTCGAGCACCCCGCGGAGGAAGACGCCCTCGCGCGTGTCGTCGTAGGTGAAGTCGGACTGGTACGACGCGTTGTCGAAGCGCCTCTCGGTCCGCGGCACGTCCGGCCGGCACAGCACGAGGTCGAGGCGGTGCCCGACGACCGAGGAGATGAGGTACTCGTTGCTGGCGGTGTAGGACTCCGAGCCCACCAGCACGACGTGCTTGGGACCGCCGGCCAGCGCGATCTGGAACATCCCGCTGCCCGCGAACCCCGCGACCACCTCGGCCTCGCGCACCAGCCGCACCTGCTCGGGCAGCGGGTGGTCCTCGGGGTAGACGACGGTGAAGCCGTGGCCGGCGAACAGGTCCTCGACCTCGGAGGCGTTGTGGCAGGTGCGCTTGCCGGGCCGGCGTGAGCAGAAGACCCGCAGCGGCCCGGGTAGGCCGGGGGCGGCCCGGTCGGCGAGTCCGCTGCCGACCACGGCGTACGTCGTCGCGATCGATGGGTGCACGTACGCCGGCATGCCGAACATCGGCGAGGTGCACAGCAACGTGCCGACCCGGGTGGGCTCGTGCCTCACCTCGACGCGGTCGCGCGGCACGCCGCCGGCCTCCAGCAGCGCGAGCTCCCACTCGGCGAGCGGCTCCCCGGGCTTGGCGAAGACGAGGGCGCGCAGTTCCGGATGGCGTTCGAGCGCCGGCCGCCACCCCCAGAGGTGGCCGAGCTGGTCGGTGAGGGCGTGGCCGAAGTGGCCGCGGACGTAGGAGTCCAGCAGGAAGTACGCGCCGTCCAGCTGCGCCGTGGCCGGCTCGGGCTCGCGGACGAAGCGCGGCGCCCACTCGGCGAAGGCGACGTTGCGCAGCCGGCGCTTGAACGGGTGCCGGTAGCTCTCGGGAAGCACGAACCCTCCGTGCTGCGCACCGGCGTACGCCGCCTGGCGACCGAGGCAGGTGACGTCGTCGTACTCGCGCAGCGACATCGGCGGCGCGTCGATCTCCGTGGGCAGCCGTACCTCGCCGCTGGACCGCACGACGGCGCGGGACGCGAAGCGGACGCCGGGGAGCGTGGCCAGCACCCGGGCGTCGGCCCGGCCGGAGAGGAACGCATCGGCCTCGAGCTCGGGCACCTTGGCCAGCGTGGCCACCTCGTTGGTGGCGCGCAGCCAGCCGTCCTCGACGCGCAGGTCGCGGGCCGACGCGGCGAGGGCGGCCAGGTCGCGCTCGGGGTTGTCGCGAGGGTCGCGACCCGGCGCCGGTGCCTCGACACCGGCCGCCTGGGCCGCCAGCACCTCGCGCACCGAGCGTTCCAGGGGCTTCGGCCGGCCCGGCAGCCGGACGGCGACGGCGCCCCCACGGCGTACATGGTGCAGGTGCACGGGCCACCGGTGCGCCGCTCCCTTGCCGCCGGCGACGTCGAGCACCAGGTCCCACGGCCGGCCGGCGGCGAGGGCGAGGTGGACCGCGTCCATGCCGTCCTCGAGGTCGAGGGGCACGACCACGGCCCCCGGCAGGGCGCGCTCGAGGCGGTCGGTCAGCGCCGCGCGCGGACCCCGTGTCACGACCGCCAGACGGGGCTCCGGGACGTCGGCGAGGGAGGTGCGAGCGACCTCGACGGCCCTCATGACGACCTGCACGGAGGTCAGCCTAGGCAGGGCTCTCGCGGCGTAGGCTCTCGCCGTGCGTACGACGACGCGGTCAGGGGTGCGCCCGCTCGGCGCCGCCGACGTTGCCGAGTTCCTCGCGCTCACCGACCGGAACCCCACGGTCAACGTCTTCGCCGCGCACCGTGCCCGCACCACCCGCCTGGAGCCGCGGCTGCTCGGCGGCGAGGTCTGGGGCCAATTCGTCGACGGCGACCTGGTCGCCGGCTGCCACGTCGGCGCGAACCTGGTGCCGATCGAGGCGGGGGAGGACGACATCGAGGCGTTCGGTGAGCGGCTGCTGCGTCGCGGCCGCACGGTGTCCACGATCGTCGGCCCGCAGCCGGCCGTACGCGGTCTGTGGGACGTGCTGGGCGACTCGTGGGGACCACCTCGGGAGAGCCGGTGGGAGCAGCCGCACCTGGTCGCCGACGGCCAACCGCTGATCGAGCCGGACCCGCTCGTGCGCGCCTCGCGTCCCGAGGACTTCGGCGCGCTCTACCCCGCGTGCGTGGCGATGTACACCGAGGAGCTCGGCGTCTCGCCCGAGCTCGGCGGCGGCGCCGAGGGGTACCGCGCCCGCGTCCGCCAGCTCGTCCAGCTCGGCTGGTCGTTCGCCAGGTACGAGCGCGGCCGCGTCGTCTTCAAGGCCGAGGTCGCCTTCGCCACCCCCACCAACGCCCAGGTGCAAGGCGTCTGGGTCAACCCCGACCGCCGGGGCGAGGGGCTCGCCGCCGCCGGCATGGCCGCCGTCGTGGAGCAGGTACGCCGGACCGTCGCGCCGTCCGTCTCGTTGTACGTCAACGACTGGAACCAGCCCGCCCGCCGCGCGTACGCGAAGGTCGGCTTCCGCCAGACCGACACGTTCAGCACCTTGATGTACTGAGCGCGCTTCGCCCGAGCTCGCGAGGGCGGAGATGAAGCGCCAGGTCGAGGAGCGTTCGGCGCAGACCGGAGCCTGCGACGGGATGCGCGACGCGTCTCGAGACCCGGTACCCGCAGAGGTCTCGACACGCCGCTCGTCCCTCGCGGCGGCTCGACCAGCATCATGAGGCCCATGTCTCTCTCCCTCGACGCCAAGGCCCTGGTCGCGATCTTCGGCGTGAGCGGGACGCTCCACCTGACCAGGCCGCGCCTCTACCAGCCGCTGATGCCTGACTTCGTACCCGCCCACCGCGAGGTGATCTACGCCAGCGGCGTGGCCGAGCTCGCGTGCGCGGCGGGGCTGCTGCACCCGCGGACGCGCAGGCTGGCGGGGTACGCCGGGGCCGCACTGCTCGTGCTCGTGTTCCCGGGCAACGTGAAGATGGCCGACGACGCGCGCCGCTCGCGCAGCACCCGCTTCAAGACCATCGCCTACGGACGGCTGCCGCTGCAGCTGCCGATGATCCGGGCCGCCTGGAGGGCGGCCCGGACCACGGACTGATCGCTCAGAGCTCCGGTGTGGGCCGCAGGTCGGACGCGCGGTTGCAGTCGGCGACCTGGCACCGCACGGTCGCGGCCTTGGTCCTCCCGTTGGCGTCGAAGAGCAGCTTGGTGTTGCTCTCCCACCAGACGCGGCCGAAGTAGTTGTCGATCGTGTAGTGCACGAGCAGGGTGCCGTTGGCCTTGCGCACGAGGATGTCGGCCGGGCCGATCCCGTCGCTGAGCAGGGGGATGGTGGCCACCCGCTTGCCGTCCGGCGAGACCGCGTCGATGCGCTCGTCGCAGTTGGTGAACAGCACGTCGCCCGGGTCGCTGAGGTGCGCGAGCACCTGGCAGCCACCGAACTGCGGGTCCTTGCTGAAGTACCCCAGCAGGTCGTGGGCCACGCTGGCGTAGTTGCCGAGCTTGGCGTTGACCTTGGTGACGTCGTTGCTGACGGTGTTCCAGGTCAGCGTCTTCACCTTGGGCGAGCCGAGCGACGCCACCGTCAGGCCGTCGTCGAACGCCAGCAACCGCGGCAACCCGGCGAACGCGTGCACGGACACCTCGTCGTCCAGGCCGAGGTCGTAGACCGCGAGGGTCGGCTTCTGGGTCGAGTCGCCGTAGGAGTACGCGACCTGGTCCGATTCGGCGTCGAGGACCGCGTTGAACGGGTCGATGAACTCCCGCAGCACCTTCACGGCTCCGGTGGCCGCGATCTTGACCAGCTTGACGTTGCCCCACTGGCTGTTGCCCGTCGCCGCGATGTAGCTGCCCTGCCACTTGCCGTAGAGCAGCACGTTCGGCCGCTTCACCTTCACCGAGACGTCGCCGTCGACGATCACCGTGCCCTCGACGTGCGGTCCCCGGACGTCCGGCCCTCGGGACAGCGCTCCCGGCTTGATCGGGATCGTCTCGGCGGCACCGGATGGAGCGGCTGCCAGCAGGGACACCCCCACCGTCATCAAGGTGGTCGTGAAGGTCAAGACTCTGCGCATCGCGTCTCCCGTCGCTGTGCTGGCTTACTCCCGTGCAGGCAACTCCACCACACAAGTAGCCTTTCGGCCATGATCCTTCGCCTGTCCAGCCTCTTCGTCCGCACCTTGCGCGAGGACCCGGCGGACGCGGAGGTCCCGAGCCACAGGCTGCTCGTCCGCGCCGGGTACATCCGCCGCAACGCCCCCGGCATCTACACCTGGCTCCCGCTGGGACTGCGCGTGCTGCGCAAGATCGAGAACATCGTGCGCGACGAGATGGACGCCATCGGCGCCCAGGAGCTGCTGTTCCCCGCGCTGCTGCCGCGCGAGCCCTACGACGCGACCAACCGCTGGACCGAGTACGGCGACAGCATCTTCCGGCTCCAGGACCGCAAGGGCGCCGACTACCTGCTCGGCCCCACCCACGAGGAGATGTTCACCCTCGTGGTGAAGGACCTGTACTCGTCGTACAAGGACCTGCCGCTGTGGATCTACCAGATCCAGAACAAGTACCGGGACGAGGCGCGGCCGCGCGCCGGCATCCTGCGCGGGCGCGAGTTCGTGATGAAGGACAGCTACTCCTTCGACATCGACGACGCCGGGCTCGACCGCAGCTACCAGGCGCACCGTGACGCCTACACCCGGATCTTCGACCGGCTCGGGTTCGACTACGTCATCGTCAAGGCCGAGGCCGGGGCGATGGGCGGCTCGAAGTCCGAGGAGTTCCTGGCCAAGGCCGCCGTGGGCGAGGACACCTACGTCCGCTGCAACAGGTGCGACTACGCCGCCAACGTCGAGGCCGTCGACTCCCTCGCGCCGTCGCCCGTCGCGTACGACGACGCGCCGGCCGCCCACGCGGAGCAGACCCCCGACACCCCGACCATCGACACGCTGGTCGACCACCTCAACGAGCGGTACCCGCGCGACGACCGTCCCTGGCACGCCGGCGACACCCTGAAGAACGTCGTGTTCTCCGTGCGCCACCCCGACGGCACCACCGAGGCGCTCGCGATCGGCATTCCCGGCGACCGCGAGGTCGACGCCAAGCGGCTGGAGTCCAAGCTCGGTGAGGGCGTGGTCTTCGAGCCCTTCGGCGAGGAGGACTTCGCGGCCCGACCCACGCTGGCCAAGGGGTACATCGGACCGGGCGCGCTCGGCGAGAAGAAGCCCGCCGGAGTGCGGTTCCTGCTGGACCCGCGCGTCGTCGAGGGCACCCGATGGGTGACCGGCGCCGACGTCACCGGCAGCCACGTGCTCGACCTGGTCGCGGGTCGCGACTTCTCCGGCGACGGCATCATCGACGTGGCCGACGTCCGCGACGGCGACCCCTGCCCGAACAACGACGGCGGCCTGCTGGAGTCCGCGCGCGGCATCGAGATGGGCCACGTGTTCCAGCTCGGCCGCAAGTACGCCGACGCGCTCGGCCTCCAGGTGCTCGACGAGAACGGCAAGCTCGTCACGGTCACCATGGGCTCCTACGGCATCGGCCCGTCGCGGGCCGTGGCCGCCATCGCCGAGAACACCCTCGACGAGATCGGCCTCTGCTGGCCCCGCGAGGTCGCTCCGGCCGACGTGCACATCGTGGCCACGGGCAAGGACGAGGCGGTGTTCGAGGCGGCGGAGCAGCTGTCGCAGGACCTGTCGGCGCGCGGCCTCGACGTGATGTACGACGACCGCAAGGCCAGCCCCGGCGTGAAGTTCAAGGACGCCGAGCTGATCGGCGTGCCGACGATCGTGACCGTCGGGCGTGGCCTGGTGGACGGGGTGTTCGAGGTCAAGGACCGCAGGAGCGGCGAGCGCACCGACGTACCGGTCGGCGACGCGGTCGACCACCTCGTCGCCGTCGTCCGCGGCTGACCGCGTGCCGTCGGCTCACCAAGGGGGCTGGCTGCTCGGCGGCTGCGTCGTGCTGGCCGTCGGGGTCGGGATGCTGCTGACCGCGGACCTCGGCTCCGACGGCTACTCGACGTTCGTCAACGGGCTGGCCCTCACCTTCGGCCTGTCGTTCTGGGTGGTGAACCTCGTGGTCGGCTCGGTGCTCGTCGTGATGGCAGCGGCGCGCCACGTCCGTCCCGGGGTCGGCACGGTGACGCAGGTCGTCGTGGTCGGCGTGGTCATCTCGCTCCTGCTCGACGCACTGGAGACGCCGGACGGTCTCGGCGGGCGGATCACCCTGCTGGTGGCGGCCTTCCCCGTCCTCGCGCTCGGCATCGCGGCCTACCTGGGCAGCAACACCGGCGCCGGACCGACCGAGGCGGCGGCGCTGGCCTGGGACCCGCCGGTCCCGTTCCGCTGGAGCTACAGCCTGGTGCAGGGCGGCGGAGCGCTGGGCGGCTGGCTGCTGGGCGCGACGGTCGGTGTCGGGACCATCGCCGTGATCGTCGCGCTGGGGCCGCTGGTCGACGTGGCCAGCCGCCTGCTGCGGCTCGACGTGCACCAGACCTGAGGCATCGGTCGAGGCGGTCGCGCCCAACGGTTAGGTTGGCGCGCGTGGCGGTGGACGCGGTGATCTTCGACTGGGGCGGCACGTTGACGCGGTGGCACGACATCGACTTCCACGCCGAGTCGCTGGCTCTCGCGCAGGCGGTCGTGCACCGCGAGGACGCGGACGAGCATCCGGTGCCGGCCGACGTCGGCGCCCGGCTGCACCGGGCGGGGAACGCCATCTGGGGCCGCAGTCGCGACCACCAGCAGAGCGCGACCATCGCCGACCTGTTCACCGAGGCCGGGCTGGACCACGACCCCGACCTGCTGGACGCCTACTACGACTTCTGGGTGCCGCACACGGCGACCGACCCCGAGGTCGGGCCGCTGTTCGAGGCGCTGCACCGCCAGGGCATCAAGGTCGGCGTGCTCTCGAACACCATCTGGCCCCGGGCCTGGCACCGTGGGTTCTTCGAGCGCGACGGTGTGCTCGACCTCATCGACGGGGACGTGTACACCTCGGAGATCCCGTGGACCAAGCCCGCCCCCGAGGCGTTCCGGGCGGCCATGGACGCCGTCGGCGCCACCGAGGCGAGCCGGTGCGTGTACGTCGGCGACCGGCTCTTCGACGACGTCTGGGGCGCCCACAACGCCGGCCTGCGCGCGATCCACGTCCCGCACAGCAACATCCCGCGCGAGCAGGTCGGCCACACCGAGGGCGAGCCGGACGCCGTCGTGCACGGGCTGGCGGAGATCGCGGACGTCGTCGCCGCCTGGTGAGGCCTCCGGAGAACGTGCTGGTCAGACGCGGTCCCTGCATGTTTGTGCAGTGCACAAACATGAGGGAGCGAAACCATTCGGAACCTCGACGCCGCATTGCATGATTTCGCACGAGGGCAGTCCGGTTCACCCCACATCCCGGACCGGGCGGCTATCGGCATCAGGAAGTCAGGGCACCGACAACGGCCCGCGTGCTTCCGGCGTCGAGGAATATCTCGGGAGTTCCTCGGCACCGGAGGACGCGGGCCGTTTCCCGTCTCCGGGCGCGTTCAGGCCAGGTCGGGGCCGCCCGGCAGCGGCTGCGGGGCGGCCCCGAAGCCGACCATCCGCGTCGCCGCCCGGGTGAGGGCGCCGATCGCCCACGAGCGGTCCGCCCCCGAGGTGTTGGCGACCACGTAGGCGTAGGTGTCGGCGCACCGGCTCTCGATCCCCGCAGCGGCCAGCCCCACCCCGGCCGGTGTGGGGGGAGTGTCCGGGAGCTCGTACGTCGGCGCGGCCGGCGTCGGCTCGGCCCCCTCGTCGACCAGCCGGTTGGTCAGCAGGTCGCGCCAGGCCCGGTGCGCGACGTACGCCTCGGAGATCCGCTCGAACAGCAGCGGCGTCGCGGACTGCGACGTACGCGCGCCGAGGACGCCGTACACGTAGAGCGCGGCGTGCTCGCCCGCGAGCGCGGTCTGCAGGGCGTCGACGGGCGTCGTCATGGAGCGCTCAGGCAGGCGGCGATGCCCGCCGACATGCTGGCCAGCAGTCGGGCCAGGGCGCCACTGGCCGCCTCCTGCGCCAGGTGCGCGAGCTCGCGCTGGGCGGCCAGCTCGCGCTTCCGGAGCGCCCGCGGACCAGGCAGCGACGGGAGACCGGACCCGGGCGAGGGCGACGCGGACGCGGAGGCGCCGGCCGCGCGGTCGAGGGCGGCCAGGTGCGTGGTGTGCAGCGCCGCGAACCGGCCGCCGATGTCGACGCCCGGCTGGCCGGCCTGGGACAGCAGGTCGGTGGTGAGGGCAACCGCCCGGTCCAGGGCCACTCGGTCCGGGTCCTCCTCGGCGGCCTGCGTCGTGGCCGACGGGGTCGACGCCGACGTGTCCGGGGAGGTGGGCGACGAGTCCGTCGTGCAGGCGGTGAGGCCCAGGACCGCGACGCCCGAGGCGGTCATGGTCGCGCGCCGGCTGGGTCTCACCCGGCGACCCTATCGGCGGTGACGGGGCCGCTATCGTGGGTGATCTACAACAGCACAGGAGGTCGGTACCCCGTGAGCCGAGGACACACCCAGGACGCCACCCGGGACCGGATCACCGCTGCCGTCTCCGAACCCCTGGGTGCCCTGGGTCTCGATGTCGAGGCCGTCGAGCTGACGCCCGCCGGCAAGCGCCGGCTGCTGCGCGTCGCGGTGGACCGCGACGGCGGGGTGACCCTCGACGACATCGCCGAGGCCACCCGCGAGGTCTCGAAGGCGATCGACGACACCGACGCGATGGGCGAGGCGCCGTACACGCTCGAGGTGACCTCCCGCGGTGTGGACCGGCCGCTGACGATGCCGCGGCACTGGCGGCGCAACCACGACCGCCTGGTGAAGGTGACGACGACCGGGGGTGAGACGCTGACCGGTCGCATCGGTGCCAGCGACGAGGACCGGGTGACGCTCGACGTGTCGGGCCAGCCGCGTTCGATCGGGTACGACGAGGTCGCCAAGGCGCTCGTCCAGGTCGAGTTCAACCGCAGGCACACAGAGACGGACGAGGAGGGCTGATGGACATCGACCTGAGCATCCTGAGGATGCTGGAGCGGGAGAAGGAGATCTCCTTCGACGTCCTGGTCGAGGCGATCGAGCAGGCGCTCCTGACGGCGTACCACAAGACGCCCGGCGCCCAGGAGAACGCTCGCGTCCAGCTCGACCGGCGCAGCGGGCACGTCACGGTGTACGCCGCGGAGCTGGACGACGAGGGCAACCAGGTCGGCGAGTACGACGACACTCCCGACGGGTTCGGCCGCATCGCCGCCACGACCGCGAAGCAGATCATGCTGCAGCGGCTGCGCGACGCCGAGGACGACATCCGCTACGGCGAGTTCTCCGGCAAGGAGGGCGACATCGTCTCCGGCATCATCCAGCAGGGTCGCAACCCCGACGACGTGATGGTCGACCTCGGCAAGCTCGAGGCGCTCCTGCCGATGGGCGAGCGTGCGCCGGGGGAGAGGTACGAGCACGGCGCCCGCATCAAGTGCCTGGTCATCTCGGTGCGCAAGGGCATGCGCGGGCCGCAGGTCACGCTGTCGCGCTCGCACCCCAACCTCGTGAAGAAGCTGTTCGCCCTCGAGGTACCCGAGATCGCCGACGGGGTGGTGGAGATCGCCGCGATCGCCCGTGAGGCCGGCCACCGCACCAAGATCGCGGTGCGCTCGACCCAGTCCGGCGTGAACGCCAAGGGCGCCTGCATCGGCCCGGTGGGTCAGCGCGTCCGCAACGTGATGTCGGAGCTGCACGGCGAGAAGATCGACATCGTCGACTGGTCCGACGACCCCGCCGAGCTGGTCGCCCACGCCCTCTCCCCGGCCCGGGTCAACTCCGTCACCGTCGTCGACTCGGACGCCAAGAGCGCCCGCGTCGTGGTCCCCGACTTCCAGCTGTCGCTGGCCATCGGCAAGGAGGGCCAGAACGCCCGCCTCGCCGCCCGCCTCACCGGCTGGCGGATCGACATCCGCTCCGATGAGGAAGAGCCGGCCAGCAGCGAGTGAGGAACGAGCTCGTTGCGTGGAGCCGGCCAGGTTGAGCAAGCGACGCGACTGAGGTACGAAGTCGCACGAGCGCGTCGAAACCCCTTGCCCGCGGAGGGCTGACCCCCGGGCTTGCAGTTCTGGCGCGATCGCGCGGAAATTGCAGTTTTGGCCGCCCAGAACCTGCTGTTCGGCCGCGATCGCGCGATTACTGGCACCCCCCACCGCGCGACGAGGCCCCGCCGGCGAACCGGCGGGGCCCCGTCAGTGGGTGGTGCTGCTCACCTCACGGCAGGACGTTGACGATGGTGCGACCCAAGGGGTTCGTCCCGTCGCCGAAGTTCACCGCCCCGAGGTAGCGGGTGTTCGCCGCCAGCCCGGACCAGGCCGCGGTGACCGTGGCCGGGGTGCCGAGCGTGACCGCCTGCGACGCGGGCGTCGCGGTCATGTTCCCGGCGTCCGCGCTCCCCAGGAGGAAGCTGTTCAGCTTCATCGCGAGCGTGGCGGTGCTACCGGCGAAGTAGGTCACCTCGACGGTGTAGTTGCCGGCGGCCGGGTTGATGAGGTTGACCGACTCCTCGGCCGTCGCCCCGCCGCTGGACCCGACCGTCGTGCCCGCGCTGTTCTTCACGAGCAGGTCGATGTCGGTGCCGGCGGGGTAGTCCGCGTCGTACGTCGCGAACCTGGCGTACGTCGTACCGGCCGGGATGGTGATCGGTACGACGGCCTTGGTGCCCTTGGCCGTCTCGGCCGTGGTCGACACCGTGGCCGGGACCAGTCCGCTGACCGATGCGGTCAGCGTCCCGGTGTAGCCGGGCTGCACCGTGATCGGCTTCGAGCCGGACGTGCCGTTGCCGGTGACCTGCGACGGGAAGGCCGCGGCCACGGGACGCACCGCGATGGGGATGCGCACCGAGTGACCGGCGTCGTCGCTCCACGTCAGCGAGCCGAACGTGTAGGCGTTCAGCGGCGCCGTCGTGCGGGTGATCGTGACCGTGTAGGTCGCCTTCCCACCCGGGACCGCGCGGAACGACGGCGTGTTGACCGTGACCGTCGTCCCAGGAGGTGCGTCCACGGACACGTGGTAGTTGGACGCGATGCCCGAGGCGTTGGTGACCGTCCGCGTGATCGTCTGGTCCCCGGGCAGCGCGCCGATGGCGATGCTCGGGGAGTTGAAGTCACTCGGGTCGATCACGGGCACCTGCGAGCACACGGTCGACACCAGCTGGACCTGGCCGATCGCGCACCCGTAGGCGAGCCAGTCGACGACGGTGCTGTCGTAGACGAGTCCCGGGTTGAACGCGGGAGCCGCCTGGACGTGCCCGGCGCCCATCTCGAACGGCGTCGCATTGCCGGAGGCGCCCTGGATGGGCCTGTTCCGGTTGGTCAGCTGGGTGGCCGTCGTCATGATCGCGGACTTGACCCACATCGGCGACCACGTCGGGTGCTTCTGCAGGATCAGGGCCGCGATGCCGGTGATGTGCGGAGCCGCCATCGAGGTGCCGTCGTAGGACTGGAAGTTCTCGCCGGCGTTGCCCGGAGGGGCGACGGCCGCGAAGATGCCGACGCCCGGGGCCGCGATGTCCGGCTTGAGCAGGTCGCCACCGCCGGCCACGGCGGGTCCGCGCGATGAGAATCCGGCGACGTTCGGCGCCTCGACAGGCGAGCTGTCCTGGGCCGAGATCGTCGCGGTCGGGTTCGGGGTGCCGGCGACGTATGCCTTCACCGCAGTGCCGTCGGCCAGGTTGATGTGCACGGAGGGGACGGCGTGGAAGTCGGCGGTGACGCCGCTCCCGTTGTCCGCAAGGATCATGCCGACGCCGCCGGCCTCCTTGACCGCGAGGCTCTTGTCGACGCGTGCGTTGGTGCCCCGGGTGCAGACCACGATCTTGCCGGCGACCTTCGCCGGGTCGAGAACGGCGACGCCATCGTTGCTGGCGGCCGAGTAGCACAGGTTGGCCTTGGTCGCGTCGGCACCCGCGACGGCCGCCGCGGGGGAGTTGACGACCGGAGCCGGGCCGACACCCGCGCCGTAGCCCATGCCCGTGTAGGTGGCTCCGTTGCCGAGGGTGACCGACTTGACGGCGCCGCGGTCGTGCGTGTCCGCCGCGACCGTCATCTCCCACGGCGCGTTGTGCGCCACGGTGCTGGCGGTCGGGCCCGAGTTGCCGGCGGATGCGGACACGAACACACCGGCGTTCGCGGCGCCCAGGAAGGCGATCTCGTCCGGGGAGACGATGAAGCTCGACGACCCGGAGATGCTGTAGTTGATGACGTCGGCGCCGTCGGCGACCGCGTCGTCGATGGCCGCCACGATGCCTTCGGTGGTGCCGGAGGCGTTGGCGGCGGCGGCGTCCTCCCAGAGGACCTTGTAGACGGCGATGCGCGCGGCCGGGGCCATGCCCGAGGCGTCGCCGAGCGCGTATCCGCTGATGGTGACCGGGACGCCGTGGTTGCCGGCCGCGGTGCTCGCGGTGTGGGAGCCGTGACCGTTGAAGTCACGTGGTGAGTCGAAGTCGTCGCTGATGTCGTTGCCGAAGTCGGCCCCGTAATAGCGCGCGCCGATCACCTTGTTGTTGCACTTGATCTTGTCGCGGACGCCCTTGTCGCAGGTGCCGTTCCACTTCGCCTGGATCTGCTTGTGGTCGGGAGTCGCGGCGAGCTTGTCGAACGACGGGTTCTCTGGCCAGATGCCCGAGTCGAGGTCGGCGATGATCATGCCGCGGCCGGCATTGGGGCTGCCTCCGAACTGGGAGTTCCACACGCCGCCGGGGCCGTCGAGGCCCAGGAACGCGGGGGTCGAGACGGTGTCGGCGGTGCGGAGCTCGACGGGCCAGACGCGGGCGACGCCGCCGGTCTGGGCGAGCTTCGCGGCCTGGGCCTTGGTCAGCTTCGCGGAGAAGCCGTTGAACGCCACCGAGTAGTTGTTGGCGATGGACCGGGCGGAGATCCCGGCCTTGCCGAGGACCGAGCGGTGGGTGGACAGCAGGTGGTGCTTGTACTTCGTGGCCGCGACGCTACGCATGTCGAGCTTGTGGCCCGCGAGCGGCTTGGTCCGGGGGAACCCCTTCATCCCGCCCGTGTAGCGGGCGAGCGGAGCGGCCTTCATCATCACGATGTAGCGGCCGGGGACGATGGCCGACTTGTCAGTGGCCTTGCTGGACGCGGCCGTGTGTCCGGTCGCGGCATGGGCTGCCGGGGCCGCAACCCCGGCGAGCGGCACGACAGCGGCGACGGCGGTGGCCAGCGCCACGGCCAGTGGCCGCGCAGAACTTCTCGAACGCTTCACATGAGCTCCTGCAGGATGGATCGACGGATGATCACAACCGGCCATTCCCCCGTGAAGAAACCCGAGACAACGGGCCACACATGGCCGTCCGCGCAACGTACGTCTCTCGTCACCCTGGTGGGAAGCCCCTGAGCGGTAAACCTTCCGGTTCCCGGCCGTCTCCGCCGGACGAAGGGCGGGACGACGGGCGGAGGAGCGGCCGGTTCGGCAACCCACCGGCCAGCCGCTAGACTCCCCAGAAGTGGCTCGCCCATCGATGACCCCTGCACTGGACACGCCCCGAGAAGTTCCACCGGGACCCGTCCGGACCTGCATCGGCTGTCGTCAGCGGACTGCGAAGAGCGAGTTGTTGCGCGTGGTCGCCGGCGCAGGAGCAGACGGTCAACCGGCCGTGTGTCCCGATCCCGGCGGTCGGGCACCAGGACGTGGGGCGCACCTGCACCCCACGACCGAGTGCCTCGACCAGGCGGTCCGCCGGCGAGCGTTCACCCGGGCCCTGCGGGTCACGGTGGGCTTGTCCGACGTCCTCCTGCGCGAGCACCTCGACCAGATCAGAGAAACGACCGACAGAAACTGGAGCAGCAGCTCATGAGCACTCGATGAGTACCTCGCAATGAGCCCCGTACGTCTGCACTAACGGTCGCTGAACCCTGAACCGGGTCGGCGGCCAGAAGGAGAGAAGTGGCCAAGACCCGAGTTCATGAGCTCGCCAAGACCTATGGCATCGAGAGCAAGGAAGTGCTCGAGAAGCTGAAGGAGATGGGCGAGTTCGTCAAGTCGCCTTCCTCGACGATCGAGCTTCCCGTCGAGATGAAGTTCAAGAAGCAGTACGGCGACGCGTTGCTGGCCTCCAAGGCCGCCGAGGCGCCCGCCGCCCCGCCCGCGGAGAAGCCCGCCGAGAAGGCCCCTGCGGCCAAGCCGGCAGCGTCCACTCCCACCCCGTCTCCCGAGCCGTCAGCAGCCGAGCCTGCCGCTCCGGCCGCCGAGGCGCCCGCCGCCAAGACGGCTCCCCGGCCCGGCCCGCGCACCACCGCGCCCGAGCCCGAGCCCGAGGCTCCGGCCGCGGCCGCTCCGGCCGCCGAGGCCGCACCGGCCGTGGAGGCTCCCGCCCCCGCCGCCGACGCCGGCGACTCCGGCAGCGCCGGGACCGCCGCGCGCCCGAAGGCGCCGGCCCCTCGTCCGGTCGGCAAGCCGAGCGGCACGCCGCGCCCGGGCAACAACCCGTTCGCCTCGAGCCAGGGCATGGGCCGCCGTCCGGCGCCCGGTCCCGAGCGCGAGGTCAGTGACGACCAGCGTCCGCCGCGCCCGCCGGCCGGCCGTGGCGAGGGTCGTCCGGGCATGCCGCGTCCCAACCCGGCGATGATGCCCAAGTCCCCGGCCGCCTTCGGCGCCGGTCCCGGCGGCCGCGGTGCCGGCGGACCGGGCCGTGGTGGCGCCCCCGGTCGTCCCGGTGCTCCGGGTCGTGCCGGCGCAGGTGCCGGCGCTCCCGGTGGTGGCGGCGGTCGCCCGGGTGGTGGGTTCGGTCCCAGCGGTGGCGGTGGCCGCCCGGGTCAGGGTCGCGGTGGACGCGGCCAGACCCAGGGTGCGTTCGGTCGCCCCGGTGGTCCCTCGCGCCGAGGTCGCAAGTCGAAGCGCGCCCGTCGCCAGGAGTTCGAGCAGATGGAGGCGCCGACGATCGGTGGCGTGCGCGTCCGCAAGGGCAACGGCGAGACCGTTCGCCTGGCCCGTGGCGCCTCGCTGACCGACTTCGCCGAGAAGATCAACGTCGACGCCGCCTCGCTGGTGCAGATGCTCTTCTCGCTCGGCGAGATGGTCACCGCGACCGAGTCGGTCAACGCCGAGACGCTCGAGCTGCTCGGTGAGGAGCTCAACTACGTCGTCCAGGTGGTCTCGCCCGAGGACGAGGACCGCGAGCTGCTCGAGTCCTTCGACCTGGAGTTCGGCTCCGACGAGGGCGACGAGGACGACCTGGTCATCCGCCCGCCGGTCGTGACCGTCATGGGTCACGTCGACCACGGAAAGACCAAGCTCCTCGACGCGCTGCGCAACGCCAACGTCGTCGACAAGGAGGCCGGTGGCATCACCCAGCACATCGGTGCCTACCAGGTCCACACCGAGGTCGACGGCAACGACCGGCGCATCACCTTCATCGACACCCCGGGTCACGAGGCGTTCACCGCCATGCGTGCTCGCGGTTCGAAGTCGTCCGACATCGCGGTCCTCGTGGTCGCGGCCGACGACGGCGTCATGCCGCAGACGGTGGAGGCGCTCAACCACGCCCGCGCCGCCGACGTACCGATCGTGGTGGCGGTCAACAAGATCGACAAGCCCGACGCCGACCCGACCAAGGTGCGCGGTCAGCTGACCGAGTACGGCCTGGTCCCCGAGGAGTACGGCGGCGACTCGATGTTCGTCGACGTCTCGGCCAAGTCCGAGCTCAACCTCGACAAGCTGCTCGAGGCGATCGTGCTGACGGCCGACGCGTCCCTGGACCTGCGGGCCAACCCGACGCAGGACGCCCAGGGCCTCGTGGTCGAGGCGCACCTGGACAAGGGCCGCGGCCCGGTCGCGACCGTGCTCGTGCAGCGCGGCACGCTCCGGGTCGGCGACTCGATCGTCGCCGGTCCGGCCCACGGCCGCGTCCGCGCGATGATCGACGAGAACGGCGACCCGATCGAGGAGGCCGACCCGTCGCGTCCCGCGATGGTGCTGGGTCTGTCCGCCGTCCCCGGAGCCGGGCAGAACTTCATCGTCGTCGAGGACGACCGGATGGCCCGACAGATCGCCGAGAAGCGTGAGGCCCGCGAACGTGCCGCCAACCAGGCACGCCGTCGCGTCCGCCGTACGCTCGAGGACTTCATGGCCTCCATGGAGAAGGGCGAGAGCCAGGAGCTCAACCTCATCCTCAAGGGCGACGTGTCCGGTTCGGTCGAGGCGCTCGAGGACGCACTGGCCAAGATCGACGTGGGCGACGAGGTGTCGCTGCGCGTCATCGACCGTGGTGTCGGTGCGATCACCGAGACCAACGTCGACCTGGCGGCCGCGTCCGACGCGATCATCATCGGCTTCAACGTCCGCCCGCAGGGCAAGGCGACGGAGCTGGCCGACCGCGAGGGCGTGGAGATCCGCTACTACACGGTGATCTACCAGGCGATCGACGAGATCGAGGCGGCCCTCAAGGGCATGCTCAAGCCGGAGTTCGAGGAGCACACCCTCGGCCAGGCCGAGATCCGCGCGATCTTCCGCTCGTCCAAGATCGGCAACATCGCCGGTTGCATGGTCATCGACGGGGTCATCCGCCGCAACGCCAAGGTGCGCGTCATCCGTGACGGCGCCGTGGTGGCCGACAACCTCGACCTGGCCTCGCTCAAGCGTGAGAAGGACGACGCCAGCGAGGTCCGCGAGGGCTTCGAGTGCGGTCTGGTGCTGCGGAACTTCCAGGACATCAAGGAGGGCGACATCGTCGAGGCCTTCGAGATGCGGGAGATCCCGCGCAGCTGACCTGAGGGCGAGTTGCGCCTCCGGCACGTCCGAGTTGCGCCTCCGGCACACCGAGCGTGATCCGGAGGCGCAACTCACCGGTACCGGAGGCGCAGCTCGCCGGTACCCCACGCGCAACTCAACGGAGAGACCAGCATGACCAACCCGCGCATCCGCAAGATCGCCGACCGGATCCAGGTGATCGTGGCCCAGATGCTGGAGCGGCGGATCAAGGACCCGAGGCTCGGCTTCGTCACGCTCACCGACGTCCGGGTCACCGGTGACTCCCAGCAGGCCACGATCTTCTACACGGTCCTCGGCGAGGACACCGACCTGGCCAACACGGCCGCCGCCCTCGAGTCCGCCAAGGGCCTGATCCGCTCCGAGGTGGCCAAGCAGCTCGGCATGCGGCACGCGCCGTCCCTGACCTTCGTGCCCGACGCGATCCCCGAGGCGGCCCGCCACCTCGACGAGGTGCTGGCCCTGGCCAAGGCGTCCGACGCCGAGGTCGAGGCGGCCCGTGCCGGTGCGGCGTACGCCGGCGAGCCGGACCCCTACAAGAAGCCGCGCGAGGACGACGACCTCGAGGACGACGAGGACGAGTGACCTCGGGTCTCGTCGTCGTCGACAAGCCCGGCGCGATGACGTCGCACGACGTGGTGGCCCGGGTACGCCGGCTGGCCGGCACCCGCAAGGTCGGGCACGCCGGCACCCTGGACCCGATGGCGACCGGTGTGCTCGTACTCGGCGTTGAGCGCGCCACCCGCCTGCTCGGCCACCTCATGCTCACCGAGAAGGCGTACGACGCCACGGTCCGGCTCGGGGTCGCCACCACCACCGACGACGCCGAGGGTGAGGTCACCGCCGCGGCATCGACCTCAGGTCTCGACGAGGCGACGGTCCGGGCCGCCGCGGCCGAGTTCGTCGGCACGATCGAGCAGGTGCCCTCCGCCGTCTCCGCGGTCAAGGTCGACGGGAAACGCGCCTACGCCCGCGTCCGCGCCGGCGAGGACGTGGTCCTCGAGCCGCGGACCGTCACCGTGCACGAGCTCGTCGTCCGCGACGTCCGGCCGGCCGGCGAGACGACCGACGTCGACGTGTCGGTCCGCTGCTCGAGCGGCACGTACATCCGGGCCATCGCCCGCGACCTCGGTGCGGCGCTCGGCGTCGGCGGTCACCTGACGGCGTTGCGGCGTACCTCCGTCGGCCCCTACGACCTCTCCGTCGCCCGGACCCTCGAGTCCCTGGCCGAGGACTTCGCGGTGCTGCCGATGGCGGCGGCCGCGCGGGCGGCGTTCGCGTCGCTCGACCTCGACGCGGAGCAGGCGACCGACGTCCGCTTCGGCCGCTCGCTCGACCTCGACCTGGCCGGCGTGAGCGCGCTGTTCGACCCGGCGGGGGAGTTCCTGGCGCTCTACGAACCGCGTGACGGCCGGGCGCGAGCCGTCGCCGTCTTCGTCTGACGGCCGTCGATAGTCTTCCGACCGTGCAGATCTGGCGCTCGTTCGACGAGGTCCCGAAGGACCTGCGCCGTACCGCCGTCGTCATCGGCAACTTCGACGGCGTGCACCTCGGCCACCAGCGGGTGCTCGCCACGGCGAGCCAGATCGCGGCCGAGCGCGGGCTGATGGTCGTCGCGGTCACCTTCGACCCGCACCCGATGGCGGTCCTGCGGCCCGAGCACGCCCCGGTCACGCTGACGACGATCGAGGAGCGGGCCGCGCTGCTGGGCGAGGCCGGCGCCGAGGCCGTGCTGGTGCTGCCGTTCTCGCGCGAGATCGCGAGCTGGTCACCGCAGGATTTCATCGACCGCGTGCTCGTCGACCTGCTGCACGTCGCGGCCGTGGTGGTCGGGGCCAGCTTCCGCTTCGGCAGCCGGGCGTCCGGTGACGTCGCGACGCTGACGGCTGCCGGCGCCGAGCAGGGCTTCACGGTCGACGGTGTCGAGCTCGACGGCGGACCGCAGGTCTGGTCCTCGACGTACGTCCGGACGTGCCTGGCCGCGGGTGACGTCGCCGGCGCGGCCGAGGCCCTCGGCCGTCCGGTCGCGGTGCGCGGCGTCGTGGTGCGCGGGGACCGGCGCGGGCGCGAGCTCGGGTTCCCGACGGCCAACGTGCCCGTCGGCAGTGGTGGGGGCGTGCCGGCCGACGGCGTGTACGCCGGGTGGCTGCGGCGCCTCGACACCGGCGAGCGCTACCCCGCGGCGATCAGCGTCGGCACCAACCCGACGTTCGACGGCGTCCGCGACCGTCGCGTGGAGAGCTACGTGCTGGACCGTGACGACCTCGAGCTGTACGACGTCGAGGTCGAGGTCAGCTTCGTGGACCGACTGCGCGGCATGGTCCGATTCGACTCCGTGGATGACCTGGTCACCCAGGTGCGTGACGACGTCGTCCGTGCCCGCGCGCTGCTGGTCGGCTGACCGTGGCCGCCCGTCAGGATGCCGCCGTCCGGGACGCGGAGAAGTGGTTCCTCGACCACGGCCTCCCGTACTTCGTCGACGACGTCCGCGCGAAGGTACGGGCGCGCATGTCCCGCCCCCGCATCGCGGTCGTGCTGGCCGTCTCGGTGATCGCCTCGGCCGCGGCCGGCCTGGGCGTCGGGCTGGCCAGTGACTCCACGTCGTTCGGGTTCGCGACGGCGTCGTGGCTGCTGCTCGCCGCGGTGGCGGCGTACGCGCTCGTCGTGCTGCGCATGCACGACATCGCCGGCTGGGCGCTGAGGCGCGCCTTCGCCAGTCTCGGCCTGCTGTTCCCGCTCGCCACGCGGGCGCTGCCGATGCTGCTGCTGTTCGTGACCTTCCTGTTCATCAACACCGAGGTGTGGCAGGTCACCTCGGCGATGGATGCGGGCGTGCTGTGGACCGCCGTGCTGTTCTTCGGCCTGGCTGCGACCGGGTTCCTGCTGGTGCGGCTCGACGAGGAGCTCGACCAGTTCGACGACGACATCTCGGCCGAGACGCTGCTCGACGTCACCGCCGACACCCCGCTCGCCCCGACCGCCCACCGCCTCGTCGACGCGGGGGTCGACCTCCAGGCCGAGGCCGAGGTGACCGGGCTGCAGAAGTTCAACCTGGTGCTCGCCCTGCTGGTCGCGCAGGCTGTGCAGGTCTTCCTGCTGGCGATCGCGGTCTTCGCGTTCTTCGTGGTCTTCGGCGTGGTGGCCATCGACGACACGGTGATCAGCACCTGGGTGACGACGGCCGGCACGCCGCACTACGACCTCGGGCAGAGCCTGGTCAGCAGCGAGCTCGCACGCGTCTCGATCTTCCTGGCGGCGTTCAGCGGCCTCTACTTCACGGTGTACGCCGTGATGGACAGCAACTACCGCGAGCAGTTCTTCACCCAGATCATGCGCGAACTGGCCCGTGTCGTGGGCGCGCGGATCTGCTACCGCGAGCTGCGGCGTACCGGGCGGGAGACGGGCTAGGCGTCGAGGTCCTGCTCGACCAGGTCGGCGATCTTGTCGACCGCGGCCTGGTCGTCGGAGGTGACCTCGATGCTGTCGCCCTTGCCGGCGCCCAGCGTCATGATCATCAGGGCGGAGCTCGCGTCCACCGGGTCACCGCCCGGGGTCGCCAGCGTCACCTCGGCGTCCAGCTCGCCGGCGGCCTCCGAGATGATCGCCGCGGGGCGTGCGTGCAGGCCGACGGCGGAACCGACGACGACGGTCTTGGTGGGCATGGTGCTCCTTCTCGTGGTGGGTGGGGAGGGGCGGGAGATCAGCCGACGGGGACGATGTCCTCGTCGTTGGCGGGCCAGATGGTCTTGGCCGCGATCACGGCGGCCGAGCCGACGGCCACGCCGACCAGCAGGGCGAGGACGTAGCCGAAGACGTTGTGCACCGCGAACAGCACGAAGATGCCGCCGTGCGGCGCGCGGACTGCGACGTCCATCGCCTCCGAGAGCGCGCCGGTCACCGCGCTGCCGATCATGATCGACGGGATGACGCGCAAGGGGTCGGCCGCCGCGAAGGGGATGGCTCCTTCGGTGATGAAGGAGGCTCCCAGCAGCCAGCCCGCCTTGCCGTTCTCGCGCTCGGGCACGTTGAACAGGTGCGGTCGTACGACGGTCGCCAGCGCCAGCGCGATCGGCGGGACCATGCCGGCGAGCATGACCGCGGCCATGATCTTCAGGCGCGGGTCGTCGGGGGCCGCCGTGGCCGCCGCGCCCACACCGGCCGCCGCGAAGCTGTAGGCCACCTTGTTGAGCGGGCCGCCCATGTCGAAGGCCATCATCAGGCCGAGCACGATCCCGAGCAGGATCGCGCTCGACCCGCTCATGTTGGTCAGACCGTCCTGCAGCTTGTCCATCAGCCACGAGATCGGGCGGCCGAGCACGACGAGCATGACCAGGCCGGCCAGGATGCTGGTGAGCAACGGGATCACCAGCACCGGCATCAGCCCGCGCGCCCACGTGGGTACCTTCCAGCCGGTGATCCACTTGGCGATGATGCCGGCGAGGACGCCGCCGACGATCGCGCCGAGGAAGCCCGTGGCCGGCAGGCCGTTGCCGTCGGCGTCGACGAACCCGCCGATGTTGGCCGCCAGGCCACCCATCACGAAACCGGGCGCGATGCCGGGCCGGTCGGCGATGGCGTACGCGATGTAGCCGGCGAGGGCGGGCACGAAGAACGCGAACGCCGTCTTGCCGATGATGAAGAAGATGGCGCCGAGATAGGCGAAGAAGCTCGACCCGAACAGTGCGTGCTCGAGGCCGGACGCGTTGACGTCCGGCAGGTCGAAGATCGAGTTGTGGGCGGCGATCTGGCCGAACGGGCCGACGATCTCGTAACCGCCGAAGAGGAAGCTCAGCGCGATCAGCAGACCACCGGCCGCGACGAACGGGATCATGTACGAGACACCCGTCATGAGCACCCGGCGCGCGTGGTTGCCCCACGACTCGCCCGCACCCGACGCGTAACCGGCGTCGCCCCCGCCCGCGGTGCCCTCGACACGGGGGGCGTTCGGGTCGGACGCGTTGCGGATCGCTTCGGCGATCATCGCGTCGCCGTCGTCGATGGGCCGCTTCACGCCGGAGTTCACGACCGGGAGCCCGGCGAACCGGGCACGGTCGCGCACGCCCACGTCGACGGCGAAGATGACGGCGCCGGCCGCGGCGATGGTCTCGCGGGCCAGTGGGGTGGCCCCGGCCGAGCCCTGGGTCTCCACGTGGATCTCGACGCCGGCCCTGGCGGCCGCGGCCTCGAGCGCCTCGGCCGCCATGTAGGTGTGGGCGATGCCGGTCGGGCACGCGGTCACGGCGACCAGCGAGGGCTTGGCGCCGGTCGGCGCCGCCGGGGCGGCCGTGTCAGCCGGCGCGGCGGCCGGAGTCACCGGTGCCGGCGGCTGGCTCGCCGCGGGGGCCTCGTCGCCCACGACGCCGGCCACCAGGTCGACGATCTGGGCGGGGGTCGCGGCCTCCCGGAGACTGTCGGTGAACTCCTTCTTCACCAGGGCACGGGCGAGCTTGGCCAGCAGCTTGAGGTGCGAGGCGTCGCCGCCCGCGGGGGCGGCGATCAGGAAGGCGAGGTCGGCCGGGCCGTCCTTGGCCCCGAAGTCGACGCTGGGCGAGAGCCGGGCGAACGCCAGCGTCGGCACCTCGACCCCGGTGCTGCGGCAGTGGGGGATGGCGATGCCACCGTTGAGGCCGGTGGCGGCGGTGGACTCGCGCGCGAGCGCGTCGTCGGCGAGCTGACCCACGTCCGTCGCGCGACCGGCGTCGCCGACGATGCCGGCCATCGCGCGGATGACAGCCTGTTTGTCGGACCCGAGATCGGCATCGAGACGGACCAGGTCGGTGTTGATCAGCTCAGCCATGGGCTAAGACTCCACTGATGTGACCGACTTCACCAGCACCTGTCCGGGACGGGTCTGTCCGGGCTCCGGGATCGTCGTGCCGGGGAGGCCCGCGGCGGCGCTTCCGTAGGCCACCGCGAGGCTCAGCCGCTCCTCGGGCGAGCCGCCGCGGACGTCGCCGAGCAGGTACCCGAAGAGGCTGCTGTCGCCGGCGCCGACCGTGCTGACCACGGTCGTCGGGGGCGGGGTCGCGTGCCACGCGCCCTCGGCGGTGACCAGCACGGCACCGGCACCGCCGAGGGTGACGAGGACGGCGCCGACGCCGCGGTCGGTCAGGGTCCGGGCCGCGGTGGCGGCCGTCGCGGGGTCGGCTTCGTACGTCGCCTCGTCCCCACCCACGAACGACGCGAGCTCGTCGCCGTTGGGCTTCATCAGGTCCGGCGCGGCACCGGCCCGCTCGTCGGCCAACGCGGCGACGAGCGCGGACAGCGGTCCCTCGCTGGTGTCGACCGCGACCTTGGCGGGAGTCGCGCGCAGCGCCCGCACCAGCTCGGCGTACCAGCCGTCGGGCGCACCCGGCGGCAACGAGCCCGCCAGCACGACCCACGACGCCTCGGCCGACCGCGACAGCAGCGTGGCGGCCAGGTCGTCGAGATGACGCGCCTCGACGGTCGCCCCGGGACTGTTGAGCTTGGTCGTGGTGCCGTCGGGCTCGGTGATCGCGAGGTTGATCCGTACGTCGCCCGCAGGCGGCGCCGGGGAGCAGGCGATGCCCGCGGCGATCAGCTCGGTGACGAACGGGTCGTCCGGACGGGCGGGGAAGACCGCGTCGGTGGCCAGGCCGGCCGACACCGCGGCCCGCGAGATGTTCACGCCCTTGCCGCCGGCCTGCATGGTGACCGACAAGAGCCTCTGGACGGCGCCGCGCTCGAGCGGGCCCGCGAGGGTGACGGTGCGGTCGTTGCTGGGGTTGGGGGTGAGGGTGACGATCAGGGGAGTCATGCGGTGATCACCTCGACACCCGCGTGCTCGATGGCGCGGCGGTCACTGGCAGAGATCTCCTTGTCGGTGACGAGGGTGTCGACGTCGGACAGCTCGGCGAACTTGATCGTCCGCTCCACGCCGATCTTGCTGGAGTCGGCGAGCACGACGGTACGGCGTGCTCGCTCGATGATGGCGCGCTTGACCGCGGCCTCGGTGCGGTCGGGCGTGGAGAGGCCGTGCTCGACGGTGATCCCGTTGGTCCCCACGAACGCGAGGTCGGCGCGGACCTGCTCGAGCGCCTCGATGGTCTCGGTGCCGACGGCCGCGTGCGTGTGGCGGCGTACCCGCCCCGGCAGCACGTGCAGCTCGATGTGCGGCGACCCGGCGAGCTGGGCGGCGATGGGGACGGCGTGGGTGATGACGGTCATCCGCAGGTTGGGCGGCAGCAGGCGGCTCAGCCGGACCGTCGTGCTGCCGGCGTCCAGGATCACCGTGGAGTCGGCGCGCGGCAGCAGGTCGACGGCGGCCGCGGCGATGCGCTGCTTCTGCTCGATGCGCGACACGTCGCGGTCGGGGAGTCCGGCCTCGATGAGGGTCAGCGCGTCGGCGGGGACCGCACCGCCGTGCACCCGCCGGATGAGGTGCCGGTCCTCCAACATCGACAGATCACGGCGTACCGTCTCCGTCGTGACGTCGTAGCGCTCGGCCAGCTCGACCACGGAGATGCGCCCGCGCTGGCGCACGAGCTGGGTCATCGCCTGCTGGCGCTCCGCTGCGTACACGGGCTCCTCCCAGTCATGACTCAGTGGTGACCTGCGATGGCAACGGACGGAGTGTGGGTTTTGATCTGTGTTTATGTTGTTCTACGCCCGAATATGTTGACTGTCAAGGAGGCCCGCTGTTGAATGCGGGCATGACGCACCTTCAGGGGACGCCGGTCGTACCGGGCGTCGCCCACGCCCCCGCCCTTCTCGTCCGCGGGGAGGTCGACCCGGCGGCGATCGAGCGGTTCGGTGACGGCGGCTTCGCCGACGCCGACGCCGCGCTGGCAGCCTATGACGCCGCCGTCGAGGAGGTGTCGACCCGGTTCGCCGCCAAGGCCGCCAAGGCCTCCGGGGCCGCGGCGGAGGTGCTGACGGCGAGTGCCGGTCTCGCCAAGGACAAGGGCCTGCGCGGGGCGGTGCGCAAGAACCTCGCCGCTGGTACGCCGGTCGTCGGGGCCGCGCACGCGGCCGTCGAGCAGTTCGTCGCGGTGTTCACGAGCATGGGCGGCCTGATGGCCGAGCGCGCCACGGACCTGCGCGACATCGAGCGCCGGATCGTCGCCCACCTGGTGGGCGAGCCGGAGCCCGGGGTGTCGCTGCCGGCGACCCCGGTGGTGCTCGTCGCCGAGGACCTCGCGCCCGCCGACACCGCCGGCCTCGACGCGTCCATCGTGATGGCGCTGGTGACCGAGAAGGGCGGCCCGACCAGCCACACCGCGATCATCGCCCGGCAGCTGGCCATCCCCTGCGTGGTCGGCACCGCCGGGGCGCTCGAGCTCGCCAACGGCACCCGCCTGCTCGTCGACGGCACGGCCGGCACCATCGAGACCGACCCGGACGCCGACGAGGCCGACCGCCTGGTCGCCGCCGACCGCGAGCAGCGCGCCGCCCTGGCGGCCTGGGCTGGTCCGGGTGTCACCAAGGACGGCCAGCCGGTCAAGCTGCTCGCCAACGTCGCCGACGGCGAGTCGGCCCGCAAGGCCGTGCTCCAGCCGGTGGAGGGTGTCGGTCTCTTCCGTACCGAGCTCTGCTTCCTCAACCGCCAGGAGGAGCCGTCGGTCGAGGAGCAGGCCGACATCTACGCCGAGGTGCTCGAGCCCTTCGGGGAGGGGCAGTACGTCGTCGTCCGCACCCTCGACGCCGGCTCGGACAAGCCGATCGCGTTCGCGACCCACGAGGGCGAGGAGAACCCCGCGCTCGGCGTCCGGGGCCTGCGGCTGGCGTGGGGCAACCCAGCGCTGATGGAGCACCAGCTCGACGGCATCAAGGCCGCGGCCGACCGCACCGGCACCGAGACGTGGGTGATGGCGCCGATGGTGGCCACGGTCCAGGAGGCCTCGGACTTCGCCGAGCAGGTGCGGGCCCGCGGTCTGAAGGCCGGCGTGATGGTCGAGATCCCGTCGGCCGCGCTGCTCGCGCACCGCTTCCTCGAGGTGGTCGACTTCCTCTCGATCGGCACCAACGACCTGACGCAGTACGCCATGGCCGCCGACCGGATGGCCACCGACCTGGCCCACCTCACCGACCCGTGGCAGCCGGCCGTGCTGCACCTCATCGCGATCACCGCCGAGGCCGGCAAGCAGGCCGGCAAGTCGGTCGGCGTCTGCGGCGAGGCCGCCGCCGACCCGCTGCTCGCCTGCTGCCTGGTCGGCATGGGGGTGACCTCGCTGTCGATGGCCGCGGCCGCGGTCAAGGGCGTCGGCGCCCGTCTGGCGACGGTGACCAGCCTCCAGTGCCGTGAGATGGCCGAGATCGCGCTCGCGGCGTCCGACCCGGCCGCGGGCCGGGCGGCCGTGCTGGCGCACCTGGGGAGCTAGAAGCGGATCCGGTAGGTCCGCTGGGTCGTGGCGTAGCCCGCTCTCTCGTACAGCGCCCGCGCGCCCTCGTTGAACCCGAAGACGTTGAGCCCGAGCTCGCGCGCCCCGAGGTCGACGGCGGCCCGGGCGGCCGCGTCCAGGATCTCCCGCCCGTACCCCCGCCGGCGCCGCTCCTCGGCCACCTCGATGTCGTAGATGAACGCGTGGGTGCCCTCGACGAACACCCACAGGATGCCGAGGGGGACGTCGCCGTCGTACGGCGTCCAGAGGTGTTGTCCTGGTGAGTCGACGCCGTCGGGGAGCAGGTCCTGCGTGGACTCCTCGGACGCCTCGAGCGCGGCGGCCGCGTCGGTGACCGCGCCGGAGTCCACGAGGTCCTGGGCGTACCCGGTCACCAGGTGAGCCCGGTACGCCACGAACTCCTCGGCGCCCATCGGCCGCAGCGTGACCCGGGGCGGCTCGGCGACCGGTACCGCCAGGTCGAGCAGCATCTGGGTCGCCCCCAGCGTGAGACCGCGGCCGTCGACCGCGGCGGTCAGCACCGGGTCGTCGGCGCGGACGTCCAGCGCGACCGACTCCTCGCCACGCTCGCGCAACGCCTCGAGCACCGCGTCGAACGAGACCGCGGCGTCCGCGACGGGGACGTCGAGCTGGTTGACGAGCGTTCCGCCCCGGCGTACCCCGGCCGACGCGGTGCCCAGCACGGCGCCGTCGCGCCGGATCTCCCAGGTCGTGCCCTCGTCGCCCCGCGAGGTCTCGACGGCCTCGGTGACGCCGGGGATCACGCGGGCGTCACCGTGACCGGTACGCCGCTCAGCGCCGCGTTGCCCGAGAGGTCCAGTGCCTCC
Source organism: Nocardioides islandensis (assembly GCF_015352455.1). Taxonomy (GTDB): domain Bacteria; phylum Actinomycetota; class Actinomycetes; order Propionibacteriales; family Nocardioidaceae; genus Nocardioides; species Nocardioides islandensis. Next base: position 40,895 of record NZ_JADKPN010000021.1, read on the forward strand.
GGGTCGGTGAGGTCGTTGATCGACACGCCGGGCACCTTGGTGGCGCGGGAGAGACGGGTGCCGTCGACCTGGTGGCCGTAGCCGTGGGGGAGCGAGACGACGCCGGGCATCATGTCGTCGCTGGCCTGCACGTCGACGGTGACCTCGCCGACGCGCGACGCGACGCGCACCAGCGCACCGTCCGTGATGCCGCGAGCCGACAGGTCGTCGGGGTGCATGAGCAGCCGGTGCCGAGGCCGCCCTCGGTTGACCCGCTCGATGTTGTGGAACCAGGCGTTGTTGTCCTGCTTGTGCCGGCGGCCGATGAGGACCAGCCCGTCCGGGCTCGACGAAAGCCGCTCGTCGAACCAGGTGCGCAACCGCGGCAGGTCGGAGACGACCAGGTCGGGCGCCAGGTCGATGCGCTTGTCCTTCGTCTGCAGCCGCTCGGGCATCGTCGGGCGCAGCGGGCCCAGGTCGATGCCCTCGGGGTGGGCGCGCAGCTGCTTGAGCGTCGTCACGCCGTTGGTGCGCAGCAGGCCCGCGAGGATGCGCGTGGGCGTCATGGCCAGCCGCGCGCGCTGCCTCAGGCGCGTCCGCAGCGACGGGCGGCGGACCAGCCGCTTCTGCACGCGCAGCGCGAGCTCGCGGTAGATCTCGTGGTCGTGCATCGCCCCGTCCGGCTTCGGGAGCACGGCCGGGGTGAACCGCGCCGTGTTCCGCACGGCCAGCCCGTGGAACACGATGTCGTAGTGGTCGCGCTCGAGCGCGGTCGTCGGCGGCAGGATCACGTCCGCGTGGCGGGTCGTCTCGTTGAGGTAGATGTCGATCGCCGCCATGAAGTCCAGGGAGTCGAACGCCTCGCCGAGCCGTCGGCCGTCCGGCGTCGACAGGACAGGGTTCCCGGCGATGGTGAGCATCGCGCGGATCTGCCCGTCGCCGGGCGTCTCGATCTCCTCGCGCATCACCGCGGCGGGCAGCTCGCCGCCGTACTCGGGGATGCCGCGCACCCGGCTGCGCCACAGGTCGTAGTGGCCGGTGCCGACGAACCGGCGCGCGACGAAGTCCACGGCCGGCTCGGTGAACAGCACGCCGCCTGGGTGGTCGAAGCTGCCGGTCAGGATGTTGAGGCACTGGATGCCCCACTGCGCCAGCGAGCCGAAGCCCGTCGTCGAGACGCCGATCCGGCCGTACGCCGCGGAGCCGTCGGCCGCCGCGAGCTCGCGCGCCAGGCGGCGTACGTCGTCGGCCGCGATGCCGCTGACCCGCTCGGCCGCCTCGGGCGTGAACGGCTCGACCAGCTCGCGCACCCGGTCCACGTGGTCGACGTACGGCGCCGGCCTGGTCAGCCCCTCCGCGAACAGCGTGCGGACCATCGCCAGGATGACCACGGCGTCGGACCCGGGCCGGACGAACAGGTGCTCGTCGGCGACCTTGGCCGTCTCGGTGCGCCGGGGGTCGACCACGACCATGCGCCCGCCCCGGGCCCTGAGGTCGCGCAGCCGGTTCGGGAAGTCGGGCACCGTCATCAACGAGCCGTTGGAGGCCATCGGGTTGGCGCCGAACACCAGGAAGTACGACGTGCGGTCGATGTCCGGGATCGGCAGCAGCAGCTGGTGGCCGTACAGCTGCCAGGCCACCAGCTGGTGCGGGATCTGGTCGACCGAGGAGGCGCTGAAGCGGTTGCGCGTGCGCAGCGTCTTGACCATGGCCAGACCGTGGGTGGCCGAGCCGAGCGCGTGGGCGTTCGGGTTGCCGAGGTAGACGCCGATCGCGTCGCGGCCGTGCTCGTTGACGGCGCGGGCCAGGCCGTCGGCCACCAGGTCGAGCGCCTCGTCCCAGCCGATGTCGACCCACTCCGCGTCCGCGCCCTCGCCCACGCGGCGTACAGGGGTGCGGAGGCGGTCGGGGTCGGCGTGCACGTCGGCGAGCGAGACGCCCTTGGGGCAGATGTACCCGCGCGACAGCGGGTCCTGGTCGTTCCCGCGGATCGCGGTCACGCGCAGGTCGGGGCCGTCGCCCTCGACGGTGAGCTCGAGGCCGCAGATGGCCTCGCACAGGTTGCAGACGCCGATGCGCGTGGGCACGACGCCATCCTCCCACGTGGCCAGGGGTGGGCCGGGCTATCCTGCGGCTGACGCCGTCAGTGGGGCGGCGCAGGCTCGACGATCGGCGAAGGGACCAGCATGGGGTACGGACTGGGAGTCTTCCTCCTGGCGGTGGGGCTGATCTTCGCCCTGGCCGTGCAAGACAGCATCGACGCCGTGAACCTCACCCTCGTCGGCTGGATCCTGGCCGGCTGTGGCGCGTTGGTCATCGTCCTGGTGGCCCTGCAGGCCAACCGGACCCGCGGTTCCGCGACCGTGGCCACCACGACCCACGCCGACGGCACCCAGACCACGACCGAGAAGCGGACCCAGACCGACCCGCCCCCGCCGCCCACCGCCTGAGATAGTCAATAAAGTCGATCATGTTACTGTGACTGGGTGCAGCCCAGTCTCTCTCGTCGTTCGCTCCTGAGGGCCGGCGCGGCCGGCACGTTCGGCACGTTCGGCACGGTGGCCGTCGGCACCGTGGGGACCGCCGTTCCGTCGTACGCCGGCGCCCCGTTCATCCTCAAGCCGCTGCCGGCCGGGTGGTTCACCGACTTCGGCACCAACGCCGAGATGCGCTGGGACTCCGTCTCGTGGCGGGACCGGCTGACCGACCAGGCGCGGCTGTTCGTGCGCAACCACACCTCGACGCCGACCATCGACCGCGACGCGTGGCGGCTGCGTGTGTTCGGCACCGGGCTGGCCACGCCGCGGGTCGAGGCCGACGCGCTGTCGCTGTCGTACGCCGACCTGAGGGCACTCCCGGTGAGCAGCGTCACCGCGATCCACGAGTGCACGGGGAACGGCCGGTCGTTCTTCGCCTCCCAGCAGGGCACGCCGGCCGCGGGCACGGCGTGGAGGCTCGGCGCCGTGGGGGCGGTGACCTGGGAGGGCGTCCGGCTGCGCGACGTGCTGGCCCGCATCGGCGTCAGCCCGTCCGCGGTCTCGATCCAGGCCACGGGGCTGGATCCGGACTACGTGACGGGCGGCGTGAGCTACAGCGCCGTGCGCCGGCCGTTCTCCGTCGACAAGGCGTTCGACGACGCGCTGCTCGCGTGGGGGATGAACGGCGAGCCGCTGCTGCCCGACCACGGGTACCCGCTGCGCCTCGTCCTCCCCGGCTGGGTCGGCATCGGCTCGATCAAGTGGCTCGGCTCCCTGGAGGTCGCCGACACCGAACTCACCTCGCCGTGGAACACCAAGTGGTACCGGATGACCGGCGGCGCCTACCCGGCCGGCTCCCCGCCGCTGACCGTGAACCCGGTGCGCTCGGCCTGGGAGCTCCCGTGGCAGGCCACCCTCGCGGCTCGCCCCGAGATCGAGCTGACAGGTCGCTCGTGGAGTGGCGCCGGGGAGATCGCGCACGTCGACGTGAGCACCGACGGCGGCACCACCTGGCGCCCGGCCCGCCCGTTCCGCCTCGGTCACCAGGAGGCGTGGACGCAGTGGCGCCACGTCTGGACGGCGCCGACCCGCGGCGACCACGTGCTGATGGCCCGGTCCACCGACCGGGCCGGTCGCACGCAGCCGCTCGTGACGCCGTACAACGACAACGGCTACTTCTTCGACGCGGTCGTGCGGCACCCGGTCACCGTGGCCTGACCGATCTCCCGGCCCTCCCTAGGCTGGGCCCGTGCCCCTCGACCTGGACCTCGACGCCGTCGACCAGCGGGTGCTGGGCGCCCTGCTCGAGAAGCAGCGGACGGTGCCGGCGACGTACCCGATGACGCTGAACGCGCTGCGGTCGGCCTGCAACCAGACCAGCAGCCGGGACCCGGTCACCGACTACGACGAGCCGATGCTCCAGGAGCGGCTGAAGGACCTGAAGGAACGGGGCCTGGTCCGGATCGTGTGGGCGGACCGGGGCCCGCGGACGCTGAAGTACCACCAGCTGCTCGACGAGAAGCTGCCGCTCGACGAGGCCGAACGGGCGTTGCTCACCGTCCTGCTGCTCCGCGGCCCCCAGGCGCCCGGGGAGCTGAGGACGCGGACCGAGCGGTTGCACGCGTTCGCCGACCGCGGCGAGGTCGAGCAGGTGCTGCGGCGGATGGCTGCCGGCGCGGCTCCGCTGGTGCACGAGCTCCCGCGCCGGCCCGGGCAGCACGACGCCCGGTGGGTGCACCTGCTCGGTCCGGTCGAGGACGATCACGCGGCGGGGCCGGCACCGACCGGGGTCGACCGCGAGGGCGTGCTCGCCGAGGGGTCGGCCGCACGCGACGCGAAGGTGCGGGCGACCTACGACGCCGTGGCGACGGCGTACGCCGACCGGCTGGCCGCCGAGCTGGACCGCAAGCCGTTCGACCGCTGGCTCCTCGAGCGGCTGGCCGCCCTGGCAGAGGGACGCCCGGTCGTGGACGTCGGCACCGGGCCCGGCCACGTCGCGGCGTACCTCGCCGCGGCCGGCGCCGACGCCTCGGGCGTCGACCTGTCGCCCGGCATGGTCGAGGAGGCGCGTCGCCGGTTCCCGGACCTGCGCTTCTCCGTCGGCGACCTGACCGGGCTGCTGCGGCCGCCGGCGGCGTCGGGGTGGGGCGCGATCACGGCGTGGTACGCGCTGGTGCACCTCGCCGGCTCCGAGGTCGCCCCGGCCATCGGGTCCCTCGCGCGGGTGCTGGCCCCCGGCGGCTGGCTCGCCCTGGCGCTGCACGCCGGCGCCGAGGTGCACCACGCCGACGAGCTGATGGGGGAGCCCGTCGACGTCGACTTCGTGCTGCACGACCCGGAGGCCGTGGTCGCGGCGATGCGAGCCGCCGGGCTGGTGGACGTCGAGTGGTACCTGCGCGGCCCGCTCGACGGCGAGGTCGAGACCGACCGGGTGTACGTGCTGGGGCGGCACCCCTAGCCGGCGATCAGAGCCGCAGCTGCATCTCCAGCAGCCGCTCGACGTCGCGGAACCCGAGCAGCTCGTTGACGGCGTTCATGGGGGCGTTCACGCCCGCGACGGCGGTGAACACGTAGCGGCAGTCGGGGTACCGCGCCCGCACCGCCTGCAGGTTGACGAGCTTGAGGGCGAGGCCGAGCCGGTGGCCGCGGTGGCCGCGCACGACCAGGGTCCCGCCTTGGAGCGCCCGCCAGGACGCGACCTCGTTGACGAACAGCTCGGTGGTGCCCACGCAGGTGGCGTCGGCGGCGTACGCGAGGACCCCGAACTGGTGCCGCCCCGTCGCCAGGAAGCGCGCGTCGCGCTCGGCGACCCGCTCGGGCGACCACACCTCGTCGTCGAGATCGAGCTCCCCGGTCGGGGCCTCGCTGACGAACGCCTCGCCCATCTGGCAGTACCCCTCGACGAGCGGCTCGGGGACGCGGTCCTGCCAGGCCTCCAGCCGGTACCCCTCGTGGTGCGCTGCCGCCTCGGCCGCCAGGGACGGCCAGTCGGGCTCGCTCTGGCCGAGGTCGCAGACCTGGGACATCTCGGCGATGCCCAGCTCGAACCCGCGCGCCGTCAGGAAGGACTCGCCGGGACCAGGACCGTCGACGGGGGAGTACGGCGAGGTCATCAGCACCGTGCGTCCGCTCGCCCGGGCGCGGTCGGTCACGGTGGCGAGGAGGGCGGACCCGACCCCGCGGCGTCGGTGGTCCGGGTGGACGAACAGGCTCATCATCACCGCGACGTGCTGGTTGTCGAGGTGGGGGAGCGCGAGCTGGGCCATGCCCACCACCTCGCCGTCGAGGCTGGCGGACCAGATCACGTCGTCCTGGTCCTCGCGCGGCGTGGTCCAGGTGCGCAAGGCGGTCGGCCACGGCGCCCACACCTCGAACGGCCGGTCGGCGCGCGCCGCGGCCGACACGTCGAACAGGGCGTGCAGCAGCGGCTCGTTCGCGGGGTCGAACGGGTCGACCTCGGCAAGGGCGGGATCCATGCCCGAACCGTAGGGACGACCGGGGACACCGCGCTCCTCGATTTAGCCGCTCCGTCACCGCGTTGATAGCCTGCAGCGGTTGTCCCACGGAGAAATACTGGGGACACCACCGCCGTGCAATCGGCCGCGGATTCCAGTGCCCGGGTGAACAGGCCCCGGCGCGCCGCGCAACGAGAACCGAGAGGAGCCCCGCATGTCGATCGGAACCGACGCGGAGACCAAGAAGAAGATCATCGCCGAGTACGCCACGACCGAGGGCGACACCGGTTCCCCCGAGGTGCAGATCGCGCTGCTCAGCCACCGCATCAGCCACCTCACCGAGCACCTCAAGCAGCACAAGCACGACCACCACAGCCGTCGTGGGCTGCTGCTCCTGGTGGGTCAGCGCCGCCGGCTGCTGAACTACCTGCAGAAGACCGAGATCGAGCGCTACCGCTCGATCGTCGAGCGTCTCGGCCTGCGCCGCTGACGCTGGACACACCCCGGGGAAGGGCCCGCTCAGCGGGCCCTTCGCTACATTTACAAGAGAAAACATCCACAGGAGCGATCCGCGAGGCAGCCTCCGGTCCTCGGTAGTGATCTTCAGAACCCGCCCCCGGTCCAGCGCGAACAGGGGCGTGCGCTCTGCGGGTCTCGATCGAAGACCGGCTCTCACAAGACGCGGGTCATGTCGCGGGATCGCTCCGCGCACAGATAGGAGAGCCGTTCGTGGCTCAATCCACCCCAAGCAATTCGTCAGAACCCGTCATCAGCGCCGTCGAGACGACGATCGACAACGGCAAGTTCGGCACCCGCACCATCAAGTTCGAGACCGGCCTGCTGGCCCGCCAGGCGGCCGGTGCCGTCACGGCGTACCTCGACGACGAGACGATGCTGCTGTCGGCCACCACCGCGGGCAAGACGCCCAAGGACCAGTTCGACTTCTTTCCCCTGACGATCGACGTCGAGGAGCGGATGTACGCCGTGGGCCAGATCCCCGGCTCGTTCTTCCGCAGCGAGGGTCGTCCCGGCGAGGACGCGATCCTCACCTGCCGCCTGATCGACCGCCCGCTGCGCCCGACGTTCAAGAAGGGCCTGCGCAACGAGGTCCAGGTCGTCATCACCGTCCTGGCCCTTGACCCGGCGATGCCCTACGACGTGCTGGCGATCAACGCCGCGTCGCTGTCCACCCAGCTCTCCGGCCTGCCGTTCTCCGGCCCGGTCGGCGGCGTGCGCGTCGCGCTCATCGACGGCCAGTGGGTGGCGTTCCCGTCCCACGGCCAGCTCGAGGACGCCGTCTTCGACATGGTCGTCGCAGGCCGCGTGACCGAGACCGGCGACGTCGCGATCATGATGGTCGAGGCCGAGGCCACCGAGCAGACCTGGAACCTCGTGCAGTCCGGCGCCCAGGCGCCGACCGAGGAGATCGTCGCCGGCGGGCTCGACGCCGCCAAGCCGTTCATCAAGCAGCTCTGCGAGGCGCAGGCCCAGCTGGCCGCCGAGGCCGCCAAGCCGGTCATGGACTTCCCGGTCTTCCTCGACTACGAGGACGACGTGTACGCCGCCGTCGAGGCCGCCGCGAAGGCCGACACCGCCGCCGCCCTCCAGATCCCGGGCAAGCAGGACCGCGAGGAGCGCCTCGACGAGATCAAGGCCGTCGTCCTCGAGAAGGTCGCCCCCGAGTTCGAGGGCCGCGAGAAGGAGATCGGCGCGGCGTTCCGCTCGCTGAACAAGTCGCTGGTCCGCGAGCGCGTGCTGCGCGACAAGGTCCGCATCGACGGTCGCGGCTTGGCCGACATCCGTCCGCTGCACGCCGAGGTCGCGGTGATCCCGCGGGTCCACGGCTCGGCGCTGTTCGAGCGCGGCGAGACCCAGATCCTGGGCGTCACCACGCTGAACATGCTCACGCTCGAGCAGAAGCTCGACACCCTGTCGCCGGAGAAGACGCGCCGCTACATGCACAAGTACGTCTTCCCGCCGTTCTCCACCGGTGAGACCGGTCGGGTGGGCTCGCCCAAGCGCCGCGAGGTCGGCCACGGTGCGCTGGCTCGACGGGCGATCCTGCCCGTGCTGCCGACGCGTGAGGAGTTCCCCTACGCGATCCGCCAGCTCTCCGAGGCGATGGGCTCCAACGGCTCCACCTCGATGGGCTCGGTCTGCGCCTCGACGCTGTCGCTGCTCCAGGCCGGTGTCCCGCTGAAGGCGCCGGTCGCCGGCATCGCGATGGGCCTCATCTCCGGCGAGGTCGACGGCGAGACGTCGTACGTCGCGCTGACCGACATCCTCGGTGCCGAGGACGCCTACGGCGACATGGACTTCAAGGTCGCCGGCACCCGTGAGTTCGTGACGGCCCTCCAGCTCGACACCAAGCTCGACGGCATCCCGGCGGAGGTGCTGGCCGCGGCGCTGACCCAGGCCCGCGGCGCTCGCCTGGCCATCCTCGACGTGATGGCCGAGGCCATCGACGCGCCCGAGGAGATGTCGATCTACGCCCCGCGGATCATCACCATCAAGATCCCCGTGGACAAGATCGGTGAGGTCATCGGCCCCAAGGGCAAGATCATCAACCAGATCCAGGACGACACCGGCGCCCAGCTGACGATCGAGGACGACGGCACGATCTACATCGGTGCTACCAACGGCGAGGCGGCCGAAGCGGCCAAGAACGCCGTGAACGCGATCGCCAACCCGACGATGCCCGAGATCGGCGAGCGCTACCTCGGCACGATCGTGAAGACGACCAACTTCGGTGCCTTCGTCTCGCTGATGCCCGGCAAGGACGGCCTGCTGCACATCACCAAGCTGCGGGCCCTCGTGGGTGGCAAGCGCGTCGACAACGTCGAGGACGTCGTCTCGGTGGGCCAGAAGATCCAGGTCCAGATCGCCGAGATCGACGACCGCGGCAAGCTGTCGCTGGTGCCGGTCGTCGACGAGGACAAGGCGGCTGACTCGGACGAGCCGTCCGTGGACGCCGGTGCACCCGCTGGCCAGCCGGTGGCCACGCCGGACCCGGCCTCCGACGAGGAGTGACCAGCACCAAGACCCTGCAGACGGTCCGCGACGCCACCGGACAGGTGACGTCGCGGGTCCGTCGTACGGTCCTGCCCGGAGGCCTGCGCGTCATCAGCGAGCAGGTCGCCGGGGCTCGGTCCGCGAGCATCGGCGTGTGGGTCGACGTCGGGTCCCGTGACGAGACGCCGGCGCTGCACGGCTGCTCGCACTTCCTCGAGCACCTGCTCTTCAAGGGGACCGACGAGCGCTCGGCGCTGGACATCTCGGTGGCCCTTGACGCGGTGGGCGGCGAGTTCAACGCCTTCACCGCCAAGGAGTACACCTGCTTCCACGCGCGGGTCCTGGACGAGGACCTGCCGCTGGCGATCGACGTGCTCGGCGACATGATCACGTCCTCGACGATCTCGGCCGCGGACGTCGAGGCCGAGCGCGACGTGATCCTCGACGAGATCGCGATGCACGACGACGACCCGGACGACGTGGTGCACAACCTGTTCGCGTCGCAGGCCTACGGCGACTCGCCGCTCGGCCGCCCGATCGCCGGCACCGAGACCTCCATCAAGGAGATGTCGCGCGAGCAGATCTGGCGGTTCTACAAGCGGCACTACGCCGCCCCGCACATGGTCGTCGCCATCGCCGGCAACCTCGACCACGCGAGCTGCGTGCGCCGGGTGCGGAAGGCGTTCGCCCGCAACGGCTTCCTGGACGCCGCGGCCGCGCAGCCGGCCGAGCCCCGTCGCGGGAAGGTACGTCGCGGGGTCGCCGGCTCCGCGTCGGCCACGCGCCCCTTCGAGCAGGTGAACCTCGTGCTCGGCGTCAACGGCGTACCCCGTGGCGACGACCGCCGCTACGCCCTCGGCGTCCTGAACACCGCGCTCGGGGGAGGTACGTCGTCACGGCTGTTCCAGGAGGTGCGCGAGAAGCGCGGCCTGGCGTACTCCGTGTTCTCCTTCGCCTCGCACCACGCCGACGCCGGCCTGGTCGGCGTCTCCGTCGGCTGCCTGCCGGCGAAGCTGGACGAGGTGCTGTCCGTGGTCCGCGCCGAGCTCTCCCGGGTGGCCGCCGACGGCCTCACCGACGAGGAGCTCCAGCGCGGCAAGGGCCAGCTCCGCGGCGGCCTGGTCCTCGGCCTGGAGGACTCCGGCTCCCGGATGTCCCGCTTGGGCAAGGGGGAGCTCGTCGGCGACCCCCTGCTCAGCATCGACGAGGTCATCACCCACATCGACGCCGTCACCCTGGACGACGTACGCCTCCTCGCCAAGGAGCTCTTCTCCCAGCCGGAGATCCTCGCCATCGTCGCGCCGTAGGTCGGCCGGGTCGGGGGTGCCAGTAATCGCGCGATCGCGCGGGAATTGCAGATTTCGGACGCCCAAAGCTGCCATAACCGCGCGATCGCGCGATCTCCGGCACCCGAGCAGCCAGGGCCCAGGACGGAACCAATCAGCGCTTGCCGATGATGGCGACGACGGGTGGGGCCTTCTGCTCGACGAGGGACACCCGGAAGCCGCCCTCCTCGAGCGACTTGGTGGCCTTGGTGACGATGTTGGGGACCAGCTCGCGCTGGGCGGCCTCGTAGAAGAGGTACACCGCCCCGCCGGGGAGGACCCGCTCGTGCAGGAGGGCGACCTCGTCGGCGCACTTGCGCACCCAGAACAGGTTGACGTTGAACGCGAAGACCTTGTGCAGGCGCTTCACCGGCACCCGCAGGGTGGCCAGGTCGATCTGGCGGACGGTCAGGCGGCCCGACTCGACGTACTTCGCGCAGCGCCGCTTGGTGCGGTCGACGCCCGACTCCGACCGGTCGATGGCGAACAGCTTGCCGGACTCGAGCCGCTCGCAGATCAGCTCCGCGGCCGCGCCGGGGCCGCAGCCGATCTCGAGGATGCTGTCGCCTGGCTGAGGGTCCATCAGGTCGACGGCCCACTTGATCCGCGGGGGGATCAGCGTCTTCGCCATGGCCCCAGCCTGCCAGAATCGCCCGGTGAGCGAGAGCACCCGGGCCAGCATCAAGGTCGGCGTCATCGGCGCACGCGGCAAGGTCGGCGCCGAGGTGTGCCGCGGCGTGGAGGAGGCCGACGGCCTCGAGCTCGTCGCGCAGGTCGACATCGGCGACGATCTCGGGGCCCTCGAGGCCGCCGGTACCCAGGTCGCCGTCGACTTCACGCACCCCGACGCGGTGCTGGCGAACCTCGAGCACTGCATCGCCCACGGCATCCACGCGGTGGTCGGCACGACCGGGTTCGACGAGGAGAAGCTCGAGGCCGTACGCCGCCTGCTGGACGCCGCGCCCGGCGTCGGCGTGCTGGTCGCCCCGAACTTCTCCATCGGCGCGCTGCTGATGATGCGGTTCGCCGAGCTGGCCGCCCCGCACTTCGAGTCGGTCGAGATCATGGAGATGCACCACCCGGACAAGGCCGACGCCCCCTCGGGCACCTCCCGGCGTACGGCGCAGCTCGTCGCCGCGGCCCGGCGCGCGGCCGGTCTCGGGCCGGTGCCTGACGCCACCGCGAGCGGCCTCGAGGGCGCCCGCGGCGCGGACGTCGACGGCATCCGCGTGCACAGCCAGCGGGTGCGCGGGCTGGTGGCGCACCAGGAGGTGCTGCTCGGCGCCCCGGGCGAGACCCTGACCATCCGGCACGACTCCCTCGACCGGGTGAGCTTCGTGCCCGGGGTGCTGGCAGGCGTGCGCGCCGTCGCCGACCACCCCGGCCTCACCGTCGGCCTCGAGCACTACCTGGGGCTCTAGCAGGACTTCTGCAGGTTTGTGCAGTGCACAGACCTGGGGGTGACCAAGCCTTCCGGCCCTCGTTGTGCCTCTGCAGGGTGTCAAGGGAACACCCGTTGGCAGAGAGGTACACGTATGCGCAGGACGCTCGCCCTGGCGGCCGTGTCGGCACTGGCCGCCGGCACGCTCGGACTCCAGGCAGCCACCACCGCCACCCAGGCGGCGGGCGGCACCACCCCTGACCGGTCGGCCGACGCGGCGATCCGCGCCCTGGCCGCCCACCCGCTCGCTGCCAGGAGCAGCCGCGGCACCGGCTTCGTCGTGACGAGCCGCGTCGTCGACCGCGACGGCACCACGCACGTGCGGATGGACCGCACCTACCAGGGCCTGAGGGTGATCGGCGGCGACCTCGTCGTCCACCGCGCCCCGGACGGCACCTGGCGCGGCGTCAGCCAGACCCTCCGCACTCCTGTGCGCACCGGCACCACCGCGCGCGTCCCGGCGCAGTCGGCCCGCACCGCGGCCCTGAGCCCGAGCCGCGCCACCCGCGCGATCGCCGACCTGCGCGCCGCCGGCAGGCCGCGCCTCGTGGTGGACGCCGCCAGCGGCACCCCGCGGCTGGCCTGGCAGGTGACCAGCCTCGGTCGCCGCACCGACGGCACGCCCAGCCGGATGACGACGTACGTCGACGCCAAGACGGGCCAGGTGCTGCGTCGCGAGGAGGGCATCGAGACCGTCGACGGCTCCGGCCAGTCGCTGTACTCCGGCACCGTCCCGCTGCAGCTCACGCTGTCCGGGTCGACGTACCAGCTCAAGGACCCGACCCGCGGCAACACCTACACGACCGACATGAACAACAAGTCCGACTCGGTCCTCTGCCAGTACTTCGGCTACGGCTGCTCGGCGGGCACCCTGTTCACCAGCCCGGACAACCAGTTCGGCAACGGCACGACCGGCAGCCGCGAGTCGGCGGCCGTCGACGCGCAGTACGGCACCAACGTCACCTGGGACTACTACAAGAACGTCCACGGCCGGAACGGCATCTTCGGCACCGGCGCCGGCTCGTACAACCGCGTCCACTACGGCTCGAACTACGTCAACGCCTTCTGGGACGGCACCAAGATGACGTACGGTGACGGCGACGGCACCAACTACGGTCCGCTCGTCTCGCTGGACGTGGCCGGCCACGAGATGAGCCACGGCGTCACCGAGCACTCGGCGAACCTCACGTACTCAGGCGAGTCCGGTGGCCTCAACGAGTCGACGTCGGACATCTTCGGCACCCTCGTGGAGTTCTACGCCAACAACGCCGGCGACCCGGGCGACTACCTGATCGGCGAGCGGTTCGACCTGAAGAACCACGTCGGCTTCCGCCGGATGGACAACCCGCAGTCCGACGGCAGCTCGGCCAACTGCTGGAGCTCGGGCGTCGGCAACCTCGACGTGCACTACTCCTCGGGCGTCGGCAACCACTTCTTCTACCTGCTGGCCGAGGGCTCGGGCACGAAGGTGATCGGGGGCGTGACCCACAGCTCGACGACCTGCAACGGCTCGACGGTCACCGGCATCGGCCGGGACGCGGCCGGGAAGATCTGGTACCGCGCGCTGACGGTCTACATGACCTCCAGCACGAACTACTCCGGCGCCCGGACCGCCTCGCTGAACGCGGCCAGGGACCTGTACGGCGCCGGCTCGACGCAGTACAACGCGGTCTCCGCCGCCTGGAGCGCGGTCTCGGTGAACTAACACTCGAGCACCGCGGCGGCCCGGACGGAATCACGAACCCCCGTCCGGGCCGTCTCACGTCAACCACCGACAGCAAGCCGCACCAGGGCCGCCGCCAGGGCGGCGCCGAACACCACGACCAGGAACGGCGCGCGCAGGAGGAGCAGCACGACCGCGACGCCCAGCCCCAGGGCTCGGGCGTCGACGGTGAGCCGGTGGCCGGTGGTGAACACCTGCACCGCGATGAGCGCGGACAGCAACGCGACCGGGATGAGGTCCGCGACCCGCTCGACGAGCGGCCGCTCCAGGACGCGCGGCGGTACCGACAGCCCGGCCGCCTTCAGCGCCCAGCAGCCGACACCGGCCACCACGATCGCGAGCCAGGTCACGGTTCGCTCCTCGTCCGCAGGAGCACGCCGGCCAGCAGCGCGACACCCCCGGCCGCCAGCACCGGCACGCCCGCCGCCGTGACGGGCACCAGCAGCAGGGCGACCGCGGCCGCGGCCAGTCCGACGCCGACGTTGCGCCCGTCCCTCAGCCGCGGCCACAGGAGGGCCAGGAACGCCGCTCCGACAGCCGCGTCCAGCCCGAAGTCCCGCGGGTCGCCGATCGTGCTGCCGCCGACCGCGCCCAGGAACGTGAACAGGTTCCAGAGCACGAAGACGCTCAGCCCGGTCCAGTAGAAGCCGGTCCGCACCAGCTCGGTCGCCGGCCGGGTCACCGCCATCGCGGTCGACTCGTCGATCACCAGCTGCGCCGACGCCAGCCGACGCGCCCGACCCAGCTTCAGCAGCGGCGCGAGCCGCAACCCGTACAACGTGTTGCGGGTGCCCAGCAGCAACCCCGTGAGAGCGCCCGACATCGGGCCGCCCCCGGACGCCAGCACGCCGATGAACGCGAACTGCGTGGCGCCGGTGAAGACCAGCAGCGACATCGCGCAGGTCTGCAGGACGGTCAGCCCGCTGGTGACGCCCAGCGCGCCGAACGACGCGCCGTACACCCCTGTCGCGATGCCGACCCCGAGGCTGTCGCGGACGACCGCGCGCCGGTCGTGGGCGGCGGCGTCATCCCGAGCCTCCGACACGCGGGTCAGCCTACGGAGGATCCAGGGTGCTCAGGTCGGCCGGTACGTCGACGGAGTACTCCGCGAGCACCTCGAGCGGGACGACCTCCAGCGCTCGCTCGTTGGTCGAGGCGAGCACGACCGGTGCGGCCACGCCGTCCTCGTACGCCTGGCGCCAGCGCAGGGCGACCACGCACCAGCGGTCGCCCGGCTGCAGCCCCGGGAAGGACCACTCGGGACGCGGCGTGACCAGGTCGTTGCCCACGGACCGCTGGTGCTCGAGGAACTCCGGCGTCATCACCACGCAGATGGCGTGCAGGCCGGCGTCCTCGGGACCGCAGCGGCAGTCGCCGTCGCGGTAGTAGCCCGTCACCGGGTCGGTGCCGCAGGGCTCGAGCGGCTCACCCAGGACGTTGAGCTCGTCCCGGGTCTCACCCGGCGGAGGTGTCACCTGCGGCGGTGGCGGATGGGCTGGAGCTGGGTCCCGGTGTGGGTGGCGGGATGCACGAGCGCATAGCTGACGACGAGACCGGTCAGCCCGCCTACGACCGCGCCGCCGCCGACGGCGACGGGTACGGCGGTGAAGTGGGCGATCCACGCCCCGGAGCCGATCGCGGTCATCACGGTGGCGACGACCACGACGATGCGGTGGAAGTACGGCAGCGGACCCAACATGGTGCCCTCCGTTCGAGCGGCCCGAGAAGCCGCTGTGGTGACTCCATCGTGACCGGTCCCGCCCCGAAACCCAAGGGACCCCAGGGCCTGGCTAGAGCGCCGTGTGCAGCCGGACCTGCTTGACGGTCGTGGCCCCGGTCCCGTCGAGGTCGAGCTCGCGGTGGGCCGAGTCGGCGCCCCAGCCGGCGTCCGCGAGGAACCCGCGGAGGTCGTCGTCGGTGGCCGACGTCCAGGTCACGGCTCGGGTGAAGCGGTCGGCGCGCAGCGTGTCCGCGACCGCCTGGAGCAGCCGTGAGCCGTGTCCGCGTCGGCGTTCGCCGGCGTCGACCACCAGCTCGCGCAGCTCGGCGTCGGCGACCGGGTCGCAGTCCGGGTCGTCGGCGGGCGACACCACGGCGTACCCGACGACGCGGTTGCGCTCCAGCGCCACGAGCACGCGGTTGCGTGCGTCGCCGGGGCGGCGCAGGGACTCCGACCACGCCGTCGCGAGCGCCTCGGGATCCACGTCGTACGCCGAGCCCCACGCCCGCGCCTGCACGGCGGCGATCGCCGCGGCGTCGTCGGCCCAGGCGATGCGCACGGAGACGTCGGCGGTGGGGGAGGAGGTCACGGGCCCATCCTCGCAAGCGCCCGGCGTGTTACATATTCGCGTCACGGATGCGCAGAAGTGTCACATCCGCTGGTAACGTGGCCCAGGTGTACGGCAACGACTTCGGCACGCCCGACCAGCAGCCCGGTCGCCCACAGATGCCGCCCGGACCGGCCGACCTCGACCCCGAGACGTTCGTCGAGCTGCTCGCCGACGAGGACCGGGTCGAGCCGCGCGACGACATGCCCGCGGCGTACCGGAAGACCTTGGTCCGGCAGATCGCCCAGCACGCGCACTCCGAGATCATCGGCATGCAGCCGGAGGGCAACTGGATCAGCCGGGCGCCCAGCCTGAAGCGCAAGGCGATCCTGATGGCCAAGGTCCAGGACGAGGCGGGTCACGGCCTCTACCTCTACTCCGCGGCCGAGACCCTCGGGGTCGACCGCGCCGACCTGATCGACCAGCTGCACAGCGGTCGCCAGAAGTACTCCTCGATCTTCAACTACCCGACGCTCACCTGGGCCGACGTCGGCGCGATCGGCTGGCTCGTCGACGGCGCCGCCATCACGAACCAGGTGCCCCTGTGCCGCTGCTCCTACGGGCCCTACTCGCGCGCGATGGTCCGCGTCTGCAAGGAGGAGTCGTTCCACCAGCGCCAGGGCTTCGAGATCCTCTGGACCCTCTCGCACGGCTCGCCGGCACAGCGGGCGATGGCCCAGGACGCGGTCGACCGCTACTGGTGGCCGTCGCTGATGATGTTCGGCCCGCCCGACGACGACTCGCCCAACTCGGCGCAGTCGATGGCGTGGGGCATCAAGCGGTTCTCGAACGACGACCTGCGCCAGCGGTTCGTGGACATGACGGTGCCGCAGTCCGAGGCGCTCGGGCTCACCCTGCCCGACCCGGAGATCCGCTGGAACGACGAGCGCGGCCACTACGACTTCGGCACGATCGACTTCACCGAGCTCTTCGAGGTCGTCAAGGGCAACGGCCCCTGCAACGCCGAGCGGATGGCGCACAAGGTGAAGGCGCACGAGGACGGTGCCTGGGTGCGCGAGGCTGCCGCCGCCTATGCCGCCAAGCACGCCGTCGCGGAGGGCGCCGCGTGAGCACACCGCCGAGCCCGCTCTGGGAGGTCTTCATCCGCGCGCGCCGTGGCCTCAACCACGTGCACGCCGGGTCCCTGCACGCCGCCGACGCCGAGACCGCGCTGCGCAACGCCCGCGACGTGTTCACCCGCCGCAACGAGGGCGTCTCGATCTGGGTGGTGCCGTCGAGCGAGATCACCGCCTCCAGCCCCGACGAGCGCGACGCGTTCTTCGACCCGGCCGGCGACAAGGTCTACCGCCACCCGACGTTCTACGACGTGCCGGAGGGGGTCGAGCACCTCTAGTGGACGCTCACGTGGAGTACGTCCTCGGTCTGGCCGACGACGCCCTGGTCACCGCCCAGCGGATGGGCTGGTGGATCAGCCGCGCGCCCGAGCTCGAGGAGGACGTGGCCCTGGCCAACATCGGCCTCGACCAGCTCGGTCAGGCGCGATCGCTGCTCCAGCACGCCGGCGCCCTGGAAGGAGACGGTCGCACCGAGGACGACCTGGCCTACTGGCGCGACGACCGCGACTTCCGCTGCGTGCACCTCGTCGAGCGCCCGCAGACCGACTTCGGGGTCGCCATGGCGCGGCTGCTGATCCTCTCGGCCTACCAGAACGAGCTGTACGCCGCGCTGCTCGGCAGCACCGACGGCGTGCTCTCCGGCGTGGCGGGCAAGGCGGTGAAGGAGGTGGCCTACCACCTCGACCACGCGCACCACTGGGTCGTCCGGCTCGGCGACGGGACGCCGGAGTCGCACGCGCGGATGCAGGCGGCGCTGGACGCCGAGTGGCCGTTCGTGGAGGAGCTGTTCACGCCCGCCGACCCGGCCCTCGTCGCGTCCGGCGTCGCCGCGGACCCGACAGCCTTGCGCGGCGCCGTCCTCGACCGCATCGCCAAGGTCGTCGCGGAGGCCACGCTGACCCTGCCCGAGGTCGCGCCGCGGCTCGGCGGCGGCCGCGAGGGCCGGCACACCGAGCAGCTCGGCTACCTGCTCGCCGAGATGCAGCACCTCGCCCGCTCGCACCCGGGAGCCCGCTGGTGAAGACGCAGACCTTGCACGGGCGGGCCCGGGCGCTGGCCGCCGAGGTGCCCGACCCCGAGATCCCGGTCGTCACCATCGAGGACCTCGGCATCCTCCGCGACGTCACCGAGGACGACCGCGGGTGGGTGCACGTCCAGGTCACCCCCACCTACTCCGGGTGCCCGGCCATGGACGCCATCGCCGACGACGTCGTGGAACGGCTCACCCGTGCGGGGTACCTGCACGTCGACGTCGAGTTCGTGCTGTCTCCCGCCTGGTCCACCGACGACATCTCGGCGGCCGGCCTGGCCAAGCTCGCGGCGTACGGCATCGCCCCGCCCTCGCCCACCGGTCCGGTGGCCCTGACCCTGAGTGTCCGCTGTCCGCAGTGCGGCAGCCTCGACACCCGGGAGTCCAGCAGGTTCGGCTCGACGGCCTGCAAGTCGCTCTGGGTCTGCAACGCGTGCCGCGAGCCCTTCGACCACTTCAAGGCGCTCTAGGACATGCCGACCTTCCACCCGCTGCGCGTCGCAGCGATCGACGACCTGACCGACGACGCGGTCGCGCTGACGTTCGAGGTGCCCGAGCACCTGCGCGAGGAGTACGTCTTCGTCGCCGGTCAGCACCTGTCCATCCAGGGTGCCGACGACAAGCGGCGCAGCTTCTCGATCTTCACCGCGCCGTCCAGCGGGCGGCTGCGGGTCGGGGTCAAGAAGCTCCCGGGCGGCACGTTCAGCGAGGGCGTGCTCAGCGGGCTGAAGGTCGGCGACGAGCTGGACGTGATGACACCGGCGGGCCGGTTCACCGTCGTGCCCGACCCGGAGACCAAGCGCACGTACGTCGCCATCGCGGCCGGCTCCGGCATCACCCCGATCCTCTCGATCATCACCACGCTGCTGGAGGAGGAGCCGGACGCCGAGGTCACGCTGGTCTACGCGAACCGGACGCACCGCACGGTGATGTTCCTCGACGAGGTGCACGACCTCAAGGACCGGTTCCCCGAACGGTTCCAGCTCCTGCACGTGCTCTCCCGCGAGGAGCAGGACGTCGAGCTGCTCTCCGGACGGCTGGACGGCGAGCGGCTGCGCCGGATCATCGACGAGCTGCTCCCGCCGCGCGACGTGGACGCCTGGTTCCTCTGCGGGCCGCAGCAGATGGTGATCGACCTGCGCGAGACCCTGCTCGAGGTCGGTGTCGAGACGAGCGCCGTGCACACCGAGCTGTTCCACGCCGATCCCGTGCCGCGCAAGCCGGTCGCCGCGCTCGAGGGTGCTCCCGAGGGCGCCGCCCACGTGACGTTCAAGCTCGACGGGCGCACCTCCGAGATCGACCTCCGCCCGGACGACGTCGGCGTGCTGGAGGCCGCCCTGCGGGTGCGGTCGGACCTGCCGTTCGCCTGCCGGGGCGGTGTCTGCGGCACCTGCCGCGCGCTGCTGGTCGAGGGCGAGGTGACGATGGACGTCAACTACGCGCTCGAGCCCGAGGAGATCGAGAAGGGCTACGTGCTGACCTGCCAGTCGCACCCCGCCTCGGAGAAGGTCGTCCTCGACTACGACGCGTAGGGTTTCGAGACGGCACCCGCATCCCGGCGCTCCGCGCCGGTGCGCGCCAGCCTCCTCAACCTCCTCGCTCAGCTCACCCTGACTCGCGAGCTCGTCAGGCTGAGCGCTCGGAAGGTTGCGTCGTCTCCCGGCCTTCGGGCACGGGGACACCGACGCCGCCGAGCATCACCGCGCCCGACGTGGCGAGCACCAGGCCCACCAGGATCCCCGGCCACCAACCGCTGCGGACGCCGTCGCCCAGCAGCACCACGCCGATCAGGGAGGGCAGGAAGGTCTGCACGACGATCAGCGGTGCGGACGCCGACGAGACGGGCGTGCGGTCCAGCGCGACGGAGTACAGCCAGAAGCCGAGCAGGCCGTACATCCCGACGGTCAGCGCCGCGGCCAGGCCGATCGCGTCGGCCGACTCGGCGCCGCGCACGGCGACCGCCGAGCCCGTGTACCCGAGGCCGGCCAGCGCCGCGATCACCGAGCCGGGCCAGTGCACGCCGACCCGGGCGGCGACGAGGAGCGCCAGCACGCCGCCCCACATGCCGATCGCGAACCAGGCCGAGCTGAACACCGCGCCGGTCTCGCCCGAGCCGACCGCGAGGAGCACCAGTCCCGCAGACACGAGCCCGACGGCCAACCAGTGCACGGAGTGGAGCCGCTCGCCCAGGAACATCGAGCAGATGGCGGTCACGGGCAGGGACACCGCGATCGTCGCCTGGGCGAGGTACAGGGGAAGGCCCCAGATCGCGACCACGTGCAGCACGAAGCCGAGCAGGTACGCCGCGACGACGCCCAGGGTCAGCGGGTCACGGACCGACGTGCGGACGAAGGCCAGCAGGCCGTGGGCCCGTTCGTCCTGGCGTCGTACGGCGTGGGCCTGCGCGACCGCGCCGACCCCGAACAGCGCTGCGGCCCCCAGTCCTGCGACGAGACCCCAGGCGAAGCCGGGGTTCATCGACTCACTTGTAGCGCTCGGGCAGCGCCTGCCCGATCTTCACCTGCGCCTTGGGCAGCCGCATGAACTTCATCTGCAGCGATCGCATCACGGCGTAGTAGGTCGTGCCCTTGGTCGGCTCGTCCGGGAACCGGGCCGCCAGCTCGCGCTTGAGCTTGAACCGCAGCCGGACTAGGTCGGTCACGATCAGCAGCAGCATCCCGAGCAGGATCGCGTTGCCGTAGGAGGCGATCGTCGCGCTGCCGGACCACGCCATCACCGTGGTGATGAGCAGGACCGGGATCATCAGCTCCACGAACGAGAACCGGCTGTCGACGTAGTCGCGCAGGAAGCGCTTCATGGGACCGCGGTCGCGCGCGGGGAGGAACCGCTCGTCGCCGGTCTTCATCGCCTGGCGCATCTTGGTGCTGCTCTCGCTGCGCGCCAGCCGCTGCTGGGCGGCGAGCTCCTTGCGGGTGCGCGGCGTCTTGGCGCGTGCCTTGGCGGCTGCCTCGGCCTCCTTGCGGGTCGGCGTGGGCCGCCCCTTGCCCCCGGCCTTCTCCGACTCCGGCGGGAGGGGAGTGGTCTCGGACTTGCTGCGACGGAACACGGATGGCCTTCTCGGGTGGGCGGGTGGCGACGTGGCGGATTCTATCCGGCCCCATGGGCGCCCGGACCCCTCGCACCTGTTGGCGATGGGGCCTAGGGTGAAGGAACTGACGAGACGAGCGCACGCAGAGGGAGGACCCCCGCGATGGGTGTCTGGCAACGCATGACCCTGATCTTCCGTTCGAAGGCCAACAAGGCCCTCGACCGTGCGGAGGACCCGCGGGAGATGCTGGACTACAGCTACCAGCGACAGACCGAGCTGCTGGTGAAGGTACGTCGCGGCGTCGCCGACGTGGCCACCAGCCGCAAGCGCGTGGAGCTGCAGATCGGCCAGCTCGAGCAGCAGTCGGCCAAGCTCCAGGGCCAGGCCGAGAAGGCCATCAGCGTGGACCGCGAGGACCTCGCCCGTGAGGCGCTGACCCGCAAGTCCGCGCTCACCACGCAGATCGGCGAGCTGCAGACGCAGCTCGCGCAGCTCCAGGGCGAGGAGGAGAAGCTCACCCTCGCCCAGCAGCGGCTGTCGGCGAAGGTCGAGGCCTTCCGCACCCGCAAGGAGACGATCAAGGCGACCTACACCGCCGCGGAGGCGCAGACGCGCATCAACGAAGCCGTGGCCGGCATCGGCGAGGAGATGGGCGACGTCGGCCTGGCGATCCAGCGCGCCGAGGACAAGACCGCCGAGATGCAGGCTCGTGCCGGTGCCGTCGACGAGCTGATCGCCTCCGGCGCGCTCGACGACATGACCGCGATCGGCGGGTCGGACGACATCAGCCGCGAGCTGGAGTCGATGAGCTCGCGCTCGGACGTCGAGACCGAGCTGGCGGCGCTGAAGGCGAAGACTCACGGCGAGATCGGGGGGCCGGCGTCCGCCGGGGAGCTCGGCTCGGCCGCGCCCGCCGAGCCGATGCAGGCCGGAGCCGAGGCACCCGGCCAGCAGCCGGCCCAGCAACCGGCCCAGCAGCAGGTGCAGCAGCCAGAGGAGGGCCGGGCGTGATCGTCCGGATCCTCGGCGAGGGACAGTACGACGTCGACGACGGCGCGCTGGAGCGCCTCAACGAGCTGGACTCAGCCGTCGAGGCGGCCGTGGAGGCCGGGGACGAGGCGGCCTTGAGCGCGGCCCTCGGCGCCCTGCACGACGCCGTACGGTCCGGTGGTTCGGCCCATGCCGCTGACTCGCTGGACGAGTCCGACCTGATCCTGCCGCCCGCCGGCGCGACCGTCGACGAGGTGCGCGAGCTGCTCGGGGACGACGGGCTCATCCCCGGCTGACCGCCTGGCTGATCTCTCAGCCTTCTCTCAACCACATCTTTGGGAGACTGGGTCCGTGGCACACTCCCGCTTCATCCGCGACACCGGGCTCACGGTCCGCATGACCACGGTCATGTTCCTGCTGGGCGCCGTCTTCGTCGCGCTCATCGTCGCCCTGATGTACGCCTTCCCGGGCTACGCCGTGATCATCGGCCTGATCGGCATCGGCGTGGCCTTCTGGCAGTGGTACAACTCCGACAAGGTCGCCATGCGCGCCATGCAGGCCCGCGAGGTGACGCCGGAGGAGGCACCCGAGCTGCACGGCATGATCGACCGGCTCTGCGCGATGGCCGACATGCCGAAGCCGCGGGTCGGTGTCGCCGACCTCGACATCCCGAACGCCTTCGCCACCGGTCGCTCGCCCGACCGCGCCGTGGTCTGCGTGACCACCGGGATCCTCGGCAAGCTGACCGCCGAGGAGCTCGAGGGCGTGCTGGCCCACGAGCTGTCCCACGTCGCCCACCGCGACGTCCTGGTCATGACGCTGGCCTCGTCGGCCGGCATCATCGCCGGGATGCTCACGCGGGGTGCCGCGTGGGGCGGGTTCGGTGTGTTCGGCCGCCGCAACAACAACGGTGGTGCGCCGACCGTGCTGATCGCGATCGGCGTGAGCCTGGTCGTGTACGCCATCAGCTTCTTCCTGATGCGGCTGCTCTCGCGCTACCGCGAGCTGTCCGCGGACCGCGCCGGCGCGTACCTCACCATGCGCCCGCAGGCGCTGGCCTCTGCGCTGCAGAAGATCACCGGCGAGATGGCCGCGATCCCGCAGCGCGACCTGCGCGCGACCCAGGCCATGAACGCCTTCTTCATCGCCCCCGCGATCTCCGGGGTCTCGCTGAAGACCCTCACCTCGACCCACCCGTCGCTGGAGCAGCGGCTCGAGCAGCTGGCGAAGATCTCGGCCGAGCTGGCCCGGCCCACGAACCCGCCCGCCGACCCGTCCCTCTGAGGCGCCGCGTGGGGTTCTGGGACGCTGTCACCGGCCGGTCGCGCGCGAAGGCCAACAACCTCGACGCCCTCTTCAACATCCCGAGCGCGGCGATCACGCTGCAGACGGCGGCCGGCTTCACGCCGACCGGAGTCGGGTCGGTGTGCTTCCGCTCGGCCGCGGGAGCGGCGTTCGCCCAGACCCGCGACGAGGTCGTCGCGCTGATCCGCGAGGACCCGCAGGCACCGCAGGTCGAGGTGACCGAGGACGGCTTCGGCTTCACCTGGGTGGTGGTGCACCGCAGCCCGGACGACACCTCGGGCCTCTGCACCGACCTGCACGCGGTCAACACCAGCCTGGAGATCCAGGGCTTCGCGTCCGGGCTGCTGTGCTCCGTCGTCCCGTTCGTCGACCCGTCCGGCCGCCGGGTCGGGCTGGTGTACCTCTACAAGCAGGGCACCTTCTACGCGTTCGCGCCCACCGGTGAGAACACGCGCGACAACCTCCTGGAGATGACGGTGCGCGACCAGCTCACCGGCGAGCTGCCGATGGAGACCGACCTGTCCCGGTGGTTCGCGCTCTGGGGAGCGCCCGGGCTCTGACCTCTGCTCAGCCGAGCGAGACGCAGGCCTTGTTGCCGTCGGGGTCGGCCAGGATCGTGAAGCCGTCCTCCTCGCTGACCAGCTCGCCGCCGGCCGCCAAGGCCGCCTTGATCCGCTCCGCGGCGTGCTCCCGCGGCACGAAGACGTCGAGGTGGAACCGCTGGCGCGGGGTCTCGTGCTCCTCGGTCTCCTGGAACCAGAGGTACGGCACCCGGCCGGCCGCGTCGCGCACGTCGTTGCCGATGGTGCCGCGGCCGAGCGCCTCTTGGCCGCCCGTCAGCAGCGCCGACCAGAACGGCGCCAGCCGCTCCTCCTGGGCCGTGTCCAGCGCCAGTTCGACGTTCACGATGCCGGTGGTGTCGGACCTGGCCCCGTGCTCGGCCGCCACCGCCTCGATCCGGCGGGCCAGCTCGATGTCGGGCCGGGTCACCCACTCGACCACGTGGTCGTGGCCGTCGCCGTCGCGGTAGACCGCGTCCGGGCTGATCAGCTTGAGGTCGACGTACCCCGGCCCCACCGTCGCCCGCAGGTGGTCCCCGGTGTCCACGGTCTCCGCCACCGCCGCGAGCAGCCGGGCACCGGCGGCCAGGTCGGCCACCAGGTACCGCGCGTGCAGCCCCTGTGCCAGCTTGCGCCAGTCCGTCAGCTGCGCCTCGTCGATCTGTTCCTGGGAGAGCATCGTCATGGTCGCCACGCTAATCCGGTGTCCGGACGGTTTGCGTCCGGATGTTGCCCGCTGGGAGCGAGTAACGCACCCAGAGCCGTACTACCAACCCCAGATATGGGGTCAGGAGTACCGGTACGGGTGCGTTACTCGCCAGACGGTCCTCACGCGACTCGACCGCCAGACGACCCGCGGCTCGGGCTCATCGATCACGCCGACGCGCAGGTCATGCAGAGCCGGGCGGTGGGCCGGGCGTCCAGCCGGGCGGGCGAGATCGGCTGCTCGCACCTCTCGCACCTGCCGTACCTGCCCGCGGACACCCGTCCCAGCGCGGCGTCGACCTCGGCCAGGTCGTCGGTCGCCAGCCGCAGGACCGAGGCCAGCTGGGCGCGCTCGAAGGCGATCGTCGCACCCTCGGGGTCGTGCTCGTCGTCGGCGTTGGAGTCGCGGGAGGCGGCCACCATGCCGTCGTACGACGTCCGGAGCTCGCCGATCCGGGCGTCCAGCTCGTCGCGCAGTACGAGCAGCCGCGCCGCGGGGTCAGTCGCGATGCGACTTCCCCGGCAGCTCGAGCATCCGCTGGAGCGCGACCTTGGCCCAGTGCTCGGTGTCCGGGTCCACCTCGATCTGGTTGACCACGACGCCGTCGACCAGCGACTCCAACGCCCAGACGAGGTGGGGGAGGTCGATGCGGTTCATCGTCGAGCAGTAGCAGACGGTCTTGTCGAGGAAGACGATCCGCTTGTCGGGGTGGGCGGCGGCCAGCCGCTTGACCAGGTTGAGCTCGGTGCCGATGGCCCACGCCGTGCCCGCCGGGGCCGCCTCGACCGTCTTGATGATGAACTCGGTCGAGCCGACCAGGTCGGCCTTCAGCACCACCTCGTGGACGCACTCGGGGTGCACCAGGATGTTGATGCCGGGGATGGTCGCACGGAGGTCGTCGATGGTGTCGGGGGAGAAGCGGCCGTGCACGGAGCAGTGCCCGCGCCATAGGATCATCTTCGCGTCGCGCAGCTGCTCGGCGGTCAGGCCGCCGTCGGGCTGCCGCGGGTCCCAGACCACGCAGTCGTCCAGCGTCAGCCCCATCTTCAGCACGGCGGTGTTGCGGCCGAGGTGCTGGTCGGGGAGGAAGAAGACCTTGGTGTCGTCGCCGTGCTGGCTGAACGCCCAGTCCAGAGCGGACTCGGCGTTCGACGACGTGCACACGGCACCGCCGTTGCGGCCGCAGAACGCCTTGATGTCCGCCGAGGAGTTCATGTAGGTCACCGGGACGACCGACGACGCGACCCCGGCCGCGACCATCGCGTCCCATGCGTCCTCGACCTGCGCGAGCCGGGCCATGTCGGCCATGGAGCAGCCGGCGGCCAGGTCTGGCAGCACGACCTTCTGCGTCGGCGCGGTGAGGATGTCGGCGGACTCGGCCATGAAGTGCACGCCGCAGAAGACGATGAACTCCGCCTCCGGCCGCGCCGCGGCGTCCCGCGCGAGCTTGAACGAGTCGCCGGTGACGTCGGCGAACTGGATGACCTCGTCGCGCTGGTAGTGGTGACCCAGCACGAACACCCGTGACCCCAGCGCCTCCTTGGCCGCCCGCGCCCGCGCGACGAGGTCGGGGTCGGACGCCGCCGGCAGGTCGCCGGGGCACTCCACGCCGCGCTCGGAGGAGAGGTCCTTGCCCCGGCCGAGCGGCAGCAGGGGCAGGTCGACCGTGGTGCTCATGGCCAAATCCTAGAGAAGCGACCCATGGTGCAGGTACGGCGTCGGCGGACGGAGGTTCCGCAGCCCCAGGTACCCCGCCTGGTGGAGGTCGAGGCGCGCGGCCAGCCCGACGTCGATCGCCCACTCGTTCGCGGCGGTGATGTGCGGGACGTACGCCGTCTCACCGGACCCCGCGAGGCACTCCCAGAGCAGCTGGGCCGCCGTCCGCCGGTTGGTCGCCGCGAGCAGCATCGGCGTGCCGTCGAAGGCGTGGAAGGCGTACCCGCTGCCGGTCGAGGTGTCGGACACGACCAGCCGGAACGCCGACAGCAGCCACGCGTGGTCCGGCCCGTGCGCCGCGCCCCGGGTACGCCGGTCGATGGAGTCCATCAGCTCGAAGTCCGCGGCCGACCCGTCGCGCACCTTCTCCACGACCGGGATCGCGGACCGGTCGAGGGTGCCGCGCAGGTACATCTGCGGGTGCAGGGAGAACCCGGCGGCGCGGTAGCGACGGACCGCGCGCGCGTCCGCGGACGCCGACAGCATGCCGCGCAGGCAGCCCCGGCCGTGGTGGAGGGCGGCCGCGAGCAGCATCGTGCCGATGCCCTGGCCCTGCAGGCCGGGCCGTACGACGTAGGTCGCGAGGATCCACATCAGCTCGCGGGTGAACGACGTCGCGAACCCGACCATCTCGCCGTCGACCTCGGCCACCCAGCAGCCGCCGGGGTCGGTGCGCAGGTAGTGGTGCGTCCGGTCGATCCACTGCCGCCCGCGCTCGGCCGACCGCGGCTCGGGGTCCGGCTCGTCGCGCCGTGCCAGTCGCCGGTCGACCTCGAGGAAACCTTCCGAGCTCATCTGCTCGGCCGCCTCGACGTCCTCGGGCCGCATCGGCCGGATCCGGGCGTCGGTCACGGTGGTGACTCTAGAGAGGCGGTGCGCCTGCTGCTGGTGCTCAGCCTGGTTGGATGACGCCGTGCGCGTCCTGGTGGCCCCCGACAAGTTCGCCGGCACGCTCACCGCGCTGGAGGCCGCCGAGGCGATCGCCGCAGGGTGGCGACGTCAGGCACCGGCGGACGAGCTGGACCTCGCCCCGATGGCCGACGGCGGCCCGGGCTTCGTCGACGTGCTGCACGAGGCGCTGGGCGGCGACCTGCTCGCGCTGACGGTCAGCGGTCCGTTCGGCGAGCCGACGCCGGCCACCGTGCTGCTGGTGGACGACACGGCGTACGTCGAGAGTGCCCAGGCCTGCGGGCTGCACCTCACCGGCAAGGAGCGTCCGGAGGAGGCGACGACCCGAGGCGTCGGCGAGCTGGTCGCGGCGGCGCTCGAGGCGGGAGCCCGCCAGGTCGTCGTCGGGCTCGGGGGCAGCGGCACCACCGACGGCGGCGCTGGGCTGCTGGCGGCCCTGGGGGCGACCGCCGACCGGCCGCTGGACGCCGGTCCCGCGGCGCTGGCCGGCATCACCGAGGCCGACGTGTCCGCGGCGCGCGACCGCCTGGGCGACGTCACCCTGCTGGCCGCCAGCGACGTCGACAACACGCTGACCGGGATGTTCGGGGCGGCCAAGGTCTTCGGGCCGCAGAAGGGGCTGGGCGAGGAGCGGATCATCGCCGTCGACGGGTGGCTCGAGGAGTACGCCGCCGTTCTCGACCGCCGTGTCTCCCTCCAGGCCGGGGCGGGCGCGGCCGGTGGCCTGGGCTACGCGCTGCTGCTGCTCGGCGCCGAGCGGCGCCCCGGCTTCGACCTCGTCGCCGAGGCGACAGACCTCGCCGGCCGAGCCCGGGCCGCCGACCTGGTGGTGACCGGCGAGGGGGCGTTCGACTTCTCCAGCCGGGCCGGCAAGGTGCCGTACGGCGTGGCGCAGGTCGCCGCCGAGGCGGTGCGGCCGTGCGTCGCGCTGGCCGGGAAGGTCCTGGTCGGCTCGCGCGAGATGCGTGCGCTGGGCGTGGAGTCGGCGTACGCCATGGTCGACGTGGTGGGGGAGGAGCGGTCGTTCGCCGACCCTGCAGGGGCCTTGACCGACCTCGCGGCACGCGTGGCCCGTACCTGGTCGCGATGATCCGGAATATCCGGCCGTATGGGACGATTGTGGCTGGTAGCACCCGCTGACGAAGGAGCCCCACCAGATGACCGAGACGGTCGAGACCACCGAAGAGCGCCGCACCGACCAGATCAACCTGAGCTCGGTCGCCGCCACCAAGGTGAAGAACCTGCTCGAGCAGGAGGGTCGTGACGACCTCCAGCTGCGCATCTCGGTGCAGCCCGGTGGCTGCTCGGGTCTGCGCTACCAGCTGTTCTTCGACGAGCGCACGCTCGACGGCGACGTGGTCACCGACTTCGACGGCGTGGCCGTCGTGGTCGACCGGATGAGCGTCCCGTACCTCAACGGCGCGATGATCGACTTCGTCGACACGATCGAGAAGCAGGGGTTCACCATCGACAACCCCAACGCCACCGGCTCCTGCGCCTGCGGCGACTCGTTCCACTGATCGACAGACCCACGCACAAGGCCCCGACCGTCCGGTCGGGGCCTTGTGTCGCGCGCAGGGCTGCTTCCTCGATCACCGGGTCTCGACACGCGCGGTCGCGGCTTCGCAAGCTCAGCCGCGCGCGCTGCTCGACCACCAACGATCGCAGTCGCTGGCGCGCCTGCGATCAGTCCAAGTGGAGGTGCAGCGCGTTGGCGATCCGCTGGGCGGCCTCGTCCACGCGGATCTCACGCTTCGGCACCTCGCGCGGGTACTCGTCGAAGGTGATGCCCGGCGCCGGGCGTACGGCGGCACGTGCCGCGGCCTCGAGGCGCAGATGGTCCCGGGTCGCACGGGCGTCGTCGTACATGCGGGCGTCGCTCATGCTTCGACGCTAGGGGCTACCCACCAGTAGGGCCAGAAATCGGCGAGACCGGCGCGCGCCGGTAGGGTGTCACGACGTGCCCCTGCTGATCTGCGGCTCGATCGCCACCGACCACCTGATGACGTTCGGGGGGCAGTTCCGCGACTCCCTCGTGGTCGAGCAGCTCGACAAGCTCTCGGTCTCCTTCCTCGTCGACGAGCTGGAGATCCGCCGCGGCGGCGTCGCCCCGAACATGTGCTTCGGCCTCGGGTCCCTGGGCATCTCGCCGGTCCTCGTCGGCGCGGCCGGCGACGACTTCGCCGACTACCGCTCGTGGCTGGAGCGCAACGGCGTCGACTGCTCCTCGGTGCGGATCTCCGAGACCCGCCACACGGCGCGGTTCGTGTGCACGACCGACACGACGATGGCGCAGTTCGCCTCCTTCTACCCCGGCGCGATGGCCGAGGCGCGGCTGATCGAGCTCAAGCCGATCGTGGACCGCGTCGGCGAGCCGACGTTCGTGCTGATCTCGGCCGACGACCCCGACGGGATGGTGCGGCACACCCACGAGTGCCGGCAGCGCGGCTACGCGTTCATCGCCGACCCGAGCCAGCAGCTGGCGTTCAGCGACGGCGAGCTGATCCGCGACCTCATCGACGGCGCGGCGTACCTGTTCTCCAACGAGTACGAGTCGCACATGATCGAGTCCAAGACCGGCTGGTCGGCCGACGAGGTGCTCGACCGGGTCGGCGTCAAGGTGACGACGCTCGGCAAGGACGGCGTCCGGATCGTGCAGCGCGGCGAGGAGGACATCGTCGTCTCCGCGGCCGCGGGGGTGATCGCGGTCGAGCCGACCGGGGTCGGCGACGCGTTCCGGGCCGGGTTCCTGGCTGCCCTCGAGTGGGGCCTCGGCCACGAGCGCGCGGCCCAGGTCGGGTGCGTGCTCGCGGCGTACGTCGTGGAGACGGTCGGCACCCAGGAGTACGACTTCTCCCCGAGCGAGTTCGTGAAGCGGGTGGAGGACTCCTACGGGATCGAGGCCGCGACCGACATCGCGCCGCACCTCACGTGACGGGACTTCGTCCCTCCTCGACCAGCGGGCGTCACCTGAGCCGCACCCGGTAGACCGAGGGCTCCTCGGAGCCGAGGTACTCGTGTCCCTTCATCCGGCACCAGGCCGGGATGTCGACGGCCGCCGCGGCGTCGTCGGCGGTGACGACCACCGTGTCCCCTGGCTGGAGCGTCTCGGCGGCCTTCGCCAGCGAGATGACGGGGAGCGGGCACACCTGCCCGCGGCAGTCCAGCTCGAGCTCCATCAGTGCCCCACCTCCCCGCGCAGCCGTGTGACCGTGTCCGGCAGCACTGCGAGGAACGCCGCGACCTGCTCGTGGGTGGCCTCCCGCGGCAGCGACAGCCGGACGTTGCCGTGGGTGAGCGCGCCCATGGCCGCGAGCACGTGGCTGGGCGTGAGCGTCGAGGCGGTGCAGGCCGAGCCGCTCGCCACGGCGTACCCGAGCCGGTCGAGCTCGGTCACCAGCGCCTCGCCGTCGATATACAGGCAGGAGAACGTGACCAGGTGCGGCAGCCGGTCGACCGGGTCGCCCACGACGTCGACGTTGGGGATGGTCGCGACCGCGCGGCGTACCTCGTCGACCAGCGCCCGCTGGCGGGCACCCACCTCGTCGCGTTCGTTCACGACGGCCTGCAGCGCGGCCGCGGCGGCGAGCGCGGACGGGACGTTCTCGAAGCCCGGGGCCCGCTCGTCGATGCGCTCGTCGGCCGGGAACGGCGGCCGCCAGCGGGCGCCCTTGCGGACCAGCAGCAGGCCCACGCCGGCCGGCCCGCCCCACTTGTGCGCGGAGGCCGCTGCGACACTCCAGCCCTCGGGGAGGGGGAGCCGGCCGGCCGAGGCGCAGGCGTCGACGAACAGGGGTACGCCGCCGGCGACGGCGGCCAGCTCGGTCACCGGCTGGGTCGTCCCGACCTCGTGGTTGGCGGCCTGGACGGCCAGCACCGACGTACCTGCCGGGGGAGCGGCGACCTCGACGCGCCCGAGCCGGTCGACGGGGAGCTCGCGCCCGCCGCCGGCGAAGGCCGCGGCGTGCAGGACGGCCGAGTGCTCCACCGCGGTGTGCGTGATCGTGCCGTCGCGGGCCCCCTGGTGCAGGCCCAGCAGGCCCAGGTGGACCGCCTGCGTGCCGGAGGAGGTGAACGTGACCTCGTCGGGCCGGACGTCGAGGGCCTCCGCCACGACGGCCCGGGCGTTGTCGAGGAGCAGGCGGGCCGACCGGCCGGCGCGGTGCAGCCTGCGCGGGTCGGCGTACCCCTGGTCGAGCGCCGCGAGCAGGACCTCGCGAGCAGCCGGGTGGAGGGGCTCGGACGAGGCGGCGTCGAGATACACCGGACCGCTCGTCATGCCTGCGAATCTAACCGCCGAACAAGGAGTCCGGACGCGGGTACCCACCCGCCAATCCGTGGCGCGATTCGGCTAGTCTGCCGTTGACCGTGTGTCTCGAGAGGAAGGCTGGGTTGCGTGGGTGACCAGACCCCCCGCCGGAGTTCACGGCGTCCGGTGGTGAAGCTCGGCCGCCTCGCCTTGCTGGCCGCGGTGCTGACCTCGACGGTCGTCCTCGCGGGCTGCTCCGAGCAGAACCGGCACGAGTGGAAGAACCTCGCGATGCCGGACCCCGCGTCCGAGCAGGGCGAGCACATCTTCACCCTGTGGCGCTGGTCCTGGGTGGCCGCGCTGATCACCGGCGGGATCGTGTGGGGGCTGATGTTCTACGCGATGTGGCGCTTCCGCCGCCGCCCGGGTGACCCCGAGGTCCCCGTGCAGACGCGCTACAACCTGCCCCTCGAGATCTTCTACACCATCGCGCCCGTCGTGATGGTGATCGTCTTCTTCGTGCACACCGTCGGCACCCAGAACGCCGTGCTCGACAACGACGGCAAGCCGGACCACACGGTCTACGTCGTGGGCCAGCAGTGGGCGTGGACCTTCAACTACGTCAACGAGGGCGCCGTCGACTCGCCGAACGTCTGGGAGGCCGGCACCGCGTCGTACATCCCGACGCTGGTGTTGCCGGTCGGCGAGACGACCGAGTTCCAGCTGCGGTCGCCCGACGTCATCCACGACTTCGGCGTGCCGGGGTTCCTGATGAAGATGGACGTCATCCCCGGCCGTGAGAACCACTACCGCATCACGCCGACCGAGGTCGGCGACTACCGCGGCAAGTGCTACGAGCTCTGCGGGGTCTACCACTCGCGGATGCTCTTCAACGTGAAGGTCGTCAGCCCCGAGGACTTCGACACCTACCTCGAGGGCCTCCAGGAGGCCGGGCACACCTCGGACGCGCCCTTGACGGGCGGCCAGAACGCTTACACCCAGGCCGGTCTCGACGAGCCCGAGGGGAACACCGAATGACCACCACCGCAGGCCGCCCGACCGTCGGCGGCGTCGAGGTACGTCGCCCGCTCGGTCAGCGCCTCGTCCGCATCATCACCTCCACTGACCACAAGGTGATCGGCAACCTCTACCTGGCCACGTCGTTCGCGTGGTTCCTGGTCGGCGGCCTGATGGCGATGATCATGCGATCGGAGCTGGCCTACCCCGGCCAGCAGGTCGTGAACGACGAGCTCTACAACCAGCTCTTCACGATGCACGGCACGATCATGCTGCTGCTGTTCGCGACGCCGCTGTTCTTCGGGTTCGGCAACGCGATCATGCCGCTGCAGATCGGCTCGCCCGACGTCGCGTTCCCGCGCCTGAACATGCTGTCCTACTGGCTGTTCCTCTTCGGCGGCATCATCGCCGCCTCCGGCTTCCTGTCGCCGCAGGGTGCGGCCGACTTCGGGTGGTTCGCCTACACACCGCTCTCGGACGCCGTACGGTCGCCCGGCGTCGGCGGCGACCTCTGGGTGATGGGTCTGTGGATGGCCGGTCTCGGCACCATCCTCGGCGCCGTGAACTTCATGACCACGATCATCTGCATGCGCGCGCCCGGCATGACGATGTTCCGGATGCCGATCTTCGTGTGGAACACGCTGGTCACGTCGCTGCTCGTGCTGCTGGCGTTCCCGGTGCTCGCCGGCGCCCTGCTCTCGCTCGAGGCCGACCGCCTGCTCGGCGCCCACGTCTTCGACACCGCCCACGGCGGCGCGATCCTCTGGCAGCACCTGTTCTGGTTCTTCGGGCACCCCGAGGTCTACATCATCGCGCTGCCGTTCTTCGGCATCATCACCGAGATCCTGCCCGTGTTCAGCCGCAAGCCGATCTTCGGGTACGTCGGCCTGGTCGGCGCCACGCTCGGCATCGCGATCCTGTCCGCCGCCGTGTGGGCCCACCACATGTTCGTCACCGGCGCGGTCGACCTGCCGTTCTTCTCCGGCATGACGTTCCTGATCGCCGTGCCCACGGGCGTGAAGTTCTTCAACTGGATCGGCACGATGTGGGGCGGGTCGATCACGTTCGACACGCCCATGCTCTGGGCGATGGGCTTCCTGACGACGTTCCTCTTCGGTGGCCTGACCGGCATCATCCTGGCCAGCCCGCCGCTGGACTTCCACGTCTCCGACTCCTACTTCGTGGTCGCGCACTTCCACTACGTCGTGTTCGGCACCGTGGTGTTCGCGATGTTCGCGGGCTTCTACTTCTGGTGGCCCAAGCTCACCGGCCGGATGCTCGACGAGCGCCTCGGCAAGCTGCACTTCTGGCTGCTGTTCATCGGGTTCCACACGACGTTCCTGGTCCAGCACTGGCTGGGTGTCGAGGGGATGCCGCGCCGGTACGCCGACTACCTGCCCGACGACGGCTTCACCACGCTCAACCAGGTCTCCACGGTCGGTGCCTTCATCCTGGGCGCCTCGACGCTGCCGTTCCTCTACAACGTCTACATCAGCCGCCGTGCGCCGCTGGTGGAGAAGGACGACCCGTGGGGCTGGGGCCGCTCGCTGGAGTGGGCGACCAGCAGCCCGCCGCCGCGCCACAACTTCGTGAGCATCCCGCGGATCCGCTCCGAGTCCCCGGCGTTCGACCTGCACCACCCGGAGGTCGCCGCGATCGAGCTGGCCCACAACGAGGCCGCGCGCAAGGGCAACTTCGCCGACGCCCCCGACATGGACGGGCGCGAGGAGATGCTCCGGGACCGCGGCGCCGTGGTCACCGAGGAACGCCCTGCCGATCATGGGGACGACGATCAGGAAGGTGACACGAAGTGAAGATCGAAGCCTGGATCTTCGGGCTCTCCACGGCCTTCTTCGTCATCGTCAGCCCGGCCTACTGGCTGATCACCAACGACTGGACCGGCACGTCCGCCCTGGTCATGACCACCTTGCTGGTCGCGATGATCACCCTGTACCTCGGCTTCCACGCCGCGCGCATGGACCCCCGCCCGGAGGACCGCAAGGACGCCGAGATCGCCGACGGAGCCGGCGAGCTCGGGTTCTTCCCGCCGTACTCCTGGTGGCCCCTGTGGTGCGGCGCGACCCTCGCGGTGATGGTCTACGGCCTCGCCATCCACGCCTGGTGGCTGTTCATCATCGGCGTGTTCCTGGGCGCCCTGGCGCTCTGCGGCCTGGTGTTCGAGTACTACCGCGGGGAACACGCGCACTGACTCCATGGCCGAGCGGAGCTCGGCTGTCGGGCGAACGAGGCGGTTTCAGGCCCGTCGCGGCGAATCGGTCTGGCAGGGAGCGCGGGTTAGGCTGGTCCGGCAACCTTTACCTGCCACGGGGAGTCCCATCAGCATGTCCCTTCGCCGCTCTCGACTGCTCGCCGTCGCGCTGACCTGCGCGGTCGCGACGACGCTCGCCGGGTGCAACAGCGAGACCGAGACCCCCGGTGCCGCGGACGAGCCCGGCACGGCCCAGTCCGGCGGGTCTTCCCCGTCGGCGGAGGAGACCGAGCCGGCCGTGCCCTCGGTGAAGCTGATGTCGAACGTCGAGAAGGGCGCCACCGACGTGCCCGTCGACACCCGGCTGACGCTGGAGGCGGAGAACGGCACGCTGCGGACGGTCTCGGTCACCTCGCCCGCCGGCGACGTCCCGGGCAAGCTCTCGGGTGACAACCTGACGTGGGTGGCCGGATCGCTGCTCGAGCCCGGCACGACGTACGCCGTCACCACCGTCGCCACGCGCGTCGACGGCAGCGACGTCACCAAGCGCTCGACGTTCAGCACGGTCGACCTGTCGCTGGACCAGCAGACCTACCCCTCGGTGGCGCCGCTGAACGGCGAGACCGTGGGTGTCGGCATGCCGGTCATCGTGTCGTTCGACGTCGCAGTGAAGGACAAGGCGAACATCGAGAAGCACCTCGAGGTGACCTCGACGCCCAAGCAGCCCGGCGCCTGGCACTGGATCAGCGACCACGAGGTGCACTGGCGCCCCAAGTCGTACTGGAGGGCCGGCACCGACGTCTCGGTCGACGTGGACATCAACTCGATCCCGGCCGGTGCGGGCATCTACGGCCAGGAGGACCGGCACGTGGAGTTCCACGTCGGCACGGCCAACGTCTACAAGGTCAACGCGCAGACCCACCAGATGCAGGTGTTCAGCGGCGGCAAGCTGCTGCGGACCATCCCGATCACGACCGGCAAGCCCGGCTTCACCACCCGCTCCGGCGTGAAGGTGATCATCGAGAAGTTCCGCCGGCACCGGATGAACTCCGAGACCATCGGCATCGGCAA
This sequence comes from Nocardioides islandensis, assembly GCF_015352455.1. Classification (GTDB taxonomy): domain Bacteria; phylum Actinomycetota; class Actinomycetes; order Propionibacteriales; family Nocardioidaceae; genus Nocardioides; species Nocardioides islandensis. Next base: position 76,521 of record NZ_JADKPN010000021.1, read on the forward strand.
GAACAACCCGGAGTACTACGACCTCGACAACGTCGAGTACGCCATGCGCGTGACCTACTCCGGCGAGTTCATCCACGCGGCCCCGTGGTCGGTCGGCTCGCAGGGCTACGCCAACGTGTCGCACGGCTGCACGGGCATGAGCACCGCCAACGCGGGCTGGCTCTACTCGATCTCCAAGCGCGGCGACGTCGTCGAGTACACCGGAACCGACCGCCCGATGGAGTTCACCAACGGGTACGGCGACTGGAACGAGTCCTTCGCGACGTACGCCAAGGGCTCGGCGCTCAAGTAGCTCGCCGGCTCGGATTCGTCAGAGCTCGCCTCGCTGCGGGTACCCGGAGGATCGCTGACGAATCGGGTACGGCGACCGACCGACCATCACGAAGGCCCCCGCCCGTACCCGGGCGGGGGCCTTC
>NZ_JADKPN010000022.1 GCF_015352455.1 Nocardioides islandensis
CATCGGGGCCTCCCACAACTGTTGGATAGGCCGAGCAGGCAGCCCCTACTCGGTAACCCACGACCATTTGTGAGTGAGGCCCCGACCCGCAACCCCGTCTGCGCGACCGGGTCACGCCATACCGTCTAGTCGAGTTGCGTGCCGGAGGCGCAACTCGGACGTGTCAGGGACGCAACTCGACCTAGGCGTCGCCGCCCTCCTGCTTGACGCCACGGACGGCGGTGGGGTCGGTGATGCGGTAGTGGTCGATGGCCTTCTGGACGGTGTCCTTGCCGATGACGCCCTCGTCGGCGAGGGCGTACAGCGCCTGGACGACGACCGACTCGGCGTCGATCTTGAAGAAGCGGCGGGCGGCGGCCCGGGTGTCGGCGAAGCCGAACCCGTCGGCGCCGAGCGCGTGGAAGTGCTGCGGCACCCACGGTGAGATCTGCTGCTGCACGGCCTTCATGTAGTCGCTGACGGCCACGACCGGGCCCGGCGCGCGGCCGAGCTTGCGGGTCACGAAGGGGACGCGCGGTGTCTCGGTGGGGTTGAGCAGGTTCCACTCCTCGGTGGCCAGCGCCTCGCGGGACAGCTCGTTCCAGGAGGTGACCGACCAGGTGTCGGCGCCGATGCCCCAGTCGTGGGCGAGCATCTCCTGGGCCTTGGCGATCCAGGCGTACCCGACCCCGGAGGCCAGCAGCTGCACGCGCGGTGCGTCACCGGGCAGCTCCGCGGTGGGCGAGGAGACGTGGTGGATGCCGCCCAGCAGGCCCTCGAGGTCGAGGTCCTCGGGTTCCTTCGGCTGGACCGCCGGCTCGTTGTAGACGGTGAGGTAGTAGATGACGTCCTCGCCGTGGGGGTGGCGGTCGGTCGAGCCGTACATCCGGTCGAGGCCGTTGCGCACGATGTGCGCGATCTCGTAGGAGAACGCCGGGTCGTAGTGCACGACGGCCGGGTTGGTGAGCGCGATCAGCGGGGAGTGGCCGTCGGCGTGCTGGAGGCCCTCGCCGGTCAGCGTCGTGCGGCCCGCGGTGGCGCCGATGAGGAAGCCCCGTGCCAGCTGGTCGGCCATCGCCCAGATCGAGTCGGCGGTGCGCTGGAAGCCGAACATCGAGTAGAAGATGTAGACCGGGATCATCGGTTCGCCGTGGGTGGAGTACGACGACCCGGCGGCCGTCGCGGACGCCACGCAGCCCGCCTCGGAGATGCCCTCGTGGAGCATCTGGCCCTGCGGGGACTCCTTGTAGGCCATCAACAACTGGCGGTCGACCCCCTCGTAGGTCTGGCCGGCCGGGTTGTAGATCTTGGCGGTCGAGAACATCGAGTCCATGCCGAACGTGCGGTACTCGTCCGGGGCGATCGGCACGATCCGCTTGCCGATCGACTCGTCCTTCATCAGGTCCTTCAGCAGCCGGACGAACGCCATCGTGGTGGCGATGGCCTGCTTGCCGGAGCCGGCCCGCAGCTCGTCGTACATCTTCTCGCCGGGCAGTGTGACCTTCACCGGGTTGACCTTGCGCATCGGCACCCCGCCGCCGAGGGCGGCCCGCCGCTCGCGGAGGTACGCCAGCACGTCGCTGTCCTCGCCCGGGTGGTAGAACGGCGCCGACCCGTCGGCGTCGTAGGCGTCGTCGATCTCCTTGTCGGAGATGGGCAGCTCGAGCCGGTCGCGGAAGGCCTTCAAGGTCGGGGCGTTGAGCTTCTTCATCTGGTGGGTGGCGTTCTTGCCCTCCAGCGCCTCGATCGTCCAGCCCTTCACCGTGTGGGCCAGGATCACCGTCGGCTGTCCCACGTGGTCCGCGGCGGCCTTGAAGGCGGCGTACACCTTGCGGTAGTCGTGGCCACCGCGCGGCAGCAGCTCGATGTCACGGTCGGTGAGGTGCTCGACCATCTTCTTCAGGCGCGCGTCGGGGCCGAAGAAGTGCTCGCGGATGTAGGCGCCATCCTCGACGGAGTAGGTCTGGAACTCGCCGTCGGGGGTGCGGTTCATCTGGTTGACCAGCACGCCGTCGACGTCCTTGGCCAGCAGGGCGTCCCACTCGCGGCCCCAGATCACCTTGATGACGTTCCAGCCGGCGCCGCGGAAGTTGGCCTCGAGCTCCTGGATGATCTTGCCGTTGCCGGTGACCGGCCCGTCGAGCTGCTGCAGGTTGCAGTTGATGATCCAGGTGAGGTTGTCGAGCTCGTCGCGGGCCGCGAGGCGGATGGCGCCCAGCGACTCGGGCTCGCCCATCTCGCCGTCGCCGAGGAAGGCGTACACCTGCTGCTGGCTGGTGTCCTTGATGCCGCGGTTGGCCAGGTAGCGGTTGAAGCGCGCCTGGTAGATCGAGTTGATCGCCGCCAGGCCCATGGAGACCGTGGGGAACTCCCAGAACTCCGGCATCAGGCGCGGGTGGGGGTACGACGACAGGCCCTGGCCCGGGCCGTGCTGGACCTCCTGGCGGAAGTGGCCGAGCTGGTCGGCGGTGAGCCGCTTCATCAGGTACGCGCGGGCGTAGATGCCCGGCGCCGCATGGCCCTGGATGAACAGCTGGTCCCCGCCGCCCGGGTGCTCCTTGCCGCGGAAGAAGTGGTTGTAGCCGACCTCGTAGAGGCTGGCGGCCGAGGCGTACGTCGCGATGTGCCCGCCGACCTCGAGGCCCTTGCGGTTGGCCGAGGAGACCATCACCGCGGCGTTCCACCGGATCAGCCGGCGTACCTGCCGCTCCATCTCCTCGTCACCGGGGAACCAGGGTTCGCGCTCGGGCGGGATCGTGTTGATGTAGTCGGTGCTGCGCAGGGCGGGCACGCCGACCTGCTGCTCGCGGGCCCGCTCGAGGAGCCGCAGCATCACGTAGCGGGCCCGCTCGCGGCCGCGCTCGTCGACCATCGCGTCGAACGAGTCGACCCATTCCTGGGTCTCGTCGGGGTCGATGTCGGGGAGCTGGGTCGGCAGACCCTCGTGGATCACGGGGCGGGAGGACTTGTCGCTCACCACTGCATCGTTGCACGCACCTCCCGGCTTGCACACTCGCGGCAAACCCGGTGGACTACTGCTCACCTGCGGCTCAACCGAGGGTTCGCGGGACCTGTCACCAAGACCCTGAGAGCGAGGAGACCGTGAGCGCGACCGCAGGCGGCGGATCCACGGCCACGACCGTGGCCGGTCGGCTCGGTCTGAGCGCCGGTCTGGTCGTGCAGGAGCTCGGCTGGGACAACGACACCGACGACGACCTCCGGGTCGCGGTCGAGGACGCGATCGACGCCGACATGGTGGACGGCGACTACGGCAACGTGGTGGACGCCGTGCTCTTGTGGTGGCGCAGCGACGACGGCGACCTCGTCGACGGCCTGGTGGACGCCCTGACCGACCTCGTCGGCGGCGGCTCCATCTGGCTGCTCACGCCCAAGGTGGGCCGTCCCGGTGCCGTCGAGGCCGCCGACATCGCGGAGGCCGCGCCGATCGCCGGGCTGGCGCAGACCACCACCGCGGCGGTCAGCAAGGACTGGACGGCGACCCGGCTGGTCGCCCCCAAGTCCCGCCCGTAGGCGCGTCCTCCCCTGGGGGCATACTCACAGGCGATGCCTCCCTCCCTTCCGTCATCACTGCTGCGCCCGATCGCGCCGATCCTGAACCCGGTCCTGGCCAGGGCCGCCCGGGGTGGCACCGCCGCGACCGTCCTGGCGAGGGCCGGCCTGGTGCGGCCCTACCTGCCCTCGCAGCTGCTGACGGTCGGCAAGGTGCTCACGAAGTGGGGCACGGGTCCCGCCGGCGGGTTCACGGCGCTGGCGGTGCTGGACCCCGACCGCGAGGGCATCGTCGACGAGCGCGGCTCGAGCACGTGGGGCGAGATGCACCGTCGCAGCAACGCCCTGGCCCGGGCCCTCAAGGAGCGCGGCGTCGGCGAGGGGGACGCGGTGGCGATCATGTGCCGCAACCACCGTGGGTTCGCCGACGCGACCGTCGCCGCGGCCAAGCTCGGCGCGGACCTGCTCTACCTCAACACCGCGTTCGCCGGCCCCCAGCTGGTCGACGTGCTGGAGCGGGAGAAGCCGCGGGCGGTCATCCACGACGAGGAGTTCACCGACCTGCTGGCGGACGCCTCGGTCGGGCAGCGGCTGCTGGCCTGGACCGACGGGTCATCGGGTCACGTGACAGGCGCTGGCGCGCCTTCCTCGACCAGCGATGACGGGCTCGGCACCCTCGACGAGCTGATCGAGCGGTACCCCGACGCCGACCTCGACCCACCCGGCCGGCACGCCCGCATCGTGATCCTCACCTCCGGCACGACGGGCACGCCCAAGGGCGCGCCGCGCACCGAGGCCGGCATCGGAGCGGCGGTCTCGCTGCTGTCGCGGATCCCGCTGAGGTACGGCATGCGGATCCATGTCGCCGCCCCGCTGTTCCACACGTGGGGCTTCGCCCACTACATGCTGGCCGCGCTGATGGGGGAGACGGTCGTGCTGCGGCGACGCTTCGACCCCGAGGGCTTCCTCCAGGCGATCCAGGACGAACGGTGCGAGGCGGCCGCGGTCATCCCGGTGATGCTCCAGCGGGTGATGGCGCTGCCCCCCGAGGTGCGCGACCGCTACGACCTCACCCGCGTCGAGGTGGTCGCGGCATCGGGCTCGGCGCTGCCCGGCGACCTGGCGCTGGAGTGGATGGACCAGTTCGGCGACAACCTCTACAACCTCTACGGCTCCACCGAGGTGGCCTACGCGTCGGTGGCCGACCCCACCGACCTCCGCGAGGCGCCCACCAGCGCCGGCCGGCCGCCGTACGCCACGGTCGTGCGGATCCTCGACGACGAGGGGTTCCCGGTCCCGGACGGCGAGCCCGGGCGGATCTTCGTCGGCAACGGGATGCTGTTCGAGGGGTACACCGGCGGCGGCCACAAGGAGATGCGCGACGGGCTGATGTCCTCGGGTGATGTCGGCCGGATCGGCCCGGACGGGCGCTTGTACGTCGAGGGGCGCGACGACGAGATGATCGTGTCCGGCGGCGAGAACGTCTTCCCCGCCGAGGTCGAGGACTGTCTGGCCCGGCACGAGCGCGTGGTCGAGGCCGCCGCGGTCGGGGTCGACGACCCGGACTTCGGGAAGCGGCTGCGGGCCTTCGTCGTGGTGTCTGAGCCGGCTCCCACCGAGGACGACCTGAAGGACTGGGTCAAGCAGAACCTCGCCCGGTACAAGGTGCCGCGCGAGATCGTGTTCCTGGACGAGCTGCCGCGCAACGCGACCGGCAAGATCCTCAAGCGCGAGCTGATGGAGAGGGCATGACGGAGACCGGCCCGGAGACTGGCCCAGAAACCGGCCCAGAGACCGGCCAGGACACGGGCCTCACGATCGGCGGACCCGCGCCCGACTTCACCCTGCGCGACCAGTTCGGGCAGGACGTCACGCTGTCCTCGTTCGCCGGCCGCAAGGCGGTGCTGGTCGTGTTCTACCCCTACGCCTTCTCCAACGTGTGCACCGGCGAGATGGCGCAGATCCGCGGGCGGCTCGACGAGTTCATGACGTTCGACTCCGAGGTGCTGGCGGTCTCTTGCGACCCCACGGCGGCCCTGCGGGCCTTCGCCGACCACGACGGGCTCAACTTCCCGCTGCTGTCGGACTTCTGGCCGCACGGCGAGGTGAGCAAGCTGTACGGCGTCTTCGACGAGGCCAAGGGCCGGCCGCGGCGGTCGTCGTACGTCGTCGACAAGCGCGGTCTGGTGCGCTGGGCGGTTCACAACCCGACCGCCGTCGGACGCGACCTGGACGAGCACGTGCGGCAGCTGCACCTGGTGGCCGACGAGGTGGCCTGAGGGGGCGCTCGGCGGGCCACTCCCGGGGCCACCCCTAGGGGTGGCCTAGACCGCTTGTGAGGATTTTCAACGATTCGGGTGTCCCGGCTGGATCGCGCTTGTGTGGACGGCTAGTGTTCTTCCTGTCGAACCGCTGGTGACCCGAGACGCCAGCGGTTCGACTTTTTCTTTGTGCGCTCCGTGGGGCGCCGTTCCGGGGCGCTGTGAGCGTCCTTCCTCGGGCCCGTCTGGGCCATCGTCAGCGCCGCCGGCTGCGCGTGCGAGCGCCCGCCCGGTGAGGGCGGGCGCTCGACCGATCTTCAGGGATCAGGCCGTCGCTCAATCGGTGAGGACGCGTGCGCTCCCCGCGGCCGGCTCGGTGGCCGGGGTTCCGCTGACCTGGGCGAAGCTGATGCGGATCCGGTAGGCGTCGGTCACGTCGAGGACCTGGTGGTCACTGACGCCGAGGTCGAAGGTCCGCTCGTACTTGGCCACACCGTCCGCGGTCAGGCGGATGGCGGCCTTGCCACCGGTCTCGGTGCGGTCGGAGAGCCCGAAGGTCGTGTCCAGCAGCGTGCTGTGGTGACCGAGGGTGTACTCCACGAAGCCCGAGGTGACCGTGGTCGGGGTGTAGAGCGACTGCTGGTAGTTGTCACCGTTGATCGGCAACGTGCCAGCCGTCACACCCTCGCCCGCACTCGTCTTCATCAGGGTCAGGTAGACCCAGCCCTGCACCTTCACGCCACGCTCGGGGCTGAGGTCCTGCTTGGCTACCTTGTCCGTGGTCTTCACGACGCGGTAGACGAGGTCCTTGCGGCTCTTCGGCGTGGTGACGAACTTGTAGGTGCCGTTGGCCTTGACGGTGGCCGTCCCCAGCTTGATCCACGTGTCCTGGTGCTCGTACTGCACCTGGACCAGCACCTTGCTCGCCTCGGGGGGCTGGGGGATGACCTGTCCGGTCAGCTTGACCTGGGTCTCGCCCGCGATGGCCTGTGTCGTCGAGGCCTTGAGGCTGACGTGGTAGGGACTCTGCGAGGCCGTCAGACCGGCGCCTGACGCGCCGGGAGCCGCCGCGCCCATGGCGGCGAGGACGACGATGGCGGTGGTGGCGATCAGTCTGCTGTGCTTCATCTCATCTCTCCTCATGTCACCGTCACGTGGTGGTGGCGGCAATTCCACTCTCGACCTGTCGCCGGCCGGTCCCCAGAGGCGTGAGCCCCGTCCCCGGGGGAACTTGGTCGCCGGATCCGGAGGGCCTTCGTCCGTTCTGCCGCCACCGCTGAATCCGAGCGAGATCGCGCCGACCGGGAGTCGTCGGGCGCCGGGCCGCGACCTCAGGAGTCGAGCTTCTCGTCCAGGTCCTGGAGCTGTCGCTGCACGATGTCGGCGAAGCGGCGGTCGACCAGCTCACGGTCGATCACCATCCGGCCGGTGCCGGAACGAGCGGCGCGTCCGACCCGCGAGCGGCGCCACCCGCCGACGGCATCCACCACGGGTGGCGCCGAGAGTGCCGTGGCCAGCGAGACGAGCAGGCCGATCGTCGGGGACAGCACCAGCCATCCCACCACCACGGCCACGACGAGGGGCGTCGCGACGGCGACGCGGAGGGTCGTGGCGACCGATCCCGGGACGAGGCTCCAGGTCAGCACCCCGACGAACAGGCTCAGGGTCAGTGAGGCCGAGAGCCACGAGGCCCACGTGCCGATCGCGGTGGCGCCGAGCAGGCCCACGGCCCCCACCAGGCCGGCGAGGGTCGGCCAGACGACGCGGTTCCACGTGCGGGACCGCAGCGGTTCGCGTGGTGAGGTGGTCATGTCTCCAGACTCGTCCGCGCCCGCCCGGACCGACAGGGCCCTTGCGCCACTGCTGCGATGACCTAGGTCCCAGGTCCCGACCGGAGGGCCCCGAGGGACGGACCAAGGACCCTCGCCGTCCGGTACTTCGTCGCTGGGTACGACGACGCGAACGGGCCACGCTGGTGGGGAGGGAGGAGCGCGCTCATGAACACCGAGCTCCCGGGCGCGACAGCGCCGCCACACCACGGCAGCATCGTGGTCGGCGTCCACGAGACGGTCTTCTCCGGGCAGGCGCTCCGGTGGGCCGCCGAGCAGGCACAGGTCGAGGGTCGGCCGGTGCTGCTGGCCCACGCGGCGGAGGGCAGCCTCGTGTCGAGGTACGCCGGCGCCATGGCCGCCGGCGAGACCGTCCTCCTGCGTGCCGCCGAGGTCGTCCGCCGGGCGGCGCCCGACCTCGACGTCCGTCGCCTGTTGCGTCCCTCGCCGGCCACCACGCTGCTCACCGAGCTGTCCACGGACGCCTGGATGGTCGTCCTCGGGTCGCGCGGACGCGGACCGACGCTGAGCCACCTGCTGGGCTCGGTGGGTCAGGGCGTCGTGCGGCGCGCGGCGTGCCCGGTCGTGGTCCACCGCCCGGGGAACCCCGGCCTGGTGCGCGACGGCGTGGTCGCGGCGGTCCGTGCCACAGGGGACGCCGAGCCGGTGCTCGAGGTCGCGTTCCGCCTGGCCAGCCAGCGGGGCCTGCCGCTGCGCGTGCTGCACGTCGTGTGGGACCCGGGCTCGGCGATGGTGGGCGCGTCCGTCGGCGACCTGACCCAGGAGCAGGCGAGCGACGAGCTGGCCGTCGGTGAGGCGCTGGCCGGGTTCGGCGAGCGGTACCCGGACGTGCACACCACCGTCGCCGTGACGCCCGGCCTGCCTGAACGCGACATCGCCTTGGCCGCGCACCGCGCTGACCTCCTGGTCGTGGGCACCAGCAGGCTCGAGGCGTGGTCGCGGCTGCTCGTCGGCTCGGTGGCCGTGTCCGCACTCGAACGGGCGACCTGCCCGGTCGTCGTCGTGCCGGTCGGGTGAGCACGATGGTGACCGGCGCCTGAGCCGTGGCGGCCGCTAGAGGGTTCGCAGGAGTGGCAGCACGTCCCGGCCGAACGTGGTGAGGAAGCCGTGCTGGTCGGTGCCGGGAGCGTGCACGACGAGGTGGTCGAACCCGGCGTCGACGTACGGCTGGACCGCCTGCACGACCTCGTCGGGCGTGGTGGCCACGATCCAGCGCCTCGCGACCTCCTCGATGGGCAGCTTGTCGGCGGCGTACGCCATCTCCAGCGGGTCGTCGAGGCGGTGCTTGTCCTCGGCGGGCAGGGAGAGGGGCGCCCAGAAGCGGGTGTTCTCCAGCGCCTCCTCGCGGGTGGCGGCGTACGAGAGCTTAACCTCGATCATCCGGCTGATCGCGTCGACCGGTCGCTGGCCGGCGCTCAGTCCGTCGATGGCCGCGGGCAGCAGCTTCTCGGTGTACAGGTCCATGCCCTTGCCGCTGGTGCAGATGAGGCCGTCGCCGACCCGGCCGGCGTACTTGGCCATGGTCGGGCCGCCGGCGGCGACGTACACCGGGACGCCGCCCTCGGGGCGGTCGTAGATCGTGGCGTCCTCGACGCGGTAGTAGTCGCCCTCGAAGGTGACGCGCTCGTCCTTCCAGAGGGCGCGCATCAGGCGGACGGCCTCGCGCAGGCGGGCGAAGCGCTCCTTGAAGTCCGGCCAGTCGCGCAGCCCGACGGCCACCTCGTTGAGGGCCTCGCCGGTGCCAACGCCGAGGACGATGCGTCCGGGGTACAGGAGGCCGAGGGTGCCGAACGTCTGCGCCAGCACGGCCGGGTTGTACCGGAACGACGGCGTCAGGACGCTGGTGCCCAGCACCACCCGCTCGGTGCGCTCACCGATCGCGGTGATGACCGGGACGGACGCCGGACCGTGCCCGCCGATGTGGCGCCACGGCTGCAGGTGGTCGCTGACCATGACGCTGTCGAGGCCGACCTGCTCGGCCTGCACGCCGAAGTCGACCAGGTCGCGCGGGCCGAACTGCTCGGCGGAGGCCTTGTAGCCGATCTGCAGGGTCATCCGACCTCCTGCCGGCGGGTGGGCTGGGGCTGGTCGGTGACCGTGCCGTAGAGCGTGGTCCGTTGTCGCGCCACCCGTCCCGCGGAGACCGCGAGCTCGCGCAGCTCCTCGGGGGTGGCGAGCTGGCCGTGCGCGGCGCCGGCGGCGCGGGAGATGTTCTCGTCCATCAGCGTGCCGCCGAGGTCGTTGACGCCGGCCGCCAGCAGCTGGCGGGCGCCGTCCTGACCGAGCTTCACCCAGGAGGCCTGGATGTTGTCGACGTACCCGGCGTAGGCGATGCGGGCGACCGCGTGCATGAGCACGGACTCGCGCCAGGTCGGTCCGCGGCGGGCGCCGCGCTTGAGGTACACCGGGGCGGCCATGTGCACGAACGGCAGCGGCACGAACTCGGTGAACCCGCCCGTCTCCTGCTGCAGGGCGCGGGTGCGGACCAGGTGCCGTGCCCAGTGCACCGGGCGCTCCACCGAGCCGAACATGATCGTGATGTTGGAGCGCAGCCCGACCTGGTGAGCGGTCCGGTGCGCCTCGAGCCACTCCTCGGTGTCCACCTTGTCGGGGCACAGGATCGCGCGGATGTCGTCGTCGAGGATCTCCGCGGCGGTCCCGGGCAGCGACCCGAGACCGGCGTCCTTGAGCCGGGTGAGGTACGCCGACAGCGGCTCGCCCAGCCGCTTGGCGCCCTCGGTGACCTCCAGGGCGGTGAAGCCGTGCACGTGGATGCCCGGCACCGCGTCCTTCACCGCCCGGACCACGTCGACGTAGAAGTCGCCGTCGAAGGACGGGTGGATGCCGCCCTGGAGGCACACCTCCGTCGCGCCGCGCTCCGCCGCCTCCGCGGCACGGGCGGCGATGTCGTCGAGCGTCAGCAGGTACGGCGCGCCGCGCAGGTTCAGCGACAGCGGTCCCTTGGAGAACCCGCAGAACGTGCACCGGAAGGTGCACACGTTGGTGTAGTTGATGTTGCGGTTCACGACGTACGTCGCGACGTCGCCCACCGCGGTACGTCGCAGCTCGTCGGCGACCGCGGCGACCGCGGCGACCTCCGGTCCGCGGGCGGAGAAGAGGGTGACGATCTCGGCCTCGCCGACCTCCTGCCCGCCCTCGACCCCGCTCAGTACCTCGGCGACGGGCCCACCCACGCGATTCGTCAGCGATCCTCCGGGTGCTCGCAGCGCGGCGACCTCTGACGAATCGGTGTGGATCAGCTGGGGCGGGTGGGTGTCGGCGCCGGAGTACCAGGCGGTGGACCGGCGGCCGATCTGGATCACCTCGGCGCCGGTCCCGACATTGGCCGCGGCCTGGTGCCGCTCCGGCCAGACCGCACCGGGGTCGTCGCGGCCGAGGGACTCGGCGTCCGAGCGGTCCAGGACCGGGAAGCGGGTGGCCGGGTCGAGCCAGCGCTCGGGCTCCGCGGCGTAGGACGGGTAGATGGTGAGCCGGGGGGCCAGCACCAGCCCGCGTGACTCGGTCGCCTCGCGCAGCGTCGCGATCGCCGGCCACGGCCGCTCCGGGTTCACGTGGTCCGGGGTCACCGGCGAGACGCCGCCCCAGTCGTCGATGCCCGCGTCGAGCAGGTCGCCCAGCTGTGCCGGGTCCGAGAGGTTCGGCGGCGCCTGGACGTGCACGTCGGCCGGCAGGACCAGCCGGGCCAGCGCGACCGCCCGGACGTGGTCCTCGTGGGGACACGGTGGCTCGTGGCGCATCGTCGTGCCGGGCTTGGGCAGGAAGTTCTGCACGATCACCTCCTGCACGTGGCCGTGCCGGGCGTGCGCGGCGGCGATGGCCTGCAGGGCGGCCAGCCGGTCGGTCTCGGACTCGCCGATCCCGACCAGGATCCCGGTGGTGAACGGGATGGCCAGCTCGCCGGCCCACTCCAGGGTGGCGAGGCGGCGCTCGGGGGTCTTGTCCGGGGCGCCGCGGTGCGCGGCGAGGTCCGGCCGCAGGGACTCGACCATCATCCCCTGCGACGGGGCGACGGCCCGGAGGGCTGCCAGCTCGTCGCGCGAGATCGCCCCGGCGTTCGCGTGCGGGAGCAGGCCCGTCTCCGCCAGCACCCGGCCGGCGACGTCCACGAGGTACTCGACCGTGGAGGCGTACCCGTGCGTCGAGAGCCAGTCCCGCGCCTCGGCGTACCGGTCCTCCGGCGCCTCACCGAGCGTGAACAGTGCCTCGTGGCAGCCGGCCTCGGCGCCCTGGCTCGCGATGGCCAGCACCTCGTCCGGGGTGAGGTACGGCGACGGGATGTGGTGCGGCGCGGTCGCGAAGGTGCAGTAGCCGCAGCGGTCGCGGCACAGGCGCGTCAGCGGGATGAAGACCTTGGGGGAGTACGTGACCCGGGTGCGTGTGGTCCGGTCCCGGACCTCACGTGCGCGGGCGGTCAGCTCGCCGGTCGACAGGTCGCCCAGCTGGGAGGGGAGCGTCACGACTCCCCACCGTACTGGCGCGGTCTCAACCCGCCTTCGGCGGGAAGCCGTGCCCCAGGCACCAGGCCACGGCCTGGGCACGTGACGACACGCCGATCTTCCGGTAGGCGCTGCGGATGTAGGTCTTCACCGAGTTGATGCTGAGGTACAGCTCCTGGGCGACCTCCTGGTTGCCGAGCCCCTGCACCACCAGCTGGAGCACGTCGGTCTCGCGGGGGCTGAGCCCGACCGAGTCGGCGGACGTGGTGGCCTCGTCGAGGCGCCCGGCGAGGGCGTCACGCACGGCGCAGCGGAGCTCGTCGGTGCTGGCGCTGAGAGGTACGGCGCCCTCGACGCCGCGCTCCCGGGCCAAGGCCACGAGGTCGGGCCGGAAAGGCCGGCTCAGGGCGACGACGGTCGTGCGCGGGTGGGTGAGCCACTCGTCGAGCTCGCCGGTGTCGCCGTCGAGCAGCCCGATCACGTCGTACAGCAGCAGGTCGGGGGCCACGGTGCTGGACCGGGGGAGCACGGCCAGGCCCGGCTGACCGGTGAGCATCGAGTGGAGGGCCGTCGCGACGAGGTCGTGCGGAGTGACGACGGCGACCGTGGAGATCGTCAGGGCGCCAGGCGACATGGGAGCTCTCCCATCGAGAGGTGGGGCCGCCGCCGCCGCCCCGCACGCGGGGGGAGCGCGCGGGTCGGTCGGCGAGAGGACTAGCTCGTGGCGGCTTCGACCGAGCGGGTGCCGCCGGTGTGCTGCACCTCGATGCGGCGCGGCTTCGCACGCTCGGCGACGGGCAGACGAAGCGTCAGCACGCCATCGGTGTAGTCGGCGGTGAGGTGGTCGACGTCCAGCGAGTCGCCGAGGAACAGCTGCCGGCTGAACAGTCCGTGGCTGACCTCCGCGGCGATCCGCTCGGCCTGCGGGTCGGGCCGGGTGCGCTCGGCGTGGACCGTCAGCACGTTGCGCTCGACGGTCAGGTCGATCGACCCGGGGTCGATGCCCGGCACGTCGAGCCGCACCACGAACGTGTCGCCGTCGCGATAGGCGTCCATCGGCATCATCGCCGGCTGGGCCGGAGTGCCGAAGACGGCTTGGGCCAGCCGGTCGAGGTCACGGAACGGGTCGGTGCGCATCAACATGTTCAGCTCCTTCCGGGAGGATTTCCTGGTCATCGATCGGAGATAATCTCAGTCGATGGATTGATATTTAGCCAGATCTGCGAGAGATTTCAAGAGTGGTGGACAAGAAGTCCCAGGACGGTCCCGGCGAGCACGCCCAGCCCCGGCGGCGCCGCGCCGGTGGCGGCTCCCGCTCGGGGGCCGTCACCGGCGACCAGGCCGTCTACGGGATGGCCGTGGCCAGCGAGCTGACCGGTGTGAACCCCCCGATGCTGCGGGCCTACGAGGCCAAGGGCCTGATCACGCCGCACCGCACCGCCGGGGGCACGCGGCGCTACAGCGCCGACGACATCGCGGACGTGAACCGGATCTCTGACCTGCTCGACGAGGGCCTCAACCTGGCCGGGGTCGAGGCGGTGCTCGACCTCGAGGAGCAGAACCGCGCGCTGCGGGCCGAGAACGACCGGCTCCGGAAGGGGCCGCAGACACGCGACCAGGACGGGGACTCGGACGGGGACTCGGACGGGGACTAGGACGGGCAGGCCGACCCGCGCGGCACCTTGTACGGCGCCCCGATGTGGTAGACGCCCGGGTGCGGGGCGTGGAGCACCAGCCAGTTGTAGGGCTTCTTGACACCGTCGTCCGCCGCGTCGTCTCGCGCGTCCGCGGCGGCGTCGGCGTCGTTGGCCAGCCCGGACAGGCACGCCTGCGGGGAGGTGTCCCCCTCGGGCGGGCTCGGCAGCGGCTTACCGAAGTCGTCGACCAGGCTCAGCCAGCGGGAGTACCCGATGCGCACCACGATCGACCCGGCCGTCGGCGTGTAGAGCGTGACCTCGGCGGCGTCGAAGTCGAGGACCTCGGCGGGCGCCGAGGCGAGCGGCCGCGGGTTGTGCACCTCGTACAGCGTCCACTGGTCGTCGGACCAGACGCGCTGGAGGTACGGCAGGCCGCCCGACACCAGCGCCGCCTCGTCGACGGCTGCGGTGTCCGGCGCGGCCTGGGTGGCGACGATGACGAACCGGACGGCCCAGCGACGCAGCCACGCCTGGTAGACCTCTGCGGTCAGCGGCCGCTCGCGGTAGAAAAGGGGGTTGCGGGCCGCGTCGGCCTGGCGGTTCCAGCCGCGGGCGAGGTTGGCGTACGGCGCCAGGGCGGTCGCCTCGCGGTGGCTGGCGGTCGGCACGACCTCCACGCGGCCGAGGCTCGCGCCGCGGGCCTGGAGCTGGTCGACGAGAGGGTCGAGGTCGATGCTCAGCGACGCGGGAGGCGCGGTGCTGATCGCGTCGCGGGCGGCGGTGGCCACCTGCCAGCTGGTCAGCGTGATCAGGGATGCCGCGGTGAGCGCCACCGTCACCCGCCGGCCGAGACGGCGCGCGATGACCGACGTGGCCTCGTCCGACCGCTCCCTGACCACGACCACGAGGCCGATGAGCGTGAAGATGAGGCCGAGGCGGCCGATGTTCGTGCCCACCGGCGACGGCACCAGCCAGGAGAGCTGCACCGCCACGAGGTAGATCCAGCCGAGCGTGCGCAGCAGCCGCCAGTCGCGCGGGAAGAGCAGCGCCGCGGTCAGGCCGGCCACGGTCGGCAGGATGGCGGAGTTCCAGTCCATCGGCTGCACGCCCGACAAGGGGAACAGCCACGCGGAGACACCGACGACCACGACGGGCGGCGCCCCGACGGCGTACGCCAGCGCGCGCCACCCGGTGAGCCAGAGCGAGGCGGCGACCAGGCCGATGAAGAGTCCAGCCACCGCGCTGGCCGCTGTCGTGACCGCGGTGAGCAGCACGATGACCACCAGGCGCAGGCGCGCGAGCCACGGGTGTGCACGGGCGTCGATGGGCCAGGCGAAGACGGCGAGCAGGGCGGCCAGCCCGAACAGGATGCCCAGCCCGAACGTGACCCGGCCGGAGACCGCGTTGCCGGCCAGCGCGACGGCGCCGACGATCGCAGGGACCATCGGGCGGGTGACGTGGCGGCTGCGCTCCAGCAGCAGGGCCAGCAGCCCTGCGGCGAGGGTGCCGACGACGACCATCGTGGGGCGCACGCCGAGGACGGCCATCAGGTACGGCGAGAGCGCGCTGTACGAGACCGGGTGCATGCCGCCGTACCAGGCGAGGTCGTAGGCGCTGCCGGGGTGCGCCCGGGCGAACGCCGCCCAGGCGTCCTGGGCCGCGATGTCGCCGCCGGGCGTGGCCAGCAGCCGCCACCAGAGCAGGTGCAGGACGCCGGCCAGGACCGAGGCCACCAGCACCGGGCTCCACCGGACGGCGCTGACCGCGATCGGGGCGACGACCTCGGGCGCCTCGGCGCGCGCGTCGTCGACGAGCGTCATGAGGGTGCTCGCCGCCAGCGCGGATGGACCGTCCAGTGGCCGAGGGCCAGGGCACTCGCCGCGAGCAGGGCTCCGGCGATGTCGTCGCTGACGTAGTGCCAGCCGAAGTAGACCGTGGAGATGACGACGAGCACGAGGTAGATGCCCATGACCCGGGAGACGCGCTTGAGCCCGTAGTAGCGGGTCATCAGGAACACCAGGGTCGAGAACCCGACGTGCAGGCTCGCGAACGCACCCAGGCTGACGAACGCGTCGGGGGCCGCGGGGTTGGCCAGGAAGTGCGCCCGCTCGGTGAGGTACTCCGCCTGGGTCTCGGTGATCTTCGTGACCCGCAGCCCGTCGAACTCCCAGGGCGCGGTGGCGTACGGGCCGAGGCTGGGGAGGAGGTAGTAGGAGAGCGTGCCGAGGATCCAGGCGTACGTCGCGGCGCACAGGAAGACGTAGCCCTTGCGGACCGAGGGCACCAGGGCCAGCGTCCCGATGAGCGCCAGCACGATGACGTAGGTGAACGAGCGGTAGACCAGTGCGAAGAAGTCGGCCGCGCCGGCCTCGCCGAACAGCGAGTGCAGCACCACGGCGGGGCTGTGCCCGAGGAAGAGCGCCTTGTCGAGCTCGAGGAGGTCGTCGTCGCGGAGCGGGTTGAAGGCGTTCCAGCTCTTCAGGTTGCGGTAGCCGAGGTAGACGAGGTGGTAGGCGAGCAGCCCGGTGGCCACCAGGACGATCCGCTGCGAGCTCCATCGCTCACGCAGCGTGCGCCAGACGCTGACCGGCCGCCACCAGCGGCGCCCGGAGCGGAGCACGGCCTCGGCGAGCGCGATCGCGACGAGGAAGCCGAACGCCTTGAGGATGCGGTCCTGGAACATCTGGCCGTCCGGGTCGCGCACCGGCACCCCGATCGCGGCCGACCGCGCGAGCACGATCGCGCCGAACAGCACCACGATGGCCCAGAGTCGCCAGGCGTACCCGAAGCTCTCCCGCTCGCGTCCGGCCTCCGGGGTCGACGACGGGACGTCGGTCAGGCGCGGACGCCTGGTCGGCGCGGTCTCGGTCATGCGGGGCCACTCCTCGGGGCCGGTTCCTCGGGACGTGCGGAACCCGCCCCCATCGTGGCATGGGGATGCCAACGGGCGGTAAACGAAAGCGGGCCGCCGCCTAGGGTGGACGGTGTGATCGAGACGAGCCCGGCCCGTCGTCCCGGGCGGGTCCGCAGGCTCTCGACGTACACCGCGGGTTCCGTCATCGCGGCCGGGTGCAGTGAGCTGGCCCTGGTCGTCTGCTACGGACTCCTGGACCTCGCGCCGGCGGTGTCCTCGACGGTCGCGTGGCTGGCCGGCGCGATCCCCAACTACTGGCTCAACCGCAGCTGGACCTGGCAGCGGAAGGGCCGGCCGAGCCTCACGCGCGAGGTCCTGCCGTACGTCGCGATCATCCTGGTCACCCTCGTCCTCGCCGCGCTGGTCACCAGGGGCGTCGACTCCTGGCTGCGTGGGGCCGACGTGTCGGGGACGACGCGCACGGTGGCCGTGGCTGCGGCGTTCCTGGGGGTGTACGTGATCATGTTCGCCGTGCGCTACGTGCTGCTGGACCGCCTGTTCCGGTCGGAGGAGCGTCCGTGAGCGACGCGTTCACCCAGGCGACCGGCCGCGGGCTGGAGGACGACGCGGGCGCGAACCAGCGCCGCTACAAGGCCTACCAGCTGGAGCTGATGAGCCCGTGGTTCGGGGAGTCGCTGCTGGAGGTCGGTGCCGGGCTCGGGGAGTTCGCGTCCCAGGTGCGCGGGCTGAAGCGCCACGTCGTCACCGACGTCGACGCCGGGGCGGTGGCCGCGATGGCGGCACGGTTCGCGGACCGGCCCGAGGTCGAGGCACGGGTCCTGGACCTGGCGGGCAACCTCGAGGAGCAGGTGGGCGGCCCCGTGACGACGGTGCTCGCGATCAACGTGCTCGAGCACATCGAGGACGACGCGGACGCGCTGCGCCGGATGGCCGAGCTCACCAGTCCCGGTGGGCACGTCGTGATCTGGGTGCCGGGGTACCAGCAGCTCTACGGCGAGTTCGACCGGGCCGTGGGGCACGTACGGCGCTACACGCCCACCACCCTCCGCGACGCGTTCGAGCGGGCCGGACTGGCGGCCCTCGAGGTCAAGCCGGTGAACCTGCTCGGCGGCGTCGCCTGGTGGCTGACGGTCCGCCGTGGCGGGGTGGGCAGGCAGAAGCCCGGGCTGGTGCGGCTCTACGACCGGTTCGTGGTGCCCACGACCCGTTTCGTCGAGCGCCGCGTGACGCCGCCGTTCGGCCAGTCCGTGCTGGGCGTGGCGCGCGTCCCCTGAATCTCGAGACGGCTCGAAAGCCTGACGACGGCGAGCACGGCCGCCGCGGGCACCAGGACCAGGAAGGGCAGCTGGTACCTCCACACGAACTGGGCCGTCACGGCCGGGACGGCCAGCAGGCCCGCGGCCGTGGCGAGCACCAGGAAGAGCACGGACCGGTCCCGTGACACGCCGTCGTCCCCCCTCGACCAGCGGGACGGCGCGAACAACCCGACCACCGACAGGAGCGTGAGCAAGAACAGCAGGGGGCCCCACGCGTAGACCGTGAAGCCGTACCAGCCGAGCCAGCCGGCGAGCGGCTGCTCGGCCTCCAGCAGGTACCCGCCGTGGGCGAGGTACGCCGGGCGGGTCCACCCGGTCTGCTCGAACTCCTCGTAGGTCTGCAGCCGCCACTTCGACGCGGTGTCGTACTCGTAGCGGTCGATGCGCGGCACCGTGAAGTTCAGCATCAGGTCGCGGGCGACGATCCGCGCGTAGGCGCCCGGCTGGGCCCGGATGGCGCGCTCCGCGAAGTCGCGCATCGCCTCGTCCAGGGTGACGCCCGGTGGCGGCTGCAGGCCGTGCGTGCCGTCAGGCGTGTGCCAGCCGTACTCCGTGGGGTCCAGCCGCGAGCCCAGTGGCTCGGCGGGGCACAGCGGCCGTTCGTACGCCGGCACCGAGAACCTCGTGCAGTCCACGAAGCCCGTCGTGCGCATGTACAGCGCTCGCCCGCCGGACTCCGACATGGCCCAGACGTCGTGCTGGGCGTGGTACCAGGCGGTGTACGCCGACACGGGCACCGCGAACCCGACGACCACGACGAGGGCCGTCGCCAGCCGCGCCCGCCAGGTGCTCGCGGCCCAGAGGCAGAACACCACCGCGACCACGACCAGGGGCTGGCCGACGACGCGGACGCACACCGCGGCGCCCAGCAGCAGGCCGGCCAGCGCCGCGTTCGGCATCCGCGGCGAGCGGTACCAGGCCAACGCGGCCACGCCCGCGACGACCAGCAGGTCGAACAGCACGTCGCTGAGCACCGAGTGCTCGAGGGAGAGCTGCATCGCGTCGAAGAGCACGGGCAGCGTCGCCAGCGTCGCCAGCTGTGACGGCACCGACCGGCGGCGCAGCAGCGCGTAGAGCACGACGCCGGTCAGCAGCCCCAGCACGTGCTGGACGGCCGTGACCAGCCAGACCGACCGGGAGACGGCGTCGAGCGCGTCGAGGAGGAAGCCGTACCCGACCGCTCGGTCGGCGAGCGGCTGGAGGTCGTCGACCAGGCCGAGGTACGTCGGGCCGTCGCTGAACACGAACCCCGGCGGGAACGCGACGACCACCGACACCCGGACCAGGACGGCCAGGGCGAGGGCCACCAGGAACGGCTGGTGCCCTCGCAGGTGCCCGCGCAGGCCGGTCACCCGGACCTGGCCCGAGGTCGCCCTTCCCGCCACCACGTGCCGAGCATGACGCGTGCGTAGCGCGCCCCGTAGGCCAGGTTGCCGCCCTTCTTCGACGAGCCCGCCGATCGGACCCGCATGGTGGCCGGCACCTCGGCGTACCGGAACCCGTGCGCGAACACCCCGACCAGGAGCTCGGAGGCCTGGTACTGCGGCTGCTCGAGCGTGACGGCAGCCGTCACCTCGGCGCGCATCGCCCTGAGCCCGAAGGACGTGTCGGTGATGCGACGCCCCAGCAGCAACGAGGCCAGCCACGCGAACACGTACGTGCCCGCCTGGCGCACGGCGTCCCTGTTCTCCAGCGACCCGAGACGCCGCGAGCCGGTGACGAAGTCGGCCCGGCCCTCCACCACCGGGGCCAGGACGGCCGGGATGTCGTCGGGGGAGTACTGACCGTCGGCGTCCGTGGTGACGACGTACTCCGCCCCGTGCTCGCGCGCCACGCGGTACCCGAGCCGCAGGGCCCTGCCCTGCCCCCGGTTGGTCGGGTAGGCGACGACGAGCCCCCTCCCGGCAGCGCGGGCGGCCTCGGCGGTCCCGTCGCTGCTGCCGTCGTCGACCACCAGCACGCCGACCGGCAGCCCGCACACCTCCTCGGGCAACGAGGCCAGCACCCGCGGGACGCCGGCGGCCTCGTTGTACGCCGCGATCACCACCACCACGGGCGGGAGCCGCAGCCCGGGGTGCTCGCGCGCGAGGTCCGCCAGGACGCGCTCGTCGACGGCATCGCCGCGCGCAGCGGTCACACCCGAGTGCTCAGGTCGTCCCACGCCGTCGCCATCCCCTCGGTCAGGGACACCTCCGGCGCCCAGCCCAGGGATCGGGCGCGCGCGATGTCGACGACGACGGCCGGCATCTCGCCGGCCTTGGCCGGCACGTGCTCGGCCGCGATGGCGCGACCGCTGGCGGCCCTGGCCGCCTCGAGCATGTCCAGCACGGTCACCGACGAACCGCTCCCGATGATGCTGGGTCCGCCCGGCCAGGACGGGGAGACCGCGAGGGCGAAGGCCCGGGCCACGTCGTGCACGTGCACGAGGTCGCGGCGCTGGAGTCCGTCGCCGTACACCTGCACGCCCTCGTCACGCGCGGCCGCCTTGAGCATCCGCGGGACGAAGGAGTCCTTGGCCTTCATGCCGGGACCGTAGACGTTGGTGAGCCGCAGCACGGGGGCCCGCAGGCCGTAGGCACCGGCGTACCCGGACAGCAGCATCTCCGCGGCGGCCTTGGTGGCGCCGTACGGCGTGAGCGGGCGCAACGGGACGGACTCGGTGAAGGTGCCGTCGTACCCGCCCACGACGGCGTTGGTGGAGGCCATCACGAACGCCTCCACACCGCGCTGCCGCGCCAGCTCGAGCAGGGCCGCCGTGACGTCGACGTTGACCGAGTGGACCTTCACCGGCCGCTCCACCGAGCCGAGCACCGAGGTCTCGGCCGCCAGGTGGACGACCACGCCCACGTCCTCGGTCACGGCGCGGTCGCGCACGCCGGCGTCCTCGAGCTCACCGACGACCGTGGGGACGTCGGGATGCTCGTCGCGGTCGGCGACGACGACGTCGTGGCCGTCGGCGAGCAGCGCGCGTACGACGTGCCGGCCGATGAAGCCCGAGCCCCCGGTGACGAGGACTCGTGTCATCCGCGCCCGCTGTTGGCCGTCTCGCGCCACTGCACCCGCGGCTTCAGGAGGTCGAGGTCGACCCGGTCCTTGTGCCGCTCGATCACGCCGTACATCTGCTCCAGCAGCGTGTCGCCGAGCAGGTGCGGCTTGAGGCCGAGCGACTCCAGGGCGGTGTGGGTGAAGTTGTAGTAGTGGTTCTCCAGCTCCACGCGCGGGTTGTCGATGTGCTCCACCTCGGCGCCGCCGGGGTAGGAGTTGGCGACCAGCTTGGCCAGCTCGTCGAGGGAGAACTGCTCGGTGGCCTGGTTGAAGACCCGGAACTCGCCGGCGTCGGCGGGGTTCTCGCACGCGAGGCGGATGCACTCGACGGTGTCGCGGATGTCGAGGAAGGCGCGTGTCTGCGAGCCGCCACCGTAGACGGACAGCGGCTGGCCGAGGACCGCCTGGATGGCGAACCGGTTGAGCACCGTGCCGAACACGGCGTCGTAGTCGAGCCGGGTCGCCAGCTGCGGGTCGAGCACCGTCTGCTCGGTCTCCTGGCCGTAGACGACGCCCTGGTTGAGGTCGGTGACACGCAGACCCCAGATCCGGCACCCGAACTCCAGGTTGTGGGAGTCGTGCACCTTCGAGAGGTGGTAGAAGCTGCCGGGCTTCTTGGGGTAGAGGACGCGGTCGGTGCGGCCGTTGTGCTCGACCTCGAGCCAGCCTTCCTCGATGTCGATGTTGGGCTGGCCGTACTCGCCCATCGTGCCGAGCTTGACGATGTGGATGTCGCGGTCGATCTCGCCGATCGCGTACATCAGGTTGAGGGTCCCGACCACGTTGTTGGTCTGGGTGTAGACGGCGTGCTTGCGGTCGATCATGGAGTACGGCGCCGCGCGCTGCTCGGCGAAATGGACGACCGCGTCGGGGTGGAAGATCCGCAGGGCGTCGTAGATGTAGTCGGCGTCGCACAGGTCGCCGTGGAAGATGTCGATCCGTTCGCCGGAGACGCGCTCCCACGCCTTGACGCGAGTCCGGAGCGACTCGATCGGGACCAGGCTTCCGGAGCCGAGCTCCTCGTCGTACTGGCGACGCACCGCGTTGTCGAGGACGCCGACCGTGTGCCCCTGGGCCGAGAGGTACATCGCCGTCGGCCAGCCCAGATAGCCGTCGCCACCGAGAACCAGGATCCGCATGGGTGAGCCTCATTTCGGGTCGGTCGTGCCGGGCTCGGGACCCGGCCGTCTCGCCACGATAACCACGCCTCACAGGCGCCACGCACACCCCCAGGGAGGGTTCGGCCCGGTGTTCAGCCGACGTTCAGGAGACGGTCAGGTGGCGGTCAGGCAACGGTACGCGCGGCTCGTGAGGGCGGGCCTGAAGCCTGCCGCGAGCAACGCGGTGAAGCCGTCGGTGTCGGACAGGTAGACGCACGCGACGCCCACGTCGAGGGCGCCCAGCGCGGTGGCGAGGTGGTCGCTGCGACCGGGCTCCCGGTTGGCGAAGTCGACGAGCCGCAGTCGGTCCTGGAACCGGAAGCCGGGCTCGTCGCGCAGGTACGTCAGGTAGTAGTCGCGGGGGGCGACGGTCTTCACGTCCGTGCTCGTCACCGCCAGCGTGATGGCCAGCCCGTCCGGGGCGAGGACCAGGCCGGGATCGTCGCGGGCCAGGATCCAGGCGACCACGTCGCGAGAGTCGGCGGACCGCTGCCAGTGGAACGGCGCGACCAGGTCGGTGGAGGTGTCGGAGAGCCAGATCGGCTTGCCGAAGGCGGCGAGCGCGACGGCGAGGACGGCGCCACCCACGGCGGCGACCTTCGGTGTCGGGGCCCGTTCCCAGAGGGCGGAGACGGCCGCGCCGACCAGCGCCGCGACCGTGCACCCCCACGTCACCCGCCACAGCGTCGGGCCCAGACCCACGAGGTCGTAGGCGAGCCGGGTGAAACCAGGGACGAAGGTGATGCCGGTGGCCGTGACGAGCAGGGCACTGGTCAGGCGGGCGGCCGGGTGG
Organism: Nocardioides islandensis; assembly: GCF_015352455.1. Classification (GTDB taxonomy): domain Bacteria; phylum Actinomycetota; class Actinomycetes; order Propionibacteriales; family Nocardioidaceae; genus Nocardioides; species Nocardioides islandensis. The sequence continues at coordinate 22,884 of NZ_JADKPN010000022.1, forward strand.
GGCACGAGCAGGCACCCGAGCAGCACCGCGAGCACGGCCACCAGCGCCAGCAGGTCGGTCAGGAACACGGCGTGCCCGAACCAGTCCGGGTCGAAGCGGTACTGCCGCCTCTCGGCGAAGTCGTCGGCCGAACGGCCACCGAGCACGAGCGTCGTGACGCCGGCGGCCAACGGGTACGCCGCCATCGCCGCGAAGCCCACGAGTGCCTGACGCGGTGCCCGGCGCGCCAGCGGAGCGGATCCGGCCAGAGCGAGCAGGGGGACCAGGAAGATCGCGGTGGTGGAGCAGGCCACGGCGGCGGCGCCGCCGGTCACGAGCCGGATCGCGCCGCGCCGGCTGGGCCGTTCGACGTACCTCAGTGCGTACGTCAGGAGCGTCGGCACCACCAGGCACAGCAGGATCACCTTGCCCTGCCAGAGCCGGGTGAGGAACAGGTTGCCCGGCGGCCCGTACGACGAGGTCCCGTCGACGAGCAGGAACAGCAGGCCGAACCCCAGCGCGAGCGCGACGTGCCGCACCCGCCAGGCGCGGAGCAGCCGCCACAGGGCGAGGACCGCCAGCGCCGTCATGATCGGGGGGACGACGACGTACTCGACGTCCCCGGCCCGCAGACCCAGCAGGTGGGCCAGCGCCCCGACCAGGCCGTCGTACGACGCCAGCGGCGGCCAGTTGGACATCGGGTAGACGAGGTCGGCGAAGATCGTGTCGCGCACCGGGAAGTCGCCGTGCTCGGCCACCCACTGCGCGAGGTTGACGTAGTACAGGTCGTCGGGGTTCGGCCTCAGGGTCACCGTCGCGAACGTCGCCAGCCCCACCGCGCAGGCGACGGCGAACCAGGTCTCGTCCCGGCCCGGGCTGTCGTCCCGGGTGCCGGGTGCTGAGAGGCCGGCACGACGGACCGCCAGCACGCCGGCGAGGCCCGCCACCAGCCAGCTCACCCACACCACGAGCCACGGCAGGTCGAGCGCCATCGCGACCGCCGCGACGGACGCCGCGACGACCAGGACGACGGTGGCCCGGCGGTCTCGTGAGGGGCCGGGGCGGTCCTCTTCGACGAGCGGAGCCGCGCTCCTGCGCACCGCAACCAGCCAGAGAGCGAGGAGGAGGACCTCGATGACGAGGGCGACGTTCGACGCGAGCCCGAGCAGCAGGCTCACGTGGTAGACGACGGTCCACGTGGCCAGCAGGACGATCACGGCGTCGAGCAACCGGTCGGTGCGCGCCGCCATTGGTCGAAGGTACCCCGGTCCACCCCAGGCCATGCTGGCCCGAGGGGACTACTCGGGTTGGGGTTGTGAGGCGGCCTCAGGTCACCGACCATGAACGCGGACGACGCCTCGACCCGGAACCTCTCTCTCCCGGGGACGGGGCGTCCACCACGTCCGGGGGACCTCGCTAGCGTGGGGGCTGTGGACCAGCCGCCGACCCCCTCGCCTGCCGGGATGTCGCTCACCCAGGTGCAGCAGTGGGTCCTGTCGGTGCTGGCCTTCACCGTCATCGAGCACTTCGCCGCCGGCCTCGCCGTGGCCGGGGTCTTCGCCGACGACCAGGACGCGCGGGTCGGGCTCAACGTGCTGGCCGGCGTCACCGGGGTGATGGCGGTGGCCGCCTTCCGGGCGCTGCACGCGAAGTCGATGCTGAGTGCCTGGCTGCTGCTGGGCCCGCTCCCGGGGCTGGTCGGCGCCTACTTCACGTTCCGCTGAGCGGCCCACTCGTCACCAGGCCCCGGCCTGGACATGAGAACGGGGCCCCGTCCGGGTCCCCTGTGATCCCGGACGGAGCCCCTCGTGGGGGGACGTGCCCAACGCAACGAGTTGACTGAGCCGAGCGTTACGGGAGTGACCCGAGTGGTCTGGACCAGCCGGACACGGGCGATCAGTCGTCGAGCAGGGCGGCCACGTCGACCGCGACCGTCCGGGTCGGCTCCTGGGGCGTCGGGTCGTCCGGACCGATGTCCGCACCGATGTCCGGCCCGAGGGGCTGCTCCTCGAGCGCCGACTCGCCGTACACGGCCTGGGCCAGACCGAGGGACAGGCCGATGATCTCGTGGTCGGCGAGGCCGAGCCGGATGGCGACGGCGCGGGCGTTCTCCGGGCGCTGGTGCGGGTCCTTGGCGAGCAGGTCCTCGATCACGCCGGACAGGTCCTCGGGCACGTCGTCGGGCAGTGGCGGCGGGGTCTCGTGGATGTGGCTCATCGCGGTGGCGATCGGCGTCGGCTTGTCGAACGGCTTGTTCCCGCTGAGCATCTCGTGGGCCACCACGCCCAGGGCGTAGAGGTCCGACGCGCCGGTGGCCGGCCGGCCGAGGGCCTGCTCGGGGCTGATGTACGACGGCGTGCCGAGCAGGTCGCCGGCGCGGGTGTGCCCGGAGGCGTCCACCGCGCGAGCGATCCCGAAGTCGGTGAGCTTCACCAGGCCGTCCTCGCGGACGAGGATGTTGGCCGGCTTGACGTCACGGTGGACGACCTTGACCTCGTGGGCCACGCCGAGCGCCAGCGCGCACTGCCCGACGATCGAGCGCACCTGGTCCGCCGGCAGCCGGCCGTGCTCGCGGATGACCTGCGAGAGCGGCTTGCCGTCGACCAGCTCCATCACCAGGTAGGCGATGCCGTCGTCCTCGCCGTAGTCGAACAGGGTGGCGATGTTGGTGTGGTTCAGCGACGCGGAGTGCAACGCCTCGTCGCGGAAGCGGAGCGCGAACAGCTCCTCGTGGCCCGGGTCCGGCCGCATCACCTTGAGGGCGACCTGGCGCTGGAGCACCTCGTCCTCGGCCGCCCAGACGTCGGCCATGCCGCCGGAGGCGACGCGGCGCTCGAGGCGGTACCGCTGACCGAGCGACGTGCCGGGCTCGACGCGGCTCAAGAAGGTGGCCTCACAGTCCGGACAAGTTACTCCTGCCGGGTGGTGTGCCGGACCACCCCCACGGGGGGTGGGCGCAGCAGGGATCGAACCTGCGACATCTTGCTTGTAAGGCAAGCGCTCTACCGCTGAGCTATGCGCCCGTCCGACGCGCCGAACGCGTCCTGAACGACGCGCGATCCTCTCACAACACCGCCCGCAGTCCGGCCGTGACGGCGACCGCGAGCAGCTGCGGTTGGATGGCGCCGTGGGTGCGGACGCGGACGTGGTCGCTGCGGTCCGATCGGCGCTGGCCGAGGCCGGTGATCCCGCGATCGCGAGCGGCCAGCAGGCCTACATGAAGTCGTCGATGCCGTACCACGGCGTCCCGTCGCCGGTCCTCAAGCGCGTGCTGCGCCCGGTGCTGGCGGCGTACGCGCCGCTGGACCGCGCGACGCACGAGGCGACGGTGCTGGCGCTGTGGGACGGCGCGACTCATCGTGAGGAGCGGTACGCCGCCACGACGCTCGCGCGGCACCGAGCCGCGCGGCCGTGGCAGGACCCGGCGAGCCTCGACCTCTACCGGCACCTCGTGGTGACGGGCGCGTGGTGGGACCACGTCGACGAGGTGGCCGCCCACCTCGTCGGGAACGTGCTGGCGGGACACCGCGTCGAGGTGACCCCGGTGGTGCGGACGTGGGCCCGGGACGGCGACCTGTGGGTGCGGCGTACGGCCGTGCTGAGCCAGGTCAACCATCGGGGCGACACCGACACCGACCTGCTGCGCGAGGTCGTCGAGGCGAACGTCGCGGACCCGTCCTTCTGGCTGCGGAAGGCGATCGGGTGGGCGCTGCGCCAGCACGCCCGCACGGACCCGGACTGGGTGCGGGCCGAGGTCGCCCGTCTCGGCGGGCGCTTGTCCGGGCTGTCGAGGCGCGAGGCCCTCAAGCACCTCGGCCAGGTCGGTCCTGGCCCGGCGACGGGAGGGTCGACAACCGGGTGACCTGGGTTGAGACTCGGAGCCGTGATCGTGCCCTTCACCGTGAGCGACTTCTTGGACCGCGCCGTCACCGTGTACGGCGACCGCATCGGGCTGCACGACGAGCCCGACCAGCCCGCTCCGTCGTGGGGCGACCTCACCTACGCCGAGATGGGCCGGCGGGCCCGGCGGATCGCGGCCAAGCTCGACGAGCTGGGCGTCGGCTTCGGTGAACGGGTGGCGATGGTCAGCCACAACAGTGGCCGGCTGCTGACGTCGTTCTGGGGCGTCAGCGGGTTCGGCCGGGTGCTGGTGCCGGTGAACTTCCGGCTGTCGCGCGACGAGGTCGCCTACATCGTCGAGCACTCCGGCGCGAAGGTCCTGTTCGTGGACCCCGAGCTCGCGGACGCGCTCAAGGACGTGGAGGCGTCGGCGCACACGTTCGTGATCGGCTCGGACGACGACCTGATGGTCGACGGCGAGGATGCCGACCCGCGCCCCTGGGACAGCCCGGACGAGAACGGCACGGCCACCATCAACTACACGTCCGGGACGACCGCCCGGCCCAAGGGCGTGCAGATGACCCACCGCAACATCTGGGTCGACGCGACGACGTTCGGCTGGCACACCGGGGTGAGCGACCGCGACGTGTACCTGCACACGCTGCCGATGTTCCACTGCAACGGCTGGGGCATGCCGTTCACGATGGCCGGGATGGGGGTGCCCCAGGTCGTGCTGCGCAAGGTCGACGGCACCGAGATCCTGCGGCGGGTCGAGAAGTACGGCGTCACGATCATGTGCGCGGCTCCCGCGGTCGTGGCCGCGGTGCTGGACGCCGCGCCGGGCTGGGACGGGCCGATCCCGGGTCGCGACAGGACCCGCATCGTGGTGGCCGGGGCCCCGCCGCCCAGCCGGACGATCCAGCGGGTCGAGGAGGAGCTCGGCTGGGAGTTCATCCAGATCTACGGGCTGACCGAGACCTCGCCGCTGCTCACCATCAACCGGTCGCGGCAGGAGTGGGACGACCTGTCGGCCCAGGAGCGGTCGCTGAAGCTGATGCGCGCCGGCTCGCCCGCGGTCGGCGTCACCCTGAAGGTCGACGGCGAGGGCGAGGTGCTCGCGCGGTCGAACGTCGTGCTGGCGGGGTACTGGGACAACCCCGAGGCCAGCGAGGCCGCCCTGGAGGGCGGGTGGTTCCACACCGGCGACGGCGGCGTGATCGAGGACGGCTACCTGACGATCTCCGACCGCAAGAAGGACGTGATCATCACCGGCGGCGAGAACGTCTCCTCGATCGAGGTCGAGGACGCGATCTTCAGCCACCCGGACGTCGCCGAGGTCGCCGTGATCGGCGTACCGGACGACAAGTGGGGCGAGACGATCAAGGCGCTGGTCGTGAAGGCCGAGGGGTCGACGCTGACCGAGCAGGAGCTGATCGACTACGTGAAGAGCAAGGTGGCCCGGTACAAGGCGCCGTCCTCGGTCGAGTTCCGCGACGTGCTGGACCGCACGGCGACCGGCAAGCTCCAGAAGTTCAAGCTGCGCGCGCCGTACTGGGAGGGACGCGACCGCCAGGTCAACTAGCGGCGGCGGTCCCGCGATTCGTCAGAGATCTCGACGCTCGCGCCGCCCGGAGGATCGCTGACGAATCGGTTGGACCGAGCTCGACCACCATGCGCGCCGCTAGCCTGCACGCCATGCCCACGCTGAGCGAGGTCGTCGAGCTGGTGCACGGGTGGTACCCGCCGGGCACGGCGGACGACTGGGATGCCGTGGGGCTGGTGGCCGGGGACCCGGACCAGGAGGTGCGCACGATCCTGCTCGCCGTCGACCCGACGATCGAGACGGCGCGCGAGGCGGCCGAGCACGGCGCGGACCTGCTGCTGACGCACCACCCGCTGTTCCTGCGCGGGGTGCACGGCGTCGCCGAGACGACGCCGAAGGGCCGGACGCTCGGCGTGCTCGCGCGGGCCGGCTGCGCGCTGCTCACCGCACACACCAACGCCGACCACGCGCACCCCGGCGTGTCCGACGCGCTGGCCGAGGCGCTCGGACTCGAGCACCTCGCGCCGCTGCGGTCCGAGGGCGGCCCGCTCGACAAGCTCACCGTGTACGTCCCGCTGGCCGACGCGGACCGGGTGCGTGGCGCGCTGGCGGAGGCCGGGGCGGGACGGATCGGGGAGTACGAGTCGGCGTCGTTCAGCTCGCCGGGCGAGGGCCGGTTCCGGCCGTTGGAGGGCGCGAACCCCGCCATCGGCCGCGTCGGCGAGCTCGAGGTGGTCGGCGAGGACCGCATCGAGGTGGTGCTGGACCGGCCCATGCGCAGCCGGGTGATCCGCGCGATGCTCGCCGCGCACCCCTACGAGACGCCCGCGTGGGACGTGGTCGAGCTCGCCGACTCGGCCACCGCGCCGACGGGCGCCGGGAGGGTCGGTGACGTCGAGCCGACGACCCTGCGGCAGTTCGCGGACGACGTACGCCGCACGCTCCCCGAGACGCCACGGCCGGTGCTGGTCGCGGGCGACCCGGACCGCGACGTGCGCCGGGTGGCCGTCGCCGGCGGCGCGGGCGACTTCCTGCTGGGCGACGCCCTGGGCAGCGGCGCCGACGTGTTCGTGACCAGCGACCTGCGCCACCACCCGGCGATCGAGTTCGTGGAACAGGGTGGACCCGCGCTCGTCGACGTCTCGCACTGGGCGGCCGAGTGGACCTGGCTGCCGCAGGTGGAGGCCAGGCTCGTGCGCGCCATGGATACGGTGGAGACCCGCGTGAGCACGATCTGCACCGACGCCTGGCGGTTCCGCGGGGGAGAAGGATGAGAAGGAGCACACCCTGAAAGCCGACCCCGCCGTCCAGCTGAAGCTGCTCGACCTGCAGGAGCTCGACTCGCGCGCGGACCAGCTGCGCCACCAGCGCGGCACGCTGCCCGAGCACGACGACCTGGCCGCGATCACCATGACCCGGCAGGACCTCGGCAACCAGGCCCGGGACGCGCGCATCGTCGTCGACGACCTCACCGCCGAGCAGACCAAGGTCGACGCGGACGTCGAGCAGGTGCGCACCCGCCGCGACCGCGACCGCAGCAGGATGGACCAGGGCCTGGTGTCCAACCCGAAGGACCTCGAGCGGATGCAGCACGAGATGGCGTCCCTCGAGCGCCGCATCGTCACCCTCGAGGACGAGGAGCTCGAGGTGATGGCCCGCCTCGAGGACGCCCAACGCACCCTGGAGGAGCTGACCGCGCAGCTCGCCGACGCCGAGCAGCGCAACCGCCGGCTGGAGGAGGCGCGGGACGCCAAGTACGCCGAGATCGACGCCGAGCTGGCCACCCTCACCGGGCAGCGCGTACCGGTCGCCGCCGAGGTACCGGACGACCTGATGGCGCTCTACGACCGCCTGCGCGCGGCCAAGAACGGCGTCGGGGCGGCGGCCCTCCGGGCCCGCCAGTGCGGCGGCTGCATGCTCACCCTCGACAACGCCGAGGTCGGCAAGATCCGGGCCGCGGCCGAGGACGAGGTGCTGCGCTGCGAGGAGTGCCAGCGGATCCTGGTGCGCACCGAGGAGTCCGGTCTGTGAGGTGGGCGCCGTGACCGGCCCGCGCGCCGTCGTCATCGAGGCGGACGGCGGCTCTCGCGGGAACCCGGGCAACGCGGCGTACGGCGCCGTCCTGAAGGACGCCGACACCGGTGCGGTGATCGCCGAGGACGGCACGCGCATCGGGGTGGCCAGCAACAACGTGGCGGAGTACCGCGGCCTGATCGCCGGCCTCGAGCTCGCCGCCGAGCTCGCCCCGGACGCCGACGTCGAGGTCCGGATGGACTCCAAGCTCGTGGTCGAGCAGATGTCGGGCAACTGGAAGATCAAGCACCCGGACATGAAGCCGCTCGCCCTCGAGGCCAACCGGCTCGCGCCGTTCGGGACGACGTACACCTGGGTGCCGCGCGAGCAGAACAAGCACGCCGACCGGCTGGCCAACGAGGCGCTGGACGGCAAGCGCAGCGGGGTGACCGTGGCGGCCGACCCCGGCCACCGCGGTGACGAGGCCGCCCCCACCGAGGCGACGGACGCCGTCGAGACCGACGAGCCGCGCTGGGTGGCGTGGCGCAGGCAGGTGCAGACGACGCTGGTGCTCGTGCGGCACGGCGTCACGGAGCACACCACGCAGAAGCGGTTCTCCGGCGGCACCTCGTCGGCCAACCCGGGGCTGAGCGAGGAGGGTCGCGCCCAGGTACGGTCCGTCGCCGAGTGGCTGGCGCCGTTGGGAGACCGGGTCGACGCGGTCGTCGCGAGCCCGGTACGCCGCGCGCTCGAGTCCGGTCAGATCCTCGCCGAGCGACTCGGGGTCCCCGTCGAGGAGGAGCCCGGCTTCGCGGAGATGGACTTCGGCACGTGGGACGGGCTGACGTTCGAGGAGGTCGCCGCGGAGTACCCCGCTGACCTCGATGCCTGGGTCGGCACGACCGACCAGCGGCCAGGAGGCGGGGAGTCCCTGCAGATGGTGCGCGACCGGGTGCTCGCGGCGCTGGACGGGGTGCTCGCGCGCCACGTCGGCGGGACGGTGGTCGTGGCCAGCCACGTCACGCCCATCAAGGTCGTGGTGGCCGACGCGATCGGGGCGCCGCTGGAGTCCCAGTTCCGGATGGAGCTGCGGCCGGCGTCCGTCACCGTCGTCTCCTTCTTCAGCCCGCCGGAGGGCCCAGTGCCCGGGAGTGGCGAGCGGCACGCCTCCCTGCGGGCCTTCAACACCCTGGCCCCGGGCGTCGACCTGCTGGACGAGTCGACGCGCTGGTAGCTACACCTCGCTGACCACGACGTCGACCTGCGTGCCGTGTCGGCCCTGCTCGCCGACGTCGGCCTGCCAGCCCAGTCGCTCGAGGGTGGCGGCCAGGGCCCGGACCGAGCCGGGGTTCGCGCCGTCCTCCAGGAGCCCGCGGACCAGCCGTCCCTTGGTGGCCTTGTTGAAGTGGCTGACGACCGTGCGCTTCCCGCCGGTCTCGTGCAGCACGCGGACGGTGACCACCCTGCGCGCGAGGTCGGCCGCGGGGCGCCAGAACGCGGCGTACGTCGTGGACCGGAGGTCGACCACGAGTCCGCTGCCGGCGGCGTCCCGCACGACGGGGTCCAGGCTCGCGCGCCACACGCCCGCGACCGCCCCGAGGCCGGGCAGGGAGGCGTCGCCGGAGAGGCGGTACGCCGGGATGCGGTCGCCCGGGCGCACCAGACCGAAGAGCGAGGACACCACCGCGAGCCGGCTGGTCGCGCGGCGGCGGGCGTCGGCGGCGAGGTCGGGCAGCGCGAGGGCGTCGTAGAGGACTCCGGTGTAGACGTGGTCGGCGCGAGCCGTGGGCGCGTGGTCGAGCGCCGCGTTGCGATGCACGAGGTCCGCCAGGCCCGGCGGGAGGCCGAGCGCCTTCCGTGCCGTCTCGACGTCGCCGCGGCAGAGGTCGAGCAGGGAGTCCAGGACCTGCTGCCGCGGCGTGGTGAGGTCCGGGAAGGACAGCGCGCCGAGGTCGAGCGGCTTGCCGCGGCGGGCCGGCGTCTTGCCCTCGCTCGGCGGCAGCAGGATCAGCACGGGCGTCAGGGTAGGGGCTGCCGGGTCGTGGCCTTCGCCCTGGCTAGGGTTGCTCGCATGGCTGCCAGCCGCGTCGTCCACGTCACCAGCGCCGACGACGGCGCCGCCGCGCGCGACCTCCGCGAGGGCATCGCGCGGATCCAGGAGGAGCTCGAGGTGGCCCCGGACTTCCCCGCGGACGTGCTCGCCGCGGCCGAGGCCGCCGCGGCCAACCCGCGCCTGCCGGACCTGGACCGCACGGACCTGCCGATGATCACGATCGACCCGCCGACCTCGCGGGACCTCGACCAGGCGATGCACCTCGCGCGCGACGGGGACGGGTACGTCGTCTACTACGCCATCGCCGACGTGGCGGCGTTCATCAGCCCCGGTGACCCGATCGACCTCGAGGCCAACAAGCGGGGGATGACGCTGTACGGCGCGGACTCCAAGATCCCGCTGCACCCGCCGTCGCTCTCCGAGGGCGCCGCGTCGCTGCTGCCCGACCAGGTGTGCCCGGTGCTGCTGTGGACCATCAAGGTCGACGAGACCGGTGAGGGCACCGACGTCCAGGTGGAGCGGGCCCGGGTGAGGTCGCGGGCCAAGCTCGACTACGCCGGGGTCCAGCAGGCCATCGACGACGGCTCGGCCGAGGAGTCCCTGGCGCTGCTCAAGGAGATCGGCGAGCTCCGGCTCGCACGGGAGGCCGCCCGCGGTGGCGTGTCGCTGCCGCTGCCCGAGCAGGAGGTCAGCATCGAGGGCGACACGTGGCACCTGGAGTTCCGCGCGCAGATCCCCACCGAGCAGTGGAACGCCCAGATCTCGCTGCTCACCGGCATGGCCGCCGCGTCGCTGATGGTCTACGGCCGGGTCGGGCTGCTGCGCACCCTGCCGCCGCCGGACCCGCGTGACGTGCAACGGCTGCACCGCACGGCCCGCGCCCTGGGCATCGACTGGCCGGCCGAGATGCTCTACCCCGACTTCGTGCGCTCGCTCGACCCGTCGAGGCCGACCCACGCCGCGATGGTCACCGCCTGCACGCGGCTGCTCCGGGGCAGTGGCTATGTCGGGTTCGTGGGGGAGGTACCCGACCAGCCCGAGCACGCCGCCCTCGCCTCGGAGTACGCCCACGTCACCGCCCCGTTGCGGCGTCTGGGGGACAGGTACGCCGGGGAGATCTGCCTCGCCCTCTGCTCGGGGCAGGAGGTGCCGATGTGGGTGCTGGACCGGCTCGGCGAGCTGCCGCAGACGCTCCAGCGGGCCGACCAGCTCTCGCACCGCTACGAGGGCATGGTCATCGACCTGGTCGAGGCCGGCGTGCTCCAGAAGCGGGTCGGCGAGAAGTTCGACGGCGTGGTGGTGGACGTCGACGAGAAGGACGAGGCGAAGGGCACGGTCACCATCCAGGACCCCGCCATCGAGGCCCGGCTCACCGGGCCCGCGCCGCTGCCGCTGGGCAACGAGGTCGGCGTCCAGCTCACCGAGGCCGACCTCGGCTCGCGCAGCGTGGTGTTCGCGCTCGAGGCGTAGCACTTTTTGGGCGATTCGCCCGCGCGCGACGCCCGATCGGCGTAGAACGGAACCGTGGAAACCCCGACCCCCCGTACGTCGGCGTACCTCCTGGTCGTCGGCCTCGCCCTCTCCCTTGCGGGCACCTTTCTCGCCGGCGACGAAGCCTCCGTCGGCACCTGGACCGGCGGCGCGCTGCTGCTGCTCGGTTTCGTGATGGTCGTGACGGCTCTCGTGCGCTGGGCCCTGCGCCCGCGTGCGGTCGCGGTGAAGCCCCGCGCGCACGTCTCCGTCTGAACCGGCTTCCGTGGGGCTGGACCTTCAGTAGCCGCGAGAGCCGTCGATGGCCTCGCGCAGCAGGTCCAGGTGTCCGAGGTGCCGGGCGGTCTCCTCGGTCAGGTGGCCCACGATCCACCGCAGGGACACCAGCGGGAGCCCGGCGGGCGCGTAGGCCTCGATCTCGTCGAGGTTGTGCGCTGCCACGATGTCCCTCGATCTCGCGCACTGGGCGTCGTAGGCGTCGAGCAGCTCGGCCAAGGGTTCCGCCCCCAGGACCCACCCGCCCGACGGGTCGGCGTCGGAGTCGTCCCCGAGGAAGCTCCGCTCGAACCAGTGCCACTCGACGGAGCGCAGGTGCGAGACCACGGATGCGATCGACAGCTCGCTGCTGGGCACGGGTCGTCGCCGAGCGGCCTCCTCGTCCTTGACCCAGGCGCTGGTCTTCAGTGGCGTCATTAGCACACAATGTCTTACTGCTGACGCGGGGCAGGTGGCGGCGTTGCCTCGCGCGCGCACTCACATGCCGATGAGCGGTGACTGCACCAGAGTCAGCCGGATGCGTCAGACTGGACGGGTGGAACCGACATCTCCGAAGCCCGACTGGGCCGACCGACTGTCGAGCGGGCCGCCGATGCGTGACGAGTTGGCTCGGGTCGTTGATGCCGATCATGGGCTCGACGACGCCGAGAACGGCTACTTCGAAAGCGCGAACGACCCGCAGTTTGTGGCAACTGAGACGGCGCAGCGAAGGTTCAGGGGTCAACTGCGTCGCAGACTGAGGCACCGCGAGTCGAAGTCACGCGAGCGGGCATCCGAGTAGCGAACCGTCCGCTCATGCCGCGCTCCGCGCGGTCGTGCCGATGAGCGGTCGGTCACCGCTTGACACGTCGCCCGGCGCGCCAGACGCCGATGATGTGACCCGGGTCGGCCAGCACCAGGATGTCCCGGAGCGGGTCACGGTCGAGCGCGATCAGGTCCGCGTCGAAGCCCTCTGCCAGGATCCCGCTACGCGGAGCCTGTGGGCCGAGGGTCATCGGACCGTTGGCCGTCGCTGCCTCAACAGCCTCAAGCGGGGTCATCCCGGCCTCGACGAGCAAGGGCAGCTCACGCCCGTTCCGCCCCCAGGAGGCGGGGAGGTCACGGCCGCTGTAGGCGATGTCGGTCCCCGCGGCGATGGTGACCCCGCGCTCGTGGGCCATGGCGACGGCGGCGGCGTGTCTGTCGGCGATCGCGGCCATCTTCGCCTTTGCGTAAGGCGGCAGGTGGTCGCTGACGAGGGTCTCGGCGATGATCGTCCGCGTGGGTACCAGAAGGGCTCCGGTCTCGCGCATGGCGTCGCACACCTCCTCATCGAGGTAGGTTCCGTGCTCGATGGTGCGAACGCCGGCCTCGAGTGCCGCCAGCATCCCCGGCTTGCCGTGACAGTGCGCTGCCACCACCCGCTCGGCCAGAGCTGCCACCTCGACGATGGCGCGAAGCTCCGCCACGGTGAACTGCTGGTGGAGGGGGTCGTCAACCTCAGACAACACACCGCCCGAAGCGCACACCTTGATCAGCTTGGCGTTCCGGCGCAGCTGCTCCCGAACGGCCCGGACGCACTCGTCGACCCCATCACACTGGCGCAGGTCACCGCCCGAATGGCCGAAGTCCGTTAGCCACGCTTGCGGGAACTGGTGAACATCCGCATGCCCGCCTGTCGTCCCGAGGATCGCTCCAGCGCCGTAGATCGCCGGGCCCTCCAGCAGTCCCTCAGCCACCGCCTGGGACAGATAGACACCGAGCCCGCCCATTTCCCGTACCGATGTGACCCCAGCGTCCAGAGCCGCCCGGAGGTCGTGCGCACACCGAGCGGCGCGCAATGGACTTGGGTCGGTGACCACGCGGCTCAAGTCGAGGCTGCGCACTCCGAGGAGGTGCCCATGGCAGTCCCAGAGCCCAGGCATGGCGACAGCAACGCGGATCGGGTCTCCGTCGCTGTTCTGTGGCGCCCCGGCGGCTGGCCCGGCGTACGCGATCGTCTCTCCATCGAGGATCACGACACCGTCGCGAAGCGGCGCGCCGCGGCCGGGGATCAGCAGATCGGCCTCTACCCGCTCCACGCAGACTCACCTCCCGCTGTCGTCAGGCCGTCAGATCCCAGCATGTTCCCCGCCACCCTGGTTTGGAAGCGGCGAGCACGTCGGTCTGCACACTCGCGTGGCCGCAACCGGTCGACGGCCCTGCTCAGGCGTCCATGTCGTCAGGCGAATCCGCGTCCGCTCATGCCGCGATGCGGTCGTGCTCGCGCGCGGGAGGGGGGTGCTCCTCGCGAGGAGGGAGGTCGTGCTCACGAAGGACCAGGAGCGAGAGAGGGCATGTCTGCGTCATCGACGCCCCTACCTGTCGCCCTACGGAGCGTCCTCCCACGACCCGCGTTGGTAGTTGAGCCTGAGGCTCAGTGCGTTGGTCCACGCGTCGACGAACGCGCTAGCGGAGACGCATGCGCAAGATGCGCAGGCCGCTCCCAGCGCCTTGTCGGGATCCACGCGTCCTCCTCGTCGAGACCCGCGCACTTGCGACGCACCGTCGCCCGCTGCCACTCCAGCCAGCCGGTGCTGACGGCGCACTCGTCGCCGAGCCCGGGCGGGAAGCTCCTCTCCTCCGTCGGCATGCGACCACCCTTCCATCGACCGGCTCACGTGCGCCGGTGGAAGGTGGTGGATCCGTTGGCGTGGTGGTGGGTCTGCCAGGCGGGGTCGTGGGCGCGGTGGTGGTGGAAGGGGCAGAGGAGCTTGCCGTGGGCGAGGTTCGTCTTGCCGCCCGTGGACCAGGGCTGCTGGTGGTGGGCTTCGCACCAGGCGGCGGGGATCGAGCAGCCGTCGGCGGTGCATCCTCGGTCGCGGAGGGCCATGGCCTTGCGTTGGGGGCCGGTGAAGAGGCGCTTGGATCGGCCGAGGTCGAGGATCTCGCCCTTCCCGCCCAGGACGACGGGGATGATGCCGGCCTGGCAGGCGAGCCGGCGGGTCTGTTCGGCGGTGAGCCGGTCCTCGGTGGAGGTCTCCGCGATCCCGGTCCCGGTGCGGAGGGACTCCAGGTCGATGGTGACCATGACGCTGGTGGCGGTCCCGCCGTGCTTCGGGAGCCGGTTGGTGGGGAGGTTCTCCAGCAGGGCGCAGAACGCCTCCCCACGACGTCGGGATGCGGGCAGCTGGTCGACGTCGTCCCCGAGCGCGCCCCCGAGCGGTCCGCGTCGGGGTGAGGTGTAGGACTCCAGGTAGGTCCGTAGCCGGTTCAGCACGGGCATCGGGATCCGGGCGTGGAGGTCTCCCGAACCGTCGCCGCGGTCGCGGAAGGTGAGCCGGGTGACGGCTCGGGCGCGGCGGTCCTCGGCCAGGAGCCGCTGGTACTCGGCCTCGTCGGCGTCCTCGGGGGCGATGACCTCCAGCAGCCGCTGCCCGAGGCGTCGCAGCTCGGGTGGTCCGAAGTGGGCGGCCTCTCCGATCAAATAGGCCTCGCCCTTGGCGCGGAGTTCGGGGTCGAGGTTCTTGGGGAGGCGTTGGAGGGCGTCGACGATCTCCCGGGCTTGGGCGACGTTGACCGCACCCGCACCCATCGCGGCCGTGATCGGCTCGCCTCCATCCCGGGCGAGCTTCTCGCGGAGCCGGACCTGCCCGATCCCGTCGCGGGTCTCGGCCGCCAGCCAGTGCGCAGTGGACCGGGCGCCGGTCTCGACCGCGATGGCGTCGGCGGCGCCGAGGATCCGGATCCGTTCGGCCTCGACCCGGGCCACGATCCGCGAGAGCCGGATGAGCGCGTCCTTCTTCTCACTCGTGCTGCGGTAGTCCGGAGCGATGGTGGCGAGGTCGTCCAGCGCGTGCTCGACCGCATCGAGCGAGGCGGCGTACGTGCTGGACATGGATCAATCCAAGCATCGACCACCGACAGTGGTCGGGCCTCAGAACCCTTTGTCCACAAGGGGTTCTGAGGCATGTCGGAGAAGTTCGCGCCGGGTCTCGTGACGGGACTTCGTCCCTCCTCGACCAGCGGTCGGCGTGGTCTCGTGACGGGGCTTCGTCCCTCCTCGACCAGCGGTCGGCGTGGTCTCGTGACGGGGCTTCGTCCC
>NZ_JADKPN010000023.1 GCF_015352455.1 Nocardioides islandensis
ACCCGGCCTGGCTCCACTTCTACAATCACCACCGCGGACACACCTCGCTCAAGGGCAAGTCACCCATCGACCTCGTGCCCAACGTGCCCGGACAGAACAGCTAGGGACGCGCGAGCAGCACCCAGCCCCGGTCGGCCTGCTGGAGCGTCCACCCCTGCTCCTGGAGCGCCTCGGCCAGCCGGCTGCCGTCGACGAGCAGCGCCACCTGGGCGTCGGCGTCGGCGAGGATGCCCTCCCAGCCGGGCTTGAGCTGGACCAGGTCGGAGTCGTCGGCGAGGTGCTGCGCGGGGTACGCGTCGGCCATCCCGTCGATGTACCGGTTGAGCCCCGGGTGCTGCCACGACAGCCAGCCCCCGAGGACGTAGTCGTTCAGCACCGTGGTGCCGGCGGGCAGCGCTTCGAGCGCGGGGTCCATGGCCACCGGTACGCCGCCGGGCCGGTCCGCCCGGAACGGCACGATGACGGCGACGACCGCCAGTAGCGCGGCCGCCGCGACGAGCACTCCGCGCCGTTCCTTCCGCGCGTCCACCGGCCGGGCGGGGACGAGGGAGTCCAGAGCCGCCGCGAGCAACGGCACCACGACGATGCTGGCCAGCGTGACCGTGCGGACGGCGTACCAGGCCCAGAACAGCGCCGAGACCAGCAGCAGCGCGCGGAACACCGACGCCGACGACGGCCGCAGCACCCAGACCAGGGCGGTCACCGCGACCATCAGGAGGGCGACCAGGCCGGGCCCGGAGAAGAGGTCCGCCCGCTGCCACTCCGCGATGTACTGCCCGCGCTCGTTGACCACGAACGGCGCCGCGAAGACGCCGAGGCCGACCGGGTTGAGCAGCACGACGAGGGTGGAGAGGACGGGTACGGCGGCCAGCCTGGCCAGCTGTCGACGGTCGGCGCGACGGGTGACCAGCTGGGCGAGGAGGAAGACGTAGCCGTAGGCCACCCCGATGAACCAGAACCCGTGGCTCAGCGACCAGACCCACGCCAGCGGCACCAGCCACCACCGCGGCTTCAGGTCCTGCTCGGTCCGCAGCCAGGCACCGACCACGACCGCCAGCAGCAGGTAGCTCACCATCTGTGGTCGCGGCGTGAACGCGTTCTGCCCGGCGGCGACGAAGAACATGGTGGCGACGACGGCGGGCAGCGGGCCGGCGTACTGTCGCGCGAGCCAGAACACCACGCCCACCAGCGCGACGACGCTGGCGGCGAACAGCCAAACGAGCACGGGCAGACCCAGCCAGCGGTGCAGCAGCGCCACCACGACCTCCGGCAGCGGCTGCGTCGGCACCCACTCCGAGGTCGCGAACGTCGACCAGCTCTCGGGCGCGGACAGGGTGCGGTGGTCGAGGAAGTACTCGCCCAGCGCCAGGTGGAACCACGAGTCGGGGTCGTGCAGCGGGGCGGCCGCGCGCAGGGTGGTCCAGGTCGCGCTGAACGCCAGCATCACGTACGGCAGCAGCCGGAGCAGACGGTCCACCGGTGAGGTGGCCGTCCGCGCGGGGTCGCGCACGTCGGTCACGCCCGTCAGGTTCGCACCCGGCGGCCCGGCGTGAGGGCCGAACCGCCGGATTCTACTCAGCTGTTCAGCAGGTTCCTCAGGACGTACTGCATGATCCCGCCGTTGCGGTAGTAGTTGGCCTCGCCGGGGGTGTCGATGCGGACGACCGCGTCGAACTCGGTGTCATCGGCCTTCACCTTCACGGTGCGCGGCGTCGAGCCGTCGTTCAGAGCCGTCACTCCGGTGATCGAGAACGTCTCCTCACCGGTCAGGCCGAGGGACTCGGCGTTCTCGCCGTCGGGGTACTGCAGCGGCAGGACGCCCATCCCGATGAGGTTGGACCGGTGGATCCGCTCGTAGGACTCCGCGATGACGGCCTTCACGCCGAGCAGCGCGGTGCCCTTGGCCGCCCAGTCGCGCGAGGAGCCGGAGCCGTACTCCTTGCCGGACAGCACGACGAGCGGCGTACCGGCCTCGAGGTAGTGCTCGGACGCCTCGTAGACCGAGGTCACCTCTCCCCCGTTGGTGAAGTCGCGCGTCACGCCGCCCTCGGTGCCGGGGGCGAGCTGGTTGCGCAGCCGGATGTTGGCGAACGTGCCGCGGATCATCACCTCGTGGTTGCCGCGGCGCGAGCCGTAGGAGTTGAAGTCGCGCTGCTCGACGCCGTGCTCGCCGAGGTACCTGCCGGCGGGGCTGTCCTTCTTGATCGCGCCGGCCGGGCTGATGTGGTCGGTGGTCACCGAGTCGCCGAGCTTGAGCAGCACCCGCGCGCCCTCGATGTCGGTCACCGGCTCCGGCTTGTCGGGCATGCCGTCGAAGTAGGGGGGCTTGCGGACGTACGTCGAGTCGGCGTCCCACGCGAACGTGTCACCGTCGGGCGTCGGCAGCGACCGCCACTGCTCGTCGCCGGCGAACACGTCGGCGTAGTCGCTGGTGAACATGTCGGAGGAGATGGCCTCCCCGATCACCCGCTCGATCTCCGACGGCGACGGCCAGATGTCCTTCATGTAGACGTCGTTGCCCTCGGTGTCCTGGCCCAGCGGGTCGTTGAACAGGTCGACGTCCATCGAGCCGGCCAGCGCGTAGGCCACGACCAGCGGCGGCGACGCGAGGTAGTTCATCTTCACGTCGGGGTTGATGCGGCCCTCGAAGTTGCGGTTGCCCGACAGCACCGAGACGACGGCCAGGTCGTTGTCGTTGACGGCCTTGCTGACCTCGGGGATGAGCGGGCCGGAGTTGCCGATGCAGGTCGTGCAGCCGTAGCCGACGAGGTTGAAGCCGAGCTTGTCGAGGTACGGCGTGAGGCCGGCCTTCTCGTAGTAGTCGCTGACCACCTTCGAGCCCGGCGCCAGGGTCGTCTTCACCCACGGCTTGCGCTGGAGGCCCTTCTCGACGGCCTTCTTGGCCAGCAGGGCGGCGCCGATCATCACCGATGGGTTTGAGGTGTTGGTGCAGCTGGTGATCGCCGCGATCGCGACGGCGCCGTGGTCGACCTCGCAGGTCGTCCCGTCGATCGTGACCGTGGCCGGGCTGGACGGGCGTCCACCGCCGGTACGCGCCGCGCTCAGGTGGTCGGTCGGCGCGGCCGAGCCGTTGCCCCCTTCGTGGGACGGCGAGTCCGAGGCGGGGAAGGACTCGGCGACCGACTCGTCGTACCCCTGCTCGTCGCCGGCCTCGTCCACGTAGTCGGAGAGAGCCGCGCGGAAGGACTGCTTGGCGTCGGAGAGCGCGACCCGGTCCTGCGGGCGCTTGGGGCCGGCGAGGCTGGGCACGACGGTGGCGAGGTCGAGCTCGAGCTTCTCGGAGTAGCGCGGCTCGGCCTCGGGGTCGTGCCAGAGGCCCTGCTCCTTGGCGTACGCCTCGACCAGCGCCAGCTGCTCGGCCGGGCGGCCGGTGAGCTCGAGGTAGTCGAGGGTCTGCTGGTCGATCGGGAAGACCGCGATCGTCGAGCCGAACTCCGGGCTCATGTTGCCGATCGTGGCGCGGTTGGCCAGCGGCAGCGCGGAGACGCCGGGGCCGTAGAACTCCACGAACTTCCCGACGACGCCGTGCTTGCGGAGCATCTCGGTGATGGTGAGGACCAGGTCGGTGGCGGTGGCGCCCTCGTGCAGGTCGCCGTTCAGCTTGAAGCCGACCACGCGCGGGATCAGCATGCTGACCGGCTGGCCGAGCATCGCGGCCTCGGCCTCGATGCCGCCGACGCCCCAGCCGACCACCCCGATGCCGTTGACCATCGTGGTGTGGGAGTCGGTGCCGACGCAGGTGTCGGGGTAGGCGACGGTCGTACCCGTGCCGCTGTCGCGGGTGAACACGACGCGCGCGAGGTGCTCGATGTTGACCTGGTGCACGATGCCGGTGCCGGGTGGCACGACCTTGAAGTCCTCGAAGGCCCCCTGGCCCCAGCGCAGGAACTGGTAGCGCTCGCGGTTGCGCTCGTACTCGATCTCGACGTTGCGCCCGAACGCCTCCGGGCTGCCGAAGACGTCGGCGATGACGGAGTGGTCGATGACCAGCTCGGCCGGGGCGAGCGGGTTGATCTTGGTCGCGTCGCCGCCGAGGTCGGCCATCGCCTCGCGCATGGTGGCCAGGTCAACGATGCACGGCACGCCGGTGAAGTCCTGCATGATCACGCGCGCCGGCGTGAACTGGATCTCCTTGTCGGGCTCGGCCGCGGCGTCCCAGCCGGCGAGCGCGCGGATGTGGTCGGCGGTGATGTCGGCGCCGTCCTCGGTGCGCAGCAGGTTCTCCAGCAGCACCTTGAGGCTGAAGGGCAGCGACGAGACGTCGAGTCCGTCACCGGTCACCGCGTCCAGCCGGTAGATCTCGTACGACGTCCCACCCACGTCGAGCGTGCTCTTGGCGCCGAAGCTGTCCTGACTGGCCATCCGTGGTCTCCTCGGTGATCCGCTGGTTGATCCGCTCGTTGATCCGCTGGGGTTCCGCTGTCCATCTTGCCGCCGCGCACGACCGGAGTCGAAGGCAGGTGTCGCCAGACGGTCGCCCAAGTATCTTGATGTCAAGATACATGACGTCGAGTCATCGCGCCAGGCCGGCCAGCGCCTCCGCGTGCACCTCCGGATCGGACCAGAACCGGCCGCCCGGATCCCCGTCCGGCCAGTAGACGACGACCTCGTCGAGGCCGATGCTCTCGGCCCGCTCGACCACCGCGAGGTACGACGCGGCGTCGGTGAGCGGTCGCACGGTGCCGTACCCGAGCAGCACCGACCGGCGTACCGTCGCCGGGTCGCGGCCCTGCTCCTCGCACTGTCGCGTGAGCTGCGCCGACTGGTCGGCCACCAGCGCCCAGTAGTCGTCGGCGTCGAGCGCCACGGACTGCGGGCCCCCGTAGGTGCTCCAGGCGTCGGCGTACCGGGCGGTCAGCGCGAGCCCACGAGGTCCGTGCGCCGCGAGCATCGTGTACGGCCGGCCCCGACCCGGTGCGGTCGGACTGGTGACGACGTCGCGGTACGCCGCGTGGTCGCCGGCGAACTGCGGCTCCCCGGCCCAGAGCGCCTCGAGCGCCCGCACCGTGTCCTCGAGCCGGTTCGCCATCTCGTCCAGGCCCGGCGCGCTGCCGCGGTCGGCGGCCGCGTCGCCCGCCGCGCCGGCGCCGAGGCCGAACACGAGGCGACCACCGGAGACGTCGTCCACGGTCGCGGCCGCGCGTGCCAGCGTGACCGGGGTGCGCACCGCCGCGGAGGCGACCAGCGTGCCGAGGTCGATCCGGTTCGTGACGGTGGCGGCGGCGGCCAGGGTGGTGAACCCGTCGGCCAGCCAGCGGCCGGCCAGCGTCGGGTGGGTGAGGTGGTCGGCGACGTACGCGACGTCGTACCCGATCTCCTCGGCGGCCCGAAACGCCTGCGCGGTCCCCGCCCACGGCCGCGTCTGCAGGACGATCGTTCCCAGTCGCATGGGCCCATCATCACGGATCGGCCGATCGGGTTGTTCTCTACCTAGGGGCTAGGTAGAGTACGACGCATGTCGGCACGATCACCGCGGATGACCCTGCCGACCCAGCTCGTGCTCCGGGCCCTGTTGGACGACCCGGGCAGCGAGCGCTACGGGCTCGAGATCGGCGCCGCCGCCGGTCTGCCCAGCGGCACCATCCACCCGATCCTCGCGCGCCTGGAGCGGCTCGGCTGGGTGGAGTCGCGGTGGGAGGAGGTCGACCCCAGCCAGGCCGGCCGGCCCGTCCGCCGCTACTACCGACTCACGACGGACGGCATCGAGCTGGCCCGCGACGGCCTGGCCCGCGCCTACCGCCCCCGCTCGGTCACGGCCCGCCCCCGACCCGGGACGGGCTGACCGATGAGGCCGACGCCGGTCGCCCTCGGCCTGGTCCGGCTGTCCACCCGCCTGCTTCCCGCGGGCGAGCTGCGGCAGCGGTACCGCTGGGAGCTGTACGGCGACCTGTCGGCCCTCGACCGCACGCACCAGCTGACCTACGCGTCCGGGGTCCTCTCGACCGCCTGGCAGCTGCGCCGCGAGCTGACCCAGGAGATCGACCCGATGAACGACACCACGACCGTCCGCACTCCCCTGCTGTGCCGGCTGAACCTGCGCCACCACTGGCACTACGTCACCAACCCCGAGGACGGCCACCGTTCTCGAGTCTGCTCTCGGTGCGGCAAGGACGACCCCCGCCTGGGCAACGCCGGCAACCCCGCCGCGATGGGCGGCTGGTGATCGTCATGGCGACCGGCGGGCCAGCGCGCCGCCGGTGTACGCCTCGTCGTCGGTGACCTCACGCAGGACCGCCCACTCGCCCGGGAGCTCGCCGTCCCCGTCGATCTCCGCGACGACGGTCCCGTCGGCGTGCACGTCGACCGCGACGTGTCCCTCGCCCGTCGGCACCAGGGTCCGGGTCTTGGTCAGCGTCCGGGCGGGCAGGGTGGCGAGGAGGTCCCACTCGGCGTCGTCGAGGTAGAGCGACGTGTGCGCGATCTCGCGCGCGTCCCCACCGGTCCGGACCTTGTGGCCGAGCTTGCGGACGACGGTGCCGTCGGCCTCGGTCGCCTCACGCAGGCGCAGGCGGGTGCCGGTGAGGTACCGGTCGACGATGGTCAGCCGCCTGGCGTCGGTGGGCAGGGCGGGGACCGCGGCCAGCAGCCATCGTCGCTCGCGCTCGACCACGGCGTACTTCATGGGGGTCACGCCAGCAGTGTCGCGCGGTAGCGTCCGCGTCATGCCCCAGGTCGACCGCGACGAGGACCGCCCCGACGACTGGGGACCCGAGACCGTGCAGTCGCTGGCCTGGGAGCGCGGGTACATCCAGACCACCGACGGCCTCGTGTGTCGCGTCTGCGGCGCGCTGCTGCCGATGGGGCTGCGGATGCAGGGGACGCAGCAGCTCGCGTCCGCCGAGGTACGGCACGAGGACTGGCACCGGCGGCTGGGCGGGTAGCTCGCGGCCGATGGGCCGGCGACACGTGGCGGCTAGCCTCGGGAGTCGTGCGGCGCCTGATCCTCCTGAACGGCGCGCCTGGCGCCGGCAAGTCGACGCTGGCGCACCTGTACGTCGAGCACCACCCTGGGACGCTCTGCCTCGATGTCGACGTGCTGCGCACGATGGTCGGTGGGTGGGCGGACGACTACGCCGGCACCGGCGCGCTGGTCCGGCCGGCCGCGCTCGCCCTGATCGAGGCGTACCTGCGGGAGAGCGGCGACGTGGTGCTCCCCCAGCTGCTCGCCCGGGAGACCGAGGTGGCGAAGTTCGAGCGGGCAGCGACGAACGCGGGGGCCGAGCTGGTGCACGTGCTGCTGGACGTCGAGCCGGACACCGCCGTCGCTCGGTTCGACGGCCGGGCCGACGCGGTGCACACGCGCGCGGTCCGCGAGCTCGTCGCACGGGAGGGCGGTGCCGGGCACGTGGTCCCCACGTACCTCGCCGCCCTCGAGCGCCTGCCCGACACGCGCCGTCTCGACGCCCGCGGGGAAATCGGCGCGACGTACGCCGCGCTGCTCGCGATGCTGGAGGCGTGAGGTACGACGAACGGGAGCTGCTCGAGCTGCACGCCGACGTCCTGTACCTGACCGACGCGCGCGGGCGGACGACCTTCACGAACGAGCCGGACGGCGCACCCGCCTGGCGCGTGCTCCTCGTCCGCGGCACCGGACGCGTGCTCTGGCGCCTGTCCGACACGGTCGGCGACGACCTCGCGGCCGAGCTGGCCGCCCTCCTCGCCGACGAGCCGCCGGTGACCGGGTTCGACGCACACGAGCCGCCCCGCCACGAGCAGTCCTACCTGGACCTGCTGGGCGGGCAGGCGGCACAGGCCTGGTCGGGCCCCGCGTGGTACCTGCCCGAGGCCGACCCGCACGGTCCGGCCGTGCTCATCGGGCCGGAGGAGAGGGATGTGCTGAGGGGCGGGTTCGACTACGTGCACGACGAGTACGACGCCCTCGCCCCGGTCGCGGCCGTCGTGGTCGACGGCCGGGCCGTGACCGCCTGCCGGTGCTCGCGGCGGACCGACCGGGCGGCCGAGGCCGGCGTCGACACCGAGGACGGCCACACCGGCCGCGGCCACGCCACCGCGGCGACCAGCCTGTGGGCCGACGCGGTGCGGGCCAGCGGCCGGCTCCCGCTGTACTCGACCGCCTGGACCAACCACGCCTCCCGGCGGATCGCCCGGCGGCTCGGCGCGGTGCCCTACGGCACCGACTGGGCGCTGCCCTGACGGCGGTTCACGAGCGGGTCAGCAGCGCCACGCACTCCACGTGGTGGGTCATCGGGAAGAGGTCGAACGCGCGCAGCTCGTCCAGCCGGTAGCCGTGCGCGGCGAACGTCGCCACGTCGCGCGCCAGCGCGGCCGGGTCGCACGCGACGTACGCGACCGCCCGCGGCGACCGGTCGACGACCCGGTCGACGACCGCCTTCCGGGCGCCCTCGCGGGGTGGGTCGAGGACGACGAGGTCGAACGGCTCGTCCAGCGTCGACGCCAGCACGCGCGCGACGTCGCCCTGGAGGACGCGTACGCCGCAGGGCAGGTTCGACGCCGCGTCCCGGGCCGCACCGGGGTGGCCCTCGACGGCGACCACGCGGCCGGCACCGACGGCGTCGGCGAGGAAGGCGCTGAAGAGCCCGACGCCGGCGTACAGGTCCAGCACCCGCTCCCCCGGCTCGGGGCGCAGCATGGCCAGGACGGTCTCGACGAGCACGCGCGGCGCACCGGGGTGCACCTGCCAGAAGCCGTCCCCGGTGACCTGGAAGGTGTGCGAGCGCCCGGCCGCCGACACCGACTCCGAGGGTGACGAGGAGGACGGCAGCGCGATCAGGCAGTCATCGACGGGGACCAGGTCGTGGGAACGGTGCTTGCGCATCGCCGTCCGGCCGTCGGGCAGGTGGGCGAGCCGGGTCCGGGTCCGCCAGCGCAGCCCGTCGACGTCCCCCGGCACGGCCTCGACGGTGACGTCGACCGACAGGCCCGCCAGCCGGCGCAGCTGCTCGGCGACCACCTCGGCCTTCAGAGCGCGCTGCCGGGTGAGGGCCACGTGCTGGAAGTCGCACCCGCCGCACAGCCCGGGTCCGGCGACCGGGCACGGCGCCTGGACGCGGTCGGGAGAGGCGGACAGCACCGCCACCGCGTCGGCGCGCCAGAACGTGTCGCCGTCGGTGCCCTCGGTGACCTCGACCTCGACCCGCTCCCCCGGCAGCGCGTGCCGGACGAACACGACCCGCCCCCCACCGGACTCGTCCGCCAGCCGGGCCACGCAGTGCCCGCCGTGCGCGACCGCGCCGACCTCGACGACGTGCCGCTCGCCGACGTGCGAGGCGCCCCGGGCGGCGCGGGCGCGGGTGCGCCGGGTCAGCGCTGGACCTGCCGGTCGGACTCGCGCTCCTCGACCCGGCCGCGGCGGAGGTCGCCGGCACGCACGCGGTCGCGGTCCCGGTCGCGGGCGAGCTCGCTGGACCGCAGCTGGTACGGCACGGACGTCACCATCACGCCCGGCGTGAACAACAGGCGGCCCTTCAGACGGAGAGCCGTCTGGTTGTGCAGCAGCTGCTCCCACCAGCGCCCCACGACGTACTCGGGGATGTAGACAGCCACGACACCTCGCGGGTTGGCGTTCCGGATCTCGGTGGCGTAGTCGACGATCGGCTTGATGACCTCGCGGTACGGCGAGAACAGCACCTTCAGCGGTACGCCGAGGTTGCGGTCGTCCCAGTCCTGGAGCAACGCGTCGGTCTGGCCCGGGTCGCTGGCGACGTACACGCCCTCGAGCACGTTGGGCCGGGTCGCCTTCGCGAACGCCAGCGCCCGCAGGGTCGGCTTGTGCAGCTTGGAGACGAGCACGATCGCGTGCACCCGGGTCGGCATGACCTTGTCGCCCTCGTCGGCGGCCAGCTCGAGCGACACGTTGTCGTAGTGGCGCCGGATGCCGCGCATGATCGCGAAGAAGACGACCATCGCCAGGATGGTGATCCAGGCGCCGGCGAGGAACTTGGTGATCAGCACGATCACCAGCACGATCGCGGTGAACGTCAGGCCGACCGTGTTGATCACCCGCGACCGGAACATCCGGCGGCGTACGGCGGCGTCCTTCTCGGTCTTCAGCGCCCGGGTCCAGTGGCGGATCATGCCGAGCTGGCTGAGGTTGAAGGACACGAAGACGCCGACGATGTACAGCTGGATCAGCCGCGTGGTCTCGGCGTTGAAGACCTGGATCAGGATGATCGCCATCACGGCCAGGAAGACGATGCCGTTGCTGTAGGCCAGCCGGTCGCCGCGCGAGCCGAGGGCGCGCGGCGCGTAGCCGTCCTTGGCCAGGATCGAGCCGAGCACCGGGAAGCCGTTGAACGCGGTGTTCGCCGCCAGCACCAGGATGATGCCGGTGACGGTCACCACGAAGTAGAAGCCGGGCGTGAAGTCGCTGAACACTGCCCGCGCGATCTGGGCGATGACCGCGTGCTGGTCGTGGCTGCCGGGCACCGGCTCGCCGTTCTCGGTGAGCCGGTCGAGGTCGTGCGGGTCGACGTACTTCAGGCCCATCTGCTTGGCCAGCACGATGATGCTGAGCATCATGGTGATGGCGATCGCGCCGAGGAGCAGCAGCGTGGTGGCGGCGTTGCGGCTCTTGGGGCGCTTGAACGCCGGGACGCCGTTGGAGATCGCCTCGACCCCGGTCAGGGCGGCGCAGCCGGAGGAGAAGGCCCGCGCCAGCAGAAACACGAGGGCGAACGTCGTGATCGAGTGCTCGTAGCCCGGCGCCTTCTGGATGTCGTACTTGGCGCTCTCGACGTCCGGCAGGCTGCCGGACAGCAGCCGGAGCAGGCCGAACGAGCACATGCCGAGGATCGCGACCATGAAGGCGTAGGTCGGGATCGCGAAGAACGTGCCCGACTCGCGGATGCCGCGCAGGTTGATCGCGGCCAGCACGACCACCAGCAGGGTCGCGAACATCGCCTCGTGCCCGCTCAGCGCGCCGACCGCCGAGGCGGCGTACTGGGCGCCCGACGAGATCGACACCGCCACCGTCAGCACGTAGTCGACGAGCAGCGCGCTGGCCACGGTCGTGCCGGCCAGCGGGCCGAGGTTCACGGTCGCGACCTCGTAGTCGCCGCCGCCCGAGGGGTAGGCGTGCACGGTCTGGCGGTACGACGCCACGACGGCCGCCATCACCAGCGCGACGGCGATGCCGATCTTCCAGGACCAGACGTACGCCGACGCGCCGGCCAGCGACAGCATGATGAAGACCTCGTCGGGGGCGTAGGCGACCGACGAGAGCGCGTCGCTGGCGAAGACGGGCAGCGCGATGCGCTTCGGCAACAAGGTCTCACCAAGCTGAGAGCTGCGGAGCTTCTGGCCGAGGAGGATCCGCTTGGCGACGTCGCCGACACCCACGAGCGAACAGGATACGGTTCAACCGTGCATGTGGTGATCATGGGCTGCGGCCGCGTCGGCTCGACGCTCGCCCGCAGCCTCGAGGACCGCAACCACACGGTCTCGATCATCGACAGCGACCCCGACGCCTTCCGACGGCTGGGGCCGGCGTTCAACGGCGACAAGGTGACCGGGTACGGCTTCGAGCAGGTCGTCCTCGAGAAGGCCGGCATCCGCCGCGCGGACGCGTTCGCCGCGGTCTCCAGCGGCGACAACTCCAACATCATCGCCGCGCGTGTCGCGCGGGAGACCTTCGGGATCCAGCAGGTCTGCGCCCGCATCTACGACCCCGGGCGCGCCGAGGTCTACCAGCGGCTGGGCATCACGACCGTGGCCACAGTGAAGTGGACCGCCGACCAGATCCTGCGCCGGCTGCTGCCCGCCGGCGCCGAGCCCGACTTCCGCGACCCGTCCGGCACGATCCGCGTCGACCAGCTGCCGGTCCCGTCGGTGTGGGTGGGCCACAAGACCTACGACTTCCAGGTGCAGTCCGGCAGCCGGATTGCGTGGATCGACCGCCTCGGCGAGGGCATGCTGCCGACGCGCGAGTCCGTCATCCAGGAGGGCGACCTGCTGCACCTGGTGATGCGCGAGGAGAACGCCGCCGAGGCGTACTCCGTCATCAACAAGGGTCCCGAGGAGCACTGACCACCATGAGGGGCCTTCGATGAGAGTCGCCATCGCCGGGGCCGGTGCCGTCGGCCGCTCCGTCGCCCAGGAGCTGATCACCAACGGCCACCAGGTGCTGCTGATCGACAAGGACCCGGTCTCGATCAAGCCGGACCGCGTGCCGGAGGCCGAGTGGCTGCTCGCCGACGCCTGCGAGCTGTCCTCCCTGGAGGAGGCCCGCCTCGACCAGTGCGACGTCGTCATCGCGGCGACCGGCGACGACAAGGCCAACCTGGTCACGGCCCTGCTGGCCAAGACCGAGTTCGGGGTGCCGCGCACGGTCGGCCGCGTCAACCACCCCAACAACGAGTGGCTGTTCACCGAGGCCTGGGGCGTCGACGTCAGCGTGTCGACCCCGCGCATCATGTCGGCGCTGGTGGAGGAGGCGGTGACGGTCGGCGACCTCGTGCGGCTGTTCACCTTCCGCCAAGGCAACGCCAACCTGGTCGAGCTCACCCTCCCGCCCGAGTCGCCGTACGTCGGCAAGCCGGCCGGCCTCATCCCGTTCCCCGAGAACTGCGCGCTGGTCACCATCCTGCGCGACGGGCAGGTCTACACCCCCGACGCCGACCAGCCCATCGAGTCCGGCGACGAGCTGCTCTTCGTCGCGGGCGCCGAGGTCGAGGACGCGCTGGAGAAGATGCTCGCCCCCGGCTCGCACGGCGGCTGAGGGTCAGAGGTCCTTCTCGAACCAGCAGCGGGCCCACGGGTTGTCGTTGTACCTCGCGATGGCCCGGTAGCCCGCCCGCTCGTACATCGCGATCGCCTCGGTGAGCGTGTCGTTGGTGTCCAGCCGGACCACGGCGTACCCGTGCTCCCGGGCGCGGTCCTCGAGGTGGCGCAGCAGCCGGGCGCCCAGCCCGGCGCCCCGCCAGCCGTCGTGCACCCACATCCGCTTGATCTGCGCGGACCCGTCCGGGAGCCGCTGCACTCCCCCGCACGCCACCGGCTCGCCGTCGCTGGTCGCGACCACGAAGAAGCCGTCCGGGGCGGTCATCGACTCCGCGTCGACGCGCCAGGCGTCGCCCGGCTCGAAGCCGAACCGGCGGCCGATCTCGGCGAAGTACGCCGCCATGGCCTCGACCGCCCGCGCGTCGGTCGGCGGCAGGTCCTCGAGCCGGACCGTCGCGGCGCGGACCAGCAGGTCGGCGGTCGCCAGGGCGTCGACTAGGCGGGCCCGCTGCCGGTCGCTGAGCGGCGCGACCAGGGTGCGGGCGAGGTCCTCGGAGCGGTCGTCGAGCCGGCGCCAGGCCGTCCGGCCGCGTCGGGTGAGGGTGACGCGCCGGCGCCGGGCGTCGGTCAGGTCGGGCCGCACCTCCACCAGACCGTCGCCCTCGAGGCCGCGGAGCAGCCGGCTCAGGTAGCCCGAGTCCAGCCCCATCCGGTCACGCAGCTCGCGGACCGTCGCCCCGGACTCCCCGATCTCGAACAGCAGCCGCGACGGGCCCAGCGGGCGGCCGGTCCCGAGGAACGACTCGTCGAGGGCGCCGATCCGCTGGGTGTAGGTGCGGTTGAAGCGACGCACCACGTCCGTCGGCTCCTCGAGCATTCTCTGACCTTAGTCAGAGAACCTGGCGAGCACCAGGGGTCCTAGAGTGCTGGCGTGGCCTCGGTACGGAACACCTTCGCGATCACCAACGCCCACGTCGTCCCGATCGAGGGCGACCCCTATGACGGCACGGTCGTCGTCGCGGACGGCAGGATCTCCGCGGTCGGCCCGAAGGCCAAGCCACCGCGGCGGGCCGACGTGATCGACGCCGAGGGCGGCTGGGTCCTGCCCGGGTTCGTCGACGCGCACACCCACGTCGGCGTCTGGAACGAGGGCGAGGGCTGGTCGGGCCAGGACACCAACGAGATGACCGACCCGGTGACCGCGCAGGTGCGCGCCCTCGACGCGATCTACCCCGGCGACCTCGGCTTCACCGACGCACTGTCGGGCGGGATCACGACCGTCGGCATCAACCCCGGCTCGGGCAACGTCATCGGCGGCCACTGCGTCGCCGTGCACACGTCGGGGCGCACGGTCGACGAGATGGTGCTGCGCTCCCCCGTGGGGATCAAGTCGGCGCTGGGCGAGAACCCCAAGCGCGTGTACGGCGACCAGAAGAAGGCGCCCTCGACCCGGCTCGGCACGGCGGCGGTGATGCGCGAGGCGTTCGTGGCCACGCAGAACTACATCCTCAAGCGGGACGCCGCCAAGAAGGAGAAGAAGCCGTTCGACGGCCGGGACCTGAAGCTCGAGGCGCTGGCGATGGTGCTGGAGCGCGAGATCCCGTGGCGCCAGCACTCGCACCGGGCCGACGACATCGCGACGGCGATACGCATCGCGGACGAGTTCGGCTACGAGCTCGTGCTCGACCACGGCACCGAGGCCCACCTCGTCGCCGACCTGGTCGCGGCGAAGGGCATCCCGGTCCTCATCGGCCCGCTGATCGTGAGCCGCAGCAAGGTCGAGGTCCGCAACCGCTCGACGGTCAACCCCGGCCTGCTCGCCAAGGCCGGCGTGGAGATCTCGATCATCACCGACCACCCGGTCTGCCCGATCGCCTACCTGGTCCACCAGGCGACGCTGGCGGTCAAGGACGGCCTCGACCGGGACACCGCGCTGCGGGCGATCACCATCAACCCGGCGCGGGTGCTGGGCCTGGAGGACCGCATCGGCTCGCTCGAGGTCGGCAAGCTCGCCGACCTGGCGATCTGGTCCGGCGACCCGCTCGACATGATGCAGCGCGCGCAGACGGTGTACGTCGAGGGCGAGCAGGTCTACGCGTTCGAGGGCTCTTCCCCGGCGTAGGACACCGGCGTGTGGTTGCGGCCGAGCAGCCACACCATGCCCGCGAGGCAGGCGAGCTGGAGCGGCCAGCCCATCGCGATCTTGAGCACGCCGAGGACGCCGACGGCCGTGCCGGTCGAGATGGTGTCGGCGTGCGCGGCCAGCCAGATGGGCGCCTGCACGACCACCCGGAGGATGCACGGCAGCGCCAGCAGCAGGGTCAGCTTGGTGCACAGCCGGACGACCTGCTTGTCCTGGTGCCAGGCGGTCGGGTCGCCGGTGACGCTGCCGACCATGAAGCCCACGAGCGGCCAGCCGATGAGGCAGGTGAGCACGAAGATGCCGGCGTACGCGGCGTTGTAGAGGATGCCGGGCAGGAAGTAGGCGAGCGCCTGGTCGTCGGCGTCGCCGCCGCGGCTGGCCGCGATCCGCACGAACACCCAGCCGATGCCGATGCCGAACATGGCGTTGAGCACGAACTGCGCCGTCGAGCGCTGCACCAGCCGGACGACGAGCAGCACGCCGGCCGCCCCGAGGCTCACGGCGAGCGCCAGCGACAGGTGGCGGGTGGTCAGCCAGAGCAGCGTGAACGTGATCGTCGGGACGGCGGCCTCGACCATGCCGCGCCGGCCTCCGAGCGCGGTGGCGAGCTGGCGGCGTACGACGGCCTCGACGCTCTCGACGCCTGCGCCCGGCTCGCTCATGCGCGCAGCTCGTAGCGGGGGTTGTACATGACGCGGACGCCGTCCTGGACGCCGATCCGGCCCTGCACCTCGAGCTGGCGCCCGGGGCCGATGCCGTTGATCTGCCTTCGGCCGAGCCAGACCAGGGTGATGGCGCCGGAGCCGTCGAAGAGCTCGGCCTCGAGGGCGGGTACGCCGCCGCGCGGGCGGAGCGTGACGGTGCGGAGCGTGCCGCTGAGGTGGACGCGGGTGCGGTCCGGCGCCTCGGCGATGGCCACCAGCCCCGACTCGTGGACCGCCTGTCGCAGCTCGCGGGCGTGCTGGTCGGTGCTGTTGGCCCAGCGGCTGATCGTGCGGCGCAGCTTGCTCTTGCGGCGGTCCGGCCACGCGCGCTCCTCGGCGCGCTCCTTGATCCGGGCCTCGAGCTCGTCGTCCGGACCCGGGACCTCGTCGGGAGCCTCGCTGCTGTCCGCCACGCTCAGCCGTTCCTCCGCGCGTCGGGCGGCAGGCTGAGGGCCAGCGGGTCGCCCACGGGCATCGCGTGCGCACCCCGGCGTACGGCGACGGTGGTCAGGGCGTCCTCGAACGCCGTACCGGCGTCGGGCTCCACGGCCGGGCGGCCCAGGAGCGTGGCCCGCAGGAGCCAGCGCGAGCCGTTGATGCCGATCACCCGGGAGGGCTGGAGACCCGGCTGTCCGTCGGGCAGCGTCACCGGCATCTGGCAGACGAGCTCGGTGCCGAACCGGCCTTCCCGCTCGGTGGCCGTGCCGCCGCGCTTGCCCAGGTCGGCGGCGATCTGCGGGCGCACCTCATTCCAGAGGTCGCCGTTGCGGGGCGCCGCGAACACCTTGAGCTCGAGCGCACCCTCGGGACCCGCGAACATCACCGACTGGACCGCGCCCGAGGCCTCGTCCACCTGGAGCTGGAGCTCGGTGCCCTCGACGGGCAGCAGGAGCAGGGCACCCAGGTCGACCCGGCCGTCGGTCGAGTCGAGGTCCTCGGCGTCGATCGGACCGGCGCCGGTCGCGGCCCCCGCCTCGTCACCGTCGAGATCGGTGACCAGGTCGTCGTCGAGGGGGTCCTCGGTGACCTTGCGGCGGAACTTCACGAGCGTCCTTCCTGGTGGGGCTCTGGCGTCTCCGGACGGGGGCCGAAGCCTCCGGTAGAACCGTAGCCCCCGGTCCCGCGCGAGGACTCGGGCAGCCGTTCGACCTCCACGAAGCGGACCGTCTCGAACCGCTGCACGACGAGCTGCGCCACCCGGTCGCCGCGGCGCAGGTGGACCGGCTCGGTGAGGTCGTGGTTGATGAGGAGGACCGTGACCTCGCCGCGGTAGCCGGCGTCGATCGTGCCCGGGGTGTTCACCAGCGACACCCCGTGCTTGGCGGCCAGGCCGGAGCGCGGGTGGACGAGCGCGACGTACCCGGGCGGCAGCGCCAGCGCGATGCCGGTCGGCACGAGGGCCCGCTCCCCTGGCTCGAGGGTGATGTCGACGGTGGTCAGCAGATCGGCGCCGGCGTCGCCGGGGTGCGCGTACGCCGGCAGCGGCAGCTCGGCGTCGAGCCGCAGCACGGCGATCTCCAGGTGCGGGTGGGGGTCTGGCACGGCCCGGACCCTACCCTTGCGGCATGCCCGAGACCGCCCCCGCGCCCGCCCCCGGGTACGCCGAGCGGCTGGGCGTGCCGCTGCGGTGGTGGGCCCAGGGCGTGATGCTGCTGGCGACGTTCTGGCTGGCGTTCGTGGTGGCCATCCCGGGCGCCCTGCCCTGGGTGCTGACCGGCGCGCTCGGCGCCCTGCTGGTGCTCGCCCTGGCGTCCTACGGCTCGGCGCGGCTCACGGTCGTGGGCGGGGAGTTCCAGGCCGGACGGGCGCGGATCGGGCTGGAGCACCTGGGTCCCGCCGAGGCGCTGGACCCTGACGCCACCCGGGCCGCGATGGGCGCCGACGCGGACGCCCGGGCCTACCTGCTGCTCCGGCCGTACCTCAAGCGCGCGGTCAAGGTGCGGGTCGACGACCCGGCCGACCCCACGCCGTACTGGCTGGTCGGCTCCCGCCACCCCGACGCCCTCGCCGCGGCGCTCAACGCCCCGGTCTCCCGGCATCCGGGTGAGGCGGCCCTGCCCCCCGCCTGACTAGGCTGGCCGCATGGCTGAAGGTGGCTCGAAGGTCTGGACGGTGTTCTCCCTGGTGTCCGCGCTCGCCGCGGCCGCGATCGCGAAGAAGGGGCTGAACACCTCCTGGCGCGCCGCCACCGGCAAGAACCCGCCCGAGAACCCCGCCGACCCCGACGTCGACGTCTGGGAGGCGGTGCTCTGGGCCGCGGTCAGCGGCACGTTCGTCGCTCTCGCCCGCATGCTGGCCCAGCGCAAGGCCGCCGGGTACTACCTCAAGTCCAAGGGCCAGCTGCCGCCCCAGCTGCAGAAGGGCGACGCCGTCCCGAACACCTCCACCTGAAAGCACGAAGGCCCCCGTAGGACCGGGGGCCGGGTGCTTGCGGTCGCAACCACCTACGTCGTCCGCGCGCGTCCCTTGGTCTGCACGGGGGAGCGGAGGCGAGCGCCAGCGAGCCAAGCGGAGGAGGAAGACCAAGGGTCATAGCGCGCGGACATGCGAGCGGAGCGAGCCAAGATTATGCAGCGCAGTCGCGGCAGATCAGGGCCTTCTCGTCGGCCAGCTGGCTGCGGTGGTGGACCAGGAAGCAGCTCATGCAGGTGAACTCGTCGTCCTGGCGGGGCATCACCTCGACGGCCAGCTCCTCGTGGGAGAGGTCGGCACCGGGCAGCTCGAACGACTCGGCGGCCTCCGCCTCGTCCTCGTCGACCTTGCCGGAGTTCTTGTCGTGCCGGCGCGCCTTGAGCTCTTCGATGCTCTCCTCTGACTGGTCCTCCTCGCTCTTGCGAGGGGCGTCGTAGTCGGTTGCCATGCGTTGTCCTCGTACTCGTGGTGGGGAACGGCCTGGGGGTCGGCCAGGGTGATGATCTGCGCTGATCGGGGGATGTGTCGTCGGGTGTCCGCGTACGCGGCGGGCCAGATTGTGCACCATGCCGTGGGGCTCGCGCGACGCGGTAGGTGCCGTGTCTCACGAACGGCGTCCGAACACGGCCCGGCCCGGCGATATTCCCGGTCCGGGGACCCTGCCCCGCGAGGTGCGGCCCCTGTCTACGGGGCGTCCGGCCCGCTTTCAAGGGCGACGCCGGTCGAGAGGAACCCCGCATCGGTCACGGCGGCCAGGAACTCGTCGAACCCGTGCTCCGGCGCGGCGACCAGGGCAGGTGTCCCGTACCTCCCGGGGTGCATCTCCGTCCGTACTCCGGCCTGGCGCGCGATGAACGCTCCGGCGGCGTAGTCCCAGAGCTGGACGCCCTCCTCGACGTACGCGTCCGCGGTCCCCTCGGCCAGGTGGCACAGGTCCAGCGCGCACGAGCCGAGCCGACGGATGTCGCGTACGTCGGGCAGCAGCCGGGCCACGGCCTGCGCCTGGACGACCCGCTTGCCGGCCTCGTAGGAGAAGCCGGTGATCACCAGCCGGCGGTGCAGCGGGGCGGGGCCACGGCACGACAGGGGTACGCCGTCCCGGCGCGCGTCGCCTTCCGTGGCGACGTACTCGACCCCTGTCGCCGCGTTGACCACGACGCCGGCCACGACGGAGCCGTCCACCTCCGCCGCGATGGAGACGGAGTACTCGGGCAGGCCGTACAAGTAGTTCACCGTGCCGTCGATCGGATCGACCACCCACCGCACGCCGGAGCTGCCGGAGGTCGTGCCCTCCTCCTCGCCCAGCACCTCGTCGTCGGGACGTCGCGAGGTGATGATCGACCGGATCAGCGCCTCGCTCTCGCGGTCGGGCTGGGTGACGACGTCCACGTCGCTGGTCTTGGTGTCGGCGACGGTGACGTCGTGGGTACGCCGCTCCCTGATGAGGGCGGACGCCTGGCGGGCCGCCTCGAGGGCGAGGTCGCGCAGCTGTCCGTCGAACCCGTCGATGCTCACGGGACCATCCTCACCGGACCATCCTGACCGAGCGGGGCGTCACCGGCCGAGCCGGGGCGGCGACTGCGGGCCGCCCACGACGGGCAGCTCGCCCCGAGGGTTGGGGCAGCAGCCCGCGGCGCAGAGGTCCGGCGCCGCCATCAGCCCGCCGACCGCGACACGAGGAACCTCCTCGCCGCGCTCGGTCGCGGCCCGCTCGACCAGCAGCTCGCGGGGCAGCCCGACGAACCGCGGGTCGATGCCCGGCGTCGCCGCGCGGGTGATCGGGAACGACAGCCGGTCCGCGGTCGCCTTGGCCTCGGTGTCGAGGTCGTAGATGACCTCCATGTGGTCGGAGACGAAGCCGATGGGCACGATCACGGCCGCGGTGGCGCCGTCCTTGGCCAGCTCCTCGAGGTACTCGTTGATGTCCGGCTCGAGCCACGGCATCTGCGGCGGCCCCGACCGCGAGCAGAACACCAGCCGCGACGGGTGCTTGCGGGCGACCTCCTGGCGCACCCGTTCGGCGACGACGGTGGCCGCGGAGCGGTGCTGGCCGAGGTAGGCCCGGCCCCACGGACCGCTGCGCTCGTTCATGTCGGTCGGGATCGAGTGCGTCACGAACACCAGGTGCGCGCCGTTGCGGACGTCCTCGGGCAGCTCGGCCAGCGCGGCCAGGGTCGCGTCCACGATCGGCTCGACGAAGCGCGGGTGGTTGAAGTAGGCCCGCAGCCGGTCCAGCCGTGGCGCGTCGCCGACCTCGGCCGCGGCGCGGGCGAGGTCCTCGCGGTACTGGCGGCAGGAGGAGTACGACGAGTACGCCGACGTCAGGAAGCACGCCGCCCGCGACACCCCGTCGTCCTTCATCTGCTGCAGCGCCTCGGTGAGGTACGGGTCCCAGTTGCGGTTGCCCCAGTAGACCGGGATGTCGATGTCCGCCCCGGCCAGGTCTTCGCGGATCGCGGCCAGCAGGGCCCGGTTCTGGTCGTTGATCGGTGATCGGCCGCCGAACAGGTGGTAGTGCTCGCCGACCTCCTCGAGCCTCTCCTTCGGGATGCCGCGGCCGCGGGTGACGTTCTCCAGGAAGGGGAGGACGTCGTCGGGACCCTCGGGCCCGCCGAACGACACCAGCAGCAGGGCGTCGTACGGGGAGACGTCGGGGGCGGCCATGGGCCCATCGTAGGGACGACGTCGATGCGGCCGGTGTCGGCACGCACCCCTAGCCTGCGAGCAGCATGCTCACGACGTACCGTCGCATCCTGGCCGTGCCGGGTGCCGTCCTCTTCAGCGCGACCGGTCTGGTCGCTCGGCTGCCCATCTCCATGGAGGGCCTGGGCATCGTCCTGCTGGTGGTCGCGGTCAGCGACAGCTACGGGTACGCCGGTGCGGTCGCCGGGACCGTGACCATCGCCAACGCCGTCGCCTCGATCCTGCAGGGGCGCTACATCGACCGGCTCGGCCAGGCCCGGGTGCTGCCACCACTCATCCTGACCTGGGGCGCCGGGCTCCTGCTGCTCGTCGCCGCGGTGCACGGCGAGTGGTCGCGCTGGGCCGTCTTCGCGCTCGCCGTCGTGGTCGGGCTCACCCTGCCACCGGTCAGCACGTGCGTGCGGGCGCGCTGGTCCCACGTGCTCGACGAACCGCGGCAGGTGCAGACCGGCTACGCCCTCGAGTCCGTCGTGGACGAGGCGGTGTTCATCGCGGGGCCGGTACTGGTCACGGCGCTGGCCACGGCGTGGGACCCGGTGGCCGGTCTGGGCGCGGCCGTGGTCGCCGGCGTCGGCGGCACCCTCTTCCTGGCCACGCAGCGGGCGACCGAGCCGCCCGGCCACCCCGTCGTGCGCGAGCCGGCGGACCGGCCCCGGATGCCGTGGCGCACGGTCGTGCCGATCGCCGTCGTGGCGCTGGGGCTGGGTGCGCTGTTCGGGTCCGCGGAGGTGACGACCGTCGCGTTCGCCCAGGAGGCCGGGAAGGAAGGCGTCACCGGCGTGCTGCTCGCGCTCTGGGCGCTGGGCAGCCTGCTCGCCGGGCTCGTCACCGGCGCGATCCACTGGCGGCGCGGCACGGCGTTCCGGCTCAAGGTCGGCACGGCCGCGCTCGCACTGGGCATGACCCCGCTCGCGCTGGTCGGCCCCATCTGGCTGATGGGCCTGATGCTGTTCCTGGCGGGTTTCGCGATCGCGCCGTCCCTGATCGCCACGCTGTCCCACATCGAGCAGACCGTGCCGTCGGCGCGGCTGACCGAGGGCATGGCGTTCGTGCACACCGGTCTGGCCGCGGGGCTCGCCCCCGGCTCGGCCATCGCGGGCGTCGTGGTGGATGCAGCGGGTGCCTCCCCGGCGTACCTCGTCTCCGCCGCGGCCGGCCTGGTGGCGACCCTGGCCGCCCAGACACTGCCGCGGGTGGCGCCCCGACACCCGGCCGGGGTGGCGGGCGGAGCGGCGCCGCAGGCGTAGGCTCGGCGCACCGGGACTGGAGAAGAGGAGAGCAGACAGCCGATGGTGCACCTCACCCTCGCGGGACTCAGCGAGGACGGGAAGCGCCTGCTGCTCGTGAGCGACGCAGGGGTGGAGTTCACCCTCGACGTCGACGCCAAGCTCCGGGCCGCCCTGCGCGGCGACAGTGATGCCAGAGCCCGCCTCGGCCAGTTGGAGATCAAGATGGAGAGCATCCTGAGACCGCGCGACATCCAGGCCCGCATCCGGGCCGGGGAGACGCCCGAGACGGTGGCCGCCGCCGCCCAGACGACGGTGGAGAAGATCATGCCGTACGCCGCGCCGGTCCTCGCCGAGCGCGAGCACGTCGCGCAGCGGGCCCAGCGCGCCTCGATCCGGCGCCCGGCCGGCTCCCCTGCCGGCAGCCGCACCCTCGGCGACGCCGTCTCCGGCCACCTGCGCGCCCAGAACGTCGACCCCGGCGGCGTCGACTGGGACGCCTGGCGACGCGAGGACGGCCGCTGGACCCTGACCGCGGCGTACTCCGCCAGCGGCCGCGACGGCGAGGCGGCGTTCACCTTCGACGCGCCGGGCAACTACGTCTCGGCCGACGACGACGACGCCCGCTGGCTGATCGGCGACGGCCCGGCCGACCCGCAGGCCTCCCCGGCCGCGACCCCGCCCCAGGACGACCTGGCCTCGGCCCGGCGGCGCCGGCTGGCCGCCGTCCCTCCCGACGAGCTGCCCCTGGGCGAGGACGCCATCGACCGGGTCAGCGAGCCGGAGGGGTCCGCTGCCCTGGCCGACTCCCTGGCTGACGACTCTCTGGGAGCCGAGGCGCCGGTCGAGGCCTACCTCGACGACCCGGAGCCGCTGACCCGCACCTCCGAGCTGGACCGCGTGGTCGAGGACGAGGGCGCGGACGACGAGCCCGACCACCGGGCTGACCACCGGGCCGACCACCGGGCCGACGAGCCCCCGGGCGAGCCCGCCCGCGCCAAGCGCAAGGGTCGTGCCTCGGTGCCGAGCTGGGACGAGATCATGTTCGGCGGGGGCAAGCACGACTGATCGGCTCCCTCCGCTCGCTGTCGGAGCCGACGTCTAACGTCCCTTTCATGGGTCGCACGACCAGCGAGGAGCTCGTCCCCGAGGACTGGGTGCTGCGCCTGGCGGAGATCGCAGTGGCGCTGCCCGACGCCTACCAGGAGGAGGCGTGGGTCGGGGAGCGGTGGCGCGTGCGCGGCCGCACGTTCGCGCACGTGCTCCGCGTCGAGCCGGGCCGCCCGAAGGCCTACTCCGACCACGTCGGCAGCGACGGCCCGCACGTCGTGCTGACGTTCCGCGCCGACCCCGACGAGCTGGAGGCGATCGTGCGGTCGGGACCGCGGTACTTCAAGGCGCGCTGGGGCCACGACGTCGGCGGCCTGGTCATCGACGACGACGTGGACTGGCAGGAGGTGCGTGAGCTGGTGACCGACAGCTACTGCCGGCTGGCGCCGCAGAAGCTGGTCAGGCTGGTGGCTCGACCGGCGGATCGACCGGCGGATCGACCGGCGGATCGATCGGCCGGGTCCGGTCGCTGACCCAGTCGCTCCACGACCCCGCCCACAGGGCCGCCGGCACGCGGGCGACCGCCATGGCGAGGATGTCGTGGCACGCGGTGACGCCCGAGCCGCAGTACGCCGCGACGTCGGCGCCGGCGACCGCGC
The DNA here is from genome assembly GCF_015352455.1 of Nocardioides islandensis. GTDB lineage: Bacteria > Actinomycetota > Actinomycetes > Propionibacteriales > Nocardioidaceae > Nocardioides > Nocardioides islandensis. The sequence continues at coordinate 23,618 of NZ_JADKPN010000023.1, forward strand.
CCACCGCGGCGTAGGTGCGGCGCAGCTCGTCGGCGTGCTTGAACCGGCCGTCCGGGCCGAGGTTCTCGTTGGTCGGCACGTTGACCGCGCCGGGCACGTGGCCGGCCACCGGGTCGATGGGCTCGTGCTCGCCGGCGTACCGCTCGTGCGCCCGGGCGTCGACCAGCACCTCGACCTGCGGCACGTCCTCGGTGTCCACCACCGGCAGGTGACCGGGGTCGGCCTCGAAGTCGCCGGGCTCCGGCGTCACCTCGCCGGTCTCGGTCGCGCCGCCGGCGTCCAGCCACGCGGCCCAGCCGCCGTCGAGCACCCGGACGTCGCGGTGCCCGTGGTACCTCAGCAGCCACCACGCCCGGGACGCGGCCCGGCCGCCCCAGTCGTCGTACACGACCACCGGCCGGTCGGCCCACACACCCGCCCGCCTCATCGCCTTCTCGAAGACCTCGGTCGACGGCAGCGGGTGCCGGCCTCCGGGCTCCCCGGGCCCGGCGGGCGGGGCGGCCAGGTCCTCGTCCACGTCGACGTACACCGAGCCCGGCACATGGCCGGCGAGGTACGCCGGACGACCGTCGGCGACACCGGTCTGGTACCGGACGTCGAGCAGGGTCACCGGCCCGCCCGCCCCCAGGCGAGCGGCGAGGTCGCGCGCGGAGACGAGGGGGGAGGTCGTCATGGGACCATCCTGGCCTGTCGAACCCGTGTGACAGGATCACGACCCGTGGCAGAGCTCCAGTTCTTCACCGGCACGATGGACTCCGGCAAGAGCACCCTGGCGCTCCAGACCAACCACAACCACGCCGCGCGCGGCCTGCACGGCCGGATCTTCACCACCCACGACCGGGCCGGCGAGTCGATCATCTCCAGCCGCCTCGGGCTCCAGCACGACGCGATCGAGGTCGACCCGGAGTTCAGCTTCTGGCGGTACGTCGTGGACACGCTCACCCACGGTGGCCGCATCGACTACCTGGTGTGCGACGAGGCGCAGTTCTACACCGCCGAGCAGATCGACCAGCTGGCCCGCGTGGTGGACGAGCTCCAGATCGACGTGTTCGCGTTCGGCATCCTCACCGACTTTCGCTCGACGCTGTTCCCCGGCTCGGCCCGGCTGGTCGAGCTCGCCGACCGGATGCACGTCCTCCAGGTCGAGGCGCTGTGCTGGTGCGGCAAGCGCGCCACCCACAACGCCCGCACCGAGAACGGCGTGATGGTCGTCGAGGGCGAGGTCATCGTCGTCGGCGACGTCGACGACCCTTCCGACCTCGACCACCCCCCGGCCGACGTCGCCTACGAGGTGCTGTGCCGCCAGCACCACCGCCGACGCCTCACCGCCGCCCGAGCCCAGGCCGTCTCCCTCGCCGCCGAGCCCCTCCCCTTCGGCTAGGCACCGCTGGTCGAGGAAGGCGCCCTGGCGCCTGTCACGAGACCCCGTACCCGGCGGGCGATCGCCTCACCGGGTCTCGTGACGGTCGCTGCGCGACCTCCTCGACCAGCGGAGATTCAGCGGACGGTGCCGGTGAAGATGTCGTCGATCTCGGTCTCGGAGACGGAGACGCCGACGAGCGACCCGCTGCCCTTCATCCCGGCGTAGGCGCCCCAGGCATCGGCGACGACCCAGCTGCCGGTCGAGCCACCAGCCCCGAAGCGCGCCCGCAAGCGCAGGTCGAAGCCGGACGTGCCACCGGCGCAGGTGAACTCCTTGGTGCCGATGAAGCTGCCCCCGTGGTTGTTGAACTGCGCCATGCTGTCCTCGCTGTTGACGACCGTCCCGGTCTCGCAGCCCGGGAGCGAGGACTCGAACGGCACCTCCTCGAGCACGAGCGAGGTGTGGGCCACCTTAGTCAGTCGACCAGCATCGGGATGAGCATCTCGTCCTCGGTGAGCGAGCCGTGCAGGCCGACCAGCGTGGACTCGTAGGCGAAGTCGACCGTCGAGACGACGGCGTGGTCGCCGCGGCAGGCGACCAGGACGTCGCCGATGCGCGGGAGGACGGCGGGCTCGACGGCCCCGAACCAGCCTCGCATCATCGCCTCGTCGCGGGTGAGCACCTCGGCCCGGTCGCCGAGCAGCTCGGTCCACGTCGCGGCGACCGTGGCGTCCGCGCCGGTGCGGCAGTACAGGTGCCGGAACCGTGCCTCCCCGCCCATCAGCACCAGCCCGTCGCGCAGGTCGGGCTCCCGGTCGACGTCCACGCGGTGCGACGACGGCGAGTCGACCATGCCGTGGTCGGCGACGACCATCAGCCGTACCTCCGGTGGCAGCGCCTCCCGGAGCTGCTCGGCCTGGGCGTCGACCATGACCAGCTGCTGGAGCCAGGGCTCCGAGTCGACGCCGTAGCGGTGGCCGGTCCAGTCGAGGTCGCCGTCGTACAGGTAGGTCAGCGACGGCCGCTCGCGGGACGCCGCGACCGCCGCGGCGATCCGCTCGCCGACGCGGTCGGCACCCACGAAGTCGGCGCCGCGGTGCGCGGCGACGGTCAGCCCGCTGTCGCGGAACTCGCGCTTGTTGACGACCGTCACCGACGCGCCGTTGAGCCGCAGCCCCGTGAACGCCGTCGCGTGCGGCTGCCACTGCTTCGGGTCGACGCTCTTGTCCCAGAACAGCGCGTTGAGCAGCCGGTCGGTGCCGGGGATCCGGGACGTGAACCCGACCAGTCCGTGCGCACCGGGAGGCAGTCCCGTGCCGAACGAGCTCAGGCTGGTGGCCGTCGTCGTCGGCACGCCGGCGGTGCCGGGCTGCTGCGTGGCCATGAGGGAGGAGAGGTACGGCGCCTCGTCGGGGTACCTCTCCAGCAACCGCGCCCCCAGTCCGTCGATGAGCAACACGACGTACGCCGGGGCCTCGGGCAGGTCGAGCGCTCCTTCGGCGACGTCGGGCCGGACCTTCACGCCGATGGCCGCGCCGACGGCCGGGACGACGTCGGCGAGGGACCGCGAGCCGTACGCCGGCTCGACGAACCCCGGTTCGCTCACGCCGTCTGGGTGCGCGCCGAGAGCGACGCCGCGAACGCGAGCAGGCTCTCCACGGCGTCGGAGCCGTCGGCGGTCGCGGAGGCGCGGATCGAGAAGTCGTCGGAGGCGAGCACGCCGGTGTACCCGTGGTCGGCCTCGCAGTCGGGGTCCTGGCAGGCGGCCGGCTCGAGGTCGATGCGGCTCACGCCGCCCCAGCCGATCGTCACCACGGCCTCGGCGGCCGGCGCCGGGCCGGAGGTCGGGTTGGTGACCATCCGGGTCACCACCACCGACCGCACCGACGCCAGCGAGATCGCCTCGGTCGACGTCGAGGTGTAGGGCTCGGGGATCAGGTCGTCCGCCTCGTGCTCGTCGGTGTGCGCCACGACCAGCCGGCTGGGCGTCAGCACGACGACGGTGAGGTGCCGCCGGATCTCGTCGCGGTCGAACGTCGGCTCGTGGTGGACGTAGAAGGACACGACGTCCTCGCCGGCCACCGCGCCCGCGACGCCGTCGACCACGACGTCGGGGTAGTAGCCGGTGTGGTGGATCGCCTCGCGCAGGTCCAGCGCGCGGTCGCGATCATGGGTACGCATGCGGCCAGTCTGGCACGCACCCTCGTCAGGCGATCCGCGTCTCCACCATCTCCCAGTTGACCTCCCACGTCGCCCCGTCGTCGGTCGAGAACGCCTGCTCCCATCCCGCCTTCTCCGGGGAGTGCACCGTCCAGCGGAACCGGCAGAGGATCGGTACGCCGTCGTGCCGGTCCTCGGCGACGAACTCCCCCACGCCGTCCGCGAACCGCCCGCGGACCGGGGCGGTGTCCCAGCCGAGGGACCGCGAGTCGAACCAGTGCAGTCGCCACTCGCCGGCCGCGACGTCGTAGGTGCGGAACGTCATCCCGCGGTACGGCGCCCCGTCGACGCCGGTCAGTGCGCCCTCGTCGACGCTCACCAGGCCGTTGAGGTGGGTGCGCGCGTCGAACGTCGACTCGAAGTCGTCCCAGTCCGCGCAGCCGGTGAGCCGCGAGCGCAGCTTGTGGTGCTGGACGTGCCAGGTGCCGGTGAGGAAGTCGAAGTCCGAGGTGTGCTTCGGGAGGTGGTCCTGCGGCATCGGCTCCGGCCCGTCCGCGGTGCGGGTGAACCGCAACTCCCAGTTCTTCTCCCACGTGCGCTCGCCGTCGAAGGAGTACGCCTGCTGCCACCGCGCCGACGTCGGCGTGATCCGGTCCCACTCGTAGGTCATCCGCGTCGGCCTGCCGTCCTGAGGCAGCTCGTCGCCGACCAGCCGGCAGGACGGGCCGTCGGGGCCGTCCTCGAACGAGCCCACGACCGGCGGTCCGACCAGACCGTCGTGGCTGCTGACCCAGCGGATCTCCCACTCGCCGCGCTCGGGGACGAAGACGCGGACCGACAGGCCGGACGACCCCGAGCTCGGGAAGGTGATCTCGTCGAGGCTCACGCCGCCGTCGAGGAGCCGGTACGCCGCGGCCCGGCTCCCGACCAGACCACCGGTCAGGTCATCGGTGAGGGGACGGTCGTGCTCCACGTCCCAGGTGCCGGCGAGGAAGTCGAAGTCGTTGCTGATGTCGGTCATGGCACCCAGCGTCGACGTCATCCATGACATCTCGTGTCAGTCATTGTCGGTGCTCTGATCTACCGTCCCGAGCATGCGTTCCAGCCGCCTCGTCTCGATCCTGATGCTGCTCCAGGCCCGGCCCCGCGTGACCGCGCGCGAGCTGGCCGGCGAGCTCGAGGTCTCCCTGCGCACCGTCTACCGCGACGTCGGGGCGCTCGCAGCCGCCGGCATCCCGGTGTACGCCGAGCAGGGCCGCGCCGGCGGCTACCGGCTGGTCGACGGCTACCGCACCCGCCTGACCGGGCTGACCGAGGACGAGGCCCTGTCGCTGTTCGTGGTCGGCCTGCCCGGCCCGGCCGCCGACCTCGGGCTGAGCGCCGAGGCGGCGTCGGCCGAGCGCAAGCTGCTGGCCGCCCTCGGTCCGTCGCAGCGGGTGCGGGCCGGCCGGCTCCGCGACCGGTTCAGCCTCGACACGTCCGCCTGGTACCACCCGGCCGAGCAGCCGGCGTACCTCGCCCCGCTCGCCACCGCCGCCCTCGAGGACCGCGTCGTCGACGTCGCCTACCGGCGCTGGGAGGCGCCCCGCGAGGTGGAGCGCCGGTTGGAGCCCTACGGCCTCGTCCTGAAGAACGGCACCTGGTACCTCGCCGCCGCCTGCGACGGCACCGTCCGCACCTACCGCGTCTCCAACATCCTGCGGCTGACCACGACCGGCGAGCGGTTCGAGCGGCCGGCGGACTTCGTGCTCGGCGACTTCTGGCGCGAGCACCTCGACGCCTTCGACCGCCGCCGCCTCTCCCGCACCGCCGTGCTGCGCCTCTCCCCGGGTCTCGTCGCCGCGCTGCCGGACCTGTCGGACGCGGCACTGCGCCGGGCTGCGGAGGGGGTGGCCCCGGACGCCGACGGCTGGACGACCGTCGGGCTCCCGATCGAGTACGACGAGATGGCCGCCCGTCAGCTGCTCCCCCACGCCGGCGGCGTCGAGGTGGTTGCGCCGGCCAGCCTGCGCGAGCTGATGGCCGCGAAGGCCCGGGCGATCCTGGCGACCTACGCGTCGGCAGGCCCTACCACTCCAGGCTGAACCACCCCTGGTCCACGAGCGGGATGCCGTCGACCTCCAGCCCCTCGGGGTACCCGGCCTCGGGGGTGAACACGTCGCGCACCACGCGGTCCATGCGGAAGCCGCAGCGCTGGTAGAAGCGCAGGTTGCCCACGTCCGCGGCGCCCGTGGCCAGCACGACGCGTCGTACCCCGGCCGCACGGGCCGCGTCCACGGCCGCCTCGAGCATCAGCCGTCCGATGCCCTCGCCACGCCGGTCCTCGGCCACGGCCGTGTTCAGCACCTCCCACTCGTCGGTGTCCGGGATCGCCTGGAGGTGGCCGACGACCGAGCCGTCCGCGTCTCGTGCGACCCAGACGACGCCGCGGTCCAGGTAGCCGGCCAGCGAGGACTCGGAGTCCTCGGCCAGGCGGAACGACCACAACAGGTCCCGACGGTCCCCGTCGTACTCCTCGATCCTCACCCTGCCCAGTGTGGCGTTACCCTCGCTCCGCATGACCTCGGACCTCGCCGGCTTCGCCGCGCTGGTACCTCTCGACCACGGCCTGAGCGTCGTGGTCACCCGACGGCCCGACCTGACGCCGCAGACCTCGGTCGTGAACGCCGGGGTGCTCGCGCACCCGACGACCGGTGTCGAGTCGGTGGCGTTCGTGTCGGTGGCCCGTGCGCACCGGCTGGCCAACCTCCGGCGGGACGCCACCATCGCGGTCGTGATCCGGGCCGGCTGGCAGTGGGTCTCGGTCGAGGGTCGGGCATCGCTGATCGGGCCCGACGACCCCGAGTCCGGTGTCGACGACGAACGGATGCGGGTGCTGTACCGCGAGATCTTCGGCGCCGCGGGCGGGACGCACGACGACTGGGACGAGTACGACCGGGTGATGCGGGCCGAACGCCGCGTCGCGGTGTTCGTCGCACCCTCGAAGGTGGTCTCGTGACCGGGGCGACGCCGGAGCAGCTCCGGTCGTCCTTCGGGGCGGCCGCGGCGGCCTACGCCGAGCACCGGCCGGACTACGCCGAGGACGCGGTGCGCTGGGCGCTCGCGCCCGCGCCGGGAAACCGCGTGCTCGACCTCGGGGCGGGGACGGGCAAGCTCACGGCCGTGCTGGCCAGGACCGGCGCCGCGGTGATCGCCGTCGAGCCGGACCCGGACATGCTGGCCGAGCTGCGGCGTACCCAGCCCGACGTCGACAGCCGTCAGGGCACGGCCGAGGACATCCCGCTCCCGGACGGGTCGGTCGACGCGGTGCTGGCCGGGCACGCGATGCACTGGTTCGACATGACGGTCGCAGGTCCCGAGATCGCCCGGGTCCTCACCCCGGGCGGCGTGCTCGCGGGCCTGTGGAACGTGATGGACGACCGTGTCGACTGGGTCGCCGGGCTCGCGGAGGTGGGCGGCGAGGCGGCTGTCGGACCTCGCGACCTGCTCGGCGGCTGGCCGGACGCCACGGCACACCTGCTGCCGGACGGCGCCGAGCGGGGGACCTTCGCGCACCCCCAGCGCCACACCGCCGACTCCCTCGTGGCCAAGATCGGCACGCACGCCGGGATCCTGGTGATGCCCGAGGACGAGCGCCGCGCCACTCTCGACCGGGTCGCGGCGTACCTCGCCACCCACGACGCGACCGCACACGGGGTGTTCGAGCTGCCCGTGCTGACCGCCGTGCTGCGCGGGGGGCCGCCGGTCTAGGCGATCATGCCGCCGCCACCCCGGGCGCTGGTGCCTGCCTCGTGGTTCTCCTTCTGGCACCGCTTGCACCGCAGGAACGTGCCGGAGGCCTCCCCGTCCGGTGAGGGCGGGTAGGCGACCTTCGCCCAGTCGTGCCCGGCCAGCTTGCAGACGGTGAAGCGCTTCAGGTTGTTCATGGCACCGGCCTCCCTGCCGTCGGACCTCGATTCTGCGCCTCGACGTCACCGGGCGCCACCGGCAGCGCGGCGTCGTGCGCGTCGGCCGGGAGCCTGTTCTCCGCTGATATGTAGGCCAGTCCTGTCAAGGGGCAGGGTGAGGCGCCCGTCCCGATATTCGGGGCGGGCGCCTCGTGCTTCGTCACGCGCGGTGGTGGCT
>NZ_JADKPN010000024.1 GCF_015352455.1 Nocardioides islandensis
CACCCGGACCCATCCCGAACCCGGAAGTTAAGCCTGCCAGCGCCGATGGTACTGCCCCCGAGAGGGCGTGGGAGAGTAGGACGCCGCCGAACATCCTTTCCAACAGAGGCCACCCCCGCGGTGGCCTCTGTTGCGTTCAGGGGCCAGACTGGCCCCGGGCCCACCGGGCCACTCCAACAGCACAGCGACCGACGACCCCCCGAGAAGGTGACCTCCCCGTGGCCGACCAGCGACGTTCCCCGCGCCCCGAGCGCCGCTCCGGCGGCCAGTCCCGGGGCGGGTCCGGCGGGCCGCGGCGCGAGGGCGACCGGCGTCAGGGTCCCCAGCGCGACGGCGACCGTCGCCAGGGCGACCAGGCGCGGGGCCAGCGTGGCGCCCGCACGGGCAGTCGCGCCCCGCGGACGGGCGACTGGTCGCGGCCCAGGGAGGAGCAGCGGCCGCGCAACGAGAGCCAGGCCGTCTACGACGGCCCGCCGATCCCGGAGAACATCACCGGCGGCGAGCTGGATCGCTCGGTGAGCGGCCAGCTCAAGGGGCTACCGGAGAAGCTGGCGGCGCGCGTGGCCCGGCACCTGGCGGCGGCCGGCATGCTGATCGACTCCGACCCGGAGACCGCCTACCAGCACACGCTGGCCGCACGCGCGCGCGCGTCCCGGCTCGCCGTGGTGCGGGAGGCCACCGGTGAGGCGGCGTACGCCTCTGGGCACTACGCCGAGGCGCTCGCCGAGCTCCGGGCGGCCAAGCGGATGAACGGCGCGACGGCGTACCTGCCGATCATGGCCGACTGCCACCGCGCCCTCGGTCACCCCGAGCAGGCGCTGAAGCTGGCCAAGAGCCCGTCGGTCGCGAAGTTCGCGTCGGCGGCCAAGGCCGAGATGACGATCGTCGAGGCCGGCGCCCGGCGCGACATGGGCCAGCTCGACGCCGCTCTGCGGACCCTGGAGCTGGCCCCGCTGACCTCGAAGAGCCGCGAGCCGTGGGTGGTGCGGCTGCGCTACGCGTACGCCGACACCCTCGAGGCCGCCGGCCGGGAGACCGACGCGCTGGCGTGGTTCCACCGCACCCACGCGATCGACAGCGACGAGATCACCGACGCCGCGTCGCGCGCGGACGCGCTGGAGCGTCGGCAGGCCTGATCGGGAGGTCGGCCGACACGACTGGACCGGCTCACGCGTTCCACTGGTGCTGCGGCGTCCCATCCGTCACAATGGTGGGCACAACTACATCGATGTCACTCGACCTGACTTCGGACCGAACTCGAGACCGCTGGGGAAGGCGTTGCTCGAACGCCGGGACCGAAGGAGACCCAGGGTGACCGCACTGACTGCATCCCGCACCGCGACGAGGGGCGTGCTCTACGTCCACTCAGCGCCGTCCGCGCTGTGCCCGCACATCGAGTGGGCCGTCGGCGGTGTCCTCGGCGTTGCCGTGAACATGTCGTGGACGCCGCAGCCCGCCCAGGCCGGCAGCTACCGCGCCGAGCTCTCCTGGGCCGGCGACTCCGGCTCCGCGGCCGCCGTGGCGTCCGCCCTGCGCGGCTGGAACCACCTGCGCTTCGAGATCACCGAGGAGCCGACGACGACCACCGAGGGCTCGCGGTACTCCTACACCCCCGAGCTGGGCGTCTTCCACGCGGTGACCGGGCTGCACGGCGACATCATGATCCCCGAGGACCGGCTCAAGGCAGCCGTCGTCAAGGCGGCGCTGGGCGACACCTCGCTGATCGGCGAGATCGACAAGCTGTTGGGCAAGCCGTGGGACGACGAGCTGGAGACGTTCCGGCACGCCGGCGACGGCGCCCCGGTGCGCTGGCTGCACCAGGTGGTGTAGCTCCGGGCTGACTGTCAGGGGTCACCGGCGGCGGTGCAGGCGCACCGTGGTGGGCGTGATCCAGGAGACGGCGTCGTCCCAGCCGTCGTACGTCGTCAGCCTGCCGGTGATCGTGAACCGCCCGGACCGCGTGACGCTGCGGCACAGCCCGAACGCCGCCGAGCCTGAGTCCGGCTCGGAGTCGCTGCTGAACACCCCGGAGGACACCGAGCGGCCGTCGGGGTCGACCAGGAACGTCTCGAGCACCCAGTCACCCGTCGAGGTGCCCACCGAGTACGTGTAGCCGTACCTGTGGCACCCGCGCCGCAGCACCTGGTTCGGCATGGCGGTGCTGCCCGTGCCCGCGTCCACGGGCGCCGTCTCCGAGGCCTTCGCCGGAGCCGACGCGAGCGTGCCCGTGCCGATCACCAGCAGCGTCGACAGGGCCGCGCCCGTGAGTCGGGTGGCGGTGGTCACCCAGGTCCAACGGGTGTCGCCGGGCGTGGGTTACGCCCTCCCCGAGCGGTCTACAGCGGGATGTTGCCGTGCACTCCGCGACGCACGCCGACGGTCTGGACGGCGTCGTTGATGGCCCGCGCGATGGCACTCCGGGTCTCCGAGGGCTGCACGACGCGGTCGACGACCCCGATCTCCACGGCCCTGTCGACCCCGCCGGCCAGGCGCTCGTGCTCGGCGGCCAGCTCGGCCTCCACGCGCGGGCGCAGGTCGGGGGAGACGTCGGCCAGCCGCCGCCGGTGCAGGATGCGGATCGCGGCCACCGGGCCCATCACGGCCACCTCGGCGCCCGGCCACGCGAACACCTTCGTGGCGCCGAGCGAGCGGGCGTTCATGGCGATGTAGGCGCCGCCGTAGGTCTTGCGCGTCACCAGGGTGACCCGGGGCACCACGCACTCGCCGAAGGCGTGCAGGAGCTTGGCTCCACGGCGTACGACGCCGTCCCACTCCTGGCCGACGCCGGGGAGGTACCCGGGGACGTCGACCAGCACGATCAGCGGGACACCGAACGCGTCGCACATGCGCACGAAGCGGGAGGCCTTCTCCGCCGACAGCGAGTCCAGGCAGCCGCCGAGGCGCAGCGGGTTGTTGGCGACCACGCCGACCGTGCGACCACCGAACCGGCCGAGCGCGGTCACGATGTTGGGCGCCCAGCGCTGGTGCAGCTCCTGGACCGTGCCCTCGTCGAGGACGGACTCGACCAGCGGGTGCACGTCGTACGCGCGCTTCTTGGACTCCGGCAGCATCGCCTCGAGGTCGCGGTCCTCGACGTCCTCGACCTTGAGGCTGCCCTGGGACCCGAGGAGGGTCGCGACCGTGCGCGCCCTCTCGAGGGCCTCGGCCTCGCTCTCGGTGAGGATGTGCACGACGCCGGAACGTCGGCCGTGGGGCTCGGGGCCGCCGAGCCGCAGCATGTCGACGTCCTCGCCGGTCACCGAGCGGACCACGTCCGGTCCGGTGACGAAGATGCGGCCCTCGGGGCCGAGGATGACCGCGTCGGTCAGGGCGGGGCCGTACGCCGCGCCGCCGGCCGCCGGGCCCAGCACGACCGAGACCTGCGGGATCTTGCCGGAGGCCTGGGTCATCACGTGGAAGATCCGGCCCACGGCGTGCAGGGAGAGCACGCCCTCGGCCAGCCGGGCTCCGCCGGAGTGCCAGAGCCCGATGATCGGCACGTTGTCGGTCATCGCCCGGTGGTAGGCGTCGACCACCACGCGGCAGCCGACGTCGCCCATCGCGCCGCCCATCACGGTGGCGTCGGAGCAGAACGCGACGACACGCGTGCCGTTGACCGCCCCCACCGCGGCCAGCATCCCCGAGTCGTCGTCGGGAGTGATCAGCTCGAGCGTGCCTTCGTCGAAGAGCGCACCCAGCCGCTTGACCGGGTGGCGCGGGTCCTCCTCGCGGGGGAGCTTGGCGGGCTTCGCCGGTGCCTCGGTGGTCGTCACGTGGTCACACCGACCCGAAGGCGACGGCGACGTTGGCGCCACCGAAGCCGAACGAGTTGTTGAGGGCCGCCACCTGGCCGCCGGGCAGCTCGCGCGCCTCGCGCGGGATGTCCAGCTCGACCTGCGGGTCGAGGTTGTCGAGGTTGATGGTCGGCGGTGACAGGCGGTGGTACAGGGCCAGCACGGTGGCGATGGACTCCAGCGCACCGGCGCCGCCCAGCAGGTGCCCGGTCATCGACTTGGTGCTGGTGACCACGACCGAGTCGGCGTGCGAGCCGAGCGTGGCGTGGATCATCAGGCCCTCGGCGATGTCGCCCTGCGGGGTCGAGGTGGCGTGCGCGTTGATGTGCACGATGTCCTTCGGGTCCAGCTCGGCCTCGGCCAGCGCCCGCAGGATCGCGCGCGACCCGCCGCGGCCGGCCGGGTCGGGCTGGGCGATGTCGTGGGCGTCGGCGGTGATGCCGGCGCCGAGCACCTCGGCGTAGATCCGCGCGCCGCGGGCCTTCGCGTGCTCCTCGGACTCGAGGACGAGCACGCCGGCACCCTCGCCGAGGACGAAGCCGTCGCGGGCCGTGTCCCAGGGACGGGAGACGGTGGCGGGGTCGCCGGGGTTCTTCGAGAGCGCCATCATGTTCGCGAACGCCGCCATCGGCAGCGGGTGGATGGCGGCCTCGGTGCCGCCGGCCAGGATGATGTCGGCGCGGCCCCAGCGGATCTGGTCGAGGGCGAGCGAGATGCCCTCGTTGCCGGAGGCGCAGGCCGAGACCGGGGTGTTGGCAGCCGCACGGGCGCCGAAGAGGAGGCTGACGTTCGCCGCGGGGGCGTTGGGCATCAGCATCGGGACCGCGAGTGGCGAGACCCGGCGGGGGCCCTTGTCGCGCAGGGCGTCGTAGTTGTCCAGGAGCGTGGTGACGCCGCCGATGCCGGAGGCGATCGCGACGCCCAGCCGGTCCTTGTCGAGGTCGGCGTCCTCGAGGCCGGCGTCGCGCCAGGCCTCGGTGGCCGCCACGACGGCGAACTGGGACGTGCGGTCCAGACGGCGCGCCTTGACGCGCTCGATGATCTCGGTCGGTTCGACGGCCACCCGGGCCGCGATCTTGACCGGCATCTCCTCGGCCCAGTCGTCGGTCAGGTGCCGGACGCCGGACTGGCCCTTGATCATCGCCTCCCAGGTGGAGGCGACGTCCCCGCCGAGCGGGGAGGTGGTGCCGAGTCCGGTGATGACGACTCGCTTCGCAGGCATGTGGATCCTCTTGAGATCGGTGGTGCAGGGTGCTTGAGGGGGGTGGCGGGCGCCGGCCCGGGATCGCCGGACCGGCGCAGCCGGCTCAGCCTTGGGCGCGCTCGATGAAGGCGACGGCGTCGCCGACGGTCTTGAGGTTCTTGACCTCGTCGTCGGGGATGGAGACGCCGAACTTCTCCTCGCACGCGACGACGACCTCGACCATGGACAGCGAGTCGACGTCGAGGTCCTCGACGAACGCCTTGTCGAGCTGGACGTCGTCGGCGTCGACGCCGGCGACCTCGTTGACGATCTCGGCGAGGTCGGCGCGGATCTCTTCGGTGGTGGCCATCTGCTGTGTCTCTCCTGTGGTGGTTGGGTGCTGCTTGGTGGGTCAGGGAACCGTGACGACCTGCGCGGCGTACGCGAGGCCGGCGCCGAAGGCGATGAGCAGGGCGACGTCGCCGCTCTTGGCCTCCCCCTCGGCGATCATGCGGTCGAGCGCGAGCGGGATGGAGGCCGCGGAGGTGTTGCCCTGCTCGGCGATGTCGCGGGCGATCTTGACGCGCTCGGGGAGCTTCATGGAGCGCGCCATCGCGTCGATGATGCGCATGTTGGCCTGATGCGGCACGAAGACGTCGAGCTCGTCGATGGAGACGCCGGCGCGGTCCAGCGCCTGCTGGGCCGTCTTGGCCATCGTGAACGACGCCCAGCGGAACACCGGGTTGCCCAGCATGACCAGGTGCGGCATCACGCCGCTGCCGGCCTTCTCGTCGGAGCCGACGACGTCGCGCCAGTCCTCCTTCTGCCGGATCAGGTCGAACTGCTCGCCGTCCGAGCCCCACACCACCGGGCCGATGCCGGGGGTGTCGCTCGGGCCGATCACCGCGGCGCCCGCGCCGTCGGCGAAGATGAACGCCGTGCCGCGGTCGCCGACGTCGGTCAGGTCGGAGAGCCGCTCGACGCCGATGACCAGCGCGTAGCCGGCGCTGCCGCCACGCACCAGGTCGCTGGCCATCGCCACGCCGTGGCAGAAGCCCGCGCAGGCGGCCGAGATGTCGAACGCCGCGGCCTGGTCGGTGCCGAGCTCGTAGGCGATGGCGGTCGCGATCGCCGGCGTCTGCAGGAGGTGGGTGACCGTGGCCACGATCACGCAGTCGATCTGGCGCGCGTCGATGCCGGCCTTCTCGAGGGCGGCTCGCGACGCGGCGACCGACATCATCTGCACGGTCTCCTCCGGCGTGGCCCACCGGCGCTGCTTGATGCCGGACCGTTGCTGGATCCACTCGTCGCTGGAGTCGATGCGCTCGATGATCTCGGCGTTGGGGATCACCCGCGAGGGGCGGTAGGAGCCGATGCCGAGGATCGCCGCGTGCTTGCTCCCGGTGACTTCTTGGATCGGCATCAGAGTCCTACCTCCGGGTGCAGGCGCAGCAGGGGTTGTCCGGGTGAGACCAGGTCGCCGTCCTCGACGAGCCACTCGACCACGACACCACCGTGGGCGGCGGTGATCGTGGTGCTGTCGCGGAGGCTGGCGACCTCGCCGATCGTGGCGCCCGGCTCGAAGGTCTCGGCGCCGGAGGCGGCCTCGGCGCGGTGGAAGGTGCCCTTGCCGGGGGAGACGACCATCCGCCAGGTGGGGGAGGTCTCGATCATCGAGGCCTCACCGTGCTGGGCGATGAAGTCGCGGGCGGCGTCCAGCTGGTCGGGCGTCTTCAGCGCGAAGGTCTCCACGCCCTTGAGGGCTCGCTTGGCGATGCCGGTCAGGGTGCCGGCCGGCGGCATCTCGAGGATGCCGGTGACGCCCAGGTCGGACATCGTCTCCAGGCAGAGGTCCCAGCGGACCGGACTGGCGATCTGGCCGACCATGCGGGCCAGCAGGTCGCGGCCGTCGTGGACGACGTGGCCGTCACGGTTGGAGATCACCGGCGTGCGCGGGTCGTGGGTGGAGACCGAGCGCGCCAGGTTGGCCAGGTGGCCGACGGCGGGCTGCATGTGCTCGGTGTGGAACGCGCCGGCCACGCTCAGCGGCACCAGCCGCGCCTTGGCGGGAGGATCCTCGGCGAAGGCGTCCAGCTGCTCCTGGGTGCCGGCGGCCACGATCTGGCCGGGGCCGTTGTCGTTGGCCGGGGTCAGACCGTGCTTGTCGATCGCGGCCAGCACCTCGTCGCGGTCACCCCCGAGCACCGCGGTCATGCCGGTCTTGGTGACGGCGGCGGCCTGGGCCATCGCCTTGCCGCGCTCGCGGACCAGCACCATCGCCTGCTCGGCGGTGATGGCGCGCGCGCCGGCGGCCGCGGTCAGCTCGCCCACGCTGTGCCCGGCCACGGCGCCGATCAGCGAGAACGCGTCGGCCGGGTGCGGGAAGAGCTCCAGCGCTGCGATCAGGCCGGTGGCGACCAGCAGCGGCTGGGCGATCTCGGTCTGCCGGATGGTCTCCGCGTCGGCCTCGGTGCCGTAGTGGGCCAGGTCGATGCCCGCGACCGTCGACAGCCAGCCGAAACGGGTGGCGAACGTCGGGTCCGCCAGCCAGGGGGCGAGAAAGCCGGGGGTCTGGGCACCCTGACCGGGCGCGACGATGACGAGCACGCCCTCAACTGTGCCGTGTCGGGACCCTGCGCTCACCTTCGGCACGCACGAATCTCGATGGTCGAGACTTGTAGGGTTCCTACAAACAGGTGTCCGTCAGGTCACGCCCGTGTTTCCGCGGCCGCTCGCCGGGTCACTCCCGGCCGGACTGGCGGCCCAGCACCAGGGCGATCTCCAGGGTGAACGCGTCGCGCGGGTCGGTCGGGGTCAGGCCCGTGATGTCGGCGACCTGGCGCAGCCGGTACCTCACGGTGTTGGGGTGGCAGAAGAGCGTGCGGGCGGTGCCCTCGAGGGATCGGCCCGAGGCGAAGTACGCCGCCAGCGTCTCGACGAGGGTGTCCCGCCCGGCCGCGACCGGGAGGTAGACCTCCTCGACGAGGTGCCGTCGGGCGTGGCCGTCGCCGGCGAGCGCGCGCTCGGGGAGCAGGTCGTCGGCCCGCACCGGGCGCGGGGCGTCGGGCCAGCCGGTGGCGGCGCGGTGGGCCGAGGTGGCGCTGCGCGCGCTCACGTGGGCGTGCCCGAGGTCCTCCACGACAGGACCCGCGACGACCGGGCCGTCACCGAAGAAGGCGAGCACGTGGCGGGCGGACTTCTCGGCGTCCTCGACCCCGCCCAGCAGCACGACGAGCCGGTCACCCTGGGTGGCGCACAGCGCGTCCATGCCGGCGGCGCGGGCCGCGCGGCGTACCTCGTCGAAGAGGTCGCCTCCCCGGCGGTCCGGCTGCACCGCGCCGAGGACGACCGCCACGGCGCCGCGGTCGGCCCAGCCCAGGGCGCTGGCGCGGGAGAGCATCGTCTCGTCGGCCTCGGCGCGGAGCACG
This sequence comes from Nocardioides islandensis, assembly GCF_015352455.1. GTDB lineage: Bacteria > Actinomycetota > Actinomycetes > Propionibacteriales > Nocardioidaceae > Nocardioides > Nocardioides islandensis. The sequence goes on from NZ_JADKPN010000024.1 coordinate 8,406, forward strand.
GAGTCGACGACGAGCGCCTCGAGGCGGGCGTCCCAGGCGCCACGTACCTCGGCGGCTCGGGCGTAGACCTCGGCGGTGGCGAAGGCGACCTCGCGGCCGTAGCGCAGCACGCCACCGAGCACGTCGCGCCGGTCGTCGGGGTCCAGCACGTCGTCGAGGTTGGACTCGACCACCTCGATGCCCAGCCGGACCAGGTCGACGGTCTGCTGGAGGCTGATCACGCCGGCCAGGGCCCGCGGGGCGGCGCCGAACACCTGCGCGGCCACGGCGGACCCGTCGAGATCCGGGTGCCGCACCTCGTCGGCGTACCAGTCGATGAAGCTCTTGATGCCCGCCTGGACGATGAGGGACACCCACGAGCGGTCCTCCGCGCTGAGCTCGCGGAACCAGGGCATCTCGTCGTCCATCCGCGCCATCGCGGCCGTGCTCAGGGTGCCGGTGGCGCGGTGCAGGTCGCGGACGGCCCGGGCCCGGGTCTGCACGGGTGTGGGCACGCTCCGAGCGTATGGGCCGGGCGTGGGGAACGGCGTTTCGGGTACCAACCGACCGCCGACTGGAACGTGTTCTGGTTGAATCGCTGGTGAACCTTTGCTGAGACTTCCCTTGGAGGACGTGTGCCGCAGGTTGGTCACGAGGTCGAGTACCTCACGATCCATGGTCATCGCCGCGCGTTCGTCAAGACGGGGAGCGGGCCCGCTGTGCTCCTCCTGCACGGGCTGGGCGCCGACCACACGACGTGGGGTCCGATCGTCGACCAGCTCGCGCGGCGCTACACCGTGATCGCTCCGGACCTCCTCGGCCACGGGCAGTCGGCCAAGCCACGCGCGGACTACACGCTGGGCGGCTACGCCAACGGGATGCGCGACCTGCTGACCGTCCTCGGCATCGACAAGGCGACGCTCGTCGGGCACTCCTTCGGCGGCGGGGTGGCGATGCAGTTCGCCTACCAGTTCCCGGAGCGGACCGAGCGCCTGGTGCTGGTGGGCAGTGGGGGCCTCGGCCCCGAGGTCACGCCGGTGATCCGGGCGATCAGCACGCCGGGGTTCGAGCTGGTGATGGCGCCGCTGACCATGCCCGGCGTACGCCACGTCGCGGCTGCCGCCATGAGGGCGCTGAAGCGCACCGGCATCAAGGAGTTCCGCGACTTCGACGAGGTGGCGACGATCTACGAGTCGTTCCGCGAGTACGACGCCCGCTCGGCCATCGCGCACGTCACGCGCGCCGTGGTCGACTGGCGCGGCCAGATCGTGACCATGGCCGACCGCGCGTACCTCACCGAGGCGATGCCGCTGTGCGTCATCTGGGGCGAGGACGACCGGGTCATCCCTGCCTCCCACGCGTCGCTGGCCGCGGAGCTGGCCCCCGGCGCCCGGGTCGAGCTGATCGCCAACGCCGGGCACTTCCCGCACAAGGACCACCCCGAGCGGTTCGTGCGGATCCTCAACGACTTCATCCGCAAGTCCCCGCCCGCGGCGTACTCCCGAGCCCGCTTCCGGTCGCTGCTGCGCAACGGGCGGGTGCCGGCGGGAGCCACCGAGCAGCCCGTCGAGATCGCGACCGTCACCCCGATCCGCTGATATGTAGGCCAGTCCTGTCAAGGGGCAGGGTGAGGCGCCCGTCCCGATATTCGGGGCGGGCGCCTCGTGCTTCGTCACGCGCGGTGGTGGC
>NZ_JADKPN010000025.1 GCF_015352455.1 Nocardioides islandensis
CCCTCTCGTCATGCTGGTCGAGCCGGGCGAGCCCCTGGGCGAGCCCGTGTCGAGACCCGGTGAGCGTTCCTCGGTCTCGACACGCTCGGCCGTGGCCGGCCTCCCGGCTCGACCACCCCGGCATGTAACAGGGCCCGGCCGGGGAGGGAGGGTTGGCCGGGCCCTGCTCGCCGACAAGGTCACCCTCCCCGGCTACGGGTCTCCTCGGTGAGGGAGCACAAGAGGTGACCCAGCCGTCCAACGACGCCCTCTCGGACGGGTTACGCCTGTGACCGGTGAATCTCAGGTGCCCTGCTGATGAATGGCGACCAGCGGCAACCGGAGGGCCGCCGGAGCGGTCGGCGGGACGGCCGGGGAGGCCGGGGCGACGGGCTGGATCCGCTCGTACGCCGACCCGAGCGGTGGGCGGGTGTCGGCATCGCCCTTGTTGGGCCAGAAGGACATCGCCCGCTCCGCCTGGGCGGTGATGGACAGCGACGGGTTCACGCCGAGGTTGGCGGTGATGGCCGAGCCGTCGGCGATGTGCAGGCCGGGGTGGCCGTAGACCCGCTGGTACGGGTCGATCACGCCGGACTCGGGGGAGGCGCCGATCGTGCAGCCGCCGATGAAGTGCGCCGTCAGCGGCCGGTTGAAGGGGTCGCCGATGGTGCCGCCGGCCGTCCCGCCCATCAGCTCGGCCATCCGGCGCGCAGCCTCGTTGCCGGCGGGGATCCAGGTCGGGTTCGGCTCGCCGTACCCCTGCTTCGACGTCAGCACCCAGCGGCCGAGCCGGTTGCGCCTGAGGAACGTCGTGATCGAGTTGTCGGTGCTCTGCATGACCAGCGCGATGACGGTGCGCTCGGACCAGTGCCGGATGTCGTACAGCTCGCGCACCTGCTTGCGCTCGGCCCACATCGCGCGCAGCCAGGTGCGCCAGCGCGGCTCGTCGCCGTCGCCGTCGGTGAGCACGGTCTGCATCAACGCCATCGAGTTGGAGCCCTTCCCGTACCTGACCGGTTCGATGTGCGTGTGCTCGTCCGGGTGGAACGACGACGTGATCGCGACGCCTTGGGTGTAGTCCACCGACTTGTCGCGCGCGATGGAGCCCAGGATCGACTCGGAGTTCGTGCGCGCCAGGTGGCCGAGCCGGTCGGACAGCCTCGGCAGGTGGCCTTCGGCCTTCATGGTGTGGAGCAGCCGCTGGGTGCCGAGCGCGGACGCGGCGAACACGACCTGGTCGGCGGTCAGCACCCGCGACGACGAGCGCCGCCGGACCTTCGCCTTCGTGTGCCGGACGTGCACGTCGTACCCGCCGCCGTCACGGGGGACGACCCTGGTGACGGTCGTCAGCGGCAGCACCGTCGCGCCGTTCTTCTCGGCCAGGTGCAGGTAGTTCTTCACCAGCGTGTTCTTGGCGTTGTGCCGGCAGCCGGTCATGCACTCGCCGCAGTTGCGGCACGGGTTGCGGTCCGGCCCCTCGCCGCCGAAGAAAGGGTCCGGCTCGGCAGCAGCCGGACGGGAGTCCGGGCCGCCGAAGAACACCCCGACCGGCGTCGGCCTGAACGTCTCCCCCACGCCCATCTGGTCGGCGACCTGGCGCATCACCTCGTCGGCCGGCGTGTGCAGCGGGTTGGTGACCACGCCGAGCATCCGCTTGGCCTGGTCGTAGTACGGCGCCAGCTCGGCCCGCCAGTCGGTGATGTCGCGCCACGCGGGGTCGGTGTAGAACGCCGGCAGCGGCTCGTAGAGCGTGTTCGCGTAGACCAGCGACCCACCGCCGACCCCCGCGCCGGACAGGATCAGGCAGTCCTTGAGCACGTCGATGCGCTGGATGCCGTAGCACCCGGCATCGGGCCGGAACAGGAAGCGCTTGAGGTCCCACGAGGTCGCGGCGAAGTCCTCGTCGGCGAAGCGTGCGCCGGCCTCGAGCACGCCGACGCGGTACCCCTTCTCGGTCAGTCGCAGGGCCGTGACCGACCCGCCGAACCCGGAACCGACGACGAGGACGTCGAACTGAGTGGCTGCGTCCGTCACGCTCGGCCCAGCTTCTTCATCGCGCGCAGGCTGGACGTCATCACCTTCGCGAACGCCGCGTCGGACATGCCCATCATCGGGGCGATCCGCACCAGCCGCTGGGTGCCCACCGACTGGATGTCTGTGTAGCGACGGATGCCCTCGGCTCCCTGACGACGACCGAGACCGGACTGCCGCATGCCACCCATCGGAGCATCGACACTGCCGAACGTCGCGCCGTACCCCTCGTTGATGTTGACGGTGCCGCACGTGATCTCGCGCGCGATCGCCCGCGCACGGGGGCCGTCCTGGGAGTAGATCGAGCCGTTCAGCCCGTACTCGCCCTCGTTGGCCCGCGCGACCGCGTCCGCCTCGTCGTGGAAGCGGTAGACCGAGACGACCGGCCCGAAGGTCTCGGCGCCGAAGCACGACATCTCCGGGGTGACGCCCTCGAGGATGGTCGGCTCGAAGAAGTACGGCGCCAGGTCCGGCCGCGCGCGGCCTCCGGTGCGCACGACGGCACCCTTGGCGACCGCGTCGTCGACGTGCGCCCGGACCCGCTCCAGCTGGTCGGCAGAGATGAGCGGCCCCATGTCGTTGCCCCAGTCGAGGGTGGCGCCCAGGGTCATCGCGTCCGTGCGCGCCACGAACCGGTCGACGAACCGGTCGTAGACCTGGTCGGCCACGAACATCCGCTCGGTCGAGACGCACAGCTGGCCGGCGTTCGAGAACGACGCGCGCACCGCGCCCTCGGCGGCCCTCTCGATGTCGGCGTCGCGCAGGACGAGGATGGGGTTCTTGCCGCCGAGCTCGAGGGAGCAGCCGACCAGGCGCTCCGCACAGCCGGTCGCGATGATCCGCCCCGTGGCGGTGGAACCGGTGAAGCAGACGTAGTCGGCGAGACCGACGATCGCGCTGCCCACCTCGGGCCCGGGACCGGCGACGACCTGCCACAGGTCGCGCGGGACGCCCGCCTCCTCGAGCAGCTGGGCACCCAGCAGCGCGGTCAGCACCGTCTGGGCATCGGGCTTGATGACCACCGCATTGCCCGCCACCAGCGCGGGAAGGCCGTCGGACATGGCCAGCGTGAACGGGTAGTTCCAGGGCGAGATGATGCCGACGACGCCCTTCGGGACGTAGTTGACGTCGATGCGCGTCAGGGACGGGAACAGGCCCGGGCGGCGCTCGGTCCGCAGGTGCCGCGCAGCCGTGCGTGCGTAGTAGCGGGCGGTGAGCGCGACGTGGCTGAGCTCCTCGAAACCGTGCTTGCGCGCCTTGCCCGACTCCCAGCCGATCAGGTCGAGGACCTCGTCCTGGCGGTCGAGCACCAGGTCGTGGAAGCGGAGCAGCGCCTCGGCCCGCTCCCCGACCGGCCTCCGCACCCAGTCCGCCTGGGCCCGGCGGGCACGACGGAACGCCTCGGCCACGTCACCGTCGTTGGACTGCGGGATGTGCGCGAGCGGCTGACCGGTGAGCGGCGAGGACACCACGGCCGACTCCCCGCTCGTGGCCACCAGGCGCTGGGTCAGCAGGGCGGCGTGCTCGGGCTCGAAGGCCAGCGTCGCGCTCGGCTCGTGCTCGGGGTCGTGCGGGCCGGTGACCGTCGGATCGGCGTCATGCGCACTCATACGAGCGAGCGTAGGTGACCTGGGTCACCGGGACCACGGTTCGTGGCGCTTGACACACAGGCACATTTTGTCAACTCCCAGCCGTTGGTCGAGGAAGGCGCGCCAGCGCCTGTCACGAGACCGTCACCGGGTTTCGACACGGGCTCGCCCAGGGGCTCGCCCGGCTCGACCAGCATGGATGGCTCGCCCGGCTGGACCAGCTTGGATGGCTCGCCCGGCCGCTAGACGATGTCCGGCGCGCTGACCCTGGCCTCGTCGGCCTCTTGGTCGGTCAGCATCGTCTGGCTCTGCCGCTCGGCCTCGACGCGGCGCAGGTAGTGGTCGACCTCCTCCGCGAGGCGCGCGTCGTCCCAGCCGAGCTCGCCGGCCATCAGCCGCGCGGCCGGGCCTGCGGCCTGGACGCCGCGATCGAAGGTCTCGATGGAGATGCGGGTACGCCGGGTGAGGACGTCGTCGAGGTGCCGCGCGCCCTCGTGGGTGACGGCGTACACGACCTCGGCGGTCAGGAAGTCGTCGGCGCCCTCGAGCGGCTGCGCCAGCTCCGGCCGCGTGGCGAGGAGGGCGAGGACCTCGTCGACCAGGCCGCCGTACCGGCCGAGCAGGTGGTCGACGCGGCCGACGCTGATGCCCGCACGCCGCGAGATGAGCGCACGCTGGTTGGAACGGGCGAGGTACCCGTCGGCGCCGACCAGCGGGATCCGGTCGGTGATGCACGGCCGCGCGTCGGGGACGGCGACGTCGATGGCGTCCTTGGCCATGACGCGGTACGTCGTCAGCTTGCCGCCGGCGATCATCACCAGGCCCGGCACGGGGGCGACGACCGTGTGCTCGCGGGAGATCCGCGACGAGGGCTCGCGGGCGCCGCGGACCAGGGGTCGCAGGCCGGCGTACACGCCCTCGACGTCGGCGAGGTCGAGCGGCTCGCGCAGGAGCGTGTTGACGTTGGCCAGGAGGTACTCGATGTCGGTCCGCGAGGCGGCGGGGTGAGCCTTGTCGAGGTTCCAGTCGGTGTCCGTGGTGCCGATGATCCAGTGGCGGCCCCACGGGATGACGAAGAGCACCGACGTCTCGGTGCGGGTGATGAACCCGGCCTCCGAGCGGATCCGGTCGCGCGGCACGACCAGGTGGATGCCCTTGCTGGCCTGGACGTTGAGGGCGCCGCGGCCGCCGACCATCTCCTGGATCTCGTCGGTCCAGACCCCGGCGGCGTTCACCACGACCTTCGCCCGCACCTCGATCTCGCGGTCGGCCTCGAGGTCGAGGGCCCGTACGCCGACGACCCGGTCGCCCTCGCGCAGGAACCCGACGACGCGGGTGCGGGTGGCGACGTGGGCGCCGTGGCTGGCGGCGGTCCGGGCCACGGCCAGCACCAGGCGGGCGTCGTCGACCTGGGCGTCGTAGTAGCGGACGGCGCCCTTCAGGGCCTCGACGTTGAGGTCCGGCGCGATCCGGGCGACCTGCTTGCGGAAGAGATGGGCGTGCTTGGGGACGCCCATGTCGTACTTGCCGGCCATCGCCAGGGCGTCGTAGAGGAGGAGCCCGGCGCCGACGTACGGACGCTCCCACGTGTGGTGCAGCGGGTAGAGGAACGGCACGGGCCGGACCAGGTGCGGCGCCAGCCGGGTGAGCAGCAGGCCGCGCTCCTCGAGGGCCTCGCGGACCAGGCCGAAGTCGTACATCTCCAGGTACCGCAGGCCGCCGTGCACCAGCTTGCTGCTGCGCGAACTGGTGCCGGACGCGAGGTCGCGCTGCTCGAGCAGGCCGGTGGCCAGCCCCCGGGTCACGGCGTCCAGCGCGGTGCCGGCGCCGACGATCCCGCCGCCGACGACGAGGACGTCGAGCTCGGCTCCCACAACTCCGGTCGCGGCGAGCGCGTCCAAGGCGGTGTCGCGGGCCTCTGGACTGAGGGCACTGGCCTGCGTCATGTCCCCATCCTGCCGGTCCATCGGCCGATAGCCTGAGGCGCACCCACGGGAGGACCCCCATCAATTGGTTGGCCGCACACACGCCGGCATCGGACTGGTCACCTGCCTGACGCTGGCGGTGGCCGCTGTCGGCACGCCGTCGCTGACGCTGGTCGAGGAGGGCCGCCAGGTCCGTCACGAGACCGCGGCGATGTCGTTGGCTGGTTTCGAGCCGGGCCCCGGTGCACCTTCCTCGGACAGCGGGGGCGCGGCGGAGCCCGTCGTGACCACCGAGCTCCGCACCGCCCGCATCGTGCTCAGCGGTGATCTCCTCTGGCACGACACCGTGTGGGCCAGCGCCCAGGCCGATGGACAGGCGGCCGGGGATGCACGCTTCGACTTCGACCGGATGTTCGCCGCCCTGCGGCCGCTGGTGGCGGACGCGGACCTCGCGATCTGCCACGAGGAGGTGCCGTTCGCGGGGCCCGGGGCGGCGTACCAGAGCTACCCGGTCTTCGCGGCGCCGCCGGCCATCGCGGGCTGGATCGGCTCCATGGGCTGGGATGCGTGCACGACGGCGTCGAACCATGCGGTGGACCAGGGGTACGACGGCCTGGTGCGCACCGCGGACCTGCTCGAGGCTGCGGGGGTCGCGCACGTCGGGACGTTCCGGACCCTGCGTGAGCGCCGGACGCCCGTCATCCTGACCACCGACGAGGGGGTGAAGGTCGGCATCGTCAGCGGCACCTACAGCCTGAACGGGTTCCCCCTCCCGGCCGGCCACGAGTGGTCGGTGTCGATGTGGGACGCGCGGAACCTGGTCGCCCAGGCGCGCGCGGCCCGGAGGGCCGGCGCGGACATCGTGATCGTGAAGTACCACGGGGGCGACGAGTACTCCGCGATGCCGAACGGCGGCCAGGTCGCGCTGGCGAAGGCGCTCACGGCGTCGCCGTACGTCGACCTCGTCGTCGGCGAGCACGCCCACGTCGTCCAGCCGATCACGAAGGTCAACGGGACGTGGGTCGTCTACGGGCTGGGCAACGCCGTCGCGCAGAGCGAGGTCGGCCGGCCGCGGGCCTACGAGGGCATCAGCGTCGCGTTCACCTTCCGGGAGACCGCGCACCGGGGCTTCGTGGTCGAGCGCGCCGAGTACGTGCCGACGTACTGGAACCACTACTCCTCCGGACACCCGATCCGCATCCAGCGCGTGGTGCGCGCGCTGGCCCTCGGCGTGGGCGACCAGGTCCGGCTGCGGGAGGCACTCGACGCCACGCGGGCCGCGGTCGACCTGCTCGGACACGCGCCCGGGCTGGTCCTTCGGTGAGGCGACTGCTGGCGGCGCTGCTCCTCGGCAGCGCGCTGACGGTGGCGGCCCCGGTGTACGCCTGCGCCTGCGGCGGTCTCGTCGACCGGCCGGGCCAGGACACGTCGGTGACGTCCGAGACGGCGCTCGTGGTGTGGGACGGCGCGCAGGAGACGATCCTGCTGCGGCTGAGCACCCGGACCGAGGCGATGAGTGCCGGGCTGCTCGTGCCGACACCGTCACCGGCGACCGTCGAGCTGGGCGACGACCAGGTGTTCAACGACCTGGCGGACGTGACCGCCCCGCGCACGGAGTCCCGCTGGCACCTGTTCGGGTTCCCGCTGCTGTTCGGCGGCGGCGGGGACGACGGCTCGGCCGGCGCGGCACCGGGCGACGGGGTCGAGGTGCTGTCCTCGGTCGATCTCGGCCCGCTGCGGGCGACCACGATCGCGGCAGCCAACACACCGGCGTTGCAGGCGTGGCTCGACCAGCACGGGTACGACGCGTCGCCCGACCTGCTGGCCACCGTGACGCCCTACGTGCAGGACACCTGGACCTTCGTCGCCCTCCAGCTCACGGCCGAGGGCCGGAGCCTCCAGGGCGACCTGCCGCCCATCGCGATGCACTTCGCCAGCGACGAGGCGGTGTACCCGATGCGGATGTCCGCCGCGGCGCAGGAGACCCAGCAGCCGTTGGTGTACGTGCTCGCCCAGCACCGGATGCTGCGCACCGACACTCTGGCCTCCGGCACGACCCGGCCGGAGACGACTTTTGCGGGCCGGGTGGCACCGGGGGACGTGGTCTCCTCGGACCTCGAGGACTGGCTCGCCACCACGCCGTACCTCACCAAGACCACCCAGTGGCTCCCCGACCCCGGCGCGATCGTGTCGGACTTCGTGTTCGCAGCCGCCGCGGACGACTCTCCGATCACCCCGGTGGTCTACGACGACAAGTACCTCATCCCCGGCGACCTCGGCTTCCTGCTCGTGGTGATGCTGCTCGCAGGCGCCGTCTGGCTCGTCGTGCGGCTGGTACGTCGGCGACCGGCCTGATGAGTGCCCACTCCCCCGAGGACCTGAACGTCCTGTACGACGCCGCCCTCGAGTTCGGCGAGAACTTCCGTCGCCCGATCGTCGAGCTCGCCGCGGAACGGCTGCCTCTGCTGCCGACGGACGTGCGGTCGGAGCTGGCCGACCTGGTCGAGCGCACCCGAACCGAGGTCGAGCTCCACATCGAGGGCGAGTACGCGAGGTACGGCGACGCGTGGCCCGACGAGGCCAAGGTCGCCGTCCACGACTGGATCACCGACCAGTACCCCTGGATGGACGAGCGCAACGTCTCCCACGCCATCTCCCAAGGCGTGTACTTCGCCTGGCACGGCTGACCGGTCGCGGTGTCCGCCCGCCGATCGAGGAGCACGTCCCCGCGGGCCGCGGAGGGCGTCGCTCCGCTGGTCGAGGAGGGCGTCGCTCCGCTGGTCGAGGAGGGCGTCGCTCCGCTGGTCGAGAAGGGCGTCGCTCCGCTGGTCGAGAAGGGCGTCGCTCCGCTGGTCGAGAAGGGCGTCGCTCCGCTGGTCGAGAAGGGCGTCGCTCCGCTGGTCGAGAAGG
>NZ_JADKPN010000026.1 GCF_015352455.1 Nocardioides islandensis
GCCACCGTTCTCGGTGGTTGAGGTGCGAGGCCGGCCACGGCCACCGTTCTCGGTGGTTGAGGTGCGAGGCCGGCCACGGCCACCGTTCTCGGTGGTTGAGGTGCGAGGCCGGCCACGGCCACCGTTCTCGGTGGTTGAGGTGCGAGGCCGGCCACGGCCACCGTTCTCGGTGGTTGAGGTGCGAGGCCGGCCACGGCCACCGTTCTCGGTGGTTGACGTGCGAGGCCGGCCACGGCCACCGTTCTCGGTGGTTGAGCTGCGAGGCCCGCCACGGCCACCGTTCTCGGTGGTTGAGGTGCGAGGCCGGCCACGGCCGAGCCTCGAAACCACCACCCGACCTCGCGTGGTGCCGCGGCCATCCACAGGCGCAGACAGAGCAGCAGCGCGCAGAGCATCCCGTCGATGACCATGAGGCATGGCTTACGCGTACATGCTCCGCTGCTCCGACGGCAGCTACTACGTCGGCAGCACCCACAACCTCGAGCTCCGGCTCTGGCAGCACCAAGAAGGTGAGGACGGGGCGTCGTACACACGGCGCCGACGACCGGTCACGCTCGTGTGGTCGGCGGAGTTCGAGCACATCGGTGCGGCATTCGCCTTCGAGAAGCAGGTCCAGGGGTGGAGCCGGCGCAAGCGCGAGGCGCTCATGCGGGGCGACTACGACGATCTGCCGGAGCTGGCGAGTCGACCCACCGCACGGAAGGACCACCCGGAGCAGTAGTGGCTTCGAGGCTCGTCGCTAGCGCTCCTCACACCTCAACCACCAACCACCTCGCTGGTTGAGGTGCGAGGCCGGCCACGGCCAAGCCTCGAAACCACCCCCCACCGCAGACGTGGTTTCGAGGCTCGTCGCTAGCGCTCCTCACACCTCAACCACCAACCACCTCGCTGGTTGAGGTGCGAGGCCGGCCACGGCCAAGCCTCGAAACCACCCCCCACCGCAGACGTGGTTTCGAGGCTCGTCGCTAGCGCTCCTCACACCTCAACCAGCTAAGTGCTCGGCGAAGAACTCGGCGACCTGGTCGGCGTACTCGGTGATGTAGCGGTAGCCCTCGTACCGGCCGGTCGAGGGGTACTTGACCAGGGGCAGGACCCGGGGGGTGGCGGCGACCATGGCCTCGACGTCGGACATGGTGCCCCAGGGGTCGCCGGTGCCCTGGACGTAGAAGCACGTCGTGTTGGTGAGCTGGCGGGCGGCGACGGACGGGTCGGCCTTGCTGGGCAGCGGGGCGCGGAGGGCGGCGTACGCGAGGTCGGTCGGAGGCAGGACGGCGGAGCCGAAGGTCTTGCCGAGGTGGTCCTTGCCGAAACGGGAGATGAACGTGCCCGCGCGGTTGGGCTGGATGAGCATCATCGCCGGGAGCGGCTGGCAGTACGGCGCGGCCTCGAGCGCGGTGTTGCCGCCCATCGACGTGCCGAGGACGCCGATGCGCACGGGGTCGACGTCGGGGCGGTTGCGCAGGTAGGACATCGCGCCGAGCAGGTCGCGGCCCTCCCAGGCGCCGAACGTCATCGGGAAGCGGCGGCCACTGCGGCCGTGGTTGCTCAGGTCGAAGGTCAGCACGTGCATGCCGGCGTCGTGCACGGCCCTGATGGTCGGCAGGAAGTCGACGTCGCGGTCGGTGAACGGCACCAGGCCGGCGACGTTGCCCGTGCGGTTCCAGAGCCAGCCGTGCACGAACACCACGGCCGGCCCGCGCTCGGCTCCTGCCGGACCGGGGAGGAACCACCCCTCGATGCGTACGCCGTCGGTCGCGGTGAAGGAGACGTCCTCGTAGGCGAGGCCGACGTCGGCGGGGTTGCGGGTGATCGGCTGGCGCTGCCCGACCACCATCAGCTTGATCAGCTCGACCGGCCGCGGGAGCCTCATGTCAGAGGTACTCGGCGAAGAACGACGCCACGTCGGGCGCCTGCTCGGTCACGTAGCGGTATCCCTCGTACCGCCCCGTCGACGGGTACTTCACCAGGGGCAGCACCCGAGGCGAGCGGTCGACGAACGACTGCACGATGTCCATCGAGCCCCAGGGGTCGCCGGTGCCCTGCACGTACTTCTGCATGGTGTCGGTGAGCTTGGCGGCGTACACGCCCGGGTCGACGGTGCTCGGACGTGGGGCCCGGGCGGCGAGGTAGGCGACGTCGACCATCGGCAGGCTCATCGACCCCATCTTCCCCATCACGTCGGCCGCGAAGGCCGCGGAGAACTTGTACGGACGCGTCGGCTGGACGAGCAGCATGGCGTTGATCGGCAGGCACTCCCCCGAGCCGATCAGCACGATGTTGCCGCCCATCGAGGTGCCGACCGCACCCACGCGCGAGCCGTCGACGTCGGGGCGGCTCCGGGCGTAGCGGACCGCGCCGACGAAGTCCCGGGCCTCGAACGGCCCGAAGGTCAGCGGCAGCCGGCGGCCGCTCTCGCCGTGGTTGCTCAGGTCGAACAGCAGCACCGAGATGCCCGCGTCGTGGAGGGCCTTGGTCGGCGGCAGGAAGTCGACGTCGCGGTCGGTGAAGGGCACCCGGCCGGCCACGTTGCCCATCCGGTTCCAGAGCCAGCCGTGGACGAACACCACGACCGGCCCCGGCGTACCCGCCGTGACCCCAGCTCCTGGGATGAACCAGCCCTTGAGGTCGACGTCGTCGGTCGACGCGAAGGCGACGTCCTCGTAGGCCAGGCCGGCCTCGCCCGGCGTCCGCGTCACCGGCAGGCGGGCGCCGACCACCATCAGCTTGGTCAGCTCCATCAGCCGCGGCATCTTCACGACACGGCCCCCACCGACGCCGGCGCGAAGTTCACGCGCAGCCCCGACGCGGGCAGCGGGAACAGCTCGTTGGTCAGCGTCAGGTCCTGGGCGGGCAGCGTCCACGTGAGCTTGCGCAGCAGCAGCGTCAGGTACATCTTGATGGCGATCGTGACCATGTCCTCACCCGGGCAGCGGTGGTGGTTGCGTTCACCGTCGCCGTGCGGCACGTAGCTGCCGGGAGCCATCGCCGCCTCTCGCTCGGCGGTGAACCGGTCGGGGTCGAACGTCGCGGGGTCGCCGAACACCTCCGGGTTGCGCATGTTGATGTGGATCGCGCCGATGACGCCCCAGTCCTTGGGCACCTGGTAGCCGCCGATGACCACGTCCTCGACCGCCTTGCCGAAGAACGTCGCGGAGTTCATCGCGAAGAATCGGCGCACCTCCTTGGACAGCTGGCCGAGAAACGTCATCCGCTCGAGCTGCTCGAGCGTGATCTGTCCCTCGGGCGACACCTCGAGCACCTCGGCCCGGGCCCGGTCGCGCAGCTCAGGGCGCTGGCCCAGCACCATCGTCAGCAGGATGAACGGCACGAAGAAGCCGGCCTGGCCCGCGAAGATCAGGTGGCGCACGTCGCCGAGCAGCTTCTCCATGGGGACGCCGTGGCGCGGGGCGGCCGCCACCATGCGCGACACGATGTCGTCGTACTGCTCCGGGTGGTCCACGTGTCGCTGGATCGCCTGCTCGATCAGCACGTCGAGGCGCTTGCGGCCCTTGAGGGCCTTGGCGTACGGCGTGCCGGGGATCGGCAGCGGCAGGATCTGCAGGGAGTACCGCATCGCCGCCAGGATCTCGTTCAGCTCCTCGACGTGGGCCTTCGACCGGTCACCGGTGTAGAGCGCGCCCGTCAGCTCCGCCGATGCCAGCTGGAGGTCGGGCCGGACCGTGACCGTGCCCGACGTCGCCCAGCGGTCCACGTGCGCGCCCCAGACCTGCTGCATGCGCTCGAGGTACGCCGCCATCGCCTCGTCGGTGCGCACCGCCTCCAGCATCACGTCCTTGCGGGCGTGGTGCTCGGGGCCGTCGATGAGCGCCAGCGAGTTGTGGAACATCTGCTCCACCGACACCGGGTCGGTGCCGCCGCGCTGCACCTTCGGGTCGGTGGCGAACTGGTGGAACGCCTCGTGCCCGGACACGATCACGAAGTTGATGCCGAACAGCCGCGTCTTGAAGACGGGGCCGTACTTCGCGAAGTGGTCGCGATAGAACTTGTGGTTGTTCCGCGCGATGCTGAGCGTCTCGCCGATCCACGGGAGCCCGAGCTTGCCCGGCGGGAGGGAAGCAGGACCAGTCACTTCTTGCCCTTCTTGGTGAACCGGTTGACCAGCGGCATGAACGGCTTGGAGGCCCAGGTGGCCCGCAGCACGCGATTGATCATCACCTGGTTCCACTCGTGCAGCCAGTACTCCTTGATCTTGTAGTTCTCGTCGAGGAGGAACAGGCCCGTCGCACGCCCGTCGATCGTCTTGATCGGCAGGTGCAGCTGGTACTTGAGGATGACCGTCGTGTACTGCTCACCGGTGGTGATGTCGAGGACCTGGCCGGTGAAGGTGCCCTCGGTGATGAACCCGGTCAGCGTCCGGTAGAGCTCGACGATGTCGTCGGTGGTCGTGTAGTCGCCGGACAGGAAGTTCTGGCCCGGGTAGTGGATGACGGCATCCGGCGCCAGCAGCTCGCGGAACGTGACCAGGTCGGCCGACATCAGGGCGTCCCAGTAGGTCCTGATGAGGTCGATGCGGGCCTGACGGTCCTGGTCGGCGCTGATGGTCATGGCTACCCCTTCTTCCAGGGCACGAAGGCGTTGTCGACGCCCTCGAGCGCCTTGCGCAGCTCCGGGTAGTGCCGCTCGAGCACGGTGATCATCGAGCTGTCGGCCACCCAGGCGAGGCCGGTCTTGGTGTAGTACTCCTCGGTGAAGCAGTCGGTGAGGAACCGGTCGCTCTTGATGCGGCGCGACGCCATCAGGATGAACACGCGGAACGCCGTGTCGCTGAAGCCGAAGCCCTTCGGCGGCGTCTCGGCGTGCATGCCGATCTGGAGGTCGACGCGCTCCACGTCGCCGTACATGTCCTCGAGCTCCTTGGCCCAGACCGGGTTGTCGGTGAGGTCGGCGAAGGTCTTCGCCGGCGCGAGGTGCAGCTGGCGGCGGAACTCGTTGTACCTCGGCACGCCGCGCTCGCGGTCGCGGAGGATGTCGACGGCGCCCATGTCGAGCTCGATGCCGTCGGGCAGCGTGAGGTCCTGCATCCAGCGCGGGTAGTTGTGCAGGCAGACCGCGCCGGGGTTCTGGATGCCGAAGGAGTAGAAGAGGTCGTGCGCCTGGACGCCGCCGCGGAGCACCTTCTCGGCGTTCATCAGGATGATCTCGTCCATCGCCATGGTGTCCAGGAGGCTGCCGTCGGCCAGCGAGTGCAGCTGGAGCTCGTCGGGCAGCAGGGGGTGCAGGCGGTAGACCGAGACGAACTCCTCGGTCAGCTGGTACGGCGACCCGTGCTGGTTGACCGGCGAGCCCGGGATGCCGCTGAGCTCCTCGTTGCTGCCGACCCGGCCCACCAGCCGGTGCAGCCGCTCGCCGAGCAGGCCCCACCAGTTGGCGCGCATGCCGATCGTCAGCGCCGGGTGCGAGATGATCGCCGGCGTCCACTCAACGGTGTGGATCTTCGCGATGAGAGCGGCGTTCACGAGCTGGGCGGTGCCGAACAGCTCGTCGTCGTCCATGTCCGGGTGCTTCTTCTTGAGGGCGTCGCAGATCGCGTTGTGCTCGAGGCTGAAGAGGGTGTGCAGCATGCCCAGGCCGACCCACCAGTTCTCCGCGAACCCGGTGATGGCCGTGCCCGTCTTGGGGTCCAGGGGCAACCGGCCGTTCTGGATGACCAGCTTGCCGTCGGTGAAGCTGCGGACCCGCTTGCGCTCCTCCTCCGAGCTGCCGTAGATGCTCGAGGAGTCCCACCAGTGGGTGAGCCGGTTGAGGTACGTCGGCGGGAGGTCGGCGTCCTTCTCGGTGCGGGTCGGGTCGGGACGGGTGCGCGGGACGCGCATCGGGTTCTCGTGCCAGGCGTGACCCTCGGGCAGGTCGATTTCGATCGGCACGTCGTTGTCGCGGGCGTGGGAGAACCAGTCGTGGGTCTGGAACTGGATCCACGAGGCCGCCAGCAGGTTGATCGTGGTCGCCGGCGTGAACGTCTCGCGGCGCATCAGCGTGCGGCTGATGGTGTGCGGGTTGGGCGTCATCAGCCCGGGCATCGGCTCCGGGAACGCCTTGTCGAGCGCCACGTTGCGCCCGAACCGGGTGCCGGCCATGCCCATGTCCGGGTCGTCGAGGGCGTTGTACGAGCCGTCCGGCGTGCGGAACCGCGCGGCACCCGCAGGGCACTGGTCGGGCGTCACGCCCGGACGCCGCAGGGTCGGGTCCGGCGTACGCGTGTCGGTCAGGTTCTTGTCGCGCAGCTGGATCCGCAGCGCGACGATGTTCATCAGCGCGACAGGGACGGGCAGCTTGTGCCACGGCCGTCGGCGGTTCAGCCGGGAGAACCCAGAGACGAGGGCGCGGCCGGCGAACGAGGGCTTGGTCATGCAGTCAACTCCCGGCGGGTGGGGCTTCGTCGGGATGCGGCCAACGGTCGCACCGGCGCCATCCTAGGACCGCCGGGAGGCGCGGAACATAGTCCGAACGGGTCCATGCGCACGTGTCTTCAGGAGACGGTCGCCGTAGGTTTCGTACATGCCCGACACGACCGACCCCCGACTCGATCCGAGCATCGATCCGACCGTGCCGCCGAGCGGGCCGGGCTGCGTCGAGTGCGAGGCCGAGCAGGGCTGGTGGTTCCACCTGCGCCGCTGCGCCGCCTGCGGACACGTCGGCTGCTGCGACACCTCGCCCTCGCAGCACGCCACGGCGCACTACGAGGAGACCGGCCACGCGGTGATGCGGTCCTACGAACCCGGTGAGGAGTGGTTCTGGGACTTCTCCCGCGAGGTCGCCTTCCTCGGCCCCACCCTCGCCGACCCCCAGCACCACCCCGTCGCCCAGGACGTCCCCGGCCCCGAGGGCCGGGTACCGGACGACTGGGAGCGGTACCTGAACTGACCCGCGTGTCGACGCCCACCCGCTGGTCGAGGAGGGCCGAAGGCCCGTCACGAGACCATCCTCCGCAGGTCGAGGAGGGCCGAAGGCCCGTCACGAGACCCCGCCACCCGACCGCACACCCCTCTCACCAGGTCTCGTGACGGGCGCCAGGGCGCCCTCCTCGACCAACGAGCCTGCGCCCCGGGTTCACCGCATCACCCACCGCAGGTCGAGGAGGGCCGAAGGCCCGTCACGAGACCCCGCCACCCGACCGCACAACCCTCTCACCAGGTCTCGTGACGGGCGCCAGGGCGCCCTCCTCGACCAACGAGCCTGCGCCCCGGGTTCACCGCATCACCCACCGCAGGTCGAGGAGGGCCGAAGGCCCGTCACGAGACCATCCTCCGCAGGTCGAGGAGGGCCGAAGGCCCGTCACGAGACCATCCTCCGCAGGTCGAGGAGGGCCGAAGGCCCGTCACGAGACCCCGCCACCCGACCGCACA
>NZ_JADKPN010000027.1 GCF_015352455.1 Nocardioides islandensis
CTTTTGGTGTGCATGGTGGGTGTGGGACAAGCCCTCGGCCTATTAGTACCGGTCGGCTGTACATTGCTGTTGTAGACCTCCGGCCTATCAACCCCATAGTCTGTGGGGGGCCTTACCAGGTTTGTCCTGTGGGAAACTTTATCTTGAAATGTGCTTCCCGCTTAGATGCGTTCAGCGGTTATCACGTCCGGACGTAGCTAACCAGCGGTGCCCCTGGCGGGACAACTGGCACACCAGAGGTTCGTCCATCCCGGTCCTCTCGTACTAGGGACAGCTTTTCTCAAGTTTCCTGCGCGCGCGGCGGATAGGGACCGAACTGTCTCACGACGTTCTAAACCCAGCTCGCGTGCCGCTTTAATGGGCGAACAGCCCAACCCTTGGGACCTACTCCAGCCCCAGGATGCGACGAGCCGACATCGAGGTGCCAAACCATCCCGTCGATATGGACTCTTGGGGAAGATCAGCCTGTTATCCCCGGGGTACCTTTTATCCGTTGAGCGACGCCACTTCCACACGTGGGCGCCGGATCACTAGTTCCGACTTTCGTCCCTGCTCGACTTGTCAGTCTCGCAGTCAAGCTCCCTTGTGCACTTACACTCGCCACCTGATTGCCAACCAGGCTGAGGGAACCTTTGAGCGCCTCCGTTACTCTTTAGGAGGCAACCGCCCCAGTTAAACTACCCATCAGGCACTGTCCCTGATCCGGATCACGGACCTAGGTTAGATATCTAGTACGACCAGAGTGGTATTTCAACGTTGACTCCACCCGAACTGGCGTCCGAGCTTCACCGTCTCCCACCTATCCTACACAAGCCGTGCCAAACACCAATACCAAACTATAGTAAAGGTCCCGGGGTCTTTCCGTCCTGCCGCGCGTAACGAGCATCTTTACTCGTACTGCAATTTCGCCGAGTCCATGGTTGAGACAGCGCCCAAGTCGTTACTCCATTCGTGCAGGTCGGAACTTACCCGACAAGGAATTTCGCTACCTTAGGATGGTTATAGTTACCACCGCCGTTTACTGGGGCTTAAATTCTCCGCTTCACCCACCGAAGTGGGCTGACAGGTCCTCTTAACCTTCCAGCACCGGGCAGGAGTCAGTCCGTATACATCGTCTTACGACTTCGCACGGACCTGTGTTTTTAGTAAACAGTCGCTTGGGCCTGGTCTCTGCGGCCCTCACCGCTACCCCCAGCTAGTGGGTTCACGGATCGGGCCCCCCTTCTCCCGAAGTTACGGGGGCATTTTGCCGAGTTCCTTAACCATGGTTCGCTCGATCGCCTTGGTATTCTCTACCTGATCACCTGAGTCGGTTTGGGGTACGGGCGGCGCGTGACTCGCTAGAGGTTTTTCTTGACAGCATAGGATCGCCGGCTTCCCCCTATCGGGGTCCCCATCAGACCTCACCCTCCACATCCAAGTGAGCACGGCGGATTTGCCTACCGTGCGGGCCACATCCTTAGCCGTGGACTACCATCGCCACGGTCCGGTTACCTTCCTGCGTCACCCCGTCGCTTGACTACTACCGGTTCGGGTCCCACGCTCCCCCAGCTCCCGCGACCCCGAAGGGCGCTAGGTGCTGGCTTTGGGTGGTTAGCATCACCGGGTTCGTCATGGGCGTCACGTTGCCGGTACGGGAATATCAACCCGTTGTCCATCGACTACGCCTGTCGGCCTCGCCTTAGGTCCCGACTTACCCAGGGCAGATGAGCTTGACCCTGGAACCCTTGATCATTCGGCGCACGGGTTTCTCACCCGTGTTTCGCTACTCATGCCTGCATTCTCACTCGTGTCGCCTCCAGCCCTGGATCACTCCGGACCTTCCCTGGCGACACGACGCTCCCCTACCCATCCACGCCCCTGAACCAACCAGACAAGCTGGCGGCTTGGGTATCGCGTGAATGCCATAGCTTCGGCGGATGACTTGAGCCCCGCTACATTGTCGGCGCGGAATCACTTGACCAGTGAGCTATTACGCACTCTTTCAAGGGTGGCTGCTTCCAAGCCAACCTCCTGGTTGTCACTGCGACTCCACATCCTTTTCCACTTAGTCACCGCTTAGGGGCCTTAGCTGATGGTCTGGGCTGTTTCCCTCTCGACTACGGAGCTTATCCCCCGCAGTCTCACTGCCACGCTCTCACTTACCGGCATTCGGAGTTTGGCTAACGTCAGTAACCTGGTCGGGCCCATCGGCTATCCAGTGCTCTACCTCCGGCAAGAAACACGCAACGCTGCACCTAAATGCATTTCGGGGAGAACCAGCTATCACGGAGTTTGATTGGCCTTTCACCCCTATCCACAGGTCATCCCCCCAGTTTTCAACCTAGGTGGGTTCGGTCCTCCACGACGTCTTACCGTCGCTTCAACCTGCCCATGGATAGATCACTCCGCTTCGGGTCTTGATCGTGCTACTAAAACGCCCTCTTAGGACTCGCTTTCGCTACGGCTCCCCCACACGGGTTAACCTCGCAACACAACACAAACTCGCAGGCTCATTCTTCAAAAGGCACGCCATCACCCCCACCACCGAAATGGCATAAGGCTTTGACGGATTGTAGGCGCATGGTTTCAGGTACTATTTCACTCCCCGCCAGGGGTACTTTTCACCTTTCCCTCACGGTACTCGTCCGCTATCGGTCATCAAGGAGTATTTAGGCTTAACGGGTGGTCCCGCCAGATTCACACGGAATTTCACGAGTTCCGTGATACTCGGGTACCCGCCCAACGGAGCCCATCGCTTACGTCTACGGGGCTATCACCCGCTCCGGCACCGCTTTCCAACGGACTTCAACTTCACGATGAGTTTCTTACTCCGCACCAGCACGGCAGCACTGGTCAGACAGGCCCCACAACCCCACACACGCAACCCCTGCCGGGTATCACACGTGCATGGTTTAGCCTCTTCCGCTTTCGCTCGCCACTACTCACGGAATCACAATTGTTTTCTCTTCCTGTGGGTACTGAGATGTTTCACTTCCCCACGTTCCCTCCCAACACCCTATTTCATTCAGGTGCAGGTGACTGGACATGACTCCAGCCAGGTTTCCCCATTCGGACACCCCCGGATCACAGCTCGGTTGCCAACTCCCCAGGGCTTATCGCAGGCTCCTACGTCCTTCATCGGCTCTTGATGCCAAGGCATCCACCATACGCCCTTCATAGCTTGTCGCCACACACACAAACACAACAAAAACAGGTCAAAACACCGCCCTCGCAAAACGAGACCGGTGAATTCGATCTGAGCAAACAGCTACAAAGATGCTCGCGTCCACTATCCAACAACCAAACAACCACAGAGCAAACCGGCCAACCACCTGGTATCCACCAGGAGCGCCTGATCTCTCAGGGCCCAACAGCGTGCCACCCGGTTTCCCCGGCCCGACCCCCGACCGGCAACCAGCCCCGTTCCACACCCACCCAGCAAGCTGGACAGGCAGTACTAGACGCCGGCCACCACGGTGGACGGTTCTCAACGTCGACGATTCCACTAGTGAGCACCCCAGTGCCGCCAGGACGGATGCCCGACGCGCGCCCCGCAATCAACGGGAGGGTGTGTGCTCCTTAGAAAGGAGGTGATCCAGCCGCACCTTCCGGTACGGCTACCTTGTTACGACTTCGTCCCAATCGCCAGCCCCACCTTCGACCACTCCCTCCCCGCCACAAGGGCTAAGGGTTGGGCCATGGGCTTCGGGTGTTGCCGACTTTCGTGACGTGACGGGCGGTGTGTACAAGGCCCGGGAACGTATTCACCGCAGCGTTGCTGATCTGCGATTACTAGCGACTCCGACTTCATGGGGTCGAGTTGCAGACCCCAATCCGAACTGAGACCGGCTTTTTGGGATTCGCTCCACCTTACGGCATCGCAGCCCTTTGTACCGGCCATTGTAGCATGCGTGAAGCCCTGGACATAAGGGGCATGATGACTTGACGTCATCCCCACCTTCCTCCGAGTTGACCCCGGCAGTCTCCCATGAGTCCCCAGCACCCCGAAGGGCCTGCTGGCAACATGGAACGAGGGTTGCGCTCGTTGCGGGACTTAACCCAACATCTCACGACACGAGCTGACGACAGCCATGCACCACCTGTACACCGACAAAAAGGGGCACCATCTCTGGCGCTTTCCGGCGTATGTCAAACCCAGGTAAGGTTCTTCGCGTTGCATCGAATTAATCCGCATGCTCCGCCGCTTGTGCGGGCCCCCGTCAATTCCTTTGAGTTTTAGCCTTGCGGCCGTACTCCCCAGGCGGGGCGCTTAATGCGTTAGCTGCGGCACGGAACCCGTGGAATGGATCCCACACCTAGCGCCCAACGTTTACGGTGTGGACTACCAGGGTATCTAATCCTGTTCGCTCCCCACACTTTCGCTCCTCAGCGTCAGATCATGCCCAGAGAACCGCCTTCGCCACCGGTGTTCCTCCTGATATCTGCGCATTTCACCGCTACACCAGGAATTCCGTTCTCCCCTGCATACCTCTAGTCTGCCCGTATCGAAAGCAAGCCCCGAGTTAAGCCCGAGGTTTTCACTCCCGACGCGACAAACCGCCTACGAGCCCTTTACGCCCAATAATTCCGGACAACGCTCGCACCCTACGTATTACCGCGGCTGCTGGCACGTAGTTGGCCGGTGCTTCTTCCCCACCTACCGTCACCACACCCAAAAAGATGCAGCTTCGTCAATGGTGAAAGAGGTTTACAACCCGAAGGCCGTCATCCCTCACGCGGCGTTGCTGGATCAGGCTTCCGCCCATTGTCCAATATTCCCCACTGCTGCCTCCCGTAGGAGTCTGGGCCGTGTCTCAGTCCCAGTGTGGCCGGTCACCCTCTCAGGCCGGCTACCCGTCAAAGCCTTGGTAGGCCATTACCCCACCAACAAGCTGATAGGCCGCGAGCACATCCCCCACCAGAAAAACCTTTCCCCACACCCACATGCGTGGACCTGGGAGTACCGGGTATTAGCACCCATTTCTGGACGTTATCCCCAAGTGAAGGGCAGATTACTCACGTGTTACTCACCCGTTCGCCGCTCGAGTACCCACAAGTGGGCCTTTCCGCTCGACTTGCATGTGTTAAGCACGCCGCCAGCGTTCGTCCTGAGCCAGGATCAAACTCTCCATCGAAAACTTGACCCGGCCGAAACGAAACTAGCATTCAAAGCCAGAATCATTGTCAACCGTAAAAAACAAACATCAAACCCAAACCAAAAAGATCAGGGCATGACAAACTAATTCGTCGACTAAATGACACACTGTTGAGTTCTCAAAAATCAGACGC
>NZ_JADKPN010000029.1 GCF_015352455.1 Nocardioides islandensis
GCGGGAGGCGTTGGCGACCAACGTCGTCCGACAGGTCGGCAGTCACCTGGACTTCCGGCACGGTCTGCTGCGCGAAGCGGTCTACGGCGACCTGATGCCCGGTGAGCGCGCAGCCGCCCACCGAGCCCTCGCCATGGCGATCGAACGGCTGTTCTCGGATCAGCCGACCATGTCCCAGCTCAGCCAGCTCGCCTTTCACTGGTATGCCGCCCACGACCTGCCCGCCGCCTTCGCCGCCTCCGTCAGGGCGGGCGAGACGGCGCGGGCACTGGGATCGCCCGAGGCCCTCCGGCATTGGGCGAGAGCCGAGGAGCTCTACGACCGTGCCGCCGGTCGTGAGCGACCTGCCCGCGCGGTGGTCCTGGCCGAGCTCGCCCAGGCCAACCTCGACAGCGGTGCCTACGACAGGGGCCGCCTGCTGATGGCCGATGCCCTCGACGCGCTTGCGGAGACGACCGACCCCGTGGTGGCCGCGCGGGTGTACACGGCGTACGTGCACGCCGGCTACGAGCTCGAGGGCCACGTCACGCACGAAGCCGCGATCGACCTGGCCATCGCCGGGTTGAACGGCGTCTCGTCGGAGGACCTGGCGCGAGCGCTCGCCGTCCGCGCTGAGTGGCTGGGGCGACAGGACCGCAACGAGGAGTGTGAGGCCTCGGCGGTCGAGGCGATCGAGCTGGCGAAGGCTCTCGACGTGCCCAGGATCGAAGCCATGGGATGGGCCGCTCGGACGCTGGCGGCTTATTCGGCGGGACGGGTCGAAGCACTCGCGGACTACGAGGAGAGGGCGTCGGCCGCATACAAGAGGGGTGGGGAGAGCTTCCTCGCCTACAAGCACCAGATCTTCCTCGCGAGGGAGCTGGCAGAGGGCCTGGACACCAAGCGCGGCGTCGCGATGCTCGAGGGTTTGCGCGGTGCCGCCGCGGCGGCTGGCTTTCCACGGGCGGCCCGCGTCGCCGCCTTCCACCTGGTGACGGTCCTGGTCAATCTCGGCCGGCTCGACGAGGCCGATCGGCTTGTCGACGATCTTCTCCAGGAGGGGCCGATCGACCAGGTGCAAGGGCTGAGCGCGTGGGTGCGGCTGTTGTTGGCACACGGCGACGCTCCAGCCGCCCTCGACGTGGAGCGGCGCTGGATGGCCATGGTCCGTGGCTTCGCCTCCACCCCCAACTACGACGACATCGTCCTCGACGTCGCAGTCCTGATCGCCAACGGGCTGATTGCCGAGGCGGTCGAGGTTGCGAGGGATTACGGCCGCATCATGTCCGTCTCGGACGCGCCGATGACTCAGGGGTGCGTCGCACACGCCGTCTATCTCGCGCTCGACGCCGCGCGTCGTGCCAGGCTTCCGCTCGATGGCGCCCTGGCGGCGCGGGCGGACTCATTGGTGGCACGGGCAGACGGTGCGATCGCTGAGGGGAGCCAGCGCACGACCTACGGTGTGAGCATCCTGACCGCCCGGGCGCTGCGCGCTGACCTGCGTGGCGAGCGCTCGGTGGAGTGGTGGCGGGCAACGCACGACGCGGCGGCACACATCGGACCGGGTCTCGCCCTATGGCCCCGACTACGGATGCTGCAGGCCTTGTTGGATGCAGGTGAACGCGACGAGGCCCGTACCTCCCTCCCCGAGGTGGTCGCGGACGCCAAGGCGATGGGCATGCACGGCGTGCTCGAGGAGGCGTTGAAGCTGGGGCGCCGGCAC
>NZ_JADKPN010000031.1 GCF_015352455.1 Nocardioides islandensis
CCGCTGATATGTAGGCCAGTCCTGTCAAGGGGCAGGGTGAGGCGCCCGTCCCGATATTCGGGGCGGGCGCCTCGTGCTTCGTCACGCGCGGTGGTGGCTGAGCGTGTCGTGGTCGACGCGCGGTCAGGCTGATATGCGCGGGTTGGTTACCGCAGGACGGGCTGTTCGGCTGGAGCGGGTCGCGTGTCTAGGGTCGAGCGTCGCCCGTTGCTTGTCGGGTTGCTCATAGCGGAATCGCGGGTCGCTCCTCGCGCTGCTGCCACCGTCGGGGTCGACGAAGCGGGCTGGGGGCCTACTCCTCGAGCATCACTGGTCGAGGACGGCGAGGGACCAGCACCAGCCGGCCAGCTCGCGGGCGATGGCGACGGTGGCCACGACGTGACGCTTGTGGCGGGTGCGCATGGTGTTCCAGCGGTGGTGCAGTCGCCGGTTGCCTTCGTCACCACGGGCGCGGGCGGCCGGGCTGGCCAGTTCCCACCGGTCACGCATGGTCTTCCCGACGACGTAGCGGGGTCGGTGGTGCCAGGCCGCCTCGACCAGCAGCCGGCGCAGGTGGGCGTTCCCTGTCTTGGTGATCGACCCTTGGACCCGGGACTGGCCCGAGGAGTACTCGCTGGGCACCAGTCCGATGAACGATCCGATGGTCTTGCCGGTGAACCGGTCCCAGTCGCCGACCTCGACGGCCAACGCGAACCCGGTCAGCGTCCCGATCCCGCGCAGACAGCCCAGCCGGCGCAGCACCGGGGTGAACTGGCAGTCGGCGGCCATCTGCTCGATCAGCACGTCGAGCCGGTCACGACGCGCCTTCACGCTCAGCACGGCGTCATAGTCGGACTCGAAGGTCGCCCTGGTCGCCGCCGTAGCGAGCCGGGCGCCGGTACGGCGCAGCCACAGATCATGAGCGCCGGTCCACGCCTGCCCGCCGGAGTAGACGTAGCCCTGCCGCAACAGCAGCTTCGACAACCGGTGCCGAGCACGCATCAGGTCCCCCCGGGCGTCCTCGCGGGCCCGGACCAGGTCCCGGGCCGCCTCCTGCTCCACACTTGGAACGCTCACCGCAACGATCTCGTCCAGGCGCAGAAGCCGAGCCAGGTGCACCGCGTCCTTCGCATCGGTCTTCACCCGATCACCCGAAGGTCGCTGCAACTTCGACGGCGC
>NZ_JADKPN010000032.1 GCF_015352455.1 Nocardioides islandensis
CTAGGTGTTCTAACCACGGACGTTAGGCACGGCGTTTCTGCTTGGCGATGACGAAGACCTCCGAGTGAGGTGTGGAGCTACCACGCAAACCACTCCTCAAGACTCGGAGGTCTTCGAAGATGCACGCTACCCATCCGAACGCGACGCTGACGCCGGTTGGCCGGTTGAAACTGGCACGGCTGGTGGTCGACAAGGGCTGGACGTTGGCTCGTGCTGCCGAGCGGTTCTCGGTCGGCGTGACCACCGCACGCCGCTGGGCTGAGCGCTACCGGCAGCTCGGGGCCGACGGCATGAGCGACCGGTCATCGCGCCCGCACCGGTGCCCGCACCAGTTGAGCCAGCGGACCGAACGACGCATCCTCGGCCTGCGGGTCAGCCGCAGGTGGGGGCCAGCCCGGATCGCCTATCACCTGGGTCTGCACCCCTCGACGGTCCACAGGGTCCTTCAGCGGAACCGTTGCCCACGGCTGAAGTGGACCGACCCGGCCACCGGCGCACGGATCAAGTGGGCCAGGGCCCAAGCAAACAGCTATGTCCACGAGGCGCCCGGTGACCTGATCCACGTCGACATCAAGAAGCTCGGGAAGATCCCAGACGGCGGCGGGTGGCGCATCCACGGGCGCGGCTCAGAACAGGACCGACGAGTTCACGTCGCACGCACCACCGCTGCCCGCGCCGGCGCCTCGCCATCGCGTGGCTACGCCTACCTGCACCATGCCGTCGACGACCACTCCCGGCTCGCTTACTCCGAGGTCCTCGCTGATGAGCGCAAGGAGACCGCCGTGGGGTTCTGGCGTCGGGCCCGCGCCTGGTTCGCCCGCCACGGCATCAAGGTGCGTGCCGTCCTGACCGACAACGGGCCCTGCTATCGCTCGAAACTGTGGGCCAAGACCCTGGCCGGGCAACGGATCAAGCACCGCCGGACCCGTCCCTACCGGCCCCAGACCAACGGCAAGGTTGAACGGTTCAACCGCACCCTGCTCGAGGAATGGGCCTACGCCGTGGAGTACCGGTCAGAAACCGAACGCCTGGCCAGCTACCCGGCCTGGCTCCACTTCTACAATCACCACCGCGGACACACCTCGCTCAAGGGCAAGTCACCCATCGACCTCGTGCCCAACGTGCCCGGACAGAACA
>NZ_JADKPN010000033.1 GCF_015352455.1 Nocardioides islandensis
GCGTCGGTGACGGTGTAGGTGTAGGTCTTGGTCGACCCCTCATCGGCAGCCGAGGGACCCGACAGGTGCACGACCGGAGCCACGTTGGCCACCGTCACCACGATCGAGTCCGACCCGATGTTGTTGGCCGAGTCGTGGTCATCGGCGGTCACCGAGACCGTCGAGGACGCCGGACCGTCGGGGAAGGTGCAGTCGAAGCTGTTCGCCGCCGCGGTGTTGATCCGGGTGCCGTTGTCGCCACAGTCCTCCACCACCGTGATCGCGGCGTCGTCCTGGCCGGCGTCGGTGACGGTGTAGGTGTAGGTCTTGGTCGACCCCTCATCGGCAGCCGAGGGACCCGACAGGTGCACGACCGGAGCCACGTTGGCCACCGTCACCGACTGAGTGGCGCTGTTGCTGTTGGCGTTCTCAGCGTCTTTCACCTGGACCGACACCGTCGAAGAAGCCGGACCGTCGGGGAACGTGCACACGAAACTTCCACCGACCGCAGTCGTGAACGTGCTGCCCACCTGCGAAGCGTTGGCACCACAAGAGACACCTACGACGGCGAACGAATCCCCTGAATCGACGTCGGAGACGCTGAACGCGTACGTGTGCTGGGTCCCCTCGTTAACCGATAGGTCGTTCCCCGGCGCCAGAGTCACCGTTGGTGCCGAGTTCGCCACGGTGACCGAGTCGTTGACCGTCGTCCCGGACAGAGTCCCGTCGCTCGGGGTCACCTCGACCCGCACGACGTCGCCCTTGTCACCGTTACCGACCACACCCAGGTTCAGCGTGTCGGTCAACGAGCTCGACCCAGAGGTCGTCTTGACGATGGTCCCGTTCACCTTCCACACATACGTCAACGACACCGCGTCGCCATCAGCATCCGACTTCGTCGCCGTCGCCGTCACCGTCTGGTTCGTGGTCGGACCAGTCGGCGACAACACCACCGTGGCCACCGGCGCACTGTTACCTACCGTGACTGAGTCGTTGACCGTCGTCCCGGACAGAGTCCCGTCGCTCGGGGTCACCTCGACCCGCACGACGTCGCCCTTGTCACCGTTACCGACCACACCCAGGTTCAGCGTGTCGGTCAACGAGCTCGACCCAGAGGTCGTCTTGACGATGCTCCCG
>NZ_JADKPN010000034.1 GCF_015352455.1 Nocardioides islandensis
CTAGGTGTACCCGGCCAGGACCTGGGTAGCGGCGAGCCTGGTTGAACGAACGAGAACCTCCGAATGGGATGTGGCTTGTCTAAGGCCCACTTCCACCCGGAGGTTCTCGTGTCCCACGGTAGTGCCCGCACCACCTTCCAAGGACGGCTGCTGATCGTGCAGCGCCGTCAGGCCGGCTGGCCCCAGGCGCACATCGCTGCCGCGATGGGCATCTCCCGCAAGTGTGTGAAGACCTGGCTCGACCGCTATGCCGCTGAGGGCGAAGCCGGTTTGCGTGATCGCACCTCGCGGCCGCACTCGACACCGACTCGCACCGATGCAGCGACCGAGGCCGCCGTGATCGAGCTGCGCCGGACCGAACGGATCGGGCCCGACGAGATCAGCCACCGGCTCGAAGTGCCAGCCAGGACGGTGTCCCGGATCCTTGCCCGTCACGGCATGCCCCGGTTGTGCATGCTTGATCCGATCACCGGCCAGGTCATCAAGGCCTCCAAGACCACAGCAGTGCGCTACGAGCACCCTCATCCGGGATCGCTGGTCCACATGGACGTCAAGAAGCTCGGCCGCATCCCCGACGGTGGTGGTTGGCGCGGACGCGGCGAGCTGGTGAGCAACCACCAGTCGAGGAAGGACAAGTCCCTCAAGGTCGGCTTCGACTACGTCCACTCACTGGTCGACGACCACTCCAGACTCGCCTACAGCGAGGTCCTACCCGACGAGAAGGGCCCGACCTGTGCGGACTTCCTCCAACGCGCCCTGGCCTACTTCGCCGACCACGGCATCGACCGCATCGAGCGGCTGATGACCGACAACGCATGGGCCTACAAGTGGTCCCTGCGGCAGGTCTGCGAGGACCACAACCAGATCAAGCAGGTCTTCATCAAGCCGCACTGCCCCTGGCAAAACGGCAAGGTAGAGCGCCTCAACCGCACCCTGCTCACCGAGTGGGCCTACCGCCAGCACTTCACCACCAACGACGCACGAACCGCCGCTCTTGCCCCCTGGCTCGAGCACTACAACACTCAACGCCGTCACAGCGCACTCGGAGGCCACCCCCCAATCAGCCGCCTGCTACCAACGTGATGGCCGGGTACA
>NZ_JADKPN010000001.1 GCF_015352455.1 Nocardioides islandensis
GTAAAAAACAAACATCAAACCCAAACCAAAAAGATCAGGGCATGACAAACTAATTCGTCGACTAAATGACACACTGTTGAGTTCTCAAAAATCAGACGCACACGTGCTCGACCGTCAGGCGTTGCTCCGTGGCTGGCCTCTCAGGCACACACCGAGAAGGTGAGTCCTGCGAGAGCGTCACCCGAGGCCGGAGGCCCGACCGACCGGTCTTGCCTCCCGCCGCACCCTGGCGACGGGTGAAACCTTAGACAGCAAGAGCACCCGAACTCAAATCGGGGTCACCTCGACGCCCGCGAAGGTCTTCTTGCCCCTCCGCAGCACCAGCCAGGAGCCCCCCACCAGGTCCTCCGGGGAGGGCACCAGCTCGGGGTCCTCGACGCGCTGGTTGTTGAGGTACGCGCCGCCCTCGGCGATGGTCCGTCGCGCCTCGCCGCGGCCTTTGGCCAGGCCCGTCTCGACCATCAGGTCGACGTACGAGGGGATGTCGCCGGCCACGGTCGCGGAGCCCGCCTCACGCAGCGCGGCGCCCAGGGTCGCCGTACTGAGGGCGTGCAGGTCTCCCCCGCCGAACAGCGCCGCGGCGGCGGCCTGGACGTGGCCGGCCTCCTCGGCGCCGTGCACGAGCGTGGTGACGTGCTCGGCCAGCGCCCGCTGCCCCGCCCGCAGGAACGGCTTCTCCTCGGTCTGCCGGCCCAGCTCCTCGATCTCGTCGCGGGTGAGGAACGTGAACACCTTGAGCATGTCCACGACCTGGGTGTCGTCGACGTTGAGCCAGAACTGGTAGAAGGCGTACGGCGACATCATCTCGGGGTCCAGCCACAGCGCACCGGCCTCGGTCTTGCCGTACTTGGTGCCGTCGGGCTTGGTGATCAACGGCGTGCCGAAGGCGTGCACGTGCACGCCGGTCACCCGCCGGATCAGCTCCACGCCGCCGGTGATGTTGCCCCACTGGTCGGAGCCTCCGTGCTGGAGCGTCACCCCGTGGTCGCGGTAGAGGTTGAGGTAGTCCATGGACTGCAGCAGCACGTAGCTGAACTCGGTGTAGCTGATGCCCGACTCCAGGCGCCGCTTCACCGTGTCCCGCGCCAGCATCCGGTTGACCGGGAAGTGCTTGCCGATGTCGCGCAGGAAGTCGATCGTCGACAGGCTGGCCGTCCAGTCGTAGTTGTCGACCATCGTGGCGGCGTTCGGGCCCTCGAACGACAGGAACGGCTCGATCTGGCGGCGCACGCGGGCGACCCAGTCCTTGACGGTGTCGAGGGAGTTCAGCGTCCGCTCGCCGGAGTCCTTGGGGTCGCCGATCATGCCGGTGGCGCCACCGACCAGGGCGTACGGCGTGTGGCCGGCCTGCTGCAGCCTCCGCGCGGTGAGGATCTGGACCAGGTTGCCCATGTGCAGGCTCGGGGCCGTCGGGTCGAAACCGACGTAGAACCGCACGCTCCCGCCGCTCAGCGCGTCGCGCAGGGCGTCACGATCCGTGGTGAGCGCCAGCAGGCCGCGCCACTCCAGGTCGTCGATGAGCTGTGGGTCGGTGGTCACGCCCTCAGCCTGCCGTATGGGTGAATCCAGCGCCCACCCGGATAAGTAGGCTGGCTGGCGGTCAAGATGTGGGGGCCGGAAGGGAGTCCATGGAGATCGCAGGCAGGTACACGCTCGACCGCGAGGTCGGGCGTGGCGGCATGGGCGCCGTCTGGCTCGGCACCGACCAGGTGCTCGGCCGGCAGGTGGCGCTCAAGCGCCTGGGACTCGCTCCCGGCGGCACCCCGGACCTCGAGCGCGCCGAGCGCGAGGCCCGCCTGGCCGCGCGCCTCAACCACCCGCATGTGGTCGCCGTCTTCGACCTGGTCGAGGAGGACGACGACCACTGGCTGGTGATGGAGTACGTCGACGGCGTGACGCTCGCCGAGCTGGTGCGGCGCGACGGCGCGCTCACCCCGGACCAGGCCGCCCCACTCCTGCGGCAGGCCGCCGAGGCGCTGGCCGCCGCACACGAGGCGGGCATCGTGCACCGCGACGTGAAGCCCTCGAACATCCTGGTGTCGGCCGACGGCCAGGTGAAGCTCTCGGACTTCGGCATCGCCCGCGCCGAGCAGGACTCCTCGCTGACCCAGACGGGACTGGTGACCGGGTCGCCGGCGTACCTCTCCCCCGAGGTCGCCTCGGGCCGGACGGCCCAGCCGGCCGCCGACGTGTGGTCCCTGGGCGCGACCGCCTACCACGCGCTGTCCGGCAAGCCGCCGTACGACGTGGGCGACAACGTGATGGGCGCGCTCTACCGGATCGTGCACGAGGAGCCGCCGCGGCTCGACGACGCCGGCTGGCTGACCCCGATGCTCGAGCACACGATGGACCGAGAGCCCGACCACCGCTGGCCGATGGCCCAGGTGCGCGACTTCCTGGCCGGCGGCCCGGTCGGCGCCAGCGCCGGCGCCGCGACCCTCACCCAGGAGCGGGCGGCGACCGCGGTCACGACCCCCGTGCCCGCACCGGTGCCGGCGCCCGAGCCGGTCGGGTACGGCGGCGTGGGCGGCACGCAGGTGCTCGCGCCGACGCCCGCGGCGCCGACGCCTCCCACCCCGGTGCACCGCCGGGGACCGAGCGGCGCGATCATCGGCGTCCTCCTGGGACTCGGCGTGGTGCTGTTGTTCCTCCTCTTCGCCTGGATGTTCGGCGCGTTCGACGCCCAGGACTCCTCCGCCGGCGACTCCGGTCCCGGCGGGGGCCCGTCGTCGGAGAGCACCGGGTCGACGCCGAGCGAGCCGTCGAGCAGCGCGACCGACTCCGCCGAGCAGGAGGCCGCGATGCGGGACTTCGCGACGTCGTACGTGCAGGCCGCCGTCGACGACCCGGGGACGTCGTGGGACCTGCTGACGCCGGAGTACCAGGCTGCGAGCGGCAGCTTCGGCCAGTACAAGAAGTTCTGGGACCAGTGGGAGTCGGCCGACGTCACCGACGTCAGCGCGGACGTCGGTGCGGGCACGGTCAGCTACACGGTCAGCTACCACGGCAAGAAGGACGACGAGGGGTTCGTCGACGACGTCACCCTCGAGCTCGAGCCGAACGGTGACGGCTTCCTCATCGCCGGGGCCCGGTAGCGCCACTACGCTGGCGGCACGAGTCTCGGGGCACCGAGATGAGGTCAGCCGTGCGAGGTCCCGCCGCCGTCGCCCTGGCGGTCCTGCTCGCGCCGGGGCTCGCGGCCTGCTCCGAGGACGAGAAGGCGCCGCGTCGCGAGGCGCTGGAGTTCGGTGAGTGCGGCGAACGTGTCGACACCACTCCCGTACCCCCGGAGCGTGCCGACGCGCTGACGTTCACGTGCGCGACGCTCGACGTCCCGCTCTTCCACGCCGAGCCCGATGGCGAGCAGCTGCCCATGGCGGTCGTCCGCGTGCGCGATGCCCGGCAGCACGACCGGATCGGGTCGATCGTGCTGAACCCCGGCGGCCCCGGGAACCCGGGACTGGGGTGGATCGCGGGATGGGCGGCCCGGATGCCGGACGAGGTGCTGGAGCGGTTCGACCTGGTGTCCTTCGACCCGCGTGGCACCGGCCTCTCCGAGGGCATCAACTGCCCGGACCTGCCGAGCACCGGCGAGCCGACCCGTCGCATCGACCTGACGGTGGAGGACGACTACCAGTACGCCCTCGACCTGGTCCGGCAGGGCAGCGAGTCGTGCGCGGAGGCGATCGGCGCCGACCGCGTCCCCGCGTTCAGCACGACGGCCACCGCGGCCGACCTCGACGTGCTGCGGTCGGCCCTCGGTGACGAGCAGCTGACGTACGTCGGGTTCTCCTACGGAGCCAAGCTGGGAGCGGCGTACGCGCACCAGTTCCCCGACCGCGTCCGGGCGCTGGTGCTGGACGCCCCGTCGGACCCCCGCTCGGACTGGCTGGGCCTGATGGTCCGTCAGATCGAGGGCTTCGAGCGCGCGTTCGAGGAGTACGCCGACGACTGCCCGAACCGGCCGACCTGCGCGCGCCTGGGCGACCCGCGGGCGGCGCTCGCGACCCTCGTCGACCGGGCCGACGGCATGCCCGTCCCGAGCGGCCGCCCGAACGGCGACGTACCCATGTCAGGGATCGACGTGCTGCAAGGCACCACGGGGCTGCTGTTCGCGAGCAACCTGTGGCCGCTGCTCGACGACGGGCTGGGCGAGGCGCTGCTGGGCGACTCGGGCACGCTGCACGAGGCCATCGACCAGACCACGCACCGGGTCGCCGACGGCGATGGGCCCGACGCGTCGGAGGCGCTGGCGGTCATCAACTGCACGGACGAGGCCGGCGCCGCGACACGGGCCGAGGTGCTGGCGGCGGCCCGGGCGATGGGGCGGCGCTCGCCGACGTACGCGCCGCTCGGGTCCTGGTGGCTGATGGCCTGCCAGGGCTGGGTCCCGGACCGCGTTCCGCTCGAGCAGCCCACCGCGCCGGACGCTCCGCCGCTGCTGGTGGTGGGCACGCGGCACGACCCGGCCACGCCGTACCCGGGCGCGGTCAGCCTCGCGGAGACGCTCGGCTCCGGACACCTGCTCACGTGGGAGGGGTACGGCCACACGGCGTACCTGCGCGAGTCACCGTGCGTGGACGAGATCGTGGACGCCTACCTGCTCGAGCTCACGGTCCCGGCGGACGGGGCCCTGTGCCCGGCGTGAGGCCGGCCCGGGGGTCACGCGTCGTCCGGCTGGAGCGTGACGTCGAAGGTGAGCACGCCCTCGACGACCTCGCGGACCAGGCTTTCCTTGACGCCGAAGACCGCGTCGCTGTCCAGGTACGGCGAGTCGGCGATGAACGCGTGCGTGGTGACCGTCCGGTAGCCGGGCGCGCTGACCAGGAAGTGCAGGTGGGCGGGTCGGTACGGGTGCCGGCCGGTGCTGCGGAGGAGCTCGCCGACCGGTCCGTCGACCGGGATGGGGTAGCAGCACGGGACGATCGAGCGGAACCAGTAGCGGCCGTCCTCGTCCGCGGTGAACAGGCCACGCAGGTTGCGCTCGGGCAGGACGCCGGGCCGCTGGACGTCGTAGAAGCCGTCGGCGTTCGCCTGCCAGACGTCCACTGACGCGCCGGCGACCGGTTCGCCGCCGACACCGGTGATCCGGCCTTCGACCCGGCAGGGTTCGCCCGTGCCGTCGAGGGCGATGTCGTCGCCCAGCTCGCGTGGCGGGGACGTGACCAGGTGGAACGGCCCGAGCACGGTCTGCTCGGTGGCCGTGCCGCCGCTGCGGTGGTTGAGGGTCTCCACGAGCATCGAGACGCCGAGCACGTCGGAGAGCAGGATGAACTCCTGGCGTACCTCGTCGCTCATCTGCCCGGTGCGGGTGAGGAAGTCGACGGCCGCGGCCCACTCGCTCTCGGTGAGCTCGACGTCCTTGACGAACGCGTGGAGGTGCCGCACCAGCGAGGTCAGCACCTCGCGCAGCCGCTCGTCGGGAGTGTCCTCGAAGGACGCGGCGACGACCTCGCCCGAGCGTTCCTCGCTGAACAGCTCACCCATGTGGGGCGGGTGGGGCTCGAACCCACGACCCAAGGATTATGAGTCCTCTGCTCTGACCGGCTGAGCTACCGCCCCGGCCGGGAGCCTACCGATCGTGCACCCACGATCCGCCCAGAGTCGGCCCCGCCCGCGTCCCCCCGGTCGCAAGGGCGAGGCCGACTACTAGGACAGGGCTACCTCACTGCACCCGGGTAGGTCTACTTCTACCCCAGGTCCGACGGCGCGCTCTCTGGACACGGGAGCGGTCTCAGAGCAAGGTGGGCACCCGGTGGCCGTCCGACTCCCCCCGTGGTCGGACGGCCACCATCTGTGTCCCCGGGGGGCATGGCGGCCATGATCCGTACGTCCCCAGGGGTGGTTTCAGGTCGGGCGCGGGGTGCCACGGTGGGCCTCATGGGAAGACTTCTGGGCATCATCGTCGTCGTCTGGTTGCTGATCGGCGTCGTCGCGGCTGCACAGCGGGGGTACTTCGGCGGGGACAGCGACGTCTCCTGCAAGGAGTTCGGCGACACCGCTCTCACGATCGTGGCGGGACCGCTCAACTACATCGGCATCAACCCGAAGGTCGACTGCAGCAAGGTGAAGGCGCCGAAGCCCTCCGAGTAGGTCACACCGTGAGCGGGGGCGGCTCGGTGATGTCCAGCAGCCAGTAGGCCGCGGAGTCGCCGAACTCGACCAGCTCCTCGTCGGTGAGGTTCGTCAGGCAGCGCGCCCACGACTCGCACCGGGCCAGCTTGCCCAGCTGGAGAGCCGGGCCGAGCGCCGCTCGCAGCTCGGCGGCGGGCGTGAGGTCGCTCCACACCTCGATGGCGGCGTCGGCGACCTTCGCCAGGCGCGGGTCGTCCGGGCCGCAGTCGAGGTGGAAGCGCATCGAGCTGAGCGTGGCCAGCAGCACGGCCAGCGGGTCGCTCAGCACGGCGTCGCCGAAGTCGAAGAACAGCATCCGGTCGCGGTGCGCGAACACGTTGTTGGAGTGCAGGTCGCTGTGGTTGAGGGTGACCGGCAGGCCCAGCGCGAGCACCTGCTCACACCACCGTTCGACGTCGGGCAGCGTGGCCCGCAGCCGGGCGGCCCCCTCGGCGTCGACCCGGCGCGGGTCGCGCGCCGGCAGGGCGGCGAGCTGCTCGAGGCGCGTGGCGACGTACGTCGGCGCCTCGACCGCGCCCAGACGCGTCAGGCCCGCCCGCTCGAGGACGTCGACGTGCCCGGCGACCTCGCGCTGGAGCAGGGACGACTCACGGACGACCGCGCACCAGGACTCCTCCGTGTCACCGACGGCCTCGCGCATCACCGGCCCCTGGTCGGGCGTCATCAGGAAGCCGCGGTCGAGGTCGACGGCGGTCACCGGGACCACGCGGGGTGAGAGGCGGGCCAGCTCCTGCATGAGGGCCGCCTCGAAGGCCTGCCCGGGGCAGTTCTGCTTGGCGTAGTACGTCGCGCCGGGGGTCCTGACCCGCCACACCGCCGACCAGCAGCGGATCTTCACCTCCTCGAGGATCACCTCCTCGAGCAGGACCGACCGGCACCAGTCCTCGAGCTCGGCCGCGAACGCCGCCGACCGCCACACCGGCGACACCGGCTCGCCGCGCGTCGGCGGCGGCCAGAGGTCGTCGCGCAGATCAGGCATCGCGGCGCTGCATCTCGAGGAGCCGCTCGACGGGCCGGTACCCGAAGTCGCGGTTGGTGGCCTGCATCGCGTGGTTGTCGAGGGCGGTGTCGGTGTGGATCGCGACCCGGTCGGCGTGCTCGCGCTGGATGATCTCCAGCGTCGCGCACTTGAGGAGGGTGCCGAGGCGATGGCCGCGGTGCTCGGGCATGACGAGCGTGTCGTCCTGGAGCGCGTGCGGCTCGCCGTGGGGCAGGTAGACCTGGGTGTACCCGCCGAGCACGCCGTCGTCGCGGCGCCGGGCCGCCGCGGTGATGCCGAGGTAGCTGAGCGCGAGGCGTGCCTCGCCCGTGCGCACCCGCTCCTCGTCGACCACCACGGGGTCGAGGTCGATGTCGCCCGTCGGCACGTCGTTCTCCATCCGGGTGCGCATCTCGCAGAACGCGGCGAGGTGCTCGTCGGGGCACCGGCCCTGCCAGGTCACGACGTCGTACGCCGACCCGTCGGCCTTGGCGCGCAGCCGCTCGATCGAGCCCGCAGGCACGGGCAGGTCCAGCAGCAGGTGGTCCTCCTCGTGCACGACCTCGAAGCCGAGGCCCGCGGCGAACTCCCGCGCCGCCGACGACGTGTCCCCCGCGGGCACGTACACCTCGCCGCAGATGCTCCGCCGCCCGTCGTCGTGGCCATGGGCGACGGCGGTGTCGTGGAGGAGGGTGCCGATGCCACGGCGGCGCACGTCGGGCAGCACGTTGACCTCGAGGAAGCCGATCTGGGCGTTCTCCTGGAGCGGCGAGCCGACCTCGGCGGTGCCGACGACGCGGTCCCCGTCGCGGGCCACCCACAGGTCACGCCGGTGGTACGGGTTCGGTGTGCCGAGCGAGCTGGTCAGCTGGGTCCAGGAGCGCAGCACTGGCTGCGCGCGGTCGTGCCGCTGGGCCTCCTGCTCGACCTCCCAGAACGCGCGGAGCGTGGCCTCGTCGCAGGGGTCGACCTCCGAGATGCGGATCACCCGCGCACCCTCGCCGAACCCGGTGTCCCACGGCAACTGCAATCCGGCATGCTCGGGCCATGGAGCCTGAGCCGCTGAAGCCGCTGCCCGAGAACTGGTCCAAGGCGATCGCCATCGTCGCCCACCCCGACGACATGGAGTTCGGTGCCGCAGCCGCCGTCGCCAGGTGGACCGGCCAGGGCAAGGAGATCGCCTACGTGATGGTCACCAGCGGGGAGGCCGGCATCGACGGGATGGAGCCGGAGGAGTCTCGCCGCGTCCGTGAGGCCGAGCAGATCGAGTCCGGGCGGATCGTCGGCGTCGAGACCGTCGAGTTCCTCGGGCTGCCGGACGGGATCATCGAGTACGGCGTCCCGCTGCGCCGCACGCTGGCCGAGGTGATCCGCCGGCACCGCCCCGAGATCATCCTGACCGGCAACTTCCGCGACAGCTGGGGACCGGGTGCCCTCAACCAGGCCGACCACATCGCCGTCGGCCGCGCGGTTCTCGACGCCGCACGCGACGCCGGCAACCGCTGGATCTTCAACGACCAGCTGGTCGACGGGCTCGAGCCGTGGGGCGGGGTGGAGGCGGTGTGGGCGTTCGGCTCCCCCGCGGCCGGCCATGGCGTGGACACCACCGACACGTTCGACGCCGGGGTGGCGTCGCTGGCCGCCCACGCGGCGTACATCGATGGCCTCGGCTGGGAGAACTGGGACCCGCGCGAGTTCCTCGAGGGTTTCGGCCGGCAGACCGGCCAGCGGATGGGCGTGGCGTTCGCGACGAGTGCGGAGGTGTACTCGCTGACCTGGGGCGGGGACGACGAGTAGGGGCTGAGCAGGCGCGAACGCGACGACGGCGGGCCCGGAGGGGCCCGCCGTCGTGTGTCGCTCCCCCGGTTGGACTCGAACCAACAACCCTTCGGTTAACAGCCGAATGCTCTGCCAGTTGAGCTACAGGGGATCGCTGGGAAGCGGGCCACAGGTTAGCAAGCGCCGCAGGCCGGTGCTAAATGCCCGGCTCCATCAGGCCGACCTCGTCCTGGGCGGCGGCGAGGGCGGTCTCGGCGGCCAGCCGGACGGTGGGGTCGTCGGGGTCGATGCCCTCGTCGTACTCGTAGATCCACCGCACGGCTCGCTCGCCCCCGGCCGCCCGCCGGGCGATGACGCGGACGCCGCGGCGACCCTCGATCGGGACGTGCCGGAC
This sequence comes from Nocardioides islandensis, assembly GCF_015352455.1. GTDB lineage: Bacteria > Actinomycetota > Actinomycetes > Propionibacteriales > Nocardioidaceae > Nocardioides > Nocardioides islandensis. The sequence continues at coordinate 9,288 of NZ_JADKPN010000001.1, forward strand.
GAGCAGCACGCTCGCCGTGACCCGCTCGCGGACCAGCTCGAGGAGGCGGCGGGGCTCGGCGATCGCGTAGCGGTGCTCGGCGCGCGGCTCTCCCCAGTGGCCGACCTCGACCACCCGGAACTCCTCGGTGTCGCGGTCCCAGTCGGCGGCCTCGACGTCCTCCCAGGCGAGCCGCGTGCCGGGGAGGTACAGCGCCTCGCGCGTGCCGGCCAGCACCTCGCCGGTGGTCGCCTCGGTCCACGCCAGCACGCGCTCGCCTGGGGCCACCTCGACGGCGGGCCGCCTGCCGAGACCCCTCACTGCGTGCCCATCGCGAGCTCGCGGAGGGTACGGCGGTGCTGCTCGAGGGCGACGAGCTCGCCGAACATCCGGTTGTACTCGGTGGCCTGGTCGACCGGGTTCGTGCGCTGGAGGCGGGACTTCACCTCGGCGATTCGGCGCAGCGCGGTCAGCTCCTGGAGCCGGTAGACGTGGGCGGCGACGAACGCCGCGTCGGGCTCCTTGGCCGTCTTCAGCGGCTCCACGCCGAGGGCGCTGACCGCCGCTTGCACGACGGGGTCGGCCGCGTCGGCCCGGATCCGGCCGGCCCAGCCCGCGTCGGCCGCGGCGGGACCGCCGTTCTTCTCGATGAGCTCCCACACCGATCGCAGCGTGGGGTGCGTGAAGTCGTTGGCCCCGACGTCGGCGGCCGTGCGGCCGACCGCGCTCGGGTGCTGGAGCACGAGCTTGAGGGTCTCCCGCTCGAGCGCGAACCGCGGCTCACGGGGGTCCGGCAGCGCGGGCCGCTCCGGGCGCTCGGCCACCTCGACCGTCGCGCGCTCGTCGGGCCGCGGGTCGGGACGCCGGTTGGCTGCGCGGCGTACCTCCTCGCGGGCCTGCTCGATGTCCACCCCGACCATGCCGGCCAGCTCGCGCGAGAAGGCCTCGACCTTGGACTTGTCGCGGATCGAGGAGACCAGGCGGGCGCCCTCACGGACGGCGTCGACGCGACCGTCGGCGCGGTCGAGGTCGTACTTGCCGACGACGTTGCCGAGCACGAAGCGGTAGAGCGGCACGCGCCGGGCGATCAGCTCGCGCACGGCCGCGTCGCCGTGCTGGATGCGCACGTCACACGGGTCGAGGCCGTTGGGCTCGACGGCGACGTAGGTCTGGGACACGAAGTTCTGGTCGCCCGCGAATGCGCGCAGGGCGGCCTTCTGGCCGGCCGCGTCGCCGTCGAAGGTGAAGATCACCTCGCCGCGGAAGTCCTCGTGGTCGTGCAGGAAGCGGCGCAGCACCCGGGCGTGGTCGTCTCCGAACGACGTGCCGCACGTCGCCACCGCCGTCGGCACGCCGGCCAGGTGGCAGGCCATCACGTCGGTGTAGCCCTCGACCACCACCGCCTGCGACGTGCGGGCCATGTCGCGCCGGGCCAGGTCGATGCCGTAGAGCACCTGGCTCTTCTTGTAGAGCGGCGTGTCGGAGGTGTTGAGGTACTTCGCCTCGATCTTGTCGTCGTCGAAGATCCGCCGCGCGCCGAACCCGATGGTGTCGCCGCTGGCGTCGCGGATCGGCCACAGCAGGCGACCGCGGAACCGGTCGTACGCCGACCGGCCCATCGCGATGAGCCCTGCGGCGACGCTCTCCTCGTCCTTGAAGCCCTTCTGGCGCAGGTGCCGGACCAGGGCCTCGCCGTCGCGCGGCGCGAACCCGATCCCGAACTGCTCGGCGGCGGCCTGGTCGAACCCGCGCTGGCCGAGGAACTGCCGCGCGACGATCGCCTCCGGCGTCGCCAGCTGCTCGGCGTAGTAGACCTGCGCGACCTTGTTGGCCTCGATCAGCCGGCCGCGCTGGGGACCGCGGGGCCGGTCGTCGCGGGCGTCGTCGCCGTCCTCGCGCCGCAGGGTCACGCCGTACTTGTCCGCGAGCCGTTCGACGGTCTCGGTGAACGACAGCCCGTCGACCTTCATGAGGAAGGAGATGACGTCGCCGCTCTCCTGGCAGCCGAAGCAGTGGTAGAACCCGCGGGCCGGCGTGACGTGGAACGACGGGGACTTCTCGTCGTGGAACGGGCAGAGGCCCTTGAGCGAGCCGCCACCGGCCTTCCGGAGCGTGACGTAGCCGGACACGATGTCGTCGATGTGCGCCTTGTCGCGCACTTCCGCGATGTCCTCCTCACGGATCCGACCGGCCACGCGCGGAGTCTATGCCGCACCCCCGTGGCACCTACTGGGCCTGTGGAGGGCGGACGCACCCGTGCGGGTGGTTCGGGGAGCGAGGCAGGATGGAGAGGATGGATCACTCGGGATCGAGGAGGAACCCATGAAGAAGCTGTTGCTGCTGGTCGCCTTCGCCGCCGGCTACGTGCTGGGCGCGAAGGCCGGACGCCAGCGCTACGAGCAGATCATGAACGCCGCGAACCGGGTCAAGGACGACCCGCACGTCCGCTCCGCCGCGTCGACGGTGGCCGAGACGGCCAAGGAGCAGGCACCGGTCGCCGCCCACAAGGTGGCAGCCGCCGCGTCGACGGCCGCCTCCGCCGTCGCGGACCGCTCGCCGTTCGGCACGTCCCACGAGGACGAGCTCCGGGAGCAGCTCAACCCCGAGAGCACCGCGCTCCAGGACGACCCGTACCCGAAGGGCGACCTGCCCTAGCCGCTCGCGAGGCGGGCGTGCCAGGTCACCGCGCTGGCGTCGGTGAGCGACGCGACCTGGTCCACGACCGCGCGGCGGCGGCCGGCGTCGTCGGGCGCCGCCTTCCAGTCGTCGGCGAACGGCGTGTCCAGCGCGTCCGGCCCCCGGTCCTCGAGGCCGGCCACGAGCTCGGCCAGCAGCTCCCGCTGGAGCGACATGACCTCCACGCGGTCGTCGGCCCGCATCACGTAGTGCGCGGCGATCCCCTTGAGCACCGCGATCTCGTGCCCCGTCGTGGCGGGGACGGCGAGGTCCGCGGCGTACCTGACGAAGGGACCGTCGCCGGCTGAGTACGTCGCGTCCTGCACCGCGCCGCAGAAACGGCCGATGAGGTCGCTGGTGAGGTTCTTCAGGGAGGCCAGGTGGCGGCGCGAGCCGTCGTACGCCGCGTCCGGCCAGCCCTCGACCGCCCGCAGCCCGGCCAGGGCCTCGTCGAGCTCGGGGTCGGTGGCATCGGGCAGGTACCACTCCCGCACGGTCGCCCAGACGGCCTCGCGGTCCAGTGCGTGCAGGTCGATGCGTCCGGCGACCACGCCGTCCTCCACGTCGTGGACCGAGTACGCGACGTCGTCGGCCAGGTCCATCACCTGTGCCTCGAGGCAGCGGCGCCGGCCCTCGGCCGGGGCGCGGACCCAGTCGAAGACGGGGCGGTCGTCGTCGTAAACGCCGAACTTGTGCGTGTCGGCGTCGGCCAACGACCAGGGGTACTTCGTGCAGGCGTCGAGCGTGGCCCGGGTGAGGTTCAGTCCGACGGAACCGTCGGGTCCGAACGTCTTGGCCTCGAGCCGGGTGAGCAGCCGGAAGGTCTGGGCGTTGCCCTCGAACCCGCCGCACGCCTGCGCGAACTCGGCCAGCACCCGCTCGCCGTTGTGGCCGAACGGCGGGTGGCCCAGGTCGTGGGCGAGCGCCGCCGTCTCCACGATGTCCGGTTCGCAGCCGAGCGCGCGCGAGAGGTCCCGGGCGACCTGGGCGACCTCCAGGCTGTGGGTCAGCCGGTTGCGCACGAAGTCGTCGCTCTGCGGGCCGACCACCTGCGTCTTGGCCGCCAGCCGCCGCGAGGACGCCGCGTGCACCACCCGCGCCCGGTCGCGCTCGAACGGCGTGCGCTCGGGAGCGACGACCCGCTTGGGCGGCTCGGCGACGTACCGCTCATGGTCGGCGGCGGCGTACAGAGTCATCCCCTTCATTGTGGGGCGACCCTAGAGGTCAGTAGACGCTGACGTGCACGTGGTCGTCGTGGTTGGCCGTGGCCGATCCGCGGCTCGCGAACAGCCGCCAGCCCTCGGCCGCGCGCACCGGCGTCCAGATGTGCTGGCGCCAGAGGATGTCGTAGATGTGCAGCTCGGAGGCATGCGCGCGGAGGAAGTCCGCGATCGCGGTACCGAGCACGACGTCGCTGGTCATGATGTCGAGCGCGCGGCCCGACGAGTGCTCGCCGTGGTTGTCCCACCCGCCGTACGTCGTGATCTGCGGGAAGGCGTGGCACACGGACCGGTAGACGTAGACGGCGTTGGAGGTGAGGCCGTTCTCGACGCTCGGGTCCGGGCACGGCGCCATCGAGAGGCCGGCGCCGACGCCCAGAGGCTTGTCCTGGCTGAGGTACCCGTCGGTGACCCACCGGCTCTTGCCGTCGACCACGATCTCGACGCGGTCGCCGGCCTTGCGGCCGGTGACGAGCACCTGCCGCGACGCGGCGACCTCGCCGACCTGGACGGCGCCGTCGCCGGACTCCGTCCAGAGGTTGAGGGGAGCCGTGGTCCAGAGCTTGTCGCCGTTCTTCAGGGCCCGGCTGACCGCCTCGGCGGTGGCGGCCAGGGCGCCGTCGGCGCGGGCCTCCTTGACGAGGGCCTTCTTGTCACGCTGGGTCGTGGCCCGGGAGGCGGAGCGCGAGACGACGAAGCGGTCCGAGGCGTCGGCGGAGGCCGTGGCCGAGAACGGCGTGCTCACGTCGGCGGCCACCAGACCCGCGGTCATGGGGGTGGCGGACAGCACGCCGAAGGCGACGACGGAGCCGGTCGCGGTCAGGGCGATGCCGGCGGAGACCTTCTTGCCGGTGGAGATCCTGGTGCTCGTGAAGCGGGCGAAGAGGGCGCGGGCATCGGTGTCCCGCTTGTGGCGATGCTCTGCCACAGCGCTGATCCTTTGCTGGTAGACGTCAGGGGGACGAGTCCGCAACCCCGCGAGAAGCTAGTTGATAACGAAACGGACACGAAGCCGCGAGTCAAGCACACATCTCAGGGGGTGTCTCAATCTCGACCCCTTTCGGTGACAATGATCCCGGTCACGTCGGGCCGGTGCACGACTGGCGTCAATTCGACATTGTCATGATGTCAGATTGATGTCAGAGTGACCGCATGACGTCGCAGATCTCGGCCCGGCTCGCCCGCCTCCGGCGAGGCTATTCCCTGCTGCTGCGGCTGCTCTGGGCCTGCTCGCCCGCCTGGACCGTCGCGGGCGTGGTGACGTCACTCCTGCAGGCCGTGGCCGCGATCGGCGTGATGATCGGCTCCGGGCGCCTGCTGCAGAGCCTGGTCGACGGCGACCTCGACCGCCTGTGGCTGACGGTCACGCTGGTCTCGCTGCTCGTCCAGCCCGTGGCCACCGCGGCGATCGACGTGGTCGGCAGCGTGGAGCAGGGCCGCGCCACGCCTCTGCTGCTCGAGCGCGTCGCGACCCTCGCCTCGCGCCCGCACGGCATCGAGCACCTCGAGGACGCCGACGTCCGCCAGTCGATCGACGCGGCGATCGAGGAGATCAACCAGCAGTACTTCCTCGGCGTCCAGTCGACCTGGCAGGTCCTGGGCTACCGGCTCTGGGGCCTGGCCGCCCTGGGCGTGCTCGCTGCCTGGTCGTGGTGGGTGGCGCTGCTGGCGCTGGCCGGCACGTCCCTGCTCAACCTGACCTGGTCGGCGTACTCCCAGCAGATCTTCGAGGACATCTTCCGCGACCGGACGAGGCGTCGCTCGACGTGGTACCGCAACCTGCTCGTCGACCACGAGAGCGCCAAGGAGATCAGGCTGTTCGGGCTGACCGACTTCGGGCTGGCGCGGATGACCGCGACCTGGCGCGAGGCCATGGTCGTGATCTGGGAGGGACGCCGGCTCAAGCGGCGGCCGATCTGGTTCGCCCTCGTGCTCATGTTCGCGGCGTACGCCGTCGCGCTGTCCGCCCTCGCTCACGACGCGTGGGTCGGCGCGATCTCCACGGCCGTGCTGCTGTCCTCGGCCCAGGCGCTGGTGCAGCTGGAGGGTCTCGGGATGCTGGGCGACAACCAGACGATGGTCAACCGGCAGATGGCGCTGCTGCTGGACCTCGACGACCTGGACGCGCGGCTGCCGGCCTCGACCCCGGCGTCGGACGGCGTCGGGCACGGGGCGGCCGCGGTCAGCCTGCGCGGCGTGCGGTTCACCTACCCGGGCCGGACCGAGCCGACGTTCGACGGGCTGGACCTGGACATCGCGCCGGGCAGCAGCGTGGCGGTGGTCGGCGCCAACGGGGCGGGCAAGTCGACCCTGATCAAGCTGCTCTGCGGGCTGCACCGGCCGGAGTCCGGCACGGTGCTGGTCGACGGCGGGGACCCCGGGGTCGACGACCGGCTGCGGCGGCGGGTGGCGGTCATCTTCCAGGAGTTCGTGAGGTACCAGCTCCCGCTGCGCGACAACGTCGCCCTCGCCCTGCTCGCTGACCGGCTCGACGGCTCGCGCGGCCCCGACGTCGAGGCGGCGGCGGCGCGCGCCCTGCACGACGCCGTCGGCGACCCGGTGCTGCGCCGGGTGGGCTCGTGGGACCGCGTGCTGTCGGCGGAGTACGACGGCGGCACCGACCTCTCCGGAGGCCAGTGGCAGCGGGTGGCGCTGGCCCGCGCCCTCGCCGCCGTGGACGCCGGGGCCGGCGTGCTGGTGCTGGACGAGCCGACCGCCGCGCTCGACGTGCGGGCCGAGGCCGAGCTCTTCGACAGCTTCCTGGAGGTCACCCGCGGGATGACGACGATCCTGGTCAGCCACCGCCTGTCCAGCGTCCGGCACGCCGAGCGGATCGTCGTGCTCGACCACGGCCGCATCGTGGAGGACGGCACGCACGAGGAGCTGGTCGCGCACGGCGGCAGGTACGCCCGGATGTTCGCGCTCCAGGCCGAGCGGTTCGCGATGGCCGGCGCCGGCGCGTCCGAGGAGGCGGCGTCGTGAGGTTCCTGCGCTCGCTCGCCCTGCCCGTCGGCGCGGCCTGGCAGCTGGACCGCCGGGCGGCGCTCGTGGCCTTCCTCGAGGTGGTCGGCGCCGTGCTGACCAACCTGATGCCGCTGGCCTTCGGCCTGCTCGTCACCGGGGCGGCCACCCAGGAGATGACGCCGCTGGTGGCCGGCGCGGCCCTGGCCCTGGCCGGGCTCGGCGTGGTCCCGTACCTCACCACGGTCGGCGTCGAGGCCCGGCTGCGGCTCAACGAGCTGGTCGGCCACGAGTTCGACCGCCGCGTGGCCCGGCTGGTCGCCGCCGTACCGACCCTCGACCACCTCGAGTCCCCGACGTTCCGCAACGAGGCGCAGATCGTCACCGAGCGGCAGGGCTCGCTGGGCGGCGCGTACAACAGCTTCGTCAACGCCCTGCGGCAGCTGGCCACGCCGGTCGTCACGCTGGCCGTGGCCATCTCGGCCGACGCGCGCCTGCTGTGGCTGCTGCCCGCCTCGGTCCCGAGTCTGCTGGTGGGACGGTGGCTGATCCGGTGGGACGCGACGGCCGAGGAGGACGGTGCCGAGCCGGGCCGGCTGACCCAGCACCTCGTGGGGCTGGCCGTCGAGCCGGGGCCGGCCTCCGAGCTGCGCGTGCTGGGTGCCCGCTCGGTCGTGGCTCGTCGGTTGCACGCCGCGGGCTGGGCCTGGCGCCGGCCGCACGTGCGCGCAGAGGTGCTCAACAACGTGGCCAGCACGGCGTGCGGGCTGTTCTACCTCGGGGCCGCCGCCGTGGTGCTGACGCTGATCGCGCGCGACGCGGCGCGGGGCGACGTACCGATCGGTGCCGTGGCGACCTCGGTCCTGGTGATCGGGCAGCTGCAGGGCGTGGTGGCGTCGCTGCGCTGGTTCGTGCACATGATGGCCCAGGTGGCGCGGACGGTCGGTCGCTACCAGCGGCTGGAGGCGGGCGTCGCCGCGGCACGTTCGCTGGACGGCACGGGAGCGCCGCCGTCACGGCTCGTGCACGGGATCTCACTCCGGGGCTTGGGATTCACCTATCCCGGCGCGACCTCGCCCTCGCTGGAGGACGTGACGCTGGACCTACCGGCCGGCTCGGTCGTCGCGGTTGTCGGCGAGAACGGCGCCGGCAAGTCCACGCTGGTCAAGCTGCTCACCGGGCTGTACCGGCCCTCGTCCGGGCAGGTGCTGGTCGACGGGGTGGACCTGGCGTCGCTCGACGGCGATGCGTGGCGGCTGCGGTGCGCCGGCGCGTTCCAGGACCACGTCAACCTCGAGCTCGTCGCCCGCGAGGCGATCACGACCGGCGACCTGCCGGCGCTGGACTCCGACACCCGCGCGCACGAGGCCCTCTCCGACGCGGCGGCCACGGACGTGCTATCGGCCCTGCCGGCCGGCCTCGGCACGCAGCTCGGCACCAGCTGGGACGACGGCACCGAGCTCTCCGGCGGCCAGTGGCAGCGGCTGGCGATCGCCCGCGGCATGATGCGCCGCCGTCCGCTGCTGCTCGTGCTCGACGAGCCCACGTCGGCGCTCGACCCGGCGACCGAGCACGCCTTGTTCGAGGGGTACACCGACGCCGCTCGTCGGGCCGGTCGAGACGGCGCCATCACCGTGCTGGTGACCCACCGCTTCTCGACGGTGGCCGCGGCCGACCTGGTCGTCGTACTCGCCGATGGTCGCGTCGCCGAGGTCGGCTCGCACGCCTCGCTGATGGCGGCCGGCGGCGGGTACGCCGAGCTATACGGGCTGCAGGCCCGGGGGTACGCCTGAGGTTTGGCGTCGTTCCTGGCGCTTTGGCGCCGTTGCAACGACGCCGAACGTCAGGGATACCCGCCCGAGCGGGTATCCCTACCCGCCGGTCGTCTCGTTGGAGTCCTCCTGCACGTGGGCGCCGGCGCCGTCGACGTCGTCGAGCCAGCCCTCGGGGAGCGCGACCTTGGTGCGCGGGGAGCCCTGGCGGCCACGGGGGTGGCCGAGCTCGGAGACCGGGAACGGCTCGGACGGGTCGAGCTCGTCGAGCAGCCGTTCCAGGGAGGCCAGCGAGTCGACAAGGGCGAGGGAGTGCCGCAAGGTACCTCCGGCGCGGAAGCCCTTGAGGTACCAGGAGACGTGCTTGCGGAACTCCTTGCAGCCGCGCTCCTCCCCCATGTGCTCGCTGAGCAGCTCGGCGTGGCGGCGCATCACGTCGCGCACCTCACCGAGCGACGGGAGGACCGGGGCCGAGGGACCAGAGGGCGCGAACGCCGCGGCCAGGTCGCGGAACAGCCACGGCCGGCCGAGGCACCCACGACCCACGACCACCCCAGCGGCTCCGGTCTCCGACACCATCCGCACCGCGTCGCCGGCCTCCCAGATGTCGCCGTTGCCCAGGACGGGGATCGAGACGTGGTCGACGAGGTTCGCGATGGCCGACCAGTCGGCCTCGCCCGAGTACGACTGCGCGACCGTCCGCCCGTGCAGCGCGATCGCCGCGCAGCCGGAGTCCTCGGCGATCCGGCCGGCGTCGAGGTAGGTCACGTGGTCCTCGTCGATGCCCTTGCGGGTCTTCATGGTGACCGGCACGTCGTACGGCGTCGCGGCGCCGACCGCCGCGGTCAGGATCTCGGCGAGCAGCCCCCGCTTCCACGGCAGCGCGCCCCCACCGCCCTTGCGGGTCACCTTGGGGACCGGGCAGCCGAAGTTGAGGTCGATGTGCGCGACGCCGTACTCGGCGCACAGGATCTCGGCGGCCTTCCCGACGTACACCGGGTCGGTGCCGTAGAGCTGCACGGACCGGACCTTCTCCAGGTCGTCGAAGACCAGCATGTTCAGCGTGGTCTCGTCGCGCTCGACCAGGCCACGGCTGGTGATCATCTCGCAGACGTACAGTCCGGCACCCTGCTCCGCGCAGAGGCGGCGGTACGCCGCGTTGGTGATGCCCGCCATCGGCGCGAGGACCACGGGGGTCTCGACGGTCAGCGACCCGAGGGTCAGCGACGTGGGCAGGGCGGGCACGTGCCCATTGTCCGGTGGTGGCGGCGGACGCCGAAATCAGCCGCGTGGCTTCTTCTTCGGCTTCGGCGGCTGCTCGACCTCGCCGACCCAGGTGATCGGGTTGAACTTCGCGCTCGGCCGGAAGGTGACCGAGGTCAGCCGGCCGTGCTTCGGCACGAGGTAGACCAGGCAGGCAGTCGCCTTGTCGCCGGTCGCGAAGGCGTCCGGCAGCGAGGGGCTCGGGCAGGGTGTGAAGTCGGTCTTGAACGCGTTGGACTCGACCAGCGTGGTCGGGCCGGATGCGACGTACAGCGGGATGCGGGTGCCGCCGAGGTCGGTCTCCCCGAGGTTGGCGGCGGAGACCGTGACGTAGAACAGCGAGGAGGTCCGCCCGGCGGCGTCGAGCTGCCAGTCGGCGAGCGCCTTGATCGGCGCGCGCTGGAGCCGGCGTACCTTCAGCGAGAGCACCGCGACCTCGCCCTTCGCCGAACCGCTGCCGATGCGCCACGCGACCACCGCGGTCTCCCCCACCCCGAGCTCGCTGCCCTGGTCGGTGAGCTGGACCCCGGCGGGCACCGGGAGGTACGGCGGCGGGATGCCGTCGTCCGGGTCGTCGGTGGCCACCGGCGTACCGTCCCCGGAGGCGCCCGACCCCCCGGACGAGTCGTCGGGGCCCGTGCACGCGCCGAGCAGCAGGACGGCCGCGGCGAGGAGCGCGCCGACCCTCCCGAGAGACGTGCGCAGCGACATCCGGGTCAGCAGCCGACGAGACGCTCGGCGAAGTACCCCGTGACCTGGTCGATCGTGATGCGCTCCTGCTTCATGGTGTCGCGCTCGCGGATCGTGACGGCGTGGTCCTCGAGGGTGTCGAAGTCGACCGTGACGCAGTACGGCGTGCCGACCTCGTCCTGGCGACGGTAGCGGCGGCCGATCGCGCCGGAGTCGTCGAAGTCGACGTTCCAGCCGAGGTGGCGCAGCGACGCGGCCAGGTCCTTGGCCTTCGGGCTGAGGTCCGCGTTGCGCGAGAGCGGCAGCACCGCGACCTTGATCGGCGCCAGCCGCGGGTCGAGCTTGAGCACGACGCGCTTGTCGACCCCGCCCTTGGTGTTGGGCGCCTCGTCCTCGGTGTAGGCGTCCATCAGGAACGCCATCATGGCGCGGTTCGGGCCGAGCGCCGGCTCGATGACGTACGGCACGTAGCGCTCGTTGGTGGCCTGGTCGAAGTACGACAGGTCCTGGCCGGAGTACTCGCTGTGCTGGGTCAGGTCGAAGTCCGTGCGGCTGGCGATGCCCTCGAGCTCCTCGAACCCGCGCTCGGAGAACCCGAAGTCGTACTCGATGTCGACGGTGCGCTTCGAGTAGTGGGAGAGCTTCTCCTTCGGGTGCTCGTAGTGCCGGAGGTTCTCGGGGTTGATGCCCAGGTCGGTGAACCAGCGGGTGCGCTCGTCGATCCAGTACTGGTGCCACTCCTCGTCCTCGCCGGGCTTGCAGAAGTACTCCATCTCCATCTGCTCGAACTCGCGCGTGCGGAAGATGAAGTTGCCGGGCGTGATCTCGTTGCGGAAGCTCTTGCCCATCTGGGCGATGCCGAACGGCGGCTTCTTGCGGCTGCTGGTGACGACGTTCGCGAAGTTGATGAAGATGCCCTGGGCGGTCTCGGGCCGCAGGTAGTGCAACCCGGACTCGTCCTCGATGACGCCGAGGTAGGTCTTCAGCATCATGTTGAACTGGCGCGGCTCGGTCCACGTGCCGCGGTTGCCGCAGTTGGGGCAGGGCACCGACTCGTTGAGGTCGACGGTGTCGGGGTCGTCGATGCCCTTCTTGCCGGCGTACTCCTCCTGGAGGTGGTCCGCGCGGAACCGCTTGTGGCACGACTGGCACTCGACCAGCGGGTCACTGAACGTCTTGAGGTGACCGCTGGCCTCCCACGTGCGGGTCGGCAGGATGACGCTGGAGTCCAGGCCGACGACGTCGTCGCGGGTGGTGACCATCGCGCGCCACCACTGCTTCTTGACGTTCTCCTTGAGCTCGACGCCGAGCGGGCCGTAGTCCCAGGCACTGCGCGTGCCGCCGTAGATCTCACCGGACGGGTAGACGAACCCGCGTCGCTTGCAGAGGGAGACGATCGTGTCGAGCAGGGTGCCGGACGATTTGCTGGCGGTGGCCACGGGGGAGCTCTCCTGGGTCTGGCCGGCTGGCTGCCGGCCACGTCGATTGGCGGAACGGTCAGCCTATCGACCGGCTCCTCGCGCTGTTGAGTTCGGCCCCGGGTCCGGCGTCCTCGTAGGCGCTCGGCTCGTCGATCGCCCGGCTCAGCACCGGCACGGCGGTGAGCTTGACGTCGTACGCCGACAGCGCGCGCCGGTAGGCCCCCACGCTCTCCCACTCCGTGGTCAGCACCCACAGCTCCGGGTCGTCGGTGTTGCGGCCCAGCCGGCCCCGGACGTGGCCGGGTCGGTCGGCGAGGACGTCGGCCGCCGCCTGGAGGTCGCGGCGGAACTGCTCCTGCTGCTCCATCGGTACCCGGAAGCGGTTCACCACGATCACGCGGGCAGGTTACGCGGCGCACTCCTGGGGGTGCCGGTTGTGGCGCGATCGCGCTGGAACTGCGGGTTCCGCGGCCGAAAATCTGCTGTTCGGCTGCGATCGCGCGATTCCTGGCACCACCGCGACCCGCCCCCGGCGCTTCTGGCCGGCCACGACGCCGCCGAGGACCAGCACCATGCCGAGGGCCTGGGTCCAGCCGAAGACCTCGCCGGCGAAGGCGACGCCGAGGAGCGTGCCGACGACGGGGTTGACCAGGCCGACGAGGGCGACCGAGCCGGCGGGCAGGCGGGACAGGCCGCGGAACCAGCAGAAGTACGCCAGCGCCGTGCCCGCCGTGGTCAGCCAGAGCAGGCCGCCGAGGTTGGCGACGGTCAGCGACGGAGGCGGGCCCTCGACCAGCAGCGCGACCGGGACCAGCGCGAGCCCGCCGGCGACCAGCTGCCAGGAGACGGTCGTGAGCATGTCGGCCGGCGACGGCCAGCGCTTCACCAGCACGAAGCCGAGCGCGGAGACGAGCACGGATCCGATCGCCCCGACCAGGCCGAGGGTGGACAGCTCACCGCCGGCCCGCAGGACCAGCAGGGCGACGCCGACCACGCCGACGAGCCCGGCGACCACGCGGCGCACACCCGGGCGCTCCCCGAGCACCGGCAGGGCGATGGCCATCACGGCCAGCGGCGAGAGGCACTGGAGGGTGGCGGCTAGGCCGCCGGGCAGCTCGTACGCCGCCAGGAACAGCAGCGGCATGAACAGCCCGATGTTGCACAGGCCGAGCAGGATCGCCTTCCACCACCAGTCCCCGTGCGGGAGCCGGCGTCGGACCGCCAGCAGCACCAGGCCGGCGGGCAGGGCTCGCGCGGCGGCCGCGAACAACGGGCGGTCGGGCGGGAGGAAGCTCTCGGTGACGATGTACGTCGTGCCCCAGGCGATCGGAGCGACCGCGGTGACGAGCAGCGTCCTCAGCGAGGTATCTTCCATGGAAACTAATGTACCTTCCTTGGAAGATATAGTCAACGCATGACCGAGGAGCAGCCGGACGCCGTGGACCGCATCGCCGAGCAGTGGGCCCACGAGCGTCCCGACCTGGACGTGGGGCCGATGCTGGTCGTCGGCCGGCTGCACCGTGCCGCCGACCTGCTCGACCAGGAGCTGCGCACGGTCTTCGCCCGAGCGGGCCTGGGCAACGGCGACTTCGACGTGCTGGCGTCGCTGCGCCGCGCCGGCGCTCCCTACAAGCTCACGCCCACCGAGCTCGCCGGCACCACGATGGTCACCAGCGGCGCCGTCACCAAGCGCGTCGACCGGCTGGTGAAGGACGGCCTCGTCGAGCGTTCGGTCAGCGAGACCGACGGGCGCGGCCGGGTCGTCGCCCTCACGCCGAAGGGCAAGCGGCTCCAGGAGGAGCTGCACCCCCAGCACCTGGCCAACGAGGAGCGGCTGATCTCCGCACTCGACGCCGACGAGCGGCGTCAGCTGGCCGGCCTGCTCAGCAAGCTGCTGCTCAGCCTCGAGGACTGATCCCCGCCTCCACCCGCACCAGCCGCGAGCGGATGTCCTCCAGGGCCGCGCGGATGGGCGCCGAGATACCGGCGAACGTCAGGGACTCCCGTGCGTAGGAGTACGCCGACAGCGCGGTCACCACGCCGCGCAGCGCCTGCTCGTGCTTGAGGCCCATGTCGGCCAACGTACGACGGGCCAGCTCGCGGGTGGGACCGGCCGTCAGAGCCAGCAGGAAGTGCTCGGTGCCGACGTAGGAGTGACCCAGTCCCTCGGACTGCTCGACCGCCAGGGCGAGAGCGGCGTCCAAGGTGCCCGCTCCCCCGTCGCGAGCCGCCCGGGCGCGCAGCTCGTCGACCAGGTCCTCGGGCGTGATGTCGGCGGCTTCCAGCACGCTCAGGGCGAGTCCGCCCGAGTCGACCATGGCGGCCACCAGGTCGACGGTCGTGGGCTCGGCCGACGCCGACGCGCGGGCCGCGGCCACCATGCCGGCGGCCCGCCGTGTCAGGGCACCCTCCCCCGGCGGGGTCGTCGCGTCCGCGCCCTGGCTCGACGCGACGGCGTCGGCCAGCGCCTGCTGGCAGACCGCGGAGACCGGGATGCCGGCGGCCTTCACCTCGGCGGCCAGCTCGTCGGGCAGGTACACGTTGATCTTCGGCGACATACCCCCAACATAACCCCTGTACCCCGCATGGGGGTAGGCATTCGTACGATTGACAACCATTCTCAACTCTTGTGAGAATGGTTCTCATGCGCTGGCTCGTCGCCCTCGTCCTCGTGGTGCCCCTCACCGGGTGCGCCGCGCTGGCGAGCGACGACGACGGTCGCGTCCAGGTGACCGCGGGCTTCTACCCCCTCGCGTGGGTGGCCGAGCGGGTCGGCGGTCCGTACGTCCGCGTCACCGGCCTCACCGACCCCGGCGTCGAGCCGCACGACATCGAGCCGACCTTCGCGCGCACCGTGGCCCTGGCCCGGGCCGACCTGGTGGTCGTGGAGCACGGCCTCCAGCCCGCCATCGACGAGGCCGTCGAGCAGAACGCCGAGGGGCGGGTGCTCGACACCACGACCGTCTCCCCGCTCGACGGGGACGACCCGCACTTCTGGCTCGACCCCGAGCGGCTCGCCGTCGTCGGCGACGCCGTGGCCGCGGACCTGGCCGAGCTCGACCCGCCGCACGCCGCGGCGTACGCGGAGAACGCCGCCGCCCTCCACGCCGACCTGGACGCGGTGGACCGGGAGTTCACCGGGGGCCTGGCCGACTGCGAGCGGCACGTGATCGTGTCGAGCCACGACGCCTTCGGGTACTGGGCGAAGTACGGGATCGAGGTCGCCCCCGTCGCCGGCCTCACCCCCGACGCCGAGCCGACGCCCGCCGGCATCGCCCGGCTCCAGCAGCTGATCCGCGACGAGGGCATCACCACGGTCTTCAGCGAACGGCTCGCCAGCAAGGCGCTCACCGACACCCTCGCCCGCGACCTCGGGCTGCGCACGGCCGTCCTCGACCCCGTCGAGGGGCTGACCAGCGAGGACGGCTCGGAGAACTACCTCTCGCTGATGCGCGAGAACCTCACCGCCCTCCAGGAGGCCAACGGATGCACACTCCCGTGAGTCCGCTCGAGCTGACGGGCGGGTCCGTCGCCATCGGCGGCCGGCCCATCCTGCGCGGCATCGACCTGACCGTCGAGACCGGCGACTTCGTGGCCCTGATGGGCGCGAACGGCTCCGGCAAGACCACCCTCGTCCGCGCGCTCACCGGCCTCCTTCCCCTGAGCGCCGGCGAGCTGCGGCTCTTCGGGACGCCGATCCGGGAGTACGCCGCGTGGTCACGGATCGGCTTCGTCCCCCAGCGGTCGACCGCCTCGTCCGGCGTCCCGACCTCGGTCTGGGAGGTCGTCGCCTCCGGCCGGCTGACGCACCGCAAGCTGCTGCGGCCGCTGTCCAAGCGCGACCGGGCCGCCATCGACCACGCACTCGACGTCGTCCGGATGTCCGACCGTCGGCACGACGGCGTCACCGAGCTCTCGGGGGGTCAGCAGCAGCGGGTGCTCATCGCGCGGGCGCTGGCGGGCGAACCCGACCTGCTGGTGCTCGACGAACCCACCGCCGGCGTCGACCTGCCCAGCCAGCAGGCGCTGGCCGACGCCCTCGGGCGGCTCAAGGCCGACGGCGCCACCGTCGTGCTGGTCGCCCACGAGCTCGGCCCGCTGGCACCGCTCGTCGACCGTGCGGTGCTGATGCGCGACGGGCGGATCGCCTACGACGGCCCGCCGCTCGCGGACCACGAGGTGCTCGACCAGCACACCCACCACCACCCGACCTCCACCCCGCACGACCACACCCCGCACTTCGACATCCCCTTGGACCGCCGATGAAATACCCCACGAAGTCGCTCTCCTCCCCCGCTTCGCTCCTCCGGCTCACGACTCCGCGGGGACCCCAAAAACCATGAACATCTGGGACCTGCTCTCCCTCGGCTTCATGCAGCGCGCCCTCATCGCCGCGGTCTTCACCGGCCTGGCCGCACCAGCCGTCGGCACCTACCTCGTGCAGCGCCGACTCTCCCTGATGGGCGACGGCATCGGCCACGTCGCCGTCACCGGTGTGGCCCTCGGCCTGCTGACCGGTACCTCGCCCACGTGGACCGCCGTCGTCGTCGCGGCCCTCGGCGCGATCGCCATCGAGGTCATCCGCGGCCGCGGGCACACCAACGGCGACGTCGCGCTGGCGCTGATGTTCTACGGCGGCCTGGCCGGCGGTGTGCTCCTCACCGGTCTCGGCGGGCAGAGCACGTCGCTGTTGCAGAGCTACCTCTTCGGCTCGATCACCACGATCTCCCCCACCGACGTCTGGGTGACCGTGGGACTGACGGTCGTGGTGATCGTGGTCTGCGTCGGGCTGGCGCCCCAGCTGTACGCCGTCGCCCAGGACCCCGAGTTCGCCAAGGTCGCCGGCCTCAGGGTGGGCGCCTACAACCTGGCCGTCGCGGTGCTGGCCGCGGTGTCGGTGACGGTCGCGATGCGGACCGTCGGCCTGCTGCTGGTCTCGGCGCTCATGGTGGTGCCGGTCGCGACGGCCCAGCAGCTCACCCGGTCGTTCCGCACCACGCTGCTGGCGGCGATGCTGCTCGGGATCGGCGCGTCGGTCGGCGGCCTGCTGCTGGCGGCGTACGCCTCGTTCTCCGCCAACGTCGCCCCCGGCCCGTCGATCGTGCTGCTCGCGCTGGCCGGGTTCGCGGCCGCGTGGCCGCTCGGCGTCTGGCTCCGATCACGACGCCGGCTGCGGGCGCCGTTCGCGCCGGTGCTGCCGGAGGGCCACGACGTCAGCGACGACCACGACCACCTGGAAGGGCACGTCCACGGCGAGGACTGCGGGCACCTGGCCGTCGCGCACGGCGACCACGTCGACTACGTGCACGACGGGCACCGGCACGCCCCCCACGGAGAGCACTATGACGAGCACTGACCACGGCGCGACGAGCCCTCGCCCGACGCCGCAGCGAC
The DNA here is from genome assembly GCF_015352455.1 of Nocardioides islandensis. Lineage (GTDB taxonomy): Bacteria > Actinomycetota > Actinomycetes > Propionibacteriales > Nocardioidaceae > Nocardioides > Nocardioides islandensis. The sequence continues at coordinate 26,664 of NZ_JADKPN010000001.1, forward strand.
GGGCGGTCCTGGAGGCCCTCGGCTCCGTCGCCGACTTCCGCTCCGCCCAGGAGGTGCACGAGATCCTGGCGTCCTCGGGCTCGGGGGTCGGACTGGCGACGGTCTACCGGACGCTCCAGCTGTACGCCGACACCGGCGACGTCGACGTGCTCCGCCGCGAGGACGGCGAGGCGATCTACCGGCGTTGCTCCGAGACCCACCACCACCACCTCGTCTGCCGCTCCTGCGGCGCGACGGTCGAGGTCGAGGGCCCCGCGGTCGAGCGCTGGACCACCGCGATGGCTGCCGAGCACGGCTTCACCGACGTCTCGCACACGCTGGAGATCTTCGGCACCTGCGGGACGTGCGGTCGCGAGTAACGCACCCGTAGCAGGTCTTCCACCCCCACATACGAGGTAAGTAGACGACCTCAGGGTGCGTTGCTCGTCCGAGAAACGCCCCCGCTAGGCCTTCCCGTACCTGCGGTCGCGCTGGGCGTAGAGCTCGATCGCCTTCCAGAGCTCGAGGCGGTTGCAGTCGGGCCAGAGGACGTCGGTGAAGACCAGCTCGGCGTACGCCGCCTGCCAGAGCATGAAGTTCGACAGCCGCTGCTCCCCCGACGTCCGCCAGATCATGTCCGCGTCACCGACCTCCGGGACGTAGAGGTGCCGCGCGAACGTCTTCTCGTCCACCTTGTCGGGCGAGAGCCGACCGGCCGCCACCTCCCGGGCGATCGAGCGCGCGGTGTCGGCGAGCTCGGCGCGGCCGCCGTAGTTCACGCACATCGTCAGCGTGAGCACCTTGTTGTCGCGCGTCAGCTCCTCGGCGACCTGGAGCTCGCGGATCACCGACTTCCAGAGCCGCGGTGCCCGGCCCGCCCACCGCACCCGCACGCCCAGCTCGTGCATCTCGTCACGACGGCGGCGGATGACGTCACGGTTGAAGCCCATCAGGAACTTCACCTCGTCCGGGGAGCGGGTCCAGTTCTCGGTGGAGAAGGCGTACGCCGAGATCGCCTTCACCCCGATCTCGATGGCCCCCTCGACCACGTCGAACAGCGAGTGCTCGCCCATCTCGTGCCCCCGCGTCCGCGGCAGCCCACGCTGCTTGGCCCAGCGTCCGTTGCCGTCCATCACGATCGCCACGTGCTTGGGCACCAGGTCGCGTGGGATCGCCGGTGGCCGGGCACCGGACGGGTGCGGGGTCGGGGGACGCGGGCTCACGGCGCCAGCGTAGGGGTGGCGGAGACAGGCTCCGGACCCCTAGCCTCGACGGGTCTCGCTCGGGCGGGGCCTTCCCCGACCTTGGAGAGCTGATGCGCGCCCGAGCCACGTTCGCCGCCCTCGCGGTGCTGGCCTGCGCGACTCTCGTGCCGGCTCCCACCCAGGCCGACGTCGCGCTCATCTCCACCGGCGGTGCCGGCACCGTCGAGCTGCTCACCTTCGCCGGCGAGAAGGAGTCCTCGCCCACCGACTCCACCGACGCCGGCCAGGCCTCGGTCGAGTGCGAGCCGCTCACCCGTGGCCGCCGTGCGGTGTTCGCGGGTGCCCTCGCGTGGGCCGCCGACGAGCACCCGGGCATGGGCGACGACTGGCGCTACGTGCGCGTCACCGCCGGCGCGGCCGACGAGGTGGGCGCCGTCGTGACGGGCGAGACCTCGCCGTTCTACCCGGCGTACGACGACCGGCCGGCCGCCCTGCCCGCGGTCAGCGTGATCCTGCCGGACGGCGACGCGACGTACACGCCCGTGTTGACCGTGCAGTTCTTCGACGCGACGTACGAACTCGTGGGCGCGTCGGTCGTCGCCGGACAGGTCGGCGCCTGGCGTCGCGACGACGGCTGGCTGGTCGAGCCCGCCGACCTCGTCCGCTGCTCCTAGCTGTCCACCTAGCGCTCGACGTACTCCAGGGACTTCAGGCCGCGCTCGAGGTGCCAGTGGAGGTACGCCGACACCAGGCCGGACGCCTCCCTCAGTGAGCGCGGGTCGGCCGCGCCGACGACCTCCCAGTCACCGGCGAGCAGGGCGCCGAGGACGTCCAGGGTGCCGGCCGACGGTGAGGCCGACCCGGGCACCCGGCAGTCGGGGCAGAGCGCGCCACCGGCCGACGGGCTGAAGGCCTTGTGCGGGCCCTCCTCGCCGCAGCGGGCGCAGTGCGAGAACGACGGGGCGTACCCGGCGACCGCCAGCGACCGCAGCAGGTAGGAGTCGAGGACCTGGTTGGCGCCCCGTCGCTGGTCGGGGTCGCCGGCCGTCATCGCGCGCAGCCCGCCCACCAGCAGCAGGAACTGCTGCACCGCCGGCTGCCCCTCCTCGGTGACCAGTCGGTCGGCGGTCTCGAGCATCACCGTGCCGGCGGTGTAGCGGTCGTAGTGGTCGCCCAGCCCGGACGCGAACGGCTCGATCGTCTCGGCCTGCGTCACGACGTCGAGGTTGCGACCGACGGCGAGCTGCAGGTCCACGTGCGTGAACGGCTCCAGCCGCGCGCCCCACCGCGAGGTCGTCTTGCGGACGCCCTTCGCGACGGCACGGACCCGCCCGTGGTGGCGGGTCAGGAGGGTGACGATCCGGTCTGCTTCCCCCAGCTTGTGGGTGCGCAGCACCACCGCCTCGTCACGGTAGAGCGGCATGTGCCGAGTCTGCCCGACGGCACCGACACTCAGGTGCGGGTACGACGGCGGGTCGCGGTCGGCGTACCGTCCCAGCACGCCAGGGCGAACTCCGCGGCGATCGCGTCGAGACGTTCGGGGCGGGTACGCCACTCGACGATGCTGCGGGCCGCGACGAACTCGGCGTTCGGCAGCTCCTCGGCCAGCATCTCGGCGTCGGCGAAGGGGTGGATCGGGTCTCGCGGGTGCCCGACGACGAGCGCGGGGGCCTGGATGGTCCGGCGCTGGTTGGCCTGAGGGGCGACCCGGCCGAAGATCACGCCGTGGATCACCGCCGCGACCGATGCGGGCCGCTGGTCGAGGGTGTCCAGGCCGATGCCCACCCAGAACGGCACCACACCCCGCGGGATCGGCCGGGTGAGGGCCCGCACCGAGGACACCGTCCACGGCAGGTACCGCGCCGCGAACATCAGCGGCACGAACGCCAGGATCCCGGCGTGCAGCGCGTTGTTGAGCACCGGCATCTCGATGATCAGGCCCTGCACCCGGTCCGGCCAGTTCGACGCCACCTCCAGGGACACGTTGGCGCCGAGCGACAGCCCTCCCACGACGGCCTTCTCGACCCCGAGGTGGTCCAGCAACGCCAGCACCTGCTCGGCGAAGGAGGTCATCGAGTACACCAGCGGGTCGGCCGGCCGGTCCGAGCGCCCGTGGCCCAGCAGGTCGAGGGTGACCACGTGCAGGCCCTGCGAGGCCAGCGCCCGCGCGAGCGGTTGCTGCATCCGCCGCGGCATCAGCTGACCGTGCAGCAGCACGACCCAGCGGTCGCCGCCGCCGTACTCGGTGTACTCGAGGCGGTCCTGGCCGGTGTGGTTGGCGATGAAGAACTGCCCGATGCGCTCTGAGACCAGCACAAGGCAGAAACCTAGTCGCGCCGCGCACGAGAGTGGTGGAAGCGTGACGCACATGACGTCCCGGGACGGGCTCCCTGCCGAGCTGCTCGCCGACATCGAGCGCTACTACGACTCGGTACCGCGTCCGATCACGACGTGGGAGGAGGTCGGGCCGTTCACGCTCTTCCTGCCGGACGCCGGCACGGGCTGGAAGTTCTACGCCCGCCCCCGGCTGGGCGGGGACGAGGCGTTCACGGCCGACGACGTACGCCGCCTGCTCGCCCGCCAGGAGGAGCTCGGTGCGCCCCGCAACGTCGAGTGGGTGCACGAGACGACGCCCAGCCTGCTGGCCGCCGCGCAGGAGGCCACGTCCGGCATGCCCGGCGCCGAGCTCGGGCAGTACCCGCTGCTGGTGCTGCCGTCGGACGTCGACGTGCCGGATGCTCCCGAGGTCCGCATCCTCGACGCCGACGACCCCGACCTGGGCCGGTCCAACGACGTCGTGCACGCGGCGTTCGGGGACTCCGACGAGATCGTCGAGAAACCGCTGGGCAAGCAACGCGACATGGTCCGCGACGGGGTGCTGGTCGTCGCGGCGGCGTACGTCGACGGCGAGGTCGCCGGTGGTGGCACGTCCGCACCGCGCGGCGACGGAGCGGAGCTGATGGGCATCGCCGTACCTCCCCGGTACCGCAGGCGAGGCCTCGGTTCCGCGCTCACGCGCGGGCTGGTCAACGCCGTCCGCGGCCGCGGCGCCCGCACCGTGCTGCTGTCGGCCGGGAGCGACGACGCGGCGAGCATCTACCGCCAGGTCGGGTTCGTGGACGTCGGCACGGCGTGCATCCTCGAGGTCTCGAGTGGGTGAGCCCGTGAGCACGCCCCGCCGGCTGACGCCCGACGACTGGGCGGTGCTGCGCGACATCCGGCTGCGGGCCCTCGCCGACTCCCCGGACGCCTTCGGCTCCACCATCGAGCGGGAGCGGGACTTCCCGGAGAAGGAGTGGCGGCGACGGCTGGTGCGTCCCGTGTACGCCGTCCTCGACGGCGAGCGTGCGGTCGCGATGGCCGGCGCCTTCACCGACGACGGCCGGACCCAGGTCTGGGGCATGTGGACCGACCCCGCGCACCGCGGTCGGGGCCATGCCCATGCACTCCTGGACGCACTGGTCGCCCGGGCGGTCGCCGACGGCACGCCGGTGTCCCTGCACGTGAACGTCGCGAACCCGGTCGCCCGCGCGGTGTACGAGCGCTACGGCTTCGTGGCGACCGGGAAGCTCGAGCCGCTGCGTCCCGGGTCCGACCAGCGCATCGAGCTGATGCAGATCGGTTGAGCGCCCCTGATACGTCCGGGGCATGGCCCGATCGGGCCATTTCTTTACTTTGTGAACGTCCTTACCGTCGGAGTCATGCCGGGACATCACGGGTCGGAGACGTTCTTCATCGAGGGAGAGGGGATCGTCGGCGAGCAGGCCGGCGGTCGCCCGAACGCCCGGGCCGCGGCCGCCGCGGGCGTGCCGCCGTTCAGGTTCAGCCGCTGCGGTCCGAAGGGGACCTCCGTCGGCCCGGCGGTCGTCGCCAAGCTGGCCGAGGCGATGGCCAAGGGTGGCGGCGGCACCGGCGACGTACCGGCCGGGTACACCTACCTCGGCCAGTTCATCGACCACGACCTGACCATGGACAAGACCGAGGTCGAGCTCGGCGACGACGTACCTCCCGCCCAGCTCGTGCAGGGCCGCTCGCCGCGGCTGGACCTCGACTCCCTGTACGGCGCCGGCCCGGGCGACCCCAAGTCCGCGAAGTTCTACGAGGACGACGGGGTGCACCTCAAGATCGGGGACACCCGCCGCATCGGCCCGGACGCCAAGAAGCAGGGCCACGACCTGCCGCGGGTGGACGGTGCCCGCACGGCGCTGATCCCGGACCCGCGCAACGACGAGAACCTGATCGTCGCGCAGACCCACGTGGCGTTCATCCGCTTCCACAACGCCGTCGTCGACTCGCTGCCGACGTCCCTGCCGTCGGTGAAGCGGTTCCGCCAGGCGCGCAAGGCGGTCACGCTGCACTACCAGTGGCTGATCCGCCACGACTACCTGCCGCGGATCGTGGACCCGGCGATCGTGACCGACGTGTTCACCAACGGGCGCAAGATCGTCCAGCCCGACGCCGGCCCCACCGAGGTGCCGACGATGCCGGTCGAGTTCTCGGTCGCGGCGTTCCGGCTGGGCCACAGCATGGTCCGCGACTCCTACAACTGGAACCGTCGCTTCCCGGGCCAGGCGGGGAGCCTGGACTACATGTTCGAGTTCTCCGGGCTCGGCGGCACCCTCGGCGGCGACACCGTGCTGATCAGCAACTGGCTGGCCGACTGGCGCCGGATGTACGACTTCGCCGCCGCGGGACATCCCGAGCTCAAGCCCGCCAGCGCGGTGAACTTCGCCAAGCGCATCGACACCCTGCTGGTCGACCCGCTCAAGCACCTGCCGCCGAGCACGTTCGGCGGCAAGGCCTCGATGGGGTTCGACAACCCCCAGCGCAACCTGGCCTTCCGCAACCTCACCAGGGCGAGCATGGTCAGCCTGGCCACCGGCCCGCAGATGGCGCAGAAGCTCGCCAACAACGGCGTTCCTGTCACCCCGCTCACCCAGGCGCAGCTGGTCGACGGCGACAACGGCGCCGTCGTCACCGGGCTCACGAGTGCGCAGAAGACCGCCCTGGTGCAGAAGGCGCCGCTCTGGTTCTACCTCCTGCGCGAGGCCGAGCTCAACAACGGCCGGCTGACCGGTGTCGGCGGTCGCATCGTCGCCGAGACCATGCACCGGGCCATGCAGGGCTCCACGTTCTCGATCGTGCGCAGCAAGGGCTTCACCCCCGAGCTCGGCGACCGCGGCAACACCTTCGAGATGACCGACCTCCTGCTCGTCGCGTTCGGCGGGCAGGCCTCCGGCATCAACCCCCTCGGCGGCGCGTGACCGATCTGCCTGGTGGTCGAGCCGCGAGGCCGGCCACCGCCGAGCGTGTCGAGACCCCGGGTCACGTCACCGGGTCTCGACTCCGCCCAACATGCTGCGAGCAGCGGTCAGGCCTCCGGCATCAACCCGCTCGGCGGCGCGTGACCGACCTGCCTGGTGGTCGAGCCGCGAGGCCGGCCACGGCCGAGCGTGTCGAGACCCCGGGTCACGTCACCGGGTCTCGACTCCGCTCGCTGGCGCTCGCGGGCTCGACCAACATGCTGCGAGCAGCGGTCAGGCCTCCGGCATCAACCCCCTCGGCGGCGCGTAACCGATCTGCCTGGTGGTCGAGCCGCGAGGCCGGCCACGGCCGAGCGTGTCGAGACCCCCGGTCAGGTCACCGGGTCTCGACTCCGCTCGCTGGCGCTCGCGGGCTCGACCAACATGCTGCGAGCAGCGGTCAGGCCGTCGCCCGGTTGACCGCCGAGATGACGGCCTTCAGCGAGGCGGTGACGATGTTGGGGTCGAGGCCGACTCCCCAGAGGACCTGGTCGCCGACGAGGCACTCGACGTACGCCGCCGCGATGGCGTCGCCACCGGAGCTGAGAGCGTGCTCGGCGTAGTCGAGCACGCGCACGTCGTACTCCTGCGGCAGCGAGTTGAGCGCCGCCACGAACGCCGCGATCGGGCCGTTGCCCTCGCCGGTCAACGTGGTGAGGTCGCCGTCGACGTAGACGTTCACCGACAGCTGGTCCTTCTCACCCGCGGCCGCCGAGGTGTGCACCGAGTCGAGCCGCAGCGGGGCCTCGCGGTCGAGGTACTCCGAGCGGAACGCCGTCCAGATCTGCTCGGGCGTCATCTCGCCGCCCTCGGCGTCGGTGTGCTGCTGGATGACGCGGCTGAACTCGATCTGCGCGCGGCGCGGCAGGTCCAGCTTGTGCTCGGCCTTGAGGATGTAGGCCACGCCGCCCTTGCCGGACTGGCTGTTGACCCGGATGACGGCCTCGTAGGACCGGCCGACGTCCTTCGGGTCGATGGGCAGGTACGGCGCCTCCCACGGGATCTCCGAGACCGGCCGTTCCTGCTCGGCGGCGATCCGGTCGAGGTCCTCCAGGCCCTTCTTGATCGCGTCCTGGTGAGAGCCGGAGAACGCCGTGTAGACCAGGTCGCCGGCGTACGGGTGCCGCGGGTGGACGGGCAGCTGCGTGCAGTACTCGACCGTCCGGCGGATCTCGTCGATGTCGCTGAAGTCGATCTGCGGGTCGACGCCCTGGCTGAACAGGTTCATGCCGAGGGTGACCAGGCAGACGTTGCCGGTGCGCTCGCCGTGTCCGAAGAGGCAGCCCTCGACGCGGTCGGCGCCGGCCATCATCGCCAGCTCGGTCGCGGCCACGGCGGTGCCGCGGTCGTTGTGCGGATGCAGGCTGATGGTGGTGAACTCGCGGCGGGTCAGCTGGCGGGAGAACCACTCGATCTGGTCGGCGTACACGTTCGGCGTCGCCATCTCGATCGTGGCCGGCAGGTTGAGGATGATCTCGCGGCCGTCGTCGGGCTGCCAGACGTCGGAGACGGCCTCGCACACCTCGACCGAGAACGGCAGCTCGGTGCCGGTGAAGATCTCGGGGCTGTACTCGTAGCCGATGATCGTCTTGTCGAGGATGTTCTCGCTGTGCTTCATGACCAGCTCGGTGCCGCGGACCGCGATGTCCTTGACCTCGTCGTTGCTGGCGTGGAAGACGACGCGGCGGAACAGCGGCGCGAGCGCGTTGTAGAGGTGGATGTTGGCGTGGTGCACGCCGACCAGTGACTGCACGGTGCGCTCGATGAGGTCCTCACGGGCCTGGGTCAGCACCGAGATGGTGACGTCCTCGGGCACCTTGTCCTGTTCGATGAGCTGACGCACGAACCCGAAGTCGGTCTCGCTCGCGCTCGGGAAGCCGACCTCGATCTCCTTGTAGCCCATCCGCACCAGGAGCTCGAACATCTTCATCTTGCGGGCCGGGCTCATCGGGTCGATGAGCGCCTGGTTGCCGTCGCGCAGGTCGGTGGAGAGCCAGCGTGGCGCCTGGGTGATCGTGCGTGTCGGCCAGGTGCGGTCGGGGATGTCGATCGGCGGGAACGGCTTGTACCGGTGGATCGGCATGCCGCTCGAACGCTGGGTGTTCGTGAAGCCGCTGTGCTGCAGAGTCATGACTGTCCTCGGGAGATCGGGGAGCGATCGGGACGTCGGCGCGCGTGGTGACCTCCGCAGCGAGGGGGTCCGACGGTTCAGACCTCGCTACGGCAAGGAAGGAGGAGGAGGCGCACGCTCATGACCCCGTCACCATAACGGGGTACCCGTGGACGGCGCGACCGGTTGTCACACTGTGGGCGTGAGCTTGACCTTCACGCCGCCCCACCACGACCTCACGTACATGGCCCCGCTGTCGGAGCAGCGGGCGGACCGGCTGGTGTCCTTCCTCGCCGCAGGGCAGCCGGGCAGCGTCCTCGACATCGGGTGCGGATGGGCTGCCCTGCTGCTGCGCGTGCTCGAGGCCGTCCCGGACGCCGTCGGCGAGGGCATCGACCTGGACCAGGAAGCGATCTCCCACGGCCAGTCGGTGGCGGTCCTGCGCGGGCTGACCGACCGCGTGGACCTGCACGTCGACGACGCCCGCGACCTCGCCGGCGGCTGGGACGCCGTCATCTGCATCGGCGCATCCCAGGTGTGGGGTGCCCCCGTCGAGGAGGCGCAGCCGTTGCCGTACGCCGCCGCGTTCGCCGCACTGCGCGCGCTCGTGTCGCCGGGCGGCCGCGTGGTCTACGGCGACGGCATCTGGTCGAGCCCGCCCACGCCGGCGGCCATCGCGCCGCTGGCCGGACGCGAGGACGAGTTCCGGACCCTCGGCGAGGTCGTCGACCTCGCCGTGGCCGCGGGCTTCGCCCCGCTGGCCGCCCACGAGGCGAGCCTGGACGAGTGGGACGTCTTCGAGAGCGGGTACGCCGCGGCGTACGCCCGCTGGCTCGCCGAGCACGACGCCGACGACCCGGACGTCGCGCAGGTAAGGGAGCTGGCCGACCGCCAGCGCACGGCGTACTTCTCGGGGTACCGCGGCGTGCTCGGGCTGGGGTACCTGGAGCTGCTGGCGGTCTAGGGGTCGACCAGCGCCTCGGTGACGAAACGGGCGGCGTCGCGAGCGCCGTAGAGGTCCTCTCCCCCGGGGACGAACTGGCCGATGCGCACCACCACGGTCTGGGACCCCGGGTCGACCAGGACGGTCTGCCCGCCCAGGCCCTGCGCGGTGAAGAGGTTGGCCGCGGCGCCGGGGATGATCCGGCCGACCGGCGGCTCCGGCTGGCCGGGGGCGTCGGTGGCGAGCGGGCCGATGACCGGCCCGTAGCGGTTGAGCCACCAGAGGAAGCCGTACGCCGCGTTGTGCTCCTGGCTGGGTCGCCCGACGGCCGCCTTGACCCAGGACCTCGGCACGACCTGCTCGTCACCCCAGCGGCCCCGCCGCAGGAAGAGGTAGCCGAAGCGGGCCATGTCCTCGCACGTCGTCTGCACGCCGAAGAAGGTGTTGGTGTTGCCCGCGGGGTCGGCGGTCATCCGCGTGTGGGTCATGCCGATCCGTCCGAACAGCCGCTGTTCGGCGTAGTCCCGCGTCGGCTCGCCGGTCGCCCGGGAGATCACCCGGTCCAGGGTCTGGATCGCCGCGTTGTTGTACGCCCACACCTTCCCGGGCGGGTACTGCTGCTTCAGGTCGATCGCGAACTGCGTGCGGTCGGACGCCTGGGGCAGCTGGCCGTAGTCGGTGCCGGCGTCCCAGTAGCGGCCGCTGTCGTTGCTGAGGATGTCGCGGATCGTGACGGTCCGGGACCTCGTGCCGCGCCACTCCTCGACGTACTGCTTGGCGGGGTCGTCGATGTCGAGGTCGCCGTCGGCCTGTGCCTGGCCGACGAGCGTGCTGGTCACCGACTTGGTCATCGAGTAGACCTCGCGCGGCTGGTCGGGCGCGAAGTCCAGCCAGTTCCACTCCCCCACGACCTTGCCCTTGCGCGCGACGAGCAGGCAGGTGGTCTGGGACGGCTTGGCCGCACGTGCGATGCGTCGCAGGACCTTCGGGTCGAACCCCATACTGGCCGGGTCGGCGTGCACCCACTCCGCACCCGGGAAGCGGGTGCCGTCGGCGGCCTTCGTCGGGAGGTCGCTCGGCGGTGCGGGGAAGCCGTCGTCGTTCGTCGTGGCGGCGCTCGTGGCGGCCGACGTGAGCCGGCTCTCGGGGACGGCGAGCGCCTCGCTCGACTCGTCGCCGGCCGAGCACGCCGCCATCGCGACCACGCCCAGCAGGGCGAGTCCGGACAGGGCGGCACGTCGAGCAGTCACCTACTCGACGGTAGCCGCCCTTCTCCCGGACGGGAGATTCGTCAGTTGTAGCCCCAGTCGGCCAGCACGGCCTCGCAGAAGTCGTCGTTGGTGCCCGTGGACCCGAAGATCAGCGTGTTCGAGACCTCCGTCTCGTCGACGTAGTTGTAGACGATCTCCAACCGGATCTGGCCGGCGTTGCTCGCGATCAGGTGACCGTCGTGGCCGAGGGTTCGGTTGCCCCCCGTGAGCAGCTCCACGATGGTGATCGTCTTGCCGTCGCCGTTGTCGACGATCGAGTGGTCCTTGTCGAGGATGTTGGGCGAGATGTCGGTGACCGTCCAGCCCGTCGCGGGATCGGTCAGGACGTTCACGACCCGGCGCTTCTCGAAGTAGTAGGCGGCACCGCCCGGCGCGCGCTCGTTGACCTTGAAGCGACCGGTCACCGTGACGTCGAACGTCGCGTCCAGGCCGGCGACGCCGCAGAAGTTCGTGTTGGTGCCGGTGATGTGGTCGTCGAAGCTGTCACCGTCGATGATCCGGGCAGATGCCGGCGAACCGGTGAGAGCCACCACGGCGGCCGTGGTGACGAGGATCCCGAGAGTCGTGCGAGCAGATCGATGACGTGTCATCTGGAACCCCCTGTGTCGGTGTTCCGCACGACGCTAGGTCCGGCTCCGTCGCCGGGCATCCGTGGTAACCCTGAGGCGCGAGGTCCGGCCGGGCTAGCGTCGGCCGCATGGCCCGCCTGCTCGTCGTCCACCACTCGCCGACGCCGACGGTGCGACGGCTGGCCGACGCCGTCGTGGCCGGGACGGGCGACGAGGCGATCGACGGGGTCGAGGTCGTCGTGCGGGCCGCCCTCGAGGCCCACGCCGACGACGTGCTGGCCGCGGACGGGTTCCTGCTCGGGACCACGGCGAACTTCGGGTACATGTCCGGGGCGCTGAAGCACTTCTTCGACACGATCTTCCTCGAGGCGGGCGGTGCCCTGAGCGACGACGGGTCCGCCGCCGACGGACCGACCGGCCGGGGCAAGCGGCCGTGGGGGCTGTTCGTGCACGGGCGGTACGACACGACCGGCGCGGTGCGCAGCGTGGAGACGATCGTGGGCGCACTGCCCTGGCGGCAGGCGGCGCCGGTGCTCGAGGTGCTGGGCGAGCCGAGCGAGGAACAGCTCGCGGGGGCGTACGAGCTCGGCGCGACGCTGGCCGCGCTGCTGGCCGCCGGGTGACCCACGACCCCTCAGTAGGATCGCCCCCCGTGACCCGTCCCGCCCGTCGTGCTGCCGCTGCCCTCGTGGCGGTGGTGACGGCGCTGGTGCTGGCCGGGTGCAAGGAGGACCTGCCGCCGGACGTCGACCCGAAGCAGGTGGACGCGGTGGAGGCGCCGGACCTCGGGGCCTGCCGGCTGCTGACGACCGACGACATCGCCCAGGCGAGCAACGCCACGAAGACCGTCGAGTGCAGCGAGAAGCACACGGCGCAGACCTACGACGTGGGCTCGCTGCCCGACGCGCTCGAGGACGCGGACTACGACTCCGACGAGGTCGGTGACTTCGCGTTCCACCAGTGCTCGTCGGCGTTCATGGAGTACCTCGGCGCCGACGAGAGCCTGGCCATGCGCACGATCCTGACGTGGGCCTGGTTCAGGCCGTCGAAGCCGGCCTGGGACGACGGGGCGCGCTGGTACCGCTGCGACGTCGTCGGGGGCAACGAGCAGAGCAAGCGCCTGGTGGACCTGCCGCCGGACGTCGAGGGACTGCTGGCCCAGACCGAGGACAAGTGGCTGGTCTGCGCGGAGGGGCCGACGGTCGACGGGTCGGTCAAGGTGCCGTGCTCGACCGCGCACGACTGGCGCGCGGTGTCGACGATCAAGCTGGGCGAGCCCGACGACGCCTACCCCGGCGACGCGGCCGCGGAGAAGACCACCCGCGACTACTGCTCGAAGTCGGTCGCCGCGTGGCTCGGGTACCCCGTCGACTACGACTACGGCTACACCTGGTTCCACGAGGCCGAGTGGAAGGCCGGCAACCGCCGGTCGGTGTGCTGGGCGAAGACGAGCCAGTGAGACGCGCTCTGGCCCTGGCCGCGGCGGCCCTCCTGCTGGCCGGCTGCTCGTCGGGGGAGTCCGGTGCCGGCACGACGCCGCCGGGTCCGGACGGCGGCTCATCGGCCACCGACTCCCCCACCAGCCCGTCGAGCGCGACCCCGGCCACGGCCAAGGCCGTCCCGCGCCCGAAGGACCGGGCCTGCTACGCCTACCGCTACGACGACGCGGTCGCCCCGGTGGCCCACGGGAAGCCGGTGCCGTGCGACCACGCCCACACGGCGATCACCTTCAGCGTCGGCGAGCTCGACAGCGTCGTGGACGGACACCTGCTGTCCGTCGACTCCGACCACGTGCAGGCGCAGGTCGCCGACGCCTGCCCGAAGGCGTTCGCCGGGTTCGTCGGCGGCACGGACGAGGCCCGACGGCTGACGATGCTGCGTCCCGTCTGGTTCACGCCCAGCCTGAGCCAGTCCGACCAGGGCGCCGACTGGTACCGCTGCGACGCCGTGGCCATCGCGGCCGACGAGACCCTCGCCCCGCTGGTCGGCCGGCTCCAGGGCGTGCTGGGCCGCCCGCTGGCGCGCGAGCGGTACGCCATGTGCGGCACCGCCGAGCCCGGCACCGCGGACTTCCGGAGGGTCATCTGCTCCGGCAGACACTCCTGGCGCGCGCTCTCGACCGTCGACATCGCCGGCGCGGCGTACCCCGGCGTGGAACAGGCCAGGGCCGCCGGCCAGCAGCCCTGCCAGGACGCCGCCGCCGGCGTCGCCGACGACCCGCTCAACTACCGCTGGGGTTACGAGTGGCCGACGGCCGACCAGTGGGCGAAGGGCCAGCACTACGGCATCTGCTGGGCGCCCGCCTGACGCCCCCCTGATCGAGGAGGTGTCGTCAGAAGCCGAGCTTCCTGAGCTGCTTGGGGTCGCGCTGCCAGTCCTTGGCGATCTTGACGTGCAGGTCGAGGTACACCGGCGTGCCCAGCAACGCCTCGATCTGCTGGCGGGCACGCGAGCCGACGTCGCGCAGGCGGGCGCCCTTGTGGCCGATCACGATGCCCTTCTGCGAGGAGCGCTCGACGTACAGGTTGGCGTGGATGTCGAGCAGCGGCTTGTCCTCGGGCCGGTCCTCGCGCAGGCCCATCTCCTCGACGACGACGGCGATGGAGTGCGGGAGCTCGTCGCGCACGCCGTCCAGCGCCGCCTCGCGGATCAGCTCGGCGACCAGGATCTCCTCGGGGGCATCGGTGAGGTCGCCGTCGGGGTAGAGCTGCGGCCCCTCGGGCAGCATCGCGGTGAGCAGGCCGGCGAGCAGCTCGACCTGGCTGCCGGAGACCGCCGACACCGGGACCACCTCCTGCCACGTGGTCCCCGTGGAGTCCCCGAGCGCCGCGATGTCCAGCAGGTGCTGGGCGATCTGTTCGGGCGTGGCGAGGTCGGTCTTGGTGGCCACCGCCACCTTGAGCGTGCGACGTACCTTCGCCATCTCCTGCACGATGAACCGGTCGCCCGGCCCGATCTTCTCGTTGGCCGGGAAGCAGACGGCGACCACGTCGACCTCGGACAGCGTCGTCTTCACCAGGTCGTTGAGCCGCTCGCCGAGCAGCGTGCGCGGACGGTGCAGTCCGGGGGTGTCGACGAGGATGAGCTGCGCGTCGGGACGGTTCACGATGCCGCGCACCACCGTCCGCGTGGTCTGCGGCTTGTCGCTGGTGATCACGACCTTCTGGCCGACCAGGGCGTTGGTCAGCGTCGACTTGCCGGCGTTCGGTCGGCCGACGAACGACACGAACCCGGACCGGTACGGCTCCGTCATCGGGACACCTCCGCGTCGTACGCCGCCCAGATCTCCTCGTCGGACTTCCCGGTCGCCTTGCCGGCTCGCCAGATCGGGCCCGGGTCGACCGCACGCGGCTGTCGCCGACCGCTGCCGCGCCAGTAGCCCATCACGTCGTACGCCGTGCTCGGCAGGCCGACGGATCGCATCAGGTGCTTGCGGATCGCGCGCATCTGGGCGGACTCCCCCGCCATCCAGAAGTACCCGTCGCCCTCCGGCCAGTCGATCCCCTCGACGACCGCGGCCAGGGCGGACTCGCCCTCTCCGGGCGGCGTCAGCCAGGTGACGTCGGCGCCGTCCGGCAGGTAGCCGGAGAGGTCGTCGGCGACCTCGGCCCAGACCCGCGTGGGGACCGGGACACTCTCCAGGATCCGCGCCATGGCCGGCATCGCGGTCAGGTCGCCGACGAGCAGCAGCCAGGCGGCGGCGTCCGGCATCGCGAACGACCCCTTGGCCTCCTGGATGGTCACCGTCTCGCCCGTGCAGTCGCGGGACGCCCACTCGGTGACCAGGCCCTCCTCGTGCACGACCACGTCCAGCACCAGCTCGGCGCCGTCCCAGGAGCGGACCGTGTAGTAGCGCGACTGGAACTGCCCGGGCACGACCAGGCCGACCCACTCGTCGGGGATCCCCGTCGAGCCGAAGGCGTCCGGGCCGCGCAGGTCGCCGAGCACCAGGCGGACCAGGTGCGCGGACACGCGCTCGCGGCGCAGCACGGTCGCGGCGTACTCGCGGGCCCTGGCAGTCACCCGACCACGCTAGTGCCCCGCGACTAGTCTGCTGCGCGTGACCGTCAGCTCGGAGCCCGAAGGGCCGTCCGGCTACAGCTACGCCGCGGTCGTCGCGCGGTCGGAGCGGGACGCGCTCCTGGCGGTGCTGCAGGAGATCGGTTTCAGCGGCTGGGTCGCGCCCCCGGAGGACGGCTGGGTCGTCGCCGTCGCCGCGTACGCCGAGGACGCCGTCGCCCAGGGTCGCCGCGGAGTGGTCGAGGTCGGGGAGTCCGTCGCCGGCACCGGTGCCACGGTGCTCGCGGTGCGCGTGCTGGACGACCGGCAGCTCGCGATCGTGGCGTGGTCCGGAGGGCAGGAGGTGGCGAGGTACGTCAGCGACCCGTCCCGCGAGCCCGGCGCCGCCTGGGACGTGCTCGACGAGCCGATCGGCGTCGAGGGCGCCGCGGCGCTCGCCGAGACCTGCGGCCGCCCGGAGGTGGGCGAGGAGCTGGCCGAGCTGCTCGCCGAGGGCCTGGACCCCGAGGAGGAGATCGAGTCCGAGCGGCTGACCCGCGTGCTGTCCCTGCTCGGTCTGCCGACCTGGCTGGTCAGCGCCTGGGTGCTACCCAAGCGGATGCCGGTCGGCCCCTCACCGAAGGACCTGACCCGCCTCAGGGCCGGCCGGGAGGGTGTCGGCGGCCTGGTGGCCGGCCGCGCCGCGCGGACCGTGCGCCGTCGCCGGCCCGCGCCGGTGATCACCGACCCGCCGCGCGACGACGGCGGCCCCGACGACCTGATGTGGCTGTGACCCAGGAGCAGCCCGCGGCGTACGAGGACGCCTGGCAGGCACGCAGGCGCTGGGCGTACGTCGGGTTCGCGGTCGGTCTGACCGGGTTCGTCGTCCTGTTCGGCATCCCGACCGACCGCCTCGGCCTGGCCGCCCTGGCCACCGGCTTCCTGTCGATCGGGCTGCTCGGGATGGGGTGGCGGGCCTGGGGCCGGATGCTCCTCGACTGGCTGCCGTTCCAGGCGGTGCTGCTGGCCTACGACTACAGCCGGGGCTTCGCGTCGCCGTACTCCGACGCGCAGATGGCCGCCCGCGACTACCCCACCCACGACGTCCACAACGCCTTCGGCCTGCCCCTCCAGGTGCGCGCGCCGATCGACTTCGACCGCTGGTTCGCCGGGCTGTTCGGTGCGCACGACACCACCCCGACCCAGTGGCTGCAGGGTCACCTCCATCCCGGGCCGGTGGACGGCAGCGCGATCCCGTGGTTCGCGATCGTGGTCAGCCTCGTCTACTCCTCGCACTACCTCGTGACGCCGGTGACCGCCGTGGTGCTCTGGATGCGCGACCGCCTGGAGTTCCGGCGCTGGATGTCGGCGGTCGTGACGCTCGCGGTGGCCGGCCTGACGACGTACGTGCTGCTGCCGACCGCCCCGCCGTGGCTGGCCTCGACGCAGGGCGACCTGGGCGGTCCGCCGGTGCTCCGGCTGACGTCCGAGGGCTTCGAGCAGATCGGGCTGCGGATGGTCGGCTCGGCCCTCACGCTCGGGCAGCACCTGGTCAACCCGGTCGCCGCGATGCCGTCGCTGCACGTCGCCTTCGCCACGCTGGCCGCGGTGTTCTGGTGGTCACGCGTGCGCCGGCCGTGGCGGTTCCTGCTCCCGGTCTACCCGCTGATGATGTGCTTCAGCCTGGCGTACGCCGGCGAGCACTACGTGCTCGACGAGGTCGCCGGCGCGGCGTACGCGCTGGTGGTCCTGATGGCCTTCGGCGCGGTGCGCCGACGACGTCAGAGGAAGTCGTTGGAGCGGAGCGGGAACCCGTCGACGCCGTCCGAGCCGGTCTTCACCGCGAGCACGTGATCGAGCTCGATCTCGTTGAGCTCGAAGCCCATGCGTGACCCGGCCATGTAGAGGCCCCAGACCCGTGCGGTGCCCTCGCCGACCTCGGCGACGCACTCGTCCCAGTTGTCGACGAGGTTCTGGCCCCACGCGGCGCAGGTGCGCATGTAGTGGAGCCGGAAGTTCTCGGCGTGCATCACCTCGAGCCCGACGTCCTGGGCCTCGGTGATGATGCGGCCGACGCCGGTGAGCTCCCCGTCGGGGAAGACGTACCGGTCGATGAACGCGCCCGTCTCCTGCTTGCGGTTGTGCGGGCGGGTGATGCAGTGGTTGAGCAGCCGGCCCTGCGGGCGCAGCTTGTCCTTGAGGAAGCCGAAGTACGCCGGGTACTGCCGCACGCCGATGTGCTCGGTCAGCCCGATCGAGCTGATCGCGTCGAAGTCGGACTCCAGCACGTCGCGGTAGTCGGAGTGGCGCACCTCGGCCAGGTTGGCCAGGCCTTCGCGGTCGATGGCCTCCTTCGCCCACGACGCCTGCTCCACCGAGAGGGTCGCGCCGAGCGCCTTCACGCCGTACTCGCGCGCGGCGAACCGGACCATGCCGCCCCAGCCGCAGCCGACGTCGAGCAGTCGCATGCCGGGCTTGAGGTCGAGCTTGCGCGCGATCAGGTCGTACTTGTAGTTCTGCGCCTCCTCGAGCGTCGCCCCCTCGTGCGGGTAGACCGCGCACGTGTAGGTCATCGAGGGGCCGAGCACCATCTCGTAGAAGCGGTTCGAGACGTCGTAGTGGTGGTGGATCGCCTCGGCGTCGCGGCCCATGGAGTGGCGCAGGCCCTCGACCGTACGACGCCAGCGCGGGAGCGTCTCCTGCGGCGGGATCGGCGGCGGCTTGAGGTTCGACCAGCCCAGTCCGCGCACGATCTGCAGCGCCTCGGCCGGGGTCGGCGCGCGGAACTTGAGGTTGCGGTAGAGCAGCACCAGCGCGTCGTACGGGTCACCGGGGTGCACGCCCTCGATGTCGAGATCGCCCATCACGTACGCACGGGCGAGCCCGAGGTCACCGGGCGCGGTGAGCAGGTAGGCCAGCCCGCGGCGGTTCTTCAGGTTCACCGTGATCGGGACCTCGCCGGTGCCGACGGAGCTGCCGTCGTAGAACGTGAACCGACCGGGCAGCTCCTGGGTGAGGAGCATGCCGAGGGCGTCTCCGATCTTCAATCCACTGCTCTGGGTCATTGCCTTCTCACTGCCTTGTCGTAGAGGCTCGTCAGCCGGTTGTCGGGATCGTAGGTCTGCTTCACCGCGGCCAGGTGGGCGCCGTCGTACAGCCGGTCGAAGGTCTCCCGGTCGTAGAACGCCTCGGAGTACAGCGACTTGTGCCCACCGAGCTCGTGCACCTTGGCCTCGATGGCGCGGTTCATGGGGGCGTCCTCGCGGCCGGGACCGACGTGCACGGTGCCCCAGAAGCCGACGTTGACGTAGGTCGTGTCGAGCGTCAGCGGATAGGTGGGCCACTCGCGCCGGCGCAGCTTCAGCGGGCACAGCCAGACCGGCCGCATGCCGACCTCGGCGTCGAACCAGTCGAGGAACTCCGGGAGCTGGTCGACCGGGATCTCGACATCCTGGATGACCCGCTCGCGCAGCGGACGGCCGGCTCGCTTGTCGAGCTTGTCGGCGATGTGGAAGCGGTGGTCCCAGCCGACCATCCGGTAGTAGACGTCCGAGCGGCGGTACCGGCGCGGCCACACCCTGCGGAGCCGCGGGTTCTGGGCGCCGAACGCGCCCGAGCACCAGAACCAGTCGGTGTCCCAGCGCCAGAGGTAGTCGTAGGTCGTCAGCAGGTCGGTCTCGCGCTGCTGGATCGACTGGTAGAAGATCTGCTGGCCGGCGTAGTCGCTGGCCGTCGCGCCGGCGCCCGGGTGGTCGCTCCAGCGGGCCAGGGTCAGGTAGTACTCCCCCGGCTCGAAGGCCACGCCGTCCAGGCCGTCGACCTGCTCGCCGCCGTACTCGCGGGTCTCGGTGATCATCGCGATCGTCTTGGCCAGCAGCCCGGCGTCGTCGAAGCGGATGTGCCTCAGCGCGACGTGGGAGCGGATCGGCTCGAGCTCGATGCGCAGCCGGGTGGCGTAGCCGAGAGAGCCGTAGGAGTTGGGGAAGGCGTCGAACAGCTCCTCGCCGGGCCGCGTGGTGACGACCTCGCCGGCTCCGGTGAACACGTCCATCTCGAGCACGGACTCGTGGGGAAGTCCGCTGCGGAAGCTGGTCGACTCGATGCCGAGCCCGGACACGGCTCCGCCGAGGGTGATCGTGCGCAGCTGCGGGACGACGAACGGCATCAGGCCGTAGGGCAGCGTCGCGTCCACGAGGTGCTCGTAAGTCGTCATGCCGGCGACGTCGGCGGTGCGGTTCTTCGGGTCGACGAAGATCACGCCGTCCAGGCCGCTGACGTCGAGGCCGGGCGCGTGCGTGGCGTTGCGCGGCCGGAAGAGGTTCGACGTCTTCTTGGCCAGCCGGACCGGCTGGCCGGAGGGGATGGCGGCGTACGACGCGCGCAGTCGATCGACTGCTGCCGCGTGCAGGGTCCAGGCACTTTCCCCGGCAGTCACGGGTCCAAAATAGCGTGTCCCCCGGAGACGGTCTCCGCCAGGAGGCGCTGGTCCAGCGGACCCTCCCGCCGGTCGAGCCGGACCTGCAGCCGGGTGGCCGCCTCGTCGTACCGCTGGGCCCGGATCAGCGCGTGGATCAGCGTGTCCTCGAAGACCTCGCGCTGGGCGCGCGAGCCGCCGACCTGCCAGAGCCGCTGCTCCAGCGGCAGCAGGATCTCCACGGCGCGGGCGTGGTCGCCCTCGACGTACGCCGCGAGGCCGTTCGCCAGCCCGGGCAGGATCTCGGCGGCGCCCGGTGCGTCGAAGCCGCGCGCGTTGTGGGCGTACTGGCGCAGCCCGTCGGCGTCCCCGGCGGTCGCCAGGGCGAGGGCGACGTGCACGCCGACGAAGGTGAAGGGGACCTTGTCCATCAGCGGCGCGGCCAGCGTGCTGACGCGAGGGTCGAGGGGGTCGGTACCACTGGGCACGTGCCCGAGGAGCTGGCAGCGCCACAGCAGCGACGGGCCGTCGATGAGCATGCCGCCGGCGTTGCTGCCGCCGCAGTGCGGGTACCGCGCCAACGCGCCCTCCCCGTCGCCGAGCGCCAGGGCGTGCAGGGCGCCGTGCCAGACCAGGTGTCCCTTGAACGTGGCCTCGCTGTCGGTGGTGGCGAGCCACGGGTCGAGCCAGGCCAGGCCGTTCTGGTGGTCGCCGGTCTCGAAGTACACGTGGGACAGCGGGTGCCCGCCGGCGAAGCCCGTGGGGTCGAGGTCGAGGGACCTCTGGGCCAGCTCGTGGGCGCGGTCGAGGTTCCCGAAGTCCTGCTCGAACATGGCCAGGAAGCCGAGCAGCGCTGGGTCCTCCTCGACGGTGTCCATGGTGCGCTCGAGCCGGCGCTTGGCCTCGGCCTCGTGCTCGGGGTCGGTGTCCATCAGCAGCGTGAACGCGGCGACCGTCATGCCCACGAGGTCGGCGGGGTACGCGTCGTGGTGGGCGAGCCAACGGCCCTGCGCACCCCACATCCCCTCGTCGACCAGGTGGCGGGTGGCGGCCACGAACGACCGCTCCCAGTCGTGATCGGCCCGGCCCTCCTCGGCCGCCTTCATCTCCGCCTGCGCGTCGAAGTCCTCGCTGCCGAACGCGGCCATCAGCGCCGCCGTCGCGTGCCCGACCGCGAACCCGGGGTCCTGCCGGACCACCTCGGCCAGTCGCTCGGCCTCGCCGGACCGCTGGTCGTGGAAGCGCCGCAGCGCCTCGCCGTACATCGGCGCGACCTCGGCCGCGCACGAGATCGGCAGCCCCCACGGGTCGGTGACGGTCACGCTCCGACGTTACCGGCGAGCTTCCAGGGATTCCTCCGCGCGCTACCCCAACCCCGCCTCCCGGGCCCGCAGGGCGGCAGCGGTGCGGTCCGGGACCTGGAGCTTGGCCAGCACCTGGGAGACGTGGTTGCGGACGGTCTTCTCCGACATGCCGAGGCGACGGGCGATCTCGTGGTTGCGGGCACCGGTGGCGAGCACCTCCAGCACCTCGAGCTCGCGCGGGGTGAGGTCGGGGAACGCGCGTTCGGCGGCCGACGACTCGCTGCGACCGGCGTAGAAGGAGACGATCCGGCGGGCGACGGAGGCGCCGTACACGGCCTCGCCACTGGCCACGGAGTGCACGGCACGCAGGATCTCCTCCCCGTCCGAGCCCTTGACGAGGTAGCCCAGGGCCCCCGCACGCAGCGCGGTGAACACGTGCTCGTCGTCCTCGTGCATGGTCAGCACCAGCACGGGCAGGGCCGGTCGCAGCTCGAGCAGCCGGCGGGTGGCGGCGACGCCGTCGAGCGAGGGCATCGAGAGGTCCGTGATCACCACGTCCGGTTCGTGCTCCAGGACGGCCGAGACCAGCGCCTCGCCGTCGCCGACCGACGCCACCACGTCGACGGAGTCGGCCTGGTCGAGGACGGCGGACAGCCCGTAGCGGTACATCGGGTGGTCGTCGGCCAGCACGAGGCGCAGCGTCATGGCGCGCTCACCGCCGCGCCGGCCAGAGGCAGTACGGCGTCGACGGACGTACCTCGCGGGCTCGCCGGGCCGACCGTGACGCTTCCGCCGAGGTCCGAGGCGCGCCGGCGCATCGACTCCAGTCCGTGCCCGTGGCGGTCGCTGCCGTTCGGCCCCTGACCGTCGTCCACGACGGCGATGCGCAGGTGGCCGTCGGCGCGGGCGAGCGTGACGGCGCAGTGGCGGGCTCCCGCGTGCCGGGCCACGTTCGTCAACGACTCCGCGACGATCCGGAAGGCTGCCTCCTCGACGGCGGGGCTGAGGTCCGGGAGCGGCTCGGCCCGGAGCTCGAACGTCGGGCCGCCTGACGCGCCCATCCCGAGAGATCGTGCGGTGTCGCGCACCGCGCCGGACAGGTCGTGGAGGTCGAGCGCCCCGGGTCGCAGCCCGTCGAGGACCCGCCGTACCTCCCGCACGGCCGCTGCCGCCTCCTCGCGCGTCCGCAGCAACAGGGGCGCGACCGCCGCCGGGTCCGACTCGAGCGCGCCGGACGCCGCCTCGAGCCCCAGGGCGATGCCGGACAGGGACGGCCCCAGGCCGTCGTGCAGGTCGCGCCGCAGGCGGTCGCGCTCGCTCGACGTGGCCGCCGCGACCCGGGTCCGCTCGTGCTCCAGCTCGCGGGTCAGCGCCTGCGAGCGCACCACGACCGCGAGGTGCGGCGCCAGCACGCTCGCCATCCGCAGGTCGGGTTCGGTGACCCGCAGCCCGCCCGGTCGCGGCCCGATGGTCAGGGTGCCGAGGTCGGCGCCGGCGTGCCGCAGGGGCAGCACGGCGGTCCCGTCCGCCTGCTGGCCGACGACCGCGAGCCGGTGCCCGTCCGGGCCGTCGACCTCGGCGTACGACGAGCCGGTGGCGGACGCGACCGCTTCCAGCATCGAGGCCACCGGGTCCTCGTGGGCGGCCTCGAGTCCCGAGCCGACCCGGTCGACCACGCCGAGCGGGTCCGCCGGTCGGCCGCGCACGAAGCGGTCCACCAGCACGCGCAGCCGGCTCGCCACCGGGATGACGAGCACCGCGACCACCGCCGAGGACAGCAGCAGTGGCAGCGGGCCGTCGGGCGTCAACCGGGCCAGCATGGTGGTCAGACCCCCGACGACCAGGGCGACGAGCAGGGTGAGCGGGACGTACAGGAGCGTGCGGCGCAGCACGACTTCGATGCCGAGCAGGCGGTAGCGGAGCACGCCGACGGTGACCGCCACGGGCACCAGGGAGTACGACAGCGCGAAGAGCCAGCGGCTGGACACGAAGACCGTCGCGATCATGGCCACCACCACGGCCAGCAGCCACAGCAGCTGCTGGCGCTCCGGGCTCACCGCACGGACGACCCGGACCAGCGTTCCCACCAGGACGCTGATCGCAGCGGCGCCGAGCAGGACGACGACGGGGATCCCCACGACGTACCCGAGCCAGCCGGGCAGCTGCCACGGCATCCGGGCGAAGGACACGGTGTCGTCCACCGCCCCGCCCACGGCGACGAAGACCACCGCGGCCACGATCCCCGTGACCGCGATCCGTACGTGCCAGCGCCAGTAGCGTCCCTGTGCGCGCCCCGTCGGGTAGAGCGCCGGCAGGACGAGGGCCGGCAGCATCAAGGAGGGGAACCAGGTGTACGACGCGACCCAGGCGCCCGCGAGCCCCCACGGCAGGGACCCGTCCGGGTCCGTCAGGGCCCGGGTGCCATAGGCGTCGGCCGCGACGTTGGTGACCTGCAAGAGCCCGGAGACGAGCAGCAGCCAGCCGATCACGTTGCGCGGCCGCACGTGCACGAGGACGGCGCCGGACACCACGAAGGCAGGGACGACGACAGCGACCAGCCACCCGGGCGGCTCCCCGACCACTCCCGGTCGCTCGTAGACGCCGCCCGAGATCGAGAACGGCACGCTCACCAGCTCGGCGAGGGCCAGCGCGGCCAGCGCCCAGCCACCGAGGCGCAGCGTCCGAGGGTCGGGCATGGCAGCAGTGTGGACCGCTCGGGGCGTGGTGTCCCGGGTCCGGCGTCCCGGGCCGCCCGGGCAGATCTCCCGGCCCCGGTGCGATCGCCGGCCGATGTGGGCGCGGCCGGTCACTGGTGCCCTGGGTGGACCACGTCACCACGACCGAGAGGATCACCATGACCGCCATCTCCCAGACCCGACCGGGAAGCCGCGAGCTGCCCCGACCGCTGCCGGCCGCCCTGACCGGGGCCGCGCTCTTCGCCGCCACGATGACCGCCGGCGAGGTCTTCGACCTCAACGCCGACCCGGGCGGGTCCTCGTCCACGAGCTGGGGCGATGTCGCCGCGTACGCCGGCATCGTGCTCGCCGCCGTCGCGCTGGCCACCTGGCTGGGCACCCGCGCCCGGTCGGCCGACCCGGACCGGATGGCGCGCTACGCGCTCGGCCTGGCCCTGGCCTCGGCCGCCACGTTCGTCGTGTTCTGGAGCGGCTGGCCGCACGTGCTGGGCGCCGTGGCCGTCACGACCGCGCTCGAGCACCGGCGCCGCGTCGGCGGGTTCGGTGCGATGACCGGGGTCGCCGCGCTCCTCGGCGCCCTGGCCCTGGTCGCCTCCGCCGTCATCTGTGTCGTCGGCTGAGGTGGCCACGATGAGGTTCGTCCGCACGCTGGCCACCGTCGGGCTGCTGGGCCTCGGCGGCGGACTCACCGCCCCTGCCGTGGCCGCCGGAGCCGTGCGCGTCTCGGTGCCCGAGGTCTTCGACGGCAGCGAGCAGAGCGCGACGAGATGAGCTGCGACTAGGTCGTCACAGCAGGTGCACCACCACGTGGTCGCCCTCGAACTCGTGCAGCAGCGCCGCGTCGTTGGGAGCCAGCTCGGACCCGCCGCCCATCACGACGACGGCCTCTACGCCGCGGGAGCCCGAGGAGTAGGCCATCGCGACGCAGACCCCGAGGGCGGAGACGTGCAGCGAGGGCATGTCGACCGCGGCGGCGGCGTACGTGCGGCCGTCGAGGTCGCGGATCGCCGCCGCCTCGGCCGCGCCCGTGCGCGCCAGCGTGGCGCGGGCGAGGACGACGAGCTTGGCGTCCTCAGGGGACAGCTCACCCGTCGCGTCAGTCATCCGGGGTCTCCTCGGGGGCGGGTACGGCGCTGACCAGCACCGTTTCGATGCGGTTGCGGCGCCCGGTGGCCTGCTCGGCCTCGAAGCGCAGCCCGTGTGCCTCGACCGACGAGCCGGGGATCGGAACCTTGCCGAGGTGCTTGGCCATCAGGCCGAGGACCGAGTCGACGTCCTCCTCCTCGACGTCGACGCCGAAGAGCTCGTCGAGGTCGTCGATGGGGTAACGGGACGAGACCCGCACGACGTCGTCGGGGAGGCGCTCGACGTCGACCTGCTCGGGGTCGTACTCGTCGGTGATCTCGCCGACGATCTCCTCCAGCAGGTCCTCGATGGTGACCAGGCCGGCGGTGCCGCCGTACTCGTCCACGACGACCGCGATGTGCTGCCGGTTGGCCTGCATCTCCGAGAGCAGGGCGTCCACGCGCTTGGAGTCGGGCACGAAGAACGCCGGCCGCGCGATCTCGTCGACGCGCTGGGTGAACTCCACGTCCGGGGCCTCGAAGTCCCGGCGGACGACGTCCTTGAGGTAGGCCATGCCGACGACGTCGTCGAGGTTCTCGTCGACGACCGGCACACGGGAGAACCCGCTGCGGAGGAACAGCGACATCGTCTGGCGCAGGTTCTTGTAGCGCTCGATGTAGACGACGTCACCGCGCGGCACCATCACCTCGCGGACGATGGTGTCGCCGAACTCGAAGACCGAGTGGATCATCCTCCGCTCGCCGGACTCGATGACCGCCGACGCCTCGGCCAGGTCGACCAGCTCCCGCAGCTCGGTCTCGGTCGAGAACGGGCCCTCGCGGAAGCCACGGCCCGGCGTGATCGCGTTGCCGACGAGGATCAGCAGCCGCGGGATCGGGCCGAGCACGGAGGTGATCGACGAGATCGGCCCGGCCGTCGCGAGGGCGACCCGCTGGGCGTGCTGGCGGCCGAGAGTACGAGGGGCGACGCCGACGACCACGAACGAGACCAGCGTCATCACGCCGATCGAGGTGGCCAGCGAGGGCCAGAACGCGCCGTCGTAGGCGTCGCGCACGAGCTGGGTGACGATCACGATGGCCGCGATCTCGCAGAGCAGGCGCATGAGCAGGGCGGTGTTGAGGTACCGCGGGGCGTCGTCGAGCAGCACGACCAGCCGCCGGGCACCGGGCCGCCCCTCGGCGACCAGCTCCTGGGCTCGGGCGCGGCTGAACGCCGCCAGCGCGGCGTCGGCGGCCGAGAAGACGCCGGCCAGGACGACGCACGCCGCCGCGGTCAGCAGCAGCCAGATGTCAGCACTCGTCATGGCGTCAGGGCGTCGGGCGTGATCGCCATTGGGCGAGGAGGTCGTCCTGCAGCCCGAACATGACCTGGTGGTCCTCGGGCTCCGCGTGGTCGTACCCCAGCAGGTGCAGGATCCCGTGCACGGTCAGCAGCTCGAGCTCGGCCTCCTTGCCGTGGCCCGCAGCCTCCCCCTGCTGCTCCGCGATCGCGGGGCAGAGCACCAGGTCGCCGAGGACGCCCTCCTCGGGCTCCTCGTTGACGAGACCCGGCCGCAGCTCGTCCATCGGGAAGGCGAGCACGTCGGTCGGCCCCTCCTTCTCCATCCACTGCTCGTTGAGCTCGGCGATGGTCGACTCGTCGACGGCCTTGATGCACAGCTCGGCCTGCGGGTGGACGCGCATGACGTCCAGCACGAACCGGCTGAGCCGGGCGAGCTCGCGCACGTCGAGGTCGTGCCCGGACTCGTCGAGCACCTCGATGCTCATGAGCGCGTCGTCCTGGTCCATCTGGCGGCCCCTCTGCCGGTCCCTCTGCCGGGGTTCACCGGCGCTGGTCGCGGTGGTCGCGCTGCTCCCGCTGGACCGCCACCTCGTTGCGGGCGTCGAACTCGTCGTACGCCGCCACGATCTTGCCGACCAGCCGGTGCCGCACGACGTCGTGGGCGTTGAGCCGCTGGAAGGAGACGTCCTCGATGCCGTCGAGGATCCCCTCGACGACCTTGAGGCCGGACTTCACGCCTCCAGGGAGGTCGACCTGGGTGACGTCGCCGGTCACCACGATCCTCGAGCCGAAGCCGAGCCGGGTGAGGAACATCTTCATCTGCTCCGGCGAGGTGTTCTGGGCCTCGTCGAGCACGATGAACGAGTCGTTCAGGGTGTTGTGCGTGACGAGGAAGTCATCGGTGACGTAGAGAGAGTCCTCGGCGGCCACTTGGATGCACAGCGTGTCCTGCTGCCCGACGTAGTCGATCCGCTCGACGAATCTCGTCGGCCGCCCGCCACCCGGCTGGCCATAGCGCTCCGCCTTGCGGGAGAGGCGGAATGGACGCAGACCCTCCGGCAGCCTGATGTCCAGGACGAAGGCGTCCGAGTTGTAGCCAACTTCCCGCCCGTTCGCCAGGCCCGGCCTACGCCCGCCAGCCAGACGCGTGCGCGAATACGCGACCCCACCCAGCGACCTGACCAGCCAGATGACGTCGTCACGCAGCCGAGGCGAGGTCGTCGTGTACTGGATGCGACACGTGCGGCCACGCTGAGTCACCGGACCACCGTCGGTGTCGAGCAGGCCTTGGAGCAACCACAGGCGTACCCAGGCCGAGTTGTGCTTGAAGACGTCCGGCACGAACTTCGTGCCAGACCGAGTTCCCGCGAGACCGAGCTCGCGCAGGATGACGGTGACGGGGTTCGCGATACGCAGCCCTCCGCGTCCACCGTTGCGATGGCGCAACACGTAGTCGACTCCACCGCGATGGGCGACCTCGATGCCTGGAAGTCGCTCCTCCAGGGCAAGGGCGAGCTCGGCGTCGTTCGTGGCGAAAGACGGAGTCGTGCTGGTCGTCAGGCAGCCGTCACCAAGGAGCAGACCCAGGGCGTAGGGGTCCATCGGCACCGGCTGCGGCTCCAGCTCGGCTGGTTCCAGCAAGGGCAGCTCGAACCGCCGAGCGTGCCCGCGACGGAGGTTGCCGATCATCTCGCGCGTCTCAAGGGTTCGGACCTTGCCGGCGCGCTTGTCCTCGGGCGTGCGAACCGTCCACAGGTGTTCACCGCAGCACAAGGTTGTCGCGCCGTCCTGGGCTGTCACCCGGTACACGTCCTTGCTTCCCTGCGGGTAGACCCCGAGGACGGGCGTCGGCAGTCCGTTGGAGCCGATGACCAGGTCTCCCACGGCGACAGCACCGATCGGTTGGAAGCCCTCGGGTGTCAGCACCTTCGCGTCGTACGGCTGGGCGCGACCGCGCATGTAGGCGAGCGGCGCGACCTCGATGGTGCCGGCCGCCAGCAGCTTGGGGATCGACTCGGGGTCGATCATGTCGTGCAGCGCGTCGTAGAGCGGGCGAAGGTAGGGGTCGATCTTCTCGCTGAGCGTGCCGGGCAGGAACCCGAGCCGCTCGCCGGCCTCGACCGCGGGCCGGGTGAGGATGATCCGGTTGACCTTCTTGGCCTGCAGGGCCTGCACGGCCTTGGCCATCGCGAGGTACGTCTTGCCCGTGCCGGCCGGGCCGATGCCGAACGTGATCGTGTGCTTGTCGATCGAGTCGACGTACCGCTTCTGGTTCAGGGTCTTCGGGCGGATCGACCGGCCCCGGTTGCTGAGGATGTTGAGGCTCAGCACGTCGGCGGGCCGCTCGGTCGTCTCGGCGCGCAGCATGTGCAGCACCCGCTCGACGGTCTCGACGGTGACGCCCTGGCCGGTGCGGATGATCGTGACGAGCTCGTCGAGGAGCCGTTCCGCGAGGGCGA
Source organism: Nocardioides islandensis (assembly GCF_015352455.1). GTDB lineage: Bacteria > Actinomycetota > Actinomycetes > Propionibacteriales > Nocardioidaceae > Nocardioides > Nocardioides islandensis. The sequence goes on from NZ_JADKPN010000001.1 coordinate 55,283, forward strand.
TCTCACCGGGCTCGCCGGTGAGCGTGATCTGGTTGCCGCGCACGTGCACGTCGGCGTTGAACGCCTTCTCGAGGAGTGCGAGGTGCTCGTCGCCGGGACCCAGCAGGCTGACCATGTTGATGCTGTTCGGGACGACGACCACGTGCTTGGTGCCTGCGGTCTTCTCGACCTGGTTCGGTTCGTCGTCCACGCGCTGGTGGCTGTCGGTCATGGATGCCCGGGCGGGCGGCCTCTCTCGTCGGCGATGGGAAGAGGTTCCATGCTACGGGAGCGCTCGCGACGGCCCCACCCGTTTGGCCGCCGGGCCGGCTCCCGGCCGATGAGCGGCGCGGACCCATGATTACTTGATTACCTTGGGACCATGACCGATCCGACACTGGTCGAGTGGGCCGGTGGCCCCGACGCCTTCCGCCGACTGATCGACGCCTTCTACGACCGGGTCGAGCGCGACGACCTGCTGGCACCGCTGTTCCCGGGCGGCGTGTCCGAGGACCACCGCGCCCACGTGACGCTGTGGTGGGTCGAGGTGATGGGCGGCGCCCCGCGCTACACCGAGGACCGGGGCGGGTACGCCACCATGCTCGCCCACCACCGGGACCTGGGCATCACCGCCGACCAGCGGTTCCGGTTCGCCTCGCTGATGAGCCTGGCCGCCGACGACGCGGGTCTGCCGGACGACCCCGAGTTCCGCGCCGCGTTCGTCGGGTACGTCGAGTGGGGCACCCGCCTGGCCCTCCACAACTCCCAGCCCGGCGCCGAGGTCGCGGAGGACGCCCCGGTGCCGCGGTGGGGCTGGGGCGTCGCGCCGCCGTACCAGCCGTAGCGAGAGTCCCGGACGTCAGGGACGCGTGACCGTCAGGATCCCGAGGCACATCTCGTCGGTGGTGCCCTCGCCCCACACGACGTACTTGTCCGGGACCCCCTGGAACGCCGGCAGCTTGTCGCGCAGCCACTGGACGTGCTTGCAGGTCACGCGGACGACGTCGCCGAAGTCGACGTGGACGGGCTGGATGGGCTTGCTGGCCTGGTTGTCGAAGTCCCAGACGGGGATGTCCAGGATCGTCTTGGCCTCCGGGGTCCCCGGGTTCACCTCGATCGTGATGGACCTGCCCAGGAGGTGCATGTGGCCGGCCACCCCACGGATCGTGGTCGGCTCGGCGATGTGGCGGTCGCAGGAGGTGGTGTTGCTGGGCTTCGGCTCACCGCCGCACAGGAAGTACAGGGCGTTGTTGGTGTTGCCGGCGCCACCGAAGCGCTGGATGACGTCGGCGATGGAGGCGTCGCGGTCGCAGAGCGGCCCGTCGGCGTACTTCGCGCGGCACGGCATCTCGACCGGCGCCGGCAGGAGCATCGTCTCCAGCGGCGTGACGTCAGCGGTGCCGGGCAGGTACCGCAGCACGGTGGCGGAGGTGTCGGGCGAGGTGCCGGCCAGCAGGTTGTAGTGGACCTGCATGACGATCCGGCTCCCGGGCGCGAGCGGCTTGCCGAACCCCCGGGCGCTCATCGACTCCGTGCCGCCCGGCGCCCAGGCGCCCAGCCACGGCGCACTGTCGAGCCCGAAGTCGTCGTCGCGCAGCCCGCTGCCGCCGAAGCACGTCCAGCCCTCGCCCGGCGTCGCGTCGTCGAGCCCCTGCGCGTCGTCGACCTTGTCCGGCGGGACGCTGAACAGGATGACGTGGTGCACCACGCCGGGGTTGCCCGGCTGCACCGACGTCCCGGTCAGAAACACCTTCTTCGACAGGTGAGGATCGAGCAGGAAGCAGCGGTAGTCGTCGGTGCCGGTGCCGTTGGGGGCCGACGGGGTGTACGCCGCGGGCATGGCCAGGGTCATGCGCTTCTCACCCGCGCGCAGCGGTTGCAGCTTCACCGGCTTCGAGGCGTGCGCGTGGTCGGCCCCGTCGGTCGCCGAGTCGGAGGCGCTGGGCGCCGACGTCGTCGAGGGCGCCGGCACGCTCGGCCCGTCCGCCTCGCTGCCGCCGCCCGACCCGCAGGCCGCGAGCAGCAGCGCGAGGACGGCCGCCGCCCCGAACAACGGAGCCGCGGCCGTGCGCCTCATCCGGGTGGCCACGTCATCGTCCTTCCGCCCAGCACGTGCAGGTGGGTGTGGAAGACAGTCTGACCGGCGTCCGCGCCGGTGTTGAAAACCAGCCGGTACTCGTCCAGACCATCGGTCCTCGCCACGTCGCGGGCCACCCGCACCAGGTCGGCGACGGTGGCGGGCTCGGCGTCGGCCAGGGACGCCACGTCGGCGTGGTGGCTGAGCGGCACCACGAGCGCGTGCGTGGGCGCCTGCGGGCTGACGTCGCGGAAGGCGACCGCCGTGTCCGTCCGCGCCACGACGTCGGCCGGGATCTCGCCCGCGACGATCCGGCAGAACAGGCAGTCCGGGTCGGTGGAAGCCATGAGCCATCCTCACACGGCGTGTAAACCCCCGGAGGAGGTCGTGCGTCGGTCTAGCGTGACTGTTCATGCGATGGCGGGTGCGGTGAGCCCGGCCCCCGCGTGGCACGAGGCCGACGCCGACGGCGCGGTCGAGCAGCTGTACGCCGCCCACTGGCGCTCGCTGGTACGTCTCAGCTACCTGCTCGTCCGCGACCTGGGGACCGCCGAGGAGGTCGTCCAGGACGCCTTCGTCGCCGTGCACGGCCGCTGGAACGGCATCCGCGACCCTCAGAGCGCCCTGGCGTACTTGCGCCGCGCCGTCGTCAACGGCTCCCGCTCCCGCCTGCGCCACCTGAAGGTCGTGCGGACCCACGCGGAGCGGCAGCCGGTGCCGGATGCCGTCCGCGGCGCCGACGAGGCGGTGCTCGAGTCCGCCCGCCGGGCGTCCGTGCTGGAGGCGCTCGCCCGGCTCCCCCGCCGCCAGCGCGAGGTGATCGCCCTGCGCTACTACGTCGACCTGTCCGAGGCCGAGATCGCCGAGACCCTCGGCATCAGCCGCGGGGCGGTGAAGAGCCACGCCTCGCGCGGCGCCGCTTCGCTGCGCGAGGCACTGGCCCATCACCTGACCGACCCAGGGGAGGCACTCCATGACTGACGACCCGCGCCTCGACCCGCACTTCGACGCCCGGCTCTCGGAGCTGATCTCCGACGCCGCCGACGGCGTCGAGCCCCGCGAGGGCCTCACCGCCATCCGATCCCGGACCCGCCCCGACCCCAAGGAGACCCCTATGAGCAGGAACAGCTCGCGCAACTGGCTCTACGCCGTCAGCGGGGCGATGGTCGGCACCGCCGCCGTGATCATCGCCATCGCCGTCGTCTCGCAGCTCAACGACGACAACGGCTCGACCCCCACGGCCTCCCAGAGCCAGACCCAGCAGTCCACGCCGACGCCGAGCGAGTCGGCCAGCGACACCCCCACGTCGTCGGGCCCCTCGGAGTCGACCGGCACGCCGATCGAGGCCGCCGTCCCCGTGTACTTCGCCGGCGACGGGCCGCGCGGCACGGTGCTGTTCCGCGAGTTCCAGCCGGGCATCGGCATGGACCCGGTGGCCCAGGCGGCGCAGGCCGCGGTGGCCGGCCCGGCCCGCGACCCCGACTACCGGACGCTCTGGCCCAGCGGGACGCAGGCGACCGCGTCGTACGACGGTGACGTGATCACCGTCGACCTCTCGGGCGACCTGCACGACCGGCCGGCCGGGATGTCCAAGAAGGACGCGAACCTGGCCATCCAGCAGCTGGTGTACTCCGTGCAGGGTGCGGCACAGGCCCGCGCCGGGGTGCAGCTGCTGCTCGGCGGGCAGCACACCGACCAGGTCCTCGGCCAGCCCGCGTCCGAGCCGATCACCAACGACGAGGCCACCAAGGTGCTCTCGCTGATGAGCATCACGTCGCCCGAGGAGGGCGAGAAGGTGTCCGGCTCGTTCGGTGCCGACGGCGTCAACAACGCCTTCGAGGCGACGTTCACCTGGGAGGTGCGCGACTCGACGGGCAAGGTCGTCAAGAACGGCTTCGGCACCGCCGACGGCTGCTGTGAGGTCGGCAAGCTCTTCCCCTGGAAGGCCGAGATCGACCTCTCCGGCGTGGCGCCCGGCACCTACACCTTCGTCGCGATGAACGACGACCCGTCGGGCGGCGAGGGCGGCGGCCCCGACGTCGACACCCGGACGATCGTGGTCGAGTAGGCGGATGGTCCCGCGGATACCCGGCAAGCCACGGGTCCGTCAGCGCGCCTGGTGGCTCACGTTCGGCGGATCGGTGGTCCTCGCCGTCCTGCTGGTGGCGCTGGCGGCGTACCTGGGTCGGTAGTGGTGGCCACTAGGTTCGGCGGCGTGGAGCTCTCGGCGCGGACCCTGAACCGCACGCTGCTGGCGCGCCAGCACCTGCTGGCACGGACCACCTCGACGGTCCCGGAGGCGGTCGAGCACCTCGTCGGGCTGCAGGCACAGGACCCCCTCCCGCCGTACCTCGGCCTCGCCGCCCGCCTCGAGGGCTTCGACCCGTACGACGTCACGCGTGGCCTCGAGGACCGCTCGCTCGTCCGGTTCCTGACGATGCGCAGCACCGTGCACCTGCTCGTCGCCGACGACGCGCTGGCGTTGCGGCAGTTCACCCGGCCGATCCACGAGCAGGAGCGGAAGGTCAGCCAGAACACCAGGGCGGCCCTGCACCTGGACCCCGACGAGTTCTCGGCCGCGGTCGGCGCGGCACTGGCCGGCGGCCCGCTCCCGATGAAGCGGCTCGGCGAGGTGCTCACCGAGACCTTCCCCGACGTGCCTCCCAACGCCCTGGCCCACCTGGCGCGGGTCAACGAGCCCATCGCCCAGCTGCCGCCGCGCGGCTGCTGGAAGCAGTCCGGCGGCGTGGTCTACGACCGGGTGGACACCTGGGTCGGCCGGCCGCTCGTGGAGCCGGACGTGGCGACGATCGTGCGCCGGTACCTCGCGGCGTACGGCCCCGCCTCCGCCGCCGACGTGACCGCCTGGTCCGGCGTGCGCGGCATGCCGGCCGTGCTCGCCGGCATGGACGACCTGGTGCCGCACACCGACGCGAGCGGCAAGAAGCTGTTCGACGTGCCCTTCGGTGTCATCGAGCCCGAGGAGTCGCCGGCACCGGTGCGGCTGCTCGGGCTCTACGACAACGTCTGGCTCTCCCACGCCGGCCGCGACCGGGTGACCGCCCCGGAGAAGCGCAAGCGCTGGATGGGCGTCAACGGCGGGCTGTGCTCCACGGTCTTCGTGGACGGCTGGCTCGAGGGGCTGTGGCGGGTCGAGGACGGTCGGCCGGTCGTCGTCGAGCTGTTCCGCGACCTCACCAGGGCCGAGCGGGCCGGTCTCGACGAGGAGCTCGACCGGGTCACCGACCTGCTGGCCCGCTAGCGGTAGCCCCAGCGCCCGGTCCGGGCGAGCAGCGCAGCCACGGCCGCCACGCCGGCGGTCGAGGTCCGCAGCACCTCGGGACCGAGACGTACGGCGTGGGCGCCGGCCGCCTCGAACGCCGCGACCTCCTCGTCGCTCAGCCCGCCCTCGGGTCCGACGACCACGAGCAGCGAGCCGGAGGGCTCGACACCCGAGAGTGGGGAGGTCGCCTCCTCGTGCAGCACCACGGCACGGTCGGCCGCCTCGACCAGGCCGACCACGTCGGCGGTGCCGGCCGGCTCGGTGACCTCGGCGAACCACGCACGTCGCGCCTGCTTCGACGCCTCCCGGGCCGTGGACCGCCAGCGGGCCAGCGCCTTCGTGCCGCGCTCGCCCTTCCAGACCGCCACGGAGCGCGACGCCGCCCACGGCACGATCCGCGCGACGCCGATCTCGGTCAGCACCTCGACCGCCAGCTCGCCGCGGTCGCCCTTGGGGATGGCCTGCACCACCGTCACCGTCGGGACCGGCTCGGGTACGTCGGAGACCGACGCCGCGGTCACCGCGAACACCCGCTTCCCCGTGGACGCCACCGGCCCCGTGACCGACCTGCCGCGGCCGTCGGTCAGCACGACGGACTCGCCGACCCGCAGCCGGCGTACGGCGACGGCGTGGTGCGCCTCGTCACCGGTGACCTCGACCGTCCCGCCCTCCACCGCGTCGGCCAGGGACTCGACCCAGTGGACGGGCAGGCTCATCGAGGCGGACTCAGAGCCCGTTGAAGACGTCGCGCAGCCGGCCGAACATGCCGCGGTTCTCCTCGCGGATGAGCCCGGTCGGCTTCTCCTCGTGGCGGATGGAGGCCAGCTCGCGGAGCAGCTCCTCCTGCCGCGGGTCGAGCTTGGTCGGCGTCTCGACGAGCACGGTGACGACGAGGTCCCCCCGACCGGCGCGCAGGCCGGGCACGCCCCGGCCGCGCAAGGTCTGCGTGGACCCGGACTGGGTGCCGGGCCGGATCTCGAGCTCGAACGACGTCTCCACCCCGGACTCGCTCTCGCCGTCCTTGCGCTCGACCAGGTCGGCCTCGAGCGTGGGCAGCGTCAGCGTCGTGCCGAGCGCGGCGGCGGTCATCGGGATCGCGACGGTCGTGTGGAGGTCGGTCCCCTGCCGGCTGAAGGTCGGGTGCGGGGCGACGTGGATCTCGACGTACAGGTCGCCGGCCGGCCCACCACCCGGACCGACCTCGCCCTGCTCGGCGAGCTGGACGCGCGTGCCGGTGTCCACACCGGCCGGGATCTTCACCGTCAGCGTGCGACGCGAGCGGACGCGGCCGTCGCCCGAGCACTCGCGGCACGGGTCGGGGATGACCGTGCCGTAGCCGCGGCAGGCGGCGCAGGGCCGCAAGGTACGGATCTCGCCGAGGAAGGACCGCTGGACGTGGGCGACCTCACCCGCGCCGTGGCAGGTCTCGCAAATGACCGGCTGCGAGCCGGGCGCCGTCCCTTCCCCGTGACACGTCGTGCACACCACCGCGGTGTCGACCTTGAGCTCGCGCGCGACGCCGAACGCCGCCTCGGCCAGGTCGATCTCCAGGCGGATCAGTGCGTCCTGGCCGCGCCGGGTGCGCGGCCGCGGCCCGCGCTGGGCGCCGCCCGGCCCGCCCGCCGTACCGCCGAAGAACGCGTCCATGATGTCGGTGAAGGAGAACCCGGGGCCCTGGCCGAAGCCCGCGCCCATGCCGCCGAAGACGTCGCCGCCGCGGTCGTACGCCGCGCGCTTCTGGGGGTCGGACAAGATCTCGTAGGCCCGGCTGATCTCCTTGAAGCGCTCCTGGGTCTGCGGGTCGGGGTTCACGTCGGGGTGGAGCTGACGCGCCAGCCGGCGGTAGGCCTTCTTGATCGCGTCGGCGTCCGCGTCGCGCGTCACGCCGAGCAGCTCGTAGGGGTCGTGGCTCACGGAGGTTCAGTCCTTCTCTCTCACGCCTCGTCGAGGATGCGCGAGACGTAGCGGGCGACGGCGCGCACGGCGACCATCGTCCCGGGGTAGTCCATGCGGGTCGGGCCGACGATGCCCAGGCTGGCCAGTGCCTCGTCCCCCGGCCCGTAGCCGGTCGAGACGACGCTGGTCGACGCGAGCTCCTCGTAGGGCCCCTCGTGGCCGATGCGCACCATCACCCCACCGGAGTGCGCCTCGCCGAGCAGCTTGAGCAGCACGACGTGCTCCTCGAGGGCCTCGAGCAGGGGACGTACGTCGACGTCGAACGAGTCGCCGTACCGCGCGAGGTTCGCCGTGCCGCCCACGACGACCCGCTCGTCGGAGCGGTGGTCCGACATCGCGTCGACGAGGGTCGCCACGACCGGGGACAGCGCCGCGCCGCCCTGGTCGACGCCGCGCAGCGCGGTCAGCGCCGCGGCGATGGTCTCGCCGATCACGGCGCGGTGGACGGCGGTGCGGATGTCGGCCAGGTCGTCGTCGCTGATCGGCTGCTCGAGCTCGACCAGCCGCTGCTCGACCCGTCCGGTCGAGAGGATCAGCACGACCAGGACGCGGTTCGGGGCCAGCGCGACCAGCTCGACGTGGCGGACCGTGGAGCGGGAGAGCGTGGGGTACTGCACGACCGCGACCTGCCGGGTCAGCTGCGAGAGCAGCCGGACCGAGCGGTGCACGACGTCGTCGAGGTCGACGGCGCCGTCGAGGAACGTCGCGATGGCGCGCTTCTCGGCCACCGTCATCGGCTTCAGCGTGGTCAGCCGGTCCACGAACAGGCGGTAGCCCTTGTCGGTCGGGATCCGCCCGGCGCTGGTGTGCGGCTGGGTGATGAACCCCTCCTCCTCCAGCGCCGCCATGTCGTTGCGCACCGTGGCCGGCGAGACGCCGAGCGAGTGCCGCTCCACGAGGGCCTTCGAGCCGACCGGCTCCTGGGTGGCCACGTAGTCCTCGACGATCGCGCGGAGGACGGCGAGCCTGCGGTCGTCCTGCACCGGCTCCCCTTCCTCTTGGCACTCGTCTGTGGTGAGTGCCAAGCCTACTAGGCTCCTCGGGATGGCCGGATTCTCTGAAGTCGCCGACCGAGTCTGGGTCGCCCGCTACCCGTGGCTCGACGTCAACGTCTCGATGGTGGCGGGAGACACCGGTCTGCTGGTCCTCGACACGCAGGCCTCCGCCGAGCTCGCCCGCGAGGTGGTGGCCGACCTGCGCAGGGTCAGCGCGCAGCCCGTGCTGTACGCCGTGAACAGCCACGAGCACTGGGACCACACCTTCGGCAACGGCGTGCTGCAGGCCGAGGGCGCCGAGCTGGTGTGCCACGAGACCACCGCGGAGACCCTGCCGGAGCACGCCGCCGACGTACGCCGCCAGGCCGCGGAGGAGGACGACCCGCGGTACGCCGCGGTGGCGGCCACCGAGATCGTGGTCCCCGAGCGCACGTTCTCCTCGGCCATCTCCCTGGACCTCGGCGACCGGTTCGTCGAGCTCGTCCACCCCGGCCGCGGCCACACCGCCGGCGACCTGGTCGTGCGCGTCCCCGACGCCGACGTGGTGCTGGCCGGCGACCTGGTCGAGGAGGGCAACCCGCCCGGGTTCGGAGACGACTGCTTCCCGATGGAGTGGCCGCTGACCCTGGACACCGTCCTGAGCCTGACGACCTCCTCGAGCGTCGTGGTCCCCGGTCACGGCGCCGTCGTCGACCGCGAGTACGTCGAGCAGCAGCGCAACGAGATCGGCATCGTCGCCGAGACCATCCGCGACCTGGCCACCCGCGGCGTCCCCGTCGCCGACGCCCTCGCGGCTGCCGACTGGCCCTACGACCCGCGTGCCCTGACCCGCGCCGTGACCCGCGGGTACGAGCAGCTCCCTCGCGCCCAGAAGCGGTTGCCGCTCGTCTGAGGGTGTGGGGGGTCGGGATACCCGCTCGAGCGGGTATCCCTGACGTTCGGCGTCGTTGCAACGACGCCGAAGCGTCAGGAACGACGCCGAAGTTCGGCCCCGAGGGGTGTGGCCCGTACCTCCCCACGAGCGGTAGACCCGGACCCATGACCGAGACCCCCGACAGCGACTACACCAACGTCTCCGTGCCCGACGAGGAGCTGCCGGAAGACCTCCAGCCCGGCGAGGACAACCCGCTGGCCGAGCCCGTGGCCGACGACGCGGAGCGGCAGGACATGGGCGACCCGCACATCGACGGCCTGGACCGCGACGACGACGGCGAGCCGGTCGCGCCCGACACCGACGCCAGCGAGGACGCCCACCACGGCGAGGACTCCGACGCGGACGCCCCCGGCGCGTCCTGACCGCCCAACCGGCAGCGCGCTCCTAGCGTTGACCGGTGACTTCCCCCACGCACGACCGCTACGGCGCAGACGTCCTCCGGACCGACTGGCGCGCGCCGAAGAACGGCCGCGCCGCGCCCGCCGCAGCCGAGCTCGGCGCGGTGGTCGAGGAGGTGATGACCGACTTCGTCGGCGCGATCGTCGCGGTCGACCGGGACCTCGACACGCTGACCCTGGAGGACCGTCGCGGCAAGCGGCGTACCTTCCCGCTCGGCCCCGGCTTCCTCCTCGAGGGCCGGCCGGTCATCCTCACGCCTCCGGTCCGCCAGGGACCGGCCAGGCCGACGCGTACCGCGTCCGGGTCGGTGGCCGTGCACGGCGCGCGGGCCCGGGTCGCCCGGGCCAGCCGGATCTTCGTCGAGGGCCGCCACGACGCCGAGCTGGTCGAGAAGGTCTGGGGAGACGACCTGCGGATCGAGGGCGTGGTGGTCGAGTACCTCGCCGGCGTCGACGACCTGGCGGGTCACCTGCGCGACTTCGGGCCGGGCCCTCGGCGACGCGTCGGCGTGCTCGTCGACCACCTGGTCGCCGGCTCGAAGGAGAGCCGGATCGCCGACTCCGTACGCCGCTCCCCCGTGGGCGAGCACGTGGTGGTGGTGGGTCACCCGTTCATCGACGTCTGGGCCGCCGTGAAGCCCGAGCGGCTCGGCCTCGAGCGCTGGCCGGACGTACCTCGCGACGAGGAGTGGAAGAAGGGCGTCTGCCGCCGCCTCGGCTGGCCGCACCAGACGCAGGAGGACACCGCGCGCGCCTGGAAGCACATCCTCGGCCGGGTGACCTCGTACGCCGACCTCGAGCCCGCCCTCCTCGGCCGCGTCGAGGAGCTCATCGACTTCGTCACCGCGTGACGCGTCACGAGACCCGGCACCCGACCAGGGACGGGGTAGGGACTTTCGTCAGGGGTACGTCAGGGCCTTTCCCGATCCCGCTGGACGTCGTACGCGTCTAACGTCGTGGGTAACCACTCACGAAGGAAGAAAGCATGATGACCGAGACCCCCGCCTACTCCTACCCGCACCAGGAGCAGGTCAGCCAGACCGACCGCAACTGGGCGGCCGCCTCGCACTGGGGCACGCTCGTCGCCGCGTGGCTCGCGATGGGCTTCCTGGCCCCGCTGGCCATCATGTTCACGGTCGGCCAGCAGTCGGCGTTCGTCCGCCGGCACGCGGTCGAGTCGCTGAACTTCCAGATCTCGCTGCTGATCTACGGCGCCGGCGCGGTCCTCTTCTCGATCCTGACCATCGGGCTCGGCCTCCTGGTCGTGATCCCGCTCGGCCTGGTGTTCCTCGTGGCGGCGCTGGTCTTCCTGATCCAGGGCTCGATCAAGGCCGCCAACGGCGAGGAGTACCGCTACCCGCTGACGCTGCGCTTCGTCAGCTGACCGCCTCAGGGCAGCAGGTCCCTGACCACGGCGTCGGCGAGCAGCCGGCCCTCGATGGTGAGCACCAGCCGCTCGTGCCCCACCCTCTCCAGCAGTCCCCGGTCCATCAGGCCGGGGACTGCTGCACGTCCGGTGGCGTCCAGGGCGTTGACCGGCAGCCCGTCCACGAGGCGCAGCTCGAGCAGGACCCGCTCCACCCGGCGCGTCTCGTCGTCGAGCACCTCGCGGGCGTGCGCCGGACTGAGCCCCTGGGTGATGCGGTCGGCGTACGCCGCGGGGTGTTTGACGTTCCACCACCGCACTCCGCCGACGTGCGAGTGCGCGCCCGGGCCGACGCCCCACCAGTCTGCTCCGGTCCAGTAGCCCAGGTTGTGCATGCACCAGCCGCGGTGGTCGCGGGCCCAGTTGGACACCTCGTACCACTCCATGCCGGCCTTGCGCAGCCGCTCGTCGGCCAGCAGGTACTTGTCGGCCAGGTCGTCGTCGTCCGGCATCGGCAGCTCGCCGCGGGCGATCCGTCGGGCCAGTGCTGTGCCCTCCTCGACGATGAGGGAGTACGCCGAGATGTGGTCCGGCCCGCAGGCCAGCGCCGCCTCCAGCGAGCTCTCCCAGTCGGCCAGCGACTCCTCCGGCGTGCCGTAGATCAGGTCCAGGCTGACCTGCTCGAAGCCCGCCCCGCGCGCCCACTGGACCGCGGCCGGCACGCGCAGCGGGTCGTGGGTGCGGTCCAGGGTCCGCAGCACGTGAGGTAAGTCGGACTGCATGCCCAGCGAGATCCGCGTGAACCCGACCTGACGCAGCTCCTCGAGGTCCCAGACCGCCACGGAGTCGGGGTTGGCCTCGGTCGTCACCTCGACGTCGGGGGCCAGCCCGAACTCGCCGGCGATCGCGGCCAGCACGGACCCGAGCTCCCCCGGGCGCAGCAGGGTCGGCGTACCGCCGCCGAAGAAGACCGTCGAGACGGGGACGTCGACGTCGCCGAGCACGCGGCGCGCGAACCGGACCTCGTCGATCGCGGCCTCGGCGTACGTCGACCGGCTGGCCCCGCGCGCGTCCGCCGAACGTCCGAGGTCCTCGACGGTGTAGGTGTTGAAGTCGCAGTAGCCGCAGCGCACCGTGCAGAACGGCACGTGCACGTAGAACCCGAACGGCTGGTGGCCCAGACCCTGGAGGGCGTCCTCGGGGAGAGCGCCGTCGGCGGGCGCGGGGTCGCCCGGGGGCAGCGCGGACGGCATGCCGCCATTCTCCCAGGCGTGAGGTGACCGATTGCGCCTAGGGCGAACGGTGCGATCCCTGGGGTACGCGCGGACGTTCACTTTCTTCATGAACGACGCTCCCGAGCCCCTCGACGCCTACTCCCGGATCGTGGTCGGCGTCGCGGACACCCTGACGCCGCGTGTGGCGGCCCTGCGCATCCGTGGACGGCGCGGCGAGTCGGCCGGCTCGGCCGTGGTGCTGAGCAGCGAAGGTCACCTGGTCACCAACGCCCACGTGGTGGGCTCCGCCACCGCCGGGTCCGCGGAGTTCGCCGACGGCACCGAGGCCCGCTTCGAGGTCGTCGGAGCCGACCCGCTGTCCGACCTGGCCGTCGTACGTGCGGACCGTGAGGTCCCCAGCCCGCCCGAGTACGGCGACGCGGACACCCTCCGCGTCGGCTCGCTCGTCGTCGCCGTCGGCAACCCGCTCGGGCTGGCCGGCTCGGTGACGGCCGGCGTGGTCTCGGCCCTCGGCCGGTCGATGCCCGCCCGCGGCCGCACCACCGCCCGGATGATCGAGGACGTGATCCAGACCGACGCCGCGCTGAACCCCGGCAACTCCGGCGGCGCCCTGGCCGACTCGTCGGGCCGGGTGGTGGGCATCAACACCGCGGTCGCCGGCGTGGGCCTCGGCCTCGCCGTCCCGGTCAACGCCACGACGAACCGGATCATCTACCAGCTGATGCACGACGGCCGGGTCCGTCGCGCGTACCTCGGCCTCGTCTCCAGCCCCGCACCCCTGCCGCCGCCCTTCGCCGTGCGGACCGGGCAGAAGACCGCGCTGCGCGTCGTCGAGGTGATGGAGTCCTCCCCCGCCGCCGTCGCCGACCTCCACCGCGGCGACATGGTGCTCGCCGTGAACGGCACGCCGCTCGGCGACGCGGGCTCCCTGCAGCGCATCATGCTGGACGACGCCATCGGCGCCCGCATCGAGATCACCGTCCTCCGCAACGGCGCCCTGGTCGATGTGGTCGCCGAGCCGACGGAGCTGGTCGACTGAGGCTCAGAGGCCGTACGCCGTCCGGTGACGCGGTTGGTACAGCTGGACGTCATCGGCGCCGGGCACCCGGACCATGGCGACGATGCCGTAGCCGTGGTCGTCCGGGCCCGAGCTGAACTCGGCGCCCTTGGCGCGCAGGTCGGCCATCGTCGCGTCGAGGTCGTCGACGACGAAGCTGATCGCGTGGTGCCGCGGCGACGTCGTCCCGTCGCGCATCGGGCCGGTCGGGTGCACGCCCAGCTCACTCGGGCCGGTGCGGAAGATGAGCCAGTTGTGGTCGCCGGTGCCGGCGTCGACGTTCGCGAAGCCCAGCACGTCCCGGAAGAACGCCCGGGTGGCGTCGGCGTCGTCGGAGTACACGAGCGTGTGGCAGGCGAGGATCATGCCGCCAGCGTGGACCAGACTGTCCGGATGAGTCGACCCGACCCGGTGACCTCCGCGCGGAGCCTCGTGACGGCCCGCTTCCCGGACGCCGTCCAGGCCTGGCTGGCAGGGTCGGTGACGACCGGGACGGCCACGGAGACGTCCGACCTCGACATCACGGTGCTGCTGGCGGAGGGCGACGTGCACCGGGAGTCGTTGGAGCACGAGGGCTGGCCGGTCGAGCTGTTCGTGCACGTGGAGTCGTCGATCCGGCACTTAGTGGCCCAGGACCTCGGGCGCCGCAGGCCCACGATGGCCCGTCTGGTGGCCCTGGGCGTCCCGCTGGTGGACGGTGAGGGTGGGGCGGACATCCGCCGGCACTGCGAGCAGGTGCTGGCGGACGGCCCGGGCCCGCTGGCACCCGAGGCGATGGAGTACGCCCGGTACGCGCTGACCGACCTGCTCGACGACCTGCGCGGCGGCGGGCCGGCCGAGGTGGTCGGCGCCGTCGCGGTCGAGGTCTGGCGCGAGACGGCAGACCTGCTGCTGGCCGCACACCATCGCTGGTCCGGGAGTGGCAAGTGGCTGGTCCGCGAGCTCGCGGCGCTCGACCTGGCCGAGCACACGGCGTACGCCGCGGTGCTGCACGACGCCCTGCACTCGGCCCTCTCCGGCGACCACGCGCCGCTGCAGGACCAGGCCGACGCCGTGTTGGGCCTGGTCGGCGGCCCGCTGTGGGCGGGGTACCGCGCGGAGGCCCGGCTCTAGACCGGAACATTGAGCGTCGCGACGTACCCGTCCTCGACCGAGCCGGTCAGCTTCGCCATCTGGAGCGAGTACCCGTCGGAGAACACCATGTCGCTGTCCAGGCTCACGCCGGCCAGGTTGGACACGCTGGCTTCGTAGCCCTCGGTGGCGTAGACGCTCTCGCAGACGTCCTGCGGGAGCGCGAGCTGGGAGGTGCGCAGCTTGCCGGTGCCCTGGGTGGCGGAGTCGAGCGACTCGTAGACCTCGAAGTGCATGTGCGGCCACCGGCCGCTGTAGCAGGCCGGGAAGATCGTGGTGAAGCTCAGCGTGCCGTCGTCGGCGGCCTCCTGGACGCCGCGCAGGTAGTTCTCGTTCGCGGCCGCATCGGAGTAGAGCGAGTAGTTGCCGTCGCGGTCGCAGTGCCACAGGTAGATCGCCGCACCCGCCAGGGGGGTCGCGTCGTCGCCGTTGAGGTCGTAGACCGTGAGGTTCACCGTCACCGGCACGCCCTCGGCCACCCCGCTGGCGTCGCCGAAGGACGACCTGATGTCGGACCGTACGACGCCCGACTCGGTCAGCACGTCGGGCCCGTTGCTCCCGTCGGCGGGGTACGGGCCGCCGGTCTCCTCGGGGATCTCGCCCCCGCTGGTGTCGATGTCCGTGGTCGTCCCGGTGCCCGCGGACGTCGCCGACGAGGAGGACGAGGACGCCGACGCGCTCGCCGTCGAGGTGCTCGACGCGTCGTCCGCAGCGCACCCCGCCACCACGGCCACCCCCACGCCGCCGAACACGGTGAGCAGCCCGCGGCGCCCGAGGATCTTCGGCAGGTCGTGGGAGAGGCCGAGGTCGTGGTCCTCGAGCTCGTCGTGGTCGTGGTGATCGCTCATGCCGCCAGTGGACCCGGTGGGCCTGTGGAGTTGCTGTGCGGCCGCTGTGGTCTCGTGACGGGAGTTCGTCCCTCCCCGACCAGCGAAGGCTCAGGAGTAGAAGTCGTCGATGAGCTTCTTGTAGTTGTCCTCGACCACGTTGCGCTTGACCTTCATCGACGGGGTGAGCTCGCCGGACTCGACGGTGAGGTCGTGGTCGAGCAGCTCCCACTTCTTGATGGTCTCCCAGCGGTTGAGGTTCTTGTTCAGCTCGTCGACGTACCCGGCGACCATCTGGCGGCAGGCGTCGGACTTGACGATGGCCGCGTAGTCGCCGCTGACGCCGTTCTCGGCCGCCCAGCCCGGGAGGGCGTCGGGGTCAAGGGTGATCAGCGCGACGACGTAGTTGCGCTCGTTGCCGAAGACCATGAACTGGCTGGCGTAGGGGCAGATCGCCTTGAACTTGGCCTCGATCGCGGGTGGGGCGATGTACTTGCCGCCGGAGGTCTTGAAGAGCTCCTTGATGCGGCCGGTGATCCGGAGGTACCCGTCGGCGTCGAGGGCACCCTTGTCGCCGGTCTTGAGCCAGCCGTCCTCGGTCAGCGTCTTGGCGGTCTCCTCGGGGAGGTTGTGGTAGCCGTCCATCACGCCGGGGCCCTTGATCATCACCTCGTCGCCCTCGCCCAGCTTCACGTCGCTGGCCGGGAAGACCGGCCCGACGGTGCCGAAGCGGTAGTCGCGGGGCAGGTTCACGAACGAGCCGGCCGAGGACTCGGTCAGGCCGTACCCCTCGAGGATGACGATGCCGGCCGCGTTGAACCACTCCGCGATGTCGCGGTTGAGCGCCGCCGCGCCGGAGATGAAGAACCGCACCCGGCCGCCGAACCGGTCGCGGATCTTGGAGAAGACCAGCCGGTCGAACAGCGTGTGCTGCACCGACAGCAGCAGCGGCACGGACTTGCCGTCGCGCTTGAGCTGCTCGACCTGGAGGCCGACCTTGAAGGCCTGGTTGAAGATCTTCTCCTTGGCGCCGCCCTCGGCCGCCTGCATCGTCATGATCCGGCCGTGGGCCTTCTCGAAGATCCGCGGGGCGGCACCCATGAACGTCGGCTTCACGATCGCCAGGTTGTCGATGATCTTGTCCACGCGGCCGTCGATCGCGGCTGCGAACCCGCACGCCATCTGCGTGGACATCAGCACCTTGCCGAACGAGTGCGCCATCGGCAGCCAGCGGAACTCGACGTCGTCCTCGCTGAGGATGTCCTGCGCCCGGATCGCCTCCCCCTCGTAGACCCACGAGCTGTGCCGCAGCCGCACGCCCTTCGGCCGGCCCGTGGTGCCCGACGTGTAGATGAGCGTGGCCAGCTGGTCGGGCCGGATCGACTTGGCGGTGTCCTCGATGACGCCCGGGTGCTCGGCGAGGTAGGCGTCGCCCAGCTTCTCCAGGTCCGCCAGCCCGATGACCCAGTCGCCGTCCGCGGTCCCGTCGAACGTGATGACCTTCCGCAGCGCCGGGAGCTCGGCCTTGCGGGACGTCAGCTTGGCGATCTGCGCGTCGTCCTCGGCGAAGACGACCTGGCACTCCGAGTCACTGAGGATGTACGCCGTGTCGTCCTCGTTCGTGGACGGGTACACGGTCGTCGTGGCGGCGCCGGCGCACATGATGCCGAGGTCGGCGAGGATCCACTCGTACCTCGTGCCGGAGGCGATCCCGACCCGCTGCTCGGCCTGCACGCCGAGCGACAGCAGGCCGGCCGCGATGCGGCTGACGTCGTCCCCGGCCTGCTTCCAGGTGATCGACTTCCAGTCCTCGCCGACGGGGTACCGGAACGCCTCGCGCTGCGGCGACTTGGCCACCCGCTCGAGGAACTGCACGGCCACGTTGGCGGGCAGCGAGTCGATGAAGCTGGCGTCGATCGTGGTGGGCATGGAAGCTCCCTGCACTCAGTGGTCGGGCGGCAGGGGGCCGCCCCGGCGAACCGATGCACGGAAACCTAACTCACAGGGTTACGCGCGGGTAGCGGATGTGACCACCCGGACTCAGATCGCGGGCAGCTCGAGGTCGTGACGCTGGCGGCGCACCTTGGTGGCGAGGTACGCCGCATTGGTCTCGTTCAGGTGCACGCCGGTCGGCACGCGGGCCGCCACCTCGACGCCCAGGGCGCGCAGCTGCTCGACCTTGTCCGGGTTGTTGGTGAGCAGCGCGACGCGACCCACACCGAGCGCGCCGAGCATCTGGGCGGCCACCGTGTAGTCGCGCTCGTCGGCCCCGAACCCGAGCGCCAGGTTGGCGTCGTAGGTGTCCAGGCCCTCGTCCTGGAGGGCGTAGGCGTCGAGCTTGGCGTACAGGCCGATCCCGCGGCCCTCCTGGCGGAGGTACAGGAGGAGGCCGCCGACCGCCGCCACCCGCTCGACGGA
This sequence comes from Nocardioides islandensis, assembly GCF_015352455.1. GTDB lineage: Bacteria > Actinomycetota > Actinomycetes > Propionibacteriales > Nocardioidaceae > Nocardioides > Nocardioides islandensis. Next base: position 72,939 of record NZ_JADKPN010000001.1, read on the forward strand.
CTCGCGCAGCTGGGGTCCGCAGTCGCAGCGGTCGGATCCGAAGACGTCGCCGGTCAGGCACTCGCTGTGCACGCGCACCAGGGTCGGGGCGTCGTCGCGACGGCTGGCGAGGCGGCGCTCACCGAGCCGGAACGCCAGGTGCTCGCCGCCGTCCACGAGGCCGTCGAAGGTGAACGCCCGCGCGCGCGCCGCGAAGCCGTCGCCGAAGCGCAGCGGGATGTCGACCTGGGTACGGATGGCAGCGGGTCTCATTCAGTCCTCATATCGGTCCGAGAGTGCGTAGCGGAGCAGCACGACGTCGCCCATCCGCTGGACGTTGGCGAGCGTGGCGCGGCGGTCCTTGTTCCAGGGGAAGCGGCCGTCCTCGACGAACCTCGGCGCCCGCGAGTCTCCGACGAAGAAGGGCGCCACGACCAGGTGCAGCTCGTCCGCGAGACCCGCGGTCAGGAACTGGGTGTGGATGGTGCCGCCGCCCTCGACCATCAGCCGGCGCATGCCTCGGGCGTGCAGGTCCTCGACCAGCGCCCGCATCCGCACCCTGGGGCCGCCGTCGACGACCGTGGCCACGCCGCCCAGGCGGCGGCGTGCCTCGTCGTACGCCGGCCGGGCGCAGTACACGAGCTTGTCGCTGTCCCCGGTGGCGAAGAACCGGGCCTCGGGGTCCAGCCGGGCGCCGGCCGTGACCGTCACCTTGGCCGGCGAGGCGGGCAGGCCGCGCGACGTGCGCTCCTCGCGGCAGGCGCGGCTGCGCACCAGCAGGCGCGGGTTGTCCTGGCGGACCGTCCGCGCCCCCACCAGGATCGCGTCGCTCGCCGCGCGCACGCTGTCGACCCGCTCGAGGTCGGCGTCGTTGGACAGCAGGAGCCGCTTGCTCGAGGCGTTGTCGAGGTAGCCGTCGATCGAGATGCCGCAGCTCAGCAGGATGTAGGGGCGGTCAGCCACGGGCGCCCACCTCCTCACGCGCGGGCTCCGCGGCCGGGGCACGGCGGGCCAGCAGCAGCACGACGCCGGGCAGCATCGCGGCGAGCGAGAGGACGCCGTACGCCGTCGCGACGGCCGTCCCCGTCGCGGCACCGAGCCCCACGAGCGCGAAGACCCAGGCGGCCGCGCCCTCGCGCGGACCCCAGCCGGCGACGTTCGCGGGGATGGCCGCCGCGACCAGCACCACGAACGCCAGGGCCGCGAGCAGGCCGTCGACCGCGTCCACCCCGACCGCGTGCGCGGCGACGAAGAAGACCGCCGCGTGGCCGACCGCCGCCAGGGCCGACAGCCCGAGGACGGTGGGCACGACCTCGACCTCCAGCCAGCCCCTCTCGGTCATCACGAGCACGAGGACCGCCAGCACCAGGATCGCAGCGGCCGCACCGGCGGCGAGCACGAACGTGGACGGCGCGAGGTTGGCGGGCCAGGCGACCAGCACGACCAGCACCCCGACCGCGACCTGGACCGCCTGCCCGACGACCCGCTCGACCACGACCGACCGGACGGCGCGGTGCGCCACGGCCCGGTGCACGTCGCCGACGATGCCGCCGGGGAGTACGGAGTTGATCAGCTGCGAGCGGTAGTACGCCGCCACGGCCTGCCGCGTCGTGAGGTCGGTCCCGGACGAACGGGCGACCAGCCGCCAGCGCTCGGCCGAGCAGAGCGTCGTCCCGGCGACCAGCACGAGCGCCGCCGCGATGGACCCCGGCCCGACCGCCCTCAGTCCCTCCACGAAGGGATGGGTACCCACGCGCCACACGAGTACACCCAGCACGGCCGCACCTCCGGCGACGCGCACCAGGGGCCAGATCCGTCCGGTCATGGCACCTCCCTGCCCTGCCCTACGGCGCGAGGTCCGGACCGGTTCAGCGGCCGACCGACTCCAGCACGGCGGCCAGCTCGGTGGCGGTGCGGTCCCACCCGTCCAGCGAGCCCCGGCGGTCGACGGCGCGAGCCCGCAGCGCCCGGCGTACGGCCGCATCGGTGAGCCACGACCGCAGCGCGGCGGCGAGCGCGCCCGGGTCGTCGGCGGGGACCAGCAGGCCGGGGAGCGGGGTCCCCAGCGCCTCCCGTACCCCGCCCACGTCGGAGGCGAAGACCGGGACACCGCGGGCGAGGGCCTCAGAGGCGACCATCCCGTAGGTCTCGTGCCGCGAGGGCAGGACGACCAGGTCGGCGGCGGCGTACGCCGCGGAGAGCGCCGGCCCGGTGAGCGCGCCGGCCAGGGTGACCCGGTCGTCGAGGCCGGCGCCGTGCAGGGTCGACCAGAGCGCGGTGGCGTGGTCGGGGTCCACGGACGCGCCGACGAGGGTCCAGGTCCAGGTCAGGTCGGCCAGCGACGTGAGCGCGGCCACCAGCACGTCGTGCCCCTTGACCGGCGTGATCGAGCCGACCGAGAGCAGTCGGTGCCCCGACCGGGATCCCTCGGCCAGGGTGCCCTTGTCCGTGCCCGGCGTGACGATGTGGAGCCGGTCGCCCGGCAGGTCGTAGGCGGACGCCAGCCAGTCGCGCGTCCACCGGCTGGTGCACACCACCGCCGCGGCCGCCGCCAGCGCCCGCGCCTCCGGGACCTCCGCCTCGGGTCCGGGCGAGCCCGGCAGGGGCAGCCCGACGGGCAGGTGCACGAGCACGACGAGCCGCAGCCGGTCCTCGGCCGCCGTCAGCGCGTCCGGGGCCACCGACCCGACCATCCCGTCCACCACCACGGTCGACCCCGCAGGAAGGCCCGTCAGGACGTCGTCGAGCGACTCAGCGCTCGTCTCGTGGACGCTGACCTCGCGGCCCAGCGCCTGCAGCGCGGCGGCCACCCGGACGTCGTACACGTTGCCTCCGCTCGGTCGAGCGGGGTCCGAGAGCCCGGTCGGGCCGACCAGGTGCAGAACGCTCACGTGCCGCTCATCGGGGCGCGAGGGTCCGTTCGAAGCTCGCCCACGCGACGTGGGACTCGTGCAGCGTGACCACGATCTTCTCCAGGCCGCCGACCGCGGCGGGTCCGAGCTCTCCCGACCGCACCCGCTCGGCCAGCCGGTCGGCCACCACGCGCGCGAGCATCTCGGTCGAGGTGTTCTGGCCGGCGAAGTCGTCCTCGTCGTCGAGGTTGCGGTAGTTCAGCCGCGCCAGCACGTCGGCCAGCAGCGTCGTGGCCCTGCCGATGTCGACGAGCAGCCCGTCGTCGTCCAGGCGCGGACCGCTGAACGACGCGTCGACGACGTACGTCGCACCGTGCAGCCGCTGCGCCGGGCCGAACACCTCGCCCCGGAACGAGTGGGCCACCATCATGTGGTCGCGCACGGTGACGGTGAACATCAGCACCCCTCGTAGGTGATCGTGTGGCACAGCGCCGGCACGGAGCCGTCGGCCAGCTTCGGCAACAGGTCGGGCAGCTCCCCGAAGGGCGACTCCCCGGTCAGCAGCACGTCGAAGGCCGGATCATCCAGCAGGTCGAGGGCGAGTGCCAAGCGATCGGCCGTCGTGCGGCGGCCCCGGCGACCGGCGGCCACCGCGCCGACCTGGCTGGCCCGCAGCCCGAGCCGCCGCGCGTGGAACGAGCCGCCGAGCGACACGGTCACGGGGCTGTCGCCGTACCAGCTCAGCTCCAGCACCTCGCCGTCCGGCGCCAGCAGGTCCAGCGCCGTCTGCAGGCCCGCGGAGGTCGCCGAGGCGTGCACGACCAGGTCCAGGTCCCCGACGGCGCCGGCCGGGGACGCGAACGACGCTCCCAGCGCCGTCGCCACCGGGGCCCGTGAGGCGTCCACGTCGACCAGGGTCACCTCGACGCCGGGCATCCGGGCGAGCAGCCGCGCGACACAGCAGCCGACCATCCCGGCGCCGACCACGGCCACCCGGTCGCCCACGAACGGCCGGGCGTCCCACAGCGCGTTGACCGCGGTCTCGACGGTCCCGGCCAGCACGGCTCGCGCGGCCGGCACGCCCTCGGGGACGACGGTGACCGCCGCGGCCGGCACGACGTACTCCGTCTGGTGCGGGTGGAGGCAGAACACGGTCCGGCCGACCAGCGACGCCGGCCCCTCCTCGACGACGCCCACGTTGAGGTAGCCGTACTTCACCGGACCGGGGAACTCCCCCTCCTGGAAGGGCGCCCGCATCGCGGCGTACTGGCTCTCGGGCACACCGCCCCGGAAGACCAGGAGCTCCGTCCCCCGGCTGACGCCGGAGACCAGCGAGCGGACCCGCACGTCCTCGGGCCTGCGGGGCGGCAGCGGCGCCGGCCGGATCTCGCCCCGGCCCGGCTCGACGACCCAGAAGGCGCTGGCCCGCTCCTCGGCCACCCGTCACCTCCTGAACCCGGCCGTGAACCCGGCCACGCACACGCTCGTAAGTCCGAACGTAGCGATGTCCGGTCGTCCAGCACTACGGAGGTGACGTGACCGACGTTCATCGGTGGGGCCCCGCCAACGCGGTCACCGCCGTGCGCGCCCTGCTGACGGTCGTGCTGGCGGTCCTCGTCGTCCGCAGTGCCTCGCCGACGCTCGTGACGGCGCTGGCGGCCGTCGCCCTGGCCACCGACGCGGTCGACGGGCGGGTCGCTCGTCGTACCGGCACGGTGTCCGGGTTCGGGGCGCGCTTCGACATGGAGACCGACGCCGCCCTGCTGCTCGTGCTCAGCGGGTACGTCGCGCGGGACCTCGGCCTGTGGGTGCTGGCGATCGGGCTGGCGAGGTACGTGTTCGTGGCCGCCAAGCTGCCGCTGCCCTGGCTGCGCGGACAGGCGCCGTACCGGGCGTGGTGCAAGTGGGTGGCCGCGATCCAGGGCATCGCGCTGCTCGTCGCGGCGAGCGGCCTCCTCCCCGACCGCGTGGCCACCGCCGCCCTGCTGGGCGCCCTCGCGCTGCTGACCGAGTCCTTCGCCCACGAGGCCTGGGACCTGTGGCGCACGCGGCAGCCGCACCGGTCCGTACCCCGCGTCGCCGCGCTCACCGGCCTGCTGTCCGTCCTCGTCGTCTGGGCGGTCCTGGTGGCCCCGACCAGCATCGGCACGCTCTCCCCGGCGGCGTTCCTGCGCATCCCGCTCGAGGGGCTGGTCCTGATCGGGCTGGTGCTCGTCCTCCCCCCTCGGCTCGCGACCTGGGTGGTCGGCGCGGCGGGCGTCGTCCTGGGCGTCCTGACCCTGCTCAAGGTCCTCGACATCGGCATCTCGGTGGCCTTTGCTCGGCCGTTCGACCTGATCGGCGACCCGGTCTACGCCGGCGCCGGCATCAGCTTCCTGCGCGACGCCCTCGGCACGCCCAACGCCTACACCGTCTCGGCCCTCGCGATCCTGCTGATGGCCGGCGTCCTGGTGCTCGTGCCGTACGCCGTTGACCGCGCGGCCCGCTTCACCCGCCGCCACCGCCCGGTCGCCGGGCGGGTGGTGCTCGTGCTCGCCCTCGTCTGGGCCGTCGGCGCCGTCGCCGGCGTCCGCGTCGGTGCCGGCGAGCGGCTCGCCGCCGCGACCGACGTCCACCTCGCCGCCCACCACGTCGAGCTGGTCCGCGCCAACCTCCGTGAGCGCGCCGAGCTGTCGCGGGCGATCGCCGTCGACAGGTACGCGGACGTGCCGGGCTCGCGTCTCTTGCGGGCGCTGCGGGGCAAGGACGTGCTGCTGGTCTTCGTCGAGAGCTACGGCAAGGTGGCGCTCGACGGGCTGCCGACCTCGCCGCAGCTGCGCGACAGCGTGGACGGGTACTCCCGCCGGCTCGACCGCGCCGGGTTCGGCTCGCGCAGCGGCTGGCTGACGTCGCCGACGTTCGGGGCGATGAGCTGGTTCGCGCACTCGACGCTTCAGTCGGGGCTCTGGATCGACAACCAGAGCACCTACGACCTGCTGATCCAGCGCGACCGGCTCACGCTGAGCAGCGCGTTCCTGAAGGCCGGCTGGCGGTCGGTGGGCGTGATCCCCGCCGACACCGAGCCGTGGCCCGAGGGCGTCGACTTCTACCGGTGGCAGCACCTCTGGGACTCCACCAACATGAGCTACGAGGGTCCACGCTTCGGCTACGGGCGGATGCCCGACCAGTTCGCCCTCCACGCGTTCGACGACCTCGAGCTCGACCGGCCCGGCCGCGGCCCGCTGATGGCGGAGATCGACCTCGAGTCCAGCCACAACCCGTGGGTCCCGCTGCCCCGGATGATCGACCCGGCCGACCTCGGCGACGGCTCGGCGTTCGACGGCATGCAGGACGAGGGCCCCCAGCGCGAGGAGACCTGGCGTTCGGCGGACCTGGTCAAGGCGGCGTACGTCCGCTCCCTGCAGTACTCCCTCGACGCGCTCACCTCGTTCGTCGAGCAGAACCAGGACGACGACCTGGTCGTCATCACCCTCGGCGACCACTGGCCCGTCACGACCGTCTCCGGCACCACCGGCGGCCACGCCGTCCCCATCAGCGTCATCGCCCGCGACCCGAAGGTGCTGCGCGCCATCGACGGCTGGCACTGGGACCACGGCCTGCGTCCCACCGACGCCGCACCCGAGTGGCGGATGGACAGCTTCCGCGACCGGTTCCTGGGTGCGTTCAGCGGGTAGGACGCCTCGTCAGAGCTTCAGCCGCAGGATCGGCGTGCCGTGGTCGCTCTGGACCTCGACCTTGGTCATGTCGGCGAGCTGGATCCCCGTGAATCCCGGGATCAGCTTGGGCGGATCGCCGGGAGCCGCCCACCAGTCCGTCACCCAGCGCGACCCCCCGTCGCGGGTGAAGGCGACGAGCACGTAGTGGTAGGCGTGCCCGGTGCTCGCGCTCTCGTCCGGGTAGGTGCAGTTCACCTGGACGTTGGTCCCGCCGTCCTCGGAGGTGAGCGACACCTGGGCGGCCATGCCCCAGTCCTCGACGACCTTCATCTCCCGGAACGGCGCGACGCTGGGTGAGGCGGTCGTCGGCACGGCCTCGGGAGACCGTCCGTCGTCCTGGTTCGCCTGGAACGCTGCCGCGCCGACCGCCACGGCCGCGACGGCGGCCGCGGCGCCGAGGGACAGCAGGACCGTGCGACGGCGCTGCTCCCTCCTCACCCGCGCCACGAGGGCGGGCAGCACGGCCGGCGGGACCGGGTCCTCCGGTGCGGGGTCCTCGACGGCCGAGACCGGCACCCGGCCCAGCAGGCCGGGAACGCCGGCGAGCTGCGCGACCGACCGACGGCAGGGCTCGCAGGTGGGCAGGTGGCGCTCGTACTCGAGCCGCTCCATGGGCGAGAGGGCGCCGAGGACGTACGCCGCGTCGGAGTGCGCCAGCAGGCACGCGGTCTGCTCGGGACGCTCGCCGGGGCTCATGCGGTCACCCCCATCTCCTCGAGGGCCAGGCGCAGGGCTCGCAGGGCGTAGTGCGTGCGGGACTTCACGGTTCCTTCGGGGATGTCGAGGTCACGGGCGGCGTCGGCGACCGACATGCCGCGGTAGTAGCAGCGCAGCAGCACGGCGCGGTGGTCCTCGCTGAGCCTGGCGATGGCGTCGGCGACCACCCAGGAGAGCAGCAGCTGGTCGGTGTGGTCGCGGGCGCCCTGGGAGCCGTCCGGCTCGGGCGGCTCGGCGACGGTGAGCTCGGTCCGGCCCCGCTTGGTGCGCCACTCGTCGATGGCCAGGTTGCGCGCGACGGTGAACAGCCACGAGCGCACCGACCCCCGCGACTCGTCGAGCAGCCGCGAGCTCCGCCACGCCCGCAGCAACGTCTCCTGGAGGAGGTCCTCGGCGCGCGGCCGGTCGTGGCCGGTGAGCCGGAGGCAGTAGCCCCAGAGCGCGCCCGCGTGCTCGTCGTGCAGCTGCTGCATCAACGCCACGGCACCGGGTGTCTCGGCCACGTCACCTCCTCGTCCCACAACACGATGACAGGAAGGATTTGGTTCAGAGCTGATGAAGCGTCCGCCGCGGCCATCGCGTCTTGGAACGAGGGAGCGAGGGAGCCGGGGCACAGCCTGGAGACGACTGGGGCCAGCGACCGAGCGGAGGCGCGAAAGACGCGATGCCGTAGCCGCGGCGGACAGCCCGAGCGGAGCGAGGGCAATGGGCTCAGTCCTGCACCGCCTTGGCGACGGTGAAGCACATGGTCAGGTAGTCGTCGTCCGGATCCCCGTCGATGACGGCCCACGACGCGTTGTGGATCATCCGGACGACGACCCAGTCCCGCGCCCGGTCCTCGTCGAGACCCGCGACGTCGACCAGGGTGTGGAACCGGCGGCGCAGGTTCGAGCGGGCGTCCCCCGCCACGATGTCCTCCCAGCGGTTCCACAGCATCGGCGCGGGCTCGTAGTGCGGGTCGCCGCTCATCGGCTTCGGGTCGATCACCAGCCACGGCTCGCGGTCCCCGGCCAGCACGTTCATGTGGTGGAGGTCGCCGTGGATGATGCGGCCGACCGAGGCCGGGTCCGCCACCAGGTCACGGGCCAGCGACACGCACTGCTCGCGCATCCGTCGCGGGATCGGCACGTCGTTCGGCAGGGCGACGAGGTCGTCGGTCCACCGCTCGACGTACGACGTCAACGTGCGCAGCTGCGGAAGCGCCGGGACGTGGATCCGTCCGTACAGCCCGGCGACGATCTCGCAGGCCTCGGTGTCGCCGACCGTCAGCAGGTCGCGCGTGTGCAGCCGCTCCAGGAGCAGTGCCCAGCGGCGTGGGTCGGCCCGGAGCAGGAGCACGGTGCCGTCGCCGTGCCAGCGCTGGAGGGCCAGCGCCTCGAACTCGGACTCGTCGGCGTCGGCGTCGGTGTGCAGCTTGAGCGCGGCCCGCTCGCCGTCCGCCGTGACCACCGGGACCACCAGCGAGCAGAAGCCGTTCATCAGGGCGCCGTCGACGGTCAGGTCCCACTCGTCGAGCAGCCCCGTGGCCAGAGCCGGGAGCCCATCCACCCAGGCGGCCCAGTCCTCGCCGCGGTCGCGCATGTCCAGCACGGCCTGGGGCAGCCGCAGCGTCACGGCGCCGTGCCCAGGAGCCAGCGGTCCGGCGGGATGTGCGGCTTGCCGGGGACCGGCCGGGCCTCCTCGGTCGCGTCGCGCAGCACCTCGTCGCCGAGCCGTCGCCAGAACTTCGCCGCCCGCACGTTGTCGTTCTGGAAGGCGATCTCCCAGGGCCCGGGGTGGGCCCGCACCACGTGCTCGGCGAACGCGCGCGCGTGCCCGGCGCCCCGGGCTGCGCGCACGACGAAGAACTCGCCCATCAGCCGGGTGTCGCCCCTGAGTCCGCGCACGAGCGCGAAGCCGATGGGCCGGTCACCCAGCCGCGCGAGGTAGCCGATCCGGTCCTCGTCGTCGCGGTCGTACCACCCGAGGTGACCGCGCCGGTACGTGCCGTCCGGCCCGGGCGTCGTACCGCGGAACTCGGACAGGTCGTGGACGTACGGCTGCCAGAGGCGCTCGACCACCTGCCAGTCGGCGTCGTCGGCCGCGACGTCGACGTGGAACGGCCACAGCCAGCCGACGACCAGGTCCGCGAGCCCCTCGGGCAGCAGCCCCATCAGGTCGAGGTCCTGCGGGCTCGCCCACATCGGGTGGTGCTGGTTCGAGTCGTCCTGGTGCTCGGCCTCCTCGCCGCCGAGCACCGGCTCGCCCTCGACCCCTTCCATCCGGAAGTACCAGGCGGGCCGTCCTCCGTGGTCACCCTCGAGCAGCAGCTCGACGACCCTGCCGTCGAGTGAGCACTCCTCCTTCAGCTCGCGTACGACGGCCTGCTCGGGCGTCTCCCCGTCCTCGACGCCACCGCCGGGCAGCACGGCGTAGTCGCGGCCGTCGAGGTGGCGGCGGATCACCAGGACCTTGCCGCTGCGCTCGACGACGGCGACGGCCCGCGGGACGGGGCTCGAGAGAGGCTCGCGAGGCACCCGTCGGATGCTACGGCGCGGGCGGTGGGGTGATCGGGTCGGGGAAGTCCAGGCCGGGTGCCTGGGCGATCGCCTCGGTCTGGGCGTCGGTCAGGACGCGCAGCCGCTGCCCGTCCCGGACCTCTGTCGCGGTGACCTGCTCGATCACGTCGACGAAACGGCCGTCCGCTCGCTGCAGCATGCTCTGGAACCAGATCTCGTCGGTCGGGTCACCGATCCCGTGGTGGTCGGTGACGACCTGCCCGCTGGTGAGCCCGCTCGACTCACCCGGGATCGGCACGCTCACGTAGACGAGGAGCTCGACCTTCGGCGCGAGGTCGTAGACCAGCTGCCACTCGGTCGCGTTCGCGACGTCGGCGTCGGGCAGCGGGGTGTCGCGCGACCAGTCGCTCGGGTACACGTCCCGCGGCGCCGGCAGCGACGGGTCCGCGGCCGCCACGGCCGCCGCCAGGTCGGTGTCGACGGTCGTGCCGGGGACGAAGGTGCCGTCGTCGGCCGGGCCGTGGTGGGCCGGCGCCACGGTGCGCGGCTCGTCGTCGCCGAGGCGGGGCAGCGCGACCGCCGAGGCCGCGACGGCGGCCACGGCGAGCGAGCCCACGGCGTACGCCGTGACGCGACGCCGACGGCGCACCCGGCGCCCACCGGCGATCGCGGCGGCCACGTCGGCCTCGGGGACGGTGGTGGTCGCGCGGTCGAACCGGTCTCGCACCTGCTGCTCGATCGTCATGGGTTCCCTCCTGCGGTCTCCCCTGCTTGCTGGGCCGGCGACAGCAGGGCCTCCAGGCGCACCAGCGCGCGGGACGCCTGGCTCTTGACCGTCCCCTCGGGGAGGTCGAGCGCCGCGGCCACCTCGCGCACCGGCAGGTCCTCGAGGTAGCGCAGGGCGAGCACCGCACGGTCGCGGACCGAGAGTCGAGCCAGGGCGTCCATCAGGTCCACGGACTCCTGTCCGTCGCCCGTCGCACCCTCCGGCACCCGGTCGGTGACCACCTCGCGTCGCCGCTTGCGCGAGATGCCGATGCAGGTGTTCACCAGGGCCCGCCGCCCGTAGGCGTCGGGGTGTCCGCCCCGGATCCGCGGCCAGCGTGCGTACAGCTCGGTCAGCGTGGTCTGCACGGCGTCCTCCGCCGCCGGCCAGCTGCCGAGCATGGCGTACGCCGCCCGCATGAACGAGCGCTGCCGCGCGGTGACGTACTCGACGTACTCCGCCTCCCACGCGGGTGCCCCACCCGTCAGCCGCGCCATCCGTGAGACCTCTCCTCGAGAGCTGCTGTCACCCGTCCAGAGTCGGCAGCGGGGTGATCGGTTCCACGCTCGTCCAGGAAATCCATGCCTGGTCGGGCGGGTGGTCTACTTCTTGCCGGACTTGTCCGTGGCGGGGCTGGTGGAGAGCGCGGCGATGAAGGCTTCCTGGGGGACCTCGACGCGGCCGACCATCTTCATCCGCTTCTTGCCCTCCTTCTGCTTCTCCAGCAGCTTGCGCTTGCGGGTGATGTCGCCGCCGTAGCACTTGGCGAGCACGTCCTTGCGCATCGCCCGGATCGTCTCGCGGGCGATCACGCGGGCGCCGACCGCGGCCTGGATCGGCACCTCGAACTGCTGGCGCGGGATGAGGTCCTTGAGCTTGCCGGCCAGCATCACCCCGTAGGAGTACGCCGCGTCGCGGTGCACGATCGCGGAGAAGGCGTCGACGGGCTCGCCCTGCAGCAGGATGTCGACCTTCACCAGGTCGGCCGCCTGGTCGCCGGAGCGCTCGTAGTCCAGCGAGGCGTACCCCTTGGTGCGCGACTTCAGCTGGTCGAAGAAGTCGAAGACGATCTCGCCCATGGGCAGCGTGTAGCGCATCTCGACGCGGTCCTCGGAGAGGTAGTCCATGCCGCCGAGCTGGCCGCGCTTGGACTGGCAGAGCTCCATGATCGTGCCGATGTACTCGGCCGGGCTGAGGATCGTCGCCTTGACGACCGGCTCCCGGACCTCGGCGATCTTGCCGTCGCTCGGGTACTCGCTCGGGTTGGTCACCTCGATGACCTTGCCGTCCTCCATCACCACCTCGTAGACGACGTTGGGGGCCGTCGAGATGAGGTCGAGGTCGAACTCGCGCTCGAGCCGCTCGCGGACGATCTCCATGTGCAGCAGGCCGAGGAAGCCGCAGCGGAAGCCGAAGCCCAGGGCGCCGGACGTCTCCGGCTCGTAGGCCAGGGCCGCGTCGTTGAGCTGCAGGCGCTCGAGCGCGTCGCGCAGGTCGGAGTAGTCGTCGCCGTCGATCGGGTAGAGGCCGGAGTAGACCATCGGGTTCGGGTGCTTGTAGCCGCCGAGCGCCTCGGTCGCCCCGTGGTGCTGGCTGGTGACGGTGTCACCGACGCGGGACTGACGGACGTCCTTCACGCCGGTGATCAGGTAGCCGACCTCGCCGACGCCGATACGAGTGGCCTTGATGGGCTCCGGGCTGATCACGCCGACCTCGAGCATCTCGTGGACCGCGCCGGTCGACATCATCTTGATCCGGTCGCGGTGGCTGAGGTGGCCGTCGATGACCCGCACGTAGGTGACCACGCCGCGGTAGGTGTCGTACACCGAGTCGAAGATCAGGGCCCGCGCGGGCGCGTCGGCGGCGCCGACGGGGGCGGGCGTCTGCTTGACGATCTCGTTGAGGAGCTGGACGACACCGTCCCCCGTCTTGGCGGAGGTGAGCAGCACGTCGGAGACGTCGCAGCCGATGATGCCCGCGAGCTCCGCGGCGTACTTCTCGGGGTTCGCCGAGGGCAGGTCGATCTTGTTCAGCACCGGGATGATGTGCAGGTCGGCGCCGAGGGCGAGGTACAGGTTGGCGAGGGTCTGCGCCTCGATGCCCTGGGCCGCGTCGACGAGCAGGACGGCGGCCTCGCAGGCCTCGAGGCTGCGGGACACCTCGTAGGTGAAGTCCACGTGCCCCGGGGTGTCGATCATGTTCAGCACGTACGTGCCGGGCTCGGCGCCCTGCTCGTTGCCGGCCGGGACGGTCCACGGCATGCGGACGGCCTGGCTCTTGATCGTGATGCCGCGCTCACGCTCGATGTCCATGCGGTCGAGGTACTGCGCCCGGGCGCTGCGCTCGTCCACGACACCGGTCAGCTGCAGCATCCGGTCGGCCAGCGTCGACTTGCCGTGGTCGATGTGGGCGATGATGCAGAAGTTGCGGATCAGCGCGGGGTCGGTGCTGCCCGGCGCAGGCGCGGACGGCGTGGTGGGCGAGGGCACGAGCCATTCTCCCAAACCACGCCCGGCAGACGTGAAACGGCGGGGACCCTGGGGTCCCCGCCGTCAGTGCTCAGGGTGGTCGTGAACCTCACCGGGTCTCGAGACGCGTCGCGCAGCCCGTCGCAGGCTCCGGGCTACGCCGAGCGCTCCTCGACCTGGCGCTTCATCTCGACTCTCGCAAGCTCGAGTCGAGCGCGCTCAGAACTGGGTGCCGCTGTTGTCGGCGTCGCGAGGCGGCTGGACCGACATCCCGTGCTGGCCCTCGCCGTCGGCGTCACGCGGAGGCTGGATCTGGTACCGGACGTGGCCCTCGACGTCGTCCTCGAGGAGGCCGGCCTTGTCGGACTTCTTGGGGGCTTCGACGTCCTCGATCTGCCGGAGCATCATCTTCTCGTCGTCGAGGTGGACCGAGAGACGGTGAGCCTCGACGTCGTCGGTCTCGATGGCCTGGTTGTCGGCCTGCTGCTCGTTCATCGACCTGCTCCTTCGCTCTGGTCCGGTGGTCCGGCTGTTCCGGTTACTCCGGTTGTTGGTGTGGACACTGCTCCTGCTGCCGCGCTCGGTCTGTCATCTACCTGACACAACGACGAATCGATCACCCCCGCACACTGTTGTCGCTGGCGGCGTGCAGCACCGCCTTGACCTGGAACGGCGTCAGCCACGGGTGCTTGCTGCGCATCAGCGCCACCATCCCACTGACGTGCGGCGCTGCGAAGCTGTTTCCGGTCGCCGTGATCGACCCCCGACCGGTCCAGGCGACGTCGACGTCGATCCCCCGGGCCCCGAACTCGACCGGCGGGTGCGCGTTGTAGGCCAGGGCGAGCTGGTCCGCACCGGGACGGGCGGCCACGGAGACCACGGAGGAGTACTGGGAGGGGTACGTCGGGCCGGGCAGGTTGTTGGCCGCGCACACCAGCACGGTGCCGGAGAAGTACGCCTGGTCGGCGACCGCGTGCAACGGCGCGAACATCGCCTCCGCCTTGCTGGAGAGCGACAGGTTGGTGACGTGCATGCCCTGCTCGACGCTCCACTCGATGCCCGCGTGCAGCAGGGCGCCACGGCCCTTCAGGTTCGCGCCCAGCACCCGCGCGCTGTAGATCTCGACGTCCGGCGCGATGGACCGGATGATCGCCGCGCAGGCCGTGCCGTGGCCGACCAGGTCCTCGTGGGGGCCGGGCACCTCGACATAGCCGTGCTCGGCCTGGTCGTCGAGCACGAACGCCACTCCGCCCGCGACCCCGCCCACCCGCGGGTGGTCGCCGTCGACCCCGCTGTCCACGACCGCGACCTTCACCCCGGCGCCCGTGCTGCCCTCGAAGGCCCAGCTGCGGACCTGCTCGAGCGGGAGGGTGAGGACGGACTGCAGGCTCCCGCGGTCGAAGGCGCCGGACCAGGCAGGAGTGGTGGTCACGTCGGACGAGCCGCCAGCCACTCGCGGACGACGCGGAGCACGTCGTGGCCGAGGTCGGCGTACCCGTCGGCGCCGGGGTCGGCGACCCTCGCACCGACGACGAGGAGGGCCATGTGGCTGGCGAGGGTGCCGAGCACGTGCAGCGTCCAGTCGCTGGCCTCGTCGACGGAGGGGTCGAGCACCGACGTCACGCCGATGACCTCGCCCTCGGGCGTCACCAGCGGGGCCGCGAGGATCGCCGACGGCACGTAGTTGGTAGCCTCGGCCACGTCGCGGGCGAAGCGGGCGTCGCTCTGCACGTCGCGGACGGCGATGGGCTGCCCGGACATCGCGGCCCAGCCTCCGATGCCGCGGCCGACCGGGATGGTCACGCCGACGATCTCCGCCGCACCGGCCCCGTCGGCGACGACGTAGGTCAGCGTCTCGCCCTCGTCGTCGACCAGGGCCACCGAGCAGGCCGCCGCGGCGAACAGTGCGCGCGTCGCCTGCACGGACCGTCCGAGCACATCCTCGAGTCCCGCCACGCCCCTGCTTCCCCCACGCGTCGATGTCGCCGACACGCTACCCGCCGTGTCGTGTTTCCCGCAGCGCCCAGCGGGGTGTTTGACTGCGAGCGTGGAGATGCCCGCCCTGCTGCGCTCCTTGCCTGACGCCGACGCGAAGCGGCTGCTCAAGGCCAGCCGGGTCAACACCTACAAGCGCCGCGAGACGCTGGTCAACGAGGGTGACCCGTCCGACAGCTTCCACATCGTGCTCGACGGCCACGTCGCGGTCCGGCTGACCAAGCCCTCGGGCGAGACCGCGATCGTCAACATCCTCGGTCCGGACTCGCACTTCGGCGAGGTGTCGCTGCTGAACGTCAACGCCGGCGAGCGCACCGCGACCGTCGTGGCGCTCGAGGCGGTGCGGACCCTCAGCATCCCGGCCGACGTCTTCCACGAGCTGCGCGACCGCAACCCGCGGATGGAGCGCCTGGTCACCCAGATCCTGGTCCAGCGCGTGGACGAGCTGTCCGGCCTGCTGGTCGAGGCGATGTACGACTCGCTCGAGGTCCGCGTCGTACGCCGCGTGGTGCGCCTCGCCGAGACGTACCCCACCCGCAACGGCCACGTGACCATCCCGCTCACCCAGGACGAGCTCGCGGAGCTGGTCGGCGGCACCCGCCCGTCGGTCAACCAGGTGCTGCGCCGGCTGGTCGACCAGGGCCTGCTCCAGGTCGGTCGCGGACGGATCATCGTCAACGACATCGCCTCGCTGCGGCGACAGGCGCCCTAGGCACGGCTGGCGCGTTCTCGGCCGGTCCTGCTAGGAAGGACGGCGGCCTTCCGGCCGACCCTTCTCGGGGTTCCGCTAGCCAGCCGTCTGTGCTGGAGCAAGGAACGGTTCCATGGACCACGCCTCCACCCGTCGTACCCGCGCGCACTCGCGCCTCTCCTGGGCGGTGCTGCTCGCCGTCCTGGCCGCCCTGGCGGCCACGCTGCTCGGCCCCGCGTCGCCGGCCAGCGCGGTCACCAAGCTCACCGATGCGCAGGCCGCGTCGCAGCTGTCGGCCGCGGGCATCACCCGCACGTCCAGCGGCGGCTGCACGAACCGCAACGTCAGCACCTGCACGTCGTACGAGCAGATCAACCAGTCCACGGTGAGCGGGATCATCACCTACAAGAACGCCAGCGGCTGCGCGGTGAACATCACCGGCGGTACCGAGGTGGGCCACGCGTCCGGCACCTACAGCCACTACAACGGCTACAAGGTCGACATCTCGCGCTCGACGTGCAACGACAGCTGGATCACCGGCCACTACAGCTACATCGGGCTGCGTGGCGACGGGTACCCGCAGTACCAGGCCGCCTCCGGCAACGTCTACGTCAACGAGGGCAGCCACTGGGACATCACCTACTACACGTGCGGCTGTTGAGCGCTCGAGAAGAAGCGAACGATCGAGCAGGCTCGGCGCCGTCTCGACATCCGGTGAGGTGAAAGTCCTCCCTTGAGGGAGGATCGACCCCGTGCCGACCGCCATCCCCACGACGATCCCGCACGGGCGCACCGCCCGGCGGCTGACCTGGCCGCACCTGCCGCCCGCCGTGCGCGACCTCGTCGAGCAGCGGTGCGGCTCCCCGGTCGTGGACGCCCGGTCGCAGGGTGCCGGGTTCACGCCCGGCTTCGCGTCGGTGCTGACCTGCGAGGACGGCACCCGGCACTTCGTGAAGGCCGCGTCCGCCAAGGCCCAGCGGCAGTTCGCCGAGTCCTACCGCGAGGAGGCACGCAAGCTGCTGGCCCTCCCGTCCGGGATCCCGGCCGCCCGCCTCCTGTGGCTCGAGGACGGCGACTGGGTGGTGCTCGGGCTCGAGTACGTCGAGGCGCACACGCCCCACCGACCCTGGCGACGCTCGGAGCTCGACGCGGCACTGGACGCCCTCGAGGTCGTGGCCGAGGTGCTGACCCCCGTGCCGGCCACACTGGACCTGGACACCACGGCCCAGGAGTTCGACGGTTGGCCGTCGTACTGGGAGCACGTTGCGACCACTCGGCCGGAGCTCGGCCACCTCGAGGAGGCGGCGGCGCTGGCGGGGCGCTACGCCGAGGTGATGGCGGGCGACACGCTCATCCACATGGACGTCCGCGACGACAACGTCCTCGTCCGTCCGGACGGCACCGCCGTCCTGTGCGACTGGAACTGGCCGATCCGCGGCGCTTCGTGGATCGACTCCCTCATCGCCCTGATCGGCCCCCGCGGCGACGGCCTCGACGTCGAGCAGGTCCTGTCCGAGCGACCGCTGACCCGGGACGTCCCACGAGACGACATCGACGTCGTGCTTGCGCTGGTGACGGGGTACTTCTACAAGGTCTGCGACGACCCGGTGCCGGCGACCTCGCCGCACATCCGGGACCACCAGCGCTGGCAGGGTGACGTGGTGTGGCAGTGGCTCTGCGAGCGGCGCGGCTGGTGAGCCCGCACGCGGTCGGCGTCCGGGCGCCCTGGGTCGCGATGCCCGACCAGGTCCGGTCCTGGGTGGCCGACGCACTCGGCTCGCCGGTCGTCGAGGCCCGCGACCAGCTCGGCGGCATGTCGCCCGGCTGCGCCACCCGGCTGGTGTGCGCGGACGGCACCCGGGCGTTCGTCAAGGCCGTGGGCCTCGAGCTGAACCCGGTGACGCCGATCCTCTTCCGCCGCGAGGCCACGGTCCTCTCGCTCATCGGGTCGCACGAGCTGTGGGCCGACCTGCTCGCGTCATACGACGACGGCACGTGGGTCGCGATCCTGCTCGAGGACGTGGAGGGCCGGCACCCCGACCTCGACGACGACGCGACCATGGACCTGCTCCTCCACGAGACCGAACGGCTGGGCCAGGTGCTGTCCGAGCGGGTGCCGGACCCGCCCGCCCCGGATCCGGACAACGGCGGCCTGGCCGACCTGCGCCGGCAGTTCCACGCCTGGGCCGACGCCGTCGGCCGGGCGGAGGAGGTCCCGCCCGAGCTGCTGCCCGACTGGGTCCGCCGCGACACCACGACCTGGGAGCCCCTGGTCCGCGGCCTGGCCGAGCACGACGTGCGCCTGGTCAACTTCGACATCCGCAACGACAACCTCCTCGAGCGGCCCACCGGTGAGCTGGTCTTCCTCGACTGGGGAGGTACGTCGGTCGGGCCGGGCTGGGTGGACCCGCTGCTGGCCCGCCTCGAGCGGATCGAGGACCCCTGGTTCGACGCCTCCCTGGCGTCCTCCCCCGAGCTGTCCGCGGCCGGCGACCTGGCGGTCGACGCCTGGCTGGTGGGGTTCGCGACCTTCCTCGCCTGGAGGGCGTCGACGGCCGTGGACGTGAACCTGCCGACCCTCAACGACTTCCGCATCAGCGTGTCCCGTAGCCTGCTGGTCGGCGCCGAGCGCCGGCTGGGCCTCTCCTGACCTGCGGCTTTGCCGATTTTTGCCGCTCGGAGGACCTCCGGTATCGTGGCCCTTCGCGTGTGCGCCCTCCGGTGCGGCGCCGCCCATCGTCTTCACATCCTGTCCAGTCACGACCGAACGAGGCTCATTCAGTGGCGAACATCAAGTCCCAGATCAAGCGGATCAAGCAGAACGAGAAGCGTCACCAGCGCAACAAGGCCGTCAAGTCCGGCCTGAAGACCGCGGTGCGCAAGTTCCGCGAGGCCGCTGACGCCGGTGAGAAGGACCAGGCCGTCACCCTCGGCCAGGACGCTGCGAAGAAGCTCGACAAGGCCGCCTCCAAGGGCGTCATCCACAAGAACCAGGCCGCGAACCGCAAGTCGGCCATCGCCAAGCGCTCCGCGTCGCTCTGACGCCGCTCGCTCCAGCACTTCCCTGAGCCTTCGAGACGCCTCGTCCCTCGGCTCCTCAGTCCAAGCCGCCCGGTCACCCCGGGCGGCTTTGTCTTGTCCTACTCGGGCGCCGGCTCCCGCAGGCCGGTGATGGTCAGCACCAGCCGCTCGAGGGTGTACGACGCGTCGCTGGCCTTGCCCTTGATGTCGGCGTCCGCCTCGGCGACGGCGCGGATCGCCCGGGCGATCGCGGGGTCGGACCAGCCGCGGGACTGGTCCCGGATGGTGCGCAGCTTCCACGGCGGCACGCCCACCTCGCGAGCCAGGTCGGCCTCACGCATGCCGCGCGGTGCCGACTTGTAGCGGGCCACCCCACGGGCGGACCCGGCGAACGCCGAGGTGACCAGCACCGGGGCCGTCCCGCCGTCGATGGCCCACCGCAGCTCCTCCAGGGCCATCCGACGCCGGCCCCAGAACGCCGCGTCCGCCACGGCGAAGGACTTCGCCTCGGCGCGGCCCCCGAAGTACCTGCGGACCTTCTCCACCGTCAGCGGCTCGCCCGGGAAGTCGTTGGTGAGCTGGTCGGCCGCCGCCGCCAGCGACCGCAGGTCCTGCCCGACCGCGGAGACGAGGAACGCGGTCGCGTCCTTGTCGATGCTCGAGCCGTGGTGCCGCACCTCCTCGGCCACGAACCCGGGGAAGTCCGACCCCCGCAGCTCCTCGGACTTCACCTCCGTCACCGCGGACAGCTTGCGCAGCTTGGTGAGCACGCCGGAGCCCTTCGGGCCGCCGCCGTGGGCGAGCACCAGGGCCACGTCCTCGACCGGCTCCGCGGCGTACTCCAGGAGGCCGTCCACCGACTCGTCGGGGAGGTTCTCCAGCCCGCGCACCACCACGCACCGCGTGCTCGAGAAGAGCGACGGAGCCGACATCTCCCCCAGCTCGGCCAGCGTCAGCCCCGACGCGTCCGTCTCGGAGACCTCGGCCTCGGCGTCGTGCCGGCGGACCGCGTCGCGCACGGCGGCGATGGTGCGCTCGTTGAGGAACTCCTCCTTGCCGGTCACCAGCGTGACCCGGCCCAGCACGTCCTCGGCCTTCGGGGCCCGCGTCGCTCGCCCGCTCATGCTTCTCGGGGTCCCCGCGGAGGCGTGAGCGCAGGAGCGAAGCGGGGGAGCGAGCGGCTTCGTGGGGTGTTCATGTCGCCGCAAGCCTGCCACAGCTCACCGACGTCCTCAGTCGGTCGTCACGGCGACCAGGCGCCCGTCCCGCACGGCCACCACGACGTCGCCGTCGCGGTCGGTCCGCAGGACGGTCGTGCCGTGAGCCGTCAGGTCGTCGAGCGTCCCGGCGGCCGGGTGACCGTAGTCGTTGTCGGCACCGACCGACACGACGGCCAGCCGGGCGTGCAACGAGTCGAGCCAGTCGAGGTCCTGGTAGCGGCTGCCGTGGTGCGGCACCTTCAGCACGTCGACGCGCAGTCCCGGGAGCAGCCGCGCCAGAGCCTGCTGGCCCTCGGGCTCGACGTCCCCGGTGAGCAGCAGGCGTACGCCGCCCACCTCGGCCAGCAGCACCACGCTCGCCTCGTTGGCCGTGCTGCCGTCGCCCGGCCCGGTGGTCGGCGAGTCCGGCGTCGGCCACAGCACCTGCAGCGTGACGTCGCCGACGGTCAGGGTCCGTCCGTACGTCGCCGGTTCCGGGGTCAGCCCGGCCGACCGGGCCGCCCCCGCCACCTCCGCGACGCCGCCCGGAGGGTCCGCCAACCGCGTCACCTCGACCTCGTGGACGTCGCGGTGCGACAACACTCCGGCGATGCCGTCGACGTGGTCGGCGTGGAAGTGGGTGAGCACGAGCAGCGGCACCTGCCCGACCCCGAGCCGCCGCAGACAGGCGTCCACCAGCCGCGGGTCGGGGCCGGAGTCCACGACCACGGCCGCACCCGGTCCGGCACGCAGGGCCAGGGCGTCACCCTGGCCGACGTCGCAGGCAGCGAACACCCAGCCGTCCGGCGGCCACCCGGGCGTCGGCGGCCCGAGCACCGTCACGGCGAGCAGCAGCACGCAGGCCGCGGCCCCGGTCGTGCGCCGGCGCAGCACCCACGGACCCGCCCAGAGCACCACGGCCGTCACCGCCACCACCAGCGTCAGCGACCACGCGGACGTGCCCCAGTCCAACGCCGCACCCGGAAGCCCGGCGCCGCGCTCGGCCACCTCGACGATCCAGGCCACGCACCAGGCGGCAGACGTCCCGACGAGCCGCCCGAGCGGCGGGACCAGCAGACCGACCAGACCACCCAGCAGCCCGAGCACCGTCGCCGGCCCGACCACCGGGGCCACCAGCAGGTTCGCCAGCACGGCGACCAGGCTGACCTGGCCCGAGAGTGCGGCGACCAGCGGTGTACAGGCGAGCTGGGCCGCGGCCGGCACCGCCACGGCCTCGGCCAGCCACCGCGGGAGCCACCGCGCCAGGGCGTCCCGCCATGCCGGAGCGACCAGCAGGATCCCCGCGGTCGCCAGCACGGACAACGCGAACCCGGCCGTCATCCCCAGCGGCGGATCGAGCAGCAGCAGCCCGACCACGGCCACCCCGAGACCGCGGACGCCGCGGTGCCAGCCACCGCGACCGAGCCCGACCAGGGCGACCGCGCCCATCGCCGCGGCCCTCAGCACGCTCGGTTCGGTGCGTGCGAGCAGCACGAAGCCGACGATCCCGGCCACGCCGACCAGACCCAGCCACCGGCCGCGCACGCCGGACCAGCGGGCCACGACGAGCAGGAACCCGACGACAAGGGTGAGGTTCGTGCCCGACACGGCCGTCAGGTGGGTGAGGCCGGTCGTCCGGAAGTCCTCCGTCAGCTCCTCCGGCATCCCGGCGTCGTCCCCGTCGACCAGGGCGGGCACCAGGGCGCGCTGGGCCTCGGGCCGCTGGGCCACCGAGTCGCGGATCGACGCCCGCAGCGCCTCGGTCGCCCGCCAGCCGACGCCGGCGCGTCCGAGCACCTCGGGAGGTCCGCGCGGCGTGACCAGCGCCGCCACGTCACCGTCGTCGGAGGTCCCGAGACGGCCGGTGAGCCGGACCCGCTCGCCCACGGCGACCCGGCGCCAGTCGGCGTCACCGAACACCAGCACCGGCTGGTGCCGCCCCACCGCTACCCGGACCAGGACCTGCGGCCCGAACCTCCCCTCCACGACGCGCGGGTCGCCCGCGACCGTGCCGGTCAAGGTCGCCACCGCGCGTGCCCGGGCCGCTTCCGCGACCGGCCCGTCCCGGACTGCCTGCGCCCGGGCCAGGGCCACGCCCAGCACGGCCGAGCAGACGACCACCATCCCGATCGCCGTCCACGCCGCCCGCCGCCACGCGATCGCGACCACGACCAGCGAGGCCAGGACCGTCGCCGCAACCGCCCACGGGGCTCCGGCCAGCAGCGAGCCCGCCCACGCCGCGAGCCCCAGCAGCGGCATGCGCAGGTCGGTGGGTCTCACAGCGTGAGGTAAGGGGTCAGCTGGGCCAGGGTCTTCTCGCCGATGCCGTCCACGTCGAGCAGCTGGTCGACGGAGGTGAAGGCGCCGTGCTCGGTGCGGTAGGCCAGGATCGCCTGCGCCGTCACGGGCCCGACCTCGGGCAGCGACTCGAGAGCCACCTGGTCGGCCGTGTTGAGGTTGACCATCGAGGCCGACGGTGCCGTCGAGCCCGCGGCCCCGGCGGCCACCCCGGGCGGCGGGTCGACGCCGACGACGATCTGCTCGCCGTCGACCAGCACGCGGGCCAGGTTGAGTGCCGTCAGGTCCACGCCCACGCGGGCGCCTCCCGCGGCCTTCAGTGCGTCGACCACGCGCGAGCCGGCGTCGAGCACGGCGATCCCCGGCCGCCGTACCTTCCCCGCGACGTCCACGGTGACGGTGCCATCCGCGGCCGCGGGCGACGCCGAGGAGGTGGCCTCGAGGCTGACCAGGCCGTGCGCGGGGGTGGACGCGTCGGGCACGGCCACCTCCGAGGACCGACCGCCCAACAGCCACCACCCCGCAGCGAGGAGCCCCGTGAGCGCGACGAGGGCGACGACCGTGAGCTGCGCCGGCCCCAGCGCCAGCCGTCCCCGTGACGCGTGCCGCCCGGGGGGCGCCACGGGGACCAGGGCAGGTGCGGCCACCACGCGGCCCGGACGTACTCGGGTGTGCGTCGGCTCGTCGGGGTCCCGCGTCGGGTCGGCGTCCACCCGGAAGCCGGACAGCTCCGCTCCCAGGAGCTCCAGCCGGCGCGCGACGGCCTGCTCGTGCGCGGCGCTGCGGCGCGACGGACGAGACCCCATGCCCGCGACGCTAGGCAGCGCGCGGGCCTCTCGCCACCGCCCTCGTCGGGACCTGTGGACAACCGCCTACGGCAGCAGCGGCGCGACGCAGACGGCGACCATGCCGGGGCCGACGTGGGCGCCGAGGACCGCGCCGACCTCGGTGCACCAGACCTCGCGCCCACCGAGGTTGTCGGCCAGCTCCTCACCCAGGCGCTCGGCCAGCTGCCCGGCACGGTCGTGGCTGGCCAGGTGCGCGACGCAGACGTCGACCTGCCGGTCCCCGGCGGCCTCCAGGACCAGCGCCTCGAGCCGGTTCAGGGCCTTGCCGGCGGTTCGTACCTTCTCGAGGTTGGCCACGCGGCCGTCCTCGATCTTGAGCAACGGCTTCACGGACAGGGCGCCGCCGAACAGCGCGGCCGCCGCACCGATGCGCCCCCCACGCCGCAGGTACTCCAGCGTGTCGACGTAGAACAGCGACGTCGCCGAGTCCGCGCGAGCGTGCGCGGCCTCCACGGCCTCCAGCGCCGAGCCGCCCGCGGCCACGACGTCGGCGGCCGAGAGCGCGGCGTACCCGGTCGCGACGCCCACCTGCCGGCTGTCGACCGCGTGCACGGCCACCGGCGCGTCCTTCGCGGCGAGCTGCGCGGACTCGAACGTCCCGCTCATCTGGCCGGACAGGTGGATCGAGACGACCTCGGTCGCACCGTCGGCCGCGGCCCGCTCGTACACCTCGAGCAGCGCGCTCGGCGTCGGCCGGGAGGTCGACACGGGCCGGAACTCGCGCAGCGCCTCGGCCACCATCGCCGGGGTTGCCCCAGGAGATGACCCGTCGGTGGCGCCGTCGGCCAGCACCTCGTCGTACACCTGCGCGCCGATCACCACCTGCAGCGGCACCACGAGGATGCCGCGCTCGGCGACGACCGCCGCGGGCAGGCTGGCCGTCGAGTCGGTGACCACGGCGACCGGCATGGACGGATGCTACGAGACGACGACGTTGACCAGCTTGGGCGCGCGCACGATGACCTTGCGCACCTCGGCACCGTCGATCGCGCGGACGACGTCGGGGTCGGTCATCGCCGCGGCCTCCAGGTCGGCCTCGGAGATGTCGGGGGCAACCTCCAGCCGCGCCCGTACCTTGCCGCGCACCTGCACCACGCACGTCACGGTGTCCTCGACCAGCAGGGACTCCTCGACGGTCGGCCAGGAGGTGCGGGCCACCGTGGGCTGGTGGCCCAGCCGCTCCCACATCTCCTCGGCGACGTACGGCGCCACCAGCGACAGCAGGATCGTCACGGCCTCCACGGCCTCGCGCACCGCCGGGTCGGATCCACCGACGCCGGTGTCGATGGCCTTGCGGGTGGCGTTGACCAGCTCCATCACGCGCGCGACCAGCACGTTGAACTTGAAGCCGTCGACCAGCCCCTCCGCGTCGTGGACCGTGCGCGCGGTGATGCGCCGCAGCGCGACGTCACCCGCGGAGGCGTCGGCACCGGGCGCGGACGTCACGTCCCCGCTCAGCCGCCACGCGCGCTGCAGGAACCGCAGCGACCCGGACGGCGACATCTCCGCCCAGTCGATGTCGTCCTCGGGCGGGCCGGCGAAGACCAGCGTCAGGCGCACCGCATCGACCCCGAAAGCCGATAGTTGCTCCCCCAATCTGACGCCGTTGCCCTTGGACTTCGACATCTTGGCGCCCTGGTTGATGACCGTGCCCTGGTTCAGCTGGGCCGAGAACGGCTCGCGGAAGCCCACCAGGCCCATGTCGTTCAGGACCATGGTGAAGAAGCGGGCGTACAGCAGGTGCAGCACCGCGTGCTCCACGCCGCCGATGTACACGTCGCACGGACCCCACGCGTTGACCAGGTCGGTGTCGAACGCCTGGGTGTCGTCCTGCGGCGAGCAGTAGCGCAGGAAGTACCACGACGAGTCCACGAACGTGTCCATGGTGTCGCTGTCCCGCTTGGCCGGGCCGCCGCACGTCGGGCACTCGACGTTGACCCAGTCCTCGGCCGCCGCCAGCGGCGAGACGCCGCGCGGGGTCAGGTCGGCGCCGCGCAGCTCGGGCAGCACGACGGGCAGCTGGTCGTCGGCGACCGGTACCTCGCCGTCGACCGGGCAGTGGATGATCGGGATCGGCGCGCCCCAGTACCGCTGCCGCGACAGCAGCCAGTCGCGCAGCCGGAAGTTCACCGCGCCCTTGCCGTAGCCCTTCGACTCCAGCCAGTCGATGATCGCGCGCTTGGCCTCGGGGATGCCCAGGCCGTTCAGCGAGATCTCGTCGTTGGCGGAGTTGATGGCCGCGCCCTGCCCGACGTACGCCTCGTCGTCCGGGAAGCCCTCGGGCACCTGCACCGTGCGGATGATCGGCAGGTCGAACCTCTTCGCGAAGTCCCAGTCGCGCTGGTCCTGCCCGGGCACGGCCATGATCGCGCCGGTGCCGTAGTCGGCCAGCACGTAGTCCGCGGCCCAGATCGGGATCCGCTGACCGTTGACCGGGTTGACGGCGTACCGCCCCAGGAACACACCGGTCTTCGGCCGCTCGGTCGACAGCCGCTCGATGTCGGAGGCCTTGCGGACCTCCTCCAGGTACTCCTCGTACGCCGGCCGCTGGTCGTCGGTGACCAGGTCGCGGGCCAGCTTGGCGTCGGCCGCCACGACCATGAACGTCGCGCCGAACAGCGTGTCGGGGCGCGTCGTGTAGACCGTCATGGTCTCGACACCGGCTCGTTCCTCGCCGGGCTCGACCACCGAAGACCCCACGACGTCGAAGGTGACGTGGGCGCCCTCGGAGCGGCCGATCCAGTTGCGCTGCGCGGTGATGACCCGGTCCGGCCAGGTCTTCTCCAGCTCGTCCAGGTTGTCCAGCAGCTCCTGGGCGTAGTCGGTGATCTTGAAGTACCACTGGGTCAGCTCGCGCTTGGTGACCTCGGCGCCGCAGCGCTCGCAGTGCCCGTCGATGACCTGCTCGTTGGCCAGCACGGTCTGGTCGACCGGGCACCAGTTGACCGGGCTCTCCTTGCGGTAGGCCAGGCCCCGCTCGTAGAAGCGCAGGAACAGCCACTGCGTCCAGCGGTAGTACTCCGGGTCGGAGGTGTTCAGGGTGCGGCTCCAGTCGAAGCTGGTGCCGAACTTCTTGCACGACTCGGTCGAGATCGCGATGTTCTCGTAGGTGAACGTCGCCGGGTGCTCGTTGTCGCGGATCGCGGCGTTCTCGGCGTTCAGGCCGAAGGAGTCGAACCCCATCGGGTTCAGCACCTCGTAGCCCTTCAGCCACCAGTACCGCGCGACCACGTCGTGCAGCGCGAAGACCTCGGCGTGGCCCATGTGCAGGTCGCCGCTGGGGTAGGGGAACATCGTCAGCGCGTAGCGCTTCTCGCGCGGGGAGTCGTCGTCCGCGCGGAACGGGTCCAGGTCCTTCCAGACCCGCAGCCACTTCTCCTCGACGGCCGTGACGTCGTACGTCGCGGCCTCCTGCGCGTCAGCGGCCTCGCTCATGGGGGTCACTCTCTCAACGTCCTGGGTGATCTCGTTCATCGGTCGGCTCCTTCGCCTGGGTCTGGACATGAAAAAACCCCTCACAGAGAGGGGTGGCCGCGCGATCAGGGAGCGATCAGCGCGGCTGTCCAAGAAGGAGCGAACGACTCGTCATGGCGCCAGGGTACCGCGATCGCCGGCCGCACCGCGAAGCACTTGCGTCACGGCTCGACCGCGACCAGCCGCGGCAGCAGCCAGCGCACGCGCGCGGCCAGCTCGACGGGCGCGTCCTCGTGGCCCGCCAGGTGGTGCAGGAGGGCCTTCTCGAACAGGCCGTCGAACAAGGCGTACGTCGCCCGCTCGTCGAGCAGCGTCGTGCCGCCGCTCAGCGCGGCATAGCGCGTCACGACCCGCCAGGTCAGCCCCTGGATCGTCTCGTCGATCTCGAGCACGTCGGCACGGAAGGCGTCCTCGAACATGCTCTGGGTGCGCAGGTCGTACCACAGCCGGTGCAGCGGCGCCTCGGTGAGGATCGACTCGCCGAGACGTTGGGCGAACCGCTCGAGCAGCTCGGGGGCGTTGCGGGAGATCAGCACGATCTCGTCGAACCGGTTGATGCACTGGGTCTTGTAGAGCCGGACGCAGTGGGTGATCAGCGCGACCTTGTCGGCGAAGTAGTAGTGCACCACCCCGTGGGTGAACTCGGAGTTCTGCGCGATGTCGCGCAGCGACGTGCGGGCATAGCCGAGCTCGCCGAGGGTCGCCAGTGCGGACTGGGCGAGCTGGGTGCGACGCTCCTCGAAGCGCTTCTCACTACTGGTGCGTGACCGCAGGGGGATGCTGGTCATGTCGCCCAAGGTAAGGGTGACCTTCCTCACCCGGATCCTACTTTCGGACATACTTCCTAGGCATTCCGGCCCGGCCCGCCCTCGATAGCCTCCCGGCATGACGATCTCCGACCTGTTCCGGCTCGACGGCAAGGTCGCGGTGGTGACCGGCGCCTCCAGCGGCCTCGGCGTGGCGTTCGCCCAGGCCCTGGCCGAAGCGGGCGCGGACGTCGCCCTCGGTGCGCGCCGGGCCGAGCGGCTCGAGGACACCGCGGGGCTGGTGCGGGCGGCCGGACAGCGGGCGCACGTCGTGGCGACCGACGTCTCGGACCCGGCGTCCTGCACGGCGCTGGTCGAGTCCACCGTCGCCGAGCTCGGCCGCGTCGACATCCTCGTCAACAACGCCGGGCTCGGCACGGCCGTGCCCGCCACCCGCGAGACGCCGGAGCAGTTTCGCCGGGTCATCGACGTGAACCTGAACGGCGCCTACTGGATGGCCCAGGCCTGCGGTCGCGTGATGGAGCCCGGGTCCTCGATCGTGAACATCTCCTCGGTCCTCGGCATCACGACCGGCGGGCTCCCGCAGGCGGCGTACTCCGCCTCCAAGGCCGGCCTCATCGGCCTGACCCGCGACCTGGCCCAGCAGTGGACCGGCCGCAAGGGCATCCGGGTCAACGCCCTCGCCCCGGGCTTCTTCGCCAGCGAGATGACCGACGAGTACCCCGACGGCTACCTGGACCTGGCGATGATGCGCGTCCCCGCCGGCCGGATGGGCGAGGGTCAGGAGCTCGCCGCCACGCTGATCTGGCTCGTCTCCCCCGCCGGCGCGTACGTCGTCGGCCAGACCATCGCCGTCGACGGCGGGCTCACGATCACCTGACGACCGCTGGCGCGGAAGAGAGTCGGCGTCCTCGAAGTTGGGACCGGCATGACGACGATCGGCTTCATCGGCAGCGGCATGATCGGATCGACGGTGGCACGGTTGGCGGTGGACGCCGGCCACGACGTCGTGCTCAGCAACAGCCGCGGGCCGGAGACGCTCGCCGACCTCGTGGCCGGGCTGGGCCCGAACGCCCGCGCCGGCACCGTCGACGAGGCCGCGACGGCGGGCGACCTGGTGGTCGTGACGATCCCTCAGAAGGCGTACCGCGACGTGCCGGCGCGCCTGCTCGCCGGGAAGACCGTGCTCGACACCATCAACTACTACCCGCAGCGCGACGGCCACGTCGCCGAGCTCGAGGACGGCTCGACCACGAGCAGCGAGCTGCTCCAGGCGCACCTGCCGGACGCGCACGTGGTCAAGGTCTTCAACAACGTCAACTTCCGGCAGCTCGCCGAGCTCGGGCGCCCCGCCGGCGACCCCGACCGATCGGCGCTGGCCATCGCCGGCGACGACGCCGGCGCCAAGGCGGCGGTGGCCGCGTTCCTCGACTCGGTCGGGTACGACGCCCACGACGCGGGCCCGCTCGCCGAGGGCTGGCGCTACCAGCCGGGCATGCCGGCGTACGGCACGCCGTACGCACCGGACGGCTTCACCGAACCCGGCGCGACGGTCCCTGCGCAGACGCTGGCGGCGGCGCTCGCGGACGCCCGTCGCTAGTCGTTGTAGGCGCGGACCTTGTAGGGGATCTCGTCGAAGCCGTCGTCCACGCCCGCGTGCCAGCTCGTGTACTGCCCCTGCGCCCCCAGCATCCCGCCGGTGCTGAGCTGCACCAGACCGCGCTGGTCGACGCAGATCACCGACTCCTGGGTGGACGTCATCAGCGACGCCAGCGCGTCGACGTCCAGCTCCGCGGCGTCCAGCCCGTCGACCAGGCAGTCCAGCGGACCCACCGGTGAGTCGATCGTGGCCAGCACCGGCGGGTCGCCGGTCGGGGAGGCGAGGCCGGCTCGCTGCGTGCCGAGGGCCATCAGCCACGTGAACGTCATCGAGTCGAGGTCGTTGTTGAACAGGTGGGGTGAGCCCTCGGGGACCTCCGCGTCCTTGCCGACCCGGACGCACTGCTCCTCGTCGTGCAGGCACAGCACGTACGGCGTCTTGAACGGCGAGCCCACGGTGTCGAAGTGCCACTCCCCGAAGCCCATGCCCACGCGGACGTGGCGGGGCGTGACCGACATCGTGGCGCCGTAGCCACCGAGGACGCCCGTCCACGATGTCTCGTTGAACGCGCTCACCCGGTCCTCGAGCGCCTGCACCTCGGCGTCGGTGGCCGTGTGCGCATCGCGGAACTCCTCCTCCCAGACGGCCCACAGCACGTCCTCGAAGTCCCCTGTGGGGTCGACGGGGGCCTCGGTCACCTCGGGGGCCGCCACCAGCTCGGTGACGTCCCCGTCGACGTCGGGCCGCCACGCGTCGTACAGCGGCACCGGCCAGCTGGTGCTGGTGCCGACCAGCACCAGGCCGCGCTGGTCGACGCACCAGCCCACGAACGTGTCGCCGTCGGCGTGCCGCTCCATGGGGCGGCCCACCAGCCCGTCGAGGTCGCGCTGCGTCTGGGCGACCACCAGGCAGTCCACCGGGCCGGCCGGACTGTCCACCGTGCTGATGGCCGACATGCCCTCGTCGAGCGGTTCCTCGATCTCCTCCAGCAGACCCAGCTGCACGGGGAAGACGAAGTCCGCCCCTCGGACGGACTCCACGAGTCCTTCTGCCTTGGTGTCGTTGTCGTCGGACGGGTCGAGCTCGGAGCACCCGTCCTCGAGGCAGGCCGTCATCTCCGAGAGGCGCAGGTCCTCGGCGGGGGTGAAGTGCAGGTCCAGGTGGTCGGACCTCAACCGCACGTGCTCGGGCGTGTAGGAGATCTCGGCGTCCGTGGTCGACTCGTGAGCCGTCCACGACGAGGCGTTCAGGGCGGTCACCCGCGCAGCGATCTCGGCGACGGCAGCCTCGTCGGCCGGTCGCATCTCGCCGTACACCGGCGCCCATCCGTCCCAGTCGGCGTCCTCGAACGCCAGGGCCGACTCAGGCGCGACGGTCGCGTCCGGCACCAGGTCGTCGAGCGGCACCTGGTCGGACTTGTCACCGCACGCGGTGAGCAGGAACAGCGCAGCGACGAGGCCCCCGAGAGTCTTCATGCGGCGGATCGTCGCAAGTGACCCGGTGATCCGTCCCCCGAACGACCCGAACCGACGCCGAGCCGTTGTGCAACCGTTGCCGGACCCGTCGCTAGCCTTCCCGGCGTGGACCGCTGGACCTACCGCCCCGAGCTGGACGGGCTCAGGTCGGTGGCGGTGTACCTCGTGCTGCTGTTCCACTGCGGGCTGGCGGCGTTCACCGGCGGGTTCGTCGGGGTCGACCTGTTCTTCGTGCTCTCGGGGTTCCTCGTCTCGCACGTGATCTGGGCGCAGGTCGACAAGGAGGGCTCGTTCCGGCTCGGGTGGTTCTACGCCCGGCGCGTCCGCCGCCTGCTGCCGGCCGCCGTCGTGGTGATCGTGGTGACGGCCGCCGTCCAGCTGCTCGTGGCGTCGCAGCCGCAGCGGGTCGCCATGGTGCGCGACGGCCAGGCGGCGCTGGTGTACCTGTCGAACTGGCAGTTCATCGCCGACGCGCGCGACTACTTCGCCGCCGACTCGGTGAACGCCAGCCCGTTCCTGCACTTCTGGTCGCTGTCGATCGAGGAGCAGTTCTACGTCGTCCTGCCGCTCCTGCTGCTGGTCCTGCTGCGGCTGCGCCGGCACGCCGTCGTGGTCCTGCTGCTGCTGACCGGCGTGGTCGCCGGCTCGGTCGCGCTCCAGGTCTGGCACGCGTCGAGCGACCCGACGTACGCCTACTACGCCACCGAGACGCGGGTCTACCAGCTGGCTGCCGGCGTGCTGCTCGCCCTGCTCTCGCGGCTGTTCGTCTTCCGCCCCTGGGCGGGCCACCCGATGGCGTTCGTCGGTGTCGCCGGGGTGGTCGTGGTCGGCTCGGGCCTGGTCCACGTCACGCCGTCCACGCGCGGACTGCTCGCGGTGGCGGTGTCGGTCCTGGCGATCGGCGGCCTGTACGCCGCCCCGTCCGGGCCAGTGGCCCGCGTGCTGGCGCTGCCCGCGCTGAGGTACCTCGGCCAGATCTCCTACGGCACGTACCTGTGGCACTGGCCGGTGATCCTGGTGACCCGGCAGGTCTTCGACGTCGGGCCGGTCCTGGTGGCCGCGATCGTGGCTCCGGTCGCGACCGGGCTGGCCGCGCTGTCCTACGAGGTGCTGGAGCGTCCGATCCGGCGGGCCGAGCCGCTCGACCGGTTCCGCTGGCCGGTCGTCGGGGCCGGCCTCACGGCGAGCGTCCTGGCCGCGCTGCTGGTGCTGCCGCCCGTGCTGCACTCGACGACGCGTCCCGCGATCGCGAACCCCTCAGCCGGCGACCTGTCCGCGATCGCCGCGGACGCCGACTGGGTCGACGACCCGATCCCCGCGGACCTCGACCTGTCCGCCGCGCTGGACGACGTCCCCGACGCCGGCTCGCCGTGCACGCCCGACGACCTCGACGTGTGCGTGCGGGTGACCGGCGACGGGCCTCGGGTCCTGCTGGTCGGCGACAGCCAGTCGGCGATGTTCGTGACGGCGTTCGAGTCGCTGGCCCGCGAGCACGACTTCACGCTCGTCACCAACGTCCTGCGCGGCTGCAGCTGGGAGTCCGGGCTCTCGCCGCGCTGCACCGCCGAGCAGGACGAGTTCTACCAGGACGTGCTGCCCGCCCTGGACGTCGACGTCGTGGTGGCGGTCAGCCTGAGCCGGGCCGAGCCGATGTGGCAGGACACCTACGCCTCGCCCGACCGGCCCCCCGGCGAGACCTTGGCCCAGCTGCACCTGCGCACCGCGAGCGCGACCGTCGACCTGGTCCACCAGGCCGGCGCGAAGATCATCATCGTCAAGGCGCTGCTCGGCACCAACGGCTACGACAAGGAGGGCCCGGACCCGCTCGACTGCCTGGCCCGGGCGTCGCAGCTCGGCGACTGCGCGCTGGTGCCACCGCTGGAGAAGCCGTTCACCGACGGCATCTTCGACACCCTCGCCGCCCAGTCGCCGGACGGCACGGCCACCGTCGACCTCGACCCGGTGTTCTGCCCGGACTTCCCGATCTGCCGGCCGGTCATCGACGACACGGTCGTCTGGAAGGACCCCGACCACGTCACCGGGACGTTCCTGGACGACCAGCGCGAGAAGATCTGGGCACGGCTGACCGCGACGGGCTTCCTGTCCTAGGCGTGAGTGAGGGGTCGGTTCCCGCGGGCCGGCGGTGCGTGAGTG
Organism: Nocardioides islandensis; assembly: GCF_015352455.1. Lineage (GTDB taxonomy): Bacteria > Actinomycetota > Actinomycetes > Propionibacteriales > Nocardioidaceae > Nocardioides > Nocardioides islandensis. Next base: position 105,457 of record NZ_JADKPN010000001.1, read on the forward strand.
TCGGTTCTGCGAGGAGGACCGACACTCACGCACCGCTCCTTGGCGGTCGACCACGGGCCGAGGATGCTGGGCCCATGAGCGGATCGGGCACGAAGGACGACCCCTGGCGGCTGACCACGGCGCCGGGCTCGAGCAGCTACACGATGTACCGCGACGAGGCGGCCGACCCGCCCACGCTGGTCTGCCAGGTCGGCTCGACCACGCTGAAGTACCACCTCAGCGCGGTCGACGACCTGCACGCCTGGCTGCGCGACCAGGGCGACTGGGTGCCGCTCGGTGCGGCCGACGAGCAGAAGGACGCGGCCGCCGGCACGGTCGAGGCGTGGGGCCGCGACGAGGGCAACCCGGTCGGCGGGTGGTACGGGTTGCGCAAGGGCTACCGGGGCCGGTTCGGCATGTACCTGCCGCCACTGCTCGAAGAGCTCGGCCTGGCCGAGCTGACCCACGACAAGCGCAACAACCAGGTCCGCGCCGTCTGAGAGGGCACGACCCTCGAAATGATCCGAGCCCCCGGCAGACGGTGTCTGCCGGGGGTCTCGTGCGCTGGCCGCCGTCGATCGCGGCCAGGGTCCTGGGGCCGGGCGCACGGAGCGCCCTGCACTGGGTCTGATGCCTGGGACGGGGGGTTGGTTCACCCGGTTCGAAGTTTTTTTCGGCGAACTTTCCGAGGGCTCGCCCCCTGGATGGAGTACATCCGTCAGGGATGGTCGGCCTCCAGGGCCTTTGGTCCCTCGCCCGGCAACCTTCCGCCCCTCGTCGCAAGCAGACCGAGGCACACAGTCGCATCCAGCTGACCGCCATCAGCGTCGCCAGCGTGGTCGACCAGTCCTGAGCCGGCTCAGCGGGCCAGGTCCTCCTGGACCAGCAGCGGGGTCACCCCGCCCAGGCGGCGGTGGAAGCGGACGTGGTCGGCGTAGGCGTCGAGCACCTGCCACAGGGCCTTGTGCGCCTCCCAGGGCAGGGGCTCGTCACGGGTGCGCCAGCGGGGGCCGAAGCCGATCCACACCGGCGTCCAGGCGGCGGCGCAGTCCCAGCGGCCGCGTTGCGCCTCGACCAGGCGGCGGCGCACCTGGAACTCGGTGCGTGCGCCGTCGAGGCAGTTGGGCGCGGTGCGGATCGGCCACACCCGCAGGTCGAGCACCATCAGCTCGAGCTCGAGGTCGGCCAGGGCACACGGCTCGACCAGGACGGTCGCGACGTTCTCGTGCGGGGCACGCCTCATGCGCAGGACGGTAACCCCGGGTGCCGACTCCCGTCACGACCCGGTCCAGACGTGGCGAGTCGCCACGAGTCGTGCCCGGCCACCCCGGCGAGGGGGTCGGCCCACGGCCCGGACGTCGGCCCCCGTCCGCCGACGTCCCAGCCGCGAGCCGACCCCCACGGTGGCCCGGTGCGATCGGTCAGGTCACCCAGACCGCCTCGTAGTCACCGGGCCACCAGCCCTGGATCTCCACCGCGCCCTGGCCCTGACGCCACTCCTGCATCGGGCTGGCCACGGTGGCCAGGTCGTGCCGCGGGCCCCAGTCGTCCGCGTGCCAGAACCGGCACGAGACCCGCACGTTCGTCGCGTCGACGGGCAGGTAGACCCAGCCCGGGATCCCGCACCCCACCTGGACGCGCTTGCGCAGGTCCGCCTCCGTCGCGGTGTCGTAGGTGACCGTGCACTGCACGACGTACGAGCCACTGTTGCGGAAGCTGACGCTGATCGTCGGCACGTGACCGACCCACCCGGGCAGGGCGGTCCGTCCGTCGAAGGACAGGAACTCGAAGGCGTAGGCCACCGTGCCCGGCCCCGCGTGGTCGGGCTCGGACGGGTAGAGGAACGCCTCCACGTTGCTCGAGGGGCGCGCGCTGGTGGCCCGGTAGCTCGCGTCACCGGCGAGGTACGGGTCGATGTCGCCCACCAGCGCCGCGACGCCGTCGTCCGGGCCTTCCACGGAGAACGTCTGGTGCGGCTTGTGCGCGGCCAGGTTGACGACCCCGACGGCCTGGTACGTCGCGGTGACCACGCCGAAGCCCTGGACGATGCCCTCGGGGGTCGCGTAGCCACGCGCGTCGGCGTACCGCTCCAGCAGGTCGAGGTGCCGGCCGGCCGCGCACACCGGGTCGACGACGGCCCGGCGGCTGTACTGGGTGCCGGCCGAGACGATCGTGTGCGACTCCGGGAACGTCCACCGCTCCCGGCGGAACCCGCCCCCGGACTCCGAGACGCTCACCACGCTGGCACTCTGGTGCCGCCAGGTCCGCGGCCGGACGTCCTCCGCGACCTCGACGTCGAGCGGGATCGCGCCGTACTTGTGCAGCTCGAACGCACCCGTCACCGGGTCGAGGACGCCGACCATGCCGGGCTCCACGGTGGGGTCCAGCGTCCAGTTGCCCCAGGCCGCCGGGCCCAGGTCGGCGCGCAGGCCGGTGGTCATCAGCATGTTGTACGACGCCGAGTCCGCCACGAGGTCGTCGCGGACCCGGAGGGACCTGTCGATCATCGCCGTCTCCATCGGTGCATCGAGTAGTGCGGTCCCGCGAGGGCAGCGCCGCAGCTCCCTCCCCAGGCGACCGAGCCGCTAGGTGCGTCCACACCTCGTCAACTCATCGTCAACGGGTTGACAACATGATGCCACGCAGGTCAAACCTTGCGCATGACATCGAACAAGAAGTCCCTGTCCCGTCGAGTCGGCGCTGCGGTCCTGCTCGCCACCATGATCGCGACCGGCGGAGCGCTCTCCGCCGGGATCACCACCGCTCAGGCGGCCGACGGGCCGCCCCGCTGCTGCCACTGACCCCATCAGGGCAGAACCGTGGACCTGACTACGAGACCCGGGCGTTCGCGCGCAGCGGGTTGTAGGTCGCGCCGGCGGCATCGCTCGCCCGGCGCAGGGCCTCGATCGCCTCCTCCTGCCGACCGAGGTCGATGTAGGCCTCGCCGAGCTCGCGCCACACGTTCCCGGACTGACGCGTCGCGCCGAGGTCTGCGAGCGCGTCCGCGGCCTGCCGGTACAGCGCGACGGCCAGGTCCTGGTCGTGCTCGGCCATCGCGACGCGCCCGAGCATCAGCAGGACGCGGCCGGTCTGCAGCCGGTCGCCGTTCGCGAGGTCGCGCAGCGCCTGACGGCCGGCCTCACCCGCGGCGGCGACGTCGCCGGCCGCGAGGTAGGCGCGCGCCTGCTCGGTCCGCGCGTAGCCGAGGTCGAGCCGGGTGCCGACGTCGCTCAGCTCCTCGATCGCCCGCTCCACCTGGGCCAGGGCGTCGGCCGGGTCGGGCTCCGGACCGCGCAGCTGCACGTGGGCGGACACGGTGCGCAGCACCGCGCGGCGCCGCAGGTCGTCGATCTCGGCGTACAGGGCACCCGCGCGGTCGGCGTGCCGACGCGCTCCGACGGAGTCGTGCCGCGCCTGGCTGATCACCGCGGCGTTCCACGCCGCTGCGGCGCGAGCCCGCGGCGCTCCGTCCCGGGTGGCCCGGTCGAGCGCGCGCTGGATGAGCATCTGGGCGCGGGTGAGGTCGCCGCGCTCGAGGTAGCAGCCGGCGAGGGTCGAGACCAGCTCGACCTGGTCGCTGACGTCGGCGGGTGGGTCGCTGGACTCCATGGCGGCGACGGCGGCCTCGCCCACGTCGACCGCGCGACCGAGGTCGCCGCACTCGGCGTAGGCCATGGTCAGCTTGCCCGCGACGAGCTCACGCGGGATGGCGGGACTCAGCTGCGGCTGCTCGAGCAGCTGCTCGTAGACGAGGATCGCCTGCTCGAGCTGACCGGTGGCCGCCTGGGCACGGGCCAGGCCGAAGGTGGCCTCGTCGAGGTACCGGTGGAGCGGCAGCTCGCGGGCCCGCTCGGCGATCGCGGCGTACTCGGTCAGGGCGAGGTCCCACTCGCCGTTGCGCAACGACATCTCGGCGAAGGCCAGCCGCAGCTGCATGTCCTCGTTCGCGTCCGCCGGCACGCCGGACTCCAGCTGCTCGACCTCGACCTCGAGGGCGCCGGCGATCTGCTGGAGGAGGGACGCGCTCACAGGACGCCGTCCGGCCTCGATGTGGGAGAGGTAGCTCTTGGACACCCCGACGGCCGCGGCCAGCTCGGTCTGGCCGATGCCGCGGGCGGTCCTCAAGGCGCGGACGCGCTCTCCGACTCCGTTGCTCAACGAACGCCCTCCTGATGTCCCGAAGAGTGTGGCAGTCACCACAACCGATGTGGCGCTGGACGCACGAAACCGGAGAATAACGTCCGATCACTGGGGTTTCGGTGCCTTCTGACCATCGGATTGGTCGAGATTTCGTAGTTTCAGCGCGTGAGCATGGCACCGGACTAGACATCTGCGTGTCAACGGGGCGACACGGACCGCCCGCTCAGAGGCCGCGCGCGGGGCGCGGGACGGGCCGACATCGGGCCCCGAGATGGACAACACCTCGTCACCGCAGTGACAGCGGGTGACGAGGTGCTCGAGTGGAGCTGAGGGGACTCGAACCCCTGACCCCCTGCATGCCCATCCAGCAGAGCCGCTACCAGCGGCGCCGGTGCCATGCCCGACAAGAACAACACCTCGTCACGCAGTGACGAGGTGCTCGAGTGGAGCTGAGGGGACTCGAACCCCTGACCCCCTGCATGCCATGCAGGTGCGCTACCAGCTGCGCCACAGCCCCGAGGTCGCCTTGCGGGCAACTCGCGGAATCTTAGCCAACGGCCTCCCCGGCCGGGAAATCGCCACCCGACGCCCGGTCGGGGTGCAGCCCGACGGCGGCGGTCTCGTTGTAGGAGACCAGTCGCAGGTCGCCCTTCTCGGGGTGCTCGCCGAGCACGGCCCACGCGCAGTTCTCCATGCCCCGCACGGTTGCCGAGACCTCGCGCGGCCAGCCGAGGAGCGCCGACAGCCCGACCTTGAGGCACGCGCCGTGCATCACCACGAGGGCGGTCTGCTCGGCGTCGAGGCCGGCCAGGATCTCCTGGAGCGCGGGCAGCACGCGCGCACGTACCTGGCTGCTGGACTCCTCCCCCTCCACCAGCAGCGACTCGTCGTTGACGAGCCAGGCCGCGTGCTCGGCGGGGTACTTCTCGGCGAACTCCGCCGTGGTGAGCCCGGACCGTACGCCGACGTCGTACTCGCGCAGCCGCGCGTCGTACCGGACCGGCACACCCGCGACCGCGGCGACGATCTCGGCGGTCTCCCGCGCGCGGGAGAGGTCGCTGGACCAGATGACGGCGGGCTTCATGTCGGCGAGGTACGGCGCGGCGGCACGCGCCTGGGCGCGGCCGGTGTCGTCCAGCGAGATGTCGGCGTGGCCCTGGGCCTTCCAGAGGGCGTTCCAGGCGGTCTGGCCGTGCCGGACCAGGACCAGTCTCCGGGTCACCGGCTGTGCGAGACCACGTCGGCCGGCAGCGGGATCGACGGGCAGTCGCGCCACAGCCGCTCGAGGGCGTAGAACTGCCGCTCCTCCTCGTGCTGGATGTGCACCACGACCTCGCCGTAGTCGATGAGCACCCAGCGGCCGTCCCGCTCGCCCTCGCGGCGCAGCGGCTTGGCACCGACCTCGCGCAGCTTCTCCTCGACCTCGTCGACGATGGCCTTGACCTGCCGGTCGTTGGAGCCGCTGGCGATGAGGAACGCATCGGTGATGGCGAGCTGGTCGCTGACGTCGAAGGCGACGATCTGGCTGGCGAGCTTGTCGGAGGCCGCGCGGGCGGCGGTCACGACGAGCTCGACGGCCCGGTCGGTGGCGGTCACTGCGGATCAACCTTTGCTGAGTAGAGGTCGTGCTTGGCGATGTACTGGACGACGCCGTCCGGCACGAGGTACCAGACCGGCTCGCCCCGGCGCTTGCGCTCACGGCAGTCGGTGGAGCTGATGGCGAGCGCGGGGATCTCGACCATCGTCACACGGTCCGAGGGAATCGCACTCAACGTCGCCGGGTCCATCGAGTATCCGGGGCGGGTACAACCCACGAAGTTCGCCAGGTCGAACAGCTCCTCGGCGTCGCGCCAGGTGAAGATGTCGGCCAACGCGTCGGCGCCGGTGATGAAGTACAGCTCGACGGCGGGCATCTGCGCGTGCAGGTCGCGGAGGGTGTCGATCGTGTACGTCGGCCCGTCGCGGTCGATGTCGACCCGCGAGACCCAGAACCGCGGGTTCGCGGCGGTGGCGATGACCGTCATGAGGTAGCGGTCCTCGGCCTCCGACACCTGCCTCTCGGACTTCTGCCAGGGGGCACCGGTCGGCACGAAGACGACCTCGTCGAGGTCGAACCAGGCCTGCACCTCGGAGGCGGCGACGAGGTGACCGTGGTGGATGGGGTCGAACGTGCCTCCCATCACCCCGACCCGGCCGGTCGGGGTCCGGGAGCCGGACGGGGCGAGCGTGCTCAGCTGTGCTCTCGCCCGCCGCCGAAGGCGATCAGGATGCCGACCGCGATCAGGAGCAGCAGCAACGTGCCGGCGCCCACGACCCAGTGGTTCACCCCGCCCCAGGTCTCCTGGACCGTGATCATCGGGGCCTGCCGCAGCATCATGGACCGAACTCTAGCGGGAGGCGGGAGTGCTCAGCGCACGTGGCCGTCGCCGGTCACGACGTACTTCGTCGTGGTCATCTCGGTCAGCCCCATCGGGCCGCGGGCGTGCAGCTTCTGGGTGCTGATGCCGATCTCCGCGCCGAACCCGAACTCGCCGCCGTCGGTGAACCGCGTGCTCGCGTTGACCAGGACGGCCGCGGCGTCGACCTCGGCCGCGAACCTCCGCGCCGACCCGAGGTCGCTGGTCACGATGGCCTCGGTGTGGCCGCTGGACCAGCGGCTCACGTGCTCGATGGCGGCGTCGAGGTCGGGCACGACGGCGGCGCTGATCTCGAGGTCGAGGTACTCCGTCGCCCAGTCCTCGTCGGTGGCGGGCACCACGCCGTCGTACGCCGTGAACGCGGCGTCGCCGTGGATCGTCACCCCGGCGTCCTGCAGCGCCGCCACGACGGTCGGCACGAACTCGTCGGCCACGTCGGCGTGCACGAGCAGCGACTCCGCGGCGTTGCACACGCTGGTCCGGTCGGTCTTGGAGTTGAGCACGATGGCCAGCGCCTTCTCCAGGTCGGCCGACGCGTCGACGTAGACGTGGCAGTTGCCCACTCCGGTCTCGATGACGGGCACCGTCGACTCCTCGACGACCGAGCGGATCAGCCCCGCTCCCCCGCGCGGGATGAGCACGTCGACCAGGCCGCGAGCGCGCATCAGGGCCTTCACGCCCTCGTGGCTGTCGCCGGGCGCGAGTTGCACGACGTCGGCCGGCAGGCCAAAGACCAGGACCGCGTCGCGGATGACGTTGACCAGCGCCGTGTTGCTGCTGCGGGCGCTGGACGAGCCGCGCAGCAGCACGGCGTTGCCGGACTTCAGGCAGATGCCGGCCGCGTCGACGGTGACGTTGGGGCGCGCTTCGTAGATCATCCCGACGACGCCGAACGGCACCCGCAGCTGCCGCAGCTCCAGCCCGTTGGCCAGCGTGTCGCCACGGACCACCTCGCCGACGGGATCGGGCAGCGCGACCAGCTGGCGGAGCCCGTCGGCCATGGCCTGGATCCGCGCGCCGTCGAGGCGCAGCCGGTCGATGACCCCGGACTTGGTGCCGTCGGCCTCCGCGCGCTCGACGTCCTCGGCGTTCGCGGCCAGGATCACCGACTCGTGGGTGGTGAGCGCATCCGCGATCGCCGTCAGCGCTGCGTCCTTCTCGGCGCGGGTCGCCAGCGCCAGCACCCGGGACGCCGCCCGGGCGCGACCCGCCGCCTCGGCCACGTCCTGCTGGATGCTCATGGGTCCAGGGTAGGTGGGCTACGCGGCGCTCTCCCCGGCGTCCACGTCCGCGAGGAAGTCCAGCACGTGCCGGACGACACTCGGGTCCTTGAGGATCCGGCGGTGACCGAGGCCCTCGGTCGTGACCAGGCGGCCGTCCGCCAGGGAGTCCACCAGCCGGCCCGAGCCCTCCCAGGGGGTCTGCCGGTCGCCGCGGTCGTGGACGACGAGGGTGGGCACCGGGTCGACGTGAGCCGCCTGGACGACCGCGTCGAACGCCTCCAGCGGGACCCCGACGAACTGCTCGACCTCGCGGTCGAACGCGCGCCGGGTGCGCTCGCCGAAGCCGAGAGCGCGCTGGAACTGGTCGAACAGGGGCGCGGCTGCAGCCATCGGTGAGATCAGGACCAGGCGGCGGGTGCCGAGCCAGCCGAGGCGGAGGGTGAGGTACGTCGAGATGGCACCCAGCGAGTGGGCGATGACGGCCTCGGCCGGCCCGAACCGCGCGAAGACCGCGTCCAGCGCCTTGCCGAGCTCGACCCCGTGGGTACGGCGCGGGCCGGAGGGCCCCGGGTCGGAGTCGCCGTGCGAGGGACCGTCGAACATCACGACGCGGTACCCGCGGGCGACCAGCGGCTCGACGTACGCCGCCAGCTGGGAGCCGCGCCCGCCCCACCCGTGCACCAGGTAGACGACAGGGCCCTGGCCCCACACCAGGCCGCGGACGGTCGCGCCGAGCGAGACGACCTCGAACGGCTCGCCGCCCGGCGGGACGGGCAGCGGCGCCATGCGGGGAGGTACGGCGAACCAGAGGTCGCGGGCGAACCGGCCGGCCAGGCTCGGGGCCACCACATCGGCGAGGCGGAAGAGGCTGCGACGGGCAGTCACCTGGATACGAACGATCGTGCTTTTCTGCGGACCTGACATGACGCTTCCTTCGGGATGAGGTGGGGTGGGATCTAGCGCGCGGACTCGAGGAGCTGCTCGAACCCGGCGCGGGTGCGCTCGAGGGCGCGGGGGTCGCGGAGCAGCCGGTGCGCGTGGTGGTAGCCGAGCATCAGCCCCTGCAGCGCGAAGGCGAGCTGCTCGGTGTCGAGGTCGGCCCGGAAGTGCCCCTCGGAGACCGCCGTGCCGGCGACCGTGGCGATGAACTCGGTCCAGTCGCGCTGGTGCCGCACGAGCTCGTCCTGCATCGGCCCCGGCTGGTCGTCGTACTCGATCGAGGCCGCCACGAACACGCAGCCGCCGGACAGGCCGTCCTGCTCCCAGTCCAGCCACCGCTCGAACAGCGCACGGACGCGCGGCTCCCCACGGGGCGCCGCCAGTGTCGGCCGGACCACGACGTCGGTGAACCGCTCACGAGCCCACTCCAGCGTCTGGAGCTGGAGCTGCTCCTTGGAGCGGAAGTGGGCGAACAGCCCGCTCTTGCTCATGTCGGTCCGATCGGCGAGCTGGCCGATCGTCAGCGCGTCGAAGCCGACGCGCGACGCGATCTGCAGCGAGGCGTCGAGGATCGACGCCTTCGTCTCCTGGCCCTTGCTCACGCAGCCAGAATAGTACGGTCGTGCTATTTGCGCCAGGGTGGCGCGAGGATCAGCCCTTGCGGTGGTGGATGGCCTCGGTGGCGGCGGGCAGGACGGTGTGGAGGTCGCCGACGACGCCGAGGTCGACGAGCTCGAAGATGGGGGCCTCGTCGTCCTTGTTGATCGCGACGATGGTCTTGGAGGTCTGCATGCCCGCGCGGTGCTGGATGGCGCCGGAGATGCCGGCGGCCACGTACAGCTGGGGGGAGACGGTCTTGCCGGTCTGCCCGACCTGGTAGGAGTGCGGCACCCAGCCGGAGTCCACCGCGGCCCGGGAGGCACCCACCGCGGCACCCAGGGCGTCGGCCAGGGCCTCGATGGGGGCGAACTCCCCGCCGGTCCCGCGGCCGCCGGAGACCACGATGGCGGCCTCGGTCAGCTCGGGACGCCCGGACTTCTCCCGCGGCTGGGAGGCCACGATCTGCGCGGTCCTCGCCGCCTCGGAGATCGTCGCGGCGAACTCCTCCACCACACCGGCGCCGGTGTGCTCCTGCGGGGTCGCGGCGTTCGGCTTGACGGTGATGACCGGGGTGCCCTGGGTGACCTTCGCGGTCACCGTGTAGTTCCCGGCGAACACCGACTGCGTCGTGATCCCACCTTCGGCGATGTCGACGGCGTCGGTGATCAGCCCCGAGGACGTCTTGATGGCCAGCCGGGCCGCGACCTCCTTGCCCTCGGGGGAGGACGTGAGGAGCACGGCGGCCGGGCTGGTCTTCTCGACCAGCTGGGCCAACGCCTCGGCCTTCGGGGCCACCAGGAACCCCTTGATGTCGGCGTCGTCGACCACGTAGACCTTCTCCGCGCCGTACCTGGCCAGGTTGTCCTTCACCGCCCCGGCGGCGTCGGCGGTGCCGATGAACACCGCCGACGGCTCCCCCAGCCGCCGGGCCAGGGTCAACAGCTCATAGGTCGGCTTCTTGACCACACCCTCGGCGTGGTCGACCAGCACGAGAACCTCAGACATCACTCAGCTCCTCCAACAACCCGGCTCAGATGAACTTCTTGGCGGCGAGGAACTCGGTCAGCGCGGTCGCGCCCGACCCGTCCTCGTCCCTGACGATCTCCCCGGCCGTGCGCGGCGGACGGGCCTCGGTGCCCTCGACCACCGACCACGCCACACTCAGGCCCACCTGGTCCGCAGACACGTCGAGGTCAACCAGCGAGTAGGTCTGCATCGGCTTCTTCTTCGCCGCCATGATCCCCTTGAACGACGGGTACCGGGCCTCCCCGGACTGGTCGGTCACCGACAACACCAACGGCATCCGCGCCCCGATCACCTCCGTCGCGGTGTCCCCGTCGCGCTTGATGCGCACCTGGTCACCCTGGGTCTCCACCTGCGACGCCAACGTCACCTGCGGCACCCCCAACCGCTCGGCCAACATCGCCGGCAACACCCCCATCGACCCGTCGGTCGAGGCCATCCCACACATCACCAGGTCCGGCACCCCACCACCAGCGGCCTTCCTCACCGCCGCGGCCAACACCAACGACGTCGCGATCGCATCACTACCCGCGATCGCCTCGTCCGAGACATGCACGCCCGCATCCGCACCCATCTGCAACGCCTTGCGCACCGCATCCGCAGCCTTCTCCGGACCCACGGTCACCGCAGTCACCGTCACGTCCTCGGGACTCTCGGCCTTCTCCTTCAACCGCAACGCCTGCTCCACGGCGTACTCGTCCAGCTCCGACAACAACCCGTCCACACCCACCCGATCCACGGTGTAGTCGGACTCGAAATGCCGGTCCGCGGTCGCATCCGGCACATGCTTCACACACACCACGATCCTCATCGCAGGCTCACCGAGACCTGCTTGAGGCGGGTGAGCTCGTCCAGCCCGGGCAAGCCGCCCTCCTTGCCATGGCCCGAGGCGCCGAAGCCGCCTTGCGGGACCTCGGGGCCGAGGACGAAGTAGTCGTTGATCCAGACGCTGCCGAAGTTCAAGGCACGTCCCGCGCGCATGGCGCGACCGCTGTCCTGGGTCCACGCCGACCCGGCCAGGCCGTACGCCGTGTCGTTGGCCATCGCGAACGCCTCCTCCTCCGAGGAGAAGGTCTGCACGGTCGCGACGGGCCCGAACACCTCGCGCTGTACCAGGTCGTCGTCCTGTGCGACTCCCGTCAGCAGCGTCGGGTTGAAGTAGTAGCCGGGTCGGTCGGGCGCATCGCCACCGATCACGACCTCGGTGCCGTCGCGGCGGCCGTCGACGGCCGCCTGTACCTGCGCGCGATGGGCCTCGCTGATGAGCGGGCCGAGCTGCGTGGCCGGGTCGGCGGCGTCGCCGGGCACCCACTCCGCCATCCCCTTCGCGAGCCGGTCGACGAGCTCGTCGTGGAGTCGGGGGTCGACGAGGATCCGGTTGCCGGACATGCACTCCTGGCCGGCGTTGAAGAGGGTCGCGACCACGAGCTTCGGGATGAGGACGTCGAGGTCGGCGTCGTCGAAGACGATCACCGGGGCGTTCCCACCCAGCTCCAGCACGACCCTCTTGAGGTCCTCGCCGGCCTTCGCGGCGATCGCCTTGCCGGCTCGGGTCGAGCCGGTGAACGAGACGAGGTCGATGCCGGCGTGCCCGGCCAACGCGGCGCCGACGCTCGGCCCGCGACCGTGCACGATGTTGAGGACGCCGGGCGGGAGCACCTCGTTGGCGAGCTCGACGAAGCGAGCGGTCGACAGGGGCGTCATCTCGGCCGGCTTGATCACCACCGTGTTGCCGGTGGCGAGCGCCGGGCCGATCTTCCACACCGCCTGCTGGAGCGGGAAGTTCCAGGGCGTGATGGCGCCGACCACTCCGACGGGCTCGCGCCGGACCATGACCGTGTTGTCGGCGACGTACTCGCCGGCCGACAGCGCCGTGCTCGAGCGTCCGGCACCGGCGAAGAACCGAAGGCCGCCGATGATGCCGGGCAGCTCGATGTCGCGGACCGCGGTGATCGGCTTGCCGGCGTCGACGCTCTCCAGCTCGGCCAGCTCGTCGAAGTGCTCGGCGGCGAGCTGGGCGACAGCGTGCAGGGCGTCGGCGCGGGCGCCGGGCGTGGCCCGGGACCACGAGGCGGCCGCCTCGCGGGCCGACCGCACGGCGTCGTCGACCTGGGCGCCGGTCGCCTCCTTGAACGACGCGATGGTCTCGCCGAGCGAGGGGTTCAGCACCTCGAGCTCGGCGTCGCCGTCGCCGGGACTCAGGTCGCCGTGGATCAGGTTGCTGACGGTGTACGTCGTCATCGGATGCTCCTCACAGGAATGGGCCAGTCGTAGGAGAGGGTCGGGCTGCCGAGCTCGTAGTCGGCCTCGGTGCTGTCGAGCAGCCGGCGCTCACGGATGTACGGCAGGGGCCGGCTGGGGTCGGGGCTGTCGATCTCCCGGGCCAGCCGGTGCCCGGAGTAGACGGCCTCGGCGATGAAGCTCGGGGCGTAGCAGTCGCCGATGCGGTGCACGCCGACGATGCCGACCGCCGCGAGCCGCTCCGGCTGGGCGACCTCGCGATCACGCCGATGGCGTGGTTGACGCCGACGGTCACCAGGTCGAAGCCGGCGTCCCGGGCGCGGCACGCGGCGGCGACGTACAGCTGCTGCACGTCGGCGACGTCGTCGCGCCCCATCTCGGCGACCGAGCTGAGGTAGTTGGCGTCGGTGATCGTCTGGGTCGGGCCGAGGTAGGGGTGCCGCGCCTCACCGCTGTTGACGGGAGCACCGCCGTAGAACAGCTCCAGTCCCGCCAGCGAGCCGTGCTCGTGGATGGCGTCGGTCGTCAGTCGGAGGTTGCGGACGTCGCCCTCGTCCCAGAGCCGCACGATCGTCAGGGGGTCTACGTCGGCGTCGACGGACACCGCGGTCGCCTCGACGAACACCGCTCCCCAGCCGCCCTCCGCCTTCACACCCCGGTACGCCGCCTGGAAGCCCGGATGGTCGGAGCCCGCGGCGATGCTGTGCGGCGTCTGCCAGAAGCGGTTGCGCAGCACCTTCGGTCCGAGCCGCACGGGCTCGAACAGGATGTCGTGCTGCGGGGCGCGCGCCATCAGCGGCCGACGATCCGGTCATACGCGGCGCGGTCGGTCGCACCCTCTGTCGAGACGACCAGCACCCGGTCGGTGCCGGTCAGGCCGAGCTGCGACCCGTGCGCCAGCAGGGCGGCGAGGCCGGCCGCGCCGCTCTCGCCGGAGACCACGCCGACGTCCGCCAGTGCCCGCATCGCGTCCTCGGCGTCGTCGTCGGTGACGGCGGCCACGTGCCCCAGTCCGGCGAGGAGGTCGGGCCAGGCGAGCGGGGACGGCGTGCCGCAGTTGAGCCCCGCCATGATCGAGTCGAGGGCGCCGTCGACCTGCACGCACTCTCCGGCGCGGATGCTCTCCAGGACGCACGCGGCCTTGGTCGGCTCGGACCCGATGATGCGTGCGCCGGTGGGGACGAAGCCACGGATCATCGCGGCGGCGAAGGCGCCCACGCCCATCTGGGTGACCACGACCGTGGGCGGCTCCGCGAGCTGCTCGAGGACCTCCTCGACGATGGTGTGGTAGCCGTCGATCACCCAGCCGGGCACGGCGACGTACCCTTCCCACGAGGTGTCGGAGATGACCACGTGGTCCCCCGACGACTCGTCGGCCAGCGCCGCCGAGGCCGCGACGGCCTCGTCGTAGGTGCCGTCGACGACCGTGACCGACGCGCCCTCTCCGCGGATCGCCTCGATCCGTTCGGCGACCATGTCCTGCGGCACGAGGATGTGGGCCGACTGACCGAGCAGGCGGGCCATCCGGGCCACCGCGCGGCCGTGGTTGCCGTCGGTGGCGGCCACCAGGGTCAGTGTGTGGTCGTCGAGCAGCTCGGCGAGGGCAGGCAGGCCCTTCACGTCGTCCACGTCGAGCCCCAGCCGGTCGACGAGGGTGCGGTACGTCGCCCACGAGGCGCCCAGGATCTTGAACGAGGGCATCCCCAGCCGCGAGCTCTCGTCCTTGACGTGCACGGAGGCGACGCCGAGCCGCCGGGCTAGTGCGGGCGCGTCGACGAGCGGAGTCGGCTCGTAGTCGGGCAGCGAGCGGTGGAAGGCGCGGATGCCGTCGGCAGCCCCCGGTCGCACCAGGGCCGGGTCCGCGTGGGGGTTGGCGAACACGATCGATTCGGTGGTCATGGGGCCTCTCCGGCGAGCAGCGCGGTCAGGATGGCGACGTACCCGCGCGCCCCGAGGCGCAGGTCGTCGAGGTCGATGTGCTCGTCGACCTTGTGCGCCTGGTCCTCGTGACCAGGGCCGTAGCCGATGGTCGGGATGCCGAGGCGGCCGGCGGTCGCCGAGCCGTTGGTGCAGAAGCGGTAGTGAGTGACGACGGCGTCGAGGCCCGCCTCGCCGAGTCCGGCGACGGCGCGCGCGACGACCGGGTCGTCGTGCGAGAACAGCCAGGCAGGAGCGAACTTCGTGGTCTCCACGACGGTGCCGGAGTAGTTCGTGTGCCGGTGCGCGACGACCTCGACGGTCCCGGTGGCGCCCCACGCAGCGGTGACCCGGTCGACCACCTCGCGGATCGGCCCGAGGACGTCGTCCTGCGACTCGCCGACCAGGGTGCGGCGGTCGAACGTGGCCCGGCAGCGTTCGGGCACCGTCGAGAGGCTCGGGTACGGCTCGGACTTGAGGTCGATGAGCACCAGGATCCCCTCGCCGAGGGTGCTGTCCACGATGGGCCGGAGCGCGCGGAGCCCGGTGATCACGTCGGTCATCACCTCGGCGGCGTTGACGCCCTCGCTCGGGTACGCGGAGTGCGAGGAGAGGCCGTGGATCTCGACGGCGACCTCGGCGCGACCCCGCTGTCCGCGCGCAACGCGTCGCTGCGACGGCTCGCAGATGACGACGTAGTCGGGCTGGACCGCTCCCGCGACCGCGATGGTAGCGGGACCCTCGACCAGCTCCTCGGCGAGCGTGCCGGCGAAGACGAGGGTGCCGCGGTCGGTGGTGCGGATGGCGTCGATCGCCTCGAGCACCGCGGCCATCGGACCCTTCATGTCGACGGCGCCGCGTCCGTAGAGGCGACCGTCGACGACCTCGCCGTACGGCGCCCTGGTCCACTCGCTCGCGTCGACGACCGGCACGGTGTCGAGGTGGCAGTCGACCATCACCGTCGGACCTGGCCCGAGCTCGAGCCGGCCGACCACGTTGCCCATCTCGTCGACGTCGACGGTGAGACCGAGGCGCCGCAGCTCCTCGGCGACCAGCGCCGCGCAGTCGCCCTCCTCGGTCGAGAGGCTGGGCGTGGCGATCAGCCGGAGGGCCAGCTGGGTCAGCGGATCCACTTCTGCTCCTTCTCCGCGCGTGCGAGGACGGGGTCGAGGATCCCCGAGGTGATCTCGTCGGCGGCCTCCTCGAGACCCGCCCGGTCGGACTGCTGCCCGTGATAGCCGATGCGGTCGCGGACCCCGGGGGTGAGCAGCCAGGCGCCGGTGATCACCGTGCTGAGGGCCTGGAAGGTGGCCGGCCGGGCCTCGTCGAGCGAGCGGAGGTGGTCCCACAGCTGGTCGGCGCCGGGCTCCGACAGCTCGCCGAGCGCGGTCGCGATGTCGTCGAAGGCGTCGGACCGCGCGTCGAGCGCCACGGTCAGCGCGTCCCAGAAGCCGGGCTCGGCGCTGGCGGCAGGCGCTGTGTCGCGAGCCGGGACGAGCACATCGGCGACACGAGCGGCCACGGCGCGCTCGCGATCGGTGAGCTCACGGGGGGCTCTCGCCGCAGCCGGCAGGGAGACGTTCACGCCACCGCCTCCTGGTGCCGGGCGGTCGCCAGCAGGTGCTCGCCGAGACGGTGGGCGAGCGCGACGATGGTGGCAGTGGGGTTCACGGCTCCCCCGGTGACGAAGACGCTGCCGTCCGCGACGTACAGGTTCGGTACGTCGTGCGCGCGGCCGTCGGCGTTCACCACGGAGGTCGCGGGGTCGGTCCCCATCCGCGCCGTGCCGAGCAGGTGCCCGGGCTGGTCGGTCGCGAGCGGCAGGCGCACGGTGCGGACCGCGCCCGCGGCGCGGTGGGCCTCGTCGAGGCGGTCGACGAGGAAGGCCAGCTGCTTCCTGCTGTTCTCGCTGACCCGGTAGCGGACCTTGGGTGCCGCGATGCCGTCGGAGTCGGTCAGCCCGGGGTCCAGGGTGACCTGGTTGGACTCCTCCGGCAGGTCGTCGACCTGGCCGGAGTAGAAGAAGCTGCGCGAGTGCGCGGCCACCACGTCGTGGATCGCCGGACCCCACAGCTGCTCGAACGGCAGGCTGCGGTGGAACTCCACCTGGTTCAGCACCCCGGGGAAGGGATGGGCGCCGAACTTCATGCCGCGGACGAAGTCGTGCTCGGCCCGGGTCTCGTAGAACTCCAACGACACCAGCGCCTCGCCGAGCGGGCCGCGGTGGCTGCCCATCTCGTCGTCGTAGACCCCGAGGACGGCCGCGTTCGGGTGCAGCATCAGGTTCTTGCCCACCAGGCCCGAGGAGTTGGCCAGGCCGTCGGGGAACAACGGCGACGTGGAGGCGAGCAGCAGCCGCGCCGTACCCACGCCGTTGCAGCACACGACGACGGCGCGGGCGCGCTGCTCGTGCTCGACACCGTCGCGGTCGACCCACGCGGCACCACGGGCCCGGCCCTGCGCGTCGACGACGACCTCCCGCACGCGGGCGCCGGTGACCAGGCGGACGCCGGACCTCAGGTTGTGCACCCAGAACGCCAGGTCGGCCGACGCCTTCGACCCCCGCGGACAGCCCCACTCGCAGGTGCCCCAGCGCTCGCACTGCGCGAGCTCGCCGAACCGCGCGCTCGGGATGGCGACGGTGCCGGGCCACCAGTGCCAGCCCAGCGAGTTGAGTCCTCGGGCCGCCGTCAGGCCCAGCGGCCCGAGCGGGTGCGGCGGCAGCGGGTAGTCGAGGCCGTCGGGGTACGCCGGGTTGCCGCCGAGCCCCGCGACGCCGACCAGCCGGTCCGCGGCGTCGTAGTGGTGGGTGAGCTCGGGGTACGACAGCGGCCAGTCCGCCGCGACGCCGTCGACCGAGCGCACCTTCAGGTCGGACGGCAGCAGCCGCGGCCACTGGGCGCCGAAGAAGAGGCTGGAGCCGCCGACCGCGTTGTACATCACCGGCGAGATGTCGGACTCGGACACCTCGACCGGGTAGTCGGCCGGGACGTCGCGCTCGCTGGGGTGGTGGGCCCAGCGCTTCTGGACCAGCAGCTCCCACTCGGGCCGGCCGGTCGGGAAGTCCGAGGACGTCACCCAGTCGCCCTGCTCGAGGCACACGACGTCGAGGCCGCCCTGGCTCAGGACCTGGGCGACCATGCCGCCCGAGGGGCCGGCTCCGATGACCAGGACGTCCGCGACGTCGGGGGTCTGGGTGGGGGTATCCATGACTGGTCAGCCGGCGGCGGCGAGCTCCTTGACGATCGAGTCGATCTCGGAGCGTCGCTCGGGGCTGAGCGGGGCGAGGGGCGAGCGCGGGTCGCCGACGGACTTGCCGAACGCGTCCATGGCGCCCTTCAGGCCGCCGACGTACCCGCCGCTCATCAAGAAGCGGACCACGGGGTAGATGCGGTCCCACGCCGCGCGGGCCGTGGCGATGTCCCCGGCGCGGACCGCATCGTGCACGGCGACGAACGGCTTCGCGGTCACGTTGGTGACGCCGAGGATGCAGCCGACCGCACCCTCGACGAGGGCGGCGAGGTACATGGAGTCCCAGCCGACGAGCGTGCCGTAGACGTCCGCGTAGTCGTGGATGGAGCGGGTCAGCTGGTGCCAGTCCCCGCTGGTGTCCTTGACGTAGCAGATGGTGGGGCTGCCCTCGGCCATCGCGACGACGTCCTCGGGCGTGAGGTTCACGCCGGTGGCGAGCGGGAGGTTGTAGACCACGACCGGGAGCTCGGTCTGGTCGGCGACCGACCGGTAGTAGGTCGTGGTCTCCTCGATCGTGAGGCGGTCCTTGTACGGCGGCAGGAGCAGGAGTCCGGACGCGCCGACCTGCTCCGCGTGCTGGGAGAGCGCGGCCGCCTCCTTGGCGGTCATCGCCCCGGTGTGCGCCACGACGGGCACGCGGTCCGCTGCCTGGTCGACGACGACCTCGACGACCAGGCGTCGCTCGTCGTGGGTGAGCGAGGCGAACTCGCCGGTGGAGCCGACCGGCACCAGGCCGGTGACGCCGTCGGCGACCAGGTCGTCGACCAGCGTGCGCAGCCGGGGCTGGTCGATCTCGCCGGCCGTGTCGAAGGGGGTGGCGACGGCGGCGAGGACGCCGGCGAACGCGGTGTGGTGCGGCATGGGGTCTCCAAGGTTCTCGGACGGGTTCAGGACGCTGTTCAGGACGCGGGGCTGACGGCACTCATCACATGCTTGACCCGCGTGTACTCCTCGATGGCGAGCACCGAGAGGTCGTTGCCGTGGCCGGAGTGCTTGTAGCCGGTGTTGGGCATCTCGACCGCGACCTCGAGGTGGCAGTTCACCCAGACCTTCCCGAAGTCCAGGTCGGCACTGACCCGGAGCACGCGGTCGTGGTTGCTGGTCCAGAGCCCCGCGGCCAGCCCGAAGCGCACGTCGTTCGCGAGGGCGACGGCCTCCTCCTCGCTGCCGAACGGCTGGACGGTGATGACCGGCCCGAAGACCTCCTCCTGCACGATCCGGTCGCGCTGCCGCACACCTGTGACGACCGTGGGTTGGAAGAAGTAGCCGCCCCCGGCCCGGTCGGCCCGACCGCCCGTGCGCACGGTGGCGTGCTCGGGGAGGTCGGCGAAGAAGCTCTCCACCTTCGCAAGGTGCTCGGCACTGTTGAGCGGGCCGTACGTCGCGTCGGTGTCGCTCGGCGGGCCGTACGACGTGGCCTCGGCCGCGCGGACCAGCGCCTCGACGAACTCGTCGTGGATCTCCGCGGCCACCAGCACCCGGCACGCCGCCTCGCAGTCCTGGCCGGCGTTGAGGAAGCCCGCGCCGGCGATGCTGGCCGCCGTCGCCTCGACGTCGACGTCCCCGAACACGAGGACGGGCGCCTTGCCGCCGAGCTCGAGGCTGACCCGCTTGAGGTCGTCGGCCGCGGACGCGGAGACCTCGATGCCGGCCCGCTCGCTGCCGGTCACCGAGATCAGCTGCGGCGTCGGGTGCGCCACCATCAGCCGCCCGGTCTCGCGGGTGCCGGCGATGACGTTGAGGACGCCGGGCGGCAGGACCTCGCCGATGACCTGGGCCGCGAGCAGCGACGTCACGGGGGTCGTGTCCGAGGGCTTGAGGACCACGGTGTTGCCGGCCGCGATGGCCGGGCCGAGCTTCCAGACCGCCATGGCGAGCGGGTAGTTCCACGGCGACACCAGGCCGCACACGCCCACGGGCTCGCGGCGCACCGTCGACTCGAAGCCGGCCAGGTACGAGCCGCCGGCCAGGCCGCGCAGGTCGCGGGCCGCGGCCGCGTAGAACCTGAGGTACTCGACCGTGCCGGGGAACTCGGCGTCGCGGACGAAGGCGACCGGCTTGCCGGTGTTGCGGCACTCCGCCTCCACGAACTCCTCCGCACGCGCGGCCAACGCGTCGGCCACCCGGAACAGCAGCAGGCTGCGCTCGCCCGGCGTGGTGCGGCGCCAGACCGCGAAGGCGCGGGCGGCGGCGTCGAAGGCGGCGTCCACGTCCGCCTGACCGGACAGCGGCGCCTTCACGTAGGCCCGGCCCGTCGACGGGTCGACGATGTCGGTGTAGTCGCCGCTGAGCGGCGCGACGGCTTTGCCGTCGATGAAGTTCTCGAGCAGTTCCATGGGGCGTTCCTCGGGGTCGAAGGGGGTGCTCAGGGGCGAGCGATGGTGAAGAGCGGGTCGCCGAGGGCCGCTTCGTCGATCTCGATGCCGAGGCCGGGCGCTTCGACGTACTCGACGCGTCCCTCGACCAGCCGAGGGCCGCTGGTGTCACCCTCCGGCCGGTAGGAGATCTTCATGTCCTCGCCCATGAAGTAGGCGGTGGCGAGCAGGTGGTTCGGGTCGACCGTGGCGGCGAACTGCGTGAGGGCCGCGGTGGCGAGGTCCGCTCCCTGCGGCTCGTCGGCCAGCACCATCCAGCCCGCGGCGTGGGCGAGGTCGCGGATGCGCGCCGCCTTGGTGAGACCGCCGACGCGGGCCACCTTGAGGTTGATGGCATCGGCGCACCCCGCGCCAATGAGCTCGAGGCAGTCGGCCTCCGTGCGCAGCGACTCGTCGGCCATCAACGGACGAGCCAGCACCGAGCGGATGCGGCGCAGCTCGGCGATCGTGGGGACCGGCTGCTCGAGGTAGGTGTCGACCCCGTCGATCCCGGCCGCGAAGCGCAGGGTCTGCGCGACGGTCCAGCCCTTGTTGGCGTCACTGGTCATGAACGTCGAGTCGGCCGGGATCGCGGCCGCGACCGCTCGCACGCGCGCCGCGTCGGCGACCGGGTCGTCGCCCAGCTTGAGCTGCCAGGCGCGGTAGCCGCGCTCGCTGGCCTCCTCGACCTCGGCGACCATCTCGTCTGCCGAGCCCAGGCTGATGGCCTTGAAGCCCGGCATGCTGCGCGACTTCACGCCGCCGAGGAGCTGGGCGACGGGCCGGCCGAGGAGCTTGCCGCGCAGGTCCCAGAGCGCGATGTCGATGGCAGCCTTGCCGGTCAGGTTGCCGATGACGCGGTCGTCCATGCCGTCGACCAGGACGTTGGCCTCGAAGACGTCGCACGCGAGGACCCAATCCGCGAGCAGCTTGACGGTGGCCTGGGCCGAGGCCGGGAAGCCGTCGAGGTAGTTGCTGCCCAGGGTGCACGCCTCGCCCCAGCCGACCGTGCCGTCCTCGGCGGTCACCTTGACGATCGTGGTGGGGAAGGCCGTGAGGACACGGTCGTGCGACATCACGTAGGTGTCGTGCTGCGTCGGGATGTCGACGGCGAAGCAGGTCAGCTCGCGGACCTTCACGGTGTTCCTCCCATACCGGCCATGATTGTCGACAATCGACTATTTGGCAAGAGGTTGGTCCGCCCGGTGAGCGCCACGGCGGCTCAGTCCTCGAGGGCGGCGCCGGGCGCCTTGTGGACGTGGTGGGCCAGCTCGCTGCGGAAGCGCTCCATGTGGCCCTCCTCGATGAGGCTGGCCAGGTGCTCGTGCGCGGCCGCCAGCTCCTCGAGGTCGTCGTAGGAGCGGTGGTCCACCGAGAGGAACAGCCGCAAGCGCGTCTCCCAGCCCTGCCACTGCTCCGCGAGCAGTGCGTTGCCGGAGTGCTCGTAGAAGAACCGGTGGAAGGCCAGGTGGGCGTCGATCGAGGCCGCCATGTCGCCGCGGTTGGCGGCCTTGCGCAGTGCCTGCACCCGCTCCTGCACCAGTCGGGGCAGCCGGTCACCGAGACCGGCCGCGGTCTGCTCCGCGGCGTACGGCTCCACGAGGTAGCGCAGCACCGCGATCTCCTCGATCGTGCGCGGGCTGACCTGGGACACGAACGCGCCGCGGAAGGCCACCCGCTCGACCAGACCCTCCTCCTCCAGCCGGGAGAAGGCCTCGCGCAGGGGCGCCCGGCTGATGCCGAGGTCGGCGGCGATGTGGGCCTCACGCAGCTGGGAGCCGGGGGCGAACGTGCCGTTGAGGATGGCCTCGCGCAGGACGCGATGCACGCCGTCGGGCGTCGTGCGTTGGTCCAGGGGCCCGAGTCGGGACTGCTCACGGGATTGGTCACGGGATTGGTCACGGGCCTGGTCTGCCCGAGAGGTGCCGACCGCTTCGGTGTCAGTCATGGTCTCCCACCCGTTCGTCGCTGCCAGGCCGGCTGCCTGCCAGATGATGCTGCGGACCTGCGAGGCGAAGCAATCGAGCCGCGGCGTCCCCGGACTGCGCTGCCGCCTCGGCCGAGCCGCCGTACGGCGCCAGGTAGTCGCCCGCGAGGACCACCCGGCCGCCGGACCGCTCGTTCCACTGTTCCAGGTGCGCGACCGACGTCGTGGCGGTCGGGTAGCAGTTGCCCTCGCGCCACTTGTGGACGTGGGTCTCCGCGATGGCCTCGCCGACCTCCGGCAGCACGGCGACGACCTCGTCGAGGAGCTGGCGCTCGATCTCCTGGTCGTCGACGTCCAGCAGTGCGGCGGCGCGGTCTCCCCCGACGTAGCACATCAGGCTGCGTGGAGCGGGCTGCCGGCCGGCGCCCTGGACGACCGGGTTGGAGTGGTGGAAGAGCATGTCGAACGCCGCGCCCGGGGCGGCGATGGCGTAGACGTCGTCCCAGGGCTGCGGCGGGAGACTCGTGGTGAGGATCGACAGACACACGAACGCGCCGTACTCGACGCTCGCCAGGTCGGCGCCGACGTCGGCCGGCAGTCCCGTGACGACCGTCGTGACGCGCGGCGCCGGGATCGCCATCACGACGTGACCGGCGCGAACCTCGTGCGTGTCGCCGTCGCCCGTGCGGTAGCCGACGAGCACGTGGTCGTCGTGCTCGGTGACGGCGATGACCTCCGCTCCCGTCACCGCGTGGTCGCCGAGACGGCGCAGGTAGGCCTCGCCGAGGCGGCCGGAGCCGCCGGCGAGGTTGGCACCGGACCTGCCGCCCGAGGCCCAGAGCGCGCCGAACATGGCCAGCGCTCCGTCCTCGGTCAGCCGCCCGGCCTCGCCGGCCGACCGGCGCGCCGCGGTCTCGAAGATCTGGACGACGCGCGGCGCCGCCTGGCCCAGCGAGTCGCGGAAGGTACGGCGCGACCGCGCGCGCCGACGGGAGCGACGTTGCCGCTCGACGCCGAGCCGGGTCCTGAGCCCGAGGCGCACCAGGTCGAGGCGCTCGCGCGCCGACAGCGGGAGGACGAAGGGGTAGGCCTCGACGCGTCGCGGCCGGTGCAGGGTCCCGTCGAACCACAGCGCGGACCTCACCCCCGGGACCGCGACCATCTCGAGGCCCACGTCGGAGGCCAGCCGCGACAGGGCCGTGCAGCCTCCCGGGAAGACGTGCGCGCCGAAGTTCAGCCACACCTCGCCCCGGTCGGCGGAGTGCAGACGACCGCCGAGACGCCCCCGCTCCTCGAGCAGGAGGAGGTCGAGCCCGGGTACGTCGGCCAGAGCGGACGCCGCCGCGAGGCCGGTCGGTCCCCCACCGACCACGACGACGTCCACCTGGCGGGTGCCGGTCAGGTTCAAGAGGCCAGCCACATGTTCTTGAAGTCGGCGTTGTTGGGGCTGACCCCGGTGATGTAGTCGGAGATGCCGCCGACCTTGGGCGTGTAGGCCTCGATGGTCGGCGAGAACACCGGCACGATGTACCCGCCGCGCTCGTAGTCGATGTGCGCCATCTCCCCGATGATGCGGTTGCGCTCGGTGTCGTCGACGCTCGTGACCGCCTGGTCGTAGAGCTGGGTGTACTCGGGGTCGTCGAAGTGGTTGGCGTTGTAGAAGGAGTTGTCGCCGATCATCAGCTGCGAGGCGTTGGCCAGGAAGCTCTGGTTGGTGCCGTAGTCGGTGCCGAACGGGACCTTCAGGTAGTAGTTGCTGTAGAAGGTGCCCACGTCGTGCTCGTCGACCTGGACGTTGATGCCGGCGCCCTTGGCCGCGGTCGCGAAGACCTGCGCCATGTTGACCTCGCCGGCGGCCGCCGGCGCCGTGGTCAGCTTGATGCTGAGGTCGGAGTACCCCGCGGCCTTGAGCAGCGACTTGGCCTGGTCGAGGTCCTGCTCGCGCTGCGGCAGGTCGCTGGGGAATCCGGCGTCGTACGGGCTGAAGACGTCGTTGCCGACCTTCCCGTAGCCGCCGAAGACCTGGTCGAGCATCTGCTGGCGGTTCGGGATGAGACGGAACGCCTGCCGGACCCGGACGTCGGAGAACGGCTCCGCCTGGCAGTTCATGGTGAACGGCACCCAGTTGCCGGACTCGTTGATCTTCACGTTGTAGCCGCCGCTCTTGAGGGCGGCGACCGAGCCGGCGGACAGCGCGTTGACGATGTCGACCTGGCCGGACTGGAAGGCACTGAGCTGGCTCGACTCGTCGGTGATGTTCTGGATCACGATCTCGTCGAGGTACGGGAGCCCGGACTGCCAGTAGTTCTCGTTGCGGACGAAGGTGCTCTCCTCGCCGGCCGTGAAGCTCTTGAACTTGAAGGGTCCGGTGCCGTCCGGCTTCGCGGGGTCGAAGCCGCGCGGGACCATGTAGAAGTACGGGAACGACAGGTTGTTCATCAAGATGCCGAAGGGCTTGCTGAACACGACCTTGGCCGTCGTGTCGTCGACGGCCTTCGAGGCCTTCATGTCGATCGGTCCCAGGAGGAAGGCTCCGGGGTACTTGTTGTCGAGGATCCGCTGGAAGCTGAAGAGAACGTCCTCGGCCGTGAAGGGCTTGCCGTTGTGGGTGGTCACCCCGGACTGGATGGTGATCGTCCACTCGGTGCCGTCGGCGTTCGGGGTGATCTCCTTGGCGAGCACCATGGTCGGCGTGCCGTCGGCGGCCATCCACACCAGCGGGTCGTAGAGCTGCTGGACCCGCAGCTGGTCCGGCAGGGTCGCCCACGCCTGCGGGTCGAGGGTGTCGGTGGTGCCGCCGCCGGTGCTGCCGACGCGGAGCGTGCCTCCCTTCTTCGGCGCCCCCGAAGCGCCGCCCGAGCTCGGGGAGGAGGAGCTGCCGTCGGAGCCACAGGCCGTCAGCAGGCCTCCGGTCGTCACCACTGCGAGGCCGAGAGAGGTGATCTGGAGGAACTTGCGACGGTTCAGGTCGACGGCTCCAGCCATGTTCAACGGGTTCGGTGGTGCGATCTTCATGGTGTCCTCGTGTTCTTCAGCGGGTTGAGGGCGGTCTCCCGGACGCCGAGCCGCGCGGGCGGGATGGTGCTGGCAACAGGTGCGGGTGGTTCGGGCGGGGCGGCTAGCTGGCGACGGCTTCGGTGCGTCCGAGATCGGGCAGGTCGGCGAGGAGCTTCTGGGTGTAGCTGTGCGAGGGGTCGCTCAGGACGGTCTCGACCGGCCCGTGCTCGACGACCCGGCCGCCCTCGAGCACGACGACGTCCTGGGCGAGGCTGCGCACGACGGCGAGGTTGTGGGTGATGAACAGCAGGGACAGGCCGCGCTCGTGCTGCAGCCGGCGCAGCTGCTCGACGAGCAGGGCCTGCACCGAGACGTCCAGGGCCGAGGTGATCTCGTCGCACACCAGGACCTCCGGCTCGACCGTCAGCGCCCGGCCGACGGCCACGCGCTGACGCTCACCACCCGAGAGCTGGTCCGGCATCCGGTCGGCGTACGCCGTACTCAGGGCCACCTCGGAGAGGACGCTCTCGACGCGGTCGCGGCGGGCCCGACGGTCGAGCCTGGTGAAGTGCCGCAGGGGCTCCTCGATGTTCTGGCCGACCGACATGCGCGGGTTCAGGGAGGCGTAGGGGTTCTGGAAGACGTACTGGATCTGGCGCCGCAGCTCGGTGGACCGGTCCTTGGGCCTGGGGCCGATGGCGACGTCCTCGAAGGTGACGGATCCGTGCCACCGGTCGTGGAGTCCGACCAGGCACCGGGCCAGGGTGGTCTTCCCTGAGCCGGACTCGCCGACCACGGCGGTGCAGCGCCCGGCCCGCAGGTCGATGTCGACCTCGTGCAGGACCTCGCGCGCGCCGTAGTGCGCGACCAGGTTCCTGACTTCGAGCACCGTCCCGCGGTCCGGTACCTGCGGCGCGGCCGGGCGGTCCGCGATCTTGAACGTGCCCCGCTCGACCGGGTGGAAGCAGCGCGCCTCCTGGCCGGCGCCGACCGTCACCAGCTCGGGGAGCGTCGCGCGGCAGTCGGGCTGCACGCGGTGGCACCGGTCGGCGAAGCCGCACCCGGCGGGCCAGGCGCCGGGGCGCGGCGGCCGGCCCTCGATGCCCTCGAGGGTGGTGGCCCGGACGGCGGACGGGGCCGCGGCGATCAGGCCCGCGGTGTAGGGGTGCCGCGGGTCGGCGAACAGCTGCGCGGCGGGGCCGATCTCGGCGAGCCGGCCGGCGTACATGACGGCGACGCGGTCGGCGATCTGGGCGACCACGGCCAGGTCGTGGCTGATGTAGACCGACATCACCTGGTGGCGCGCGGTCAGCTCGCGCACCGTGTCGAGCACCCGGCGCTGGGTCGTGACGTCGAGCCCGGTGGTGGGTTCGTCGAGCACGATGACGCGCGGGCGGGCGGCGAAGGCCATCGCGATCGCGACCCGCTGCTGCTGCCCGCCCGACAGCTGGTGCGGGTAGCGCCCCAGGAGCTCGGGGTCGGCCGGCAGACCGACCTCGGCGAGCACCTCGAGCACGCGGTCGTCGACCGACTGTCCGGCCGGCAGGACGCCCCGGTGCACGGTGAGGGCCTCGCGCAGCTGCCACCCGACCCGGTGACCGGGGTTCAGGCCGGCACCGGGGTCCTGGGGCACGTAGCTGATCAGCGAGCCCCGGGCCTCCCGCAGCTGCCCGGGCGGGAGCGCCAGGACGTCGCGCTCGTCGATCCGCACCTCACCGGCGGCGATCTGCAGACCTCGCCGGGCCAGACCGAGCAGGGCGACCGCGACGGTCGACTTCCCGGAGCCGGACTCGCCGACCATGCCCAGCACCTGGCCGGGACGCAGCTCGAAGGCGACGTCCTCGACGATCGGCGTACGACGCGACTTGCCGACCACGGTCAGGCCGCTGACCCGCAGTCCCGTCGTCGCCGGGGCGACCGCGCCGAGCGTGCTCACGGGGTGGCTCCCATGCCGGAGCCGATGACGGTGTCGTCCGCGCGGTCCTCGCCGAAGGCCGCCCGGGCGAAGGCGTCGGTGAAGAGGTTGGTGCCGATGGCCAGGATCGCCAGCACCAGTGCCGGGGCCACCACGCCCCAGGGGTTGCTCGCCATGCCGAGCCGGTTCTCGTTGATCATCACGCCCCAGGACGGGGTGCCGGGCTGGACGCCGAAGCCCAGGAAGTTCAGGCCCGAGATGATGACGATGGAGAAGCCCAGCCGCAGGCCGGCCTCCACGGCCAGCGGGGTGCTCAGGCTGGGCAGCACGTGGCGGGCGATGACCTGGCGCGGGGGCACGCCCCACAGCGCGACGGCCTGGACGAAGTCGCGCTCGCAGATGTCCTGGGCGCCGGCGTGCACGACCCGGGCGATCTGGGGTGCCTGGGCAATGGCCACCGTGAGGACGAGCAGCCAGGTCGGCGTGCCGAGCACGCTGACCACGAGGAGCACGAACACCAGCTGCGGGAAGGCGAGCAGCACGTCGACGCCGCGCATCAGCGCCGTCTCGGCCCAGCCGCGCCGGTAGGCGGCGGTGACGCCGATGAGCGTGCCGAGGACGAGGGCGAGGCCGGTCGAGAGGACCGCGAGGAGCAGCAGCTTCCGGCCCCCGAGCAGCACCCGTGAGAGGACGTCCTGCCCCAGGCCGTCGGAGCCGAGCGGGTAGCCTGGGCCGCGCGGGCTGGACGGGAGCGCCACGAAGTCCGTGGCCGCGTGCGGGGCCACGAGCGGTCCGAGGAAGGCGAGCGCCAGCACGGCGAGCGCCATGACCAGCCCGATGCGGCCGCGCCACGACCGGAGCGCTCCGCGCAGCGCGCGGCGGATGGCGCCGCGCTCGCGACGATTGCCCCTGCGCCCGGCGTCGACCGCCTCGGTCGTCATCGGGGGAGCCTCCTTCGGGGCGTGACCAGCAGGACGGCGACGTCGGCCAGGATGTTGAGCACCACGTAGCAGGTGGACAACAGCAGGACGAGGGCCTGGATGACCGGCACGTCGCGGGCCGTGATCGCGTCCACCAGGGCCAGTCCGAGGCCGGGGAACTGGAAGACGGTCTCGACCAGGACGATGCCGCCGGCCAGGTAGATGAGGGAGAGCCCGATGACCTGGACGGTCGGCGCCAGCGCGTTGGGCAGTGCGTGGCGGTAGAGCAGCCGCCGGCCGCCGACGCCCTTGAGCCGGGCGACCTCGGCGTAGTCGCTGTCGAGGGCCTCGATGACCGAGCCGCGACACATCCGGAGGATGTACGGCACCACGACGATCGTGAGCGTCAGCACGGGCAGCACCATCTTCGACGGCTCGTCCCAGATGTGCTGGCCGGGAGCCAGCACCGAGATCGCGGGGAACGCGTGCAGGTCGACCGCGAGGAAGAGCACGACGAAGACGCCGACGATGTACTCCGGCATGGCGCTGGCCACGAGGGCGACGATGCCGAGGACGTGGTCGAGGACTCCGTCGCGTCGTGACGCGGTGAGGGCGCCGAGCGCGACACCGAGCGCCGTCGAGACCACGGCGGCGACCAGGACGAGCGCGGCCGAGTTCAGCAGCTTCGGGCCCAGCAGCTCGGTCACCGGCTGCCGGGTCGAGAGGGAGGTGCCGAAGTCGCCGCGGAAGATGCCGGTGAACCAGTGGACGAACCCGGCCCACGCCGACTGGTCCAGCCCGAGCTGCTCGCGGAGGACCTCGAGCCGCTCCGGCGTGGCCTGCTGGCCGAGGATCGCCTGGGCGGCGTCACCGGGCAGGACGAGGGTCGAGGCGTAGACGATCACCGAGACGACCAGCACCGAGAACACGCCCCAGCCGGCACGGTTCAGCAGCAGGGACAGGATCGGGTGCGCTGCCCTGATCCGCTCGGGCTCCCCGGTCGTCGGCGCGGCGGGGCTCTCGAGCTGAGCAGTCACGGCACGCATCTCCCGTCAAGGTCGATTGTCGACAATCATCTTTCCGTGACCCGCGTCACCTGTCAAGGGCCGCGGGTCGGTCGCTACTGCGGTTGCAGGTCGGGGTCCAGGCCCAGCGCGACGGCAGTCGCCGCCTCCGCGCCGGAACGCGTCGCGTCCTCGATCGTGCCGCTGACCTCGGCGAAGTAGTCACCGGCGAGCTGGACGGGGTTCGCGCGGTCAGCGTTGTGCCGCAGCACTGCGTCGAAGTCGCCGTGCGGCGCGTGCCAGCAGTTCCCGTACCGCCACCGCTGCACGACGGTCTCTGCGACGCGGCCCTGGAGCTGCGGGTACACGCGCAGGAGGTCCTGGGTGAAGCGCTGCGCGATCTCGGCGTCGGCGAGGGGCAGCAGCTCGGCGGCGGGGCCGCCGCCCGCGTAGCACATCAGGCTGCCGCCGTTCGTGCGCGCGGCCTGGCCCCGCAAGGGGTTCGCGTGGTTGAAGAGCATGTTGAACGACCGGCCCGGCGTGAGCAGCGCGTAGAGGTCGTCCCACGGCATCGGGCCCTGCTCCGTGGTCAGCACGGCCATCGACACGAACGACCCGTAGCTCACCGACGCCAGGGACCGGTCGACCTCGCGCGGCAGGCCCCGGACGAGGGTGCGGGCGACGGGCGCGGGGGTCGCCACGACGACGCGCCGGGCCGCGACCTTGGTAGGCCCGTCGGCGGTCTCGTAGTGGACGACCGCGCCGTCGCCGTCCGGCTCGACCGAGGTGACCCGGGCACCGACCACGACGCGGTCGCCGAGCCGGCGGCGTACAGCCTCGCCGAGCCGACCCGACCCGCCCAGCAGGTTGACGGGACCACTGCCCGACTTGGCGGCCCAGTTGGCCGCGAAGAGCTGGAGGCCCGCGGCCGCGCTCAGCTCGTCCATCTCGCCGGGAGCCCGGCGGGCGGCCGTCGTGAAGATCGCGTCGACCTTGCCGGGAAGCCGGCCCAGGAGCTCACGGAACGTGCGGTCGCGCTCGAAGCGCGAGACGCGCGCGCGGCGCTGCGTCTCGGACTCTCCCGGCTTCGGGCGTGACTCGGCGAGGTACTGCATGACCTTCCAGCGCACCGTCAGCCCGGCTCGCACCAGGGCGGCCCGCTCGCGCACCGAGAGGGGGAGCGTGAACGGGTAGCTCTCGATCCGACGGGCGTCGTAGACCTTGCCGTCCAGGCTCAGCGCGGTCTTCGAGCCGGGGATCGCGACCGTCTCGAGGCCCAGCTCCTCGATCAGGCGGCGTACTCGCGCGCCTTCGGCGGGGAACATGTGCCCGCCGAGGTTCAGCCAGTAGTCGCCGCGGGCGTGGGACTTGAGTCGGCCGCCGAGTACGTCGTTCTCCTCCAGCAGCAGCACGTCCCGGTCGCGCAGCTGCCAGGCCGCGGCCATGCCGGCGGCGCCGCCGCCGACGACCACCACGTCGCGCCGACCGTCGCTCATCGCGTGGCCCCGTTCACGTCG
Organism: Nocardioides islandensis; assembly: GCF_015352455.1. Taxonomy (GTDB): domain Bacteria; phylum Actinomycetota; class Actinomycetes; order Propionibacteriales; family Nocardioidaceae; genus Nocardioides; species Nocardioides islandensis. The sequence goes on from NZ_JADKPN010000001.1 coordinate 135,822, forward strand.
TCGAGGGTGCGGACCGGGCAGCCGCGCTCGTACACGGCGTCGAGGATGCCCGTGCTCAGCTCGTCCACCACCTGCTCGCGGTCGGCCGGCCGCCGCTCCCCCGTCGGGAGCCCGAGCGAGGCCAGGACGGCCGGCGACATGAAGTACGCGCCGACGGCGACGAGCGAGACCTGCTCGAACGACGCGGGGTCGGCGTCCGCGAGGGTCGACAGGCTCTCCCAGGTCGGCTCGTCCGGCAGCGCCTCGATCGCCGCGGGCAGGGCCCGGCCCTCGCCCACGGCGGCGGCCGCCACCTGAACCAGCTCGTCGTAGTCGGGAAGCACGTCGGCCGCGGGCGACTCGGCGTGGCCGGGGAGCAGCACGGCGGCGGCCGCCCGGATCCGGGCGACCTGCTCCCGCGTGAGCGTGCTGGGGCGCGTCATGCGGGCACCCGCTGGTCGCGCGCGGTCTCGGCCACGTGGGTCGCCGTGCGCAGCGACATGGCGGCGATGGTCGCGGTGGGGTTCACCGAGCCTCCGGTCACCATCACGCTCCCGTCCACGATGAAGAGGTTCGGTACGTCGTGCGCCCGGCCCCACGCGTCGACGACGGAGGTGGCGGGGTCGTCGCCCATCCGCGCCGTGCCGAGCAGGTGGCCGGACTCGGTCAGCGGAGCGGTCAGCGTGCGGGTCGCCCCTGCGGCTTCGTGCGCCTCGACCATGCGCGCGTTCATGAAGTCGACCATCCGGTCGGCGTTCTCGTCGCGCCGGTAGTCCAGCTTCGCGCCCGGCAGACCACTGCTGTCGGTCGCCGCGCGGTCGAGGCTGACGGTGTTGGACTCGGCCGGCAGGTCGTCGATGACGCCGGACCAGATCATCGACCGGCCCGTGTAGCTCGCGAGCTCGTGGACGTGCCTGCCCCACCTCGCGTCGAAGGAGTGCTCCTGCAGGTGGTCGAGGACGTGCAGCACGCCCAGCGGCGGCATCAGCGCCCACTTGGCGCCTCGGAGGAAGCCCCGCGAGGCGTCGGTGTCGGCGAACTCCAGGGAGTAGATGAGCTGTCCGGCCGGCCCGTACCAGGCCGCCAGCTCCTCCTCGTACGTGCCCAGCACGCTGTTGACCGGGTGCAGCATCAGGTTCTTGCCGACCAGGCCGCTGGAGTTGGCGAGCCCGTCGGGATGCTGGTCGTCGGACATCAGCAGGATCCGCGGCGTCCCGATGCCGTTGCCGGCCAGCACGACGGCGTTCGCCTCGATCCGGCGCTCGCGGCCCTCGACGTCGATCCAGACGGCGCCGTTGGCCAGGCCCTGGCGGTCGACGGTGATGCGGGCGACGCGGGCGCCGGTGACCAGCTTGGCCCCGGCGGCGGTGGCGTGCGGCCAGTAGGCGAGGTCGAACGACGCCTTCGCGCCGACCGGGCACCCGCGCTCGCACAGTCCCCAGCGGACGCACTGCCCCATGTTCTTGAAGGCCGTCGACGGGATGGCGTTCGCGCCCGGCCACCAGTGCCAGCCGAGCTTGTTCATGCCCTGCGCCATCTGGATGCCGCCCGGCCCGATCGGGTGCGGGGGCAGCGGGTAGTCGTGCTCGGGGTACGCCGGGTCGCCGCCCAGACCGGAGACGCCGATGAACCGGTCGACCTGGTCGTAGTACGGCGCCAGGTCCTCGTAGCCGATCGGCCAGTCGTCGCAGATCCCGTCGACGCTGCGCACCCGGAAGTCGCTCGGCAGCAGCCGCATCCAGTGCGCGCCGTAGAAGACCGAGCCGCCGCCCACGCCGTTGAACATGATCGGGTCGGCGTCGGCGTCGTCGACGTTCAACGGGTAGTCGGCGCGGCCTTGGCGCTCGTTCGGCCACACCGACCACTGGCCGCGCGTCAGTAGCTCGAACTCCGGTTTGGTGCCGGGCATGTCCCCCGGGTTCACCCAGTCGCCCTGCTCGAGGCAGACGACCGAGAAGCCGCGCGAGGCCAGGGTGTGCGACGCGACGGCGCCGCCGGGGCCGGCGCCCACGACGAGGACGTCCAGGCGGCTCGTCGACAACTCGTTCATCGGCCGTCCAGCCTCTCCAGCGCCTCGGCGAGCGCCGTACGCTCCTCGTCGGTCGGCATCAGGTACGGCGCCCGCACGTCGCCGACGTCCACGCCGCGCAGCCGCGTGGCCAGCTTCACCGCGGCGACGTAGTTCTCGGACTCGCCGATGAAGCGCAGGAACGGACGCAGCCGCCCCCAGGCCGCGTCGAGGTCGTCGCCGACGTCGCGGCGGTAGCAGAGGTCGAGCACTTCGACGATCAGCTCGGGCACCACGTTGCCGGCACCGAGCACGGCGCCGTGCGCACCGGCGAGCACGGCCGGCGCCAGCTGGTCGTCCCACCCGGTGTAGACGGCGAAGTCGGCCGTGCGCGACCACGCGACCAGGTCGCCGAGGAGGGTGGCGTCGCTCGAGCTGTGCTTGATCGCGCTGACGTTGGGCAGCTCGGCCAGCTGCTGGACCTGTCCCAGGTCCATCACACCGGCCGCGTGCGTGTTGTAGAGCATGATCGGCACGGAGACCGCGGCGTCCACCTCCTCGTAGAACGCCCGCTTCTCGCGCCAGTTGACCGCCTCGCCGAACGGCGCCGGGAGCAGCACCCCGGTCGCGCCGATCTTCTCGGCGTCCTGGCTGAGGCGTACGGCGTCCCGGGTGGCGAGCGCTCCGGTCTGCACGACGAACGGCAGCCGACCGTCCAGGACGTCGGCGACGGTGTGCACCAGCAGCGACCGCTCGTCGTACGTCAGGACGCCGTGCTCGCCGGTGCCTCCGGCCACGAGCACGCCGGCGACGCCCGCCCCGACCTGGCGCTCCACGAGCGCCCGGGTGGCGTCGACGTCGATGCCCTCGTCCTTCATCGGGGTCACCAGCGCGGTGACCAGCCCCCGGGGCCAGGCGTGTCGACTCATCGGTGCTCCTCGGGTACGGGATCGACGCGGTATGTACAAACGTACATTCATGGGTGCGGAGACGTCAACGGTCGACCGACGACAAGCTCGGGACCGTCAGCCGAGGAGGCGCCGCAGGACGTCCTCGACGTCGGCCCGGGTGGGCATGCCATGGATGAAGGCCCGCACGAACATGCCGTCGACCACCAGGGCCACGGCCAGGGCGACGACCGGGTCGACGTGCTGGGAGAGCACGGCCGGGAAGGCGTCGTCCCACTGCTGGCTCAACGAGCTGAGCTGCGGCCGGCGCAGCGCAGCCAGGTAGAGCTCGTGCTCGACGACCGTCCGGCCCCAGTGGTGCGTGAGCGCCTGCATCACGTAGTCGGCGACGGCGCGGACGAGGTCGGTGTCCGGGCCGAGGGTCCGGGCCCAGGCCTCGAGCTCGACGTCGGTGGCCCGCTTGGCCTCCACGATGGCGGCGGCGAGCAGGTCGTCGAGGGTCGCGTAGTGGTAGGTCGTGGAGCCGAGCGGGATCCCGGCCACGGCGGCGACGCGTCGGTGCGTGAGTCCCTCGACGCCTCTCTCGGCCACCACCTCGAGCGCGGCCAGGGCGATGCGGAGCGGCCGGTCCGGGTCCACCGTCCCCTTCGGCACGAGCACAGACCCTACAGCGACGACCCGGAGGCACGGCCCGGGTCGAGGACCGGGTCGAGGACGGGGTCGAGGACGGGGTCGAGGCCGGGCTCGGGCGCCAGCGCCGGCGCCAGGAAGGCGGCCACGAGCACCAGACCCAGGGGCACGAGCAGCGCGACGCGCAGGCCGAAGTCCTCCCCGATGACGCCCAACGCCGGCGGGCCGACCAGGAAGGCGAGGTAGCCCATCGTGGTCACGAACGACACCCGGGCCGCCGCGCCCTCACTCGTGTCGCCCGCCGCCGACACCGCGACGGGGAAGCCGAGGGACAGCCCGAGGCCCCACAGCAGGACGCCCGCCGAGGCCACCAGGCGGTCGTCGACGAGGGCGATGCAGCCGATGCCCACCACGGCGGCGCACGCACTGGACCGGAGCACCGACGCCCGCCCGTACCGGTCCAGGAACCACCCGCCGCCGAACCGCCCGACGGTCATGGCCATGGCGAAGGCGGCGAAGACGAAGGAGCCCAGGGCCGCGCTCATGCCGTGGCCGTCCACCATGACCAGCGGCAGCCAGTCGGTGGCCGCGCCCTCCGCGAGGGCCATCGCCAGGACGACGACGCCGATCATGACGACCCGGCGGTCCCGCCAGGGCCGCGCTCCCGGCCGCAGCGACCCGACCCGACCGGTGCCTCGCGCGCTGCGGCCGGTGTCCGGGGACAGGTGTCGCGCCTGGGACAGCAGGACCGGCGCCCCCACCACACCGACCACGACCAGGTGCGCGACCACCGGGACGTCCCCGACGTTGCACGCCACCCCGGCGAGGGCACCCACGACGGTCCCCAGGCTGAAGCAGCCGTGCATGGCCGGCAGCACCGACGTACCTGCGGCCCTCTCGATGGCAGCACCCTCGGCGTTGATGGCGATCTCGCTGCCGCCCATGCCCAGGCCGAAGAGACCCAGGCCGACGGCCACGACGACGCCCGCACCGAGCTCGGCGCCCATCCCGACCACCGGCATGCTGACGACGATGCAGCCCATGCCGGCGGTGGTCACGCCGCGGGCACCGAAGCGGCGCAGCAGCGCGGCCGAGGCCAGGATGCCGGCCATCGAGCCGACCGAGACGCCGAACAGCACGAAGCCCATCTGCTCGGTCGACGCCCGGACCAGGTCGCGGATGTCCGGCGTGCGCGCGACCCAGGACGAGATGGCCAGCCCGGGCAGACCGAAGAGCGCGCACACGGCTCGCCGTCGCCGCCTCAGCCCCCGAGAGGCTCCGCAGGCATTCATATGTACAAACGTACATCCAACCCTGAGGTCGCGCCTCTGCCGTCTCAGCTGATCGTGGCGTGCCCGCAGGACCGGCGCTCCTGCGCAGGGGTGCGCCCGTCACCCCCGGCGACCAGGCGCGCCACCGGGTCCACGGCGCCGCCGTCGCGGAGCACCCCGACGATGTGCACAGCCGCGATGCTCCACACGTCCAGCGTGACGCCCAGCGGCAGCAGCGAACGCGTCTCGGCGATCGCCTCCTGCTCGCCGGCGCGCAGCACGACGCGGGTGCCGGGCGCGACCGCGTTGGCCGCGATGGCGACCGCGATGTTGTCGTTCTCGTCGGAGCCGACCGCCGCCAGCGCCAGGGCGCGACGCAGACCCACGCGCTCCAGCACTCCGCGGTCGCCACCGTGGCCGGACACGACCGGGAGGCGGAGCGCACGGGCGACGTGCAGCTGCGGCGCGGCGGGGTCGCGCTCGACGCCGACCACCGGGACGCCGAGGCCACGCAGCTCGGTGCAGAGCCGGATGCCGACCTGCCCCATGCCCACCACGATCACGTGGTCGCGCCGCGGGGCGCTGCGAGAGCCCAGGAGGGCGATCAGACCGGGCTCGAGCAGCCGGTCCACCAACCCGGCCGTGAACAGCGCGGTGAAGCCGACGCACATCAGCATGGCGACCGCGGAGAAGATGGCGTACGCCGTGGACGCCTCGGTGGGACCCGGCCCGACGGTGGCCACCACCCGCGCGGCCTCGAGGAAGGCGGCGCTGGCGCTGTGGCGCCCGTCGACCATCAGCCAGGCGAAGTCGACGACCAGCACGGTCAGCAGGCCGAACAGCCCGCCCAGCATCAGGTGCGCGCTGAGGTCCTGGACGCCGAGCCGCAGGACGAGCTGACCCAGGGACCGGCGCATGCCCGAGACGACCCCGCCCTGCGACCGGCGGGGGACGGTGCGGAGCCGGCGCCGACCCCCCGAGTCGACCACCTGGTGCTCGACGCCGTTGGCCTCCCAGGCCGCGACCACGTCGCGGCCCAGGCAGGGCCCGGCCAGCAGGGGCGCGGCGATCGCCGCCGGGGACGTGACGACGGCCTGCGGCAGCAGCGACGACACGTGGTCGGCGATCGTGCGGTCGAAGATCGTCACGACCGTCCGGACGTCGGGGTCGAGGTGCGCGATCGCGAGCGCGTAGCGGACGGCGAGCACGTCGTCGTGGACCACGACGGCCACGGCGGCCGGTCGGTTCAGGACCGCCTCGGCCAGACAGTCGTCGGCCGGCTCGACGAGGTGGTCGACCGGCTCCGCCGCCGTACCGAGCTCGTGGCAGATGCGCCGTGACAGCACGGTGTCGCCGATGACCAGGTAACCGGCGCGACGCATGGCCCATCGTCCCGGACACGGTGCCCCAGCCGGCGGGGCTGTCCACGGGGTGGGAGGGCGTCAGGCGCTGGGCAGGCCCTTCACGTACGCCGCCTGGCCGAGGTGCTGGAAGTCGTCGCCCACCACGCTGACCAGCCGGACGCCGAGCGTGACCGGCGGGTCCCACGAGGTGTCGACGACGCGGTCCAGGTCGTCGGGGGCGAGGCCCTTCACGTACCCGAGGGTCGCCTCGGTCACGGCGTCGGCGTAGCCGGCCAGCAGCTCGGCGGTCGCGGCGAAGGCGCCGACGTCGGCCGAGGACTGGGCATAGCCGGTCGCCGCGTCGTCGTAGGCAAGCGCGAACCGTCCTGCGAAGCCCTGGGCCGTCCAGACCTGCTCGGTGCCCGCCACGTCGGCGACGTGGTCGTCCTGGACGCGGAACGAGTGCCAGACCAGCCAGCCGATCGGGTTGGCGTCCGGCCCGGGTCGGTGGGCGAGGGCGTCGTCGTCGAGACCGTCGAGCACCCGGTAGGCGAGGCCGCGGATGCGTCCGAAGGCGTCGGTCAGTAGGTCAGCCGGGGTCATGTCGTGCACGGTAGCCCTGCCAGGATGAGGCGCGTGCCGGGCCGCTTCGAGATCGTCGCGCGCCGCCGGCCGGTCCGTCTCGTCGCGCCGGGGTTCGTCCAGGTGCACGCGGAAGGGCCGGGGACGTGGGCAGTGCCGCAGCCGGCGCCGTACGTCGCCGCGACGGCCGTCGGGGCCGGCGAGGTCGTCCTGGGCGCGGGCGACGCGGAGCTCGCGGTCGAGCTGGCCGGCGACGTGATCAGCCTGCGCGTCACGACGGCCGGCCGGACGACCCGGCACCGCAGCCGCCGGTTCGGCCGGCTGCCGCACGCCCCCGAGGAGCTCGGGATCACCGTCACCGGCACCTGGCTCACGGCCTTCGCGCGCGAGGCCGGGCGCTGGGTGGCCAGCGCCAGGTACGACCTGAGGGAACGGCTGGACGTCCGCGACGAGGCGTTCTGTGCGGACCTGCACGTGTCGACGACCGGCGGTGGTGCCGTCGAGGCCGGAGCGTTCGGCCAGCTGGGCCTGCGCGACGTACGCCTGGTCACCGAGGTCGACGGCACACCGGTTCGCGACGGACCACGCCTCCTGCTCACCGCGACGCACGCGGGCCCGGGCTTCTTCGACACCGCGCACACCGGCGTCTGGAGCCTGGACCCCGACGAGTGGCGGCTCGAGCACCGTGCCGACCTGTTCTTCCGGCGGCCCGAGAAGCCCGGGGTGTACGGCGACAACGCGACGCACCTGGTGCGCGACGGGGCGTCGGACGGGGCCGGGTGGCTGGTCGCCACCAGCACCTGGGGCGACTTCAGCCGGGCGGACAAGGACGCCGCGGTCACCACCACGATCGCCCGGTCGGACGCCGACCTGACGCGCGGCCGCCACGTCCTCGACACCCGGGCCCTGCGGCTGCCGACCACGGGCCTGCGCTCGGTCGGCACCTGGGACCCGCACCTGGTCCGCTCGGGCGACTCCTGGCTGGTCGCGTTCGTCACGGCGTCGAGGTTCTTCCGCTTCCACCCCGCACTGGCGGCCGGGCCCGACCTCGACAGCCTCGAGCTGGTGGCCGCCGACCCGAGCCGGACCGCGACCGAGGGACCGACACTCGCGAAGCTCGACGGCGAGTGGCGGCTGCTCGCCAGCGACGGCCGCGACGGACCGCGCGAGCGGCGGATGACCTTTCCCGTCTTCGACCTCGCCCTGGAGCAGGTCGGGACCCTCGATGCGCCGTACCCCACCAACCTGCCGTGGCCGACCATCGTCGAGACCGACAGCGGGTGGGCGCTCGTGACGTTCGACGGCACCCGCGCCGGCGGCGACCTCGTGGGCTACGGCACCCACGGCGACGTCGTCGTCGCTACAGCTTCACGATGAGCAGCGGCTGCACGGTCTTGCGCGCCTGGTGGATGCGGGACTTGACCGTGCCGAGCGGCAGGTCCATCAGCAGCGCGATCTCGTTGTAGTCGAGCTCCTGGATGTCGCGCAGCACCAGGGCCTCGACCAGCAGCGGGTGGGTCGCGCCGAGGACCTCGAGGGCGTCGAGGAGGTCGAGCCGGCTGCCGGCGATGACGCTCGTGGTGCGCGGGTCCGCGCTCACCGGCAGCTCGTCGCTGGGCAGCTCGGAGGAGCGGCGCTTGAGCGAGCGGTACGTCGAGCGGGCGCTGTTGGCCGCCACCGCGTGCAGCCAGGTCGTGAACTTCGAGCGCCCCGCGAACGTGTGGATCCGGGTCGCGACGAGCATCAGGGCGTCCTGGCACGCCTCCTCGGCATCCTGCGGGTAGAGGAGCATCCGGCCGCAGATCCGGCGCACCCGCGGCTGGATGAGCGCGAGCAGCTGGTCCAGGGCGTCCTTGTCCCCATCGGCGGCTCGCAACGCGAGCGCGTCGATGTCGACGTCCTGGTTGGGGTCCTGCTCCTGCACCACGCGACTCCCCCGAGGGTCAGCCAACCGGGTGGACCCGGTCGGGTGAGGGCACAATACCGAGCGTGTCCCTCCCCGAACGCCTTGGTCGGCTGCATCGCGTCGACCGTCTCGGCGTCGGCGGCTTCTCCTCGGTCTGGCTGTTCCGGGACGACGAGCTGCGATCGGACGTCGCGGTGAAGGCGCTCGCGGACAACTGGTCGCAGCGCGAGGACATCCGTGAACGGTTCCTGGAGGAGGCCCGGATCCTCCGCGCGTCGGACAGCGACCACGTCGTGCGCGTGTACGACATCGGCGAGGCCGACGGCACGCCGTACTTCGTGATGACGTACGCCGACCGCGGCACGGTCGCCGACCTGCTCACCGAGGGTCGGCTCCCGCTGGAGCGCGTGGTCCCCATCGTCATGCAGGCCGGCGACGGTCTCGCGGTGCTGCACGCCAGGGGCGTCGTGCACCGCGACATCAAGCCGCAGAACCTCCTGCTCGCCAGCGACGGGCTGGGCCGCGAGCGGGTGATGGTCGCCGACCTGGGCGTCGCCAAGGCCCTCATCCATGCCAGCGGGCTGACCCAGGTGGTCGGCACCCCGGCGTACATGGCCCCCGAGCAGGCCATCGGCGGCGGGATCGACGAGCGCGCCGACGTGCACGGGCTGGCGGCCGTGGCCTACCACCTGCTCACCGGTCACGTCGCCCGCAGCGGCGGCGTCCGCGACCTGACGACGGCCAAGCTGCCGCCTCCGCCCTCGGCGTTCGTGGAGGTCTCGCCCGACGTCGACGAGGCGATCCTGCGCGGGCTGGAGCCGGACCGCGACGACCGCTGGCCCGACATCGCCTCCTTCGTGGAGGCACTCACCGCGGCCGCGCCCGAGGCAGTGCCGACCACCACGGTCCTCGGCCTGCGCCCGCAGCCGCCGGCCGGGCCGCGCCGGCGTCCCAGCAGCGAGCTCCCGGCGGTCCTCCTGGCCGTGCTGTGCCTGGTGGTGGCGCTGGCGATGTTCGGGGCCTCGTACGCCGTTGTGTCGATGCTCGAGTAGCCGGGGGCCTACGCTGGAGGTCGCGCTCCACGCCTGCGATCCAGGCCGCGGCGCGAGCCACCTCATCCTCGCCGCCCACCCTCGCGGCTCGCACGAGAAAGTGGTCGCCCATGACCGACGTCTTCGAAGCCAGCGCCGAGCACGAGCAGGTCGTCTTCTGCCACGACGCCGCCTCCGGCCTCCGCGCGATCATCGCGCTCCACAGCACGGCACTCGGTCCCGGTCTGGGCGGCACCCGCTTCTACCCGTACGCCAGCACGGACGACGCCCTGCGCGACGTGCTCAACCTCTCCCGTGGCATGACCTACAAGAACGCACTCGCCGGCCTCGACCTCGGCGGCGGCAAGGCCGTCATCATCGGCGACCCGGCGACCGGCAAGACCGAGCAGCTGCTGCGGGCCTACGGACGGTTCGTGCAGTCGCTGAACGGCCGCTACTACACGGCGTGCGACGTCGGCACCTACTCCGAGGACATGGACGTCGTGGCCCGCGAGAGCCGCTTCGTCACCGGTCGCACCACGGCCCACGGCGGCGCCGGCGACTCGTCGGTGCTCACGGCGTACGGCGTGTTCCAGGGCATGCGCGCCTCGGCCGAGACCATCTGGGGCGAGCCCACGCTCGCCGGCCGGATCGTCGGCATCGCGGGCGTCGGCAAGGTCGGCCGGCACCTGGTGCGGCACCTGACCGAGGACGGCGCGACCGTCGTGGTCACCGACGTGAACGCCGACGCCGTGCTGCGGGTCCGCGAGGAGTTCCCGGCCGTGAAGGTGGTCGCGTCGACCGACGCCCTGCTGGCCGAGCAGCTCGACGTGTACTCCCCCAACGCGCTGGGAGGTGCGCTCACCGACGACGTGGTGGAGACGCTGACGGCCCGCATCGTCTGCGGCGGCGCCAACAACCAGCTCGCGCACACCGGCGTCGAGAAGCGGCTCGAGGAGCGCGGCATCCTCTACGCGCCCGACTACTGCGTGAACTCCGGAGGCGTGATCCAGGTCGCCGACGAGCTCGAGGGCTTCTCCTTCGAGCGCGCCCAGCAGCGGGCCAGCGGCATCTTCGAGACGACGCGCCGGGTCTTCGCGCTGGCCAAGTCCGACGGCGTGCCCCCGGCGATCGCCGCGGACCGGCTGGCCGAGCGTCGCATCCGCGAGGTGGGACGCCTGCGGGGCGTCTACCTGGGATGAGCAGCTGAGCACGAGCAACGAGCGCTCGGCGTGGGCTCAGCCAGGTCGAGCAAGCGACACGACCGAGGAACGGGGTCGCGCGAGCGCGTCGAGACCCGGTGACGTGCCTGGTTCAGAACCGACAGCTCAGTCCCGGCGCGGCTCGGCGTAGTCGGACCACTGGTCGAGGTCCGGACCGTCGTCCTGCTCCTCGGAGTCCGGCTCGTCGCCGTGGAGCTCCTTCGCGAGCGCCCCGAAGTCCGTCTCGTGTGTGCGGTACTTCAGGTCGCGGGCGACCTTCGTCTGCTTCGCCTTGGCTCGGCCGCGCCCCATAGGGTCGACCCCCTCGCACTTGGCCGGGGCTCACGCGTCGAGCGGGCTCACCGGTCTGATCGGTCTCTGTCGTAGGCGCAACGCTACCTGGTGCCGGGCTGTTCCTGCACACGACGTCCGGAAATCCGAGCCAAGTCCCCGCGAGCGTGCGAGCGGGGGGCTAGATGAGCGAGGAGATTGAGGAGGTCCGGCGACACCGGAGCGCAGCGACGGGATCGCCGAACCGTCTCGAAATCTGCTGCGAGCGGAGCCGGGGCTCACCAGCCGGGGTGCTGCCCGACCAGGTCGACGGTGCCACCCGGGCCCTCGGCACGGGTCACCTCGCCGGCCACCCACGCCCGTACGTCGTGGCTCGCGAGCGCAGCCACCGCGCGGTCGGCGTCGTCAGGCGCGACCACCGCGACCATGCCGACGCCGCAGTTGAGGGTCTGCTCCAGGTCGGCCTGGTCGACCTGCCCGACCGTCCTGACCAGGTCGAACACCGGCGCGGGCGTCCAGGTCGAGCGGTCGATGGTGACCGCGACCTCCACCGGGAGCACGCGGGCGAGGTTGGCCGCGAGGCCCCCGCCCGTCACGTGGGACATGGCGTGCACCCCGGACGTGTCCGCCAGCCGGTCGGCCAGGTCGAGGCAGGCCTTGGCGTAGATCCGGGTGGGCTCGAGGAGCTCCTCGCCGAGGGTGCGGCCCAGCTCGGGCACGTCCCGGTCCAGCCGCCAGCCGGCCGTGGTGAGGAGCACGTGGCGCACCAGGGAGTAGCCGTTGGAGTGCAGCCCGCTGGACTCCATCGCGACGACCGCGTCGCCGGGACGCACGCGGCCGGGGCCGAGCAGCCGGGACGCCTCGACCACGCCCGTGGTGGAGCCGGCCACGTCGTACTCGTCCGGCTCCAGCAGCCCGGGGTGCTCGGCGGTCTCGCCGCCGATGAGCGCGCAGCCGGCCTCGACGCAGGCCTCGGCGATGCCCTTGACGATCGCCGCGATCCGCTCGGGGACCACCCGGCCGGTGGCGATGTAGTCGGTGAGGAAGAGCGGCTCCGCCCCGCACACCACCAGGTCGTCGACGAGCATCCCGACCAGGTCGAACCCGATGGTGTCGTGCTTGTCCATCGCCTGCGCGATGGCCACCTTGGTGCCCACGCCGTCGGCGGAGGTGGCGAGCAGCGGCTGGTCGTAGGCCTTCAGCGCCGACGCGTCGAACAGCCCGGCGAAGCCGCCGATGCCACCGATCACCTCGGGCCGGCGGGCCTTCTCGACCCAGGTGCGCATCAGCTCGACGGCCTTGTCGCCGGCCTCGATGGAGACGCCGGCGGCGGCGTACGCGTCGGTCATCGCGGTCCTGTCGGTCAGGGGTTGTTCAGCACGGGCAGGGCAGCAGCGAACGTCGGCTCGAGCAGGTGCTTGCCGAGGAGCCGCTCGTCGGGGAGCTCGATGGGGTACTGGCCGGTGAAGCAGGCCGAGCACAGCCGGTCGGCCGGCTGCTTCGTGGCCTCGATCATCCCGTCGAGCGAGATGTACCCGAGGGAGTCGGCGCCGACGCTGGCGGCGATCTCGGCGACGTCGAGGCCGTTGGCGATCAGCTCGGCGCGGGTGGCGAAGTCGATGCCGTAGAAGCACGGCCACTTCACCGGCGGGCTGGAGATACGCACGTGCACCTCCAGGGCGCCGGCCTCGCGGAGCATCCGCACCTGCGCGCGCTGGGTGTTGCCGCGGACGATCGAGTCGTCGACGACGATGATCCGCTTGCCGCGGATCATGTGCTCCAGGGCGTTGAGCTTGAGGCGGATGCCGAGCTGGCGCAGCGTCTGGCTGGGCTGGATGAACGTGCGGCCGACGTACGCGTTCTTGACGAAGCCCTGGCCGAACGGGATGCCGGACTGCTCCGCGAACCCGACGGCGGCGGGCGTGCCGGACTCGGGCACCGGGATGACCAGGTCGGCGTCGACCGGGTGCTCCTCGGCGAGCCGGCGGCCCATCGCGACGCGCGCCTCGTGGACGTTGCGGCCGGCGATGGTGGCGTCGGGGCGGGCGAGGTAGACGTACTCGAACACGCAGCCCTTGGGCTCCGGCTCGGCGAACCTGTGGGAGCGCAGGCCGTTCTCGTCGATGACGATCAGCTCGCCGGGCTCGACCTCGCGGACGACGCTGGCACCGATGGTCGCCAGGGCGGCGTCCTCGCTGGCGACGACCCACCCGCGTGCGAGCCGCCCCAGCACGAGGGGGCGGATGCCCTGCGGGTCGCGGGCGGCGTACAGGGTGTCCTCGTTCATCCAGACGAACGAGAACGCGCCCTTGAGCTGCGGCAGCACCTCGATCGCGCGCTGCTCCAGGGTGGTGTCGGGGTGGTGCGCGAGGAGTGCCGTCACCAGGCCGGTGTCGTTGGTGGACGCCTCGACCTCGCGGAGGTGCAGGTCGAGCTCGGCCTGCTCGGTGGGGAGGTCCTCGACGAGCTGCTTGAGCTCGTGGGTGTTGATCAGGTTGCCGTTGTGACCGAGGGCCAGCGAGCCGTCGTGCGTGGGGCGGAAGGTCGGCTGGGCGTTCTTCCAGGTGCTGGCGCCGGTGGTGGAGTACCGGCAGTGGCCGATGGCGATGCGCCCGACCAGGCTGCTCAGCGTCGACTCGTCGAAGACCTGCGAGACCAGGCCCATGTCCTTGTACACCAGGATCTGCCGCCCGTTGCTGACCGCGATCCCGGCCGACTCCTGGCCGCGGTGCTGGAGCGCGTAGAGGGCGAAGTACGTCATCTTCGCGACGTCCTCGCCGGGCGCCCAGATCCCGAACACCCCGCAGGCGTCCTGGGGTCCCTGGTCCTGCGGGTCGAGTGCCAGCGTCAGACGTCCGTCGCCCCCCCGTCGAGTGACCGGTCGGCCCTGCGGATGCACGCCTGCAGTCTAGGCGGCTCCGCTGCTCTGGCCCGATTCGCCGCGTCGTTCGGGATGGCCCGGTGCGTTCGGGCGGTGCGTCACCGGGTCCAGACGGCAGATTCGCACCGGACTATCCCGGCGGCGCCGGTTGGCCGGCCGGTCGGTACGCGTCGTACTGGGCCTGCCAGCGGGGTTGGACGTCGGCTGGGTACGGCGCGAGGACGCAGAGCTCGTTGCCCTCGGGGTCGGCCATCACCACCCAGGACACGTCGTCGCCCTGGCCGACGTCGGCGCGGGTGGCGCCGAGGGCCTCGAGGCGGGCGACCTCGGCGGCCTGGTCGCCGTCGGGACCCTCGGGGCGCAGGTCGACGTGGAGGCGGTTGACGACCTGCTTCTCGTCCGGCACGCGGATGAAGAGCATGTCCGCGACCACGCAGTCCTCGCGGCTGCCCTCGGGCGGCTCGATGCCCCACTCCGGGTCGCCGCGGACGGTGATGCGCCACCCCAGCGCGGCGGCCCAGAACTCGGCCAGCGGCTCGGGGTCCTGGCAGTTGACGATCACGGCTTGCATGCGCAGTCCCATGGCCCCCAGCCTCGTCTGCTTGTCTGGTCGGGTGCGACACCTTTACGCCTGCCAGGTCCGGTGGGCCGACCTGCACGGTGACGGCACGGTCGGCAACGTCTTCCACGTCGACTACCTCCAGGAGGCGCGGCTCGACCTGCTCCGCCACCACGACACCTCACCGACCCCGAACCCGGGCGAGGGGCTGGTCGTGGTGCGCACCGTGGTCGAGTACCTGCAGCCGATCCGGTACGACGACGCGCCGTTGACCGTGGGCACGTGGGTCAGCGACCTCCGCGCCGCGTCGTTCACGCTCGGCTACGAGCTGAGCACCTCCGCCGGCGTGCACGCACGGGCGACGACGAGGCTGGCGGCGTACGTGTTCGCCTCCGAGCGCCCGCGGCGGCTGACGCCCGAGGAGCGGGCTCGCCTGGAGACCAACCGCGACGACCCGCCGTTCGAGGACGTCCGCACCCCGGCCGCGACCTGGGAGACCGGGACCGTGCACCGCCGGCCGATCCGCGTCCGGTTCTCCGACGTCGACCTGCTCGGCCACGTCAACAACGTGAGGTACTTCGACTACGTGCACGAGGCGAACCTCGAGGTGCTGATGGACGTGTTCCAGGAGGCCCGGGTCTCGGGCACGGTCGAGACGGTCGTGGCGCGCAGCGAGATGGACCACGTCGCCCAGATGAACCTGCGGCCGGAGGCGTACGACGTGTGGTCACGCGTCTCCGCCGTCGGGCAGACCTCGGTGACGCTGGACTCGGAGATCCACGACCCCCTGGACGGCGACCGGCTGATGGCGCGGTCCCGGGTGGTCGAGGTGAACGTCGACCCCGAAGGCCGGCCGGCGCCGTGGCACGAGAAGCACCACGAGCTGTTCGTCTCGAGGATCGGCTGATGGACCTGCATCCCGAGGAGCCGTCGTTCGAGCCGTTCGAGCAGGTCTCCGACGACGCGCTCGTCGCCCTGGTCGGCTCGCCGCGGCTGGTGCTGGTCGACGGGCGCTCGGCCGGCGGGAAAACGACGTTCGCCGGGCACCTCGCCCACCTGCTGGGCAGCGCCGTCGTGCACACCGACGACGTGGCACGGGACTTCTCGAGGTTCGGGTGGGACAAGAAGCTCGTCGACACCGTCCTCGGTCCGCGGAAGGGCGAACGGCTGGTCGTCGAGGGGGTCGGCGCGGGTCGCGCCTCGCTGGCGCCGCTGGCCGATCTCGTGGTGTGGGTCCAGTCCGACCGCGCGTCGGCCCGCACCCGCGGGATCGCCCGCGACGCGTCGTACGGCACCCGGACGGTCGCCGAGGCCGAGGAGTTCTGGGACCACTGGATGACCGAGGAGGAGCCGAACCTCGCCGCCGACCGTCCGTGGGAGCGCGCGGCGCTGGTGGTGCTGGGCACGCCTCAGGCCGTCGGGCGCACCTCCGGGAAGCGGCCCTCGTTGCCGGCCAGCACCACCTGGGTCAGGGTGCCGCGCAGCCGCTCCACCTTCGCGGCGCCGACCACCGAGGCCCACTCGGACTCGAGCTCGGCGTAGATCCTCTCGACCACGGCGAGCAGCTCCCGGCCGCGCGGCGCGAGCGCCACCGCGAGCTGCCGCGCGTCGGACGTCGACACCTCCCGCGTGACGTACGCCCCTTCCGCCATCTGGTCGAGCAGCTTCGACGTCGCCTGCTTGCTCACGCCCAGGAGGGCCGCGAGCTCGGACACGGACGCCTGGCGGTCGCGCAGGGTGAGGAGGACGAAGCCGTACGACGGCCGCACGTCGTCCCAGCCCAGCTCGGCGAGCCTGTGGTGCAGGCCGTCGATGAGCTGGCGGTAGGCCACGGCAAGCAGCCGTGCGAGCGGGACGGGCTCGCTCACGTGCTCACTCGGCCCAGGGCGGCGTGAACGGTCCGTCGCCGGTGACGGCCTGGCCGCCCACGGGCAGGCAGCACAGGAGCCGCAGCGGCTCGTCGCCCCCGTTGGCGATCTCGAAGGGCACGCCGGGAGGTACGACGATCGCGTCCCCGCGGCGTCCGGTCGCCGTGCGACCGTCCACGCTTGCGTCGGCCACGCCGTCGAGCACCACGAACACCTCCTCGCGCGTCAGCGAGTGCGGGGTGGCGGGCACGCCCGGGTCGATCTCCACGACCCAGACCGAGGTCTCCGCGGAGCCTCGGCTCGGGGTGGCGAGCGAGGTGAACCGGGTGCCACCCAGGTCGTGCGTGGGTTGGTCGGGTGCGGTGATGACGGTCATCGAGCCTCTGTCCTTTCGTCAATGGGGTTGACGATATGAGACTAGTGCGTGGGAACCCAACCGTCAACGCGGTTGACGGAAACCCGCGTCCGATTCCCGCCAGAAGCGCGCCTCCACTCGGGGCACGCTGGGCCCATGACCACGGTGCACGCGATCGACCCGGCCCACCTCGACGCCGTACGCGCAGCGGGTGACGACGGGCATGGCAACGCCCTCAGGCCGTTCCCGGCCAGCGGCGACGGCGAGCCGCTGCGCTGCTGCCTGAGGTACGCGCGGGCCGGCGAGGCCATCGGCCTCATCTCCTACGCGCCGCTGCCCGGTCCGTCGGTGTGGCGCGAGGTCGGCCCGGTGTACGTGCATGCCGAGACGTGCGCCGGGTGGCGGTCGGACGGGCTCCCCGACGAGCTGCGGCGCGGACCGCGGGTCCTGCGGACGTACCGGCCCGACGGCACCATGAACTACGCCCACAACACGCTGGCCGACGACGACCAGGACCTCGAGCCGCTGCTCGACAAGCTGCTGGCGCTGCCGGACGTCGGCGCCGTGCACGTGCGCACGGTGCTGCCCCAGTGCTTCCTCTACGCGGTGACCGCGTAGGCCTCACCCCAGGTTGCGCAGCAGCAACGCCTCGGCGAGCAGCACCTTCTCGAACTCCGGCAGGTGCAGGCCCTCGTTGGCGCCGTGGGCGCGGGTGTCGGGGTCCTCGACGCCGGTCACCAGCACCGACGCCTCCGGGAACGCCTCGAGGAACTCGGCGATGAACGGGATCGACCCACCCACGCCCATGTCGACCGGCGCGGTGCCGTCCCAGGCCTCGGTGAAGGCACCGCGGGCGGCGTCGTACGCAGGTCCCGTCGCGTCGATCTGGGTCGGCTCCCCGGTGTCGACGGTGGTCATGCCCAGCTCGGCTCCCCAGGCCACGTGCTTCTCGAGGTGCTCACGCAGGCGGGCCTCGGCGTTCTCCGTGGTGTCACCCGGCGCGATGCGCATCGAGATGCGGCAGCGCGCGGCCGGCACCAAGGTGTTGGAGGCGCCGGCGACCTTGGGGGCGTCGAGGCCGGTGATGCTCAGAGCGGGCTTGGTCCAGAGCCGCTCGACCGTGGATCCGTCGCCGATCCAGTCGATGCCCGGGACCGCGCCGGACTCGGCGCGCAGCCGCGCCTCGGGGTACTCGACGTCCGCGGCCGGCCCCGAGTGCAGCCCGTCCACGGCGACGTTGCCGCGGTCGTCGTGCAGGGTCGAGATCAGCCGGGCCAGCGTCATCAGGGAGTCGGGGACGAGCCCGCCCCACATCCCGGAGTGCACGGCGTGGGTGAGGGTGCGGACCTCGACGTCCATCCGGACCAGCCCCCTGAGCGACGTGGTCAGGGCCGGCTCGCCGATGTCCCAGTTGCCGGAGTCGGCGATGACGATGACGTCGGCGCGCAGCTCCTCGAGGTTCTCGTGGAGCAGCGCGGGCAGCGTCTCCGAGCCGACCTCCTCCTCGCCCTCGATGAAGAACACCAGGTTCACCGGCAGCTCGTCGCCGAAGATCCGCAGCGCCGCCAGGTGCGTCGCGATGCCGGCCTTGTCGTCGGCCGCGCCGCGGCCGTAGAGGCGGTCGCCGCGCTCGGTCGGCTCGTACGGCGGGGAGTCCCAGTCGGCGTGGTCGTTCTCGGGCTGGACGTCGTGGTGCGCGTAGAGGAGCACGGTCGGCGCACCCTCCGGCCCCTTCTTGTGGGCGATCACCGCCGGGCCGCCGCCGTCGGCGCTGGTGATGCGCGCCGTGCACCCCTCGGCCTCCAGCAGCGCGGCCACCGCCTCGGCCGACCGCCGTACCTCCCCCGCCCGCTCCGGGTCGGCGCTCACCGACTCGATGCGGACCAGGTCCTCGAGGTCGCGCCGTACGCCGGGAAGCACCTCGGCCACCTTCGCGCGGAGCTCGTCGGTCGTTGGTGTCGTCGCCATGGTTCCGGACCCTAGCGACACGAAAAATTGTCAGACAATGTTTTGGCAACCGGGCCGTCGGTGAGCGAGGATGCAGCCATGACGAGCACGACGACCGGCAGCCGCACCCAGGAGCACATCGAGCTCACCGAGACCTACGCCGCGCACAACTACCACCCGCTGCCCGTGGTGCTCGCCACCGGCGAGGGCGCGTGGGTCACCGACGTCGACGGCAAGCGGTACCTGGACTGCCTCGCGGGCTACTCCGCCCTCAACTTCGGCCACGGCCACCCGCGCCTGCTGGCCCGCATGCACGAGCAGATCGACCGGCTCACGCTGACCAGCCGGGCGTTCTACAACGACCAGCTCGGGCCGTTCGCGAAGGCGCTCGCCGGCCTGACCGGCAAGGACCTCATCCTGCCGATGAACTCCGGCGCCGAGGCCGTCGAGACGGCCATCAAGGTCAGCCGCCGGTGGGGCTACGAGGTGAAGGGCGTCGAGGAGGCGCAGGCCTCGATCATCGTCATGGAGGGCAACTTCCACGGCCGCACGACCACGATCGTCAGCTTCAGCAACGACTCCGACGCGACGACCGGCTACGCGCCGTACACGCCCGGCTTCCGGATGGTGCCGTACGGCGACATCGCCGCGATCCGCGCCGCCCTGGACGACAGCACCGTCGCGGTGCTGCTCGAGCCGATCCAGGGTGAGGGTGGCGTGATCATCCCGCCGGAGGGCTTCCTGCGGGAGGTACGCGCGCTCTGCGACGAGCACGACGTGCTCATGGTGGCCGACGAGATCCAGTCCGGCCTCGGGCGCAGCGGCACGACGTTCGCGTGCGACCACGAGGGCGTCGTCCCGGACGTCTACATCCTGGGCAAGGCGCTCGGCGGCGGGCTGTACCCCGTCTCCGCGATCGCCGCCGACCACCGCGTCCTCGACGTCATCACGCCCGGCAGCCACGGCTCGACGTTCGGCGGCAACCCGCTGGCCGCGGCCATCGGCGCCGAGGTCGTCGCGATGCTGGAGACCGGCGAGTTCCAGGCTCGCGCGGTCGAGCTCGGCGCCCGCCTGGAGGCCGGCCTCGCGCCGCTCATCGGCAACGGCTTCGACGCCGTCCGGATCCGGGGCCTGTGGTGCGGCATCGACATCACCGACGGGGTGGCCACCGGCCGCCAGGTCACCGAGGCCCTCCTAGGCCTCGGCGTGCTCGCCAAGGAGGCGCACGGCCAGACCGTCCGTCTCGCTCCCCCGCTCGTCGCCTCCGAGGAGGACATCGACACCCTCGTGGCCGCCTTCGTGGCCGTGATGGGGTCGTTCAGCGGCTGAGCGATCGCGGGGATAGTCCCTGACGTTTGGGCCCCCCTTCGGCGCTGAATGGGGCCCAAACGTCAGGGACTACCCCGCAATCACGACGTTGCGCAGCGGTTGGCCGGAGACGTACGCCGTCAGCTGGGACCGCAGCAGGGCGGCCATGCGCGGCAGCATCGCCGTCGTACCTCCTGCCACGTGCGGGGTGACGAGCACCGAGGGGGCGGACCACAGTGGGTGGCCGTCGGGCAGCGGCTCGGGGTCGGTGACGTCGAGGGCGAAGCGCAGCCGGCCGGCCTCGGCGATCACGGCGTCGGAGTCGAGCAGCGGGCCGCGGCCGACGTTCACGACGAGACATCCGTCGGACAGCCCGGCCAGGAAGGCGGCGTCCACGACGTGCCGGGTCGACGGGGTCAGCGGCAGCACCACGATCACGACGTGCTGCGCGGCCCAGTCGACGTCGGCGGCGGTGACCACGGACCCGACCAGGTCGTCGGACCGCGGGGAGGAGGCCACGGCTGTCACCCGAGCCCGGCAGGCCAGCAGGCGGGCGGCGATCGCACGGCCGATCGACCCGTACCCCAGCACGGCAACGCGCGAGTCCGCCAACGACCGCTGCTCCGGCCCCCTCTCTCGCCAACCGGGCCAGTGCCCGTGCGACCGCACCGCCGTGTCGATGCCGCGCAGCGAGGCGAGCGTCAGCCCCAGCGCCAGCTCGGCCGTCGCGTCGTCGTGCACGCCGCGGGCGTTGCACAAGACACCCCCTCGGGCAGGTGCTCGACGATCCCGTCGACGCCGGCGGTCTGGGTCTGCACCACCGCCAAGGACCGCAGCGACGGGAGCCGGTCCAGCGTCAGCCGCGCGTTGCGGTAGTCGAGCACCACCAGCTCGATGTCGGCGCGCGGCGGCGGCTCGGCACCGTCCCACACGACGTACTCCACCCCGTCGACCTCGCCGGCAGCAGCCGCCAGCGCGGCGAACGGGACCGAGGCGATCACGGCGCGTCCACCAGCGGCAGGTACGCCGTGAGGTCGGCCCGCTCGCCGCTCGCGCGCACCAGCCCCTCCGCCTCGGCGACGGCCCAGGCCAAGGCACCCGTGGCCAACCCGATCCACGTCGCGGCGTCGGTCTCGACGACCGCCGGCGGCGTACCCCGCGTGTGCCGCACTCCCTCGATCGCCTGCACCGCGGCGTACGGCGGCACGCGCACCTCCACGGACCTGCCCGGCGCGCGCGTGCCGAGGACGGCCAGGAAGTGCTTCACCAGCAGCCGCGTCTGCTCCTCGGACCGCGGCGAGGCCGCGAGCGCCGAGGCCACCTCCGCTGCCGGAGCGGGACGGAGTCGAGCAGGCACCCGGCCAGCCTAGGCATCCAGGGCGCGAAGCACCTCGAGCACGGCCAGCACCCGGCGGTGCTCGTCGACGCTGGCCTCGAGACCCATCTTCGTCAGCAGGTGCTCGACGTGGCTGTCGACGGTCTTCACGGCCAGGTGCAGCTCCTTGGCGATGCCCTGGTTGGACCGACCTTCGGCCATCAACCCGAGCACCTCGCGCTCGCGCTCGCTGAGCGCGTCGAGCCTCGAGGCGCCCGTCGAGGCCCGCAGCATCAGGGCCACCACCTCCGGGTCGACCACCGTGCCGCCGCGCGCCACCGTCCGGACGGCGTCGACGAGGGCGCCACCGTCGCGGACACGGTCCTTGAGCAGGTACCCCGTCGCGCCGCCCGCGGACAGGGCCCGCAGCGCCAGCGTCGGACTGGCGTACATCGACAGCAGGAGCACCCCCGTGCGCACCCCGTCCGCCCGAAGCCGTTCGAGCAGCGCCAGCCCCTCGTCGGTGTGGGTCGGCGGCATCCGGATGTCCAGCACGAGGGCGTCGACGTCGCCGGTCGAGGCCAGGGCGCTCCGTACGCCGTCCGCGTCCTCGAGCGCTGCGAGCACCTCGCACCCTCCTGCCCGCAGCAGCTGGACGACGCCTTCCCGGACCAGGACCGCGTCGTCGGCCACGAGCACCCTCGGCCGGGCGAGGCTCATGGCGCGTCGTTCGGGAGGAGGGCGACGACCGCCGTGCCCGAGGCCGAGCTGGTGATCGTCAGGTCCCCGTCGAGCGCCTCGACGCGATCACGCAGGCCCTTCAGTCCCGACCCCGCCGACGGTTCGGCGCCGCCGCGCCCGTCGTCGGCAACCTCGACGCGCAACCCACGACCCAGCTCCACCTGGACCCGCACGGTCGTCGCGTGGGCGTGCCGGGCCACGTTGGCGAGACACTCCGCGACCACGAAGTACGCCGTCGCCTGGACCTCCGCGGGCACGACCTCCGTGCCCGTCACGTGCAATGTCGTCGGCACCGGGCTGCGCAGGGCGAGATCCTCCAGGGCGTCGGTCAACGACCCGTGCACCAGCGCCGTGGGCGTGATCCCGCGCGCGAGCGACCGCAGCTCGCTCAGGGCGCGCCCGAGCTCGTCGGACGCCTCGGCGAGGGCGTCGGCGAGCGCGGGGTCCCGGGCCGCATCGACCTGCGTGCTGGCCAGGTTGAGCTTGGCGCCGGTGGAGATGAGCAGCTGCTGCGCCCCGTCGTGGAGGTCGCGCTCGATCCGCCGCCGTGCCTCGTCGGAGGCCTGGACGATCCGGGACCTGGACTCGCGCACCTGGACGAGGCTGGCCGCGAGCTCCTCCTGGAGCAGCCGGTTCTCGGTCGACAGCCGCAACGCCTCGGCCACCGGACCGCGGATCCCCGGGTCGACCACGAGGGGACGCTCGGTCACGACGCGGGCGATCGGCCGCCCTTCGGACTCCACCTCCAGGACGTGGGTCGACGGTCGATCGGCGGCCAGGGTCGCCGGCCGGCCCAGGTGGTCGACGTACGACCCCGACTCGCGGTCCCACCAGTACACCGCGGCGCCAGGGTCCCCGACGGCCCTGGCCACCAGCTCGCGCAGTCGTGCCGGGTCACTGCGCTCCCGCGCCGCCAGCAACAGGTCGGCGACGTGCGCCCGGCTGGGCCGCCCGCGGCGCAGCCCGGCGAGGTGCACCGCCAGCACGACGAGGAGCCCCACGGCCAGGGCGGGACCCGCGTCGGACGTGGGCCGACCCGCCAACACGGCCAGGTCCGCGACCGCCCACGCCCCGGCGGCGACCAGCAGCCCGCCGACCAGAGCGAGCTCCGGCACGCCGCGTCTGCCGGGTCGCTCCCAGAACGCCGTCCCGACCGCGAGCACCACGAGGCCCACGACCGCCAGGTCCGCCACCGCCAGCCAGGGCTCGAGCCGTTCGAACGGGCCGGACCCGGACGTCAGCGCGAGCGGGTTGCCCGCGCACCGGCACCAGCCCCAGGCCGCCGGGTCGTCGACGAGGGCACGGACGACCACCTGCGACGCCGCCAGCGCCACTGCCACCGTCAGCAGCCGTCGCGGGACCGTGCCCATCGCCTCGCCCCGCAGGGTGGCACCGCAGACCCAGCCGACGGACGGGGCCGCCAAGGCCGCCAGGGCTCCGATCCCGACCCACGACCAGGAGCGCTGGGCGAGACCGAACGACAGGGCCGGCGCGGCCACGCTCACCGACACCAGCAGCAGTGCCGCGACATGTGCCAGCCTCGGCCGCGCGGTGGCGACGTACGCCGCCACCGCGGCGTACGCCGTCGCGACGAGCGGTAGCGGCCAGACGTCCCAGGGGGCCAGGTACGGTGCCGCGGCGTCGAGCACGAACCCGCCGGTCACGCCCGCCACCAGCGCCGCCGCCGACAGGCCCGGCGCGGCCAACGCGCCGACCCGCGTCCCGCTGAGGCCCACGCCGCCATGATGGACCAGCGGTGACCTGCTCCGCTTCGGTAAAAGACCGATGCCGGCGCGCCGCGACGGTCGTACCTTCTCGACATGACGCACGCGCGTCGGACGACAGCGACGCTCGCCTGCCTGGTCCTCGCTCTGTCCCCCGCGGTCACCAGCTGCGCGAGCCCTGTCGACGGACCGAGCCTGGTGCTGACCCTGGCGACGTCGGAGACCCAGCAGGAGCCGAACGCGCCGGAGATCCTGATGTTCGCGCACGAGGTGGACGTCCGCTCCGCCGGCAAGATCCGCGTCGACGTGGCGTGGGACCTCACCAACCCGGAGCCGGCGGGGTCGGACCAGGTGCTCGCCCGGATGGTGGCCGACGGCAGCTACGACCTCGGGGTCGTTCCCTCGCGCGCCTGGGACCTCCTCGGAGTCAGCACCCTCCGCGCGATCAACACGCCGTTCCTCATCACCAGCGACGCGGCCATGCGCGCGACCCTGGCCTCCGACGTGCGCGACGACCTGCTGGCCGGGCTCTCGGCCGCCGGGGTCACCGGTCTCGACCTGTGGCCAGGACAGCTCCGGCGGATCTTCGGGATCGGCGAGCCCGTCCTGCGACCCGCCGACCTGGACGGGGCGATGATCCGGAGTCCTCGGTCCCGGACCGTCGGCGAGCTGCTCGAGTCGCTGGGCGGAACCGCCGTCGAGACACCCGATCTGGAGGAGGGCACGCTGCGGGGGTTGGAGTCCTCGTTCGCGGCCGTCGCCAGCGCCGGCTACCGCGTCATCGCGACGGGCAACGTCGTCCTCTTCCCGAGGATCGAGACCCTCGTGGCCACCGACGGTCTGCGAGCGCGCCTGGACCCGGGCCAGTGGGAGGTCCTCGCCGACGCGGCCGCCGCCGTCCGTCGCCATCCGCCCTCGGCGTTCCTCGACGACGAGGAGGGCGCGCAGGCGTTCTGCCGCAAAGGAGGGGAGATCGTCGCGGCCGGGCCGGACGACGTGGCGGCCTTCGAGGAGGTCGGCCGCGTGGTCAGGGCAGACCTGGAACGGGATCCGGACACGGCGGGGCTGGTCGACGCCATCGAGGCAGCGGTCTCGACCGTGCCGCCGTCCGACCCGATCACCGCGTGCCCCGACGGTGCCACCTCCGGCGATGCCGGCGGCACGCACGCGCTCGACGGGGTCTACCTGGCCAGGGTGACGCGCAAGGACATGACGAGCGTCGGCATCACCGATCCGGACCAGCTTCGCGACAACGTCGGGCAGTTCACCTGGACCCTGGACAACGGCTTGTGGAGCTACCACCAGGAGGCCGACGCGGAGCTCCTCGACCCCGACGAGTTCGGGACCTACACCTACGAGGACGACCTGTTCACGCTGTACTGGGGCAGCGACGAGGTGATCACGGCCCGGCTGGTGATCGCGCGCAACGGCACCATCCGGTTCACCGACCTGCACGACAACCTGCCCTCGTTGCAGAAGGCCACCGAGGGCTTCTTCGGACAGCCGTGGCGTCGGGTCAGCGACCTCCCCGACTAGGGAAATCACGCAGGCAGCAACGCGTCCTCTCACCGATTCGCCGCAACCGCGCGCTCCCTACGTTCTCGGCCATGAACCCAACCTGGCAGCGCAACCTGGGCCTCCTCGCACTCGTGGCGGCCACCCTGACCGCGTGCTCCGCGGACCCTGACAGCTCGTCAGCCGACCAGCAGGGCACCCCCTCGTCCAGCGGTGCGGCGAGCCCGGCCGCGGACGCCGGTCCCGCCGTCGACCCGGTGCAGCTCACGCTCGGCACGGGCGATGCGAAGGACGCCCCCTCGGCCGGCCAGATCCGCTGGTTCGCCCACCGCGTGACGCAGCTGACCGACGGCGCGATCACCATCAAGCCGGTGTACCTGGCCGCCGGCCACGTCGCTCGGTTCGAGCCCGTGATGGTGCAGCAGGCCATCCACGGGGACCTCGACCTCGCGGTCGTGGCCGCCCGCGCCTGGGACAGCGTCGGAGTCCGCACGCTCGCGCCGCTCCAGGCGCCCTTCGTGGTGACGAGCGACCAGGCGATGGCGCGCGTCGTGGCCGACCCCATCCGGAGCGACGTGCTGACCGGCCTCACGGACGTCGGGGTCGTGGGACTGTCCCTGTGGCCGGAGGGTCTGCGGCACCCGTTCGGGTTCGCCGCGCCGCTCAACGAGCCGGGTGACTACGCAGGTGGCCTGGTCCGGGCGCCGTACTCCCGGGCCACCAAGGACATGTTCAGGTCTCTGGGCGCTCGGACGACCAACGGCACCCCGGACCCCAGCACCCAGGTGGGAGCGGAGTCGCAGTACAGCTCGGCACCGGCGGGTGCGGCGACCGCCAACATCGTGTTCTTCCCCAAGATCAACGTCCTGGTCGCGAACGCCGCCGTCGACGCAAGCCTCACCGACGAGCAGCGCGACGCGCTCACGCAGGCGGCCGACGACACCCGCGCGTGGGTCCTGGGCACCATGCCGACCGACGACGAGGCCGCCCGGACCTTCTGCGACCAGGGCGGGAAGATCCAAGCGGCCAGCCGGGCACAGGTCGAGGCCATGGTCGAGGCCACCCAGCCCGTCCGCGACGCGATGGCGGCCGACGCCGTGCAGGGACCGATCCTCGACGAGATCACCCAGGCCGTGGCGGGCAGCGGGGCGACGACGTCGCTGTCCGACTGCGGCGACCCGACCGACGCCGAGGCGCTGGCCGCACTGAACGGCGACTACACGTTCACCGTCACCGCTGACGCCGGCCGCAAGGTGGGGGTGACCGACCAGGACGTGCTCGACAACGGCAGCGGCCACTACACCGCCCACCTGAGGGACGGCACCTGGACGCTCGACCAGGTCTACACGGAGGGACCGAGCAAGGGCACCGAGGACAGCGGTCTGGGCGACTACACCGTCGAGGGCGACCTGTTCACGTGGTACTGGAGCCACGAGCCGGGCCAGAACGTCCAGGCACGGGTCACCGTGCTGCCCGATGGTTCGCTGGAGTTCCGCGACGTCGTCAGTGCCGAGGGCGGGGACTGGGCCACGATGGCCACCGTCCACTTCAGCCGCTGGCACCGGGTCGACTAGCCCCTCGATCCCCCCGGGTCGTGTGCCTCACGACGCGTCATGGCGCGTCCTCAGGCACACGACCCGGCGAGGTCTCCACCTCCGGCGCCGGCTGGAGCACCCACAGCACCTCGTAGGTACGGCCCGACCTGGCCTTCTTCTTCTCCCGCCAGCCGTCGACCAGGTCGTTGATCTCGCCCGCGAGCGCCTTGGCCTCGGCCTTGGTCAACCGCAAGGCGTGGATGCTCACCGCGACCGTCGCGTCCTTGTTCTGCTCCGGTCGGTCCGCCCGGTCGATCGCCGCGTGCGCCTCGGCGGTCCACTGTCGGCGGAAGACCGTGATCGCGGCCTTGCCGCCCTCCTGCTGCGCGAGGTCCTCCAGGTTGACGCTCAGCCCGCTCTCGTGGATCACCCGCCAGACGCGGTCGCGGCCGTCACGAGCGAGCTCGGGGGCCTCCTCGACCAGCCCGTACTTCGCCAGCTGACGCAGGTGGAACGACGCCTGGTTGGCCGGGATCCCCAGCCGCTCGGCCACGTCGGCGGCGCGCATCGGTCCGCCCGCGCTCATCTCCTCCAGGATCCGGTTGCGCATCGGGTGCGCGATCCCGCGCAGCATCCGGACGTCGGTGAGCTTGGGGATCTCCCGCGGCGGTGCCATGCGTCCATCCTAGCCAGTCCCGCACGACTTATTGCGCACACACTCTTGCGCATATCTAGTTGCGCACGTACTGTTGCGCATATGAACGGCTACCGCGACCTCGCCAAGAACCGGGACTTCACGATCCTGTGGACGGGCCAGACGATCAGCGACCTGGGCAGCCAGGTGAGCATGTTCGTCTTCCCGCTCGTCACCTACGCACTGACCGGATCGGCCGTCTGGGCCGCGGTCATCGAGGCGGCGTTCCTCGTCGGGCTGTGCGGTGCCCTGCTCCCGGCCGGCGTGCTCGCGGACCGCGTGCACCGCCGGCTCATCATGCGGGCGGCGAGCGGGGGCGGCGCACTGCTCTACGCCTCGCTCGCGGTCGCGGCGTACGCCGGCTCGCTGACCATCGCGCACCTGGCCGCCGTCGCCCTGCTCACCGGCGTGGCCACCGGGATCTCCGGTCCGGCGGAGATGTCCTCCCTGCGGTCGGTCGTCTCCCGCGAGCAGCTGCCCACCGCCCTGAGCCAGAGCCAGGCCCGCCAGCACGTGGCCTCGCTGCTCGGTGGTCCGCTCGGCGGCATCCTGTACGGCGTCGCGCGCTGGATGCCGTTCGCGTTCGACGCCGTCTCGTTCGCGGCCTCGTGGTTCGCGCTGGGCTGGATGCGGACCGACCTGTCCGCGCCGGAGCGGGTGGGCCCGCCGCGGAAACCGGCCCAGGACGTGGTCGAGGGCATCCGCTTCATCCTGTCCTGGCCCTACTTCCGGGCGATCGCCGTCTTCAGCGCCTCGGTCAACCTGCTCGTGAACGCGATGTTCTTCGTGGCGATCCTGCGGATGGTGCAGGACGGCGTCGACCCGAGGGCCATCGGCCTGGTGTCGACGGCCGCGGGCGTGGCCGGCATCCTGGGCGCTCTCGCCGCACCGTGGATCATCGAGCGGATGCCCACCGGCCTGCTCGTCGTGGTGACGGCGTGGAGCTTCGTGCCCTTCGCCATCCCGATGGCCTTCTGGGACAGCCCGGCCGTCGTGGCCGGCGCTCTCGGGTTCATCATGCTGCTCAACCCGGCCGGCAACGCCAGCGGCAGCAACTACCGCATCGCGCACACCCCGGCGCACCTGCAGGGTCGCGCGCAGTCGGCCGGCCAGTTCCTCGGCACGTCCGTCATCTGGCTGGCCCCGCTCCTGGGCGGCGTGCTCCTCGAGCACATCGGCGGTCGCGACGCCGTGCTCGTCATCGGCGCCCTCACCGCGCTGGCCGCGCTGATCCCGACCCTGTCCGGCGCGATCCGCACGGTCCCCAAGCCCGCCGTCTGGCAGGCCGAGCTGGACGCCCGCGACGCCGAGCTACTGGTCGCCGCCTGAGAGCACGGAGGTCCGGATCTCGGTCTTCAGCACCTTGCCGACCTTGGACCGCGGCAGGTCGCCCCAGACCAGCACCTCCTTGGGCGCCTTGACCCCGCCGATCCGCTCGCGCACGAAGAGTCGGACGGCCTCGGCATCGGCCGACCCACCGGCGTACGGCTGCACGACCGCGACGACCTTCTCGCCCCACTTCTCGTCCGGGACGCCGATCACCGCGGCGTCCTGGACGTCGGGGTGGGCGAGGAGGGCCTGCTCGACCTCCGTGGAGTACACGTTGAAGCCGCCGCTGATGATCATGTCCTTGGCCCGGTCGACGATGTGCAGGAAGCCCTCGCGGTCGATGAAGCCGATGTCGCCGGTGTGGTGCCAGCCGTGCTTGCCGGCCTCGGCCGTCGCCTCGGGGTTCTTGTAGTAGCCGGCCATGACCAGCGAGCTGCGCACGCAGATCTCGCCCCGCTGGCTGCCGTCCTGCTCGTGGCCCTCCTCGTCGAGGATCGCGACCTGGACGAGCGGCGCCGGCCGCCCCGCCGACGCGAGCCGGTTGCGGTTCGGCATGCCGTGGGGTCCGAGGTGGTCCTCGGGCCGCATCATCGAGATCATCATCGGCGCCTCGGTCTGGCCGAACAGCTGGGCCATCACCGGGCCGATCCGGTTCAGGGCCTCCTCGAGACGGGCCACGGACATCGGGGCGGCGCCGTACCAGAAGCACTGCAGCGAGCTCAGGTCCGTCGCGTCGAGATCCTCGTGCCCGAGCACCATGTAGATCAGCGTCGGCGGCAGGAACGTGTGGGTCACCCGGTGTCTCTCCACCAGCTTCAGGAAGCCGCCGACGTCCGGCGCCCGCATGATGACGATCTCGCCGCCCAGGGCCAGCACCGGGAAGCACAGCACGCCGGCCGCGTGGGTGAGGGGCGCGAGGGCGAGGTACGTCGGGCGGCCGGCGAACGGGTACCCCATCAGCGTGAGCGCCGTCATCGTCTCGAGGTTGGCGTTGGTCAGCATCACGCCCTTGGGCGTGCCGGTCGTGCCGCCGGTGCCGACGATCATGGCCAGGTCGGCCACGCCGGACTCGGCCACGGGGTTGGGTCCCCTGGTCTCGATCGGCGCGACCGACGCGTCGAGGAACTCCTCCCACGAGAGCGCGCCCTCGACGTCGCCGTCCAGGCAGACCAGGAGCGTCACCTTCGGCAGGTCGTCGATGATCGAGAGCACGAGCGGCGCGAACGACGCCTGGAACAGCAGGGCAGTGCAGTCGAAGAGGTCGAGCAGCTCGCGGTTCTCGGCCGCCTCGTTGCGGGGGTTGATCGGGCACCAGACGGCGCCCGCGCGGGAGATGCCGAAGACGCTGGTGAACGCCGTCGGGTCGTTGGCCGACAGGATCGCGACCGACTGACCCGACGCCACGCCGTGCCGGGTCAGGGCGTCGGCGATGCGGTGCGAGTCGGCCTGCACCTCGGCGTAGGTGCGTGTGTCGCCGTCGGTCGTCAGACAGGGGGCCTCGGACCCGAGCGAGGCCCCCTTGTCGAGGTAGTCGACCAGTCGCATCGGCGAACCCGTCAGCGCTCGACCGTGATGATCGGCTCCATCACCAGGCCGAAGCTGCGCAGGGCGCCGAGCAGCTCGCGGTGCCCGAAGGCCTGGCAGCCGCTGGCGAAGCCGGCCTTGAGCGGTTTCTGCTGGAGCAGCGAGTACGCGGCGTACGCCTGGAGCAGCCCCGTCTGCTTGTAGTTGCTGTTGCCGTGGATCACGCAGTGTGCGCGGCCGAGCGGGCCGGACGCGTGCACGGAGTCCAGGGACTTGTTGATGCGGGGGTTCTCACGCGGCGGCATCTGGTTCATGACCTGGGCGGCGGTGGCCGTGAGCGCGGCGTACCGGTCGTCGGGGTCCATGTCCTTGGTCGCGTCGATGGCGGCGGCGACGATCTGGGGCACGCCGAGCATCAGCGGCCGGTTGAACACGCCACCGAGGACCTTGCAGGTGGCGACGCGGGGGTCGCGCTTGAACCAGACGGGATGCGACGTACCTCCCCAGGGCAGCGCGAGGGCGAGCTCGTGCTGGCCGGGGATGACGAGCTGGTAGAGCCCGGCCTCGGGGTCCCACTCCTCGTACTGGTTCTGCTGCAGGTAGTAGGCCTTCGACAGCGCGGCGTTGACCAGGATCGTCAGCGTCGAGGCGATCGTCGGGCTGCCGCCCCAGAACACCGCGATGTCGAGGGTGTCGAGCCCCGGCTTCTCCAGGCAGAGCTGGGCGGCGATCTCGCCGGTGGTGTACATCTGCGCGACGCCCGGGGCCAGCAGCAGGCCCGCGGACTCGAAGTCGGCGCCGTACTTCTCGTCGCAGGTGATCAGCCAGTCCTGCTCGCCGGTCGTGTCGAGGTAGTGCGCGCCGGCCGCCAGGCAGGCCTCGACGACCTCCGGACCGTGGGTGGCGAACGGGCCGACGGTGTTGAGGACGACCGACGCACCCTTGAACAGGTCGGTCAGGGTCGCGACGTCGTGCTCGACGGCGACGACCTCGTAGTCGGCCGTCTCGATGCCGGCCACGTTGGTGGTCATCGAGGAGGTGAGCTTCTCCTCGCTGCGGCCGGCGGCCACGAACGGGAGGTTGTACTCGCGGAGGTACTCGCAGATGAGCCGTCCGGTGTAGCCGGACGCGCCGTAGACGACGACGGGCTTGTCGGTCATGTCGTCCTCACATCCCCATGCCGCCGTCGACCGGCAGACCCGCGCCGGTGATGAAGCGGGACGCGTCGGAGGCCAGGAAGACCACCGCGTCCGCCATGTCGTCGACGGCGCCGAGCCGGCCCGCGGGGGTCAGCTCCACGACCGCGCCGACCGCAGCCTCGGGGGAGGCGAACAGGCCGAGCTCGGCGACGTCGTTGGCCAGCCCCGCACCCATCGCGGTGGGGACGAGCCCGGGGAAGATGCAGTTGACGCGGACGCCGTACCCGAGCTTGCCGGCCTCCATCGCCGCCACCTTGGTCATCCGCTCGACGGCCGACTTGGTGCCGGAGTAGATCCCGATGCCGGGGAACGCGATGGTCGCGGCGACCGACGCGATGTTGATGATGCTGCCGCCCTTGCCGGCGGGCCCGTCCGGCCGCATGGCGCGCAGGCCGTGCTTGATGCCGAGCGCCGTCCCGAGGACGTTGACGTCGAGCATCTTCTTGACCTGGTCGGCCTGGATCTCGGTGAACAGGCTGGTGATCTCGATGCCGGCGTTGTTGACCAGGATGTCGAGGCCGCCGAGGTGCCCGACCGCTTCGCCGATCGCCGCCTCCCAGCCCTCGTCGCTGGTGACGTCGAGCTTCACGAAGGCATGGCCCTCGCCCAGGCTCTCCGCGACCTTGTGGCCCAGCTC
Organism: Nocardioides islandensis; assembly: GCF_015352455.1. Taxonomy (GTDB): domain Bacteria; phylum Actinomycetota; class Actinomycetes; order Propionibacteriales; family Nocardioidaceae; genus Nocardioides; species Nocardioides islandensis. The sequence goes on from NZ_JADKPN010000001.1 coordinate 168,104, forward strand.
CTCCTGGAGGTCGGCGACCACGACGGTCGCGCCGGCGTCGGCGAGTGCCTGCGCCATCCCCTCCCCGAGCCCCTGGGCCCCTCCGGTGACGAGTGCCTTGCGGCCGGACAGTTCGAACACGCTCATGAGGCGGCTCCTCGGGGTGGGCCTATCTGACGGGCCGGTCGGGTGTGACGGCAGTCACCACCTTCGACCCATGTCTTGACGGTTGTCAAGAATTTTCTTGACGCGTGTCAAGATCGCACCCGCGTGGCCTAGGATGCGGCTGTGAGCTCGACCGCCGCCGTCGACGGACCCCCGGTCCGCGGTGGCCGCCGTACGCCCGCCGACAAGTACGACGAGCGCCGCACCCAGCTCGCGATCTCGGCCCTGGCCACCCTCGGCGAGCTCGGCTACGCGCGCACGTCGCTGCGCGAGATCGCCCAGAACTCCGAGTTCTCGCACGGCGTCGTGCACTACTACTTCGCCGACAAGTTCGAGCTGATCACCCACTGCGTGCGCTACTACAAGGCGCAGTGCGTCACCAGGTACGACGGGCTGGTCGCGGAGTCGACGACGGCCGAGGAGCTGCTGACCCGGTTCGGCGACAAGCTGGTCGAGACGCTGACGACCGAGGCGCCGATGCACCGCCTCTGGTACGACCTGCGCACCCAGTCGATGTTCGAGGAGCAGTTCCGCCCCGACGTGCTGATGATCGACGTGACCTTGGAGGACATGATCGGCCGCGTCGTGCTGAGGTATGCCGAGCTGGCCGGCCGGCCGCTGGTCATGGATGTCCCGACGATCTACGCCCTGCTCGACGGCGTCTTCGAGAAGGCGCTGCTGGGGCACCTGACCGGCGACGAGGACGCCGGCGCTCGGCTGCGCGCCCGTGTCCTCGACCTGCTCCCGCGCCTCCTGGGATGACGCCGTCGATCGGTGACTGGCTGAACCAGAGCTCGAGCGAGCCCGGTGAGGTCTCCGCGCGGTACGACGAGTGGGCCACCAGCTACGACGCCGACCTCGCCTCGTGGTCCTACCAGGCCCCGGCGGTCGTGGCCGGGGCGGTCCTCTCGCGGCTCCCCGCCACCGGCACCGTGCTCGACGTCGGGTGCGGCACCGGGCTGGTGGGTCGCGAGCTGCGCGCCCGCGGCTTCGGCGGTCGCGTCATCGGGCTCGACCTGTCGGCGGCCTCCCTCGAGGTCGCGCAGGAGTCGGGGGCGTACGACGTCCTCGAGCGCGCCGACCTCCAGCAGCCGCTCACCCTCGAGGACGACAGCGTCGACGCCGTCGTCTGCGTCGGCGTGATGACCTACCTCCCCGACGTCGAGGCGACCTGGCGCGAGTTCGCCCGCGTGGCGCGGCCGTCCGGCGTCCTGGTCGCGACGCAGCGCGAGGACCTCTGGGCGGAGCGGGACTGCCAGGCGATCCTCGACCGGCTCCGGGCCGAGGGCCGGCTCGCGTCGTCGGACGTCGTCGGCCCCGCGCCGTACCTGCCGGACGGGTACGGCGGTGGCGATGCCGTCGCCTGCTACTACCTGACGGCCGTCGTCGCCTGACGGGTCACGACTCGGGGTCGTACCCGATCTCCCGGACCTCCTGGGCGCACCGGCACGCGACGGCGATCCTGGCCGCCCACTCCAGCGCCTCCTCGTGCGAGGCCACCTCGAGGATCGCGAAGCCGCCGAGGGCACGCTTCGTCTCCGGGTCCGGCCCGTCGGCGACCGAGCCGTCGGTCCCCACGATGCTCGCGCGCTGGCGGAGGATCCCACCGCCCCAGATCCACACGCCGGCCGCCTTGGCGTCGCCGACCACGGCGCGCGAATCCGCGCTCACGGCCGGCAGGTCCGCCTCCGCGATGTGGTCCATCGAGCCGTCGTCGAACGAGATCAGGTAGCGCGGCATCTGCGGATCCTGTCAGTCCCAGCGTCCCTGGCGACCCTGCTTGGTCTGCCCGCGCCGCTTCTTCTCGGCGATCCGCCTCTCCTGGCTGCCCTTGGTCGGCCTGGTCGGCCGCCGCTTCCTCGGCGGCGGAGCGGCCGCCTCGCGCAGCACCTCGACCAGCCGCTCGCGCGCGGCCCGGCGGTTGGCGAGCTGGGTGCGGTGCTCGCTCGCGGCGATGGTGAGCACGCCGTCGACCAGGCGGCCGGCGAGCCGGTCGAGGAGCCGGGCGCGGATCGTCGGGCCCACGCCGGAGGCGTTCGCCACGTCGTAGGACAGCTCGACCCGGCTGTCGGCGGTGTTCACGCCCTGGCCGCCCGGGCCGCTCGACCGGGAGAAGCGTTCTTTCAGCTCGCTGTCCTTGACGGTCAGCGAGCGCGAGACGACGAGATCGTCAAGCGCCAAGGGCGTTCGGCAGCGTCGAGGTCCAGGCCGCGCGCAGCTCGTCGAGCGGGATCGAGAACGCGCCCTCGACGGTGAACGCGTCGCCGCCGGTGGTGCCGATGCGGCGGGCCGACACGCCGAGGGCGCCGGCCATCGCCTCGAGGGCGCCCTCCTCGCCGGGCCGGACCGTCACCAGGCAGCGCGCAGCGGACTCGGAGAACAGCTGGACGAAGGAGTCGTCGGACGGGCCGACCGTCACGCCGACACCGTGCCGCAGCGCGGACTCGGCCAGCGCCTGGGCGAGCCCGCCCTCGGACAGGTCGTGGGCGGAGGTGAGCAGCCCGACGCCGTCGTGCAGGAGGGTCGCGAGGGCCCGCTCGGCCATCAGGTCGACGCGCGGCGGCAGGCCCCCGAGGTGGCCGTGCACGACGTGCACCCACTCCGAGCCGTCCAGCTCGTCCCGGGTGTCGCCCAGCTGGTAGACCGCCTCGCCCTCGGCGCCGAACGCGCTCGGGGTGCGGCGGCGTACGTCCTCGACCACGCCGAGCACCGCCACCACCGGCGTCGGCAGGATCGCGGTCGCGCCGGTCTGGTTGTAGAGCGAGACGTTGCCGCCGGTGACCGGGATGCCGAGCTCGAGGCAGCCGTCCTTGAGACCGCGGCAGGCCTCGGCGAACTGCCACATCACGGCCGGGTCCTCCGGCGAGCCGAAGTTGAGGCAGTCGGAGACGGCCAGCGGGCTCGCGCCACCCGTCGCGACGTTGCGGTAGGCCTCGGCGAGCGCCAGCTGCGCGCCGGCGTACGGGTCGAGCTTGGCGAACCGTCCGTTGCAGTCGGTCGCGACGGAGACGCCGAGACCGGTCTCCTCGTCGACGCGGATCATGCCGCTGTCGCTGGGCTGGGCGAGGACGGTGTCGCCGCGGACGTACCGGTCGTACTGGTCGGTGATCCACGACTTGTCGCAGAGGTTCTCGCTGGCCACCAGGCGGAGCACGGTGTCGCGCAGCTCGTCGCCGTTGGTGGGGCGCTGGAGGCCGGCGGCGGTGTCGGCCTGGAGGGCGTCCTGCCAGTCGGGGCGCTCGAAGGGACGGTGGTACGTCGGGCCGTCGTGCGCCACGGAACGCGGAGGTACGTCGACCACGCGCTCGCCGTGCCAGTCGATCTCCAGCCGGCCGGTGTCGGTGACCTCACCGACCACGACCGCCTCGACGTCCCACTTGGCGCAGATCGCCATGAGGGCGTCGACGTCCTCGGGCTCGACGACGGCCATCATCCGCTCCTGCGACTCGCTCATCAGGATCTCCTCGGGGGCGAGCGAGGAGTCGCGGAGCGGGACGCGGTCGAGCTCGACGTGCATGCCGCCGTCGCCGGCGCTGGCGAGCTCGGAGGTCGCGCAGGAGAGGCCGGCGCCGCCGAGGTCCTGGATGCCGGTGACGATGCCGGCCGCGAAGAGCTCGAGCGTGCACTCGATGAGCAGCTTCTCCATGAAGGGGTCGCCGACCTGGACGCTGGGCCGCTTGGCCGGACCCGTCTCGTCGAAGGTCTCACTGGCGAGGACGCTGACGCCGCCGATGCCGTCGCCGCCGGTGCGGGCGCCGTACAGGACGACCTGGTTGCCGGACCCGGTGGCCTTGGCGAGGTGGAGGTCCTCGTGCCGCAGCACGCCGACGCACAAGGCGTTGACGAGCGGGTTGCCGAGGTAGCTGGCGTCGAAGACGGCCTCGCCGCCGATGTTCGGGAGGCCGAGGCAGTTGCCGTAGCCGCCCACGCCGGCCACGATCCCCGGCAGCACGCGGTGGGTGTCGGGCTCCGACAGGGGTCCGAATCTCAACGGGTCCATCACGGCGACGGGCCGGGCGCCCATGGCCAGGATGTCGCGGACGATGCCGCCGACGCCGGTCGCGGCGCCCTGGTACGGCTCGACGTACGACGGGTGGTTGTGGCTCTCGATCTTGAACGTGACGGCGTACCCCTGGCCGATGTCGACCACGCCGGCGTTCTCGCCGATGCCGGCCAGCATCTTGCCGACGCCCGCCGTCCCGTCGGCGTTGGCGAGCGGGGTCTCCTGCGGGATCTCGGCGAACTGCTTGAGGTGCACCTTGGACGACTTGTAGGAGCAGTGCTCGCTCCACATGACCGAGTACATCGCGAGCTCGCTGCTCGTCGGCCGGCGGCCGAGGATCTCCTTGATCCGGGCGTACTCGTCGGCCTTCAGCCCCAGCTCCGCCCACGGCTGCTCGCGGTCGGGGTCCTTCTCGGCCAGGCCGACGGTGTCCAGCACGGGTTCAGGCTATCCACCGCCGCGCCGACGCCCGAGTCCTGACCGCGCTGCGTCGGTGCCGGAGAATGGCGCGATCGCGCGGTTACGGCAGATTTCGGGGCTGCAAACCTGCTGTACGGGCGCGATCGCGCGATTACTGGCACCCCCGCTCACGAATTACAGACTTGTAGTTACCGCGAACTCCTGTGACTCGTGTGATCAGTGAGGTTATGGTGACTCGGCCCGCCCGTCTTCCCCCGGGAGTCCAGCAATGCTCAGCGCCCCCTCCGGCCCGTTCTGCGGCCGCCGACGTCGCCCCCCGGCGACGGTCGCCGCGACGGTCCTGCTGCTGGTCGCCGGTCTGCTGGGAAGCACGGTCGGGATGTCGCTGGGCGCCGCGCCGGCATCAGCCGGCGTGGCGCCAGCGGCGGCCCTCCCCACCCAGGCGCTGCTGGACGGCAACGTCGTCACCCCCGGCGACTTCACCGGCTACGGCTTCGACCAGTGCCATGCGCCCGACCAGCGCTCCATGAACCGCTGGCTCACGCACTCGCCGTTCCTGGCCGCCGGCATCTACATCTCCGGCAACTCCCGCGCCTGCCGCGACCAGCCGAACCTCACCCCGAGCTGGATCAGCAACCAGCTGGCCAAGGGCTGGCGGCTCCTCCCGATCACGCTCGGCCCGCAGGCGTCGTGCCAGCCGCGGTTCCCGAGGTACGACGACGACCCGAAGATCAACCCGAAGCGCGGCACCGACGGGCTCTACCGCTGGGCCCGCGACCAAGGAACCGCCGAGGCGGCCAAGACCGTGGGCGTCGCGCAGGGCCTGGGCATCGCGCCGGGCAGCACGCTCTGGTACGACCTCGAGGGCTTCAACGACGAGATCACCGACTGCCGCGAGTCCGCGCTGGCCTTCCTGTCCGCGTGGACCGACCAGATCCACGCGCTCGGCTACGTGTCCGGCGTCTACTCCTCCGCCGGCTCCGGGATCGAGATGCTGGACGACGCGCGGGTCGAGCGGCCCGGCCAGTTCAGCCTCCCCGACCAGATCTGGATCGCCCGCTGGGACGGCCTGGCCAACACCTCGACGCAGTACATCCGCGACGACGGCTGGGTGCCGGGCGGCCGGATGAAGCAGTACCAGGGCGGCCACGACGAGACCTGGGGCGGCGTCCGCATCAACATCGACCGCAACTGGCTCGACCTCGGCCTCGGATCTCACGCCGACCGGGAGACCCACTGTGGCGGCGCGCGCCTCAGCTACTGGCGCTACCCCGCGCTCCAGCCCGGTTCGACCGCCAAGCAGGTCACCGCCCTCCAGTGCCTGCTGAAGGAGAAGGGCCTCTACGACGGCCCGCTGACCGGCACGTACGACGACGCGACGCTCGCCGCGGCCAACGGATGGATGGCGACCCAGGGCTTCCCGGTGCAGGCCAAGTTCGCGCCGCGGCACTGGGTCGCGTTGCTCAGCCTCGGCGCCAAGCCGGTGGTCAAGGTCGGCTCGGCCGGCCCCGACGTACGCCGCCTGCAGCGCGCCCTCGCCGCCGCCAGCCCGCAGCTGCACCTGACCGCCACCGGCGTCTTCGACAGCACCACGGCGGCGGCCCTCGGCGCCTGGCAGGAGGCGGTCGGCCTCCCCGTCACCGGCGTCGCCGCGCCGGGTACGTGGAAGAAGCTCTGGCAGGGGCTGCGCTAACCCGCGATCGCCGCGCCAAAGGACTGGAAGAAGCCGAGCCCGTCCGTGCCCGCGCCCGTCAGCGCCTCGACGGCGTGCTCGGGGTGGGGCATCAGGCCCACGACGTTGCCGCGCTCGTTGGTGATGCCGGCGATGTCGCGCATCGAGCCGTTGGGGTTGCCGTCGAGGTACCGGGCCAGCACCCGGCCCTCGCCCTCGAGGCGGTCGAGGGTGTCGGCGTCGGCGACGTACCCGCCTTCGCCGTTCTTGAGCACGATCGTGACCTCGGCACCTTCGTCGTACGCCGAGGTCCATGGCGTCCGGGTGTTCTCGATGCGCAGCTTCTGGTCCTTGCAGACGAACTTGCGGTGGTCGTTGCGGATCAGCGCGCCGGGCAGCAGGTGGGACTCGCAGAGGATCTGGAAGCCGTTGCAGATGCCCAGCACGGGCATGCCGCGACCGGCCGCCGCGACGACCTCGGTCATCACCGGTGCGAACCGCGAGATGGCGCCGCACCGCAGGTAGTCGCCATAGGAGAACCCGCCCGGCAGGATCACCGCGTCGACCCCCTGGAGGTCGTGGTCGCCGTGCCACAGGGCGACCGCCTCGTGGCCGCCGATGCGGACGGCGCGGCGGGCGTCCTCGTCGTCGAGCGACCCGGGGAAGGTGACGACGCCGACCCTCACGGCTGGTGCTCCGACACCGAGTAGTCCTCGATCACCGGGTTGGACAGCAGCGTCTCGGCCATCTTCCGTACCTCGGCCAACGTCTCCTCGGACGCGTCCCCGTCGACCTCGACCTCGAACCGCTTGCCCTGGCGCACGTCGAGGACCCCGTCGAACCCGAGCCGCGGCAGCGCGCCGAGCACGGCCTTGCCCTGCGGGTCGAGGATCTCTGGCTTGGGCATCACGTCGACGACATACCGGGCCACGCGACGATCCTAGGGTCTCGACGCGCGACGACCCTCAGCACCGCTACCGCCGCGGACGCGTCGCCACGATGACCATGGCCACGCCGATGCCCGCGACGGCCGGGCCGATGATGGCCCACTCCTCCTGGCCGGACATGGCACTGCCGCCGACGTACCCGAGCCCCTGGAACGTCCACAGCCCGCCGACCACGACGAGCGCGATCCCGAAGATCGTCCAGGTCACCTTGCTCATCGCGACGCCAGGGCGTCCGAGGCCCGCCGGAGGTCGGCCTCGATCGTGGCCGGCGCCAGGCGGCCGGCGACCGCCGCCGCGACGGCGAACGGACCACGCCCGATCACCCGGCCCTCGGCCGTCAGGCGGGTGCCCTCACCGGTCTTGAGGAACCGGAGCGTCAACAGCCCGTCGACGCCGTGCCAGGTGCCGAGCTCGGCGATCGTGCGGAAGGGCGTCAGCTCGGTCAGCTGCATGTGCGGCTTGATGCCGACCTTGGTGATGTCGCGCCACTGCATGCCGGCGTGCGGCTCACCCTCGTCCACGTCGGCCACGGCGCGCAGGCTGGACTGCCACTCCGGCCGGTTGCGCGGCTCCGCGAGGTAGCGGAACAGCGTCGCCGGCTCGTGCGGCAGGTCGAGCGTGATCGAGAACGAACCCATGTCGTAGCCGCGCCTCACCACGACTCGCCGGTGAGGCGTTCGTACGCCTCCACGTACTTCGCCCGGGTGCGGTCGACGACCTCGTCCGGCAGCGGGGGCGGCGGACCACCGGCGGCGCGGTCCCACCCGGAGGCGGGCGAGAGCAGCCAGTCGCGCACGTACTGCTTGTCGTACGACGGCTGCGCACGGCCCGGCTGCCACTGGTCCGCCGGCCAGAACCGCGACGAGTCGGGCGTCAGCACCTCGTCGGCGAGCACCGTCGTCCAGTCCGCCCGCCGGCCGAACTCGAGCTTGGTGTCGGCCAGGATGATCCCGCGCTTCCTGGCGATCTCCTCGGCCTTGGCGTAGACGGCGAGCGTGAGCATGCGCAGCTCCGCCGCCGCGTCGTCGCCGACCTTCTCGGCCACCGTCTCGAAGTCGACGTTCTCGTCGTGGTCCCCCAGCGCGGCCTTGGCGGCCGGCGTGAAGATCGGCTCGGGCAGCCGGCTGCCGTCCTGGAGGCCGGCGGGCAGCGCGATGCCGCACACCTCGCCGTACGTCCGGTAGTCGTTGAGGCCGGTGCCCGTGAGGTACCCGCGGGCGACGCACTCGATCGGGTACATCTCGAGCTTCTCGCAGATGACCGCACGCCCGCGGACGGCGTCCGGGACGTCGGTGGAGACGACGTGGTTCTGCACCAGCCCGGCGAGCTGGTCGAACCACCACAGCGACATCCGCGTCAGGATCACGCCCTTGTCGGGGATCGGGGTGTCGAGGACGTAGTCAAACGCCGAGATCCGGTCACTGGCGACCATCAGCAGGTGGCCGTCGGGCAGCTCGTAGAGGTCGCGGACCTTGCCGCTGTTCAGGTGCTGGGCGCCCTCGATCGCGGGGGCCTCGGGAATGTTCAGGTCGCCGCTCGCCACGCCCCGACCCTATCCAGGGTGGGGGCACGGAGGTGGCGAAGCGCGGGGACCGGACGGGATACCCGCTCGAGCGGGTATCCCTGACGTTCGGCGTCGTTGCAACGACGCCAAAGCGGCAGGAACGACGCCGGAGTACGACGTTCAGCCGGTGATCTCGAACGTACTCGCCCCGCTGACGGCCGCCTCGCGCACCGCCGCGTTGCTCACCCGCGCCGCCGCCGGCCCATGACGAAGCCAGACGACCATGTCGTTGACCAGGTCCGGCTCCCCCTCCACGTGGGCGAGCACGCTGCCGTCCGGCTCGTTGCGCACCCAGCCGGTGACGCCGATCCGCCGCGCCTCGTGCTGGGCGTCCCACCGGAACGCGACCCCCTGGACGCGCCCGGTCACCCGGACCTGGACGGCGGTCATGCTCACGGCTCCATCATCGCCGACCCTCGTCGAGTTGGCCCTCGTGGCGGTTCGACTCGGCCGTCGTGCGCCGTGCAGAACCAGACGGGCCCACCACGGAGTACGTGCCGTCCTCGACGAGCTGGGTGTCGATGCCCATGATCGCCCGGATGGCCCGAATCTGACCCGGGCGTGATGACGCCGCGCTGGAGCTCCTCGATCGCGGCGTTCATCACGACGGCGAGCGCCGGCAGGTCGTCGGCCGTCGCGCGCCTGAGGGTCAGGCCCCAGCTAGAGGATCCCGCCGGGTGCGTACGCCGCGGCGTCCGGGTCGGCGGCCACCACCTCGGCCACCCGGCGTACGACGGCCTGCGTCTGCGCGACGGCGGCGCCGGTGAACTCGATCGGGTCGGCCATCAGCGCCCAGATGTCGGGCTTGGAGAGCCTGAGGGCCGGGTCGGCGGCCAGCCGGTCGACGACGTCGTTCTCCACGGCGCCCTTGCGCAGGTCCAGCGCGGCGCCGACGGCCGCCTCCTTGATGGCCTCGTGGGCTACCTCGCGACCGACGCCCCGGCGTACGGCGGCCATCAGCACCTTGGTGGTGGCCAGGAACGGGAGGTACCGGTCGAGCTCGCGCTGGATCACCGCGGGGAAGGCGCCGAACTCGTCGAGCACGGTGAGGAACGTCCGGAACAGCCCGTCGGCGGCGAAGAACGCGTCCGGCAGGGCGACACGGCGGACGACCGAGCACGAGACGTCCCCCTCGTTCCACTGGTCGCCGGCCAGCTCACCCACCATCGAGAGGTAGCCGCGCAGCACGACCGCCAGGCCGTTGACCCGCTCGCAGGAGCGGGTGTTCATCTTGTGCGGCATGGCGCTGGAGCCGACCTGGCCCTCGGCGAAGCCCTCGGTGACCAGCTCGTGCCCGGCCATCAGCCGGATGGTGGTGGCCAGGTTCGAGGGCCCGGCGGCGAGCTGGACCAGTGCGGAGAGGACGTCGAAGTCGAGCGAGCGCGGGTAGACCTGGCCGACGCTGGTCAGCACCCGCTGGAAGCCCAGGTGGTGGGCGACGCGCTGCTCGAGGTCGTCGAGCTTCGCGGCGTCGCCGCCGAGCAGGTCGAGCATGTCCTGGCCGGTGCCCATCGGGCCCTTGATCCCGCGCAGCGGGTACCGGGCGAGCAGGTCGTCGAGCCGGTCGAGGGCGACCAGCATCTCGTCGGCGATGGTCGCGAACCGCTTGCCCAGCGTCGTGGCCTGCGCGGCGACGTTGTGCGAGCGGCCGGCCATCACGGTCGTCTCGTGCTCGGTGGCCAGGCGCGCGAGGCGGGCGAGGGTGGCGACGGTACGACGGCGCAGGATCTCCAGCGACTGACGTACCTGGAGCTGCTCGACGTTCTCCGTCAGGTCGCGGGACGTCATGCCCTTGTGGATGTGCTCGTGCCCCGCGAGCGCGGCGAACTCCTCGATCCGGGCCTTCACGTCGTGGCGTGTCACCCGCTCCCGGGCCGCGATCGACTCGAGGTCCACCTTGTCGACGACGTCGCGGTAGGCCTCGACGACCCCGTCGGGCACGTCGACCCCGAGGTCCCGCTGGGCCTCCAGCACGGCGATCCAGAGCCGCCGCTCGAGCACGATCTTGTGCTCCGGCGACCAGATCGCGGCGAGGTCGTCCCCGGCGTACCGGGTGGCGAGGACGTTGGGGACCGTCACGTACCGAAGTCTCCCATGCGGCCGCACGTCTCCCCAGCCGACACCATGGGGCACGAACGCCACCCTGGGAGCCCGTTTCGATGGCGTTGGGGACCAACGCCATCCTCACGGGCACGCGGCTAGATGCCGGCCGCGATGTCGTGGCGGTACTGGGCGCCGGGGAAGGAGATCGAGGCGACGCCCTCGTAGGCCTTGGCCCGCGCGTCCGCGACGTCGGTGCCGACCGCGACGACGGCGAGCACCCGGCCCCCGGCCGTGACCAGCCGTCCGTCAGCGTCGCGAGCCGTGCCGGCGTGGAACACGTCCACGTCCGGCTCGCGGTCGAGGGTCTCGGTGCCGACGATGACGTCGCCCGAGGAGGACGACTCCGGGTACCCCTTCGAGGCCATCACCACCGCCACCGCGCCGGCGTCGCGCCAGGCCGGCGGAGGTACGTCGGCGAGGCTGCCGGTGGCGCAGGCCAGCAGGAGGGGCGAGAGCGGCGAGTCGAGAAGAGCCAGCAGGGGCTGGGTCTCCGGGTCCCCGAAGCGGGCGTTGAACTCCACGACCCGGATGCCGCGCGAGGTGAGCGCGAGGCCGGCGTACAGGAGCCCGCGGAACGGCGTGCCGCGCCGCGCCATCTCGTCGACGGTCGGCTGGAGGACGGTGCGCGTCACGTCGTCGACCAGGTCGGCCGGCGCCCAGGGCAGGGGCGTGTAGGCACCCATGCCGCCGGTGTTCGGGCCTTGGTCGCCGTCGAAGATGCGCTTGAAGTCCTGGGCCGGGCGCATCGGCACGGCCGTCGTGCCGTCGCAGAGCGCGAAGAGGGAGACCTCCGGACCGTCGAGGTACTCCTCGACGACCACCTCCCCGCAGGAGGCCGCGTGGGCCAGGGCCGCGTCGCGGTCCGTCGTCACCACGACGCCCTTGCCGGCCGCCAGGCCGTCGTCCTTGACGACGTACGGCGGCCCGAACGCGTCCAGGGCGGCCGCGACCTCGTCGGGGGTGCTGCAGAGCCGGGCCTGCGCGGTCGGCACGCCGGCGGCGTTCATCACGTCCTTGGCGAAGGCCTTGGACCCCTCGAGTCGCGCCGCCTCGCGCGACGGCCCGAAGCAGGCGATGCCGGCCGCGCTCACCGCGTCGGCGACGCCGGCCACGAGCGGGGCCTCCGGGCCGACGACGACCAGGTCCGCCCCGATCTCCCGGGCCAGCGCGGCGACGGCGTCGCCGGACATCGGGTCGACGTCGTGCAGGGTGGCCGTCGTATCCATGCCCGGGTTGCCGGGAGCCGCGTGCACCTCGTCGACACCTGGGTCGCGGGACAGGGCGAGGACGAGGGCGTGCTCGCGCCCGCCGGTCCCGATGACGAGCGCCTTCACGAGGAAGGACCCTAGTGGGGGTGCGACCGCCGCTCGATGGAGACGCCGTAGGCGGACGGCCGGTACCGCAGGATCGGGTCGTCGCTCAGCTCGATGCCGTCCACGATCCGCGTGGGGTCGAAGACCACGACGTCGCCCTCGGCCTCGTGGTCGTCCTCGGGCGTGGTGATCTCGAACCACCCCGCCACGAACTCCCGGCTCCCCCGCCACACCGACATCGGGTTGTGCGGGTCGTCCCGGGGGCCGGCGACGGTGACGACCATGTCGTAGGCGACCGGGCCCTGGGCGAGGCGGGCGAGGATCTCGTCGCGCAGCCGGTCACGCCCGGAGAAGCGGCCGGGCGGCCGGGGGCCCTGCCGGGGCACGAACCGGTACCGCACCCAGGTGCCGTGCCCGGAGAGCGTGAGCCAGCGATAGGCGTGGATCGGGTAGTACGTCGCCTCGGCGTAGCTGAACGGCGGCGCCAGGGCCTTGGCGCGGGCGTTGGCCGCGAGGGCCAGCGCGGTCTTCGGCCGGGTGGCCACGAACTTGGCCAGCTCGCGCCGGTCGCGGGTGATCTCGGTGAGCCGCACGAAGTCCTCCGGCGTGCGGACCGGGAAGCGCGGCACGGTCTGGCCGAGCAGGTCGGTCGACGTGCCGTCCGGGAGCACGAACGACACCGCCATGCCGCGGACCATCGGGCGGTCGTCGTTCGCGTCGGGACGCCCGCTGCCGTTCGACCACCGGACCAGGACCGGCACCGTCTCGCCCTGGAGGTGGCCCGCGCGACAGATCGCGGTCGCCTCGGGGCTCGCGTTGAACGTGCCCGAGTAGAAGTGGCCCTTGGCGTGCAGGGCGCGATGCCCGGGGGGCGCGTTCTGGGCGGCGGTGATGCGGTCGATCGCCTCAGCCGGGTCGAGCATGACTCCGAGGCTAGGCCCCTCGGTGCCGCGTTGACAGGAATGTCCGGTAACAGACTCCGATCGCGAACACGACCAGCCCCGCCACCACCGACTGCCAGGGCAGCGTGGCGACGAGGACCAGGCAGCCGGCCATGCCGAGGACCTGCAGCCCGCGCGGGTACCGGCGCTGGTCGTCCCCCTGGGCCCGCGCGGCGGCGTTGGCGACGAAGTAGTAGAGCAGCACGCCGAACGACGAGAACCCGATCGCCCCACGCAGGTCGACCAGCAGGACGATGACGACGACCACCGCGGCGACGCTGAGCTCGGCGCGGTGCGGCACCTGGTACGTCGGGTGCACGGCGTCCAGCCACCGCGGCAGGTCGCCCTCGCGGGCCATCGCCAGGCTGGTGCGGCCCAGACCGGCGACCAGCGCGAGCAGGGCACCGGCCGCGGCGAGGGCGGCGCCGACGCGGACGACCGGCCCGGCCCAGTCCCACCCGGTGGCAGCGACCGCGTCGGCGAGCGGCTCCGTCGAGGCACCGGTCGCGCCGGGGCCGAGCACGGCGAGGACGGACACGCCGACGACGCTGTACACGACCACGGCCCCGGCGAGGGCGCCCACGATCGCCCGAGGGATGACCCGGGCGGGGTCGCGCACCTCCTCGCCGAGGGTCGCGATCCGGGCGTACCCGGCGAACGCGAAGAACAGCAGCCCGGCCGACTGGAGCAGCCCGTAGGGACCGTGCGGGAGGTCCCAGTCATCGATGGCTCGCGCGTGGCCGCTCGTGGCGCAGGCCGCCACGGCGGCGGCGAGCGCGAGCAGGACGAGGGTGACGATGACCCGGGTGAGTCCCGCTGTCCGCGTGATGCCGGCGCAGTTGACGAGGGCGAGCACGATGACCACCGCCGCGGCCACGGGCTTCTGCCAGCCGTCGGGGACGGCGTACGCCGCGAACGTCATCGCCATCGCGGCACAGCTGGCCGTCTTGCCGACCACGAAGCCCCAGCCGGCCAGGAAGCCCCACCAGTCGCCCAGCACCTCGCGGCCGTAGAGGTAGGTGCCGCCGGCGCGGGGGTACGCCGCCGCGAGCTGCGCGCTGGCCGTCGCGTTGCAGTACGCGACCACGGCCGCGATCGCGAGGCCGAGCAGGAACCAGGAGCCGGCCGCGCGGGCGGCCGGCGCGAACGCGGCGAACACCCCGGCGCCGATCATCGAGCCGAGCCCGATGACGGTCGCGTCGCCCAGCCCCAGACGGCGCGCCAGGGCCGGCTGTGTGCTCACACTCGTCATCCCAGCACCTCCGGCCTTTCTCGGGTGAAGGTCAGGCGTCCATCGCGGCGGCGATCTTCTGACCGACCGCCTCGATCTCGTCCTTCGCGACCAGTGGCTGGGCGTCCTCCCAGACGGGGAGGAACGGGCCGGCCATGTCCAGCCGGCCCAGCGGCCGCGGGACGAACCAGAGGTGGAAGTGCGCCCCGCCCTCGCCCCAGCGGTACACGTGGACGCGGCCGACGTCACCCAGGCTGGACACCGCGCGCTCGACCTTGCCGGCGACGGCGCCGAGGGTCGCGGCGTACTCCTCCGGCATGTCGGCGAAGGAGTCGAAGTGCGCCCTGCTGGTCAGCCACACCGAGCCCGCGAGCCCGGTCTGGCCGGGGTTGTGGAGGCTCCAGAGGTCGTCGGCCCAGATCGCGTGGTCACGGGCATCGGGGGCGCAGGGGAAGCACGGCTCTCCGCCCTCCTCGCCGCGCCGCGGCGGTTCGGGGATGGTCAGCCCTGCGGGCTCCTTGAGCGTCAGTGGTTCGAGGTACGGGAGTGTCATGGCTCCACGTTCGGCGACCGGGGGCGGTACGTGCTTGATCGAGGTTGCCCACCGCTGGTCGATCAGGTCGGCACCTCGAGGGTCTGCTCGCGGCCGGGGCCGACGCCGACGCCCCAGATGCGGGTGCCGGACATCTCCTCCAGCGCGCGGACGTACGCCTGGGCGTTCACGGGAAGGGAGTCGAAGGTGCGGCAGCCGGAGATGTCCTCCCACCAGCCGGGGAGGAGCTCGTAGACGGGTGTCGCGCGCGCGAACTCCGACTGCGTCATCGGCATCTCGTCGTGCCGTTCGCCGTCGACGTCGTAGGCCACGCAGACCGGGACCCGCTCCCAGGACGACAGCACGTCGAGCTTGGTGAGGAAGAGGTCGGTGAGGCCGTTGACGCGCGAGGAGTAGCGGGCGACGACCGCGTCGTACCAGCCGCAGCGACGGTTCCGGCCGGTCGAGACGCCGACCTCGCCGCCCACCTTCCAGAGCTTCTCGCCGTCCGCGTCGAACAGCTCGGTCGGGAACGGGCCGGAGCCGACACGGGTGGTGTAGGCCTTGATCACGCCGATCACCCGGTCGATGCGGGTCGGCCCGATGCCCGCTCCGGTGCAGACGCCGCCGGCGATCGGGTTGGACGACGTGACGTACGGGTAGGTCCCGTGGTCGACGTCCAGCATGGTCGCCTGCGC
The DNA here is from genome assembly GCF_015352455.1 of Nocardioides islandensis. GTDB lineage: Bacteria > Actinomycetota > Actinomycetes > Propionibacteriales > Nocardioidaceae > Nocardioides > Nocardioides islandensis. The sequence continues at coordinate 183,672 of NZ_JADKPN010000001.1, forward strand.
GCCCTCGAAGAGCACCGTCTGCCCGGCGTCCAGGGCCTTGTTCAGCAGCAGCGAGGTGTCCGCAACCATCGGCCGCAGCCGCTCGACGTACGAGAGGAGCTCCTCGACCACGGCGTCGACGGCGATGGCGCGGCGGTTGTAGACCTTCGCCAGCACCTGGTTCTTCAGGTCGAGGGAGGCCTCGACCTTCTGCCGCAGCAGCTCCTCGTCGAAGAGGTCGGCCACGCGGATGCCGATGCGGTTGATCTTGTCGGCGTACGTCGGCCCGATGCCGCGGCCGGTCGTGCCGAGCTTGGCGTTGCCCAGGAACCGCTCGGTCACCTTGTCGATGGTGGCGTGGTACGACGCCAGCACGTGCGCGTTGGCGCTCACGACCAGCGGGGCGAGCTCGACGCCGCGGGCCTCGAGCGCGTCGAGCTCGCGGAACAGCGCCTCGGGCGAGACCACGACGCCGTTGGCGATCACGCACGTCGATGCGGGCGTGAGGATGCCGCTGGGCAGCAGGTGGGTGGCGAACTTCTCGCCGTTGACCACGATCGTGTGCCCGGCGTTGTGGCCGCCGCTGGTGCGGACGACGTAGTCGATGGTCTCGCTGGTGGCCAGGAGGTCGGTGGCCTTGCCCTTGCCCTCGTCGCCCCACTGGGCACCGAGGACGACGATCGCCGGCATGTCGTCTCCTGCTGGTCGCGGTTCGAGGTGGTTCCTGAGGTGCGAGCGTGCGAGCCTCGAAGGGCGGGCCTGAGGCTACTGCAAGGCCGCCGCGGGGGGAGGGGCTAGTGTCCGCCGCAATGGACCCGCTCATCGTCATCACCAACAAGGACGCCGGTACGGCGGACCAGGAGACCCTCGACGTCGCGCTGGGGGTCCTGCGCGAGCGGACGTCGGTGGAGGTGGCCGCGACCTCGGACCCCGGCGAGCTCGACGGCGTGCTCCAGCGCGCCGGCTCGCGCCGCATCGTGGTGGCCGGCGGGGACGGCAGCCTGCACGCCGTGATGGCGGCCCTGCACCGTCGCAACCAGCTGGGCGACGCCGTCGTCGCGCTGCTCCCGCTCGGGACCGGCAACGACTTCGCCCGCGGCGTCGGCATCCCGCTGGACATCGAGGACGCCGCGCGGATCGTGCTCGAGGGCGAGGTGCGCGAGACGGACCTGATCGTCGACGAGGTCGGCGAGATCGTCGTCAACAACGTGCACGTCGGCGCGGGCGCGGAGGCCAGCCGCAAGGGTCACACCTGGAAGACCCGGCTCGGCTCGATCGGGATCGGCAAGGTCAACCTGGGCAAGCTCGGGTACCCGATCGGCGCGCTCCAGTCGGCGTTCAACCACGCCGAGCTGCACCTGCGGGTCGAGGTCGACGGCAAGGTCGTCAACGACCTGGACCGTCCGGTCCTGATGGTCGCTGTCGGCAACGGGGCCAACATCGGCGGCGGCACCGGCGTGACGCCCTACGCCGACCCCGAGAGCGGGTCGGTCGACGTGATGGTGTCGCGGGCTGTCTCCCCGCTGGCCAAGCTCTCGTACACGATGAAGATGGCGCGCCAGGGCTCGCACCTCGAGCACCCGGACGTCGACTACCACCGCGGCACGACCGTGTCGGTGTCCGGCGAGGCGTTCTACTGCTCGGCCGACGGCGAGATCTACGGGCCGGAGCGCCAGCGTTCGTGGCACGTCGAGGCGGCGGCGTACCGGTTCGTCCTGCCGTCTGCCGAGCAGGCCGTCTTCGACTAGAGCCATCCTCGGCGCACGGCCTCGACCCCGGCCTGGAAACGCGTGTCGACGCCGAGCTCGATCAGCAGCCCGGCGACACGGCGGCGCACCGTCCGCAGGCTGAGCCCGAGGGTCCGCGCGATCTGCTCGTCCTTCGCGCCGGCCGCGAGCTGGCGCAGCAGGTTGCCCCGGATGTCCACCCGCGGGCGCCGGGTGTCCAGGTCGGGCAACGCGACCGCCTGGTCCCAGTAGCTCTCGAACAGCAGCGCCAGCGCCCCGACCAGCGCCGGCTGGCGCACCAGCAGCCGAGGCTCGTCGGCGAACCCCAGGGGCTCGGGCAGCACGGCGTGGGTGCCGCGGATCACCAGCATCCGTGTCGGCATCTCGTCGATGACCCGCACCTGCTCGCCCTGCCGCGCCCGGGCCTGCAGCACCTCCGGTGCCTCGTGCAGCGCTCGCATCGGGTAGATCGCCAGCGAGCGACGTCCGGACGCGACGGCGCGGCCGACGACCACCGAGATCGCCGACTCACGGGGCATCCGCCAGGCGTCCGGCCGCCACCAGAGGAGGTCGCCCTGGCTGGTCTCGATCAGCTCGGTCAGCAGCGCCAGCGCGTTCCCGCCGGCGCTCAGCTCGCCGTCGAGGCCGCCGAGCTGCTCCATCTGGCCCGGACCGGGCTGGAACGACGAGGCGACGAGGTACGGGATCGCCTGCGCCAGGTCGTGCAGCCGCTCCCGCGTCCGCGCGGCGGTCTCGGCCTGCTCGTCGATCAGGTGCGCGACCAGCGCGGGGAGCGGCAGCACCGTCAGCCGCCCGTCGCGCAGGTGCGCGATGCCGCGGTCCAGCAGCACGCCGAGGAGCTCGGGGAGCCGGTCCGGCGAGGTGCCCAGGACCGTGGCGACGTCACCGACCGGTCCGCCCGAGAGGGGCAGCAGCTGCTGGTAGCGACGTTCGTCGTCGGCTCCCAGCCCGAGGGCGGTGAGCACCGAGGTGACGGTCCGGCGGGCGGCGCGAGGCACGGCTGGCATGTTAGTGCCACAGGCATTCCTTAGCCAGGTGGCACGGACAGGACAGTGCAACGATGAAGCCGCGACATCAGGCACCTGACCCCTCTCGGGGGTTCGGTACCGGACGCCCACTCAACTGCGGGGGATGGGTCGGCGGCGTCGACGAGCGCCGGAGTGGACTCAGGGGACAACTCCGGCGCTCTGTCATTTTCGCCTTCGCTTCGCTCGGGCATGTCGCCTCGCTATGACCCCCGTCCTTCCTCCTCGGCTCGCTCGCTGGCGCTCGCTTCGCTCGTCGTGCAGGACGGGGGGCGCTCGGCGACGTTGCTTCGGGTTGCGGTGGCGGTTCGGGCTGCCCACGTCCGCATCACGTGCGAGTCCTGCCTCGTTGAACGGGTAGCGTTTCGGCCCATGTCCACCACCCCGACCGACTGGGTCACCCGAGCCGCCGACGACGCCATCGGGCACGCCGGCGAGGGGAAGCCGGTGACGGTGTCGTCGGGGATCTCGCCGTCGGGGCCGGTGCACCTGGGGAACCTGCGGGAGTTCCTCACGGTGCACTTCGTGGCCGACGAGCTGCGGCGTCGTGGCGTGCCCGTCCGGCACCTGCACGTGTGGGACGACTACGACCGGTTCCGCAAGGTGCCCAGGGAGGTCGACCCGTCGTACGCCGAGTACATCGGGCGGCCGCTGAGCGCCGTACCTGACCCGTGGGAGTGCCACCCGTCGTGGGCGGAGCACTTCAAGGAGCCGCTGCGGGAGTCGCTGCACGCGATGGGCTGCGACATGGAGGAGGTCTCGCAGACCGAGCGCTACCAGGCAGGCGTCTACCGCGAGCAGGTGCTGCTGGCCGTGCAGCACCGGGGCGAGATCGAGAGCGTGCTCGCGCGCTACCGCACCAAGAAGGTCGTCGCCGAGCCCGTCAGCAAGCAGGAGGCCGAGGCGCTGGAGGACTCCGTCGCCGCCGACGACGACGTCGAGGGGACCACCGAGCTCGAGCGCTTCCCCTACAAGCCGTACTGCCTCACCTGCCTGCGCGACGCGACCACCGTGACGGCGTACGACGACGCGAGCACCGACCTGTCCTACACCTGCGACCGCGGTCACGCGCACACGATCAACCTGGCCACCCAGGACGAGGGCAAGCTCGCCTGGAAGGTCGACTGGCCGATGCGCTGGGCCTTCGAGCACGTCGACTTCGAGCCCGCCGGCATGGACCACGCGACGCCCGGTTCGTCGTTCACGGTCGGCCACGAGCTGGTCGAGAAGGTCTTCGGGATGCCGCGCCCCGCCTGGTTCGGCTACGGCTTCGTCGGCTTCGCCGGCGTGCAGAAGATGTCGTCGTCGGCCGGTGGCGCCCCCACCGCCCAGGACGCGCTGCGCGTGCTCGAGGCGCCGATCCTGCGCTGGCTCTACGTCCGCCGGAACCCCAAGCAGACCTTCGACATCGACTTCGGACCCGAGGTCGTGCGGCTCTACGACGAGTGGGACTCCCTGTCCCGCAAGGCCGCCGATCCCGGGAAGCGCGACGTCCAGGTGCTCGCCTGGGAGCGCGCCGCGGCGACCGCCGCCGGGCCGCTGCCCGCGCCGCGCGTCGTCGTACCCTTCCGCCTCCTGTCCTCGGTCGCGGACGTGACCGCCGGGTCCGCCGAGCAGATCAGCCGGATCGTCGGGGAGTCCGTGGAGGACATCCAGCCTCGGCTGGACCGGGCGATGGCGTGGACGCTGGAGTACGTCGCACCCGAGGACCGCACGAACGTCCGGGAGACGCCCGACGCGGCGACGCTGGCCTCGCTGTCGGAGGAGGAGCGCGAGTGGCTGCGGCTGCTGCGTGACGGGCTCACCGAGCCGCTCAGCCTCGACCACGTGACGTCGCTGGTGTACGGCGTGCCCAAGCTCGCGCGCGGCATGGCGCTCGACGACAAGCCGACCGACGAGGTGAAGGCCGACCAGAAGCAGTTCTTCGGGCTGCTCTACCGGCTGCTCGTCGACGCCGAGCGCGGCCCGCGCCTGCCCACGCTGGTGATGGCGCTCGGCGCCGATCGGGTGCGGTCGCTGCTGGGCGGCTGACTACAGCAGCTCGTCGGCCGCCGCCGGGCTGGAGTCGCGCAGGAACGTCGAGCACCGCTCCCACTCCTCCTGCTCGCCGATGGCGCGCGCGGCCAGGGCGAGCAGGGCGAGTGACCTGAGGAAGCCACGGTTCGGCTCGTGCTCCCACGGCACCGGGCCGTGCCCCTTCCAGCCGTTGCGGCGCAGCATGTCCAAGCTGCGGTGGTACCCGACGCGCGCGTAGGCGTACACCGTCAGGTCGCCATCAGCGCTGCCGGCATCGGCGTCGTGGGCCTCCTTGGCAGCCAGCGCCAGGGCCGCCCACGCGGCCGGCGACGCCGGGTGGCGGCGTACGACCTCACCCGGCGAGGCACCGCCGGCGAGCTCGGCGTCGGCCGGGTCGACGGGCAGCTCGGTCGGCGGTGGTCCGGCCATCAGGTCCTGGAAGCTCATGCGCTGAAGCCTAGGTCGCGGGAATCGCCGTCGGCGGGCGGGTGTTGACTCCGGTCATGGCCCAGACCGCGCCCCAGCAGCCCACCTCCCAGGTTCCCGAGGACGTGCGCCCCTGGCCGGCGCTGTTCGCCCTGTGCCTCGGGTTCTTCATGATCCTGGTGGACACCACCATCGTCACCGTCGCGACGCCGTCGATCATCGAGGACCTGCACGCCGACGTGAACGAGGTCGTCTGGGTCACCAGCGCCTACCTGCTGGCGTACGCCGTCCCCGTGCTCATCACGGGCCGGCTCGGCGACCGCGTCGGACCGAAGAAGATCTACATGGTCGGCCTGACGATCTTCACGCTGGCGTCGCTGTGGTGCGGCCTGACCTCGACGGTCGAGATGCTGATCGTGGCGCGCGTGGTGCAGGGTGTCGGCGCCTCGCTGATGACGCCGCAGACGATGGCCGTCATCACCCGGATCTTCCCGGCGACCGAGCGCGGCAAGGCGATGGCCCTGTGGGGCGCGACGGCCGGCGTGGCCACGCTCGTCGGCCCGATCCTGGGCGGGGTGCTCGTCGACGCCCTCGGCTGGGAGTGGATCTTCTTCATCAACATCCCGGTCGGCCTGGTGGGTCTGGTGCTCGCCTTCCGGCTGGTGCCCGACCTGCCGACGCACGCCCACAAGTTCGACTGGCTGGGCGTGGCGCTGAGCGGGCTCGGCATGTTCGCGCTGGTGTTCGGGATCCAGGAGGGCCACCAGTACGACTGGGGCACGATCTCCGGCCCGATCTCCGTGTGGGGCCTGATCATCGCGGGGCTGGTCATCTTCGCGGTCTTCGTGCTCTGGCAGGCCCGCAACCGCAGCGAGCCCCTGGTCCCGCTCGGCCTGTTCAAGGACCGCAACTTCTCCGTCTCCAACTTCGCGATCTCCACCATGTCGTTCACCGCGACCGCCATGGGCTTCCCGCTGATGCTCTACCTCCAGCTGGTCCGCGGCATGTCGCCGACCGCGGCGGCGCTGACGTTCGTGCCGATGGCGGTCGTCTCGATCGTGATGGCGCCGATCGTGGGTCGCTACACCGACCGGGTGCACCCCCGCCTGCTGACCGGTGCCGGCTTCGCGTTCACCGCGCTGGCCGTGTGGTGGGTCTCCCTGGAGGTGCGCCCCGACAGCGCGCTGTGGCAGATCCTCGCCCCGATGGCGCTGCTGGGCTTCGGCATGGCCGGGGTCTGGGCGCCGCTGGCGGCCACCGCCACCCGCAACCTCCCGCCGCAGTTCGCGGGCGCGGGCTCGGGTGTCTACAACGCCACCCGCCAGGTGGGCGCCGTGCTCGGCGCGGCCGGCATCGCCGTGCTGATCGACTCGCGGCTGGCCGCCGAGGGCCTGGCCTCCGGTGGTGGCTCCGCCGAGGCCGCGGGTGCGGGCGGCGCCCTGCCGGCCCAGGTCTTCGAGCCCTTCAGCACCGCGATGTCCCAGTCGCTGCTGCTCCCGGTCGCCGTGCTGGCGCTCGGCTTCCTGGCGTGCCTCGGTTTCGAGCAGATGCGCCACATGGTGCGACCCGGGAGTCCCACCCAGGCCGGCGCCGAGCCGGAGCCGGCCCCGACGTCCTGAGGCGCCCTCAGCCGCCGATCGCGCTCAGGCGCGGGACGACCTGGTCGCACATCCGCTCGGTCCACCCGACCGGGTCGTCACGGTCGGGACCGACCCACATCTGGTCGATCCCGAGCGCGGCGTACTGGTCCATCAGCCCCAGCCAGGCGTCCAGGTCGTCGAACGGACGCACGAGCGTGCCCGTGACGGTCTTGCTGATCGCGTCGTAGTCGCGGCCGAGGTCGTCACAGTGCCTCCTCAAGACGTCCAGCTTGTGGCGCAGGTCGTCGAGCGGCGCCGGGAAGAGGTTGGTGGCGTCGCCGTACTGGGCCACGAGCCGCAGCGTCTTGCGCTCGCCGCCGCCGCCGATGACCAGCCGCGGCCCGCCGGGCCGGACCGTCTGCGGGTTGTTGACGGTCTCCGCCAGCCGGTAGTGCTTGCCGTCGAAGGCACCGTCGTCCTCCCCGAACATCTGGCGCAGGACCAGGATCGTCTCCTCCAGCCGCTCGAAACGTTCCTTGGTGCTCGGGTAGGGCACGCCGAGCGCACGGTGCTCCCGCTCGTACCAGGCGGCGCCGAGCCCCAGCATCGCCCGGCCCTGGCTGAGCACGTCGAGGGTGGTCACGATCTTGGCCAGGAGCCCCGGATGACGGTAGGTCACGCCCGTCACCAGCACGCCCAGCTCGAGGCGCTCGGTGCGGCCGGCGAGGTACCCGAGGGTGGTGTACCCCTCGAGCATCGGCTCAGCCGGCCCGCCGAGGTGCTCCATCTGGAAGTAGTGGTCCATCACGGTCAGGGTCGTCACGCCACCCTGGTCCGCGGCTTCTGCCACCTGGGCCAACGTCGTCGCCAGGGCTGCCGGTCCTCCCGGCCACGTCAGGTTCGCGCAGTGGATGCCGAGCTTCACGCCCCCGAGCCAAGCACAACCGGACAAACTCTCCGGATGGGGGTCTGAGTAACCACCCCGGGTGGGGACTAGCCACCCGGTATGACGGGTGGGTAGTCACGCGAAGGGGTGGTTACTCGCAGCAACCGCGAGTCCCGAGATGATCCTCAGCCGATGGAGTGGCCGGTGGCGCGGAGGTTCTCGCAGGCCTCGAGGACGCGGGCGGCCATGCCCTCCTCGGCCGCCTTGCCCCAGGCGCGGGGGTCGTAGGTCTTCTTGTTGCCGACCTCGCCGTCGATCTTGAGGACGCCGTCGTAGTTGCTGAACATGTGGCCGACGACGGGACGCGTGAAGGCGTACTGGGTGTCGGTGTCGACGTTCATCTTCACCACGCCGAAGTCCACGGCGGCGGAGATCTCCTCCTCGGTGGAGCCGGAGCCGCCGTGGAAGACCAGGTCGAAGGGGCGGTCGCCCGAGGCGAGTCCGAGCTCGGCCACCACGGCCTCCTGGGCCTTCTGGAGCACCTCGGGGCGGAGCTTGACGTTGCCGGGCTTGTAGACGCCGTGCACGTTGCCGAACGTCAGCGCGGTGAGGTACCTACCCTTCTCGCCGACACCCAGCGCGCGGACGGTCGCGAGGGCGTCCTCGGGCGTCGAGTAGAGCTTCTCGTCGATCGCGCCCTCGACGCCGTCCTCCTCGCCACCGACGACGCCCACCTCGATCTCGAGGATGATCTGCGCCGCGGCGCACCGGGCGAGCAGCTCCTCGGCGATCAGGAGGTTCTCGTCGAGCGGTACGGCGGACCCGTCCCACATGTGCGACTGGAACAGCGGCGCCTCGCCCCGCGCGACCCGTTCAGCGGAGATGTCGAGCAGCGGCCGCACGAACCCGTCGAGCTTGTCCTTCGGGCAGTGGTCGGTGTGCAGGGCGATGTTCACGGGGTAGGACTTGGCGACCTCGGCGGCGTACGCCGCGAAGGCGACCGACCCGGTGACCATGTTCTTGACCGACGGGCCGGACAGGTACTCCGCCCCGCCCGTCGAGACCTGGACGATGCCGTCGGAGCCGGCGTCCGCGAACCCCTTGAGGGCGGCGTTCAGCGTCTGCGACGACGACACGTTGATGGCCGGGAAGGCGAAGCCCTGGGACTTCGCGGTGTCCAGCATCTCGGCGTACTTCTCCGGCGTGGCGATGGGCATGACGAGGCTCCTCGGGACGGGGCGTGCGAGCACGTTCACCCTAGTGGCGGACGTGACCACCGGGAGGGCTGGTGGTTCCGTCTGGTGGACATGGACGTCGACCACCGAGAAGCGTTCGACAGCGGCTTCGGCCCGCGCGGTCTCACGGCGCTCGAGAAAGCGCAGGCGCGCACGACGGGCGACTAGCCTCGGCGCGTGAGCGAGTACCAGGTGACCTACTGGCGCGACCTGCCGTCGCTGGTGGTCGCGCGCGAGGGCGAGGCCGTGACCAAGGGCCCGCTGGCGACCCGGTTCCAGGAGGCCATCGACGAGGCCGCGATGCGGCTGGGGGCCGTCGACAGCGACGCGTACCTCGACGGCTGGACCCGCGGCGAGTGGACCGCCGCCGACGGCAGCCCGGCCGAGGTCTGCGACCGCGTGGTGGCAGAGCTCGAGGAGCAGTGGGACGCCGAGAAGCTGACGGCGTACCTCGACGGACTGGGCCCCGCGCAGTGAACCGGCTCCGCGACCTCCTGGGCACCGACGAGACCGTCCTCCTCGACGGCGGCATGGGAACCCTGCTGCAGGAGAGCGGCCTGGACGACGGCGGGTCCGGCGAGCTCTGGAACGTCGAGCGCAGCGACGTGATCTCCGGGATCCACGCGGCGTACGCCGAGGCCGGGGCCACCATCCTGACCACCAACACCTTCGGCGGCACCCGCCCACGGCTGGCCATGCACGGCCTGGAGGACCGCGTCCACGAGCTCAACCGGGCCGGGGCGGCGATCGCGACCGAGGTGGCCCGCCGGCACGGCGTGCTGGTCGCCGGCGGCCTCGGTCCGACCGGTGAGCTGCTCAGCCCGCTCGGCACCCTGGAGCCCGACGACGCGCGACTGCTCTTCGCCGAGCAGCTGGCGGGGCTGGCCGAGGGCGGGATCGACCTCGTCCTCATCGAGACGATGAGCGACCTCGGCGAGGTCGAGGCCGCGATCGAGGCGGCTCGCGAGGTCGTCCCGGACGCACCGGTCATCGCGACGCTGAGCTTCGACACCAACCTGCGCACGATGATGGGCGTCCGTCCCGCCGACGCCGTGACGGCGCTGGCCGGGCTCGGGGTGGACGCGGTCGGCGCCAACTGCGGTCGCGGCCCCGAGGAGATGGAGGCGATCGCCGAGCAGCTCACGCAGGCACGTCTGGAGGGGCTGCTGATCGTCGCGCAGTCCAACGCCGGGCTGCCGCAGCTCGTCGGCGACCGGTTCGCCTACGACGTACCGCCGGAGCGCCTTGCCGAGCACGCCGTCGCCCTCCAGGCCCTGGGCGTCGACCTGATCGGCGCCTGCTGCGGGTCGACTCCCGCCCACATCGCGGCGATGAGGCAGGCCGTCCTCAGCTGAGGCCCAGGATCGTCCCGTCGTCGGCGAGGTCGATCCGCGCCGCCGACGGGTCCCGGGGCAGCCCGGGCATCGTCATCATGTCGCCGCACACGACCACGACGAACCCGGCGCCGGCCGACAGCCGCACCTCGCGCACGTGCAGCTCGTGGCCGCTCGGGGCACCCACGAGCCCGGGGTCGGTCGAGAACGAGTACTGCGTCTTCGCGATGCACACGGGCAGCTCGCCGAAGCCGTCCCGCTCGATGCGCTGGAGCCGCCGGCGCGCCTTCGCGTCCCAGGTGACGTGGCCCGCGCCGTACAGGCGGGTCGCGATCGCCTCGACCTTCTCGGCGAGCGGAAGGTCGTCGGGATAGGTGTAGGAGAACTCGTACGGCGAGGGCTCGTCGATCGCCTGGAGCACACCCTTCGCGAGGTCGTGGGCACCGGTGCCGCCGTCGGCGAAGTGCGTCGCGGGGTACGCCCGGACGCCCTCGGCCGCGACCAGCTCGACGACCTTCTCGACCTCGGCCTCGGTGTCGGTCGGGAAGCGGTTGACCGCGACGACGCAGGGAACGCCGTACACGTGGCGGATGTTGTTCAGGTGCCGGCGCAGGTTGGCCATGCCGGCCTCGAGCGCGCCGAGGTCCTCGGTGCCGAGGTCGGCGAGGGCGACGCCGCCGTGGTACTTCAGCGCGCGCACGGTGGCCACCACGACGGCGACGTCGGGGCGGAGGCCGGACTTGCGGCACTTGATGTCCACGAACTTCTCGGCACCGAGGTCCGCGCCGAAGCCCGCCTCGGTGACGACGTAGTCGGCCAGCCGGAGGCCCGCGCGGGTGGCGGTCACCGAGCTGCACCCGTGGGCGATGTTGGCGAACGGGCCTCCGTGCACGAAGGCCGGCGCCCCTTCCAGCGTCTGCACGAGGTTCGGCGCCAGGGCGTCGCGGAGCAGCACCGCCATCGCGCCGTCGGCCTTGAGCTCGCGGGCGGTCACCGGCGCCATCGCGCGGGTGTAGCCGACGACGATGTCGCCGATCCGCTTCTTGAGGTCCGCCCACGACTCGGTCAGGCAGAAGATCGCCATCAGCTCGGAGGCCACGACGATGTCGAAGCCGTCCTCGCGCGGGAAGCCGTTGGCGCGGCCGCCGAGCGCGACGTTCACCTCGCGCAGTGCCCGGTCGTTCATGTCGACCACGCGCTTCCAGGTCACGCTGCGCACGTCGATGTCGAGCTCGTTGCCGTGGTGGATGTGGTTGTCGATGAGCGCCGCGAGCAGGTTGTTGGCCGCGGCGATCGCGGCGAAGTCACCGGTGAAGTGCAGGTTGATGTCGGTCATCGGCACGACCTGGCTGTAGCCGCCGCCGGCCGCGCCGCCCTTCATGCCGAACACCGGGCCCATCGACGGCTCGCGCAGGCAGGCCATCGCCCGGTGGCCGAGCCCGTGCAGGGCGTCGGTGAGCCCGACCGTCGTGGTGGTCTTGCCCTCGCCGGGCGGGGTCGGGGAGATCGCGGTCATCAGCACGAGACGCCCCAGCGGCCGGTCCGCCAGCGAGCTCAGGTACCCGAGGTCGACCTTCGCCTTGTAGCGGCCGTACGGCACGAGGTGCTGCTCGTCGATGCCGAGCGTCTCCGCGGCCACGTCGCGGATCGGCCGCAGCTCGGCGGCGTTCGCGATCTCGATGTCCGACAGCAAAGCCAGTCCCCCTCCGTCGCGTGACCCAGGTCACTCCCGGTCACCCCGGGGGCACGCTAGCCGTCCGGCGGTGGATCTGCGAGCGCTCCTCCGACTCCGCCACGACGCGTCCGCCGCGCAGCACCCACCGCGGCTTCGCGTGCTCGCGCAGCAGGTCGACCACGCGCTCGGCACGGTGCACGCAGAGGTCGGCGCGACGGCCGACCGCGATCGTGTGCTCGTCCAGCCCGAGCACCCGCGCCGCCCGTGTCGTCACGAGGTCGACCAGGCGCAGCTGGTCGGGCCCGGACAGGAAGCCGAGAAGGTGCGCGGCGAGGAACGCGACCTCGAGCATGTTGTGGCGGCCGAACGGGTAGTAGGCATCCTCGATGTCGTCCTGCCCGAGCGCGACGGCGAGGTCCTCGTCGAGGAACTCCCGCACCGGCAGGTGCAGCGGCCCGGTGTGCGGGTCCGAGACGAAGCCCAGCCCGGCGGCCCGCGCCAGCTCGACCAGCCGGACGACCGAGGGGGTCGGGTACGTCGCGAGCGCGCGGGCGTGGCAGGCGACGCCACGGCCCTGGAGCCCGTGCTCGATCATCGCCTCGGCCAGCATCGCCGTGGTCCGCAGCGAGGGGTCGCCGGCGTCGTCCACCAGCATCGCCACCCTCGTGCCGTTCGCGGCAGCCACCCGGCACGCCCACCGGACGTGCTCGGCAGCGTCGCGGTCGGTCAGCTCGATCCACGGGATCCCGCCGACGACGTCGGCGCCGAGCCGGACGGCCTCCTCGCACAGCTCCGCGGCGCCCGGGTCGCGCAGCAGCCCGTCCTGCGGGAACGCCACGACCTGGAGGTCGACCAGGTCGCGGTACTCCTCCCGCACCTCGAGCACGGCCGCCATCCCCTCCAGGCCGGCGGTGGTGTCCACGTCGACGAAGGCCTGCACGTGCAGCACGCCGTTGACGACCGCGAGGTCCAGCGCGCGGCGTACGTTCGGCACGATCCATGTTCGGTCGTAGGCCTTCTTCACGGCGTTGGCGTCCCGCACGATCGAGCGCATCGCCGCGCCCATCTCGCCGGAGGTGTACGCCGCGAGCGCGCCGTCGCCGGCCATCGGCAGCGTGTAGACCTTGTCGAGGTGCATGTGCCCGTTGACGAACGACGGCGTGACCAGCCCGCCCTCGGCGTCCAGGGCCAGCCCGGGCTCGACGTGCACGTCGCCCTCGCCGACGCCGACGTACAGCCCGTCGGCGATCCCGAGGTCCACCACCCGCCCGTCGAGGAGGCGGGCGTTGCGCACGACGACATCCACCGCCCGATCGTAGGAACGCCGATGTCAGCCGCGCCAGGCATCACCCTCCGGCGACAGGTCGGCGTACGTGCGGATCCACGCGTGCATGGCGATCGCGGCGGCGGCCGAGGCGTTGATCGAGCGGGTGGAGCCGAACTGGGCGATGGAGAAGGTGCCGTCGCACGCGCGCCACGCGGCCTCCGACAGGCCCGGTCCCTCCTGGCCGAACAGGAAGCACACCGAGCGCGGGATCGTCATCGTCTCCAGGTGGTCCGAGCCGGGCAGGTTGTCGATGCCCAGCAGGGCGATGTCCCGCTCGTGGACGTACGCCGCCAGCTCGTCGACCGACGCGTGGTGCCGGAGGTGCTGGTAGCGGTCGGTGACCATCGCGCCGCGGCGGTTCCACCGGCGGTTGCCGACGATGTGCACCTCGGCGGCGAGGAAGGCGTTGGCGGAGCGGACGATCGTGCCGATGTTGAAGTCGTGCTGCCAGTTCTCGATCGCGACGTGGAAGCCGTGCCGGCGGGAATCCAGGTCGGCCACGATCGCCTCCATCGACCAGTACCGGTAGCGGTCGACGACGTTGCGCCGGTCGCCCTCCGCCAGGAGCCGGGCGTCGTACTGCTCCCCGTCCGGCCACGGGCCGACCCACGGCCCGACGCCGACCTCGGCAGGCCCGTGCGGCATCGGGTCGTACGGTGCTCGGCTCTCGTCCACCCGCCGACCGTAACGACGTGTTCACGTCCCGGTCAGGCCGCGGCAGGTACGGTGAGGCGGTGAGAGTGACCGGCCTGCTGGCGCCGCTGCTGTTCGGCATCACCTGGATGGACCCGAACTGGCTGCTCGACCAGTTCGGGACGGCGTTCTTCTGGGTGAGCCTGGTCATCATCTTCGTGGAGTGCGGGCTGTTCTTCCCGTTCCTGCCCGGGGACACCCTCCTCGTGGCCATGGGCATCTTCATCGCCAACGAGGACATCTCGATCATCGGCGGCGGTCCGATGGTCAACCTGGCCTTCGGGCTGGTGGTGATGGTCGCGGGCGCCCTGGCCGGCAACGTCGCCGGCTACGAGATCGGCCGCAAGATCGGTCCACCGCTCTACCAGCACGACGGCCGGATCCTCAAGCGCGAGTACTTCAAGAAGACCGAGGCGTTCTTCGAGAAGCACGGCCGCAAGGCGCTGGTCATCGGCCGGTTCGTGCCCTTCGTCCGCACCTACATCACGGTGGTCGCGGGAGCGACCCGGATGGACCGCCGCAAGTTCATCGTGTGGAGCCTGGTCGGCGCGATCACGTGGGTCGCGAGCATCATGCTGCTCGGGTACTTCGTAGGCGCCAGCGTCCCGTGGCTGGCCACCAACGTCGACTACCTGATCCTCGGCCTGCTGGCCCTGTCGGTGGTCCCGATCGTCATCGAGTGGTGGCGGCACCACGACGACGACGACGAGGACGAGGACGAGGAGTCCTCCAGCAGCGCGAAGAGCGAGAGCACGAGCTCCTAGGGCCCCGAGGACGCGGCGCGTACGGCGTCCAGGTCGGCCTTCGTCAGGACAGCGCGCACCTCGAGCCCGACGTCCGAGAGCGGGTTCTCCCCCGCCGGCGACCGGTCGATCGCGCAGACGACCAGGTCGACCGTCGCGCCCGCCTCGCGCAGCGCGTTGGTCGCGTCGCGGACGGCCCCGCCGGTGGTGATGACGTCCTCGACCAGCGTCACCCGGCGGCCGGCCACGTCGGGCCCCTCGGCCAGCTTGCAGGTGCCGTACTCCTTGGCCTTCTTGCGCACGAACAGCGCGGGCAGCCCGGTCCGGGCGCTGAGCGCGGTGACGATCGGGATGCCGCCCATCTCCAGGCCGCCGAGGAGATCGACGTCGCTCGGCAGCAGGCCCTGCATCTGGGCGGCCACGCGGGCGAGCAGCGCCGGGTCGGTCTCGAAGAGGTACTTGTCGAAGTACTCGTGCGACACCTGCCCCGACCGGAGGGTGAACTCCCCGCTCAGCCGGCAGCGGGCGTCGACGTCGCGGGCGAGGTCCGGGTCGGAGGTCATGGGCTCATCCCAGCATCGCCCGGATGTCGGGTGCGAACCGGGTGGCGAAGTCGTACCCCGCCAACGTCTGCTCGCGGCGGCGTGAGGCGTACGCCGCCTCGAAGTCCGAGGGGTCCTCGGCGAACACCTCCGCGAACACCTCCGCCTGCCGCGCTGCGGTGTCCATGCCCAGGCCCGCCCACGGGTCCTGCCCGGTGCCGGCGTCGCCGACGAGCGCCCAGCCCGGCCCGGACGCACGACGCAGCACGCTGTCGGCCGGCAGGCCGGTGAAGACGCCGCCCTGCCACGTCAGCCCACGGACCCGGTCCGCGAGCGTGGCGTGTCGCTGGAGGCGGCGCTCGAGATCGGCCGCGTGGTCCTCGTCGCGCTCGTCGTGGGCGGCCAGGGGCACGCTGACCGCGAGGCAGGCCAGTCCCCCGTCACTGGGGAACACGTACGCGAACTCGTCGCCGACCAGCGAGAACTCCGGCCCGACGTCCGGCGGGCTCTCCCAGCCCCTTCCGTAGCGGTAGTACATCGCGCGAGCGGCGGGGTGCCGTTCGTCCTCCGGCGCACCCACCAGCGCCGCGACCCGGGAGCGTCGCCCGTCGGCACCCACCACGGCCCGGGCCACGTGCCGCTCGCCGGCCTCGTCGACGACGCCCACGATGCGCTCTCCCTCCGCGACGACGTCGGTGACCTTGGTGTCGGTGCGCACGTCGACGCCCGCGCGCTCGCAGGCGCCCACCAGGATCGCGTCGAGCGTCACGCGCCGTACCGAGAGACAGAAGCCGGCCTCGCCCGGATCCTGGGGCGGACCCTGCTCGGCCGGACCGTCGTCGAGGGCGAAGTACTCGCAGCCGAGGCGCGGGGCACCGGCCGCCAGGACCTCGTCGAGCACGCCGACCTCGGCCAGCGAGCGGACCAGCCCGTCCCCGCGGAAGAAGTGGGTCGACAACGTGTCCGAGGGGAAGTGCCGAGCCTCGAGCAGCCGCACGGCCGCCCCGCGGGCCCGCAGACGCAGCGCGGTCAGCGCGCCGGCCACGCGGCCGCCGACCACGACCACATCCACGGGAGCCGAGGTCACCCGCGCAGGATAGAGCCGCACGGCTAGCCTCGCGCCATGACGACGCCGCGCACCGCCGCCCGTCTCGACGGCATCCCGCCGACGATCTTCTCGACCATGTCGGCGCTCGCCGTGCGCACCGGCGCGGTGAACCTCGGCCAGGGCTTCCCGGACGAGGACGGCCCTCCGGAGGTCATCGCGGCGGCCGTGCGGGCGCTGCAGTCCGGCGCCAACCAGTACGCGCCGGGGATCGGCACGCCGGCCCTGCGTCAGGCCGTCGCCCGGCACCAGCAGCGGCACTACGGCCTGCAGCTGGACCCGGACAGCCAGGTCGTGGTGACCACGGGCTGCACCGAGGGCATCGCGTCCGCGCTGCTCGGCCTGGTGGACCCCGGCGACGAGGTGGTGGTCCTCGAGCCCTACTACGACAGCTACGTCGCGATGATCCAGATGGCCGGCGGCGTACGGCGCCCGGTCACCCTCCGCGCCCCGGACTTCCGGCTGGACCTCGACGAGCTGCGGGCCGCGGTCACGTCCCGGACCCGCTTCGTGCTGCTGAACAGCCCGCACAACCCGACCGGCACCGTGCTCACCCGCGCGGAGCTGGAGGCGGTGGCCGAGCTCGCGGTCGATCGGGACCTGGTCGTGATCACCGACGAGGTGTACGAGCACCTGACCTTCGGCACCGACCACGTGCCGATGGCGACGCTGCCCGGCATGGCCGAACGCACGCTCACGCTGTCGAGCGCGGGCAAGAGCTACTCGTTCACCGGCTGGAAGGTCGGCTGGGCGACCGGGCCGGCCTCGCTCGTGGGCGCCGTCCTGGCCGCCAAGCAGTGGCTGACGTTCACCTCGGGGGCGCCGCTCCAGCCCGCCGTGGCCGCCGCCCTCGACGAGCACCCCGACTTCCCCACGACGCTGGCGGCCGAGCTACGGGAGAAGCGGGACCTGCTCTGCGACGGCCTGGAGAAGATCGGCCTGCGCGGCCGCCCGCCCGAGGGCACGTACTTCGCCACCAGCGACATCACCGACCTCGGCTGGCCCGACGCCATGGCGTTCTGCCTCGCCCTCCCCGAGCGCGCCGGCGTCGTCGGCATCCCCACCCAGGTCTTCTACGACGACCCCGACGCCGGTCGTCAGCTGGTCCGCTGGGCCTTCTGCAAGCGTCGCGAGGTGATCGAGGAGGCCGTCAGCCGGCTCGGTGCTGCGGACTTGTCGTACGGCTGACGACGTGGCGTTTGGGACCAAACGCCGCGTGAAAGCGCTTTCAGAGTGGCGTTCCTGCCCAACGGCAGACGAATCGGTGGCCCGTCAGTACCTGCGCCGACGACCGAACCAGTCGTTCGCGCCGCCGATGAACAGCAGCACGATGACGGCGATGGCGCCGAGCAGCGGGACGGCCGAGACGACGGACTTGATGCCCAGCAGGCTGAGCAGGCCGGCCACGACGGCGGAGATGACGAGCAGGATGCGGGCGGCGTTCGAGCGGCGCAGCACGAACACCGCGAGGACGCAGGAGATCAGGCACCAGACGGTGACGACCAGCAGGATGCCGACCACGACGCCGTAGGCGTCCTCGGCGCTGAAGTTGCTGTTGCTGTTGCTGTCGCGGATCGCCTTGTCGATCTCCCGGGTCACGTCGTCCTTGGCGATCAGCATCGCCAGGGTGATGAAGCCGTAGAGCAGGAACGAGATGCCGGACAGCACGATGGTGATCCAGGCCGCCGCGGTGACCCCGCCGGGGCGCTCGTCGGTGCCGAGCGGGCGGCCGTACATGTCGAGCCCGTCGCCGAGCGGCCCGCCGGTGCCGGGCTGCTGGGGGTAGGGCGTCTGGCCGTACGGCGCCGAGCCGTAGGGGTTCTGGGCGTAGGGGTTCTCGGCCGGCGGCTGGGCCGGGGCATCGCTCGAGGGCGGGACCGAGGACGGCTCCGACGGGTTGGCCGGCGGGCTGGCAGTCGGGCTGGACGGCGGGGGCGTCGGCTGGCCGTACGGGTTCTCGCCGGCGGGCGACCCCGTGCCGTACGGGTTCTGCGGAGGCTGCGGCGGCTGCTGCGGCGGGTTCTGGCCGTAGGGGTTCTCGCTCACGACGCCATCACATCACGAGCGACAGTTCAGGGGGAGGGACGCCACGGCTGCGGCGTCGGGTCCTCCCGGCGGGCGTACCAACGGTGCGCGCTGGACTGCAGCAGCAGCACGCCGGCCGCGGTGGCGAGCACCCCGGGCACGGCGAGGACCGGCGAGGCGAGCGACCCGGCCAGGCACACGACGGCGACCGTCCCGGCCGAGGCGACGAGGGCGTACGCCGACCAGCGGACGCGCCGGAACGCCAGCACCGCGAGGATCCCGGACAGGGTCGACCAGAACACCACGACGACGGCCACCGACCAGGCGGTCGCCCGGATCGTCGCGTCGGAGGCGTCCTGCGCGAGCTGGGGGTTCTGGCGGTGCAGCTCCTCGAGCAGCCCGTCGGCGTCCGCCACCAGCACGGCGACGAGCAGCAGCCCGAACAGCAGCGCGGTGGAGCAGCACACCCACGTGATCACGCACGCCGCCACGACGGCCGAGGGCCGCTGGGACCGGGCCGGACCCACGGGCGGTGGTGCGGGGAGGGCACCGCCGTACTCGCCGTACCCGGTCCACGGCGGCGGGGCCGCGGAGACGTCCTGCCGCGGACCCGGAGCCGTAGTCACGGGCGGCGGTGCCGGCGCCGGCCGTTCGGCCGGCGGCGCCTGGCCGGAGAACCACAGACGCGCCGGCTGGAGCCACAGCATGCCGATGCTGCCGGCCACCAGCGCCGCCAGGAAACCGCCGGTCGTGGTGCCGGTGAGGAACAGCGGGACCGCGAGCACGGCCAGCCCGATGCGGGCGGCACGGTTGCGCTTCAGCACGTGGTAGCCGAGGATCGCGGCCGCCGTCGCCAGCGCCGCGCCGACCATCGCCACGACCCGGAGCAGGTCCAGCACCGACTCCAGGCCCAGGCCCAGGTCGCTCCCCGGCGGCTGCTCCAGGAACCGCTGGATGGCCGACCGGCTCTCCACCGACCGCAGGTCACCGAGCCGTTCGAACACAGACGCCACCAGCAGCAGCGAGCCCGCCATCACCAGGGACGCGGCGAGCGTCACCTGACGCGGGCGGGGTGCCGGGGCGTCGGGAGTCACGCGCTCCAGTGTCTCAGGCCGGTGTCAGGGTGAGTCCGCCGGACGACTCGTCCCCGCGGTCCACCCGGACGGTGCTGCCGTCGACGACCTCGCCGCTCAGCAGCAGCCGGGCCAACGGGTCGCCGATCGCGGTCTGGATGAGGCGGCGCAGCGGACGGGCGCCGTACGCCGGGTCGTAGCCCGTCTCGGCGAGCCACTGGCGCGCGGCGTCGGTGACCTCGATGTCGATGCGCCGGGCGGCCAGCCGCTTCTCGAGCAGGCCGAGCTGCAGGCCGACGATGTGGGCCAGGTCGTCCTTCGACAGCGCGTCGAAGATGACGATCTCGTCGAGCCGGTTGAGGAACTCCGGCTTGAACGACGCCCGCACCATGGCCAGCACCGACTCGCGCTTCTTCTCCGGGTCCAGCGTCGGGTCGACGAGGTACATCGAGCCCAGGTTGCTGGTGAGGACCAGCAGCGTGTTGCGGAAGTCGACGGTGCGGCCCTGGCCGTCGGTCAGCCGGCCGTCGTCGAGCACCTGGAGCAGGATGTCGAAGACCTCGGGGTGCGCCTTCTCGACCTCGTCGAGGAGCACGACGGAGTACGGGCGGCGGCGGACGGCCTCGGTGAGCTGGCCGCCCTCCTCGTACCCGACGTACCCGGGAGGCGCGCCGACGAGCCGCGCGACCGAGTGCTTCTCGGCGTACTCGCTCATGTCGATGCGCACGATCGCCCGCTCGTCGTCGAACAGGAAGTCGGCCAAGGACTTGGCGAGCTCGGTCTTGCCGGTGCCCGTGGGGCCGAGGAAGAGGAACGAGCCGGTGGGCCGGTTCGGGTCGGAGATGCCCGCGCGCGAACGGCGTACGGCGTCGCTCACCGCGCGCACGGCGTCGGCCTGGCCGATCAGCCGGTGGCCGATGACCTGCTCCATCTCGAGCAGCTTGGCGGTCTCGCCCTGGAGCATCTTGCCGGTCGGGATGCCGGTCCACGCCTCGACGACGTCGGCGATCTGCTGGGCGCCGACCTCCTCGCCGACGAGCGGCTCCACGTCGGACTTCTCGGTCTCCTCGACCGCCGCGATCTTGCGCTCCAGCTCGGGGATCGACTCGTAGCGGATCTTGCTCGCGCCCTCCAGGTTGCCCTCGCGCAGCAGCTTCTCGGCCTCGACGCGGAGCTGGTCGAGCGCGCGACGCAGCTCGCCCTCACCCTCGAGCGTGGCCTTCTCGCGCTCCCAGCGCGACTCCAGGCCACGCAGCTCCTCCTCGTGGTCCGCGAGGTCGGCGCGCAGCTTGGCCAGCCGCTCGACCGACGCGGGGTCGGACTCCTTGGCCAGCGCGAACTCCTCCATCTTCAGCCGCTCGACCTGGCGCCGGAGCTGGTCGATCTCCTCCGGGGAGGACTCGATCTCCATCCGCAGCCGGGACGCGGCCTCGTCGACGAGGTCGATCGCCTTGTCGGGCAGCTGGCGGCCGGTGATGTAGCGGTCGGAGAGCGTCGCGGCCGCGACCAGGGCGGCGTCGGTGATCCGGACGCCGTGGTGCGCCTGGTACTTCTCCTGGATCCCGCGCAGGATCTGGATGGTGTCCTCGACCGAGGGCTCGCCGATGAAGACCTGCTGGAAGCGGCGCTCCAGCGCCGGGTCCTTCTCGATGCGCTCGCGGTACTCGTCGAGCGTCGTCGCGCCGATCATGTGCAGCTCGCCGCGCGCCAGCATCGGCTTGAGCATGTTGCCGGCGTCCATGGCGGAGTCGCCGCCGGCGCCCGCACCGACGACGGTGTGCAGCTCGTCGATGAACGTGATGATCTGGCCGCCGGCGTCCTTGATCTCCTCGAGGACGGCCTTGAGCCGCTCCTCGAACTCGCCGCGGTACTTCGCCCCGGCCACCATCGCGGCCAGGTCGAGGCTCAGCACGCGCCGGCCCTTGAGCGAGTCGGGCACGTCGCCGGCGACGACGCGCTGGGCGAGCCCCTCGACGACGGCGGTCTTGCCGACGCCGGGCTCGCCGATGAGGACCGGGTTGTTCTTGGTACGCCGGCTGAGCACCTGGATCACGCGGCGGATCTCGGCGTCCCGGCCGATGACCGGGTCCAGCCGGCCGTCCTCGGCGGCCTGGGTGAGGTCGACGGAGAACTTCTCCAGCGACTCGTACGTGGACTCGGCACCCTCGCTGGTCACCCGGCGGCTGCCACGGACCGCAGAGATGCCCTCACGCAGGCCGTCGGCGGTCAGGCCCGCGTCGGTGAGCACGGTCTTGGCGCTCGACTCCACGGTGGCCAGCGCGACGAGGAGGTGGTCGGTGGCGACGTACTCGTCCTTCATGCCCGACGCGAGCTCGACCGCGGCCGCGAGCACGCGCGTCAGCGCTGGGGACGCGGCGGGGCGCTGGACGGTGGCGCCGGTCGCGCTGGGGAGCGCACGGACGCCGGCCTCGGCGGCCGCGGCCAGGGCCGCCACGTCCACCCCGGCCTTGGTGACCAGGCTGCGCGTCGTGCCGTCCTCCTGCCGCAGCAGGGCGGCGAGCAGGTGCACGGGCTCGGTCGCACTGTTGCCACCGGTCGTGGCGGTGACCTGGGCGACCTCGATGGCCTCACGGCTGCGGGTCGTGAACTTCTCAGCAGCGAACTGACTCATACCGACTGTTGGCCCTTTGTTCTCGTAGGTTCTGGGTCTACAGGCACAACGGTGCAGAAGTTGAGTCTGTTCCACTCAACTCTGAATAGTTTGCACGGCTCTCGGGGGAGCCAGAGAGGCAGCACCATCATGCAGAAGATCAAGTCCGGACTCGTCGCCCTCACGGTCGGCATCGTCCTCCTCACCGCCCTCGACTGGGCAGCCTCGGCCGCCACGGGTCGTGCGTTCATCCTCGGGGCGTGGAACCAGGCGGACCACACCACCACACTGAAGAACACCGGGTCGGGAGCCGCGCTGACCCTCAAGTCCAAGGGAGCCGCGCTCAAGGTCAGCAACGGCAAGCGGATCGCCAAGCTGAACGCCGACAAGCTCGACGGCCTCACCGGGGCGGAGTACAAGAAGAACCGCAACACGATCTACGCCTGGAGCGTCGCCCAGCACACCGGTGGCTTCACCCAGGCGATCCCGGCGCAGCAGCCGGGCAGCTACCTGATCACGTTCAACGTCCAGATGACCGGCGCCGCCGGCGACCCGGGCAACCCGAACGTCATCAACTGCCGGATCATCCAGAGCGGGCTCTCGGGCACGGTCGTCTTCACCAAGGCCGTGCTGGCCGACACGCAGGTCACGTCGGTGGGCACACCGCCCGCGCTCAACGGCACCAGCCCGCTGACCATCGTGGCCGGCGACTCCCTGGCCCTGGACTGCACGATGACCCGCAACAACCAGCAGTGGTCGACCACCCAGTACCAGCCGGTGCTGGTGAACCTGCTGCGCACCGACGGCACCGACCTCTACGTCGCGCCGCTGGGCCGCCAGGCGACCTTGTCCAAGTCGGTCAGCTGACGGCTGCGCTGGTTCAGAAGACGCACGCCAGGTCGGGCTAACGCACGCGCTTGAGGTACCCCGACGGGTTCTGCGTCAGGAAGTACCGCTCGCAGTGCGCGTCGACCTCGAACCCCGGGTCGGTGGCCATGAAGTCCCACAGGGCTTCCATCGGCCCGGGGCCGAAGTCCGGCGCGGCCGGGTGCCCGTTGACGTTGGTGTCCTCGACGATCAGGTAGGACCCGACCGGCACGAGCGGGGCGTACGCCGCGAGCTCGCCCGCCACGTGGTCGCGCGAGTGGTCGGAGTCGAGGATCACCAGCACCGGCGATCCCTCGGGGATCATCCCGGCGATCTTCTCCACGATCGCGGGATCGGTGGACGACCCGGTCAGGTACGTGATGCGCGGGTGCTCGGGCGGGTTGGGCGGCTCGTTGACGTCGACGGTCACGACGTTGCCGGCCCCGATGGTCTCCAGCCGGTCGGCGATGTAGAGCGCCGACCCGCCGCGGTAGGTGCCGGTCTCGATCACCAGGCCGGGCTCGAGCTGGTCGATCAGCTCCATGTAGACCCACATGTCCGTGGGGCACTTGTAGGTGCGCACGCCGCGGTACCAGGTGTCCTTCCAGGTCCGCTTCGACACGTGGTAGTAGAGCCGGTGGAACTGGTCGCGGATCACGTCCCGGATGAACGGCGGCGGCTCGGGCACCGGCTCCCCCACCGGCTGCCACAGCCCCTCGAAGCTCGCGGCGACCGCCTGGGCCACACCGTGCGGCATGGACGCGGGGTCCTGGTGGGTGAGGTACGCCTCGACCAGCTGCGCCAGGGCAGCCTGGTCGTGCAGGTCGGCGCCGCCGTCCCTGATCTTCTGCGCGAGGTCGCGGACCGCGACCGCCGACGTGGCGTCGAGCGCGGCATCCACCGCCGCCGACTGCTCGATGCCGGCGGTACGGCGCTCGGCGAGGGTCGCGGCGCGGCGTGCGGCCAGCGGGTCCACCCGGCGTACCAGGGCCGAGCGGGCGCGCGCGACCAGGTTGTCCTTGGCAGTCACGATGCGGATGAAGGCTTTCTGGTGCGGCAGTGGGCTCAGGGGTGCGGCCACTCTACTGACCGGGTGGATCGGACTTCCTCGTGCGTACACAAACCGGCGCTCACTCACCGCAGCTCGTGGGCGCCTCCTCGCGGCCGCAACCAGACCGGTCAGGTCCAGTCACTAGCGCCCGCGGCGCCAGACCACGACCTGGCCGGCCGCGTCGGGCTGACGGAGCACGGGGAGCCGGCTGGGCGGGGTGTCGCCGCGGCGGGTGCGCCCCACCTCGAGCAGCGCGTCGCGCAGCGCGTTGCGGGTGGCCTCGAGCTCGGCCGCCAGCTCCTCGTTGCGCTGCCGCAGCGCGTCGACCTGGTGCTCGAGCTCGAGGATGCGGCGCACGCCCTCGATGCCGGCGCCCGACGAGGTGAGCTCGGCGATCGTGCGGAGCAGCTCGACGTCGCGCGCGGAGTACCGACGCCCGCCGCCACCCGTGCGGGACGGCGCGATGAGTCCCATCCGCTCGTAGCTGCGGAGGGTCTGCGGGTGCAGGCCGGTGAGCTCGGCCGCGACCGAGATGACGTAGACGGCTTGCTCCGGCTCGGGCGTCCGGGGACTCACGACGACGCCTGCTCGAAGAGGTTGGACCTGAGCGTGCTGCCCTCGGTGGCGGCGCGGTAGGCCGCGACGGCCTCACGGGCCCGCTCGTTGAGGACCGCCGGCACCTGGACCTGCACGGTGGCGAGCAGGTCACCGTTGGTGCCGTCCTTCTTCTTGGCGCCGCGACCGCGGACCCGGAAGGTGCGGCCGTTGGGCGTGCCCGCGGGGATCTTCAGGGTGACCGGCGCGCCGCCGAGGGTCGGGATCTTCACATCGGCGCCGAGAGCGGCCTCGTCGAAGGAGATCGGCACGTCGATGGTGAGGTTGTCGTCCTTGCGGCCGAACAGCCGGTGCGGGGCGACCTTGACGGTGACGAAGAGGTCGCCGGCGGGACCGCCGTTCTCGCCGGCCCCACCCTTGCCCTTGATCCGGATCCGCTGGCCGTCGCGCACGCCGGCCGGGATGCGGGCCTGGATCGAGCGCGCCGACGTACCGCGGCCGCTGCCGTGGCAGACCGGGCACGACTCGTCGTACACCAGCTGGCGGCCGTGGCAGGTCGGGCAGGTCTCGTTGAGCGAGAACGCCCCGCCCACGCCCGAGACGACGAACCCGGCGCCCTCGCAGGTCGTGCAGATGTGCGGCTTGGTGCCCGGCTTGCCGCCGGTGCCCTTGCACTCCGGGCAGGGCGAGTCGGAGGTGAGCCGCAGGCTGATCGTCACGCCCTCGACGGAGTCGGTGAACCCGATCGTGGCCGACGTCTCGACGTCCGAGCCGCGGATCGGACGCGCGCGGGCGCTCTGCCCCGGCCGCTGGCTGCCGGCCCCGGCACCCCCGAAGAAGTCGCCGAACACGTCGCCGAAGCCGCCCGCGTGCCCGCGGATGACGTCGGAGATGTCGAAGCCTCCCGGCGGCCTGAAGCCACCGCCGCCACCCCCGAAGCCGCCCGGGAACGGACCGGTCGCGACCTGGGTGCGGTAGTCGTCGTAGGCCTTGCGACGCTCGGGGTCGCCGACGACGTCGTAGGCCTCGGCGACGGACTTGAAGGTGTCGTGCTTGCGCGAGTCGCCCGGGTTGGAGTCGGGGTGGTTCTCGCGCGCCAGCTTGCGGTAGGCCTTCTTGATCTCGGCCTGCGTCGCCGTCTTGGGCACGCCCAGGACCTGGTAGAAGTCCTTGGTCGCCCAGTCAGCGCGGATCTCCGCCGGCATCCACCCTCACCTCCCTCCCGGGTCGCTCGTCGTGTTGTGGATCGTCACATCTCGTTGGCCGGAGCCTCGTCACGCTCGCCGGGGTCGACCACCAGGACCTGGGCGGCGCGCACGACGCGCTCGCCGATCCGGTAGCCCGCCTTGGCGATCACCTTGCACGTCGTCACCTCGACGTCCGGGTCGGTGCCGATGTGCGAGAGCGCCTCGTGGACCGTCGGGTCGAAGGCGTCCCCCGGCTCGCCGAACTTCACGAGGCCCTGCGCCGCCACCACGCGCTCGAGCTGCTCGGCCACGCCACGGAACCCGTCCTCGAGGGGGCCGTGCTCACGGGCGCGGTCGATGTTGTCGAGCACGTCGATGATCGGGGCGAGTGCGTGGTACGTCGCGTTCTCGCGCACCAGCTCCCGGTCCCGGTCGACGCGCCTCTTGTAGTTGAGGTACTCCGCCTGGAGACGCTGGAGGTCGGCCGTGCGCTCCTCGAGCTGCCGCTCGACCGACGGGCCCTCGGAGACGGAGTCCTGGTCGGGCTCGACCTCGACCTCGGATTCGTTCGCCATCTCGGCGGCGGCGTCCCCGAACGAGCCGGCCGGGGTCTCCTCCTCGGAGACCTCGACCGACTCGTCGGTCACGCCCTGGGGACGGTCGGTCACTTGGCCTCGTCCTCGGAACCGGCGTGACCGGACCCACCAGTCGACTCGTCCTCGTCGATGATCTCGGCGTCGACCACGTCGTCGTCGGACTCGCCGGTGCTGCCGTCACTGCCCCCCGCGGCCGACTGGTCGGCCTCGGCGGCGGCGTACATGGCCGCCCCCATCTTCTGGCTGGTCTCGCCGAGCTTGGTGACGCCGGCCTGGATCTCCTCCGGCGACGCGTCGGCGTTCTCGAGGGTCGCCTTCAGCGCGTCGACGTCCGCCTGGACCTCGGACTTCACGTCGGCCGGGATCTTGTCGCCGTTGTCCTCCAGGAACTTCTCGGTCTGGTAGACCAGCGAGTCGGCCTGGTTGCGGGTCTCGACGGCCTCGCGGCGCTTGGCGTCCTCCGCGGCGTACTGCTCGGCCTCCTTGACCATCCGGTCGATCTCGTCCTTGGACAGCGCCGAGCCGCCGGTGATCCGCATGGACTGCTCGCGCCCGGAGGCCTGGTCCTTGGCGGACACCTGGACGATGCCGTTGGCGTCGATGTCGAAGGTGACCTCGATCTTCGGGATGCCGCGCGGGGCCGGGGGCAGACCGGTCAGCTCGAAGTTGCCGAGCGGCTGGTTCTGCGCCCACATCTGGCGCTCGCCCTGGGCGACCTTGATCTCGACCGACGGCTGGTTGTCGTCGGCGGTCGTGAAGATCTCCGACCGCTTGGTCGGGATCGTGGTGTTGCGCTCGATGAGCGTGGTCATCACGCCGCCCTTGGTCTCGATGCCGAGGGACAACGGGGTGACGTCGAGGAGCAGGACGTCCTTGACCTCGCCCTTGAGGACGCCGGCCTGGAGCGCGGCACCGATGGCCACGACCTCGTCGGGGTTGACGCCCTTGTTGGGCTCCTTGCCACCGAGCAGCTCCTTGACCAGGTCGGTCACCGCGGGCATGCGGGTCGAGCCGCCGACGAGGACGACGTGGTCGATGTTGTCGACCGCGACGCCGCCGTCCTTCAGCACCGAGCGGAACGGCGCCTTGGTGCGGTCGAGCAGGTCGGAGGTCATCTTCTGGAACTCCGCGCGGGTGAGCTTCTCCTCGAAGTGGAGAGGGCCGGACTCGCCGTGCGTGATGTACGGCAGGTGCACGGTCGTCTCGCTGGAGCTGGACAGCTCGATCTTCGCCTTCTCGGCTGCCTCCTGGAGGCGCTGCTTGGCGATCTTGTCCGCCGCCAGGTCCACGCCGTGGGCGTTCTTGAACTTGGTGACCATCCAGTCGACGACGCGGGAGTCCCAGTCGTCGCCACCGAGGTGGTTGTCGCCCGAGGTCGCCTTGACCTCGACTACGCCCTCGCCGATCTCGAGCAGCGACACGTCGAACGTGCCGCCGCCGAGGTCGAAGACGAGGATCGTCTGGTCGTCGCCCTTGTCGAGGCCGTAGGCCAGCGCGGCCGCGGTCGGCTCGTTGACGATGCGGGCCACGGTCAGGCCGGCGATCTCACCGGCCTCCTTGGTGGCCTGGCGCTGGGCGTCGGAGAAGTACGCCGGCACGGTGATCACCGCGTCGGTGACCGGCTCGCCGAGGTAGGCCTCGGCGTCGCGCTTGAGCTTCTGGAGCACGAACGCGCTGATCTGCTGCGGCGTGAAGGACTTGTCGTCGATCTTCACGCTCCAGTCGGTGCCCATGTGGCGCTTGACCGACCGGATGGTGCGCTCGACGTTGGTGACGGCCTGGCGCTTGGCGACCTCGCCGACCAGGACCTCGCCGGACTTGGCGAAGGCCACGACCGAGGGCGTCGTACGGGCGCCTTCCGCGTTGGCGATGACGGTGGGCTCTCCACCTTCGAGGACGGCGACGACGCTGTTCGTCGTACCGAGGTCGATGCCGACGGCACGAGCCATGTTGGGTTACCTCCGGTGCTGGGGTGTGCTTGGGGTTGCTGGGCTTCCGGCCATCCTGACGGCTGATCGTTCGGTGGCCAAAATTCTTGAGTACGTTCGACTCAAGTCTTATCACCCGGCCCAACGCACCCAGGGTGGCCGATGTTCCGGATCGCCCCACCGATTTTCGGCGGACTGCCCGCGGTGGTCTGGATAGTCCGGTGTGTTCGGGTCGTCCTCGGGCGGTTCCGTCAACCCGAACGCACCGGACTATCCCGCCGGTACGGTGAACGTCGTGGCGCAGGTCCTGATCTCCGCGCACCGGTGCGGGGGGAAGGCGGACCCGGCGTACGACAACAGCCCGGCGGGGGTGCGGTGGGCGGCGTCGATCGGGGCCGACTACGTGGAGTTCGACGTACGCCGCGCGGGTGACGGCACGCTGGTGTGCAGCCACGACCCGGTCGCCCACGCCGCGGAGGCCCCGTCGCGGCTCGCCGACGTGCTCGCCGCGGTCGCGGAGTCGGGACTCGGCGCGCACGTGGACCTCAAGGGGCCGGACGTCGACGCGTGGGCCGTCGACGCGGCCCGGCAGTGCGCCGAGGTGCTCGACGAGACGCCGGTCGTCTACACGACCGGTCACGCCCGGGCGGCCTCCGCACTGTCCCGCTGGACCGAGGAGCACGACAGCCCGGCCCTGGTCGGCCTCACGGTCGGCTCGAGCACGCGACACCTCAGGCTCGGCGACACGGTGCGGACCCGGATCCGTGAGCTGTACCCGACCCGTCAGTGGCACGACAGCGGCGCCGGCGTGCTCGTCGCGCACCACGTGCTCGCACGGCTGCGGCTGCTGCGCTGGGCCCGGCGGCGCGGCGTCCGCGTGCTGGTGTGGACCGCCGACGCGCCCCGTGTCGTCGCCGCGGCGTTGAAGGACCCGCGCGTGTGGATGCTCACCACCAACCACCCGGAGGCGGCGCTGGCCATGCGCCGGCGGATCAGCAGCTGACCCAGGACCCGTCGCCGTCGTAGGCGCAGGTGTCGACGACCTTGCCGGCGGAGTTCTTGAACGTCGCCTTGTCGCCGGTGTTGTTCCAGATGTAGCTGCCCTGGCCCCAGTACAGGTGCAGCAGGCGGTTCTTGCCGGCGCCGGTGTGCACGGTCACCGTCGTGCCGGGCTGGATGGTGAAGCCCTCGGGGAAGCTGAACTTGTACCCCGTCACGTCACGCACCGACCAGCCGGTCAGCGTCCACGCCTTCGCGCCGTAGTTGTGGATCTGCACCCACTCCTTGTTCAGCGAGGTGTTGGTGCCGTCGTCGTCGCCGGGCGGGTCGTACTGGATCTTGCTCAGCCGGACCGGGGGCAGCGCGGACGCGTCTGCCGAGCGGCCGAGGCCGACGGCGTACGCGGCCGACGGCGCGAGCAGGCCGACAGCGGCCACGAGCATGGCCCACCCACGGACTCCGGACGATGTCACCCGACCGACGCTAGGGCGACCAGCCCTGCGCGTCCCTCGTTTGCCCAACACAGCCCGATCATTGCCCGGTCGGCGGCGCCCGTATAGCCCGGAAGGGCTAGGCCCCGTGCGACGATCACCCATGCGCGTCCTCGTCACCGGCGGCACCGGGTACGTCGGGTCCCACATCGTCGTGGCCCTGGTGCGTGAGGGGCACACCGTCCGGCTCCTCGTACGCCGCCCCGAGCAGGTCGCCGAGACGTTCGCGCCCTACGACCTCACGTTCGGGCCCCACGACGTCGTCACCGGCGACGTGCTCGACGCCGACTCGGTCCGGGCGGCCCTCGACGGCTGCGACGCGGTCGTGCACGCCGCCGCGATCTTCAGCCTCGACCCCCGCAAGGCCCAGGCGATGCTCGACACCAACGCGACGGCGACGCGGATCGTGCTGGGCGAGGCGCTGGCCCGGGGCTGCGATCCCGCCGTGCACGTCTCCAGCTCGGTCGCGCTGATGCGGCACGGGGGCAGCGGCCCGGATCTCCCGCTCGGCGACATCGAGCACGCCTACAGCCGGTCGAAGGTGCTGTCGGAGATCGAGGCCCGCAAGCACCAGGACGGCGGCAGGCCGGTCGTCACCGTCTACCCCGGCGCCATCTACGGCCCCGGCGACCCGTACGTGGGCTCGCAGACCGAGCGCTTCCTCTGGGTCGTGCGTGGGTGGTTCCCGCTGTGGTCGAAGGGCGGCGTGCACGCGACCGACGTCCGTGACACCGCCGACGTGGTGGCGGCGGTGATGGAGAAGGGACGCGGCCCGCGGCGGTACGTCGTCCCCGGGATCCACATGACCGGCGACGACCTGTACGGCGCCGTCTCCCGCGCGATCGGCCGGCGCCGGTTCCACCTCGACCTCCCCGCTCGGTTGGGGCTCTGGTCCAGCAGGCTGGTCGACACGGTGCAGGCGCGGTTGCCGGCCCGGGTGCACTACCCGGCGGACAGCGAGGGCGCCGAGATGGCCGTCCGCGACACCCGCCTCGACGACACGCCCGCGCGGCGCGACCTCGGCATCACGCCGGTCCCGTTCGACCGGTCGGTGCGCGACGAGATCGCGTGGGCCGTGGACGCCGGGCACCTGCCGGAGAGGTACCGCCCGCGCTAGCCCGCTTCTCTGCTCAGCGTCATCGGCCGCGGTTGCGCGGGTGCTGCCTGGCCGCCCGCTCGTTGCCGCGCTTGTAGTTGCCGGTCCACCGCGCCATCACCTGTTGCGCGCTCACCTCATCACTGGCGGCCTCGACCTCGCCCACGAACTCCTGCGCCCGCGGGCCGCGCAGCACGGTGGCGCGCTTGCCGTGGTGGGTGATGACCACGTCGCCGCCGCGCCGCACGACGTACTCGAAGTCGTGGGGGTCGCCGGGCACCCGGCCATCCTGACGGGTGATGCTCGCCGGCCGCTCCGCTCGAGCGTCGTCGGGATGGCCATCCGGGAAGGCAGCACCGTCCGCTGGAAGTGGAGCGGCTCGTCTCGTGACGGTTGCTAGCGCAACCTCCTCGACCAGCGGTCGATAGCGTCGGCGCCATGCACGACCGACGCGGCGAGATCCGAGGACGCCTGCGGCGCATCGTCGACCAGCGCCTGCGGCCCGCCGAGCGACGGCACGTCGTGGACCTGACGGTCGAGGCCTGGCACGTACCTCCCGCGGCCGACGGGTCGGTCGGCGAGCCGGTCCCCTTCGCGGAGGCGAAGGCCCAGGAGTACGCCGCGTTCGCGATCGGCGACCCGTGGGGACCGGCGTGGGCGACGACGTGGTTCCGGCTGACCGGGGCGGTGCCCGCCGGCGTCGCGCACCCCGAGCTCGTGGTCGACCTCGGCTTCCAGGGCGGCATGCCCGGCTTCCAGTGCGAGGGCCTGGTCCACCGGCCGGACGGCACTCACGTCAAGGCCCTGAATCCCTTCAACGACTGGGCTCCCGCGTCCGCGGACGAGGACGTCGAGCTGTACGTCGAGGCCGCGGCCAACCCGCACGTCCTGACCGGGTGGAGCGCGACTCCGCTCGGCGACAGGCTCACCTCCGGACCCGAGCCGGTCTACCGGCTCGTGACCGCGGCCGTGGTCGACGTCGACCCCGAGGTACGTGACCTGCTGGCCGACATCGAGGTGCTCGACCAGCTGGCCGCCGAGCTCCACGAGGACGACGCCCGTCAGGTCGAGGTCCTGCTGGCGCTGGAGAAGGCGCTCGACAGCCTCGACCTCACCGATGTGGCCGGCACCGCGAGCACCGTGCGTGGCGAGCTCGCCGGCGTGCTCAGCCGGCCGGCGTACGACGGCGCCCACCGCCTCTCGGCCGTCGGTCACGCCCACATCGACTCGGCCTGGCTCTGGCCGGTTCGCGAGACGGTGCGGAAGGTGGCCCGCACGGTGTCCAACGTGGTCGCCCTCCTGGACGAGGACCCCGATCTCGTCTACGCGATGTCGAGCGCGCAGCAGTGGGAGTGGGTGCGCACCGAGCACCCCGAGCTGTTCGAGCGCGTGAAGAAGCATGCGGCGGCCGGACGGTTCGTGCCCGCCGGCGGGATGTGGGTCGAGTCCGACACCAACATGGTCGGCGGCGAGGCGATGGCGCGGCAGCTCCTCGTGGGGCAGCGGTGGTTCGAGGAGCACCTCGGTACCGTGTGCGAGGAGGTGTGGCTGCCGGACTCGTTCGGGTACACCGCCGCGCTCCCCCAGATCGTCAGCCTGGCCGGCGCGCGCTGGTTCCTGACGCAGAAGATCTCGTGGAACACCACCAACGTCTTCCCGCACCACACCTTCTGGTGGGAGGGCATCGACGGCACCCGGGTGTTCACGCACTTCCCGCCGGTCGACACCTACGAGGCGTCGCTCACCGGACGCGAGCTCGCCCACGCCGCGCGCAACTTCCGCGACAAGGGCGCGGCGAGCCGGTCGCTGGTGCCGTTCGGGTTCGGCGACGGGGGTGGCGGTCCGACGCGCGAGATGCTCGGCCGCGCGCGCCGTACGGCTTCCCTCGCCGGCTCCCCCGTCGTCACGCTCGAGTCGCCGACGGCGTTCTTCGAAGCGGCTTCCGCCGAGTATCCCGACGCCCCGGTGTGGACCGGCGAGCTGTACCTGGAGATCCACCGCGGCACCTACACCTCGCAGGCCGCGATGAAGCAGGGCAACCGGCGCTCCGAGCACCTGCTGCGCGAGGCCGAGCTGTGGTCCGCGACGGCCGCGGTCCGCGGTCTGCTCTCCTATCCGGCGGCGGAGCTCGACGAGCTGTGGCGGGTCGTGCTGCTGCACCAGTTCCACGACATCCTCCCGGGCTCCTCGATCGCCTGGGTGCACCGCGAGGCGCGGGCGACGTACGCCGACGTGACGGCTCGGCTGGAGGTCCTGGTCGACCGCGCCCTCGACGCGTTGGCGGGTGGCGGGTCGGACGAGGTCGTCTTCAACGCCGGGCCGGCGGCACGGGCAGGTGTGCCGGCGCTGGGCTCCGGCCCGCTGGTCGAGGAAGGCCGAAGGCCTGTCACGAGACCACCGGGCGCGGGCGTGCTCGAGAACGAGCACCTCCGCGTCGAGCTGGACGACGGCGGCGTCATCCGGCGCGTGCTCGACCAGGCGAACGACCGCGAGGTGCTGCCGCCGGGCGGAGCGGCCAACCTCCTCCAGCTGCACCCGGACCACCCGGTGAAGTGGGACGCCTGGGACCTCGACCGCTCCTACCGCGCGTCGGCCACCGACCTGACCTCCGGCGAGGTGACCGTCGAGGACGACGCGATCGTGGTGCGGCACACGTTCGGGGGGTCGACGGCCGTGCAGCGGATGTGGCTCGACCAGCGACTCCTCATGTGCGAGGTCGACATCGACTGGCACGAGCGCGAGAAGGTGCTGAAGGCGGCCTTCGATGTCGACGTGCACACCGACCACGCGGCGTACGAGACCCAGTTCGGGCACGTCGTCCGGCCGACCCACGAGAACACCACGTGGGATGCGGCCCGCTTCGAGGTGTGCGCGCACCGATGGGTGAGGGTCGCCGACGGCGGGTACGGCGTGGGGCTGGCCAACGACTCGACGTACGGCCACGACGTCACCCGTCACCAGCGCGACGGCGGCGGCACGTACTCCCGCGTCCGGCTCAGCCTGCTCCGCGCACCGCTCTTCCCTGATCCCGAGACCGACCAGGGCCGGCACGTGCTGCGGTACGCCCTCGTCCCCGGCGCGTCGGTCTCCGACGCCGCCGAGGCCGGGTACGCGCTGAACCTCCCGCTGCGGCGTCGTACCGGCTCGGCCGTCGAGCCGCTGGTCCGCGTCGAGGGGCCGGCGTACGTCGAGGCGGTCAAGCTCGCCGCCGACGGGTCCGGCGACGTGGTGGTGCGGCTGTACGAGCCGCTCGGCGCCCGCTCGGAGACACAGGTGACCGCGGCGTTCGAGCACTCCTCGGTCACCGAGGTCGACATCCTGGAGCGCCCCCACGACTCCGGCGCCTGGGACGGCTCGGTCCTCTCGATGCGGCCATTCCAGATCGTGACGCTGCGGTTCGCGCGCTGACCCGTCGGGACGAGTAACGCACCCGTGACGGGGCTTCCCCCCTCATGTATCGGGATAGAAGTCCTGCTGTGGGTGCGTTACTCGCTCAGCCCCCGGTCGCGCGGCGATACGCACGTGGACGGTGCAGCACGGGCGGTGTCACCCTGAGCGCATGCCGACGCCTCCCATCACGGTCGTCCTCATCGGGGCCACGGGCGACCTGTCCAAGCGCAAGCTGCTGCCGGGACTGCTGCACCTGTTCCAGACCGGGCTGCTGCGCGACCTCCAGGTCGTCGGAACCTCCCTCGACCAGCACGACCGCGACTCGTTCGTCGACTTCGCCCGGGCGGCCATCGACGAGTTCGCGGGGTACGACGTGAAGGAGGAGGACTGGAAGGAGTTTGAGAAGCGGCTGTGGTGGGCACCGTGGGAGCTGGGGCCCGACGGGCTCAAGAAGACCGTGGACGACGCCGACGAGGCCGCGGACAGTGACAAGCCGCGCGACCGGCTGCACTACCTCAGCGTGCCCCCGAAGGCCGCCCTCGACGTGGTGCAGATCCTCAAGGAGGCCGACCTGGTCGCGCGCAGCCGGATCATCATGGAGAAGCCGTTCGGCACCGACCTGGCCACCTCCCAGTCGCTCAACAAGGAGCTGCACCGGGTGTTCAAGGAGGAGCAGATCTTCCGGATCGACCACTTCCTCGGCAAGGAGGCGGCGCAGAACATCCTGGCGTTCCGGTTCGCCAACGGGCTCTTCGAGCCGATCTGGCACCGCAACCACATCGACCACATCCAGATCGACGTGCCGGAGTCGCTCGGCCTGGAGCAGCGCGCGTCGTTCTACGAGGCGACCGGCGCCTACCGCGACATGGTCGTGACCCACCTGTTCCAGGTGCTGGCGTTCACCGCGATGGAGCCGCCGACCGCGCTGGAGCCCTTCGCGATCTCGGAGGAGAAGAACAAGGTCTTCCGCTCGATGCTGCCGATCGAGCCGCACGACGTGGTGCGTGGCCAGTACGTCGGGTACCGCGACATCGATGGCGTCCACCCCGAGTCCGAGACCGAGACCTTCGTCGCGCTCAAGTGCTACGTCGACAACTGGCGCTGGGCCGGCGTTCCGTTCTACCTGCGCACCGGCAAGCGGATGGCCGAGGGTGCGCGGATCATCTCGATCGCCTTCCGCGAGCCGCCACGGTCGATGTTCCCGCCGGGGTCCGGCGTCGGCGACCACGGGCCCGACCACCTGACGTTCGACCTGGCGGACCAGGCGAAGATGTCTCTGTCGTTCTACGGCAAGAAGCCCGGGCCGGGCATGCAGCTGCAGAAGCTGTCCATGCAGTTCGCGATGCGCGACACGTCGTGGGCCGGCGCCGTGCTCGAGGCCTACGAACGCCTCATCTACGACGCCGCGCGCGGCGACCGCACGCTGTTCACGACGGCCGAGGGCATCGAGCGCCTGTGGGAGATCTCCCAGCCGCTGCTGGAGAACCCTCCGGTCGTGCGTCCGTACCACGCCGGCTCGTGGGGTCCGAACCAGATCCACCAGCTGGTGGCACCGTTCGCGTGGCGGCTGCCGTTCGAGCGGCAGTGGCGCGACCCCAACGAGACGGGCGTCTAGCGCGTCAGGGTGCCGGCCTCACAGGCCCCGGCGACCGCCCCGGACCCGGCTGAGGATGAAGAGCACGAGCGCGATGATCAGCAGGATGATGAGGATGGTCCAGAGCATGGCGAACCTCTTTCCGTGTGTGGCCATCGACAGTACGGCGATCGGCTGACGCCGCCCCCACCCCTCCGGGGGTGTGCGGCCCACGCCCTGGGACGGCCCGGAATACACGGCGTACGGCGCTTGTCATGCCTCCTATGACCCAGATCCCGGACATCAAGCTCAACGACGGCACGACCATCCCCCAGCTCGGCTTCGGCGTCTTCCAGGTGAAGCCCGAGGACACCCAGCGCGTGGTCGAGCAGGCGCTGGAGGTGGGCTACCGGCACATCGACACCGCGCAGATGTACCGCAACGAGGAGGGCGTCGGCCGCGCGATCGCGGCCAGCGGCATCCCGCGCGACGAGCTGTACGTCACCACCAAGCTCAACAACGGGTACCACCTGCCCGACGACGCGCGCCGCGCGTTCGATACCTCGCTGACCAAGCTCGGGCTCGACCACGTCGACCTGTTCCTCATCCACTGGCCGCTGCCGACGAGGTACGACGGCGACTACGTCACCACCTGGCAGACCATGACCGAGTTCTCGGGTCAGTGGGGCGACAAGCGCGCGACCTCGGTCGGCGTCTCGAACTTCGAGCCCGACCACCTGAAGCGGATCGTCGAGGAGACCGGGCGCGTGCCGGTCGTCAACCAGGTCGAGGTGCACCCGTACTTCGGCAACGAGGCCGTCCGCGCCGCCAACGCGTCCTACGACGTGGCCACCGAGGCCTGGTCGCCGATCGCCCAGGGCGACGTGCTGGACGACCCGGCCATCGTCGCGGTCGCCGAGAAGGTCGGCCGGACGCCGGCGCAGGTGACGCTGCGGTGGCACGTGCAGCGCGGCGACATCGTGTTCCCCAAGTCGGTGAACCCGGACCGGATGCGCGAGAACTTCGGGCTGTTCGACTTCGAGCTGGACGCCGACCAGATGGCCGCGATCACCGCGCTCGACCAGGGCGACAGCGGCCGTCACGGCGCGGACCCGAAGACGATGGACTGGATTCCCGACTACTGAGTCCAGCATCCCGTTCGCCGCGCCCCTTGGTCTGCACGGAGGAGCGAGGGAGCGCAGCGGGGCGGACAGGCGAGCGGAGCGAGCCCTACTGCACGGTGATCGTCACCTCGTTCGACGCCTGGTCGGAGTCGGTGTCGATCACGCGGAAGCGGTTGGGCCCGGTGCGGCCCGTCTGCACGTACGTCGAGAACTGGCCGCCGCTGACCGTCACCGAGACCGGGAAGTCGACCCAGGAGTCGTCACCAGGTCCGCTCGCCCGCTGCACCTGGAGGACCGCGCCCTCGCCCGTCGGGTAGGTGCCCGTCAGGTCGATGCGGCCCATCTGGCCGACAGTGGTCTGGGCGGCGGTGAGCGTGATGCCCGTGTCCTTGGTCGGCGTGGTGAGGACCGGGCCGGTCGGCTCGGACGCGGCCGGCAGCGTGGGCAGCGAGCTGGCCGCGCTGGCGGTCGTGGCCTCGGGCTTCGGCAGGTACATGCTCTGCCGCGCCGTCGAGTCCGTGGCCGTTGTCTCCGCGCCCAGACCCATCACGCGGGTGGCGACGAGCGTGGCCCCACCCGCCAGCAGACCGATGGCCAGGCCGACGCCGACGAGGGCGATCAGACCGGCGACGACCGGGTGCTGCTTGCGCTCGGGCGCAGGCTCGGGTGGGGGCGGGGGCACGCCTCCATTCTTACGGGGCGGGCCTACCAGACCCGAAATTCCGAGCGCCCGCTCTGGCGAGCGCGCGAGCCGGGGCGGCGAGAGCGAGGAGGTCGAGGAGGCGGACTCGCGGCGGCGCGGAGCGACGGGGGAGTCCGCCGTCTCGAAACACCACGTGTTCCACGCTCCCCTCCACAGGTTGATCGGGGTGGGATTCCCTGAGGTACGCCGGCGGCTCACGCTGCTGCGCATGACGATCTACGTGGACCTCGACGTCGTCGGGCGGCACCGGGAGTGCCTGCTCGGCGACGCGCTGGAGATCGAGCGGCGGGCGGTGCTCGACCGGCCCGACTCCGGCCCGGTGCGGGCCGTGACCGACCTCAAGCTCGAGAGGATCGAGGAGCGGGCCCACCGGCTGGCCGAGCTGATGACCGGGCTCGCCGACGCCCTCGACCGGTGGCTGGTCGCCGCGCACGCCACCGACGGTGAGGTGGCGGTGGACCTGGACCTGCTGACGAGCGGGGTGCTGGCCCTGTGAGTGAGCACGTGAGCGACATGCCCGTCCTCGCGGCCGGGCGCCTGCTGGACGTGCGCGTGGACGTGGACCCGTCATCGTGCCAGGCGACGGCCACCCAGCTGGCGCGCCTGGGCGAGGCGTGCGGGATCGCCGGTGCCCGGCTGGCGCAGCAAGCCGCGGTCGGGGAGGAGGAGCTCGGCGGCCTGTCCGGCATCGTCTACCGGCAGTCCACCCGCGACCTCGCCGCGCTGGCCGACCGGCTGGCGGCCAACTGCGCGAGGCTGGCCGGCGGGCTGGGCGACTACGCCCGGGACCTCGACGAGGTGCACCGCCTGATGGGCGAGTCGGTCGCCGCGGCCTCGCCGTACCTCCGCACCACCCACGAAGCGGTCTTTAGTCCCGTCCGCCCGCCCGACCCCGCCGACGCCGAGCTCACCGCGGCGTGGGCGGCCTGGCATGCCGCCATCGACTGGTGGCGCCGTGCCAGGGCCCTGGAGGACTCCGCCGTCCAGGCCTGGTGGCAGTGCCTCCAGCGAGCGGCGCCGGACGGGCCCGTCGACTTCGAGGGCGACGACGCCGTCCGACCGCCGCTGCCACCGGAGGCGGAGCAGTCGTGAGCTGCCCCGTGACCATGCCGGTGAGGTGGGTGCGGGGGCGCGGCGGGTACGTCGCCCCCGGCAGCCACGGATCGGGCCTCGCCCCCCGCCTGGAGCACCGCACCGAGCCCTTCCCCTGGCAGCCTCGCCGCCTGGCAGGACCTCGTCGCCAAGGCCGACGCCTCGCGTTCCGGGTTCGACCTCGAGGACGAGGACGGGTTCGAGCTGGGCGGCCACGAGGTCGCCTACCGCCGGTTCGGGCACACCGTGGCCGGTGTCCGGGCGCTCAGCGACCAGTGGCTGTGGGTCGTCGACGGCGTGGCCCACCAGCTGCTCGGCACGGTCGCGGCGGAGGAGTACGCCGCGTACTGCGACGTGTTCGAGTCCGTCGCCGAGACGTTCGACCCGGCGGCATGAGCCCGATCAGGCCGGCTGCTCCCCGCGGGCCGCCCGCAGCTCCCGCTCGGCCACGGCGTGCTCGTCGGTCCTGGCGTCGTAGGACCAGAACTCCCGCAGCGCGACCGCGGCGATCGCGACACCGGCGACGCAGGCGAAGCCACCGCTGGCGATCGAGCCGCGCACCGACCACAGGTCGGCGACCAGGCCCGAGCGCACCTGCCCGCCGATCGGGCCCACGGAGTAGGACAGCATCTCGATGCCGGCCAGCCGGCCGCGCATGTGCTCGGGGATGGTCTGGTTCCACACGGTCCCGCGGAACACCCCGGAGATCATGTCCGCGGCCCCCGCCAGCACCAGGAACCCGAGCGCCACCCCGATCGTCGGGGCCAGGCCGACCAGGCCCATGAAGAGGCCGTACGCCGCCGCGGCGAGCACGATCGCGCGCCCGTGGTGGTGCACCCGACCGGTCCAGCCGGACAGCACGGTGGCGAGCATCGCGCCGACGGTCTCGCTGGTGTACAGCAGGCCGAGCAGCTGCGGGTGCTCGAAGATGTCGGCGGCCAGCGCCGGGAACAGCACGACCGGGAAGGCCAGCAGCATGCACACGATGTCGACGAGGTAGGTGCCGAGCAGGTCCTTGCGGCGCACCGCGTAGCGCCAGCCCTCGCCGATCGCGCGCAGGCTGGGCGGGGTGGTCTCGACCTGGTGCGGGTACGGCCGCATCCAGAAGTAGAGGGAGGAGGCGAGAGCCAGACCGAGGACGTCGACGACGAAGCACCAGCCGATGCCGACGTAGGCGACGAGCAGGCCGCCGATCGCCGGGCCGATCAGCACGCCGATCTGCATGCCGAAGCTGGTCAGCGCGTTGGCGGCCGGGATCTCGTCGTGGCGCACGGTTCGCGGCATCAGCGCCTCGCGGCTCGGTCGCTGCAACGCGCCCGTCGCGGTCAGCAGGCCGGCGACCACGAAGATCACCCAGATGCTCGGGTCGTCACGGAAGGCGTTGACCGCCAGCACCGCGGTCAGGGCGAGCTGCCCGACGCCGGTCCACACGAGCAGACGGCGCCGGTCGACGTGGTCTGCCAGCGCGCCGCCGTACAGGCCGAACACGACCAGCGGCACCAGCTCGACGAGCCCGATCGCACCGACGGCGAAGTTGGAGCCGGTCAGGTCGTAGATCTGGAACGGGACGGCGACGTAGCTGACCATGCCGCCGAGGTAGAAGATCGTGC
Organism: Nocardioides islandensis; assembly: GCF_015352455.1. Taxonomy (GTDB): domain Bacteria; phylum Actinomycetota; class Actinomycetes; order Propionibacteriales; family Nocardioidaceae; genus Nocardioides; species Nocardioides islandensis. The sequence goes on from NZ_JADKPN010000001.1 coordinate 223,957, forward strand.
CCGCGAGGAACAGCAGCCGGAAGTCGCGTGAGGTGCGCAGCGGGGTGACGTCCATGCGCACGGCACGGAAGCGCTCACGCCACGACACCGGCTGGGTCACGAAGGGCAATGCTGACGCAGCGCCCCGGTCAGTGCACGCGGATTCTCGCTCCGCGGTGCGGGACGCTGGTGATGTTGCGGACGCGCGGCCGGTCGGCACCGATCGCCTCGACGTCGTAGGCCGTGAGCACGGCGCGGAGCACGACCACACCCTCCATCAGGGAGAAGCCGGCGCCGATGCAGCGACGTACCCCGCCGCCGAAGGGGATCCAGGTGTTGGGGGCCGGGTGTCGGCCGACGAACCGGGACGGGTCGAAGCGCTCCGGGTCTGCGTGGTTCTCCGGGCGACGGTGGCCGAGGATGATCGACGGCCCGACGGTGGCGCCTGCGGGGAGGTCGTAGCCGCCCACGGTGGCCGGTGCCTGGAGGGTGCGGACCACCATCGGGATCACCGGGTGCACACGCATCGACTCCTTGAGGACCGCCTCCAGCCAGTCGTCGTCGCCCGCCACGGCTGCGTCCCGTGCGCGGCGGAGCTGGTCGCGGTCGCGGCCGAGCTCGTAGAGCGCCCAGGCCAACGCGGTGGCCGTGGTCTCGTGCCCGGCGAGCAGCAGGGTGACCAGCTGGTCGCGCAGCTCGGTGTCGTCCAGCGCGTCCTCGCCCTCGCGGACCGTGATCAGGCGGGAGAGCACGTCGGTGCGCTCGGCGAGGTCGGGCGCGAGGCGGCGCTCGCGGATCTCCCGGTAGATCAGGGCGTCGAGGGCGTAGGCGTTCTCGACCGTCCGCTTCCACGGGCCGAACCGGCGCAGCACCGGGAAGCCCCAGCCGAGGAGGACCGACGGCCCGACCTCGACGGTCGCCTTCACGCGCGGCCGCAGGGCCGCCAGCCGCGACTCGTCGGTGACGCCGAAGACGACCGTCAGGATGACCTCGAGGGTCAGGGCGTTCATCCGCTCCAGGGCCCTGAACGTCTCACCGGTGCGCCAGCCCGCGACCTCCGCGGCGGCGACCCGCTCGACCAGGCCCTGGTAGCTCTTCAGCGCGTGGCCGTTGAATGCCGGCATGAGCAGCTTGCGTGCCCGCTGGTGGTCGGCGCCGTCCTGGAGCAGCAGCGAGTGCTCGCCCATGATCGGGCCGAGGATCGCGTTGCCCTTGCCGGCGTGGAAGATCGCCGGGTCCCCGGCGAAGATCTCCTTGGCGTGCTCGGGCCGGCTGAACAGCACCAGCGGGCGGCCCGCGGGCAGGATGCGGACGGTGAACGTGTCGCCGTACCTGCCGTGGAGCCACGGCACGGTCTGGTGACGGAACCGGAGCAGCGCGATGCTCTGGAGCCATGCAGGCCAGGGCAGGCCGGGCGGCAGTCCGGTGGTGTCGACCCGGGACGGCTTCCGGCCGCCGAAGGGGCGCATCCGCTCGAACCGACGAGCGGTGAGCGCTCGCGTGTCCGCGGGGTCGGGGTGCCGGTCGAGGGCGGTCACCTCGACATACTACGAGTACGTTCCCACCGGCCGAGGAGGCCGGCGGGGCCCGTCACGGGACGCCCACGCGTTCCATGGCGACCACCTCGTGGCGCGGGGTCGGATCCTCGCGGCGCGCCTGGCAGGTGAGCAGCGCGCCGGGGCCGAGGCTGCTGCGGACGACGACCCGCCACTGCTCGTCGGAACGGGCCAGGTCGACCGTGGTCAGGTCGTCGCGGCGGGCCACCCCGAGCACGCGGATCGCGGCCTGGGCGGTCTCGCCCAGGTGCCGGTAGAGCGCGATCTCACCGGCCTGGGCGGCCATCGGCAGGTAGCTGTGCCCGCGCAGCACGTCCAGCGGCAGGCGTCCGGCCAGCAGGTCTCCGACCGCCGTCACCGCGGACTCGGCGTCGAGCCGTCCGAGGTAGACGCCGTCGGGCAGGACCAGCGCGTTGCCGGCGAACCGGTCGCCGCCGATGTGGGAGACCTCCCAGGTCTCGTCGGGGTACGCCGCGGACAGCGCCGCCGCCACCGGCCGGCCCTTCTCGGCGCAGCACGCGTCGTGCTTGCCGTGGGTGCAGACGAAGAAGAACGGCCCCTCGGCCGGCACCAGGCCCGGTGAGCGACCCGCGCCGAGAGCCGCCACGTCGAGGTCCAGCAGCTCCCGGGGCTCGTCGAGCACCGCGGTCTGCAGCCAGCCGCCCTCGCGGCCGACGCGGGCGGCGTACACGCGGAACCCCGTCCGCGGGGCGCGACGGTGGTAGCGGCGGATCAGCAGCGGACGCACCCTCGCGGAGGCGGTGGCGGCGCGCAGACCCTCCTTGACCGGTCCTGGCAGCCGGCTGTCCCGGATCGCGTCGACACCCCAGGGGCCGGGGTTCTCGATCAGCAGGAAGGACCGGTACGTCGAGGCGGTCCCCGCCAGCGGGTCGCCACGCTCGAGCCCGGCGGCCGAGCAGCGGTAGGTCACGCCCGGCTCACGCTGAGACCTCGAGGAGCCCCTCCCGGACGAGGCGACGCGCGAGCACGAGGTTGCTCTGCGGGTCGAGGCCGAGGTCGTCGGGCGTGAACGTGGACGAGGTACGGACGACCTCCAACGCGCCGGCGAGGCGGGCGGGCATGTCGAGGTACCGGTCGCCGATCAGCACGCGGATCCTGTCGGCACCGAGCGAGGTCACCACGCAGGGGTGGCCGGGACGCCGGGCCAGCACGGTGTCGGCGGCGAGGCGGTCGACCGCGAGGACGTCGTGCAGGCCACCGCGCAGCCAACTGGTGCGGCCGGTGAGGAACCGGACCGCCTCGGCGTCCGCGGCGGCGCTCGCGTCCACGTCGGCGAGGGAGCGGGACAGCTCTCCCAACCGGTCGGCCAGGCCCTCGGCGAGCAGCTCGGGGTGGTCGGTCCAGCCGGCGGGCAGGTGGTGGTCGTCGACGCCGGCGAGGAGGTCGTCGACGGCGCGGCGTACGGCGCCGCGCCAGGTCAGCTGGTTGATGCCGATCGTGACGTGCAGGCTGGCGTCGTCCTGGGCGCGGGCGGCGTGCGGGGTGCCCGTGGGCAGGTACATCGACAGCCCCGGCCGCAGCAGGACGTCGTCGACGCGACAGTCGCCGCCGTGGAGCTCACAGGGCCGTTCCCCGCGCGGGTGGTGGACCTCCCACAGCTTGGTGCCGTGGGTCTGGAACACGAAGACGTCGTGGGCGTCGGAGTGGACGGCGAAGCCCTGGGAGCCGGGCGGGGTGAGGTACGCGTTGGCCTGGCACGGATGGCCGAGCTCGAGCTCGAGGCGCGCAACCAGGTCGGTGAGCGGCGGGTGGTAGCGGTGCAGGCCCTGGAAGACGATGGTCGCGCCCTCGGCGAAGAGGGCGAGCGCCTTGCGGGGGTCGACCAGGCCACTGAGGGGCTTGCCGGCGATCTGTGCGCCCCGCCGCACGAACGCCGCGTCGCCGAGGACCTGGCCGTCCTTGGCCACCCGGACCGCCGGGGTACGGATGCCGCCGGCGGTCAGCAGCGCGTCGGCGTCGTCGAGCGACAGCAGCCCGACGAGGTCGTCGGGGTCGGTCTCGTGCTGGTGCACCAGCGACGCCCAGACCTTCGTGGTGAAGGTCTGGGCGTCACCGCTGAGCAGGTCGAGCGCGCCCCGGGCGTCGGTCAGGAGTCGGTCCCGTCCGCGTCGCCGCCGTCGGTGCCATCGGCGTCACCGCCGTCGGTGCCGTCGCCGTCGGTGCCGTCGGTGCCGTCCGCGTCGCCGCCGTCGGTGCCGTCCGCGTCGCCGCCGTCAGTCCCGTCGGCGTCGCCGCCGTCGGTGCCGTCGGCATCTCCGCCGGACCCGAGCGAGTCGTCGCCCGAGGTCGTGATGTCGCTGTCGTCCAGAGGGGTGTCGTTGTCGTCGGTCATGCTCGCCAGTCAACCGTCGCGGCCAGAGCCGGACAAGCGCCCCGAGGGGTGATCCCAGAGGGCGGATCGTTCGACCAGTCAGTCGACCAGGCCGCGTCGACGGGCGATGGCCGCGGCCTCGGTGCGGCCGGCGGCGCCGAGCTTGCCGAGGATGTTCGAGACGTGGACGCTCACCGTCTTGGCGCTGATGAACAGCTGCTTGCCGATCTCGCCGTTGGTGCGACCGGCCGCCACGAGCTGGAGGATCTCGGTCTCCCGCGGGGTGAGGGTGTCGTCGCCGGCCTCGTGCCGCGTCGGTGCCGAGCCGACCGCCCGCAGCTGGTCGATGAGGGGCGTCGCGCCGAGTGCGCGCGCGGCCTCGCGGGCCCGGTCGGCGACCTCGCGGGCCTCGGCCGCCTCGCCCGCCGCGCGGAGCACGGTGGCCAGCACGACCCGGGCCCGCGCCAGCTCGTAGACGTCCCCGAAGGCCGCGAACAGGTCGACCACCTCGCGCCAGCCCTTGACCAGCACCTCGACGGTGGGGGCGTCGTCGGCGCCCGCCAGCCAGCGCACCCGCTGCACCTCGGCGTCGAGCCGGGCCAGCCAGGCGTGCCCCTCGGGACCCCACTGCTTGTCGGGGTTGGTGTAGCGGTCGAGCACCTGGTGGCCGTCGGCGAGCATCTGGTCGGTCAGCTCGAGCAGGGCCGGCCGTTCGGCGGCGGACGCGCGCGGGACCGCCGCCGCGATCGCCTCGACGACCAGCGCGGCCATCCGCACCCGCCCGTCGAACCAGGGGTGCCAGATGGCGGCGATGGCGGTCACGACGTCGTCGTAGGTGGTGCGCGCCCGCTCGACGTCACCGTCGCGGGCGGCGAGCAGGATCTCCTGCGCGGCCGCGTGCACGGCCAGGGCGCCGTCCAGCCGCCACATCGGCCGGAGGGCGGACAGCTCGTCGAGGACGTCCTCGCCGCGCGCGACCCGGACGACGGCCCGCAGGCCGGCGAACATGCCTCGCGCCATGGGCGGCGGGTGGCTGGCCGAGAGGTCGGTGATCCTCAGGACGCCCTCCCAGTCGCCGCGGGTGAGCAGCACCCAGGTGAGGTGCCAGCGGGAGCCCGAGGCGTACGGCGCCCACTCGACGCCCGCGGCCTCGGCGCGCTCGACCGCGCTGCGGAACCAGGACTCGGCGTCGTCGAGCTCGCCCCAGTCCTGGTAGGAGCGCGCCAGCAGGTAGCGGCCGCGCATCTCGGCGTGGATGTTGCCGGCCTCGACGGTGCGGTCGATCGCCTCGCGGAGCGCCTCGCGGAGCCGCTCCTTGGAGGCGCCGAGCCGCAGACCGCTCAAGGTGGTGATCGCCTCGGCCGCGAGGTCGCTGCGGTTGAGCTGGTCGGCCAGCGCGAGGGCGTCGAGCCCCACCTGCTGGGCCTCCTGGTGCCGCCAGGCGATGGCGAGCACGTGGGCGTGCGCGGCGAGCACCTTGGCCCGGGCGAGGCGGTCGTCCTCGGGGGTGATCCGGACGGCCTCCTCGGAGATGGCGGGCGGGTCCTCCTCGGTCTCGATCGCCGTCAGTGCGACGGCGCGGGCCGCGAGCAGGGCGCCGCGGGACGCCGGCGGGGCGTCGTCGGGGAGGCAGGTGAGCTGCTCGGCCAGCAGTGCGGCGGCACGCTCGGGGTGGCCGCTGGAGGTGAGTGCCTCGGCGGTGTCGACCGCGAGCTTGGCGCGGTCGACCCCCGACCGACCTGTCTCGCCGGTCTTCGCGAGCCCGGACAGCAGGCGCAGCGCCCGCTCGAAGTGCTGGGCCGCCTCGTCGGGACCGCCGACCGCCGCGGCCTCGTGGCCGGCCTGGATGCTCGCGGTCAGCGCCGTCTCGTCGTCGTGGGCGAGCATGGCGTGCCGGGCCAGCTCGGCGGCGGTGCCGCGGGCACGGCCGTCGCGGATCGCCGCGGCGTACCTCGCGTGGAGACGCACGCGTTCGCCGGGCAGGAGGTCGTCGTAGACCGCCTCGCCGAGCAGGGCGTGCCGGAAGGCGTAGTGGCGGTCGCTGGCGACCAGGACGTTGCGCTCGACGGCCATCCGGAGGCCTTCGTCGAGGGCGGCGTCGTCGAGGGCGGCGGCCACCGACAGCAGCTCGTGCGTGACCCGCCGGCCGGCGACGCTGGCGGCGCGGACGACCAGGCGGGCGTTCTCGTCGAGCCGGTCGAGCCGCACCAGCAGCACCTCGGCGAGGTCGGCGGGCAACGCGGAGTCGTGGGTGCCGGACGCGGCGCCGACCAGCTCCTCGACGAAGAAGGCGTTGCCGTCGGCCCGCTCGACGATCATCGCGACCTCGTCGGGGGTCAGCGCCGTGCCGCCGTCGGAGAGGCCGGCGACCAGCGCGCGGACGTCGGCGGGGTCGAGCGGCTCGAGGGACATGCGGTGCACGCCCTGGAACCGCGACCACTCGGCGAGCTTGGCGCGCAGGGGGTGCTTGCGGTGGAGGTCGTCGGAGCGGTACGACGCGACCAGCGCGACCGGCTGGCTGAACGGCCGGGTGAACAGGAAGCTCATCAGGTCCCGGTTCGACTGGTCGGCCCAGTGGAGGTCCTCGACGACGAGGACGAGCGGCTGCTGCTCGGCGGCGGCCTCGAAGAGGGCGTGCACGGCTTCGAACAGCGCGGCCTTGTCGATGGTGGTGACACCGCCGTCGCCGGCTTCGTCGATCATCCGACGGCCGGGGGCGAGGCGGTGCAGCGCGGGGTGGTGGCCGGCGACCTCGGCGACGAGGTCGGGCGAGGACGTCTGGAAGCGGCCGAGGATCTCGGAGAAGGGGAGGTAGGGCAGGGCGCTGTCGGCGAAGTCGAGGCAGTGGCCGGCGACGACCTGCCAGCCGGCTGCGAGCGCGCGGTCGCGGAGGGCGGTCAGGAGCCGGGTCTTCCCCACTCCGGCGTCTCCGGCGAGCAGCACGATGCCGCCCCCGGACGCAGAGATGCCGAGCCGGGAGGACAGCTCCTCCAGCTCGGCATCTCGCCCGACGAACGGGGCCAAGGAGACCGGTGCCACGCACTCCATCATGTCGGTTCCCACCGACATCGGCGCGCCGGTTTCGACCCCGGCTGTTCGCACGTCAGCCGATCCAGGTCGACGTGTCGGCCGCCCCGCGGCGACGACGACGACGGGCGCGCCGGGCGCGGATGGGGCGCCAGTCCTCGCGGATGCGGTTCACGCGGTAGTCGAGCTCTGCGTTCAGAAGCAGGTCGTTCATCTCGGATCCCTTCCTGTGCATCCGGGCCCTTCCCGGTGACAGGTACGAGACTCCGCTCCTGAGGTACGGGCGGACATCGGGCACATGCCTTATCTCTGCCGCCGATGCCCCTCGCCTACCCCCTTAGACCGCCTCTGACCTGCGAATTCACGCTCCTAAGGGGGTCCCGGCGACCCAGGCGCCGGCCACCAGCGGCACCCCCGGCCGGTAGGCCAGGTGGACGTGGCTGGGGGCGTCCAGCAGGACCAGGTCGGCCCGCGAACCGACGGTCAGCCGGCCCACGTCATCGCGGCCCAGGGCCGCTGCCCCGCCGGCCGTGGCGGCGTACGTCGCCTCCTCCGGCGTCATCCGCATCTCGCGCACCGCGAGGGCCACGCACAGGGGCATCGAGGAGGTGTAGCTGCTGCCGGGGTTGCAGTCGCTGGCGATCGCGACGCGCACGCCGGCGTCGAGGAGGCGGCGCGCGTCGGGGTACGGCTGCCGGGTCGAGAACTCCACGCCCGGCAGCAGGGTCGCGATGGTGCCGGAGTCGGCGAGGGCGGCGACGTCGTCGTCGGTGAGGTACGTGCAGTGGTCGACCGCCACCAGGCCGAGCTCGGCGGCGAGGCGAACTCCGGGGCCGGGACCGAGCTGGTTGGCGTGCAGCCTCCCCTTCAGCCCGACCGCGGCGCCGGCCGCCAGGACGGCGCGCGCCTGGTCCTCGTCGAAGGCGCCCCGCTCGCAGAACACGTCGACCCAGCGGGCGTACGGCGCGCACGCCTCGAGCATCGGGCCCGTGACCAGCGCGAGGTACTCCGCCGGGTCGCTGCCCTCGGGCACGACGTGCGCGCCCAGGTACGTCGTGTCGTCGGTGAACTGCCGGGCGATGGCCAGGCTGCGGGCCTCGTCGCGGACGGTCAGGCCGTAGCCGCTCTTGATCTCGACCGTCGTCGTGCCCTGGCGGCGCATCTCGGCCACCAGCTTGGCGACCCGGCCGGTCAGCTCCTCGTCGGTCGCGGCGCGGGTCGCGGCGACGGTGGTGCGGATGCCGCCGGCGGCGTACGGCGTGCCGGCCATGCGGGCGGCGAACTCGGGCGCCCGGTCGCCGGCGAACACCAGGTGGGCGTGGCTGTCCACGAACCCGGGGATGACCGCGCGGCCGCCGGCGTCGAGGTAGGTGTCGGCGGCCGGTGCCTCGAGAGCCGGTCCGACCCAGGCGACCTGGCCCCCCTCGACGACGACGGCGGCGTCGCGGTGGATGCCGAGCAGGTCCGGGGCCGCCGGGTCGTTGGTGACCAGCTCGCCGATGTTGGTGATGACGCTGCTGCTCACGACCACAGCTCCTCGATCACGGTCGACAGGTCGCGCCCGACCTGCTCCTCGTCGCCCCTGGTGAAGACGACCCGGCCGTCCGCGACGACCTGGGTGACGTCGGCGGCGGTGGCCGCGAAGACGACGGTGTGCTCGTCGGTCCCGGTCCCGGCGGTGCGCAGGGAGGTCGTGTCGAGGGTGACCAGGTCGGCTCGCTGCCCGACGGCGATGGCGCCCGCGTCGTCGTACCCGAGGCTCGCGTGCCCGCTGCTCGTCGCCGCTCGGAGCAGCTCGTGAGCCGACCAGTGGCCGCGGAGCTGGGTGGCCAGCCGCTCGTCGAGCTCGACCGCCCGCATCTCCTCGAACAGGTCGATCACGGCGTGGCTGTCGGAGCCGAGGGTGAGCGGGCTGCCCTGGTCGTGCAGCAGGCGGCTGGGGCCGATGCCGTCGCCGAGGTCGCGCTCGGTGGTGGGACAGAAGCAGGAGGACGTGCGCGTGCCGCCCAGGTGCCCGATGTCGTCGTCGGTCAGGTGCGTGGCGTGGACGGCGCTCGTCAGCGGGCCTAGGACGCCGTGGTCGGCGAGCAGCTGGGTGGGGGTGGCGCCGTACGCCGCCACGCACGCGTCGTTCTCCGCGACCTGCTCGGAGAGGTGGACGTGCAGCGGCCGGCCCTGGCTCGCCTCGACGATCGCGGCCAGCTGGTCGTCGGGGACGGCTCGCACGGAGTGGATGGCCGCCCCCGCGTCCTGCAGCTGTCCGACCCGTTCGGCCCACGCCTCGGCGGTGCCGTCGGAGAAGCGCTGCTGGACGCCGATCGGGGGCTCCCCGAAGCCGGAGCTCAGGTAGCACGCGTCGAGCAGCCGGATCCTCAGCCCCGCGTCCTGTGCCGCCTGGACCAGGGCCCGTCCCATCTCGTTGGGGTCGGCGTACGGCGTCCCGTCGGCCTGGTGGTGCAGGTAGTGGAACTCCCCCACGCTGGTGATCCCGGCCGCGACCATCTCCCGGTACGTCGCCCGGGCGAGGGCCAGGTACGAGTCCGGGTCCAGCCGCTCCGCCACGGCGTACATCTGCTCCCGCCACGTCCAGAACGTCCCCCGCTCCCGCTGCGTCCTCCCCCTGAGTGCTCGGTGGAACGCGTGGCTGTGGCAGTTCGCCAGGCCGGGGATGGTGAGGCCGGGGAGGTGGTCGGGATACCCGCTCGGGCGGGTATCCCGGACGTTTGGCGTCGTTGCAACGACGCCAAACCGTGAGGAACGACGCCACAGCTCGACCACGGTGAACCGGCCGTCCTGGATCTCGACGTACACGTCGTCACGTACCTCGCCGTCGACCCAGGCGCGTTCGAGCAGGTACGCCGTCACCCGACGTCACCTACCGGGTCACCGGCGAGATCGGCCAGCACGTCGGCCAGGGCCTCCACGCCCGCGAGGCAGTCGGACATGGCGGCGGTCTCGGCGGGCGAGTGCGAGACGCCGGTCGGGTTGCGGACGAAGAGCATCGCGGTCTCGATGCCGGCCGCGGACAGGATGCCGGCGTCGTGGCCGGCGGCGGTCGGGATGACCGGCCAGCCGCGGGGGGCGGCGATGCGCGCGGCCAGCTCGGGCGAGAACGTCACGGCGCCGCTCACCGACTCCGGGGTCACCGTCAGCGACGTACCGTCCCGCGCCGCACGCTCGGTCGCCTGCCGCTCGATGACACCGACCAGCTCGTCGAGGGACGAGGACGACGACGCGCGCGCGTCCAGCCACGCCGTGACGGCGGAGGGGACCGAGTTGGTCGAGTTCGGGGTGACCTCGACCCGGCCGAACGTCGCCCGTTCATCCGCCAGCCGTGCCTGCTTGTTGGCCGCCAGCGCGGTCATCGCGTAGGTCAGCATCGGGTCGGCGCGGTCCTGCATGCGCGTGGTGCCGGCGTGGTCGGCGGAGCCGCGGAACTCGTACCGGTAGCGCCCGTGCGGCCAGATACCGCTGGCCACCCCGATCGGCGCGGCGGGCCGGTCGACGAGGTCGCGGCCCTGCTCGACGTGCAGCTCGACGAACGTCGTCACGCCGTCGAGCAGCGACGACGAGGACGGCCCGGACAGCGACGCGGCGGCGAGCGCGTCCTCGACCGACACCCCCGACCGGTCCGTCAGCGAGCGAGCCGTGTCCCACGAGACGGCCCCCGACGCCAGCCGCGACCCGAGGCACGCCAGCCCGAACCGCGACCCCTCCTCCTCCACGAACACCGACACGCCGAGGGGACGCGAGGGCGAGAACCCCCGTGAGACGAGGAGATCCAGGGCCGCGAGGGCGGACACCACGCCCAGCGGTCCGTCGTACGCTCCCCCGTCCAGCACCGAGTCCAGGTGCGACCCGGTGACCACCGCACGAGGGCCGGGCGAGCCGAGCCACGCGACGACGTTCCCGAACCCGTCCCGCGTCAGCGACAGACCCCGGGCCAGCGCCTGCTCCTCGAACCAGGACGCGAGCTCTCGCTCGGCCGCGGCGAACGGCTGCCGGAAGTACCCGCCCGACGACGCCGACCGGCCGATCGGGGCGAGGGAGGCCCACATCGCCTCGAAGTCGTCAGGCATGCTGCCCACCATGGAGTTCCAGGACGTCGTACGCCGCCGGAAGATGGTCCGCGACTACGCCACCGACCCGGTCGACCCGGCCATCGTCGACCGCGCGCTGCACAACGCGGTCCGCGCGCCGAACGCCGGCTTCAGCCAGGGCTGGGGATTCCTCGTGCTCGACCAGCCCGAGGACGTCCGGCGCTACTGGGAGCTGACCGCCGACCCCGACGAGCTCGCCGAGCCCGACGAGTGGCTGACCGGCATGATGCACGCGCCGGTCATCGTGATCCCGTGCTCGAGCAGGCACGCGTACCTCAAGCGCTACGCCCTGCCCGACAAGGGCTGGACCGACGAGGACGAGAAGCGCTGGCCGGTCCCCTTCTGGCACATCGACACCGGGATGGCGACCCTGCTGATCCTGCAGACCGTGACCGACGAGGGCCTCGGCGCCTGCTACTTCGGCATCCCGCCGGAGAAGGTCGCGGGCGTCCGCGCGGCGTACGGCGTCCCGGAGACGTTCGACCCGATCGGTGCGGTCACCATCGGCCACCGCGTCGCGAGCGACGGCGCACCCGGCTCGCCGAGCACCCGGCCCCGGAAGCGCCAGGACGACGTCGTGCACCGCGGTCGCTGGGCCTCCTGACACCCCCTCAGTCCATCGACCGGACGGCGGGCGGTCAACGCGACCGGCCGCCGTACCAGTCTCGGATCCGAGATCGACGCGGGCTCATTGAGCGACGCCACCCCAATCAGTAGCGTGCCCGGCATCTCGGCCGGACCCCTGAGGAGCGCGTCATGATCCACGCCAGCCCACTGCCCGACGTCGAGATCCCCGACGAGCTCCTGGTCGACTTCGTGCTGGCGCGGGCCGACGAGCTGGGCGACAAGCCGGCCCTCGTCGACGGGCCGAGCGGCCGCACCTTGACCTACGGCGCGCTCCTCGCCGCGGTCCGGTCGCTCGCCGGGGGCCTGGTCGCCCGCGGGTTCGAGCCGGGACAGACACTGGCCGTGCTCGCCCCCAACCTCCCCGAGTACGCCGTCGTGTTCCACGGCGTCGCATACGCCGGCGGGGTCGTGACGACCATCAACCCGACGTACACCGCCCACGAGATCCACCACCAGCTGGTCGACGCCGACGCCCGGCTGCTGGTGACGGTGGCGCCCTTCCTCGAGGCGGCCCGGACGGCCGCCGAGGGCACGAGCGTCGAGGAGATCTTCGTGATCGGCGAGGCTGACGGCGCCACCCCTCTCACCGCCCTCATGGGCGAGCCGCTCGCCGACCAGGTACCCCGGGACGTGCACGCGACCGTGGCTCTCCCCTACTCGTCGGGCACGACCGGCGTCTCGAAGGGCGTGATGCTCTCGCACCGCAACCTCGTCGCCAACGTGGCGCAGGTGCTCGGCCCGGCCGACCTCCGCGAGGACGAGACCCTGATCGCGGTGCTGCCCTTCTTCCACATCTACGGCATGCAGGTGCTGATGAACTGCGGCCTGCGCACCGGCGCGACCATCGTCACGATGCCGCGGTTCGACCTCGAGCAGTTCCTGTCGATCCACCAGGAGTACGGCGTCACGCGCTCCTTCGTCGCTCCGCCCATCGTCGTGGCGATGGCCAAGCACCCGCTGGTGGACAGCTACGACCTCTCCAAGCTCGAGCAGGTCTTCTCCGGTGCGGCGCCCTTGTCGGCGGAGCTGGCCCTCGAGGCCGGCAAGCGGCTCGGGTGCGAGGTCGTCCAGGGCTACGGCATGACCGAGATGTCCCCGGTCTCGCACCTCACCCCTGTCGGCCAGTTCAAGCCCGGTTCGGTGGGGGTCACGGCTCCCAACACCGAGATGCGCATCGTCGACCCGCTGAGCGGGGAGGACCTCGGCCTCGACGCCGACGGGGAGATCTGGGTGCGCGGACCGCAGGTGATGCTCGGCTACCTGAACAACGCCCAGGCCACGGCCAGCACCCTCGATGCCGACGGCTGGCTGCACACCGGCGACATCGGGCACGTCGACGAGGACGGCCACGTCTTCGTGGTCGACCGCCTCAAGGAGCTCATCAAGTACAAGGGCTTCCAGGTACCTCCCGCGGAGCTGGAAGCCGTCCTGCTCACCCATCCGGACGTCGCCGACGCCGCCGTCGTCGGCCTGCCCGACGAGGAGGCGGGCGAGATCCCCGTGGCGTACGTCGTGCGACGCGCGGGCTCGGAGGCCACGGCGGAGCAGATCATGGAGTTCGTGGCCGGGCAGGTGGCGCACTACAAGCAGGTACGCCGGCTGGAGTTCATCGACGCGGTCCCGAAGTCGGCCAGCGGCAAGATCCTGCGCCGCGAGCTGAGGGCCAGGGCTGCCGGCTGACGGCGGTCATTCCGGTCCCCAGTCCGGCCGGTAGGCGAAGCGGGTCGAGTCCGTCAGCATCCGGCGCTCGCCGGTCGCGAAGCTCGCCGTCCAGATGTCGGCGTGCAAGCTGGCGGCGCCGGACCTGAGGTTGAACACGTAGTCGAGCCCGTCGGGAGACCACTGCGGGTTGGCCGCGCGCTTGCCGGTCGCCCTGTTGTCGGTGAGCCACACGACCTTGCGTCCGCACTCCCGCATCGAGTTGCAGCCCAGCGGCATGGTGCCGATGTCCACGAACGTCGCGCCGGCCCGCCCCCGGCCGTTGGACTCGAAGATGACCAGGTCGCGGGTGGGACCGCTCCTCGCGAGGGACACGTCGTTGGCCTCGACGCCGAGGCCCCACGGCAGCAGGGCGCGCTCGTCGTCGCCGTCGGAGTCGACGCGCACGATGGTGGACTTCCCGTCCGCGACCCGGACGCGGGTCCACGTGACGAAGAACCCGCCGCGGGAGAGGTGGGCGTAGCTGTCCTCGTACTTCCCGGCGGCCGTCGCCAGTGACGTGCGTACCTTCGAGGAGCCGTCGATCCGCACCGCCCACAGCAAGGACTCGGCCGGGTGCCCGTTCCGGACCGGGCCGATGACCCGGGTCACGAACAGCGTCTGCCTGCCGGCCCAGGTCGGGCCCTCGACCCCCAGGCACGGGCTCTTGCAGCCCAGCGGAAGCCGGTGGTCGTCGGTGCCGTCGGGCCGGATCAGCCGCACCTCCGAGGACGAGCCCCGGTCCACCTCGTAGGCGATCCACCTTCCGTTCGGCGAGAACTGCGCGCCGATGTGCTTCTCGCCGGGAGCCGCGTGGGTCAACGCGTGCTCGGCCGTGCCGGCCGCGTCGGAGATCCGCAGCGACTCACTGCCGTCGGCGGCGCGCGCCGTCCAGACGACGGCACCGGCGGTGGACGGCTGGTCGGCCGCGGCGTACGTCGGCACGCCCGGCAGCAGGGAGAGGACGGACAACGTGATGGCGGCCGAGAGCGTGCGCATGCCCCCTAGTGTGAGCCCGTGGCGCACCCCGCTGTCGAGAAGCTGCAGGCCCTGGTGCGCATCCCGACCGTCTCCGACCGCGACTGGGCGCTCGTCGACACCGCCGCGTTCGACGAGCTGCTGGCGGTGCACGAGCGGCTGTTCCCGCGGTTGTACGCCGCCCTGGAGCTCACCCGCGTCGGCAGCCACGGCCTGCTGTTCAGGTGGGCCGGCGCGAGTGGCGCGAGGCCGGTGGTGCTGATGGCCCACCTCGACGTCGTCCCCGTCGACGGGTCGGCGCCGTGGCAGCACCCGCCGTTCTCGGCCGAGATCCACGACGGCGCGGTGTGGGGTCGCGGGACGCTCGACGACAAGGGCTGCCTGGTGGCGATCTCCGAGGCGGTGGAACGCCTGCTGGAGCAGGGGTTCACGCCGGCCCAGGACGTGTGGCTGAGCTTCGGCTGCGACGAGGAGGTGAGCGGTACGGCGGCCCTCGAGGCCGTCGCCGAGCTCACGCGGCGCGGGGTGTCACCGTGGTTCGTCGTCGACGAGGGCGGCGCCGTCGCGGGTGACGCCTTCCCCGGCATCAAGCCGCCCGTCGGCGCGATCGGCGTCAGCGAGAAGGGCACGACCAGCGTGGTCCTGACGGTCGAGGGCCGCGGCGGGCACGCGTCGACACCGGCCAGGTTCGGCCCGACCGCCCGGCTGGCGCGCGCGATCCTGCGCGTCGACCGGAGCCCCATGCGCGCCTCGGTCCCGGACACCACCGTCGAGCTGTTCCGCAGGCTGGCCCCCCACGCTCCCCTGCCGATGCGCCCGCTGATGCGCAACGCCGAGAGGCTCCGCCCCGCCCTCACCCGGGCGCTGGTCGCCGCCGGTCCGGAGTCCGCGGCGATGACCCGCACCACGTTCGCGACCACCACCCTCTCCGGCTCGCCCGCCCTCAACGTCATCGCCTCGTCCGCACGGGCCGGCATCAACGTCCGGGTGATGGTCGGCGACACCGTCGCCGACGTGGTCGCCCACCTCCGCAAGGCGGTCGCGGACGAGCAGGTCGCGATCGAGGTGGTCGAGGAGGGTGAGGCCAGCCCGGTCTCGCCCGTCGACGACGACGCCTTCCGGCTCATCGAGTCGACGGTGGCCGACCTGTTCCCAGAGGCCGTGCCCGCGCCGTACGTGATGATGGCGGCCACCGACTCGCGCCACTTCACCGGCATCTGCGAGCGCGTCTACCGGTTCGCGCCGTTCCGGATGAGCAAGGCTCAGCGGCAGGCCATCCACTCCTACGACGAGCGCCTCGGGATCGACGACTTCCTGCTCGGGATCGACTGGTACCAGCGACTGATCGAGAGGCTGACATGACCACGAACGTCGGCCCAGGAAGTGTGGGGCAGGAGCCGCACGAACGGCTCACCGGTGCGCACTCCCTCGCCGCGATCGTCGGCTTCCTGGTCTGCGTCGAGCTGGCCAGCGGGATCCTGCAGGGCTACTACACGCCGATCTTCAGCGACATCGCCGACCACCTCGACATCTCCGACGCGGACGTCAACTGGTTCGAGGCCGCCCAGCTCGTCGTCTCCGCGCTGTGCGTGCCGGTGCTGGCGCGGCTCGGCGACATGATCGGTGCCAAGAACGTGCTGCTGCTCTCGACGGCGGTCACCGCCCTCGGCTCCTGGGTGCTGGTGCTCGCGCCGTCGTTCACGACGTTCCTCATCGGCTGGGCGGTGCAGGGTGCCTACGTCGTGTGGCTGCCGATGGAGGTCGCGATCGTCTACCGGCGGACCGCCGGCAGCGGCCGCCAGAACCTCCTCACCCGTCGCGCCGCCGGCATCCTCGTCGGCGCGCTGGAGCTGTCGGTGATCATCGGCGCCCTGACCAGCGGGGCCATCGTCGACAGCACCTCGATGACTGTCGTGCTGATGCTGCCCGCCCTCGTGGTGACGGTCTGCCTGTTCATCGTCTGGTTCGGCATCGAGCGCGACCCGGGCACCGGCGGCGGGACGTTCGACGTGGTCGGCTTCTGCCTCATCACCGACGTCATCGGGTTCGTGATGGCCGGACTGATCACCATCCGGCTGCAAGGCCCGGACAGCATCCTGGCGTGGGCGCTGGTCCTCGTCGGGCTGGTCTCGCTCGTCCCGTTCGTCAGGTACGAGCTCGCGCAGGAGGACCCGATCATCGACGTCCGGCTGTTCGCCAGCCCGCTCCAGTGGCCGGTGCAGCTGACCGCCTTCCTGTTCGGCATGTCGGTGCTCGGCGCGCAGATCCCGCTGTCGACGTTCGCGCGCACCGACCCCGACGTCGCGGGCTACGGACTCGGTGCCGACGCGTCGTTCGTCTCCACCTTGATCGGCGTGTACGTCGTGTTCCTGGCCATCGGGGCGTTCACCCTGCCGCTGACGACGCGGCTCCTCGGACCACGCGGCGCCCTGGTGCTGTCCAGCCTGCTCGTCGCCGCCGGGTACGCCCTCTGGCTGCCGTTCCACGACTCGACCGGTCAGGCGCTCGTCAACATGGCCGTGGCCGGCGTCGGCTCGGGTGCCCTCGTCGCCGCGCTGCCGGCCAGCGCGGCAGCGGGCGCGCCTCCCGAGCGCACCGGCTTCGCGACCGGCATGACCAACGCGACCAAGACCGTGGGCGGTGCGATCGCCTCCTCGATCTTCGCGATCGCGCTCGCGTCCACCGGCTCGCTCGAGGACCCGACCGAGGGCCACGCCCCGCTCTCGGGGTACCTGACGGTGTGGTCGGTCTGCGCGGCCGCCGCCCTGCTGGCCGCCGTCGGCCTGCTCCTCATGCCGAGGGTGGCCACGACCGAGGTCGGGCGCCCGTGACGCCACGACGCGCGCGCGACCCGCGCCCGACCCTCGGCACCCGGCTCCTCATCCTGGCGCTCATCGCGCTGGGCGTGTTCGTGCTGGTGCTGGCGTTCACCCGGCCGTCCGCCGGGCGCTTCATGTCGGCGGCCGTCCTGCTCGGCGCCGCGGGAGTGCTGCGCTTCCGCGCCACCCGGCCGACGGACCCCGCCCGGTACGGGCGGGCCGCCCAGCTGCGCTCGCTCTACTGGTCGATCGCCATCGCGGTGGTCTTCATCGGGGCGTCGTTCCTCGTCAACCGGCTGCTAGCGGGGAACTGACGCGGGAAGCGGGACTACTCGAAGACCCGCCGCTCGGTCGAGGGCAGGAAGCCGCGCTCGCGGGCCCACAGCACGGCCTGGGTGCGGCGCTGCACGCCCATCTTGCGGTAGGCCGACCGGATGTAGGTCTTCACCGAGTTGATGCTGATGAACGCCCGCTCCGCGATCTCCTGGTTGCTCAGTCCCTGGCAGATGAGTGCGACCACCTCCGACTCGCGCGGGCTCAGGCCGTGGACCTGCCCGGGGTGACCCTCTTGCTTGACGGGCGCCTCCGGTCCGGGGTCAGGGCTGACGACGACCTCGCCACGGTGCACGCGCTCGAGGGAGGCGACCAGCTCCTCTGCCGACAGCGACTTCGACAACCATCCCGCGATCCCCTTGTCGAGGGCGTCGCGCACCAGCTCGGGGTCGACGTGCCAGGAGTACACGACCCCCTTGAAGTCCTGGCCGGTCAGCTCCTCCTCGACGGGACCCACGACGCGCTCGCGGCTGAACGCGTCGTAGAGCACCACGTCCACGGAGCTCTCCACCGGCAGCTGCGAGACCAGCTCGACGACCTGCACCCGGTCACCGAACGGCGCCAGCATGTGCGCCAGACCCGCCAGGACCACGGCGTAGTCGTTCATCAGCGCCACCCGGACCGGTCCCTCTCCCATGGGCGGACACTACCGAGACCGCGGACTCGCACCAGGGGATGAGGCGGGACCCTGGATGGTCGAGGAGGATGGAGGCGTGGAACCTCTGCCGGAGACTCGGGAGGCACTGGCCGAGTACATGAGCCTGGACAGTCCGGACATCGACGACCTCATCCGCGATCTGGCACAGGGGGCCGGCGAGCTGGTCCCCGACCTGGTGGGGCTCTCGCTCGGACTGGATCGAGAGGGACTCACCTTCACGCTCGTCGCGTCCGGAGACGGGACTGCGTTGCTGGACGCCGCGCAGTACCTGGACGGAGGGCCGTGTGTCGAGGTCACCGAGGGACGGGCCCCGGTCCTCGAGATGGACTTCGCCGACCCCTTGGACGAGGAGCGCTGGCGGCTCTACGCGGAGGTCGGTGCGGCTGCCGGCGTGCGCAGCAGCCTGTCTCTCCCGATCTACCTGGGCGACCGACTGGTGGGCGGGCTGAACCTGTACGCCGGGTCGTCCGAGGCCTTCCACGGGCACCATGCCGAGCTGGCCGCCCTCGTCTCCGCGAGCACCGCGGAAGCGGTCAGCAACGCCGACCTGTCGTTCTCCTCGCGGAGCAAGGCGCAGGCCGCCCCCGGGATCCTCCGGGAGCGGTTGGAGGTCGAGACGGCGATCGGCCTGCTGGCCGGCCTGCGGGGGCTCGAGCTCGCGGAGGCCGAGCAGCGGCTGGACGACGCGGCCCTGCGCGCCGGCGTGGACAGGGCAGCCGTGGCGCACGTCCTGGTCCGCGTCCTGCGCCAGGACCCGTGATCACCGCCGGTATCCTCGAACCATGGCCGAGCAGGGCTCCGAACCCCGCCACGACCGTCCGGAGCGCGAGCTCGACGAGCGCACGGGCCGCGGCGCGGCGGCCGAACGCATGCGCCGGAAGAACGAGTGGGTCGACCAGCAGTTGCGGATCGCCATGGACCGCGGCGACTTCGACAACTTGCCGGGTGCAGGCAAGCCGATCAAGGACCTCGGCACCGAGCACGACCCCGACTGGTGGATCAAGCGGCTGATCGAGCGCGAGAAGATCACCGGCGTTCTGCCGCCGGCGCTCCAGCTGCGCAAGGACGACGCCGAGCTCGACGGCCAGCTGGACCGGCACACCGCCGAGAGCGAGGTACGCCGCCTGCTCGAGGAGTTCAACGCCCGGGTGATGAAGGCCCGCTACACGCCGGTCGACGGGCCGCCGCTGATCACCATGCCGCGCGACGTCGAGGCCGAGGTGGTCGCCTGGCGCGAGCGTCGGCAGGCACGTCGCGCCGGCGCTGTGCGTCGCGAGGCACCGGCCGCTCCGCCGGCACCGCCGAAGCGGCGCTGGTGGCAGCGGTCGACGCGATCAGAACGCGTCGGCCAGCGGAAGTGAGGCGCGACGCGACGTCCGCGTGACGCCCCAGTCGAGGCGGCTCATCCGCGTGCAGGAGACGGCCGTGCCCTTCTTGACCGCGACCGTGCGGCAGTAGGCGACGCCCGCACCGGAGGGCACGAACGCGCGGTAGCCGGGCAGTCCCCACGGAGTGCGCTGCGAGCCGGTGAAGCGCCAGCCGGTGCTCGTGAGCACGTGGCAGCCGACGCGCTGCTGCTTGACGGTGCCGGTGCGGCCGCACAGGGCGGGTCCGGCGCTCGTGGGGACCCAGGCGCGGTTGAGGGTCGAGCCGTACCGCAGTGCGCGGGCGATGTGCGCCGAGCGGCCGGTCTCCCAGCCGTTGCCGGTGGCCCGCAGCGCGGCGCAGGCGACCATGCGGCCGTGCCCGGTCACCCGGCACCACGAGACGTTCCCGCCGCGGTCGACCAGGAACGCACGAGAGTCGGCGGCACCGGGGTCCGCCTTCTTGGACAGCTTCGCGGTGTGCCAGCCGAACCCGGTGAGCACCTGGCAGCCGCCACGCACGCCGGTCGCCGGGGACCAGCAGAGAGCGGGGCCGGCCGCGGCGGCGACCCAGGTCGCGTCCGCGGGCAGTCGTCCGATGCGGTCGGAGGACACCTCGTCGGCGGCCCAGGTCGAGGTCTCGGGCGTGAAGGTCCGGCACGCGGCGCGCAGCTGGCCGGGTCGGCCGAGGGTCCGGCAGAAGGCGACCGTGCCGTCGTGCCGGGCGACGAACGCGCGGCTGAGCGCGGTGCCCCAGTCGGTGCGGTCGGGCGCCGTCGAGGTGCGCCAGCCGGTGCTGGTGAGGACGGAGCAGGAGACGCGCGGCTCGGCCGGCGTACCGGTCCGTCCGCACTGCGCGGGCCCCGCGGACGTCGCGACCCAGGCACGGTCGGCGAGGGCGGTGCGGGGGGTGCGGGCCGAGGTGACGTCGGATCCCCAGGTACGACGGTCGGCGTCGAGCGCCGTGCACGAGAGCTCGCGCTGGCTCAGCCCCAGGTTGCGGCAGTACGACACCGAGCCGTCGGAGCCGGTGACGAAGGACCGGCTGAGCGGTCCACCCCACTGGGTCCTGCGGTCCAGCCTCACCGACCGCCAGCCGTTGTCGCCCAGGATCCGGCAGCCGAGCCGCGGCTTCTTCTCCGAACCGGCCCGTCCGCACAGAGCGGGTCCACCGGCGGTGGCGAGCCAGGCCCGGTCGACGGCCTCGGACCCCGGCACCGTGCGGGCGTTGCCCGGACGGGAGGAGTGACCCACGGCGTCGTAGGCGACCACGGAGTAGACCGCGGACTGGCCGGCGGGCGGGGTGCGGTCCCAGAAGGAGGTCCCGCGCGTGGTGCCGAGCGGCACCCCGTTGCGCAGCACCCGGTACCCGGCGACGCCGAAGGCGTCGGTCGAGGAGTGCCAGGTGATGCCGGTGCGGCCGCGGTGGGCCACGACCCGGACGTCCGTCGGCACGGTCGGCGGAGTGGTGTCGACCGGAACGACGTCGTCGAGGTGGATGAACTTGTCGGGGTACCCGCGCATGCCGGGGCTGACCGTTGTGAAGTGGAAGCCGTTGTGGCCGTCGGTGTTCATCTCCGAGATCAGGATGGTGCCGCCGTAGTACACGTCCTCGACGTAGGAGACGTGACCGCGCTTGTACCAGCCGATGGAGCCGATGGCCGGCGTCTTGTCGGGCTTCTTGCCGATCGACTTGGCGACCTTGCCCCACTCGGAGGCGTTGCCCCAGTGCCGGCCGGCGTACCAGTTGGAGAACGACAGCCCGTTGCGGGCCGCCACCCGGAAGGCGACCCACGAGGTGCACTGGCCCTGGAGGAAGCCGCGGGCGTCGCCCATGCAGCCGCCGCCCAGGGTGGCCTCGTTGCAGTCGCCGGCGGCGGGGTACGGGTAGCCGTAGACGTTGGTGGCCACGTGGGTCCCCGGGACGCCGACCCAGACGTCCTGGCCCTGCGGGTTCTTCGCCATGCCGGTCGGGGTCCCGGTGAGCTGCGCCTGCTGGAACTGCTTGACCAGCTGCTCCTGGTCTGGACCTGTCTGGTCCGGCCCACCTCCCGGCCCGTTGCCGTCGTCGGCGCGGGCGGATGAGGTGACGACCACCACGAGGACGATCGTCATCGCCAGCACCGTGCTCACGACCAGCACGACCCAGCGCACGGCGCGCTCCAGCGCGGCGTGGTCGGGACGGGCGACGTGCACGGCGTACCTCGGGGCAGGGAAGGCGGATCGGCGCGGCAAATGCTGCGCGCCACGAGGGCCCCGCGGGCAGGAACGGGCAAACCGGCCCGATGCGGGGAGTCCGGGGGTACAAGCGTGAGAAGTGCGTCATACCGGCGGGATCCGCCCGGCGGTACGTTCCGGCCATGCCGTCCTCGCGCAGCCCCAAGGACTTCTTCCGACCCCTGGCGGTCGGTGCCCCCCAGCCGCTTCGCGAGATCCCCGCGCGGCCCAGCCGGGCGATCCACTTCTTCGACCCGTCGAACGAGAAGATGGCGGCCAAGGTGCCGCAGCTGGTCGGCACCGTCGACGTGCTGCTCGGCAACCTCGAGGACGCCGTCAAGGCCGACAACAAGGTGGCCGCGCGCGAAGGCCTGGTGCGGATCGCTTCCGGCACGGACTTCGGCCCCACCCAGCTCTGGACCCGCATCAACGCCCTCGACAGCCCGTGGGTGCTCGACGACCTGACCACGCTGGTCCCGGCGATCGGCGACAAGCTGGACGTGGTGATGGTGCCGAAGGTGCAGGGCGCCGAGGACATCGCGTACGTCGACCGGTTGCTCGCCCAGCTGGAGGCCAGGGCCGGCCTCGACCGGCCGATCCTGGTGCACGCGATCCTCGAGACCGCCCGCGGCGTGGCCAACGTCGAGGAGATCTGCGGCGCCTCGCCGCGCATGCAGGGACTGTCCCTCGGGCCGGCCGACCTCGCGGCGGACCGGCGGATGAAGACCACCCGGGTCGGTGGCGGGCACCCGGGCTACCTGGTGCGCGAGGACCCCCGGCGGACCAGTGACGGGGTCGAGAGCAACGACCGCGCGACGTACCAGCAGGACCTCTGGCACTACACGATCGCGCGCATGGTCGACGCCTGTGCGATGCACGGCATCTCGCCGTACTACGGGCCGTTCGGCGACATCGGTGACCCCGTGGCCTGCGAGGACCAGTTCCGCAACGCGTTCCTGCTCGGGTGCGTCGGCGCGTGGAGCCTGCACCCGACGCAGATCCCGATCGCGCACCGCGTGTTCTCCCCCTCGGTCGAGGACATCCGTCACGCGCGGCGCGTCGTGGCCGCCCTGCAGCGTGACGGGGGCGACGGCACCGGCGCGGTGATGCTCGACGGGAAGATGGAGGACGACGCCTCCCTCAAGCAGTGCCTGGTGCTCGTCGAGCTGGCCGAGCAGCTCTCCGCGGTCGACCCGGAGCTGAAGGAGAAGTACGCCGCCATCGAGGTCTCGGATGGCTGACTTCCGGCCGCGGCGGTCCGTGCTCTACATGCCGTCGTCGAACGAGCGTGCCCTGGAGAAGGCCAAGTCGATCCCCTGCGACGGGCTGATCCTCGACCTCGAGGACGCCGTCGCCCCGGACGCCAAGGCGGCCGCACGCGAAGCGGCCTGTGCGGCGGCCGCGTCGGGCGAGTACGGGCGGCGCGAGGTCACCATCCGCGTCAACGGCGCCGACACCGAGTGGCACGACGCCGACCTGGCGGCGGCCTGCGCGGCCGGCCCCGACGGCATCGTGGTGCCGAAGGTGTCGTCCGCGTCGGAGGTGCAGACCCTGGCGGACGCGATGGAGCGGCACGGCGCGCCGGACCACACCGCGCTCTGGGCGATGGTCGAGACGCCGCGCGCGATCCTGCACGCCGAGGAGATCGCCCTGGCCTCGGATCGGCTCACCGTCTTCGTGATGGGCACCAACGACCTGGCCAAGGAGCTGTACCCGAGCTCATCACCGGGGCACGTGCCGGGCCGCGGCCCGTTGCTCACCGGGCTGTCGCTGGCCCTGCTGGCCGCGCGCGCGACGGGTACGGCGATCCTGGACGGCGTCTACAACGACGTCCGCGACACCGACGGGTTCCTCGAGGAGTGCCGCCAGGGCCGGGAGATGGGCTTCGACGGCAAGACCCTCGTGCACCCCAGCCAGGTCGACGGCGCCAACGCCGCGTTCGCCCCCAGCGACGAGGCCGTCGAGGACGCCCGCGGCATCCTCCGGGCCTGGGAGGAGGGCCAACAGGTCGACGGGGGCTCGGGCGTCGTCACCTACCAGGGCCGGATGGTGGAGGCCCTCCACGTCGACACCGCCCGCCGGACGCTGGCGGTGTACGAGGCGATCCGGGCGCTGTAGCCGCGCTGGCGGTGGGTGCCAGCAATCGCGCGATCGCGGCTGGCGGTGGGTGCCAGAAATCGCGCGACCGCGGCTGGCGGTGGGTGCCAGAAATCGCGCGATCGCAGCCGTATGACAGGTTTCGCGACCGGAAACCTGCAGAAACCGCGCGATCGCGCGATCACCGGCACCATCACCGGCGCCGAGGCGAAGTCAGTCGCGCTGGGCGTGCTTGCCGCCGATGACGTGCGGGGCGGCGGTGGACTCGTCGGTCGCGTCGCGGTCGACGTGGCGGGCATCGCCGGACGCAGGGGCAACGTCGGAGGCCGAGGCGGGGGCCGAGGCGGGGGCCGGGTCGAGGGCGGGGTCGACGGGGGCGGACGCGGACGTCACGGAACCGTCGTCGTCCTTGTCGCCGCCGAGCGCCTCTTTGAGGCTGTCGAAGAAGCCCATGGCCGTGAGTATCCGGCCCGACCACGTCGACGGGGCGGCAAACGGCGAGTTTCGCGGTCCGGGCGTGTCGCCGCTCTAGTCTGCTGAGGTGGCAGCGACGAGCCCCTCGGGTGACGAGGTCCAGCTCGTCGCCCACCACGTCGGCGCCACGGTCGAGCACCTCGAGCGCCGCATCGAGGCGCGGTTCGGTGACCGGGGCCTGACCCGTGCGGCGCGCGACCTCGCCGACCTGGTGCGCCGGGTGGAGTCCGAGGCGGGCCAGTCGCACCGGCGGTTGCGGCGTACGACGCTCACCACCCGCGCGATCAGCGTCACGATCGTCGTGGCCACCGCCCTGGCGCTCGTGTTCAGCCTGCGCTCCGCCATCGAGGACGGCCTCGAGCACACCTCCGACTGGATCCCCTTCGTCGAGAGCGTGATCAACGACCTGGTGTTCTCGGCGATCGCGGTGCTCTTCTTGTGGGCCTTCCCCGAACGCCGCGAGCGCCGGACGCTGCTCCAGCTGCTGCACCGGCTGCGCTCGCTGGCGCACGTCATCGACATGCACCAGCTGTCGAAGGACCCGGAGCAGGTGCAGCCGACGTACGTCCGCACCGAGGCCTCCGTCAGCCACGGCCTGGACGCCGACCAGCTGCACCACTACCTCGACTACTGCTCGGAGATGCTCAGCCTCACCGCCAAGACGGCCGCCCTCTGCGCCGAGCACAGCACCGACGAGGTCGTCCTCGACACCATCTCGACCCTGGAGACGCTGACCACCGAGCTCTCCAACAAGATCTGGCAGAAGATCTCGCTGCTCCCGCGCGCCGATGTCGCCCATTGACGTACACGGGACCGCTCGGCTGAGACGATGACCGCCATGAGCGACACCAAGACGGTCCGGGCCGCCAGCGTCGCCGGGCAGGGTGTGGTCGTACGGCGCCTGGTGCTCGGCAGCGCGTTGATGCTGTTCCTCGAGCTGGCCCTGATCCGCTGGCTCGGGTCGAACATCGTGCACCTGTCGTACTTCTCGAACTTCGTGCTGCTGGGCTCGTTCCTGGGCATCGGCATCGGGTTCCTCGTCAGCCGCCGGACGTGGACGCTCGTGCCCGCCGCGCCGCTGCTGCTGGCCGTGCTGGTGCTCGGCGTCGTCCTGTTCCCGGTCTCCCTCGACCGCACCGGCTCCGACGTCATCTACTTCACGTCGCTCCAGGCGAGCGGGCCGCCTGCCTGGGTCGTGCTGCCGCTGGTCTTCGTGGCCGTCGCCCTCGTGATCGCCGGTCCCGCCGAGATCGTCGGCCGGTGCTTCGCGGACCTGACCCCCCTGACGGCGTACCGCTGGGACCTGGTCGGCTCGCTCGTCGGCATCAGCGCGTTCACGGTGCTGTCGTTCCTCTGGGCGCCGCCGGTCGTGTGGGGCGTGATCGTCGCGGTCGCGTTCGTCCTGCTCGTCCCGAACCTGAGGCGGCTCATCGCGACCGTGGCCGGCGTCGCCATCGTCGGCGTGCTGCTGATCGAGTCGACGGCCGCCAACACCAGCTGGTCGCCGTACTACAAGATCACCACCAAGGACCTCTCCGGGAACCCCGACTACGTCGACATCGCCGTCAACGGCATCCCGCACCAGCTGATGGCGCCGGCCCAGTGGAAGCTCGAGCAGGGCGAGCAGCAGTACTCCACGCCGTACGAGCGGATCAAGGACAACAGCCTCGAGAACGTCCTCATCGTCGGGGCGGGTTCCGGGTCCGACGTCGCCATCGCGCTCTCCAAGGGCGCCCAGCACATCGATGCCGTCGACATCGACCCGCGGATCATGCAGATCGGCGTCGACCGCAACCCCGACGAGGCCTACCAGGACCCGCGGGTCACCCGGCACGTCAACGACGGCCGTGCGTTCCTGACCGGGACCGACCAGAGGTACGACCTGATCCTCTTCGCGCTGCCGGACTCCCTCACCCTGGTCAGCGGCGCCTCGCAGATCCGCCTCGAGTCGTTCCTGTTCACCCAGCAGGCGCTGGAGGAGGCCCGCGACCACCTGAAGCCCGACGGCTCGTTCGCGATGTACAACTACTACCGCGAGGACTGGCTGATCGACCGGCTGGCCGGCACCGCGCAGACCGTGTTCGGGCACACGCCGTGCGTCGACACGTTCGCCGGCGCCCAGGCCGTGGTGACCGCGGCCCTGGACGAGAGCCACCAGCAGTGCGGCGCGGCGTACCAGCCCTCCGGTGAGGTGATCGCACCCTCGACCGACGACCGGCCGTTCCTCTACTACAAGGGCGAGGGCTTCCCCACCCTCTACCTCTGGGCCATCGCGGGCATCCTGCTGGTCTCGGCCCTGGCCCTGCGGGTGCTCGGCGGGTCGTTCCGCTCGATGCGCCCGTACGCCGACCTCTTCTTCATGGGCGCTGCGTTCCTGCTACTGGAGACCAAGAACGTCGCGACGTTTGCGCTGCTGTTCGGCACGACCTGGCTGGTGAACGCACTCGTCTTCGCCGGCGTGCTCATGGTCGTGCTCGCCGCCGTCGAGACCGAACGACGGCTCCGCACGCCACGGCTGCCGGTGGTGTTCGGCGGCATCGCCGCGTCCCTCGCCCTGGCGTACGCCATCCGGCCGGACTGGCTGCTGCCGCTGCCGTTCGTGCCCCGGTTGCTGATCGCGGTCGCGCTGGCCTTCCTGCCGATCTACCTGGCCAACATCGCGTTCGCCAAACGGTTCAGCGACTCGGGCGACTCGCGCGCGGCGTTCGCGGTGAACATCCTCGGCGCCATCGTGGGTGGCTGCCTGGAGTACGCCGCCCTGCTGACCGGCTACGCGAACCTGCTCATCGTGGTCGCCGTGCTCTACCTCATCGCGTTCCTGCTGAAGC
Organism: Nocardioides islandensis; assembly: GCF_015352455.1. Classification (GTDB taxonomy): domain Bacteria; phylum Actinomycetota; class Actinomycetes; order Propionibacteriales; family Nocardioidaceae; genus Nocardioides; species Nocardioides islandensis. The sequence goes on from NZ_JADKPN010000001.1 coordinate 251,044, forward strand.
CGCGCGTCTCCATGGCATGACCCGCGTCGGCGTCCTCGGCGGCGGTCTCCAAGGCTGCTGCATCGCCCTGGAGCTGGCCTCTCGCGGGGCTCACGTCGTCCTGGTCGACGAGAACCCCGACCTGCTGACACGCACCGCGGTGGCGAACGAGGGCAAGGTGCACCTCGGCTACATGTACGCCGCCGACCCGTCGCTGCGGACCGCCCGCACGATGCTGTCCGGCGCGCTGGCCTTCGCCCCGTTCCTCCGTCGCCACCTCGGCGGCGACCTCGACCTGGCCACCTCCAGCCCGGCGGCGTACGTCGTCCACCGCGACAGCCAGCACGGCGTCGAGCAGGTCGCCGCCTACCTGGACGCCGTGCACGGGCTCGTGGCCGACGCGGCTCGAGTGCCCGGAGCGACGTACCTGGGCGGCGCCGTGACCGCGCCGCTGAGGCGCTGGACGGAGGCCGAGATCGAGGCGTGCTTCGACCCGGCCGAGGCGGTCGGCGTCTTCGACAGCCCCGAGGTCGCGGTCGACCCGCTCGCGCTGGCCTCCATCCTGCGCCGTCGCATCACCGAGGAGCCGCTGGTCGAGGTGCGCACCGGGCACCGCGTCGAGGCGGTCAAGCGCACGGCCGACGAGCGCTTCGAGGTCACCGGGTTCCTGGTCGGGCAGCCCGGCGAGGAGTGGGACGAGCCGTTCGACCAGGTCGTCAACGCACTGTGGGGCGGGCGACTGGCGGTCGACGAGACGCTCGGCCTGCGCCCCGGCCGGCCGTGGCTGCACCGGCTGAAGTACGGCGTGAGCGTGCGGTGGCCCGCGTCGGCTCCGGCGCCGCCGAGCGCGACGGTCGTGAGCGGGCCGTTCGGCGAGGTGGTCCGCTACCCCGACGACACCGTCTACCTCACGTGGTACCCGGCCTGCCTGCGTGGCTACAGCGGAGAGGTCAGCCCCCCGACGTCCTGGGAGACGCACCCCACGGGTGACGTGCGCGACGACATCGTGCGCGGGACGGTCCGCGGGCTGGCGCAGCTGGTGCCCGACCTCGCGGCCCTCGGCGACGAGCACCTGGCAGACGCCACCGTGAAGGGCGGCGTGATCGTCGCGTGGGGCGAGACCGACATCGACGACCCGCTCAGCGAGCTGCACCACCGCTTCGCGATCGGGGTCACCAGCGAGGACGGCTACCACTCGGTGGACCCCGGCAAGCTCACCATGGCGCCGCTGTTCGCGCAGCACTGCGCCGACCGGGTGGTGGCCTGATGCCCCGGACGATCACGGTCGGCGTGCCGGTCTACCGGGGCGCGGAGCAGGTGGGTGCGGCGCTGAGGTCCCTGCAGGAGCAGACCTTCACCGACTTCGACGCGATCATCGCCGTCGACGCCGCCGACGAGGAGAGCGCCCGGGCCTGCGAGCCGTTCCTCTCCGACGACCGCTTCTCCCTCACGGTGCAGCCGGCGCGCCTCGACTGGTTCGGCAACCTGAACTGGCTCCTGCAGCGGCCCCTCGGGGAGTTCTTCTGCTACCGCCAGCACGACGACACGACGGATCCCGAGTTCTTCGAGGTGCTGGTCGCGGCGGCCCGCGAGCGACCCGACGCGGCGGTCGTCTACGCCGACTGCCAGTGGCACGGCGGGCGCACCGACCTCGAGACGGCACCGTCCATCGAGGGCGACGTGCTCGACCGGATGCGTCAGCACATCGAGCAGAAGCAGCCGGTGGCCGTGCGCGGGCTGATGCGCCGCGGCGCGGTCGAGCAGGCGGGGCCGATCCGGGGCGACGAGTTCCGCGGTCTGTCCGAGGTGTTCGTCTGGCTGGCCAAGCTGCTGCGCTGGGGGCCGTTCCTCCGCGTGCCCCAGCCCATGTACCACCGCCTCGACCACAGCACGAACTTCCACAAGCAGTGGTTCGACTGGCCCGAGGAGCGCGTCCGTGGCTCGTGGACCACGCTGTACACCGGGCTGATGGAGGCGACGATGCCGGTCTGCCGCACGCCGGAGGAGCGCTTCTTCTTCCAGCAGCTGATCCTCGACCGCGTCGCGGTGGTGCGCCCGGGGCAGAGCTACCACTACCGAGCCGTCAGTCCCCACGAGGGCGGCGCCCTGATGCTCGAGTGCCTGCGCCGGCTGGACGCCGAGGGACGTCGCGACCTGCTCGACGTACCGGCCGAGCTGGCCCCCGGACTGGTCGACGAGGTGGAGCGCCTGCGTGCGGACAACCGCCGGCTGCGGCGTCGGCTGCGACATCTCCGGGGGCAGCAGCCCGCCGCAGGCGGCTGGTGGGACCGGGTACGACGGCTGGCACAGGGCTGATATCGCTGCCGCTGGTCGACAGTGTCAGCGGTGCACCCGCAGGAGCGTGCTCTTCCCGAACAGGCTCTCGACCAGGTCGACCGCCAGGCGGGCGGTCTCGCTGCGGACGTCGAGGGCGGGGTTCAGCTCCACGATGTCGAGGCTCCCGAGCCGGCCGGTGTCGGCCACCATCTCCATGCACAGGTGGGCCTCGCGGTAGGTCGGGCCGCCCCGCACGGGCGTCCCGACACCGGGGGCGATGGTGTCGTCGAGGAAGTCCAGGTCGAGGCTGACGTGCACGTGGGTGTCGGGATCCAGGTCGTCGAGCGCCATCCGCATCGCCTCGCGCACGCCGACCTCGTCGAGGTAGCGCATGTCGAAGACCTCGATGCGGTGCTCGTGGAGCAGGTGCTTCTCACCCAGGTCGACGTCGCGCAGGCCGATCTGCCGCACGTCGCTCGTCGCGAGCGCCGGCACGGCCCCGGACAGCTCGACCAGGTCCTGCGGGCCGTTGCCGGTGAGCACCGCGACCGGCATCCCGTGCATGTTGCCCGAAGGCGTGATGGAGGCGGTGTTGTAGTCGGCGTGCGCGTCGAACCAGAGCAGCCGCATCGGGCGACCCTGCTCGCGGCAGTGGCGCGCGACGGCGCTTACCGACCCGATGGCCAGGCAGTGGTCCCCGCCGAGCAGCACCGGCATCCGGCCGCCCGACACCTCGGCGTACACCGCGTCGTGCACCGACCTGTTCCACTCCGTCACCTCCGCGAGGTGGCGGTACCCGTCGACGGGCGGCGCCATCGGGTTGACGGGCCCGGTCAGGTCACCACGGTCGACGACCGTCGCACCGAACCGCTCGAAGGCGGCCTGGATGCCCGCGAGCCGCAAGGCCCCCGGGCCGAGGCGGCACCCCACGACGCTGGCGCCCACGTCCGTCGGGGCACCGATCAGGCTGACGTCCAACGTCCCTCCTCGCCGGCCCGTCCTCGTCGGCGCGGGCCGTCATCTCACCAGTCGAGCACGAGAGACAGCGGGCTTCTCGCGCGTGACCCAGGTCACTACATTCCGATCCGGTCGCCCAAGATTGTCGGACAATCCGTCCGACTGCAACGGTGGGCGAGAAGTAGGCACCCCATGTCCGTCACCCCTGAGGTGCACGACGCCCCTCGCGCCGGTCACCTGAACCGTACGGTCGGCTTCTACGGTCTGATGTTCGTCTCGCTCGGATCGATCATCGGGTCCGGGTGGCTGCTCGGCGCGCTGAACGCCGCCGAGCTCGCCGGTCCCGCGTCGATCCTGGCGTGGTTCCTCGCGGCCCTGATGCTCGGGCTGCTCGCCCTCGTCTACGCCGAGCTCGGCGCGACGTACCCCGTCGCCGGTGCCGGCGGCCGCTTCTCCTACTACTCCCACGGCAGCGTCGCCGGCTTCACCGCCGGCTGGGCGGCCTGGCTCCAGGCCGTCTTCATCGCCCCCATCGAGGTGCTGGCCTGCATCGAGTACACCAACTCCGTCGGCTGGGTCGAGGACCACTTCAACATGATCCAGGCCGACAACGGCTTCCTGAACGTGCGGGGCTACGTCGTCGCGATCGCGCTGATGCTGCTCTTCATGACGATCAACCTGGCGGGCGCGGAGTTCCTCTCGGAGTCCAACACCTACGTCGTGCTGTGGAAGTTCGCGGTGCCGGTCCTGGCGATCCTGGTCGTGGCGACCCTCGAGTTCAACGGCGGCAACTTCACCACGGGCGGCGGGTTCATGCCCCATGGGATGCACGGCGTGTTCGCCGCGCTGACCGGCGGCGTCGTGTTCGCCACGCAGGGCTTCGAGCAGGCGGTCCAGTTCGCCGGCGAGGCACGCAACCCGCGACGTGACCTCTCGCGCGCGATCCTGATCGCGATGCTGCTCGGCGCGGTGCTGTACTCCGCCCTGCAGATCGCGCTCATCGGCGCGGTCAACCCGAGCGACGTCGCCCACAACTGGGACGCGCCGCTGGGCAGCATCTCCAACGTCGGCGCGTGGTACACCCTCGCCCTGGCGGTCGGCGCCGGCTGGCTGGCCAAGGTGATCCTGGTCGACGCCGTGATCTCGCCGGCGGGCACGGGCATCGTCTACCTCGGGACGACGGCGCGGCTCTCGTACGCACTGGGCGAGGAGCGGGAGATGCCGGCCTCGCTGGCGAGCACCAACGCCAAGGGCGTCCCGGTCGTCTCGATCCTGCTCGCGACCGTCATCGGCATGGTGGCGTTCGGTCCGTTCCCCAGCTGGAACTCGCTGGTCAACGCCGTCACCGGCGCGACCGCCGTCATGTACGGCATGGCCCCGATCGCACTGGGTGCGCTGCGCGCCTCGGACGCCGAGCGGCCGAGGACCTACCAGGTGCCGATGCCCGGACTCGTGCTGCCGGCGTCGTTCGCGTCGGCGAACCTGATCCTGTACTTCGGCGGGTTCGACACCATGTACAAGGTCATCGGGGCGCTCGTCCTCGGCCTGGCCCTGTTCGCGATCGGCTCCAGCCAGGCGCACACCGGCGATCTCAAGATGGTCAAGCACGCGCTCTGGATCCCCGTCTGGCTGGTGGGGATGCTCGTGATCAGTGCGCTCGGCCGGTACGGCGACTCGCAGCTCAACGTGCTCCCCGCCTGGATCGACCTCCTCGCCGTCGTCGGCTTCAGCTACGCCGTCTACTTCTGGGCGGTCCGGCTGGCGCTTCCCCACGACGACGTCCAGGCACAGCTGGCCCGTGACGCCCACCAGCTCGCCCACATCTGACCGGCGCCGTGCTGGTCGGCGACACACCGACCCGATCCGGGTCGGGCTCGACCAGCACGGCTGTTTGCCGGTCGTGGCGGGCTGACGGTGCCTACGATCGCCGGGTGACGACGACCTACCGATACGTCTCCGACGGCAGCCTCCTGGACGGGATGCACCGCGACGGACTCGCGCGGCTGCTCAACCCGCTCGTGGTCTCCGGCTTCGTGGTGGCCTGTCTCGGGTTCGGGGTCGTCCTGTCCCTGGTCACCTACGAGAGCTCGCTGCCGACGTACCTCGGCAAGGTGCTCCTGATCGGTCTCTTCTGGGGTGCCCTGGAGCTGCTGGCCGTCGTGGTCTGCGTCGCCGTCATGGTGCCCACGGTCAGGGTGCTGAGCAGACGCGTCCTGGCCCGCAACTACGCAGCCGGCCTGGTCACCGAGGTCGACCTGGGCGACGACGCGCTCGTGGTGCGCCGGGCCGCAGGCTCGCGCACGGTGCCGTACGGCACGGTCGCCCAGATCAAGCGCCGGCGCGCATTCCTCAGCATCGCGGTCCGTGGCAGCCTGCGCCCCGTGCTGCTGCCGGCGGAGATCCTGCCGGACGACGCGCTGGACTACGTCCGCACCCGCTCGCGGGGCCGGGTGCCGGCGGCGTCGGTGCCGCCCGTGGCGGGTGAGCCGAGCAGACGGTTCGTGGCGCCGGCCGGTTGGGCCGCGCACCTGGCCGCGGTGCACCTGCGCTCGACCCTGACCGGCCGGGCGTTCTGGACGCGTCTCGGAGTCGCCCTCGCGGTGACGGGGGTCGCGGCAGTGCTGGGTCATCCAGCCTGGCTGGTCCTGGCTCCGGCCTTCGCCGTCCTCTTCGTCGCGGTCAGCTACGTCCAGGCCCGCCGCGCGTTCGCGTCCGCGGTGCCCGACGGCACCGAGGCGACCACCGAGTTCCTCGAGGACCGCTTCATCTCGCGCAACCACGGCGGGGTGCGCGAGATCCGGTACGACGACGTCCGCTCCGTCGAGGTCCACGGCGACGTCGTACGCCTTCGCATCGGCTCCCTGCCCGGCGCGATGCTGATCGCCCGAGCGCTGGTGACCGACGACGGGCTCGAGCGGCTCCGGCGCGCGCCGGCCGGGTGACGGCTACTCGCCCAGCAGCCGGTTGATGCGTGCCGCCGTCTCCGTGTCGGTGGTGACCACGCGGCGCAGACCGTGCGGGGTGCGGTGCCAGCCGCTCGGCACGACGGGGCGACCGACCACGAACGGCCGGCCGGGGTCGGCGTTGTCGACCACCAGGTCGGCGTCCGCGACAGGATCGGCGGCAGCGCGGTAGAGCCGCTGCGCCTCGAGGTAGCGGCGCTGGTCCGGGTGGTCGACGTCGGGAGGTACGCCGTCGCGGTCGGCCATCCGGCGTACCCGCTCCTCGTCCGGCACCTCCAGCCACACGACCAGGTCCCAGCACCCGGACAGCTCGGCCCGCTGGGCGAACACGCCGTCCACGAGGAGGACGCCGTGCTCGGGCACGTCGGCCGGCGGCTCGTCGAGCACCGCGTCGGTCGCCAGGTCGTGGACGCGGGGACGGTACGGCGTCCCGGCGCCGCGGCACCACGGGTCCAGGAGCTCGTGCCGCACGGCGCGGTAGTCGAACGAGCGCGACCACACGGTCTCGCCGGTGCGCCCGGCCTCGTGCCGGTAGGCCTTCGGGTGGTGGAAGTCGTCGAGCGAGGCGCGCACGACCGCGCGGCCGGCCTCACCCAGCAGGGCGGCCAGGTCGTCGGCGAACCAGGTCTTCCCGGCACCGTCCGCCCCGTCGACCACGACCAGCAACGGCCGGTCCAGGTCGGGCAGCGCGCCCGCGACCTCGGCGAGGACGGCGCGTCGCTCCGGGGTCACTCGTCGGAGCCTCGCACGTGCGCCCCGCCCGGCGGGCGGCGCACCATGAAGTCCCACACCAGGCCGTGGCCGACCAGCACCAGCAGGATCAGCAGGATCGCCTCGGCCTGGATGGGCTTGATGTCCAGCGGGCTCGCCACCTCGGGAGCCGCTCCGATGATCGCCACGAGCACGTAGATGGCCAGCGTGGCGACGTACTTGGCGCGCGGCTGCTCGTCGCCCCCGGACCGGAGCACGCGCAGCAGGCGCAGGGTCGAGACGCAGCCGACGACGGCGACCGCGATGAAGCTGACCCGCCAGATGTTCGGGGTCTCCGCCCCACCGACCTGGGCGAAGAGGCCCATCAGCGCGGGAAGCAGGAACGTCAGGTACACCCCACCGACCGCCCGGCGCTCGTCGGCCACGCCGATCCAGTTCGAGTTGAGCTGGAGCACGTTCCACCACAGGCCGAGCAGCGTGAAGCAGGTCGCCGAGAACAGTGCGTAGAACGTCGAGATGTCCATGCGAAACCCTCCCCGGGCGACATCGTAGGCAGCGAGGATGTGCGCATGCACGAGAAGGAGCGGTTCGTCCGCAGCGGCGGCGTGTTCGGACTCGACGACGTGGTCGGCGACTTCGACGCCGCCGGCGTCGACGCGGTGCGCCAGATCGCCGACATGATCCGCACCCAGGCGCGCGAGGGCGTGCGCAGCGCGATGGCGCTCGCGGGCAGCGCGGCGCAGTCGAAGTTCCAGCTGTTCCCGGGCGACTGCGACTTCTTCGAGCGCGTCCACATCACCGCGCCGACGCGCGAGGACGCCATCGAGGTGCTCGCGCTGACGATGATCGAGGCCGTCGCACGGACGTTCACCAACCCGCACCTGCAGTTCGCCGAGATGAAGCTGGGCCTGTACCCCGCGCCGTACAGCCGGGCCGAGGAGCCCGTCGGGCAGGGCTCGCCGATCAGCTGGGGCCTGGAGGACCTCGACGTGCGGATGATCCGCGTCGTCGACGCCACCGGAGAGACGCACCGGCTGCGCATGCACGAGGTCGCCATGGACCCGGGTTTCGTCAAGCTGGACTGGGTGTACGCCGACCGCGAGCGCGACCGGGTCGTACCGGTGTCGAAGGTCATCGACGCCACGTGGGAGTCGCCCGACGGGTCGATCATCGCGCTCGACGGCGTGCTCGACAGCTTCTACCAGGAGGTCTACCTCGACCCGGAGAGCCAGGTCGACGTCGAACGGCTGGTGCAGCACGTCTCCCCCGACGGGCTGGAGAACTACCTCGACCAGATCGCCGGCGAGATCGCGAAGTACTCCGCCGAGGGCCACGAGAACTACGGCAAGGTCGCCAAGCGGCTCTACAACATCACCCGCATCCTGCGGCGCGACGCCGACGCGTCGTACCTGCGGCAGCTCTTCGACGACCCACCGGCGCGGCTGTACCAGGTCGGCGGCACGATGCACGCGCTCAGCGAGGCCATCCGGGCCGAACGGCTGGACAGGGAGACCATCGCCGGCCAGCTCGCGGCGCTCGAGGGCACCATCGCCGACTGCTACGTCGGCGCCGACCGGGACGAGATCATCGCGCTGGTCCGGCGGCTGCCGGACATGGACGAGGACGAGCTGCTCGCGGCCGCGGAGCGGATCGCCGCCGCGTCCAACACCCAGGTGAGCGACTACTTCCAGCAGAAGATCGACGAGTCGCCGGGGCTGAAGAACGTCTACGAGCTGGTGCTCAAGGAAGCTCCCCGGAAGCCGGGTGAGCACGCATGACCACGACCTCCGAGGACGAGCTCCCCGACGACCCGGCCACCGAGGAGCCGACCGAGCCACCGGTCCGCTCCGACGTCTACATCTCCGCCGACATCGAGGCCGACGGGCCGGTCCCTGGGCGGTACTCGATGCTCTCGCTCGGGATGTGCATCGCCGGGGAGCAGGACGCGGCCGGGACGTTCACGCCGATCCAGCCGGAGTCGGCACGCTTCTACCGCGAGCTCAAGCCGATCTCCCACGAGTTCGAGCCGAGCAACCTGGACGTCGTACGGGCCGGTGGCCTCGACCGCGACCGGCTGCTGCGTGAGGGCGAGGACCCCGTCGACGCGATGACCGACGCGGCCCGCTGGGTCAACGATCTCGCACACGGCCGTCGGCCCGTCTTCGTGGGCTGGCCGATGGGGTACGACTGGATGTTCCTCCAGTGGTACTTCCACACGTACTCCGTCATCGGGTCGCCGTTCGCGTTCGGCTCCGCGCTCGACATGAAGTCGATGATGTACGCCGTCACGCACCACGTCCTGGACAAGCTGGGCAAGGAGCACATCCCGGCCGAGCTGCTGCCGGAGCGCCCGCACACCCACAACGCGCTGGACGACGCCGTCGAGCAGGCCGAGCTGTTCCAGAACCTGCGCCGCTGGCGGATGCCGGGCCAGCGGGACGACTACTGATCGGTGGCCACTGCCACCCCGCGGGGTGGTCTGTCAGCGGCGCAACCGTGATTCGGTGACGTCATGGGCACAGTTGGTTGGATCATCCTCATCGTCGTCGTGCTGGTCGTCGTGGTCGGCGTGGCCGTCGCACTGATGGGCAACAAGCGCACCGCCGCCAAGCGCGAGGAGGCGGAGAGCCTGCGCTCCGAGGCCGAGGAGAAGGCCGCCGCCGTCGAGGCGCAGCGCCGCGAGGCCGACGAGGCCGCCGCGCGGGCCGAGGTGGCCCGCGCCGAGGCCGCGCGCGCCGAGCAGGCCGCCGCCGAGACACGCCAGGGCGTCACCGTCGAGGAGGCTCGCGTCGAGGACCGCCTCCGGACCGCCGACGCCGTCGACCCCGACGTGGACACGCGCACCGACGACTACCAGCCGACCCCTCCCGGCACCCACGCCGCCACCGACCGGGACGACGTCTCCGCCCACACGACGGGGACGACGACCGGCGAAACGACGCTCGACCCCCAGCGCGAGGACACCCGGTACCGCAGCGACCCGGCCTGACCCGCGCCGTACCGCACGCACATGTAACGCGGTGTTAGACCGTCTTCCCACGCGTTAGAACGCGTGGGAAGTACCCCTAACACCGCGTTACATGTGCTCTCAGCCCCGCATCGGCACCCGTACCCCGCGCTCGGACGCCACCTCGGCGGCGCGGTCGTACCCCGCGTCGACGTGCCGGATGACCCCCATGCCGGGGTCGTTGGTGAGCACTCGCTCAATCTTCTGGGCGGCCAGCTCGGTGCCGTCGGCGACGCAGACCTGGCCGGCGTGCAGCGAGCGGCCCATGCCGACGCCGCCGCCGTGGTGGAAGGACACCCAGGTCGCGCCTGACGCGGTGTTCACCAGCGCGTTGAGGATCGCCCAGTCGGCGATCGCGTCGGAGCCGTCGAGCATCGACTCGGTCTCGCGGTAGGGCGAGGCCACCGAGCCGCAGTCGAGGTGGTCGCGGCCGATGACGATCGGCGCCTTCAGCTCACCGGAGGCCACCATCTCGTTGAACTTCAGGCCGGCCAGGTGGCGCTCGCCGTACCCGAGCCAGCAGATGCGCGCCGGCAGGCCCTGGTAGTGGACCCGCTCGCCGGCCATGGTGATCCACTTCCGGAGCCGCTCGTTGTCGGGGAAAAGCTCGAGGATCGCGCGGTCGGTGGCGGCGATGTCGGCGGGGTCGCCGGAGAGGGCGGCCCAGCGGAACGGGCCCTTGCCCTCGCAGAAGAGCGGCCGGATGTACGCCGGTACGAAGCCGGGGAACTCGAACGCCCGGTCGTACCCGCCCTTCCTCGCCTCGTCGCGGATCGAGTTGCCGTAGTCGAAGACCTCGGCACCGGCGTCCTGGAACTCCACCATCGCCCGCACGTGCACGGCCATCGACGACTGCGCGTCCTTGGTGAAGCCCTCGGGATCCCGAGAAGCGGCGTCCTTCCAGTCCTCGAAGGCGACACCGAGCGGCAGGTACGACAGCGGGTCGTGCGCCGACGTCTGGTCGGTGACCACGTCGATCGGCGCCTTCATCTCCAGCAGCCTCGGAAACACCTCGGCCGCGTTGCCGAGCAGGCCGATCGACAGCGGGCGCCGCTCGTCGCGCGCGGCGACCGCACGGGCGACCGCGTCCTCCAGCGAGGACGCCTGCTCGTCCAGGTACTTGTGCTCGATCCGCCGGGTGATCCGCGACTGGTCGACGTCCACGCAGATCGCCACGCCGTCGTTCATGGTCACGGCCAGCGGCTGCGCGCCGCCCATGCCGCCGAGGCCGGCGGTCAGCGTGATCGTGCCGGCCAGCGTGCCATTGCCCTTCGAGACGCCGCTCGTTCCTCGCGGCTCCTCAGGAACCGACCCGGCCCTTCGGGCGGCGAGCTTGTCGGCCACCGCCGCGAACGTCTCGAACGTGCCCTGCAGGATCCCCTGCGTGCCGATGTAGATCCACGAGCCCGCGGTCATCTGGCCGTACATGATCAGCCCGAGGTCCTCGAGCTTGCGGAACTCCTCCCAGTTGGCCCAGTCGCCGACCAGGTTGGAGTTGGCGATCAGCACGCGCGGTGCCCACTCGTGGGTCTTCATCACGCCGACCGGCTTGCCGGACTGCACGAGCATCGTCTCGTCGGCCTCGAGGTCGCGCAGGGTGGCCACGAGGGCGTCGTACGCCGGCCAGCTGCGGGCGGCCTTGCCGGTGCCGCCGTACACCACGAGGTCCTCGGGACGCTCGGCCACCTCGGGGTCGAGGTTGTTCATCAGCATCCGCAGCGGCGCCTCGGTCTGCCAGGACTTGGCGGTCAGCTCGGTGCCGGTCGCGGCGTGGATGGGGAGGCGGTCGTTCACTGGAGTTCTCCGATCTCTTCTTCGACGGCGGCGAGCACGGCGCCGGACTGGACGAGGGAGACGGTGGTCTCGATCTCCGGGGACAGGTAGCGGTCGGGGCCGGGGCCTTGCACCCCGGACGACCGCAGCAGGTCGACGACGGCGCCGGTGCCGGGCGCGGGCTCGAGCGGCCGGCGCAGGTCGAGGGCCCGAGCCGCGGTGAGCAGCTCGATCGCCACGACGCGCGAGAGGCCGTCGACGGACCGGCGCAGCTTGCGGGCGGCGTTCCAGCCCATCGACACGTGGTCCTCCTGCATCGCGCTGGAGGGGATCGAGTCGACGGACGCCGGGACGGCCAGCCGCTTCATCTCCGAGACGATGGCGGCCTGCGTGTACTGGGCGATCATGTGCCCGCTGTCGACACCGGGGTCGTCGGCGAGGAACGGCGGCAGGTCGTGGTTGCGGGCCTTGTCGAGGAAGCGGTCGGTACGCCGCTCGCTGATCGAGGCGGCGTCTGCGGCGACGATCGCCAGGAAGTCCAGCACGTAGGCGACCGGCGCACCGTGGAAGTTGCCGTTGCTGCGGACCTCGTCGCCCACGACCACCGGGTTGTCGACCGCCGACGCCAGCTCGCGGGACGCCACCAGCGCGGCGTGCTCGACGGTGTCGCGGGCGGCGCCGTGGACCTGGGGCGAGCAGCGCAGCGAGTACGCGTCCTGCACCCGGTGGAACATGTCCTCCCGGTGGCTGGCCATCACCCCGGAGCCGGCGAGGACGGCGCGCAGGTTGGCGGCCGAGAGCCCTTGTCCCACCTGGGGCCTGAGCTCCTGCAGCTCGGCGGCGAAGACCCGGTCGGTGCCCATCTGCGCCTCGACGCTCATGGCGGCGGCGATGTCCGCCGTCCGCAGCAGCATCCGCAGGTCGGTGATCGCCATGACCAGCATGCCGAGCATGCCGTCGGTGCCGTTGATGAGGGCCAGGCCCTCCTTGGCCTTGAGCTCGACCGGCGTGAGGCCCGCGGCGGCCAGCGCATCCGCGGCCGGCATGAGGGTCCCGGACGCGTCCCGTACGTCGCCCTCACCCATCAGCGCGAGAGCGCAGTGGGACAACGGCGCGAGGTCGCCGGAGCAGCCCAGCGAGCCGTACTCGCGCACGACCGGCGTGATCCCCGCCGACAGCAGCGCGGCCATCAGCTCGGCCGTCTCGCGGCGGATGCCGGTGTGCCCGGTGGCCAGCGTCGAGAGGCGCAGCAGCATCAGCGCGCGCACCACCTCGCGCTCGACCTCCGGTCCGGAACCCGCGGCGTGCGACCGCACCAGGGACCGCTGGAGCTGCTCGCGCATCTCGGCCGGGATGTGCCGCGTCGCGAGCGCGCCGAACCCGGTCGAGATCCCGTACGCCGGGTCCGTCGCGGCCGCCAGCTCCTCGACCACCGCGCGCGCCTTGTCGATCGCGTCGAGCGCACCGTCGGTCAACGCCACCGGGGCTCCGTCGCGGGCCACGGCCACCACGTCCTCGATCGACAGGGGGCCGACGTATACCTGCACCGTCATGCCTCCCATGCAACTCCTCCGGCGCCCCGTTCGGGGAGTAGGGGTGCCGTCGAGGGTGTCTCGGATGCGAGACTCATCGCATCGCTTCGCTGGTCGAGCCGGGCGAGCCCCTGGGCGAGCCCGTGTCGAGACCCCGTAACTCTCACCGGGTCTCGACACCGCTCGCTGGCGCTCGCGGGCTCGACCAGCGAAAGAAGAGACTCATGGGACAGGTACCCGCCGCCACCAGGACCCTGAGGGTCCTGCGGTTCCTGGCCTCCCAGCCGGAGCCGACGTCGATCGACCGGATCATGCGGGCGTGCGGGCTGCCGCGCTCCACGGCGTACCACCTGCTCACCGCCATGGCCGAGGAGGGTTTCGTGGTGCACCTGCCCGACGAGCACCGGTGGGGCCTCGGCGTGGCGGCGTTCGAGGTGGGCAGCGGGTACACCCGGCAGGAGCCCCTGCAACGGATCGCGAGACGGCTGCTCGCCGACCTGGCCGACACGACCGGCCAGAGCGCCCACCTGGCGGTGCTGCACGGGCGCGACGTCCTGTACGTCGTCGAGGAGCGCGCGCCGGGCCGGCCGCCGCTGGTCACCGACGTCGGCGTGCGCCTGCCCGCTCACCTGACCGCCAGCGGGCGCGCGATCCTGGCCGAGCTGCCGGCGGCGCAGGTCCGCGCGCTGTACCCGGGCGCGGACGCCTTCGTGCAGCGTCACGGCACCGGGCCGCGCACCCTCAGCCAGCTGCGCACATTGCTGAGCGACACCCGGCAGCGCGGGTACGCCGTGGAGGAGGGTGAGGTCACGCCCGGTCTCTCCAGCGTGGCCTCGGCCGTGCTCGACCACAACGGGCACCCGGTTGCAGGAGTGGCGCTGACCTACGCCGAGGGCGAGACTGCGAGCCTGGCCGCGGCCGTACGTCGGACCGCTACGACCTTGTCCCGGCGGCTGGGTGGTCCGGACAGGCGGTGACCTTCTGCCCGGGTGGTCGTTGAGCAGTCAGGAACGCGGGAGGGAGCCCGGATGAGACGTCGACACCTGCGCGTCAGCGCACCCCTGGCAGTGCTGGTCGCGGTCAGCATGCTGGCCACGCCACCGGTCGCCGCGGCGCCGCAGAACCTCTGCGACGGCCCGTTCTGCGCGAGCGTGGAGATCACCACCTTCGACGCGGGCGCGCCGACGCAGCCGACCACCGCGGCCGGGCAGCCGGTGAACCTCAACCTCCACGTCACCGACACCTCGTCGACCGTGGCGACCGACCCCGCCCGCTGGCTGGCCGAGGTCATCGTCCGGCCGGGCACCTCGTCGGCCAAGACGATGGCCGTCGCCGACCCGGCGTCGCTGCCGCTCGGGTCTTACCTGGCGGGGTCCTCCGCCACGGCGGCGTCATGTGCCCCTGGCCTCGACGGCTCGGGCTACGCGACGTCGTGCCCGGCGGGGTACGGCACCGGACACGTGCAGCTCACGCCGATCATCCCCGGCAGCCCGACGATCGCGCCCTTCTCCTTCGGCGTCCAGAGCGTCACGACCGGCCTCAACGGCGTCGTGGCCGCCAACCTGAGCATCTGGATCCCGGGAACCACCCTGCTCTTCCCGATCACCGCCACGACACCGATCACCTTCAACCCGGCGACCGCCAACGCGGGGCCGAAGCTCGAGCTGAGCGTCAAGCTCGACCTCCAGCCGCCGCCCTACGGGTCGAGCCCGGCCTCGCTGAACGACCTCACCCTCACCCTCAACGGGCTGGTCAGCGAAGCCGCCACGGGCCCGGTGAGCCCCGCCGTACCGTTCCTGCGTCACACGCTCGTCTGCACCGACGTGACGAGCTCGGTGCAGGTCAACGCCCGCGGCACCCAGTCGGTCCTCGCGCCGGTGACGCAGACCATCAACGGATGCCCGACGGCCCCACAGCTGACCTCCGTCGCGCCGGTCCCCGGTCAGCCGCTCGCGGTCACCTTCGCGGCCACGCCGCCGGTCGCCGCCGTCCCCGGACGCACCGCCTCGATCGAGTGGGTCTTCGGTGACGGCGCCAAGGCGCTGACGGGGGCCACCACGACGCACACCTACCCCACGTCCAACGCGGTGCTCGCCCTGGCGACGGTGGTCGACAGCGCCGGGGTGCGCAGCACGACGGTCCAGGTCCGGATCGCCGGCTCGCGCCTGCGCGTCAAGCAGGCCGCCGGCAACCGCATCACCGGTGAGCTCGCCGACCAGGACACCGGCCAGGGGGTGGCCGGACAGCAGGTCGACGCCTACGCGTGCCCGTCCCGCAACGCCCCGCTCTCCCAGTGCAAGCCGCTCGGCACCGGCGTCACGCGCACGAGCGGCAGCTACCGCATCCGCATCCCGGAGGTGACGAAGAAGGTCACCGTGGTGGTCGCGTACGCCGGCACCGCGAGCAAGTCCGCCACCCAGCCGGCCCGCTTCGGCGCGCAGCGCTCGCTCACCGTGCTGCCGCAGCCGGACATCACCCTCAAGGTCTCCGAGAAGCGCGTCCACCCGGGCGCCACGGTCCGGCTGAGCGGCAAGGTCACCCCGGGCAAGAAGGGCAAGACCGTGCGTCTCCAGGGCTTCATCCGCGGCGCGTGGCGCTCGATCGGCAAGGCGACCGTGTCCCAGCAGGGCACGTACGCCGCGTCGTACGTCGTCCGCGTCCCGAAGCAGCCCAAGGTCAAGGTCCGCGCCTTCCTGCCCGGCACCGCCGCGACCTTCGAGGCGACCAGCCCGGTGAAGGTGATCCGTATCCAGCGGTAGCGCAAGTCGCGCGCAAGTGGCGCTCAAGACGGGCCCGTCACGGTGGGGACATCACCCACCACGAAGGAGCCCGCGATGACCACGACGTACCCCGAGCAGCTCATGCTCCCCGGCCAGGCCGCCGCCCCGGCGGGCCCGGTGGACATGATGATGATGTACCTGATGCACCACGCTTTCCGGCGCGACCTCGCACGGTTCGCGGGCGCCGTCCCGCACACCCCGGTCGACGACCTGGGCACCTGGACCGCGCTGGCCGCACGGTGGGACAAGTTCGCCGAGGTGCTCCACGAGCACCACAGCGGGGAGGACGCCGGCATCTGGCCGTTCCTGCTCGAGCGTGCCGACGACGACGAGCGGGCGACGCTGCTGGCCATGGAGGCCGAGCACGACACGATCGACCCGCAGCTGGCGTCCTGTGAGCAGCTCCTCGGCGAGCTCTCGCGGTCCGCCGACGGCCAGGACCGCGAGCGGCTCAAGGCCCGGCTCGCGGTACGGCTCGCGGAGACCCGGGAGCTGCTCGACCACCACCTCCGGCACGAGGAGACCGAGGCGCTGGTGATCCTCCAACGGCACATGACGGCGGAGGATTGGGAGCGCATCGAGAAGGAGCACTTCGGCGACACCAAGCGGAACCTCCCGTTGCTGGCCTTCATCTGCAACTGGCTCGCCGAGGACCTCGCCCCCGCCGTGGTGGACGAGACCTACGCCAAGGCGGGCCAGGCCTTCCGGGTCGTCATGTGGTTCGGCCGCCGGAAGTTCCGCCGGCTCGAGCGCGCCGCCTTCGCGTACCTGCCTGCGTAGCCACCCCGCTGGTCTCGTGACGGGACTTCGTCCCTCCTCGACCAGCGGCGGAGGTCAGAACCCGTGGCGGTCCCGCAGGCCGAGGAACCAGGCCTCGACCTGCGGGACCCGCCAGGAGCGCAGCTGCTCGACGGCCCGGTCCGCGTGCTCGGTCGCGAGGGCGGTGTCGCCGGTCGCGGCGGCGGCGAGGGCCAGGTACGCGTCGACGGGTCCGATCGCCGGGTTGGAGCCCGACATCACGCAGCCACCGCTGAGCGGCCGCAGCCGCGGGTACACGAGGGCCGCGGTGGCCGGGTCGTCCAGGCCGAGGGACGCCTCGGCGGCGAAGGCCCAGTAGGGAGGCGAGTACCAGTTGACGGTCTCGGCGTCGAACGTGTGGCTCGCCCACATCTCCCGCGCGCGGTCCGGGAGTCCGTGGCGGAGGTACAGGGCGGCGGCAGCGGTCGCCAGGGGGATCGCCGTCTCGCCGAGGAAGGCGGCCACCAGGTCCTCGTCGAACCCGCTCGCGCTGTTCCACAGGGGCACGTTGAAGACCGCCCCGCGGATGGTGTCCTGCTTGTGGGCCAGCGAGATCTGCTCGTCGAGCTCCGTCAACCTCCCCCACAGCGCGGCGACCGCGGCGGCGTCGCCGCGCATGGCGGCCCACGAGTGCGCCAGGCAGACCGTGATCAGCTCCGCGAAGTACAGGCGGAGCTCGCGGACGACCGTCGTGAGCTCGGCCAGCTCCTCGTCCAGGCCGTCGATGCCACCGCGCTCGCAGCGAGCACTGGCCTGCAGGCACCGGGCGTTGGCCGCGAGCCGGGCGTCGCCCTCCGCCTCCGCGAGCCGCCGGCACTCGGCCAGCATCGAGACGCGCTCCGCGAGCTTGTCCGGCTGCCACCACACGACGCTCGCCGCGAGCAGCGACTCCGCCAGCAGCCGCGTGTCACCGGCGTCCGCGAGCCGGCGGGCGATGCCCAGCGCCTCCTCGACGAGGCGGTCGGTCTCGGCCGGCCGCGCGTCGTAGTAGCTCTCGGACGCCAGCGCGAGCAGCAGCCTGCTGCGCAGCGCGGAGTCCTCGATCGGGAGCCCCGCGAGCGTCTGCCTCATCACGCCGATGACCTCGTCGTTCGCCTCACCGTAGCTCCGCGCGGGCCAGAGGGCGTCCTCGCTCGGCACCGAGACGGCGGCGACGACGAGGGCCGCGTCGCCGAGCCGGCCCGCGATGAGGGCCGCCTCGTCGCAGGCCTGGTGCATCTCGAGCCGTCGGGTGCTCCACCGACAGGCGTCGGCGTAGGCGACCAGCAGGTCGTACCGCTCGCGCTCGCTCCGGCGGGCATCCTCGGCGTGGAGGGAGAGGGCCGCGCGCAGGTGTGCGGCGGCCTCGTCGGCGGCGTGGCCGGTCATGGCCAGGGCCGCGGCCCTCGACGCCGCCTGCCAGGCCCGCCGCACGTGCCGCGGACCCGCCGCCGCCCAGTGCCGAGCCACCTCGGCCGAGCGGGCGTCCGCCTGGTCGGACTGCTCCACGATGCCCGCGACGACGGCGTGCAGGCGCTCGCGGCGCGACGGGGTGAGGGCGTCGTACGCCGCGTCCCGGGCGAGCGCGTGGCCGAAGCGGAACACGTCGCCGCCCTCGTCGCGCAGCAGGTCGCCGTCGACGGCCGGCTGCAGGAGGTCGAGCAGGGCGGTCTCCTCGGTCTCGAGGGCGCGGGCGAGCACGTCGACCTGGAACTCGCGGCCGATCACCGCGCCGGCCGTCAGCGCGGCCGAGGTCGGCTGGGGCAGCTGGGCGATGCGGCGGGTCAGGACCGCGGCCACGGTCGCCGGCACCCCGTCGACCGCCTCCCGGAGGGCCCGGCCCTCGTCCCGGGCGAGGCGGCCGTACTCGATCAGGAAGAACGGGTTGCCCTCGGTGCGCTCGTGCAGCGCGACGGCCAGGCCGGCGTCGCGGTCGCCGGTCAGCTCGGCCACCAGCTCGCCGGTCTCCTCCGGCGTGAGGCCGGTGACGTCGAGCCGCGCGGCGTGCCGCCGGGCCAGCGCCTCGGCCACCTCGGCGAGCGGCTCGCCACCCCGCGCCGCAGCGCTCCGCCACGTCGCCAGCACCAGGACCCGGCCGGTCTCGAGGTGGGCGACGACGTGACGCAGCACCCGCAGCGAGGACGCGTCCGCCCAGTGGAGGTCCTCCAGCACGAGCAGCACCGTCCGGACGGCGGCCCGCTGGCCGAGCTCGCGACGTACCGACTCGGCCACCGCGAACCTCGCCGCGTCGTGGTCCTCACCGGCCCGGCCGCCGTGGAGCGCGTCCTCCCCCAGGGCCTGTCGCCACGGCCAGAGCGGGGGTGCGTCCTCGTCCTGGGAGCAGCGACCCACCAGCACGACGGCGCCTCGCTGCTGGGCCCGGACGGCGAGCTCCGCGGCCAGCCGGCTCTTGCCGGCGCCCGGCTCGCCCACGAGGGCGGCGAACGCGGGACCGCCGACCTCGACACGCCCCAGCAGGGTCTCGAGGGCGGCGAGGTGCCGGTCCCGTCCGACCATCGGCCACTCGGGGAGCGTCACCTGGACCTGCTCCGGCGCCGCCGGCGGCGACTCGGAGGCGGCCGGCAGCTGGTGACGCAGGATCGCGGTCTGCAGGTCGTTGACGTCGTGCGACGGCTCAAGGCCGAGCTCGTCGTCCAGCGCCCGCCGGAGCTCGTCGAGGGCGGCCAGCGCGTCGGCCTGCCGGCCCGAGCGAGCGAGGGCGGCCGCCAGCAGCAGCCAGGGACGCTCGCGCAACGGGTGCGCCCTCGTCAGGGCCTCCAGCTCCGCGACGGCCTCGGCGTCCCGTCCACTCGCGACGAGCAGGGTGGCCCGATCCTCCTGTGCCTGCACCCGCAGGGCCTCCAGGCGGGCCCGCTCCGGGCGGACGAGGTCGGAGTCCGGCAGGTCGTCGTACGGCTGTCCGCGCCAGGCGTCCAGGGCTCGCGCGAGCCGGTCGGCCAGGGCCATGGTGTCCACACCGGCCGTGGCGACGGGGACGAGGGCGGTGCGCAGCGAGCCGATGGCTGCGTGCACCTCGCCGAGGGTCGCCACGACCTCGGCCGCATCCGTCTCGGCCACCAGCCGGTAGCCGCCGTCCACGCTCGGGAGGTACGTCGAGGGCGACCGCGCCGGCAGGTCCGGCTCCAGCATGCGGCGGACCCGCGAGACGTAGGAGTGCAGCGAGGCGCCGGCCGTGTCGGGGGCGTCGGCACCCCACATCGCCTCGACCAGCGCCTCGGCGGACGCGGCCCGCGGGGCGTGCAGCGCCAGGGCGGCCAGCAGAGCCCGCTGCTTCTGTGCGGGCACGTCGATGGGCTCCCCGTCACCGGACGCGGCCACGACCGTCGGGCCGAGCACCCCCACCCACACGGGGGCGAGCATAGGCGGCGGTGACCTCAGGAGGACCCGCTCGTTGGAGGTCCGTGGGCACACCTCTGCGTCAGCTCGTCCTCACCGCGTCCCTGGCCGCCGGCCTGGTCGTCACCGCGACCCAGCTGCCCGCGTCGGCGAACCGCACCGGCGACCTGCTGCGCAACTACGACGCCACCAAGACGAGGGTGCTCGAGGCCCGCCCGCACGTCGACCCGCCCGGCACGCGGCATCATGGTCTGGCGCACACCCACGACGACCCGCGCACGAAGAACTCCCTGTCGCGTTCGGCCGACGCGGCGACGGCCGTCGACCCGACCACGCCGGCGCAGAAGGCCGCGCACACGGCGTACGTCGCGCGCGAGCGCGCCCTCCCCGACCCGCCGCTGACGACGGTGCGGGTGATGCAGCCGCGGACCGAGGTGCCGGCCGACGTCTACGCCATGGCGAACGGCTGCTACCGGCTCGTGCCCGGCGGCGAGCCGTTGTTCTTCAAGCCGACCGGGCTCGGCACGTACCTGTTGTACGACGCGCAGCGACAGTTCGTGAGCACCACCGGGAAGGCGGCCGCACCCTCCGCAAGCACCGTCTGGTCGTCATCGAAGCGCAGCAACGGGTTCGTCTTCCGCAGCGGCACCACGCGGCTGTCCGTCGACGGGAGGACCGCCTTCGAGCCGCACGTGACGACCGGCTGCGCGCCGTACCCGGAGTCCCGGATCGACGTCAGCGGCCGCCCGCACGCCGGCGTGACGCCGTACCAGGAGGTGCGCGGGTACGTCGACGCGCACACCCACGGGATGGCCTTCGAGTTCCTCGGCGGTGACGCGCACTGCGGGCGGCCGTGGCACGAGTACGGCGCGCCGTACGCCCTCGTCGACTGCCCGGACCACACCGCGACCGGAGGCTTCGGCGGTGCCCTGGAGTCCGCGCTGTCGGGCAGGCCGCACCACGACCCGGTGGGCTGGCCGACGTTCAAGGACTGGCCGGCGCCGGACTCGCTGACCCACGAGGGCACGTACTACCGGTGGCTGGAGCGCTCCTGGCGCGGCGGCCAGCGGCTGTTCGTGAACCTCCTCGTCGAGAACGACCAGCTGTGCCGGCTCTACCCGCTGAAGCGGAACTCCTGCGACGACATGGACTCGATCCGCCTGCAGGCGCACGACATGTACGCGATGCAGGACTACATCGACGCCCAGTTCGGCGGCCCGGGCAAGGGCTTCTACCGGATCGTCCGCTCGCCGTTCGAGGCCCGGAAGGTCATCAACGCCGGGAAGATGGCGGTGGTGATGGGCATCGAGACGTCGGTGCCGTTCGGCTGCACGATGAAGCTCGATGTGCCGCAGTGCGACGTCGCCTCGATCGAGCGGCAGCTGGACGAGGTGAAGAAGCTCGGCGTGCGGCAGATGGAGCTGGTCAACAAGTTCGACAACGCGCTCGCGGGCGTCGCCGGCGACAACGGCGAGGTGGGGGTGGCCGTCAACGCCGCCAACTTCCTGGAGACCGGGTCGTTCTGGGACATGCGGCACTGCGATCCCCCGGACGCCGAGTCCCACGACCGCGACCAGCTGGCCGTTCCCGCCCTCCCGGACGGCCAGATCGACGGCTCGCAGCAGGACGCGCTCTTCGGGGCGGTGGCCGCCCTGGTCGGCGTCCCGAACCTCGCGCTTCCGATCTACGGGCCGCCGCACCACTGCAACTCGCGCGGCCTCACCACGCTCGGCGAGGCAACGATCGCGGGCCTCGCGCAGCGGCACATGATCCTCGACCCCGACCACATGAGCGTGAAGGCCCGGAACTCCGCCCTCGACCAGGTCGAGGCCCTCGGCTACCCCGGCGTCGTGTCCTCGCACTCGTGGTCCACGCCCGATGCCTACCCGCGGATCTACCGGCTCGGTGGCTTCATCACGCCGTACGCCGGCGACTCCACCGGCTTCGTGGACAAGTGGCGCGCCCACCTCGGCTGGGCGGATCCCCGCTACTACTGGGGCTTCGGTTACGGCGCGGACATGAACGGCCTCGGGGCGCAGGGCGACCCACGGGGTTCGTCGGCCCCAGCTCCCGTGATATACCCGTTCACCGGCCTGAACGGCGTACGCATCGGGAAGCAGCACGCCGGCGAGCGGGTCTACGACGTCAACGTCGACGGCGTGGCGCAGTACGGGCTGTACCCCGACTGGATCGAGGACATCCAGCACGTCGCCGGTCCCGACGGCCCGGCGCTGGCCGAGGACATGGCGCGCGGCGCCGAGGCGTACCTCCAGATGTGGGAGCGCGCGACCGGCATCGCCCCGGACTCCTGCCGCAACCCGTCGCTGCGTCAGCCCGTACCGACCTTGAAGTCGCTGGTGCGTCCGGGCATGTCGGTGCGGGCGGTGATGAGAGCCGTGGGCCAGCCGTACACGCGCATCGCGACCCGGGCGACGTTCTGCGCGCGCACGTCGACCGACCCCGACGTGCGGATGGTGGTCAGGTACGACGCGGGCGGCCACGTCGTGCATGTCGGCCGTCGCTGACGAGGCCTTCGATCACGCCTCGACGAAGCGGCGCGGTGACGTGATGCCTACTCCTGTGCCACCTGGAAGGCGAACAGCTTGAAGGTCCACGTGAAGTTGACGAACAGGCGTCCGTTGGCCACCGAGATGTCCGCGTTGCCGCCGTACTCGGTCCGCCGGATGAACCTCCACAGGACTGCTCCGGACCGGGTGTCGAGGGCGGTGACGGCTCTGTTCCTGGCCGAGGTGGCGTACACCACCCGACCAGCGACCGCGGGAGCACGGTCGTTGACGCCACCGAGGGCTGTGCGCCAGACCGCCGGACACAGAAGCGCGTCGCATCCTCTGGCCGAGAACGCGTTCATGTAGCCGTCGGAGTCGGTGACGTACACCCGTCCGTACGCTGCCGCCGCGGTGCTGGTGCCGGGCGTAAGGCTTCTGGAGCGCCAGGAGGGTTGGCAGGTCGACTCGCCGCACCCCGAGAGCGGGAACGCCACGAGCGTGCCGCCATCGGACCCGACGAAGACATGACCCGACGCCGCGATGACCGACGACCTGTGGATGGGACCGCCGGTCGCTCCTCGCCACAACGTCCGCCCGGTCACGGCGTCGAACGCGTAGAGGTACCCGTCGGTCGAGCCGACGTACACCGTGCCGCCGACCACCAGTGGTGACTGCGCCGATCCACCTGCCCACCCGGGGACGACACTCCTCCACAGGGGCCTCCCGGTCGCGGCCTCGAGGGCGTAGAGCGCCCCGTCCTTATCGGCTGCCACGTACAGCACGCCGTGTCGAACCGACGGGGAGCCCAGGGACCCATCGGTCATCTCGTAGCGCCACAACCGCTCGCCGGTGGCCGCGTCGAAGGCGTAGACCCCGCGACCCGTGTATCCCGTCGTCACGAAGACTCGACCGTCCGCCACCGCGGGAGCCGACTCCACCTTGCCGTCGGTGGTCGCCGTCCACAGGAGGCGACCGGTCCTCTCGTCGACCGCGTAGAGGTACGGGCAGTAGTTGCCGACGTACACCCGTCCGTCGGCGACGGTCGGCCCTGAGTAGCTGGTGCAGCCCGAGGGATTGTCGAACCGCCAGGCCACCCTGAGCCGCCCGACCGTGGCACGGGTGAGCTTCTTCTCGAACGGGTTGAACCCTTGGTGTCGTCCACCACGCTGGAACTCGGGCCAGTTCGCCGTGCCGGCCATCTGTCGGCCGGCACCCGTTGCTTGGCTCGGGACCGCCACCTGATCTGCGGAGGACGGCGCGGAGAGAGGTCCACCGGCGCTCGTCGGCTCCGTCGAGCCGGCCGCCCAGGCGGGGAACGCCATGACCAGGGCGACGACCGCAGCCGAGAGCCGAAGCCTCCCGGTTCCCGACCTCCGCGAGCTCAACGTCGTGCCGATACCCATGACGACCCCCTTCACGATCCGGCCACATGGCGGAAGGCGACCCGGACCCACCGCCCGCATCGCCGGCCCATGGCCAGACTCGCTCCTCACCGCTTCGACGATGAGAGGCCAACTTCCCCGTACGTCGGGCACTTGTGCCCTCGCCTGGTCCAGGCGCGCCGAGGTTCTCCACGGCATGAACCTGCGGGTCAGTGACGCGAAGGGCTCGCGGTGAGGGGCTCGGTCCAGGGGCGGCGTAGTCCTTGGCGGATCGCCTCGAGGCAGGCGTCGATCTTCGGGTCGCCGCGGCTGCTGGTGCGGGTGAGCACCCGGACGTAGCGGTACATCCGCGGCTGCAACGGGATCCCCGCGACGTTGCGCTCGTAGGCCGCGACGCTCGAGGGCAGGAGTGTGATCCCGGAACCCACAGCGACAAGGCGTGCCAGGACGTAGAGGCCGTCGAACTCCCAGCGCCGCCCCGGGGTGACCCCCAGGTCCGCGAGCCGCGCGTCGCCGGCGAGCCGCGAGACCTGTCCGGGTGGCGAGCTCAGCCAGGTCTCGGTCCGCACCAGCTCGCGCAGCGTCGCCGCCGAGATCGGCTTCTGGAAGTGGCTGACCGCCACGGGGTGGTCGGCGGGTACGGCGAGCACGATCGCTTCACGGTGCCCGCGTTGGGCCTGCAGCGGGCCGTGGGACACCAGCGCCTGCTCGCCCCACTCGTCGACGACCGCGATGTCGGTCGCCCGGTCCAGGAGGGCGGCCGAGGCCTCGGTGGAGTCGATCTGGAGGGCGACCACGTTGAGCTCGGGGTGCCGGCGCTGGAGCTCGGCCAGGTCCGGGGCTGCCGTCGCCGCCAGCCCCGGGATGAAGCTCACCCGGACCCGTCCGGCGATCGTGCCCGACCGAGCGCGCAGCCGGCCCTCGGCGGCCTCGACCGCGGCCAGGATCGTGGTGGCGTCCTCGACCAGCTCCCTGCCGGCGTCGGTGAGGCTGGCGCTGTGCGCGGTGCGTTCGATCAGTGGCAGCTGCGCCTCTCGCTCCAGGGCCGAGAGCTGCTGCGACACCGCGGACGGCGAGACGCCCAGCTCTTGCGCCGCGGCCGCAATGCTGCCGCGCACGGCAAACACAGAGAGGACTTCCAGACGGCGAAGATCGAGCATCAGATTCTCTTACTCCTGCCTGAACGATCGACGGCTTGGCCTGATGGTACTGCCGCACCCAGAATGATGCGTGTCACGAGAGAGCCTCGTGACCTACTCGAAGGATCTGATCAGCATGTCGACCCGCGCGCACGCGTCGAGGACCTCCAAGGTCGCGCTTCTCACTGCAGCACTGGGCCGGGCCTGGCACAGTGCGCGTCTCGCCGATCGTCAGGTCATGGAGATCCGCACCGACGTGAGCCGCTACGCCAGCTGAGGCGCTCCGGTCCACTCAGGCGCCGGGCTACCGGCACCGATCGCGCCGGCTGGCTGCCGATGCGACCGGCTCACCCGGACGCGGGGGCGCTCTCGGAGGAGACCCCCTGCCGAGGAAATGGGTCCTTGAAGACCTTCGGGAAGCGTTGCAAGTAGTTCTCGTGCTCCGGCCCCTGCTCCCAGAACACCCCTTCCGGGCTGATCCTGGTCGCCGTCCTCCCGGGCCAGTGGCCTGACGCGTCGACGTCACGGATCATCTCTTCGGCGACTCTCCGCTGCTCCGCGCTCGTGCAGAAGACCTCCGAGCGATAGATGGAACCGACGACGTCGCGGTCGAGGTCGGCTCGGTGAGCCTGGAAGAACACCTCCAGCAACCCCCGGTAGGAGAGGCGCTCAGGGTCGAAGACGACCTTGACGGTCTCCGCGTGACCGCCGTCGTGCTCTTCGGTCGGGTTCTCCCCATCACCACCCATCCACCCGGTCCGGGTGGAGATGACTCCCTGGGGGAGGGACAGCAGTGGCTGCATGATCCAGGCGCAGCCTCCGGCGAGATACGCAGTCTCCACGTCGTCGTCCATGGCGAACCCCAAGCGGTTGCGAGAGCCATCAACGTACTTCCGAGCGTGGGAGACGATCAACGGGCCAAGACCCCGTTGCTGCTCGGCTCGGAGGGTGACCGGCTACGGCGTGCACGGCACCGCACCCCCGAGCTCGCGCATGGACTCAGCGCACACCCAGGGGTAGCGTCGGCGTGTCTCGCGAGCCGAGGACGCGCCCATGGACGACAAGCTGGAGACGGCAGTGCTCGCTGGTGGCTGCTTCTGGGGGATGCAGGAGCTGATGCGCCGAAAACCCGGGGTGGTCTCCTCACGGGTCGGCTGGACCGGCGGGGACACTCCGGATCCGTCGGAGGAGAGTCCTGGTGCTCATGCCGAGGCGGTCGAGCTCGTCTTCGACCCGGATCTGACGTCGTTTCGCGAGATCCTGGAGCTCTTCTTCCAGATCCACGACCCGACGACGCTGAATCGTCAAGGAGACGACATCGGCACCGACTACCGATCCGCGATCTTCTACACCGACGAGACGCAACGGCGAGTCGCCGAGGAGACGATCGCCGAGGTCGACCGCTCGGGCCTGTGGCCCGGGAAGCTGGTCACGCGCCTCGAGCCCGCCCGGGAGTTCTGGGAGGCCGAAGCTGACGACCAGCTCTACCTCCAGCGCAACCCCGACGGTGAGACGTGCCACTTCCCCAGGCCCGGCTGGAAGCTTCCGCACCCCGCAGCAACCTCGTGAGGGGACTCGACCTGCGCCCCGTGCGGCACTCCTTGTGTTCCGTGCGTCCACTGACGCGGCGTTCCAGGGTGGCGCTCAGCCGACCGACGGTCAGCCGCGTTCCGGGTCAGCGGAGCGGACGGCACGGAGTTCGGGGACGACAGTGGTCATGACTTCCTCGAAGACAGCGTCCTCGTGGGTCGCGTGCGCATCCCAGTTCCGCGGCCAATAGAGCACGAACTCGTCGATCCCGATCGCCTGATAGCGCTCCACCATCTCCCGGAACCCGGACACCGAGGCCCATGGGGTCAGGGGTGGGTAGCACACGAGCGAGTGCCGGATCGACCGCACATCGCGTCCACGCGCCTCACACAACTCGGCGAGCAGCTCCGCGCGTTCGCGTGTCACCCGGTGGAACTGGTCCTCGGAGTCGATCCCGGACCCGCCCCATGAGTTCCAGCCGTCGGCGAACTCGGCTGCGATTCGCAACATCTTCGGCCCATGGGCGGCCACCGTGATCGGCGGCCGCGGGTGCTGCGGCGGGAGAGGGATCGTCTCGGCTTCCTCACAGCGGTAGAACTCACCCTCGTAGGTGGTGACCTCCTGCCGCAGCAGCAGGTCGGTGAGCTCGACGAACTCCCGGAATCGTCTCACCCTCTCACCCGGAGACCAGTCGACGCCGACCTGCGCCGCGCCAGCGGACGGGTCACCGACACCCAGGGCGAGCTCGACCCGACCGTTCGAGATGTGATCCACGGTCATCGTCGCCTTGGCCAACGTCACAGGGCTGCGGAAGTAGAGGCTCGAGATCAGCGTCCCCACCCGGATCGCCGATGTGCTCAGTGCCAGGTCCACCAGGGTGGCGGGACCGTCGAAGATGGGGTGTCGCTCACGGTCCGGCTCGACCACGGTGTCGACGTTCCACATCACGTCGAAGCCCAGCTCCTCGGCTCGTCTCCACCGCTCGCGCAGCTCGACCATCGGGAGGTGCTGGTACTGGTAAGCGCAGAATCGCAGCTCGGCCACGGGTGCATCCTCCTCGCGGTCGGTGTCTCATGACCACGCCCCAGCGCTGAGTACGCGCCGGCTGACGCGGGCGTCCGGAAGGCGAGCGGATCGATACCCCCGTTCGCACGCGGGATGGTCGTACGACGCGGGACACCGGCCCGCGCACCGCCTACTGGAGGGCGATGGCGGACCCGTAGATGTTCTGGTCGAACCCGCCCGCGTTGGGGCAGGTGTTGGGTCCCGCGACGCCGTTGGTGACGGTGACGCACATGTGGACGTCGAATCCGTCCTGCGCGCTCTCGCGGGGGTCGGTCCCGGGAGCCACATCACGGTTGTCGGTCCAGGCCATGTACCCGCGCAGTCCGGCGTCGGTGCTCACGAGCGACACCCAGTTGTAGTCGCCGAGGAACGGAACCGACCGCGCGTCGAACATCTCGTACTGCATCGGCTGCCGGACCGAGGACACCATCCCGAGCGGGGTGAAGGACGTGCCGTTCGTCGAGTACGCCGCGAACGTACCGACGGTGGCTCCACTAGAGGTGGCCGCCGGCGTGTTGCCGATCGGACGCTGCACCGAGTAGTCGGAGCCTCGGTCGTCCTGCCACACCGCGACCAGGGTGCCGTCCAAGGCGTCGACATCGGGGAAGAACTGATGGCCACTGCCTCCGGCATCATCGACCTTCACCGGGGGTCCCCAGTGCAGCCCGTCGTCCAGCGAACGGGTCACGTAGACCACACCGCGTCCGACTCGACCGGTTCCCGGGCCGGCGGAGTCGTAGGACGTCGTGCTGTCGGTGACCGTCGCGGGGTCGATCGCGTTGTAGGTCACGTACACGCCTGGGAGCCCGCCGGACTGGTCAGCCGTCACCCGCGGCTCCAAGGGAACCCGCGCGAACACGAATCCGCTCGGGCAGAGATCGGGGCCGTCCCCGCAGTCCCGGGCGATCGTGTCGAAGGGGAAGTAGCGGCTGAATGCGCCGACCTCCCCCTCCGTCGAGAAGGTTCGGCCACCGTTGCTGGACCGGGCGAAGCCCACCCCCTCGCGCGTGTGGGAGCTGGCCGTGTCCCGGTTGCCCCAGATGACGTACACGTCCCCATCCGCCTCGACGGCGATGTCACAGCCCTGGACGTCGGTGTCCGAGGACAGTCCGATCTCCTTCGAGAACGAGGCGCCGCCGTCGGTGGAGCGGCTGAAGTAGATCTTCGTGCGCCCGGCGCCGCCGGTGAAGCGCGACCAGCACACATAGATGTTGCCGTCGTCCTGGCCGCCCGTCCGGTCGATCTCCATCATGGGCTTGTCGGTGAACTGACCGGCAACCAGCGGTGGCGTGCCGCCCTTCCCGACCAGGGATGTGCGCTGGTAGTCGTACGGCAGGCCGCCGGCCGGCGTGCCGGCCCACGTCGTGACATAGATGAAGCTGTTCTGAGGGCGCGCGTCGCTGTAAGCGATCCCGGCCGTGTAGAGGTCCCCGTCGGAGTTGAAGGCGAGCAGCGGGTCGCTGCCGGAGTTCTGGCTGCCGAACAGCGGTGAGGCCTGCCCCTCGGCGCTGGTGTCCTGGGGGTAGCCCGGCGTCAGCGAGTCGACCCACGTCTCGCCCGAATCGGTGGAGAACCCCAGGCCCAGGAAGCCCCCGTTCATGTCACTGGTGCAGTACTCGTTCCAGGACGCGACGACGTGCGTCGGGTCTGTCGGGTCGACGGCGACCGCGGGCTCGTTGTTCTGCCTCTCACCGCCGCCGTCATTGGGGTCGAGGTCGTCTGCGGTGGCGGCGACGGGGACCGGACTGGTCGCGTCGCTGCTGCATTCCTGGATGGCGGCGTCCGTGCCGCCATCGTGTCGCACGTACGCCTGGTCACTGACCTTGTCGTCCGTGCCGTCGCTTCCGCCGGTGCTGACCGTCACCGCCTGGGCCGCCGCTGCAAGGGTGAGCGTGGTAGCCGTGGCGATCGCTACGACGATGGGTGTCCGCCGCATCATGAGACCTCCAGGATCCTGGTAGGAGCATTCCTCACGATGCTGGTCGAACCCTCGATCGCCCGCAAGACTCACCCCCAGGCTCGAGGCGGCCGTGCATCGCGCGGGCACTGCCGAGGCAAGCCCGCTTCATCCCCTCCCTGCGCCCCAGCCGAGCGGCGTCCCCACACCACCCAGCCGCCGAGCGCGCTCCCGCCCCGTGTCCCCCGTGGTCTCGCTAGCGCTGCCACCTCGTGCTCGCGGCGACGTCCTCGTCGCTGACGCCGTCGAACAGCTGCGCCTCCGAACGCCGGAGCGCGAGGATCGAGGCGGAGAGGTCGGACCCGAACGCCGACGTCACGACCGGGTCCGCCTCGAACGCGTCGGCGGCATCTGTCACGGTGCGAGGCAGCAGCCGAACGCCGCGCGCCTCGAGCTCGTCGGCCGACAGCACGGCCGGGTCGACGTCGACCGGATCGGGCAACCTGGACGACGACGACAGGCCGGCGAGCCCGGCGGCGATGAGGCCGGCGAACACGAGGTACGGGTTGGCGTGCAGGTCGAAGCACTTCACCTCGATGTTCGCCGCCGACGAGGACGCGCCCGGCGAGCCGGTCACCATCCGCACCGCGGCCTCGCGGTTCTCCAGCCCCCAGCAGGCGTACGTGCCGGCCCAGTGGCTGGGGAGGTGGCGCAGGTACGACGTCACACCGGGGGCGCCGACCGCCATCAGGGCCGGCAGGTGCGTGAGCACCCCGGCCGCGAACGCCTCGCCGTCCGGCGACAGCCCGAAGTGCTCGGCGGCCCCGCCCGCCATCAGGTTCGTGCCGTCGCGCCACAGCGAGACGTGCACGTGGCCGCCGTTGCCGACGCCGGGCACGGCGACCTTGGGGGAGAACGACGTGCGCAGCCCGTGCCGCGCGCCGACCCCGGCGATCACCGTCCGCACCAGCACGGAGGTGTCCGCGGCGGAGACCGGGTCCTCGGGCGCGACGGACAGCTCGAGCTGGCCCGGCGCGTACTCGGGGTGGAACTGCTCCACGGTCACGCCGGACTCCGCCAGCGCCGTGAGCACGTCGCGCGAGTAGTCGGAGGCGTCGACGAGACGCGCCATCCCGTACGCCGGCCCGCTGACACCGGGCACCAGGTCGTCGCCCGGTGCGGACGACACGACCCACTCGATCTCCACGGCTGCCTTCATCGTGATCCCGGACGCCTGCAGCGCCGAGACCAGCGACGAGAGCAGCAGCCGTCCGCACTGCGGGTGCGGGGAGCCGTCCTGCGCGTACCGGTCCGCGGGAGCCCAGGCCCACCCGGGCTGGGCGGCCAGCGGGACCACGCGCCGTACGTCGGGCATCATCCGGAGGTCGCCCACGGCCTCGCGCCCCTCGCCGGCGCCGACGATCCAGTCGTCGAAGCGGAACCGGTCGAAGGACACCGACGACCCGACCCCCCACGCGGCCAGGTGGGGCAGCCGCTCGAGCGGCACCGACTTCACCCGGGCCACTCCCGAGTTGTCCACGAAGGTCGTCGCCACGCCCACCACGCCGCGCTCCGAGAGGGGCCCGAGCAGGGTGGTGGCGAGCGTCGAACGGGCGTCCCGTTCGGTCTGGTCCAGGTCGGCGACGTGCTCCACACTCGCATCGTGACGCACTCGTACTCGGGCCAGAAGTCCCGCCCATCAGCAGGCCTGCGACGGGGACTCTCGATCTGGCAGGCCGTCGGCATCTCGGTGGCCCTGATGGCGCCGAGCATGGCGGCCAACATCAACCCGCAGGGCACCGCCGGCCTCGTCGGCCGGGCCACGCCCCTCGCGTTCTTCCTCGCGGCCGTGGCGGTGCTGCTGATCGCCTACGTCTTCGTCCGGCTGTGCCAGTACTACCAGCACGCCGGCTCGGTCTACGTCTTCGCCGGCGCCACCCTCGGCCCGCAGGCCGGCGCGACCGCGGGCCTCAGCCTGCTCGGCACGTACACGTTCTACGGCCTGGTCACGGCCAGTGCCTCCGGCGTCTTCGGGGCGCAGTTCCTCGACGACACCAACGTCTGGGACGACCAGCCGAGCTGGGCCGGGTTCGTGGTCGGGGGCCTGGCCCTCGTGCTGGTGCTCTGGCTCGCGATCGTGCCCGCCCGCCGCGCGACCACCACCCTGCTCGTCATCGAGGGCGTCACCGTGCTGCTGATCCTGGTCATCGCGCTGGTCGCGTTCATCAAGATGGCCGCCGGCTCCGCGCCGGGCGACGCGAGCCTCACGCTCGACGTCTTCAAGGTCGCCCCGGGCACCGACGCCTCGACACTCTTCCTCGGCATCATCTTCGGCCTGCTCTCGTTCGCCGGCTTCGAGGCCGCCGCGACGCTCGGCGAGGAGGCCCACGAACCACGCCGCGACATCCCGCGCGCGATCCTCGGCACCGCGATCTTCGGCGGCATCTACTTCACGTTCGTGACGGCCGTCGAGATGATGGCGTTCGGCACCGACGCCGGCGGGGTCGGTAGGTTCGTCCACTCGAGCGCCCTGATGGGCGACATCGGCACCGACTACATCGCGTCCTGGCTGGGCGAGACGGTCACCCTGGGAGCAGCGGTCAGCGCCTTCGCCTGCTGCCTCGCCTGCGTCGTCGGCGCGTCGAGGCTCCTGTACGCCGTGGCGCGCGACGCCAGCCCCGGCTCGGCCCTCAGCCGCACCGGACGCAACGACACCCCGGCCGCCGCCGCGGTCGTCGTCAGCGTCGCGATCGCCCTGATCGCCCTGGTCTGTGCGGTGTTCTTCGACGCCGTGCCGTTCGACACGTTCCTCTGGAGCGGCACGATCGGCACGCTGATCCTGCTCGTCGCCTACGTGCTGGCGACGGTCGGCTGCATCAAGCTGCTCTTCATCGACAAGAAGATGTCGGTGCCGACCTGGGAGATTGTGGTCCCCCTCGCCGCCCTGGTGATGCTCGGCTACACGATCTGGCGCAACGTGATCCCGTTCCCCGACGCCAACCCGGGCCGGGCCCTCGTGATCGTCGCCTTCGGGTGGGTGCTGCTCGTCGCGGTCCTGATGGTGGCGACGCCGGGACTCGCCCGCAAGCTGTCGGTCTCCCTCGAAGAAGCCGACCGGCACGCGTGAGCGACACGCTTCCGACGGCTGGGTACGTCACCGGGCCGGTCGTCGACCACCACTGCCACGGGCTCGTCCTGCGCGACCTCGACCGGCCGGCGTTCGAGGCGCTGATGAACGAGGGACCGGGCAGCGGCAGGTGGACCGGGTCACCGTTCGACTCGATGCTCGGCCTGGCGATCCGGCGTCACTGCGCTCCGCTGCTGGGGCTCGAGCCGCATGCGGACGCCGACACCTACCTCGGTCGCCGGCAGGCCCTCGGCCACGAGGAGGTGGCGCGGCGGATGCTCGGCGCGGCCGACATCGGCACGCTCCTCGTCGACACCGGCTTCCAGCCCGACGAGATCTGCTCGCCGGCCGAGGTCGCCGCCCTCGCGGGCGACACCACGCGCTCGCACCAGGTCATCCGGCTGGAGACCACGGCCCAGGACCTGCTGGCCGAGGGCACCGACCCGAAGGAGCTGCGCACGGCGGTCCGGCAGCGGCTGGCGGAGTCCGAGGCGGTCGCCGCCAAGAGCATCGCGGCGTACCGCTGCGGCCTGGACCTCCTCGACGGGCGCCCGACCGACATGGAGGTGGCGGCCGCCCTGCACCGGCAACGGCCGGCGGACGGCGAGACCTGGCGGATCACCGACCGCACGGTCGTCAGCGCCCTGGCGTGGACGGCCATCGAGGCCGGTCTCCCGCTGCAGCTGCACGTCGGGTACGGCGACAGCGACGTCGACCTGCTCGCCTGCGACCCGCTGCACCTGACGGCGTTCCTGCGGGCCACCCAGCGCTACGACGTCCCCGTGCTGCTGCTGCACAACTACCCGTTCCACCGCCACGCGGCGTACCTCGCCCAGGTCTTCGACCACGTCTTCATGGACGTGGGCCTGGCCGTCCACAACACCGGCGCCCTCTCGCGGCGGGTCATCGAGGACACGCTGGAGCTGGTGCCGTTCGGCAAGCTGCTGCACTCGTCCGACGCGTTCGGGCTGGCCGAGCTGTACTACCTCGGCACCGCGCTGTTCCGGCAAGGTCTGCACGACGTGCTCGAGGACCTGGTCATGCGCGACGAGCTGTCGGAGGCGGACGCGGCACGGATCGGCCGGCAGGTGGCCGCGGAGAACGCGACGCGGGCGTACGGCTTGGGCTCGGGCTGACACCGCCTGCAAGTTTCTGCAGGACGTATAGATGAGGGGTGTAGACCCTTGCCCCCCCACTCCGGATGCGCTGGAATCTGCGCGACCCGCACCGGGGATCGGCCCGGTGCTCTCTTCCAGGGAGTCTCATGAAGAAGCAACTCCTGGCTGCCGTCGCCGCGGCCGGCTGCGTCACCGCAGCCATCGCCGCCGGCACCGGCACCTCGCAGGCCGCGCCGAACCAGGCCGGCCCGCACCAGTCCCGGGCCGCCGCCATCGCCACCGCCCGGGCCAACGCCACGTTGCACGCCGGCGTCACGCGCGGACAGGGCGCGCGAGTCACCGACACCGTCCTCGACCGGTCGGGCAGCCACGTCCGCTTCGAGCGCACCTACCGGGGCCTCGAGGTGGTGGGCGGCGACTTCGTCGTGCACCAGAACACCGACGGCCGTTACACGTCGTACTCCGGCAAGCACCTCGCCCCGTTCACCCTCTCCACGCGCGCCACGGTCGCACCGCAGCGCGCGGCCCACCGCGCGACCGGCCTGGTCCACTACAGGGCCACGCGGTCCACCCCGCGCCTGGTCGTGCTGGCCACCGGCAAGTCCCCGCGGCTGGCCTGGAAGGTCACCGTCGAAGGGCGCCGCGCCGACGGCTCGCCCGCCGGCAAGTACGTGTTCGTCGGTGCCAGGTCCGGCCGCGTCCTCGCGAGCTGGCCGTCGGTGCTCAACGACACCGGCACGGGCAACAGCCTGACGCTGGGCCAGGTGCCGATCGACACCACGAACACCGGCTCGGGCTTCACGATGGTCGACCCCAACCGTGGCGGCAACGAGACCCACAACGGCCCCGCCACCGCCGCGCCGCTGTTCGCCGACGCGGACAACGTCTGGGGCAACGGCACGACGAGCGACCCGGCGACGGCCGGCGTCGACGCCCACTACGGCATCGCCAAGACCTGGGACTACTACCTCACCACCTTCAACCGTCGCGGCATCGCCAACGACGGCAAGGGCGCCCGCGCCTTCGTCCACGACGGTGCCTACGTCAACGCGTCCTGGAGCGACTCGTGCTTCTGCATGCGGTACGGCGACGGCGACGCCACGACGTACCCGTTGGTCGCCCTCGACATCGCCGGCCACGAGATGAGCCACGGCGTCACCAGCCGGTCGGCCAACCTCACCTACCGCGGTGAGTCCGGCGGCCTGAACGAGGCGACGTCGGACATCTTCGGCACCAACGTCGAGTGGTACGCGAACAACGCCAACGACGTCCCCGACTACGTGATCGGCGAGGAGATCTACCGGAGCTACAACCCGGCGACCAACTACGTGCGCCGGATGGACAACCCGGCACTCGACGGCGGCAGCCTCAGCTGCTACTCCCGGCGCGCGAAGTCGGTCGACGTGCACTACTCCTCGGGCATCGCCAACCACTTCTTCTACCTGCTGTCCGAGGGCAGCGGCGCGAAGTCGATCAACGGCATCGCCTACAACAGCCCGACCTGCAACGGCTCCACGATCACCGGAATCGGCCGGGACGCGGCGCAGCGGATCTGGTACTCCGCGCTGACCAGCTACATGACCTCCAGCACCAACTACGCCGGTGCCCGGGTCGCGACGATCAGCGCCTCCACCGCCCTGTACGGCGCCACCTCGGCGCAGACCAACGCCGTGCAGGCGGCCTGGTCGGCGGTCTCGGTCAACTAGCGCTGATGGTGGTCGAGCCCTTCGAGACGCCTCGTCTCGAAGGGCTCGACCACCTCACAAGTTACCGACGAGTAGGGCATTTCTCACGCCGGTCACCGGCTGACCTGGTCGACGACCCCCTCTAGGCTCGGGCAGTCACACGGCGTCTGACCGACAACCTGGAGTGCTCCTCGTGAACTGGGTCCTGCTGATCGGCCTGCTGCTCAACGTCATCGCCCTGCCGATCGTGGCCAGGCGCGTGGTGTTCCTCTACCGCCTGATCACCGCCGGCCAGCCCGCACCCGGTCGCATCGAGGGCGTCACCGGCCGGTTGGGGGCGACCCTGAAGCGGCAGCTGGTCGAGGTGTTCGGCCAGCGCAAGCTGCTCAAGTGGAGCCTGCCGGGCGCCGCGCACTTCTTCGTGTTCTGGGCGTTCGTGATCCTCGCCAGCGTCTACCTGGAGGCGTACGGCGCGCTGTTCGACTCGCACTTCGCGATCCCGCTGATCGGGCACTGGGCCCTGCTGGGCTTCCTCCAGGACTTCATCGCGCTGATGGCGCTGGCCGGCATCATCACCTTCGCGGTCATCCGCCTGCAGAACTCCCCTGAGCGGCTGGGCCGCAAGTCCCGCTTCAAGGGCTCGCACCTGGGCGGTGCCTGGGTCGTGCTCTTCATGATCTTCAACGTCATCTGGTCGCTGTTCCTGTTCCGCGGCGCGGCGTCGGCGCTGGGCAACCTGCCCTACAAGTCCGGCGCGTTCATGTCGATCGCCGTGGGGAACTGGCTCGACGGGTTGGACCACGGGACCGTGGAGTTCCTCGAGCACCTCGGCCTGCTGCTCCACATCGGCATCATGCTGGTGTTCCTGGTCGACGTGGTGCACTCCAAGCACCTGCACATCTTCGTCGCGCCGCTGAACGTCATGTTCGGCCGCTCGCCCCAGGCGCTGGGTGCGGTGGTGCCGATGAGGTCCGGCGGCAAGCCGGTGACCCTCGACGACATGGACGACCTCGACGAGGACGCCCGTCTCGGCGTCGGCGCCGTCGAGGACTTCACGTGGAAGGGCCTGCTCGACTTCGCGACCTGCACCGAGTGCGGTCGCTGCCAGTCGCAGTGCCCGGCCTGGAACACCGAGAAGCCGCTCTCGCCCAAGATGCTCATCCTCGACCTGCGCGACCACGCGTTCGCTAAGGCGCCGTACATCCTGGCCTCCGAGGGCGCCCGCGACGGGCTCTCGACCGCCGCAAAGGAGGAGGCCGCGCGCCCGCTCATCGCAGACGAGGCGGCGTACGGCGTCATCGACCCCGACGTCCTGTGGTCGTGCACGAACTGCGGCGCCTGCGTGAACCAGTGCCCCGTCGACATCGAGCACGTCGACCACATCATCGACATGCGCCGCTACCAGGTGCTCGTCGAGAACAACTTCCCCGCCGAGCTGAGCCAGCTGTTCCGCGGCCTGGAGGGCAAGGGCAACCCCTGGAACATGTCGGCGCAGGGCCGCCTCGACTGGGCCAAGGGCCTCGACTTCGAGGTCCCGGTCGTCGGCGACGACATCGAGTCGCTGGAGTCGGTGGACTGGCTGTTCTGGGTCGGCTGCGCCGGGGCCTACGAGGACCGCGCCAAGAAGACCACCCGCGCCGTCGCCGAGCTGCTCCACATCGCGGGCGTCTCGTTCGGCGTCCTGGGCAACGGCGAGACCTGCACCGGCGACCCCGCCCGGCGCGCCGGCAACGAGTTCGTCTACCAAGGCCTGGCGCAGGAGAACGTCGCGACGCTGACCGAGGCGAAGGTCAAGCAGGTCGTCACCACCTGCGCACACTGCTTCAACACGCTGAAGAACGAGTACAAGGACTTCGGCATCGAGCTCGAGGTCGTCCACCACACCCAGCTGCTCAACCGGCTCGTGCGCGAGGGCAAGCTGACGCCGGTCGCGTCCGGCGAGGGCGCCTCGAAGCGGTCGATCACCTACCACGACCCGTGCTTCCTCGGGCGCCACAACCAGGTCTACAGCCCGCCCCGCGAGCTGCTCCAGGTGCTGCCCGGGGCCGAGTACGTCGAGATGGAGCGGTCCCAGGAACGCTCCTTCTGCTGCGGCGCCGGCGGCGCCCGCATGTGGATGGAGGAGCGGATCGGGGAGCGGATCAACGAGAACCGCACCCGCGAGGCCGTCGGCACCGGCGCCGACCAGATCGCCGTCGGCTGCCCCTTCTGCCGCGTGATGCTGGACGACGGGCTGACCGCCGCGCAGTCGCGCGGCGAGGCCCGCGAGGAGGTCGAGGTCCTCGACGTCGCGCAGATGCTGCTCGCCTCGGTCAAGGGCGTCTCGGCGACGAAGGCACCGGTCGTGGCCGGCTCGGCCCCGGGCCCGTCCGCCCCGCCGGCCGCCGGTGAGTCCGAGTCGTCACCGACCGGCACGACGGACACCGAGGCGCCACCGGCCGTCCCGGACGACGCCGGCTCGCTGTTCGACACCCCGGCCCCGGTCCAGGAGAAGCCGGTCGAGGCCGAGCCCGCGGAGAAGGCGGGCGGCTCCCTCTTCGACGACGCCTCGTCGCTCTTCGACACTCCGGCTCCCGCCGAGGCCCCGAAGGCCGCGGAGCCCCCGCCCGAGGAGCCGAAGCCCGCGGGCGGGTCGCTCGTCGACGAGGGCACCTCGCTCTTCGACACCCCCGCCCCCGCGGCCGAGCCTGGGAAGACACCCGAGCCCGGGCCCGCCACCCCCGAGGAGAAGCCTGCCTCGGCGAAGATCGACGAGAGCGCGTCACTCTTCGACATCGGCGACGCGCCGGCTGCTCCTGCCGCTGAGCCGGAGCCCGAGCCCGAGCCCGAGCCGGAGCCCGAGCCGGAGCCGGCCGCGAAGGCCGAGCCCGCGAAGCCGGGCCTGGCCGGCAAGCTTCCCGACGACGTGTCCCTCTTCGACGTGGGGGACCCGGCCCCCAGCGCGGCCCCCAGCGCGGCAACCAGCGCGGCTCCGGATCCGGTGGCGCTGAGCCAGGCCGCCACCGCGGCCGCTTCCGGCGACCCGGACACCATCCTCGACGCCGACGACGAGCCGCGGCCTGACGAGCCGGAGCCCGCGGCGCCGCAGGCCGAGGCCAAGCCGAGGCCCGCCGACGGCAGGATCGACGAGGCCGGCTCCCTCTTCGACCTCTGACACCGATGACGTCACCGCGACACCGGGTGGGGTGCCCGAGGACGCGCACCAGGCGTCGCGGGGCACCCGACTCACCCGGGGATCAGGCCGCTGACCTGCGCAGACGCCGTACGATGCCACGTGACGCCGATCTGATGTCACCAATCGCTTGACATGACATCACTGTGATGTCATGCTGATGCACATGGACATCACCCCGTACGTCGACAGCCTGAAGCGGGACCTCATGGCCGCCGCCGAGGCCGCCGGTGACGAGGCGCGGAACACCGCCGAGCGGCTGACCTACGCCCTCGACCCCGCCGCCCGGCTCGCCCTGATGGAGGCCATCTCACAGGCCGCCGCCGAGATCACCGCCGAGCTGCCCAGTGGCGGCGTCGACGTCCGGCTCGACGGCCGCGACCTCGACTTCGTCGTGCACGCGCCGAGCGCCGCGCCGGCCCCGCCGGCTCCTCCCGCACCGCCGATGCCCGGCGAGGACGACGAGGAGGGCGGCCTGGCCCGGATCACGCTCCGCATCCCGGAGTCGGTCAAGACCAGGGCCGAGGAGATGGCGGCCCGGTCCGGCCAGTCGCTCAACACCTGGCTGGTCAACGTCGTCCGTTCCGCCACCCGCGAGGGCGCGATCAACGTCGACATCGACCTCTCGAGCATCCCGTTCTTCGGCAACGACCCCTTCGGGGGCGGCAAGCAGCGCGGCAACCGCCGCATGACCGGCTGGCTCTAGACCTCCGGCCCCACCACCACTCACCCACCCTGCGACAGCCGCACTCGGCTGGTCCCGCGGACGAACACACCCTGGAGACACCATGGAGATCCACGAGTTCGAGACCCACGAGCCGGTCGACCTGTACGTCGAGATCGGCAAGGGCAACGTCCACGTCACCGCGTCCGACACCACGGCCACGACCGTCGAGGTCGAGGGTCGCGAGCCCGAGAAGGTCGAGGTCCGCCAGGACGGCCGCCAGATCAGCGTCATCGGTCCCAAGAGCAACCGGGGGCTGTTCGGCGGCGAGCCGCAGTACGAGATCACGATCAGCCTGCCGACCCGCAGCAACGCGGTCGTCAAGACCGGGAGCGCCGACGTCCAGCTCGACGGCACCTTCGGGCACGGCCAGGTCAAGAGCGGTTCCGGCGACGTCACCCTCGACACCTTCGAGGCCCCGGTGATCGTCGAGACCGGCTCCGGCGACATCGCCATCACGCGGGCCGGCGCCGAGCTCCGCATCAAGAGCGGCTCCGGCGACGTGAACGTCGAGCAGGTGCAGGGCACCTCTTCGGTGTCCACCGGCTCCGGCGACGTCCAGCTCGGCACGACGCACGCACCGACCGTCGTGAAGACCGGTTCGGGCGACCTGGAGATCGGCCGCGCCGGCGACGGCGTCTCGATGTCGACCGGCAGCGGTGACATGCGGATCCGCAACGCCACCAAGGGCAAGCTCAGCGCCAAGGGCGCCTCGGGCGACGTGCTCATCGGCATCCCGGCCGGCGTCCCGGTGTGGACGGACCTCACCACCGTCAGCGGGGACATCAGCTCCGACCTCCAGGGCGCCGGCCAGCCCGAGCCCGGCGCGGACTACATCGAGCTGCGGGCGAAGACCGTCAGCGGCGACATCCACCTCAGCGAAGTCTGACCACCACCAACCCAGACCCACGAAACCAAGGAGACAACAGCCATGTCGAACAGCCTGGTCCTCAACGAGCAGCTGACCCACCACCTCATCAAGGAGCGCGTGGCGCGGGCCGCAGAGCCCCACATCCACACCGGCTCCCGCCGCCACCGGCTGGCGCAGAGCATGCACCGCTGGGCCAACCGCCTGGACAAGTGAGCCGCAGCCCGACCTGACCCGCCCGGATCCACCGGGCGGGTCAGTGCTGTGTGCGGCCTACCTGCCCGGCGTGATGTCGGTGCGGTGGAAGCTCTGGAAGGAGCGCGACGGGGTCGGGCCGCGCTGGCCCTGGTACCGCGACCCGTACTTCTCCGAGCCGTACGGGTGCTGCGACGGCGAGGACAGCCGGAAGAAGCAGAACTGCCCGATCTTCATGCCCGGGTACAGCTTGATCGGCAGCGTCGCCACGTTCGCGAGCTCGAGCGTGACGTGCCCGGAGAACCCCGGGTCGACGAAGCCGGCCGTCGCGTGGGTCAGCAGCCCGAGCCGGCCGAGCGACGACTTGCCCTCGACGCGCGCGGCGATGTCGTCGGGTAGCGTGACGACCTCGTACGTCGACCCCAGCACGAACTCGCCCGGGTGCAGGATGAACGGCTCGTCGCCCTCCGGCTCCACCTCGCGGGTCAGGTCGGACTGGTCGGCGGCTGGGTCGATGTGCGGGTACCGGTGGTTCTCGAACACCCGGAAGAACCGGTCCAGCCGCACGTCGATGGACGACGGCTGCATCATCGCCGCGTCGTACGGCTCCATCCGGATCCGGCCCGCGTCGAGCTCGGCCAGGATGTCGCGGTCGGAGAGCAGCACGACGGAACCCTAGCCTCCGCTGGTCGAGGAGGTCGCGCAGCGACCGTCACGAGACCCAGCAACGTCGCGGATCTCCGTACCGGGTCTCGTGACGGGCCTTGACGGCCCTCCTCGACCAGCGATCTAGGCTCCACAGGTGCCCTTCCACCGCTACGTCGCGCTCGGCGACTCCTTCGCCGAGGGCGTCGGCGACCCCGAGCCCTCCGCCCCGAACGGCCTGCGCGGCTGGGCCGACCGCGTCGCCGCCGTGCTCGCCGAGCAGTCGCCCGACTTCACCTACGCCAACCTCGCCGTCCGCGGCCGCAAGCTCGACGGCGTGCTGGCCGAGCAGATCGAGCCCGCGGTCGCGCTCGAGCCGGACCTGGTCACGATCTACGCCGGCGCCAACGACATCATGCGGCCCAAGGTCGACATCGACGCGCTGGTCGAGAAGTACGACGCGGCGCTCGGCAAGCTCGCGGCCACCGGCGCCCGGATGCTGGTGTTCACGGCGTTCGACCCCGGCGGCTCGGCGATCTACCGGCCGCTGCGCGGACGGTTCGCGCTGTACAACGAGATGGTGCGCTGGGCCGCCGACCGGCACGGCGCGACCATCGTCGACTTCTGGCGGTTCCGGGTGCTGCGGGACTGGCGGTACTGGGACGAGGACCGCCTCCACCTCGGCCCCGCGGGCCACCAGTTCATCGCGATCCAGGTGCTCGACCTCCTCGGCGTCCCGCACGGCGTCGACCAGCCCGACCTGCCGCCGGAGGTGGTGCTGACCCGCGGCGGCCGGTACCGCGCCAACGCCGCCTGGACCCGCACCCACCTGGTCCCGTGGGTGCAGCGCCGGCTGACCGGCCGGTCGAGCGGCGACGCGATCCGCCCGAAGCGTCCCGAGCTCGGGCCGTTCGCCTGAGGCTCGTGAGGTGGAGCGGATGACGAGGCTCGAACTCGCGACATCGACCTTGGGAAGGTCGCGCTCTACCAACTGAGCTACATCCGCATGCCGGTCAGACCGGCAGAGGAATGGTAGCCGGTCCCTCGCGGCGACTTGACCCCTGCCTGGAGGGTGTGGACAGTGTGACTGGTGTGACTCCCGTCAACCCCTGAGGTCTCTTCCCCGATGTCTCGTCCTCGCCTGTTCCTGCTGGGTGCTGCCCTGCTGGTGCTGCTGCTCGCCCTGACCCCGCTGGTCCCGCGCGGGGCGGAGGACGACGGTCTGCGCCCCTCCGGCCGCGACGACGGCTGGAGGCTGTCCACCTCGCCCGGAGCGGGACGGGTCACGCGGGCGATGCGCGCCGAGATCGACCGCGTCGTGGAGGCCGCGCGCGCGACGCCACTCTCCACCGTCAAGCAGCCCGCCGCCCGGCTCGTCGAGTCGCAGGTGCGCTGCGCGGACCTGGACGGCCAGACCTACTGCCTCGGCATCGGCTGGACCGACAGCACGCAGGCCCAGGTGCGGGCGCGGATGCAGGTGGCCGCCCGCACCGCGCGGACCACGTCGACCGAGACGACCGGTGACCTCGACGCCCTCGATGCGCTGCGGCGTACGGCGTCCATGTCACCGGCCGCCCGGGCCGGGGCCGATCGGCGCGAGCTGACGCTGGCCGCGCGGTCGGTGGCCAAGGTGTGGGTGCTGCGCCACGAGATCCAGGGCGTGCCGCTGCCCGATGACTTCCTCCAGAAGCATCCCGAGGCCCGCGCGGCGGGACCGGCGCTCCAGCCGCAGGCCGACTTCACCGCGCCGCCGTGCGACTGCTCGCCGCCACCGACGCCCACGCCGTCCCCGACCGCGACGCCCACGCCGGAGAAGACGATCGCCGACTACCCCGTCGAGGCCACCATCCTCGACCCCGCGGAGACGGCCGAGCAGACCCGCACGTACTGGTGCGGCCCGACGTCGATGCAGATGATCGCCTGGGGCTGGAAGCACGTCGACAAGGGCCAGGACTATTGGGCCGGCAAGCTCGGCACGACCAGCGCCGGCACGTCGATCGTCGACATGGTGCGGGTGACCAACGGCAACACCGGTTGGGACCTCCCGAGCCACGCCGGCAAGTACGTCGTGCT
This sequence comes from Nocardioides islandensis, assembly GCF_015352455.1. Lineage (GTDB taxonomy): Bacteria > Actinomycetota > Actinomycetes > Propionibacteriales > Nocardioidaceae > Nocardioides > Nocardioides islandensis. Next base: position 294,284 of record NZ_JADKPN010000001.1, read on the forward strand.
CGACGTCGGCGACTTCACCTTCCAGCAGTGGCTGCTGCTGAACATGAAGCACGTCGTCGACTACACGGCCCCGCTGATCTACCACCCCATCCTGCTCAAGCAGTTCTACCCGTACCTCGACGACGACGCCTCCGGGCACTACCAGGTCGGCCGCGGGTACATGGAGCGCGAGGGCAAGCCCACCGAGGTCAGCTACTTCGAGCCCTGGAACCAGCAGCGGTTCGACCCCTCGGAGCCGTTCATCAGCCGGGTGCAGTGGCGCGACGCCTACCGCAGCTACCGCGCGAACCTCGCCCACCCGGCCCACGACATCGGGGTCTGATGAGGCACCTCGTGGTCGTCGCGGCCGGCGTGCTCGCGCTCGCCGGGTGTACGTCGACCGACGACTCGTCATCGACGCCCGAGCCGTCGCCGGAGCCGCCGACCTCGTCGTCCGGCACGTCCGCCCCGACGAGTGGGTCGCCGAGCCCGACGAAGGACCCGTCCACGCCCGTCACCCCGCTCGACTGGAAGCGCGTGCCCGGTCCCGTCGACGACACCGTGACCCGCAGCAGCACCTGGACCGTCACGGTGACCAAGGACAGGAGCGAGGCCCGCATCGAGGGCCCCGAGTCGCTGGGCCTCGGCTCGGGCGGCCGGACCGCGGTCTCGACGGTGCTCGTCGACCAGCAGCGGGTGGTCGTGGTCATGGAGGACGAGCACGCCGAGCGCGGGGACGAGGCCACGATCATCGACTCCTCGGGTGGCACCGCGACGCTCGACGGGACGTCGTTCCCGCCGACCACGACCGGCGGGACGTGGGCCATGGGCCAGGACACGCTGGTGCACGCCACCGTGATCAACGACGGCGCCTACTGCCTGGCGACCGTGAGCCTCGAGAGCGGGCAGGGAGACGCCCCCTGGTGCGCCGAGCCGCGGCACGGCTTCCGCGGCGCGGTCATCAGCGACGCCGGCCTCTCCGTGATGTCCTTCGACGACCGGCGACCCGTCTCGTGCGCGACCTTGCTGGCGGTCGACGGCAGCACGGCGACACCGTTCGAGGGCGTGACCGACTGCCAGGGCTGGGACGCGATGCGGCTCGGTGACGGCGAGGTCTGGTCCGAGGTGCCCGACCCGAAGCGCAACGAGGAGGCCGAGATCCACGGCCGCCTCGACGGGCAGGTCCTCGACCTCGGAGCGGCCACGACCGGCACCCTCACGTACTGCGCCGGGTCGGCGTACTTCGTCCGCGACCCCCAGGCCGACGACGACCCCGCGCGGCTGGTCCGCGTCGACCCGCACGGCGCGACCACGGTCGTCTACGAGTCCGGGAGCCGCGGCAACGCGTTCCTCTCCGCACCGCGCTGCGGCGGCGACGCCATCACGATCACCAGCTACGGGGACCAGGGCGACGAGCAGGTGACCGCCGACCTAGGCTGACGCGGGTGAGCGACTTCCAGGGCTTCCCCGTCGCGGCCCTCGACTTCTACGACGACCTGGAGGTCGACAACACCAAGTCGTACTGGGAGAAGCACAAGGCGACGTACGACGCCGACGTCAAGGCGCCGATGACCGCGCTCGTGTCGGCGCTGGCCCCGGAGTTCGCGCTGGATCGCCAGTCCTACAAGGTGTTCCGGCCCTACCGCGACGTTCGCTTCGCCAAGGACAAGACGCCGTACAAGACCAACCAGGGCGCCTACGTCGCGGTCGCGCCCGCGACGGGTTGGTACGTCGAGATCTCGGCCCGCGGGGTCCGCACCGGCGGTGGCTGCTACGACATGGGCGGTCCGCGGCTGGCGGCGTACCGCGACGCCGTCGCCGACGACAAGACCGGCGCACAGCTGACCCGGATCACGACCAAGCTCACCAAGGCCGGCTTCGAGCTCGGCGGCGAGGCGCTCAAGACCACGCCGCGCGGGTACGACAAGGACCACAAGCGCGTCGACCTGCTCCGGCACAAGTCGCTGCACGCCGGCAGGTCCTACGGTTTCGAGAAGGTCATCCACACCGCGGCGCTGCTGGACGAGGTGCGGGCGGACTGGCGCGCGCTGCGTCCGCTCATCGAGTGGCTCGCCCGCACCTCCGCCGAATAACCGTTTCCGTCTCGGCCCGGGCCTACCTAGCCTCGTTGCTCGTGGACATCCGACTGCTCGACGACGCGGCCATCGCCGATGACGCGCTCATGCGCGAGTGGTACGACGTCACCCGTCGCGCCGAGCTGCTCGGGCGCGAGCACATGCCGTTCTGGTCCTTCCGGGAGTTCCTCGGCGCCTTCCGCTCACCCGACAGCGGCGAGCGGCACGAGATGTACGCCGCGTACGACGGCGACGTCATCGTCGGCGCCCTCGTGATCTGGTTCCCGCTCGCGGACAACACCGAGAAGGCCTACGTCAACCTCGCTGTCGACGTCCCCTACCGCCGCCGTGGCATCGGCCGCGCGCTCCTCGCCCGGGCCGAGGAGAGCGCCCGGTCGGACAACCGCTCGGTGCTGCTGACCAGCACGCAGGTGCCGTTCGAGGAGCGACGCGAGCACGGGCACGAACGGTTCGCCGAGGCCTGCGGCTACACCTGGTCGATCGACGAGATCCTCCGCCACCTGACCCTGCCCGTGCCCGACGACGCCATCCAGGGCTGGATCGACGCCGCCGCGCCCAAGCACGAGGGCTACACCATCGAGACCTTCGTCGGCGGTGTCCCGGCCGACCTCGTCGACGGCCTCTGCCTGCTGGTCGGCCAGCTCGCCGTCGACGCACCGACGGGTGCGGTCGACTTCGAGGAGGAGGTCATCGACGCGCAGCGGTACGCCGAGATGATGGACGGCGTGAAGTCCATGGGACGGGTCACCTACGAGACCGTGGCCCTCACCCCGGACCGGCAGGTCGTCGCCCAGTCCACCCTCGCCCTGTCGACCGAGGGCGACCCGGTGGTCTTCCAGTGGGGCACGTTCGTGCACCGCGAGCACCGCGGCCACTCCCTCGGCCTGGCCACCAAGGCCGTCAACCTGCGCGCCGTGCAGTCCGCGCGCGACGACCTCACCCTCGTGACCACGCAGAACGCCGAGACCAACGACTACATGGTCTCGATCAACGAGCGGATGGGCTTCACGCCCATCGAGGTCTCCGCCGAGTTCGTCAAGCGCCTCTGACGGCTCCCGGCCCTCCTCGACCAGGGGTGGCTCCACCCCAAGGGGCAGTGTCGCCCCGAACGGCGGCGGGTCTAGGTTGCCAGCGAGAGCAGCCTCACTCGGGAGGAGCATCACGTGAGCCCAACGGTCGAGCCGTTGATCGTGCCGATGGCGACGCTGATCGATGCGTCGTTCGTCGACTACCTGATCCTGGTCATCTACTTCGCCTTCGTGCTCGGCATCGGGTTCCTGGCGAAGTCGCAGGTCTCGGAGTCGATGGACTTCTTCCTGTCCGGGCGCTCGTTGCCCGCGTGGGTGACCGGCCTGGCCTTCATCTCGGCGAACCTCGGCGCCGTCGAGATCATGGGCATGTCCGCCAACGGTGCAGACTTCGGGCTGCCGGCGGTGCACTACTTCTGGGTCGGCGCGATCCCGGCGATGCTCTTCCTCGGCGTCGTGATGATGCCGTTCTACTACGGCTCGAAGGTGCGGTCGGTCCCGGAGTTCATGCTCCGCCGCTTCGGCCAGGGCGCCCACCTGGTCAACGCGATCTCGTTCGCCGTGGCCCAGCTGCTGATCGCGGGGGTGAACCTCTACCTGCTCGGCAGCATCGTGCACGCGCTGCTCGGGTGGCCGCTGCCCGTCGCGCTCATCGTGGCCGCCCTCATCGTGCTGTCCTACATCACCCTCGGCGGACTCTCGGCCGCGATCTACAACGAGGTGCTCCAGTTCTTCATCATCGTGGCCGCGCTGGCCCCGCTGACGATCCTCGGCCTGCACCGGGTCGGCGGCTGGAACGGGCTGACCGACAAGATCACGGCGGCCGGGGACGCCGGCCACGGACCGCCCGCGGACCAGCAGCTCAACTCGTGGCCCGGCCAGGCGCTGTCCGGGTTCGACTCGTCGTTCTGGTCGGTGGTCGGCATCGTGTTCGGCCTGGGCTTCGTCCTGTCCTTCGGCTACTGGACGACGAACTTCGTCGAGGTCCAGCGCGCGATGGCGTCGGACTCCATCTCCTCGGCCCGCAAGACGCCGATCATCGGCGCCTTCCCGAAGATGTTCGTACCGTTCATCACGATCATCCCGGGCATGATCGCGGCGGTGCTGGTCACCGACATCGCCAAGGTGAAGGCCGGCGAGACCGTGCCCGGCGGGTCGTCGGGAGACGGGGTGACCTACAACGACTCCCTGATCCTGCTGATGCGAGACCTCCTGCCCAACGGCCTGCTGGGCCTGGCGATCACGGGTCTGCTCGCGGCGTTCATGGCGGGCATGGCGGCCAACATCTCGGCGTTCAACACCGTCTTCTCCTACGACCTGTGGGCCGACTACGTCGTCAAGGACCGCGACGACGACTACTACCTGCGCATCGGCCGCATCGCGACCGTCGCTGCGACCGCCATCGCCATCTTCACCGCGACGCTGGCGGCGAACTTCTCCAACGTCATGGACTACCTCCAGGTGCTGTTCGGGTTCTTCAACGCCCCGCTGTTCGCGACGTTCATCCTCGGCATGTTCTGGAAGCGGATGACCCCCACGGCCGGCTGGGTCGGCCTCGTGTCCGGCACGCTGTCGGCGGTCGCGGTCGCCTTTCTCAGCGAGGACGCCTTCGGCAGCTGGAGCACCGGCGTGATCCCGCTCGGCGGTCAGGGCGCGGCGTTCCTGGCTGCCTCGGTCGCCTTCGTCGTCGACATCGCGCTGAGCGTCGGGGTGTCGATGGTGACCGAGCCCAAGCCCGCCTCGGAGCTCCGGGGACTGGTGTACTCCGAGACACCCGTGGAGGACCGCACCGACCCGAACGAGGCGACCTACCCGTGGTACCGCCGCACCGTGCCCCTCGCGAGCATCGCGCTGGTCATGGTCATCGTCCTCAACACGATCTTCTAGGGAAGGAGTCGAGATGAGCGACACCTCTGCCACCGCGAGGCGCAAGCCCGGTCACACCGCCGGTCTCCTCGACATCCGCAACATCATCGGCTCGCTGCTCGCGATCGACGGACTGATCCTGCTGCTCGCCGGCATCTTCGCCGACACCGAGGAGGAGAAGACCGGCGGCATCAACGCCAACCTCTGGGCCGGCCTGGTGCTGCTCGTCGTCGGCGTCGCCTTCATCGCCTGGTGCCGGCTGCGGCCGGTCGTCGTCCCCGACGACTACGACGCCGACCACGACGAGGGTCGTCCGGAGGGGCACTAGCCGGCCGAGTTGCGCCCCCGGCACCGCCGAGCTGCGTCCCCGGCACCGCCGAGATGCGCCACCGGCACCTCCGACGGTCCGGCAGGGCTGGCTCGTACGTACCGGAAACGCAACTCGCAGGTACCGGAAGCGCAACTCGGCCTAGAGACCGAGCAGCGCGACCAGCTCGTCGCGCGACGGGCCGGGGGCGTACGGCGGCCGCCAGCCGCCGGCGTACACGGCCCGGGCGCGCTCGCGGACCGGGTCGAGCGACGCGGGGAGGCCGGTCATGGAGGCCCAGGGGCCGACGGCCGCGGCGATCTCCGGGTCCTGGCCCGCGGCCTCGAGGACCAGGTCGGAGGGGATGCGTCCCTCGAGGTCGATGTCCTGACCCGACCAGCGTCGCGCGAGCCCCTCGTCGATCTCGATGTGGTCGACGACCCATGGCTGCATCGTCGTGTCGCACCAGTCGGCGTACCGCTCGGCCACCGCATCGACGTCGGGCTCGTCGTCGAGCAGCCGCAGCAGCTCGGCCACCTGCAGGAGCGAGGTGGCCACGCCACGGCCGAAGATCGGCGTGGTCGTGCACACGGAGTCCCCGGCGAAGAGCAGCCCGGGCAGCAGCAGGGCGCCGTCGGGCCGGCGGTGCGAGCGGTAGACGTTGAGCAGGTTGCCGCCGGTGAGCGCCGACGTCACCGGCACCGCTCGCTCCGGGTCGGTCCAGTCGGCCAGGCCCGGGACCGCCCGGCACGCAGCGTCGAAGACGTGCGTCTCCCGCAGCTGGGTGAGCTGCTTGTCCTTGCTGCCGCGGATGAGGATGACCGAGAACAGCCCGTGCTCGTGGGGGAAGATCAGCACCAGGTAGCCGAGGTGGTCGCTGAAGTACGCCATCGGCGTGGACATCGGCCCCGGCTCCGCGTCGCGACGCAGGCGGTAGACGCGGTCCACGTAGGCGATCCCGCACGCGCCACCCAGTCCCGCGCGCTCACCCAGGTCGGCGGTCGCCCGCCCCGAGCGACCGGACGCGTCCACGACGACGTCGGCCGGCAGCTCCTCGCCGTCCACGTGCAGACCGGCGGCCCGACCGCCCACGACCAACACCTCGTCGGCATGGCCGCGCCGGATCGTCAAGCCCGCTTGGGCTTCCGCGGTCGAGCGCACGGCACGCTCGAAGGTCTCCCGCGTCGACCTCACCCCGAGCAGGGCGTCGTCGACGTACGCCGGCTCGGCGCCCAGGGCCAGCCACGCGTCGTACGCGTCGGGCATCTCGGCTCGGGCGACGGCCACGGCGGTGCTGCGGAACAGGTGCGCGTGGTGGAACTGCATGACGCCCTTGCGCGGCCAGGTGTGCTGATCGGGCGGGCCCGGGTCGCGGTCGACCAGGGTGACGGTGTGGCCGCGGCGGGCGAGGGCGGTGCCGAGCACGAGCCCGGTGGGGCCCGCTCCGACCACGGCGACGCGCACGCGTCGATTCTGTTCCCCAAATGACTGTGTGACGAGACGTTGGCCGCCTACGGTGAGCGCGTGGAGCTGACCTCACGGTCGGCCATCCGGGGGGTCGCACCGCAGCGCGTGGTGGACGTGGTCCAGGAGTGCCTGGGGACCGCGGACGACGAGGCGCGCACGCAGGTGCTGGTGGCCCCCGAGCTCGGCGGCTGGACCACGCTCACCTGGCCGGCGTACTTCGCCCCGCGCGACCTCGACGTCTGCCGCGTGCTCTCGCGCGAGCTGCGTGCCGTCGTCAGCGCCGTCACGACGACCACCGACGAGGGCTGGTCGCACCACCTCTTCGGCTGCGGCACCGAGCTCGACCGCTTCCACTCCTACCCCGCCGGGCTGGCCTGGGACGACGGCGACGTGCACGCGCTGGCGCAGGAGTGGCGCGGCGACTTCGAGCTCGTCGCGCGCGTGGCGGGAGTCGATGCGTGTGCGGTACGCCGGCACTTCTGCCAGGCGACCCCGGCCGCGCGCGACCACCCCGGCCGCGACCGCGACGGCTACCTGGGGCTGTGGGCCGCCCTCGGGATCCGCGTGCCCGACGCGTCGTACGCCGCGGTGCCGGTCGCCCCAGTCTGGTCCGCCGTCACAGCAGGCTGAGCAGGTGGGGCTCGAGCCGTTCCTGGTGCTCGGGGTCGCTGAGGAACGGCACCCGGTCGGGGTGCGGCAGTAGACCGACCACGTCCATCACGTCGAAGTACGGCTGGGGCTCGCGGCCCGTCAACGCGACGTACTCGGCGCCGAACCGGTCGGCCACCTCGGTCCCGTGGTGGATCGCCAGGATGCTCCGGGTGTGCGCCACGTCGAGCCAGGCCGGGCCCCACGACGTCTCGACCCAGTCCACGATGCCGGTGAGGCGGTCACCGACCCACAGCAGGTTGCGCGGCGAGAAGTCGCGGTGCAGGAACGTCCCGTCGTACGCCGGCGGGTCCTGCTCCAGGATCGCGAAGGCCTGCTCCCACGCCGCCGGGACGCGCGCCCAGGGCGGGACCACCCGCTTGGCCGGGACGGCCCACGACTGGTAGTCCCGGGGACGCACGGCGGGCCGCAGGGCGTGGACGTCCGCCATCGTGCGGGCCAGCGTCGCGAGATCAGCCGCAGAGCCGCGCCCGAGGTCCAGGGTCCCGGGGAGCATCGACATGAGGTGAGCCGGGTCGCCGGCATGCTCCCCCGTCGCGTCGAGCGCGATCGACCGCGGGGCGGGTACGTCGGTGTCCGCGAGCATCAGCTGCGTCTCGTGCTCGCGGGTCGTGAGCTCGGCGCCGTGGGTGCGCCAGGGTTCGTTGGTCATCAGCCGCAGCACGCTCTGCGCGCCGGACTCGTCGGTGAGCTTGAGCATCGTCGACGTCCAGCCTCCGCTGAGCGGCTCGACCTCGAGGACCGCTCGACCCAGCTCCTGCTCGGCCCACGCGACACCCGTGCCTCCGTTGGTCGAGGAAGGCGCGGTGACGCCTGTCACGAGACCACCGGCTGGTTTCGTGACGGGACTTCGTCCCGCCTCGACCAGCGGGGCATTTAATGCGGCTGCCAGGCGTCTTCGTCGGCGGTCAGCGCGGTGACCGCGGGCGGCAGCGAGGCGCCGGCGAGGTCCGCGAGGCTGACGTTCTCGAACACCTCGCGCAGTGCGGAGCGCGCGGCGATCCAGACGAGCTGGAGCACCTCGGCCTTCTCGTTGTACGAGACCGCCTCGGGGCGCACGCCGTACACGGAGACGAGCGGTCCGTCGACGGCGCGGATCACGTCGGCGACGGTGACGTCCTTGGGGTCGCGGTTCATCCGCCAGCCACCGGACTGCCCGCGTTGAGCGATGACCACGCCGGCCTTGCGGAGGTCGGCCAGGATCGCCTGGAGGAACCCGTGGGGGATGTCCTGGAGGCGCCCGAGCTCCTCCGCGCTCACCGGGCGCGCGTCGTCACGCGAGGACATCTCGAGGAGCGCACGGAGTGCGTAGTCGGTCTTGGCGGACACCCGCATGCGCGCATTGTTCCAGAGATGTCCACTCATTCAGTCGTGTCACTCGGTCTAGCCGCCAATTCCCGGGAGATCGAGGAGCGTCGGCGCGCACCGGAGCGCAAGCGACGGGACGCGCGACACGTCTCGAGATTCGTGACCGGGGAGGCCCGGTGAGCCGGGTCACTTCTCGCCAGAGTCCTTGCCGCCCCTCGTCCGTCGGGGCAGAATGAAGTTACTGACGAGTAGCAAGCCGCATTTCCGACACGAACAGGTGGGGCTGGTTTCCGATGGGCCACTACAGGAGCAACATCCGCGACATCGAGTTCAACCTCTTCGAGGTGCTCGGCCGCGACGAGCTGTTGGGCACCGGTCCCTTCGCGGACGTGGACACCGACACCGTCAAGGAGGTGCTCCGCGAGGTCGACCGGCTGGCGCGCGAGGACCTGGCGGCGTCGTTCGAGGACGCCGACCGCAACCCCCCGACGTTCGACCCGGAGACCCACGAGGCCCCGCTGCCCGAGGCCTTCAAGAAGAGCTACCACGCGTGGATGGACGCCGAGTACTGGCGGCTGATGACGATGGCCGAGCTCGGCGGCACGCCCGCGCCGTCCAGCGTGGGCTGGGCCCTCGGCGAGCTCGTGCTGGGCGCCAACCCGGCGATCTGGATGTACGGCGCCGGCCCGATGTTCGCCGGCGTCGTGCAGCGCAACGGCAACGAGCGCGACAAGAAGATCGCCCGCCTGATCGTCGACAAGGGCTGGAACACCACGATGGTGCTGACCGAGCCGGATGCCGGCTCGGACGTCGGCTCGGGGCGCACCAAGGCCACGCCGAACGACGACGGCACCTGGAACATCACCGGCGTGAAGCGCTTCATCACCTCCGGTGAGAGCGACCTCTGCGAGAACATCGTGCACCTCGTGCTCGCCCGCCCCTCGGGTGTCGAAGGAGCCGGCGGGCCGGGGACCAAGGGACTGTCCCTGTTCATCGTCCCCAAGCACCACTTCGACCCGGAGACCGGCGAGCTGACCGGCGAGCGCAACGGCGTCTACGTCACCGGCGTCGAGCACAAGATGGGCATCAAGGTCTCCAACACCTGCGAGGTCACCTTCGGCGACCCGGGCGTCGGCGGCGGCGAGCCGGCCCGCGGCTGGCTGCTCGGCGAGGTGCACAACGGCATCGCGCAGATGTTCCAGGTCATCGAGAACGCCCGGATGATGGTGGGCACCAAGGCGATCGCCACGCTGTCGACGGGGTACCTCAACGCGCTCGAGTACGCCAAGGAGCGCGTCCAGGGCGCCGACCTCACCCAGGCCGCGGACAAGACGGCCCCGCGCGTGACGATCACCCACCACCCCGACGTACGTCGCTCGCTGATGACGCAGAAGTCGTACGCCGAGGCGATGCGCTCGCTGGTCCTGTACGCCGCGTCGTGGCAGGACCGCGTCATGGTCGCCGAGCACAACGGGGAGACCGACGAGCTGGCGATGGCGGTCAACGACCTGCTGCTGCCGATCGTGAAGGGCTACGGCTCGGAGCGCTCGTGGGTGCTGCTCGGCACCGAGTCCCTGCAGACGCTCGGTGGCTCGGGGTTCCTGACCGAGTACCCGATCGAGCAGTACGTCCGCGACGCCAAGATCGACACCCTCTACGAGGGCACGACGGCGATCCAGGGCCAGGACTTCTTCTTCCGCAAGATCGTCAAGGACCAGGGTCGCGCCCTCGGTCACCTGGCCAAGGAGATCGAGTCGTTCATCGCCTCCGAGGCGGGGAACGGCCGGCTCAAGGTCGAGCGGGCCCTGCTCGCCACGGCGCTCGAGGACGCCAACGCGATCGTCGGCGCGATGATCAACGACCTGATGGCCTCCGACCCCTCGGCCGAGGGCGGCGACGCCCGCAACGTCTACAAGGTCGGCCTCAACACCTCGCGCCTGCTGATGGCGCTCGGTGACGTGGTCTGCGCGTGGCTGCTGCTGCGCGGTGCCGACGTGGCGCTGAGCAAGCTGGCCGGCGAGGTGTCCGGCAAGGACAAGTCCTTCTACGAGGGCAAGATCGCGGCGGCGCAGTTCTTCGCGCAGAACGTCCTGCCGAAGCTCGCCGCCGAGCGGGCCATCGCCGAGCACACCGACCTCGCGCTGATGGACCTGTCGGAGGATGCCTTCTGATTCCTGGCTAGGGTCGCGGCGTGCTCGCCGCGACCCTGACCGGCTTGCTGACCGGCCTGTCGCTGATCGTGGCGATCGGCGCGCAGAACGCCTACGTCCTGCGCCAGGGCCTCGCCCGCGACCGGGTCGGGGTGGTCGTCGCGATCTGCGCGGCGTCCGACGTGCTGCTGATCGTCGCGGGCGTCGCAGGTGTCGGCGTGCTCGTCGAGAACGCCGGGTGGGCCCTCGACGCGGTCCGCTGGCTGGGCGTCGCGTTCCTCACGGTGTACGGCGTGATGTCGCTGTGGCGCGCCCGCTCACCGGAGGCACTGCGAGCGGCGGACGCGCCGGCCAGCAGCCTGGGCGGGGTCGCCGCACGCGCTCTCGCGCTGACCTGGCTGAACCCGCACGTCTACCTCGACACCGTCCTGTTGCTCGGATCGCTGGCCGCCAGCCACGGTCCGGGCGGCCGGTGGGGGTTCGCCGTCGGGGCCGGGCTCGCGAGCGTCGCCTGGTTCCTCGGTCTCGGCTACGGCGCCCGCCTGCTGAGTCCCCTGCTCGCGCGGCCCCGTGCGTGGCAGGTCCTCGACGTCCTGATCGGCCTGACCATGCTCACGATCGCGGTGTCGCTCGCCGTGTCGGGCTAGGTCAGACGTCGGCGACCGGCTCGCCGGCGCTCGGCATCCCCGGCTCGTCCTGGGGCGGCTCGAAGCCGTGCTGCAGGCACCAGACCACGGCCTGGCTGCGGCTGGTCACGCCGATGCGGCGGTACGCCGAGCGGATGTAGGACTTCACCGAGTTGATGGAGAGGAAGCACTCGTCGGCGATCTGCTGGTTGCTCAGGCCCAGGGTGAGCAGACGAAGGATCTCGGTCTCGCGCGGGGTGAGGCCGACCTCCTCGCCGAGGACGGCGTACGCCGCCCCGTGCTCGGCGCCGGGACCGGACGCGTCCGGCTGGCCGTCGCCGGCGACCGCGGAGCGGATCACCTCGAGGATCTCGTCCACGTCGGTGGCCATCGAGACGCAGGCGTCGACGCCCTTGGCGACGGCACGAGCGGCCAGGTCCGGGCGGAGGTCGCGCGCCATCGCGACGACGGCGGAGTCGGTGTCCTTGACGTAGCGGTCGAGGTCGTCGCCGTCGCCCTCGTGGAGACCGAAGACGTCGTACAGGATCACGTCGGGCAGCTGGTCGTCCGGTGCGCCGAGGTCGAGCGGCACCACCTCGATCGCGCCGGGCCGGGTGGCGAACATGCCCTCGAGACCGGTGTGCACGATGTCGTGCGCGCTGACGATGGCCGCGCTGATCGGACCGGCTCCCTCCTCCATGGGGGGTACTCTCGCACACCCCTCCACGTCAGCGCCCTAGGCTCCCGGTGATGAACGGTCCCGCATGGTTGAGCCGGATTCGCGACGAAATACGCGTCACGTCGTGACCTCGACATCCGTCGTCACCGGCCCCTCGCCCGGCGGGCTGGGACAGTACGTCGCGGCCGGCCTCGCGCGGCGCGGTGACCGTGTCGTGCTGGCCGGTCGCACCCGCTCGCGCCTCGAGGAGACGGCTGCCGCGATCCGCGCCGACGTACCTCGCGCCCGCATCGAGCTGCTCGACCTCGACCTCGCCGAGCTGGCCACGGTCCGGTCCGCCGCTGCTCGTGCGGCCGACCTGGGCCCGCTCGGGCTGCTGGTCAACAACGCGGGCGTGATGGCGCCGCCGTACACCCGCACGGCGGACGGCCTCGACCTCCAGATGGCCACCAACCACTGGGGTCCGTTCCTGCTCACCGGTCTGCTGCTGCCGCAGCTCGTCGCCGGCGGCGACTCGCGCGTGGTCACCGTGTCGAGCGTCGGGCACCGGCTCGCCCGGCACGCTCCCCTGCACGACCCGCGGTCCAAGCCGCACCCGTACTCGCGGTGGGCGGTGTACGGGCAGACGAAGGTGGCCAACCTGCTCTTCACCTTCGAGCTCGACCGGAGGCTGGCCGCGGTCGGGCTGCCGGTGAGGGCGCTGGCCGCGCATCCGGGTCTCGCCGGTACGCACCTGTTCGCCAACGGCCAGGTCGGCGGGTTCACGGGCGCGGTCGGCTCGATCCTCGACGCCGCGCAGCGAGCGGTCTCGCAGTCGGCGGCCGAGGGCGCACGCCCCGTGCTCATGGCCGCGACCGCGGACCTGCCGGGGTCGACGTACGTCGGTCCGACCGGGTTCCGCGAGGCGCGCGGCGAGCCGGGCCTCGTCGGCTGCAGCGACCTGGCGCGCGACCCCGACGCGGCGCGGCGCCTGTGGGAGCTCAGCGAGGAGACGGTAGGGCTGCGGTATCCCTGAGCTGGGCGCGCAGCGGTGACGTCCAGGCCACGACGACCGCGACCACGTGGGTCAGGGAGAGCACGACGAGCGTGCCGACCAGACCCAGCCAGCCGACCAGGGCCCCGGCCACGAAGGCGCCGCCGGTCCACCCCATGCCCCACGCCAGCATCCGGCCCGCGGTGTTCACCCGGCCCAGCAGGTGCTCGGGCGTCACCTGCTGGCGGTAGGTGATCGAGTTGACCACGACCAGCTGGTAGGCGACGCCCCACAGGACCAGGGTGATGCCGGCCAGCCACCACGAGGTGACCAGCGGCAGCACGACCGCGAAGGCCGCCGCCACCGGGGACGCCACCAGGGCGATCGCAGCGGCGGGCACGCGGCGTACGAGCCAGGGCAGCGCGAGCGAGGCGGCCAGCCCGCCGACCGAGAACGCGCCGAAGACCAGCCCGAACCGGAGACCCTCCGTCCCGACGCCCAGCCGCTGGTCGATCCAGACGACCATCAGCGCCACGAAGCCACCCGCGCCCAGGCACTGGAGGAACCCGATGATCGTGAAGGTGCGCACGCCCGCGTGCCGGACCAGGTAGCCGAGCCCCTCGCGGATGTCGCCGAGGACCTGGCGGACGGTGAGCGGCGGACGCTCGCGCGTCGCGTCGTACGTCGGGCGCACGATGCCCGCGATCAGCGCGGCGGAGACCGCGAAGGTCAGGCTGTCGAAGCCGAGCAGCCACGCCGGGTGGAGGAAGGCGAGGGCCAGGCCGACGAGAGAGGGGACGGCCATCTCCACCACGGACTGCGCCGCCCACGAGATCGAGTTGGCCTCCGCGATCCGGTCCCGGCCCACGAGCGTCGGCAGCGCGCCGAAGACCGCACCGTCGAAGAAGACGCCGATCGTCGGGCCGAGGAACGCGACGACGAGCACGTGCGGCACGGTCACCTCGGCGAACAGGTCGGCCAGCGGCAGGGTGACGACGAGCAGCGCGCTGAGGACGTCGGCCCGCACCATCACCTTCTGGCGGTTCCACCGGTCGGTCAGGGCGCCGGAGAAGAGACCGAAGAGGAGGTACGGCGCGGCCTCGCACGCCGCGACCAGCGCCGTGAGGGATGCGGACCCGCTCGAGCGGTAGACGATGATCGGCAAGGTGATGAGCGTGACGATGTTGCCGGCGCCCGAGAGCACCCGCGACACGAGGTAGCGCAGGTAGTCACGGTCACGGAGGAGGGAGCTCATCGGCTGCTCTCCCCCTTCACGTACTCGGCCGCGTCGAGCCCGGTCCCGTCCGACGCGCCTCGGACGCTAGCAACCTGTTCCCGCCCGGTCGAGGCGGTCAGGAGGGTGCCGCCATCGCCGAGACACCGCCGTACCGGAAGTGCCTCGTCACCCGGGTGGACGAGGCCGTGGGGCGTTCGCGCTGGTTCTAGCGCCGTACTTCGGCGTCGTTCCTGCCTCTTCGGCGTCGTTGCAACGACGCCGAACGTCCGGGATACCCGCTCGAGCGGGTATCCCGACCCCTCAGCCCAACCCCACCCGCGCCGCAGCCGCCAGGATCGCGGCGGCGGAGCGGTCGATGTCGGCCTCGGTGGTGGTGGCGTTGGAGACCGAGATGCGGATCAGGCGCTGGTCGTGCCAGGTGGTGGCGCCGAGCCAGCACGTACCGTCCCGCTGCACGGCCTCCACGATCGCGTCGGTCCGCGTCGACGGGTCGTCGTCCTTGAGCGAGGTGTCCCCGAACCCGACCAGCACCTGGTTGAGCACCACGTCGTTGTGGATGGTCGCCCCGCCCTCGGCGAGCCGCTCGGCCATCCGGCCGGCGAGCAGGCAGCACCGCTCGACGAGGTCGGCCACGCCGGACCGTCCGAGCTCGCGCAGCGCCGCCCAGACCGCGAAGCCGCGAGCCCGGCGCGAGGAGTCCGGGACCAGGTCGCCGAGGGAGAAGTCGGTGCGGCCGGAGCCGGCGAGGTACGCCGCGGAGTACGCCATCGATGTCCCGTGCACGACCGGGTCGCGGACGATCGCCAGCCCGCTGTCGTAGGGCACGTTCAGCCACTTGTGCGCGTCGGTGGCCCACGAGTCGGCCCGCTCGACGCCGTCGACGAGGTGCGCCCGCTGGGGTGACGACGCCGCCCAGAGCCCGAAGGCGCCGTCGACGTGCACCCAGGCACCGGCCTCGTGAGCGAGCGGGATCGCGCTCGCGAAGGCGTCCGAGGCGCCGGTGTTCACGTTGCCGGCCTGGAGGCAGACGATCGTGGGTCGCTCGGGCTCGGTGGCCAGCACCTTCTCCAGGTCGGCGACGTCGATCCTTCCCTGGTCGTCGGTGAGCACGCCGATCAGGGACGCCGTGCCGAGCCCGAGCAGCCGCAGCGACCGGTCGACGGTCGCGTGCCGCTCGAAGCCGCTGACCACCCGCACGCGGGGAGCGCCGATGAGGCCGTCCGTCTCGACGTCGTACCCCGCCCGCTCCAGCACCTGGTGCCGGCCGCACGCCAGGCCGACGGTGTTCGCCGCCTGGGCGCCGGTGACGAACCCGACCGAGGCGCCGCTCGGCAGGCCGAGCAGGTCCTTGACCCAGCCGCCCGCCGCGCGCTCCGCGGCCTCGGCGGCCGGCGACATCAGCGGGTTGAATGAGTTCTGGTCCCAGCCGACGGCCAGGATGTCGGCGGCCGCGGCCGCGGGGGTCGAGCCGCCGGTGACGAACCCGAAGTACCGCGGACCGACCGAGCCGACGAGGTGCCCCTCCGCCGCGGCGAGCAGGTCGTCGAGCACCTGCGACGCCGGCGTCGGGCCGTCCGGCAGCGCACCACCGAACGCCGCCCAGGCGTCCTCGCGCGACGCCGTCCCGGCCACCGGTCGCTCGCCGACCCCGTCGCGGAACGCGGCGCCTTCTCGAGCGGCACGGACGAAGAGGTCCTCGAGCCCGCTCACTCGCCCACCCGCTGGCCGACTCGCTGGGTCGTGGTGAACAGCGCCGAGTAGGCGTTGAGCGCCTGCTGTCCGCCGAGGTGCGCGTACAGCACCGTCGAGTCCCTGGGGATCGTGCCGTCGCGCACCAGGTCGATGAGACCGGCCATCGACTTGCCCTCGTAGACCGGGTCGAGGATCACGCCCTCGAGCTGGCCGGTGAGCCGGATCGCGTCGAGCGTGGACTGCACGGGGATGCCGTACAGGTCCCCGGCCCATCCCTCCCGCACGTCGATCTCGTCGTCGCGCAGGTCACGGCCGACGTCGATGAGCTCGGCGGTACGCCGCGCGATCCGGCCGACCTGCTCGCGCGTCTTGTCCAACGTGGCGCTCGCGTCGATGCCGATCACCGTGCGGGGCCGGCCGCCCGCGGCCTCGAGCGCCGCGAACCCGGCGATCATCCCGGCGTGGGTCGACCCGGTCACCGTGCAGACCACGACCGTGTCGAAGAAGACGCCGAGCTGCTCCTCCTGCTGCGCGACCTCGAAGGCCCAGTTCGCGAAGCCCAGCCCGCCGAGCGGGTGGTCGCTGGCGCCGGCCGGGATGGCGTACGGCGTCCCTCCCCGCTCCTCGACGTCCGCGATCGCCTGCTTCCACGAGTCGCGGAACCCGATGTCGAACCCGGCCTCGTCGAGACGGACCTCAGCGCCCATGATCCGGCTGAGCATGATGTTGCCGACCCGGTCGTTGACCGAGTCCGGCCAGTCGACCCACTTCTCCTGCACCAGCACGCACGCCATGCCGAGGTGCGCGGCGACGGCCGCGACCTGTCGGGTGTGGTTGGACTGGTAGCCGCCGATGCTGACCAGGGTGTCCGCGCCCTGGGCGATCGCCTCGGGGACGAGGTACTCCAGCTTGCGCACCTTGTTGCCGCCGTACGCCAGCCCGCTGCTCACGTCCTCGCGCTTGGCCCAGATGTTCGCCCCGCCGAGGTGAGCGCCGAGCCGCTTGAGCTCGTGCACGGGGCTCGGCCCGAACGTCAGGGGGTACCGCGGGAAGTCGGCGATGCTCATGCCGGAACGCTACTGAATCGATGGTCGAGGAGGTGGCGCTGGGAACCGTCAGCGCTTGACTCCAGCGTCCCTCCTCGACCAGCGGTCAGTGCTTGTTGTCCGCCGCCCAGAGGTCGGTGAGGCCCTTGAAGTGCGCCATGAACTGGTCGTGCTCGTGGGCGGGGTACATCGACACGACGGTCTCGCGCAGCAGGCGCTCGAAGTCCTTCGAGGTCACCCAGTCGTGGACCTGCTCGTCGAGGTGCGGGAGGTTCTCGGCGCACCACTGCCAGTACCTCGCGCTGTCGAAGTGCTCGTCCGCGAGGGCCAGGTACGCCGTGATCTTGGCGTCGTAGGAGAGCGAATCGTCGTCGGCGATCTCGAAGTACCTGCGGGTGTGCAGGTCGACGCGGCCCTTGCGGCCGGTGGCGAGGGTGAAGACCGACCAGCGCACCAGCGCCGAGATCGCCCACGGGAAGTAGTAGTGCAGCGACGTGACCGCGACGTCGGGGCAGGCGTTGGCGTAGTCGATCGGGTAGACCTCGTCGTCGGCCACCAGCATCTCGCATGAGTTGAACTCCCAGCCGAAGAAGGCGTTCACGATGCGGGAGATGGCGACCGCCTCGCCGCCGGCCTTCTCGCTGAGGAAGCCGTGCGAGACGGCGTACCGGTTGTGCATCGGCTCGTCCGGCTGGAACTTCATCACCATCGTCTCGGGCCCGATGGACAGCGCCCGCGCGAAGTGCTCGTACTCGACGGTGGCCTGGAGGTGCATCAGCATCTCGCCGGACTCGTCGTACGCCTGGTGCAGGTCGTCGCGGTTGTTGATCCGCGAGACGCCGCGCCAGCCGCCGCCGTCGAACGGCTTCATGTACATCGGGTAGCCGAGCTCCTCGGCGATCTTGTCGAGGTCGAAGGGCTGGTTGTACTTCTGCGAGGTGTAGGCCCAGCGCACGTTGTCGACGGGGTTCTTGTAGGGCACCAGGATCGTGCGCGGCACCTTGAGCCCGAGGCGGAGCATGGCGCAGTACGCCGAGTGCTTCTCCATCGACTGGAACGTGAACGGGCTGTTGAGCAGGTAGGTCCCGTTGACCAGCGCGGCCTTCTTGAGCCACTCGCGCGGGTGGTAGTACCAGTAGGCGAGCCGGTCGATCACCAGCTCGGTGCGCACGGGGTCCACCAGGTCGAACGGTTCGATCGTCAGGCGCTCGCTGCGGAAGGTGTGCGTGCTCCCGTCGGCGAGCTGGATCTTGCCGACCCGCCCCAGGATCGCCTCGAACGCTTGCGGCCAGTCTTCCTCGGCTCCCAGCAGCAGGCCGATCAGGTGGTCAGGCATCCTCGCTCCTCTCCGTGTCGTGCGCCTGGGGGTCCAGCACTTCCAAGCGGATCCGCTTGTTGTCCTTGCCCTTGCTCTCGGTGCCGGTGACGCGCACCGCACCCACCTCCGCCGTCGAGAGCACGTGCGTGCCGCCGTCGGCCTGCTTGTCCAGGCCGACGATGTCGATGATCCGCAGCGGGTCGATCGCCTGGGGGATCAGGTTCGCGCTGGTGCGGATCAGCGCGGGGTCCGCGTCGGCCAGGCTCCGCGGCACGAAGTCGACCAGGATCTCGTGCGCCTTCGCGATCTCCTCGTTGATCCGCTTCTCGACCTGCGCGCCGAGGTCGGCGGACATCGACGGGAACGGGAAGTCGAGCCGGCCCTTGAGGGGCTCCATGTTGCCGCCGGTGACCGGGATCCCGTGGTCGGCCCAGATCACGCCGCACAGGATGTGCAGCGCGGTGTGGGTGCGCATCAGCTGGTGGCGCCGGGTCCAGTCCAGGACGCCCTGCACCTCGGTGCCCTCGGAGATGTCGAGGTCGAGGTCGAGGTCGCCGACCGTGTGCCAGATCGCGCCGCCCTCCCGGCGTACCGACGTGACGAACAGCGTCCCCTCGCTGCTCTGGATGGTGCCGAGGTCGTGCGGCTGACCGCCGCCGCCCGGGTAGAACGCCGTCCGGTCCAGCCGGATCCGGACGCCCTCGCGGTCCACCTCGACCACCTGGGCGGCGAACTCGGTCGTGTAGGCGTCCACCGCGAACAGCTCGGTCGCGGCGAGATCGGGTGGCGCCCAGTGGGAAGGTCTGCCGGGGACGGCCATCCATCGACCCTAGCGAGAGCAGGGCTCGTGCGTCAGGGTGGCAGCATGCCCTCTGACCCCGGCTCACGTGCTGGAACCCTCGCCACCCCCGACGACCTGGTCGACGTCGCGCACCTCGTGACGGCGTACTACACGGGCGTTCCGGACCCCGAGAACATCGACCAGCAGGTCGCGTTCGGCACCAGCGGTCACCGCGGCAGCAGCCTCAGGACGGCGTTCAACGAGACGCACATCCTCGCGACCACGCAGGCGATCTGCGACTACCGCAAGGAGCAGGGGTACGACGGGCCGCTGTTCATCGGTCGCGACACCCACGGCCTCTCCGAACCGGCCTGGGCGACGGCCCTCGAGGTGCTGGCCGCCAACGACGTGACGGTCCTGGTCGACTGGGCCGACCGGTACACGCCGACGCCTGCGGTCTCGCACGCCATCATCAAGGCGAACGGCGGCCGGCAGACCGGGTCGGGCCTCGCCGACGGCATCGTCGTCACGCCGTCGCACAACCCGCCGTCCGACGGCGGCTTCAAGTACAACCCTCCGCACGGTGGCCCGGCCGACACCGACGCTACCTCGGTGATCGCCGCCCGCGCCAACGAGCTGATCAAGGCGGGGCTGGGCGAGGTGAGGCGCATCCCGTTCGCGCGAGCGCGTGCGGCCGCGTCGTCGTACGACTTCATGGGCGAGTACGTCGGCGACCTGCCGTCCGTCGTGGACGTCGAGGCGATCCGGGCCGCGGGCGTGCGGATCGGTGCCGACCCGCTCGGCGGCGCGTCGGTCGACTACTGGGGCGCGATCGGCGAGCGGCACGGCCTCGAGCTGACCGTGGTGAACCCGTTGGTGGACCCGACGTGGCGGTTCATGACGCTGGACTGGGACGGCAAGATCCGGATGGACTGCTCGTCGCCGTCGGCGATGGCGTCCCTGATCGGCCGCAAGGACGACTACGACATCGCCACCGGCAACGACGCGGACGCCGACCGGCACGGCATCGTCACGCCGGACGCCGGCCTGATGAACCCCAACCACTACCTGGCCGTCGCGATCGGCTACCTGTTCGGCGGCGCCCGCCCCGGCTGGCCGGAGACCGCCCGCATCGGCAAGACGCTTGTTTCTTCCTCGATGATCGACCGCGTCGCCTCAGGACTGGACAACGGAAGGGGGAAGCCGCTGGTCGAGGTGCCGGTCGGCTTCAAGTGGTTCGTCCCGGGCCTGATCGACGGGTCGTTCGGGTTCGGCGGCGAGGAGTCCGCGGGCGCGTCGTTCCTGCGGATGGACGGCTCGTCGTGGACCACCGACAAGGACGGCATCCTGCTCTGCCTGCTGGCCTCCGAGATCCTCGCGAAGACCGGCGAGACCCCGTCGAGGCACTACGCCGAGCTGGTGGCGAAGTACGGCGACCCGGCGTACGCCCGCGTCGACGCCCCCGCCAACCGCGAGCAGAAGGCCAAGCTCGCCGCCCTCTCGCCTTCCGACGTCTCCGCGACGTCACTCGCCGGGGAACCCATCACGGCCAAGCTCACCGAGGCTCCCGGCAACGGCGCCAAGATCGGCGGCCTCAAGGTGACGACCGAGAGCGCCTGGTTCGCGGCCCGCCCGTCCGGCACCGAGGACGTCTACAAGATCTACGCCGAGTCGTTCCGCGGGCCGGACCACCTGGCGGAGGTGCAGGCCGCGGCGCGGGAGGTCGTGTCAGCAGCGCTGGGCGCCTGAACCGGCTCGGGTGTCGATGTCGAAGACGGTCCCGGCCGCTCGACGTACGAGCGAGAACGCACCAGTCCAGCTATCGGTAGGAGTGAGGAAATGCCGCGTTTCATGGGATTCGTCCGGATGGAAGAGGGCGTCGGTACGCCGCCGCAGTCACTGTTCGACGCGATGGACGCCTACATCGGGGAGCGGGCCGCCAACGGCACCTTCCTCGACGGCGGCGGGCTGTACGGGACCGAGGACGCCGTGAACTTCATCGTGCGCGACGGGACGGTCAGCCGGGTCGACGGGCCGTACGCCGAGGCCAAGGAGGTCGTCGGCGGCTGGTCGCTGCTGCAGTACGACAGCCTCGAGGACGCCGTGGCCGACCAGCAGGCGTTCGCCGACCTGCACGCGCAGCACTGGCCCGAGGCCAGCATCGTGGCCACCCTGCGCCAGGTCCAGGACGAGCCGCCTGTTCCCGAGGGCTGACGAGGCGGAGGGCTGCCCCTCCCGCGACTGATCAGCGGCGCCGTGTCCACCCGGCGGAACCGACGAGCGGCCCGGGACCCCTCATGGGGTCCGGGCCGTTCGCGCTGGCGCATACCGGTCGCATACCGGCCGTGGGGCGGCCGCATACCGGGTGGGAGGACAACTTCGGCAGTCGGAGGCCACCAGGGCCTCGAAAGCCCGAAGGAACAGATCGATGAACGCTTCCACAGCAACCCGCCACTCCGCCGGACGCCAGCTGGTCGCAGCAACTCTCACTGCAGGGGTCTCCTCGGGACTGGCCGCGACGCTGCTCATGGCCACCATGGCCATCTCCACTGCTGCCCCGACCCGGACCGACGGCCAGGGCGGCGGCTCCGGCCCGGTCGACAAGGGGCACCTCGTGGAGGTCGCCTGCTTCACCACCCCGCACGACTGGGACGTCGCCCTCGAGGGTCCGCTGCCCCGATGCCACCGGTCGGTCCGCTAGCTCGGCCGCAGACGTGGGGATCTGCGTCCGACGCATACCAGGTGCATACCGGTGCGCGATACGTGGTGCTGCATGAGCGCAGCACCACGTCACCGCGTCCAAGCCACTTCCAGCGCCGACTTCGGCCGCATCGCCGGTGTTGACGTACCCCCTGCCGACCTGCACATTCGGAGAGTGCGGGTCGCCCAGGTGGCCCGGATTGCAGTGCTCGGGCCGCTGCGTCTCGGTGGCCACCAGCCTCGGATCACGCCCAGGGACCGGATGGTCCTCGAGGCGCTGACGATCCGCGCGGGCGAGAACGTGACCGTCGACTGGCTCGCCGACGCACTGTGGGGTGAGGAGCCGCCTGCTTCGGCCCACAAGAACCTGCAGAGCTGCATCGCACGGTTGCGCAAGGAGCTGGGCCGCGACGCGATCGAGACCACCGCCTCGGGCTACCGATTGGCGCTGCCGCCGACCGACATCGACAGCCACTCCTTCGAACACCTGGTGCAACGCGGCCGCGAGCTGCTGATGTTGCGCGAGCCGGACCGGGCGGCGTACGTCCTCGACGAGGCCCTGGACCTGTTCCAGGGCGAGCCGCTGGAGGACCTGTCGGGCTGGGACGTAGGCGTCCTCGAGGCGGAGCGTCTGCGCGAGGTCCGGTGGGGTGCGGAGGAGCTCCGGGTCGACGCCCTGCTTGCCGCGGGTCAGCACCAGGAGGTGCTGTCGCAGGCTCGAGCACTGGTGACCGAGCAGCCGTTGCGTGAGAGACGCCATGTCCAGCTCGCCCTGGCGCAGTACCGCTCGGGGGAGCAGGTCGAGGCCTTGACCACCTTGCGGGGACTCCGCGAGCGGCTGCTCGACGAGCTGGGCGTCGACCCCGGCCCCGAGGCCGCGGCGCTGGAGCAGGCAGTCCTGCTGCAGGATCCCGACCTGATGATCGCGGCCACGTCGGGTCAGGGAACGAGCTGCCCGTGG
This sequence comes from Nocardioides islandensis, assembly GCF_015352455.1. Taxonomy (GTDB): domain Bacteria; phylum Actinomycetota; class Actinomycetes; order Propionibacteriales; family Nocardioidaceae; genus Nocardioides; species Nocardioides islandensis. The sequence goes on from NZ_JADKPN010000001.1 coordinate 317,167, forward strand.
CCCGGCCTGACGTCGTACGACGTCGAGGACCGTGAGTCGTTCTGCGGAAGGGACACCGAGACAGCCGCCTGCTTGCGGTTGTTGCAGGACCGAGGGGTCCTGGCCGTGGTCGGCCCATCGGGAAGCGGCAAGTCCTCGCTGCTCCGGGCCGGCATCGCTGCGTCGTTGCAGGCGGGCGGTCGGGAGGTCAGGGTCGTGTCACCCGGTCGTGCCGGCCCGAGCGAGGTGGACGCCGTCCTGCGAACGCCGATCCGCACGGTGCTGGTGGTCGACCAGCTGGAGGAGGTGTTCGCGCCGGGCGTCACGCCCGAGCACCGTGCCGCGTACCTGGAGGCGCTGTCCCGACGGGGCGGCGGAGGCGAGCTGGTGGTCGCGCTCCGCGCCGACCGGACACCGGAGCTCGCCGGCGAGCCGGAGCTGGCTCGGCTCCTGGAGCGAGGCTGGTACCTGCTGAGTGCCATCGACGCCACGGGACTGCGGACCGCGATCGAGCGTCCCGCCCGGCAGGCCGGGTTCCTCGTCGAACCCGGCCTCGTCGACCTGTTGCTCCGCGAGGTCCTCGACGAGCCCGGCGCCCTTCCCCTGCTGTCGCACTCGCTGGTGGAGACGTGGAATCGGCGGGAGGGGAGGACCCTCACCGTCGACGGGTACCTCGCGAGCGGCGGTGTCCGCGGCTCGATCGCGCAGTCGGCCGAGGCCGTGTACGACGAGATCCCGCTCGAGCAGCGCGACCAGCTCCGAGACCTGCTGATGCGGCTGGTGGCTCCCGGCGCCGAGGGCGAGCCGACGCGGATCCGGATCTCGCGAGACCGCGCCGTCACCCGGCCCGAGCAGGAGCGGCTGGTCGAGCTGCTCGTCGGATCGCGCCTCCTCACCAGCGACGACGGCAACATCACGCTGGCCCACGAGGCCTTGGCGCGCGAGTGGCCCCGGCTTCGGGCGTGGCTCGACGACGACATCGACGGCCAACGACTCCGTCACCACCTCTCCGCCGCCGCCGACGCCTGGGAGGCACTCGACCGTCCTGACAGCGAGCTCTACCGCGGCGTCAGACTGGCCCGGGCGCTCGAGTGGCATGCCGACAACGGCACGGCCCTCACCGAGGGTGAGATCCAGTTCCTCGGAGCGTCCTCCCGCCTCGCCGAGGCCGAGCAGGAGAGCGTGGCCGAGCGAGCACGCGCGCAGGCTCGGCTGATCCGCCGACTCCGGTTCGTGCTGGGTGGCGCCGCCGTGCTCCTCGTCTTCGCGCTCGTCGCCGGCGGTACAGCCGTCGTGCAGTCGAACCGCGCCGGTCGCCACGCGGCCGAGGCCCGCGCCGCTGCGGACACGGCTCGCCAGGCTGCCGTCTCCGCCGATGCGCGGCGGGTCGGAGCCCGGTCGCAGCTCACCGACGACAACAGCCTGTCGCTCCTGCTGGCAGCCGCGGGCGTTCGGCTGGACGACTCTCCGGAGACGCGGGTGAGCCTCCTCGCCGCGCTCGCGAGGCGGCCCCAGCTGGCCCGCTCCACACCCGCCGAGGGCGGATACATGGAGGTTTTCGACGTGAGTCGCGACGGCCGCTGGATCGCCGCATCGGACGCCCAGAACCGGATGCACCTCTACGACGCCGCCACCAACAGGCACGTGCGCAGCTACGACGCCGGCCGTCCCTCCGAGGACGAGCAGGTGTGGCTCGAGGGGGTGTTCAGCCCCGACAGCAGGCAGCTCGCCGTCATCCTGACCCGCGGGGAGACCGAGCCGGTGCGCCTGCTGGACCCGACGACCATGCAGCCGACGGCGATGCTCAGCCGGCCGCGAGGAGAGCCGGGTTTCGCGCTCGACATCGGGTACAGCGGCGACGGCCGCTACCTCGGCGTCACCATGCTGAAGGAGGATCCGGCGCTCAACTTCACCACCGAGGAGAAGCCGGCGTACGCGTTGGTGTGGGACCTGGGCTCCCCGACTACCGCACCTGTGCGACTGGAGACCAACCCAGACCTCCAGTCGATGGCGCTCAGTCCGGACGGTCAGACCCTCTACACGGCCTCGCCGCTGACGGCGTACGACGTGGCGACGGGCGGCACGATCTGGGAACGTCCGAACCTGACCGAAGGGATCCTCGACCTGAACCGGAAGGGAACCCTCCTTGCGGAGGGGTCCGGGAAAGACCTGTTCCTGGTGGACGCCGCCAGCGGCGAGACCGTCCGGAGACTGCGCGGACACCGGGCCGGAGTCCGCGACCTGCGGTTCTCACCCGACGGCACGCTCGTCGGGTCGGTCGCCAACGACGGCGAGCTCATCGTCTGGGACACGCTCACCGGCCACCAGCTGGAACGATGGAACACCTCCGACCAGTGGGGCGTCGGCTTCAGCCCGGACAACCACCTGGTCTACTACGGCGGCGGCATCGACGCGATGCTCCGCACCTGGGACCTGTCCTCGCAGGACACCTACCTGCAGCAGACGACCCAGGTCGGCGGTGCCGAGGTGTTCCACCACGCCGACTTCTCCCCGGACGGGCAGCGGGTGGCGTACAACTGGCGTGACAGCACGAGTGGGGGATGGGTCAGGTTCGTCGACGTCGTCACCGGAGACGCGACGCCTGCTACGCGAGTGCCGGCCGAGAGGACCGGTTGGGCAAGCGGCGCCTGGCATCCCGAGGGCGGGCAGTACGCCGCGTATTGCGACGACCTGTTGTGCAACGCGCATCGACCCGGCACCGTGACCGTCCTCGACTCAGCCACGGGCCAACCCCTCCGACGCGAGCAGGACGTCGTCGACGGCGAGGACGCGATCTACTCACTGGCGTACGTCGACCAGGGTCGCTCCCTGCTGGTGGGCGATCCGAACGGCACCCGCGTCCTCGATGCCGAGACGCTTCAAACCCGAGGTGGGCCCTTCGACCTGCTCGCGCACTGCTGCACCGCCGCGATCGGTGACGGCAGCACGGCGATGATCCCGGAGTACTCCAACGACGGCGCTTCGATCCACTGGCGGATCATCGACGTCGACACCGGCGAGGTCGGCCGCGAGGGGGACGTGAACATCGGCGGTTATCCCTATGCATCCGCTGCCTCTCCGGACGGCTCCGTGGTCGCGATCGCTGGACAGGCGGGCGAGATCGTCTCCATCGACGTCCTGACCGGAGACCACCGGCGATCAACCGGGCTCGGCACCGCCGTGCGATGGCTCAACTACTCCGACGACGGCGAGCTGCTCGTCTCCGGCGCCACGGACGGCGGGGTCAGCCTCTGGGACGCCACGACCCTCGACCTGCTGGGCACCGTCTATGCACCGCACCAGGGAGAGCCGGTCCCGGCAGGGGCGCAGTTCATCGGCGACACCCACGACGTCGCCATCGCGTCGTACGACGGCCGGGTCTACCGGTGGGAGACCGACCTGTACCGGGCCATCGACTTCGCCTGCCAGATGGCCGGACGAGACCTGACGGAGGAGGAGTGGGAGACCCTGCTGCCCGACCAGCCCTACCAGTCCGTCTGCCCTGACAACTGATCGTGTGCCGAGGTGGCTGTCCTGGCGACCACCCCCGGCACTCGACCTCCTCGGCTCAGCCGGCGAAGAACACCCGCAGGTCGGCGACGATCGCGTCCGGGTTCTCCAGGACCGCGAAGTGGCCGCCCTCGTCGAACTCCGACCAGTGCTGGATGTTGGCGTTGTCGCGCTCGGCCAGCGAGCGGATGGTCTGGAAGTCGTCCTTGAAGACCGCGACGCCCAGGCGGCCGGTGCTGACGACGGGCTCGCGCTGGTCACTCGTCCGGGCGCGCGCCTCCTCGTAGTGGTAGCGCACCGAGCCGGCCGAGGTGTTGGTCAGCCAGTACAGCGTGACCTGCTCCAGCACCTGCTCGGGCCGCACCAGCGAGGTCCCGTTGCCGAAGCTCTCGAACAGCTCGGAGTACGCCAGCTGCCCGACCGGGCTGTCGGACAGGCCGGCGGCGACGGTCTGCGGGCGCGAGCCGTTCATCGCGTTGTAGCCGCCGACGGACTGGAACCACTGCATGTGCTCGAGCGCGGCGTACTCCTTCGGGCCGAAGCCCTCGAACTCCGCCGGGTCACCGCTCGGGAACGAGAACAGCTGCAGCACGTGGGCGCCGAGGAAGCCCTCGGGGTCCAGGATCGCCAGCTCGCGGCCGACCATCGCGCCGCCGTCGGAGCCGTGGACGCCGTACGACGAGTAGCCGAGGCGCCGCATCAGCTCGTCGTAGGCGCGGGCGACACGGGCCATGGTCCAGCCGCCGTCGACGACCGGGGTGGAGAAGCCGAAGCCGGGCATCGAGGGGATCACGAGGTCGAAGCCGGCGTCGGTCAGCGGGGCCACGAGCGGCAGGAACTCCAGGAACGAGCCGGGGTAGGTGTGCGCGAGCAGCAGCGCCGTGGCACCCGGTACCTCCGAGCGGACGTGGACGAAGTGGATCGTCTGCCCGTCGACCTCGGTCGTGAAGTTCGGGTGGGCGTTGATGCGCGCCTCGACCTCGCGCCAGTCGAAGGACTTCCAGCGCTCGACCATGTCGCGCAGGTACGCCGTCGGGGTGCCGTACTCCCACCCGTCGCCGGGGGCGGGCGCGGCGTAGCGGGTGCGCTCGAGGCGGTGCTGGAGGTCGTCCAGGTCGGCCTGGTCGATCGTGACGGTGAAGGGGCGGATCTCGGTGTTCTGGGTGGTGGTCATGTCGCTGACGCTAGGAGGCACTCCGGAAGATATGGTTCCGGAAATATGGAGACGTCTACCCGGATCCTGGCGCTGTTGTCGCTGCTGCAGACGCGCTCCGACTGGTCCGGCGCCGACCTGGCCCAACGGCTCGGAGTCTCCGACCGGACCGTCCGTCACGACGTCAGCCGGCTGCGCGAGCTCGGGTACCCGGTCGACGCGACCCGCGGACCGGGCGGCCGGTACCGGCTCGGCGTCGGTGCCAAGCTCCCCCCGTTGCTGCTCGACGACGAGGAGGCCGTCGCGGTCGCGGTCGGGCTGCGCGCCGCGACCGGTGTCGCCGGCGTCGAGGAGACCAGCGCCCGCGCGCTGGCCAAGCTCGAGCAGGTGCTGCCCGAGCGGCTTCGCCGCAAGCTGCACGCCCTGGTCAAGGCGACCACCGCCGGACCGGTGAACACCGACAGCAACGTCGAGGACCCGGAGGTCGACCCGGCCGTCCTCGAGGCCATCTCCCTCGCGATCCGCGACCACGACGGCCTCCGCTGCGACTACCGCGACCGGCCGACGGAGATCGAGCCGTACCACCTGGTCGCCTGGCAGCGTCGCTGGTACCTCGTCGCGCGCGACCCGCGGGTCGCGCGCGACCCGCGAGCCGACGCCTGGGCGCCGTACCGCGTCGACTGGCTGCGGCTCAAGACCCCCGGCGGCCGCCGGTTCACGCCGGCCGGGTTCCCGGGCGACATCACCGAGTTCGTCGTGCGTGAGGTGGCCCGCACCGGCTGGGCCGTCCACGCACGGATCCGCGTCGACGCCCCGGCGGACGAGGTGGTGGCGCGCATCAACCCGGCGGTCGGCACCGTCGAGGCCCACCCCGAGGGCGGCAGCGTCCTCGTCACCGGCGGCGACAGCCTCGAGGTCGTCGCCGTCTGGATCTCGATGCTGGGCATGCCGTTCCACGTCACCGAACCGCCGCAGCTCGTGGAGCACGTGCGGGACCTGGCCGAGAGGTACGCCGCCGCCCTGCCGTGAGCGGCGGCCGCCGTGTGGACGCTCTTGCTGGCCTTCGGCGGCGCACTCGGGGACCTTCGCCCCTGGCGACCGGAGCGTCTGTGCGAGGCAATGGAAGATGAGGGGAGGAGGGTCGAGATGCAGCACGAGGTCGAGATCGTGCGGGTCCCCGCCAGCACGGCCGCGGTGATCCGCTTCCACGTCACCCACGACGAGCTGCCCAGGATCGGGGAACGGATGGAGCAGGCCTTCGCGTCGGTGATGACGAGGCTCGGGGAGGCGAAAGTCATCCCCAACGGCCCGGCGGTCGCGGTGTACGAGCCGACGGCGGACGGCTTCGACGTCGCCACCGGCTTCCACGTGGCCCCGGAGTTCGTGGCGCCACAGGGACTCGAGCGGTTGGACCTGAGCGCGGCCGAGGCCGCGCACACCACCCACCTCGGTCCCTACGAGGAGCTCACCACCGCGTACGCCGACCTCCAGGAGCAGGCGGGCCGGATCGGCCGGCCGGTCGCCTGGGGCCAGCCGATGTGGGAGGAGTACTGGAGCGAGCCCGGCACCCCGGAGGACGAGACCCGCACCGAGATCTACTGGCCGGTGGCCGCCAGCGCCTGAGCGCTCACGCCCGCAGCCGCGGCGGGGTTCCCGCCTCGTCGGGACGCAGGCGCAACGACCCCAGTTGCCGGCGCGTCACGTAGAGCGCCCGCGACAGGTCCGCGCCCGCCATCGACGCGCCCCGGACGTCCGCCCCGAGCATGTCGGCGCCGGCGAGGTCGCAGCCGTCGAGGCCGGCGCCGATGAGCACCGTGCCCCGCAGGCTCGCGCCCCGGAGGTCCTCGTCACGGAGGTCGGCGCCCGCCAGGTCGGCGCCCGCGAGGTCGCGCCACCCGACGTACGCCGCCCGCGCACGCTCGGCGGCCGCGCGCAGGACCGGTACGGCGCGGGCCCGGAGGTCCGCTACTCCCTCGGCGGTCGGGGAACCGGCCAGTCGCCCGGCGTCGGCCGTCAGGGTCGAGTCACCGGCGTCGGCGAGGTACCACGCGATCTCGTGCACCTGCTCGACGAGGTGGAAGTCGCCGAGACGGTCCGCCTCGGTCACCGTCTGGCCGGCCCCGAAGCAGTCGTAGGCCACGCAGCCGCGCATCCCGTCCTCCAGCAACGAGGCGTGGATGCGGCAGCGGTGGCCGTCGTCCAGGTGTCGGCACGGCTCCCCGGCCGCCTTGTCGAAGGCGAAGTCCGCCGACCGCTGGAACGGCAGCAGCACGCAGCACAGACCGACACATCGCGAGCAGTCGGCCACCAGGTCCACGACCGACAGGCTGGCACAAGCCCGGTGCAAGGTCGTCGCGCGACGGTCCTCCCATGAAGACAACGACATCGCTGGTCGGCCCCGTCGGCCTCCTGCTCGCGACCGACCTCGTCGCCGGCCTGCTGGCCGTCGCGTCCGACGTGAACACCTGGGGCGAGGCGTGGGGCAGCAAGGCGCTGCTCGCGGCCCCGCTGCCGATGATCGCGGTGCAGGTCGCGCTGACCTGGCTCGCCGTACGCCGTCGCTCCCGCGTCGCGGCCGGCCTGCTGGCCACCGCGTGCCTGGTCAGCGTGGCGTCCGGCTTCTTCGACGGCGGGCTCGGGAACGACGAGCTGACGACCGGGCTGGCGGCGTACCAGGTGCTGCTGCTGACCGTCACGGGGGCGGTCGGCGTGCTCGCGCTGATGCGGGTGCGGGAGCTGGTGACCCAGAGGTCGGTTCAGAAGCCGAGCCGGGACCGGTGGGCCAGCAGCCAGTCGCGGTAGGGCGGGAAGCCGCGCTCGTCGGCCAGCTCCACTGCGCGGTCGGCCCAACGGGCCGCGGCGGCGTGGTCGCCGAGAGTGGCCTCGGCGAGGGCGAGGTACCCGGCGACCGGGCCGAACACGACCGCCACGCCGGCCAGGGCGTTGCGGTCGGGGAAGCGCTCCATCATCGGCTTCACGCGGCGCGCCAGGGCCACGTCGCCGACGTGGCTGGCGGCCTCCGCCTCGCAGCACGCGGTCATCAGGCTCTGCCACAGCTCCAGCGGCTCCTCGTAGGGCTGCTGGTCGAGGCTGGCCCGCACGACGGCCGGCCCGGCGGCCCGCCCCAGGAGCGCGTGCATGGTCGCTCGCGACATCGGCGACATCGCGGCCATCATCTGCAGCGGCTCGACGTACTGGCTGATCTCGCGCTCCCACATCCGGGAGATCACCGCCATCGCCGGCACCATCAGCTCGATGCTCGGCACCGCGACGTCGGGCACGACCTCGGCGATCTGCGCGATCCTGCGGTCCCGCTCCTCGGGGTGGCCGCGCAGGGCCTCGAGCGTCGACTCGACCCAGCGCAGGGTGAACAGGACGTAGGGCAGGCGTTCGTGCCGCGACAGCGCGTCGGCCTCGGCGGACAGCCGCTCCCATGCGTCCATGTCGCCGAGCTCGAGGTGGTCGTTGGCCAGGCAGACGAGCGTGACCGCCTCGGCCGCCCGGTCACCGGTCTCCCGCGCCGCGACCAGCCCCTCCTCGCCCCAGGCGATCCGCTGCTCGGTGAAGGACGGCGACCAGCTCGCGATGTACGCCGCCCGCGTCGCCCACCACAGGACCTGCGGGTCGCCGAGCCGACGCGCCAGGGCCAGCCCGGCCTCGACCAGGGCCTGGCGCTCGGCGATCGCGCCGACGTCGTAGTACAGCTCCACGGCCAGCGACAGCAGCAGCCGGCAGCGCGCCCCCGAGTCGTCCTCGGGCAGCGTCGCGAGCGCCCACCGCAGGTCGTCGACGACGTCCTCGAACAGCTCCATCCAGTCGTGCGGGGTCCAGACCGTGTACGTCGTGATGCCGGCCGCCGCCTCGGCCACCAGCTCGGGCGAGCCGAGCGTGCGGGCGAGCGCGACCGCCTCGAAGCTGGCCGCCACGACCTCGGGCCACTGCGCGGCGTACGACGCCTCGCGGGCCAGCTCCCTCAGCAGCGCGAAACGCTCGGTCTCGTCGGGGCCGGCGGCCCGTCGGTGCGCCTCGACGGCGGCGCGGCGCAGGTCCATCGCGTCGCGGTAGGACGACAACGCGTGCGCCAGGTCGGCCGCGGCACGGGCCGCCGGCCAGGCCCGGTCCACGTGGCTGGGTCCGGCGGCCAGCCACTGGAGCGCCAGGTCCGCGGTGAGCTCGGCGTCGTCGTACCAGCGCCGGACCTCGGCGTCGGACTCCAGCACGCGGGCCAGCTCGGCGTGCAGCCGCGCGCGGCGGTTGGGCGGCATCGTCCGCAGCACGGCGTCGCGGGTCAGCGCGTGCGCGAACGCGAACTCGCCGCTCTCGTCCTCGTCCACCAGCCCGGCCGAGCGGGCGACCTCGAGGTCGTCGAGCACCTCGTCGACGTCCCGGGCCGCCGCGGCGGCGAGCACCTCGGGCCGGAACCAACGCCCGAGCGCGGCCGCGAACCGCAGCGTGTCCACGGCCCGGGCCGGGAGCCCCTCGAACCGGCGGCCGACGACCTCGCGGACGCTGACGGGTACGTCGTCACCGGTGTCGCCCAGCCGGGCCAGCTCGACGACGAAGAACGGGTTGCCGCCCGAGCGCTGGTGCCACGCGGCGGTCTCCACGATCGTGACGTGCCGCGGGCTCACGGACCGCGCCAGCTCGGCGGCGTCCTCGCGGTCGAGACCGGCGAGGTCCAGCCGCAGGGCGTGGCGGCGGGCGAACGCCTCGGCGACCAGGGCGGCGGCACCGGTCGGCTCGGGGTGCACGCGACGCGTGCCGACCACGAGCAGCCGGGAGTCCGTGGGCAGGACGTCGAGCACGTGACGCAGCGTGCGCAGCGTCGCGTCGTCCGCCCAGTGGAGGTCGTCGAGCAGGACGAGCACCGGCTTCTCCGCGGCCGCCGCGAGCAGGGCCTCGGCGATCCGGTCGGAGGTCTCGAACGCCAGCCGCGCGGCGCTCTCGCCCGGGCTCTCCGGCTGCACCAGGTCGGCCAGCGACGTGCCGGCGTCGAGGTCGCGCAGCACCTGCAGCCACGGCCACAGGGGCGGTGCCCCGTCGTCCTGCGAGCAGCGCCCGCGGCCGACCGTGAAGCCGTGGTCGGCGGCGTACGTCGCCACCCGGTCGAGCAGCCAGGACTTGCCGATCCCGGGCTCACCGACCAGGAGCGCGGTCCCGGACCGGCCGGCCGCCGCGCGCTCGACGAGGTCGGCGAGGGCGTGCTGCTCGGCCCGACGGCCGACGCCGACGGCCTGCGGCGTGATGACGGGCTCGGGCACCGGTGCGGTCACCGGCGACTGTTCGAGGGTCTGCTGGAGCTGGGGGTCCTGGCGCAGGATCGCGGCCTCGAGCTCGCGGAGCTCGGGGCCGGGGTCGAGGCCGAGCTCGTCGGCCAGCAGCTCGCGTACCTGCCGCAGCGCCGCCAGCGCGTCCGCCTGCCGACCGGACCGGGTCAGGGCGAGGGCGTGCAACGCCCACCACCGCTCGACCAGCGGATGGGCGGCCACCGCCGACTCGGTGGCCGACAGCACCCCGGCGTGCTCGCCCAGGGCGAGCAGCCCGAGCACGCGGGCCTGCTCGCCGGCGACCCGGAGGTGGTCGAGGGCCGCGCGCTCCGCGTCGACGTCGGGGTGCTCGCCGAGGTCGGCGTACGGCCGGCCCGTCCATGACGCCAGCGCGAGGTCGAGCTCGTCGACGTGGGTGGCGACGAGCGTGCGGTCCGGCCAGGGGGCGCGCGCCCGGAGCGGTTCGAGGGCCGCGACCCCGCGCCGTACGGCGGCGGCGAAGGCGTGCGTGTCGACGTCCGCCGGCGCGACCCGGAGGACGTACCCGTGGTCGGTCGTCTCGAGGGATCCCGGCGCCAGGATCCGCCGCAGCCGCGAGATGTACGCGTGCAGCGCACCGTGCGGGGCGCGCGGCGGGTCGCCCGCCCACACCAGGTCGGCCAGCCGGTCGGCGTCCAGGGGGCGCCCGGGCTCGAGGGCCAGCGCGGCGACGATCGAGCGGGGCTTGCGGGCACCCGCGTCGACCCAGTGCGGAGCATCGTCGTCACCGGGCACCTCGACCCGCGTCTCCCCGAACACCCCCACGCGCACCGGCACAACCTAACGGCACAAGCCGGGCACAAGGAGCGTGAAAGCCGCGGCGGCGACGCTCCTCCCATGAACGACACGTACCCCGAGCAGATCACCCTCCCCGGCCAGTCGTCGGTCGCCGACGGCCCGCACGACCAGTCCGGGATGTACGTCATGCACCACGCGTTCCGGCGCGACCTCGCGGCGTTCGAGGCCGCCGTCCGCGCGACCCCGATCGGCGACGCGGCGACGTGGCGCGCGCTGGGAGACCGCTGGACCGACTTCGCGACGGTGCTGCACCACCACCACGGCGTCGAGGACGAGCACCTGTGGCCGGTCCTGCTGGCCGCGACCACCGAGGACGCCACGGGCACCGCGCTGCTGCACGCGATGCAGGCCGAGCACGAGCGGATCGACCCGTCCCTGACGGCGGTGGCGGCCGGGTTCGCCACGATGGTCGAGCACCCCTGCGCCGACCACCGCAACGCGCTGGACGTGCACGTCACCGCGACCCGCGCGGCCCTGCTCGCGCACCTGGCCCACGAGGAGACCGAGGCGCTGCCGCTGCTCCAGCGCACCCTGAGCGTCGAGCAGAACGCGGCGTTCGAGAAGGCGGCCCAGCGCGCCTACCCGCTGCGGATGATCCCGTTCCTGCTGCCGTGGGCGTCCGACGGCCTGCCGGACGACGTACGCCGACGCATCGTCGAGTCGGCCGGGCCGGCGTACGGGCTGCTGCTGAGGCTGCTGCGCGGAAGGTACGAGCGGGCGGAGCGGCGGGCGTTCAGGTACGTGTGAGCTGGTCTGGTGCCGGAGATCGCTGGTGCCGGTAATCGCGCGATCGCGGCCGTATGACAGATTTCGGCGCCCGGAATCTGCCATAACCGCGCGATCGCGCGATTTCCGGCACACCAGGCCGACCAGCTGAGTAGAGCCCGGCGGTGAGGTTCTGCGGCTCGCCCCCCGCGAACCATGCAGCGTCCTCACCGCCGGTCAGCCCCCCCAAGGGGCGTCCTCAGGCCGCCTTCAGGCGGCGCACCTCTCGCGTGAGCGACGCCTGGATGAGGCGGCGTTCGCGCGGGGTACCTGTCACCATCTTGTACAGCTTTCCGAGCTGGGAAGGAAGGTTCTTGCGGGTGGTGGCCTCGAGCCAGCCGTTCGGCAGGGACAGGCGCACCACCTTGTGCCAAGCAGAGTAGACCTGCTGCGGCAGCGGACGAGCGCAGTAGCTCAGGCCGTACTTCTCGAACAGCGCCTCCACCTTCGGCGCGATCTCCTTGTAACGGTTCGACGGGAGGTCCGGGAAGAGGTGGTGCTCGATCTGGTGGGACAGGTTGCCGGACATCAGGTGCATCAGCGGCGAGCCGGAGATGTTGGCCGAGCCGAGCATCTGGCGCAGGTACCACTCGCCGTGCGTCTCACCCTCGATCGACTTCCGCTCGAAGGTCTCGACGCCCTCGGGGAAGTGGCCGCACATGATGACCGAGTGCGCCCAGACGTTGCGCACGATGTTCGCGGTGAAGTTCGCGGCGAGGGTGTGCAGCGCCGAGGGGCCGGACAGGATCGGGTGGACGACGTAGTCCTTGGTCATCTGCCGGCGGATCTTGTTGACGACCTTCTTGGCCTGCTTGCGGAACTCGGGGTCCTTCGTCTTCTTGGACGCCAGCGCGCCACGCAGCTCCAGGTCGTAGGCCGCGATGCCGTACTCGAAGAACAGCGCGTTCAGGAAGTTCCACACGGGCTGGATGATGTAGAAGGGCTGCCAGGGCTGGTCCTCGTCGACGCGCATGATGCCGTAGCCGAGGTCGTTGTCCTTGCCGACGACGTTGGTGAAGTTGTGGTGCAGCTCGTTGTGGCTGACCTTCCACTGCTCGGCCGGCGTGGCGTGGTCCCACTCCCAGGTCGTCGAGTGGATCTTCGGGTCGCGCATCCAGTCCCACTGGCCGTGGAGGATGTTGTGGCCGATCTCCATGTTGTCGAGGATCTTGGCCACCGACAGGCCGGCGGTGCCGACGAGCCACGCGGGCGGGAAGATCGAGAACAGCAGCACGGCGCGGCTGCCGAGCTCCAGGCTGCGCTGGGTCTTGATGACCTTGCGGATGTACGCCGCGTCGCTCGCGCCGCGGGTGTCGATCACGCTCTGCCGGATCGCGTCGAGCTCGATGCCGAGCATCTCGACGTCCTCGGGGGTGAGGTGCGCGATCTGGCTGTCGCCGGTCTGCTTCTTCTTCTGGATGACGGTCACAGGAGTTCCCTTCTCTCAGGGGTCTGTCGGTGGAACGTGGTCAGTGGTCGAGGTGGCAGTCGCCGGCTGCCGCGTTGATGCAGGTCTGCACCTTGATGGCCGGGCCCTCGCCCGGTACGGCGGTGGTGACGGCGCCCGTGCGCAGGTCGCGCACGCTGCCTTCCTTGAGCGGCAGGACGCAGCCGTAGCAGATGCCCATCCGGCACCCGCTCGGCATCAGCACACCGGCCGCCTCGGCCGCGTCGAGGATCGGTGAGTCACCGGGCGCCTCGACGACGACGTCGTTGGTCTCGAAGCGGACGGTGCCGCCCTCGCCGGGGTCGGCGATGCGCGTGGTGCGGAACTGCTCGGTGAACAGCTTCAGCCCGGCCCGCTCGTGGTGGGCGGCCAGGGCGTCCAGCAGGCCCGAGGGGCCGCAGCCGAACGTCGTGCGCGCACCGAGGTCGGGCACGAGCTCGGTGAGCCGGTCGAGGTCGAGCAACCCGTGCTCGTCGTCGTACCGGGCCACGAGCCGGATCGCGCCCGCGTCGTGCAGGGCCTGGAGGTCGCGGCGGAAGATCGAGTCGGGCCGGCTGGGCGCCACGTGCAGCACGACGATGTCGTAGTCGGCGCTGCGCTTGAGGCGGAGGACGCCCGAGTCGGTGCTGGGGAAGAGGTTGCGGAGCATGCCGATGACCGGCGTGATGCCGGACCCGGCGGTCACGAAGAGGAGCTTGCCGCCGCCCTCGGGGAGGACGAACTCGCCCTGCGCCTGCTCGAGGTGGACGAGCGTCCCGGGCGTGCAGTCGTGCACGACGTGGTGGCTGACCAGCCCGTCCGGGACGGCCTTGACGGTGATCGAGATGAGGCCGTCGGGGCGCGGGCCGTGGGTCAGGGAGTAGGCGCGCCACTGGCGGACGCCGTTGACGTCGATGCCGAGTCGGAGGTACTGGCCGGGCACGTGCCCGGCCCAGTCGGCGCCCGGCTTGATGAGGAGGGTCGCGGCGTCCTTGGTCTCCGGGTGGACCGAGACGACCCGGCCGCGGAGCTCGGCGCCCCGGCGCAGCGGGGCGAACAGGTCCAGGAAGTCGGCGGGCACGAGCGGGCTGCTGGCCGCGTGCGCGACGCGCGAGATGTGGCCGCCCAGACGAGTGGACAGTCGGCCACGGGGGGCCGGTCCAGGGGTCGGTACAGCATCGGTGGGGGTCACCTGACCAGCATGCCCGAGTGATGTGACAAAATCCTGACCCTGTCGGGTGAATCGCTCGCCCGAATTTGTGCGACGGGAACGAAAGCATGGCCACACGCGGTCCACGGCGTACCGCTGGTCACGGCGTCCTCCTGGACCCCGAGGTCATCGCGGAGATGCGCGCCCACCTGCCCGACGTCGCCGACCGCACCGTCGCGGCGATCACCGAGGAGGTCCCGAGCTACCAGGACGCCCTCAGCGGCTCGATGGGCGAGATCATCCGGAACGCCGTGCAGCTGGCGCTGGGCGGGTTCCTCTCCCTGGCCGGCGGGCGACGTGGCGCGGACCCGGGCACGCCGGCCGCGCCGTCGGTCGAGGGCGCCTACCAGCTCGGGCGCGGCGAGGCGCGCAACGGCCGCACGACCGACGCCCTCCTGTCGGCGTACCGCATCGGCGCCCGGGTCGCGTGGCGCGAGATGTCGGCGACCGCGGTGCGGTCGGGGATCCCGGCGGACCGGCTGGCCGGGTTCGCGGAGCTGGTGTTCGCCTACATCGACGAGCTGTCGGCGGCCAGCGTCGCCGGGCACACCGACGAGCTGGCCACGAGCGGGCGGGTGCGCGAGCGGCTGCTCGAGCGGCTGGCCAAGGACCTGCTCGACGGCGCGTCGACCGACGAGGTCGTCGAGGCCGCGGCCCGCGCGGAGTGGCCGGAGCCCAAGACGCTGACGGCCGTGATCGTCCCGGAGGCCCAGGCGCGGCGGGTACGGGGGTCGCTGCCCGGCGTCGTGCTCCAGGCCGTGGACCGCAGCGACATCCCGGACCGCGCCCTCCTCCTGGTGCCCGACGCCCACGGCCGCGAACGGGCGGGCCTGCTGGCGGCGCTGGGCCGGGGTTGCATCGCCGGCCCGCCGCGGCCGTGGCTGCAGGTCCGCGCGTCGTACGACCGTGCCCTGCGCGCCCACGAGAGCGGCCTCACCGGCGACACCGAGCTGCACCTGACCCAGCTCGTGCTCACCGCCGACCCCGAGGCCCTGGCCGACCTGCGGGCCCGGGCCCTGGCACCCCTCGCCGACCTGCGGCCCGCGGTCGCCGAGAAGCTCACCGACACGCTGAGGTCCTGGCTCTTCCACCACGGCCGCCGGGAGGACGTCGCCGCCGAGCTGTTCGTCCACCCGCAGACGGTCAGGTACCGGATGAACCAGCTCCGCGACCTGTACGGCGACCGTCTCGACGACCCCGAGACCGTCCTGGAGCTGACGATCGCGCTGTCGGCGTGAATGTGCTGGACTTCCACTCGAGCTAGCCCCCGAACAGCCCCTCGTCGCCGTGCACGAGCCGGCCGGCGACCCAGGTCGCGGCGACGGGCATGGCGCGCAGGCGGGCGGCCTGGTCGGCCGTCGTACCCGAGTCGTCGAGCGGGTCGGCGTCCAGCAGCACCAGGTCGCCCCGCGCGCCGGCGTGCACCGAACCCTGCCCGTCGACGGAGGCGGCCAGCGCCTCGCGGGGCGTGACCGCCTGCTCGCCGTGCCACGCCGGGCGGTCGTCGGCGGAGCGGTGCACGGCCGCGGCGATGGCCAGCCAGGGGTCGAGCGGGGAGACCGGGGCGTCGGAGCCGAAGGCGAGCGGCACGCCGTCGTCGAGCATCCACCGCAGCGGGAAGCAGCGGTCGGTGCGGTCGGGCCAGATCAGCTCGCTGACGTCGCGGTCGTCGAGCAGGTGCGCGGGCTGGACGCTGGCGCGGACGCCGAGCCGGCCCATGCGGGTCACGTCCTCGCGGGTCATCAGCTGAGCGTGCTCCATCGAGCCGCGGGCGCCCGTCTCCTCGTACGCCGCCAGCACGTCGTGGCAGGCCGCGTCGCCGATCGCGTGGATCGCGGTCTCCAGGCCGTGCTCGGTGGCGCGGCTCATCAGCTCCCGCAGCTCGGCCGGCGACTGGTTGGGAGCACCGGAGCCGGACCCGTCGGCGTACGGGTGCTCGCACCACGCCGACCGCGTGTTCAGCGAGCCGTCGCTGATCACCTTGAGCGGCCCCATCACCAGCAGGTCCTGGCCCTCGACGAGCGGGTCGCCCGAGCGCAGGCCGGCGTCGATGACCTCGTCGAGGTGCATCGGGTACGTCGCCCGTCGGACCCGGACCAGGTCGACGCCGGCCTCCCAGCGAGGTACCCAGGCACCGACCTTCTCGCCGTACTCCAGGTCGACGACGCCGGTGATGCCCAGGGCGGTCGCGGCTTGCAGGGTGCGCAGGTACGCCTCGTCCGAGCTCTCGTCCCCGGCGATCTCGGCGACGCGCGGGTAGACCGAGAACCACTCGGCCTCCGTCAGCACGCCCTCGATCGGGGCCAGGCCGAGCTGCTCGAGCGCGACCGAGTTGAGCCAGCCGTGGTGGCTGTCGCCGCTGACGAGGACGACGGGTACGTCGGGGGCGACCGCGTCGAGCGCCGCCACCGTCGGCTGGGTGGGCCAGGTGACGGGGCGGTGGCCGTACCCGACCACGGGCTCGCCCGGCGCCGCGGCCAGCCGGCCGCGCACCCGGGAGAGGACCTCGTCGGCCGAGCGGGTGCCGATCGTGTCGAGCCGGCCGGACGTGGCGGTCCACATCTTCAGGTGGGTGTGGTGGTCCCACAGCCCCGGGATGAGCCAGCGCTCCTCGGCGTCGACCTCGGGGATGCCCGGCGGCCGCGGCAGGTCGTGGTCGATGTCGCGGATGCGGCCGGCCTCGACCAGGACGTCCACCGGACCGGCCCACCCCGGTCCGCCGTCCAGCTCGACGATGCGGGCGCGACGGAGGAGGAAGTCCATGGCGAGACCTTAGGGCTCGGGCGAGGCCCAGGGCCCGATGCCACCGACCCTCTCCACGGCGTACCGGACGACGTACCCGGGGGAACGCGGAGCCGGGAACGTGACGTCCGGACCGACGTACGTGCGACCCAGGCGGTCGAGCACGTCCCACGCCTCGTCGCTGGGGGTGACGGTGGCGCGGGCCCGGACGGCGGCGTACGGCTGGAGGAACGCGCCCTCCTCGTGCGGCGCGAGGAACGACAGCACCACGCGCGGGTCACGCTCCATGTTGCGCACCTTCTGGTTGTGCGGCAGGTGTGCGGTGACCAGGTCGTCCCCGTCGACGCCCACCCAGACCACGGTGACCTGCGGGCTGCCGTCGGGGTTGAGCGTCGTCAGGTGGCAGAGCGGGCCGGTGGCGACGAGGTCGCGGAGGGCGGGGTGCACAAGGCGACCCTAGACGTCCGGCGTCGTCGTCCACAGCCTGCCGGGAGGGCCTTCCGCCGCGCTCTCTCCGGGGTGATCCTGGGGCCCTCTCATCTCGGGGAGGGACGATGACGATCAACCTGGACGACGCGGCGTTCGACCGCGGACGCGCCGACATCCGCGAAGCCGCGCACCGGCTGCGCACGGCGCGGGACCGGGCCGACCGCCGCGTCACCGGGTTCGTGGGTGCCGGGTGGCGGGGCCTGGCCGCCGAGGCCTTCGTCGACGCCTTCGACGACTGGCGGCTGGCTGCCCGGCGGGTCGAGGACGGGCTGACCACGATGGCGGAGCTGATGGCCGCCACCCAGCACGACCTACACGCCCGCGACACGGCCGTGGCCGAGGACCTGCGGTGAGCGAGGACTTCGTCGTCGAGCTCGACGAGCTGGCCGACGTCGTCGGTGACCTCGAGGCGTGCGAGCGTCACCTGGCCCTGCTGGTCGAGGACCTCGACCGCCAGGTGGCGGCCCTGCACGGCACTTGGCGCGGGCTCGCGGCGGACGCACAGCGCCTGGCGCACCTCGACTGGTCGGAGGGCATGACCGCGATGCGCGGCTCTCTCGGCGAGCTGCGCGCCGCGGCACGGCTCGCACACGAGGAGTACGCCGGCGCCGCGGCCACCAACGTCGCGATGTGGCGGGAGGTCGCTCCGTGAGGGTTGCGGTGGACGCGCACGGCTACGGCGGCGCGGCCTCGGCGTTGCTGGGCGGCAACGAGCTGGCGGCGCAGCACTACGGCACGCTGACCCAGAAGCTGGTGGGCTGCGCCGGGATGGCCGGCGACGACGTCACGTCGCAGGAGTTCGCCCGGCAGTACGACGCCGCGGCGCAGGAGGCCGTCGACGGGCTCGACGACCTGGTCGACGCGTTCGGGTCGCTCGCCTCGCTGGTCCGGCGTTCGCACGCCCACCACCGGCGGGCGAACGCCGCGGCGGCGTACGGCCATCCCGCCGCCGACCCCGACGACCCCGGCTTCGAGCCCGGCACGGTCGACGTCGGCTCGGTACGGCTGCCGACGGCACTGGGCGCCAACGACGCCGACCTGCCTCAGTTCTGGGAGCAGGTCCTCGACCACCTCGAGGGCTACGCCTGGCCGAACGCCGACACCGGCCGCCTCCGCGACGCGGCCACCTCCTGGTGGTCGGCCGCCGACGACGTGGAGCGGCTGGTGTCGGGCTGCGACTCCGCCGTCGCCCGGCTCGAGACCCAGCAGTCGCCGGAGATCCCGCTGGCGACACGGGCGGTCGGGGACCTGCGCGACGTCGTGGTCGGCCTGGCCGTCGAGCTGCGCGGGGTCGGCGACTCGTGCGAGGAGTACGCCGCGGTCGTCGAGGAGCACCGCGCGATCGTCCGCGGCATCCTCACCGAGATGGCCGTCGAGGCCGGCCTGACGGTCGTGGCCGGCGCGGTCGTCGGCTTCGTCACCTTCGGCGGCGGCGCGGCCGCCGGCGCGGCGCTCGCCGGCTGGCGGATCGCCTCGGCCGCGAAGAAGGTGCTCACCACCCTCCGCGCCCTGCACGAGCTCGCCCGCGCTCGTGCCGTCGCCCGGCTGACGAGCGTCGTCGAGCGGATCGGTCCGCTGCGGTCGGTGCTCGCCCGGTTGAAGCGGGCGAGGCGCCTGCGGGCGGACGCCAGCAGGCTCATGTGCCGCACTGATCTCAACGATGCTCAGCTGGCCAACTTGTCCCGCTACACCAAGAAGCTGCCCGCGGGCGCCGAGTCCACGGTCATCACACGCGGTTCCGACGGCGCGATCCACCTCAGCACCAAGGTGCCGGGCCGGGTTCCGGGCTCGTACGCGATCTACGAGAAGGTGGTGGACGCGAGCGGAAGAACCATCGCCTACACCAAGACCAAGGTCGCGCCCGATGGAAGCGTCCTCCACATCAAGCACAAGTTGGTTCCATGACCTCGAACCCAGAGCAACAGACGCTGACGACCGACGACCTCAGGAAGGCGCTCGACCGGTTCGACGAAGGCACGCTCGCCGAGGCGGACCTCGTCGCCTGGGCGGAAGAGGTCCACGGCCGCGAGGACATCGAGCTGGACCCGGGTGACCGCGACCTCCTGGCGGACGCGTTGTTCGAGCTGTCGACGCCCGAGCTCTTCGGCCCGATCACCGACATCGTCGGCGAGATCCGGCGCCGGCTGGGCTGACTCTCCGACGGCCGACGATCACACGTGCCGGCGGGACTGGATGATCCGGAACCGGGAGGCGACGTACGCACCGTCGGTGTACGACGCGTTGGCGGCGGGGTTGGCGCCGGTGCCGTGGAAGTCGGAGTACGCCGCGGACTGGTTGACGAACACGCCGCCGAGGAGGTTCTCGGAGAGCGCGACGCCGGCGTCGAGGGCGGCGTCCCTCACGTCGTCGATCACCGCCGGCGACGTCGAGTAGACCGAGGCGGTCATCGCGCCGTGGCGGCGGACGGTGTCGCGGAACAGCTGGGTCGACTCGTCGGTGCTCGCGGTGGCGATCAGGTAGGCGACCGGGCCGAAGCACTCGGCCTCGTAGACGTCGGAGTCCTCGGACGTCAGGCCGATGATCGTGGGGGTGCGGACGGTGGCGTCGGGGTACGCCGGGTGGGTCACGGTCCGCGACGCGACGAGCACCTCGCCGTGGGACGCGGCCTCCGAGAGCCGCGCCAGCACCCCGCCGTTGACGACGCCGCCGAGGAGCTCGACGGCCCGGGCGTCGTCGCCGAGCAGCTTGTCGAGGGCGGCACCCAGCCCGGCGGCCACGTCGGCGACGGACTTGTGGCCCTCGTCGGTGTCGATGCCGCCGGCGGGGAGATAGACGTTCTGGGGGGCCGTGCACATCTGGCCGGTGTACAGCGCGAAGGAGAAGGCGAGGTTCTGGCACATGCCCGCGAAGGACGACGTCGAGTCGATGACGACGGTGTTCACCCCGGCCTTCTCGGTGAACACGACCGCCTGCCGCGCGTGCTCCTCCAGCCAGTCGCCGAAGGCGTTGCCGCCGGTGTAGTCGATGAGCCTGACCTCGGGCCGCACCGCCAGCGTGGCGGCCAGCTTGTCGTCGGGACCCTCGGCCGCCAGCGTGACCAGGTGCGGGTCGAAGCCCGCCTCCTCCAGCACCTGCTGGCAGACCTGCACGGTGATCGCGAGAGGCAGCACGGCGCCCGGGTGCGGCTTCACGACGACGGGGTTGCCGCAGACCAGCGACGCGAAGAGCCCGGGCCACGAGTTCCAGGTCGGGAAGGTGTTGCAGCCGATCACCAGGGCCAGCCCGCGCGGCACGACCGTGAACGTCTTCTCCATCACCAGCGGCTCGCCGCGGGCCGGCTTCTCCCACAGCGCCGTGGTCGGCGTCCGCGTCATCTCGGTCCACGAGTAGGCGATCGCCTCCAGCGCGCGGTCCAGCGCGTGCGCGCCACCGGCCTGGAACGCCATCACGAACGCCTGCCCGCTCGTGTGCTGCACCGCGTTGGCCAGCTCGAAGACGCGCGCGTGCAGCCGGTCCAGGATCTCCAGGCACACGCCGGTGCGGCCCTCGGGCCGCGCGTCGCGCCACGGCCGCATGCCGGCCAGCGCCGCCTCGATGAGCGGGTCGACGTCCGTGACGTGAGGGTAGGAGACCTCGAGGTCGAACCCGTACGGCGACCGCTCGGTCGCGACATGCCCCTGCGAGCCCGGGGTGTCGAGCGGGAAGCTCTGGCCCTGCCAGGCCTCGAACGCCGCCTTGCCCTCGGCCGCGGCGTGCTCGCCGTACACCCGGGGGGACGGCGACTCGTCGAACGCCGAGTAGTAGCTGCGCGTCGAGCAGGCCTTCACCGCGGAGTCGAGGCGCTCGCGGTGCTTCTCGAGGAGGGAGTTCGGGTCGAGGGCCGTCGTGGTCATGGCGGCAACTCAACCCGGCGGCCCACCGCCAGGCAAGTTCGCTCCCCTACCCTGTGCCCGTGCGCGGACGGGTCCTCGGGGTCTGGCTGCTGGCCGCCCTCGTGGGCGTCGGCGGCGGGCTCGGCGTGGGCTACCTCGGCCAGCCGCGCGCCGCGTCCGGGGGAACCGCCACGCCGCTGCCCGCCTCGTCGCCGAGCGTCCCGGTCGACCCGCCGGCGCCCGAGCCGACCTACACCGAGGACATCGACTACCCGCCGCTCGAGGCCGGACTGACGTTCCGCACCTTGCGGATGAGCAACTCCCAGCAGACCTGGAAGGTGCCCGTCCCGAAGGGGTGGGTGGCCTCGGACGTCGACACCGGGCAGCCGGTCCCGCGCACGTTGTGGACGTCGTACGACGAGCTGCGCTTCCGGCCCGCGGACGAGCCGGACGAAGGCGGGTACAGCATCCGGGTGAAGATGATCAACAGCCGGCTCACCCCTGCGGCGATGGTGGCCGCCAAGAAGGTCGGTCTGCGGGAGCTGGACCTGGTCACGACCCTGGCGGAGACCGACGAGTCCTACAAGTTCACCTACCGCACCTCCGGCGGACGGCTGCGCTACAACTACTTCCGCTGGTTCGCCGTACCCGGCTCGTCGGAGGCGACGCTCGAGATGTCGGTGGTCGGCCGGCAGGTGGACGTACCGGGCCTGGACGCCCTCTACTCCGCGTTCGCCAGCACCCTCGAGCCCGTCACGAGCCCCTGACCGCCTCACCGGGCCGGACCACACCGATCTCGTAGGCCAGCACGACCAGCTGCACCCGGCTGCGATGACCGAGCTTGGCGAGCAGCCGGTTCACGTGGGTCTTCACGGTCGCCTCCGAGACGACCAGCTGCCGCGCGATGTCGTCGTTCGAGAGCCCGCGCGCGATCAGCCCGAACACCTCGCGCTCGCGCTCGGTCAGGCCGTCCAGCTCCGGCGGCACGCCCTCGACCGGCGCGGGCCGGCGCACGTGGTCCTCGATGAGCCGGCGCGTGAGGCTCGGCGCGAGCAGCGCCTCGCCCGCGGCCACGGTCTCGATCCCGGCGACCAGCCGGTCGGGCGGCGTGGCCTTCAGCAGGAACCCGGCCGCGCCGGCCTGGAGCGCGCGGTACACGTAGGTGTCGAGGTCGTACGTCGTCAGCACCAGCACCCGCGTCGGCGCTCCGGACGCGGTGAGCTCGGCCGTGGCGGCGATCCCGTCGAGCACCGGCATCCGGATGTCCATGAGGGCGACGTCCGGCCGGTGGCGGCGGACCGCGTCGACCGCCTCCCGCCCGTCGGCGGCGCACGCCAGCACATCGACGCCGCGCGCCGTCAGCACCATCTCCAGACCCGAGCGCACGAGGTCCTGGTCGTCGGCGACGACGACCGTGGTCACGTCGCCACCGGCAGGCTCGCCGTCAGCACGAAGCGCCCGTCACGGACGCCGTGGCTGAGCTGGCCGCCGAGCAGCGCCACGCGTTCGGCGATGCCCAGCAGGCCGAGCCCCGTGCCGGTGCTCGCACGGCCGCCGGCCGGGGAGTCGGTGGGGTTGGTCGCCTCGATCGACAGCGCCGTCGGCGTGGCCGCCACGCGCAGCGACGTGGTGCGGTCGGTGCCGTAGCGCAGCGCGTTGGTGAGGGCCTCCTGCACGATGCGGTACGCCGACACGTCGACGCCGGCGGGCAGGTGCGGGAGCGGGTCGGGCAGGTCGAGCTCCACGGCGAGGCCGCTCTCCCGGAAGGCGGCGACCAGCCCTGGCAGGTCGGCCAGGCCCGGGGCCGGGGCCAGGCCCAGCTCGTCCTGGTCGTCCCGCAGCACGTGCAGCAGCCGGCCGGTCTCGGCGATGGCCTGGCGTCCGGTGTCCGCGACGTCGGCGAGGACCCGCTCGGCCCGCTCCGGGTCGGTGCGCACCAGGTCCTGCGCGGCCGAGGTCTGCACGACCATCGCGCTGATCGAGTGCGCGATCACGTCGTGCATCTCGCGGGCGATCCGGTCCCGCTCGGCGCGCACCGCCTCGCGGCGCACCAGCTCCTGGTGCTCCTCGAGCATCTCCTTCTGCAGGGCGAGCCGACGGGTGATGCGGCCGAGCACGTAGGGCGGCGCGACCAGCGACAGCACGAACATCACGTCGGACAGGTCGTGGGCGCGCGTGTCCACGAAGGCGTAGTCGCCGAAGAGCATCAGCAGCACGAGCCCGAGCGCGGCCAGCCCGCGCAGGTCGGGCACCCAGCGGGCGAGGGAGTAGATCGACACGGCCAGCACGAGGATGGGAACGGCCGGCTCATCGAGTTGCGGCCCGACGTACGGGATGACCAGCAGCACGAGCTCGGCCAGGGTGGCGAAGACCAGCGGGTGGTGCCGTCGCCCGACCAGCAGCGCGCAGGCAACGACCTCCAGGAGCGCTCCCCAGCCCCAGCCGTCGAGGTCCAGCACGGCCATCTCGGTGACGCCGAGTGCGGCGATGCCCGCGGGCAGCAGCACGTCCCAGCGGCTGACTCGCGCGACCATCCGTCGAATGTAGGTCCGGCGGAGGGTGGTGTCAGTCAACCCAGGGGTGGAGATCGGTCCCACCGAGGAGTGGACGACGCGCCCGCGGCTGGTTCCTAGCGTCGGAGCATGACCTACGAACGAGAGATCCTGATCGGCCGCTTCGCCTGGGTGATGTCCTGGGTGGGCCTGGTCGGGGGGCAGCTCCACGCACTCGCCCGTCACAACACCGCGGACGGCAAGGGCGACCTCGACCTGCCGTTGACGGCGGCCTGGTCCGACCCCGCCCGCAAGGCGCTGGCACCGCTGCTGGACTGGGCGAACCCCGATGTCGTGTACCTGACCTACGGCAAGCTCTGGCTGCCGGTCTTCGTGGCGTTCACGCTGGCGGCCTTCGCGGTGCGCCGGCACCGCACGCCGTACGGCCTTGAGAGGTGGGCGTGGCGCATCGCGCTGACCGGGTACGTCTGGGCGTGCCTCTCGGTCTTCGGCGACTACTGGCTCCAGTGGGGCGCCCACCCCGCCGAGCCCCTGCTCACCATCACCTTCGTCGCCGGTCTGCCGGCGCTGCTGCTCACGCTGGTGGGCTCGTCCCTGCTGGGCATCGCGCTGCTGCGCCGGGGCTTCCGGCCGCGGGCCTCGAGCTGGCTGCTCGCGCTGACGTTCCCGCTGGCGTTCGCCATCGAGATGGTCACGTCGATGGGCAGCCTGGCGCTGCCGGTCGCCTTCGCGTTCGGCCTGGCCGGGCGCCGGCTCGGCCGGTCGGTCGGTCAGAGCCCGGACGTGGTCACCGAGTCGAGCACCGAGACGGCCGTGCCCCGCGACAGCGCGCGCACCTGAACCCAGAGCAGCCGGTTCGCAGCCACCCGCACCACCCGCTCGACGACGGTCATCTGGTCGCAGCCGTCGAAGTACACCGTGACCGACCGGTCGCCGTCGCGGACGTCGTCGATCGGGTCCTCGGCCGACGAGCACTCGGGGTGCTGGGGGACCTGGGTGGGCAGCCGGTTCCCCGGGAGGATCCCGACGAACACGCCCGGCCCCCCGGACGACTCCCAGTCGGCGGTGGCGCCGACCGAGAGGGCCGGGTACGTCGCGTCGCTGTCCGGGGGCTGCCAGCCGTCGGTCGCGGCGTCGCCGTCCCAGCCGTCGGGCACGGTCACGCTCAGGGCACTGCTGGAGTCGGTGAGCGTGGTGGTGCTGTCGGCGCTGCGCCACGCGACGTACCCGCCGGCGCCACCCGCGACGAGCAGCACGAGCGCGACGACGAGCGTCAGCACCCGACGGCGGCGCGACACCGGCGGCGGGGTCGGGTCGCCCAGCGGAACACGAGCGGTCAGCGGTGAGGGGCGTGCACCCGGCTGGGTGCGCTCGGGGTCGAGGGGCAGGACCTGCGGCGCGCCCTCGGGGGCGGCGTCGCTGCCGGCCGCACGGACCAGCGCCGCCGTGAACGCGAGCACGTCGGGGTACCGGTCCTCGCGGTCGGCGGCGAGGCCGCGGCGGACGACGGCCTCGACGGGCTGCGGGATCGGCCACTCGGGCGTCGACATCGGGTCCGGCTGTCCGGGGTTGGCGGCCGCGGCCAGCGTGGTGTGCCGGTGCGGCGGGCGGCCGGTGAACAGGAGGTAGGCGAGCGCGGCCAGGGAGTACTGGTCGGCGCGCGCGTCCAGCCGCTCCCCCTGTGCCTGCTCGGGGGCCACGAACGTCGGCGTGCCGGCGATCATCGTCAGCCGCGACGACATGTCCACGGACTTGCCGAGGCCGAGGTCGCCGACCATGGCCCGCACGACCGGCGGGTCGCCGGTGCCCTCGGTGCGGAACAGCACGTTGGCCGGCTTGATGTCGCGGTGCAGCACCTGGAGCTGGTGCAGCGCGGACAGCCCCAGCCCGACCTGCCGGACCACCTCGAGGGCCTCGTCGCGCGGCATGCCGCCGGTCTCCAGCCGGTCGGCGAGGGTGCCCTGGTCGGCGTACGCCATCACCAGGTAGGGGCGCCCGTCGTCGAGCTCGCCCGCGTCGTACACCGGGACGACGTGCGGCGACTCCACCTTGCGCAGGAACCGGCCCTCGTCGACGAACCGCTGCTTCACGTGGTGGTCGTCGGACCAGTTGTCCGCGAGCACCTTGATCGCGACCGGGGAGTCGAGCTGGTCGTCGTACCCGAGCCACACCGTCGCGAAACCGCCGGAGCCGATGCGCCGTCGTACGGCGTAGCGACCGATGCGGGTGGGTAGGGGCACCAGGGCATTATCTTTCCCACGGACTTCGAGGAGGACACGGGCGTGACGGACCAGGTGACTGGCGCCGATGAGATCGACGACCTGGCCCGGCGGGCCAAGGCGGGTGACCGCGACGCCCTGGAGTCCCTGCTCGCCGCGGTCCGGCCGCGGACGCTGGCGATCTGCCGCGGCGTGCTGCCCTACAGCTCCGACGCCGAGGACGCCTGCCAGGAGGCGCTGATCAACGTCGCGACCAAGATCGGCAGCTGGGGCGAGAACGGCCGGTTCACCACCTGGCTGCACGTCGTCGCGGTGAACAGCGCCCGGTCGACGTACCGCCGCCTCAAGAACCAGGCCGTCGCCAGCGACGTGCTGCCGCTCGAGAAGCCGGACCCGCGCACGACCAGCGTCATCGCCGGCACCCGCCTGGACCTGCTGGAGGCCCTCGAGAACCTCGAGGAGGACCACCCGCAGTACGTCGAGCCGCTGCTGCTGCGCGACGTGTACGGCCTGCCGTACGACGAGATCGCCCAGCAGGTCGGCGCCCCGCTCGGCACGGTCAAGGCGCAGATCCACCACGGCCGCAGGATCGTCCGGCCGATGTTGAGAGGCAACGAGTGAAGGTACGACGGCACACGGCCGCCCTGGTGAGCGCGGCCGCGCTGGCCGGACTGACGGCGTGCACGAGCAGCGACTCGTCGACGCCCGCCGCCGACCCGTCCTCGTCGGTCAGCGGCGGCTCCTCGTCACCTGAGGGTGCGGGCGAGTACGACGCCGCCGTCAGCGAGCCGGTCGAGGACAGCGTGTACCCCGACATCGGCGAGCCGGACGTCGACGCCCTCCACTACGGCCTCGACCTCACGTGGGACCCGACCGGCCGCACACTGACCGGCGCCGAGACGCTGACCTTCCGCTCGACCGGCGACACCGACCAGGTGCAGCTGGACCTCGAGCCCCAGCTGGTCGTGTCGGCCGTGCAGGTCGACGGCGCGGACGCCACGTTCGAGCAGCAGGACAAGAACCTGCTCGTCAGCGGCGCCTTCGCGGCCGACGGGCAGTACGAGCTGAGCATCGCCTACTCCGGCCGGCCGCAGCCCGTCGAGGCACCGACGACGCGCTCGGACTTCAGCACCACCGGCTTCACCGTGACCGACGACGGCTCGGCGTGGACGATGCAGGAGCCGTACGGCGCCTACTCCTGGTACGCCGTCAACGACCAGCCGTCGGACAAGGCGTTCTACGACTTCACGCTGACCGTGCCGGCGCCGATGCGCGGGGTGGCCAACGGGGAGCTGGTCGGCGTCGACCGGGCCGACGGCAACACCACGAGCACGTTCCACCTCGACAGCACGACCTCGTCGTACCTCGTCACCGTCGCCTTCGGGAAGTACCGCAGGCTCGACGCGCCGCCGGTGAGCGGCGTGCCGATCACCTACTGGTTCCCGAAGGGGACACCGAAGAAGTACGTGAAGAACCTGAGGTACACGCCGACGGCCCTGGAGTGGGTCGAGTCGAAGCTCGGCGACTACCCGTGGTCCTCGCTCGGCATCCTGCTCGTCGACTCCAACAGCGGCATGGAGACCCAGACGATGATCACGCTGGGCGACACCGACTACACGACGCAGAAGGACACGATCGTCCACGAGATCGTGCACCAGTGGTACGGCGACCGGGTCACCCCGGACGACTGGCGCGACCTCTGGATGAACGAGGGCATGGCGATGTACCTGCAGTTCGTCTGGCAGTCCGAGAACACCGGCATCCCGATGCAGACGATCCTCCGGCAGGCCGCGGCGTACGAGAAGCAGTCGCGCTCGGTGAACGGCCCGCCCGCGGCGTACGACCCGAAGACCTTCGGCGAGATCCAGGTGTACTACGGGCCGGCGCTGATGTGGGACGAGATCCGGCGCCGGGTCGGCGACGAGAAGTTCTGGGCGATGGTCAAGGCGTGGCCGGAGTCGGACGCCGACGGCACGGTGAGCCGCGACGAGTACCTGCCCTGGGTCGAGGAGCAGACCGGCGCCGACCTCCAGGACCTCTTCGACGGCTGGCTGCTGGCGGAGGTGTCGCCGACCTTCGGTGGGTGAGCAGCGCCGAGGCCCGTCTCGGGACCAGGCTCCGCTCCCAGCGGAAAGGGGTTGCCGCGCCGATGGGCGACCGGGTCTTGTGGGCGGATGCGCATCCTCGTGCTCGGCGGCAGCGTGTTCCTCTCGAAGGCGACGGCGGCGGACGCGGTCGCGCGCGGCCACGACGTCACCTGCGTGACCAGGGGTCGTTCGGGTGATGTGCCGTCCGGCGCGAGGCACGTCGTGTGGGACCGCGGCGACGACGTACCTCACGACCTGGCCGCCGAGGAGTTCGACGCGGTCGTCGACGTCTCGCGGACCCCGTCGCACGTGCGCAAGGCGGTCGCGGCCTGGCCCGGCGCGCACTGGGTGTTCGCGTCGACGGTCAACGTGTACGCCGACACGTCCACGCCGGACCCCGGCCCCGACAGCCCGCTGGTCGAGGCGATCGACGAGGACACGGACCTGCGCGAGGACCCCGCGGCGTACGGCGGCATGAAGGTCGCCTGCGAACGGCTGGTCAGGGACGGCGTGGACCGGTGGATGGTGGTCCGCCCCGGCCTGATCGTCGGCCCGGGCGACCCGAGTGGCCGGTTCACGTACTGGCCCGAACGCCTCGCCGAGGGCGGCCGCGTGCTGGGTCCGGGGGACCCCGGTGACCGTGCGCAGGTCATCGACGCCCGCGACATCGCCGAGTGGGTCGTGCGGGCCGTGGAGGCCGGCACCACCGGCGCGTACGACGGCGTCGGCCCGGTCTCCCCCGTCGGCGAGATCATCGAGCAGACCGCCATCGGTGTCGGCGCCTCCCCCGAGGTCGTGTGGCCCGGCCAGGAGTTCCTCACCGACCAGGGCGTCGAGCCGTGGGCCGGCGACGGCGCGCTGCCGCTGTGGCTGCCGCGGCCCGAGTACGACGGGATGATGACGCACCGCTTCGACGTCTCCGCGGCCGCGGGGCTGACCACGCGGCCGTACGCCGACACGGCCCGCGACACGCTCGCCTGGGTGCGCGAGACGCCGGACGCCGTGCGCACCGGGATGTCCCGCGAGCGCGAGGCCGAGGTCCTCGACCGCTGGTCGAGGAAGGCGCGCTAGCGCCTGTCACGAGACCGCGTCACCCATAGGCTGACCTGGGTGACGGACCCGTCTCCAGCCCGCCTGTCCGCAGCCGAGCTCATCGACCTGGTGCTCGACGGGGGCTCCTGGCGCTCCTGGGACACCGCACCCGTGCGCGGCGCCGTCGACCCGGCGTACGCCGCCGAGCTGGACGCCGCCCAGGAGCGCAGCGGCGCCGACGAGTCGGTGCTGACGGGCGAGGGGCTGATGCGCGGCCGGCGGGTGGCGGTGCTGATGGGCGAGTTCGCGTTCCTGGCCGGGTCGATCGGGCGCGCCGCCGCGGACCGCCTGGTGTCGTCGATCGAGCGGGCGACCCGGGAGGGGCTGCCGCTGCTCGCGGGGCCGGTGTCGGGCGGTACGAGGATGCAGGAGGGCACGCCCGCCTTCGTGCAGATGGTGCGGATCTCCGAAGCCGTCGCGGCACACCGCAAGGCCGGCCTGCCGTACCTGGTGTACCTGCGGCACCCGACCACCGGCGGCGTGATGGCGTCGTGGGGGTCGCTCGGGCACGTGACCGTGGCCGAACCGGGCGCGCTGGTGGGGTTCCTCGGGCCGCGGGTGTACGAGGCGCTGTACGGCAAGCCGTTCCCCGAGGGCGTGCAGACCGCGGAGAACCTCTTCGCGCACGGGATCATCGACGGGGTCGTCGCGCCCGCCGACGTACCGGACCTGCTCGGCCGCGCGCTCGACATCCTGATGGCGCCGCGCGAGGGCATCGCGGCCGTGCCGGCGCCGCCCGAGGAACCGGTGCCGGAGGTGGACACCTGGGACGCGGTGATCCGGTCGCGGCGGCGGGACCGGCCCGGCGTCCGGCGCCTGCTCCGCTACGCAGCATCCGACGCGATCCCGCTCAACGGCACGGGTCAGGGCGAGCAGGACCCGGGGCTGCTGATCGCGCTGGTGCGGTTCGGGGACGTGCCGTGCGTGTTCCTCGGACAGGACCGCCGCGGCCAGACCTACGACCGGCCGATGGGACCGGAGGCGCTGCGCGAGGCCCGGCGCGGCATGCACCTGGCCGAGGAGCTCGGGCTGCCGCTCGTGACCGTGATCGACACGCAGGGCGCCGCGTTGTCGGCCGACGCCGAGAACGGCGGGCTGGCCGGCGAGATCGCCCGCTGCCTGGCCGACCTGGTGACGCTCCGCGCCCCCACCCTCTGCCTGATGCTCGGCGAGGGCTCGGGCGGTGGGGCACTGGCCCTGCTGCCCGCGGACCGGGTGGTCGCCGCCCAGCACGCCTGGCTCTCCCCGCTCCCGCCCGAAGGTGCCTCGGCGATCGTGCACCGCGACCTGTCGCACGCCGCCGACATGGCCCGCTCCCAGCACGTCGGCGCCCTCGACCTGCGCGCCATCGGCACGGTCGACCGCATCGTCGCCGAGCTGCCCGACGCCGCCGACGAGCCCGAGGAGTTCTGCGCCCGCGTCGGAGCCGTCCTCCAGCACGAGCTGGCCGGGCTCATCGAGCGCGGCCCCTCGACCCCGGCCGAGCGTGCGGCGAGGTACGTCTGAGCGCGCCGCCGGACGCTCAGTACAGCAGCGCGGACGCCGGGTCCTCCATGATCGCGGCGACGTCGGCCAGGAACCGCGAGCCCTTCTCGCCGTCGACGTGACGGTGGTCGAAGGACAGCGCCAGCGTCGTGACCTGGCGGACCACGATCTGGTCACCATCCGGACCACTGGCCACCCACGGCTGCTTCCTGATCGCGCCGAAGGCCAGGATCGCGGACTCGCCGGGGTTGATGATCGGCGTACCGGAGTCGATGCCGAACACCCCGACGTTCGTGATCGTGAACGTGCCGCCGCTCATGTCGGCGGGCTGCGTCTTCCCGTCGCGGGCCGTCGCGGTGAGCTCGTTGAGCGCGGCCGCGAGGTCGAGCAGCGAGAGGTCCTGGGCGTCCTTGACGTTCGGGACCACCAGGCCGCGCGTGGTGGCCGCGGCGATGCCGAGGTTCACGTAGCTCTTGAACACGACCTCCTGGGCGGCCTCGTCCCACCAGGAGTTGATCTCGGGAGTACGGCGCATCGCCAGCAGGCAGGCCCGCGCGAGCACCAGCAGCGGCGACACGCGTACCTCGCGGAACTCGCGCCGCGTCTTCAGCCGCTCGACGAAGTCCATCGTGCGCGTGACGTCGAGGGTGACCCACTCGGTGACGTGCGGGGCGGAGAAGGCGGACTGCACCATCGCCTGCCCCATCATCTTGCGGACGCCCTTGATCGGCTCGCGCGTCTCGCGAGCGCCCGGGTCTCGTGACGGGCCCTGACGGCCCTCCTCGACCAGCGGGGCGGAGTCGGAAGCGGCGGTCTCCACGTCGGACCGCGTCACCACGCCGCCCTCGCCCGAGCCGACCAGCGAGCGCAGGTCGACTCCGAGGTCCTTGGCCAGCTTGCGGACCGGCGGCTTGGCCAGCGTGCGCACGTCGCCGTTCGAGGCGGCGGGCGCCTCGGCGGCCGGGGTGTAGGCCGGGACGGCCGGCTCGTCGGTCTCGACGGGCACGGGCACGGTCTTCTCGCCCGGCTCGAACGACGCCTGCACCTGCTGGTGCGTCGACTCCACGGCCGGCGACATCGCCCGGCGCGGCCGGCGGGTCGCCTCTCGCTCGGCCTTGTTGCGGCCGACCAGGCTCTCGCCCTCGCCGCCGCCGGACGCGGCCGGGTTGGAGAGGTCGATGTCCGGCGAGGCGCCGACGGGCGCGGGCTCGGCGGGCGCCTCGGCCGGCGCCTCGGAGGCGTCACCGACCGAGATGATCGGCGTGCCCACGTCGACCGTCTCGCCCTCGTTGACGAGCAGCGCGGTGACCGTGCCGGCGTACGGGCTCGGCAGCTCCACCAGCGACTTGGCGGTCTCGATCTCCACGACGATGTCGTTGACGGCGATCACGTCGCCGACCTTGACCTTCCAGGTGACGATCTCGGCCTCGGTGAGGCCCTCGCCGACGTCGGGCAGCTTGTAGTCGGGCATCTGGATCCTTCGGGGGGCTAGAAGGCGAGCGAACGGTCGACGGCGTCGAGCACCCGGTCGAGGTCCGGGAGCCACTCCTCCTCGATGCGCGAGGGCGGGTACGGCGTGTCGAACCCGCCGACCCGCAGCACCGGCGCCTCCAGGGAGTAGAAGCACTCCTCGCTGATCCGGGCCGCGACCTCGGAGCCGAGCCCCAGGTTGACGTGGGCCTCGTGCACGACGACGGCGTGGCCGGTGCGGCGTACGGACTCGTAGACCGGCGCCATGTCCAGCGGGCTCAGCGTGCGCAGGTCGATGACCTCGAGCGACCGGCCCTCACCGGACGCCGCCTCGGCCGCCTTGAGCGCGGTCTTCACCGTCGGGCCGTAGGCGAGCAGGGTCGCGTCGGAGCCGCGGCGCACGACGCGGGACCGGAACAGCGGGTCGGGCGTGGCGCCCTCGTCGAGGTCGGCCTTGTCCGCGTGGTACTGCCGCTTCGGCTCGAGGAAGATCACCGGGTCGTTGCAGGCGATGGCCTGCTGGATCATCCAGTAGCCGTCGATCGGGTTGGAGCAGGCGACCACCTTGATCCCCGGGGTGTGCGCGA
Organism: Nocardioides islandensis; assembly: GCF_015352455.1. Lineage (GTDB taxonomy): Bacteria > Actinomycetota > Actinomycetes > Propionibacteriales > Nocardioidaceae > Nocardioides > Nocardioides islandensis. Next base: position 349,831 of record NZ_JADKPN010000001.1, read on the forward strand.
ACTGCGCCTCCGGCGACTCGCTGTGGTGCTCGACCGCGCCGATGCCGCCGCCGAACGGGATGCGGATCACGATCGGCATGTCGATCTTGCCCATCGAGCGGAACCGCATCTTGGCGACCTGGCAGACGATCTGGTCGTACGCCGGATAGACGAAGCCGTCGAACTGGATCTCCACGACGGGGCGGTAGCCGCGCAGCGCCAGGCCGACCGCGGTGCCGACGATGCCGGACTCGGCCAGCGGCGAGTCGATGACGCGGTCCTCGCCGAAGTCCTTCTGCAGGCCGTCGGTGATGCGGAAGACGCCGCCGAGCTTGCCGACGTCCTCGCCCATCACGAGGACCTTCGGGTCGTCCTCCATGGCCTTGCGCAGGCCCATGTTGAGGCCCTTGGCCAGGGTGATCTTCGACATCTCAGTGAGCCCCTTCGAACGAGTCGAGGTACGCCGCGTAGCCGTCCCGCTGCTCCTGCAGCTCCGGCGTCATCTCGGCGTACACGTGGTCGAACACGCTCAGCGGCGACGGGTCGGCGAGCTCCTGCACGCCGGCGCGGAGCCGGGCGCCGAGGTCGTCGGCCTCGCCGGCGATCGCGTCGAAGAAGTCCTGGTCGGCCAGCCCGTTGCGCTGGAGGTAGGCCTTCACCCGCTCGATGGGGTCCTTGAGGCGCCAGCGCTCGACGTCGTCGGAGAGGCGGTAACGCGTGGGGTCGTCGGTCGTGGTGTGCGCGCCCATGCGGTAGGTGTAGGCCTCCACGAACGTCGGCCCCTGGCCGTCGCGGGCGCGGTTCAGCGCGGCCTGGGTGACCGCGTAGGTCGCGAGCACGTCGTTGCCGTCGACGCGGACGCCGGGGAAGCCGAAGCCGAGAGCCCTCTGGTAGAGCGGGATCCGGGTCTGCCGCTCGATGGGCTCGGAGATCGCCCACTGGTTGTTCTGGCAGAAGAAGACGACCGGGGCGTTGTAGGACGCCGCGAAGATGAAGGCCTCGTTGACGTCGCCCTGCGAGGAGGCGCCGTCGCCGAAGTGGGCGATCACCGCGGCGTCACGGTCGGGGTCCCCGGTGCCGACGACGCCGTCGCGCTGCATGCCCATGGCGTAGCCGGTCGCGTGCAGGGTCTGCGCGCCGATGACGATCGTGTAGAGGTGGAAGTTGTACTTCGCGGGGTCCCAGGAGCCCTGGTCCACGCCGCGGTACAGCCCGAGCAGCTCGAGCGGGTCGACGCCCTTGCACCACGCGACGCCGTGCTCGCGGTAGGTCGGGAAGACGTAGTCCTGCGGGCGCAGCGCACGGCCGGCACCGATCTGCGCGGCCTCCTGGCCGAGCAGCTGGGCCCAGATGCCCAGCTCGCCGTGGCGCTGGAGCGCGGTGGCCTCGGTGTCGATGCGGCGGGTCAGCGTCATGTCGCGGAAGAAGCCGCGGATCATCTCCGCCTCGTCCTCGGCCGACATCCCGTCGCCGAAGGAGAACTCCGGGTGGCTGACCCGCTCACCCTCGGGGGTCAACAGCTGGACGAGCTCGGGGCCCCCGTCATGTGGCCTGCCGTGCTGGCCCGGTCCGAAGACCTCCGCCAGATCGGGGCCGAAACCTGCATGGGTCACGAACGACTCCTCACTCTTCACCTGCCGCCCGCGGGGTCACCGCGTGAGGCGTCTGCGTGCGCGTCGCGGCCTGGCCCAGCTTGTGACCGGCACCACACCGCGTGCCCCCTAAGTTACCGGGGCTCGGTACGCGCGGGCGAATCCGGTCGGGGTGCTGACTAACGCACCCGCAGCAGGACTCCTACCCCCAGATACGGGGTCAGTAGTCCTGCTGGGGGTGCGTTGGTCAGCGATCCCGGGCCGCCCGCACCAGCGCCACGAGCTCCTCGGTGACCTGGTCCAGCGGCTCCAGCGAGCGCTCGGCGCGGCTCACCGCGACGGCACCCTCCAGGGACGCCACGATCATCCGGGCCAGGCCGGGGGCGCGGCCCTGCGGGACACCCGCCTCCACCAGCCCCGCGGTCATCAGCTCCTGCCAGGAGGCGAAGATGCCGCGGGCGGTCTCGGTCAGGACCGGGTCGTCGCCCGTGGCCACGGCGAGCACGGGGCAGCCGGTCCGGAAGTCGGTCTCGACGAGCAGCTCGCGCCACACGCGGGTGAAGGCCTCGATCGCCCCGTCGATGCCCTGCTCGCGCGCCGAGTCGACGAGCCGGGCCACCTGCCGGCCGGTGCTGGTCACCGCCTCCTCCGCGAGCTGGGCCTTGCCGCCGGGGAAGTGGTGGTACGTCGACCCCAGCGGCACGCCGGCCTCCTTGGCCAGGTCGCGCAGGCTCATCGCGCCGACGCCGCGGGTGCCGATGGCGCGGGCGGCGCCGTGGATCATCCGGCGCCGGGTGTCGTGCCTGTTGTCGGGGGTCACAGCACGCCATCTTGCCAGGTCTAAGACAGTTGTCATAGTCTCCTCGGCATGCTCTATGACGGTCGTCATAACGACGTACGGCGCGCACCCGTGACCATCACCGCCGACGACGGCCGCGAGCTGGCCGGCACGTGGTTCGAGCCGACCGGCGTCGACCCGGTCGGCGTCGTGGTGGTCGGTCCGGCGATGGCGACGCCCGCGTCGTACTACGCGGCGTTCGCCACCTGGCTGGCCACCCAGGGCCTCCGGACGCTCACCTTCGACCTGCGCGGCACGGAGTCGGTGGCGGCGATGAAGGCCGAGGACGCGGACGTGCTGCGCTGGTTCGGCGACATGGCCGACGCCCTGGACCACGCGCTGGCGGAGGCCGGCGACCTGCCGGTCTCCTGGGTCGGCCACAGCCTCGGTGGCCAGGCCGTGCCGTTCCTCGACCACTCGCGGCTGGCGCGGGTCGTCACCGTCGCGTCCGGCACCGGCTACTGGCGGCTGAACTCCCCGGGCATCAAGTGGCGCGCTCCCCTGTTGTGGCACGTCATCGCGCCGCTCGCGACGCGAGCCGCCGGCTACTACCCCGGCCGGTCGCTGCGCATCCTCGACAACGTGCCCGCCGGTGTGATGCGGCAGTGGGGCCGCTGGTGCCTGCACGCGGACTACCTCGGCGTCGACGTCCCGAACGCCGCCGACCGGTTCGCCTCGGTGACCGCGCCGATGACGGTCCTGTCGTTCACCGACGACGAGCTGATGAGCGACGCCAGCATCGCCGACCTCCACGACCGGTTCGTGAACGCCGACCAGGTCCGTCAGCGGTACTCGCCGGCCCAGCTCGAGGTGCCCCGCATGGGCCACCACGGCTTCTTCCGTGCCCGCCACCAGGACCTCTGGGACGAGCTGGTCCTGCCATACCTGGCGAGGTGACGCTGCCGGTTTCCCCGGCCGACCGGTGAAACCGCCAGGCGGGACTCAGGCGTGCATCTCCCCGAGGTCCTCGTGGGCGCGGTGGGAGACGGGCTCCACCTGGAACGTCGCGTGCTGGACGTCGAAGTGGGAGGCGACGCACTCGCAGAGGCGGTCGAGGATGCCGCCGACGCCGTGCTCGGCCAGCGCCTCGTCGGTGACCGTCACGTGGGCGGAGAGACTGGGGATGCCGCTGGTGATGGTCCAGGCGTGCAGGTCGTGCACCTCCACGACGCCCGGCATCTCGGCGACGTGGCGGCGTACGTCCTCGAGGTCGAGGCCGGCCGGCGCCTGCTCGAGCAGCACGGTGGCGGACTCCCGCAGCAACGTCCACGACCGCGGGAGGATCAGCAGCGCGATCAGCAGGGAGGCGATGGCGTCGGCGTGCACCCAGTCGGTCAGCGCGATCACGACGCCCGCGGCCAGCGCGGTGCACGAACCGACCAGGTCCGCGGTCACCTCGAGGGCCGTGGCTCGCAGGTTGAGCGAGCCCGTCTCGGAGCGGGTGAGCACGGTCAGCGACACGGCGTTCGCCAGCAGGCCCACGGCGGCGAACGCGATCAGCAGCCCCGCGTCGACCTCGACCGAGCCGGGGTGGCGGAGCCGGTCGATGCCGGCGTACGCGAGGTAGCCGCACACCACGAGCAGCACCAGCGCGTTGGCCAGCGCGGCCAGGATCTCGGCGCGGTGGTAGCCGAACGTCGACCGCGGACCGCCCGGACGCGCGGCCATGTAGGACGCCCCGAGGGCCACCACGACGGCCGCTGCGTCGGTGGCGAGATGACCCGCGTCGGCCAGCAGGGCCAGCGACGAGGCCAGCCACGCACCCACCAGCTCGACGACCAGCACGACCCCGGTGATGGTCAGGACCAGACGCAGCCGGCTCCGGTCCGCGGCACGCCCGGCGGCATGCCCGTGTCCGTGCCCAGCGCCCACGCTTGTCAGACTAGAGCGCATGTCTCGACCGCCTCGGACCTGGCTCAAGACCGCATCGATCCCCCTGGTGGCCGTCCTGGGGGCGCTCGCGCTCCTCGTCCCGCTCGTCGCGGGCGACGGCGATCCGGCCGGCGCCGTGCAGCAGGCGGCCCAGAAGCGCACGTTCGGCATCCCGGCCCCCCTGCTCTGGTCGCGCGCGTTCGCCGACCCCACCGTCGTCGACGCCCGCGTCGGCCTCGTCGGAGCCGCCACCGCTCCCAACCTCAACATCGCCCGCGCCCAGCCGGGCTCGGTGTACTTCCACGTCATCGGTACGCCGGCCCTCACCCGCCGCCCGAGCTGGGCGACGTCCGCGGAGCTGTGGGCCCCCGACATCCAGCGCGCGCCGGGCGGCTGGCTGATGTACTTCGCCGCACCGATCCCCGGCGCCGACATCAACTCCCGCTGCATCGGCGTGGCGGTCTCGAAGAAGGCGTTCGGCCCCTACACGCCCGTCGGCAACGCGCCCCTCGTGTGCCCGGTCGTGCCGGGCGTCCCGCGCGCCGGCGACACCCCGCCGACGCGCGTGACGGGCATCGAGTCCAGCACGGTCGGGGTCATCGACCCCTCGGCGTTCACGGGCAACAACGGCCAGCGCTTCCTCGTCTACCGCACCCTGGGCCAGCCGTCCTCGATCCGTCTCGTCAAGCTGTCCCAGCGCGGGCGCCGGATCCAGCAGGGCCAGACGAGCATGCTCCTGACCTCCAACGAGGGCATCGAGGAGAACCCCGTCATCACCCAGCAGGGCACCAAGTGGGTGATGTTCACGTCCGTCGGCTGGTTCGGGCGATGCGGGTACCGGACGTTCTGGCGCAAGTCGCCCGACTTCCGCGACTGGTCGCGCGCGACGCCCAAGCTGCTGCTGTCGACGGCGAACAACCTGTGCGGGCCGGGCGGCGCGGACGTCGTCCGCCGCCGCGACGGCTCCACGCAGCTCTACTTCCACGCCTGGACCTGCTACCGCGAGCAGTACCCGTGCCCGCCGGACTGGAACAAGGACCACCCCAAGAAGCGGCGCGGGGTGCGGGCGCTGTACGGCGTGAACATCATCTGGTCCGCGGCCGGCCGGCCCTACCTCGGCGGCTGGGTCGCCGGGCTCCTCCCGCCGCCACCTCCCCCGACGCCCACACCGACGCCCACACCGACGGTGACCGGGTCGCCGACGTCGTCCACCTCGGCACCGACCTCCCCGCCGACGTCCGTCCCGACCTCCGTCCCCACGTCGGTGCCCACCTCCGTCCCCACGTCGGTGCCCACGTCGGGCGGTACCTGATGAACCGCGCCTGGGCGACTGCGATCGCTGCGGATGCCGCGGTGGTCCTGCTGTTCGCCGTCGTCGGCCGCTCCAGCCACGACGAGGGTCTGACCCTGGTCGGCGTCGCCCGGACGGCGTGGCCCTTCCTGGCCGGTGCGGCGGTGGGGCTGGGGCTCGCGGCGTTCGCCCACGACGACCCGCGCAGCAACCGAGCCGGGATCCGGGTGTGGCTGCTGACGCTGGCGGTCGGCATGGTGCTCCGCCGGCTGACGGACGCGGGCACGGCGGCGTCGTTCGTGGTCGTCGCGACGGTCGTGCTGGGCGTGCTGTTCCTGGGCTGGCGGTTCGTCGCTCGCGTCCGGCGGTGGACACGGCCGTTCAGGAGGAGCTGAGCGCCTCACGACCGTGCGGCGTGCGCCAGCCGGCCGGGTCCGGGCCCTTCGGCACGATGCCGGTCGGGTTGATGTCCTCGTGCACGCGGTAGTAGTGCTGCTTGATCTGCGCGAAGTTGGTGTTGTCGCCGAACCCGGGGGTCTGGAAGAGGTCGCGCGCGTAGCCCCACAGCGCCGGCATCTCGGTCAGCTTGTTGCGGTTGCACTTGAAGTGCCCGTGGTACACCGCGTCGAACCGGGCCAGCGTGGTGAACAGGCGGACGTCGGCCTCGGTGATGGTCGCGCCCATCAGGTACCGCCGGCCGGCGAGCCGCTCCTCCAGCCAGTCGAGGGCGGCGAACAGCCGGTCGTACGCCTCCTCGTAGGACGACTGCGACCCGGCGAACCCGCAGCGGTAGACGCCGTTGTTGACGTCGTCGTACACGCGCTGCATCACCTCCTCCATCTCGTCACGGACGTCGTCCGGCCACAGGTCGGGCGCGTCGTCGCGGTGGAAGTCCTGCCACTCGAAGAAGAGGTCGTGGGTGATCTGGGGGAAGTCGTTGGTGACGACCTGGCCGGACGCGACGTCGACCATCGCGGGCACCGTGACGCCCTTGTCGTACGCCGGGAAGCGGCGCTCGTAGGCGTCCTTGAGGAAGTGGATGCCGAGGACCGGGTCCTTCGCGCCGAGGTCGAGGTCGAAGGTCCAGCTGCGCTCGTCGTGGACGGGCGCGGCCAGGCCCAGGGAGATGACGTCCTGCAGGCCGAGCAGCTGCCGCACGATGATCGACCGCGTCGCCCACGGGCACGCCTTGGCGGCGACCAGCCGGTAGGTGTCCGGCCGTACCTGCCAGCCGTCCCGGCCGTCGCGGGTGATGCGGTCGGGGATGTAGTCGGTGTCGCGCTCGAACGAGTCGTCCTCGACGTACGCCTGTGCCGATGCCGGGGCCATGGGTCCTCCCGAGATGGTCCGAACCTCGACGCTACCCGCGTGAGCCGGTCACCCACTCCCCCACGAGGGTGACCAGGCGGTCGTTCGCCTCGTCCTCGGCGATCGTCACGCGGGCGCCCTCGCCGGCGAACGGCCGGACCACGATGCCGACCTCGTCGGCGGCCTGCGCGAACTCCAGGGTGCGCTCGCCGAGCTCGAACCAGACGAAGTTGCCCTGCGGCTCCGGGACCGTCCAGCCGGCCTCGGCGAGCCCGGTGACGACGCGGTCGCGCTCCTTGACCAGCGCCTCGACGCGCTCGAGCAGCTCGGGCTCGCGTTCGAGGCTGGCCACGGCCGCGGCCTGCGCGACCGCCGAGACGCCGAACGGGAGCGAGACCGCGCGCAGCGCGCCGGCCAGGGGCGCCGGGCCGACGGCGTACCCGACGCGGAACCCGGCCAGCCCGTAGGCCTTCGAGAACGTGCGGGTGAGCAGCACGTTGTCGTGGGCCGAGTACGTCGCGACGCCGTCGACCGGGTCGGTCATCCGCACGAACTCGACGTACGCCTCGTCGACCACGACCAGCACGTGCGGCGGCACCTTGGCCAGGAACGCGTCGAGCTCGGCCTGGGTGACGGCCGGGCCGGTGGGGTTGTTGGGCGTGCACACGAGCACGACCTTGGTGCGCTCGGTGATCGCCGCGGCCATCGCGTCCAGGTCGTGCCGGCCGTCGGCGAGGACCGGCACGCGGACCATGCGGGCGGCGGCCGCGGTGACCGCGATCGGGTAGGCCTCGAAGGACCGCCACGCAAACACGACCTCGTCGTCGGGGTCGCAGAACGCCTGCACCAGCTGGTAGATCAGCGCCACCGACCCGGTCGCCAGCGCGAGGTGGTCGGTCGGCACGCCGAGCTTGGCCGACAGCGCGTCGTACAGCGCGGTGTTGCCCATGTCGGGGTAGCGGTTCATCGTCTGCACGGCCCCGCACGCCGCCTCCACCACGCCCGGCAGGGGCGGGTACGGGTTCTCGTTGGACGACAGCTTGTAGGTCGTCAGGTCCGGCCGCGGCACCGGCGGCTTGCCCGCGACGTACGGCGGGATCTGGCTCACCGCGGCGCGCGGCTGGGGGCTGCTCGTCATGCCCTGCAGGCTAGTTCTCCGTGCTCCACCGCTGGTCGAGGAGGTTGCGCAGCAACCAGGGCGCCTTCCTCGACCTGCGGGGTCAGCGCCGGTGGCGCCAGGGCCTGAACACCAGCACCAGCACCAGCCCGACGACCACCCCGATGCCGGCGCCGGAGACGTTGTCGACCACGTCCGTCACGTCGCAAGCCCGGTCGATGCGCGCCAGCTCGAGCTGGATGAGCTCGATGGCGACGGAGTACGCCGCCAGGCCGACCAGTCCGAGCGGCACCACCACCCACCCGATGCGCCACCGGCTCGCCGCGAGCACGAGCAGGGCGCCGGCGGGGACGAACAGCACGGTGTTCAGCAGCCGCTGGCCGGCGGCGAAGACCCAGAACCCGTCCGGCGCCGGGCCGCCGTAGTCCATCGAGCAGCTGGTCGAGCGCCCCTCGGCCGGCACGATCCCGACGTCCGGGTCGGTCGGCAGCAGGGTGAGGACCGCGATGATCGCCAGCGACCACAAGAACCCCGCGACCGCGAACGCCGTCACCGGCCCGACGCTCCTGCGCAGCCCCAGTCCGAGCAGCCCGAACACCACTCCCGACGCCCCGATCAGGAGCAGCATCACGTCGATGCCGCCCGCCGGTGCCATGGCGGCGAGGTTACTGGCGGGGTAGCACGACCTCGCCGGAAGGGAGGAGGGGGAGGTCGCGGCCGAGGCGGACGTCGATGGGGTTGGTCAGGCAGCGGATCGAGCCGCCCCCGAGGTGGAACTGGGAGAGGTCGAGCTGGGCGACGGTGAAGCCCCACTCCTCGAGCCGGGCGACGATGCGGGCGTTCGACCCGTCGGCGGTCGCGGGCATCAGGACCGTCGAGCCGACCACGATCGAGTTGGCGGCGAACGTGGTCAGCGCCTCCTCCTCGGTGATGACGAGCGGCTCCGGCACCAGGGCCAGCAGCGCCGCGGCCGACTCCTCGTCGAACGCCGACGGGCAGACGATCGCGCGCCGGTCGTCGAGCGGGCAGAAGGCGAGGTCGAGGTGGTACATGCCCGGGTGCGTGATGCGCAGGCCCCGGACCCGGACGGACAGCTCGGTGGCCAGCGCCTTGAGGCCGAGCTCGTCGGTGCGCGGGCCGTACCCGACGACCAGCGCGTCCCCCCACGCGAAGGCGTCGCCCGCCTCGAGGTGCGCGCCGATGCCCTCGCGGCCGACGTAGGACACCGAGAAGCCGCGGCCGGCGAACCAGGCGGCGGCCGTGGAGGTCTCCATCCGGCGCTCGGCGTACCTCATGTGCGACATCACCGCGTGACCGGCCGACGACGACACGAGTGGGCCCTCGGGGCGTTCGACGACGAAGCCGAGGTTCATCGCGTAGACCATGTCCGGGGCGTCCCCGCGCTGCTCGATCACCTCTACCCCGGCGCCGGCGGCGCGCATCGCGGCGACCAGGCCGTCCCACTGCTCGCGGGTCAGGGCGGGATCCGGCTGCTGGGAGAGGTCCATGAACGGGTTGATCTGGTAGTCGACCCGGAAATGGTCGGGACGCACCATCACGTAGCGACGACCCCACGACAGCTCCACCAAGAACACCTCCACGTGATTGTCTGACAACCTGACAAACCAGAGTGTGGCACATGGATGTCCGCGAGACCGAAAGTTGTCAGACACTGTGTCCATGACGGGGGCCCAGACCATCGGCACGACGAGCGACACGCCCTTCGGCTCGCTCGCCAGCGTCGAGCAGACCTCGACCGTCGACCGGGTCGTCGAGGAGCTGCGGCGAGCGGTCTTCGAGGGCGATCTGGAGTCCGGTACGCCGCTGCGCGAGGTCGCCCTCGCCGAGTCGCTCGGCGTCTCGCGGCCGACCGTCCGCGAGGCCCTGACCGTCCTCGTCGCCGAGGGGCTGGCCACCCGCGAGCCGCACCGCGGCGTCTCCGTCGCCACGCCCGACCCCGAGTCCGTCGGCGACGTCGCCCGCGCCCGCCGGGTGCTCGAGCTCGCCGGGGTGCGCAGCTGGCCGGACGCCGAGGACGGCGACCGCAAGGCCGTGCGGACCTCGCTCGAGGAGTACGCCGCGGCGGTGGCCGGCGACGCGTCGTACGAGGAGCTCAACCGCCGGCACCTGGCCATCCACCTGTCCTTCGTCGGCCTCACCGGCTCACCCCGGCTGGTCGCGATGGCGGCGTCGGTGCACGCCGAGCTGCGGCTCGCGCTGGCCCAGGTCGAGCGCGCCCGGCGCAACGCCAGCGACCAGGTGGCGGCCCACGCCCTGCTCGTCGAGCTGCTCGAGGCCGGCGACGTCGCCGGCGCCGAGGCCGAGCTCGAGCGGCACCTGGCCGACGGCGAGGCGGCGATCCTGGAACGGCTGGACCTGCAGCCGGATCAGTAGTCTTCCCGCGTGGGATTCATGCGGTTCGTCACCTGGCTGGTCACCAACGCCGTCGCGCTGGCCGTCGCGGCCTGGTTGTTCGACGGCATCCGGTTCAACGGGCCCTCCCACGGCCAGGCCGAGCTGCAGGAGAAGCTGCTGCCGCTGCTGCTCGTGGCCCTGATCCTCGGCGTGGTGACGGCGATCGTGAAACCCGTGCTCACGCTGCTGTCCCTGCCGCTGGTGATCATCACGATCGGGCTGTTCCTCGTGGTGATCAACGCGTTCATGCTCCAGCTCACCGCCTGGCTCTCGGACACGTTCGACATCGGCTTCCACGTCGACGGGTTCATGACCGCTCTGGGCGGCGCCGTCGTGATCACGATCGTCACCTGGGGCGTCAACCAGGTCATCGACGGCAAGTGACGCCTCCGTCCCCCCGCGAGCCCGGCCGGTACCGCGTCGAGCTGGTCTGCCTCGGCAACATCTGCCGCTCGCCGATGGCGCACGTCGTCCTCGAGGAGCGCCTCGCCGAGGCCGGCCTCGGCGACGTCGTCGAGGTCACCAGCAGCGGCACCGGCGGCTGGCACGTGGGCAACCGGATGGACCGCCGGGCGGCCGCAACGCTGTCGGCGGCCGGCTACGACCCGAGCCGGCACCGGGCCCGCCAGTACGCCGCGGGCACGGCCGACGACGTCGACCTGGTCCTCGCCATGGACCGGGACAACCTCGAGGACCTCGGCGGCGTCTCACCCAGGGTGATGCTCTTCCGCGCCTTCGATCCGGTCGCACGCGGTGGCGACGTACCGGACCCGTACTACGGTGGGGACGCCGGGTTCGAGGAGGTGTTGTCGATGGTCGAGCGGACTTCGGCGACCCTCGTGGCCGCGATCGCCAGCCGGCTCGGGCACTCATGACGCGGCAGCCCCTCGTCGCCCGGCACGCCGAGGAGCTCCTCGGCGCGGCCGTGGTCGCCACCGCGCCGGTCGCGGGCGGCGACGTCTGCGTCGCCACCAAGCTGCGGCTCTCCGACGGCACGACCGCGCTGATGAAGACCCTCAACAACGCCCCCGACGGCTTCTTCACCGCGGAGGCCGACGGGCTGGGCTGGCTCGGCTCCGCCGGCGACGGCGCGGTGGCCGTCCCCGAGGTGCTGGCCCACGACGACGGCTGCCTGATCCTGCGCTGGGTCGAGCCGGGGCGGCCGTCGGCCGACGCGGCCATCGGCTTCGGGCGCGCTCTCGCCGCGACGCACCGGGCCGGCGCCGCGACGTACGGCGCCGAGCGCGACGGCTACATCGCGCGCCTGCCCCTGCTCAACAAGTCGGCACCGACGTGGGCCGAGTTCTACGGTCAGCGGCGCGTCCTGCCGTACCTCAAGCTGGCCACCGACCGCGGCCGCATCAGCCCCGACGCGGCCTCACAGGTCGAGGCCGTCGTCGGCCGGCTGGCCGACCTGGTGCCCGAGGAGACGCCGGCGCGCCTGCACGGGGACCTCTGGAACGGCAACGTGCTCTGGGGCACCGAGCAGCGCGTCTGGGTCATCGACCCCGCGGCATACGGCGGCCACCGCGAGACCGACCTGGCCATGCTGGCCCTCTTCGGGCTCCCGCACCTGCCGCGCGTGGTCGACGCCTACGAGGAGGTCTCACCGCTGGCCGAGGACTGGCAGGACCGCGTCGGCGTGCACCAGCTGTTCCCGCTGCTCGTGCACGCGTGCCTGTTCGGGGGCGGGTACGGCGCGCGGGCCGGCGCCGTCGCGGCGCGCTACGCCTAGGACGCCGAGGGACACCAGGGCCGTCAGCGCCCCGGTCAGCACCAACGTCGGCGCCGCACCCGCCACGGCCAGGACCGGCCCGCCCGCGAGCAGGCCCAGGGAGCTGGCGGCGTTCACGACGACGCTCTGGCCGGCGAGGAGGGTACGCCGCTCGGCGCCGGCCGAGGTCCGGGTGATCGTGGCCGTCACGCCGGCGTTGCCCACCACGACGCCCAGCCCGGACACGAACCCGGCCCCGACGACGACCGGCACCGTCGGCCACAGGCCGATCACCGCCCAGCAGCCGCCGGTGACCAGCCACGCGGCGCAGATCGCGGGAAGCACGGGGAGCACGCGGAGCAGCCAGACCACGCCGAGCGTGCCGAGGACCGAGCCGAGGCCGTACGCCGTCATGCCGGCCGCCAGGTACACCCCGGCGCGCCCGTGCTCGGCCCCCATCAGCGACAGGCCCAGCGTGAAGCCGAACCACAGCGCACAGCCCGTGCCGCGCACGACCCAGCCGAGCAGCACCTCCCGTCGGTGCCGGACCGTGCGCCAGATGCCGGACCCGGCTCCCTCGGGAGGAGTGCTGGCCGGGGGTACCGGCAGGGCCAGCAGGGCGGACACCAGGATCGTCGCCACCTCGGCCCAGAGCAGCCAGACGCCGTGCCCGGTGGCGACGCCGAGCCCACCCGCCGCCGGACCGGCCACCATGCTCACCCGGCGGAAGAAGTCGCGGGTCGTCAGCAGGGTCAGGGCGGAGTCCGCGCCGATCCGGTCGCCGAGGTCCGCGACCAGGGCGTCCCGGCCCGGCCCGCTCAGCGCCTCCGCGCAGCCGAGGGCCAGGCCGGCGACCAGGAGCAGCGGCACGGACAGCAGCCCGAGGCCGGCCGCCGCTGCCACGCTCGCGAGAGCGGCGGCCTCGCCGAGGTAGCAGAGGGCGAGCGACCGGCCACCGCGGACCCGCTGCCGCAGCCGGCGCGTCCACCAGGGGGACAGCAGCACCGGGACACCGGAAGCGCCGGCGACCAGCCCGGTGGCGGCGGCGGACCCCGTGCCCGCCAGCACCACCAGCGGCACGGCCACCTGCGCGACCCGGAAGGCGAGGTCGGTGATGCCGATGCCGACCAGGATCCGGACGGCCGAGGTACGTGCGGTCATGCCTCCAGGCTTCCGCCGTCGCCCTTCTCCCGGTAGCCGGCGACACCTCGCAACCGGTCATAGGCTGCCCCTATGACCTCGTTGCCCGATGCCGACGACCTGCGGCTGGTGCTGGCGGTGGCCGGCGCCGGATCCGTGGGCTCGGCGGCCCGCCGGCTCCAGGTGAGCCAACCCTCCGCGAGCCAGCGACTGGCCCGGCTCGAGCGGCGGGTCGGCGTACGCCTCTTCGACCGCGACACCCAGGGCGCCCGCCCGACGCCGGCCGGCGCCGAGCTGGCGCGGCAGGCGGACCACATCCTCGGTCACCTCGACGGGGCGTTCGAGGCGGCGCGGTCGGCCGCCGCCAGCCGGTGGCCGCGCGTCGGCACGATCGCGAGCCTGGCCGAGCTCGTGCTGCCCGTGGTGGACGCGGCCCTGGACGGCATCGACCAGGTCGTCGACCACGGCGACCGCCTCATCGCCTGGCTCGACGAGGCGACGCTGGACGCGGCCGTGGTCGCGATCGCCGACCAGACCGAGCTCCCCCGCTCGCTGCGGACCCATCGCATCGGCGGCGACGAGCTGGTCGTGGTCCTCCCGAGGGGCGTGCGGCTCCCCGCTCGCGGGTCCCTGCCGTTCCGCGGCACCCAGGTGGTGTTCGCGTCGTACGACGCGGGGTCGCCGCGGATCCGCCAGTCACTGGCCGCGGCCGGCGCGAAGCCCCGCCGGGCCGCGACGATCCCGGCGGCGCTCGCCACGGCGCGGCTGCGCGGCTGCCCCGCGGTGGTGCCACGGTCGGCGACGCGCGCGCCGACGTGGAAGGTGGCCGGCGACCGGGTGCGGCCGCTCCCGTGGAGGTACCGGCTGCGCCTGGACCTCGTGCTGCCGCGCCGGCCGCGAGCCGGCCTGCTCGCCGTCGCGGGCGACGTACGGTCGGCGCTCGGCCTGTCGTGACCCGTCGGCACCGTCTTTCAGGCTCGGCTCAGGGAAGAGCGGCATCATGGAGCCCATGAGCACGACGACCGGTGACGCCGGCGCGAAGCCGCGCGTCCTGGTCGTCGACGACGACAAGGCCGTGCGCGAGTCCCTGCGGCGGTCGCTGGAGTTCAACGGCTACGAGGTCGCGCTGGCGACCGACGGCGCCGAGGCGCTGGCCGGCATCGGCGCGGCCGACCCCGACGTGGTGATCATGGACGTGATGATGCCGCGGCTCGACGGGATCGAGGCGACACGGGCGCTGCGTACCGCCCGCAACGACGTACCCATCCTCGTGCTCACCGCGCGCGACGCCGTCGGCGACCGGGTCGAGGGACTGGACGCCGGCGCGGACGACTACCTGACCAAGCCCTTCGCCCTCCAGGAGCTGCTGGCCCGGTTGCGCGCGCTGCTGCGGCGGGCCGTGCCGGCCGAGGACGGCGCCGCCGAGGTGCTGACCTTCTCCGACGTGACGATGGACCTCGGCACGCGCGAGGTGCACCGGAAGGACCGCGAGATCCCGCTGACGCGCACCGAGTTCACGCTGCTGGAGATGTTCATGAGGCGGCCGCGACGGGTGCTCGAGCGGTCGTTCATCCTCGAGGAGGTCTGGGGCTACGACTTCCCCACGACGGCGAACTCGCTCGAGGTGTACGTCGGCTACCTGCGCCGCAAGACCGAGGCCGAGGGCGAGTCCCGGCTGATCCACACCGTGCGCGGGGTCGGCTACGTCCTCAAGGAGACGTGAGCCTCCCCCCGGCCTCCGCGACCGGCGGGCTCTGGCCCCAGTCGGGCTGGCACTACCGCCGGTCCCTGGCGAGCCGGGTCATCCTGCTCACCACGATGGCCGTCGGTCTCGCGGTCGCGCTGGTCGCGCTGGCGGTGTTCCTCACGGTGCGCCTGCAGATGCAGGCCTCGCTGGACGACTCCCTGCTGGACCGGGCCAAGAAGGCCGCCGAGACCAACCTCCTGACGAACGCCACCCAGGACCGGATCCCGTCGGCATGGTTCGGCGCCGCCGACGTCCGCGTGGGGTTCGTCGACGCCGCGGGCCGCATCCTGACGGTCGACGCGGGACCGGGCATCCCTTTGGGGGCTCCCGAGCTGGACGTCGCGGCGGGCAAGAGCACCCAGAGCATCCGGACCATCAACGCGGGCACCATCCACTACCGCGTGGCCGCCGTCCCGTACCAGGACCAGGACATGGCCCTCATCCTCGCCCAGTCGCTGTCGCCCCAGGAGACCGTGCTGAAGCGACTCGGCGCGGTGATGCTGCTGTTCGGTCTCGCCGGCGTGATCGGCGCCGCCGCGGCCGGGTGGGGCGTGGCCCGCAACGGGCTGCGTCCCGTACGACGCCTGACCAGCGCCGTCGAGCAGATCGCCCGGACCGAGGACCTGACCCCGCTGCCGGTGGAGGGCGACGACGAGATCGCGCGGCTGGCGACGGCGTTCAACGCCATGCTGGTCGCGCTCTCGGCGTCGCGGGACCGCCAGCGCCGGCTGGTGGCCGACGCCGGCCACGAGCTGCGCACCCCGCTCACCTCGCTACGCACCAACCTGGACCTGCTCACCCAGGCCGACACGACGGGCGGTCTGCCGACCGAGCAGCGCGAGGAGCTGCTCGGCGACGTACGCGCCCAGCTCGAGGAGCTCTCCACGCTGGTCGGCGACCTGGTCGAGCTCGCGCGTGACGAACCGCTCACGCACGTGGTCGAGACCTTCGACCTGGCCGAGGTCGTGGACCGTGCGGTCGGGCGGGTGCGGCTGCGCGCGCCGCGTACCCAGCTGGACGTCGTGACGCTGCCGTGGTGGGTGGTGGGCGAGACCGGCGCGGTCGAGCGTGCGGTGACGAACCTGCTCGACAACGCGGCCAAGTGGAGCCCGGCGGGCAGCACCGTCACCGTCCGCCTCGCCAACGGCGTGCT
Organism: Nocardioides islandensis; assembly: GCF_015352455.1. Lineage (GTDB taxonomy): Bacteria > Actinomycetota > Actinomycetes > Propionibacteriales > Nocardioidaceae > Nocardioides > Nocardioides islandensis. The sequence continues at coordinate 365,997 of NZ_JADKPN010000001.1, forward strand.
CACGGTGGACGACGAGGGCCCCGGCATCGACCCCGCCGACCTGCCCCACGTGTTCGAGCGCTTCTACCGCTCGCGCGAGTCCCGCTCGATGCCCGGCTCGGGACTGGGCCTGGCGATTGTGCACCAGGTCGTGTCCCGGCACGCCGGCGCGGTCCAGGCCGGCCGGGCACCGAGCGGCGGCGCCCGCTTCACCCTCTGGCTCCCCGGCGGGCCCGAGCACCCGGCGGCCCGGGCACCCGGCGGCGTACCGACGGAACGTATGCGTAGTGCTACCCCTCGGGGTGATACGACATCCCCTCCGGCCACCTAGCGTCGAGACACGGCCGTGCGCGTCTTGGGAGGGGTGGATTCGACCATCCCCATGCGCCGGTCGGGAGGGAGTTCCTTACGCATGCCTGCATTCATCCGGACGCTCAAGCGCCCAGTCGCGACCATGGTGGTCCTGGCGGTCACCTTCGTCGGAGCCCTGCTCACCGGTGGCGCGGCCACCGCGAGCGGAAGCGGAGTCGCCGAGCGCGGCGCCGTGGCGAAGACGGCGAACGGCACGCTCACGTCGACCATCAAGGGCAGCACCGCGGACGGCCGCGCGGTGACGGGCTCGTTCACGCCGCTGAAGTTCAAGACGGCCGACGGCAAGCAGTGGGTGAAGGGCGTCGTGTCCGGCGTCATCACCGCAACGGACGGCTCGAAGGAGACGTTCACGACGCTGCGCACCCTGAAGGTCAAGTCGATCGACGGCCAGGGACTCTCCGGTCTGCGCAGCGCCTCGGCCGCCGCGATGTCGTGCGACATCCTGCACCTCGTGCTGGCGCCGCTCGACCTCGACCTGCTCGGTCTCCAGGTCCACCTGGACAAGGTCGTGCTGGACATCGTGGCCGCGACGGGCGCCGGCAACCTGCTCGGCAACCTGCTGTGCGCCGTCACCGGTCTGCTGGACGGCGGACCGCTGGCCGGCCTGCTCGGTCAGCTGAACACGCTGCTGAACCAGATCCTGGCCGCGCTGAACCTGGGTCTGTAACACCGATCGACCCAGCTGCCGACGGCGCCGTCTCCCCACAGACGGCGCCGTCGGTGCGTCTCTACGAGTGCTCCAAGGCGGCCAGCAGCCGGGCCGCCTTCCAGCGGGACTCGGCGTACTCCTCCTCGACGTCCGACCGCACCGTGATGCCGCCGCCGGTGCCGAGGCGGTAGACGCCCTCGCCGTCGGTCGTCAGCGACCGGATGACCACGCCGAGGTCGGCGCGGCCGTCGGCAGCGAGCCAGCCGAACGCCCCGGCGTACACGCCCCGCGGCGTCGCCTCGACCTCGTCGATGATCGCCATGGTGCGCACCTTCGGCGCGCCGGTCATCGAACCGGCGGGGAAGAGCGCGCGCAGCGCGGCCACCGTCGTGACGCCGTCGGACAGCCGGCCGCGGACGGTGGAGACGAGCTGGTGGACGCTCGGGTAGGACTCCACGTCCATCAGGACCGGCACCTCGACCGTGCCGGGGTCGCAGACCATCGACAGGTCGTTGCGGAGCAGGTCGACGATCATCAGGTTCTCGCTGCGGAACTTGGGGTCGCTGGCCAGCCTCGCCCGCGCCGCGTCGTCCTCCTCGGCGTCCGCGCCGCGCGCGGTCGTGCCCTTGATCGGCTTGGTCTCAAGCACGCGGTCCGCGGTGACCAGCGCGTACCGCTCCGGCGACGAGCTCAGCAGCCACGCCCGGTGCCCGGGGACGTCGTGCTGGAGGTACCCGGCGTACGGCGCCGGGTTGACCGCGCGCAGCCGCAGGTACGCCGCCACCGGCTCGAGGTCGCTGGCCGTCTCGGTCCGGTACGTCAGGTTGACCTCGTAGGAGTTGCCCGCCCGCAGGTGCTCCTGGACCCGGTCGAAGGCGTCGGAGTACTCAGGTGGGGGCTCGTCGGAGATGGCGTTTGGGACCAATCGCCGCATGTAAACGCTTTCAGGGTGGCGTTTGTGACCAATGGCGAGCTCGTGGTCGAAGAACCGCAGGTGGCTGGAGCGCATCCAGACGGCGTCGGGGAGGTCGGGGTCCGGGCGGGCGGGGGCGAGGTCGGGGCGGGCGGCGTACCCGAGGTACCCGAACCACTGCGCGTCCTCGGGCCCCTCCGCTAGCTCGGTCTCGAGCACCTCGAACACGTCGGTCCCGACCACTTCGACGCGGCCGCCCACGTGGCGGCGTACCTCCCGCACGTCCGCGTGGAACGTCAGCGAGACCTCGTCCTCGTCGAGCCAGCCGACCATCGACCGTCGGCCCGACCACTCGCGAGCCCCGCCGCCGTCGAGCCAGAAGCAGCGCCGGTGCCGGGCCGCGACCTCGGCGAAGAAGGTCTCCACGTCGTCGATCGCCGGCTCCGTCATGCCAGACCCAGGAAGTTCGCGACCAGCAGGGCGCCGTGCTCGCTGAGGACCGACTCGGGGTGGAACTGGACGCCCTCCAGCGGGAGCGTCGAGTGCCGCACTCCCATGACGGTCCCGTCCTCTCCGCGGGCGGTGACGACGAGCTCGTCGGGCACCTCGAGGGCGGCGAGCGAGTGGTAGCGGACCGCCGTGAAGTCCTGGGGCACGCCGGCGAAGACGCCGAGCCCGTCGTGGTGCACGAGGGTCAGGTCGCCGTGCGCGGGCTCGACGCGGTCGACCACACCGCCGTACGCCGTCACCAGGCCCTGCATGCCGAGGCAGACGCCCAGCACCGGCCGCGTCCCGGCGCGCAGCACCTCGCGGCCGACGGCGAAGTCGCGCGGTTCGTCGGGGGTGCCGGGGCCGGGCGACAGCACGACGTACTCGTGCGCCAGCACCTCGGCCGGCGTCACCTCGTCGTGCTCGACGACGCGCGGGAGCACGCCGGTCACGGACGCGAGGAGGTGGACGAGGTTCCACGTGTAGGAGTCGTGGTGGTCGACCACGACGACATCCGGGGGGACGTCCGGCACGGGCACCGGCTCAACCTAGCGGCGGCTCCACCGTGAGCGTGCGGCACGACTCGGGCACCGGGTCCGCGCCGCGCAGGCCGGCACACATGTCCCACTGGTCCAGCTTCGACAGCAGCGTGGTCACCACCCCGGCGTGCGCCGGGTCGTCGTACACGTTGGCGCGTTCCCAGGCCCGGCCGCGCTGGCCGGTGTAGTCGTACAGCTCGTAGGCGTACCGGTGGTGTCCCCACCGAGGGTCGAGGTCGTTGCGGACCAGGAGGGCGGTGCGGCTGCGCACCGCGACGTACGACGGGATGACGTTGAGGCCGCCGCCGGTGAAGGGCCGGTCCGGGTCGGCGCCCGGCCGGGACCTGGAGAACGTGTGCTCGAAGTACACGTAGTCGGCGACCTGCGCGCTCGGGTCGCCGAAGGTAGGGACGAGGGAGGTGCCCGAGCGGTACGCCGGGGAGCCCAGGCCCGCGAGGGCCTCGAAGGTCGGCGCCCAGTCGATGTTGCTGACCATCGTGTCGCGGGCGCCGGGCACCACACCGGGGCCGACGACGAGGACGGGCACGTGGGTGTCGGTGTCGTAGGCCGTGCCCTTGCCGCGCAGCAGGCCGAGCTGGCCGAGGTGGAAACCGTTGTCGGAGGTCAGCACGACGTAGGTGTTCTCGTCCACCATCCGCAGGATCCGCATCACCATCCGGTCGACCGACTGGGCCATCCGGGCGCGGTCGCGCAGGTTGGTCTGGGCCTGCGACCGGGTGAGCGCCAGGGGATGCTTGTTCCACTGCGGCGCCCGGCGACCGTCGCGGAAGTCCGGGCGGTTGTCGGCCCGGCGGTCGCCGAACCCGGGCAGGCCCTTCGTGGTCAGGCGTCGGCAGGCGACCAGGCCGCAGTCACCGTGCCTGTGCGTGCCGCCGGGCTGGTCGCGGTACGCCGGCGGGAACAGCGACTCGTCGGCGTACGACGGGCGGCCGTCGACGCGGCCGTGCGGGGCGTACGGCGCGACCTCGAGGAAGTAGGGCCGTGCGTCGCTGCGCCGGGCCCGCAGGAACCTCATGGCCAGGTGGCCGATGACGGTGCCGGCGTACGCGTGGTCCTTCTTCTTGCGGGACGCGGTGGCGGGTGGCGCGGGCCAGCTGCGCAGGACGCTGGTGCCCTTCGGTGCGGGCCGCAGGCCCTGGAAGTCCCACCCGTCGTAGGCCGTGCCGAAGATCGCGCGGAAGTCCGACCAGCCGGGTGGCGTCGGGGGCAGGGCCTGGTCGCGGGCGTTGACCTCGTAGCCGTTCAGGTACTTGCCGACGTATCCCGTGAGGTAGCCCGCTCGTTGCAGCCGGACCGCGAACGTCCGCGCCTGGTTGCCGTAGCGGGCGAAGCCACGCCAGCCGCCCATCGGGCCCTGCCGGTTCGGCAGGTTCGAGGTGTTGGTCAGCACCCCGGTCTGGTGCGGGTACTGGCCGGTGAACGTCGCGCTGCGCGACACGCAGCAGAGCGAGTCGACGACGAAGGCGTTGTCGTATGACGCCCCGTGCCGTGTCATGTACCGGGCGCTGCGCATGGTGCCCAGCAGATCCATGGAGAAGTCGTCCATCAGCACGAAGACGATGTTGGGACGGCGGGGCGGCACGGCCTGGTGCACGGCCGACCGGGCGACTCCCTGTCGCTCAGGAGCCTCGCGGGCATCGACGACGGGTGCGCCGCAGGCGGCCGCGAGCAGGGCGGTCGTCACGACGGCCACCGCGGCGATCCACGCGCGATGCATCTGGTCCCCCCGAGGTCCGGCTGTCCTGGTACCAAGTCTGACGAGGCGGTCCAACGCCCCGTTTCCGTCAGGACACCAGGTCGCGGACGAGGTCGTGCACCAGGTCGTAGCCGTGCTCGGTGAGGATCGACTCCGCGTGGAACTGGATGCCGCGGTAGTGCGGCCCGCGCACGAGGTGGACGTCCCCGGTCTCGGGGTCCGCCTGCACCTCGACCCCGTCGGGGACCGCGCGATCGCCCTGTCGAGCGACGAAGGTGTTGTAGAAGCCGACCCGCTCGGTGCGGCCGTCGATCTCGACCGGCGACTGCGTGCCCTGGAACACGATGTCCTTGAAGCCGAGGTCGAGGCCGAGGTGGTGGCACAGCGCCTGGTGGCCGAGGCAGACGGCGAGGAACGGCTGCTCGCGCTCCATCAGGCGGGCGACGACACCCCGCAGCACGGCCATCTTCGGGTCGTCGGCGTCGCGGGGGTCACCCGGGCCGGGACCGACGATCACGAGGTCGGCGGCGTCGAGGACGGGGTCGTGCGTCGCCGCGTCGTACTCGTCGTGCCGGATCACGCTGCTGGTCATCCCGAGCACGCCGAGGACGTGGCGCAGCATCTTGACGAAGTCGTCCTCGCCGTCGAGGACCACGACGTGCTTCCCCCGGAGCCGGGGGTCGGGGGGCGTGCCCTGCTGGTCGGTCAGCCAGAACCTGCTCAGTCGCCGGTTGCGGGCGTTCAGCGCGAGGAGGACGTCCTCGTCGTTGACCAGCTCGGCGACGTTCACGTCGGGCGCCTCGGGAGGTGCGACGAGCCCGAAGGCGCCCAGGATGCCGGCCGCCTTGGCGTGGGTCTCCGCGACCTCGTACGCCGGGTCGGAGTCGCGCACCAGCGTGGCCCCGGCGGTCACGGTGAGCCGTCCGTCCAGGTCGACGTCGGCGGTACGGATGACGATCGGGCTGTCGACGACGGGCTCGCCCGCGTCGTCGCGGCCGAGGATGGCGAGCGCGGCGCCGTAGTACGCCCGGCCCTCGGTCTCGTACTGCTTGATCAGCCGGCAGGCGTTCTCCACCGGCGAGCCCGTCACCGTGGCGGCGTACATGGTGTCCCGCAAGACCTCGCGCGGGTCTCTCGTCGTGCGGCCGGCGAGGAGGTACTCGGTGTGGATGAGGCGGCTCATCGGCTTGAGGAACGGCCCGAGCACCTGGCCGCCCTCGGTGCAGATGTCGCACATCATCTTCAGCTCCTCGTCGACGACCATGAAGAGCTCGTAGATCTCCTTCTCGTCGTGGAGGAAGTCGAGGAGGCGGGGCTTGAGCGGCCCTTCGCCTCCCAGGCGGAAGGTGCCGCTGATGGGGTTCATGCGCACGTCGCCGCCGTGGACCGTCACGTGGCGCTCGGGGCTGGCGCCGATGAGGTACCGGTCGCCGGTGAAGAAGACGAAGGTCCAGTACGCGCCGCGCTCGCGCTCGAGCAGCCGCTTGAAGACCGCGAGCGCCTTGTCGGCACCCCAGTCCTCGATCGTCGCGCGGTAGTGCCGGCCGATGACCAGGTTCGCGCCCTCGCCCTGGCCGATCTCGTCCTTGATGACGGTCTCGACGAGCTTGGCGTACTCCGTGTCGTCGATGTCGAACCCGCCGCGGTCGCTCAGCACGACGGGGACGTCGTCGATCGCCTCGATCACCTCGGCGACGGAGAACTCCCGCTCGGACGCGACGTCCACGACGACCAGCGGCGTACCGTCGTCGTGCGCCTCGAACCCCCGCTCCCGCACCTGGCGGAAGGGGATCGCGAGCAGCCGGTCGGCGATGTGGTCGCTCTCCGGGACACCGGTCTCGAGCTCGACGTCCAGGATCGACTCGACGACCCGCCGCGTCCCCCCGACCAGCCCGACCGTGTCCCGGTCCCCCGCCCGCGTCGACCGCCGGATGATCGCCCACGCCTCGTGCCCCCGGAGCGCCTCGATGGCTTCCCGGGCACCGCTCACGTGGACCTCCGACATGGCCAGACCCTACTTCCGCCTTCCTGCGGTGGAGGTCTCGTCCCGGGTCCTGGCGGGGTAGTCCGGTGTGAATGGGCTGTCACGGACGCCCTTTCACGACCCAAACGCACCGGACTATCCCGACGGCGCGGAGCCCACATCTCATTCACAGGTCGCGTTCCGGTTCCTGTTTCCACAGGTGACGGGAGAGGGCGGTTCGGCGCGAGCGTCTCGGCGCATGAGAAGGCATGGCTCATCGGTGGGACCCGTGGTGCGAACGCCCCAGCGGGCTCGTGGCCCCGGTGCGGGTCGACCCGACGGGAACAACGGGTCCGACGCGTGGTCAGGCGCGCGGACCGAGCTGGCGGCAGACATCACCTGGGAAGTACGTGCGCGTGGACGTGGACGGCTCGATCGTGGAGCAACGGATCCTCGAGCAGGCGGGGCGGATCCAGGGGTACGGCGCCGTGACGGCGTGGGGCGCGTTGCGTTGGCACGGTGCGACGTTCTTCGACGGGACGTCCGAAGGCGGGACGATCGAGCTGCCCGTACCGCTGAACTCGCACACCAAGCTCAACGCCGATCCGCGGTTCACCATGACCCAGGAGCAGCTCGCACCGACCGAGTGGTCCGTGGTCGATGGCATACCGGTCGCGACGATCCAGCGAGCCCTGTTCGACGAGGTACGCCGGCGGCCGAGTGTCCGTGAGGCGGCCAATGCGATCTCGATGACCGCCGCCGCCCGGCTCACCTCTCGACACCTGTTCGCCCTGTACGTCGCCCAGCGACACGCCTGGACGGGCGTACCTCACGCGCGCATGGCCGTCGCCCTCGCGCACGACGAGTGCAGGTCTCCCCAAGAGTTCCGGATGCTTCTGGTGTGGAAGCTGGACGCCGACCTGCCACAGCCCCTGTGCAACCGCGAGGTCTACGACCTCGACGGGAGGTTGATCGGGATCCCGGACCTGTTCGACCCCGTCGCAGGACTCGCCGGCGAGTACCAAGGTGAGGACCACAAGGACGGCAAGCGTCACCGCGAGGACGTGGAGCGCGAGGAGCGCTTCCGCGACCACGGCATCGAGACCTTCGAGGTCGTCGGCGGAGAGCTCGGACGCCGCCAGTTCATCGCCGCCCGGATGCACCACGCCCGCGCCCGTGCGAAGTTCCTCCCGCCCGAGTCACGCGCCTGGACCCTCGAGACTCCTCCGTGGCGCACGCCGCCCGAGCCCCTCGACGCCTACCTCCACCGGATCGGCCGCGCCGACCAGCTGTGGCGCACCTGAAGTTCCGGGGTAGTCCGGTGTGAATGGGTCGCCGCGGGCCGTCGGGCACGACCCAAACACACCGGACTATCCCGGAAAAGCGTCAGGTCAGGACCGTGAGGAGCTGGGTGGCGCGGGTGAGGACGACGTACAAGGTGGCGGAGCCGGTGACCGACTCCGCCTCGATCTCCTGGGGGCGGACGACGACGATGCCGTCGAACTCCAGGCCCTTGGTGTCGAGGCCGGTGAGGACGACGATGCGGTCCTCGCCGGAGGGGGCGACCGAGGAGTCGATGGCCGCACGAGCCCCGCGGGCATCGGAGGCGAACTCCGGCCACGAGGCCAGCCAGGCGTTGACGTCCGAACGGCGGGCGGCCGGCACCACGATGCCGACGGTGCCGGAGACCTCCGCGGCCATCTCCGCCACGGCGGCACGCGTCGCCGCCGCCAGGTCGCCGGTGACGGGTACCTCGCGCGGCGGGACCCCGGTCGAGCGGACGGCCGTGGGGAGGTCGGCGTCGAGGCCGGCGCGACCGGCGTACGCCGCGGCGTACTCGTAGATCTCCGAGGAGTTCCGGTAGTTGGTCGACAGGTGGAACTCGTGCAGCTCCTTGCCCTCCAGCGCGGCGGCGCGAGCGAGGGCCGCCTCGGACGGCACCGGCCACGACGACTGCGCCGGGTCGCCGACGATCGTCCAGGAGGCAGTCCGGCCGCGGCGGCCGACCATCCGCCACTGCATCGGCGTCAGGTCCTGGGCCTCGTCGATGAGCACGTGGGCGAACGGGTCGTCCTCGATGCTGTGGGTCGGCGGGGTCCACGCGCGGCCGCCCGAGCCGTACTCGCGCTCCACCGCCGAGGTCAGCTCCTGCACATCGCCACCGAGGAAGTCGTCGAGCTCGTGGTCCTCCTCCGTGCGGGCCGGTACGTCGCCCAGGGCGTAGCGCAGCTCGTCGAGCAGCGGCACGTCCTCCACCGACGCCGGCAGGTCGGAGGCCCACGACTTGGTCAGCAGCCGCTGGTCCTCCTCGGACAGCACGCCCTCGGCGACCCGCGCCAGGAACTCCGGGTCGCGCAGCCAGCCCAGCACGGTCGGTGCGTCCAGCGGCGGCCACCACTCGACGACGAAGTCCACGAAGCCCTGGTTGCCGAGCATGTCGTCGTTGAACGCCTCGCGCCCGCGGTCACGCCCGCGCTCGCCGCGCACCTGCCGCCACATCAGGTCCAGCAGGGAGGAGGCGACGCGCGGGATCTGCCGGTTGCGCCGGCCCTGGCCCATCAGCTGGCGGCGCAGCTGGCCCAGCCGGCCCGGGTCCAGCACGATCACGTCGTCGCGCCAGAAGATCCGGAACTCGCGGGGCGCACCGGGCGCCTGCTGGCGGGAGGTACGCCGCATCAGCTCGGCCATCCGGGCCGAGCCCTTGACGTCCGCCACCGCCGGCTCGTCGTGCCGCGTCGCCCGGATGCCGTCGACGACCTCGCCCAGCGAGCGCAGTGCGACCGCGGTCTCGCCGAGCGACGGGAGCACGCGCTCGATGTAGCGCATGAAGACGCCCGAAGGACCGACCACCAGCACGCCACCCGACTCGTACCGGCGGCGGTCGGTGTAGAGCAGGTACGCCGCTCGGTGCAGCGCGACGACCGTCTTGCCCGTGCCCGGCCCGCCCGAGATCGAGACGACCCCCTTCGACGGGGCCCGGATCGCCAGGTCCTGCTCGGCCTGGATGGTGGCCACGATCGAGTGCATGGACCGATCACGCGCGCGGGACAGCTGCGCCATCAGCGCGCCCTCACCGACGATCGGCAGGTCGGTGCCGGCCTCGGCGTCGAGCAGCTCGTCCTCGACCGACACGACGGTCGGCCCCGAGCTGCGCAGCACCCGGCGGCGCACGACGTTCTTCGGGTCCGCCGCCGTCGCCTGGTAGAACACGGCCGCGGCCGGCGCCCGCCAGTCGATCAGCAGGGAGTCGTGGTTGTCGTCGCGCAGGCCGATGCGACCGACGTACCTCGGCTCGGGACTGAGCTCGGGGCGCACGTCGAGCCGGCCGAACACCAGCCCCTCGTGGGCGGCGTCCAGCTGCGCGATCCGCTTCGCGGCCTGGAAGACCATCGCGTCGCGCTCGACGAGCCCGCCCTCGTGGCCGAGCTTGCCGCGGTCGAAGCCCTCGCGGGCGAGCTGCTGGGCGGCCCGGGCCGACTTCTCCAGCTGCACGTACACCCGGTCGACGAACTCCTGCTCTCCCGCGATCTCCCGCGCCAGCAGCTCTTCCGACAAACCCTGACCCCTCACCCGATGCGTCCCCGTGTCGCCCACCCCGACCGCGAGCAGACAAGTCCTCAACTTTACTCGCTGAGGCGCACCGGACACCTATTTCTTGCGGTTCAGGAACGCCGTCATGGCCTCCCGCGCCTCCTCGGAGGCGAACAGCCGGGCGCTGAGCGCCGCCATCTCGTCCCCCCGCGCGTCGATGCGCTCGACCAGGTCGCGGTTGAGGATCGCCTTCGACTCGCGGAGCCCCTGCGGCGACCCGGACGCGAGCTCCAGGCAGATCTCCGTCACCGTCGGGGTCAGGCCGACAGCAGGGACCGCGCGTGTGACCAGGCCGTACGCCGCCGCCTGCTCGCCGGTGAACACCGCCCCGCCCAGGGTGGTCAGCGCGGCCGACCGCGGGGTCATCCGCGCGTGGACGGTCAGCGAGATGATCGCGGCGGCCAGGCCCAGCTTGACCTCGGTCAGGGCGAACGTCGCGTCGTCGGCCGCCACCACGACGTCGGAGGACGCGACGATCCCGATCCCACCGGCCCGCACGGCGCCGTGCACGCGGGTCACGACGGGCTTGCTCATCGTGAGCAGCAGCCGCTGGAGGGCCACGATCCGCCGGGCTCCCTCCTCCATCCCCTCGCCGGTCGCCTCGGAGAGGTCGGCGCCGGAGCAGAACGTCGGCCCGGCCGCCGTCAGCGCGACCACGCGCACGTCGGGGTCGGCGTTGGCTGCCTCCAGCGCGGCAACGAGCTCGGTGACGAGCCGGCGGCTCAACGCGTTGCGGTTGTGCTGGCTGTCCAGCGTGATGGTGGCGAGCGGCCCCTCGACCACGTAGCGCACGAGCTCCGTCATGGCGGGCATCCTCCCAAAGGCCGGGAGATCAGTCCTCCTCGGCCAGCCGCCGCAGCGCGCGCTGCATCGTCGCCAGACCGCCGGCCCCCAGCTCGGCGACCAGCTCGGCCTCGATGTCGAGGATCGTGTCGAAGGCCGCCTGCAGGGCGTCGTACCCCAGGTCCGTGAGCACGATCAGCTTCGCACGGCGGTCGGCCGGGTCGGGGACCCGCTCGAGGTACCCGCGCCGCACGAGGTCGTCGACGAGCTCGCCCATCGCCTGCGGCGACATGGCCGCGCGCTCGGCCAGCTGCGTGAGCCGGCTGCCGGCCCGGTCGATGTTCACGAACACGGCGGAGTGCGCGGGCCGGATGGGGTGACCGGCGGCGGCCACCGCCTCCTGGATCCGCTGGTTGAGCAGCTTGTGCGCCCGACCGAGCAGATAGGTCGTGTTGACCTCGGGCTCGCGCAACCGGCGGGAGGGGGTTGACATGTCTTCAGGCTTCCTTAGTATTTGTTCAAGTTCCCTGAACAACAGGATACCTGAGGAGTTTCCGCCATGACCACGACCCACCACACCACCGCAGCGCGAGAGCGTCGGGCCGCCGAGGTACGCCGCCACCTGGAGGTCGTCGGCGTCGATCTCGCCGCCGAGCACGAGGTCTACCACCCGGACGCGGTGCTCGAGTTCCCGCAGAGCCGCGAGCGGTTCGAGGGCCTGGCCACGATCCGCGAGTGGCGCGGGAGGTACCCGGCGAACGTGCGGCTGCGACCCACCCGGATCGTCGGCGACGGCGACGTGTGGGTCGGGTTCGGCCGGATCAGCTACGACGGCGGCGTCGGTCGCCCGTGCGTGGCCGTCCTGGAGTACCGCGGTGACCTGGTCGAGCGGGAGACGATCCACGTCACGGACTCGTTCGAGGCACCGGAGTGGCGAGCGGCGTACACCTCGCCCTATCTCGACGGCGCGTAGGCCCACCCGACCAGACCGCTGGCCGTCAGCAATCCGTCACCAATCCGTCACCGACCCCGGCGCCGAACCACTTCCGACTTGTCTTCTGGGCGTGCCGACACGCCCGCCGATGACCCGCTCGGGGGTACCCCCGAGCGGGCCTGGGACGAAAGGATCGCGACGTGGATCCCAGCGCGCGCCACCTCGGCGCGGTACCCGAGCCCGAAGCGGGCGGCTCGGCGGCATCGCGTCCCGACCTCGGGGGCCTGCTCCGGAGCAGCGCGCGCGGCGACGAGGCGGCGTTCGCCCAGCTGTACGACGCGACCTCCTCGCGGATCTACGGCCTGGCGCTGCGGGTGGTGCGCGACCCGGCCCAGGCCCAGGAGGTCACCCAGGAGGCGTACCTCGAGGTGTGGAAGTCCGCCAGCCGGTTCGACCAGGCCAAGGGCAGCGCGATCTCCTGGCTGATGACGATCGTGCACCGCAAGGCGGTCGACCGGGTGCGGTCGGCGGAGGCCTCCAGCCGGCGGGACACGACGTACCACGACACGACGAACCAGGTGGAGCACGACAGCACCGCCGACGCGGTCGAGACCCGGATGGAGGCGCGCCGGGTCCGCTCGGCCCTCGCGGGGCTCACGGTCGTGCAGCGGGAGGCCATCGCGTTGGCCTACTACGGCGGGTACACGCACACCGAGGTGGCCTCGATGCTCGACCTGCCGGTCGGCACGGCCAAGACACGCATCCGAGACGGACTGATCCGGTTGCGCGACGCACTGGGAGTAGGAGGTGAGCGGCATGAGTGACATCCATGCGCTGTCGGGCGCTTATGCCGTCGACGCGGTCGACGACCTCGAGCGCGCCGGCTTCGAGCGACACCTGGCGACGTGCCCGGACTGCCAGGCCGAGGTGGCCAGCGTCCGCGAGGCCACGGCCGCGCTCGCCGACGACGTGCAGACCGCACCGCCGCCCGAGCTGCGCGCCCAGGTGCTCGCCGGCATCTCCCGCGTCCGCCCCCTGCCGCCGGTCGTGGAGGACCGGTCGGCTCCCCGTGAGGAGGCACCGGTCGCCCGCCGGAGGTGGTTTCCCGCTCTGGTGGCGGCCGTCGTCCTCGGGATCATCGGGGTCGGCGCGACCGTCTGGCAGCCGTGGCGGGACGACACGTCCACCACGCTGAGCGCGACCGACCGGGTGCTCCGGGCGCCCGACGCCCAGCGCTTCAGCCAGACCCTCGACAACGGCGCCAAGGCCACCGTCGTGCGGTCGGCCAGCGAGCACAAGGCCGTCCTGGTCACCGAGGACATGCCGGCCGCGCCGGACGGCAAGGTCTACCAGCTGTGGCTGCAGAGCCCGGCGGACGAGATGGTCTCGGCCGGGCTGATGCCGGCCGACAGGACGACGGTGCTGCTGTCGGGTGACTCCGACGACGCGATCGGTGCCGGGATCAGCCTGGAGCCGGCGGGCGGGTCGGAGCAGCCCACGGACGTCGTGGCGCTCATCGACTTCGGGGCCGCTTGATGGCTCCACCCGTCAACCAGCCGCGGCGTGTCGCCGTCGTCGGCTCGGGCGTCGCCGGGCTGACGGCGGCGTACGTCGCCACGTCCTCGCCCGGCGTACGCGTCACGCTCTACGAGGCCGACGACCGCCTCGGCGGGCACGCCGACACCCACGACGTGGAGTCGGCGGACGGCGTGCTCGCCATCGACACGGGGTTCATCGTGCACAACGCGCGCACGTACCCGACCCTGCTGCGGATCTTCGCCGAGCTCGGCGTGGCCACCCAGCCCAGCGAGATGTCGATGTCGACCCGCGACGACGCGACCGGGCTCGAGTGGGCCGGGGCACTCGGCGTCGCCGGCCTGTTCCCGACCTGGCGCAACCTGGCCAGGCCGGCGTACCTGCGGATGCTCGGCGAGGTCCCGCGCTTCCACCGAGCGGCCCGGCGGCTGCTGGCCGCCTCCGCCACCGACGAGGCCCGTGACGTCACCCTGCGCGACTTCCTGGAGGAGCACGACTTCTCGGCGTACTTCGCCCGCCACTTCATGGAGCCCGTCGTCGCCGCCGTCTGGTCCTGCGACCCCGACATCGCCCTGGACTACCCCGCGCGGTACCTGTTCACGTTCCTCGACCACCACGGGATGCTCGGCGTCTTCGGCTCGCCGCAGTGGCGCACCGTGGTGGGTGGGTCGCGTCAGTACGTCGACCGGATCGGGGCGCGGGTCGACGACCTGCGGCTCGGCACCAAGGTGACCTCGCTGCTCGAGACGCCCGACGGCGTCGTGGTCGTGGACGGCAACGGTCGCGCGGAGACCTACGACGCGGTGGTCGTCGCCACCCACCCCGACCAGGCACTGGCCCTGCTGGCCGAGCCGACCGCGGCGCAGCGCGAGGTGCTGTCCGCCCTGCCGTACTCCGCCAACCCGGCGCTGCTGCACACCGACGCGTCGCTGCTGCCGCGCGCCCGGCGGGCCCGCGCCTCCTGGAACTTCCGCCGCGTCGCGGGCGACCGCGGCCGGGTGACCGTCACCTACGACCTGACCCGGCTGATGCGGCTGCCGACGACCACGCCGTACCTCGTCACCCTCGGCGGCGAGGACCTCGTCGACCCGAGCACGGTCATCGAGCGCCGCGAGTACGCCCACCCGCTCTACACCCCGGAGTCCGTGGCCGCCCAGGCCCGGCTGCCCGAGTGCGACACCGACCGGGTCGCGTTCGCGGGGGCCTACCACGGCTGGGGGTTCCACGAGGACGGTGCTCGTTCGGGGCTGACGGCCGCGGAGCGGCTGGGTATCCACTGGCACCCGCTGGTCGAGGAAGGCGCGCTAGCGCCTGTCACGAGACCCGGTGAGACGGCCGCCGACCTCTCGCGGGGTCTCGTGACGGGACTTCGTCCCTCCTCGACCAGCGGTGGAGCGGTCTACCGCACGACCATCACCCACACCCGCCGCAAGCCGTTCACGCGCAGCTTCACCCACCACTCGTACACCTGGCTGGTCGACCTCGACGACCTCCCGGACCACGGGGCGCTGGCCGGCGTCCTGGGCAGCTTCGAGGCGCGCGACCACCTCGGCTGGCCGCACGCAACCCTGCGCGGCAACGTCACGGCGTTCCTCGCGCGCCACGAGATCGACCTGACGACCCGGCAGGGACCGGGCCGGATCCTGATGGCCGCGCACCCGCGGGCGTTCGGCCACTGCTTCAACCCCATCAGCGTGTTCTGGTGCTTCGACGGCGACGGCCGTCCCGCCGGGACGATCCTCGAGGTGCACAACACCTACGGCGACCGGCACGCGTACCTCGTGCACCCGGACGCGCAGGGCCGCGCGCGCACGGACAAGGCGATGTACGTCTCACCGTTCCACGGCGTCGACGGGACCTACGAGATCGCCGCGCGCGTGCCCGGCGAACACCTCGACGTGGCCATCACCCTGCGCACCGACGAGGGCGCGCGGTTCAGCGCGCGGCTCTCCGGCACCCGCACCGCCGACCGCCTCGTCGCCTGGCGGGCCGCGCCGGCAGGCATCCGCGGCGCCTTCCTGATCCGAATGCACGGTGTGTGGCTGTGGGCGCGACGCCTGCGCGTGCAGCCGCGTCCCCATCACCACCAGCCAGGAGTCTCATGACCATCACCCAGAGCCGCGCCGACCTCCGGACGTGGCCCGATCTCGCCACCGTGCCGTCCGGCGCGCGGGCCGCGGTGTCGGCCGTCGTGGCCCGGCGGCTGTTCACCGGAGCCGTACGACGGTTGCCCGTCACCGTCCGCATCGAGCGGAGCGACGGCTCCTCCCAGGTCCTGGGCCAGGGCGGCCCCGCCATGACGGTGCACCGTCCCGAGGAGTTCTTCGCACGGCTCGGCCGCCTCGGTCTCATCGGGTTCGGCGAGGCCTACCTCACCGGCGCCTGGGACGCCGAGGACCTGGGTGGTTTCCTCACCGTGCTCTGCGCCGAGCTGCCCACGCTGGTGCCGCCGGCCCTGCAACGGGCCCGCGCCCTGGTCGTGCCACGGTCGCCGCACACCCTGCGCAGCACTCGCGACAACAGCCGCGACAACATCGCGCACCACTACGACCTGTCCAACGACCTGTTCGAGACGTTCCTCGACGGCTCGCTCTGCTACTCCTCGGCGCTGTTCGACCCGACGGCCATGCAGACCGAGGACCTCGGCACAGCGCAGGCCCGCAAGGTCGAACGACTGCTGGACCGCATCGGCGTCGGCCCGGAGACGCGGCTTCTGGAGATCGGCACCGGCTGGGGCGAGCTCGCCATCCGCGCCGCCCGCCGGGGCGCCCGCGTACGCAGCGTGACGCTGTCGGTCGAGCAGCTCGAGCTCGCCCGGAGGCGGGTGGCTGAGGCCGGCGTGGCCGACCGGGTCGACATCGAGCTGCGCGACTACCGCGCCATCGAGGAGGACGCGGCGTACGACGCCGTCGCCTCCATCGAGATGATCGAGGCGGTCGGGCACGAGTTCTGGCCGGAGTACTTCCGCATCCTCGACCGCGTGCTCGCCCCGGGCGGCCGGGTCGGCCTCCAGGCGATCCTGATGCCGCACGACCGGATGCTGGCGACCCGGAACACGCACACGTGGATCAACAAGTACATCTTCCCGGGGGGCTTCCTGCCCTCGGTCGAGGCGATCGAGGAGGTCACCCGCCGGCACACCACGCTGCGCATCACCGACCGCCTGTCGTTCGGCCACCACTACGCCGAGACGCTGCGCCGCTGGGACGCCGCCTTCCGGGCGAACCACGACCGCGTGGTCGGGCTGGGCTTCGACGAGACGTTCCTGCGGATGTGGCACTTCTACCTGGAGTACTCCCGCGCCGGCTTCGCGTCCGGCTACCTGGACGTCGAGCAGATCGTGCTCGAGCGGTGACGACGGCCCGGCCGGTGGACGTCGTCGTCCTGGCCGGGACCGTGCTCGTCCTGGTGGCCCTGGCCATGGTGCTGACCGCCGTCGCGGCGCGCCGCGCCCGCCGGGTGTCGGTCGTCGACGTCACCTGGGGCCTGGCGCTGGTGGCCGCCGCCGTCGTCTGCGCCGTCGTCGGTCCGCTCGTGTCCGACGGCGACGCGTGGCGCGGCTGGCTGCTCGCGGCGCTGGTCTCCGTGTGGGGCGGCCGGCTGGCGTGGCACATCGGCCGGCGGTCGCGCGGGCACGGCGAGGACCCGAGGTACGAGAAGCTGCTCGGCGCGCCCGTCACCACGCCGGAAGGCTTCGCGGTCGCGGTGCGCAAGGTGTTCGTGGTGCAGGGCCTGGCCGTCTGGCTGGTCTCGCTGCCGCTGATGGCCGCGGCGGTCACCGAGGTGCGGTGGGCGTGGCTCGTGTGGCTGGGCGTCGCGCTCTGGGTGGTGGGCCTGGTCTTCGAGTCCGTCGGGGACGCCCAACTCGCGACGTACCGCTCGACGCCCAGGGACCAGCGGCCGCAGGTGCTCGACACGGGTCTGTGGCGCTACACCCGGCACCCGAACTACTTCGGCGACGCGTGCGTGTGGTGGGGGCTCTGGGTCGCCGCGGCGCTCTCGTCCGGCTGGCTGCCTGCGCTGCTGACGGTCGTCGCGCCGGTCGCGATGACCTACTTCCTCGCCTTCGCCACCGGCGCGCGCCTGCTGGAGCAGACGATGCTGCAGCGGCCGGGCTACCCGGAGTACGCCGCGCGCACCTCGATGTTCGTGCCGCTGCCGCCGAGGCGGGGCTGACCTCGGACGCCGGCATCGTCGGTGGGCATGCCCGTCACCGAGATGACTAGGGTCGGAGGATGAGCTCCTCGGTAGACATCCCGGCCGAGACCGTCGCCCTGCGCGGCGGCGGCGACTTCCCGCTCGTGGGGTTCGGCACCTGGCAGCTCAAGGGTGACGAGTGCTACGACGCCTGCCTGGTCGCGCTCGAGGCGGGCTACCGGCACCTGGACACCGCGACGATGTACGGCAACGAGCTCGAGGTCGGGCGGGCCCTGACCGACAGCGGCGTGCCGCGGGACGAGGTGTTCGTGACCACGAAGTACAACCCGCGCTCCGGCCGCCCCGAGCTCGACGTGCTGGGCCGCAGCCTCGAGGCGCTCGGCGTCGACCACGTCGACCTGTGGCTGGTGCACGCGCCCGTCGACGACCGGCGCAACGCCGCGGTGTGGGAGAGCTTCGTGAAGGCCCAGGCCGCCGGCACGGCCCGGGACATCGGCGTCTCCAACTTCTCCGGCGAGCAGATCGACCACGTCGCGACGGCCACCGACGTGACCCCGGCCGTGAACCAGATCGAGTGGCGACCTCAGCTGCACGACCCGGCCGTGGTGGAGGGCCACCAGGCGCGCGGTGTCGTGCTCGAGGGCTACAGCGCGCTGAAGGGCGGCGTGCTCTCCCACCCCGTCGTCACCGGCATCGCCGAGGAGCTCGACCGCACGCCGGCGCAGGTGGTCGTCCGCTGGCACGTGCAGCACGGCATCGTCGTCATCCCGCGGTCCTCGCAGGCGGAGCGCGTGCGGGCCAACGCCGACGTCGGCGGGTTCGAGCTGACCGACGAGCACATGTCCGCTCTCGACGGGCTCGGCCGGCGATCGGGCACGCGGCGCTGACCCCGTGGATGCCGTCGAGGCGGCGTTCGCCGCTTGGCCGCGCGAGGGCTTCCTGCCCGAGGGAGAACGGCGCCGGGCCGGGTACGACGGACCGCTGCCCATCGGCGACGGGCAGACGAACTCCCAGCCGCGCACGGTGGCCGACATGCTCCGCCTGCTGGACGTCCGGCCCGGTCAGCGGGTGCTCGACGTCGGCTCCGGCTCGGGGTGGACGACCGCGCTGCTGGCGCACCTGGTCGGGCCGACGGGCTCGGTGACCGGCGTGGAGATCGTGCCGGCGCTGGTGGAGTTCGGGTCGGCCAACCTCGCCGCGACCGGCCAGCCCTGGGCGTCGATCCGCCGGGCGACGCCGGGCGTGCTCGGGTTGCCCGACCACGCGCCGTACGACCGGATCCTCGTCTCCGCCCAGCCGGCGTCGCTCCCGCAGGCGCTGGTCGACCAGCTGGCCGACGGGGGTCGCCTGGTGATCCCGGTACGCGGCACGATGACCCTCGTGACGACGTCCGGCGGCGAGGTACGCGAGAGCCATCACGGTTCCTACCGGTTCGTGCCGCTCGTATGAACGCCGCGATGGTCGGCTCGTTCGCCGTGCACGCGCTCGTCGACGCGGCCGGGCCGATCGACACCACGAACCGCGAGGCCTTCCCCGGCGCGAGCGAGGACGACTGGGCGGCGGCCCGGGCGCTCGACCCCATGGCGTTCGGGCCGGACGGTGTCGACGGGGCGTGGGTGCTGCCGTTCCGCGCGTTCGTGGTCATCGGTCCGGACGACCACGTCACCATCGTCGACCTCGGCGTCGGCTCGTCCGCGAGCCCTGCCGCCGCCTGGGCACCCGGTCCCGGCGAGCTCCCCGAGAAGCTGACCGCGCTGGGCATCGGGGCCTCGGAGGTCGGCACCGTCGTGCTCACGCACCTGCACGAGGACCACGTCGGCTGGGTGCTGGGCCGAGCCGGTCTGCCGATGTTCGGCAACGCCGAGCACGTCATCCAGGCCGCCGAGGTCGCGGCCGTCGCCGACGAGCGCGCGATCGTCGAGGCGACGGTCGACCCGCTGCGTTCCTTCGGCCTGCTACGTCAGGTCGACGGACCCGTGTCGCTGCGACCGGGCATCGACCTCGAGCCGACCCCGGGACACACGGTCGGCCACCAGTCGGTGTGGCTGACGTCCGGGTCCGAGACCCTCCTGCTCACCGGCGACCTGCTGGTGCACGCCGTCCAGCTCGTCGCGCCGTCCGTCGCGTACGCCGCGGAGGACGACCCCGTCGCCGCCACCGCGTCGCGGGAGCGGATGTACGCCGAGGCGCGGCGGCGTGGTGCCTCCCTGGCCACCGCGCACCTCACCGAGGCGTTCGTCGCGCTGCCCTGAGTCGGCTCGCCCTCGCCCCCGATTCGTCAGCGATCCTGCGGGTGCTCGTCGCGGTCGACCTGCTGACGAATCGGGGGGGTTCTCCTCAGTACGACTTCGGGAGACCGAGGGAGTGCATGGCCACGAAGTTGAGGATCATCTCCCGGCTGACCGGCGCGATGCGGCCGGCGCGGGTGGCGACGAGGAGGCCCGCCATGCCGTACTCCTGCGTGATCCCGTTGCCCCCGTGCGCCTGCACCGCGCGGTCGGCGGCGTCGCAGGCAGCCTCCGCGGCGGCGTACTTGGCCATGTTGGCCGCCTCCCCGGCACCCAGGTCGTCGCCGGCGTCGTAGAGGGCGGCGGCCTTCTGCGTCATCAGCCGGGCCAGCTCGGTCTCGATCTTCGACTGGGCGAGCGGGTGGGCGATGGCCTGGTGCGAGCCGATGGGGCCCTGGAAGACCGTGCGCTCCTTGGCGTACGCCGCCGCCTTGTCGATCGCGAACCGCGCCAGGCCGGTCGAGAACGACGCCGCCATGATCCGCTCGGGGTTGAGGCCGGCGAACAGCTGCACGAGCCCGGCGTCCTCGTCACCGACGAGCGCGTCGTCGGGGAGCCGGACGTCGTCGATGAACACCTGGAACTGCTTCTCCGGGCTGACGATCTCCATCGGGATGGGCTTGGCCTCGAAGCCCTCGGCGTCGGTCGGAACCACGAACAGGCAGGGCTTGAGCTTGCCGGTCCGCGCGTCCTCCGTCCTCGCCACGACCAGGACGTTGTCGGCCTCGTCGACGCCGGAGATGTAGATCTTGCGTCCGGTCAGCAGCCACTCGTCGCCGTCCCGCCGGGCCGTCGTGGTGATGTTGTGGGAGTTGGTGCCGGCGTCCGGCTCGGTGATCGCGAAGGCCATCGTGCCCGTGCCGTCCGCGATCCCGGGCAGCCAGCGCTGCTTCTGCTCCTCGGTCCCGTACCTCGCGATCACCGTCCCGCAGATCGCCGGGCTGACGACCATCATCAGCAGCGGGCACCCCTGCGCGGCGAGCTCCTCGCAGACCGCCGCGATGTCGCCGATGCCGCCGCCCCCGCCGCCGTACTCCTCCGGCAGGTTGATCCCGAGGTAGCCGTTCTTCCCGATCTCCAGCCACAGGTCGGTGGTCTTGCCGCCGCTGCGCGCCTTCTCGGTGAAGTACTCGCGGCCGTACTTGGACGCCAGCCGCGCCACCTGCCTGCGCAGCTCCTGGCGTTCCTCGGACTCGGTGAAGCTCGTCATGCGCTCTCCTCCACGACAGCCAGGACCTCGCCCGCTGCCACCTGTTGTCCCCTGTGTACGTCGATCGTGGTGACGACGCCGTCGTACGGCGCGGCCACGGTGTGCTGCATCTTCATCGCCTCGAGCACCAGCACCGGCTGCCCGGCCGTCACGGCCGCCCCCTGCTCGACGGCCACGCTGACGACCGTCCCGGGCATCGGCGCCAGCAGGCTGCCGCTCGCCAGCGCGTCGGCCGGGTCGGTGAACCGGGGCTTCCTGGTCAGCCGTGCGTGACCCGTCGGCCCGTCCACGTCGACCCACTCACGTCCTGGGTCACCGTTGATGGTGACGTCGTACGTCGTCCGGACGCCGTCGGTCTCGAGCGTCACGCTCGCGGGGCTCGCCGCGACGACCGACGGGTGACGGTCCCACCACTCCACGACCGTCCCGTCGGTGAACTCGACACGTTGGGGCTGGCTGCGCACGTTGCGCCAGCCCACCGGGACGCCGCGCTGCACGGTCCGCTCGGCCCCGGCCTTCTCGGCGAGAGCGATCGCGGCCGCCACGCCGTGCTCCACGCTGGTCGAGGAGGGACGAAGTCCCGTCACGAGACCCTCGGAGAGGAACCCGGTCGACACCTCCCCCGCCAGGAACTCCTCCGACCGCAGCACCGCGACCAGCTGGTCCCGGTTGGTCGTGACGCCGTGGATCCGGGCCCGCGCGAGGGTGTCGGCGAGCTTGCGGGCGGCGGTCGCACGATCCGGTGCGTGGCAGATCACCTTGGCCAGCATCGCGTCGTAGAAGGTGGAGACGGTCGAGCCGGACTCGTAGCCCGCATCCACCCGGATCCCCTCGCCCTCCGGGATCTCGAAGCGGGTCAGCACCCCGGACTGCGGCTGGTGGTCGGCGGCCGGGTCCTCGGCGTACAGGCGGACCTCGATGGCGTGCCCCCGTCCCTCGGTGGTCGAGCCGCCGCGAGGGACGAGCGGCGTGTCGAGACCCTCGCCGAGCTGCATCGCCACCAGGTCCACGCCGTGCACCAGCTCGGTGACGGGGTGCTCGACCTGGAGACGGGTGTTCATCTCCAGGAACCAGAACCTCGCCGAGCCCGGGTCGTAGAGGAACTCCACGGTGCCGGCCCCGCGGTAGTCGATGGCGTCCGCTGCCCGGCGAGCGGCCTCGTGGAGCGTCGATCGCACCTCGTCGGGCAGGTTCGGAGCGGGCGCCTCCTCGACCACCTTCTGGTGCCGCCGCTGGATCGAGCAGTCGCGTTCGCCGAGGACCGTGCTCCCGAAGACCTGGACCTCGACGTGACGTCCGCGCTCGACGTACGGCTCGACCAGCAGGGTGCCGTCGCCGAACGCCGACAGCGCCTCCTTCTCGGCCAGGCCGATCTCCCACGGCAGCTGCTCGAGCG
The DNA here is from genome assembly GCF_015352455.1 of Nocardioides islandensis. Taxonomy (GTDB): domain Bacteria; phylum Actinomycetota; class Actinomycetes; order Propionibacteriales; family Nocardioidaceae; genus Nocardioides; species Nocardioides islandensis. The sequence continues at coordinate 388,514 of NZ_JADKPN010000001.1, forward strand.
AGCGCACGACCCGCATGCCACGCCCGCCGCCACCCGCGGACGCCTTGACCAGCAGAGGGAAGTCCCCCTCGGTGGGGACGGGCGGCGCCTCGAGGACCGGCACGCCGGCGGCCCGCATGATCTCCTTGGCGCGGATCTTCGAGCCCATCGCCTCGATCGACTCCGGCGTGGGACCGACCCATGTCAGACCGGCATCTTCGACGGCACGGGCGAAGGCGGCGTTCTCGGAGAGGAACCCGTACCCCGGGTGCACGGCGTCGGCTCCCGACCTCAGCGCCGCGTCGACGAGCAGGTCGCCGCGCAGGTAGGTGTCGGCCGGGGACGACCCCGGCAGCCGGACGGCGACGTCGGCCTCGCGGACGTACGGCAGCCCCGAGTCGGCGTCGGAGTGCACCGCGACGGTCTCGATGCCCAGGCGACGGCAGGTACGGAAGACGCGTGAGGCGATCTCGGCCCGGTTGGCCACGAGCAGTCTGCTGATCGAGCTTGTCGAGATCACGTCCGGAACACCCCGTAACCCCTGGCGCCCTCGATCGGCGCGTTCTCGATGACCGACAGGCAGATGGCCAGCACCGTGCGGGTGTCCCGGGGGTCGATGACGCCGTCGTCGTACAGCATCCCGCTGAGGAAGAACGGCAGCGACTGCTCCTCGACCGACTGCTCGACGAAGGCCCGCATGCCCGCGTCGCCCTCCTCGTCGTACGCCTGTCCCCGCGCCTCCGCGGCCGCCCGCGCGACGATCGACAGGACGCCGGCGAGCTGTGCCGGGCCCATCACCGCGGACTTGGCCGACGGCCAGGTGAAGAGGAAGCGCGGATCGTACGCGCGGCCGTTCATGCCGTAGTTCCCGGCGCCGTACGACGCGCCCATGATCACGCTGAGGTGCGGGACCTGGGAGTTGCTGACCGCGTTGATCATCTGGGCGCCGTGCTTGATGATCCCGCCCTGCTCGTACTCGGCGCCGACCATGTAGCCGGTGGTGTTGTGCAGGAAGAGCAGGGGTACGTCGACCTGGTTGGCCAGCTGGATGAACTGGGTCGCCTTCTGCGCCTCCTCGCTGAACAGCACGCCCTGCGCGTTGGCGAGGATCCCGATCGGGCGGCCGTGCAGCTTCGCCCAGCCGGTGACCAGCGAGGTGCCGTAGAGCGGCTTGAACTCGTCGAACGGCCGGCCGTTGCCAGGCCCCGTGCCGTCGCAGATGCGGACGATCACCTCGCGCGGGTCGAACGGCTCCTTGAGGTCGGCCGGGATGAGGTCGAGCAGCCCTTCGGGATCCTCGTCGGGCTCTGCCCAGCCGTTGGCCGAGGAGGGACGAAGTCCCGTCACGTGACCCGGTGACCGAACCGCCTTCCTCCAGTTGAGCCGGGCCACGATCCGCCGGCCGATCCGGATCGCGTCGAGCTCGTCCTGGGCGAGGTAGTCGGCGAGCCCGGAGACCCGCGCGTGCATCTCGGCGCCGCCGAGCGACTCGTCGTCGGACTCCTCTCCGGTCGCCATCTTCACCAGCGGCGGGCCGCCCAGGAACACCTTGGCCTGCTCCTTCACCATGACGGTGTAGTCGCTCATGCCCGGCACGTACGCCCCACCGGCCGTCGAGTTGCCGAACACCAGCGCGATCGTCGGCTGCCGCCGCGCCGACGCGCGCGTCAGGTCGCGGAACAGCTTGCCGCCCGGGATGAAGATCTCCTTCTGGGTCGGCAGGTCCGCGCCACCCGACTCGACCAGCGAGATCGTGGGCAGGTTGTTCTCCTCGGCGATCTGCGCGGCCCGGAAGGCCTTCTTCACCGTCCACGGGTTGCTGGCGCCGCCCTTGACCGTCGGGTCGTTGGCGGTGATGAGGCACTCGACGCCCTCGACCACGCCGATGCCCGTCACCAGGGAGGCCCCGACGTGGAAGTCCGAGCCCCAGCCCGCCAGCGGCGACAGCTCGAGGAACGCCGACCCCTCGTCGACCAGCAGCTCGATCCGCTCGCGGGGCAGCAGCCTGCCCCGGGCGTGGTGCCGGTCGACGTACTTCTCCCCGCCCCCGGCCACGGCCTTGGCCACCTCGGCCTCGAGGTCGGCGATCTTCTCCAGCATCGACTCGCGGTTGCTCATCTCCGCCCCTCCCCAGGTCGAGTTGCGCCCCCGGTACCGGCGAGTTGCGCCTCCGGCACCGGCGAGTTGCGCCTCCGGTACGCCGACCGGGCGGACTTCACGCGCAACTCGAGCGTTCCGCAGGCGCAACTCGGACGTGCCGGAGGCGCAACTCGGCCGTTCATGCGTACCCCAACAGTCGGGCGGCCAGGTCGATGAGCACCTCGGTGGCACCGCCGCCGATGGGCAGGATGCGGGCGTCGCGATAATGCCGCTCGACCTCGGTGCCGTGCAGGTACCCCGTGCCCCCGTGCAGCTGGACGGCCATGTCGGTGACCGCGACCGCGGTCTCGACGGCCGTCTGCTTGGCCAGGCAGGCGGCCGCGACGACGTCCTCGCCGGCGACGTGCCGGGCGGCGACGGCGTGCACGTAGGTCCGCGCCACCTCGACCTGGCGGTGCATCTCGACGAGCCGGTGCCGGACCACCTGCCGGTCGTTCAGGGGACGGCCGAACGTCGACCTCTCACGCACGTACGCCGCGGTGAGGGCCAGCGACCGGGCGGCGATGCCGTAGCCGTGCACGGCCAGCGCGATCCGCTCGACCACGAACTGCTCGGCGATCTGCGCGAACCCGGAGCCCTCGGCGCCGACCAGGTTCGCCACCGGCACCCGGCAGCCGGCGAGGCCGAGCTCGGCGGTGTCCGAGCAGTGCCAGCCCATCTTGGCCAGCGTCCGGTCGACGGTGAAGCCGGGTGTGCCCTTCTCGACGACGAGCAGCGACAGCCCACGGGCGCCCGGGCCGCCGGTGCGCACGGCCAGCGTCACGAAGTCCGCTCGCGCGCCGCTGGTGATGAAGGTCTTGGTGCCGTCCACGACGTACGCATCGCCGTCGAGCCGCGCTGTTGTCCGGATCGCCGCGACGTCGGACCCGCCGTCGGGCTCGGTGATCGCGAGGGCGCCGATCTTCTCGCCCGCGAGGGTCGGTCGCACGAAGCGGTCGACGAGGTCGGTGTTCCCGGACGCGGCGATGTGGGGCAGCGCGATACCGCCGGTGAACAGCGCGGCCAGCAGCCCGCTCGACGCGCCGGACTCGAGCATGCCCTCCATCACCGCGATCGAGTCGAGCAGGTCGCCGCCCTCACCGCCCACGGACTCGGGGAACGAGACGCCGAGCAGACCCTGCTTGGCAGCGGCCAGGTGCAGTGACCGCGGCACCTGGCCGGCGTCCTCCCAGTCCTGGAGGTACGGCGCCACCTCGCGCCGAACGAACTCGGCCGCGGTCTCGCGGAGGGCGTTCACAGCAGGACCTCGGGGATCTCGACGTGCCGCGACCGCGCCCACTCGCCCAGGCCCTTGGCCTGGGGGTCGAAGCGCGTCGACGCGGCCACGCCTCGGCCGAGCAGCCCGTGCACCACGACGTTCACACCCCCCAGGTTGGGCAGTGCGTGGACCTCGACGTCGAGCTCGCGGGTCTCCGGCAGCAGCTCGCGCAGGAAGTCCGGCGTCACCGTCGCGAGGAGCCAGGCCACGCGCGCGTCGTACGACGTCGACCCGTCGTGCGCCACCCACAGCCCCAGGTTCGCGTCGCCGCCCTTGTCCCCGGACCGGGCGTGCACGAACGTGCCGAGCGGGACTCGCTTCCCGCTCGTCGAGGAGGGCGCGCTGGCAACCGTCGCGAGACCCGGTGACGTGACCTCAGACCTCTCACCGGGTCTCGTGACAGGCGCTAGCGCGCCTTCCTCGACCAGCGACACGCGGCCGTCGGCGTGGTGGACGGTGTGCCGCACCGCCGACCGGTCGACGTACTCGGCGCGGTAGACCCCGAACGGCGTGCCGGAACCGGGGGGTGCGGTCATGGTGAAGCCCGGGTACGACGCCAGCGCCAGCTCGACCGCGGCCGACGAGAAGGCCCGGCCGACGACGTCGGCGGACTCGTCCTGCACCGTGATGCGCAGCAGCGTCGAGGCGTCCTCCTCCCGGTCCGCGTCCTCGCGCGGGAGCGGACCGAGCGCGGTCGCGATCGACTGCGGGCGCACCCGCTGCCCGAGCTGGGCGCGCACCCAGACGGCCTTCTCCTTGATGTCCAGGCCGGTGAGCACGAGCTCGACGACGTTGCGGTAGCCACCCAGCTCGTTGACGCCGACCTTCAGCCGCTCCGGGGGTGCCGACCCACGCACGCCCGAGACGCGCACGCGGTCGGGTCCGTCGGCCGCGAGGCGGATCGAGGTGAGGTCGGTGGTGACGTCGGGGTTCAGGTACGTCGTGCTCTGCACCTCGTACATCAGCTGGGCCGTGACTGTGTCGACCGACACCATCCCACCGGTGCCGTCGTGCTTGGTGACGACCGACGACCCGTCCGCGGCGATCTCGGCCAGCGGGAACCCCATCGGCAGCGTCGGGTGCGGGATCTCGCGGAACCCGGAGAAGTTGCCGCCCGTGGCCTGGCAGCCGCACTCGAGCACGTGACCGGCGACCACGGCACCGGCGAGCGCGTCGTAGGCGTCCGGGGCCCAGCCGAAGTGCGCCGCCGCCGGGCCGACGACGAGGGAGGCGTCGGTGACGCGGCCGGTCACCAAGACGTCGGCACCCTCCGCCAGCGCGGCCGCGATGCCCCAGCCGCCGAGGTACGCGTTGGCGGTCAGCGCGCCCTCGAAGCCGAGCGCCCGCACGTCGTCGCCGTCGACGTACGCCACCGACGGCGACAGGCCCAACCCGGACGCGACCTCGCCGATGCGCGCCGCGAGGCCGGCGGGATTGAGCCCGCCGGCGTTCGACACGATCCTGACCCCGCGTTCGAGGGCCAGCCCGAGGCAGTCCTCGAGCTGACGCACGAACGTCCGGGCGTACCCCAGCGACGGGTCCTTCAGCTGGTCGCGGCCGAGGATGAGCATCGTCAGCTCGGCCAGGTAGTCGCCGGTGAGCACGTCCAGCGACCCGCCTTCCAGCATCTCCCGCATCGCCGAGAGCCGGTCGCCGTAGAAGCCGGAGCAGTTCCCGACCCTCAGTGCCTCAGCCACGAGACGCCCGCCCCCCACCCGGCGGCCCCGCGAACGCCTGCGCGACGTCCAGCCACGCATCGGCACCCGCACCGACCGCCACCAGTTCGGTGTCGGCCCGGTGCACCCGCTGGGTGACGAGGAGGCAGAAGTCGTACGCCGGGCCGGTCACGGTCTCCGCCGCGTCCTCCCGCCCCCACGTCCACACCTCGCCCGACGGCGCGGTCAGCGAGACGCGCGGCTCCTGCGCCGGAGGCTCGAGCCCGCGGGCCCCGAACGAGAAGCGGCGGGTCCGCACGCCGAGGTGCGCGACGTGCCGGACCCGGTCGGTCACGGCCGGGGCGACTCCGAGCGCGGCGTGCACGTCGAGCCCGTGCGCCCACGTCTCCATGAACCGCGCGGTGGCCATCGAGGCCGGCGACATGGGCGGCCCGTACCACGGCATCTTCTGCCCCTCGGGCAGCGCCCGCAGCGCGGCCGCCAGCGCCGCGCGGCTCGAGCGCCACCGGGCCAGCAGCTCGCCGGGAGGTACGGCGCCGCCCGCCAGCGCGGCCGCGTCGACGGCGCCGTCGGGGTCGGTCAGCGCCTCGAGCACCAGCGCGTCCCACGCCTCCTTGTCGGTTGCGGCTGCCAGCGCCGCCTCGTCGGTCCAGGCGAGATGCGCGATCTGGGTGGCCACGTCCCAGCCCTCGGCCGGCGTCGGTAGTCGCCAGGACGCCTCGTCCAGGTCGGCGACCAGGGCCTCCAGCGCGGCGCCCTCGGCGGCGAGGTCGGCCAGCACGCCCTCCAGGAGGGCGTTCACGAGGCCGACCCTGGCGCCAGCGCCTGGTCGAGAGCGGCCGCCCAGCGGTCCAGGATCCGCCTGCGCCGGTCGGTGTCGTCGGTGATCGTGTCGGCCAGCCCGAGCCCACGCACCAGGTCCAGCGTGGCCTGCACCAGCTCGCGCACGCCGGTCCGCGACTCGTCGGCCCCGAGCAGCTCGACGGTCATCCGGTGCGTCTGCCGGCCGACCCGCTGCTCCAGCGGCACGACGGCCGCCCGTAGCGACTCGTCGGTGCGGGCCGCGACCCAGAGCTCCAGCGCCGCGGTGAACACCGGCGAGGTGAAGTGGTCGGCGAGCAGCTCGAGGACGGCGCGGGTACGCCGGTCACCGCGCGGCAGTCCGCGCTCCGCGGCCGCGGCCAGCTCGGCACCCCGCACGTCGGTGACGTGCTCGACGGCGGCCACCACCAGGTCGTTCTTGGTCGGGAAGTGGTGCAGCTGCGCCCCCCGCGACACTCCCGCCCGCCCGGACACCAGCGTCGTCGACGTGCCGGCGAACCCGCGCTCCACCAGCAGCTCGACCGTCGCCTCCATCAGCCGCGCGCGCATGGCGCGGGTGCGCTCCTCCTGCGGGACGCGAACGGTGGACGGCGGCACGACGCCATCGTCGCGGCGCACGAACAAACAGTCAAGCCTGCTTGTTTCTTGCTCGGGCCAGCCCGCCGCCCGCCGCAACCCCTGCTGTCACCCGGTTGACTGGTATAGCCCGTTCGTGTCAATCGCCACCGAAGCGGCCGACGGCCCCCGGCGTCGCGCCTAGCATCCTCTCGGCGAGGGGGTTCGCCGCTTTACCCACTTGTGGGGGGACCGAAGGAAAGGGAACGGCCCCCCATGCCCCATCCGACGACCTCCCCCCGCCGCCGGCGCGACACCGGTTCGGCGGCCGTCGAGTTCGCGCTGATGGCACCGCTGCTGCTCCTGCTCGTGTTCGGGATCGTGGCCTACGGCTACATGCTCAGCTTCCGGCAGGCGCTGAGCCAGGGAGCGACCGAGGGCGCCCGGGCGGCCGCCGTGTCGGCGTACCCGACGCAGAGCCAGAAGGTCACCGACGCGGTGTCCGGGGTCAACGACGCGCTGGGCGGGTACGGCGTGCAGTGCGCCATCGCCACCAACGCCACGACCGGCACGCTGCGGCGCGACGGTGTCGCGGTCGGGTCCTGCACGGTCAGCCCGGCGACGTGCGTCAACAACGCGCTGGCGTCGTGCATGAGCGTCCAGATCACCTACGACTACCAGAACCACCCGCTGGTCCCCGAGGTCCCGGGCGTCGGGCTGGTGCTCCCGAACTCGCTCTCCTACACCGCCGTCGCGCAGGTCGGGTGAGGGCCGTGCTCGGGGGACGACGGGACAGGCACAGGGACAGGCGCCGGGACAGGCGCCGGGACGAGCGGGGCGCGATCATCCCGATGGTCGCCCTGCTCATGTCGGTGCTGATGGGCGCCGCCGCCATGGGCGTGGACCTCGGCCAGCTGCGGGTCGGGCGGGTCGACATGCAGTCGCTGGCCGATGTCGTGTCCCTCGACCTCGCCCGGCAGATCGACGGCCGGCAGACCCAGGTGATCCAGGCCGACCCCCTCTGGGCGCAGGCCCGGGAGCAGAGCGTCGCGCGCAACCACACGACGTACGGCAGCGCGCCCACCGTGACCGCCCAGCTCGGCACGTTCAGCACGACCACGGGCACGTTCACCGCGACGACCGGCGCGACCGTCCCCACCGCCGTGCGGGTCACGGCCAGCACGTCGGTGTCCTTCGCGTTCCGGAACGGGCAGGGGACGGTGGTGCGCTCGGCGGTCGCGATGGCGGACTCGACGGCCTGCTTCATGCTCGGCTCGTACGCCGCCGCGGTGAGGTCCGGCCAGTCGGCGCTGCTCAGCTCGGTGCTCGGGCAGGTCAACAGCAGCCTCGACCTCGGAGTAGTGGGGTACACCGGCCTGCTCGACGCGAACGTGTCGCTCACCGACCTGGCCGCCAAGCTCGGCATCGGGACCGTGACCCAGCTGGCCGGCTCGACGGTGTCGATGAAGAACCTGTACCTCGCCACGGCCCAGGCGCTGCAGACCGGCGGGAACACCGCCGATGCCACGGTGCTCAACCAGCTGGCGGTGTCGGTGGCCTCGCTCGGCAACGTCGACGTCGGCAAGGTCCTCCAGGCGGACACCGCGACCACGCGTGGGGTCGAGGCGACGGTCAACGCGATCGACCTGATCGCCGGGTCGGCCCTCCTGTTCAACGGCAGCCACGCCGTGACGGTGCCGAACCTGTCCACGAACGTGCCCAACCTGGTGTCGTCGACCTCGAGCCTGTCGATCATCGAGGCCCCGCAGCTGGTCTGCTCGCGCGCCAACCCGTCGCCGATGCGCGAGGCGACCACGTCCCAGGTGACCGCCACCGTGGGAGGCACGTTCAACGACGTCAACCTGGCCACGGTGGGCACGGGGGTGACGGTCGGCTCGCCGACGGGCAAGCCGGTGGGCCTGTCGATGTCGCTGGCCAACGCCGCGGCCCACCTCACGCAGGTCACCTGCGCGAACCCGTACTCGTCCGCGCCGACCAGTGCCCACAGCATCACCGTCGCGTCCACCAGCGGACTGCTGGCCGCCGACCTCACCGTGCCGCTCTCGGTCACCGGCAAGATCGCGGTGCCGTCGCTGGGCCTGGGCCTCGTCTCGTTCGCGATCGGCGTCGACGTGAAGGTCTCGGCCGCCTCGGCCGCCGGCCAGGTCCACTCGACCACCGTCACCGTGCCCTCGCAGCAGTGGGACACGGCGTACTCCGCCGGGTCGGGCAACCTCTCCCTCGCCGCGGGCTCGGTCACCCGCAGCGGGCTGACCGTGACGGCAACCCTCCTCGGCCTCCCCGTCACCCTGCCGACCACCACGATCGACACGATCCTGAACGCCGCCGTCTCCGCCGTGGTCACGCCGCTGGTCAACAACCTCGACGCCGGGGTCGTGCAGCCGCTTGCGAACCTCGCCGGAGTCCGGATCGCCGGCGCCGACGTCATCGCCCTGAGCAAGCCGCACTGCTCGGTCCCGGTGCTGCGCCAGTAGACCCCGCCGCGCTCAGCGGTAGGTGAGCAGGTCCCCGGTCAGGTGCGTGTGCTCGTTGAAGGAGACGAGCGTGCGACCGCGGGAGCCGGTCACCACGCGGGTGACGGCGGCGTTGACGGCGACCGGGGCGATCCGTTGGTACGCCGCGGGCGACTCCAGCAGCGTGGCGACGACGACCGCGACCGGACCGCCGGAGGTGGTCACGACGGTGGTCCCCTCACCCACGCGGTCGAGCGCACCGAGCACCCGCTCGGCGAAGACCGGCCACGACTCGCGGTAGTCACCGTCGTGCTCGCCGGAGAGCCAGCGCGCTGTAGCCCGCTCGAACCAGGCCTGGAACTGCCGCTCGTCCGGCTCGCCCTCGAAGTGCTTCGGCTGCGCGTCCAGGACGGCGAGGTGGTCCATCTCGTCCCAGCCGTCGTCGAGCCGGGGCACGACGGACCAGCCGGCCGCGTCGGCCATCACCTCGGCGGTGCGCTGCTGCCGCTTCATCGCCCCGTGCAGGAGGGCGTCCGGTCGCAGGTCGGCCAGGAGCTCACCGGTCCGCGCCGCCTGCTTCTCCCCCAGCGGCGACAGCACGTCGTAGTCGGCCGCGCCGTAGGACGCCTGCCCGTGCCGGACGATGACGATCTGGCCCACGGTCAGGACACCCCGTGGGCCGCGACCAGTCGGCGGCAGCGCTGCTCGAGGTACCCGACCGCCGGGCCGAACACGGCGTACGCCTCGTTGTGCGTCTGTCCCATCGCGTAGCGGTACCAGATCTGCTGCGCGATCACGGCCAGCCGGAAGATGCCGAAGACCTCGTAGAACCGCCACTGCTCGGGCGTGACCGTCAGGCCGCTGCGGTCGGCGTACCGCTCGACGATCTCCCGGCGCGTCCACATGCCGGGGGCGTCGGAGGGCTGCCGGCAGAACTGGCGGAACCACTCGTCGTCGTCGGCCTGCACCCAGTAGGCCAGCGCGCCGCCGAGGTCCATCAACGGGTCGCCCACGGTCGCCATCTCCCAGTCGAGCACGCCGGTGACCTCTCGCGGCTCGGTCCCGGAGAGCACGAGGTTGTCGAAGCGGTAGTCGTTGTGGATCAGGCACTGGCGCACGTCGGCGGGCTGGTGCTCGTCGAGCCAGCCGGTCACGGGCGACCAGTCGCCGAGGTCGTCGGTGCGCGCCCGCGCCAGCCGGTCGGTCCACCCGGTCACCTGCCGGCGCACGTACCCCTCGCCGCGGTTCAGGGCGGCCAGTGCCGAGATGGCGTCCACGTCGACGGCGTGCAGCTCGGCCAGCACGTCCCACGCCCGACCGCAGAGCTCCGACGTCTGGTCGGGGGTGCTGTCGAAGCCCAGGTGCCGCCGGGGGATCGTGCCCTCGAGCCGCTCCATCACGTAGAAGTCCGACCCGATCACCGACTCGTCGCGGCAGAGGCCGACCATGGTGGCGACGTACGGGAAGACCGGTGCCAGCGCGGCCTGGATGTCGTGCTCGCGGCCCATGTCGTGGGCACTCTTGGCCTTGGCGCCCACGGGCGGCCTTCTCAGGATGAGGTCGCGCCCGGGGTAGCTCAGGAGGTAGGTCAGGTTCGAGGCGCCGCCCGGGAACTGCCGCACCTCGGGAGTGCCGGGGAGCTCGTAGCCCGGTGCGTGCTCGCGCAGCCAGGCGGCGACCGCCTCGACGTCGAAGGCGTCCTCGTCGCGGACCGGGCGGCTCTCGTCGCGGGTGCTCACGTGATCCGGTCCAGCTTCGCGGCCTGGGCCCGCATCACCTGGTCGTACAGCTCCCGGTTGCGCTGCTTCTGGTCCCACGCGGACTGGGCGACGTAGTCGGGGATGATCAGCTCCTCGCCCCGGTCGATCCCGGCGATCACCGACGCCGCGATGTCGTCGGCGGTGAAGGGCGCGGACTCGACGAGGTGCTCCACGACGCCGGCGATCACGGTGTCGGCGCCCTGCATCGACGCGAGCAGGTTGGTGCGGAAGTACGACGGGCACACCACGCTCGCGGTGACGCCGTACGGCGCCAGCTCGTGGCCCGTCGTCTCGGTCAGCGCCACGACTGCGGCCTTGACGGCGTTGTACGACGCCATGCCGGCGGGGTGCACGAGGCCGGCCAGCGAGGCGACGTTGACGATGTGGCCCGAGCGCTGGGTCTTGAACATCGGCACGAAGGTACGGGTGCCGCGGACCACGCCGAACAGGTTGATCTCGGTGATCCAGCGCCACTCCTCGAGGGTCGCCACGTCCAGGCGGCCGCCTCCGGCGACACCCGCGTTGTTGACCAGGACGTCGAGGCCGCCCCACTGCGTGAGCACTTGCTGGAGGGCGAGCGCCCAGTCCTCGTCGCTCGTCACGTCCAGCGCGAGGTCGACGCCGTCGACGGTCCGGTCGGTGGCCAGCACCTCGTCGCCGCGGGCCCGCCAGGCGCGCGTGAGGGCGGCGCCGAGGCCCGAGGCGGCGCCGGTGACGAGGACCCGGGTCACGAGTGCTTGCCGAGCTCGATCCGGGCGACCATGCCGCGGTGCACCTCGTCCGGGCCGTCGGCGAGGCGCAGGGTACGGGCGTTCACGAACGCCATCGCCAGCGGGAAGTCGTCTGACATGCCGGCGCCACCGTGGACCTGGATGGCGAAGTCGATGACCTGCTGGGCGACGTTCGGGACGGCGACCTTGATCTGGCTGACCTCGGAGAGCGCGTTCATCGGGCCGCCCTGGTCGAGCTTCCACGCGGCGTTCAGGACGAGCAGCCGGGCCTGGTCGATGGCGATGCGGGCGTCGGCGATGCGCTCCCGGTTGCCGCCGAGGTCGACCAGCCGCTTGCCGAACGCCGTGCGGCTGGTGCCGCGCGCGATGGCGAGCTCGAGGGCCAGCTCGGACAGCCCGATGAGCCGCATGCAGTGGTGGATCCGGCCGGGGCCGAGCCGGCCCTGGGCGATCGCGAAGCCCTGCCCGGGCCCGGAGATGACGTTGCCGAGAGGTACGCGGACGTCGGTGAACGACACCTCGCCGTGCCCGATCGGCTCGTCCTGGTAGCCCATCGTGGACAGCAGCCGCTCCACCTTCACCCCCGCGGCGTCGCGGGGTACGAGCACCATGGAGTGCCGCTGGTGCCGGTCGGCGTCGGGATCGGTGACGCCCATGAACACGAAGATCCGGCAGTCCGGGTGCCCGACGCCGGTCGACCACCACTTGCGCCCGTTGACGACCATCTCGTCGCCGTCGACGACGCAGGTGGCCTCCATGGTGGTCGCGTCGGAGGAGGCGACGTCCGGCTCGGTCATCGTGAACGCCGACCGGATCCGGCCCTCGAGCAGCGGCTCGAGCCACTCCTTGCGCTGCTGCTCGGAGCCGTAGCGCAGCAGCACCTCCATGTTCCCCGTGTCCGGGGCGTTGCAGTTGAAGACGAGGGACGCGATCGCGGACCGGCCCATCTGCTCGGCCAGCGGCGCGTAGTCGACGTTGCTCAGGCCCTCGCCCCCGTCGGTGCCGAACCGCGCGGCGTACTCGCCCGCGTGCTCCTTCGGCAGGAAGAGGTTCCACAGGCCCTGCGCGCGGGCCTTCGCCTTGAGGTCCTCCAGCACCGGCAGCGGCGTCCACTGGGTGCCCTGCTCGCGCGCGGCCGCGAGGTCGCGGTGGTACTGCGGCTCGACCGGCGCGATCTCTTCGCGCATGAACGTGCGCACCCGCTCGGTCAGCTCGGCGGCTCGAGGGGACGGCGAGAAGTCCATGCGTCGCAGACTAGTGGGGCGAACTGTGGCGTCGTTCCTGCCGCATTGGCGTCGTTGCAACGACGCCGAACGTCAGGGATACCCGGCCGAGCGGGTATCCCTGCCCGACCGGACCTACGCCGCGACCGCCATCACGACCCGCGATCGCTCGACGGGGTCGAGCCAGACGCCGGCGGTGCGGGAGAGGCGCCAGGTCGACCAGATCAGGAACGGGACGGCGGCCAGCACCGACACCCGCCACTCGGGGATGTGGGCGAGGCCGGAGAACACCAAGCCGGTCAAGGTGGTGGAGACGGCCAGCCGGGTGGAGTACCCGACCATCACGATCGGCGGGGCCGGGGTGGCACGCGCCGAGCGCATGTCGACCGGGAACGGTCGCTGGGCCGACCAGCGCAGCGCCGCGCCGACCACCTGGACGGTCACGACCAGCAGCAGGCAGACGAGGGCGGAGAGCTCGTACGACGTGGGCACGCCGGCCCGCAGCGACGCGAGCAGGATGGTGGCCAGTGACGCGGCGACCAGGAACTCGGCCAGGACGTACGCGCGGGCGCCGAAGACCTGGCCGGGCCGCGCCGGCAGGTTCTCCCGCCACAGCAGGCCGCGGCCGTCGAGGCACCAGGCGTTGACGCCGAACAGCAGCGCGCCACCGGAGGCCACCAGGCCGGGCAGGATCGTCATCATCGGCCAGTCCAGGTCACCGGCGATCGCGACGAGCCCCGGGCCGACGGCCAGCACGGCGATGCCGCGGCGCATCGGGACCGAGCGCCAGACCGAGCTGCGGTCGGTGCGCACCAGCATCGCGAAGACCGAGCCGGGCAGGCGGCGGGCACTGAACTGGCCGCTCTCGACGCGTGCCTCGTCGCGGGGCATCCGACGCGCGGCGAGGTGCGCGGGCACGGCGCCGATGACCACGGCGGCCACCAGGATGACCAGCTCGACGGCGACGCCCTCCGCCCAGCGCCACTCGAAGCCGATGGTCGACCGGGCGACGATCCAGACCGTCGGGACGTGGTCGAGCATCTCGCCGAGGCGCCCGCTCAGCTGCAGCGCGAGGCCGGCCAGCGCGAACACCCCGGTGATCGCGCGGACCATGCCGATGCCGTGCGGCTGTCGGCGGATCGCCTCCATCGTCCACGCGACGATCTGGGCGAGCGCCGTGCAGGCCGCCAGCCAGAGCAGCACGGACAGGGCGGCGGCGGGCACCAGGTGGACGGGCAGCCCGTAGGCCATCGTGCCGAGCAGCGTCCAGGCCTGGAGCAGCCAGGCGATGTTGAGCGGTGCCAGCAGCAGGGCGCCCAGGTGGTCCGTGGTGGGACTCACCGGGAACGCGACGGCCTGCTCCCGCGAGATCAGCTCGCGGCCACCGCCGGAGGCGACCGCGGAGATGATCGCGAGCAGCAGGAAGCCCGCGAACGCGGTCGGCGTCAGGACGAGCACCTCGGCGGCCCGTGTCGACGTACGGGCGCCGGGGAAGGTCATCGGGAGCGTGCAGGCGGCGAGGGTCAGCCCCACCATGATCGCGATCGTCCAGGGCACAGCGGCGCGGCGGCGTACGGTGCCCGCGCGGAAGCGCGCCAGGTGACCGACGTCGGCGACCGCACGACGCGCCGACGTCACCGGCCCGAGGCGGGGCGAGGCGGCCGTGGCCGTGCTAGTCGAGGAGAGCCCGGTAGGCACGGGCCCCCTCCTCACCGGCCATCTCCGCGGACTCCACGGACGCCACACGCGAGCCGCCGCGCAGGACGAGCACGTCGGTGCAGGCCTGGATGGCCAGCTCGCGCAGGTGGGTGGAGATCAGGATGCACGCGCCGCGGGCCCGGGCGTCCGCGACGACGTCCATGGTCGCGTCCACCCCGATCGGGTCGACGCCGTCGAAGGGCTCGTCGAGCAGCAGCAGCTTGGGCTGGTGCAGCGAGGCCAGGACGACGCTGAGGCGCCGGCCCATGCCGTGGCTGAACCCGCCGGTGATGCGGTGCGCGACGTCGCCCAGCTCGAACCGCTCGAGCAGGTCGCGGGCGCGGTCCTCCCAGTCCTCGAGCCGGCGCAGCCGGGCCGACAGCTGGAGGTGCTCCCACGGCGTGGCCCGCGGGATCAGGCCGCCCACGTCGGGGCAGTACCCGCTGATCCGCTTGATCGCCAAGGTGTCCTTGCGCATGTCGAGACCGTCGACGACGACGGTGCCCGCCGTCGGCGGGATGAGGCCCGCGAGCACCCGCATGGTGGTGGACTTCCCGGCGCCGTTGCGCCCGAGCAGCGCGGTGGCCTGGCCGGCGTACGCCTGCACGTCGATGCCCGCAACCGCCTCCACCTCGCCGAAGCGCACGTGGAGGCTGCGGATGTCGACGACCGGCTCGCTCACCCGGAGAATTCTGCCGGGGAACGGCCGAAAGGTCTGCGGTTCGTCGAACTTCGGCCTGGGGTACGACGCCGACTCAGCGCTCCGCGACGAGCGTGTTGTGGGACGCCACGAACCGCCACTCCCCGTCCTGCGGCGCCAGCACGGACGTCGAGGTGGCCCGGTGCGTGCCGGCGAGCGGCCCGGCCGGGACCTCGAGGGTGTGCCGCGAGGTGGCCACGACGGCGTCCCCGGCGTACCTCGCCTCGACCAGCTCCATGCGGTTCGTGCTGCCGGCGTAGATGGTGGCGAAGATGCCGGCGTGCCCGCCCCCGATGGCCGCGGCGCCGACGTGCAGCTCGCCCCGCACGTTGACGAACGACGCGTCGTCGGTGAACGCGGCGCCGAAGGCGGCGCCGTCGGCGCGGTTCCAGGCGTCCTCGAGGCGGGCCAGCATCTCGCGGGCGACGACGTCCGCGGCGGTCACGGGGTGGGTGGTGACGGTCATTGGTGAGGCTCCTTCGGTGAGTGTTGCATGATTGATTGAGTATGGCTCAGTCAATATAGCGGCGGTCAGCGAACCTGTACAGTGGTCTCGTGCCGGAGAACCCGACGTCGCGTCCGTACCGCTCGACGCTCCGGGAGGAGCAGGCCGAGCGGACCCGGTCCCTCATCGCTCAGGCGGCCCGCACGCGGTTCCTCGAGTCCGGCTGGGCACGGACGAGCGTCCGGTCCGTCGCGTCCGCCGCCGGCGTCTCGGAGGCCACCGTGTACGCCGTCTACGGCAGCAAGGCGGGACTGGCCTCGTCGCTCATCGACGAGGGGGACGCCAGGGCGGGCGTGGCCCAGGGGATGGCCGAGCTCGAGGCCGGCGCCGGCGACCCGGCCGCCCAGCTGCGCGCGTTCGTCGGGTACGACCGGCGCCTCTTCGAGCGGCACGGCGACGTGCTCCGCGTCCTGGTCGAGGGCCGCCGTCAGGAGCCCGACCTCCAGGCGGCGTACGTCGAGGGACGCGGCCGCGGCGACGCGCAGCGGCGTTCCGTCTTCGAGACGTGGCCGAAGCGGGCCTGGCGACGCGGGGTCGACCTCCAGCACGGCCTCGACGCGTACTCGTTCACCTGCTCGATGGAGGCCTTCGACATCGCCACCGGCGAGCGCGGGTGGACGCCCGACGAGGTCGAGCGGTGGTGGGGCGACACCCTCGTCGAGCGCCTGCTGTCCTGACCGTCAGGCCGGGAACGTGCCTCCCGAGGCGGCGAGGTCACGCAGGTACGCCGTCGGCCGGAAGCGCTCGCCGTACGTCTCGGCCAGCTCCTCGGCGCGCTTCACGAACGCCTGGAGCCCGATGTCGCCGGACTGGCCCTCTCCTCGGGCCTCGTAGCCGGTCATGAACTGCGCGGCGCCACCCGTGTTGGGCGGGAAGCCGATGCCCATGATCGAGCCGATGTTCGCCGCCGCGGACGAAGTGAGCACGCCCTCCTCGAAGCACTTGGCGGTCTCGAGCGCCTCCAGGAAGAGCATGCGGTCCTTCACGTCCTGGAACGGGATCTGCTCGGCGGCGGTCGGGTACTCCTCGACCAGCCCGGGCCAGATCCGCGTGCGCGCGCCGTTCTCGTCGTACTCGTAGAACCCGGCCCCCTTGAGCCGCGACGGGCGGCCGATCTCGACCATGTGCTTCACCACGGCACTGCCCGGGTGCTCGGTGTAGTCGAGACCGTCGCGTGCGGCGGCGTCGGCGGTCGCCTTGCCGATCTTGAGCATCAGCTCCATGTTCAGCTCGTCGGAGAGCTGCAGCGGACCGACGGGGTAGCCGGACTGCGTCGCCGCCCGCTCCACCGACATCGGGTGGACGCCCTCGGCGAGCAGGGCCAGGCCCTCGTTGACCATGAACCCGATGACCCGCGACGTGTAGAAGCCACGGCTATCGTTGACGACGATCGGGGTCTTGCGGATCTGCTGCACGACGTCGTACGCCTTCGCGAGCGCGGCGTCCGACGTCTCCTTGCCCTTGATGATCTCGACCAGCGGCATCTTGTCGACGGGGCTGAAGAAGTGCAGGCCGATGAAGTCGGCCGGCCGGTCGACGCCCGTCGCCAGCTCGGTGATGGGCAGCGTCGAGGTGTTGGAGCACAGCAGAGCGTCGGCGTTCACGTACGGCGCCACCTCGGCGAAGACCTGGTGCTTCAGGCTCGGGTCCTCGAAGACCGCCTCGATGACCAGGTCGCAGCCCGTCAGGTCGGCCGGGTCCGCGGTCGGGGTGATCCGCGCAAGGAGCTCGGCCTTCTTCTCCTCGGTGGACCTCCCGCGGGCGATGGCCTTGTCGAGCACCTTCTCGGAGTACGCCTTGCCGCGCACGGCGGACTCGGCCGAGACGTCCTTGAGCACGACCTCCATGCCCGAGCGGGCGCAGGAGTAGGCGATGCCGGCGCCCATCATCCCGGCGCCGAGGACCGCGACCTTGGTGGCGCGGAACGTCTCGAAGCCCTGCGGGCGGAGCTTGCCGGCGTTGATGGCCTGGAGGTCGAAGAAGAACGCCTGGATCATGTTCTTGGCGTTCTGGCCCACGATCAGGCTCGTGAGGTACCGCGACTCGATCCGCGACGCGGTGTCGAAGTCGACCATCGCCCCCTCGACCGACGCGGACAGGATGGCCCGCTGGGAGGGGTAGTCGGCGCCCTTGGTCTGCTGGCGGAGCAGGGCCGGGAAGGCCGGCAGGAACGCCGCCAGCGCGGGGGACTTCGGCGTGCCGCCGGGCATCTTGTACCCCGGCCGGTCCCACGGGTTCTGCGCGGCCTCGACGTCGTCGCGGTGCTCGAGCACCCACGCCTTCGCGGCCGGCACCAGCTCGTCGCGAGTGGCGACGACCTGGTGCACCAGGCCCTTCTTCAGGGCGTCGGCGGGCTTGAAGCGGGTGCCCTGGAGCAGCACGTCCATCAGCGCGGACTGGATGCCGAGCAGGCGGGTCACGCGGGTGACGCCGCCGCCCCCGGGCAGCAGGCCGAGCGAGGCCTCGGGCAGCCCGACCTCCGCCTTCGGGTCGTCGACGACGATCCGGTGGTTGCAGGCGAGCGTGATCTCGTACCCGCCGCCGAGTGCCGCCCCGTTGATCGCGGCCGCGACCGGCTTGGGCAGCTTCTCCAGCCGGCGCAGGTCGGCCTTCATGGCCTCGACCTCGGCGAAGAAGCGCGGCGCGTCCTCCGGCTTGGCCTGGATCATCAAGGACAGGTTGCCGCCGGCGAAGAAGGTCTTCTTGGCGCTGGTCACGACCACGCCGGTGACGGAGTCGGGGTCCGCGGCCAGCTCGTCGTACAGCCGGTCGACCGCGGCGTGCATGCCGTCGCGGTACGCCTGGTTCATGGTCTTGGCGCTTGCGTTCGGGTCGTCCAGGGTCAGGGTGACGATGCCGTCGGCGTCCTTGTCGTAGCGGACGGCGGTCTGCGTCTCGGCGGTGCTGGTCATCTGGCTGCTTCCTTCGTACGGCGTCTGGGTTGCGGCTGCTTCTCGTCTCACCGGGTCTCGACACGCGCGGTAGCGCTGCTCGACCACCGATATTGCGACGGAAGTGGTCGGGCGCTGAGCTCGTGCCTCGCTCAGACGACCTCCACGACCGTCGCAATGCCCATGCCTCCGCCGACGCAGAGCGTGGCGAGGCCGCGGCGCTGGTCGCGGCGGACGAGCTCGTCGATCAGGGTGCCGAGGATCATCGCGCCGGTGGCCCCGAGCGGGTGGCCCATGGCGATGGCGCCGCCGTTGACGTTGGTGACCTCGTGGGTGATGCCCATGTCCTTCATGAAGCGCATGGCGACGGCGGCGAACGCCTCGTTCATCTCCCACAGGTCGATGTCGGAGACCTCGAGCCCGGCCTTGGCCAGCGCCTTGCGGGCGGCGGGGGCGGGGCCGGTCAGCATGATCGTCGGGTCGGCGCCGGAGACGGCGACCGAGACGATGCGCGCGCGCGGCGTGAGGCCCAGGTCGCTGCCGACCTGCTCGGACCCGATGGCCATGATCGCGGCGCCGTCGACGATGCCGGACGAGTTGCCGGCGTGGTGGACGTGGTCGATCTTCTCGACCCAGTGGTACTTCTCGAGCGCCACGTCGTCGAAGCCCGCGTCGCGGCCGATGTCGGCGAACGACGGCTTGAGGCCGGCCAGGCCCTCGGGGCTCGTGTCGGGGCGGATCAGCTCGTCGTGGTCGAGCACGGTGACGCCGTTGATGTCGCGGACGGGGACGACGGCGTCGGCGAAGTAGCCGTTGGCCCACGCCTTCGCGGCGCGATGGTGCGACTCAGCGGCGTACGCGTCGACGTCCGACCGCGTCCAGCCCTCGAGCGTGGCGATCAGGTCGGCGCCGATGCCCTGCGGCACGAAGCCGGTGCGCAGCGCGGTGGCCGGGTCGGCCGCCCACGCGCCGCCGTCGGAGCCCATCGGCACCCGGCTCATCGACTCCACGCCGCCGGCGAGGATCAGGTCCTCGAAGCCGGAGCGCACGCGGGCCGCGGCCTGGTTGACGGCCTCCAGACCGCTGGCGCAGAAGCGGTTGAGCTGCACGCCGGCGACGGTCTCGGGGAACCCGGACGCCAGCGCCGCCGTCTTGGCGATGTCGCCGCCCTGCTCGCCGAGCGGCGAGACGACGCCGAGGACGATGTCGTCGACCCGTCCGGGATCCAGCGTCGGGTTGCGCGTCTTGAGCTCGTCGAGCACTCCCACGATCAGGTCGATGGGCTTCACCTCGTGGAGCGCGCCGACGGTCTTGCCCTTGCCGCGCGGCGTCCTCAGGTGGTCGTACACGAATGCTTCGGCCCCTGCTCTTGTCATAGGGCCGATTGTGACACTCTTACTGTCATGGTGGACACGGGCAGCCCTGTGGACGCGGTCACACTCCTCACGCTGGACGAGCTGACCGACCGCGTCGGGATGAGCGTGCGCAACGTCCGCTTCTACACCTCGCGCGGCCTGGTGCCGCCGCCGATCCGGCGCGGCCGGTCCGGCTTCTACTCCGCCGACCACGTCGCCCGGCTCGAGCTGGTGCAGGAGCTGCAGAGCCACGGGTTCACGCTCGCGGCGATCGAGAAGTACGTCGCGGGCATCCCCGGCACCGCCACGCCGGAGGACATCGCACTGCACCGCACGATGCTCGCGCCCTGGCAGGCGGAGCCGCCGGTGCAGCTGACCAAGACCGAGCTCGACAAGCGAGCGGGACGCCCGCTCGACGACGACGAGCTCGCCACCCTCGTCACGCTCGGCATCGTCAGCGCGGCCACCGGCGGCCGCTACCGGGTCGCCGTGTCCCACCTCTCCGTCGGGCTGGGCCTGCTCGACCTCGGCTTCCCACCGGAGGCGGCGAGGGCCGCGGCGGAGGTGTACGCGGCGCACGGCCGCGCGATCGCCGAGGAGCTCTACGCGGTGTTCAGGAAGCTGGTCTGGCCGGCGTACAAGGAGTCCGGCGCACCGCCGCAGGCACTGCGCGAGGTGCTGGAGCGGCTCAAGCCGCTCTCCGTGGCGTCGCTGGTGACGGCGTACGAGGTGGCCATGGACGACGCCAAGCGCGAGGGCATCGCCCGCCGCACCGGCGAGCGCTGACGAGGGGCCCCGCGACCGGGGCGCGACCCACCTGCGACCGGGCGCGGGCAGGGTGGTCTGTACCGCCCGAAGCACCCGGAGAGAGCCATGGTCGCGCCGCCGTATCGTGCCCAGGTGGACGTCCTCGTCCTCGGGCCGCTGAAGGTGAATGTCGACGGGGTCGCCGTCGACATCGCCGGGGCCAAGGAACGGACGCTGCTGGCCCACCTGGTGGCCCACGCCGGGCAGGTCGTGCCGGTCCCCGACCTCATCGACTCCCTGTGGGGCGAGGACCCGCCCCGGTCGGCCGCCAAGGCGCTGCAGACCTACGTGCTGCGGCTGCGCAACCGCCTGGAGCCCGACCGGCACGGGGACGCCAGCCTCATCGTGACCGACGGTCCCGGCTATCGACTGGCCGTGTCCCCGCTCGACACCGACGCCGGCCGCTTCGTCGAGCTGTGCCGGCTCGCCGGCGAGGCGCTCGCCGGGGGACGGCCCGAGGCGGCGCTCGACGCCGGCCGTGACGCGCTCCAGCTCTGGCGCGGCCCGGCGTACGCCGGCTGCGAGCACACGGCCTTCGGTCAGGCCGAGGCCGGCCGGCTCGGCAACCTCCGGCAGGCCGCCGTCGAGGCCAGGATCGAGGCGGCGCTCGCCCTCGACCGGGCCGCCACGGTGGTGCCGGACCTGGAGCGGATGGTCGGCGAGCAGCCGCTCCGCGAACGCCTGTGGGCGCTGTTGATGCTGGCGCACTACCGCTCGGGCGGGCAGGCCGAGGCGCTGACGACCTTCGACCGGGCCCGCGCCGTGCTGGCCGACGAGCTCGGCGTCGACCCCGGACCGGAGCTGCGGGACCTGCACGCCCGGGTGCTCGCCCAGGATCCCGGACTGCTGCCCATCGGCCGGGTCGCCCTGCCCGAGGGGCTGCGCGACAGCACCCCGATGGTGGGACGGGATGCCGAGCTCTCGCTGCTGCGCGACGCCTGGCGGCGCACTCTCGCGGGCGCGCCCGCGACCGTCGTGCTGCGCGGCCCGGCAGGCGCAGGGGCCCGCCGGCTTGCCGCGGCCCTGGGCGAGGAGGTCGCCCACGACGGGTTCGGGGTCGTCCTCGCCGGCCCCGACACCGGATCCGCCCCAGGACCACCACCGGAGGACGACGGGCGGCCGTGGCTGCTCGTCGCCGACCAACATCTGCCTCCCCGGCCGCCGAGGGCCCTGATGGTGGTGCTCGCCGCCTCCGGCACCCCGGTCCCGGAGGCGGCGTCGGTGGTCGACCTGGCTGCGCTCCCCGACGAGGCGGTCCGGCTGGTCGTGGCGACGTACGTCGGTGCGGCGCAGGCCGCCGACGTGACCGCGGAGGTCCTGGCCAACGGCCCGGGGTGGCCGGGGCGGGTCCACCTGGAGGCGATGCGGATCGCCCGGAAGGCGGCGACGCACCGGATCGAGGAGGCCGTCGACGTCGCCGGGGTCTCCCGGGCGCGGCTCGCGTCGGCGCGAGCCGAGGTGGCCGAGGGGATCGTCACGCTGGCCGAGACGCCGGAGCGGCTGGTGTCCTCCGGTACCTGCCCGTGGCGCGGACTCGCGTCGTACGGCGTCGACGACGCCCCGTGGTACGCCGGCCGCGAGCGGCTCGTGGCCGAGCTGATCGCCCACGTCGGCTCGTCCCGGTTCGTCGCGCTGGTCGGCGCGTCCGGCAGCGGGAAGTCCTCGGCCCTGCACGCCGGCGTCCTGGCCGGCCTGGCGGACGACGTGCTGCCCGGCAGCGGCGGATGGGGGCGGGTGGTGATGCGGCCAGGCCGGCATCCCATGAAGGAGCTCGCGCGGCGCGCGCTCGGCACCCCTCGCGTGGACGTCGGCGACGTGCTCGCCCGGATGCTCGACGGGCTGGACGAGAGGCCGTCCGGCGACGGGTCAGCCGGGCGGGAGACCCCGGCGCGCACCCTGCTCGTCGTCGACCAGCTCGAGGAGCTGTGGACGACGTGCGAGGACCCGGGCGAGCGTGCGGCCTTCGTCGACACCCTCGCCGACCTCGTGCGGGACCCGCGGTCGTCCACGACGGTGGTCGTCGCGGTCCGGGCGGACTACGTCGCCCAGGCCGCCGAGCATCCCGAGCTGGCGGCCCTGATGGCAGACAGCACGGTGCTCGTCGGCTCGCCGACCCCCGCCGAGGTCGAGCGGGCGGTGGTGCGGCCCGCCACCCGCGCCGGCCTGCGGCTGGAGGACGGCCTGGCCCAGACACTCGTCAGCGACGCCGGCTCCGAGCCCGGACTGCTGCCGCTGCTGTCGGTCGCCCTGACCCAGCTCTGGGAGCGGCGGGCGGACGACCTGCTCACCTACGCCGCGTACGTGCGGACCGGCGGCATCGCCGGCGCCATCGGCCGGCTGGCCGAGGAGGTGTGGGCGCGGTTCTCGCCCGAGGAGCAGACCACGGCACGCGCGCTGCTGCTGCGGCTGGCCGGTCCGGGCGAGGCAGGCACCGTGACCCGGCGCCGGGTGCCGCTCGCGGAGCTCGAGGCACTGTCCCGACCCGGGTCGAGACAGGTCGTCGACCGCCTCGTCGCAGCGCGGCTGGTGACCGTGGACGACGGTCATGTCGAGGTCGCCCACGAGGCGCTGTTCCGGGAGTGGCCGCGCCTGCGCGGCTGGATGACCGACGACGCAGCAAGCCGGTCGGTCCAGCTCCGCCTGGCGCGGGCAGCGTCCGATTAGGCCAGTGAGTCCCATGACCCGGCACTGCTGTGGGCGGGCACCCGCCTGCTCTCCGCGCAGGAGGTCGCGGACACCCGGCCCGACGAGGTGACCGCGACGGAACGGGCATTCCTCGGTGCGAGCCACGAGGCGGTCGAGGCCACCGAGCGCGAGGTCCGTGCCCGGGCCGCCGCCACCGCACGGCAGAACCGCCGGCTCCGGTGGCTGCTCGTGGTGGCCGTCGTGTTCCTGGTGCTCGCGGTCACGGCCGGGCTGCTGGCGTTCCTGGCGCGCGGCCGCGCCGAGCGGTCGGCGCAGGATGCGCATCGGGCCGCCGTCGCGGCTGACGCCCGCCGGCTCGCCGCCGATGCGCTCAACGCCGACCGGCCGGAGCTGGGGTTGCTGATGGCCGTCGAGGCGGTCCGGCGGGAGCAGAGCCCGGAGACGTACGGCGCCCTGCTCACCCTGCTGACGCGGACGCCCGAGGTCGTCACGCGGTTCCGGGTGCCCGTGCGCTTCCTGCGCATCGCGACGAGCCCCGACGGCCGGACCGTGTTCCTGACCGACAACGGCGACAGGCTGTACGCCGTCGACGCCGAAACCGGTGCCGAGCGCTGGCACGCCACCTCACCGGGCAGCGCGCAGTGGGGCCGGCCGGTGGTCGACCCCGGGGGCCGGTGGGTGGCGGCGCCCGTCTTGACGACCCCTGATGCGGACAGCACACCGGCGATGGTCGTCCTGGACACGTCGTCGGGTGCGGAGCAGCGCTCGGTCACCTGGGCCGACCTCCGTGACGTCGACGCGCGAGCCGACGGCGGTGTCGACGACTTCGCCCCGCAGGTCGGCGCGGCCGAGGTCCTCGTCGGCACGGGACGACTCGGCTATGTGGTCCGCCCGGGCACCGGGGCGGTGCTGCGCGCGGTCGACCTCGGCGACCACCTGCCCTTCACCGTGGCCCTGGGCGCGACGACGGTCGCCGTGTCGCGGTTCGACGGCAGCACCGACGTCGTCGACGTCCTGACCGGTGACCGCCGGCACCGGCCCGGCACGGTGGGCGGCGTCAGCCCGGACCACCGCACCGTCGTCACGCGGACGGTGCAGACGCACGACGGGACGACGACGTCGTCGCTGCAGCTCCGCCGGACGGCCACCTGGCAGCCGGTGGCCCCGGCGGTCGATGTTCCGGGCGAGGCGCTCGAGGTGCGCTGGGTCCCGCACACCCACGAGATCGCGGTGCTGCGCGACGAGGTCCTCGAGCTTCGCGACGCCCGGGACATGAGCCTGCTCCGGACGATCACCGCCGGCTCGGGCGTCCTCATGGGCTCGGGGACCGCCGGCAGCGACGGCGACCTCCTCTGGGTCGCCGGCCGGGACGGCACCGCGGTCGCACTCGACCTCGTCGGTCGCAGCGCCTTGCTGCGCACGCTGGCGGGCCGGTCCACGCTCGGCGTCGGGGACGCCGACGACTCGGGCAGGCTCGCGGTCTACACCCCGCAGTACGACGACCGGCCCAACCCGGCGCGACTGGTCGACCTGGCCTCGGGCCGTGACCTGTTCGACGACCTGCCTGTGCCGCAGTGCACCTGCCAGGTCGGAGCGGTGAGCCTGTCCGGTGACGGCGTTCTCGCCAGCGGCGCGATCGAGGAGTTCCGTCCGGACTTCTCGGGCCTGGTGGAGGACCACGGACGCGTCGTGCTCTGGGCCACCGACACCGGCCGCATCGCCCGGGTGGTCCGGGTGCCGTGGCTCCCCTCCGGAGCGATGCTCGACGCCGACCACGAGCGGCTGCTCGTGGTCGGCGTCCGCGGCTACGGCGTGTACGACGCCGCCACCGGGCGTGAGGAGTGGACCCGCACGGCCGGCGGGCCGGCGTACCCGGAGGCAGGCCGCTCCCTCGGGGAGTTCGCACCCGACGGGGACCGGGTCGTCGTGCTCCGCGGGGAGCAGGCGGTCGTGGCCGACGCGACGACCGGGGAGACCCTGGCGACCACCGTGCTCGACGACGCCGATGGACTGCGCCGGGTGGTGTGGACGGCCGACGGGTCGACGCTGGTGCTGGGCTCGCTGTCGGGTCGCCTCTACTTCCTCGACTCCACCACGCTCGTGCCGGTCGCGCCCGAACGGGTCGTGACGGCCGGCTTCGTCCTCGATCTCGCCTTCGGCCCGGACTCCGAGGTGCTCGCCGTGATGGGGACCGACGGAGACACCACGTTGTTCGACACCGCCACCTGGCGTCCGTACGGCCGACCGGTCGTCGACCACCTCGGCTGGGGCCTCCTCGCGTTCCGGGGAACGCGGCTGGCGATGTACACGGAGTCCGGCGCGCCCCGCGAGATCAGCACCGACCCCGAGAGCTGGGTCGCTGCCGCCTGCCGGGCGGCCAACACCCGGTTCACACGCGAGGAGTCCGCGGTGATCCTCCCCGGCGAGCCGGTCGCACCCACGTGCCCGTGAGCCTGCGACCGACGCGCGGCCGGCGTGCGACTGACACGCGACCGCGGTGCACCAGCGTCAGAGCCGCGCGGCACCGGGCCGCTGCAGGACTCGAAAGGCTTCGCACATGTTCAGCACTCTTGCTCGCACCCTCCTCGTGACCGGCACCGTCGCGGCCGCCACCCTGGTCGCCGGCAGCGCCTCAGCCTCGGTCACCAACACCCGGTCGGAGGTCCACTTCGCACCGGCCGACGCGGTCGTCGCCACCTGTGCCGACGGCAGCGAGATCGGGCTCGGGTTCGACATCGTCCGCAACATCCACGACACCTACGACGACGACGGCACCCTGCTCCAGGAGTCCCGCAACGTGAACTTCACCGGCATCTTCGAGAACCTGTCCACCGGTGAGCAGTACGTCTTCCAGGGCACCCGTATCGTCACCTTCGACTTCGTGGCGGGCACGCTCTTCGGCCGTGGCAACTACCGCACGGTCACCCTGCCGCACGCCGGCGTCGTGCTGCACGCGGCCGGCATGCAGGTCATCGACCTGGAGACCGGCCTGCTCATGGAGAGCGCCGGGGCCGCCATCGACGAGTGGGTCGCCGGACCCGGCGCCGTCTGCAGCCTCTTCGGTCTCGAGGGGCCATGACTGCTCCGCGTGCCACGCGAACGAGCCCGGGGAGATCCCCCCGGGTTCGTTCGCGTCGGTGACTACTTCTTGAAGGCGTCCTTCACGTCGTCGACCGCGTCCTTGACGTGCTCGCCGGCCTGCTTGGCGTTGGCCTCGGCCTGGTCGCCGCGGCCCTCGGCCTCGAGGCTCTCGTTGTCGGTGGCGTCACCGACCGTCTCCTTGACCTTGCCCTTGGCCTCTTCGGCCTTGTTCTCGATCTTGTCGTCGATTCCCATGCCGCCACCTTCGCACCAGGCGGGGTGAGGCACCCCACCCTCTCGGGTTAGACCTGGACGGCGGCGCCGGAGGCGATCAGGGACTCGACGTCCTCGATGCCCCAGGCCGTGAGAGCCTCGCGGGTGTGCTGGCCGGGGCCACCGGGCGGCGGCGTACCGAGCGTGGGCGAGGTACGTGAGAACCGCGGGGCCGGGGACGGTTCCTGGCCGATCCCGCGGTCGGCGTACACCGCCCGCTCGACGAGGTGCGGGTGCTCGGCCGCCTCGGCCATCGTCAGCACGGGTGCCGCACACGCGTCGGTGCCGTCGAAGACCTCGGCCCACTCTGCGAGCGGGCGGCCACGCACGGTCTCGGCGATGAGCTCGCGCAGCGCCGGCCAGGCCGCGACGTCGTTGCGGTCCGGCGCCGTCTCGCGGATGCCCAGCCCGTCGACGAGCGCCTCGTAGAACTGGGGCTCCAGGGCGCCGATGGCGAGGTGGCGGCCGTCGGCGGTCTCGTACACGTCGTAGTACGGCGCGCCGCCGCCGAGCAGGTTCACGTCGCGGCGGTCCTGGGCGAGGCCGCCCGCGAGGTGCGCGGCGTACATGGCGTTGAGGTGCGCGACCCCCTCGACGATGGCCGCGTCCACGACCTGGCCCTGCCCCGAGGTACGGGCCTCCAGCAGGGCGGCCAGGACGCCGACGACCAGGTACGTCGAGCCGCCGCCGAAGTCGCCGACGACGTTGGCCGGGAAGTGCGGGCGGGCCGGGTCCTGGCCCCAGCCGTACAGCGAGCCGCCGACCGCCAGGTACGTGAGGTCGTGGCCGGCCGTCTGCGCCAGCGGCCCGGTCTGCCCCCAGCCGGTCATCCGCCCGTAGACCAAGCGCGGGTTGCGGGCCAGGCACGCGTCCGGCCCGAGGCCGAGCCGCTCGGTGACGCCGGGCCGCAGCCCCTCGACGAGCACGTCGGCCGACTCCACCAGCGTGAGGACCGTGGCGACGGCCTCGGGGTGCTTGAGGTCGAGGGCGACGCTCGGCCTCCCCCGGGTCAGGAAGTCGTGCTCGCCACCGGAGCCGAACTGACCGCCGGGCCGGTCCACGCGGATGACGTCGGCGCCGAGGTCGGCCAGCGCCATGCAGGCGTGCGGCCCGGGACCGATGCCGGCGAGCTCCACGACGCGCACGCCGCGCAGCGGCCCGGTACCCCGCCCCAGCTCGACCGTCACGGCTGGAGCACCCGCCGCAGGAACTGCCGGGTCCGCTCCTCGCGCGGGTCGCCGAAGATCTGGGCGGGTGGTCCCTGCTCGAGGATCGCGCCGTCGTGCAGGAAGCACACGGTGGTCGCCACGTCGCGGGCGAACGTCATCTCGTGGGTGGCCAGCACCATCGTCGTACCCTCCCCCGCCAGCCGCCGGATGATCTCCAGCACCTCGCCGGTGAGCTCGGGGTCGAGGGCGGCGGTGATCTCGTCGAGCAGGAGCAGAGCAGGGTCCGTCGCCATCGCCCGCGCCATCGCGACCCGCTGCTGCTGGCCGCCGGAGAGCCGGTCCGGGTGCTCGCGCGCCTTGTCCGCGAGCCCGAACGCCGTGAGCAGCTCCATCGACTTGGCCTCGGCCGTCGCACGGTCCACGCCGTGCGCCTTGCGCGGCGCCAGGGTGAGGTTGTCGAGCACGGTCAGGTGCGGGAACAGGTTGTAGGCCTGGAAGACGATGCCCATCCGGCGGCGTACGGCGCGCGCGTCGACCCGCGGGTCGGAGATCTCCTGCCCCTCGAAGAAGATCGCGCCGTCGTCGATGTCCTCCAGCAGGTCGAGGCAGCGCAGCAGCGTGGACTTGCCGGAGCCCGACGACCCGATGAGGCAGACCACGTCGTGCGGCTCGACGACCAGGTCGATGTCGCGGAGCACGACCTTGTCGCCGTAGGCCTTGCGGACGTTCTCGGTGCGCAGGACCTCGGTCACCGGGCCCCCGCTCGCTCACGCCGCATCATCCGCCGGCCCAGCCAGTCGGTGAACCGGGCCAACGGGATGGTCAGCGCCACGAACAGCGCCGCCACCACGACGATCGGGGTGTAGTTGAAGTTGTACGACGCGTAGTCCTGCGCCGTGAACAGCGCGTCGAACACGAAGATCGACGACAGCAGCGCGGTGTCCTTCTGCAGCGACACGAAGTCGTTGAGCAACGGGGGCACGACCCGCCGGGTCGCCTGGGGGAGGACGACGTAGCGCATCGCCTGGCCGTGCGAGAGCCCCAGCGCGTCGGCGCTGGCGACCTGCGACGGGTGGATCGAGTCGATGCCGGAGCGGAAGACCTCCGCGACGTACGCGCCGTACGACAGGACCAGCGCGCCGCAGCCCAGCCAGAACGTGTCGGTGGTGACGCCCTGGAGCTGGAGGGCCGGGATGCCGAAGCCGGCCAGCACGACCACCAGGATCGTCGGCACCCCGCGGAAGAGGTCGGTGTAGAAGACCGCCAGCAGCCGCACCGGGAACATGGCGGCCGACGTCGTCGACCGCACCACGGCCACCGCGGCACCGAGGAGCAGGATCAGCGGCTCGGCGATCAGGAAGAGCAGGACGTTCTTGCCGAAGCCCTTCAGCACGTCGGGGAACGCCGCCTTCGCGTCCTCCCACGAGAAGAAGAACTCCTTGACGCGCGGCCAGCCCGGCGAGGACGTCACCCCGAGGACGAGCAGCCCGATCACCACGACCGTGGCGACCGTGGCGATGGTCCCCGACCGCAGCCGGAGCCGTCGCCGCAGCGCGTCCCGCTCGACCTGGCGCGCGCTCGGCGTCCAGTCGGCCTCGGTCGGGGGCATCCGCTACGGGGTCAGCTCGGGGACGTTCGCCACCTGGCTGAGCCACCGCTGCTCGATCGCGTCGAGGGTGCCGTCCTCCCGCAGGGCGGCGAGCGCCTCGTTGACGCACTCCACGAGCGGGGACCCCTTCTCGAAGAGCATCCCGAACTCCTCCTGCTTGCCGCTCTCAGGCTGGAACTGGCCGACGATCGTGCCCTTGGAGAGCTCCGCCGCCACGATGTAGAAGGCCGTGGGCAGGTCGACGAGGATCGCGTCCACCTGGCCGTGCTGGAGCGCCTGCGTCGCACCGGTCGTGTCCTTGAACACCACGGGGTCGGAGTCGGGCTGGATCAGGTCGCGGATCGCGGTCAGCGAGGTCGTGCCCGTCTGGGCGCCGATCTTGAGGCCCTTCAGCTCCGCCAGGGTGGTGGCCCCGTCCGCGGGCGAGCCCTTCAGGGTGACCACGGCCTGCGCAGCGGCGTAGTAGCCGTCGGAGAAGTCCACGACCTGCGCCCGCTGGGCCGTGATCGAGATCTGGTTGATGTCGAAGTCGAACTTGCCCTGCTTGCCCGGCGCGTACGACGAGTTGAACGGCACCTTGGTCCACTGCACCTGGTCGCCGGTGAAGCCGAGCTTCTCGGCCACCGCGTAGGCGACCGCGGACTCGAAGCCCTCGCCGTTGGTCGGGTCGTTCTTGGCGAACCACGGGTCGTACGCCGGGGAGTCGGTGCCGATCGTCAGGGTGCCGGGGGTCCGGACCGCGCCGGCCGCACAGGCCGCCGGATCCGCCGCGGTGGACTCCGACGTCGTCGCCGAGGGCGACCCCTCGTCGGACCCGGTCGAGGTGCTGCTGTCCACGGGGGCGCAGCCGAGGGAGAGGAACAGGAGAGGGGCCATCCCGAGAGCCAGACGGCGCAGTCGCATGCGCGCATAGTAGACCTGGCTTGCTGACTTTCGGGTCAGTGATGCGCGTGGTGGTCGCTGCCGTGCAGCTCGTGCACGACCGCGTGGCCCTTGCCGCGCCCGATCATCCAGTGGTTGACCGGGACGGTGACCACGAAGGCGATGGCGAGGGCCGCGGCCAGGGTCCACCAGAACAGCGCGCTGCTGAGCGTCGCCGCCATCGCCCCGGGCACCAGCACCAGGAACGCGTTGTCGACGACCTCCATGGTCAGGATCGAGACCGTGTCGGCGGCCAGCGCGGTGCTCACGGCCGCGCCGACGCCGAGGCCCGCGCGGCGTACGGACGAGAAGGTGAGCAGGTAGCCGAAGAAGAACGCCAGCACGATCGCCAGGACCAGGCTCGGCACGGTGGACCAGCCCCACCAGGTGGCCAGCACCATGCCCAGCACCTCGCCGATGGCGCAGCCGGTGAGGCAGTGGAGCGTCGCGCTGACGGCGGTCTTCCAGGAAGCGGTCATGGTCGTCACCATATACCCCCCGGGGGTATCGGATCAATGCCGCGTGAGCGGTCTCACCTTGCCTGTTACCGGCGAGTAGGGTCGACTGACCGCGTGAGCCGGTACCCGCACCTGCTGGAGCCCGTGACCCTCGGCGACCTGACGCTGCGCAACCGGGTCGTCATGGGGTCGATGCACACCGGGCTCGAGGACCACCCGTGGGACCTGCCGAAGCTCACGGCGTACGCCGCCGAGCGTGCCCGCGGCGGGGTCGGGCTGATCATCACGGGCGGGTACGCGCCGACCAAGCGGGGCTGGCTCAAGCCCTTCGCCGCGGAGATGACGACGCGACTGCAGGCGATGCGGCACCGCGACCTGACCGACGCCGTGCACGCCGAGGGCGGCGCGATCGCGATGCAGGTGCTGCACGCGGGGCGCTACGCCTACCACCCGTTCAGCGTCAGCGCGTCGGCGAAGAAGTCGCCCATCACGCCGTTCCGCCCGAGCGCCTTGTCGACCAAGGGGGTCGACGACACGGCGACGGCGTTCGCCCGGTCGGTGGCGCTGGCGCGGAAGGCGGGGTACGACGGGGTCGAGATCATGGGCTCCGAGGGCTACCTGGTCAACCAGTTCCTCGCCGCGCGCACCAACGACCGCACCGACCACTGGGGCGGCTCGGCGCGCAACCGGATGCGGTTCGCCGTCGAGGTCGTCCGGCGCTCACGGGAGGTCGTGCCCGAGGGGTTCCCGATCGTCTACCGGATCTCGCTGATCGACCTGGTCGAGGACGGCCAGACCTGGGAGGAGGTCGTCGAGCTCGCGCACCTGCTCGAGGAGGCGGGTGTCACGGTGCTGAACACCGGCATCGGCTGGCACGAGGCGCGGGTGCCGACGATCATCACCCAGGTGCCGCCCGGCGCCTGGCGGTCGCTGACCGCACGGCTCAAGGCCGAGGTGTCGGTGCCCGTCTGCGCGTCGAACCGGATCAACTCCCCCGAGATGGCCGAGGAGATCATCGCCTCCTGCGGCGCTGACCTGGTGTCGATGGCCCGGCCGCTGCTCGCCGACCCCGACTTCGTCCGGAAGGCCGCCGAGGACCGCGCCGACGAGATCAACACCTGCATCGCCTGCAACCAGGCCTGCCTGGACCACGTGTTCTCCAACCAGCACGCCACCTGCTTGGTCAACCCCCGGGCCGGCCGGGAGACGTCGCTGGTGCTGCTCCCGCTCCCCTCGGTCCCCGCCGCCCCGGCGCGGGTCGCGGTCGTGGGCGCCGGGCCGGCGGGCCTGGCCGCGGCGGTGTCCGCGGCCGAGCGCGGCTTCGCCGTCACCCTGTTCGAGAGGTCCGACGCGATCGGCGGCCAGTTCCGGCTGGCCATGGCCGTGCCCGGCAAGGAGGACTTCGCCGAGACGCTGCGCTACTACGCGCGCAGGCTCGAGGTGCTCGGCGTGACGGTCCGGCTCGGGACCGAGGCGTCGGTCACCGACCTGGCGCTGTTCGACGACGTCATCGTCGCCACCGGCGTCGTGCCACGGCTCCCGGGCCTGGAGGGGATCGACCACCCGAGCGTGGCGTCGTACGCCGACGTGCTCAGCGGCCGCGTCGTGCCGGGACGCCGGGTCGCGGTCGTCGGTGCCGGTGGCATCGGCGTGGACGTCGCGCACTTCCTGGTGCACGACCCGGCCGACGGCCTCGACGAGTGGATGGCGCACTGGGGCGTCGGCGACCCCGCGCTGTACGCCGGCGGGCTGACCGAGCCGAAGCCGCGCACGCCCGCGCGCGAGGTGACCCTGCTCCAGCGCAAGAGCACCCCGATCGGGATCGCCCTCGGCAAGACCTCCGGCTGGGCGCACCGGGCGGTGCTCAAGCAGGCCGGCGTCCGGCTCGTCAGCGGCGTGACGTACGACCGCGTCGACGACGACGGCCTGCACGTGACCGTGGACGGAGCACCCGTCACCTACGAGGTCGACACGGTCGTCCTCTGCGCGGGGCAGGAGTCGGTGCGCGGGCTGTACGACGACCTGGTGTCGACCGGGAACACCGAGGGTCGCTGGCTCATCGGCGGTGCCGACGTGGCGGCCGAGCTCGACGCCAAGCGGGCCATCGAGCAGGGCACCCGGGTCGCCGCCAGCCTCTGACAACTCCCGCCCGGTCGGGTGCGTCCCACGGGCGTGGAGGTCACCCGGCGCGCGCTCCTCGCTGGGGTCGGCCTGGCGTGCACGTCGTGCGGGTCGCTGCCGGACGTGCCGTCGGTGGCTCCGGGCCGGCGGCTGAGCGGCGTGCTCACGTCGCAGGCCCGGGGAGGGCTGCGCTGCGGCTGGACCATCGCCTGGCCACCCGGCCGGCGGCGGGGCCTCCCCGTCGTCGTGGTGCTGCACGGTCGCGGCAACGACCACGCGTCGGCGTTCAGCAGCGACTACCTCGCGCTGGACCGGTACCTCGCCCGGGCCGTCGGGCTCGGGACCCCGCCGTACGCGCTGGCCGGCATCGACGGCGGCGAGGCCTACTGGCACGCCCGAGCGGACGGCGACGACCCGGCCGCGATGGTGGTCGACGAGCTGCTGCCCCTGCTGTCGCGCCACGGGCTGGACACCGGGCGGCTCGGGTTCCTGGGGTGGTCGATGGGCGGGTACGGCGCGCTGCACCTCGGCGGCGTCCTCGGGCCGTCACGCGTCGCGGCCGTGGCGGCGATGAGCCCCGCGCTGTGGCACGAGTACGCCGACTCGGCCCCCGGCGCGTTCGACGACGCGGCCGACCTCGCGGCCAACACCGTGCTGGGCCGGCAGTCCGACCTCGACGGCGTCGCGGTCCGCGTCGACTGCGGGGACGGCGACCCCTTCGCCCCGGTCACCCGCGACTACCGCGCCGGCTTCGACGTACCTCCCGCCGGCGGCATCGAGCCCGGCGACCACGAGCTGGCCTACTGGCGCCGGCTGGCCGGCCAAGAGCTCGCGTTCCTCGGGGCGCATCTGTGACTGCTGCGTCGGTGCCAGCAATCGCGCGATCGCGCGGATACTGCAGATCTCCGGCCGCGAAACCTGTCATACGGGCGCGATCGCGCGGAAATCGGCACCCCGAGCCCACCCCCCCCCGGCCGGCGTCGGGGACGGCTACTTCAGCAGGCCGGCCTTCTTGGCCAGCTTCTCGGCCAGCTCGGCGGGGTCGAGGGTGCCGGCGAGGATGCGGGACGTCGCCCAGCGCGAGGTGTCGATGCCGGAGAGCTTCTCGAACAGGGGCAGGTCGGGCGCGAAGCGCTCGGCGAGCCGGAGCACGTCGTCGGCCATCGGCGGGCGGGCGTCGACGTCGGGGCTGGCGTTCTTGGCCTGCGGCGCCGGCGGGTCGACGAACTTCCCGATCTCGAGGAAGTCGGTCAGCGTGTCGAGCAGGGTGTCCCGGTCGGTCACCACGTCGACGAAGTCGAGGAGCAGCCAGCGCGAGCGGTCGGGGTAGATCTCGAAGGCGCGCTCGAGCTGGGAGCCGTAGAGGCCACGCGCGACCAGGGCGCGCTTGCGCAGGTCGCCGGGCTGCCAGCCCTCCGGCACCCGGTCGGGCACGGCGTCGAAGGTGTCCTGCGCGATCGCCTGCGCGAACTGCGGGAACCCCTCGTGCCGGGCGTAGTCCATCTGCCACTGCGAGAACGCCCGCTCGATGGGGTCGCGGAAGCTGGCGATGAGCTTCATGTCCGGGTCGTAGGCGTGCATGCGCTGCAGGGCGCCGGGCCAGAAGAGGTACGCCGGGGTGTAGTCGCCGGCGATCTTCTGGCGCTCCGTGCGGCGCGGGGAGTGGTACGCCGAGTAGTCGGGATTCTCCCAGTCCAGGAAGTCCTTGTCGAAGAAGTGCCGCTCCTTGCGCTCGCCGCGGGCGACGTGGCGGTGGCGCAGCAGGTAGAAGGCGATCGTGCTCGTCGCGGCCTTCTGCACGCCGACCAGCGCGAACGTGATGGGCAGCGTGCCCCGGTCCGTGTCCGGAGCGGGGTCGGCGGTGGCGCGGTGTGGCTGGACACTCATGTGTCCGAGCACCTCCTGAGTTCGCATTCAAGGCCGATCGATCGCCCGCCAGTCTCTCATAGAGACGCTCCCGGGCCGCCTTCGGTTCGCCCCGGAGGCCGCGCCCGTGGCCTGCCAGTAGCGTGCCCGGGTGAGCCTGATCCGCGACCTCAGCGACGACGAGGCGCGCGCCGCGCTGCCGCAGAAGTGGGGCTCGGTCGCACCGGGCGTGATCCCGGCGTACGTCGCCGAGATGGACTTCGCCCCCGCGCCGGTCGTCCGCGACGTCCTGGTCGACGCCGTACGCCGCGGCGTCACCGGGTACCCGCCGAACGACGACCTCGGCCTCGGCGCGGCGTTCTCGGCGTTCGCCGGCCGGCACTGGGGCTGGTCGCCGCCGGAGAAGGCGACCGTCGTCACCGGCGACGTGATCGGGGGCATCCACCTGGCCCTGGACGTGCTCTGCCCGCCGGGCCCGGTCGTGGTGCCGTTGCCGTGCTACCCGCCGTTCCGCGAGGTCGTCGCGGTGGCCGGCCGTGAGCTGGTGCCGGTCCTCACCGACCCCGACGCCGCCACGGCCGGCCTCGACCTCGAGGGCCTGGAGGGTGCGTTCGCCGGCGGCGCCCGGACGCTGGTCCTCTGCAGCCCGCACAACCCGCTCGGCCGCGTGTGGACCCGGCCGGAGCTCGAGTCGGTGCGCGACCTGACCGCCCGGTACGGCGTGCGCGTCGTCGTCGACGAGATCCACGCGCCGCTCGTCCTCCCGGGTGCCACGTTCACGCCGTACCTCTCGGTCGACCCCACCGCCGTCCTCGTCACCAGCCCCTCGAAGGCCTTCAACACCCCGGGGCTGCATGCGGCGCTGGTGGTCGTGCTGGACCCGGCCGAGCAGGAACGGCTGCGGACCGTGCCGCTGCCGATGAACAACCTGTACTCGCCGCTCGGGATGCTGGCGGCCGTCGCGGCCTACACCGACGGCGACCCGTGGGTCGCCGACCTCGTGGACCGGCTCGACCAGCAGCGGACCCTGCTGGGCAAGCTGCTCGCCGAGCGCCTGCCGCAGGCGCGGATGCGGCCGCTCGAGGCGACGTACCTGCCGTGGATCGACCTGCGTGCCTACGGCGTGGACGACCTCGCCGGGCCGGCGCTCGCGCTGGGGCTCCGCCTCGCACCCGGCCAGAGCTTCCAGCCCGGCCTCCCCGGGCACGCGCGGCTGAACCTCGCCACGTCACCCGAGCGGCTCACCACCATCGTGGACCGCCTCGCTGCGAGCATCCAGGCGCCCACTCCTTAGGCTGGGTCCGTGAGAACGACGACCATCGGGTGCGGCTACCTCGGGACCACCCATGCCGCGTGCATGGCCGAGCTCGGGTACGACGTGCTGGGCCTGGAGGTCGACCCGGCGAAGCTGGAGCTGCTCCGCCAGGGGATCGCTCCGGTCTACGAGCCGGGGCTCTCGGAGATGCTGGCCCGGCACGTGGAGTCCGGCCGGCTGCGGTTCACCGACTCCTACGAGGAGGCCGGGCAGTTCGGCGAGATCCACTTCCTGTGCCTCGGCACCCCTCAGGCGCGCGACGGCCTGGGCGCGGACACCAGCCAGGTCGAGTACGCCGTGACGCACCTCGCCCCGCACCTCACCGGCTCGGCGATCCTGGTCGGCAAGTCGACCGTCCCGGTCGGCACCGCGGAGCGGATGGCCGACATCCTCGACTTCCTGACCCCTGAGGGGGTGGAGTCGGACCTGGCCTGGAACCCCGAGTTCCTGCGCGAGGCCCACGCCGTCGACGACACCCTCCGCCCGGACCGCATCGTCTTCGGCGTGCGCTCGGAGACCACCGAGAAGCGGCTCCGCGAGTTCTTCGCCCCGGTGATCGACCACGGCATGCCCGTCGTCGTGACGGACTACGCGACGGCCGAGCTGGTGAAGGTCACCGCCAACTCGTTCCTGGCCACCAAGATCTCCTTCATCAACGCGGTCGCCGAGGTGTGCGAGGCCGCGGGGGCCGACGTCGTCGCCCTGGCCGACGCGATCGGCTACGACGACCGCATCGGTCGCAAGATGCTCGGCTCCGGCGTCGGGTTCGGCGGCGGCTGCCTGCCGAAGGACCTCCGCGCGTTCCAGCACCGCGCCGGCGAGCTCGGCGTCGACCACCTGATGACCCT
The DNA here is from genome assembly GCF_015352455.1 of Nocardioides islandensis. Taxonomy (GTDB): domain Bacteria; phylum Actinomycetota; class Actinomycetes; order Propionibacteriales; family Nocardioidaceae; genus Nocardioides; species Nocardioides islandensis. The sequence continues at coordinate 425,415 of NZ_JADKPN010000001.1, forward strand.
GCTCGGCCAGGTCGACGCCATCAACCAGCACCAGCGCGACCGCGCCCTCCAGATCGCCAAGGCGATGATCGGCGGCCGCCTGCTCGGCGCCCGCATCGCGGTGTGGGGCGCGGCGTTCAAGCCCGGCACCGACGACGTCCGCGACTCACCCGCCCTGACGATCGCCGGCCAGCTGCACCTGCGCGGCGCGAAGGTCACCATCCACGACCCCAAGGCGGGCGCGACCGCCGTCGAGATGTTCCCGACGATGGGCTACGCCGACGACCCGGTCGAGGCCTGCCGCGACGCCGACCTCGTCCTGCACATGACCGAGTGGCCGGTGTTCCGCGAGGTCGACATCGACGCCGTCTCCGCCGTCGTCGCCCGCAAGCAGCTCCTCGACGGCCGCAACATCCTCGACCTCAACGCCTGGCGCGCCGCCGGCTGGACCGCCCGGGGCCTCGGCCGCCACTGACCCGCCCATGGTGGTCGCGCCGTGAGGCCGGCCACGGCCGAGCGTGTCGAGACCCTGGTCACCGGGTCTCGACACGGGCTCGCTGGCGCTCGCCCGGCTCGACCACCATTCACGGGCGGGGGCGATCGTCGTCGTCGACCTCGAGCAGGCGGCTGGGGGAGAAGCCGGGCCGGATCTCGGCGACGCGTGACGGGTCCAGCAGGTAGTCGTCGTCGACCTGCCAGGTGTGACCAGAGGCGTTGCGGCGGAGCAGGTAGCCGAGGCCGTGGGTGCGGTACGTCGCGGCGCCGGCGCGCTGCACGGCCGCGATGAGCTGGGCGTCGACGAAGCGGCGTACCGACCGGAAGCCGCCGACGGACCGGAGCAGGCCGCGCTCGACCATCATCGTGCCGCCGGCGACGAACGGCGCGTACAGCTCGGCCTTGTGCCCGCGCCTGACGGTGACGTCCTTCTCGACCAGGTAGTGGAACTCCGCCGGGGCGCCGACCATCTCGGCGCCGGAGTAGGAGCGGGCCAGGAGCAGGTCGGCGACGAAGTCGCGGCCGTACCAGTCGTCGTCGTCCATCTTCAGCACCAGGTCCCCGTCGGCGGCCCGGACGCCGGCGTTCAGCACGTCGCCGAACAGCACCGAGGAGTCCTGGGGTCGCACCACGACCTGCTCGGGCCCGTGCGCGCGCACGACGTCCGGGTCGGGCTCGAAGCCGTGCGCGGCCAGCACCAGCTGCAGGTCGACGCCACGCTGCCGGCGTACCTGCCGCAGCGCGAACGCGAGCATCTCCGGACGCCGGGTGGCCAGGACGACGCTCACCGAGGGCTCGGCCGCGACCCGTACGCCGATCCGCGCGGCGGTCCGCCGTCGCCAGGAAGCCGTCGACCACGTCGCGTGCGCGATGCGGCGCTGCCGGACCGAGTGCTCCTCGCGCGCCAGCGGGTCGGCGAGGTCCACCCGTACCTCGGAGTCGTCCAGCACGACCGGGACGCCGGCCATCGAGAGGACCGCCGCCCGCGCCGCGTCCCCCGGCTCCTCGATGCGACCCGTCACACCGGCCGCGGGTCGCAGCGAGCGCACCACCGCCTCGGTGACACGCTCCCCGCGCAGCGAGGCGAGCTCGACGACCGGGCCGTCCGTCACCGCCTCGAAGCCGATGGGGTTGTAGACCCGCTCGTCGTACGGGCCGACGAGGTCCCGACCCACCCGGATCGGCACCCGGCCGGTCACGTGGTGCTCGGCGAGGGGTCCGTCCGCGGCGAGCACGACGTCGGGAGGGACGTCGCGCTCGGCGACCGACACGACGGGGCCGGACCCGTCGTCGACGACCAGCCCGGCGGCGCTCCCGACGGCCGGCCACACCGAGAGCCGCCCCAGCTCGCGCACGACGTTGGCGACGCGGACCCCCTGCTCGAACCGGGCCACGACGAGGTACCCGTCGCCCACCGGCTGTGACCGGAACGCCTTCATCGCCGGCCACTCCGGCCGCGCCACCAGGCCGGGGGCGGCGTCCAGGTCCGCGATCCAGACCGCGACGGCCGGCGTCCGGACGGCGTGCGGGAGGACCACCGCCCGCAGCGCCGCCCGGTCGGCGACCACGACCAGCACCCGCTGGTACTTGCCCGAGTCACCCACACCCGAGGCGGACGTCAGCACCAGGTGGTCGCCCGGCTGGTCCAGGAACGACCGGACGGCGTCCGGGTACGACGACGGGTCAGACATCGACGGGAGCCCACGACGGCAGCCGGCGGACCAACGGCCGCTCGGCCCGCGGCAGCCAGGAGTTCGCGACGTGGTCGATCACGTGCACCCCGGACGGTGCCTCGATGCGCACCAGGCCCGGCACCTCCTCGGCGCGGCCGGCCGCGATCGCGGTGTACACGTCCCACTCACGCGCCTTGCGCGGCGCCCTCGCGCGGTCGAAGTCGCCGGCCGTGCTCCAGTGCGCGAACTCGTCCGCGTCCAGCCACTTCAGCTCCACGCACAACCCCTCCGGCGCCACGATCCGCTCGGAGCTGTCGGGGAACTCCCGCACCTCCCACTCGAAGGCCTTCACGAACGTGAACTCCGGCCCCATCGGGTAGACCCACGGTTCGAGGAACTTGTAGCCGAGGTCCAGCCACGCCTCGGAGTCGCTGACGATGGACAGCGGGTGCCGCGGGATGGCGACGACCGCGCCGGAGTCCTCCAGCTGCCAGGAGAGGTCCGCGAGGTACGCGACGCCCTCGCGGGTCAGCACCATGTCGCCGTCCCACTTCATGGAGTAGGTCGTCCGCACGTGCGCGAACGACCAGTTGTAGAAGTGCGTCAGGGAGTGCACGGACTTCGGCGGGGTCGTGAGGTGCTCCGTGCCGGCCCGGCTGACGCGGAACGGGTACGTCGCCAGCGTGAACCGGTCGCTCGCTCCGACCGAGGCCGCGACCTCACGGGCCACCTCGGCGGTGCCGTCGTCGGACTCGTTGTCGACGAGCACCACGTGCTGCACCGCCTCGAACATCGGGGGCAGCACCCAGGGCAGGTTGCGGGCCTCGTTCTTCACCCGGAACACGCACGTGAGCCCGGGGGTCAGCGGCCCGTCGTGCCACGCCCAGCGGACGTCGTACTCGGGATATCCCTCCAGGCAAGGGATGTCGGGGCGCGCCAAGGGGTCAGCGCTCCCGGCCGATGGCCCTGCGGATGCCGCGTCGCGCGGACGCCGGCACCAGCGCGCGCAGGCCGTGCGGGATCAGGTCCGCTCCCCGCCCCTCTCCGAGCGGCGGGCGGCCGGCCGCGCCGTCGGCGTACCCCTCGCGGCGCGCGGCCAGGGAGCTCGACGACGCGATCGCCTCGGCCTCCTCGTAGAAGGAGGCGTACGCCGCCCGCATCTCGTCGAGCCTGGCGTGCACGTCGGGCCGGTCGCCGCCGTCGTCGGCCAGCTTGTCGAGGGCGGCCCAGGTCTCCTCGGCGATGTCGCGCAGGCGGGCCGGCACGTCGATGTCGTCCCAGGTGAGCTGGACGCGGCGGAGGTCCGGGTCGATGAACTGGTGCACCCGGCGGATGTCGTTGGCGGACGCGGACTTCACCGCGAACAGGTCGAAGCGCTGGCCGATGCCGAACAGCGGGATCGTCCAGTCGGTGAGCAGATCCTCGTACCGCACGAACGCCCGCTGCGAGCCCCGGGTCGCGCGCTCGGTGTGCAGCATCATGTTCACCCACGCCGCCGTGCGGTCGGTCTCGCCGAAGCGGGTGGAGTAGTAGCGCTGCTTGCTGCCGACCACCTCGGTCACCGGGCGGAGCATCGTGACGTACGCCGGGGTGGCCTCGCACCGCAGCGCCGCGGACCGCCAGAGCCCGAGGAACCACGCCAGCCGCGGGTCCTTGACCACCAGCTCCGGCGCCTCGGCGAACTGCTCCTCGAGCCAGGTGTGCAGCCGCGTGCGCAGCCGTTCGAGGTTGGCCAGCTTGCCGGCCTCGAACCAGGCGGCCGGGCGGGCGTCGGAGACCGCGACGTTGCAGCGCTGGAGCAGCTCGGTGTGCAGGTCGACGACCCACTGCGGCTCGCCGAAGCCCTTGGGGTTCGTCTCGTCGGCGACCACCTCGGGCTGCGGCACGTGCATCCCCAGCGTCTGCAGCGCCCCGGACATCGTCGAGGTGCCGCTGCGACCCGAGCCGACGACGAACACGACGCGGCGCTTGGGCGGGACGGCGAGCACGCCGGGCTCCGGCGCGGGGTCGGTGGCTCCGTCCTTTGCCGGGTCCATGGCCGGCCCCGTCACCGGCGCCCCAGCAGCGAGGCCAGCCTGGCGCCGAGGGAGCCGGTCGGCCGGGACCGGGGCCCGGGCGCCGTCGCGGATGCCGTCGCGGCCGGCTTCGCGGCCGGGGCCTCGGCCGGCTCCGCCTCGTCGTCCTCGCGGTCGTTGCCGTCGGGCGCCCCCGGCGCGAGCGGGACGTCGTCGTAGTCCCACGCCGCTCGCGGGTCCTCGGCCTTCCCGGCGGTGCCCTGCAGCCGCGGACGGTGCACCTCCTGGCACGGCCAGAACCCGACCTCCGCCGCCTCGAACGTGAACGCGCCGAACAGCTCGTCGAGCACGTCGTCCAGGAACTCCCCGGACTTGATGACGCGGTGCGCGCGGGCCATCGCGGCGGTGCGCTCGATCCGGGCGACCGAGCCGTCGGGCATCCGCACGAGGCGGAGACCGTGGTGGCTGCGCTCCAGGTTGTTGAGCAGGCGGGCGACCGTCTTGTGGGTCGGCGCCCAGTCGGCGTTCTCGAGCGTCATCCGGAACATCGCCGCGCACCGGCCCTCGGGGAGCTCCTCGACCAGGTGCACGCGCGGGTCCCCGACGTACGACTCGTAGACCAGCCGCGTGTCGAGCATCGGGTCGTCGAGGGGGTTGCACCGTTCGTCACCGAGCTGGCTCCACGGCCCGACCAGGACCACGCCGAGGTCCGGGAGGGTGCTGTTGAGGACGGCGTCGACCGTGGCGATGACCGGGTGGAAGTCCAGGCCGCGGGTGTCGAGGACGACCTCGAGGTACGGCACGGAGTAGAGCCGCCCGGCCCGCCGCTTGTTGCGCAGCTCGGGCAGCCGGTCGGAGAGGAAGACGTCGTTGTAGTCGTTGACCTCGTCGCGGCGCTTCATCACGTTGGTGCGGCCGAGGTGCCAGGACTTCGCCTCGCGGTCGGGGATGAAGACCGCGCCGGCCTCGCCGAGCCGGTAGCCCAGCGCGATGTCCTCGCCGAGGCGGAGCGAGGTGTCCATGCCGCCCGAGGAGAGGTACAGGTCGCGGGTCAGGGACGCGGTCGCGCCGACGTGCATGCGCAGCGCGCGCGGGCCGATGGTGCGCAGGTCGTCGAACCGGGCGTACCACCGCTCGACCCAGTCGTGCAGGTCCTTCTCCTGGCCGACGAAGTAGTCGCCCAGGCGGCCCTCGGCGACCGCGTCGCGGACGCCGGCCGGCGTCACGTCGTACAGCGGCTGCGGGTCGACGAACCACTTGTGGCCCAGCACGACGCCGTAGTCGATCTCGTGGTGCCAGCGCAGCTGCGCCTCGACGTGCTCGCGCTCGGGCAGCATGTCGGCGTCGAGCCAGTGGATGACGTCGCCCTCGGCGGCGATCGCGCCGGTGTGGCAGGCGTTGGCCCGGCCCCAGCCCTGCTCGACGCGGATGATGCGCGCGTTGTCGGGCCGGACCTCGGGCAGCTCCAGCGGCGGCTGCCCGGCGTTGGCACCGTCGTCGACGACGATCAGCTCCATGAGGTGGCTGGGGTAGGACTGCACCGCGAGGCCGGCGAGGACGTAGGGGAGCGTCTGGTGGGCGCCGTACGCCGGCATGACCAGGCTGACGCTGAGGTGCGGCTCCCACTGGCCGAGGGGAGGCACGAGCAGGGAGCCCCACTCGTTGCGGCGTACCCGCGGCTGCGAGCTCGTCATTGCCTCCACCCGTTCGGCCGGCGGTGTCCAGTGTGGTCGGGGCCGCCTCCTCGGTCCGGCAGCCTAGTCCTCCCGTCGAGGCTACGGCACACGGGCGCGCGGCCCACCCACCTAGGCCCCCGCCCCTAGACTCGCGCCATGTCCGAGGTCGACGAGCTGCGGGCCGAGGTGGCGCGGCTCAGGGCCAGGGTCAAGCAGCTGCGCGACGGCCCGGATCACTGGATGGGCGAGCTGTCGTACGTGTTCGTGATGACCTACGGGCGGTCCGGTTCGACCCTGTTGATGGGCCTGCTGAACACGATCCCGGGGTACCTCATCCGCGGCGAGAACGACGACGCCCTGCGGTTCCTCTTCGACTTCCACCGCACGTGTGTGGAGCGGTCCTCCTACTGGCCCATCGACCGGGTGCGCCGCAAGACCGACGCGTTCTACGGCATCGGTGACTTCCCGCCCGCCCTGTCGATCGCCGACACCCGCCGGCTCGCGGTGGACACCCTGCTGCGGCCCAAGCCGGACACCCGCGTCACGGGGTTCAAGGAGATCCGGTGGTGGCGCCACGACGACCTCGACGCGTACGTCGCGTGGCTGCGCGAGGTGTTCCCCGGCGCCCGGTTCCTGGTCAACACCCGCGACCACGCCGACGTGCTCAAGTCGAAGTGGTGGGCCAAGGGCGACGACAAGTCCGCCCACCTCGCCGACATCGAGCGCCGCCTCCTGGAGACCGCCGACCGCCTCGGCGACGCGGCGTACCGCGTCCACTTCGACGACTACGTCGCCGATCCCTCGGTCCTCGCCCCGATGTTCGCGTGGCTCGGGGAGGAGTACGACGACGCCGAGGTACGGGCGACCATGGAGCGCAAGCACTCGGTCTGACTGGCCGTCGTCGGTGCCAGTTATCGCGCGATCGCGCCGAAATGGCAGATTTCCGGATCGAGAAGGTGCCGAACCGGCGCGATCGCGCTGAAACCGGCAGACCTGGATAGCACCGCTAGCCCGTGGCCTGCTCCGCCGCGTGGCCCTGGGCCTTGATCATCTCGGCGAACCACTGGAAGGACCGCTTGGGCGTGCGCTCGAGGGTGTCGTAGTCGACGTGCACCAGGCCGAAGCGCTGGGAGAAGCCCTCGGCCCACTCGAAGTTGTCCATCAGCGACCACGTGTAGTAGCCGCGCACGTCGACGCCCTGCGCGATCGCGGTGGCGACGGCGCGCAGGTGGGAGTCGAGGTAGTCGATGCGCGGCTGGTCGTCGACCACGCCGTCGGCGTCCGGGCCCATGCCGTAGGAGCAGCCGGACTCGGTGATCATGATCGGCGGCAGCGCGGCGCGGTACCGTGCGCGCAGGATGATCAGCCACTCGCGCAGGGAGTCGGGGACGACCGGCCAGCCGAAGTCGGTCTTGTCGTAGCCGACCAGGTCGACGAACTCGAAGGGGTTCTCGTCCTCCTCGTCGAGGTTCGCCGCGACCCGGAGCGGGTTGTAGTAGTTGACGCCGTAGAAGTCGACGGGCTGCCGGATCGTCACCATGTCGCCGTCCTGGATGGCGTCCTCGAGCAGCGGCATGATGTCGCGCGGGTACCTGCCGAGCAGCATCGCCTCGGTGAACAGGCCGTTCCAGAGCGCGTCGAAGAGCTTGGTGATGCCGACGTCGGCCGGGTCGTCGGAGGCCGGCCACATCGGTGAGTGGTTGTTGGCGCAGCCCACGCTCTCGGCGCCGGCCCGGCGCAGCTCGATGGCCGCGCGGCCGTGCCCGAGCAGCAGGTGGTGGGCGACCGGGAAGGCGTCGAACATCAGCTTGCGGCCGGGAGCGTGCTGGCCGAGGGCGTAGCCGTTGAACGTCGCGACGTTCGGCTCGTTGACGGGGACCCAGTGCTCGACGCGGTCGGCGTACCGCTCACCGACCAGCGCGGCGTACTCGGCGAACGCCTCGACCGTGTCGCGGTTCAGCCAGCCGCCGTCGTCCTCGAGCGCCTGGGGCAGGTCCCAGTGGTACAGCGTGACCATCGGCGCGATGCCGGCCTCCAGCAGGCCGTCGAGCAGGCGGTCGTAGAAGTCCAGCCCCTGCTGGTTCGGCGTGCCCCGGCCCTTGGGCAGCACGCGTGGCCAGGAGATCGAGAACCGGTACCCGCCGACCCCCAGGTCGCGCATCAGCGCGATGTCCTCGGCGTACCGGTGGTAGTGGTCGCAGGCGACGTCGCCGGTGGCGCCGTCCTTCACCCGGCCGGGTGCGTGGCTGAACGTGTCCCAGATGCTCGGGCCGCGGCCGTCCTCACCCGCGGCGCCCTCGATCTGGTACGCCGCGGTGCTCGTGCCGAAGCGGAATCCCGGGGGCAGCTGAGGGAAAGCCCCTCCGGTCGGCACGCTCATGGTGGCCAACATTCTGGCGGATGGTCCCGCGGCGCGCGGCGGAACGCCAACTCCCCCGATCGGTGGCCCGGACTGGCCCGAACGGGTGGTGCCCCGCTGTCCGAACGGTGGAACCTGCAAACCTTTGCCTACTATTTCGTACGCTGCGCGGTCCGCCAACCGTCACGTAAGTGTGCTGGGTCGCGTCCTCAGGCGCCGTCGAGAGGCACGAGGACACCGGGGTTGAGCACTCCGGCCGGGTCCAGCTCCGCCTTCACCGCGCGCAGCACCCGCACGCCCACCTCGCCGATCTCGTCGCTCAGCCACGGCTGGTGGTCGGTGCCGACGGCGTGGTGGTGGGTGATGGTGGCGCCGGCGGCCACGATCGCGTCGCTGGCCGCCGTCTTGGCCGCGAGCCACTGCTCGACCGGGTCGCCGGCCTGCCGCGCGGCGACGGTGAAGTACAGCGAGCAGCCCGTCTCGTACACGTGCGAGACGTGGCACAGCACCAGCACCGGTGCGCCCCCGTCGCCGAGGACGCGCTCGAGGGCGGCCTTCACGTCGGCGTACAGGCGGTCCACCCCGGACCAGAACGTCGCGGTCTCGAGCGTCTCGACGAGCACGCCGAGGTCGAGCAGGGAGTCGCGCAGGTACGGCGCGGCGAACCGGCCGTGCTCCCACGCGCGGCCCGGCTCCTCGCCGGCGTTGGTGCCGCCGAGGCCCTCGAGCAGCGCGGTCGCGGCGGCGCGCTCGGCGTCGACGCGGCCGGCCGCGCCCTCGTAGCCGACGATCATCAGGCACCCTCCGGCACCCCCGCCGATCGAGTCGGGGTCGGCCAGGTTGACCGCGGACTCCGCCTCGTCGGAGAGCCTGAGCACCGTCGGCCGCAGGCCGGACTGGGCAAGGGCCCGGACGGCCGCGAGCCCGTCGCCGAACGAGGCCCAGCGCCACCCGTCGTACACCTTCACCTCGGGGACGGCCCGCACGCGGACCTTCACCTCCGTGATGACGCCGAACGCGCCCTCCGAGCCGAGGACGAGCTGGCGCAGGTCGGGGCCGGCGGCGTTGGCGGGAGCGGTACCGAGGCGCAGCGTGCCCGTCGGGGTGGCCACGGTCAGGCCGACGACGAGGGCGTCGAAGCGGCCGTAGCCGGCCGACGCCTGCCCGCTCGACCGCGTCGCGGCGAACCCGCCGATCGAGGCGTGCTCGAACGACTGTGGGAAGTGGCCGATGGTCAGCCCGTGCTCGGCGAGCAGCGCCTCGGCCCGGGGGCCGCGCAGGCCGGGCTGGAGGGTGGCGGTCATCGAGGTGCGGTCGACGTCGACGAGGGAGTCGAGCCGGCCGAGGTCGAGGCTGACCACGCCGGCGAAGCCCTCGCGGCGGGCGGCCAGCCCGCCGGTCACGCAGGTGCCCCCGCCGAACGGCACGACCGCGACGCGGTGGCTGCCCGCCAGCCTCAGCACCTCGGCGACCTCGTCGTGGCTGCCCGGCCGGACCACGGCGTCGGGGGCGTCGTCGAGGTCACCCGCACGGGCTCGGAGGAGGTCCGCGGTCGACTTGCCGCGGGTGCGCAGGCGGCGGATCTCGTCGTCGGTGCGCACGTGCTGCTCGCCGACGACCTCGGCCAGGGACGACAGCAGGCTCGCGGAGAGACCAGGGGGCGGTAGCGCGCCCGGGAGCTCGGTCTCCGACGTGGCGTCGTGAGCGGACGTCGCCGGCGCCGGCCCGAACACCGCCTCGACGAGGGCGCGAGCCCCGTCGGGCAGCGCGGTCGCGTGAGCCGGGTCGCCCCAGCGAAGGGGGTGCATCTCGAGCGTCATGCGTTACAGTGTGACACATGACGTCACTTCGTCACACCGTTCGGCCCGACGAGGTCGCCTCCTCGCGCGACGCCTACCTGGACGCGGCGCGCGACTGCATCCTCGACGTCGGCTGGCGGCGGACGACCCTCACCGAGGTGGCCCGCCGGGCCGGGGTCTCCCGGATGACGATCTACCGCACCTGGTCCGACATGTCCCAGCTGCTCGGCGACCTGATGACGCGTGAGTGGTCCGCGGTCGTCGCCGAAGCGGCCGACGTCCCCGACCCGGCCGGCAGCGTCGAGCGCATCGTCGGCACCGGGGTGCGGGCGGTGCGGGCGCTGCGCGACAACGAGCTGTTCGTGCGGATCGTCGAGCTGGACGCCGAGCTGCTGCTGCCGTACCTGCTGTCCCGCCGGGGCCGGTCCCAGCAGGCCATCCTCGACCTGCTCGCCGACCAGCTGCGTCAGGGGCAGCTGATCGGGCAGGTCCGCGACGGCGACCCCGACGTGCTGGCGCGGGCTCTGCTGCTCGCCACCCACGGGTTCGTGCTGTCGGCGCACACGATGGTCGACGAGCACGCCTCGGAGGAGCAGCTCGACGACGAGCTCCGGCAGGTCCTGGCGCGGGCGATCCAGCGATGAGCGCCTCGACCCCCACGACCATCACCCCGGGCATCGAGGGACTCCCCCGGCAGGTCGACCTGGTGGTCGCCGGCCTCGGCGTGACCGGCGCCGGCGTCGCGCTCGACGCGGCCAGCCGGGGGCTGTCGGTGCTCGCGGTGGATGCGCACGACCTGGCGTTCGGCACCTCTCGATGGTCGTCGAAGCTGGTGCACGGCGGCCTGCGGTACCTCGCCCACGGCCAGGTCGGCGTCGCCCACGAGAGCGCGGTCGAGCGCCGCATCCTGATGGAGACGACCGCCCCGCACCTCACCCACGCCCTGCCGATGCTGGTGCCGTTGCACGACTCGGTCGGGCACCTCCAGGCCGCGGTCACCCGCGCCGGCTTCGCGGCCGGCGACCTGCTGCGTCTCGGGACCCGCACGCGTCGCGAGACGCTGCCGCGCCCCCGCCGGGTCTCGGCCACCGAGGCCCTGAGCCTCGCGCCCGCGCTCCGGGTGAGCGGGCTCCGGGGCGGCATCCTCGGCTGGGACGGCCAGCTCGAGGACGACGCCCGCCTGGTCGTCACCATCGCGCGCACGGCGGCGGCCCACGGCGCGCACGTGCGCACGCACGCGCGCGTGCTGTCCGCCGGAGGGGGCCGGGTGGCACTGCGCGACGAGCTCACCGGCGCGGAGACCGAGATCGCCGCGCGGATGGTCGTCAACGCCACCGGCGTCTGGGCCGGCGAGCTGGCCGACGTCCGCCTGCGCCCGAGCCGCGGCACCCACGTCGTGCTGCGCGACGGGTCCCTGCCGGGCCTGCGGGTCTGCATCACCGCTCCGGTCCCCGGCAGCACCAGCCGGTTCGTGATGGCCCTGCCCCAGCCGGACGGGACCGTGTACGTCGGCCTCACCGACGAGCCCGTCGACGGACCCGTGCCCGACGTGCCCGAGCCCACCGAGCCCGAGATCGGGTTCCTGCTCGACACCGTCTCGGCGACGCTCGCCCACCCGCTCTCACGAGCAGACGTGGCCGGGGCGTTCGCGGGGCTCCGGCCACTGCTGGACGCCCACCCCGACGACCCGGGCGGCAGCACCTCGGACCTCTCCCGCAGGCACGCGGTGCTCACCGGCGAGGACGGCGTGGTGACCGTGGTCGGCGGCAAGCTGACGACCTACCGCCGGATGGCCCAGGACGCCGTCGACGCGGTGCTCGTGGCCGCCGGTGAGGCACCCCGCCCGTGCCGCACCCACCGGCTCCCGCTCGCCGGCGCCGGCGACCGGGCCGCGCTCGCCGCCGTGGACGCCGACCCGCGCCTGGTGCGCCGCTTCGGCACCGACGCACCGCTCGTGATGCAGAACGCCCGCGAGGTGACCGGCCTGTCCGACGGCGAGCTGCTGGCCCCGGCCGCCGCGCACGTCCCCGTCACGCTGGCCGAGCTCGTCTTCGGGGTGACCCACGAGGGGGCCGCCGACGTCGACGACCTGTTGGAGCGGCGTACCCGCGTCGCCCTCGTCCCCGCCGACCGCCCCCTCGCCGAGCCCCTCGCCCTTCGCGCCCTCGCCTTCTCCGCCGCCGTCCCGGGATAGTCCGGTGCGTTTGGGTCGTCGAACCGGCCCTGGGACAGCCCATTCACACCGGACTATCCCGACGGCGGCGACCTTCGATGAGTTCCGAACGGTTGGCCGGTCTGCACTCGGACGGCACACTGAGGAGGCGCGCATGACCGTGACCGACCACCGTACGAGCGAAAGGCCTCGGGTGAGCACCAGTACCGAGCTCGACGACTTCCCGGCCCTCACCGAGAGGTACCAGCGCGAGCTGCTCGCGCACTGCTACCGGATGAGCGGCTCGGTACACGAGGCCGAGGACCTGGTCCAGGAGACGCTGATCCGCGCCTGGAAGTCCCAGGACACCTTCCAGGGGCGCTCGTCGGTGCGCACGTGGCTCTACCGGATCGCCACCAACGTCTGCCTGACCAACCTCGAGGGCCGGCCCCGCCGTCCGCTGCCCGCCGGGCTGGGCACCGAGGACCAGATGGCCGGCGACGCCCTCGAGCTCGACCACGAGATCCCGTGGCTGCAGCCGGTCCCCGACGCGGCCGTCGTGGTCGCCGAGAAGGACACCATCCGGCTCGCGTTCGTCGCCGCGCTCCAGCACCTGCCGGCCAAGCAGCGGGCCGTGCTGATCCTGCGCGACGTGCTGCGCTGGTCGGCCGCCGAGGTCGCCGAGGCCCTCGACACGACCGTCGCCGCGGTCAACTCCGCCCTGCAGCGCGCGCACGCCGCGATGGCCGAGAAGCAGCCCGACCCGGACACCGTCAGCCTCGACCTGACCGCCGAGCAGAAGGTGCTGCTGGACAAGTACGTCGCGGCGTTCTGGGCCAAGGACATCGACGGGATCGTCGCGCTGCTCAAGCAGGACGCGGTGTGGGAGATGCCGCCGTTCACCGGCTGGTACGTCGGCGACCGCAACATCGGCAACCTCATCGACACCCAGTGCCCGGGCGGCGTCCACGACATGGTGATGCTGCCGACGACGGCCAACGGGCAGCCGGCGTTCGGCCTCTACATGCGCGGCTCGGACGGCGACTTCACGCCCTTCCACCTCCAGGTCCTCGACCTCGACGGCGACCGGGTGCGGCACGTCGCGGCGTTCTTCGAGAAGGACCTCTTCGAGACCTTCGGGCTGCCCGCCAGGCTCCCGGCGGACGCGGCGCCCACCGGCGCCGCGGGCCGGTGAGCCCCGACCTCCACCACGCGCTGCAGCTGCTCGAGCGGTCCCTGGCCTACACCCGGGAGTCGCTCACGACCGTCGGACCGGACCGCACCGGCCCGTCGCCCTGCGCGGGGTGGAGCCTCGCGGACCTGCTCGCGCACATGGACGACGGCCTGGACGCGTTCCTCGAGGCGTCCGGCGGCTCGCTCCGCGTCGAGGTGCCCCGCCGTCCGGGTGGCGACGTGGCGGCGCTGCAGACCAAGGCCTGCGCCCTGGTCGGCGTGTGGAGCGGACGGATGCCGCCACGGGTGTACGTCGGCGACCGCCCTGCTCCCTCGCCGCTGATCGTGACCGCGGCGGCCCTGGAGATCACCGTGCACGGGTGGGACGTCGCCCAGGCGACGGGTGCCGGCCGTGACATCCCCGAGGACCTGGCCCGGGCGCTGATGCCGGTGGCGCACGCGGTCGTGCTGCCCGAGGACCGGCCGGACCGGTTCGCGTTCCCGCGCCGGACGACGGCGGCCGCCGGCTCCTCCGACGTGCTCCTGGGGTTCCTCGGCCGGTCGTGACCGGGACGACCAGACGACCAGACGACCGCCTCCCGGATCCACAATCGGGACAAGTTTCCGGCGAACCCCTCCCCCTAGCGCCCCGTGGTCCCTATCTTGAGCGCATGCACGCACCAGATTTTCTGGTCGCGGGCTTGCCGGGGGGCACTGAGTTCAATCTCCTGACGTTGGGGCGCACGCATGCGCGTGCGGGTCAGGTGACGTCCGCGTTGGACACCCTTGCTCCCTTGGCGCGCTCGCTGGCCGACCTCGGAGACACCGCGCCGCTCGTGGTGGCCACCCTCGTCGAGTGCCGGCTGGCGCGCGGGGAGGTCGCGCAGGCGCGGGCCCTCACCGACGAGGTCGTGCCGTGGCAGCACCGCACCGGACGGGTCGGCGGCGTCGCCAACCAGACGCTCGGCGACGTGCTGGCCGCGCTCGGGGACGCCGACATCGCGATCGCCAGGTACGAGGCCGCCGGTGCCGCGATGGGCGACAAGGAGGACCCCGAGGACGTGCCGTGGCGCAGCGCGCTGGCGCTCGCGCTGGTGCGCACCGGCGAGGTCGCCAAGGCAAGGACCATGGCCGTGCACCAGGTCGCGGCCGCCCGCGCCGCCGGGTCGCCGTACGGCGAGGCGCTGGCCCTCCGGGGCCTCGCGGTCGTCGCCGACTCGACCGAGCGGATCGCCGTCCTCCGCTCCGCCAAGACGCTGCTCGACGGACAGCCGGCCGCCCGGCTGCGCGCGCAGATCGACACCGACCTCGCCGGGCTGCTGGTGCTCAGCGGCGCGGCCGACCCCGACCGCGAGCAGCGCATCGAGGAGGCCACCCGGCTGCTGGTGTCGGTGGAGTCGTTCGCGTTCCGCGAGCAGCTCTGGCCACTCTGGGGCCGCGCCGCGCGGCTGCTGGAGCGGCTCGGCCACAAGCCGGGCGAGGCCGAGGCCGCCGACACCCTGACCCAGACCCAGCGCCGCGTCGCCGTGCTGGCCCGGGACGGGATGCGCAACCGGGAGATCGCCGACCTGCTCGGCGTGTCGGTGAAGGCGGTCGAGTGGCACCTGTCCCACGTCTACCGCAAGCTCGGCATCCGCTCGCGGGGCGAGCTCGCGACCGCGTTGGGCGCCTGACTCCTCCTACCATCGCTCCCGTGAGCGAGACGCCGCTGCGGCACACCGCGGTCACCATGGCGGGGCGTGACCCGCACGAACGAGGCCGCGCGTCGACCCCGCTGGAGCTGCTGTTCGACCTGTCGTTCGTCGTCGCGTTCGGGACGGCGGCCGACGAGCTGGCGCACTTCCTCGTCGAGGACCACGTCGTGGACGGCGTCATCGGGTTCTGCTTCGCGGCGTTCGCGGTGTCGTGGGCGTGGATCAACTTCTCGTGGTTCGCCTCGGCGTACGACACCGACGACTGGCTCTACCGCGTCACCACGATGGTCCAGATGGTCGGCGTGCTCGTGCTGGCCCTCGGCGTGCACGACATGTTCGAGTCGCTGAAGGAGGGCGACCACCTCGACAACAGCGTGATGGTGCTCGGGTACGTCGTGATGCGGGTGCCGATGCTCGCGCAGTGGGCGCGGGCCTCCTACCAGGACCCCGAGCGGCGCGAGATCTGCAAGATCTTC
The DNA here is from genome assembly GCF_015352455.1 of Nocardioides islandensis. Taxonomy (GTDB): domain Bacteria; phylum Actinomycetota; class Actinomycetes; order Propionibacteriales; family Nocardioidaceae; genus Nocardioides; species Nocardioides islandensis. The sequence continues at coordinate 440,906 of NZ_JADKPN010000001.1, forward strand.
ATCGTCACGCTCACCGTGTCCCAGCTCGGCTGGGTGGGTCTGCTGTTCCTCGACCTCAGCGTCGGGGCGACGTTCGCGTGCGTGGTGGTGCTGGTGGTCATCGAGCTCGTCGGTCCGTTCGTCGCCGAGCACGTGCGCGGCGGCACCCCCTGGCACCCCCACCACATCGCCGAGCGGTACGGGCTGATGGTGATCATCGCCCTCGGCGAGGGCCTGCTCGGCACCACCGCCGCGCTGGGCGCACTGATCACCGTCACCGGCTGGACGTTCGACGCCGCGCTGCTCGGGCTGGCCGGCGTCGCGCTGCCGTTCGGCATGTGGTGGATCTACTTCGTCATCCCGAGCGGAGACCTGCTGCACGCCTACCGGTCGCGGGTGTTCGGCTGGGGCTACGGCCACATCCCGTTGTTCGGCGCCGTGGTCGCCGTCGGAGCCGGCCTGCACGCCGCGGCGTTCGCCCTGGAGCACCACTCGACGCTGACCGCCACCGCCACCCTGCTGAGTGTGGCGGTCCCGTTGGGCATCTTCTTCGCCTTGGTCTTCGGCCTCTACAGCGTCTTGACGCGCACCATCGACCGGCTGCACCTGTGGCTGATCGGCATGACGGCGGCGGTGATGGCGGCATCGGTCGCGCTCTCGGCTGCGGGCGCGTCCCTGCCCGTCAGCCTCCTCGTGCTCTCGCTGTCCCCGTGGGTCTCGGTGGTCGGGTACGAGATCGCCGGACACCGCCACAACGCCGAGGTGCTGGCGGCGCTCCCGCAGCTCCCTCACCGGTAGGGGTCGGCCAACCAGTCCGCCTCGGCGCCGTGGCCGTGCGTCAGCGCGACCGGCCGGCCGTCGATCGCCATCACGAACCGGCCGAACGGTACGTCCACCCCCTCGGGCACGAGTCCCGGCAGCACCCGCGGGCCCTCGTTGCTGACCCAGTGGCATTCACCGTCGGCCACCAGCCCGGCCATCATCGACGCGAACCGCTCACGGTCGGCGGCCTCGAGGTAGGCGATCACGGCGGAGTGGAACACGATCAGCGTCGCCTGCACCGGCGCCTGCGCCATCAGGGCCGGCAGCTCCTCGAAGAGGTCGCCCCGCACGAGGTACGGCGGGTGGCTGCGCGCGATCTCCACGGCGGCCCGGAGCCGCTCGCGACGCTCCTCCTGCTCGGGCCAGACCAGCGTCTGGAGCCAGCGCACCGCCTCGTCGTCGGTGACGTCGACCGGCGAGAGGTCGATGCCGGCCCGCCAGGTCACCGGTGCCAGGACCGCCCCCGTCGGTTCGCCCGAGGTGATCCGGCACTCCAGCAGCGGCGCGTCCATGTCGGACTCGATGTCGGTCTCGATGGTCCCGCCGCCCGGCAGGTGCCATCGGTAGGAGTAGCGGTCGGGGAACAGGCACAGGCCCGCGCTCGCACCCACCTCCAGCAGGGCGACGGTGTGGCCGGGCTTGTTGTTCCGGATCATCGCGAAGGCCCGCTCCAGGCAGGCGAGGCGGCCGACCTCGTTGGTCTGGGTGGACCGCTCGAGGATCGTCCCCCGGATCGTGCCGTCGTCGCCGAGCAGGGCGTCGCGCAGGCCGGCGTACGGACCGGGGGCGGGGACGCCGTGCCAGCGCGCCGCCGCGAACACCAGGTTCGCCTGCCGCTTGCGGGGCGGGAGCGTCTGCAGCCAGGCGAGCACCTCGGGGTCGTCGGCGACGCCGTCGGCCCACGCCTCGAAGCACGGCGACCCGACGGCCTCGCGCGCGAAGTCGCGGTAGACCGTGGCCGTGTCCCCGAAGATCTCCACCTGACCGGGCGGGCTCTCCTAGGTGGCCGGCAGGGCGACGTACGTGGTGTCGAGGTACTCGTCGATGCCCTCGAAGCTGCCCTCGCGACCGAACCCGCTGGCCTTCACGCCCCCGAACGGCGCGGCGGCGTTGGAGATCAGGCCGGAGTTGACGCCGACCATGCCGAACTGGAGCCGCTCTGCCACCCGGATCGTGCGGGACAGGTCGCGGGTGAAGACGTACGACGCCAGGCCGTACTCGGTGTCGTTGGCCCGTGTGATCGCCTCGTCCTCGTCGGCGAACGTGGTGATCGGGGCGACCGGCCCGAAGATCTCCTGCTTCACGATCTCCGCCTCGGCGGGTACGTCGACCAGCACGGTGGGCGGGTAGAACGTGCCGCCCGAGTGGTCCGGTCCGTCCATCGGCGTGCCGCCGACGACGACGCGGGCGCCGTCGTGCACGGCGTCGGTGACCAGCTGGCTGACCGAGTCGACGGCGTTCTGGTCGATGAGCGGGCCGACGTCGACCCCCTCGGTCTGGCCGCGGCCGACGACCAGCGCGCCCATGCGCGCGCCGAGCTTGTCGGCGAACTCGTCGGCGACCGACTCGTGCACGAGGAAGCGGTTGGCGGCGGTGCACGCCTCCCCCATGTTGCGCATCTTCGCGATCATCGCGCCCTCGACGGCCGCGTCGACGTCGGCGTCCTCGAACACGATGAACGGCGCGTTGCCGCCCAGCTCCATCGAGACCCGCTGGAGCTCGTCGGCCGACTGCCGGATGATCACCTTGCCGACCGTCGTGGAGCCGGTGAAGCTCACCTTGCGCAGCCGGTCGTCGGCCATCAGCGCCTTGCTCAGGCTCTTGGAGTCCGAGGTCGTGACGATGTTGAGGACGCCGGCCGGGAGCCCGGCCTCCTCGAGCGTTGCGGCCAGCGCCAGCATCGTCAGCGGCGTGAGCTCGGCGGGCTTGACCACCATCGTGCAGCCGGCCGCGATGGCCGGGCCGATCTTGCGGGTGCCCATCGCCAGCGGGAAGTTCCAGGGCGTGATGAACAGGCACGGGCCGACCGGCTTCTTGATCGTCAGCAGCCGGCTGCCGCCGGCGGGGTTCTGCATCCAGCGGCCGTGGATGCGCACCGCCTCCTCGGAGAACCACCGGAAGAACTCCGCGCCGTAGGCGACCTCGCCCTTGGCCTCCTTGACGGTCTTCCCCATCTCCAGGCTCATCAGCTCGGCGAAGTCGTCGGCCCGGGCGGTGATCGCCTCGAAGGCCCGCCGCAGGATCTCGCCGCGCTCACGGGGCGCCGTACGCGCCCACTCGTCCTGGACGGCGACGGCCGCGTCGAGCGCGTCGACGGCGTCGTTGACGTCGCCGTCGGCGACCTCGGTGATGACCGATCCGTCGGCGGGGTCGCGGACGGCGAAGGTGGCGCCGCTGTTGGCCTCGCGCCAGGACCCTCCGATGAAGAGGAGGCGGTGCTCGGGCGGCAGCAGATCTAGACCGGACATGCAAGAAATCCTGGCACTACCGGCAAGTTCGTGGAAACAGGGCCCGCGTCGCTGGACGCCCTGGGAACCTTCTCGCGCGGAGCTTCGAGGGCCCAGCAACGACTTTGCTCTCGGACCGTCGGACCCCTCGCAGACCCCATGCTGCGAGGGGTTCTTCATCCCCTCGGACGAGCGAGCCTGCGAGCTCGGACGAGATGCCGGATGAAGATCGAGCCGGCGGCGCTGCCCGGAGCGCAGCGACGGGGCGCGCATGGCCGTGTCGAGATCCCGGCGACGGGTCTCGACACGGGCTCGCCCAGGGGCCCGCCCGGCTCGACCACCGAAGACACTCTTGCGAACGGCCGCGCCGAGGGGTTGGGTCGGAAGCGGAGGTGGTCCACATGGCCGACAAGGGAAACGCGCGGAGACCAGCCGGACAGGATCTGGGGGCGAGCAGCCCGGACCGGATCCGCAACGTGGTGCTCGTCGGGCCGGGAGGCTCGGGCAAGACCACCTTGGTGGAGACGCTGCTCGCCTCAGCCGGGGCCATCCCCCGAGCCGGTTCGGTGCGTGACGGCACCACCGTCTGCGACTTCGACGACGCCGAGGAGAAGCACGGCCGCTCGATCTCGCTCGCGGTGGCGCCGGTCGTGCACCGCGAGACCAAGATCAACCTGGTCGACACCCCCGGGTACGCCGACTTCGTGGGCGACGTACGCGCCGGGCTGCGGGCCGCGGACTGCGCGCTCTTCGTGATCGCGGCCAACGACGGCGTCGACGACGGCACCCGCGCGCTGTGGCGCGAGTGCGCCGACGTCGGCATGCCGCGCGCGGTCGTCATCACCAAGCTCGACCAGTCGCGCGCCGACTACGACGGCGTGCTGGCCCAGGCGCAGGCGGCGTTCGGCGACAAGGTGATGCCGCTGTACGTCCCCGAACGCTCGGGCGACGAGGTCACGTCCGTCACCGGGCTGATCTCCGCGGGTGAGGGCAGGTACGACGACCTGCGCGGCTCCCTCATCGAGGGGATCATCGAGGAGTCCGAGGACGAGACGCTGATGGACCGGTACCTCGGCGGCGAGGAGATCTCCTCGGAGGTGCTGATCGAGGACCTCGAGACCGCGGTCGCGCGGGCGACGTTCTTCCCCGTCGTCCCGGTCTGCTCGCAGACCGGCGTCGGCTGCGCGGAGCTGCTGGACCTCGCCGTCGACGGCTTCCCGTCCCCGTCCGAGCACCCGTCGCCCGACGTGTTCACTCCCGCCGGCGCCGCCGCCGAGGGGATCGAGTGCGACCCCAAGGGCGTGCTCGTCGCGGAGATCGTGAAGACCACGAGCGACCCGTACGTCGGCCGGCTCAGCCTGGTCCGCGTCTTCTCCGGCACCCTCACCGCCGAGCAGCAGGTGCACGTGTCCGGACACTTCACGTCGTTCTTCGGCGCCGAGCAGGGCCACGAGGACCACGACGAGGACGAGAAGATCGGCGCCCTGTCGTACCCCTTCGGCCGCACCCTGGTGCCCGCCGACGCCGTCGTCGCCGGCGACCTCTGCGCCATCGGCCGGCTGACCCGCGCGGAGACCGGCGACACGCTCTCGTCCTGCGACGACGCACGCGTGCTGCGCCCCTGGTCGATGCCCGAGCCGCTGCTGCCGATCGCCATCGTGGCGTCCAGCAAGGCCGACGAGGACAAGCTGTCGCAGGCCCTGAGCCGGCTGGCCGCCGAGGACCCGAGCATCCGCGTCGAGAACAACGGCGAGACGCACCAGCTCGTCATCTGGTGCATGGGCGAGGCCCACGGCGAGGTGATCATGGAGCGGCTGGCCGAGCGGTACTCGGTGCACGTCGACCAGGTGCCGTTCGTGGTGTCCCTGCGCGAGACGTTCTCCGGCCCGGCCAAGGGGCACGGCCGGCACGTCAAGCAGTCCGGCGGCCACGGCCAGTACGCCGTGTGCGACATCGAGGTCGAGCCGCTGCCGGAGGGCGGCGGGTTCGAGTTCGTCGACAAGGTCGTCGGCGGCGCCGTACCCCGCAACTTCATCCCCTCGGTCGAGAAGGGCGTGCGCGCCCAGATGGAGCGCGGGGTCCGCAACGGCTACCCGATGGTCGACCTGCGGGTGACGCTGTTCGACGGCAAGGCCCACGCGGTCGACTCCTCCGACATGGCCTTCCAGATGGCCGGCGGGCTGGCGCTGCGCGAGGCCGGCGCGGCGACGACGGTGACCATGCTCGAGCCGCTCGACACCGTCTCGGTGATCGTCCCCGACGACCTGGTCGGCACGATCATGAGCGACCTGTCCTCGCGCCGCGGCCGGCTGCTCGGCACCGACAAGGTCGGCGAGGACCGCACCGTCATCAAGGCCGAGGTACCGCAGACCGAGCTGGTCCGGTACGCCGTCGACCTCCGCTCCGCCACCCACGGCGCCGGCTCCTTCACCCGTACCTTCGCCCACTACGAACCCATGCCCGAGGACGTGGCGCGCACCATCGAGCCCCGCGAGCGGTCGTAGGTCTCGGCGCGCGAGGTCACATGTAACGCGGTGTTAGACCGTCTTCCCACGCGTTCTAACGCGTGGGAAGTACACCTAACACCGCGTTACATGTCAGGAAGCGGCCCGCAGGAACTCCTCCAGGATCGGGCCGGCGGTACCCGAGCCCGACGTACCGACGTCCACGAACACGGCGACGGCGAGGTCGCCCTGGGCGGCGACCATCCAGGCGTGGGTGTTGATGGAGCCGCCCTGGTCGAACTCGGCCGTACCCGTCTTGGCGATCACCGGGGGCCCGGGGACGTCGAGGAGGAACGAGCCGCTGCCGCCGGTGACCACGCCGCGCAGCATCGACCGGAGCGCCTCGGCCTCGGCCGGCCCGGGACCGGACACGCCCTCGGGAGCCGGTGAGGTCACCGAGGTCACCAGCGACGGCACGACGAGCTTGCCGGCCTGGATGGACGCGATCACCGTGGCCATCACCATCGGGGAGGCGAGGACCTTGCCCTGGCCGATCATGTCCGCGGCCTTCTCGGTCTCGCCGGCGGGCGGCACCACGTTGCCGAAGTACGCCGGGAAGCCGAGGTCGTGGTCCACACCCATGCCGAGCGAGGCGGCGGCCTCCACGAGCGAGTCCTGGCCGAGCTTGCCGCGCTGGGAGATGAACGCGGTGTTGCACGAGTTGGCCAGCGCCGTGCGCAGCGGGATGTTGCCGAGCGCCGAGGCCGGGTAGTCGTCGTAGTTCTCGAACCGCTTGCCGTCGACCACCACCGACGACGTGCAGGGCACGACCGTGCTCGGCGAGACGCCCGCGCGCAGCAGCGCCAGCGAGGTCACCTGCTTGAACGTGGACCCCGGCGCGTACTGCCCGTACGTCGCGTAGTTGGCGCCCGCGTTGCCGGGACCGTTCGCCGCGGCCAGGATCTCGCCGGTCGACGGCCGGATCGCCACCAGCGCCGACGCCGGCCCAACGCCCGCCAACGCCTGCTCCGCCGCGATCTCGAGGTCGGTGTCCAGGGTCAGCTGGAGCGGCTGCCCGTCGACCGCGTCGACACGGAAGATCTCGCGCGTCTTGCCGTCCGAGCCGACCGCGTTGACCTCCTGGCCGGGCGTGCCGCGCAGCTGCTCGTCGTACCGCGCCTGCAGCCCGGACAGCCCGGCGACGTCGCCGATCGAGTAGAGGTCGGGGTGCTCGGAGATCATCTCGGCGGTCACCTCGCCCACCGACCCGAGGATCGCCGCCGCGAAGCCCTTGGTCGGGGCGAGCGGGAGCTCGGCGGCGATCACCGCGCCCCCCTTGATGCCGCGCATCGCGTGCAGCACCCCGCGCGGCACCTCGTCCTGGCGGTAGACGATCGCCTCCACGAACGCCAGCGGCCCTGACGCCTTCACCCGTTTCGCGTACGTCGCCACGTCGATGTCCACCAGCCGCGCCACCGCCCGCGCGTCGGCGACCGCCTTGTCCGCGGCCACCTTGGACCGATCGATGCCGATCCGGACGACCGGCCGGTTGGTCACCAGCGCCAGCCCGCCGGCGCCGAGGATGTCCCCGCGCCTCGACCCGAGGCTGACCAGGTCCAGGGTGACCGTGGGGCTCAGCGACGGCTCGATCGTGGCGACGTCCCAGGTGGCCTGCCACTCGTCGTCGAGCTCGGTCAGCGTGGCCTGCGAGGAGTACTGCCAGCCGTCCGGGCCGATCGGCCACGTCCAGTCGAAGGTCGCGGTCGCCGTCGGCGTCTCGGCACCGGCCTGCTCGCTCACGTCCGCGACCGACACCGTCGGTTCCAGCTCGCCCAGGCCCTTGACGGTCGTGGCGTACTCCTCCCCCACGGCCGCCGGGTCGTCGCCGTCCCCGAAGGAGACGTCGGCGAAGTCCCCGGACGCGAGTGCGTCGGCGTACACCTGGGCCGCGGCCTCCGGCGAGGCTCCGTCCTCGCCCCCGGACACGTCGCCCGGACCGCTCGAGTCGTCCGAGGTGCAGCCGGTGACGAGCAGGAGGGCCGCGGCGGCCAGGACCGGGCGGGCGCGTCGCATGCCGCCTGTCTACCAAACGACGCCTTGTGACCCAGCCCACAGACACGTCCGGAAGAAATAGGACTGTGGTCCGGTTACAGTCATTGAAAGTTGGACTAAACCACCAGGAGATGAGCAACCCGATGAGCATTTTCTCGCGCACCAAGACCGCCCCCGCCGGCACCGAGGCCGACTTCGAGCAGGCCACCCAGACGATCGAGGACATCACCGGCGACTACACGCTGGACGTCACCCACACCCGCCTGGGCTTCAGCGCCCGGCACGCGATGGTGACCACCGTGCGCGGCCAGTTCAAGGAGTTCTCCGGCACCGCCCACGTCGACACCCAGAACCCCGCCAACAGCAAGGTCGAGGTGACCATCGACGCCACGAGCGTCGACACCGGCAACGACCAGCGCAACGGCCACCTGACCTCGGCCGACTTCTTCGAGGTCGAGGCCCACCCGCAGATCAGCTTCGTGTCCACCGAGGTGGAGCGCGCCGACCAGACCACCTGGGTCATCACCGGCGACCTGACCATCAAGGGCACCACCAAGCCCGTCACGATCGAGTTCGAGCAGACCGGCTCGGCCCGTGACCCCTTCGGCAACCTGCGCGTCGGGTTCGAGGGCAGCACCGCCATCAACCGCAAGGACTGGGGTCTGACCTGGAACGCCGCGCTCGAGACCGGCGGCGTGCTCGTCTCCGACCGCATCAAGCTCGAGTTCGACATCAGCGCGATCCAGAACGCTGCCGTCGAGGCCTGAGCCCTCGTGCGGTGAACCGCCGCCTCAGCACGACGCCCCGACCGGTGACCCCGGGCGGGGCGTCGTCGTACGTGGGGTCGTATTTCGCGTGCACCTCCTCGGCGGCGCTGTGTTCAATGCGCGCATGGATCTTCCCGACGGCCTGACCGCCGCGCCGTACACCGTCGAGGCCCTGGACGCCGTCTTCGCGGTCGCGGCCGCCCAACAGCAGCACGACATCGGCCGGGTCGACGTCGAGCGCGCCGACTTCGAGGCCGACTGGGCACGGCCCAGCTTCGACTTCGCGAGCATGACGATGGGTGTGTACGACGGCGACCGGCTCGTCGCGTTCGGCGAGCTGATCGGCGCCAACCGGGGCGAGGTCGGCGTGCACCCGGAGTACCGCCGCCGGGGCATCGGCACCGCCCTCGCCCGCTGGATGGAGGGCGCCGCCCGCGAGCACGGGTACACCGCGATCGGCGGCCCGGTCCCCCAGGGCTCGGACGGCGACCGGCTGCTGGAGAAGCTCGGGTACGGCGTGCGCTGGACCTCGTGGGTGCTCCAGGTGCCGGCGGGCGCCACCATCCCGCACCGCGACGTGCCGGACGGCTACGAGATCCGGGCCGCGACGCCCGACGACCACGAGGCCGTCTGGAACGTCGTCGAGGACGCCTTCCTCGAGTGGTCGGTCCGCGACCGGGAGCCGTTCGAGGACTTCATCGCCACCGTCGTCCGGCGCCCCGGGCACGAGCCGTGGATGCTGCGGGTGGTCTCCGACCCGAGCGGCGAGGTGGTCGGCACGGCCTCGCTGGTGATGGCCGAGGACGGGGCCAGCGGCGAGCTGACCGAGGCGTACGTCGAGCGGCTCGCCGTCCGCAAGGACCAGCGCGGCCGGGGCCTCGCCCAGGCCCTGCTCGTCGACGCCTTCGAGCAGGGCCGGCAGCACGGCGCCCCGCGCTCCGGCCTCTCCACCGACTCGCGGACGGGCGCGCTGAGCCTCTACGAGAAGGTCGGCATGGTCGTCAGCGACACCTGGGTGAACCGAGGGATCTCGCTGTAGTTCCGCTGGTCGAGGAAGGCGCGCCAGCGCCTGTCACGAGACCCGGCGAGAGGTCCGTGGTCGTCTCACCGGGTCTCGTGACGGGACTTCGTCCCTCCTCGACCAGCGGCTCAGCGGTGGGGCTCGGCGTACGGGTCGAGCTCGGGCTCCACGTCCTCGTCGCCGAGGTCGGCCCAGTAGTCGTCGGGCTTGGTCTGGTCCGTACCTTCGGGCACCTTCATCGCGCGGAGCACCAGCGACAGCACCACGGCCACGACGAGGTTGGCGACCAACGCCAGCGCGGCGATGTAGATCTTCGTGGTCTCCGCGCCGGGGATGAGGGTCAGCGGGCCGCCGAAGTGCGAGGTCGGGTCGCCCGGCAGCGGCACGTCGTAGGCGAGCTTCGTGCCGTAGAGCATGCCGACCGCCCAGCCGGCGAGCAGCGCCCATCGGTGGAACCATCTCGTGTAGAGCCCGACCACGATCGCCGGCATCGTCTGCAGGATCCAGACCCCGCCGAGCAGCTGGAGGTTGATGGCGTACTGCTTGGAGAACGCCAGCACGAACACCAGCGCACCGAACTTGACCACCAGTGACGCCACCTTGCTCTGCTTGGCCTCCTGCGCGTCGGTCGCGTCGCGCTTGATGAACGCCTTGTAGATGTTGCGGGTCCAGAGGTTCGCCGCCGCGATCGACATGATCGCCGCCGGCACCAGCGCCCCGATGGCGATGGCCGCGAACGCGACGCCGGCGAACCAGGACGGGAACTCGTTCTCGAACAGCTGCGGGATCGCCAGCTGGGGGTTCGGCGGGTCGCCGACCGAGACGCCGGCGGCGATGGCCACGAAGCCGAGGAGGGCGAGGAGGCCGAGCAGGAAGGAGTACGCCGGGAGCAGCGCGGCGTTGCGGCGGATCACCGAGCGGTTCTTGGTGGACAGCACGGCGGTGACCGAGTGGGGGTACATGAAGAGGGCCAGCGCCGACCCGAGGGCCAGCGAGGCGTAGGCCCACTGCGCCACCGGCGGCGGCATCATCGCCTTGCCCGGCACCTGCCCGGCCGCGATCGCGTCGGCGTTCTCCTTGTTGAAGCCGTCGAAGGACGTCTGGGCGGCGTCGAAGATGTGGCCCCAGCCACCGAGCTTCGAGGGCAGGTACAGCACCGCGACGAGGATCACGACGTAGATCAGGATGTCCTTGACGAACGCGATCAGCGCCGGGGCGCGGAGGCCGCTGGAGTAGGTGTAGGCCGCGAGCACCGCGAACGCGACGAACAGCGGGATGTCCTTGACGAACCAGCTGCCGCTGTCCTGGCCCATCCCCATCACGTCGAGGACGACCTGGATGCCCACCAGCTGCAGGGCGATGTAGGGCATCGTCGCGAGGATGCCGGTGACCGCGATCGCCAGCGCAAGAGGCTTGCTGTCGTAGCGGCCGTTCACGAAGTCGGCCGGCGTGACGTACCCGTGGCGGTGCGAGACCGACCAGAGCTTCGGCAGGAACAGGAAGATGATCGGGTACGCCACGATCGTGTACGGCACCGCGAAGAAGCCGACCGCGCTGCCGGCGTACAGGGTCGCGGGCACGGCCACGAACGTGTACGCCGTGTAGAGGTCGCCGCCGATCAGGAACCAGGCGATGAACGACCCGAACCCGCGGCCGCCCAGGCCCCACTCGTCGAGGTTGTCGAGGGTCTTGGCCTTGCGCCAACGGGCCGCGGCGAAGCCCAGCACGGTGACGAGCAGGAACAGGAAGACGAAGACGCTGACCGCGACGGCGTTCACTCGCCCACCCGCCCCTGGCCGGCAGACGCGCCGCGGGCCTCACGGTCCTTGCGGTCGGCGATCCGCGACAGCGTGAACGCGACCACCGTGCAGGACGTGGCGAACAGGATCATCGCCATCTGGAACCAGAAGAAGAACGGCCAGCCGTTGAGCCGCGGGTCGACCTTGTCGTACAGCGGGACCCACAGCGGGATGACAATCGCCGGGACCAGGATGACGACGATCGCGATCCACAGGCCCCGTGTGTGGCCCCGTGATCGGCCCCGTGTTTGGCCCCTGGACGGAGAAGCGGGCGGGCGTGAGTCACTCAAGGGAAACCTCCGAGTCGGTTGCCCGAGTGAGGCTACTCACACCTCCGCCACAGGTCGAGGAGCGACGACGTCGCGTCACGAGACCCCGCGAGAGGTACGCCGACCGGGTGCGGGGTCTCGTGACGGGCCGCTACGCGGCCCTCCTCGACCAGCGGTCGTGGCGGCGACCGTGGCCGAGGCGCGCCAGCACGAACCAGACGACCAGGCCGATGAGGATCAACGGCAGGTGCGTCACGACGACGGCCGCGACGATCAGGACGAGCAGCAGCCTCAGGGGAAAGGGCAAGGTCCCGAACCAGCCACGTCCCCGCGTGACGAGCGGGCGACCGAACGGCGGGCGGCCGAAGGGCGGGCCCGGGTACGGGCGTCCGCCACGCGGGCGGTCGCTCCCCACTCCCGGGCGGTCCGCCGTGGCGTACGCGCGCTGGGCCCGGTAGCGGCTGCCGGGCAGGTCCGCGAACAGGGGCGTCAGCTCCGAGGCCGTCCTCGCGGACATCACCCGGTCCAGTCGCTCCTGGTGCTCGTCGGCCGTCAGCCGACCCTGCGCGAAGTGCTCGCCGAGCTCCTCGGCCGCGGCCGTCCGGTCGGCGTCACCGATCCTGATCTCGGGCATCAGCGCTCTCCTCCGTCCATCCCCTGGTAGTCGTCCTCCTCGCCCTCGACCATCGGGTCCGCCGACGGGTCGTCGTACGGGCTCCGGTCGTCGCCCTCGGCAAGCAGGCCGTAGAGCTGGCGGCGTGCCTCGACGAGGATGTTGATGGCCTCGCGGCGCTGGCGGTCGGTGCCGGTGGTGACGATCTGCCACACCGCGGCCATGACCTGGCCGATCTCGGGCTTGAGCGAGGAGTACTCCGTGCCCGGGCCCTGCTGCCGGCCCTGCTCACCGGTCGGGCCGCCGAACGGCGCCCAGGTCTCGGCCAGCTCGTCGGCGTGCTCCTCGACGTAGCGGCGTCCGTCCTCGGTGAGGCGGAGGGTACGGCGGCCGCGCTCGTCGTCGGCCTCGACCAGGCCCTCGTCCTCGAGCTGCTGGATGGTCGGGTACACCGAGCCGGGGCTGGGCTTCCAGCGCCCGCCGCTGCGCTCGGCGATCTGCGAGATGAGCTGGTAGCCGTTCAGCGGCTCGTCCTTGAGCATGTCCAGGATCGCCGCGCGCACGTCGCCGCGGCGTACCTTCGGGCCGCGCTGCGGCTGGCCCTGGGCCAGGCCGAAGAGCTCGGCGATCCACGGCGGAGGACCCTGACGGCCGCGCCGGCCGCGCGGGCCGTCCCAGCCGCCGCCCCACCCGGACCCGGGGCCGTTGCCCCAGTCCCCGGCCCAGCCGCTGCGGTGCTGCCCCCAGCGCTGTTCTGCGTGCCGGCTCCACTGCCGGCCGAAGTCGTGGTCTCCCATGATGTCTCCTTGTTTCGGGTCGCGATCTGGTCGACCCCTCGCCGACCGTTCACGATATATCGCGATCGTACGAGCGACTGTCGGGGAGTTCAAGGACAATCGCGCGCAGGATTCCCCGGCTGACCGGGGAAACCGACCGCCCTCAGAGCTCGTCGCGGCGGCGGACCAGGTACGCCGCCTCGGCGGGGTTGTCGATGAGGGCCAGGGCGGCGTCGTACGCCGCCCGGGCGTCGGCGGGGCGGTCGAGGCGGCGGAGCAGCTCGGCGCGGGTGACGTGCCAGGGGTGGTAGGTGTCGAGGGCGAGCTGGTCGACGGCGGCCAGGCCCACGGCCGGGCCGTCGAGCTCGCTGATCGCGACGGCGCGGTTGAGGGCCACGACCGGCGAGGGGGAGATCGCGAGCAGCTGCGCGTACAGCGCCGCGATCTGTGCCCAGTCGGTGTCGGCGGAGGTCCGGGCGGTGGTGTGCACGGCGTTGACGGCGGCCTGGATCTGGTAGACGCCGGGACGGTTGACGGCGAGGCACTCGCGGACGAGGGCGAGTCCCTCGGTGATCTGCTCGGCGTCCCAGGTGGCCCGGTCCTGCTCGGTGAGCGGGACCAGCTCCCCGGACGCCGAGAACCGGGCCGTACGCCGCGCATCGGTCAGCAGCATCAGCGCCAGCAGACCCGCGACCTCGGGCTCGGTCGGCAGCAACGAGCGGAGCACCCGGCACAGCCGGATCGCCTCGGCGGTCAGGTCGGTCCGCATCCCCGAGGAGCCGGACGTCGCGAGGTACCCCTCGTTGAAGACCAGGTAGAGCACCGCCAGCACTCCGGACAGTCGGGCGGGCAGGTCCTCCGCGTCCGGAACGCGGTAGGGGATGTTGGCGGCCGCGATCTTCTTCTTCGCCCGCGTGATCCGCTGGCCCATGGTGGTCTCGGTGACCAGGAACGCCGCGGCGATCTCGGGCACCGTCAGGCCGCCGAGCAGCCGCAGCGTCAGGGCCACGCGCGCCTCGGGAGCGAGCGCGGGGTGGCAGCAGATGAAGATGAGGCGGAGCCGGTCGTCCTCGACCGCTCCGGTCGGTTGGTGCGGGGTCGGGTCGGCGATCATGGCGGCCTGCTGGTGCTTGGCGTCGCGATGGGACTCGCGGCGGATCTTGTCGATGCCCCGTCGGGCGGCGGTGGTGGTCAGCCACCCGCCGGGGTTGGGAGGTACGCCGTCGACCGGCCACCGCTCGACGGCGACGAGCAGGGCCTCGGCGGCGGCGTCCTCGGCGAGGTCGATGTCGCCGAAACGACGGATCAGCGAGGCGACCACCCGGCCGTACTCCTCGCGGAAGATCCGCTCGACCTCGGCCTCCGTGGTCCGCGAGGTCTCCGTCACGCCGGCTCGGGCTGGAACGGCCGTACCTCGACCTTGCCCTCACAGGCGGCCGACGCCTCGGCGGCCAGCTTGAGGGCGGCGTCGAGGTCGGGGGCCTCGATGACCCAGAACCCCCCGATCCACTCCTTGGCCTCGGCGAACGGGCCGTCGGTGATGATCGGCTCGCCGCCGGTGGCGTCGACCGTGGTGGCCGTCTCGATCGGCTCGAGCCCGCCACCGAACACCCAGATCCCCTCGTTCACGAGCTTCTGGTTGAACACGTCGACCTGGTCGTACATGCGCTGCATGTCGTCGCCGGTGGGCATCGCCTCTCCCTCGACGGTGTGCACGGACATCATGTACTGGGTCATGGTCGGTCTCCTTCGTCGTCCTCGTCGGGCGGGCCGGGTGGCCCGCTCATCCTCTCCACGAACGGCCGGCACCGCATCCGACAGCTCGTCCCGTCCGGGGTTTCGCCTCCTCGTCCGAGGGGTAGGGGGACGGCGCCCCTGAACCCACCTGACGTGAAACAGCCTCAAGAGAGAAGAGTGAATGGTGCCCTCGACCCGCAAGACGCCCGCCCTGCTGGCGGCGGTGATCACGTTCCTGGCCCTCGTCGCCGGGACGACGTCGATCCCCACGGCCCAGGCAGATGACGGGGCGGCCGGCCCGCTCGCCGCCCGCCGCGTGGCCACCAAGTTCAAGTCCATCCGCTGGCCGGCGTCCCCGGCGGTCTACGGCACCGCGGCGTACGTCAACGGCTCGATCAAGAGCAAGAAGCGCAAGAAGCGGGTCGTGGTCCTCCAGCAGAAGCTGCCCTC
Organism: Nocardioides islandensis; assembly: GCF_015352455.1. GTDB lineage: Bacteria > Actinomycetota > Actinomycetes > Propionibacteriales > Nocardioidaceae > Nocardioides > Nocardioides islandensis. Next base: position 456,082 of record NZ_JADKPN010000001.1, read on the forward strand.
GGGCTGGATGAAGGTCGACAAGGACAAGACCAACGGGCACGGCCGCTTCCACCTCAAGGCGAAGACGAGCTGGTACCACAAGAAGCTGAAGTTCCGGGTCGTCGTGCAGCCCACCCGGCGTGCGGCCGGCAACGCCAGCAAGGGCCACGGCTTCACCGTGAACCCGGAGTACGCCCCCCTCGGCAACCCCGGCGCCTGGACGCGGATCGCGCCCGGCTACAAGGTGCAGTTCAACCCCTGCCAGCCGGTCCGTTGGCGGCTGAACACCCAGTACGCCCCGGTCGGCGTGAAGGCCGAGGTCACAACGGCGTTCGAGCAGCTCTCCAAGGCCACCGGCATCCGGTTCGTGTACGCCGGCAAGACCCACGCGATCCCCGGCAGCAAGCGCGGGTGGCCCGGCAACACCAACATGGTCGTCGCCTGGGCCAAGCCCTCGCAGACCAAGTGGAACCTCTACGGCAACGTGATCGGCCGCGGCGGCCAGATCTACACCGCCAACGCACGCACGGCCACGGGCAAGCGGGCCTACCAGATCACCCGGTCCGGGCTGGTGCTCGACAACACGTTCCCGGCGCCGGCCGGATTCGTCGGCCCGAACGCCCGCGGCTCGATCATCGCCCACGAGCTCGGGCACGTGGTCGGCCTCGGCCACACCGGCGACAACAACCAGCAGATGTACCCGTCGGCGCAGAACGTCAACAACGGCGTCTACCAGGCCGGCGACCTCAACGGCATGCGGCACGTCGGCCTGATGACCGGCTGCCTCAGGCGGAGCGGCGGCCACGGCCGCGAGCTGCCGAGCTTCGTGCCGGAGCCTCAGCCGGTGGTCTCGCTCGCGCCCCGGAGCTGACCAGCGGTCCACAAGCGGCCCGCCTCGTCGGCCAGTGCCGACTGGGCGCGCCGCATCGCGTCCGCACGTATCTCGGTCGCGTGCGCCTCGCCGTACGCCTGCCCGATCCGGTTGTTCTCCCGGTCGACCGTGCTGTCCCGCGCGTCGCCCGACAGCCGCTCGTGCTCCAGCCCGACCGCCTCGGCGACCGCACGCCCGTACGCCGCGGTGATCCACGCCTGCCACACGAAGTGGCGCACGGCGTTCTCCGCCCGCCAGCGTCGCGGGTAGCGCCGCCGCGCCAGCACGAACGCGTACGCCGACCCCTCGACCACCCGCGCCGCGTCACGTCGCCCCAGCCCGGCCGACCGCGCGGCGCCGTACACACCGGGCACGGCACGCACCGCCCACCGGGCGACCCACCGCACGTTCACCCGCGACATCCTCGCTCACCGCCCGCCGCGCCCTGGCCCGGCGGGCGGTGGCCTGTGATGATGTCGGCGGACAGGGAGGTCCGGGGGTGCCGCGAGTGGGGTCGGCGGGAGGACTCGGGCTGGTCGGCCGCGATGCTGAGCTGGACGCGGTACGGCGAGCCCTGGACAGCCGCGCCCTCGTGGCGATCACCGGCCTGCCCGGGGTCGGCAGGTCGGCGCTCGCGGCAGCGGCGGCTGCCGAGCTGGCGGCGGACGGCGTCGCCAGCGTGGTCGTACCGCTCCGTGCCGTGGAGGACTCCATGGGCGCCGCGGACGCCGTGCTGGCCGAGCTGCCCGGCGACAACCTGAGCACGTCGCTCCCCGAGGCCCTGTGGGAGGCGTACGACGGGGCGCCGGTGGTCGTGGTGCTCGAGGACGTCGACCGGGTCGAGGGTCTCGTCGAGCTCGTGACCGGGCTGCGTGCCGGCTACCCCGGAGCGACGGTGCTGTGCACCGCGCTGCGTCCCCTCCACGCGCCGGACGAGCGCGTCGTCCGCGTGGCCGCCCTGTCGCTGCCCGGCGACGACGCTCCGCGTGACCATCCGGCGTTGCTCGTGTTCGCCGAACACGCCTGGATCGACCTCGACGACCCGGCGGTGCGCGCCGACGCCGCACGCATCTGCCGGGAGGCCGGCGGCCTGCCCGGCTCGATCGTCCTGGCGGCGGCCCGGGTCCGCACGCTGGGTCCGTCGGTCGTCGCCCATGCCCTCGCCGGCCACGACGGGATCGACGCCGCGCTCGGCTGGACGTTCGAGCTGCTGACGAAGGCTGCGCAGCAGACGCTCGTGCAGCTCTCCGTCTTCGTCGGCCCCTTCCAGCTCGACGCGGTCGCTGCGGTCGTCGACCGTGGCCCGACCTCGGGGGACCCGGCCGATGACGTGCTGGAGCTCGTCGACGCCCACCTCGTCGAGCCCTCGCCCGGCCGCGAGGGCGAGGCGCGCTTCGTGCTGCCCGGCCCCGTCCGCCGGTTCGCCCGGCACCTCCTCGTCTCCGGCGACCTCGCCGACGGCGTGCGCGACCGGCACGCGCTCTACTACGGCAACCGCGGCCGCGCGGGCGCGGACATCGTCCGCCGCGAGTGGCCGGACATCGCGGCGGCACTGGACCACGCGCTGGACACCGGCCGGCTCGACGACGTCCTGGCCGCCGCGGTGGCCCTCGCGCCGGACGTCCAGGAGGTGCCCGGCGCGAAGGCATCGCTCGAGGAGCGCATCGGCGACCTGCTGGCCCGCGACCAGCCGGTGCCCGACCGGCTCCGGGCGCAGGCCCTGATGTGGTCCACGTCGACGTTCACCGGCGGCGAGTCCGGTGACATGCAGCGGGTCGGGCTGTGGACGGCCCGGCGACTGGCCGAGGCGGCCGGGCTGGCTCGCGAGTCAGGTGACGGGCCGGCGCTGCTGGCCGTGCTCGACCGGACCGTGCGGTCCCTGCGGATCACGCTCGACCTGGCGTCGGCGGTCGCCGCGGCCCACGAGGGCCTGGAGCTCGCGCGCCGGCTCGACGACCAGCGCGCCCTCTCCCGCTTCGAGTGCTGGGTCAGCATGGCCGCTCGGACCGCCGGCGACGCGGAGGGTGCCGTACGGCTGGCCACGTCGGCCGTCGTGCGCGGTCGCGAGCACGGCGACCCCGTCTCCACCACGGCGGGTGCCCAGCTCCTGCTGACGCTGCCGGAGGAGCTGCGACCGGTCCTGGACCCGCCGCTGCCGACGCTCGAGGAGCTGCTCGAGGACTGCATCCGGCTGGAGCAGCCGTTCACCGCGATGACGGTGCTCGGTGCGCTGGCGCACCAGGCTCATGCTCGCGGCGAGGACCCCGCGGCCGCGCGCTGGATCTGGCGGCTGCTGATGATCGGCGCGAACCGGCAGCGGACCGAGCCGATGGCCACCCTCGGCGGGGTGGCCCTGCTGCTCTCGGTGGCACTGGCCCTGGGCGAGGAGGAGGACGCGGCCCGGCTGCGCGAGTGCACGCGACCGCTGGAGCTCTTCGTGCCGTACTGCATCGGTCCCCCCGCGATGGTGGACTACCAGCGCGACACCGCCCGGCTGGACGACACGGTGCCGCAGGACCGGCGTGCCGCGCTCGCGGGCGAGGTGGCCGCCCAGGGGATGGCCAAGGTCAACCCGTGGGCCCAGGACCTCGCCCGTCGGCTGGCCGGGCACCGGCCGGCCTCGCCCACCGGACGCGCGGATGCGCCGACCGACCTCACCCCCCGTGAGCTCGAGGTCCTGGCGGAGCTGGCGTCGGGCCGGACCAACCGGGAGATCGCGGAGATCCTCGGGATGTCGGCGAAGACCGTCATGCACCACTCGGTGGCGATCTACCGCAAGCTCGGGGTCCGCGGGCGCACGGGAGCGACGGCCTGGGCCGTCGAGCACGGGGTCACCCGCTAGAGGCGTTCCTCGACGACCACGTGCACGGAGTCGCCCTCGCCCTTGCCGATCGCCCGGCGGACGGCGGCCTTCACGGGGAGCTTGTGGGTGCCGTCGCCCAGCGCCATGAACGACGACTCGAAGGCGTGGCCGTCCACGGTGCCGCGCACCTTCACCAGGCCGCGGGTGCCGAAGAACTCCACCGACCCGGGCCACACGACGTACGTCCAACCGCCGCTGGCCGGGCTCGTGCGCAGGGTCTCGTCGAACTCGACGAGGTGCTTCTTCTGGGTTGCCATGGCGTGTGGACCTCCTCGGGGGGCCGGACTCATCGCATCGCTGTCCGTCTCCGTCCGCACCCTCAAGCGGTGCGAGCAGGCGGTGGGCGTCGAGGTCTAGCCGCTGGTGGCGTCCAACAGCTGGAGGAGGTCGTGGGCGGCGAGCTCGACCTCCTTGTGCCGCCACTCGCTCGCCCGGTAGACGCAGGCGATCAGGGCGGTGCGGTGGACGCGGCGCAGGTCGCCGTACACGAACGCGTAGCGGGCCTTGGTCTCGTCGTGGGCGCCCTCGGTGAGGCCGAGGTGCCAGGCGGCGTACTCGTCCCACGAGTGCTTGTCGAGGTAGGCGTTCTGGTCGTCCGCGCCGGGCTGCACGTCGCCCCAGTCGCTGTCGAGGACGTACTGCTTCTTCTCGATCAGCTCGCGGCAGTGCGCGACGGCGGCCTTGTTCACCGAGTACGTGGCCATGCCCGCCATCCTGCCCGAGCGGCCTACGGGTCGCCGAGGATGTGCCGGGCGCGGGTGGGCACGAACCCGTTGCGGGTCGCCCACAGCACGGCCTGCGTGCGTCGCTCGACGCCGATCTTGCGGTAGGCCGAGCGGATGTAGGTCTTGACCGAGTTGATGCTGAGGAACGCGCGGTCGGCGATCTCCTGGTTGGACAGCCCCTGCGCGATCAGCGCCAGCACCTCGGACTCGCGGGCGCTGAGGCCGTGGCCGCGCCCGGGCCAGTCCCCCTGCTGGATCACGGGTTCCGCGGCCGAGGCGTCGGCGGAGCCGGAGAGCTCGCTGACGACGACGGAGCCGGCGTGCACCTTCTCGATCGCGGCGACCAGGTCGAGCCCGTCCAGGGTCTTCGAGATGCACGCAACGGCGCCCTTGGCCAGCGCCTCCTCGACGAGCTCGGACTCGAGGTGCCAGGTGTAGATGACCACCTTGGCGTCGGTCTCCTTGATGGTCTGCTCGACGGGGCCGGTGACGCGCTCGCGTCCGAAGGCGTCGTAGAGCAGCACGTCGATCGCGCTGTGCACCGGGAGCAGGCTGTCGAGCTCCACCACGCGCACCCGGTCGGCGTACGGCGCGAGCATGGACTGGAGGCCGGCCACGATCACCTCGTAGTCGTTCATCAGGGCCACGCGCACCGGCTGCGACCCCACCGGCGCCTCGGACATGACCGGAAACATATCCCAGCCGGGGTGATGCTTCACACCCGCAGGGATGCGACACGGGCGCCGCACTCCGCATTCTCAACCACCTGGTTGACAAACGTCCCCCGCTCGACCTACGGTCCTCGTCAACCGATCAGTTGAAGAAAGACAGGTCGCCGCCATGCCGGACCCGCTCTCCCAGGTCTTCGCCGCCCTCGCGGACCCGACCCGGCGCGACATCGTCGCCCGGCTGGCGGTCGGCGACGCGACCGTCGGCGAGCTCGCGGCGCCGTACGACGTCAGCGTCCAGGCGGTCTCCAAGCACCTGCAGGTGCTCGAGCGAGCGGGCCTGGTGAGCAAGGGCCGCGACGCGCAGCGCCGGCCGGTGCACCTGGAGGCGGAGGTCTTCGACCTGATGACGAAGTGGATCGAGAAGTACCAGCGCCGGGCCGAGGAGCGCGCACAGCGCCTCGAGGCCGTGCTGGAGGACATGAAGCAGTCAGCAACCGAGGAGGAGTCATGACCATGAGCACCGACGCGCGCGTCACCGTCGCCACCATCGAGGCCGACGCGACGATCCCGGGGATCCGGTTCGTCCGCGACTTCGAGGCGACGCCGGAGCAGCTGTTCCGCGCGCACACCGACCGCGACCTGTTCCTGCGCTGGAACGGCCCGAACGACATGGACACCGACATCCAGGTGTGGGACGCCCGCACCGGCGGCGAGTGGCGCTACGTGACGCGCGACGACCGCGGCGAGTACGGCTTCCACGGCTGCTTCCACGAGGTGCGGACCGACCGGATCGTGCAGACCTTCACCTACGACGGCTTCCCCGACGGCGTCGCGCTGGAGACGATCACCTTCACCGACCTCGGCGACGGCCGGACCCGCCTCGAGGCCCTCTCCCTCTGCGACAGCTTCGAGGGCCGGGACATGATGCTCGCCTCCGGCATGGAGGTCGGCGTCCACGACGGGTACGCCAAGCTCGACGGCCTGCTCGCCGACGGGTCGATCTGAGGGACGGTCATGCTGGCCTGACGTCGTACGTCGTCATCCACGACACCATTGCGGCACCCTGGTGATGTCACTATGGTGTCGCGAGTGACTGCACCTGCTTCCACCCCGACCGTCCGGGCGCTGGTCCGCGGCCACCGCGACCTGCGCCTGCTGCTGGCGGCCGGGTTGATCTCGATGACCGGCGACTGGGTGCTGTCGGTCGGGCTCGTCTACACGGTCTACGACGTGACGGGCTCGACGCTCGCGTCGGCCGGGGCGCTGCTGGCGGCGTTCGTGCCGCAGGTGGTGGTCGGGCTGTTCGCAGGGGTGTTCGTGGACCGCTGGTCGCGGGCCCGCACCATGGTGGTCGGCAACCTGCTGCTCGCGGTCGGCCTGCTGCCGCTGCTCCTCGTCGGCGACTCGTCGCGGATCTGGATCGTGTACGCCGTCCTGGCGGCCACGTCGGTCGTGGAGGTGTTCGTCGCGACGGCCGACTCCGCGATGCTGCCGCTGCTGGTGCCCGAGGAGGGCAGGCTCCCGGCCAACGCCCTGAACGGCCAGGTCGCGCAGGTCGCGCGACTGGTCGGCGGCTCGGTCGGCGGCGTGGTCGCGGCCACCGGTGGCCTGGGCGCCGTCGTGCTCGTCGACGGGGCGACGTTCGTGCTGGCAGCCCTGCTCGTCCACCTGATCCGTACCTCGACCCGCGCCGCCGTCGCCGAGGAGACCGTCGAGGACCACGAGGTGAGCGGCCGGCTCGCCACCATCGTCACGGAGTGGCGTGACGGAGCCCGCACGGTCGCCCGGTCGCGGGCGCTCAAGGTGGTGCTGGCCTTCACGCTGATCACCTCGGTCGGCGAGGGGATCATGGGCACCCTCTTCACGCCGTACGTCAAGGACGTGCTCGAGGGCAACGCCGCGACGCTCGGCACCATCTCGTCCTCGCAGGCGGTCGGCGGGATCCTCGGCGGGTTCGTGGCCGCAGCGGCCGCGCGGCACTGGACCCCGCGGGTGCTGTTCGGCTGGGGTTCGGTGCTGTTCGGGCTCGTCGACCTCGCGATCTTCCTGTACCCGACCCTGTACGTCGCCGCGTGGCCGGCCGTGATGGGCATGGTGCTGGTCGGGTTCCCGGGCGCGGTCGTGGTCGCGGCGCGCACCACGCTGATGCAGGACCACAGCACCGACGCCCAGCGGGGCCGGATCTTCGCGCTGCTGTTCGGCGTCTCGTCGCTCTCGCTCGGGATCGGCGCGACGTGTGCGGGCTTCCTCGGCGAGAGCGTCGGCATCATCCCGATCCTCGCGCTGCAGGGCGGTGGGTACGTCGTGGCCGGGCTGATGGTCCTCGCCGTGCTGACCGCCGCCCCCGCCGAGGCACCGGAGCAGCTCAGTCCTGAGCCGGCGCCTCGACGTTGATGGTGGGCTCGCCCGTGCCGCACCTCACGATCACGGCACGGGCGGGCTCGCCGCCCGGGTTCGACTCGCGGTGCACCGCGCCCGCGGGCACGCGCAGGAAGTCCCCCGGGCCGCCCTCGACCACCGTCGCGCCGCCCGGCCCGGACTCGATCCGCATCCGTCCGCTGACGACGTACAGCGTCGTCTCGTGCTCGCCATGGTGGTGCCACCCGGAGGTCGACCCGGCCTCGGTGTCGACGACGCCGGTCCACATGCCGTCCTCGTGCATGGCGAGGCTGCGGCTCATACCGGGCGTGGGGTCGGACGCGGTGAGCTCGTCGGCGCCGATGCGGACGACGGGAACGGCGGCCCGGGACAACGGGGGGTTCTCCATTCGTCCATCTTGCTACGTCTCGTGCGTGTCGGCGCGCGGGGTTACGTTGGCGCCATGGCCTCGAAACTGAACCCCTACCTGCAGTTCCGCGACAACGCGCGGGACGCGATGACCTTCTACCAGGGCGTCTTCGGAGGCGACCTGAACGTCAGCACGTTCGGCGAGTACGGCGGCGAGGGCGGCACCCACGGCGCGGCCGCCGACGGGGTGATGCACGCCCAGCTGGAAGCCCCCAACGGCTTCACGCTGATGGCCTCCGACATCCCGCCCGGCATGGACACCGGCGGCGACGTGAAGAACGGCACCATCAGCATCAGCGGCGACGACGACGACGACCTCCGCGACTACTTCGACAAGCTGTCCGACGGCGGCCAGGTCACCATGCCCCTGGAGAAGCAGATGTGGGGCGACGAGTTCGGCATGCTCACCGACAGGTTCGGCATCGACTGGATGGTGAACATCGCTGCGGCGCAGTAGGGCCGCGATGAGTTAGGGCTCCTGGGCCGGTCTGCCACGGCGTACGAGGAAATCTCCGACCTGGACTGTCGGATCCACCTCGTCTCGATCGTGGCACAGGCAAGAACACCCTTCAGACCGACCCAGGAGTCCAGAGATGAACGACAAGCAGACCCGCTGGCTGGCGCTCTACGCGCTCTGCCTGGGCGACCTGATGATCGTGCTCGACACCAACATCGTGAACGTCGCCCTCCCCTCCATCCAGAGCGACCTCGGCTTCTCCGCCGAGGCGCTGGCCTGGGTGGTCAACGCCTACATGCTGACCTTCGGCGGCTTCCTGCTGCTCAGCGGGCGGCTCGGCGACCTCTACGGCAACCGCCGCGTCCTGCTCGGCGGCGTGGCGTCCTTCACGGCGGCCTCCGTCGCGTGCGCGTTCGCCCCGACCGCGGCGTTCCTCGTCATCGGACGGGCGGTGCAGGGCCTCGGTGGCGCGGCCGTCTCGGCCGTCGCCCTCGCGCTGATCATGGGACTGTTCGCCGACCCCGGTGAGCGGGCCAAGGCGATGGGCGTCTTCGGCTTCGTGATGTCCGGCGGCGGCGCGGTCGGCGTGCTGCTGGGCGGCGTGCTCACCGGGCTGCTGACCTGGCACTGGATCTTCCTGGTGAACGTGCCGATCGGCATCGCGGTGTGGATCCTGGTGACCCGCGTGGTCGAGGACCACCGTCCCGCCACCACCGGCGGCCAGCTCGACGTCCCCGGCGCCTCCCTCGTGACCGTCGCGCTGATGCTGGCGGTGTACGGCGTGGTCGGCGGCAACGACGCCGGCTGGACCTCCACCAAGACCCTCGGCATCCTGGCCGCCGCGGTCGTCCTGCTGGTCGCCTTCGTGGTCCGCGAGGCCCGCTGCGCGAACCCGCTCGTGCCGCTGCGCCTCTTCCGGCTCCGCAACATGAGCATCTCGCAGGGCGTGGGCGCGCTGTGGGCCGCCGCGATGTTCGCCTGCTTCTTCCTGACCGCGCTCTACATGCAGGGTGTGCTCGGGTACGACGCCCTCCAGGTCGGCCTGGCCTACCTGCCGTCCTGCGTCGTGATGGCCCTCATGTCGCTGCGCGTCTCCGACAAGCTGGTCATGAAGTACGGCATCCGCCCGCCGCTGGTCGTCGGCCTCGGCCTGGCCGCCGCCGCGCTGGCCTGCTTCGCCTTCGTGCCGGTCGACGGCAGCTACGTCGTGAACGTCCTGCCCGGCATGGTCCTGCTCGGCATCGGCGCCGGCATCGCCTTCAACCCGGTGCTGCTGGCCGCGATGGGCGACGTGGAGCCGCACGAGGCCGGCCTGGCCTCGGGAGTCGTGAACACCTCCTTCATGATGGGCGGCGCGCTGGGCCTGGCCGTGCTGGTCGCGGTCTCGTCCTCCCGGACCGGTTCGCTGCTGGAGACCGGCTCCTCGACCGCCGAGGCGCTGACCGGCGGGTACCAGGTCGCCTTCGCCGCCGGTGCCGTGGCCGCCGCCCTGGCCGCCGTCATCGGTGGCGTCTTCCTCCGCCCCCAGCCCATGCAGGTGCACGGGACCCCGGACCCCGAGGTCACCGCCGACGAGGAGCTGGCCGCCGCCTGATCGGACGCCGTCGCGGGGTAGTCCCTGACGAATGGGCCCTTCCAGGCTGTGGAAAAGGGCCCAAACGTCAGGGACTACCCCGATTTCGGCGGCCGCGAGTACCCCACCATCGAGAGCTCCAGGGTGAAGCCGAGGGACTCGTAGAGGCGGCGGGCGGGGGTGCGGTGGTCCTGGACGGTGAGGTTCACGTTGGCGTGCGGGGCGGCCTCGACCAGCCACCGCGAGACGGCGGCGAGGAGGTCGCGCCCCGTACCCCGCCCGCGAGCCGCGTCGGAGACCGCGAGGTAGTCGAGGTACCCGTCGCCGTCGGGCTGCACCCGCCCCGCGGCGTACCCGAGGAACCGGCCCCGATCGTCCTCGGCCACCAGCACGTGGAACTTCCCGTCCGGCTCGTCGGGGAGCAGTCGCTCGACCGAGGCGTACGTCGCGGGGAACTCGGCCTCGTGCAGCGGCCGGATCTCGTCCCGGTCGGCCGCGTTGGCGACCCGGATGCCGTCGCCCGGCGGCGGCCACGACGAGGCGGCCGATGCGGTCGCCGCGAACACGTGGCTCACCTCGCTGGTCTCCCAGCCGCGCGAGGCGGCCAACGCCGCCATCCGCACGTTGGTGACGTCGCCGCCCATCTCCACCCGGTCGATCCCGGCCGGCACCTGGTCCAGCGCCGCGTCGAGCAGCGGGCCGGCCCAGCGTTCCCAGGCCGCGTCGTCCGCGCCGGTCACCCACGGCCCGAACACCCAGGCCCGGCCGGCCTCCTCGTCGTGCTCGAGCAGCGAGGCCCCGAGGAAGTCCCCGCCGGACCGCGCGACCCGCACCGTCGAGGCCCAGGACGGCGAGAGGTCAGCGAGCTCGGCGGCCACCCCGTCACGGGTGTCTCCCAGCATCGTCGTCCCCCGCGCCAGTGACGCCTGCTCCCCCGCGATGAGGTCCAGCGCGCGGTCCAGCTCGTCGGGCTCGACTCCGGTGATCACAGCTCCAGCTCCTCCAGCAGGTCGGCGGCGGACAGGCTCCCCGGCTCCGCCCGCGTCGCCGCGAGCCGCCAGGCGGCGTCGCGCAGCAGGTCGTTGACCGGCGTGGGTACGCCGTGGAGCCGGCCGAGCAGCGACACCTCGCCGTTGAGGTAGTCGACCTCCACGTCCCCGGTGCCGCGGCGCAGACTCTGCCAGGTCGACCCGCCGCCGCGCTCGCGCATGCGCGAGGTGTCCAGCAGGTCGCCGCGCCGCTCGTCGTCCCGGGCCCTGCTGACCACGGGGATCCCGGCGGCGGCCAGCACCGCCTCGCCCTCCTCGACCGCGAGGTCCACCAGCCGGTCCCGCTCCGGACCCGGCGCACACGCGGCGCCAGCGGCGTTGCCCAGGTTCATCATCAGCTTGCGGTGCTTCCACGCCATGATGTCCGGCCGTACGACGGAATCGAACCCGCCTCCGCGCAGCCCCGCCGCCACCGCCTCGGCCCGCTCCGACGTACCGCCCGGGTACCGTCCCACGTCCAGCAGGCCCGGGACGTTCGAGCTGCCCTGGACCACGACACCCGGTTCGAGGTGGCTGGCCGGCAGCATCACGACCATGCCCACCACGTGGGCCCGGCCGCGCGCCAGCACCGCCTCGTTGGCGACGCCGTTCTGCGCGCTAACCAGCGTGACGTCCGGGGGCGTGGACCTGGCGACGTCGTGCATGACGCCGGCGGTCTGGTGGCTCTTCACCGCGACGACCACCGCGGAGTCCGACCCGACGTCGAGGTCGGCGAGCCGCCCGGCCGCGGGCACCCGGGCGACGGACTCGCCGTCGGCGGTGACCAGCCGCAGACCGTCCTCCCGGATCGTGGACAGGTGCTCCCCTCGGGCCACCACCTGCACGTCCTCGCCGCCGAGGTGGAGCCGGGCCGCGATGACCCCGCCGACCGCCCCCGCGCCGTACACGACGAATCTCATGTGCCCCAACGTAGGTTGCCGCCATGGTGGAGCGATCACGACCGGTCGAGGACGCCGACGAGTGGACGACGCTGACCTCGATGCTGGACTTCCTGCGCGCCACCGTCGTGATGAAGGTGGAGGACCTCTCCGACGAGCAGGCGTTCGCCTCGCCGGTGCCGCCGTCGGTCCTCACCCCGGCCGGGGTGGTCAAGCACCTGAGCGGCACGGAGCGGTTCTGGTTCAGCATCGACTTCGCCGGTCTCGACCTCTCCTGGCCCTGGCCGGACGACGACCCGCACGGCAACTTCCGGCTCGTGGACGGCGACACCCTCGAGGCGATCGTCGAGGAGTACCAGCGCGAGTGCGAGCGCTCCCGGGCCGCGATCGCCGGCGCCGGGCTCGACGACCTCGCCAAGGGCGAGGACATGACGTTCAACCTGCGCTACGCCCTGACCCACATGATCGAGGAGACGGCCCGGCACTGCGGCCACCTCGACCTGCTGCGCGAGGTCACCGACGGGCGGACCGGTCAGTAGGACGGTCCCCGAGGACGGGTCAGCGCGCTCCGAAGACCTGCGCGGCGTACCACGTGCCCCTGTCGTCGCGACGCGCCGCGACCGCGACCCGCCTGAACGCCGTGCTGAGGACGTTGGCCCGGTGGCCCGCGGACCTCATCCAGCCCTGGTTCACCACCGACCGCCCGGTCGGGTAGCCGTAGGCGACGTTCTCCCCGGCGGTCACGAGGTGGCACTCGCTCATGATCGCCCCGAGGTCCTGGTGGTAGATCTCGCCGGCGGCCGCCATCGCCTTCGCCTGCTTGACGGCGAAGCGGTGCAGGCAGTCGTCCACCCTCAGCGCCCGCAGGCCGGCGGCGTCGCGGGCCTGGTTGGTCGCCTTCACGGCGGCCGCCGCATAGTCCGCCGCGGGACCGGCCTGGGCCACCGAGGGCCACAGGAGCACGAGCACGGTGAGCACGGCGGCGAGGGGGGTACGTCGCATCTGGCCAGACTACGAACCAGCGTACGAACCGGCGCACGAATCAGGACACGAACGCGAACAGCCGGTCGGCCAGCACCCCGGCGGCGATCCCCTCCCAGCGGTGCACCCCGACCCGGTACGACGCGTCGTCGGACTTCACGAAGGCCACCTCCTCCCAGCCTCCCGCGTCGCGCAGCAGCTCGCGGACCCGCTCGCTCGGGTCGTCGCCGGCGCCCTGGGCGCCGCGCGTCCAGATCACCGTGCCGCCCTGCTGCAGCATGAGCGCAGCGCCGCGGAGGGTGCTCCGGACGTCGTCGTCGGAGATGTTGCCGAGCACGCCGCAGAGCAGGAGCACGTCGACGGGTACGACGTCGAGCCAGGACGCGACCAGGCCGGCGTCGTCGGTGCGGACGTCGACGTCCAGCCCGAGCCCGACCGCCGACGCCCGAGCCGCGTCGGCGAGGACGGGGTCGAGCTCGACCAGCACCGCCGTGACCTGCGCGTCCGTCGCGGCGAGGACCGGCAGGGTGTCGCGCCCGTCGCCGGCGCAGAGCGACAGCAGGGTCAGCGGACCCGGCCGCCCCACGCGTCGGTCCGCGAGCAGGTTCGCGAGCTGCTCGCGGACGACGGTCAGGCGCCGCGACAGCGACGAGCCAGGGTCGTCGTACTCCTGGTGCCACGCGTGCCAGTCGGTCGGCTGGTCGGGGCTCACGCGCCCCAGGCTAGGCGGACCAGAGCAGCCCTTCGCCCGTCATGTCCGCGAGCGGGATGACCTCGCGGAGCTCGGGGCGCTTGTCGAGCAGCTCGAGGAGGCCCTTGCCGCGGCGTACCTCCTGCTTGAGGCGGGCGTCCTTGAGCTGCTGGATGCGGCGGTCGAGATCGTCGGCAGTCGTCATCGTCGGTTCCCCGTTCTGGTTCAGATCGTGCGGTGGATCCAGGGTGGCGGAGCGAGTTGTCCGGCAGGTGCCGGGCGTGTGCCCGACAGGTTACGAGAAAGTCAACCAAATGAGTGGTTAAAGGTCCCTCATGTCGGTGGTCGGGTCCACGGTGCAGGGGTGAGGTACGGACTCGACATCACCGCTGCCGGCCCGTGGGGCCGGCCCGACGAGATCGCCGAGCTGGCCGTGCTCGCCGAGGACCACGGCTGGGACGGCGTGTTCTGCGAGGACTACCTCGCCTTCCCGGGCGGAGCGGTGACCTACGACGTGTGGGTGACGCTGGGCCTCGTCGCCCGGGCGACGACGCGGTTGACGCTTGGCACGATGGTCACCCCGGTGCCTGCGCGGCACGTCGGCGTGCTCGTGCTCCAGGTCGCCTCGGTCGCGGCCGTCGCCGGCGGGCGGCTGGTGCTCGGGGTGGGCAGCGGCGACCCCGAGGGTGATCCGGTCGTCGGCGACGGGTCGCGCGTCGACCTGCTCGAGGCCGGGCTGGCCGCGGTGCGCGAGGCCTGTCCCGGCGTGCCGGTGTGGGTGGGCGGGGCGATCACCAAGCCCGGGCCTCGGGCGCGGGCGCTGCGGTGGGACGGCTCCTGCCTCTACCGCGTGCCACCCCCCGAGTGGGAGGACCTGACGCCCGACGACGTCGCGGCGCTGCGGGCGGACGCCGGTGCGCCGTACGTCATCGCCGTCGGTGGCCGTGAACGCCGCGAGGACCTCGACGGGGAACGCCGGTACCTCGCGACGATCGAGGCTGCCGGGGCGGACTGGTGGCACGAGTACGTCCCGCCGCGGCTGGACCGGGACGAGGCGCGTCGCAGGATCCTGGCCGGGCCGATGCGACCCTGACATCCTTCGGTCTGTGCACCTGCGCCTGTTCCGCAACGCGGCGCTGGTGCGCGCACTGTTGTCGTTCTGGGGCGCCTACACCGCGGAGTGGGCCTTCACCGTGGCAATCAGCCTGGTGGCCTTCGCCGACGGCGGCGTGGTGGCCGTCGGCCTCGTCGGCACGCTGCGCCTGGTGCCGTCGGCGGTCTTCGCGCCGGTCGTCTCGACGTACGCCGACCGCCTGCCGCGCGAGCAGGTGCTCTTCTACTCCAGCGCGGTCCGTGGCGTGGCCACGCTCCTGGCCGCGCCGGTGCTGCTGGCCGACGGTCCGACGTGGATCGTCTACGCGCTCGCGGTGGTCTCGACGATCGCCTTCACGCCGTACCGCGCGTCCCACTCCGCGCTGATGCCCCTGCTGTGCCGGGCACCGGAGGAGCTGACCTCGATCAACGTGGTGCGCGGCGTGCTCGACTCGCTGAGCGTGGTGATCGGGCCGTTCGTGGCGGCGTTCCTGGTCGACGTGGGCGACGTCGCGTCGGTGTTCGTGTTCGCCGGCGCCGCGGGGATCGTCTCGGCCGTGCTGGTGCTGGGGCTGAGGTACGAGCGGATATCGCGCCCGCCGACCGGGCGCACCGACCTGCTCGGCGAGATGCGCGAGGGGATGCGCGCCGTGCGCGGCAGCGCCGGCGTGCCCACCGTCTTCGTGTTCGTGGTGCTGCAGACGCTGATCCGCGGCGCGTTCACCGTGCTGGTCGTGGTGGTGTCGATCGACCTGCTCGACCGCGGGGAGTCCGGCGTCGGCGTCATCCAGGGCGCGGTCGGCGTCGGTGCGCTGGTGGCCGGCAGCCTGGTCTCCTCGATGCTGGTCGGCAGCCGGGCGATGACGCGCTGGCTGACGATCGCGGTGGTGCTGTGGGGGCTGCCCCTGGCGGTGATGGGCGCCTGGCACGTGTACGCCGTCGCGCTGGTCGCCGCCGGCGTGATCGGCATCGGCAACGCGATGGTCGACGTCACGGCCTTCACGCTGGTGGCCCGGATGGTCCCGGACGCCGTGCTCGCGCGGGTCTTCGGCGTGCTGGAGAGCCTGGGCGCCCTGGGCGTCGGCCTCGGCTCGCTGCTCGCCCCGCTGCTCGTCAAGGGCTTCGGCGCGTCCACGGCGCTGGTCACCGTCGGCCTGCTGGCTCCGGTGTGCTGCGTGCTGTGGTGGCGGGCCTCGACCCTGATCGACCGCTCGATGTCGGTGCGCACCGATGCGATCACCGTGCTGCGCAAGGTACCCATGCTGCGGCCGCTCCCCGTGCCGGCCATCGAGCAGCTCGCGGTGCACGCCGAGACCACCGAGCTCGCCGCCGGGGAGACGCTGTTCAGCGCGGGCGACACCGGCGACCGGTTCTACGTCGTGGTGGACGGCGCGGTCGACATCCTCGACGGGGACGAGCGGGTGCGCTCGATGGGGCCCGGCGAGGGGTTCGGCGAGATCGCCCTGCTGGGGCGCACGACCCGGACGATGACGGTGCGCGCCACCAGGCCCACCGCGCTGTACGCCATCTGCTCGGGCGACTTCCTGCCCGCGGTCACCAGCATCTCCGAGGCGCGCTCCGCCGCGGAGGGTGCGCGGGAGGCGCACCTGCGGCACGCTCCCGGATCCGGCGGCCGGGCCTGACCCTTGCCGTTCGGCAATGGTTCCTCTAGAGTAACGGTTACTCATGAGGAACCGTTCAGCAGCTGCGCACCACGACGCCGGAGCCGTCTTCGACGCCCTCGGCGAGCCTGTCCGCCGCGAGATCATCGCCCGCCTCCACGGCGGGCCGAGTCCCGTCGGCAAGCTCGCCGACCAGCTCACCGTCGGACGACCGGCGGTGAGCAAGCACCTGCGCGTCCTGGAGGGCGCCGGTCTGGTGCGGCACGAGTCGCACGGGACCCGCAACCTCTACGCGCTCGCCCCCGAGGGGATGGTCGTGGCCCAGCAGTGGCTCGTCGGGATGTGGGACGTCGCGCTCGCGGCGTTCGCCGACGCGGTCGACGAGGCCGCGCGCCAGCAGCGGGCGGACGACGTACCCATCGAAGATCCAGGAGAAGAAGACTCATGACCATTGCACCCCTGCGCCGCGAGGTCCTCGTCGACGCCGACCGCACCCTCGCGTTCGCGGTCTTCACCCAGCGGATCGGCGCCTGGTGGCCGGTCGACGTCCACAGCGTCCACGGCGCCGGCGCGACCGTCGTCTTCGACGCCGAGGAGGTCGGCGGCCGTCTCGTGGAGTCCAAGGCCGGCGCCGACGACGCCGTCTGGGGCACCGTCACCCGTTGGGAGCCGGTGGACGCGGTGGCGTTCACCTGGCACCCCGGTCAGGGCCCCGAGCGGGCCAGCCAGGTGAGCGTGACGTTCGAGGACTCCGGCGGCAAGACGCTGGTCCGCCTCGAGCACACCGGCTGGGAGGCGTTCGGCGAGCGGGCCCAGGAGGCCCGCGAGGAGTACGACCACGGTTGGCCCGTGGTCCTCGACGCCTACGCCGCCCTCGCCGCTGCATGACCGACACCTGGGTGGCCCTGCTGCACACACCCACCGACCCGGCGGTGGCCGGTCATGTGTTCGAGCAGCCGCAGTTCGCCGACCACGTCGCGTTCCTGGGCAGGATGGCCGAGGCCGGGTACCTCGTCGCGGCCGGCTCCTTCACCGACCGTGCGGGCCAGGGCATGGCCATCCTCCGACTGCCCGGTGAGGGCAGGTACGACGAGGCGGTCAGGCTGGCGACCGAGGACGACGCCAGCGTGGCCTCGGGGTTCTTCAGCGCCGAGGTCCGCCCCTGGCGGGTGGTCATGCACGCCTGAGGACCGGCCGGCTGGCTGGGGGTGGCGGTGCCGGAAATCGCGCGATCGCGGCCGAACTGAAGGTTTTCGGCAGCAGAACCTGCCAAACGGCCGCGATCGCGCCCTTATCGGCACCCCAGCCTCAGGTCGCGATCCGCCGCGACACCACGTCCTCGGCGGCGACGCGGGCGGCACCGGTGCCGGTGACGGCGCCCAGGAAGACCGACCGCTCCAGCGACCAGAGCTTGACGTCGGTGACGGCGGTGACGGTCGCGGTACGCGGCACGTTGCGCAGCAGGCCGATCTCGCCGAAGAAGTCCCCGGCGGTCTCGCGGCGCACCACCACGTCGCCGTGGCTGACCTCGACCTCGCCCTCGGCGATCACGTAGAAGCGGTCGGCCGGGTCGCCCTCGCGGACCACGACCTGCCCGGCGGAGAAGGTGACCGCCTCGAGGCGGTGCGCCATCTCCTCCACCACCGACGGGTGCAGCGCCTCGAACATCGCGATCGCGCGCAGCACGGCCAGACCCTCGGGCGCGGTGAGCCGGTGGTCGAGGGCGCGCAGGCGGGGCAGCGTGCTCAGGGCGTACGCCGTCACCACCAGGCCGATGCCGATCAGCGAGGGCCGGATGCCGAAGAAGTGGAGCAGTGCTGGGGTGAGCAGCGAGCCGAGGGCGATGGCGCCGATGGCGATGCTCTCGACGGCGGCGTACACGCGGGAGATGGCGTTCTCCGGCGCGAGCCGCTGAGGGATGGTCTCGAGGCCGAGGTTCACCCAGGGGTCGGCCGTGCCGATGACGACGAGCGCGGCGATGGCCGTGATCGGTGAGGGGAAGACCGCCAGCACGATGACCGGCAGCGACCAGCCCAGCACGCCGATCACCATGTCGCTGGCGAGCCGGCCCTTCGAGACCCGGCCGAGGATCATCACGCCACCGACGATCGTGCCGACGCCCATGGCGCCCTGGAGCCAGCCGACGCTCGCGGCCTCGCCGAAGTCGCGCACCGCGATGACGACCATGAACACCGACAGGGCGCCCCAGATGATCGTCTGTGCCGCGGTCAGCAGCGAGATGGTGCGCAGGTCGGCGTTGCGACCGACGTAGGCGAAGCCCGCGGTGATCTGCGCGAGCATCTTCTCCTGGGGCCCGTCGTCGTCACCGCCGTCGGCCTGCTGGTCGTCGGGCACGCGCTCCTTCACGCCCGAGACCATCAGGAAGGACCAGATGAACGACGCGACGTTGAGCCAGACGACGGCCGCGACGTCGAAGGTGCCGACCATCAGCGCCCCGACGGCCGGGCCCATGAACACCACGACGTTCTCGATGTTGGCCGCGACGGCGTTGGAGGCGGTCAGCTCACCAGGGGTGTCGACCAGGCGCGGGATGAGCCCGGCCTGGGCGGAACGGAACGGCGCGCCGACCGTCGCGGTGACCACCGCGACGACGTACACGAACGCGACCGGGCCGTCGGTCATGATCAGGACCGCGGTGATGCTGGCCAGCACCGCCCGGATCAGGTCGGTCGTCATCATGAACCGCCGCCGGTCCATCCGGTCGGCGACGGCCGCACCGAGCGGGCCGGCGAAGGCCGCCGCGATGAACCGTGCGGCGGTGAAGAGCCCGACACCCGTGGCGCCGGACTCCTGGAACGCCCAGACCAGGATCGCGGTGCCGTAGGCCCAGTCGCCGAGCAGCGAGCCGCCGAAGGCGAGCTGGATGCGGCGCAGGTTCGGGTTCCTCAGGACGCTGCGCAGCGAGTCGCGCGCGCCCTCCTTGGTCTCCGGCATTCGACTCTCCTCAGGTCTCCATCGCGTGGACGGCGGAGGCGGGTTCCAGGTCGCGCAGCCACCGGACTCCGCACGAGAAGCAGAAGCGTGCGTCGACGGCCAGGTCGATGCCGCAGGTCGCGCACGCGTCCATCGGCACCCCCCTCGCGTCGTGCCCGGGGGAACAATGTCACCCCGATGCCCGCGTCCGCCACAGCCACGCTAGACCGGCGAACGGCAGCACGAGCGGGAAGAAGCCGTAGCCGGCGCCGTACGCCGACCAGACCGTGTCGTCGGGGAACAGGTCCCGGTCGGCCAGGCTCAGCGTGCCGACCACGAGGACGCCGACCAGCTCGGTGCCACACGCGGCCCAGGCGACGTTCCGCCACGTGTCGCCCTCATGCGCGAGCCCCTGGGTGGCGGCGACGTAGACGACCGCGGCGAGGGCCGAGAGGGCGTACGGGAACGGCGCCTCGCTCGCCTGGGCGATCAGCTGGTACGACGACCGGCCGGTCGCGGCGACCGCGAACACGGCGTACACCGCGATCAGCACGCGCCCCCATCCGGAGCGCCGCTGGACCGACTCAGGCACCGCCGCTCCAGAGCGTGTCCAGACGCAGCAGCAGGAAGGGGACGAGGAGCCCGGCGACCACGACCACAGCGGCGCCGGCCCGGCTCGGCTCGCCGCGGGCCCACCACGCGGCGAGAGGAGGAACGGCGACCAGGCCGAGCAGGTACAGCACGAACACGACCTTGTGGACGTCGTGCTCGGCGTCGGGCAGCCGGGAGACGCCGTAGACGAGCTGGGCGAGCGTACCCACGAAGAGGACGCCGACGAGGCCGACCAGGAAGCGGTCCGCCGACCGGTCCCGGACGACGTACACGAGGGCCACCAGCGCCACCAGGAGGGACAGCGCGGTCAGCACCACCCGCAGCGTGTCGTCCACGTCGTCACCCTAGAGAGGGCCGTCGAGGACGGATCAGTCGGCCATCACCACGGGCGTCCCACCGCGGCGCAGGCCGTCGAGGACGGGATGGTCCTCGGGGGCATCGGTGACGATGCCGCTGACCTCGGAGAGGGGCAGGACGGTGAACGGGGAGGCGGCGCCGATCTTCTCCGAGCTCGCCAGCACGTAGGTGTCGGCGGACCGGGCGGCGAGGGCCCGCTTCATGGCGGCCTCGTCGGCGTCGCCCGTGGTCAGCCCGGTCTCGTGATGGACGCCGGTGACCCCGAGGAGGAACAGGTCGGCGTGCACCCACTGGGCCGCCTCGACGGCGGCGGCACCGCTCGTGACCGCCGAGTGCTTGAAGAGCCGCCCGCCGAGCACGAAGACCTCGGCGCCCGGGTGCTCCAGGAGGGCGACCGCCACCGTGGGACTGTGCGTGACGACGGTGACCCTCAGGTCGTGCGGGAGCGCCCGGGCCACGGCGAGCGCGGTGGTGCCACCGTCGAGCAGCACGGTCATGTCGGGCCGCACCAGCCGGGCGGCCGCCGCGGCGACGCGACGCTTGCTCTCGGTGGCGACCCCGCCGCGGGTGGCGTAGTCGGCCACGGCGGGCGAGACGGGCAGCGCCCCGCCGTACACGCGTTGGCACAGCCCCGCGGCGGCGAGCTCACGCAGGTCCCGGCGCACGCTGTCCTCGGCCACGCCCAGCTCGGCGGCGAGGTCCTTGGCGACCAGGCGTCCGTCCCGCTCGAGCCGGGTCAGGAGCAGGTCACGTCGTTGAGCGGGCAGCATGCGCGTTTCTCCTTAATCATGCGTGTTATTGCGCGTTGTGGTCTAGTGTAGCGCCATGACGTCGCTGATGATCCTCATCGCCGGACCGTATCGGTCGGGAACTCGGAACAACCCTGCACGCATCGCGGCCAACCTCGCCCGCCTCGAGGAGGCCTCGTGGCCGCTGTTCCGGGCCGGCCACGTCCCGATGGTCAGCGAGTGGGTGGCGCTGCCCGTCATCCGCTCGGCCGGCGCGGTGGCACCGGACGACGACCTGGCCGATCAGGTCCTCTACCCCACCGCCCAGCGCCTGCTCGCCCACTGCGACGGCGTGCTCCGGCTGCCCGGGGACTCCCGCGGTGCCGACCAGGACGTCGCGACCGCGCGCGAGCGCGGCCTGCCCGTGTGGTTCCGCGTCGAGGACGTGCCGGGATGCGGCCCCGCACCCCGCCCGGCCGCTCGGACCGGGCCATGACGCCCCCCATCGATGCTTCGGGCACCCGCGTCAACCTGCTCGGCTGGCCCGGCGTGGACGGACGCTGCGGTGCCTACCGGATGCGCGGCCGGAAGAGCTGGGCGCTGCTGGCCTATCTCGTCCTCGCCGACCGACCCCCGTCACGAGCCCGGCTCGCAGACCTCCTGTTCGCGGAGGCCGACGACCCCCTCGCTGCCCTGCGCTGGTCGCTGGCCGAGGTACGACGGGGCCTGCGCTGCGTCGCCACGATCGGGGGTGACCCCGTCGTCCTGGTGCGCGACGGCGACCTCGTCGTCGACGTCGACGTGGTCGCTCAGGGGCCGTGGACCAGGGCCGTGCGGATGCCCGGGCTCGGGTCGGAGCTGCTCGAGGGCATGAGCATCCCGCGAGCCGTCGTCTTCGAGTCCTGGCTGCTCGCGGAGCAGCGCCGGCTGGCCGCCGCGAGCGCCGTCCACCTGGAGGAGGCCGCGCACGCGATGCGCGCCCGGGGCGACCACCGCGCGGCCATCGCCTACGCGGTGCGACGGGTGGCCCTCGCCCCCTTCGACGAAGCCGGCCACGCGGACCTGGTCCAGCACTACCGCGCGGCCGGCGACCACACGGCCGCGGGCCGGCACTACGAGTCGTACGTGCGCATGCTCCGGGCGGAGCTGGGAGTCCCGCCCGGAGCGGTGATCACCACCGCGATGGGCCGGACGGCCGGGTCGGCCGCCTGACGTCGACCCGTCACCATGGCGAGGTGAGCGTCCTCGACCGCCGACCCCTCCCGCTCGTCCTCGCCCCGCTGGCCGGGGGCCCCTCGACGCCGGAGCTCGCCGCCGCCGTCACGAACGCGGGCGGGCTGGGCACGTTGGCGTTCGGGTACCTGTCCCTCGCGGACGCCGCCTCGCGGCTGGCCGCACTCCGGGGGCTCACCGACGGGCCGTTCGGCGTGAACCTCTTCGTGCCGGGGACGCCGTACGCCGTCGCCGCCGACCTCGAGGCGTTCCGGGCGCGCCTGGCCAGGGACCCGTCGGTCCCGACGGACCCGGGCGAGGCGAGGTACGACGACGACGCCTTCTCCGCGAAGGTCGAGCTGCTCGTGGCAGAGCCGGTCGCCGTCGTGTCGTTCACGTTCGGGCTGCCTCCCGCGTCCGCGGTTGCGGCGCTGCAGGGGGTGGGGTCCGAGGTGTGGGTGACGGTGACATCCGCGGCCGACGCCGTCGCGGCCGCGTCGGTGGGCGCGGACGTGCTGGTGGTGCAGGGGCTGGAGGCCGGCGGCCACCGGGGCGGGCTGACCGACGACCTCGCCGGCCAGCTCCCCTTGCACGACCTGGTGCCGGCCGTCCGGGCCGTCTCGTCCCTGCCGGTCGTCGCGACCGGCGGGATCATGGACGCCGCCTCGGCGTCGGCCGCCCTGGCGCTGGGCGCGTCCGGCGTGGCCCTGGGCACCGCGTTCCTCGACTGTCCGGAGGCCGGCACGACGCCCGCCCACCGGGCGGCGCTGCGGTCCGCCCGGCCGACCGCGCTCACCCGGGCGTTCACCGGCCGCACCGCGCGAGGGATCGAGAACCGGTTCATGGGCGCCTACGCCGACGCCCCCGCGGCGTACCCCGAGGTGCACTTCCTGACCGCCCCGATCCGCGCCGCCGCCCGAGCCGCGGGGGACGGCGAGCTGGTCAACCTCTGGGCCGGGACGGGGTACGGGTCGGCGCACGCCGAGCCTGCCGCCGACGTCGTACGACGGGTCGGGCCGGGCTCAGGACCTGATCGCGGCGAGCACCGCACGGATGCCGCGCTCGGTCTGGTCGACGAACAGTCGGCCCCTCGGGGCGTTCGCGATCTGCTCGGCGGCGAGGCCGCTCATCATCGCCCGCACGAGCGCGAGGTCGGGGGCCGCGGTGATCCCGGCGGCGGCGAGGCGCCCGACCAGCTCGCCCAGGACGGTGAGCGCGATCGCGTGGCTCTCCTCGCTGGGCTCGAAGCCGGGGACGGTGCCCTGGAACATCAGGTGGTACGCCGCGGGCCTGGCGACCAGGTGCTTGACGAACGCGACCGCCGCGTCGACGACTCCCTGGTCGGGATCGGTGATCGGCGGCAGCCGGTCGAACCGCTTGCGCAGGCCGGCGAAGCCGTCGGCGAAGAGCGCGTCGAGCAGCTCCTGCTTGGTCGGGAAGTAGTAGGTGAGCGACTGTTGGCGGATGCCGACCGACCGCGCGACCTCGCGCACGCTCAGCGCGGCCACGCCCTCGCGGGCCATCTCGGCCCACGCGGCGTCGAGGATCTCGCGCTGCGCCCGGGCCCGCCGCGTGGCGACCGAGGACCTCGCTTTGTCTGTCATTGACAGACAAGTGTGGCCGTGCAACAGTGGCGACGTCAACTCGTCTGTCACCGACAGGCGAATGGAGAAGAGGACGACCCGATGACCAAGCGCATCCCGCACGACGAGGTGTCCACCGAGATCACGGCGCCGCCGGAGGCGGTCTACGCGCTGATCTCCGACGTGACCCGGATGGGCGAGTGGAGTCCCGAGTGCGTGAGGGCCGTGTGGGTCAGGGGTGCCACCGGCCCGGTGGTGGGAGCGCGGTTCAAGGCGTGGAACAAGGGCGGTCGTGGTCCCGCGTGGTTCAACTGGCCGGTGGTGACGGCCGCCGAGCCCGGTCGCGAGTTCGCCTTCAACCGCAGCGGGCCGGCCATCGGGTCCTACACGTGGAGGTACGTGCTGACGCCCACGGCGACCGGCACCCGGGTCACCGAGTCGTTCGACGCCGACAAGCTGCTCGGCCCGGTGATGACCTGGCTGACCGAGAAGTGGACCGGCAGCCCGGACCGGGACGCCGACCTCCGGCGTGGCATGACCACGACCCTCGCCCGCCTCAAGGGCGCCGCCGAAGCGGCCTGACCACGGCGTCAGACTGAGCGGGTGAGCCACGACCACCAGCACGACGAGGGTCCGGACTACTTCGAGCCGCAGAGTTGGGAGGAGCGCTACGCCGGCGACGAGCAGGTCTGGAGCGGCCGTCCCAACCCGCAGCTGGTCGCCGAGGTCTCAGGGCTCACGCCGGGCACCGCGCTGGACGTCGGCTGCGGCGAGGGCGGCGACGTGATCTGGCTGGCCCGGCAGGGCTGGCAGGTCACCGGCGCGGACTTCTCCGCCAACGGACTGGCCCGCGCGGCCCGCCACGCCGAGCAGGAGGCCGTCGCCGACCTCACCTCGTGGTGGCAGGTCGACGCGCGCTCGTTCGACCCTGCGGGACGCACGTTCGACCTGGTGACCACTCACTACCTGCACCCGCCGGGCGACGACGGCATGGCCGACGTCGTGCGCCGGCTGGCCTCGGCGGTCGCCCCGGGCGGGCACCTGCTGGTGGTCGGTCACGCACCGACCTCGGACCTGGGCCACCACTCGGAGGACGACCGGCGCGCGATGTTCCTCGCCGCCGACCTCGTCCCCGCCCTGCCCGGCGGCTTCGAGCCCGTCGTCGTCGAGCAACGGCCGCGCACGGTGGAGCGCGAGGGCCGGACGATGACCATCGACGACTCGACGCTCCTGGCGCGGCGCACGGACTAGGCCCCGCCTGGGAGGATGGCGATCGTGAGTGCCATGCAGTTCGGGATCTTCACCGTCGGCGACGTCACGCCCGACCCGACGACGGGCCGCGCGCCGACCGAGCACGAGCGGATCATGGCGACGGTCGCGATCGCCGAGAAGGCCGAGGAGGTCGGGCTCGACGTGTTCGCGACCGGCGAGCACCACAACCCGCCGTTCGTGTGCTCCTCGCCGACCACGCTGCTCGGGTACCTCGCCGCGCGCACGAACCGGCTGGTCTTCTCGACGTCCACGACGCTGATCACCACCAACGACCCGGTGAAGATCGCCGAGGACTTCTCGGTGCTCCAGCACCTCTCCGGCGGCCGCGTCGACGTCATGCTCGGCCGCGGCAACACCGGGCCCGTCTACCCGTGGTTCGGCGAGGACATCCGCCAGGCCGTGCCGCTGACGGTCGAGAAGTACGCCCTGCTGCGCCGGCTCTGGCGCGAGGAGGTCGTCGACTGGGAGGGCCAGTTCCGCACGCCCCTGCACGGCTTCACCCTCGCGCCGCAGCCCCTGGACGGCGTACCGCCCTTCGTCTGGCACGGCTCGATCCGTACCCCCGAGATCGCCGAGCTGGCGGCGTTCCACGGGGACGGGTTCTTCGCCAACCACATCTTCTGGCCGGCCTCGCACACCGAGCGGATGGTGCAGTTCTACCGGCGCCGGTTCGAGCACTACGGCCACGGCACCGCCGCGCAGGCCATCGTCGGGCTGGGCGGCCAGGTGTTCATGCGCCGCAACAGCCAGGACGCGGTCGACGAGTTCCGCCCGTACTTCGACGTGGCCCCCGTCTACGGCCACGGCCCGTCGCTCGAGGAGTTCAGCGAACAGACGCCGCTCACCGTCGGGTCGCCGCAGCAGGTCGTCGAGAAGACGCTGGGCTTCAAGGAGTACGTCGGCGACTACCAGCGCCAGCTCTTCCTCGTCGACCACGCCGGGCTGCCGCTGAAGACGGTGCTCGAGCAGCTGGACCTGCTGGGCGAGGTCGTCGCCACGCTACGGGTCGAGATGGAGAAGGACCGGCCCGCCGACGTACCGGACGCACCCACCCACGACTCCCTGCTGGCCGCATCCCGAAAGGACACCGAGGATGACTGAGCTCACCGTCGTCAGCGGAGGGCTGCGCGAGCCGTCCTCGACCCGACTGCTCGCGGACCGCCTCGCTGCGTCGGCGGCGACACACCTGTCGCAGCTGGGGTTGTCGGTGAACACCCGGATCGTCGAGCTCCGCCCGCTGGCCCGGTCGATCGCCGACGCGATGACCCTGGGGTTCGCCAACGCCGAGCTCGAGGAGGCCTACGAGACGGTCGCCTCCGCGGACGGGCTGATCGCGGTGACACCGGCGTTCAACGCGTCGTACGGCGGGCTGTTCAAGTCGTTCTTCGACGTGCTGCCGGAGGAGTCGCTCACCGACATGCCGGTGCTCATCGGCGCGACCGGCGGGACCGAGCGGCACTCACTCGTCCTCGAGCACGCCCTGCGTCCGCTCTTCTCGTACCTGCGCGCCGTCGTGTCCCCCACCGGCGTGTACGCCGCCACCGAGGACTTCGGGGTCACCTCCGACCAGCCGCCGCTCGACGACCGTGTCGACCGTGCGGGTGCCGACTTCGCGCGGCTGCTGTCCTCGTGCGGCCAGCGCGTCCGGCGGTCGGCGTTCGACGAGGAAGCCGCCCGCATGGAGCGCCTGCTGAACCCGTAGTCCGCTGGTCGAGGATGGTCGCGTGCACGAGCTGACCCAGCAGGACGCGCGTCGCATCGCGCTCCGCGCCCAGCTGCTGACCGCCGAGCGGCCGTCGGACCTGATGGGCATGGTCCGGCACCTGACGTTGCTGCCGACCGAGCCGACGGCACCGATCGCCACCAGCTACGACCTGCTGTGCTGGTCACGGCTGGGGGCGGCCTACGACCCCGGCGAGCTGGAGACGCTGGTCCAGGACCAGCGGCTGGTGCACTACCTCGGGTTCTACCGACCGGTCGAGGACCTGCCGCTGCACCGGGCCGAGGCGCCGTACTGGCCCGGCCGCGGAGACCTCAAGCCCTGGGTGCACGAGGTGGCCGGCTGGTTCGCGGCCAATGAGGAGTGCCGCCAGGACATCCTGGCCACGCTGCGCGCGGAGGGCCCGCTGCCGGCGACCGCCCTGCCCGACACCTGCCAGCGCACGTGGGGTTCGAGCGGCTGGACGAACAACAAGAACGTCCAGCAGATGCTCTGGTACATGCTCCAGCGCGACGAGGTCGCGATCGCGGACCCGCTCGGCCGGGAGAAGCTGTGGGACCTGGCCGAGCGCGTGTACGACGACCAGCCGCTGCCCGACCCCGACGAGGCGCTCGCGGAGCGGGACCGCCGCCGGCTGCTGTCCCTGGGCGTCGCGCGCCCGAAGGGTCCCGCCGACCGCGCCGAACCGACGTACGTCCGCGACGCCGGCGAGCCGGCCGTGGTCGAGGGAGTGAAGGGGACGTGGCGGGTGGAGCCGGCGTACCTCGAGGGGCTCGGCGACTTCGAGGGTCGTGCCGCGCTGCTGTCGCCGTTCGACCGGCTGGTGATGGACCGCAAGCGCCTCGACCAGCTGTTCGGCTTCGACTACGTGCTGGAGATGTACAAGCCGAAGGCCCAGCGGATCTGGGGCTACTACGCGCTGCCGGTCCTGTACGGCGACCGGCTGGTCGGCAAGCTCGACGCCACCGCCGAGCGCGACGAGGGCGTGCTCCGTGTCGACGCCGTCCACGAGGACGAGCCGTTCACGGCTGAGATGCGCGACGCCGTCGACGCGGAGATCGAGGACCTCGCGGCGTGGCTCGGCCTGGAGGTCGTGTTCATCGCCGGTCGAGGAGGGACGAAGTCCCGTCACGAGACCCGGTGAGACGAAGGTTGTCGTCTCACCGGGTCTCGTGACAGGCGCTGCACGCCTTCCTCGACCAGCGGTGGTCAGGGACGGCCGTCGCCGTGCTCGGGCGCGACGTACGCGACCAGCCGGCCCGTACGGCGGCCGCTGCCCCAGGTGTCGGGGCCCCACTCCTGCCCGACGACGAGCAGGAGCGGGTCGCCCTCACGGGTCAGCGCACAGGCGAACGCGCCGCGGTCGGAGTCGACGGTGTCCAACACCTCGCCGCCCTCGCGGACGCGGACACAGTGCTCGTTGCCGACGTCGGCGTACCAGAGGGCACCGGAGGCGTCGAAGCAGATGCCGTCCGGGTGGTCGCCGGGTGTCTCCGCCCAGGTGCGCGGGGTGCCGAGGGTGCCGTCGTCGGCGATCGGGTACGCCGTGAGCTTCTCGCCGTAGGACTCCGCCACGACCAGGGTCGAGCCGTCCGGTGAGATCGCCATGCCGTTGGGGAACGCCAGCCCTTCGGCGACGGTCCGCACCGAACCGTCGGCGGAGACGAGCGCCACGAGCCCCGGCCGGAACTCCCCGCCGGGGAAGTCGAAGCCGATGCTGTTCACGTACGCCCGGCCGTGCGCGTCGCAGACGATGTCGTTCCACCCCGTCGCCGTGACCGCGGACAGGTCGGCGTGCTGCACCAGCGACCCGTCCGGCTCGCGGCGCAGCAGCCCGGCGCCGGGCGACACGACGAGGAGCCGGCCGTCGGGCAGGAAGTCGATGCACATCAGCGACTCGACCTCTGCCTCGCACACCGGCTCGCCCCCCTCGGCGACCGACCAGACGCGACCGGCACCCCAGTCGCTGAACCACAGCCGTCCGTCGTGCCAGCGCGGCGACTCACCGAACACGATCTCGTCCATCCACACGCTCATGCCCAAATGACTTGTGCCGCGGCGCGGACTCATCGGAAGGATGGACGCATGAGCGTCAAGCAACCCGTCAAACAGCTCCGCTTGGTCGTGCACGCCGAGGACTACGAGGGGGCGCTGCGGTTCTTCCGTGACGTGCTCGGGATGCCGGAGCAGGAGGCGTACGCCGGCGACGGCGGCGCCCTGGTCACCATCCTCGACGCCGGCCGGGCCACGCTGGAGATCGCCAACACCGCCCAGGTCGAGATGATCGACGACGTCGAGGTCGGGCACCGGGTGGCCGGGCACTTCCGGGTGGCGCTGGAGGTCGAGGACTGCGCGGCGGCGAGCGAGCAGGCCGCCGCCGGGGGTGCCGTACCGGTCGCTCCGCCGACCCGCACGCCGTGGGACTCGCTCAACGCCCGGTTCGACGCGCCGGGCGAGGTCCACCTGACGCTGTTCCAGGAGCTCGCATGACCCACCTGCCGCAGGACTTCCTCTGGGACGCGGACGTCGCCGGCCGGTACGACACCCCGGGGACCGGAATGTTCGCGCCCGAGGTGCTCGGCCCGACCACGGAGCTGCTCGAGACCCTCGCCGAGGGCGGCCGGGTGCTCGAGCTGGCCATCGGCACCGGCCGCGTCGCCGTACCCCTCAGCGAGCGCGGCGTCGAGGTCACCGGCATCGAGCTGTCCGCGCCGATGGTGGCGAAGCTGCGCGAGAAGGTCACCGAGCAGCAGATCCCCGTCGTCATGGGCGACATGGCGACCACCCGCGCGGAGGGCGAGTTCGGCCTCGTCTACCTCGTCTTCAACACCATCTCGAACCTGCTCACGCAGGACGAGCAGGTCGCCTGCTTCCAGAACGCCGCCCGGCACCTGGCACCTGGAGGGCGTTTCGTCGTCGAGCTGTGGGTGCCCGAGCTGCGGCGCCTGCCGCCCGGCGTGCCGGCGACGGTCGGGGTGCACGAGCCCGGCTACCTCCTCGTGGACACCTACGACACCCTGCGCCAGCACGTGGTCTCGCACCACGTCACCTACGACGAGTCGGGCGGCCGTGAGGCCCGGATCGGCCGCAGCCCGCACCGGTACGTCTGGCCGGCCGAGCTGGACCTGATGGCCCGGATCGCCGGGTTCGCGCTGGAGGACCGGTACGCCGGCTGGGACCGCTCGCCGTTCACCGCCGACTCGCCGTCGCACGTCTCGGTCTACCGGCTGATGTCCTAGGTTGGCCGCCGTGCCGCGGGTGCTGGTGGTGGGGGACGTGATGGACGACGTCATCGCCCGCCCGCTCGGCCCGATCGCGGTGGACACCGACACCCCGAGCGAGATCGAGCGTCGCCCGGGCGGCTCGGCCGCCAACACCGCCTGCTGGCTGGCCTCCCAGGATGTCGAGGTCACCTTCGTCGGGCACGTGGGTCGAGACGACCTGGACCACCAGGCCGACCTGCTCGCGCAGCCGCGCCTGCGCGTCGCGGTGACGGGTGGACCGCGTCCGACCGGCTCGATCGTGGTCATCTCCGACGGCTCGACGCGCACCATGCTCACCAGCCGGGGCGCGAACCTCGACCTGGGCGGCGCGGACGTCGACGACGTCGCGCTGGCCGGCACCGAGCACCTGTATCTGACCGGGCACGCGGTGATGGACGGCGACGACGACGCGACGTGGCGGGACCTGCTCGACCGGGCCGCCCGTGCGCGGGTACGCCGCTGGGTGTCGCCCGGCTCGGTGGCGATGCTCGCGGCGTACGGCGCGGAGCGGTTCCGCGACCTCGTGCGCGGCGTCGAGGTGCTGGTCGCCGGTCGCGACGAGGCCACCCTGCTCGCCGGTGATCCGGACCCCGAGCGCGCGGCGACGGCGCTGGCCGCGGACCACGAGCTGGTGGTGGTCACTCTCGGGGGCGACGGAGCGCTGGCGAGGTCCGGGACGGAGGTCGTGCGGGTCCCGGCCGTCGCCGCCGAGGTCGTGGACGTGACCGGGGCCGGCGACGCGTTCGTGGCCGGGCTGATCGCGGGCCTCACCCGCGGCCCGGACCTCGGTCAGGCGTTGGCGCAGGGCACCCGGCTGGCGGCCCGCGCCGTCACCCTCGTCGGGGCGCGTCCGTCCTGATGACCCTCAGGGTGTCGAGCCGGGGGTCGGCGGCATAGGCGATCCGCACCCCTGCGGCGCGGGCCTCCGCGAGCGCGGCCAGCACGTCGCGGGTCACCTCCTCGCCAGGGGCGAGGACCGGGATGCCGGGCGGGTACGGCGCGACCAGCTCCGCGCTGACCCGGCCGACGGCACGGTCCAGCGGCACACGCTCGGCGGCCGCGAAGAACGCGGCGCGCGGGGACATCGCGGTCACCGGCTCGACGGCGTACGCCGCTCCCGTCACGACGGCGCGAGGTGGGCCGCGGTGGGTCTCGACGGAGCTCGTCAGGACGTCGGTGAGCCGGCGCAGCGTGCCGTCGGTGTCGGCCAGGGAGACCTGGGCGACGAGGGTGTCGCGCTCGGCGGCCTCGAGCGGCAGCCCCGCGGCGAGCAGGTCGTCCTCCACCGCGATGCCGTCGGCGCCGGTGCCCGGGAGCAGGAGGGTGAGCTTCAGGGGGTCCACGCCGGCGCCGTCGAGGACGACCAGCCCGTCGACGTCGGCCAGCCGGTTCCGGGCAGCGGAGACGGCAGCGATCGCCTCCCCGAGCAGCTCCGCGCCGTCGCGCTCCAGCAGGGCTCGGGCCGCGTCGGTGCTGGCCAGGATCGCACCGGCCGGGCTGGTGGTGGCGCCGGCGTCGACCGCGGCGTCCAGCCGCGCCCGGTCGATCCGCGTGGACCCGGCCAGCACGAGGGCGGCCTGGCTCCATGCGGGCAGCGCCTTGTGGGCGCTGACCACCATCGCGTCCGCCCCGAGCTGGAGCGGGTGGGGCGGCAGGTCGGGGTGGAAGCCGAAGTGGGCGGCCCACGCCGCGTCGACGACCAGCGGGACGTCGTGGGCGTGCGCCGCGGCGGCGAGTCCCGCGACGTCGCCGACCGTGCCGACGTACGACGGGTCGCCGACCAGCACCGCCCGCGCGGCCGGGTGCTCGCCCAGGGCACGGGTGACGGCGGCCGGCGGCACGCCGAGCGGCAGGCCGGTGGCCGCGTCGAGGTCCGGGCGTACCCAGACGGGCGTCAGCCCGGCCAGCACGAGGCCGACCAGCATCGAGCGGTGCAGGGTACGGCTGACCACGACCTCGTCGCCGTCCGTCCCCAGGGCCAGCGCGACCGCCTGGTTGGCGTGCGTGGCGCCGCCGACCGAGAACCTGCAGTGGTCCGCGCCCCACAGCCGCGCGGCCCTGGCCTCGGCGTCGGCGAGCACGCCGGCGCCCAGCTTCATGGTGTCGAGCCCGGCGTACAGCGGGACGTCTCCTGCCACGACGTCGCCGACCAGGTCGTGGCGCTGCTTGTGGCCGGGGATGGTGAACGGCGTCGGCCGCTCCTCGTGGAACCGCAGCCACGCGTCCAGCAGCGGCGCCTCGCCGCGCAGCCCGCGCGGGTCGGTCGGCATGACGCGGCTGGAAGCGGCTAGAAGGTGCGGTCGACGATGTCGGGGTAGAAGTAGAGGATCCCCACCACGACCAGGCCGAGGATGCACAGGAAGCCCCACATCGTGGAGTCACGCAGGAACAGGAAGTAGATCGCGAAGAGCGCGAGCGCACCGCCGAAGATGTACAGCAGCACGGGATCCACGTCGGGAGCGTAGCGCTCACACGACGGTCAGCGTGGACTCCTCGCGCACTTCGTGCCGCGCCGCTTTCGCGGCGGCCCGGTGCCCGGCGTACCGGACGTGGCGGCTCGCGCCACGGAGCCCGGACGCGGGACTACCGAGAGCCGGATCAGTGGGCCATGTCGACGAAGCGGGAGTAGTGGCCCTGGAAGGCCACGGTGATGTCGCGCGTGGGGCCGTTGCGGTGCTTGGCCACGATGAGGTCGGCCTCGCCGGGGCGGGCGGACTCCTTCTCGTAGACGTCCTCGCGGTGCAGCAGGATCACCATGTCGGCGTCCTGCTCGAGGGAACCCGACTCGCGCAGGTCGCTCATCATCGGGCGCTTGTCGCCGCGCTGCTCGGGGCCACGGTTGAGCTGGGAGAGCGCGATGATCGGGACCTCGAGCTCCTTGGCCAGCAGCTTGATCTGGCGGGAGAACTCCGACACCTCGAGCTGGCGGGACTCGACCTTCTTGCCCGAGCTCATCAGCTGCATGTAGTCGATGACCACCAGCCGCAGGTCGTGGCGCTGCTTGAGCCGGCGCGCCTTGGCCCGGATCTCCATCATCGTCATGTTGGGCGAGTCGTCGATGAACATCGGCGCCGAGGACACCTCGGCCATCTTGCGCGCCATCCGCGACCAGTCGTCGTCGTTCATCTGCCCGTTGCGGATGTGGTTGAGCGGCACCCGCGCCTCGGCCGACAGCAGGCGCATGGTGATCTCCGAGCGCGTCATCTCCAGGCTGAAGAAGCAGCTGGTCATGTTGTTGTGGATCGAGGCCGCGCGGCACAGGTCGAGCGCCAGGGTGGACTTACCCATCGCCGGCCGCGCCGCCACGATGATCATCTGGCCGGCATGCAGACCGTTGGTCAGGTCGTCGAGGTCGGCGAACCCGGTGGGCACGCCGTAGAGCCCCGCCTCGCGGTTGCCGATCGCCTCGATCTCGTCGAGGACGCCGTCCATGATGTCCGACAGCGGGGCGTAGTCCTCCGACGTGCGCCGGTCGGTGATCTTGTAGATCGTCTCCTGCGCGGTGTCGACCACGTCGTCGACCTGGCCCGCGCCCGCATAGCCCAGCTGGACGATCTTGGTGCCCGCGTCGACCAGGCGGCGCAAGATGGCCTTCTCGCGCACGATCTCGGCGTAGTAGCCGGCGTTGGCGGCGATCGGGACGTTGGCGGACAGGGTGTGGAGGTACGGCGCGCCACCGACCCGCACCAGCTCGCCACGGCGCCCCAGCTCGGCGGCGACGGTGACCGGGTCGGCCGGCTCGCCACGGCCGTAGAGGTCGATGATCGCGTCGTGGATGACCTCGTGGGCCGGCCGGTAGAAGTCGATGCCGCGCACCAGGTCGGCGACGTCGGCGATGGCGTCCTTCGACAGCAGCATCGCCCCGAGCACGCTCTGCTCGGCCGCGTTGTCCTGCGGCGGCGTCCGGTCGCCGGGGCGGGACGGGCGCTCGCCGGGCTCGTAGGTCGCAGGACCGTCACCCCACTCGCCGTAGGCGTCGTTGAAGTCCGAGGGCCCGCGCTGGTCGGGTTCGGTGATGCTCAACGATGCCTCCGGACGGCGGACGAGGGCGGCTGCGGGGGTGCGACGGGTGTGACAGGAGTGACGCTAGGAGGGACCACCGACATCGGTGCCGACACCCGTGGCGTGTCCCGTCTCGCGCCCGTGGTGAGGAGGACCGTACGTCGTCCGCGGACCGTCCGGGAAGCACGTTATCCACAGGCTCGGAGCCACCCTGGGGAGAACGCTCACCGGGTCGTGGAGGACCCGCCGCGCCCTTGTGCACCGCCTGGGGGTGTCGCTGTGCACGACACGCCCGGGATCAGCTCTCGCAAGCCGCTGACCTGCGCAAACGTCCATCCACGGCTGTGCACGGGAAATTCCCGGGTTGAACGTCCGTTCACTCTCCCGCCATCTGGGATTTCCGTCGCGACTTGTCGACTTTCGTCCGTTCGGGTCCCGAAATACCACCCATCTGTGTATAACCACCTGGGGTTGACTCCGGGCCGTTCGACGCTCCTCCCTAGGCTGCCTCATCGTGGCTGACCCACCGCACGGAGCAGACGGCCGAGCGGTGGGCCGAGCGGTGGGCCGGGCCCTCGACCGGGAGATCTGGCGGCTGGCCCTGCCGGCGTTCCTGGCGCTGGTCGCCGAACCGCTGTTCCTGCTCGCCGACGCCGCCATCGTCGGCCACCTCGGCACCGAGCCGCTGGCCGGTCTGGGCGTGGCCGCGGCCGTGCTGCAGACGGTGGTCGGCATCTGCGTGTTCCTGGCGTACGGCACCACGGCGAGCGTGGCGCGGCTGCTCGGCGCCGGCGACCGACGGGCCGCCCTCGCGCAGGGCATCGACGGGGTGTGGCTCGCGGTGGTCCTCGGGGTCCTGGTCACCCTGGTCGGGGTGGCCGCCACCGGCCCGCTCGTCGGGCTACTGGGGGCCGACGCCGCGGTGGCCGAGCCCGCCACGACGTACCTGCGCATCGCCTTCCTCGGCACCACGCCGCTGCTGGTCATGCTGGCGACCACCGGGGTGCTGCGTGGCCTCCAGGACACCCGCACCCCCTTGGTCGTGGCCGTCGGCGGCAACGCGCTCAACATCGTGCTGAACCTGCTGCTGGTCTACGGGGTCGGCTCGTTCGACGGGATGGGGATCGCCGGGTCGGCCCTCGGCTCGGTCCTCGCGCAGCTGGCGAGCGCCGCCGTCCTGGTGGCGGTGGTCGTCCGCGGCGCGCGCGCCGAGGGCGCGCCCCTGAGCCCCGACCTGGCGGGGATCCGGGCCGCCGCCCGCAGCGGAGTCGCGCTGGTGATCCGGACGGTGACCCTGCGCGCGGCGCTGCTGCTGACGACGTACGCCGTCGTCCTCGGTGCCCACGGCGACCAGTCGGTCTCGGTGGCCACCCACCAGCTGGCCTTCACCATCTGGAGCTTCCTGGCCTTCGCGCTGGACGCGATCGCGATCGCGGCGCAGGCGATCACCGGCCGGTACCTCGGCGCCGGCGACCGCGAGGGCACCCGCGCCGTGACCGGCCGGATGGTGCGGTGGGGTGCGTACGGCGGCGTGGTCAGCGGCGCCCTGCTGGCCGCGACGAGCCCGTTGCTCGGGCCGCTCTTCTCCGGTGACGACCGGGTGCACGACCTGCTCGTGCCGGTCCTGCTGGTGGTCGCGTCGGGACAGCCGCTCGCCGGCGTGGTGTTCGTGCTGGACGGCGTGCTCATCGGCGCGGGCGACGGCACGTACCTGGCCTGGGCCGGGCTGGCGGTCCTCGCCGTGTACGCGCCCGTGGTGCTGGCCGTCGGCGCGCTCGACGGCGGCGTCGTGCTGGTGTGGGTGGCGCTGGCGGCGGTGCTGATGGGCGCGCGGTTCGTGGTGCTGGTGCTCCGGGCCCGCGGAGACGCCTGGTTGCGGACGGGTCGCCCGTAGGCCCGCCGGGAGAGGGGTCAGCCGACCCGGACGTGCGCCAGGTCCGGCCAGCCGGTCGGCGGCGTGTCGCCGTACCAGGTCTGCTCGACCCCGACCATCAGCCCGTCGCGCACCCAGACCTGCACCTCGCCGACCAGCTCGCCGGCGTCGTCGACGACCGTGGCGACCGTCGGGAGCGGACCGTCGGGGTGCTCCAGCCGGGGCGACTCGTCCGGCACCGTGACATCGAGATGGGTGGCCCCGCCGTCGGCGACCGTCGCGGCCACCAGCTGCGCGCGCAGCTCGGCGCCGCCGTCCGGCAGGGCGGCGGCCACCGCGGCCACCAGGTCCCGGACGCGTGGGGCGAGCACGGTCCCATCATGCTCCCGCTGGGTCCGGCCGGTGCTGCCGGTCTGACGAGCGCGGCCCGACGACGTACCGGTGCCGGCCGTCGTTCGCCGGCAGTCGCCGGCATCGGGCATCCGGTCGGGTGCCGGTTTCGCTGCGATCGCGCCCGTACTGCAGGTTTCCGGCCCCCGAACCTGCCATTTCGGCGCGATCGCACGATTACCGGCACACCCCAGGACGCACCTCGGCCCCGGCCGGAACGAGTCCGGGCCGGGGCCGAGGGGGTGAGTCGGGCGGTCAGGCGGGGATGACGTTCAGCGCCACGACGGCGGAGACGTCGTCGTGCAGCTTGATCGACACCTCGTGCGAGCCCAGGGTCTTGATGGGCTGCTTGACCACGATCGTGCGCTTGTCGACCTGCTCGCCGGAGGCGTCGGCGAGGGCGCCGGCGATCTCCGCGGTGGTCACCGCACCGAACAGGCGGCCGCCGGAGCCGGCGCGCACCTGGACGGGGACGGGGTTGGCCTCGAGCTTGGTCTTGATCTGCTCGGCGTGGTCCTGGTCGCGCACCGCGCGCGAGGCACGGGCGGACTTGATGGACTCCACGGTCTTCTCGCCGCCACGGGTCCAGCGCATGGCCAGGCCACGGGGCACGAGGTAGTTGCGGCCGTAGCCGTCCTTGACCTCGACCACGTCGCCGGGGGCGCCGAGACCGTCGATCTCCTGGGTCAGGATGAGCTTCATGTCCGTGCCTCCGCTCAGCGTCCGGTGGACGTGTAGGGCAGCAGGGCGACCTCGCGAGCGTTCTTGACGGCGATCGCCACGTCCCTCTGGTGCTGGACGCAGTTGCCGGTCACGCGACGGGCGCGGATCTTGCCGCGGTCGGAGATGAACTTGCGGAGCAGGGTGGTGTCCTTGTAGTCGACACCGGTCGCCTTCTCCTTGCAGAACTGGCAAACCTTCTTCTTCGGCTTGCGCATGACTGCCTTGGGCATTGTGGTGCTCCCTTTCGTAGAGCCCGGCTCACGCCGGAATGCTGGCTGGGTTGGTGGGTGTGTTCAGTGGTCAGAAGGGCGGTTCGTCGTTGCTGACGCCGGGAGCGGCCCACGGGTCGTTGGCCGGGGCGGACTGACCCCCGCCGCCCTGGTGCTGGCCGCCGCCCTGGTAGCCCTGGCCTCCGCCCGAGCCTCCCGACTGGGGAGCCGGAGTGGCCCACGGGTCGTCAGACTGGCCGCCGCCACCACCGGAGTAGCCGCCCCCGCCGCCCTGACGGGTGGTGCGAGTGACCTTGGCGGTGGCGTACCTCAGGCTCGGGCCCACCTCGTCGACGTCGAGCTCGACGACGGTGCGCTTCTCGCCCTCGCGGGTTTCGTACTGACGCTGCTTGAGCCGGCCCTGCACGACGACGCGCATGCCCTTCTGGAGGGACTCGGCGACGTTCTCCGCGGCCTGGCGCCAGACCGAGCAGGACAGGAACAGCGCGTCGCCGTCCTTCCACTCGTTGGTCTGCCGGTCGAAGGCGCGCGGCGTCGAGGCGATCCGGAAGTTGGCCACGGCCGCCCCGGACGGGGTGAAGCGCAGCTCGGGGTCGTCGACCAGGTTGCCGACGACGGTGATGACGGTCTCGCCTGCCATGTCACGTCTCCTTGAGTGTGTACGTCGCGAGTTTCGGCCTCATCGTGGCGTGCCGTACCGACATGCGGTAGCGGCCATCCACAGATCAGTGAGCGTCGGGACGGAGCACCTTGGTGCGCAGCACGGACTCGTTGAGACCGAGCTGGCGGTCGAGCTCCTTGACGGTGGCGGGCTCGGCGGTCAGCGAGACGACGGCGTAGATGCCCTCGGCCTGCTTCTTGATCTCGTAGGCCAGCCGGCGGCGGCCCCACACGTCGACGGACTCGACCGAGCCGCCGTCCTTGCGGACCACGTTCAGGTACTTGTCGAGCGACGGCTCCACCGTGCGCTCTTCGAGACTCGGGTCGAGGATGACCATCACTTCATAGGCACGCATAGCGGTCTCCACCTCCTCTGGACTCATCGGCCACGGTCTCTCCGTGGCAGGAGGGCTGTGCGTCGGCCCAGGACCACGCGGTCCGGGCAACCGGTCGAATCTATCAGCGGCGCGCCCAGCCTCCGAATTCCGAGACGATCCACAGGCGGGGCCCAGGACCGCGGCGCGAAGCGCGGATCGGGACTAGCGTCCCACCGGTCATGGCTGAGCCCGACCGCTTCCTCCTCGCCGACCGGATCGGCGCCGGCGGCATGGGGACCGTGTGGCGCGCGTGGGACCGCGAGGACCGGCGGTGGATCGCGGTCAAGCTGCTCGACCGGTACGACGCGGGGTCGCTGCGGCGGTTCGTCCGCGAGCAGGACCTGCGGGTGCGGCACCGCCACGTCGTGCAGCCCACGGGACTCGTCCCGGGCGGCTTCACCATGGACCTGGTGCGCGGCGGCTCGGTCGAGCAGCTGCTGCGGCGGCACGGGCCGCTGCCCGACGCGTTCGTGCGCGTCGTGCTCGAGCAGACCCTCGAGGCCCTGGTCGCCGTGCACGCCCGCGGCGTCGTCCACCGCGACCTCAAGCCGGGCAACCTGCTGCTCGAGCCCACCGGCACCGGCCGGCCGTGGGTGCGGGTGAGCGACTTCGGCGTCGCGGCGGTGGTGGGCGACGAGCGGCTGACCCGCGTGCCCGGCGGCGTGGGCACCGGCGGCTACATGGCGCCCGAGCAGGCGGACGGCGCCCCGCCGGACCCGCGCCAGGACCTGTACGCCGCCGGCGTGGTCGCCCGCCAGCTGCTGACCGGTTCACCGGACGAGGCACCCGTCACCGGCCCGCTCGGTCCGCTGCTGGCCCGCCTCACCGACCCCGACCCGGCGTGCCGCCCGCCCTCCGCGGCCGACGCCCTGGCCACGCTCCGCGACCTCGGCGTCCCGCGGGACGCGGCCTGGCCCGAGGTGACCGACGTCCTCGAGCGCCCACGGCCGCCGGAGCGGCTCCTGCCGTCGTACCTCGCCCTCGTCGCGGGCTGCTTCGCCGGCGCCGCCGCCGTGGGCGGACTCCTCGGCTGGCTGCTCGTCAGATGACGTCGGCGGCCGGGTGCGGCCGGTCGGCCACCGCGGGCACCTCGTCGCCCTCGACGCCGTTGGCCGACGCCGGGATGCGTCCCTCGAGGCCGCGAGCCAGGGCCACCATCGACAGGCACCCGGCGACCACCAGCGCGATGAACAGCGTCGGCTGGTCGTGCCGCAGCAGGAACCCGGCCACGACCGGGCCGAGGATCCCACCGACCTGGAAGAACCCCGACGACAGCGCGTTGTAGCGCCCGCGCAGGTGGTCGGGCGCCAGGTCGTTGGTGATCGCGGGGATGGTCGGCTGCAGCAGCGTCTCCCCCAGCCCGAAGAACACGTGGTAGAGCACCACGCCGAACGCCGCCGTCAGCGTGCCGGCCACGATCCCGGTCAGCCCGAGCACCGTCCAGGCCAGCGCCCAGATCAGGCTCATCAGCACCAGCACGCGGGTGCGCCGGTGGCCCTGGATGCGCCGGAGCACCAGGAACTGCGCCAGCACGATGACCGCGGTGTTGGCGGCGAACGCCCAGCCGATGGTGCGGGTGCTGACCTCGGAGGCCTCGCGCGCGAACGCCGGGAAGCCGGCCTCCATCTGGCCGTAGCCCACGAACGTGCCGATGAACGTCAGCGCCAGCAGCCAGGCCATGGCCGGTTGGCGGGCGATGCGCAGGTACGACGCGGGGACGTCGTCGGCGCCGTCGGGCTTGTCCGCCCGCGCGTGCACGTGGCGCAGCGGACCGAGCAGCAGCGCGACCGGGATCAGCAGCGACGCGGCGTCGACCAGGTAGATGGTCGTGAACGTCCGCGGGACGTGGACGTCGACGTAGAGCCCGCTGACGATCCCGCCGAGGCCGATGCCCAGGTTGACCAGCGCGAAGTTCACGCCGAAGTACTGCTGGCGGAGCGGGCCCTGCACGATCGCGGCCACCATCGCGTTGAACGCCGGCCAGGTGACGCCCGAGACGCCCATCAGGGTGGTCGCCACGATCGCGGCCGGCAGCGACTCGGCGAAGGCCAGGATGCCGACGCCGGTCATGTGCACGACGCAGGCGACGAGGGTGACCAGGCGGGCGCCGTACTTGTCCACGGCCGCGCCACCGGGGCCCGTCACGATCACGCCGACGGCGAAGATCCACGCCATCAGCGCGCCCGCGACGTCCAGGCCGATGCCGCGCACCTCGTGGAGGTAGATCACCGTGAACGGGAGGGTCATGCCCCGGCCGAAGAGCTGGATCGCGACCGTCGACAGCAGCCAGCGGCCCTCGCGGGGCAGCTGCGCCCAGAACGACGCGAGGGTGGTGCGCGGAGCGGTGTCGGCCATCGGGTCGATGGTTCCACTGCCCACCGACACCTCTCGACCGGTTATCGGGCTGGTCGAACCGTCGTCCTGGGTGTCCGTGCCGCCGACTACCGTTGCCCCATGATCCGCATCGGCGCGCACGTCGAGCAGCAGGACCCGATCGCGGAGGCGCGGGCCCGCGGCACGGACCTGGTGCAGTTCTTCCTCGGCAACCCGCAGGGCTACAAGGGCCCCGAGATCCAGTACGCCGGCGGCCTGGAGGGCCTGCGGGACGACGCGCAGGCCGCAGGGGTCGAGCTGTACGTCCACGCGCCCTACCTCGTGAACGTCGCGACCACCAACAACCGGATCCGCATCCCGTCGCGCAAGCTGCTCCAGCAGCACGTCGACGCCGCCGCGGCCCTGGGCGCGAAGGGCCTGATCGTGCACGGTGGCCACGTCGACAAGGCCGACGACGTCGAGACCGGGTTCGACAACTGGCGCAAGGCGATCGAGGCGACCGACATCAAGCTGCCGCTGCTCATCGAGAACACCGCCGGCGGCGACAACGCGATGGCCCGGCAGCTCGAGCGCATCGACCGGGTCTTCGACGCGGTCTCGAAGGCCGAGGGCGCCGACATGGTCGGCTTCTGCCTCGACACCTGCCACGCCCACGCCGGCGGCAACGCACTGGAGACGATCGTCGAGGACGTCCTCAAGGTCACCGGCCGCATCGACCTGGTGCACTGCAACGACAGCCGCGACGAGTTCGACTCCGGCGCCGACCGGCACGCGAACGTCGGCGGCGGTCACATCGGGGCCGACCTGCTGGCCGCGGTCGTCCGCGACGCCGGCGCGCCGGTGATCTGCGAGACCCCGGGCGGCGCCGAGGAGCACAGGGCCGACTTCGCCAGCCTGCTGGACCGCGTGTGACGCAGTGCTGACGGCAGGGCCGACGGCAGGGCTGACGGCAGGGCTGACCGGGGCCGGACCGTCGCCGACCCGGCGCGGCCTGCTGGGCGCGGCCCTGGGGATCGCGGTGACGGGCTGCTCGGTCGGCCCGCGCGTGCCGACCGCGAGCGTGGCCCGGTCGGCCTACGGCGACGACCCCTCGCAGTACGGCGAGCTGTACCTCCCCGCGCGTATCCCGCTGGCCACCGTCGTGGTCGTGCACGGCGGGTACTGGGCGCAGGGCTTCGGCGCCGAGGCGATGCGGCCGATGTGCCAGGCGCTGCAGGCCGAGGGGTACGCCGTGTGGAACCTGGAGTACCGCCGCGTCGGCGGCACCGGAGGCTGGCCGATGACGTTCGAGGACGTGGCCGCCGGGATCGACCACCTCGACACCTTCGACACCGTCGACGCCGGCGACGTCCGGCTGGTCGGGCACTCGGCCGGCGGCCAGCTGGCGGTCTGGGCGGCCTCGCGCCGTGACACCACGCCCGGCGGGCCGTCGGCGGTGACGGTGACCCGCTGCCTGTCGTTGGCCGGGGTGCTCGACCTGACCGGCGCGTCGCGGCAGGGCCTCGGGTCGGGCAACGTCGACCTGCTGATGGGCGGCACACCGGCCGACGTGCCCGACCACTACGACGTCGGCGACCCGACCCGGCTGGTGCCCGCGGGCTGCCCGGTGGCCTGCCTCGTGGGCCGCGACGACGAGGTGGTGCCGCGGTCGCAGTCCGACGCGTACGTCGCCGCGGCGAGGAGTGCTGGCGCGCCCGTGACGCTCGACGAGGTGCCGGGGGACCACTCGGCGCTCATCGGCCCGGAGAGCAGGGCCTGGCCCACGGTGCTGCGCCGGCTGGGCGAGAAGCTCCGGACGTAGCGAGGAGCCGCGCACCGGGACCGGGTGTGCGGCTCCTCGCTGGTCCTTCGGAAGGGTGCTAGACCCGGACCCCTTGCAGGACGTCGAGGACCTGCTGCGGACTCGTCGCCTCCCGCAGCCGGGCCACCTGGTCCTTGCTGGTGAACGTCTCGGCGATCCGCGACAGCAGCGCCAGGTGGTCGTCACCGGCACCGGCGATGCCGAGGACGAACTCCGCCGGCTTGCCGTTCCAGTCCACCGGGTCGTCGTAGCGGATGAACGAGATCGCGGAGCGCCTGATGGCGCCCTTGGCCTCGTTCGTGCCGTGCGGGATCGCGAGGCCGTTGCCCATGAACGTGGACACCGACGTCTCCCGGTCGTGCATGGCGGCGACGTACGACGGGTCCACGGCGCCGGCCGCCACGAGGAGCTGTCCTGCCTCCTCGATGGCCGCGTCGCGGTCCCTCGCCGTGCCGTTCAGCACGATCGAGCCCGGAGCAAGAACCTCGGCCTCGGCCCCACCCGAGGGGGCCTCAGCTTTTGGGACCGCCGCTCCCACGCTGTTGGACTGCTCGATGAGCTCCACGATCTCGTCGTACCGCGGGCTGCCCATGAAGTTGTCGACGGAGACGTGGATCGCCGACGGCGACTGCTGCTGGGCCCGGGCCGTGAGGTCCTGGTGGGTGACCACCAGGTCGACGTCGTCGCGCAGGTTGGAGATCGCCTTGTTGACGACCGTGACCTCGTGGTGGCCGGCGGCCTGGATCTTCTTGCGGAGCACCGAGGCGCCCATGGCCGAGGAGCCCATGCCCGCGTCGCACGCGAACACGATGTTGCGGATCTGCTTGCCGGCGGTCGCGGCGCCGCCACCCAGCAGCACGCCGGAGACCGAGGACGCCTTGCCCTTGTTGGCCTCCATCTGCGCGGTGTGGTGGGCCAGGT
Organism: Nocardioides islandensis; assembly: GCF_015352455.1. Lineage (GTDB taxonomy): Bacteria > Actinomycetota > Actinomycetes > Propionibacteriales > Nocardioidaceae > Nocardioides > Nocardioides islandensis. The sequence goes on from NZ_JADKPN010000001.1 coordinate 499,313, forward strand.
CGTCCACGGCCTCGCTCTTGTCGGCCTTGAGGATCACCGAGGTGATCAGGAAGGACACCGTGGCCGCGAACACCACCGACAGCGTGGTGCCGACGATGGAGCCGGCCGGCGACTGCAGCCAGACCGCGATGATCGAACCCGGTGCCGCCGGAGCGCGCAGACCGGAGTGGAAGACCATGTTGGTGGCCACGCCGGTGGCGCCACCGCAGATCACGGCGATCAGCGTGAACGGCTTCATCAGCACGTACGGGAAGTAGATCTCGTGGATGCCGCCGACGAACTGGATCAGTGCGGCACCGGGCGCCGAGGCCTTGGCCAGGCCCTTGCCGAACAGCGCGAAGGCGAGCAGCAGGCCCAGACCGGGGCCGGGGTTGGCCTCGATGAGGAACAGGATCGACTTGCCCTTGTCCACGGCCTCGGCGGTGCCGAGCGGGGTGAAGACGCCGTGGTTGATCGCGTTGTTGAGGAAGAGCACCTTGGCCGGCTCGACGAACACCGAGGCCAGGGGCAGCAGGTTCTTGTCGACCAGGAAGTCGACGACGTTCTCGGCGCCGGCGCTGAACTGCTCGACGAACTTGCCGGCCACGAAGAACCCGACGACGGCCAGGATCATGCCCCAGATGCCGGCGGAGAAGTTGTTGACCAGCATCTCGAAGCCCGGCCGGATCTTGCCGTCCCAGATGGCGTCGATCTTCTTCATCGACCAGCCACCGAGCGGGCCCATGATCATCGCGCCGAGGAACATCGGCACCGAGGCGCCGGTGATCGCGCCGACGGTGGCGATCGCGCCGACCACGCCGCCGCGGATGTTGTCGTCGTACATCATCCGGCCGCCGGTGTAGCCGATCAGGATCGGCAGCAGGTAGGTGATCATCGGGCCGACGATGCCGCCGTGGACGCCGTCCCAGCCGCCGAGCTGCGAGACGAAGCCGTAGTCGTAGAGGCCGTCCCCGATGCCCGGCGGCTTGTCGAACAGCTTGTCGCCGATGAGGGTGATCCAGCCCGACTGGATGAACAGAGCGGTGATCAGGCCCCACGCGATGAACGCGCCGATGTTCGGCAGGACCATGTTGGACAGGAAGGTGCCGAACTGCTGCACCCGTACCCGCGCCCCACCGCGGGGCGCTGCTGCGGTGGCTGTCGAGGCCATCGAGGTTCCTCCTCAATCTCTAGGCGCGTGACGCCCGTCACGGCCCGATGCACCGCACTCTGCCCCAAAACGGGCACGTTGCCAAGTATTCGGGCACAGATTTATGCCCGTTTGTGTGGCTTTTTTGCTTCCGGGTTCGGTAGCGTCGCCCCCATGAAGGCTCTCCGCTTCTATGCCCCCGAAGACGTCCGGGTCGAGGACGTCCCCGAGCCCGAGTGCGGGCCGGACGAGATCAAGCTGAAGGTCAAGAACTGCTCGACCTGCGGCACCGACGTCAAGATCTTCTACAACGGGCACCAGAACCTCAGTCCGCCGCGGACCATCGGCCACGAGATCGCCGGCGAGGTCGTCGAGGTCGGCGCGGACGTCAACGCGACCTACGGCTCGGACTGGAAGCCCGGCGACCGCGCGCAGGTGATCGCGGCCGTGCCGTGCGGCGAGTGCTACGAGTGCCAGAAGGGCTGGATGGCGGTCTGCCAGAACCAGACCTCGGTCGGCTACCAGTACGACGGCGGGTTCGCCGAGTTCATGATCGTGCCCAGGCAGGTGCTCAAGGTCGACGGGTTGAACCGGATCCCCGACAACGTGGGGTACGACGAGGCGTCGGCCGCCGAGCCCTTCGCGTGCGCCATCAACGCCCAGGAGCTGCTGGGCATCGAGCCGGGGGACACGGTGGTGGTCTTCGGCGCCGGACCGATCGGCTGCATGCACATCCGCATCGCCCGCGGCGTGCACCAGTCCGGGCCGGTGTACCTCGTCGACGTCAACGCCGAGCGGCTGAAGATGTCGGCCGACGCGGTGCAGCCCGACGAGACCATCAACGGCGCCGAGGTCGACGTCGTCGAGCGCGTGATGGAGCTGACCGGCGGCCGCGGCGCGGACGTCGTGATCACCGCCACCGCCGCCAACGTCACCCAGGAGCAGGCCATCTCGATGGCCGCACGCAACGGCCGCATCTCGTTCTTCGGCGGCCTGCCCAAGACCGACCCGTTCATCAAGTGCGACAGCAACCTCGTCCACTACCGCCAGCTGCACATCCACGGCGCGAACGGCTCGGCGCCCGAGCACAACAAGCGGGCCCTCGAGTACATCTCCACCGGCCAGGTCCCCGTGAAGGACCTGATCACCGAGCACATCCCCCTGGACCGCGTCCTCGACGCGTTCCAGATCGTCAAGAAGGGCGAGGCCATCAAGGTGACGGTCGAGCCCTGACAGACTGAGAGAGCTGGGCCGCCCCGGGTAGATCCACTGGGGCCTGCCCTGAGGACCGCGGTGGTCGGAAGAGAGGTCCGTGCCACCGCGGTTCTGGCATTTCACCGCTGGTCGAGGAGGGCCGGAGGCCCGTCACGAGACCCGGTGAACGGTCCACGGTCCGGTCACCGGGTCTCGTGACGGTCGCTGCGCGACCTCCTCGACCAGCGGATGGGTCCTGCCCCGCTAGCGTGGGTCGGGTGACGAGCGCCCCCACCGTCCGGCCCATCAGCCCGGAGCAGCACCTGGCGTTCGTGCGCGCCCAGCCGTGGACCAGCTTCCTCCAGACGCCGGCGTGGGCGAAGGTCAAGCCGGAGTGGCGGGCGGAGTCGCTGGGATGGTTCGACGGGTCCGACCTCGTGGGCGCCGGCCTCGTGCTGCACCGCAACCTCCCGCGGCTCCAGCGCTCCCTGGCGTACCTCCCCGAGGGCCCGGTCATCGACTGGTCCGCCCCCGACCTGGGGGCCTGGCTGGCCCCGATGACCAAGCACCTCAAGCAGCACGGCGCGTTCGCGGTGCGGATGGGCCCGCCGGTCGTGACCCGGCGCTGGTCGGCGGCCACGGTCAAGGAGGGCATCGCCGACCCCGACGTACGCCGCCTCGACGACGTCGCCCCGACCCACCGGGAGCCGGTCGGCGCCCGCGTCGTCTCCCAGCTGCACGAGCTCGGCTGGCGGCTGCAGGGGTCCGAGGGCGGCGGCTTCGCGGCCGGGCAGCCGCGCTACAACTTCCAGGTCCCCCTCGTCGCCGCGGACGGCACCCGGCGTACCGAGGAGGACGTGCTCGCCGGCATGAACCAGCAGTGGCGCCGCAACATCAAGAAGGCCGACAAGGCCGGGGTGGTGGTGACGCGCGGCGGCCTGGAGGACCTGAAGGCCTTCCACGACCTCTACGCCCACACCGCCGAGCGCGACCACTTCACGCCGCGCCCCCTGGCGTACTTCCGCACCATGGCCGAGGCGATGGCGGCCGAGGAGCCGGACCGGTTCGTGCTCTGGCTCGCCCACCACGAGGGCGACCTGGTGGCCGCCACGATCGCGGTGCGCGTCGGCACCCACGACTGGTACTCCTACGGCGCCTCCTCCACCGAGAACCGCGACGTGCGCGGCTCGAACGCCGTGCAGTGGGCCATGCTGCGTGACGCGATCACGGCCGGTGCGACGGTCTACGACCTGCGGGGCATCACCGACACCCTCGACCCCGACGACCCGCACGCCGGGCTCATCCAGTTCAAGGTCGGCACGGGCGGCGAGGCGGTCGAGCACGCCGGGGAGTGGGACCTGCCGCTGCGGCCCTTGCTCTACAAGGCGTTCCAGGCCGCCATGAAGAGGCGGGGCTGAGCGGTGAGCCTCACCCTGACCGTCGACGGCGACCGCTGGCGCACCCACCTCAAGGAGGTGGCCGGCGAGCAGCCCGGACTGGTGCCGGTCGCCAAGGGCAACGGCTACGGCTTCGGCCTCGCACGCCTGGCCCGGAAGGCGGCCTGGCTGGGGGTCGACACGATGGCCGTCGGCACCTACGACGAGCTGCCCGAGGTCTCCTCACGGTTCCCGGGCGGCCTCCTCGTGCTCACCCCGTGGCGACCGTTCGGAGCCGCCCTCGACGTGGACGACTCGCTCCAGACCCGGTTGGTGCACACGGTGTCGCGCGTGGAGGACCTCCGGGCGCTGCGCGAGCGGCAGCCGGACGCCCGCTTCGTGCTCGAGCTGCGCACCAGCATGCTGCGCCACGGCCTGACCGCGCGCGACCTGCGCGAGGCCGCCGACGTGCTCGGCCCCGGTCACGGCGGACGCCGGTTCCGCGGCATCGCCCTGCACCTGCCGCTGGCCAGCGGCTCGCACCTCGCCGAGGTGCACCGCCTGGTCGACGAGGTCGTCGGCGCGGGCCTCGCCGGCAGCCGCACCGCGATCTGGGTCAGCCACCTGACCGGCGACGAGCTCGCCCGGCTGCGCACCAGCCACGCCGACTTCGAGATCCGGCCGCGCATCGGCACCCAGCTCTGGCTGGGCGACCGCGGCGCGCTGCGGGTGACCGCGACCGTGCTCGACGTGCACGCGGTCGAGCGGGGCGACGTGTTCGGGTACCGCGGCCGCAGCGCCCCCAAGTCCGGCCACGTGGTGGTGGTCAGCGGCGGCACCGCCCACGGGATCGGCCTCGAGGCTCCGACCGGCGACTCCTCCATCAAGGCGCGCGCGGCCACCATCGCGCGCGGCGGCCTGGACGCCGTCGGGTTCGTGCGCTCGCCGTTCACCATCGACGGCAAGCAGCGTCTGTTCGCCGAGCCCCCGCACATGCAGGCCTCCATGCTCTTCCTGCCCTCCGGCGCGCACGTGCCCGCCGTCGGCGACCAGGTCGACGTCCGCGTGCGCTACACCGCGACGACGTTCGACCGCGTGGTCGTCACCTGAGAGCCAGCGACCTCGGCGCCGACCGGCGCGGCAGGTGGGCCGACCAGCCCAGCTCGCGGACCGGGTCGTACCTCGGCCAGAGGATGTCGCGCACGACGATCGCCACGAGGTACAGCTCGGCCAGCATCCGCACGATGATCGCGAACCAGTAGAACTCCGCGTCGCCGCCGTCGGCGGGAGCCAGGAAGTTCCCGAGGTACCACCAGACGCTGGCGAAGTACGCCACCTCGCCGAGCTGCCAGATGACCTGGTCGCGCAGCCGCGGCCGGGCGAGCACGGCCAGCGGCAGCAGCCACAGGACGTACTGCGGCGAGTAGACCTTGTTGACCAGCAGGAAGCCCGCGACCACGAGGAAGCCGAGCTGCGCGAGCCGCGGCGTCGCCGGCGCGGTCATCCCGAGCACGAGCACGCCGACGCACCAGGCGCCGAACACGAGCCAGGACCACATGTTGATGGTCGAGGACGTCAATGACAGGTCGAAGCGCTGGTCGAGCAGCAGCCACACCGAGCCCAGGTCGGCGGCCCGGTCGGAGTTGAACCGCCAGAAGGTCTTCCAGGCCTCGCCACCGGAGAGGTACGCCGGGGCGTTGACGAGCACCCAGGTGGCCGCCGCCACGCCCGCGGTCTCCCCGAGTTCGCGGAAGCGCCGCCGGCGCAGGCAGATGACCAGGATCCCGCCGAGCAGGAACAGCGGGTAGAGCTTGGTGGCCACGCCCAGGCCGATCAGGCCGCCGGTCAGCATGGTGCGGTCGCGCGACCAGGCCCACAGCGCGCCGGCCACGCAGGCGACGGCCAGCATGTCCCAGTTCACCAGGCCCGCGAGCGCCAGCGCGGGCGAGATCGCGAAGAACGCCGCGTCCCACGGACGCCGCCGGTGGACGCCGGCGAGCAGCCACGCGGAGAGCAGGGCCAGGGCAGCGAAGCCGATCGCGTTGACGGCGACGAACCGCAGCATCTCGGTGCGGATCTCCGGCCGCGCCCCGAGGGTGTCCACGGGCATCCCGGCGCGCTCGGTGACGTCGGGGTTCCCGCTGAGCCGCTGGGTGACCTCGGCCGACCACCAGGCCCAGTAGGAGATGACGACGGGGTACTCCATCGCCGGGTACCTCGCCCGGACCGAGTCGTCGTCGACGTACGGCCAGTGCAGCTCGGCGAACCCTCGTCCGGTGTAGAGGTAGGGCAGGTCGGAGTAGCACATGTGCGTGTAGTTGGTGGCGGAGTCGCCCCACTTGTCCCGGTAGCAGGGGGCGTCCTTGACCAGCCCCATCGCGAAGCAGACCGCGGTCAGCGCCAGCAGCACGCGCAGCGGCGTCCACCACCGGTGGCGACCGGCGTGCGTGCCGACCGGTCCGCCCACGCCCTCGCTGAGCGCCCGGATGCCGGGGTCGTCGTGGGTGGGGTGCACCCGGTCGTCGGCCGGCACGTGGTCGCTCCTCATGGGTCAGAGGAAGGGGTCAGAGGAAGGGGGTCAGAGGAAGTAGCTCAGGAACCAGGAGCTGCTGCGCGGCGTCGGGGAGGTCGACGGTTGGGCGACCGTGGTCGTGGCCGCCTGCGTCGGCGTCTGCGACGGCGGCGGGTCCGGGGTCGGGTTGACCGTCACCGTCGGCAGCGTCGTGTCGGACGGCGTGGGCTCCACGGTCGGGGTGGGCTCGGTCGTCGGCTGGCCGGTCGGCGTCTTGGTCGGCAGCTCCGTCGGGGAGTCGCTCGGCGAGTCCGTCTCGGTCGGCGTCCCGGTCGGCGACGGCTTCTTGGTCGGCGAGGGCCTCTTGGTCGGGGTGGCCGTCGGCGCCGGGTCGTGACCATCGGTCGGGGCGTCGCCGTCGACGTTCGCCGGCTCCGGGAACTCCTCGACGTCCATGCCCTCGGACTCCTGCTGCATGATCGCGGTCCAGGTGCGGGCGGGGTAGTCGGCCCCGAAGTACGACGGCAGCCAGCCGTCGAGCTGGTCGTCACCGTCGCCTCGGACGTACATCACCGCAGTGGAGAGCTGCGGGGTGTACCCGACGAACCACGCCGAGGACACCTGGTCCTTGGCGTTGGTCGCGGTCCCGGTCTTGCCCGCCGCCGGACGGCCCAGCGCCTGGGCGGCCTGGCCCGTGCCGTTCTCGACGACCTGCTGCATGGCGTAGGAGACGTCGGAGTCGATGTCGGGGTCGAGGACGTCGGTGTTGACCACGTCGTAGACCTGCGGCTCCTCGCCGGTGCGGTCGACGACCTTCTTGACGACGTGCACGTTCGACCGCACCCCGCCGTTGGCGAAGGTGGCGTAGGTGTTGGCCATGTTGATCGGGCTGACGCGGGCACGGCCGAGCGTGATCAGGGTGTCGTCGGCGCTGAGGTCCCGGCTGGTCTTGGGGATGCCGGGGTACTTCTTCGACGCGTGCGCAGGCGGGATGCCCAGGGCGTTGGCCATCGCGTGGATCTTCGCGGGCCCGTCGGGGATGGACGCGGACATGTCGACGTACGCCGTGTTGATCGACTCCTCGAGACCGAACAGGGCGGTGACCGACGAGCCGTAGTCGTTGCCGCCGTTCTCGCCCTCGTTGTTGACCTCGAGGCCGTCGGGGAAGGTGTAGGGCGAGGTGCCCTGGAAGGTGTCCTTGAGCGAGAAGCCCTCGTTGATCGCGGTGGCCAGCGTGATGGGCTTGAACGTCGAGCCGACCATGCCGCCGGCGACGGCCCAGTTGATCTGGGAGTCGAGGTAGTCCTGGCCCGCGTAGAAGCCGAGCAGCGCGCCGGTGCCGGGCTGGACCGTGGCCGCGGCGATGTGCAGCTCCTTGTCGCCGAAGCCCTCCGGCTTCTGGGCGAGCACGCCGTCCTCGGCGGCCTTCATCGCCGCCGGGGTGAACGTCGTGGTCACCCGCAGGCCGCCGCCGTCGATGTCGGAGTCGGAGTACCCCATCGAGTGCAGCTCGTTGCGGACCAGCTGGAGCATGAAGCCCTTCTGGCCGCCGTACTGGCTCTGGGCCTGGATCTTCGGGAACCGCGGCAGCGCCTGCTGGGCCTGGTCGGCCTCGTCGGCGGTGATGTCGCCGGTCGAGGCCATGCCGTCCAGGACGTAGTCGTAGCGCTCCTTGAGGGCCGCCTTGGAGTCCTTGCCGTTCTTCGGGTCCAGGTCGGTCGGGTCGTTGAGCACGCTGGCCAGCACGGCGCACTGCTTCAGGTTGAGGTCCTTGGCCGGCACGTTGAAGTAGGCCTGGGCGGCTGCCTGCACGCCGTACGCGCCGCGACCGAAGTAGATGGTGTTGAGGTAGCCCTCGAGGATCTGCTGCTTGCTCTTCTCCCGCTGGATCTTCAGCGAGAGGAAGGCCTCCTTCAGCTTGCGCTTGAGGGACCGCTCCTGGGTGAGGTACAGGATCTTGACGTACTGCTGGGTGATCGTGCTCGCACCCTGCGTGGCGTTGCCTCGGGCGTTGCTGAACGCGGCCCGGATGATGCCCTTCGGGTCGATGCCCTTGTTGGTGTAGAACGACCGGTCCTCGGCGGCGATGACCGCCTGCTGCAGCTGGTCGGGCATCTCCGAGAGCGGGATCGACTCACGGTTCTGGACCGCGAACTGACCCAGCTCGGTCTTGCCATCGGCGTAGTAGACCTTGGTCGTCTCGGTGGTGAAGTCGGCGTCCGGGTCCGGGATCGTGGTCTGGGTGTAGGCGTAGTAGAACGCGCCGATGCCGGTCAGCGTGGTGACCAGGCCGATGATCAGCAGCCACTTGACGACCTTGAGGACGCGGCGCTTCGTGGTGCCCGGGGGCTTCGGACGGTTCGGCTTGCGCTTGACCGCGGGGCCCTCGGCGCGACGCTTGCTCAACTCTTCGACTCCACGACTGGCTCGGCTGTTGGGGGAAGGACAACTCCACCGAGGGTACGGGGGGCGACCCACCCCCACCCAACCGCCGCGCGTGTGATTCCGGCGGGCCAGCGGGTCGAAGGCGCGCAGCGTCCGGCCACGACGGGACCTTCGGCCCTGGGCCGGGTTGCGCGACCGATGTATCGTGTTGATACATTCACCCGATAGATCCGCGCGATAGAGCGGTTCGTAGGGTTTCACACCGATGGGGGACACGTGCAACGCAAGGGTGCAGCGCTGGAGATGGCCGTCCTCGGCCTGCTCCACGAGTCGCCACTGCACGGCTACGAGCTCCGCAAGCGCCTCAACCTGCTGCTCGGGTGGACCCGCCTCCTCTCCTACGGCTCGCTGTACCCCGCGCTCAAGCGGATGCTCCGCGAGGGCGTCATCACGGAGGTGACCAACCCCGCATCGGTCTCGATGCGGCAGCGGATCACCTACCAGATCACGGCGAAGGGGCGCGAGGCCTTCGCCAGCGAGGTCACCGACGACGGCCCGTCCGCGTGGGAGGACGAGGGCTTCAACATGAGGTTCGCGTTCTTCTCGCGCACCGACGCCGACGTGCGGCTGCGCATCCTCGAGGGCCGGCGCAGCCGGCTGCAGGAGCGCCTGGACCGGCAGCGCCGGGCCGCGGGCGGCGACGACCGCTACCTCACCGAGCTGCGGCGGCACGCCATCGACTCCGTCGAGCGCGAGGTCCGCTGGCTGACCGACCTGATCAACGCCGAGCGCGGGACGGGACCCGAGGCACCCGGCTCCAGCAGCACCACCAGCAGCACCCCACCCAGAAGTTCCCAGCACACCGCACCGGCCGCGACGCCGGCGGCTGAACCGCAGTGAAGGAAGGAAGACCCGGCATGGGATCGGTACGAGTAGCAATCGTGGGCGTCGGCAACTGCGCGACGTCCCTCATCCAGGGCGTGACGTACTACAAGGACGCCGACCCGTCGGCCACGGTGCCGGGCCTCATGCACGTCACCTTCGGCGAGTACCACGTCCGCGACCTGCAGTTCGTGGCGGCGTTCGACGTCGACGACAAGAAGGTCGGCAAGGACCTCTCGGAGGCCATCAACGCCTCGGAGAACAACACGATCAAGATCGCGGAGGTGCCGACGCTCGGCATCGAGGTGCAGCGCGGCCCGACGATGGACGGCCTCGGCAAGTACTACCGCGAGACGATCGAGGAGTCGGCCGCCGAGCCGGTCGACGTGGTCCAGGTCCTCAAGGACAGCCAGGCCGACGTGCTCGTCTCCTACCTGCCGGTGGGCTCCGAGCAGGCCGACAAGTTCTACGCCCAGTGCGCGATCGACGCGGGCGTGGCCTTCGTGAACGCCCTCCCGGTGTTCATCGCCTCCGACCCGGTGTGGGCCAAGAAGTTCGAGGACGCGGGCGTCCCGATCATCGGCGACGACATCAAGTCCCAGGTCGGCGCGACCATCACCCACCGGGTGCTGGCCAAGCTGTTCGAGGACCGCGGCGTGGCGCTGGACCGCACCTACCAGCTCAACGTCGGCGGCAACATGGACTTCAAGAACATGCTCGAGCGCGAGCGCCTGGAGTCCAAGAAGGTCTCCAAGACCCAGGCCGTGACGTCCAACCTGCACGGCGAGCTGGCCGGCAAGACCCACGACCGCAACGTGCACATCGGCCCGTCCGACTACGTCGCGTGGCTCGACGACCGCAAGTGGGCCTACGTCCGCCTCGAGGGCCGCGCCTTCGGTGACGTCCCGCTGAACCTCGAGTACAAGCTCGAGGTCTGGGACTCCCCGAACTCCGCCGGCATCATCATCGACGCGGTCCGCGCCGCGAAGATCGCCAAGGACCGCGGCCTCGGTGGCCCGATCATCTCGGCGTCGTCGTACCTGATGAAGTCCCCGCCGGTGCAGCTCCCCGACGACGAGGGTCGCCGCCGCGTCGAGGCCTTCATCAAGGGTGAAGAGTGAGCGTGAGGAACGAACGCTCGCTCGTCTCACCCGCAGGTTGAGCAAGCCCTGCGGCTGAGGAACGAAGCCGCAACGGGCGCGTCGAAACCCGGTAACCGAAGAGTCGGGGTCTCGACAAGCTCGACCAACGAACCAAACTCGACCGACGAACGACGGAACCGCCCGGACCCACCACGGTCCGGGCGGTTCTCGTTTGTAGCCTTCGCCCATGACCGAGACCCCGCCGCCCCCGGGCCATCCCGACGACCGGCAGCAGCCGGACCCGACCCGGCAGGCGCCGATCCTCCCGCCTCCTCCCCCGTCACCCCCGCCGAGCTACAGCCCGGCCCCGCAGCCGCCGCCCGACGGGCCGGCGCAGTCGGTCGACCCGGCGGGCGTCCTGAAGGCGCTGTTCGACTTCAGCTTCTCGACGTTCATCACGCCGAAGGTGGTGCGGTTCGTCTACATGCTGGCCACCGGCCTGCTCGTCGTCGCGTGGCTGGCCTGGCTGGCGGCCGGGTTCGCCGGCTCTGCGGCGTACGGGCTGCTGGTCCTGCTGATCGGGCCGGTCGTGATGCTGGTGTACCTCGCGCTGATCCGGATGACGCTGGAGTTCTACCTCGCGATCACGCGGATGAGCGAGGACATCCACCACCGCCTGCCGCCGAGGACCACCGGCTAGCTGAAGAGTTCGCCGATCAGCCCGCCGGTGCCGCCGCCGGTGCCCTGCGCCGGCGGCGTCCACTCGCTGGGCTGGACGACGACGAAGCCCGGGCCGTGGAAGGCGTACTGGAAGGCCTCGCCCGAGCCGCCACGGATGACCGAGGAGAACTTCATCGAGCTCACGACGTTCGGCACCAGGGTGGCCGACCAGGCCACGGCGGCCTGCACGTCGACGTACGTCGGCTGGGTGCTGCAGTCCAGCACGACCGGCTTGCCGACGGTGCAGAGGGCGACGGTGCCCTGGCCCGTGACCGTGGTGTTGAAGAGGCCGCCGGCCATGATGCCGGCGCCCTTCACCCGGTTGATGTCCCACTGGAGGGCGGAGTCGAAGGCCAGCAGGTTGCGTCCGTTGACGCTGATCCCGTCGCCGCCGAGCTCGATGAGGTAGACGTACCCGGCGTCGCTGGCGAAGAACACCTCGCCCTGCCCGCGGACCCGCATCAGGGGCATGTCCTCGGAGGTGACCATCTTCTTGAGCAGCCGCCCGACGCTGCCGGCCTTCTCGTGGATGAACTCCACCTGGCCCTGGTAGGCGACCATCGCGCCCTTGACCGCGAGCACGTCCGGGCCCAGCGACACCCGCAGCAGCTGGTCGTTCTGGAGGGCGAAGCGCTGCCCGGTCTCGTTCTCCAGGTTGCCGGCGTCGAAGAGGTCGCTGTGCATGCAGAGAGCCTGCCTCATCGCTGGTCGAGGAGGTCGGGCAGCGACCGTCACGAGACCCGGTGACCCTCGCGCCTAGGGTGGCGCCCATGGTCGATCCCGACGAGCTGAGCGCCCGCCTGACCGCCGAGCTCGACGAACGGTTGGCGGAGGCTGACGGGCAGCTGGCGTCGAGGTACCCGGGCGAGCGTCCGGGGCGCCAGCCCGTGCACACGGCGTACGTGCCGGCCGACCGGTTCGGCGCGGGCACCGCCCGCTCCTGGGGCGAGGAGGCGCTGGCGCTGCTCGACGAGCACGCCGCCGAGTTCGCGACCGTCGTCGCCGACGCCGACATCATCCGGCGGGTCAAGGCCAAGCTCGGCGACGAGCCGGTCGAGGACCTGCGGGTCGACTTCGAGGACGGGTACGTCGGGCACTCCTCGGAGGAGGAGGACGAGCACGTCCGTACCGCGGCCCATGCGCTGGCCGAGGCGCAGCAGGACGAGACGGCACCGCCGTGCTCCGGCATCCGCATCAGGTCCTTCGACCCGGCGTCGCGAGCGCGCGGGGTGCGGACGCTGACACGGTTCCTGACGGCGTACGCCGAGGCGAAGGGCTCGATGGACGGCTTCGTCGTGACCCTGCCCAAGGTCACGAGCACCGAGCAGGTGGCCGCGTTCGTGCACGCCGCCTCGACCATCGAGGACGAGATCGGGTTGGCGGACGAGGCCGTGCGGTTCGAGGTGCAGGTGGAGACGCCGCAGACGATCCTCGGCGCCGACGGCACCGCGCTGGTGGCCCGGATCGTGCACGCGTCGGGCGGCCGGCTGACCGGGCTGCACTACGGGACCTACGACTACTCCGCCTACCTCGGCATCGCCGCCGGCCAGCAGTCGCTGGAGCACCCCGCGGCCGACCACGCGAAGCTGGTGATGCAGGCGGCCGCCGCCGGCACCGGCGTCCGGCTCTCCGACGGGTCGACCAACGTGCTGCCGGTCGGGGACGCCGAGGCGATCCACCTGGCCTGGGACAACCACCTGCGGCTGGTGACCCGGTCGCTGGAGCGCGGCTTCTACCAGGGCTGGGACCTGCACCCGGGACAGCTGCCGACGCGGTACGCCGCGACGTACACGTTCTTCCGCGGCGGACTGCCGAAGGCCCTGGAGCGGCTGGCGACCTACGCCGAGCAGCGGCAGACAGACGGTCCGACCGGCTCGATCGCCGACGAGCCCGCGACCGCCCGGGCGCTGGCGGACTTCGTCCTGCGCGGGCTGGACTGCGGCGCGGTCGACGCGGGCGAGGTCGGCGACGTGGAGGAGCTGCGCCGCCTGGCGCACCGCTAGATGCCGGCCGCGGCCCGGTCGAGCGCGGCGCGGGAACGTTCGAACAGCGCGGTCGCCGCGTCGCCCGAGTCCGCGATGGCGGTCAGCCCGAGGTTGCCCGTGCCGCCGATGGCGCTGGCCATGTGGAGGACGGTGCCGGTCTCGGTCCCGGCGTCCCAGCCGCCCGGGTTCACGTCGAGGAGGTCGTCGGTGGTCAGCGCGGCGTACGCCTCGCTCTCGAGGTGGTCGGTCGCGGTGTAGAACTTCGGCGTCCCGTCGGCGGCGCGGAACACCCCGGCGCGGACGTCGTAGTCGCCCCGCGTCAGCGCCGCCAGGGTCGCCGACGGGTGCGTGGTGCCGCCGGCGCGGAGGTTGGTCTCCGAGGCGTACGTCGCCCAGGAGCCGCCGTTGCGGACCGCCAGGAAGTCGATCGAGCACCGGCCGACCACGCCGTGCGAGGCCAGCGCGGTGCCGACCGCGAGGGCCTGGTCGGCGATGCGGGCGGCGTACTCGGGCCGGGCGGGCATCGTGCACCCGAGGTACGTCAGGCCGTGGCGTCCTCCGAGCACCTGCTCGTGCGTCGAGAGCACCTCGGCCTCGCCGAAGGGGGACATCCGCAGCTGGACGCTGGGGCTGCGCACCTCCTCGCCGACGAGGAACGCCTCGACGACCCCGCCCTCCCGCTCGAGGTGCGCGTAGTAGTCGGCCACGTCGATCTCCGGCTCCTCGAGCTCGATGGCGTCGGGGTCGCCGGGCAGGCCGCCGGGCAGGTCGCCGGGCAGGGTGATGGTGCCGTTGCCGATGCCGCTCGCGCCCTCGTCCAGCTTGACGATGACGCGGGCGAGGCCGGGGTCGGCGGCCCGGAGCTCCGCGATCGCCTCGGCGACGTCGGCCCGGTCGCGCACCGCGCGCCCCGGTGCGATCGGGACACCGGCGGCCTCGAACGACTCGCGGCTGCCCGACTTCGTGCCCCAGCGGGCGAACCGCGGGTGCGCGCCGTACACGGGGATGCCGAGGTGCCGCGCGACCTCGACGTCGTCGACGGTCACGGTGTGTCCGACGGTGACGGCGTACCTCGGGTCGGCCACCGCCTCGCGGATGCGGCGCATCACGCCGGGGTGCTCGAGCACCTTACGCGTCAGCGGGACGGGCCGGGCGTCGACCACCGGCACGAGGACCAGGCGCGCGCGGTTGGCCGGGGTGTCGAGCCCCGGCACCAGGCCGAACCAGTAGTCGACCAGCCGCGGGTGGATCGGCATCGACGTCACGTAGACGACGCGGGTGCCGCCCGACAGCAGGCCGAGGAGGTAGCACAGGTAGCGCTCCTCGTAGGCCGGGAGCAACGGCTGCCAGCGTGGGGGGAGGTACGCCGAGATCGACTGCATCACCACGATCGTGCGCGGCACGTCGCCGGCGTCACGCCAGGTGAGGTGCGGCCACACGGATCGAAGGCGGTCGGCGAGCTCCGTGTCGTCGGCCTGCGGGTGCACGCGCTCAGCGTGACGCAGTCGCGGCTCCGAGGCCATCGTCGACGGCGGGCGAGACCTGGGGCACGTCCTCGTCGCCGCCGGCGCTCGCCTGCGCGAGCTCCTCGGGCGGGACGTGGCGGACCAGGAACCCCCGGGCGGCGCGCACCGACGGGTGCAGGCCGATCGTCGCGACCACGCCGATCGCCGCGATCACCAGCCAGCCGGCGGCGCCCCAGTTCATCGCGAGGAACGTGTAGAGCGCCGGCGCCCAGACCCGGCCGAGGGTGCCGCTGAACTCGGCGGCGCCTTGGTACTCGCCGCGGCGCCGCGGGTCCATCAGCTCGGCCTCGAACGACCAGCTCGCGGCGGACAGGTAGAGCTCGGCGCCGGTCACCGTGACGTGGCCCAGCCAGACCAGCGCGATGGTCTTCCAGCCGACCGTGTCGTGGGTGGCCAGCGTGATCAGGCACGAGACCACGAAGAAGGCCGTGGAGACGCGGATCGCGCGCAGCGCGGTCGGGATGTTCTTGATGCCGCGGGAGGCGACCATCGGCAGGAAGATGCACATCACCGTGTTGGTGCCGAACAGGAACGCCAGCAGCACCCGCGGGGCGTCGGTCTCCTCCACCAGCCACAGCGGGATGACGATGTTGAGCAGCACCTGGTTGGTCCACAGGACGCCGGCGAAGAAGGTGCTCGCCAGCCAGCCGGGGTTCCGCAGCGGGCCGGGACCGGGGATCCTCTCCCTGCGCTCGTCGGGCGTGCGGTCGTCGTGGGCCGCGTTGGGCAGCCGCAGGATGGCCGCGGCGTTGACCAGGAACGCGACCGCGGTGAACCACGGGATCGCCTCGAGCACGACGTTGGAGTCGAACGCCAGGGCGATGCCGCCGACCAGGGAGCCGAGGGTGAAGCCGACGTTGAGGGCGGAGTACATGTAGGCCCGCGACTTCACCCGCTCCTGGGGCGGCAGCACGTCGACGGTGTAGGCGCCGTACGCCGACCCGCCGAGCGAGCCGACCACCTGCATCGCGCAGGCCATCAGGACGTATCCGGTGAACCCGTGGATGAACGGCCAGAGCGTGAACATGCCCGCCTGCCCGGCGGCGCTCAACGCCCACATCCGCTTGGGCCCGTAGCGGTCCACCAGCTTGCCGGCGGGGAGCGCGGCGACGAACGCCGCGACGCCGGCGATCGTCAGGCCCAGTCCGACCTGGGCGGCGCTCAGGCCGACGACCTGGGTGAAGAACACCGCCGACCCGGTCATGAACGTGCCCTCGCCGAGGGCGAAGAGCAGCGACTGCCCGGCGAGGCGGCCCGCGAGCGGGGAGGGCGCGTGGAAGCGGCGGACGAGGGAGGCAACCGGTGAGCTCATGGCCTGGTCGAGTGTTCCAGGCACCACGGACGGTCGTCGCCCGGTTTATGGCTGGCTGGGGTGCGCTCCTGATCCTCGGCCGTCGCGAGCGTCGTCTCGTCGTGTGCCTGGCAAGGCGGAGGAGGGAGACATGACGGAGTCATGGCGACTGACGACAACGCAGTCCAGGCGCCGACGGGGCGGCGCGCAGCAGGCCATGGGATCAGGAGCGGACCCTACTAGGGTGCCCGCATGGCGGTGTTGGGCGAGAACCGGTACGGCAAGGCGGAGAGCCGGGTCGTGCGGATCGTCCGGGACACCCCCCGCCACGAGATCGTCGACCTGAACGTGTCGTCGTCGCTGCGCGGCGACTTCGACGCCGCGCACGTGTCCGGCGACCAGGCGGCCGTGCTGCCGACCGACACGCAGAAGAACACCGCGTTCGCGTACGCCAAGCTGCACGGCGTGTCCTCGCCCGAGGACTACGCGCTGGCGCTGGCTTCCCGGCTGCTCGAGGCCGCACCGGCGGCGGCCGCGGCCGAGGTGCGCGTCGAGCAGTACGCCTGGGACCGTCTCGGCCAGCACGCGTTCGCGCGCCGCGGCGGCGACGTACGGACGTGCGAGGTGACCGTCTCCCGGTCGGGCGCGTCGGTGGTGTCGGGGCTGAAGGACCTGGTGGTGCTGAAGTCGACGGGGTCGGAGTTCAAGGGCTTCCTGGTCGACGAGTTCACCACGCTCGCCGAGACCGACGACCGGATCCTGGCCACGTCGCTGGTGGCCCGGTGGCGGCACGACACCACGGACGTCGACTGGAACGCCTCCTTCGACGACGTGCGCGAGGTGCTGCTCTCGACGTTCGCGACGACGTACTCCCGCGCCCTGCAGGAGACGCTGTACCTGATGGGCTCGGCGGTCGTCGACACGATGCCGGGCATCGCGGAGATCTCGTTCTCCGCGCCGAACAAGCACCACTTCCTGGTGGACTTCTCCGGCTTCGAGGTCGACGGGCTGACGAACGACGGCGAGGTGTTCATCGCCGCCGACCGGCCGTACGGGCTCATCGAGTGCACGGTGCTGAGAGATGCGCCGGCATGAGCCTCACCCGTGAGCAGCTGCTCGGCTGCCTCTCCGTGCCGCGGTGGGCGGACGAGGTGCTGTCCGGCGAGCCGTACGCCGACCGTTCCGCGCTGCTGGCCGCGGCCGACGCCGCGGCCCGCTCGATGTCGGACCCGGAGCTCGACCAGGCGCTGTCGGCCCACCCGCGGATCGGCGAGCGGGGTGGGGCCCAGTCACAGCGGGAGCAGGCCGGGGTGGACGCCTCGGCGGCCGACCGGCTGGCGGCCGGGAACGCGGCGTACGAGGAACGGTTCGGGCGGGTCTTCCTGATCCGGGCCGCGGGCCGGGACGCCGACGAGATCCTGGCCGAGCTCGAGCGCCGTCTCGCGAACACCGACGACGCCGAGCGGGCCGAGACCGTCGACAACCTGAGGCAGATCGCCCTGCTCCGACTGGAGGCACTCGTCTGATGGCCACCCTCTCGACTCACGTGCTCGACACGGCCCTCGGACAGCCGGCGGCCGGGGTGGCCGTGCGGCTGGAGTCGCGCGACGGCGACTTCCTGGACTCGGCGACGACCGACGACGACGGGCGGGTCGGGTCGCTGGGCGGGGAGCTGGGGCTGGCGTCGTACGTGCTGCGGTTCGACACCGCGGCCTACGTGAGCGGCTTCTTCCCCGAGGTCGTGATCGTGTTCACGGTCGCCGACGACCGGCACCACCACGTGCCGCTGCTGCTCTCGCCGTACGGGTACTCGACCTACCGTGGCAGCTGACCCGTTGGGTGATCTCGTCATCCGCGCCTCTCGGGTCGTCGTCGGCGACGCGGAGGTGCCCGCCTGCGTCGAGGTGAGGGGCGGACGCATCGCCTCGGTCACGGCGTACGACCGGGTGCCGTCGGCCCCGACGGTGGTGACCCTCGGCGAGGACGAGGTGCTGCTGCCCGGCCTGGTCGACACCCACGTGCACGTCAACGAGCCGGGACGGACGGAGTGGGAGGGCTTCGCCAGCGCGACCCGCGCCGCCGCGGCCGGCGGTGTCACCACGATCCTCGACATGCCCCTCAACTCCATCCCTCCCACGACCACCGTCGAGGCGCTCGAGGTGAAGCGCGCCGCGGCCGAGGGGCAGTGCTTCGTGGACGTGGGGTTCTGGGGCGGTGCGGTGCCGTCGAACCTCGGCTCGCTGTCGTCGCTGCACGAGGCCGGCGTCTTCGGGTTCAAGTGCTTCCTGCTCGACTCGGGCGTCGAGGAGTTCCCGCCGCTCTCGTCGTCCGAGTTCTCCTCGGCCCTCGCGGAGACGGCGGGGCTCGGGGCGCTGATGATCGTGCACGCCGAGGACGGCTCGCTGATCGACGACTCGCTGCTGCGGGGTCCGACCTACGCCGGGTTCCTGGCCTCGCGGCCGAGGTCGGCCGAGGAGGCGGCGATCTCCCTGGTGCTGTCGGCCGCGCGGGCCACCGGCGGTCGGGCGCACGTCGTGCACCTGTCGGACGCGGACGCGGTTCCGCTGCTGAGGGAGGCGCGATCGTCCGGGGTGCCGGTCACGGTCGAGACCTGCCCGCACTACCTGACCTTCGACGCCGAGTCGGTGCCCGACGGCGCCACCGAGATGAAGTGCTGCCCGCCGATCCGCGAGGCCGCCAACCGCGAGGCGTTGTGGGCGGCGCTCGCGTCCGGGGACATCGACGTGGTCGTCTCCGACCACTCACCGTGCACCGCGGCGCTGAAGGCCAGCCCGGACTTCGGGGTGGCGTGGGGCGGGATCGCGTCGGTGCAGCTCGGGCTCCCTGCGGTGTGGACGGGAGCCCGGTCGCGCGGCTGCTCGCTGGTGGACGTCGTGCGGTGGATGGCGTCCGGGCCCGCCGCGCTGGTCGGGCTGTCCGACCGCGGGTCGATCGCGGTGGGGATGCAGGCCGACCTGGTGCGGTTCGCACCGGACGCGTCGTTCACCGTCTCGGCCGCCGCCCTGCGACACCGGAACGCCGTCTCGGCCTACGACGGGATGCCGCTCGTGGGCGAGGTACGGGAGACCTGGCTGCGCGGCGTACCGGTCGCGGACGAGGATGGGCCCCGAGGTCGGCTGCTGGTCAGAGGAGGAGATTCGTGACCTATCACGTGCCCCGTGGCGGACTGCCGCCGCAGACCGCGTTGACGACCGGTGGTGCCGGCCGGGCGCGGTTCACCGAGGCGTACGCCGTGATCCCCGCACGGACCCAGAGCGACATCACCGCGTCGTACCTGCCCGGCTGGGACGGCATGCGCATGTGGGTGCTGGCGCGGCCGCTGACGGGGTTCGCCGAGACGTTCAGCTGGTACGTCGCCGAGGTGTCGCCCGGGGGAGGTACGGAGGAGGGCGAGCCCACCGAGGGCACCGAGTCGGTGCTGTTCGTGGTCGACGGGACGCTGCAGCTCGAGGCGGACGGTGACCGGTACGAGCTGGAGCCGGGCAGCTACGCGTTCCTGCCGCCGCTCGCCGACTGGTCGTTGAGGAACTCGGGCGAGGCGACCGCGACGTTCCACTGGATCCGCAAGCGGTACGAGCAGGTCGAGGGGCTCTTCGAGCCCGACGTCCTGGTGACCCACGAGCGCGACGTGACTCCGATCGAGATGCCCGGCACCGACGGCGCCTGGTCGACGACACGGTTCGTGGAGATCGACGACCTGCGCCACGACATGCACGTCAACATCGTCAACTTCCAGCCCGGCGGTGCGATCCCCTTCCCCGAGACCCACGTCATGGAGCACGGCCTGTACGTGCTGGAGGGCAAGGCCGTGTACCTCCTCAACACCGACTGGGTCGAGGTCGAGGCCGGCGACTTCATGTGGCTGCGCGCGTTCTGCCCCCAGGCCTGCTACGCCGGCGGACCCGGCCCCTT
This sequence comes from Nocardioides islandensis, assembly GCF_015352455.1. Lineage (GTDB taxonomy): Bacteria > Actinomycetota > Actinomycetes > Propionibacteriales > Nocardioidaceae > Nocardioides > Nocardioides islandensis. Next base: position 519,328 of record NZ_JADKPN010000001.1, read on the forward strand.
CCGCTACCTGCTCTACAAGGACGTCAACCGCCACGCCCACCTCGGGCTCGGGAGCCCGTGACCGGAGGCTCGAAGCCCGGTTAGAGTGACCGGCACGGCCTGTTGTTCGCATGGATAACCAGCAGGCGCGGGATCCGCCAGCAACCATGCGTCTGCGAGCACGGGCCGCGACGGGAGGTGCGATGGCCGGGATCGTGGTCAACGGGGAGCACCGCCCGCTGGAGGGCGTGCCGCTGCACACCAACCTGCTGGACTTCGTGCGCGCGTGCGGGCTGACCGGTGCGAAGGAGGGCTGCGCCGAGGGCGAGTGCGGGGCGTGCGCGGTCATGGTCGCGCGGCCGGCGGCCGACGGGTCGGACGCGACGGAGTGGACGGCGATCAACTCCTGCCTGGTGCCGGCGGCGGCCTACGACGGGCAGGAGGTCGTCACCGCCGAGGGCCTGGGCAGCCCCGAGGACCTGCACCCCGTGCAGCACGAGATGGCAGTACGCGGCGGGTCGCAGTGCGGCTACTGCACGCCGGGCTTCGTCTGCAGCATGGCCGCGGAGTACTACCGCGAGGGCCGCGGCGAGGACGGGCACGGCTTCGACCTCCACGCACTGAGCGGCAACCTCTGCCGCTGCACCGGCTACCGCCCCATCAAGGACGCCGCCGACGCCCTCGGGTCCCCGGCCGCCGACGACGCGATCGCCGGCCGACGTACGGCGCTCCCGCCGGCCGCCGTACCCACCCGGCTGCACGACCCCGAGGCGATGTTCGTCCGGCCGCTCGACCTCACCCACGCGATCGAGCTCCTGGCCGAGCAGCCCGACGCGACCGTCGTCGCCGGCTCCACGGACTGGGGCGTCGAGGTGAACCTCAAGGGCTCGCGCGCCCGGATGGTGCTCGCCGTCGACCGCCTCGACGAGCTGCGCACCTGGACCGTCGGCGACGACGAGCTCCGCATCGGCGCCGCCCTCACGCTGTCCGAGGTCGAGCGCCGGTTGGAGGGGAGGCTGCCCCTGCTGGCCGGCCTGTTCCCGAACTTCGCCTCCCGGCTGATCCGCAACGGCGCCACGCTGGGCGGCAACCTCGGCACCGGCTCGCCCATCGGCGACGCCCCGCCCGTGCTGCTCGCGCTGGACGCGAGCGTCGTGCTCGCCTCCGGTGAGGGCGAGCGGACGGTGCCGTTGAGCGCGTACTTCACCGGCTACAGGGAGTCGGTCCGCAGGCCCGGTGAGCTGATCACGGAGGTCGTCGTCCCGTTGCCGGCTCCCACCACCACGGCGTTCCACAAGATCGCGAAACGGCCGTTCGACGACATCAGCAGCGTGGCCGTGGCCTTCGCGCTGGACATCGCCGAGGGCACGGTGACCCGGGCCCGCATCGGCTTGGGCGGCGTCGCCGCGACCCCGATCCGCGCCACCGCGACCGAGCAGGCCCTCGAAGGGCGGCCGTGGGACGACGAGACCGTCGAGCGGGCCGCTCAGGTGCTCGCCGCCGAGGGCACCCCGATCGACGACATGCGGGCCAGCGCGACGTACCGCCGCGCCATGCTCGGCAACGCCCTGCGCAAGCTGGCCGCGTCATGACGAGCCTGAGTCAGCGTCCCGCGAACGCCGTCGTCGGCGAGACGATGCCGCACGAGAGCGCGGCGCTGCACGTGACCGGGCACGCGCTCTACACCGACGACCTCGTGCTCCGCCACCACGGCGCCCTGCACGCCCACCCCGTGCAGGCGCCGCACGCCCACGCGCGCATCACCCGGCTCGACGAGAGCTTGGCCTACGACGTGCCCGGCGTCGTGCGCGTGCTCACCCAGCGCGACGTCCCGGGCACCAACGACGCCGGCATCAAGCACGACGAGCCGCTCTTCCCCGACGAGGTGATGTACCACGGGCACGCGGTGTGCTGGGTGCTCGGCGAGACCCTCGAGGCCGCGCGGCGAGGGGCGGCAGCGGTCGAGGTCGACTACGAGCCCCTGCCCGCCATCGTCACCGTGACCGACGCGATCGCGCAGGAGAGCTTCCAGGGCGCACGCCCGGTGATGGCCCGCGGCGACGTCGAGGCAGGGCTGGCGGACGCGACCCACGTCTTCGAGGGCGAGATCGAGTTCGCCGGGCAGGAGCACTTCTACCTGGAGACGCACTGCTCGCTGGCGACCGTCGACGAGAACGGCCAGGTGTTCGTCCAGTCGAGCACGCAGCACCCCACCGAGACGCAGGAGATCACCGCGCACGTGCTCGGCGTCCCGAGCAACCAGGTCACCGTGCAGTGCCTGCGGATGGGCGGCGGGTTCGGCGGCAAGGAGATGCAGCCGCACGGGCTGGCCGCGGTCGCCGCCCTCGGTGCCACGATCACCGGCCGACCGGTCCGCGTGCGGCTGACCCGCCAGCAGGACATGACGATGACCGGCAAGCGGCACGGCTTCCACGCGACGTGGCGGGCCGGCTTCGACGAGGACGGCTGCTTCGTCGCACTCGACGCCACGCTCACCTCCGACGGCGGCTGGAGCCTCGACCTCTCCGAGCCGGTGCTGTCGCGCGCGCTGTGCCACGTCGACAACGCCTACTGGATCCCGCACATCCGCGTGCACGGCCGCATCGCGAAGACCAACAAGACCTCGCAGACGGCCTTCCGCGGCTTCGGCGGTCCGCAGGGGATGCTCGTCACCGAGGACATCATCGGACGGGTCGCACCCCTGCTCGGCATCGCGCCGGAGGAGCTGCGCCGCCGCAACTTCTACGCCGACGGCCAGGCCACGCCGTACGGCCAGCCCGTCCGCCACCCCGAGCGCATGGTCGCCGCGTGGGACCAGGTCACCGAGACCAGCGAGCTCGTACGCCGCCGGGCCGAGGTGGCGGCGTACAACGTCGAGCACCCGCACACCAAGCGCGGCCTGGCGATCACGCCGGTGAAGTTCGGGATCTCCTTCAACTTCACGGCGTTCAACCAGGCCGGCGCGCTGGTGCACGTCTACAAGGACGGCTCGGTGCTGATCAACCACGGCGGCACCGAGATGGGCCAGGGCCTGCACACCAAGATGCTCCAGGTCGCCGCGACCGCCCTCGGGCTGCCGTTGAGCAGGGTGCGCCTCGCGCCGACGCGCACCGACAAGGTGCCGAACACCAGCGCCACCGCGGCCAGCGCCGGCGCCGACCTCAACGGCGGCGCGGTGAAGGACGCCTGCGAGCAGATCATGACCCGGCTGCAGCCGGTCCGCGCGGCCAACCCGGACCTGTCGTGGGAGGAGCTGGTCACCCTCGCCTACCACCAGCGCGTGCAGCTCTGGGCGGCCGGCTTCTACCGGACCGAGGGGCTGTCCTGGGACGTGAAGACGATGACGGGGACGCCGTTCAAGTACTTCGCCTACGGCGCGGCCGTCGCCGAGGTCGAGGTGGACGGGTTCACCGGCGCGACGACCACGCGACGCGTCGACATCGTGCACGACGTCGGCGACTCGCTCTCGCCACTGGTCGACCTCGGACAGATCGAGGGCGGGTTCGTGCAGGGCGCGGGCTGGCTGACCCTCGAGGACCTGCGCTGGGACCCGGACGACGGCCGGCTGACCACGCGAGCCGCCTCGACGTACAAGATCCCCTCCTTCTCCGAGATGCCGCCCGTCTTCAACGTCGCCCTGCTGGAGCGGGCGCACGAGGACGGCGCGGTGTACGGCTCCAAGGCGGTCGGCGAGCCGCCGCTGATGCTGGCGTTCTCGGTCCGCGAGGCGATCCGGGCGGCGTGCGCGGCGTTCGGGCCCGATCGCGTGAGCGTCGAGCTGGCGTCGCCCGCCACACCCGAGGCCGTCTACTGGGCGCTCGACCGGGCACGGCGCTCATGAGCACCTGGTGGCAGGCGGTCGCGGACCTCCGCGCGCGCCGCGAGGCCGGCGTCCTGGTCACCGTCACCGACGTCCGCGGCCACGCGCCCCGCGACGCCGGGGCCAAGATGGTCGTCACAGCCACGACGACGACCGGATCCATCGGGGGCGGCAACCTGGAGGCCGAGGCCGTACGCCGCGCGCGGGCGTTGCTGGGGACCGACGGCCCGAGACCGGAGACGTTCGAGAGCCATCTCTCCGACAAGGCGCCGCTGCAGCACGGCGTGCAGTGCTGCGGCGGCGAGGTGTCCGTCCTGCTCGAGCCGCTCCCCGTCGTCCCCAGCGTCGCCATCTTCGGCGTCGGCCACGTCGGGCTGGAGCTCGCGCGCATCCTGGCGCGTCACGACCTCGACCTGCACCTGGTCGACTCGCGGACCGAGCACCTCGACGCGGCCGCGATGGCTCCGCTCGCCGATGCCGTGGCGAACGTGCAGGTCCACCCCGTCCCCGTGCTCCCCGAGCTGGTGCTGGCCGAGCTGCCGCGCGGCACCCACGTCCTGGTCATGACGCACGACCACGCCGAGGACGTCGCCCTGTGCGACGCGGCCATCCGGCTCGACCACCTCGGGCCGATCGGGCTCATCGGGTCGAGCGCCAAGGGGGCGCGCTTCCGGGCGCAGCTGCTCGCCGACGGACACGACGAGAGTGCCGTCGCGCGGATCACCCTGCCGATCGGGATGCCGGGCGTGACGACGAGCAAGGAGCCCGCGTCCATCGCCGTCTCGGTCGCGGCCGCGCTGCTGGCGGCGTTCGAGCGCGAGGGCGCCCGCCAGGGTCGCCACGGGGCATGACCGTCTACCGCGGCACGTTCGTCGACACCCCGCTCAGCCCCTTCAAGGGCCACCACCTGCGCGCCGACCAGGACGCGGCAGTGCTGGTCCGCGACGGCGTCATCGCCGCCCGCGGCCCGGCCGACGACCTGCTGCGCGACCACCCCGCGGACGAGGTCGTCGACCTCACGGGCGGCCTGGTGCTGCCCGGGTTCGTGGACACCCACGTGCACTTCCCGCAGGTACGGGCGATCGGCGGGCTCGGCATGCCGCTGCTCGACTGGCTCGAGCGCTGCGCCCTGCCGGAGGAAGCGCGCCTGGCGGACACGACGTACGCCGCCGGGGTCGCGGCCGACTTCCTCGACGGGCTGGCGCGCGCGGGCACGACCACGGCGCTGGTGTTCGGCAGCCACTTCGCCGGCGCGGTCGACGCGCTGTTCGAGGAGGCCACCCGCGTCGGGCTGCGCATCACCAGCGGGCTGGTCCTCAGCGACCGGATCCTGCGCGCCGACCTGTTCACCGACCCCGACCGGGCGTACGCCGAGGGCGCCGAGCTCGCGAAGCGGTGGCACGGGGCGGGCAACCCAGCTGGCCGCACGAGGTACGCCGTCACCCCGCGCTTCTCCCTCTCCTGCACCGACCCGCTGCTCGAGTCGGCGGGCGCGTTGCTGCGCGACGTGCCCGACGCCTGGTTCACCTCCCACATCAACGAGAACCCCGAGGAGATCCGCGGCGTCCGCGACCTGTTCGGCTGCGACTACGCCACGACGTACGACAAGCACGACCTCCTCGGCCCGCGCTCGGTCCTCGCCCACGACGTGCACCCCACCCGGGGCGAGCTGCGGCTGATGTCGCAGCGGGGCGTGGCGGTCGCACACTGCCCCACCAGCAACGCCGCCCTGGGCAGCGGGCTGTTCTCGCTCGGGGCGCACCTGGCCTACGGCGTGCGCGTCGCCCTCGGCTCCGACGTCGGCGCGGGCACGGGCTTCTCGCTGTTCAAGGAGGGCCTGCAGGCGTACTTCTGCCAGCAGCTCCAGGGCCGCGACGGGCACCGTCTCACCGCCGGCCACCTGCTCCACCTGGCGACCGCCGCCGGCGCCGACGCGCTCGGCCTTGCCGACGTCATCGGTGACTTCGAGGTCGGCAAGGAGTACGACGCGCTCTGGCTGCGTCCCGAGCCCGGCACCACCCTCGACGTGGCGCTGCGGCACGCCGACTCCCCCGACGACGCGCTGGCCAAGGCGTTCGCGCTGGCGACCCCGGCCGACGTCCGCCAGACCTGGGTGGCCGGCTCCCCGATTCGTCAGCAGACGTCCCGCGGCGGCGACCCGGACGATCGCTGACGAATCGCGAGAGGTCAGCGCGACTCCAGGGCCTCCTTGGACTTGGCGATCGCGAAGCCCCAGCCCTGGGCGAGCGTCGGCTTGGGAGGTACGGAGACCTCGTCGGGGTTGGTGACGACGTCGAGCAGGGTCGGGGCGTCGGTGCCGAGGGCCCAGGCGACGGCCTCGTCCAGGGACGCGGGGTCGGTGACCCGGCGGGCCTGCAGGCCCATGGCGAGGGCGACCGCACAGAGGTCGGGGTTGTCGAGCTCGGTGCCGAACTCCGGCAGGCCGCCCTGCTCCTGCTCGAGCTTCACCATGCCCAGCCGGCCGTTGTCGAAGACCACGACGGTGAGCGGCAGCCGGTAGGTCACCGCGGTCCGCAGGTCGCCGAGCAGCATCATCAGGCCCCCGTCGCCGCTGAAGGAGATGACCTGCCGCGAGCGGTCCAGAGCCTGTGCGCCGAGGGCCTGGGGCAGGGCGTTGGCCATCGACCCCAGGTTGTAGGAGCCGACGAGCTGCCGCCGGTCGCTCATCGTCACGAACCGCGACAGCCACACCGTCGACATCCCCGTGTCGGTGGTGAACACCGCGTCCGGCGCCGCGTGCCGGTCGACGGTGGCCGCCACCGCCTCGGGCCGGATCCGGTCGTCGGGGTTGTCGAACACCGCGCGCACCTTGCCGATCAGCGTCGAGTCGTGGTGCGGGTCGAGCAGCGACTCCTGACGCGCGTGCCAGTCGTCGTACGCCGCCACGGCTTTGTCGAGATGCGCGCTGTCGGTCCGCGCGGTGAGCCGCGGGACCAGCGCACGAAGTGTCTCCCCGACGTCGCCGACCAGCGCGTGTGCGACCGACGTGCGCCGGCCGACGTGGGCCTGCCGGGCGTCGAGCTGGATGACGGTCTTCCCGGTCGGGTACCAGTCGCGGTACGGGAAGTCGGTGCCGAGCAGGAACAGCACGTCGCCGTCGTCCATCGCGCCGGCCGCCGCCGGGTTGCCGATCAGCCCGGACTGGCCGACCTGGAACCGGTTGTCGTGCTCGAGCCCCTCCTTGGCCTTCAGCGTCAGCACCATCGGCGCCTGCAGCGTCTCGGCCAGGGTGAGCACGCGGTCGCGCGCCTCGCGCGCGCCGCGGCCGACGAGCAGGGTGACCGACGACGCGCCGTTCAGCACCTCGGCGGCGGTCGCGAGCTGGTCCTCGGACGCCGAGGCCCAGCGGCCGGGCGGCGCGAAGGTCGCCGGCCGCGCATGCTTGGGCAGCTCCTGGTCGCCGAGGTCGCCCGGCAGCGTGAGCACCGCGACCCCCTGCTCGGCGTACGCCGCGTTGACGGCCTGCTCCAGCATCAGCGGCAGCTGGGCGGGCGAGGTGACGGTCCGGCAGTACACGGCCACGTCCGCGAACAGCCGGTCGTTGTCGACCTCCTGGAAGAAGTCGCTGCCCAGCTCCTCGCTCGGGACCTGTCCGCAGATCGCCAGCACCGGCGCGTGCGACTTCTTGGCGTCGTACAGGCCGTTGAGCAGGTGGATCGACCCTGGGCCGACGGTGCCCATGCAGACGCCGATCCGGCCGGTGAGCTGGGCCTGCGCGCTGACGGCGAAGGCGGCGGCCTCCTCGTGACGTACGCCGACCCACTCGACCCGATCCTCGGTGCGGATCGCCTCGGTCACCGGGTTGAGGGCGTCGCCGACGACGCCCCACACCTGGGTGACGCCGTGCTCGGCGAGGGCGGTCACGATCGAGCTGGCGACGGTCGGCATGTCAGGTCCTCCTGGAGGTCGGTCGGAAGGTGTCGGCCGAGGCGGCGGCCCAGTCGCCGGCCCAGGACTCGGGCGGGTCGGTGAGGAGCTCGCCGGGTTCGAGCCACTCGTACAGCTCGGCGTACGACCGGTTCTCGTGCGGCGAGATGTTCAGGCGCAGCTGGTGCGGACTGAGGTCGGCGGGGTCGCGCACCCCCATCGCGGCCATCAGCTTCACGGCCTCCGCGACCGTCGCCTCGTGGAACTGCTTGACCCGGACCGACTTGTCGCCGACGACGAGAGCCCGCTGGCGTCGTGCGCTCTGGGTCGTCACGCCGACCGGGCAGGTGTCGGTGTGGCAGCGCTGGGCCTGGATGCAGCCGACGGCGAACATCATGGCCCGGGCGGCGTTGGTGTAGTCCGCACCCTGGATCAGCCGCTTGACGATGTCGTTGCCGGCCGCGACCTTGCCGCTGGCGCCGACGCGCACCCGGTCACGCAGTCCCGCGCCCACGAGCGCGTTGTGGACCGTCATCAGGCCGAAGGTGAGCGGCATCCCGACGTGGTCCTCGAACTCCAGCGGCGCTGCTCCGGTGCCGCCCTCGGAGCCGTCGACGATGATGAAGTCCGGCGTGGTGCCGACCTCGAGCATCGCCTTGACCATCGCCAGCACGTCGACCCGCGAGCCGACGCACAGCTTGAACCCAGCCGGCTTGCCGCCCGACAGCTCGCGCATCCGCGCGACGAACTCGATCAGCTGCACGGGCGTCGTGAACACCCGGTGCGTGGACGGGCTGACGCACTTCTCGCCCTGCGGCACCTCGCGGATCTGCGCGATCTCCTGGCTCACCTTCGCGGCGGGCAGCACCCCGCCGATGCCCGGCTTGGCGCCCTGGCTGAGCTTCAGCGAGGTCATCTTCACGACGTCGTACGACGCCTTCTCCCGGAACTGGGCGGCGTCGAAGTCGCCGTCCTTCGTCCTGGTGGAGAAGTACCCGGTGCCGATCTCCCAGACCAGGTCGCCGCCGTGCTCGAGGTGGTACGGCGAGAGCCCGCCCTCCCCGGTGTCGTGCGCGAAGCCGCCCGTCGCGGCGCCCTGGTTGAGCGCCCGGATCGCGTTGGCCGACAGCGCGCCGAAGCTCATCGCGGAGACGTTGAGCAGCGACATGGAGTAGGGCCGCGTGCAGTCGGGTCCGCCGACCGTCACGCGGGGCGGCTGCTCGGGCTCGGGGACGGGGAGGCTGGAGTGGACGAGGTACTCGTAGCCCGGCTCGTTGACGTCGCGCTCGGTGCCGAACGCCTGCTCGCCGGCGATGCCCTTGGCCCGCTCGTAGACGATCGAGCGAATGTCGCGGTCGAAGGGCCGGCCGTCCCAGTTGCGCTCGACGAAGTACTGCTGGAGCTCGGGCCGGACGCCCTCCAGCAGGAAGCGCGCGTGCCCGATGACCGGGTAGTTGCGCAGGATCGAGTGCTTGCGCTGGAGCAGGTCGTGAGCGGCGACGACCGCGAGACCGGCGGCTCCTGCGAGGGCGGCGGAGACCGCCGAGGACAGGGAGGGCACGTCTGTCGACGCTAACCCTCCGCGGTCGCCGGTCCTTGCACCCGTCGGGGTGAGTGACCCACCCAAGGGTGTGTGGTGGGCGGGTGCGCGGCCCCGCCAGGATGCGGGGATGTCCTTGACGAGCACGGCGGACCAGCGGCGTACCACGCAACCCCGGAAGCGCGGGTGGGCGGCGACCGCGGGACTCGTCGTGCTGGCCTGGGTGCTGATCTGCGCGGTGCTCGTCGGCTGGGGCTGGCTGCTCACCCATTCCCTCGAGAAGTCGATCGACCCGACCGACAACGACATCGCGCGCTGGTTCGCCGACGAGCGCACCTCCGGGCTCGAACCGTACGCCGACGCCGGGACCTTCCTCGGCGAGACGATCGTCGGCGCCTCGGCGTTCACGGTCGTCGGGATCCTGGTCAGCCTGGTCCGGCGCACCTGGATCCCCATCCTGCTGGTCGCGATCCTCGAGGCGGGGCTCGGTGCCTACTACTTCGTGGCCACCCACCTCATCACCCGCGACCGGCCGCCGGTGAAGATCCTGGACGCCGGCCTCGACCCGAACGCCAGCTTCCCGTCCGGCCACACCGCCACCGCCCTGGTCTTCTGCGTCGGCACGCTGGTGCTGATCTGGACGTACTTCCGCTCCGCGCGCTGGTGGTTCGTCTGGCTGCTCCTGCTACCGGTCGCGACGGTGCTGGCGCGTCTGTACCAGGGCGCCCACCACCTCACCGACGTGCTGACCAGCGTCGTCTACGCCTCGGTGTGGCTCGCGGTCGTCGCGGCGCTGGTGCTGCCGAGGCGGGACCGGGTCTGAGGGTGCCGGAAACCGTGCGGATCGCCGCACCCCTGGGGGGCCGGGCCTGAGGGTGCCGGAAATCGTGCGATCGCGCGGTTATTGCAGGTCTCGGGCCGAGAAACCTGCCATTTCCGCGCGATCGCGCCGAAACGGGCACCCCAGCGGGCCACCGCCGTGAGGGTGCCGGAAATCGTGCGATCGCGCGGTTATTGCAAGTCTCGGGCCGAGAAACCTGCCATTCCCGCGCGATCGCGCCGAAACGGGCACCCCAGCGGGCCACCGCCGTGAGGGTGCCGGAAATCGTGCGATCGCGCGGTTATTGCAAGTCTCGGGCCGAGAAACCTGCCATTTCCGCGCGATCGCGCCGAAACCGGCACCCCAGCACAGCCACCCTCAGGACGCGTCCAGCACCTCGTGCAGCGTGACGCCGAACTCGACCGGCTTGCCGGCGTACGGGTTCTCGGGGCCGCCACCGACGAAGCCGCCGTGGTGGCTGGGGAACATCGCGACGTCGGCGCCGAGCTTGTCGGCCACGGCGCGAGCCGTGCGGGCGGTGATCGTGTCGCCGGTCTCCTCGCCGACGCCGAGCACGACGCGGGTACCGGACGAGCGGATGGCGTCGAGGTCGTACTCGTACCGCGTCACCGTGACGGCCCGCTCGGAGAGCAGCATGTCGTCGCGGTTGCCGTCGTCCTCGGTGGGCATCCCGAACATCGCCGGGTCGGCGGGCGGCTGGGCGAAGTAGGCGTCGGTGAACTCGCCCGGCCACATCGTCAGCGCGATGAACTGGGCCATGCCGGCGCCGAAGCCGCGGTCCTGGTAGGCCTCCCGGACACCGCGGAAGGCGCGGTCGGCCTCCTCGGCGTCGTTCGGGAGCGCCCAGGTCGAGGGCGGTTCGTGGGCGACGAGGGTGGCGACGTCGCGGGGGTGCAGCGAGACCCACGTGAGTCCGGCGACGGCACCGCCGCTCGAGCCGAACACGTCGACGCGACCCTGCCCGAGGTGGGCGGCGAGCGCGTGCAGGTCGGCCGCCTGGTTCTGCGGGGTCTGGTCGTGGCGACCGTCGCGGCGCACCGCGCTGCGACCCAGGCCGCGCGGGTCGTAGGTGACGACGGTGCGGTCCGGGAACTGAGCGGCCAGGTCGGTGAAGCCGTCGGCCTGCATCGGCTGGCCGATCATGAACAGCAGAGGCCGTCCGTCGGCGGTCGGGACGGGTCCGTGCACGTCGTAGACGAGGTCGACGTCGGGCAGGTGCAGGGTCTCGGTGGTGGTCGAGGTCATCGGGGTCTCCTTGGTCGAGGTCATGCTCACGCGACGTACGGTCGTCGCCGGCTTCGACATCGGCCCGCACGGAAAGTCATCGGTCACACGATGGACCGGTCGCGCCCCTCCCAGTAGGGCCTGCGCAGGTCGCGCTTGAGGATCTTGCCGGTCGGGTTTCGCGGCAGTGCGTCGAGGACGTCCACGGACGTCGGGCACTTGTACGCCGCCAGGTGCTCGCGGCAGTAGGCGATCAGCTCCTCCGGCGTCGCCGACGCGTCCGGCTGGAGGGACACCACCGCCTTGACGGTCTCGCCCCACTTCTCGTGCGGGACGCCGATGACCGCGACCTCCATGACGGCCGGGTGCTCGGCCAGCACCCGCTCGATCTCGGGCGAGTAGATGTTCTCGCCGCCGCTGATGATCATGTCCTTGATCCGGTCCTCGACGAACACGAACCCGTCCTCGTCGACCTTGCCCATGTCCCCGGTGCGGAACCAGCCGTCGGAGAGCACGACGGCCGCGGTCTCCGACGGCTTGCCGAGGAACCCCTTCATCAGCTGGGGAGTGCGCAGCCAGATCTCGCCGTGCTCGCCGACCGGCAGGTCCTCCAGCGTCGCCGGGTCGACGATGCGCAGCTCCATCCGGGGGATCGGCCGGCCGGCCGACACCAGCCGTTCGGGATGGTCCCCGGCCGCCGCCGCCCGGTGCTCCTCCGGCATCAGGTGGGTGGCCACGCCGCCGACCTCGGTCAGCCCGTAGACCTGGATGAAGTCGGTCCCGGGCCACGCGCTCATCGCCGCCCGCAGCAGGGGCAACGGCATCGGCGAGGCGCCGTAGGTGTAGGTGCCCAGCCTCCCGAACACCGCGATCGCCTGTTCACCCGACTGGAGCACCTGGGCGAGCACGGCCGGCACCAGGAACGTCCGGTTCGCCCCGGCCATGATCGCGCCGGCCAGCGAGGCCCCGTCCGGGTCACGGGTCATGATGCTGGTGACGCCGTCGTGGATCCCGAAGAGCACGTACGACGAGCCACCGACGTGGAAGAGCGGCATCGCGACCAGGTTGACGTCGCCCTCCTCGAACACCCAGCCGTCGTGGGCGTTCACGGTGTGGGCGAGCATGTTGGCCTGCGAGAGCATCACGCCCTTGGGGTGGCCGGTGGTGCCCGACGAGTACATGACGAGCACGGTGTCGTCGCTCGTCACGTCCGGCGGGCGGTCGATGGGTGTGGCAGCGGCCAGCAGCTGTTCGTACTGGTCGCCGGGCGCTCCGTCCGGCGTCACCTCCACCACCCGCTCCACCCGCGGCAGCCGGTCCCGCAGCTCGTCCACGAGCGGCATCAGCTCGCTGCCGACCAGCAGCATCCGCGACCCGGCGTCGTTGACGGCGTAGTCGACCTCGTCCCCGGCCAACCGGAAGTTCACGATCGCGTTGGCCGCGCCGACCATCGAGCAGGCGAACGTGAGCTCCACGCACGACGGGTGGTTCTTGTCGACGAACGAGACCACGTCGCCGCGCCCGATCCCCATGTCCTGCAGGGCTCCCGCCAACCGGCGCACGCGGTCCCACCACTGCGACCAGGTCCACGAGCGGTTCAGGTACGACACCGCGGTCTCGTCCGGCTTCACCTCCGCCCAGTGCTCGAGGCGGTCGGTCAGGAAGGCGGGCTGGCTGATCGGCTGGGCCATGCGCTCACTCTCCTGCGTCGAGGACCTCGGCGTAAGCGGGCAGCGTCAGGAAGTCGACGAACTCGTCGTCCAGGGCGGTCGCCACGAAGACGTCGCGGGCGGTGTCGAGGTGGTCGACGTACCAGCCCGACTCCCGCAGGCCGGCCAGCTCCTCGGCCACGACCGACTCCACGAGCTCGCGGGTGACCTCCTCGCCGGACGCGAGCGTGACCGCGTGGTGCGTCCACTGCCAGATCTGCGACCGGGAGATCTCGGCGGTCGCGGCGTCCTCCATGAGGTTGTGGATCGCGGCCGCGCCGTTGCCGGCCAGCCAGGCGGCGACGTAGGCGATGCCGACGTTCACGTTGAGCCGCAGCCCGTCCAAGGTCCGCTCGCCCGGGGTCGCCGCCGCATCGAGGAGGTCGGAGGACGAGACCCGTACGTCGTCGCGCTGGCGTGCGACCTGGTTGTCGCCGTCCAGCACGCCGTCGAAGATCTCGGCGCACACCGGCACCAGGTCGGGGTGCGCGACCCACGAACCGTCGAAGCCGGCGCGCGCCTCGCGCTCCTTGTCCTCGCGCACCTTCGCGAACGCCGCCTCGTTGACCGCGGCGTCGCGCCGCGACGGGATGAACGCGGCCATGCCGCCCATGGCGAAGGCTCCCCGACGGTGGCAGGTCCGCACGAGCAGGTCGGCGTACGCCTGCATCATCGGCGCCTTCATGGTGATCGCGCTCCGGTCCGGCAGCGTGAAGCCGTCGGCGTCGCGGAAGTTCTTGATGATGCTGAACAGGTAGTCCCACCGGCCGGCGTTCAGGCCGCTGGCGTGGTCGCGCAGCTCGAAGAGGATCTCGTCCATCTCGAAGGCCGCGGTGATGGTCTCGATGAGCACGGTCGCCCGCACCGATCCCTGCGGGATCCCCAGTGCCTGCTGGGAGTAGGTGAACACGTCGTTCCAGAGCCGTGCCTCGAGGTGGCTCTCCATCTTGGGCAGGTAGAAGTAGGGGCCGCTGCCCCGCGAGAGCTGCTCGGCCGCGTTGTGGAAGAAGTACAGGCCGAAGTCGACCAGCCCGCCCACCAGGGGACGGCCGTCCAGGGTCAGGTGCGCCTCGTCGAGGTGCCAGCCACGCGGCCGCGGCAGGATCACCGGCAGGTGGTCGGGATCCGCCAGGGAGTAGCCCTTCCCCTCCGGCGAGGTGAAGGCGATCGTCCGGCGCACCGCGTCGGCCAGGTTCACCTGCCCTTCCACGACGTTGCGCCAGTGCGGGGTGTTCGCGTCCTCGAGATCGGCCAGCCAGACCCGGGCGCCGGAGTTGAGGGCGTTGATCGCCATCTTGCGGCTGGTCGGCCCGGTGATCTCCACGCGCCGGTCGAGCAGGTCGCGAGGCGGCGGCGCCACCCTCCAGTCGCCGGCCCGGACCTCGGCGGTCCCCGCGAGGAAGTCGGGACGCTCACCGGATGCGATGCGTTCGCGGCGGGCGCGCCGCGCGGCCAGCAGCTCGTCCCGACGGGCCCCGAACCGCTGCTGCAGGTCGGCCAGGAAGGCCAGGGCGTCGGGGGTGAGGACCTCATCGGACCGGTCGACGGACGGACCGGTGACCTCGATGCTCGCCATCCGCGCAGACTACGGCGAGCCGCCGAAGGGCGCCGCCGCCGGTTCTCAGCCCGCTTCGCCCTCCACCGCGCCGTGCCCGTCGCGCGGCCAGGCGATCGCGGCGGTGAGCAGCCCGGCGACGACCGTGGCGTAGTAGTTCATGAACGCCTGCTTGGAGAGCAGCAGGGTCACGAAGACACCCAGGGCCAGCGCGGCGGCGCTCGTCGTGGCACCCGGCCGACCGCGGAGGCCGACGAGCGCGGACACCAGGACCCCGCCGGCCAGCGGCAGCACGGTGAGAGCCCACGACGGCGGGACGCCCCACTCGTTGCCGAGCGCGACCATCAGGGACACCGACTCGGGACGGTACGGCTGGAGCGGCTGGGTGGCCACCACGTCGTGCCAGAAGTCGCGCGGCCCCCAGGCCAGGAAGACCAGCGTCAGCACGCCGGCCAGCAGCACCCCGGCCACCACCACGCGCAGCCCCAGCCGCCGCCACACCGGCACCAGGAAGGCCACCACCGGGGCGACGTACTGCTTGCTCGCGAGCAGGAACGCGATCGCCAGCACCCCGCGTGCCTCCCAGCCGCGAGCCACGGCGAGCGCGAGGACGCCGACGCCGAGCATGACCAGGGGCTCGACCCAGCCGGCGCCGACGAGGCGGGCGGTGTACGGCGACATCACCGCGAGGAGCGCCAGCATCCGGCCCGTCCGGTCGACGGAGAGCCGCCGCCACACGACCACGAGCAGCAGCAGCGCGGCCAGGTGGCCGTAGCGGTAGTCGCCGGCGAGGTACCCGGGGACCTCCGCGAGCAGCATGCCGGGCAGGTAGGGGAAGCCGATGAGGATCCGGCCGTCGCGGACCAGCTCGGGCGCCAGGTACCTCGCGGTCTCCTGCGCGTCGAACGGGTTCGGCACGCTGCCGCCGTACGGCAGGTGGCCGTGCACCAGGTCGTGCAGCCCGCCGGTGACGTAGAGCGGGACGTCGTCGAGGTACGGCGTGGCGTGCACGACCAGGGCCAGCATCACGCCCTGGAGCGCCAGGGTCACCCAGAAGGCGACGGCCGCCCGAGGGCCCCGGGCCCAGATCGCGACCAGCGCCGCCAGCACGGCGCCCCACGACAGGGCGGCGGCCAGCGCCGGCGGCCCCGCGACCGACAGAGCGGCCTCGAAGTGGCCGGCGCGCAGCGCGCACAGGGAGACGAGCACCTGGACCACGACCAGGCCACTCCGGCCCGGCAGTCGCTGGGCGAGCCCGAGCCCGGACGCGGCAGCCACGGAGAGGAGGCACAGGACGGTCAGCAGCAGCGCCTGCACCAGCGGGTGCGCGGACTGCTGGTTCTGGAACGCCACGACGACGGCGGTCGTGGCGAGCACCACCCGGCCGAGAGGCTCAGGCCTGTCGGCCCCACCAGTCGAGGAGGGCGGCACGTGCCGCATCCTCGCCCATCGGCCCGTGGTCCAGGCGCAGATCCAGCAAGAACCGGTAGGCCTTCCCGACCTCCGGGCCCGGCCCGATGCCCAGCGCGTCCATGATCTGGGTGCCGTCCAGGTCCGGCCGCATCGCGGCCAGCTCCTCCTCCTCCGACAGCCGGGCGATGCGCGCCTCCAGCTCGTCGTAGGTACGCCGCAGCCGCTCGGCCTTGCGCTGGTTGCGGGTCGTGCAGTCCGCGCGGGTCAGCACGTGCAGCCGCTCGAGCTGGTCGCCGGCGTCGCGGACGTAGCGCCGCACGGCGGAGTCGGTCCACTCGCCGTCGCCGTACCCGTGGAACCGCAGGTGCAGCTCGACCAGCTTGCTGACCGCGTCGATCGTCTCGGTCGGGAAGCGCAGGGCCTGCAGCCGCGCCCGCGTCAGCTTCGCGCCGACCACGTCGTGGTGGTGGAAGGTGACCTGCCCGCCCTCGACGAACCGGCGCGTGCGTGGCTTGCCGACGTCGTGCATGAGCGCGGCCAGCCGGGAGACGAGGTCCGGCCCGCCGCCGGTCAGGTCGGCCAGCCGCCCCTCCTGGTCGATCGACTGCTCCAGCACGGTCAGCGTGTGCTCGTAGACGTCCTTGTGCCGGTGGTGCTCGTCGCGCTCCAGCGCCAGGGCCGGCAGCTCGGGCAGCACCCGCTGGGCCAGTCCCGTCTCCACCAGGAGCGAGAGACCTGCGCGGGGGTACGGCGCGAGCACCAGCTTCACGAGCTCGTCACGGATCCGCTCGGCGGAGACGATGTCGATGCGGTCGGCCATCGCGGACATCGCCGCGACAACGCCCTGGTCCACAGCGAAGCCGAGCTGGGCCGCGAACCGGGCGGCCCGCAGCATCCGCAGCGGGTCGTCGGAGAAGGAGTCCTCGGGCCGTCCCGGGGTCCGCAGCAGCCGGTGCGCGAGGTCGACCACGCCGCCGTACGGGTCCACGAACTCGCGCCGGGGCAGTGCCACCGCCATCGCGTTGACGCTGAAGTCGCGGCGGCCGAGGTCGCCCTCGAGGGTGTCGCCGAAGTCCACGCTCGGCTTGCGCGAGGCCGGGTCGTAGCTCTCGGATCGGTACGTCGTCACCTCGACGACCCAGGGCCCCTTCCGGCAGCCGATGGTGCCGAAGTCGCGACCCATCGTCCACACCGCGTCCGACCAGCTCCGCAGCAGCCGCTCGGTGTCGTCGGGGCGGGCGGAGGTGGCGAAGTCGAGGTCGTTGTGCGCCCGGCCGAGCATCGCGTCGCGGACCGGCCCGCCGACCAGGGCCAGCTCGTGCCCGGCCGAGGAGAAGAGGTCGCCGAGCGGGTCGAGCACCGGCGCGATCCGGTCCAGCTCGCGCCCCACCGCCTCCTGGACGTCGGCCATCCGCAGGGGAGGCAGATCGGTGGCGGACACGGGGGTCCAGCGTAGTGGCCGCGCCGGACGGGGCCGTATTCGTCGTCCCCGGACCGCACTCCCCGGCGGTCTAGCATCGGACGGTGCCCCGACGCCCGACGCTGCTGCCTGCCCTGGCGGCCGTCGTGTGGGGCCTCGGCCTCCTCGCCCTGCCGGTGGCACCGGCGTCCGCGTCCGCCTCGCAGGCCTCCGCCACCGAGGCGCCGCTGGCGATCTCCATCGACCAGCTGACGCCGTCCTCGATCCCGGAGAAGGGCAAGGTCCGGATCAGCGGCCTGGTCACCAACCAGTCCGACGAGACCTGGACCGCGATCAACGTGCACGCCTTCATCAGCGCCGACCCGATCGTCGACTCCACGGACCTCGCCTTCGAGAGCACCCGCGGGTCGGAGGAGTACGTCGGGGACCGGATCACCGTCCCGGGCACCTTCGACACGATCGCCGAGCTCGCCCCGGGCGCGTCCGCGCGGTACACCGACCGCGTCCCGGTCTCGGTCCTCGACGTCGACGAGGCCGGCGTCTACTGGTTCGGGGTGCACGCCCTCGGCACCAGCCCGGCCGGCCGCGACCCGGTGGCCGACGGCCGGGCGCGCACCTTCCTCCCGTACGTGCCGCGCCAGGGCCGCGGCGAACCGATCGACACCGCGCTGGTGCTGCCCGTCCGGCACCAGGTGCTGCACGAGCGCGACGGCCGGGTGGCCGGTGAGGACGGCTGGCTGGACACCCTCGACGAGGGCGGCCAGCTGTCGTCGATCCTGAACTTCGGGGTGGCCGCCGGCAGCCGGCCGCTGACGTGGCTGGTGGACCCGTCGGTGCCGGACGCCGTCAGCAAGATCAACAACGGCAACCCGGCGCGCCCGCTCGTCGTGCGCGACACCGACACCGGCGGCGGGGCCGGGGAACCCGGCGACGGCTCGACGACACCGACCGACCCGGCCACCGGCGAGACCGCCGACCCGGCCAGCCCCCAGCGGCAGGAGGCGAGCCGGGTCGCCACCCAGTGGCTGGCCCGGTTCCAGCAGGCGTTGTCCGGCAAGCAGGTGCTCGCCCTCCCCTGGGGCGACGTGGACGTCGCCGCGGCGGCCAAGAGCTCCCTGCAGGTCTACAACGACGCCAAGGCCCGGTCCGGCACCCAGATCACCCAGGGCACCCTGCCCGCCACTCCCGCCGTCGCCGCACCCAGCGGGCACCTCGACGACGCGGCCCTGGCCGCCACCGACGCCGCCACCACGATCCTGGTCGCCGACAAGAGCGTGGCGCGCGGCCGCGCGCCGTCCGTGGCGTCGTACAACGGCAAGCGTCTGGTCATGTACGCCTCCGACGTCCTCGACGGCGGTCCCGGCCCTGACGACCCGCTGGCGCCGGTCGCGGTCCGGCAGCGGATCCTCAGCGAGGCCGCCCTGCGGATGACCGAGCCGGGCCGGCAACCGCTCGTCGTGGTGTTCCCGCCCAGCTGGAGCCCGCCCGGCGGGCCGGACTACTCCGCGTTCTTCCAGGGCCTGGACGTCAACTGGATGCGGCTGACCTCGCTGGCGGACGCCACGGCGGTCCGGGCGCGGCCGCTGACCGCGGACCGGTACGTCTACCCGCAGTGGCAGAGCAACCACGAGGTCGACCCGGACGGGTTCACCGCGATCGACCGGCTCACCGAGGAGGCCACGCGGCTGCAGGGGGTGCTGGCCGACGAGTCGGACCTGGCCGCGCGGATCCGGGCGGAGGCGTTCGGGAACGTCTCCTACTTCGCCCGCGAGGACGAGCTGCGATCGCTGGTCGCCACCCAGGACGCCGCCGGCTGGGTGCAGGACAAGCTCCACTCGGTCTCGGTGTCCGCCCCGCGCCGGGTCATCCTGTCCAGCGACAACGGCAGCTTCTCGGTGACGATCACCAACGGCCTGGACGAACCCGTCTCGGTGCAGGTGCAGACGAGCTCCTCGCCGCCGATGGACATCACCGCACCCACCAAGCTCGACCTGGGCGCCGACGCGGCGACGACCGTGCTGCTGCGCGCCTCGACCAACCGGCTCGGCGTGCACAACGTGACGATCTCCCTGGCCGACCCCGACGGACGGCCGCTGGGCTCCTCCGACACGGTGCCCGTCCGCGCCGCCCAGGTGAGCCGGGTGATCTGGCTGATCATGGGCCTGGCCGGCGGCCTGCTGCTGCTCGCCATCATCCTGCGGCTGGTCCGCCGGATCCGGGGCGGCGGCTCCGGCGGGGACGACCCCGGCGACGACCCGGCGCCCGGCGGTGGGCCGGAGGGCGCCGCGGACGCCCGGGAGCCACAACCCGTGGCCGGACCGTGACGGAGTCCAAGCCGTCCCCGTCGAGTGGCGGGGCCGACGAGGGGGACGACTCCGTCCTCGCCTCCAGCGCCGTGATGGCCGCGGGCACGATGGTGTCGCGGCTCAGCGGCTACCTGCGCTCGCTGCTGCTCGCGGCGGCGATCGGCAACGTGCTGCACGCCGACCTCTTCACCATCGGCAACACCGTGCCGAACATGCTCTACATCCTGCTGGCCGGCGGGGTCTTCAACGCCGTGCTCGTGCCGCAGCTGGTCCGGTCGATGCGCAACGACGCCGACGGGGGCGAGGCGTACACCAACCGGGTCATCACCCTGGCGGCGCTGTTCCTCGGAGCCGTGAGCGTGGTCCTCGTCGTCGCCGCGCCGTGGGTGATGAGCGTGTTCCTGTCCTCGGACTACGACAAGCCGGCGCTGGCCGAGCAGCGCGACTCGATCGTCGCGTTCGCCCGGTACTGCCTGCCGCAGGTCTTCTTCTACGGGATGTTCGCGCTGGTCGGCCAGGTCCTCAACGCCCGTCGCCGGTTCGGCCCGATGATGTGGGCACCGATCGCCAACAACGTGGTCTCGGTCGTCGTGCTGGTCGGGTACCTCGTCCACTACGGCCCCGTTCCGCAGGCCGACCTCTCGGCGGCGTACTCCTCCGGGCAGGAGGCGTGGCTCGGCCTGGGCGCCACGCTCGGCATCGCGGTACAACTGCTGGTCCTGCTGCCCTTCCTGCGCGCCGCGGGCTTCCACTACCGGCCGCGCTTCGACTTCCGCGGCACCGGCCTGGGACACACGCTGCAGCTGGGCCTGTGGACCGTGCTGTTCGTGATCGCCAACCAGGTGGCGTACGCCGTCGTCGTCCGGCTCGCGTCCGGGGGCACGACCCGAGGTGGTTCCGAGGCGACCGGCTACACGGTGTACGCCAACACGTTCCTCATCGTGATGGTCCCGCACGCGATCATCACCGTGTCGCTGGCCACCGCGATGCTGCCGTTGCTCTCGTCCCAGGCGAGCGCCCGCGACCTGCCCGGCCTCGCCACCAGCCTCGGACGGGTCCTGCGGACCGCGCTGGCGGTGGTGCTGCCCTTCGCCGTGCTGCTGCCGGTGATCGCCCCGGACCTGGCCGTCCTGCTCTGGGACTACGGCGCGGCCCGGAGCACCTACACCCTCTACATCCTGTCCCTGTCGCTGTTCGGCATCGGCGTCGTGTTCTTCACCGTGCACTACCTCGTGCTGCGCGGGTTCTACGCCCTCGAGCGCAACCGCACCGTCTTCTGGATCCAGTGCGTGGTGGCGGGCACCAACGTCCTCGCCGCGGTCGTCCTGGTCGCCCGCACCGACGCCGAGCACACCGCGCCCGCGCTGGTCGTCGCCTACACCGCGTCGTACGCCGTCGGCTCGGTCCTCTCCTACCTCGTGCTGCGCCGCGTGCTCGGCGGCCTGCGGACACCCCGGCTGGTCCGGTTCCTGGTGCGGCTGGCGCTCGTCACGGCCGCGGCGACGGCCGCGGCGCTGCTGGTCGCCCGGGTGCTGCCCGGACGCGACGAGCCGGGCCACCTCCTGGCGCTGGTGCGCCTGGTCGCGGTCGGCGGCGTCGACGTCGCGGCGTTCCTGGTGCTGGCCCGGGCCCTCCGGATCGGCGAGGTGACGGCCGTGCTCGACACGGTGACGAGCAGGGTGACGCGCAGGGGGCGCCGGTGATGACGCGGACCGGGCACCGTCCGCACCTACGATGAGGTGATCATCAGCCGAGGTCGAGGAAGGGAGACGGTGTCGCACGCGATCCGCCCCGGAGACGTGCTCGCCGGCCGGTACCACCTCGTCGACCTGCTCGACGAGAGCGGCGGCGGCCTCTTCTGGCGGGCCTACGACTCGTCCCTGGAGCGGTCGGTCGCGATGCACATCATCCGCGCCGACGACGAGCGCGCCGAGCTGCTCCGCGAGGCCGCACGCACCTCGGCGCGCGTGGTCGACCGGCGGCTGCTTCGGGTGCTCGACGTCGACGAGACCTCCGACCGCACGGCCCAGGACGGCACGGCGCTCTGCTACGTCGTGAACGAGTGGGCCACCGGCATCTCCCTGGACATCCTGCTGGCCGACGAGGGCCCGCTGTCGCCGCGGCGCGCCGCCTGGCTGGTCGGCGAGGTCGCGACCACCCTCGAGGTGGCGCACGCCGCCGGGGTCGCGCACGGCCGGCTGGTCCCCGAGAACGTCCTCATCGACCGCACCGGGTCGGTCCGCGTGATCGGCTTCGCGGTCGACGCGGCGCTGCACGGCCTGCCGCCCGGGCGCATCTCCGCCGACGTCACCGACCTCGCCGGCCTCCTGTACGCCGCCCTCACCGCTCGCTGGGCCGGCGTCTCGCAGTCACTGGTCAAGTCCGCTCCGCACCAGCACGGACGCGTGCTCCGGCCCCGGCAGGTGCGCGCCGGCGTCCCGCGGGTGCTCGACACGCTGTGCGACAGCGTCCTCAACCCGTACTCCGCAGCCCCCGGCTCGCACGCGCGTGGCAGCTACGACCTGACCACGGCCGGCGGCATCGCCGACGCCCTCCGGGAGTTCGTGGGCGACCCGGCCGGGCTGGCCGACGCCGAGGTGGCGGCCGTCCGCCGGCGCGAGGCCGGCGGCACCCGCACGATGCCGATGGTCCCGTTCGCGCCGCCGGGCTCGACGGGGGACCTCCCGGCCCAGGAGGCCGACCCGCTGCCGGACCCCCTGGCCGAGCCCCTCCCCGACCCCGACCCGCTGCCGGAACCCGTCTCCCGCACCGAGCAGCCCACCGAGGCCGGGCTGCCGATCTTCGACGACGACGGCAGTGTGGCCTGGATCGCCAAGCGCGCGGACACCCCGCCGCCCCCGCCGCCGTTCGAGGACCTCCCGGAGCGGCCGCTGTTCGCGCCCGACCCGGCCGACGGCAGTCCCGCCCGGCGGCCGCGCACGCCGGTCGGGCCCGGCCACGGCGGGTTCTGGCCCTGGGACACCAGCACCGGCACCGGCACCGGCATGCAGGTGACGACCGGCAGCGGCTACATCGAAGCGGTCGAGGAGTTCGACGAGGACGAGGGACGACCCGGCCGCCGCTGGCTGTGGCTGGCCGCTCTGGTCGCGGTCCTCGCCCTGGCCCTGCTGACCATCGTGTTCGTCTTCAACCTCGGCTCGGACCTCCCCAAGATCGTGGGCAACGACGACTCGAAGCCGGCGGCCAGCCGGTCGCCGAGCACCAGCGCGAGCGCCGACGCCGGGGCCACGGCGTACACCGGTGTCGCCGCCGACGACTTCGACCCGCAGGGCGACCCGCCCGAGGAGAACCCCGAGACCACGCCCCTCGCCGTCGACGGGGACGCCGCGACGTCGTGGAAGACGATGACCTACAGCCAGCAGCTCGGGCCGGGCGGCCTCAAGACCGGGGTCGGGCTGACGCTCGACCTCGGCACGTCCGGCGAGGTCACCGAGGTCGACCTGACCCTGGTCGGCGCGCCCACCGGCGTCGCCGTGTACGTCGGCGAGACGGCCCCCCGCGGCGTCAAGGGGCTGACGCCGGTCGCGACCGCCACCGCCGACGGGACCGACGTCCCGCTGGAGCTCGACCAGCCGGCCACCGGCAGGTACGTGACGATCTGGCTGACGTCGCTGCCCGCCGTCGACGGCGGGTTCCGCGGCGAGATCGCCGAGGTCTCGGTGCTGGGTGCCGCCGGTGAGTGAGCGTCCGGACGCGGAGCTCCTCCAGGCGCACGTGGACGGCGACCAGGACGCGTTCGCCCAGCTCTTCGCGCGCCATCGCGACCGGCTCTGGGCGGTGGCGCTGCGCACGATGGGCAACCCCGAGGACGCCGCCGACGGTCTGCAGGACGGGCTGATCGCGGCGTACCGCCGGGCCGGCTCCTTCCGCGGCGAGGCGGCCGTGACCACCTGGCTGCACCGGGTCGTCGTCAACGCCTGCCTGGACCGCATCCGGTCGGCGAAGGTACGGCGTGCCGAGCCGCTGCCGGACGACCTCGACGAGCGCGGCGGCCGGGGCTCGCTGGTCACCAGCCACGGCAGCGAGGACCCGGCCGACGCGAGCGTGGCCACGGAGCGCCGGCGCCGCGTGCTCGACGCACTGCAGCGGCTGCCGGGCAACCAGCGCGCGGCCCTGGTGCTGGTCGACATGGAGGGGTACCCGGTCCAGGAGGCCGCCGAGATCCTCGGCTGCGCCGAGGGCACCGTGAAGTCGCGGTGCTTCCGCGGCCGCGCCAAGCTGGCCGAGCTGCTGGGTGACCTGGATCCCACCGCCGAGGCGCCGGTGGACGGGAACCGCCCCGCCGACCCGCCCGTCCCACCTGGTGACCAGCCCCGCGGCCCGCCGCCCGGCTGATCGTCCGTCCCGTTCCTTTTCCCGCCTGGAGGGAGGTGCTGCACCATGCCCGACGACCACGACGAGCTGCCGGACTCCCGTGCCGAGTTCCTGCACGAGAGCCCGCTCGACCCCGCGACCGACGCGCGGGTGCGGCGCCTGCTCGCCGACGCGCGGCACGACGAGCCGATGCCGGCCGACGTGGTCGCCCGCCTCGACCGCGTCCTCGACGGCCTGGCCACCGAGCGGGCCCCGGCCGCACCGGTGGTCGACCTCGCCCGGCGGCGCCGTACCGCCGCCAAGCTCCTGGTCGCGGCCGCGGCCGTGGTGGTGGCCGGCGTCGGTGTCGGCCAGGTGCTGCCGAACCTCGGCGGCTCCGGTGGCGGCGACACCCAGGAGACGTCCGCCGGCGGCGCCGCGGCCGACCAGGCGGCCCCCGAGGCGGCCCCCCTCGACGGCGACGCCTCGTCGCGCACGGCATCCAGCGGCGCGGCCGAGCCGAACCCCGCCAACGCCGCCCGCATCCGCTCCAACCACTTCGGGCCGGACGTACGTCGGATCCGCGACGGCCTCGACGACGGCGACGCCAAGAACTTCTCCGCGGCCCCCGGCGCCTCCTGCCTGGTCGCTCCCGTCGGTCCGGGCACGGTGCTCGCCGCGACGTACGACGCGGCCGCCGCCGCCCTGGTCCTGCGGCCGCCCACCGGTGACACCCAGGTCGTCGACCTCTACCTCTGCGGGCAGGACACGCCGCTGCGCAGCATCACCCTGACCACGCCCTGAGGGGCCCCCGACGGGTCACCATTGGTCACAAACGCCACTCCTGAGGCCCTGGTCACTGGCGTTTGGGACCAAACGCCAACTCCCCGGCCGCCACGCGGAGACGGCCGCGACGAGGGAATTCCGCTCGCCTACGATCGGTTGAACCGCACGAGTTCTCTCGTCACCTCAGGAGTGATCCGCAACCCATGAGCGACCCCCGCAACGTCATCATCATCGGCTCCGGCCCCGCGGGTTACACCGCGGCTGTCTACGCCGCCCGTGCCTCCCTGCACCCGCTGGTGTTCGAGGGGTCGGTGACCGCCGGTGGCGCGCTGATGAACACCACCGAGGTGGAGAACTTCCCCGGGTTCCGCGACGGCATCATGGGTCCCGCCCTGATGGACGAGATGCGGGCCCAGGCGGAGCGCTTCGGTGCCGAGCTGGTCGCCGACGACATCGTCGAGGTCGACCTGACCGGCGACATCAAG
Organism: Nocardioides islandensis; assembly: GCF_015352455.1. Lineage (GTDB taxonomy): Bacteria > Actinomycetota > Actinomycetes > Propionibacteriales > Nocardioidaceae > Nocardioides > Nocardioides islandensis. The sequence continues at coordinate 544,608 of NZ_JADKPN010000001.1, forward strand.
ACGGTCAAGACCGTCACCGACACCTACACCGCGCGGGCCGTGATCCTGGCGACCGGGTCGGGCTACCGCAAGCTGGGGCTGCCCAACGAGGCCGAGCTCTCCGGGCGCGGCGTCTCCTGGTGTGCGACGTGTGACGGGTTCTTCTTCCGCGAGCAGCACATCGCCGTGGTGGGCGGCGGCGACTCCGCGATCGAGGAGGCCACCTTCCTGACCCGGTTCGGGTCGAAGGTGACCCTCATCCACCGCCGCGACGAGCTCCGCGCCTCCAAGATCATGCAGGAGCGGGCCTTCGCCGACCCCAAGCTCGAGATCCGGTGGAACTCCGAGGTCGCGAGCATCAACGGCACCGACCGGCTGGAGTCGCTGACCCTGCGCGACACCGTGACCGGCGAGACCAGCGACCTCCCGGCGACCGGCCTGTTCATCGCCATCGGCCACGACCCGCGCTCGGAGCTGCTCACCGGCCAGGTCGACCTCGACGACGACGGCTACGTCCTGGTGCAGCACCCCTCGACCCACACCAACCTCGCCGGCGTCTTCGCCTGCGGCGACCTGGTCGACCACCACTACCGCCAGGCCATCACCGCGGCCGGCACCGGCTGCGCCGCGGCCCTGGACGCCGAGCGGTACATCGCGGCTCTCGACCACGCGGCCTCGTCGGCCGGCTCGGCCGAGCAGACCGCCGCCGAGACGGTGTCCGTCGGCTCCTGACCCGGAATCACCGTCGGCGCGACGGTGTTCACTCCACACACCACCCCATCCACCCCAATCCGAGGAGCGTCCCCCGTGGGAAACATGCCAGCCGTCACCGACGACGAGTTCGAGGCCCAGGTCCTCAAGTCGGACAAGCCCGTCCTGGTCGACTTCTGGGCGGAGTGGTGCGGTCCGTGCCGCCAGGTGGACCCGATCCTCAGCGAGATCGCCGAGACCCACGGTGACAAGATCACGTTCCTCAAGATGAACGTCGACGAGAACCCCGTGACGCCGTTCTCCTACCGCGTCAACGGCATCCCGACGATCAACGTCTACCAGAACGGCGAGGTCGTCCGGTCGATCGTCGGCGCGCGGCCCAAGGCCGCGATCCTCAACGAGCTCTCGGAGTTCCTCGAGGCCTGAGCCGCTGACGCAGCGACGCCCGTGTCGGGCGCTCCGTCGTGGGCTTGGGCACCGGCCGGACGACGCCGATCAGCCGCTCGAGAGCGGCCTCGACCTCGTCGCGCCACGACAGCGCCGAGCGCAGGTCCATCCGCATCCGGGGGTTCCGGGCGTGCTGGCGGTGGGTCTTGAACCCCACGCTGCTGAGGAACTCCACCGACGCGACACAACGGCTCCCGCGGGGATGGTCCCGCGGGGGTCGTTTCGTGTTCCACCCAGGGTCCCCGCGCGTGTCGCCGAACGCCTCCACGGCCTTGATCCCGCCGCGCTCGATCAGGTCGCGGGCCATCCCCTGCACCAGCATCCGCCCGAGGCCGCCCCGGCGCGCGTCGGGGGCGACGTACACCTGCGTCAGGAGGACCGCGTCGTGGGAGACCGGGGCGGTCGCGAACGACGCCGCGCCGGGCAGGAACGCCTCGGGGGCGTAGAGCGCGAAGCCCTTCGGCACCCCGTCCACCAGCACGACGCGTCCGCAGGAGCCCCACTCGCGCAGCACCGTCGAGACCCATGCGTCCACCTCGTCGGCGGCGTCACCGTTCGACTGCTCGACCCGCCCGCGGCGTACCGGGTCCAGCTGCCAGAACACGCACGAGCGGCACGGCGCGGTGATCTCGTCGAGGTGGTCGAGGGTGAGACGGACGACCTTGCGCGACATCCGGCCTCCTCGGATCGCGGACCCAATCACGGACGCCTGTGCGACATCGGGCCCTCATCGTCCATGCTAGACGCGTCATGGCGCCCGACTCCCCCGATGTGTCCCGTACCCGGCTCGACACCTACGTCGACCGGTATGCCGCGCGCACCCAGGGGATGACGGCCTCCGAGATCCGGGCGCTGTTCGCGGTGGCGTCGCGCCCCGAGGTCGTCTCGCTGGCCGGCGGGATGCCCAACATCTCCGGGCTCCCCCTCGACGTGGTCGGCGCGGCCATCGCCGACCTGGTCACCCAGCGCGGTCCGGTCGCGCTCCAGTACTCCTCCGGCCAGGGCGACCCCACGCTGCGCGAGCAGATCTGCGAGGTGATGGCGCTCGAGGGCATCGAGGCGCACCCTGACGACGTCGTGGTGACCGTCGGCTCCCAGCAGGCCGTGGACCTGGTCACGCGGGTGTTCTGCGACCCGGGCGACGTGGTCATCTGCGAGGCGCCGTCGTACGTCGGGGCGCTGGGCGTCTTCAAGGCCTTCCAGTGCCAGGTGGTGCACGCCGAGATGGACGCGGACGGCCTGGTTCCCGACGCGCTGCGCCAGGCGATCGCGGCCACCCGCGCCGCCGGGAAGACCATCAAGTTCCTCTACACGATCCCCAGCTTCCACAACCCCGCCGGCGTCACGATGAGCGCCCCGCGTCGCGCCGAGATCCTCGACATCTGTAGAAGCGAGGGCGTCCTCATCCTCGAGGACAACCCCTACGGCCTGCTGGGCTTCGACGGCGAGCCGATGCGCGCCCTGCGCGCCGACGAGGCGGAGGGCGTCATCTACCTCGGGTCGTTCTCCAAGACCTTCTCACCGGGCCTGCGCGTGGGCTGGGCGCTGGCGCCGCACGCCGTGCGCGAGAAGCTCGTGCTCGCGCAGGAGTCGGCGACGCTGTGCCCGCCGGCGTTCAACCAGATGGCCGTGTCGGCGTACCTCCAGGCCCACGACTGGCAGGGGCAGGTCAAGCAGCTGCGGGAGATGTACCGCGAGCGCCGCGACGCCATGATCGAGGCGCTGCACGACCTGATGCCGGCCGCGTGCCGGTGGAACGTCCCGCACGGCGGCTTCTTCGTCTGGATGAGCCTGCCCCCGGGCATCGACGCCAAGGCGATGCTGCCGCGCGCCGTGACCGCGCGCGTGGCCTACGTGCCCGGCACGGCGTTCTTCGCCGACGGCTTCGGGTCGGGGTCGATCCGGCTGTCCTTCTGCTACCCCACCCCGGAGCGGATCCGGGAGGGCGTACGCCGGCTGGCCGGCGTCCTGGAGGAGGAGATGGAGCTGCGCGCGACCTTCGGCGCCACCGGCGGCCACGCCCTACGCCTGGGCGAGCTGCCCCGCAGCGGGTACGACGGCCCGGGGACGGACCTCTCGTGACGCGCCCGGTGGTGGTGTTGGCCGGCGGCCTCTCCCACGAGCGGGACGTCTCGCTGCGTTCCGGGCGCCGCGCCGCCGAGGCGCTGCGCGCGGCCGGCGTCGAGGTGGCGGAGCGGGACGTGGACGGCACGCTGCTGGCCGCGTTCACCGCGGAGCCACCGGCCTGCGTCGTCCCGATGCTGCACGGCGAGAGCGGGGAGGACGGCGCGATCCGCGAGGTGCTCGACCTGCTGGGCGTCCCGTACGTCGGCGCGGGGCCGGCCGCCTGCCGCACGGCGTTCGACAAGCCGGTGGCCAAGACCCTCGTCGCGGGCGTCGGGATCTCGACGCCGGAGTCGGTCGTCCTGCCGCACGAGACGTTCCGCGAGCTCGGCGCCCAGGACGTGATGGCCGCGGTGGTCGCCCGGCTGGGCCTCCCGCTGGTCGTGAAGCCCGCCCGCGGCGGCTCCGCGCTCGGCTGCACGCTCGTGAGCGACGAGGCCGACCTCCCGGACGCGATGGTGGACGCGTTCGCCTACGGCCCGGTGGCCCTCATCGAGCGGTTCGTGGCGGGCACGGAGGTGGCCGTCCCGGTCCTCGACGACGGCACCGGCCCCCGCGCGCTGCCGGTGGTGGCCATCCGGGCCGACGGCGGCATCTACGACTACACGGCGCGCTACACGGCCGGTTCGACCGAGTTCACGGTCCCGGCGCCGCTGCCGGCCGACGTGCTGGCCGAGTGTGCCCGGGTGGCCGTGGCGGCCCACGAGGTCCTGGGGCTGCGCGAGCTGTCCCGCTCGGACCTCATCGTGGCCGCGGACGGCTCCGTGGCGTTCCTGGAGGTCAACGTGGCGCCCGGCTTCACCGAGACCTCGTTGGTGCCGCTCTCCGTCGAGGCCGCGGGCCTGGACCTGGGGGACGTGCTGGCCTCGCTGGTACGGGCGGCCTCGGCGCGCGACGTACGTGCCGGCTCGAGGGCCGCCGGGTAGCGTCCCGTCGGTGAGCGAGCTGACCTACTCGGCGATCATCCGGATCGCCAAGCTCGGCTTCCGCGCGCTCGGCCAGCAGATCTCGATCACCGGCCTGGAGCATCTGCCCCGGACCGGCGGTGCCCTCGTGGCGGTGAACCACGTGTCGTACGTCGACTTCATCTACGGCGGGCTGCCGGTCGAGCGGATCGGCCGGCGGCCGCGGTTCATGGCCAAGCGCGAGCTGTTCGACCACCGCGTCACCGGGCCGATCATGCGGGCCTGCCGGCACATCGAGGTGGACCGCTCCGACGGTGAGTCCTCGCTCGGGGTCGCCCTCGACAACCTGCGTCGGGGCGAGGTCGTCGGCATCTTCCCGGAGGCCACGATCTCCCGCGCGATGGAGATCAAGACCCTCAAGACCGGCGCCGCCCGCATCGCCGCCGCCGCCGCCGTCCCCCTGGTCCCGGTGGTCCTCTGGGGCACCCAGCGGATGATGACGAAGGACCACCCCCGCGACCTCTCCCGCGGTCTGGCGATCACCGTCCGGGTCGGCGAGCCCGTCCCGCTCGAGGGCGATGCGGTCGGCGACACCGCGCGTCTGCACGCCGCCATGTCCGGTCTGCTGGACACCGCGATCCGCGAGTACCCGCAGCCGGAGCCCGCCGCGTGGTGGCTCCCCGCCAGGTACGGCGGGACGGCGCCGACCCTCGAGGAAGCCGCCCGGACCGACGCCGCGGAGCGGGCCGCCCGCGCCGCCCGCAAGGCCGAGAAGTCGGCCTAGCGACTTATCACTCTGGTGATATATCGCTAGATCGCTTTGTCGACATTAGCCTGTTTGCCCAGGTCAGCGGCCTGTCCGCGACGAGACGCCGTCAGATCGGGCGGTCGGACCGGTTGCGCGGGTCCATGACGTCGACGATCCGGCGCAGGTCGTCGAGCGAGGCGAACTCCACGGTGATCTTGCCCTTGTGCCGGCCGAGGTCGACCTTGACGCGGGTCTCGAGGCGGTCCGAGAGGCGCTCGGCGAGGTCGGTGAGGCCGGGCGCGACGGGCTTGTTGCGACGGACCGCGGGGGTCTTGGCCTCGGCTCCTCCGGTCGCCACGATCTCCTCGAGGCCGCGCACCGAGATGCCCTCGGCGACGACGCGGGCGGCCAGCCGGTCCTGCTGGTCGGCGTCCTCGACACCGAGCAGGGAGCGCGCGTGGCCGGCGCTGAGGACGCCCGCGGCGACCCGGCGCTGGACGGCCGGGGAGAGCTTGAGCAGCCGGATGGTGTTGGAGATCTGCGGGCGCGACCGGCCGATCCGGGAGGCGAGCTCGTCGTGGGTGCAGCCGAAGTCCTCGAGCAGCTGCTGGTAGGCCGCCGCCTCCTCCAGCGGGTTGAGCTGGGAGCGGTGGAGGTTCTCCAGCAGCGCGTCGCGCAGCATGTCGGAGTCGTCGGTGGCCCGGACGATCGCGGGGACCTCGGTGAGGCCGGCCCGCTGGGCCGCGCGCCACCGACGCTCGCCCATGACCAGCTCGTAGCTGTGGGGGCTGGTCTGCCGGACCACGATCGGCTGGAGCAGCCCGACCTCGCGGATCGAGTGCACCAGCTCGGCCATCGCGTCCTCGTCGAAGACCTGGCGGGGCTGCACCTGGTTGGGCTGGATCTGGTCGGCCGGCAGCTCGGCGAACCACGAGCCCTCCGGTCGCACCAGCTCGGGTGCCCCGTCCGCGTGCGCCGCTGCGACGGTGGGCTCCTCGCCCGTCTCGTCCTCGACGGGAGCCGTGGGGATCAGGGAGCCGAGGCCACGGCCCAGGCCCCGGCGCACCGGGCGCTCGCGGCTCACGACGCCACCCCCACGGCCCGCAGCGCGACCTCCCTGGCCGCCTCGAGGTAGGAGAGGGCGCCGGGGGAGGCCGGGTCGTAGGTCATCACGGTCTGGCCGTACGACGGCGCCTCGGAGACCCGCACCGAGCGCGGGATCGTGGTGTTGAGCACCTGGTCGGCGAAGTGCTCGCGCACCTCCTCGGCCACGCCCGCCGCGAGCCGGGTGCGCGCGTCGTACATGGTGATCAAGATGGTGGACACCTCCAGCCGGGGGTTCAGGTGCGCCTTGACCATGTCGATGGTCTCCAGCAGCTGGCCGAGGCCCTCCAGCGCGTAGTACTCCGCCTGGATCGGGATCATCACCTCCGCGCCGGCGACCAGCGCGTTGAGGGTGAGCAGGCCCAGCGAGGGCGGGCAGTCGATGAAGACGTAGTCGAACCGGTCCTCGCCCGCCTGCTCGGCGGTGCCGATCAGCGGGTGCGTGGCCAGCGCCTTGGAGAGCCGGCTCTCCCGGGCCACCACGCTGACCAGCTCGATCTCCGCGCCGGCCAGGTCGATCGTCGCCGGCACCACCCAGAGGTTCTCGACCTCGGTGGCCGGGGAGGCGACCTTGTCGAGGGAGGTGCCGTCGACGAGCGCGTCGTAGGTCGACGCGACGCCGCGACGGTGGTCCGCGCCGAGCGCGGTCGAGGCGTTGCCCTGGGGGTCCAGGTCGACCACCAGCACCCGCTGGCCGAGCTGGGCGAGGGCCGCCGCGATGTTGACCGTGCTGGTCGTCTTGCCGACGCCGCCCTTCTGGTTGGCCACCACGACCACACGCGTGGCCCCCGGACGCGGCGCCGCGACGCGCTGGCGAGCGCCCATGCGGGCCAGCACCGAGTGCTCGGCGGCGCGGGCCAGCGGCGTGGTCTCGTCGTCGAAGCTGGGCGTCAGGTCACTCAGGTCGCCGGCCGTCAGCACCCGCCGAGGGGTCGCGGAGGTGGCATCGTCGCTCGTTTCACGTGAAACGTCGCCCTCCGGGCTCTCCCCCACCGGGGATTCACCCTGTGGAGAAACTGGGGCCACTTGTGGACGAACACGCTCGTCGGGCCACCCCAGACCGGTGGATAACCCCCCTGGGGTCTCCCCCGGGACGTCCGGTCCGTCGGAGGGCCACCCCAGTCCTGCGCCTGTCGATGGGGCTGGGTCGGTCACACGTTCCTCCGCTGCTTCCTCGGGCGCCGGCGGTCGCTCCCCGCAGACCCGCGCCAACCTACCTGTCCCTGCTCGGGCCGGACCACCCGCACCACCCAGGTGGGCTCCTCCAGCACGCCGGCCCCCAGCTCGGCGACCGTCGGCCGCTCGCAGCCGAGCTGCCGGAGCCCGGGCCAGGCCTCCTCCACCTCGGCGGCCGCCGAGGCCCCCTTCATCGCGACCAACTCACCATGGGCCGCGGCCAACGGCAGGCACCAGCGAGCCAGCTTCTCGAGGGGTGCCACCGCCCGGGCGGTCACCACCTCCCAGGTGCGCTGTCCGTGCTGCTCCTCGGCGCGGCCGCGCAGCACCTCGACCTGGTCTGCCAGACCCAACGTCTCCACCGCCTCCTCCAGGAAGCGGGTGCGCCGCAGCAGCGGCTCCAGCAACGTCACGCGCAGGTCCGGTCGCGCGATCGCCAGCGCCAGTCCCGGCAGACCGGCCCCGGACCCCACGTCGACCACGGTGGCACCCCGGCCGATCACCTCGCCGACGACGGCACAGTTGAGCAGGTGACGGTCCCACAGCCGGGGCGCCTCCCGCGGCCCGATCAGGCCTCGGACCACCCCGTCGGTCGCCAGCAGCTCGGCGTACCGCTGCGCCACCGACAGGCGCTCCACGCCGAACACCCGCCGCGCCCGATCGGGCACGGCGGGTGTTTCACGTGAAACATCGCCCATGAGGGGTGCGTGTCAGACCGGCAGGATCACCACGAAGCGACGCGGCTCGATGCCCTCGGACTCCGAGGTCAGGCCGGCCTCGGCCACGGCGTCGTGCACGACCTTGCGCTCGAACGGCGACATCGGGTCCAGCGAGACGCGCTCACCGGTCTCCTTGACCTGCTGCACCGACCGCTGGGCGAGCTCGACGAGCCGCGCCCGCTGACCGGCCCGGTAGCCGGAGATGTCCAGCATCAGCCGCGAGCGCTCGCCGGTCTCGCGGTACACCGCGAGCCGGGTCAGCTCCTGGAGGGCGTCCAGCACCTCGCCGCGCTGACCGACCAGCTGGCTCAGCTCCGCGCCCACGATGGAGACCGCGGCGCGGTCGCCGTCGACGTCCATGTCCAGGTCGCCGTCGAGGTCGGCGATGTCGAGCAGCTCCTCGAGGTAGTCGGCGGCCACGTCGCCCTCGCGTTCGAGCTGCGCCAGGCGCGCGTCCTCGGCGCCGTCGGCGTTCGTGTCGGTCTCGGTTTCGGTGTCAGTGTCCTCGACCGGCTGGTCGACGACATCCACCGATGGGCTGGTGAGCTCGTCACTCATGCGCTGTCTCCCTCGTTCGTGGCGGGCCGCTGGGCGCCGCCCTTCTTCCGCTGTTGGCGGGTCTGCTTCTTGGGTTGCTGCCGGGGCGCCGCGCGCGGCGCCTCCTCGACGGTGTCCGTGGCGGTGGACGTGGTGCCGGTGGCCGCCGGCTCCTGACCGGTGTGCGTGCCCTTGGCGGCGTCGCGCTTCTGCTTGGCGGCGAACGCCGGGGTGCCGGGGGCCGGGTTGTTCCGGATCACGTAGAACTGCTGGCCCATGGTCCACAGGTTGGAGGTGGTCCAGTAGAGGAGCACGCCGATCGGGAACGCGATGCCGCCGACCGCGAAGACGACCGGGAGGACGTACAGCAGCATCTTCTGCTGTTGGGCGTAGGGGCCGGTCATCGCGTCGGTCGGCATGTTCTTGCTCATCAGCTGGCGCTGGGTGAGGAAGGTGGTGGCCGTCATCGCCACGACGAGGATCGCGGCCAGGATCATCACGGCGCTGTTGCCGTCGTTGTTGAGGAACGTCAGCTTCAACGGGATGGTGTCGAAGATCTTGGACTGGCCGAAGGACTTCGCCAGGTCGCTGTCGAGGAAGCCGTGCGCCTTCTGCTTCTTCGCCGCCTGGTCGAGCATCCGGAACAGCGCCAGGAAGATCGGCATCTGCACGATCAGCGGCAGGCACGAGGCGAACGGGTTGGTCCCCGTCTCCTTGTAGAGCGCCATCGTCTCCTGCGCGAGCCGCTCGCGGTCGTGGCCGTACTTCTTCTGCAGCTCCTTGACCCGGGGCTGGATCAGCTGCATGTTCCGGCTGGACTTGATCTGCTTGACGAACAGCGGGATCAGCGCGGCGCGCACCACCAGCGTCAGGCCGACGATGGACAGCGCCCACGTGGAGCCGCCGTCGGCGTCGAAGCCGATCTGGCTGAGCAGCCAGTGCCAGGACACCAGCACCGCCGACACCGCGTAGTACAGCGGCGTCATGATGAGGTGGCCGACCTGGCCGAGGAAATCGAGCACGGAGATGGCTCCTTAGCCTGTGGTGGTGCGGGTCGGGTGGGGCGGGACCGGGTCGTAGCCGCCGGCGGCCCACGGGTGGCAGCGGCCCAGGCGGCGGACCGCCAGCCAGGTGCCCTTGATGCTGCCGTGCACCTGCACGGCTTCCAAGGCGTACGCCGAGCAGGACGGGTGGTACCGGCAGACCTGGCCGTACAACGGGCTGATGACGGCCCGGTAGCCGCGCAGCAGGGCGATGAGGACGTACTTCACTGGGAGGTCTTCATGAGGTCACGGGCTCGCCGGCCCTGGACGCTGGACGCGTGGCTGGAGGGACGACCCGTTCCAGACAACGAGCGAGATCGGCGCGGAGTTCGTCGTACGACGCCTCGCCGGCCGTGGCCAGCGCTCGCACCACGAGGGTCGAGCCGGCCGGGAGCTCGGCGAGCCGCTCGCGGACCAGGTGGCGCAGGCGCCGGCGGGCCCGGTTGCGCACAACGGCGCCGCCGACCGCACGGCCGACCACGAAGCCGACCTGGGCCGGCCGCTCGTCACCGTCCGGGTGCCCGGGTTCGCACAGGTGCAGCACCAGGGTCCGGCTGCCGGCCCGGCGGCCCTCGCGCACACAGCGCCGGAAGGACTCACTCGAGGTGAGCCGGGCGCCCGCGGGCAACACGTCCGGCTCAGACGGCGAGCTTGTCGCGGCCCTTGCGACGACGCGCGGACAGGATCGCGCGACCCGCACGCGTGCGCATCCGCAGGCGGAAACCGTGCACCTTGTGACGGCGGCGGTTGTTCGGCTGGTACGTACGCTTGGTCACAGCTATTTCTCCGTGGGTCGAGGCCCTGGGCGGGCCTGCGTAAAGGGGTCTGCGGACACCCGGGGCAGCACATGCGAAACGGCGCCACGACAGGTGACCGGCCAACGGTACGCGAGCGTTCTCCACAGGGTCAAACCGTCGACCCGCTACCACCCGCGACGGGCCTGCGGACAGCATCTCAGACAACGCGCTGGCCTGTGGATGACGTCTTGCCGATGCCCGCGGCGCCGGGTTAGGTTCGGCGACGACGAGATTCCCCGCCGTCCCCCATCACCTCCGGTGCCGCACCTCGGCAGCGTCTGGCCATTCCCCGGTCTACAACGCTCTGACCTGCGCCAACATCATCGGGTGCGGTCGTTCGCGGCCGTCGCGCGGTGGGGACCTACGGCTCGTCGCGCTCCTTCACAGGTTGTGGAGAAGTATGTGGAGTTCCGGTCAACGGAGTGGGTCACCAGAAGGGCGGCGGCAGAGCGTGGAGGACCAGCAGCAAGGTCAGCAGGGGAGTCCGGACCACACCGACCTCGAGGCGGCCTGGTGGTCGGTCGTCGACGAGCTGCAGCCCAACCAGCGCGCCTGGCTGGAGGTCAGCGCCCCGGTCACGCTGCACGGCAACCAGGCGATCATCGAGGTGGTCGACGAGTTCACCCGGACCCAGCTCGAGGGCCGGCTGCGCAACCAGATCGAGGAAGGGCTGACCGCGACCTTCGGCCGCGACATCCGCCTCGGCGTCACGGTCAACCCGGCCCTGGCCGAGCGCGCCCCGGTCACCCCCGAGAGCCGACCGACAAGTCGCCATGTCGACAACTCGATCAATCACCAGATCGACACGGTCGCCCACTCCGCGGGGTATCCCACCGGCATGACCGAGGAGCCGCCGGCCGACCAGAACCGCACGTCGGTGCTCGAGACGCGACTCAACCCGAAGTACACCTTCGAGACCTTCGTCATCGGCTCCTCCAACCGCTTCCCGCACGCGGCCGCGGTGGCGGTCGCCGAGGCGCCCGGCCGGGCCTACAACCCGCTGCTGGTCTACGGCGACTCCGGCCTGGGCAAGACCCACCTGCTGCACGCGATCGGCCACTACGTCCGCAGCCTCTACAACGGCGCCAAGGTGCGGTACGTCTCCTCCGAGGAGTTCACCAACGAGTTCATCAACGCGATCCGTGACGACCGGCAGGACCGGTTCAAGCGGAAGTACCGCGACGTCGACGTGCTGCTGATCGACGACATCCAGTTCCTGGAGGGCAAGACCCAGACCCAGGAGGAGTTCTTCCACACCTTCAACACGCTCCACAACGCCAACAAGCAGATCGTGCTGACCTCCGACCGCGCGCCCAAGCGCCTCGAGGCGCTCGAGGACCGGCTGCGCAACCGGTTCGAGTGGGGCCTGATCACCGACGTGCAGCCGCCGGACCTCGAGACGCGCATCGCGATCCTGCGCAAGAAGGCCGCGATGGACCGGCTGACGGCGCCGCCGGACGTGCTGGAGTTCATCGCCTCGAAGATCCAGACCAACATCCGCGAGCTCGAGGGCGCGCTGATCCGGGTCACCGCGTTCGCGAACCTCAACCGCCAGGAGGTCGACATGACCCTGGCCGAGATCGTGCTCAAGGACCTGATCCCCGAGGGCGGCGAGCCGGAGATCACCGCGTCGCTGATCATCGCCCAGACCTCGGCGTACTTCGGCCTCCCCATCGAGGACATCACCGGACCGAGCCGCGGCCGGCACCTGGTGATGGCGCGTCAGATCGGGATGTACCTGTGCCGCGAGCTCACCGACCTGTCGCTGCCCAAGATCGGCGCCCAGTTCGGCAACCGCGACCACACCACGGTCATGTACGCCGACCGCAAGATCAACCAGCTGCTCGCCGAGCGCCGGGCGGTCTTCAACCAGGTCTCCGAGCTCACCAACCGCATCAAGCTGCACGCGCGCCAGTCCTGAGGACGAACTACAACGGCGGAAGATGTGCGGGAGCCTGTGCGACGCGCCGGTTCTCCTCCACAGCCGCTGTGGACAGCTGGGGATCACCGTGTTGCCCAGGTCACTGGCTCCACCGGACGTGTGACTCGTGCACCCGCCCGTCCACACCCCGTGGGGACAGAGAAAGGGCTCCTGACCTGCGCGGACAAGGTTCGTCCACAGTTTCCACCGCTGCTACTACGACCGACAACCTCTATGCAACGGGGCCCTCGGTGAACGTGGCTCCGGGCCTCGACCTGGGGACAACCACGAGGTCAAGCTCCGGGTCGGGCTCCCGGTCGGGCCCCGGCCCGGGTGCTCACCAGCAGGTGCCACTCCCCCTGTGTCGACACCGCATGGCAGGATTCGGGAACCCGTCCTGTGTCTGTTGCCTTCCCACCTGACTTCAAAGGACCCAGAGAGGTTGTACGTGTGAAGTTCCGCGTGGATCGTGACGCGTTCGCGGACGCCGTCGCGTGGGCTGCTCGCAGCCTCCCCGTCCGCCCCAGTGCTCCGGTGCTGTCCGGCTTGCTCATCGACGCCGGCGACGAGGGCCTGGTGCTCTCGACGTTCGACTACGAGACATCGGCCCGCGCGACCTTGTCCGCGGAGGTCTCCGACGAGGGCCGCGCCCTGGTCAGCGGCCGGCTGCTCGCCGACATCTGCCGCAGCCTGCCGGCCAAGCCGGTCGACGTGACCCTCGACGGGTCGCGGGTCTCGATCACCTGTGGCTCGGCGCGCTTCAGCCTCCAGACCATGCCGGTCGAGGACTACCCGACGCTCCCCGAGATGCCGGCCGCCTCCGGCACCGTGGCCAGCGACCAGTTCGCCCACGCCGTCGCCCAGGCGGTCACCGCGGCTGGCCGCGACGACATGCTCCCGGTGCTGACCGGCGTGCGCATCGAGATCTCCGGCTCGACCATCGCGCTGCTGGCCACCGACCGGTTCCGGCTGTCCCACCGCGAGCTCGAGTGGAACCCCAACTCCCCCGACGCCTCGCTGGCCGCCCTGGTGCCGGCCAAGGTCCTCGGCGACACCGCCAAGTCCCTGACCGCTGGCCCCGAGGTGACCATCGCGCTCTCCTCCGGAGGCGCGGGCGAGGGCATCATCGGCTTCGAGGGTTCCGCGGCCGGAGGCACACGGCGGACGACGACCCGGCTGCTCGACGGCGAGTTCCCCAAGGTCCGCAGCCTGTTCCCCAACGAGCACCTGACCACCGCCCTGGTCGACAAGCTCGCGCTCGTCGAGTCGGTCAAGCGCGTCGCGCTGGTGGCCGAGCGCAACACCGCGGTGCAGCTGGCGTTCTCCGACGGCGTGCTGACCCTCGACGCGGGGTCCGGCGACGAGGCCCAGGCCTCGGAGTCGATCGAGGCCACGGTCGAGGGCGAGGACCTCACCACCGGCTTCAACCCGCAGTTCCTGCTCGACGGCCTGACGGCGATCGACGAGGCCGTCGTCGAGCTGGCGTTCACCCAGGCTTCCAAGCCGGTCGTGATCAGTGGTTCGATCGGCGAGGACAGCAAGGACCCGGGGTTCCGCTACCTGCTCATGCCCCGTCGCCTGCTCTCGTGACCTGACCTTCTGCAGAGAGGCTCCGCCGTGGAACTGGGACTCGTTGGCCTGGGCAAGATGGGCGGCAACATGCGGACCCGGCTCCGCAACGCCGGCCACACGGTCGTCGGGTACGACCAGAACCAGGACATCTCCGACTCCACGAGCCTGGCCGACATGGTGGAGAAGCTCCCGTCACCCAAGGTGGTCTGGGTGATGGTCCCCGCCGGCGACATCACCCGCTCGGTGATCAAGGAGCTGGGTGACCTGCTGGGCGAGGGCGACCTCGTCGTCGACGGCGGCAACTCCCGCTGGACCGACGACCAGGCGAACGCCGCGATGCTCGACGAGAAGGGCATCGGCTTCGTCGACTGCGGCGTCTCCGGCGGCGTGTGGGGCCTGGAGAACGGCTACGCCCTCATGTACGGCGGCTCGGCGGAGAACATCGCCAAGGTCCAGCCGGCCTTCGACGCACTCAAGCCCGAGGGCGAGTTCGGGTCGGTGCACGCGGGGGAGGTGGGTGCCGGCCACTTCTCGAAGATGGTCCACAACGGCATCGAGTACGCCGTCATGCAGAGCTACGCCGAGGGCTGGGAGCTGCTGCAGAAGGTCGACCTCGTCGACAACGTCACCGAGGTCTTCCGGTCCTGGCGTGAGGGCACCGTCATCCGGTCCTGGCTGCTCGACCTGCTCGTCAACGCGCTCGACGAGGACCCCGGGCTGTCGAAGATCCGCGGCTACGCGGAGGACTCCGGCGAGGGACGCTGGACCGTCGAGGCCGGCATCGACAACGCCGTCGCGACCCCGGCGATCACCGCCGCCCTCTACGCCCGCTTCATCTCCCGCCAGGACGACAGCCCGGCGATGAAGGCGATCGCGGCGATGCGCAACCAGTTCGGCGGCCACGCCGTGCAGAGCGGTCCGCCGCCCGGCGGCGACGCGTCGCCGGTCTGACGGGAGTCGCTTGTACGTCTCGCACCTGTCCCTGCACGACTTCCGCTCGTACGCCGACGTCGACGTCGTCCTCGAGCCCGGCGCGACCGCGTTCGTCGGCCGCAACGGCCAGGGCAAGACCAACCTGGTGGAGGCGATCGACTACCTGTCCCGGCTGAGCTCGCACCGCGTCGCCACCGATGCGCCGCTGGTGCGCGCCGACACCGACCAGGCCGTGGTCCGGGCAGCGGTGGTCAAGGACGGGCGTACGGCGGTGCTCGAGGTGGAGATCAACCCCGGCCGGGCCAACCGCGCACGCGTCAACAAGTCGCCGCTGCCCAAGACCCGTGACCTGGTCGGCCTGGTCCGCACGGTCGTGTTCTCGCCCGAGGACCTGGCGCTGGTCAAGGGCGACCCGGCCGAACGGCGCCGGTTCCTCGACGACCTCCTGGTCCTGCGGACCCCGCGGCTGGCCGGCGTGCGTGCGGACTACGAGCGGGTGCTGCGCCAGCGCAACTCACTCCTCAAGACCGCCGGCCATGCGCGGCGTGGCGGCGGAGGTCAGGAGTCCGCCCTCTCGACGCTCGAGGTCTGGAACTCCCACCTCGCCCGGGTCGGCGCCGAGATCCTGGCCGAGCGGCTGGCCCTGGTCGAGGACCTGCGCCCGTACCTCGGGAACGCCTACGCCACGGTCGCGCGTGGCGCGTCCCAGGACGACGCCGCGATGGACTACAAGCCGTCCTTCGAGATCGGGGACGAGCGCGAGCGCGCGGCGCTGACCGAGGGACTGCTGGTGGCTCTGGCCGAGCGACGGCAGGACGAGCTGGACCGGGGCATCTCCCTCGTCGGCCCGCACCGCGACGACCTGGTGCTCAGCCTGGGTCCGGGTGGCGAGGGAGCTCGGCTGCCGGTGCGCGGGTACGCCAGCCACGGCGAGTCCTGGTCGTACGCGCTGGCGCTGCGGCTGGCGGCCTACGACCTGCTCCGCGCCGACGGCGACGACCCGATCCTCATCCTGGACGACGTGTTCGCCGAGCTGGACGCCGAGCGGCGCGGCCAGCTGGCCGAGCTGGTGGCCGGCGCCGAGCAGGTGCTGGTCACCGCCGCGGTCGACGACGACGTGCCCGAGAAGCTCGCCGGCGTCCGGTTCCGCGTCGCGGGCGGCGAGGTGACCCGTGTCGACTGAGGAGGAGCCGCACCGCCCTGACGGGCTGGAGCTGGCCAAGGACATCGCCCGCTCGACGGCACGGTCCTCGCCGGCCAAGCGCGTGCGCCACGGGAAGTCGGGATGGGCCGGCCAGCGTCGTACCGGACCCGCCAAGGCCTCCGGCGCCTTCCCCGACGAGCGCGACCCGCAGACCCTCGACGTGACGGTCAACCGGCTGGTCGACGACCACGGCTGGGACGTCGACCTGCGGGTGGCCGGGGTGTTCGCGCGCTGGGCCGAGCTGGTCGGCGACGAGGTCGCCCGGCACGTGACGCCCGAGTCGTTCGCGGACGGTGTGCTGGGGGTGCGCACCGACTCCACGGCGTGGGCGGCCCAGCTCAAGTACCTCGCCCCCGAGCTCGTCAAGCGGCTCAACGCCGAGCTCGGCGACGGCACGGTGACCCTGGTCGAGATCGCCGGCCCGCACCTGCCGAGCTGGAAGAAGGGACCGCGTTCCGTCCGCGACGGGCGCGGCCCCCGCGACACCTACGGCTGACGGGCGGCTGACGGCGGCTGGCGTGTGGCCTGACCGGTTGCCAGCCGATCTGAGGGGTCTGCGCCCGTATGGGGACTCCACCGCACCCCTGCGCGAGCCTTGCGGAGCCCTTCACGGGGCGCTCAGGGCCGATTTCGGGCCCGGTACCCCCGGTTGCCGGGGACGGCGGCGTGGAATGCGGCCCCTGACGGGCTATCATGGCCCTTGGGTCGCGAACCTCGAGTCGCGGCCCGTGTCATGTGCGCAGGGCGAGCTGAAGAGGTACGTGTGAGCGAGCAACCGACCGAGCCTCAGGACGTCCCGATGGTCGTCTCCGAGGAGATCCCGCGGGACAGCAACGGCGACTACGACGCCTCCGCCATCCAGGTCCTCGAGGGTCTCGAGGCGGTCCGCAAGCGCCCGGGCATGTACATCGGGTCGACGGCGGAGCGCGGCCTGCACCACCTGATCTGGGAGATCGTCAACAACTCCGTCGACGAGGCGCTCGCGGGCTACTGCGACCGCATCGTGCTGACCCTGCGTGACGACGGCAGCGTCCAGGTCATCGACAACGGCCGCGGCATCCCGACCGACACCGCGCCGGGCCAGGAGCTGCCGGCCGTCACCATCGCGCTCACCCAGCTGCACGCCGGCGGCAAGTTCGGCGGCGGCGGCTACAAGGTCTCCGGGGGTCTGCACGGCGTGGGCGTGTCCGTGGTGAACGCCCTGTCGACCCGCACGATCGTGGAGGTCCGCAACCGCGGCCACCTGTGGCGCCAGACCTTCTCGCTCGGCGACCCGGACGGGCCGCTGGAGCAGGTCCGGACGCTCGAGCCGGGCGAGAGCACCGGCACGACCGTGACCTGGTGGGCCTCCGCCGACATCTTCGACACCCTCGACTACTCGCTGGAGACCATCACCACCCGGATCCGCGAGCAGGCGTTCCTCAACAAGGGCCTGGAGTTCGTCGTCCGAGACGAGCGGCCGAAGGCCGGCGAGATCGCCGACGCGGTCCAGGACGACACCATCGCCAACGACGTCGACGCCGCCGACGCCGCCTCCATGCACCGCGCCGAGGGCGGCGGCAGCGAGCAGGTCTTCAAGTACGACCGGGGCCTGGTCGACTACGTCGAGCACCTCAACCGCTCCAAGCAGGCCGCCAACCCGACGATCATCTCCTTCGAGGCCGAGACCCCTGAGAACTCCGGCATGCACATGAGCCTCGAGGTCGCGATGCAGTGGAACGTCTCCTACAGCGAGTCGGTGCACACGTTCGCCAACACCATCAACACCCACGAGGGCGGCTCCCACGAGGAGGGCTTCCGGGCGGCCCTGACCTCGCTGGTCAACAAGTGGGGCGAGGAGTGGGGCCTGATCAAGAAGCCGGAGGACCGCGTCGCCGGCGACGACATCCGCGAGGGCCTGACCGCGATCGTCTCGATCAAGCTCGCCGAGCCGCAGTTCGAGGGCCAGACCAAGACCAAGCTCGGCAACGCCGAGGCCAAGGGCTTCGTCCAGCGCACCGTCAACGACGAGCTCGGGGCCTGGTTCGAGCAGAACCCCGCCGAGGGTCGCGACATCGTGCGCAAGTCGCAGGCCGCGGCGTCCGCGCGCCTCGCCGCGCGCAAGGCCCGTGAGCTGGCCCGGTCGCGCAAGGGGCTGCTCGGCGGCGGCAACCTGCCCGGCAAGCTCTCCGACTGCCAGTCCACCAACCCCGAGGAGTGCGAGGTCTTCATCGTCGAGGGCGACTCGGCCGGAGGCTCGGCCAAGTCGGGCCGCGACCCGCGCATCCAGGCGATCCTGCCGATCCGCGGCAAGATCCTGAACGTCGAGAAGGCCCGCATCGACAAGGTGCTGGCCAACAACGAGGTCCAGGCGATCATCAACGCCCTCGGCACCGGCGTGCACGACGACTTCGACATCGCCAAGCTGCGCTACCACAAGGTGGTGCTGATGGCCGACGCCGACGTCGACGGCCACCACATCAACACCCTGCTGCTGACGCTGCTGTTCCGGTTCATGCCCCAGCTGATCGACGCCGGCCGCGTCTACATGGCCCAGCCCCCGCTGTACCGGCTCCGCTGGAACAAGCCGCACGAGCACGAGTTCGTCTACTCCGACTCCGAGCGCGACGCCCTGCTGCGCGCCGGACAGGAGGAGGGCAAGAAGCTGCCCAAGGAGAACCCCGTCCAGCGCTACAAGGGCCTCGGCGAGATGAACGCCGACGAGCTCTGGGAGACCACGATGGACCCCGACCAGCGGCTGCTGCTCAAGGTGACCCTGGAGAACGCCGCGCTGGCCGACGAGACCTTCTCGACCCTGATGGGCGAGGACGTCGAGCTGCGGCGCTCGTTCATCCAGCGCAACGCGAAGGACGTGCGATTCCTCGATATCTAAGTGTCTAGTGCATTCCCTAGACATCTGTAGATCGAGCGAGATCGGGAGAGAGAAGGACCTGTGACCGAGACCCCCATCCCGCCGCCCACCGATGCGAGCGGCGGCCGCGTCAACGAGGTCGAGCTGCGCACCTCGATGGAGCGCTCGTACATCGACTACGCGATGGCCGTCATCGTCGGCCGCGCCCTGCCCGACGTACGCGACGGGCTCAAGCCGGTGCACCGCCGCGTGCTCTACGCCATGTACGACGGCGGGTACCGGCCGGACCGCGGGTTCAGCAAGTGCTCGCGCGTCGTCGGCGACGTGATGGGCCAGTACCACCCCCACGGCGACACCGCGATCTACGACACCCTCGTCCGGCTCGCGCAGCCGTGGGTGATGCGCAACCCGCTGATCCACGGCCAGGGCAACTTCGGCTCGCCGGGCAACGACCCCGCCGCCGCGATGAGGTACACCGAGTGCCGGATGGCGCCGCTGGCCCTGGAGATGGTCCGCGACATCGACAAGGACACCGTCGAGTTCCAGCCCAACTACGACGGGCGCAGCGCCGAGCCGACGATCCTCCCGGCGCGGTTCCCGAACCTGCTCGTCAACGGCTCCGCCGGCATCGCGGTCGGCATGGCGACCAACATCCCGCCGCACAACCTGCGCGAGGTCGCCGAGGGTGCGCAGTGGGCGCTCCAGCACCCCGAGGCCACCCGCGAGGAGCTGCAGGACGCGCTCATCGAGCGCATCAAGGGCCCGGACTTCCCGAACGCCGCGCTGATCGTCGGCCGCCAGGGCATCGAGCAGACCTACCGCACCGGCCGCGGGTCCGTCACCCAGCGCGCCGTGATCGAGATCGACGAGGACAGCAGGGGCCGCACCTGCCTGGTCATCACCGAGCTGCCCTACATGGTCAACCCCGACAACCTGGCGCTGAAGATCGCCGAGCTGGCCGACAACGGCCGCGTCCAGGGCATCGCCGACGTGCGCGACGACACCTCCTCGCGCACCGGCCAGCGCCTGGTCGTCGTGCTCAAGCGCGACGCGGTCGCCCGCGTCGTGCTGAACAACCTGCTCAAGCACACCGAGCTGCAGACGAACTTCTCGGCCAACATGCTCGCGCTGGTCGACGGCGTGCCGCG
Source organism: Nocardioides islandensis (assembly GCF_015352455.1). GTDB lineage: Bacteria > Actinomycetota > Actinomycetes > Propionibacteriales > Nocardioidaceae > Nocardioides > Nocardioides islandensis. The sequence continues at coordinate 564,527 of NZ_JADKPN010000001.1, forward strand.
CACGCTGACGATCGACCAGTTCATCAGCAACTGGGTGGCCCACCAGATCGACGTCATCCGGCGCCGGACGGCGTACCTCCTCCGCGAGGCCGAGGCGCGCGCCCACATCTTCCGCGGCCTGGTGAAGGCCCTCGACATGCTCGACGAGGTCATCGCCCTGATCCGCAACAGCCCGGCGGTCGACGACGCGCGGCAGGGGCTGATCGAGCTGCTCGACATCGACGAGCTCCAGGCCAACGCCATCTTGGACATGCAGCTGCGCCGTCTGGCCGCCCTCGAGCGGCAGAAGATCATCGACGAGCTGGCCAAGATCGAGCTCGAGATCGCCGACTACCAGGACATCCTGGCCCGGCCCGAGCGCCAGCGCTCGATCGTCAGCGAGGAGCTCGCCGAGATCGTCGAGAAGTACGGCGACGACCGGCGCACCCAGATCATCGCGGCCGACGGTGACCTCTCGATGGAGGACCTGATCCCCGACGAGGAGCTGGTCGTCTCCATCACGCGCGGCGGCTACGCCAAGCGCACCCGCGCCGACCAGTACCGCTCCCAGAAGCGTGGCGGCAAGGGCGTGCGCGGCGCGACCCTGCGCGGCGACGACGTGGTCGACCACTTCATCGCGACCACCAACCACCACTGGCTGCTGTTCTTCACCACCGCGGGTCGCGTCTACCGCACCAAGGCCTACAACCTGCCCGAGGCGTCTCGCGACGCCAAGGGCGGCCACGTGGCCGGACTGCTGTCCTTCCAGCCCGACGAGAACATCGCGCAGGTGCTGGCGATCCGCGACTACGAGCAGGCGCCGTACCTCGTGCTGGCCACCCGCAACGGCCTGGTGAAGAAGACCCGGCTGGGTGACTACAACAGCCCGCGCCAGGCCGGCGTCATCGCGATCAACTTCCGCGAGGACGACGACGAGCTGATCGGGGCCGAGCTGGTCGAGCCCGACGACGACATCCTGCTGGTCTCCCGCAAGGGCCAGGCGATCCGGTTCCGCGCCGACGACGCCCAGCTGCGGCCGATGGGCCGCGCGACGTCGGGCGTGGCGGGCATGAAGTTCCGCGCCGGCGACTCGGTGCTGTCGATGTCGGTCATCCGCGCCCACCAGGTGGAGGCGGAGGAGCGGGCCGCGGTCAAGCCGCAGTACGTCTTCACGATCACCGACGGCGGGTTCGCCAAGCGGTCGCGGATCTCCGACTACCGCCTCCAGTCGCGCGGCGGCCTCGGCATCAAGACGATGTCGCTGGCCAACGAGGAGCGCGGCAACCTGGTCGGCGCCTTCATCGTCGTCGACGGCGACGAGGTGCTCTCGATCACGCAGGGCGGCCAGGTCGTGCGCAGCCCGATCAACGACGACTTCCGGGCGACCGGACGCTCCACGATGGGCGTGAAGTTCGTGACGCCCAAGGAGGGTGACGCGGTCGCCGTCGTGGCGCGGTCGGTCGAGGCGCCCGAGAGCGAGGACGCCGCCGACGAGGCGGGCGATGAGGCGGGCGACGAGGCGGGCGACGAGGCGGGCGGTCCCACTACCACAGACGAGGCGGTCGAGGAGGTGGGACAGGCCGAGGCTCCGACGGATGAATCGATTGCGGAATCGCCCGATGCGGACTCCAGTGCAACAATCGATGAGACCCCCGAGGGTCACGTGGCCGATTCCCCGCCTGAGAGTGAGGCCTGATGACGGAGCGACCGACCGAGCAGACGCAGGGTCGAGTGACCCAAGCCGAGCCTCGTCCGGTGCTGCCGCCGATGCCGCACGACGAGACGGCTGCCGGCAACGGTGGTCCGTCGCTCTCCGAGCGACTCCAGCAGAAGCTGAGCGCGGTCCGGCAGAACGGTACGTCGACGGCTGACCCCGCCACCAACGGGGCCGCACCCGACCAGACCGCGGTGCGCCCCGCCGTACGTGAGCCGGAGGTCCGCGAGGAGCGGCCGGCGGCCGCGGCTCCGGCACCCGTGCCGCAGGCTTCGGCGCCGACGCAGCGCACCGAGCGGACCCAGCGCACCCGCGCGACCCGGCCCTCGCGGCAGAAGCGGCCCCCGCGCCGCGCCCGTCTGCGCCTGACCCGGGTCGACCCGTGGTCGGTGATGAAGACGGCGTTCCTGCTGTCGATCGCCCTCGGCGTGGTGACCATCGTGTCGGTCCTGATGGTGTGGTCGGTGCTCGGCGCGGCCGGTGTCTGGGACTCCATCAACACCACGGTCCGCGACATCGTCGGCGACCAGGCCGGTTCGCCGTTCACGATCCAGGACTACCTCGGCACCGACCGCGTCATCGGCTTCACGATGCTGGTCGCCGTGATCGACGTGGTGCTGCTGACGGCGATCGCGACGCTCGGCGCGTTCCTCTACAACATGTCCGCCGCCCTGCTCGGCGGCATCGACATCACCCTGGTCGAGGACGAGCGCTGACCAATTGGGTGGCCCCTCGGGCCGTCCGGTAGTCTCCACCTCGGTCAACGGGGCCTCGCCCCGACCCCGGGCCTATAGCTCAGACGGTTAGAGCGCTTCCCTGATAAGGAAGAGGTCACAGGTTCAAGTCCTGTTAGGCCCACTGCTTCGACGACGGGAGACCCCACGCCATGAAGAAGATCCTGTTCATCCTGCTGGCCGCCGCCGGCGTCGCGTACGCGAAGAAGAAGATGGACGAGGGCAAGCACGAGCAGGCTCTCTGGGCCGAGGCGACCGACAACGTCGCCTCACCCTCGACTCCCGCGGAGTAGCAGCCCGCCGCGGCCCTTCGCGGCACATCGGTTCTGCCCGGGGCCTTGGCGCAATTGGTAGCGCACCTGCTTTGCAAGCAGGGGGTTAGGGGTTCGAGTCCCCTAGGCTCCACCGTCTCTTGCGATTCGTCAGCGATCGTCCCGCCGTGATCACCCGCAGGACCGCTGACGAATCGGTGGTCGCGACCGTGGCGCCCGGACCCCGAGCAGCGACATACTTGGCGGCTGCGATGACGACGAGGTCGTACGACGTCCTGGGGCGCAGCGTGGCCGTGGCGGTCACGGTGCTGCTGGTGGCCGGGTGCTCCGGCGACGGGTCGTCCGGCCCGGTGACGTCCGACAGCGCGACGACGCCGTCCCCGACCGCGGACGACGCGTCGACCGACCTCATCCTCGACGTGCCGATCGGTGAGCGAAGCATCCACGTGACCTGCTTCGGGCCGGAGCAGGAGGGCGTGCCGACGGTCCTCTTCGAGTCCGGCGGGGGCGCGCCGAGCGACGCCTGGGACCGCGTCGTCGACCTGATGGCGCCGACGCGGCGGGTGTGCTCCTACGACCGGGCGGGCCTGGGTGGCAGTCCGGCAGCACCGGAGAAGCGGCGGACCACCGAGGACCTGGTCGACGACCTCGAGGCGACGCTGGCCGGAGCCGGGGTCGAAGGTCCGCTGGTGCTCGTCAGCTGGTCGATCGGGGTGCTGCCGCTGGTGACCTACACCGACCGTCACCGTCCCGATGTCGAAGGCGTCGTCCTGGTGGACCCCCGCCCTCCCCGGGCCAGCGCCCGCTTCCTCGCGGCCCTGCCACCGCCGCGGAAGGGGGAGCCGGAGCCGGTGCGGATCTGGCGCGACGAGGACTTGGGGAGCTTCGAGCACGACCCGAGCCTCAACCCCGAGCACCTCGACATCACCGCGTGCTACGACGAGGCGAACGCGCTGCTGGACCCGCCGGGACCCTTCTTCGGAGACCTTCCGCTGGTGCTGCTCAGCGCGTCGGGCACGCCCCAGGCGGCGTTCGGCGACCTGCCGCCGCGCCTGCGCAAGGAGTTCGAACGGATCCACAGCGAGGAGCAGCACGCGTTGGCCGACGAGTCGACGAACGGCCGCTACGAGGTGGTGAGCCAGAGCGGGCACGAGATCCCGGCCGACCAGCCGCAGGCGATCGTCGACGCGGTCGAGGACGTGCTGGCGGCCGTGTCCGGCTGACCAACCCCGGCTGATCAACCCTGGCGCAGCGACGCCGGGCTGAACGGCGCGAGCCACCGGCGCCAGGCGGGTACGTCGGGGCCGAGGCCCGCACGTACCTCGAGCACCGAGCCCCAGTAGGAGTCCGCCTCGTCGATGGAGGGCGTGGCGGGGCCGAAGACCGCGTCGTCCGCCGTGCGGGCCAGCGGCAGGGCGAACGTCCCGAGTGCGACCGCCTGGGCCGGGCGCGAGCGATGGGCGGGCACCGGGAGGCCGAGGTCCCGGGCGCGGTCGATGAGCTCCTGCCAGGCCCCGACGTACCTCACCGACACGCGGCTGGCGCGGCGGCGCCGGGCCCGGCGCAGCAGCTTGTACCCGGGCACCGCGCCGACCGCGACGGGGACCAGCAGCCAGAGCAGCCAGCGCCAGGAGCCGGACGACTGCTCGGCCCGGTCCTGCTGGTCGGAGTGGTCCTGGTCCGGCTGTGGTGACGGGGACGGCGAGGGGGAGGGCCGGGACGTCGCGGTCGGCGAGGTGTCCGGCTCGGCCGCGACCGGGTCGTTCTCGGGGTCGTTGCGGCGCGGCGACCTGAAGGACATGTACGCCGAGCGAGGCAGCTCGTGCCAGGTGCCGTCGGCGATCCGCAGCTCGACCCACGCGACGACGTCGTTGCCCTTGACGATCCCGTCAGCCGGCACCCGAGCGCCGACCACGACCCGGGCGGGTACGCGCAGGCGGGTGGCCACCAGCGCCATCGCCGCGGCGTACTGCTCGTCGTCGCCGACCATGTGCGGGCCGTTCATGAAGTCGTCGAGCCGGGCCTCGTCCTGCCCGCGCGCGAACTGCACCTCCCAGCCGAAGGCGCCGTCGCTGTACCTCCCGCGCGCGCGCATCATCGAGGCGGCCTTCAGCACGGCCTCCATCCGCGACGAGGTGCCCCGGCGCGCGACCTCGGCCCAGTTGTCCAGGAACTCGGCGGCGTCGTACGTCGGCCGGTCCACGAGCCTCGAGGCCTCGGCGTGGTCGGGGAGCGTCGGGTCGGGGAACTCGGCGAAGAACTCGTACTCGTCGTTGCCCCCGAGCGTCCGCGTCGCGATCGCCGTCGACGTGACCGGGTTGAAGCGCAGCGACGAGACGGGCACGCCGCCCGGGAAGTCGGTGTTCAGCCCGACCAGCCGGCCGGCGAGCGGCAGCCACTGGCTGTTCCACGCGCCGGTGAGGTCGATGCGGATCGGCGTCGTGCCGGTCTCGTCCGGTGTGGTCAGGTAGTCGGCGCCGAACAGCTGGAACCGGTCGTCGTGGCTGCCCGGCTCGACGTCGTTCGCGGCGACCCAGCGCCGGCCGTCGTACCGGTCGAGCACGGTGAACCGCAGGACCGTGCCGTCCGGTGCGGACGTCGCGCGCAGCAGCTGCGTGCGCCAGGCGTTGTCGGGGAGGTCCCCGGACTGCTTGCGGAAGCGCCGGAAGCTGTCCAGCGGCGTGCCGACGAGGTCGACGGCGTACGCCGCGGTCTGCTCGCGCAGCACCAGCCGCTGCTCGCCGTCGCCGAGCAGCGAGCCGCCCAGCGGGACCGCGAGCAGGGTGCTGACCACGAGCACCGGCGCGGCCAGCACCCACCGGGCCGAGGCCGGGGAGTCGGTCGGCGAGCCGGTGCGGCCGGCGCGGAGGACGACCCAGGCCAGGCAGGCCAGGCCGAACACCCCGCCGAACAGGATGCGCGACCAGGTCCCGGACGACGTCAGGTGGCTGCCGGTGACGAGCACCCACGCGAGCAGGCCGAGGATGGGCGCGAGCGGCCACCCGGGCCGCGAGCCCGCGCGCGTGAACGCCGTCGCCTGCGCCGCGACCAGCAGCCCGGCCATGGCCGGCGCGAGCAGCACGGTGCCGGTCGCCTCCACGGGCGGGTGCGTGCCGACCAGCAGCCGCCACGACTCCCAGGCCCCGGTCAGCACGCGCGTGAAGGTGGTGCCGCGCAGGGACCCGCCGGTGAAGTCGACGCCGAGCACCACGATCCCCAGCAGCAGGTAGGCCACCGGGACGGAGACGAAGGCCCACACCAGCGACCCCAGTCGCGCGTGCAGCAGCACCACGACGGTGCCGACGGCGGCGCCCGCGGCACCGACGACCAGCCACGCCAGCCCGTCGAACGTCGTCCACCAGCCCGCGATGGCCGCGGTCGTGAGCACGAACGCGATGACGGGGTCGCGCCACGCCCGTTCGAGACTCACCGCGCCACCTCGCTCATCGCCACAGGCAGCTGGCCGAGCTCGCCCAGCGTGACGATCGGCCGGCCGGCGTACTCCGCGAGCCCGGCCTTCTCGCCGGCGCCGGTCCGCCAGACCGCGGCCCAGAGGTCGGCCGGTGTCTGGGCGACCACGCGCTGGAGGTCCACCAGTGGCGTGGCCGTGCCGGAGACCAGGAACAGCAGGCTGGCGTCGTACGCCGCGGCGAGCCCGCGGGTGACCAGGTCCGCCAGAGCGTGGGTGTTGCCCGGGGCGTCGAGGGTGGCGCGGCAGAAGGCGTCCAGGACGTACGACGGGTCCCCACCGCCGACGATCGTGTCGCCGCAGACGAGCGCGAGGTCGTAGCCGTCGTGGCCGGCGCGCATCGTCACCGATGCGGCGACCGACAGGGCGAGCTCGAAGTCCTCGGGGTCGGCGTACGCCTCCGGCCGGGTGTCGACGAGCAGCAGGGCGGAGGTGCGGCGGGTGTCGTGGTACTGCCGCACGAGCAGCTGGCCGGCCCGCGCGGAGGACCGCCAGTGGACGTGGCGCAGGTCGTCGCCGCGGACGTACTCGCGCAGCGCGTGGAAGGCCAGGTCGCTCATCGACAGCCGGTCGCTGGGCACGCCCTCGAGGTCGCGGATCTCGCCCAGCGGCAGGCCCGCCAGGTCCACCGTCGCGGGGCGGACCAGCAGCTCGACCGGCGCCGCCCAGCGGACCCGGCGGGCGAACAGGCCCACCGGGTCGGTCCGGCGGTAGACCACGGGCCCGACGGTGATGACGCCGCGTCGCGGCGCGGGGACGACCAGCTGGGCGTCGTGCGTGCCGTACGCCCGGAGCGTGGGCAGCCGCAACCAGCGACTCTCGGTGCCGGCGGGCACCTCGACCACGGGGCTCAGCACCGACACCGGCCAGCGGTTCGCGAGTCGGAGCCGCCCGCGCACCGGCGAGCCGACGCTGGTGCGGTCGGGGCGCAGGACCAGGACGGCGCGCACGTCCGACGGGGCCAGCACGACGGCGAGCCCGATGGCCACCAGCAGCAGGCACAGCGCCGCGACGACCGCGAGCTCCACCAGGCCGGTGAGCCGGGCCAGCGTCAGCGCCAGCAGCCCGGTGGAGATGACGGCTCGACCGAGCGGCGTGACGCCCCGGCGGAGGCCGGACCAGAGGCGGCGCACGCGGAGCCGCCCGTCAGCCGGTCCGGTCGACCGGAGGCGGCACCTGGTCGAGCAGCGTCGCCACCACGTCGGCCACCTGGACGCCGCCGAACTGCGCCTGGGCGTCCAGCAGCAGCCGGTGCCCGAGCACGGGCTCGGCGAGCGTCACGATGTCGTGCGGCACGACGTGCCCGCGGCCGTCGGCGGCCGCCCACGTCTTCGCGGCCCGCACGAACGCCAGGCAGCCGCGCGCCGAGAGGCCCATCTTCACCTGGGGGAACTCGCGCGAGGCCTCGGCGAGCTCGCGCACGAAGCGGACGACCGACCGGTCGACGTACACCTCGTCGGCCATCGCGATCATCCTCGCGACGTCGTCGCGGGAGACGACGGGGGAGACCAGGGTCGCGCGGTCGCGCAGTCCCGAGTTGAGCAGGAGCTCCTCGGTGGACTCGGCGTCCGGGTACCCGACCGACGTCTTGAACAGGAAGCGGTCCAGCTGCGCCTCGGGCAGCCGGTAGGTGCCGGCCTGCTCGATGGGGTTCTGGGTGGCGATGACCATGAACGGCCGCGGCACGTCGTGCGTCACGCCGTCGACGGTGACGTGGCCCTCCTCCATCACCTCGAGCAGCGCGGCCTGGGTCTTGGGAGAGGCGCGGTTGATCTCGTCGGCCAGGACGATGTCGTGGAAGATCGGGCCGGGGTGGAACTCGAACGACCCGCGGTGCTGGTCGTACACCGTCACGCCGGTCACGTCGGTCGGCAGCAGGTCCGGGGTGAACTGGATCCGCGCGTGGGTGCCCTCGACCGTGTTGGCCATCGCCCGCGCCAGCATCGTCTTGCCGGTGCCGGGGAGGTCCTCGAGCAGCAGGTGACCCTCCGACAGCAGGCAGGTCAGGGTGAGCCGGATGACGTGGTCCTTGCCCAGCACCGCCCGCCCGATGGAGTCCGCCATCGTGGCGAACGCCGCTTGGAAGCGCGTCGCCTGATCAGCGGTGATCGTCACCCGACGATGATGTCACCCGCGGTACGCCGATGGGTCACGGCGGCGATCGTGCCGGGACGGCCGACCGGACCCTAGAACCGGTCGAAGTCCGCCGCGGCGTGGGCGCAGAAGACGTCGACGTCACCGGTGTGCGCGGACCGCAGCTCGCGCACCCGCTCGAGGTTGGCGATCCGCTTGCGGTGGTCGGTGGCCATCATCCGCTGGAAGAGCGCCAGGCCCGGGGCACAGGCCGGGGGCTCGTGGGCCTCGCGGGCGTCGAAGTAGCAGTCGCCGGCGTGCAGCAGCCAGCCGCCCTCGCCGGCCGGGCGGCGCACGGCGACCCCGCAGTGCCCGCGTGTGTGCCCGTGCAGCGGGAGCAGCAGCACGTCGTCGTCCAGCGCGGTCACCGACGTCAGGCCGTTCCAGTCGTCGCCGGCCTCCGACAGCGGCCGCCAGCGCGGCCCGTGCGCCCACATCGCCTCGATGTACCTGGCCCGCTCGCGCAGCCGGGGATGCGTGGCGGCGTCCAGCTCCGCGGCGTACACGTGCACCGTCGCCTGCGGGAAGTCGCCCAGCCCGCCGACGTGGTCGAAGTCCATGTGCGTGAGCACGACGTCGGTGACGTCGGCCGGGTCGTGGCCGAGCGCACGGACCTGGGCGACGGCGGTCTCCTCCTCGACCAGCCGGGGCCGCAGCAGCATGCGGGAGCTCGGCGTCAGGCGCTTCGGGTTGCGGACGTCGCCCATGCCGAAGCCGGTGTCGACCAGCACCAGACCGGCGTCCCGCTCGACGAGCAGGCAGTGCGCGACGATGCGGCGCGGCGCGAGCCGCTCCCCGATCGTCGCGACGAGCGACATGGTGCCGCAGTTGAGGTGGTGCACGGCGGTGACGGTCATCGGGGCCTCCCTGGGCAGACTCTAGGGCGGGAGGGTGTCTCCGTATCCTGGCCGCGTGCCGGTGCCCGTCCTCCTCAGGCCCCGGGTCTGGCCGGCGCACCTGCTCGTGGTCGCCGCCGTGGTGGCGGCCGGCTGGCTGGGGCTGTGGCAGTACCACGGCTGGCAGGACCGCCGCGCGGACGCCGCCCGCGACCTGACCCACGTCGACCCGATCCCGCTGGCGGATGCGATCGGGCCGGACGACCCGTTCCCGGGCCGGTACGTCGGGCAGCCGGTCGAGGTGCGGGGCACGTGGGTGCCCGACGGCGTGGTGACGGTGACCGGCCGGGAGCAGGACGGCCGCCGGGGGATCTGGGTGGTGGACCTCCTGGACGTCGGCGGCTCGTTGCTGCCCGTCGTCCGTGGCTGGGCCGAGGCTCCGGTCTCCAGCGTGTCGATCGTGCCCGCGGCGCCGGCGGAGGTGACCGGCTGGCTGCAGCCCTCCGAGAGCGGCGGCGCAGCGGACGACGACCCCACCGACGCGACGTACCCCCAGCTGCGGATCGCGGACCTGGCGCAGCGGTTCGACCAGGACCTGTACGGCGCCTACGTCGTCGAGCGCGACCCCCCCGGACCGCTCGTGCAGGCCGACCTCGACGCCCTGCCCGACGCCAGCCGGTTCACCGCGATCCGCAACCTGCTGTACGCCTTCGAGTGGTGGTTCTTCGGCGGGTTCGCGGTGTTCGTGTGGTGGCGGTGGGCGCGGGAGACCGTCGAGGCGGCCGCCGGACCGGCTTCGGGCGCTCGGTAGGGTCGCTGGTCGTGGGCAGGCTCTTCACGGCGTACCGCGTCCTGGCGATCATCGTCGGCGTGCTGCTCGCCTTCTGCTCGCTGGTGGCGCTGCCCCTGAAGTACCTCGCGACGGACGGCAGCAGCCTCCAGACGTTCGGCGAGAACGCCAGCATCATGTGGGTCGCGCACGGCTGGGTGTTCATCATCTACGTCGTGGTGACGTTCCTCCTGGCCCGCGAGGCCCGGTGGAGCATCCCGTTCACGGTGCTGGCGCTGGTCGCCGGCCTGATCCCCCTCGTGATCTTCTGGGTCGAGCGGTCCGTGGTCCGGCGGATGCGCGAGGAGCACCCCGAGCTCAGCGCCGAACGGGCCTGACCCGATGGACGACCGATGACCACCGCGTTCGTGCTCGGCGGCGGTGGGGTCCTCGGCGCGGTCGAGGTCGGCATGCTGCGAGCACTGTTCGAGCGGGGGATCACGCCCGACCTCGTGCTCGGCACCTCGGTCGGCGCCCTGAACGGCGCGCTGGTCGCGCGGGACCCGTCGCCGGCGGTCATCGACCGGCTCACCGAGATGTGGCTGACCACGACGACGGGCCGGGAGGTGTACGGCGACCGGCCGCTGCGCACGGTCCGGCGTGCGGTGGCCACCGGCACGCACATCTACTCCGCCTCGCCGATCCGGCGCCGGCTGGCCGAGGAGTTCGGCGACCTGACGTTCGAGGACCTGCCGGTGCAGTTCCAGGTGTGCGCCGCGAGCATCGAGCGCGCGGCCGAGCACTGGTTCCACACCGGACCGCTGGTCGACGCGATCGTCGCGAGCGCCGCCGTACCGGGCCTGCTGCCGCCGGCCAAGGTCGGCGACGAGCACTTCCTTGACGGCGGGATCGTCAACTCCATCCCCGTCGACCGGGCCGTGCAGCTGGGCGCCGACCTCATCTACGTGCTCCAGGTGGGCCGGATCGACCGCCCGCTGTCGGTGCCGAAGCGGCCGTGGGAGGTGGCCCGGGTGTCCTTCGAGATCGCCCGCCGGCACCGGTTCGCGCGCGTGATGGCCGAGCTCCCGGACGGCGTGGCCGCGCACGTGCTGCCCGCACGGGGTACGTCGGCGCGCGACGACACCCTGCTCGGCCACCGCGACTTCTCGTCGGTCACCCAGCGGATCGAGGACACCTACCTCGCGAGCCTGGCCTACCTGGACGCCCAGCCGTGAGCAGGCAGCCGTGAGCAGGCAGCCGTGAGCAGGCAGCCGTGAGCACCACTCCTCGGCAGTGGTACGCCCGGCAGACGCGCCGGCTGATCACGGCGCCCGTCGTCATCGCGGTCACCGTGCTCATCGGCGTGACCCTGCCGTTGTGGGTGGTCGCTGCCGCGGCCCTGTCACCCGTGCTGCCGGGCCACTGGCGGCCCCTGCGGCTGCTGTGGGTGCTGATCCTCTACCTGGTCGTCGAGTCGCTGCTGCTGGTCGTGCTGTTCGGTCTGTGGCTGTCGTCGGGCTTCGGCTGGCGGGTGCGCCGGCCGTACTACCAGGGCATCCACTACGACCTGGTCGAGGGCGTGCTCTGGGTCTTCTTCCGTGAGGCGCGGCGGGTGCTGAACCTGACCATCGACACCGAGGGCCCCGACCCGAACGCCTACCCCGGCAAGCCGTTGCTGGTGTGCTGCCGGCACGCGGGGCCTGGCGACTCGTTCACGCTGATCTACGCGCTGATGCAGTGGTACCACCGGGAGCCCCGGGTCGTCCTCAAGGACACCCTGGCGTGGGACCCCGCGATCGACGTGATCCTGCACCGCATCCCGGCGCGGTTCATCTCGCCCAACCCGAAGAAGGGGGAGACGGCGAGCGAGCAGATCGAGCGCGACATCTCCGAGCTCGCGACCGGGCTGGACGAGAACGACGCGTTCGTGATCTTCCCGGAGGGCGGCAACTTCACGCCTCACCGCCGGGAGAAGGGGATCGAGCGGCTGCGCAGGCTCGGCATGTACCGGATGGCCGACCGGGCCGAGCAGATGACCAACGTGCTCGCGCCCCGGCCGGGCGGCTTCCTGGCGGCGCTGGCCGCGGCCCCGGAGGCGGACGTGGTGATGGTCGCCCACACGGGGATGGACCACCTGCTCACGGTCGGCGACGTGTGGCGCGAGCTGCCGATGGACAAGCGCCTGGTGATGCAGTGGTGGCAGGTGCCGCGCGCGGAGATCCCCGAGGGGCGCGACGCCCAGATCGAGTGGCTCTTCGGGTGGTGGGAGCGGATCGACGAGTGGATCGACGAGCACCGCGCCGAGGACCTCCCGGCGCGGCGCCGTCGACGCTCCTCACACCTCGACCACCGATAGGCGGCTACTTCTTCTTCGGCGTCGGCTCGACGTCGACGACCTCGGCCGGCTCGTCCGGCGTGGTCACCTCGTGCGGCTCCTCCACGGCGTCCGACAGCGCCTCGTCGGGCGACGCACCGGCCGAGTCGTCGGCGGCCTCGTCCGCGCGCTCGGTCATCGGGTCGTCCACGCCGATCGGCTCGTCGGGTCCGACGCCCGGGGCGAGGTGGGTGCCGCCGGTGGTCGGGACCGAGCCGCCGGTCGTGGTCGTGGAGCTCGTGGTCGAGCTGGGCGGGGTCGTGGAGGTCGGCGGGGTGTAGGACGACTGCCAGTTGTCCGCCTGCTTGTTGCCGCGCAGCTTGCTGGCCACGAAGCCGGCCACGGCCGCGAGGGTGCCGACGATCAGCACCTTGCGCAGCTTGCCGCGCTTCTTGGGAGCAGGCTCGCCCTTGACCTCGGCCACCTTGGCCTGGGCCAGCTCCTTGCCGCTGGCCGCGAGGCCGGCGGCGGTGGCGGCGCCGGACGCCGCCGCGGACCTGGCCTTGGGGATCGCCACCTCCCTGGTCGCCTCGGCGATCTCGGAGGCGAGGTTCTTGCTCTCGGCCATCAGTGGCCCGGCCTTGTCTTTGGTGTCCTTGGCCAGCTCCCTGGCGCCCTCCGCGGCGTCCTTGCTGATCTCGCGGACCTGCTCGCGCATCGTCGTCACGGCGGACTCGATCGCAGGGAGCGCGGCGTCGACGGCCGCGGACGCCTGGTCGATCGCCTGGTCGACGAACTGGGCGACCGGGGACTTCTTCTTGCGGAACGGCATCTCTCCGCACTTCCTCTCCATGGGTGGATGCCTTCGATCATGCCGCACCGGCCAGGGCCGTGCGACTGCCCGTAGGGGTGACGGGACCGACGGGCCCGCTGGCGAGGCATGGCAGGATCGGGTCAGCACGCGCCGTACGGCGTGCTGCTCCACCCTGTGCGAGAGGTAGACATGGCTGACCTGCAGGCCGTCTTGAAGACCAACCGTGGCGACATCACGCTGAACCTGTTCCCGAACCACGCCCCGGAGACGGTCGACAACTTCGTCGGGCTGGCCGAGGGCACCAAGGAGTACAACTCCGGGAACGGCCGCTCCGGCCCGTTCTACGACGGGCTCGTCTTCCACCGCGTGATCGACGGTTTCATGATCCAGGGCGGCTGCCCGCTGGGCACCGGCACCGGCGGCCCGGGCTACCAGTTCAAGGACGAGCCGCACCCCGAGCTCGTCTTCGACAAGCCCTACCTGCTGGCCATGGCCAACGCCGGACCGGGCACCAACGGCTCGCAGTTCTTCATCACCGTGGGCGCCACCCCGTGGCTGAACTTCAAGCACACGATCTTCGGCGAGGTGGCCGACCAGGCATCCCGCGACGTCGTCGACGCGATCGGCACGACCGCGACCGGCCGCGGCGACCGCCCGGTGGACGAGGTCGTCATCGACTCGGTCGAGATCAAGCGCGACTGACCCATGTCCGATTCCGCGCCGCCCTCGCCGGCCGGTGCGGTGCCCACGTGCTACCGCCACCCCGGCCGTGAGGCCTACATCCGCTGCCAGCGCTGCAACAAGGTGATCTGCCCGGACTGCATGCGCGACTCGGCGGTGGGCTTCCAGTGCCCCGACTGCGTCAAGGAGGGTGCGCGGTCCACGCGCAGCGGGCGCACGGCGTACGGCGGGCTGCGGCCCACCAACGCCGCCATCACCTCCATGGTGATCATCGGCATCAACGTGCTGGTCTGGCTGATGGTGGTGGCCAGCGGCGGGCGCGGCAGCAAGCTGGTCGACGCGCTCGCCCTGACCCCGGTAGGACGTTGCGACTCGATCCGGTCCCCGGGCGGCTACTACCCCAGCGTCACGACCGAGAGCGTGTGCAACGCGCTGAACACCGGCGACGGTTCGTGGCACGCGGGCGTGGCGGACGGGGCCTACTGGCAGCTGCTGAGCAGTGCCTTCCTGCACGAGCAGATCTGGCACATCGGGTTCAACATGCTGGCGCTGTGGGTGCTCGGTCCCCAGCTGGAGCTGGCGATCGGCCGGCTGCGGTTCATCGCGCTGTACCTGCTGTCCGCGTTCGCCGGGTCCGCCCTGGTCCTCTGGGCCGCGCCCACCAACAGCTCGACCCTCGGCGCCTCCGGGGCGGTGTTCGGCCTGATGGGCGCGCTGCTGGTGATCGCGTTCAAGATCGGCGGCAGCTACCAGCAGATCCTGATGTGGATCGGCATCAACGCCGTGCTGACGCTCACCTACGGGTTCTCCTGGCAGGGCCACCTCGGCGGCTTCCTCGGCGGCCTCGCCATCGCCGCCGTGCTCGTCTACGCCCCGAAGCAGCGCCGGGTGCAGGTCCAGGCGATCGGGATCACGGTGGTCGGCGCCGTCATCGCCGCCGCGATCGTGGCCGGCATCGCCACGCTCGCCTGAGTTCTCCCCATTGTGGAGAAGTCCTGGGGATAACTACACGCGTGTAGTTCTCCCCAGCTTCGTCCTCAGGTGTGGATGAGCGGCGTGGGGGTGCCGGAAATGGCGCGATCGCGCCGCTACTGCAGGTTTTGAGGCCGGAAATCTGCAATATCCGCGCGATCGCACGATTACTGGCACCCCGGGCACGCCCGCCCGAGGAACCCGTCAGCTCACTCCCAGCGCGTGGCGTAGGCGAACCCGACGGCCATGAAGGCGATGCCGACCATCAGGTTGTACTGGCCGAGGTCGTTGAAGACCGGGACCTTGTCGAGGTGCTGGCCGGTGAGGACGTAGTAGGTGCAGATCCACACCAGCCCGACCAGGAAGCAGGTGAGCATGGTGACGACCACGCCGCGGTTGCGGCCGAGCGGGGTGCTGGGGTGGGCGGCGACGAAGAGGCCGACCATCAGCAAGCCGAAGCCGATGAGGTAGTTCCAGTTCTCCAGGTCGGCCATGAACGCCGGGTTGCCGGGCTTGGGGGCCGGGAACGCGGTCGGGTCGACGCGGACGACGACGTAGTAGTAGGCCATCCAGGCGATGCCGAGGACGACGAGCACCAGCGCCACCACGGACCGCACCGAGAGGATGGGACCCCGCTGGGGGTCGAGGAAGTCCGACTTGGACCGGGACAGGGCTCGCACTTGGGGACAGCTCCTACGTACTGCGGACACGAACGGCGCCGGCCGCCGGCCGGGCTCGGGCTACCTTAGTCGGCATGAGCCAGGACGCCCACGCGAGCCCCGCTCCCGGGGGTGAGCCGGAGGGCGACCCGCCGGCCGAGCGGCCCGCGAGCGACGCCGCGCGCCGGCGTCCCTGGAGCGCGTGGCGGGTGGTCATGCCCGTGATCGTGCTGGTCAGCGGGTCGCTGTTCGCGGTGAGCGCGTTGACCAGCGGCGGCACCGACCTGCGCCCGGGCCGCTACACCGACGTGGCGCAGCTCGTCCGCACCGAGAGCCGCCAGTACGACGCCCTGCGCGACCGCGTCTCCCGGCTCAACGACGAGGTCGACGCCCTCACCGAGGCGGTCGACAACACCCGGGTGCGCGAGCTCCGGGCCCGGACGAGGACTCTCGAGGCCCCCGCCGGCCTGGTCGAGCAGATCGGTCCCGGCGTCACGGTCGTGCTCAGCGACGCGCCCGAGGAGGTCGCCCAGTCCAGCCAGCAGAACCCCAACCTGCTCGTGGTGCACCAGCAGGACATCCAGGCGGTCGTCAACGCGCTGTGGCGCGGCGGCGCCACCGCGGTGACGGTGCAGGGTCAGCGCGTCGTCACCACGACCGGCATCAAGTGCATCGGCAACTCCGTGCAGCTCCAGGGCGTGCCGTACTCCCAGCCCTACACGATCTCCGGCGTCGGCGACCCCGCGGCACTGGCGGCCTCCATCGAGGCGGACGCCTACCTCCAGCTGTACCGCAGCGACGCCGCGGAGCCCGACATCGCCGTCGGCTGGCAGGAGACGACCGAGGAGCGCATCGAGGCCCCGGCGTACGACGGCCTGCTCGACCTCAGCTACGCCAAGCCCATCGAGACCCAGCAGAAGTCCGACGGCTGATCGCTACGGCGTCGGCCCGCCCCTGCTCGGCGTGGCCGTGGGCGTCTCCGTCGGCAGCCCGGTGGGCGTCTCGGTCGGCAACCCCGTGCTCGGCGTCTCGGTCGGCTCCTCGTAGGAGGACACCACGATCGTCACCGACGTCCCCTGCGGCTGCTCGCTCCCGCCGTCGGGGTTCTGCTCGATGACGGTGCCCTTGGGCTCGGTGGTGTCGTTCGAGGTCGTCACGAACGCCTTGAAGCCCTCCTTCTGCAGAGCCTGCTTGGCCTCGTCCTCGGTCATGCCGACGACGTCCGGCACCTTCGACGGGCCGTCGGAGAAGAACACGGTGACCGTCGTCCCCTCGGGCACCTGCTCGCCGGCGGCCGGGTTGGTCTCGAGCACCTGGCCGCGAGGCGCGTCGCCGTCCTTCTCCTGGAACTTGGCCTTCAGCCCGGCGTTCTGCAGCGACGCCTGGGCGTCCTCCCGGGTCTGGCCCACCACCGGGGGCACCGTCGTCATCGGCTTCCCGGTCGAGACGGTGATGGTCACGGTCGCGCCGGGCTCGACGAACGTGTCGCGGTTGGGGTCCTGCTTGATCACCTTGTCGCGGGCGACGTTCGGGTCAGCGACGTACTCCGGCTGGCCGACCGACAACCCCGCGTCGCCGATCGCCGCGCGCGCCTGCTGCTCGGTCATGCCGATCAGGTCGGGCACCTGGACCTGCTGCGGGTTGTCCTCGAAGAGCATCGGCAGCAGGAACGCCGCCCCGATGATCAGCGCGACCAGCAGCGCACCGAGGAACAGCAGCAGACCGGTGCGGTTGCCGCCCCCGTCGTCGTCCGGCTCGGGGACCGGCTGACGGCCGGTCGTGGTCACCGGGTCGGGCGGGTACGCCTGGTAGCCGGTCGGGGCGACGGTGGTGCGGTCGTCCGGCGGGGGAGGCGGCGGCGCGGTCGCGCGCACCGGGTGACCGGCGAGGTAGCGCTCGATGTCGGCCCGCATCGCGGCCGCCGACTGGTAGCGGTCCTCGACGCGCTTGGCCAGCGACTTCATCACGATCGCGTCGATCTCGGGGGAGAGCTGGGTGTCGTGGTCGCTGGGCGGCACCGCGAGCTCGCGCACGTGCTGGTAGGCGACGGCGACCGGGCTGTCGCCGACGAACGGCGGCCGGCCGGTGAGCAGCTCGTAAAGGAGGCAGCCGGCGGAGTAGACGTCGGATCGAGAGTCGACGGTCTCGCCGCGGGCCTGCTCGGGGGAGAGGTACTGCGCGGTGCCGACGACCGCGGCCGTCTGGGTCATCGTCGAGGACGCGTCGGAGATGGCCCGGGCGATGCCGAAGTCCATCACCTTCACGTCGCCGCTCGGCGTGAGCATCACGTTGCCGGGCTTGATGTCGCGGTGGATGATCCCGGCGCGGTGGCTGTAGTCGAGCGCCGACAGCACGCCGGAGGTGATCTCCAGCGCACGCTCGGGCAGGATCTTGCGGCCCTCGCGCAGGATGTCGCGCAGCGTGCGCCCGGCGACGTACTCCATGACGATGTAGGGCTGGGAGATGCCGTCGGCGGTGAGCTCCTCGCCGGTGTCGTAGACCGAGACGATGGCCGGGTGGTTCAGCGAGGCCGACGACTGCGCCTCGCGACGGAAGCGGGCCTGGAACGTCGCGTCGCTGGCCAGGTCGGTGCGCAGCCGCTTGACCGCCACCACCCGGCCCAGCCGGGTGTCGGTGCCCTTGCGGACCTCGGCCATCCCACCGCGGCCCAGCAGCTCGCCGAGCTCGTAGCGGCCGCCGACGAGGGTCGGTCCGTGCGCGGAACTGGTCATCGGATCACTGCCTCCATCACGGCCTTGGCGATCGGACCGCCCAGCGCGCCGCCGGCGATCTCACTCGTGTCCTTGCCCGGCACGCTCTCGATCATCACCGCGACCGCGACCTGGGGGTCGTCGGCGGGCGCGAAGCTCACGAACCAGGCGTACGGCGGCTTGCCCTCGACACCGCTCTGCGCCGTACCCGTCTTGCCGGCGACCTCGATGCCGTCCATCGCGGCCGGGGACGCGGTGCCCTCGTTCACCGTGGCGACCATCAGCTTGGTCAGCTCGTTGGCCGTCGTCGGCGACACGGCGCGGGACAGCTCGCTGGGCTCGGTCTTGTCGAGCGTCTGCAGGTCGGCGGACTGCACCTCGTCGACCAGGTAGGGCTTCATCACCGTGCCGCCGTTGGCGATCCCGGCCGCCACCATCGCCATCTGCAGGGGCGTGGCCCGGACGTCGAACTGCCCGAACCCGGTCTGCCCGGTCTGCGGCTTGTTGGTGCCCGCCGGGAACGCCGACTCGGCCTGCGGCCCGAGGTCGTCGAGGTAGTGGTCGTTGAAGCCGAAGGCCTCCGCCTGGTGGTACATGCCCTCCGCCCCGACCTCGATGGCCAGCTGCGCGAACGTCGTGTTGCACGACCACTCCATCGCGGTCTCGAAGGAGATCCGCTTGGGGTCGCACTGGTAGCGGCCCTCGTTGTCGATGAGTCCGGTGTCGCCCCGGGTCTCGGGCAGCTGGTAGGTCGCGCCCGCCGGCACCTGCGAGGACGCGTCCCAGTTGCCGCTCTCGATCGCCGCGGCGGCGGTGACGAGCTTGAACGTCGAGCCCGGCGGCAGCGTGGTCTGGATGGCCCGGTTGAGCAGCGGCTTGGCCGGGTCCTCGTTGAGCTGGTCGTAGGTCTGGCTCACCGAGGAGAAGTCGTGCGAGGCCAGCTTGTTGGGGTCGTAGGTCGGCAGCGACACCATCGCCAGGATCTTCCCGGTCGTCGGCTCGAGTGCCACCACCGCACCCTGGACGTCGGGCCCGAGCGCCGAGAGCCCGTCGAACGCGGCGTTCTGCGCGTCGGGGTCGATCGTCAGCGACACGCGACCGCCCTTGGTCTGGTTGCCGTTGACGAGGTCGACCAGGCGGGTCACGAAGAGGCGCGAGTCGTCGCCGGACAACACGTCGTTCTGGCTCTGCTCGACGCCGGTCTGGGAGTAGTACGAGAACCACCCGGTGACCGGGGCGTACTTGTACGGCAGCGGGTAGGTGCGCTGCCACTTGTACTCGTCGTCGCTCTCGTTGCTGACGGCGACCGGCTTGCCGTCGACCAGGATCGCCCCGCGCTCGCGGCTGAACGCCTCCTGGATGATCCGCCGGTTCAGGGGGTTCTTGTCCAGGGCGTCGGACTGCCAGTACTGGAGGTACGTCGCGTTGACCATCAGCGCGATGAACAGCAGCATGCAGAAGATCGAGATGGTGCGGATCGGCTTGTTCACGCCATCTTCACCACCTGGGTGGTCTCCATGTCGGCCTCGTCGTCGGTCACGAGCATGGGAGCCGGGCGGCGGGCGTGGTCGGAGATGCGCAGCAGCAGCGCGACCAGCACCCAGTTGGCGACCAGCGACGACCCGCCGTAGGACAGGAACGGCGTGGTGAGGCCGGTGAGCGGGATCAGGCGGGTCACGCCGCCGATGACGACGAAGACCTGGAGGGCGACGACGCCGCCGAGGCCCACGGCGACCAGCTTGCCGAAGCCGTCGCGGCAGATCAGCGAGGCACGGAAGGCGCGCTCGACGATCAGGCCGTAGAGCAGGATCACCGCGATCATGCCCGTCAGGCCGAGCTCCTCGCCGATGGCGCCCATGATGAAGTCGGACTCGGCGCGCGGGATGCGGTCGGGCATGCCGAGGCCGAGGCCGCGGCCGAGCAGGCCGCCCCACCCCATGCCGAACATCGACTCGACGAGCTGGAAGCTCTTCCCGCCCGAGGCGTCGGAGTAGTAGTCGAACGGGTGCAGCCAGGTGTCCACGCGCACCTGCACGTGCGACTCGACGCGGTACGCCGCCATGGCCCCGGCGAGGAACAGGACCGTGCCGACGATCAGCCAGCCGGCGCGCTCGGTGGAGACGTACAGCATGATCAGGAAGAGCCCGAAGAACAGCAGGCTCGAGCCGAGGTCGGTCTCGAACACCAGCACGCCCAGGCTGACCAGCCACATCAGCAGGATCGGCCCGAGGTCGCGGCCGCGCGGCAGGTCCACGAACAGCACGCGCCGCCCCGCGAGGGCGAGCGCGTCGCGGTGCAGGACGAGGTACCCGGCGAACGTCACGACCAGCAGCAGCTTGGCGATCTCGCCCGGCTGGAAGCTGAAGGGACCCGCGTGGATCCAGATCTGCGCGCCGTTGATGTCGGTGCCGATGCCGGGGACCAGCGGCAGCAGCAGCAGGATCAGCGCCGCCAGGCCGCTGGTGTAGGTGAACCGCTGCAGGACCCGGTGGTCGCGCAGCAGCAGCAGCGTCAGCACGAACAGCGCGACGCCGACCGTCATCCACGTCAGCTGCTGCCGGGCGAAGGTGGTGTCCTCGGCGAGGTCGAGACGGCGGATCACGGCGAGCCCGAGGCCGTTGAGCGCGGCCACGACCGGCAGCAGCACGGGGTCGGCGTACGGCGCCACGAACCGCACCACGACGTGCGCGACCACGACCAGGGCGGCCAGCCAGCCGCCGTACCCGATGATGTCGGCCGGCACCTCCTCGTCGACGCCGAGCCCGACGGCGGCGTACGCGCCGACGCCCACGGCCAGCGCCAGCACGAGCAGGAACAGCTCCGCGCCCCGCCGGCGGCGGTGCACGAACTCCATGATCACCCCGGACTGGCTCATGGCGTCGCGCTCGCCGTGTCGGTCGGCGTGGCCGTCGCGGTGGGCGACACGGTGTCGCTGGGGGAGGCGCTCTCCGTCGGGGTGGCCGTCGTGTCCTCGTCGAGGGACTGGTTGGCCGCGAGCCGCTTCACGGCCCGCTGGGCGTCGGCCAGGCTGTCTGCGTCGATGCCGGCACGCACCGTGGAGGCGTCGTAGTCGGACAGCCGGTCCAGCGAGACGTTCGTGGTCTGGTAGGCGTGCGAGAGGTCGATCCCGGGCACGTCGGCGTTCAGGCCGCGGAAGATCGTCACGCTGCCGTCCTGCTCGCCGACGAAGTACTGCTGCTGGCTCCAGGAGTACGCCGCCGCGCCGGCCATCCAGACCAGGCCGACCAGCGCCACGGCGGCCAGCAGCCGGCGGGCGAGGAGGAACCGCCGCGGCGGACGGGGGGCGTAGCGGGCCTCCTCCGGGTCGACCGGGTCGGTCTCGATGGCGAAGGGCGGGATGTTGCCGGTCAGGTTGTCGGGGATCTCGGCCTTCACCGGCTCCAGCTCGCCGGTGTCGCCGGCGCGGTGGCCGCGGAAGAGGTTGGTCTTCGGCACGTGCAGGCGGCGCTTCAGGTCCGCGGCCGAGCCGACCGTCATCGGCTGCTGCTGCTCGGGCCCGACCTCGGACTCGTCGACGACGTCGGCCACGATGCAGGTGACGTTGTCGTTGGTCCCGGCCTCGAGGCTCGCGCGGACCAGCTCCACCGCGGCGTAGTCGGGCGTGCCCATCGAGAGGATGTCGGCCAGCCGGCCGTCGTCGAGCACGCCACTCGCGCCGTCGCTGCACAGCAGCAGCCGGTCGCCCTGGTGCATGTCGATGTCGAACATGTCGGCGTCGATGTCGTGCACGCCGTCGATCGCCTTGAGGATCAGGTTGCGGTGCGGGTGGGTCCGGGCCTCCTCGTCGGTGATCCGGCCCTCGTCGATCAGGCTCTGCACGAACGTGTGGTCCTTGGTGACCTGCCGGATCTCGTCGTCGCGGAAGAGGTACGCGCGGCTGTCGCCGACGTGGCCGAAGGTCAGCTTCGTGCCGTCGAAGAGCGCCAGCGTCGCGGTCGTGCTGGTGCCGCTGAGCGCCGGGTCGTCGTCCACGAGCTCGGCGATGCGGTCGTTGGCGCGGTGCAGGGCGCCGGCGACCGCGCTGCGCATGTCGTCGCTGGCCGTCGAGCTCGGCTTGGCGTCGAGCTTGCGCAGCTGGCCGATGGCGGTGGCCGAGGCGAGGTCGCCGCGGGCCGCACCACCGACGCCGTCGCACACCGCGAGGAGCCAGGGGCCGGCGTACCCGGAGTCCTGGTTGTCCTTGCGGACGCGCCCGACGTCGGAGATCGCGGCGTAGCGGAGACGGAAGGCCATCGGCTACTTCCTCAGCTCGATCACTGTCTTGCCCACGCGCACCTGGGTGCCGAGGGTGAGTGTGGTCGGCTGGGTGATGCGCACGTTGCCGATGTAGGTGCCGTTGGTCGAGCCGAGGTCCTCCACGAACCACTGGTCGCCGGAGGCGGCGATCCGGGCGTGGCGGGTGGAGACGTAGTCGTCGTCGAGCCGGATCGCGGCGTCCGGCCCGCGCCCGATGAGGATGGGCGCCTCGGCCAGCTCGGCCCGCTCGCCCTGGTTCTCCCCGTCGACGACGAGCACGTGCGTCGGGGCCCCGCGCCGGGCGCGCGGCGGCTTGGGCGGCCGGGCGTCGCGCTTGGCCGCGGCGGCGCGCGCGCCCTCGGGGATGCGCGCGCCGAACATGTCGGAGCGGATCACCGACAGCGCGGACAGCACGAAGATCCAGAGGATCGCGAGGTACGCCAGCTTGATGAGGAACAAGGTCAGCTCAGACATCGCCGTACTCCCTGTCCTCGGACTCATCCTCGGTCACCCGGACCGTGATCGTGGTCCCGCCGATCTTGACCCGGCTGCCGTCCTGGACCGCCGTGCGCTGCACGCGGTGCCCGTCGACGAGCATGCCGTTGGTCGAGCCGAGGTCGCCGACCTCGATGTCCAGGTCGTCGTCGCGGGTGAACACCAGGAACTCGATGTGCCGCCGGCTCACGCCGGGGTCGTTGATCCGGACGTCGGCCTCGGTGCCGCGGCCGATGACCAGCCCGGGCGGGACCAGCGGGTGCTTGGTGCCGTTGACCTCGATGAGCGCGCGCGGCCGCCGCTGCCGGGTCAGGTTGCTGTTGCTGGTGACCTTGGCCTGGGCGCGGCTCTTGATCCGGAACCGCCCGGTGGACAGGTCCTCGGCGCTCTCGAACGCGATCGTCACCGGCCCCGGGAAGACGTAGTGCTGCTGGTCGGCGTGCTCCTGGAGCTGCGCGGTGAGGTCCTGCACGAGCGTGGAGTCGTACGGCGCCAACCGGTCGAAATCGGTCCCCGCGAGCTCGACGTGGAAGTCGTTCGGCACCGCCCGCCGCTGCCGGCTGAGGATCTGGGCGTTGTTGTCGCACTCGCGCTCCAGCGCCGCCGCGATCTCCACCGGCTGCACCGCGCTGCGGAAGACGCGGGCGAACGCGCCGTACACCATGTTCTCCAGTCGCTGCTCGAACCGCTGCAGGCCGCCCACCTCCGCCTCCTTCCCGGTACGCACGCTGAAGTCCCAGCTCGGTTGTCGCGCCCGCCGGGTGGTCCGTCGATCGTAGCGAGGGGGGTCTCCTCCTCCCCGCACCCGACCGATGCTTCAGGTCGCGTGCCTCACGCAGCGCTCCGGCGCGTTCTCAGGCGCACGACCCGCCGTCGCCCACCGGTTTGGGCGGTCCTCCGGCGCTGGGATACCCTCAGCACGCTTCTGGCGCGAGTGGCGGAATAGGCAGACGCGCACGGTTCAGGTCCGTGTGTCCGAAAGGACGTGGGGGTTCAACTCCCCCCTCGCGCACCAGACTTCTCCACCCCTAGGGCTGGTGTCCGGCGAACGCCGCCCGGGTACTCATGAACCGTGCTGATCCCTCGCGACCACTCGCCCCGCGTCCGAGCCGGAAGCGACGTCGACCTCGACGAGGCCGACGTCCACGTCGGCCGGCGGTGGAAGTCCGCCGCCGGGATCCCCGGCGTGGCCGTCTCGCTGAAGCGCTCGGTCGACGCGATGGGCGTGCGCCGGACGGCGCAGACGCTGCTGAAGCTCAACCAGGTCGACGGGTTCGACTGCCAGGGCTGCGCCTGGCCGGACCCCGACCCCGACCACCGCAAGCACGCGGAGTTCTGCGAGAACGGCGCCAAGGCGGTCGCCGAGGAGGCCACGACGGACCTGCTCGAGCCGGGGTTCTTCGCCGACCACTCCCTCGCCGAGCTCACGGGACACAGCGACTACTGGCTGGGCAAGCAGGGCCGGCTGGTGCACCCGATGGTGCGGCGCCGCGACGCCACGCACTACGAGCCGATCGCCTGGGACGAGGCCTTCGCGCTGATCGGCGAGACCCTGAAGGGCCTCGACAGCCCGGACGAGGCGATCTTCTACACCTCGGGGAAGACGTCGAACGAGGCGGCGTACGTCTACCAGCTCTTCGCCCGGGCCTACGGCACGAACAACCTGCCCGACTGCTCGAACATGTGCCACGAGTCCACCTCGGTCGCCCTGGCCGAGACCATCGGGATCGGCAAGGGCTCGGTCTCGCTGGAGGACGTGCACCGCGCCGACCTCATCGTCATCAGCGGCCAGAACCCCGGCACCAACCACCCGCGGATGCTGACCGCGCTGGAGATCGCCAAGGAGAACGGCGCGCGGATCCTGTCCATCAACCCCCTGCCGGAAGCCGGTCTGCTGCGCTTCGACAACCCGCAGACCGTCCGCGGGCTCGCGGGCCGGGGCACCGGGCTGTCCGACCTCCACCTGCCGATCCGCGTCAACGGCGACCTCGCTCTGTGGCAGGCCTTCGGAGCGGTACTGCTCGAGCACGGCGCGATCGACCGGGACTTCGTCGAGCGGCACACCGCGCACTTCGAGGAGTACGCCGCCCACGTGCGCGCCGTGGACTGGGACGCCGTCGAGCGGGCAACCGGCCTGGACCGGGCACTCATCCGCGAGGCGGCCGAGATGCTCATGGCGTCGAGGGCGACCGTGCACTGCTGGGCGATGGGCATCACCCAGCACCGCAACGCCGTGAACACCATCAAGGAGTTCGTCAACGTCGCGCTGCTGCAGGGCAACATCGGCCGGCCCGGCGCCGGCCTGTGCCCGGTGCGCGGGCACTCCAACGTCCAGGGCGACAGAACCATGGGCATCTGGGAGAAGGCGCCGGACCACTTCCTCGACGCCCTGCGCGACGAGCACGGTTTCGAGCCGCCGCGCGAGCACGGCCTCGACACCGTGGACTCGATCCGCGCGCTGCGGGACGGCCAGGCCCGGTTCTTCATGGGCATGGGCGGCAACTTCGTCTCCGCGGCACCGGACACGCTCGTCACCGAGGAGGCCATGGAGAGGGCCGAGCTGACGGTGATGGTCTCCACCAAGCTGAACCGGACCCACGTGCGCTGCGGGCACACCGCGTTGATCCTCCCGGCCCTGGGACGCAGCGAGCAGGACCGCACCGGCGGCGTCGACCAGCGCGTCACCGTCGAGGACTCGATGTCGGCGGTCCACGCCTCTCGCGGGCCGCTGAAGCCGGCCGGGCCGTTGCTGCGCTCCGAGGTCGACATCGTCTGCGGGATCGCGGAAGCCACGCTGACCGACGACCTAGGGCCTGACACCCCGATCCCCTGGGCGTCGTACCGAGCCGACTACACGCACATCCGGCACGCCATCTCGCACGTGGTGCCGGGCTGCGCGGCGTACGACGAGAAGGTGCGGCAGCCGGGCGGCTTCGTGCTGCCGCACCCGCCGCGCGACTCCCGGGAGTTCCCCACCGAGGAGGACAAGGCGATCTTCAGCGTCAGCCCCCTGGACGTGCTGCACGTGCCGGAGGGGCGGCTGCTACTGCAGTCGCTGCGCAGCCACGACCAGTTCAACACCACGATCTACGGGCTGTCCGACCGCTACCGCGGCATCTCGGGCGGGCGGCGCGTGGTCTTCGTGCACCACGACGACGTCGCGGCGCTGGGCTTCGACAACGGCGACCTCGTCGACCTGGTCAGCGAGTTCGACGACGGCATCGAGCGCACCGCGCCGGCCTTCCGGATCGTCGAGTACGACACCCCGCGCGGGTGCGCCGCGGCGTACTACCCGGAGGTCAACCCCTTGGTCCCGCTGGACTCCACGGCGCGCGGCAGCAACTGTCCGACGTCGAAGTCGGTCATCGTGCGGCTCGAGCACGCCAGCGGGAAGGCGGCCTGGCGCACCGACCAGGGCACCCAGGCCGCGGTGGGCGCCGACCGGGAGCACAAGTCACGCGTCCAGCCCCGACACCTGAGCTAGTCACCTCAGCTGGAGGACACCAGCCAGAAGTGCTCGTCGCCGGCCGCGATGTCCTTCTCCTCGACGATGCCGAGGCCGCGGGCGTAGAACTTCATCGAGACGACCTTCGGCTCGAGACGGCTCCACTCCAGGGTGCGCACGATGTCCTCCTCGGTCCCGCCGGGCGTGGTCACCCGGGGCAGCCGCTGGACGACCCAGGCCTGGTCCTCGGCGACGCCCTTGGAGAACTCCATCCGTGCGGCGTACGACGGCCGTGGGTCGGCGGGCATGATGATCCCGGCGACCGCCCCGTCGACACCGGCCTCCCACGAGCCTTCCTTGTCCTCGAGGTGGCCGTGCGCGTCGTAGGTGCCGGTGTCCTCCCCGAAGTACCAGACGTTGCCGGCGTGGTCGGCGGCGTACCAGTCGTCGGTCTTCTCCGCGAGCGTCCCGTCGGGGCGTCGGACGACGTCGTGCACGACGGTGACCCGGACGCCGGCGACCGTCCGCGTCCGGTCGGTGACCCGGACCGTCTCGCGGAAGTGCTCGTCACCGTCGGTCCCGCGCAGCCGGGTGACGAGCCCGGGAGCGAGCGGGAACCACGGGTTGTCGGTGGGCTGGGCGAACAGGTGCGGGTCGGGGTTGCCCGGTGCGGAGGCCGGCGCGGCGGTGGGTGCGGGCGCCGAGGCGGCGCTGCCGGTCAGCAGGGCGGCGACGGCGGAGGCCGTCGCGACGACGGCGAGGGTGCGGCTGGTCATGCCCGCACCATCCCGCGACCCGGCTGAACCCAGCCTGAAGACCCAGCTGACGGAGCGGTCAGGGCACGACGACGAGCTTGCCCCGCACGTGGCGGCCGATGCTGGCGCGGTGCGCGTCCGCGACCTCGTCGAGCCCGTAGGTGCGGCCGACCGGGATGTCGATGACGCCGTCGTCGAGCAGCCGGAGCACCTCACGCTGCCCGACGGGGCGGATCTCCGTGCCGGGGTCCGCGTCCGGCCCGCCGCCGATCAGCTTGATGCCCAGCTGCGTGGCGACGGCGAACGCCGCGATCGTGACGACGCGGTCTCGGTCCGCGACCAGCGCCAGCGAGGTGTCCAGCGCCTCCTGGGTGCCGACCAGGTCGAGGGCGGCGTCGACGCCGTCGGGTGCGAGAGCGCGGACCCGGTCGAGCAGGCCGTCGCCGTAGGCCACGGGCTCGGCTCCCAGCGAGCGCAGGAAGTCGTGGTTGCCCGGGCTCGCGGTCGCCAGCACCCTCGCCCCTCGCCGCGCGGCGAGCTGGACGGCCAGGACCCCGACGCCGCCGGCCGCGCCGTGCACGAGCACGGTGTCACCCGCAGCGACGCCGACGACCTCGAGGGCGTGGTACGCCGTGCCGCCCGCGACCGGGACCGACGCGGCCGCTGCCCAGGACACCCGGGCCGGCTTGGCGAGGAGGGCGGACGCCGGGACCAGGACCTGGTCGGCGTACCCGTTCCCGGGTACCTCGGTCGCGACGACCTCGTCACCCACGGTCCAGCCCGAGACGTCCGCGCCGAGCGCCTCGACGACGCCGGCCACCTCGTAGCCGAAGGTGAGCAGGTCCTCCGGGTCGTCGGAGTGGACGCCGTCGTAGTGGTACCAGTCGACGGGGTTCACCGAGATGGCGCGGACGCCCACGCGGACCTCCCCCGGTCCCGGCTCGGGGGTCGGCACGTCGCGGAGCTCGAGGACGTCCGGGCTGCCGAAGTCACGAGGGACGACCACGCGTGTCATGCGGCGACAACGCGACCCGGTGGGAGGTCATTCCTCCGCGCGCGCCACCCAGTCGAGCACCTCGGCCGCGAAGTCGGCGGGCCGCTCCATCGACGGCAGGTGGGCGACGTCGGGCCACACCACGCCCCGCACGTCCGAGACACCGGCCAGCACGTGGTCCGCGGCCAGCCGGATGCTGTCGATGTCCAGCTCGCCGGAGATCACCAGGGTCGGCGCGGTGATCTCGTCCAGCCGCTCGTGCGCCTCGGGGTGCAGCTCGTCGTCGGCCTCCCACACCTCGTCGGGCCAGTCGAGGGTCAGGTCGTAGTTGCGCCGCTGCATGACGCGTACGGCGTCCCGCACGGCCGCCGGCACGACGTCCGGTCCGCGGTGCGGGCCGTCCACCCACGCGGTGACGTTGGCCTCGACGGCGGCGTCGATGTCGCCGGCCTCCATGGCGGCGCCCTCCAGCTCCCAGGCCGCCGCCAGCTGGTCGGTCTTCTCGGTGAGCAGCGCGCCGCCGGGCGCGGCCAGCACCAGCGAGGCGGCCAGCGCCGGTCGCTCGATGGCCAGCTCCGCGCAGACCCCCGCGCCGAACGAGCAGCCGACCAGGTGGGCGCGGTCGATGCCGAGGTGGTCGAGCACCTCCAGGACGTCGGCCCGGGGCGACCAGGGGCCGACCGGACGCTCCGTCGAGTCGCCGAAGCCGCGCAGGTCGACGCGGACCACGTCGCGGGTCGCGGTGAGGGCGGGGAGGACCGGGTCCCACATCCGCCGGTCGGCGATGCCGGCGTGCACCAGCAGCACGGGGAGCTGTCCGGTCGGGCCGGCCCGGTCGAAGGAGAGCATCCCCGCCAGCCAACCCGCTGGGCTCGGTCAGGGCAACGCGTTTTCGGCGGGGAGCACCAGCCGGAAGTGGGCTCCGACCGGTCCGGCGACCACGACGAGGGTGCCGCCGTGGCGGTGGGCGACGGTCCGCGCGATCGCCAGGCCGAGGCCGCTGCCGCGACGGCTCCGGGCCGCGTCGCCCCGGTGGAACCGCTCGAACACCGCCTCCTCCTGTCCCGGCGGCACGCCCGGCCCGTCGTCGACCACGTCGAGGACGACCGACCCGTCCTCGACCGCGGCGCGCAGCGTCACCGTGGACCCGGCGTGGGCGGCGGCGTTCTCCAGCAGGTTGCGCACCAGCCGGCGCAGCTCGGTCGCGTCGCCGCGCACCGGTGCCGCCGAGACACCGGACGTGTCCACGGACAGGTCGCCGAGCCGGCGTACCCGCGCCGCCTCCTCGAGCACCAGGTCCTCGAGGTCGAGCGGCTCGTGCACCCGCGGCCGCTCGTCCTCGGTCACCACGAACAGGAGGTCGCCGACGAGAGCCTCCATCTCGGTGACGTGCGCGAGCAGGTCGCGCCGGAGCTCGGCCTCGTCGACGTCGGCCGGGTGCGCCATCGCGACCTCGAGCTGGGTGCGCTGCGCGGTCAGCGGGCTGCCGAGGTCGTGCGAGACGTCCGCCACGAAGCGTCTCTGGCGTTCCGACGCGCCCTCGAGCCGGTCGAGCATCCGGTTCATGGTCGTCGCCAGGCGGCCGACCTCGTCGTCGCGGCCCGACGTGCCCACCCGGCGCGACGGGTAGGCCTCGGTGATGGTGTCCACCTCGGCCCGGATCCGGTCGAGCCGCCGCAGCGCGCGGCCGAGGAGCAGCCAGGCGGCCAGCACGAGCAGCAGCCACACGACAGGTACGCCGACGCGCAGGCCGGCCCGCAGGCTCGCCGTCGCCTCGCGTACCGACTCCAGCGAGGTGCCGACGTACGCCCGGACGCGACCGCCACCGGCGGCCGGGCCGGTGGCGGACCACAGCCGGTACTGCTCGGTCTCGCGGTCGTCGGGCCCGGTGACCTGGGCGACGTGCAGGCCTCCCGTGGCCGGTTCGTCGGTGAGGGGAGCCGCCCCCGTCGCGTTGGCCGATGCGGCCACCACCCGACCCGTGTCGTCGACGACCTGCACCACGGAGTCGTCGGTGACGTTGACCAGGGTCGTCGGGAGGTCGCCGGTGCCGGCCAGGGTGAGGAGGTCGGCGACCCGCGACCGCGCCAGGTCGTCGGCCGACTCGGTGAGGCGGTGCCGCAGCACGGACTCGAGGGCGAGCGCCCCGCCGAGAAGCAGCACCGCCGCGACGACCGCCACGAGCGCCGTGGTGCGCACGCGCAGGCTCATCGCCGGTCAGCCGCCGTCCGGGTCGAGGCGGTAGCCGACGAGGCGCACCGTCTGGAGCGCCGAGCGCCCGAACGGCTCGTCGATGCGCTGGCGCAGCTGCCGGACGTAGACCTCGACGATGTTCGGGTCGCCCTCGAAGGCGAAGTCCCAGACGTGCTCGAGGATGACGGCCTTGGACAGCACCTCGCCCGGGCGGCGCATCAGGAACTCGAGCAGCGAGAACTGCCGCGGCGTCAGCGCGATGGGCCGGTCGCCGCGCCACGCCTGGTGGCCGGCCGGGTCGAGCGTCAGGTCGCCGGCGCTCAGCACGGCGGGCCGCTCGGCCCCGCCGCGCCGCAGCAGTGCCCGGATCCGGGCGGTCAGCACGACGAAGGAGAACGGCTTGGCGAGGAAGTCGTCGGCGCCGGCGTCGAGGGCGCGCGCCTCCTCCTCCGCACCGACGCGAGCGGTGAGCATCAGGATCGGCACCCAGTTGCCGGCGGTGCGCAGCCGGGCGCAGAGCTCGTCCCCGGCCAGGCCGGGCAGCATGACGTCGAGCACCAGCACGTCGTACACGTTCTCGGTCGCCAGCCACTCGCCGTCGGTGCCGGTCAGCGCGACGTCCACGGCGTACCCCTCGCGCTCGAGCCCGCGGCGCACCGCCTGTGCCACGTGCTTGTCGTCCTCGACGACCAGGATGCGCACGGGCCGATCGTCCCACCGGCCGCTGAACCCGCGCTGAACGCGGCTTCAGGCTGGCTTCAGGGCGCAGAGCGCAGGATGGTCGGCATGAGGCTGGACATGAGGCTGGACATGAGGAAGGGCATCGCACTCGGGACCGGTGGGGCCGCCGTCGTGGTCGCTCTCGTGGGCGGCGGGGTCGCCGTGGCCGGCGGGCTCGAGCCCGGCGAGGACCACAGCCAGGACTACACCCGGCAGCAGGCCGACCGGGCGACCGCCGCTGCGCTCGACGCCACCGGCGGCGGCACCGCCAACAGCGTCGAGCGCGACGGGGAGAACGGCGCGACGTGGGAGGTCGAGGTGACCGAGCCCGACGGCACCACCGTCGACGTGCGGCTGGACGCGAGCTACGCGGTCGTGGTCATCGAGGGCGACAGCGAGGACGCGGGCGAGACCGGCGACTGACGCAGCGCCAGGCCGAGCCAGGCGTACCCGAGCATCCACGCGCCGATCGCCAGCCGCCCGGCGACCATCGGGCCGAAGACCGCCGGGAACATCACCGCGAACACGTACCCGCCGAGGCCCAGCAGCAGCCACCGTGCGGAACCGTCGAGCAGCCGGGTCCGGACGACGCCGATGCCCGCCACGAGCGGGCCGATCCCGAGCAGCACCATGGGCAGGGTGTAGAGGGTCCCCACGAAGGACCCGGTCGAGTCGTCGACCAGGGCGTCGCGGGCGGCGATCGCGACCAGCTCGTTGACGGCCAGCAGCGCCATCCCGGCCAGGCCGATCCAGGTACCCACCCTCAGGGCGCGGGACGGGCGGCGCCGCTCCAGCAGGAGCAGGCCTCCGAACAGCGGCAGCATCGCGACGTGCTGGACGGCGAAGACGACCTGCCAGAACGTGAACCAGCCGGCGTCGAACGGGTAGCTGAACCGGTCGGCGGGCACCTGCCGGTCCCAGGCGATGATCGCCACCGCGCCCAGGGCGCCGAACGCCGACGCGACCGCCCCCACGAGGCCGTACCTACGAATGCGTGAGTCCATGCCCGGGACGCTAGGGAGCGGGGGTCGGGCGCACATCGGAGGAAACACTCAACTGCGCCACGCAGGTCGGCCACCTAGAGTGCTGGCGTGCCCAGGGCAGGGGACCTCGTCAAGCGGGCCCGCGACCTGTACCGCCGCGGTGCCCTCGCCGACGCCGTGGCGGCCTGTGAGCAGGCGGCCGACGAGGCGCGGCGCGCCGGCGACACCGAGGCCCTGGCCGACGCCGCGACGGTCATCCGGGTCGGGCACGGCGGCGCGATGGCCGGCCGCGTGCACGAGCTGTGCGTCGAGGCGCTGGCCATGCTCGGCGAGGCCGACCCCATCCGTACGGCCCGCGTGCGCGCGCAGCTGGTGGCCACCAGCAACCCGTTCGGGCCGCCCGAGCCGCTCGACCTGCCACCCGAGAGTGACGACCCCGAGGCGGCGTTCCTGCGTCTGCAGGCCTGGCACGCGGCGAGGTTCGCCATCGAGCACCTCCCGGAACGGCTGTCGGTGGCGGACCAGGCCGTCGAGCTCGGCCGGCGCACCGGCACGGCGGAGTACGCCGCGTGGGGACGCCGCTGGCGGATGGACGCCTACGCCGTGCTCGGTGACCGCATCGCGCTGCTCGCCGAGCTCGAGGCGCTCAGACCCGTCGTGGCCCGGATGGACCGCCGCGAGTGGACGGCGTACGTCCTGCTCGTCGAGGCCTCTCAGCGGCTGATCGAGGGCCGGTACGACGACGCGCTGGGGCTCGCGGACCGGGCCCGCGACGCCGACCCCGAGGGGGAGGCGGCGTTCTTCCACCTCGTCTTCTCCTCGGCAGTCGCCGCCGAGACCGGACGGGACCTCGAGGCGCAGACCGCGGCCGTGCGCGCCGTGGTCGACCGGCTGCCGCCCTTCGCCCATGGCTGGACCTGCCGGATGCTCCAGGCGGCGGGCCGGCGTGAGGAGGCCGAGAGCCTCTGGCGCGGACTGGTCCCGCACGTGCGGCGGATGCCCGAGCGTGCGCCCGAGTGGGTCATCGCGGCGGCCGGGTACGCCGAGACCTGCGCCTGGCTCGGCGACGCGAACACCGCGAGGGTCCTCTACGACCAGCTCGCGCCGTACTCCGGGCTGCACGCGATCGGCCTGTCCAGCACGCCGTACGACGGCCCGGTGGACCTGGCCCTCGGACGGCTGGCCGCGACGTACGGCGACGCCGAGCGCGCCCGGACGCACCTGCGCGCGGCCCTGGCGGCGACCGACGCGGTCAACGCCGTCGCCTACCGCGCGCTCGTGCAGGCCCAGATCGCCGGGCTCGCGGTGCCGGACGACGGCCCGCTCACCCCCCGCGAGCGCGAGATCGCCGGCCTGGTCGCCGACGGGCTGAGCAACGCCGCCATCGCGGCTCGCCTGACGCTGTCCGAGCGCACGGTGGAGAACCACGTGAGCAGCATCCTGAGGAAGCTGGACCTCGGCTCACGCGCGGGCGTGGCGGCCTGGTACGTCCGCCACACCGGCTGAGGACGGCCGGTCCACCCCTGCGGGGCCTCAAACCCGGCGCGGACCTTCACTAGAGTGACGGAGATGAACATCGTCTTCGTCGAGCCGGCGTTCCCGCAGAACCAGCGGCGCTTCGTGTCCGCGCTCGCGGGCGTGGGCGCCCACGTCGTCGGCGTGGGGGAGTCGCCCGAGCACGAGCTGGGCGACGACCTGCGCGGCCAGATGGCGGCGTACTACCAGGTCGGCAACGTCACCGACGTGCACCAGCTCGACGAGGCCGTGCAGTGGGCGCAGGACCGCATGTGGATCGACCGCCTCGAGGCGACCATCGAGTCGCACCAGATGGCGGCGGCCGAGGTACGTGAGGCGCGCGGCATCCCCGGTACGTCGCTGCGCACGACCTGGCTGTGCCGCGACAAGCCCTCGATGAAGGAGGCGCTCCGGCGCGCCGGCGTACCGACCGCCGCCTCGACCGCGGCCGACAACGCCGGCGAGGTGCGCGCGTTCGCCGAGCAGGTCGGCTTCCCGCTGATCCTCAAGCCGCGCAGCGGCGCCGGCGCCCAGGGCACCGTGCGGGTCGACTCGATGGCCGACCTCGAGCGCGAGCTCGGAGGGTTCGGCGACGCGGCCTCCATCGCCGTCGAGGAGTTCGTCGAGGGCCACGAGGGCTTCTACGACACGATCAGCGTGGACGGGAACATCGCCCACGACTGGGCCACCCACTACTACCCCAACGTGCTGGAGGCGATGCGGCACCGCTGGATCAGTCCGCAGTTCATCACCACCAACCGCATCTCCGACTCCTCGTTCTACGGCGAGGTCCGCGAGATGGGCCATCGCGTGATCCAGGCGCTGGGCATCACCACCTCCGCGACGCACATGGAGTGGTTCTACGGGCCGAAGGGGTTGCGGTTCTCCGAGATCGGGTGCCGCCCACCGGGGGTCGGCGCGTGGGACCTGTACTCCGCCGCGAACGACGTCGACGTCTACCGCGAGTGGGCGCACGCCATCGTGCACGGCGGTCCCGAGAAGCCGATGACGCGGAAGTACGCCGCCGGCATCGTCGCCCTGCGTCCCGACAAGGACGGCTCGATCCGGGGCTACAGCGGGCTCGACGACGTCAACGGCCGGTTCGGCGAGTGGATCATCGACGCCCACCTGCCCGACATCGGCACCCCGACGCAGCCGGTCGAGGCCGGGTACATGGCGAACGCGTGGGTGCGCCTGCGCCACCCCGACTACGACACCGCCCGGTCCATGCTCGACGACGTCGGTCGCACGGTCCACGTGCACGCTGGATGAGGACGGTCCTCCTCGGCCCGCAGCGCTTCCTGACCACCGCGGGCACCACCGTGCAGTCGGTCGCGCCCGAGGGCACGGTCGCGACGGTCACCGCCGGCTGGCAGGACCGCGAGCCCGCGGACGACGAGCTCGACGAGGTGATGGGTGGGCGCAGCCGCAACCTCCGGCTGTACGAACGGCTCACCGACGTCCTGGAGACCGACGGGCACTTCGCCGAGCAGGCCCTGTCGCACCGGGACGCGATGGACGAGCTCGCCGGCATCTACAGCCTCCGGCTCCAGCGCGCGCTGGAGAGCGTGTACGCCGTCGCCCGCCGCCCGGCCCGCCACGACATCGCCGACTCGGCGTTCGCCGACGCCGTGCGGGACGTACGCGACATCGACGCGTGGTACCTGCGGACCGTCGACCAGCTGTACGCCGAGCTGGAGGCGAAGGCCCCGCCCGCGGAGAGCGAGCCGGTACGGCGTCACCGTGAGGAGGTCGCCGAGGTCCTGCGCGACGCGGCGGTGCTGGCCGTCGCCGGCGGCCACGTGGGCATCCTGCTGCGCTGCCTGCGGCTCTTCGCCGTCGACCCGCCGCAGGACCTGCCGGTCGTCGCGTGGTCGGCCGGGGCGATGGCGCTGACCGAGCGGGTGGTGCTCTACAACGACCGTGGCCCGCAGGGCGTGCAGGGCGCCGAGGTCTGGGACCGCGGCTCCGGCCGCGTGCGTGACGTCGTCGCGATGCCGCACGCGCGCCGCCGGCTGCGCCTCGACGACCCCGTGCACACGCGGGTGTTCGTGCACCGCTTCGCGCCGGCCACCTGCCTGCTCCTCGACGACGGGACGAGCGTGGAGATGACCGCCGACGGCTCGGTGCCCGACGGCGCCCGCGTCCTCACCGAGACCGGGGCCGGCGGGGGTGCCCTGTGACCCGCGCCGCCACCAAGCTCGCCATCAACCGGCTGATCGAGCGCAAGCCGCTGGACGACGCCGCGGTCGACCGGTTCGTCGAGCGACTGGTCGCAGGTGGGGGAGCGCCGATCATCGAGGGCTCCCGGGCGACGTTCCTGTGGCGCGGCGACGCGGACGAGGTGTCGGTGCGGCACCGGGTGGTCGGGCTGGCCGACCCGCTCGTGCTGCGCCGGGTGAAGGGGACCCACCTCTGGTACGTCACCACCGACATCCCCGAGGGCTCGCGGATCGAGTACCAGTTCGAGGTCACCCGCGACGGCCACACCGACTCGTTCCTCAACGACCCCCTCAACCCCAAGCTCGCGCACGGGCCGTTCGGGTCGAGCTCGGTCTGCGCGGCAGCCGGCTACCACGTGCCCGACTGGACCCAGCACGACCCGGAGGCGAGGCCCGGCGAGGTGGTCGAGCGCACCATCGCCAGCAAGGCGCTGCGCCGCCA
Organism: Nocardioides islandensis; assembly: GCF_015352455.1. Taxonomy (GTDB): domain Bacteria; phylum Actinomycetota; class Actinomycetes; order Propionibacteriales; family Nocardioidaceae; genus Nocardioides; species Nocardioides islandensis. The sequence continues at coordinate 600,605 of NZ_JADKPN010000001.1, forward strand.
GGTGACCTACCAGCTCTACCTGCCGGCCCGGTTCCGGTCGGTGATCCGCTACCCGCTGGTGGTCTGCCACGACGGGCTGGACTATCTGAACTACACCTCCGCCAAGACCGTGCTCGACAACCTGATCCACCGCAACGAGGTGGCCGAGATGGTGGTCGCGTTCGTCTCGCCGGTGGGCGACCGGCTGGTCGAGTACGCCAACAACGCGCCGCACGCCCGGTTCATCGCCCGCGAGCTGGTGCCCGAGCTCACCGAGCAGCTGCCGATCTCCGACACCCCCGTGTCCCGCACGCTGATGGGGTCGTCGTTCGGCGGCGTCGCCACGGTCTCGACCGCGGCCCGGTACCCCGACGTCTTCGGGTCACTGCTGCTCGAGTCGCCGTCGCTCGTCTTCACCGACATCGGCCAGGAGCACGGCGGCGGCCCGGTCTTCGACCCGGTGGTGAAGTTCGTCAACCGCTACCGCGCCCGCCCGCGCCGCATCGCCGACAGGATCTACCTGACGTGCGGGATGTACGAGCCGCTCATCACGCCCAACCGGTCCATGGAGACGGTGTTCCGCCAGGCGGGCATGGAAGTCCGGTACGTCGAGGCGCGCGACGGCCACAACTGGGAGAACTGGCGCGACCGCCTCCGCGACGGCCTCGGCTGGCTGCACCCGGGCGACCAGAAGTTCGTCTACGAATAGGTTCAGGGCATGGACAAGGCAGTCGAACGCTGGCGCTCGGACCGGATGCACCAGGACATCACCCTCGTGCGATGGGGCCACTTCGGCGTCCCGGTGCTGGTCTTCCCGACCGCGGGCGGCGACGCCGAGGAGGTCGAGCGGCACCAGCTGGTCGACCACCTGGGCGGGCTGGTCGAGGACGGCCGCATCAAGGTCTACTCGTGCGACTCGGTGGCCGGCCAGGCCATGACGGCTCATGACGGCGATGCGGCGTACCGCTGCTGGCTCTTCAACCAGTTCCAGCAGGCCGTGGCCCACGAGGTGGTGCCCGCCATCCACGCCGACACCGGTGGCCCGAACTCCGTCATCGTCGCCGGCGCGTCGATCGGTGCGTTCAACGCCCTGGCGCTGGTCTGCCGGTACCCCGACCTGTTCCGCGCCGCGGTCTGCATGAGTGGCACCTACGACGTCGAGCGGTTCATCGGCGGCTTCACCGACGACCTGTTCTTCTCCTCGCCGGTGCACTTCCTGCCCGGGCTCGAGGGCCCGGCGCTGGACGCGCTGCGGCAGCGCTTCGTGGTGCTGGCCTCCGGGTCCGGCAAGTGGGAGGACGTCGGCGAGTCCTGGCGCGCGGCCGGCGTCCTCGGCGAGAAGGGCGTGCCCAACCGGGTCGACGACTGGGGCCCGCAGTACGACCACGACTGGCCGACGTGGTGGCAGATGCTCCCGGAGTACCTGGAACAGCTCACCTGATGGAGGAGCTGGCCCGCCTCGTCGCGATCCCCTCGATCCACGACGGGAAGCACGTCGAGGCATGCTCGGAGGCCGCCGACCTGGTGGCCGCGCTGTTCGCCGACGCCGGCGTGGACGACGTACGCCGCGTGCCCACCGACGACGGCAGCGACGCCGTCGTCGGGTACACGCCCGGGCCCGCGAACGCGCCGACGGTGCTGCTCTACTCGCACTACGACGTCCAGCCCGCCGACCCGGCGGAGTGGACGTCGTCGCCGTGGGAGCTGACCGAGCGCGACGGCCGGCTCTACGGCCGCGGGTCCGCCGACTGCAAGGGCAACCTGGTCATGCTGCTCACCGTGCTGCGCGGGCTGCCGAAGCCCTGGCCGGTCGGGGTCCGTGTCGTGTGCGAAGGGTCGGAGGAGATGTCGACCGGGGGGCTCTCCCGGCTGGTCGCCGCCCAGCCGGAGCTGTTCGCGGCGGACGTGATGCTCATCGCCGACGCCGGCAACGTCGAGCTCGGCACCCCGACGGTGACGACCAGCCTGCGCGGCACCGGCTCGGTGCTCGTCACGGTCCGCACGATGGCCGGGCCGGCGCACTCGGGCGCGTACGGCGGCGCGGCACCCGACGCCCTGGCCGCCCTCATCGCGGTGCTGGCCAGCCTGCGCGACGACGCCGGCGACACCACGGTCACCGGGCTCGACAACACCGGCACCTGGACCGGGGCGGAGTACCCGGCCGACCGGTTCGCGGCGGATGCCCAGGTCCTCGACGGCGTCGGCCTGCTGGGCTCCGGCTCGGTGGCCGACACCGTGTGGGCGCGGCCCGCCGCGACCGTGCTCGCCATCGACGCTCCTTCTGTCTCGAACGTCACCGCCGCCATCCAGCACGAGGCCCGCGCCGTGGTGAACCTCCGCGTCCCGCCCGGACAGGACGCCGCCGCGGCGCAGCGCCTGCTGGCCGCGCACCTCGAGGCCGCCGCGCCGTGGGGTGCGCAGGTGACCGTCGAGCCCAAGACGCTGGGTCAGCCCTTCGCCGCGGGCAGGCGGGGGCGCGGGTACGCCGCGCTGGCGGCCGGCATGCGCGCGGCGTACGGTCGCGACCTCGTCGAGGCCGGCCAGGGCGGCGCGATCCCGCTGTGCAACGCACTGGCCGGCGCGCACCCCGATGCCGAGATCCTGCTCATCGGCGTCGAGGAGCCCGCCTGCCACATCCACGCCGCCGACGAGAGCGTCGACCCGTCGGAGCTGGAGCGAACGGCGCGGGGCGTCGCGCTGATGCTGGCAGAGTTGGGGTCGTGAGACGGTACGTCGCCGGGCTGGCGTTGGTGCTGAGCCTCGTGGCGTGCTCCTCCGCACCCTCGTCGTCGTCGGCCTCGGGCGAGCCGTCCGGAACGCCCTCCACGCCGGCGAAGACGCTGACGCTGCCGCCGCCGTCGGAGAAGCCGCTGAGCGGGACGCTCGAGGCCGAGCTCCAGCAGTCCAGCCGGGACGTCGCCCTCGGCCGCTTCCAGGTGTGGATCACCAACGGGCTGGACCGCGAGATCCGGCCGAAGCGCATCGTCTACACCGACGCCCTGCTCTCCCGGCCCGAGCGTGGTGGCCGGCTCCGTGCGATCCCGTCGGGCTCCTACCGCGGGTTCACCCTCGACCTGGTCGAGCCCCGCTGCGGCGCCGAGCGCAGCGAGCCCGCCACCGTCACGGTCGACTACGGGAGCGACGAGGTCACCGTGCCCGTCGAGGACGAGACCCACGTGACCGGGCGCTGGGCCGCGGAGCGGTGCGCCGAGCTCGTCATCGACCGCATCGCGACGCTCGAGTGGACCGGCGTCGGCATCCAGGGGTCCGGCGAGGACGCGGTCGGGCTGTTCGAGCTGACCGCGACGCCCACCGGCCGGGCCGGCTCGTTCACCGTCGACACCGTGACCGGCACCCCGCTCTACACCTCGGCCGAGGGCGACGCCTTCGAGGTCCACCAGGAGGTGGCCGGCAACGGGCGGCCGGTGACCATGGAGCTGCGCGCCCAGCCCGCCCGCTGCGACATCCACGCGTTCGGCTCGGCGACCGGCGGCACGACGTTCTTCGTCAACGTCACGATCGCCGGCGGTCCCCACCAGGGGCCGGCGCAGATCCGGCTGGCGATGAGCCCGCACGTCACCAACGAGGCGTTCGCGTACGCCGGTGAGGTGTGCGGCTTCTGATGCGGCCATTCACTCCTCCGGCGTGGAACGCCCGCACCAGGCGCCTGCTCTTCGTGGTGGTGGTGCTGTTCCTGCTCACCTTCCCGCTGGTGAACACCCTGCTGACCCGCGCCCGGGTCGACCGGGACGGCGTCGACGTCAGTGCGTCGGTCGTCGAGGCGGTCGACGACGGCGGGCGGTACCTCGTGTCCTTCCGGTTCCCGGAGTCCGTCGACCCCGAGCAGGACAGGTACGCCGCGGTCGTCGGCCGCACGACGTTCGACGTGGCGCGCGCGACCAGGAAGGTCGACGTGCGCGTGCTGGAGGGCGAGCCGCGGCACCACCACGTCGCGGGTGAGGTCTACAGCAAGGACCCGTGGATCTTCACCCTGGTCGGCGACGCGATCGTGCTGCTGGTCGGGCTGTGGTGGGTCCGGGTCGGACGCCGCCGCCCCGCCCTGCGGATGCTGGCCATGCGCGACCTCGAGGAGGCTCCCGACGACGAGCCGAGCGGGCTCGTCAGGGACACCGGCGAGGTGTACGTCGCGATCGGCCCCGTCTCCGCCACCGAGGGCTCCTCGGTGACCATCGAGCTCGAGGACCGCGTGGTGGTGGTGCGGCTCAACGGGCACGACAACCACGCCGCCGTCGGGACGCGGGTACGCGCCTGGGGGATGTTGGTCGGGTGAAGCCCTGGCGCGTGGTCGCGTGGTTCGGCGTCGTCAGCCTCGCCGCCGACATGGTCTACGAGGGCGCCCGGTCGGTGACCGGCCCCTACCTCGCGTCGCTCGGCGCCTCGGCGCTCGTGGTCGGCCTGGTCACCGGCGCGGGGGAGGCCGCGGCGCTCGGCTTCCGGCTGTTCTCCGGCCCGCTGGCGGACAGGTCCGGACGGTACTGGTCGTGGACCGTCGCGGGGTACGCCATGACGGTCGTCTGCGTGCCGCTGATGGCCGTCGCGCCGTTCGTGGGCGCGGCCGGGGCGGCGGTCGCCTCCGTGCTGGTGGTCCTCGAGCGCACCGGCAAGGCCGTCCGGTCGCCCTCGAAGTCGGTGCTGCTCGCCGACGCGGCCCGGACCGTGGGCCGGGGACGCGGGTTCGCGGTGCACAAGGCGCTGGACCAGGTGGGGGCGTTCGCGGGGCCGCTCCTGGTGGCCGGCCTGCTCGCGCTCACCGGGGCGACGTGGCCGGGCCTGGCGGCGCTGGCGATCCCGGGCGTCGTGGCGATGACGCTGCTGCTGCGGCTCCGAGTGGCGCTCACGGCGCCCCTGGCGATGACCGGTCCGCGTCCTCACGTGGACGACGTACCCGACGGGCCGCTGCCGCGGTCCTTCCACCTGCTCACGGTCTCGTGCGCCCTGGCGACGTTCGGGCTGCTGACCTTCGGGGTGCTGTCGTTCCACCTCGTCCAGGACGGGCTGCTCGACGTGGCGTGGGTGCCGGTCGTGTACGCCGCCGCCATGGGCGTGGAGGCCGTGTCCGCGCTGGCGACCGGCTTCGTCTTCGACCGGATCGGCGGGCGGACGCTGCTGGTGCTGCCCCTGCTCGTCGGGCTGGTGCCGTTCCTGGCGTTCTCGTCGACGGCGGCCGTCGCGGTGGCCGGGATCCTCGTCTGGGGCCTGGCCACCGGCATCCTCGACTCCACCGTCAAGGCCCTGGTCGCCGAGACCGTCCCGCGCTCCCGGCTCGGGACGGCGTACGGCGCGTTCGCCGCCGTGCAGGGGGTCGCCGCGCTGGCCGGCGGTGGCGTCGCCGGCTGGCTGTACGCCCACGGCCGCCTCCCGATCGTGACGGTCGTGGGCGTCGCCCAGCTGGCCGCCCTCGTGCTGCTCGTGTCCGCGCTGCGCTCTCCGGCGCGACCACAACGACCGCTACTTGCCCGTCACCACCGAACCGGGACAGGCTGACGAGCATGTCGGCCACCGCCTCGTCGTACTCGATCACCATGCGGCTGCACACCGCGCCGGACCACGGCGTCGTCGGGAAGGTCGCCACCGCGATCGCGCGCGAGGGCGGCATCACCACGGCCATCGACGTCGCGGACTCCAGCCACGACCGACTGGTCGTCGACGTCACCTGCTCCGCGGCCGACGCGTCGCACTCCGAGCGGCTGGTCGAGGTGGTCAAGGAGATCGAGGGTGTCGAGGTCTACAAGGTCAGCGACCGCACGTTCCTGCTCCACCTCGGCGGCAAGATCGCGGTCACCTCGAAGGTGCCGCTGCGCACGCGCGACGACCTGTCCATGGCGTACACCCCGGGCGTCGGGCGGGTCAGCCAGGCGTTGTACGAGCACCCCGAGGACGTCAGCCGGCTGACCATCAAGGGCAACACCGTCGCGGTCGTCACCGACGGCTCCGCGGTGCTCGGCCTCGGGAACATCGGGCCGGGCGCCGCGCTGCCGGTGATGGAGGGCAAGGCGGCGCTGTTCAAGCGGTTCGCCGACATCGACGCCTGGCCGATCTGCCTGGCCAGCCAGGACACCGACGAGATCGTCCGAGCCGTCGAGATGATCGCGCCCGGGTTCGGTGGCATCAACCTCGAGGACATCGCGGCACCGCGCTGCTTCGAGATCGAGGCCCGGCTGCGCGCCAGCCTCGACATCCCCGTCTTCCACGACGACCAGCACGGCACCGCGATCGTGGTGATGGCCGCGCTCACCAACGCGCTGCGTGTCGTCGACAAGAAGCTCTCCGACGTCCGGGTCGTCGTCGCCGGCGCGGGCGCGGCGGGGACGGCGATCGTCACGCTGATGCTGGCGGCCGGCATCACCGACATCGTGGTCTGGGACCGCGAGGGGTGCCTGTCCTCCGACGACACCGGCCTCCCGCTGGCCAAGGCGTCGCTGGCCGCGCGTACTAACCCCCGCAAGGTACGGGGCGACCTGCACGACGGCCTGAAGGGTGCCGACGTGTTCGTCGGCGTCAGCGCCCCGGGCGTGCTCGACCCCGAGTGGATCCGCGACATGGCCGACAAGGCCGTCGTGTTCGCCCTCGCCAACCCCGACCCGGAGGTCGACCCCGCGGAGGCCGACCGCTACGCCGCCGTCGTGGCCAGCGGCCGCAGCGACTACCCCAACCAGATCAACAACGTGCTGGCGTTCCCGGGCGTCTTCCGTGGCCTGCTCGACGCGCGCGCCAAGGAGATCACCCTCGACATGCTGCTGCGGGCCGCCGACGCGATCGCCCACGTGGTCAGCGACGAGGAGCTCAACCCCAACTTCATCATCCCCAGCGTCTTCAACCCGTCCGTGCCCAAGGCCGTCGCCGCAGCCATCCGTGGACGGGTGCAAGACTCGGGGGCGTGACTTCCCTCGGAGACTTCCACGCCCAGGACATCACCGGCGCCGACGTCGACCTCTCGGCGTACGACGGCCAGGTGGTGCTCGTGGTCAACGTCGCCTCGCAGTGCGGCCACACGCCGCAGTACGCCGGGCTCCAGGAGCTCTACGACGCCAAGGTCGGCGACGGGTTCACCGTGCTGGGCTTCCCGTGCGACCAGTTCGGTCATCAGGAGCCGGGCACCGAGGCCGAGATCGCGGAGTTCTGCGAGACGGCGTACGGCGTGACGTTCCCGATGTTCGGCAAGGTCGAGGTCAACGGCGACGGCGCCCACCCGCTGTACCAGTGGCTGCGCACCGAGGCACCCGGTCGCGACGGCGAGGACATCGAGTGGAACTTCACCAAGTTCCTGGTCGACCGCGACGGCCAGGTGCTGCGGCGCTACTTCTTCCGCAAGCAGCCCGCCGACCTCGTCGACGACATCGAGAAGGCGCTGGCGGGCTGAGGCTAGGGCCTTTCGTCTCCGGCTTCGAAGGCCCAGAGCGCGGCGCCGACGATGCCGGCGCGGTTCTGCAGCTTGGCCGCGACGATCTCGGTCTCGATGTCGATGAGGTGCAGGAACTCGGCGGAGTCCTTGCTGACCCCGCCGCCGACCACGAACAGGTCGGGGGAGAAGAGCTTCTCCAGGGTCCGGTAGTAGACCGTGAGGCGCTTGGCCCACTCCGGGTACGACAGCCCCTCGTCCTCCTTGATCGAGGACGCGGCGCGCTTCTCGGCGTCGTGGCCGTCGATCTCGAGGTGGCCGAGCTCGGAGTTGGGCACCAGCACGCCGTCGTACACGATCGCGGACCCGATGCCCGTGCCGAGCGTGGTCACGATGACCAGCCCGCGGCGGCCCTTGGCCGCGCCGAACCGCACCTCCGCCAGGCCCGCGGCGTCGGCGTCGTTGACGACGTGGACGTCGCGTCCGGTCGCCTCGGTGAACAGCGCGTCGGCGTCCGTGCCGATCCAGCCCCGGTCGATGTTGGCCGCCGAGCTCACCACACCGTGGCGGACCACCGCCGGCACGGTGACGCCGACGGCCCCCTTCGAGCTCGGGAACTGGTCGAGCAGCTCGGTGAAGACCTGGGCAACGGCCTCGGGCGTCGACGGCTGGGGCGTCTTGATGCGGACCCGTTCGCCGGCGAAGTCGCCGGCCTCGAGATCCACCGGCGCGCCCTTGATGCCCGAGCCGCCGAAGTCGATGCCGAAGGGAAGTTCCACACGGCCAATCTTGCGCACGCCCACAACCGAAGCAACCGACCCGTCGTCACACTGGGAGAGACCCACGAGGGAGGCACTGCCCATGAACCCCAGCTCCACGATCCGCTCGCTCGCCGGCATCGCTACCGGGCTCGCGCTCGCCGGCACCGTCGTCGCCCTGACGCCCGCGACGGGGTCGGCCGCCGCGGCCGCCACCTGCACCGCCACCAACCTGTACGTCGTGAAGGGGCGCCTCGAGGGCGCCGCCGGCAGCCGGTTCCTCACCGTGAAGGTGACCAACGTCGGTGACGACGCGTGCTCGGCCGGGATCGCCACCAAGGCGGCGTTCCGCGACTTCGACGGCCTGCTCGGGACGCCGGGTGACGTCAGCGGTGGCAGCGGCCTGGTGACCCTCGACCCCGGCGAGACCGCCAAGGCGGTCATCCACTGGACCGACCCCGGCCCGGTGCCGGCCGAGGACTGCCAGGAGGCCTCGGCCACCCTGGTCACCTTCCGCGTGCCCAGCCTGCGGCACACGTGGCGGCTGCCGCTCGAGGCCCAGGTCTGCACGACGGCCGACTTCCGGCCCGACAGCAAGCCCCTCGTCGGTCCCTGAGCGCCCGGCCCCCCCGCGATTCGTCAGCGATCGCTGCGCTCCGAGTACCCGGAGGATCGCTGACGAATCGATGAGTTCTGCCTCGGTCCCGGGTCGTAGGGTCCAGACGAACTCGCGAGGAGGGCCCATGATCCACGCACGAGGACTCGTGCAGACGTTCCACACCGGCCGCGGCAAGCAGAAGACGGAGGTCCGCGCCGTCGACGGGGTCGACCTCGACGTCGAGGAGGGCGAGGTCGTCGCGTTCCTCGGCCCCAACGGCGCCGGCAAGACCACGACGCTGCGCATGCTCGTCACCCTGCTGAAGCCCACGGCGGGCACCGCGACCGTGGCCGGGTACGACGTGGTGAAGGAGAGCGCCCAGGTGCGGCGCTCCATCGGCTACGTCTCCCAGACCGGCGGAGCCTTCAGCGGCGCCTTCGCCGGCGACGAGGTCGTCGACCACGGGATGCTCTACGGGATGTCCAGGGCCGACGCCGTACGCCGCGGGCAGCAGCTCTTCGACGAGCTCCAGCTCGAGGGCCTGTGGCGGCGGATGTGCAAGAACATGTCCGGCGGCCAGAAGCGGCGCCTCGACATCGTGATGGGGCTGATCCACGACCCGACGCTGGTGTTCCTCGACGAGCCGACCACCGGCCTCGACCCGCAGGCGCGGGCCAACCTGTGGGGCCACATCGCCGACCTGCGCCGCGAGCGCGGGGCCACGGTCTTCCTGACCACCCACTACCTCGACGAGGCCGACGCGCTGGCCGACCGCATCGTCATCATCGACCGCGGCAGGATCGTCGCCTCCGACACCGCCGACAACCTCAAGACCCAGGTCAACGGCGACCTGGTCGACCTCGAGGTGGCGCCCGGCCAGGTGAGCACGGCCGCCGACAAGCTGCGGGCCATCGCCGAGCACGTCGAGGTCGCCGGCAGCCACGTCTCCGGTCGCGTCCGCCGCGCCGGTCGCGCCGTACCCGCCCTGCTGCGCGACCTCGACGCCGCCGGCGTGACGCTGGAGTCGGTCGAGGTGCACCGGCCGACGCTCGACGACGTGTTCCTCACCCTGACCGGCCGCTCCCTGCGCGACGCCGAGGCGGGCACCGGCAAGCCCGAGGACGACGAGGCCACCGCGGCCGAGAGGGACGACAGCCTGGAAGGAGCCGCCCGATGAACGGCTTCATGCGCGACTCGAGCATCGTGTTCCGCCGCCAGATCCGGATGAACCTCCGCAACCCCGCCTGGGTGCTGATCGGCGTCTTCCAGCCGGTGCTGTACCTGCTGCTGTTCGGTCCGCTGCTCAAGCCGCTCGTCGCGCAGTTCCCCGGCGGTGCCGACAACGCCTACACGTTCCTGGTGCCCGGGCTCCTCGTGCAGCTGGGGCTGTTCGGCGCGTTCTTCGCCGGGTTCTCGCTGATCGGCGAGTGGAGAGAGGGCGTGATCGAGGCCGAGCGGGTCACCCCGGCCTCCCGCGGCTCGCTGCTGGTCGGCCGGCTGATGCGCGACGTGCTCCAGCTGTTCGTGCAGTCGCTGATCCTGGTGCTGCTCGGGCTGGCGATCGGGATGCGCGGCTCGTTCGACGGCATCGTGCTCGGCATCGTGATCACCCTGGTGATCGGCGGGGCCTGCGCCGCGGCGTCGAACGCCCTCGGCATGGCGACCAAGTCCGAGGACGTGATGGCCCCGGTCATCAACATCGTGATGATGCCGGTGCTCCTCCTCAGCGGCATCCTGCTGCCGATGACCCTCGGCCCCGACTGGCTCAAGCGGGTCAGCGACTTCATGCCCACCCGCTGGATCACCGACGCCATCCGTGACGTGTTCGCCGGCGACGTCGCCAACGGCACGGTGCTGTCCGGCTCGCTCGCGGCGCTCGTGTTCCTCGCCCTCGCGGCCTGGTGGGGCGTCAGCACCTTCCAGAAGGACGACGCCTGAAGGTCGCGCTCGCCTCATGTAACGCGGTGTTAGACCGTCTTACCCAGCGTTGGAACGCGTGGGAAGTCCCCCTAACACCGCGTTACAGGCGTCCTCGCCTGTGGACAACTCGCGCGCCAGGACCCCGGGAGCCGTGAGATCGTTCGCGGCGTGGCCACGTCCCTGACCCGCGCGCAGCACCTGGACGGCCTGCGGGTCGCGCTCCAGGCGTTCGCCCGGCACGCGGGGAGCGCGGGGCTGGAGGCGGACGTGCCGACGTGCCCGGACTGGACCGTACGTCGCCTCATCGGCCACCAGGGGATGGTGCACCGCTGGGCGGCGGCCAACCTGCGTGGCCAGGCCATCGACGTCGACGCGACCGAGCGCGCCGGACGCCGGAGCCCGGATCCGGTCGACTGGCTGCGCGATGGCGCGATCGAGCTGGTCGCGGCGATCACCGAGGCGCCCGAGGACGTGCGCACCATCGTGTTCCTCAACGACGCGCCGCGGGCGCTGGACTTCTGGGCCCGCCGCCAGTGCCACGAGACGACCATCCACGCGGTCGACGCGCTGGCCGCGGACCTCGGGCGGTACCCGACGTCGGCGGACACCTGGATCGACCCCGTCGTCGCGATCGACGGCGTCGACGAGCTGCTGGCCGGGTTCATGACCCGCAACAAGAGCCGCCTGCGGTCGGCCGACCCGTTGGGCATCGGCGTGGTCGCCGAGGAGTCCCCGAACGGCTGGCTGGTGGAGACCAGCGACCGTCCGGCCGTGGTGACGGCGGCCCCGCGCGAGGAGGTGACCGACCGTGCCGACGTGCTGCTCACGGGACCGGCCGTGGCCGTCTACCTCACGCTGTGGAACCGCTCCGACGAGCTGGAGGTGGAGGACGGGCCGACCAGCCGGGCGCTCGCCCCGTGGCGCCGCGCTCCCATCACGTGGGGGTGACAGGTAGGTCACGATCGGGTCGCGGCAGCCGATTCGGGGAACGTCGCTCGGCAAAGTCCCGTCGCACGCACCATGACGACTCGCCAGCGACACGTCCTGCGGCACTCCTTGGTCCCGATCGCCCTGGCGAGTGCCCTCGCCCTCACCGCGTGCGGGGGTGATGCGGAGAACGGGGACGTGCAGTCGCCGTCCGGCGTGAGCGCGACGTACGGGCAGGCCGGCGGGTCGGCCGGCGAGCCCGCTCCCGATCCGCAGGGCAACACCTTCCAGGACGAGGGCGTCAGCGGGTACGTCGACGCGGGCAGCGACTCCGAGTCGACCTTCGCCCTCGACGTCGACAACGGCTCGTACCGCGTCGCGCAGGCGATGGTCGCCCAGGGCCAGCGACCCCCGGCGGACTCGGTCCGCGCCGAGGAGTGGGTGAACGCCTTCGACTACGGCGACCCGGCGCCGACCGAGGCCGCACTCGCCGTGCGCGCCGAGTCGGGCGTCCGGGCCTACGACGCGCCCGACAGCCCGATGACCCAGCAGGTGGTGCGCGTGGCCGTCACCGCCCGCGAGGTGCCGCGCGAGGCGCGGCCGTCGGTGAACCTGACCCTGGTCGTCGACCGGTCGGGCTCGATGGCGATGGGCAACCGGCTCGGGCTGGTCAAGGACTCGCTGGCCCTGCTGACCGAGAGCCTGCGCCCCGACGACACGATCTCGGTGGTCGGGTTCGACGACCAGGTGGAGCTGGTGCTGCCGCCGACCCGCGCCGATGAGCGCGCGACCGTGATGGCGTCGGTCGACCGGCTCACGCCGCGCGGCAGCACCGACGTCGAGGGCGGCCTGTCGCTCGGGTACGAGCAGGCCCGCCGGGCATACCGCCCCGGCGGCGTCAACGTCGTCGTCCTCTGCTCCGACGGCGTCGCCAACGTCGGCATGACCGGCCCCGACAGCATCGCCGCCCGGATCGCCGAGGAGGGCCGCAACGGCATCCACCTGGTCACCGTCGGCTACGGGATGGGCAACTACAACGACCACCTGATGGAGCAGCTGGCCGACCAGGGCGACGGCTTCTACCGGTACGTCGACACCTACGACGAGGCTCGCCGGCTGTACGTCGACGAGCTGACCAGCCTGCTGGCGCCGGTCGCCGACGACGCCCGGACGCAGGTCGTGTTCGACCCGGAGAAGGTGGCGACGTACCGCCTCGTGGGCTACGAGAACCGCGCCATGGACGACGAGTCGTTCGGGGACCTGAGCGCCGACGCCGGGGAGCTCGGGGCCGGGCACCACGCCTCCGCGCTGTACGAGCTGCGGCTGCGCGAGGGCGTCGAGCCCGGCGAGCAGGTCGGCCTGGCCAAGGTGCTCTGGAAGACGCCCGGCACCGACGCCGCCGGCTTCGCCAGCGCGCCGATCCGCGCCGCGAGCCCGCAGGAGCCGATGTCGGACTCGCTGGCGCTCGCGACGGCCGTCGCGGACCTGGCCGCCGTGGTGAAGGGGTACGGCGGGTACGTGGAGCCGTCGACCGACCAGCTGCCCAGCCTGTACGACGTGCGCAACCGGGCGATCGCGCTCCAAGAACGCGACGTGCCGGGTGCCGCGGAGCTCGTCGACCTCGCCTCGCGGCTGGAGTACCTGCAGTAGGGGTTGCCTCGTTCGGTTTACAACACCTATGGTTTTGTAAACCCAGGAGGTGCTCCCATGACAACCAGCACGGTCCCGCTCGGGTCGACCGAGCAGTGGAAGGACAAGAAGCGCTACCTCTGGCTGATCGGCCTGGTGGTCCCGTCCCTGGCCTTCGTCGGCTACGGCATGTGGGCGCTGACCGGCTGGGGCGTGTGGTTCTGGATCGGCCCCATCGTGATCTTGGTGATCGTGCCAGCGATCGACCTGTTCGCGGGCCTGGACCGCTCCAACCCGCCCGACGACGTGATCGAGGCGCTGGAGAAGGACCGCTACTACCGCTGGATCACCTACCTGTTCCTGCCGATCCAGTACGTCGGGTTCGTCGCGGCGATGTACCTGGTCGCCCGCAACGGTGACCTGTCCACCGTGGACAAGCTCGGCCTGGCGATCTCGATCGGCTGCATCGGCGGCATCGGCATCAATACCGCCCACGAGCTCGGCCACAAGAAGGAGGCCAACGAGCGCTGGCTGTCGAAGATCGCGCTGGCGCAGAGCTTCTACGGCCACTTCTACATCGAGCACAACCGCGGTCACCACGTGCGCGTCGCGACCCCGGAGGACCCCGCATCGGGGCGCGTGGGCGAGAACTTCTACCAGTTCTGGCCGCGCACGGTCTGGGGCTCCCTGAAGTCCGCCTGGAACCTGGAGAAGAAGCGGATCGCCCGCCGCAAGCAGCACCCGTTCCGGCTCTCCAACGACGTCCTCAACGCCTGGCTGATGTCGGCCGTGCTGTGGGGCGGCCTGATCGGGTGGCTCGGCGCCGGCATCACGCCGTACCTGCTGGTCCAGGCCGTCGTCGGCTTCTCGCTGCTCGAGGTCGTCAACTACATGGAGCACTACGGGATGCTCCGGCAGAAGGTCGGCGTCGGTGAGCGGCAGCGCTACGAGCGGGTCGACCCGTCCCACTCCTGGAACTCCAACAACATCGCCACCAACGTGCTGCTCTACCACCTGCAGCGCCACAGCGACCACCACGCGAACCCGACGCGGCGCTACCAGACGCTGCGCGACTACCAGGAGAGCCCGGTGCTGCCGACCGGGTACGCCGGCATGATCGTGCTCGCCATCGTCCCCGCCGTCTGGCGCCGCGTGATGGACCCGCGCGTGCTGCGGCACTTCGAGGGTGACATGTCCCGCGCGAACATCAGTCCCCGCAAGCGGGACAAGATCCTCGCCAAGTACCCGCCCCCTCCGTCGATCGAGGACGGCGTCCCGCATGTTGGTCGAGCCCTTCGAGACGCCTCGTTCCTCGGCTCCTCAGGAACCACCGACGCGAGGGACGAGCGTCGTGTCGAGACCACCGAGGTCCTCGCCGCCCGCTGCCCCGGCTGCGGCTACACCTACGACGTGGTCACCGGCGACGAGCGCGAGGGCTTCGCGGCCGGCACGGCGTGGGCCGACGTACCCGACTCCTGGTGCTGCCCCGACTGCGGCGTGCGCGAGAAGGTGGACTTCGTGCCGGTGGAGCCCGCCCGGACCTGACCGAGGGTTTGATTCTCACGCCCGGGCCGGGAATGGTGGACGGCTCCTGCCAGCAATCGACGAAGGAGAGAGCCTTGCTCACCCTCACGGAGAACGCCAGCACGATCGTCAAGGACATCACCGCCCAGCAGGGCGGGTCCGACACCGCGGGTCTGCGCATCACCAGCGAGGACCCGGCCCAGGGCCTGATGGTGACCGCCGCTCCCGAGCCCCAGCCCGGGGACCAGACGGTGGAGGCCGACGGCGCCAAGGTCTACCTGGACGTCCCGGCCTCGCAGGCCCTCGACGACCAGATCCTCGACGCCGCCGTCGACGAGGCCGGCCGGGTGCAGTTCGCGCTCGCGCCCCAGGCCTGACCGAGGCACCGGGTCGTGTGCCTGACGACGCGCCATGCCGCGTTCTCAGGCACACGACCCTCCTAGGGTGGGAACGTGAACACCCACGAGCGGATCGTGGCCGCGGCCGCCGAGCTGACCACGGAGTCGGGCTGGGCGGCGATCACCATGACCAGGCTCGCGGACCACGTCGGCGTCAGCCGGCAGACGGTCTACAACGAGATCGGCACGAAGCCCCGGCTCGCCGAGGAGATGGTGCTGCGCGAGCTGGCGTCGTTCCTCTCCGAGGTGGACCGCGCCTTCGACGCCCACCCGGACGACCTCGTCGCGGCGATCCGCGCGGCCTGCCGCGGCGTCCTGGAGTTCGCCCAGGACAACCGGCTCCTCAAAGCCGTCGTCTCGGCCACGCACGGCGCCGACACCGAGCTGCTGCCGCTGCTCACCACCCACGCCGAGCCGCTGCTCGGCACGGCCAAGGACGTCGTGCGTGGCCGGGTGGCGGCCTACGACGTCGCCCTGCCGCCTGAGCGCCTCGACGCGGCCATCGACCTCATCGTCCGGGTCGTGCTCAGCCACGTCATGCAGCCCTCCGGCAGCCCGCAGCAGGCCGCCGACGACATCGCCTGGCTCTCGGCGCACGTCCTCCAGGGCTAGTCGATCGCGGCCACCACGACCGGGCCGCCGCCGCCCCAGGTAGCGGTCAGGGTCTCGCGGCCGGTGACGCCGGGACCGAGGACGCGCGCGACGACGAGCTCGTGGTCGCCGGCCCGTACGACGGTCGGGTCGCCGTGGTCGACGACCGTGACGGCGTCCACCGAGACGCCGGCCGCGGCGGTGCCGCTGCCGACGACGCGACAGGTCGGGTCGAACGTCACGATCTCGCCGTCCTGCTCCATCTCCAGCGCGGCCTCGTGGCCGCCGGTGGTGATCGCGGTCAGCAGCGCCGAGACGCCGACGGGGTCGCCGCACGCGTCGTACACCCATCGCTTCCCGAGGACCGAGTGGTCCGTGGTGTCGATCAGGTGCTCCTCGGCACCCTCGAGCGGGGCACCGCGGTAGGTCATCGGGACCAGCAGCGTCGGCCCGTCGGTGCCGCCGAGCAGGAAGAACTCGATCCCCACCTCGCCCGCCGGGTCGTCGAACCGGAACGACCCCACCGGCTTGCGCTCGAGGTCGCCGTCGAACCACGGGCGGCTCGGGAGCCAGCCCTTCATGAGATCGCGCTTGCCGGGCGTGATGGTCGCGTCGTGCAGGATGGCCATGGCGGTCAAGGTAGACCGGCCACGAAACCCAGGGACAGGTGAGCGAACGCCAGATGACGCAGACATCCGGCCAGGTCGCCTTCGGCTCCCGTACCGGCCGGGCGATCGTCGCCGCCGCGGTCCTCGGCTCGGGTCTGACGCTGCTCGACGGCACCGTCGTGAACGTCGCGTTGCGCACCATCGGCGAGGACCTCGACGCCAGCCTCGCCGAGCTGCAGTGGATCTCCAACGGCTACCTCCTGACCATGGCGTCCCTGATCCTGCTCGGCGGCTCGCTGGGCGACCGGTACGGGCGGCGGCGCGTCTTCGTGGTCGGCACCATCTGGTTCGCGGCGGCCTCGCTGCTGTGCGGCATCGCCCCGAGCGCGATCGTGCTGATCGTCGCCCGCATCCTCCAGGGCATCGGCGCCGCGCTGCTCACGCCGGGCAGCCTGGCGATGATCCAGGGCGCCTTCGAGCCCGGCAGCCGCGCGCGGGCGATCGGCTCGTGGTCGGGGATGGGCAGCATCGCGGCGGCCATCGGGCCGTTCGTCGGCGGCGCGCTGGTCGAGTACGTCAACTGGCGCTGGATCTTCCTCATCAACCTCCCGGTCGCCGTCCTGACGGTCGTGATCGCCCAGCGCTGGGTGCCCGAGACGCGCGACCCGGCGGCGCCCCCGCACTTCGACGTCAGCGGCGCCGTGCTCGCCGCGGTCTCGCTGGGCGGCATCACCTACGCGCTCATCGAGTGGGGCGGAGCACTGGCCCCGTGGGCCGGCATCGTCGGCGTGGTGACCGCCGTCGCGTTCCTCGTCGTCGAACGGCGCGGCGACCACCCGATGATGCGGCTCGAGCTGTTCGCCGACCGCACGTTCTCGGCCGCCAACGCGATGACGCTCCTCGTGTACGCCGCCCTCGGCGCCGTCCTGTTCTTCCTGGTCCTCCAGCTCCAGACCGTCGGCGGGTACGGCGCCCTCGAGGCCGGCCTCGCCACCTTGCCCATCACCGTCTGCATGGTGTTCCTCGCCTCGCGCGGCGGTGCCATCGGCCAGCGCATCGGGCCGCGCATCCCGATGACGGTCGGCCCGATCGTGATGGGCCTGGCCTCGTTCCTGCTGCTGATGGCCGGCGAGGACGTCAACTACTGGGTCGACGTCCTTCCCGGCCTCGTCGTCTTCGGCCTCGGCCTCGCGCTGATGGTCGCGCCGCTGACGGCCACCGTGCTGGCCGCCGCACCGGACGAGAACGCCGGCATCGCCAGCGGCGTCAACAACGCCATCGCCCGCGCCGGCTCCCTGCTGGCCGTGGCGGCGCTGCCGGTGGCCGTCGGGCTCGGCGGTGACGACTACGCCGACGCCGCGGTGTTCGACGGGGCCTTCCGATCGGCCACCATCATCTGCGCCGTGCTGCTGATCCTCGGCGGCATCGTGTCCTGGCTCACCATCCCCCGCTCGTTCGAGGAGGCGTCCGTCGACAGCGACGGATCGTGACCGTCGCGCACCTACCCTGGTCCGGTGAGTGAGGGAGGCACGAGGGTGGCGTCGGGCGTCCTCGCCCTGCTGCTCGCGGTCAGCCTCACCTCCTGCGGCAAGGACGACAGCAACGCCGCCGGCCCCGACCGGCGTACGCCGGACCCGTCGCCGGTCGGCGCCACCGACTCGTCGCCGACGACCGGGACCGACGACCCGGCCGACGGGGTCGGTCCGCGCCGGGGCGCGCTGCGGGGCGCGGACATCCTGGTGTTCAGCCAGGACACGCTCACCGACGGCATGGTCGAGCAGATCAGCAACCTGAAGGGCGTCCGCAGCGTGGAGCGCCTCTCGATGGCCCAGGTGAGCATCGAGAACCGCGCCTTCAACATCGCCGCGGTCGATCCCGCGACCTATCGCAACTACACGCCCGCGGCCAGCGCCGAGTTCCAGGAGCAGTGGGACCGGGTGGCGGCCGGCCAGGTCTCGCTGGCCCCGTCCCTGTCGCGGCGGTTGGGCAAGAAGCAGCGCCTCCTGCAGCTCGGCAGCGGCAGCGACGCGCCCAAGGTGCCGATCGGGGTCCTCAACGCGCAGCAGATCCCGCAGGTCGACGCCGTGGTCGACGCCGAGGTCGGCGAGGCACTCGGCATGAAGCCGGGCAACGCGCTGGTGGTGGCGACCTACCCCCTCCGCTCCCCGCAGTCGGTGCGCGAGCCCATGGAGAAGATCGCCGGCAGGACGGCGTCGGTGCAGATCCTCGGCCCGGACCTGGACACGTCGGTCCAGCAGACGGCCTACCTCGTCGGCTCGGTCGCCAGCGCGGTCGGCATCTTCAACTACACCGTCATCGGCGGCGGCCGGATCGCCCCGGACCCGTCCTGGGTGGCCGCGCACATCGTCACCAGGACAGTGCCGATCCTCGGGTCCGTCACCTGCAACTCCCTGATCTTCCCGCAGCTCGAGGCCGCGCTGCGCGAGGTCGTCGCGCGCGGGCTGGCCGACAAGATCCACCCGGGGGAGTACGCCGGGTGCTACTACCCGCGCTTCATCGCCGGCACGACCAAGCTGTCCAACCACTCCTTCGGCCTGGCCCTCGACCTCAACGTCCCGGGCAACCAGAGGGGCACCGTCGGCGAGATGGACCGGTCCGTGGTGCAGATCTTCGAATCGTGGGGCTTCACGTGGGGTGGGCACTGGCGCTACACCGACCCGATGCACTTCGAGGCCAACCGGATCGTCCGCCCCGGCTGACCTGCCGCTGGTCGAGGAGGGAGGCTGGATCACACGCTGCCCGTCACGAGACCACCCGGCATGATCAGCGCATGCGCGCCGTCCAGGTCCTCACGCCCACCGGCCCCGCCGACGTCGTGGTCCGCGAGGTCGACGAGCCGACGCCCGGACCCGAGGACGTGCTGGTCGACGTGCACGCCGTGGGCGTGTCGTTCCCGGACCTGCTGATGAGCAAGGGCGAGTACCAGGTGCGGCCGGAGCCACCGTTCACCCTCGGTGTCGACGTGGCGGGGACCGTGGTGTCGGGACCGGGCTTCGAGCCGGGGCAGCGGGTGGCCGGCGTGGTGCCGTACGGCGGCGCCTCCGAGCGGGCCGTCCTCCCGGCGGTCTGCACGTTCGCGCTGCCCGACCGGGTGTCCTTCGACCAGGGCGCGGCCCTGCCGATGAACTACCTGACCGCCCTGTTCGCGCTCGTCGAGCGCGGTGGCCTCCGCGGGGGCGAGACCGTCCTCGTGCACGGGGCGTCCGGTGGTGTGGGTACGGCGACCGTCCAGGTGGCGAAGGGCCTCGGCGCACGAGTGATCGCGGTGGTGTCGACCGAGGCGAAGGGCGAGTACGCGCTGGCGGCCGGCGCCGACGACGCCGTGCTGCTCGACGGCTTCAAGGACACCGTCGGCGCCCTGACCCACGGGCGGGGCGTGGACGTCGTGGTGGACGTCGTCGGCGGCGACACCTTCACCGACTCCCTGCGCGTCCTGGCCACGCAGGGCCGCCTGCTGGTCGTGGGGTTCGCCGCCGGCCAGGGCATCCCCGAGGTCAAGGTCAACCGGCTGCTGCTCAACAACATCGACGTGCGCGGCGTCGGGTGGGGCGGCTACGCGATGGGGCGGCCCGGATACATGCAGGAGCAGTGGGCCGCGCTGCTGCCCCTCATCGAGGCCGGGACCGTCGACCCGCCGATCGGGGCGACGTACGATCTCGACGGCTTCGGGCGGGCGCTCCAGGACATGGAGGACCGGCGCACCCTGGGCAAGTCGGTGGTGCGCCTCCGCTGAGGGTCCGCTCACGGGTCCCGGTTAGGCTCGTGCCCCGTGAGCATCCTGGACGACGCCCGCGCGGGCATGGACGCGGGCATCCGTCCGCAGGACGACCTCTTCGGGCACGTGAACGGCCGCTGGCTCGAGGACGAGGACATCCCGGCCGACCGGTCGAGCTGGGGACCCTTCGTGCAGCTGGCCGACCAGGCCGAGCACGACGTGCACGCGATCATCGAGGAGCTCGCCGCGGCCGGCGGTGACGGTGACGTCAGCGGGGACTCGCAGAAGATCGCCGACCTGTACCACTCGTTCATGGACGTGGAGCGGGTGAACGAGCTCGGGGTGAAGCCCGTACGGCCGCTGCTGGAGGCGGCGGCCGAGCTGCGCGACCTCCGGGACCTGGCGGCGTTCCTCGGCGACTTCGAGAAGCGGGGCGGCGGCGGGCTGTTCCAGTCCTACGTCGACAACGACGACCGCGACGCGGACCGCAACATCGTGTACTTCCGGCAGGGCGGCCTCGGCCTGCCGGACAAGAGCTACTACCTGGACGACAAGTTCGCCGAGACCCGCGAGAAGTACGTCGCGCACGTCGAGCGGATGTTCGCCCTCGCCGGCCACGACGACCCGGCCGGCTCCGCCGCGACCGTGCTGCGTGTCGAGACCCGGCTGGCAGAGGGCCACTGGGAACGCGCGGAGACCCGCGACGTCATCAAGACCTACAACCTGAAGACGTACGCCGAGCTGAAGGACCTCTGCCCGGGCTTCGACTGGGACGGCTGGATCCTCAACCTGGGTGGTACGGGCGACTCGCTGTTCGAGACCTGCGTCCGCCAGCCGTCGTACCTCGAGCACCTCTCGACCGTCCTCGTCGAGACGCCCGTCGAGGACTGGCGCGTCTGGATGGCGGCGAAGATCGTGCGCGCCGCCGCGCCGTACCTCTCCGACGACTTCGTGCAGGAGAACTTCGACTTCCACGGCCGCACGCTCAACGGCACGCCCGAGCTGCGGGCCCGCTGGAAGCGCGGCGTCAGCCTGGTCGAGGGCTCGATCGGCGAGGCCGTCGGCCGCGAGTACGCCGAGCGGCACTTCCCGCCGCGCAGCAAGGCGATGATGGACGAGCTGGTCGCCAACCTGCTCGAGGCCTACCGCAGGTCCATCACCGACCTGGAGTGGATGGGCGAGGAGACCAAGCAGAAGGCGTTCGAGAAGCTCGACACCTTCATGCCGAAGATCGGCTACCCGGTGAAGTGGCGCGACTACTCGACGCTGAAGTTCTACCGCGACGACCTCATCGGCAACGTGGCCGCGGCGTCGTCGTTCGAGACCGCCCGCCAGCTGGCCAAGATCGGCGCTCCCGTCGACCGCGACGAGTGGCTGATGCTGCCGCAGGCCGTCAACGCCTACTACAACCCCGGCACCAACGAGATCTGCTTCCCGGCCGGCATCCTCCAGAAGCCGTTCTTCGCCCCGGACGCCGAGCTCGCCGAGAACTACGGCGGCATCGGCGGCGTGATCGGCCACGAGGTCGGCCACGGGTTCGACGACCAGGGCTCCCAGTACGACCCGCACGGCAACCTCCACGACTGGTGGACCGCCGACGACAAGGCGGCCTTCCAGAAGAAGTCGAAGGCGCTGATCGAGCAGTACGACGGGTTCGAGCCGCGCGCCCTCCCCGGCGAGCACGTCAACGGCGCGCTCACGGTCGGCGAGAACATCGGCGACCTCGGCGGCCTGGCCATCGCCCACAAGGCCTACTCGATCGCGCGCGAGGCGGCCGGGGAGAAGGTGTCGCAGGAGGACAGCCAGAAGCTGTTCATGAACTGGGCCTTCTGCTGGCGCACCAAGCGCCGCAAGGAGACCGCGCTCCAGTACCTGACGATCGACCCGCACAGCCCGCCGGAGTTCCGCGCCAACATCGTGCGCAACCTCGACGAGTTCCACGCGGCCTTCGAGACCACGCCCGACGACGGCCTCTGGCTCGACCCCGAGGACCGGGTTCGGATCTGGTGAGACGAGCCAGGTCGGGATACCCGCTCGAGCGGGTATCCCTGACGTTCGGCGTCGTTGCAACGACGCCACAGCGTCAGGAACGACGCCACAGCTGAGTTCCCGACTACTCCGCAACCCCGCGAGTCAGCAGTACCTGGGTGACGAAGGTCTGGTAGACCGCGAGCGGGTCGCGACCGGTGATCGTCGTCGTACGCCCCTCAACCGATCCACCCACCCACGCGGCCATCGTGGCCTGGTCGGCGGTCCGCCAGTCGACCTCGACGACGACCTCGTCGCCGAACGAGGGAGCCTCGGTGTCGGCGGCCTTCGCGACCGCGCGCTCGGCCCCGTCGCGGACCAGCTCGCACGCCCGGTCCGGGTGCAGGCTCTCGGCCGCGAACCGGCTCACCGCCCGCTTCACCTGCACCGCCTCGATGCCCGGGCAGAAGGGCGCCGCCTCGGGGCCCACGGTCTGGTCGCCGGTCACCAGCACGACCGGGACGCCGTACGCCGCCGCGACGAGTGCGTTGAGCCCGGACTCGCCGGCGACGGTGCCGCCGATGCGTACCTGGTGCACGGCCCGCGGGTTGTAGGTGTGCGACAGCACGCCGGCGCTGCCCATCGAGCCGTGGTACCCGACGTAGAGCACCGCGCCGAAGGAGTCGTCGAGCCCCTCCATCATGTACAGCGGCTTGTGCGAGCCGGCGAGGTACGACGCCCGCCCGTGCAGCTCTCCCGGCGGCAGGTTCCTCATCACGGAGTGCGCGTCGTTGACCAGGATGTCGGTCGCGCCGCCGGCCAGGGCGCCGTCGATGGCGGCGTTCACCTCGGCGACGAGCAGCCGGCGGCCCTCCTCGTACGCCGTCCCGGGCGCGCGGCACTGCTCCCAGTCCACGATCCCCGCCACCCCCTCCATGTCGACCGAGACGAACACCCGCATGCGGCCACCCTGTCACGCGGCCCCGCTGGTCTCGACACGCTCGGCCGTGGCCGGCCTCACGGCTCGACCAGCACAGGTGCTGTGGAGAGCAGACCGACCCTGTCCCAGCCCGCTGGTAGACATGCGGGCATGCCGGCCCCGACGACGACCGACGCGACGTCGACCAGGGAGCGCGCCGAGGAGCACCTCCGCGCGCTGGTGGGGCGCGAGGACGTCGTGCTCTACGACGACCAGTGGGCCGCCATCTCCGCGCTGGCGGTGGACAAGCGCCGGTCGCTGGTCGTGCAGCGCACCGGGTGGGGCAAGTCGGCGGTGTACTTCGTGGCCACCCTGCTGCTGCGCGAGGAGGGCGCCGGCCCGACCGTGATCGTCTCCCCGCTGCTGGCCCTGATGCGCAACCAGATCGCGGCGGCCGAACGGGCCGGCATCCGCGCGGTCACCATCAACTCCACCAACATGCAGGACTGGGAGCCGATCCAGGACCAGATCCGCGCCGGCGGGGTCGACGTGCTGCTGGTGTCTCCCGAGCGGCTGAACAACCCCGGCTTCCGCGACGAGGTGCTGCCGCGGCTGGCCGCCACGACCGGGTTGCTCGTCGTCGACGAGGCGCACTGCATCTCCGACTGGGGTCACGACTTCCGGCCGGACTACCGGCGGATCCGCACCCTCCTGGGCGACCTGCCCGACGGCGTACCCGTCCTGGCCACCACCGCCACCGCCAACGCCCGCGTGACCGCCGACGTCGCCGAGCAGCTCGGCACCCACGTGCTGGTGCTGCGCGGGTCGCTGGACCGCGAGTCGCTGCGGCTGGGCGTCGTCCGGCTGAAGACCGCCGAGCAGCGGCTGGCCTGGCTGGCCGACCACCTGGCCGAGCAGCCGGGTTCCGGGATCGTCTACTGCCTCACGGTGTCGGCCACGCAGGAGGTGGCCGGCTACCTGCGCTCGCGCGGCCACGACGTGCACGCGTACTCCGGCCAGACCGACCCCACCGAGCGCTCGGCGCTGGAGTCCCAGCTCGCCGCCGGCGAGGTCAAGGCGCTGGTCGCGACCAGCGCGTTGGGCATGGGCTTCGACGCGGCGCTGGGGTTCGTGGTGAACCTCGGGGCGCCGCAGTCCCCGGTCGCCTACTACCAGCAGGTCGGCCGCGCCGGCCGCGGCGTCGACGACGCGTCGGTCGTGCTGCTGCCGGCCCTCGAGGACCGCGACATCTGGGCCTACTTCGCCTCCCTCGCCTTCCCGCGCGAGGAGCTGGTCCGCCAGACGCTCGCCGCGCTGGCCGAGGAGGACCGGCCCCTGTCGACCGCCGCGCTGGAGACACGGGTCGAGCTCAGCCGCACCCGGCTGGAGACGATGCTCAAGGTGCTCGACGTCGACGGGGCCGTCCGTCGCGTCGGTGGCGGATGGACCGCGACGGGTGAGCCGTGGGCCTACGACGCCGAACGCTACGCGCGGGTCGCCGAGGCCCGCGAGCGGGAGCAGCAGGCGATGCTCGACTACCTCGCCACCGACCGCTGCCGGATGGAGTACCTCCGCCAGCAGCTCGACGACCCCGGTGCGGTTCCCTGCGGTCGCTGCGACAACTGCGGCGGCCTCACCCTGTCGGGGGCGATCTCGGAGGAGGCGATGACCGCCGCCGCCGAGCGCCTCGCGCGCCCGGGGGTCGTGGTGGCGCCTCGCAAGATGTGGCCGACCGGCCTGGCCGCGATGGGCCTCGACCTCAAGGGCAAGATCGCCGACGCGGCCGAGGAGGGCCGCGCCGTCGCCCGGCTCACCGACCTCGGCCACGGCGCCGCCCTGCGGGCGCTGTTC
The DNA here is from genome assembly GCF_015352455.1 of Nocardioides islandensis. Classification (GTDB taxonomy): domain Bacteria; phylum Actinomycetota; class Actinomycetes; order Propionibacteriales; family Nocardioidaceae; genus Nocardioides; species Nocardioides islandensis. The sequence continues at coordinate 625,371 of NZ_JADKPN010000001.1, forward strand.
CGTGCCGATGCCGAGGACGGCCCGGTGCCCGTGCCGCTGGTCAACGCGGTCCTCGAGGTGCTCGGCGACTGGCGCCCGCCCGTCTCGGCGATCGCGGTGGTCGAGTCGGCGACCCGGCCGACCTTGGTCAGCGACCTGGCCGCGGGCCTGTCCCGCTACCTGCAGGTGCCGGTGGCGGGCACCTACGCGATCGTGGACGAGTCGATCCCACCCGGCCGGGGTGCGGTGAACTCCGCCCAGCGGGTCGCCGCGGTCTCCCGGCGGTTCGCGTGGCGTCCCGACCCCGACGCACCCTCCCTCGAGGGTGCCGAGGTGCTGCTCGTCGACGACCAGTCGGTCACCGGCTGGACCCTGACCGTGGCCGCCCGCGACCTGCGGGCGGCCGGGGCCGCCGCCGTCCACCCGCTCGTCCTGGCGACCACCGGCTGAGGCGGCTTGTCACCTCACCGGGTCTCGAGACGCGTGGCTCGTCCCTGAGCACGCTCGGTCCGAGCCCACGCTCCTCGACCTGGCGCCTGATCGTGGTCCTCGCAAGCTCGGACCGCGCGGCGCTCAGTGCATGACGACGGGCGGCGCGGCCTCACCGGCCTCGTCGTCGAGCAGGTGCGACTCCTCCTTCTTGCGCGGCAGCATGAAGGCGGGCACCAGGGTCAGCACGACCAGCACCCACGCGACCCAGAACGTGTCGGCGTACGACGTGGCGGCCTCGTGCGGCGACCGGGCGTCGTTGAGGTGAGCGGTGAGGATCACCGACATCAGCGCCACCCCCACCGAGCTGGCGATCTGCTGGGTGATGTTGAGCAGCGTGGAGCCGCGGGCCACCTCGTGGGCCTTGAGCGTCTTCAGGGCCGAGGTGAACAGCGGCATCATCGTGCCGCCCATGCCGAGGCCCATCACGACGAGCATGGCAATGAGCACGCCGTAGGAGGTGTTCTCGTCGACCTGGGTGAGGCCGAACATGCCGACCACGATCAGCACGATGCCGACCGGCACGATCCGGCCGACCGGGAGCCGGTCGCTCAGGTTGCCGGCGATCGGCATGGTGAGCATCGCGCCGATGCCCTGGGGCGCGACCAGGATGCCGGCCATCAGGGCGGTCTCGCCGCGGATGTTCTGGAAGTACGTCGGCACCAGCAGCAGGCCGCCGAAGAACGCCGCGGCGAACAGGAACATGGTGATGATCGAGATCGTGAGGTTGCGGTTCTTGAACAGCCTCAGGTCCAGCAGCGGGTGCTCGGGACGGAACGTGTGGAACACGAAGGCGACCACCAGGGCCAGGCCGAGGATGCCGGTGACCCAGACCCGCGTGTAGCCGTGCTCGCCGGCAGCGGCGCCGGGGATCGAGGAGACGCCGTAGAGGAAGAGCGCCAGGCCGGGCGACATCAGCGCCATGCCGAGGAAGTCGAAGGACTCCGACGGCTGCGGGGAGTCCTTCGCGAGGACCACCCAGGCGTAGGCGATCGCGATGACGCCGAGCGGCACGTTGATCAGGAAGATCCAGTGCCAGCTGGCGTGCTCGATCAGCCAGCCGCCGATGATCGGGCCGAGGATCGGGCCCAGCAGCATCGGGATGCCGAGGATCGCCATCAGGCGGCCCATCCGGTGGGGGCCCGCCGCCTTGGTCATGATCGTCATGCCGAGCGGCATGAGCATGCCGCCGCCGAGGCCCTGGAGCACCCGGAACGCGATCAGCATGTTGATCGAGTCGGCCAGCGCGCAGAGGGCGGAGCCGAGGGTGAACAGGCCGATGGCGGCCAGGTAGAGGCGCTTGGTGCCGAAGCGGTCGGCGGCCCACCCGGTCAGCGGGATGACCGTGGCCAGCGCGAGCGTGTAGCCGGTGACGGTCCACGCGACCGTCGAGTAGGCGAGTGGCTCGGCGCCGTCGGCCAGGTCGGTCGCGAACGTCGGCAGCGCGACGTTGACGACCGTGATGTCGAGGATGGACATGATCGCGCCGAGCACGACCACGCCGGCGATCTTGAGGACCGCGCCGTCGATGTTGTCGGGGTATTCGGGAGCAGCGTTGTCGGCCGAGGCTTGTGTCACCGGTCCAGCGTAGGTTCGGGCACCGACACCCCACCAATCCGTTTCGCCGTGGGCGAAACGGCCGTGTGAAAGGTCTGTGACGTCCTGGTGAACGCCGTGCCACTCTCCGGCCCGGCGACCCTGCGCGTCGCCGATCCGCCGCGGGACGGCGTGGTCGAGTTCACCGACTCGGCGCACACCGTCGCGCTGCCGGTCCGCGAGGCGCTGCCGGCCCTGGCGCGGGCCCGACGTGAGGCGCGTCCGCACCCGACCGTTGCGCTGCTGGCCGAGGCGAGCCTGCTGGCGCTGCGTCTGGTCGGGGCGGGCCGCTTCGAGCCGGGCGGGGACCGCTGGCTGCCCGGTCCGCTGGAGCCGGGCGAGGACGAACGCGTACGCCGCCTGGCCGACGAGCTCGACGGCGACCCGTCGACGGTGCACGAGCTGGTCGCGGCGGTCGTGGACGCACTGCCGCGCGGCCGGCCCTCCGAACGGACGGCGGCCTTCCGGCGACGCCTCGACGCCGAGCTCGCGCGCCCGCGACGCACGGCCTCGTCGCTGCCCGCGCTGGTCACGATCTCGCTGCGCGTCGAGGCCGACGAGGCGGAGCTCGTCGCCGGGTCGGTGCGGCTGGTGCTGCAGGTGCACGACGAGCTCGACCCGCTGCACTTCTGCGAGGCGGCGCTCCTGTGGACGGGCGCGCCCGAGGACCACGGGTTCGGCGAGCGCGCCCGCACGCACGCGGCGATCGCTCTGCGTGCCGCGGCGAGCGCCTGGCCGGTGCTCGACCGGCTCCTCGAGCTCCGGGTGCCCGACGAGATCGCCCTCGACACCGACGAGCTGGTCTCGCTGCTCGACGACGGCGTCACCGCCCTCCGCCGGATCGGCGTCGACGTGCTGTGGCCCCGCAGCCTCGGACGCGACCTGACGACGCGGGCCGCGCTGGAGCACCGCGACGGACAGGGGCGCGAGGCGCCGCTGATGACGGGCCTGTTCGGGCCGGAGGCGATGTTCTCGTTCAAGTGGCAGGTCGCCCTGCACGGCGAGCCGCTGTCCGACGCGGAGATGCGCCAGCTCGCCGCGAGCGCCAGCCCGATCCTCAAGCTGCGCGGGGCCTGGACCGTCGTGGACCCGTCGGTCGCGCGCAAGGCCAAGAAGCGGCTGATCCGCACCGTGACCCCGGTCCAGGCGGTGGCGGCCGCGCTGACCGGCACCGTCGAGGTCGAGGAGGGCGAGCAGGAGGTGGTGGTCGGCGCCAGCCTGCTGCCGGTCCGCGAGCGGCTCCTGGGAGCGGCCACCCGCGACCCCGTACCTCCTCCGACCGGGCTGCGCGCGACCCTGCGCGACTACCAGCGACACGGGCTCACCTGGCTCGACACCCTGACCACGCTCGGCCTGGGCTGCTGCCTGGCCGACGACATGGGTCTCGGCAAGACGATCACCCTCATCGCGCTGCACCTGCACCGGCGGGAGACGATCGACGAGGCGCGGCCCACCCTGGTGGTCTGCCCCGCGTCGCTCCTCGGCAACTGGGAGGACGAGATCGCGCGGTTCGCCCCGGACGCCGCCGTACGCCGCTTCCACGGCGGTGCGCGGTCGCTGTCCGACCTCGACGGCGGCTTCGTGCTGACGACCTACGGCACGCTGCGTTCCGACCACACGGGTGCGGGCGACCAGACCCGTCTGCGGGACGTCGACTGGGGCCTGGTCGTCGCCGACGAGGCGCAGCACGTGAAGAACCCGACGTCGACCGCCGCCCGCGCCCTGCGGGCCATTCCCGGCACGGCCCGGGTGGCGCTCACCGGCACACCGGTCGAGAACAACCTCACCGAGCTGTGGGCGATCCTCGACTGGGCGATCCCGGGCCTGCTCGGCAGCCGCAACGCCTTCCGCAAGGTCTGGGCCGCGCCGATCGAGTCCGGCCGGCACGAGGACAAGACCCGGCAGTTCGCCGACCTGGTCGGGCCGTTCGTGCTGCGCCGCAAGAAGTCCGACCCCGGCATCGCGCCCGAGCTGCCGCCCAAGACCGAGACCGACCACCCGCTCGGCCTGACCCGCGAGCAGGCCGTCCTCTACGAGGCGTTCGTCCGCGACACGATGGAGCGCATCAAGCGCGCCGACGAGGACAGCCGGCGCGGGCTCGTGCTTGCGCTGCTGACGGGCCTGAAGCAGATCTGCAACCACCCGGCGCAGTTCCTCAAGCAGTCCGGCGCGGTGCGGCTCACGGGCCGGTCCCACAAGATCGACCTGCTCGACGAGCTGCTCGGCACGATCGTGGCCGAGGGGGGCGCGGCGCTGGTGTTCACCCAGTACGTCGCCATGGCGCGGCTGCTCGAGACCCACCTGGACCGTCTCGGCATGGCCCACCAGTTCCTGCATGGCGGCACCCCGGTGCGCTCGCGCGACGCGATGGTGCGGGCGTTCCAGGCCGGCGAGGTGCCGGTGTTCCTGCTCTCGCTCAAGGCCGGAGGCACGGGTCTCAACCTCACCCGGGCCGACCACGTCATCCACGTCGACCGCTGGTGGAACCCCGCCGTCGAGGACCAGGCCACCGACCGGGCCTACCGCATCGGCCAGGACAAGCCGGTCCAGGTGCACCGGATGGTCACCCGCGGCACCATCGAGCAGCGGATCGCCGAGCTGCTCACCCGCAAGCGCGCGCTCGCCGACGCGGTGCTGACCCGCGGCGAGACCGCGCTGACCGAGCTCGGCAACGACGAGCTGCGCGACCTGGTCACGTTGCGTCGCGATGAGTGAGCGCGTCACCCACCCGCGGATCCGGCCCCGCCGCGGGGCGGCCCGGGCCACGACGTGGTGGGGCAAGGCGTGGGTGAGAGCCTGCGAGGAGTCGGCGTACGGCGAGGCCGAGCTGCGCACCGCCCGCACCCTGGCCCGCGGTGGTGGCGTCGGGGCCATCTCGGTGGCGCCCGGCCGGTACCTCGCCGCCGTCGAGGACGGCGAGGAGCTCTGGACGACCACCACGGGGCTGCCGGTCCTGGACGAGGCCGACCGCGCGGCGTTCGTCGAGGCCGTCGTGGCCGAGGCGGGCCGGCTCCCCGCCCTGCTCGCCGGTGACCTGCCGCACGGCCTGGTCGAGCACGCCGAGGAGGCCGGCGTCGAGCTGCTCCCCTACGGCGGCGAGCTGTCCTCCTCCTGCACGTGCGCCGCCTGGATGGACCCGTGCGCGCACGCGCTGGCGGTCGGCTACCAGGTGGCCTGGCTCGCCGACGCCGACCCGTTCGTCCTGCTGGCCCTGCGCGGCCTGCCGCGCGAGGAGCTGCTCGCCCGCCTTCACGACCGCGAGGAAGCCCGTTCCGACCAGCCCGACGACGTCGCGCTGGCCGCCGACGCGGCGGCGCGTGCCCGGCGGGTGCTGGAGCTGCTGGAGTCGGGCGAGACCGACGTCGGGCATCTTCTCTAGGCCCTACGTTCCTCACCGGGTCTCGGCACGCGTCACCCGTCCCTCGCAGGCTCGGTCCGAGTCGATGCTCCTCGACCTGGCGCCTGACCGCGGTCCTCGCAAGCTCGGACCGCGCGGCACTCAGAAGTCGTAGGTGAGGCAGCCCTTGTCCCGCATCATCTGCCACGTCAGCTCGTCGACGCTCCCGGGCGGCTTGGCGTCGATCGCGTTGAGCTCCTGGAGCCGTTCGACGACGCGCGACGTCTTCTCGTCGTACTGGCCGGTGATGCGCTTGGGGCCGAGCAGGTCGACGTCGACCAGCAGCTGTTGCAGCGCCCGGATGTAGACGCCGTCCTTGGTCGTCGCGTGCATCCCCACCTTGAGCTTGGGGAAGGTCGCCGGCACGAGCACGCACAGGCACTGCACGTGGATCTTCACGCCGGGCTTGAGGTTGGTGACGAAGTCCCGGGCGTGGGCCGACGTCATCTGCATCGCACAGGGGTCGCGGATGGTGTCGTACGGGCCGAGGTAGGCGACGTACGTGGGGGGCACCTGGTTCGCATCCCCGTAGAGCGTGTTGCACGACTTGGACGTCTCGAGGTACTTCACGTCGTTGGTGCCGTTGGCCGAGACGGCGTTGTAGAGCTCGCCGGCATCCTGTTCCTCACCCCAGCCGACGACCAGGATCTTCTCGCCGGTGCAGTCGAGGTTCTGCAACGGGACCCCGAGGCCCAGGGGGTCCTGCGCAGAACCAGAGGCGCTGGGGCTGCCGGTCGGTCCACCGGGAGGGTCGGCGTTCCCCGCCTCGGGGCTGCCGGTGCTGAGGCCGACGACGACCCCCGCGACGACCCCGACGAGGGCCGACGCGAAGAGCGCGACCGTACCTCGGGCGTCCCACCGCATACCTGTGAGACTAGTTGGGGCATCGATGTGGTTGCGTTCGCTCGTCAACTGAGTGACTTCAGGCCCAGCGAGCCCAACGCCATCCCGGCCAGCAGCTCCCGCATCGCCGACTGGGGGAGCCGGCTGCTGTGCGGGGTGGAGTTGATCAGCCCGAACGCCGCGTGCGCCATCGCCTGTGCACGGTCGGTCGTCAGGTCGGGGTCGCGGCGCCGCAGCTGGTCGGCCCACAGGTCGACGTACTCCCGCTGGAGCGACCGCACCCGCTCGCGCGCCTCGACGGCCAGCGACTGCCAGTCGCGGTCCTGGACGACGATGAGCGATGGCTGAGCGAGGGCGAACTCGACGTGCCAGTCGACCAGGGCGGCGAGCGCAGCGTCCGGGCTGTGGGCCTGCGCCACCCGTTCCTGCCCCTCGGTGAGCAGCCGCTCGCTGATGGCGACGAGCATCTCGGCCAGGACGTCGTCCTTGGAGTCGAAGTGCTTGTAGAGCGCCGGTCCGCTGATCCCCACCGCCCGGCCGATGTCGCCGACGGACACGCCGTGGAAGCCGCGCTCCGCGAAGAGTCGCGCGGCCACCTCGAGGATCTGGCTGCGCCGGTCAAGGGTCCGCTCCACGGCAGCAGGGTAGCGCCTGCGGTTAACGAACGTTAACCTCTGTCTCGTGAGTGAGCTGTCCGCCGACGTCGCCGAGCTGCGCGAGCGCCTGGCCATCGTCCGCCGCGGCGGATCGGAGTCCGCGCGCCAGAAGCACCTCGACCGCGGCAAGCTGCTCGTCCGCGACCGGGTGGACCGGCTGCTGGACCCGGGCAGCCCGTTCCTGGAGCTGAGCCCGATGGCGGCGTTCGGGATGTACGGCGCCGGGCCGGACGACCTGTACGCCGTCCCGGCCGCCAGCATCGTCACCGGCATCGGCCGCATCAACGGGCGCGAGTGCGTCGTGGTGGCCAACGACGCGACGGTCAAGGGCGGCACGTACTACCCGATGACGGTCAAGAAGCACCTGCGCGCGCAGACCATCGCCGCCGAGAACCTGCTGCCCTGCGTGTACCTCGTCGACTCCGGAGGCGCCTTCCTCCCGATGCAGGACGAGGTGTTCCCGGACAAGGAGCACTTCGGCCGGATCTTCTTCAACCAGGCCAACCTGTCGGCGCGTGGCATCCCGCAGATCGCCTCGGTGATGGGTTCGTGCACGGCCGGCGGCGCGTACGTCCCGGCGATGTCCGACGAGTCCGTCATCGTCAAGGACCAGGGCACGATCTTCCTCGGCGGCCCGCCGCTGGTGAAGGCCGCGACCGGCGAGGTCGTCACCGCCGAGGAGCTCGGTGGTGGCGACGTGCACGCCCGCAGGTCCGGCGTCGTCGACCACCTCGCCGAGGACGACGCGCACGCCCTGGCCATCGTGCGGTCCATCGTCGGCACACTGCCGGATTCGTCGGTGATTGGGCAGAAACGCCGGTCTGAAACCGCTTTCAGCACGCGTTTGGTCCCAAACGCCAGTGCCGCCGAGGTCGAGGAGCCGCACGAGGACCCCGGTACCTTGGCCGACGTCGTACCCGCCGACACCCGCACGCCGTACGACGTGCGCGAGGTGATCCGGCGGATCGTGGACGGGAGTCGGTTCCACGAGTTCAAGCAGCTGTACGGCGAGACGCTGGTGACCGGGTTCGCGCACGTCTGGGGTCACCAGGTCGGCATCGTGGCCAACAACGGGATCCTGTTCAGCGAGTCGTCGCTGAAGGGTGCGCACTTCATCGAGCTGTGCAACCAGCGCGGCATCCCCCTGGTCTTCCTGCAGAACATCACCGGCTTCATGGTCGGCAAGGAGTACGAGAACCGCGGCATCGCCCGCGACGGCGCCAAGCTGGTGACCGCCGTCGCCTGCTCGGTCGTGCCGAAGTTCACCGTGGTCATCGGCGGGTCCTTCGGCGCGGGCAACTACGGCATGTGCGGCCGTGCGTACGACCCGCGCTTCCTGTGGATGTGGCCCAACGCCCGCATCTCGGTGATGGGCGGCGAGCAGGCGGCGTCCGTGCTGGCGGAGGTGCGCCGCCCGGACGACCCGGTGCCCGTCGAGGAGTTCAAGGACGGCATCCGCGACCAGTACGAGTCGCAGGGCTCGCCGTACTACTCCACGGCCCGCCTCTGGGACGACGGCGTCATCGACCCCGCCGACACCCGCCGCGTGCTCGGCATGGGGCTGTCCGTCGCCTCGCACGCCCCGATCCCGGCGCCGTCGTACGGCGTCTTTCGGATGTGAGACGCGCAGTGACGTGCGAGGAACGAGCGCGGCGCGTGGGCGCGGCCAGGTCGAGCACGCCCTGCGACCGAGGGACGAGGTCGCAACGGGCGCGTCGAGACCCGCTGACCGGACCGAGGAGCGCACCATGATCCGCCGCCCCATCCACACCGTCCTGGTCGCCAACCGCGGCGAGATCGCGCTGCGGGTCATCCGCGCCTGCCGGGAGACCGGCCGCCGCAGCATCGCGATCTACACCGACGTCGACCACGACGCCCCGCACGTGCGGGCGGCCGACGACGCGGTGCGCGTCGGCAGCTACCTCGACATCGAGGCCGTCGTGGCCGCCGCCCAGGAGTGCGGCGCGGACGCGGTGCACCCGGGGTACGGGTTCCTCTCCGAGCGATCCGCCTTCGCCGCCGCGCTCGAGGCCGCCGAGATCCGCCTGGTGGGGCCGTCCGCCGCGGTGATGGACGCGATGGGGCGCAAGGACGCCGCCCGCGAGATCGCCGTGAAGGCAGGTGTGCCGGTCGTGCCGACCGGGGAGGACGCCCCGATGCCGGTCCTGGTCAAGGCCGCGGCCGGCGGCGGCGGCAAGGGCATGCGCATCGTCCGGCGCGCCGAGGACTTCGACGAGGCCGTCGCCGCCGCGAAGCGCGAGGCGCTGTCGGCGTTCGGCGACGACACGATCCTGGTCGAGAAGTACGTCGAGCACGGCCGCCACATCGAGGTGCAGGTACTCGCCGACCACCACGGCAACGTCGTGCACCTGCACGAGCGCGACTGCTCGACCCAGCGCCGCCACCAGAAGGTGCTCGAGGAGGCGCCCGCGCCGACGATCAGCGACGACGTACGCCGCCTGGTCACCGAGAGCGCGGTCGCGCTGGCCCGCGAGGTCGGGTACACCAACGCCGGGACCGTCGAGTTCCTGCTCGACACCGATACCGACGAGGCCTACTTCCTGGAGATGAACACCCGCCTCCAGGTCGAGCACCCGGTCACCGAGGCGGTCACCGGCCTGGACCTCGTCCACCTCCAGCTCGACGTCGCGGCCGGTGAGCCGCTGCCGTTCGACCAGCAGGACATCCGCGTCGACGGGCACGCCATCGAGGCGCGGGTGTACGCCGAGGACTCGTTCGGCGGCTTCCTCCCGCAGGCCGGCAAGGCGACGCTGGTGCGCTGGCCCGACGGCGGGTCTCGAGACGCTCGCTTCGCTCGCTCCTCGACCACCGAAAGCGAGCTCGCTGGCGCTCGCACTCTGTCCAAGATCAGAGTCGACCAGGCGCTGGAGACCGGACAGGTCGTGAGCACGTCGTACGACCCGATGCTCGGCAAGGTGATCGCCCACGGGCACGACCGCGAGGCCGCGCGCCGCGCGCTGGTCGCCGCCCTGGACGACACGGTGATCCTCGGGCTGACCACGAACGCCGGGTTCCTGCGCGCCCTCGTCGCGAGCGACGAGTTCCGCACCGCCTCCATCGACACCGCGTGGCTCGACCACCACGACGTACCTCCCCCGGACGCGGCCCCGGCCCGTCAGCTCGCCGCGTGGGCGGTGTTCGAGCGGGACCGCGCCGTCGACGGGCCCTTCGTGTCCGACGGGTTCCGCATCGGGGCCGACCCGGCGCCCGTGGTCATCGAGCTCGACGAGCCGGTCACCCTCGGACCGGCTCCCGTGACACCGCCGCTCGCGACCGTGCGCCACGACCGGGTCGAGGTGGCGTTCCAGGGGCAGCGGTTCGTCTTCGACCGCGCCGACGTGTTCGCCGACCACGGCCCGGTGGCCGGGGACGGCTCGATCGTCGCGCCGATGCCCGGCACGGTCCTGGACGTCCGGGTGGCGGTGGGCGACGTGGTCGCCGAGGGCGACGTGCTCGGCGTGGTCGAGGCGATGAAGATGGAGCTGGCCCTGAAGGCGCCGTTCGCCGGCACCGTCGCGGCCGTCGACGCGGCCGTCGGCGGACAGGTGTCCCTGGGTCACCAGCTGTTCGTGATCGAGAAGGAGTCCTGATGGACCGCCCCGCCGTCGTGCCGCTCGCCGGACTGCCGGAGCGCGTGACGATCTACGAGGTGGGCGCCCGCGACGGCCTCCAGAACGAGTCCGCCCTCGTCCCCACCGAGGTCAAGGCCGAGCTCGTCACACGGCTGCTCGACGCCGGCCTGCCGATCGTCGAGGCGACGTCGTTCGTGCACCCGAGGTGGGTCCCGCAGCTCGCCGACGCGGCCGAGCTGATGTCCCTGCTGGTGGACCGGCTGGGTGACCGCGGCCGCGACCTCCCCGTGCTGGTGCCCAACGAGCGTGGCCTCGACCGCGCACTGGAGCTGGGCTGCCGTCACATCGCGATCTTCGGCAGCGCGACCGAGACCTTCGCGGCGAAGAACCTCAACAGCACCCTGGACGGCCAGTTCGCGATGTTCGAGCCGACCGTACGCCGGGCGCGGGAGGCGGGCGTCGACGTGCGGGCCTACGTGTCGATGTGCTTCGGCGACCCCTGGGAGGGCGCCGTACCCGTCGCCCAGGTCGTCGACGTCGGCAAGCGGCTCTTCGACCTCGGCGCCAGCCAGCTGAGCATCGGCGACACCATCGGCGTCGGCACAGCCGGCCACGTGACCGCGCTGGTGGACGCCTTTGTCGAGGCGGGGCTGGGCACTGAGCACCTGGCCATGCACTTCCACGACACCTACGGCCAGGCCCTCGCCAACACCCTCGCTGCCCTGCGTGCCGGCATCACCACCTTCGACGCGAGCGCCGGCGGCCTCGGCGGCTGCCCGTACGCCAAGTCGGCCACCGGCAACCTGGCCACCGAGGACCTCGTCTGGTTCCTGACCGGCCTCGGGATCGAGCACGGCGTCGACCTCGACGCCCTCGTCGCGACGAGCGCCTGGCTGGCCGGCCACCTCGGCCGCCCGAGTCCTTCTGCCGTCGTGCGGGCGCTGAGCGGCTGAGGCCGCGAGTAACGCACCCAGAACCCGTCTCCTGCCCCCGTACATGGGGGTAGGAGACGGGTTGCGGGTGCGTTACTCACCGACCCCGCCCCGTGCGCCACAATCGGGGGCATGAGCCGGGTCGTCCACCTGCACATCGGTGCGCCGAAGACGGGGACGACGTACCTCCAGCACCGGCTCTCCCGGAACGTCAAGAACCTCGCCCGGCACGACGTCCACTTCCCGACGCGCAACCCGCTGGTCTCACCGGAGCTGTTCCAGTTCCGCGCGGCGCTCGACCTGCTCGGCCAGGACTGGGGCGGTCAGCCCGGGCACGCGGACGGCGCCTGGCCGCAGCTGGTGAAGCGGCTGACGTCACGCAGCGGCACCAGCATCGTCAGCCACGAGATCCTCGCGCCCGCCCGGCCCGAGGTGATCGCCCGGGCGATGCGCGACCTCCAGGGCTGCGAGGTGCACGTCACCTACTCCGCCCGCGACCTGGCCCGCGCGCTGCCGGCGGCCTGGCAGGAGAGCGTCAAGCAGGGCCGGAAGTGGCCGTACCGGCGCTTCCTCAACCGGGTCGAGAACGGCCATCCCTGGTTCTACCGGGCCTTCGACCTGCCCAGCGTGCTGGCCAACTGGAGCGGCGGCGTGCCCCCCGAGCGCATCCACCTCGTCACCGTGCCGCAGCGCGGCGCCGACCCGGGTGAGCTGTTCCGCCGGTTCTGCACGGCGTTCGGCATCGACCCGGCCTGGGCGCCGCTGGACAGCGACCGGCTCAACACGTCCCTGGGTGTCGCGGAGACGCAGGTGATCCGACAGCTGAATCGCCGGATGGACCGCGCCACCCGCCGCGAGAAGGAGTACGACGAGCTGATCCGCGAGCTGCTCGCCCAGGACAAGCTCGTGCACCGCGACTCCGAGCCGGTGCGGCTTCCGCCGGCCCGGTTCGCGTGGGCCACCGAGCGGGCCGAGAGCTGGATCGAGTGGGTCAAGGAGAGCGGCATCCACGTCGTCGGCGACGTCGACGACCTGCTGCCGGTGCCGCCGGCCGAGGGCGAGCCGTACGTCAACCCCGACAAGGTCCCGGCCCGCGCGGTGCTGGCCGCCGCGGTCGACGCCCTGTCGGCGATGACCCGCGAGGCCGCGTCGCGTCCGGATCCGCGCCACACGCTGTCCGCACGCATCCGCCAGTTCCGCGAGCAGACGTGATCGAGACCGTTGACGAGCCGGAGGTCGGCGAGCGGCGTGCGTGGGGCTGGGTCGCCCACCTGACCGACGGCGGTACGACGCCGTGGCGCGACTGGTCCGGCCTGGGCGCCTCGCAGGGCCGGTACCTCCCGGGCGCCCAGCAGCTGGAGCTGCTGCGCCGCCTCAACCTGTCCGGCCGCCCCGACCCGGAGGTCGCCGCGGCCGTGCTCGCGTCGAGCCCGGCGGGCCGCGGACGCCCCGACCTCGAGCTGGTCGGCGCCGGCCCGGAGTCGGAGTTCGGGCCCGCCCCGGTCGACCCCGCCGCGCTCTCGGCCGGCGAGCTGGTCCGCGTCGCGGCCAGCGTGCTGGCCGACCAGCTCGTCGACGCCGGGCCGCTGCCGGTCGCCGAGCCGCCGCGGCCGTCCTGGTGGCGGCGCGGGTACCGCCTGGTCGGCGACCCCGAGCTGGCCGACGGGCTGCGCGAGCAGCTGGTCGCGCGCGGCCGGCCGCCCGGGGGCCGGGAGCCGCGGATCCTCGTGGTCGGCACCGACCTGGCCACGATGACGGCGCACGCGTGGGGGCACCGGGCCTTCGGCGAGGGCGTCAACGCGTGGGGCGAGTGGCTGCGGCTGCTCCGCGAACGGTCCGAGCTGCCCTACGGCGCCGACCTGCTCGCCGCCGCCCGGGTGTGGGAGCGCCGCGTCGGGAAGACCCGGGTCGCCGTCGTCCTCGACCCCGCGGCCGTCCCGAGGCTCGCCGGCGACAGGAGACGGCTCGCGGCCCCGACGTACCTGCCCGGCGAGGCCGGGGAGCTGGCCCGCAAGGTCGGCTCCGTCCTGGCCCTGCTGGTGCTGCCCGAGGAGGGCGAACGACTGCTCCGCCTGCGGCTGCGGCCGCGCGTCCGGCGCCACGCCCACCGGGTGCACGGCGCCCTCCCGCTCGCCGTACCCGCCCAGCACCGCGACTGGCTCGAGGGCGCCGCGGAGCGGATGCGCCGGGGCATCAAGCGCGCTGGCTACGCTGTGCACGGCAACCTGGACGACCTCGTCCCCCGCTGGACCTCGCTCGAGGACTCTCCTGAGATCTCTCAGGCGCCGTCGCCCGAGGCGACGCTCGACCTCGCCGTCCGGGTGCTGCTGGACGACGAGGCTGACGACAGGAGCGGACGATGACCCGGCGGGTCCTGCTGCACGTCGGCACCCCCAAGACCGGGACGTCGTACCTCCAGGACGTCCTCTTCCGCAACAAGCGCACCCTCGCCGAGAACGGGATCCTGTACGCCGCGGACCGGCACGACGCCCACTTCCTGGCGGCCCTCGACCTGATGCGCCTGCCGTGGGGCGGTCTGGAGCGCGAAGCCGTGGGCGCGTGGGACCGGCTGGCCGAGCAGGTGCGCGGCTGGCACGGCGAGACCGCCGTGATCAGCCACGAGATCCTGGCTGCCGCGTCGCGCGCCCAGGTGGGGCGGGCGCTGGCCTCGCTGGGACACGAACGCCAGGGCGGCGGCGTCGAGGTGCACCTGGTGCTCTCGGTGCGCGACCTGGTGCGGCAGATCCCCGCGGAGTGGCAGGAGAACATCAAGCACCGCAGCGGCATGAGCTACCGGCGGTTCCTCGCACGGATCACCGACCCGACCCGCAACAGCCGGATCGCGTCGTGGTTCTGGAGCGTGCAGGAGATCCCCGAGATCCTCGACCGATGGGGAGCCGACCTGCCCCCCGAGCGCGTGCACGTCGTCACCGTGCCGTCACCGGGCGGTGCGCCGGACCTGTTGTGGAAGCGGTTCAGCCAGGTGTTCGGTCTCGAGGGGATGGACCTCCACCTCGAGGAGGAGCGGGTCAACCCCTCGCTCGGCGTCCCCGAGACGGCCCTCATCCGCCGCATCAACCGGTCGGCCAACCGGGTGCTGCCGCCGGCCGACTACCGGCCGCTGGTCCGCGAGCTGCTCGCGCACCAGACGCTGTCGCGGCGGGTGCTCTCCCCGCGGCTGGCGCTGCCGCCCGAGCAGGTGCCGTGGGTGCAGGAGCGCGAAGCGGCGTTCGTGGCGGCCATCGAGCGCCGCGGGTACGACGTCGTCGGCGACCTCCACGACCTGCGCGGCAACGCCGGGCTGCACCCGTTCGTCGACCCCGACAAGCCGCGCGAACGAGACGTCGCTGGTGCGGCGGTCGACGCGATCAAGGCGCTGCTGCTGGAGACCGCGCGGATGCGCGCCGAGGAGGAGCGGCTGCGCGCCGAGCTCGACGAGACGCGCGACGCCCTGTCTCGGTCCTACCTGCGGCCGTCGTACCGGCTGCGCGAGAAGGCGGTGAAGGGTCTCACCCGCGGCCGGGTCGGGCGGGGGCTGCTGAGCGTCTACCGCTTGGCGCGCGGCAGGAGCTCGCGGTCGGCGTAGCGCCCGACCTTCCACGTCGCGAAACCGTCGGCGCCCATGCCGACCACGCCGCCGACCAGCGGGATCCGGCGGCCGATGGTGGTGGCCAGCCGCTTGCCGGCCACCCGGGTGATCAGGTCGCTGGCGACCACGGTCGAGACGACCTGGTCGAGACCGGCGTCGTGCGCCGGTGCGGTGGCCAGCGCCATCGGCGGTGCGGGCACCTTCTTGGACTTCACCAGGCTGTTGACCGCGTCCTCGCCGAGCAGGGTCACCAGGATCGCGTTGCGCACCCGCGGGTCGTGGAGGTCGTACCCGCGCAGGTGGGCGATCCCCGCGATCATCCGGCACTGGATCAGCGCCAGCCCGGTGATGTTGGCGGGGATGGTGACGGCCGCGGTGACCAGGCCGCCGAGGTTCGTCACGAACCCCTGCGCCCCCGCGAGCCGGACGTGGTTCTCGATCACCTCGTGGATCGCCCGCTCGACGTCGCCGTGCTGCTCGGCCAGCTGCTTGTCGGCCGCCCTGGCCGCGGGTGGGAGCGGTCCGATGCCGTGGATGGCGCGGTTGAGCGCCTCCCGCACGAACGCCGTGGTCAGACCGGGTGCGACGCCCGCGATGCGCGGCGCGAGCTGGCGGCCCACGGTCTGCTTGACACCCATGCGTGAAGCCTACGTGGCGGCCGCGAGACCGACGGGACACCTACGGTGGTCCCGTGCGCACCGAGCCCCCGCCCAGCCAGTGGGGCTTTCCGGGTCCGGGGCGCTTCGACCCCGAGGACGACCTCGTCGCCGCGGGCGCGGACCTGGAGCCCGGCACGTTGCTGGCGGCCTACCGCCGCGGACTGTTCCCGATGCCGTCGGGCCGGCGGGGCGACCCGATGCTGTGGTTCTCGCCGGTACGCCGCGGGGTGCTGCCGCTGGACGGGCTGCTCGTGTCCCGGTCGCTGCGTCGCTCGGTCCGCCGGTTCGAGATCCGCGTGAACACCGCCTGTGCGGACGTGATCGACGCCTGCGCCGACCCGCGCCGACCCGCCGGGTGGATCGACCCGTCGATCCGCGCGGCGTACCTCGAGCTCCATCGCCTCGGCTGGGTGCACTCGGTGGAGGCGTGGCGCGACGAGCGGCTGGCCGGCGGGCTGTACGGCGTCTCGATCGGCGGGCTGTTCGCCGGGGAGTCGATGTTCCACCGGGAGACCGACGCGTCGAAGGTCGCCCTGGTGGGGCTGGTACGCCTGCTGGAGGACGACCCGGGCGAGGCGCGGCTGCTGGACGTGCAGTGGCGCACGCCGCACCTGGCGTCGTTGGGCGTCGTCGAGGTGGCCCGGCGTGCGTACCTGGACCGGCTGCCCGCAGCGCTGGCGGCGGCCGTCCCGGCCGCGTTCGCCTGATCGTCCCCGGCGGGCTCGATTCGGGTTCCTTGGGCCGGTCGGGCATGGTGGAGGGCGTTTGCCAGCAGTCCGCACCCCGCCCCGTCCCGGAGGAGCTCCACCCGTGAAGCGCTTGTCCCTGCTCGCCGTACCTCTGCTGCTGCTCGGCCTGCTGTCCGTGCTCCTGGCCGGCTGCGGGAGCGACTCGTCCTCGACCGCAGCGTCCGACGAGCCCACGACGGCCAGCTCCTCGGGCGCCTCCTCGGGCGCGGACGACCAGGCCCAGAAGGTGACGGCCTTCTGCAACGTGATCGTGAGCATCGCCTCGCAGTCCCAGCAGAGCACCAGCGACGCCGACGCCCTCAAGCTGCTCAAGAAGGTCGGCGAGGAGTTCGACCAGATCGGGGCGCCGGACGACATGCCCGAGGACGCGCAGCGCGCCCTGCAGCTGGCCATCGACAAGATCAAGGCGATCCCGGACGACGCCACGGCCGAGGAGGTCGCGAAGGCGGCCGGCGACCTGACCGCCGCGCAGAAGAAGGACCAGGCCGCGCTGGGGCAGTACGTGCAGGAGAAGTGCATGCCGGCCGCCAGCGCGTCCAGCAGCCCGTCGGGCAACTGACCCGGAGCTCGGACTCGCCCCTCGACGAGGGGTCGAGGAGAGAGACCTGATGTACGCCTTCCTGCTCTCGACCGCAGTCATCTTCGTCGCCGAGCTCGGCGACAAGAGCCAGCTGATGGCGATGACGTTCGCGGCCCGCTACCGGGCACGGGACGTGCTGCTCGGCATCACCGTCGCCACCGCCCTGGTCCACCTCGCCTCCGTCGGCATCGGCGCCTTCATCGGCGACCGGTTCGCCGAGCACCAGGGCGTCATCGCCGTCGTCGCCGGCGCGGCGTTCCTCGGCTTCGCGCTCTGGACGCTGCGCGGTGACGAGCTCACCGAGGAGGAGGCCGAGAAGGCCCGCCGCAGCCGGGGTCTGGCCCTCGTCGCCGTCGGCACGGCGTTCTTCCTCGCCGAGCTCGGGGACAAGACGATGCTCGCCACCATCACCTTGGCGACCCAGGAGGGCTGGCTCGGTACGTGGATCGGCTCGACGGTCGGCATGGTCGCCGCCGACGCGCTCGCCATCGGCGTCGGCGCGGTGCTCGGCCAGCACCTGCCGGAGAAGGCCATCAAGTACGTCGCGGCCGCGCTGTTCGCGTTCTTCGGCCTGCTGCTGGTCCTCGACGGTCTCGGCTGGATCTAGGGCTACTTCAGCAGCCGCGACATCCGCCGGTCGGCGAGCGGCTTGCCGCCGGTCTGGCACGTGGGGCAGTACTGGAGCGAGGAGTCGGCGAAGGACACCTCGCGGACGGTGTCGCCGCAGACCGGGCACTTCTCACCGGTGCGGCCGTGCACGGCGAGGTTGGTCTTCTTCTCGCCCTTGAGCTCGCTCATCGCCAACCCGCGCGAGCGCTCGACCGCGTCGCCGAGCACGTCGCGGATCGCGGAGTAGAGCGTCTGCAGCTCGGCCTCGCTCAGGCTGTTGGCGGGCTTGAACGGCGACATCTTCGCGGCGTGCAGGAGCTCGTCGGAGTAGGCGTTGCCGATGCCGGCGATGGTGCCCTGGGAGCGCAGCACGCCCTTGATCTGGGCGCGCCCGGCCTTCTCGAGGATGCCTTGGAGCACGTCGATGGTGAAGGCGTCGTCGAGCGGGTCGGGACCGAGGGAGGCGATGCCCGGCACGTCGAGGGGCCGGCGCACGACGTACATCGCCAGCCGCTTCTTGGTGCCCATCTCGGTGACGTCGAACCCGGACTCGTCGTCCAGGATCACCCGCACGGCGAGGCCGGACTTCTGGTTGGGTCGCGGCGGGATCGAGGGCAGCTCGTCGCGCCAGCGCACCCAGCCGCCGCGGGCGAGGTGCAGCACGAGGTGCAGGCCCGAGGTCTCGATGTCGAGGAACTTGCCGTGCCGGGTCACGCTCTCGACGAGCGTGCCCTCGAGCGCGGAGACGGGCGGGTCGAAGGTCTTCAGCGCGCTGATCTGGACGACGTACGCCTTGACGATCGCGCGGTCCTTGAGCCGGCCCTCCAGGTCGAGGGCCAGCGCCTCCACCTCGGGCAGCTCGGGCACCTCGCGATTCTAGGCGGGACCACGGTCACCGTGCCGGTGCACGAAGCGCCACCGGCCGTCCTCCCGGCGGTAGACGTGGGTGACCCGGAGCCGGTAGTCGCGCGGCTCCCCGTCGACGGTGACGGTGGAGTGCTCGAAGCAGACCGTGTAGGCGAGGTCGCCGCTGGCGCCCGCGGCGACCAGCTCGACGTCGTACGCCGTGCAGTCGCGGAACCAGGACGCGACCAGGTCGAACGCCGGCCCGACCGCCGCCCAGCCGGTCACGCAGTCGAGATCGGCGCCGAAGAGGGTGACCGGGTCGCGGTGCGACCACAGGGCCTTGCGCGGCTCGGGATCACCCTCGTGGATGGCGCGCTCGGCCGCGAGCTGCCGCGGCCACATGTCGTCGAGGAACGCCTGGGTCTCGGCGTCGTAGTCGTCCGTGCTCATGTCCCAGGGTGGCCCCGGCGGGGCCCACCGGACCAGAGCGGTCGTCCCTCCTCCCACGGGAACCTTTCCCATGTCGGTCCCGCGCGCCAGAATGGCTCATGGCCACCGCGCGGCCGCTGCCCGAGACCGGGTCGGTCTTCCTCGACACCCGGGACCACGGCCGCGCGCTGCGCGTCTCCTGGCACCCCGAGGCGGACGTCGTCGTGCTGTCCCTGTGGCGCGACAACGTGTGCGCGGGATCGTTCCGGCTTCCCGTCGACGACGTGCCGGACTTCATCGAGGTGCTGCGCACCGGGCTCGACCGCGCGTACGCCGTGGCGATGACCAAGCGCCACGCGGGCTGACGTCTACGGAATCCGCTAGACGCCTCGATACGGTCCTGTCATGGACCCGGTCCGGAACCCCTACGCCCCGGGCGCGGGCCAGCGCCCGCCGGAGCTGGCCGGCCGGGACCGCGAGCTGCAGCAGTTCGCGGTGACCCTGGAGAGAGCTGCCGCCGGACGGCCGGAACGTTCCATGGTGCTCTCGGGGCTGCGGGGTGTCGGCAAGACCGTGCTGCTCAACGCGCTGCGCTCGCAGGCCGTGCAGCGCGCGTGGGGCACCGGCAAGATCGAGGCGCGGCCGGACCAGAGCATCCGCATCCCGGTGGCCCAGGCCGTGACCGCCGCGATCCGCGAGGTCAGCCACCGGCACCGCGACCCCGAGCGCGTCGCCGAGGTGGGTGGCGTGGTCAAGGCCTTCGCGTTGCGGACCTCGCTCGAGGACCGCAAGGGCCTGCGGTGGAGCCCGCCGGTCGACGTACCGGCCGCCAAGGGCCGTGCCGACAGCGGTGACCTCGAGCTCGACCTGACCGAGCTCTTCACCGACGTCGCGGCCGTCGGCGCCGACCTGGGTGTGGGCGTCGCCCTCTTCGTCGACGAGATGCAGGACATCGCGCCGGACGAGCTCGCCGCCGTCTGCGGCGCCTGCCACGAGATCAGCCAGCAGTCCGCGCCGCTGCTGCTCGTCGGTGCCGGGCTGCCGCACCTGCCGGTCGCGCTGGCGGCGTCGAAGTCGTACGCCGAGCGGCTGTTCCACCACGTCGTGGTGGACCGCCTCGCGCCGGTCGACTGCCGACGTGCGCTCTCGATCCCCGCGGACACCGAGGGCGTGGACTTCGAGGACGCCGCCCTCGACGAGCTCCAGCGGCTGACCGACGGCTACCCGTACTTCGTGCAGGCCTACGGCAAGGCGACCTGGGACGTCGCCACCGAGTCACCCGTCTCCCGCGACGACGTGCTGACCGCCGCACCCGACGCGGAGGCCGAGCTGGCCGTGGGGTTCTTCGGGGTCAGGTACGAACGGGCGACGCCGGCCGAGCGCGACTACATGACCGCGATGGCCGACCTCGGCGAGGACGGCGGCGACGCCCCGGTGAGCACCGCCGACCTGGCGCGGCACCTGGGCCGCAAGCCCCAGTCCCTGTCGCCCGCGCGGGACGGGCTGATCAAGAAGGGCCTGGTGTACTCCGGCGAGCGCGGTCGCGTGGCGTTCACGGTGCCGCACTTCGGTCAGTTCCTCCGGGGCCGCTGAGCCTCCCCGAGTCGCAGGTCCACGAACGGGACGGTGTCGCCGGGCAACAGGTACCGGTCGACCTCGGCGAACCCGCGCGCCAGCGCGAAGGCGAGCCCGTCCTCGTTGCTGGCCAGCACGACCGTCCCGATGTGCGCGGGCCGCTGCGACTCGGCCTCGGCCAGCTCGTGGGTGAGGTACGAGGAGCCGTGCCCACGACGCCGGTGCTCCGGCAGGATCCGCACGATCACCACCGCGGTGCCCTCCTCGTCGGGTGGCCGGACGGTCGCGTTCCCGACCAGCACGTCGCCGTCGTACCCCAGCGTCAGCCGGTTCCGCGTCGCCCGCTCCTTCACGTCGTCGGTGCCGAGCGGCGCCGTCGGGATGATCGCGTTGTGGATCGCCCGCCACTCCTCGAGGTGGTCCGGGTCGGCGGGGACGATGCGCAGCACGGGCCCGACACTAGGTTCCGCCCAGAGCGGAATCGAGCGACTTCCCTCCTCGTCGCCGCCTACCGTGAACGGCATGGGTGAGGTGCTGCCGCTCCAGCGCAAGGTCGAGCGTCCCGAGTCCCCCGAGCCGCTCTGGCGCGAGCTGGTCGGCGCCGAGCTGCGGCGCGAGCGCCAGGCTCGCGAGGAGCGGCTGACCGACGTCGCCGAGCGGGCCGGGGTGTCGACGCAGTACCTCTCCGAGGTCGAGCGCGGCCTCAAGGACCCCTCCTCCGAGATCCTCTCGGCCGTCGCCGGCGCCCTGGACCTCACGGTCCGCGAGCTCAGCACCCGCGTCGCCTCGGCAGGTACGTCGGCGACCGGCTCGTACGGCGCCCTCTGCCTCGCCGCCTGACCTCGGGTGCCGGAAATCACGCGATCGCGCGGTTATTGCAGCTTTCGGCCGTCGAAACCTGCCATTTCCGCGCGATCGCGCGGTTACTGGCACCCCCAGCCTCATCGTCAGACCGGCACCTGCGAGCTGAGCACGGCGTCCGCGATGCCGTAGTCGACGGCGGCCTGGCCGGGGAGGACGAGGTCGCGGTCGGTGTCCTCGCGGACCTGCTCGGTCGTGCGACCGGTGTGCCTGGCGAGGATCTCCTCCAGCAGGGCACGGATACGGGCGACCTCGTCGGCCTCGACGATCAGGTCGGGGATGGTGCCGCGCTGCGAGGTGGCCGGCTGGTGCAGCACGACGCGGGCGTGGGGGAGCATCTGCCGGTGGCCGGGCTCACCGCCGGCGAGGAGCACGGCGGCCGTCCATGCCGCTTGGCCGACGCACGTGGTCTCGACGGGCGAGGACACGAACTGCATCGCGTCGTAGATCGCCAGCATCGCCGTGATCGAGCCACCGGGGGAGTTGATGTAGAGGCTGATCGGCGAGGTCGGTCCCTCCGAGGCGAGGTGCAGCAGCTGGGCGATCACCGCGTTGGCGACGCCGTCGTCGATCTCGGTACCCAGGTAGATGATCCGGTCCGAGAGCAGCCGGGAGTACAGGTCGACGGTGCGCTCTCCCCGCGGCGTCTGCTGGACGACGTACGGGATCGTGTAGGTGCTCATCGCGCGACCCCCAACCCGACGAGCGGGCGGCCGCCGTGCGGGGCGACGTCGTCGACGGACGAGACGACGTGGTCGACGAAGCCGTACTCCCTCGCCTCGTCGGCGCTGAACCACCGGTCCCGTCGCGAGTCCTGCTCGATCGTCTCGACGGACTGTCCGGTGTCCTCGGCGACGAGCGCGAGCACGGTGTCGCGGGTGTAGCGCAGGTCCTTGGCCTGGATCTCGATGTCCATGGCGGTGCCACCGATGCCGGCGGAGCCCTGGTGCAGCAGGATCCGCGCGTGCGGCAGGGCGTGCCGCTTGCCCGGTGTGCCGGCCGAGAGCAGGAACTGCCCGGCACTCGCGGCCATCCCCATCGCGAGGGTCGCGACGTCGTTGGGGATCAGCCGCATCACGTCGCGGATGGCGAGCATCGCCGACACCGAGCCGCCGGGGGAGTTGATCCAGAGGCTGATGTCGGACCGCTTGTCCTCCGCGGACAACAGCAGCAGCTGGTGCATCAGCCGGTTGCCGTTGCCCTCCTCGAGGGCCTCGCCCAGCACCACGATCCGTTGGTGCATGAGCCTGCGCGTGAGCTCGTCGTCGAGCTGGGTCAGGGAGGTCATGCAGCCACGATGACCGGGGAGGTACGCCGACCGAAGGCGTTGCTGCCCCGGGCGGATCGGCCGCCAGCGGATCAGCGGCGAGCGGATCCGCCGTCGGTGGAGCGGCCGACCCACGCACCACGAGCTCGCCACGGGCGGCGAGCCTGCGGGGCTACAGTCAGCCGCGTGTCGGTCGCGCCGTTCGCTTGGACGCACGAGAAGACACGCGTCGAGTACGACGGGGTCGCGCTCACGGTCAACGGACGGCACCTCCCGCTCGACCGGATCGACCGGTTCTCCAGGAACCTCTCGCGCAGCACCGCGCCGGGCAGCTGGAACCGGCTCGACTGTGGCGTGAGCCTGTTGTCCGACGGCGAGGACACCTCGGTCAGCTTCCGAGGAGACGCCGGCACCGAGCAGTGGGGACCGTGGCGTCCGCTCTGGGACCAGATCGACGCGCTGGCCCGCGAGGAGATCGAGCCGCGCCTGCTCGAGCGCACGATCCGACAGGTGGCGGAAGGCACTCCGGCCGAGCTCTGCCCGTTCCGCGCCAAGGGACGTGGCCGCCTGATCGTCACGGCCGAGAGCATCCAGGTGCGCAAGCTGTTCTCGCGCCCCATCGCCTGGACGGCGATCACCGACGTCTCGGGCGAGTTCCTCGAGATCACCACCGCCGAGCCGAACGGCAAGCCGCACATCCATCGCACGGGTTTCGGGTCCGCCGAGTGGGACGCCTGGCAGGTGGCACCGCTCTGGCGGCGGTTCGTCGCGTCCTGACGGGCCACCGCGATCATGGTGCCGCGGTTGCGGGGTCGACCTCGCCGACGGTGACGATGTAGAGATCGTGGTCGGACAACCACTTCTTCTGGTGCTCGGCCGGGACGCGCTCGACTTCCTGAACCGAGGCTGTCCGTGGAACGGCCACGTGGTCGATCGGGCTCAGTCCGGGGATGCGATGGGTCAGGGTCGAAGTCGGCACTACCAGCCCGAGCGCGTCGACGGCTGCGAGGATGTGTCCTCGTCCGCCGATGCTCCCGGCCCGCTCCGGACCCTGCAGCGCGTGGTTCCAGTCACCTCCCCAGATGAGCGGGGTGTGTGGAATGGCGGCCAGGCGCTCGACCGTGTGCCTCGTCCTCTCGGCGTGCGTCTCCCCGTCCCAAGGTGAGGCACGCCCGCAGCTCCTCCAAGGAAGGATCGAGCTGACGAAGACGACAGGCCCCACGCGAACCGCCGCGCTGGCGGGGTGCGGATCCTCGAGTGGCTCAAGAACCCTGTGGCTGAAGACGGCCGCCCAGCTCCGCCGGGGACACATCTCGGCCTCGGTCCGGTGGCCCCACATCCCCACGACCTCGACCCGGTCGTCTACCTCGGTGAGCAGCCAGACGTCGCATGACTGCGCGACCAGGAGCTCGTGGTGAGCAGCCGACCAGCGACCGGCCAGGTTCCACGTTCCGACGCGCATCCGCGAACTGTGGCAGACACTGTGCGCGATCCGATGCCATGACAGGCAGGCCTACCCGAGCAGCTCCAGTACCTCGGCCGGGCTCCGTACCACCCGCAGCTGCGCACGAGCGGAAGCCGCGACGTACCCGCCCTCGACCATGCCGCCGAGCAGGTCGAGGAACGGCTGCCAGAACCCGTCGACGTCGTAGACCGCGACGGGCTTGGCGTGCAGCGACAGGTGGGACCAGCTGAGGGCCTCGACGACCTCGTCGAGGGTGCCGACGCCACCGGGCAGCGCGACGAACGCGTCGGCCAGGTCGACCATCCGGGCCTTGCGCTCGTGCATGGTGCCGACCAGCTCGAGGCGCGTCAGGCCCTCGTGGCCGACCTCGCGCTCGACGAGGTTCTGGGGGAGCACGCCGACGACCTCGCCACCGGCGGCGAGGGCGGCGTCGGCGAGCACTCCCATCAGGCCGACGTGGGCGCCGCCGTACACGATCCCGTGCCCGGCCTCGGCGACGGCGCGGCCGAGGACGACGGCGGCCGCCTGGTCCTGGGGACGACCCGGGGAGGAGCCCATGAACACCGCGACACGCACCTGCCCATCCTGGCGGAAGATGGGGGTGTGCTCTCCGTGTCCCGCACCATGGCCGCGCCGCCCGACGTGGTCTGGCACCTGCTGGTCGACCTCGACTCGTGGCCGCGGTGGGGTCCGTCCGTCGGGCTGGCCTGGCTCGACGACCGCGCTCCCCAGATCCACGCGGGTAGCACGGGCCGGGTGCAACCACTGGTAGGACCGGCTCTGCCGTTCACGGTGACCGACTTCGTGCCGGGCCGGCGCTGGTCGTGGCGGGTGGCCGGCGTTCCCGGGACGCGGCACGAGGTCGAGGCGGTCGGCGCCGGGACGCGGGTGACCTTCGGGGTGCCGGTGTGGGCGCCGGCGTACCTCGCGGTGTGCGCCCTCGCCCTGCGGCGCCTGGAAAGGCTCGCCATCGAGGCCGACTAGGGTCGACGCATGAGTGATCGCGTGGCCGTCTACATCGACTTCGACAACGTGGTCATCTCCCGCTACGACAACCTCCACGGGGACGGCGCCTGGCGCAAGGACATGGCTCGCGACCACCGCCGCTCGATCAGCTCCAACGACCCGATCGACGTCAAGCTGGCCGAGGCGGAGGTCGACCTCGGCGCGATCATCGACTACGCCGCCTCCTTCGGGAACGTCGCCTTCACGCGGGCGTACGCCGACTGGTCGGTGCCGGCGAACGCGGCGTACAAGAACCCGCTGGTGAACCGCTCGGTCGACCTCGTGCAGCTGTTCCCGGCCGCCGGCACCAAGAACGGCGCCGACATCAGGCTGGCCGTCGACGCGGTCGAGGACCTGAGCCTGCACCCGGACATCTCGCACCTGGTCTTCGTCGCCGGCGACTCCGACTACGTGCCGCTGGCGCAGCGGTGCAAGCGGATGGGCCGGTACGTCGTGGGGATCGGCGTGGCCGGCTCGACCAGCAGCGCCCTGGTCTCGGCGTGCAACGAGTTCATCGACTACGCGGAGCTGCCGGGCATCACGCCGGCGGTCATCAAGAAGCCCGAGCCCGCCAAGCAGACCGCGGCTGCGAAGAAGACGACCGCGAAGAAGTCGGCCAAGAAGTCCGAGCCCCCGCCGGAGCCGGACGCGCAGACCCGCGCGACGGCGCTGCTGGAGCGGGCCATCCGCGTCGGGTTGCAGAAGAGCGACGACGAGTGGGTCTACGCCGGCGGCGTGAAGAGCCAGATGCAGCGGATGGACCCCGCCTTCAAGGAGAAGTCGCTGGGGTTCTCGTCGTTCCGCGCGTTCGTGGAGTCCCGCGCCGAGACCGTGGAGTCGAAGGTCGACGGCAACGGGCAGCTGATGGTGCGCCTGCCCTGATGCCGTCGGCCTAGGAGAGGTGGCTGACGAGGGCGTCCCAGGTCGTGTCGATGTCGGCGTCGGTCGTCTGCCACGAGCCGATGGCCATCCGCAGCGCGGCACGGCCCTCGACCTTGGTGTGGGAGAGGTACGCCGTGCCGCCGGCGTTCACCGCCTCCATCAGGTCCATGGTCCGCTGGTCGTCCCCGACCACCCGGAACACGACGAGTCCGAGCACCGGGTCGGTGACCATCTCGAAGCGCGCGTCTGCCCGCACCAGGTCGGCGAAGTGCTGCGCCTGCCGGACGCCGTTGGTGATGTGGGCGCGGAGCCCCTCGAGGCCGTAGCTGCGCAGCACCGTCCAGAGCTTGAGCGACCGGAACCGCCGGCCGAGCTGCGGGTGCCAGTCGCGGTAGTCGACGACGGCGCCGGACTCGGTCGCCGGGTTGCGCAGGTACTCCGGGAGGATCGACAGCGCGCCCACCAGTGCGGCGCGGTCGCGCACCCAGAAGGCGCTGCAGTCGAAGGTCGTCAGCAGCCACTTGTGCGGGTTGGTGACGTAGGAGTCGGCGTGCTCGACCCCGTCGTGGATCCACCGGTGCTCGGGACAGACGGCCGCGACACCGGCCCATGCCGCGTCGACGTGCAGCCACGCGCCGTGCTCCTGCGCCACCGGGGCGATCTCGGCGACCGGGTCGACGGCGCCCGTGGACGTCGTACCCACCGCCGCCTGCACCATCACCGGCGTCAGGCCCGCCGCCACGTCGGCGCCCATCGCCTCGCGCAGCGCCGCGACGTCCATCGCCTGGGTCGTGGGGTCGACCGCGACCGCGCGGACCGCCGCCTCGCCGAGGCCGCTCATCATCGCGGCCTTGAGCAGCGAGGAGTGCGCCTGCGTGGAGCCGTAGACGGTGAAGCGGCCGGGAGGTACGCCGGCGCGGCGGGCGCCGCCGTCGGTCGCGCGGTGCAGCGCGGCGAGCAGCGCGGTGAACGTCGCGGTCGACGCGGTGTCCTGGATGACACCGCCGCCTGCGCCGCTGCGCGCGAAGGACTCGGGCAGACCGAGTGCCTCGCGCAGCTGGTCGAGGACGACCTGCTCGAGCTCGGTGACGGCCGGGCTCGTCGCCCAGATCATCCCCTGGGCGCCGATGCCGCTGGAGAGCAGGTCGCCGAGGACGCCGGCCGGGGAGGAGTTCGCGGGGAAGTACGCGAAGAAGCGCGGGTGCTGCCAGTGCGTGAGGCCCGGGACGAGGACGCGGTCGAGGTCGGCGAGGACGGCATCCAGCGGCTCGGCCTTCTCGGGCAGCGACGCCGGCAGCGCGGCGGCCACCTCGCCGGGCTGCACCCGGGCCAGCACGGGTCGCTGGTCCACCGTCGACCAGTAGTCGGCCACCCAGTCGACGACCCGGTGGCCGAGCTCCCGGAACTCCTCGGGCGACAGGTGCGGGCTGCTCATGGCGTGACCCTAGACTCCCGGTTCGTGCGCCTCTCCCTGCTCGGTTCCGGCGCGGGCAGCACTGTCGCCGCCGTCCTCGACGCGGTCGCCGACGGGCGGATCGCGGCGGACGCGGCGCTGGTCGTCAGCAACAACAGCGGCGCCGGAGTCCTGGACGTGGCCGCGGCCCACGGCGTACCGACGGCCCACCTCAGCTCGGTCACGCATCCGGATCCTGCGGCCCTCGATGCGGCCGTCCTCGCGGCCCTCGACGCGGCGGGGACCGACCTCGTGGTGCTCGCGGGGTACATGAAGAAGCTCGGCCCGCTGACGCTGGCGGCGTACGACGGGCGGGTCGTCAACGTGCACCCCGCGCTGCTCCCGGCGTACGGCGGGCAGGGGATGTACGGGGACCGCGTGCACGCCGCGGTGCTCGCCGACGGTGCCGCGGTCAGCGGCGCGACCGTGCACCTCGTGACGGCGGGGTACGACGAGGGGCCGGTCCTCGCCCAGGTCGAGGTGCCCGTGGAGCCGGACGACTCGGTGGAGGCGCTGCGTGCCCGGGTCCAGGCGGCCGAGAAGCGGCTGCTCGTCGAGTGGCTGTCGGAGTGGTCGCGGTCCTGATCCTGGGCCAGAGTGCTGGCCCATACTCTGGCTATGCGGCTCATCCAGGTGGCGCTGCGCGCCGAGGACCTCGCGCGGGCGACCGCGTTCTACACCGACCTGCTGGGCGAGGGCCCGACCGCGACGTACGACCCTCCGGGCCTGGTCTTCTTCGACCTCGACGGCGTGCGTCTGCTGGTCGAGCAGGGCGCCGAGCCGGCCACGCTGTACCACCAGGTCGACGACATCGACGCGACGTTCGCCCGCCTGCGTGACGCCGGCGCCGAGGTGCTCGGCGAGCCGCACGTCATCTTCAGCCACGAGGACGACACCCTCGGCCCCGCCGGCACCGACGAGTGGCAGGCCTTCGTCAAGGACACCGAGGGCAACATCGTCGGGCTGGTCGAGCAGCGCCCTTCCGGGAGTTGAGTTGCGCCCCCGGTACGTGCGAGTTGCGCCTCCGGTACGCGCGAGCTGCGCCTCCGGTACGCCCGCGCGTGACCCGGGGGCGCAACTGACCGGTGCCGGAGGCGCAACTCAACGGTGCCGGGGGCGCAACTCAACCCGACGTCCGTGGCAGCCGCATCACGTGCTCGCCCGGGTCGTCGCCCTCGTCCCCGACGACCACGAGCCCGAGCCGCTCGTACAACGCCCGGGCCCGCGGGTTGTCCTTCTCGACCGAGAGCCCGAAGCCGCGGCCGGTCGCGGCGGCCTCGGCCATCAGGTCGCGGATGATCCGGGTGCCGATGCCGCGGCCCTGGTGCGCGGGCAGCAGCTGGAGCCCGGCCAGCTCGACCAGGTCGCCGGTGCGCACGACGCGCAGGCGGCCGACGTCGGCGCCGTACGCCGTGACGACGGACGTGACGCTGTCCGGGACCTCGTCACGGAGCTGCTCGAGGGTCCAGTCGAGGAACCCCGCGCGGTACTCCGCCAGGTCGACGTCCGCGGGGAACCGGCCCTGGTCGCGGGTGGCCTCGATCGCGGTGTCGGTGAGGAACGCGGCGTCGTCGAGGGTCGCGGGACGGATCGCGACCCGCTCCGCGGGCAGCATCGAGTAGACGCAGGAGTCGAAGCGGCGGCCGTCGGGGTACGCCGCGGACCGCCGCTCCAGCCCCTCGTAGGTGAACCCGCCCCGCTCGGCCAGCGCCCTCGACGCGGTGTTCTCCGGGTTGCACCGCAGGAACACGCGGGCCTGGCCGCGCTCGCGGAAGCTCCAGTCGGTGAGCATCAGCAGGGCTCGGGTCGCGATGCCGCGGCCGCGGGCGGAGGCGCGGAGGAAGTAGGAGGCCTCCGCGACGTCGTACGGCAGGAAGTGCAGGTTCGCGCCGCCGACGACGTGCCCGCCGACGACGATCCGGAACACCGCCCACGAGCCTTCCGCCCACGCCTCCTCGGACCGCGCGATGTTGGCCAGTGCCTCCGCCTCGTCGACGACCTCGGGCTCCCAGAGCATCCAGTGCTGGATGTCCGCCTCGTTGTAGACCTCCACGACGTCAGGCGCGTCGGCGGGGACCGCGCGCCGCAGCGTCAGGTCTCCGTCGACGAGCAGGTCCATGGCGGGCTACTTCTCCGGCGGCGTGCCGGAGGGCAGCGGCCGCCCCTCGGCCATGGCCACGAAGCGGTCGAGGATGACGGTCCACTCGCTGAACCGCGCCCGCCCCGCCACGTTGCCGGCGGTCCAGCCGCCGTGGCTGAACCGCATCCGCGTGCCGTCCCCCGTCGCCTCGAACCGGACGTCGATGCGGCTGGGGTGGTCGGGGTCCTGGGCGAGGGTGAAGTCCATGCCGAAGTGGACGCCGGGCTCCCACGCGGAGACCGTGCCCCAGGGGTACGCCGAGCCGTCGGCGATCCGCATCGTGCAGGGGCCGCCGACGCGGGGCTCGATGAGGACGTCGACCTTGCCGGGAGGGGCGTATGCGTCCGGCCACCAGCGGCCGACGTCACGGGTGAGGACGTCGAAGGCGTGCTCGGGCGAGCACGCGACGACGTACTCGTGCTCGATCGGTCCCGCGGCCGTGCCCCCACCTTCGAGGGCCGCGTCGTCCGACGCCGGCTGGTGGAAGACGATGCGGTTGGCGAACGGGTCGAGCACCGTGACCTCCAGCCCCCACGGCTCGGTCTCGATGCCCGGTCGCGCGTACGGGTAGTCGCGCTCGTGCAGCTCGCGGTGCAGGCCCATCACGTCGGCGACCAGCACGCGCACGGTCGCGCCCGGGCTGGCGTCGCCGTGGTGCTCGCTGAGGTGCAGCACCGCGCCGTCGCGTCGCGCCTCGAGGTACACCGGCGCGTGGTCGTCGAACACGTGCTCCCAGGCGATCTCGAAGCCGAGGTACTCGGTGTAGAACTCCCGCGCCTTGGCCACGTCGAAGATGCGCAGCACGGGGATGACCGGCCCGAAGGGCCGTGGCGCCTCCGGCCGGGCCGCGAGCGTGTTCCAGTCGCGGGCGCCGTACTGGTGCGCGAGGTGCTCCAGCGCCTCGCTGTGGGTGACCTCGACGCCGCGGTCGGCGAGGGAGGTACGCAGGCGCTTGGCCTGTTGCTTGAGATCGCTGTGCTGGTCGATGGCCATGATGCTGCTCTCCCGGCGGACGGATCACAGGGCCTGCGTTGCTGCGTGGTCCGCCTCAGGAGTCGAGACGCATCACGGACGGGTGGGACGGTGCGGGGTGGGCATTCACCGTCCCGGTCTCCCGGGTGCAGGCGGCCGGCTGCCCTGGCCGTGAGGCCGAGCGTACGACGCTCACGCCGATCCGTCAGCCGGCCGCGGGACCCTCTCGGCGAGGTCCCGCGGCGCCTGCACGCAGTAGGAGTCGGTGAGCAGCTCGCCGAGCTCGTCCCAGTCGGTGTGCTCGTCGATGATCATGCCGATCACGTTGCGACCCCAGCCGGCGCGGAAGTACGGCGCGCCGAGGTGCTGCATGGCCATCACCTCGTCCGGCTCGCCACGGAACACGACGCGGAAGAGCTGGTCCTCGCCGCCGAAGACGTGTGCGACGGTGTTGCCGCGCACCGACCAGTGCACGCCGACCCAGGCCTCCTCCTCGCGGCACTCGGGGAGAGGTGCGAGGGCGGCGCGGATCCGGCTCACGAAGGCCTCGGGCACTTCCGGCCGGTCGCGCTTGACCATGCGCGAAGCCTGCCAGAATGCGGTTCATGGAGCTGGGCATGCGGCCCCAGGTCGTCGCCCACCGCGGCGCCAGCCACGAGAGCGCCGAGCACACCCTGGGCGCCTACCTGAAGGCCCTCGAGCAGGGCGCCGAGGCGCTCGAGTGCGACGTACGCCTGACCGCGGACGGCCACCTGGTCTGCGTGCACGACCGCGACCTGCGCCGGATCGCCAGCAACAAGGGCGTGGTCTCCGCGATGGAGCTCGCCGAGCTGAACCAGCTCGACTTCACGTCCTGGAAGAACCCGTGGGGTGACCTCGACGACGAGGCGCCCGACCGCGACCCCGAGCGGGACGGCGTCCTGACGCTGCGCCGGCTGCTCGAGACCGTCGCCGGGTACGAACGTCGCGTCGAGCTGGCGATCGAGACCAAGCACCCGACGCGGTACGCCGGGCTGGTCGAGAAGCGCACCGTGGAGCTTCTCCAGGAGTTCGGCTGGCACGGTGCGGACTCGCCCGCGCGGCTGATGAGCTTCTCCTACGTCGCGCTCCAACGCATCCGCCGCCTGGCGCCCGACCTGCGGGTGGTCATGCTGATCGAGCACGCCCGGCACTGGCCGGTGCTGCGCCCGCTGGTCGAGGACGACTGGGTCATCGGCCCCTGGGTCGCCACCCTGCGCAAGCACCCGGCCTTCGCCCAGCGGCTGGCCGACTCCGGTCGCGAGATGCACGTGTGGACCGTCAACACCGAGGCCGAGCTGCAGACCTGCCTGGACCTCGGTGTGCAGGCGGTCATCACCGACCGACCCAAGTTCATCTTGGAGCTGCTGGGGTCCTGAGAATCGCGCGATCGCGCGGTTACTGCACGTTTCGGCGCCGCGGATCTGCAGTTCGGCCGCGATCGCGCCATTTCTGGCAGCCGCGGACCGCGCGGATAGGGTCGCGGCCATGGCCAAGAAGTCCCGGACGAGGCAGCGGCAGCAGGCGCCCCGCGCCGAAGGCGAGGTCGGCCCGCGCCAGCCGTGCCCGTGCGGGTCCGGGCGGCGCTACAAGAACTGCCACGGCTCCGCGGACGGCGTGCCGGCGTACGTCGCCCGGCCGTTCGAGGGCCTGCCGTCCGAGTGCGACGTGGTCGCCCTCCGCGAGCTGGTGCCCGCCGCGACCGCGCCGATCACCGTCACCGGCACCGACCGCTCGGTCACGCTCTGCACCCTGCTGCCGATGGCCGCACCGGCCATGGTGCGGGACACCGGCGAGGTGTGGCTGGGGCTCCAGGTGCAGCACGGGTTCGGCGACCCGTCCCGGGACCTGGCCGCCGTGCTCGAGCACGCCCTCGCGGTCGCCGACGAGGGCGGCACCGGCATCGTCGGCCTGACCGACCCGCCCGGCCCCGGCCACCGGCTCCAGGACCTGGTGACGAGCAAGACGCTCGAGGTCACCGTGCACGACGGCTTCGGCTTCTGGGTGGCCGACGCCGACGAGGACGCGGCCACCCTCGCCGCGCTCGAGCAGGCCAACGCGGCCGCCAACCCCAGCGCCCGGCTGACGTCCGTCGAGGCGGCGTACTGGACCGACGTCGGCACCAAGGAGCACCTGCGCTGGGTGATGCCCGAGCCCGAGGGTCCGCTGCTCGACGCCTTGGCGCGGCTGCACGCCGCCGGCCACGACCGGCTGGTCGACGACTCCCGCCTGGTCGGCATGTTCCGTGCCCACGGCCTGCTCGTGCCGGTGTGGGACCTGCCCGTCGGCACCGGCGCCGAGGCCTTGGAGGAGCCGGCCGCCGCGTTCGCCACCGCCCTGCGCGACGCCCTCGCCGACGACTCCGACCTGACCCAGGAACAGCGCGCCGCGCGCGCCGGCCTGGCAAACCGCCAGGTCACCCTGCGTAGCTGACCTCGGTGCGAGAGGAATCACGTCACCGATCCTGGGGTCGGGCTTGAGACGGCCTTTACCGTTCGTTAGGTTTTGCCACGGCCTGGTCGTTGTCGTATCCCCCGTCGACAACGGCCAGGTCTTCTCGTGTCCGCGGCCGGCCGGTCAGGCGCAGCAGGCCCCCGCAGCGGCCCGCTGCCCGTCGGACGGCTCGATGAGCAGGTCGGTGCAGCACTCCTGGCCCTCGGCCTCGCCGTTGGGCGTGGCGCTGTCGGCCAGCACCGTGTAGATCTCCCAGTGCTCGCCGTTCGGGGTGCCCTGCACCCAGAACTTGTCCTGCTTGGCGTAGCAGCACGTGGTGTCGCGCTCGTCGACCGAGGCCAGCCCGGCCGCGGCCAGGCGGGTCTGCTCGGCGTCCACGGTGTCGGTGTCGGCGACCTCGACCCCGAGGTGGTTGAGGCTGCCGCCGTGGCCGGGGTTCTCGATGAGGACCAGCTTGAGCGGCGGCTGCGCGACGGCGAAGTTCGCGTAGCCGGGGCGCCGCTTGGCCGGCTCGGTGCCGAACAGCGCGGAGTAGAAGGCGATCGACTGCTCGAGGTCGTCGACGTTGAGGGCCAGCTGGACTCGGGACATGTGGCTCACGCTCCTGCAAGACATAGATGATGATCAATGGATGGACCCATGGTGGCAATGTACATCGACATCTGTCAATATTCACGTGTGTCGAAGTCTGCCGGGTCGCTGTTGACCCTGACCCCCGTCGAGACCGTGGCGTGCTGCTCGCCGCTCACCAGCCGGCCGCTCACCGCCGACCAGGCGGACCGCATCGCGCCGCTGCTCAAGGCGCTCGCCGACCCGGTCCGCCTGCGCCTGCTGTCCCTGGTCGCCTCGCACGCCGACGGCGAGGCCTGCGTGTGTGACCTCAACGACGCCTTCGACCTCTCGCAGCCGACGATCAGCCACCACCTGAAGGTGCTCCACGAGGTCGGTCTGCTCGACCGCAGCAAGCGCGGCGTGTGGGTCTACTACGCCGTACGCCGCGAGGCCCTGGCCGACCTCGGCGCACTGATCGGCGGCGTCGCCGCGACGGCGGGATGAGCGACGTCACCCTCGGCCGGCGCGCCGCGGCGGAGGCGGTCGGCACCGGCTTCCTCGTGGCGGCCGTCATCGGGTCGGGCATCGCCGCCAGCCGGCTGTCGCCGGACGACACCGGGCTGCAGCTGCTGGAGAACAGCCTCGTCACCGGAGCCGTCCTGGTGGCGCTCGTGCTGGCCCTCCGGCCGGTGTCGGCGGCCTTCAACCCGGTGATCACCCTGGTCGACCGCGCCTTCGGCCACGTCGACACCGCGACCGCGGCGACGCTCGTCGCCGCCCAGGTGGCCGGCGGAGTCGTCGGCGCGGTGGTGGCGAACCTGATGTTCGACCTGCCCGCCGTCACCCTCTCCGCCACCGACCGGAGCGCGCCTCACCTGTGGCTGGCGGAGGTCGTGGCCACCCTCGGCCTGGTCCTCGTCGTCGTCGGCTGCCTCCGCGGCGGCCACGCGTCGAGCGTGGCGTTCGCCGTCGGTGGCTACATCACCGCCGCCTACTGGTTCACCTCCAGCACGAGCTTCGCCAACCCTGCCGTCACGGTCGCGCGGATGCTCTCCGACACGTTCGCGGGGATCGCCCCGTCCTCGGTCCCGGCGTTCTTCCTCGCCCAGGTGGTTGGGGGCGCGCTCGGCGTCGCGCTCGTCCGCTACCTCTTCCCGGCTGCCACCCGCCGCCCCGACGTCCACCTCACCCAGGAGCTCCGATGACCACTCGTCCCGCCGTGCTCTTCGTCTGCGTCCACAACGCCGGGCGCTCCCAGATGGCCGCCGGATGGTTGCGCCACCTCGCGGGCGAGACCGTCGAGGTGCGGTCGGCCGGGTCCGAGCCCGCCGATCGCATCAACCCGGTCGCCGTCGAGGCCATGCGCGAGGTCGGCATCGACATCACCGCCAACACGCCGAGGATCCTCACGAGCGAGGCCGTCCAGGACTCCGACGTCGTGGTAACGATGGGCTGCGGCGACGCCTGCCCGTTCTACCCGGGCAAGCGGTACGAGGACTGGGAGCTCGACGACCCGGCCGGCCAGGACATCGAGGCCGTCCGGCCCATCCGCGACGAGATCCGCCGACGGGTCGAGGAGCTCATCGCCTCGCTCTCCTAGGCAACCGACGGGAGCCGGCCCGCGTCCCAGCAGCATGAGGACCAGGACGGGGGTCTTCCTCATGGCGGTGCTGCTGGGCACCACCGCCTGCGGGACGCGTACCGAACCACCCGGCGCCCACGCCGCCGCGCCCGGACACCCGCTGCCGTGGCTGGCCGACGGCCGGCTGCACGACCGCGAGGTCACCGTCCCGACCGAGGCGGACCGGCTGGTCGTCAGCGCCGGGACGACGTTGGTCGGGCTGACCGACGAGCGCCGCAGCCGCTGGTGGCTGCTCGACCACGACCGGCTGGTGCCACTGCTCGACGACGCCGCGGCGTACGTCGAGCCGGTGCTCTCCGCCGACGGCGGCACGGCAGCGTGGCGGTCGGAGGTGTCCTCGACGCCGGCCGGGGACCAGACGTCCGACGTGACCTGGCAGCTCACGGCGTACGACGTGCCGACGCGGACCGTGCTGGGCCGGACGCCGGTGTCCCGCAGGGTCACGTGCTGCGACCAGGGCGGCGCGGTCGTCGTGGCCGCCGTCGCGAACGACGGTCGCGTGGCGCTCACCGACGGCGGCGACCAGGTCTGGATGTGGCGGGCCGGCGACGACCCGGTGCCGGCGTCCTGGCGCGACTTCGGCGGCCGGCGCGCGCTCGACGAGGTCGTCTCGCCGGACGAGACCCGGTCGGTGGGGACGGACCTGGTGGTGCGCGACCTCCGGACCGGCGAACGCACGCCGCTCGACCTCACCGCCGACCGGCCCTGGGCCGTCCGGATGTGGGCCGACGACGACCACGTCCTCGTCGCCCGGGGGAGCGAGACCGGGCCCCCCGACGTCGTCAGCTGCGATGCGACGACCGGCGCCTGCGCACCGGACTAGCCGGCCAGCGGGGTCCGGCTGATCGGGCAGCTCATGCAGCGCGGGCCGCCGCGGCCCGAACCGAGCTCGGACCCGGCGATCCGCACGACCTCGATGCCGGCGTCCTCGAGGCGGGAGTTGGTCTCGTCGTTGCGCTCGTAGGCGACGGCCACCCGCGGTGCGAGGGCGAGGGTGTTGTTGCCGTCGTCCCACTGCTCGCGCTCGGCGGTGACCGGGTCCAGGCCGGTGTCGATCTGGTGCAGGGTGTCGATGGCCATCGCCTTGGCCGCCGCCACCAGGAACGGCTCGGCGTCCGCCACGTGCAGCACCAGGTCGGCGTCGGTCTCGCCGTGCTCCTGCACGGTCACGGTCAGCGCGGTCAGGGTGCCGGCGACGTTCGGGTACATCACGATCTTGTCGACGTCGACCATCGTGCAGACGGTGTCCAGGTGCATGGTCGCCCGCTCCTGGGCGATCGGTACGGCGAGCACCGTGTGGACCAGCCCCTTGTGCAGGATCTCGCGCGCCAGCTGCTCGACGCCGGCGGGCGTCGTACGTTCGCCGACGCCGACGGCCACGACTCCAGGCGCGAGCAGCAGACAGTCGCCGCCCTCCACGTGGTCGTCACGCCAGCCGTGCAGGGTGCCGGTGCCGGCGAACCGCGGGTGGCGGGTGTAGATCAGCTCGGTCAGCTGGGTCTCGCGCTTGCGGGCCGGCATGGCCAGCGACGTGATGGCCACGCGGTCGCGGATCCAGACGCTGGAGTCGCGCGTGAACAGCAGGTTCGGCAGCGGGTCGATGAGGAAGTCGTCGCTGGGCAGCAGCGAGGTGACCAACCCGAACCCGCCGCGCACCTCGTCGTTGCGGATGCCGGCGGTGAGGTACGTCGTGAGCTCGGCCGGCGACGCCTCGGTGAGGAGTGGCCGGAGGTAGTGGCGCATGGTGTCGCCGAGGTGCAGGCCGTTCAGCGCGGTCTCGATGGCCTCGGTCCGGGCGCTCTCGTCGGCGAAGGTCTCGGTGAGCAGGTCGGTGAGGTAGACGACCTCGACGTCGCGGTCGCGCAGTGCGGCGGCGAACGCGTCGTGCTCGTCCTGCGCGCGCGCCACCCAGGGGATGCCGTCGAACAGCAGCCGGTCGTTGTTGCGCGGGGTGAGCCGCTTCAGCTCCGTGCCCGGGCGGTGCAGCATCACCGTCCGGAGGGTGCCGACCTCGGAGTCGGCCCCGTGCGCCCTGTTCTCCTGCTCGGTCATGGGCGCGACTCTAGGGCCCGGACCAGCCGGGTCACGAACCCCGTTGTATCCACCGCGCACCGGGTGTTTCCTGTTGGGCAGGAGGCTGGCACGGGAGGGGAGCGACATGGCCGTGTTCGACACCTACACGCAAGGGACGCCCAACTGGGTCGAGCTGGTGACGCCCGACCAGCGCGGCGCCGCGGAGTTCTACGGCGCGCTGTTCGGCTGGCAGATGGTGGAGAACCCCCTCGACGACGGGCACGTCTACATCGTCGGCAGCCTCCAGGGCGACGCCGTCGCGGGCATCACCTTCCAGCTCCCCGAGCTCGCGGGCCACCCGGCGTTCTGGAACGTCTTCCTGGCCGCCGACGACGTCGACGCCGTCGCGGCCCGCGTGGGTCCCGCCGGGGGCGTGGTCGAGGCCGAGCCCTTCGACTTCTTCGACTTCGGGCGCACGGCCCGGATCCAGGACCCCACCGGCGCCCGGGTGGGCCTGTGGCAGCCGCGCTCGACCCAGACGGTCCGCGCCAACGAGCCCGGCACGCCGATCTGGAACGAGCTGCTCACCCCGGACATCGGGCGGGCCTCGCAGTTCTACTCCGACGTGCTCGGGGTCAGCGCCGACACCCACCCGGTGCCGTGGGCCACGGTGCCGACGTACACCACGTTCAGCTCCGCCGGCCGCCAGGTCGCCGGCGTCGCGCCGGTCGCCGACGGGGCGCTGGAGGAGGCGCCGCCCCACTGGAACGTCTACTTCAACGTCGTCGACGCCGACGAGTCCGTGGCGCAGGCCGAGGCGCTCGGGGCGAAGCTGATCGTGCCGGCGTACGACCTCGAGGGCACCGGCCGGATGGCCACCCTCACCGACCCCCACGGGGCGCTGTTCTGCCTGATGGCCGGCTGACGTCCGCTGGTCGGGGAGGACGAGGTCCGGTCACGAGGCCCGGAACGGGTCGGCGGCGTACACGCCCAGGATCTTCACGTCGGTGGTGAAGAAGCGCAGCTCCTCCAGGGCGCGCTTGACCGGGAGGTGCTCGGGGTGGCCGTCGACCTCGGCGAGGAACTGGGTCGCGGTGAACTCCCCGCCCACCATGTAGCTCTCGAGCTTGGTCATGTTCACGCCGTTGGTGGCGAAGCCGCCGAGCGCCTTGTAGAGCGCGGCCGGCAGGTTGCGGACGTTGAAGATGAACGACGTCACGACCGGTCCGTCGTCGGCCGGCGCCTCGACCAGGTCGCGCGACAGCACCACGAAGCGGGTGGTGTTGTGGTCCTCGTCCTCGACGTCGGCGGCGAGGACGTCGAGGCCGTAGATCTCGGCGGCCAGCGGCGGGGAGATCGCGGCCTGGCTCGGGTCGCCGGCCTCCTTGACCTCGCGGGCCGCCCCGGCCGTGTCGCCGGAGATCACCGGCGTGAACCCGTGCTCGCGGATGATCTTGCGGCACTGGCCGAGCGCGTGGACGTGGCTGTGCACCGTGCGTACCTGGTCGATCGTCGTACCCGGCAGCGCCATCAGCGCGAACTGGATGCGCAGGAAGTGCTCGGCCACGATGTGCAGGTTGCTCGCCGGGAGGAAGTGGTGGATGTCGGCCACCCGTCCGGCCAGCGAGTTGTCGATCGGGATCATCGCCAGCTCGGCGTCGCCGCCCTCGACCGCCGCGAAGACGTCCTCGAAGCTCGCGCACGGCACCGCCTCGAGCGCGGCGTAGTGCTGCTGGCAGACCAGGTGCGAGTTCGAGCCGGGCTCGCCCTGGTAGGCGATCCGGTGCGCGTTAGCGGACACCCGCGCAGTTTCGCACCGGCACGCGACGCGGCGCCCGAGTTCCCACTGACCGGGCGGTTACGGTCCCTGCATGTTCCGCCGCAGGTCGCGCACGAAGGACGGTCTCGACGCCCTGCCCGAGGACGTCCTGGGACTGCGGCAGGAGGTCGCCGCACTGCGCGCCGAGGCACGGGGCGCGTTGCGACACCTGGCGGTGATGAGGTACGACGCGTTCGGCGACATGGGCGGCCAGCTGAGCTGGTCGTTGGCCCTCCTCGACGACGCCGGCGACGGGGTCGTCATCACCTCCATCCACGGCCGCTCCGACGCCCGTACCTACGCCAAGAGCATCGCCGGCTGGTCCTCCTCCCAGCAGCTGTCCCCCGAGGAGGAGGACGCGGTCGCGCAGGCTCGCCCGCGCTAGCCCGAGGTGGTTGTCGGCGATCCCGTGGGGCTCTAGGCTGAGCCGCGTCCGGTGCGCACTACGAAACAGGGTGCATGATGCGCAACAAGCGAGCCACGGAGTGGATGTCCCGCCTGGTGCGGGACGCGCGCTACGAGGTACTGCCCACAGGGACCATCGAGGACAAGGTGCTCGAGCACGTCCCCGTCGAGCAGACGATCACCGTCACCGCGTCCCCGAGCAAGGGGCTCGACGTCACCCTCGACCTGGCCGAGCGGCTGACGGGGCACGGGTACACGGCGGTCCCGCACCTCGCCGCCCGGATGGTGCGCGACAAGGCGGAGCTCGCCGAGATCTGCGACCGGCTGGCCGGCAAGGGGATCACCAAGATCTTCGTGCCCGGCGGCGACGCCGACCCCCCCGGCGCGTACCCCGACGCGCTGAGCCTGCTCGAGGACCTCAAGGAGATCGGCCACTCCTTCGACCAGGTCGGCATCGCGGGGTACCCGGAGTCGCACCCGACGATCAGCGACGACCTGACGATCCAGTCGATGTGGGACAAGCGGAAGTACGCCACCCACGTCGTCAGCAACCTGACCTTCGACGCCAAGGTCGTGAACACCTGGGTGACCCGGATGCGCGCCCGCGGCATCACGATGCCGCTGCTGCTCGGCGTACCGGGCCCCGTCGAGCGGGCCAAGCTGCTCGCGATGGCCACCCGCATCGGCGTGGGTGAGTCGACGCGGTTCCTCAACAAGAACAAGGGCATGTTCGCCCGGCTGGCCGCCCCCGGCGGCTTCACCGGCGAGTCGTTCCTGGAGAAGTGCGCCCCGACGCTGTCCGCGCCCGAGGCGCTGGTCGAGGGGCTGCACGTCTACACGTTCAACCAGGTCGCCGAGACCGCCGCCTGGCGTCGCGACCTGCTGGCCCGGCTGGCCAAGGACCTCTAGCCGGCGCGCGTCACGGCGTCGCGGAAGATCGCCGCGGCCTCGACGACCTCCTCGGCCGAGGTCTGCCAGCTGGTGACCAGCCGCGCGACCTCCGGCGCCATCCGGTAGAAGAGGACCCCCGCCTCGGCTGCCGCGTCGAGCGCCGGCGCCGGCATCGCGGCCCAGGCCATGTTGACGTCCGCGTGCTCCTGCAACCGGACGCCGTACGACGCCAGGGTCTCGAGCTCCGCCACCAGCTCGCGCATCCGGTCGTTCGCGTGCGTCGCCAGGCGCAGCCACAGGCCGTCGGTGAGGTACGCCGCCACCTGCGCCGACTGGAAGCGCAGCTTGCTGGTGACGTGCCCGGACCGCTTGGTGCGGTACACCAGCTCGTCGGCGACCCGCTCGTCGAACGCCACGATCGCCTCGGCGCTCATCGCGCCGTTCTTGGTCGCGCCGAGGGAGAGCACGTCGACGCCGGCCCGCCAGGTCAGGTCCGCCGGCGAACAGCCCAGCGCCGCTACCGCGTTCGCGATGCGCGCCCCGTCGACGTGCACCCGCATCTCGTGCTCGCGGGCGATCGCGGTCAGCTCGCTGACCTGCTCCAGCCTGTACAGCGTGCCGTGGTCGCTCGGCAGCGTCAGCGACAGCACGCTCGGCTGGCTCTCGTGCGGGTCACCCCACCGCACTGCCTCCAGCGCGGCGCGCAGCTGCTCCGGGGCGATCAGGGCGTGCTCACCACCGACGCCCTGCATCACCGCCCCGCCGCTGAGCAACGACGTCGCCCCACCCTCGGCCCCGATGATGTGCGCCGTCGGGTGGCACAGCACCGCACCCCACGGCGGAGTCGCCGCCGACAGGGCGAGCGCGTTCGCGGCGGTCCCGCTCGTCACCGGGAACACGCGTGCCGTCGGGTGCTCGAACACCGCCCGTACGACGTCCTGCAGGTGCGCGGTCAGCTCGTCGCCGCCGTACGCCAGGGCCGAGCCGGTGTTCGCGGTCTCGATGGCCGCCAGGATGTCCGGCGCGACCCCGGCCGCGTTGTCGCTGCGTAGCTCGATCACGGGCCCACTCTGCCGCCGGCGGCGAAGGCCCGGCGAGGCGACGCGCACGCCCGAGTACGCTCCGAGACATGGCAGCGCGCACGCTCCCACCGTTCCGCGCCGACCACGTCGGCAGCCTGCTGCGACCGCCGGAGCTGCTCGAGGCTCGCGCCCGGCACCGGGCCGGGGATCTCGACGACGCCGGGCTCGAGGCGGCCGAGGACGCCGCGATCCGCGACGCGGTGGCACTCCAGCGCGACGCGGGCCTGCGCACCGCCACCGACGGCGAGTTCCGCCGTACGTCGTGGCACATGGACTTCATCTACCAGCTCGAGGGCGTCGACCCGACCGACCAGAAGCTCGCGGTGCACTTCCACAACAAGGGCGGCGACCTCGACTTCGAGACCGCGGCGCTGAGCGTCCACGACCGGGTGCGGCTCGGGCACACGATCTTCGGGGACGCGTTCGAGTACCTGTCCGGGGTGACGACCGGCGACCAGGTGCCGAAGCTGACCATCCCGTCGCCGAACATGGTCCACTACCGCGGCGGCCGGGCCGCGATCGACGCCTCGGTCTACGCCGAGCTCGAGCCGTTCTGGGCCGACCTCACTGCGGCGTACGCCGAGCAGGTCCGGCGCCTCGGGGAGCTCGGCTGCACCTACCTCCAGCTCGACGACACCAGCCTCGCCTACCTCAACGACCCCGAGCAGCGCGCGATGGTCGCGGCCCAGGGCGGGGACCCCGAGCACCTGCACGAGCAGTACGTCGCGAACGTCAACGCCGCCATCGCCGGTCGCCCGGAGGGCATGCGGGTCACCACGCACATGTGCCGCGGCAACTTCCGCTCGTCGTGGGCGGCCGAGGGCGGCTACGACTTCGTGGCCGAGGTCCTCTTCTCCCAGCTCGACGTGGACGGCTTCTTCCTCGAGTACGACGACGAGCGCTCCGGCGGCTTCGAGCCGCTGCGGTTCGTCCCCGAGGGCAAGCAGGTGGTGCTCGGCCTGGTCACCACCAAGACCGGCGAGCTCGAGGACAAGGACGACCTGAAGCGCCGCATCGACGAAGCGGCGAAGTACGTCCCGCTCGAGCAGCTCTGCCTCTCGCCCCAGTGCGGCTTCTCCTCCACCGTGGAGGGCAACGAGCTGAGCGAGGAGCAGGAACGAGCCAAGCTACGGCTGGTCGTGGAGACCGCCGAGGAAGTGTGGGGGTAGGT
Organism: Nocardioides islandensis; assembly: GCF_015352455.1. Classification (GTDB taxonomy): domain Bacteria; phylum Actinomycetota; class Actinomycetes; order Propionibacteriales; family Nocardioidaceae; genus Nocardioides; species Nocardioides islandensis. The sequence continues at coordinate 667,984 of NZ_JADKPN010000001.1, forward strand.
CATGGCACTGCTGGACGGCATCGCGTGGGAGGGCAAGGTCTTCAAGGGCGGCGCATGGACCGACGGGCGCGGCGGGACCTACCCCGTCGTGGAGCCGGCCACCGCGAACGAGCTCGGCACCATGGGCCAGGCGGACGCCGAGGACGTCGCCGAGGCCGCCGCCTCCGCGGCGGAGGCGCAGAAGGGGTGGGCGGCGCTCCCGCACACCGCGCGAGCAGCCGTGCTCCGCAGGGCCGGAGACCTGTGGGCCGAGCACGCCGACGAGATCCGCGACTGGAACGTGCGCGAGGTCGGCGCGATCCCACCGATGGCCGACTTCGCGATGCACGTCGCGGCCGAGGAGTGCTACCAGGCCGCGTCGCTGCCGGGACAGCCGATCGGCCAGGTGCTCCCCAGTGAGCAGCCCCGCCTCTCGATGGCCCGCCAGCTGCCGGCCGGAGTGGTCGGTGTCATCTCGCCGTTCAACGTGCCGATCATCCTCGGCATCCGGTCGGTGGCCCCGGCGCTCGCACTCGGGAACGCCGTGATCCTCAAGCCCGACCCGCGCACGGCCGTCACGGGCGGCACGGTGATGGCGCGCATCTTCGAGGAGGCGGGGCTGCCGGCCGGCGTCCTCCAGATGCTCCCGGGCGGCAAGGACGTCGGTGAGGCGATGGTGACCGATCCGCACGTCCGCGTGATCTCGTTCACCGGGTCGACGGCGGTCGGCCGGTCGATCGGCGAGCTCGCCGGGCGTCACCTCAAGCGGGCCCACCTGGAGCTCGGCGGCAACTCCGCGCTGCTGGTCCTCGACGACGCGGACGTCGAGAAGGCCGTCGGGCTGACCGGCTGGGCGTCGTTCCTCAACCAGGGCCAGATCTGCATGACCACCGGTCGCTACTTCGTCGCCGAGGGGATCTACGACGACTTCGTCGACCAGCTCGCGGCGAAGGCCGGCCACCTGCCCGTCGGCGACCCGGCCACCGAGCAGGTCGCCCTCGGTCCGGTCATCGACGAGCGGTCGCGGGACAAGATCCACGGCCTGGTAACGGCCAGCGTCGAGCAGGGGGCGCGCCTGGCCGCGGGCGGGGAGTACGACCGCCTCTTCTACCGGCCGACCGTGCTGGCGGAGGTCCCGCTCACCTCGCCCGCGTTCACCGAGGAGATCTTCGGCCCGGTTGCCCCGGTCACCCGGATCTCGTCGGTCGACGAGGCCGTACGGCTGGCCTCGGAGGGCGACTACGGGCTGTCGCTCGGCATCGTCACCCGTGACGTCATGCGAGGCCTGGCCATCGCCGAGCAGATCCCGACCGGCATCGTGCACATCAACGACCAGACGGTGAACGACGAGGCCAACGTCCCCTTCGGCGGGGTCGGCGCGTCCGGCCTGGGCCGGCTGGGCGGCGCGGCCGCGAACATCGAGGCGTTCACCGAGACCCGCTGGATCACGATGCGCGGGGAACCGGCGAGCTACCCGTTCTGACCCCGATGAACGACCGTCCTCCCCTTCCGCCGTTCACGGCCGAGACCGCAGCGCAGAAGGCGCGGGCCGCCGAGGACGCCTGGAACAGCTGCGACCCCGAGCGGGTGTCCCTGGCGTACACCGAGGACAGCCGGTGGCGGAACCGGGACACCTTCGTCAACGGGCGCGAGGAGATCGTGGCGTTCCTGCGGCAGAAGTGGGCGCGCGAGCTGGAGTACCGGCTGGTCAAGGAGGTCTGGACGCACGCCGGCAACCGGATCGCCGTGCGCTTCGTCTACGAGTCGCATGACGCCGACGGGCAGTGGTTCCGGTCGCACGGCAACGAGAACTGGGAGTTCGACGAGCACGGGCTGATGCGCCGACGGCACGCCAGCATCAACGACATCGCGATCGACGAGGCGGACCGGCTGTTCCACTGGGACCGCTCGGGACCTCGACCGCCGGATCACCCCGGCCTGACCGAGCTGGGCCTCTAGCCGACGAGGTCGGCCAATAACTCGGCCAGCGCCTGCTCGAGCTTGGCGTCGCCGGTGGGGATGACCGTCAGCGGGAGGCCGAGCTTCTCGGCGGCGGCCTCGGCGCGCGAGCGCAGGTCCGGGTCGTCCGGCTCCTGCGCCAGCCAGATCGCCCGCGAGTAGTGGCGGAAGTAGTCCTCGCGCAGCTCGGGATAGCGGTCCAGGCCCAGCTCCCGCACGACGGTGCGGTCGAAGGAGCGCACCAGGAAGTCGGTGAGCAGGTAGGTCCCGGGCTGCTCGTCGAGGAACGCCGCCAGCCGGCTCTCGCCCGCGAACAGGTCGTAGCAGTGCAGCCCCGGCAGCCGGCGCAGGCCGAGCTCGTCGCAGACGGCGTCGAGGGCGCCGTACGTCCCGCAGTCGGCGTACCCGACGGCGACCGAGCCGTACGCCGCCAGCAGCTCGCCCGCCAGCTCCCGGACCGCGCCGGCGATCTCGTGCGGCTGGTTGTGCAGCAGCGGAGGGAGGGGGTGCACGTCGACGGGCCAGCCGCGCCGCTCGACGACGCCGGCCGACGGCTGGGCGATCGCGCCGCACGCGATCAGCGCGACCCGCTGGGTCCGGTCAGGGGGTCGGGAAGGCGAGGAGGTCGACGAACCGGTCGTTGAAGTCCGGGCGGTCGGAGAGCTCGACATACGTCACCTCCTCCAGCAGCGCCAGCGCGCCGGCCCGCTCGCGGATCGACAGCAGCGCCATCTTCGCGCCCTCGCCGGCCACGTTGCCGGCCGCGACGATGCGCAGGACCGGCAACGTGGGGACCAGGCCGATCCGCACCGCCGAGGCGGCCGACAGGTAGCTGCCGAACGAACCGGCGAGCAGCACCTGCTGGATGTCGCGGTGCTCGAGCCCGAGCTCCTCCATCAGCAGGGTCCAGCCGGTCGAGATCGCAGCCTTGGCGAACTGGAGCTCGCGCACGTCGCGCTGCGACAGCACGACGGACTCCGACGGGTCGGCGTCGACCCGCTCGCGGTGGAGGACGAACACGCGCTCCTGGCCGATGTAGGTGAGCCGGTCGGCCAGGCCGGGAGCGAGCTCCTTGGCGACCTCGTCGGTGACGAACCGGCCGCTCGCGTCGAGCAGGCCGACCTTGACCAGCTCGGCCACCGCGTCGACGAGGCCGGAGCCGCACAGGCCGCGCGGGGCGACGTCACCGATCACGCCGAGCTCCACGCCCGGGTCGTCCTCGCCCGGGGTCAGCTTGATGACCTCGATGGCGCCGTCGGCCGCGCGCATGCCGCAGCGGATCGCGCCGCCCTCGAACGCCGGCCCGGCGGGCGCGGCGGTGGCCAGGATCTTCTCGCCGTCGCTGAGCACGATCTCGCAGTTGGTCCCGACGTCGATGAAGAGGCGGACGCGCTTGTCGCGGTCCATGCCGGTGGCCAGCATGCCGGCGACGATGTCGCCGCCGACGTACGCGCCGAGCGCCGGGAACAGCGCCACGCGCGCGCCGGGGTGGAGCGTCAGGCCGACCTCGCTCGCGAGCACGGCCGGCGGGGTCGCGGTGGTCTGCACGAACGGCGCGACGCCGAGCGGCTCGGGGTCGATCCCGAGCAGCAGCGCGGTCATGGTCGCGTTGCCGGCGAGCGCCGCCTCGTAGACGTGCAGCGGGTCGACGCCGCCCTCACGGCAGACCTGCTGGGCCAGCGTCGACAGGGTGTCGGCGGCCGCCTGCTGGAGCCGGCCGAGCGCGGCGGGGTCGAGCATGGTCGCGCTGATCCGCGAGATCACGTCGCCGCCGAACGGCTGCTGCTTGTTGAGCATCGAGGCCACCGCGACCGGCGTGCCGGTGACCAGGTCGAGCAGGGTGGCCACCACCGTGGTGGTGCCGAGGTCGAAGGCGATCGCGTAGCGGATGGCGGTGGTGTCACCGGGCTCGACGTCGACGAGCACCTCGTCGACGACGACGGCGGTCACCTTGAAGTCGCCCTCGCGCAGCACCTTCGGCAACCGGCGCAGGGCGTGCAGGTCGGGGTGCGGCTCGAGGTCGTCGATCGCGTCGAGGAGCCGGACCAGGTCCGGCCGCTGGTCCTCGAGGGTCGGCTCGGTCAGCTCGACGTACCGCTTCTGGACGGCGGGCCGCAGGATGACCTGCCGGCCCACGCCCACTGTCGCGGCCTTGGGGCGCGTGACCAGGGGAGGGACGAGCACGTCGTGGTCGCGGGTCGCCTGCACCAGGCAGGCCAGCCGCCAGCCGGCCTGCAGCTCGTTGGGGTTGAACGTGCGCTCGTCGTGCCGGGTGACCGGCGTGACCGGGGAGACCCGCACCTTGCACTTGTGGCACGTGCCGTGCCCGCCGCAGGTGGAGTCGATGGCGATGCCGTTCCACGACGCGGAGTCGAAGACGCTGACGCCCGGGGGCACGCGGACGGTCTTCTGGGAGGGCGGCGCGTCCTTGTCCTCGACGGTGAAGGACAGCTGGACCCGCCCGGTGCCGTCGTGGGCGGCCGGCTCCGCACCCGGAGGCGCGATGAGGCCCTCCCGGCGATAGCCCTCGAGCGGGTACTCGAGGGGACCGGGCTCGTCCCCGGAGGCGGTCATGCCGTCGCCGCAGCCGCTTCCGCCGCCTGCTTGGCGCGGTGCGCCGAGATCCAGGCCATGCCCCAGTCGTCGTGGCCGAGGAACACGTCGGCGCCCTTGACGGCCTCGACGATCTGGGGCGTGCGAGCGTCCATGATCGCGCTGGTGAGGCCGGAGGCCATCGCCATCGGCAGCCACACGGCGTTCAGCGTGTGTCGTGCCGGCATGCCGAAGGAGACGTTCGACGCCCCGCAGGTCATGTTCACGCCGAAGTCGTCGCGGATCCGGCGCATCACCTCGAAGGTCACCAAGGAGGTGCCGGTGTCCGCACCGATGGGCATCGCCAGCGGGTCGATGACGATGTCGGCCTTCGCGATGCCGTACTCCTCGGTGGCGACGCGGATGATCTTCTCCGTCAGGACCAGCCGCTTGTCGGCCTCCATCGGGATCTCGTCGTGGTCGTTGGGCAGGGCGATGATCGCGGCGTCGTACTTCTTGACCAGCGGCAGGATCGCCGCCATCCGGTCGTCCTCCGCGGTGATCGAGTTGACCAGCGCGCGGCCCTGGTAGACCGACAGGCCGGCCTCGAGGGCCTCGACGACCGAGGAGTCGATGCAGATCGGCTTGTCGGTCAGCGACTGCACCATCTGGATGGCCTTGGCCAGCAGCTCCGGCTCGTCGGTGAGCGGGACGCCCATGTTGACGTCGAGGACGTCGGCGCCACCCTCGACCTGGGCCTTCACGTCGCGCTCGATCGCCGACAGGTCGCCGGCGCGCAGCTGCTCCTGGAAGATCCGGCGGCCGGTCGGGTTGATGCGCTCGCCGATGATGCAGAACCGGTGACCGTGACCCATCACCACCTCGCCCGAGGTGCCGCGCAGGTGCGTCTCGAGGAGGTCGCTCATGCGAGCACCTTGGCCCGCCGCTGCTGGAGGAGGTCCTTGGCCTTCTTGACGGTGGCGGACGCGTCCGCGGCGTACCCGTCGGCGCCGACCGCGTCGGCGTACTCCTGCGTGACCGGGGCGCCGCCGACCATCACGACGACCTTCTCGCGCAGGCCGGCCTTCTCCAGCGCGTTGATGTTGGCCTTGAACATCGGCATGGTCGTGGTGAGGAACGCCGAGAAGCCCACGATGTCGGGGGTGTGCTCCTCGATGGCGGAGACGAACTTCTCCGGCGCGACCTGCACGCCGAGGTCGATGACCTCGAAGCCGGCGCCCTCGAGCATGATGTTGACGAGGTTCTTGCCGATGTCGTGGACGTCGCCCTTGACGGTGCCCATCAGGAACTTGCCGATGGTCTCGACGCCGGTCTCGGCGAGCAGCGGGCGCAGCCGCTCCATCGCGCCGGCCATCGCCTTGCCGGCGATCAGCATCTCGGGCACGAAGAAGTCGCCGCGCTCGAAGCGTGCGCCGACCTCCTCCAGCGAGGGGATGAGCGCGTCGAAGAGCAGCGTCTGCGGCTCCATGCCGATCGCCAGTCCCTCCTCGGTCAGCTCGAGCACCCGCGGGGCATTGCCGACCAGGGTCTCGTCATAGAGGCCCTTGAGGACCTCGTCGGGAGTGCTCATGCCACGCCTTTCTTCACGGGGTTGGGCTGTCGTTGGTGGGCCGAGGCGACCTCCGCCGCCCGGACGATGAGGTTGCGGCCGAGCTCGTCGACGCGGTGCGAGAGCCGGCTGGTGGGACCCGAGATGCCGAGCGCGGCGATGACCTCGCCGCGCGGGTCGAGCACGGGGACGGCGACACCGGTCAGGCCGTCCTCGAGCTCGTCGATGGTGAAGGCGTACCCGCGGGCGCGAGCGGCGGCGGCGTCGCGCTGGAGGCCGGCGCGGGTGGTGATGGTCTTCGGCGTGAACCGGGCCAGCCCGGACTCGGGGAGGTCGAGGCCGGCCCAGGCGATGAAGACCTTGCCCAGCGCGGACGTGTGGGTGGGTACGTCGACCTGTGACCAGTCGCGGGTGCCGAGGAGGTACCGGGAGTCGACCTGCGCGACCTGGACGTCCTTGTCGCCGCGGAGCACCGAGAGGTGCACGGACTCCTGGGTGTCGGTGCCCACCCGCTCCATCACCGGGCGGGCGAGCCGGACCAGCTCCTCCCACGGGTCGTGCCGCGCGGCGTACAGCCAGAACAGGCTGCCGGCGACGTACCCGCCGGAATCGTCGCGCTCGAGCAGCCCACCGCGCTCGAGGGCGGAGAGCATCCGCGACGTCGTGGACTTCGCGAGCCCCGTCATCTCCTGGAGGTCGGCGAAGGAGAGCGGCTCGTCGGCCTCGACGACGGTCGAGACCAGCTGGAGGGCGCGGTCCAGCGCCTGCGTCCCGCTGCTCGTCGGCTCGGTCACCGCTGCCTCTCTTGTGCGACCCTGGGTCTTTCGCGAGGTTCCATGATGTGGAACTGTGGTCCCACATCATGAGGTTAGACAGGAGGGACGATGTTCCGCAACCGGATGCCCCGATACGAGGTGCTCTCCGAGGACGCGATGGCGACGCTCGACAAGGGCTGGCGCCGGCTGATGAGCGAGATCGGCGTGGAGTTCATGGACGACCGCGCCCTCGACCTGTTCCGGAAGGCGGGGCAGAGGGTCGAGGACAAGACGGTCTTCCTGGACCCGGACTTCGTCCTGGAGCAGGTCGCGAAGGCGCCGAGCGAGTTCGACCTCCAGGCCCGCAACCCGGCCAACAGCGTGCACATCGGCGGGGACGCGATGGCGTTCGGGGCGGTGTACGGGCCGCCGTTCGTCCGCGAGGGCGCCGTACGCCGTGACGGCACCATGGCGGACTTCCAGAACTTCGCCCGGCTGGCGCAGTCCTTCGCCGCGTTGGACTCCGCCGGCGGCGTGGTCACCGAGCCGAACGACACCCCGCTCGACAGCCGGCACCTCGACATGGTCTACGCGCTGCAGACGCTGACCGACAAGGTCTACATGGGCAACGTCGTGTCCGGGGTGAACGCCGCGGACACCATCGCGATGACCGAGATCCTGTTCGGCTCGCGCGAGGCGATCGAGGAGACGCCGGCGATCATCTCGCTGATCAACTGCAACTCCCCGCTGCGCTGGGACGACCGGATGCTCGAGGCCCAGTTCGAGTACACCGCCGCCGCCCAGCCGGTCGTGCTGACGCCGTTCATCCTGATGGGCGCGATGTCACCGGTGACGATCCCGGCCGCACTGGTCCAGCAGATCACCGAGGCGCTGTCCGGCATCGCGCTGTCCCAGCTGATCCGCCCGGGCGCCCCGGTGGTGTTCGGGTCGTTCCTGTCCAACATCGACATGCAGTCGGGCTCGCCGACGTTCGGTACGCCGGAGTCCGGCATCGGCCTGCTCTGCACCGGCCAGATCGCCCGGCACTTCAACCTGCCCTTCCGCACCGGTGGTGGGCTCACGTCCTCGCAGGTGCCCGACGCCCAGGCAGGGTACGAAGCGCTGATGACCCTCATGCCGACGTTCCTCGCCGGCGCCAACTGGGTCATGCACTCCGCCGGCTGGCTCGAGGGCGGCCTGGTGGCGGGCTTCGAGAAGTTCATCATCGACGTCGAGCTGGTGCAGATGCTCCAGCACGAGTTCACCCCGCTGGAGATCGACGAGGACTCGATGGCCTTCGGCGCCCACGAGGAGGTCGGCCACGGCGGCCACTTCCTCGGCGCCGCCCACACCATGGAGCGCTTCCGCACCTGCTTCTACCGCCCGATGCTCTCCTCCTCGGAGAACTACGAGCGCTGGATGCGCAACGGCGCCAAGGACACCGCCGCCCGCGCCGGCGAGATCTACAAGAAGAAGCTCGAAGAGTACGAGCCGCCGCCCATCGACGAGGCCGTCCGCGAGGAGCTCGAGGCGTACGTGACGCGGCGCCGCAAGGAGCTCGGCGACTGAGGTGTGGTTCCGGGTCTGCGCCGGAGAACTTGTAACGCGGTGTTAGGTGCACTTCCCACGCGCTAGAACGCGTGGGAAGACGGCCTAACACCGCGTTACAAGCAGGTCAGCGTCCGGCGGGGCGCGTCCCGAGCCCGGCCAGCATCCACATCCCCGCCTTCCGGATGCCTCGTCCACAGGGGCCGGCTCAGGAGCGTCGACCCGGTGAGGTGGGCGCGGAACCTCGGGGCATGCACGTCCATCTCGGCGAACCTGACATCCAGCGCACTCTCGACCGCCAGTGGGGGCTCATCTCCCGAGCACAGTTCCTGGACACGGGACGCACGCGCGAGCACCTGAATCGACTGCTGCGCACCGGCCAGCTGGTCACGGTGAGACGGGGCGTCTACATGCCCCGCGAGGTGTGGATCGCCCTCGACCCGTACGTCGGCCGGCAACGTGCGCGCGCCCATGCGGCCCACCTGCAGATGCGGAGGGCGCACGTGCTGAGCCACGACTCGGCGGCCCACGAGCTTCGCATCGCGATGCTCGCGCCCCAGGTGGAGCTCGTCCACGTGACCCGGCGCGGCGTGCGGGGTGGCCGCGTCGAGCACGGCGTCAAGCACCACCTCGCGCCGTACCGCGAGGACCAGGTCGTGCTCGTCGACGGCATCCCGGTCCTCGGGCCCGCGCGCACGGCCCTCGACATCGCACGTGAGCACGGACTCGTCGCGGGCGTGGTGACGATCGACTCCGCGCGTCAGCTCGGCGTCAGCGCGGCGGAGCTCTGGGCGGCGTGCGCGCCGATGGTCTGCTGGCCCGAGGTCACCGTGGTCAGAGCCGCCATCGACCTGTCGGACCCCGGCGCCGAGAGCGTCGGTGAGACCCTCGGCCGCCTCCTGCTCGGGGAGATCGGCCTCGGGCCGGTGCAGACCCAGTTCGAGCTGCGCGACGAGACCGGCTGGGCGCGCTGCGACATGCGGGTGGGGCGCCACCTGATCGAGTTCGACGGCGAGAAGAAGTACCAACGCCGTGACTCCGGCGGACTTGCCGTCGTCGACCCGGACCAGGTCGTCTGGCAGGAGAAGCAACGGCAGGACTGGGTGACCGGCTTCCGTCTGGGCATGTCACGGCTCGTCTGGGCCGACTTCTGGGGCCGCCGTCGCGAGCTGGCCAAGGAGCGCGTTGCGCGCGAGTACGCCGCCACCTGCGCGGCGTACGGCACCGACATCTCCGACCTCGCGCCGTACATCGTGGCGAGGAGCGCCTGAGCGCGATCGCGCCATGTAACGCGGTGTTAGGTGCACTTCCCACGCGTTACACCACGTGGGAAGACGGTCTAACACCGCGTTACAAGCGATCCGGCCCGCCGAGTCCGGAGGTCAGCGGAAGACGACGGTCCGGTCGTGGTTGAGCAGGACGCGGGTCTGGGAGTGCCAGCGAACGGCGCGCGAGAGCACCTGGGCCTCGACGTCCTGGCCGGCGTTGACGAGCTGGTCGGCGGTGTAGGTGTGGTCGACCCGCGTGACGTCCTGCTCGATGATCGGGCCCTCGTCGAGGTCGGGCGTCACGTAGTGGGCCGTCGCGCCCACCAGCTTCACGCCGCGGTCGAAGGCCTGGTGGTAGGGCTTGGCGCCCTTGAAGCTCGGCAGGAACGAGTGGTGGATGTTGATCACCCGGCCGTCCAGGCGGCGGCAGACCTCGTCGGACAGGATCTGCATGTACCTGGCCAGCACGACCAGGTGGATCCCGAGGTCGTCGATCAGCTGCAGCAACGCGGCCTCCGCCGACGCCTTGGTGTCCGGCGTGACCGGCAGGTGGTGGAACTCGATGCCGTGGGACTTCACCAGCGGCTCGGCGTCGAGGTGGTTGGACACCACGGCCGGCACGGCGATGTTCAGGCCACCGGTGCTGTAGCGGAACAGCAGGTCGTTGAGGCAGTGCTGCTGCTTGGAGACCAGGATGAGCGTCCGGTACGGCGCGGAGGCCGACCACAGCTCGTAGGTCATCTCGAACTCCGACGCGGTCGTCGCGAAGTCGGCGCGCAGGGCCTCGGCCGTCGTCGAGGCGGCGACCCGGAAGTCGATGCGCATGAAGAACTTGCCGTGCTGCGGGTCCCCGAACTGCTGGCTCTCACGGATGTCGCCGCCATGGCGCATCAGGAACCCGGTGACCGCGTGCACGATGCCCGCACGGTCGGGGCACGACAGCGTGAGCACGTAGTCGCCGACGGGGCCGCCGGCCTCCTCGGACCGCCCGTCGCTGCGAACATCGGTGGACAGGTCGGGGCGCTGGTCCGACATCCTGGGGACTCCTCCTCACCCGACGCCCGTTGCGTCGGCCGAAACGCAGTGTGCGATATGCAACACCTTCTGCGCTAGGGTGCGCCCATGGCGACGGACGCCGCGGCCATCTCGGCCGAACTCTCAGCCGGCCTCTCAGCGGGTGTCTCGACGCCCGGGAGCGAGGCGACGAACGGCGACAGCCAGTCCGGCGGCCTCGTCCAGTCCGTCGATCGTGCGCTCTCCATCCTGGAGGTCCTCGCCCGCGACGGCGAGGCCGGGGTCACCGAGATCGCGGCCGACCTGGGCGTGCACAAGTCGACGGCGTTCCGGCTGCTGGCCACGCTCGAGGCCCACCGGCTGGTCGAGCAGGACGGCGAGCGCGGGCGGTACCGCCTCGGCGTCGGCAACCTGCGCCTGGCCGGCGCCACCACGGCACGCCTCGACCTGGTCCAGGAGGCGCGCCCGGTCTGCCGCCAGCTCGCCTCCGAGACCGGCGAGACCGTCAACATCACCGTCCGTGCCGAGACCTCCGCGCTGTACCTCGACCAGGTCGCCGGCTCCTCGGCCCTCCAGTCGCACAACTGGGTCGGCCAGCACATCCCGCTGCACGCCACCAGCAACGGCAAGGTCCTGCTCAGCGAGCTCGAGGACGCCCAGCTGAAGAAGGCGGTCCGCGAGCTCCCGCGCTACACCGACCAGACCGTCACCACGATGAGCAAGCTGGTCGCCGAGCTGGCGCACGTGCGGGAGCAGGGGTACGCCCTGGCCGTCGACGAGCTGGAGACCGGCCTGACCGCCGTCGCGGCGCCGATCCGCAACGCCCACGGCGACGTCATCGCCTCCATCAGCGTGTCCGGCCCCAGCTTCCGCCTCACCGCCGACCGGCTGGACCGGGCCATCCCCCTGCTCCTCGCGGCGGCACTCGAGGTCTCCCACCGCCTCGGCTGGGGCCAGCGGGAGTAACACGAACGTGACCCAACGTTGACCGCTCCGGACCCCTGAGAGCCTTGACGTGTGGCCCAGGTCACCTATTCTGCGGACTACGACTAGTTGCGGAGCAAGCAATACGTTGCAGATAGCGCAACAAACAACGCCGGCTCCGGGACGGTTCTGAGAGGGCGGGAGAGGGCGCGTGCCGGATCTCTACGTGGACGGAGCATGGGTGGGCGCGCGCGCGGGCGGCACCCGCACCATCCACTGCCCGGCCGACGGCACCGAGGTCGCCGTCGTCGACGAGGCGGGGCGCGAGGACACCGAGGCGGCCATCGCCGCGGCGTACGCCGCCTTCCACGACGGCCCCTGGCCGCACACGTCCGCCCGTGAGCGCGGTGACCTCCTGCTCCGCGTCGCCGACCTGCTCGAGCGCGACGTCGCCGACGTCGCCCGCGCCGAGTCGATGGACACCGGGAAGCGGCTGGTCGAGGCGGAGTACGACGTCGCGGACGTGGTCTCGGTGTTCCGGTACTACGGCCGTATCGCCTCCGAGGACGCCGGCCGGGTCGTCGACACCGGCAACCCCGACGTGGTCAGCCGGGTCGTGCACGAGCCGATCGGCGTCTGCGGGCTGATCGCCCCCTGGAACTACCCGCTCCTGCAGGCCTCCTGGAAGGTCGCGCCGTGCCTGGCGGCCGGCAACACCTTCGTGCTCAAGCCGAGCGAGCTCACGCCGAGCACGTCGATCCACCTGATGCGCATCCTCGAGGAGGCCGGGCTCCCGAAGGGCGTGGGCAACCTCGTCCTCGGCGCCGGCCCCGACGCCGGGGCGCCGCTGGCCAGCGACCCGCGCGTCGACCTGGTCTCCTTCACCGGCGGCCTGCAGACCGGTCGCGGCATCATGGCCGCCGCCGCGCCGACGGTGAAGCGGGTCGCGCTCGAGCTCGGCGGCAAGAACCCCAACATCGTCTTCGCCGACGCCGACCAGGACGTCGCCCTCGACTACGCCCTGACCGCGGTGTTCCTCCACTCCGGCCAGGTCTGCTCGGCCGGCGCGCGCCTCGTCGTCGAGGAGTCGATCCACGACTCGTTCGTCGACGCGCTCGTCGAGCGGGCGCAGCTGATCCGGCTCGGCGGGCCGTTCGACGAGAAGGCCGAGACCGGCGCCCTCATCAGCGCCGGGCACCGCGACAAGGTGGCGGCGTACGTCGCCGCCGGCCTCGCCGAGGGAGCGGTGCTGCGGTGCGGCGGCAAGGCGCCCGACGACCCGGCGCTGGCCAACGGCTTCTACTACCTGCCGACGGTGCTCGACGGCTGCCGCAGCGACATGACCGTCACCCAGGACGAGTCCTTCGGGCCGGTGCTCACGGTCGAGACCTTCTCCGGCGAGGACGAGGCGGTCGCGATCGCCAACGACAGCCAGTACGGCCTGGCCGGGGCCGTGTGGACCCAGGACGCCGGCAAGGCACAGCGCGTCGCCGCGCGCCTGCGCATGGGCACGGTGTGGATCAACGACTACCACCCGTACGTCCCGCAGGCCGAGTGGGGCGGCTACAAGCAGTCCGGCGTCGGCCGCGAGCTCGGCGAGCACGGCCTGGCGGAGTACCGCGAGACCAAGCACGTCTGGCACAACATCCGGCCCGCGGTCCAGAGCTGGTTCGACGGCTCACCTGAGGGGGGCCGCGCATGAGGGACCGGTACGACGTGGTGATCGTCGGCGGCGGCTCGGCGGGCTGTGCCCTGGCCAACCGGCTCTCCGCCGACCCCGGCACCAGCGTCCTGGTCCTCGAGGCCGGCCGGGCCGACTGGCGGATCGACCCGTTCATCCACATGCCGGCCGCGCTGCCCATCCCGATCGGCAATCGGCTCTACGACTGGAAGTACGAGACCGACCCCGAGCCTGCGATGAACGGCCGCCGCATCTCGCACGCGCGCGGCAAGGTGCTCGGCGGCTCCTCCAGCATCAACGGGATGATCTTCCAGCGCGGCAACCCGCTGGACTACGAGCGCTGGGCCGGTCAGCCGGGCATGAAGGAGTGGAGCTACGCCCACTGCCTGCCGTACTTCAAGCGGATGGAGACCCGGCTCCTCGTCGACGGCTCCGTCGGCGCGGACCAGTGGCGCGGCGGCGACGGACCGCTGGTGCTCGAGCAGGGCCCGGCGACCAACCCGCTGTTCGGCGCGTTCTTCGAGGCCGTGCAGCAGGCGGGGTACCACCTGACCGACGACGTGAACGGCTACCGCCAGGAGGGCTTCGGCCGCTTCGACCGCAACCTGCACCGCGGTCGCCGCCTGTCGGCGGCCCGGGCGTACCTCCACCCGGCCCGGCACCGCAAGAACCTCGACGTCGTCACCGTGGCGCTGGGCACCAAGGTGCGGTTCCAGGGCAAGCGCGCGGTCGGCGTCGAGTACCTGCGAGCCGGCCGCCCGCAGTACGTCGCGGCCGGCGACGTCATCCTCAGCGGCGGCGCCATCAACACCCCTCAGCTGCTTCAGCTCTCCGGCGTCGGCAACGAGGAGCACCTCAAGCAGGTCGGCGTGCCGCTCGTGCACCACCTGCCCGGCGTCGGCGAGAACCTCCAGGACCACCTCGAGGTCTACATCCAGTACGCCTCCAAGCAGCCGGTCTCGATCGCCCCCGGCCTGAAGTGGCACAAGCGACCCGGCATCGGCTACCAGTGGCTGTTCCACCGCAGCGGCCTCGGTGCCACCAACCACTTCGAGGGCGGTGGTTTCGCGCGCAGCAACGAGGACGTCGACTACCCGAACCTGATGTTCCACTTCCTGCCGATCGCCATCCGGTACGACGGCACGTCGCCCACCAAGGGCCACGGCTACCAGGTGCACATCGGGCCGATGTACGCCGACACCCGCGGCCGGATCCGCATCACGTCGCGCGACCCGAAGCAGCATCCGTCGATGGTCTTCAACTACCTGACCACCGCCAACGACCGGCGGGAGTGGGTGGAGGCGGTCCGCGTGGCCCGCGACATCCTCAACCAGCCGGCCTTCGCGCCGTACAACGACGGCGAGCTGTCTCCCGGACCGTCCGTGGAGACCGACGACGAGATCCTCGACTGGGTGCGCGCCGACGCCGAGACGGCGCTGCACCCGTCCTGCACGGCCGCGATGGGCGTGGAGGAGATGTCGGTGGTCGACCCCGCGTCGATGAAGGTGCACGGCCTCGAGGGCCTGCGCGTCGTCGACGCCTCGGTGTTCCCGTTCGTCACGAACGGCAACATCTACGCGCCGACGATGATGGTCGCCGAGAAGGCGGCCGACCTCATCGCCGGCAACACCCCGCTGCCCCCGTCCGACGCGCCGTTCTACCGCTACCGCGACGGCAGCCCGCTCCACCCGCCCGGCGACCACCGCAACGAAAAGAGCACGTCATGACACTCACCGCCGACCAGCCCACGAGCGACACGAGCACGAGTGGTGAGGCCGCCGTCCACGTCAGCGGGCTGTGGAAGATCTTCGGGCCGAAGGCCGACGCCATCATGAAGAGCGACGACGCCCAGCTCTCGCGCAAGGACCTCCAGGAGAAGACCGGTCACGTGGTCGGCATCCGGGACGTCTCCTTCGACGTCGCGCCCGGCGAGGTGTTCGTGGTGATGGGGCTGTCCGGCTCGGGCAAGTCCACCCTCGTCCGGCTGCTCACCCGGCTCATCGAGCCCACGGCGGGCGTGGTGAAGCTGTACGGCGAGGACATCACCGCCATGGGT
The DNA here is from genome assembly GCF_015352455.1 of Nocardioides islandensis. Lineage (GTDB taxonomy): Bacteria > Actinomycetota > Actinomycetes > Propionibacteriales > Nocardioidaceae > Nocardioides > Nocardioides islandensis. The sequence continues at coordinate 683,270 of NZ_JADKPN010000001.1, forward strand.
GACAAGGCGCTGCTCGACACCCGCCGCCGTCGGGTGTCGATGGTCTTCCAGCACTTCGGCCTGCTCCCGCACCGCAAGGTCATCGACAACATCGCGTTCGGCCTCGAGGTCCGCGGCGAGGCCAAGGGCGGCCGCCGCAACCGGGCCCAGGAGATGGTCGACCTGGTGGGCCTGTCGGGCTACGAGAACAACTTCCCCGACCAGCTCTCCGGCGGCATGCAGCAGCGCGTCGGGCTGGCGCGGGCGCTGGCCTCCGACCCCGACATCCTGATGTTCGACGAGCCGTTCTCCGCTCTCGACCCGCTGATCCGCCGCGACATGCAGAACGAGGTCATCCGGCTCCACCACGAGGTCGGCAAGACCATGGTCTTCATCACCCACGACCTGGCCGAGGCGCTCAAGCTGGGCGACCGGATCCTGATCATGAGGGACGGCGAGATCATCCAGATCGGCACGCCCGACGAGGTCGTCGCGGCCCCCGCCGACGAGTACGTCCGCGACTTCGTCAGCGACGTGCCGAAGTCGCACGTGCTGACCCTCAAGTGGGTCATGCGCGCGGAGCAGCCGGGCGAGGTGGACGCGAGCAGCCCGGTGCTGCAGGCCGGCCAGATCGTCCGCGACGCGGCGCGCGTCGTCATCGACCACCACGGACCCTGCCGCGTCGTCGACGGCGACAAGGTCGTCGGCGTCGTCGACGAGGAGGACATCCTGCGCGTCGTGGTGGCGGAGGAAGGCCTCCAGTGAGCACCGCGACCGTCGAGAGCCCCGGGCCGGCCGGTCCCGCTTCCGGGCCGAACCGGGTCGACAAGGAGCAGCAGCCGTACGTCGAGGTGCAGAAGCCTCGCCGCACCGGCATCAAGCTGCTCGTGCTCCTGGCCGTGTGGCTGGTCCTGTACGCCGTCTTCAAGGGCAAGATGACCAAGGCCCTCGGCCTGCAGGACACCAACTCGCTGCACCAGAAGCTCAACGACGCCCGCGACTGGGTCCAGCTCGACGGCAAGGACAACTGGTTCTTCGGCGGGGTGCTGGGGGCCATCGGCGACGCGCTCGACGCGATCGTGAAGTTCTTCCAGGAGCTGATCAGCATCCCGGCGTTCCCGCGTCCGGTGCCCGAGATCGGCTGGCTGGGCGTGGTCGCGGTCCTGGCCTGGATCACCTACGCCGTCGCCGGCCTGCGGTCGACGCTGCTCGTGACCGGCACGTTGCTGTTCTTCGGCGTCACCGACCAGTGGTCCAACAGCATGGACCTGCTCATCATCACCATGCTCAGCGTCGTCATCTGCATCCTGATCGGGCTCCCGATCGGCATCTGGATGGCTCGCAGCAAGGCGGCGTCGGGCGTGATCACCCCCGTGCTCGACGTGATGCAGACCTTCCCGCCCTTCTGCTACCTCGCTCCCCTGGCGCTGTTCTTCGGCATCGGTCCGGCCTGTGCGATGGTGCTGACGATCATCTACGCGCTGCCGCCGGTCGTGCGGATCACCGAGCACGGCATCCGGTCGGTCTCCCCGACGACCATCGAGGCGGCCCGGTCGCTCGGCCTCACCCGGCAGCAGATGCTGCGCCAGGTGCAGCTGCCCATGGCCAAGCGCACGATCGTCGTCGGCATCAACCAGTGCACGATGGCGGCGCTCTCGATGGCGACCATCGCGGCCCTGGTCAACGGTCCCGGCCTCGGCAAGGTGGTCGTGTCGGCGCTGCAGACGCTCAACGTCGGTGTGGCGTCGGTGTCCGCCCTGTGCATCGTGCTGATGGCGATCATGCTCGACCGCACGACGACCGCCGCCAGCGAGCGGGGCCAGGGTCGCAGCAACGTCGGGTCGGCGAGCGGCATGGGCGTGATGCTGACCGGCGTCGTGCTGGAGCGGCTGCCCCGGTGGGCGACCGAGGATGCCGGGCGTGGCCAGAGGCTCCCCCGCGTGACGGCCGCCGGCCGAGGCTTCCTGCTGGCGCTGTTGTTCGTCCCTGCGGTGGTCCTGGTCCTCCTCTCCCGCCAGCAGCTCAACCTCGCGACCTTCCCCGACGTCAGCGAGACGCCGGTGCTGAAGTGGATCAGCGGGCCGCAGCTGGCCAAGGGGATCAACAACTTCACCGACTGGCTGGTCAGCGGCGTCGACACCTACACGATCTGGATCAAGGACCACATCACGATGTGGTTCATCGACCCGTTGCAGAGCCTGCTGTCGGACTCTCCCTGGTGGCTGATGGCCCTGGTGCTGCTGGCGCTGGCCTATGTGCTCGGCGGGTGGCAGCCCGCGGCGTACACCCTGGCCTGCGAGGTCATCATCTACTTCACGGGCGTCTGGAACGACACCATGGTCACCTTGTCGATGACACTGATCGCGACGGTGATGACGATGCTCGTGGCGGTCGTGCTCGGCGTGGCGATGGGCCGCGGCCGCAAGGCGGACCTGATCATCCGTCCGTTCCTGGACGCGTTCCAGGTCATCCCGCCGTTCGTCTACCTGGTGCCCGCGCTGGCGCTGTTCGGGGCCGGCCGCTTCACCGCCATCGTCGCGGCGATGGCCTACTCCGTGCCGATCGCGACCAAGCTCGTCGCCGACGGCATCCGCGGGGTCTCGCCCACCACCGTGGAGGCCGTGCGCTCCACCGGCAGCACGCGCTGGCAGATGATCTCCAAGGTCCAGCTGCCCATGGCCCGCGAATCGCTGGTGCTGGCCACCAACCAGGGCCTCCTCTACGTGCTGTCGATGGTCGTCATCGGCGGCATGGTCGGTGGCGGCAGCCTCGGGTACATCGTCGTCTCCGGCTTCTCGCAGGACCAGCTGTTCGGCAAGGGCCTCGCGGCCGGCGTCGCCATCGCGGCGCTCGGCGTGATGCTCGACCGGATCGCGAGGTACGCGGCGGCGCGGTACGGCCGCTGACAGCACGACCCAGAGCACCACACAGGCTTCCTCCGCGGCGGTCGCGGAGGTCGGAGAAGGGAAACAGACACCCATGGCACGACGACCACGCCGTACCCAATCCGTCGTACTCGCCGCGGTCTCGGTCCTGGGCATGAGCCTGGGCCTCGCCGCGTGCGGTGGCGGCGACATCTCGGACACCACCACGGCCGGCGGGGACGGGGGAGCGTCCTGCGGCGACCTGCGCATCGCGGTCAACCCGTGGACCGGCTACGTCTCCAACGCCCACGTGATCGGGCAGGTGGCCAAGGAGAAGCTGGGCTGCAACGTCACCTACCCCGACGTCAAGGAAGAGGTCGGCTGGCAGGGCATGGCCGACGGCTCCATCGACACCATCGTCGAGAACTGGGGCCACCCGGACCTGGTCAAGAAGTACATCGACGACGCCGGCACCGTGGAGGACGCCGGCCTGACCGGCAACGACGGAATCATCGGCTGGTACGTCCCGCCGTGGATGGCGGAGAAGTACCCCGACATCACCAACTGGGAGAACCTCAACAAGTACGCCGACCTCTTCAAGACGTCGGAGTCCGGTGGCAAGGGCCAGCTGCTCGACGGCGACCCGTCCTACGTCACCAACGACGAGGCCCTGGTCAAGAACCTGAAGCTCAACTACCAGGTGGTGGTCGGCGGTAGCGAGGCGGCGCTCATCCAGAGCTTCCGCTCGGCGGAGGAGAACAAGACCCCGCTGCTGGCCTACTTCTACGAGCCGCAGTGGTTCTTCGACGAGCTGGCGCTGGTGCACGTGGACCTGCCGAAGTACACCGAGGGCTGCGACGCCGACCCGGCGAAGGTGGCCTGCGACTACCCGCCGTACGCCCTGAACAAGCTGATCTCGACCAAGTTCGCCGACTCCGGCTCGCCGGCGGTGGACCTGATCAAGAACTTCACGTGGACCAACGAGGACCAGAACCTCGTGTCGAAGTACATCGCCGAGGACGGCATGGACCCCGACGACGCGGCCCAGAAGTGGATCGACGACAACCCCGACAAGGTCGACGCCTGGCTGAGCTAGCCGGTCGCTGGCAACCCTGAGGGGGATGCGGCGGCCCGCCCGGTCGGCCTTCGGCTTGACCGGCGCGGGCCGTCGCGTCACACTTTCACCTTGTTCCCTATCGCGCACAGTAGTGCGCGATACGCAACACATGCAGGACCACAGCAAGCACCACCCGGCCGCAACAAGGAGTTCCCGTGGCAGACGTCCCCGCATCCGCCAAGTGCGTCGTGATCGGCGCCGGCATCGTCGGCAACAGCCTGGTCCACCACCTGGCCAAGCTCGGCTGGACCGACATCGTGCAGATCGACCAGGGGCCGCTGCCCAACCCGGGCGGCTCCACCGGCCACGCGTCGAACTTCATCTTCCTGACCGACCACTCGCGCGAGATCACCGACCTGACGCTCGACTCCGTCGTGCAGTACAAGGAGCTCGGCGTCTTCACCGAGTGCGGCGGCTTCGAGGTCGCGCGGACCGAGGAGCGGATGGAGGAGCTGCGCCGACGGATGTCGTCGGCCAAGGCCTGGGGCATCGAGGCCGAGCTCGTCTCGCCGGAGTTCGTGAAGGAGAAGGTCCCCTTCATCGAGGAGGACCAGATCATCGGGGCGTTCTGGCAGCCCGGCGTCGGCGTGGTCGACTCGCTGCGCGCCGGCACGATCATGCGCGACGGCGCGGTCGCCGCGGGTGCGCTGACGACCGTGCCGAACGTCGAGGTGCTCGGCCTGGACGTCGAGGACGCCCCAGGTGGGCCCAGAATCCGCAAGGTTCGGACAGATAGAGGTGACATCGAGGCGGAGTACGTCGTCATCGCCTGCGGCGTGTGGAGCCCGAAGATCGGCGACATGGCCGGCGTGAGCATCCCGCTGACCCCCGCCGTGCACCAGATGATCTCGGTCGGCCCCTGCCCGCAGCTGGCCGGCGGCACCGGTGAGATCAACTTCCCGATCGTCCGCGACATGGACACCTTCTGCTACGAGCGCCAGCACGGGGCCGACATGGAGGTCGGCTCCTACGCCCACCGCGCGATCCTGATGGAGCCCGAGGACATCCCGACCATCGAGCAGTCCAAGCTCTCCCCGACCGAGCTCCCCTTCACCGAGGAGGACTTCGACCCGCAGCTGGAGCAGGCCTTCGAGCTGATGCCGGAGCTGCTCGGCGCCGAGGGCGCGGAGATCCGCTACGCCATCAACGGCCTGCTGTCGCTGACCTCCGACGGCTCGCCGATCCTGGGCGAGTCGCACGTGAAGGGCCTGTGGACCGCCGCGGCGGTCTGGATCAAGGAGGGTCCGGGCGTCGGTCGCGCGGTCGCCGAGTGGATGACCCACGGCTACTCCGAGATCGACGTCGCGCACAGCGACATCGCGCGGTTCCACCCGCACATGCTGCGTCGCGAGCACACCCGCCTGCGCACCACCGAGTCGTTCATCAAGACCTACGGCATCGTGCACCCGTCCGAGCAGTACGAGTCGGACCGGCCGCAGCGCAAGTCGCCGATGTACGACCAGCAGGAGAAGCTCGGCGCCGTCTTCTTCGAGACCGCCGGTTGGGAGCGCCCGTTCTGGTACGAGTCGAACGCCGGCCTCGTCGACAAGTACGGCGACGCCGTGATGCCGCGCGAGCACGAGTGGGACTCGCGCTGGTGGAGCCCGATCATCAACGCCGAGCACCTGGCCATGCGCGAGAACGCCGGCGTCATCGACCTGTCGGCGTTCCAGATCCTCGACATCGAGGGCCCGGGCGCGCTCGACACCGTGCAGCGCACCTGCGTCGCGCAGTGCGACGTCGCGGTCGGCAAGGTCATCTACACCCCGGTGCTCGACGCCAAGGGCGGGTTCCTGTCCGACCTGACCGTGATGCGGCTCGGTGACGACCACTTCCGGGTGGTCACCGGCGGCGCGCACGGCATGGCCGACCGCCACACCTTCACCTCGCAGCTGCCCGAGGACGGCCGGACGACTCTCACCGACCGCACCGACGAGATCTCCACGATCGGCCTGTGGGGCCCGAAGGCCCGCGACATCCTCTCCTCGCTGACGTCCGACGACGTCAGCGGCGAGGGCTTCGGCATGCTGTCGTGCCGCGAGATCAGCGTGAACGGGATCACGGTCCTGGCCTCGCGCATCTCCTACGTCGGCGAGCTCGGCTGGGAGCTGTACGTCGCCATGGGCGACGCCGCGGCCCTGTGGGACGCGCTGCTGTCCGCGGGCTCCGACCAGGGCGCCGTACCGGTGGGCATCGGCGTCTACGGCACGACCGGCCGTATCGAGAAGGGGTACCGCGCGTACGGCGCCGAGCTCGACGCCGAGCGCAGCATCGTCGAGGCCGGCATGCAGCGCCCGAAGGTCAAGGCGGCCGACTTCGTCGGGCGCGAGGCGTACCTCGCCCAGCGCGAGGCGGAGCCGAAGACGATCCTCTGCACGATGACGGTCGACGACCACACGTCGAAGTCGGGCCAGAAGCGCTACATGCTCGGAGGCGAGCCGATCCTGACCCGCGACGGAGGCACGCTGACCGACGGCCACGGACACCACCCGTACGTCACCAGCGCCGGCTCCGCGCCGTCGCTGGGCAAGCACGTGCTGCTGGCCTACCTGCCGGTCGACCAGGCCACGATCGGCAACGAGCTGGCCGTGTCGTACATGGAGGAGCTCTACCCGGTGACCGTCGGCTCGGTCGACGCGACGTCGCTCTTCGACCCCGCGAACGAGCGGATGCGCTGATGGCTGCTGCCAACGTGCTGGTCTGCGTGAAGCGGGTGCCGGACAGCACCGAGGAGGTCGTGCTCAGCGAGGACGCCCAGTCGGTCGACGGACGCGCCTCGGGCTTCACCATGAGCGCGCACGAGGAGTGCGCGGTCGAGCTCGCCGTGCAGCTGGCGGCCGGCGGTGGCGAGGCCGCGGTGATGACCCTGGGTGACGCCGACGCGGTCGAGCAGCTGCGCAACGCGCTGGCGGTCGGGTGTACGGCGGCCACGCACGTGGTCGCGCCCGAGTCCTACCGCTTCGGACCGGTCGACGTCTCCCGGGAGATCGCGGCTGTCGTCCGCGCGCACGAGGAGGAGGGCCGCACCCACGACCTGCTGCTCCTCGGCAACGACGCGGCCGACAGCGGCGACTTCCAAGTCGGCATCCGGCTCGCGTACGAGCTGGGCCGCCCGGTGGTCAACGGCGCCAACACCCTGACGCTGGAGGACGGCGACGACGGCCCGGTCGTGGTCGCGGTCGGCGAGGGGCCGGACGGCCAGGAGACCTACCGCGTCCCGCTGCCCGCCGTGGTGACGATCCGCGAGGGCGGCGTCGAGCCGCGGTACCCGTCGGTGCCCGGCCGCCTCAAGGCCAAGAAGGTCGCCATCGAGGAGCGTCAGCCCCTCTCGGAGCCGACCGGCCCCGGCCGGGTGCGCCTGGTGCTGCCGCCGCCGACCCCGAGCGCCGTCCAGATCCTGGGCGAGGGGCCGGAGGCTGCCCCGGCCGTCGTCGACGTCCTGGAGAAGCTGGGAGTGCTGACGAAATGATCCTCACTCTTGTCGAGACCGACCTCGAGGGCGCCGCGACCGAGGTATCCCTGGAGGCGGTGTCATTCGGGCGCGACCTGTCGGCCGCCGGCAACGGCGTACCCGTGGACGCCGTCGTCATCGGCGACGTGTCCGACGACCTGCGCGCCGAGCTGGCGGCGTACGGCGTCCGCACCATCCACCGCGTCGGCGGCGAGGGCGTCGCGGCGTACTCCGGCGCCGGCTGGGCGTCGGCCATCCAGCAGGTCCGTGAGGCGGCGGGCTCGGTGGTCGTGATGGCCGCCGGCACCGACCGCGGCAACGAGCTGATGGCGCACGTGGCCGCCCGCACGGGTGCGTCGATGGCCGCCAACGTGCTGTCGTTCTCCGGGCTGGCGCCGTTCGTGGTGACGCGCCAGGTCGTCGGCGGCGCGGCGATGGAGGAGATGAAGCTGCACGAGCGGCCCGCGGTCTTCACGATCGCCGGGCACGCCGTGGAGGCGAAGCCCGCCGACGTCAGCGGTGCCGGCGAAGTCGTCGAGCACTCGCCGACGATCGCGCCGGAAGACCTGGTCGCGCGCGTGGTGTCGACGTCCCAGCCGGAGGTCGACGAGTCGGGCGCGCTGACGTCGGCGCGCGTGGTCGTCGGTGCCGGCCGCGGTGTGGGCGGCGCGGACAAGTTCGAGGACGTGCTGGAGCTGACCTCGCTGCTGGACGCCGCGCTCGGCGTCTCGCGCGTGGTGACGAGCGCGGGCTGGCGGCCGCACCACGAGCAGGTCGGGCAGACCGGCAGCCGGATCACGCCGGAGCTCTACATCCCGTGCGGCATCAGCGGTGCGATCCAGCACTGGGCGGGCTGCTCGTCGGCCAAGAACATCCTCGCGATCAACTCCGACGCCGAGGCGCCGATGGTGACGAGGGCGACGTACGCCGTCATCGGCGACCTGCACGAGATCGTGCCGGCCATCAACGCGGAGATCCGCAAGCGAGGTTACGGGGGCTAGGGCCCGGGAGCCCGGGTCACTCGGTGAGGTAGACCCGGGACTCCCACGGCGCCAGCGGGTCGGTCGCGGTCTGAGAGGAACCCGCGACCGACCCGAGGGCGAGCGTCCACGTGCCGGCCTCGTCGATGTCGGCGACGACACCGTCGTCGTCGGACAGGTTCGCGACGACCAGCAGCCGTGCGCCGTCGAGCTCGCGGACGAACGCGTAGACCCGCTCGTCGTCGGGCAGCAGCATCCGGAAGGTGCCGTGGGCGACGACCGGCTGGTCGTGTCGCAGGGCGATGAGCCGCTGGAAGTGGGCGAACACGGAGTCCGGGTCGTCGACCTGGGCCGCCACGTTGATGGTCGCGGCGTCGGGGTGCGGGTCGATCCACGGCGTACCCGTGGTGAAGCCGCCGTTCGCCTCGTCGTTCCACGGCATCGGGACTCGGGCGTTGTCGCGTCCCTTGGCCGAGAGCGCGGCCATCACGGCGGCCGGGTCCTGTCCGGCGGCGACCGCCTCGGAGTACCGGTTGAGCGACTCGACGTCCCGGAGCTGGTCGATGCGCGTGTAGCGGGCGTTGGGGAGGCCGAGCTCGTCGCCCTCGTAGACGTACGGCGTGCCGCGGTGCAGGTGCAGCACCGTCGCCAGCGACTTGGCCGACTGCTCGCGGTGCTCGGGGGCGTCGTTGCCGAAGCGGCTGACGCAGCGCGGCTGGTCGTGGTTGCCGAGGTACAGGGAGTTCCAGCCGACCTCCGCCAGCCCCTCCTGCCAGCGGCCGAGCGAGCGCTTCAGGTCCAGCATCGTCATCGGCACGATGTCCCACTTGCCGCGCGGCCCGGAGTCGAGGTCGACGTGCTCGAACTGGAACACCATGTCGACCTCGCCGCGAGCCGGGTCGGTGTAGAGCCGCGCCTGCTCGACCGGGGTGGCCGGCGTCTCGCCGACGGTCAGCAGGCCCGGCGGGCGGTCGGCGAACACCGCGCGGTGCATCTCCTGCATGAACTCGTGGATACGCGGGCCGTTCACGACCAGCGGCGTGGTGTCGCCGTACTTGGTCGTGTCGACGACGCCGGCGCCGTTCGGGTCGCGCTCGAGGCGGCCGTCGGGGAGCTGTGCTCGACCGTCCGGGCCGTGGACGAGCACCTTGGACAGCAGGCAGATGACGTCCATCCGGAAGCCGTCGACCCCGCGGTCGAGCCACCAGTTCATCATCGCGTAGACGGCCTGGCGGACCTCGGGGTTCTCCCAGTTGAGGTCGGGCTGCTCGGGGGCGAAGAGGTGGAGGTAGTACTGGCCGGTCGTCGCGTCGTACGTCCACGCCGGTCCCGAGAACGCCGAGCCCCAGTTGGTCGGCTCGGCTCCCGGCGTACCGGGCTCGAACCCCTCGCGCGGATCGCGCCACCAGTACCAGTCGCGCTTCGGGTTGTCGGTGCTCGAGCGCGACTCCTGGAACCACGCGTGCGCCGAGCTGGTGTGGTTGACGACGAGGTCCATGACCAGCTTCATGCCGCGGGCGTGCAGCCCGGCGACGAGCTCGTCGAGGTCGTCGAGCGTGCCGAACAGCGGGTCGACGTCCTGGTAGTCGCTGATGTCGTAGCCGTTGTCGGCCATCGGGCTCCGGTACACCGGGCTGAGCCACACCACGTCGACACCGAGCCGCTCGAGGTAGTCGAGCTTGCCGATGATGCCGCGGATGTCCCCGACCCCGTCGCCGTCGGAGTCCGCGAAGCTGCGCGGGTACACCTGGTAGACGACGGCCGACTTCCACCAATCGCGTGCTGTCACGGCGGCAGTCTGTCGGATCCGGCGGGTGGGTGATGATGCGCCCATGGAGCTCAGCGAGATGCAGGCCCTGGCCCGCCGGGTGCGGAGCAAGTACGCCGCGATGGAGACGGCACGGTACGGGCGGGAGTGGACCGACGAGGAGATCATGCTCGGTTTCCTGGGCGACGTCGGCGATCTCGCCAAGCTGGTGCAGGGCAAGGCCGGCGTCCGTCCGCGTGACGACCTCGACGAGGCGCTGGCCCACGAGCTGGCCGACTGCCTGTGGTGCGTGTTCACGCTGGCGGACTCCTACGGCGTCGACCTCGAGGCGGCGTTCACGTCGACGATGGCGGAGCTCGACGGGATCCTCGCGGCCGAGGACACGACCACCTGACGACCCAGGCTCACCGCCGGCCGCGATCGGACGTACGTCCCGGCACCTCGGCGACTCCTACTCATCAGAGGGTCTAGGCAGGGAGGCACGCCATGCGTGACGAGAACGGGATCATCGCCGGTTCGGTGGAGGTGCAGCGCGGCCCCGACGGGGAGAGCGTCGTCGTCCTGGACGGCGAACGGCGGGTCCGGCTCGGGGCCGAGGAGGCCCGCAGCCGGGCGCTGCTGCAGGTGCTCGAGGCGCTCGGAGAACGACGTCATCCGGTGTACGTGGAGGTCGAGCCCGGGACCGACGTCGTGGCTCGGGTCCTCATCCCGCGCATCACCCGGGTCGACCGCATCGAGGAACGCGACCGGGAGCTGGTGCTCCAGCTCGCGGGCTCGCACGCGGTCGTCAGGCTCGGTCTGGACGAGCCGGCCAGCGACGAGGTCGTGGCCGAGGTACGGCGGTCGGCCGAGTCGCGCTCCCTCGTGCTGGTGGTCGAGGACGAGCGACACCGCGTGCTCGACGTCGTTGCCTTCACGCCGGCTCCCGACGGGCCGGAGCTGCCCCCTTTCCCCCACCTCCCGGTCCTCAAGCCTGACTTCCCACGGCCGCCGTTCTGGCGCTGGTGGTGGGGGTGGCTGATCTGGTGGCTCTGGTGGCGGTGGCTGTGTCCGTCGCTGACCCGTGCCCAGGCGGCCTTCGACCAGATGTCGGCCCTGACCTGCGCGCCGATCACCGCGCCGGCGCCCTGCATCACCTTCATGTACCCGGACGACGGCTGCTTCGCGCGGGCTCACGAGATGTGCCGGTTGATGCGGGCCTCGGGCCTGCGTCCCGGGAAGATCTGGAACTACGAGAGCAGCGGTCACGTGCTGCACGTGGACACGCGCAACCACCCGAGCTGCTTCGTCGAGTGGTGGTACCACGTGGCGCCCACGCTCTGCGTGCGCACCGGCCCGTGGTGGTGGCCGTTCCTCACCACGCGGATGGTGATCGACCCGGCGCTCTTCACCGGCCCCGTGACCACGGCCGACTGGAAGGCCATCCAGCAGGACCCGGGATCCACGCTCACCCCGACCGGGTGGGAGCCCTTCTGGCCGGACGGCACGACGGACCCGACGTTCTCGGAGACGAACTACTGGCTCGACTACTTCCGCATGCAGCTGGTGCTGCGCTCGGCCCAGTCCGGCCCACCGCCGTACTCGAACTGCTGAGCGGGTCTCAGCGAGGTACCCGCACCAGCAACCGGCCGTGGACGCAGTGCATGCGCAGCTCGCGGCCGGGGCCGATGGAGTCGCCGTCGAGCTGGCGGGGGGTGTCGGAGGAGGCCCGGATGACGACGGTCTGGCCGGTCAGCCGGCCGATGGTCTCGTCGACGCGGCGCCGCTTGCTGAGCACCCGGGCGACGAGCGGCAGCCAGGACAGGAACCGCTTGGGGAACAGCACGACGACATCGAGCACGCCGTCGTCGATCGAGGCGTCGGGGAGCAGCGGCATGCCGGCCTGGAGGAAGCCGACGTTGCCGACGACGACGGTGCGGGCGCGGTACGTCGTGTACTCGCCGCCGTCGACCGAGATCTCGACCTTCACGACCGGTGACATCAGGGCGCGCACGCCGGAGAGCACGTAGGCGATCCAGCCGACCCTGCGCTTGATGTCCTCGTTGACGCCCTCCATGATCGCGGCGTCGAGGCCCATGCCGGCCATCACCATGAAGTGCGTGTCCGCGAACCCGTCGCCGCTGACCTCGACCATGTCGATCGCCCGGTCCTGGCCGTTGAGCGCGACGTCGATCGCGGACCTCAGGAACAGCGGGATCTCCAGGTTGCGGGCGAGCAGGTTGCCCGTACCTGCCGGCACGATGCCCACGGGGATCCCCGTGCCCGCGAGCTCGGCGCACACCTCGCGCACCGTGCCGTCGCCTCCGCAGACGAGCACCAGGTCGGCGCCGGACACGGCGGCCGCCTCGGCCATGCCCGTCCCCGGGTCCTCGACGGTCGTGTACAGCCAGGTCGGTGTCGACCACCCGGACTCGGCCGCCATCGCGGAGACGATCGAGCGGAACTGCGCGACGTCCTCGACCTTGCTGGGGTTCAGTACGACGGCGAGCTGGCGGTTGCCGGGGATCGCCTCGTGCAGGGGCACGGCCTTCGCCGCGTGGCTGCGTGGCAGCGGGTTGAACAGCGCCAGCCAGAACAGTGCCATCCCGATCGCCAGCAGCGTGCCGCCCAGGACGTCGGTCGGGAAGTGCCGGCCCAGCAGCACGCGGTCCGCCCAGATCAGCAGGACCTCGAGGCCGGCCAGGACGTACACCAGGCGGCGTACCTGCGAACGCCGCACCAGCATCGCCACCAGCACACAGATCACGGCCATCAGTGCGGCGTTCGCGGACGTGTGCCCGGAGGGGAACGAGCGGCTGAGGACGCGGTCCAGGTCGCTCTGCCACTCGGGCCGGTCGCGGCCGACCGCGATCTTGACCCACGTCGTGATGCCCCACGTCGACAGCACGACCAGCGTCGCGTAGACGGCCGCCCGCTGGTGCCCGCGGACCAGCATCAGGACGACCAGGACGCCCGTCGCCACCAGCACCGGCCCGGTGTTGAACCAGACCTCGACGAACCTCAGCACCGACCGCACGGAGTCGTGGTGGTCGGTCCACCGCTCGAGCGACCGGCCCTCGTCGTCGAGCGCACCCAGCGGCGCGCGCTCCGCGGTGACCGCCCACGCCAGGACGCCGAACAGTGCCAGGCACAGCGCCGCCCAGGACAGGGTGATCACGCGAGGGCGGTCGAGCACGCCCGGATCATGCCAGGATCGCGAGGCCGCGACCTCATCCACAGGAGGCATCTCGTTTCCGGCGCCGTACGCCGCGCGGATAGCCTCATCCTCATGATCGACCCCCGTCTCCTCCGCGAGGAACCCGACCGCGTGCGCGCCGCCCAGGCCAAGCGCGGCCTCTCCGACGAGGTGGTCGACCGCGCGATCTCCGCCGACGCGGCCAGGCGTTCGGCGATCGCCGAGTTCGAGCGGCTGCGCGCCGAGCAGAAGACCCTCGGCAAGCAGATCCCGCAGGCGCAGGGGGAGGAGAAGGCCGCGCTGCTCGAGCAGACCAAGGACCTGGCCGCCCGGGTGAAGACCGCGGAGGCCGCCCAGACCGAGGCCGAGGAGGTCTGGCGCGCCACGCTGATGGAGATCCCGAACGTCGCCGCCGACGAGGCACCGGCCGGCGGCGAGGAGGACTACCGCGTCATCGAGACGGTCGGCACCAAGCCGGAGTTCGACTTCGAGCCGCGTGACCACGTCGAGCTCGGCCGGATGCTCGGCGCCATCGACCTCGAGCGCGGCGCCAAGGTCTCCGGCAGCCGCTTCTACTTCCTCACCGGCATCGGGGCCCAGCTCGAGCTCGCGCTCGTCAACATGGCGATGGACCAGGCCCGCAACGCCGGCTTCACCCAGATGATCGCGCCGTCGCTGGTCAAGCCGCGGGCCATGGAGGGCACCGGCTTCCTCGGCCAGGCCGCCGACGACGTCTACCGCATCGAGGGCCAGGACCTCTACCTCGTCGGCACGTCGGAGGTCCCGCTCGCGGCGTACCACTCCGACGAGATCCTCGAGATCGGCTCGCTGCCGCTGCGGTACGCCGCCTTCTCACCCTGCTTCCGCAAGGAGGCCGGCTCCCACGGCAAGGACACCCGCGGCATCTTCCGCGTGCACTGGTTCGACAAGGTCGAGATGTTCGTCTACACGACCGTCGAGGAGTCGTTCGCCGAGCACCTGCGGCTGCTGGAGTGGGAGAAGGAGTTCCTCGGCAAGCTCGAGCTCCACTACCGCGTCATCGACGTGGCGGCCGGCGACCTCGGCACGTCGGCCCAGCGCAAGTTCGACTGCGAGGCCTGGATCGCCTCCCAGGGCCGCTACCGCGAGCTGACGTCGACCTCCAACTGCACCGACTTCCAGACCCGGCGGCTCGACACCCGAGGCCGCGCGGCCGACGGGTCCGTCGGGCCGGTCGCGACCCTCAACGGCACGCTCTGCTCCACCAACCGGCCCATCATCGCGCTGCTGGAGACCCACCAGCAGGCCGACGGTTCGGTCAAGGTCCCGCAGGCGCTGCAGCCCTACCTCGGCGGGCTGGACGTCATCAAGCCACTGACGTGAGCGCCGGCTTGACCACCTGGCGACCACGGCTGATCGCCCTCGACATCGACGGGACGCTGCTGTCCTGGATCGAGGGCCAGGGCACCACCTACGAGGAGGTGCCCGCTGCCGTCCGCGACGCCGTACGCCGTGCCCACGACGCCGGTGCGCACGTCGTGCTCGCCAGTGGTCGCTCGCCGCACGGCATGGTCGCCGTCGCCGACCTGCTCGACCTGCCGGGGATGGACCCCGGTGACGACGGGGACCCGCTGTGGGTCGTGGCGTCCAACGGCGCGGTCGTCTTCCGGTACCCGCCCCTCGAGGTCGTCCACGAGGAGACGTTCGACGCGCGTCCGGCCGTCGAGGCGATCCTGCGCGAGCACCCCAGCGTCCTGGTGGCCGTCGAGGAGCGCGGCGTCGGGTACCGCGTCAACCGGCCCTTCCCCGTCGGCGAGCTGTCCGGCGACATGGTGATCACCGAGGTCGCCGACCTGGTCGCGGACCGGGTCAGCCGCGTGATCATCCGTGACCCGGAGTCGACCGCCGAGGACTTCCTCGACCTCGCCCGCCGGCTCGGCCTGCACGGCACCGACTACGTCGTCGGGTGGACCGCCTGGCTGGACCTCGCGCCCGTCGGCGTCAGCAAGGCGTCCGGGCTCGCCCACGTCGCCGCCGAGCTCGGCATCGACGCGGCCGATGTGCTGGCGATCGGCGACGGCCGCAACGACATCGAGATGCTGCGCTGGGCCGGCCGCGGCGTGGCCATGGGCCAGGCCGTGGAGGAGGTCCGTGAGGCCGCCGACGCCGTCACCGCCAGTGTGTACGACGACGGCGCGGCCCTCGAGATCTCCCGCTGGTACCCGTGACGCCCAAGCTCGTCGCCACCGACCTCGACGGCACGCTCGTACGCTCCGACGGCACCGTCTCGGCGTACACGCAGGGCGTGCTCGCGGCGCTCGACGAGCAGGACGTGCCGGTCGTGTTCGTGACCGGCCGGCCGCTGCGGTGGGCCGAGGACGTCTTCGACCACGTCGGCCGGCACGGCCTGGCCGTCGTCTCCAACGGCGCGCTCGTCTGGGACGTCGAGAAGCGGGAGCCCGTGCTGACGCGCACGATCGCGCCGGCCGTCGGCGTGGAGGTGTGCGAGCGGATCCGCGCCGCCGTACCGGGCAGCGCGTTCGCCGTCGAGACGCTGGAGGGGATCGCCCTCGAGACCGACTTCCACGAGCGCCACCCCGTCCCGGAGGGCAGCCGGCGCGGCGCGATCGCCGAGCTCTTCGTCGAGCCGGCTCTGAAGCTGCTCGCGCGGCACGAGGAGCTGGGGTACCAGGAGTTCTGGGACCGCGCGGCCGCCGCGACCGGCGACCGGGCGGTGATCACCTGGTCCTCGACCTCCTCGCTGCTGGAGATCAGCGCCGCCGGCGTCACCAAGGCGACCACGCTCGCGGTGCTGGCCGAGCAGCTCGGGATCAACCCCGAGGAGGTCGTCGCGTTCGGGGACATGCCGAACGACATCGACATGCTCACCTGGGCCGGCACGTCGTACGCCATGACCGACGCCCATCCCACCGTCCGCGCGGCCGCCGACCGCATCGCGCCCTCGAACGACGAGGACGGCGTGGCGAGCGTCCTCTCGGAGATTTTCGGCCTGTGATGCAATGAGGGCCATGCCCGGTCGTGCACGTCGTCTTCTCGTGGTCCTGCTCCTGGGCCTGATGACGGTCGTCGTCACCGACGGCAGCGCGCACGCCTGTGCCTGCAAGCAGCTGACGCTGCCGCAGAAGGTGAACAAGGCCAGCGCGGTGTTCTCCGGCGTGCTGACGATGGCGTCCGGACCGACGAACACCGGCAAGCGGCAGACCATGTCGTACGACGTGAAGGTCGACCGCGTCTACAAGGGCGACATCACCTCCGCCACGGTGACGGTCCGGTCGGAGGTCTCGGACTGCGGGCTGACCGGCATGAGCGCGGACAACCGCTACCTCTTCTTCGTGCGGGCCAGCGGCACGAACCTGCTCGCCAACGGCTGTGGCGGCACCGGACCGGCCACCAGTGCCAAGACCCAACGGCTGGTCGCCCTGCTCGGGCAGGGCAGCACGCCGATCCCGCCGACCCCGGAGAAGCCGACGTTCGAGCCGGTCTCCGGCGCCGACCCGGCGTCGCTGACCCGGCTGGCCGCTCCGGGCGCGGCGATGCTGGTCATCGGCCTGCTCGGCCTGATGGTGTTCGGCGCCCTCGGCCGCTCGCGGCGTACCTGACGAGCTACAGGTACATCCCGCCCGTACCGGGCCCCTGCTGCTCCGAATCCTCCTGCTGCCCCTCCTGGGGACCGCCAGGTCCGCCCGGCTGTCCGGCGATCTGCACGCCCGGCGGCAACGCTCGTCGGATCTGCTCGAACTGGGCGCGCGCCGCCATCTGCTGGGCGTAGATCGCGGTCTGGATGCCGTGGAACAGCCCCTCCAGCCACCCCACCAGCTGGGCCTGGGAGATCCGCAGCTCGGCGTCGGTCGGCGCCTCGGACCCGGTGAACGGCAGGGTCAGCCGCTCGAGCTCCTCGACGAGCTCGGGAGCGAGCCCGGACTCGAGCTCCTTGATCGACTGGCGGTAGATCTCCTTCAGGCGCTGGCGGCTGGCCTCGTCGAGCGGCGCCGCCTTCACCTCCTCCAGCAGCTGGCGGATCATGCTGCCGATCCGCATCACCTTGGCCGGCTGCTCGACCAGGCTGGTGAGGTCGGCCTCCTCGGGCTCCTCGCCGTCGCCCCGTCCCTCGAGCGCCGACGCGGGCACCGCGCCCACGGGCTGCCCGTCGGGGCCGACGATCACCACGTGTCCCGGCGGGACCTGCTGGGTCCCGTCCTGGACCTCGTCCTGGGACGCGTCGGCCTGCTCCGACTGCTGCTCGCTCATGACCTCACCCTAAGGCGTGCCTCCCTATCCCATGGCCTGCTGCGCGCCGCCCCGTCGGCACCTGGCTGCGTTGTCGTCAGTCGCCATGACTCCGTCATGTCTCCCTCCTCCGCCTTGCCAGGCACTCGACGGGACGACGCTCGCGACGGCCGAGGATAGGGAGGCACGCCTGATGCGCAGGCTTCAGGAGACCGTGAGGAGGACCTTTCCGCGTCCCTCGCCCGACTCCATGAGCGCGTGCGCCTGGGCGGCGTCGGCCAGCGGGTACGTCGCGCCGACCACCGGCCTGATGGTCCCGTCGGCGACCAGCGGCCACACGTGCTCGACCACCGATGCGCAGATCGCGGACTTCCCCTCGACCGGCCGCGACCGCAGCGCCGTGGAGATCACCGCGCCGCGCTTGCGCATCAGCACGCCGACGTCGAGCTCACCCTTGGTGCCGCCCTGCATGCCGATGATCACCAGCCGGCCCTCGGTCGCCAGCGCCTCGACGTTCCGGCCGAGGTACTTGGCTCCCATGTTGTCGAGGATGACGTCCGCGCCGTGCCCGTCGGTCGCGCCGAGCACCTCGGCCACGAAGTCCTGCTCGCGGTAGTCGATGGTGACCTCGGCGCCGAGCTCCTCGCACCAGGCGAGCTTCTCCGCGGAGCCGCCGGTCGTGATCACCCGCGCGCCCAGCGCCGAGGCGAGCTGGATCGCGAACGAGCCGATGCCGCCGGCGCCGCCGTGCACGAGGAACCAGTCCTCCGGCTGGAGCCGGGCGATCATGAAGACGTTCGACCAGACGGTGCACGCGACCTCGGGCAGGGCGGCCGCATCCGCGAGCGACACCCCGGCGGGCACGGGCATCAGCTGTCCTGCGGGGACCGCGACCTTCTCGGCGTACCCGCCCCCGGCCAGCAGCGCGCAGCACGCGTCGCCGACGTCCCAGCCGGTCACGCCCTCGCCGACCGCGGCGACGGTCCCGCTGCACTCGAGCCCGAGGACGTCGGAAGCACCGGGCGGCGGCGGGTAGAACCCCTGCCGTTGCAGCAGGTCCGCCCGGTTGATGGCGGTCGCCGCGACGTCGAGGACCACCTGGCCCGGACCCGCTGTGGGGTCGGGTACGTCGGCGAGCTCCAGCACCTCGGGCCCGCCGGGGCCCGACGCCACGATGGCGCGCACCTAGTGGTCACCACCAGGTACGGCGGCGCTCCGGCGCCTTGCGATGCGCGCACCCGGAGCACGGGTCACGCGCGACGTACGCCTGGCGGCAACCACTAGTCGTCGAACGCGTCGTCGGTGTGGTCGACCGTGCTGTCGTCGGGGACCTCGTCGTCGATGTCGACCGGGTCGGGCGCCGTCGACGGGCGGTCCCAGCCCTCGGCCAGTGCCTGGGCTCGTGCGGCGAGCTTCTCCACGCCGACGGGGTCGGCCTCCTGGAGGCCGGCGGCGTAGCCCAGCAGGTAGGTGCTGATCGGCGCGGCTTTCCTGACCACGTTGTCCGCCACGACCTTCGCCAGGTCCAGCACCAGTCCCTCGTCCACCTCGGTGTCGATGTCGAGGACGTCGCACAGCTCGTCGATCCAGTCGTGCAGGTTCACGGGCCCATCATGCTCACCTCGGCGGGACCTTCAAGCCCCCGGGTCACTCCTGGCGGTGATGTCGCCCGGAACGTCGACGTCCTGGGCCTCCTCGCCGAGGGCGGGTACGTCGGCCAGGTCCAGCCGCGCCCACAGGTCCCGCACCGCCGCGCCCTCGGTCCGCTCCGGCCGCACGGCCTCCAGCGCGTCCGCCCGGACCGCCATCGCCAGGTGCCGTCGCCCCCCGTCGGTGAGCACCGCGCCGTCGTACCCCTCCACCCCCTCGACCAGCCGCGCCACCGTCCCCGCGGTCACCCCCGGCATGTCCACCGCCAGCACGACGATCGGGGTAGTCCGGTGTGTTTGGGCTGTCTCCGACGGCGAACCACGACCCAAACGCACCGGAGTATCCCGCCACAGCGCGTCCAGACCCGCGTACGTCGCGGCGACCGGTCCGCCGTACGCCGGCGACTCGCGGGTCCACAGGAGCGGGACGGGGGACGCGACCGGGCGTTCGTCGCCGACGACCACCACGGCCGAGGCGCCGGCGACGGCGGACAGGGCACGGTCGAGGAGCGAGCGGCCGGCCACCTGGACGGCGGCCTTGTCGCGGCCGCCGAGCCGGGTACCCCGGCCGCCGGCCAGCACGATGGCGACGTACGGCACCCCAGGAGTCTCGCGCACGGGCAGACGGGGACGGGCAGACTGGTCGTCATGCGCGTCACCCTCGTCCAGGAAGCCTCGACCCTCGACCCCGCCGAGAACCGTGACCGGCTGGAGGGGCTGACACCCGAGGGCAGCGACCTGGTGGTGTTCCCCGAGGCCTTCGCGCGCGACTTCGGCGAGCCCGGCGCCGACCTCAGCGCAGCGGCCGAGTCGGTCGACGGGCCGTTCGCCACCGAGGTGGAGCGGGTCGCCAAGGAGCGCGGCACGACGGTGCTCGCCGGCATGTTCGAGGCGGCCGACGACCCGAAGCGGCCGGTGAACACCCTGGTGCTGCGCGGGGCTGCGCGGGCCGACTACCGCAAGATCCACCTGTACGACTCGTTCGGCTACCGCGAGTCCGACAGCGTGACCGCGGGTCCACTGACCACGACCGTCGTCGACCTGGCGGGGTTCCGGCTGGGCCTGATGACCTGCTACGACCTGCGCTTCCCCGAGCTCGCCCGGGCGCTGGTCGCCGACGGCGCCGACGTGCTCGTCGTCCCCGCCGCGTGGGTGGCCGGCCCGCGCAAGGTCGACCACTGGACCACGCTGGCCCGCGCCCGCGCGATCGAGAACACGGCGTACGTCGTGGCCGTCGGCCAGCCCGCTCCCCGGTACACCGGCCACTCGATCGTCGTCGACCCGCTCGGCGAGGTGCTGGCCGAGGCGGGGCAGGACGCGACGACCCTCACCGTCGACCTCGACCCGGACGTGGTGGCCGCGGCGCGACGCACCAATCCCTCCCTGGCGAACCGGCGTCTGTGACGCCCCGACCGACCACCGGCTAGCCTTCGCGCCCGTGTCCACGACCGCCCCCCGTCGCCGCGCCGAGCGGCCCAGCCGGCGCTCCCGGCTGCGTCCGGGGCGCCGTGCCGGGCTGACGTTGTGGCTGCTGATCCTGCTCGGTGGTCTGGTCGCGCTCGGGGTCGCCGCGGCGCCCGACCCTCCGCCGTACGTCGGCGAGGCCGGCGGCGTCGCCATCGCGGTCGCCTTCACCGCGGGCCTGGTGTCGCGGACCGGCGGACGGACGTTCGTGTACGGCGGCCTCGCACTCGGCCTCGGTGTCGCCGCGGTGGTGGCCGACGAGCCGATGCTGCGCACCGGGGCCGCCCTGATGACCTGCGTGGTCACCGCGGTCTTCGCGGTGATGGTGACCGTGCCGGCGGTGACGGTGCTGCAGGCGGTGCGCGAGGCGGTGGTCGCGATGCTGGTCGGGCTCGTGGGCGCGGCCGGGGTCGTCGGTCTCGAGCCGACGCTCAGCCTGAGCCGGTTCGCGTACACCACGCTGGCCGCGTCGCTCGTCCTGTGCCTGCTCGTGGTGTTCCGCCTGGGCGCGGGTCTGCACGGCCTGGGGCGGCGCGGGCTGCTGGTCGTGGTGACCGGCAGCGTGCTGCTCGCGGTGACGCTGGCCTACGCGGAGGTGCTGCGCCGGTACGGCGCCCCGGACCTGGTCGACGCCCTGCTCGACGGCCGCCGGTGGGCGCTGGACAACCTCGAGGGCGCCCCGCGGCCGGTGCAGGCGCTGCTGGGCGTGCCGGCGATCGTCTGGGGCACCCACATGCGCGCCCGCCGCCGCCAGGGCTGGTGGGTGTGCGCGTTCGGCGTGACCGCCGCCGCCCAGGTGACGCACACGTTCCTGGACCCGTCGCTGACCCTGCTGAACGCCGGCCTCACCACGGCGTACTCCCTCGTCGTCGGCGTCCTCCTCGGCATCGTCATCATCCGGCTGGACCTCCTCGTCACCGGCGACGGCCGCCGGCGGGCCCACGGTCGCCGCGCCCGCACCGAGGACAGCGGCTCCTCGCTGCGCCCCGAGCCGGGCCGCACGCAGCCACTCTTGTAGGTTCGGACCCGTGGCCAGGGAGCAGCGCGTCGAGATCCTCGCGGAGATGGTCGCGAACGTCATCGAGCTCGTCGTCGAGGTCGGCGACGCGGTCGCCGTGGGCGACACGGTGATCCTGCTGGAGTCGATGAAGATGGAGATCCCGGTCATCTCCGAGCACACGGGCACGGTCAGCGCCCTCAAGGTCGCCGCCGGGGACGTCGTCCAGGAGGGCGACCCGCTCGTCGAGCTGACCTTCTAGACTCACCGAGTCCGCGGCGCGGACACGGAGGGGTGCCGGAGTGGCCGATCGGAACCGCCTTGAAAGCGGTCGCTGGCAGAGATGTCAGCCGCGGGTTCGAATCCCGCCCCCTCTGCCACGTCCCTACTCGGAGCCGCCGATCTCCAGCTCCACCTCGTCGTAGGCGAGGTCGTGCTCGCGCTGCAGGTGGTGGTCGATGTCGGCGAGCAGCCGCTTGAGGCCGTCGCGCACCTCGTCGACGTCCGGGTGCTCCAGCACCATCGGGCCGAACTCCGCCAGCCGGCGCAGCAACACCGCGCGCTCGCGGGCCGACCGGCCGTGGCGGGCGGAGAGCCAGCTGTCGTCGGGGTGCTGGCGCTCACGCTGGAGCACGTCGCGCACCGGGACCATGCCGCGCCGTACGGTCCACCGCCAGCTGGTCGCGTCCGTGGGCGCGTCGAGGGCGTCGTGGAGCCCGGCAAGGGCGGCGGCAGCGTGGGTCATTGGGGGGCCTCCGCGAGCAGGCGTCTGAAGCGGTGACTGGGGCTATGAGTCTCGCTCGGCACCCACCGTCCGGACAAGGCGCGTGGGCGAACTCGGCAAGAATTGCGGTAATCGCGTCCTCTCGCGGTTGAATCCGCGCGTGGACGGCGTCACCGAGTACCGCTTGGCGCCCGCCGTCGTGCTCCGCGTGGCCGGTGCGGCGCTGGTGGGCGTCGCCGTGCTCGTAGTGCTGCTGTCGGTCGTCACGGGTCTGGCCGGCTGGCCGTTCTGGCCGGTGGCCCTGGTCGCGCTCGTGGGGCTCGGCGTGATCGCCGGAGGGGTGTGGTGGGCCACCCGGAGGACGTACGTCGTCCGCCTGGACGCGCTCGGGTACGACGTCCGCCTGGTCCGGGGCGCCGGGGCCAAGCGCGCCCGCTGGGTCGACGTGGCCGAGGTGGCGACCGCCGAGGTGCACCGCTCGCCGGCGCTGGTCGTGTCGCTGCGGGACGGGCGGACGACGACCATCCCCGTGGCCCTGCTGGCCGGCGACCGCGACGAGTTCGCCAACCGCCTCCGCACGCTGCTCCAGCAGGCCCGACGCGCCTGATTCGGCGTGCGCCGACCGGTCCTTGTAGCCTGTCTGCGCGTTGAGGAGGCGTCGCCTAGTCCGGTCTATGGCGCCCGCCTGCTAAGCGGGTTGAGGGTCAAACCTCTCGCGGGTTCAAATCCCGCCGCCTCCGCCGACGAGTCGGTCCTCCCAGCCCGGTTGACGGGGCTGTCCGAGGGCCGACTCGGGCGCGCGCCGACCGGACTGCAGAAACTTGCATTGCAAGTTCATGAGCCAGGCCTGGGGCTGACTAGACCAGCCGGGTCCAGCAGACTGACGGTTCGGAGGGCGGTCCCGGACACACGAAGGTGGGAGCACACGGATGAGACTTATTCGCAAGGCGGCGATCCTCGCGGCAGCGGCCGCGATGACGATCGGTGTC
Organism: Nocardioides islandensis; assembly: GCF_015352455.1. Taxonomy (GTDB): domain Bacteria; phylum Actinomycetota; class Actinomycetes; order Propionibacteriales; family Nocardioidaceae; genus Nocardioides; species Nocardioides islandensis. Next base: position 706,654 of record NZ_JADKPN010000001.1, read on the forward strand.
GGAGTGAGCTCTCCGGCGAGCGCGCAGGACACCGGGTGGGACTGCCCCGGCTGCAGCGCCAGGATCGGCCACTGACACCACCGGGCAGCATCACAACTCCACACGCTTGAGACGGGAGACCCGGCCGCCCCCCATGGCCGGCCTCCTCATGGCCACCCCCCCGGCCTGTCTCATGAACGAGGGCAGTGCCATGGGCGCTGCCCTCGTTATATTTCCCGCCGTACGGCGAGACCGGGGCTAGGACTCCGAGCCTCCGCCCTTGGGCTCGTTGCCGGAGATGCCCAGCCGGCCCATCGTGTAGCCGAGCTGGAAGCGGGTCTCGGCTTCGTACTCGTCCTTGAGGTCGGCGATGTACCCGGCGTACGTGCGGGGGCTGACGCCCAGCCGCTTGGCGCTGGCCGGGTCGGCGTGGCCCTCGATGAGCATCCGGATGGTCATCTGGCGCTGCTCCAGCGCGATGTCGCGCTGGTCGGCGCTGCCGCGGTTGGTGAACGGGCGACCGCGCTCCCAGGTGCGCTCGAACATGTCGACGAGGTAGGCCAGCAGGTTCGGCTCGCGGATCACCATCGCGGTCGCAGGGCCGCCGGCTCCGGGGATCACCGCGATCCGGCGGTCGATGATGATGATGCGGTTGAAGAACTCGTCGAGCGTGCGCACCTCGGCGCCCAGCTCGGTGACCAGCGCGACGTACTTGTGCGTGGTGGTGCTCCGCCGCGCGCTGTGCTGGTAGAGCGTGCGCATCCGTACGCCGCGCTCGAGCGCGGCCTTGTCGCGGCGGGCGGCCTCGTCGATGGTCGCCCCGTCGCGCAGGCCCTGCGGCTGCGCGGTGAGCAGCTCCTCCTCGGCGTCGGCGACGCTGGCGACCAGGAAGGCGCCGATCGCATCGGGACCGCGGATCTCGGTCAGCGGGCCGCGGTCGGTGTGGCCGGAGCGCCGCCACGTCTGGGCCAGCCCGGAGAACGCCCGCGCCCACTGCCCGGACTCGGTGAGGAGCTCGGCCCCGCGCGTGCCCATCGGCGTGACCACCTGGGCCTGGACGGTGCTCGGGTCGACCGCGTGCCAGAGGTCCTCCGCGCGGTCGAGGGTGACGAGGTTCAGCCGGACGAGGAGGTCGAAGGCGGCCTTCGACTCCGCGTCTCCCGTGATCCGGGGGTCGTCGTCCTTGATGCCTCCTGAGGTGACGACAACCTCGAACAGCTCCGTTGCGCGAGTCTCGAAGACCGCACGGTCCTCGGGACCGTAGTGCGGCACCCACATCCCCTTCCCTTGGCCCCCGAACGGGATCATGGCACACCCGGATGTGCGGAGACCCGGAACGGCCGGGGCCGCTCCGGGTCTCCGGAAGAGGTGGTCGTCAGGCGCCCAGGCGGGCCTTCAGGCCGTCCAGCTCGGTCCACAGGACGGCGGGCAGCTGCTCGCCGAACTTCTCGAACCACTCCTGGATCTGGGGCAGCTCGGCCTTCCACTCCTCGACGTCGACACGCAGCGCCTCCTCGACCTGCTCGGGCGTCATGTCGAGCCCGTCGGTGTCGAGGGACCCCGGTGCGGGGACGTGACCGATCGGGGTCTCGACGGCGGCGGCCTGGCCCTCGATGCGCTCCACGACCCACTTGAGGACGCGGCTGTTCTCGCCGAAGCCCGGCCACAGGAAGTCGCCATCCTGGTCGCGGCGGAACCAGTTGACGTAGAAGATCCTCGGCAGCTTGGAGGCGTCGTTGTTCTTGCCGACCTCGATCCAGTGGTTGAAGTAGTCACCGGCGTGGTAGCCGATGAAGGGCAGCATCGCCATCGGGTCGCGGCGGACGACGCCGACCTGGCCGACCGCGGCCGCCGTGGTCTCCGAGGAGAGCGTGGCGCCCATGAAGGTGCCGTGCACCCAGTCGCGGGCCTCGGTGACCAGCGGGATCGTGGTCTTGCGGCGACCACCGAAGAGGATGGCGTCGATCGGCACGCCGCGCGGGTCGTCGTACTCGGGCGCCAGGATCGGGCACTGCTTGATCGGCGTGCAGTAGCGGCTGTTGGGGTGGCTGGACAGCTCCCCTTGTTGTCCTGCGTCGGGGGTCCAGTCCTCGCCCTTCCAAGAAACAGCGTGGGCCGGCATGTTCTCCATGCCCTCCCACCAGATGTCGCCGTCGTCGGTGAGCGCGACGTTGGTGAACACCGAGTTGCCCCGGTTGATCGTCTTCATCGCGTTGGGGTTGGTGTGCTCGTTGGTGCCCGGCGCGACGCCGAAGAACCCGTACTCCGGGTTGACGGCCCACAGCCGGCCGTCCTCGCCGATCCGCATCCAGGCGATGTCGTCGCCGATGGACTCGACCTTCCAGCCCGGGATGGTCGGCGCCAGCATGGCCAGGTTGGTCTTGCCGCACGCGCTCGGGAACGCCGCGGCGACGTACTTCGTGACGCCCTGCGGGCTGGTCAGCTTGAGGATCAGCATGTGCTCGGCGAGCCAGCCCTCGTCGCGGGCCATCACGCTGGCGATGCGCAGGGCGTAGCACTTCTTGCCGAGCAGCGAGTTGCCGCCGTAGCCGGAGCCGAACGACCAGATGGCCCGCTCCTCGGGGAACTGCACGATGTACTTGGTGTCGTTGCACGGCCACGGCACGTCGGCCTGGCCGGGCTCGAGCGGCATGCCGACCGAGTGCAGGGCGGGCACGAAGGGAGCGTCCAGCTCCTCCATCCGGCGCAGCACGTGCGTGCCCATGCGAGCCATGACGCGCATCGAGGCGGTGACGTACGCCGAGTCGGTGATCTCCACGCCGAACATCGGCTTCTCGGCCTCGAGGTGGCCCATCACGAACGGGATGACGTACATCGTGCGGCCCTTCATGCAGCCGGCGTACAGCCCGCGCATGAGGTCCTTCATCTCGCTGGGGTCCATCCAGTTGTTGGTGGGCCCGGCGTCCTTCTCGTCGACGCTGCAGATGTAGGTGCGGTCCTCGACCCGCGCCACGTCCGTGGGGTCGGTCCGTGCGTAGAAGCTGTTGGGCTTCTTGGCGGGGTCGAGCCGGGTGAAGGTGCCGGAGGCGACGAGCGCGTCGGTGAGCTCGGTCCACTCCTCGTCGGAGCCCGTGCACCAGTGGATGCGGTCCGGGGTGGTCATCGCCGCGACCTCGCTGACGAAGTCGAGGATGCCCTGATGGGTGGTCGCCCCGTTGATGGTCGGCGCCTGCGTCTCGGCAGTAGTCATAGGTGGTGTCCCTCTCGAGCCTGCGGTCGTCCGCGCTGTGGAATAAGTCGGGATCGCCCCCGACGACGGTGTCGGCCAGGAGTTCCGGGCGAGTAGTGCCCGCGAGGCTACCCACGCTCTCCCGTCTCACCTATTGGATCGATCAACGGTCTGTGGCCCGGGTCACGTGGGCCTCGTCGAGCATTCCCGACGGCAGTTCGCGCATCGTGGCAGCGGCGTTCAGGCTCAGACCTTGCTGCACCGTCGCGAACTGCAGTGGTGACCGGCAGCCGCGAAGGCCGACCCCGGTCCGACAGTCAGACGACGGGCGCTCGCTCGGTTTCCGCTCTGATTTCAGCGCTCTCCGAGGGGTCGGCTATCCTCGACCAGTCGTCTGGCCGGACTGAACGGTCTGCGACAGGCGCCCGTAGCTCAACGGATAGAGCATCTGACTACGGATCAGAAGGTTTGGGGTTCGAATCCCTACGGGCGCGCCACGCCATGCTGTCGCGACCACACGGATCATCGTCGGGACGAAGGATGCCCAGGTAGGGCCAAAGGACCCTGGGCACGTCGTGTGACCTGGATCACGCTGAGGGGTATCCGGACGCCATCAGGCGCCCCTGATGCAGGGGGTCGGGATGCCACTCATCGCTGCTTTCCCCACGTCGGCGATGGCCGCGGCGGGGCACTATCTCCACTGGGGCGTGCTCAGCGTCAGCACCACCAATCTGCTCATCGTCATCGCCATGCTGGTGCTCTTCGGTCTCGCCCTGGTCGTGCCGTTCCCCGGACACCGCAGGAAGGCGAACTCGACTGTCGACCGAGCTGACGGCGGTGCGTCATGACCACCGTGCCACGCGCGGTCGCACCGCCCCCCGACGACGCCAGCTGGACAGTCCGCCTCCGCGGGCGGATCGGAGGGTTGGTGCCCGCGGGCGAGGCCCTTCCCGACAGCCAGCCGTCGTACGTCTCGTCGTGGATCTACGTGTTCGGTGTGCTCACCCTGGCCGCCCTGACGGTCGTGCTCGGGTCCGGCATCGTGCTGACCCTCGGGGGCTCGGACTGGTGGCACGCCTCGTCGGTGGGCCATTTCGTGAACTCACTCCACCTCTGGAGCGTGGAGCTGTTCTTCATGTTCATGGTGATCCACCTGTGGGGGAAGTTCTGGATGGCCGCGTGGCGCGGCCGGCGCACGATGACCTGGGTCACCGGCGTCGTCGCGTTCGTCGCCTCGATCGGCACGGCGTTCACGGGCTACCTGTCGCAGTCCAACTTCGACTCGCAGTGGATCGGCGCCGAGGGCAAGGACGGCATCAACGCGATCGGAGCCGGGGCCTTCTTCAACGTGCTGAACCCGGGACAGATGCTGCTCTGGCACGTGGTGCTGCTCCCCCTCGTCGTGGGCGCTCTGACCGTCATCCACATCCTGCTCGTCCGGCGCCACGGCGTCGTGCCGCCCATCGACGCCACTGAGGGTGACTGACATGACCATGACCCGGCCCCCGAGCACCCCCGACGCGCATGACTTCTCCAAGCGCCCCTACGACCTGGTCAAGGAGTTCGTGATCGCCCTGACCGTCGTCAGCCTCCTCACCGTCGTCCTGGCTGCGGTCTTCTCGTCTCCGGACGAGCCGGCGATCACCATGTCCGCTTGGGCCCAGGCAGACCCGGCCGACGTGGTCGCGACCGCCACCGGCGAGCTGGCCGGCACCACGACCAGCGCCACCTACGGCGCCCCGTACAACCACAATGCCGACGGCCAGAGCGTCCTCGGCATCCCGCTGCAGAAGATGGGTGGCGTCCGCATCCCGGTCGACAGCGCCGAGCTGGTTCTGCAGCCCCTCACCGACCAGGTCGGCGACGCCGCCCTGACCGACGCCCTCACGCAGTGGCAGTCGGCAACACCGAGCCAGCGCACGGCGTGGGCGACTGCGTACGCCGACGCCCTCGCCGTCGCCCCGGACGGGGACCCCGCCCAGGCGCCCGCGGGGGAGTACGGACCGGTGCCGAACCTGACGGCAGCCTTCCTCGACGTGGCTCGGTCGGGTTACCTCGAGGGGTCGCTCACCTCGTCGGGCAACTTCTACGGCGGTGACCAGACCAGGAGTCTGCTCCTGCTCTCCGATGGCGCCTACCTGGAGGACCGCGCCGTCGCCCAACAGCTCGGCGGCGACCAGTGGGGCATGATGAACGAGACCGGCAACTACCCCGGCCAACCCTGGATGTGGCTCTACACGTTCTGGTACCAGGTCCGGCCATTCTCCACATCTGAGAACGCGGACGCCCAGGTCTGGGCGCTGATGATGCTGCTGACACTCGCACTGATGTTCCTGCCGCTCATCCCCGGCGTACGCGACATCCCGCGCTGGGTTCCGGTGCACCGGCTGATCTGGCGCGACTACTACCGGACCCATCCACGGGCGTAGCACGGCTCGTGCGTCCACGTGCCTGGCTACTGACGCACGCCTACGGGCGCGGACTTCGTGGCCGGCCTACAGCCGAGTGGCCTTGAAGGTGAGGTTCCCCATGAGCTGGGGCTGCCCGACGCGGTAGACCAGGGAGGTGTAGCGGGCGGCGAGCTTCTTGGTGGGCCCCGGCAGGTAGGGCTCGTACATGGCGGGCAGGTCCCAGTACCGGAAGGACAACGACGTGAAGCCGGCCGCGCGCAGGTGACGGCTGATCGCGCGAGCCGTGTTCAGCCGGTACTCCGTGGCGAAGTGGTAGGCGCCCACCTGCTCGGCCGGCCTGAGCCGGGGCAGCAGCCGGTCGGCCACGTGGAGCCGGGTCGTGATCCAGGTGGACAGCCCGAAGTAGTGCCACTTGTTGACGGTCATCCCCAGCAGCACACCGCCCGGCCGCACGACCGCGGCGCACGCGTCGGTGAACGCCCGCGGGTGTGCGACGTGCTCCAGCACGAAGACCGAGAACGCGAGGTCGAACGGCGCCGGCGCGGTGGCGGCGTAGTCCTCGAGCGAGAGGTGGTGCCGTTCGTCGACGTCCCGGTTGTCCAGGATGGAGACGTCCGGGTCGACGCCGACGAGGTGGGCGGCACGCTCACGGACCTGGTTGAGGGGTCCGGACAGGTTGTTCCCTGCGCCGATGTTGAGCACCCGAGCGTCCGCGGGGCAGCTCTGTCGCACCCAGCGGGCGAAGTGCGCCACCGGGGACCGCGGGGGCAGGGTGGCGAGGACGGAGAGCGGCAGTGCCGGCGCCGTCGGGGTCGGTTCAGGAGTCATGGGACAGCTGCCTCTCGTCGCGGCGCGCTCGGGCGTAGAGGCGCTCGAGGTCGGGGGCCAGCGCGGCGGACCACGCGGCCGAGACGTGGGCGTCGTCCATGAACGTCATGGTTCGGTCGACGACGAGAGGGCAGCGCCCGCGGACGCAGACCAGGCCGACGGTGTCGACGTACCCTGCCCCGGTCCGCTGGGCGACGATCCGGGTGGCCTCGTTGGCCTCGGCCAGGCCGTCGTGCGGAGTGCCGATGCAGTCAGCGAGCCGGGAGTCGGGATCCGTGAGGCAGTCGACCGGGTCGAAGCCGAAGTCGGGGGTGTCCGCGAGCACGACCACGGATCCGCTCAGCTGCTCGAGCCGCTCGAGCGTGCGCCCGACCCCCGCGGCCCACGTGCCGGCGAGGTCGAGCCCCGGTGCGGACCGCAACCGGTCGGAGGTGGCCTCCGAACCGACCAGGACCATGTCCGGGCGCACGTCCTGGATGTAGTCGAGGGCCCACTCCCGGAACCGGGTGCACTGCCAGAAGTCGGCCCCACCGCCGTCGACGACCGGGACGTCGAAGGGCGGGCAGCCCAGCTTGATCAGCGGGAGGACCCGGAGCCCCTCCGCGCGACCGATGAGGTCGACGGCCGGCATCCACTCGCCGGCCTGGGAGTCGCCCAGCACGACGATCGTCGTGGTCGCGGTGACCTCGCCCACCGGGCAGACCTTCGTCGACGTCTCGGCAGGGTCCACGATGCACTCCGGCGGCAGTCGGAAGACCTTCTCGGGCTGCCGCGGCACGTTGGTCAGGGGGAAGGGCACCGGTGCGCCGGAGTCGGCCACCTCCAGGGCCTCGGTCAACCGCTCGGGGAGCGACCTGGCCGGCACGCTCGGCCGCCCGTTCGACATGGAGCCGCGTCCCCCATGTCCCCGTCGCGTCGGCCTGGTCGGTTCCGGGCCGGGCACCAGCACGGACGACTGGTCGAGGCCCTCGCCGGACATCCGGTCCCGCAGCAGGCGGTCGGCGTGGTGCTGAGCACCGACGGCGGCGACCAGCACGGCCCCGACGGTGATCGGCCACAGGAGCAGTGCCCGTCGCCCCGTACGCAGCCGCGCGTTCCTGCGCACCGGGTTCTCCACCAGGTGGTACGTCGTGAAGGCTGCGGCGAGCGTGAGGGCCAGCAACACTGCGGTCCGGCCGGGGCCTGGGGGCCAGGACAGCCACTCCGGGCCGAGCACGAGGAGCGGCCAGTGCCACAGGTACAAGGAGTACGACAGGTCGCCCAGCCACGGCAGGGGCTGGAGGCACAGGAGGCGGGTCGCGCCGCCCGGGTGTGCCGTCCCTGCCGCGACGAGCGCTGCGGTGCCGAGCACCGGGACCAGCGCGCGCCAGCCCGGGAAGGCGGAGGAGGCATCGAACCCGGCAGCGGCTGCTGCGAGCACCAGCAGGCCGCCGGCGCCGAGGACCCGGCGTGACGCGGGACCGAGCCGCGACAAGCGCGGCTCGTGGACCGCGAGCAGCGCGCCGGTCGCGAGCTCCCAGCCGCGGGCCGGCGAGGAGTAGTAGGCGGCCGCCGGTGCGTGCGCGGTGAGGACCAGGGACCAGGCCAGCGAAGCGCCGAGCAGCGCCCCCACCAACCAGGTCAGGCCCCGTGAGCCGCTGGGCCCGTGCCCGTGGCCGTGGCGCCGAGCGATGACGAGGACAGAGGCCGCGAGGAGCGGCGGCCACACGAGGTAGAACTGCTCCTCCACCGCCAACGACCAGAAGTGCTGGAGCGGTGACGTCTCCCGGCCCCACGCGAAGTAGTCGGCGCCCTCGCGCGAGAAGTGGACGTTCGCGGCGAAGAACGCCGACCAGGCGGCGTCCACGCGCAGCCGCTGCACCCGGGACGCGGACAGCTCGACGGCGGCGTACGTCAGGGTGGCCAGGACCACCACGGTGGCGGCCGGCAGGATCCGACGAGCCCGCCGGGCGTAGAACTCCCCGATCCGGACGCGGCCGGTCGCCTGTGCCTCACGCACCAGCAGCAGGGTGATCAGGTACCCCGAGACGACGAAGAAGACGTCGACGCCGACGAACCCTCCCGGGAGCCAGGCGGCTCCGGCGTGGTCGGCAAGCACGAGGAGGACGGCCACGGCCCGCAGGCCCTGGATGTCGCGCCGGTGCTCGAGCCTCACCCCTCCGGTGACCACCATCTGCTCCTTCCGTCGCCGCCGCTGGACCAGCGGCGGGTCCGAGCCTCGGCGCGCTGAGCCGTCGTGACCTGAGGCGGGAGTCCCGGGCGGACCGGGATTCCACGAGCGCCGCGGAGCGTCGTCAGTCGCTGAGGTCCCGGTCGCGCCGGGCTCGCTGCCGCTTGCTCCCGGCAGAGCCGGGACCGGCGGCCCATCCGCCGTGACACCCCCGCGCCGGACGCTTCGGACCGAGGCCGCGCTCCGGTCGTCGCCCCGGAAGGAACAGGGCGATGTGGAGCCTGACGGGACGCCTGGTCACCGGGCTGGCGACGGCCGTGCTGGCCGGCGGTCTGGTGACTCTCTCGGCACAGCAGGTCAGTGCGGGGACCGACGCGACGACCGCCGACGCGACGCCGGCGGGCGGGCGTGAGGTCGTGGGGGAGCCGCTGTCGCCGCTGTCGCCGACGGTGCCACGCGCCGGCGACGGGAGCCGGCGGGGGACCGACGACTGGCGGATCAGGCGACCGGCTGCCGGGCGGATCGCGGCGTACACCACCGCCATCAGCGCGCCGGCCGGCACCCGCGTCGGGCTCAAGGTGTCGACACGCGCCAGGGGGTACCGCGTGTCGGCCTACCGCATCGGCTCCTACCGGGGTGGCACCGGAGCGCTCGTCTGGCGCTCGGGGTTCCTCGCCGGTGAGGAGCAGGCCGAGCCCGTCCTGGACCCGGTCGAGACCCGCACCGTCGTTGCGCCGTGGCACGAGAGCCTGGTCCTCGACACCACGGGGTGGGAGCCCGGCTTCTACGTGCTGAAGCTCCGCACCGGCTCGGGCTGGGAGACGGCCGCGCCGTACGTCGTGTCGTCACCCGCGGCGACGGGCACCGTCGCCCTGGTCGCGCCCGTCGCCACCTGGCAGGCGTACAACCGGTGGGGCGGCTACAGCCTGTACGACGGCGCGGACGGCGACCGGCGGAGCTGGGCGGTGAGCTATGACCGGCCCTTCAACCTCGCCACCGGCGCCAACGACTACCGGACCGCCGCGATCCCGGTGATCGTGCGCGCCGAGCGACTGCGGCAGCTGTCGGGGGTCCGGCTGAGCTACTTCACCGACGTCGACCTCGACCAGGACCCCGGCCTGCTGGAGGGCGCCCGGGGCTACGTGTCGATGGGCCACGACGAGTACTGGACGCCGGCCATGCGTCACGCGGTCGAGCAGGCCCGTGACGGTGGCACGAACCTGGCGTTCCTGGGCGCCAACACCATGTACTGGCGGATCCGGCTGCAGGACCGGGGCACGGGGCCGGCCCGGCTCGAGGTCGGCTACCGCTCCGACGCCTCCCTCGACCCCGAGCGCGACGAGCGCCCGGCCGAGGCGACCTCCCGGTTCCGCGACCCGCCGGCGCCGGAGTCGGAGCAGGGACTGGTCGGCATGGAGTACGAGTGCTTCCCGGTCGAGGCCGACTACGTCGTCACCTCGCCCACGTGGTTCGGGTTCGCCGGCACCGGCGTCCACCTCGGCGACCGGTTCGCCGGGCTGGTCGGTCCCGAGGCCGACCGCGTCTACCTCGACGCCCGGACGCCGCGCCCGATGGAGGTGCTCAGCCACACGTCGTACTCGTGCCGCGGCGTCGTCACGACGGCTCAGTCCGTCTACTACACGACGCCCTCGGGCGCGGGCGTGTTCACCGCAGGCACGCTGCGCTGGGGCTGTGCGGTGGTCGACCGGTGCGAGCACCCTCTCGGCGACCGCACCCGGGACTTCGTCCGCAAGGTCACCGACACCCTGCTCCGCGCGTACGCCGCAGGCCCGGTCGGCCGGACCGAACCGGCGCGCGACACCGTGTCGCAGTACCCCCTTCCCGACGTCAACTCCGTCGAGGCGAGTTGACCGCGCCCCGCCGGGCATCCGCCATCATGGGGCGCATGTCCCGAGGAGTGTCACGCCGCTCGGTGGGACACCGGGTCCGCGTGTGGCCCCGGGTACGGGCCTCGCTGGCCGTGCTGACGGCCGTGGCCCTGCTGGCCGGTTGCACCCCGACGGACGACTCCGGTCCTCCCGGGCCCGACGGCCCGGCGAACGCCGTCCTGTCGGTGACGACCATCGGGTCCCGGCTGCCCTCCTCGACCCGGAACCGCCTGGAGTCGCAGGTGAGCGACGTCCTGGCGGCGTACGTCGTGGGCGCCTTCCTGGGCGACTATCCGCGGCAGGACTTCCTCGGTGGTTTCGACCGCTTCACCAGTGGTGCGGCCAAGCTGGCCGTCGCCGACATCGACGCGCTGACTGCGTCCGGGTTCGAGAAGGTCACCGCCGTCCGGGCGACTCGTCTGGACGCGCGGCTGTCGTTCCTGGCCCCCGACGACCGCGCGGTCGGCGCGTCGGCCTGGGTCGACTTCGCGTTCGACGTCGCCCAGGGCGGCTCCACCGTCAAGGTCCGGCTCACGGGGCGCCTGGCACTGGGCCTGGTCGATGGAACCTGGGCGGTCTTCGGCTACTCCCTGGTGCGCGACGACAGCGACGCGCTCCCGGTCGAGGTGTCGTCCTCGTGAGGCGCGCGCTGGGTCTGACCGGGTGGGTGCTGCGCATCCTGCCCGTCGTGGTCGTCCTCCTCGTCGCCGTCCCCGGATCCGCCGTGCGCCCCACCTCGATCGCCCTGACCACGGTGCAGCACGCCGAGGGGTACGACGCGGGGGGCGACGTCGTGTGGGTGCTGGTGCTCGGCTCCGACGCGCCCCCGGGTACCTCGATCGTCGAGGGGGACACCGACGCGATCCAGCTGCTGGGCATCGACGCCGGCACGGGAGCGGCCGCGGCCATCGGGATCCCGCGCGACACCTATGTCGACCTCGGCGGCGAGAAGGGACGCATCAACGTCGCGTTGAGGACGGCGAAGGGGGACCCGGCCCTCGTCGCCGGGGCGGTCGCCGACCTGGTCGGCATCAGTCCCGACTTCGTGCTCGTCACCGGCGGGCAGGGCTTCGAGGCCATGATCGACACCCTCGGCGGGGTCACCGTGGACTCGCCCGTGGCGTTCGACACCGACGACGGGGGGATGCACGTCGTCAAGGGCCCGAACCACTTCGACGGCGAGCAGGCCCTGGACTTCGCGACCACCCGGCGCGCGTTCGCCGGCCCGGGGGACTTCGTCCGGTCGGCCAACCACCAGGCGCTGCTGCTCGGGCTGTTGAACCAGCTCCAGGCCCGGGACGACCGGGAGGGGTTCGTCGAGGCCATGGCGCTGGCCTCCCTCGACGGCATCGACACCGACGCGTCGCCCCTCGACCTCTACCGGCTGCTCAACGCCCTGACCGCCGTCGACCCCGACCAGGCGAAGGGCTGCATCCTGGTGGGCGAGGAGAGCCAGGACCCGGTCGGCAACTTCGTCGTGCTGCCCGACAGCGTGCTGGGCCACCAGCTCGGGGAGGACGCCGTCGATGACGCGACGTTCGACCAGGGGTGCGAGGGCTCTCCCTAGGGCCTTCCCCTCACGTGCTCGGGCTCTCCATCCCTGCCTCGCGGGCCAGCACGATCGCCTGTGCCCGGTGGGCCACCTGCAGCTTGGCGAAGATGTTGCTCGCGTGGTTGCGCACCGTCTTGACCGACAGCTGGAGCTCCCGCGAGATCTCGGAGTTGTCCTTCCCCTCGGCGATCTTCCCGAGGATCTCCCGCTCCCGGTCGGTGAGCTCGGGGAAGGCCGGGGCCGTCGGCCGGCTCCGCACGTGGCGGAAGTACGACGTCACGCGCTCGGCGATGCCGGGCCCGAAGATCACCTCGCCGGCGCCCACCGCCTCGATGGCGCGTCTGATCTCCTGGCGCTTGGCACCCTTGAGCAGGTACCCGCGGGCGCCGGCCCTCACGGCGGCGAAGACCGAGTCGTCGTCCTCCATCATCGTCAGCACCAGCACGCTGATGTGCGGCGACGAGGCGACGATCCGGGCGGTGGCCTCCACGCCGTTCAGCTCGGGCATGTGGAGGTCCATCACCACGACGTCCGGCTGCAGGCTCAGCGCCATCTCCGCCGCCCGTCGGCCGTCACCCGCACGGCCGACCACCTCCACGCCGTCCATCGCACCCAGCAGCGACTCGAGGCTGTGGCGGAACTCCTCGTGGTCGTCGACGACCAGCACCCGCAGCGACTCCATGCTCATCCCCCGTCGAGGCCCCCGTCGAGGCCCCCGTCGAGACGGAGCGGCAGGCGGGCCTCGACCGTCGTCCCCCTGGCGTCCGAGGTCACCGTGCACACGCCACCGACCTCCTGGGCCCGCTCCCTCATGGAGAACAGGCCTACACCAGCCGGGGAGCCGGCGACCAGCCCGTGGCCGTCGTCGCGGACCCGCACGTGCAGGTCCGTGCCGTCTCGCCGAAGCGTGACGGTGCAGGCGCGTGCCCCACTGTGCTTGACCGCGTTGGTGACGGCCTCGACGACGATGCGGTACGCCGCGACCTCCACCGCTGCGGGCAGTGGCTCGACCGAGTCGTCGGCGTCGACCGTCCAGACCACGGCCCCGTCGCCCGCGGTCAGCTCGTGCTGGGCGGCGCGCTGACGCAGGGCCGACACGAGGCCGAGCTGGTCGAGTGCAGCCGGGCGGAGGCCGTCGACCAGGCGGCGTACCTCCGCTATCTCGTCGCGCGCCAGGTCGGCGAGGCCGGCCACGACCTCGGCGGCCTGTTCGGGATCCGACTCCACCAGCTCGTGGGCCGACTCGAGGCGCATGGCCAACACGGCCAGGGACGGCCCGAGCCCGTCGTGCAGGTCGCGCCGCAGCCGCCGGCGTTCCTCCTCGCGCGCCGTCACGATCTCCTGGCGCGAGCGCTGGAGCTCGCTGTTCGCGAGGACGGCCTGGACCAACGTGCCGACCTCCGCGCCGACGTCCTCGAGCAGCCGGCGGTCGCCGCGGCCGAACGGGTCGCGGTCCGGGGCCACCTCCAGGTGCAGGGAACCGAGGCGGACGCCGCCGACCACCAGCTCGACGCTCACCGGCTGCCGGCCCTGCGGCTCGCCGACCGAGGCCAGCACGACGTCCTCACCCGACCCGGCGGGGACCTCGATGACGGCGTGGGAGAGCCGAAGCCGGCGCGACAGCAGCGTCAGCGTCTCGGTGAGCGCCTCGGTCGTGCCGGTCGTGGCGTCGAGGCGGCGCAGCGCGGAGACGACGGTCCGCGGCAGGTCGCGGTCGCCGTACACCACCCGGCGGACACCTCGCTGGACCGCCACCGCGAGCGGCAGCACCACCAGGGCGACCGCGCCTCCGGCGAGGATCGGTCCGACGGAGGCGTCGGTCGCGAGGCCGACCGTGCTTGCGACGGCGACGAACGCCGCACCGACCACGGCCGCCACGGCGCCCTGGGTCACCGCGCGACGGACGGCGGGCTCGATGGCGTCGAGGCGGTAGCCCACGACCGCGACGACGAGGCCCGCCACGACGGGCGCGGCCAGGAGCAGCATGAGGGCGTCCCAGGGGATGACGGGGTCGCCGGCCACGAGCTCGGGCAGGTCGCCCAGCAGCAGGCGCGCGGCGAGGCCGGCGGCGAGGACGAGGAGGGCCAGCCGGACGGCGAGCCTGGCTTCCCGGCCGGGCGCGTCTCGGTAACCGGACGCGAGTGCCAGCAGGACGGCGGGCACGGCAAGCACGGCCGCCGGGACGGCCACCGACAGCAGTGAGCGCGTCTGCTCCGGCCCGTCGACGGTGAGGGACCGGCCGACCGCCCAGGCGGCGTACCCGGCGAACGGCAGCAGCAGCGCGACGGGAAGGATCCACGGCCGTGCCTCCAGCCGGCCCGGTGGGGCGCGCAACGTGACGGCGCTCAGCACGGCCAGGCCCAGACCCAGGGCGCACAACACCTCGCTGGTGACGTGCGGCCACAGGCCCCTGCCGCCCGCGAGGTCGATGGCGCCGACGCCCCAGCGTGTCGACGCGAGTCCGGCGGGGATCAGCGTCATCGCGCCCAGGAAGGACCTCGCGGCCCCCAGCTCCGGCCGCACGAAGAAGGCGACACCTCCGGCGAGCATGAGGAGGAGGCCGGTGACGACCACCGGCAGGTCCTCCCGGAGGGCGGCCGCAACGGGGAAGCGGTGCAGGGTGACCGTGCGCTGGAACTCCTGGCCGAGGCCGCTCGCGCCGACCTGGACGACGGTGTAGGTGACGTCGTCGCCGACCGCCCGCCGGTCGGAGGCGGCGCCGGACAGCCAGTCGCGGACGGGTCTGCCGTCGACCTCGGTGATCCGGTCGTCCACCTCGAGGGGCGTGGTCCCGTAGGTCTCGGTCACCGGCAGTGAGCCACCCCAGCCCGGCCCGCCGCTGAGCGGCGGCGACCAGACGACCGTGCCGTCCGAGGGACGCAGGAGCAGACCCACGACGAGCCACGCGACCGGGAGCGCCCAGGCCGCTGCGATCACCAGGAAGCGGGCGGCACGCGACATCGTGCGCTCATCGTGCACCGCTTCGTCGTCAGCGGGTAGGAATGCGTGCCCACGGATCAGAAGGCTCCAGGCGGGTCCGCGCGACGGCGCGCAAGCTTCGTCCCGCCCAGCGGTCGACAGCTTCCGCCGTGCTCATCGACACTCTCGACGTGAGCGACGAGGCGCACCTGAGCGACGTGGAGCGACGGCGGCTCCGGGCGTTGGTGGCCAAGGACCTGGACGCTGCCATGCCGTTGCACGCCGACGACTACCAGCTGGTGACGCCCGGTGGCGGGACGCTGTCCAAGCAGGACTACCTGGAGGGGATCCGATCGGGGCTCCTGGACTACCGCGTGTTCGAGCCGGACGGGGAGATCGCCGCTCGGGTCGTCGGCGACGCCGGGATCGTCCGCTACCGCGTGCGCATCGAGATCATGGTCGACGGCAGCCTCGACACCGGGACGATGTGGCACACCGACTACTACGAGCGCCGTGAGGGGCGCTGGCAGGTCGTCTGGTCGCACGCGACCCGCATCCGTGCGTGACGCACGAGCCGCGTCAGCGGCCCTTCCACACGGGCTTGCGCTTCTCCGCGAACGCGCGCGCGCCCTCCTTCTCGTCCTCGGACTCGTAGAGGCGCTCGACCGCCGGGAGCCGGCCGTTCGTGACCAGGTCCATGGCCTCGACGAACGTCAGCGACTCCGCGACGCGGGCGACCTCCTTGATGGCGGCAAACACCAGGGGCGGGCCGGAGGCGAGGTGGCGAGCGGTCTCCCACGCTCGCGCGCGCACCGCGTCGTCGTCCTCGAGCACGTCGTTCACCAGGCCCCAGCGGGCCGCCTCCTCGGCACCCATCCAGCGTCCGGTGAGGAGGAGGTCCATCGCGACGTGGAAGGGCATGCGCTTCGGCAGCTTCACCGTGGC
Organism: Nocardioides islandensis; assembly: GCF_015352455.1. Taxonomy (GTDB): domain Bacteria; phylum Actinomycetota; class Actinomycetes; order Propionibacteriales; family Nocardioidaceae; genus Nocardioides; species Nocardioides islandensis. Next base: position 722,537 of record NZ_JADKPN010000001.1, read on the forward strand.
GGCGTCGGCGAGCGTGCCGGCGTTGATCTCGGGAAGCCCGAACTGGGTGCTCGACGACGCGTAGATCAGGTCGCAGGAGAGGGCCAGCTCGAAACCGCCGCCCATGGCCAGGCCGTGCACCGCAGCGATCACCGGCTTGCCGAGGTCGGGCAGCTGCTGGATGCCGCCGAAGCCGCCGACCCCGTAGTCGCCGAGCACGTCGTCCCCGGCCGCCGCGGCCTTGAGGTCCCAGCCGGCGCAGAAGAACTTGTCGCCCGCGGTGCGCACGATCGCCACGCGCAGGTCGGGGTCGTCGCGGAACGACGCGAAGAGCTCGCCCATCTCGCGGCTGGTGGCCAGGTCGATGGCGTTGGCCGGCGGGCGGTCGAGGGTGACCTCGAGGACGCCGTCCTCGCTCCGGGTGTGCAGCGCGTCGCTCATCGGGTCAGCCTCCCAGCGGCCGCAGCAGCGACCGGGACACGATGTGGCGCTGGATCTCCGACGTCCCGTCCCAGATCCGCTCGATCCGGGCGTCCCGCCAGATCCGCTCCAGGGGCAGCTCGTCCATCAGCCCCATCCCGCCGTGGACCTGGATCGCCTCGTCGGCCACCATCGCCAGCATCTCGGTGGCCTTGAGCTTGGCCATCGCGATGTCGGCGTCGGTCGCGGTGCCCTGGTCGACCTTCCACGCGGCGTACAGGGTGACCAGCTCGGCGGCGCGCAGCTCGGTGGCCATGTCGGCCAGCTTGAAGCCGACGCCCTGGAACCGGCCGATGGTCTGGCCGAACTGCTCCCGGCTCGCCGCGTGCGCGACGGACAGCCCGAGCGCGCGTTCGGCCCGACCGATGCAGGTCGCGGCCACCGACAGCCGGGTCGACCCGAGCCACTCGCCGGCGAGCTCCAGTCCCTTGTCCACCTCGCCGAGCAGGGCGCCCGCGGGCACGCGGACGTCGTCGAAGTCCAGGATCGAGTTGGTGTACCCGCGGTGCGAGACGTTGCGGTACCCGTCGTGGACCGCCAGCCCCGGGGTGTCGAGGTCGACCAGGAACGTCGACATCGTCGGCCGGCCGGCGCCGTCCTCGCCGGTCCGCGCGAGCAGGATGACGAAGTCGGCCTCGTCGGCATGGCTGATGAAGTGCTTGGTGCCGCGGATGACCCAATCGCCCCCGGCGCCGGCAGAGTCCCGTACGGCGCGGGTGCGGATCGCGCGCATGTCCGACCCCGCTCCGGGCTCCGTCATGGCCAGGCAGTCGGTCTTCTCGCCGCGGACGCACGGCAGGAGGTACCGCTCGCGCTGCTCCGGCGTACCCGCCATCAGGATGTTCGACGGCCGGGCGACGCCGGTGTAGTGCAGGGCGTAGCTGGTCTTGCCGAGCTCCTTCTCGAAGAGCACCAACGTGACGGCGTCGAGCCCGGCGCCGCCGACCTCCTCGGGCATGTTCGCGGCGTAGAGCCCCAGCTCCAGCGCCTTGGCCCGGATCTGCTCGATCAGCTCGGGCCGGGCTCGTCCGGTGCGTTCGACCTCCTCCTCGTGGGGGACGAGCTCACGCTCGACGAACGCTCGGGTGACCTCGACGATGCTGCGCTGCTCGTCGGTGAGGGCGAAGTCCACGCCTGAGCGTAGCGACGCTCAGCCGAGCGGCAGCCGCATGACGACCCGCGGGAACCCTGCGGTCACCGAGCGGGTGTCGGCGACATTGGTGAAGCCCGCGCTCTCGAACAGCCCGCGCGTCCCGACGAAGGCCATCGTCAGGTCCACCTTCTTCCCCTGGTTGTCGACCGGCACCGCCTCGACGGCCGGCGCGCCCTGTGACCGAGCGAGCTCGACGGCACCCTCGACGAGCCGCAGGGAGATGCCGCGGCCACGGAACCCCGGGCGCACGCGGACGCAGAAGATGCTCCACACCGGCAGGTCGTCGACCGCGTCGATCTTGGTCGAGCGCGCGACCGGCAGGTCCGCACGTGGCGCGATGCCGGCCCAGCCGGCGACCTCGCCGTCGTCGTACGCGAGCACGCCGGGAGGGACCTTGCGGCGGCACAGCCTCCGCACGTACTCGCCCCGCTCCCGGCCCACCAGCGACTTGTTCGTCGCCGAGTCGACGCGGTGGCTCAGGCACCAGCACACGGTCGCGTCCGGGTCCTTCCTCGGCCCGAGCATGGTCGCCACGTCGGCGAAACGCGTCGCGGGGCGCACCTCGACAGCCACGACTGCGACGCTAGCCTGCGCGCCATGGACGACGTCCTGCGACGGCAGTGGGAGCACCTCCGGGCCTGGCTCGAGGAGGAGGACGTGCTCGGCCGCGCCGATCTCGCCACCGGCCTGGGCGACTGGACCGTCGGCGACCTGGTCGCGCACCTGGGCCTCGGGCTCCGGCTCGTGCAGGGCATCGCCGAGGCGCCGGACGGGACCGTGCCGATCACCCTGCGCGAGTACGTCGCGGCGTACCCTCCCGCGGCCGCGGCGATCGCCGGCCAGACCGAGGAGATCCAGGCCGAGCTCGGCGACGACCTGCTGGCGGGCCTGGACGCGATCGCGGCGGCGGCGTTCGCCCACCTGGCCACCATCCGCAGCCCCGTGGTGCTGGGCCGCCGCGGCCCGATCAGCCGCGACGACTACGTGCTGACCCGGCTCCTCGAGCTCGTGGTGCACGGCGACGACCTCGCGCGGGCCCTGGACGTGCCGCGCCACCCCGGCGATCCCGAGGCGGTGGTGACCGTCGCGACCGTGCTGGCCGTGGGCTACGGCGAGGTCACCGGAGGACCGCCGCCCGGCGCCGCGCGGCCGCTGGACTGGATCAGGCTGGCCGGCGGCCGGATCCCGAGCGAAGACCCGAACCTGCCCCTCTTCTGAGCACTACGGTGGGGGTGAGATGGAGCCCCCCACCGAACGCGACCAGTCCGCCCTCCAGTTCATCGCCGAGGGCGTGGTGGAGCTCGCCGGCTTCGACGTCGCGGCGATCAGCGTGGTGCGCGACGGGATCCTGCACTACGCCGCCGTGGCGGGCGACGACCGGGCGCGGCGGGAGCTGGCCGATCTGAAGACGCCCGTCGAGGCCGTGCTCGCCGAGCTCGAGAACGCGGAGGACTGGGGGCTGCTGAAGTTCGTGCCGTACGAGCGGGAGGCCGGCCACCTCGACGACTACTCGTGGATCCCGGACATCGACGTGTCCGACGAGCCGGACGCCTGGCACCCCCACGACCTGCTCTGCGCGCTGCTGCACGACGACAGCGGCACCCTGCGCGGGCTCCTGTCGATCGACCTGCCCCGCAACGGCCGGCGGCCCGGACCGGAGCAGCAGCGGATCCTCCAGCTGTACGCGCGCCAGGCGGCGCGGGCCGTGATCACCGCGCTCGAGCGGGGCGAGTACGCCGAGGGGCTGGCCCGCGAGCAGGCGGTCGCCGAGTACCGCGCGCAGCTGATGGACGTGCTGTCCCACGAGGTGCAGAACCCGCTGACCGCGATCCTCCAGAACGCCGAGCTGCTGCTCACCGAGGACCACCACGACGCCCTCACCGTGCGCGGGCTGGAGAACGTCCAGCGCGGGGCCCGGCGGATCGAGGCGATGTGCCACGACCTGCTCGTGCTCGCCCGCGTCGGCCGCCCGGACCGTCCGCTGGACCACGTGGTCGACCTCGTGGCGCAGACCCGCGGGGTGCTGGACCTGCTGGCCGGCGAGGCCGATGCCCGGGACATCGCGATCGAGCTCGACGCGGAGCCCGCCGAGCTGCTGGTGGTCGGCGACGTGCAGGACCTCGACGCGGTGGTGAGCAACCTGGTGGCCAACGCCGTCAAGTACTCCGAACCCGGCGGGCGGGTCGCGGTGTCGCTGCACCGGGTCGACCAGCGGGTGCGCATCGAGGTCGTCGACCGCGGCGTCGGGATCGGCGAGGAGGACCGGGCGCGGGTCTTCGAGGAGTTCTTCCGCAGCACCGACCCGCGCGTGCGTCAACGACCGGGCACGGGCCTCGGCCTGGCCATCGCCGAGCGCGCCGTGTCCCGGCACGGCGGGACGATCAGCGTGCAGTCCTCGCCCGAGGACGGCACGAGGTTCGTCGTCGAGCTCCCCGTCTGGGACGGCTAGAGCCCGACCAGCCCGTGCTGGTGCGCGAACACCACGATCTGCACCCGGTCGCGCAGGCCCAGCTTGCGCAGGATCGCGCCGACGTGGGTCTTCACCGTCGACTCGCCGGCGAACACCAGCGCCGCGATCTCGGTGTTCGACAGCCCGCGGGCCACCGCGGCGAAGACCTCGCGCTCCTTGTCGGTGAGCGACAGGTACGCCGCGGGCGGCGGGGAGACGGCGCGGAACTGGCTGTCCAGCAGCGTCGACAGGTCGGTCGGTGCGAGCACCGCGTTGCCGCTGTGCACGGTGCGGATCGCGTCCCGCAGCATCTGTGGCGTCGTGTCCTTGAGCAGGAACCCGCTCGCCCCGTGACGGATCGCGGTCGCCGCGCGGTCGTCGAGGTTGAACGTCGTCAGCACGATCACCCGCACCGGCGAGGCGCGTCGCGACACCCGGTCGGGCTGGAAGATCTGCCGGGTCGCCTCGACCCCGTCCATCTCGGGCATCCGGATGTCCATCAGCACCACGTCGGGCTCGAGCTCGTCGACCAGGCTGACCGCCTCGAGGCCGTCGCCGGCGCTGCCGACCACCTCCATGCCCTCCTGGGCGTCGACGATCACCCGGACGCCCTCGCGGAACAGCTCCTGGTCGTCGACCAGCAGCACGCGGATGTCGCTCACCGGCTGGATGGTCACCGGCCACTCACCGGCACCCACGCCGTCGCGGTGAACGTCGGCCCGTCCGGCTCCTCGCGCCGGCGTACGTCGAGGCGCCCGCCGACCGACTCCAGGCGCCGCCGCATCCCGTCGAGTCCCTGGCCGGGCGGCTCGGTGAGCGTGAGCGGCTGGGTCTCGTCGCCGAGCGCCGCGGCGGCGTTGCGCACCTCGATGCGCAGGTCCCGTTCGTAGCTGCCCCCGCCCCACTCGCCGGGCCAGTGCCGCTCCACGATGACCGGACGGTCGGCGCGCCCGTGCTTGATGGCGTTGGTCAGCATCTCCTGGGTGACCCGGTGGGCGACCAGGTCGAGCTCGGGCGGCAGCGGCCGCGGGGTGCCCGCCTCCGTCGTCACCACCTGGTGCCCGCTGGCCCGGACGCCCTCGACCAGCTCCTCGAAGGCGCCGGTGCGGGTCGGCGGCGGGGTGCCCTGCCCGCCGGCCAGCACCTGGCGCACGTCCTGGAGCGACGAGCGCGCCGACGTCGCGATCGTGGCCATCGTCCTCTTGAGGGCCGCCGGGTCGTCGTCGGGCAGGTACTGCGCCGACTCGGCCTGGGCCAGGATCACCGCCAGCGAGTGGCCGATCACGTCGTGCACGTCGCGCGCGAGCCGGGCCTGGTTCTCGCGCAGCGTGATGATCTCGCGGGCCTGCTCGGTCTCCCGCTGGGCCCGGGCCGCGTCGGCTTCCGCGGCCACCTGCGAGACGTGCGACTCCGCGGCGCGGGTGCGGAAGCGCAGCGCGACACCGGCCAGCCACGGGACCGCGAGCACGGCGAACCCGAACGCGCCGGCCACCAGCGGCCACGACGTGCCCACCCGCCGGGCCGCGTCCAGCGCCGGCCCGGTGCCGATGAACCGGGACAGCGACCCGATGCCCTCGTGGTCGACGTACCCCACCGCGAGGAACGCCGCCGCCGGGATCGACAGCCCGCTGACCCAGACCGTGGCGGTGCTGCCCCAGCGGGCGGTCGCGAAGGCCACGACCGCGATCGCCAGCTCGACGAACATCAGCGAGACGCCGCCCAGCACCTGGAGGCCGCCGACGATCCACACCACTGACAACGCGATCGACGGGGCGTGGCGCGCCAGGCCGACGGCCACCGAGATGCCGACGGCCACGAGGACCTGTGCTCGGCCAGAGCTGTCGTAGAACGACGCGTTGAACGCCTCGAACAGACCCAGCCCGAGCACCGCCATCGCGCCCGCGAAGTCGGGCGCCCACTCGCTCAGCCGATCGGGGTTCATGCCGCCACCAGCGCCGGCGCGGGCCGGCGCGGTCGCTGGAAGCGCCGCTCCACGGCGTACCAGCTCAGCGCCGCCATCACGACGGTCAGCGCGGCCGCGAGGAGACCCGCGCCGTGCTCGAGGTGCGGCCGCAGCCAGAGGGTCAGCGGGTAGTTCCACAGGTACGCCGCGTAGCTGACCGTGCCCAGCCAGACCAGCGCCTGCAGGGCCGGCGTGGTGACGTCGGTCCAGGCGCGCCAGGCGAGGAGCAGCACGGCGGTCAGCATGGCGATGGCCGGGCCTCCTGCGAGGTACGTCAGGGCGTGTCCCCGCAAGGGAAGCACACTCAGGACGGCGAGGCCCGTGAGGGCCGCGGGTGCCGCCCAGCGCGGCGGCACCCAGCGTTGGCCATGGATGCGCGCGGCCGCGCCGACCACGAAGCAGAGCGCCCACGGGGTCGGCAGCGCGTAGGCGTTGTCCGGCGCCTCCCGGAGCCAGACCACCGTGGCCACGCAGGCCAGGACGCAGCCCGCGCCGGCGAGGACCAGCGTGGCCGTGACCCGGTGTCGCGCGAAGCCGATCGCCAGCACCGTCGGCCAGAACAGGTAGAACTGCTCCTCGGTCGCCAGCGTCCAGAGGTGGAACGTCGCGTCGCTCGCGTGCCCGAACGGCAGGTTGCCGGTCCAGGTCAGCGCCACCACCACGGTCTTCAGCAACCGGTCGCGGTCACCGAGGGGATCGAGGACGAGCGTGACCACGACGACGCCGGCGACGAGCAGCACCAGCGCGGGGACGAGCCGTCGCACCCGCCGCACGTAGAACCGCCTCAGGTCGACCCGGCCATCCGACTCGAGCTCGTCGGCGAGCAGGCCGGTAATGAGGTACCCGCTCAGCGCGAAGAACATCACCACCCCGACCACGCCCGCACCCGGGGCCACGTCGGGCAGCGCGTGCCTCAGCACCACCAGTCCGACGGCGATCCCGCGCAGCAGGTCGAGCCCGGCGATCCGACCCGCGGGCCTCATGCCGCCGCGAGCGCGTCGCGGACGAGCAGGTCCAGCAGGTCGGCGTACGACGTGCCGGCGGCGGCGAACATCTTCGGCACCTGCGACTGCTCGGTGAAGCCCGGCATCGTGTTCACCTCGTTGAGCACCGGACCTTCTGCGGTGAGGAAGAAGTCGACGCGGGCGACACCCGCGCAGCCGAGCGCGTCGTAGGTCCGCACCGCCGCGTCCTCCAGCGCCTCGCGCTCCTCCTCGGCGAGGCCGGCGGGGATGCGGAAGTCGGCGCGGCCGCCGTACTTGGTGTCGTGGTCGAAGATGCCGTCCACGACGACCTCCAGCGCGGGCGCGACGAGGCGGGTGCCGTCGGGGCGGCCGAGGACGGCGAGGTCGATCTCGCGGCCGACGACGACGTCCTCGACCAGCACGCGGTCGTCGAGGTCGAAGGCCTCCTTCAGTGCGACCGCCAGGCCGCCGGCCTCGTGCACGAGGGTGACGCCGTGGCTGGAGCCGGCCGCGACCGGCTTGACCACGACCGGGTGCGTGAAGTCGTACGTCGCCGCGGTCGCCGTCGTCAGCAGCACGGCCGGTGCGACGGCGATCCCGATGCCGGACGCAACCAGCTTGGTGGCCCACTTGTCCATCCCGAGGGCGCCGGCGCCGACGCCCGACCCGACGTACCGGACCCCGGCCAGCTCGCAGAGCGCCGCGAGCGAGCCGTCCTCGCCGCGTGGTCCGTGCAGGGCCGGGATCGCGACGGCGCAGGTGCGCAGGATCGCCACGGCGGAGGGCAGCGTCATCCGCTGGCCGTCGCGGCACCACCAGCCGTCGCGCTCGATGGTCAGGCGCACGACGTCGTACGCCGGGTCCAGCGCGGTCGCGATGCCGGTCGCGGAGGCGAGCGACACGTCGTGCTCACAGTTCTGGCCGCCGCCGATGACGGCGACGCGGACGCGCGGCGTCATCGGACCCTCCGCAGGTGCCCGCTGGTCGAGGAGGTCGCGCAGCGCCCTTCATGAGTCCCACGGACGGTCCGCTGCAGGCGTGACCCGAGGCCGGTGACGATCTCGTGCTCGATGGTGTCGGCCCAGCCGGCGCACTCGGCGACGGTCGGCTCGCCGCGGTCGCCGGGGCCGAAGAGGGTGACGACGTCGCCGGGCTCGGCGTGGTCGCCCTGCAGGTCGACGACCGCCATGTCCATCGAGATCCGACCGACCAGCAGGTGGCGGCGGCCGCGCACCAGCACCTCGGCACGGCCCGACGCGGCGCGGGGGAGGCCGTCGGCGTACCCGAGCGGGACCAGGCCGAGGGTCGTCGGCGCCGGCGCGGTCCACGTGTGCCCGTAACCGACCCCGGTCCCGGCACGCACACGGCGTACCGAGACCAGCGGAGCCGTCAGCGTCAGGGCCGGCCGCAGGCTCGTGGTGCGGCTCGGGTCGATCCCGACCAGCCCGGCACCGACGCGGCTCATCGTGTGGTGGCTCAACGGGTCGGTCAGCGTCGCCGACGTGGCCGCCAGGTGCCGATCGGCCGGCCGCAGCCCGCAGCCGCGCGCGACCTCCAGTCCCCAGGCGAAGCGCGTGCGCCCGGTCGCGTTGGCATGGTCGGCGGGAACGTCGGCGGTGGCCAGGTGGCCCATCACGCCGACGACGCGAAGAAGACCACGACGCTCGGCCAGCCGAGCCGCCCGGCACAGCGCCGTCCACTCCGACGGGGCCGCGCCGTCGCGGGCCATGCCGGTGTCGAGCTGGAGGTGGATCCGAGCCCCCGGTGCGCGACGGGTGATGGCGTCGAGGTGCTCGCGTCCCGGCACGGCCAGCTCGACCCCGGCCGCGACGGCGGCAGCGAAGTCCGTGTCGACGGGGTTGAGCCAGCTCAGCACGGGGGCGCCGATCCCGGCCGCCCGCAGCGCCATGGCCTCGTCGATGCTGGTCACGCCGAGACGCGTGGCGCCGTGGGCCAGGGAGGTACGGGCGACGTCGACGGCTCCGTGCCCGAAGCCGTCGGCCTTCACCACGGCCATCAGCTCGCCGGTGGCGCGCTCGGTGAAGAGCCGGACGTTGGCGGCGACGGCGGTGAGGTCCACCACGAGTCGCGGTCCGGCGCCCCGGCCGGCGGCCGGAAGCGTCAGGGCGGTCATGCCGCCGGCACCTTGGCGGTCACCTCGACCGGCCCGTACACGGCGGACGCCGCCTCGGTGAGCAGTGCCCAGTACCGGTCGCCGTACGACCAGTGCCACCACTCGGTCGGGTAGTTCACCAGGCCGAGCGGCTTCAGGACCGCGCCGAGCAGGTGCCGGTGCGCGCGGGCGTCGGGGGAGATGTTCGTGGCGGCGGAGAAGCAGGCGCCGTCGGACTGCTCCGGCGTCGCGTCGATCGCGGTGCCCATGTCCAGCTCCTCGCCGGTGACGTCGACGAGCGTCAGGTCGACGGCGGCGCCCGCGACGTGCGGGGCCACGTCGACCGGGGCGACGAACCGCGCGACCAGGTGGTGCAGCTCGTGGGGCGAGATGCCCGGGCGGAGCCGGCAGACCTCGGCGGAGTACCGCGCGATGATCGCGCGCTGGTCGGCGAGGGCGCGGTGCCCCTCGACGACGTGCAGCCGCAGGCCGCGCGGCAGCAGGTCCTGGGCGAGCCCGAGCCGCTCGGCCAGCCCGCGGCGCACCAGCGCGCGGGCCGGACCGAACGAGGCGTCGAGGGCGACGAGGGGCTCGCCGCAGTCGTGGACGGGGACCTCGGCGACGCGCGGGTCCGAGAGCAGGATCGTCATGCGACCACGGTCGCCGTACGCCGCCCCCGAGCGCCTCCACCTGGGGTACCGGCGGCTGGCCGTCAGGAGGAGGCCTTCCGCTGGTCGAGGAGGGCGCCCTGGCGCCCGTCACGAGACCCGGTGGGGATACACGCGGTCCTGCCCTGGGTCTCGCGACAGGACTTCGTCCTTCCTCGACCAGCGGCGCGTCAGGGGACGACGACCGACTTCCCCCGGGCGTGGAACTCGCCCTGTGCGCGCAGCGCCTCGCCGGCGTCCTCGAGGTCGTAGCGCCGGTCCAGCACCGGCGTGATGACGCCGCTGCCGGCCCAGCCCGCGAGCTGCTCGAGGTCGGGGGTGCTGTGCGAGGCGACCTTGAAGCCGGCCGAGGTGCCGTGCCCGATCGCGAAGTACAGCGGGTTGGCGAGCATCCGCGGCAGCGGGCGCAGCCAGCGGGACTTGGGCGAGGTGACCATCACGTACCTACCGCCCTCGGCCAGCATCCGCGAGCAGGTCCGCAGCGGCCAGACGCCGGCGTTGTCGAAGAGGACGTCGTACGTCGTCCCGCTCGACGTGAGCAGCCGGGCAGCGTCCTCGCGGGTGTAGTCCACCACCCGGTCGGCCCCGAGCTTGAGGGCGTTCTCGACGTTGAGGGTGCTGCAGACCGCGGTCACGTGCCCGGCGCCCAGCGCCTTGGCGACCTGGACGGCGAACGTGCCGACCCCGCCGGAGGCGCCGTTGACCAGGACGCTCTCCCCCTCGCGCAGCGACCCCCAGTCGCGCAGGCCCTGGATGGCGGTCTCCGCCGCGACGCCGATGGTGGCCGCCTGCTCGAACGACAAGGACGCGGGCTTGGCGACCAGCCAGTCGGCCGGCGCCACGACGTACTCGGCGAAGCCGCCGCCGTGCACCTCGCCGAGGACCTCGTCGCCGACGCCCCAGCCGGTCACGTCCGGCCCGACCGCCGCGACCACACCGGAGACGTCGGCACCGGGGACCGTCCGCTTCGGGCGGCGCAGGCCCAGCGTCGGGCGGGCGAACATCGGGAGCCCGGTGACGAAGTGCCAGTCGAGTGCGTTCACCGACGCCGCGCGGACCTCGACGAGCACCTCGCCCGGTCCCGGCTCGGGCACTGGGACGTCGCGGACGCTCACCACCTCCTCGGGTCGTCCGTAGCGGTGGTAGGTGGCGGCTCGCATGTGGGTCGGGACGGTCATGGCGGTCTCCTTACGGCGTAAACTTACGATGTAAACTTACGCGGTAAGACACAATCCGTCTAGGGTTGGCGGCGAGATGACCGATCAACTGACGGGAACCGCCCGCAAGCCGCTCAGCCGTGACCTCGTCCTGGAGACCGCCGTCGGCCTGGCGGACCACGAGGGCCTCGGCGCGCTGTCGATGCGCCGGTTGGGGCAGGAGCTGGGCGTCGAGGCGATGTCGCTCTACCACCACGTCGCCAACAAGGAGGCCCTGCTCGACGGCATGGTCGACGCCGTCGTCGGCGAGCTCATCGAGGCCGTCGGGCCGGGCGGCGGAACGGACGCCGCGCGCGACTGGGTCGCGGCGCTGCGCGCCCGGGTCCTCGTCGCGCGCACGGTGATGCTGAAGCACCCCTGGCTGCCCGCGGTGCTGGAGTCACGGACCTCGATCAGCGCGCCGTTGGTCGCCTACTACGAGGGTGTGCTGGCGACGCTGCACGCCGGCGGGTTCTCGAACGACCTGGCCCACCACACGCTGCACGCGCTCGGGAGCAAGGCGCTCGGCTTCAGCCAGGAGCTGTTCGACCCCGGCAAGGGGGGCGGGGCCGGCGAGCAGTCGGGGGCCGAGCTGGCCGCGATGGCCGAGGCGTTCCCGCACCTGACCGCGATGATGGCCGAGGTCGCGCACGACGACCCCGACTCCACGCTCGGCTGGTGCGACGACCAGACCGAGTTCGAGTTCGGGCTGGACGTGCTGCTCGACGGCCTGGAGCGACGTCGTACGGGCACCTCCGGCTGACCGCTCGACGCCCCGGTACGGTCGGCCGCATGACCCCCCTGCGCCGCATCCTCGGCTCTGTCGCGCTCGCCTCCGCTCTCCTGGCCCCCGGCCTCGCGGCCCACGCGGAGCCCCCCGCCGCCGGGCGCGTGGTGACGTACCCCGGCGACGGCCGCACCGTCCATCTCGGCCAGGAAGGCCGGCTGTCCGGGACGCCGAAGGGCTTCCGCGACTTCGTGCACGCGCGGCTGCTGCACCTGTGGCACCAGTCCGGCGGCGCGGCCGCGTGCCGGTCGGCCGCGACGGTGGTCGTGAAGACGTGGACGTCCACCGGCTTCGCACGTGTCGGCGAGGGGCTGTACGACCCGTGCCCCGGCGGCGGCTACAGCCAGATCTACGTCAAGCGCGACGGCACGTGGCGGGCGCCGCGCGCCCTGGGGAGCCAGGAGATCCGGTCGTGCTCGCTCCAGGCGTGGTTCGGGCTGCCCCTCGCCGTGGCCGACCGCACCTGCTACTCGGACTTCGGCGAGAACCTCGCGTACCGCACCTACGAGCTGCCGGCCGACTTCTCCACCGGTGACTACGCCGCCCGCGTGCTCGCCGCGTCGTTCCAGGACGGCACCGGGCTGGCCGACGCCTGGGCCCGCAGGCCCGTCGCGGACAAGCTGCGCAAGCTCCAGGACGCCGGCGCCGACACCTTCACGGTCGTGCGCTGCTTCGGGGCCGACGACGCGGAGTACGGCGCGCTGCTCGGCACGTCGACCCGCGGCTGCCGTCTCGACGTCGGGTACGGCGACCACACCGACGGCTACCTGCTGCGCACGTTCCCGGCCCGCTTCGGCCGCTGGGAGACGCGGACGGTGCGCGCGCTCGCCTGACTCCTGGGTCGGCTCCTGACCTAGTCCCCGAGGACGGCGGACGGCCCGCGCTTGAGCAGCTGTTGACCGACGATGACGCGCTGGATCTCCGAGGCGCCTTCCCAGATCCGCTCGACCCGCAGCTCGCGGAACATCCGCTCGGCGACGTTCTCCCGCATGTAGCCACGGCCGCCGAAGACCTGCACGGCGCGGTCGGCGATCCGCCCGGCGGTCTCCGAGCAGAGCAGCTTCACCATCGACGCGCGGGCGTGCAGCACCTTGCGGTCCTCACCGGCGTCGATGGCGCGTGCGACGTCGTACAAGGCGGCCCGCCCGGCGAACAGCTCGGCGGCCGAGTCGGCCAGCATCCCGGTCACCAGCTGGTGGTCGCCGAGCCGGTGCCCGCCGACCATCCGCTCGCCGGCGAACGCCGTCATCTCCTCGACCAGCCGTGACGACGCGCCGACGCAGCGCGCCGCCACCATCACCCGCTCGAACCGGAACCAGTCCTGGGTGAACGTCATCCCCTCGCCCTCGGCGCCGATCAGCTGGGACGCCGGGATGCGCACGCCGGTGAAGGAGACGATGGGGTGCTCGTCGGCGATGTGGTGGGAGTACGCCGGGGTGCGCACGACCTCGATGCCCGGACTCGGCAGGTCCACGACCAGCAGCACGTGCTCGCCCGCGTGCTCGCCCTCGGTCAGCACGGCCTGCACGAAGCAGTAGTCGGCCACGTTGAACGACGTGACGTGCCACTTGACCCCGTCGACGACGTACTCGTCGCCCTCCCGGCGCGCCGTCGTGGCCAGGTCGCTGACGTCGGAGCCGGCGTGCTCCTCGGTGATCGCGTAGCACTCGTGCCGCTCGCCGCGCACCGCCGGCAGCAGCCAGCGCTCGCGCTGCTCCTCGGTCGCGACCTCGCTCCACCACTGCGGCGGCGTGTGCAGGCACCAGGCCAGACCGTTGGTGACGCGGCCCACCTGCTCCTGGACGAGCACCTGCTGGAGCGCGGTGAAGCCCGGACCGCCCACGGACGTGGGCATGTTGGTGGCGTACAGCCCGCTCTCCAGCGCCGCGTGGTGCAGCTTCTCGGCGAGCTCGGGCGGCACGGCGCCGCCGGCCATCTCGGTCTCGACCTCGTAGGGGATGAGCGCGTCGGTGAACTCCCGGGCGCGACGCCGGATGTCGAGGTCGGTGTCGCTCAGGCCGGTCATGGGCTCTCCTGGGGAGTCGTCGGGAGCACGAGGACGTCGACCGCCACCGCGCCCTCGGCGGTCGCGATCACGGGGTTGAGGTCGAGGGCGTCGAGCCGGTCGCCGTGGTCACGCGCCAGCCGGGACACCGCGACGACGAGGTCGACGAGGGCATCGACGTCGGCCGGCGGAGCGCCCCGGAACCCGTCCAGCAGCGGCCGCAGCCGCAGCCGGCCGAGCATCCGGCGGGCGGCGTCGCGGGTCAGCGGGGGCAGGCCCACGGCGCGGTCCCCGAGCAGCTCGACGAGCACGCCGCCGGCAGCCACCACGACCATCGGGCCGAGAGCCGGGTCGCGGACGATGCCGACGGAGAGCTCCACCCCTGCCGGCACCTGTTGGTGCACCGTCGCGGCCGGTCCGAGGCGCGCGGCCAGGTCGGCGTAGGCCGTGCGCACGGCGCCCTCGTCCGTGAGGCCGACCGCGACACCGGCGACGTCGGAGCGATGTGTGATACCCGGGGCGGCGGTCTTGAGCACGACGGGGAACCCGATCTCGGTCGCCGCGCTCACGGCGTCGTCCTCGGTGGTGACCCCGCGCTCGGCCGGGGTCGGGATGCCGTACGCCGCCAGGTCGATCTCGTCGTGCGTCGAGGTGCCGTCGAGCGGGTCGGGGCGGGGTCGGTCCGCCGCGTCGAGCAGGTGGCGCAGGGCGAGCAGCCCACTGCGGTGGCCTTCGAGCACCGGGACGCCCGCCTCGCGCAGCCGGTCCGCCGCGGACTCGTCGATCGCCGCCGGCAACCCGGCCATCACCACGACCGGCTCGGTGGTCGCGGCCGCGACCTCGAGAGCCGCGTCGGGGTACGCCGTGTCACCGTCGTGCTCGGGCACCAGGTCGATCGCCAGCGCCGAGACGCCGACCGCCGGGTCGGCCGCGAGCGTGGTCAGGCAGTCGGCGAACAACCGGTGGGTGTCCGCCCCGCTGTTCCAGACGTCCAGCGGGTTGCCGGGCTCGAGGCCGTCCTCGAGCCGGTCGCCCAGCGCCGCGAGGGTCTCGGGGGACAGGGAGGCGAACGGTACGTCGAGGCGGTCGGCCAGGTCGGCGACCAGGCTGCGCTCGGCGCCGGAGTCGTGGACGGTGGCGATGCCCGTACCCGGCCGGGGTCGCCGCGGGCACGCCAGCACGGCGAGGGTGTCGCCGAGCTCGGCCAGGTCGGCGACGAGGTGGCCGGCGACGTCGTCGGCCAGCGCCTCCCACGCCGCCGACCCGCCGGCCACCGCGCCGGAGTGCGCGGCCACCATGGCCGAGCCGAGGGGCGAGCTGCCGACGGGCAGCAGCACGACCTCGATCCCCGCGTCTCGGGCGCGGCGCAGCGACCAGCGCAGGCGGTCGCCGCCGCGGATGGTCTCCAGCACCAGCGCGAGCACCCGGGTGTCGGTGTGGTCGACCATGTGGTCGACGTAGTCCGCGGTCGTGGTGACCAGCTCCTGGCCCGACGACACCGCGAGGTCGAAGCCCAGCCGGAAGCGGGTGCGCAGCAGCGTGGAGAACACCGAGCCCGAGTGGGTCACCAGCGAGACCGGGCCGGCCCGCATGTCGTCGCGCTCGGTGTAGCCCATGGCGCGCACGCCGCGGCGTACGTTCCAGAACCCCATGCACCCGCCGCCCACCAGCGCCATGCCGGCCTCGGTGGCGACCCTCCGCAGCTCGTCGCGGACGCCCTCGGCGTGGGCGCTGCCGAAGACCACGGCTCCGCGGGCGCCGACCTTGGCGGCCGCGGTCAGCTGGTCGACCAGCCGGGCGTCGCCGACGCCGAGGAGCACCAGGTCCGGTGCCTCGCCGATCGCGTGCAGGTCGGGCAGGCAGGGGAGTCCGGCGATCTCGTCGTACGTCGGGTTGACCAGGTGCAGCCGATCCACGCCGGGCGACCGCTGCAGCTCGCCGACCATCCGGTGCCCGAGCGAGCCCGGACGAGGGCTCGCCCCGACGAGCGCGACGCTGCGCGGGGCGAGGGTGTGCGCGAGCGACCCCACCCGGGCCTCGGTCAAGCCGGCCCCCTCACCTGGCACGCCTGCGGAGTCGGTTGCGGATCGACTTCTTGTCGTGGATCGCGGCCTTCGCCGCCTGCCAGCCCGGGATGCCGCAGACGCCGCCGCCGCCGTGAGTGGCGGAGCTGGCGTTGTAGAGGCCGGCGATGGGCGTGCGGTAGTCGGCGTACCCGGGTGCGGGGCGCATGTGGAAGAGCTGCTCGGGCGTGAGCTCGCCGTGGAAGATGTTGCCGCCGATGAGTCCGTACTCCTCCTGCATCTGGTGCGGTCCCACGATGTCACGGTGGGTGACCGATGCGGCGAAACCCGGCGCGACCTGGTCGTAGAGGTCGATGAGCCGGTCGGTGTAGGCCTCGAGCTCCTCGGTGTGCGGCGCCTCGCTCCACTCGTGCGGGACGTACTGCGTGAACAGGCTGAAGATGTGCGTGCCGTCCGGGTTCAGGGTCTTGTCCAGCGACGTCGGGATCACGCCGTCGCTGAAGGGCAGGAGGGCCGGGCGGCCCTCGCGCGCGTCCTGGAACGCCCGCTCGATGAACTCCATCGTCGGTGACATCTCGACCGAGCCGGTGAGGTGCTCGGGGACGCCGCCCCGTGCGTGTCCGGTGTCCCTGTCGGTGTCGGGGATGTCGGTGAACCGCGGCAGCTCGGACAGCGCCAGGTTGATCTTCACCACGCCGGAGCGGGTGTTCCAGCGCTCGATGTCGCGCACGAAGTCCTCGGGCAGGGCGGTGCGCGCGAGCTGGTCGAGGAACGCCGTCTTGGGGTGCAGCGTGGTCACCACGACCGGTGCGCTGAGCTGGTCGCCGTTCTCGAGCGTGACGCCGGTCGCGCGGCCGTTGCTGGTCGTCACCTCCTGCACGCGGGCGTTCGTGCGGACCTCGACGCCGAAGGTGCGCGCGGAGAGCTCGATCGCCGCGGACACCGCACCCATGCCGCCCTCGGGGTAGCCCCACGAGCCCAGCTGCTGGCTGTGCCCGGCGCCGTCACCGACGTCGCCGATCGAGTGGTGGGCCATGACGTACGCCGTGCCCGGCGCGTACGGGCCGGCCCACGTGCCGATCACGCCGTTCACCGCCAGCGCGCCCTTCACCTGCGGCGACTCGAACCAGTCGTCGAGCAGGTCGGCGATGCTCATGCTCATCAGGCGGGTGATGTCGGCGACCATGCGGGTGTCCACGCCGCGGTTCTTCCAGACCAGCCGGCCGAGGTCGGCGAGGTCGGACGGCGAGTGGCTGCCGATGGTCGGCGGCACCCTGGTCAGCAGCGGGCCCATCACCCCGGCGATGCCGGCCAGCCATGCGTTCCACCTCGGCCAGGCCTCGGCGTCCTTCTTCGACCACCGCGCCATCTCGTCGTACGTGCGCGCCTCGTCGT
The DNA here is from genome assembly GCF_015352455.1 of Nocardioides islandensis. Lineage (GTDB taxonomy): Bacteria > Actinomycetota > Actinomycetes > Propionibacteriales > Nocardioidaceae > Nocardioides > Nocardioides islandensis. The sequence goes on from NZ_JADKPN010000001.1 coordinate 739,714, forward strand.
CCTCGTAGATCGTCAGCGAGCCGCCCTCGGGGAACGCCTGGAAGTACGGGCCCATCGGGTGCACCCGGTAGCCGTGCTGGGCCAGCTTGAGGTCCTCGACGATGGTCGGCGGCATCAGGCTCATGACGTACGACAGCCGGGTGACCGACAGGTGTGGTGCGTCCGGCCACGGCTGGTCGGTGGTGGCCGCGCCGCCGGTCTTGTGCCGGCCCTCCAGCACGACGGTCCGGGCGCCCGAGCGCGCGAGGTACGCCGCCGCCACCAGGCCGTTGTGCCCACCGCCGACCACGATCGCGTCGTAGGAGCTCGTCATCGTCCGCCCTTCGGTTCGGGACCACGGAAGCGTTTGACTGACTGTTCAATCTAACGAGGTGATAGCGTCCGTGGCAAGAGAACGGGGGTCGTCCGGATGGCCGAGGCAGCGCCGCAGACCGAGGGCAACGAGGCACGCCGCCGCGCCATGCTGCAGGCCGCGGCCGAGCTGATCAGCGAGCGCGGGTACGGCGACACCCGCATCGCCGACGTGGCCAAGAGGGCCGGCACCAGCTCGGGCCTGGTCATCTACTACTTCGGCACGCGGGACCGGCTCCTCGTCGACGCGCTGCGGTTCTCCGAGGAGTCCTACTACGACGCCGCGTCGCGGCTGCTCGACGAGCAGCGGGACTTCCGGCGCCGGCTCTCGATGCTCGTCGAGTGGTCGTGCGTCCCCGAGCTGCCCGGCGAGGTGCACGGGTCGTGGGGCCTCTGGCTGGACCTGTGGTCGACCGCGCTGCGGCACCCCGAGGTACGTGAGGCCCGCGTCGAGCTCGACAGCCGCTGGCGCGACCTGGTCGAGCGGATCGTCCGCGAGGGCCAGGAGTCCGGCGACGTCCGCGCCGACGTCGGCACCCGCCGGTTCGCGCTGAGCTTCACCGTCGTCCTCGACGGTCTCTCCACGCAGGTCGCCCTCGACGACCCCGAGATCACCTCGGACCTCGCCCACGACATCGCGATGGAGTACGCCGAGCACGAGCTCGGCCTGGCCAAGGGCCCGCGCCGGCTGAAGCCCCGCAAACGCTGACCGTCAGGCGGTGGCCTCGATCTCGACGGGGTCGGGGAGCTTCGCATCGCTGCGCCGCAGGACCTGGACGGCGGACGGGCTGAACCAGCACGCGACCCGCTCGCCGGGCGTGGCGGTGAACGACTTCGGTCCGGCCTGGTTGGCGACCTGGACGAGCAGCACGTGGTCGCTCTGTCCGTCACTGCCGACGTCGACCCGCACCTGGGTGGACGCGCCGAGGTACACGACGTCGAGCACGGTGCCGGTCAGCCGGTTGTGGCCCTGCGGCCCCGGCGCGGTCTCCGCGTCGACCGCGACCCGCTCGGGCCGCACGACGATGGCGGCGTCGCCGCGCGGGCAGTCGTCGGTGACCTCGGCGGCCACGGTCCGGCCGAGCGAGGTGCAGGTGGCGATGCCGGACGACACGTCGGTCACGTGGGCGTCGAAGATGTTGGCGGAGCCGAGGAACCCGGCGACGTACGCCGTTGCCGGACGCGCGTAGATCTCCTCGGGCGCGCCGACCTGCTCGACCTTGCCGTCGGCGATGACCGCGATGCGGTCGCTCATGGTCAGCGCCTCCTCCTGGTCGTGCGTCACGTAGACGAACGTGATGCCGAGGTCGCGCTGGAGCTGGCGGAGCTGGAGCTGGAGGTACTTGCGCAGCTGGGCGTCGAGGGCGCCGAGCGGCTCGTCGAGGAGCAGCACCTTCGGGTTGAGCACGATGGCGCGGGCGAGGGCGACCCGCTGCTGCTGACCGCCGGACAGCTGGGACGGCCGGCGCTTGGCCAGATCGCCGATCCGGGTCACCTCCAGCGACTCGTTGACCCGCTGGTCGACCTCGGCCCTCGGCACGCCCTGGTAGCGCAGGCCGAACGCGACGTTCTCGCGCACCGTCATCAAGGGGAAGAGAGCGTAGTTCTGGAAGACGGTGTTGACCGGGCGCCGGTGCGGCGGCTCCTGCGCCATGTCCTGGCCGTCGAGGAGGATCTGGCCGCTGTCGGGCCGCTCGAAGCCGGCGATCATCCGCAGCGTGGTGGTCTTGCCGCAGCCCGAGGCGCCGAGCAGCGAGCAGAACTCCCCGGCGGGCAGGTCGAGGTCGATGCCGTCGACGGCGACGACGTCGCCGAACGACTTCGTCAGCGAGGAGAGGCGCAGGGCGCCGCCCGTCATCAAGCGGCCCCAGGGGTGGACCCGTGGGTCGAGCGACCCGCGACGGCGGCCAGCCGCCCGAAGTTCGACACGAGCAGGTCGACGTCCTCGTCGGTGTGCTGCACCGACAGCAGCCACTGCTCGACCTTGCCCCACGGCGGCAGGAACACCCCGCCGTTGTGCTGCATCAGCCAGTGCAGGTGGCCCCAGCGGTCGTCGACCTCCAGGAAGTCGCGGTAGTTGCGGACCGGTTCGCCGGTGAACGCGACGCAGCCCTTGGCGCCGACGCTGACGACGCGCCACGGGAGGCCGTTGGCCGCGATGTGGTCCTCGAAGCCCTCACGAGCCCGGGCGGCGAGCGCGTCCAGCCGCTCGTACCCGGCGTCGTTGATCACGTGGGTCAGGTTCGCACGCGTGGCCGCCATCGCCAACGGGTTGCCGTTGAACGTGCCGACCTGCTCGTACCTGCCGTCGCCGATCGCGGACATGATCTCCGCGGTGCCGCCGATCGCCGCCACCGAGATGCCGCCGCCCAGGGCCTTGGCCAGGCAGACGATGTCCGGCGTGACGCCGTACCGGCCGGTCGCGCCGGCGGGCCCGGTCGTGAACCCGGTCTTCACCTCGTCGAAGGTGAGGAACGCGTCGTGGGCGTGCAGCAGCTCCTTGAGCCCGGCGAGGTACCCGTCGACGGGTGGGATGATCCCGGCGTTCATCATGACCGGCTCGAGGATCATGCCGGCGATCCGGCCGTCGTGCTCCTTCAGCACCCGCTCGACAGCGCCCAGGTCGTTGAAGGGCACCAGCACGATCAGGTCCATGATCGCCTGGGGGATCCCGGTGTTGCCGGGGACGCGGTTCGGGGCGTCCGGCGGGCCGACCTCCTCGGGCTCGGGGAGCACCGAGACCTGCACCGAGTCGTGGTGGCCGTGGTAGCAGCCCTCGACCTTGATGACCAGGTCGCGGCCCTTGAGCGCGCGCATCAGGTGGATGGCGTCCATGGTCGCCTCGGTGCCGGAGTTGGCGAAGCGCCACTGCGGCAGGCCGAAGCGGCGGCTCAGCTCGGTCGCCACCCAGATGGCGTCCTCGGTGGGCTGGGCGAAGTGCGTGCCGCGGGTCACCTGGCGGGAGACCGCCTCGACGATGGCCGGGTACCCGTGGCCGGCGATGCACGCGCCGTACCCGCCGTGCATGTCGACGTACTCGTTGCCGTCGACGTCCCACACGTGGGAGCCCTGGCCGTGGCTCATCCACACGGCCTGGGGCTGGGCGATCTGCCAGTTGGAGGTGGCGCCACCCGCCAGCACGCGGCCGGCGTCGGCGATCATCTGGGTGCTGCGCGGCTGCCGCCGCACGAACGCCTCGGACTCTGATGCGAGCAGTGCGTCGACCGTCTGGTCCACGGTCACGGAGGTGGTCACGAGAAGCCTTCCCAGGGTCGCACCCAGTGATTGACTGAGTGTTCAGTTTATGTGACGGTGAGAGTGACCCACAACACCCGCGGAGTCAACTGGGTCACCGACGAACCGGAGGTGGCATGGAGCGAGCCGGTGGTCCCCTGGTCAGGAACCAGGTCGACAGGCGGACCCTGCTGAGGAACGCCGCCCTGCTCGGGATCTCGGTCCCCGCCCTCAGCGCGCTGCTGCAGGCGTGCGCGGACTCGCCGACCGGCTCCGGCGGTGGCGGCGGCGGAGGCGGTGAGGCGCTGAAGATCGCCTCGCCCGACAACCCGGTCACCTGGCCCATCAGCGACGACAACCAGCCGATCGCCGACGGCCTCCAGCCCGAGAAGGGCCCGCTGCTCCTCTACAACTACGCCGACTACATCGGCCCGCAGGTCGTGAAGTCCTTCGAGGCCAGGTACGGCGTCGACGTGAAGGTCTCGACGTTCAACGACACCGACGAGGCCATCACCAAGATCCGCACCGGCGCCGTGCCGTACGACATCTACTTCCCGAGCTACGACCAGATCGCCCGGCTGGTGACCGCCAAGCTCGTCCGGCCGCTCAACCACAGCTACATCGGCAACCTCGGCAACGTCTGGCCGACGTTCCAGAGCCCCTGGTACGACGGCGAGGCGCACTACTCCGTGCCCTACAGCGTCTACACGACCGGCGTCGGCTGGCGCACCGACCTGGTGCCCGACGACGTCGCGGGCCTGGACAACCCGTACGACGCGCTCTGGAACCCGTCGTACCGCGGCAAGGTCGCCGTAATCGACGACTGGCACACCGCGATGGCGATGGTCGCGCTGCGCTCCGGGCTCACCGACGTCAACAGTGGCGAGTCGGCCGACCTCGACAAGATCCAGCAGGGCCTGACCGACCTCAGCAACGCGGTGAAGCCGAAGGTGACGGTGTCGATGTACAACGACCTGCCGTCCGGCCAGCTCGGTATCAGCCAGATGTGGTCCGGCGACGTCGTCAACGCCCAGTACTACCTGCCGAAGGGCACGTCGGTCGACATCCTGCGCTACTGGTTCCCCGAGGACGGCAAGGGCCTGGTCGACAACGACCTGATGATGATCCTGTCCGGCGGCAACAACCCCGTGCTCGCGCACCTCTTCCTCGACCACATGCTCGACGAGAAGAACGCCCTGAAGAACTTCGGGTACATCGGCTACCAGCCGCCGCAGAACGCCATCGACACCGACTCGCTGGTCGCCGACGGCTACCTGCCGGAGAACCTGGCGACCGCCGCGGTGAAGCAGGAGTGGTTCGACGTGGCCTACCGGCTGCTCGAGATGCCGGTCGACGTGGACGCCGAGTGGCACCGCGTCTGGCAGCAGTTCAAGGCCGGCGCGTGAGGAAGGCTGGACGCAAGCCGGGCAACCGGCTGCTCGGCCCGATCCTCGCTTTCCCGGGCGTCCTCTGGCTCCTGCTGTTCTTCGTCGCGCCCCTGTACGTCGTGCTCGCGGTGGTGTTCGGCGGGGTCGACCCCGTGTTCCGCACGGTCATCCCGGTGTGGAACCCGGTCCTGTGGTCCTCCGACCAGCCGTCGTACGTGCTCAGCCACATTGTCGGGCCGGACGGGTTCTTCGGCCCGGCCCTGCTGCGCACGGCGGTCTACGTGTCGGTGGCCAGCGTGCTGTGCCTGGTGATCGCCTTCCCCATCGCCTACTACGTCGCGCGGCTGTCCGGCCGGTGGAAGGGCCTGCTGCTCACCCTGCTGATCGCGCCGTTCTGGATCAGCTACATGATGCGGATGCTGGCCTGGGTGAACCTGCTGGCCAACGACGGCCTGGTGAACCGGATCATCTCGCTCGGCGGGGTCTTCCCCGGCGACACCGAGTGGCTGTCGGGCAAGTCCGTGGTCGTGATCCTCGGGCTCGTCTACGGCTACGTGCCGTACATGATCATCCCCCTGTACGCCGGCCTGGACCGGCTGCCCAGCGAGCTCGTCGAGGGTGCCCGCGACCTCGGCGCCGGCAGGGTGTCGGCGTTCTGGCGGGTCACCTGGCCGATGTCCCGGCCGGTCGTGGTCGCCAGTGTGCTGCTGACCTGCCTGCCGATGCTGGGTGACTACTTCACCAGCGACCTGCTGTCCGGCTCGCCGGCCACCTCCATGGTCGGCAACCTGATCAACGAGACGGTGCTGACCCCCGGCCAGACCGGGCAGGCCGGCGCGTTCGTGCTGCTGGTGCTGATCGTCTCGATCCTGCCGATGCTCTACTACGTCCGCTCGGTCTCGCGCTCGGAAGGCTCGATGGCGTGACCATGCTGACGGCGTGGTGGCGAGACCCGTGGCGCAAGCCGCGCGTGCTCGCGGCGGTGACCATCCTCTACCTGCTGTGGTCTCTCCTTCCCGTGCTCGTGGCGGCGCTCTTCTCCTTCAACGCCGGCCGCTCGCGGACCAGCTGGCAGGGCTTCTCGATGCGCTGGTACTACGGCGACCCCGTCCGCTCGGTCTGGCACGACGACACCCTCCAGACCGCGCTGGTGCAGACGCTGCGGCTCGGTGTGGTGACCACCCTGGTCACGGTGCCGCTCGGCGTCGCCCTGGCGATCGGCCTGCACCGCTGGCGTGGTCGGCTCCCGAACGCCGCCAACTCGATGCTGCTGCTGTCGTTCGTCATCCCCGAGACGCTGCTCGCCGTCGCGCTCCTCCTCGTGGTCACCAACCTGGCGTTGCCCTTCACGCTCGGCACCACCTCCCAGGTCATCGGCCTGGTCACCTTCCAGCTCAGCTATCCGGCCATCCTCGTGAGAGCGCGGCTGGCGACCATCGGGTCGCAGCTCGAGGAGGCCGCGATGGACCTCGGTGCGTCACCCCTCGCCGCGCAGCGGCGGGTGATCCTGCCGATGCTCGTGCCGGCCATCGTGGCCAGCGCCGTGCTCGTGTTCGCCGACGTCATCGACGACTTCGTGATCGTGCGGTACCTCTCCGGCGACGCCTCCACCGAGCCCACGTCGGTGAAGATCTACAACACGGCGCGTGCCGCCCCGACTCCCGCGCTCAACGCCCTGGCGACGCTGATGCTGGTGGCCGCGATGCTCGCGGTCACCCTCGGCTTCCTGCTCTACCGCTGGCTGAGCAAGCGCACGGGCGAGAACGAGTCGATCGGCTCGTTCGCCGGCGAGACCTGATCCGGCTAGCCCCGCAGGTCGGCCACGAAGCCCTGGAACATCGGGCGTCCGGTGCCGGTCCAGAAGTCCCGCACCGGCGGCGGCATGTTGGCCTCCATCGTCTCGTTCTCCGACGGCAGCATCTGCTCCTGGATCAGGCCGATGACCAGCCACGGCTTGTCGCCGGAGAAGTGCTGGAACGCCGTGGCGCTCATCTCGCCCCACTCGGCCACGGTGATGCACTTCCCGATGAGGGGGACGACCTCGGCCTCCTCGTGGTCGAGGTGGGCCAGCAGGATCGTCCCCATGTCGGCCATCGCCGACGTGGCCGCGTCGCGGGCACCCGCGGAGGGCTCCGCCCGCCAGGCAGCCAGTGCCTGCTCGGCGGCACCCAGGGTGCCCAGGACCGCCTCGTGCTCGGCGTTCACCCGGTTGATCACCTCGACGTCGTCGGGCAGGCGCTCGACCATCAACGGGTAGATGGTCAGGTCCTCGGCCTCGTGGTGCGCGTGCAGCAGCCGCAGGACGTTGTCGTAGTAGGTGCCGACGTGCTCGGCACGGTCGGCGTCTTCGACGGGGGCGCCGCCGACGAGGCGGGGCACCGCGTCCAGCGCCTCGCGGAAGATGACGTGGAAGCGGTTCATCGCGGTCGCGTCGGCGAGCGGCGCTTCTGGAGCGGTGGTCATGGGCCGCAGCGTTCTCCTGCTGGGGGCCTCGGTCAAGGAGACACGTCTCAGGTTGCGACAGACTGACTCTGGAGTCAGTAGCGCCTCTGTGGGACCGTAGGTCTGGACCGAACATCACCACCAGAACTAGGATTGACTGTATGTTCAATCAACTCCGCGGAACCCTCGCCCCGCTGCCGGCCGACGCGGTCGCCACGGCGTACGCGCCGTTCGGCTCGTCCCGGATGCTGCCGCGGCCGGCGTACGTCGATCCCGCGGTCTACGACTGGGAGCAGGCGAACATCTTCGCCGGGTGGTCCTGCCTCGGACGCAGCGAGAAGTACGCCGAACCGGGCACCCAGACCTCGATCCAGACCGGTGCGGGCGGCGTCCTGCTCGTGCGCGGTGACGACGGCGTGCTGCGTGCCTTCGCCAACGTCTGCCGGCACCGCGGCCACGAGCTCGTCCCGTGCGGCGTGACCGTCAACAAGCGCTCGATCGTCTGCCCGTACCACGCCTGGAACTACAGGCTGGACGGCGAGCTGCGCAACGCCCCCGGCGGCTTCCGCGACGCGGAGGGCTTCGACAAGACGGAGTTCCCGCTCGCCGAGCTGGGCTGCGTGGAGTGGCACGGCTGGGTCTTCGTCGACCCGAGCGGCGAGGGCGGGTCGTTCACCGACCACGCTGCCGGCCTCGAGCAGGTCGTCGCCAACTACAAGCCCGAGGACCTGGTCACCGTCGCCTCGCACTCGTACGAGCTCGAGACGAACTGGAAGGTGATCATCGAGAACTACCAGGAGTGCTACCACTGCCCGTCGATCCACCCCGAGCTGTGCCGGGTCAGCCCGCCGCAGAGCGGTGAGAACCTCGACCCCGACGGCGAGTGGATGGGCGGCTGGATGGACCTCGACGCCAACGCGACCACGATGTCGCTCGACGGCACCAGCGGCGGCGTCGCGATCCCGGGTCTGACCGACGTCGAGATGCGCACGGTCATGTACGTCGTGGCGTTCCCGAACCTGCTGATCAGCCTGCACCCCGACTACGTCATGACCCACACGCTGCGGCCCGTCGCGGCCGACCGCACGTTCGTCGAGTGCTCGTGGGCGTTCCCGCGCGAGGTCGCCGAACGGCCCGGCTTCGACCCGTCGTACGCCGTGGACTTCTGGGACCTCACCAACCGCCAGGACTGGGCGGCGTGCGAGTCGGTGCAGCGCGGTCTCACCAGCCCGCACGCGAAGCCCGGGCCGCTGGCGCCCGAGGAGGACGGCGTGTACCAGTTCGTGAGCCGCGTGGGTCGCGCGTACGCCGGCCTCGGGCGCGCGGACGACGCCCGACCGTCGATGAAGAGCGAGGACGTGGTCCCGGCGGAGCCCGCCGCCGCGGACGACGCCACCGTCTGACCCTTTGGACCGCTTCTACACACTGGACGGATGCTGCACCGCCATCCGCTGCTGAGCCTGGTGACGCTCGTCTACCTGGCGTTCGTCGGGTGGATCACGCTGACGCCCGGGCACGACGCGCCGACCTCGAGCGCGTTCGTCCAGCGGGTGCTCGACAAGCTGCAGAGCTACGACCGGCTCGCGTGGCTGACCGACACGCGCGCGGAGTTCCTGGCGAACGTCGCGCTGTTCGCGCCCGTGGGGCTGTTCCTGCTGCTCCTCGTCGGCACGAGGTACTGGTGGGTCGCCGCGGCCGTCGCCTTCGCGATGACCAACGCGATCGAGCTCGCCCAGCGGGCCATCCCCGACCGGGTACCGGACGAGCGCGACATCGCCGCCAACACGCTCGGTGCGATGGTCGGGATCGCGGTGGGCGTGGTGCTCACCCTGCCGGCGACACTGCGGCGGGAGCGGCGTACGCGCCTTCAGTCCGCGTCGGCCTCGCGCCTGCGCTGACGCTTGCGCTGGCGACGTCGTGTGCCGCTGGCGCCGAGCACGGTGTACGGGCCGACCAACCGCGGCCCGGCGAGCTTGTTCTCGAGGCGTCGCGCCTCGCGCCGGATCGGCTGGGCGAGGTACTCGCCGAGGATCGCCCCGGAGCTCAGCCCCAGTGCGATCGCGACCGCGGTGACCATCGCCAGCAGAGCGCTCGCCGCGTCGGTGGCGAGCAGGGTGAGCCCGCGGTAGATCGACAGTCCGGGCAGGAACGGCGTGATGCACGCGGCCACCACGACCAGCGAGGGCACCTTCGCCCGGGAGGCCACGGGATAGCTGACCAGGCCGAGCAGCAGCGCGGCGAGCGCCGAGGACCAGGCGATGCCGAAGCCGCGGTCGTACGCCGCGGCGTACACACCGACGGCCACCGCGGCCACCGCCCCGATCGGCGCCAGCGACCGCACCGGCGCGTAGGCGGAGAAGGCGTAGCCGGCCGCCGCCACGGCGCCGCCCACGACCATGACCGGGACGTTCGCGATCGTGTAGGCGCCCGGGTTGACGCGGCCGAGGTCGATGCCCAGCACGTCGGCGACCTGGAGGCCGCCGCTCACGCCCGCCACGACGCCGGAGGTGTTGAGGAAGGCCTCGAGGATGCGCGCGCCCGCGGTCACGGGGAACCCGGTCAGCGCGTCCTGGATCGCGCCGAGGAAGTTCACCCCGGCCAGCAGCATCACGATGCTCGTCGAGATCACCAGGCTCGACGAGACCTCCGCCGGCGTCGCGGTGACCCCGACCGCGATCAGCGTGGCCAGCAGGCCGCCCGCCACCTGTTGGTAGAACGTCGGCAGCCGCCGCTTGCCCATCCGCCGCTGCATCCGGTCGACGAGCATCGCCGCCGCGGCCGACACCAGCACCACCACCCAGTCGCCGCCCAGCAGCGCACCGACGCCGGCGCCCATCACGCCGAGCGCCGCGGTGACCGACCAGCGCGGACGTTGGTGCCCGGTCGAGCTGATCCGGTTGAGGCGCGCCCTGGCCTCCCCGCGGTCGATCCGCCCGGCGACCAGGTCGCGGATGATGTGGTCGACCTCGGTGAGGTCGCCGTAGTCGACCTCGCGATACCTCACCTGGCGGATCTGGATCAGCGCCGGCTGGTCGGGCGAGGACTGCTGGCTCATGGTCAGCTCGGTGAACATCACGTCCGCGGAGTACCCCCGCAGCCCGCACGACCGCGCCACGTTGTTCATCGCCGCGCTCACGTCGCCGGCCCCCGCCCCCGACGACAGCAGCAGCTCCCCGATCCGCAGGGCCAGGTCCATCGTCGCGTTGATCTCGCGGACCTCGCGCGGGTCGCGGTCGTCGCCGCGGTGCTCCTCGTGGCGGTCGGGCGGAGGCGCGTTCATGGCGCGCACAGTGTGTCGTGCCGCGCGCGGTTGTCGCCAATGGCCGTCAGCAAGCGAGAGCAAGGGCCGGGATCGGACACTTCGACCGGCTCGGGCCTACCAAGCCGTCCTGCTGATCGATGACCACCTCGCGACGGCCGGCCGTAGCGAGGTGAGGCCAGCGGATGTGACCACAGCGAGCGCGGATCGCCAGATCCGGATGATCCGCACCGCGTCGTAGGCGGTGATAAGACGCACTTTTCGAAGGGGCACGGATCGCGGCATGAGCGGACACGCTATGCCGTACTGACAGCGGCATGAGCGGTCGCCTCGGAGCTGCCTCGGATCGGCCGGGGGTTACGGTCAGCTAGGAAGTACCAGCACGGCAACCATCACGAGCCCAAGAACACCCAGCATCATGGCGCCGCCCCGCGCGTGGACGAGCGTATGCATGAACCTGCGGCGGACCCCGCCGCGACTTAGAAGTGGTCGCGGATGTGGATCGGCCGGGGCGCCAGCATCCGGTCGAGGGCTTGGTCGTTCTCCATGCCGCCGGAGAGGTGTCCGGCCATCCGGAGGTTGGCGCAGGTCTGGGCGCCGGCCCAGGCCAGCGCGAGCCCGCCGGGTGTCAGGACGGGACCGTCGGGCGCCGCGGCCGGCGCGCAGGTGGCCTTCCCACGTTCGATCACCAGGCGCCAGTCTCCGTTGGTGGTCCCGAGGTGGTCCCCGGCGACGGAGAACGCGACGTCGCCGTTCACCGGCCAGTCGCGGCCGGCGAACGCGCCGGGTACGTCGTGCACGCGCAGCATGTACGGCTCGCGCTCCACGGCCTTCCAGTGCGCAGACGGGAGCGACAGCCGGGCGACGTCGTGGCCCGACGTATGCAGCCGCACCTGGCCGACCACGGTGCCGAACGACCCGAGCACGTGCCACAGGGCGCGGTAGGCGTCGCCCCTCAGTGCGAGGAGGTCGGAGACCTCGAGCGTCGCGTGGTCCCCGGACCCCTGGCCGCGCCGCCAGCTCGCGAAGCCGATCACGTCGCCCGCGTCGTCGACCGCGAGCGTGACTCCGGTGAACGCGTCGATGTAAGCCTTGGCATCGGCTGGGAACGCCGGGCCGCGGCGCGTGAGCGGGCCGTTCTGCGCTGCCGCCCAAGTGTCGTACACCCGACAGACCGCCTCGAAGTCGCCGGGCGTCGCCCGGCGGGTGCGCACGCCTGCCGGGGCACCGATCCGGGCCAGCGCTACTGCGGGGACCTCGACCGTGTCGTAGGACGAGATCACCTCGTAGCCGAACTTGCGGTAGATCCCGGGCGCGGTGCAGAACATCGTCGACACCGCTTCCCCGCGCTCCCGCAGGCCGTCGTCGAGGGCTACCCGGAACAGGTCGTCGAGCAGCTTCGTGCCCCGCCGCTCGGCGGTCACCACGACGCCGGCGATGCCTCCGCTGGGTACGGCGCTGCCGCCGAACCACGAGTGGTACCCACGGGTTGCCAGCCGCGCCACGAGGTGGTCGTCGTCAAACGTGCCGAATGCGTGGTACCCAGGCCGCGGGGGGTCGTCGGCGCTCGGCGGCGTCGTGCCCGACGGTGGCTCGCCGAACGCTTCGTCGATGAGCGCGTCCGACTTGTCCAAGTCGTCCCGGGTGAGCGGCCGGGTGGTCAGGGGCATGGCCGCAGCCTAGGAGGCGTCGCGGTTGTTCGCGCGGCAGTCATGTCGGGGGGGCTCCCTTGATTCCGATTCGACGTCCGCTCATCGGTGCGCCCGGCACGCGGCGGTAAGACGCAGTCTCAGCGCTTGGCGCGTCTGACCTTCATCGTGATGGGCCGAAGCGGCCACAGATGGATGCAAGCGCGGAAGTAGTCCGAGGCAGCTTCCGCTGCGAAGGCCGCCCCGATGAGCACCTCGCGAGGGAACGCCTCAAGTGGTGGCGGGCTCAGCCCCCACACTTCATGTGCTTGGCCGTTGTCGTAGCGGCGCGGCAGGGCATGAACCACCGCGTTTCGGAAATCGAAGATCATGGCGCAGCGTTTGAGGACGGTCTTCACTTCTTCGTATTCCCGTGCTGGGAGGTGATCGGCGGACTGCCGCACCTTGACGATCAGCTGGGTGGCACGCAGGCGGGCAGCCTCCTCATAAGAGGGGCACGCTCCTAAGCGAAAGGCTGCGAACGCGAGCAGCGACTCGACGTCCCGGGTCGCGGCTACCAGTTTCCCGATGGCGTCGTGGCCTTCATCCACGGCGACCGGAGGCACGGGCGTATCGATCCAGTCTGGCAGTTTCGCCCCGTGATCATGCCTCGATGTGTTGCGGTCCCCGCCCGCAACTGCCGGTGTGGGTCGGCCCGTCGGCGTCACGCCGGGGTGGAGGTCGCGCTCTCGCGGCGGTGTGTCGCAGTCTCAGCGGCATGAGCGGACGTCAGGACCGGCGTGTACCCGCGTGACCAGCGAGGCACGTCCAGCGGTCGACCACACGCACCCATACCTGAGTCATCGGCATCCGGAAGGTCTCGTGCAGGAGACCCCTGAGCCTCTCGGCGTCGGCCCCAGCGAGTGCGGACGCCCGCTCCTCGGCGGCCGCAACGACCTCCTCCTCGGCACTCATGTGCGTCAGCCTGGCACGACCGGGTCAAGGACGTGCCTCACTCGCCCGCACAGCGGCATGAGCGGACGTTCGTGCCGTCGTCGTCCAACGTCACCTGCCGCTGGATGCGTCTCTATGGGTAGAGGATTGTGGTGACGGCTGAGGAGCGGCCATGGCGAGACGGAGCCGGGAGCAGGTCTCGGGTTTTGCTGAGCTCGTCGAGGCTCGGTCGACCGCGTTGTTGCGGTTGGCGTATGCGGTCGTCGGTGACCACCAGTTGGCGCAGGACCTGCTCCAGGAGGCACTGGTCAAGGTTTATGTGGCGTGGCCGCGTTTGCGGGACGAGTCGGGTGCCGAGGCGTACGCGCGCCGGACGATCGTGACCACGGCGATCTCGTGGCGGCGCAGGCGTTCGTTCCACGAACCGCCCATGGACGTCGTTCCCGATTCCGGGGGCGATGGCGACCAGAGTGATCGGATCGCCACGCATGAGGTGTTGTGGCAGCAGGTGCGCGGCCTTCCCCCACGCCAGCGCGTTGCGCTGGTGCTGCGCTACTACGAGGACCTGTCCGAGGCCGAGACCGCTGACCTGATGGGCTGTTCGACCGGGACCGTGAAGAGCCAGCTCTCCGCTGCGCTGGGCAAGCTGCGCGAAAGAGTCGGTCCTGAGACCGGTGTGTTGTTCCCCGAGGACCAGGCGGTGACCCGATGACCACGCCCTTGCGTGACGCGCTGACCCAGCGGATCAACCAGGTCGGCCCGGCCCACCCCGACATCGAGGAACTGGTCGGCCTGGGCGAGCAGCGGCTGCGCCGCCGCCGGCTCACTGCTGTGGCGGGCGCCGGAGCCTTTGTGGCGCTTGCGATCGCTCTCGCGATCGGCGGGACCGCGTTGAACCGATCCGCCGACCAGAACCCAGGCCCGATCCATCGCCCCCCGACGAACCCCCACCAGACCCAGACCACCACGCCGACCACAACCCGGCAGATCGTCTACAGCGACCACAAGATAGGCACCCCCGGGGACACCGTGCACTTCGGTGATCGCGCGGTCGAGACCGGCAACGACGAGGTCCATCTGGACGTGACCGACGACGGGTTTCTCTACACCGACCGCGGCGGAGTGTGGTTCAGCGACGGCGGCACACCCGAGCAGGTCGGCTCGCATCTGTGCGCCGGACTGCCGACCGGCGAGTTCGGGCACTTTGCCAACCGGGCCGTGATGTCGGCGAACAGCGGCTCCACGGTGGCATGGTTCGACTGCACACATCAAGCACGCCCCACCCTGGTGGTCTTCGACACCTCCTCCCGCCAGGAGGTGGCCCGCCGGCCGGTGGCGTTCTGCAAGGAGTTCTGCGAACTGGTCGATGTCACGGATGAGTATGTGTACCTCAACCGGGGTGTGTACACGGGTGCCCCGCTCCCCGAATACAGGTTCGACCTGAGGGCCAACCGGCTGCGCGCCTCGACGCCACAAGAGTACGCCGAGGACCTTAGGAGCCAGCCGCGCGGGCTGATCCTGGGTGACGACTGGCAGATCGGCACCCCCATCACCGGCGTCGGACGCAGCCCCTCCGAAGACGGCCCAATGCGGTTTGACGCCACCGGGTCGAGGCTCATCCCGGTGGTCTCGGTGAACGACCGTGACCAGGCGACCTCGGCCTTCGACACCGCCACCCGTCGAGTTCTGCGTCTCCGGCTGCCGCCCGGCTACCACGTCGGGACGACCGCTACCTTCCGCCTCTTCAACTGGCTCGACGACGACACCATCGCGCTCGTCGGTGGACGAGGCGACATCCTCACCTGCCAGCTGTCCACTGGTCGATGCGTCCTCGCCGTGCCGGGGCCGGACGCAGACACATGGCGCATCGTCCCCGGCTTCCCCCTCCCAGGTTGAGCCTCCCTCAAGCAGAGCGATCACGACCCGACACAAGACCCGATGGACGCTGCTGGTCATTGGCAACGCCGTCGCGCCGGGCGACCGCTCATCGGCATGAGAGTGCGTCCCGCACGCGGCGGAATGACTCGCTGTGATTGCGTCCGGGTCCCGGCCGATCCGGGCTTTCTGCTTCGCGCCCTTGTGGGCAGAACGATCAGGTTGATCCATATCGTTCTGGCACTTCACGTCCGCCGATGGAAGGTGGTCGAGCCGTTGGGGTGATGGTGGGTGTCCCAGCCAGGGTCGTGGGCGCGGTGGTGGTGGAAGGGGCAGAGGAGCTTGCCGTCGGCGAGGTCAGTTCTGCCGCCTTTCGACCAGGGCTGTCGGAAGTGGTGGGCCTCGGTCCAGGCGGCGGGGATGGTGCAGCCCTCGGCGGTGCATCCTCGGTCGCGGAGGGCCATGGCTTTGCGTTGGGGTCCGGTGAAGAGGCGTTTGCTGCGGCCGAGGTCGAGGATCTCGCCCTTGCCGCCGAGGACGACGGGGATGATGCCGGCTTGGCAGGCCAGGCGGCGGGTCTGGTCGGCGGTGAGCCGGTCGCCGGTGGAGGTCTCCGCGGTCCCGGTGCCGGACCGGAGGGACTCCAGGTCGATGGTGACCATGACGCTGGTGGCGGTCCCGCCGTGCTTCGGAAGCCGGTTGGTGGGGAGGTTCTCCAGCAGGGCGCAGAACGCCTCCCCGCCACGTCGGGATGCGGGCAGCTGGTCGATCTCGTCCCCGAGCACGCCGCCGAGGGGTCCGCGTCGTGGTGCGGTGTAGGCCTCCAGGTAGGTCCGTAGCCGGTTCAGCACGGGCATCGGGATCCGGGCGTGGAGGTCTCCCGACCCGTCGCCGCGGTCGCGGAAGGTGAGCCGGGTGACGGCGCGGGCCCTCCGGTCCTCGGCCAGGAGCCGCTGGTACTCCGCCTGGTCGGCGTCCTCGGGGGCGATGACCTCCAACAGCCTGGCCCCGAGACGACGCAGCTCCGGGGGTCCGAAGTGCGCGGCCTCACTGATCAGGTACGCCTCGCCCTTCTCGCGCAGCTCGGGGTCGAGGTTCTTAGGCAGCCGCTGCAGGGCGTCCACGATCTCCCGGGCCTGCGCGACCTGCACGGTGCCGTGGCCCATGGCTTCCACGATCCGGGTGCCGGGGTGGTGGGCGATCTTCTCGCGGAGCCGGACCTGCCCGATGCCGTCGCGGGTCTCGGCGGCGAGCCAGTGGGCGGTGGACCGGGCTCCGGCCTCGACCGCGATGTCCTCGGCGACGGCGAGGATCCGGATCCGTTCGGCTTCGACCCGGGCCATGATCCGGGAGAGCCGAACGAGAGCGTCCTTCTTCTCACCGGTGCTGCGGTAGTCGGGAGCGATGGTGGCGAGGTCGTCCAGTGCGTGCTCGACCGCATCGAGCGGGGCGGCGTACGTGCTGGACATGGATCAATCCAAGCATCGACCACCGACAGTGGTCGGGCCTCAGAACCCTTGTCCACAAGGGATCCCGTGAATCTGGCCAACTATTTTGGGGAGGTTGTTTCGGGCGGTGAGCACAGCGGTCGACCACCCACGGACCTGCCGGCGGGCACGGTCTTCAGCTGGCCACCGCAACCACCTCCGGCGAGCAGCCACCCCTGTTCGTTCATGGCGAGCCGCAACCCACGCGAACCGTGAGCCGAGGTCTCGTGACGGGACTTCGTCCCTCCTCGACCAGCGGGGCCGCCGGGTCTCGTGACGGGACTTCGTCGCTCCTCGACCAGCGGGGCCGCGGGGTCTCGTGACGGGACTTCGTCCCTCCTCGACCAGCGCCGAAGACACCTCATAGGCCAGCGGAGGTCGCCCGCGGCCCCTGCGTCGGTCAGGACACAGGTAGGTCACGATCGGGTACCGGCGGGCAGACGGGCCACGCGGGCTCCTGCATGATGTGCCGCACGGGACACGACCGCCCGAGCCGGACTGAACGGCTCGGGCGGTCGTCTTCAGGTCGGGGTGCCCGGTACCAGGCCTCCGACCCACCCTCCCCGGTGGAAAGGCACCGGGGCGGGTCGTCTCTTCAGGTGTTCAGAGACCCGGCTACTGGGTCACGTACATCGTGGCGAAGGTCGGCATGCCGCGGACGTTGTCGTTGTCCATGCCACCGATCTTGGAACCGCGGATGATGGCGGTGCCGGAGTAGCCGACGTTGACCGCCGGGTAGTACGTCTCCTCCATCCACTTGTCGAACTCGCCCCACGCCTTCGTGGCGTCGCCTTCCTTGCCGTCCAGGATGTCCTTCTGCTTCTGGTCGGCGTCGGGCTCGTTGAACATCGACGGGTTGGGCATGCCGGCGACGTTCACCAGCGAGCCGTCCCACTGGGCCGGGAACCACGAACCGCCGGACGGCCAGTCCGAGCACCAGCCGCTGGAGCGGACGTTGATCGGGCTGTCGGGGTCGGTCCGCGCCTCACGGATCTTGTCCGTGGTCGAGGCGATCGGGGTCGCCTTGAAGCCACCGGCCTCGAGGCCCTTCACGATCTGGTCCTTCGCGGCCACCGACAGCGGGTCGTCGGTCGCGTAGAGGAACTTGATCTCGTACCCCAGGGCGTTGGCCTGCTGGAGCAGCTCCTTGGCCTTCGCCGGGTCGGTGTTCTGACCCTTGATACCCAGTACGTCGTAGTCGACCCGGCCGGCGGTGCCCGGGGGCAGGATCGCCGTTCCTGGCACGCGGGTCAGGCCGACGATCTCGCCGGCGGCCTTCCAGGCGTCGACGTAGGGGTAGGCGTAGCCGATCGCCTTGCGCACGTTGATGTCGGTGATCTTGCGCATGTCGAGGTACCACATGTACGTGCACGGCGACGTGCCGGTCACCAGGCGGTCGGGCGAGTCGGCCTCGATCTTCTTGTACGTCGGCGGCGTGATGTTGTCGTAGGTCACCGTTGTCTGACCCGCCCCGGTGTCGCTGAGGATCGTGTTCTCGGTCTTGGCGGTGTCCTCACCGAAGTTGAAGTCCCACTCGTCGACCGACTGGATGCGGCCGGGGTCGGTCGCCGGGTCCCAGTTGGGGTTCTTGACCAGCGTGAGCGACGTCCCCGGCTTGTAGTCCTTGAACATGTAGGGGCCGGTCGCCAGCGGGTGGTTGCCGTACTCCTCCTTGGTGTCCTTGGCCTTCGGGATGCCGGTGAACGTCGGGAACGACGCGTAGTAGTCCATGTCCGGGAACGGCCGCGACATGTGGATCGTGATGCTGTTGCCGTCGACGGTCACGCCCTTGTAGGGCGACTTGTCCTTGTAGGGGCCCTTGTACGTGTCGCCGTCCTGGAAGAACTGGAGCTGGTACGTCGGGCCGTCGGGCAGCTCCTCGATCGCGAAGGACCGGGAGATGGCGTAGGCGATGTCCTGGGCCTTCACCGGGGTGCCGTCCTCGTACTTGAGGCCGTCCTTCAGCGTGAAGGTCCACTCGGTGAAGTCCTTGTTGTGCTGACCGAGGTCGGTGGCCATGTCCGGGACGAGCACCATGTCGTTGGTGTCGGGGTCGTAGGCGTACTCCGTCAGCGCCCGGGTCACCAGGTTCAGGATCGCGGTGGAGTCGGTGTAGTAGGCACGAGTCGGGTCGAACGTCGCGGGCACGTTCACGGTGTCGACCGTGACCGTCCCACCGGACGAGGCCTGGCTGGGGACCTCGAGGGGACCCTGTGCGTCGGGGTTCTTCCCGGCGCCGGCGCCACCACCGGCCCCTTGTGTGGGCACGGTGCTGCTGGGCGAGCTGTCTCCGCTGCCACCACAGGCAGCGAGCCCGAAGAGTGATGCGACAGCCACGACGGCTGTCGCGGACTTCTTCAGATGCACGTGTTTGTCCTTCCGTTCGACATCTGGGTCGCCCGGAAGGATTCGCCTGATGGCCTTTCACGCCAATGGGGCGAGGGCGAATGAAACCCTTGCTATGCCGGATCGAAACCCGTTCGTGACCTTATCGTCAGTTTGCTGAAAATAGGGTGAGAGCCCGCTGAGAGACTTCTGAACGAAAGTGCCCGCCCGAGCCGGACTGAACGGCTCGGGCGGGCTGTTGGGTGGGATGCGTCCACCCCCGTCCCCCTCAGGTGGAAAGGCACCTGGAGGGATCGACCTACCTCACGCAGAAGCCCGGGGCGGCCGGTCCCGTGTGACCGCCCCGGACGGTGGCGCCTACTGCGTGATGTACATCGTCTGGAACGTCGGCATGCCACGCACGTTGTCGTTGAACATGCCGCCGATCTTGGAACCACGGATGATCGCGGTGCCGGCGTACCCGGTGTTGACGGCCGGGTAGTACTTCTCCTCGATCAGCTTGTCGAGCGCGTCCCAGCCCTTCGCGGCGTCGTCCGCCGGGCCGTCGAGGATCGACTTCTGCATGTCGTCGGCCTCCTTCTCCTTGAAGTTGGCCAGGTTCGGCATGCCGGCCAGGCCGACGAGCGAGCCGTCCCACTGGGCCGGGAACCACGAGCCACCGGTCGGCCAGTCCGAGCACCAGCCGCTGGAGCGGACGTTGATCGGGCTGTCGTAGTCGGTCCGCGCCTCACGGATCTTGTCCGTGGTCGAGGCGATCGGAGTGGCCGTGAAGCCACCGGCCTCGAGGCCCTTCACGATCTGGTCCTTGCCGGCCACCGACAGCGGGTCGTCGGTCGCGTAGAGGAACTTGATCTCGAAGCCGGTCGCGTTGGCCTGCTCGAGCAGCTGCTTGGCCTTCTCCGGGTCGGTGTTCTCGCCCTTGATGCCGAGCACGTCGTACTCCGTGCGACCGGCCGTGCCGGGCGGGAGGATGTTCGTGCCGGGCACGCGGGTCAGGCCGACGATCTCACCGGCCGCCTTCCAGGCGTCGACGTACGGGTAGGCGTAACCGATCGCCTTGCGCACGTTGATGTCGGTGATCTTGGTCATGTCGATGTACCACATGTAGGTGCACGGGGACGTGCCCGTGACCAGGCGGTCGGGCGAGTCGGCCGTGATCTTCTTGTACGTCGGCGGCGTGATGTTGTCGTAGGTCACCGTCGTCTGACCGTCACCGGTGTCGCTCAGGATGGTGTTCTCGAGCTGGGCGGTGTCCTGGCCGAACTTGAACACCCACTTGTCCGCAGCCTGGATGCGGCCCGGGTCGGTGGCGGGGTCCCAGTTGGGGTTCTTGACCAGCGTCAGCGAGGTGCCGGGCTTGTAGTCCTCGAACATGTAGGGGCCGGTGGCCAGCGGGTGGTTGCCGTACTCCGAGCCAGTGTCCTTCGACTCAGGGATGCCCGTGAACACGGGGAACGACGCGTAGTAGTCCATCTCCGGGAACGGGCGGGACATCTTGATCGTGATGTCGTTGCCGTTCACCTCGACGCCCTTGTACGGGCTCTTGTCCTTGTACGGGCCCTTGTACGTGTCGCCGTCCTGGAAGAACTGGAGCTGGTACGTCGGGCCGTCGGGCAGCTCGTCGATCGCGAAGGACCGCGCGACGGCGTACGCCACGTCCTCGGCCTTCACCGGGGTGCCGTCCTCGTACTTGAGTCCGTCACGCAGCGTGAAGGTCCACGCGGTGTTGTCCTTGTTCGGACGGCCGAGGTCGGTGGCCATGTCCGGGATGAGGATCATCTCGCCGGTGTCGGGGTCGTAGGCGTACTGCGTCAGCGCCCGGGTCACCAGGTTCATGATCTCGGTGGAGTCGGTGAAGTACGCCCGCGTCGGGTCGAGGGTCGCCGGCACCTGGAGGGTGAGCACGGTGATCGTGCCGCCCTGGGCGGCGTCGTCGGGCACGGTGAGGGGGCCCTGGGCATCGGGGTTCTTGCCGGCGCCCGCGTTTCCGCCTTCACCAAGGCTGGGTGTCGGCGTATCGGCGTCGCTCCCCCCGCTGCCGCCACAGGCGGCCAGGGCGAGCAGTGAGGCAGCGGCGATCGCCGCCACTGCAGCTCTCTTCAGTCGCACGTCAGTTCCTTTCGTGCCTCGGAGTCGTGACCTCGGCAGGATCCGATGCCGTCATCGCGAGGCCAATGGGCTGTGCGGAACCGCAACTTTCGAGCCTCAATCGCAACCTCTTCGTGACCTGCGCCCTGCGTGCTCCCGACAGACTTTTCGGGGGCTTCCTAGGTGCGAGGGAAGGGACGCAGAACGTGTTTCACATCGGTGTCGTCGGGCACACGATCGAGGGAGCAGCCGACTTCGTGCGCGGGATCGCGACGTACGGCCAGCGGGCCATGTCGGACTACCAGCACCCGGAGTTCTCGCTGAACTGCGTGGCCATGGGCGAGAGCCTCGACGCGATGCGGCGCGGGGACCTGGACGAGTTCCGGTCGCTGCTCTCCCTGAGCACGCGGCGGCTGCGCGCCGGCGGCGCCGACTTCTTCGCCTGCCCCGACAACACGGCCCACCTGGCGCTGGAGGCCTACGGTCCCGACCTCGCCCTGCCCGGCCTGCACATCGCCGACGTGGTCGTGAACGAGGCGCACCGGCTGGGCCACGACACCATCGGGCTGCTGGGCACGACGTGGGTGATGGACTCCGACATGTACCGCCGGCGCTGCGAGGCCCGGGGCATCGCCACGCTCGTGCCCGAGCCAGGTGACGCCACCACCCTGCACGGGATCATCCTCGACGAGCTGGTCGTCGGGAGCTTCTCCGCCGAGGCGCGCGACGAGGTGCTGGCCATCATCGGCCGGCTCGCCGACAAGGGCTGCTCCGCCGTCGCGCTGGCCTGCACCGAGCTGTCCCTGCTCGTGCCGCCCGCGGTCTCCCCGGTACCGCTGCTGAACTCCACCCGCCTGCTCGCGCAGGCCGCGGTCGACACCGCCGTCGGCAAGCACCCCTTGCCGGACTGGCGCGGAGGTCACGACTGACCTCCTGGTGTCACGTACTCAGGACGCGACAGGCCCGGGGATGCCACCCTCGCGGCATGCGCCGTGTGCTCGTCCTCCTGCTGGCCGTGCCGGTGCTCGTCGCATGCGGCCCTCCGCCCGCGACGCCGGCCCTGGAGTGCGACGCGGCGACCCTGACCGAGCTCGGGTACCTGACCACTGGTCGGTGGGCCTGGTTCACGACCACGGGCGGCCGCGCGAGGTTCTCGGTCAGGAACCCGTACGACGGAAGCATCAACTTCACCCCGGACGACCGGACGATCTACGTCGGCGACGCGGGCACGGTGCCCGAGACGGGGTCGGACAGCCGCATCTCCAACTCGGTCGCGTCGGTCGCGGTCGATCCCGAGCACCCCGGGACCATGGACCTGGAGGCGGGGTCGTACTGGATCGCCGGCTACGCCGCGCCGACCACCATGGCGACCTGCCCGGGCACCACGATCAGTGGCGTCGTACCCGCTGTCGGCACCGTCGCCACCACGACCCCCTCGCCGACCCCGTCGAGCCCGTCACCGCAGCCGACGTGCGCCACCCCCGGGACCGTCTGCTCCTAGGACGGCTCCGCACGGAGCTCCCGTCAGCCGACGAGCAGGACGATCAACGTCCGCGGGCCGTGGACCCCTTCGACCCGGTCGAGCTCGATGTCGCTAGTGGCGCTGGGGCCGCTGATCCAGGTGAGCGGCTTCGCGGGGTCGAGGCGGGGCATCGCGTCCGGGACGTCGGCGACGACCTGGTCGGCGCGCACGATGCAGACGTGCACGTCGGGGACCAGGGTGATCGCGCGGCGGCCCTGGCCGGGGCCGTGGTCGAGGACGATCGTGCCGGTCTCGGCGATGCCGACGGTCGCGTCGGTGACGACGGCCGCGCAGGCGTCCAGCTCGGCCGGGCTCAGCCCGTCGTCGACGACCGCGTCCGGCAGTCTCACCGAGAGGCCGTCCGGCACGACGACGCGGCCCTCGGGCAGCGCGGCCGTGAGCCTGGCGCGCAGGGTGCGGGGCGTGCAGCGGACGACGGTGGCGCGGTAGTCGGCTACCCGTTCGGCGAACAGCCCCACCACGTCCTCGGGCGACGACCCGGCGGGGATCGCGGAGTTCGGGGCGGAGACGCCGGCCGTCGCCGTGCGGATGCGGGCCAGGATCTCGTCGCGGGCGCTCACGATCGTCCCCCGTCGGTACGGCGCCACCAGGCGCGGAAGGACTCGCGCGGCGCCCGCGGGAGGTCGCGCGCGCCGGTCCAGGCCGACGCGCCGAAGCGCGCGGCGACGCCGGTACCGAGCCGTGCGGCCCGCTCGGCCAGCCCGAGGCGCTTGCCCGAGGAGAAGGTGGCAGCGGCGCCCTTCATCGCGACGCTCTCGCGGCTCGGGATCCCGCCCCGGTGCGCGTCGACGACCTGGGAGCGGAGGTCGACGAGCACCGACGGGATGTCGATGCGGACCGGGCACACCTCGAAACAGGCGCCGCACAGGGACGACGCGTAGGGGAGCGAGTCGACCTGCTCGTCGACGCCGACGCCCTTCAGCAGCGGGTTGAGGATGGCGCCGATGGGACCGGGGTACACCGAGCCGTACGCGTGCCCGCCGACCCGCTCGTACACGGGGCAGGAGTTCAGGCAGGCCGAGCAGCGGATGCAGCGCAGCGCCTGGCGGCCGACCTGGTCGGCCAGCGCCCGGGTGCGGCCGTTGTCGAGCAGCACGACGACGACCTCCTGCGGGCCGTCACCCGGGGTCACGCCGGTCCAGGTGGAGGTGTAGGGGTTCATCCGCTCGCCGGTCGACGAGCGCGGCAGCAGCCGGAGGAAGACGTCGAGGTCCTCCCAGGTCGGCACGACCTTCTCGATGCCGACCACCGAGACCAGCACCTCGGGGAGGGTCAGGCACATCCGGCCGTTGCCCTCGGACTCGACCACGACCAGCGTGCCGGTCTCGGCGACGGCGAAGTTCGCTCCGGACACCGCCATCCGGGCCGAGAGGAACTTCGCGCGCAGGTGCGCGCGGGCCGCGCCCGCGAGGACGGCCGGCTCGTCGGTCAGGTCCTCGGCACCGTCCATGCGGCGCCGGAAGATCTCGCGGATCTCGGCGCGGTTGCGGTGGATCGCCGGCACCAGGATGTGGCTGGGCAGGTCGTCGCCGAGCTGCACGATCAGCTCGGCGAGGTCCGTCTCCCAGGCCGCGATGCCCTGCGCCTCGAGGGCCTCGTTGAGGCCGATCTCCTGGGTCACCATCGACTTGACCTTCACCACCTCGTCGATGCCGTGAGCCTGCGCGACCTCGGCCACGATCGCGCACGCCTCCTCGGCGTCGCGGGCCCACCGCACGGTGGCACCCGCCGCGGTGAGTCGCTCCTCGAGCCGGACCAGGTGCTCGTCGAGGGAGGCCAGCGCGGCGTCCTTGATCGCCGCCCCGGCGAGCCGCAGCTCCTCCCAGTTCTCCACCTCGGCGACCACCCGGGCCCGCTTGTCGCGGATCGTGGCCGTGGCGTGCGCGAGGTTGCGGCGCAGCTGGGTGTCCGCCAGCGCCTCCCGGGCCGCGACGGGGAACTTCGGCATCCCGACGAACGTGCCGGTCATGACTCCTCCGTGGATGCCAGGACCTCGGCCAGGTGCATCACCCGTACGCCGGCCCGCTGGCGGGTCAGCGCCCCGCCGATGTTCATCAGGCAGCTGTTGTCGCCCGCGACCAGCACCTCGGCGCCGGTCTCCCGGACGTGCCGCGCTTTGTCGGAGACCATCGCCACCGACGTGTCGGCGTTCTTCACCGCGAACGTGCCTCCGAAGCCGCAGCACTCCTCGGCCCGCGGCAGGTCCACCAGCTCCAGCCCGCGGACGGCATCGAGCAGCTGCGTCGGCTTGTCGCCGACGCCGAGCATCCGCAGCGAGTGGCAGGTGGGGTGGTAGGTGACGCGGTGCGGGAAGTACGCGCCGACGTCGGTTACGTGGAGCACGTCGACGAGGAACTCGCTCAGCTCGTAGGTCCGGGGTCCGGTGCGCTCGACGGCCGCGACGAGCTCCGGGTCACCGGACCGGCGGGCGACGATGCCGTGCTGGTGCCGGGCGGACCCCGCGCAGGACCCGGACGGGGTGACGATCGCGTCGTACCCGTCGAACGCCTTCACGAACGACCGCAACGGTGGGACGGCCTCGTCGAGGTACCCGGTGTTCACCATCGGCTGCCCGCAGCAGGTCTGGGCCTCGGGGAAGTCGACCTCGACGCCGAGACGTCGTAGCAGGGTGACGACCGCCTTCCCGACGTCGGGGAAGAGCGCGTCGTTGATGCACGTCACCATCAGCGCGACCCTCATGGCTCGATCCTCATGCGTGAGGGGCGAAGCGCGCCAGGTCGTGGGTGCGCGCGACCAGGGCACGCAGGTCGGCCAGGGTCGGGCCGACGACCCCCGCGGCCCGTGCCTGCACCAGCACGTTGCCGATGGCGGTCGCCTCGACGGGTCCGGCCAGCACCGGGAGGCCCGAGCGGTCCGCGATCGCCTGGCAGAGGAAGGAGTTCTGCGCGCCGCCGCCGACGACGTGCACGACGCCGATCGAGCGGCCGGCCAAGGACGCCGCCCGCTCGATGGCGGTGGCGACCGCGGCCGCGATGCTCAGCACGATGCATCGGATCGCCGCCACACGGCCCCGGGGTGGGGCGACCCCGTGCTCGTGGCACCACTGTCCGATGCGGGCCTGCATGTCGCCAGGAGGCAGGAACATCTCGTCCTGCACGTCGACGACCGGCACCGGTACGTCGTACGCCTCGGCCGCGCGGAGCATGCCGGCCAGGTCGGTCTCGCCCCACGTGCGCAGGGTCTCGCTGAGCAGCCAGGTGCCCATCACGTTGGTCAGGAACCGGACCGTGCCGTCGACGCCCCCCTCGTTGGTGAAGTTCGTCCGGCGCGCGTCCTCGGTGAGCACGGGCTGGTCGAGCTCGAGGCCGGCGAGGGCCCAGGTGCCGAGGGAGACGTACGCCGCGTCGTCGCTCGACAACGGGGTGCCGACGATCGCGGACGCGGTGTCGTGTGACCCGACCGCGACGACGGGGATGCGTCCGCCGACGCGGTCGGAGACCGTGGGGATGAGGTGGCCGATCTCGTGCCCGGGGTCGACCAGGTCGGCGAACAGCGTGACGTCCAGGCCGAGGCGGACCATCAGCTCGGTGTCCCAGTCCCGGGTGGTGACGTCGAGCAGGCCGGTGGTCGAGGCGTTGGTGCGCTCGGTGACCGCGTTCGCGCTGAGCGCGGCCGCGACCAGGTCCGGGACCAGCAGCACCTGGTCGGCCTCGTCGAGGCCGTCGTCCGCGGCGAGCTGGTAGAGCGTGTTGAAGGAGAGGTGCTGGAGGCCGTTGCGGCGGTAGAGCTCCTCGTCCCCGATGAGCTCGGCCACTCGGGCCGGGCCGACCTGGTTGCGGCGCTCGTCGCGGTAGCAGAAGGGCTGCGCGAGCAGGCGTCCCGCGCGCAAGCGACCGTAGTCCACCGCCCAGCTGTCGATGCCGACCGAGGTGAGCGGACCGGCGGCGTACGCCGTGGCGAGCCCGGCGACGGCGTGCTCGACGAGTGCGTCGACGTCCCAGTGCAGGCCGTCGTCGGCGGGCACCGGGCCGTTCGGGAAGCGAGCGGCCGCCTCGAGCCGCAGGGTGTCGGGTCCGACCTCGCCGACCATCACCCGGCCGCTGGACGCGCCCAGGTCGACGGCGGCGAAGCGCCCCGACCTGTGACCTGTCATCTCAGGAACGCCGCGGCCACGCCGGAGTCGACGGGGATGTGCAGCCCGGTGGTGCGGCTGAGCTCGGGGGAGCAGAGCACGAACACCGCCTGGGCGCAGTGCTCCGGCAGCACCTCCTGCTTGAGCAGCGTGCGCTGGGCGTAGAACTTGCCCAGCTCGGCCTCGTCCACGCCGTACACCGCCGCGCGTTGCGCGCCCCAGCCGCCGGCGAAGATGCCGGAGCCCTGGACGACGCCGTCGGGGTTGACGCCGTTGACCTTGATGCCGTGCTCGCCGAGCTCGGCGGCCAGCAGCCGGACCTGGTGGGCCTGGTCGGCCTTCACCGCGGAGTACGCGATGTTGTTGGGGCCGGCGAAGACGGAGTTCTTCGAGGAGATGTAGACGATGTCGCCCCCGAGCTCCTGCTCGATGAGCACCTTGGCCGCCGCGCGCGAGACCAGGAACGAGCCCTTGGCCATCACGTCGTGCTGGAGGTCCCAGTCGGCGACCGTCGTCTCGAGGAGGGTCTTGGACAGCGACAGCCCGGCGTTGTTGACGACCAGGTCCACGCCGCCGAAGGCCAGCACGGTCGCGTCGACCATGGCCTGCACCGCGGCCTCGTCGGCCACGTCCACCTGGACCCCGACGGCCACGTCGGCGGTGCCGATCTCGGCCGCCGCGGCCTGCGCCTTCTCCAGGGACAGGTCGGCGATCACGACACAGGCGCCCTCGGCGGCCAGCTTCGTGGCGATGGCCCTGCCGATGCCGGAGGCGGCGCCGGTGACCAGCGCGACGCGGGTGGCCAGCGGCTTGGGCTTCGGCATCCGCTGGAGCTTGGCCTCCTCGAGGGCCCAGTACTCGATGCGGAACTTCTCCGCCTCGTCGATGGGGGCGTACGTCGAGAGGCCCTCGGCGCCGCGCATCACGTTGATGGCGTTGACGTAGAACTCGCCGGCGACACGCGCCGTCTGCTTGTCCTTGCCGAACGAGAACATCCCCACGCCGGGCACGAGAACGATCAGCGGGTCGGCGCCGCGGATGGCCGGCGAGTCCTCGACCGCGTTGCGGTCGTAGTAGCCCTGGTAGTCGTCGCGGTACGAGCCGTGCAGCTCCTTGAGCCGCGCGACCGTCTCCTCGACCGACGCCGACGCGGGCAGGTCCAGCAGCATCGGCTTGACCTTGGTGCGCAGGAAGTGGTCGGGGCACGAGGTGCCCAGGGCGGCGAGGCGCGGGTGCTCGGCGGAAGCCAGGAACTCCAGGACCTCGGGAGAGTCGGTGAAGTGGCCGACCATGGGCTTGTCGGTCGAGGCCAGCCCGCGGATGGTGGGGGCGATGGCCGCGGCCTTGGCGCGACGCTCGGCGTCCGGGAGGGCGGCGTACCCGTCCAGTGCGGGACCGAAGGGCTCGGCCTTGCTGTGCTCGGCGATGTACGCCGCGGCGGTGTCGATGATCCAGAGGCTGTTCTTCTCGGACTCCTCGGACGAGTCGCCCCACGCGGTGATGCCGTGGCCGCCGAGGATGCAGCCGACCGCCTGCGGGTTGGCCTCCTTGATGGCCGCGATGTCCAGGCCGAGCTGGAAGCCCGGTCGGCGCCACGGCACCCAGACGACCTGGTCGCCGAAGATCTCCTTGGTCAGCGCCTCGCCGTCGGCGGCGGTCGCGATGGCGATGCCCGAGTCGGGGTGCAGGTGGTCGACGTGCGCGGCGTCGACCAGACCGTGCATCGCCGTGTCGATCGACGGCGCGGCCCCGCCCTTGCCGTGCAGGCAGTAGTCGAACGCCGCCACCATCTCGTCCTCGCGCTCGACGCCGGGGTAGACGTTCGTGAGCGCGCGCATCCGGTCCAGCCGCAGCACCGCCAGGCCGGACTCGGTCAGCGTGCCGAGGTCGCCCCCGGAGCCCTTCACCCAGAGCAGGTCGACGTCCTCGCCGGTCACCGGGTCGGTCTCGGTGCCCTTGGCGGAGGTGTTGCCGCCGGCGTAGTTGGTGTTCTTGGGGTCGCGGCCCAGGCGGTTGGACCGCGCGACGAGCGCGGCCACCGTCTCGTTCGTCGGTGACATGGGGGTCAGTTCCATCCTGCTTGGGTGCCGCCCACACGGTCGGCCTCGATCTGCTCCTGGTAGCCCGAGGCGAGGTAGGCCGCCATCGGGTCGGCCGGCAGCCCGCGCTCCTCGCGGAAGCCGGCGAGGTCGCGTCGTACGTCGGTGTAGAACGCGTCCATGTAGATCTGGTTGGCGGCCAGCACGTCACCAGCCTGCTGCGCCTGCGCCAGGGCGTCCACGTCGAGCAGCAGCGCGCGCGCCACCATCTCCTGGACGTTGAGCACCGAGCGGAGCTGGCCCGGGATCTTCTTCTCGATGTTGTGGCACTGGTCGAGCATCAGGGCCGCTGGCGTCGGTCCGTCGTACGCGCCGCCCCGGATGACCTCGACCATGATCCGGAACAGCTGGAACGGGTCGGCCGCGCCGACGATCAGGTCGTCGTCGGCGTAGAAGCGGGAGTTGAAGTCGAAGGAGCCGAGCTTCCCGAGCCGGACGAGCTGGGCGACGATGAACTCGATGTTGGTGCCTGGGGCATGGTGCCCGGTGTCGAGGCAGACGACGGCGCGGTCGCCGAGGGCGGCGCAGTGAACGTACGACGTGCCCCAGTCCGGAACGTCCGTGTGGTAGAACGCCGGCTCGAAGAACTTGTACTCGAGCACCAGCCGCTGGTCGTCAGACAGCTGCGCGTAGATCTCGGCGAGGCCCTCGGCCAGCCAGTCCTGGCGGGTGCGGATGTCGGCCTGGCCCGGGTAGTTGGTGCCGTCGGCCAGCCAGATCTTGAGGTCGCGGGAGCCGGTGGCGTTCATGACCTCGATGCAGTCGAGGTTGTGCTGGACGGCCTTGCGCCGGACGGCCGGGTCGGCGTTGGTCAGCGAGCCGAGCTTGTAGTCGTCGTCCTGGAAGGTGTTGGAGTTGACGGTGCCGAGGCGGACGCCGTGGTCCCCGGCGTACGTCGCCAGCGCGGCGTAGTCGTCGACCAGGTCCCACGGGATGTGCAGGGCGACCGACGGAGCGAGCCCGGTGAAGCGGTGCACGGCGGCGGCGTCGGCGATCTTCTCCTTGACGGTGCGCGGGGTGCCGGGGGAGCCGAAGACCTTGAAGCGGGTGCCGGAGTTGCCGTAGGCCCACGAGGGCACCTCGATCGCCAGCTTCTCGAGCCGGCCGGTGATGTCGGCGAAGGTGGTCATCGGTCTGTGTCCTTGGTGTCGAGAGCGGCGAGCTGGTCCTCCAGGTGGAAGACCTCGTCGAGCAGGAGGAATCCTTGGTCCGGTGGGACGTCCAGGGCCGCGAAGAACGACCCCATCTCGGCCTGCCAGCGGTGGTTCACGTCGGTGGCGTCCATCGCCGCCTGTGCGGCGGTGAGGTCGTCGGACTCGACGTAGCCGATGAGCAGCCCGTCGGGTCGCAGGAACAGGGAGTAGTTGCGCCAGCCGGTGTCGGCCAGCGCCCGGAGCATGTCGGGCCAGACGGCGGCGTGCCGCTCGCGGTACTCCGCGATCCGCTCCGGCTTCACCTGGAGCTGGAAGCAGTAGCGGGGCATGTCAGCTCCTCCCTCGTTTCCCGGTGGTCGAGCCCGCCGAGCCGCTAGGCGAGGCGGTGTCGAGACCCGGTGACCTGGACTTGCTCGTCATCTCGGCGAGATCTCGAGACGGGGTCCGCAGTCCCTCTCTTCGTTCGGGTCTGCGGACCCCTCCTCGATCTGATCGCCCGGTCAGGCCCTCGCAAGCTCGGGCCTGGGTGATCAGAAGTCGAAGTCGGCGATGTTGTCCTTGTTGAAGCGGTACGGCTCACCGAGCAGCACGGTGGCGTCGGCGCCGACCTCGAAGTCGCCGAGCTCGCCGGCGGTGAACTTGTCGCCCTCGGCGCCGGTGATGTCGCCGTCGACGAGCGCCTTGGCGGCGTACGCCGCGAGGTAGCCCAGGTCGCCCGGGTTCCACAGCGCGAACTCGGTGACGGTGCCGTCCTCGACGTAGTCACGCATCTGGTTGGGGGTGCCCAGGCCGGTCAGCGCGACCTTGCCCTTGGCGTCCGAGGTGGAGAGGTAGCGGGCGGCCGCGGCGATGCCGACGGTGGTCGGCGAGATGATGCCCTTGAGGTTCGGGTGGTCCGAGAGCAGCGCCGCGGTCTTGTCGAACGACGTCTGGTCGTCGTCGTCGCCGTAGACCGTGTCCACCAGCTTGATGTCCGGGTGGTTGTCGGCCAGCTCCTGCTCCATGATCTTGATCCAGGCGTTCTGGTTGGTGGCGTTCGCGGCGGCCGACAGGATCGCGACCTCGCCGGAGTCACCGATCTGCTCGGCGATCATGTCCACCTCGACCTTGGCGATGCCCTCGGCGGTCGCCTGGTTGATGAACAGGTCGCGGCAGGTCGGGTCGACGTCGGAGTCGAAGGTGACGACCTTGGTCCCGGCGTCGCGAGCCGCGTTGAGCGAGTCGCAGAGCGCCTGCGGGTCGTTGCCCGACACGACGAGGGCGTTCACGCCCTGCTGGGCGGCGGTGTCGATGAACGACACCTGGGTGTCGGGGCCGATGGTGTCGGGACCGACCTCGGCGTAGGTGCCGCCGAACTCGTCGACGGCCTTCTTGCCGCCGGCGTCGCTGGTGTCGAAGTACGGGTTGCCGAGAGCCTTGGGCAGGAAGGTGACCGTCGTGGCGTCCCCGCCTCCGCCTCCGCCGCCGCTGTCACCAGCGGTGGAGGAGTCGTCGGACCCGCAGCCCGCGAGGCCGAGGCTGGCAACCAGCGCCAGCACCGCGCCGGCGGCGTATCGCTTGGACCTGATCTTCATTGAGGTGCCTTTCGTGATTTCTGGCCTGATACCTGGTTGGTGCTGGCCGTCCTGCGCGGGAGAAGCTCCCGGAACCGCGACAGGAAGCTGGAGGAGATCACCGAGGCCACGAGCAGGAGGCCGATGATGATCTGGATGACTTCCGAGCCCTGGTTGCTGAGCAGGAGCGCGGAGTTGAGGACGGCGATGAGGAGAACGCCGGCGATGACGCCGTGCAGCGCACCCCGGCCGCCGAAGATGGAGACGCCGCCGAGGAGCACCGAGGCGATCACCTTGAGCTCGAAGCCGATGCCGGTGTCGGTCGCCGCGGAGTCCGCACGCAGCATCACGTACAGGCCGGCGAGGGACGCGATCAGGCCGCTCATCACGAACAGCAGGAACTTCGTCCTGGCCACGTTGACGCCCGAGAAGTGAGCCGCTTCGGGACTGAGCCCGATCTCGTAGACGCCGCGGCCGAAGCTGGTGAAGTGCAGCAGGACGAAGAAGACGACGGCCAGGATCGCCACGGGGATGACGATCTGCGGGACGTTCGTGCCCCCGATCCGCTCGGTCGGCCAGTCCTGCCACTTGGGGTCGAACCCGGCGATTCGGTCGGTCTGGATGAGCCCCTCGGCCAGGCCGCGGTAGAGGGCCAGCGTGCCGATCGTGACCGCGAGCGACGGGAGGCCGACGTACGCGACGAGGAAGCCGTTCACCGCGCCGAGCACGATGCCCAGGACGAGGGTGAGGACCATCGCGGTCGTCAGGTCGACGCCGTGCTCCTTGACCAGCACGCCGCAGAACGCCGCGGAGACGCCGAGGGTGCTGGCCACCGACAGGTCGATCTCGCCGGTGATGATGATCAGCGTCATCGGCAGCGCCATCAGCAGGATGGGCGAGTACTCCTTGAGGATGTTGTAGGTCGTCAGCGGCCCGTCGAAGAAGTCCACGGAGACCAGCGAGTAGACGTAGACGACCACCAAGGCTGCGATGACGGCCGCCTCGCGGTTCAGCAACAGGCGCTGGACGACGTTGCGCGAGTACGACGGGTAGCCGCGTCGGGTGGTGGCCGGCTCAAGTGCGTCTGTCGTGGCCATCAGCCCTCCTCCTCAGTCACATCTCGGGCTTCGATCAGCTGGTGGGCCCGGCGCAGACTGAGCACCCGGTCGAGGACGATCGCCCCGATGATCAGGCCACCGACCACGGCGCCCTGCCAGAAGTCGCTGATGCCGAGGATCGGCAGCGCCCGGTTGATGGTCACCAGCAGGAAGGCGCCGATGGCCGCGCCCCACACCGTGCCGCTGCCGCCGAAGATCGCGACGCCGCCGATCACGACGGCGGCGACCGCCTGGAGCTCGAGGTCACGGCCGGTGCCGGCGAAGGCCGTGGCGTAGCGCGCCACCGAGAACACACCCGCCAGGCCGGCCAGCGCCCCGCTGAGCACGAAGGCGCCGAAGACCCGCCGCCCGACGTTCAGGCCGTAGAGGTGGGCGGCGTCGGGGTCGGAGCCGATCGCGTAGAGCTCTCGACCGCCGCGAGCGGTGTGGAGGTAGTAGCCGACCACGGCGAGCACGGCCAGGCCGATCAGCGTGAGGACCGGGACCGTCAGCAGCTGCTGGGTGCCGAGCTTCTCGAAGTTCGCCGGGATGTCGCCGGCCACGATCCGCTTGCTGCCCGCCTGATGGGTGAGGTACCCCCGGAAGGCGTACATCGTGCCGAGGGTGACGACGAGGGCGGGCACCCGGAAGAAGGCGACGAGGAAGCCGTTCATCGCACCGAGCACCGCACCGATCAGTAGGCCTGCCGCGAAGACCAGGACCACCGGGGTGTCCGGGTTGGCGATGAAGATCTTGCCGGTGGCGTACGCCGTGATGCCGAGCACCGACCCGACCGACAGGTCCACGTTGCGGGTGACGATGACGACCATCTGGCCGACCGCGAGCAGCAGCAGGATGGACGGGGTCAGCAGGGTGTCGCGCCAGCCGTCGTGGCTGAAGACGAACGTGTGCCTCTTCAGGGTCGCGGCGATCACGATGAGGACGAGCACGATCGCGATGGACAGCTCGCGCGAGCGGAGGAACGTCGTGAGCGCGCGCTGGCCCGCCGACTGCCGGCTCGGCTCGACGAGGAGGTCGGTGCTCATGACGCCTTCTCGCTCGAGCGGGTGGCGGCGGCCATGACGTTCTCGGGGGTGGCGTCGTCGCGGGCGATGTCCGCGGTGATCTGACCCTCGCGGACGACGAGGACACGGTCGGCCATGCCGAGCACCTCGGGCAGCTCGCTGGAGATCATCAGGATCGCCAGGCCCTGGCCGGCCAGCTCGGAGAGCAGGCGGTGCACCTCGGCCTTGGTGCCGACGTCGATGCCGCGGGTGGGCTCGTCGATGATCAGCAGCTTCGGGTTCGTGGCCAGCCACTTGGCGATGACGACCTTCTGCTGGTTGCCGCCGCTCATGGTCGCGGCCTTCATGTCGAGGGCGTTGGTCTTGACCTCGAGGCGGTCGGCCCACGGCCGCGCGGCGGCGTACTCGGACCCGGCTGTGATCAGGCCGCTCTTGCTGATCCGGCTGCGGATGACCGAGGCGATGTTCTTGCCGACCGAGCCCTGGATCACCAGGCCCTGCTGGCGGCGGTCCTCGGGGACGAAGGCCATGCCGGCCCGGATCGCGCCCCTCGGGTCGTGCGCCGGGACCGGCTTGCCGGCCAGCGTGACCGTGC
This sequence comes from Nocardioides islandensis, assembly GCF_015352455.1. GTDB lineage: Bacteria > Actinomycetota > Actinomycetes > Propionibacteriales > Nocardioidaceae > Nocardioides > Nocardioides islandensis. Next base: position 773,925 of record NZ_JADKPN010000001.1, read on the forward strand.
CGGCGTCGTACGCGTCGACGCCGAACACCGCGCGGGCGATCTCGCTGCGACCGGCGCCGACCAGGCCGGCGAGCCCCACGATCTCGCCGGCCCGGACCTGGAAGGAGACGCCGTGGAACTCGCCGGCCGTCTCCAGGTTCTGGACGTCGAGGACGACCTCCCCGATCTCGGCGACCGTCTTGGGGAACAGGTCGCCGACCTCGCGGCCGACCATCTTGGCCACGATCTGCGACTCGGTGGTCTCCGCGACGCGGTCGGTGGAGATGTAGGAGCCGTCGCGCATCACGGTGACCGTGTCGCAGAGCTCGAAGACCTCGTCGAAGCGGTGCGAGATGAAGACCAGGGCGCGACCCTCGTCGCGCAGGCTGCGGGCGACCGCGAAGAGGCGAGCGACCTCGTTGCCGGAGAGCGCGGCGGTCGGCTCGTCCATGATCAGCAGCCGGGCGTCCAGGGAGATGGCCTTCGCGATCTCGATGATCTGCTGGTCGGCGATGGACAGGCCCAGGGCCGGGCGACGCGGGTCGATGTGCACGCCGAGCCGCTGGAAGAGCGCGGTGGCCTCGGCGTGCATGGCGCCCTTGTCGATGCGGCGCCCAGACAGTCGGCCCGAGCCGAGCGGCATCCGGCCCATGAAGATGTTCTCGGTGACCGAGAGGTCGGGGAAGAGCGTCGGCTCCTGGTAGATGACCGCGACGCCGGCGTCCTTGGACTCGGCGGTCGAGGCGAAGTCGACCGGCTGGCCGCCCAGCCGGAACTCGCCGCCGTCGCGGCGGTAGACGCCGGCCACGACCTTCACCAGCGTGGACTTGCCGGCGCCGTTCTCACCGACGAGCGCGTGGATGCTGCCGGCGCCGACGGCCAGGCTGCCGGACCGGAGCGCCACCACCGGACCGAACGACTTCGAGACGTCGCGGAGCTCGAGCACCGGGGTGGTGGCTGCGCTCATCGGGACCTCGATCGGAGTCGTTGCTCGTGCGTTTGCGGGATTGAAAGGTTTCAATTCGATGGAGCAGACCGTAGGTGACGGCGTTCACATTCGTCAAGGTTCTGCACTAGATTGCTCGCGACCAGGCGTGCTGAAGCGTTCCAGCACCAGCATCGAGAACGGGGATCGGATGGCGGGCGTCAAGGACGTCGCGGCGTACGCCGGCGTCTCGTTGGGGACCGTCTCCAACGTCCTCAACCGTCCCGAGCGGGTCAGCCCGGCCACGCGCCGCAAGGTCGAGCAGGCGATGGCCGAGCTGGGCTTCGTGCGCAACGAGGCGGCCCGGCACCTGCGCTCGGGACGCAGCCGGACGCTGGCCTACGTGATGCTCGACGCGGCCAACCCCTTCTTCACCGACGTCGCGGCCGGCATCGAGGAGACCGCGGAGAGCGGTCACTTCTCGCTGTACATGTGCAACAGCGGCCAGCGCGCCGACCGCGAGGCCGGGTACCTCGCCCACCTGGTGGAGCAGCGTGTGCAGGGCATCCTGGTCACGCCGATCGACCCCGAGGCGCCCCACCTCGCCTCGGTCGCCCGCCGGGGCACGCCGGTCGTGATCGTCGACCGCACCACCCGCGACGAGTCGCTCTGCTCGGTCGCCGTCGACGACGTGCTGGGCGGCTCCCTCGCCGTGGAGCACCTGCTCGACCGCGGCCACCAGCGCATCGCGTTCGTCGGCGGGCCCGAGTCCATCGGCCAGGTGCGCGACCGGCTGGTGGGCGCGCGCCAGGGGCTGGCCGCCGCCGGAGCGCCCGACATCACGGTCATCGAGACCCTCGCGACGACCGTGCGCGAGGGTCGGCAGGCCGGCGAGCGGCTGCTCGGCCTCGCCCGGGCGAAGCGACCCACCGCGGCCTTCTGCGCCAACGACCTGCTGGCGCTCGGCCTGCTCCAGCAGGTCGTCGCCTCCGGCCTCCGGGTGCCCGACGACCTGGCGATCGTCGGGTACGACGACATCTACTTCGCCGGCGCCGCTGCCGTCCCGCTCACCTCCGTCCGCCAGCCCCGCCACGAGCTCGGCCGCCGTGCGGCCGAGCTGGTCCTCGACGAGGCCGACAACGCCGACCACGTCCACCAGCAGGTCGTGCTCCTGCCGGAGCTGGTCGCGAGGACGTCGACGTTGGGCTAGCTGCCGCGCTCAGAGGCCGTTGGCGGGCGTCTGGTCGGGACGTTCGCCGGTCTGCAGCCAGACGTCGAAGAAGGCGCCGAGGTCCTGGCCGCTGAGGGACCCGGCCAGCGCGACGAAGTCGTCGGTGGTGGCGTTCCCGTACTGGTGCTCGGCGACCCAGGTGCGGAGCAGCTGCCAGAAGACGTCGTCGCCGACGCGGTTGCGGAGCGCCTGGAGGGTCATCGCCCCGCGCTCGTAGACGGGGTTCTCGAAGATGTCGTCCGGGCCGGGGTTGCCGATGGTGAGGTCCCAGAAGTCGTCGGTCGCGGAGTACGTGCCGTAGCTGGACTCGAGGTGCTTCTGCGCGGTCCAGCCACCGTGGTCCTCGTCGTACATCCAGCTCATGAACGACGCGAAGCCCTCGTTGAGCCAGACGTCCTGCCAGCGCTCGAGGGACACCGAGTCGCCGAACCACTGGTGGGCGAGCTCGTGGACCAGGAGCGGGTAGGAGCCGACCGGAACGTAGAACCCGTACACCGGGCGCGTCTGGGTCTCCAGCGAGAAGCCCACGTCGAGCGACGTGACCACGCCGCCGGTCTGCGCGAACGGGTACTCGCCCAGCCGCGACGACAGCCAGGACACGAAGTCCGCGGTCCGTGCGAGCATCCGCTGCGAGCCGCGCTGCTCCTTCGCCGTGCCCTGCCGGGACACCGCGTTCACCCACGGGACACCCTCGGCGGTGACGCCACGGGTCACCGTGAACCTCCCGGCGGCGAAGAACGCCAGGTACGTCGTCATCGGCTCGTCGGCCCGCCAGCGGAACGTCGTGCGGTCGCCGTTCGAGGTCTTCGAGACCCGCTTGCCGTTGCTGATGACGGTGTTGCCGCGGGGGACGGTGATGCTGATGTCGAAGCGGGCCTTGTCGGAGGGGTGGTCGTTGCTGGGGTACCACCACGGGGCCATGTGCGGCTCGTCCACGGTGACGGCCTCGTGCTGGTCGGCCTTCCAGTTGCTCGCGCCCAGGTACGTCGCGTCGGCCGGCGTGCCGGCGTACGTCACCGTGACCCGGAACCTCGTGCCCTCGGTGATCGGCTTCGCGGGGGTGATGACGAGCTCGTGCGCGCGGGTCTGGGAGTACGTCGCGGCGCCGGTGCTCAGCCGGACCTTCGAGACCGGTAGCAGGAAGTCGAGGGAGAGCTCGGTGAGCCGCTGGGTGGCGGTGATCGTCAGCGTCGACGACCCGCTCAGCCGGCCGCTGGCGAAGTCGTAGGCGTCCCGGATCCGGTACCTGGCCACGTCGATGCCGATGCCGCCGTCGCGGGGGAAGTACGGGTCGCCGATGCCGATCACGGACGGCTTCGCGGCAGCGAGCCGGTCGGCGTCGCCCGTGGTGCACGCGGTCAGCACGGTCGCCGCCACGAGAGCCGCTAGGGCTCCCGGGGTCCGCGTCATGACGCGACGCTAGGTCGGACGCGGGTCGGCGACCAGCACGATGAGGCAACGATCGCTCACAGGTGGAGCACGCCGTCCTTGGCGATGGTGGGTGCGTCGACGGTGACCGTGTCCGGGTAGATCACGCCGGCCCCGGTGTTGAGCAGCACCACCTCGTCGCCGGCATCCAGGAAGCCGGACTCGACGAGCCGCCGGGCCGCGGTCACCGTGGCGGCGCCCTCGGGACAGAGGAACATCCCCTCGAGGCGCGCGGTCAGCGCGAGGTCGGCGAGCAGGTCGGCGTCGTCGACGGCCACCGCCGTACCTGCCGTGTCCCGAACCGCCCGCAGGATCAGGAAGTCGCCCAGCGCCTTCGGCACGTTGATCCCGAACGCGACCGTGGCGGAGTCCTCGACCTCGACCGACTCCTCGTCCCCCGCCTCGAACGCCGTGACGATCGGCGCGCAGCCGGTGGCCTGAACCGACACCAGCTTCGGCAGGTCGCCCTCGAGCCAGCCGAGCTCGCGTGCCTCGAGCAGCGCCTTGTGGATGCCGATGAGCCCGACGCCGCCGCCGGTCGGGTAGAGGATCGCGTCCGGCATCCGCCACCCGAGCTGCTCGGCGATCTCGAGGCCCATCGTCTTCTTGCCCTCGATGCGGTACGGCTCCTTGAGCGTCGCCACCTCGAACCAGTCGTCGTCGCTCGCCCGCACCGCGGCGCCGATCAGCGCCCCGGCGTCGGAGATGAGGCCGTCGACGAGGCGCAGGTCGCCGCCGGTGACGGCCACCTCGGCCCGGGTGATGCTCGGCGCGTCGACCGGCATCGCGATGGTGGCGCGCAGGCCGGCGCGCGCGGCGTACGTCGACCACGCGGCGCCCGCGTTGCCGTTGGTGGGCATGGCCAGCCTCGTGGCGCCGAGCTCCTTGGCGCGCGAGACACCGACGGCCGCGCCGCGCGCCTTGAACGACCCGGTCGGCAACAGTCCGTCGTCCTTGACCAGCAGCCGCGGCAGGCCGAGCTCGGCCCCGAGCCGTGGCGCCGGCAGCAGCGGCGTCATCCCCTCGCCGAGGGTCACGACGTGCTCGGGCCCGGAGACGGGCAGCAGCTCGTGGTAGCGCCACAGGTCGGGGGCGCGGCCCGCGATCCTCCTCGGGTCCGTCGTGACGCGCGCCAGGTCGTACCTCGCCAGCAGCGGCGACCCGTCGGCCGGGCACAGCCCCTGCCGCACGGTCGCGTCGTACGTCGCCCCGCACCGCGGGCACTCCAGGTGGTCGAGGGCGCTGAAGGTCACGCGTCCATCAAACCGAGCGGTCCTCGATCGCCAGCACCAGGGTGCGCAGCAGGTCGGCCAGCCGCTGCTGGCTCTGCCGGGTCAGGTGGTCGAGCAGCCAGGCCTCGTCCGCGCCCTCGTGCTGGCCGTGCTTGTCGAACGCGCGCTTGCCGGCGGCGGTCAGCCGGACGTGGACCTTGCGCCGGTCGTGCGGGTCGACGGTGCGGGTGATCAGGCCGTCCTCCTCCAACGGCGTCAGCCGGACCGACAGCGCGCCGCGGCTCAGGCCGAGCTCCTCGGCGAGCCGTGAGGGCTGGGCCTCGTAGGGGGCTCCGAGCCGGCGCAGCGCGAGCAGCACCTTGAACGACGCCCGGGTGAGTTCGTCGTCGCCGAAGGCGTCCTCGCGGGACTTGGCCAGGTGCTTCGTGACGTACATCAGCCGGGCCACGATCTCCTCGTGCAGGGAGTCCAGCCAGGGCAGCTCCGCGGCCCAGCGGGCGACGTGGTCGTCGACGGAGTCCGGGCCGGGTGCCGAGCGCATCGGTTGCCTCCCAAATAGTTTTCTGGTGAAAAGTTTTGATCAAAACTATTCTGCCGGTTCCATGACGATTTCGTACACCGACGTACCGACGCTCTGCGACGCCGCGACCACCCTCGCGCTCGGCCTGCACTTCGACCTGGCCCTCCACCTCCTCGACGCCGCGATACCCGAGCCGGGCGACGCCTCGGGCCGGCTGCGGCTGGCGCTGGCCGCCGCCGACGTGGCCGACCGCGCCGAGATGGCCGCGGGGGCGGCGTCCGCCGACCCGCGGTTCGCCGAGCTGGACAAGCTCGTGGCCGAGCACACCAGCGATCCCGATCTGACCTGGGACGCCGACTGGTTGCACCTGCGGCGGGCGTACTCCCGGGCCGTCAGGAACCCGGACGGCTCCTTCCGCGTCGGCCCCGACGGGCGCTCCGAGGAGGACGTCGCCGCGCTGCTCAATCACGCCACGCGCGTGCACGACACCGCACCGGACGACGTACGCCGCGGGTGGGCGTCCGTCTGCCGCGGCTGGATCACCGACAACGTGCTGGCCGAACGGGAAGCCGCTCCGGCCTGGTTCGCGGCGGGGCTGGCGCCGGGCCGCGACGGCGACGACGTGCTGCTCTTCGAGGCGCAGCGACACCTCGGCGACCACGCGCACGACGACGGGGACCTCGAGGACGCCCGGGTCCGGTGGCGCGAGTCGGCGGCCGCCGGCGCTCGGGCAGGCCACGTGGGCGGCACGCTCTCGCAGACCCTGCTGCTCGCCGTCCTGCTGCGCGACGAGGGCGACGAGGGCGGAGCCCGGGCCGTCGCCGACGTCGTGGACCGGTGGGCGAGCGCGGCGGGGGCGAGGGGAGTCGCCGCCCAGGCGGAAGGTTTCCTCGCGGGCGTCGACCCGACCAGGGCTCCGGAGGACGAGTGAGCGACGCCGACGTCTGGGTCGAGACCACCGCGATCACGAGGGCGTACGCCGCGGGCGACTTCGTCGACGCGCTGCGCATCACCGACGCCGTCCTCGGCCGGCACCCCGAGCGGTTCGCGGCCCTCTCGCAGATCCGGGCCGAGGTGCTCGTCCGGCTCGGCCGCCACGGTGAGGCCCGCCTGGTGGCGGAGGCCGTCCTGGACGCGGGCCGGTTCTGGACCGCACGCCAGGTCGGGTCGCTGGAGGACGAAGGGCTCGACCTGGGCGCCGTCGGTCGCCGCCTGCGGGCGCGCGCCGAGGAGGCCGTGTCCGCGGCGCGCACCGCCCGCCCCGGGGCCGAGGTCCGCGAGGCGGCCGACCCGTGGGTGACGGTGGTGGCGCTGCACATGTACGGCGTCCGGGCCGCCGACACCCTCGCGACCTGGCTGCCGGTCGTCGACCGAGGCATCCGCGTCGTCGCCGTTGAGTCGACGCTGGTCGACGGCGACGGCTTCCCGTGCTGGGACGTCCGCGACCTCGCGCTGCGCGACGTCCGTGCGGGTGTGGCGGCCGCGCCGGGCGACGTACCGCTCGTCCTCGCCGGCGCGTCTCAGGGCGCCGGGCTCGCGGCGTCCGCCGTGCTGAACGGCGAGGTCGGCGCGGACGGCTGGGTCGCGGTCGCCGGCGCGCCTCAACCCGGGGTCGCGACGTTCGACCGGCTGGTCCCCGGCGCGCTGGTCGCAGGGGAGGACGACCCGCTCCCCGCCGCCAACCAGCGGGTGTTCCGCGACGCGGTGCGTGCCGCCGGCGGGCGGTGCACGTTCGAGGAGGTGCCCGGCCTGGGTCACGCGTACCCGGCGGACTGGCGCGAGCGTGCGCCCGCCCTCCTGCGCGCGCTCGTCGCCTGAGCCGTGCCGGGACCCGCTACATCATGTCGTCGAGGCAGAGGATGTTGTCCTCGCTGTCCTTGAACCAGGCCGCGTGGCCCATGTCGCCCATGCTCGCCACGTCGCCGTCCCAGGTGGTGCCGGGCAGGTCGTAGTGCTCGAAGGTGACGCCCCGCGACTGGAGGTCCTTCACCTCCGCTGCCACGTCGCCGACGTGGAACTGGGCGATGGTGTGGCCCGCCTGGCCGGCGTACTCGGTCTGGTACAGGAAGAAGATGGTTCCTCCCGTGCTGTAGATCAGACCGCCGGGGTTCTCGTCGGCGGGCGTGAGGCCGAGCTTGTCGGCGTAGAAGCGGCGCGCACGCTCGAGATCGGCGGCCGGGATGTTCGCGGTGACCTTGCTGTCGCTCAACATGGTGGACTCCCGTCGGGTTCGGGGAGTGCCCGAGCCCGCTCCACCTCGCAACCTAGACCCGCACGGCGCGCTGTCAACCTCCTGCCGGCCGGCGAGGGCGGCACGGACGTCTCCTGCGAGTAGCGTCGGGGGGCATGCCACTCGTCGAGGTCAACGGGGCGCAGGTCTGGATCGAGGACTCCGGCGTACCCGCCGGCCGTCCGGATGCCGAGGTGGTCGTCTTCGGGCACGGGGTGCTCTTCAGCGGCCGGTCGTTCGCCGCTCAGGCCGAGCGGCTGCGAGCGCACTACCGGTGCGTGCGGATCGACTGGCGCGGCCAGGGTCGCTCGCCGGCGTCGAGGTCCGGGTACGACATGGACTCGCTGTACCTCGACGCGGTCGCGGTCATCGAGCAGCTCGGGCTCGGGCGGGTGCACTGGGTCGGGCTGTCGATGGGCGGGTTCGTCGGGATGCGGCTGGCCGCCCGTCGCCCTGACCTGGTGCGGTCGCTGGTGCTGCTGGACACGAGCGCGGGACCCGAGCCGCCGGAGAACGTCCCGCGCTACCGGATGCTCACCCGGGTCTACGGGCTGCTCGGCTTCCGTCCGGTGCGCAAGCCCGTCGAGCGAATCATGTTCGGCCCGACGTACCTGGCCGATCCCCGCTCGCGTGCGGAGAACGACGCGTGGGTGGCCGAGGTGACCGCGTGCGACAAGAGCGGCATCACCAAGGCCATCAACGGCGTGGTCGACCGGCTGCCGGTGGACGGGGAGATCGGCCGGATCAGCGCCCCGACGCTGGTCGCCGTGGGTGCCGACGACGTGGCCACGCCGCTGCCGAGGTCCGAGGCCATCGCCGCAGCCGTCCCGGGCGCGCGGCTCGAGGTCATCCCGGACGCCGGTCACTGCAGCTCGATCGAGCAGCCGGAGCGGGTGGCCGACCTCCTCGAGAAGTGGCTGGGTGCCGTCTAGCCCCTCGTCGGTGCCTTCCGGTGGTCCGGCTCGACCGTCCGCCGCATCACGGTGTTCTTCTGGCCCTTGGACCGGACGAACTCGAAGCCGAGCCGCTCGTACAGCGGCCGCGTGCCGTTGTAGAGGAACGACGAGGAGACCTTCTTGGTCGGCCTCTCGTGGGGGTACCCCTCGACCACGCCGCCACCGGCCTGCGCGATCAGGTCGAGCGCGCCGCGGATGGCCACCTCGGTGACGCCCTGGCGGCGGTGGTCGCGGTCCACGAAGACGCACGTGATCCGGTAGTCGGGAAGCGCGTCGGCCTCCTCGAGGTACTGCTTGCGGTGGTGGATGTTGGGCAGCTCGTCCGGCGACCCGTACTGCGCCCACGCGACCGCCTGGTCACCGTCGAAGACCACCGCCGCGTGGGCCCTGCCCTCCTCGACCAGCCGGCACTTCAGCGCGCGGTTGCTGTCGTAGGTGCGATCCGGGTCCTTCTCGAGCGTGTGGAACCACGTGTCCCAGCAGCCGCCGAAGACCCCGTTGTGCTTGGCGACCAGCGCGGCGTACGCGTCCCACGTCTCGGGGCTCAGCGGCCGGATCGCGTAGTCCCCCATGGACCCATTCCTACACGGTCAGCCACTCCGCGGCCCGGGCTCTGAGAAGTCGTCCGGAAATCTGGAGGGGAGGACTGCGGCGCCACTACCCTCGTGCTCACTCGGGGCTGGAATTCCTGCGATGACGAGGAGCAGCGTGGTCGTCACCGTCTCCCCCCACCACCGCGTCGCCGACGAGGTGCGCCGCCGGCACCGGGCGATCCCGGGCGCGACGCCGTTCACGCTCCGCCTCCCCGACGGGGTGGAGACGCTCATCGGCGAGGGCGAGCCCGACGTGACTCTCGTGTGCACCTCGCGGGCCGGCCTGGACGCGCTGAGCTCCTTCGACCTCGCGACCGCCGGCGAGGCGTACCTGGCCGGCGACATCGACGTCGAGGGCGACCTGGCGTCGCTGCTCGGGATGCGCGCGATGTTCACCGACCGGCACCCCGTGCGGTACGCCGCCCGCTTCGTCCGCCCGGTCCTGCGCGGGCAGGTCAGGAGCGACCACGAGTACATCGCCCACCACTACGAGGAGGACCCGGCCTTCTTCCTCGCCTTCCTCGACCGGCGGCACCGGGCCTACTCGCAGGGCGTCTTCGAGCGCCCCGACGAGTCGCTCGAGGACGCGATCAGCCGCAAGCTCGAGTACGCCGTGTCCGTCACGGGCCTGAAGGAGGGTGACCGCGTCCTCGACGTGGGCGGGGGATGGGGTGCCTTCGTCGAGTACGCCGGGGCGCGCGGCATCCGGGTCACCTCGCTGACCATCTCGGAGGCCTCGCGCGCGTTCGTCCAGGGCATCATCGATGCCCAGGACCTGCCCTGCGAGGTGCGGCGCGAGCACCTGTTCGCCCACCGTCCGGAGGCGCCGTACGACGCGATCGTCAACCTCGGGGTCACCGAGCACCTGCCGGACTACCCGCGCACGATCGCGACGTACGAGCAGCTGCTGAAGCCCGGTGGACGGGTCTACCTCGACGCCAGCGCCGCGCGGCGCAAGAACTGGGTGTCCACGTTCGTGGAGAAGCAGCTCTTCCCGGGCAACGGGTCGCCCCTCGCGCTGGCGAGCTACGTGAAGGCGGTCGCCCGGTCGCCCATGGAGCTCGAGCTCGTCATCAACGACCGGGTCGACTACGGGCTCACGGCGCGGCACTGGGCCGAGAACCTCGACGCGGCGCGGGACTTCATCGAGGACCGGTTCGGGTCGCGCCAGTACCGCCTGTTCCGGCTCTACCTCTGGGGCTGCGTCGACGGGTTCCGCCGCGACTACATCCAGGCCTACCGCTGGGTGCTACGCAAGCCCGGGTGAGCGCCGCCGCCGGTAGGCGCGGGCGGCTCGGCGGTCGTTGCAGTAGGAGCAGCAGTACTTGCGCGTCGCGGCGCGCGTCCGGTCGACGTACACGCACCGGCACGGGTCGCTGCCGCACACCCCGAGGCGGCGGACGCCGTGCTCGGCCACGAAGCCGGCCAGTGCGCTGGGCAGCCGCGCCTCGAGGGCCGCGGCTCCGCTGAGCCCGGCACCCACGACGAGCGACGTCGCGCCGTCCGGCCCGCGGACCAGCAGCGGGACGGCCCGGGCCTTCTGCAGCAGCGGGTTGAGCACCGCGGCCGCCTCCTCGTCGTCCGTCGCCTCGAACACCTGGCGCAGCGCGTCCCGCAACCGGCGCAGGCGCGGCAGGTCGCGAGCGGTGAGTGGGTCCGCGAGGTGCGGGTGGCCGGCCCCGGCGAGCGCGTGGGTGAGCCAGCGCAGGTCGTGCAGGCGGTCGGCCGGGTCCTCGAGCAGGTCGTGGCTGTTGACCAGCAGCAGGGCCAGCTCGACGTCGGTCGCCGGCGCAGCCGGGTCCGCCAGCCAGTCCGCGGGGAAGCCGGTCACGATCCACTCCTCCCAGGTCACGAATCGGCGTCAGTTGCTTGACGGCTTATGCTACCGATTCTAGGTTCGTCAGTTGTAAGTGGCTTTTTACTACTGACGCCCGGAGGTGTCCGCATGCGACGACGAGTGGGGTTGATGGTGGTCGGGATGGTGACGGCGGCAGGCCTGGTCGCAGGCGGGACCGCGACGGCGGGCACGCAGACGGCGAAGCGCCCCGCCCAGCAGCACGTGGTCGTCGAGGACATCACCATCCCGGTGCCAGGCCAGGACCCGGTGCAGGCGTGGTACGTGCACCCGGCGGGGGAGGCGAAGAAGCACTCCGCGCCGGCCGTCCTCTGGCTGCACTGGCTGGGTGAGATCAACAACGACCGCAGCGAGTACCTCTCCGAGGCGGTCGGTCTCGCCGGCAAGGGCGTCTACTCGGTGCTCCCGAACGGCTACTTCCCCTGGGTCCCGAACCCGGACGGCACCACCGGCGACGTGACGCTCGTGGAGAACCAGGTGGCCGCCTTCCGCAGCGCGCTCGACCGGCTCGCCTCCGAGCGCGCCGTCGACCCGACGCGGATCGCCCTGGTCGGGCACGACTACGGCGCGATGTACGGCGCCCTCCTCGCGGACTCCGACGACCGCATCTCGGCGATGGTGCTGCAGGCCCCGGACGCGCTGATGGGCAACTGGTTCGCGCAGTTCTGGCTCCAGCTCGAGGGCGACGCGCGGACGCAGTACCTCGTCCTGTTCGACGGCCTCGACCCCGTCGACCACACCGCCCGCCTGGGCGACCGCGTGCTGTTCCAGTGGGCCGGCCGGGACGACTTCATCGGTCAGGACGTGCGCGACGCGTACGCCGCCTCCAGCCCGGACGCCCAGGTGGACTTCTACGAACGCAACGACCACGAGTTCCGCGACGACGCCCGCGCGGACCGACTGGCCTTCCTCGCCGACCAGCTGGGACTGCCCTCGAGCTGACCGAGGCCGCGAGCCGGTTCAGTCCCGGCTCGCCCAAGAAGGTCCGGAGGGAGAGTGGGCCGGAGCGGGCCGGGTGGACGGATCACCCGGCCCGCTCCTCACGCGTCGGGGGGTGGGGTGGACGTGGTGAGCGAGCGCTGGCGGACCGCGTCCTCGATCCGGTTGGCGGTGTCCCGCGCCGACGACCTGGAGCTGCCGTCGGCGCCGGGGTACGCCGGCACGGACGCGACCGCGACCGCGACCAGGTCCGTGTAGGCGTCCTGCCGGAGTCGGGTCGCCAGCCGCTCCGCGGTGTTCTTGGCCCGCGCCAGCACGCCGGTCAGGGCCACGCCGCTGACGCCCAGGAAGCCGACCAGCGACGGGATCCAGCCACCGCCGAACTGGTCGCGGACCACGAAGAACAGCGCGATCAGCGTGACCGCCGCGAAGCCCATCAGGAACTGCGGGCGGTACAGGCGCAAGGCACGACGGAAGCCGTGCGGGCTGCTGAGCCGGGCGTACGGCTTGACCAGCGTGGTCGGGTCCTGGCGGAGCAGCAGCAGCTGGTACCAGCGGCGTACCTGCTCGTAGAGGTCGTCACGCAGCGTGGGGGCAGAGGACCAGACGGGGTCGTCGGCGACCTTGCCCCAGGCCTCGATGCTGCCCGAGATCGCGGACGCGCTGAGCGGGTGCATCTGGCCGGACTCGAGCCGGCCGAGCATGCGGGTGAGCTCGCGCCGCCGGTCCTGGCCGAAGAGGAACCGCAGCGACACCCCGGTGTCCTCCTTGCGGAAGCGCCACTCGGACTCCGGCCCGAGGCCCCAGTAGCACTCGGCCAGGCCGCGCGCGAGGAGGTAGGCGTTGGCCGCTGTCTCGCTGCGCGTGGTCAGCGAGTCCTGGATGCGGGCGTCGAGGTCGAAGACGTACGTCGACATCTCCGGCCACGGCCGCCCGTCCGCGAGCGACTCGTCGGCGTCGTCGACGGGGATCTGCAGCTCGCCCGCGAGCGACACGAGGGTGCGGACGGCCGAGAGGCGCGCGGCGTCGTCGCGCCGCTGGGAGCGCAGCGGCAGGGTGTGCTCCGGGTGGACCGGCAGCGAGGCGGTGGTGGGTCGCGGACCGTCGGGCCAGCACCGCCCGCGCAGCTCGGCGACGGCCCAGCCCAGCCGGATCGCCGTCCGGACGTCCGGGGTGCCGGCCTCAGGTGCCTCGGGGTCCGCCCCCGCTTCGCTCACGAGCGCATTGTGCTCTCCCGGGGATCAGCCCCGCAGCAGTTCGTCCTGCCAGGCGAAGCACTCGGCCGACAGCTCGCGCAGCCGCTCCACGCCCGGCAGCAGCGCGTCGACCCGGGCGGCGTCCGCCGGGTCGATGTCGGTGTGCAGGTAGCGCAGCCCGAAGTTGTGCCGGGCCGGGCAGTCGCGGACTCGCACCAGGTACACCGCCGGCTGCAGCGCGAAGCGCAGGTACAGCGAGACGGCCTCCGGCAGCTGGCCGCGGGCGATGGCCCGGTTGACCAGCCACTCGCCGAACGGCCGCTGGGTGCGCACCTGCTCGACGGTCTCGCGGATCGCCCGCTGGCGCTCGTCCTCGTCGTCGTGACGCTCGACGACCAGCCCGTCGGGGTCGAAGCGGACGATGGGCGACCCGTGGCGTCGTACGTCCTTGTGCCGGTGCTCGTCGGTGGTGTCCCAGACCACGATGTCGACGAGGCGGGCCGGCGGCACGAAGGCGCCGGGCGTCGGGTCGAGGGTGAAGAAGCACTGGCGAGCGTCGGGGTACGTCGAGGTCGGCAGCTGCCAGACGTCCGACGGGTCGAACCGCTCCCGCACCGCGGCGAGCAGGCGCTCGTACACCGCGCCGTGGGTGCCCGGGGTGCACAGCACCTCGACGTCGAGGTCCGACCACTCGTCGTACCCGCCGGTCGCCGCGGAGCCACCGACCCACGCGGCGCGGAGGTCGGTGTCGGCGGCGTGCTGCTCGTCGAGAAAGGCCAGGAAGTCGGCGTACCGGGAGAGGTCGGTGGTCACGCGGGCCAGTCTGCCGACCGACGGGTCAGGACGCGCGCAGCCGCTCGATCCACTCCATCACCACGACCAGCTGCTCGACCGTGGCACGGCTCTCGGTCTTGCCGTTGACCGCGTCGCGGAACTCGGCCAGGGCCGCGGCGTGACCGGCCCACCCGGTCGCGACCGCGCCGGGGACGAACCGGGCCTCCTCGGCGGTGCCGGGACGATAGGTGACGACCTCGTCGAGGTTCCACGTGACCGAGGTGCCGTCCTGGCAGGTGATGGTGGCCGCGAAGTCCAACCGGTTGCGGGTGTTGGACATCCGCAGCGAGCCGCGGGCGGTGCGGGTGGTGAAGTCGGCGGTGACGAAGCAGTCGTCCCGGCGGGTCTGGGTCACCTCACCGCTGGTGAGTGCGCCGACCTCGGGCCAGCCGAGGACGTCGGCCATCACGGCCAGCGGGTGCAGGCCGCTGGAGAGCAGGAAGGTGTCGAGCAGCTCGCGACCCCAGAGACCGGTGCGCGGCCCGTCGACGTGGCAGTCCATCGCGACGTGCACCACCCGGCCGTGCGCGGCGACCCGCTCCAGGGCGGCGCGTGTGGTGGCGGCGTACCGTAGGTGCAGCCCTACCGCGGAGGTGAGAGGCGTGTCCCGATCGGCGTTGGCACGCTTGTACTCGCGCAGGGCACCGGCGCCGGACGCGGGCGGCCCGGCGAGGTACACCGGCAGCCCGAGGCGCTGGGCGGTGGCCAGGGCCGCCTCGCTGTCGGCGGGGGTGGACGCGACCACGGCCGCGTCGAACTCGCCCACGCCCAGGAACTCGTCGACCTCGGCCTGCACGCCCTCGACGCCCCACGTCTCGGCCAGCTCGCGGGCGGACCCGTCGGCGGACCCGATGGCGGCGAGGCTGGTTCCGGGCGTGCTCATCAGCGCCGGCACGATCACGTCGGCGGCTTGGGCACCGGCTCCCACGAGCCCGAGGCGGAGGGACGTCATGGCAAAGAGGTTCGCACGCGCGCGCGGATCCGGCAGGGAAACGCGACGACCTGCACGCCCGACCGCATGGCTCGTCCTGGCCTTCCCGGACTACTCGCATGACCCGACCGGACCATTTCGCCCTGATCCTTAGCGGTTCGTCGCCACACGCTCGTAGGTTTCCAGTCACACCACCGAGGGAATCCCCCCAGGCGCCGACGGCGCCTTCCCCGGTGGGTCAGACGTAGCCGGCCCGACCGGCAGGACAGGCACGCATGTCGATCGCCATCACCCCGGCGTCCCTGGAGTCCATCCCCTCGGCTCCAGGGGCCCTCCCCCTCCCCCGCGTGGCCACGGCCTCGCCCCGGCTACGCGCCGTCATCAGCCGCGTCGCGGTCAGCATCACGGTCGCGTGCGCGGTGCCTGCGGCGCTGTTCTACTCGGTGCTCGTCCTGTCGGGCGTGTGGGTGGCGATCGCGGCCGCGCTCGTCTGGCAGTACGGCGCGCTGGCCTGGCGGGCGGCGACCGGGCGGCGTACGTCGGGGCTGCTTGTCTTCGCCGCGGCGGTGATGACCGGCCGCACCTTGGTCTCGTTCGTCGCCGACAGCCCGTTCCTCTACTTCCTCCAGCCGGTCGTCACCGACTGCCTCATCGGCGCGGCGTTCCTGGCCTCCCTGTTCGCGACGCGGACGATCGTGGCCCGGCTCGCGGGCGACTTCTACCCGATGACCGACGAGGTCGCGTCCCGGCCCGGCATCCAGCGGCTGTTCCGCGGGCTGACGGCGATGTGGGCGCTGCTGTACCTCGGCAAGGGCTCGCTGACCCTGTACCTGCTGCTCTCCCAGTCGCTGGAGACGTTCGTGCTGGTGAAGAGCGTGAGCGTGCTGGCCATCAACCTGGGCGCGGCGGCCGCCACGATCGCGATCGCCGTCGCTGTCGGCCGGCGGGAAGGCCTGATGGCCCGCGTCGACTGAGCGGGCCCGGTCTCAGAAGTCGAGGCGCATCACGATGCGGCGCTTGCTCGGGTGGCTGACGATCGTCATCCCGGCCTCCGCGAACATCGCCTCGGTGCCGACGTGCAGCTCCTCGGCGAGGGCGTTCTTGTCGATCATCGGGTAGGCCTCGACCGCCCGGGCCCCGTTCCGGCGCGCGTGCTCGACGGCCTCGACGGCAAGGGCGCTCGCGATGCCCTTCTTGCGGTACCTCGCCCGCGCGAACAGGCAGGTGATCGCCCAGACCGACTCGTCCTCCTTGTCCTCGTCGCGCCCCTCCCAGTGGATCCGGAAGGTCGGCCGCAGCAGGCCGGTGTACGCCGGTCGCGGCTCGACCGCGCACCAGCCGACCGGCTCGCCGCCCACGTAGGCGACCAGGCCGCTCGTGGGGCCGGCCGAGGCGTCGCCGCAGCGCGTCTGCTCCTGCTGGCGGGCTCGCAGCTCGTCGGGGCCGAGGCCCTGGAACGACTCGCCCGGGCCCAGCTTGTAGCGCTGGCAGCGGCAGCGCTGGCCGGATCCGCGCTCGCCGTACAGGGTGTCGAGGGCATCGCATGGCGCCTGGTTCGCGGGCACGATCCTCAGCTCGGTGTCGGCGTCCACGGTCCCAGTCTGGACGGCGATGGCCGCGCCGGCGTCACCGAGGGGGCCGGCTGTTCCACCGAGCAGGCCCACGTGGTGCGGCCGCCGGCGACGGTACGCCGCATCGGCGCGCCGCAGCGCGGGCAGTGGTCGCCGGCCTTGCGGTGCTCGATGATCTCGCCGGTGTGCACCCCGCCGTGACGGATGGCCGAGCGGATGGCCTTGCGGAGCTCCCGGTGCAGGCGGGCGACCTCGTCGGGGTCGAGCTCGTCGGCCGGCTGCTCGGGTGCGACGGCGGCCTGCCAGAGCGTCTCGTCGGCGAGCAGGTTGCCGATGCCCGCAACGGCGTGCTGGTCGAGCAGGCGGGCCTTCACCGCGGTGTGCGACCGGCCGAGCAGGTCGCGGAAGGCCGGCAGGCGTACCTCGCCGGCATCCGGCCCGAGGGCGTCGATGTCGGGGTCGAGGCGCACCCGTCCCAGCCGCCGCTTGTCGAACAGCCGCAGGGCGCCGCCGTCCTCGAAGGTCACCGTGAACCGGTCCCACTGGGGCTTCAGCGGCGTGCGCTGGGGACGCATCCCGACGTAGTCGCCGCCCTCGTCGACCCCGCCGGACGGTGCGCTGACCAGGATCCGGCCGCTCATGCCCAGGTGGATGCCCAGCACCGGCGCGTCCGAGCCGGACGTCTCCACCCACAACGTCTTGCCCCGCCGGTGCGCGGCGACCAGACGGCGGCCCAGCAGCGCGTCCCGGATCTCGCCCGGAGCGTGGGGCCGGCACTCCCACGTGTCGGTGTCGTCGACGTGGGCGATCACGCGGGCGAGCGCGGACCGTTCGATCACCGCGCGGGCGGACTCGACCTCGGGAAGCTCGGGCACCCGGTCATTCTGCGTGCTCGGCCACGCCGTACGTCTGCCGTGCCGCGTTCAGCGCCGGGCACTCGCCCTGGGGCCGTCGGCAGGCCGTGAGGTCGCACAGGCGGCAGGTCCAGGCGCCGCCGTCCTTGTGGGCGACCACGCCGGTCATCACCGTGCCGATCAGCCCGCGCAGGACGTCGACCTCCTCGGCGGAGAGGGCGGCGGTGAGCGAGGAGAGGTACGCCGCCCGGGCGGCCTGGGCGTCGCGCGCGCGGCCGCGGCCCTCGTCGGTGAGCCGCACGGCCCGCGAGCGGCCGTCGGGGCCTGCGTCGCGACGTACCAGGCCGTTCCTCTCGAGCCGGTCGACCAGCCGGACCGCGCCCGAGGGCGTCACGCCGAGCACCCGGTGGACGCGGTCGAGGGTGGCGCCGTCGAGGAACTGCGCCAGGGAGACCAGGGCGGCCGCGTCCGTCGTCGACGCCTGGTCGGCCGCTGCGACGACGGCGCGCGTCATCTCGTCGGAGACGACGAGGGCCAGGGCGCCCAGCGCGTTGGCCGCGGCGTCCCTGGGCCCCTGGACCGTCCCGTCGGGGTCGTCGGTCACCCGAGGGTGTACTCGACCGTGAGCGGCATGTTCGGGTAGTCCTCCTGCGTCGAGCTGCTCGACACCGTGCCGGTGATCCCGGCCAGGTCGCCGGTGCCCTCGACGATCGTCATCGTGCTGCTGGCGGTGGTGCCGTCGTACTCGCCCTCGCCCACGGCGGTGAAGGCGCCCTTCTTCCCGTCCAGCTCGGCCTCGAGCCGGATGGCGCCGGCGTAGGTGCTCGTGCCGTCGGCGGTGTAGTAGAGGACCGACTCCATGTGGCCGGCGACCAGCCCGTCGTGGCCCTCGGTCAGCGTCACGACCGCGTGCGCGACCTTGGTGCCGTCGGCGAACTCCGCGGTCGGCTTCTCGTCCCAGCCGTCGATCTTGATGGTGGTCTCGATCTTTCCGGTCTTGTTGTCCGTCATGACCGCGACGCTATATGTGACTGAGTCACATGTCCCCACCCCCGCGGGTGGGCGAGGTCGGCTTCTCTCACCCTTGTGGGCGCTGTGGTGGAGTCGTCGGGTCTGTCAGGTTGGAGGTGCGCGGAGGGCACCTCTCGCCGCGTGGCTGGGACCGACTCGGCGGAGACCCAGGAGTTCGCACTCACAAGGAGCGGCAACAAGATGGCATTCATTCTTTGGCTCATTGCGGTGGTCCTGGTGATCTGGGGCATCGTGACCCTGATCCGCGGCCAGGCCCTGCTGGGCATCGTCCTCATCATCGTCGGGCTCCTCGTGGGCCCTGGCGGGGTGAGCATCTTCACCTGATCCAGCACGACGTAGCGCACGACCACCAGGACGCCCGGGACGACCCTCCCGGGCGTCCTGCTGTTCGGGCGGCTGCTCGGTGCGGCTAGGGCCGGGCGTTGCGCCGGGCCACCAGCAGCGGCACCACCAGCAGCAGGCCCCCGAGCACCGCTGCGCTGACGACGGCGACGACCAGGGCCTCCGACCAGCTGCGCACGACGCTGAAGATCAGCGTCGAGATGCCCACGATGATGAGCGCCAGCAGGACCATCACCACCTGCAGGAACGCGTGGCCCGCGGCGACCACCCGCTCCTTCACGTGCTGGCCGAACACCCGCCGGTGCACCATGACCGGTGTCAGGGTGACCCCGAGGCCAGGCCGGCGGTCAGCACCAGCGCGAGGTACAGCCGCTCCTGCCACACGTCGAGGTCGCCGAACCTCTGGGTGAACGGCAGCGTGAGCAGGAAGCCGGACAGCAGCTGGACCCCGGTCTGCACGACCCGGAGCTCCTGGAGCATGTCGTTCCAGTTGCGGTCGAGCTTCTCGTCCTCGGTCTCGTCGCGCTCGTCGGCCATGGGCCAGCGTGGCCCGGACCCGCCGGGCGCCACCACACCCTGATTGACTAGGGGTGTGACCGACATCGTCACGTTCACGTCGACGAGCACCGACCCCTACGAGCGCGGGGCGGAGTACGGCGCCGCCCACGCGCCGCAGGTGGCCGCGACGGTGGCGGCGTACCACCGCCTGTGGGGCTTCCTGGACCCCGACGCGGACCTGGGGGAGGCCGGCAGGCTGGCCCTGGCGTCCATCCGGGCGCAGGCGCCGCGGGCCGCCGACGAGATCGCGGGCCTGGCCGACGGGTCCGGTCGCACGCCCGAGGAGATCGCCTCGCTCAACGCCCGGACCGAGGTGCTCGGCCTGGTCGCGCCCCGCATCGCGGTGACCGAGTGCTCGACGGTCGTCTTCTCGCGCCCGGGCCGCGCGCCGATCGCGACGCAGACCTGGGACTGGTACCCCGCGATGCGCGCCAACTGGATGGTGTGGACGTTCCCGACCGCCTCGGGCGGACGGATCACGACGCTGACCGAGTACGGCGTGCTGGCCAAGATCGGTGTCAACGACGCCGGTCTCGGCGTGATGCTGAACATGCTCCACCACGAGGCCGACGAGCAGGCGCCCGGCCAGGAGCGGATCGGGTTCCCGGTGCACGTGCTGCTGCGCACGCTGCTCGAGGACTGCTCCTCGGTCGCCGAGGCGCGCGACCTGGTCGCGTCGCTGTCCTTCTCGGCCTCGTCTGCCCTGACCGTCGTCGACCACGGCGGCGATGCGGCCTCGCTGGAGACCTTCCCGGAGGGTGTCGGCGAGGTGAAGCCCGAGGACGGCCTGCTCGTGCGCACCAACCACTTCGTCTCCGCCGAGGGCGAGGCCGGGTGCCAGGCCGGCGTCGTCGACGACAACTCGTGGGTGCGCCGCGACCACCTGGTCGGGACCCTGACGGCTGCGCCGCCGTCGTACGCCGCGGACGTGCACGCCGCGATGACCCACCACGACCCGGCCGGCCCGATCTGTCGGCACGCCCTGCACCCGGACGACCCCGAGCTGGTGGACACCGCGACCCTCGCGACGGTCACCCTGGACGTGGAGAACGGCGAGCTGTCCGTCCTCCGGGGTGGTCCCTGCCAGGAGTGACCCTCCCTAGGCTGCCCGGGTGGTTGGCAGGTTGACGAGGCGCGGCGATGTCCTGGCTCTGGTGCAGGCGGGCGGGCAGGGCTCGCGGATGGACGTGCTCACCCGCGAGCGGGCCAAGCCCGTGCTGCCGTACGGCGGCTCGCACCGCCTCATCGACTTCACGATGTCGAGCCTGGCGTACGCCGGGCTGGTCGACGTCTGGGTGAGCGTGGAGTACCAGGTCGCCTCGATCGACGACTACCTCTCGGGCGGCCGGCCGTGGAGCCTGGACCGCAACCGCGGCGGGTTTCGCCGCATGGTGCCGCAGACCGGCAGCGGACCGGCGACCGAGGACGCGTTCGCGCACGGGAACGCCGACCTGCTGCTGCGGCTGAGCCGCGACCTCATCCACTTCGGCGCCCCGACGGTGCTGGTCTCCAGCGCCGACCACGTGTTCGCCGCGGACCTGGCCTCGACGATCGAGCGGCACATCGACTCGGGTGCCGACGCCACGGTGCTGACCTCGGAGGTGACCAAGCGGGAGGCGAGCTCGAACGTCGTGGTCCTCACCGGCCGCGGCGGCAAGGCCACCGGTGTCGAGGTGAAGCCGTCGCGTCCGTCGTCCGGCACGGTGGCGACGGAGATCTTCGTCTACCAGACCGAGCCGTTGCTGGAGGCGCTGTTCGAGCTGCGCCGCGAGCTGATGCACGAGCGCGACCCGGAGGACGACCCTGACGACTCGGGGCTGGGGGACTTCGGCGAGCACCTGCTGCCCAGGCTGATCTCCGGCGGGACGGTTCGGACCGAGCCCCTCCCCGGGTACTGGCGCGACCTGGGTCGCCCGGGCGCGTACCTCGACGGGCACCGCGACCTGCTGGCCGGGAAGGTGGACGTGTTCGGCCACGAGGGGTACCCGATCATCAGCCACTGGGACGACCAGCCGGCCGCCCGGCTGCGCGCGGGCTGCCACGTCGAGGACAGCCTCGTCTCGGCCGGGGCGGACGTGGCCGGCACGGTCGTCGGCTCGGTGCTCGGCCCCGGCGTGGTGGTCGAGGCCGGCGCGCACGTCGAGGACTCCGTGCTCTGGGCCGACGTCCGGGTCGAACGAGGGGCCCGGGTCACCACGACCGTCAGCGACGACCGCGCCGTGTTCTCCCGTGACTGCGTCGTCGGCGAGGTGCCGACCACGCGCGTGGCCCGCGACGAGGAGGTCACGCTGGTCGGTCGGGACAGCGTCGTGGGCCGCGCCCAGCGGGTGGCGGCGGGTGCCCGGCTCGAGCCGGGCACTACCTGATGACCCCTTAGGGGTGTAGCGCCCTAGCCCTCGCGGAGCCTAGGTTCGGTCATACAGGGGACCTCCGGCACCGACACGCTCGGTCCGTGGGGGGCCACAGGCCCGGACCATTCGGCGGTCCGGGCCTGCGGCTTGTCCGGGCCCGGTTCAGTGCCCGTTCAGTGCCCGTTCAGTGCCCGTTCAGGGCGTGTCAGGGGTGCCGGGGCCCGGCGGGCCGTCCAGGTCGTCCGTGGCGTCCGACCAGGTGTCGGTCGGCGGCGGGGGCTGCGGCCCTGCGGCCGGCGGCTCCAGCTCGCCCGGGTCATCGGGCACGGGCGTCCATCGGCGGTCGGCGAGGGAGGCCACGCCGGCGCTGAGCTGGTCGCGCAGGTGGCCGACCCGCTCGGCGTACTTCCCCCCGGTCCGCTCATCGAGCCCGCTCGTCGCCCGGTCGATGAAGGCCTCGATGCCGTCGCGTCGCTCGTGGACGAACTGCCCGGCCACGCCGAGCCCGCGGAACACCGCGTCCTCGGCGGCCGAGGCCACCGCCTTCACCTTGTTCTCCAGGTCCAGGTCGTCGACGACCTGCTTGATCTGGTCGCTGATCGGCTTGTCGTCCCTGTGCTGTCCGTCGTGGTCGCTCATCGGGCACATGCACTGAGTCTAGGAAGGTTGCCTAGGCGCGGTACCGGAAGACGATCCGACCGCGCGCGAGGTCGTAGGGGCTGACCTCGACCAGGACCCGGTCCTCGGGCAGGACCTTGATGTAGTTCTTGCGGATCTTGCCGCTGATGTGGGCGAGCACGCGGTGTCCGTTGGCCAGCTCGACGCGGAACATCGCGTTGCGCAGCGCCTCGACGACGGTGCCCTCCATCTCGATGCCCTTCGGTGTGCGACTCATGCCAGCACCAGCTCGAGCTGGCTGGTCCCGCGTCGCCCGCCGACCGCCTCGACCAGCGCGACGGCGGGCAGGTTCGCCTCGTCGACGGTCGCCGACACGTCTCGCGTGCCGGCGTCGTGCAGGTCACCGAGCACGTGGGCGAGCAGCGCGCGGGCGATGCCGCGGCGGCGTACGTCGGGGCGCACGGCCACCAGCCCGACGACCGGTCGTCGTGGGACGGGCGCCAGGCGCAGCAGCCCGAGGTACTCGTCGCGCCAGGCCACCGCGGCGTACCGCGACGGGTCGCGCAGCAACGTCGGCTCGTCGATCGCGCGGAGCAGCGCCTTGAGCCGGTCGGGCTCGGCGCGGCCCCGCGCCACGATGGTCGTGGCCCGTGGTGGTCGCCCTGGGCCGAGGCTGGTGTGCGCCGGGTCGGTCGGCACGACGTACTCCCACTCGCGCCGGGCCGGCACGAAGCCCACGCGGTGCCACTGCGCGGTGAGCTCGCGGTCGGCCTCGTCGACCAGGGTGTGCAGCGGTCGTGGGAGAGAGGCGAGCATCGCGCGCGCCACCAGGTCGAACGTGGTGCCGTGCCAGGCGTCGATGCTGACGAACAGCCGGCCGTCGGGACGGTACGTCGTGTGGCCGCGGCCGACGACGCCGTCGTCCTCGAGCGCGTGCCAGTGGCCGGCCGCGACGCGGACGACCTCGATCGTGGACTGCTTCATGGGGTTGCCTTCCGGGAGTGCCTGTCTCGCGCTCCCGGCGACCCCTTCGTCAGTCGCCGACCGTGACGACGAGGGGAGCGCCCACATCTGCCTGATCGGTCATGGGGTTCCACCTCCTCGTGTCGTGCCACGGTCGCCGGCGACGCTACCCCGACTCGTCCGTGCCCCGCCTCCGCATTTGCGCAGCCGACCGCCGACGAGCCGCGCGGCCGGTGGCGACCTGTCGATTCCGTGGACCCTCGTCCGTCATCTCGGTGAGGCCGCCACCGGGGCGACCCAGAGCCAGGAGGTCTCCCATGAGCCACCCCGTCGTGCACGCAGAGATCCGTTCCAGCGACCCCGACGCCACGCGCGCGTTCTTCGGCGAGCTGTTCGGCTGGACGTACCCCACCGAGGGCGCGTTCCCCGGCTACACGTTCGTCGACACCGGTGTCCCGGACGCCCTGTACACCGCGATCAGCCCGCTCCAGGGGGAGAGCGACCTGGTCACCTTCTTCGTCGGCGTCGACGACATGGCCGCGAGCATCGCCTCGACCACCAGGCTCGGCGGGCGCGTGGTCCAGGAGCCCGTGGAGGTGCCGGGCGTGCGCTTCGCGCTCATCGAGGACCCGCAGGGTCACGTGGTCGGGCTCGCCCAGCAGCTCTGAGCCCGTCGAGGCTCGAACGCCACCACCACGTCGTCGTCCTCCTCGGCCAGCACGCGAGCACCCGTCGGCACCTGGTCCCGCTCCAGCAGCGTGACGAGCACCCCGTCGGGCGACAGCCACGCGTCGAGCCCGGCCAGCACCTCGCGCAACGGGTCGAGACCGTCAGGGCCGCCGTCGACCGAGAGCGCCGGCTCGTGCGCGCGGAAGTCGGGGTGGACGTCGTCGAGGCGCGCGGTCGGGACGTGGGGGAGGTACGCGACGGCGAGGTCGACCCGCCCCGTGAGCGACGCGGGCAGCCCCGACCACCACGAGCCGTCGTGGACCTCGAACCCGCCGGTACGTCGCGCACATGCGGCCGCGACCGGGTCCAGCTCCACGCCGTGCACCTCTGCGCCCGGGAGGAGCGCGGCGAGCGACGCGGCCAGGGCCCCGGCGCCGCACCCCAGGTCCACGACGACCCGGGCCGACGGCCGCAGCGAGACCGCCGGGGCGAGGATCGCCTCGGCCCGGCGGCGCGGCACGAAGACGCCGGGCGCGAGCGCAACCCGTACCGGTCCGAACTCCGCCCACCCGACCACCTGCTCCAGCGGCATCCCGCCCGCGCGCGAGGCCACGGCGCCGGCGCGACTTTCGGCGGTCGCGAACGTCGACCAGATCGCCGCCGCCTCGTCCTCGGCGTGCACGCAGCCGGCCGCCCGCAGCGCGACGACGGCCTCCGCGAGCTCCACGCCGACAGCCTGGCAGGCTGGGCCGGACAGAGGGGCTGGAAGGATGGCCGCCGTGTACGACGTCCAGGCACTGCGCGCCCACTTCCCGAGCCTCGCCGGCGGCACGGCGTACTTCGACGGCCCCGGCGGCACGCAGACGCCCGACGTGGTCGGCGACGCGGTCCGGCGCACGCTGACGCAGCCGCTGAGCAACCGCGGGGACCTGACCCCCGCCGAGCGGAACGCCGACGAGGCGGTGGTCGGCGCGCGGCGCGCGATGGCCGACCTGCTGGGCGCCGTGCCCGACGGCGTGGTGTTCGGCCGCAGCATGACGCAGCTGACGATGGACGTCTCGCGGGCGCTGGCCAAGGAGTGGGGCCCGGGCGACGAGGTCGTCGTGACCCGCCTCGACCACGACGCCAACGTCCGGCCGTGGGTGATCGCGGCCGAGGCCCGCGGCGCCACGGTGAAGTGGGCCGACTTCGACCCCGAGACCGCCGAGCTCGACCCGGCAGCCGTGGCCGA
The DNA here is from genome assembly GCF_015352455.1 of Nocardioides islandensis. Classification (GTDB taxonomy): domain Bacteria; phylum Actinomycetota; class Actinomycetes; order Propionibacteriales; family Nocardioidaceae; genus Nocardioides; species Nocardioides islandensis. The sequence goes on from NZ_JADKPN010000001.1 coordinate 798,963, forward strand.
GCAGATCACCGACCGCACCAAGGTCGTCGCGGTGACCGCCGCGTCCAACCTCCTCGGCACCCGACCCGACCTGCCCGCGATCGCCGAGGCCGCGCACGCCCACGGTGCCCTGCTGTACGCCGACGGCGTGCACCACACGGCCCATGTGGCCACGGACCACACCGAGCTCGGTGCGGACCTGTACGCCTGCTCGCCGTACAAGTTCCTCGGCCCGCACTGCGGCGTCCTCGTCGCAGACCCGGCGCTGCTGGAGACCATCCACCCGGACAAGCTCGCCCCCGCGACCGAGACGGTGCCGGAGCGGTTCGAGCTGGGCACGCTCCCCTACGAGCTGTTGGCCGGCACCACAGCGGCCGTCGACCTGCTGGCCTCGCTCGGCGACGGAGACGACCGGAGAGCCAGGCTGCGCACGGGTTTCGCGGCCATCGAGGAGCACGAGGACCGGCTCCGCGAGCGGCTCGAGGCCGGCCTCGCGATGCTTCCGCTGACGGTGCACTCGCGGGCCAAGCGGCGTACGCCGACGGTGCTGGTGACCTTCGCCGACGCGGAGACCGCGGACGTGTCGGTCGCCCTGGCCGAGCGCGACATCAACGCGCCGTCGAGCAACTTCTACGCGTGGGAGGCCTCGCACCGGTTGGGCCTCGGCGCGGACGGTGGCCTCCGCGTCGGGCTCGCGCCGTACTCCACGGAGGACGAGATCGACCGCCTCCTCACCGCCCTCGGCGAGATCCTCGCAACCTAGTCGAACGCTGCCCGCAGCCTCTCCTGCGCGGCCGGCGGGGCGCCGATCCGGTCCAGGCCCAGCAGGGCAGCGCCGAGGATCGGCGGAGCGGTCACGACTCGCGGGGCGGCCTTGGGCGCCCGCTCGGCGAGCCCGCTCGTGATCGCGTCCATCAGCAGGGCGTGGCCCGCCGTCAGCACCCCGCCGCCGAGCACGACGTCGATCGGCTCCTCGAGGACCCCCAGCCGGCGGACGGCCGTGGCGGCCAGCGTCACGACCTCCTCGGCCTGGCGCCGGACGACGTCGACGGCGATCGGGTCGCCCGCGTCGGCGACGTCGAAGAGGACCCGACCCAGCTCCCGGTGCCGTTCCTCGGGGATGGTCCCGACGTGCACGGCCTCGATCAGCTCCGCCATCGACGCCAGGCCGAAGTGTCGTGGCAGGGCAGTGCGCAGCGTCGTGTCCGGGCCGCGACCGTCCTCGGCCCGCGCCCCCCACCACATCGCCTCCTGCCACAGGTGGTCGCCGCCGCCCCAGTCGCCGGAGAGGTGCCCCACCGCGGCGAACCGCACCGTCGTCCCGTCCGGCAGCACGCCGGTGCAGTTGATGCCCGCCCCGCAGACGACTGCGATGCCCCGGGTCTCGTCGAGCCCGGCCCGCAGCAGGGCGAAGGTGTCGTTCAGGACCTCGTACGACGGCGCCCAGCCGACCTCCGCCATGGCGACCTCGACGGCCTCCTCCTCGGCGGGGAAGTCGACGTTGGCCAGGCACGCCGACACGTGGGCGAGCCGCACCTCGCCGGCGGTGGCGAGGGCGGCCTCGACCGCCGGGGTCAAGGCGGCCAGCGCGGGGGCGGCGCCGAGACGGTGCGGACGGAACGGCCCGGTTCGCTGTCGGCCGAGCAGGTCGCCCTCGGCCGACACCACGCACACGTCGGTCTTGCTGTTGCCCGCGTCGACGGCCAGCACGGCGTCCGTCACGCCCACGGCAGGTGCTCCTCGTTGTGGGCGAGCAGGCGGTCGGTGAGACCGTCGGCGAGCTCCACCTGCCCGACGAGCGGGTGGGCGAGGAGCGCGTCGAAGACGCGTTGCCGTCCGCCGTGGACTGCGGCCTCGAGGGCGAGGTGCTCGTAGGCCGTCACGTGCGCGACGAGGCCGGCGTACAGCGGCTCGAGGGGGTCGACGGGCAGTGCCCTGGCGCCCGCACGGTCGACGCTGGCGGGTACCTCGATCACGGCGTCGTCCGGCAGGAACGGCAGCGTGCCGCCGTTGCGCAGGTTGACCACGTGGGTCGACGCGGCCCCGTCGCCGAGCAACGCCGCGGTCAGCTGCACCGCGACCTCGGAGTAGTACGCACCGCCACGCTGCGCGAGCAGCGCCGGCTTCTCGTCGAGCGACGGGTCGGCGTACATCTCCAGCAGGCGCTCCTCGATCCCGGCCACCTCCGCCGCGCGCTTGGGCCCAGCCTGCTGCTCGCGCACGACCTCGTCGTGGGCGTAGAAGTAGCGCAGGTAGTACGACGGCACGACGCCCATCGCGACCAGGAGGGAGGGTGGCAGCCCCACCGAGTCGGCGAGCTCGTCGAGGTGGTCGGCCAGCAGGTCGGGCAGCCGGTCCACGCCGTCGACGCGCACCGCCCGTTCCCACGTCAGGTGGTTGAGACCCACGTGGTCGAGCTCGACGCGTTCGGGTGCCACTCCGAGCAGCTCGGCGAACCGCCGCTGGAACCCGATCGCGGAGTTGCAGAGCCCGATCGCCCGGTGGCCGTCCTGCAGCAGGGCTCGGGTGACGATGCCGACGGGGTTGGTGAAGTCCACGATCCACGCGTCCGGCGCGGCCGCCGTGACACGCCGGGCGATGTCGAGGACGACGGGCACCGTGCGCAGCGCCTTGGCCAGGCCGCCGGCCCCGGTCGTCTCCTGGCCGACGCAGCCGCACTCCAGCGGCCAGGTCTCGTCCCGCTGACGGGCGGCCTGACCGCCGACCCGCAGCTGGAGCAGCACGGCGTCGACGCCGTCGAGTGCGGGGTCCAGCTCGGTCGTGGTCGTCAGCCGGCCGGGATGGCCCAGCCGCGCCAGGATGCGCCGGCTCACGCCGGCGACCAGCTCGAGGCGGCGTACGTCGGGGTCCACCAGCACCAGCTCGTCGACCGGCAGCACGTCGCGGAGACGGCCGAGGCCGTCCACGAGCTCGGGGGTGTACGTCGACCCGCCGCCGACGACTGCCAGCTTCATCCTTTGACTCCTGTCAGCGTGACGCCCTCGATGAAGGCCCGTTGGGCCATGAAGAACAGTGCGATCACCGGGGCCATCACCAGGAGCGTGGCGGCCATGGTGAGGTTCCAGTTGGTGTGGTGCGCGCTCTTGAACGTGCCCAGCCCGTAGCTCAGCGTCCACGCACCCGGGTTCTCGCTCGTGTAGATCTGCGGCCCGAAGTAGTCGTTCCAGCAGTAGAAGAACTGGAACAGCGCGACCGCCGCGATCGCGGGCTTGATCATCGGCAGCACCACCCGGAGCAGCACCTGGAGCTCACCGGCGCCGTCGACCTTGGCTGCGTCCAGGTACTCGCGGGGCACGGTGACGAGGAACTGGCGCAGCAGGAAGATCGAGTACGCGTCACCGAAGGCGAGCGGGATGATCAGCGGCCACAGGGTGCCCGAGAGGTGCAGCTGCTTGGCCCAGACGAGGTACATCGGGATGATCACCACCTGCGGCGGCAGCATCATCGTCGCGATCACCATCATCATCGCCAGCCGGCGGCCGCGGAACCGGAAGTGCGCGAGTGCGTACGCCACCGGGACGCTCGACACCACGGTCAGGACGGTCCCCGCGGCGGCGTAGACGAGCGTGTTGCGCCACCACGTCCCGAACCCGGGCGTCTGCCAGACGTCGACGAGGTTGTGCCACTGGAAGGGGTTCGGCCACAGGTCGCGGCTGAGCGACTGCTGGTCGGTCATCAGCGCCGTGAGCGCCACGAACACGAACGGCAGCACGAAGAACAACGTGGCCGCGACCGCGAAGGCGTGCACGGCGACCCACTCGAGCGATGCGCGGACCCTGGGCGTCATCCGTCACCACCGAGGAAGACGCTGTCGCGCCGCATCAGGGCGGCCGCGAACGCCATGCTGAGGGCGAACAGCACCAGCGCGATGACGCAGGCCGCCCCGATGTCGAACCGCTGGAAGCCCAGGTTGTAGACGAGCTGGGGCAAGGTGAGCGTGGACTTGGCCGGGTATCCCGGCTCGACCTGCTGGCCGGACCCGCCGATCTGCCCGCTCGCGACCTGACCCGCGATCAGGGGCTGCGTGTAGTACTGCATCGTCGCGATCACCCCGGTGATGACCGCGAAGCCGAGGATCGGCCGCAGGTGCGGAAGGGTGACGAACCGGAACCGGCTGACCGAGCCTGCGCCGTCCAGCTCGGCGGCCTCGTACTGCTCCTTCGGGACGTCGAGGAGCGCGGCCATGAAGATCACCATCAGGTCGCCGACGCCCCAGAGCGCGAGCAGCGTGAGGGCGGGCTTCGACCAGGCCGGGTCGTTGAACCAGCCGGGCTCGCCCAGCCCGAGCCGGCCCAGGATCGTGTTCACCGGACCGGTGCCGGGGTTGAGCAGGAAGACGAACGCCAATGTGCCGGCCACCGGCGGGGCGAGGAACGGCGCGTAGAACAGGGTGCGCAGGAGCCCCGCGCCGCGCTTGATGCGGATCACCAGCATCCCGATCGCCAGCCCGGCGACCACGCGCAGCGTCACCATCACCACGACCAGCCACAGCGTGTTGCGCAGGGCCGGCCAGAAGAACGGGTAGTCCGCGAACACGAACCGCCAGTTGTCCAGGCCGTCCCACGTCGCCGTGCCGAATCCGTTGTAGTGGGTGAAGGAGAAGTACGCCGTCGACGCCAGCGGGTAGAGGAAGAACAGGCCCGTGCCGAGCAACCACGGAGACAAGAACGCCAGGTTCCGCAGGGTCTCCCTTCGTCGAGCACTCACGTCGAGAACCCGTTGGTCGAGGAAGGACGAAGTCCTGTCGCGAGACCCGGTGAGAGGCACGCCGACCTCTTGCCGGGTCTCGTGACGGTTGCTAGCGCAACCTCCTCGACCAACGACATCACTGGGCCTGTGCGATGTCGGTGTCGATCTGCTCGGCGGCCTTCGTCAGCGCGGCCTTCAGGTCCGAGTCCTTCCCCGACTCGTAGGCGTACCCGACGTCCTGCAGCGTCAGCTGGTAGGCGCCGCCGTTGGGGCTGGCCGGCGTGGTGTTGCTGGCCGGGTTCGAGGCGATCGCGATGAACGTCTGCATCGCCTCGTCCTGGCTGACGTCCGGCGAGGCCAGCGCGTCGATCGTGGAGGGCACGTTGTGGATCGCGTTGGCGAAGTTGACGACGGCATCGGTGTCGGTGGTCAGGTACTTCACGAACCGCCACGCGGCGTTCTGCTTCTGGCTGGTGCTGGCGATGCCGACGATGGTGCCGGTGATGTAGCCCTTGCCGTAGGTGTCGGCCTGGTCGTCGGGCACGGGGAAGGGCGCGACGCCGAAGTCCAGGTCCGGGGCGTCGGCCTGGATCATGCCGGCGCGCCACTCGCCGTCGATCGCCATCGCGACCTGACCGGTCATGAACGGGTTCTTGGCGCCCCACTCGTCGCCGAACGTGTTGCGGTACTTCTCCAGCTTGGCGTAGCCGCCGAGCTTGTCGACCAGCCCCTTCTGCCACTCCATGGCCTGCGCGAACATCGGGTCGGCGGCGACGTTGGACTTGCCGTCGGCGGTGAAGTACGTCGGGGACCACTGCGCGGCGAGGTGCGAGATCGAGGACTCGTACCCGTGGTAGGTCGGCATGAAGCCGAGCTGCGAGTAGCTGTCGCCGGAGGTCTTGGTCAGCTTGACCGCGTCCGCGTCGAACTCCGACATGGTCTTCGGCGGACCGTCGATGCCGGCCGCGGCGAAGGCGTCCTTGTTGTAGTAGAGGCCGTAGGCGTCGCTGAGCAGCGGCAGCGCGCACTGGTTGCCGTCGTACTGCGTGTACGAGAGCTGGGCGGACGGGAACGTCGCCGCCGGGTCGACGCCGGAGTCGGCCATGAAGGACGACAGGTCGGCGAAGGCACCGGAGCTGCAGAACTGCCCGACGTTGTCGGTGGTGAACGACGAGACGACGTCGGGTGCCTGGGGACCGCCGGCGCGCAGCGCCTGGTTGATCTTGTCGTCGGTGATGCCGCCGACGACCTTCACGTGGATGTTGGGGTTGTCCTTCTCGAAGGCGTCGATGGTCGCCTGGATGGCCGCCACCTCGCTGTCGGCGCTCCAGCCGTGCCAGAAGGTGATGGTGACGTCGGCGTCGGGGTTGTCCGTCTTGCCGCCGCCCGAGTCTCCGGTGCAGGCGCCGACCGCGAGCGGGAGGCTGAGCACGGCGATGGCGGCGAGGAGGCGCCGTCGTGGGGTCCTGGTCATGGTTCTCTCCTCGTGGCATGCCGGGCCGGTCGGTGCTGACCTCGGGGCTGGATGGTGTCGAACACGTCGTTGCGGGTGGCGGACAGCGCTGTCTGCAGCGCGCCGGCGAGCACGGGGCTGTCGGTGACGCCGGTCAGCTCGAGCCGCGGCCGGGTCAGGGCGAGCGAGCCCACCTGCTCGTCGATGAGGTCGCGCAGTCGCGGGCCGCCGGCCGTGAGCACGCGCCCCGCGAGGACGACCAGCGACGGGTCGACCACGGAGACCAGCGCAGCGATGCCCAGGGCGAACCGCTCCGCGATCGTGGTCAGCAGCTCGTCGCCCGCCCCGTCGGTCGTGAGCGCCTTGGTCACCGCGGCCTGGGGCGTCGACGCCCGGATCCCGAGTGATCGGGCCAGCGCGAGCACCTGCGGGCCACCGGACAGGGCCTCGAAGCCGCCGGCGTTGCCACGGCGTACGTCGCGCACGAGCGGCGTACCCGGGACCGGCAGGAAGCCCACCTCGCCGGCTCCGCCCGTGGCGCCGCCGTGCACGCGACCGTCGATGACGATGGCCGCGCCGAGGCCCTCGTCGGCCCAGAGCAGCACGAAGTCGTCCACCTGCCGGGCGCGTCCGACGTGCATCTCGGCGATGGCGGCCAGGTTCACGTCGTTCCCGACGACCAGCGGCACCCCGACCCGGTCCGCGAGCTCGTCGAGGAGGTGGGGGTCGTGCCAGCCGGGGAGGTGCCGGGCGTAGCGCAGCCGGCTGGTGCGGGGGTCGAAGGCGCCCGGGGTGCCGATCGCCAGCCGGTGCAGCCGGTGCCGGGGGAGGCCGGCCGAGGCGGCTGCACCGTCGAGCGCGTGCAGCACGTGGGCCACCGCGTCGGAGCCCGCCCTGCGAGGTGTGGGCAGCTCGAAGTCCCCGACCGTCCGGCCGGAGATGTCCGCGACAGCAGCCAGGATGCGGGACGGCGTGACGTCGAGGGCGGCGACGTACGCCGCGTCCGGGTTCACGGCGTACAGCTGCGCGCGCGGCCCCGGCCCGCCCTGGCTGTTGCCGCTGGTGATCACCAGGCCGGCGTCCGAGAGCCTGGTGAGCAGCTGGGCGGCCGTCGGCTTGGAGAGGCCGGTCAGCTCGCCGAGCCGGGTGCGCGACAGAGGCCCGTGCTCGAGCAGGAGGTCGAGGGCGGCGCGGTCGTTGATACCGCGCAGCAGGCTCGGGGTGCCGGGGCTCTGACTCATGACCTCGCCAATAGATAGGAAACTTTCCTATTGAAGCGGGATCATGGCACCCGTCCGGCTCTGCGGCAAGACCCCTGCGGTCAGCCGCCCGTCTCCCAGACGCGCACCCAGTCGACGTACATGTGCTGGGGCAGCTGCCGGTCCTGGATGGAGGGCAGCTCGTAGTCGGAGGACAGCAGGCTCAGGATGAGGAACTGGCGGACCTGGGAGACGGCGCCGCCGATGCGCCAGGTCTCCTTGCCGTCGATGCGGAAGACCAGCCAGTGCGGCGTCCACTGGACGGAGAAGACGTGGAAGTTCCTCCCCCAGCCGTCGCGGGGGCCGTGCAGGAACGTGTCGGGGACGTTGGTGCCGGTCTTGACGACTCGGCCTCCCTCGTAGCGGTGGATGTAGCTGAACATGCCGCTGCGATGACTGATGGCGCCGAAGGACTCGATGACGTCGATCTCGTGACCCGAGCTCCCGGGGCGCATGCCGCCCACCGGCTCCATCCAGAAGCTGCCGTGCTGGCCGCGCAGTCGTGGGAACTTGATGCGGGCGGCGGCCACGCCGTACCTGAAGGAGAAGGAGTCGTCGGTGCCGACGTGGCCGTTGAGGCGGTAGGCGTACCGACCGGCGATCTCCCCCCGCAGGAGCGCCGGACACTTGGTGAGCCGGCTCGGATCCCTGAGGACGCTGAGGCGCAGCGCGCCGCCGCCGACCCGGACGGCCTTCGCGCCTCCCCTCGAGCAGCTGCGGAAGCTCTGCGGCTCGTAGGTCTTCCCGCGATAGGTCCAGGACGAGGAGAGCGAGTCGCCGGAGAACTCGTCGGTCCAGGTCGGGGTGAGCCAGCGCCCGGTGGTGACGGTGCGGCTCGTGATGGCCGGGAGGCTCGCCGTGGCGGCCGCGACGACGCGGTACGTCAGCGCCTGCCCGTCCTGGCTCGCCCGCGCGGCGAACTGGGCACGACCCTTCCCGTCCTCACGGACCGTGGCCACCGTCTGCCAGGAGGAGCCGCTCTGCACCTGGAGGCTCACCTCCCGGCCGGCGCCGACGGGCGCGATCGTGGCCGCGAACGCCGCCTTCGCGGCGTCGGGGCTGGCCAGCCGCCCGCCGGGTTGGACGATCTGCGGGAGGGCCAGGAGGTGGACCGTCTGCGTGAGGTTCGTGCGGGCCGGAGCGTCCGAGGCCGAGCCGGGTCCCGTCAGCAGCAAGGACGCAGGCAGGACGAGGGACAGGGCGCTGGCGCCGAGGGCGCGAAGAGCGGACATGGAGGACAACTCCCGGGTGGCGTGTGACGTCGGTCGACCGCCGTCTCAGCGTAGGACGCTGCCCCAGCCGTCCGGGTTCGTGCCCGGGAGCCTCAGACCTCGAACCGCCCGGCGGCGGCGAGGTGAGCCCGGCGCTCGGGGGAGAGCTCCTCCTCGACGATCCGGCCGGTGCCGTCGGACTCCGGGGCGTGCAGCATCCGGCCGCCGCTCACGACGAAGCCGACGTGGTAGACGCGGCCGTCCTCGCGGGCGAAGAAGTACAGGTCGCCCGGCTCCTCGTCGCCGAGCGGCACGGGCGTCGCCGCGAGCGCCTGGTCGGGGGAGTCGCGCGGGACGACGACGCCGGCCTGGCGGTAGCTGTAGTGCACCAGGCCCGAGCAGTCGAAGCCGGCGGGGCTGGTGCCGCCCCAGAGGTAGACGAGGCCGGCGAAGCGTTCGGCGTACGCCGCCACGGCGATGCGGTCGGCCGGGACGTGGTCGACCGGGTGGTCGAGGTCGGAGTCCAGGGACGCGCGGAGGTGCGACTCACGTACCCAGCCCGGGTAGCCGTCCTGGCCGGGTACGGGCTGCCAGGGCGCGACCACGCGGGCCCAGCCGTCGCGGCGTTCCTCGACCAGGACCGGCTCGCCGTCGAGGAGCTGGGTGAGGGTGCGGCCGTGCAGGCCGAGCCGGTCCTCGGCGGTCAGCCCGCGGAGCCAGGTCGTCAGGTCGGGCGCGTCCGCGACGGCGGCGGCGTCCAGGTCGCGCGGCGACTCGGGCGACGTCCACACGGTCGCCACCGGCACGCCGACGCGCAGCACCTCGCTCACGCCAGACCGCCGATCCCGAGGCCGGCGCCGGCCGGGAGGACGATGACGCCGCCGTCGTACGTCGCCCCGCCGGACACCGGCGAGGACGCCGCCCACCACGCGGCGTCGAGGTCGCTGACGTGGCTGGTGCCGACGGCGGCGACCAGCGCGGCGGCCGCGCCCACGCCGATCGGGCCCTCCATCATCGAGCCGACGATCGTGCCCATGCCGGCCGCCCGGGCCGTCTCCAGGAGGTCGCGAGCGACACCGAGGCCCCCGCACTTGGCCAGCTTGACGTTGACCAGGTCCGCGGCGCGCCGCTCGATGACGGCGGCCAGGTCGCGGGGGGCGAAGACCGACTCGTCCGCCATCACCGGGGTGTCGACGGCCTCGGTCACCCGTGCGAGCCCGTCGACGTCGTACCGCTCGACCGGTTGTTCCACGAACTCGATCCCGAGTCCCGCGTCCTCCAGTGCGCGGATCACCCGGATGGCCTCGTGGGGCGTCCAGCCCTGGTTGGCGTCCACCCTGATCCGTGCGTCGGGCGCGGCGTCGCGAACGGCCCGGACCCGGGCCACGTCGGTGGCCGCGTCGGTGCCGACCTTGAGCTTGAGGACCGTGAACCCTTCCGCGGTGCGCTTGGTGGTCGTCGCGGCGATCTCGTCCGGCTCGCCGGACGACACCGTCACGTCGGTCGGGACCCGCTGCTCCCCGGACGGTCCGCCCAGGAGCTCGACGAGGGACACCCCTGCGGCCTGCGCGGCCAGGTCGTGGAGCGCGACGTCCATCGCGGCCTTGGCACCCCAGTTGCCGACGACGGCGCCCTCGAGGTCGCGCGCCAGCCCGGCCAGGTCGTCGAGCGGCCGGCCGCGGACGAGGTCCGCGAGCGGTCCGCTCAGGCAGGCCTCGGCGCCGGCCAGCGACTCACCGGTGACCCGCCAGACCTGCGGCGCCTCGCCGTACCCACGACGACCCTCGTCGTCGACCACCTCGACGACGGTGGTCTCGAGGTGCTCGGTACGTCGCAGGGCCGTGACGAACGGCGTGTGCAGCGGCGCCCTGAGCCGGTGACAGCGGACCTCCGCGATGCTCACCCGCGACAGCCTAGGTGCCCGTGGGCTCGACACGCCCGGCTGTGGCCCGGCCTCACGGCTCGACCAGCGTGGAGCTCACCAGGCGTTCTCAGAGCCCTTCAGGTGGGCCCGGATCCCCTGTCCCGCCAAGGGTTCCTGGGCGAAGCGCGGGATCACGTGCAGGTGCGCGTGGAAGACCTGCTGGCCGGCGACGGCGCCGGCGTTCCAGCCGACGTTGTAGCCGTCGGGGTCGTGCTCGGCGTCCAGCCACTCCTTGGCACGCGCCAGCATCGAGAACGTCGCAGCGACCTCGTCGCTCGTGAGGTCGAAGACGGTCTCCGCGTGCCGGACCGGGACGATGATCCCCGAGTGCTTGAGGGCGCCCTGCCAGCGCTCGTCGTCGAGGTACATCACCAGCTCGTCGGCGAACCGGACCGCCTGCTGCGGTTCGAGCGGAGGACAGTAGGGGCACGTCACGCAGCCAGGGTGCCAAAGTAGGTCCGTGCGGACACCCGACGGGTACGACGACGCTCGGGCCGCCGCCGTACGCCTCGCGGAGCTGACCGGTGCCGAGCGCCATGACGCGCTGGTCGTCCTGGGGTCCGGCTGGGGACCGGCGGCGGACGCGTTCGGGCAGCCCACCGCGTCGTTCCCGATGACCCGGCTGCCGGGCTTCCTGGCGCCGGTCGCCGAGGGCCACCGAGGCGAGGTCCGGTCGGTCGAGGTCGAGGGCCTCCGCGTCCTGCTGTACCTCGGGCGCACCCATCTCTACGAGGGCCACGCGCCGGCAGCGGTCGCGCACCCGGTGCGGACCGCCGCCGCGGCCGGCGTACGCCTGGCCGTCCTCACCAACGCCAACGGCAGCCTGCGCGACGACGTCCAGCTCGGCGATGTCGTGATCGTCCGCGACCACCTCAACCTGGCGTTCGGGTCACCGCTGGAGGGCCCGAGGTTCGTCGACCTCACCGATGCCTGGTCTGCCGATATCCGCGCGATCGCGCGGAAACTGGCACCCGAGATGAAGGAGCGTGTGTACGCGCTGCTCGGCGGGCCGCACTACGAGACGTGGGCCGAGGCCGACTGGCTGCGCCGCATCGGAGCCGACCTGGTCGGCATGTCGACGGTGTACGAGGCGATCGCGGCGCGAGAGTGGGACGTGGAGCTGGTCGGCCTGTCGACCGTGACCGCGATCGAGGGACCAGGAAACGGCGCAGCTGCGGGGATCGATCCAACAGAAGTAGTGGCGATTGCCGAGCGCAGCGCCGCCAGGCTCGGACCGGTGGTGGTCCGGCTGGTCGTGGAAGGGTTGAGGACATGAGCACGGACACCGATCCGCACGCCGACAGCAGGTCCGCCGCGCCGCGTCGTACCGGCGCCATCGAGACCAACGGCATCAACGTCATCGACGAGAGCGAGCGCAAGGGCAGCAGCGCCGGGCTCTTCTGGCCGTGGACCGCGTCGAACATCTCGGTGCTCGCGGTGTCGTACGGCGCGTTCGTGCTGTCCTTCGGCATCGGCCTGACCCAGGCGCTGGTCGCCACCGTCGTCGGTGCGGTCGCGTCCTTCCTGCTGGTCGGCCTGGTGTCGATCGCCGGCAAGCGCGGCTCGGCGCCGACCCTCGTGCTGAGCCGGGCGGCGTTCGGGCGGTTCGGCAACGGCCTGCCGGGCCTGGTGTCGTACCTGCTGCTCGTCGGCTGGGAGACCGTCCTGGTCTCCCTCGCGACCCTGGCGACCGCGACGGTCTTCGACCGGCTCGGCTGGGCCTCGGGCGACGGCACCAAGGTGGCCGCGTTCGTCGTCGTCGCCGGTGTGATCGTGGCCGCGGGGGTGATGGGCTTCGACGCGATCATGCGCATCCAGAAGTGGCTGACGATCGCAATGATCATCGTGACGGGCGTGTACGTCGCGCTCACGTTCGACGAGATCAACCTCGACGCGGCGCGGGCGCTGCCCGACGGCCCGACCTCGGCGGTGGTCGGCGCGACGGTGCTGGTGCTGACCGGGTTCGGCGTCGGCTGGGTGAACTCGGCGGCCGACTACTCGCGGTACCTCCCGCGCACCTCGCGCTCGACCGGCGTCGTGTTCTGGCCGACGTTCGGCGGCTCGCTGCCAGTGGTCGTGCTGGTGGCGTACGGCGTGCTCCTCTGCGCCGCCGACCAGGACCTCTCCGGCGCGATCTCGGCCGACCCGATCGGTGCCCTGACCACGATCCTGCCCACCTGGTTCCTCGTGCCGTTCGCGCTCGTGGCCGTCGGCGGCCTGGTCTCCGGCGCGATCCTGGACATCTACTCCTCGGGCCTGACGCTGCTCGCCCTCGGCCTGAAGGTGCCGCGCTGGTCGGCGGCCGCCCTCGACGGCGTGCTGATGATCCTCGGCACGATCTACATCGTCTGGATCGCCGACGACTTCCTGTCGGTGTTCATCGCGTTCCTGATCATCCTCGGCGTGCCGATGTCCGCCTGGTGCGGGATCTTCCTGGCCGACCTGTTCATGCGCCGCTACCCCTACGACGAGCGCGCGCTGTTCACGCGGACCGAGACGGGTGGGTACGGCGCGATCCGCTGGGAGTCCGTGCTCCTGCTCGCCGTCGCCACGGGCATCGGCTGGGGCCTGGTCATCGACACGACCGGTGCCGGCAAGGGCCTGTCGTGGCTGGGGTACCTGCTCGAGCCCTTCGGCCTCGGCGGCAAGGACGGCAACTGGGCCTACGCCAACCTCGGCGTCCCGGCCGCGCTGGTCGTCGGGTTCGTCGGGTACCTGCTGCTCGGCATGGCCGCCGTACGCCGCCAGGAGCACGAGCAGGTCGTCGCCGGCGTTCGGGCGGAGCAGGCCGCGGAGTAGCTGTGGAGAAGTTGGCGTTTGGGACCAAACGCCGCGTGTAAGCGCTTCCACGGTGGCGTTTGTGCCCAATGGCGAGCCGAGAACGGCCCCAGGGGTCAGTCGCGCGAGCCGGGGATGTCCGGCTCGGAGACGCGGACCCGGTCGAGCTGCATGCCGTGCTCGACGCCCCAGAGCACCGCACGCGAGCGGCTGTCGACGCCGATCTTGCGGTAGCAGGAGCGGATGTAGGACTTGATCGAGTTGATCGAGAGCGAGGTGCGCTCGACGATCTGCGCGTTGGTGAGGCCCTGCGTGATCAGGCAGAGGACCTCGGCCTCGCGGGCGGTGAGGCCCTCCTCGCGTCCCGGCCAGTCGCCGCCGATGAGCGGCAGTCGCGCCGGCTCGTCGCTGACGACGACCTCACCCTTGTGCACCTGCTCCAGCGCGCTGACCAGGTCGGAGGCGCTGAGCCGCTTGGAGAGGTACCCGGCGATCCCGAGCCTCAGGGCCGACTCACGCAGCGAGCGGTCGGTGCTCCACGTGTAGACGCAGACCTTGTCGACGTACGGGTTCTCCAGCAGTCGCACGACCCCGGTGCCGTCGTCACGACTCTGCGTGAAGGTGTCGAACAGCGCGATGTCGACCGGCTCGGCCACGTGGCTGGACGCGTTGAGCTCGACCACCTCGACGCGGTGGGTGTGGGAACGGAGCATGGAGGCGATGCCGTGGACGACGACTTCGTAGTCGTTGACCAGAGCGACGCGGATGGGCACGCGCCCACCCTAGGGCTCGAACCGCCTCGACTCCACCCAGAGGGGTGAGGCACGGCGAGGAGTCCCCGGCCACCCTGGCCCTTGTCCCGCACCACACGGGCGTGGGACGCGGAGGGAGCGCACATGATCGTTCTCGGACTGATCCTCCTCATCATCGGCCTGGTCGCCAGCATCTCGATCCTCACGGTCATCGGGCTGGTCCTGATCATCGTGGGCCTGGTGCTCAACCTCGTCCCGATCGGCGGCACCCGCCGGAGGGTGTTCTAGCTCCACAGCACACGACGAGGGCCGGCGCGGATCACGGGTACGCGCCGGCCTCGTGCTGTTCGGCCAGTGCTGTCTGAACTCCCGTCTAGGGTCGCCTCGTGGCGCTCCACCTGCACCGGGCCCCGCGCACCGACCTGCTGGCGGAGGCGTTGGGGGACCTGCTGGCGCGCCCGCTCGACGACCCGCTCGCGCAGGAGGTCGTGGTCGTCCCGGCCCGCGGCGTCGAGCGCTGGCTGACCCAGCGCCTGTCCCACCGGCTCGGCGTCGGCGGTGGCGGGGACGGCGTCTGCGCCGGGGTGCGGTTCCTCCAGCCACGATCCCTGGTCTCCCTGCTGATCGGTCGCGACGCCGACGACCCCTGGGACCCCGAGCGGCTGGTCTGGCCGCTGCTGGCCACCATCGACGCCAGCCTCGGCGAGCCCTGGTGCGCGACCCTCGCCACCCACCTCGGACACGGCCTGTCCGGCGCCGACGCCGAGCTGCGACAGAACCGTCGCTACAGCGTCGCGTTCCGGCTCGCGTCCCTGTTCGCCGCGTACGCCGTGCAGCGGCCCAGCCTGGTCACCGACTGGCGCGAGGGCCGCGACACCGACGGTGCGGGAGGTGTCATCGATCCGGACCTGGCGTGGCAGCCGGAGCTCTGGCGTCGGCTGCTGCCCCGCGTCGACGGGCCGCCGCCCGACGTCCGGCACGCCGCCACGCTGGCGGCCCTGCGCGCGGGTGGGGCCGGGCTCGACCTGCCGCCGCGGCTGTCGCTGTTCGGGCACACCCGGCTGCCGGCCACCGAGGTCGAGCTGCTGGGCGCGCTCGGCGAGCACCGCGACGTCCACCTGTACCTCCCGCAGGCCTCGCCCGCGCTGTGGGACGACCTCGCCGGGCTCGGTGGTGTCGTGGCCCGCGACGCCGACGAGTCGGCGACGCACGTCGGGCATCCCCTGCTCGCCTCCCTCGGCCGCGACGCCCGCGAGCTGCGGCGGTCGCTCGACGGCGCCGGGTTCCCCTCCGGCGACGCGGTGGTCCCACGGGAGAGCGAGCCGCGCACGCTCCTCGGACTCCTCCAGCACGACCTCCGTGCCAACCACGCGCCGGCCGTCGACGAGCGGGCCGGTCGCCACCACGACCCCGACGACCGGAGTCTCCAGGTCCACGCGTGCCACGGGCCGTCCCGGCAGGTCGACGTGCTGCGCGAGGTGCTGGTCGGCCTGCTCCAGGACGACCCGACCCTCGAGCCACGCGACATCCTCGTGATGTGCCCGGACATCGAGACCTACGCGCCGCTGATCTCGGCCGGGTTCGGGCTCGCGCCGACCGGCCCTGACGGGACGGATGGCGTGGTCGCGCACCCCGCGCACCGCCTCCGCGTGAAGCTCGCCGACCGGGCCCTGGTCAGCACCAACCCGCTCCTCGCGGTGGCCGGCGTGCTGCTGGAGCTGAGCGGCGGCCGCGTCACCGCGTCGGAGGTGCTCGACCTCGCGGCCACCGAGCCGTGCCGGCGGCGGTTCGGGTTCACCGACGACGACCTCGAGCGCGCCGGCCGGTGGGTCGCGCGCACGGGCATCCGCTGGGGCCTCGACCAGGAGGCGCGGGCGTCGTTCTCGATGGACCGCTTCCCGCAGAACACCTGGCGCACCGGGCTCGACCGCATCCTCCTCGGCGTGGCCATGAGCGGCGACGACCACCGCCACCTCGGCACCGGCCTGCCCCTCGACGACGTCGGCAGCAACGAGATCGACCTCGCCGGCCGCCTCGCCGAGCTGGTCGACCGGCTCGAACGCTGCCTGCGCGCGCTGGCCGACGCGCGCACGGTCGCGGACTGGATGGCCGCGCTGCGCACCGGCGTCCGCGACCTCACCGACGTGCCGACCGACGACGCCTGGCAGTTCCCCCAGCTCGAGCGCGAGCTGGCGCGGGCCGCCGCGACCGACTCCGGTGGCGACCTCGAGCTCCGGCTGGCCGACGTGCGCGCCCTGCTCGGCGGCCGCCTGGCCGGCCGGCCGACCCGGGCGAACTTCCGCACCGGCACGCTCACCGTCTGCACGATGGTGCCGATGCGCTCGGTCCCGCACCGCGTCGTCTGCCTGCTCGGGCTCGACGACGGGGTCTTCCCGCGCGCCGGCTTCGTCGACGGCGACGACGTGCTCGCCCGCCACCCGCGCACCGGCGAGCGCGACGGTCGCAGCGAGGACCGCCAGCTCCTGCTGGATGCCCTGATGGCCGCGACCGAGCACCTGGTGATCACCTACACCGGGGCGAACGAGCACTCCGGCGCGCGACGCCCCCCCGCCGTGCCGCTCGGCGAGCTCCTGGACGCCGCGGACCGCACCACCGCCGCACCGGTCCGCGACGACATCCTGGTCCGGCACCCGCTCCAGCCCTACGACCCGCGCAACCTCAAGGTCGGTGACCCGGCGGTCGACCCGCCCGAGTGGGACGTGCCCGACCTGCGTGGCCCGACCCAGCGGCCCTTCTCCTTCGACGACAGCGCGCTGGCCGGGGCGCGGTCGGCCGCCGGCGTACGTCGCCCGGTGCCGCCGCTGCTCACCGGCGACCTGCCGTCGCGTGCGGCCGAGGACGTCAACCTCGAAGACTTGATCGCTTTCCTGGAACACCCGGCGAAGGCGTTCCTTCGCGAGCGTCTTGGCGTCGGGATGCTGCTCCGGTCTG
Source organism: Nocardioides islandensis (assembly GCF_015352455.1). Lineage (GTDB taxonomy): Bacteria > Actinomycetota > Actinomycetes > Propionibacteriales > Nocardioidaceae > Nocardioides > Nocardioides islandensis. Next base: position 815,981 of record NZ_JADKPN010000001.1, read on the forward strand.
AGGAGCTGGTCGACGCGATCCCGGTTGCGCTGAACGCTCTCGAACAATGGCAGGTAGGAGACGAGATCCTACAGGCGGCACTTGATGGAGAGGACCCCGACGCTGTCATCCATGCCGAGCGGCTGCGGGGGCGGATCCCGCCGTTCAACCTTGGTTGGAAGGCCCTTCAAGATGTGATCCCTGAATGTCAGAAGCTGCTCAACGCGTCTGCGTCTCTGGTGTCGGGAGTGTCGCGTTCCCTCGATGTGGACGTCGACCTCGGCGACGGGCGGCGGCTGACCGGCACGGTCGCCGGTGTCTACGGCACCAAGCTGGTCTCGCTGGGGTACTCCCGCCTCAAGGCCAAGCAGCGCCTGCGCACCTGGGTCGAGCTGCTCGCCCTGACCGCATCCGACCCCGACGAGAGCTGGACCGGCCACGCCGTCGGGCGTGAGCGTGCCGGGCCGAAGCGCGCGCTGACCGGCCCGCTCGACGAGCGTGCCCTGACCTGGCTGCGCGACCTGGTCGCACTGCGCGACCTCGGCCTGACCAGGCCGCTCCCGGTGCCGATCGCGACCGCCGCCGCGTGGGCCGACGCGCACGCGAAGTCCCTGCGCGGCATGGACATCGACGTCAAGCAGGCCGCCCGCCGCGAGTGGGAGACCGACCGGTTCGCCGGGGCCGCGTCGTTCGCCAAGGAGGACGAGGACGCCTACCACGTGCGGGTGTTCGGCGCGCACCTCCCGGTCGAGGAGCTGCTCGACCTCGGCCTGCCCGAGCACGCCTGGCGCATCTGGGAGCCGCTGCTCAGCGGCGTGGAGAAGGTCGGCCCTCTGTGACCGACCCGAAGCCCTTCACCATCACCGACCCGCTGCCGACCGGCACCGTGCTCCTCGAGGCCAGCGCGGGCACCGGCAAGACGTGGACGATCGGTGCTCTCGTGACGAGGTACGTCGTGGAGGGCGTCGCCCCCCTCGAGCAGATGCTGGTCGTCACGTTCGGCCGCGCGGCCAGCCAGGAGCTGCGCGAGCGGGTGCGGTCCCAGCTCGTCGAGGCCGAGCGGGCGCTGAGCGACGACCCGGCCGACCGGGCCTCCGTCGAGCCGTCGACGCTCGTGGAGCTGCTGCTCGAGTACGACGACGACCGGCGCCGCCTCGCGCACCGCCGGGTGGTCGACGCGCTGGTCGGCTTCGACGCGGCCACCATCGCGACCACCCACCAGTTCTGCTCGATGGTGCTCGACTCCCTCGGCGTGGCCGGCGACTCCGACTCCCGCGCCCGGTTGGTCGAGGACCTCGACGACCTGGTCAAGGAGACCGTAGACGACCTGTACCTCCGCGCCTTCGCGCTCGACGAGCAGGGCCCGGCGTTCTCCTACGACGAGGCGCTGACGATCGCGCGACGGGTGGTCGACGACCCGCAGGCCCGGCTGGAGCCGGCGTCCGAGGACCGCGCCACGACGGCGGGGAGACGGGTGTCGTTCGCCCGCGCCGTCCGCGAGGAGATGGACCGGCGCAAGCGGCGGCTGGGCATCCTGTCCTACGACGACCTCCTGTCCCAGCTCGCCGACGCCCTCAAGCCCGACGGCTCGCCCGCCGCCGAGCGGATGCGGCAGCGCTGGCGGATCGTGCTGGTCGACGAGTTCCAGGACACCGACCCGGTGCAGTGGGAGGTGCTCGACCGCGCCTTCTCCGGTCACGCGACGATGGTGCTGATCGGCGACCCCAAGCAGGCCATCTACGCCTTCCGCGGCGGCGACGTCACGACGTACCTCACCGCGGCCGCGACCGCCGCGACCCAGCAGACGCTGTCGGTGAACTGGCGCAGCGACGCCCCGCTGCTCTCCTCCCTCCAGGAGCTGCTGCGTGGGGCCGAGCTCGGCGACGAGCGCATCGTCGTGCGCGACGTCGAGGCGCACCACGCCACGAGCCGGCTGGAGGGGGCGGGCAACCCGTTCCGGGTCCGGGTGGTGCGGCGTACGGACGTGTCGAAGCGCCCGGGTCTGCTGATGGTGGGGCAGGTGCGGCCGCGCATCGCGCGCGACCTGGCCCACGACATCCGCCGCCTGCTCGACTCGGGCGCGACGTACTGCGGGCGGCCGGTGCGACCGCGCGACATCGCCGTCATCAGCTACCGCCACGCCGACCTGGCCGACGCCCAGGCCGCGCTGGCCGACGTCGGCGTGCCCGGCGTGATCGCCGGCGGCGGCAGTGTCTTCGCGACGCCCGCCGCCGTCGAGTGGCTGACGCTGCTGGAGGCGCTCGAGCAGCCGCACCGGAGCACGCGGGTGCGCGCGGCGGCGCTGACCGGCTTCTTCGGGCACACGGCAGCCGACCTCGACCGCCGTGGCGACGACCTGACCGACGAGGTGGCCGACACCCTGCGCGCCTGGCTGGAGCTGTTCGGCGGCCGCGGCCTGGCCGCCGTGCTGGAGGCTGCCACCGTCGCCGGCCTGCCCGCTCGCGTGCTGGCCGAGGTCGGCGGAGACCGGCGGCTCACGGACCTGCGCCACATCGGCGAGGCCCTGCACGAGGCGGCACTCACCGAACGTCACGGCCTGGTCTCGCTGCTGACCTGGTTGCGGGAGCAGGTCGCCGAGGGTCGCGCGGGTCGCGGTCTGGAGCGCACCCGCCGCCTCGACTCCGACGCGGCCGCGGTCCAGCTGGTGACGATCCACGCCAGCAAGGGCCTGGAGTACCCCGTCGTCTACCTCCCCGCCGTCGCCGACCGGCACGTCTCGGAGCCGGAGCTGCCGCGCTACCACGACGACGACGGCACCCGCTGCCGCAACGTCGGCAAGGGCGGGGCCGGCTGGTCCGACGCCGTACGACGGGCCCAGGAGGAGGACGCCGGGGAGTGGCTACGCCTGCTGTACGTCGCCCTCACCCGCGCCCAGTCCCAGGTCGTCTGCTGGTGGTCGCCGACCAAGAACACCATCGCCTCGCCGCTGCACCGGATGCTGATGCGCGCGGCCGACGCGTCCGAGGTCCCTGGCGAGCCGGGCGTGCCGTCCGACGACGAGGTCGTCCGGCTGTTCGGGGAGTGGCGTGACCGCGGCGGGCCGGCGCCCGAGCTCGCGCAGGTCGCCGAGCTCACCGACGCCCCCGAGGTCGACGCGATCCCCGCCCTCGGCGTGCGCCGGTTCACCCGGAGCGTGGACGCCGCGTGGCGGCGTACGTCGTACTCCTCGCTCAGCGCCGTCCGCGTCGAGACCGTCGCGGAAGCGGTCACCAGCGAGCCGGAGGTGGTGGGCAAGGACGACGAGGAGGTCGCGTCGGAGGGTCTCGACACCCCGCTCGTCCCTCGCGGGGGCTCGACCGGCTTGGGCGAGGATGTCGCCTCCCCGATGGCCGGCCTGCCGGTGGGAGCGACGTTCGGGTCGCTGGTGCACGCCGTGCTCGAGCACGCCGACCCGGCCGCGGCGGACTTCCGTGCCGAGCTGCTCGGTCACGTCGACGAGCAGCGCGGCTGGTGGCCGGTCGAGCTCGACCGCGAGGAGCTGGCCGACGCGCTGGTCGCGGTCTGCGACTCGCCGCTCGGCGGTCCCGGCACCGGGCTGGACGGCGTCACGCTGCGCGGCGTACCCCTGTCGGACCGGCTGCGCGAGATGGACTTCGAGCTGCCGCTGGCGGGTGGGGACGTGCGTTCCGCGGGCCCGGAGGTCCGTCTCGGAGATCTCGCCCCCTTGCTCGAGCGCCACCTGCCCGAGGGCGACCCGGTGCGGGCGTACGCCGAGCCGTTGCGCGGGCCGTTGGGCGACCAGCCGCTGCGGGGGTACCTCACGGGCTCGGTCGACGTGGTCCTCCGGGTGCCGGGGCCGGGCGGGTCGCGGTTCCACGTGGTGGACTACAAGACCAACTGGCTCGGCCCGACCGACGAGCCGCTCACCGCGCTGGCCTACCGGCCCGAAGCGCTGGACGCGGCGATGGGCCACTCGGACTACCCGTTGCAGGCGCTGCTGTACGCCGCGGTGTTGCACCGGTTCCTGCGCTGGCGGCTGCCGGCGTACGACCCGGAGCTTCATCTCGGCGAGGTGCTGTACCTCTACGTCCGCGGGATGTGCGGGCCCGACACGCCGCTGGTCGACGGCGCCCCGTGCGGCGTGTTCACCTGGCGGGCGCCGGTGCCCCTGGTGGAGGGCCTGTCCGACCTGCTGGCCGGACGGGTACCAGGACGGGAGCCAGTGCGATGACCGAGCTGTTCGAGCCGACGAGCGAGCACGACTGGCGGCTGGCCGCCGGGCGCCGTGGGTTGCTCGGGGAGTTCAACGAGGGGTTGCTGCTGACCGCCTCCGACCTGCACGTCGCCCGCCGGGTCGGCGTGCTCGGCGGCGAGACCGACGAGCGGGTGCTGCTGGCCCTCGCGCTGGCGGTGCGGGCGGTACGCCGCGGCTCGGTGTGCCTGTCGCTGGACCAGGTGCGGACCGACGCGCCGGAGCTGCCCTGGCCCGACCTCGACTCCTGGGAGGGCGCGGTGGCGTCGTCCGGGCTGCTGGACAGCGGCGTGCTGCGGTCGGACTTCGGGCTGCTGTACCTGGACCGGTACCACCGCCTCGAGCGCCAGGTACGCGACGACCTGGTGGAGCGGTCCGCCCAAGCGCCGCCCGACGTGGACGAGGAGCGGCTCGCCGGCGCGCTCGCGCAGGCGCGTGGCACGCACGCCAGCGACGAGCAGCTCGCCGCGGCCGCGGCAGCCGCGCGGCGATGGACGACGATCGTCACCGGCGGCCCGGGCACCGGCAAGACGACGACCGTCGCGCGGATGCTGGTGCTGGTGGCCGACCAGGCGTCGGCGAGAGGTGAGCGGATCTCGGTCGCCCTGACCGCGCCCACGGGGAAGGCGGCCAGCCGGCTGCAGGAGGCGGTGAGCGAGGAGCTGGCCGGACTCACCGGGCTGCCCGAGGCGGTCGCCCTCCTCGGCCGGCCGCAGGGGGTGACCCTGCACCGGCTGCTCGGGTGGCGACCCGACAACACCACCCGCTTCCGGCACGACCGTGGCAACCGCCTCAAGCACGACGTGGTGGTGGTCGACGAGTCCTCGATGGTCGAGCTGACGATGATGGCGCGGCTGCTCGAGGCGCTGAAGCCCGACAGCCGGCTCATCCTCGTCGGCGACCCGCAGCAGCTGACGTCGGTCGGCGCCGGCGCCGTGCTCGGCGACCTGGTCCGCGGCTACTCCGGCAGGCCTGACTCACCCGTGGTCGAGCTGACCTACAACCACCGCTTCGAGGAACAGGAGGAGATCGTCGAGCTCGCTCGAGCGCTGCAGGCCGAGGACGCCGACGGCGTCCTGGACGTGCTGAGGTCCTCCACCCGCCAGGTGTCGTTCGTCGAGGCGTCGTCCGAGGAGCAACTGGTCGAGGAGCTGCGCCCGGACCTGGTCCGCGCGGCGCTGGACATCCGTCGCCACGCCGAGGCCGAGGACCCCGACGGTGCGCTCGGTGCGCTCGACCAGCAACGGCTGCTCTGCGCCCACCGCGAGGGCCCCTACGGCGTGCGCCGCTGGAACGGCCTGGTCGAGCGCTGGCTGGCCGAGGAGGTCGGCGAGGTCGGCGGGCCCGCTGTCGCCGGGTGGTACGTCGGGCGGCCGCTGCTCGTGACCAACAACGACTACGCCCTCGACGTCTACAACGGCGAGACCGGGGTGGTGGTGCGTCAGGGTCAGCGCCGCCGTGTCTACATCTCCGGCTCCGGCCGGCTGCGCGACTTCGCGCCCGGCCGGCTCGACGCGGTCGAGACCATGCACGCGATGACGATCCACAAGGCCCAGGGCAGCCAGGCCCGGAAGGTCACCGTGCTGCTGCCCGAGGAGGGCTCGCGGCTGCTGACCCGCGAGCTGTTCTACACCGCGATCACCCGCGCACAGCACGAGGTGCGGGTCGTCGGCACCGAGGCGGCCGTCCGCGCGGCGGTGACCCGCCGCGCCCAGCGGGCGTCCGGGCTGGCCGAGCGGCTGGCGGCCGACTAGCCCCGGCTTGGTTTCGAGACGGCTCACGCATCTCGTCGCTCCGCTCCGATGTGCGCCGAGCCTCCTCAACCTCCTCGCTCACCTCGGTTCGGTTCGCGAGCTCACCGACCCGAGCGCTCGGAGATCGAGGCCGCCAGGCCGGCCAGGTGGCCGAGGCGCGCGAGCTCGGACTCCAGGAACTCCGGTCCGCCGCGCCGGCCGATCACCACGATGTCCTTGCCGGTGAGCGGGGCCGCGCAGCGCACGTCGTCGTCCTCGCCGCCCTCGAGCCGGATCGGCTTGTCGGCCGGGACGAAGGGGACGTCGCTCGGCGCGCCCTCGGTGCCGTGGCGTACCTCGTCGCCGGGAGCGACCCACGCCCCCCACTCGCACCGGAAGGTGACCGGCAGCATGTCGACGAGCCGCTCCAGGGCGGTCTCCGGCGCGGCGGTCAGCTCCTCCACGACCTCGAGGTCGAGGAACAGGTTGTTGCCCGCGGCGTACCGGCTGATCCACACGACGCGCACGCCGTCGAGGGCGTTGCAGGCCGACACGATCGAGTCCGGCATCACGCCGACGGGCGTCTCGAGGAGCACGTCGTCGACGGCTGTGCCGTCGTACCGCTTCTCGACGATCTCGAGCGCCTCGATGTCGCCACCGGCGGCACCGATCGCGGTCGCCAGGCGTCCGAGCGAACCCGGGACGTCGGGCAGCTCGACCCGCAGCAGGAGACTCATGGCACGAGCCTAGGCTCCTCGGGTTTCGGGCGGATTTCCTTCGCCCGCAGGGCGGACCCCGCGAGAGCGTCCGTCAGACCTCTTCGAGCACGAAGATCGGGATCTCGCGCGAGGTCCTCTTCTGGTACTCGCCGTACGTCGACCAGGTGCGGACCGCGTGGTCCCACCAGTCGGCGCGCTCCTCGGCCTCGAGCAGACGGGCGCGGTAGAGCCTCGGCTCCGGGCCGTCCTGGAGCTCGACGACCGGGTTGGCGAGGAAGTTGTAGTACCACTCGGGGTTGGTCGGGCGGCCCCCGACCGAGGCGACGGCGAGGTACTTGCCGCCGCGCTCCACGCGCATCAGCGGGTTCTTGCGCAGGGCCCCGGACTTCCGACCGACCGAGGTGATCACCACGATCGGGTCCTGGCCGCCGCGCAGCGTGTTCGCGCGCTCTCCGCCGGAGGACTCGTACTCCTCGACCTGGTCGCGGACCCATCCCTGGGTGCTCGGCACGTACTCACCTTGCAGAAGGCTCATGTCCGCGTAACCGCCGCGGTGGGCGACGGCATTCCCCTCAGCGGTGGCGGCGGCGGGCGTGGGTGCCGGGGGCGTTGAAGACCTGGAGGGTGTAGGCGTCGATGCGGCTCAGTACTCGCTTCATCGTGGTCATGCATCCATGGTGCGGGAAGGATTGGATCGATCCAAAGATCCGGGCCCGATCCGTGGCGTGTTCCGAGTCACCCCCGTGCCGCGGCCACCGCCAGCGCGTCGACCAGGTCGTTCATCCGGTCGCCGGAGTGGCCCTTGACCCAGCTGAAGGCGACGTCGCCGCGGGTCACGAACGCGCCGATGAGGGGCTCCCACAGGTCGCGGTTCGCCACCGGCAACTTGGCGGAGTTCACCCACCCGCGGTCGAGCCAGCCCTGCCACCAGCGGTCGCGGAAGCAGTTCACGACGTACGTCGAGTCGCTGACGACGAGCAACGGGCCGTCGTTCGCCAGCACCGCCTCCAGAGCGGCCTGGATCTCCATCCGCTGGTTCGTGGTGCGGGCCGCGCTGCCCGAGGCGAAGGACATCTCGTCGAGCGCCCAGGCCCACCCGCCCGGCCCCGGGTTGCCGGAGCAGGCCCCGTCGGTCCAGACCCGCGTCGCACCGACCGGGACGTCCATGTCGGGCGGGCGGGGGCGGCGTACGCGGGCGGTTCGACCAGTAGGGCTCACATCCGCACGCTAGCCGCCCACTACGGTCGCACCATGAGCGCCATCGACGGTGTGTCCGAGACGTTCGACGCATCGGCCTGGGACGTCGTACCGGGCTTCGAAGGTCTGACCGACCTCACCTACCACCGGGCCAAGGCGCACGGCACCGTGCGGGTCGCCTTCGACCGCCCCGACGTGCTCAACGCGTTCCGCCCGCACACGGTGGACGAGCTGCTCACCGTGCTCGAGCACGCACGGACCTCCAGCGACGTCGGCTGCGTGCTGCTGACCGGCAACGGGCCGTCGGAGAAGAACGGCAAGCGTGCGTTCTGCACCGGCGGCGACCAGCGGATCCGCGGGCGGACCGGGTACCAGTACGCCGAGGGCGAGACCGCCGAGTCCGTCGACCCGGCGAAGCTCGGCCGGCTGCACATCCTCGAGTGCCAGCGGCTGATCCGCTTCATGCCCAAGGTCGTCGTCTGCCTCGTCAACGGCTGGGCAGCGGGCGGCGGCCACAGCCTCCACGTCGTCTGCGACCTGACGCTGGCCTCGGCCGAGCACGCGCGCTTCAAGCAGACCGACGCCGACGTCGGGTCGTTCGACGGCGGGTACGGGTCGGCGTACCTGGCCCGCCAGGTCGGTCAGAAGCTCGCCCGCGAGATCTTCTTCCTCGGCCAGGAGTACTCCGCGGAGGACGGCCACCGGATGGGCGTGGTCAACAAGGCCGTCCCGCACGACGAGCTCGAGACGGTCGGGCTGGAGTGGGGCCGGCTCGTCAACGGCAAGTCGCCCCAGGCCCAGCGGATGCTGAAGTACGCCTTCAACCTCCTCGACGACGGCCTGGTCGGCCAGCAGCTGTTCGCCGGCGAGGCGACCCGGCTCGCGTACATGACCGACGAGGCCGTCGAGGGCCGCGACCAGTTCCTCGAGAAGCGCGACCCGGACTGGTCGCGGTTCCCCTGGTACTACTGACCAGTTGTCGGCTGCGGACGCGAACCGTCCGGTGTGGTCCGTAGCCTCACCGCATGCCGCTCACCTTCGCCGGGACCCTCGACCGCGACGCCCTGGTCCGCGCCTCGCAGGCGCTGACGCCGCTGGTGTCGGACGCGCGCATCGCCGACGCCTGGGACGAGGAGTCAACGCTGCCGGGGTTCAGCGTCGGCGGCCTCGTGCGGCATCTGGTGAGCCAGCCGGAGTGCGCGGTGGAGTTCCTGGGGATCCAGCCCGTGCCGCCGCACGCCGAGACGGTGTCGCTGGTCGAGCTCTACCGGCGCACCGACTGGTTCGAGGCTCCCGTCGGCGCCGAGGAGAACACCTCGATCGCCGCGGACTTCAACGCGATGGCCGCGGGGCGTCAGGAGCACTCGCTCGCGGTCCTTGCGGAGTCCGTCGCCGCGCTGCCGGCGGCGGTCGCGGCAGCCGGGCCGACGACGTACGTGCCCTGGCAGGACTGCCTGCTGGCCACCGACGACTTCCTGGTGGTCCGGCTGATGGAGGTCGTCGTGCACGCGGACGACCTGGCGGCCGGCGTCGGGCTGCCGGCCCCGGCGTTCGACGACGAGGCGCTGCACCCGGTGCTGGCGCTGCTCGCCGCCCTGTCGGCCGGTCGGCACGGGCAGGACCGGGTCGTGCGGGCGCTGTCCCGCGCCGAGCGCGCGGAGTGGCCGGTCAGCGCGTTCGGGTAGGCGCCAGCAGGGCGCCGGCGTGCCCGGGCACCGTCAACGTGCCCTCGTCGAGGTCGACGCCCGACTCGGTCTCGAAGCGCAGCTCCAAGCCCTCGTGGACCTTCGTGGTCGCCGCGTCGGTCCCGAAGTTGACCACCACGACCACGTCGCCCCGGTGCAGGGTGAACAGCCTGGTGTCCTCGTCCACCTCGGCCCGGTTGTGCGCGAACGCCGGGTCGGTCAGCGCCGGCAGCTCGCGACGCAGCTCGGCCAGCCGGCGGTAGACGTCGAGGATCCGCGCGTGCCGACCCCCGGTCGGCTCCGACCAGTCGAGCTTGGAGCGCGCGAACGTCTCGGGGTCCTGCGGGTCCGGGACGACCTCGGGGTCCCACCCGAGCCGGGAGAACTCCGCGATGCGGCCCTGCGCCGTCGCCTCGGCCAGCTCCGGCTCCTCGTGCGAGGTGAAGAACTGGAACGGCGTCGACGCCGCCCACTCCTCGCCCTGGAACAGCATCGGCGTGAACGGCCCGGCCAGCATCAGCAGTGCCGCGCAGGCGAGCTGGTCGTCGTCCAGCGACTGCGTGATCCGGTCGCCCACCGCGCGGTTGCCGACCTGGTCGTGGTTCTGGCTGCTCACCACCAGCCGCCAGGACGGCATGGCCGACGTGTCGATGGGCACGCCGTGGGGGCGGCCGCGGTACGACGAGTACGTCCCGTCGTGGAAGAACCCCCGCTCGCACACCTTGGCCAGCGCCGACAGGGGCTCGAAGTCCGCCAGCCAGCCGGTGGTCTCGCCGGTCAGCGCGACGTGCACCGCGTGGTGGTAGTCGTCGCTCCACTGGGCGTCCAGGCCGTAGCCGCCCGCTTCGCGCGGCGTGACCAGCTTCGCGTCGTTGAGGTCGGACTCCGCGATCAGCGTCAGCGGCCGGCGCTGGTGCGCCGACAGGGCGGCGACCTCGATCGCCATCTCCTCGAGCAGGTGCAGCTCGGAGGAGTCCGCGAGCGCGTGCACGGCGTCGATCCGCAGACCGTCGACGTGGTAGTCGGCCAGCCACATCCGGACGTTGTCCAGGATGAACCGCCGCACCTCGGCCGAGCCATCGCCGTCGAGGTTGACCAGGTCGCCCCAGGTGTTGCGACCCGGCTTCAGGTACGGCCCGAACTCCGGGAGGTAGTTCCCCGACGGCCCGAGGTGGTTGTAGACCACGTCCTGGATGACGCCGAGGCCGGCCGCGTGACAGCCGTCCACGAACCGTTGGTAGGCCGGTGGGCCGCCGTACGGCTCATGGACCGCGTGCCACAGCACGCCGTCATAGCCCCAGTTGTGCACGCCGTTCACCGCGTTCACCGGCATCAGCTCGACGAGGTCGACGCCGATCGAGCGCAGGTGGTCGAGCCGGCCGAGGGCGGCGTCGAGGGTCCCCTCCGGGGTGAACGTCCCGACGTGCAGCTCGTAGACCACCGCTCCCGCGAGCTGCCGACCCGACCAGCGCTCGTCGGTCCAGGCGAACGACGAGGGGTCGTAGGTTCGCGAGCGCTGGTGGACGCCCGCCGGCTGACGCCGCGACCGCGGGTCGGGTCGGGGCGTGTCCGAGTCGTCGATCAGGTACCCGTAGTCGACCTCCTCCGAGATGTGGGGAACGGGTCCGACGGGGCTCCACCAGTCGTCAGCCCCGCGCGTCATCTCGAGGATGGCATCGCCCACCGACAGCCTCAGCCGCTGCGCGCGCGGCGCCCACACGTCGTACGGAGATCTGTGGATGACGCTCACGACTCCCTCACCAGCAGCGCGATGGGGAGGTCGCGCAGCACGTCGTCGACACGTGCCGTCACGACGCGGTCGGTCAGGACGTCGCGCCACGTACCGGCGAGGTCGAGCACGGTGTCGCCCCAGCCTCCGCGCGCCGCGAGCCCGATCGGCAGCCGCGTCACCACCGTCAGCGCGCCGCCCCGGTCGAACGCCAGCACGTGGCCCGCGGCAGGTCCGGAGGCGGGCACGGCGGCGTACGTCGTGAACAGGTCGGGCCGGTCGCGGCGCAGGCGGAGCGCGGCCGCCGTGAGCCGGAGCTTCGGGTGGGCGTCGTGGGCGAGGAGGGCCACGCGGTCGTCGTAGTCGACCGGCCGGCGGTTGTCGGGGTCGGCCAGGCCGTGGTCCCACAGCTCGGTGCCCTGGTAGACGTCCGGGACGCCCGGCACCGTGAGGGCCAGCAGCTTGGTGGCCAGGCCGTTGCTGCGCCCCGCCTCGTCGATCCGCGCCACCAGCCCGTCGAGCACCGCACGTACCTCGGCGTCGTCGAACGCCGCGTCGACGGCGGTGTGCACGGCGCGCTCGTACGCCGCATCGGGCTCGGTCCACGTCGTGTGGTCACCCGCCTCGCGCATCGCCTTCTCGGCGTACTGGTGGAGTCGTTCACGGGAGGCGGGCCACGACCCGACCACCGCCTGCCAGAGCAGCGATCCGAAGCCGGGGTCCGGCACGGGGGCCAGCGCGAGCAGGCGGTCGAGGGCGGCAGCCCAGACCTCAGGTACCTCGGCCAGCACGCTGATCCGGGCCCGGGTGTCCTCGCTGCGCTTCGTGTCGTGGGTGGTGGTCGTGGTCATCGCGTGCGGCCAGTCGCGCTGCCGCAGGGCCATCGCCGCGTGGAACTCGGCGGGCGCGACCGCGAAGACCGACGGGTCGCCGCCGACCTCGTTGAGCGACGTCAGCCGGGACCAGCGGTAGAACGCGCAGTCCTCCACGCCCTTGGCCATCACCATCCCGCTGGTCTGCTGGAAGCGCCGGGCCGCCGGGTGGTCCGGGTCCCGGAGCACCTCGGCCAGCGCGTCGATCGCTCGGGCCAGGTCGGGCCGGTGCTCACGCGCCGAGGTCAGCGCCGCGTCCAGGTGCTCGACGCCGCGGGGCAGGTACGAGCGGTACACCGGGAAGCAGGCCAGCACCTCGGCGACCGCGTCGGCAGAGGCGCCGGCCTCGCGCGCGATCCGTCGTACCTCGGCCAGCAGCGACGTGTCGGCCACCGCGCGCTTGGTGTCGTGCGTCAGGGTCGGCCAGTCCACGGACGGCCCCGGCATCCGGTGCTCGCCGGTCGGGTCGACGAGGACGCGGTCGATGAGGCCGAGCGCGTCGTACCCGGTGGTCCCCGCGGTCGCCCACGACGAGGGCAGAGCCTCCCCGGGCTCCAGGATCTTCTCGACCAGCACGTACGCACCGTTGGTCAGCTCGGAGAGGTCGGAGAGGTACGCCGCGGGGTCCAGCAGCCCGTCGGGGTGGTCGACACGAAGACCGTCGACGAGACCCTCGGCGAACCAGCGCCGGATCTCCTCGTGCGACGAGGCGAACACCGACGGCTCCTCGACACGGATCCCGGCCAGCGTGGTGATCGTGAAGAAGCGCCGGTAGTTCAGCTCGCTGTCCCCGCGACGCCACGAGACCAGCTCGTAGTGGTCGGCCGGGGTCGGGTACGCCACCGAGGGTGGCGAGCCGTCGTCGCCCAGCACCGGCACGAGCACCCGACCGTCGCACGCGTCCCAGTCCACGTCGAACGCCGAGGCGTACGCCGAGTCGCGGCCGTGTGCGAGCAGGTCCCACCACCAGGCGTTCTGGGACGGGTCGGCCACGCCCATGTGGTTGGGCACGATGTCGACGAGCACGCCCATGCCGAGCCGACGGGCCTCCGCCGACAGCGCGGCCAGACCGGCCGGACCGCCGCGCGACACGTCGACCCGCGACGGGTCGACGACGTCGTACCCGTGCGTGGAGCCGCTCGCGGCGTGCAGCAGCGGTGAGAGGTAGACCCAGTCGACGCCGAGCTCGTGGAGGTACGGCAGGACACGCGCCGCGGCGTGCAGGTCGAAGTCCGGGGTGACCTGCAGCCGGTAGGTGCTCCGAGGTGTGCGCATCACCTCAGGCGTCGGGCGCCTTGGTCGGACGGTCGCCGGCGCGCTGGTCGGCAGCAGGTGTCACCGTCGCCTGGGTGAGTGCGGCCACGGACGCCGCCACGGAGTGATCGGGCTCGGACTCGGGCTCGGCGTGCTCCTGGAGCACGACGACCGTGCGGGTCGCGATCTCGAACGTCGCGCCGGCCGCCAACGTGGTGGCTCGGTCGGACACGCCGCTGGTGTCGATCACGACGTCCCACGCCTTGGCGTACTCCTCCGGTGGGAGGGTCACCTGCGACTGCCCGTCGGCGTTGAAGTAGATGAGGAAGTGGTCGTCGGTGATGGTGCGACCGCGGGCGTCCAGTCCGGCGATGCCGTCGCCGTTGAGGTACATCCCGAGCGCCTGGGCGCCGCCGTTCCAGTCGGCCTGCTCCATCGGGTGGCCGTCGAGGTGCAGCCACACGATGTCGTTGAGGCGCTTGCCGTCGCCGGTGCGCACGGTGTTGCCGGTGAAGAAGCGCTTGCGGCGGAACGTCGGGTGCAGGTGCCGCAAACGGGCGATGGCGGCGGTGAACTCCACGAGCGGCTTGTCGATGGTGTCCCAGTGCATCCAGGCGATCTCGGAGTCCTGGGCGTAGGTGTTGTTGTTGCCGTCCTGGCTGCGGCCCATCTCGTCGCCGTGCAGGATCATCGGCACGCCCTGGCTCAGCAGGAGGGTGGCGAGGAAGTTGCGCTGGGCCTTGGCGCGTTCGGCCTGGATCTCCGGGTCGTCGGTCGGGCCCTCGACACCGTGGTTCCACGACCGGTTGTGGCTCTCGCCGTCGTTGTTGTCCTCGCCGTTGGCGTCGTTGTGCTTCTCGTTGTAGGACACCAGGTCGCGCAGGGTGAAGCCGTCGTGCGCGGTGACGAAGTTGATGCTGGCGACCGGACGGCGGCCGGAGTGCTCGTAGTAGTCCGCCGAGCCCGCGAGGCGGGACGCGAACTCGCCCAGCGACGGCTCGCCGCGCCAGAAGTCGCGCACGGTGTCGCGGTAGGCGCCGTTCCACTCGGTCCACTGCGGGGGGAAGTTGCCGACCTGGTACCCGCCCGGCCCGATGTCCCAGGGTTCAGCGATCAGCTTCACCTGGCTGACGACCGGGTCCTGCTGCACGAGCTCGAAGAACGACGAGAGCCGGTCGACGTCGTAGAACTCCCGCGCCAGCGTCGCCGCGAGGTCGAACCGGAACCCGTCGACGTGCATCTCGGTGACCCAGTAGCGCAGCGAGTCCATGATCAGCTGGAGCGAGTGGGGCTGGCGCACGTTCAGGGAGTTGCCGGTGCCGGTGTAGTCCATGTAGTAGCGGGCATCGTCCTCCATCAACCGGTAGTACGACGGGTTGTCGATGCCCTTGAAGCTCAGGGTGGGACCGAGGTGGTTGCCCTCCGCCGTGTGGTTGTAGACGACGTCCAGGATCACCTCGATGCCGGCCGCGTGCATGGAGCGCACCATCTGCTTGAACTCCTGCACCTGCTGGCCGATCTTGTCCTCGGCGTCGGCGGCGCTGGAGTACTCCTGGTGCGGGGCGAAGAAGCCGAGGGTGTTGTAGCCCCAGTAGTTGCGGAGCCCCTTCTCCTGCAGCGTGCTGTCGTGCACGAACTGGTGCACGGGCATCAGCTCGATGGCAGTGACGCCGAGCTTGGTGAGGTGGTTGGTGATGGCCGGGTGCGCGAGGCCGGCGTACGTCCCGCGCAGGTTCTCGGGGATGTCCGGGTGCAGCTCGGTGAGCCCCTTCACGTGGGCCTCGTAGATGAGGCTCTCGTTGTAGGGGATGTTGAGGCGGCGGTCGCCCTCCCAGTCGAAGAACGGGTTGATGACCACGCCGTGCAACATGTGGGAGGCGGAGTCCGCGTCGTTGCGCGAGTCCGGGTCGCCGAAGTCGTAGGTGTACAGGGACGGGTCCCACTCGATCGAGCCGGCCGTCGCCTTGGCGTACGGGTCCAGGAGCAGCTTGTTCGGGTTGAAGCGGAGGCCCTGCTCGGGCTCGTACGGTCCGTGCACGCGGTAGCCGTAGCGCTGTCCGGGCTGGACGGTCGGCAGGTAGCAGTGCCAGACGAAGCCGTCGACCTCGGTCACGTCGATGCGGGTCTCGGTGACATCGGGGCCGCCCGCTCCTTCGAACAGGCACAGCTCGACGCGCTCGGCGTGCTCGCTGAACAGCGCGAAGTTCGTGCCGCTGCCGTCGAAGGTGGCGCCCAGGGGGTACGCCGATCCCGGCCAGCTCTCCACGTGGTCGCCCACTTTCCTCAAGGTGTTTGGATCGATCCAAGCACACGCCGGAACCCAGTCCTTCATCCGCAGGGGCGACCCTACGCGCGAGTAGGGGAGGCTGGCCTTCGTTGCGGATGCCCAAGCGGGCTTGGAAGATCGGGGTGTGACCAGCGACTCGGCCGAGGTGCCCGCCCTCCACGACGACGAGCCGCACGAGGGCGGGGTCGCCAGCCGGCTGAACTGGCTGCGCGCCGGGGTGCTCGGCGCCAACGACGGCATCGTCTCCACGGCCGGCATCGTGGTCGGGGTCGCGGGGGCGACGTCCGACACGCACACGATCCTGATCGCCGGCATCGCCGGGCTGTGCGCCGGAGCGTTGAGCATGGCCGCGGGCGAGTACGTGTCGGTCTCCACCCAGCGCGACACCGAGCAGGCGCTGCTGGCCAAGGAGCGGCGGGAGCTGGCCGAGGAGCCGGAGGAGGAGCTCGCCGAGCTGGCCTTCCTCTACGAGCAGAAGGGGCTCAGCGCCGACCTGGCGATGCGGGTCGCCGAGGAGCTCACCGAGCACGACGCGCTCGCGGCGCACGCCGAGGTGGAGCTGGGGATCGACCCGGACAACCTCACCAACCCGTGGCACGCCGCGTGGGCGTCGATGATCGCGTTCACGGTGGGCGCACTGCTCCCGCTGCTGACGATCGGCCTGGCCAGCGCGTCGACGCGGCTGTGGGTGACGGTCGCCTCGGTGGCCGTGGCGCTCGCGCTCACGGGGTACGTCAGCGCGCGCATGGGAGACGCCGATGCGCGCCGAGCGGTGCTGCGCAACGTCGGCGGCGGCCTGCTCGCCATGCTGGTCACCTACCTCATCGGTCAGGCCGTCGGCACCCAGGTGGGCTAGCGGGCGGCCCGGTTCGGCTCGGGGCGAGCCACCGACCCCCTTCGGGGGTTACCGTTCGCCCAGCACTGCATCTTTCGGGGGACTGATGAAGAGAATCTTGGGATCGCGAGACCTGCAGATCGTCGTCCTCGTCGCGACCTTTCTCGTGCTCGTCGTCCTGGTGCTGGGCGGGCTGAGCACGGCGAACGAGCCCTCGACGGCGGTCCCGGACCCAGCGCTTGCCCCGCACGCCGTCGCGGCGTGTACCGACGCGGACGCTGTCGATCGACCGACCCGCGTTGCCGACGAGATCGTCGCCGACGAGCACGACGCGGATCGGTACGACGTCGCCCGGATGATCTACGAAGCGGTGCTGGCCGAGTCCCCGGGTAACGCATGCGCCGGTCGTGGACTGGCCGTCCTGGACGACCTGGAGGCGTCGGCAGAGAAGCCCTCGTCCGCACCGGGAAGCTGGCCCGAGCAGATCGAGACGGCTTGGAAGTCGTTCACCAAGCACTACGTGAGCCCGGCCGCCACGCCGTTGGCCGCCGCCGGTGGGGTGCTTGCGCTGCTGCTCGTCGTGTCGCGGCTCCTCACCGGCACCGTCGTCGGTCCGGACGTGAAGGACCCGGGCGAGAGGTCGAGACGTGCGAGCTGGTGGATCGGCGGCGCCTACCTGGTGCTCTCGGCGGTCGCCGTGACGGTGGTGTTCGGCCTGCTGGTCGACCTGGTGTCCGTGCAGTACAGGGATGTCGTCGTTGTCGGGTGGGTAGTCCTGTGGGGTGCGGTGGCGGCGTTCGGGGTCTGGATCGTCGCGGGGGCGCGCGGCACGGCTCTGGCGGTGCAGGTCGAGGTGGTGGACGCGAGCGGATCGGTTGACACCACCCAGACCAAGCGCCTGATCGCAGCGTTGACCCAGCTGGGCTCGACGCAGCCGCGAGGGCTCACCTCGACCGGGGCCAGCGACCTCACCAAGCTGCCGGAGGATGCCCTCACCGAGGTGCCCACCGGTGGCGTGGCGAAGGCTGTCTTCGCCCTGCTCCGCCTCGTCCGTCCCCTTCCTCCGTGGCGCTTGACGGTGGCCGTGCGGGAGGGGTCGGCCGGGACTGTGACCATGACCCGCAATGGTCGCGCCGTGGACGACGCGGTCCTGGTGGTGCCCGAGATCGTGTTCGCGTCGGAGAAGGAGAAGAAGTCCGACGACGACGAGCAACCAGCGACCGGGGTTGCGCCGGGGGATCGGCTGGCACTCGCGGCGGCATCGCACGCTCTGGTCGTCCTGAGCAAGCGCCACCGGACCCTGAGGCCGGGCCTCGCCGGGGCTACCCGTTGGCGCGCGCTGGCCATGCTGACCATGGCGCTCGCGACGGGACAGGCCAGCGATCGGAGGGAGCTGCTGAGGCAGGCGGTGGCGGCCGGTCCCAGGTACGCCCTCGCGCGGCTGGCGCAGGTGATCGACGAGGAGACCAAGACCCGCGAGCAGTGGCTCGCCAGTGCCAAGGATCTCGAACGGCTCCACACGGAGTTCGGGCTGCTCGGACCTGAGGGGTACGAAGCGTTCCGCGTCCGGCTCTACTACAACCTCGCGGTGGCTTGGTTCAACGTCAGCAGGTTCGACACCGACGAGCTGCAGACAGCCCTGCACTGGGAGAAGAGTCGAGCGGCCGAGGAATCCTTGCGGCGAGCCGTTGCGCACATCGACCAGGGAGACGACGCGAAGCTGCAGGCTTTCGTCGACGGCATTCGTCCCCTGGTCCAGTTCGTCACCGCCGACGTCGGCGCCCATCGACCCGGCTCCCCCCTCGGAGTTGCCCGGATTCGAGCGGACTATCCGTTGCCGACGGCGCACTCCGCGCAGGAGCTCTACGCCGAGGCATGCCTCTACGGCGGCCTCGACGACCTGACGGGCATCGACGTCGCCTTGACCTCGTTGGCTGCGGCGGTCGAGGCAGACCCGACGCTCAAGGAGACCGCGCGCGAGGATGCATCCTTCCGGTACTTCCGCGGGTCGGGGTTGGACGTCGAGCGACGCAGGAAGTTCAAGTCCCTGGTGGGCGACGAGGCTCCGAAGGACTACCTCGAGCTGCCCCTCTTCGAGCCCCACGCCCAGGAGCTCAAGAAGCTGGGCTTCACCGACATCCGGGACATCTTGAATGCCACGCCGGTCGAGCTCGTCGCCGCGACGGGGGTCCATCGGACGGTCGCGGCCGGCTGGGTGCGGGTCGCTCGTCTGGGGAAGAGCGCGCCGTGGAAGACGACCGAAGGCGACGATCTCGCCTGGCTCGCACTGTTCCTGGACGCGGAGGTCGACAGTCCGGAGGCCTTCTTCGAGCGGAGATCGGACCCGGCCGCGTTTCTGGCAAAGCTTCAGGAGGGGGCCGCCTCGACGAAGCTCGTCGTGGTGCAGGACGAGACGGTCGACAAGTGGTGGACCCGGTGAACCTCTCAAGCCAGGTCGGCCACCAGCGCCTGGTGGTCGGACAGTGGTAGCGCCACCGGGCCGCCGGTCGCCTGGCCGAGTCCGCGCGCCAGGAGGTGGTCGATCTGCCGGGTGGGTGAGTCGGCCGGGAACGTCGACCCGGTGACCAGCGGAGCCAGGCGGGTCAGACGTTCGGCCCGCCTGCGGCGCATGTTGAGGTCGCCGATGAGAGCGAGCGGGCGGTCGTCGCCGGGCAGCTCACCGACCAGGCGACGCAGCTGTCGTCGGTTGGAGACCGGCAGGAACGACAGGTGCGTGGTCACCACCGTCATCGGGCCGCCCGGTGCGTCGACGTCCGCGACGATCGCCACCCGTGGCTCGTCGCGCTCGAGGGAGGGAAGCCGGTGGCCCGGCCACCGGTACGGCACGGGCACCGGCGCGGGCGGCAGCCGTACCGTGCGCCAGCCGGTCACCGGGTAGCGGCTGAGGAACGCGTTGCCGTACGCCGGCCCGCTCACCGCTCGGGTCCCGTCGGCCGGCTGCCAGCCGCCCGGCACCCCGGTCAGCGCGGCCACGAACCGCCCGGCGACCGCGCCCATGGCCTCGGCCGCGATGCCGGTCAGGTCGTGCCCGCCCGACCGCGGCTGCCCGAGGTCGACCTCCTGGAGGCCGAGCAGGTCGGCGTCCAGCGACCGGACCGCCTCGGCGAACCGGTCCGGGTCGGCGACCTCCTCACCGATGCGCCGGCCGCTGTAGATGTTCCAGGTCGCGATCCGCACGGGACCACTCTGCCCGGCCCGTACAGTCGCGGCCGTGCGGATGTTCGTGGCCGTCCGGCCGCCCGAGGACGCGCTGGACCACCTCGACGACTTCCTCGAGCCCCGACGCGGCTCCGCGGACTTCCGCTGGTCGCCGCGCGACCAGCTGCACGTGACCCTCGCGTTCCTGGCCGAGGTGCCCGAGCGGTCGAGGGACGACCTCGAGGAGCGATTGGAGCGCGCGGCCAAGCGGCGTACGAGGTTCCACACCGCGATCGCCGGCGGTGGTGCGTTCCCGAACGTCGGTCGCGCCCGGGTGATCTGGGCCGGTCTCGACCTCGACCCCGAAGCCAGGTCGGAGATGAGCCGCCTGGCCACCGGGGCGCGGGCGGCCGCGAGCAAGGCCGGCGTGGCGGTCGACGGGGCGCGGTTCAAGCCGCACGTCACGGTGGCCCGGCTGAAGCACCCGCAAGATGCGTCGTCGTGGGTGCGGCTGATGGACGGGTACCGCGGACCCTCGTGGGACGTGGCCGAGGTCGAGCTCGTCGCGTCGTACCTCGGCCAGGGCCCGCACAACCGGCCGCGGCACGAGCTGGTGGCGTCGTTCCCGCTGGGCGCCTGACCTCGGTGCACCGGTGCGCCCACTAGGGTCGCATCCGTGAAGATCGCAGTCGCCGCTGAGACACGCGACGGCGAGTCCCGGGTGGCGATGGTGCCCGAGCTCGTCGGGAAGCTGACCGGGCTGGGGTACGACGTCGCCGTCGAGCCCGGCGCCGGCCTGCACGCGCTGCTCTCCGACGACGAGTACGTCGCCGCGGGTGCCGTCATCGACGCCGACGCGATCGCCGACGCCGACGTCGTGGTGTCCGTGCAGCCGCTGTCGATGGACCGGATCCGCCGGCTGCGGCGTGGCGCGGCCACCGTCTCGTTCCTGCCGACGACCACGGAGCAGGACACGGTGCGCGACCTGCGCGACTGCGGGATCACGGCGTTCGCGATGGAGCTGGTGCCCCGCATCTCGCGGGCGCAGTCGATGGACGCGCTGTCCTCGCAGGCGCTGGTCGCGGGTTACCGCTGCGCGATCGTCGCCGCCGGGATGCTGCGCCGCTTCTTTCCCCTGAACATGACGGCCGCGGGCACGGTCCAGCCGGCCGAGGTCGTCGTCCTCGGTGCCGGTGTCGCCGGACTGCAGGCGATCGCGACGGCCAAGCGGCTGGGTGCGGTGGTCCGGGCCTACGACGTGCGCGCGGCCGCGGCGGAGGAGATCCGGTCGATGGGCGCGAAGTCGATCGACCTGGACCTGGAGACGCTGGAGGGCTCGGGCGGGTACGCGCGGGAGATGACCCAGGACCGGGCCGCCCGCCAGCGCGAGCTGTTGGCGCCGTACATCGCGAACGCCGACGCGCTGATCACCACCGCCGCGGTGCCCGGGCGGCAGGCGCCGCTGCTGGTGACCGCAGAGATGGTCGAGCAGATGTCGCCGGGGTCGGTGGTCGTGGACCTCGCGGCCGAGACCGGCGGCAACGTCGAGGGCTCGGTGCCCGGCGAGGTCGTGCGGATCGGCAACGCGCAGGTGTGGGGCGGCAAGAACGTGCCGTCGCAGATGCCCGGGCCGGCGTCGCGGCTGTACGCCCAGAACGTCGTGAACATCCTGACGCTGATGACAGCGCCGACCGTCGAAGGGGTCGAGAGCGGCACGTTCGCTCCCGACTTCGACGACGAGATCGTGACCGGATCCTGCGTCACCCACGACGGAGAGATCCGGCACGAGCCCACGCGTGCAGCTCTGGAAGGCCCAGCAGAAGGAGGACAGTCCTGATGGACGAGGGAGTCGTCTGGCTGACGATCTTCATCCTCAGCGTGTTCGTCGGCATCGAGGTGATCTCCAAGGTCTCCTCGACGCTGCACACCCCGCTGATGTCCGGCGCGAACGCCATCCACGGCGTCATCCTGCTCGGCGCGATCATCGTCACCGGGTCGACCGACAACGGGCTGGCCCTGACCATCGGGCTGGTCGCGATCGTGCTCGCGGCGGTGAACATGGTCGGTGGCTTCCTGGTCACCGACCGGATGCTGCAGATGTTCGTGCGCAAGAAGCCCGCGAAGGCACCCGCGCCGTCGGAGGGCGGCCGGTGAGCATTCCCGTCTGGGCCCAGCTGGCGTACCTCGGCGCGGCCGTCTGCTTCATCCTCGCGCTGAAGGGGCTCTCCGGCCCGAAGACCGCGCGCAACGGCAACATCATCGGCGCGATCGCAGCCGTGGTCGCCTGCGCGATCCCGTTCTTCTACCTCGACCTCGACCACGTCCCGTTGATCCTGGTGGCGGTCGCGATCGGCACGGCCGGTGGCGTCTACGGCGCCCGCACCGTGCAGATGACCCAGATGCCGCAGATGGTGGCGCTGTTCAACGGCGTCGGTGGTGGCGCGGCGGCCCTGGTCGCCCTGCTGGAGCTGCACGAGATCGTCTCGGTCTCCGCCGACCCCTCTGCTGACCCAGGCTGGTTCGTCCTGCTGGCGACCGCGTTCACGATCCTGGTGGGCTCGGTCTCGTTCGCCGGGTCGATCATCACCTTCGCCAAGCTCCAGGAGCTGATGACCTCGCGGCCGGTGGTGTTCCCCGGCCTGCCGGTCGTGTTCGGCCTGGCGCTGATCGGGTCGCTCGCCCTCGGCGGTCTGCTGATCGGCGACACCACGATGCTCGTGGGTGTCGTGCTGGCGCTGCTCGGCCTGCTGATCGGTGTCCTGCTCGTGCTGCCGGTCGGCGGCGCCGACGTACCCATCGTCATCTCGCTGCTCAACGCCTTCACCGGTCTGACCGTCGCGGCCGGCGGGTACGTGCTGTCGAACACCCTGCTCCTCGTGGCCGGCACGCTCGTCGGCGCCTCGGGTACGTTCCTCACCCTGCTGATGGCCGGCGCGATGGGCCGCTCGGTGGCCAACATCATGTTCGGCGCGCTCAAGGGCGGCTCGACGCTCGGCGCGGGCGAGGCCTCCGACCGTCCGGTCAAGAGCGCCGGCGCGCAGGACATCGCGATCCTGCTCGGGTACGCCGAGCGGGTCATCATCGTGCCCGGGTACGGGCTCGCGGTCGCGCAGGCCCAGCACACCCTGCGCGAGCTGGTCGACGTGCTCAGCGAGCGGGGGATCGAGGTCGACTACGCGATCCACCCCGTCGCCGGCCGGATGCCCGGCCACATGAACGTGCTGCTCGCCGAGGCCCAGGTGCCGTACGAGCAGCTCAAGGAGATGGACGACATCAACGGCGACTTCAAGAACGCCGACGTCGTCCTGGTCGTCGGCGCCAACGACGTCGTCAACCCCGCCGCCAAGACGACCCCCGGCGCCCCGATCTACGGGATGCCGATCCTCAACGCCGACGAGGCCAAGCAGGTCATCTTCATGAAGCGCTCCATGCGTCCCGGTTTCGCCGGCATCGAGAACGAGCTCCTCTTCGAGCCCACCACCACGCTCTTCTTCGGCGACGCCAAGGAGTCGCTGGGCAAGCTGCTGAACGCGGTCAAGGCGCTGTAGGTCGCGCAGGGGGAAGGTCGGGATACCCGCCCGAGCGGGTATCCCTGACGTTCGGCGTCGTTGCAACGACGCCAAAGCGGCAGGAACGACGCCAGAGTCCGGCTGAATCCGGTGTGCCGACGGCCATGACCTTGTACCTCGGCCCTCGTTGAACCCTGCATGAGCGACCCGCACGACGACCGCATGGGCCGCCAGGACGGCCACCACTACGACGCGCCGGAGTCCAAGGAGGAGCGCAACGGCAAGTCCTGGGCGTACCTCGTCCTGGGCACCCTTGTCCTGCTCCTGCTGATCCTCATCGCGACGGGGACGGTGCAGATCTTCCCGACCTGATCCCGGCGCCCGGCTAGGTTCGACGGCGTGCTCGTCGACGACGTACGCCGCCTGCTCCTGGGTACCTTCGTGCGCCCGCCCGAGGAGACGGGCGGGGCGCCGAGGGTCGAGGCGGTCTACGCGTACGCCGTGCCGCACCCGTCCGGGCTGGTGCTGCTCGACACGGGCATCGGCGCAGCGGACGAGGAGACCGAGGCCTGGTACCGCCCCCGGCGCATCCCGTTGGACGAGGCCCTGGGCCGGCACGGCTGGACCCTCGACGACGTCCACCTCGTCGTGAACTGCCACCTGCACTTCGACCACTGCGGCGGCAACCCGCTGCTGCCTGGCCGGAGGGTCGTCACGCAGCGCACCGAGCTGGCCACGGCACGAGCGGGCGGCTACACCTTCGAGCCGCTCGTCGAGGGAGCGACGTACGAGGAACTGGACGGCGAGGCCGAGGTGCTCCCCGGCGTGCACGTCATCCCGACGCCCGGCCACACCGAGGGCCACCAGTCCGTGGCCGTGGTCTGCGATGACGGCAGCATCGTGCTGGCCGGCCAGTCGCACGACCAGGCGTCTCAGTTCAGCGCCGACGTGCTCGCGGCAGATGCCACCCGGCGCGGCCACGAGCAGCCCCTCCCGGCGTACCCCGCCTGGCTCGACCGGTTGCGCGCGTTCGACCCGCGGCGCGTGGTGTTCGCCCACGACGCCGCGGTGTGGGTCCCGGAGGACTAACCCGCCAGCCCGTACAGCCGGTCGCCGGCGTCCCCGAGCCCGGGCACGATGTACCCCTTGTCGTTGAGCTTCTCGTCCATCGCCGCGGTGACCACGGTGACCGGGACGTCCAGCCCGGCCAGGTCCCTCTCGAGCCGCTCGCAGCCCTCCAGCGCGGCCAGCAGGCAGATCGCGGTGATGTCGTCGGCGCCCCGGTCGGTGAGGAACCGGATCGCCGCCGCCAGCGTGCCGCCGGTCGCCAGCATCGGGTCGAGCACGTAGCACTGGCGTCCGGACAGGTCGTCGGGCAGCCGCTCGGCGTACGTCGAGGCCTGGAGCGTCTCCTCGTTGCGCATCATCCCGAGGAACCCGACCTCGGCCGTCGGCAGCAACCGCATCATCCCGTCGAGCATGCCCAGACCGGCGCGCAGGATCGGCACGACGAGGGGCTGGGGGTCGGTGAGCCGCACGCCGGACGTCGGGCCCACCGGCGTGACGATGTCGACCGGCCCGACGCGCACGTCGCGGGTGGCCTCGTAGGCCAGCAGCGTGACCAGCTGGTCGACCAGGCGGCGGAACGTCGGGGAGTCCGTGTTCTCGTCGCGGAGGTTGGTCAGCTTGTGGGAGACCAGCGGGTGGTCGACGACGTGGACGCGCATGGCATGCACCCTAGTGGGCCTCCGCGGCGCGTCGCCGCCCAGCGCAAAGGGGCTTGGTTCGCCCGACCTCGCATGCCACCCTGGACGCGTGTCCGACCGGACAGACGGCATCGACTTCGCCCTCGCGGCCTACCGCGAGGGAGACGCGTGGCAGCTCCAGGAGCTCGTCCACGACGTCCTCGTCGACGTGGACAGCCTGGCCCACGCCCTGCGGCGGTTCCCCGGGGACGGCGGCGCCGTCGGCCTGATCGGCGTGGACGAGGACTTCTTCCTGATCGTCCGCGTCGCCGGCACCACCACGCGTCTGCTGCTCTCCGACGTCACCGCGGCCGACGAGTGGGAGCTCGCCGCCTCCGCGGTCGAGTCGCTCGGCCTGCCGGCTTTCGAGGAGGACGACGAGCAGGTCCCCGCCGGCGACCTGGATCTCCTGGCCGACCTCGGCATGAACGCGACCGAGATGGGCGAGCTCCTCGACGAGGAGGTGGACCTCTACCCCGACGAGGTCCTGTCGGACGTCGCCCGCGCGCTCGGGTTCGGGGAGCTGTTCGACGAGGCCGTCGGCTTGGCGTCTGCGTGAGACCGGCGTACGACGCCCTCATGCAGGCCGCCCTGACCGAGGCGCGGTTCGCCCTGTCGACCGGCGACGTACCCGTCGGCGCCCTGGTCGTGGACGAGGCCGGCGAGGTGATCGGCCGAGGCCGCAACGTCCGGGAGCGCGACCACGACCCGACAGGTCACGCCGAGGTCGTCGCGCTCCGGCAGGCCGCCGCCGCCCGTGGCTCCTGGCGCCTCGACGGCTGCACGCTCGTGGTGACCCTCGAGCCGTGCACGATGTGCGCCGGGGCGATCGTGCTGGCGCGGGTGTCGCGGCTGGTGTTCGGCGCGTACGACGAGAAGGCCGGCGCCGTCGGCAGCCTGTGGGACGTCGTCCGGGACAGGCGCCTCAACCACCGCCCCGAGGTGCTCGCGGGCGTGCTCGCGAACGAGGCAACGGCGCTGCTCGACGAGTTCTTCGCCGAGCAGCGCCGTTGAACTCTCGCTGTCGTCAGGCCTTCCGCACCGCGCCACGCAGCGGGACCGCGTACGCCGTGAGGCAGACGGCGCAGACAGCGGCGCTCCACACCGCGCCCTGGCTGACGAACAGCGCGACCAGCGGCACGACCACCGCCGGAAGCGTCCACCAGCGCACCAGCCGCGCGCGCATCAGCGCGACCACGGAGAGCGGCACGCCGATGACGAACCCGGCCATCGAGGCGATCCCGAAGCCCATGACACCCCACATGGTGTCCTCCATGTAGGTCTCCACGGCGTGGGTGCCGGCGTAGCCGAACTCGTGACCGATCGCCGAGGCGTACCAGTCGGTGATGAGCATCCCCGGCAGCGTGACCATGCCGGCGAAGGCCAGCAGGGCCGCGACGTTGGCGAGCCAGGCGCCCTTGCCCTTGACGAGCGCGGCACCGAGGAAGGCCGGCAGCATCCAGAAGGCGTAGGCCCAGTGGTAGCCCGTGGACTTCCACTGCAGCGGGGTCGGGTTCTCGATGTAGGTCTTGACCATCTCGGCGCCGTTGTGGCCGGCGGCCGGGTCGCCCAGGGCACCCATGAAGCCGAAGCCGGCGGCCAGGATCGGGGCGGCGATGATGAGGCCACGGCGTACGGCGACGGCGCGCGAGGTCGTGGTGGCCTCCGGCGCAGAGGTGGCCGAGGTGGAGGACTCGGTGGCGGTGATGGCGGTCATGGTTGCGGTCTCCCTGTGAAGTGGTGTCGTCGTTGACAGGGATGACTCTCCGGCCGGCGGCCCTCGGCGCGGATCGGTCGCGCGACGGGTTCTGGACTCGGTCCTACGACTGATCTTCGCCGGGCGTCACGACGCCGTTCTCGTAGGCGAAGATCACCGCCTGCACGCGGTCGCGCAGGTGCAGCTTGGTGAGCACGTTGCTGACGTGGGTCTTGGTCGTGCCCTCGGAGACGAAGAGCCGCTGGCCGATGTCCTGGTTCGAGAGCCCGCGTGCGAGCAGGCCGAGGACCTCGAGCTCTCGAGGGGTCAGCTGACCGAGTCGGGCGTCGACCGGCTTGGTCGACGTGTCGCCGCGTCGTACGAACGCGTCGATCACGCGCCGCGTCACGCCGGGCGCGAGGAGCGAGTCACCAGCGGCCACCACGCGGATCGCGGCGGCGAGCTCCTCTGCCGGCGCGTCCTTGAGCAGGAACCCGCTGGCGCCGGCGCGCAGCGCCTCGAAGACGTACTCGTCCAGGTCGAACGTCGTCAGCACCAGCACGCTCGTGCCGATGCCGGCCTCCATCAGCTGCCGGGTGGCGGCGAGCCCGTCGAGGACCGGCATCCGGATGTCCATGAGCGTGACGTCGGGCCGCAGACGGGTGACGACCTCGATCGCCTCCTCGCCGTTGGCGGCCTCGCCGACGACCTCGAGGTCGGGCTCGGACTCCAGCAGCGACCGGAAGCCGGCGCGGACCATGCCCTGGTCGTCGCAGATGACGAGGCTGGTCATTCCTGGCCTTTCAGGGGGAGGGTGGCCGACAGGCGCGTGCCGCCGCCGGGGTTGGGCTCGAGCCGCACGGTGCCGCCGTACAGCGCGACTCGCTCGCGGATGCCGACCAGGCCGTGACCGGCGTTCGGCGTTTCGTCAGGTACGCCGCGGCCGTCGTCGACAACCTCGACGTCGAGCGTCGACGGGCCCCAGCGCAGGGTGACGGTCGCGTGCCGGGCGCCGGAGTGGCGCAGCGCGTTGGTGAGGCCCTCCTGGGCGATGCGGTACGCCGCCAGGTCCAGGCCCGGGCTGAGCTCGACCGGCTCGCCCTCGACGTGCAGCTCGGCCGTCATGTCCCCGGCGCCGGCCTGGTCGACGAGCCGCCGGAGCTCGCCGAGCCCGGGCTGCGGGGCCAGGCTGGCGGACTCGCCGTCGGTGCGCAGCACCCCGAACAGCCGGCGCATCTCGGCCAGCGCCTCCCGCGCGGTCTGCTCGACGGCCGCGAGGTCCGCGATCTCCCGCTCGTGGTCGGGGCCGAGCCTCCGGCGTACCGCCTGGGTCTGGATCGTCACCACGCTGATCGAGTGGGAGACCACGTCGTGCAGCTCACGGGCGATGCGCGTGCGCTCCTCGGCCGCGATCCGGGCGGCCTCGACCTCGAGTCGCTCGGCGCGCTCGATGGCCTCGGTGGCACGCACGGTCCGGTCGCGGGTCAGCACGCCGACGGCCCAGGGGCCGGCGAAGAAGACCATCGCGGCGGCTGCATCGCTGAACTCGAAGTCGTCCCGGATCGAGACGGCCAGGAAGGGCACGATGACGAGCGCGAGGCCGGCGTACGACTGCGGTGGCCGCGTCTCGTACCCGACCGTGAAGCACACCAGCACCAGGGACAGCAGCGTGGTGAACTGCCCCTCAGGGTTGGTCGCCACGTTGACCGCGACCACCAGCGCGGCCACGCCGAGCGGGGCACGCCGCCGCCATGCCAGCGACGCCATCGCGATGCACGCGAGCGTCGAGCTCCACCACGGCTGGTCGGCCGGCCCGAACAGTGCCTCGCCGGCCGTGAGCGCCACGAACACCGCCGCGATGCAGGCGTCCAGCAACGGTGGCCGGAGGTCGCGCAGACGGGTCACGGACGAGAACGCTAGGCGACGCAGGGGTGCGGTACATCGGTCGCGCGACCGATTACGTTCGTGGCGTGGAGGACCTGCCGTACGTCGACACCCACGACGTCCTCGTCCCCGCCCCGCGCGACCGGGTCTGGTCCGCGCTGGAGTCATCCCTCGCGGGAGTGGTCGGGGGCCGAGGCTCCCTGCTCACCAAGGTGCTGGGCACCTCGCCGCCCTCGGGCTTCGGGGTCGCCTCGCGTGTCGAGGGGGAGCGTCTCGAGCTGGCCGGACGTCACCGGTTCTCGCGGTACCGGTTGGTGTTCGACCTCACCCCGGCGCCCTCGGGAGGGACGCGGCTGAGCGCCACGACGCACGCCGTGTTCCCCGGTCCGCAAGGCGCGGCGTACCGCTTCGTCGTCATCGGCCTCGGCCCGCACGTCCTCGCGACCCGCCGGATGCTGGCCTCCGTGGCCCGGCGTGCGGTCGGCTCGTCCTGATTTCGGGGGCCTCCTGACCCTCCGGTAGCCTCTCCGGCGGTGGCGTGTCCGAGCGGCCTAAGGAGAACGCCTCGAAAGCGTTTGTGGGCGCAAGTCCACCGCGGGTTCAAATCCCGCCGCCACCGCCACTCTTCTTCTCCGGAACGTCATCCGCCCGGGTCGCCCGGACGACCACGTCGGATGACGTCCCGGGCGGCGGCCAGGAAGGCGCGGACGGCGTCGGGGTCGAGGGGGGCGTCGGGGTCGGCGCCGGTCTGGCGGGCGAGGGCGGCCTCGACGAGTGGGCGGTCGGTGTCGGCGACGCGGCCGCGCGCCCAGTGTCCGCCGTCCACCTTGGAGACCAGCGAGCCGTCCACGGCGAAGCGGAGGGCGCGGCAGGCGTTGAGCACGGCGTACTCGGTGGGGTTGTGCTCGGCGGCCCAGTCCATCTCGCCGGCGAGCTGGGCGAGCACCAGCGCGCGCGGCACGGGGGCGAAGCCCGGGAGGCCGAGGGAGTGGCAGACCGCGAAGTGCAGGACGAGGTCGAGGTCGCCGGGATGGCCGTGGCCGTCGACGTCCTTCTCGTCGCCGGGCGCGGTCGTCACGTGCAGCTCGAACGCCGCCCGTGGGACCGGGTGCGCCGCCACCGAGTCGAGCACCACGCTGAGCTCGAGGCCGACGGCCGGGCAGGGAATCGCGCGCCAGGCCGACGCGAGAGCGTCCTGCTCCGGGGCCGTCAGCGGCCGGGTCACGACCACGAGCACGTCGATGTCGCTGCGTTCCGGGCGCCACCCGCCGAGCACGAGTGAGCCGTGCGGGTGCACACCGACCAGGTCGCCGCCCAGGACGTCAGTCGCGACCGAGGTCAGGGCCGCGAGGTACGCCGAGGGGTCCACGTGCGGCAAGGTACGCCGCCGCGAGGCCGAGGCTGGCCATCGCCATCAGCAGCCAGGTGACCAGGGGGCCCGTCGACGCGAGCAGCTGGGTGCCCAGCACCGGCGCGAGGATCGCGGCGAAGCCCCAGCTGGTCCCGTACACGGCCAGATACGCGCCGCTGCCGCCCTCGGGCGCGATCGCCGCGACGAGCGTGTAGGCCCGGCCCATCAGGAGCAGGTCGCCGATGCTCCAGACCACGGTGGAGGCGACGTACGCCGGGATGCTGGTCGCCAGGCCCGTGCCGGCCAGCCCGATCCCGAGGACGACGAAGGCGACGGCCATCGCCACCGGGTCGTCCAGCCGGCGCAGCGCTCGGGCGGCCGCAAGCGGCTGGGCGATCACGACGGTCACGGCGGAGGCGGTCAGCAGCAGCCCGATCACCGAGGGCGGCAGGCCCCGACCCGTCACGGTGAGCGGGAGGGTGATGGTGACCTGGAGGTACAGGGTCGCCAGCAGCGTGCCCAGCCCGAGCAGCAGCAGCAGCCGCCGGTCCCGCCAGGGTCGCGCCGGGCCTGCGACGGATGCCGACGACGGACGAGCGACCGGGAGCCACCGGGCGATGACGGCGGCACACAGCAGGCAGCTGACCGCGTCGGCCACGAACAGCCAGCGGAGGTCGAACCCGGCCAACAGCGCGGCCAGCAGCCCCGCTCCCATCCCCGCGGCGGACAGTGCGGCGAACAGCAGGCCGAAGGCGATCGGACGGTCCTCCGGCGCGGTCGCGTCCGCGACCAGGGACTGGCTCGGCGGCTCGTAGACCTCGAACGCCAGTCCCAGCAGGACCACGGCGACCGCGGCCTGCGGCAGCGTCCGGGAGCCCGCCACGAGGAGCTGCGCCGCGGCGGTCGCACACAGCCCGACCACGATGGTGGCGCGCGGTCCCCAGCGGTCCGACAACCGCCCGCCCGCGAGCCGCGACGGGATGGTGGCGAGACCAAACGCCGCCATCAGGTATCCCGCCTGGGCGACGGACGCACCCTGCTCGGCGACCAGGGTCACGGTGAGGAAGGGCAGGGTGAACGCGCCGAGCCGGTTGACCGCTCGGGCGCCGACCAGCAGCCACACAGACCCGGGCAGCTCACGCCAGGACGTCACTGTCGTTCGCGGTATTGTCAGTGACATCTCTCCAACCTAGATGAAGGTCGGTAACTGGTCAAATGACGTTCGACAGTCACGTGTTCAACCTCGTCGACGTCGCCTCACGCCTGGTCAACGAGCTCACGCCGGGACTCCGGGGTGGGCAGGACGTGCATGTCCCAGTCGGCGCCGCACGAGCCGAGGCCGTGGCCCGTGCACTCGGCGGCAACGGCCGGCGTACTCCCGAGGTGACCGCCCGTCAGGCGACCGCCCTGACCGCGCACGCCGTCCAGATGCGCAAGGTGTTCGAGGCGACCGAGGCCGACGACCTCGTCGAGGCAGCGCGGGTCCTGAACAAGCTGCTGTTGCGCACCGGTGCGCGGCCTCGGCTCGACCCGCTGGCCACGGGTGGCTACCACGTGCACTTCCACGGCAGCACCGACGGCCTGGCCACCGGCTGGGGCGCCGGCTGCGCCACCGGCCTCGCGCTCGCGATCGGCACCGACCTCGCGGGGCGGCTCGGCATCTGCGCGGCCGATCGCTGCGACCGGGTGTACGTCGACACCTCCAAGAACGGCACCCGCCGCTTCTGCTCGACGACCTGCCAGAACCGCACCAAGACCGCGGCGTTCCGGCAGCGCCGGGGTCAGGCGAGCAGCTGACCCAGACCGAGCAAGGGCAGCGTCCGCGCCATGGCTCGGCCCATGCCCACGGCCGCCACGTCGTCGAGGAGCTCGTCGCGCCCGGGACCGTCGGTGAAGCAGTGCACGACGAGCGCATCGTCCGTGCCGGGGAGCAGCGTGCCGCCGTCGTGGCGTACGCCGTCGACGGACCCTGACTTGTGCGCGAACGGCGCCCCGTCGACGAGCGGCCGCGCCAGCGAGTCGCGGTGCCACTGCTGCTCGAGCATCGCCCGGGCCACCGCGTGCTCCGGCGCCGAGACCATCCGGCTGATCGCGTCGGCGTGCTCGATGGGCACCACGACGCTGAGGCCGGCGCGGGACGGCAACGACGCAGACGAGTCCCACTCCTCGCACCGCGGGTCGCTGTGCCGGCCGGTGACCCATCGCCGCATCCGCGAGGCGAGGCCGCGACCAGCAAGAGCGTCGTTCACCACCACGAGCCCGCCGAGAGTGTCCACGACCGCGTTGGTGGCGGTGTTGTCGGAGAGCGCGGTCATCAGCTGGGCCACCGCGTGCAGCGGCAGCGTCACCGGGAGCGGCCAGGTCTTGAGGACGCCGTCACCCGCGGCCGCGTGCTCGGGCGTCACCGTCACCGGCAGGTCCCACGACAGCGACGATGACGCGAGCTCGAGCAGGAACGTCTTGATCGTCGACGCGCCGCTGTAGGCCAGGCCGCCTCGGACGTCCACGTCGAGGTCGCGCCATCGGAGCACCAGCGACCACGCTTCGACCCCGGCCAGCTCCTCGTCCCAGATGGCGATGACGTCGTCGGCGAGGGCCATGAGTGGCACGCTACCGACACGACGTCGCCCCGCGGTCCTGGTACCGGCCGGTCAGCTCGCGCCGCTGATCCCCGTCTCCGGCGGTCCGTCGACGTGCCGGTACCGCAGCAGGATCGAGCCGCCGGGGAACGCCCGCGGCGGCTCGGCCAGCTCGTACCGGCTCGGCATCGTGCCCGCGGGCCAGAGCTTCTTGCCCTCGCCGACCACCACCGGGCACACCCACAGGTTGACCTGGTCGACCAGTCCTTCGCGGAACAGCGTCTGGCACAGGTCCGCACTGCCCCAGACGTGCGTCTCGCGGTGCCGCTCGCGGATCGCCCCCACG
The DNA here is from genome assembly GCF_015352455.1 of Nocardioides islandensis. Lineage (GTDB taxonomy): Bacteria > Actinomycetota > Actinomycetes > Propionibacteriales > Nocardioidaceae > Nocardioides > Nocardioides islandensis. Next base: position 848,753 of record NZ_JADKPN010000001.1, read on the forward strand.
TCGGCCGCCGCGTCCCGGACCTGCGTGCTGCCCTCCCACGACAGCTCCGGCGTCCCTCGCGACGCGACGTACTTGGGCTGGTTGTTGAACACGTCCCCGATCGGGTCCCGCTGGAACGGCCAGTACCCGCGCCAGATGTCGTACGTCGTCCGCCCCAGCAGCAGGGCGTCCGAACGCTGGATGTCGGCGACGACCAGCGCTCCCGACTCGTCGTCGCCGTACGGCGCCTCCCACCCGGCGTACCCGAAGCCCGCGTCCTGCTCGCTCGGACCCCCGTTGGCCTGGATCACGCCGTCGAGCGTGATGTTCATCTGGACGTGCAGCTCACCCATGCTCCCCTCCGGTGGAACCCGTCTCTGCCTCTTCCCTACCGGGATGACCGATCTCGATGCTAGGTCGAAGCACGTCGCCTGCCGGGATCCGTCGGGTCGTGCCGAGGTGTGTGCGCGTGCCGTGACCGGGGGAGGATCAGCTGCGTTGGGCGAGTGGTCGAGGGGGCTCGGGTGGGTGGCCGGTCAGGCTCTCGATGAGCTCGGCCGCGATGGTGCTGACCTTGCGGTTGCTGGTCTGCGAGCTGTGCCGCAGGATCTCGAAGGCCTCGTGAGCGCTGATCTTGCGGGTGACCATCAAGATCCCCAGGGCCTGGTCGATCAGAGCCCGGGTCGCGAGTGCCTCACCAAGCTGGTCGTCGAGAACGGTGTGGCTCGCGTGGCGGAGAAGGATCGTCAGGGCGGTGGCGGCCTGGGCGGTGAAGGCTTCGGCCCGCGTGATGTCGTGGTCGGTGAAGGCGTGGGGGGTAGCGGCGAACAGGTTGAGCGCACCCCACGTCTTGCCGTCGAGGATGAGCGGCACCGAGCAGACGCTGTGGATGCCGTTGGCGACGGCGTGGCCGGCGTAGTCCCCCCAGCGGGTCTCGGTCTCCATGTCCCGCACCTCGACGCGGATTCCCTCGTGGATCGCTGCCAGGCAGGGGCCGCGGCCGCGCATGTACTGCACCTCGTCCATGCGCATCGCGACCTCGTCACTGCTGACCACAGTGGCGATCTGGCCGTCGCGGCGCAGGGTGATCCCGCAGTGGGTACCGGGCACGATCGCTGCCGCCAGGGCACTGAGCTCTTGGAGGAAGGCGGTGACATCGGGGCCGTCGAGGACGAGGTTCTGCAGCTCGGCGAAGGCCGCAGCCAGCTCGATCGGTTCCTGGGGCTCTGGCGTCGTGAAGGCGCTCGGCGTCGTATCCACTGGTCGGGTTCCCGCCTGCGTCCACGGTCCGGGACACGCTGGTGAGCGCCGAAGGCGATGTCACGGGGTCTGGGCGACACACTCGGAACCCTCAGTGGCTCCAGCCTACGTCGCCGTCGAGCCGCCGGATGTCGCCTCGGCTCTACTCATCCGGCTGCGCCTTTGTTAGCCTCGATATCGGGTGTGGATAGGCGCCCGTGAAGGGTGAGACCTCGACGCTCGGGCCGGATCTCGATGGTGTTGCCCGGCACCGCTCCGTGGAGTGACCGGAGTCGTCTATGAGCGTGGCTTACGCAGCCAGCCGTCCACGTCGCCTGCCGTCACGGCACGGTGCGTTCCTGGGTGCTGCACATCTCGCTGACGTGAGTCCCCGTTCAGGGGACGGGGGCTCGCGTCCGGCTCACGCTCCTGCCGGTACGGGTCGACGATGAACTGGCTGACGGTGCTCACGCTGCCCGACGGAACCACGGTCGAGCTCCCGATCCCCTCGGCCGACGACGCCGGCGAACCCGAGGAGTATCGCTACCGGATACGGCGCGCTGATGGCGTCATCGAGTTCGCGACCCTGCTGGAGGCGGCCACCCACCTGGTCGGCCGCACCGGTTGACACGCACGGGAAGGGGCCGAGGCCCCTCCTTGCGCCACACGATCCGCGCTCTCAGGATGAGGGTCGTGCCCCGATCCAGGATCGTGATCCCGGGTGCCGCGTACGCCGCCCTCGCCATCGCCGACAGCGTCGCTGCCGGCACGAGCACCAGTGCGGCGGCCCGACGGCTGCGGTACGTCATCAAGCCGGCCCTCATGCCGGTGCTGGCGGCCGCCTTCCTCGAGGGGACCAGGGGGCGCACCGCAAGGACGGACGGGAACCTGCTGCGGACGGGGACGGCCGTCGCCCAGGCGTTCTCATGGGGTGGTGACGTGGCGCTGCTCGGCGCCGGCGAGCGCGCGTTCCTGACCGGCGTCGGGTCGTTCTTCGGTGCGCACGTGGCGTACATCGCGGCCTTCCTGTCGGTGCGAGGCCAGCGCAAGGACTACGACGAGGCGGGCCTCAGGCTGGCGGCGGGTCTGTGGCTGACCGCCGCCCCGCTGATGAGCTGGGCGGCCGGACGGAAGGACCCGGCGCTGCGCGGCCCGGTCGCCGCGTACGCGACGATCCTCTGCGGGATGTTCGCGACCTCGCGCGTCCTCGACCCCGGGTTGGGGCAGGGAGCGCGCAGGACGCTGCAGGCCGGCACCGCGCTGTTCGTGCTCTCCGACACCCTGCTCGCGACGCAGAAGTTCCTGCTGACCGAGCCACGCCCCGCCCTGGAGTCGGCCGTGATGGCGACGTACACCGCGGCGCAGGGCCTGATCGCGGCGGGAGTCGCGAGTTCCGCCTAGCAACGATTCGCGACCGGTGGCCGGAGCAGTGGCCAGTCGTCAGGGGCAGGGCGTGGCGAGTCCGGGCAGGACCCGGTGCTCGCCGCGGTGCAGGTAGACCGGTACGCCGCAGATCGTGGCGACGACGCGGTACCTCAGGCTGAGCGTGGCCATCACGAGGTGGTCGGGGTCGAGTCCCCAGGTGTCGAGTGGGAACCACTGCACCACCCAGGTCGGCGCAGTCGCCCCGTTGAGCTGGCGGTTGAGCTCGACCGAGCCCGGGTCGAGGGTCCGCGACGGGAGGCTCCAGAGCTGGTCGGTGCCGGGCCTCAGGTGGGCCACGAGCAGCAGGTCGGCGTTGCCGTAGAGGACGGTGCCCGTGTCGCCGGGGCGGGCGGCCCCGCGCAGCCAGGTGCCCACGACCTCCGTGCGGTCGGGCTTCGCGTCGCGCACGCGCGCGCTGCCCGCCTGGAGCCCGGCGGACACCACGGCCGAGGCGACCGTGAAGGCCAGGGCGGTCGCGCCGAGCCGACGCGCCCACGTGCCGCGGGTCGCGGTGACCGCCGTGATCATCACGGCGCCCGGCACCAGGCCGACCAGGTAGTGCGACCACCAGCTGCCGCCGCCGACGATCCCGGCGACCTCCCAGGCGACCATGGCGCCGGTCGCGACGACCAGCGGGTCGCGACCGCGCAGCGGGCGCCACAAGGTCGCCCCACCGACGAGGACCACCACACCGATGCCCGAGATGACGGCCAGCCAGCCGAGGGACAGCCGACGGGCGTCGTTCGCGGGCGACGGCACGCTGCCGATCGCGTGCGAGGCGTCGAACCGGAACGCGTAGAGCGTGTCCCACAGCTGGACGAGACCCGGACCGTCGGTGACGGCCCACAAGAGGGTGAGGCCGATCGGCACGAGCGCGCCGACCAGGCCGAGGGCCAGCACCCGGCGTGAGCGCGCCCAGGGCCAGCGGCCCGCGAGGGCGGCCGCCAGCGCCAGGGTGGCCCCGAACACCAGGGCGTCCATGAGGTTCTGCTTCACCAGCATCGCGCCGGCGCCGGCGGCACCCGCGAGCAGGACGAGGAAGGTACGTCGAGCGCGGAGCGGGCGGCGTACGGGCGGGCGCACCCCCGCCAGCAGGGACGCCACCGACAGCATGGTCAGCGGGGCGCCGAGCAGCTCGGCGTTGATCTCGGTGGTGCCGATCATCGGGTTGGCGACGAGCACCGCTGCGACGAGCGCGGCCCAGGCGGTGCCGCGACGACCGGCCAGCGTGTGGCCGACCCAGCCGGCCGCGGCCACCACGACCGCGACGGCGACCAGCCCCATCACGCGCGCGGCCTCGATGCCGCCGAGCACGTTGGCGACCTGCCAGAAGACGACCAGCAGCGGCGGGCGGTCGACGAAGAGGGTGCCGTACAGGTTGCCGCCGCCCTCGTGCCGGTTCTGGGCGACCAGCAGCAGGCCCGCCTCGTCGGGGAACGCCAGGCTGTGCAGGAACGGCAGCCGCAGCAGCACGGCGAGCCCGACGGCCAGCGCCACGATCCCCGTCGGTGTCCGCAGCGCCCTGCCGAGGCGCCTCAGCCCACCCATGCCGGCCACGCTACGCGGCGGACATGAAACCGACCTGAACGCCGGCCCTATGCTCCACCGGTGAGCTGGTTCGGGAGTCCGGGCGAGGCAGGAGAGCGGCTGGGTGAGGCCGGGTACCTCGCCGACGGACCCACCGCGACGACCGCGTTCCTGGTCGGGGCGCTGGAGAAGCCGCTGCTGGTCGAAGGACCGGCGGGCGTCGGGAAGACCGAGCTGGCCAAGGCCGTGGCCCGGGCGACCGGGGCGGGACTGGTCCGGCTGCAGTGCTACGAGGGGCTGGACGAGGCGCGGGCGCTGTACGAGTGGAACTACAAGAAGCAGTTGCTCCGCATCCAGGCCGAACAAGGTGACGCGTCCTGGCAGGAGACCCAGGACGAGATCTTCACCGAGGAGTTCCTGCTCACCCGGCCGCTGCTGACCGCCATCCGCCGCGACGAGCCGACGGTGCTGCTGGTCGACGAGGTCGACAAGGCCGACGTCGAGGTCGAGGGGCTGCTGCTCGAGGTGCTGTCGGACTTCCAGGTGACCATCCCCGAGCTCGGCACGATGACAGCGGTACGCCGCCCGTACGTCGTGCTCACCTCGAACGCCACCCGCGAGCTGTCCGAGGCCCTCAAGCGGCGCTGTCTGTACCTCCACCTCGACTACCCCTCGGCCGAGCGCGAGCGGGCGATCGTCACCGCACAGGTACCGGACCTCGACGACCGCGTGGCCGGGCAGGTCGTCGCCACCGTCGGCCGGCTGCGCGAGCTCGACCTCAAGAAGTCACCGTCGATCGCGGAGTCCGTCGACTGGGCGCGCACCCTCGTCGCGCTGGCGATCCACGACCTCGACGACGCCGCCATCGACGAGACCCTCGGCGTGGTGCTCAAGCACGCGTCCGACCAGGCCAAGGCGGTCCGCGAGCTCAAGCTGCGGAGCTGAGCGTGAGCGGCCTGGTCGACCGGCACGTCGGCTTCCTGCACGCGCTGCGCGCGGCCGGCGTCCCGGTCTCCCTCGCCGAGGGCGTCGACGCGGTGTCGGCGCTCTCCGCGCTGCGGTGGGACGACCGGGAGACGGTGCGAACGGCGTACGCCGCCACCCTGGTGAAGCGGCACGGGCACCGGCCGACCTTCGACACGCTCTTCGACCTGTACTTCCCGCGGCTCGTGGGCGCCGGCGCTGAGGCCGAGGCAGGCGACGAGGAACCGACGGCGCGCGACGACCCCGCCGCACGCGCTGCCCTCCGGGAGACCCTCCTCGACGCCCTCGTGACCGGGGACCTCGACGAGGAGCAACGGCTCGCGGTCGAGGCGGTCGGGCGGTTCGGCGCGATGCCGGGTCGTGGGCAGGGGCTGTCGAGCTGGTCGGCGTACACGGCCCTGCGCCGGCTCTCACCCGATGACCTGATCGCGCGCATCGTGGCCGCGTTGACGGGGGACGGGCTGACCGAGGAGGAGGCCGAACGCATCGCAGCCCGCCGGGTCGGGGCGTTCACCGCGCGCGTCGAGGCCGAGGCACGTCGCCGGATCGCCGAGGAGAAGGGCCCCGACCACGTCGCGAACGTCGCGGTACGGCCGAGCATCGACCGGCTCGACTTCACCGCTGCCAAGCGTGCGGACCTCGAGCAGATGCGCCGGGAGATCCAGCCGCTGGCCCGTCGCCTGGCCAGCCGGCTGGCGCGCGAGCAGCACGCGCGGCGACGCGGACCGCTGGACTTCCGGCGTACCGTCCGCGCCTCCGTCTCCACCGGCGGCGTGCCGCTGACGACGTACCACCGCCCCAAGCGCCCGCACCGGACCGAGCTGGTCGTGCTCTGCGACGTGAGCGGATCGGTGGCGTCGTTCGCGCGGTTCACGCTGATGCTGGTGTACGCGCTGCGCGAGCAGTTCCAGCAGGTGCGGGCGTTCACGTTCGTCGACCAGGTGCACGAGGTGACGCGGCTGTTCGTGCCGGGCGCCGACCCGGGCGACGTGATGGCGGACCTGGCCGCGAGCACCGAGCACGCCGCGCGGTGGGGGCGGACGCACTACGGCCGCGCGTTCACCGACTTCGCTGAGTCGTTCCCGCACGCGCTCGGGCCGAAGAGCTCGCTGCTCGTGCTCGGCGACGCCCGGTCCAACAACAGCTATCTCGCCGAGGACGTGCTGCGCGACCTGGTCTCCCGCTCACGGCACGCCCACTGGCTGAACCCCGAGCACCGCCGTCACTGGGACACCGGCGACAGCGCGGCGTCGGTGTACGCCGGCATCATGCCGATGGCCGAGTGCCGCAACCTGACCCAGCTCGGCCAGTTCGTGCACGACCTCGTCTGAGGCGGCGCGTGGCGTCAGGAGTAGCGGTGGCTCTTGGCGCTGTGCCCGCGCTCGCGGGTGCACGTCCGCCCGCTCATGTTGCGGTGACCGCACAGCTCGTCGTCGGCGACCGGCTCGGGCGTCGTCTCGTCATCGCTCACCACCCGGAGCGGCGCCACGGGTGGCGCCAGGGCGGGCCTGGTGGCCGGGGTCCCCTTCGCGCGCGCGGCCGCGGCTTCGTACCTCGCCTCGCGCATGGCCCGCAGGTTGTCCATCTTGCTCATCGTCGGCTCACGTCGAGGACCCTACGGGTCGGCGCCGACAGGGTGGGGAGGGTGCGGGGTGTCGGGGTGCTGTACGGGTGCGATCGCGCGGTTACTGCAGGTTTTGTGACCGGGAATCTGCTGTACGGGTGCGATCGCGCGGTTACTGCAGACTTTCTGACCGGAAACCTGCAGTACGGGTGCGATCGCGCGGTTACTGCAGATTCTCTGACCGGAAACCTGCAGTACGGGTGCGATCGCGCGGTTACTGCAGATTCTCTGACCGGAAACCTGCAATACGGGCGCGATCGCGCGATTTCCGGCACCCCCACACCATCGACGCAACAGCCGCAGAAGAGTCAGGGTGCGGTCGCCCGCTGCCACGCCAGCACGATCACCACGACGGCGAAGACCGGGACGAGCAGCGTCCAGGCGGTGGCCAGGACGCCGGCCGCCCCGCCGACCGTGACCAGCCAGGCCGAGAGCCGGGGCCGGCGGCGCAGCGCTTGGCCGGCGAGCACCGTCGTACCTCCCCCGACCAGGGAGCCGAACCAGAACGCCAACCCGCCGTCGCCGCTGGTCAGCACGCGGATGGTCTCGGCGACGCCGAGACCGACGTAGAGCAGGCCGAGCACGATCACCGAGATGTCGGTGACCCGGTCGAGGCCCACGCCTCACGGTAGGACCGGGAACAGGCGCCCGGCCAGGGGCGTCTAGCCCTGCTCGTCGAGCTCGCGGATCCGGTCGGCCATCGAGCGCATCACCTGGATGGCGAACATCGGCGTCTCGTGGACGAGGTACAGGAAGGTCTTCTCGTCGATGACCGCGAGCACCGAGTCCTCGGTCGCGACCGCGCTGAGGCTCCGGGGAGCGTCGCTGATGATGGCCATCTCGCCGAAGGTGTCACCCTCGCCGAGCCCGGTGAGGATGCGGTCGCCCTTGCGCAGCTCGATGGAGCCCGAGATCACGCCGAACATCTCCGGGCCGCGGTCGCCCTCGGCGAACACGGTCTCGCCTGCCTTCGCCTCCCGCTGCTCCCTGGCGTTGACGAAGACAGCCCTGATGCCCATGTGCGGATCGTGCCACGGCAGCGTCGCGGCGGGCAGCCCGCAGGCGTGCGTTGTCACCAAAGGTTCACCGACCGGCCACCTCGGGTGCGGGTCAGCCGGCGAGGTACCCCAGTCCCTGGATGCGCGTGATCTCGGCCCGCAGGTCTTCGTTGTCGGCGCGGTCGGCGGCGCGGCCGCCGAGGACGTACGCCGGCGCCTCGCCGCCCCCGTCCGGCTGGCCGGCGTCGAACACCACGACCAGCCGGTTGGTGGCGCCCGCGCTGATCAGCGAGCCGAGCAGCGCGACCGGGTCGGCGCGGTCCTCGAGGGAGAGCATCCGGGTGCCCTCGGGCAGGGTCGGCACCTGGGCCGACGGGGCGCCCGCGGTGACGACCTGGTCGACCGTGAACGACGCCGAGCGGGCCTCCGCGGCGATCTCGGCCGCGGCCACGCCACCCGACGCGGAGCCGACCAGCATCACCGTGGCGCCATCGGTGTCGCCGACCGCGGCCTCGATCGCGGCGACGGCCCGGGCGGCGTACGACGACGGGTCGCCGCCGACCAGCCGCAGCCGGCGGCCGTGGGTCGGGCCGTCGGGCCCGGGCAGGTAGGCGATGAACCGGGTCTCCCCGACACGGTGGACGGTCACCTTCGCGGTCTGGGACAGGTTGGTCAACAGCTCCTCGAGCGAACGCGGCGCGGACGGCGAACCCGGGATGACGGCCGCCTCGGCGGCCTCGGGCCCGGCTGCGACGACCGGCCCCGCCACGTCGCGGACGGCCGCGGTGGTGATGCCCGCGAAGGGCTCGACGCCGATCGCCCGCAGCCCACCGGCCGCCGCCATCCGGCCGCGGTCACCGGCCAGCAGGCTCGAGGTGAGCAGCGAACGCAGCTGGAGTGCCTCGACCAGACCACCGCCGCCGCTGGTCACGTGGTCCATCAGCTCGGGGTTGGCCTCGGCGAGCTCGTTGAGGTAGTCGGCGATGCCGTCGCGCTCCAGCGCGTCGGTCTCGATCAGCCCGGCCGAGACGATGGCGCCCCCGAGGGCGACGCTGGGCGCCAGGTAGCCGATCGCACGGCCGGCGATCGAGCCGAGCGTCTGGTACGCCAGCTCCTGCAGCTCGTCGATCCAGCGGTAGGTGAGCACGGTGGCGCGGACGACCAGCGCGTCGGCATCCAGCTCGATCGAACGCGTCAGCAGGCCGTGGGTGCCGGTGGTCGCCGACCGGATGTCCTCGGCGGCCACGTCGTACGTCGCCTTCGACAGCTCACTGGAGTCGGCGACGGCCTCGTCGCGCAGGATCTCGGCGCCGAGCTTGGAGCGCGCCCGCATCTCCTGTCCGGAGGAGTCGAAGAGGTCGGCCAGCCGCAGCATGCGGTCGTACTTGTCGAGGTCCGGCCGCTCGGTCATGCCGACACCTCCGCGATCAGGGGGGCGACCGCCGGCGCGAGGTCGCTGGCGTCGACGGCGCGGATCCGCACCAGCGGCGCGTTGCCGGCGCCGGTGCGGGTCTCCAGGGCGTGCCACCCGTCGGACAGCAGCAGCCAGGAGAGCACGCCGACCGTCCGGGGCGTGCCGCCGGCCACGTGCGCGACGAGCGCGCGCAGGCGGCCGCGGGACTCGCGGCTCAGGGTCTGGAGCAGGCCGGCGACGTCGGCGTCGGGCACCGGCCGGTCGCCCTCGACCACGGCACCGGCGTGGTGGTCGGCCAGCACCGGCACCAGGTCGCCGCGGCCGCTGTGCAGCGCCTCGCCGGCCGCGTCCAGCAGCTCGAAGGGCACGTCCACCTCGGCCGGCACGCCGCTGGCCCGCATGGGCAGGTCGCTCGGCAGCGTCGCCACGCGGGACATCTCGTCCCCCCACTGCGACGGGGCGAGCCAGGCGATCTCGAACACGATGCCGTCGGCGGTCGACAGCGTCGCCACGCCGTGCTCGGACCGGCGGTGCCAGGCCTTGACCTGCACTCCCTCCACGACCACGTCGATGTCGACGGCGGTGGTGGGAGTCGCGAGCAGGCCGATCGCCCCGGCGAGCGCCGGGTCGAGGCGGCCGTCGACGAGCAGACCGCGTCGCTGCAGGGAGCCGCCCGGCTCGTGGAGCGCGTCCACGGCCGCGGCGTACGCCGCCTCCTCGCTGCTGCCGCGGGTCTGACCCAGCCGGTCCTCGAGCGGGTTGGTCGTCGTCGGGGCGGCGGGCTCGAAGGGGAGCGGGGCACCCCCCGCGTGCTCGGCCGCCAGCCGCAGCTCGGGCAGCGTCAGCGGCAGGCGTCGGGGGAGTCCGTCGAGGGTGGTGACGGGCGGGACGGGTGGGGCGCCGAGGTCGACGGTGACCATCACAGACCCGGTAGCTCGACGGAGAGCCAGTCCTTGTGACCGGACGGCGGCGGGGAGAAGCCGGCGGGAGCGTGGCCCTCGGCGACCAGGGAGGAGACCTTCCGCTCGATGTCGCTGATCGACTCGCCGAGCCGGTCGCACTCGGCCAGGTGCTTCTCCAGGCTGGCGGCGGCGGTGTCGTGGGCGTGGGCGGCCTCGCGCAGGTGGGCGGCACGGTCACGCACCCGCTCGCGCATGGCGTCGGCGGCCCGACCGGTCCAGCCGCTCTCGTGGGCGACCTCGTCGCTCTGGGTGACCAGCTGCTCGGCCATGGCGCGGATGTCCTCGCCCTGCTCGCGCAGCTGGGCGGCGCGCTTGCGCATCACCAAGGTGTCGCCGTACATCCCACTCCCTCGAGCCACTGAGTCTGCGCCGTTGAGCTGGTTGGCTCCTTCCCCCGAGACGTGCCCGCCAAACCCTTGCCGTCCGCTACGGAACGCGGGTGATCCGGAAGACCTGGCTGGTCACCTCCTGCCCGTCCGCGGGCCCGACGAAACCCTGCTCGGCCAAGTCGGCCAGCTGGTCCCGGATCGAGGGGTCGTCGCTGGCCTCCACCGCGCCGGCCCCGGCGACGTAGGAGTCCAGCCCGTGGCTGCGGTCGAGGGTCGTCTCGTGGTCGTCGAACCGCACCGTCACCTGCTCCGCGGAGTCCGCGTTGTCGGCGCCGTCGAGCAGGGGGACGACGTCGCCGTGGTTCTCCAGGGACAGGACGTGGGTGCCCGACGGGAAGCCGTCGACGTACGCCGTCGGGGAGCCGGCGGTGACCACCGTCGTGACGTGGTACGGCGATCCCTGCGACAGGATCGCGGCCGCTTCCATGCCGCCCTGCGAGTGCCCGACGAGGGCCACCGGTTCGTCCGGCCGGATGCCCGCCTGCTGCATCGCGTCGAGGATGCCGTGCTGGTAGGCGTTGTCCTGGCCGCTGACGAGCAGCAGGTTGGTGCCGAGGTCGCGGACGTCGCCGTCCTGGCTCCACGGCGTCGTGGTGAGGTCGTCGGTGCCCGGCAGGTAGACCACGTGACGCACCGAGCCGTCGGCGGACCGGATCGTCTGGATCTCGATCGTGCCGTTGTTCTCGGGGTGGTCGACGGACGAGAGGGCGTTGACGGTGCTCAGGTGCTGCAGCAGCGCGCTCAGGTCGGCCGGACGCGTGTCCGAACCTGGCACCGAGAGGGTCGTCGGCGTGGTGTGCGCGTGGCCGTCGGCGTACAGGCCGGCCAGCAGCGCCGCCGCCGACTCGGTGTCGGGAGCGGCCAGGTGGCCGAGCGGCACCAGTCCGTCCCAGAGGCCCTCGAGCAGGCCGCCGCTGCCGTTGACGACGTGCTGCACGGCCTCGGGATGGGCGACCAGCCACGTCTGCAGCTCGTCGAGGGTCGCGTCCTCGAGCCGGCCCTTCGCGTCGTCGGGCAGCTGGGACCAGATCAGGAAGAACGTGCCGCCCAGGACCAGCCCGGGCACCGCGAGCTCGGGGACCGAGGCGCCGACGGCGTAGCCGACGACGTACCCCAGGTCGTGGTCGAGCCGGTCGATCGCCCGCGCCACCAGCTCGTCGGTCAGCAGGGTCGCCCGCACCGCGACCCGGATCGTCACCGCGTCGGTCTCCCACACCACCGACGCGACCAGCACGCCCTCGGGGCCGCTGGTCGCGGCCAGCACCGCCGCCTCGGCCTCGGCGAACGTGACCGGCGAGAGCAGTGCGGACTCGAGGAGGTCGCCGTCGAGCAGGACGGCGCCGTCGTCGGCCGCCCACGCGCGCATCCGGTCGCCGGCGTCGTCGTAGTCGTCGGCCAGGCCGAGGGCGTGGTCGTAGGCGACCGTCAGGCCGTGCGAGCCGCCGGTGACGTCGAGGAGGGGTGGCGGCTCGCTCATCGCCGTCCTCTCACCAGGGTCACCAGGGACGCCACCTCTTCACCCAGCCGCAGCGGCATCGCCGGGACGAGTCGTACGACGGGCCGGCCTGCGCGACGTACCGGGGTCAGCGAGCGCCACCCGTCGCCGAAGAGCAGCCAGCTCGTCCAGCCAGCCCGCGAGCTTCCGCCGTCCCGGGCGGCGACCGTCGCGAGCAGGCGGCCGGCTACGGCGGTGTGCAGCCGCACCAGCTGTGCCCGCAGCCCCGCCGGGTCGGCGGTCCCGGACCGGCGGACGAGCTCGTCGAGGATGTCCGGCCGGCCCGCGCGGATCGCCTCGCCGGCGCCGAGGAGCACGTCCAGAGGCACGTCGGCGCACGCGCCCGGAGGCTCGGGAGCACCGGCCGGCGCCGGCACCCTCGCCGCGCGGGCGAGCTCGGTCTGCCAGTGCTCCACGCCGTACGCCGCCAGCTCGACGCGTCCACCGGCCCACGCGGTCGAGGCGACCCGGTCGCCGAGCAGGGCGTGCCGGCAGCGCAGCCGGGCCCACCCCGGCCGCCCGTCGGGCCGGGCCGCGGTGAGGTCGACCTCGACTACCACGTCCGGTGACCGCAACGGCTCCAGACGCGGGTCGGCGGCGACCAGCGCCTCGACGGCGTGGACCCCGACGACCCGGCGCAGTGGCAGCCGGCCCGCGTCGAGCGCGCGCTGCTCGAGATCCACGGTGGTCACAGGCCGGGCACCTCGACGTGCAGCCAGCCCAGGTGGCCCGGCGCCGGCGGGTCGAAGTGCCGCAGCCAGGTCGAGGCCCATCCCTCGGCGGCATCGAGCAGGCGGCGTGCTCGTCGCTCGATCTCGTCGATGAGGTGCTTGAGATGGTCCACCTCGCGGGCGTGCCGGTCGAGGGCGTCGGCCGCGTCCTCGTGCCGGCTCGCCGAACGACGCAGGGCCACCGCTCGCTCGCGGACCCGCTCCCGCAGCGCGTCCCCGGCCTGTCCCAGCCAGCCGATCGCGTCGGTGCGCGCGACCAGGCGGTCGGCCTCGGCCCGGATCTCCTCGGCGCGCTCGCGCAGCTCGGCCGCGCGTCGCCGGATCGCCGTCGTGTCGCCGTACATGGGACCTCCCGAGATGTCGTGGGAGGAGCGTGCCCGGGGCGGCACCCACCAAACTCGGGACGAATTGCCCTGTGAAGAAACCTGGCGCCCGGGCGACCATGGCGGGACATTTCTCGAGGGGGAGGGAACCCATGTCGCTCGTCTCGCACGCTCGCCGCCTGCTCGCCACCGCGACCGTCGTCGCCCTGGCCGCCATGCCGGTCGTCGCCGCCCCGGCCGACGCCGGCCGGCCGCAGCACCGGCCGGGCAAGCCCGTGACCGTGATGACGCGCAACCTGTACCTCGGCGCCGACATCAACCGGCCGGTGAACGCCGCCCTGGCCGCCCAGCAGGCCGGCGGGACGCCGCAGCAGGTGCTCGTCGCGCTCGCCAACGCCACGCACGTGACGCGCGCGATCGTGGACCACACCGACTTCCGCGTCCGCGCGGGCCTGCTGGCCGACGAGATCGTGGCCACCGAGCCGGACCTGGTGGGCCTCCAGGAGGTGGCCTGGTGGCGGCACGGCGTGCTCCAGCTCGACCAGGTCGGGGTGGCGAACGCCGACGTCACCGACTACGACTTCCTCCAGCTGCTCCTCGACGCCCTCGCGGCCCGGGGCGTGACCTACGAGCCGGTGAGCATCGCCCCGCGAGCGGACGTCGAGGCGCCGAGCTTCACCGGCACCGGCAGCCCCGACGCCCGTGATGTCCGGCTGACGATGCGGGACGTGGTGCTGATGCACGTCGAGGACGGGCTGTCGGCCGTGGACGACGGCCAGGCGGTGTACGCCGTCAACCTGGCGGTCCCACTGCTGGGACGCACGATCTCCTTCGACCGCGGCTACCAGTGGGTCGACGTGCGGTCGGGCGCCACGCGGTTCCGCTTCGTGAACACCCACCTGGAGGCCTTCAGCTCCGACATCGCCCGTGCCCAGGCCGCCCAGCTGCTGGCCCAGGCTCCCGCCACGGACCGCACCACGGTGTTCGTGTGCGACTGCAACTCAGACCCGCTCAACGGCAAGGTGAAGACGTCCATCGGCGACACCCAGCCGCACTGGGCGGCGTACCGGCTGATCACCGGCACCGGCGGGTTCACCGACGAGTGGCTGCAGTGGGCGCCGGCCGAGCAGGGCTGGACCTCGGGGTTGTCGGAGACGGTCGACGACCCGACCGGAGTGCGCTTCGACCACCGCATCGACATGGTGTTCGGGCGTACGGCGGACGGCGGCCCGCTCGCCGTCGACCGCGGGCGCGTGACCGGCACGACCGTCGCCAGCAAGGACCCGGCCACGGGCCTGTGGCCGTCCGACCACGGAGGCGTGGTGCTTCGCCTGCGCGGTCTCTGAGTCTCGTCCACGGCCCGCCGGACGCGCGTCCGGCGGCCCGTGGCGTCGCTAGACTCCCGGTTCAGCCGCCCGGGAGAGGGGTGACTCGTGTCGTTCGACGTCCACCAGCTCGATCTCTTCCTGCTGGTGGGTTCGGCCGTCACCATCCTCGCGATCCTCGCCGTGCGGATCTCGTCGCGCTCGGGTCTGCCCAGCCTGCTGGTGTACCTGCTGATGGGCGTGGCCCTCGGCGAGGCCGGCCTCGGCGTCCAGTTCGAGGACGCGGACGTCGCGCAGGCGCTGGGGTTCGCGGCCCTGGCGGTGATCCTGGCCGAGGGCGGTCTGACCACGAGCTGGCGCACCGCCCGCCCGTCGATGCGGATCGGCCTGTCGCTGGCCACGATCGGCGTCGCGGTCTCCGTGGCCGTGGTGGCGGTCGGGGCCCACTACCTGCTCGGGCTGTCGTGGGAGGTGTCCGTGCTGCTCGGCGCGGTCACCTCGCCGACCGACGCGGCGGCGGTCTTCTCCGTGCTTCGCGTGGTCCCGCTCAGCCGCCGGCTGTCCGGCGCCCTCGAGTCGGAGTCCGGGCTGAACGACGCCCCGACGGTCGTGCTGGTCACGCTGATCTCCACCGAGGCGTTCAGCGAGCACGGGCTGTTCCTGACTGGCGCGCTGATCGTCTACGAGCTGGTCGCCGGCGTCGGTCTCGGCCTGGTGCTCGGGTTCGCCGGCGCCTGGCTGATGCGCCGGGCCGCCCTGCCGTCGTCCGGCCTCTACCCACTCCTCGTGCTGACCCTGGCCTTCCTGTCCTACGGTGCCGCCGCCTTCGCGCACGCCTCGCCGTTCGCCGCGGTGTACGTCGCCGCGCTGGTGCTCGGGAACTCCGAGCTGCCGCACCGCGGTGCCGTCCGCTCCTTCGCCGAGGGCGTCGCCTGGCTGGCCCAGATCGGGCTGTTCGTCATGCTCGGCCTGCTGCTCTCCCCGGGCCGCATCCACTGGGACACCGTCGGGATGGCGCTCGTCGCGGGGCTGGTGCTGACCTTCGTCGCGCGACCCGTGTCGGTGTTCGCGAGCTCGGTGGTGCAGCCGATGCCCTGGCGGGAGCTGGGCTTCCTGTCGTGGGCCGGGCTGCGGGGCGCGGTGCCGATCGTGCTGATGACCATCCCGCTGGCCGAGGGCGTGGTCGGCTCGCCGCAGCTGTTCGACGTGGTGTTCGTGATGGTCGTCATCTACACGCTGCTGACCGGACCGACCCTGCCGCTGGTCGCGCGGTTGTTGGGCGTGGAGGAGCGTCACGAGCCCCGCGACCTGGACCTCGAGGCGGCACCACTGGAGCGGATCGCCGCCGACCTGCTCCAGGTCACCATCACCCCGGCGTCCCGGCTGCACGGCGTCGAGGTCGGCGAGCTCCGGCTGCCCGTCGGCGCCTCGGTCTCCATGCTGATCCGCGACGGGGAGCCCCTCGTCCCCGAGCGGCGTACGGTCATCAAGCGCGGCGACGACATGCTCGTGGTGACGCCGCGGCGGCTGCGCGAGGCCACCGAGCGGCGGCTGCGCGACGTGTCCCTCGGTGGACGGCTCGCGCGCTGGCTGCCCGACGAGAGCTAAGCGTCGGGCGGGGAGCAGATCGTCGTGTCCTCGTGGACGGTCACCGAGCGCTTGCCGGGCGTCAGCTCCTCGAACGAGTTGCCGACGACGACCACGACCCCCACCCCGGTCACGTCGCGGCGTACCACCTCGGCGTCCGGGCCGAGCCGCGTCTGCACCAGGCGTACGTCGGGCCGCGTGGGGTCGTCGGTCCAGATCTGCGCGTTCTCGACCTCGCTGCCCTTGGGGGCGTTGCCGATGTCGCCACGGCCGAAGCCCTGATCGGCGAACAGCCCGAGGGTCCGGTCGGCGAGGCCGGCGCGGGTGCCGGCGTTCAGGACGCTCACCGTCACCTGGCTCGCCCGCACGCGACTGCCGGCGGTGAGGGTGGTCATCTGGCACTTGCCGACCTCCTCCTTGCCGGGGAGGGGGTCGCTGATCGCCGACCAGCCCCACACGCCGCCGAGGAGCAGCATCCCGGCCAGGACCACCAGCGTGATGACCGTCTTGACGTGGATGTTCATGCCCGTGCCCTGGCCATTTCCCGACGTGCGCGTCAGCCGGCGACGGCGTGGACGCGGGCGTGCAGGACGTTGCGCTGCTGCAGGGCCGCCCGGAGCGCCCGGTGGAGCCCGTCCTCGAGGTAGTACTCGCCCCGCCACTCCACGACGTGCGCGAACAGGTCGCCGTAGAACGTGGAGTCCTCGTCCAGCAGCGCCGCCAGCTGCAACGTGTCCTTGGTCGTGACCAGCTCGTCGAGGCGCACCTGGCGCGGCGGGACGGCGGCCCAGCCGCCGGCCGTCATCCCGTGGTCGGGGTACGGCCTCCCGTCTCCCACGCGCTTGAAGATCACGCGGTGAGTGTAGGCAACCGTCGGGAAGGAGCGCCTCACCTGTTCAGGGAGGGGTACGCCGGGGCGTGGTTAGTCTTCGCCCCATGAGCACGACGCCGTCCGAACCGTCTGCACAGCCTCCCG
This sequence comes from Nocardioides islandensis, assembly GCF_015352455.1. Taxonomy (GTDB): domain Bacteria; phylum Actinomycetota; class Actinomycetes; order Propionibacteriales; family Nocardioidaceae; genus Nocardioides; species Nocardioides islandensis. The sequence goes on from NZ_JADKPN010000001.1 coordinate 865,731, forward strand.
CCGAGTCCGGTGCCGCCGCTGCCGCCGCGCCCCCTCCGGCGGAGGCGGCCGCCGCGGCCGTGCCGGCGGAACCCGCGCCGCCTGCCGCGGCCCCCGACCCTGCGTCTGCCCCTGCGGCTCCGGCCGAGCCGGCGGCCGCCGCTCCTTCCGCGGAGCCGGACCCGCTGGTCGACGCGGTCGCGCCGGGGTACGCGTTCGAGGGCGCCGCGCTGGAGCTCGGCGGCCTGATGCGCAACGCCACCGACCTGACCGACGTGCACATCAAGATCCCGCTCGGCATGCTCAACCGGCACGGCCTGGTCGCCGGCGCGACCGGCACGGGCAAGACGAAGACGCTCCAGCTGATGGCCGAGCAGCTCAGCGCCAACGGCGTACCCGTCTTCGCCGCCGACATCAAGGGCGACCTCTCCGGCATGAGCGTCCCCGGCCAGGGCGGCGAGAAGATCGCGTCGCGCGCGGCCTCGGTCGGGCAGGCGTGGGCCGCCACGGCGTTCCCGGTGGAGTACTACGCGCTCGGCGGCCAGGGCACCGGCATCCCGCTGCGCGTCACCATGACGGCGTTCGGGCCGATCCTGCTGTCCAAGGTGCTCGGCCTCAACGAGACGCAGGAGTCCAGCCTCGGGCTGGTGTTCCACTACGCCGACCTCAAGGGCCTGCCGCTGCTCGACCTGGCCGACCTGCGCGCGGTCGTGTCGTGGCTGACCAGCGACGAGGGCAAGCCGGACCTCAAGGACCTCGGCGGCCTGTCGGCCGCGACGGCCGGCGTCATCCTGCGCGAGCTGATCGGGTTCCAGGACCAGGGGGCCGACGCGTTCTTCGGCGAGCCGGAGTTCGAGTCGTCGGAGTTCCTGCAGACGACGGCGGACGGCCGCGGCCTGGTGTCCCTGGTCGAGCTGCCGAACCTCCAGGACCGGCCGGCGATCTTCTCGACGTTCCTGATGTGGCTGCTGGCCGACCTGTTCCACGACCTGCCCGAGGTCGGCGACATCGACAAGCCCAAGCTGGTCTTCTTCTTCGACGAGGCGCACCTGCTGTTCAACGACGCGTCGAAGGCGTTCCTCGACCAGATCGCCCAGACGGTGCGGCTGATCCGCTCGAAGGGCGTCGGTGTCTTCTTCGTGACCCAGTCACCGACCGACGTACCCGACGTCGTCCTCGCCCAGCTCGGCTCCCGCGTCCAGCACCAGCTGCGTGCGCACACGCCGAACGACGCCAAGGCGCTGAAGGCGACGGTCAACACCTACCCCACGTCGGCGTACGACGACCTCGGCGAGGTCATCACCTCGCTGGGCATCGGCGAGGCCGTGGTGACGGTGATGAACGAGCGTGGCGCCCCGACTCCCGTCGCGTGGACGCGGCTGCGCGCCCCCGAGTCGCTGATGGGCGCGGCCGACCCGGCCGCGATGCAGGCGACGGTCACCGCGTCGCCGAGGTACGCCAAGTACGCCACGTCGGTCGACCGCGACTCGGCCCGCGAGATGCTCGCGGTCAAGGTCGAGGAGGGTGCCCGTCGCCAGGCCGAGGAGGACGCGGCGAAGGAGCGGGCCAAGTCGATCCCGAAGCCCACCTCCAGTGGGCGGCGTACCTCGACGCGCACCTCCCGGGGGGACGACGGCGGCATCGTCTCCGACGTCGTGAAGTCCGGCGCGTTCAAGGACTTCATGCGCACGGCCGCCCGCGAGATCGCGCGGGGGATGTTCGGGACGGCGCGACGGCGCTAGACCCGGCCACACCCGGGCAGCGGAGCGTGAGTGTTGGCTCCGGTCGCAGGAACCAACACTCGCGCACCGCCGACCTGGGTCAGCGGACTACTTCGCCTTCGGCAGCGGGTACGCCACGCCGTCCATCGGGGCCGTCGGCGCGATGCCCAGGGCCTTGAGGATGGTCGGCATGATGTCGACCGACCGGACCGGCGCCATCACGTCCCTGCTGCCGAGTCCGGCGCCGGCGAAGACGATCGGGATCTCCTGGGCCGCCCGCTGGATGCCGCCGTGGTCGCCCGCCACGGAGTACGTCGTGTTGTCGGGCAGGGTGGCGACCAGGTCGGGACCGTACGGCGCGGCCTGGGTGTCGACGAGCTCCTGGGCGTGCTTGTCGAACCACTGCTGCTCGGCCTTGGTCGACATCAGGTCGTAGCGGACCGGTGACACCAGCGTGAAGTGGTCACCGTCGTTGCGCCACACGCCGGTCACGTCCGGCATGTCGGCCATGATCGCGGCGGCCTCGGCCTTCGCGGCCGGCGACTGATCGTGCAGCCACACGTTGAGCGAGGAGTCGCTGTAGGAGAAGGCGAGGTTGTCGGTGGCCACCAGCGGCTTGAGCGCGTCCTGCGGCTGGTTGTAGTTGGTCGTGTCGTTCTCGTTCTCGACGTTGCCGTAGTACCAGTTGAAGAAGCCGCAGTCGGGGGTCGTGCACACCGTGCCGTGGAAGTGCGCATCGGAGCTCACGCCGTTCGGCGGGTTCGCCACGGCGACCGAGCCGTGGTCAGCCGTCAGCACCACGAGGGTGTTGTCGAGCTCACCGTCGGCCTCGAGCTTGTCCATGATCCGGCCCACCTGGGCGTCGGCCGTCGCCGCCGCGAAGGGCACGTGCGTGATCGGCTCACCGGCGGCACCCGTCGGGTCCGGGTCGTTGACGCCACCCCACATGTGCGCGGCCTTGTCGACCCCCGGGAGCGTGACGAAGATGCCGCTCCAGTCGTCCTCGTGGTCCATGACGTCCAGCGCCATGTCGGTCGCCCAGATGTCGCCGCCCAGGTGGTCGGGGTTCTTTCCCACGACGTACCGGTTGTCGGAGACCGGGTACATGACCGCCGGCAGCTTGCCGGTGTCGTAGACCTTGCTCCGCTCGACGTAGTAACGGCCGCCGCACGGCGCGCTGATGTAGCTGGGCACGTTGATGCCGCGCGGTCCGCGCCAGCTCGTCGTGTTCGGCGCGGTGCCGCACGTCGCGCTGCCGAAGGTGATGATCGAGCTGGAGCCCGGTCCGCCGAACGCGTACGCCGCGTAGACCTTCGGGCTGATCGTGAAGGTCTTGCCCGTGGCGTCCAGGTAGTCGGCCAGCTTCGGGTAGCCGTAGTGCTCCATGACCGGGAACATCGAGGTGTTGTCCCAGTCGCTGCTGATGTACATCCCGTCGCTGATGCCGTTGGCGGTGTCGCGGTCTCCCAGCACGTGGTCGACGTCGCGGTAGCCCTCCGTCGTCCAGCCGGTGTGCTTGGGCAGCAGGCCCGACGTGATCACGTTGTGCGTCACGACGGTCACCGAGCCGGTGTGGCCCAGGTAGCTCTTGGGCGTGTCGACGTAGTCGGCCATCAGCTTCTTGACGTTCTTCATGTCGTACTTCTCGACGATCTCCTTGCTGAGCGCGTCGATGACGATGATCACGACCTTGGTCGGCTTGGCCGGTGGCCCGGGCACGCCGTTCGGCGCCGCCACCGCACCGGAGTGGGAGCCGGCCGCGGCGACCGCGACGGCGACCCCGGCGCCGAGGACCGCGAGAAGTGGGCGAGTACGACGTGACATGGCGGAACCCCTCCCTGGTACGACCCGCACGCCGCACCGATCCGCGCAACCTAGCCGTGGTACCTCGGCACCGGGAAGGGTCACGGGTACCTAGGGGACTAGAGCAGTCGAGCTAGAGGGCGGGTTCGGTCCAGCCGACCTGGACGACCTCGACGCCACGCTCCCGGGTCCACAGCCGGCCGCGGCCGGGCTGGAGTGGCTGCGGCTTGATCGTCGCGATGAGCACGCCCTCGTCGGGCGACCCCGAGAGCATCAGGCCGGGCATGGCGAGCTCGCGCATCGACTGGAGGACGGACTCGTACGACGCGCGGCCGGCGCCGCCGGAACGTCGCGCGACGACCACGTGCAGGCCGACGTCGCGCGACTGCGCCATCAGCGGCTGGAGCGGCGCGATCGGCGAGGACTGCTGGGTGGACACCAGGTCGTAGTCGTCGATGACGACGTACACCTCGGCGCCCTTCCACCACGACCGCGTGCGCAGCTGGTCGGGGGTGACGTCGGGGCCGGGGATGCGCGACTCGAGGTACGCCGCGAGGTCCTTGATCGTCGGCGTCGCCTGGGTCGCCGAGGTCAGGTAGTTGAGGAGGTAGTCCTCGGGCACCTCGCCCAGCAGCGACCGCCGGTAGTCGACCACGACCAGCTGGGCCTCCTTCGGGGTGCGCGTGCGGACCACCTCGCGCAGGTAGGCGCGCAGGACGGCGCTCTTGCCGGACTGCCCGTCGCCGTACACCAGGAAGTGCGGCTGGCTCTCGGGGTCGAGGCCGACCGGCGCGAGCTCCTTCTCGTTCACGCCGAGGAGCAGCCGCTTGTCCTGGGGAGGCACGGCGGCGACGAGCGCGGACAGGTCCACCCGGTCCGGCAGCAGGCGCAGCTTGGGACCCTGCGGCCCCTTCCAGGCCACGGACACGCGCTTCACCAGGTCCTCCACGCCGTCGCCGAGCGTCTCCGCGCCGGGGACGCCGTCGATGCGCGGGAGGGCGCCGAGGAAGTGCAGCTTGCTGGTGACCAGGCCGCGCCCGGGTCGCCCCACCGGGACGAGGGCCGCGACCCGGCGGTCGATCTCGGAGTCGAGGGGGTCGCCGAGACGCAGCTCGAGGCGGGTGCCGAAGGTGTCGCGCATGGCCGCGCGGAAGTCGGCCCAGCGGCTGCTGGCGACGAGCAGGTGGAAGCCGAACGTCAGGCCGCGGCCCGCCAGCTGCTGGAGCTGCATCTCGACCTCGTCGAAGTCGGCCCGCAGGGTGCTCCAGCCGTCCACCACGAGGTACACGTCGCCGTACCCGTCGTCGGCGCGGCCCTGGCCCCGGCGCGACCGGTAGGTCTCGATGGAGTCGATGCCCTGGGCCCGGAAGTACGCCTCGCGCCGGTCGACGATGCCGGTCACCTCGGCGACGATGCGGCGGACGATGTCGGGCTCCGACCGGGTGCCGATGCCGGCGACGTGCGGCAGGTCGACGAGCGGGGCGAAGGCGCCGCCGCCGAAGTCCATCACGTAGAACTGGGACTCCTGCGGCGTGGTCGTCAGCGCCAGCGAGGTGACGAGGGTGCGCAGCAGCGTGCTCTTGCCGCTGCGCGGCCCGCCGACCACGACCGCGTGGCCCGTCGCGCCGCCGAGGTTGACCGTGAGGGTGTCGCGCCGCTGCTCGCGCGGGCGGTCCACGGTGCCGAGGGGCACCGAGAGACCCCCGAGCTTGCGCCACTGCGGTGACACGAGGCCGAGGACCGGGTCCTCGACGAGGTCGGGCATCAGGTCGTCGAGGGTGTCCGGGACGTCCAGTGGCGGCAGCCAGACCTGGTGCGCCTCGGGGCCGTGGCCCTCCATCCGGTCGACGGCGACGTCGAGGAGCGAGGCCTGCTCGCCCTGCGGCGGCTCGACGACCGGTGGTTCCTGAGGAGCCGAGGTACGAGGCGTCTCGAAGGGCTCCGGCTCGTCGTCCTGGCGCGGCGGCTCGAGGGTCTGCACCTCGGAGATCGTGAACGGCAGGATCCCGCGCACCGTGCCACCGTCCTCGCGACGAGCTCGGGAGCGAGCGGTGGGCGGACCGGAGACGTACGCCGCCTTGAACCTCAGCAGCGTCGACTGGTCCGGCTTCAGGAACCCGAGGCCGGGCACGGGCGGCAGCTCGTAGGCGTCCGGCACGCCGAGCACGCCCCGCGACTCCGCGGCACTGAAGGTGCGCAGGCCGACGCGGTAGGAGAGGTGCGACTCGAGGCCGCGCAGCCGGCCCTCCTCGAGACGCTGGGAGGCGAGCAGCAGGTGCAGTCCGAGCGAGCGGCCGAGCCGGCCGATGGCGACGAACAGGTCGATGAACTCCGGCTTGGCCGTCAGCATCTCGGAGAACTCGTCGACCACGATGAAAAGGGACGGCAGCGGCGCGAGTGGCTCGCCGGCGACCCGGGCCTTCTCGTAGTCGCGGATCGACGCGTAGTTGCCCGACTCGCGCAGCAGCTCCTGCCGTCGCACCATCTCGCCGGAGAGCGCGTCCTGCATGCGGTCGACGAGCGTGAGCTCCTGGGCGAGGTTCGTGATGACCGCCGAGACGTGCGGCATCTCCGCCATCCCGGCGAACGTCGCGCCGCCCTTGAAGTCGACGAGCACCATGTTGAGCTGCTCGGGGGAGTGGGTCAGCGCCAGCCCGAGCACCAGCGTGCGCAGGAACTCCGACTTGCCGGAGCCCGTCGCGCCGATCACCAGGCCGTGCGGGCCCATGCCCTGCTGGGCGGACTCCTTGATGTCGAGGTTGACCACGCTGCCGCCGTCGCCCAGGCCGATCGGCACGCGCAGCCGGTCACGAGCCGGCCGGTTGCGCCAGGCCAGCACCGGGTCGAAGGCGTGCACGTCGCCGAGGCCGAGCAGGTCCATGAAGTCCATCGGTCCGGAGATCTCGCCGCTGCCGGTCTCGGAGACCCCGGCCGTCACGACGTGCAGCGGGGTCAGCCGCCGGGCGAAGGCCTCGGCCGTCGCCTGGTCGCACTGGTCGGCGAGCGCCTTCACGGGTGCCTCGCGCAGTCGCAGGGCGCTGATGGGCAGGCGCCCCTCGTCGATCGGTACGTCGGACTCGAAGAGCAGCCGCAGGCACGACGCGTCGTCCATCTCGTCCCAGCGCGCGGGCAGGTCCAGCACCGTCACGCCGTGCAGCCCGTCGGGAGGTACGACGTGGTTGCCGGGCGGCAGAGCGCCGCCGTCGACCACGAACAAGAGGTGAGGGGTCGCCGGCCGCTCGTCGGCGCCGAAGCGGGGCCGCTCGCTGAGGTCGGGCGGCAGCAGACCGGCCAGGTCGTTCAGCGACGTCGACACCATGCGCATCGGCCCGACGGCGTCGCTCTGCTGGGAGGACAGCGCGTGCGGCAGCCACTTCATCCAGTCCCAGTGGGCGAGGTTCTGCTCGGAGGTGAGCACCGCGATCTCGAGGTTGCCGGGCGACTGGAACGCCGCGGCGCTGCAGATCATCGCGCGCGCCAGCGACCGGGCCTCGTCCTCGGGGCCGCACAGCTCGATGCGGTCGAAGGCCCGCAGGTCGATCGAGGCCGGCAGGTTCGGCAGCAGCCGGTGCACGACCAGCAGCCGGTGGAGGGCCGACGCCGCGGCCGGGTCGACCTGGTCGACGACCGTCGTCTCCGGGGCGACCAGCTCGAGCGCCAGCGGCTGGGAGCAGAGGCCGTACCTCACGTGCAGGAAGCTCGCGTCGGAGGAGTGGTGCTCCCACACCCGCGACCGCTCCTCGGCGAGGGCGGGCAGCGCGGACGGCGCGGGGTGCATCCAGGTGAGCGCCCGACGCTGCTGGTCGGCCGCCTCGCGGGCCACCTTGCGGATGTTGGCGAGGTACCGGAGGTACTCCGTCCGCGACCCCGTCACCTGCTGGGTGCGCTGCTTGCGCTGCCGGTCGATCTGCACGACGACGAAGCCGACCGTGGCGAACAGGAACATGCCCGCCGCGAGGTAGCTGCGGCCGCCTCCGGCCGCACCGCCGATGCTGGCGACCAGCACGATCGAGCCGAGGCTGCCGAGCATCGGGATGGCGTTCATGAGCACGCCGCCGGCGCCCTCGTGCTGCTCGAGCTGCGGCGGCGCCTGGAGGACGATCTCGCCCGTGGGCATCTCCGGCTGGTCCAGCCGCCCGCCCCGAAGCGTCGTGCTCACGCTGCCTCCTGCCACCTGCCCGGATCAGTCGCTCGATGATAGGCGCGAGGGCGGACTACCCTGCCCCGCATGGCAGGTCACCTCGGGGGTGCCGGTAGTCGTGCGGGGCGTCGCGGCGACCAGAGCCTCGCGCTGACCGTCCACGGGCCCCTCGGTTCGATCGACCTCCTCGTGCCTGCCGGTGCCGTCGCGACCGACGTCGCCCGCGAGTACGCCGCGCAGGCCGGCCTGCCCGCGATCCCGCTCATCTACACCGAGCTCGGCGAGCCGCTGGCGGCCGACGAGCTCCTCGTCGACCACGGCGTCGACAGCGGCGACCTGCTCGTCGCCAGCACGACCGTCCACCGCCCCCCTCGCGATTCGTCGGTGAGGACGACGCGGCGCGGACCCGGAGGATCGCTGACGAGTCGCGCGGAGGCGGGTCCGATCTCGGTGCTCGTCCTCTCGCTGGCCGCCGCGGTCGCGGTGCTCGCCGGCTGGTTCGCCGCGCGCTCCGCCTCCGACCGGCTGCACGACGTGGCGGTCGACGTGCTGCTCGTGGGCGCCTTCCTCGGCGTGCTGCCGATCGGCGCCTACCGGCACGTCCGGGCCCTGGCCGCGCCCGCGTTCGCCGGGGCCGCGGCGTTCGCACTCCTGGCCGAGACCGACCCGGAGAAGCTGCCGCTGGTGCTCGGCATCACCGGGCTGGCGGCGGCGGTGGCGGCCGCGGTCGCCCGAGCACTGGACGCCGGCACCGACGCGGCGGCGCGGGTCTGGATGGCGACCGGGGGCGGGCTCTTCGTGCTCACCTCACTGGCGACCCTGGCCGACCTCCCGCCCCGGGTCACCTGGTCGCTGCTGCTGGTGCTGGCGATGCTGGCTGCCCGCGTGGTGCCCGGCCTGGCGGTCGACGTCCCCGACAGCTTCCTCATCGACATGGACCGGCTGGCCATCACGGCCTGGTCCGCGCGCGAGAGGCCGAGGAGCCGGCGTGGCCGCGTCGTCGTACCCGAGGCCGCCGTCGTCGCGGTGGCGGCCCGCGGCTCGGCGATCATCACCGCGTCGGCCGCTGCCGTGCTCGCCGTCTCGGCCGTGGCATCTCCGCTGTTGCTCGAGGCCGCCGACCTGCCCATCGACCGGGTCGGCGCACGGGTGCTCGTGCTCCTGTGCGGCGCCGGGCTGCTGCTCAGTGCGCGCAGCTACCGGCACACGGCGGCCCGTCAGCTGCTGAGGATGGCGGGCCTGTTCTCCTGGGTGGCGCTCGCACGGGCCGTCGTGCCGGTGCTGACCGACGGCCAGTGGCTGGGCGTCGCGGTCGCCGCGGTCGCGCTCGCCGTGCTCCTCGTCCTCGTGGCGGTGGCGACCGGCCGCGGCTGGCGGTCGGCCTGGTGGTCGCGCCGGGCCGAGGTCGCCGAGGGCGTCGTGGGCTCGTTCGCCATCGCCGCCGTGGTCGTCGCGGCGGGCTTCTTCCGCATCCTGTGGGAATCCACCTCGTGATGCCGAAAGCCGGAAGCGGCCTGTGGGAAACCGACTTCCAGGTTTAGCCGCATCGGGCACGGGTAGGTACGCGTTGTCCCGATCGACCGGGAACCAGGAACACCAGCTCGGGCAGCCACCGGGTCGCTCGGGAGAACAGAGGAGGAGCCCATGGCAGGCGACGACCCCAGGGTCATGGACATCGATCACGATGGCATCGTCCGGATCGGTGAGCGCATCAACTTCGCGCAGAGCGAGTTCAAGAAGAAGGCCGGCGAGCTGCAGACCCAGCTGGGCAACATGCACCGCGACTGGCAGGGCGACGGCGGCGGCGCCTTCGGCAAGCTGATGATCGAGTGGCAGGACCGCCAGAAGACCATCACCGACCTGCTCCAGCGCTTCGAGGACTCCCTCACCACCACGCAGAAGACGTCGGTGGAGCAGGACTCGACGCAGGCGGCGAACATGTTCGCCCTCAACAAGAACCTCAACCAGTAGCCGTCGGCTGACTTCGAGAAAGAGAGAACTCCGACATGATTTCCGTCAACCACAAGGCGCTGGAGATCGCGGCCCAGGACATGGTCGCCAAGGCCCGCGAGATCAAGGGCGTCCTCGACTCCCTCGACCAGGACATCCGCAACGACGTGATGGCGTGGGGCGGCCAGGCGAAGGCCTCCTACATCCCCGCCAAGACGCAGTGGGACGAGTCGCTGACGCAGATGATCAACCACCTGCAGGACGCCGCGACCGGTGTCGGCAACGCGAACGTCGAGTACCACAAGACCGACGCCAACAACGCCGGGCTCTTCCAGGACATCCCGAAGGCCTGAGCACCCACAGCCCTCCTGGGACCGGTAGTGCACTGCCGGTCCCAGTCGGCACGAGACACCCAGCACGAGGAGCACACCCGATGGGATTCCTGGACTTCGGCGCCCTGATCACCAAGATCGCGGCAGCGGCCAAGAACGACGGCATCGAGCTGTCCCAGGACGAGATCGACAAGGCGGTCAAGAAGCTCAAGACCGCCCAGGACTTCCTCGACGAGCACGGCCTCCAGCAGGACGAGTCGGCCGAGGGCCGCTTCGGCACCTCCCCGCTGGGCCAGACGATGAGCCACCAGCACCGCCGGGTCTACGGGATCATGGCGCGCTCGCTCGACAACGTGTCGCAGGACCTCGGCCAGTTCGCCGACGGCATCGACACCGCGGCCAAGCGGATCACCTCGACCGACGGCACCATCGGCGACGAGATGCTGCTGAAGGCGCTGACGATCCAGGCCCACAACACGCACCTGAACACCTACGACCCGCACAACGACGGGGACGGCCAGCACCACGGGGGTGAGACCCATGGCGGGTAAGGAAGAGCAGCGACTGCGCCACCTGATCGCCGGCGCCAGCCTCGACGGCGCGATCGACGACGAGCTCGACGAGTGGCGGAAGGCCAAGGAGAAGCTGCGCGAGGTCGGCGAGGCCCTGATCGCGGTCTCCACCCCGGTCAGCGAGAACCTCCCCGAGAAGACCGTCACCTCCGCGCTCGAGGCGTTCAAGGCGGTCGGCGAGAAGGTCAACCAGCGCGCCGACGACATCGAGGCCATCCACTCCGCGCTGCAGCACGCCGTCACCGTCACCCGCAACGCCCAGGCCGCGGTGTCCGAGCTGGACGGCGACCAGCGTGACAAGCCCGAGTTCCCGCCGAGCAAGCCCGGCGACGACGAGGCCGACCAGATGCGCGACCTCAAGGTCTACTCAGGGCAGATGAACCTCTACAACTCGTGGGCCGACGCCCGCGAGACCAAGTCGCAGCAGCACGCCGACAAGGTCGAGACCGCGTGGAAGGACGCCATCGCGGTCATGGAGAAGGTGCCCGACGACCAGGTCGGCGGAGGCGGTCCCGGCGGCGGCGGAGGCTCGAGCACCGGGCCGATCATGCCGACCGGCGGCACGCCCTCGACCTCGAGCGGCACGCCCACGACGCCCGGTGTGCCACCGCACGTCCCGCCGGAGACCCCGCACCCGCACCCCCACCCGACGCCGACTCCCACGCCGACTCCGACCCCCACCCCGACGCCGACGCCGACCCCGACGCCACACATCCCGACGCCGACACCGGTGGCTCCGGGGGGCGGTGGCTACCATCCGGGCCACGTCGGACCCGGCGGCGGCCTCGCCCCGCACCCGAGCGGGACGCCGTACGCCGCGCCGGGCGCGACCACGCCCATCGGTGACCTGGCCCCGACCCCCGCGGTCTCGGCGGGCTCCTTGAGCGGGATGGCCGTCGGCGGCGTCGCCGGCGCGGGCATCCTCGGCGGTCTCGGCGCCGGCGCTCGCGCGGCCGGGATGGCCGGCGCGACCGGCGGCCTGCGCAGCGGCGGCATCCTCGGTGCTTCCGGCCGGACGGCCGGGTCGGCCCGAGGCGCGCTCGGGACCGCCGGCTCGCGCGGCTCGATGGCCGGCGGCGCGGCCTCCGGCGGCACCGGCCGCGGCGGCTCGCGCGGCGCGGCCGGCCGACGCGGTGCCGGTGGGACCGGAGCCGGTGGCTCGGGCCGCGGCAAGGACAAGGACAAGAAGAAGCGCACGCCCGCGACGGTCGAGCTGTTCGACGAGGACCGGGACTGGATCGACGACGAGGGCGCGAGCTCGGGAGTGATTGACTGACGCCGATGACCCAGGCCCCCTTGAGCTCGCCAGGCGGCGTCGGCGCCTCCGGGCTCGTCCGGGTGACCGTCGCCTCGGGGACCCGTCGCGTCGACCTGGTGCTCCCCGGCGCCGTCCCCGTCGCCGAGCTGGTGCCCGAGCTGGCGCGCAGCGTCGGGCTGCTGGACGCGACCACCGTGTACGGCGGGTACCGCCTCGTCACCGTGGACGGACGCGAGCTCACCCCCGACGCGGGCCTGACCATCCAGGGCGTCGAGGACGGCGGGGTCATCACGGTGACCGCCGGTGTCGCCGACCCGAGCCCTCGCGTGTACGACGACGTGGTCGAGGCGATGGCCGACGTCGTCGAGAGGGACCTCAAGCCGTGGTCACCCGAGACGGGGCGGCGTACGGCGCTCTGTGCCGCCGGCCTGCTGATGGCCCTCGGTGCCCTGGCGCTGCTCATCCAGCACGAGTCGACCGTGGCGGTGGCCGCGGCCGGCCTGGTCGCGCTGGCGCTCGTCGTCGGCGCGATCGTGCTGTCGCGCGGTCAGGACGAGGCGGATGCCGCGGTCGCGGTGGCGTGGATGGGCGCCGGGTATGCCGCGGTGGCCGGTCTCATGTGGGCCTGGGACGACCCCTTCTTCGGGTACCCCGTCGCCGCGGCCGGGGGCGCGGCCCTGGTCGCCGGGGTGGTCGCCCTCGTCGGCCTCGGCGAGGGCCGCACGCTGGTGATCCCTCCGGTCGTGGTGGGCGCGGTCTTCGTCGCCGCCGGACTGGCCACCGCGCAGCTCGACCTCGACCCCGCCGTCGTCCTGGTCTGCACGCTCGTGTTCGTCGTGCTCGTGGGCAGCGTCTTCCCGTGGCTGGCGCTCGGCGCCACCGGCACCAACGTCGACCAGCTGTTCACCGTCGCGGACATCACCGCCGACCCCGACGACATCGACCCCGAGCAGATCGGCGCCGACGCACGCACCGCCCACGAGATCCTCGTCGGGGTCTCGGCGACGGTCGGCCTGCTGCTCGTCCTGGTCGCGCCGCTGGCCGTGTCGACCGGCGTCGCCGGCACCGTGCTGGCGGTGATGGCGTGCCTGGTCGTCATGCTGCGGACGCGGCAGTACCGCACCGGCACCGAGGTGCTGGTCGGCCTGGTCTCCGGCGTGCTCGGCCTGCTGTCCGTGGGCGTCGCGATGCTGTGGCTGCACCCCGACTGGCGCCCCGTCGCAGCCGTGGCGCTGGCGGCGACCGGTGCCCTGTTGCTGGCGGCGACGCTGCTGCCGGCCTCGCCGTCGGTACGCCGCGGACGGCTCGGCGACGTCGCCGAGACGATCGCCCTGCTCTCGCTGCTCCCCCTGCTGGTCGTCGCGACCGGCCTGCTGGACGCCGTCGGCTAGGGACGGGCGGTGGCCACCAAGCGCGACCTCGTCGAGGCGCACCAGTTCAGCCGGCGTCGTCTGGTCACGGCGTTCGTGTCCGGCGCGCCGGGCGGCCGCGAGGTCGAGCCGGCCAGGCCCGGCCGCGCGCTGGTCGGCGGCCTGGCGCTGGCGCTGCTCGTCGTCGCCGGCGGCGCGGTGACCGGCCTGATCTTCGGCCGCGACGAGGCGGACTGGAAGCAGCCGGGCCTGGTGATCTCCAAGGACCGCGGCCAGCCGTACCTCGTCAGCACGCCCGAGGGCGGCGGCCTGGTCATCCGGCCGGTCGTCAACATCACCTCGGCCCGCTTGATCCTGGGCGCCGACGCCGACCCGACGTACGTCTCGGAGAAGGCCATCAACGCCGAGCGCATCGGCGAGCCGATCGGCATCCTCGACGCGCCGGCGCAGGTGCCCGACACCTCCGAGCTCGTCGAGACCGGCTGGACCGCCTGCACGTCGGTCGGCACCGGTCTGCGGCTGCGGCTGGCCTCGCCGCCGGGTGTGGCCACGGCGCCGGACTCCGGGTTCCTGGTGGAGAGCCAGGGCACGAGGTACGTCGTCGCGCAGGCCGCGACCAGCGGGGGCGAGCAGCCGAGTGCCTACACGTTCGCGCTGCCCCGCGACCCGGGCGCCCAGGACAACATGCTGCGCGACCTGGGCCTGAGCGTCGGGGCCGACGCCATGAAGGTGTCGGCCGACTGGCTGCGCCTCTGGCCCGTGGGCGGTGCGCTGGCCTGGGAGACGTTCGGCATCGACGGCGCCGGTCAGCCGGCGCCGTACGCCGGCGGCTCGACGGGCATCCCGGCGAGGGCCCGCGTCGGCGACATCGTGACCACGCCGGGCGAGAGCGTGGTGCTCGCCCCGAAGGGTCCGGTGCCCCTGGACGCGTTCTCGCTGGCGGTGCTGCGCAACTCCGAGATCGACGGCCGGCCGGTGCAGGAGCTCACGGCCGACCGGATCGGCGTCGCCCGGCTGGTCCCGAACCGGGAGGCGCACTGGCCGCAGCAGACGCTCACCCAGGTGCGCGGCGACTACTGCGCCGAGCTGTCCGCGACCGCGGGGCAGGTGCCGGTGGTGGCGCTCGGTGTGCGGCCGACCGCCGACGCGTCCTCGCGCGACGTACCGGCTCAGCAGCGGGCGGTGTCCGTGAGCGCCGGCGGCGGGGCCTACGTGCTGTCGGGCGCGTGGACGAGCACCGACGACGGGTCGCCGTTCCTGGTCGACGCCAACGGCGTGAGCTACCCGCTGGTCGGCGCGGACGCGGCGGACAACCTCGGGTACGCGGGGTACGACGCGCCGGTGGTCCCGGACTCCTGGGTCAAGCTGTTCGACCCCGGCGTGAACCTCTCCGTCGCCGACGCCCTCTGCCCGCCGGTCCGGCCGAACGGCAAGGCGTGCCGATGAGAGTCGGCCCCATGAGAGTCGGCCCATGAGGGTCGACCGGTGACCCGAGTGCTCGTGGCGGCCGGTGTGGTCGCCTCGGTGCTGGCCGTCCCGTCCCCGGCGGGGGCGCTGGACAGCGTGCTGTGCGAGAGCGTCGGCGACGACGTGGTCACCACGAGCGACCCGAGCCTGCCGCTGGACCGGCTCGGCATCCCCGATGCGCAGGCTCTGGTGGGCGGCATCGCGCGCTCGGGTGCCGGCGTGAACGTCGCGGTGCTCGACTCCGGCGTCTCCCGACAGGGCGGGGGCGTCCCGGTCGTCGGCGGCACGGCGATCTCGCGCGGCGGCGAGATCCAGGACCCGCACGGCACCGCAGTGGCGGCGCTCATCGCGGGTGCCCCGCGGCCCGACTCCGCCGGTGGACCGGTCGGCGTCGCGCCCGCGGCCGGGATCCTGGACGTCCGGGTGTACGACACGACCGACGAGGCGTCGCTCGACGGCGAGCCGCCGTCGTCCGCCGCCCTGGCGGCCGGACTGCGCTGGGTGGCCGCACATGCGAGTGCCGACGGCATCCGGATCGCGAACGTGTCGATGTCGGTCGCGCCATCCGGCGAGCTGGCGTCCGCGGTGGCGGCCGTCCGAGCGGCCGGGGTCGTGGTGGTCGCCGAGACCGGCAACCGGGGGGCGACCGGGCCGATGGAGGCACACCCGTCGGCGGTGCCCGGCGAGGACGTGGCGAAGGACGTCTACCCGGCGGGGTACGACGGAGTGGTCGGCGTGAACGCCACCGGCGGTGGTGCACCCGAGGGGACCGACCCGTTGGTCAACGTGGCCGCGAGCTCGGCCACCGACGTCGCGGCGCCGACGTACGGCTCGGTCGTGCTGGCCGTCAACGGCAGCACCTGCACGCTCCAGGACATCAGCTCCGGCTGGGCGGCCGCCGAGGTGAGCGGGGTGCTGGCGCTGCTGTGGTCGCGGTACCCGAAGGACACCGCGGACGAGGTCGTGGCGCGGCTGGTGAACACCGCCTCCGGCACGACCGACGACCCGACGAAGCTCACCGGCGCCGGAGTCGTCCAGCCGCTCGAGGCGCTGACGCGGCCACTCGTCCCCGGCGCGGACGGGCGGGTGTCCGACACCCGCTCCGCCCGCGACGAGAACCCCCGTGCTCGTGCCCCCGAACCGGAGGTCGACACGCTGGCCTCCCTCCGTCACACGGCCCTGTGGACCGCGATCCTGGGCGGCGCCGCGCTGGTGCTGGCCCTGATGCTGCGGCCGGTGCTGGCCCGGCGCCGCGACTGAGGCGTCCTGCCTCAGGAGTCGACGGTGGCGTACGAGTCGGCCGCCTTGCTGTCGAACTCGTAGCCGACGAACGCCGTGTCGCCGATGACCCAGGCGTCGTGCCCGGGCTCGAGGACGTAGGTGTCGCCGGGGCCGAGCTCCATGGTCTCGTCGCCGTGCGAGACGCCGATGCGGCCGGCGTGCACGACACCCACGTGGTGGACCTCGCAGAGCTCGGTGCCCACCACGGGCTTGATCGCCTCGGACCAGCGCCAGCCGGGCTGCAGGGTGAGCCGTGCCGACGAGATGCCGTTCCCGAGATGGACGACGTCGACCGTGGAGAGCGGCGGCGTACGCCTCTCGTCCGGCTCGTCGTAGGACCGCTTGATGAGGGCGGCGTGCTGAGTGTCCATCTCTCCTCCAGGTGTTTCTTCGGATGGGTCGATGCTGGCACCGGCCGTCGCCGCGCGGGAGGCCCAATCCTTACGGGCTGCTGTCGCCCGACGGCCGGGTGCCGCGGTATCCGCGGCGCAGCAGCGGAACCGAGCGGATTTCGCGGCGGGGACCGAGTGATCCGCAGTGCGGATCAGCCGGTGGGGAGTCTGGAATGGCGGAGGATAGGGGATTCGAACCCCTGAGGGCTGTTAACCCAACCCGCTTTCCAAGCGAGCGCCATAGGCCACTAGGCGAATCCTCCGCGCAGGAGGCTACCGGGGGCTTCGCCGAGCGGTGAAATCGCCCGCCGGCAGCTGGGTCGGGTGCCCCACGACGCGCTCTGGCGCGTCCTCAGGCACCCGACCCGACGCCTGGCCGGCCGATTGGTGGCGTACGAACCGCTCACCTAGACTCCTCGGCAACCCCCCATGTGGCGGCATCATGCCGAACTCCCCCAGGGCCGGAAGGCAGCAAGGGTAGGCGCGCTCTGCCGGGTACGTGGGGGGCCTTTTCATGTCCGGGGGTCTTGGGGTCGCGATACCCGCTCGAGCGGGTATCCCGGACGTTCGGCGTCGTTGCAACGACGCCAAAGCGGCAGGAACGACGCCGAAGTTCGGCCCCCTCACGCTTGTCGGCGGCGCTGGTTAGGGTTCAGGGGTGGAGTCGCCCCTTGCCCTGTACCGGCGCTACCGGCCGGAGACCTTCACGGAGGTCATCGGGCAGGACCACGTCACCGAGCCGCTGCGGGCGGCGCTGGCGGCCAACCGGGTGAACCACGCCTACCTGTTCTCCGGGCCCCGCGGCTGCGGCAAGACCACCAGCGCGCGGATCCTCGCCCGCACGCTCAACTGCGAGCAGGCGCCGGTGGCCGACCCGTGCGGCGAGTGCCAGTCCTGCCGGGAGCTGGCGCGCGGCGGGCCGGGCAGCCTCGACGTGATCGAGATCGACGCGGCATCGCACAACGGTGTGGACGACGCGCGCGACCTGCGGGAGAAGGCCTTCTTCGCGCCGGTCCGCGACCGCTACAAGGTCTACATCGTCGACGAGGCGCACATGGTCACGCCGCAGGCCTTCAACGCCCTCCTCAAGCTGGTCGAGGAGCCGCCGCCGCACCTGCGGTTCGTGTTCGCCACCACCGAGCCCGACAAGGTGCTCGCGACGATCCGCTCGCGCACCCACCACTACCCGTTCCGGCTGATCCCGCCGCGGCTGCTCTCCACGTACCTCACCGACCTCTGCGCCAAGGAGGGTGTCACGATCGAGCCGGCCGCGCTGCCGCTGGTCGTGCGCGCCGGTGCCGGGTCGGCGCGGGACACCCTCAGCGTGCTCGACCAGCTGATGGGCGGCGCCGGTCCCGAGGGCGTCACCTACGCGCTGGCCTCCGGACTCCTCGGCTACACCCCCGACGCGCTGCTCGACGACGTGATGGAGGCGTTCGCGGCCGGTGACGGGGCGTCGGTGTTCGCGGTCGTCGACCGGGTCATCGAGACGGGCCAGGACCCGCGCCGGTTCGCCGAGGACCTGCTGCGCCGGCTGCGCGACCTGGTGATCATCTCCGCGGTCCCCGACGCCCCGGCCACCGGCCTCATCGACGTGGCCGAGGACGCCGGCGAGCGGCTGGTCGCGCAGGCCGCCCGGTTCGGGGCGGCCGAGCTCAGCCGCGCGGCCGACCTGGTCGCCACCGGCCTCACCGAGATGCGTGGCGCCACGGCACCTCGCCTGCTGCTCGAGCTGATCTGCGCACGCGTGCTGCTGCCCGGCGCCGACGGCCACGACGGCGTGATGGCCCGCCTCGAGCGCCTCGAGCGTCGCGTCGCCATCGGCGGAGCACCGGCCGCGAGCACGCCGCCCGCACCGGCGGTCGTCCCGGCGCCGGAGCCGACGCCCGCACCGGCGCCGGTTCCCGAGCCCACACCCGTCCCGGATCCCGAGCCGTCCCCGGCTCCGTCTCCGATGCCGGATCCCGAGCCCGTGCCCGCACCGGAGCCCGCCGGTGCGCTCGCGCTGGTCGACGTACGCCGCCTGTGGCCCGACATCGTGGAGGCCGTGAAGGCCCGGCGCCGGCTGACCTGGATCCACCTCACCCAGCACGCCCAGGTGGTGGCGGTCGACAGCGTCACGCTCACCCTCGGGTTCAGCAACGCCGGGGCGCGGGAGTCGTTCGACGGCGGCGGCAGCGCGGAGATCGTCCGGCAGGCGGCCATCGACGTGGTCGGCAGCGACTGGAAGGTCGAGACGATCGTCGACCCCGGCGCCCAGCCGGCGCAGGCTCCGCCACCGGCCGCCCCGGCTCCCGATCCCGAGCCGACCGTCGCCGTCGAGCCGCCGCAGACCGATCCCACGGCCGCGACCAGGGCCCGCGAGGCGATCCAGCAGACGCGGGCGCCAGGGAGCGACACCACCGGTGACCCGCGCGCCGCGGCCGACGCCGAGGCCCATCCCGACGACGATGACATCGACGCCTCCGGTCTCGCCGGTGCCGAGCTCCTCCAGCAACAGCTCGGCGCCGAGGTGATCGAGGAAATCAAGCACCACTAACACCGGAAGGCCCGGACATGACCCAGGAGAACAACCCCTTCGACGCCCTCGGCGGCGGAGGCTTCGACATGAACGCCCTGCTCCAGCAGGCCCAGCAGATGCAGGAGCGGCTGGAGGACGCCCAGACCCAGCTCGCCGAGACGACGGTCGAGGGCTCGGTCGGCGGCGGGGCGGTCTCGGTGACGGTCAACGGCGTCGGCGAGCTCGTCGGCGTCTCGATCAAGGAGGGCGGCTTCGACGGCAGCAGCGCCGACGACCTGGCCGACCTCGGCGACCTGATCGTCGCGGCCTACCGCGACGCCAAGGGCCGCGCCGACCAGCTCGCCAGCCAGACCCTCGGCCCGCTGGCCGGTGGCATGCCCGGACTGGGCGGCTAGCCGACCCCGATGTACGAAGGCATCATCCAGGACCTCATCGACGAGCTCGGCCAGCTGCCGGGCGTGGGTCCCAAGAGCGCGCAGCGGATCGCGTTCCACCTGCTGCAGTCGGACCCGGTCGACGTACGCCGCCTCGCCGAGGTCCTGGTCGAGGTCAAGGCCCGCGTGAAGTTCTGCACCATCTGCTTCAACGTCTCCGAGGACGACCAGTGCCGCATCTGTCGCGACCCGCGGCGCGACCAGACAGTGCTGTGCGTGGTGGAGGAGTACAAGGACGTGGTGGCCATCGAGCGCACCCGCGAGTTCAAGGGTCGCTACCACGTGCTGGGCGGCGCGATCTCGCCGATCGACGGCGTCGGACCCGACCAGCTGCGCATCCGCGAGCTGATGGTCCGGCTCGCCGACGGCGCCATCACCGAGGTCATCTTGGCCACCGACCCCAACCTGGAGGGTGAGGCGACGGCCACGTACCTCACCCGTATGCTCAGGGAGTTCGGGCTGCGGATCACCCGTCTGGCCAGCGGCCTCCCGGTCGGTGGCGACCTGGAGTACGCCGACGAGGTGACCCTCGGACGGGCTTTTGCGGGAAGGCGCTCTGCTGAATGAAGGGAGCAGGAGTGACCGAGGACGAGCTCCTCGAGGCGGTCGAGGACATCGAGGCCATCGAGACCCTCGACAGCACCACCGAGGACTTCGCGGCGTCGATCGCCGACTCCGTGGAGAGCTTCCTGATCGCGCTGCGCGCGGCGTCGCGCGAGCAGGACGGCGGGACGGTGATCTCGCTGCTGCTGCTCGAGATCAGCCAGGTGCTCCTGGCCGGTGCCCGGCTCGGCGCGCAGGTCGACTTCGAGCCGCGCTCGGAGTACCAGCCCGACGTCGGTCCCGAGTCCGACCTCGACGACATGCGGCTGCGGCTGGCCACCCTGTTCGGCGGCGTGGACACCTACAGCCTGGTGTTCGACCCCTACGACCCCGAGGTCGTCGACAGCAGCCTGTCCGACGACCTGACGAGTATCGCCTCCGACCTCGAGAACGGCCTGCGCCACTACCGCTCGGGTGACGTCGACGAGGCGCTGTGGTGGTGGCAGTTCTCCTACGTCTCCTCGTGGGGCAACCTCGCCGGCGCCCTGCTCAACGCGCTGCTCTCGGTCGTCGCCCACGACCGCCTCGACACCGACGTGGCCGACGTCGACGCCGAGCAGGTCGCCGCGGCGGATGAGATGTTGGCCGAGCCGGTCGACGAGGCTCGTTAGACTCAGGGTTCGCCGTCCCGCGCAACGACGCGCCGGACGCGCCCCACCAGCAGATCGATCGGCACGAGGACAGATACCCGTGGGCATTGTCGTGCAGAAGTACGGCGGCTCGTCGGTGGCCGACGCGACCGGCATCAAGCGGGTCGCCCAGCGCATCGTGAACACCAAGCGCGCCGGCCACGACGTGGTCGTGGTCGTCTCCGCGATGGGGGACACCACCGACGAGCTCCGCGACCTCGCCGAGCAGGTGACGCCGCTGCCGCCGCCGCGCGAGCTCGACATGCTGCTCACCGCCGGTGAGCGGATCTCCATGGCGCTGCTGGCGATGGCGATCGCCCAGCTCGGCCACCAGGCGCGGTCGTTCACCGGCTCGCAGGCCGGCGTGATCACCGACTCCGCCCACGGGCGGGCGAAGATCATCGACATCACGCCGGGCCGGATCGTGAAGGCGCTCGAGGACGGCTCGATCGCGATCGTGGCCGGGTTCCAGGGTGTCTCGCAGGACACCAAGGACATCACCACGCTCGGTCGTGGTGCCTCCGACACCACCGCGGTCGCGCTGGCCGCGGCTCTCGGCGCCGAGGTGTGCGAGATCTACAGCGACGTCGACGGTGTCTTCACCGCCGACCCGCGCATCGTGCCGACGGCCCGCAAGCTCGACCGCGTCTCCCACGAAGAGATGCTCGAGATGGCCGCGTCCGGGGCGAAGATCCTGCACCTGCGCTGCGTCGAGTACGCCCGCCGCTACGGCATCCCCGTCCACGTCCGGTCCTCCTTCTCCACCAAGGAGGGGACCTGGGTCGTGGCCGATCCCACGGAAGGCACGGACATGGAACAGGCCATCATCGCCGGCGTCGCGCACGACCGGAGCGAGGCCAAGATCACCGTCGTCGGCGTCCCCGACAAGGTCGGTGAGGCCGCGCGCATCTTCGAGGCGCTGGCCGCCGGCGAGGTCAACATCGACATGGTCGTCCAGAACATCTCGGCGGCCGCCACCGGCCTCACCGACATCTCGTTCACGCTGCCCCGCGAGGACGGCCAGACCGCGATGGGCGCACTCGCACGCATCCAGGACGAGGTCGGCTACGACAAGCTCCTGTACGACGACCAGATCGGCAAGGTGTCCCTCATCGGCGCCGGCATGCGGTCCCACCCGGGCATCACGGCCCGGTTCTTCGCGGCGCTGGCGTCGGCCGGCGTGAACATCGAGATGATCTCCACCTCGGAGATCCGCATCTCGGTCATCGTCGACGAGGCGCAGGTGGACTCCGCGGTCCAGGCCACGCACTCGGCGTTCGACCTGGACGCCGACGAGGTCGAGGCCGTCGTGTACGGCGGTACCGGCAGATGACCTCCATCGGAGTCGTCGGCGCCACCGGGCAGGTGGGCGTCGCGATGCGCCAGATCCTCCTCGAGCGGGGCTTCCCCGCCGACGAGGTCCGCTTCTTCGCCTCGGCCCGCTCGGCCGGGACCGTGCTGCCCTTCGGCGACCGGGAGGTCGTGGTCGAGGACGCCGCGACCGCCGACCCGAGCGGCCTGGACGTCGCGCTCTTCTCGGCCGGTGCGACCACCTCGCGGGCGCTGGCCCCGGTGTTCGCCGCGGCCGGGGCGATCGTGGTCGACAACTCCTCGGCGTTCCGGATGGACCCCGACGTCCCGCTGGTCGTCTCCGAGGTCAACCCGCACGCGATCGCGCGAGCCATGACCGGGGCCCGCAAGGGGATCATCGCCAACCCGAACTGCACCACCATGGCCGCGATGCCGGTGCTCAAGCCGCTGCACGACGAGGCGGGGCTGGTGCGCCTGGTCGCCGCGACCTACCAGGCCGTCTCCGGCTCCGGGGTCGCCGGCGTCGAGGAGCTGGCCTCCCAGGTGGCTGCGGCCGGTGACAAGGCCCGCGAGCTGGCCTACGACGGCGAGGCGGTCGCGTTCCCGGAGCCGGCCACGTACGTCCGGACGATCGCCTACAACGTCGTCCCGCTGGCCGGCTCGATCGTCGACGACGGCCTCGACGAGACCGACGAGGAGAAGAAGCTCCGCAACGAGTCGCGCAAGATCCTGGAGATCCCGGACCTCCGGGTGTCCGGCATCTGCGTGCGGGTGCCGGTGTTCACCGGCCACTCGCTGGCGATCAACGCCGAGTTCGAGCGGCCGCTGACCGTCGCCCGGGCCAAGGAGCTGCTCGCGGGTGCGCCCGGCGTCGAGCTCTCCGACGTACCGAACCCCCTGCAGGCCGCCGGCAAGGACCCGTCGTACGTCGGCCGGATCCGGCAGGACCCCGGCGTGGACGACGACCGTGGGCTCGCCCTCTTCGTCAGCAACGACAACCTGCGCAAGGGCGCGGCGCTCAACACCGTGCAGATCGCCGAGCTGGTCGTCGCGGGGCGCTGATCCTCAGCGCGGCCGGTCGCCGGGCTCGGTGAAGCTCGACGTCACCCACTGCGAGACCCCGAACGCCAGCGCGGTCACGACGGCGAGCACGCCGGCACTGGTCGTGCTCTCGAGGTCCTTGACGAAGAGCAGCGCGACCACGGCCACGACGGCCATCGCCAAGAACGACGTGCTGCCCGCATCGGGCACCCCCAGGATCCCGAGGAGCGCACGTCCGGCGAGCACCACGACCACGAAGATCGCCAGCAGCACCACGACCCCGAGCCCTCCGCACGACGACGTGCCCCGCAGGCTGGAGCAGCCGCGAAGCGTCAGCCACACCAGTCCGACGGTGACCAGGCCGACCACGGCGCCGGTCAGGATCGCGGCCGGCAGCGGGGACAGCAGCGGTCCGCGCGGGGGGCGAGGGGCCTCGACGGGCCCGGCGGGTGGTTCCGGCTCGGGTGGCTTCGAGACGGGACTGCGTCCCTGCTCGACCAGGGCGGGACCTCGTCGCTCCTCGACCACCGGGGCGGGCGCGTCATCCTCGGCCACCGGCCGCTTCTTGCGCCGGAACAGCGACGGCAGCTCGAGTGACGGCTCGTCCGGCATGCCCAGCAGTGTCCCACGGCGCCGCGCGGACGTGCCCGGGATGGACGTCCGCGCGGCGCCTCTGAGGCCCCCGCGGCAAACCTGCGGTGTGAGAGGTGGATCAGTACGGCGTGGTGCGCGCCAGGGTCAGAGCCCGGTTCATGTCGAACGGCGACGCCTGGTTGTAGAGCCACGGACGGCCGAACCACATGTAGGCGTCGACGTACCGGGCCGCGAGCCGGCGGTCGTGCGGGTTCAGGCCCCACTTCGGGTCGGCGACGTCCACGGTCGGCGGGATGCCGAGCGTGACGCAGTGCTTGTCGCTGGTCGAGGTGCACGCCCGCGCGTTGTCGAAGTTCGGGCCGTTGTACTTGTAGCCCTTGAACGGCTTGCCGTTGGACGCGGTGTTGATCACGCCGTACTTGTCGGGGATCCCGCGCTTGGCCAGCGCCTGCGAGACCTCGGCGGCGTACCGGACCTGACGCTCGGTGGAGTCGTAGTGCGTGCTGTTCAGCGCGAAACCGCGGGCCCACCGGATGCCCATCGGGAACAGCATGCGCACCGCCTTCTGCGGGTCGTCACGGTTCCAGTCGGCCGCACCGGCGTCGATGTAGACGCTGGTGTTGGGCAGGGCGCTGAGCATCCGGACGGCGTACCGGATCATGTGCGCCGGCAGGTTCGAGCCGCCGGGGGCGCACAGGGCGAACGGTCCGTCCGGCTGCATGATCACGGCCATGTGGGCGTCGCCGACACCGGCGACGAAGCCGTCGATCCACTTCTTGTACGACGCCTGCTCGGCCGCCGAGGGAAGGCGTGTGCAGGCCTCGCCCTCCCAGGGGTCCATGCGGAAGATCGAGGTCTGGACGAGCACGTCGGGGTCGCCGCCGGTGGTCAGCTCGATGTACTTCCGGACGCGGTCGGTGATGTCGTTGTCGGACTGCCAGTGGCCGAACCACGTGGCCTTCGGGCGCTGCACGATCTTGTCCAGCAGGTTCTGCTGGTCGGGGCTGGCGACGACGTAGGGCAGCCAGGCCATCTCGGCCAAGCCCTGGTACACGCCCCACCCGCGGACGAGCGGGTTGCCGGGAGTCCCGACGTACGTCGTCTGGGTGGTCGGCGAGTAGACCGGCGGGTCGTAGTTCTCGTTGTCCGGTCCGCGCTGCTGGGTCGAGTGGGACGAGGGCGCGGCCGTCCGCGTGTCCGCCTGCGCGCCACTGGTCGTCGCGGCGAGAGCGAGGCTCATCACCGCGGCCGTGGCGGCCACAGGGGTGCGTAGAGCTCGGAGGGTGCGCATCGGGTTGGACTCCTGCTGGTGGAGCTGGGCTGGAAGTTCCCCCCAAGACGTCCCCCCGGACATCTGGTTGGCAGGAGTCTGCGATGCGTGGGCGGCCCACATGACGGGTTCCGCGAAACCTTGACCATCGGTCTGGACTGGATCAGACCAGTTGGCCCGGAGACGAGCGACGCCCCGCCGGATCGGCGGGGCGTCGATGGTGGGACGGGCGAGACGGGTGGGGCTCGCCCCGCGCTCACTTGAGGGGCACGACGTTGTCGATGAAGTTGTAGTAGGGGAGCTCGTTCCCGTTCTCGTCCAGGACGGTGTACAGAGGCAGCGCGCAGACCCAGCCGTCGTTGTTGCCCTTCGCGTCGACTGCGTTGTCCACGGCGTAGGGCTCAGTGGCGACGTCGAAGAGAGCGAAGCGCGGGTTGCCGGTGGGGCACCCGCCGGTGGCAGGCGTGGCGTGGGAGGGTGCCGCGAGGAGGACGAGGCCGGCCGCCACGGCCAGGCTCGGGACGATGATGCGCATGTTCGGCTCCTACGGGTGTGGGTATCTGACCCACCCACGCTGGCAGCCGAGGCAGCGGCGGGACATTAGCCGATGCGCGAAGAGCCGCCCGTGACGAGAAGGGCCGCTGACGTGCGGTTGGTGACCCCCAGCTTGCGGTAGGCGTTCTCCAGGTGCTTGCGCACCGTGTGGATCGTCACGTAGAGCTCCTCGGCGACCTCACGGTTCGATGCGCCGGTCGCCACCAGGGTCAGTACCCGTCGTTCGGCCGCCGAGAGCGAGTGGGCCGAGCCGGGCTGGGCCGACTCCCTGACCAGGCGGCGGATGGCTGGCTCCACCATCCTCAGCAGGGAGACCTCATCCACGGTGAAGTGGTGGTGCCGGCGGTCGTAGGAGATCTGTGTCACCGTGCCCGACCGATTGCGGAACCCGAGCCGAACCATGTCGGTGAGCTCGTAGTCGCTCGCCTCGCGCAGCGAGACGGGCAACGCGGCGTCGTGCTGGAGGCCCGTATACAACGGCCCGTCGCACAGCTGCGGGTCGCGCTGCTCGTAGGGCAGCACGCGCTCCCAGAGGCACCAACCCGTCTCGTCGGCCTCGCAGAGGTCGAAGCTGTCGCAGCCGATCAGGTCTGCCAGGGCGTCGACCGCCGCCGACGGCAGCCCAGGTCCCGGCTCCGGCTCCGCCATGAGGAGGCGCCGGACTGCGGACTGAGTGCTGTGGTGCAGGACCGTCGTCATCGCGCTACCCCCCGCGTTCGATGAGCCATTGTCATCCTTCGCGGGTCGTTGCGGCAGGTCTTCGAGCCCCGACATCACAACAGCCGGACCTGCCGCTCGCAGGTCCGGCTGTCGCGCATCTCTTGAAAGATCACACGGTCGGGCTGACAGGATTTGAACCTGCGGCCTCCTCGTCCCGAACGAGGCGCGCTACCAAACTGCGCCACAGCCCGATGCGGACCGGCCGGTCGAGCCGGTTCCAGGTCCGCAACCTGCGCCACCCTACCCGAGCCGCGCGGCGCCCTCCCAATCGGTTGAGGCCGGTGGCGAAGCGGGGCGCGCGGTGAACGTCAGCAGCGTCGCCTCGGGGCGGCAGGCGACCCGGATCCGGGCGAACGGGCTGGTGCCGAGGCCGGCGGAGACGTGCAGCCACGTACTTCCCGGGTCGCCGTCCCGGGAGTCCGCGGGGTGGCGGTGCAGGCCCTTGGCGCGGGCGTTCTCGAGGTCGCAGTTGGTGGTCAGCGCGCCGACGACCGGCAGGCAGACCTGGCCGCCGTGGGTGTGGCCGGCGACGACCGCGTCGTACCCGTCGGCGGCGAACTGGTCGAGGACCCGCAGGTACGGCGCGTGGGTGACGGCGAGCCGTACGTCGGCCCCGGCGTCGGCGGGCCCGGCGACGAGATCGAGGCGGTCCATCCGCAGGTGCGGGTCGTCGACGCCGGCGAACGCGAACGACGTGCGCCCGACCTTCAGCGTGTCGAGCCGGTTGGTGAGGTCGAGCCAGCCGGCGGCGGCGTACCGGTCGCGCAGGTCCGGCCACGGGAGCTGCGGCTCGTCGACGTGCCGCTTGCCGGTGTCCGGCAGCAGGTACCTGACCGGGTTGCGGAGCGTGGGCTCGTAGTAGTCGTTGGACCCGAACACGAACACGCCCGGGACGTCGAGCAGCTCGCCGAGGCAGTCGGTGACGACCGGCACGGCGTCGCGGTGCGCCAGGTTGTCGCCCGTGTTCACCACCAGGTCCGGCTCCAGCGCGGCCAGCCCGCGCAGCCAGTCCTGCTTGACCCGCTGACCGGGCGTCATGTGGATGTCGGAGAGGTGCAGGACCTTCAGCGGGTCGTGGCCGAGTGGCAGCAGCGGCACCTCGACGGTGCGCAGCACGAACTGCCGCGCCTCCCACATCGCGTACGCCGTGAGGGCCGCGCCACCGACCGCACCCGCGGTCGCGGTGCGGGCCAGGAGGTCGAGGGGGCGCACCCACCCAGGGTTCCACACGACCGGGGACACGCGAGAATGGCGGCATGAGCGCCCTGAAGGACCGGCTGCGTGCCGACCTGACCACCTCCATCAAGACCCAGGACGCGGTGCGCAGTGGGACGCTGCGGATGGTGCTGACGGCGATCACCAACGCCGAGGTGGCCGGCAAGGAGGCCAGGGAGCTCAGCGACGACGACGTGCTCGGGGTGCTGACCACGGAGGCCAAGAAGCGGCGCGAGGCCGCGACCGCGTTCGCCGACGGCGGCCGTCAGGAGATGGCCGACAAGGAGCTGGCCGAGGCCGCCGTGATCGCGGAGTACCTGCCGGAGCAGCTCGGCCCCGAGGAGGTCGCGGCGCTGGTCGCCGAGACGATCGCCGAGCTCGGCGTGGCCGGCGAGGGCATGAAGGCGATGGGCCGGGTGATGGGCGTGCTGACCCCCAAGACCCGCGGCCGCGCCGACGGGAGTGTCGTCGCGGCCGCGGTCAGGGAGCAGCTGGGTTAGACGCGCTCGAGGACAGGAGCGTCCTCGTGCACCTCCGGAGCCACCCGCGGCAGCACCCGGTCCAGCCAGGCCGGCAGCCACCAGTTGCGGTGGCCGAGGAGCGTCATGGTGGCGGGCACCAGGACCATCCGGACCAGCGTGGCGTCGAGCAGGATCGCCGTGCCCATCCCGAACCCGAGCATCTTGATGATGGTCGCGGACTCGCTGATGAACCCGAAGAACACCGCGACCATGATCGCCGCCGCCGCGGTGATCACCGTGCCGGTCGCCGCGAGGCCCCGGGCCACGCTGCCCCGCGGGTCACCCGTGCGCTCGTACTCCTCGCGCACCCGTGACAGCAGGAACACCTCGTAGTCCATCGACAGCCCGAACAGGATCGCGAACATCAGGATCGGCAGCCACGTGGACACCGGCCGCGCGTGGTCGACCCCGAGCAGCTCCAGGCCCCAGCCCCACTGGAAGACCGCCGTCACCACGCCGTACGCCGCGGCGACGCTCAGCAGGTTCATCGCGGCCGCCTTCACCGGGATCCACACGGACCGGAACATCAGCAGCAGGAGCAGCATCGACGTCGCCACCACGAACGCGATGACCAGCCACAGCCGCCCCGCGAGCCGGTCGGCGATGTCGCTCATCATCGGCGAGGTGCCGGTGAGGTCGACGCCGTCCGGGAGGCCGGTCCGCAGCGAGTCCACCTGGTCGCCGGTGCGGGCGTCGTTGTCGACGTACACGGACTCGGCCGAGACCACCGCGATCGCGCCGTCCGGCGAGACCTGCGGGTCGGTG
The DNA here is from genome assembly GCF_015352455.1 of Nocardioides islandensis. Classification (GTDB taxonomy): domain Bacteria; phylum Actinomycetota; class Actinomycetes; order Propionibacteriales; family Nocardioidaceae; genus Nocardioides; species Nocardioides islandensis. The sequence goes on from NZ_JADKPN010000001.1 coordinate 894,176, forward strand.
ACGTTGACGAGGTCGTCGCGCTGCCGCAGCTCGGCCACGGTGCCGGCGAGCGTGCCCGCGTCGACCACCGAGCGGTCGGCGACGAAGAGGTACGGCGTGGGCGCGCCCGCCCCGAACTCCTCGGTCACCAGGTCGTAGGCCCGCCGCAGCTGGCTGCTGGCCGGGTCGTCGCTGCCGCTCTGCGGCCAGGTACGCATGTCCAGGACGGGAGCGGCCAGCACGATCATGACGAGACCCGCCCCGACGATCCACGGCACCGGGCGTCCGGCGACACGCTGGGACCAGCGCTCGACACGCGTGCCCCGGGGACGCGCGACCTGACGCAGGAACCGCTTCTCGACCCACCGGTGCGTGAGCCGGAAGACGGCCGGCACCAGGGTCAGCGACGTGCCCATCACCGCGACGACGGCGATCGCGGTGGCGAACCCCATCGTGCTGAACGTCGTCAGGCCGGCCAGCTTGAGGCCGAGCAGCGACACCAGCACCGTGCAGCCGGCGAGCACGACCGAGCGGCCGGCGGTGGCGCCGGCGCGGGCCGCGGACTCGATGACCGAGAGGCCGGCCCGGCGGCCCTCGAGCATCCGGGTGAGGAGCAGCAGCGCGTAGTCGATGCCGACGCCGAGCCCGACCATGGTGGCGATCGTCGGGGCGTACGGCGTGACGGAGATGAGGCCCGCGAGCACGGTCACCCCGGCGCCTCCGACCGCGAGGCCCGCGACGGCGAGCACGATCGGCACGCCGGCGGCGACGACCGAGCGGAACACCAGCAGCAGGACCAGGAGGGCCACGCCGATGCCGATCATCTCGCCGACGCCCTCCATGGTGCCGACGGCCGTGCCGGGCAGCTCGCCGCCCAGCTCGACCTGGAGCCCGGCGTCGCGGTACGGCTGGACGACCTCCTCGATCGGGGAGATGTCCTCGTAGACGTCGGGGTCGGTGACCGGGACGTCGTACTGCATCACGAGCACGGCGGTGTCGCCGTCCGCGGACATCCGGGGCGGGGTCACGCGGAGCACGTGGTCGAGGGTGGCCAGGCGGCCGGACAGCTCGTCCAGGGTGCCCGAAGGCAGCGGCGCATCGTCGTGCACGACGACCTGGGCGGACGTGTTGCCCATCTCGGGCAGGTGCGCGCGGAGCAGGTCGGTGCCGTGCTGCGCGGGTGCCGCGGGGACGTCCCAGTCCTCGCGGGTGGGGCCGCCGAACGCGGCGGCCAGGCTGAAGACGGCCGCGGCGACCACGGCCCACAGGCCGATGGTGCGCCACGGGTGGGTGGCGGCGTACCGGCCGACGGCGGCCAGGGTGCGACTCATCTCGATCTCTCCTCGGGTCAGTGCTGGACGTCGTTGTCCGAGGAGGACACTCGCGGCCCCGCCTTGTGGCCGACTTGCAGCCGTCTGACACGGAGCGGCCCGGTCGTCGGGTCGACCCGCATGTAACGCGGTGTTCGGATGGCTTACCCAGCGTTCAAGCGCTGGGTAAGACCACCTAACACCGCGTTACATGGGTCGCAGGCTGTGGAGGACGCGGTGCGTCAGTGGGGCTTCCCGTGACCGTGGCCGTGGCCGCCGCCACCACCACCGCCACCGCCGCCGCCGCCACCGCCGCCGCCGCCGCCGCCAGGTGGCTTCGGCGGGGCGTGGCCGGTGGACTGGTAGATCGTCACCGTCGTGCCGCTGGCCACGTCGGAGCCGGCGCCCGGCAGCGTGTAGGCGACGGTGTCCTGGGCGTAGCCGGTGTCGCGGTAGCCGCCGAGCTGGACCACGAAGCCGAGCGACTCCAGCAGCGAGGTGGCCTGGTCGACGCTCATCCCGCCGGTCTGCGGGATCTGCGTGAGCACGCCGGCGACGTCCTGGCCGCTCGGCGGGGTGAAGTCGTCGTCGGGCAGCCACTGCTGGATGACCTTCATGGCGTCGCCCCACATCGGGCCCGCCGTGGTCGAGCCGTGCGCGGCGTCGATGTAGGAGCCGCCCACCGTCTGGCCGTTGAGGCTGACCCAGTGGCCCTCCTCGTTGGCGCCGGCGATCATCGAGGCGGTGGCGAGGCTGGGGGTGTACCCCACGAACCACACCGCCATGTTGTCGTTGATCGTGCCGGTCTTGCCGGCCGAGGGCTGGTTCAGGGAGATGCCGGCGTCGTACCCGAAGCCGCCGGGCTCCTGGACGCCGCGCAGGATGTCGTTGACGGCGTCGGCGACCGGCGCCTCGATGACCTGCTGGCAGTCCTCCTTGTAGTCCTTCACGACGTTGCCGTCGGCGTCCTCGATGGAGGTGACCGGGCGGGCTGCGCAGTGCAGGCCGCGGCCGGCGAACGTGGCGTAGGCCTCCGCCATCTCCAGCGGGCTGGTCTCCACGACGCCGAGGGTGAACGACGGGACGCGCTCACGGTTGGGGTCGGTCAGGTCGATGCCCATGGCCTTGGCCAGGCGGTAGGGCTCGCAGAGGCCGGTCTGCAGCTCCAGCTGGGCGAAGAAGGTGTTCACCGAGAGCTGGGTGCCGGTGTAGAGGTTGAAGGTGCCGGCACCGGTGGAGTTCTCCGGCTCCCAGACGTCGGTGCTGAAGAAGTTGTGCCCGCCGCAGGTCGGGTAGTCCGACATCGGGATGTGCACCTGCTGCGGTGCGTTGATCTGGGTGTCGAGCGGGATGCCCTTCTGGATCGCCGCGGCGAGGACGAAGGCCTTGAACGTCGACCCGGCCTGGAAGCCGTTGGAGTCGCCGTAGCGCTTGGGCACGACGTAGTTGAGGTAGGTCTCGCCCTTCTTGCGGTCGCGACCCATCGGCCGGGACTGGGCGAGTGCCTTCACGTCGCCCGTGCGTGGCTCGACCATCGCCAGGCCACCGATCGCCTGGTCGGTCGGGTAGACGTGGTCGGCAACCGACTTGTCGGCCGCGTCCTGGTCGCGCAGGTCGATGGTGGTGTGGATGGTGAGGCCGCCGGACTTGAGGAGCTCCTTGCGCTCCGCGACCGTGTCGCCCAGCGACTTGTCGTGGTAGAGCCGCTGGAGGACGTAGTCGCAGAAGAACGGCGCCCGGCTGAACACGCAGCCGTTCTGGGTGTTGACGACGTCGAGCCCCAGGCCCTTCTTCTTCAGCTGCTCGGCCTTGGCGTCGCTGATGACGCTCAGCTGGGCCATCCGGTCCAGCACCACGTCGCGCCGGTCCAGCGCGCGGTCGGGGTAGTTGGTGGGGTCGTAGCCGGTGGGGTTCTTCACCAGGCCGGCCAGCACCGCCGACTCGCCCCAGCTGAGGTCCTTGGCGTTCTTGTTGAAGTAGTGCTTGGCCGCCGACTGGATGCCGTAGGCGCCGTCGCCGAAGTAGGCGAGGTTGAGGTAGCGCTCGAGGATCCAGTCCTTGGAGTAGTGCTGCTCGAAGGCGATGGCGTAGCGCAGCTCGCGGATCTTGCGGGCGTAGGTGTCGTCGGTGGCCTCGGCCATCTTCTTCTCGTTGCCCTTGGCCTGGGCCAGCAGGGTCAGCTTCACCATCTGCTGGGTGATCGACGAGCCACCCTGCACCACGCCGTTGTTGGCCTGGTTGGTGATGAGGGCGCGGAGCGTGCCCTTCAGGTCCAGCGCGCCGTGCTGGTAGAAGCGGTAGTCCTCGATCGCGACGATGGCCTTGACCATCTTCCGCGAGATCTGCTTCAGCGGGACGTTGACGCGGTTCTCGTCGTAGATCGTGGCGATCACGTTGCCGGCCTCGTCGACCATGACCGTGCGCTGGGCCAGCGGCTCGGTCTTGAGCTCGGCCGGCAGCCCGGTCATGCCCTCCGCGACCTGCTTGGAGCCGATGCCGAGGACCCCTGCGAAGGGGATCGCGAGCCCGGCGGCGACCAGTCCCATGACGGCGGCCACGGCCAGCATGACCACGACGTGGCCGAGGACTCGGGGCGCGGAGAGTCGGTCGGACCGGGGACGAGCCATGGGCACAATGTACGGGACTAGTCACTGTCGACCCATTCCTCAGCGGTGGCTCACGCCTAGGTATTTGCCTAGGTTCCTCGCCTGGAAATGTCGACTTGCCGGGGTCCGACTTGCCCGGAAGTGACACCGAACCTGCCGATGTCTAGTCACCCGTCCATAGTCATTTCGGACTAGACGGAACCAACCTTTAGGGGTCTGTGGGCGGAACGCTCGAAACTTTACGTTTCTCCGTGGGGAAACCCGGCGGCGTCATGGGGACGTCGGTCAAGACGGATGTGGGGACGTCAGTCATGTGGAACGAAGAGTGGGCAAGCCAAGCAGCTTGCCGTGCATCCCAGCCCGACCAGCTGTTCGTGCGGGGTGCTGAGCAGAACAAGGCCAAGAAGCTCTGCGCGGGCTGCCCGGTGAAGGCCGAGTGCCTGGCCGAGGCCCTGGAGAACCAGATCGAGTGGGGCGTCTGGGGTGGGATGACCGAGCGCGAGCGCCGGGCCCTCCTCAAGCGCAACCCGAACGCCAAGTGGCGCGCGGTGCTCGAGACGGCTCGCACCAACGCGACGTCACCGGTGAAGGCCGGCGTCTGACGCCAGCGGTTCCGACCGGTCTCAGCCGGTCTCCCGCCGAGTGTCTTCGTCCTGACCCCCCAGGAGGACGCCGACACGACGGAGACCGTCGAGGTCGTGGACGTCACCCGCGAGAGCGGGGACGACGGCCGTAGGCACCTGGGGGTGCGCGGCCGCGAACCGTGAGCGCAGCACCGCCTCCCGAGCCACCTGCCGGCTCCGGTCGGCGTACAGGCGAAGAAGGCCCGCCGCCAGCGGCCCCTGCGTGCTGTCTGTCATCCCTGGGTCCTCTCTCCCCAGGCTCTTGACCAGCTTGGCCGCTGCGGACGAGGCCTCTTCGGGGGTCACCCCCCCGAGAGGCCGCTGGCCGGCCCGGTTGACCACCAGGCCGGCCAGCGGCATGGCGTCGTCGCTGAGGCGTTCGACGAAGTACGCCGCCTCGCGCATCGCGTCCGGCTCCGGCGCAGCCACGACGAGGAACGCCGTACCGTCGGCCTGGAGCAGCCGGAAGGTCTGCTGCGCGCGCTGGCGGAAGCCGCCGAAGAGCGTGTCGAACGCCGCCACGAACGTCTGCACGTCCCGCAGCACCTGCGCGCCCAGCACCTTGGTCAGCGCGCCCGTCACGATCCCCAGCCCCGCCGTCATGAACCGCGCCGGACCCCGCGCCGGCACGAGCAGCAGCCGGATGAACCGCCCGTCGAGGAAGCTCGACAACCGCTCCGGCGCGTCGAGGAAGTCGAGCGCCGAGCGGCTGGGCGGGGTGTCCACGACGATGAGGTCGTAGGTGCCCTGCGAGTCGCGGTAGATCTGCCCGAGCTTCTCCATCGCCATGTACTCCTGCGTCCCCGCGAACGACGACGACAGCGCCTGGTAGAAGGGGTTGTCGAGGATCTGGCGCGCCTTCTCCGGACTGGCCTGGCTCTCGACCACCTCGTCGAAGGTGCGCTTCATGTCCAGCATCATCGCGTCGAGGCTGCCGCCGTTCGTCGCGTCGACGCCCGCCACCGGACGCGGGGTGTTGTCGAGCTGCTCGATGCCCATCGACTGCGCGAGCCGGCGCGCCGGGTCGATCGTCAGCACCACCGCGTGCCGGCCCCGCTCGGCCGCCCGGAGCGCGAGCGCCGCCGAGACCGTGGTCTTGCCCACGCCACCCGAGCCGCAGCACACGACGATCTGGACCGACCGGTCGTCGAGCAGCGCGTCCACGTCGAGGAGGGGCGCCTGGCCGGGTGCGGGGCGCGTCATGCCAGGCCCTGGTCGCGGAGGAGGGCGGCGAGCTCGTGGAGGGCGCCGGAGTCGATGCCGTCGGCGAGCCGTGGCAGCTCGTACGTCGGCAGGCCCAGGCCGGCCACGACCTTGCGCTGCGCATCCTCGAGCGCCTGCCGCTCGGCATGGTCCCGGGCCTCGGCGACCAGCCCGTCCAGCAGCAGCTCGTCGGCCTCCAGGCCCGCGTGCTTCAGGTCGGCGGCGATCGCGGCCCGGTCGACCTCGTCCTTGCGCACCTCGGTCAGCGACTTCTGGTCGAGCACCTGGGGACGCACCATGTTGACCACCACGCCACCCACGGGCAGGTCGTGTGCGCGGAGGTCGGCGATGCCGTCGACGGTCTCCTGGACGGGCATCTCCTCGAGGACGGTCACCAGGTGCACCGCGGTCCGGTCCGAGCGCAGCAGCCGGGTCACGTTGTCCGACTGCGTCTTGATCGGCCCGACCTTGGCCAGCCCGGCCAGCTCGCTGGTCACGCCGAGGAACTGGGCGATCCGGCCGGTCGGCGGCGCATCCAGCACCACGGCGTCGTACTCGATCGCACCCCGGTTGCGGGCGTTGCGTTTGACCGCCTCGTAGACCTTGCCGGTCAGCAGCACGTCGCGCACCCCCGGCGCGATGGTGGTCGCGAACTCGATGACACCGAAGCGGTCCAGGGCCCGGCCGGCCGGGCCGAGCTTGTAGTACATGGAGAGGTACTCCAGCAGCGCGGACTCGGGGTCGATGTGCAGCGCGTGCACCACGCCGCCGCGTTCCCCGTGCTCGCCGACCAGTCCGGTGGCCAGCCGCCGCTCGGCGTACGGCAGCGGGTCGACGTCGAACATCCGCGCGATGCCCTGGCGGCCCTCGACCTCGCAGAGCAGGACGTTCTTGCCGGGACCCGCCAGCGCCAGGGCCAGCGCCGCCGCGACGGTCGACTTCCCGGTGCCGCCCTTGCCGGTGACGACGTGGAGTCGTACTCCGGGGAAGTCGGGTGGCACACGAACAGCCTAGGGCGGCACCGCACGTCGAGGAGGGACGAAGTCCCGTCACGAGACCTCGGTGCCGCGTGACTACGATCCTCGCGTGGACAAGGTCGTGGCATCGGCCGCCGAGGCGGTCGCGGACATCCCCGACGGGGCAACTCTCTCGGTGGGCGGGTTCGGGCTGTGTGGCATCCCGTCGGTGCTGATCCAGGCGTTGCTGGACGCCGGTACGACGGACCTCGAGGCCGTCTCGAACAACTGCGGTGTCGACGACTGGGGGCTCGGGCTGCTGCTGGGCCAGCGCCGGATCCGCCGGATGATCTCGTCGTACGTCGGTGAGAACAAGGAGTTCGCGCGGCAGTACCTCTCCGGCGAGCTCGAGGTCGAGCTCACGCCGCAGGGCACGCTCGCCGAGCGGATGCGGGCCGGTGGCTCAGGCATCCCGGCCTTCTTCACCGCGACCGGTGGCGGCACCCAGGTCGCCGAGGGCGGGCTGCCGTGGAGGTACGACGAGGCCGGCAACGTGGTCGTATCCTCGCCGGCCAAGGAGACCCGTGACTTCACCGTCAACGGCGAGACCCGCGAGTACGTCCTGGAGGAGTCGATCGTCGCCGACTTCGGCCTGGTGCGGGCCTGGAAGGGCGACCGGCACGGCAACCTCGTCTACCGGGACTCCGCGCGCAACTTCAACCCGCTCGCCGCGATGTGCGGTCGGGTGACCATCGCCGAGGTCGAGGACCTGGTGGAGCCGGGTGAGATCGACGCCAACGAGGTGCACACGCCGGGGGTGTTCGTGCAGCGCGTCGTCGCGCTCACACCGGAGCAGGCCGCGGACAAGCGGATCGAGAAGAGGACGGTGCGGCCCCGATGAGCTGGACTCGCGAGGAGATGGCCGCCCGCGCGGCCTCGGAGCTGACCGACGGGTCGTACGTCAACCTCGGGATCGGCCTGCCGACGCTGGTGCCCAACTACGTCGCCGACGACGTGGAGCTCGTGCTCCAGTCCGAGAACGGCATCCTCGGCGTCGGGGCGTACCCGTACGACGGCGAGGAGGACCCCGACCTCATCAACGCCGGCAAGGAGACGGTGACCCTGCGCAAGGGCGCGTCGTTCTTCGACTCCGCGACGTCCTTCGGGATGATCCGCGGCGGCAAGATCGACGCGGCGATCCTCGGCGCCATGCAGGTCTCGGCCAAGGGCGACATCGCCAACTGGATGATCCCCGGGAAGATGGTCAAGGGCATGGGCGGCGCGATGGACCTGGTCCACGGTGCCAAGCGGGTGATCGTGCTGATGGAGCACGTCGCCAAGGACGGCTCGAAGAAGATCCTCGACGAGTGCGACCTGCCCTACACCGGCCGCGGCGTCGTGCAGCGCATCATCACCGACCTCTGCGTGCTCGACGTCACGCCGGACGGGCTGCGGCTGGTCGAGCTCGCGCCGGGAGTCACCGAGGACGAGGTCCGCGAGAAGACCGAGCCGTCGATCCTGGTCTGACGCCTGTCATGAGGCGCTCCGGCGCGACGGCGCGGCTGCTCGTGGCTCTGGCCGTGGGCGCTGCCGCCACGGCCGGTGGGCTCGCGCTGGTGACGTGGACGATCGCCGTGCTGGTCGGGGTCCCCGTGGCCCTCGGGCTGTTCGTGCTGCTCGGATGGGTCGCGCTCTGGCCCATGGACGCCACGCAGACGCGGACCAACGCGCGGCGCGAGGAGTTCCGTCCCGCCGCGGAGGAGCCGTTCGTGGTGGGTGTCGCCCTCGCCGGCCTGCTCGGGGTCGTGGTCCTGCTGCTCGCCCACTCGGGCGACCGGCACATCGTGGCGGGGCTGGCGCTGGCGGGCGTGTTCATGGCCTGGGCGAGCCTGCACCTGATGTACGCCGCGCGGTACGCCTACCTGTACTACGGCCCGCCGCAGGGCGGCATCGACTTCAACTCCGACGACCCGCCGGCGTACCGGGACTTCCTCTACTTCAGCTACAACCTCGGGATGACCTACCAGGTCTCCGACACCGCCGTGTCCGACCCGGAGATCAGGGCGGTGGTGCTGCGGCACACGCTCTTCTCGTACGTCTTCGGGGCCGTGGTCCTCGCGAGCACCATCAACCTGGTCGCCGGCATCGCCACCAAGAAGTGACCGATGAGTGACGGTGTGCCCGCCGGTCTGTCCCTGCGGAGCCGACTTCAGGAGGATGGGCACATGAGCAAGGTCATCGCGTCGATCACCACGTCCGTCGACGGCTACGTCACCGGGCCGGACGACGGGCCGGAGCTCGGCCTGGGCCGCGGCGGCGAGCGCCTGCACAACTGGGTGATGGGCGGCCCGTGGACCTACGACGGCGAGCACTCCTTCGCGATGAGCGACGCCGACAGGGCGTTCTACGAGCCACTGGTCGCGCGCATCGGCGGCGGCATCGTCGGCCGCGGGATGTACGACGCGGCCGGCGCGTGGGGCGGCCACAACCCGTTCCCGGGCACGCTCGTCGTCCTCACCCACCACATCGAGGACCAGCCCGACCCCGCCAACGGCTTCCACTTCGTCGACGGCCTCGACCACGCGTTGTACGCCGCGCGCTGCGACGCCGGCGACAAGGACGTCTCGATCGGCGGCGGCGCCGACGTGATCCGACAGGCCCTGGCCATGGAGGCCGTGGACGAGCTCATCGTCTCCACGGCGCCGGTGATCCTCGGTGCCGGCAAGCGGCTGTTCGCGGGGTTCGAGAAGGACGTGGACCTGCGGATCCGGAGCGTGCACCCGTCCGAGTGGGCGGTGCACACGCACTACGACGTGCTGCGCGGAGCCGCCTGACGCGTGCGTGCCGCGGCGAGCACGGCCAGCACGCCGACCCCGCAGCCGAGCGAGAGCGCGGCGACGAACGCGTCCCCGTCGGCTCGCGCTGCGATCGCGAACACGGCGCCCGAGGCCGAGATGGCCAGCGCGCCGCCGAGGGAGTCCGCGATCGAGAGGGCTGAGGAGTTGAAGCCCCGGTCGGAGTCCCCGGACTCGGCCAGCATCGCGACGCTGGTGCGCGGGTAGGCGAAGCCCATGCCGGCGCCGGCGAGGACGTACGCCGCGACGGCCACCGGCGCGGACGTGTGCACGGCCACGGCCGCGGTGAGCCCGACGATGCCGGCGAGGACCAGGACGCTGCCGCCCCGCATGGCGGCGACGTCGCTCAGCCGCGGCCCGAGGCGGGACTGGACCCAGCTGGCCAGCGGCCAGACCAGGCCGACGCCGGTGAGCGCCAGCCCGGCGACACCGGCGCTGAGTCCCCAGCGCTCCTGGAGCACGAAGATGATGTAGGTCTCGCCGCAGAAGAACGTGCCGCTGAGCAGGCCGCGGGTCGCGATGACCGCGGGCAGGCCGTGCCGGAGGAGCAGCGTGCCCGTCGGGAGCAGCCGACGGAGCGCGACCACGACGACCACGGCGGCCACGACGGTGAGCACGGCGACGGCGCCGCGCCGTGACCCCAGCAGCTCGAGGGCGAGCACGGCGGCGGCGCCGACGACGGCCCAGACCAGCCGCGACCGCGGCGAGCTCTCGCCGGTGGCCCGGGCGTCCAGCGTGCGCAGGGACGGTGCGATCAGGAGGGCCGCCGCGGCCACCAGGGCGACCACGCCGAGGAAGACCCAGCGCCACCCCGCCACGTGGGCGACGTACGCCGCCAGCGCGGGTCCGAAGAGGGTGGGCAGCACCCAGGCCGCCGCGAAGCTGGTGAAGATCGCGGGCTGGAGGAGTGGGGGGAAGACCAGGCCGACCAGGACGTAGAGGCAGACCGTCAGCGCACCACCGCCGAGGCCCTGGAGCACGCGCCCGGCGACGAGCACCTCCATGGTCGGCGCGGTGCCGCAGACCACCAGGCCCGCCGCGAAGAGGAGCAGCGCGACCGCGAGCGGGGTGACCGGGCCCTTCCGGTCGCTCCAGCCGCCCGCCGCCACCATGCCGACGACCCCGCTGGCCAGCGGGGCGGCGAAGGAGAGGGCGAAGAGCCCGACGCCGTCCAGCTCGCGGGCCACGGTCGGCATCACGGTGGTGACCGCGGTCGCCTCGAACGCCACGAAGGCGCAGAGCGCGAACATGCCCACCGTCGTGGCGGCGTACGTGGGCGAGAGCAGTCGGGGCCGCTCGTTCACCGTCGTCGCCATGGGACACACGGTAGGAGTTCAAGCCGAGTTGAGGTCAATCGTTCGTCCGAGGCCGATGAGTAGGGTGCGGACATGACCAAGTGGGAGTACCTGACGGCGCCGATCCTGACGCATGCGGCGAAGCAGATCCTGGACAACTTCGGCGCGGACGGGTGGGAGCTGGTGCAGATCGCGCCGGGCATGAACCCGGAGAACCTCGTCGGCTACTTCAAGCGCCCCCTGGAGGGCTGATCGATGAGCACACCGGAGGAGAGACTGGCCGAGCTGGGGCTCAGCGTGCCGGAGGTGGTGCCGCCGGTGGCGGCGTACCAGCCGACGGCGCGGACCGGCACGCTGGTCTACACGGCCGGTCAGCTGCCGATGCGCGACGGGGCGCTGGTGGCGGCCGGCAAGCTGGGCGGCGGCGTCAGCGAGGAGCAGGGCTACGAGGCGGCGCGGCAGTGTGCGCTGAACGCGCTCGCGGCCATCAAGGCCGAGATCGGTGAGCTCTCCCTGGTCCGGCGGGTGGTGAAGGTCGTGGTGTTCGTGGCGTCCGAGCCGGACTTCACCGCGCAGCCGAAGGTCGCCAACGGCGCGTCCGAGCTGCTGGGCGAGGTCTTCGGCGAGGCCGGCAAGCACGCGCGGTCGGCTGTCGGTGTCTCGGTCCTGCCGCTGGATGCCGCGGTCGAGGTCGAGCTGATCGTCGAGGTCTGATGCTGCGGATCCCGTTGCCGGCGGCCCTCGTGGAGCAGGCGGCGGCGTACGCCTCGGGTGCGCTCGAGCCGGCCGAGCCGCGCAACGCGGCGACGGTGGTCCTGCTGCGGCCCTCGTCGTCCGGTCCGGAGGTCTACCTGCTGCGGCGGCAGGCGTCGATGGCGTTCGCGGCCGGGATGTGCGTGTTCCCGGGCGGCGGCGTCGACCCGCGCGACTTCGACGCGGACGTGGCGTGGGCGGGTCCGCCGCCGTCGGCGTGGGCGTCGTCGCTGGGCACCGACGAGGCGACCGCGCGGGCGCTGGTGTGCGCCGCGGTACGGGAGACGTTCGAGGAGTCGGGCGTCCTGCTGGCGGGTACGTCGCCCTCGTCGGTGGTGTCCGACACGACCGGGGAGGACTGGGAGGCCGACCGCGTCGCGCTCGAGTCGCGGTCGGTGTCGTTCACGGCGTTCCTGGCCTCGCGCGGGCTCGTGGTGCGCACCGACCTCCTGGGTGCGTGGTCCGGCTGGCTGACGCCGGTGTTCGAGCCGCGGCGCTACCGGACGTGGTTCTTCGTGGCCGCGCTGCCGGACGGACAGGTCACGCGGGACGTGTCGTCGGAGTCGTCGGCGGTGACGTGGCTGGGTGCTCAGGACGCCGCCGCCCGGGTCGACGCCGGCGAGCTGCTGATGCTGCCGCCGACGTACCTGACGTGCCTGGAGGTCGGGCTGTACGACTCGCCTGCTGCCGTCCTCGACGCCGCTGCCGCGCGCGAGCCCGTGGAGATGTTCATGCCGGAGGTGGAGGGGACGGGGTCCTCGGCGACGTTGTCGATCCCGCCGTCCCTGCGGGCGCTGGTGGAGGAGCGGCTGTCGTGAGCTGGGCCGGGGGTGCCTTCGGCGCGCGCGCCCTCTGCGTGCTGGCCGACAACGCCTCGCCGATGACGCTGGACGGCACGAACACGTGGGTGCTGCGCGAGCCGGGCGGGCGGCGCTCGGTCGTGGTCGATCCCGGGCCTGCGCTCCCTGCCCATCTCACTGCGATCCGCTCGGTGGCTGGTGACGTCGCCGTCGTGCTGCTCACCCACCACCACCTGGACCACTCGGAGGCCGCTCGTTCCTTCGCGGAGTCCGTGGGGTGCGGCGTACGGGCGCTGGACCCCGCCTATCGGCTCGGGTCGGAGGGCCTGGGCGCCGGCGACGTGGTCGCCGTCGACGGGCTGGAGATCCACGTCGTCGCGACGCCCGGGCACACGGCCGACTCGCTGTCGTTCGTGCTGCCGGCCGAGCGTTCCGTGCTGACGGGCGACACGGTGCTGGGGCGGGGTACGACGGTCGTCGCCCACCCCGACGGCGCCCTGGGTGCCTACCTCTCGTCGCTGGACCGCCTCCACGCCCTCGCGTCCGCCCACGAGATCGCCTCGATCTGGCCCGGCCACGGCCCCGTCATCCCCGACGCCCTCCCGGCCCTCGACCACTACATCGCCCATCGGCGGGAGCGCCTCGAGCAGGTACGCGACGCCCTCGCCACCCTCCACGCCTCCGCGCGCGACGGCGAGCCCCTCGACCCCGACACCATCCCCCGCCGCATCGTCGAGCTGGTGTACGCCGACGTCGACCAGGTCCTCTGGCCCGCCGCCGAGCTCTCGGTCCGTGCCCAGCTCGAGTACCTGCGCGGCTGACGGGGGTACGCCGGGGTTGGGCTTGGGTCGTGCTGCGGGTGCCGGGAATCGCGCGATCGCGCTGGTATTGCAGGTATCGGGAGCCAGAACCTGCTGAACGAGCGCGATCGCGCCGCTATCGGCACCACGACACCGCCCCTGACCTGCGCGGACGCGACGCCTGTGGAGAGCGACCAACCCGGCCGCGGAGCCAGGGCAACCTTCCGGTCATGGGACTGATGAAGCCCCCGGACCCGACGGAGCCGTTCACGACTGCGACGTGGTTGGAGTCGGGGAAGACGTTCGACGAGCTGCGCCGCAAGGACTTTCAGCGTGTGTTCCACAGCGTCTGGATCCTCAGGAACGCGATCGACGCGGACACCCGCATCAAGGCAGCACTCGCGCTACACCCGGCCTCAGCGATCGCGAGCCACTTCTCGGCCGGACGCCTCCACGACTTCCCACTTCCCGAACACTGCTTCGAGCACGTGATGGTGTTCGCCCACGAGGATCGCCGCTACCGACCCGAGATCAAGTCGCACGTGGCGACCCGAAGGAGGCCGACGGTCAAGATCCGTGGCGTCGTCACGAGCGACCTCGTGTCGACGTTCGTGGACCTCGCGGGCTACCTGGGGCTCGTCGACCTTGTCTGCATCGGCGACTGGATGGTCCGGCACCGCCCCATCACACCCGAGCAGCTCGTGCAGGCATGCCTCTCCAGCGAGGAGCACCACGCTGGAGCCGCCGCGTACGCGGCCGGCTTCGTCCGAGCCGGTGTCGACTCCCCGATGGAGTCCAGGCTGCGCATGCTCATCGTCCTCGGCGGACTACCTGAACCGGATGTCAACCACATCGTCCGCAACCTCGATGGTTCGTGGCGGCGCCGGTACGGCCTCTGGTACCCGGAGGCCCAGCTCGTCGTCGAGTACGACGGTCGGCAGCACGCCGAGGACACAGCACAGTGGGAGACGGACCTGGACCGTCGCGAGGAGTTCGACGACGAGGGCATCCGAGTCCTGGTCGTCACGGCCTCGGGAATCTTCCGCCAGCCGCGACGAACCCTCGAGCGCGTACGTCGCCAGCTCGTCCTGCGTGGCTTCGGCTCGGTGCCGCCGATCTCGGACGCCTGGGAGCAGTACTTCGCCGCCTGACCCACGTGCCCATTTCCGGATGCTTGTGGTGCCAGAAATCGCGCGATCGCAGCCGTACAGCAGGTTTCGGGCCGCGAGATCTGCAATTCCGGCGCGATCGCGCCAGAACCGGCACCCACCCGCACCCCCGGCAGCGCAGGCGGGTCAGCGGGCGCGGCGTTGGAGGCGTTCGACGTCCATGATCACGACGGAGCGGGGTTCGAGGCGGAGCCAGCCGCGGCTCGCGAAGTCGGCGAGAGCCTTGTTGACGGTCTCGCGGGAGGCGCCGACGAGCTGGGCGAGCTCCTCCTGGGTCAGGTCGTGGTGGACGTGGACGCCGTCGTCGGCGGTGCGGCCGAAGCGGTCGGCGAGGTCCAGGAGGGCCTTGGCGACGCGGCCGGGGACGTCGGAGAAGACCAGGTCGGCGTTGACGTCGTTGGCCTTGCGCAGGCGGCCGGCGATCTGGGCGAGGAGGCCGCGGGCGACCTGGGGCCGGCCGTCCAGCCAGCGGAGCAGGTCCTCGTGGGAGAGCGAGGTGAACGACGAGTCCGTGACGGCCGTGACCGTGGCCGAGCGGGGGCCGGGGTCGAAGAGCGACAGCTCGCCGAACATCTGGCCGGGACCGAGGATCGCCAGCAGGTTCTCGCGGCCGTCGCTGGAGGTGCGGCCGAGCTTCACCTTGCCGTCGAGCACGATGTAGGCACGGTCGCCGGAGTCACCTTCGTGGAACAGCACCTCGCCACGGCGCAGCTTGATCTCCGACATCGAGGCGCGCAGTGCGGTGGCCGCCTCGTCGTCGAGCGCGCTGAAGAGCGGGGCCTGCCGCACCACGTCGTTGTCCACGCAGCAGATCCTAACCAGTGGCCTGGGTCACAGACACCACTCATCCGGACAGGACGGACGGCCTGGTCGTCGGTGCCCCACCGTAGGCTGAGCGGGTGCCGCGGGAGGAGACCCGGACCGCCCTCGTCAGGCGGGCCAGGAAGATCGATCGAGTCCTCGGTGAGACCTACCCGGACGCGAAGTGCGAGCTCGACTTCGACAACCCCTTCGAGCTCCTCGTGGTGACGGTCCTGTCCGCCCAGACCACCGACAAGCGCGTCAACGCCGTCCGGCCGACCCTGTTCGCGGCGTACCCCGACGCCACCGCGATGGCCGCCGCCGACCGCGACCACCTCGAGAAGATCGTCGGGCCCCTCGGGTTCTTCCGCGCCAAGACCGACGCGCTGCTCAAGCTCAGCGCGGCGCTGGTCGAGCGCCACGGCGGCGACGTACCTCCCCGCCTCAAGGACCTCGTCGAGCTGCCCGGTGTGGGCCGCAAGACCGCCAACGTCGTCCTCGGCAACGCCTTCGGCCTCCCGGGGATCACCGTCGACACCCACTTCGGCCGGCTGGCCCGCCGCTTCGGCTGGACGGCGCAGACCGACCCGGTCAAGGCCGAGCACGAGGTGGGAGCGCTGTTCCCCAAGCGCGACTGGACCCTGCTCAGCCACCACCTCATCTGGCACGGCCGCCGCGTCTGCCACGCCACCAAGCCGGCCTGCGGCGCGTGCACGGTCGCGCGGTGGTGCCCGGCGTACGGCGCCGGCCCGACCGACCCCGTCACCGCGGCGAAGCTCGTCCGCACCGAGGGCAGGGCATGACGCGCCTGGTCGCGCTCCTCGCCACGCTGGTCGTTCTCCTCGGGCTGACCACCGGCTGCGACCCCGAGGACGTCCAGGTGCCGAAGGCCCAGGGCATCGACGTCGACACCCCCGCGCTCGTCCAGGAGAAGCAGGCCGCCGGGATCGACGACTGCGTGCCCGGCCGGGCCGGTCCGGTCTCCGGCGGCCTCCCGCGGCAGTCGCTGCCGTGCTTCGGCGGCGGGCCGGACGTCGAGCTGTCCACCCTGCGCGGGCCGATGCTGGTCAGCCTGTGGGCCTACTGGTGCCAGCAGTGCCGCGACGAGATCCCGATCCTCCAGCGCTTCTACGCGCAGCACGGTGACCAGGTCCCCGTGCTCGGCGTCGACTACATGGACCCGCAGACCGACGGCGCCATGGCGCTGTTGGCCGAGAAGCGCGCGACGTACCCCTCCGTGGCCGACCCCTACGGCGACCTCAGCGCCCAGAAGCCGTTCCCGGTGCTGCGCGGACTGCCCTACCTCGTGTTCCTCGCCGCCGACGGCACGGTCACCTACGTCAAGCCCGGCGCCGTGACGTCCTACCAGGAGCTGCTCGACCTGGTCGACGAGCACCTCGGGATCCGGCTGTGACGATCCCGCGCTGGCTGGAGCCCGTCCGCGCCGGCGTCGAGACCATCACCACCACCGACCTGACGCCCTTCCTGCCGCCCGACGACGCCGACCCGCGGCGCGGCGCCGTGCTCATCCTCTTCGCCGACGGTCCCGGCCACGACCTCGAGTCCGGGCGGCTGCTGCTGACCGAGCGCGCCCACCACATGCGCTCGCACCCCGGCCAGGTCTCGTTCCCGGGCGGCTCGATCGACCCCGGCGAGACGCCCGTGCAGGCGGCCCTGCGCGAGGCCGAGGAGGAGACCGGGCTGGACGCGGGCGGCGTCGAGCTGCTCGGGGAGCTGCCCGAGCTGTGGCTGCCGCCCAGCAACTTCTCGGTCACGCCGGTCCTCGGCTGGTGGCGCACGCCGACGGAGGTCCGGGTCGTCGACCCCGACGAGGTGCACGCGATCCACCTCGTCCCTCTCTCCGAGCTGCTGCGCGACGACCACCGGATCCAGGCCAGGCACCCGTCGGGCTGGGTCGGCCCGGCCTTCCTCATCGGCCCCGACCGCGACGTCATCCTCTGGGGCTTCACGGCGGGAGTGATCACGCGGCTGTTCGACTACCTCGGGTGGGCCACGCCGTGGGACGACTACGAGGTCCGTGACCTCCCGTCGTACATGCTGCAAGGTGTCACCAGACGTACGCCGCCCGCGGCACCGCCCGACAGCTCGGAGACCTGAGTGAACCTGCTCGACTGGGTGCTGGTCGGCCTCGTGCTGACCTACGCCCTCTCGGGCTACTGGCAGGGCTTCATCACCGGTGCCTGCGCGACCGCGGGGCTGCTGCTCGGCGGCCTCACCGGCGTCTGGCTGGCCCCCCTCGCCCTGGGCGACGCCAACCCCTCGGTGCTGGTCTCGCTGGGCGCGCTGTTCATCGTGATCCTGACCGCCAGCCTGGGGCAGGCCGTCTTCCAGTTCGGCGGTGCGCGGCTGCGCGACACCATCCGCTGGCAGCCGTTCCGCGCGGTGGACGCCGTCGGTGGCGCGGCCCTGAGCGGCGCGGCCGTGCTGCTCGTCTCGTGGGCCCTCGGCGTGGCCGTCGCGGGGTCGGGCATCTCCGGGATCACGCCGCTGGTGCGCGAGTCGTACATCCTCAAGCAGGTCGACCTGGCGCTGCCGGACTCCGCCGACAACGTGCTGAAGGCGTTCAACAACGTCGTCGGCACGTCCTTCTTCCCGCGGTACCTCGAACCCTTCGCGCCCGAGCGCATCGTCCCCGTCGGCCCTGGACCGACGCGGCTGCTCACCGACCCCGACGTCGTGCGCGCACAGCCCGCCGTGGTGAAGATCGAGAGCGTCAACTCGTGCGGGCGCGGCATCGAGGGCTCCGGCTTCCTCTTCGCCCGCAACCGGGTGATGACCAACGCGCACGTGGTCGCCGGCGTCGACAAGCCGTCGGTCGAGATCGGCGGCAGCGCGGTCAACGGCACGGTCGTCTACTACGACCCCGACGTCGACGTGGCGGTCATCGCGGTCGACTCCGGCGACGTCACGCCGCTGCCGTTCGACGTCTCGGTCCAGCCGCAGCAGGGCGTGGCCATCCTCGGGTACCCCCAGGACGGCCCGTACGACGTGCAGACCGCCCGGGTCCGCTCCGAGCAGCGCCTGCGGTCACCCAACATCTACGGCGACGGCGCGGTGATCCGCGAGGTGCTGTCGCTGCGCGGCAAGGTCCGGCCCGGCAACTCCGGCGGCCCGGTGCTGTCGTCCGGCGGCGACGTGGTGGGCGTGGTGTTCGCGGCGTCGCTGACCGACTCCGACACGGGGTACGCCCTCACCGCCGAGCAGGTCTCCGAGGCGGCACGGCTCGGTGCGGACAGCGGCGCGCCGGCCGACACCCGGGCCTGTGCCGGCTGAGCGACCTCAGCCGCGGTTGGTCAGGGCCTTCTTGATGTCCTGCGCCTCGGCGATGGCCTTGTCGGGCGGACGCACCTTGCGGACCTTGCGGAAGCCGATGTACCCGAGCAGGGCGGCGACCAGGAGGTAGAGGCCGAACACGATGAGGAAGGCCCAGTGGAGGTCCAGGCCGCTCCCGTTCCAGTGGATGAAGTAGGCCAGGGCCACCGAGAACATGATGAGAGCCATCACCGCGAAGAACGCCGCGCCGAGGAAGAGACCGGCGCCGAGCCCACCGTTGCGGACGCTGACCTTCAGCTCGCTCTTCGCGAGCTGGATCTCCTTCTGGACGAGCGAGGAGATGTCCCGACTGGCGTCGGAGACGAGTCGCCCGATGGTGGGCTCGTCCTGCACCGGCTGGATCGCCATTGACACCTTCCCCCTGGTCTGACGCGGGTCGGTGCAGACCCTACTCGCCAGGAGCCGCGCCCAGACCGCCCGGTAGGGTGGTCCTCGGTGAGCCGGGAAGTCTGGTCGGCACGCTGTCGGTGACCGCGTCCACCCGTTCACGGACCGATCGGAGCACGCCGTGTCCCTGGTCAGCCGCCTCTTCCCGGAGCCGGACCAGCGCGAGGCGTCGTTCCTCGGCGACCTGTTCCGCAAGGAGACAGTGGGCGGGGTCCTGGCGCTCGCGGCCGCGCTGCTGGGGGTCGTGTGGGCGAACTCGCCCTGGTCCGACGGGTACACCGACCTGCGGCACCTGGCGGTCGGACCGCTCGACGTGGAGCACTGGGCGGCCGATGGGGCGCTCGCGCTCTTCTTCTTCGTCGCCGGGCTCGAGCTCAAGCGCGAGCTCGTCATCGGCTCGCTGCGCCGGCCGGCCGACGCGGCCGTCCCGGTAGCCGCTGCGGTCTGCGGCGTCGCCGTGCCCGCGCTGCTCTACCTGGCCGTGAACTCCGGCGGATCGGGCGAGCCCGGCGGGTGGGCGATCCCGGCCGCGACCGACATCGCCTTCGCACTCGCCGTGCTGGCGGTGGTCGGCTCCAACCTGCCGACGGCGCTACGGGCGTTCCTGCTCACCCTCGCCGTCGTCGACGACCTGATCGTGATCGTCATCATCGCGGTGTTCTTCACCGATCAGCTGCACCTGCTGGCGTTGCTCGTCGCGGTGGCCGCGATGGTCGTCTGGGCCTGGCTGCAAACACGACGGGTAGCGACGCCCTGGGTCTACGTGCCGCTCGGCGTGGTGTGCTGGTGGGCCGTGCACGAGTCCGGCATCCACGCCACGATCGCGGGGGTGGCACTGGGCCTGCTGACGCGGGTGCGTCACGACCCTGGTGAGGAGCACAGCCCCGCCGAGCACGCCGAGCACTTGCTGGCGCCGATCTCCTCCAGTGTCGCGGTCCCCTTCTTCGCCCTGATGTCGACTGGCGTGGCGCTCTCGGGAGGAGCAGGGCTGGTGCGCAGCCCGATCGTGATCGGCGTGGTCGTCGGACTGGTGGTGGGGAAGCCCCTGGGCGTGTTCACCGGGGCGTGGGTGGTCGCCCGGTTCACCCACGCCGAGCTCGACGAGTCGCTGTCGTGGCGGGACGTGGTCGGCATGGCCGTCCTCGCCGGTATCGGCTTCACCGTCTCGCTGCTGGTCTCCGACCTCTCCTTCGGCGGGGCCGACCGCGAGGCGGCCAAGACCGCCGTGCTCGTCGGCTCACTGACCTCGGGTCTCCTCGGAGCACTCGTGCTGGGCCACCGGGACCGACTGCGGATCACGCCGTGAGGCCCCGTGGCGGCTGTGACAGATTGGTGCCATGAAGGCCGCCCAGCTCGCGGAGCAAGTGCCGATGGTGCGCGAGGCCACCACCGGTGCCGAGGCGGCCCGGGTCATCGCGGAGTACCGCCTCAGCGGCCTGGTGGTCGCCGACGACGACGGCGTGCCGATGGCCGTGGTGCCGGGGAGCCAGCTGCTCAGCCTCGTGTTGCCGCAGTACGTGCGTGACGACCCGAACCTGGCGCACGCCTACGACGAGGCCGGCGCCGACGAGATGTGCGCCGCCCTGAACCACGCCACGATCGGCCAGCTGCTCGAGGCCAAGAGGCTTGCCGCCGTGAAGCCGCCGTCGGTGCTGCCGGACGACACTCTCATCGAGATCGCCAGCGTGATGGATGGCGGGCGCACGCCCGTCGCCCTGGTCATCGACGACGACGGCGTCTTCCACGGCGTGATCACGCTGAGCCGCGTGCTGGCGGCCATCGCGGCGGCCGCCGGCCAGGACAGCCCCCTGGTGCGTCGACGTCTCGAGCAGGATGTGCTGCACCGCCACGAGCCCGGCTGAGACCGTCCGGCCGGCCAGCCGACGTCCCGGCCCGTGTACGGTGAGCACCTGGTGTGCCGGGAAGTCTGGTCGGCGACTCACCCCGTCGACCCGGAAGCCACCCGATGTCCCTGACCGCGGTCCTCGCGCTGCTCGTGTTCGCCTCGGCGTACGTCGTCATCGTCTCGGAGCGCTTCAACCGCACCGCGGTGGCCCTGATCGGTGCCGCCGCCATGGTCGGCATCGGCGCCGTGCGCGGCCACGAGGTCTTCTTCTCGGAGGACACGGGGATCGACTGGAACGTCATCTTCCTGCTCTTCGGGATGATGGTGATCGTCGGCATCCTGCGGCAGACCGGGGTCTTCGAGTTCCTGGCCATCTGGTCGGCCCAGCGCGCGCGGGCGCGGCCGTTCCGGATGATGGTTCTGCTTGTCGTCATCACGGCGGTCGCCTCGGCCCTGCTCGACAACGTGACTACGGTCCTGCTCGTCGCCCCCGTGACCCTCCTGCTGTGCGAGCGGCTCGGTCTGGACCCGGTTCCCTTCCTGCTCGCCGAGGCGATGGCCAGCAACATCGGCGGCACGGCCACGCTGATCGGCGACCCGCCCAACATCATCATCGGCAGCCGCGCGGGCCTGGGCTTCAACGACTTCCTCGTGCACCTGACTCCCATCGTCGTCGTGCTCCTGGCGGTGTTCGTCGGGCTGTGCTGGCTGCTCTGGGGACGCCGGCTGCGCTTCGACCCGGAGCGTGCCGAGGCCGTGATGCGGCTGGAGGCCCGCGAGACCATCCGAGACTCACGCCTGCTGCTGCGAGTGGGAGTGGTGCTGGTGCTCGTGATGATCGGCTTCGTGACCCACTCCGTGACCCACCTGGAGCCGTCGTTGGTGGCCCTACTCGGCGCGGGAGCAGCGGTGCTCGTCGCGGACGTGCCGCACCCGGTCTACCTCGACGAGATCGAGTGGGAGACCCTGCTCTTCTTCGCCGGGCTCTTCGTGATGGTGGGCTCGCTGGTGCACCAAGGTGTCATCGGCGACCTCGCACGGACGTTGACCGGGACGATCGACGACCACTACGGGCCCGCTGCGCAGGGATTGCTCCTGGGGTCGGCCGTGCTCTCCGGAGTCGTCGACAACATCCCGTACGTCGCCACGATGGCCCCGTTGGTCCACGACCTGGTGGGTCCGGCGGCCGGGCTGCCACCGCACCAGCAGTCCCTCTGGTGGGCCCTGGCCCTGGGCGCCGATCTCGGCGGCAACGCCACGGCCATCGGCGCCAGCGCCAACGTCGTCATCACCGGCATCGCCAAGCGCAACGGCTACCCGATCTCGTTCTGGCGGTTCACCCGAGACGGTCTGGTCGTCACGGCGGTGACCGTCGCCCTGTGCATGCCGTACGTCGCGCTGCGCTACTTCGTCTGGGCGTGACGCGGGTCGAAGGCGCGTCAGTCCTCGGACGCTCCCGCGGTCTGCTTGTCCTTGATCAGGTCCATGACCGTGGAGTCGGCCAGCGTGGTGACGTCGCCGACGTCGCGGTTCTCGGCGACGTCCTTGAGGAGGCGGCGCATGATCTTGCCGGACCGGGTCTTCGGCAGCTCGGGGACGATCATGATCTGGCGTGGCTTGGCGATCGCGCCGATCTCCTTCTGCACGTGCTGGCGCAGCTCCTGGATCAGCTCGTCCGGCGCTGCCTCGCCACCCTCGAGGGCCGACTCGCGCAGGATGACGAAGGCGCACACGGCCTGGCCGGTGGTCTCGTCCGCGGCACCCACGACCGCCGCCTCGGCGACCTTCGGGTGCGACACCAGTGCCGACTCGATCTCCGTGGTCGAGAGCCGGTGGCCGGACACGTTCATCACGTCGTCGACGCGGCCCAGCAGCCAGAGGTCGCCGTCCTCGTCCTTCTTGGCGCCGTCCCCGGCGAAGTAGAAGCCCTCCTCGGCGAACCGGGACCAGTACGTGTCCTTGAACCGCTCGTCGTCGCCCCACAGCGTGCGGAGCATCGCCGGCCACGGCTTGGTGAGCACGAGGAAGCCGCCCGACCCGTTGGGCACGGACTCGCCGTCGTCGTTGACGACGTCCGCGCTGACACCGGGCAGCGCCGTCATCGCCGAGCCGGGCTTGCCGGCCGTCACGCCGGGGAGCGGGCTGATCATGATCTGCCCGGTCTCGGTCTGCCACCAGGTGTCGACGACCGGGACCCGGGACGCGCCGATGGTCTCGCGGTACCAGATGTAGGCCTCGGGGTTGATCGGCTCGCCCACCGACCCGAGCACGCGGATCGTGGACAGGTCGAACTTCGCGGGGATGTCCGAGCCCCACTTCATGAAGGTGCGGATTGCCGTGGGCGCGGTGTAGAAGATCGTGACGCCGTACTTCTCGACGATCTCCCACCAGCGGCCCTTGTGCGGGCTGTCGGGCGTGCCTTCGTACATCACCTGCGTGACGTTGTTGGACAGCGGCCCGTAGACCATGTAGCTGTGGCCGGTCACCCAGCCGACGTCGGCGGTGCACCAGTAGACGTCGGTGTCGGCCTTGAGGTCGAAGACGGCCCAGTGCGTGTACGACGTGCCGACCAGGTAGCCGCCCGTCGTGTGCAGGATGCCCTTGGGCTTGCCGGTCGTGCCCGAGGTGTACATGACGTACAGCGGGTGCTCGGAGTCGAAGAACTCGCACTCGTGCTCGGTCGACGCCTTCTCGACGGCGTCGTGCCACCAGACGTCACGGCTGTCGTCCCAGTCGACGTCCTGTCCGGTACGCCGCACCACGAGCACCTTCTCGACCCGCTGGCCCTGGGCGGCGGCCTTCTCGACGGCCTCGTCGACGGCCGGCTTGAGGGCGGACGCCGCGCCGCGGCGGTACCCGCCGTCGGAGGTGATGATCACCTTCGCCTCGCAGTCGGCGACACGTGAGGCCAGCGCCTCGGAGGAGAAGCCGCCGAAGACCACGGTGTGCGGAGCGCCGATGCGGGCGCAGGCCAGCATCGCGACGACGACCTCGGGGATCATCGGGAGGTAGATCGCGACCCGGTCGCCGGTCTGCACGCCGAGGTCGGTGAGCGCGTTGGCCGCCTGGGAGACCTGGTCCTTCAGCTCGGCGTAGGTGATGTCGCGGGCGTCGTCCTCGGGCTCGCCCACCCAGTGCAGCGCGACCTTGTCGCCCTTGCCGGCGGCGACGTGGCGGTCGACGCAGTTGTAGGAGGCGTTGATGCGGCCGCCGACGAACCACTTGGCGAACGGCGGGTCGTCCCAGTCCAAGACGCGGTCCCACTTCTGGTCCCAGTCCAGCCGCTCGGCCTGCTCGGCCCAGAACGCCTCGCGGTCGGCGTCCGCGCGGGCGTAGGCCTCTGCCGTGACGTTCGCGTGCGCGGCGAGGTCGGCCGGCGGCTCGAAACGGCGGTCCTCGTGCAACAGGTTCGAGAGGGTCTCGTCGCTCATGCTTCGGAACCTACCCGCCCGGCGCGGGCGCGGACGACCCCCGCTCGGGAGGGGAGCGGTGCCCGGTCGATCGGGCGGGTCGAGCGGTCGGCCGTCACCCCGGGACGACGACGAGCTGCTTCTTCACCGGCTCGCTGTCGACGCCGAGGGTCCGGGCGGTGGCGGTCACGACCCACGTGTCGGCGAGCAGTCGCGACGCCTTCAGGACGACGGTCGACGGACCCGCGTCGAGGTCGCGCTTCACGACCAGCTTCTGGCGGTGGAGGACGCCGTGGACCCGGTGCCGGTTCTTGCTCCTCAGCACCAGCTTGACCTTCGCGGCGACGCTCAGCGTGAGGCGGATCCGCACCTTCTCGGACAGGGTGACCCGCCGCTTGGCCAGCGCGAAGGCGGTGATGGCCGGGGCCTCGACGACCTTCGTCCTGGACACCCGCACGGTCGTGTTGCCGACGGCGTCGGTGACCCGGAACCGGACCGTGTACCTGCCCGGCTCGGCGTAGGCGTGCGTGGTCGACGGGCCGGTCGCCGAGGATCCGTCGCCGAAGGTCCAGGAGTACGTCGACACGGTCGACCAGGCGTCGACCGCCGTCGCCTGGTACGTCGCGGGGTGACCCGCCACGGCGTGGCCGGCACGCCGGAACGTGCGCAGGGCCGGCCCGGCGACGTCGTACGCCGCGTAGCGCGGCTGGAACGTCGAAGGCCCCGACTCGCCCCACAGGACGAGGACGTCGCCGCCCCGGTCCATCGCGAGGCGCGGCGGACCGGCGTCCCGGTCGGGGGTCGAGAGGTCGAGGGCGGGGCCGAACGTGGTCGCGGCCAGCGCGAGCGTGGCGCCCTGCACGACGTGCCCGGCTCCACCGGAGGCCAGCCACGTCACGGTCGCGGGAGAGCCGTTGGCGACCACGACGGCCGGGTGGCTCGACGTCGCGGCGCCGTCGGACAACGTCGTCGCTGCGCGCCACGTCCCGCCGTCGAGCAGCGCGGCCTGCACGACCGAGGGGGCGGACGCGGGCGTCGCCGTCCAGGTCGCCACGAACCGGCTGCCGTACCCGTTGGTCGCGAGCCCGACCTCGCCGGCCGACACGTCCGGGGCGGACAGGTCGACGGGACCGATCCACCCGGTCTGCTGGGCCGGGCGCGTGCTGCTCTGGGCGACCCAGCGGTCGGCGCCGTTCCACCGGGACCAGACCGCGACGGTGGTCCCGTTGCCGGCGACGGCGAGGTCCGGGTCGACGGCGTCCTGGTCGGTCCCGGAGAGCGTCACGGGTGGGCTCCAGGTGCCGGTCAGCGGCGTGGATGCGGTCTGGACCGACCACCGGACGCCGTCGCTGCCGGCCCACACCGCCGTCGTCACCCCGGCGCCGTCCACGCCGAGCCGCGGACGACCGGGCATGACGGTCGACCCCGGCGACAGGTCGACGGGCGCGCCCCAGGCCCCACTCGTCGTACGGATCGCAGCGGACATCACCCACAGGCCGGCCACCACGCGCGGCCAGGCGACGACCGCCGTCCCGCCGGGCCGGAGCACCAGCGCCGCCTCCGCCGCCGACGTCGTGGCACCGGGCAGCTCGACCGGGGCCGACCACGCGCCGCCGACCGAGAGCCTCGACACCTGGAGCCCGTAGCTCGCCGGACCGGTGGCGCGGAACCAGACAGCGGTCGCCCGCCCGTCGCCCTCGAGGACCACCTGCGGGTGCACGGCCGCCGCGCCCGCGACGGACAACGGGACCGGAGCGCCCCACGGCCCGCCCGAGGGCCGGGTCGCGGCCACCACCTGGGCGTCCCCGCTGGCGGACTGGGTCGACACCGCGACGGCGTTGCCCGCCGCGTCCTGGTCGACCGCCCCCACCTCGCCGCTGGTCACGGCCGGGGCCACGACGCCGCCGGGGAGCCAGGTCGGCGCGGCCGCGACGTCGGGGACCGGCGCCAGGGCGATGACGAGCGCCCCAGTGGTCGCCAGCAGTCCGACACGGACGCGGCCACGGGCAAGCACGGACGGGACCCTAGCCGCCGAGAGGGGACCCCGGACACCGATTCGTCAGCGACCTCTCCGCGGAGAGGACCCGGAGGATCGCTGACGAATCGATGTGCCCCCGAGATCTCTAGTGGTGGGTGGCCTGCTCGGCGCCGGCGCCGGTGAAGGCGCGGACCTCGAGCTCGGTGTAGCGCTCCTCGGCGGCGGGCTCCTGGGACGTCACCGTGCCGAGCCAGCCGAAGAAGAAGCCGAGCGGGATGGAGACGATGCCCGGGTTCTGGAGCGGGAACCAGTGGAAGTCCACGTCGGCCGGGAACAGCGACAGGCTCGCGCCGGTCGTCGGGTTCACGCCCAGGCCGGAGACGACCGGGGAGAAGAACACCAGCACGACGCAGGAGACGAGGCCACCGTAGATCGCCCACGTGGCGCCGCGGGTGTTGAAGCGCCGCCAGAACATGTTGTAGACGATCGAGGGCAGGTTCGCCGACGCCGCGACCGCGAAGGCCAGGGCGACGAGGAACGCGATGTTCAGCTTCTGCGCGGGGATGGCGAGCGCGATGGCGATCCCGCCGATCACGAACGCCGCCACGCGGGCCACCTTGACCTCGTCCTTCTCCGTCGCCTGGCCGCTCTTGACGACCGTGGCGTAGAGGTCGTGCGCGACCGAGCTCGCCGACGTCAACGTCAGCCCGGCGACCACGGCGAGGATCGTCGCGAAGGCGACCGCCGAGATCAGTGCCAGCAGGACGGCGCCTCCGGTCGAGCCGTCTCCGCCGCCGACGGCCTCGGCGAGGAGAGGCGAGGCCAGGTTGCCGCCGGACGCGACGACCTTGCTCTCCGGGCCGGTGTCGAGCAGCGCGGCGGCGCCGAAGCCCAGCGCCAGCGTCATCAGGTAGAAGGCACCGATCAGGCCGATGGCCCACATCACCGACGTGCGCGCGGCCTTGGCGGTCGGCACGGTGTAGAAGCGGATCAGGATGTGCGGCAGGCCCGCGGTGCCGAGCACCAGGGCCAGGCCCAGGCTGAGGAAGTCGATCTTCGAGGTGGTGGTGAGGCCGTACTTCAGGCCGGGCTGCAGGAACGCCTCGCCCTTGCCGGTCTTGTCCGCCGCGGCCCCGAGCAGCTCGGAGATGTTGAAGTGGAACTTCGCCAGCACCAGGATCGTGATGAGGATCGTGCCGGCCATCAGCAGCACGGCCTTGACGATCTGCACCCAGGTGGTGCCCTTCATGCCGCCGACGGTGACGTAGAAGACCATCAGCAGGCCGACCCCGACGATGGTCCACGCCTTGATCGCCGGGTCGGTCACGCCGAGCAGCAGGGCGACCAGCGCGCCCGCGCCGACCATCTGCGCGAGCAGGTAGAAGATCGAGACGACGACGGTCGAGGTCGCGGCCGCCGTACGCACGGGACGCTGACGCATCCGGTACGCCAGCTGGTCGGCCATCGTGTAGCGACCGGAGTTCCGCAGCAGCTCGGCGACGAGCAGCAGGGCGATCAGCCAGGCCACGAGGAAGCCGATCGAGTAGAGGAACCCGTCGTACCCGCTCAGCGCGATCGCGCCGGAGATGCCGAGGAACGAGGCGGCCGACATGTAGTCGCCGGAGATCGCCATGCCGTTCTGGAAGCCGCTGAAGGAGCGGCCGCCGGCGTAGAAGTCCGCGGTGCCGGCGTTCTGGCGGCTGGCCCAGAACGTGATGCCGACGGTGACGAGGACGACGGCGACGAACAGGATCGCGGTCAGGGTCTGGCTGTCCATCAGCGGCCGACCTCCTTGGCGTACTCCGCCTCGAGCTGGCGCGCCAGCGGGTCGACCTTGTCGGCCATGTGCCGGCCGTAGAGCCAGGCGATGAGGAACGTCGTCACGAACTGGAGGACGCCGAAGACGAGGGCCACGTTGATGTGGCCGACGACCTGCTGGCTCATGAAGTCGTGCGCCCAGTTCGACATCACGACGTACAGCAGGTACCAGGCCAGGAAGGCGATGGTGGCGGGCACGACGAACCCGACGTACCGCCGCTTCAGCTCCTGGAACTCCTGCGTGGCGTGCAGCCGGTCGTAGACCGGATCGTGACGCTGTGCCTTCTCGTGCGCCTGCTCGTGTGCTGCGACGTGCCGGGTGTCGGCCATGGTCTCCCCTTCCCGGGTGTGAGGGCGGTCACCTCACGCTGGTGGCTCCGGGGTGGGGTCGGGCAGGGGTGGGGTCGGGTACGTCGCCCGGCGGGGTACGGCGTTCGGCCAGCGGTCGGTCCCGTGCGACGAACGGTCTCGGCCCCGCTGGTCGAGCCGCGCCGTTCGGCGCGGTCACCACATGCTGGTCGAGCCGTGAGGCCGGCCCCGGCCGAGCGTGTCGAGACCCGGTGAGCGGGGTGGGGTCTCGACACAGGCTCGCCCAGGGGCTCGCCCGGCTCGACCACCATCGGTAGCCGCGGGCTCACCGGCATGGTGGTCGAGCCGGGAGGCCGGCCTCGGCCGAGCGTGTCGAGACCCAGTGGGCCTCGCGTGGTCTCGACACGGGCTCGCCCAGGGGCTCGCCCGGCTCGACCAGCATGGGCAGCCGCGGGCTCACCGGCATGGTGGTCGAGCCGGGAGGCCGGCCACGGCCGAGCGTGTCGAGACCCGGTGAGAGGGGTGGGTCTCGCCCGGCTCGACCACCATCGGCAGCCGCGGGCTCACCGGCATGGGGTCAGCCGCGGTCGACCCCCACGGCCTCGGGGGTGTGCAGGCGGACCATGAAGCGGGTGACGTGGGGAGGGCGGCGGTCGGGGGTGAGCAGCGAGCCGACGACCATGGCGGTGAAGGCGAGGGGGACGGTCCACAGCGCGGGCTGCGCCATCAGCGTGGAGAACCAGCCGGAGTCCTCGGTCGCCACGAACGTGCGGACGACGGCCGATCCGGAGGTCAGGCCGCCGACCACCAACCCCGCGATCGCGCCGACGTCGGTGAGGCGGCGCCACCAGATGCCCAGCACCAGCAGGGGGCAGAACGTCGAGGCGGCGACGGCGAAGGCCAGCCCGACGGCCGTGGCGACGCCCACGTCCTCGGCGAGCACGGCGAACACGTACGCGACGCCCACCCCGATGCACGCGCCGAGCCGGAACGACGCGATGCCGCCGAACCGGCGCCCCAGCACGTCCTGCGACAGCACGCCTGCCACCGCGATCGTCAGGCCCGACGACGTGGAGAGGAACGCCGCGAAGGCGCCCGCCACGAGGAGAGCGGCCAGCAGCTCGCCGCCCGTGCCGCCGACCATTCGCGTGGGCAGCTCGACGACCACGGTGTCGGCCGTGCCGGCGCCG
Source organism: Nocardioides islandensis (assembly GCF_015352455.1). Taxonomy (GTDB): domain Bacteria; phylum Actinomycetota; class Actinomycetes; order Propionibacteriales; family Nocardioidaceae; genus Nocardioides; species Nocardioides islandensis. Next base: position 923,618 of record NZ_JADKPN010000001.1, read on the forward strand.
ACCAGGTCCCCGGCGTACATCCGACCCAGGGCGCCGTACACCGGCGGCAGCACGTAGAAGAGGCCGAGCAGGCCGAGCACCACCAGCGTCGTCCGGCGCGCGGCCCGGCCGTCGGGGTTGGTGTAGAAGCGCACGACCACGTGGGGCAGGCCCATGGTGCCGAGGAACGTCGCGACGATGATCGAGTACGTCGTGTACATCGGGTGCGCGCCCAGCCCGGAGAGCGGGTCCGCCCACCCGGACCGGCCCGGCAGGTCGAACACCGCGTCCGCCGGCGAGGTCGCGCCGTCGCCGAACCAGACCATCAGCAGGAAGACGGCCGGGACGAGCAGCGCGGTGAGCTTCAGCCAGTACTGGAACGCCTGGACGAAGGTCACGCTGCGCATGCCGCCGGTGACCACGTTGACCAGCACGACGACCGCGACGACCAGGCCGCCCAGCCGGTTGTCGAGGCCGGTCGCCAGGTTCAGCGTGAAGCCGGCGCCCTTGAGCTGGGGGATGAGGTACAGCCAGCCGATCGCCACCACGAGCGCCGACGTGGCGACGCGCACCTGCTTGGACCGCAGCCGCGCCTGGGCGAAGTCGGGCAGCGTGTACGCACCGGAGCGGCGCAGGGGAGCGGCGACGAGGGTGAGCAGGACCAGGTACCCGGCGGTCCAGCCGACGGGGTACCAGAGCATGCCCGCGCCGTACGTCAGCACCAGGCCGGCGACGCCGAGGAACGACGCGGCGGAGAGGTACTCGCCGCCGATCGCCGTGGCGTTCAGCGCCGGCCGCACGGTCCGGGAGGCGACGAAGAAGTCGGACGTCGTCCGGCTGAACCGCAGTCCCCAGATGCCGATGCCGATGGTCAGGACCGAGACGACGGCGACCGCGGTCGCGCCGAACGCATGGTTCACGGGTCGCGTCTCCCGGGGTCGACCACGTCGGTGAACGCGGCCTCGTTGCGCTCGGCCGCACGCACGTACCACCAGCCGAGCAGCAGCAGCGTCGGGTACACCACGAAGCCGAGCAGTCCCCACGCCAGGGGCATCCCGAGCACCCGCGTGCCCGTCACGCCGGGGAGGAGCCGGAACGCCAGCGGCAGCCCGCCCACCAGGACGGCGAGGGTCAGCAGCACGGTCAGCCCGAGCCGCAGCTGCGTGCGCAGCAGCGACCGCAGGTACACCTCGCCCACCTGGCTCTGCGCGTCGATCTCGCCCGCCGCGCTGGGAGGGGTACGCCGGCGGGCCGACGTCGTCCGCGGCGACGTGACCCGGACCCGCTCAACCACGGGCTCCACCGGGCCTGGTGCGCCGGACGAGGAGGTCGCGCAGCTCGCGGGTGTGGCGGCGGGACACGGCGAGCTCGGTGCCCCCGACGACGACGGTGCAGCGGCCGGACTCCGTGCGCACCTCCTCGACGTGCGGCAGCGAGACCAGCAGTGACCGGTGGATGCGCACGAAGCCGGCCGGCGCCCACTGCTCCTCCAGCGCGGCCAGGGGCGTGCGCAGCAGGTGGCTGCCGTCCGCGGTGTGCAGGCGGGCGTAGTCGCCCTGGGCCTCGACGTACCTGATGTCGGCACGGCTGATGAACCGGGTGACGCCACCGAGCTCCACGGCCACCTGCTCGTCCTCCGAGACCCGGCCGGACGCGGTGCCCTCGACCACGCGGCGTACCGCCTCGGCCAGCCGCTCCTCGCGCACCGGCTTGAGCACGTAGTCGACCGCGTTGAGGTCGAAGGCGTCCACCGCGTGCTGCTCGTGTGCCGTCACGAACACCACCGGTGGCGGGCTCTTGAACCTGGCCAGCACCTGCGCGAGCTCCAGCCCCGACAGGCCCGGCATCGAGATGTCGAGGAACACCGCGTCCACCGACAGCTCCTGCAGGACGCGCAGGGCGTCGGTGGCGGAGTCGGAGGTCAGGACGCCGCCCACGCGCGGGTCGCGCTCGAGCAGGAAGGCCAGCTCGTCGAGGGCGGGACGCTCGTCGTCGATGACGAGGACACGGAGGCCCTTCCTGGTCGGGGCCGCGCTCACGGGTGGAGGCCCTCGGCGTACTTGGGCACCCGCACGACCACCCGGGTGCCGGCACCGACGTTGGTCTCGACGACCAGCCCGTACTCGTCCCCGAACGCGTGCCGCAGCCGCTCGTCCACGTTGGCCAGCCCGACCGAGTCGCCGGTCCCGGCGAGCGCCCGGCGCACGACGTCCGGGTCCTCGCCCACGCCGTCGTCCTCGATGCAGATCTCGCACTCGCGGTCGAGGTCGCTGGCCACCACCGTGATCGTCCCGCCCTCCTCGCGCCCCTCCAGGCCGTGCTTGACGGCGTTCTCGACCAGCGGCTGGAGCGACAGGAACGGGACCTGCACGGGCAGCACCTCCGGCGCGATCCGGAGCACGACGCGCAGCCGTTCGCCGTACCGGGCCTGCTCGAGCAGCAGGTACTGCTCGATCGAGCGCAGCTCCTCGGCCAGCGTGGTGAAGTCGCCCTGGCGGCGGAAGGTGTAGCGGGTGAAGTCCGCGAACTCCAGCAGCAGGTCGCGAGCCCGCTCGGGGTCGGTACGCACGAACGACGCGATCGCGCCCAGGGAGTTGTAGACGAAGTGCGGCGAGATCTGCGCGCGCAGGGCCCGCACCTCGGCCTCGACCAGCCGCCGCCGCGACGCGTCCAGCTCGGCGAGGTCGAGCTGTCCCGAGACCCAGGCGGCGACCTCGTCGGTCGCGCGGACGAGACCGGCGGTGGGGTACGGCGTGCCGACGACCATGTGCCCCACCACCAGCTCGTCGACGACGAGCGGGCTGACGACCACGTGCTGCACCGGGCAGCTGACGAGGTGGCAGCCGAGCTGGGAGGGCCCGGCGACCTGGGTCGCCTCGGTGCTCCTCGCCAGCGCCGCCACCTGGTCGGAGTGGTGCGCGCCCGGGCCGTCCCACGCCAGCACGCGCTGGGTGTCGGTGAGCGCGACCACCGGCGCGCCCAGCAGCGACCGCAGGTGGCGGATGCTGCGCTCGGCGCTGGCCTCGGTCAGGCCCTCCCGCAGCGCCGGGCCGGCCAGCGACGCCTCGTGCAGGGTCCGGAACGTCGCCCGGTCGGCCTCGGTGCCCAGGTGTGAGCGCCGGAACACCCGTCCCAGCGAAGCCCCGAGCGTGGTGGCCATGCGCGGACGGTAGCCGGGACGGTCAGCGGAAGTCGATGAGCAGCATGTCGGTGTCGGTGCCGTCGGACGGGCCGCCGTCCTCCGAGGCGTTCTCGGCCTCGTCGGGCTCCTGCCCCGGATGGTCGAGCACGGTGGCGCGGAAGCAGCGCGCGACGTAGGGGAGCTGCATGCCGTCCATGCCGCGGCCGAAGCCGTCGTAGAAGGCCACGACCTCGGCCATCTTCGCGGCGCGGGCCTCCTCGTCGAGGACGGCGACGTTGGAACGCGAGAGGACGAGCTGCTGGATGCTGGTGCGGTCGATCTGCTGCCAGTGCTTGAACGACGCCTCCTCGACCTCGCCGAACAGCCCGCTCTCGGCGAGGGCCGCGGCCGGCTCGTCGAGCTGCTCCTGGGTGCCGATGAGCTCGCCGAGGCGGCGCACCCACGGGATCGTCTCGTCGCGCTGGTTCCAGATCAGGCCGACGCGACCGCCGCGCTTGAGGGCGCGAGCGATCTCCGGCAATGCGAGGTCCAGGTCGAACCAGTGGAAGGCCTGGGCCGCCACGACCGCGTCGAAGCCGTGGTCGCCCACAGGCAGGTCCTCGGCGTGCGCGAGGAGGGTGCTCGCCTCCGGCAGGTTGCGCTTGAGGCGCTCGAGCATCGCGGTGTCGGGGTCGGTGGCGACGACGCCGTGACCGAGGGCCAGGAGCTGCTCAGTGAGCTTGCCGGTGCCGGCGCCGAGCTCGAGGACGGTCGCCGCCTCCTGGCCGACCAGCCACTGGGCGGCCTCGCGCGGGTACGTCGGGCGGGCACGGTCATAGGCATCCACCACGCCTCCGAAGGAGTGCGCCCAATCGGGTGTCGCCCGCTCCTCGTCCATCACCGGTGACCCTACCCGCGGGAGGTACGGGTCAGCCGGTGCGCCGCTCGGCCTCCTCGACCGCGCGTCGGACGTCCTCGGGCTTCAGGTCGAAGGCCTCCAGCGTGCCGATGACGACCGGGTCGGCGGCTCGCAGCAGGCCCAGCAGGATGTGCTCGCTGCCGATGAAGCCGTCGCCGAGCCGGATCGCCTCGCGCAGGGAGAGCTCGAGGACCTTCTTCGAGGCCTTGGCGAAGCGGGGTCGTGCGTGGCGCACCTTCCTCGGGCCGGTGGTCTCGTTCTCGGCGGCTCCCCCGAGGTCGCGGTCGATCCGGCGCATGACGTCGTCGAGGTCGATGCCGAGCAGCCTGAGGGCCTCGGCGTCGTCGGTGCTGAGCCCCATCGGCCGGTGACCGGTGAGGCCGCGCACCACGCGGCGTACCTCCTCGCGCGTCGCCCCGAGGTCCTCGAGGACGTTGACCGCCAGCGTGCCGTCGGTGTCGACGAGGGTGACGAAGAGGTGGGCCGGCAGCACCTCCGCGGCACCGGCGGCCCGGGCCGCCTCGTGCGCGCGGAGCACCACGTCGCGGGCGTTGCGGGTGAAGCGTTCGAGCATCGCTACCTCCTGCGGGCGTGCTTCTTGTGGACGGCCTGCTTGCTGACCTCGAGGACCTCGGCGATCTCCTGCCACGACCAGCCCGCCGCCCGGGCCCGGTCGACCTGGGTCCGCTCGAGGTGCTCGAGCAGCCGTCCCAGGGCCCGCACCGCCCGCAGCCCCGCCCGCGGGTCGGACTCGGTCGCCGCCGCCGTCAGCGCCGCCAGATCCGTCATGCATGTCAACCTACGTTGACGACGGTATGTTGTCAACCTCAGTTGACGTTTCGCGGTAGTCCCTGACGTTTGGGCCTTCTCCGCGGCACTTGAGGGCCCAAACGTCGGGGACTATCCCGACCCGGCAGACTTCACGCCGTGCCGGACGAGACCGAGGACCCGCTCGCGGGGTTGCTGAAGCTGGAGGGCGTGCCGTCGGGGTTCGCGGCGGCGCGGGACGGGATCGACGCCCTGCTGCGCGACCGCGGGTTGCGCCGTACCTCCCCCGAGCAGACCGCCGAGGCGCTGCTGGTCGGCGCCCACGCGTCGGCGGTCCTGGAGGGGTCGGCGTCCTCGCTGGACGAGGTACGGGACGGGGGTGGCGACGAGGTCGCGGCCGACGCCGTCCGCGTCTCGGTGCACCTGCTGGCGCTGGTGCCCGTGCTGCGTACCGCGCCTCTCCAGGCGTTCGCCCGGCTGCACGCCCTGGCGTCCGGGCAGCCCGTCGGCGGCCGGCCCCGCGACGCCGAGTCCTCGGCGCGGCTGCAGGCGCTCGGTCGGCTGCTCTCGGCGACGACCACGGCACCGGCCCTGCTCGTCGCCGCGGTTGTCCACGCCGACCTCGCGACGGCTGGACCGTTCCCGTCCCACAACGGGATCGTGGCTCGTGCGGCCGAGCGCCTGGTGTGGGTCGCCCGCGGGGTCGACGAGCGGTCCGTGCTGGTGCCGGAGGCCGGGCACCTGGCGCTGCGGGCGGAGTACGAGTCGAACCTCCGCGCGTACCGCGACGGCGGGCCGACCGGCGTGCACGCGTGGCTGAGGTACGCCGCGGAGGCGGCGGCGCGGGGGGCCGAGGCGAGCCCCCTGGCGCGCTCCTGACCAGATGCGGCGGCACCCGGCTCGATGAGTCAGGTGCCGCCACTGACACGCAGGACCGTTGGCTACCAGGCGTGCACACTCAACTGCTGCCTCGGGAGGTTCCCGGTGGTCAGCGCCCTGTAGGAAGGGTAGGTCGCCGCGTGGGTACCCGGTCCGCGTGCTGGTTTTCAGTTGCTTCTGACCCTGTTCTACGCCGGTCCGCAATGGCCTACAAGGGTTGACTTTCACGCCGTCTGGTGGGGCGCGACGTACCTGCAGGTCAGGCGCTCGCGCGCCGCCGCCGGACACTCGACCAGAGCATCCAGCCGACCGCCCCGACCCCTCCGAGGGCGAGCGCCGCGAGGGCCGAGCGGCCCGCGGGCAGCCGGTTGCGGAGGGTCACGGGCCGGGTGAACACCAGGATCGGCCAGCCGCGCTCGGCGGCGGCGCGGCGCAGCTCCTTGTCGGGGTTGACCGCGTGCGGGTGCCCGACGGCCTCGAGCATCGGCAGGTCGGTGATCGAGTCGCTGTAGGCGAAGCAGCCCTCGAGGTCGTAGCCCCGCTCCTCGGCCATCGCGGTGATCGCGCGCGCCTTCTCGGCGGCGTACGCGTAGTACTGGATGGTGCCGGTGTACTTCCCGTCCACGATCTCCAGCTGGGTGGCGATCACGTCGTCGGCGCCGAGCATCGCCCCGATCGGCTCCACGACCTCGGCGCCGCTGGCGGACACCACGACCACGTCCCGTCCGAGAGCGCGGTGCTCCTCCATCAGCGAGACCGCCTCGTCGTACACGATCGGGTCGACGACGTGGTGCAGCGTGTCGGCGACGATCTCGCGCACGGTCGCGACGTCCCAGCCGGCGGTCAGCTGTGACATGAACTGCCGCATCTTCTCCATCTGGTCGTGGTCGGCGCCGCCGACGAGGTAGACGAACTGGGCGTACGCCGACCGCAGCATCGCCCGCCGCGAGATCAGGCCGCCGGCCTGGAAGGGCTTCGAGAACGCGAACGAGCTCGACCGGGCGATGACCGTCTTGTCCAGGTCGAAGAACGCCGCGGTCGGGCGGTGCTCTCCGGACACGGGCATGGCCACATGGTAGGTGCGCCTGTGGACGGATCCCGGGACCCGGTTGCCGTCCACAGGCGGCCTCGGCGGGGCGTTCTCCACAGCGCCGTCGCCCCTCGTGTGAGACGCGGTGGCGGCCCGGGGACGAGACCGGCATGGACACTCCTCTCTTCGTCACCGACGACCCTGCCCTCCTCGACGAGCTCCAGCGACTGGCGGCCGCAGCCGGCGTCACGCCCGTGCTGGCCCACGACGAGGCCGGTGCCCTCCGGGCCTGGTCCGCGGCGCCGCTCGTGTGCGTCGGCGTCGACATCGCCCGCTCCCTGGCTCGTCTCGGGCCACCCCGCCGCGCCGGCGTGCACGTCGTCGGCAACGTCGGCGTCCCCGACGACGTCTTCCGGACGGCGCTCGCGCTCGGCGCCGAGAACGTCGCCGAGCTGCCCCGCTCGGCCGGCTGGCTGACCGAGCTGCTCGCCGACCTCGGCGACACCCGGCCGCTCGGCTCGGTGACGATCGGGGTGATCGGCGGCTCCGGCGGCGCCGGCGCGACGACGTTCGCCTGTGCCCTCGGCCAGACGGCCGCCCGTCGCGGCCCGGCCGTCGTCATCGACGCCGACCCGCTCGGGCCCGGGGCGGACCGCGTGCTCGGCCTCGACGGTCACGACGGGATCCGGTGGGACGCGCTGTGCCAGACGACCGGGCGGTTCAGCGGCCGCTCGCTGCGCGAGTCGTTGCCCCGCCGCGACGGGCTCGGCGTGCTCACCTGGTACTCCGGGCCGCAGGGCAGCCTCCAGGCCTTCGCCGTCCGCAACGCCGTCTCGGCCGCCCAGCGTGGCCACGACACCGTGGTCGTGGACCTGCCGCGCGTGGTCGACCCGCTCGTGGAGGAGCTCGTAGCGCGGTGCGACCGCGTGTACGTGCTGACGGTGCCCACCGTCGCCGGCCTGGCGTCGGCCGTGCGCCTCTGCTCGCGGTTCCACGACACCGCTCCGCTGAGGCTGGTGCTGCGGGGCGACGACGTCCGCCCCGACGCGGTCGCGCGCCTGACCTCGGTGCCGGTGGCGGCGCGGATGGCCGACCAGCGCGGGCTCGAGGAGGCCATCGACCTGGGGCTGGGGCCGATCCGGTCACGGCGCGGGCCACTGGGACGGACCTGCCTGGCGCTGCTCGACGAGCTCGCCGCCCTTCGGCCGGTGGCGGCGTGACGGCCCTCCCCGCCGACCTGGGGACGGTCGTCGACGAGGTGCGCGAGCGGCTGGCCCGCCGACCCGGGGACCTCACCGCCCACCGTGTGGCCGAGGCGCTGCGGGCGACGGGGCAGCCCGTCGGCGATGCGACGGTGCTGGCGGTCCACGAGGAGCTGCGCCGCGACGTGCTCGGCGCCGGCCCGCTCGAGCCGCTGCTGCGTCGGCCCGGCGTCACCGACGTGGTCGTCAACGGGACCGAGGGGGTGTACGTCGACGAGGGTGCGGGAATGCAGCCGGTGGACGTGCGGTTCGCCGACGAGGACGCCGTGCGTCGGCTGGCCCAGCGGCTCGCCGCGCTCGGTGGCCGGCGGCTGGACGACGCCAGCCCGTACGTCGACGTCCGCCTCGCAGACGGCACCCGCTGCCACGCCCTGCTGTCGCCGATCGCCCGCCCGGGGACGCTGATCTCCCTGCGCGTGCCGCGAGCGCGGGCGTTCCCGCTCGAGGAGCTGGTCGCCGCCGGGATGGTGACTCCGGCCGGCGAGCGCCTGCTGCGCGCCGTCGTTCGGCGTCGCGTCGCGTTCGTGGTCAGCGGCGGCACGGGTTCGGGCAAGACCACCCTGCTGGCCGCGTTGCTGTCGCTCGCCGACCCCGCCGAGCGGCTGGTGCTGGTCGAGGACTCCCACGAGCTGCGGCCGGACCATCCGCACTGCGTCTGGCTGGAGGCAAGGCCGCCGAACATCGAGGGCGCGGGCGAGGTCACGGTGCGCTCGCTGGTCCGTCAGGCCCTGCGGATGCGACCCGACCGGCTGGTCGTGGGGGAGGTGCGGGGAGGAGAGGTCGTGGATCTCCTCGCGGCGCTGAACACCGGCCACGAGGGCGGCTGCGGCACCCTGCACGCCAACTCGGCCGCCGACGTACCTGCTCGTGTCGAGGCCCTCGCCCTCGCCGCCGGGCTCGGCCGGGAGGCGGCGCACAGCCAGTTCGCGGCGGCGGTCGACGTGGTGCTGCACCTGGGGCTCGACGCGTCCGGACGACGCCGGCTGCGGGAGGTGGGCGTGCCGTCGCGGGGCACGGACGGGCTGGTGACGATGAGCGCGGCGGTCGTGTTCGCCCACGACGGCACGCCGCGACAAGGTCCGGGTGCCGACCGGCTCGCCGCGCTGCTGTCGACCTCGTGAACGCCGGGCTGCTCGCCGCTGCGCTGGCCGGGACGGCGGCGGCCTTGCTGGTGCATCCGCCGCCGCGGCTCGCCGGGGCCCGGTTCGTCGGTGGCGGGAGGTACGTCGTGGTGGCAGCCGCCGCGGTCGCCTCCCTCGGCGTGGTCGCGGGCGCGCTGCGGCCGGCGGTCCTCGTGCTCGTGGTGGTGGGAGCTGGGTGGGCCGGGCACCGGCTGTGGCGGGCCCGGGCCGACGCGCGTGATCGGACCGCGACGCGCGAACGGGTCCTGGAGGCCTGTGACTTGCTGGCCGCCGAGCTGGGCGCGGGCCAGCCGCCGGAGTCCGCGCTGGTCCGCGCGGCGGAGGCGTGGCCGCTGCTGGCGCCGGTCGCGCGGACGACGGCGCTGGGTGGCGACGTACCGTCCGCCCTGCGGCTCCTGTCCGCGCGCCCCGGCGCCGAGGGGCTCGCGCTCGTGGCGGCCGCGTGGGTGGTCGCGCACCGCACGGGCCACGGACTCGCCGATGCGCTGTCCCGGCTGGCGGAGTCGCTGCGCCGGGCCGCCGCCACCGACCGGGTCGTGCAGGGCGAGCTCGCCTCGGCGCGGGCGACCGCCCGGCTGGTGGGTGGGCTGCCCGTGGTGGCGCTGGCGATGGGCGCCGGGTCCGGCGGGGATCCGGTCGGGTTCCTGCTCCGTACGCCGGTCGGCCTCGCCTGCCTCGCGGGCGGGCTGCTGCTGGGGTTCGCGGGGCTGGCCTGGATCGAGCGGATCGCCGCCGGGGTCGGGTCGTGAGCCCGGTCGTGGTCGCGGGGCTGGCGGCGGCGAGCGTGTGGCTCGCCGTACCGCCCCCGGTACGGCGTCACCCGGCCTCGCCGTTGGCCCCGGCGGCGGTCGCTGCTTCCGAGGAGCGACCGCGGCGCTGGCTCTGGAGCGGCCTGGCGGGCGTGGGGGCGTGGGCCTTCGTCTCGGGCCGGCCCGGCCTGGTGGCGGGTGTGGTGGCGGCCGTCTCGGTGTGGGTCGTGCTGGGCCGCGCCGAGACGCCGGGCCAGCGCCGGCGCCGCGAGCGACTGCGGGCCGACCTGCCGCACGTGGTGGGGCTGCTGGCCGCGGCGGTGCGCGGCGGGCTGCCGCCGGCCGACGGGCTGGCGCTGGTGTGCCGGGCTCTGCCCGGGCCGCTGGCCGACGCCCTGGCCGGACTGCCGCCGCGGATCGCGCTCGGTGTGCCACCGGCCGACGTCTGGGGTTCTCTTGCCGTCGAGCCCGCGCTTGCCCCGCTCGGCCGCACCCTGGCCCGCTCCGCCCGCACCGGCGAACCGGTCGCCGACGCCCTCGAGCGGCTCGGCCGCGAGCTGGCCGCCCGTGCCCGGGCCGAGGTGGAGGACTCCGCCCGCCGCGTCGGCGTCCGAGCCGCGGTGCCGTTGGGCCTGTGCCTGCTGCCCGCGTTCCTCCTCATCGGCATCGTCCCCGTGGTCGGGGGGCTGCTGGAGGCGCTGCGATGAGGCCGACCCGCAGCTTCCGGGACCCGCTTCCCGTCCACACCCGCCCCTCCCGCACCCCTTCTCCCCACGCCACCCGCTCCTCGCCCCGTCCCGTCGGCGAACCGCCCGACCATGGGACGCGCGGGACGCACCAGGCGCCCCACCGACTGATCGGAGGACCGATGATCCGCACGTCCAGGCCCGGGCTCGGCGAGCGAGGCATCACCACGGCCGAGTACGCCGTCGGCACCGCCGCGGGGGCGGGTCTCGCCGGCCTGCTCTACAAGCTGCTCACCGGCGGGTTCGGCGAGCACCTCCTCAAGACCCTGTTCGACCACGTCCTGTCCCTGCTGGGCCTCGGGTGAAGCTGCACCGACCCGCCGAGCGAGGAGCGGTCACGGCCGAGCTGGCCATGGCCGTGCCGCTCCTGCTCGCCCTCACGATCGGGCTCGTCTGGCTGTTGACCCTCGGCGTGGCGCAGGTACGTCTCGTCGACGCGACCCGCGAGGCGGCCCGCGCCGTGGCTCGGGGCGACACGGCGGCCGAGGCGGTGGCCCGGGCTCGTCAGGTGGCGCCCGCGGGGACCGAGCTGTCGGTGTCCCCGACCGGCGACCAGGTCGTGGTGCACGGGTCGGTCTCGGTCGACGGCGTGGGCGGGCTGTTCGACGCCCTGCCCTCGGTCCACCTCACTGCCGAGGCGGTCGCGGCGGCCGAGGAGGTGCCCCCGTGAGCAGCACGGTGACCCGGTCGCGCGGCCAGTCCGGGGCGGCCGCGGTGCTCGTCCTCGCGCTCGCCGGGGTGCTGCTGCTCGTCGGCGCCGCGCTCGGCGTCGTGCAGGCGATGGTGGTCGCCCACCGCCGGGCCCAGTCGGCCGCCGACCTGGCCGCGCTCGCGGGCGCGTCCGCGGCGGCCAACGGCCGGCCGGCCTGCGACAGCGCCCGCACCGTGGCCCTCCTGAACGGCGCCGAGCTCACCGGCTGCGCCGTGACCGACCGGACGGTCACCGTGTCCGTCCGCGTGGCCGGCCCGCACTGGCTCGGCCAGCAGGCCGACCTCACGGCCGAGGCACGCGCCGGTCCGGCCTGACCGGCAACAGACAGGCCCGCGAAGGGCAACGAGCGAGAGCGATCCGGAGGTGGAGGCGGCGGGTGGGCGCGGGGGAGGGGGAGGAGCTCAGATCGCGTTGTTGTCGTCGACGTCCTTGCTCTTCTCCTCGTCGACCCGGTCGAGCTTCTCGGAGAGCTGCTGCAGCTGCTTGCTCTCGCGGCGGTGCTGCAGCGAGCGCTTCACGCCGAACTTGCTGATGGTCCAGCCCCAGAGGATGGCCACGCCGGCGCCGAGGCCGATCAGGAAGATGCCGAACGCGGAGACGTCGATCCCGAGGAACTCCGCGGTGCCGCTGCTCGCGAACAGCGCACCCACGATCGCCAGCGCGCCGAAGAGCATGAGCAGCAACCCGATGACGAACATGCTGCGAGGCTACCGCCGCTCGCGCTCACCCGGCGAGGAGGACGTCGAGCAGGCGTACGGCGCCGGCCTTGTCGAGCGGGTTGTTCTGGTTGCCGCACTTGGGCGACTGGATGCAGGACGGGCAGCCGTCGTCGCAGGCGCAGGAGGCGATGCCCTCGCGCGTCGCGGTCAGCCACTCCCGGGCGGCCCGGAAGCCGCGCTCGGCGAACCCGGCTCCGCCGGGGTGCCCGTCGTACACGAACACCGTGAGCCGGCCGGTGTCGGCATGCAGGATCGTGGACACCCCGCCGATGTCCCAACGGTCGCAGGTCGCGAACAACGGCAGCAGCCCGATGGAGCAGTGCTCGGCGGCGTGCGCGGCACCGGCCAGGTCGACCTCGGCCAGCCCGCTCTCGACCAGCACGTGGTCGGGCACGGTCCACCAGACCGCGGCCGTCTGGAGCGTGCGCACCGGCAGGTCGAGCAGCTCCTCGCCGATGACCTCGCCGCCGGGCTGGCGGCGCTTGAGGTACGACACGACCTGGTGCGACACCTCGACCGTGCCGAGGCTGAGCCGGCAGGCGCCCCAGTCGCGTCCTTCCCGCTCGGCGACGACCGTGATGTCGGTGATCTCCCGGGCCGTCGTCGACCAGTCGGGGTCGGCGCGGGTGATCACCGCGACGTTGTCCTCGAGGTCCAGGGACTCGACCAGCCAGGTGTCGCCGCGGTGCACGTACACCGCCCCGGGGTGTGCGGTCGCGTGCGAGCTCGACGAGTCGACGTGCCCGACGACGCGGCCGGTCTCGGTCTCCACGAGGGCGACCGGGCTGCCGCCCGCGGAGCGGATGTCGGCCTGGTCGCAGGCCCGCAGCCGGTCGGTCCAGAACCACCCCCGGGGCCGCTTGCGCAGCCGGCCCTGCTCGACCAGCCGGTCGAGCAGGTCGCGGGTGGACGGTCCGAACAGCTCGAGGTCGTCCTCGGTCAGCGGCAGCTCCTGCGCCGCGGCACACAGATGCGGAGCCAGCACGTGCTCGTTGCCGGGGTCGAACACGGTGGCCTCGACCGGCTTCCCGAACAGCGCCTCCGGGTGGGTCACCAGGTAGGTGTCCAGCGGGTCGTCGCGGGCGACGAGGATGCCCAGCGCGTCGCCGTGCCCGCGGCCCGCACGGCCCACCTGCTGCCACAACGCCGCCCGCGTGCCGGGGAAGCCCGCCATCACGATGGCGTCCAGCCCGCTGATGTCGATGCCGAGCTCGAGGGCGTTGGTGGCCGCCAGCCCGGTCAGCTCGCCCGACCGCAGCGCCCGCTCGATGGCGCGGCGCTCCTCGGGGAGGTAGCCACCCCGGTACGCCGCCACCTGGTGCGCCAGCACGGGGTCCACGTCGGCGAGCAGGTCGGACGCCGTCAGCGCGACCTGCTCGGCTCCGCGCCGCGACCGGATGAACGCCAGGGTGCGGATGCCCTCGACGACCAGGTCGGCCAGCAGGTCGGCGGCCTCGGAGGAGGCGGCCCGTCGGACCGGGGCGCCGTGCTCGCCGGCACGCGAGGTGAACGGCGGCTCCCACAGCGCCACCGCCACCTGTCCCCGCGGCGACCCGTCGTCGGTGACCGGCACGACGTCGAGCCCGGTCAGCCGGCGCGCATGTACCTCGGGCTCGGCGACCGTGGCCGAGGCGAGCACGAACGTCGGGAAGGAGCCGTACGCCGCGCACACCCGCCGCAGCCGGCGCAGCACCTGCGCGACGTGGGCGCCGAACACCCCGCGGTAGTGGTGGCACTCGTCCACCACGACGTACCTCAGCGACCCGAGCAGCTGTGCCCAGCGGTGGTGGGCCGGCAGCAGCGAGCGGTGCAGCATGTCGGGGTTGGTCAGGACGTACTCGGCGTGGTCACGCGTCCACTCCCGCTGCTCGCGCGGGCTGTCGCCGTCGTGGGTCGCGAACCGCACGTCGAGCCCGAGCGCCTCCAGCCCGGCCAGCTGGTCCTGGGCGAGCGCCTTGGTCGGCGAGAGGTAGAGGACACCCGCGCCCCGCTGGTCACGAGGCCCGCGCGCGGCCCGGATCGCGGCGAGCGCCGGCAGCTGGTACCCCAGCGACTTGCCCGACGCCGTCCCGGTCGCGACCACGACGTGCCGTCCCGCGTGCGCCAGCTCGGCGGCCTCCGCCTGGTGGCGCCAGGGCGTCAGCAGCCCCTGGGCGACGTACGCCGCCCGCACGTCGTCGGGCACCCAGGCCGGCCACGCGACCGGGACCGCAGCCCGCGCCGGCAGCACCTCGACGTGGGTCAGCCGGTCCTCGCGCCCGGGCACCGCGGCCAGGCGGTCCAGGACGTCGCCCATGGATCGCGGCACCGCACCCTCGAGCACCGGAACACCCACGCGTCCAGTCTCCCAAACAGAGGGGACACAGCCCGGTCGACCCAGCCGCGACGTCCGCCGCCGCGCTGGCATGACGCTCCTGCCTACTATTTCCACGAACGACGGGCAGGCGTGGTTTGATTGGACGGCGGGGTGCGCCGGAGCGCGCCCCCGCTTGCGGCAACACCCGATGGGGCACACACGAGGGCAGTGGAGACGACGTGGACCTGACTCTTTCGACGCGTGAGGCGGACGGCACGACCGTCGTCGCCGTCGGCGGAGAGATCGACGTCTACACCGCACCGCGGCTGCGCGACAAGTTCACCGAGCTGGTCGCCGCCGGGTCCTACGACATCATCGTCGACATGCAGGACGTCGAGTTCCTCGACTCCACCGGCCTCGGCGTCCTGGTCGGCGGCCTCAAGAAGGTCCGTGCCCACGACGGCTCGCTGGACCTGGTCTGCACCCAGGACCGCCTGCTCAAGATCTTCCGGATCACCGGCCTGGCGAAGGTCTTCGTGATCCATGACTCCGCCGAAGCCGCGCTCGCTTCTCGATAGTCGGGCCGAATTCGCCCGAGCTTCAAGCCTGTTCGTGATCCATGCTCTGCCCGTCGAGGATGCCGAAGCCGCGCTCGCTTCTCGCTGACGAGCAACCCTCACCCTTTGCGGTGAGACGCGTGGCACTCGCCACACCTGAGTGCCAGTTCCCGGCCCTTCCTGCGTAGACTCCCGCGAGTTCAAGTCTTGAAACTCCCAGGAGGACACGCATGACCGGCATTGCTCCGGCCGTTGTGGACCTCGCTGGCGGAAACCTCGTCCTGGTCATCATCGTCGCCGTGATCGCGCTGGGCGCGCTCGCGATGGCTGCGATGTTCAGGCAAGAGGTGCTGTCCGCCGGCGAGGGCACCGACAACATGAAGAACATCGCCCACGCGATCCAGGAGGGCGCCAACGCCTACCTGCAGCGCCAGTTCCGCACGCTGGCGGTCTTCGCCGCGATCGCCTTCTTCGTCCTGCTGGCGCTGCCGGCCGACGACTGGGGCGTGCGCATCGGTCGCTCCATCTTCTTCCTGGTCGGCGCGGGCTTCTCGGCCACCGTCGGCTACCTGGGCATGTCCCTGGCGGTGAAGGCCAACCTGCGCGTCGCCGCCGCGGCGAACACCGAGGGCCGCGACCCGGCCATGAACATCGGCTTCCGCACCGGCGCCATGGTCGGCATGCTCACCGTCGGC
Organism: Nocardioides islandensis; assembly: GCF_015352455.1. Classification (GTDB taxonomy): domain Bacteria; phylum Actinomycetota; class Actinomycetes; order Propionibacteriales; family Nocardioidaceae; genus Nocardioides; species Nocardioides islandensis. Next base: position 939,192 of record NZ_JADKPN010000001.1, read on the forward strand.
CTGGGCCTCCTCGGCGCCAGCGTCGTCGTCCTCATCTTCAAGGACGAGGCGCCGCACGTGCTCGAGGGCTTCGGCTTCGGCGCCGCGCTGCTCGCCATGTTCATGCGAGTCGGCGGCGGCATCTTCACCAAGGCCGCCGACGTCGGCGCGGACCTGGTCGGCAAGGTCGAGCAGAACATCCCCGAGGACGACCCGCGCAACGCCGCCACCATCGCCGACAACGTCGGCGACAACGTCGGTGACTGCGCCGGCATGGCCGCCGACCTCTTCGAGTCGTACGCCGTCACACTGGTCGCCGCGCTGATCCTCGGCTCGCAGGCCTTCGGCGACAAGGGCCTCGTGTACCCGCTGCTGATCCCCGCCGTCGGCGCTCTGACCGCCGTGGCCGGCGTCTACCTCTGCAAGCCGCGCGCCGGTGAGAACGGCCTGGTCACCATCAACCGCGCCTTCTACATCTCGGCGGGCATCGCCGCGGTGGGGAGCGTCGCGCTGTCGTTCATCTACCTGCCGTCGAGCTTCGCGGACTTCAACAACATCACGCCGACCGCACTCGACCAGATCTCGCTGACCGGTGCCGAGGGCAACCCGGCCCTGATCGCCTCGGCCGCCGTCGTCATCGGCATCGTGATGGCCGCCGGCATCCTCGCGCTGACGGGGTACTTCACCGGCACCGAGTACCGCCCCGTCAAGGACGTCGGCAAGACCTCGCTCACCGGCGCGGCCACCGTCATCCTGTCCGGCCTCGCGGTCGGCTTCGAGTCGGCCGTGTACACCACGCTGGTGATCGGCGCGGCCGTGTTCGGCGCCTTCCTCCTGGGCGGCTCGTCCCTGACGGTCTCGCTGTTCGCGGTGGCGCTGGCGGGCTGCGGCCTGCTGACCACCGTCGGCGTGATCGTCGCGATGGACACCTTCGGCCCGGTCTCCGACAACGCCCAGGGCGTCGCGGAGATGTCCGGCGACGTCAGCCCCGAGGGCGCGCAGATCCTCACCGAGCTCGACGCGGTCGGCAACACCACCAAGGCCATCACCAAGGGCATCGCGATCGCGACGGCCGTGCTGGCCGCCACGGCGCTGTTCGGCTCCTACGCCACCTCGGTGCTCGACGCCCTGGTAGACGCCAAGCCGGCGCAGGACGAGTTCTCGCTGGCCGACTTCTTCGTGTTCAACCCGGCCGTCCTGGTCGGCGTGCTCCTCGGTGCGGCCGTGGTGTTCCTCTTCTCCGGTCTGGCGATCAACGCCGTCGGCCGGGCCGCGGGCGCCGTGGTCTTCGAGGTACGCCGCCAGTTCCGCGAGATCCCCGGGATCATGGAGGGCACCGGCCGTCCCGAGTACGGCAAGGTCGTCGACATCGTCACCAAGGACTCCCTGCGTGAGCTGATCACGCCGGGCATCCTGGCGGTCCTCGCCCCGGTCGCCGTCGGCTTCGGCCTCGGCGTCACGTCGCTGGCCGGCTTCCTGGCCGGTGCGATCGGCACCGGCACCCTGATGGCCGTCTTCCTGGCCAACTCCGGCGGCGCCTGGGACAACGCCAAGAAGCTCGTCGAGGACGGCAACCACGGCGGCAAGGGCTCCGACGCCCACGCCGCGACCGTGATCGGCGACACCGTCGGCGACCCGTTCAAGGACACCGCCGGCCCGGCGATCAACCCGCTGATCAAGGTGATGAACCTGGTTTCGCTGCTGATCGCCAGCGCCGTCGTCTCCATGGGGATCGGCAAGGACCAGAACGACGCGCTGCGGATCATCATCGCCCTGGTGGCGGTCGCGATCATCACCGCGGCGGTCTACGTCTCCAAGCAGCGCGAGGTCAGCATCAGCAGCGACGGTCCGGGCACCCCGGCGCCGCCCGCACCGGTGAGCGACCCGACCCCGACCCAGCCGGTCCAGCCGACCGTCTGACGCCATCAGCACCAGCGACAGGGGCAGGTCCGACGAGACGTCGGACCTGCCCCTTCGTCTGCGTGCGGCGCTCGAGGCGGCCGGCTTCACCTACGACGCCGTCGCGGGCCTGCTCGGCCCGCGCGCCCACGAGGCGCTCGGCCGCAACGAGACCACCCCGGCCCTCCGTCGTACGGCGGAGCCCTCACCGCTCGCCACGCTCACCCGGCTCTTCCTGCTCCAGGCCGCGGTGCCGGCCGACGCGGCCGGGCGCGCCCTGCCGGGCCTGGTGGAGGAGCTGGAGCACGCCGGCTTCCTGCGTACCTCCGGCGGCGAGGCGCGTGCCCTCCTCGACGTCCGCCCCTACGCCACCGAGACCGACGACCTCTGGGTCGTCAGCGACCTGACGCCCGGCCTGGACGGCCCGACGGGTCGCGTGCCGGACTACCACGTCCTCGGGGTCAGCCCCTCGGCCACCTCCCTGGCGCAGCTGACGATGCGCGAGCCGGTCGGCCGCGCGTTGGACCTCGGCACCGGCTGCGGGGTCCAGGCGCTCCACCTCGCCGCCCACGCCGGCTCCGTGGTCGCCACCGACATCAACCAGCGCGCCGTCTGGATGGCGGGCTTCAACGCCGCGCTCAACGACATCGCCACCATCGACACCCGCACCGGCTGGTTCTTCGCACCGGTCGCGGACGAGAGCTTCGACCTCGTCGTGACCAACCCGCCGTTCGTGATCTCGCCGGACCGGTCCGGTCGGCTGGTCTACCGCGAGGCCGGGCTCCCCGCCGACGACGTCGTCTCCCACGTCGTGCGCCACGCGCCCGACCACCTCACCGACGGTGGCTGGGCCCAGGTGGTCGCCAACTGGCTGGTCGTCGAGGGCCGGCCCTGGGACGAGCGGGTGGCGGGCTGGGTGCCCGACGGCTGCTCGGCGTTCGTCGTGCAGCGCGAGGTGCTGGACCCGGCGGCGTACGTCGAGCTCTGGCTCCGCGACGAGGGCCTGCACGGCGGAGCCGAGTACGTCGCCCGGTACGACGCGTGGCTGGGCTGGTTCGACGAGCAGTCCGTCGAGGGCATCGGCTTCGGCTGGGTCAACGTGCACAAGAGCGAGCACGACTCGGCGTACCTGGACTGGCCGTACGCCGTCGAGCAGCCCGTCGCCCCGGCGATCCGGGACTGGGCCGCGGCGGTCACGCACCCGTTCTCCGAGCACGACCGGCTGACCCTGCGCGTCGACGTGCTCCAGGAGACGACCGGCGAGCCCGGTGCCGAGGACCCGGAGACGATCGTGCTGCGCCAGCAGCGCGGCCTGCGCCGCGCCCGCCGGGTCGACACCGTCGAGGCGGCGGTGGCCGGCGCCTGCGACGGCGACCTCACCGTCGGGCAGATCATCGACGCCGTGGCCGCGCTGACCGAGCGCGAGCCTGCCGAGCTGCGCGCGACGTACCTGCCGGTCGTCCGCGACCTGCTCGTCGAGGGTTTCCTGACCGTCTGACCCGTGGACGGCTGCCCGGATCGGGAATGCGCCGGGCTCCCGGACTGCTGGGTCCGGTGTCATGGCAACCACGCAGCAGCGCACCGACCACCGGACCGATCATCGGGTCACCTTCGCGGTGCTCTGCGTCGGTGTCGGCTCGTTCTCCCTGCTGCAGTCGATGGTGACGCCCGTGCTGGCGACCATCGAGCGCGGCCTCGACACCGACCAGGCCACGGTCACCTGGGTGCTGACGGCGTACCTGTTGTCCGCGTCGGTGTTCACGCCGATCGTCGGCCGGGTCGGTGACAAGGTCGGCAAGGAGCGGATGCTGGTGGTCGCGTTGGGCGCCCTCGCGGTCGGCTCCCTGCTCGCCGCCGTCGCCCCGAGCATCGGGGTGCTCATCGCGGCCCGCGCGATCCAGGGCGTCGGTGGCGGCGTGCTGCCGCTGACCTTCGGGATCATCCGCGACGAGTTCCCGCGCGACAAGGTGGCCGGCGCACTGGGGACGTCGGCCGCCCTGCTCGCGGTGGGCGGAGGGATCGGCCTCGTCGTCGCCGGCCCGATCGTCGACGCGCTCAGCTACCACTGGCTGTTCTGGCTGCCGATGATCCTGACCGCCACCGCGGCCGTCACCGCGCACTTCTTCGTCCCGGAGTCCCCCGAGCGGGCGCCGGGACGGATCAACGTCGGGACCGCGCTCCTGATGTCGGCCTGGCTGGTCGCCCTCTTGCTGGCCGTGAGCCAGGGACACAGCTGGGGCTGGGGGTCGCCGACGACGGTCGGCCTGTTCGTCGTCGCCGCCGTCGTGCTGCCCGTCTGGGTCTGGGCCGAGGCCCGCAGCGACAGCCCGCTGATCGACATGACGATGATGCGCATCCCGACCGTGTGGACGGTGAACCTGGTGTCCCTGCTGTTCGGCATGGGGATGTACTCGATGTTCGCCTTCCTGCCCCAGTTCCTCCAGACGCCCGACGAGGTGACCGGCTACGGGTTCGGGGCGTCGGTGACCGTGTCCGGCCTGCTGCTCCTCCCGCAGACGGTGGCCACCTTCGTGGCCGGCCTCGCCTCGGGGCGCCTCGCCGCGCGGTACGGGTCGAAGGCGATGCTCGTGGCGGGCGCCACGCTGACCTCCCTGGGCACCCTCGGGATCGTGCTGGCGCACGACCACGTGTGGCAGCTGCTGGTCGAGTCGACCGTCCTGGGCCTGGCCTTCGGCCTGGCCTTCGCGGCGATGTCGAACCTCGTCGTCGACGCCGTCCCGCAGACGCAGACCGGGGTGGCCAGCGGGATGAACGCCAACATCCGCACGGTCGGCGGCGCGCTCGGCGGCGCCGTGCTCGCCAGCGTGGTGACCGCCGGTCACCGGCCCGACGGGTTCCCCGTGGAGTCCGGCTACACCCACGGGTTCACGCTGCTGGTCGTCACCTCCGCCCTGGCGGCGCTCGTCGCCCTCGCCGTACCCGTCGTGAAGGCGCGTACCCACCTCGTGCCGGGTCCGCAGGCCGACGCCGAGTCGGCCCTTGTGGCTGGCGCTTCTGGCAACTAGCGCTACCGTGATCGGCCGTATGCCCCCGACAGCCGGGGTCTGAGCAGGAAGAAAGCGGCAGGACGCACCTCGTGGCACACAAGCTCGTGATCGTCGAGTCACCGAAGAAGGCCCAGATGCTGGGTGACTTCCTCGGCGACGACTACGTCGTCGAGTCCTCGATCGGCCACATCCGCGACCTCCCGCAGAGCGCCGCCGACACCCCGGCCAAGATCAAGGACAAGCCGTGGGGACGCCTCGCGGTCGACGTCGAGAACGGCTTCGTGCCGTACTACGTGGTCCCGCGCGACAAGAAGGCCCACATCGCCAAGCTCAAGTCGCTGCTCAAGGACGCCGACGAGCTCTACCTCGCCACCGACGAGGACCGCGAGGGCGAGGCGATCGCCTGGCACCTGCTCGACGAGCTCAAGCCCAAGAACATCCCCGTGCACCGGATGGTGTTCCACGAGATCACCCGCAAGGCGATCCTCGAGGCCGTCGCGAACCCGCGCTCGATCAACGACGACCTCGTCGAGGCCCAGGAGGCGCGGCGCATCCTCGACCGCCTCTACGGCTACGAGGTCTCGCCGGTCCTCTGGAAGAAGGTCATGTCCGGCCTCTCGGCCGGCCGCGTCCAGTCGGTCGCCACGCGTCTGGTCGTGGACCGCGAGCGCGAGCGGATGAAGTTCCGCGTCGCCTCCTACTGGGACCTCGAGGGGACCTTCGACGCCGGCTCCGGCAAGGAGCCGCGGATGTTCCCGGCGCGGCTGCACTCGATCGACGAGGTGCGCGTGGCCAGCGGCTCGGACTTCGGCTCCGACGGTGAGCTGGTCTCGACAAGCTCGACCAACAGGCACAAGCCTCGTGTCCACCTGCACCGCGGGGAGGCCGAGGCGCTGGTCGAGGCGCTGCACGACACGTCGTACGCCGTCCGGTCGGTGGAGGCGAAGCCCTACCGCCGCTCGCCGTACCCGCCCTTCCGCACCACCACCCTCCAGCAGGAGGCCAGCCGCAAGCTCGGGATGAGCGCGTCGGCGACGATGTCGGTGGCGCAGCGGCTCTACGAGGGCGGCTACATCACCTACATGCGCACCGACTCGACCACGCTGTCGGAGACCGCGATCACCGCGGCCCGCAACCAGGTCAGCCAGCTCTACGGCCCGGAGTACCTCCCCGACGCGCCGCGCACCTACACCTCCAAGGTCAAGAACGCCCAGGAGGCGCACGAGGCCATCCGTCCGTCGGGCGACTCCTTCCGCACGCCGGGCCAGACCGGCCTGACCGGCGACCAGTTCCGGCTCTACGAGCTGGTCTGGCAGCGCACCGTCGCCTCGCAGATGAAGGACGCGACCGGGCAGTCGGTGTCGGTCCGCATCGGCGGGCAGGCCTCCGACGGGCGTGACGTGGTGTTCTCGGCGTCCGGCCGGGTGATCACGTTCCACGGCTTCCTCAAGGCGTACGTCGAGGGCACGGACGGCGGCAAGCGCAGCGACGACGACCAGGTGCCCCTGCCGGAGCTGGTCGAGGGCGAGGCGGTCAACGCCGCGTCGCTGACCGCGCAGGGCCACGAGACCAAGCCGCCGGCGAGGTACACCGAGGCGACGCTCATCAAGGAGCTCGAGGAGCGCGAGATCGGCCGCCCGTCGACGTACGCCTCGATCATCGGCACGATCATCAACCGCGGGTACGTCTACAAGAAGGGCTCGGCCCTGGTGCCGGCCTGGATCGCGTTCTCCGTCGTGCGGCTGCTCGAGGAGCACTTCGCGCGCCAGATCTCCTACGAGTTCACCGCGCGCATGGAGGACGTCCTCGACGAGATCGCGGCCGGCGACTCCGACCGGGTCAGCGAGCTCGCGGAGTTCTACTACGGCTCCGACGACGTCGTCGGCCTGCACACGCTGGTGACCGAGCTCGGCGAGATCGACGCCAAGGAGCTGGCGACGTTCCCGGTCGGCGGGCCCGACAGCGGGATCGTGCTGCGCGTCGGTCGCTACGGCCCCTACCTGGAAGGCCCCGACGACGAGGGCAACCCGACGGGCAAGCGGGCCAACGTCCCCGACGACCTCCCGCCCGACGAGCTGACGCTCGAGAAGGCCAAGGAGCTGTTCGCGACGCCGGCCGGCGAGGAGACCGTGCTCGGCCAGCACCCGGAGACCGGGCTGACCGTGGTCGCCAAGAACGGTCGGTACGGCCCCTACGTCACCGAGGTCCTCCCCGAGGACGCCAAGAAGTCCGACAAGCCGCGCACCGGCTCGCTCTTCAAGTCGATGACCATCGACACCATCACACTCGACCAGGCCGTGCAGCTGCTGTCGCTGCCGCGGGTGGTCGGTCACGACGCCGAGGGTGTCGAGATCACCGCGCAGAACGGCCGCTACGGCCCGTACCTCAAGAAGGGCACCGACTCACGCACCATCGCCTCGGAGGAGCAGCTGCTCACCATCACCGAGGAGGAGGCGCTGAAGATCTACGCCCAGCCCAAGCAGCGCGGCCGCGGCGCGGCGACCGCTCCACTCAAGGAGCTCGGCGAGGACCCGGTCTCCAAGCAGCCGATCGTGGTGAAGGCCGGTCGCTTCGGGGAGTACGTCACGGACGGCGAGTACAACGCCACCCTCCGCAAGGACGACACGGTCGAGGCGATCACCCTCGAGCGCGCCGCCGAGCTGCTCGCCGAGCGACGCGAGAAGGGCCCCGTCAAGAAGACGGCGAAGAAGACGGCCAAACGCGCTCCGGCCAAGAAGACGACGAAGAAGACGACGAGGCGCTGATTGCTGGTCGAGCCCACGCCGCGTGCTTGTGCCTCGCGCGCGGCTGCTCGTCTCACCCCCACCAGAACGCCGTGGCGATGATCGCGTACAACGCGATCAGCGTCGCGCCCTCCAGCCAGGTGGACTCCCCGTCGAGGGCGATCATGGCGGTCAGCACGATGGACAGCACGAGCACGACGACCAGCAGCGGCGAGAACACCAGGGTCAGCGAGGCGAGGCCGAAGACCTGGCTGATGATGACCAGCAGCGGCGCGAGCACGAGCGCGATCTGGATCGGGCTGTTGAGGACGACCGAGAAGGCGTACTCCGACTGACCCTTGGCCGCGAGCTGGATGCCGACGACGTTCTCGATCGCGTTGCCGGCGATGGCCACGATCACCAGGCCGGCGAAGGCCTGGGAGATGCCGGCGGAGTCCATCGCCGGCTCGAGGGCGGCCACGAACCAGTCGGACACGAACGCCGCCGCCGCACCCGCGACGGCGAGCATGCCGATCGCCAGCGCGATCGGCCAGCGGGGTGCCTCGTGCTGCTCGGGGCCCGACTCGCCGGAGGGGCTCCGCTTCAGCGCGAAGGGCAGCGACAGCACGAAGAGGAACAGCAGGATGATCGAGACGATGAGGGAGAACGTCTTCTCGTGCTCGGCCGCGGGCGTGTGCAGGTGGTGGGTGAGGGACGGGATCGCCATCGCGATCACCGACAGGCCCATCAGCACCACGATGGTCCGCGCACGGTCGGAGCCGAGTGGCTGCGGGCCGTGCTTGAGGCCGCCGACGAGGAAGGCCAGCCCGAGCACCAGCAGCAGGTTCGCGAGGATCGACCCGATCAGCGCGGCACGCACGACGTCCACCAGGCCGGCGCGCAGGGCGAAGATGCAGATGAACAGCTCCGGGAGGTTGCCCAACGCCGACTGCAGCACGCCGGTCGCCCCGGGCCCGAACCGGTCGCCCAGCTGCTCCACGCTGAGCCCGACCAAAGCGGCCAGCACGCTCATGGCGGCGGCCGACAGGACGAACGCGAGCCCGCTCGGCCAGTCGGTGTAGTGCGCGAGCCCGGCCAGCACGATCAGCGCGCCACCGCCGCCCAGCATCAGCCTGTCCGAGCGGTTGAGCACCGGCTGGGCCGTCGTGGTGGTCACCGGACGCACGCTAGTACGTCGCCCGCCCGTCGCCCGCCGGCCGCCGGGCGCGTGATAGGAACACGGGGTTGACCCAACTCGGGAGGGAACCCCATGACTGAGCACGCCCAGCAGCCTGTCCAGCCGTCGCGTCGTACCGTCGTCGCCGGCGCCGCCGCCGGAGTCGCCGCCACGGCCGCGACCGTGGCCACCGCCTCGCCGGCGACCGCCGGTACCGGAGGCAGCACGGCGCGCACGACGAAGCTGTCGATCCTCGGCACGACCGACCTGCACGGCAACGTCTACAACTGGGACTACTTCAAGAACGCCGAGTTCGACGACGCCCAGCACAACGACATCGGCGTGGCCAAGGTCAAGACGGTCATCGACCGCGAGCGTGCGGCCCGCAGCAACCCCGTCCTGGTGCTCGACGCCGGCGACACCATCCAGGGCACCCCGCTGGCCTACTACTACGCGAAGGTCCAGCCGATCGGCGGCAGCACCATCCATCCGATGGCGCGTGCGATGAACCTCATCGGGTACGACGCCGCCGCGCTCGGCAACCACGAGTTCAACTACGGCATCCCGCTGCTGCGCACCTTCGAGTCGCAGCTGAACTTCCCGCTCCTCGGTGCCAACGCCGTCGACCCGGTGACCAAGCGGCCCGTCTTCCCGCCGTACGTCATCAAGCGCGTCAAGGTCGACCGCGGCCCCGACCTCACGGTCGGCATCCTCGGCCTCACCAACCCCGGCATCGCCATCTGGGACAAGGCCAACGTCGAGGGGAAGATGGAGTTCCCCGGCCTGGTCGAGCAGGCGAAGAAGTTCGTGCCCGAGCTCAAGGCCAAGGGTTGCGACGTGGTCATCGTCAGCGCCCACTCCGGTGACATCACCGGGTCGTCGTACGGCGACGCGCTGCCCTACGTCGAGAACGCGTCCACGCTGGTCGCCCAGGAGGTGGCCGACGTCGACGCCATCCTGGTCGGCCACGCCCACCTCGACATCCCGAACCGAGAGGTGTCCAGCAAGGTCACGCCCGACAAGAAGGTCGTGCTCTGCGAGCCGTTCTTCTGGGGCAAGCGGGTGGCCGTCTTCGACCTCGAGCTCGAGCGCAAGGGCAACCGGTGGTCGATCACCTCGATCACGTCCGACACCCTGCCCACGAACACCGCCGAGGCGGACCCGAAGGTGGCTGCCGCCGTCCAGGAGCAGCACGCCACGGTCGTGAAGTACGTCAACTCGGTCGTCGGCACGTCGGCCGTCGCGATGTCGGCGGCTCGTTCGGTCGTCGAGGACGTACCGATCATCGACTTCGTCAACTTCGTGCAGGCGGACGCGGTGAAGGCCGGCCTCACCGGCGCAGACGCGTCGCTGCCGGTGCTGTCGGAGGCGGCGCCGTTCAACCGGGCCGCGTCCTTCCCCGCCGGCAACGTGACGATCCGCGACGTGGCCGGGCTGTACATCTACGACAACACGCTGCTCGGCGTGAAGCTCACCGGCGCCCAGGTGAAGGACTACCTGGAGTACTCCATGCGGTACTTCAAGCAGGTCTCCGGCCCGGGTCCGTTCACGACGGCCGCGGTGACCAACGCCGTCTACAACGGTGCCACCACGCCCGACTACAACTTCGACTCGGTGGCCGGGCTCGACGCGCCGCTGACCTACGACGTCGACATCGCCCAGCCGATCGGCTCCCGCGTCACGAACCTCCAGTACGACGGCGCCGCCATCGACCCGGCGCAGGAGTTCGTGCTGGCGATCAACAACTACCGCCAGTCCGGCGGCGGCGGCTTCCCGCACGTGTCCACCGCGCCGGTCGTCTACAACCGCCAGAACGAGATCCGTCAGCTGCTCATCGACTGGGTGGTCGCCCACGGCGAGATCGACCCCACCGACTTCGCCTCGGCCGACTGGAAGCTCGTCTCGGGCGGCACCCCGATCACGATCACCTGACCGGTTGAGTTGCGCCTGCGGCGCGGTTGAGTTGCGCCTGCGGTGCGGTTGAGTTGCGCCTGCGGTGCGGTTGCTGCCGTACCGGTGCCGCAACTCGCCGGTACCGGAGGCGCAACTCGCCGGTGCCGGGAGCGCAACTCGACCCGGTGGGGGCCGACGTGGGGGCGGCCCCCGGTAGCGTCGGGCGCACCATGGCCCACTACTCCGACATCGGCGTCTTCGTCTGCTTCGAGGGCGGCGACGGCTCCGGCAAGTCGACCCAGTCGAAGGCGCTGGCCGCCTGGCTGGAGGCGGAGGGCTACGGCGTCCGGCTGACGTTCGAGCCGGGCGACACCGAGGTGGGCCGCACGCTGCGCGAGATCGTGCTGAGCCCGGAGACCGGCGAGCTGTCCGACCGCACGGAGTCGTTGCTGTACGCCGCCGACAAGGCCGAGCACGTGCGCCTGGTCGTGCGGCCGGCGCTCGACCGCGGCGAGGTCGTGATCACCGACCGGTACGTCGACTCGATGCTCGCCTACCAGGGCGTCGGCCGGCCCCTGGAGCTGGCCGAGGTCGAGCACGTCGCACGCTGGGCCACCCACGACCTGCGGCCGCACCTGACCGTCGTCCTCGACCTCGAGCCCAGCCACGGCCTGGGACGGTTCGAGGAGCGGGACCGGATCGAGGGCGAGTCGGTGGAGTTCCACGAGCGGGTGCGGCAGGCGTTCCTCGGGTTCGCCGCCGCCGACCCCGACCACTACCTGGTCGTCGACGCCCGCCGGCCCGTCGAGGCGATCGCCGCCGCCGTCCGCGAGCGTCTGCTGCCGCTGCTCTCCCAGGCCAGGAAGCCATGACCGTTTGGGACAGCCTCGTCGGCCAGGTGCGGGCGATCGAGGCGATGAAGGCGGCGGCCGCGGGGCACGGGATGAGCCACGCCTGGCTGTTCACCGGCCCACCCGGCTCCGGCCGCTCCAACGCCGCGGTCGCGCTGGCGGCCGCGCTCCAGTGCGAGGAGGGTGGCTGCGACGCCTGCCACACCTGCCACACCGTGCAGGCCGGCACGCACGCCGACGTCACCGTCGTGCGCACCGAGAAGCTGTCCATCGGCGTCGACGAGGTCCGGGACCTCGTCCGCCGCTCGGCACTGGCACCGGTCGGCCGGCGCTGGCAGGTGATGATCGTCGAGGACGCCGACCGGCTCACCGAGCAGGCCTGCAACGCCCTGCTCAAGGCCATCGAGGAGCCGACCGAGCGCACCGTCTGGATGCTCTGCGCGCCGACCGTCGAGGACGTGCTGCCGACCATCCGGTCGCGCTGCCGGCTGGTCACCCTCGCCACGCCGTCGGCCGAGGACGTCGCTGCGTTCCTGGTGCGCGCCGACGACATCGATCCCGGCCTCGCGGCGTACGCCGCCCGCGCCAGCCAGGGCCACATCGGCCGGGCCCGCGCACTGGCCCGCGACGAGGCCACCCGCAACCGCCGCCGCGAGGTCGTCTCGATCCCGGCCAAGCTCACCTCGCTCGGCGCATGCATGACCGCGGCGGCCAACCTGGCCGAGGTCACCAAGGAAGAGGCCGACGTCGTCACCAGCCGCCTCGACGAGCGGGAGAAGGCCGACCTCGACACGGCGTACGGCGTGGTCGAGCGCGGCCGTCGCCCGCGCGACTACGCCCCCGCTCTCGCCGCCTTGGAGCGCGGCCAGAAGACGCGCGCCAAGCGCCGCCAGCTCGACGTGGTCGACCGCGGGCTGATGGACCTGGTGTCGGTCTACCGCGACGCGATCACCTTGGCGACCGGCGCGTCCGGTGCCCTGGTGAACGAGGAGATCCGCGGCGACATCGCGGAGATCGTTCGTTCGTCGACCCCGGAGCTGAACCTGCGCCGCATCCAGTGGATCTTCGACGCGCGCGAGCAGATGCTCGAGTTCAACGTCCAGCCGGCCTTGGCCCTCGAGTCGATGATGCTCGCCCTGAAGGTCCCCGAGGGGAGCCGGTGAGGCGCCCGGTCGTCCTGCTGGTCGTCCTCGTGCTGGTGCTGGCGGGTGCCGGCGCCGCCGCGTTCTACCTCACCCGGTCGTCGACCCCCGACTACGACCCCGTCGCGATCGCACCGAGGCCCGGTACGCCGCCCGCCGGCCAGCCTCCCGACCCGGCGCTCGCGACGTACTACTCCCAGAAGCTCGACTGGCAGGCCTGCGGCGAGGACGACTGCACCACGCTGACCGTGCCGCTCGACTACGCCGACCCGGGTGGCGAGACCATCGGCATCCACGTCGTGCGCCGCCCGGCCGACGACGAGGGCCACCGGGTGGGCTCGCTGCTGGTGAACCCCGGCGGTCCCGGATCGGCGGGCTCGGCCATGGCGATCAGCGCCTCGTCGTACCTCGGCCCCTCCCTGCTGCGCTACTACGACGTCGTCGGCTTCGACCCCCGCGGCACCGGCCAGAGCGACCCGGTCGACTGCCTCAGCGACTCCGACCTCGACGCGTACCTCGCCGCCGACCCCGAGCCGGACACCCCCACCGAGGAGAAGGCCTACGTTCGCGAGGCCCGGTCGATGGGCCGGGGCTGTGCCGCGCTGAGCGGCGCACTGGCGGCGCACATCTCAACCGAGGAGGCGGCTCGCGACATGGACGTGCTGCGCGCGGCGCTGGGCGACGCGGTGACGTCGTACCTCGGCTACTCCTACGGCACCGAGCTCGGCGCGACGTACGCCACGCTCTTCCCGGACCGTGTGGCACGGGTCGTCCTCGACGGCGCCGTCGACCCGACGCTCGACGTCGAGCAGGCCGCGCTGACGCAGGCGCACGGGTTCGAGACGGCGCTGAGGGCCTACGTGCAGAACTGTCTGGACGTCACCGACTCCTGCTTCCTCGGCGACTCGCTCGACGCCGGGCTGCAGCGGATCCGGGACCTGCTCGACCAGGTCGACGCGAAGCCGCTCACGACCTCGAGCGGGCGGCCGCTGACCCTGGGACTGGCGATCACCGGCATCATCACGCCGCTGTACGACCGGGGCACGTGGATCGTGCTCAGCCAGGCGCTGCGGTCGGCGTTCGACGGTGACGGCTCGACGCTGCTGCTGCTGGCCGACGCCTACTCCAGGCGCCAGTCCGACGGCACCTTCGCCAGCAACCTGCTCGAGGCGTTCCCCGCGATCAGCTGCCTGGACGATCCCGAGGGCGTGCGGCCGGCGAAGGTACCGTCCCTGGTGCCGGCGTTCGAGAAGGCCGCCCCGACGTTCGGGGAGTCGTTCGCCTGGGGCCTGATCGGGTGCCGGGGCTGGCCGCCGGCGCGTGACGTCCCCCGCGAGCGGCTGGTCATCGACGCCGAGGGTGCGCCGCCGATCGTGGTCATCGGCACCACCCGCGACCCGGCGACGCCGATCGAGGAGGCCGAGGCGCTGGCCTCCCAGCTGGTCACCGGCGTCCTGGTCACCCGCGACGGCGACGGTCACACGGCCTACCACTCCGGCAACGACTGCATCGACGCCGCGGTCGAGTCCTACCTCGTCGAGGGACGGGTGCCGGAGAGCGGTCTGGCCTGCTGATAATCGCGCGATCGCGCCGATACTGCAGGTTTTCGCCCTACGGATCTGCTGTACGGGCGCGATCGCGCGATTCCTGGCACCCCCGCGACCCCTCAGCGGATCGGCTCGGCCACCTGGCGGATCCGGGCGACGGCCAGCTCGATCATCAGCTGGGCGGCGGGGGAGAGCGTGGCGCCGATGCGGTGCACGATCGCGAACGTCTCGTACTGCCGCGGCCGCAGCGACGTCCAGGTCGCCCCGGGCGCGAGTCGGGGCACCAGCTGCTTGGCGGCGCCGGCGTGGACGACGGTGTCGGCGAGCCCACGGCCGACCACCTCGATGGCCGTCTCGACGTCCTCGACCTCGATGCGGGTCTGCGGGTTGAGGCCCGCCTCGTGCAGCATCCTGCGCAGCGCCAGCCGCATGGAGTCGGTGGCGCGGTACGTCGTGTCGGCGAGCACCAGCCGGGCCTCGGCCAGCCGGCGGGCGGTGACCGGGGTCGCCGTACGCTCCGGGTCCAGGCTCACGTAGACCATCTCGTCGCGCGCCACCGGCAGCACGTCGATCCCCTCGTTGGTCGGCGGCGCCGCGATCAGCGCGGCCTCGAGCCGCCCGCGCCGGAGGTCGTCGAGCACCTCGGTGGAGTTCTGGCCGATGATCTCCACGCGTACGCCGGGATAGCGCTCCAGGACATCGGTCACCAGCGTCGCGCTGACGTAGAGCCGTGCGCTGCCGAACATCCCGAACCGGATCGTCCCGGTCTCGAACGCCTTGACCTGCTGCACCGCCCGCAGCGCCTCCTCGGCCGCCGCGATCGTCGCCTCGGCGTGCGGGCGCAGGGTGTCGGCGACCGTCGTCGGTACGACGCCGCGCCCGACCCGCCGGAACAGCTGGAGCCCGATGGACTTCTCCAGCGTCCGGATCTGCTCGGAGATCGACGGCTGGGCGTACCCGAGCTCCTCGGCCGCCGCCGTCAGCGACCCCTGCTCGTACACGGTGAGGAAGCACCGCAGCTGGTGCAGCGAAAGCATAGGCACTCCCTAGAGGAACTCTTGGAAAGAGAGGCTACCCCTATGTCTGGTTGCCCACGAGAATTGAGCCGTCAACCACATCGGAGACCCGAAGGAGGTCACCACCATGTTCGACCGTCACTGCTCCGCCTGCGACCGGACCCAGCTCATCTTCCCGAGCCAGATCTCCTCGGTCACCAACACCGACCACGGCATCCTCGTCTCCTACACCTGCTGGTGCGGCGCGGAGCAGACGTGGCTGACGGGCGCCCGGGGCCACGCCGACGAGGCCGCCCTCGTCGCCGCCTGAGCCGGATTTCCAGACGGATCGGCAGGTCCGTTATCCTCGGCGGGTTGCCCGGATCCAGGGTGCTCGATCAGGGCGCCGGACGTTCGGGCAGTGCGCCGCCTTAGCTCAGTCGGTAGAGCGATTCACTCGTAATGAATAGGTCGTCGGTTCGATTCCGACAGGCGGCTCCACATCTCCATGCGGACCCAGGGTGCCCGGTCACGCGGCTCGCCAGTAGGCCGACATCTCGTCGATCGGCAGCACCTCGTCGGTGATGTCATGAGCCGCGCGATAGTCGTCGACCGCGGCCCGGCAGGCCGGGATGTGGTAGTCGTCGATGATGCAGAACCCGCCCGGCGACAGCTTGGGGTAGAGGGGTTCGAGCGCCTCGATCGTGGACTCGTACAGGTCGCCGTCCAGGCGCAGGACGGCGAGCCGCTCGACCGGCACCGTCGGCAGGGTGTCCTTGAACCAGCCGACGACGAACTCCACCTGGTCGTCGAGCAGCCCGTAGCGGCGGAAGTTGTGGCGGACCTGCTCGACGCCGACGGCCAGCCCGGTCGACTTGTAGAAGTCGAGCCCTTCGTCCTTCGGGTACTGGGCCGCGTTGGGGACGGGGAGGCCCTCGAAGGAGTCGCACGCCCACACCTTCCGCGTCGTGTCGCCGTGCACCTTGAGGACGCCGCGCATGAAGATGGCGGAACCGCCACGCCAGACACCGGTCTCGATGAGGTCGCCCGGGACGTCGTCGCGCAGGACCGACTCCACCGCGAGCTGGATGTTGTCCAGGCGCTTGAGCCCGACCATCGTCTCCGCACGTGCCGGCCAGTCCAGGCCGTTCTCGCGGCTGTGGGCGTCGTACGGCCGGCGCTGGCTGACCTCGATGCCGAACGGCGCGAGGCGACGAGCGACCGCGGTGGCCGCCCGCAGCTTCCACGTCTTCGCGTGCCAGTCCTCGAAGCCGAGCACCCGGTCGCTGTCCTCGAACAAGGCACGGGTGAGTGCCTTCTTGAGCAGGTCGAGGTACAGGTCGGCGGCGCTCTCCGTCATGGGGCGCGACCCTACGTGACCGGTCCGGCGACGCCCGGGCATCGGCTCAGGCAGGGCCGACAGGGGGCCGACAGGCGACGCGGGCCTGCGGGTGCCAGCTCGTCGGCCCACGAGGAGCCGGCGGTCACCGGGAGTGCGACTGAAGTGCTCCCCGTGGCCGCCGGCCCTTGGTGCCTTGCCATCGATCAGCCCTAGATCTGGTGGCACCACACACTCAAGCGCTCTCCGGGCTCCGGGACAACCTCGTATCCCCTGGCGGACGTTTCACCCGCACCCGCGTCCGGTGTGCCGGCCGGCTCCCGGCACACTGGCACCGTGGAGCCAGAACAGCCGGCCATGGGCAACTTCGTCGACTACCTCGGCATCGAGTTCACCGAGCTCTCGGGCGACCGGGTCGTCGCGCGGTGGACCGCCGGCCCGACCATGCACCAGCCCTACGGCATCGTCCACGGCGGTGTGCACTGCAGCGTGGTGGAGACGCTCGGCAGCCTCGGGGGCATGACGTGGCTCTCCGGCCGCGACCCCGAGGGCAAGGTCGTCGGCGTCAACAACAACACCGACTTCTACCGCGCCGTCACCGGCGGCCCGATGACCTCGACCGCCACCCCGATCCACCAGGGCCGCTCCCAGCAGGTCTGGCTGATCGAGACGTACGCCGACGGCGACGACCGCATCGTCGCCCGCGGTCAGCTGCGGTTGCAGAACCTGTATCCGTAGCCGCTGGCCCTCGAGACCGCGTGACCGAACCGTTGCCCAGGGCGCCGTGGGGCAACGACTTCATCACGGCAGGGAATGACCGCGCAGCTCGGCGAGGCCCGCGAGTACCGTCCGCAAGATGTCCCCTGAGATCACGCCCAAGAACCTGGCGATCCTGGTTCACGACGACGTCGAGGTCCTGGACTTCTGCGGACCGTTCGAGGCGTTCGGCGTCACCGGCGAGGACGGGCAGGCGTACTTCAACGTCTTCACCGTGGCCGAGAAGCCGGACGTCGTCCGCGCCAACACCGGCATGCTCATCCAGCCCAACCACTCCATCGACGACTGCCCGCCGCTCTCCATGCTGCTCATCCCCGGCGGACGCACCGGCGTGGTCCTCGAGAACGAGCGGCTGATGGCCTGGATCAAGGAGCAGGACCAGCAGGTCGAGCACCTCGTCTCGGTGTGCACCGGCGCGTACGTCCTCGCCGAGCTCGGCCTGCTCGACGGGCTGGAGGCCACCACCCACTACAGCGGGTACGACCGGCTCCAGCAGGCGGCGCCGACCGCCGTCGTACGCCGCGACGTGCGGGTCTGCGACAACGGGCACATCGTCACCGGCGCCGGGGTCTCGGCCGGCATCGACCTGGCGCTGCACATGATCGGCCGGATGTACGGCATGGACGAGGCGCGAGCCGTGGCCGAGTACATGATGTACCGCTGGGCGCCAGAGGACGTCGCACGGGCCCACGAGATGGCCAGCCTCTGATCGCGTCCTGAGCCTTCTCACAGCGGGCGCACATGCGACGAACCCACCGTGGGAGGCATGAAGCTCCCGCGCCGTGCCACCGCCTCCCTCGCCGTGACAGCCCTCGCGCTGCCCCTGTCCGTCGCCGCCGTCGCCCCCGCCGCGGCCGCGACCGTGCTCGTCGACCGCGGGTGGCCGCCGTACTCCTACGGGTCGCCGTACGGCTACGGCTACTCCTCGCCGTACTCGCCCACCTCCTCGCTCGACACCAGCGAGGCGACGTCCGAGGAGTCGACCGGCCTGGTCACCATCACCACCGAGATCCAGTACGGCCAGGGTGAGGCCGCCGGCACCGGCATGGTGATCCGCAGTGACGGCATCGTCGTCACCAACCACCACGTGGTCGAGGGGGCGACGGCGATCCGGGTGACCGTGGTGAACACCGGCCGCACGTACCCGGCCGAGGTGCTCGGGTACGACGCCACCCGCGACATCGCCGTGCTGAAGCTGTCCGGGGCGTCGGGCCTGGCGGCCGTCGACACCGACAGCAGCGGCGTCTCGCTGGGGGAGGACGTCACGGCGGTCGGCGATGCCGGCGGCGACGGCGGCTCGCTGACCGCGGCCTCCGGCACGGTCACCGACCTGAGGAAGGCGATCACCGTCTCCGACGAGCAGACCGGCCGGCCGCACCGGCTGCGCAACCTCGTCGAGATCGACGCGGACATCATCCCGGGCGACTCCGGCGGCGCCCTGCTCGACTCGGAGGGCGCCGTCGTGGGGATGAACGTCGCGGCGTCGTCCGGCACGGCGAACATCACCGGGTACGTCATCCCGGTCAAGCGCGTCGTGCGCATCGCCGACGCGATCGTCGCCGGCGACTCGACGGTCGGCGCGATCCGGCTGGGGTACGGCGCGTTCCTCGGCGTCTCCCTCTCCGGCACCGGCACCACGCTGGCCGCCGTCCTGGACGGCGGCGCGGCCGGCGACGCGGGCCTCGCCGCCGGCGACACGATCACCTCGGTCGGCGGTACCCCCGTGACGACCTACACCCAGCTGAGGAAGGCCGTCGCTCGGTACGCCGCCGGCGACCGGGTGCGCGTCACCTGGACCGACTCCTCCGGCACCTCGCACGCCGCCTCGGTCACCCTGGGCCAGGCGCCGGTCGCCTGACCCGCGGTCACGCCGGGGGAGGGAGGACGACCCCGAACCCGGCGACCGCGAGGCGCAGCAGCACCTGGCCCGGGGCGAGGAGGTCCGCGACGCGGGCGGCGCTGAGGACCTCGAGCTCGCCGAGGCGGACGTCGTACGCCGCCTGGCCGGTGAGGCGGGCGGCCTGGAGCTCGCGGGTGTTGTGCCAGACCTTCTGCCGGGCCTCGCGGAGGAAGCGCTTGGAGGAGACCCGGTTCAGCGGCTGGAGCGCCCGGTCGAGGAGCGACTTGCCGCCGGAGACCGTGAGCTGGTCGTCCTCGGCGGCCACGCGGGAGGCGAGCACGCCGTCGATCGCCTCGTGGTCGCGCTGCCGCTTCGCCAGCACGGCCGGGTCGGCGAAGTCCGCGTCGGAGATCACGCGCAGGAGTGCCTGCGGCAGGTCGTAGTTCACGTGCGCGTTGATGCCGAGCAGCACCTGGCGCAGCGCCGGCAGGTCGGCGGGCGCCTCGAAGGCGATCCGCCAGGGGCGGGGGACGAGACCGGAGCCGACGTGCGCGTCGTACGCGTCGAGGTAGAGCCGCGCGAACACCACGTCCCACTCCTCGACCCAGTCGCCGTCCTCGAAGCGCCCGTCGAGGATCGCCTTGCCGACGGCCGTGGTCGTGCGCTGGTAGGTCCCGAGGAACTCCCGCAGCCCGGACCCGGCCGGCAGCGCGTCCAGCCGGGTCTGCATCTCGGTCACGACGGCCGCGACGCCCTCGGGCACGTGGGTCATCCGGCCGGCCACCCGCCGTACGGGACGGTGAGGATCTCGAGCTTGTGCCCGTCGGGGGCGTTCCAGTAGAGGCCGCGGCCGCCGTCGTTGGTGTTGGTCTCGCCGGGCCGCTGCTCGAAGGGGTCGGCCCAGAAGTCCAGTCCCCGTTCGACGATCCGGCCGTGGATGGCGTCGAACTCCTCGTCCCCCACCAGGAACGCGTAGTGCTGCGCGTGGACCCGGTCCACCTCCAGCACGTCGAGGGACACCTCGTTGCCGAGCTCGACCACCAGGAACGGCCCGTACTCTGCCGCGGCGGGCAGGCCGAGCACCCCGGTGAGGTGCTCGGCCGTCGCGGCCCGGTCCGTGGCGTGCACGATCGTGTGGTTGAGCAGGACGGTCATGACATACCAGCCTGCTCCGGTCGTGGCGTCCGCACCAGCACCAGCACGAGGACCGCGGTGACGCCGAGCGCGGCGGCCGACCAGCCGGTGGCGGTCGCGTACCCGTGGACGAGGGCCGCGCGGGGATCGGTCCCGGCGTATGCGGCCGTCGCGGCGACAGCGACGCTGTTGAGGACCGCCGTGCCCACCGACGAGCCGACCTGCATGGCGGTGTTGGCGGTGGCGGCGGCGATGCCGGCGTACCGCGGTTCGACCTCGCTGGTCGCCACGCTGATGGCGGGGGTGAAGATCAGCCCGCTGCCGAGGCCCAGCAGGAGCTCCGCGGGCAGGATGACCGCGAGGTACGACGAGCCCGGCGTCAGCGTGGTCAGCAGGGCCAGCCCGGCCGCGGCCGGGACGATGCCGCCGGCGATGAGGTACCTCGGCGCGACCAGCGGCAGCAGCCGGCTGCCCAGCCCGAAGGCGCTGGCCGAGACGGTCAGCGACAGCGGCAGGAACGCCAGCCCGGAGTGCACCGGCGACCAGCCCAGCACCACCTGGAAGTGGTAGGTCAGCATCAGGAACATCCCGAACGAGCCGACCACGGAGATCGCGACGGCGAGGTACGCGCCGGCGCGTGAGCGGTCGGCGAGCACCCGCAGCGGGAGCATCGGCGCGGCGGACCGGCGCTGGCGGACCAGGAACGCCGTCACCAGGAGGACGCCGACGGCCAGCGGCGCCAGGACGTTCGCGGACGACCAGCCGTGGGCGGCCGCCTGCGAGCAGCCGAGCACGACTGCCGCGAGGCCGGACGTCACCAGCAGGCCGGACACGACGTCGGTCCGTGCATCTGGGTGGCCGTCGTCGGCGGGCAGGAAGGCGCGACCGGCCAGCGCGGCGGCGCCGGCGATCGCAACGTTCACGAACAGGCACCAGCGCCACCCGGCGTACTCCGTCAGCACGCCGCCCAGCAGCAGCCCGACGGCCGCGCCGCTCGAGGCGACGGCGCCGTACACGCCGAACGCCTTGGCGCGCTCGCGGCCCTGGAACGTCGTGGCGACGAGCGAGAGCGCGGTCGGCGCGAGCACGGCGGCGAACGCGCCTTGCAGTGCACGGCCGGTGATGAGCACGCCGTACGTCGGCGCGAGACCGGCGAGGGCGGAAGCGGTGGCGAAGCCCAGCAGACCGCCGAGGAAGGCCCGGCGCCGACCGAACCGGTCGGCGACCCGGCCGCCGAGCAGCAGCAGCCCGGCGAACGTGCAGGTGTAGGCGGTGACGACCCAGGTGCGGTCGGCGTCTCCGAACCCGAGCGCGGCCTGGGCGGTGGGCAGCGAGATGTTCACGATGGTCGCGTCCAGGGCGACCATCAGCTGAGCGACGGCGATGACGACGAGGGCGAGCCAGCGGGTGTCCCGCGTGCCGGTCGTGCGGCCGTCGATGGGGGTGGTGGTCATGGCGGCTCCCAACTAAACGGAGGTTTACACTCCGTTTGACCGTACGTCGCCGTATGAACGTCGTCAAGGGAAGCGGAGGATCTTCCTCCGAATGTCTGGCTAGACTCGTCCCATGCGCGCCGACGCTCGTCGCAACCACGAGCAGGTGCTCCGCGCCGCGCGCGACGTCTTCCTCGAGCGCGGGCTCGACGCGCCCCTGGAGGACGTGGCCCGCCGCGCAGGCGTCGGGATCGGCACGCTGTACCGGCGTTTCGGCGACCGCGACGGACTCGTGCGCGCGGTGCTGCTCGAGGCCCTGGCTCAGTCGCGGGACGCCGCCGAGGAGGCGCTGGCCGACGAGGACGAGGCGTACGACGGCCTCGACCGGCTCGCGACGTACCTGCGGCGGATGCTCGACGCCCGGGTCGCCGCGATCATGCCGATGGCCGTGGCTCGCGGTGCCGACCCGGCGCTGGACGAGCCGCGCGAGACGTCGGCGCGGGCGGTCCAGGCGCTGGTGACCGCGGCGCACGACGACGGCACGTTGGGCAAGGAGGTCAGCTTCGGCGACGTCGGCACCCTGCTCGTCCGGCTGTCCCGGCCCCTCCCCGGCGGCGTGGACCCGGCGCTCGACAGCGAGCTCGCGCACCGGCAGCTCGAGATCCTGCTGGCCGGCCTGCGCGCCGGCGTACCTGCCCTCGAGGGCGAGGGTCCGTCCCGTGGGGACCTGCGACGGGGCAGGTCCGGCTAGCCGGCAGGGGCTGGTGGGTGCAGCACGACCCGGGCCGTCGTGCACACCTGGTCGTCGACCACGCCGTCCACGTCGACGACGGCGAGCGAGCGGCCCGGGTGCCGTACGGCGGCCCGCCACGTCACCGGGACGCCGATCGGGATGGCCCTCGTGTAGACGATGTGGATCGAGGACGTGACCAGCCCCGGCGCCAGCGCGCCGGCGACGATGTCGGCGGCGAACATCGAGATGCCGCCGTGCAGGTTGTCCCCCTCGTTGGCGAGCACGTCGGTGGTCGGCATGGTGACGCCGTCGCGCAGCGACAGCAGCCGCTCCAGGTCGCCGGGACGCGGAGGACCTCCCCAGGCGCCCTCCTCGACGAGCCCCTTGGGAGCGCGGACGAACCGGCCACGCTGGGTGCACACGGCGAGCCGCTTCCCGGACTCGTCGCGCACCGTGCCGCTCGCGAACCCGCCCTGGGCGTCGCTGGCCACCAGCTTGCCGTCGGCGAGCAGCCGGCCGGTCGTGGGCAGCGTCCGCAGCACGTCGAGGGTGATCTCCGTGCTCACCGACCAGCGGCCGCTGGGCAGGTCCGCGGTGATCGCGTACCCCAGCAGGTCGTCGACCAGCACGGCCAGGGCTCCCGCCGGCGTACGTCGCTCGACCGCGAGCCACGGTCCCACCGGCATCGAGCCGCGGAAGACCTCTCCCTCGACGCTGAGCTCGCCCATCCGCAGCAGTGCCTCGGGGCCGGTGTGCACGACCGGGAGGACGACCCGTCTCTCGGGCGTGGTGCTCACGGCCGCAGGGTAGTGCTCAGCCGCTCGGCCCACCCACCCGCTCGGGCGTACTGGTCCGCCGCTGCGCCTGGCTAGCGTCCGCGCCATGGCCGATGAGCACACCAACACCCTGTCCGTCTTCGACAGCGGCGGCGACGGACGCCCCGTCGTGCTCATCCACGGCTGGCCGCTGAGCCACGTATCGTGGTCGCCACAGACCGAGGCCCTGGCCGACGCCGGGTACCGCGTCGTGGCCTACGACCGGCGCGGCTTCGGCAAGTCCGACCCTGGCGACTCCTACGACTACGACGCGCTGACCGACGACCTCGCGAACGTCATCGACGACCTCGAGCTCGACGACGTCACGCTGGTCGGGTTCTCGATGGGCGGCGGCGAGGTGGCCAGGTACGTCACGCGGCACGGCGAGGACAAGCTGCGCAGCGTGGTCTTCGCGGCGGCCATCCTGCCGGCCCTGGTGCAGTCGGACGGCAACCCCGACGGTGCGCTCGACGAGGAGTCGGCCGCGGAGCTGCGCGAGGGTCTGGAGAGGGACCGCGACGGGTTCTTCGAGGAGTTCACGACCAACCTCTTCTCGGCCAACGGCGAGCTGAAGGTCGCCGAGGAGAAGCGTCAGGAGGCACTCGCGATCGCCCAGCAGTCGGACCGGGAGGCCGCCCTCGCGTGCATGGACGCCTGGGGCACCGACTTCCGCAACGACGTCGCGGCGGTCACCGTGCCGACGCTGGTGATCCACGGCGACGCCGACGCCATCGTGCCGCTGGACGGTTCGGGCAGGCGCACCCACGCGGCCATCGAGGGCAGCGAGCTGGTGGTCATCGAGGACGGCCCGCACGCCATCAACGGCTCGCACCCGCGCGAGTTCAACCAGGCGTTGCTCGGCTTCCTGGAGAAGTAGCCCCCTTCACGGCCGCGCCGTGTGGTCCGGGTTGCCCTTGGTGCGCCGGTCCTCCTTCATCTCCGCCTCGAAGATGTGCCGCCGCCCGAGCACCAGCTGGTCGCGGGCCTTGGCCTCCAGCTCCTTGAAGAGCCGGTAGTACCCGTCGTCGTACTCCTCGACGACCTGGAACGTCCAGCGTCCCTCGATCACGTTGCGGCCGATCAGCCTCGACTGGATCTCGCCGGCGAGTGAGTCGTGACCGGCCTCGCGGAGCTGGTCGACCGCCTCGCCGAGCGCGAGGTCGGCCATGCCGGTGAGCCGGTGGAAGGCGTAGAGGTAGCCGCGGGCGTTCTCGACGACCTCGAGCGCCTCCGACAGCTTGCCGAGCGCCTCGACCGTCAGGTCGTCGACGCCGTCGGGGCGGGTGTGTTCCGGGGCGGGTACGTCAGGGCTCATGGGGTCAAGGTACGTCGGGTCACGCCTCGGGCAGCACGCAGAACTCGTTGCCCTCGGGGTCGGCCAGCGTGGTCCAGCCCGGCCGGTCCCAGAGGTGGGTGGCGCCGCGGCCCAGGAGCTCGGCGGGGTCGCCGTACAGGTCACAGTGGACGCGGTTCTTGACGGTCTTCGGCTCGGGGACCGGCACGAAGTCCATGGTGAGGACGTCGTCGGGGGTGGCGTGGAGGAGCGTCCACCAGCCGCCGCCGTGCTCGGCGTTGTCGGAGAGCTCCGCGCGGAGCGCCTCGGCCCACCACGTGGCGACCCGCTCCGGGTCGGCGCTGTCCACGACGATGCCGTGCACCCGCCACTGCGGAAGCGTGTCGCGCACGAACGCGCAGAACTCGTTGCCCTCCGGGTCGCGCATCGTGGTCCAGCTGAACCCGCTCTCCTCCGCGGGCAGGTCCACGAGGGCGCCGAGCGCGGTCAGGTCGTCGACCGACTGCGTGTAGACGTCCAGGTGCACGCGGTTCTTCACGGTCTTGGGCTCGGGCACCGGGACGACCAGGAGGTTCTCGTGCTCGGCCCGGCCGATCACGTCCGCCGGCCCGCCGCTCTCGGCCGCTCTCACGGTCCCGCCGCTCACCGCCGCCCAGAACGTCGCGAGGTCGCTCGCGGGGTTGGCGGTGTCGATGCAGACGCAGCGGAATCGGGCCATGGGCGCGACGGTACCGATGAGTCCGGACACCCCGCGTGGTCGGATCGGGCATGACGTCCAAGCAGGAGCACGCCCGCGGCGTCGTTGGGGTAGTCCGGTGTGAATGGGTTCCGAAACTGCCCAGATCACGACCCATTCACACCGGACTATCCCGAAACAGCGTCGGGAAGCGGGTGGGTGGTGAGGAGCTCGTCGAGGACGTCGGCGACGGTACGGCGGGCGAGGGTGCGGCGCAGGGCGGCGTCGGCGTCGGCGTAGAGGTCGGCGAGGACGGGGCGGATGCCGAAGCCGACGGGGCACTCCAGGTTGGGCTCGTGGGGGTGGAGGGCGAACGGCGCCTCGGCGTCGCCGAGGGCGGCGTACACCTCGTCCAGCCGGATCGCGGAGGCCGGCCGGGCCAGCGACCAGCCGGCCCCCGGACCGCGGCCGGAGACGACGAGACCGGCGTCGCGCAACGGCCCGAGGGCCTTCCGTACCAGGGCCGGGTTGCTGGCCAGGCTGGCGGCGACGTGCTCCGAGGTGAGCGACGGGTACCCCCGTCGCGCCGCCAGCTCCAGCCAGCAGAGGGCGTGGATCGCGGTCGTCAGGCGGGAGTTCGCGGACACGGCTAGAGTGTAACAATGTCGATTACGGATTTGCCGGTGGTGGAGCTGCGCCAGTACACGTTGAAGCCCGGCGCGCGTGACACGCTGGTCGAGATCTTCGAGGCGCACTTCATCGAGAGCCAGGAAGCGCTCGGGACGAGCATCGGCGGCCTCTTCCGCGACCTCGACGACCCGGACCGGTTCGTCTGGATGCGCGGCTTCGCGTCGATGGAGGAGCGGAGGGACGCGCTCCAGGCGTTCTACTTCGCCAGCGAGGCCTGGAGGACGCACGGCCCGGCCGCCAACGCGACCATGGTCGACAGCGACGACGTGCTCCTCCTCCGCCCGACGGACCCACCGCGCCGGGGCACCCCCGCCGGCGACGGGGACGTCCACGTGACGGTCTGGATCCACGAGCCGGGACGCGGCACCTGCGACCTGCTGACCCAGGCCCTGCCGCCGGGCGCGGCGGCCTGGCGGACCTTGCCCGCCGAGAACACCTTCCCCGCCCTGCCCGTCCGGCCGGACCACGCGTTCGTCGCCCTGACGGCGGCGGGCGAACCGGTCCCCGGCCAGGCGACCCAGACCCTCAGGCTCCGCCCGACTCCGAGGTCGCAGCACGCCTGAGCAGCAGGACCCGCTCGGCCTCGTTGCGGGTGAGCGAGGCCGCGAGGCGGAACGAGTCCGCGGCCTCCGAACCCCGGCCGGCGCGAGCCAGCAGGTCACCGCGTACGGCGTGCCAGGCGTACGACGACGACTCGACGGCGTCCAGCACCGCGAGCCCCGCCGACGGCCCGAACGCCCGGCCGTGCGCCACCGCCCGGTTCACCTCGACGGCCGGGTTGTCGCCCACCGAGGACAGCAGGTCGTACAACGACGCGATCCGCACCCAGTCCGTGTCCGCCGCGCGGCGAGCCCGGGCATGGCAGGCGGCGATCGCCGCCTGCACGGTGTAGACGCCGACCGGCTGCCCCGACGACTCGGCTCGCGCGAGCGCCGCCAGCCCGCGACGGATCAGCAGGTGGTCCCAGCGCGCACGGTCCTGGTCCTCCAGCAGGACCGGCTCACCGGAGGAAGACGTGCGCGCGTGGAACCGCGACGCCTGGAGCTCCAGCAGGGCCTGGAGCCCGTGCACCTCGGCGTCGGACGGCGCGAGCGCCGCCAGCATGCGGGCCAGCCGGAGGGCCTCGAGACAGAGGTCGGTGCGCATCCAGGAGTCGCCCGACGTGGCGGCGTACCCCTCGTTGAAGACCAGGTAGACCACGGCCATCACGTCGTCGAGGCGAGAGGCGCGCTCGGCACCGATCGGCATCTCGAGCGAGGCTCCCGACTCCGCCAGCGTCTTCTTCGCCCGCGAGATCCGCTGCCCGACCGCGGTGTCCTTCACCTGGAAGCCGCGCGCGATCTCCTCGACCGTCAACCCGCCGACCAGGCGCAGCGTCAGGGCGGCGCGCGACTCCGCCGTCAGCGCGGGGTGGCACGTCAGGAACATCAGCCGCAGCACGTCGTCCTCGACGTGGTCGACCTGGTCGACGAGCTCGCCCACGGACTCCTCCGTCATCTCGTGCCCGAGGCGGTTCACCTCGGCGCGGTGCCGCTCGGCGCGGCGGAACGTGTCGATGGCCCGGCGCTTGGCGACCGTCATCAGCCAGGCGCCGGGGTTGGCGGGTACGCCGTCGCGCGGCCACGCCTCCAGGGCCGCGACGAGCGCGTCCTGGGCGAGGTCCTCGGCCAGCTGGAGGTCGCGGGTGATCCGGAGCAGCCCGGAGACGATCCGGGGCGACTCCAGCTGCCAGACCGCGACGACGGCGTCCTCGGGAGAAGTCACCGGGTGGGCGGGCCCTCCTCCGGACCGGCGATCCGGCGGACGTCGGCCGAGCCCTCCCAGCCGGGCCAGTGGTCGAGGTGCACCTGCATCATCCGGCGCGCGCCCTCCACGGCCTCCTCGTGCGAGCGGACGTCGAGCACGGCGTACCCGCCGACGACCTCCTTGGCCTCGGCGTACGGTCCGTCGGTCCGCGCCAGCGCACCGGCCCGCAGCGTGAACGTCGTCTGCTGGTCGTCCATCAGCCCGCCGGCGTCGATCATCAGCCCGCTCGCGAACGCCTCGCCCATCGCCACATCCATCGCCGCCACCAGGTCCGGCGGTGGCGGGCCCACGTCGGACCGCATCGACAGCATCACCATGTAGCGCATCTCATCTCCTTCTCTCGCCGATGCGTCGAACCGACCGTGGGTGCTTCGACATCCTGCCGCGCAGAACTCAGGATGGCTGCGTGGACCCGCTCGCCGCCGCCCTCGACGTCGCCGACCGGCTGGGCCTCGATGCGAGCGGGACGGTGGTGCTGCGCGAGACCCGATCGCTGGTCGTGCACCTCGCCCCCTCGCCGGTGGTGGCCCGGATCTGGCCTGCGGGCCAGCGGGAGGCGTCGACGGTACGGCGCGAGGTCGAGGTCACCGCGTACCTCGCCGAGGCCGGGGCCGCGGTCGCCGCGCCGTACGACGACCCCGGCCCCTTCGAGTCGGACGGCCACGAGCTGACGCTGTGGCGGTACGTCGACCACGACCCCGACCGACCGGTCGACGGCGCCGCGGCCGGGCACGCCCTGCGCGACGTGCACGACGTGCTCACCGACCGCGACCTGCCCGACCTGCCGCACTTCGTCCGCCTCGACGAGGTACGCCGGATCGTGCCGACCCTGGACGTGACCGGCGCCGAGGCCGCTGACCTCGCGGAGATGCTGGCCAGGGCCGAGGAGCGGGTAGAGGTCCTCGACGTACCTCTCCAGCCCGTGCACGGAGACTCCTGGCTCGGCAACGTGCTCCGCACGCCCGAGGGTCCGCTGTGGTCGGACTTCGAGCTGCTCTGCCGCGCGCCTCGCGAGCTGGACGTCGCCTGCAACGAGAACGCCGCACGGCACCGCGGCCGGCGGCCCGAGGACGACGCGTTCCGCACGGCCTACGGGCCGGTCGACGAGGCGCTGCTCGCCGAGGTGTCCACGCTGGGCCTGGTGCCGCTGACGGCGTGGACCTTCCAGCTGGCCGCGCTGCAGCCCCGGGCGACCGAGCTGGCCCGTACGCGCCTGGCCTGGGCCCTGGAGGGCCTGCGAACACGCCCCTGAGGGTGATGAGACCGGTTGCGTGCGGGGGGAGAGTGGGGGGCGTGGCTCTGGACACCGTGGTGCTCGACGTGGACGGCACGCTCGTCGACAGCGTGTACGCCCGCACCCTGGCGTGGAAGGCCGCTTTCCGCGAGGTCGGCGTCGAGGTGCCCAGCCACCGCATCCACCGCGCGATCGGGATGGGCGGCGACCGGGTGGTCGCCCACCTCGCCGGCGACGCGGTCGAGCACGGTGTCGGTGACGAGATACGTCGCCGGCAGACCGAGCACTTCGAGCGGTTGCTCCCCGACATCACCGCGACGGACGGCTCGGCCGAGCTGCTGGTGCTGCTGCGCGAGCGCGAGCTCCACGTGGTGGTGGCGAGCTCGGGCGAGCCCGGGCTGACCTCGCGGCTGCTGGAGCTGGTCGACGGCGGCCCGGGACTCGTGCACCGGATCGTCTGGGGATCACCGACCGTGCGCAGCAAGCCCGCCCCGGACCTGTTCCAGGCGGCGGTGGAGCAGGTCGGCGGCACCGAGGCGGTGGTCATCGGCGACTCGGTCTGGGACACGCAGGCCGCCCGCGCCGCCGGCCTGCCCTGCCTGGCGGTCCGCACCGGCGGCTTCGACGACGCCGAGCTGCTCGCCAACGGCGCGACGGCGGTGTACGAGGACCCGCGCGAGCTGCTGAAGGCACCCGAACTCTCCGGGTGAGCCTGGACCGGAACGTCTCGCCCGACTCGCGTGGTACTGGGCGGACGCCGGCGCCTGGCCGCCCTGGACCAGGGGCTGGTCGCGCGGGGCCGCGCTGCCGACGACGACGTGCGCGCCTACTCGCCGAAGGCCGCCATCACCGCGTCAGCCGTTCGGTGAGCGATGTCGTAGGCATCGGTCATCGCCTTGCGGAAGTGGAACCCACCCCAGATGCGCGCGTGGAAGGCGTCGAACTCCAGGTCCGTCAGCCGGGCATAGGTGCGCGGGTTGTTCGGGAAGTTGACCGAGCGCAGCTCGAGCTGCGCCGTCTCCCCGAGGGTCCGCCGGATCACCTGGACGGCCGGCCCGGTCAGGCAGCCGTGTCCGCTGACGTAGTCGGAGTAGTTCGGCATGGTGCGCAGGGGCGTCCACCCCGGCTGGGGCGTGGTCGCGCCGTTGGTGTCGTCGTACGCGCCGGAGATCGCCTGGAACGGACGCCAGAAGCCGACGTCGCGCTTGAGCATCCAGCAGTTGATCAGCGCGTCGGTCATGGCACCGTGGATCATCGCGAACAGCCGGGCGGTCCCGAGGATCCCGATCGGGTGCGACTCCAGATAGCGCACGAGGGCGTCGCCGACCATGGTCGCGGAGTTCGAGTCGAAGAACACGGCCGTGTCGGTCTGGGTCTGCGACCGCTGGGTCGGGGTCGCGCCGCCGCCGCCGTACAGCAGTGCCTCCTCGTAGTCGGCCGCCCACGCCGACGACCCGAGGCTGAACGGTCCGCTGACCGGGACCGGCTCGACGTAGAGAGGCCGCACGGAGCCGAGCCAGGCGGCGAGCATGTCGGTGTTGGGCGGGTTCGGGGTCCAGACGCCAGCACCAGCGGTCTTCCCGTAGTGGATCGTCGTGTCCAGGTAGCCGTCCCCGCGACGGCTCTCGACCATGTCCCGCCCGGCGTCGGCGCCGATCCGGGCACCCTTGGTGCGCTCGTGGCCGGCGCCGATCACGCCGAACGTCGTCACCAGATCCGCGTCGAGCTTGCTCGCGAACGCCGGGTAGTAGTGGACGAGCACGTCATGCGCGGCCTGCGCCACGGCAGCCGACTCCGAGCTGCTGCCCAGGTGGGCCGAGCGCTGGGCCGCGTGGTGCATCGCGTTCGAGACGAAGCCGAGGATCGGCACACCCACCGGGATGGGCGTGACCGGGGTGTCGGTGTAGAGGGTGCGGAAGGCGATCCGCTCCCAGTCGAGCACGGTCTGGCCGCTCTCGGCCGACGTCCTGCGCAGGCGCCGCGGAGCAGCGAGGGCCTCGGGTCCGAGGACGACGGCGGAGGTGGCCAGGGCCGCAGAGCCGACCGTGACCGAACGACGGGTGAGCATCATGGTGGGTCCCCCAGGGTGTGAAGAGTGAGTGGATGTCTCGACAGGACGACCCGCCAGACGGGGCGAGGGTTCCGTCTTTCCCTGGATAGAGGCGTGAGGTGTCGGTTCGGTATTAGCCTTCAGGCGAATCTCTCGACGCGCTCCTCGCCATCGGGATGTGCATGACCCCTGCGTCGTCGAACGCCGGGCCGGTGGGGACGAACCCGTACGACGCGTACCAGTCGCCCAGCCCGGTCTGCGCGTCGAGCCGTACCTCGCGGTCGCCGGTCAGCTCCAGCGCCGTGCGCACCAGCTCGTCGGCGAGACCCTGCCCGCGTGCGTGCCGGGCCACGAGCACGCGGCCGATCCGCGCCCAGTCGCCGTCGTCGAGCACCCGCGCGTACCCGACCAGCTCGCCGTCCCGCTCCAGCAGCAGGTGCCGGGTGGCCGGCTCGCGGTCGCGGCCGTCGAGGTCGGGGTACGGCGAGTGCTGCTCGACGACGAACACCTGCTGACGCAGTCGCCACACGTCGTACGCCGTCCGTGGGTCGAGGTCGTCGAACGCCAGCACCCGCACGGTCATCGCACGAACTCCACGGTCCGGGCGAACGCCTTCCTGGCCTCGGGCAGGTACGGGAGGAGCGGGTAGACGTGGATCAGGCCGCGCTCCTCGACCGCGGTCAGGTCCCAGCCCGCCTCCGCCGCTCGGCGCCGCAGCAGCCGGCAGCCTGGCGCCAGCAGATCTCGGGTGCCGTAGAACATGAGGGCGGGCGGCAGGCCCGAGAGGTCGCCCAGGCCGGGGCTGACCTCGGGGCGGCCGAGGTCCTCGGGCGTGCCGGCCCACCACTGGGCGTAGGTGCGCATCTTGCCCTTGAACAACCAGGGGTCGACCTCGTCGTAGGCGTCGGTCTCCGGGGTGCTCGTCGTCAGGTCCACCCACGGCGCGTGCAGCACCAGGTGCGTCGGCTGCGCCCCGCCGCGGTCCCGCAGCGCCAGCGCGAGCGCGAGTGCGTAACCACCACCGCTGGAGTCGCCGGCGAGCACGGTGCCGCCGGGCTCGCCCGCCCAGCGGGCGGCCAGCGCCGCGACCGGCTCGAAGCTGTCGCGCCACGAGTGCTCGGGGGCCAACGGGTAGTCGGGCAGCACGACGCGTGCGTCGACCGCGTCGGCCAGCAGGGCGGCGTACCGCACCTGCCACGCACTGATCGGCGCCATGAACCCGCCGCCGTGCAGGTAGAAGAGCGTGCGCGTCGGGGCCGCGCGACGTGGCGTGATGACGTAGGCCGGGAAGCCGGCCACGTCCTCGGTCACCACCGCGAACCGCTTGTCGAAACGCCGCACCGCGCCCGTAGGCAGGGTCCGGTCGAGCGTGGCGTGCCAGGCCTCGACCCGTGCCCGCTCGGCCGGCTCGTCGCCCTGCATCTCGCCGGCCTTCCGCATCCGGGGCACGACGCGTGCGTACACCGCGTGCAGGCGGGAGGGCATGGTGCGCAGCCTAGGGCTGCTCCTCGGTGGTCGAGGTGTGAGGCCGTTCACGGCCGAGCCTCGAGACCACGTGTCACAACTGAGCGGTGCCCGGTGTCTTGATGCCATGACGACCACCAGCACGTTCCGGATCCCGAAGGCCACCATCACGGGTCTCTACGGCCGCATCCTCTCGGCGTACGCCCGCCGCACCTGGGGCGAGGTACCCGACAACGCCTGCGTCCTCTGGCGCAACCAGAAGGTCATGAAGGAGAACGAGCGCGCCCGGTTCAACTCCGCGGCGGGTCTCCGCTCTGCCGGCACCGTACGGTCGGGCTCATGAGCTCGGGAACCGACGCGTTCGTGACGCATCGCAACCTGCTGTTCACGGTCGCCTACGAGATGCTCGGCTCGGCCGCCGACGCCGAGGACGTGCTCCAGGAGACGTGGCTGCGTTGGGCCGGGGTCGACCACGACGAGGTGCGTGACGAGCGCGCCTACCTCGTGCGCATCACGACCCGGCTCTCGCTCAACCGGCTGCGCACGCTGGCCCGGCAGCGGGAGACGTACGTCGGGCCGTGGCTGCCCGAGCCGCTGCTGACCACGCCCGACGTCGCCGACGACGTCGAGCTGGCCGACAGCGTCTCGACCGCGATGCTGGTCGTGCTGGAGACGCTGACGCCGACCGAGCGCGCCGTGTTCGTGCTGCGGGAGGTCTTCGACGTCGGGTACGACGAGATCGCGGACGCCGTGGACAAGTCCCCGGCCGCGGTACGTCAGATCGCCCACCGCGCCCGCAACCACGTCGAGGCCCGCCAGCCGCGCGAGCAGGTGAGCAGCCGCCAGCGGGAGGCGATCCTCGACCGGTTCGCCTGGGCCGTCGAGCACGGTGACATCCAGGCCCTGATGGACGTCCTGGCCCCGGACGTCGTGCTGATGACCGACGGTGGCGGGGTGAAGCAGGCGGCCCTGCGCCCGATCCTCGGCCGCGACAAGGCGCTGCGCTTCCTGGAGGGTGCCGCGACCAAGGGCGGCCCGATTGACGCCGTCCACCGCACGATGGTCAACGGCCGCCCGGGCCTGGCGTTCGTCATCGACGGGGCCGTCGACACGCTGCTGACGGTGCTCATCGAGGACGGGCTGGTTGCCGGCATGTACGCCGTCCGCAACCCGGCCAAGCTCACCCGGCTCGACGAGGCGGTGACACTGACACGCTAGGTCTGTCACAACTCGTCCGCGCGCTTCGTCAACCAGACATGACCACCACGAAGCAGTCCCAGAAGAAGTCCACCACCGCCTTCACCGCCGAGGAGCGCGCCGCCATGCAGGCGCGGGCCGACGAGGTGCGCGCCGGCCGCGGACGGGGCGCGGACAAGGCCGCCGCTGAAGCACAGGCGATGCTCGACGCCATCGCCGCGCTGGAGCCCGCCGACCGCGCCCTGGCGGAGAAGGTGCACGTCCTCGTCACCGAGGCGGCGCCGGAGCTCGCCCTCAAGACGTGGTACGGGATGCCGGCGTACTTCAAGGACGGCAAGGTCCTGTGCTACTTCAAGGCGGCCTCGAAGTTCAAGACGCGCTACGCCCAGCTCGGCTTCGAGGACGTCGCGCAGCTCGACGACGGCACCCTCTGGCCGACCGTCTACGCGATCACCGACGTCACCGAGGCGGACGCCATCAGCGCGCTGGTGCGGAAGGCCGTCGGCTGACCTTCAGGGGGAAGGTTCCGGGTCGGCCCAGGGTCCGTCCCCGATGAGTTCTGCATGTCTTCTCGGTCAATCTGGGTGTCACCGCAGCACCGAACACCAGTCAGGAGGCAGCGCCATGTGGGACACCATCCAGACCAGCTCGACACATCTCTCGCACGACCTCCCGTGCCTCCGCTGCGGCCACGCGGCGCACACCTTCCTCGCGTGCAGCGAGACCTGCGACTGCGCCCGGACCGACATGCCGGGCACGGCGGTCGGCGTGGGCGAGGGCCGGGGAGTCGTCGCCCTCGCCGCTTGACGGTGACCTCAAGCTGGACGCAGGTCCGTGCCCGCGCCGTCCACCGCAGGATGGAGCACACTCGTGTCGTGAAGGTCTGCTTGTCGGCCATTCCTGGACACGGCCACGTCCTGCCGATGGTGCCGCTGGCCGTCGCCGCGGCCAGCGCGGGTCACGAGGTCCTGTTCGTGGCCGGCAGCGAGTTCGTCGGACGGCTTCCCGTTCCGGTCCTCTCGGGAGTGCCGCAGGGGTTGACGCTCAGCGATGCAGAGGCCGAGGCGCGCGCCGAGATCCGGGACCCTGATGACCCGTTCGCGTTCCCTCGCGCGATGTTCGGTGTGGTCATGCCCCGTTACATCGCTCCGCGCCTGCTCGCGGAGTGGCAACGTCACGGCCTTCCCGACATCGTCATCCACGAAGGGTCCAACATCGGTGCAGCCCTCGCCGCGGCCGAGGCAGGCGTGCGGGCGGTGGTATTCCACATCTCCTTGTCCTCCCCCAAGGGTTTCGTCGGAATGCTCCAGCGCGACACGGGCGTTCGCTTCGCAACGATGATCGACCCGCGCCCTTCGACGTGGAGCGCGGGTGACGCGACCGGCATCGACCTGGTGCCCATCCGCTCGGTGGCCTGGTCCGAGCCGTCCGCCGACCTCCCGGCGTGGCTGACCGACCCGAGCGTCGGCCCGAAGGCGTACGTCACGCTGGGGACCGTGGCGTTCGGTGCGGTTCAGGTCCTCCGTCGCTCCGTCTTGGAGACCGCCGCCCGGTGTGCCGGGGTCGTCGTGGCCGCAGGACCTGAGGCGAACCTCGACGCGCTCGGCGACCTGCCGGCGAACGTGCACCTCGAGCGCTACGTCGACCAGGCAAGGGTCCTGCAGCACGTCGACGTGGCGGTCCACCACGGCGGCACCGGTACGACCCTCGGGTGCCTGGCCGCCGGAGTTCCCCAGGTCCTCACGCCCCAGGGTGCCGACCAGTTCCTCAACGCTGCACGGTTGGTCGAGCTGGGTCTCGGGCACGCCGTGGCCAACGATGCGCACGTCGGGGACGTGGAGCTGGCCGTCGGCAGCCTGCTGGAGGAGGAGTCACTGCGTGCGAGGGTGCGCGCCATGCGCGATGAGATCACCGCGATGCCATCGCCGGCGCAGGTCGTCGACGACGTCCTCGGTCGTGTGGGGGGCTGACCACTCCCTCAGGTTCCACTGTGACGCGAGACCGGCGAGGGCCGATCACGTGACGTCGGTCAGCAGGCAGAACGGGTGGCCGTGGGGGTCGGCGTACACCCGCCAGTTCTCGCCCTCACCCGGCAGTCGGGTGGCCCCGAGGTCGATCGCGGCGCGCTCGGCCTCGTCGGCGTCGGTGCTGACGGTGACGTCGAGGTGGAGCTGCTGGGGGTACGCCGGGTCGGGCCAGCGTGGCCGGCGGAGCTCGGCGACCTGCTGGAACATCACCTGCTCGCCCTCCTGGCCGATGAGGACGCCCTCGGGGCCGTCGTAGGTCACGTCGAGGCCGAGGAGCCCGGAGTAGAAGGTGCCGAGCGCGGGCGCGTCGTCGGTGTCGATGGTCACGGCGAAGACCTTGGTGCCCTCGGTGTCGCCGTCGGCCTTGCACAGGTCGAACGGGTGGCCGGCCGGGTCGGCCAACGTGATCCAGTGGTCGTTGCCGGCCAGCCGGCGGGCGCCGAGGCTCTCGGCGTGCGCGGCGGCGGCCTCGATGTCGGCCACCTGGAAGTCGACGTGCATCTGCTGCGGGTGAGCCGGGTCCGGCCACTGCGGCGGCACGAGGTCGGGCGCGTGCTGGATGCCGAACCGCCAGCCGTCGGCCGAGGTCAGCGTCACCCACTCGTCGTCGGCGTAGCGCTGGGTCATCCCCGCCACGCCGACGTAGAAATCGGACAGCGCCCGGAGGTCCGGCGCGTCCCACACGATCGTCTTCAGCTTGCCCACCATGCCTGCCCCTTTCGTCCCGGACATCCTGTCTCAGGCCGCCGACAGCGCGTCCACGACCGGGGCCAGGTCGGACCGATCGGTCCGGGCGAGCAGGTAGATCCCGCGGAGCACGGGCTGCCGGACGCGCAGCACGGCCAGGTCGCTGCGCAGCGCAGGCAGCAGCATGGCGGGAACGATCGCGACGCCGAGGCCCGCCGCCACCATCCCGGTCTTGGCGAGCAGGTCGTCGGCCGTCGAGGAGACCTGCGGCTCGAAGCCGGCGCGCGCGGCCAGCTGGCGCAGCATCACCTCCGACCCCACGTTGTCCTCGATCCAGGTCTCGCCGGCCAGCCGCTTCAGGTCGATCCGGCGTCCGCGCGCCAGCCGGTGACCGGGCTCGGCGATCACGACCACCTCGTCGTCGTACAGGTGCGTCGCCCTCAGCCCCTCGTCGCGCGGCAGGCCGGGCGGCGCGTCGGTCACGACCGCCGCGTCGAGCTCGCGGCTGAGCACCATCGGGCTGAGCTCGGGCGTGAGGCGGGAGACGACGGTGACCTCGGGACCGCCCGCCTCGCGGAGACGACCGATGGCTCGAGGGACGACAGAGGCGGTGGCGGAGGGTACGGCGCCCAGCACGAGCGTCGCGGGCCGGTCGGTCGCCGTGCGCGCCGACTCGCGCCCGCGCCGGGCCTCGTTCACGACCAGACGGGCGTGGGGGAGCAGGGCGGCGCCGGCCGCGGTCGGCGTGACGCCGCGCGGTCCGCGGTCGAGCAGGCGGACGCCGACCTCGCGCTCGAGCGCCGCCACCTGCCGCGAGAGGCCGGGCTGGGTGAAGCCGGTCGCCTCCGCGGCCGCCCTCAGCGAACCGGTCCGGCAGACCTCCACGAAGGCGTTCCACGGGGTGAGCGGCACGCGGACATCATGACGGATCGTTGTCGCAGACATGCGCGACTTGCGCTTGTCGCATGTGTCGGCCGACCGCAGG
This sequence comes from Nocardioides islandensis, assembly GCF_015352455.1. Lineage (GTDB taxonomy): Bacteria > Actinomycetota > Actinomycetes > Propionibacteriales > Nocardioidaceae > Nocardioides > Nocardioides islandensis. The sequence goes on from NZ_JADKPN010000001.1 coordinate 976,587, forward strand.
CTTGAGGTCATGACCTCCGTGACCGTCCTCGGCCTCGGCCGCATGGGCACCGCCATCGCCTCGCGCCTCTCCTCCGCCCACGACGTCCGCAGCTGGACGCGCCGTGCCGGCGGGTCACCGGCCGACGCGGTGGACGGCGCCGAGGTGGTGGTGCTCGCGCTGTACGACGGGCCAGCCTGCCACGACGTACTGACGGCGTGCCTGCCCGCACTGACACCCGGTGTCAGCGTCGTGAACACCACGACGTGCTCGCCCGACGAGGCCGCGTCGTTGGAGGAGCTGGTCACCGCGACCGGGGCGAGGTACGTGCAGGCGCCGGTCATGGGCTCGACCCCCGCTGTCGACGGCGGTCGCCTGACGGTCCTCGCGGGATCCGAGCCGACGGCCGAGGTCGAGTCCGTGCTGTCGGTGCTGGGGGAGACGCTGGTCTTCGGCTCGTCGGCGGAGGCGGCCGCGCTCAAGCTGGTCGCCAACGGCGTGCTCGGCGACTCGGTGGCCTCGCTGCGCCGGTCCCTGGCCCGGGGCGAGGCCCTCGGCCTGCCCCGGCCGGCGGTCCTCGACGTGGTCGGCCGCAGCCTGCTGGGCCGTTTCGTCGACGGTCGTCGCGCCGTGCTCGACGGCTCGGGGTCCAGGCCGGAGGCGACCTTCGCCGCGGGCGCCCTGGCCAAGGACCTGGCCCTGCTGGCAGCGGCGAGCGACACGGTGCCGGAGGCCTCGGCCGCGCTGTCGGTGCTGCTGGCCGACGGGTCGGTCGGACCGGACGACGACCTCTCCGTGGTCGGCGCTGCGGCACCGGACCTGTCCTGGCTGGCCGACGCGCACCTCGACGTCTCACCCGAGGTGGTCGCCGACCCCGACGTGCTGGAGCCCCTGCACGCCTACGCCCTGACGCACGCGACCGGCGACCCGGCGTACCTCCCCGACGCCTTCCTCCCCACCGCCCACGTCGAGGGGTACCGCGACGGTGCCTTCGCCTCCATGGACCTCGACACCTTCGCCGCCCTGTTCACCGGACCCGCCCCCGACGAACCGACCCGCACCCGCCGCGTCGAGCGCCTCGACGTCCGCGGGTCCGTCGCCACCGCCGTCATGACCCTCCACCACGGCGAGGTCGACTTCACCGACGTCTTCGTCCTCCTCCGCGACCCCTCATCCGGTCACTGGCGGATCGCCAACAAGGCCTACGAGCGGCGTACGTCGGGATAGTCCGGTGTGAATGGGTCGTGCCTGTGGGCGTTTCACGACCCAAACGCACCGGACTACCCCGGCAGGCGGGTCGGTCCTCGGCGCAGGGCATCCGGGCCGGGGTCCTAGACTGCGAGGAGAACACCACCCAGACAGGGGAGCACGTCGTCGCCACGAAGCCGTGGCGGCCGCGGGCTGAGAGTGCGGACAGCCGCAGACCCTCGAACCTGCTCCGGTTAGCACCGGCGAAGGGAGTCACCCATGAGGCACACGAATGCCCGTCTGTACGCCGCCGCGCTGGCCGCCCTGCTCCCGCTCAGCGCCTGCTCGTTGACGGGTGAGGACGACAGCGGCAGCGGTTCGGGCACGGCGGGAGGCGGCGACGTCGTCCTGGTCACCCACGAGTCGTTCGTGCTGCCGAAGAAGCTGATGAAGCAGTTCGACCAGGACACCGGGTACCACCTGGTCGTCCGGGCGAGCGGCGACGCCGGCACGCTCACCAACAAGCTCGTGCTGAGCCAGGGCAACCCGCAGGGCGACGTGGCCTTCGGCGTCGACAACACGTTCGCGTCGCGCGCCCTGGACGCCGACGTGTTCGCGCCGTACGCCGCCGACCTCCCGCCCGGCGCGGACACCTATGTCCTGCCCGGCGACGACGACCACCGGCTGACGCCGATCGACAACGGCAACGTGTGCGTGAACATCGACACGCAGTACTTCAAGGGGAAGCGGGCACCGCAGACGCTCGACGACCTCGTCGACCCGGCGTACCGGGACCTCTTCGTCCTTCCCGGCGCGGCCTCGAGCTCCACCGGTCTGGCGTTCCTGCTCGCGACGATCGCGAAGTACGGCGACGGCTGGCCCGACTACTGGACGAAGCTGATGGACAACGGTGCCAAGCTCACCGCCGGCTGGTCGGACGCCTACGAGGTCGACTTCACCCAGGGCGGCGGCGGGGGAGACCGGCCGATCGTGCTGTCCTACGACTCGTCGCCGGCGTTCACCATCGACGGCGACCACAGCACGACCAAGGCGCTGCTGGACACCTGCTTCCGGCAGGTGGAGTACGCCGGGGTGCTCACCGGCGCCGACAACCCGAAGGGCGCCGAGGCCGTCGTCGACTGGCTGCTGTCGCCGCAGGTCCAGGCGGCGCTGCCGGAGAGCATGTACGTCTTCCCCGTCGACACCGAGACGACGCTGCCGGCGGAGTGGGCGTCGTACGCCGTGCAGCCCGAAGACCCGTACGCGCTGGACCCCGCGGACATCGCCGCCCACCGCGACGAGTGGCTGACGACCTGGAGCGACGTCACCTCCCGATGAGAGTCATCAGACTGCTGCTGGTCGCTCTCGTACCGCTGGCGATCCTCGGCGTCTTCTTCGTCCTGCCGGTGACGGGCATGGTGTCGCGGGGCTTCTGGACCGACGGGTCGTTCGACCCCGGCGGCGTGCTGGACGTGCTCACCCGGCCGCGCGTGCACCGCGTCCTGTGGTTCACGCTCTGGAGCGCGGCCCTCGGCACCCTGTTCTCCCTGGCGCTCGGGCTGCCGGCCGCGCACGTGCTCTACCGGCGGCGGATCCGGGGCGGCAGCGTCCTCAGGGCCGCCCTGCTGGCGCCGTTCGTGCTGCCGACGGTCGTGGTCGGCGTCTCCTTCCGGCAGCTGCTGACGGCCAGCGGGCCGCTCGGCTTCCTGGGCCTGGACGGCACGCCGGCCGCGATCATCGCCGGCCTGGTGTTCTTCAACGCCTCCGTCGTGATCCGGGTGGTCGGCGGCGCGTGGGAGTCGCTGGACCCGCGACCGGCCGAGGCGGCCGCCGCCCTGGGCGCGACGCCGTTCCAGGTGCTCCGCACGGTCACGCTGCCCGCCCTGCGGCCGGCCGTCGTGAGTGCTGCCAGCGTCGTGTTCCTCTTCTGCGCCACGGCCTTCGGCGTCGTGCTCACCCTCGGCGGGTTGCGCTACAGCTCGGTCGAGACCGAGATCTACCTGCTCACCACCAACCTCCTCGACCTCCAGGCAGCGGCAGCGCTCTCGGTGCTGCAGCTGGTCGTCGTGGTCGGCCTGCTGCTCGCGGCCGCACGTGCCCGGCGTACGGCGGACCCGTCGCTGGCCCGCGTGGTCGCGCGGCCGCGCCGGCTGGCCCGCGGCGACGTACCCGCCCTGGTCGCGACCTCGGTCCTCGCGCTGCTCGTGCTCGGCCCGATCGCCGCCCTGGTCGCCGGATCGCTGCGCACCGACGGTGCGTGGAGCCTGGCCAACTACCGCGCTCTCGAGACGACCGGCCAATCTTCCGGCCAGCAGCATGCCCTGCTCGTCCCCGTCACGGACGCGCTGATGACCTCGCTGCGGACCGCCGTCGACGCGACCTGGATGTCCCTGCTGCTCGGCCTCACGGTCGCGGTCGTGGCCACCCGGCGGTCGCGCTCCCGGTCCGAGCGGCGGGTGCGGACGGTGCTCGACGGCCTCTTCATGCTGCCGCTCGGGGTGTCGGCGGTGACGCTGGGCTTCGGGTTCCTCATCACCCTCGACCGGCCGCCGCTCGACCTGCGCGACTCGCCGCTGCTCGTGCCGATCGCCCAGGCCCTGGTGGCCCTTCCGCTCGTCGTGCGCACCCTGGTCCCCGTGCTCGGCAGCGTCGACGACCGGCTGCGCCAGGCCGCCGCCACGCTGGGCGCGTCCCCGTTCCGCGCGGCCCTGACCGTCGACCTGCCGGTGGTCGGTCGGCCCCTCCTGGCGTCGGCCGGCTTCGCGTTCGCCGTGTCGCTCGGGGAGTTCGGCGCGACGTCGTTCCTCGCCCGTGACGAGCACCCGACCCTGCCCGTCGTCATCTTCGGTCTGATCGGCCACCCTGGCCCGATGAACTACGGCATGGCGCTGGCCGCCTCGGTCGTGCTCGCCGCGACCACGGCCACCGTCATGCTGGCGGTGGAGCGGCTGCACGTGCCGGTCGGGAGCACCTGATGCTGTCGCTGCGAGACGTGTCCGTCGCCTACGACGGCGTCCCGGCCGTCACCGACGTCGACCTCGAGCTGCCGGACGGCCAGGTGCTCGCCGTGCTGGGTCCGTCCGGGTGCGGCAAGTCCACGATCCTGCGGGCCGTCGCCGGGCTCGAGCCGCTGTCCGGGGGATCGGTGAGCTGGGACGGCGCCGACCTGGCCGGCGTACCGACCCACAGGCGCGGCTTCGCGCTGCTCTTCCAGGACGGGCAGCTGTTCCCGCAGCTGACCGTGGCCCGCAACGTGGGGTACGCGCCGCGGCTTCGGCGCGCGCCGGACACGGCGAAGCGCGTCGGCGAGCTGCTCGAGCTCGTCGGGCTGGCGGGGTACGGCGACCGGCTGCCCGGCACGCTCTCCGGCGGGGAGCGGCAGCGGGTGGCGCTGGCTCGAGCCCTGGCCGCCGAGCCGCGGCTGCTGCTGCTCGACGAGCCGCTGTCGGCCCTCGACACCGGACTGCGCGAGCGCCTGGCCGTGGACCTGCGCGCGATCCTGCGGACGGCGGGCACGACCGCGCTGATGGTGACCCACGACCACGAGGAGGCGTTCACCGTCTCGGACCGGATGGCGGTCATGCGGGCCGGGCGGGTCGTGCAGGAGGGCCCGATCGCCGACGTCTGGCGTGAGCCGGCGGACCCGGAGACCGCGCTGTTCCTCGGGTACGCCCGGGTGTTCCGCGCTGCGGCCGCCGCAGCAGTCCTGGCGGCCGCGGGCCGGCCGCCCGCCGCCGCGGTCGCCGTACGCCGCTCCGCGCTGTCCCTCGACCCCTCCGGTCCGCTCGCGGCGACCGTCGTGTCGTCACGGGCGACGCCCGAGCAGGTACGCCTCGTGGTCGACGCCGACGGCGTCGGCGAGGCGGACGCCGTCGCGCCGCTGGACAGCCATCCGGGGGTCGGACAGCGGGTGCGGTTGGCCGTCGACCCCGGGCGCCTCGCCGTCTGGGAGTCGGCTCCGGCCGCCTCCTAGACTGACGGCCGTGTATCGCCGTGCCTACGCCTTGCTCGTAGGCATCGCCGTCGTGATGGGCGTGCTCGCCGTCGTCGCGGCGATCTCGCTCGACAAGCGTCTCGTGGACCCCGAGGGCTTCCTCGGCCCGTCGTGGCTGCGGCTGCCGCTGCTCGTCGGCGCGGCGTTCGGGCTCGACCTGATCCCGCGGACCCTGTGGCAGTCGCGCTTCAAGCCCGTCGACATGCCGGCGGCCTTCATGCGACGCGTGCGCACGCACTGGACCCGCGAGCGCTGGACGCTCGTGGTGATGGGGCTGGTCTGCTTCTACATCACCTACGTGTCGTACCGGAACCTCAAGTCCTACCTGCCCTTCGTGATGGGCGAGACCAAGTACGACCGCACGCTGCACCTCGTCGACCGGATGCTGATGTTCGGCCACGAGCCGGCGCTGGTGCTGCACCACGTGCTCGGCACCGGGATCGCGGCGCACGTGCTCAGCTACGTGTACCTGTGGTTCCTGCCGCTGGTCCCGCTGGCCCTGACCGCGTGGCTGATCTGGTCGCGCAACATCACCTACGGCTACTGGTTCGCGACCTCCCAGAGCATCGCCTGGGGTCTGGGCACGCTGTCGTACTACGCGCTGCCGACGCTCGGCCCCGGGCTTCAGTACAGCTTCATCTACACCGACCTCCCCGACACCCCGACCTCGCAGCTCATGGAGTCGCTGGTGGGCATCCGGCAGCGGGTGGTGTGGAGCGGCGTCGAGAGCGCGGTCCAGTCGGTCGCCGGGTTCGCCAGCCTGCACTGCGCGATCACCCTGCTCGTCGCGATGATGGTCCAGTACACGGTCCGCAACCGGTACCTGCGCCTGGTCTTCTGGGTGAACTTCTGCCTGACGGTCATCGCCACCATCTACTTCGGCTGGCACTACATCGCCGACGACGTCGCCGGCATCATGATCGCCCTCGTCGCCTTTTACGTCGGCGGCGTCGCCTCCGGCCAGAAGTTCGAGCGCCACGGCCTGGCCTCCCACCCCACGGCCGACTCCGCCGCCGTACCGGTCCTCGAGGACTGAGCTCTCCGTCCGGGGTGGGTTTTTCCCCAGGCCCCGCCGCTTGTAACGCGGTGTTAGGGGCACTTCCCACGCGTTGTAACGCGTGGGAAGAGGGCATAACACCGCGTTACATGCGCCACCCGCCGTGAATGACAAGCATGTAGTTCGTCAAGGCGACACGCCGGTAACTGGTGGGAAATTTGGGGAAAATGTTCCCTCTGTGACGAAATCGCACTAGCGTTCCCGAAGTGCCTCGGGCGATGGGGAAGTCGCCCGAGGCACTTCCAACGCAACACGTGCAGTGAGTCCACCGGGGCTTGCGAGCCGACGACGGGGAAGTCGCCGGCGAGGAGCTGAGGAGTACGCCGACGTGCGCCAGTTGTTCGGCCGGCACGCAGCCGGTGTGGCGTGCGCGCTGACCCTGACGGCCGGGCTGGTCGGGACGCCCGGGTGGGTCGCGGTCGCCGGCGAGCCGGACGGCCATCCCACCCGCGCCGACGTCCGCGCCGCGCGCGACGCGGCCACCGACAAGGCGGGCCAGGTGGCCTCGGTCCAGGGGCGGCTGATCGACGCACAGCACCACCTGCGCCAGACCGAGATCCGCGTCGCCCAGGCCGAGGAGGCGTTCAACGCCGCCCGCTGGCACCTGCGCGAGGCCCGGAGCAAGGCCAGGGACGCCGACGCGAGCGACCAGATCGCCGCGGCCCAGCTCGAGGACATGCGCAACCAGTACGTCGACACCATCACCTCGGCGTACGAGAGCGCCCCCTCGCTCACCGCCCTCTCCTCGATCATGAAGTCCGACGGCATCGAGACCGTCCTGGACCGGACGGCGTCCTACCGCAACGCCCAGGCCGCGCTCGGTTTCGTGTACGACGACTTCACGGTCGCCTCGCTGCTCGCCGGCGTCGCCAGCCGGCAGGCGGCCGACGCGCGAGCCGCCGCCGACGCGCTGGCCGACCAGACCCGGAGGGCCCGGGCGGCTGCACGGATCGCCCAGCGGCAGGCCGGCGCCGAGGCGCACGCCGTCGGGGCCGAGCGCACCGCGCTCATCGCCGAGCTCGCCCGCCTCCAGGACATCAGCGTTGCCCTGGCCGAGCAGCGTCAGGAGTGGCTGGAGAAGCAGGCCGAGCCGACGCCGACGCCCACGCCGACCCCGACCCCGACGCCGGACCCGACGCCGACGGTCGCGCCGACCCCGACGGTGCAGCCCACCCAGCAGCCCACCAAGCAGCCGACGAGCGTCCCGACGTCGGCTCCCACGTCGGCGCCGACGACCCAGGCCACGCCAACGCCCGCCGCGACCACGAGCGCCACACCGACCCCCACCCCCACGCCTACCGCGAGCGCCCCCCCAACGCCGACGGCCCCGCCCACGACGACACCCCCCGCGCCGGCGGGCGGGGCCGGCGCGGCGATCGCGTTCGCGCAGGCCCAGATCGGCGACCCGTACCAGTGGGGCGCCTCCGGCCCGGACAAGTGGGACTGCTCGGGCCTGACCATGAAGGCCTGGCAGGCCGGCGGCATCGCGCTGCCGCACTACTCAGCGGGTCAGTACACCGCCAGCACGCCCATCACCGAGGACCAGCTCCAGCCGGGCGACCTGCTTTTCTGGGGTTCCTCGAGCGACCCGGACTCGATCTACCACGTCGCCCTGTACCTCGGCGGCGGGATGATGATCCACGCCCCGAGGACGGGCGAGACCGTCCGCACAGCCCCCATCGACGAGTGGATCAGCCCCAACTTCTTCGCCCGGCCGTGACTCCGGATGGGACCGGTTTGAAGCGTCCGGCGCGCCGTCACGCCTTGGACTGAGGAGGCGTGGCCGCCCTCGGGCGACCGTCAGACGAACGAGGACCGGCGGACGCGCCGACGAGGGAAAGGCGTGACGCTGCAGCGCGCCGGACACGCCCCGAAGCGGAGCGGAGGGGCAAATTCAACCAGCTTTCGCATGAGCGGGCGCGGGTCCGGGGCGCACGTCGACCCGGGCGGCGAACCGCTCGGCCAGCTCGGTGGGCGACATGCGGCCGGAGAGGATGCGCACGGTCGGCCAGGCGTCGATGTCGAGCTTGGAGGTGGCGCGGAAGGACGCCAGGTCGGCGGCGTACAGCTGGGCCAGTGACGCCACGTCGGCCGCCGTCGGGGCGGTGCCGATGACCCGCTCGGGGCCGCTCATCACGCGGGCGGGCTCCGGCGGGCGGTGGTACCGGTCCACGCCGAGGAAGTCGGTCAGCCGGTCCAGGGCGGTCGGGAAGTCCGCGAGCATCGCCCGGAACTCCAGCCACAGCCACTGCTCACGCGGGAAGACCTGCAGCCCGCGGGTCAGCTGCTCGCCGTAGTAGCCGCGCGCGACGCCGGAGCGCTGCTTGAACGCCAGCGACGGCACGTCGGGGAGCTCGCTCGGCGTGGTCGACGGGCGGAACTCGGTGATGAACTCCGGCCAGTCCGGCGACGTCGTCCAGCGCCCGCGCAGCATCGTCCAGTGCGAGAACAACCGCTCCAGCGGGTCGCGGAAGACCGCGATCAGCCGCATGTCGGGGTTGTAGCGGTGCATCCGCTCCAGGGCGTGCGGCCAGAAGAGGTACGCCGGCGTGGCGTCGCCGGCGATCAGGTGCTGCGGCTTGCGCCGTGGGGCGCGGTAGCCGGCGTAGTCCGGGTGCTCCCAGTCGACGTCCTCGCGGGTGAAGTACTGGAGCTCCTTGCGCGGCGCGCGGGCCACCTGCGGGTGCCGGTCGAGCGCCGTGGAGAGGGTCGACGTGCCGCTCTTCTGGGCTCCCACGATCGAGAAGCTGTACGGCAGCCACTCGTGCACGCCTGCGTCGACGCGGCCGCCCTGCCTGGAGTCCCTCGACACGTTCCTCACCTGTTCGGTCGGGCGCGAATCTACCAAGTGTCGAGCCTCTCCTCCCCGGTAGCGTGAAATCCATGGCCACCGACGCCGCCAGCGACATCGAGACCCACACGGTGCCACCTGACGCCGACGAAACCCCCATCGCCGAGGCCCCGCCGCCGCCACCGGACGTGGACGTCGCGGAGCTCACCGCCCTGCTCGACGGACGGTACGCCGAGGTGCGCGACCTGGTCCGCCGCAACCTCACGACGTACGCCTCGATCCTCGAGGAGGCCGAGACCCTGCCGCGCGACGAGTACCGCGACAAGGTCCGCGACCTGGTGCTCGAGATGGCCGCCACCGGGCAGACGGGGATGGGCTTCCCGACCGAGCACGGCGGCGGGGGCGACATCGGCGCGTCGGTCGCGGCGTTCGAGACGCTGGCGTACGGCGACCTGTCGGTGCTGGTGAAGACGGGCGTCCAGTTCGGGCTGTTCGGCGGCGCGATCCTCCAGCTGGGCACTCGACGCCACCACGACGCCTACCTGCGCGACCTGGTGACCGGGAAGCTGCTCGGCTGCTTCGCGATGACCGAGACCGGGCACGGCAGCAACGTGCAGGCGCTCGGCACGGTGGCGACGTACGACGCCGGCGCCGGGGAGTTCGTCATCACGACGCCGGTCGACGAGCTGGGCGAGGAGTCACGCAAGGACTACATCGGCAACGCGGCCCGGCACGCGCGGCTGGCCGTGGTCTTCGCGCAGCTGGACACCCAGGGCGAGCGGCACGGCGTGCACGCGTTCGTCGTGCCCATCCGCGACGAGTCGGGAGCGGTGCTGCCCGGCGTGCGCGTCGAGGACGACGGCCTCAAGCTCGGCCTCAACGGCGTGGACAACGGGCGGCTGTGGTTCGACGGCGTGCGGGTGCCGCGGGAGGCGCTGCTCAACCAGTTCGCCGACGTGGCCGAGGACGGCACGTACTCCAGCGACATCGAGAACCCGAACCGCCGCTTCTTCACCATGCTCGGCACGCTGGTCCAGGGCCGGGTGTGCGTGGGCGGCGCCGGGATCAACGCGGCCAAGGTCGCGCTGGCGATCGCGGTGAGGTACGGCGTGCGCCGGCGGCAGTTCGAGGCCGTGAGCGAGGACGAGGAACAGCTCCTCCTCGACTACGGGATGCACCAGCGGCGGCTGTTCCCACTGCTGGCGCGGACGTACGCGCTGCACTTCGCCCAGGAGGTCGTCGCCGCGCGGCTGCACGAGGTGTTCTCCCGTGGACCGACCGGCGACGTCGACGAGAAGGGGCGCCGCGAGCTGGAGTCGCGGGCGGCAGGCACCAAGGCGCTGGGCACCTGGCACGCGACGCGGACGATCCAGGAGTGCCGGGAGGCGTGCGGCGGGGCCGGGTACCTCGCGGTGAACCGGTTCGCCGCCCTCAAGGCGGACACCGACGTGTTCACGACGTTCGAGGGCGACAACCACGTGCTGCTGCAGCTGGTCGCGAAGGGGCTGCTGACCGACTACGCGGGCGAGTTCGAGGAGATGGACCAGCTCGGGATGGTGCGGTTCGTGGCCGGGATGGCCGTCGACACGGTCGTCGAGCGGACCAGCGTGCACAAGCTGCTGGAGCGCATCAAGGACGTGCTGCCCGGTGGCGAGAAGTGGGACGACGAGGCGGGGATCCTCGACACCAACTACCACCTGGCGATGCTCCGGTTCCGCGAGGAGCACCAGCTCGCCGGGGTCGCGCGCCGGCTCAAGCGGGGCATCGACGCGGGCCGCCATCCCGGAGAGGTGTTCTCGCGGGTGCAGGACCACGTGATCGCGGCCGCCCGCTCGCACGTGGAGCGGCTGGTGCTCGAGGCGTTCGTCGACAAGCTCGCCGCGCTCCCCGAGTCGGAGAACCGCCGCGCGCTGTCACTCCTCTGCGACCTGCACGCGCTGTCGGTCATCGAGGCGGACCGGGCCTGGTTCATGGAGCACGGCCGGCTCACCGTCGTACGGTCCAAGGCGATCTCCCGCGAGGTGAACCGGCTCTGCCGGCGCGTGCGGCCGATCGCCGTGGAGCTCGTCGACGCGTTCGGCGTACCTCCCAGCATGCTGCGCTCGCCGGACCTGGTCGGCTCGTGACCGCCCGCAGGTTCCCGCCGGGTGTGCCGACCGACGTGTGGGAGCCCGCGGGAGACCCGGTCGGCCTCGCCGTCGTGCTGCCGGGTCGCGGCTACCCGCCGGCCGCGCCGGGCTGCGCGTACGCCGGGTACGTGCTGCGCGCCGCCGGCTGGCGCGTCCGCGACGTCTGGTGGGAGCCGCCGGACAACGACTCGCTCTCGCTCGCCGAGGAGGTCTCGTGGGTGCGCGACCAGCTCGCGACGGCCGTGGGCGAGCACCAGGGCCCGGTGCTCGTGGTCGGCAAGTCGCTCGGCACGTACGCCGCGGCGCTGGCGGCCGAGCGCGAGTACCCCGCCATCTGGCTCACCCCGCTGCTGGTGGTGCCCGAGCTCGTCGAGGCCATCCGCGCCAACCCGGCCCGGCAGCTGCTCGTCGGCGGGACCACCGACCGGCTCTGGGACGCGGACGTCGCCGCCTCGCTGGCCGCCGACGGCTGCGACGTGCTCCAGCTCGACGGCATCGACCACGGCCTCATCGACCCCTCGGACGCGTTCCGCTCCGTCGACGCCCTGGCCGAGATCACCCGCGCGATGGCGAGGTTCGTGGCCCGCTGAGCGCGAGCTTCGGCGTCGTTCCCGCCGCTTCGGCGTCGTTGCAACGACGCCAAAGCTCAGGGATACCCGCTCGAGCGGGTATCCCGCCCCGCTGCGACCGGCAGTGACCTACCGGTTCTCGCCCAGCGAGTCGTCGGCCAGGTTGGCGAGGTCGGAGCCGTGGCCCCGCTCCTCCTCGCGCTTGAAGGAGGCCCGTACCTCGGCCTCGGCCTCGTCGCGGCCGACCCAGTTGGCGCCCTCGACGGACTTGCCGGGCTCGAGCTCCTTGTAGACCTGGAAGAAGTGCTCGATCTCCAGCCGGTCGAACTTCGGCAGGTGGTTGATGTCGCGCAGGTGCTCCAGGCGCGGGTCGGACACCGGCACGCAGAGGACCTTGTCGTCGCCGCCGGCCTCGTCGGTCATCCGGTACATCCCGATCGCCCGCGACTTGATCAGGCACCCGGGGAACGTCGGCTCGCCGATGAGCAGCACCAGCGCGTCGAGGGGGTCGCCGTCGAGGCCGAGGGTGTTCTCGATGAACCCGTAGTCGGCGGGGTACTGCGTCGAGGTGAACAGCGTCCGGTCGAGCCGGATCCGGCCCGACTCGTGGTCGACCTCGTACTTGTTGCGGCTCCCCTTCGGGATCTCCACCAGGACGTCGAACTCCAGCACGGACGCCACTCTGCCAGACCTGCGTCAGCGCAGCACATGGACGCAGGATGCGGACACGTCGTCGATGCGGTCAGCCCGGACGACGGTCTTGTCCGACGCGCAGGTCACGACGTCACGGTCGCCGTCGACGGCGTCGACCAGCCGGGTGAACGACCCACCCGTCAGCACGTCCTCACCCCGTCCGCCGACGAGGTGTACGCCGCGGCGCAGGGTGTCCGCCCCGGGGCCGCCTCGTCCGGTCTGCCGACGCGCGAGGCTGATCTGGTCGTTGCCCGTGCCGCCCACCACCACGAGCTCGGTCCCGGGCTCGACGTCCAGGGCGAAGCCGTCGTCACCGGCACCGAGGAGGACCCTCGCCGGGCCGGGCCCGTGGGGGCCGTGCACCGCTTGGTGGACGGAGCTGAGCTCGAACCGGTCGTCACCACCGTGGAGGCGGACGACCAGGGAGAGCCGCCCGTAGTCGTAGGGCTCCCACACCGCCACGTCGCGCCCGCCGCGGCCGATGAACCGCGCCTGCGGGCCGTCGGACATCATCCAGCCGCCCCGCCGACCCGAGACCAGCCGGGCCGGCGGCGTCACGTCGCCCGACACGAGGAAGTGGACGCGGGCAGGGCCACCGTCCAGGACCACCAACGACGGCTTGCCCCGGCAGGCGTACTGCCGCGGACCGTCCGGCAGGAGGAAGCAGTCGTCGCCGAGGTCGACCCTCCCGCGCACGTACGTCGTGGGCCCGCTGTCGGAGAGGGGCAGGTCGGGCGAGACCTCGACGCGCATCCGCCGGTCGCCCGGCTGGGCCGTGATCCGCAGGACGCCCTGGGTCTCGTACTCGCCCGTCGGCACGGCGTCGGCAGGGGCAGCGCCCAGGAGGACCGAGCCGACGACGGCGGCGATCACCACCACGGCCGACCTACGCATGGAGCACCACCCGACACCCGGAGACGCGGTCGACCGGGTCCGCATGCACGACGGTCCGCCGCGACAGGCAGGTGACGGAGTCGGCCTCCCCGTCGGCAGCACGGATGCGCAGGGTCTGCCATCCGGCCGTGATGACGTCGCGACCGGACCCACCGACGATGAGCCGCCCGTTGCCGAGGATGTCGTCGCCGGGGCCGCCGTACGACGCGTCGTCCGAGCCCGCCTGCAGGTCGTCGGCCCCGGCGCGTCCGAGCACCCGCACCGGTGCCGGTCCGTGGACGATGCGCGCGCGGAACTTGTCGTCCCCGGCGCCGAGCCGGATCACCGCCGGCGAGCCGTGCGGTCCGTGGAGTATCGCGCCCGTCCCCTGCAGCACGACGACGTCGTCGCCACGGCCCGTCGCGACCACGAGCTCACCGCGCTCCAGCGCGCTGCCCGAGCTGTCGTCGAGCCGGTAGGTGACCCGGTCGGGGCCACGCCGGCCGATGAACGTCGCGTGGCTGGCGCGCGTCACGAGGTGGCCGCCTCGCGCTCCGGCGGTCAACCGGGCCTCGACGTACGCCGAGTCCCACGCCTTGACGGAGAAGTCCGCGTGGGCCTGCCCACCGTCGAGCACCACCCGGTGAGGCGTGCCGTCGCACTGGTGGAAACGACCCTCGAGGCTCCCGCACGGCACGTCGGCGGTCAGTCGCACGTGGCCGACGACGTCGGTGTAGGAGCCGGGTCCCGGCGCCTCGCCGCCGTCGAACTGTTCGACGGCGACCTGGACCGTCCGGTCGCCCGGCGCTGCCACGATCCGGAGCGTCCCCCTGTCGACGTAGGTGCCGGTGGGTACGGCGTCGGCCGGCGGCGCGACGGCGAGCATCGTCATCGCCGCGGCCACGGAGCACCACCGCCAGGACCGCACCATCCGTACCTCCCCCAAGGTCCGCCTACCCTACTGATGCCCGTACGGGCGGAACGGTTCGTCCGGGAGGAGACCAGGATGGCGGCGCGCCAGCGACGACGCCGGCCGACGACCGTCGTCCCGATCGCTCTGGTGCTCCTCGTCCTGGCCGGCGGCGTCGCGTCGTACCAGTGGGACCTCGGCAACCGCTGGTTCGGCACGGGGACGCCGAAGGGGCCGGACCCGACGACGCAGCCGGCCGCCGTACCTCCCCCGCCCGGCGTGAGCATCCCGGCTCCGAGCACGCCGTCGGCCGTCGCGGTGGCCAGGGCGGAGGACCAGGACGGTGGGCTGGCCCCGCGCAAGGTGGCCCGCGTGCTGGCACCGCTGCTGGCGGACCGCGACCTCGGGCCGCACGTGGTCGCCCTGGTCACCGACCTGTCGACGGGGGACGAGGTCTTCCGCGCCGGCGACGCCGCGCGGCCCGCGTCCACCACCAAGCTCCTCACCGCGGCCGCGGCGCTGCACGTCCTGGGCCCCGACCACCGCTTCACCACGAAGGTGGTGCTCGAGGGCCATGGCAAGAAGCGGCGGCTGGTGCTCGTCGGCGGCGGCGACCCGTACCTGGCCAGCAAGCCGGCCCCGAAGGGCGAGCCTGTCTACCCGCACCGTGCCGACCTGCGCACGCTCGCCCGGACGACCGCGAGGGCGCTGGCCGGCCAGGGAGTACGCCGCGTCCGGCTCGCCTACGACGACTCGCTGTTCACCGGGCCGCAGGCCAGCCCCCGGTGGGAAAAGACGTACCTGCCGGACGGCGTCGTCGCGCCCATCACCGCGCTGTGGGCCGACGAGGGCCACCCGGCCGACGGCTCCGGCCGGGTGGCGGACCCGTCGCTGACCGCGGCGACGTACTTCGCCGTCGAGCTGCGCGCGGCCGGCCTCGTCGTCGCCGGTGCGCCCGAGCACCGCGTCGTCGGCCAGGACGCCACGCCGGTCGCCGAGCTGAGCAGCCCGCCGCTGGCGGAGATCGTCGAGCGGGTGCTGACCGTCAGCGACAACGAGGCCGCGGAGGTGCTCGCCCACCAGGTGGGGCTGGCCACGGTCGGCCGGGCGTCGTTCGCCGGCGGGGTGAAGGGTGTCGCGCAGGCACTGACCGAGCTGGGCGTCCGGCTCGACGGGGACGAGTGGTACGACGGCAGCGGGCTGTCCCGGGACAACGAGCTCGACCCCGGGACCCTCACCGACGTGCTCCGGGCCGCCGCCTCCACCGAGCACCCCGAGCTGCGCGCCGTCCTGAGCGGGCTGCCGGTGGCCGGGTTCACCGGCTCGCTCGAGTACCGCTTCGCCGACGTCGCCCCCCTCGCCCGCGGTCACGTGCGTGCGAAGACGGGCACGTTGCGCAACACCGCCGCCCTCGCGGGCGTCGTCACCGACCAGGACGGCAGCTCGGCGGCGTTCGTGCTGATGGCCGACCGCGTGGCCCTCCTGAAGGGCACGGCGGCCGAGAACGCCCTCGACGCGGCGGCCGCCGCCCTCGGCGGTTGCCATTGCTCAGTAGGTGGCGCTGGGTAGGTTCGCCCCATGACGGCGTCGGAGATGATCGACTGGGAGCTCGCGATCTCGGTCGGCACCCGCCTGGCCGGGCCGGGTCCCGACATCAGCCGGGACGAGGCCCGCGCCGTCGTCGCCGAGCTCCGCGAGGACGCCGGCCGGTCGACGTCGCTGGTGCGCGAGTACACCGGGCTCGTCGCCGCCGAGAAGACCGCGCCGCTGTACGTCGTGGACCGCCCCGGCTGGATCCGCGCCAACACCGAGAGCTTCGACGTCCTGCTCTCGCCGATGGTGGCGAAGATGACGGAGAAGAAGGGCCCGCCCACCGGCGTCAGCAAGGCCGTCGGCTCGCGGGTCACCGGCGCCGAGGTGGGCGCCGTGCTCGGCTTCCTCGGCGGCAAGGTGCTGGGTCAGTTCGACCCGTTCCGCGACCCGGCCGGCCGCCTGCTGCTCGTGGCACCGAACATCGTGCACGTCGAGCGCGAGCTGGGCGCGAACCCCACGGACTTCCGGCTCTGGGTCTGCCTGCACGAGGAGACCCACCGTGTGCAGTTCACCGCGGTGCCCTGGATGCGCGACCACCTGTTCGGCCAGATCGAGCGGCTCGCCGACCAGCTGGAGCCGACCAAGCTCCTCGACGACGGGCTCCGGCGCCTGGTCGAGGCGACCCGCGGCGGTCCCGACGGGCAGCGCGGGTCGCTGCTCGACGTGCTGGGCACGCCCGAGCAGCGCGAGATCATGGACCACCTCACCGGTGTCATGTCGTTGCTCGAGGGCCACGCCGATGTCGTGATGGACGGCGTCGGCCCGTCGGTCATCCCGTCGGTCGCGGAGATCCGCAAGAGGTTCAACACCCGCCGCAAGGGCGCCGGCCCGCTCGACCGGTTCCTGCGCCGTGTGCTCGGGCTCGACGCCAAGATGGCCCAGTACCGCGACGGCGCGAAGTTCGTCCGGGGTGTCGTCGACAAGGTCGGCATGGCCGACTTCAACGTCGTCTGGCAGGACCCCGCCCACCTGCCCTCCAAGGCCGAGATCGCCGACCCGGCCGCCTGGGTGTCCCGCGTGCTGTGAGCGGTCCGGCTCCCACGGTTGCGGCGACGAGGGTCGCCGTACGCCGTGCGCTCGCGGCCGCCGATCTCGGCAGCGCCCCGGTGCTCGTCGCCTGCTCCGGCGGGGCGGACTCCTTGGCCCTGCTGGCCGCCGCCGTGTTCGAGGCGCGCCAGCGGCCGTGGCCGGTCGTCGGCGTGACCGTCGACCACGCCCTGCGCGACGACTCCTCGGAGGTGGCCACCCGCGTTGTGGGCCAGATGGCCGCGCTGGGGGCCGACGAGACAGCGGCCATCCGGGTGAGCGTGACCGCCGAGGGCCAGGGGCTCGAGGCGGCCGCGCGCCAGGCCAGGTACGCCGTGCTCGAGGAGATCGCCGAACGCTTCGGGTCGACGACTGTGCTCCTCGGGCACACCCGCGACGACCAGGCCGAGACGGTGCTGCTCGGCCTGGCCCGCGGGAGCGGCGCCCGGGCGCTGGCCGGGATGCGACGGGAGTACGGCGTGTTCCTGCGGCCGTTCCTCGGCGTGACCCGCGAGCAGACCGAGGCGGCGTGCCGCGAGCAGGGCATCGAGTGGTGGACCGACCCCGCCAACGCGGACCCGCGGTTCACGCGCACCCGGGTGCGCGATGTGGTGCTGCCGACCCTGGAGGCGGAGCTCGGCCCCGGCGTCGGAGCCGCTCTCGCGCGGACCGCCGACCAGCTCCGCCAGGACGTCGAGCACCTCGACGCCCTCGCGGCGGCCGCCCACGACTCCCTCGACCGACCGCTGCCGGTCACGGACCTGGCTGCGCTGCCGGCCGCCGTACGGACCCGCGTGCTGCGCCTGGCCGCGCTGGCTGCCGGGGCGCGTGACGCCGAGCTGTTCCACGAGCACGTGCTCGCCCTGGACGCCCTCGTCACCGACTGGCACGGCCAAGGTGCGGTCGACCTGCCCGGCCACGTTCGCGGGACGAGGGTGGACGGCGCGCTGGTGTTCGTGCCCGGCTAGGGTCGCTCACATGGACGCCAGCCACGTCGAGCAGGACCTCGTGAACGTGCTGTTCACCGAGAAGCAGATCCAGGACCGCCTCGGCGAGCTCGCGTCCGAGATCGAGCGCGACTACGCCGGCCACGACCTGCTGATCGTCGGGATCCTGCGCGGCGCGGTGATGGTGATGGCCGACCTGGCCCGCAGCCTGAGCCGGCACGTGGAGATGGACTGGATGGCGATCTCGTCGTACGGCTCCGGCACCAAGTCCAGCGGCGTCGTCCGCATCCTCAAGGACCTCGACACCGACATCACCGGCCGGCACGTCCTCATCGTCGACGAGATCATCGACACCGGCCTCACGCTCTCCTGGCTGACCTCGAACCTCACCTCCCGCGAGCCCGCCAGCGTCGAGATCTGCACCCTGCTCCGCAAGCCCGAGGCCCTCCAGATGCCCGTCGAGGTCAAGTACGTGGGATGGGACATCCCGAACGAGTTCGTCGTCGGCTACGGACTCGACTACCGCGAGCGCTACCGCAACCTGCGCGACATCGGCACCCTGAGCCCGCACGTCTACAGCTGACGCCCGGCGTAGTCCCTGACGTGTGGGCCCTCTGGCGCCCCAGGTAAGGGCCCAGACGTCAGGGACTACCTCGACGAGACACCGGACACACCCGGACACCGCCTCCGGTTCTCGGGAACGTTCCGGTCCCGCTCGCTCGTTGCGCCTGAGAGAATGGTCGTTGTCGGCGGGCGGTACCGTCGTCCCTTCAGATCAGTGCCCCGACCGGGGTGTGCGAAAAGAGTCTCGTGAAGCGTTTGCTCAAGGGTCCCTGGCTGTGGATCGTCATCGCCGTCGTCGGCGTGCTCCTGGCCCTGCAGTACCTCACGCCGAGCGGTGGGTACGACGAGATCCAGACCTCCGAGATGCGTCAGTACATCTCCAGCGGGCAGGTCAAGGAGATCACCTTCGTCGACGGCGACCAGGTGATGAAGGCGACCCTCGACCAGGGCGTCGACCGCAACGGCGGCGACAAGGTGCAGGCGCACTGGATCGACGGCCAGCAGGAGGGCCTGGTCGACCTGGTGGACCAGCAGGTCGCCGACGGCACCATCGAGAAGGCCAACTCCGAGAACCCCCAGCCCAGCCTGCTCGGCTCGATCCTGGCGACGCTGCTGCCGTTCGCGCTGATCGTCTTCCTCTTCATCTTCCTGATGAACCAGGTCCAGGGCGGCGGCGGCCGCGGCATCATGCAGTTCGCCCGCTCCAAGGCCAAGCTGATCACCAAGGACATGCCGAAGACGACGTTCAACGACGTCGCCGGCTGCGAGGAGGCCATCGAGGAGCTCGGCGAGATCAAGGAGTTCCTCCAGGAGCCCGCCAAGTTCCAGGCCGTCGGGGCCAAGATCCCCAAGGGCGTGCTGCTGTACGGCCCGCCCGGCACCGGCAAGACGCTGCTGGCCCGCGCGGTCGCGGGTGAGGCCGGCGTCCCCTTCTACTCCATCTCCGGCTCCGACTTCGTCGAGATGTTCGTCGGCGTGGGCGCGAGCCGCGTCCGCGACCTGTTCGAGCAAGCCAAGGAGAACGCCCCGGCCATCGTGTTCATCGACGAGATCGACGCCGTCGGCCGTCACCGCGGCGCCGGCATGGGCGGCGGCCACGACGAGCGCGAGCAGACCCTCAACCAGCTGCTGGTCGAGATGGACGGCTTCGACGTGCGCGGGGGCGTCATCCTCATCGCCGCCACCAACCGGCCCGACGTGCTCGACCCGGCCCTGCTCCGTCCCGGCCGCTTCGACCGCCAGATCCAGGTCGACGCCCCGGACCTGAACGGCCGCCACCAGATCCTGCTCGTGCACTCGCGCGGCAAGCCGATGGCGCCCGACATCGACCTCAAGTCGGTGGCCCGGCGCACGCCCGGGTTCACCGGCGCCGACCTGGCCAACGTGCTCAACGAGGCGGCCCTGCTGACGGCGCGCGCCAACGAGAAGCTGATCGGCAACCTGGAGCTCGACGAGGCCATCGACCGCGTGATCGCCGGCCCGCAGCGCCGCACGCGCCTGATGAGCGAGCACGAGATCCTGATCACCGCCTACCACGAGGGCGGCCACGCGCTCGTCGCCGCGGCGCTGCCGGGCACCGACCCCGTGCACAAGGTGACGATCCTGCCGCGCGGCCGGGCCCTGGGCTACACGATGGTGCTGCCCGACCAGGACAAGTACTCCACGACGCGTTCGGAGATCCTCGACAAGCTGGCCTACATGATGGGCGGCCGCGCCGCGGAGGAGATGGTCTTCCACGACCCGACCACCGGCGCCAGCAACGACATCGAGAAGGCGACCGCGCTCGCGCGGGCCATGGTCACCCAGTACGGCATGACCGAGCGCCTCGGCGCCATCCAGCTCGGCAACGACAACAGCGAGCCGTTCCTGGGCCGCGACATGGGCCACAGCCGCAACTACTCCGAGGACGTCGCCGCGGTCGTCGACGAGGAGACCAAGAAGCTGCTGGCCAACGCCCACCAGGAGGCGTTCGACATCCTCGTCGAGAACCGCGACGTGCTCGACGCCCTCGTGCTGGCGCTGCTCGACAAGGAGACGCTGGACAAGGAGCAGGTGGCCGAGATCTTCGAGCCGCTGCGCCGCCGTCCCAACCGACCGGCCTGGACGGGCTCGCCGGACCGCGTGCCCTCGACGATCCCCCCGATCGAGATCCCGCAGGAGATCCGGGACCGCGCCAAGATCAACGGCACCAACCAGCAGGATCGCTCCGCGCCGGTGCTGACTCCTCCCGGGAGCGGCGGCGACGTGCACGGCGACCCCGAGGTGACGCCGCCCAGCTCGGGCGCAGACCTCCCCACCTGATGGTCGACCCCGTCACCACGCCGGAGCGGTCACCGGCCGACGTCCCTCCCTTCGACCACGACCGAGCGGCCGCTGCCGTCCGCGAGCTGCTGATCGCCATCGGCGAGGACCCCGAGCGTGAGGGGCTCAGGGAGACGCCGGCGCGGGTGGCCCGGGCGTACGCCGAGATGACGGCCGGCCTGCGGATGACGCCCGAGGACGTGCTGACCACGACCTTCGACATCGGCCACGACGAGATGATCCTGGTGCGCGACATCGAGCTGTGGTCGATGTGCGAGCACCACCTGGTGCCGTTCACCGGTGTCGCCCACGTCGGGTACATCCCGGCCGAGAGCGGCAAGATCACCGGCCTGTCCAAGCTGGCCCGGCTCGTGGACGTCTTCGCCAAGCGCCCGCAGGTCCAGGAACGGCTGACGACGCAGGTCGCCGACGCGCTGGTGCGGTTGCTCGAGGCCCGCGGCGTGATCGTGGTGATCGAGGCCGAGCACCTCTGCATGACCATGCGTGGTGTGCGCAAGGCCGGGGCCCGCACGATCACCTCGGCCGTGCGCGGCCAGATGCACAACGCGGCCACCCGGTCCGAGGCGATGGCGCTGATCCACCGCAACGGCTGATGCGGCCATGATCCGGCCGGCCGACCTCACGCGCACCGACCGCCCCGTGCTGATGGGCGTGGTGAACGTGACGCCCGACTCCTTCTCCGACGGCGGCCGGTGGGCCACGCCGGACGCGGCGATCAGCCACGGGCGCGAGCTGCTCGTGGCCGGAGCCGACATCCTGGACGTGGGAGGGGAGTCGACCCGTCCGGGGGCCACCCGGCCGCTGGTCGAGGAGGAGCTCGCCCGGGTGGTGCCGGTGATCATGGCCCTGGCCGCGGACGGCGCGACCGTCTCGGTGGACACCATGCGCAGCGAGGTGGCGCGAGCCGCCATCGAGGCGGGGGCGGCGATCGTCAACGACGTCTCCGGAGGTCTGGCCGACGCGGACATGCTGCCGGTGGTGGCGGCGACCGGGGCGGCGTACGTCGCCATGCACTGGCGCGCGCACAGCGACACCATGCAGCAGCACGCGACGTACGACGGCCCGGGCGGCGTCGTGGCCGCGGTGCGCGACGAGCTGGCGGAGCGGGTGGACGCGATGCTGGCCGCCGGGATCGAGCGCGACCGGATCGTGCTGGACCCGGGGCTGGGGTTCGCCAAGACCGCCGAGCACAACTGGACGCTGCTGCGGGGGCTCGAGCCGATCGCCCGCCTCGGCTACCCGGTCCTGGTCGGCGCGTCCCGCAAGTCCTTCCTGGGCAGCCTGCTCGCCGGACCCGACGGTGTCGCGCGAGGCGTCGAGGACCGGGAGCACGCGTCGTCCGCGCTGCACGTGCTGCTCGCACAGCAGGGCGTGTGGGGCCTGCGCACCCATGACGTTAGGGCCGCGCACGACGCGCTGCGGGCGCTGGCCCGCTGGAACCGGACCCAGCCGACGACGGAGCCCACCCCGTGACCGACGAGCTGAGCGTGTGGGGCATCGAGTGCTACGGCCACCACGGCGTCTTCGAGCACGAGAAACGCGAGGGACAGACCTTCGTGGTGGATCTCACGCTGGGCGTGGACACCGCCCCGGCGGCGGCCACTGACGACTTGCGCGACACGGTGGACTACGGGAGCCTCGTCGCGTCGGTCAAGCAGGCCGTCGAGGCCGACCCGGTCGACCTCATCGAGACCCTGGCCCAGCGGCTCGCGGACGTCTGCCTCAGGGATGTTCGTGTTGAATGGGCGAGGATCACGGTGCACAAGCCGGAGGCTCCCATCGACGCGACGTTCGGAGACGTCACCCTCACGGTCACCCGCTCCCGACACCCCGATGACCAGCCCCCCGAAGGTGAGGCCACCACATGACGGAGACCCCCAACCCGCACATTCCCGACTCCGACACCCTCACGGGCGAGATGCGACCGATCCGGCGTGCGGTGCTGTCCCTGGGCTCCAACCTCGGTGAGCGGCTGACCAGCCTGCAGGGCGCCGTGAACGCCATCGCGGACACCCCGGACGTGTGGGTCACCGGTGTCTCGCCGGTGTACGAGACCGAGCCCGTCGACTGCCCGCCCGGCTCGGAGAACTTCCTCAACGCGGTCGTCCTGATCGACACCACCCTGGCCGCGAGCCGGCTGCTGGACCGCGCCCACGCCATCGAGGACGCGATGGGTCGCGAGCGTGGCGACGGCGTCCCGGTCAACGCCCCGCGCACCCTCGACGTCGACGTGATCGTGGTGGGCGACCGCCGCGCCGACGACGAGCACCTGGTCCTCCCGCACCCGCGGGCCTTCGAGCGCGCGTTCGTCCTCCAGCCCTGGTACGACATCGAGCCGGACGCCGTGCTCCCCGACCACGGGCCGATCGCCGAGCTCCTCGAGAAGGCACCGGACCGCGACGGCCTCAAGCTGCGCGACGACCTGACCCTGCAGGACCAGTGACACCTCCAGGTCGGGGATGAGGGACGCGCCGCCCCCGGAGGACGACGAGCGCGACCCGCAGACGCCGCTCGAAGGTCGCCTCCAGCCGACCTCGCCGGCCGTGCTCACCGCGTGGGGGCTCGTCGGCCTGGTCGGTGGCTGGTTGCTGCACGCGTACGCCGACCGCGCGATGGACGCGGCGCCGATCGTCACCTGGGCCCAGCCACTGGCGCTCTTCCTCGTCGCGGCCATCCTCGCCGCGACCGCGCGGGCGACGTGGCGCAGCGTCCACGTGCGCAACGAACGGCTCCAGTCGCACCAGGCCGTGAACCGCCTGGTGCTCGCGCGGGCGTGCGCGTACGTCGGCGTGCTGGTCGCCGGCGGGTACCTAGGGTACGCCCTGAGCTGGGTCGGCGTCTCCGCCGAGCTGGCCGAGCAACGCGCCGTACGCTCCCTCGTGGCGGGGCTCGGCGGCGCCTGTGTGGTGGTCACCGCCCTCCTGCTGGAGCGCGCGTGTCGCGTCCGGAAAGAGGACGACGCACCCTAGCCTGAACGACATGTCTTCCCCCAAGGCTCGTCGTCGGCAGCGCTCTGCCCGCATCACCACCGCTGTCGCCCTTGTCATCCTCGCCGCGGCTCTCGTCGTCGGCGCGGTCGTCGCCGGGTCGTGGGGTCTCCTCGCGACCGCCGCGCTCATCGGTGTCGCGCTCGGCGCGGCCGCCGTGCGCATCACTCATTCCGAGCTCATGGAGAGCCGTCGCGAGGCCAACCGCGACCGCGCCGAGCAGGCCCGCGAGTACGCCGAGGTCACCGCCCGGCGCACCACCGAGCACACGGCGTACGCCGCCTCGATGGAGCGGCAGGTGAGCTCCCACCAGACCACGATCGAGGAGCTCGAGGTGGCCCTGACCTCAGCCCAGCGCCGCGCAGCCGAGGCGACCCGCAAGCTCAACGCCCAGGCCAAGCGCGCCGACCGCGCCGAGGCCGACGGCGAGGCGCTCGCCCGCCGGCTCGACGACGCCGAGACCCGCGCCGCCGAGGCGATCCTCCGCGTCGCCGAGCTCGAG
Organism: Nocardioides islandensis; assembly: GCF_015352455.1. Lineage (GTDB taxonomy): Bacteria > Actinomycetota > Actinomycetes > Propionibacteriales > Nocardioidaceae > Nocardioides > Nocardioides islandensis. The sequence goes on from NZ_JADKPN010000001.1 coordinate 1,000,711, forward strand.
TCCGAGCTGGACGTCGTCCGGGCCGAGCTCGACGCCGTCCGTTCCGAGCTCTCCGCCTGGGAGTCCCACCGCAACGCCGGCTGACCGGACGCAGTCGCTGGCTCGGTCGTGGTTGCCGGTTTCGGCGCGATCGCGGCCGTATGGCAGGTTTGCGCTCCAGAAACCCGCTGTACGGCCGCGATCGCGCGATTACTGGCACCCCGCAGGCCGGGACGTCAGCGCGGGGTCCTCACCTGGCATGTGCAGCCGGCGAGGGCGATGACCCTGCCCGACCCGTCGACGATGCGCGCCTGGGCCACCATGTTACTCGTGCCGGGGTGGACCACCTCGCCGGTGCACATGAGCCGGCCCGTCGAGAGCAGGCCGGGACGCAGGAACCGGACGTTCAGCTCGCTGGTGACGTACGCCGTGGCGGGCGGCAGCAGCGAGTGGACGGCGCAGCCCATCGCCGTGTCCAGCACGGCGGCGAGCACGCCACCGTGCACGAGGCCGAAGGGGTTGAGGTGGAACTCCTCGGGGTCGAGGCTGAAGGTGACGCGGCCGGGCGCGGCCTCGACCGGCTCGATGCCCAGCGTCCTGAGGGCAGGGGGCACCGGGAGCGTGCCGCTCCCGATGGAACGGAGGACGGCGAGCCCGTCCAGCACGCCGGCCGCCGAGCGGGTGGCCTCCTGGTCCTCCCACTCGTAGCTGCGCCGGCGGTCCGTGGCGGACGTGGGCGCCGTCACTGGGTCACCACCCGGCCCGCGAGGAGACCGACGAGGCTCGCCACCCGGCCCGCCACTCCGGCCGGCTCCGTGACGGCGGCGGCCATGCCCACGGCCAGGACGCACCAGGGCAGCACGCGGTCGCGGACGCTCATGCCGGCACCGCCAGCTTCTGGACGGCTCGGGCCAGCATGGACCGGACCACCCAGGGGTGGATGCGCCGGACGAGTGCGAAGTACGCGCGGCCACGGCGGTTCCTGATCTCGACGATCGTGCTCACGACCACCCGGTCGGGCTGGACGAGCACGGAGGCCCGGAAGCCCAGATGGCGTTGGGTGATGCCCAGCAGCACCTCGTGCGGGCTTCGCGCCACCAGGTCGAACGCGTGCCGGTCGCCGGCTTCGATGCCCGACAGCCGGACCAGTGCCTCGCGGGCCACGAACAGGGCTCGGACGAAGAACGGCGGTCCGTGGAACACGGCTTCGGCCCATGCTTCCGGTGGATGGTCCCGTACGCCGCGGGGCAACGCGGCGGCGTACGCATCGGACCAGTCGACGCGCAGCAGCGCGCAGGCGAGCAGCGGGGTGCTCGGCAGCGGAACCGTCGCGACGTTGCCGGGCCGGACACGCACGGTCGCCGTGGTTCGGCGGGCCCGAGCCGTCCGGGTGGACGTGGGGTGGTGGTGGATCAGCGTGGTGGTCATACCGTTCCTTCCATACGCCTCCGTATGGAGGATTGACCGTACGGTAGCGTATGGACATGGCCACGGGGAAGCGTGAATCGTTGACGGCTGCCGACTGGACCGAGGCCGCTCTCACGGCGCTGGCGCGAGGGGGCCTGGCGGCCGTCGCGGTCGAGCCGCTCGCGAAGGACCTGGGTGCCACCAAGGGCAGCTTCTACTGGCACTTCGCGGACCGGAACGAGCTGCTGGTGGCGACGCTCGCGCTGTGGGAACGTCGCGACACCGACCGCGTCATCGGCGCCATCGGGGAGTCCGGGGACGCCACGGCCCGGCTCCGCCGGCTCCTCCGCCTCGCCTTCACGTCCGTGCCGGACGACGGCACCGCCGGCGCCGTCGGCACGGTCGAGCTGGCGCTCCAGGCCAGTGCCGCGCACCCGTTGGTCGCACCGGCGCTGCGCCGGGTGACCGAGCGGCGCCTGGGCTTCCTGACCCGCCTCTACACCGAGCTCGGGCTCTCACCCGCCCGCGCGCGCGACCGGGGACTGTTGGCCTACACGGCGTTCCTGGGTCATGCGCAGCTCGCGCACGCCACCCCCGGCCTGCTTCCCGGCGGACGCGCCTTCACCACGCACGTCGACCAGATGACCGAGACGCTGATGCGCTTGGGCGACTGAGACGTCCTACTTCAGCGACGCCCGTAGCTGGCGGTGGATGCCGGCCGGGGTGAGGACGCCGACGAACTGGGCGCCGGACCTGACCCCGACGAGGGGCTTGTCGTCGCGGAGCATGGCGGCCAGCGCCTCCTCGAGAGTGGCGTCGACATCGATGGCGGAACCGAGGTCGCCCGTGCTCACCCCGTCGAGCGGCTCGAGGTGCTCCGGGTCGATCGGGGTCACCGTGAGCCGGCGCAGGCCGCGGGTGGCGCCGACGAAGTCCTCGACGTACTCGTCCGCAGGGTGGGCGAGCAGCTGTGCGGGCGTGCCGAACTGCGCGAGCCGTCCGCCGGTCTCGAAGACCGCGACCCGGTCGCCCATGCGCACGGCCTCGTCGATGTCGTGGGTCACCAGGACGACCGACTTGCCCAGCTCCCGCTGGATCTTCAGGAACTCGTCCTGGAGCCGGATCCGCACCACGGGGTCGACGGCGCCGAACGGCTCGTCCATCAGCAGCACGGGCGGGTTGGCCGCCAGGGCGCGGGCGACGCCCACGCGCTGACGCTGTCCGCCGGAGAGCTGGTGGGGATACCGGTCGCCGTACGTCGCGGCGTCGAGGCCCACCAGGTCGAGCAGCTCGCGCGCCCGCTCACGGGCGGTCGCGGTGGACTCGCCGTACAGCAGTGGCACGGTCATCACGTTGCGGATGACCTTCTGGTGCGGGAACAGCCCGATCTGCTGGATGACGTAGCCGATCCCGCGCCGCAGCTGGACCGGGTCGGCCTGGGTGACGTCCTGGCCGTCGATGAAGATCTGGCCGGACGTCGGCTCGATCAGCCGGTTGATCATCTTCAGCGTCGTGGACTTGCCGCACCCCGACGGGCCGACGAGGACGACCAGCTCGCCCCGCTGCACGTCCAGGTCGAGCTCCTGGACGGCTACGGTGCCGTCCTCGTAGGTCTTGCCGACGCCGACCAGCCGGATCATGTCCGAGGACTTCTCCGGGGCGGCCGGCGCCGGCGCGCCGTGCGATGTGGTGGTCAGAGCAGACCCTTGTCCTGGAGGAACTGCTGGGCGACGTCCTCGGGCTTCTGCCGCTCGGCGTCGACCTTGAGGTTCATCTGCGCGAGGTCGTCGGTGGTGAGCGCCGCGGACAGCTGGTTGAAGATGTCCTCGAGGTCGGGGTTCGCCTTGAGGAAGTCGGCGTTCACCGCGGGCGTGAGGTTCTGCGCGGGCTGGATGCCCTTGTCGTCCTCGAGCAGCACCAGCCCGTCGGCCGCGAGCGTGCCGTCGGTGGTGCCCGTCTCGCCCATGGTGACGTCGCCCTTCTTGACGGCGTCCTTGACCTGCGCGCTGGCGAAGTCCAGCGGGACGATCTCGGTGATCTTCAGGCCGTAGACCTTCGTCAGGCCGCCCTCGCAGTCGGCGCGGCCCTCGCAGTCCGGCGGGGCGCCGAGCTTGATCGGGTCACCGAGCGCCGCGAGGTCCGACAGCGTGGTCAGGGAGTTCTGGTCGGCGAAGTCCTGGGTCACGAAGAAGGCGTTCTGGTCGGTGGCGTCCGAGGGCGGCAGGATCGAGATGCCCTTCGCCTCGGCCAGCGGCTTCAGCGCCTCCAGCGTCTTGTCGACGTCGTTGCTGGAGACCAGCGGTGCGTCCGGGCCGTTCTTCTCGGTGTTGAGGTAGTCGGTGATGCCGGCGAGGTAGTCAGGAACGATGTCGACGCCGCCGCTGCTGAGCTCGGGCAGGTAGACGTCACGGGTCGTCACCAGCTTGGTCTGCACCGTGAAGCCCTCGTTCTCCAGGACCTTCTGATAGATCGCCGCGAGCACCTGGCTCTCGGTGAAGTCCTGGCCGCCGACGACGACCGTGCCCTTGTCACCGCCACCGGTGTCCCCGGAGCCGGTGTCCGCGCCGGAGCTCTCGAGCGAGTCGCCCCCACACGCGGCCGTCGCGAGCATGAGGGCCGTCACCGCGGCTGTGGCGATCAATCGATGGATGCGCATCTGGTGCACCACCTTCTGTGTCCCGCGGGAGGTCCCGCGCGTGTCCGATGGGCACCCAGCGGCACCCGCGTGAAGAACAGTAGACCCGTCCGCCGACATTCCTCGGTGACGAAATGGTTACGACCACCTTCAGACAACGGCCTCCGGTAACGGTTCCTCCCTGAGGGTGGTGCGCCGCCCCCGCCGGTCGCTGCGTTGGGCGCGACGCATCGGGTCGGCGTACCGCTCGGCGAGCACCGCGAGCCCCTCCAGCAGCAGCGCCACGACGGCCACCAGCACGGCCCCCGCGACCACCTCGTAGGTCCGGTGGTTGGCGAACCCGCGGGTGATGATGCGGCCGAGTCCCGGTCCCGCCACCAGGGCCGCGATGGTCGCCGTCGCCCAGACCTGCACGAGAGCCAGACGTACGCCGGTCATGATCACCGACATCGCCAGTGGCAGCTCGACCGAGGTGAAGACCTTGCGCTCGCCCATCCCCATCCCTCGCGACGCCTCGACGATGTCGTTGTCGACCTCGGTGATGCCCACGTAGGTGTTGGTGATCAGCGGCGGCAGGGCGAAGAGCACCAGCGAGATCAGCGTGGCCAGGCCGGCGCGGCCGTAGGGGCCGAACTCCTCCGACCCCACGGGACCCAGCGACAGCACCAGCAGCACGGCGAAGACGGGCACGGCACGGCCGACGTTGGAGACGTTGACGGCCAGGAAGCCGAAGCGGTGCCGGTGCCCGGCGTACATCGCCAGCGGCAGGCCGACCACCATGGCGATCACCATCGCGGTGACCGTCAGCAGCAGCTGCTGCACCAGGAACGCCGCGATGCCCGTCGACCCGGACCAGTGCGACCCGTCGGTGAGGTAGCCCCAGACGTCAGCGAGCATGGCGCGTCCAGGGAGTGAGCAGCCGCTGCGCGCCGACCAGCACCAGGTCGAGCGCGATCGCGAGCAGGATGCACAGCAGGCTGGCGGCGAAGATCTGGGCCTTGAACTGGTTGCCGACCGCCTGGAGCAGCAGGTTGCCGAGGCCGCCGTACGACACGATCGCCCCGATCGTCGCCAGCGCCACCGTCGACACGGCCGCGACCCTGAGGCCGGCCATGATGATCGGCAGGGCCAGCGGCAGCTCGACCCGCGTCAGCAGCCGCACCCGCGAGTAGCCCATGCCGCGCGCCGCCTCGACGACCTCGTCCGGCACGGCGCGCAGGCCGGCGAGCACGTTGCGGACCAGGATCGTCAACGAGTACAGCGCGAGGCCGATGATCACCGTCGTCGGCGAGAGCCCCGTGAACGGCAGCAACAGCGAGAAGAGCGCGAGCGACGGGATCGTGTAGATGATCGTGGTGCCACCGACCACGAGGGACTCGACGGTCGGGTTGCGCCGGGCGAGCAGCGCCAGCGGCACGGCCGCCACCAGCCCGACGAGCACCGAGACGACCGTGATCCAGAGGTGCTGGACCGTCGCGTCGGTCAGCTCGGGGCGGTAGTCGGACCAGTACCGCCCGCAGATCCAGGAGTTGTCGAGGTAGCACTTCGCCACCTCGGCCGCCTGCGCGCTCACCCGGCAGACGCTAGCCGATCCACTCGGTGGTCGAGCCGGGCGAGCGTCAGCGAGCCCATGTCGAGACCCCGCAACACTCACCGGTTCTCGACACGCTCGGCCGTGGCCGGCCTCGCGGCTCGACCACCGATCAGGCGATCTCGTGGTCGCGCAGGGCCAACGCCTCGGGAGCGACGTCCGAGAGGTCCAGCACCTCGGGAGGTACGACGAGGCGCCGGCCGTCCCGAGGCGCCGGACCGTCGAGCGTCCGGACCCACCGCACGACCGACTCCGCGTCGGCGCGCCGGTTCCGCTCGACGAGCCAGCCGACCAGCCGGTGCACCGGGGGCAGTCCGCTCTCCACCAGGGACCGCTCGCCCCACAGGTCGTGGATCCCGGTCACCAGCAGGTCCCACCACTCGTCGGAGGCGTCGGGGATCTCGGTGAAGTAGCGGTGCAGGTCGCCGGCCATCACGCGGTCCACGAAGTACGCCGACGTCCCGGCGTCGTCGTACTCCTCCACCGCGTCCAGGGCCATCCGCTTGGTGAGCAGCCGGTCGCCGAGGTCCGTGACCGACGCGCGCTGCTGCGTGATCGACGTGCCGTCCGCGCGGATCCGCCAGTGGTAGACGACGTCCGGGATCACGTCAAACGCACCGGCGAGGTAAGCGCGCGTCGTGGTCGGCTGGTCCTCGTACCTCACGCCCTCCGGCCACTCGAGCCCCTGCGACCGCCAGAACGACAGGCGGTACAGCTTGTTCCAGGCGAACACGTCGCCCAGGATCTCCGGGTGCTCGCGCGCCGCGATCCCGGTCAGCCGCTCGCGGTGCAGGCGGCGCATCCACGGGGGCTCGTGGAGACCGTCGGCCTCCCAGCGCACGACCGAGCCGGTGACGAAGTCCGACTCCGAGCCCTGCAGCGACTCGGCCAACGTGGCCAAGGCCCCCGGCGGCAGCACGTCGTCGGAGTCGAGGAACGCCAGGTACTCGCCCCAGGCACGGTCCAGCACCAGCTCGGTGCCGACGTTGCGAGCCGACCCGAGCCCGCCGTTGGGCACGTGCAGCACCGAGAGGCGGTCGTCGCGCGCGGCGTACCCGTCCGCGATCTCCCCGGACGAGTCCGGCGACCCGTCGTCGACGACCACCACCTCGAGGTCGACGCCGCGCTGGGCGAGCAGGCTGTCGAGCGCCTCGGGGAGGAACCGCTCCACGTCGTGGGCCGGCACCACGACCGACACCCGGGGGAGCTCCCGGCGACGTCGCAGGCTCCACCTCACGAAAGGAGGCTATCGAGCCCCAACGGATAGGCTTCCGTGCCGTGACGAGCCCTACGACGGACACGCGCGGCGGTAGCGCACCGGGAGACCTGGACCCCGCCGACTACCCGCGCAAGGTGCTCTTCGTCGCCGGTGCCGGCCGGAGCGGCACGAGCACCCTGTCGGGCCTGATGCAGCTGATGGGCCTGCACGTCCCGCAGCCCGAGGTCGTCGCCGACGACACCAACCCCAAGGGCTTCGGCGAGCCCGCGTGGGTCGTCGAGCACCACGACCGGCTGCTCAAGGACGCCGGCGTCCAGGTCAGCGACGCGCGGCCCGAGGCGTGGTTCGAGACCGGCCGGATCGCCACCCGCGAGACCGAGCGGATCAAGACCGCCGAGTGGCTGGAGGGCCACTTCGCCGAGGGGCACGAGCTCGTCGTGAAGGACCCGCGGCTCTCGTGGTTCCTGGGGCTGTGGCGGGTGGCCGCGATCCGCGACGGCGCGATCCCCGTCTTCGCGACGATGCTGCGGCCGCCGTCGGAGGTGGTCGGCAGCAAGCAGAAGTACTACGCCAACCGGCTCGGCTCCGCGCACCTCGCAGCCAGCTGGCTCAACATGCTGCTGCACACCGAGCGCGCCACCCGCGAGTCCGTCGCCGACGGCGGCCGGGCCTTCGTGAGGTACGGCGACCTGCTGGACGACTGGGTGAAGGTCGTGATGCATCTCGGCGAGCAGCTGGAGCTGCAGAACGTCCTGCACGCCAAGAGCGAGCAGATCCGCGACGGCCACCGGTTCGTCGACCCCGGCCTGCGCCGGGTCACCCAGAGCCTGGCCGACCTCCAGCTCCCGCCGAAGCTGCACGAGCTCACCGCCCAGACCTGGGAGGAGCTGAACAAGCTGGCCGAGCCCGGTGGCGACACCGCCGACGTGCACGCGACGCTCGACCAGCTCCGTGAGGCGTACGTCGACCTGTACGCCGAGGCCGAGGCCATCTCCCGGTCCTCGGTCGTCGCCGCCGAGCAGCGGATCAGACGGGAGCGCCGTGGCGGCGTCCCCGCGGACGTCGAGCCGGCGCCGGACCTGGCCGACCGGATCCCGCACGGTCTTCGGGCGGCCATCCCGCCCGGCGTACGCCGCGGCATCCGCAAGGCGCTCGGGCGCACCCGATGACGGTGCCCGCGACGGGCGACGGGCTGAAGAACCTCGAGGGCCACACCGAGTACGACATCGTCTGGCCCTGGACGAAGCCCGGGGGTCTGCGACCGGGGAGCACCGCCGTGCTGCGGGTGAAGAACGAGGCGCCGTCCTTGCCCTTCGTGCTGCCGCCGCTGCTGCGCGCGTGCGACGAGGTGCTGCTCGTCGACAACGGCTCGACGGACGGCACGCCCGAGGTGGCGGCCGAGACCGCCGAGCGCTCGGGGCGGGCGGGGAAGTTCCGCCAGACGACGTACCCCTTCGACGTGGCCCGGGCCGGTGCCGAGCACCTCGCCGTGCACGAGCTGTCGGTGCACTCGCTCGCGTACTTCTACAACTGGTGCTTCGCCCAGGTCTCGACCCGCTACTCGATCAAGTGGGATGGCGACATGGTGCTGACCACCGAGGGGGAGGTGTCGATCGGCGACTGGGGCTGGCAGGTCGGCGACGTGCCCTCGATCCTCCGGGTCCCGCGACACGGGCTGTACCTCGCCGACGAGCACCACGGGTACCTCGACCTCGGGCTGCGCAACGCCGAGGAGTGGGGCTTCCCGATCGGCCCGGACTTCGTGTTCACCAAGGCCTTCGAGTGGGAGATCCGCACGACGCCGGTCGGCGTTCGCTCCATCGGCCTGCCGCACGGGCTGTGCGTGGAGCTCAAGTACCTCGACGGCGACGAGTTCGCGCACTGGACCGACCCCGAGTCGTTCGCGACGTCGTACCGCAACAAGCGCAAGCGCCGTGAGTGGGAGGTCTTCAACGCGCTCCAGGAGGGCGTCGTACCTCCCGGGGTCCACGACATCCTCGCGCCGGAGGGCACGCACATCGTGGACTACGTCACCCACGAGTGGCTGCCCCGCGCCCCGCGGCCGCTGCAGGTCGGCTGACACCCTCCCTCGGTGGTTGAGGTGTGAAGGCCGCCAGGCCTGAGCCTCGAAACCACCCCCCCGGGTGATGGTGGTTTCGAGGCTCGTCGCTGGCGCTCCTCGCACCTCAACCACCGAGGCCGAGATGTACGTCACCTCTCGTTTGAGTAGGCGTGCGGAAGCCCCGCCCGTAGGCTCCTGTTCTGGAGAACGAGCACATCGTCTGGTACCTGACCGGCCCTCGCTGACATGGCGAGGAGTGGGCGGCGGGACTGAAACGAGAGGTTCGAGGAGACATGACGCAGCCCCTTCGGGTGGGTGTGATCGGCGCCGGCCGGGTCGGTGCCGTCCTGGCCGCCGCGCTGCGCGCCGCCGGCCACGAGATCGTCGCCGTCGCCGGTGAGTCCGACGCCTCGCGCCACCGCGCCGCGGACCTGCTGCCCGGCGTGCCGCTCGACAAGCCGACCGCCGTCGCCAAGGCCAGCGACGTGCTGCTGCTGACCGTTCCCGACGACATGCTCGACAACGTCGCGACGACGCTGAGCGCCGCCGGCGCCATCCGCCCCGGCCAGGTGGTCGTGCACACCAGCGGCCGGCACGGCCTCGCGGTGCTCACCCCGGCGATCGCCGTCGGCGCACGGGCGATCGCGATGCACCCGGCGATGACCTTCACCGGCACCGACCTCGACCTGCCCCGCCTGCGCGGCTGTGTCTTCGGCGTCACCGCCGGGCCCGGCGAGCGCGCGCTGGCCGAGACCCTGGTGGCCGACCTCGGCGGGCTGCCGATGTTCGTGCCCGAGGACAAGCGCACGCTGTACCACGCCGGGCTCGCGCACGGAGCCAACCACCTGGTGACCCTGGTGACCCAGGCGATGGAGCTGCTCGGTGCGGCCGGCGCCGACGACCCCGCGGCCACGCTGCGCCCGCTGCTCAGCGCCGCCCTCGACAACGCGCTCGCCCACGGCGACTCCGCGCTGACCGGGCCGATCGTCCGCGGCGACGTCGGCACGATCCGCGGCCACCTCGCCGAGATCGCGGCGACGGCGCCCCACACGCTGCCGTCGTACGTCGCGATGGCCCGGGCGACCCTCGACCGCGTCGTCACCGACGGCCGGGTGCTGCCGATCCGCGCGAACCGCATCCGCCAGGTGCTCGACGACGCCCTGGCTGATGTGCCGGCCGGGCTGGACGTGAGCGCGTCGGACCACGAGCGTCTCTGATCCCGTGCCCCCGGTGATCGCCGGCACCCGTGCGGAGCTGGCCGAGCTCCTCGTGCCCCACCGCGCGGCCGGCCGACGCGTCGGGCTCGTCTGCACGATGGGCGCGATGCACGAGGGCCACGCCAGCCTGATGCGGCGTACCCGCCTCGAGATCGGTCCCGACGCCCCGCTGGTGGTCTCGCTGTTCGTGAACCCGCTCCAGTTCGGGCCGAACGAGGACCTGGCCCGCTATCCCCGCACCTTCGACGAGGACGTCGCCCTCTGCGCGCGCGAGGGCGTCGACATCGTGTTCGCGCCGACCGTCGACGAGGTGTACCCGGGAGGCGACCCGCAGGTCACCGTCGACCCCGGCCCGCTCGCCGGCGTGCTCGAGGGGAAGACGCGACCCGGCCACTACGTCGGCGTGCTCACCGTGGTGGCCAAGCTGTTCGGGCTGGTCCGGCCGGAGGTGACGGTCTTCGGCGAGAAGGACTACCAGCAGCTCGCCCTGGTCCGGCGGATGTCCGGCGACCTCTGCCTGGGCGTCGAGGTGCTCGGCGGCGAGACCGTCCGCGAGCCCGACGGCCTGGCGTTGTCCAGCCGCAACCGGTACCTCGACCCCGAGCAGCGGCAGCAGGCCGTCGCCCTCAGCCGAGCCCTCCGCGCCGCGCAGGAGGCCGGGCCCGAGGGGTACGCCGCCGCGCTGGCCGCCGCCGAGAAGGTGCTGGCCGACGCACCCGGGGTCGACCTCGACTACGTCGTCGTCCGGGCCGTCGACCTGGCCGAGCTGGACGAGGACGCTCGGGGGGAGGCTCGTGCCCTCGTCGCCGCCAAGGTCGGCACCACCCGCCTGATCGACAACATGCCCGTCGTCCTCGGCGCACCACTTCGCCACTAGCCTCTCGACATGCTTCCCGGCCGCTTGCGCGCCCCAGCCCCCGGCTGGACGGTCACCTACGACGTCGTGATCGTCGGCTCCGGGATCGCCGGCCTCACCGCAGCCCTGCGGCTCAAGGACAAGGTCGGCCGCATCCTCGTGGTCACCAAGAGCGTGCTCAACGCGGGCTCGACGCAGTGGGCCCAGGGCGGCATCGCCGCAGCGCTCGGGCCGGGCGACACCCCCGAGCAGCACGAGCACGACACCCTCGTCGCGGGTGCCGGGGCGTGCGACGAGGCCGCCGTGCGCGTCCTGGTCACCGACGGCCCGGCCGCCGTCCGCGAGCTGATCGGGCTGGGCACCAACTTCGACCACACGTCGGCCGGCGACCTGAGCCTGACGCGCGAGGGCGGCCACCACCGGGACCGGATCGCCCACGCCGGGGGCGACGCGACGGGAGCCGAGATCCAGCGCGCGCTGGAGGCCGCGGTCCAGGCCGCCCCCGAGATCGAGGTCATCGAGCACGCCCTGGCCGTCGACCTGCTCCTCGACGAGCACGGCGCCGTCGCCGGGCTCACCCTGCACGTGATGGGCGAGGGCCAGATCGACGGCGTCGGGGCAGCCCACTGCCGCGCGGTCGTGCTGGCCAGCGGCGGGCTGGGCCAGGTGTTCTCGCAGACCACCAACCCGTCGGTCGCGACCGGCGACGGCACGGCTCTCGCCCTGCGCGCCGGTGCGACCGTCCGCGACCTGGAGTTCGTCCAGTTCCACCCGACCGTGATGTACCTCGGACCCGACTCCCGCGGTCAGCAGCCACTGATCTCCGAGGCGGTCCGCGGCGAGGGCGCGTTCCTCGTCGACTTCGAGGGCAACCGCTTCATGCAGGGCGTCCACGAGCTCGCCGACCTGGCCCCGCGCGACGTGGTCGCCAAGGCCATCACCCGCCGGATGCACGAGACCGGCCGGCCACACATGTGGCTGGACGCGCGGCACCTGGGTGACCCCCAAGAGGGCAGGACGGCGAGCGAAGCGAGCGACGGTTCCGGTGATCGAGCGGCGAGCGAAGCGAGCACGTCGAGATTCTGGGGGAAGCGGTTCCCGACGATCCTGGCCACCTGCCGCTCGTACGGCGTGGACCCGGTCACCGAGCTGATCCCGGTCGCCCCGGCGTGCCACTACGCGTCGGGCGGCGTGGCCACCGACCTGTGGGGACGTACCTCGGTCCCGGGCCTCTACGCGACCGGCGAGGTCGCCTGCTCCGGCGTGCACGGCGCCAACCGGCTGGCGTCGAACTCCCTGCTCGAGGGGCTGGTGTTCTCGCGGCGTATCTCCGACGTGCTCCCGGGTGAGCTGGGCGGGTTCACGCCCCCCGCCGCCGACCGGCGTACCCCGTCCCTGGTGACCGGCGACCTCCGCAACGAGCTGGAGGAGCTGATGACCGACCGGGTCGGGGTGCTCCGCTCGGCGGAGGGCCTGGCCGAGGCGGGCGAACGGCTGGCCAAGCTGGCCGAGCGCACCACCGACGTGGTCGACCAGGCCGCGTGGGAGGCCTCCAACCTCCTCACGATCAGCGCGGCCATGACAGAAGCCGCCGCGCGCCGCGAGGAGACCCGCGGGTCGCACTGGCGCGACGACTTCCCTGACCGTGACGACGCGCGCTTCGCGGGCCACTTCGACGCCCACCTGCTCGACGGCCGGCTGGTGCTCGCCTTCTCGCCGTCCCACCAGACCGACCCGTCGGTCGCATGACCACCCTCAGATCCTTCGACGACCTGCCGGCCGGGCTGGTCGACGAGCTCGCCGACGCAGGCCTCGACCCGCTCGACGTCTACGCGCACGTCGTGGCCGCCCTGGGCGAGGACCTGCCCGGCGGTGTCGACGTGACCAGCCAGGCCACCATCCCCGCCGACGCGCGCGCCGTCGCCGACTTCGGTGCCCGCGACGCCGGCGTGGTCGCCGGGCTCGGCATCGCGGCGCTGGTGCTGCACACCGTGGCCGGCGACGACCTGACGATCGAGCACCGTGCACCGGACGGCAGCCGCGTCGCGGCGGGCGACGTCGTGATGCGCGTCCACGGCCCGACGCGCGGTCTGCTCACCGGCGAGCGCACCGCGCTGAACCTCGCCTGCCACCTGTCCGGCGTCGCGACCGCGACCTCCCACTGGGTCGACGCGCTGGCAGGCACCCGGGCCAGCGTGCTGGACACGCGCAAGACGCTGCCCGGTCTGCGCGCGCTCCAGAAGTACGCCGTCCGGTGCGGCGGCGGCGTGAACCACCGCTTCTCGCTCGGCGACATGGCGATGGTCAAGGACAACCACGTGATCGCGGCCGGCGGCGTGGTGCCGGCCTACGAGGCGGTCCGCGCGGCGTACCCGGACCTGCCCGTCGAGGTCGAGGTGACGGACCTCGACCAGCTCCGGGCGCTGCTGGACGCGGGCTGCGACCGGATCCTGCTCGACAACATGGACTCGCCGACGATGGCCGAGGCGGTCCGCATCGCCGACGGGCGCGCGAGCCTGGAGGCCTCCGGCGGCCTGACCCTGGAGCGCGCCCGCGAGGTCGCCGAGACCGGCGTCGACTTCATCTCGGTCGGAGCGCTCACGCACTCGGTGGTCGTCCTCGACATCGGCATGGACCTCCAGGACCTGCCATGACCCTGCTCGCCGTCGACATCGGCAACAGTCACACGGTGCTGGGTCTGATCGACGGTGGCGTGGTCAGCCGCGAGTGGCGGGTGGCCACGGCCGCCCACCGGACCGCCGACGAATGGGCGGTGCTGCTGCGTGGACTGCTCGGAGATCTCCGCGACGAGGTCGACGGGATATCGGTCTGCGCGACGGTTCCGTCGGTCCAGCACGTGTGGCGCGAGATGCTCGCCACGCACTTCGGCGACGTACCCCACTTGGTCGTGCAGCCGGGGGTGCGTACCGGAATACCCGTCCTCACCGACAACCCTCGCGAAGTGGGCACCGATCGCATCATGAACGCGCTCGCCGCGGTCACGGCGTACGGCGGGCCACTCATCGTGGTCGATTTCGGTGGTACGGCCACGACTTTCGATGTCGTGAACAGGGCGGGGCAGTACGTCGGCGGTGCGATTGCGCCGGGAATCGAGATATCCCTCGACGCACTGGCCCGACGCGGTGCGCAGCTGCGGATGGTGGAGATGGTGCGCCCGCGCCACGTGATCGCCACGAACACGGTGGAGGCCTTGCAGTCAGGCATGGTGTTCGGGGTGGCCAGCCAGGTCGAGGGCATTGTCGCCCGGATGCTGGAGGAGCTCGGTGAACCGCCCGGAGAAGTCCAGGTGATCGCCACCGGATATCTCTCCACCCTCGTCGTCGGGGAGTGCGATTGCTTCACCAGAATTGACAACTGGTTGACCATGCAAGGTCTGGAGCTGGCTTTCAGGAGAAACTCATGAGGGAATTTCGGCGGCGAATAGCGGAATGCCATTCGCGAGGGCTATTCTCCTGCGGAACGGGGAATTCTCTGATTCCGATGCTTGACCTTTGAGAGGGAGCTCCAGCCATGGCGCAAAAGGTCCATATCGTCCTCGAAGACGACCTGGACGGGAGCCCGGCCACCGAAACGGTGTCGTTCGGGCTCGACGGCAAGTCCTACGAGATCGACCTCAACGACAAGAACGCCGGAAAGCTGCGCGACGCACTCGCCCAGTACGTCGGCGCCGGTCGTTCCGTGGGCGGCGCCCGTCGCGGCCGCAAGCCGTCCACGTCCACCAACCTCGGGCCCAGTGCCCGCGAGATCCGCGACTGGGCCCGCTCCAACGGGCACGACGTCCCGGACCGCGGTCGGATCCCGGCCGACGTACGCGCCGCGTTCGAGGCCGCCAACTGATCGACCACCGACGTCGCGGGGTCCCGGGTTCTCGGGGCCCCGTCTCGTCATTTCGGGGTGTGTTCGCTCTCAGCGGACCGCCGTGCCTGTCGCACGGGAACGCGTAGGCTGTGAGAGGAGTTACGACTCCCGTACCCCCGAGTGCCGGCCGAGCAGAGCGACCGGGCGAGGGACCACGACTTTTCAGGAGCGATGAGCATGTTCGAGCGGTTCACAGACCGAGCTCGCCGGGTGGTCGTGCTGGCCCAGGAAGAGGCCCGCATGCTCTCCCACAACTACATCGGCACCGAGCACATCCTGCTCGGCCTCATCCACGAGGGCGAGGGTGTGGCCGCGAAGGCCCTGGAGAGCCTCGACATCTCGCTGGAGGCGGTCCGCGCCCAGGTCGAGGAGATCATCGGCCAGGGCCAACAGGCCCCCTCGGGCCACATCCCGTTCACCCCGCGCGCCAAGAAGGTGCTCGAGCTGTCCCTGCGCGAGGCGCTGCAGCTCGGCCACTCCTACATCGGCACCGAGCACATCCTGCTCGGCCTGATCCGCGAGGGCGAGGGCGTCGCCGCCCAGGTGCTCCAGAAGCTGGGCGCGGACCTCAACCGCGTCCGCCAGCAGGTCATCCAGCTGCTCTCCGGCTTCCAGGGCAAGGAGTCGGCGTCGTCGGGCTCCTCGTCGTCCAGCTCCAGCTCCGACGCCCCGTCCTCGTCGCTGGTGCTCGACCAGTTCGGCCGCAACCTCACCCAGGACGCCCGCGAGTCCAAGCTCGACCCGGTCATCGGCCGCGAGCAGGAGATCGAGCGGGTCATGCAGATCCTCTCGCGGCGCACGAAGAACAACCCCGTGCTCATCGGCGAGCCCGGCGTCGGCAAGACGACCATCGTCGAGGGCCTGGCCCAGGACATCGTCAAGGGCAACGTGCCCGAGACGCTCAAGGACAAGCAGATCTACACCCTCGACCTCGGCGCCCTGGTCGCCGGCAGCCGCTACCGCGGTGACTTCGAGGAGCGCCTGAAGAAGGTGCTGAAGGAGATCCGTACCCGCGGCGACATCGTCCTCTTCATCGACGAGATCCACACCCTCGTCGGCGCCGGTGCGGCCGAGGGCGCCATCGACGCCGCGAGCATCCTCAAGCCGATGCTGGCCCGCGGCGAGCTGCAGACCATCGGGGCGACCACGCTCGACGAGTACCGCAAGTACCTCGAGAAGGACGCCGCCCTGGAGCGCCGCTTCCAGCCGATCCAGGTCGCCGAGCCGTCGATCGCGCACACGATCGAGATGCTCAAGGGCCTGCGCGACCGCTACGAGGCGCACCACCGGGTGACCATCACCGACGAGGCGCTGGTCTCGGCCGCGACGCTGGCCGACCGCTACATCTCCGACCGCTTCCTCCCCGACAAGGCCATCGACCTGATCGACGAGGCCGGCTCGCGGCTGCGGATCCGCCGGATGACGGCGCCCGCGGACCTGCGCGAGTACGACGACAAGATCAGCGAGGTGCGCCAGCGCAAGGAGGCCGCGATCGACGGCCAGGACTTCGAGGCCGCCGCTCGTCTGCGCGACGAGGAGAAGCAGCTGATCCTCAAGAAGGCCGACCGCGAGAAGCAGTGGCGCGCCGGCGACATGGACGAGGTCGCGGAGGTCGACGAGGAGCTGATCGCCGAGGTGCTGGCGGTCGCGACCGGCATCCCGATCGTCAAGCTCAGCGAGGAGGAGTCCACCCGTCTGCTCAAGATGGAGGACGAGCTCCACCGCCGGGTCATCGGCCAGGAGGAGGCCGTCAAGGCGCTCAGCCGGGCCATCCGCCGTACGCGTGCGGGCCTCAAGGACCCGAAGCGTCCGGGTGGGTCGTTCATCTTCGCCGGCCCGTCCGGTGTCGGGAAGACCTGGCTGTCCAAGACGCTGGCCGAGTTCCTGTTCGGCGACGAGGACTCGCTGATCCAGCTCGACATGTCCGAGTTCAGCGAGAAGCACACGGTCTCGCGGCTCTTCGGCTCGCCCCCCGGCTACGTGGGTTACGAGGAGGGCGGCCAGCTCACCGAGAAGGTGCGCCGCAAGCCGTTCTCCGTGGTGCTCTTCGACGAGGTCGAGAAGGCCCACCCCGACATCTTCAACAGCCTGTTGCAGATCCTCGAGGAAGGTCGCCTGACCGACTCGCAGGGCCGGGTCGTCGACTTCAAGAACACCGTGATCATCATGACCACGAACCTCGGCACGAAGGACATCTCGAAGGGCGTCAGCCTGGGCTTCAACCAGAGCGGCGACGCCGCGGGCTCCTACGAGCGGATGAAGACCAAGGTGCAGGAGGAGCTCAAGCAGCACTTCCGGCCCGAGTTCCTCAACCGTGTCGACGAGATCATCGTGTTCCCGCCGCTGTCGCGCGAGCAGATCATCTCGATGGTCGACAACATGATCGCCGGCGTGGAGCTGCGCCTGAAGGACCGGGACATGAGCCTCGAGCTCACCCAGGTCGCCAAGGACCTGCTCGCCGAGCGGGGCTTCGACCCGGTGCTCGGTGCCCGGCCGCTGCGCCGCACCATCCAGCGGGAGATCGAGGACGTCCTCGCCGAGAAGATGCTCTACGGCGAGGTCGGCCCCGGCCAGATCGTGCTCGTCGGCGTCGAGGGCGAGGGCCCGACGGCCCAGTTCACGTTCAAGGGCCAGAAGGTCGGCGTGCTGCCGGACCTCCCGCCGTTCGAGACCGCGGACGTCGGCGCCGACCCGGTGCACGACGACCCGGTCCGCGGCGAGGGTGACGACGCGACGCCCGGCCCGACCGACATCGAGAAGTCGACCGGCACCGACTAGGTTTCTCCGGTGACCACCGATGAGGCCCCCGCTCCATGAGCGGGGGCCTCGTCGTTCTCGCGAGCACGGTGAAGGACACGCTGGCGAACGTCGAGCGGTACGTCGACGGCAACCTCGCCGGCGGCGCCGACCACCTGGTCGTGTTCCTGGACGACCCTGCCGATCCGTCCACCGCTCCGGTCCGGGAGTTCCTCGACGCGCACCCGCACGCGACGTGCGTGGTGGCCGACGAGACCTGGTGGACCGACAAGCGTCCCGAGCAGCTCAACACCCGCCAGCGGGTGAACGCCAACGTCGTGAAGGCGCTGCTCTCGACGGTCTCGTGGGCGGACTGGGTGTTCCACGTCGACGCCGACGAGATCGTGCAGATCCCGCGCGCGGTGCTGTCCTCCGTGCCGTCCTCCCGGGCGGCGGTGAGCCTGGCACCGCTGGAGGCCGTCTCCCGCAAGCACTGGGAGGGCGACCCCACCTGGTTCAAGCGGCTGCTCGACGAGCCCGACCTGGTCCTGCTGAAGACCCTCGGCGTCATCGACCGGCCGGCCAACGGCGCGTACTTCCACGGCCACGTCGAGGGCAAGTCCGGCGTCCGGCCGACGCTGGACCTGTGGCTGACGCTGCACCACGTGGTGGACGAGGAGAAGGACGAGGTCTCCGCCTTCACCCACCCCGACCTGCGGTTGCTGCACTACGAGTCGTACTCCGGCGAGGACTTCGTCCGGAAGTGGACCTCGATCCTGGCCGCCGGCCCCAAGCCGGCCTTCCGGCCCGGCCGCGAGCCGACGGCGGTCGCGCTGCAGACACTGATCTCGAAGGGGCTCACCCCGGAGCAGGCCGAGCCCTACCTGATGCGGATCTTCGAGCGCACCACCGAGGACGACTTCGACGCGCTGCGCGACCTCGGCCTCCTCGAGCACGTCGACCCGCTCGCCGGCCCCCACCAGCCGGCCGCCCTCCCCGACGACTCCCTCGCGACCTTGCTGGCCGCCGTACGTCCCGAGAAGAAGCGCCCGTTCCACCACGGCACGTCGCCGGACCAGGTACGCAAGATCCTCGACCGCGTCGCCGCCTCGTCCTCCGGAGGTTCGGGCCTCCGTGGGTTCCTCAAGCGCTGACATCGGGATAGTCCGGTGTGAATGGGTCGTCGATCCGGGTCGATGGGAGCTCATTCACACCGGACTATCCCGGCAGCGCGTAGCCGTCGGGGGTCTCGACGAGGAGGCCGTCGGTGAGCAGGGAGGCGAGGGCGCGGTCCCGCTGGGTGTCGTCGTCCCAGGCGCGGTCGAGGCGGGGCTTCGGGACGGCACCCTCGGCCTCGCGGACGACGGCCATCAGGCGGCCACGTACCTGGCGGTCGGTACCCGCCCAGGTCTGGCCCTTGCGGGGCGGGCCGTCGTACGCCGGGTAGCCCGCCGCCCGCCAGGCGCACTCGCCGACCACGGGGCAGGCCTCGCAGCGCGGCCTCGCCGCGGTGCAGACGAGGGCACCGAGCTCCATGAGGGCGATCGACCAGGTGGCCGCGTCGCCCTCGTCGTGGGGCAGCAGCGACTCGGCCAGTCGCTTCTCGCCGGCGGTGGCGGCGACCGGCGGCAGCTCCACGCCGGAGACCAGCCGGGCCAGCACCCGGCGGACGTTGGTGTCGAGCACGGCGTGCCGCCGGCCGTACCCGAAGGTGGCGATCGCGGCGGCAGTGTAGTCGCCGACGCCGGGGAGGGCGCGCAGGTCGTCGTACGACGAGGGCACCTCGCCGGCGTACCGCTCGACGATCGCGGTGGCGGCGGCATGCAGGCGCAGGGCCCGCCTGGGGTACCCGAGCCGGCCCCACGCGCGCACGGCCTCGCCGCTCGGGGCGGCGGCGAGGTCGGCCGGTGTCGGCCAGGTCTCCATCCAGAGCCGGTGCACGGGCTCGACGCGGGTCACCGGCGTCTGCTGGAGCATGAACTCCGAGACCATCACCGACCAGGGCGTCGCGCCGTCGCCGCGCCAGGGGAGATCACGGGCGTGGGCGTCGTACCAGGCCAGCAACGGCTCGTGGAGCTCACTCATCGCGGGTGATCGTAGGCGGGCCGGTGTGGCTCCCCGGCGCGGGGCGGGTCGCTGTCTAGCGTTCTGGCATGGGTCGGGGAAGGCGTCTACCCGCGCGCGTCTACTGGGTGCGGCGGCTGGCGGTGCTCGCGACGGCGGCCCTGATGGTGTTCGCGGTCGGCCGGCTGCTGACCGGGTCGAGCGACGCCGCCGACTCCGGGGCGGCGAACCCGGGCGCCGTGCAGGCCGCCGCGACGCTCTCGCCGACGCCGTCGAGCACGGGCCCGACCGTGATCCTGCCCAAGAAGGGCACCAAGCTGCCCAAGAAGTCGCGCGAGCCCAAGCCCACCCCGTTGGCCCAGCCGAGTGGGCCGTGCACCCCGCAGGACGTCGTCGTGACGCCCGAGGTGCGCTCGAACATCGGCGGCAGCGACGTCGTGGTGGCGCTGAGCTTCCACACGCTGATCGCCGCGGCGTGCACCTTCGACGTGTCGTCCAAGAGCGTCACCATGAACATCACCTCCGGCCACGACTACATCTGGTCGACCCGGCAGTGCCCGGCCGCGATGCCGACGACCAACGTGGTGGTACGCCGAGACATCGCGACGTACGTCTACGTCACCTGGAACGGCAAGCGCTCCGACTCCACCTGCTCGCGGCTGACGACCTGGGCGCTGCCCGGCTGGTACCACGTGACCGTCGCCGCGCTCGGCGGCGAGCCCGCCGACGAGCAGTTCCAGCTCGCCGCCCCGCTGCCCACGACGGTCACCTCCACGGTCACCCCCGACCCGCCCGAGCACACCAAGAAGCCGAAGAACCAGGGCTGAGGGGAGCCGGGGTTGGGATACCCGGTTGACCGGGTATCCCGGACGTTCGGCGTCGTTGCAACGACGCCACAGCGGCAGGAACGACGCCGAACCTCAGACGTACCGCTCGAGGATCGTCGACTCGGCCAGCCGGGAGAGGCCCTCACGTACCGAGCGGGCGCGCAGCTCGCCGACGCCCTCGACGGCCTGGAGGTCGTCGACGCCGGCGGAGAGCAGCTTCTGCAGGGTGCCGAAGTGCTCGACGAGCCGGTCGACGACGGGGGCCGGCAGGCGGGGGACCTTGGCCAGCAGGCGGTACCCGCGCGGCGCGACCGCCGCGTCGAGGTGCTCGCCCAGGGCCAGGGCCTTGGCGACGGCCAGCGGGTCGACGAGCTCGGTGGGGGAGAGGGACTCGAGGTGGGCCAGCAGCGCTTGGGCCGAGCGGGCCTTGCGCCCCGTCCCCACGTAGTCGCGGATCACCAGCTCGCGCTCGGCGTCCACGCCGGTCACCAGCTCCTCGAGCTGGAGGGAGAGCAGGCGCCCGTCCGTACCGAGCTCCAGGACGTAGTCCTCGATCTCGCGGGCGATGCGGGTGACCATCTCCAGCCGCTGGGCGACCACGGCCACGTCGCGGACGGTCACCAGGTCCTCGATCTCCAGCGCGGACAGCGTCGTGGAGACCTCGTCGAGCCGCAGCTTGTACCGCTCCAGGGTCGCCAGCGCCTGGTTCGCACGGGACAGGATCTGGCCGGAGTCCTCGAGCACGTGGCGGGTCTCGCCGACGTACGCCGCGATGATCTGCATCGACTGCGACACCGAGATCACCGGGTGCCCGGTCTGCTTGGCCACGCGGTCGGCGGTGCGGTGTCGCGTGCCGGTCTCGTCGGTGGGGATCCGCTGGTCGGGCATCAGGTGCACCGCCGCGCGCAGGATCCGCGTCAGGTCCTTGTCGACGATGATCGCGCCGTCCATCTTGGCCAGCTCGCGCAGGCCTGTGGCGGTGAAGGGTACGTCGAGGACGAACCCGCCCGTCGTCAACGACTCGACCGTGCGGTCGTTGCCGAGCACGATCAGCGCGCCGGTCCGACCGCGCAGGATCCGCTCGAGCCCGTCACGCAACGGGGTGCCGGGCGCGATCAGGGCCAACGTCGCGCGCAGGCGCATCACGTCGTCCGACCGCTCGATCCCCGCCACGCGCCGATCCTAGGGTGTCAACGCAGGTCAGACCGCTTCAGCATGCGGGTTGAGCCCACCCTGGCTCACGACGCCCAGCAGCTTCAGCGCGGACGCGACGTCGGGCACCTCGATCACCCGCATCCCCTCGACCGTGCGCGGCACCGAGGCGACGCCCTGCTCGCGCCGCTCGCCCGGCACCACCGCGACGGCGAACCCGAGCCGCGCGGCCTCGGCGATGCGCTGCGGCAGGTCACGGACCTTCCGCAGCTCGCCGGCGAGGCCGATCTCGCCCATCGCCACCACGCCCAGCGGGGCCGGGACGCCGCGGGTCGCCGAGGCCACCGCGACCGCCACCGCCAGGTCGCTGGCCGGCTCGGTCACCTTGGCCCCTCCGACCGTCGAGGCGAACACGTCGTGCATGTGCAGGCGCAGGCCGCAGTGCTGCTGCAGCACCGCGAGCACCATGGCGATGCGCGAACCGTCCAGGCCCGACGTCGTACGCCGCGGACGCTCGCTCGACGACGGGGTCACCAGCGCCTGCACCTCGGCCAGCAGCGGCCGGCGGCCCTCCATCGAGACGGCCACGCAGGTGCCCGGCACCTGCCGGCCGTGGTGCTCGACGAACAGGCCGGTCGGGTCGGTGACCGCGGAGATGCCCTCCGACGACAGGTCGAAGCAGCCGACCTCGTCGACCGGGCCGAAGCGGTTCTTCATCGCGCGCACCATCCGGAACCGCGAGTTGCGGTCGCCCTCGAAGTGCAGCACCACGTCGACGACGTGCTCGAGCACCCGCGGGCCGGCGATCGAGCCGTCCTTGGTGACGTGGCCGACGATCACGGTCGTGATGTTGCGGGTCTTGGCCACCCGGATCAGCGCGGCCGCCACCTCCTTGACCTGGCTGACCCCGCCCGGGGTGCTGTCGAGGCCGGGGGCGGAGATCGTCTGGATCGAGTCGACGACCAGCAGCGCGGGCCGCACCTCCTCGATGTGCGTGAGCACCGCACCGAGGTCGGTCTCGGCGGCCAGGAACAGCTCGTCCTGGACGCCGCCGGTGCGGTCGGCCCGCAGCCGCACCTGCGACGCGGACTCCTCGCCGGTGACGTAGAGCGTGCGCCGGTGCACCCGCGCGGTCTGGGCGGCCACCTCGAGCAGCAGCGTGCTCTTGCCGACGCCCGGCTCCCCGGCCAGCAGGATCGCCGCGCCGGGGACCAGCCCACCGCCGAGCACCCGGTCGAGCTCGGGCACGCCCGAGGACCGGAACGCCGAGTCCTCGACCGACACCTCGCTGATCGGCACCGCGGGCCTGGTGACCGGTCCGGCCGCCGCCCGCAGCACCGGTGCCGCGGCCTCGACGACGGACCCCCAGGCCTGGCACTCGCCGCAGCGACCGACCCACTTGGCGGTCTCCCAGCCGCACTCGGTGCAGCGATGGGCGGCTCGTGGCGTCTTCGGCATGGCGGTCACGCTATGTGAGCCCACCGACAGTCCGGGGACGGCTCGCGGCGCCCTGGGGAGAAGCCGGTGGGGGTCCGCGGCGTACCCCTCACTTATGCTGACGCCACGAGGGTTGGAACGATCAAGCGGGGAGGTGACCGATGACGATCCGATACCCGGTGGCGCCGCCCACGCTCGCCGACGTCGCCGAGCGCGCGGGCGTCTCGCGCCAGACCGTGTCCAACGCCATCAACAACCCCGACCTGCTGCGCGCCGACACCCTGACCCGCGTGCAGGAGGCGATCGACGAGCTCGGGTACTCCCCGAACCGCGCCGCCCGCAACCTGCGCACCCGCGCCTCGCACCTGATCGGCCTCAAGTTCAGCCCGGCCCAAGAGGGCACCGCGAACGCCGCGATGGACCGGTTCGTCCACTCGCTCGTGGAGACAGCCGGCGGGGCGGGGTACCACATCCTGCTGTTCGCGGTCGGCGAGGAGGACGACGAGGCGCTGCGCGGGTACGACGACCTGCTGCGGTCCACGGCCGTCGACGCGTTCATCGTCACCGACACCTACCTCGGCAACCCGCAGGCCACCTGGCTGCGCCAGCGGCGCGCGCCGTTCGTCGCGTTCGGCCGGCCCTGGGACGACGACGCCGCCGACCACCCGTGGGTCGACGTCGACGGCGCCGCCGGGGTCGACCTGGCCACCACGCACCTGCTCGACCGCGGCCACGAGCGGATCGCCTGGATCGGCTGGCGCAAGGACTCGCGCATCGGCGAGGACCGGCGATCGGGCTGGACCCGCGCCATGCACGGCCGGCACCTGTCCACCACCGGCCTGGCGTCGCGCACCGAGGACACCGTGTCCTCCGGCCGTGAGGCCTCCGCGGTGCTGCTCGACGAGGCGTCGCCGTCGGCGTTCGTCTGCGCCTCCGACACCCTGGCCATGGGCGTGCTCCACACCCTGCGCGACCGCGGGCTCCAGCCCGGCCAGGACATCTCGGTCGTCGGGTTCGACGACTCCCAGGTCGCGCAGGTCATCCAGCCCGGCCTCACCTCGGTACGCCAGCCGCTCGAGGAGGTGGCCGTCGAGGTCGTCCGTGCCCTGGAGGGCCTGCTCGGCCACCCGCCGGTCGTCTCGCCCGGGGTGCTGCTGACCCCGACCCTGGCGGTCCGCGAGACCGGCTAGAAGTCGCGCGACCAGACGTTCACGGCGTAGTCGACCTCGGTCCCGGGGCGCTCGCGCATGATGGCGTCGGCCGTCTCGCGGTCGAACTCGATCCGCACCACCGCCTCGAGGTCCGCCTCGGACGTGAACGACATCCTGGTCAGGACAGGAGTCCGCGACCAGCCGTGGCGGGCCCAGAAGCGCTCGACCGCGGCGTGGTCGATCTTCGGGTACCCCAGCGAGAACCACCGCCCGAACGTCGACCGCGTGCCGTCGTTGTCGACGACCAGGGCGGTGCCGCCGCGGCGTACGACGCGGGCGATCTCCTTCAGGCCCGGCTCGGACCCCGGCCCGAAGAAGTACGCCCAGCGCACGTGCACGACGTCGACCGACGCGTCGGGCAGCGGGATCTCCTGGGCGGCGCCGGCGAGCACCTCGACGTTGTCGAGCGCGCGGGTACGCCGCCGGGCCAGGGCGACCAGGTCCGGGTGCGGTTCGACGCCGACCGTCCGCGCAGCCGTCGAGGCGAACCGCGGCAGGTGGAACCCCGTGCCGCACCCGAGGTCGAGCACCACGCGGCCGTCCCAGGAGACGCGCTCGCGCATCGCGGCGAACACCAGGTCGTCCGGGTCGAACGCCTTGTTCTCCAGCTCGTAGGTGGCGGTGTGGTGCCAGATGTTCGGGCTGGGGATGCTTCCGCGCGGGAGCCGCGGATCGCTCAGATCCGCACCAGGCCCTGGGGAGTCTGGAACTGGACGGCCATGATGCCGGGCGTGCCGTTGGGGGCGACCCAGTCGACCTTCACGTCCTCCAACGGAGCCTCGACGGTCTCGCCGAGCCACTCGCTGACGCGCTGGGGGTCGCCCGCGATCTCCAGCGCAGCAAGGGAGATGTCACCCGTGGCGCCGGTGCTCGGGTGCAGCGAGTCGGGGATGTCCCACTGCACGAAGAACGGCAGCTGCGGGTCGGAGATCAGGCCGTTGACGCCGATCTGGCGCCACGTCAGCTCGGTGCCGTCTGGCAGGTAGCGGTTGCCGGGCGCCGACTCGCGGCCCAGCCGTCGCTCCACGGCCTCGATGTCGTCGACCGCGATGACCCAGCCGAGCCAGCCGCCGCCGAGCGCCGACCGCGCGCGGACGGCCTGGCCGAACGGCGCCTTGTCGGACGCCGGGTGGTCCAGCACCTCGACGACCTCGAGGTAGGTGTGGTCCGCCAGCGGCAGGATCATGTTGCGGGTCCCGAACCGCGGATGCATGCCCCCATCGGCGAACGACTTCCCGAGCAGTCCCCCGATGCGCTGGGCTGTCGCGGCGAGGCCATCGGGCCCGGCGGCGTAGGAGAGGTGGTCCAAGCGCATGCCGGTCATTCTCATCTCTCTCTCAGAGTCGCCGGACACGGGGGTCGGCTTCTCTTGACGTCGAGAGACCATTGGTTGACCACCACAACCGCTCAACCACGGGTCGCACGAGCCCTAGTGCGGGTCGGCGGGATGCAGCGCCAGCGCCGACCGTGACCGCAGGTGCGCCTCGCAGTGCCGGGCCAGCTCGGCGTACGCCGCCTCGCCCATCAGCTCGGTCAGCTCGGCCCGGTTCTCGACGTACACCGGCTCGACGCCGACGTGCGCCTCGGTGTTGCCCGAGCAGTACCAGTCGAGGTCGTGCCCGCCCGGACCCCAGCCCCGGCGGTCGTACTCGCCGATGGTGATCTCGGTGTACGACGTCTCGTCCTGGCGCTCGACGGTGCGGAAGGTGCGCCGGATCGGCAGCTGCCAGCAGACGTCCGGCTTGGTCTCGAGCGGGTGCCGCCCCTGCTCGAGCGCCAGCGCGTGGAGGGCGCAGCCGGCGCCGAGGTGGAAGTCGCGGCGGTTGTGGAAGATGCACGCGGACTGGCCGTCCACCTCGATGACCGGTGTCTTCTTGGCGCCCTCCTCGTCGGTGGTGACCCAGTCCTTCTTGCGGGTACGTCGTCCGTTCTCGCGGCCGGGGTGGAATTGCCAGAGCTCGGGCGTGAGCTGGTCGACGAACGTGGCGACGCGCTTCTCGTCGTCCTTGTCGGCGAAGTGGGCGCCCAGCGTGCAGCAGCCGGTGTCCGGCGACTCCTTGTAGATGCCCTGGCAACCCTGCCCGAAGATGCACATGAAGCTCGACGTCAGCCAGGTCAGGTCGCACCTGAACACCTGGTCGCCGTCGGCAGGGTCGACGAACTCGACGTACGCGCGGGGGAACACCAGGTCGACCTCGGGCACGCGGCAAGGGTACGTGCGACTGCGTGGGCTCTATCGTGGGGCCATGCGCCTCGGCGTCCTCGACATCGGCTCCAACACGGGGCACCTGCTGGTGTTCGACGCCCACGACGGCGCGGCACCGCTCCCGGCGTACTCCCACAAGGAGCCGCTCCGCCTGGCCGAGCACCTCGACGAGGTCGGCGACGTCACCGAGAAGGGCCGCGCCGCGCTCACCGACTTCGTGGCGTCCTCGGTGGTGGTGGCCGAGGACAAGGGCTGCGAGGAGATCGTCGGGTTCGCGACGTCGGCGGTGCGCGATGCGGGCAACAGCGAGCAGGTCCTCGACCACGTGGCCGCCAAGACCGGCGTGCGCATCGACGTGCTGTCGGGTGAGGACGAGGCGCGGCTGACGTTCCTCGCCGTACGCCGCTGGTTCGGGTGGTCGGCCGGCCGGCTGTCGGTCTTCGACATCGGCGGCGGCTCGCTGGAGATCGCCGGTGGGGCGGACGAGTCGCCGGACGTCGCGTGGTCGGTGCCGCTCGGTGCGGCGCGGCTGGCCCGGGAGTACTTCGCGAAGAGCCGGCCGGACGAGGACGACCTCAAGAAGCTGCGGCGCAAGATCCGCGCCGAGATCGCGCGTGACGCGGGCCAGCTGATCCGCGCCGGCCGGGCCGACAAGGCCGCCGCGACGTCGAAGACCTTCCGCTCGCTGGCCCGCATCTGCGGCGCTGCGCCGGCCGGTGAGGGTGCGCTGGTGCCGCGCACCCTGCCGATGAAGGACCTGTCGTACTGGATCCCGCTCCTCGTCTCGATGGCTCCCGAGGAGCTGTCGGTGCTGCCGGGCGTCTCGCCGTCACGCAGCCACCAGATCGTGCCGGGCGCTTTGGTGGCCGAGGCGTGCATGGACATCTTCGAGCTCGAGGAGCTCGAGATCTGCCCGTGGGCCTTGCGGGAGGGCGTCATCCTGGAGCGCATCGACAAGATCCCCGTCCTGGCCAACCCCCTCCTGGGCTGACGTGCCGACAGCTGTCGCTCTCTCCACCGCCTCGGTCTACCCCGAGTCGACCGCGCACGCCTTCGCGTACGCCTCCCGGCTGGGGTACGACGCCGTCGAGGTGATGGTCGGCATCGACGCGCTCAGCCAGCAGGTGTCGGCGGTCAGACAGCTCTCCGAGCACCACGCTCTTCCGATCGTCGCCGTGCACTCGCCGTGCCTGCTGTTCACCCAGCGGGTCTGGGGGACCGAGCCGTGGGGCAAGCTCCAGCGCTCGGCGGAGATGGCGGAGGCGGTCGGCGCCGAGGTCGTCGTCGTACATCCGCCGTTCCGGTGGCAGCGCGAGTACGCCGCCGGGTTCGTCGAGGGCATCGCCCGGTTGGAGGAGGAGACGGGCCTCGCGTTCGCCGTCGAGAACATGTACCCGTGGCGCGCCTCCTCGCGGCGGGGCGCCGACCGCGGCGTGGAGATGTACGTGCCGGGCTGGGACCCCTCGGAGGAGACCTACGCCAACATGACGATCGACCTGTCGCACGCGGCGATCGCGCGGTCCGACGTGGTCGCGATGGCCTCGCGCATGGGGGACCGCCTGCGGCACATCCACCTCACCGACGGCTCGGGTTCGGCCAAGGACGAGCACCTGGTGCCGGGTCGCGGCGTGATGGAGGCGTCGCGCTTCCTCGAGCACCTGGCGTCGACGGGGTTCGGCGGCCACATCGTGCTGGAGATCAACACCCGCAAGTCCTCCTCGCGCGACGAGCGGGAGCGGGACCTGGTCGAGTCGCTGGAGTTCGCCCGCGAGCACTTCGTCGTCCGTTCGTCGCATGGCTGAGCGCGCGGCCTCCTCCGCCTCGCCGCGTGGCCGGCGGCGCGGGTCGCCCGACACCCGTTCGGCGATCCTGGAGGCGGCCCGGTCGTCGTTCGCGGCCCATGGCTACGCCGGTACGACGATGCGCGCCGTCGCCTCCGCCGCCGGCGTCGATGCGGCCCTGGTGCACCACTACTTCGGCACCAAGGACGAGCTGTTCCTGGCTGCCCTCCAGCTGCCCGTCGACCCGCGGGCGCTGATCGGGCCGGCCGTCGCGGGCCCGGTCGAGGAGGCGGCCGAGCGCTTCCTCGGTGTCTTCCTGTCGGTCTGGGACGACCCCGAGATCCAGCCGTCGCTGCTGTCCTTCGCCCGCGGCATGCTCGACCCGTCCGCGACAAGGCTGGTGAGCAACGGCCTGCTGCCGGTGGTCATCGAGCCCATCGGCGTCGCCCTCGGCATCTCCGACCCCCACCTGCGGATGCCGCTCGTCGCGTCCCAGGTGATCGGCCTGATCCTGATGAGGTACGTGCTGGCCGTCGAGCCCCTCGCCTCCATGCCCCGCGACCGGGTCATCGCGACGTTCGCGCCCACCATCCAGCGCTACCTGACCGGCGACCTGCCCTAGCTCGAGTCCGCACCGCACCAGGTACGTCGCGGACTCGACCTAGCCGACGAGGTGCGGCGTGGCGGTGAGCACCTGCAGGTCGACCGGCGTCCCCGCGACGGTCAGCTCGTCGGGGATGTCGGCCCATGCGCCGCCGTCCACGCGGAACCGCCCGTGGTACGTGACGTCCACGCTCGGCGCGACCGTCACCCCGGCCTTGTCGTACACGTGCGTGATCCGCAGGTCCGGGTACTCCGCCCCCGGATCGGTTCCGGACTGCTCGGTCCCGTCCCCGAAGTGCCAGGTGTAGCCCACGGGAGTCGCCTCGATGTCGACGCTGTGCCCGAGGAGCGACACGGTCTTGGTGGTGGGTTCGGTGGTGGTCGTCAGGAAGTTGGTCTTCAGGTTCACGAGAGTTCGGCCATCAGGCGGTTGGATGACCAGCTCGGCCGTCGGCCAGTCGAGTGTCTTCATGGCCTTGAACACCCGCCCCGGGGTGATCACGTCGAAGTGCTCGGCGGTGTCGACGTCGAGACACACCGTGCCCCATGGCTCGTTGGGATGGCCGGGAGAAGTCCGGTACACCTCGAACTTCCACGTGTCCGGCGGTTCCTGGCACTGCTGTTGGTTGATGCAGGACGGTTCGGCGATCTGGGTCTCGACGCACATGGGCTGGAGCGAGTAGCTGATGCCCTCGACGTGACCGCTGACCATCACCTGGAACTGCTCGCCGCTGTAGTGACAGAAGACATGAATGTCCGTGAGATTCGTTGCGGGGGGACACGGTGGTGGATCGCCGTCAGCCCAGGATGGACTGCTGAACCACAGGGCGGTCGCCGCGATCGCTGCGAGGATGGCCAGGACGCGTCTCATGCCGCTAGTCGCTCAAGCAGAACCAATAGCCACGAGTTCGTCGACTGATGCAGTGTCAACAAGTAGCTCACGGGGCCTCCGGGGAGCTTTTGGATCTCCCCGCCGGCAGACTCCACGTACTCAGTTGGACTCGATTCCACGTCAAGCTGAACCTCGACTTCGCCATTCGAGTCGGCGTCGCCAGCCCGGATCTTCTTGACTTGAAGGCCATCTGTCTTGACGTAGCCACCGGCTCTGTAGATGTCGTCGACTTGATCGGCGACTCCCTTGCATGCCTCGCAGCCTTTGGTCATGCGCCGGTACTCCCTGGTGTCCCCCGAGTTCTGCATCTCGCGATCGACATCCACCCAACGACGTACGAACTCCTCGGGACTCTCCGCCTCCTCCGTCGGCGACGAGGTCGGGTCCGAGGGGGCCGAGGTCGTGGGAGTGGGCGGGTCGGCGGTGGACGACGAGTCGTCGGAGCAGGCGGTGAGGACGAGAGCGCACGCCAGAGCGGCGAGCAGACGCTTCACGACGAGCCACCTCCCGAGTCGGGCCGACGTCGTCGACGACGCTACCGAGAAATCCCCGACCCGGAAATGCCGTCCCCCAGCCCTGTGGATGGCTTGACGCCGGCGCTCTGGATCCCCCACAATTCAACACATGATGAAAAACGCGGTCGAGGTGAGGGACCTGGTCGTACGCCGGGGCGGGCGCGAGGTCCTGAAGGGGATCGGGTTCACGATCGCGGAGGGCAGCGTCATGGGGCTCCTGGGACCGAGCGGGTGCGGGAAGTCGACGCTCATGCGCTCCCTGGTCGGGGTCCAGCAGCTCGCGAGCGGGTCGGTCGAGGTGTTCGGCGAGGAGGCCGGCAGCAAGGCACTGCGGCACCGGATCGGGTACGTCACGCAGGAGGTCAGCGTGTACGACGACCTCAGCGTGACCGAGAACCTCAAGTTCTTCGCCCAGGTGCTCGGCGTCGACGGGGCGAGGATCGAGGAGGCCATCGCCGCGGTGGACCTGGTCAGCCACAAGGACGCGGTCGTCGGTCACCTCAGCGGCGGCCAGCGCAGCCGGGCCAGCCTCGCGGTCGCGCTGCTCGGCGATCCCGACCTGCTCGTCCTCGACGAGCCGACGGTCGGCCTCGACCCGGTGCTGCGGCGCGACCTGTGGAAGCTGTTCCACGAGATCGCCGAGCGCGGCGCCGCGGTGTTCGTCTCCAGCCACGTGATGGACGAGGCCGACCGCTGCGACCGCCTCCTGCTCATGCGCGAGGGCGTGATCATCGCCGACGACACCCCCGAGCGGATCCGCGAGAAGACACGCACCGACGACATCGAGAGCGCGTTCCTCGCCCTCGTCGAGGGCACCGGAGACCAGGCAGGAGAGATGGCATGAACCCCCGCATCACCTTCGCCGTCGCGACGCGGGTGCTGACCCAGATCCGCCGTGACCACCGCACGGCGGCGATGCTGCTCGTCCTGCCGTGCCTGCTGATCACCCTGTTGTGGTGGATGTTCAAGGACACCGGCGGGGGCGTCGTCTTCGACCGGCTCGGCCCGGGCCTGCTCGCCCTGTTCCCGTTCACCATCATGTTCCTGGTGACGAGCGTGACCACGCTCCGCGAACGCAGCTCGGGAACGCTCGAGCGCCTCCTCGCGATGCCGATGGGCAAGCTCGACTTCCTGCTCGGCTACGCCATCGCGTTCGGCGTCGTGGCCGCCGTCCAGTCCGCTCTCGCGGTGCTCCTCGCGGTCGGCGTGCTCGACCTCGACGTCCAGGGACCGGTGTGGCTGCTCACCGTCGTCGCGATCGCCGATGCCGTGCTCGGCAGCGCCCTGGGGCTGTTCGTCAGCGCGTTCGCGACGACGGAGTTCCAGGCGGTGCAGTTCATGCCGGCGTTCGTGATCCCGCAGATCCTGCTGTGCGGACTCTTCGTCGCCCGCGACCAGCTGCCGACGGTCCTGGAGAAGGTCAGCGACGTGCTGCCGCTGTCGTACGCCACCGACGCGATGCAGACGCTGACGCGGACCACCAGCACCGGGGACGTCTGGCAGAACGTCGGCGTCGTGGCCGCCTTCGCGCTCGCTGCCCTGGCACTTGGCGCCGCCACCCTGAGGCGGCGCACCCCCTAGCCCAAGGATTAGCCTGCAGGCATGGCCCTGCTCCGCGAACCGCTCCTCCTGCTCTCACGCAGCGGGATGGTCAAGAAGCTCGTCAGCACCATGCCGGTGTCGGCGGGGATCGTGAAGAGCTACGTGCCCGGCGAGACGAACGAGGCCGCCGTCGAGGCGACCCGCACGCTGGTCGACGACCACCTCAAGGTGACCCTCGACTTCCTCGGCGAGGACACGCTCGACGTCGAGCAGGCCGACGCCACCGTGGCGGCGTACGTCGACCTCCTCAAGCAGCTCTCGGCGCAAGGCCTGAGCCGCAGCGCCGAGGTCTCCGTCAAGCTGTCCGCGATCGGCCAGGCCCTGCCCGACGTCGGCCACAAGACCGCGCTCGAGAACGCCCGGACGATCTGTCGGGCCGCACGCAACGCGGGTACGACGGTGACGCTGGACATGGAGGACCACACCACCACCGACTCGACGCTGGCGATCCTGCGCGAGCTGCGCAAGGACTTTCCCGAGACCGGCGCGGTGCTGCAGGCCTACCTCCACCGCACCGAGGCCGACTGCCGGGCGCTGGCCTACGAGGGCTCGCGGGTGAGGCTGTGCAAGGGGGCGTACAACGAACCCGAGGAGGTCGCCTACCAGGACCGGCTGGACGTCGACCGCTCCTACGTGCGCTGCCTGAAGATCCTGCTCGGGGGGCAGGGGTACCCGATGGTGGCGAGCCACGACCCGCGCATCGTCGACATCG
The DNA here is from genome assembly GCF_015352455.1 of Nocardioides islandensis. Classification (GTDB taxonomy): domain Bacteria; phylum Actinomycetota; class Actinomycetes; order Propionibacteriales; family Nocardioidaceae; genus Nocardioides; species Nocardioides islandensis. The sequence goes on from NZ_JADKPN010000001.1 coordinate 1,033,294, forward strand.
CGGCGACCCTGGCCAGCCGCTTCGGCCGTGCGCAGGGGTCCTACGAGTTCCAGATGCTGTACGGCATCCGCCCCGAGGAGCAGCGCCGGCTGGCGAAGGCCGGCGAGACGGTGCGCGTCTACGTGCCCTACGGCCAGGAGTGGTACGGGTACCTCATGAGACGTCTCGCGGAGCGACCGCAGAACCTGTCATTCTTCGTGAAGTCCCTCATCTCCAAGAAGTAAAGGCTCAACGGAAGGGCACGGTGTCATGGCCCAGACCGCCATCCTCGGCGCCGGCGTGATGGGCGAGACCCTGCTCTCCGGCCTCGTGCGCGCGGGCCGCCGCGTCGACGACCTGCTCGTCGGGGAGAAGCGACCGGAGCGCGCGAAGGAGCTGGAGGAGCGGTACGGCGTCACGGTCGTCTCCAACATCGAGGCAACGCGCAAGGCCGAGACCCTGGCGCTCGTCGTCAAGCCCCAGGACATGGGCGACCTGCTCGACGAGATCGCCCCGGAGCTGCGTCCCGGCCAGCTGGTCGTCTCCCTGGCCGCTGGCATCACGACGGCGTTCATCGAGTCGCGCGTTCCCAGTGGCGTCGCGGTCGTCCGCGTCATGCCCAACACTCCGGCGCTGGTCGACGAGGGCATGGCTGCGATCGCGCCGGGCTCGCACTGCGACGACCACCACCTCGCAGAAGCCGAGGAGCTGATGGGGTCGACCGGCCGCGTGCTCCGCGTGCCCGAGCGCCAGATGGACGCCGTCACGGCGATCAGCGGCTCGGGGCCGGCGTACATCTTCTTCGTCGTCGAGTCGATGATCGAGGCCGGCGTGCACCTCGGCCTCCCGCGTGCCACGGCTACCGACCTCGTCGTCCAGACCGTCGTGGGCTCGGCCAAGATGCTGCGCGAGACCGGTACCCACCCGGCCGTGCTGCGCGAGCAGGTCACGTCTCCGGGCGGCACGACCGCCGCCGCCCTGCGCGAGCTGGAGATCCACAAGGTGAGGGCCGCCTTCCTGGCTGCCATGGAGGCCGCCCGCGACCGGTCGAGGTCGCTCGCCGAGGGCAGCTGAACCGATCCACCGGCACGACTGGAGACTGTCTCTAGAGTGCCGCTCTAGTCGTCCGTGGTGGCCACCACCGGCGGCCACGTGGGGGAGCCCAGCTCGCGCGAGACGTTGCGGGCCGCCTCACGCAGGAGCGTCATCGCGGAGTCGGCCAACGGCTGCTGGCTGGCCGGCAGGACGACGGCGATCGCCGCGACCGCTTCGCCGTCGCGGTCGGCGACGGGGACGGCGACCGAGGCCTCGCCGAGCACCGCCTCCTCGTCCTCCACGGCGTACCCCTTCTCGACCACGTCGACCAGCGCCTTCTCGAGCAGCTCGGGCTCGACGAGGGTCTCGCCGGTCAGGCTGCGCAGGGGGACTTTCGTCAACAGGGACTGGAGAAACGCGGGCCGGTACGCCAGCAGCACCTTGCCGAGAGCGGACGCGTGGGCCGGGATGGTGAGCCCTGTCTCGGGCATCTGGCGAGTGCCGTCGGGGCGGGGCTCGTGGTGGATCACGATGACCTGGTCGAAGAACTCGACGCCGAGCCGGACGGCCAGGCCGGTGCGCTCGCTGAGGTCGCCGGTCCAGCGCATCGCTCGGGCCCGGACGTCGAGGGTGTCCAGGTAGACGTTGGAGAGCTGGAGCAGCGTCGGACCGAGCATGTACCGCTGGCCGTGCGGCTCCTTGACCACGAGCCCGTGCTCCTGCAGCGACTTCACGATCCCGTGCACCGTCGACGGCGGCAGCTGGAGGATCACCCCGAGCTCGCTGATGCCCAGGTGCCGCGACCCCTGGAGCGCGGCCAGGACCCGCGCGGCACGGTCGATGGCCTGGATCACGGTGCCGAGCATGGCACGACGGCAAGGAAATTCGCGCATCCTCTTGACGAACGGCGATTTCCTGATGAGTATTCGACATTGTCGAATGTGCTTCGCATCACACGGAAGGGCACCAGCATGGATGAAAACACCCGGTGGCAGAAGCTCGGAGCCGAGTTCCTCGGCACGGCCTTCCTCGTCTTCGTGGGGGTCGGCTCGGTCCCGGCGCTCCTCATCGTCAACGAGGCCAACGGATCGACGTTCAGCGGCTCGGACCTCGGGATCATCTCGCTGGCGTTCGCGACGATCGTGATCGTCACGGTCTACGTCTTCGGCTACATCAGCGGCAACCACATCAACCCCGCCGTGACGTTCGGCCTCGCGGCCACCGGCAAGTTCCCGTGGGCGGAGGTGCCGGCGTACGTCGCGGCGCAGGTCGCCGGAGCGGTCGCGGGCGCCTTCGCGATCGTCGGCGTGCTGGGCACCAAGGCGAGCGACATCGGGCTCGGCGTCGCGTCGTACGGCGACACGATCCCCTGGTACCAGGCGTTCTTCGCCGAGTTCGTCGGCACGTTCCTGCTGGTGTTCGCGGTCTTCGGCGTGATCTACCGCAAGGCGGCGCCCGGCTGGGCGGGCCTGGCCATCGGCATGGTCGTCTTCGCCGCGATCATCCCCGTCGCGCCGACCACCGGCGCCTCGATCAACCCGGCCCGCACCACCGGCCCGATGATCGTCCAGCAGATCATGGGCGGCTCGGTGTCGTGGGAGCAGTGGCCGGTGTACGTCATCGCCGAGCTCGTCGCGGGTGTCGCCGCGGCCCTCGCGTTCGGTTTCATTGCCCACACGGCCCAGGACGACCCGCGCACCAGCGCGGCCACCGCTCCTGCCGCCGCTGTTCCCGCGGAGGTCTGAGTCATGAAGAAGCTCATCAACAGCCCCGAGGCCGTGCTGGCCGACGCCCTCAAGGGCATCGACGCGGCCCACCCGGACCTCCGTGTCGACCACCAGCACCGGGTGATCTACCGGGCGACGCCGAAGGCGGACGGCAAGGTCGCGTTGATCTCCGGCGGCGGGTCGGGCCACGAGCCGCTGCACGGCGGGTTCGTCGGGCCGGGCATGCTCGACGCCGCGTGCTGCGGCGAGGTGTTCACCTCGCCCACGCCGGACCAGATGCAGGAGGCCACCTCGGTCGTCGACCGCGGCGCCGGCGTCCTGCACATCGTGAAGAACTACACCGGCGACGTGATGAACTTCGAGATGGCCGGCGAGATGGCGGCCGCCGACAGCGGCGTGCGCGTCGAGACGGTCGTCACCGACGACGACGTCGCGGTGCAGGACTCGACGTGGACCGCGGGTCGCCGGGGGGTCGGCGTCACCGTGCTGCTGGAGAAGATCGTCGGCGCCGCCGCCGAGGAGGGCCGCGACCTCGACGCCGTGCTCGACCTGGCCAAGCGCGTCAACGGCCAGGGCCGGTCGATGGGCATGGCGCTGACCAGCTGCACGGTTCCCGCCGCGGGCAAGCCGACGTTCGACCTGCCCGAGGACCAGATGGAGATGGGCGTCGGCATCCACGGCGAGCCCGGCCGTCGGCGCGTACCCCTCGCGGGCGCCGCCGAGATCGCCGAGCAGCTCGTCGACCCGATCCTGGGCGACCTCGACTTCACCGGGTCGCCGAGCATCGTGATGCTCAACGGGATGGGCGGGACGCCGCTGATCGAGCTGTACCTGATGTACGGCGAGGTCGCGACGCTGCTCGAGAAGGCCGGCGTCCAGGTGGCGCGGACCCTGGTCGGCAACTACATCACCTCCCTCGACATGGCCGGCGCGTCCGTGACCGTGCTCAAGGCCGACGACGAGCTCATCCGGCTGTGGGATGCTCCCGTGGAGACCGCAGGCCTGCGATGGGGAGTCTGAGCGTGGTCGAAGCCGTCACCGTCGACGTCCTGGTCGGCTGGCTGTCCGCGTTCCGCGACGCCGTGCACGAGCACGGTGCCTACCTCACCGAGCTCGACTCGGCGATCGGTGACGCGGACCACGGGGCCAACCTGATCCGGGGCATGGACGCGGTGATGGCGGCGGTCGCGTCTCCTCCCGAGGCGACCGGTGACCTCCTCAAGAAGGTCGGCATGACGCTGGTGACCTCGGTCGGCGGCGCGAGTGGTCCGCTGTACGGCACGTTCTTCCTGCGCATGGCGACGGCGTCCGGCGACGCCACCTCGCTGGACGGGCCGGCGCTCCTCGCCGGACTCGAGGCCGGGCTCGAGGGGATCGTGGCCCGCGGCAAGGCCGAGGCCGGCGACAAGACGATGTACGACGCGTTGGCGCCCGCGCTGGCGGCGTTCTCCTCGTCCCTGGACGGCGGCGCCTCGCTCGCCGATGCGGCTCGCGCCGCGGCCGGCGCGGCGGCGGCCGGCCGGGACGCGACGGAGCCGATGCTGGCGCTCAAGGGGCGGGCGTCGTACCTCGGCGAGCGCAGCATCGGGCACATCGACCCTGGAGCGGCGTCGTCGGCGCTCCTGCTCGACTCGCTGGCGGGCGCGCTCTCATGATCGGCATCGTCGTCGTCTCGCACAGCCCTGCCCTGGCCGAGGCCGCGGTCGCGCTGGCGGACGAGATGGTGCACGGATCCGGACCGGTCGTGGCCGTGGCCGCGGGTGCGGCGGGCGGGTTCGGGACCGACGCGACCGAGGTACGTCGGGCGCTCGAGAAGGCGTCCTCGCCCGACGGCGTCCTCGTGCTGATGGACCTCGGATCGGCCGTGCTCAGTGCCGAGCTGGCGCTGGAGCTCGGACCGATCGACGTCCCGGTCCGCCTGAGCGCCGCGCCCCTCGTGGAGGGCCTGGTCGCGGCCGTGGTCCGGGCCGCGGGGGGCGCGGACCTGGACACCGTGTCCCGCGAGGCCGAGGCCGCGCTGGTGCCGAAGGTGACCAGCCTGGCCGAGCACGCGACTCCGCCGGCCGCCCTCGTGCCAGCAGGGGAGTCGGACGCCTCGGTCCGGCTGACGCTGGTCAACCCGCAAGGCCTGCACGCCCGCCCCGCCGCCCAGATCGCCACCGCGGTGGGCGGCCTCTCGGCCGACGTGGCGGTCGAGGCCGGTGGCCGTCGCGCCGACGCGTCGAGCTCGCTGGAGCTGATGACGCTCGGCGCCGGTCAGGGGGTCGAGATCACTGTGTCGGCGGTGGGCGCCGACGCGGCGCAGGCCGTGGCCGCCGTACGCGAGATGGTCGAGGCGGGGTTCGGGGAGCTCGAAGCCAGCTGAGGTTCGGCGTCGTTCCTGCCGGTTCGGCGTCGTTGCAACGACGCCGAACGTCCGGGATACCCGCTCGAGCGGGTATCCCTACCCCGCCGCGACCCCCTCCGCGACCGCATGCAGCACACCGGTGTCCAGCACCCGGGTGAGGCGGAGGCCGGCGGCGGCGAACAGCGCGGCGTACTCGGCCTCGGTGCGCTCCCGGCCACCGGGGCCGACGAGCATGTTGAGGTCGGAAAAGGCGGCGTCCCGCTCGTACCCCGGGCGGTCCAGCACGATCTCGACGAGCAGCACCGAGCCACCCGGACGCAGGGCGGCGGCGCAGGTGCGCAGGATGGTGACGGACTCCTCGTCGGGCCAGTCGTGGATGACGGACTTGAGCATCAGGTGGTCGCCCGACGGCACCGACTCGAAGAACGAGCCGCCCACCGAGGTCCACCGATCGGCGAGGTCCGGCGGAGCCGAGCCGACCACGTGAGCCTGGTCGAACACCGTGCCCGTCAGGGTCGGGTGAGCCCGCAGCACCGCGGCGAGCAGGGCTCCCTGGCCACCGCCGACGTCCACGACGTGCGCGCCGGAGCGGAACGGGTACGTCGCCGCGACTGCCCCCGCCACGACCGACGTCAGCGACGTCATCAGGGCGTCGAAGTTGCGGCCCCGGTCCGGGTGCTCGACCCGGTGCTCCCAGACGTCCCTGCCGTGCAGCGAGGAGAAGGCGTTGTCGCCCGTGCGGATGCTGTGCCGGAGGTGTCCCCACGCCGCCCAGATCGCCGGGTCGGCCTGCAGCAGAGCCTGGGGCGCCAGCGACCCGGGCGCGTCCGTCCGCAGCAACGAACCCATCTCCGTCAGCGCGTACACCCCGTCCGAGGCCGCCAGGACCCCGATCGCGGAGAGCGCGCGCAGGAGCCGGTGCGTCGCGTCGGGATCGGTGCCGACCGCCGCGGCCACGTCTCCCGGCGTGCGCGCCCCACCGCCGAGGGCGTCGATGATCCCCAGCTCGACCGCCGTCGCGATCGCCGCCGTCGTGCGGTGGCCCACCACCAGCCACATGAGGTCCTGCCGCACTGTCATCTCGCGATCATCGCAGCCCGATCGCCGCCTCGGCAGCGGCCAGCACCGGGGCCGTCACCTCCCGGCACCGCTCGGCGCCCGCTGCGAAGACGGCGGTGACGTACGCCGGGTCGGCTGCCAGGTCGGCGTACCGCTTCTGCACCGGCTCCAGCTCGGCCACGACGGCGTCGGTGACCGCCGCCTTCAGCGCGCCATAGGTGGTGATCCCCGACGACGTCCCCCCGCACGCCGCCAGGATGTCGAGCAGGTTCGACACCCCCGGCTTGTCCGACGACGACCGCACGGCGCCCGGGCCGGTGTCCGAGTCGGTCACGGCCCGCGCGACCTTGCGGCGGATGACGTCCGGCGGGTCGAGGAGCCGGATCACGCCGGTGTCGGCTCCGGGCGCGGCCGACTTGCTCATCTTCCGCGTCGGGTCCTGGAGGTCCATGACCCGCGCGCCGGCGGACGGCGTGGCCACCTCGGGCACCGTGAACACCGGCCCGTAGGCGTTGTTGAACCGCACGGCGAGGTCGCGGGTCAGCTCGACGTGCTGGCGCTGGTCGTCGCCGACCGGCACCCGCGTCGGGCGGTAGAGGAGGATGTCGGCCGCCATCAGCACCGGGTAGGTGTAGACCGACGCCCGCGTCGACGGGTTGTCGCGGCCCTTCTCCTTGTACTGGATCATCCGGCCGAGCTCACCGGTGTACGCCGTGCACTCGAGCAGGTAGGCGAGCTCGCGGTGCGCCGCCACCTGTGACTGCCGGAACAGCACCGCCCGTGCGGGGTCGAGGCCGACGGCGAGGAAGAGCGTCGTGACCTCCGCGATCGTGTCGCGCAGCACGCGCGGGTCGTGCGCGGTCGTCATCGCGTGCAGGTCCGAGACGCCGTAGAAGCAGTCCTCGCCGGCCTGCACCGAGGCGACCATGCCGCGGAACGCGCCGAGGAAGTTGCCGAGGGTCAGCCGGCCGGACGGGGTGATGAGGGAGAGGTTTCGGTTCATGGGAGTGCTCCTGGAGATGAGGCCTCCGGAGGAGCACGCGTCTGCAGAGATGCAGAACGGCCGCCCGGAGGCGGCCGTGGGTTGAGTGTGCGTCAACGAGGGTGGTCCGCCTAGCAGGCGGGCCACCACTGGGTCGAGCGGAACGTGCGCACGCAGTGAGGGTACGCCGTCAGCGGATGACCGTGAACACCTGCGACTTCCCGATCGCGTGGTAGCTGTCGTCGTCCATCAGCCGGGCGATGTACCTCCCCGGCTCCAGCGGCCAGGACTGCGAGCCCTCGCCGAGGTAGGTGTCCGCGCTGAACAGCACCGACCCGATCACGCGGGCCCGCGTGTAGCGGTAGGCCAGGTACGAGCCGGGTCCCGGACACACCTCGCCGCACCGCATCAGCCCCACCCAGTCGAGCTGCGTGCCGGGGGCGCCGTCGAAGCGCACGCGGATCGCCTCCCCGACCCGGTACGTCGTGCGGTCGGTGCGCAGGGCCGCTCCCGCGCCCGGCGGGTACACCCAGACCGGGGTCCGGTAGATGACCCGCCCGCCACTGGACATCACCACGTCGTAGCGACCGCGTCCCAGGCCGTCGGTCGACAGCCGCAGGACGCCCGACGGGTCCTCATTCGTGGAGCGGGCGTTCAGCAGCGGGGAGCCCAGACGACGCTGGAACGCGAGCTTCTCGTCGGCGTTGCCGCGGCCCGAGTACGTGACCTGGACCGACCCCGGTCCGGCGGTCAGCCGGCGCCGGGCCGGCGACATGAGCGGCCGGAACGTGGGCGCGCGGACGTCGAAGGTCGACACCACGCCGCGGTGGTCGGTCGGGTACGGGTCCGCGAACGCCAGGTCGACCTGCGAGTTGCCGCGCTCGCCCACGAGGCGGCTGTCGACCGTGGTCACCGGGCCGGCGTGCAGCACCCAGTCGATGCGGTCGGGGAAGTCGTGCTTCCTGGTCTCGGGCCCCCCGGGGGACCAGGTGTACCCGGGGTCCGCAACCGGGTCGGGGTGGACGTCGCGGTAGGAGTCGCCGAAACCGGCGTTCGCCAGGGCCCGGCTGGCCGGCCAGTCCACGGCGTACGGCACGTCGGCGCGAGCCTCGGCCACCGCCGGCGTCCAGTCCAGGTGCGACGGGCTGTTGAAGTCGCCGGTGAGGAACACCGGGATGCCGCCCCGGGCGAGCTCGGGCAGCACTCGCAGCACCTCGACGAGCGCCTTCTTGCGCAGGGTGCGCTCGAGCCCCATCACCTCGTCACGCGACCAGCCCTTGCGCACCTGGTACGGGCCGTACGGCGTCGACGGCAGGTGCACGTTCGCCACCGCGACCACGTGGCCGGGCACCGGCATCACGAACGTGTAGAGGCCGCCGGCGGCTCCGGGGTCGAGGATGGGGAACCGCGAGATGACGTGGGCCCGCGGGTCGGCGTACCAGCCGAGCAGCCTCGCGAGCCGCTGTGTGTTCCGCTCGGGCTCCTGCACGCCGACGACGTCCGCGCCGCTCGCGGCGATGATCTTCGCCAGCCGGTGGAGTGCCTGCGGACAGGCGTTCGCCTTCGGGCACCAGTCGCTGGTCGCCAGGTCGAAGTCGTCGCCGCCGTAGAAGATGTTCTGCGACATCACCGAGATGCGGACCGTGGGAGCCGCCCGCTCGGCGTCGGCCGCCCGGACGGGACCTGCCACGCCCGCGACCACCCCGGCCAGCGACGCGACGAGGGCGAAGGCCAGGGCGACGACCCAGGAGGGACGGGGGGTTCGCACCCGCCGAGTATGTCGCTCACGCGGTACGTTCGGCAGATGGAGTGCTCCGGCCCGTCCAGCGTGGTGTTCGACTCCTCGCTGACGGCGTACGACTTCGGGCCCTCCCACCCCATGTCGCCGCTCCGCGTCGACCTCACCATCCGGCTGGCCCGGGAGCTCGGGGTCCTCGAACGGCTGACCGTCGTACCGGCGCCGTTCGCCGACGACGCGCAGATCGCGACGGTCCACGACGACGAGCTCATCGACGCGGTCACCCGCGCCGGCAAGGACCCCTCGTCGATCGGGTTCGACGACCACGGCCTCGGCACCGACGACAACCCGGTGTTCGCCGACATGCACCAGGCCGCCGCGCACGTCGTGGGCGCCAGCCTCGAGGCCTTCCGCCAGGTGCACTCCGGGCAGAGCCTGCACAGCGCCAACATCGCCGGCGGGCTGCACCACGCGATGCGCGACCGGTCCAGCGGCTTCTGCATCTACAACGACATCGCCGTCGGCATCCAGTGGCTGCTCGACCAGGGCGTCCAGAAGGTGGCGTACGTCGACGTCGACGTCCACCACGGCGACGGCGTGGAGGCGATCTTCTACGACGACCCGCGGGTGCTGACGATCTCCCTCCACGAGACCGGGCAGATGCTCTTCCCCGGCACCGGCTTCCCGACCGACTCCGGCGGTCCGGGCGCCGAGGGCACCGCCGTCAACGTCGCGCTGCCGCCCGGCACCGCCGACGCCGGATGGCTGCGCGCGTTCCATGCCGTCGTGCCACCGCTGCTCCGGGCCTTCCAGCCCGAGGTGCTGGTGACCCAGCACGGCTGCGACTCCCACATGGAGGACCCGCTCGCCCACCTGATGCTGTCCGTCGACGGTCAGCGGGCGTCGTACCTCGCCCTCCACGAGCTCGCGCACGAGGTGTGCGGCGGTCGCTGGGTCGTCACCGGCGGCGGCGGGTATGCGCTGGTCGACGTCGTCCCGCGGGCCTGGACGCACCTGCTCGCGATCGTGTCCGGGCAGCCCATCGACCCGCACACCGACACCCCGGCCGCGTGGCGCGACCACGTGCACACCACGCTCGGCCGGCAGGCGCCGTTCCGGATGACCGACGGCCGTACGCCGGCCTACCGGGACTGGTCCGAGGGGTATGACCCGGACGCCTGGCTGGACCGCACGATCGAGGCCACGCGGACCGAGGTCTTCCCCTGGCACGGGCTGGTCCCGGACCTCTGAGGGAATGACATGGATGTGACCCGGGAACGACTGGTTCAGACATGGCAAGGCGACACGCCGTGCCTCTCAGGTTTCTCTAGTCGAACCCTTCCCCACGAGTCACAGCAGGCGCTATGTTCACCGTGCGCGGGACGTGGAGTCACCGGTGGGGAAGCCGGTGCTGTCGCCGCAAGAGAGAACGGTGCGCCATGACCCCCAGCGGAGAGAACCGCCCTGGAGACATCTCGGAAGTGAAGTTCCTGACCGTCGCCGAGGTCGCCGCCACCATGCGCGTCTCCAAGATGACCGTCTACCGCCTCGTCCACAACGGCGAGCTGCCGGCCGTGCAGGTGGGCCGCTCCTTCCGCATCAACGAGGACGACGTCAACGAGTACCTGCGCAAGAGCTTCTACAACGCTGGATAGATTTGCCTCTCCGCTTCGCTTCGAGGCGTGTCGGGCGCGCTGCAACGTCCCGCCTTTCCCTCCTCCGCTCGGTCGTTCCTCCCTCGCTCCGTCAGTCCAAGGCGCGACGGCGCGCCCGACGAGACGATGGTGCGGGCGTGGATTAAGCCACCTGAGGCGGGCCCGTTAGGCTGTCGGGGTCCCACGGACTCGACCTGGGGCTCGACGAGCAGGTGAAAGGTTTCCGCGTGGGTTCCGTCATCAAGAAGCGCCGCAAGCGCATGGCGAAGAAGAAGCACCGCAAGCTCCTGAAGAAGACGCGCGTCCAGCGTCGCAAGCTCGGCAAGTAGGCCCGGAGCGGGGGTTCCCCGATGGGCCGCGTCGTACTCGTCACCGGGGTCTCGCGTGACCTCGGACGCAGGTTCGCGCGCGTCCTGGCCACGACCGAGGGGATCGACCGCGTCATCGGCGTGGACGTCGTCCCGCCGCGCGGCGACGTCGGCGCGATGTCCTTCATCCGCGCCGACATCCGCACGCCCGTGATCGCGAAGGTGATCGCGAAGGAGGACGTCGACACCGTCGTCCACATGAGCGTCATCGCCACCCCCGGCAGCGCCGGCGGTCGGTTGACGATGAAAGAGCTCAACGTCATCGGCACCATGCAGCTCCTCGCCGCGTGCCAGAAGGCGCCGTCGGTCAAGCACCTGGTCGTGAAGTCGACCTCGACCGTCTACGGCGCCAGCTCGCGCGACCCGGCGATGTTCACCGAGGAGATGCAGCCGCGTCGCAACCCCCGGTCGGGGTTCAGCAAGGACGCCGCCGAGATCGAGGGGTACGTCCGCGGCTTCGCCCGGCGGCGCCCGGACGTCCGGGTGGCCGTGCTGCGGCTGGCGAACGTCGTCGGCCCGCACGTCGTGAGCCCGATGACGTCGTACTTCCGGCTCCCCGTCATCCCGACCGTGCTCGGGTACGACGCGCGCATGCAGTTCGTGCACGAGTCCGACCTCGACCGGGTGCTCGAGCTGGCCGTCACCTCCGACGTCGAGGGCACCTACAACGTCGCCGGCGACGGCATCCTCATGCTCTCCCAGGCCGTGCGCCGCCTGCAGCGCGCGACCCTGCCGCTGCCCGGCTTCGCCGTCGGCCAGCTCGGCTCCGTGCTGCGCCAGATGCGGCTCGCCGACTTCTCGCCCGAGCAGCTCAGCTTCCTGACGTTCGGTCGCGGCATCGACACCACGCGGATGCGCACCGAGCTCGGGTTCGAGCCGGCCTACACGACCGAGGAGGCCTTCGCCGACTTCGCCGCCTCGATGCCGGCGGCCTCGCGCCTGTCCGGCTCGTTGACCGGGCGCGCCGTGAGCAGCCTCCAGGACCTGCTCCCCCCTGCGTCCGAGAAGGCGGGGGCCCGTGGCTGACGCCGAGATCATCCCGATCGGCACGCGCGGTCGCGCAGGCCGTGGTTCCGGCCGCGCCAAGCCGTCGTCGGCCTCGCGCAACCTGGCCGCCAAGCGCACGACAGCCAAGCCCGCCGCCAAGAAGGCCGCGCGTGTGACGAGCCGGCCGCGGGCCGTGCCCGACGCGATCGAGCAGGTGACGACCGAGGCGGTGCCCCAGCCCGCACCCACCGACGTACCTCCCGCAGCACCGAGGCCGGCGACCACCACCTCCGACCGCGGTCCGGTCGCGGGCATCTCGCCAGCGGGGTGGCTCGCGATGCTGGAGGCCGCCGCGCGCGAGGTGTTCGGCGACGACTGGGAGCCCCGGCTGGCCGAGGTGCTCGCGCTGCTGCGCCGGCGGTTGGCCGGGGAGTACGACGTCGACGAGTTCGGCTTCGACCCCGAGGTCACCGAGAAGCTGACCCTCGCCCTGCTGCGGCCGATCGCGGAGAAGTGGTTCCGCATCGAGGTGCGCGGCGTGGAGAACATCCCCGACGAGGGCGGCGCGCTCATCGTCTCCAACCACTCCGGCACGGTGCCGGTCGACGCACTGATGACGATGGTCGCGGTGCACGACCACACCGGGCGGTTCCTGCGCCTGCTCGGCGCGGACCTGGTGTTCAGGATGCCGTTCGTCGGCGAGATGGCCCGGCGCGGCGGGGCGACCCTGGCGTGCAACGAGGACGCCGAGCGGATGCTGAGCCGCGGCGACCTGGTCGGCGTCTGGCCCGAGGGCTTCAAGGGGATCGGCAAGCCGTTCAAGCAGCGTTACAAGCTGCAGCGCTTCGGGCGCGGCGGCTTCGTGTCCGCCGCGCTGCGCACCGGCGTCCCGATCGTGCCGCTGTCGGTCGTCGGCGCCGAGGAGATCTACCCGCTCGTCGGCAACGTGCCCGCGCTGGCCCGGCTGCTCGGCGTCCCCTACGTGCCGATCACGCCGCTCTTCCCCTGGCTCGGCCCGCTCGGCATGGTGCCGCTGCCGTCGAAGTGGCTGCTGGAGTTCGGCGAGCCGATCCGCACCGACGAGCTCGACGACGCCGCGGCCGAGGACCCGATGCTGGTCTTCAACCTCACCGACCAGGTGCGCGAGACCATCCAGCAGACGCTCTACACGCTGCTGATGAAGCGCGAGTCGGTCTGGCGGTAGCCCCCGTCAGGGGAGCAGGTCGCCGAGCGGGTCGGTGATCTCGGTGGGCAACGCGCTGCCGACGCCGCCGAGCAGCTGGGTGACGTCGACGGTGGGCAGCGCCACCAGGGTGGGACCGCTGGTCAGGTTGTTGATCAGCTGGGTCAGGTCGACCGTCGGCAGGACCACCGGCACCGTGGTCACGCCCCCGGTGGGGAGGGCGACGCCGGACGTCGGCACCCCGCCCGTGGGTACGACGGTCGGGACGCCGGTGGGCTCTCCGGTCGGGAGCACGGTCGGCGCACCCGTCGGGCCGCCGCCGGGACCCACGGTCGGCGACGGCTTGGTCACGCTGCCCGGGGGGAGCTCGGAGGCGTCCACGGACGGCAGGACCAGCCCGGGCAGCACGATGTCGGGGAGGTTCACGGCCGGCAGGGCGCCCGTGCCGAAGCCGGTGCCGATCGTGGGCAGCGTCGGGGCGATCGCGTCGAGGTCGGTGCCTGCGCAGGTCGGGCAGGAGAGCCTGGCCTGGTCGTCGATCCGCATCACGGTGGTGACGGCGTGCACCCACTCGTCCTCGGCACTCTCGGGCAGCTGTCCGTCGAGGTCGGCGAGCGTCTGCATCGAGGACGCGGTGAACGTGCGCACCTTGGCCACGTCGCCCGCGTCGCCCTTGTCGGAGTACGCCGCGAGCAGCAGGTCCGAGGCCTCGGTGGCCTGCTCCGTGAAGTCGTTGAGGGTGTCGGCGACCGCGGCCGGGTTGTCCTCGCCACGCCCGTCGCGGGCCAGCGCCTCGACCTCGGCGAGCCGCGTGGACGCGTTGGCCAGCACGGTCGAGCCCTTGCCGTCGTCGCCGACGCTGAACCCGGCCTGGGCGTTCTCGATGCCGCGCTTGAGCGGGTAGAGCGTGTCGCCCGGCAGCGCACCCTGGGCGACCACGGCCGTCGTCGCGGTCGCACCCACGAGGGCGAGGCCGCCGAGAGCGACGGCGAGCCGGCGCTCGCGCGGGTTGCGAACCCGGCCCGGGTCGACGGGTCGCAGCCGCAGCCGGTCGGCCTCGGCCGCGGCGACGACTGGCATCGCCGCGACCTCGGCCACCAGTCGAGACCTCAGGTCTGCGAGGAACTCGGGCCGAGCCACTGGCTCGGGCACGGCACGGAGCGCGCCGACCAGCTGCAGCAGGTCGTCGTACCGGTCGTCGTGCGCCCCCCGGGCAGACGAACCGTCGACGACAACCGCGAACTGCTCGGCGCGACGACGCGTCGCGTACGGGCTCATCACAGAAGTCCTGTCAGGTCACTGGCTCCGGCGCCCCCGCCGGACACTGGCCTCAACGAGCCCGCTGACCGCGTGGTTACGGCGTACTGGCGAGTAGTAAAGAGTGGACTGGTCCAGCCCGCCCGTGCGGCCCCGTGCGACTCCATGTCAGCCCCGGATCCCGTCGGGCAGCAGCTTGGCCAGGTTGCGCACGCCGCGCAGCTGGAGCTGCTTGACGGCGCCGTCCGAGCGACCCAGGACCGCCGCGGTCTCGGCGATGCTCATGCCCTGGAGGAACCGCATCACCAGGCAGTCGCGCTGCTCGGCCGGCAGCTCGGTGAGCGCCTCGAGCAGCGCCTCGTTGGTGATGCTGGTGAGGACCTCGTCCTCGGGCCCGTCGTGGGTGCCGTCGTCGTGGAGGCTCATGTCCTCCGTGGTCAGCTCCAGGCGGGTGCGGCCGGCCTTGAAGTGGTCGGTGCACAGGTTGCGCGCGATGGTCATCAGCCACGCGCCGAAGTCCTTGCCCTGCCAGCGGAACCCGCTCATGCTGCGCAGCGCCCGGAAGAACGTCTCGGACGTCAGGTCCTCGGCCAGCGTCTGCGAGCGGGTGCGGTGGAAGACGAACCGGTAGACCGAACCCTGGTAGTGGTCGAAGAGCATCCCGAACGCCTCGGCGTCGCCGTTGCGGGCGAGCTCGACGAGGGCGATCAACCGGTCCCGGTCGGCCGCGGACTCCTCGTTGGAGGTGGCGTACTTGCTGTCGTCGCCCCCGTTGTCGATGCCGTCGAAGTCCTGGCCGCTGGCCGGCTCAGCGATCGGGGCGCCGGCCATGAGGAGGTACCCGGGGCCGGCCAGCAGCCCGCGCTCCTCACGGATGACGGCGAGCACGAGCGCACGCAGGGCCTCGAGCCCCCGTGTCGCCGTGCCCGGAACTGGCTCCACCCGCGGATCCTTCCCTGATACCGCTTACCCCAAGCAGGGTAAGTGGGTGGGAGACGGTTGGGAACCTGAATCGGGGTGAAGTGGCCCAGCCCACTAGCCCTGTCGGGGTCGTCCGCGCAGCGCGACGGCGGCCGCCACGGCCCCGGTGACCCCGCCGGCGACGGTGCCGGCCACCAGCCCGGCGCGGGCCGCCTTCCGGCCGGTCCGGTAGTCGTAGACCCGCCAGCCGTTGGCCCGCGCGTGCGCCCGCAGGCGGGCGTCGGGGTTGATCGCGAACGCGTGCCCGACCACCGAGAGCATGGGCAGGTCGTTGGCCGAGTCGGAGTACGCCGAGCAGCGGGTGAGGTCGAGCCCCTCCCGCGCCGCGAGGGCGGTGACCGCCTCCGCCTTCGCGGGCCCGTGCAGCATCGAGCCCACCAGCCGTCCGGTGTAGACGCCGTCGACGTGCTCCGCGACGGTGCCCAGGGCGCCGGTGAGCCCGAGCCGGCGGGCGATGATGCGGGCGATCTCGATGGGTGCCGCGGTCACCAGCCAGACACGCTGGCCCTGGTCGAGGTGCAGCTGCGCCAGGGCACGGGTGCCCGGCCAGATCCTGCCGGCCATCGCCTCGTCGAAGATCTCCTCGCCGAGCTGCTCGAGCTCCAGCACGGTGTGGCCCTGGATGAACGCCAGCGCGGAGGCCTCGGCGTCGGCGACGTGGCCGGGGTCCTCGACGCCCACCAGCCGGAACTTGGCCTGCTTCCAGGCCGCGGCGGCGATCTCGCGGCTGGTGAAGAAGCGCCGGCGGTACAGACCGCGGGCCAGGTAGAAGATGCTCGCGCCCTGCATCAGCGTGTTGTCGACGTCGAAGAACGCCGCCGCCTGCGGGTCCAGCGGCACCGCCAGGGCGTCCTCGACCTCGGCGCTCGACAAGGCCGCCTCCCCGGACATCGAGGAGCGTCGCTGGAGGTCCACGCGGCGCGGTGCGGGCACACCGGAAGGGTACCCAGGGCGCGGCCTCACCTGTGTGGTTCCACCTCCGCGTGAGAGGCCCTGTGGAACCATGGACGGATGTCCCTGGAGCCGTCCCACGAGCGGGCGCAGCCCCACCTGGTCGCCGACCTGGTGGCCCTGGCGGCCGCTCGCGACGGGGCTCGCGCAGCCCTCGTGGAGGCGTCCGGCAGGCGGCTGACCTGGGGCGACCTGGAGACGGAGGTCGGCCGGGTGGCCGGCGGTCTCGGGCGGGTCGGCCTGGTCGCGGGCCAGCGCGTGCTGCTGGTGCTGGGCAACCGGATCGAGCTCGTCACGACGTACCTCGCCGCCCTCCGCGCGCAGCTCGTCGCGGTCCCCGTGAACCCCAGGGCCAAGGTCGAGGAGCTGGCCTGGATGATCGCCGACTCCGGCGCCCGCGTGGTCGTCGCAGACGCGGCGACCGTGGCGGACGCGCGCGCGGCAGTCGCGATCGTGCGCGAGGCCGGAGATCGCGGGCCGACCCTGGTCGTCGTCGACTCCGAGCCGCTCGACGGCGAGCTCTCGTTCGACGCGGTCCGCGCCGGCGAGCCGGCCACCATCCCCGCCCGCCCGGAGCCCGAGACCCTGGCCTGCCTCCTCTACACCGGCAGCAGCGCCGAGCGGCCCCGCGCCGCGATGCTCACCCACCGGGCCCTGCTGGCGAACCTCGACCAGACCGCGGCCGTCGACCCGCCGATGATGCGCGCCGACGACGTGGTGCTCGGCGTCGTCCCGCTCTTCCACGTCTACGGGCTGAACGCCGTCCTCGGCGGGGTCCTCCGCCAGTGCGCGACTCTCGTGCTCACCGACCACTTCGACCCGCGGGGCACCCTCGACGTCGTCGTGGAGCACGGCGTGACGATCGTGCCGGTCGCGCCGGCGGTGTTCCCGCACTGGTTGTCGCTGCCCGACCTGGACGCGTTGCTGCACTCGGTGCGCCTGGTGCTCTCCGGCTCGGCGCCGCTGTCGCGGGCCGTGGTCGAGGAGTTCCTGACCCGGACCGGCGTGCCGGTCCACCAGGGGTACGGGCTCACCGAGGCCGCGCCCGTCGTCACCAGCACCCTGGCCCCGACCCACCCCGTGCCCGGCTCCCTCGGTGCGGCACTGCCCGGAGTCGACCTCCGCCTGGTCGACGACCTCGGGCTCGAGCCCGAGCCCGGCGACCCCGGTGAGATCCAGGTCCGGGGCGCCAACCTCTTCAGCGGCTACTGGCCCGACGGCTCGGACGGGCCGGGCGCCGACGGCTGGTGGTCCACCGGCGACGTCGGGTTCCTCGACGACGGCGGCGACCTGTTCCTCGTCGACAGAGCGGCCGAGGTCGTGGTCGTCGCCGGCTTCAGGGTCTACCCCTCGGAGGTCGAGGAGGTCGTCGCACGAGTGCCCGGTGTCGAGGAGGTGGCCGTCATCGGCGCCCCGTCCGACCGCGGCTCCGACGTCGTCGCGTACGTCCGCGCGCCCGCTGCCGACCCGGATGCCGTCGTGGACGCCGTACGCCGGCGGTGCGAGGCCGACCTGGCCGGGTTCAAGCGGCCGTCGCGGATCGAGGTCGTCGACGACCTCCCCACCACGCTCGCGGGACGGGTGCGCAAGGGCACGCTGCGCCAGCTCGAGCGCCGTCGGGCGTTGGGGATCCTCGAGTGACGGTTCGCGGCACCCCCCGGGTGACCATGTACGGCCGCCCCGGCTGCCACCTCTGCGAGCAGGCGGCCGAGGTCATCGCCCGGGTCTGCGCCGACCTCGGGGAGGAGTGGGTCGAGATCTCGGTCGACGACGACCCGGCACTGCGCGAGGAGTACGGCGAGGAGGTCCCGGTGACGCTGGTCGACGGCCGTCGCCACGACTTCTGGCGGGTCGACGAGACCCGGCTCCGGGAGGCGCTCACCCGCACGCCGTGAGGCTTGTCTCACCTCGTCCGTCCAGTTTGTTCTCACGTTCACAAAGTGCTTACAGTGATCGGGCCGTGCGAGATCGTCGACCGCCGGCTGGAGAGAAGACCGTGACGGCCAAAGCGACCAGCGAGAGCGCCCGGGACATCCCCGAGGCGACCGTGGCACGGCTCCCCGTCTACCTGCGGGCCCTGGTGACGCTGAGCGAGTCCGGCACCGCCACCTGCTCCAGCGAGGAGCTCGCGGCCGCGGCCGGCGTCAACAGTGCCAAGCTCCGCAAGGACCTGTCCTACCTCGGCAGCTACGGCACGCGCGGGGTCGGGTACGACGTGGACTACCTGCGCTACCAGATCGCCCGCGAGATCGGCCAGACCCAGGACTGGCCGGTCGTCATCGTCGGCATCGGCAACCTGGGCCACGCGCTGGCCAACTACTCCGGCTTCCGCAGCCGCGGGTTCCGGGTGGTCGCGCTGCTCGACGCCGACCCCGACCGGCACCACGAGGTGGTCGCCGGCGTCGACGTACGCCCCTTCGACGACCTCGAGAAGATCGTCGCCGCGCAGGGCGTGGCCATCGGCGTGATCGCGACCCCGGCGAACGCCGCCCAGGACGTCGCGGACCGGATGGTCGCCGCCGGTGTCCGCAGCATCCTCAACTTCGCTCCTGTGGTGCTGAACGTCCCGGAGGGCGTGGACGTGCGCAAGGTCGACCTGTCGATCGAGCTGCAGATCCTCGCCTACCACGAGCAGCGGAAGGCCAATGCCTGAATGACGACCCATCCCAGGGGCAGACCCGCTGCGCGCCGCCCGGCATCCCGCCTGGCTGCGTTGTCGTCGACTCGCAGGAGATCGCCTACAGCTTCGCTCCTCCGCCTTGCCAGACGGGCGCCGGACGCCGCTCGCTGGGCCACCCCCTGGGACGGGTCGTCATGAGCGTCCTCGTCGTCGGCATCTCCCACCGCTCCGCGCCGGTCGCGCTGCTGGAGCGGGTGGCGGTCGACGCCGAGGGGGCGGCCCAGCTGGCCAAGGACGTCGCGGCCGGCGAGCACGTCGTGGAGGCCGCGGTGATCGCGACGTGCAACCGGCTGGAGATCTACGCCGACGTGGACCGGTTCCACGGCAGCGTCGAGGAGCTGTCCGGGCTCCTCGTCGAGCGTGCCGGCCGATCCACCGAGGCGCTGCTCCCGCACCTGTACGTGCACTACGACGACGGCGCCGTCTCGCACCTCTTCCAGGTCGCGGCCGGGCTGGACTCGATGGCCGTCGGCGAGGCGCAGATCCTCGGCCAGACCCGGGACGCGCTCGCGCGTGGCCAGGAGGCCGGCACGGTCGGCCCGGCCCTCAACGTGCTCTTCCAGCAGGCGCTGCGCGTCGGCAAGCGTGCCCACGCCGAGACCGGCATCGACCAGGCCGCGCCCACCTTGGTGTCCGCGGCCCTGGACCGGGTCGGGCACGCGGTGGGGCGTCGTACGGTCGTGGTCGGCGCCGGTTCGATCGCCGCGCTCGCGACGGCCACGCTGGTACGCCGCGGCGCGACCGACGTGGTCGTCGTCAACCGCACCCCCGACCGCGGCTCGCGGCTGGCCGCCGAGCACGGCGTGCGGGCCGCAGCGCTGGCCGACCTGGCCGCCGAGGTGGCCGACGCCGACCTGGTCGTGGCCTGCACCGGGTCCACCGGCGTGCTGCTGACGACCGAGATGGTCGCGCGCCTCGGCCGGCCGCTGGACGTCATCGACCTCGCCCTGCCCCACGACGTCGAGCCCGGCGTCGGCGCACTGCCGGGCGTCACCCTGGTGACCCTCGCCGACCTGGCCGACGAGCTCGCCGGCAGCGACGCGGGCGCCGAGGTCGACGCGGTGCGCGACATCGTCACCCAGGAGGTGTCGGCGTTCCTGACCGCCCGCCGGCAGCAGAGCGTCACCCCGACCGTCGTCGCGCTGCGCTCGATGGCGACCGGGGTCGTGGACGCCGAGCTCGCGCGGCTGATGGCCCGGCTGCCCGACCTCGACGACGCGACGCGAGCCGAGGTGCTGCGCAGCCTGCGCCGGGTCGCCGACAAGCTGCTGCACCAGCCGACCGTCCGGGTCCGCGAGCTGGCCAACGAGGAAGGGGCCGTGTCGTACGCCGCCGCCCTCGCCGAGCTCTTCGCCCTCGACCCCGACGCCGTGGAGGCCGTCACCCGGCCGGAGGGTCTCGCATGAGCGACGGCGTGATCCGGATCGGGACGCGGGCCTCGCTGCTGGCCACCACCCAGTCGAGGCTGGTGGCGGACCTGATCGAGAAGCACCTGGGCCGCGAGACCGAGCTGGTCGAGGTGACCACCGAGGGCGACCGGTCCAGCGCGTCGCTGGCCACGATCGGCGGGACCGGCGTCTTCGTCAGCGCGCTGCGGGAGGCACTCTTCGCGGGTCACGTCGACGTCGCCGTGCACTCGCTCAAGGACCTGCCCACCGCACCCGACCCGCGGATCGAGCTGGCCGCCGTACCTCCCCGCGAGGACCCCCGCGACGTCGTCGTGGCCCGTGACGGGCTGACCCTGGGCGAGCTGCCCGTCGGCAGCCGCGTCGGCACCGGCGCGCCGCGCCGCGCCGCCCAGCTGCACGCGCTCGGCCTCGGCCTGGAGATCGTGGACATCCGCGGCAACGTCGACACCCGGATCGGGAAGGTGCGGTCGGGCGAGTACGACGCGGTCGTGCTCGCCCGCGCCGGCCTGGCGCGCATCGGGCGGCTCCACGAGGCCACCGAGGTGCTCGACCCGCTCCAGGTGCTGCCCGCTCCCGGCCAGGGCGCGCTGGCCGTCGAGTGCCGCTCCCTGGACACCGAGCTGCTCAGCGACCTGGCCGTGCTCGACGACGCAGGCACCCGCGCCGCGGTCACCGCGGAGCGCTCCGTCTTGGCCACGCTCGAGGGCGGGTGCAGCGCGCCGATCGGCGCCATGGCCGAGGTGGCCGAGGGCGACGACGGCCTCGAGCTGTGGGTCCGGGCCGTCGCGCTGTCGCCCGACGGCACGCTCGCGGTCCGGATGTCGGCCACCGGAACCCTCCAGGAGGCCGCCGATTTGGGCGCACGGCTCGCACGCGACATGCTCGCCGAAGGAGCGGGCGAGCTCACCGACGCACCGGCAGAAACAGTGAGAAGGCAGTAACGCATGACGCGAGGCAAGACCAGCAACGACCAGACGCCCCCGCAGATGTCCCCGCAGACGTCACAGCGCGGATGGGTGGCCTTCGTGGGCAGCGGGCCGGGTGACCCGGGCCTCCTCACGCTCCGTGCCGTCGAGCTCCTGCACGAGGCCGACGTGGTCATCACCGAGTCGGCCGACCACGAGGCGCTGGTGCGCTCCGTGCTCGGCGGCCGGTCCGGGGTCCAGTCCGGTGGGGCGACCGAGGACGGCCCCGAGCTCGTCGACGGTGGCTTCGGCGAGGACGGCCAGCCGCTCACGCACGCCGCCCGCGCGAAGGTGGTCGTGAAGCAGGCCAAGCGCGGTCTGCGCGTCGTCCGGCTGATGACAGGGGACCCCTTCGTCTACTCGTCCGGTCCCGAGGAGGCGCTCGCCTGCGTCAAGGCGGGCCTCGCCTTCGAGATCGTGCCCGGCGTCTCGGCGCTGGGTTCCGTGCCGGCGTACGCCGGTGTCCCGCTGACCACCAAGGACCACCGCGAGCTGACCGTCGTGTCGTGCCGCGAGAAGGTCGACTGGAGCCGGTACATCGACCAGGACACGCTCGTCCTGCTGTCGGCCGTGGGCGGCATCGCCGACATCGCCAAGCAGTTGGTGGCCGCCGGGCGCGAGCCGAGCACGCCGGTCATGATGACCCGCGCCGGCACCACGACCGAGCAGGCCACGGTCGTCTCCACGCTCGACCGGATCGCCGCCGACGCCCGCGCCGCGCGGATGTCGCCGCCGGCGGTCACCGTCGTCGGTGACGTCGTCGACGCGCGCGACCAGCTGTCCTGGTTCGAGACCAAGCCGCTGTTCGGGTGGCGCGTCCTGGTGCCGCGCACCAAGGAGCAGGCGGGCACGCTGTCGCAGCGGCTGCGCGGCTACGGCGCGGTGCCCGAGGAGGTGCCGACGATCTCCGTCGAGCCGCCGCGCAACCCGCTGCAGATGGACAAGGCCGTCCGCGGCCTGGTCGAGGGCCGCTACGAGTGGATCGCCTTCACCTCGGTCAACGCCGTGAAGGCGGTGCGCGAGAAGTTCGAGGAGTACGGCCTCGACGCCCGCGCCTTCTCCGGACTCAAGATCGCCGCGGTCGGCGACAAGACCGCCCAGGCCATCGCCGACTGGGGCCTGCGCGCCGACCTCGTGCCGTCGGGCGAGCAGTCCGCGGCCGGGCTGCTCGAGGACTGGCCGGAGTACGACGAGCTGCTCGACCCGATCAACCGGGTCTTCCTGCCGCGCGCGGACATCGCGACCGAGAACCTCGTCGCTGGACTGATCGACCTCGGTTGGGAGTGCGACGACGTGACGGCGTACCGGACCGTCCGTGCGGCCCCGCCGCCGGCGCCGACCCGCGACGCGATCAAGGCCGGCAAGTTCGACGCGGTCGTGTTCACGTCGTCCTCGACGGTGCGCAACCTGGTCGGCATCGCCGGCAAGCCGCACCCGTCGACGGTGATCGCGGTGATCGGCCCGGCCACGGCCAAGACCGCGGAGGAGCACGGCCTGCGGGTCGACGTCCTGGCCCCCAAGCCGGACGTCGAGGTGCTGGCCGAGGCGCTCGCCGACTTCGGCGCCGCGCGCCGGCTCTCGATGCTCGACGCCGGCCAGCCGGTCGCCAAGCCGTCGGAGCGCAAGCCCGCCTCGCGGCGCAAGGCCACGGCGAAGTAGCGCAACGAGACGACCAGCGAGACGACCTTGAGCGACCTGCCGGCCGACGCCACGGGGATCACGCCCCCGGTCGTCAGGCCGCGCCGGTTGCGCACGACCCCCGCGCTGCGCCGGATGGTCGCCGAGACCGCGGTACGCCCCGGCCAGCTGGTGCTGCCGCTGTTCGTGCGCGAGGGCATCTCCGCGCCGGTCCCCGTCTCGTCGATGCCCGGCGTCGTCCAGCACTCGCGGTCCTCGCTGCTGAAGGCCGCGCACGAGGCGGCGTCGTTGGGCCTGGGCGGGCTGATGCTGTTCGGCATCCCGGAGTCCAAGGACGCGACCGGCTCGGGTGGGATCGACCCGGCCGGGATCCTCAACCTCGCGATCACCGACGTGGTCGCCGAGGTCGGCGACGCGCTGACGGTGATGAGCGACCTCTGCCTCGACGAGTTCACCGACCACGGCCACTGCGGCGTGCTCACCCCGGACGGGCGCGTCGACAACGACCGCACCCTCGCGGCGTACGCCCAGATGGCGCTCGCCCAGGCCGAGTCCGGCGTCGACATGGTCGGTCCCAGCGGGATGATGGACGGCCAGGTCGGCGTGGTACGTGCGGCCCTGGACGCCGCCGAGCACCAGGACGTGGGGATCCTGGCCTACTCCGCCAAGTACGCCTCCGCCTTCTTCGGCCCGTTCCGCGAGGCCGTCTCGTCGTCGCTGATCGGTGACCGGCGTACCTACCAGCAGGACCCCGCCAATGCCCTCGAGGGCGTGCGCGAGGCGCTGCTCGACGTGGAGCAGGGCGCTGACGTGGTGATGGTGAAGCCGGCGCTCGGGTACCTCGACGTCATCCGCCGGGTCCGCGACGCGGTCACCGTGCCCGTTGCGGCGTACAACGTCTCCGGCGAGTACGCCATGGTCGAGGCCGCCGCCGCGAACGGCTGGATCGACCGCGAGCCCGCCATCGTGGAGGCTCTCACCTCCATCCACCGCGCCGGCGCCGACGTGATCCTCACGTACTGGGCCGCGGAAGCCGCCCGCCTCCTCGACCGCTGACCCGACGGCCGAGTTGCGTGCCGGGCACGACCGAGTTGCGCCCCGGGCACGGCCGAGTTGCGTCCCGGGCACGACCGAGCATGTGCCGGAGGCGCAACTCGCACGTACCGGAGGCGCAACTCGCGCGTGCCGGGGGCGCAATTCGCACGTACCGGGGGCGCAACTCGGCGCGAAGGCGTCCGGTCAGCCGCCGGTGAGCGACGCGACGCACTGGTCGAAGGCGTCGTTGTTGTTCAGCGGGTTGTCGACGAGGCCCTGGGCGGTGCACTGCACGATCGCGTCGGCCAGCGACAGGATCGGGGTGAGGATGGTGGTGGGCAGCTCGGTCGGCAGGACCGTCGGCAGCTCGGTCGGCAGGATCGTCGGCACGGCCGTGGTCGGCGCGACGGTCGGGGTCTTGGTCGGCAGGACGCTGGTCGGGCCGGCGGTCGGCTGAGGCGTCGACGCGGTCGTCGGGCCGGCGGTCGGGCCGCTGGTCGGCGTGGGTGTCGGCTTCTTGGTCGGGGTGGCCTTGGTGGTCGGGCCCTTGGTCGGCTCCGGGGAGGCGGTCGGGTGCCCGCCACCTCCACCACCACCGCCGCCGCCGGTCGGGTCGCCGGGCGGCAGCGAAGCGCCGCCGCCGTAGGTGCCGTTGGGGACGGAGGTGAACTCGCCGTCGACGTACGCCTGATAGAAGGCGAGCACGAGGTCGACGTACTCCTGGCTGTGGTTGTAGCGGAACACCGACGTCCGGCGACCCTCGTCGGTGCTGAGGTCGTCATTGCCGGAGCAGAGGTACACCGCGGTGGCCAGCGCCGCGTCGTCGATGTCCTGCGGGTTGCGCTGGCCGTCGCCGTCGGAGTCCACGCCCACGATCGACCAGGTCGAGGGGATGAACTGCATCGGGCCGACGGCCCGGTCGTTCGCCGTGTCGCCGTCGAGGGCGCCGCCGTCGGTGTCCGCGATGGTCGTGGTGTCGTGGGTGCCGTCGAGCGGGAGGCCGTAGATCGGTGGCGCGGCGAGTCCGGCGCTGGTCAGGTGGCTGCCGTGGACGCTGCCGTGGTTGGACTCGACGCGGCCGATGGCGGCAACGAGCTGCCAGGGCAGGTGGCAGGTGGTGTCGGCGGCGTTGATGACGGTCTCGGCGCGCTGGTAGGCCGCCAGCGCGGCGGACGGGATGCCGTTGGTCGCCGCGTTGAGGACGGCCTCCTGCGGGTCGCCATTGATGCCGGGCGCGAGCTTGCTGGAGCCGGTGAGGCTGGCGGGGGCCTCGATGGCCTCCTCGGGGACGGTGCTGCCGTCGGGCAGCGTGCCGCCGTCCGCGGACGTGGCGGTGCTGCCGGTGAGGCCGACGCCGACGATGCTCACGCTCCACGCTGCGGACAGCAGCGCGAGCGGCACCAGCGTCGCCGCCTTCTGGAGGCGGCCGAACCTCGCCTCACTCATCTGTTCACTCCCTCAACGCTCGACACACCCGGGGGGCTCCCTCCCCGCGCGGGCAGCCCTCCAACGAGGGAAGTTACCCACGGGTTACGTCGGCCAATCCTGGATGTGACCTGGGTCACACCGAGGGACCCAGGTCGTTCCACCATACGGTTGTTCCGGGCGGCGCGGAGGCCGATGTGAACTCTCACCCACCGTTGGGGACAATGAGCCGGTGACCCCGCCGCCCCGCCCCACCGAACGATCCGAGGCGTTGTTCGCCCGGGCCCAGGCGGTGACGCCGGGTGGCGTGAACTCCCCGGTCCGCGCGTTCAACGCCGTCGGCGGCACGCCCCGCTTCATCCGGTCCGGCCGCGGCGCGTGGCTGACCGACGTCGACGGGAACGAGTACGTCGACCTGGTCTGCTCCTGGGGCGCCCTGCTGCTCGGCCACGCGCACCCCGAGGTGCAGGAGGCGATCGCCGCCGCGGTCGCCCGCGGCACGTCGTACGGCACCCCCACCGAGCCTGAGGTCGAGCTGGCCGAGGAGATCGTCGGGCGTACGCCGATCGAGCGGGTCCGCTTCGTCTCCTCGGGCACCGAGGCCACCATGTCCGCGATCCGGCTGGCCCGCGGCTTCACCGGCCGCGACGTCGTGGTGAAGTTCGCCGGCTGCTACCACGGTCACGTCGACTCGCTGCTGGCCGCCGCGGGCAGCGGCGTCGCGACGTTCGCGATCCCCGGCACCCCCGGCGTACCGGCCTCCTCGACCGAGCTGACCATCGTGCTGCCCTACAACGACCGCGCGGCCGTCGACGAGGTGTTCGCCGCCCACGGCGACCGCATCGCGTGCGTGATCACCGAGGCGGCGCCCGGCAACATGGGCGTGGTCCCGCCGCTGCCGGGGTTCAACGCACACCTGGCCGAGACCTGCGCCGCGCACGGGGCGCTGTTCATCAGCGACGAGGTGATGACCGGCTTCCGGGCCGGCAAGCTCGGGCAGTGGGGCCTCGACGGCGCCGTCGAGGGCTGGCGCCCCGACCTGATGACCTTCGGCAAGGTGATGGGCGGCGGCCTGCCGGCGGCGGCGTTCGGCGGCCGTGCCGACGTGATGGGCCACCTGGCGCCGGAGGGGCCGGTCTACCAGGCGGGCACGCTCTCGGGGAACCCCGTCGCCACCACCGCCGGCCTGGCGACCCTCCGGCTGGCGACCGACGAGGTCTACGAGCGGATCTCCCTGGTCGCCGAGACCCTCGGCACCGCCGCCGGCAAGGCGCTGGCGGATGCGGGCGTGCCGCACGTGGTCCAGGCGACGGGCACGATGTTCTCGGTCTTCTTTACCGGCGAGACCGTGACGGACTTCGCCGCCGCGTCGACGCAGGACACCGCGGCGTACGCCGCGTTCTTCCACGCCATGCTCGACCGCGGCGTGCACCTCCCGCCGTCGGCGTACGAAGCGTGGTTCGTCTCCAGCGCCCACGACGACGCCGCCGTCGAGGCCGTGCTCGAGGCGCTCCCGTACGCCGCCCACGCGGCCGCCGAGGTGGGTCGGTGACCGCTAGCCGAACGCCTGGGACGATCGTCCACCTGCTGCGCCACGGCGAGGTGCACAACCCGGAGGGGATCCTCTACGGCCGCCGGCCCGGGTACCACCTGTCCGAGCTCGGCCGTCGGATGGCCGAGCGGGTCGCCGAGTCCGTGCAGGACCGCGACATCGTGCACATCGGCTCCTCACCGCTGGAGCGCGCCCGGGAGACGGCCGCCCCGCTGGCGAAGCTGACCGGCCTCGAGGTGCACATCGACCCGCGGCTGATCGAGTCCACGAACGTCTTCGAGGGCAAGGCGTTCGGCACCGGCGACGCGACACTGAAGAACCCCCGCAACTGGCGGCACCTGCGCAACCCGCTCAAGCCCTCGTGGGGCGAGCCCTACACCGAGGTCGTGGACCGCATGCTCGGCGCGATCCTCTCCGCGCGGGAGATCGCCCACGGGCACGAGGCGGTGCTGGTCTCCCACCAGCTGCCGATCTGGATCACCCGGCTGTCGGCGGAGAAGCGGTCGTTCCTGCACGACCCGCGCAGGCGCCAGTGCACGCTCTGCTCGCTGACCTCCTTCCACTTCGACGAGAGCGGCCTGGTGCGGGTCTCCTACTCGGAGCCCGCCGGTGACCTGATCCCGGTGCGCGACAAGAACGCCGCGTTCAGCGCGGGCGGAGCGCCCGAGGAGCACAAGCCCTGAGACGTCGCCTCGCCCTGCTCGCCTGTCTGCCGCTGCTGATGGGCGTGACCGCGTGCAACGACCTCGAGGGCACCGGCGACAAGGGGTACGTCACCCAGGACGGCCTGATCGCGACGGTGGCGGTCGACGAGCGCGACCCGGCGATCACCTACGACGGGGAGGACCTGGACGGCCAGGCCCTGTCTCTCGCCGACTACCGCGGCACGGTCGTGGTCGTCTCGGTGTGGGGTTCCTGGTGCGGTCCGTGCCGCAAGGAGGCCCCCTGGGTCGCCGGTGCCGCGGACGAGCTCGGGAGCGACGTCCAGTTCGTCGGCATCAACCTCCGCGACTCCAGCACCGCGCAGGCCCTGGCGTTCGCGCGCAACTTCGGCTTCGGCTTCCCGTCGTTCTACTCGCCCGACGGGCAGGCCCTGTTGGCCTTCCGGGGCGTGCTGGGTCTGCGCTCGATCCCGTCCTTCGTGGTGCTCGACCGCGAGGGCCGGGTGGCCGCCAGCATCATCGGCAAGCTGCCCTCGCAGCAGACGCTGGTCGACCTGACGCAGGACGTCGTCGACGAGGCCAGTGGAGG
Source organism: Nocardioides islandensis (assembly GCF_015352455.1). Taxonomy (GTDB): domain Bacteria; phylum Actinomycetota; class Actinomycetes; order Propionibacteriales; family Nocardioidaceae; genus Nocardioides; species Nocardioides islandensis. The sequence goes on from NZ_JADKPN010000001.1 coordinate 1,061,498, forward strand.
GCCCCGCGATGGGTGAGTGGTTCCAGGACCAGGCCCTGTCCGGGTCGCTGCTGCTCGCCGTGCCCGTGGCCCTGGTCGCCGGCCTGGTGTCGTTCTTCTCGCCCTGCGTGATCCCGCTGCTGCCGGGGTACCTCTCGTACGCCACCGGCCTCTCCGGGGCCGACCTCGGTGCCGATCCCTCCCTGGGCCGCCGCGGCCGGATGCTCGCGGGGTCGCTGCTGTTCGTGGCCGGGTTCGCGCTCGTCTTCGTGCTGCTCGGCCTGGCGGCCGGCGCGATCGGCGCCTGGCTCGTCGAGTGGAGCGACCAGCTCGCGTTCGGGCTGGGCCTCGTGATGATCCTGCTGGGCCTCGCCTTCGCCGGCTGGCTGCCGTTCACCCAGCGCGAGTGGCGGGTCCACCGGATCCCCGCCGTGGGGCTGGCCGCCGCGCCGCTGATCGGCTTCCTGTTCGGCCTGGGCTGGACGCCGTGCCTCGGTCCGACGCTGGCGGCGATCAACGTGCTGTCGGTGAACGAGGCCACCGCCGAGCGCGGCGCGCTGCTGTCGGGCGTCTACGCACTCGGGCTCGGCATCCCGTTCGTGCTGGCCGCGCTGCTCTACCGTCGCGCGCTCGGTGCGTTCGCCTGGGTACGCCGCCACCAGGTCTGGGTCATGCGGCTCGGGGGCCTGATGCTGATCGCGGTCGGCGTGCTGCTGGTGACGGGCTGGTGGGGCGAGATGGTCACCTGGCTCCAGGTGCACCTGATCCTGGGCACCGAGGTGCCGGTGTGAGCCAGACGAAGCTCCCCGAGGCACACGCCGACGCGCCCGAGCCGGAGCGCCGCACCGGCGAGCTCACCCTGCGCGAGCTGGGCCGGTGGACGTGGCGCCAGCTCACCTCGATGCGCACGGCCCTGGTGCTGCTCCTCCTCCTGGCCCTCGTCGCGATCCCGGGTTCGGTGATCCCGCAGAGCGGCGTGGACTCGCTGAAGACATCGCGCTGGCAGTCCGACCACCCGAAGCTGACGCCGATCTACGAGAAGCTCCAGCTGTTCTCGGTCTACGACTCGCCGTGGTTCGCGGCCATCTACATCCTGCTGATGGTCTCGCTGGTGGGCTGCATCATCCCGCGCACCCTCCTCTACTGGCGGGCGATGCGCGCGGCCCCGCCCGCCGCCCCCCGCAACCTCGACCGGCTGCCGGTGCACACGTCGTACGACGCCACCGACCCGCCCGCCGAGGTGCTGGCGCGTGCGCGCGTATTGCTGAGGAAGCGGCGCTACCGGGTCCTGGACGGCTCCGACCAGGGGTGGGTGGCGGCCGAGCGCGGGTACCTGCGCGAGGCGGGCAACCTGCTGTTCCACCTCGCGGTGGTGCTCGTGCTGGTGGGCTTCGCGATGGGCGGGCTGTTCGGCTACAAGGGCGGCGTGATCCTCGTCGTGGGCAACGGGTTCACCAACGGGCTCACGCAGTACGACGACTTCGACCCGGGCTCGCTGTTCGACCCCTCCTCGATGGAGCCGTTCTCGTTCAAGGTCGACCAGTTCGACGTGCAGTGGATCGACTCCGGGCCGCGGCAGGGGATGGCGCGGGGCTTCAACGCCCACCTGCAGTACCGCGAGAGCCCCGACGCCCCGCAGCAGACCTACGACCTGCGCGTCAACCACCCGCTGAAGATCGGCAACACCGAGGTGTTCCTGATCGGCCACGGCTACGCCCCGGTCATCACCATCCGCGACGGCGACGGCGACATCGCCTACAGCGGGCCGACCGTGTTCCTGCCCGAGGACGCCGGCTTCCGGTCGTTCGGCGTGGTCCCGGCCTACGACGCGAAGCCGACGCCGATCGGGCTCCAGGGCTGGTTCTTCCCGACGTACATCAGCGTCGACGGCAACCCGATGAACCTGATGGGCGACCTGAAGAACCCCGCGATCTCGATGGAGGCGTACGTCGGCGACCTCGGCAACGACGACGGCTCGCCGCAGTCGATCTACGAGCTGGATACCAGCAAGGCCGCCAAGGTGACCAAGGCCGACGGCTCGATGTTCCGCGTGGACCTCTCACCGGGTCAGAGCGTGAAGCTGCCGAACGGCGCAGGGTCGGTGACCTTCGAGGGTGTCGAGCGCTGGACGCGCCTGCAGATCAGCCGGACCCCGGGGATGCACCTCGCTCTCGGAGGCATGGTGGCCGCGCTCGTCGGGCTGCTGCTCTCGCTGTTCATCCGGCCGCGCCGGGTCTGGGTCCGTGCCGACGGGCACACGGTGCAGGTGGCGGGGCTGGACCGCTCGACGGCCGGTGACGTCGGGGCCGAGGTGGAAGAGGTCGTGAAGGGCCTGCGACAGTTGAACGAGCCCGGCCCTCCGGGCCCGGGGGAGAAGGAGCCGGCGTGACGAACCAGTCCTGGGAGACCCTGAGCAACCAGGCGGTCGCGGCCGCCGGGATCGTGTACTTCCTGTCGCTGCTCTCCTACCTCGTCCAGTGGGCCTCGCTGCGCAAGGTGCCGGTCGGCCGCAAGGCCACCGTGAGCGTCGGCGTCGGGGGTCTGCAGGCCGCGGGTCTCGACACGTCGCCCGTTGCTGGCGACGGCTCGACCACCACGAATGCGCGGCGGGTCGAGATGACCGGGCGGCTCGGCCTGATCCTGCTGGGTCTCGCGTGCGCGCTGCACTTCGTCGCCCTGCTCGGCCGGGGCATGGCCGCGGACCCCAACCGCGTGCCCTGGGGCAACATGTACGAGTTCACCCTCTCGGGCACGTTCGTGGTGGCGCTGATCTTCGTGGTCGCCCGCCGCCGGCTGGGCCTCGACTGGGCCGGCCCGATCGTCGCCGCCGTCGTCGTGACGCTGCTCATGGTCGGCGTCATCTGGCTCTACGAGCCCGTCGCCCCGCTGACCGAGGCCCTCAACTCCTACTGGCTGGTGATCCACGTCGTCTCGGCGGTGATCTCGACGGGCGGCTTCACGCTCGGCGGCCTCTGCTCGATCCTCTACCTGGTGAAGGAGCGCAAGGGGCCGACGACCTCGGGCTACCTGTCGCGCGTGCCCGAGCCCGTGGTGCTGGACCGGACGGCGTACCGCCTGCACGCCTTCGCCTTCCCCGTCTGGACGTTCGCGGTGCTCATCACCGGTCCGATCTGGGCGCACCAGGCCTGGTCGTCGTACTGGAACTGGGACCCCAAGGAGGTCTGGGCCTTCATCACGTGGGTCGTGTACGCCGCGTACCTGCACGCCCGCGCGACCGCCGGCTGGCGCGGCCGCAACGCGGCGTACCTCGCCCTCCTCGGCATGGCGACCCTGTGGTTCAACTTCATCGGGATCAACTACTTCTCGACGACGTCGCAGCACTCCTACGCGTCCGGCGCGCCCGCCCTGACCTCGGCGGCTCCCGCACACCGCTGAGGCAGACTGACCGGGTGAGGCGGCTGGCGGCATCCATCGCGGCCGCCGCCCTGGTGGTGACGGCCTGCTCCTCGGGTGCCGGCGACCGTCCCACCGAGCGCGCGCGGGCGGCGTCCTCGGTCCCGCAGGCGCCGACGCCGTTCGTCGCGACCCGGGACCTGCGCCCCAACGACGGCCCGAACATCCTGGTCGTCACGACAGACGACATGCGGTGGGACGAGCTGAGGTACACACCCAACGTGCGCAAGTACGTCACCTCGCGCGGCCTGCTGTTCGAGAACTCCTACGCGCCGAACCCGCTCTGCTGCCCGTCGCGGGCGTCGTTCCTCACGGGCATGTACTCCCACAACCACCACGTCTACAGCCACGAGAAGCCCTACGGGTTCGGGGCGTTCGACGACCACCTGACGGTCGGCACGGTGCTCAACCAGGCGGGGTACCAGACGGCGCTCGTCGGCAAGTACCTCAACGGCTACGGCCGGCAGCCGTCACTGGTGACCGGTGCTTCGTCAGTGACCTACGTTCCCGACGGGTGGACCGACTGGAAGGTCAGCATCGAGCACACCTGGCCGAAGGGGTCGCCGTACGTCGGCGGCACCTACGACTACACGTCGTTCACCCAGAACGTGAACGGGCGCGTCGTGTCGAACCGTGGTCGGTACTCCTCCGACGTCGTCGGTGAGCAGGTGCGGTCGCTGGTCGGGAGGTACGGGAAGGCGGACCACCCGTGGTTCATCTGGGCCACACCGGTCGCGCCGCACTTCGGTGGACCAGGCGAGCCCGACGACCCCCCGAACTACCGGACAGCATCCGGGTACCTGTCGCGGTTCCAGACCCCGGCGCGGCCGGGCTGGGTCAAGGGCCGCTTCGACTCCTCGCTGCGCCGCGCACCCGGCGTCCGGGCGGACGGGAGGCCGGAGGAGAAGGACATCTCCGACAAGCCGGAGTTCCTCCAGAAGGTGCCGGAGATGGTCGGCGTCGAGCGGCAGCGGCTGCTCCAGGTGGCGAGGCAGCGGGCCGAGGCGCTGTACGCCTGGGACGTCCAGTTCGGCCGGATCATGAGGACGCTGAAGAAGACCGGGCAGTACGAGCACACGGTCGTGGTGTTCACCTCCGACAACGGCTACTTCCTCGGCGAGCACCGCCAGCGCACCGGCAAGATCAAGCCGCACGAGCCGTCGCTGCGGGTGCCGCTCGTCGTGGCCGGCCCCGGGATCCCGCACGGCGTCAGGTACGCGCCGATCTCGACCGTCGACCTCACCGCGACGATCGTCGACCTGGCCGGTGCCGCACCGTTGCCGGCCCAGGACGGCCGGTCGGTGGTCCCGGTGTTCGCCCGGGACCGGCCCTGGGACGTGCCCGTCGTGACCGAGGGACTCCAGCACCTCGATCGGTCGCACGCCGGCGGCTTCCCCCAGGGGCTGACCGAGATGGGCCTGCGCACCGGCCGGTACGCCTACTTCCGCTACTCCACCGGCGAGGGGGAGCTCTACGACCTGTTCACCGACCCGCTGGAGCTGCGCTCGCGGTACGACGACCCGGCCTACGCCTCGGTCCGCCGTGACCTCACGCGCCTCTGGAAGCAGTACCGGCTCTGCTCCGGCGACGCCTGCCGGGCACCGCTCCCGGCCAGGTACGTCGTGTCGGACGCCGACCTCGCGGCGCAGGTGGCCAAGGACCGTCGGGCTCGCGCCCGGTACTACGGGTAGTCGCTGGTCGAGGAAGGCGCGCTGGCGCCTGTCACGAGACCCGGTGACCGGGCGGGATGGGCTCAGGGCTCCGGATCGTCGGGGTGGCGGCGCTTGCGCTCGAGATCCCTCAAGAAGTCCAGGTCGTCGTCGGGGGCGATGGGGCGGCGCGGGGCTGGGGGCGGCGAGGGCCGGCGGACGGCTGTGCCCGAGGTGCCGCCGCGCTGGGCCATCCGCACGACCAGGTAGATCGCGAGCGCGATGAGGGCGAGGAGGAACAATCCCTTGAGCACGGATCCAGAGTAGGCCGCGGGTGGTCGCCAACTACCCTGATCCCGTGAAGGAGTTCGTCGTCTACACGCTGATGCGCCTGGTGATGTTCGTGGCGGCGTTCGCGATCGTGGCCGGCATCTGGCTGGCCGTCGCCGGCAGCGTCCCGGTCATGTGGGCACTGGTGATCGCGCTGGCGGTGTCCGGCGTGGCGTCGTACTTCGTGCTCAACCGGCAGCGGGAGCGGTTCGCCCAGCGTGTCGACGAGCGCGCGCGGAAGGCGGCGGCGGCCTTCGAGGCGCTCAAGGCGCGCGAGGACGCCGACTGAGGCGTCCGTCAGCGATCCGAGACGACGGCCCACACGATCACGCCCACGATCACCAGGCCGACGAGGACCAGGGTCATCGCGACGAGCGTCAGCGCTTGGGGCCGTTGAGGCGGCGCTCGATCCGCGACTGCGGCTGGCCGAGGATCTTGGACAGCAGCGCGACGCGGTTGCGGTAGGCGACCACGGCCGCCACGACCAGCACGAGAACGATGAGGAAGCCCATGCCCCGAGACTACGCCGCGCCCACCAACAGCCCGGCGAACAAGCCGAGGCCGTAGGCGAGCTCCGCGACGCCGGTCAGCTGCAGGGCCGGCACCAGGTCACGGCCGGACGCCGAGCGCACGACCTGGGCGGCCCGGAACGCCGGGTACAGGAAGGCCAGGCCCAGGAACGCCCAGCGGGTCGTGCTCAGGGCGACGCCGACGAGCGTCACCAGCGCGGCGAGCACGAGGAACACGTACAGGGCCCGCGTCCGGGCATCCCCCAGCCGCACGGCCAGCGTCATCTTGCCGGCCACCAGGTCGGTGGGGATGTCGCGCAGGTTGTTGGCGACGAGGATCGCGCAGGCCAGCGCGCCGATGCCGCAGGCGGCGTACCAGCCGGCGGCGGTGAGCCGCTCGGCCTGGACGTACTGGGTCCCCAGCACCGCCACCAGCCCGAAGAAGACGAACACCATCACCTCGCCGAGGCCGAGGTACCCGTAGGGCCTCGACCCGCCGGTGTAGAACCAGGCGGCCAGCACCGACACCGCTCCGACGACGACCAGCCACCAGGCCGTGGTCGCCGCCAGCACCAGCCCGGCCGCCGCCGCCACGCCGAACGCCAGGAACGCGGCTCGCTTGACCGCCGCCGGGGTGGCCACGCCCGAGCCGACCAGCCGCAGCGGGCCGACGCGGTCAGCGTCGGTCCCGCGCACACCGTCGCTGTAGTCGTTGGCGTAGTTCACGCCGACCTGGAGCGCGATGCTGACCACGAGGGCGAGCAGCGCCTTCCACCACACGGCGTCGCCGTCGTACGCCGCGGCGCCGGTGCCCGCGAGCACGGGCGAGACGGCCGCGGGGAGGGTGCGGGGCCTGGCCCCGGCCACCCACTGTGCGCGCGTCGTCACGGCCAGGATTCAAGCAGGCGAGCGCGTCTCGCTAGCGTTCAGGGCGTGCTGCACACCCCGTCGGTCGCCGACCTCGAGGCCTGGCTCGCCGCACCCGGCGAGCCGGAGCCGGTGGTCGTCGAGACGTCGGGGTCGACCGGGCGGCCCAAGCGGGTGCTGCTCTCCCGGCGGGCCGTCCTCGCGTCGGTCCGCGCCACGGAGGCCCGGCTCGGCGGGTCCGGGCCGTGGGTGCTGGCGTTGCCGGCGGCGTACGTCGCGGGCCTCCAGGTGGCCTGCCGCTCCCTGGTCGCCGGCCACCGGCCCGTCCCGCTCGACGACCACGCCTCGCTCGCCGACGCGATCGCGGCCGCGGGCGAGGCGCCGTACCTCTCGCTGGTCGCCACGCAGCTGAAGCGGGCGCTCGACGACCCGAGGGACTCCGCCGCACTCGCACGGTGCTCAGCGGTGCTGGTCGGCGGCGGCCCGGTGGACCGGGGCCTCCGCGAACGGTCGCGTCTCGCCGGGATCCGTGCGGTCGCGACGTACGGCTCGGCCGAGACCGCCGGCGGCTGCGTGTACGACGGCCTTCCGCTCGACGGCGTGGCCGTCGCGATCGGGGTGGACGGGCGGGTCCGCATCGCCGGGCCCGTGCTGTTCGACGGGTACGACGGCGACCCGGACCTGACCGACGAGGTGCTGGTCGACGGCTGGTTCCTCACCGCCGACGCCGGCCGGTTCGACGAGGACGGCCGGCTCCAGGTGCTCGGCCGGCTCGACGACATGGTCATCTCCGGCGGGGTCAAGGTGCCGGCCGGCGTCGTCGCCGCCCGGCTGCGTGAGCACCCCGCAGTACGGGCCGCGGAGGTCGGCGGCGTCGACGACGAGGAGTGGGGGCGCCGCGTCGTCGCCTGGGTCGTCGGTGAGCTGACCCTGGACGAGGCCCGCGACTGGGTCGCGGCGTCGCACCCGCGGTCCTGGGCGCCACGAGAGCTGGTCCTGCTCGAGGAGCTGCCGCTGCTTTCCAACGGCAAGGTGGACCGGATGGCGCTCCGTGGCTGACCTGCGGGTGTTCTCGATCCCCATGCGGGTGCGGTTCCGCGGCATCGCCGTGCGTGAAGGGATGCTGATCCGCGGCGACGCCGGGTGGGGTGAGTGGAGTCCCTTTCTAGAGTATGGCTCTAGAGAGTCACTCCAGTGGCTCCGGTGTGCCCGGGAGGCTGCGGCGGGCGACTGGCCGGCCCCGGTCCGCGACCGGGTGCCGGTGAACGTGACCGTCCCGGTGCTGTCGCCGGAGGACGCGCACGCCCTCGTCGCGCGATCGGGCTGCCGGACGGCCAAGGTCAAGGTCGCCGACGCGACCGCGACGCTGGCCGACGACCAGGCCCGGCTGGAGGCCGTCCGGGACGCCCTCGGACCCGACGGCCTGATCCGGGTGGACGCCAACGGCGCCTGGGACGTGGAGACCGCCCTCACGGTCCTGCCGCTGCTCGAGCGGGCGGCGGGTGGCCTGGAGTACGTCGAGCAGCCGTGCGCCGCGGTCGAGGACCTCGCGATCGTGAGGAGGCGCACCAACATCCGGGTGGCCGCAGACGAGTCGATCCGCCGGGCCGAGGATCCCTACCGGGTCAAGGAGCTCGAGGCCGCCGACATCGCGGTCCTCAAGGTGCAGCCGCTGGGCGGCGTACGGGCCTGCCTGCGGATCGCGGAGGACATCGGGCTGCCGACCGTGGTCTCGTCGGCCCTGGAGACCTCGGTCGGCCTGGCGGCCGGGGTCGCGCTGGCGGCAGCGCTGCCCGAGCTCGAGCACGCCTCGGGGCTGGCGACGGTCGGGATGCTCGCCGACGACGTGGCCGACCACCGGCTGCAGGCCGTCGACGGGTACGTCCCCGTGCACCGCCCCGAGGTCAGCGAGGAGCACCTCGCCCGGTGCGCCGCAGCGCCGGACCGGGAGGCGCACTGGCTCGCTCGACTGGCCGAGGTACGTGCGGTGGAGAAGGATCTCCCGTCGTGACCTCGGTCCAGCTCGCGCGCGACGTCGTCTCGGCACTCGTCGAGGCCGGCATCCGCGAGGTCGTCGTCGCGCCGGGCTCCCGCAACGCGCCGCTGTCCTTCGCGGCGTACGACGTCGCCGCCGCCGGCCTGGTGCGCCTGCACACCCGCATCGACGAGCGCTCGGCCGGCTTCCTGGCCCTCGGTCTCACCAAGGTCGGCAGCCCGGCCGCGGTGATCTGCACCTCCGGGACGGCCGTCGCCAACCTGCACCCGGCCATGCTCGAGGCCGCCCACGCCGGCGTCCGGCTCATCGCCGTCACCGCCGACCGCCCGGCACGACTGCGCGGCACGTCCGCCAACCAGACGACCGACCAGGTCGCGATCTTCGGACCGCTCGTGACGTACGTCGACGTCGGCCCCGACGGGGCGGCGGTGGCGCGAACTGCCCTCGGCCTCGGCGACGGCCCGCTGCACCTGAACGTCCAGCTGGACGAGCCGTTGGTGCCCGCGGATCGATGGGTGCCGGCCCCCGATTCGTCTGCGATTGGGCAGGAACGCCAGTCTGAAAGCGCTTACACGCGGCGATTGGTCCCAAACGCCATCCCCCGTGGCCCCCACACCGTGGTGGTGGCGGGGGACGACGCGGGGCCGCCGGCGCGGATGCTGGCGGAGGCGGCACGGTGGCCGCTGCTGGCCGAGCCGACGAGCGGCAGCCGGACCGGCGACGCGGCCATCCGTACCTACCGGCTGCTGCTGGGCGGGCCCCTCGCGGACGAGGTGGAGCGGGTGGTGGTGTTCGGGCACCCGACGCTGTCGCGGCCGGTGACGCGGCTGCTGCAGCGCGACGACGTCGAGGTGCTGGCGGCACCGGCCCGCGGGGCGTGGGCCGAGCGGCCGTTCGAGGTGTCGGCGTACATCGAGGCGCGTGCCGGCGTCCAGGCCCCCGACGAGAGCGACTGGTTCGACCGCTGGAAGGCCGAGGACGCACGGGTCTCCGCCGCCCTGGACCGGCTGCTGGCCGACGAGGAGGGCGTGACCCCGCACGAGGTGGCCGGCGCGGTTGCCCGCGCGCTTCCGGCCGGCGGCCTGCTGGTCGTCGGGGCGAGCAACCCGGTGCGCGACCTGGACCTGATGGTGCCGAGGTACGACGTCGGTACCCGCCGCAAGACCATCGCCAACCGGGGACTGTCCGGCATCGACGGCACCGTCAGCACGGCAGTGGGTGCCGCGCTCGGCCGCGACTCCACCCGTACCTTCGCGCTGATGGGCGACGTGACGTTCCTGCACGACTCCAACGGGCTCGTGCACGACGTGCACGACCCTGAGCCGGACCTGACGATCGTGGTGGTCAACGACGACGGCGGCTCGATCTTCGCCACGCTCGAGCAGGGAGCGCCCGAGCACGCGGACCGCTTCGACCGGCTGTTCGGCACGCCGCACGGCGTCGACCTGGCGAGTCTCTGCGCCGCGACGCGCACGCCGCACTGGGCGGTCGGCTCGCTGCCCGAGCTCGAGCAGGCGTTGGCCAGCCCCAACGGCGGCATCGAGGTGGTCGAGGTGCGCGTGCGCCGCGACAACCGCCGCGACCTCGACCAGAGGATCCGCGCACTCGTCAGCAAGTCCGATCAAGCAGCCGGTGACCCTAGATAGGACCTTTGACCCATGGCCGCCGCAACCACCGTTGGTGACCCGGCAGGGCATCGTGGGGACATGTTCGCGGACTTCGTGGACACCCTGGCCGACGTGCTGGACGACCACGAGACGAACGGCGAGGAGCTCGCCCTCCGCCTGCACTTCTCCCGCTTCCACTTCGACCGGATGATCAAGTCCGTCGCGGGCGAGCCGCCCGCCGCCTTCCGCCGGCGCATCCTGCTCGAGCGGGCGGCGTACCGGATGATCACCACCCGCGCGCCGCTGATCGACATCGCCGTGGAGGCGGGGTACGGGTCACACGAGGCGTTCACCCGTGCGTTCAAGCAGGCGTACGGCGTCGCGCCGGCGACCTGGCGGCGCAAGCCCGGGCACATCCAGATCGCCGCTCCCAGCGACGTCCACTTCCACCCACCCGGCAGCATCCGGCTGCCCGCTCGAGACAAGGTCACGCCCATGGAGCTGCTCACGAAGATGGTCGAGCACCACGTCTGGCTCACCGGCGAGATGGTGCGGCTGGCCGAGCGGCTGACCGACGAGCAGCTCGACGAGGAGATCGAGCTGAACGTCGACGAGGACCGCCAGTCCATCCGCTCGCTCGTCAGCCGGCTCATCGGGCAGATGGGCATGTGGAACGCCGCGATGGCCACCCGCGACTACGACTGGTCGGTCGAGGACCACGAGTCGCTGGCGTCGATGCGCCAACGGCTGGCGACCGAGGGCCCGACGTACCTCGCCCACGTGCGCGACGTCGCCGACAACGGCCGCGTGGACGACACGTTCGTGGACGCGCTGTGCGAGCCGGCCGAGGTGTTCACCTACGGGGGGATGATCGCCCACGTCCTCACCTTCGCCGCGCATCGCCGCACCCTCGTCGTGCTGGCCTTCGCCAAGCACGGCGTCGAGGAGCTCGGCTGGGGCGATCCCATGCGGTGGGTGGCCGAACCCGCCTAGTTGCGCGGTCTAGTTGGATAAGGACCGTGGAGATCGCGGTCCTGCTCGTCGCCCTGGCCGTCGCGGTCCTGGCGTTCACCGCGCTCGCCGATCGCGTCGACTTCCCCGCGCCCCTGCTGCTGATCGCGGTGGGCGTCGCCGGCTCGTACATCCCCGGCGTCCCCGAGATCCACCTCGAGCCCGAGATGGTCCTGCTGGGCCTGCTGCCGCCGCTGTTGTACGCCGCCGCGATCCAGACGTCCCTCGTCGACTTCAACGCGAACCGCCGGGCCATCCTGCTGCTGTCGGTCGGGCTGGTGGTGTTCACGACGTTGGGGGTCGGCGCGATCGTGCACGCGATCATCCCGGACATCTCGTGGGCGGTCTGCTTCGCGATCGGCGCGGTCGTCGCGCCGCCGGACGCCGTGGCCGCGACCGCGGTCGCGCGCCGCATCGGCCTGCCGCGACGGATCGTGACCATCCTCGAGGGCGAGTCGCTGCTCAACGACGCCACGGCGCTGGTCGCGCTGCGCACGTCCATCGCGGCCGCCGGCGTGGGCGTCGAGGCGATGCACGTCGGCGAGGAGTTCCTGATCGCCTCCGTCGGTGGCGGCGCCGTCGGGTTCGTGGTGTTCGTCGTCGTCGCCAAGCTGCGCAAGCTGATCACCGATCCGGTGCTGGACACCGCGATCTCGTTCGTCGTGCCGTTCGGCACCTACATCGCGGCGGAGAAGATCGAGGCATCCGGCGTCATCGCCGTCGTCGTGGCCGGCCTGCTGCTGGGTCACAAGGCCCCGATCGTGCAGACCGCCCAGTCCCGCATCGCCGAGCGGATGAACTGGCGGACGATCGCCTTCGTCCTGGAGAACGCCGTCTTCCTGCTGATCGGCCTCCAAGCCGGCTGGATCCTGGAGGACGTCCAGCAGAGCACGCTGTCGACCGGCCGCATCGTCGGCGTGTGCGCCGCGGTCCTCGCCGGCTGCATCGTGCTGCGGATGATGTGGGTGTTCGTGGCGCGGTACCTGCTGGTCCGCCCCGGGCCGGACCCGAGCACCGGGCAGAAGCCGCCGTGGACCTTCACGCTGATCCTGGGCTGGGCCGGCATCCGCGGGGTGGTGACGCTGGCCGCGGCCTTCGTCATCCCGAAGGAGACCGAGCACCGCGAGGTGCTGCTGCTCATCGCGTTCACCGTCGTGGCCGGCACGTTGTTCGTCCAGGGCCTGTCGCTGCCGATGCTCGCGCGCCGGCTGCGGGTCCCCGCACCCGACCCGATGGAGGACGCGCTGGCCCGGGCCACGCTGCTCCAGCAGGCGTCCAAGGCCGGCTACAAGGTGCTCCAGGACCTCGAGTACGACGACCCGCAGGGCGTCGTGAAGCTCGTCAAGCAACGCATCGAGCAACGCAACTTCGCGGCCTGGGAGCGCCTCGGCACCCAGGCCGACGTGGAGACGCCGAGCGAGCTGTACGCCCGCGTGCGGCTGGCCATGATCGAGGCCGAGCGCGGCCGGGTCCTCGAGGTGCGCGACGCCGGCCAGGTGGCCAGCGACGTGGTCAGCGAGGTGCTCGCGATGCTCGACGTCGAGGAGTCGATGATCGACATCGCGCAAAGCCGGCGCGAGGAGCTCAAGACGGAGTACTCACGGCTCCGGCGTACCGGAGCCTCCTGCGAGCACCTCGACTCCCAGCCGGTCCAGGAGGTGGCCCAGGAGCCGCCGCCGGTGTGCCAGGCGTGCGTCGACGGCGGTACGACGTGGGTGTCGCTGCGGCTCTGCCTGACCTGCGGCAACATCGGCTGCTGCGACTCGTCGGTGATGCGGCACGCCACTGGGCACTTCCGGGAGACGACCCATCCGGTCATCCAGTCGGCGGAGCCGCTGGAGGACTGGCGGTGGTGCTACGTGCACCACGCGACCGCTTAGGCGGTCGGCGGCCTCTCCTCGTCGGCGGGTGGCTCGGCGGGTTCGGCCGGGGCCGGCGGCTCGGCTGCCGCCGGCGGCTCGGCGGGCACCGGAGGTACCGGGGGCGCCGGGGCTGCCGGGGCTGCCGGGGCTGCCGGGGGCGGGGCGGCCTGGACAGGAGGGACGGGCGGCGGCGGTGCCGGGGGCGGGGTGAGCAGCCGGAACGCCGGCAGCCGGCCGGCCTGCTCGGTGGACCAGAGCTGGTTGATCAGCCGCTGCCGGTCGGCCTCGTCGATGGGCCGGCCCGTCGCGGTGAGGTAGGCGATCATGCCCAGGTCGCGGTACTGCTGCTCGGAGACGCGGGCGTCGCCCCCCGCGAGGCTCGCCCGCAGGTCGTCGGCGGCCTCCTTGGCCTTGTCCATGAAACCCATCCGAGGACTCCCTCGCTCGATCCGGTCGCGCCACCCGAGATGCCGGGCAGCCTAGCCGCCGGGGTGGTGTCCCACCTGTGGGCCGGCCCTCAGCCGAGGAGGGTGCGGACGGCCAGCCCGGCGATGATCAGCCCGGACACCCAGGCCGTCACGACGCGGCCGCGGTGACCGGTCACCGAGCGGCCGAGGGCGGCGCCGATGCCGGCGAGGGTCAGCTGCCAGGACGCACTCGCGACGAACGCCGCGAGCACGAACACCACGCCCTCTGCCCAGCCGTCGGCGAGGTGCGGGTTGCCCACGATGACGGCGACGAAGTAGATGACCGTCGTCGGGTTCACGGCCGTCAGCGCGAGGAACGCGGCGAAGGCCTGCCACGGCAACAGGTCGCGCGACGAGGCGGGCGCCGCCGCGCTGCGGCCGGTGCTGCGTCGGCCGAGCCAGATGGTGAGCGCGGCGATGCCCAGCAGCACGACGGCCGACAGCACGCGCAACCACCCGTCGTACGGCTCCAGCCGGTCGGCGATCGCGGCCCCACCGACGACCGCGACGGCGGCGTACCCGCCGTCGACCGTCGCGACGCCCATGGCCGCGGCCGAGCCGGTGCGGATCGAGGTCCGGGCCGTGAGCGCGACCAGCAGCGCACCGACGGCGCCGATCGGGATCGCGATGGCCCAGCCGGTGACGAGACCGGACAGGAGCACCTCGAGCACGCGGTGATTCTGGCCGCAGCAAGGACACGGCCGCCAGGGGGTTTGCCCCTGGCGGCCGCGCCTTACCCGGTGGAGGTCAGGACAGGTGCATCAGCACCACGGGTACTGGAAGAGGCTGTCGTCGCCGGCCCGGTGGTCGGCCAGCACCACGCTGAGCGGCAGAGGGTCGGGCAGCGAGGCGACGTCAGTGCCCGCACGAGGCGTCACGCCGACCGACACCGCGGTGGCAATGGGCAGGCCGCCCTTCGCCACGGCGGCGAAGAGGCCGTTCTCCTTGAGGAAGCTCATGCCGGCACGCATGCAGTCGGTGTCCGGCGCGGCCGAGGCGGACGGAGCGGTCGCCACGGCGCCGAGGCCGGCGGCGACGAGCGTGATGGCCCCGAGTCCGATGCGGGTACGGGAGTGGGTCATGACGAACTCCTTTGTCCAATGTTTGTCCAACGTTGGCCATCAGACCATGCCGAGGAGAACTTGTCCAGTCTTTGTCCAATGTGGGGCGTAGGGTGTCTCCCGTGTACACCGTCAAGCACGCCGCCGTCCTGACCGGGATCCCGGCCGAGACGCTGCGGATGTGGGAGCGGCGGTACGGCGTGGTGGCGCCGGCGCGCAGCGAAGGTGGCTACCGCCTCTACGACGACGCCGCCATCGCGCGGCTCACCGCGATGCACGCCCTGGTGGAGGCGGGCTGGTCACCGCGGCGGGCCGCCGAGCAGGTCGCCTCGGGCACAACGCTGGGACGGACTTCGGACGCGGCCATGCCCGAGGGCGCCGAGGACGAGGGGGACCTCGGGGTCCTGGTGCGACTGGCCCGCGACCTGGACCCGCGCGTGATGGCGCGGGAGCTCGACGAGGTCTTCGCCCGCGCCGACGCCGACACCTTCCTCGACGACTGGCTGATGCCGGCGCTGCGGCAGCTCGGGCTGGCCTGGCAGCGGGGCGAGGTCTCGGTGGCGGGGGAGCACTTCGTCAGCGCCTCCCTGCAGCGTCGGCTGGCGGCCGTCCTCGACGGCGTCCCGGGCACCGACGATGCGCCCCGGGTGCTGGTCGGCCTGGCCCGCGGGTCCCGGCACGAGCTCGGGGTCCTGGCGTTCGCGATCGCGCTGGCCCGCGCGGGGGCCGAGGTCGTGTACGTCGGCGGCGACCTGCCCCCGGACAGCTGGGTCGTGGCCGCCACCACCCAGCGGCCGGACGCGGTCGTCATCGGCGTGCCGTCGGCCGACGACGTGCCGGCCGTGCGCGACACGGTGTCCGCGCTGGGCGCCGTACGCCCGGAGCTCCCGGTGCTGGTCGGCGGGCGGCACCAGGACGACGTCGGCGCCGGCGAGCCGTTGGGGCACTCGCTGCGCGACGCCGCGACCGCGGTCGTCGCGCGCCTGGCCCGCTCCTAGGCTGGCAGGCATGCGGATCACGAAGTTCGGTCACGCCTGCGTCCGGGTCGAGCACGACGGGCACATCGTGGTCATCGACCCCGGCGCGTTCACCGATCCGGAGGCGGTGGACGGCGCCGACGCGGTGCTGATCACCCACGAGCACCCCGACCACTACGAGCCCGGCCGCCTGGCCCGCGCCGACGCGCCGGTCCTGACCATCGAGGCGGTCACGAAACGGATCCGCGAGGAGGCGCCCGACGTCGCCGAGCGCCTCACCGTGGTGTCGCCGGGTGAGTCGTTCGAGGCGGCCGGGTTGCCGGTGCGCGCAGTCGGCCAGCGGCACGCCGTCATCCACCCGGACCTGCCGCGGTTCGACAACAGCGGGTACGTCGTCACGGCCGGAGACCAGAAGCTCTTCCACCCCGGCGACGCGCTGACCCCGCCGGACGAGGCGGTCGACCTGCTCTGCGTGGTCGTCTCCGCGCCCTGGATGCGGGCGGCCGAGGGCATCGACTTCGCCCGGCTGGTGGGCGCCCCGCGCAACCTGGCCATCCACGACAAGGTCTACTCCGAGATCGGCCTCGGCATCGTCGACGGCCACTTCTCGCGCCTGCTCCCGGAGTCGCAGTCGTACGTCCGGCTGGCCGACGGCCAGGACCTGGACTGACGCTCGGCTAGGAGCCGGCGAGCGCGTCGCGGACCGGGAGGAACTTCGCCTGCGCCTCGGCCAGCTCGGCCTCGGGGTCGGAGTCGGCGACGATGCCGCAGCCGGCGAAGAGCCGGACGGTGGCGCCGTGCACCTCGGCGGAGCGCAGGGCGATGGCCCACTCGCCGTCGCCGTCGGCGTCCATCCAGCCGGCCGGGCCGGCGTACCGGCCCCGGTCCATGCCCTCGATCTCGGCGATGAGCTCGACGGCCACGCGCGTCGGCGTACCGCCGACGGCAGCGCTCGGGTGCAGCGACGCCGCCAGCTCCAGCGACGAGACCGTGGCGGCGTCGTGCACGACACCGGCCACGTCGGTGGCCAGGTGCATGACGTTCGGGAGGTGCAGCACGAACGGCGCCTCGGGGACGTTCATCGACGAGCAGTGCGGCTCGAGCGACTCGGCGACCGAGCGGACGGCGTACTCGTGCTCCTCGAGGTCCTTCGACGACCGGGCGAGCGTGGCGGCGAGGGCGAGGTCGGCGGAGTCGTCGCCGGTACGCCGGATGGTGCCGGCGAGCACGCGGGACGTGACCAGGCCGCGCTCGCGTCGTACGAGCATCTCCGGCGACGCGCCGAACAGCCCGTCGACGTGGAAGGTCCAGCACATCGGGTAGTGCTCGCTGAGCCGCTGGAGCGGCCAGCGGACGTCGACCGGTGCGTCGGCGGTGGCGATCAGGTCGCGGGCCAGCACGACCTTCTCCAGGCCGCCGGCGTTGATGCGGGCGACCGCGTCGGCCACGACGGCCATCCAGCGCTCACCGTCGAGGGCGCCGTCGGCGAACGTGATGTCGACCGGGGCGGCGGCCGGGTCTGCGAGGCCGAGGTCCGGTGCGGTGGTCTCCTCCGGGCCGATCGTGGTCAGCCAGGTCGTCCCCGCGCGGCGGCCGACGATCACCTGCGGCACGACGAGCACGGAGTCGCCCGGGTCGTCGGCGAAGGCGAAGGTCCCGAAGCACACCAGGCCGGAGCCCGGCTCGTCGACCGCGTCGTGGACGACCGCCCGGCTGACCAGCTCGGTCCACCACTTGTCGGCGTCGGCGAACCGCGTCACGCCGCGGGTGCGCACCTCGGCGGCGACGCCCCACGCGACCATGCCCTCGCCGCGGCGCAGCCAGGCGACCGGCGCGTCCTGCGGCAGCAGGTCGAGCAGTGGGGTGTCCGCAAGAGTGTCGGAGAGGTCGAGCGGGACCGACCGCACGACGAGGGGACTCGACACGTCGCCGACCCTACTCGGGGACACCGAGCGAACCGGAACCGATGGGCCTGTCTACTGCGTCACGACCAGTAGACAACGACGGCGTCCCCGACCCGCACCTGCGAGAACAGCCACTTGATGCCCTCGTAGTCGCGGATGTTCACGCAGCCGTGCGAGGCGCCGTAGTAGCCGACGGTCGCGAAGTCCGAGGAGTAGTGCACGGCCTGGCCGCCGGAGAAGAACATGGAGTACGGCATCTCCGAGCCGTAGAGCTTGGAGACGTGGTCGGCGTCCATCAGGTACACGTGGAAGAGGCCCTCGCGGGTCGGGGTGTCGTTGATCGTCGACCCGAACCGCGCGTCCAGCGTCAGCTGCACCTTGCCGTCGATCACCCAGCGCAAGGTACGGCTGGTCTTGTCGATGCAGAGCACCCGGCCGTGACGGCAGCGCGCGTCCAGCTCGCCGGGTTTCGGCTCGATGTTGAACAGCTCCTCGTGGCTCGGCGTCACGGTCATCGCGTGCAGCCGGTCGAGGGTGCGCCGGTCGATCTCGCCGGTGACCGGGATCTGGCGCTTGGCCTGGAATCCCTTGACGGCGCTGACCGTGCCGGCGTCGTACGTGCCCGTGACGTCGCCGAAGATCCAGGCGATCTGCTTCAACCTCGCTTGAGCATCGCGGACCTGGTCGCCCTCGTCGCCGGACCTGAGGATCGGCTTGCCGGGGTGGAACACGTTGAACATCGCGTCGTGCGTCGGTGTCTTCGTCATCGCCTTGAGGCGGCGCCAGCTGGTGCGGTCGAGGACGCCGGTGGGCTTCAGCTTCCGCCTCACCTGGAAGCCCTGGACGGCCTCCTTGGTCGCGGCGTCGTACGTGCCGGTCGTGACCTCGGGCAGCCACTGGAGCTGGAAGAGCCGGCTCTGGAGCTCGCGGACCTGCTCGCCCTTGTCGCCCGGCCGGAGCACGACGGTCGGCAGGGAGGGCGTCGGACGCGGCCGCGGGGTGGCGGTCTCGGTCGGCGTCGGCGTCGCGACCGGCGCGACCGGAACCGGTGACGGCGTCGCCGTCGGCGTGGGGTCGGCCGTCGGCGTGGCGTGAGCCGGACGCGCGACTCGCGGCGTGAGCTCGGGACCCGCCGAGGGGGAGGCGTTGGAGACGGCCACGCCGACGCCGTACGCCGTCCCGGCCGCGAGCAGGGTGGTGACGATGCTGGTGACCACGACTCGCCGGACGTGGGACGGGGCCGATATGGACCTGCTCGCTTTCTGGTCGGACGAACGGGGAAGGGCCCGACGTCTCAATCTTGACGTCGAGGAGACGCCGATCCCGGGCATTTGGTTGCTGTGTCGGCTGCTCTTCTAGGCTCCGGACGTGACCCGCGCCGACCTGGACAAGCAGCCGTCCGACGTCCAGCGGATGTTCGACGCCGTCGCCCGTCGGTACGACGTCACCAACGACGTGCTCTCGATGGGCCAGGACCGGCGGTGGCGCAAGGCCGTCCTCGAGGCCGTCGACGCCGGGCCGGGGGACCGCGTGCTGGACCTCGCGGCCGGCACGGGTACCTCGAGCGTGCCCTTCGCGGAGCGCGGAGCCGTCGTCGTGCCGTGCGACTTCTCGCTCGGGATGCTGGCCGTCGGCAAGCGGGCCCGGCCGTCGCTGCCCTTCACGGCCGGGGACGCGACGCAGCTGCCGTTCGCGGACGGCACCTTCGACGCGGTGACGATCTCCTTCGGGCTGCGCAACGTGGTCGACCCGCTCGCCGGGCTCCGGGAGATGCGCCGGGTCACCCGACCGGGCGGCCGGCTGGTGGTCTGCGAGTTCAGCCACCCGACGTTCGCGCCGTTCCGCACCGTGTACCTGGAGTACCTGATGAAGGCGCTCCCCGCGATCGCCCGCGGCGTCTCCTCCTCACCGGACGCCTACGTGTACCTCGCCGAGTCGATCCGCGCCTGGCCCGACCAGGCCGGCCTGGCCGCCCTCCTCGCCGACGCCGGCTGGCAGGCACCCCAGTGGCGCAACCTCTCCGGCGGCGTCGTCGCCCTGCACCGCGCCACCGCCTGACGGGGTTGAGTTGCGCCCCCGGTACGCGCGAGTTGCGCCCCCGGTACCCGCGAGTTGCGCCCCCGGTACCGGTCAGCTGCGCCTCAGGTACGCCCTCGTCGTACCGGGGGCGCAACTCGGACGTACCGGAGGCGCAACTCAACGAATTACGACACGTACTCATGCGCTAAATGCCCAGGTCAGGGCCGGTCTCAGCGTCCTGAACCCCGGGTTTCGGGCGGGTCCGCGAGGGTCCTAGACTGTGCCGCGGCGCTGCTCGTGAACCCGTTCACAAGGTCACAATCTCGTGACCGGGATCACAACCGGGGCAGCCGCTGAGGCTGGTGGAAGGACTGCAGGGCATGGAGCTGTACACGCCGATCCTGGCGCTGGCCCTCCTGGCGACCGGATTCGCGGTGTTCTCCGTGGTCGTCAGCTCGCTGACGGGACCGAAGCGCTACAACCGGGCGAAGCTCGACTCCTATGAGTGCGGCATCGAGCCGACGCCGCAGCCCGTGGGCGGCGGGCGGTTCCCGGTGAAGTACTTCATCACCGCGATGCTGTTCATCGTCTTCGACATCGAGATCGTCTTCCTCTACCCGTGGGCCGTCCGCTTCGACGCCATGAAGTTCTTCGGGCTGGCCGAGATGGTCGTCTTCATCGCCACCGTGTTCGTCGCCTACGTCTACGTGTGGCGCCGCGGCGGCCTGGACTGGGACTGACGGGCGGGACTGACAGATGGGTCTTGAAGAGAAGCTGCCCTCCGGCGTCCTCCTGACGACCGTCGAGGGCGTCGCCGGCTACATGCGCAAGGCGTCCTTCTGGCCGGCGACGTTCGGCCTCGCCTGCTGCGCGATCGAGATGATGACGTCCGGCGGCCCCAAGTACGACCTGGCCCGCTTCGGCATGGAGGTCTTCCGCGCCAGCCCGCGCCAGGCCGACCTGATGATCGTGGCCGGCCGCGTCAGCCAGAAGATGGCCCCGGTCCTGCGCCAGATCTACGACCAGATGGCCGAGCCCAAGTGGGTGCTGGCGATGGGCGTGTGCGCGAGCTCCGGCGGCATGTTCAACAACTACGCCGTCGTGCAGGGCGTCGACCACGTCGTCCCCGTCGACATGTACCTGCCCGGCTGCCCGCCCCGCCCCGAGATGCTCATCGACGCGATCCTCAAGCTGCACGACCAGGTGCAGCACGGCAAGCTCGGCCCCAACCGCGCCAAGCAGATCCAGGAGCTGGAGGCCAACGCGCTCAAGGCACTGCCGACCAGCGAGCTGAAGGGCCTGCTGCGATGAGTGACGAGAAGGCGCCGCAGGTGCCGGAGGCCAAGACCCAGGACCCGTCCACCGACGTCGTCCGGTCCGACTCCCAGGTGGAGCAGGCCGTCGGCGTACGCCGCGGGATGTTCGGCGCGCACGGCACCGGCGACACCTCGGGGTACGGCGGCCTCGTCGCCCCCGTCGTCCTGCCCGGCGCGGCCCAGCGGCCGTTCGGCGGGTGGTACGACGAGGTGGCCGACGCGCTCGAGTCGACGATCGACGTGGACCGGGTCGTGATCGACCGCGGCGAGATCACCTTCCACGTACGCCGCGAGGACCTGCCCGTCGTCGCGCGCACCCTCCGCGACGACCCGGCGCTGCGCTTCGAGCTCTGCTCCGGCGTCAGCGGTGTGCACTACCCCGGCGACACCGGCCGCGAGCTGCACGCGGTCTACCACCTGCTCTCGATGACCTACAACCGTCGCATCCGCGTCGAGGTCACCGCCCCGGACGACGACCCGCACATCCCGAGCATCGTGGACACCTACCCCACCAACGACTGGCACGAGCGCGAGACCTTCGACATGTTCGGGATCGTCTTCGACGGCCACCCGGCGCTCACCCGCATCCTGATGCCCGACGACTGGCCCGGCCACCCCCAGCGCAAGGATTACCCACTCGGCGGCATCCCGGTCGAGTACAAGGGCGGAACCATCCCGCCGCCCGACGAGCGGAGGTCGTACTCATGACGCAGGACGTGTACGCCGGCCCCGGCGCGGAGACCGCCGAGGGCAAGGTCTTCACCGTCACCGGCCAGGACTGGGACTCCATCACCCAGGGCCTGAGCGACGAGGGCGTCGCCGACGAGCGCGTCGTCGTGAACATGGGCCCGCAGCACCCGTCGACGCACGGTGTGCTCCGGCTGATCCTCGAGCTCGAGGGCGAGACGGTGACCGAGGCCCGCTGCGGCATCGGCTACCTGCACACCGGCATCGAGAAGAACATGGAGTACCGCTCCTGGGTGCAGGGCGTCACGTTCTGCACGCGGATGGACTACCTGAGCCCGTTCTACAACGAGATGACCTACGTGCTCGGCGTCGAGCGGCTGCTCGGCATCGAGGACGACATCCCCGAGAAGGCCCAGGTCATGCGGGTCCTGCTCATGGAGCTGAACCGCATCTCCTCGCACCTGGTCTGCATCGCCACCGGCGGCATGGAGATCGGCGCCCTGACGGTGATGACGATCGGGTTCCGCGAGCGCGAGCTCGTGCTCGACCTCTTCGAGCTGATCACCGGCCTGCGCATGAACCACGCGTTCATCCGCCCCGGCGGTGTCGCCCAGGACCTGCCCCGCGGGGCGCTGGATGAGATCAAGAACTTCATCCAGCTGATGAAGAAGCGACTCCCCGAGTACGCCGCCCTCTGCAACGCCAACCCGATCTTCAAGGGCCGCCTCGAGGGCGTCGGCCACCTCGACCTCGAGGGCTGCCTGGCGCTCGGCATGACCGGACCGGTCCTGCGCAGCACCGGCTACGGCTGGGACCTGCGCAAGACCCAGCCCTACAGCGGCTACGAGGACTACGAGTTCGACGTCCAGACCTGGGACACCTGCGACTCCTACGGCCGCTTCCGCGTGCGTCTGAACGAGATGTGGGAGTCCCTGCGCATCGTCGAGCAGGCCGCGGCGCGGCTGGGCCAGCTCGAGGGCGCGCCGGTCATGGTCGCCGACAAGAAGATCGCCTGGCCCTCGCAGCTGGCCATCGGCAGCGACGGCATGGGCAACTCCCTCGACCACATCCGCCACATCATGGGCGAGTCGATGGAGGCGCTGATCCACCACTTCAAGCTGGTGACCGAGGGCTTCCGGGTGCCGGCCGGCCAGGCCTACGTGCCGGTCGAGTCGCCGCGCGGCGAGCTCGGCGCGCACGTCGTCTCCGACGGCGGCACCCGCCCGTTCCGGGCGCACTTCCGCGACCCGTCGTTCACCAACCTCCAGGCCACCAGCGTGATGAGCGAGGGCGGCATGGTCGCCGACGTGATCGTGGCCATCGCCAGCATCGACCCCGTGATGGGAGGCGTCGACAGGTGACGCAGGCTAACGATCGGGCAGTCGACGACAAGACGTACGCCGAGCTGCAGCAGATCGCGGCGAGGTACCCCGAGCCCCGCTCGGGCCTGCTGCCGATGCTGCACCTCGTGCAGTCCGCGCACGGCCGGATCACTCCGGAGGGCATCGAGGCCTGCGCCGACATCCTCGGCATCAGCGCCGCCGACGTCAGCGGCGTGGCGACGTTCTACACGATGTACAAGCGCCGTCCCGTCGGCGACTACCACGTCGGGGTCTGCACCAACACGCTGTGCGCGGTGATGGGCGGCGACGCCATCTTCTCCCGCCTCAAGGACCACCTCGACGTCGGCAACGACGAGACCACGGCCGACGGCAAGGTCACGCTGGAGCACATCGAGTGCAACGCCGCCTGCGACTACGCCCCGGTGATGACGGTCAACTGGGAGTTCATGGACAACATGACGCCCGAGAAGGCCACCCGGCTCGTCGACGACCTGCGCTCGGGAGCCGAGGTGCGCTCCACCCGGGGACCGCGCATCGTCACCTGGCGCCAGGCCGAGCGCGTGCTGGCCGGCTTCCCCGACGGCCTGGCCGACGAGGGCCCGACCGCGGGGCCGGCCTCGCTGGTCGGTCTCGGCATCGCGCGCGAGAACGACTGGAAGGCCCCGGACAGCTCACCGGGTCTCGTGACAGGCGCTGGCGCGCCTTCCTCGACCAGCGAGTCCGCGGAGGAGAAGCAGTGACGGACACCCTGACCCCCGTCCTCACCGACAACTGGGACGTCGAGCGGGCCTGGACCCTCCCGTCGTACGAGTCCCGCGGTGGCTACGGCGCGCTGAAGAAGGCGCTGGGCATGGCGCCCGACTCGATCATCGAGGCGGTCAAGGAATCCGGCTTGCGCGGGCGTGGCGGCGCGGGCTTCCCGACCGGCATGAAGTGGTCCTTCATCCCGCAGGACAACCCGAAGCCCAAGTACCTCGTCGTCAACGCCGACGAGTCCGAGCCGGGCACCTGCAAGGACATCCCACTGATGATGGCCAACCCCCACGTGCTCGTGGAGGGCGTCATCATCAGCTCGTTCGCGATCCGCGCGAACAAGGCCTTCATCTACATCCGTGGCGAGGTGCTGCACGTCATCCGCCGCGTGCAGGCCGCGGTCGCCGAGGCGTACGCCGCCGGGCACCTCGGCCAGGACATCCACGGCTCCGGCTACGACCTCGACGTCGTCGTGCACGCCGGCGCCGGCGCCTACATCTGCGGCGAGGAGACGGCGCTGCTCGAGGGCCTCGAGGGCCGACGCGGGCAACCGCGGCTGCGGCCGCCCTTCCCGGCCGTCGCCGGCCTCTACGCCAGCCCGACCGTCATCAACAACGTCGAGTCGATCGCGTCGGTCCCGAGCATCATCGAGCACGGCCACCGGTGGTTCGCCTCGATGGGCACCGAGAAGTCCAAGGGCTTCGGCATCTTCTCGCTGTCGGGCCACGTGGCGAACCCCGGCCAGTTCGAGGCGCCGCTCGGCATCACGCTGCGCGAGCTGATCGACCTTGCCGGCGGCATCCGCGAGGGCCACCAGCTGAAGTTCTGGACTCCGGGCGGCTCCTCGACGCCGCTGCTCACCGACGAGCACCTCGACATCCCGCTGGACTTCGAGGGCGTCGGCGGTGCCGGCTCGATGCTCGGCACCCGCGCCCTGCAGATCTTCGACGAGACGACGTGCGTGGTCCGGGCCGCGCTGCGGTGGACGGAGTTCTACAAGCACGAGTCCTGCGGCAAGTGCACGCCGTGCCGCGAGGGCACGTGGTGGCTCGTCCAGGTGCTCGCCAAGCTGGAGCAGGGCGTCGGCTCGGAGGAGGACCTCGAGCTGCTGCTCGACCAGTGCGACAACATCGCCGGCCGCTCGTTCTGCGCATTGGCCGACGGCGCCGTCGCCCCGATCCAGAGCTCGATCAAGTACTTCCGCGACGAGTACGTCGCGCACCTCACCAACGGCGGCTGCCCGTTCGACCCCGCCGCCTCGACCCTCTTCGCGACCTCAGGAGCCCTCGTATGACGCAGGCCCCCGAGAAGACCGACCTCGTCAACCTCACCGTCGACGGCATCGCGGTCTCCGTCCCCAAGGACACCCTCGTGATCCGCGCGGCCGAGCAGGTCGGCGTCCAGATCCCGAGGTTCTGCGACCACCCGCTGCTCGCGCCGGTCGGTGCGTGCCGGCAGTGCCTGGTGGACATCCCGGACGCCGGCAACGGCCGGCCGTTCCCCAAGCCGCAGGCGTCCTGCACGCTGCCCGTCGCCGAGGGCATGGTGGTCAACACCCAGGCCACGTCCCCGGTCGCCGACAAGGCGCAGCAGGGGATCATGGAGTTCCTGCTCATCAACCACCCGCTGGACTGCCCGGTCTGCGACAAGGGCGGCGAGTGCCCGCTGCAGAACCAGGCGATGTCCAACGGGCGCGGCGAGTCCCGCTTCTCCGCGACCGGCGGCGTCAAGCGCACCTACCCCAAGCCGATCAACATCTCGGCCCAGGTCCTGCTGGATCGTGAGCGCTGCGTGCTCTGCGCCCGCTGCACCCGCTTCTCCGAGGAGATCGCCGGCGACCCGTTCATCGCGCTGATCGAGCGTGGCGCGCTCCAGCAGGTCGGGATCTACGAGAAGGAGCCGTTCGAGTCCTACTTCTCGGGCAACACGATCCAGATCTGCCCGGTCGGTGCGCTCACCTCCGCGGAGTACCGCTTCCGCTCGCGGCCCTTCGACCTGGTCTCCACCCCGTCGGTCGCCGAGCACGACGCGTGCGGCTCGGCGATCCGCGTCGACCACCGTCGCGGCAAGGTGATGCGCCGACTCGCGGGCAACGACCCCGAGGTCAACGAGGAGTGGATCACCGACAAGGACCGGTTCGCGTTCCACTACGCGACGGCGCCCGACCGCATCACCTATCCCCGCGTCCGTGACGAGGACGGGTCGCTGCGTCCCGCGTCGTGGCCGGAGGCCTTCGCGGTCGCGGCGCGCGGCCTGGCCGACGCGGGCGCGTCCGCCGTGCTGACCGGCGGCCGGATCACCGCCGAGGACGGCTACGCCTACAGCAAGTTCGCCCGCGTCGCCCTCGGCACCAACGACATCGACTTCCGCTCCCGGCCGCTGTCGACCGAGGAGACGGCGTTCCTCGCCTCCGACGTCGTGCTCAGGCAGGGCGCGACGTACGGCGACCTCGAGGCCGCCGCGACCGTCGTGCTGGTGGGTCTGGAGCCCGAGGACGAGGCCGGGGCGATCTTCCTGCGTCTGCGCAAGGCCACCCGCAAGGGCCACACCCGCGTCGTCTCGATCGCGCCGTTCGCCTCGCGCGGACTGCAGAAGCTCGACGGCCAGCTCGTCGCCACCCGGCCGGGCCGCGAGGCGCTGGCCCTGCAGGACCTGCTCGGCCACGCCGACTACGGCATCGACGGCACGTCGGTGATCCTGGTCGGCGAGCGGCTGGCCACCTCGCCCGGCGCGCTCAGCGCGGCCGCCGAGGTGGCCGCCAAGACCGGCGCCAAGCTGGCCTGGGTGCCGCGACGCGCGGGCGACCGAGGCGCCGTGGAGACCGGGTGCCTGCCCAACCTGCTGCCCGGCGGCCGGCCCGTCGCCGATGCCGCCGCTCGCGTCGACGCGGCCACCGCCTGGGGCGTCGACTCGCTGCCCGAGACCGCCGGCCGTGACGCCGACGCGATCGTGGCGGCCGTCAACGCCGGCGACCTGCACGGCCTGGTCGTCGGCGGCGTGGACCCCGACGACACCGCCGACCCGGCGGCGTTCCGGGCGGCGCTCGACCGCGCGTCGTTCGTCGTGTCGCTGGAGCTGCGCGAGTCCGCCGTGACGGAGGTCGCCGACGTGGTGTTCCCCGTCGCGCCGGTCACCGACAAGGCGGGCATGTTCGTCACGTGGGAGGGCCGCCCGCGCACCTTCGACGCGATCTTCTCCTCGCCGACGTCGCTGCCCGACCTGCGGGTGCTGGCCGGCATCGCCGAGGAGCTCGGCACGTCGCTGGGGTTCCGCACGGTCGCCGAGGCGCGCACGCAGATGGAGGAGATGGGCCCCTGGGACGGCGACCGCGCGTCGCTGGACCGCGTCCAGGCCCACGACGTGTCGGACCCCGGCATCACGCTGGCCTCCTGGAAGCAGCTCCTCGACCTCGGCACCATGCAGGACGGCGACGACAACCTCCGCGCCACCGCCCGCATGCCCGTCGCTCGCGTCAGCGCCACCGTGTACGACGCCCTCGGGCCGGCGGTCACGGTCACCGGTGACCGGGGCTCGGTCACCGTGCCGGCCGTCGTGGCCGACATCGCCGACGACGTGGTCTGGCTGCCCGGCAACTCCTTCGGCCGCGGCCTGCTCGCCGAGGTCGGCCTGCCCGGCAGCACCGTCACCCTGAAGGGAGCCCAGGAGTGAGCGCAGCCATGGTGGGCCTCGTCCCCCTGACGATCGACGGCCCGACCGTGAAGGACTTCGGCCACGACCCGTGGTGGGTGATCCTCATCAAGGTCGTGCTGATCTTCCTCGTGCTCGTGCTGCTCACGCTCTTCAACATCTGGTGGGAGCGCCGGGTGGTGGCCCGGATGCAGCACCGCATCGGCCCCAACGTGCACGGCCCGTTCGGGCTGCTGCAGTCGCTGGCCGACGGTGTGAAGCTGGCGCTCAAGGAGGACATCACCCCGACCGCGGCCGACAAGGTCGTCTTCACCCTGGCCCCCGTCATCGCGACGGTGCCGGCGTTCGTGACGTTCTCGGTGATCCCCTTCGGACCGGTCGTGAACTTCTTCGGCCACCGCACGCCCCTGCAGCTGACCGACATGCCCGTGGCTGTCCTGTTCGTGATGGCCATCGCCTCGATCGGCATCTACGGCATCGTCCTCGGCGGCTGGTCCAGCGGCTCGACGTACTCCCTGCTCGGCGGTCTGCGGTCCAGCGCGCAGATGATCTCCTACGAGGTCGCGATGGGCCTCGCGCTGGTCGCCGTGTTCCTGTACGCCGGCTCGATGTCGACCTCCGAGATCGTGGCCGCGCAGGACGACCTGTGGTTCGGGCTGATCCTGCTGCCGTCGTTCGCGATCTACACGATCTCGATGATCGGCGAGACCAACCGCGCGCCGTTCGACCTCCCGGAGGCCGAGGGCGAGCTGGTCGGCGGCTTCCACACCGAGTACTCCTCGCTGAAGTTCGCCCTGTTCTTCCTGGCCGAGTACATCAACATGGCCACCGTCTCCGCGCTGGCCACGACGCTGTTCCTCGGCGGCTGGCACGCGCCGTTCTGGATCGACAAGGTCTGGGAGGGTGCGAACCAGGGCTACTGGCCGGTGCTGTGGTTCTTCGGCAAGGTCCTGTTCTTCATCTTCGTGTTCATCTGGCTGCGCGGCACGCTGCCGCGACTGCGCTACGACCAGTTCATGGCGTTCGGCTGGAAGCGGCTGATCCCCGTGTCGCTGGTGTGGATCCTGGCCGTCGGCACGATCCGCTCGATCTCGCTCGAGGGCCAGATCGACCGCAAGTACCTGCTGATCGGCATCGGCGTGCTCGCCCTGCTGTTCCTCGCGTTGTTCTTCGTGGGCGAGGACGAGGAGAAGCGTGCCGACGCGGGCGCCGCGGCGGACGCCGAGGCCCACCAGGTGCGAGCCGGGGCCTTCCCGGTGCCGGCGATGCCGACCGGAGGCGCGGTGCGCGGCGCGGCCGCACCGCTGGAGTTCGGCCGGCCGGCGGACCACCCGGTGCCGGCGACCGTCGCGGGGGACTCGACCAGTGGCGATGGCGTCACGATGGAGGAGCGCATCGATGGCTGACGACAAGTCCCAGGGGAGGACCCTCAAGGAGCAGTTCTGGGACCCGGTCGCCGGGTTCGGGGTGACCTTCCGGACGATGTTCAAGAAGGTCGTCACCGAGCAGTACCCGTTCGAGAAGCTGCCCACCGCGCCGCGCTTCCACGGCCGTCACCAGCTCAACCGCTGGCCCGACGGCCTGGAGAAGTGCATCGGGTGCGAGCTCTGCGCCTGGGCGTGCCCGGCCGACGCGATCTACGTCGAGGGTGCGTCGAACACCGACGACGAGCGCTACAGCCCCGGTGAGCGGTATGGCCGCGTCTACCAGATCAACTACCTGCGCTGCATCCTGTGCGGCCTGTGCATCGAGGCCTGCCCGACCCGCGCGCTGACGATGACCAACGAGTACGAGCTGGCCGACAGCAGCCGCGCCGAGCTCATCTACGAGAAGTCCGACCTGCTCGCCCCGCTGCTGCCCGGCATGGAGCAGCCGCCGCACCCGATGCGTCTCGGCGACGACGAGGGCGCCTACTACCGCGGCGAGTTCATGGCCCAGAACAGCGACCAGGCGCCCGAGGAGGTCCAGTCGTGACCTTCTGGATCCTCGCGCCGATCATGGTTCTCGCGGCCCTCGGCATCCTGTTCGTCCGCAAGGCCGTGCACGCCGCACTGCTGCTGGCCGTGGTGATGATCAGCCTGGCCATGCTGTACGCCGTCCTCGACGCGCCGTTCCTGTTCGCGGTGCAGATCATCGTCTACACCGGCGCGATCCTGATGCTGTTCCTCTTCGTCGTGATGCTCGTCGGCGTCGACGCCTCCGACTCGGTCGTGGAGACGATCAAGGGGCAGCGGGTCCTGGCGATCCTCGGCGGCCTGGTGCTCGGGGTCGTCCTCGTCGTCGCCCTCAGCCAGCTCACGCTCGGCACCGTCGTCGGCCTCGACGAGGCCAACAAGGGCGGCAACGTGCAGGCCGTCGCGGACATCCTCTTCTCCCGCTACGTGTTCGCCTTCGAGACCACCAGCGCCCTGCTCATCACCGCCGCCGTCGGCGCGATGGTGCTCGCCCACCGCGAGCGCCTGGTGCCCAAGCCGTCGCAGACCGACCTGGCCAACCAGCGGGTCCGCGACTACGCCGAGCACGGCCTGCACCTCGGTGCCCTGCCGCCGCCGGGCGTGTACGCCCGGCACAACGCCGTCGACACCCCGGCCCTGCTGCCCGACGGCACCGCCGCCGAGGCGTCGGTCTCGCGGGTGCTCGCGGCCCGCGGCACCGTGCGGTCCGCGCCCGCCATGGCCGACGACGTTCAGGGCGTCGAGCGCCAGCTGGCCGGCGAGCGGCCCGTCACCGACCAGGAGGACCTGACATGACCCAGTACGTCGTCCTGTCCGGGATCCTGTTCACCATCGGCTGCGTCGGGGTGCTGACGCGGCGCAACGCGCTGGTCGTGTTCATGTGCGTGGAGCTGATGCTCAATGCCTCGAACCTCGCCCTCGTCGCGTTCGCCAAGCAGCACGGCAACCTCGACGGCCAGGTGGCGGCGTTCTTCGTGATGGTCGTGGCGGCCGCCGAGGTCGTGGTCGGCCTGGCCATCATCATGACCATCTTCCGCACCCGTCGGTCGGCCTCGGTCGACGACGCGAGCCTGCTGAAGTTCTGAGAGGCGAATGATGTTCCCCCAGCTGTTGCCCCAGCTGTTCGCCGGGCATGAAGGCGGCGCCATCCCGGTCGTCGACCCTTCGTCCGCGGACGGCGCGTTCGGCCTGCTCTGGCTGGTCGTCGCCCTGCCCGCGCTCGGCGCCCTGGTGCTGCTGGCCGTCGCGCCGTTCACCCGCGGCGCCGTCGACAAGTGGGGCCACCTGCTCGGCGCCCTGCTGCCCGTCGGGTCGTTCCTCGTCAGCCTGCTGCTGTTCCTCCAGCTCCTCGGCCGTGACGAGGGCGACCGCCAGGTGTCGCAGCACCTGTGGAACTGGTTCGAGGTGGGCGGGCTCAAGGTCGGCTTCGACCTGCTCTACGACCCGCTGTCGGCGCTGTTCCTCCTGCTCATCACCGGCGTCGGCTCGCTGATCCACATCTACTCCATCGGCTACATGGAGCACGACGCCCGGCGCCGCCGCTTCTTCGGCTACCTCAACCT
The DNA here is from genome assembly GCF_015352455.1 of Nocardioides islandensis. Classification (GTDB taxonomy): domain Bacteria; phylum Actinomycetota; class Actinomycetes; order Propionibacteriales; family Nocardioidaceae; genus Nocardioides; species Nocardioides islandensis. The sequence goes on from NZ_JADKPN010000001.1 coordinate 1,092,414, forward strand.
GTTCGTCGCCGCGATGCTCATGCTGGTCCTGTCGGGCAACTTCCTCGGGCTGTTCCTCGGCTGGGAGGGCGTCGGCCTCGCGTCGTACCTCCTCATCGGCTTCTGGCAGCACAAGCACTCCGCGGCGGCCGCGGCCAAGAAGGCCTTCATCGTCAACCGCGTCGGCGACATCGGCCTGTCGCTGGGCGTCGCGCTCATGTTCGCGACGTTCGGGTCGACCGACTTCAGCGTGATCAGCGAGAACGCCGCCGGCGCCTCGGAGACCACGCTGACCGTCCTCGGCCTGCTGCTCCTGCTCGCCGCGTGCGGCAAGTCCGCCCAGGTGCCGCTGCAGTCCTGGCTGCTGGACGCGATGGAGGGCCCGACCCCGGTGTCGGCGCTGATCCACGCGGCGACGATGGTGACCGCGGGCGTCTACCTCATCGTCCGGAGCAACTTCATCTTCGAGCTCGCGCCGCACGCCCAGACGGTCGTGGTGATCGTCGCCGTGGTCACGCTGCTGTGGGGCGCGATCATCGGGTGCGCGAAGGACGACATCAAGAAGGCGCTGGCCGGTTCCACGATGAGCCAGATCGGCTACATGATGCTCGGCGCCGGTCTCGGCGTCGCGGGGTACGCCTTCGCGATCTTCCACCTGCTGACCCACGGCTTCTTCAAGGCCAACATGTTCCTCGGCGCCGGCTCGGTCATGCACGGCATGGACGACGACGTCGACATGCGCCACTACGGTGCGCTGGACAAGGCCATGCCGGTCACGTTCCTGACGTTCGCGATGGGTTACCTGGCGATCATTGGGTTCCCCGGCTTCTCCGGCTTCTGGTCGAAGGACAAGATCATCGAGACCGCGCTGGCCGACAACTGGGTGGTCGGCGTGCTGGCGATCCTCGGTGCCGGCATCACGGCGTTCTACATGACGCGGCTGATGCTGATGACGTTCTTCACCGAGAAGCGCTGGGAGAAGGGCGTGCACCCGCACGAGTCCCCCCAGGTGATGACGGTGCCGCTGATCGTGCTCGCGGCGCTCTCGGTCCTCGGCGGCGTGATGCTGCTGGGTGACTGGATCGTCGACTTCCTCGCCCCGGTCACCGGCACGGCCGCCCACGAGGAGCCGCCGATCCCGGCGATCGCGGTGACCCTCATCGTCGTCGCCGTGGTGGCGGCGGGAGTGGCCACCGCGTGGTTCCTCGTCGGCAAGCGCGACGTGCCTCGCACGGCACCGACCGACGTGTCGTTCGCGACGCGGGCCGCGCGCCAGGACCTGTACGGCGACGCCATCAACGACACCCTCGTCGTGCTGCCCGGCGGCGCGCTGGTGCGCAGCCTGACGTCGATCGACAAGGTCGGCGTCGACGGCGTGGTCGAGGGTGGCTCGGCCGGCATCGGCGGCCTCGGCCTGATCCTGCGCCGCGCGCAGAACGGCTACGTCCGCTCCTACGCCCTGTCCCTCCTCGGCGGCGCCCTGCTCGTGGTGCTCGCCCTCCTGGCGGTGAACCTGTCGTGAACGACTTCCCCTGGCTGACCGTCCTGGTCCTCGTGCCGATCGTCGGCGCGGTGGTCACTGCGGCCATGCCCTACGAGGGCGACCGGGCCCGTCCCAAGCAGATCTCGCTGGGCTTCTCGCTGCTCACGCTCGTGCTCGCCGGCGTCATGGCGACCCAGTACGACAAGGCCGGCGGCTTCCAGTTCACCGAGACCCATGAGTGGATCAACGTCTTCGGCGCCCACTACGCCCTCGGGATCGACGGCATGGGCCTGGTCATGGTGCTGCTCACCGTCGTGCTCGTGCCGGTCGTCATCGGTGCCTCGTGGTACGACGCGGACAACGGCAACACCAAGGCGTTCTTCGCCTGGGCACTGGCCCTGGAGGCCGCGTCGATCGGCGTCTTCGCCGCCACCGACGTGTTCCTCTTCTACGTCCTCTTCGAGGCCTCGCTGGTCCCCGGCTACTTCCTGATCGGCGGCTTCGGCCGCGAGCGCCGCTCGCGGGCCGCGGTGAAGTTCCTGATCTTCCAGCTCGCCGGCGGCCTGGTCATGCTGGCGGCGGTCGTCGGGCTCTACGCCGTCTCCGCCGACGCCGGCCACCCGACGTACCTGCTGAGCGAGCTCTCGCAGATCACCATCGACCCGGACACCCAGAAGTGGCTGTTCATGGGCTTCTTCTTCGCCTTCGCGGTCAAGGCACCGCTCTTCCCGGTGCACACCTGGCTGGCCGACGCGACCGAGCAGGCCACGCCCGGCACGAGCGTCCTGCTGGTGTGCATCCTCGACAAGATCGGCACCTACGCGATGCTGCGCTACTGCCTCGGGCTGTTCCCCGACGCATCGCAGTGGGCCACGCCGTTCGTGGTGACGATCGCGCTGATCTCGATCGTGTACGGCGCGCTGGTCGCGATCGGTCAGGACGACATGCTGCGGCTGATCGGCCTCACCTCGCTGAGCCACTTCGGCTTCATCGTGCTCGGCATCTTCGTGTTCACCAGCCAGGGCACGTCCGGCTCGATCCTCTACATGGTCAACCACGGCATCGCGACGGCCGCGCTGTTCCTGGCCGCCGGGTACCTCGTGAAGCGCAAGGGCACGGCCTCGATCTCCGCGATCACCGGCGTGGAGAAGTCCGCCCCGGTGCTGGCGGGCGTCTTCCTCGTCGCCGGCCTGGCGGTCCTCGGACTGCCGGGCCTGTCGCAGTTCGTCTCCGAGATCCTGGTGATCATCGCCGCCTTCCAGCACCACTGGTGGGTCGGCGCCATCGCCGTCACGTCCATCGTGCTGGCCGCCTGGTACGTCCTGTGGATGTACCAGCGGACCTTCACCGGCCCGGGCATCACCGGCGTCGAGCCGGTCAGGGACCTCGACCGGCGTGAGGTCGGGGCGCTCGCACCCCTGCTGGTGGCGCTGGTGCTCTTCGGCTTCTACCCGGCCCCGCTGCTCGACGTGATCAACCCCGCGACCACGACCATCCTCGACAACGTGGGCGTGCACGATCCCAGCCCGACCGTGCCTGCCGAGGAGGCGTCTCACTGATGACCGACTTCACCAAGCCCACGATCGAGTACAGCTACCTCGCGCCGCTGCTCGTCGTCTTCGCGATCGCCTGCCTCGGCGTGCTGGTCGAGGCCTTCGTGCCGCGCAAGCACCGCTTCCTGGTGCAGGCGTCGCTCGCCATCGGCGGGGTCCTGCTGACCATGGCCGCCACGATCGCGGTCGCCTACAAGCTCAAGGAGCACGGCGACGCCAGTACAGGTGCCGGTGCGCGCGGCATCGTCGGCTCGATGGGCACCGTCGTCGTCGACGGCCCGAGCGTCTTCCTGTGGGGCCTGATCCTCGTCTTCGCGCTGGGCGGCTGCCTGCTGTTCGCCGAGCGCCGGCTCGAGGGCGGGGTGTCGGCGTTCGCCGGCCAGGCCGCCGCGCTGCCGGGCACCGAGGCCGAGCGCCGGGCCGCGGGCCTGGACCACACCGAGGTCTACCCGCTGCTGCTGTTCGCCGTGATGGGCATGATGCTGTTCCCGGCCTCCGGGGACCTGATCACCATGTTCGTCGCGCTCGAGGTGCTCTCCCTGCCGCTGTACCTCCTGTGCGGCCTCGCCCGACGTCGCCGCCTGCTCAGCCAGGAGGCCGCGCTCAAGTACTTCGTGCTCGGCGCCTTCTCCTCCGGCTTCTTCCTGTACGGCGTCGCGCTGACCTACGGCTTCGCCGGCTCCATGAACCTCGGAGACATCAACGAGGCCGTCCGCAACGACGCCTCCAACCAGACGCTGATGCTGATCGGCCTCGGCATGCTGGCCGTCGGCCTGCTCTTCAAGGTCGGCGCCGCGCCGTTCCAGGCCTGGACCCCGGACGTCTACCAGGGCGCCCCGACCGCCGTGACGGCGTTCATGTCGGCGGCCACCAAGACGGCGGCGTTCGGCGCGATCATGCGGCTCTTCTACGTCGCCTTCGGCGCGGACCGCTGGAGCTGGCAGCCCATGATGTGGGTCGTCGCGATCCTCAGCATGCTCGTCGGCGCGGTGCTCGCGGTGACCCAGCGCGACGTCAAGCGCATGCTGGCGTACTCCGCCATCGCCCACACCGGCTTCCTGCTCACCGGCGTGCTCGGCGTGCAGAGCGCCGGCGAGCTCAGCAAGGGCCAGCTCACCTCGATGCAGGCCGTGCTCTTCTACCTCGTCACCTACGGCGTCTCGGCACTCGGCGCCTTCGCGGTCGTCTCGCTCGTGCGCGACTCGGCCGGCGAGCAGAGCGCGCTGAACCGCTGGGCGGGCCTCGGCAAGCACTCGCCCCTGGTGGCGGGCGTGTTCGCCCTGTTCCTGCTCGGCCTCGCCGGCATCCCGCTGACGTCCGGGTTCATCGGCAAGTGGGCTGTCTTCGAGGTCGCCATGTCCTCGGGCGCGTGGCCGGTCGTGATCGTCGGCGTGATCAGCAGCATGATCGCCGCCTACATCTACGTCTACGTGATCGTGGTGATGTTCTTCCGTGACCCGGAGCCGGGTGTGGCGGCGTACGTCGTGCACCCGTCGGTGATGACCTCGGCGACCATCGCCGTGGGTGCGGCGGCGACGCTCGTGCTCGGCATCATCCCCGGCCCGGTTCTGAACCTCGCCGGGGTTGCGGGACAATTCCTCAGGTGACCACTGACAAGGGGGCTGGTGGCGGGTCCGGGCTCGCGTTCCCGGTCCTCGACGAGCGGCTGTCCGCACGTCTCCAGGTCCGGTTGGCCGAGGTCGAGAAGGCGCTGACCGGGCACGTGCGCAGCCGCGCCGGGTTCGTGACCGAGGCGGCCAGCCACCTGATGGAGGCCGGCGGCAAGCGGTTCCGGCCGCTGCTCGTGCTGGTGGCCGCCGAGTGCGGCGACCACCCCGAGGTCGACGACGTCATCACCGCGGCGTGCGTGGTCGAGCTGACCCACCTGGCGTCGCTCTACCACGACGACGTGATGGACGAGGCCGAGCTGCGCCGCGGCTCCGCGTCGGCCAACGCGCGCTGGGACAACCACGTCGCGATCCTCACCGGCGACTTCCTGTTCTCGAAGTCCTCCGAGCTCACCGCCGAGCTGGGCCCGGACGCGGTGCGCATCCAGGCGCAGACGTTCACCAAGCTGGTCGAGGGCCAGATCCTCGAGACGCTCGAGCCCGGGCCCGATGAGGACCCGCTCGAGCACTACCTGGACGTGGTCGCGGGCAAGACGGGCTCCCTGATCGCCACGTCCGCGACGTACGGCGCCATGTTCGGCGGCGCGTCCCCCGAGGTGACGCGCGCGCTGACGACGTACGGCGAGGTCGTCGGCACCGCCTTCCAGCTCTCCGACGACATCCTCGACGTGGCCTCGGACGCCGGCGTCTCGGGCAAGACCCCGGGCACCGACCTGCGCGAGGGCGTGCCCACCCTGCCGGTGCTGATGGCCCGGGCCTCCGCGCGGCCCGAGGACCAGCGGCTGCTCGAGCTGCTCGCCTCCGACCTCACCGAGGACGCCCCGCACGCCGAGGCGCTGGCGCTGCTGCGGGCGCACCCGGCGATGGACGAGGCGCGCAGCTACGTGATGGCGCGGGCCGCCGAGGCCAAGGCGCTGCTGGCCGCGCTCCCCGAGGGCCCGGTGCGCCACGCCCTCGAGGGCTTCGCGGACCTGGTCGCGACCCGCGTCACCTGACCGGCGCTCGCTGCTGCCCGTCTGGCGGTGAGGGAGGGTCGGTTCTTCCCGGCTGGCGGTGGATGAGGTCGGTTTCCGGCCGTGCAATCGACCACCACTCACCGCCGCCCGGGTGAAACCGACACTCACGCACCGCCGGTCGGCGTGGCGCTCATCCTCAGCCGAGGCGCGTCGGCGACGTCCCGGGGCGCGAGCCGCGGCAGCCAGGCCGGCCACGACAGCGGGCGGTGGGTGCGCGTCGTACGCCGGCGGGCGACGGGCTGGTGGGTCCAGGCGATGCGCGGGGTGGGCGAGTAGTCGTTCATGGTGGCCTCCTGGGTCGGTTCCTGATGTCTCCGACTCTTCGCCTAAGGGGTCACCCCTCACATCGGCAGGAATCCCAGATCTCGCGCCAGGGCGGCCGCCTCGGTGCGGTTGGTGACGCCGAGCTTGGCCAGCAGGTTGGTGACGTGCACGCTCACCGTCTTCTCGCTGATGAACAGCCGCTCCGCGATCGCGCGGTTGGTCGCGCCGGTCGCCAGCACGTCGAGCACCTCGCGCTCGCGCCCCGTCAGCACGTCGAGCGGGCTCGAGGTGTGCGCGTCGCCGACCGGGATCCGGTGCCGGCGTCCGAGCCTGAGCGCCTCGGCCGCGACGCCACCCGCGCCGATGGCGGCGGCTTCCTCCCAGAGCTCCGGCAGGACCGTCCGGGCCTCGTCGCGTCGTCCCTCGGCCAGCAGGGCGCGCACCAGTCCGAGCCGGACGGGCAGGGCGGCACCGGCGCCCACGCCGACGGCCGCGTCGTACGCCGCCGCCCAGGCGTCCGCGGCCGGCTCGCCCCGTACCTCCCGTTGCAGGGCCGGCGCGACCACCAGGTCGAGCGCGTCCCAATGGGTCGTCGCGTCGGGAGGTACGTCGTGCAGGGCTCGCGCGAGCAGGGCGTCGGCGGTCGCGGCCAGGTCGGCGTCGTCGCTGCCGCCGGCCAGGGCCACCGCGTAGAGCGCCTTCGCCATCGTGGCGTGGGCCAGCGGGCTGTCGCCGGCGGAGTACAGCTCGGCGTACTCGACGGCGACCGACCTCGCCTCGTCCACCAGGTCGTTGGCCAGCAACATGCCGACGAGCAGATCGATCTCGTCGGCGTCGGGGTGCTTGGCGATGGTCTGGTTGACGGCCAGCTGCTCACGCGCATGCGTCAGCGCCGCGTCCAGCCGCCCCTGCAGCACGAGCAGGCGCGACCGGGCCCGCAACAGGAAGAGCGACTGCGGATGCATCCCCTGCTCGACGAGCTCGGCCACCAGCAGGCCTGCTTCGTCGAGACGGCCGGCCGTGAGCAGCGCGAGGACCTTCATGCCACCGGTGCGCAGCGCGATGAGCGGCAGCCCCTGGCCGCGGGCCCGCGCGGCGGCCTCGTCGGCGAGCGCCAGTCCCCGCTCCACGTCGACGCCCCCGCCGAGCACGTAGGCGAGGCCGATGTCGTCGTACCCGGCCTCCGCCACGTTGCCGGCCCGGACGGCCGCCCGTGCCGCGCGCCCGAACGCCGTGACCGAGGCGCCCATCCGTCCCATCGAGAACTCCGACCAGGCCAGCGTCTGCCAGGCGCTCGCGTCGACATCGGGGAGCTCCCCGACGTCGGCCGCGGCGGCCACGGCGCGCTCGGCCATCGCGACCGCGTCGCGGAAGCGCGAGAACCGGAGAAGGTGGTCGGCTGTCGCGGCCAGCGCCAGGGCCAGCTCCGCCGACGGCTCGCCGTCGACCAGGCGCACCGCCACCTCGAGCGCCTCGGCGTGCGTCGGGTACCCGTCCAGCTCCTCGCAGGAGGTGGCGTACGACGTGCACACGCGCGCCGCCAACCGCGGGTCCACACGGTCCGCGACGAGGTCGAGCGCCTCCGCCATGAGCTGGTTGGCCCGCTCCGGCTCGGCGTTGGTGCGGCACGCGTCGGCCAGCAGTCGCACCAGGTCGGCCTTGTGTGGCTCGTCGGGGTCGTCGTGCGGCACCTGGTCGTAGAGCTCCAGGGCGCGGTCGAGGAGGGCGATGGCCTCCGGACCACCCCGGGCCCTGGCCGCGACACCGGCACGGACGGCGGCCGAGTACGCGCGAGGGATGTCGTGGGCGGCGTACCAGTGGAAGGCCAGCATCCCCAGCTCCGCCGGCGTGGCCCGGTCGCCGACGAGTCGTTCGAGACCCGCCGCACAGGCCGCGTGGGTGCGCGTGCGCTCGCCCGGGAGGAGGTCGTCGTACACGGCCTCACGCAGCAGACCGTGCCGGAAGTCGACGTGGTCGCCGGCGGCACGCAGCACCTGGGCGTCGGTGGCCTCGCGCAGGCGGTCGTCGAGCTCGCCGGGGGCCAGCCCGGTCACCTCGCCGAGCAGAGCCAGGTGGAGTCGGCTGCCGTGCGCCGAGGCCGTGCGCAGGACGTCGCGCGTCGGCGCCGAGAGCGCCTCGACGCGAGCGAGCAGCAGGTCGCTGAGCGGACCCGGCACCCGGTCCTCGCCGGCGGCGATCAGCTCCTCGGCGTACAGCGGGTTGCCCTCTGACCGGGCGAGCAGCGCGCCGACGAGGGCCTGGTCGCGGCGGCCCGTACGCGCCTGGACGATCGCCCCGATCGCGTCTCGGTCGAGAGGCCCGAGCTCGAGCCGGTGCGTGCCCGCGCCGCGGCCGATGTCCAGCGCCGCCTGCCGCCACGGGTGCCGCCGGGTCAGCTCGTCGGACCGGAAGGTGAGGACCGCGCAGATCCTGCCCTCGGCCGTGTGTGCCAACGCGATCGCGAGGTCCTGCGTGGAACGGTCCGCCCAGTGCAGGTCCTCCAGGACCAGCATCACCGGTGCCGCCGAGGCCGCCTCGGCGATGACCAGCCCGAGGTCGTCGAGGGCCGCGGTCTCCGGCCCACCCCGGAGGAAGGGGGCCAGTCGTCGGGTCGCGGGCGGCAGGTCGTCGTCCGCTCGATCGGCCACCAGGCCTCGCAGCGCCTCGCGCACCGGCTGCAGCGCGGCGCCGTGGTCGACGTCGAGACAGTGCCCGGTCAGGACGGTGAAGCCGCGTGCCTGGGCTCCGTCGGCGATCACGGACGTCAGCGTCGTCTTGCCGATGCCGGCGTCGCCGCCGACCAGCAACACCTGCGCGGTGCCGTCCTGGGCGCGTTCGAGGGCCTGCCCGGCCTCGGCCAGCTCGCGGTCGCGCCCGAAGAGCGCGGGGGAGTCGTCCTGCACGAGACCACTGTCCCGCCACGGACCGCCGTACGGCATCGGCAGAACTCCCTAATCCGGCGCAGGCGTCACACCGGGCGAGGGGTGAGCCTGGGGCGCGGCCGGGAAGGGAAGGTGACCTTGGGGAACGACCAGCGCCGGGGGCGGGTGCCACCCTGCTGGAACATGTACGCCGTGCGGGCGGCGCGGGCGGCCTCGTCCATGCGCTGGCGGGCGATCGTCTCGTGGTGGTAGCTGTTCATCTCGGGCTCCTGGTGGTGGTCGGGTGCTGCGGTGACCACCACGCTCCGCCTGAGGCAGGGGGCTGCACATCGGTCGAAGTCACTGTCCTCGACGTCGGGCGGCACGTCGCGCGCGACTAAGGGCACCTCAGACGAACGCGAGCACGCCTCAGTCGTGCAGGGCCTCACGCACGGCCAGCGCGTACCGGCCGGGGTCGTCGAGCCAAGGGAAGTGACCGGCGCCGGGCAACACCGTCACCTTCGCGTCGGGGAACAGCGCGGCCAGCTCCTCGCCGGCCCGGGCGTTCGGCCAGGGGTCGAGCTCGCCCAGGATGATGCGCACCGGGACCTTGGACTGCGCCAGGGTCGTCCTCGACCGCTCGGGGTCGTAGGCGCCCTCGTGGAACCACCGCGTGGCCTCCGGGTTGCGCTGCGGTCCGTCGGAGGCGGCGTGGGCCCGGGCCTGGGCGTCCCAGCGGCCGTAGAAGAGCGCCTCGCCCAGCAGCTCCTGCTCCGGCGTCGGCTCCTCGGCCTCGAGGGCGGCCCGGACCTCGTCGTACCAGGGCTCGCCGGCCCGGCGCTCGAGCGCGTCGTCCCACTCGCTCTCCTCGGGCCCGAGGTCCAGCAGGCGGGTGCCCGGCGTGACGAGGACCAGCCGCGAGACGAGGTCGGGCCGCCGTTCGGCGAGCAGCAACGCGACGTTGGCGCCGGCCGAGTGGGCCAGCACCTCGAGCGGCGCCATCCGCAGGTGGTCGACCAGGGTGGCCACGTCCGCGGCGAGCCGGTCCGCGCGATGGCTGTCGGGGTCGGTGTCCGGCTGCGACGCTCCGGTGCCGCGCAGGTCCGGGATGACGAGCTTGCGGCTGAGCAGCGACGCGAGCGGGCTCAGGTCGCCGAGGTACGCCGCGTCGCGGGCCGGTCCTCCCGGGATGACGAGCACGGGCAGGCCGGCGCCTTCCTCCCGGTACGCGAGCTCCGCGAGGTCGTAGGACAGGTACGTCGGCACGCGGTCATCGTGTCAGACCGACGCCGCCTCCACGGTCAGTCGGAACACCCGGCGCCGGTGCCGGATCGACTCCACGGTGAAGATCGCCAGCGCCACCCACACCAGTCCGAAGCCGGCCCACCGGCCACCGGACATCTCCTCGTGGAAGTACACGATGCCCAGGAAGAACTGGAGGATCGGGGCCAGGTACTGCATGAGGCCGAGCGTCACCATCGACACCCGGATGGCCGCGGCGCCGAAGCACATGAGGGGCACGGCCGTGACCAGTCCGGTGGTCGCGAGCAGGAGGGCGTGGCCCGGGCCCTCGGTCCCGAACGTCGAGTCTCCCCGTGCCACGAGCCATCCGAGGTACGCCGCGGCGAAGGGAGCCAGCAGCATCGTCTCCAGCGCCATGCTCTCGATGGCCTCCGCGCCGGCCTGCTTCTTGGCCAGCCCGTAGGTGCCGAACGAGAACGCGAGGACCAGCGCGATCCACGGGGGGTGGCCGTAGTCGACGGTGAGCACGACGCAGGCCAGCGCGCCGACCGCGATGGCCAGCCACTGAAGGGGCCGGAGCCGCTCGCCCAGGAGCAGCACGCCCATCAGCACGGTGACCAGAGGGTTGATGAAGTACCCCAGCGACGTCTCCACGACCCGGCCGGAGGTGACGCCGTAGATGTAGGTGCCCCAGTTGGACGTGATGACCACCGCCGCCAGGCACAGCAGGAGGAACACCCGCCGGTCGCCGAACAGGGCACGGAACTGCCGCGTCCTGCCCAGGCCGAGGACGAGCAGAGCGCTGATCCCGAGCGACCAGAGGATGCGGTGCGCCAGGATCTCCACCGCGCCGGCCGGCTCGAGGAGCGGGAAGTAGAGCGGGAAGACGCCCCACAGCAGGTACGCCGTCAGTCCGAACAGGAAGCCCTGACGAGACGGCGGCACGCCGCGAGCATACGAGCGCCAGAAATCGCTCCCGACGCGGGTTTGGGGCGTGGACGCGACGGGTACGAGGGGGTCGTGCGCCCGTCGACCCTCCTCGTCGCGGCGCTTCTCGCTGCTCTCGTGACCGGGTTCTCCCCGGCGTACTCCGCCGACCTCCCCAAGCGCGCCATGAACGACGAGGTGTTCCGCAACGCCAAGGGCTGGCTGATCTTCAAGGGGGACGTGGAGCCGGGCTGGGAGCACCGCAACGTGCAGGTCTACAAGCGGCTGTGCAAGGGCTGCGAGTGGAAGCTGGTGAAGAAGGTCGAGACCGACGCCCAGGGCCGCTGGCGCACCCGTGTCTACGCGCCGCGGACCGGCTCCTGGTACTGGAAGGGGCTGGTCCCGAAGGCCGGCGGCTACGGCCGGTCGGTCACCCAGACCTGGAGGACGTTCGTCGACTGACTCCGGCAACAGACGTGGCCCCGCTCGAGGCGGGACCGACTCGAAGGGGCCCCTTCCCGGGTGGGGCCCCTTCGTGTTGCCCCTCGTCTGCGCGCGGCGGACAACTCGGTGACCCAGCCGGGGCACAGGCGACATACTGAGGCGCCCCGGTAACGCGCAGACCCCTCGGGGCAGGCGGATCGATGGGCACACCACTGCGCGGACTGTTCGGGCGGGATCGCGAGATCGAGGAGGCCGACGCGGCCTTGGACGCTGCTGCGTCCGGTGAGCCGCGCGTCCTCCTCGTCGGCGGCGACGCCGGGATCGGCAAGACGTCGCTGGTCGGCGTGGTCACTGACCACGCACGATCACGTGGCTTCCGCGTCCTGGTGGGTCACTGCCTCGACATCGACGACGGGGTCGCGCTGCGCCCGGTACGGGAGGCGCTGCGACAAGCCGTCGTCTTTCGGTCTGACGAGGGACTTCCGCCGGTGACCCGACGCTTGGCGCCGTACCTGCGGGGCGAGGCGGACGCCGTCACGGTGGACGAGCTGGCCTTGGTGGTGGCCGAGCTGGCGGCCGAGGGCCCGATCCTGCTGGTGCTCGAGGACCTGCACTGGGCGGACCGGTCGACGGTCGACTTCGCCGTGGCCGTCGCTCGCACCGCGACGGGTCCGTTGTGTCTGGTCCTGACCCACCGCGCCGACGAGGTGACCCGTCGGCATCCGTTCTTCGGGGCGCTGGCGGAGCTGGGCCGCAGCCCGTCCGCCTCCCGCCTGGACCTGCGTGCTCTCGACGCCGACGGGATCGCGGGCATCGTGACGAGCCGCGGGCTCGACGACGCCGAGGTGACGCGGTCGGTGTTCGAGCGCAGCGAGGGAAACCCCCTGTACGCCGAGGAGCTGCTGGCCGCCGGTCCCGACGGGTTGCCCGAGCAGCTGGGAGCCCTGCTGCTCGCGCGGGCCGACGCCCTGTCGGACGAGGCCCGTGGACTGCTGCGCCTGGCCTCCGCGCACGGCAGTCGGTTGGACTCCGTGCTGCTGGCCGAGGCGTCCGGACTCGGTGCCGATGCCGTGGACGCGTGCCTGCGCGAGGCGATCGACGCGAACGTGGTCCGTCGGGTCGGTGACCACCTCGACTTCCGCCACGGCCTCGTCCGTGAGGCTGTGTACGACGACCTGATGCCGGGGGAGCGGTCCAAGGCCCACCGCCGCCTGGCGGAGGCCCTGGAACGGACCATCGGAAGCCGGCCCGCCATGGCAGACCTCGGCCAGCTGACCTTCCACTGGCACGCAGCCAACGACGTGCCGCGCGCGTATGGAGCGGCCGTTCGGGCCGGCCTCAGAGCACGGACCCTGGGGATCGCCCAAGCGATCACCCACCTCGACCTCGCGCTGGAGCTGCATTCTCAGGTACCCGGCGCGGAGCCGGCTCGTGCCGACTTGTTGTGGATGTTGGCGCGCGCGTGTGAGCGCAATCTCGAGTTCGATCGAACGCGTCGGCTGCTCGGCGAGGCCCTCGACGAGCTGCGAGACGACACCGACCCACAGCTGGCCGCCCGTGTCTACACGGCCTACGCGGTGTTCTTCGAAGAACTGCCCGGGCACCTCACCCATCTCGACGCCCTGGACCGTGCCCTGGAGCGCCTCGGCAATCGACCGTCGCACGAGCGCGCCCGTGCGTTCGCGATCAGGGCGGAGTGGCAGCTGCACCACGAACACTTCACGGCAGCCATCGCGGATGCCGAGAGCGCGATCGAGATCGCGACCGCCCTGGATGCTCCAGAGGTCTTGTACGAGGGTCTGGGCGCGCGAGGAGGGGGCTACTTCTACCGGGGCGACTACCAGCGTGGCCTCACCGACACCGAGGCCGCGGCTGCCGCGGCCCGTCGCGCCGGCCTGGAGGGCGAGGCTCTCATCTTCGACATGGAGCGCGCCTTCATGCTCCTCTCGGGAGTCGATCCCCCCGCGGGTCTCCGCCTTGCTCGCGAGACACGCAACGAGGCACTCACCCGCGGCCTTCCCGCCCAGGCCGTTCGAGCCGGTCTCGAGGTGGTCCATGGCCTCATCGGTGCCGGCGAGCTGAGGCAGGCCGAGTCGATGTTGGACGAGTTGTCCGGAGATCTCGTCACGCCGGACCTGATCCGTGGTCACCTGGCTCGTGTCCGGCTTCTCCTGCTCCAGGGACGGGCCCAGGCTGCACTGCCCCTGGAACGCGAGCGGATGCGCGCGGTCGGCCAGTGGAACGTGCTCCCCGACCTGCAGTGGCTCCTGCTCCATGCCCAGGTGCTCATCGCCAACGGCCTCGTCGAGGACGCACACACCGTCGTCCGCGACCACCTGGTCGACTTCGCGGGCTCGGACAACCCACAGGCAGCTGCGGGGCTGGCGCACGCGGCGTACGAGTCTGCCCTGGCGGGACGGGTCCTCGGCTCCCCTGCTCCTGACCTGGTGGAGCGGGCCGATGCGCTTCTCGCATCGGTGGACGACGCGCTCGTGCTCACGCCGATCACGGTGTGGTCCCTCTCGCTTTTGTGCGCGCGGGCCCTGCGGGCCGAGATCCATGGCCGACCGGCGGCGGATCGGTGGAGGGCTGCGTTCGACGGAGCCCGGACGATCGGCGACGGTGTCGCGCTGCCGATCCGATGGCGTCTCGTCCGGGCGCTCCTGGCCGAAGGCAAGCGGGACGAAGCCCGTACCTCGCTCCCCGAGGTGGTCGCGGAGGCCAAGGCGATGGGCATGAACGGAGTGCTCGAGGACGCGATCAGGCTGGGACGCCGCCATCGCATCCCGGTACCGGGTGACGACCGGCCCTCGAAGCTGGACATCCTGACCAGTCGCGAGCGTGAGGTGCTCGACGTGCTGGCGACGGGGGCGACCAACAGGGCGATCGCGGAGAAGTTGTTCATCTCGGAGAAGACCGTCTCGGTGCACGTGACGAACCTGCTGGCCAAGCTCGGTGTCACCAACCGCACGGAGGCCGCTGCCGTCGCCCGCGACCTGGCGGTGGTCGAGTGACGACGCTGTTCGGGCGGGATCGCGAGATCGAGGAGGCCGACGCGGCCTTGGACGCTGCCGCGTCCGGCGATCCGCGCGTCCTCCTCGTCGGGGGCGACGCCGGGATCGGCAAGACGTCGCTGGTCGGCGTGGTCGCCGACCACGCGCGATCACGTGGCTTTCGGGTGCTGGTGGGTCACTGCCTCGACATCGACGACGGGGTGGCGTTGCGGCCGGTGCGGGAGGCGCTGCGTCAGGCGATCGCCGGCCGGCCCGACGAGGGGCTGCCGCCGGTGACCCGACGCCTGGCGCCGTACCTGCGTGGGGAGGCGGACGCCGTCAGCGTGGACGAGCTCGCTCTCGCGATCGCCGAGCAGGTCGCTGAGGAGCCTGTCCTGGTCGTCCTGGAGGACCTGCACTGGGCGGACAGGGCGACCATCGACCTCGTCACGTCCGTCGCCCGGACCACGACTGGGCAGCTCTGCCTGGTGGCGACGTACCGCAGCGACGAGATCGGGAGGAAGCACCCGTTCCGCGGCGCGCTGGCCGAGCTGGTGCGTCATCCGGGCTCGGTGCGTGCAGAGCTGTCCGCCCTCGATCTCGACGAAGTCGGGGCTCTGGTCGAGGCGCGGGCGGGCAGCGTCGACGGCCACTTCCTGCACGAGCTCTACACGCGCTCGGAAGGCAATCCCCTGTACGCCGAAGAGCTGCTCGTCGCCGGCAGGGAAGGTCTGCCCGACGCCCTGGGTGACCTCCTGCTGGCGCGGGTCGACGCCCTCTCGGACCGGACGCGGGCGGTGCTGCGGCTGGCCTCCGCCCACGGCAGCCGCCTGTGGCCAGCACTCCTCGCCGAGGCGACGGCTCTGGACCACGAGGTCCTCGACGAGGTCCTGGCCGAGGCAATCGAGGCGCATGTCGTGCGCCGCGCGGGCGAACGCCTCGACTTCCGGCACGGGCTGGTGCGGGAAGCGGTGTACGACGACCTGCTGCCAGGGGAGCGCACGAAGTCGCACGCGCTCCTGGCCGAGGCACTCGAACGTCTCGCCGGTGACGACCCAGGGATCAGCGAGCTCAGCCTGCTCGCGTTCCACTGGCATGCGGCTCACGACGTCGCCCGCGCCTGCCGTGCGGCGAGCCGGGCCGGGACCACGTCCTTCACACTCGGCCTGCCCGACGCGATCGCCCTCTTGGAACGCGCCATCGAGCTCCGGGACCACCTACCGCCCGACGAGGAGCCGGCCAAGGCCGACCTCCTTCGCCAGCTGGCGCGGGCCGGTGTCGAGGAGCTCGACCGTGCCCGGCCGATGGCGGCCATCCGCGAGGCCCTTGACCTGGTGGCCGATGAGTCCGACCCGGTCGTGACCGCCCGCGTCTACACGACGTACGCCGGGCTGTACGACGCGCTGGACGGGTACATCACGCAGGCTCGGGCCATCGAGCGGGCCATCGAGCTCCTGGGGGACGAGCCCAGCCGTGACCTGGCCTACGCGATCTGCGTCTTGGGAGAGTGGCACTACCGCTTCCACCACATGGCGCTGAGCCACGCGGCTCGGGTGCGGTCGGGTGAGATGGCAGCCGCGCTCGACCTGCCGGTCATCGAGGGCTACACGTGGTTCGGACGCGGGTGGCTGGCCATGATGATGGGCGACCTCCGCGAAGCGGCCGCCTGCATGGACGGTGTCTCGCGGACCGTGTCACGGTCCCGGGTGCTGGCTGACCACTACTTCGCCAGCCTGGCCAAGGCCAAGATCATGATGGCTGGGTTGGACTGGGCGGCAGGGAGGGACCTTGCCGAGTGGGCGATGCGCGAGAGTGGCAGGCAGGGTTTCGTGTACTGCGCCGGACGTGCGGCACTCGAGCTGGGCGAGGGACTCCTCCACGCCGGCCGTCTCGACGAGGCGGAGCGTGCGCTGGATGTGGCAGTCGACGAGTGGCACCTGCGTGATGACGGCCTCGAGGTGATGTATCCCCGGGTGCGGGCGCGACTCATGCGTGGAGACGCTGTCGCGGCGCTGGATCTCGATCGTGAGCGCATCCGATCGATCCGATCGTCGAACATCCCCCCTGACGGAGAGTGGATGGTTCCCCACATCCAGGTTCTCCTGGCCAACGGCCTGGTCGACGAAGCCCTGACCTCGGCCGAGCAGTGGCTGGACATGTTCGAGCAGTCGGACAGCCCAGTCGGCTGTGGCCTGGTCGCCCACCTGGCGTACCTCGCGATCGAAGCGGCGGAGAGGACGGGAGCCGGCTCCGCCGACCACCTAGTCTCCGCAGCCGACGTGTTGCTGGCACGCGCGGAAACGGGGCTCGATGGCGACGCACGACGTTCCTTCCTGGGACACAGCACGTCCGTGGCGCTCGCCCTCCGGGCCGAGCACCGTGGTGAGCCCTCGGTGGAGCTGTGGCGTGCGGCGTACGACGCGGCCAGTCACGTGGGTGCGGGCGTGGCCCTGCCGGTTCGGGTGCGCTTGCTGGCCGCGCTGTTGGCGGAGGGTGAGCGGGACGAGGCCCGTACCTCCCTCCCCGAGGTGGTCGCGGACGCCAAGGCGATGGGCATGCACGGCGTGCTCGAGGAGGCGTTGAAGCTGGGGCGCCGGCAC